>NZ_CP062008.1:0-4800000 GCF_005670685.2 Mycolicibacterium mucogenicum DSM 44124 | reverse complement strand
AGCACGCCCGACAGGTGCATGCCGTCGCCCTCGAGGACGTCGACCAGATCGCCCGCGGCGTAGGCCGGGTCGACCACCACGCAGTCGCCGGTCTCCCGGTCGCCGATGAGGTAGGCGAAGTTGCGCATCTGCGCCGCGATGGGATCGGTGGCCGCGAAGTCGCGGCCGGCGAGCAACTGGCGGAAATACAGGCGGTCATCAGGCATGCCGACAGCCTAGGAGGGTGGCCTCGGCGTTGACTCTGCGACCAGGTGCCGACCTACTCGGCCTTGTGCGCCCAGGATGCAGTGTCAACCGTGGTGTGGTCGCCGTTTGTGTTGAGTCTGTAACCACGCGCCGACCTACTCGGCCTTTTGCGCCCAGGACGCAGGGTGAACGGGGTTTGGGGGAACAACCGGGCCGACCGGGGCCCACGGCAGCCTCCGAACGGGCCGAAATAGTGTGGTTGAGCTGCCGTTTTGGCAGGTGAAACTGCGAGACGGTAACCTCTTTAAGGCCCACGGGGCAGACGGTCGTAACCGACAGTTCGAAACCGAGGGTCAGGCCCCCTTAGCTCAGTCGGCAGAGCGTTTCCATGGTAAGGAAAAGGTCAACGGTTCGATTCCGTTAGGGGGCTCGGTGGACATATGGCGAGCGGAGCGACGGAAGTAATAATCCGCCGCTGCGCCGCCTGTGTCTGTCGGGGCGGTGTAGCTCAGCTGGTTAGAGCGCACGACTCATAATCGTGAGGTCGGGAGATCGAGCCTCCCCACCGCTACCAGCACAACAGAGATTCGAAGCGAAAGAGGCGAAGACGTGGCGTCGAGTACCGACGTACGGCCGAAGATCACCTTGGCCTGCGAGGTGTGCAAGCACCGTAACTACATCACCAAGAAGAACCGTCGCAACGACCCGGATCGTCTTGAGATCAAGAAGTTCTGCCCGAACTGCGGTACGCACCAGCCGCACAAAGAGTCGCGTTAGCCACTCACCGTGGGTCTGGCGGACATTGTCGGTTTCCACTACCGGCATCCCGAGAGCTATGAGGTCGGGCGCGAGAAGATCCGTGAGCACGCGATTGCCGTTCAGAACGTCGACGCGTCCTTTCACACGGAGTCGGCCGCGGCCGAGCTCGGTCACGACGCGCTGCTGGCACCGCTGACGTTCATCAGCATCTTCGGTTACCAGGCGCAGCTCGCGATGTTCGGCGCCGCTGGCATCTCCGTCTCGGACGCCCAGATTGTCCATGTGGATCAGTCGCTGAAGTTTCTGCAACCCATCAAGGCCGGCGACACGCTGTACTGCGACGTGTACGTCGACTCCTTCCGGCGGGCGCACGGCACCGACATTGTCGTGAACAAGAACATCATCACGAACGACCGTGGTGAGGTCGTGCAGGTGGCCTACACGACCTTGGCTGGTCGCTCGGGTGACGAGGACGGACAGGGAGGATTCTCAGATGGCACTTCGTGAGTTCAGTTCGGTAAAGGTCGGCGACGAGCTGCCCGAGACGACCATCAAGCTGACCCGTCAGGACCTGGTCAACTACGCCGGTGTCTCCGGCGACCTGAACCCCATCCACTGGGACGACGAGATCGCCAAGCAGGTCGGTCTGGACACCGCCATCGCCCACGGCATGCTGACCATGGGTCTCGGCGGCGGCTTCATCACCAACTGGGTCGGTGACCCGGGTGCCGTCACTGAGTACAACGTCCGCTTCACCTCGGTGGTCCCGGTTCCCAACGACGGCATCGGCGCCGAGCTGGTCTTCACCGGCCGCGTGAAGTCGGTCGACGAGGAATCCAAGTCGGTCACCATCGCGCTTTCTGCCACCACCGGCGGCAAGAAGATCTTCGGCCGCGCCGTCGCAACCGCGAAGTTGGCGTAGTCATGCCCTTGAACCCCGACATCCTCGGGATGGTCCACAAGTACCCCCAGGTGTTCACCGTGGGGCGCGAGCAGGTCCGGCAGTACGCCAAGGCCGTCAAGTCGGATCACCCCGTTTCGATGGACGAAGCCGCCGCGGCCGAGTTGGGCCACGACGCCCTGGTCGCGGGCCCGACGTTCGTGTCGATCGTCGCGCTGCTGGTCCAGCAGGACTTCTTCCGTGTCGTCGATGTCGGCATGGAGACCATGCAGATCATCCAGGTCGACCAGAAATTCGTGTACCACCGCCCGATCAAGGTCGGTGACCGGTTGCACGCGACCGTCGAGATCGTCTCCGTCGAGCACCGGTTCGGCGCCGACATCGTGATGACCCGCAACACCCTCACCGATGACGACGGTGGCGTCATCATGGAGGCCTTCACCACGCTGATGGGTCACGAGGGCGACAACTCGGTGTCGGTGCGCTACGACCGCGAAACGGGCCAGGTTTTGCGCTCGGCCGCCGGAGCGGATTAGTAACTCAGACTGGGGCCGTTGTACACTCGGTCCTCGGGGATCCACCCTTTTCAGCGCGCTGTCCGTCGGTTACACATCGACCGATCGGGGAGCGCGCGAATTGTGTGAGGACCCAACCGGAAGTGCCGACCGTGTCGGTGCTGAAGGGGCGTAGCTCAATTGGCAGAGCAGCGGTCTCCAAAACCGCAGGTTGCAGGTTCAAGTCCTGTCGCCCCTGCTCAACTGAATACCGATGTGGACACTGGAACTGTGACCACCTGGAACAGACGAAAGGCATGCGGTGAGCGACGAGCGCGATAGTGCCGGCTCCGCAGGCGCCGGTACTGATGCGGGCACCGACGCGGGCGAAAGCGAGTCGCAGGGCCAGACCGCAGTTGTGACGCGCCCCGCGCGTCCGACCGGAAAGCGGGCCCGGCGGGCCGTCGAGGTCGACGAGTCCGAATCGGACGTCGAGACCGGCGATACGGACTCCGACGCCGAGGACAGCGCGGCCGACGCCGGCAAGAAGTCCAAGCCGAAGAAGGCTGAAAAGTCCAAGAAGACGAGCCCCACTCGGAACCCGTTCGTGTTCGTCTGGAACTACCTCAAGCAGGTCGTCGCCGAGCTGCGCAAGGTCATCTGGCCGAACCGCAAGCAGATGGTCGCCTACACGACCGTCGTGCTGGTGTTCCTGGTCTTCATGGTGGCGCTGATCGGTGGGGTCGATTTCGGTCTCGCCAAGCTCGTCATGTGGGTGTTCGGCTGACGCCGAGCGCCCGCCGGGACGAGCTCAAGAACGTAAGAGAGGACTGACTACCGTGACTTTCGATGGCGAGACACCTTCGGACGAGTCCGACGTGACCGCCGAGGCAGTCGAGTCGGTGGAGACCTTCGAAGAAGCTGCCGAGACCGTGGACGCTTCCGATTCTTCGGACAACGACACGACCGACGCCGCTGACGCACCCGAGGCGACCGACGTCGTCGTCGACGAGACCGTGGAAGCCGCCGCCGAGGAGCCCGAGGACGAGGATCCCGCGGTCGCGCTGAAGAAGCAGCTGCGCCGTCAGGCAGGCGAGTGGTACGTCATCCACTCGTACGCCGGTTACGAGAACAAGGTGAAGGCCAACCTCGAGACCCGCGTGCAGAACCTGGACGTCGGCGACTACATCTTCCAGGTCGAGGTACCGACCGAAGAGGTCACCGAGATCAAGAACGGCCAGCGCAAGCAGGTCAACCGCAAGGTCCTGCCGGGCTACATCCTGGTCCGCATGGACCTGAACGACGAGTCGTGGGGCGCCGTGCGCAACACCCCGGGTGTGACCGGGTTCGTCGGCGCGACCTCGAAGCCGTCGGCGCTGTCGCTCGACGACGTCGTGAAGTTCCTGCTGCCGCAGGGCGCCGCGAAGAAGCCCGCCAAGGCGACCGCGGCCGCCGCCGCGTCGGGTGCCGACAGCGAAGCCACCCTGGCGCGTCCGGAAATCCTGGTCGACTTCGAGGTCGGCGAGTCGGTCACCGTCATGGACGGCCCGTTCGCCACGCTGCCCGCGTCGATCAGCGAGGTCAACGCCGAACAGCAGAAGCTCAAGGTGCTGGTGTCCATCTTCGGACGCGAGACACCGGTCGAATTGACCTTCACGCAGGTCAGCAAGATTTAATCGCGAGCCTCGGCTCTCGGTTAGCAGGAACGTAGTCGCGCCGCGACTACCTAGAAAGGAACACCACACCAATGGCCCCGAAGAAGAAGAAGGTCGTCGGGCTGATCAAGCTTCAGATCCAGGCCGGCGCGGCCAACCCCGCCCCGCCCGTGGGTCCGGCGCTCGGCCAGCACGGCGTCAACATCATGGAGTTCTGCAAGGCGTACAACGCCGCGACAGAAAGCCAGCGCGGAAACGTCATCCCCGTCGAGATCAGCGTCTACGAGGACCGTACGTTCACGTTCGTCCTGAAGACCCCGCCGGCCGCCCGGCTGCTGCTCAAGGCTGCGGGTATCCAGAAGGGTTCGTCCGAGCCGCACAAGACCAAGGTCGCCAAGATCAGCTGGGACCAGGTCCGCGAGATCGCCGAGACCAAGAAGGAAGATCTCAACGCGAACGACATCGACGCCGCTGCCAAGATCATCGCCGGCACCGCGCGCTCGATGGGCATCACCGTCGAGTAGTTCGACCCGTACACGTCGAATACTCGACCTAAGCAATACGTGGAAGAGCCCGCTTCGGCTCGCTAACCACAACCTCTGAACTGGAGATTCACATGAGCAAGAACAGCAAGGCATACCGCGAAGCTGCCGAGAAGGTGGACCGCGACAACCTGTACACCCCGCTCCAGGCCGTCAAGCTGGCCAAGGAGACGTCCTCGAAGAAGCAGGATGCGACCGTCGAGGTTGCGATCCGGCTGGGTGTCGATCCTCGTAAGGCAGACCAGATGGTGCGTGGCACCGTCAACCTGCCGCACGGCACCGGTAAGACCGCCCGCGTAGTGGTGTTCGCGGTTGGTGAGAAGGCCGAGGCCGCTGCGGCCGCCGGCGCCGATGCCGTCGGTAGCGATGACCTGATCGAGCGTATCCAGGGTGGGTGGACCGACTTCGACGCCGCGATCGCGACGCCGGACCAGATGGCCAAGGTCGGTAAGATCGCCCGCGTCCTCGGCCCGCGTGGTCTGATGCCGAACCCGAAGACCGGCACGGTCACCCCTGACGTGGCCAAGGCCGTGTCCGACATCAAGGGCGGCAAGATCAACTTCCGCGTCGACAAGCAGGCCAACCTGCACCTGATCATCGGCAAGGCGTCGTTCGACGAGGTCAAGCTGGCCGAGAACTACGGTGCCGCGCTGGACGAGGTGCTGCGTGCCAAGCCGTCGTCGTCGAAGGGCCGTTACCTGAAGAAGGTCACCGTCTCGACGACCACCGGCCCGGGCATCCCGGTCGACCCGGCCGTCACCCGGAACTTCACCGAAGAGGCCTAGGCCGAATCCGCTTTCACAACGGACCCCCGCACGACTTCGGTCGTGCGGGGGTCCGTTTGTCTCAGACGTACCAGTGGATGGTGTGCAGTCCGCGGTACACGCGCCCGAAGAACTGCGTGTGCCGTCGGCGGAAGGTGTCGATGGCCGATGACGGCACACCGACGCCGGCGGCCGCCCGCAGCACGATCTGATCCCGAACTCCCATGTGCGCCTTCTCGATCAGCCGGATCACCGCATCCGCGGTGAAGTGGATACGGTCCACTGCGCGCCAGAGCCCGGGAAGCGGGGCCGGGCGTTGTTGCATCCAGCCGGTGATGCGTTGGCGAAAGACCGGTTGGGGCATGGAGATTCCGTTCTGTTCAGTCGGTTGCGGAGCGGGTATCGCCGCGGTCATGCCGCCGTGCTGTGGTCGGTCGGCAGCGACGCGGCAGCGGCGTCGACGAATGCGCGGAGTGCGCGTCCCATGTCGGTTATCGCGGCCCGGGCATCGGGCAGGATGTCGGCCCCGGCGTGGAAGACGTGCAACGCGCGATCCCAGATCTGCACGGTGCAGGGCACGGTCGCCTCTCGGCAGCACTGGGCCAGTTGTTCGGCGTCGGCCAGGAGGACCTCGGTCGAGCCCACCTGGATGAAAACCGGTGGTAGTCCGGTGAAGTCGTGATTCACCGGCGACCATCGCGGATCCAGATCGCCGCCGGCCGCGAAACCGATCAACGCCGGGACCGACAGCGCGAAGGCCGACAGCACGGCGTCCGTCCGATCGTTGGCGTGGGCCAGCCTGCGGGCCGGGTCGAGATCGGCCCACGGCGCGATGGCGCCGATACCGCCGGGCATCGGCAGTCCGCGCTCACGTGCGGCCAGCGCGGCGGCGAAGGTCAGGCCGCCGCCCGCGGAATCGCCTGCGAACACGATCTTTTCGGGTGCAAAGCCCCGTTCGAGCAGGTACTCGTAGGCGTGGAGCGCGTCGGCGACGGTGTCCGTGATGTGGGCTGCCGGCAGCTGCCGGTAGTCGACGTTGAGCAGCGGGATGCCCGCGGCGCGGGTGACGCGGCCGGCGATCCGGCGATGACTGTGCAGTCCACCAGCCACAAAACCACCGCCGTGGAAGTAGAGGACCGCACCGCCGGTGACCTCATCGGGGCCCGCGATCGTCTTGTGCCACAGCCATTCCGCGCGGAATCCGGCGAAGCGCAGCGCGCGACGGCGGGTGCCGCGCGGCGCCCGCAGCGGGACGGTGACCAGCTCGGCGAGGTTGGCGATGCGGAACGCGGGAGTGCCGCGCAAGGGACCGCGGTAACCCAACATCGCAATCGCGTCGAGCGCAGGGCGAATTGTTCTGCGGCCCAACGCATCGGCGATCCGCAACGCCACGCTCGCTCGGCTGGGCAATTCGATGGTGACGGAGTCGACGACGCTCATGCCCGGACTTCCTCGATCGTGGCCGGGATTTCGTAGCGGTAGTCGTCGAGCGGGAATTTGCGGTTGCCGCGGCTCGCCTCGAAGAACCCGGAGGGCCGGATGTAGGTGGTGTCGCCCTGCGAATTGCGGTAGTAGGTCGGCACATGCCCGTTGAGGTCGGCCAGGTAATAGCGCAACAGCTCGGCACGTTGGTAGGTCGCGCGGTGGTAGGCGTCGGCGGCTTCGCGGCGGACTTCGCAGACCTGCGCCGCGCGCCGGCGCGTCTCGGTGATCGCTCGGATCGCATGATCTGCGGTCATCTCCACGAAGGCGTGCCAGCCCGACCCGGTCCACGAGTACGGGCCGCACAGCGTCCACCGGTTGGGCAACCCGGGCACCGAGACGCTCTCGTACGCCTGCAGCCCTTCCTCGTTGTAGAACTTGGCGAGGTCGAAACCGCCCCGGCCCACGACGGTTCCCGGGCGATACGTCTCCGGGTCGGAGAACACCTCGTAGCCGGTGGCCAGGATCAGCACGTCCAGCTTGTGGAGCATTCCGTCGCGGGTCCGGACGCCGGTCGGCGTGATCTTCTCGATGGGATCGGTCACCAGCGATACGTTGGCGCGGTTGTAGGCCTGCAGGTATCCGTTGGACATCGTCGGCCGCTTGGCGAGCAGACCGAAGTTCGGCGTCAGCTTCGCACTGGTCTCCGGGTCGTGCACGGTTCTGGCCACGAATCTGCGGTAGCCGCGGATACACAGTGCGTCGGCTCTGTCCAGCGTCGAATGCGAGGTCCGCAGTGCGCCACGGAGAATCAGGTCGACCACGACCAGCACGCCGCCGTGGATCGTGGCCTGCACACCGGGGATCGCCAGCAGCTTCTTCATCGCCGCGGGTACGCGGAAGTCCGGCTTGGGAATGGACCAGACCGGGGTGCGCTGGAACACCGTCAGATGGCCGACCTCCGGTGCGATCGCCGGAATGATCTGCACCGCACTGGCTCCCGTGCCGATGATGCCGACGGCCTTACCGGTCATGTCGTAGTCGTGGTCCCAGTCCGTCGGCCGCTGTACCTTGCCTTTGAAGGATTTCGCACCGGCGATCCCGACGTCCTCCTTGGGCCGGACGAACGCGCCCACCGCGCTGATCAGGAACCGCGCGGTGACGACGGAGCCGTCGGCGGCATGCAGCTTCCAGAAGCAGCCCGCGTCGTCCCACTCCTCCCGCTCGATGTCGGTGTTGAACCGGATACGGTCGTACAGCCCGTATTTTCGGGCGACATCGACGTGGTACTGCTTGACCTCCGCGCCTTTGGCGAAGAAACGCTCCCAGTTGGCGTTGCGGGCGAACGAGTACTGATACGCGATGGTCGGGATGTCCACGCCGAGACCGGGGTAGTGGTTCTCGTGCCAGCTGCCGCCGACATCGTCGGCGCGCTCGAGGATGACGAAGTCGTCGATGCCGGCCGTGCGGAGCTTGACCCCCGCGGCAATGCCGCCGGGCCCGGCGCCGATGACGGCAACCTCGAATTGTGGCGTCGTACTCATGCACTCACACCCTCGGGCACGTGCACCGTGTTGCGGGTGAACCGGTAGTCCGACAGCGGGAAATGCTTGTTCGCCCAACGCATCTCCAGAACGGTGGTCGGGCGGAACGCCGCGGCGTCACCGTGATGATTGAGGTAGTAGGTGTTGGAGCCGCCGCACGCCGAGGTCATCAGCGGAGTCCCCGCGACGCGCTTCTGCATGTCCGCGAAGAAGCGGTCGTGCGGCTCCTGCTTGATCTCCACACGGGTGGCTCCACGCTGCCGCGCCTCGGTGATCACGCGCACTGCGTGGTCCCCGGTCGACTCGATCAACACCAGATACGAGCCCGGTGCATAGGCATACGGCCCGATGACGAGGAAGGCGTTGGGGAACTTCGGCGCCGAGACGCCCTGGTACGCCTGGTAGCGGTTGGCTTCCCAGAACTCGTTGAGATCGATGCCGCCGCGGCCCAGGGTCGGGAACGGCGGCGTGCTGCCCTTGGCCATGACCTTGAATCCGGTGGCGCACACCAACACATCGATGTCGTGCGCGGCGCCGCCCTCGGTCACCACCGCGTCGGGGATGACCTTTTCGATGGGGTCGGTCACCAGATCGACGTGCGGCAGGTTGTAGGTCTTGAAGTACTCGTTGTGCATCGATGGCCGCTTGCAGCCCAGCAGGTACTTCGGGGTGAGCTTCTCCCGCGTCACCGGATCCTTGACCTGCGTGCGCATCCAGAGTTTCAGCGCGGCTTCCGCACCGCGGATGAGCGGCTTCATACGCCGCCCGTGCAGCATGCCGGCGCCGACACCGACTTCGACACCCACCATGCCGATCGCGCGCAACGGCGCGCGCAGTATCGGGGTGCCCAGCACCGCCCTGGTGACCGGGCCGGTGTGCCAATCCGGCTTGGGCGCGACCCAGATCGGGGTGCGCTGGAACACCGTGAGGTGGGCGGCGACTTTGGCGACCTCCGGAATCAGTTGCAGCGCACTGGCACCCGTGCCGATGACGCCGACACGCTTACCGCGCAGATCGACGCTGTGATCCCAGGCGGCGGTGTGCAGCACCGTCCCGCCGAAGCTGTCGATGCCCGCGATATCCGGGAGGTTCGGTACCTCGAGGCCGCCGATGCCCGCGATGATGAACCGGGCCGTCACCTCGCCGGCGTCGGTACTGACGTGCCAGATGTCGTTCGCCTCGTCGAACCGGCAGCCGGTGACCGTGGTGTTCAGGCGCAGCTTGGGCCGCAGCCCGTGGGCATCCACGACCTCCTCGGCGTACGCCTGAATTTCGTGACCCGGTGCGAAAAGCCGCGACCAGTCGCCCTTTTGGTGATAGCTGAACTGATAGATGAACGACGGAATGTCGACCGCCACGCCGGGGTAGTGGTTGGCGTTCCACGTCCCGCCCACCTTGTCCCATTTGTCGAGGATGACGAAGTTCTCGATGCCGGCCTGCCGGAGCCGGACGCCGGCGTTGATGCCGCCGAAGCCCGCACCGATGACGACGACCTCGAATTCGGGGCTGGATGTCATTGTCATATCTCCTATTTCCCGGTCAGCCGGGCGAGTGCCTTACCGGCGACCGGGATCACGGATTCGATGCGGTCGAACGACGCGCGCGCGAGAATTTCGCGCGTGAGGCTGGGGGAGAGCCGGAACAGCCCGTACAGCAGCCAGGCTTCCGGTGCGACCGGCACGATCGCCGAATTCCACCGCACGGCCCGTTCGATCGCCCGGGCCACCTTCTGCGGTGAGGTGTAGGCGTATCGCTGCATACCGCCCGCGCTCTCACGCCACGCCGCCTGCTGCGCCGCGGTGAGCCCGGCCCGTTCACCGTTGGCGAGCAGGTTAGTGCGGATCGCGCCCGGGCAGATCGCGGTGACGCCGATCCCTTTGCCGCGCAACTCCACCCGGAGCGACTGAGAGGCCATCAGGACCGCCGACTTCGCGACGCCGTATGCCGGCTCGAGCCTGGACGGGAAGTACGCGGCCGCCGACGACAGATTCACGATGTGGCCGCGAATCCCGTCGTCGATCATCTGTTGCGCGAAGACCCGCGATCCGTAGATGACGCTCATCAGGTTGATGTCGATCTCGCGCTGCCATTGCGCGGCGCTCATCTCGACGAACCCGCCGAGGTCCATGACGCCCGCGTTGTTGATCAGCACGTGGGGCGCGCCGAAGTGGGCAAACATCCACTCGCCGAAGGCCTCCCACTCGTCTTCGGCGGCCACGTCCAGCCGGTAGGCGACGGCTTGGCCGCCCGCGCCGACGATCTGCTCGACCGTTTCCTTCGCGGCCGGCATGTCGATGTCGGCGACGACCACCCGACCGCCCTTGGCGGCGAACAGCTTTGCCGTCTCGCGACCGATGCCGGCCCCCGCGCCGGTGACGATGACGTTCTTCATCGCTTACCTCCGAAGATCTTGCCGGACAGGGCCACTGCTTTGTCGGCGATCGACATCGTGAACAGTCCCAAGAATCCGCGCGCCGCACTCGGTGACAGCCGGTACAGATACCAGCCGGCCCAGGCCTCGATGCCAACAGGGACGGTCGAGAGGTTCCAGCGCACGGCGCGTTCGATCGCGCCGGCCACTCGGTCGGGGGACCGGCCGATGTAACGGTGGCCGGCGGCGAGCTTCGCCGCCCAGTCCGAACTGTCGCTGTCGTCGACTCCGCCGCGAGTCCCATTGGCGGCCAGGCTGGTTCGGATCAACCCAGGACAGATCGCGCTGACGCCGATGCCCTTGTCGCCGAACTCCGCGCGTAGCGCCTGGGTGCCGAACCACGCACCGGCCTTGGCGACGACGTACGAGGGGGCGATGGGCGTCGGCATGAAGGCGCCGACCGAACACACGTTGACGATGTGGCCGCGCACGCCCGCGTCGGTCATGCGCTGCACGAACAACCGCGATCCCACCAGCGGGCTCATCATGTTGATCTGGATCATCCGCCGCCAGTCCGCATTGGACTGCTCCAGGAACCCGCCACCGATGAGGATGCCGGCGTTGTTGACGACGACATCGGGCACGCCGTGTTCGGCGCACACCCGGTCGGTGAACTCCTCCCAGTCGGTGAGGTCGGCGACGTCGAGCCGCCGGAACACCGCGCGGCCGCCCGCATCCTGAATGAGGTCGACCGTTTCCTTGCCGGTCTGCTCGTTGATGTCGGCCACCACGACCTCGGAGCCGTTGCGGGCGAACCGCAAGGCCGTCGCACGTCCGATGCCGCTGCCGGCGCCCGTCACCACTGTCACCGCCATGGTCGACATCCTTCGGCGGTGCTGGTCGTGCGGTGTGTATCGGTCATTTCGGCTCCTTGGGTCGATCGCAATGAAAAGAATTGAGCAGCAATGAATTTCGCTGGGCGGAACGCGTCGCCGGGCCTGCGTCGTGCTCATCGCGGGCATGGGCATGGCGCCGCCGTCGGGCTGTCCGCCGTGGAGCCGATGTCACATTTCGGATAGTAGCCCTATTCAGATATTGGAGCAATATAAAATTTCCGGCGGGCCGACGCGGTAGTCTGGCCTCTCGTCGGCGATGGTTGGCGGACCTGCGGAGGACACTGTGGCGGCTCGGAAAGTGTTGACACGCGCGGAGAGTCAGGCACAAACGCGCCAGGATGTGCTCGACTCGGCGGCGCGGCTGTTCTATGCGAACGGGTATCACGGCACCTCCATCGCAGCCATCGCGGCCGACGCCGGCCGCACCATCGGTGCCGTCTACGGCAACTTCGCGGGCAAAGAGGCGCTCTGCCTCGAAGTCCTCCGCACGAGGTACCTCGCGGAAACCACCAAGCTGCTGGAAATGCTTGTCGGCGAGTCGGATTCGGTGGATGACAGGTTCGGGGTGCTGGCGATCTGGTGGTCGCGGTTGTCGTCGGACATCCCGCTCACGGTGCTCGGCTCGGAGTACCTGTTGAGCACTTTGGGGGACCCCGAGCAGACTGCCGGGACCATGGAAACCATCAATCGGTTCCGGGAGTCGGTCCGGGTGATGATCGAGGACCTGATACCCGAGGGCGTCGATCCCGCCGACCCGCGGTTGGATCAGGCGATCGACGCCATCGTGGCGACCGGAAGCGGATTGGCGATATCGCAGGCCATCGGGATGGCCGACGCCGACCAGAGTGCGGCGCTGTTGGTGACCACGCTGCGGATGTGGATGGACCGGTTGGCCACACCGCAGGCGGCAGATGATCGGCCCGACAAGTCCGCGCCGACGAAGAATCGGCGGGCCGGTGCCAAGAACACCAGAAAGCCGGTGTCGCCCGTGCGCTGAGCCCGCCGACCGCCTTGGCGCGCCGCGACTTCCGGTGATCCCGTGGTTGTCCGGTGCCGGGATCTGGCAACCTCGACACATGTTCGTGCGAACACTCGTCGCCTTGGGCGCACTGTTGTCGGTCGGGAATTTCGGGCCGGACCTCGGCGCGGCCTCGGCAGCACCACAGCCCGCCCCGCCGCCGGTGTCACCGCAGGCCGCCGCGGCCGGACTGATCGACGTCCGGACCGTCGTCCCCGACGCGGTGATCGACCTGCGCTACGCCACCCAGAACAACTTCGTCGGCGTCGCGCTGTATCCGGCCGATGCCCGGTGCCTGATCCACGAGTCCATGGCGCCGGGGCTGGCCACCGCCGCCCGGATTCTGCGCGCGCACGGCGAGGTGCTGACGTTCTGGGACTGCTACCGCCCGCATGACGTGCAGGTGCGGATGTTCCAGGCCGTGCCGGACCCGAACTGGGTCGCCAAACCCAGCCAGTTCGCGCGCAGCCACGAGTCCGGCCTGTCGGTGGACGTGACGATCACCGGCGTCGACATGGGTACCGATTTCGACGATTTCACGCCGCGCGCGACGGCCTACGCGACCGCGGGAGTCACCCCAGCGCAGCAGGCCAACCGCGCGCGGCTGCGCGACGCCATGGTCGCCGGCGGGCTGACCGTCTACCCGGGGGAGTGGTGGCACTTCAACGGGCCGGGCGCATCGGAGCCGCGCCCGATCCTCGACGTGCCGGTGAACTGAGTCAGCCGGCGACCAACTGCGCCAGTAGGGCCCGGTGGTCGGAACCGGGCACCTGCAGCGTCCGCAGCGAGGTGGCCACGTACCCGCGCGTCAGGATGTGGTCGACGGCGAAAACCGGTGGCGCGACGATGTCGGACGGATGCGTGCGCACCACGCCGGCACCGGCCTGCGCGCCGGCGTCCTGATAGCCCTGCCGCAGCAGCCGGCGGAACTCGCGCATGTCCGGCGTCGCGTTGAGGTCGCCGGCCAGCAGCACCGGGCCGGTGCTTGCCCGGGCCGCCGTCAGCAACGTGCCGGCCAGTCGCGCGAGGTCGTCGCGCCAGCCCTGTAGCGGGTCGGGCCAGGGCGCGGACAGGTGGACGGTCAGCACCCGGGTGGGGGCCGGCGCCTCGGGCAGGTGGACGTCGGCGGCCAGCATTCCCAGCCAGAATCCGTCGTCGATGCGGACGTCACTGATCGGGTGGCGGCTCCACAGACCGACGCCACCGGGCTCGTCCATCTCGCGCAGCGCCCGGTGCGGGAACAGCCGGTCCAGCCCCGCGGCCTCCAGCCGGGCCAACGCGGCGGGCGTGAGTTCTTGCAGCGCAACGACATCCGCGCCCTCCTCGGCGTACCGGACGACGGCTTCGGCGTCGGCCCGTCCGTAGCGCAGATTGGCGGACAGGAACCGCAGCGCCGTCCCCGACGGCGCCTGCGCGCGTCGGAACAGGGGCAGTTGTACGACGACCGCGGCGACGGTGGTCGCAACCGCGACCGCTGTCAGCGGCCAGTTCCCCGCGACACCGAACAGGACGGCGGCAACCGGGGCGCCGATGAGCGCATAGGGGGCGCCGGCGGCCAGCGCCAACAACGTCCGGTTGACGATCGGAATCCACCGCACCGCGAGTCCGGCCACGGCTGCGCACAGCGTGATGGCGCCGGCGTACGTCAGAACTGAATGCCACGTAGCGATGATCTGTCTCCGCTCTTCTCGTATCGGCCGCGCCGGCTCGCGTCGAGCTGTTCCGAAAAATATACCGGACGTATGTTCTGCTTCGTATCGGTGACTTTGGCAACGGTAATTCGTATTTGCTATGACAGGTAATTACGTGTGCTATACAACGCGTCATTGTCGATTCATTGGAAAATTCTGTCAGGAGTCTATCAGCGGGCTGTGAATGGAGAATAGCTTTCCACCTGGTTATTGACCATAGGTATGTTTATGGCTCTGACGGTTCTGCAGATTTGTTGCCGCCAATGGCGGTAATGTCTCCGCCATTCATCGACGGCCTCGCAACAATTCGCTGGCCTGTCGTTCGGGGTGAGGAGGCTGGCATGTATTGGTCGCTGCGCGGATTGGTCCGTGCCTGTGCGCTTCGCGGCATTATCGCGATACTCCCGATCGCGCTGATCTGCGCGTACGCGCCGCCGTCGAGCGGGCCGTCGAATCTGACCGCCCAGATCGAGAACACCGCGGAAATCGTGTCGTCGCCGTCGACCATCGGGATCGCGGACTCAGGGTTGTACGGGCAGACCCAGGCGCAGATCGACCAGACACTCGACACCCTGCAGTCCATCGGGGTTCAGGACATTCGGGTCTTCGTGCCGTGGATTTTCGTCGAACCTGCGCAGGGCACCTACAACTGGTCCTACATGGACATGGTCATGCAGGCCGCGGCGGACCGGAACATGGGCGTCATGGTGGAGATCGCCAGCACGCCGACATGGGCGGGCTCCTCGACGTCCATCACGGGTGCCGGCACACCGGACCCCGCCACGTACGCGTCATTCGCGACCGAGGTGGCCAAGCGGTACGGCTCGATCATCTCGGCATACGAGATCTGGAACGAGCCGAACTACGTGCTGTCCTCGGACCCCATCGACGCAACCGCCTATGCGGCGCTGCTCAAGGCGGCCTACCCGGCGATCAAGGCGGTCGACCCGACCGCCACCGTGGTCGCCGGTGCGCTCGGCAGCGTCATCAGCTTCGGCAGCATCACGCTGGATCCGGTGACGTTCGTCAAGGAGATGCTGGCTGCCGGCGCCTCCGGCTACTTCGACGCGTTGTCGTTCCATCCGTATCAGGAGTCGCTGCCCTTCTCGTCGGGCTCCGGCGTCGCGAATTCCCCACTGACACAACTGAATGCGATCTATCAGCTCCTGCAGCAGTACGGCGACGGCAACCTCAAGATCTGGATCAGCGAGTTCGGCGCATCGACCAACGACGTCAGCGAGCAGACCCAGGCCGACCTGATCAAGAATCTGCTCGACACTTGGCAGACCCTCGCCTATGCCGGGCCGGTGTTCATCTACACGGCGCAGGACGGCGTCGCCGGTGCCGATGGGTTCGGCATCTACAACGCCGACTGGACGCCGAAGCTGGCCGTCGCCGTTATCGAAGCGGCGATCAAGGAGTACGCCAGCAGTGCGGCCGGCGGCGTCGGCTCGACGGTCGGTGGCATAGTCTCCGGGGTCACGGCGATCGCCCAGTCACTGGCGAGCCTGCTGAAGTCGATCAGCCTTGCGATCCAAGGCGAGTTCCAGCAGCTCGGCAAGGCCATCAACGCCTGGGCCACGGCAGTCAGTGCGCACCTCAGCGGAACCCTGCCGACCACCACGCCATTGGCTGCGAAGGCAGCTGTCACTGCGACTGCTGCCACGGCGTCCGTTGCGACGACGGCCGCGGCCGCGGAATCCGGGACGACCGAATCCACGGAAACCGCATCGACGGCAACCAAGGTGAAGAAGCGCGCCAAGGGGACCGGCGCGGACGCCGCGTCGACGGCGTCCGACAGCACGGCGGCGTCGGATGCCGCGGCGGGCAAGACGTCGGATACCAAGGCGGAGGGCAAGGCCTCGGACACCGACGCGGACGGCAAGACGTCGGACACCACTGCGGCGGCGGACTCGTCCGGCAAGACGTCGGGCAAGCCCCGCAAGGATGACGGATCGACCTCGCACCCGAAGGGCACGGGCGGCAAGACCGCCAAGTCGGACCAGGCCGCCAAGTCGGACAAGTCAGACCAGGCCGCCAAGTCGGACAAGCCGGACAAGTCAGGCACCGCGGCGTCCGACGCGACCCCGCCCGTCGTCGAGAAGCGCTCGCACCGTCACAGTGACGCAAGTGCGAAGTCGTCGTCCGACAACTGATCCCGAAACGAGTAGCGCCCCCGACCTCGGGTCGGGGGCGCTACTTGTCGAAGATGCCTACGCGGCTTCCTCTTCCTTGGTGTAGGTGACAAGGCTGACGTCGAGGCACTCGTCGAGGAAGTAGTACTGGCAACCGGTCAGATACTTCATGTAGCGGTCGTAGTTCACCTGGCCGGAGATCGCGATCGCCTCGTCCTTATGGTGCTCGAGGTTGGCCGCCCAGACCCCGAGCGTCTTGATGTAGTGGTTACGCAGCGACAGCGGCTCCGGAACATTGAAGCCGGCTTTTTCGCCATGATCGATCATCATCTGCGTGGTGGGCAGGCGACCGCCCGGGAAAATGTCTGTGGCCATGAACTTGATGAACCGCGCCATCTCGAACGACACCTTCTTGCCGCGGGCGGACATGTCGAACGGGTGGTAGCTCACACTGCTCTGGATGGTCATGCGGCCGTCGGCGGGCATGATCTCGTAGCAGTTCTTGAAGAAGTCGTCATAGCGCTCGAAGCCGAAGTGCTCGAAGGCCTCGATCGACACGATGCGGTCCACCGGCTCGTGGAACTCTTCCCAGCCCTGCAGCAGCACCCGGTGCGAACGGTCCGACTCGGTGTTGCTCAGCAGTTCCGTGCAGAACGCCTGCTGGTTCTTGCTCAGCGTCAGGCCGATGACGTTGACGTCGTACTTCTCCATGGCGCGCTGCATCGTCAGGCCCCAACCGCAGCCGATCTCCAGCAGCGTCATGCCGGGCTTGAGGTCCAGCCGTTCGAGATGCTGGTCGACGTTGGCGAGCTGCGCCTGTTCCATCGTGACCGTAGGTCCGGTGAAGTAGGCGCAGCTGTACTTGCGGGAGTTGTCCTGGAACAGCCCGAAGAAATCGTCAGACAGGTCGTAGTGGGCCTGGATGTCCTCGAAATGCGGCCGCATGTCCTTGGCCCCAGTCGAATCCTGAATCATCTTTAACACCTAACTTGACCTTCCTCACTCACTGGTGATGACGGTCACTAAATCACAATCGTGACCGCACAATACCTGGCCCCCAACCAATTCCTTGACGTTGGTGTAACGCGCCGTCACGGTCAGTCGAGACAGCAAACGTAACCGCCTTCAGCCCGGAAGCCGCGTTCATTCCCCCAGCGTGGCGGCGGCTGTGACCGGACTGATACGTCTATTGGATTTCGGCAAATGTGGTTGCCAGTTCACCGGCGATGTCGTCCCAGAGCGGCTCGGGCAGGTCGTGACCCATGCCGTCGAACAACACCAACCGAGCGCGCCGGATCGCTTTGGCCACTGCTCGACCACCGCTCGGTCGCATCAGTTTATCGGCCCGACCATGGATGACGACTGTCGGGACGGTGATCATCTCGTCGTAGTGCCGCAGGCTGCCGCTGCCCAGGATGGCCCCGAAGTGCCGTGCGACGCCGACGGGGTAGTAGGAGCGGTCGTAGCTTTCGGCGGCGTCGGCCTCGGCCTGGTCGAGCGGCGTCGGGTAGCCGGGGCTGCCGATGATGCGGCCGACGTTGACGGCGTTGGCGATGACGCCGGCGCGCGACGTGTCCTGCGGCCGCGTCGTGATGGCCTTGAGTTGCTTCGGGCCGGGCGGCGGCAGCAGCGGCTGGTTGTTACTGGAGAAGATGACGCCGAGCGTCTTGGTCCGGTGCTGGTAGCGGGCCGCGAAGACCTGCGCGATCATGCCGCCCATCGACCCGCCGACGATGTGTGCCTGCTCGATCTCCAGGTGATCCAGCAGCGCCGCGGCGTCGTCGGCCATGTCCTCCAGCGTGTAGACCGCCTCGCTGCGCAGACCGGCGTACGACCGCAGCATCCGGGGCAGCAGCGCGGAACCGGAGCGCCTGCCCTCGATCTTGGTCGACAGGCCCACGTCGCGGTTGTCGAACCGGATGACGCGGTAACCCTTTTCGACGAGCTTGTCGCAGAACCCTTTTCGCCACAACAGCAGCTGCGCCCCGAGGCCCATGATGAGCAGCACCGCCGGATGGTCCGGATTGCCCATGTCCTCGTAGGCGATCTCCAGGTCGCCCGAGCGGGCGAATCCGGTCCGGACGTCGGTGTCGGTGTCTCGTTCGGGCTGCATGTCTACTCGTATCTCAGCGGGCGCTGTTCGATGGTCGGATTCGGGCTCGGCTTCCGGTCTACTCCGCGGATTGCCCGTCGGCGTTCTTGTGGTCGCGGCTGATGTCCACCATGAAGTTGGCGAAGTAGCCCTTCAGCTGCGGGTCGCTCATCATCTGCCACCGCGGCGCCAGCAGCTTCATGTACCGCTCGACGTAGAGGAACTGCTTGCCGATCAGGACCAGCTCGCGCGGCAGCTTGACGTCGTACGCGTCGGCGAGGGCCGACAGCTGCTTGCCGATCTCGGCGTACGACAGGTCGCCCAGCGACTTCATGGTCAGCGGCGTGGTGAAGGCCTCCAGGTCCTTGGCCGCCTGGCCTTCCGGCTTGACCGTGCCGACGGCGCCCATCATGACGACGATCCGGCCGGCCGCGGCGTGGTCCTTCGAGACCAGCAGGGCGTAGACGAGTTCGCGCAGCAGCCACCGCGTCCGCGGGTCGATGCGGCCCATGATGCCGAAGTCGAAGAAGACGATCTTGCCGTCCTTGTCGACGTGGAGGTTGCCGGCGTGCAGGTCGCCGTGGAACAGGCCGTGCTTGAGACCGCCCTCGAACACGCTGAACACCAGGGCTTTGACCAGCTCCTCGCCGTCGAACCCGGCCTTGCGGATGGCGGCGGCGTCGTCGATGCGGATGCCCTCGACGCGTTCCATGGTCAGTACGCGCTCGCTGGTCAAGTCCCAGTAGACCTGGGCCACCCGGATGTTCTGGCCCAGCGGCGAGGCGTGCATGTGCGCCACCCAGGCGTCCATGGACTGCGCCTCGAGCCGGAAGTCGAGTTCCTCGGCGAGGTTGTCGGCGAAGTCGGCGACGACGTCCTGCGCCGACAGCCGCTGGCCCAGCTTGGCCAGTTCGGCGATCTGCGCGCCGCGCTTGAGAATCTGCAGATCGGCGGCCACGCGGCGGCGGATGCCCGGGCGCTGGATCTTGACGACGACCTCTTCGCCGGAGTGCAGCGTCGCGTAGTGCACCTGGGCGATGGACGCGGAGGCGAAGGGCTCGTCGTCGAAGGTGGCGAAGAGGTCGGCAGGATCGCCACCGAGTTCTTCGCGCAGCAGCTTGTGGACCTGGCCCTTGTCGGCGGGCGGGACCCGGTCCAGCAGGCTGCGGAACTCGCGGCTCAGGGGCTCACCGAAAGCGCCGGGGCTGGACGCGATGATCTGGCCGAGTTTGACGTACGTCGGGCCCAGGTCGGAGAACGTTTTCGGGACCTGTTTGAGCACCTTGTGCTGCAAGCTGCCCTTGGAGAAGGCATTGCCGACGATCCGTACGCCGGTCCGGGCGAGCTGCCAGCCGGTGGCCCCGATGCGGGCGGCTTCGACGGGCAGCGGCACCCGGTCCAGCCTGGCACCTTCACGGTGCGGTGTCTTCCGCGGAGAACTCATTGGTGAAGTGTCTCAAAACCCCGGGTACCGCCAAAAAGGTGTGTCTCGCGTCACGCCGTTTTGCCGGCGCGGATCAGACGAAGACGCTCTCGATGTCGGCGCGGCTGCGCACCGGGTCACTGCCGGGCACGTACGCCGGGACGGTGTGCGGCGCCAGCTCGGGGTCGACGCCGCCTTTGACGCGAGCCTTGGCCTGACGGAATTCCGGGAACGGTCCGGCGGCGGTGTGCAGGCCGTTGATGACCGACCACACGACGGCGCGGCGGGCGGCACGCTCGACCGGGTTGGGATCGGTGTGCCCGAGCAACTGCTTGGCCCATTTCGGCATGGTGTCCCGAACGGCCCAGTCGACGGCGCTCTGCGGCATCGGCAGGTTCGGGCCGGTGGCCATGGCAGCGCCGTGCGTCAGTGCCAGCTTGGGCAGATAGGACTTCAGGCAGTCCAGGGTCTCGGCCTTGGTGGTGGGCAGGTCGGTACCGCCGAGGGCGTGCCCGACGCGGATGAACTCGCCGTAGTAGTGGTCAAGTTTCTTGCCGCGCAACGGATTCGGGTGGTACAGCTCGTGCGCGGTGGCCAGGCCCCACACAACCGTCGCGTAGTTCCAGCGCAGCCAGTCGGGGTCGTCGGCGTCGTAGGCCGCGCCGTCCGGGCGGACGCCCTTGATGGTGTGGTGCATGGCGCGCACGGTCCGGGCCAGGTTCTCGGCGGTCTCGGTGCTGCCGTACGCGGTGCCGATGAAGAACGCGATGGAGTGGCCCAGCCGGACGGCCGCGCCCTTGGGGTCGATCACCGGAATGGCCTCACCGTTCTCGTCGCGCTGGACGAGGCGCGAGTGGTGCATGCCCATCCAGTAGATGGACGGGTCGAGGCGCTCGATGAACGCGGCGCACTGCAGGCCGAAGACCAGAGCCTCGGTGTGCGAGTGCACATGCCAGACGGCGCTGCCGGGGCCGAACCAGCCCGGGTCTCCCGCGGGACCGGCGAACTCCATGCCACGGAAATAGTTCCGCCGGATGGTCTGGTCGAACCGGTGCTGAAGCTGGTGCTCGATGAACTGGTGCGGCAGGTACACGTCAACCCCTTCTGGTCACGGTCGTAACCAGAATAGTATTTGGTGACGGGTGTGACCAGACCTAGGCTGTAGGAATGTCGACACCGACCAGATGGGCGGGGATTCCGCTCGATGACCGCCGCGCCGAGCGGCGCGGTCTGCTGGTCGACGCGGCGTTCGAGTTGTTCGGCTCCGGCGGCGAGACGGCGCTGTCGGTCCGTTCGGTGTGCCGCGAGTGCGGGCTCAACACCCGGTACTTCTACGAGAGCTTCGACGGCATCGACGATCTGCTGGGTGCCGTCTACGACAAGGTCAGCGTCGAACTGGCCAACGTGGTCGACGCCGCGATCACCATCGCGGGCGACTCGGTGCGGGACCGGACCCGCGCGGGCATCGCCGCGGTACTGGGCTTCGGTTCCGCCGATCCGCGGCGCGGCCGGGTGCTGTTCACCGAGGCCCGCGCCAATCCCGTGCTGGCCGCGCGCCGCGCCGTCACACAGGACCTGCTGCTCGACGCCGTCCTCGCCGAGGGCGGCCGGCTGCACCCCGGTTCGGATCCCGTCGCCGCGCGCGTCGGGGCGGCCATGTACACCGGGGCCATGGCCGAGCTGGCTCAGCAGTGGCTGTCCGGTTCACTGGGTTCGGACCTGGACGCGGTGGTCGACGCGGCGCTGGCACTGGTGCTGCGCCGAGAGTGACGAAATGGCTGCCCGGGTTGTCCGCGAGCAGCCATTCCGCCGATCTCGAGAGCGCTACTGAGCGGCCGGCCGCCAGCGCTTGATGAACTCCGTCTCCGGCCATTCCTCCTCGGCGGCCAGCAGCTCGTACATGGTGGCGCGGTCGATGGATTCGCGGATGATGTCGGCGTGCCCGGCGTGCCGCGACAGCTCCTCGATGATGTGCATCCCGACCCAGCGCACCGTCCAGTGGTCGATGTCGGCCGGGAACCACGGCACGTCGTGCGGGATCGGCACCAGGGTGTCGAGGTCGAGCTCGGCGAACGCCTTCAAGGTGGCGGCGTTCTGCTCGCGCAGGGCGGCCAGCAGGTCGCCGAGCTTCTCGTCGTCGCGCATGGTGAGCTGGTCCTCATGCTCGGCCATCTGCTCGGCCATCGGTCGCGTGTCCCGCGGCGGGAAGTCGGGGGCGGTCACCGCGCGCTTGACCCAGCCCTCCTGAACGGCGGTGACGTGCTTGATGAGGCCGCCGACCGACAACGCGCTGACCGATGGGGTCGAGCGGGCCTGCTCATCGGTGAGGCCGTGGGCGACGGCCGCGAACGCGTCCTGCTGGAACGCCAGGAAGTTGATGAGGGTCTGACGCTCGTCACCGGCGGGGGCGGGCATTCCGGGCATGCTCAGTTCTCCTTCTGGGTGTGGGTGTAAAGGTCACGGATGCAGGCGATTTCCGCTCCGTGATGAATGACTTCGCGATTGATGTGCAGCACGAGGGTCGCCATTGAGAAGTCAGCGTAGGGACCTTCGGCCGGTCCGCACGGCCGGGCGAGGGCGGCGGCGTCGAGCCCGCGGACTCCGGTGATCCAGTTCGCGTAAGCGGCGTCGAGCTGCTCCAGTGCGGTGCGGGCGTCGCGGGCGTACGGCCACGACTGGTAGTCGGCCGGTGGTCCGCCGAAATGGGAGTGGTTCCGCATCGCCAGGACGCCGACGATGACGTGCGCCAGCCGCCAGGCGATCGTCGTGAACGGCTCGGGTTGTGGTGGCGGATAGCTGAAGTCGATGGATCCGTCGGGGTGCAGGGTCCAGCAGCCGGGCACCGGCTCCCAGAAGTATTCGTCGTCGGTCAGTCCCTCGAGCCGGGGGCGCAGCTGGTGTTGCCAGTGCCAGTCGAGTTGGTCGGCCAGTTCTTCGGTCACATGATGAGCCTGACATCTAATTAGGACTATTTCTGTCCTATGAATGCGGCAGAGTGTTGTCATGTCCGAAACGACGAGCCGCGTGCTGCAACTGCTGGGCCTGCTGCAGGCGCGCCGGGTGTGGACGGGGCAGGAGCTGGCCGACCGGCTCGGCGTCACCGGGCGCAGCGTGCGCCGCGACATCGAGCGGCTGCGCGACCTCGGCTATCCGGTGCACGCCAGCAAGGGCCGCGACGGCGGCTATCAATTGGGTGCGGGTGCCGCGCTGCCGCCGCTGCTGCTCGATCCCGAGGAGGCCGTCGCGATGGCGGTGTGTCTGCGGCTGGCGGCTGGCGGCAGCGTCGCGGGCGTCGGGGAGTCGGCGCTGCGGGCCCTGTCCAAACTCGACCAGGTGATGCCGGCGCGGCTTCGGTCGCAGGTGTCCGCCGTGCACGACGCGACGGTGACGCTGACCGGCGGCGGCTCGGTCGAAACGGTATCGCCCGACGACCTGATGACGCTGGCCCGCGCCTGCCGCGACCACGAACACGTCCGGCTCGGCTACACCGACATCCGCGGCAACAGCACCGAGCGGCGGCTGGAGCCCTACCAACTCGTCACCACCGGGCGCCGCTGGTACCTGCTGGCGTACGACCGCGACAAGCAGGACTGGCGGACGCTGCGGCTGGACCGGATGGTCGACGTCAAGGCCGCGGGGACGACGTTCGCGCCGCGCCCGGCGCCCGATCCGGCGGAGTTCGTGCGCCAGGCCATCACGGCGTCGCCGTACCGCTACGTCGCGCGGGTCCGGTATGAGGCAGCCGAAAGTCAACTGGCGCAGATGTTTTCCGCGTCGTCGGCGCAGATCGAGGCGGATGGTCCGGACCGCTGCATCGTGACCGCCGGCGGCGACGATCCCGAGCGCATCGTGTTGCATCTGGCGATGCCGGGGTACCGGTTCGAGGTCCTCGAACCGCCGGAGGTGATCGCCGCGGCCGCGGTGGTCGCCGACCGGTTGCGTGCCGCAATGCCTCCCGAGTAGCGGCGCTGCGCCGTATGGTGCAGGGGTGTCGACGGGACGACTCCTGCAGGTGACGGCGGTAGTTTCCACCGAGTTGTTCGTCGGGCCGGCCGATGAACCGCTGCAGATCGTGCGGCTGGACTACGCCGACTGCGCGGACGCCGCCGAGGTCCGGGTCGCCGGCGACGGGATCAGCGGCCAGGCGGTGGCACAGCCCGGCGCCGGCACCCTGGAGATTCCGGTGGCGGTGCGTGGCGGCCGACCGGACCAGGTCCGGGCCGCGCATCTCGAGATCGGGGGTGAGCAGACGCCGTTCGAGTTCGTCGTCGCCGAGCCCGGCTGGACCATGCACATGATCAGCCACTTCCACTACGACCCGGTGTGGTGGAACACCCAGGCCGCCTACACCAGCGTCTGGACCGAGGACCCACCCGGCCGGTGCCGGCAGACCAACGGCTTCGAGCTGGTCACGGCGCACCTCGAAATGGCAAGGCGGGAACCCGAATACAAGTTCGTGCTGGCCGAGGTCGACTACCTCAAGCCCTACTGGGACACCCATCCCGAGCAGCGCGCCCAGCTGCGGGCGCTGCTCGCCGAGGGCCGGGTCGAAATCATGGGCGGCACCTACAACGAGCCGAACACCAACCTGACCAGTCCCGAGACGGCGATCCGGAACTTCGTGCACGGCATCGGTTTTCAGCGCGACGTGATGGGCGCCGCTCCGGCGACGGCCTGGCAGCTGGACGTGTTCGGCCACGACCCGCAGTTCCCGGGGATGGCCGCCGACGCCGGTCTGACCTCCAGCTCGTGGGCCCGCGGTCCACATCACCAGTGGGGCCCGATGCACCGCGACGGCGACCCCGAGCGCAT
Organism: Mycolicibacterium mucogenicum DSM 44124; assembly: GCF_005670685.2. Next base: position 4,775,295 of record NZ_CP062008.1, on the reverse strand, counting down.
GCAGTTCGCGAGTGAATTCGACTGGATCGCACCCTCGGGCCGCGGGCTGCTGACCCACTACATGCCCGCGCATTACGCGGCCGGCTGGTGGATGGACTCGTCGGCGTCGTTGCAGGAGGCCGAGGACGCCACCTACGCCACGTTCGCCAATCTGAAAAAGGTTGCGCTGACCCGTAATGTGCTCCTGCCGGTCGGTACCGACTACACCCCGCCGAACAAGTGGGTCACCGAGATTCACCGTGACTGGGCGGCCCGTTACACCTGGCCCCGCTTCGTGTGTGCGCTGCCGCGGGAGTTCTTCGCCGCGGTGCGTGCGGAACTCGAGGCCGGTGGCACCCAGCCGTCGCCGCAGACGCGGGACATGAACCCGATCTACACCGGCAAGGACGTGTCGTACATCGACACCAAGCAGGCCAACCGGGCCGCCGAGAACGTCGTGCTGGAAGCCGAACGGTTCGCGGTGTTCGCCGGACTGCTGACCGGCGCCACGTATCCGCAAGCGGCGCTGGCCAAGGCCTGGGTGCAACTGGCCTACGGCGCTCACCACGATGCCATCACCGGATCGGAATCCGACCAGGTGTACCTGGACCTGCTCACCGGCTGGCGCGACGCCTGGGAACTCGGCCGGACCGCCCGCGACAACGCGTTGGCGCTACTGTCGCGGGCTGTCGACGGTGACATCGTGGTGTGGAACCCGTTGGCGCACAGCCGGACCGACATCGTCACCGTCCACCTCGACGAACCGCTGGACGGGCCGGTGCTCGACGCGGACGGCGCGCCGGTCCCGGTCCTGATCGAAGACGACGGCCACACCGTCACCTGGGCGGCCCACGACGTGCCGTCGCTCGGGTGGCGGGGATACACGCTCGGCGATGCCGCGGCGCAGTCCGAGTCCACCTCTTGGGAACCGTTGCCCGGCACCACCATCGGCAGCGATCGATACCGCTGCACCGTCGACCCCGACCGCGGTGGCGCGGTGTCGTCGCTGGTGCGCGAAGGCGTCGAGCTGATCGATGCGGGCCGGTTCGGCAACGAGATCGCCGTCTACGACGAGCATTCCGCGCATCCGACCGAACATGAAGGGCCCTGGCACCTGCTGCCCAAGGGGCCGGTGGTGGGCTCCGCCGAACGCGCCGCCCAGTCGGTGCAGGCCTACCGCAGCGCGCTGGGGGAGCGGCTGGTGGTCACCGGGCGCATCGGCGACGTGCTGCGGTACACCCAGACCATCACGCTGTGGCAAGGCGTGGACCGCGTGGACTGCCGCACCGTGATCGACGAATTCACCGGCGCCGACAAGCTGTTGCGGCTGCGCTGGCCCTGCTCGGTGCCGGGCGCGATGACGGTCAGTGAGGTCGGCGACGCGGTGATCGGCCGGGGTTTTGGCCTACTGCACCAACGGGATTCGCGCCATGCGGTCGACACCGCGGAGCATCCCTACACCTTGGACAACCCTGCCTACGGGTGGTTCGGGCTGTCCTCGGCGGTGCGGGTCCGGGTCCGCGACGCGCACGGTGAGAGTATGCGGGCGGTGTCGGTCGCCGAGGTGGTGGCGCCGAACGCGGCGGATCCGGACGCACCGACCCGCGACCTGATGGTCGCGCTGGTGCGGTCCGGGGTGACGGCCACCTGCAGCAGCGCCGACAAGCCGCGCTACGGCGACCTCGCCGTCGACTCCAACCTGCCCGACGCCCGCATCGCGCTCGGCGGGCCCGACGAGAATGCTTTCACCGCAGCGGTATTGGCGGCCGCCGAACCCCGCTACGGCGCCGAACTGCAGCGGCGCCTGACGGCCGGGAGCGCCCGGCTCTGGGTGCCCGCCGATGCCGACCTGGTACAGCGCTGGATACCCGGCGCCGACCTGACCGGCGTGCGCGCGCTACCGGTGTTGATCGTCGCCGGACCCGGCGCCATCGACGAGCTGATCGCCGCCCTCGCCACCACCGAGATCACCGTCGAACAGGAGGCCGCGGCCGGCATCGGGCCCTTCGAGGCCCGCAGTGTGGCCGTGCTGAACCGCGGCGTACCGGGTTTCGCCGTCGAACCGGACGGCGTCCTGCACACCTCATTGATGCGGTCGTGCACCGGGTGGCCGTCGGGCACCTGGATCGACCCGCCGCGCCGCACCGCACCCGACGGCTCGAACTTCCAGCTCCAGCACTGGACCCACACCTTCGACTACGCCATCGCGGCCGGCGACGGTGACTGGCGCGCCGCGGGCATCCCGGGCCGCAGCGCCGAATACTCCCAGCCACTGCTCGCGGTGCACACCGACCATCCCGCGGTGGCCGGCGGATTGCCGTGCACCGGTTCGCTGTTGGGCGTCGAACCCGCGTCCGAGGTGACGCTGGCCGCGCTGAAGGCCACCGGCAACCCGATCGCCGCGGGCCGCAGCGCGCCCGTCGACCCGAGCTCGGGCATCACCCTGCGCCTGGTCCAGACATCGGGACGGCCGACCGAGGTCAACGTCACCTCGGGCCTGCGGCACCTCGAGGACGTCGAACGGCTGGACCTCCTCGAACAACCGATTGCCGGCAGAAAAGACCTGCGGCTGCACGGTTTCGAGATCGCCACCGTGCGGGCCCGGCTCGACCTGCCGCATGTGCTCAACGGCGACCACGCCACCCTGGCGCCGGATGCCGAAGTCGCGCAACCGGTTTACGCCCGGTACTGGCTGCACAACCGCGGCCCGGCACCGCTGGGCGGACTGCCCGCGGTGGCTCACGTGCACCCCACCGAACTGGCCGGCACACCGGGCGCGCCAGTGCAGGTGCGCGTCACTGCCGCCAGCGATTGCACCGACGCCACGCTCCACGGCCGGGTCCGCGTGCTGTGTCCCGACGGCTGGTCGGCCACCCCGGACGAGCTGCCCTTCGTGCTGCCGCCGGGCGGCTATCTGGAAACCGAAGTGCAGCTGGAACTTCCGGCCGACGTCCCCGCCGGCCGGTATCCGGTGCGGGTCGAGTTGGCGGTCACCGGCGGCGACAAGCACCACCAGATTCCCGCCGCGTGGCGTCAGATGGTCGAGGACGTCTGCGTCGTCACCGTCGGCGAACCCGGCGAGGCCCCGCTGCTGCGGCTGGTCGAGGAGCCGCAACCCGTCGACGTGGTCGCCGGTGCCCACGCCGACCTGAGCGTCGTCGTCGGCTCGGCTGCAGGGGCGCCCTTGAGTCTGGAGGCGCACCTGATCAGCCCGTGGGGGACCTGGGAATGGCTGGGTCCGGCCGTGCTCGGTGCCGACGTCCCCGCCGGCGGCACCGTCGCGTTCGATTTCGATGTCGCCGCACCGTCGTGGGTCGAGCCCGGGCAGTGGTGGGCGCTGATCCGGATCGCTGCGGCGGGCCGCGTGCTCTACACGCCGGCGGTATCGGTGCGCGTCCGATGAACTGCGTCGCCACCGTGGCCGGGCGCGAGATTTCCGTCACCGCCCTCGATGAGCGCGAATCACGTTTGCGGGCAGGCGCATTGGCGCCGTCGCTTCCGGCGCCTGGGACCAGTGAGGGGCGGCAGCTGCGGCGCTGGCTGGCCCAGTTGCTCGTCACCGACGAGGTGGTGCGCGTGGCGGCCGGCGAACTCGGGGTCACCGACAGCGGCGCGCCCGCCGAAACCGACCTGCTGCCCGACGCCGCCGCTCGCATGGAGCTCGGCAGTATCGCCGCGGCCGCGCTCGAACAGCCGCTGGCGCGGGCGCTGTTCGTCCGGGTGACCGCCGAGGTGCGGATCCCCGACGCGGACGTCGAGAGCTACCACGCCCGCAACCCACTGCGGTTCGCGCCGCCCGTGCCCGGACCCGACGGCTGGTCCACCGCGCCGACCGTCGACCCCGAGCTGGATGAGGTGCGGCCGCAGGTCACCGCACACCTGCTGGGTTCGGCGCGCCGGCGGGTCTTCCGGCACTGGCTCGACGCCCGCCGCGCCGAGTCGGTGCACCTGGCGCCCGGCTACGAACATCCCGGCGACCCGCGTCAGCCCGACCACGTCCACCGGCACTGAAAGCGCATGATGTCCGACCTGATCCTCGCCCTCGACATCGGCGGCACCAAGATCGCCGCGGCCCTCGTCGACGCCGACGGCGCGCTCGTGCACCGTGAGCAGCTCCCCACCCCGCACGGGCACAGCGAGCAGGTGTGGGCGACGGTCGACGTGTTGCTCGGGAAAGCACTCGCCGCCGCGGGCGGGCGGCCGGTGCGCGGCGTGGGCGTCGGCTGCGCCGGTCCCATCGATGTGGTGGCGGGTACGGTCAGTCCGCTCAATGTCGTTGTCTGGCGCGAGTTTCCGTTGGTCCGGCAGCTCGCCGAGCGCACCGGACTGCCGGTTCGGCTGGCCGGCGACGTCGTGTGCCTGGCCATGGGCGAGCACTGGCGCGGGGCCGGTCAGGAGGCGGAATTCCTGCTCGGCATGGTGGTGTCGACCGGTATCGGCGGCGGCCTGGTGCAGGGCGGTGCGCCGTACCTCGGCCGCACCGGCAATGCCGGACACATCGGCCACGTCGTCGTCGAACCCGACGGCCCGCGATGCGCGTGCGGCGGGCAGGGCTGCGTGGAGGCGGTGGCCTCCGGCCCGCATCTGGCGAAGTGGGCGCACGAGCACGGCTGGGACGCCCCGCCGGACGCCGACGCGAAGGCGCTGGCCGAGGCTGCCCGCTGCGGGAATCCGGTTGCGGTGCAGGCATTCTCGCGTGGCGCTGAAGCGATCGCCGTCGCCATCGTCTCGGCCGCGGCCGTCTGCGATCTCGACCTGGTGGTGATCGGCGGCGGCGTGGCGAACGCGGGGGAGGTGTTGTTCGGGCCGCTGCGGGCGGCGCTGCCGCGCTACGCGGGGCTCAGCTTCCTGCGCGGCCTGCGCGTGGTGCCCGCCGAACTCGGCGGCGACGCCGGACTCGTCGGCGCGGCTGCGCTCTTCCGTCCCTGAGAAGCGGCCCGTTCCATGTGCTTTCGGCCCCAGTCGCACAGCGCCCACAACACCGGGCCCAGTGTCTTGCCGTACTCCGAGATCGAATAGTGCACGCAGGGCGGCACCGTGCCGGCGTCGTGGCGGTCGATGATGCCGTCGGCCACGAGCTCGTGCAGGTGCCGGATGAGCATGCGCTCGGTGATCTCGGGAATGCTGCGCCGGAGCTCGGCGGTGCGCATCGGTCCGTCCGTGAGCCGCCACAGAATGGTGCCTTTCCAGCGGCCGTCGACCACCGACAGGGCGGCGTCGATCGGGCACTCACCGATTTCCTTCTTCGACACCGCCATGATGCGCTCCCGTCGCTCCTGCACTGACTAATTTGTCAGTACCTTGTTATTTGTCAGTGTAGTGACCAGGCTCGATGTCATGGAGCACATCGCGCAGGTTCTCACGGTGATCATCGTCGGCACGCTCGTCGGCGTGGAGTTCGGCGTCGCCGCGTTCACCAATCCGATCTTCGAACGACTGCCCGACGACGCCTACCGCCAGGCGCGCGCGACCGGCAGCCGGATCCTCGGGACGGTGATGCCGTTCTGGTACGCCGCCGCGGCCGCGCTGCTGGTGGGGAATGCGGTGTTCGACCCGACGCCGCTGCCCATCGCCGCGGTGGTGCTGATGGCGGTGGTGATGGTCCTGACGCTGACCGCCCTGGTTCCGATCAACAACCGCGTCGCGGCGTGGGCGGGTGCCGGCACTGACGAGGCGCCGACCAGCCGGGAATTGGCACACCGCTGGGACCGGCTGCACTGGGTGCGGGTGGCGCTCCTGCTCGTGGCGTTTGTCCTGGTAGTGCTTGCCGGGACGGCGAAGCTGTGAACCGCCTGGGAGGGTAGCTCACCAACTTAGGCAAGACTTAGCTAAGTTGATCTTGATGAACGGTCGGCGGACATCGTGCCGATCGACAGCGGAATCAGACTTAGTGAGGTATTGGCATGCGCGTCGTCTTCTTCGGTTATCAGACGTGGGGGGTCAAGACGCTGCAGGCGCTGATCGATCTGGGACACGACGTGCCGATGGTCGTCACGCACCCGACCAGCACCGAGTCGTACAAGGCGATCTTCTCGGACTCGGTCGAGGAACTCGCCCAGGCGCACGACATCCCGGTCCACCTGACCATGCGCGCCGACCACGAGACCATCGACCTCGTCAAGCGCTCCGAACCCGACGTCATCGTCGTCAACAGCTGGTACACGCGGATGACGGACGAGCTCTACGACCTGCCGCCGCACGGCACCCTGAACCTGCACGACTCCCTGCTGCCGAAGGGCACCGGCTTCTCGCCGGTCATCTGGTCGCTGATCAGCGGCCAATCGCACATCGGCCTGACCATCCATCGCATGAACGCCGAGCTCGACGCCGGCGACATCCTGGTCCAGCGTTCGCTGTCCATCGGACCCGACGACACCGGCACGGAACTGGTGATGCGCGGCATCGACCTGATCCCCGGTGCGCTCGACGAGGCGCTGACCGCGCTGGAAGCGGGCACCGCACAGTGGCGGCCGCAGGACAAGGCCGAGCGGACCTACTTCCACAAGCGCTCCGAACGCGACAGCCTCATCGACTGGAGCTGGCCGGCAGAGGATCTGGAGCGCCTCGTCCGCGCGCTGTCGGACCCCTACCCGCGCGCGTTCACCTTCTACCGCGGTGAGCGCATCGAGGTGCTCGAGTCCAAGGTGTCCGACATCCGCTACGGCGGCACCCCCGGCCGGGTGATCGTGCAGGAGGGCGGCGGCGCGGTGGTGTGCGGCGCGCATGCCCACCGCGGCGGGAACCTCGGCCTGGTCATCACCCGGCTCCGCACGGCCGACGGGGTGGAACACGGGGGAGCGGAGTTCTTCCGCCGCGGCGGTTACCTCACCACCGGGGTCTGAACCCGTGCCGCTGCTGACATACATCGCGACGCCGTCGTGGCTCATGTCCGTCCGGCGCCGGCTGCTTGCGCTGATTCCGGTCCGGTTCCTGCGGCATGTCCTCTATCTCTTGATGATCCGCAAGCGGGGCAACTTCGATGAGCCGACGACCTTCAACGAGAAGGTCAACTGGCGCATCTTCCACGATCGGCGGGACCGGATCGTCAAGGCCTGCGACAAGATGTGGATGAAGGAGATGGCCTGCGCGGCGTACCCCGGCGCCGATCTCCGGATTCCCGCCACGTACTGGTCCGGCACCGACCTGCGCGACGCGCCGGACCTGGCGTCGCTCCCGTCCTGGGTGCTCAAACCCAATGCCAGCAGCGGCCAGGCGCTGTTCGGTCCTGATCCGCACACCGATCTGGACCGCCTGCGGGACCAGACCAGAAGCTGGTTCCAGGAGACGCCGCTCGAGCTCGGCGAGTGGGGTTACAGCGAAGCGCGGCCGTTGTTGCTGCTCGAGGAGCGCATCCCGACGCCGGACGGCGAAGCGCCCGTCGACTACAAGTTCTTCGTCTTCGACGGCCGCGTCGAGCTGATCCAGGTGAACCGCGGCCGGTTCGGAAACAAGCAGACCACCACCTTTCTGGACGCCGACTGGCGTCAGCTGCCGGTGCGCTGGCGCATTCACCCGGTCGCACCCGAGGAACGGCCCGTCGAGCTGGACAAGATGCTGGAGATCGCGAGGGTCCTGGGCGCCGACTGGGACTTCATCCGCGTCGACCTCTATGCCGTCGACGGCGACGTGTGGTTCGGCGAGTACACCCCGTACCCGGGCACCGGCATGCTGCGCTACGAGCCCATGAGCTTCGACCTCGAGCAGGGCCGGCAGTGGCAGTTGCCGGCGCCGGATGCGGTGCGCCGCGGGCAGCCGTAGCCCGCGGCACCGCCGTTTTGGCTGATCGGCAGGTCGTCGGCTACTCTGGTCCAGTTCCACCGAAGACCGTCGGTCACCGATGAGCCGCTTGCGCGAAGAGTAAGTAGCTCGGCAATCGGTTGAAGGTTCCGGATTTTCCGGGCGGCCCACGCAGGAGGACGAGGTTTTCAGAGTTTTGATTCTGCGCGCCCCGACCTTTCTGTGTCGGGGCGCTTTGCATTTCCGGACCGAATCCCCGGCAGTCTCCAGTGGGCCGATGAATACACCACAAGGAGGCATGTATGGCCACGGCTGAAAAAGCCACTGCGGTCGCTGACATCGCCGAACAGTTCAAGGCCTCGACGGCCACTGTCGTGACCGAGTACCGCGGTCTGACGGTTGCCAATCTCGCCGAGCTGCGTCGTTCCCTTGGTGCTTCCGCGACCTACACCGTCGCCAAGAACACCCTGGTCAAGCGCGCCGCCTCGGAGGCCGGGATCGAAGGCCTCGACGACCTGTTCGCAGGTCCGACCGCCATCGCGTTCATCACCGGCGAGCCGGTCGATGCCGCGAAGGCACTCAAGAAGTTCGCGAAGGATCACAAGCAGCTCGTCATCAAGGGCGGCTACATGGACGGCGCTGCGCTGTCCGTGGCCCAGGTCGAGAAGATCGCCGACCTCGAGTCGCGCGAAGTGCTGCTGTCCAAGCTGGCCGGCGCCATGAAGGCAAAGCAGTCTCAGACCGCCGCGCTGTTCGCTGCGCCCGCGTCTCAGATCGCCCGCCTGGCGGCCGCTCTGCAGGACAAGAAGGCCGCCTCAGAAAACTGAGGCTCGGCTTCAACCGAAACCCCACAACCACAAAAGAAGTAATAAGGAAGGACCATTCACATGGCCAAGCTGTCCACCGAAGAACTGCTCGACGCGTTCAAGGAAATGACCCTGCTGGAGCTCTCGGAGTTCGTGAAGCAGTTCGAGGAGACCTTCGACGTCACCGCCGCCGCTCCGGTCGCCGTTGCCGCCGCTGGTGCCGCTCCCGCCGCCGCTGAGGCCGGTGAAGAGCAGTCCGAGTTCGACGTCATCCTCGAGGGTGCCGGCGACAAGAAGATCGGCGTCATCAAGGTCGTCCGCGAGATCGTTTCGGGCCTGGGCCTGAAGGAAGCCAAGGACCTGGTCGACGGCGCTCCCAAGCCGCTGCTGGAGAAGGTCTCGAAGGAGGCCGCCGAGGACGCCAAGGCCAAGCTCGAGGCCGCCGGCGCTTCGGTGTCCGTCAAGTAAGTTCGCCAGAACTGACGTTTTCCCCCGGAGTCCCTTGTGGACTCCGGGGGATTTCGCTTTTCAGGGGATATAAATCGGGGCATTTCGGACCATCCGGGGGACGATGGGGTAGTTGGCTCCGCATCCATCGGAGTGACTTTGTGGCGGGCCGTCCGATAGTTGGAACAAGGTGCAACAGGCCGCGATCGATGCGCTACAGTGACTCAAGCCACAGGCAGGGCAGCAAATGGCGCGCGAGCGCTGGCGGAAGGGATCTCACATGGGCGTCCAAATCGACGTAACGGGACTGAGCAAGTCCTTTGGGTCGTCGAAGATTTGGGAAGACGTCACTTTGACCATTCCCGCCGGTGAGGTCAGCGTCATGCTGGGTCCGTCCGGTACCGGTAAGTCCGTGTTCCTGAAGTCCCTGATCGGCCTGCTGCGCCCCGAGCGCGGCTCGATCGTCATCGACGGCACCAACATCATCGAGTGCTCGGCCAAGGAGTTGTACGAGATCCGCACCCTGTTCGGTGTGCTGTTCCAGGACGGCGCGCTGTTCGGCTCGATGAACATCTACGACAACACGGCCTTCCCGCTGCGTGAGCACACCAAGAAGTCCGAGTCCGAGATCCGCAAGATCGTCATGGAGAAGCTGGACGTCGTGGGTATGCCCAACGACGGTCACAAGTTCCCGGGCGAAATCTCCGGTGGTATGCGCAAGCGTGCCGGCCTGGCCCGCGCCCTCGTGCTGGACCCCAAGATCATCCTGGTCGACGAGCCGGACTCCGGTCTGGACCCGGTCCGTACCGCCTACCTGTCGCAGCTGCTGATCGACATCAACGCCCAGATCGACGCGACGGTGCTGATCGTTACCCACAACATCAACATCGTGCGTACGGTGCCGGACAACATCGGCATGCTCTACCGCAAGCACCTGGTCATGTTCGGTCCCCGCGAGGTGCTGCTGACCAGTGAGGAGCCCGCGGTCAAGCAGTTCCTCAACGGTCGTCGTATCGGCCCGATCGGTATGTCCGAGGAGAAGGACGCCGCGACCGCTGCCGCCGAGCAGGCCGCGATCGACGCCGGTCACTCCGACGGTGGTGTCGAGGAGATCGAGGGTGTGCCGCCGCAGATCGAGGTCACCCCGGGCATGCCCGTCCGGCAGGCCGTCGCCCGCCGTCAGGCGCGCGTGCGTTCGATCCTGCACACCCTGCCGCCCGCCGCGCAGGCCGCCATCCTCGAAGACCTCAACAAGAACGGCCGCGGTGCTGACGACCCGGTGACCGCCCAGATTCCGCGGGCCTGATCCGCAGAACGTCGAAAATCGCGCCCGGGCTGGAATCCAGCCCGGGCGCGATTTTGTCTCGGTGAGGGTGCACTCAGACGGCGAAACTCCGCTCGGCGGGCGCTGCGGGCACGCTCGAGGCGTTGCGGAGGGGTGGACGGACCGTGATCTTGGTCACGCCTGATCTGCCGGCCGTGCCCTGTGAGTGGCGCCGGCGGACCTGCTGCGTCACGATGAAAGCGCCCCGGTTCGCCATTTGCCGGCAAAACTCCACACCAAACACCGTGGCAAGTCTTGACTGATGCCCGCAAACGGGCCAATCTGTTGGGCAGCATGTATTCGAGAGTTGTGTTGATGGGTTCAGACGCCAGCCAGCGTTATCCGTTGAAACTCTCCCCAAACATGCCGTGGTTGAGGAATGCGCCGTCCTACGCTAATGTTGGACGTTGCGCTGGCTGCATCCTGCCCACCTCACCCGCACCTGACACCTTCTAGCCTGAGCGTTGCTCAGTGATCTAGACGCGTGCCCTGTGTCCTGTAAGGCCCGGACTGTGAGAACGCCAGCCGGACCGACGCAGATAGAGCGGCAATTCGGACCGGTTTCGACCGGCACCGGAATGGTCGCATCAGGTGCTGGAAGGACGCATCTTGGCAGTCTCTCGCGAGAGCAAGTCAGTAGATTCCAACAACTCCGTCCCAGGAGCGCCGAACCGAGTCTCGTTCGCCAAGCTGCGCGAACCACTTGAGGTTCCGGGCCTGCTCGACGTACAGACGGATTCCTTCGAGTGGCTGATCGGCTCGGACCGCTGGCGCTCGAAGGCAGTCGACCGCGGCGACATCAACCCGGTTGGCGGCCTCGAAGAGGTCCTCGCCGAGCTGTCGCCGATCGAGGACTTCGCCGGCACCCTGTCGCTGAGCTTCTCCGACCCGCGCTTCGACGAGGTCAAGGCCCCGGTCGACGAGTGCAAGGAAAAGGACCAGACGTACGCGGCCCCGCTGTTCGTCACGGCTGAGTTCATCAACAACACCACCGGCGAGATCAAGAGCCAGACGGTCTTCATGGGTGACTTCCCGATGATGACCGAAAAGGGCACCTTCATCATCAACGGCACCGAGCGCGTCGTCGTGTCGCAGCTCGTCCGTTCGCCCGGTGTGTACTTCGACGAGTCCATCGACAAGGCCACCGAGAAGACCCTGCACAGCGTCAAGGTCATCCCGGGCCGTGGCGCCTGGCTGGAGTTCGACGTCGACAAGCGCGACACCGTCGGCGTCCGCATCGACCGCAAGCGCCGCCAGCCCGTCACCGTGCTGCTGAAGGCCCTCGGCTGGACCAACGAGCAGATCCGCGAGCGCTTCGGCTTCTCCGAGATCATGATGGGCACCCTCGAGAAGGACCCGACCGCCGGTCCCGACGAGGCCCTGCTGGACATCTACCGGAAGCTGCGCCCGGGCGAGCCGCCGACCAAAGAGTCGGCGCAGACCCTGCTGGAGAACCTGTTCTTCAAGGAGAAGCGCTACGACCTGGCTCGCGTCGGCCGGTACAAGGTCAACAAGAAGCTGGGCCTGCACGACGGCAACCCGGCCCAGGTGACCGCGACGACGCTGACCGAAGAGGACATCGTCGCCACCATCGAGTACCTGGTGCGCCTGCACGACGGTGACAAGACCATGACCGCCCCCGGCGGCGTGGAGGTCCCCGTCGAGGTCGACGACATCGACCACTTCGGCAACCGTCGTCTGCGCACCGTGGGCGAGCTGATCCAGAACCAGATCCGGGTCGGCCTGTCGCGTATGGAGCGTGTCGTCCGCGAGCGCATGACCACGCAGGACGTCGAGGCGATCACCCCGCAGACCCTGATCAACATCCGTCCCGTCGTGGCGGCGATCAAGGAGTTCTTCGGTACGTCGCAGCTGTCGCAGTTCATGGACCAGAACAACCCGCTGTCGGGTCTGACCCACAAGCGTCGTCTGTCGGCGCTGGGCCCCGGTGGTCTGTCCCGTGAGCGCGCCGGCCTCGAGGTCCGCGACGTCCACTCGTCGCACTACGGCCGCATGTGCCCGATCGAGACCCCTGAAGGCCCGAACATCGGTCTGATCGGCTCGCTGTCGGTGTACGCGCGGGTGAACCCGTTCGGCTTCATCGAGACCCCGTACCGCAAGGTCGTCGACGGCATCGTCACCGATCAGATCGACTACCTGACCGCCGACGAGGAGGACCGCCACGTCGTGGCGCAGGCCAACTCGCCGCTGGACGCGAACGGCCACTTCACCGAGGAGAAGATCCTCGTCCGTCGTAAGGGCGGCGAGGTCGAGTTCGTCTCGGCGAACGACGTCGACTACATGGACGTCTCGCCGCGCCAGATGGTGTCGGTCGCGACCGCGATGATCCCGTTCCTGGAGCACGACGACGCCAACCGCGCCCTCATGGGTGCGAACATGCAGCGTCAGGCGGTTCCGCTGGTGCGCAGCGAGGCCCCGCTGGTCGGTACCGGCATGGAGCTGCGTGCCGCCATCGACGCCGGTGACGTCGTCGTCGCCGACAAGTCGGGTGTCATCGAAGAGGTCTCCGCCGACTACGTCACCGTCATGGCTGACGACGGCTCGCGGCACACCTACCGGATGCGCAAGTTCAACCGCTCGAACCACGGCACGTGCGCCAACCAGCGCCCGATCGTGGACTCGGGTCAGCGTGTCGAGGCCGGCCAGGTCATCGCCGACGGCCCCTGCACCGAGAACGGTGAAATGGCCCTCGGTAAGAACCTGCTCGTGGCGGTCATGCCGTGGGAAGGCCACAACTACGAGGACGCCATCATCCTGAGCCAGCGGCTCGTGGAGCAGGACGTGCTCACCTCGATCCACATCGAGGAGCACGAGATCGATGCCCGCGACACCAAGCTGGGCGCAGAGGAGATCACCCGGGACATCCCGAACGTCTCCGACGAGGTGCTGGCTGACCTCGACGAGCGCGGCATCGTCCGCATCGGCGCCGAGGTCCGCGACGGCGACATCCTGGTCGGCAAGGTCACCCCGAAGGGTGAGACCGAGCTGACCCCGGAAGAGCGCCTGCTGCGTGCCATCTTCGGTGAGAAGGCCCGTGAGGTCCGCGACACCTCGCTGAAGGTGCCGCACGGTGAGTCCGGCAAGGTCATCGGCGTCCGCGTGTTCTCGCGCGAGGACGACGACGATCTGCCCGCCGGTGTCAACGAGCTGGTCCGCGTCTACGTGGCCCAGAAGCGCAAGATCTCCGACGGTGACAAGCTCGCCGGCCGCCACGGCAACAAGGGCGTCATCGGCAAGATCCTCCCGCAGGAGGACATGCCGTTCATGCCTGATGGCACCCCGGTGGACATCATCCTGAACACCCACGGTGTGCCGCGTCGTATGAACATCGGCCAGATCCTGGAAACCCACCTCGGGTGGGTCGCCAAGGCCGGCTGGAACATCGAGGGCGAGCCGGAGTGGGCAGCGAACCTGCCCGAGGGCATGCGCAGCGCCCCGCGCGACAGCATCGTCGCCACCCCGGTGTTCGACGGTGCCCGCGAGAACGAGCTGCAGGGCCTGCTGGGCGCGACGCTGCCGAACCGCGACGGTGAGGTCATGGTCGACGCCGACGGCAAGTCGCAGCTGTTCGACGGTCGTTCGGGTGAGCCGTTCCCGTACCCGGTCACGGTCGGCTACATGTACATCCTGAAGCTGCACCACCTGGTGGACGACAAGATTCACGCGCGTTCGACCGGTCCGTACTCGATGATCACCCAGCAGCCGCTCGGTGGTAAGGCGCAGTTCGGTGGCCAGCGGTTCGGTGAGATGGAGTGCTGGGCCATGCAGGCCTACGGCGCGGCGTACACGCTGCAGGAGCTGCTGACCATCAAGTCCGACGACACCGTCGGTCGCGTGAAGGTCTACGAGGCGATCGTCAAGGGCGAGAACATCCCCGAGCCGGGCATCCCGGAGTCGTTCAAGGTTCTCCTCAAGGAACTCCAGTCGCTGTGCCTCAACGTCGAGGTGCTGTCTTCGGACGGCGCTGCGATCGAGATGCGCGACAGCGACGACGAGGACCTGGAGCGCACCGCCGCGAACCTCGGTATCAACCTGTCGCGGAACGAGTCCGCGTCTGTTGAAGACCTCGCCTAAACCGTCCGCCCGTAGTCAGCTTTTTCTGATTCATACACCCGCAAGGGGAAAGGGAGTTACGTGCTAGACGTCAACTTCTTCGATGAACTCCGCATCGGCCTGGCCACCGCGGAAGACATCCGTAATTGGTCGTACGGCGAGGTCAAGAAGCCGGAGACCATCAACTACCGCACGCTCAAGCCCGAAAAGGACGGCCTGTTCTGCGAGAAGATCTTCGGACCGACTCGCGACTGGGAGTGCTACTGCGGTAAGTACAAGCGCGTCCGCTTCAAGGGCATCGTCTGCGAGCGCTGTGGCGTCGAGGTGACTCGCGCCAAGGTGCGTCGTGAGCGCATGGGCCACATCGAGCTGGCCGCGCCGGTCACCCACATCTGGTACTTCAAGGGCGTTCCGTCGCGCTTGGGCTACCTGCTGGACCTGGCCCCGAAGGATCTGGAAAAGATCATCTACTTCGCGGCCTACGTCATCACCTCGGTCGACACCGAGATGCGGCACAACGAGCTGTCGACGCTCGAGGCCGAGATGGTCGTCGAGAAGAAGGCCGTTGAAGATCAACGGGACCTCGATCTCGCCGAGCGCGCGCAGAAGCTCGAGCAGGACCTGGCCGAGCTGGAGAAGGAAGGCGCCAAGTCCGACGTCCGCCGCAAGGTGCGCGACGGTGGCGAGCGCGAGATGCGTCAGCTCCGCGACCGGGCCCAGCGTGAGCTGGACCGGCTCGACGAGATCTGGACCACCTTCACCAAGCTGGCCCCGAAGCAGCTCATCGTCGATGAGGTGCTGTACCGCGAGCTGCAGGACCGCTACGGCGAGTACTTCACCGGTGCCATGGGTGCCGAGTCGATCAAGAAGCTCATCGAGACCTTCGACATCGACGCCGAGGCCGAGTCGCTGCGCGACACCATCAAGAACGGCAAGGGCCAGAAGAAGCTGCGCGCCCTCAAGCGTCTGAAGGTCGTCGCCGCGTTCCAGCAGTCCGGCAACTCGCCCATGGGCATGGTGCTCGACGCCGTTCCGGTGATCCCGCCGGAGCTGCGCCCGATGGTTCAGCTGGACGGTGGCCGCTTCGCGACCTCCGACCTGAACGACCTGTACCGCCGCGTCATCAACCGCAACAACCGGTTGAAGCGACTGATCGACCTCGGTGCGCCCGAGATCATCGTCAACAACGAGAAGCGCATGCTGCAGGAGTCTGTGGACGCGCTGTTCGACAACGGCCGTCGTGGCCGGCCGGTCACCGGTCCGGGCAACCGTCCGCTCAAGTCGCTGTCCGACCTGCTCAAGGGCAAGCAGGGCCGCTTCCGTCAGAACCTGCTGGGTAAGCGCGTCGACTACTCGGGCCGTTCGGTCATCGTCGTCGGACCGCAGCTCAAGCTGCACCAGTGTGGTCTGCCGAAGCTGATGGCCCTGGAGCTGTTCAAGCCGTTCGTGATGAAGCGTCTGGTCGACCTGAACCACGCGCAGAACATCAAGAGCGCCAAGCGCATGGTCGAGCGTCAGCGTCCCCAGGTGTGGGATGTCCTCGAAGAGGTCATCGCCGAGCACCCGGTGCTGCTGAACCGTGCACCTACGCTGCACCGCCTGGGTATCCAGGCCTTCGAGCCGCAGCTGGTGGAAGGCAAGGCCATCCAGCTGCACCCGCTGGTGTGTGAGGCGTTCAACGCCGACTTCGACGGTGACCAGATGGCCGTGCATCTCCCGCTGTCGGCGGAGGCGCAGGCCGAGGCGCGCATCCTGATGCTGTCGTCGAACAACATCCTGTCGCCGGCGTCGGGCCGCCCGCTCGCCATGCCGCGTCTGGACATGGTGACCGGTCTGTTCTTCCTGACCACGCAGATCGACGGTGACCTCGGCGAGTTCACGCCGGCCACCAAGGATCAGCCGGAGACCGGCGTCTACAGCAGCCCGGCCGAGGCCATCATGGCCATGGACCGTGGTGCGCTGTCGGTGCGCGCGAAGATCAAGGTCCGCCTGACGCACCTGCGTCCGCCGGCCGAGATCGAGCAGCAGCTGTTCGAGAATGGCTGGAAGCCGGGCGACGCGTGGACCGCGGAGACCACCCTGGGTCGCGTGCTCTTCAACGAGCTGCTGCCGAAGGGCTACCCGTTCGTCGACAAGCAGATGCACAAGAAGGTCCAGGCGGCGATCATCAACGATCTCGCCGAGCGCTACCCGATGATCGTCGTGGCGCAGACCGTCGACAAGCTGAAGGATGCCGGTTTCCACTGGGCGACCCGCTCGGGCGTGACGGTCTCGATGGCCGACGTTCTGGTGCCGCCGCAGAAGCAGGAAATCCTGGAGCGCTACGAGGGCCAGGCCGACGCGATCGAGAAGAAGTACCAGCGCGGTGGTCTGAACCATGAGGAGCGCAACGAGTCGCTGGTCAAGATCTGGCAGCAGGCCACCGAAGAGGTCGGTAAGGCTCTGGAGGACTACTACCCGGCGGACAACCCGATCATCACGATCGTGAAGTCGGGCGCCACGGGTAACCTCACCCAGACCCGCACCCTGGCCGGCATGAAGGGTCTGGTGACGAACCCCAAGGGTGAGTTCATCCCGCGGCCCATCAAGTCGTCCTTCCGCGAGGGCCTGACGGTGCTGGAGTACTTCATCAACACCCACGGTGCTCGTAAGGGTCTGGCCGATACCGCTCTGCGTACCGCCGACTCGGGCTACCTGACCCGTCGTCTGGTCGACGTGTCGCAGGACGTCATCGTCCGCGAGACCGACTGTGAGACCGAGCGCGGCGTCATCGTCACGCTGGCCGAGGTCCAGGCCGACGGTTCGCTGGTGCGCGATGCGCACGTCGAGACGTCCGCCTACGCGCGGACCCTGGCCACCGATGCGGTCGACGCGAACGGCAACGTCGTCGTCGAGCGTGGCCACGATCTCGGTGACCCCGCGATCGAGGCCCTTCTGGCTGCGGGTATCTCGACGGTCAAGGTGCGTTCGGTGCTGACCTGTGCCACTGGCACAGGCGTGTGTGCCAAGTGCTACGGCCGCTCGATGGCCACCGGCAAGCTGGTCGACATCGGCGAGGCCGTCGGTATCGTCGCCGCCCAGTCCATCGGTGAGCCCGGTACCCAGCTGACGATGCGTACCTTCCACCAGGGTGGTGTTACCGGTGGCGCCGACATCGTCGGTGGTCTGCCGCGCGTCCAGGAGCTGTTCGAGGCCCGCGTGCCCCGCAACGTCGCTCCGATCGCCGATGTGGCCGGCCGGGTGCAGCTGGAAGAGGACGACAAGTTCTACAAGATCACCATCGTTCCCGACGATGGTGGCGAGGAAGTCGTCTACGACAAGCTGCCGCGTCGTAACCGTCGCCTGCGCGTCTTCAAGCACGACGACGGCACCGAGCGCCTGCTGGCCGATGGTGACCACGTCGAGGTCGGCCAGCAGCTCATGGAGGGTTCGGCGAACCCCCACGAGGTGCTCCGCGTCCAGGGCCCCCGCGAGGTGCAGATTCACCTCGTCAAGGAGGTCCAGGAGGTCTACCGCGCACAGGGTGTGTCGATCCACGACAAGCACATCGAGGTCATCGTTCGCCAGATGCTGCGTCGCGTGACGATCATCGACTCGGGCTCGACGGAGTTCCTGCCCGGTTCGCTGACCGAGCGCAGCGAGTTCGAGACCGAGAACCGTCGCGTCGTGGCCGAGGGTGGCGAGCCCGCGGCCGGACGTCCGGTGCTGATGGGTATCACGAAGGCATCGCTGGCCACGGACTCGTGGCTGTCGGCGGCGTCGTTCCAGGAGACCACTCGCGTGCTGACCGATGCGGCGATCAACTGCCGTAGCGACAAGCTGCAGGGTCTGAAGGAGAACGTGATCATCGGTAAGTTGATCCCGGCTGGTACGGGCATCAACCGGTACCGCAACATCCAGGTCCAGCCGACCGAGGAAGCCCGCGCTGCGGCGTACACGATCCCGTCCTACGAGGATCAGTACTACAGCCCGGACTTCGGCCAGGCCACTGGTGCTGCCGTGCCGCTGGACGACTACGGCTACAGCGACTACCGCTAGTCAGTCAAGGAGAAGGCCCTCGCGCTCTGCGCGGGGGCCTTTTTCATTTTCGTGTGTCCTGGCCTCCGAACGACGTGTCAGGATCGTTCCGGGGGAGGATCACATGCGAACACGCACCATCACGGCGGTCAGTGCTGCCGTCTTCATCGTCGCGACCAGCGCGGGCTGTCAATCCGGCGACGCCGGCAGCCCGGCCACAACGTCGACCACAACGTCGACCTCGGCGTCGACCGCGCCGCCACCGCCACCACCACCACCGGCCGGGCCCCTGGTGCAGATACCGCAGCTCAAGGGGCTGATGCCGGACCCCGGCCAGGTGAGCGCGGCCGTCAACGTCCCGAACCTCGGGATCAGCGAGAGCCACGACTCGCTTGACCTGCTGCCCGACGACTACGCCTCGGACATGACCTGCGTGAGTGCGCTCTCTGATGCCGCCATCCAGCCGTACTCGGAGACGCCCGTCGTGCTGGTCCGCACCCAGGACTACGCGCCGGCCGACGGCTCGGGTACCTTCCTGGCCACCGTCTCTGCTGTCCTCTATGAGACGGCGCAGGACGCGCAGGATCTGGTGACGTCGACGGTCAACGCGTGGCATGGGTGTGCCGGCAAGCAGATCCAGGTCAAGATGGCCACACCCGCGACCTTCACCGTCGGTACGGCATCGGTCGCCGGTGGCGTCAACACCGTCGTCAACAACCGCACCGCACCGCCGGGACCCGGCTGGGCCTGCGGGCGGGGCATCACGGCCCGGAACAACGTCGTGATCGATCTGACGGTGTGCGGCAGTGATCCCGCCGCCGTCGGTGCCGGGGCCACGGCATTGGTCAACCAGATCGTCGCGAAGGTGCCGGCATGACGAATTCTCTGTGCCAGAAGCTTTGGCCAGCAACGGTTTTCGCTGCGGCCGCACTACTGTCGTCGTGCACCTCTGCTGTCGACGGCAGTCCCACTGCCGCGCCGCAGACCGTCACATCGTCGGCGCCGAGTCCGACGGCAGCACCACCGCCCGGGGCCGATCTGCAGCCCCTGGTCCTGCCGACCGACGAACTACGCCGGATCATGAACGACCCAACGATGGTCAAGATCTCCACCTGGCGCCGCGGCAGCGACGGCCTCAGCGTCGTTTTCACGCCCCCGCAGTGCAGCGTCGTCGCGACACCGGGTATGCGGGCGGCCCTCGATGCCAGCGGCAACACCGGGGTCTACTACGTGAGCTACACCAGCACCGCGTCGGTGATGGTGCAGGTGACCCAGGGCGTCGTCGGTTTCGCCGACCCGGCCGCCGCGCGTGCCATGATCGCGGCGCAGCAGCCGGTCTGGCAGCAGTGCGCCAACATCGACGTCGGGATAACGATCGGTGACCAGAGCGGTACCCAACACGACAATGCGCTGCAGGCGGGCGGAGATTCGTTGTCGTTGTCGTACGCGTTCGGGCCCATGCAGTGCATGCGCACGCTGGCTGCCAAGAACGCGGTCGTCGTCGACAACGTGGTGTGTTCGCCGGATCCGGCAGGTCCGGCGACCGCCATCTTGAACGGCATCCTGGACAAGGTGCACTGAGGTTGCTCAGCGGGCGAGTTGGTTCACCGCGCTCGCGAACACCCAGGGCAGGGCGGCAGCGGCCGGGACGATGCGGGACCGGACCACCGGCACCGAGCCGGCCCGCACCAGCGCCTCGGTCAGCAGCCGGTAGCGCCGGGTCAGGTTGCGCCAGCGGCGGTCGTACTCGTCGACCCGGTCGCGGACGACGCAGTCGACCAGTGCCTCGGCCGCGCTGAACGCCAACCCGAGGCCTTCGCCGGTCAACGCGTCGACGTAGCCCGCGGCGTCGCCGACCAGCAGCACCCGGCCGGCGACGCGCGCCCGGACCTGCTGCCGCAACGGCCCGGCCGCCAGGTCGGGACCGAACTCGTGTCCCTCGACCCGTTGACGCAGCTCGTCGAACACCGCGAACTTCGAATCGAAGCCGCCGCGGCCGGCGGACAGGATCGCGATGCCGACGCAGTCGTCGGCCACCGGCGTCACGTACGCCTCGGCCTCACGGCTCCAATGCACTTCGACGTTGTCGGTCCACGGCGTCATCTGGATGTGCCGCCGGATACCCCAGCGGCGCGGGCCGTCAGCCGGTCGCGCCAGCCCGAGGTCGCGGCGGATCGCCGAGTGCAGGCCGTCCGCCGCCGCCAGATAGCGGGCACGCATCCCCGCCGCCCGCACGCCGTCCGCGTCCTGCGTGATCTCGGCGGCCGCCGCCTGCACGACCTTGACCCCGGCGGCCCGGGCGGCGTCGGACATCGCCGCGTGCAGCGTCGTGCGGCGCACCCCGCGGCCGACACCGTCACGGAACGGAGCCTCGACCCTTGTCGCGCCCGCGTGATAGCTGATGCCGCGCAGCGTCCGGCCCGGTGCCGTCACGCCCAGCCGGTCCAGCTGGGCGAGCGAGTGCGGCAGCAGGCCTTCGCCGCAGGCCTTGTCCAGCGTGCCCGGCCGCCGCTCGACGACGACCGCCTCCAGACCCGCGCGGGCCGCGCACAGCGACGTCGCCAACCCTGCCGGACCACCGCCGATCACGAGGAGGTCGATCACGACAGGCTCGCCAGCGCGGTGTTCTCGACGCGCAGCCGGGTGCGCAATAGCAGTGCGTTGAGCACCGTGAACACCGCGGCCGTCAGCCAGGCGGTGTGGACCAGCGGCAGTGCGAATCCCTCGACCACCACGGCCACGTAGTTGGGGTGCGACAGCCACCGGTACGGACCGCTGACGACCCGCGACGCGCCCGGCACGACGACGACGCGGGTGTTCCACTGCGGGCCGAGCGTGGCGATGCACCACCACCGCAGGGCCTGCGAGGCCAGCACCGCGGCGAGCATCGGCCAGCCGAGTGCGGGGAGGAACGGGCGGTCGAGCAGCACGGGTTCGAGCACGCACCCCACGAGCAACCCGACGTGCAACACCACCATGACCGGGTAGTGGCCGAAGCCGTACTCGGTGCCGCCATGTGCCAGTGACCACGCCAGGTTGCGCTTGGAGACGACGAGCTCGACGAGCCGCTCGGCAGCGACGGCCGCGATCAGCGCCAGGTACCAGGCCACCGGATCAGCGCCACCGCAGCAGGACCAGTTCGGAGCAGAACCCCGGGCCCATCGCCATCATCAGGCCGAGGCTGCCCGGGGGCGGACGCTTGGCGATGGTGTCGTGCAGCACGTGCAGCACCGACGCCGACGACAAGTTGCCGACCTCGGCGAGCGATCGCCACGTCAGTTCCAGGGCATCGTCGGGCAGGCCCAGCGTCGCGGTGATCGCCTCGATCACCTTGGGCCCGCCGGGGTGGCTGACCCAGGTGCTGATGTCGGCGGTCTCGAGGCCATGCGCGGCAAGGAAATTCGTGACGTCGTCGCCGAGGTACGTCTCGACGACCTTCGGCACGTCAGGGGACAGGACGAGGCGGAAGCCGCTCGAATCGATGTCCCAGCCCATCGTCCGTTCAGAGTCGGGATAGAGGTGGCTACGGGAATCGAGCACCTCGGGTCCTGCCGTGTCGACGGTCTCGGCGCGCCGGTCTCCGACCATGACGACGGCGCCCGCACCGTCACCGAACAGGCTGGAACCGACGACGGTCGCCATCGACGGTTCGGTCTTCGGCATCAGGGAGCACAGCTCGACCGCCAGCAGCACCGCGACGCCGTCGGGTGCGCCGCGCAGGTAGTCGTCGACCCGCGCGACGCCGGCGGCACCGGCGACGCACCCCAGCCCGAACAACGGCACCCGCCGCACGTCGGGCCGCAGCCCGATGCGGCCCGCGATCCGGGCATCCAGCGTCGGCACCGCCACCCCGGTGACGGTGGTGGTGTAGATGACGTCGACGTCGGCGGGCTCCAGCCCGGCATCGTCGAGCGCCCCGCGGATCGCGGCGCAGCCGAGGGCCACGGCGTGTTCGATGAAGACGTCGTTGGCGCGGCCGAAGTCCGTCAGATCCGGATAGTCCGCCAGCGGCAGCACCATGTGGCGGGTCTCGACCCGCGCGCTGCGGTGCAGTTTGCGGATTGCGTCCTCGTGCTCGGCGTAACCGGGGAGCTCCAGCAGCGCATCGGTGATTTGTTCCTGGGTATAGCGGTGGGGCGGCAGTTCGCTACGGACACTTGCGATTACGCTCATCATCCCTCCTCTACCCAGACCACGAGATCCAGGTCGGATCGGTTCACATGCACCACGCAACTAGGCTGGGCCACATGCTGATTGGTTCGCACGTCGACAACACCGATCCTCTGGCCGCGGCCGCCGCCGACGGTGCCGATGTGGTGCAGTTCTTCCTCGGCAACCCGCAGAGCTGGAAGAAACCCGCGCCGCGCGAGGACGCCGAGATCCTGCGCGCCGCGACGGTGCCGCTGTACGTCCACGCGCCGTACCTGATCAACGTCGCATCGGCCAACAACAAGGTGCGCATCCCGTCGCGCAAGATCCTCCAGGACACGTGCGATGCCGCGTCCGAGATCGGCGCGACGGCCGTGATCGTGCACGGCGGACACGCCGACGACAACGACATGGACGCCGGCTTCGAGCGGTGGGTGAAGGCGCTCGACGCACTCAAGACCGACATGCCCGTGTACCTCGAGAACACCGCCGGCGGCGATCACGCCATGGCGCGGCACTTCGACACCATCGCGCGGCTGTGGGACCGCATCGGCGACAAGGGCATCGGTTTCTGCCTGGACACCTGCCATGCGTGGGCGGCGGGGGAGGCGCTGGTCGACGCGGTGGAGCGCATCAAGTCGATCACCGGGCGCATCGATCTGGTGCACTGCAACGACTCCCGTGACGCCGCCGGTTCCGGGGCCGACCGGCACGCGAACTTCGGTTCGGGCCAGATCGACCCGCAGTTGCTGGCAGCGGTGGTCCGCGCTGCGGACGCTCCCGTCATCTGCGAGACGTCCGAGGACGGCCGCAAGGACGACATCGCGTTCCTCCGCGAGAACGTTTAGTCAGCACCGACAATTGTGATAAACCCGTCGGGTGCAAGACGCCAACACTGAGGTAACAGAGACACCCGACGCCGGTTACGAGCGTGGCCTGTCCGCCAGAACCGTGCAGATGATCGCGATCGGCGGGGCCATCGGTACCGGCCTGTTCTACGGCGCCGGCGGGGCCATCGAGAAGGCCGGTCCGGCGCTGATCCTGGCGTACCTCACGGCGGGCCTGGCCGTGTTCGTCATCATGCGCGCGCTCGGTGAGCTGCTGGTCTACCGCCCGGTGTCGGGCAGCATCTCGGAATACGCCGAGGAATTCATGGGCCGGTTCGCCGGGTTCGCGAACGGCTGGACGTACTGGGCGGTGTGGGCCACGACGTGCATGGCCGAGATCACGGTCGCCGGCAAGTACGTGCAGTACTGGCCATGGGGGCACGACATCCCGCAGTGGGTGACGGCGCTGGTCGTGCTGCTGGTGTTGTTCGTGGCCAACCTGATCTCGGTGAAGATCTTCGGTGAGGCCGAGTTCTGGTTCTCGATGATCAAGGTGACCGCGATCATCGGCATGATCATCATCGGCATCGGTGTGCTGCTGCCGATCGCCGGCTTCGGCCCGGCCACCGGCCCGAGCCTGAACAACCTGTGGAACGACGGCGGCTTCTTCCCGACCGGGTTCAGCTCGGCGTTGCTGAGCCTGCAGATCGTGGTGTTCGCCTACGTCGGCGTCGAGCTCGTCGGTGTCACCGCGGGCGAGGCCGAGAACCCGAAGGTGACGCTGCGCAAGGCCATCAACACGTTGCCCTTCCGCATCGGCCTGTTCTACGTCGGCGCCCTGATCGTCATCCTGTCGATCCAGGGCTGGCGGCACTACCACGCCGGCCAGAGCCCGTTCGTCGCGGTGTTCCAGTACCTGAACATCCCCGCCGCCGCGGGCATCGTGAACTTCATCCTGCTGACGGCGGCGCTGTCGTCGTGCAACTCGGGCATCTATTCGACGGGCCGCATGGTGCGCAGTCTCGCCCAGCGTGGCGACGCGCCCGCCGGTCTGCAGTCGCTGAGTAGCCGGCACGTACCGATGCTCGCCATCTGCTTCTCGGCCCTGACGATGGGCGTCGGCGTCCTGGTGAACTACCTGTCGCCGGACAAGGCGTTCGCCTACATCACCTCGGTGTCGACCATCGGCATCATCTTCGTGTGGGGCTCGATCCTGGTGTCGCACTTCATCTATCGCCAGCGGGTGGCCGCCGGCGTGCTGCCGGCATCGGACTACCGCCTGCCGGGCGCGCCCTACACGACGTTCCTGGCGCTCGGGTTCCTGGCGCTCGTCGTCGTGCTGCTGTTCTTCACCGACGACGGACGGACCGCGATCCTCGTGGGTGCCATCTGGTTCGTCATCGTGACGCTGGGTTACTTCGTGCACCGCGGCGACCGTGCCACCGAGGTCGTGACGCGGCACTAGCGAATCGCAGCCCCGACGCGGCACCGCCTACGGCTGCAACGACAGCCAGGTGCCATGGTCGGCGATGCGCAGGGCGGCGGTGATACCGGCGTCGTCGAAGGCGCGTGCGATGTCGTCGCGGCCTTCGGTGAAGTGTGCCCAACCGTCGTAGTGAACAGGGATGTTGACCGGGGCGCCCAGAACCGCGGCGGCGGCCGCTGTTCGGATGCTGTCGAGACTGACCGGTCGATGCCGGAACTTTCCGGGCACGCGGGCGGCGCCGGCGTGCAGGACGGCTGCGTCGATGGTGCCGACGCGACGGGCGATCTCGGCGACGGTGCGAAGGGACGCGTTGTCGCCGCTGATGTAGACGGTGGGCACCGTGCTGCCGGAAAGCACGAACCCGATGACTTCGCAGTTGACGTACCCGTCGGGGTCCCGGTCACCGTCTTCGGGCCCGTGGACGGCAGGGACGGCGGTGACGTTGAACTCGCCGGTGTCGGGCCGGGTGAGGGTGTAGGTGCTCCACGGTCGCAATCCGACGGCTGGGCTGCCCAGGCGTCTGGCTGCGCCCATGGTGGTGAGCAGCAACGGCGCGTTCTTGGCGAAGGCGCGGCCGCGCTCGTCGAAGTTGTCAGCGTGGTTGTCGTGGCTGACGAGGACGACGTCGACGGTGCCGATTTGTTCCTCGGTGACGGCCGGGCCTTGGGTTTTCGTCAAGTACCCCTGTGGCCCGGGGGCGTCGAAGGTCGGGTCGCTGACGATGCGTAGTCCGCCGAGATCGAGCACGGTGGTCGGGCCGCCGACAACCAATGCAGCACAACCTTGTTGGGCCAGAGGCATGGTGGGGCTCCTGGGAGTTGCGTGTCTGCTGACCGCCGGCACTCATCGGTCAGCTTCGTCGCGAGTGTATTGAGATTTTTTCACTTGATGGCCCGACCGCGTTCTGCCATTCATATATACAGTTCTTGTGCGACTGTCGTAAAAGTGTAATAGTGGGGACATGGCTGATACGCACGTCGTCACCAATCAGGTTCCGCCCCTGGAGAACTACAACCCCGCCACCTTCCCGGCACTCGCCGAGGCCCTCATCCGCGAAGGCGGGGAGTGGGGCGTCGACGAGGTGCACGCCGTCGGCGAACTCGGCGGCAGCCGCAAAGCGCAGCGCTGGGGTGAGCTCGCGGACCGCAATGTCCCGATCCTGCACACGCACGACCGCTACGGGCATCGGGTCGACGAGGTCGAATACGACCCCGCCTACCACCAGCTGATGAACGCCGCCGTGACGCACGGACTGCACGGCGCGCCGTGGGCCGACGAGCGTCCCGGCGCGCACGTCGTCCGCGCGGCGAAGATGTCTGCATGGACGCCCGAGCCCGGTCACGTCTGCCCCATCTCGATGACGTACGCCGTCGTCCCGGCGCTGCGGGCCAATCCTGAACTGTCCAAGGTCTACGAACCGCTGCTGACCAGCCGGGTCTACGACCCCGAGCTGAAAGTGCCTGCCACCAAAGCAGGTATCACCGCGGGCATGTCGATGACCGAGAAGCAGGGCGGCTCCGACGTCCGCGCCGGCACCACGCAGGCCATCCCCAACGGCGACGGCAGCTACTCGCTGCGCGGCCACAAGTGGTTCACCTCGGCGCCGATGGGCGACATCTTCCTCGTTCTCGCTCAGGCACCCGGCGGCCTGTCGTGTTTCTTCCTGCCCCGCGTGCTGCCGGACGGCACCCGCAACCGCATGTTCATCCAGCGGCTCAAGGACAAGCTCGGCAACCACGCCAACGCCTCCAGCGAGATCGAGTACGACGGCGCCACCGTCTGGCTGGTCGGTGAGGAGGGCCGCGGCGTGCCGACCATCATCGAGATGGTCAACCTGACCCGCCTGGACTGCACGCTCGGCAGCGCCACGAGTATGCGCACCGGCCTGACGCAGGCCGTGCACCACGCCCAGCACCGCAAGGCCTTCGGGGCGTACCTGATCGACCAGCCGCTCATGCGCAACGTGTTGGCCGACATGGCCGTCGAGGCCGAGGCCGCCACCATGCTGGCGATGCGCATGGCCGGCGCCACCGACCGCGCCGTCCGCGGCGACGAACGCGAATCCCTGTTCCGCCGAATCGGTCTGGCCGCGGCCAAGTACTGGGTGTGCAAGCGCGCGACGCCGCACGCGGCAGAGGCCATGGAGTGCTTCGGCGGCAACGGCTACGCCGAGGAATCCGGCATGCCGCGGCTGTACCGCGAAGCCCCGCTGATGGGCATCTGGGAAGGTTCGGGCAATGTCAGCGCGCTCGACACGCTGCGGGCCATGGCGACAAAGCCCGAGTGCATCGAGGTGCTGTTCGACGAGTTGGCGCAGGCACAGGACCCCCGTCTGGACGCCCACGTCAACGCGCTCAAGGCACAGCTCACCGATCCGGCGACCCTCGAATACCGCGGACGCAAGGTGGCCGAGGACATTTCGCTGGCCCTGCAGGGCGCGCTGCTGGTGCGCCACGGTCACCCCGCGGTGGCCGAGGCATTCCTCGTCAGCCGCCTCGACCGCCAGTGGGGCGGCGCGTTCGGCACGCTGCCGACCGGCCTCGACCTCGCGCCCATCATCGAACGCGCCCTCGTCAAGGGCTGATTTCAACTGTCGAGCAGGCGCAAAACTGTCCCAATATCCCCGTTTGGGACAGTTTGACGCCTGCCCGCGGGAAGGCTGAGCTGGTGGATTTCGACAACCTGAAGACCATGACCTACGAGGTCGCCGATCGCATCGCCCGGATCACGTTCAACCGGCCGGAGAAGGGCAACTCGATCGTCGCGGACACCCCGCTGGAGCTGGCCGCGTGCGTCGAACGGGCCGACCTCGATCCGAACGTGCACGTGATCCTGGTGTCCGGCCGGGGTGAAGGCTTCTGTGCCGGTTTCGATTTGAGCGCGTACGCCGACGGCACGGGAGCCGCCGGCGGCGCCGAGCACCAGGGCACGGTGCTCGACGGCAAGACGCAGGCCGTCAACCACCTGCCGAACCAGCCCTGGGACCCGATGATCGACTATCAGATGATGAGCCGGTTCGTCCGTGGCTTCTCCAGCCTGATGCACTGCGACAAACCGACCGTGGTGAAGATTCACGGCTACTGCGTGGCCGGCGGCACGGACATCGCGCTGCACGCCGACCAGGTGATCGCGGCGTCCGACGCCAAGATCGGCTACCCGCCCATGCGCGTCTGGGGTGTGCCGGCGGCCGGGTTGTGGGCGCATCGCCTGGGTGACCAGCGCGCGAAACGTCTGCTGTTCACGGGGGATTGCATCACCGGCGCGCAGGCGGCCGAATGGGGTTTGGCGGTCGAGGCCCCCGAGCCCGAGGACCTGGATGAACGCACCGAGCGGCTCGTCGCCCGGATCGCGGCGATGCCCGTCAACCAGCTGATCATGGCGAAGCTGGCGTGCAACACGTCGCTGCTGCAGCAGGGGATCGCGACCAGCCGCATGGTCAGCACGGTGTTCGACGGCATCGCCCGCCACACGCCCGAGGGGCACGCGTTCGTCGCCGACGCCGTCGAGCACGGGTTCCGGCAGGCGGTGCGGCACCGCGATGATCCGTTCGGTGACGCGGGCCGGGTTGCCTCCGGGGTCTGACGGCCATGGCTGATCTGAAGCGGATGACCGCCCGGTCGGTGGTGCTCAGCGTGCTGCTGGGTGCCCACCCGGCGTGGGCGTCCGCGGCCGAGTTGGTCCGGCTCACTTCGGATTTCGACATCAAGGAGCAGACGCTGCGGGTGGCGCTGACGCGGATGGTCAGCGCCGGCGACCTGGTGCGCTCGGCCGACGGCTACCGGCTCGCCGACCGCCTGCTGGCCCGGCAACGCCGGCAGGATGCCGCCATCGACCCGAAAACCAAGCCCTGGCGAGGTGACTGGACGACGGTCGTCATCACCACCATCGGGGCCGATGCCCGGACCCGGGCGGACCTGCGAAACGACCTGCTGCAGAACAGGTTCGGAGAGCTCCGCGAGGGTCTGTGGCTGCGGCCGGCCAATCTGGCGGGTGAGTTGCCGGAGGAGATCACGGCGAACGCCCGGGTCTTGACCAGCCGGGACGACGACCCCGCCGGCCTGGCCGCCGTCCTGTGGGACCTGCCCGCCTGGGCCGCGACCGCCCGCCAACTGCTCGACGAGATCGCCTCGGCCGCCGACGTTCCCGGCCGGTTCGTGGCGGCGGCCGCCATCGTCCGGCACCTGTTGGCCGACCCCGTGCTACCTGCCGAACTGCTCCCGGCCGACTGGCCCGGCGAGCACCTACGGCAGGCCTATGCAGACTTCGCCGCCGAACTGGTGGCGCGGCGCGACGAACCGATGGAGGCATGATGACCGAACCCGTGCGTGTCGAGAAGAACGGACCGGTGACGACGGTCATCATCGACCGGCCCCAGGCCCGCAACGCCGTCAACGGACCGACGGCAGCAGCGCTGTACCAGGCGTTCGACGAGTTCGACCGCGACGACTCGGCCGCCGTGGCCGTGTTGTGGGGCGACCACGGAACCTTCTGCGCCGGAGCGGATCTCAAGGCGTTCGGCACCCCGGAGATGAATCAGACGCACCGCACGGGCCCGGGGCCGATGGGCCCGAGCCGGATGATGCTGTCCAAACCGGTGATCGCCGCGGTCAGCGGCTACGCCGTCGCCGGCGGGCTCGAGCTCGCGGTGTGGTGCGACCTGCGGGTCGTCGAGGAGGACGCGACGTTCGGCGTGTTCTGCCGGCGCTGGGGTGTCCCGCTCATCGACGGTGGCACGGTCCGGTTGCCGCGGCTGATCGGACATAGCCGCGCGATGGACCTGATCCTCACCGGCCGGTCCGTCGATGCTGCCGAGGCGCTGCAGATCGGCCTGGCCAACCGCGTCGTGCCGCACGGGCATGCCCGCGCGAAGGCCGAAGAACTGGCGCACCAGCTGGCGGCGCTGCCGCAGTTGTGTCTGCGCGCCGACCGGATGTCCGCGCTGCGGCAGTGGGGCGAATCCGAGGAATCCGCAATGGAATTCGAGTTCGCCAGCCTGGCGCAGGTGGCCGAGGAGTCGCTCGCGGGCGCGCAGCGGTTCGCCGGGGGAGCGGGCCGGCACGGCGCTCAGGCGTGAGCGCTAACCCTTGGTGACGGTGTTGCCGGTGCCGGTGTTGGAAACCTTCGGCGAGCCGTCCTTGTAGGTGACGGTGGCGTGCATGCCGACGACGTCGAGCTCCTGGTCGACCTTGTCGAACGTCACCTTGTTGTCGGTGCCGCCGATGTTCGCCTTCGCGCAGGTGCCCTTGACTGTCAGCGTGTTGTTGGCGCCGCCCACGGTCAGCGATTTGCCGGTGCCGCAATCGATTTCCCGGGTGGTGCCGACGGCGCTGTAGTTGATGGTGTTGCCCACCTCGACCTGCGCCGTCGTCGGCGCAGCCGAGGTGCCTGCCGTAGACGAACTGCTGCCCCCGGTCTTGTTGTCCTGCGATCCGCAGCCGGTCAGCAGTAGAGCGGCCGCGGCGGCGACGCCCGCCGCCATCGCGATTCGGTTGGGGTTCATACGGTGTCCCTCCCTGTCGGCGTTGTCGGCACCTGGTGCGGGCCTGGTCAGGGAATCTTGGCGAGTCGATTACCCAAACCGAGTTGGCGCCCGACGTCGATGAGTGCCGGATCCCCATTGTGGAATATGACCGTCTGATTGAAGCCGTAGGCGGTGACGTCGTTGACGATCGTGTCGGCGATGACGGTGTTCGACGAGCCCTGCACGGTGACGGCCCAGCAGGTGCCGAACGCGGTGATGGTGTTGCCGCTGCCGTTGACGAGCAGGGTGCCGTTGTGGCAGTCGAGGGTCTGGGTGATGCCCGTGCCGACGATGTGGGTGTCATCGTTGATCGCGGCGGCGTTCGGTGCACCGACCGTGAACGGGACCGTCAGCAGCCCGGCAAGCAATGCGGTTCCCCATGCTTTGCGACTCACGATGGTTCCCTTCGTTCTGGTCCGCGATGATGTGCACCGGGGTGCGGTATCTGGGAGCCTACGTTGCGAGGCACGTGCTGCGGAGTGGGTTCGTCCGTTCTGTGGGACTCGCCATGAGACGCGGTTACAAGATTCGCCCAAATGGCGACGTATCTGCAGCGTCCAGAGGTTAGAGTCATTAGTTAACCGACCGCGCCGCGGTCCGTGGAATCACGACAGAACACCGGAGGAACGGGCAGATGGCACCTCGGCCAGAGTCGCAAGCGGTTGGGGATGCCCGACCGGCTGCGCCGGCGCGGTCGCGGGCGACGGCGCGTGCCACCAAGCTCAGCCGGGACTCGATCGTCAGCGCCGCGCTGACCTTCCTCGACCGCGAGGGCTGGGACGCGCTGACCATCAATGCGCTGGCCAATCAGCTCGGCACCAAGGGCCCGTCGCTGTACAACCACGTGCAGAGCCTCGATGACCTGCGCCGCACCGTCCGGATGCGCGTCATCGACGACATCATCGGCATGCTCAACACGGTCGGCGAGGGCCGCAGCCGCGACGACGCGGTCATGGCCATGGCCAGTGCCTATCGCAGCTACGCCCATCACCATCCGGGCCGGTACTCGGCCTTCACCCGGATGCCGCTGGGTGGCGACGACCCCGAGTACACCGCCGCGACGCACGCGGCGGCCGGGCCGGTGATCGCGGTCCTGGCGTCGTACGGGCTCGACGGTGAGAACGCCTTCTACGCCGCGCTGGAGTTCTGGTCGGCCTTGCACGGTTTTGTGTTGCTGGAGATGACGGGCGTGATGGACGGCGTCGACACCGATGCGGTGTTCACCGACATGGTGGTACGGCTGGCACGAGGGATGAACGAGCGCGACTCGGCTTGAGCGGGGGAGCGTCTGATGTCTGACGAGCACAGCGGCTGGCAGCCGCCCCAGCCACCGCAACAGCCCCAGCCACCGGCGGGCTGGGTGCCACCGGGAATGCCACCCGCATGGCCGCCGCCCGCGGCCGCGCAGTCCGGTGTGCCCCGGTGGCTGGTCGCCCTGGTCTTGGCGGTGCTGATCCTGAGCTATGGCGCGACGGTCTTCGTGACCAGGGACATCTGGCGCGCCGGCAAGCCTCGCCCGGTGGTCCACGCCGCGGTCGAGATTCAGGCGCCACCCGGAACGGCGCCGGATGCCCTCGCGCAGACCCGCAAGGTCGTCGAATCCCGGATCAACCACCTCGGTGGACGCGACGTGTCCGTCGAGCTGGACGGAAAGACTCTCGAGGTCACCGCCACCGACGTCACCGAGGCGCAGCTGCGCGGCGTCACCGCCGTCGGCCGCCTCTATATAAGGCCCGTCCTCCACACGATTGCGGCGCAACCAGACGGGACCACCGCACCTCGGGCTCCGCAGGTGGCCGACAGCCAGCGCATCGCCGATGAAAAGGCGCTGCGGCAGAGCACCCAGCCGCAGATTCAGGTGTTGTCGCTGCAGTTCCAGGCCACGCGCTGTGGTCAGCCCGACGCGCTCGCCGACCACGACGACCCGACGCTGCCGCTCGTCACCTGCTCCGACGACGGCAAGCAGGTGTATCTGCTGGACAAGTCGATCATCAGCGGCGACCAGATCAAGGACGCCTCGGCGCGGCAGGGCGGGCAGCGCGGCGACTACGTCGTCTTCGTCACCTTCGACGACAAGGCGGCCGACGTCTGGTCGAGGTTCACCGCGGCCAACACCGGTATCCGGACCGCGTTCACGGTCGACACCCAGGTCGTCAGTGCACCGGCGCTGCTGGAACCCATCACGACGGGGCGCACCCAGATCCACGGGCAGTTCACCGCTGATTCGGCGAAGTCGTTCGCCGCGGTGGTGGTGGGCGGGCCACTGCCGCTGCCGATCTCGGTGCAGTCGGTGCGGGCGGATCAGATCGCGCCGTCGTTCTGGTCGGTACCACGCATCGCGGTTCTCGGCGGCGGGGTCGTGGTGATCTTCACCCTCATCATTGGAGTGGTTCTGATGGCCCGATGGGGGCCGCGCCAGCGGTAAGGTATTGATCACGCTCCCGGCTCTACCGCTCTGACCTGCGGTTTGAGCCCTCTGTCCGGGTTTGGATCGTGGCGGTCCGTACTGGTATCGTGGTGGTTCGTGCCTGGCCGACTTGGGCGCTTGCATTCATTGTGTTTGTAGGCATGCCTGCACGCCGGGCCAATTCGCATGTCCGTGGTGCACCGAAAGGTCTGTGCCTAGCCTCGTGCGACACGCCCGGACGCGGGGTATGCGATCGGACGAAAACCGCAGTACAGAGACTTAAACCGCAGTACGAACGCAACAGAGAAAGCCGATAGATGCCAACCATCAACCAGCTGGTCCGCAAGGGTCGCCACGACAAGACCGCCAAGGTCAAGACCGCGGCGCTCAAGGGCAGTCCGCAGCGTCGTGGTGTGTGCACCCGCGTGTACACCACCACCCCCAAGAAGCCGAACTCGGCGCTGCGCAAGGTCGCCCGCGTGAAGCTGACGAGCCAGGTTGAGGTCACGGCCTACATCCCGGGTGAAGGCCACAACCTGCAGGAGCACTCGATGGTGCTCGTGCGTGGCGGTCGTGTGAAGGACCTCCCCGGTGTGCGTTACAAGATCATCCGCGGCTCGCTGGACACCCAGGGTGTCAAGAACCGCAAGCAGGCACGCAGCCGTTACGGCGCCAAGAAGGAGAAGAGCTAATGCCACGCAAGGGTCCCGCGCCGAAGCGGCCGCTGGTCAACGACCCGGTCTACGGTTCGCAGCTGGTCACCCAGCTCGTCAACAAGGTGCTGCTGGACGGCAAGAAGTCGCTGGCCGAGCGCATCGTCTACGGCGCCCTTGAGCAGGCTCGTGAGAAGACCGGCACCGACCCCGTCGTGACGCTGAAGCGCGCCATGGACAACGTCAAGCCGTCCCTCGAGGTCCGCAGCCGCCGCGTCGGTGGCGCGACCTACCAGGTGCCGGTCGAGGTTCGTCCGGACCGTTCGACCACGCTGGCGCTGCGCTGGCTGGTCAGCTTCTCGAAGGCTCGCCGCGAGAAGACCATGGTCGAGCGCCTGGCCAACGAAATCCTGGATGCCAGCAACGGCCTGGGTGCCGCCGTCAAGCGACGCGAGGACACCCACAAGATGGCCGAGGCGAACCGGGCCTTCGCGCACTACCGCTGGTGACTCAATCGCCGGCCGCCAATGTCGGCGGCCGGCGCATCTGATTCACAACTGACCGCCCTCCCCGGGCGACGCGGATTTACTTAAAGCAACTGAAAGAGTGGGAATCTAGCCGTGGCACAGGACGTGCTGACCGACCTGAACAAGGTCCGCAACATCGGCATCATGGCGCACATCGACGCCGGCAAGACGACGACGACGGAGCGCATCCTCTTCTACACCGGTATCTCGTACAAGATCGGTGAGGTCCATGACGGCGCGGCCACCATGGACTGGATGGAGCAGGAGCAGGAGCGTGGTATCACCATCACCTCCGCTGCCACCACCTGTTTCTGGAACGACAACCAGATCAACATCATCGACACCCCGGGCCACGTCGACTTCACCGTCGAGGTGGAGCGTTCGCTGCGCGTGCTCGACGGTGCCGTCGCCGTCTTCGACGGCAAAGAGGGCGTGGAGCCGCAGTCCGAGCAGGTGTGGCGCCAGGCCGACAAGTACGACGTGCCGCGCATCTGCTTCGTCAACAAGATGGACAAGCTGGGCGCCGACTTCTACTTCTCGGTCCAGACCATGAAGGACCGCCTGGGCGCGAACGTCATCCCGATCCAGCTGCCGATCGGCTCCGAAGGTGACTTCGAGGGCGTCGTCGACCTGGTCGAGATGAAGGCCAAGGTCTGGCGCGGCGAGACCAAGCTCGGCGAGAAGTACGACGTCGTCGACATCCCGGCCGACCTTCAGGATAAGGCCGAGGAGTACCGCACCGCCATGATCGAGGCGGTCGCCGAGACCGACGAGGCGCTGCTGGAGAAGTACCTGGGCGGCGAAGAGCTGACCATCGAGGAGATCAAGGGCGGTCTGCGCAAGCTCACCGTCACCAGCGCCGCGTACCCGGTGCTGTGTGGTTCCGCGTTCAAGAACAAGGGTGTGCAGCCCATGCTCGACGCGGTCATCGACTACCTCCCGACCCCGCTGGACGTCCCGGCCGCCGAAGGCCACGTCCCGGGCAAGGAAGACGAGATCATCTCGCGCAAGCCGTCGGCCGACGAGCCGTTCTCGGGCCTGGCGTTCAAGGTCGCCACGCACCCGTTCTTCGGCAAGCTGACCTACGTCCGCGTCTACTCGGGCAAGGTCGACTCCGGTGCCCAGGTCATCAACTCGACCAAGGGCAAGAAGGAGCGTCTGGGCAAGCTGTTCCAGATGCACTCCAACAAGGAGAACCCGGTCGAGTCGGCTGCCGCCGGTCACATCTACGCGGTCATCGGCCTCAAGGACACCACCACCGGTGACACCCTGTGCGACCCGAGCAACCAGATCGTCCTGGAGTCCATGACCTTCCCGGACCCGGTTATCGAGGTGGCCATCGAGCCCAAGACCAAGAGCGACCAGGAGAAGCTGGGCACGGCGATCCAGAAGCTCGCCGAAGAAGACCCGACCTTCAAGGTGCACCTGGACCAGGAGACCGGCCAGACCGTCATCGGCGGTATGGGCGAGCTCCACCTGGACATCCTGGTGGACCGCATGCGTCGCGAGTTCAAGGTCGAGGCCAACGTCGGTAAGCCGCAGGTCGCCTACCGCGAGACCATCCGCAAGGCCGTGCAGAACGTGGAGTTCACCCACAAGAAGCAGACCGGTGGATCGGGCCAGTTCGCGAAGGTCATCATCAACGTCGAGCCTTTCGTCGGCGAAGACGGTGCGACCTACGAATTCGAGAACAAGGTCACCGGTGGCCGCATCCCGCGTGAGTACATCCCGTCGGTGGATGCCGGTGCGCAGGACGCCATGCAGTACGGCATCTTGGCCGGCTACCCGCTGGTCAACCTCAAGGTGACGCTGCTCGACGGCGCCTACCACGACGTCGACTCGTCGGAAATGGCCTTCAAGGTCGCCGGTTCGCAGGCACTGAAGAAGGCTGCGTCTGCCGCGCAGCCGGTCATCCTGGAACCGATCATGGCCGTCGAGGTCACCACGCCCGAGGACTACATGGGCGACGTGATCGGCGACCTGAACTCCCGCCGTGGCCAGATCCAGGCCATGGAGGAGCGCAGCGGTGCGCGTGTCGTCAAGGCACAGGTTCCGCTGTCCGAAATGTTCGGCTACGTCGGCGACCTCCGGTCGAAGACCCAGGGCCGGGCGAACTACTCCATGGTGTTCGACTCGTACGCCGAAGTTCCGGCGAACGTGTCGAAGGAGATCATCGCCAAGGCGACGGGCCAGTAGTCTCTGACCCGTTCTGCTGCGGCAGACCACACAACTGAACACATCAACACTGCTTAACCAAAGCACCAACAAGTCCAGGAGGACACAGAAGTGGCGAAGGCGAAGTTCGAGCGGACGAAGCCGCACGTCAACATCGGGACCATCGGTCACGTTGACCACGGCAAGACCACGCTGACTGCAGCAATCACCAAGGTTCTGCACGACAAGTACCCCGATTTGAACGAATCGCGCGCATTCGACCAGATCGACAACGCGCCCGAGGAGCGTCAGCGCGGTATCACCATCAACATCTCGCATGTTGAGTACCAGACCGACAAGCGCCACTACGCCCACGTGGACGCCCCCGGTCACGCTGACTACATCAAGAACATGATCACCGGTGCCGCCCAGATGGACGGCGCAATCCTCGTGGTCGCCGCCACCGACGGCCCGATGCCGCAGACCCGTGAGCACGTGCTGCTCGCCCGCCAGGTCGGCGTGCCCTACATCCTCGTCGCGCTGAACAAGTCCGACATGGTTGAGGACGAGGAGCTCCTGGAGCTCGTCGAGATGGAGGTCCGCGAACTGCTGGCCGCTCAGGACTTCGACGAGGACGCCCCCGTGGTCCGCGTCTCGGCGCTGAAGGCGCTCGAGGGCGACGCCACCTGGGTGAAGTCGGTCGAGGAGCTCATGGAGGCCGTCGACGAGTCCATCCCGGACCCGGTTCGCGAGACCGACAAGCCGTTCCTGATGCCCGTTGAGGACGTCTTCACCATCACCGGTCGTGGCACCGTGGTGACCGGCCGTGTCGAGCGTGGCGTGATCAACGTCAACGAAGAGGTCGAGATCGTCGGCATCCGCCCGACCACGACCAAGACCACCGTCACCGGTGTCGAGATGTTCCGCAAGCTGCTCGACCAGGGCCAGGCCGGCGACAACGTCGGTCTGCTGGTTCGTGGTATCAAGCGCGAAGAGGTCGAGCGTGGCCAGGTCGTCGTGAAGCCCGGCACCACCACCCCGCACACCGAGTTCGAGGGCAGCGTCTACATCCTGTCCAAGGACGAGGGTGGCCGCCACACGCCGTTCTTCAACAACTACCGTCCGCAGTTCTACTTCCGTACCACGGACGTGACCGGCGTGGTTACCCTGCCCGAGGGCACCGAGATGGTCATGCCCGGTGACAACACCGACATCTCCGTCGTGCTGATCCAGCCGGTCGCCATGGACGAGGGCCTGCGTTTCGCCATCCGTGAGGGCGGTCGTACCGTCGGCGCGGGTCGCGTTACCAAGATCATCAAGTGATCTAGTTTTTCCAAGCGGAGCGCCGCTCACCCGAAAGGGTGGGCGGCGCTTTGTTTTGCGGTGAGAAAGAGGTGTCGACGCAGTGCTTTTACCGGCAGGATGGCAGGATCGTTCGCGATGGAGGGGAACACGATGAGGGGTGGCCTGTCGTGCGGGTGAACGTGCGGGCATTCACCGACACCGGGTTGCGGCGCAAGCGCAACGAAGACGCGGTGATGGTCGGCGGCTGGGTCAGCCAGACGCACAACGGTGTCCTGGTGGAGATGCGGATGCAGCCAGGCTCCCCGTTCGTCTGCGCGGTGTGCGACGGGATGGGCGGGCACGTCGGCGGCGATGTGGCGAGCCGGACGGCGCTGAGCATGATCGCGACGATGTCGCCGGGCTGGACCGGTGGCGACGACATCACGTCGTCGCTGTCGTACGTCAGCGACTGGCTGTACGACATGGGCCGTGACACCGAACTGGCCGGGATGGGTACCACCATCGCCGGTGTCTGCCTCACTGCCGACGAGGTGATCGTCTTCAACGTCGGGGACAGCCGGGTGTATTCGGTCGCGGGCGAGACGCTGACCCAGGTGTCGGTCGACGACGCGGTCCTCGACGCGTCGGGCCGGCCGACCAACATCATCACCCAGTCGCTCGGGCAGGGCGTGCCCATCGCTGCGCACCTGACCGCGACGCCGCTGCAGCCCGGGAGCTACCTGATGTGCTCTGACGGTGTGCACGGGCAGATGGAGCATCACGATCTGCAGGCGGCCACGGCGTGCAACGACCGGGGCGACGGTTCGGCCATCATCATCGGGACGGCGCGGGCCAACGGCGCCGCCGACAATTTCTCGTTCGTCCTGTTGGACGTCCTCGGCGACTGAGCCGCACTAGAGTCTCTCGCATCGGTGAAGCTGATCAAGGAGCGTGGCTGACATGTTGGTGCGTTACCTCAAAGCTCAGGTCATGGTCCTGCTGTGCGGCGGGCTGGTGGGCCCCATCTTCCTGGCGGTGTACTTCTACACCGGCCAGGACGAGTTGATGAAGTGGATGTTCTGGACGGGCCTGCTGGTCACTGCGATCGACGTACTGGTCGCGCTGGGGCTGGCCGGCTTCGGGCAGATGCGGTCGGCGGAGCGCGAGGAACTCGAGGTCAGCGGGATACTGGGGCTCGCCGAGGTCACCGGCATCGGGGAGACCGGTACCCGGGTCAACGACCAGCCACTGGTGAAACTGAATCTGCACATCACGGGGCCGCAGCTGGCTCCGTTCGACGCGCAGGACAAGGTGCTGGCCTCGGTGAGCCGGTTGCCGATGATCACGGCCCGCAAGCTCGTCGTGATGGTCAACCCGGCGACCAACAAGTTCCACATCGACTGGGAGCGCAGCGCACTGGTGTCGGGCATGATGCCGGTCCGGCTGACCTCGGAGCAGGACGGCCGCACCTACGACCTGACCGGACGCTCTGGCCCGATCATGGACATCCTGCAGATCCTCAAGTCCAACGGGGTGGCGCTCAGCGGGATCGCCGACCTGCGGTCGAATCCGGTTGTGCGGCAACAGGTGATGGACGTGGTCCGGCGGGCCACGGCCGCCGAGCGGGCGCCGGCCCCCGCGCCGGCTGCGATGGCGCCGCCCGTCGCGCCACCGGCGCCGTCGACAGCGCAGCGGCTGCAGGAGATCGAGACGCTGCGCGCCATGGGCACCATCAGCGAGGCCGAGTACACCGCCAAGCGCGCCCAGATCATCGCCGAGTTGTAGCCGACGCGACCGCCTTTCGGGAGCCACTAGAACGCGTTCTAGTTTGGCTGCTAGCGTGGCGGTTGATTCCGGCGAGAAGCGATGAAGGGACTGGCAATGACGGCAGGCGGAGCACTCGAAGGCAAGGTGGCATTCATTACCGGGGCTGCCCGCGGGCAGGGCCGGGCGCATGCCATCCGGCTGGCGCGCGAGGGTGCCGACATCATCGCCATCGACATCTGTGGTCCCGTCTCGGACACCATCACCTACCCGATGCCGACGTCGGAGGATCTGGCCGAGACCGCCCGCCTCGTCGAGGCCGAAGGTCGCAAGGTCCTGGCCCGCGAGGTCGACATCCGCGACCTGGCCGCCCAGAAGCAGGTCGTCGCCGACGCCGTCGAGCAGTTCGGCCGGCTCGACATCCTCGTCGCCAACGCGGGTGTCCTGAGCTGGGGCCGGCTGTTCGAGATGGACGAAGACCAGTGGGACAGCGTCGTCGACGTCAACCTGTCCGGCACCTGGCGCACCATCCGGGCCGTCGTCCCGGCGATGATCGAGGCCGGCAACGGCGGATCGATCATCATCGTCAGCTCGTCGGCGGGCCTCAAGGCGACGCCGGGCAACGGCCACTACGCGGCCTCGAAGTTCGGTCTCGTCGGTCTGACCAACGCCCTGGCGCTCGAGGTGGGCGAGTTCGGCATCCGGGTCAACTCGATTCACCCCTACTCGATCATGACGCCGATGATCGAGCCCGAGGCCATGGGCGCGATCTTCGCCAAGTTCCCGACGTACCTGCACAGCTTCGCGCCGATGCCGTACAAGCCCGTTGCGCATGACGGCAAGGCTGGGCTGCAGGAGTTCATGACGCCCGAAGAGGTCACCGACGTGGTGACCTGGCTGGCCGGCCCGGGCTCCGGGACCATCTCCGGTTCCCAGATCGCCGTCGACCGCGGCGTCATGAAGTACTGAGTTACGCCGCGACCTGCCCGACCAGTACGTCCGCGAATTCCGTTGCGCCGGCTGACACCCTGACCGCCGGCCGGCCGCAACCGGGTGCCGTCGTGCGCCGCAGTGCGGATTTGCCGTCGACGTCCACCGAGACGTCGCCGGCCTTGGTGATCGTGACATCGATTGTGTGCCAGTCGTTGTCGGGCGGTGCCGGGATCGGGCCCGAATCCGTGTCGGCAGGCCCGTCGACGGTGGCGAGCCCGACGGCGTAGCCGCCCGCCGCACTGCGGACGCGTCCGGTGAAGCGCAGCGAGCACGCCGGATCGCCGGGCTGGAGCAGTCCCGACCAGGCGGTCGTCGGGTTGGCGTGCGGGTCGAGGCGTACTGCCCGGCCGTTGTTGGTGAACGTGGTGTCGATGCCGCCGACGCGGGTCCAGGCGGTGAAGTCCGTCGGCACCGGTGGGTGCGTCGGCACGATGGTCAGGCCGTTGAACGACGTCGGCGTCGTGCTCGGTGCCGCCGCGTCGTCGCGCAGGGACTTCGTGGCGACCACCGTGCCGCCCGCCACCAGGGCGACGACGGCGAGCACCGCACCGCCGATGATCCACCATTTCCGTTTTCCGGACCGCTGCGGCGGGCCTGGTTCTGTTGGGGCGTAATGGTATTGGTCGTCAACCCAGAGAGCCCATCCCGGTGGTGGCGGCGGCCACGAGGGATCCGGCTGCCAGTCCGGGCCCGGCCGCCAGTCAGGTGGAAACGGCGGCCAGTCGGGTGGCGGATTGAAGCGCATCCTATGGGTCTACCACCGCACATCCGGCGGTCCGGCCAGCACCTCGGCGAATCGGTCCATCGCCCAATCGATTTCGGACCGGGTGATCACCAGCGGCGGGGCGAACCGCAGGGTCGGTCCGTGGGTGTCCTTGGTCAGCACACCGCGCTCGGCCAGTCGCAGGCTGACCTCCCGGCCGGTGCCGACGGCCGGATCGAGGTCGACGCCCGCCCACAGGCCCAGCCCGCGAACGGCCGTCACGCCGTGTCCGATCGCCGTCAGGCGGGCGTGCAGGTGCCGGCCGAGTTCGGTTGCCCTGGATTGGAATTCGCCACGCTGCAGCATGCCGACCACCGTGGTGCCGATGGCTGCGGCCAGCGGATTGCCGCCGAACGTCGAACCGTGCTCACCTGGGTGCAGTACGCCGAGCACGTCTTTGTCGGCCACCACCGCGGACAGCGGCACGACGCCGCCGCCGAGCGCCTTGCCCAGTACGTAGACGTCGGGCACCACGCCCCAGTGGTCGCACGCGAAGGTGCGGCCGGTACGGGCCAGGCCGGACTGGATTTCGTCGGCGATCATCAGGACGTGGCGTTCGGTGCACAGCGCGCGCACGCGGGGCAGATAGTCATCGGGCGGCACGATGATCCCGGCCTCGCCCTGGATCGGCTCGATCAGCACCGCGGCGGTGTCGTCATCGACGGCGGCTGCGAGCGCGTCGGCGTCCCCGAACGTCACCGACCGGAAACCCGGTGTGTACGGGCCGAAACCGCGCCGCGCCGTGTCGTCGTCGGAGAAGCTGATGATCGTCGTCGTGCGGCCGTGGAAGTTGCCCCGTGCCACGACGATGTTGGGCGCCGACACTCCTTTGACGTCCCGACTCCACTTGCGCGCGACTTTGATCGCGCTCTCCACGGCCTCGGCGCCGCTGTTCATCGGCAGCACCAGATCCTTGCCGCACAAATGGGCCAGGGCGGCGCAGAACGGGCCGAGGCGGTCGGAGTGGAAGGCACGGCTGACGAGCGTCACGGCGTCCAGCTGGGCGTGTGCGGTCGCCAGGATCTCGGGATTGCGGTGGCCGAAATTGACCGCCGAATACGCCGCCAGACAGTCCAGGTAGCTGCGTCCTTCCGGATCGGTGATCCACACCCCGTCGGCGGACGCCGCGACGACCGGCAGCGGGGCGTAGTTGTGCGCGGCGTAGCGGTCGTCGAGGGCGATCAGCTGAGCCGTGCTTTCCGGTGTTCCGGCAACGGCTTTCAGCATGACGTCGGGTACACCTCCAGGGTGCAGCACTTCACGGACCCGCCGCCCTTGAGCAACTCGGACAGGTCGACACCGACCGGCCGGAAACCGGCGTCGGCGAGCTGCGCGGCGAAGCCGGTGGCCGCGGCCGGATGTACGACGTTCAGTCCGTCGGACACCGCGTTCAGGCCGAGCACGTGGGCGTCGGCATCGGAAACCTCGATGGCGCCCGGAAACATCTTGCGCAGCAACGCCACCGACGTGGCGCCGAAGGCCGGGGGATAGAACGCGATGGTCTCGTCGTCGAGCACGGCCAGTGCGGTGTCGAGGTGGTAGAAGCGGGGGTTGACGAGCTGCAGGCTGACCAGAGGCAGCCCGGACAGCTTGGCCACCTCGTCGTGCGACTGGCGGTCGGTGCGGAATCCGTAGCCGGCCAGGATCTTCGACCCGACGATCAGCAGGTCGCCCTGGCCCTCATTGGTGTGCTCGGTATAC
This sequence comes from Mycolicibacterium mucogenicum DSM 44124, assembly GCF_005670685.2. The sequence goes on along the minus strand of NZ_CP062008.1, from coordinate 4,732,682 downwards.
AGCGGGCAGTAGCCGTGGTCCATCATCCATCCGGCATAGGCCACCGATTCGCCGGCCCGCTGCGGGTAGGCGAATCGCGCGATGATGGCGACCTTCTCGAACCCGTCGTCGAGCACCAGTCCGCCGTTGGCGGCGTACACCATGTCGGGTAGTCCCGGAATCGGGTCGACCAGTTCGACGGTGTGGCCGAGGCTGCGGTACGTGCGGACCAGATGCTCCCACTGTCGCACCGCCAGCGCCGTGTCCACGGGGGTGGAGGTGTCCATCCACGGGTTGATCGCATATTCGACGGCGAAATGCGTCGGCCGGGTCATCACATAGTGCCGGGGGCGGGCCACCCGGTCCGGTCGCCAACCTGAATTTGGTGTCGCCATCTTGACGACATCAGTAATCGTCATAATTCGATGGTAGGAGCACTTCGTTACGCAAGCAATCGATGCTTGTTGCGCATTTGTAACGGATCTATTGTGTGATCACTCGCGATTCAACAATCTATTGCGTGAGGGAGGTGTGCGGCCGGTGGAAAGCGTCGACGAGACCGACGAGCGCATCCTGGCCGAGTTGGCGGACAACGCGCGCGCCACGTTCGCCGAGATCGGTGAACGGGTGGGCCTGTCGGCGCCCGCCGTCAAACGCCGGGTCGACCGGCTGCTGGCCACCGGCGTCATCCGCGGCTTCACGACGGTCGTCGACCGGAACGTGATCGGTTGGGGGACAGAGGCATACGTTCAGGTGTACTGCCACGGCACCATCACGCCGGCGCAGCTGCGGGAGGCCTGGGAGGGCATTCCCGAGGTGGTCTCGGCCGCCACGGTGACCGGCACGTCCGACGCGATCCTGCATCTCATGACGCGGGACATGCGGCATCTGGAGGCGGTGCTGGAGCGCATCCGGGGCAGCGCGGCGATCGAGCGCAGCGAGAGCATCGTGGTGCTGTCGAACATCGTCGAGCGCCGGGTCGGTGGCTGGAGCCAGGCCTGAGCCCCTGCCGGAATGCTGAGCAGGTAAGCGCAGGGTGGCCTACCTCGCACCGGCCGCATCGTGTAAGAAAGCCGACGTGACTACAAACGGAGGCATCGTCATTGTCGGTGGCGGTCTGGCCGCTGCACGTACCGCTGAGCAGCTGCGCAAGGCGGAGTACGCCGGGCCGATCACACTGATCAGCGACGAGGTCCATCTGCCGTACGACCGGCCGCCGCTGTCCAAGGACGTGCTGCGCGCCGAGGTCGACGACACGACGCTCAAGCCCGCCGAGTTCTACGCCGAGAACGACATCACGCTGCTGCTGGGTTCGGGTGCGGTCAAGCTGGACACCGAGGCCCAGACGGTGACGCGCGCCAACGGCGAGGTCGTCGCGTACGACGAGCTGGTCATCGCCACGGGTCTGGTGCCCCGCACCATCCCGTCGCTGCCCGCCCTCGACGGCATCCGGGTGCTGCGCACCTACGACGAGTCACTGGCGCTGCGCGAGCACGCCGGTTCGGCCAAGCGCGCCGTGGTGATCGGCGCCGGGTTCATCGGCTGCGAGGTGGCGGCGAGCCTGCGCAAGATGGGTGTCGAGGTGACGATCGTCGAGCCGCAGCCCACGCCGCTGGCGTCGGTGCTCGGCACCGAGATCGGTGAACTGGTGGCACGGCTGCACCGCGCCGAGGGCGTCGATGTGCGGTGCGGCGTCGGGGTCACCGGCGTGACGGGCACCGGTCACGTCGAGAAGGTGCAACTGGCCGACGGCACCGAACTGGACGCCGACGTCGTCGTCGTCGGCATCGGGTCGCGCCCGTCCACCGACTGGCTCGAAGGCAGCGGCATCGCTGTCGACAACGGCGTCGTGTGCGACACCGCCGGCCGCACCAGTGCGCCGAACGTGTGGGCCATCGGTGACGTCGCCTCCTGGCGCGACGCGGCGGGACACCAAGTGCGCGTGGAACATTGGAGCAACGTGGCCGAGCAGGCGCGGGTGATCGTGCCGGCGATGCTGGGCCAGGATGCCACCGCCGCCGTCGTGGTGCCCTACTTCTGGAGCGACCAGTACGACGTCAAGATCCAGTGCCTGGGTGAGCCCAAGGCCGGCGACACCGTGCACATCGTCGAGGACGACGGCCGCAAGTTCCTGGCGTTCTACGAGCGCGACGGCGCGGTCAGCGGCGTGGTCGGTGGTGGCATGCCGGGCAAGGTGATGAAGAATCGCGCCAAGGTCGCGGCCGCCGTCCCCATCGCCGACGTCCTCTAGCGAGACGTCCTCTAGCGATTTGTGCACGATTTTCCGCGCGGGGCGCGGAAAATCGTGCACAAATCCCTCAGAAGGCGCCGAGGTAGAACCGGGCGCCCTGGTCGTCGGTGCACTCCGCTGACATGCCGTACGGCTGCCGGGACGGTTCGTCGATGACGGTGCCTCCGGCCTCGCGGACCCGCGCCACCGCGGCCTCGATGTCGGTCACCGTCCACATCGGGACGGCGACGGTCTGTGCGGCGCCGCCGGCCGCGCCGGACATGGGGTGGCAACCCTGCACTGCCCAGCCGTCCTCGATGCGCCCCGGTTCGAACGTCCAACCCAGCACCTCGCCGTAGAAGTCCCTGAACGCGGCCGAGTCGGTCACGTAGTACGTCATATACGAAAGTTCGCCTGGCCCTGCGCCGTTCAGCTCCGGCCGGGCAATGCCGGGCACCGGCTGGAACACCGCGAAGTCGGTGCCGAGTGCATCGGTGGCGTCGAGCGTCGCGCCCCACTCGTGCTGCTCGGGCGTGCCGACCTGGCCGCCCGCGGCCAGGATCGCCTGCCGCGCCGCGTCGAGATCGCGCACCGCGTAGCAGCAGAACACCGTCTGCGGGCCGGTGGTCTCGAAGATGCCGGTGTGCATGCGGTTGCTCGTCACCTTGCGGGTGTCGGGGTCGTAGTCCCAGCCGAGCACGTGCCCGTAGAACGCGGCGGCCCGTTGGGCGTCCGGCGTCTGCACCGAGATGTAGCCGATGTCGCCGTGCCGGATCGGGACAGTGACGGGGACCGGTCCGGTGAGCATCCAGCGGTGGCCGAACGGGTCGATCACCACCGCGGTCCGCGAGCCGTGGGCGTCGTAGGGCTCGCGCTGCACCTGCGCGCCGTGTTGCCGGGCCTGCGCGAGCGCGGCGTCGGTGTCCGGCACATTGACCATCAGGCTCACCGAAACAGACTGTACTGCTGGTGCTTTCAGGCCGAGCTCGGGGAACTCGTCGGCCAGGTACAGCACACCACCGGCCAGTGTCAGCTCGGCGTGCCCGATCCGGCCGTCGTCCATGACGATCGGATCGCCGACGACGACGGCACCCAGCGCGTCGACGTACCAGGCGAGCGCGGCCCGCGCGTCTGCCACGGCGAGATAGGGCAGGGCCGCGGGCCGGGGCACCTCGACCGGGGCGGCGGCAGGTACGTTCAGATCGGCGATGGCGGTGTCGGTTCCACTCATGACAACTCCTTTCGGGAGGGTGACGGCGGCTTCCAGGCGCGCCCGCAACCGGACCGCGAAGGCCGGGTCCGGTGGCACGGGGCTTTCACCGCCGGCCAGGACCGTCAGTGGGTCGTGACTGTTGTGCATGGTCATGACGCACCTCCGTCCTGGTGTTCGGTGTCCTGGTATTCGCTCCTGAATGCCCGCTTGGCCCGCACCAGCAGGGCCTCGGTGGCGTGCACGGTTCGTCCGATCAATTCGGCGCATTCGGGCACGGGACGGTCATCCAGATATCGCAGTGTCAGCACCATGCGGTGCTGTTCGGGTAACCGGGCCAGCGCGGCCTCGGCGACGATGCGGTCCAGCTCGGCGTCCCAGTCGTCGAAAGGCTCTGCGGGCTCGGGTGTTTCGGGTACGGGGACGGTGAAGCGGTCGTGCCTGCGCCGGTAGTGGTCGGCCAGCTTGTGCCGCGCCACGCCGATCAACCAGGGCACCGAGATCGCCGGTGGCGAATCCCGGCGGGCGGCGTCCATCGCCGCCAGAAACGTCTCCGACGTCAGGTCTTCCGCGGTGCCCCGATCACCGCAGCGCCGCACGAAGTACCCGTAGACCACGGGCAGCGCCGAGTCATACAGCGCCAGCAGCGTCTGCGGAGCATCACCGTCTGATTCGCCCCTCACACCCTTATCGTCGCGCCGGGCGCTCATTTTCCGACGCCCCAACCGCAACTTCTTGTGATTTGTGCACGGTTTTCCGCGCTGACCGCGGAAAACCGTGCACAAATCACACGGCGCGGATGCCGTCGCGGACGATGTCGAAGGCCTCGCCCAGCGCGTCGGGGAGCGAGACGGTCTCGTCGGCGAGCCACTGCTCGTAGGCGGTCAGCGCCACCCCGAGCACCGTCCACGCCACCGTCTGCGGCACCAGCGCCGTCGGCTTGGTGTCCAGCCGGCGCGCGACGAATGCCGCGATGACGCCGCGCCAGCCCGCGTACATCGTCATCGAGTAGGCCTGCAGCGCGTCGGTCTGCAGGATCACCTGCATCCGGCGCCGGTGCCGGGGTGTCTCGGATTCGTCAAAGCTGTTGAATTCCAACAATGCCGAGCGCAGGGCGGCGTCCAGTGGGACGTCGTGGGGGACGGCGTTCAGCAGGTCCCGCAGGTTGGTGAGACTCGCGTCGAAATCGGCCCACGGGATGGCATTCTTCGACGAGAAGTACCGGAACAGCGTGCGCCGGGAGATGCCGGCGGCGTGGGCGACGTCGTCGACGCTGACGTCGTCGAAGCCGCGGGTCGCGAACAGCTCGAGGGCCACATGGGTGATGTGGTCGCGCGTGGTGGAACGGCGACGGCCCACGCGGCCGTGCGTTGGGGCAGCCCCGGCATCGTGCCCGGGACGCTCGGTTTCGGTCCTCATCAGACCCGCCCTTCCTTTTCGGCACTCGATGCCATATTCTTGCGACTTGGATCACAGTTGTCGAGTCCCGACAACTGCCACGGTAGCGAAAGGGGCGATCCATGGACTCGAATCAGCAGGCTAATTCCGACACCGAACTGGTCACCGAGACTCTGGTCGAAGAGGTCTCGATCGACGGTATGTGCGGGGTCTACTGACCGTGTCTGCACCAGCCGCGGCCCGGACCGGGCCCGAGGCGGCCTTCGATCCTGACCGCGGCTGGCGGCTGCACCACCAGGTCGCCGTCCGTCCGGAACCGTTCGGCGCCCTTCTGTATCACTTTGGTACGCGCAAACTTTCGTTCCTGAAGAATCGCACCATCGTCGAGATCGTCAACTCCCTCGGCGACCATCCGGACGTGCGCAGCGCCTGCCGCGCCGCCGGTATCGACGATGCCCAGCAGGGGCCGTATCTGCACGCGTTCGGCGTGCTGGTGCAGTCCAAGATGCTGATCCCGGCAGACCAGAACAGCCCCGAAGGATCCACCGCTTCATGACCGCTACGGCACCCGTGCCCCGGCTGATCGAGCAGTTCGAGCACGGCCTCGACGCGCCCATCTGCCTCACCTGGGAACTGACCTACGCCTGCAACCTGTCCTGCGTGCACTGCCTGTCGTCGTCGGGCAAGCGCGACCCGCGCGAGCTGAGCACCCAGCAGTGCAAGGACATCATCGACGAGCTCGAGCGCATGCAGGTGTTCTACGTGAACATCGGCGGCGGCGAGCCGACCGTGCGGTCTGACTTCTGGGAGCTCGTCGACTACGCCACCGAGCACCACGTCGGCGTCAAGTTCTCCACCAACGGGGTGCGCATCGACGAGGCGGTCGCGGCCAAGCTGGCCGCGAGTGACTATGTGGACGTTCAGATTTCGCTCGACGGCGCCACCGCGGAGATCAACGACGCGGTGCGCGGCCCGGGCTCGTTCGCCATGGCCATCCGGGCCCTGGAGAACTTGAAGAACGCCGGTTTCAAGGACGCCAAGATCTCGGTCGTCGTCACCCGGCACAACGTCGACCAGCTCGACGATTTCAAGGCCCTGGCCGACAACTACGGCGCCACCCTGCGCATCACCCGGCTGCGTCCGTCGGGTCGCGGCGCCGACGTGTGGGATGACCTGCACCCCACCGCCGAGCAGCAGGTGCAGCTCTACAACTGGCTGGTCGCCAAGGGTGAGCGGGTGCTCACGGGTGACTCGTTCTTCCACCTGTCGGGCCTCGGTGAGCCCGGTGCGCTGGCCGGCCTGAACCTGTGCGGCGCCGGTCGCGTCGTGTGCCTCATCGACCCCGTGGGTGACGTATACGCCTGCCCGTTCGCCATCCACGAGCGCTTCCTGGCCGGAAACATCCTCAGCGACAACGGATTCCAGGACGTCTGGCAGAACGCCCCGCTGTTCCGCGAGCTTCGGGAACCGCAGTCGGCCGGCGCCTGCAGCAGCTGCGACCACTACGACAGCTGCCGCGGCGGCTGCATGGCGGCCAAGTTCTTCACCGGCCTGCCCATGGACGGCCCGGACCCCGAGTGCGTGCAGGGCTACGGCGAGCCCGCCCTGGCGCTCGATCGCGACAAGCCCAAGTCGCATCTCGACCACTCCCGCAGCGGCGGCCGCAAGGGGCCGGTTCCGCTCAAGCTGTTGGCCATGCCGGCCAAGGCTCCCCAGAAATTCTGTAACGAAAGTCCTGTTTAGATCATGGCCCGTGATACCTGGTTCGAAACCGTCGCGATCGCGCAGGAGCGCGCGAAGAAGCGGCTCCCCAAGTCCGCCTACTCCTCGCTGATCTCGGCGAGCGAGAAGGGCCTGACGGTCGCCGACAACGTCGCGGCGTTCGGTGAGCTCGGCTTCGCGCCGCACGTCATCGGCGCGCTGGACAAGCGTGAGATGTCCACAACGGTTATGGGTCAAGAGATTTCACTGCCCGTGATTATTTCTCCGACCGGTGTGCAGGCGATCCACCCCGACGGTGAGGTTGCCGTCGCGCGCGCCGCCGCGGCGCGCGGCACCGCGATGGGGCTGTCGTCGTTCGCGAGCAAGCCGATGGAAGAGGTCATCGCGGCCAACCCCAAGACGTTCTTCCAGATCTACTGGCTCGGCAGCCGCGACGACATCGCGGCCCGGGCGGAGCGGGCCCGCGCGGCCGGCGCGAAGGGCCTGATCGTCACCACCGACTGGAGCTTCAGCCACGGCCGGGACTGGGGCAGCCCCAAGATCCCGGAAAAGATGGACATCAAGACCATCATCAAGATGAGCCCTGAGGTCATCACCAAGCCGCGCTACATGTGGACCTGGGGCAAGACCCTGCGTCCGCCGGAGTTGTGCGTGCCGAACCAGGCCATCAACGGCCAGGCCGCGCCGCCGTTCTTCCACGCCTACGGCGAATGGATGGGTACGCCGGCGCCGACCTGGGAGGACATCGCCTGGCTGCGCGAGCTGTGGGGCGGCCCGTTCATGCTCAAGGGCGTCATGCGCATCGACGACGCCAAACGTGCTGTGGATGCGGGTGTTTCGGCCATCTCGGTGTCCAATCACGGTGGTAACAACCTGGACAGCACCCCGGCGTCGATCCGGGCGCTGCCCGCCATCGCCGAGGCCGTCGGCGACCAGGTCGAGGTTTTGCTGGACGGCGGTATCCGCCGCGGCAGTGACGTGGTCAAGGCGCTGGCGCTGGGTGCCCGTGCGGTCATGCTCGGCCGGGCCTACCTGTGGGGGCTGGCGGCCGAGGGACAGGCCGGCGTCGAGAACGTGCTCGACATCATGCACGGCGGCATCGACTCGGCGCTGCGTGGTCTGGGCAAGGGCTCGATTCACGACCTCGGGCCCGACGACATCCTGGTGCCGGAGGGCTTCACCCGGCGGCTGGGCGGCTGAGCCGACGGGCGGTCCGGCGGGATTCGACGGGTCCGCTGATACGCGCGGTGCTGACGTGGCTGACGTGATGGTCGCTGGGGTCTTGACAACCGCGGCGATTTGACCATTCGCTACGAATTGTTGCGTATACGGCAACAATTGGCGCACAGCGGGCAAATTCGGCTTACCATCGGCGGGTGCCTTTTCCCAGCGAGCTCGGGAACTCGACGTCGAGGCAGTTGCAATCCCTGCGGCCTTCGTTGATCGTCCCGATTGGTTCCACCGAGCAGCATGGGCCGCACCTGCCGCTGGATACCGATACCCGGATCGCCGAGGCGGTGTCGCGGTCCGTGGCCGCGCGGTTGTGTGAGGCTGCGGAATCAGATCAGGCCGGCGGCGTCGCTCAGCCGGCGTGGTTGGTCGCGTCTGCCATCAGCTACGGGGCGAGCGGTGAGCACGAGAGCTTTCCCGGCACCATCTCGATCGGCCTGGCCGCGCTGGAGCATTTGCTGGTCGAGTTCGGGCGGTCGGCCTGTAACTGGGCCGGCCGGATCGTGTTCGTCAACGGCCACGGCGGCAACGTGGCGGCGCTGACGGCGGCGACCACGCTGCTGCGGGCCGAGGGGCGCGATGTGGCCTGGTGCCCGTGCGCGGCCGCCGGTGCGGACGCCCACGCGGGCCATACCGAAACGTCTGTACTGCTGCACCTTTCACCGGCCGACGTCTGGGTCGAGGAAAGCGTCGTCGGCAACACCGCGCCGTTGCCGGAGCTGCTGCCGGCATTGCGCCGCGGCGGGGTGGCGGCGGTCAGCGCGGTCGGGGTGCTGGGCGATCCGACGACTGCCACCGCCCTCGACGGGTCCCGTATCTTTGCAGAAATGGTCGAAGGCTCCGTGCGCCGGATCAGCGCATGGCGGCCGAGCTCTGGGGGGATGCTCGCGTGACGGGGGTGGGACAGTGACTGGGCCGCGGCTGCCTGACGGTTTTGCCGTCCAAGTGGATCGCCGAGTCAAGGTGCTGGGTGAGGGCGCCGCGCTGCTCGGTGGCTCACCGACGCGACTGCTGAAGCTGGCGCCGGCGGCTCAGACGATGCTCGATCGCGGCCGCCTCGAGGTCCACGACGCGCAGAGCGCGCAGCTGGCCCGCACGCTGCTCGACGCCACGGTGGCCCACCCTCGGCCGGCGACCGGGCCGTCGCACCTCGACGTGACCGTCGTGATTCCGGTACGTGACAACGCCGTTGGCGTCGCCCGCCTGGTGCGGTCCCTGCGCGGCATGCGCGTCGTCGTGGTCGACGACGGCTCGGTGGTGCCGCTGCAGGCCGCGGACTTCTGCGACCTGGCCGGGCACTGCGACGTCCGGGTGCTCCGGCACGACGTCAGCCGGGGACCGGCCGCGGCCCGCAACACCGGGCTGGCCGCCTGCGAGACCGACTTCGTGGCGTTCCTGGACTCCGACGTGGTGCCACGTCGCGGGTGGCTGGAAGCGCTGCTGGGGCACTTTTGTGACCCGGCCGTCGCGTTGGTCGCGCCGCGCATCGTCGGCCTGCACGAGCCCGACAATCTGATCGCGCGCTACGAGGCCGTGCGGTCGTCGCTCGACCTCGGCATGCGGGAAGCCCCGGTGGTGCCGTACGGCATGGTGGCCTACGTGCCGAGCGCGGCCATCATCTGCCGGCGCGCGGCGCTGGACCAGGTGGGCGGTTTCGACGAGTCGCTGCAGTCCGGCGAGGACGTGGACCTGTGCTGGCGGTTCATCGAGGCCGGGGCCCGGCTGCGGTACGAGCCGATCGCGCTGGTCGGCCACGATCACCGCACCGCACTGCGAGAGTGGTTCGCCCGCAAGGCCTTTTACGGTTCCTCGGCCGCACCGCTGTCTGTCCGGCACCCCGGCAAGACGGCGCCGCTGGTCATTTCCGGCTGGACACTGGTGGTCTGGGTGCTGCTGGCCATGGGGTCCGGCGTGGGTTACCTGGCCTCGACGATCGCCGCCGCGATCACCGGCCGGCGCATCGCCAACTCGTTGCGGTCGGTCGACACCGAACCCCGGGAAGTCGCCGCCGTCGCCGCGCAGGGGCTGTGGGCCGCGGCCCTGCAACTCGCCGCCGCGCTGTGCCGGCACTACTGGCCGGTGGCTCTCGTGCTGGCGGTGTGTTTCCGGCGCTGGCGTCAAGTGGTGCTGATCGCCGCGATCGTCGACGGCGTCGTCGACTGGGCGCGTCGCCACCACACGGTCGACGACAACACCCAGCGCGTGGGCCTGCTGGCCTACCTGCTGCTCAAGCGTCTCGATGACATCGCCTACGGTCTCGGGCTGTGGGGCGGCGTGGTGCGCGAGCGGCATCTGGGTGCGCTCAAGCCGCAGATCCGGACTTGAGCTCACGTCGCGATGACGTCCTGATCGTCGGGGCCGGCAGCGCCGGCTGCGTTCTGGCCGAGCGTCTTTCGGCCGATCCCGCATGTCGGGTGACGCTGCTGGAGACCGGGGGCACGATCCGTCCGGAGCCGGGCTGGGTGCTGCCCATCGGCGTCGACAGCACCGTGGCCCGACAGCACCGCACGACGCTGACGCAGAATCCGGTGCGGTCTGTGGACATCGTGCGCGGACGGGTGCTGGGCGGGTCCGGGGCGATCAACGGCGGCTATTTCTGCCGGGCCTGGCCCGCGGATTTCGCGGCCTGGGCGGTGCCGGGCTGGTCCTGGTCCGACGTCCTACCGCACTACCGCGCCATCGAGACGGACCACGACTTCGGCGACGGCGCCGAGCACGGTGCGACCGGCCCGGTACCGGTGCGCCGTATCAGCGAATTCGCAGCGTCCTCACAGGCTTTCCGTGACGCGGCGGGCGGCCGGTACCCCTGGATCGACGATCTCAACGCCGCGGCCGGAGTCCGGCCCGGCCTCGGTGCGGTGCCGCTCAACATCGATGACACCGGGCACCGGCACGGTCCCGGCGAGGTCTACTTGACGGCCGCGCGCGGCCGGGCCAACCTGGCGGTGCTCGCCGGTACCCGCGCGCTGCGGGTGCTGTTCGACGGTGACCGCGCGGTGGGCGTCAGGTGTCTCGGTCCGGAGGGTGTGACGGACCGGTATGCCGACCGGATCGTGTTGTGCGCCGGGGCAATTGAATCGGCGCATCTGCTGATGCTGTCCGGGATCGGCCCGGCCGCGCAGTTGCGGAGCGTCGGCGTGCCTGTGGTGGCGGACCTGCCGGTGGGGGTCGCGTGCGCCGATCATCCGGAGTGGGTGGTGCCGACCACCTGGCCCGCCGAGCTCGGGCGCCCGCCGCTCGAATTGCTGCTCACCACCGACGAATTGGAGATCCGGCCGTACACCTGGGGTTTCGCGGCCATGACCGGCGGGGTCACCGATGGTGCGGACCCGGTGCACCTCGGCATCTCCCTGATGCGGCCGCGCGCGCAGGGCCGGGTCCTGCTGGTGTCGGACGATCCCGACGTACGTCCCACCATCGAACACCGCTACGACGTCGACCCGGCCGATACCGCCGCGCTACACGTCGGTCACGAACTGTGTCGCGACCTGTTCGGCGACGCCGTCGCCGGCGGCGAGCCCGCGTGGTCCACCGCGCAGCATCTGTCGGCCACGGCGCCGATGGGCGCCGACGGCGACGAACGTGCCGTCCTCGATCCGCAGTGCCGGGTGCGCGGCATCGACGGGTTGTGGGTGGCCGACGGCGCCGCGCTGCCCGGCATCACCGGCCGGGGCCCGCACGCGACCATCGTCATGCTGGCGCACCGGGCCGCGCAGTTCATCGCGTCGTAGGAGCGTGGGTCGGTAACGGTTCGGCTGGGGTGTAGCGCGAGCGTGCGGTCAGATCACGAATTCGTGGGCAGAGGTGATCTGGTTGCACAGTCGGCCGCTAGGGGCTGGGCACTTGACAAGCAAATGCCTTGTTGGCGTTGACTGTGCACTGGCGCAGGAAAAGCTCGAGTACCGAACTGCGTAGACGCACAGTCAATTGTGTTGCCGACCCACGCTCTTGGCCGCTGAGTGGCCACCTGGCGCAGGCGAATCGCGAAAATGCTTGTGCTGATTAGTCGTTGGGTGGTGTGCGTTCGCGGCCGGGCGCCCAGAACGCGATCAGTACGCCCGCGACCGCGGTGATCGACGCCAGCACCACGAGCGATGTCTGCATCGCGTGGAGGAACTCCACGCGGGCCACCGTCACGAGCTGACCGCCGATCGGGCCCAGATGGGGCGCGGCGGCCACCGCACCGGCCAGCGAGCCGCGTGCGGCGTCTTGCATCGGAGCCGGAAAACCGGCGATGGCGGGCCCGATGTGCTTGCTGTATCCGGCCGCCAGGAGGGAGCCGGTCAGTGCGATGCCGAGGGCTGCGCCGACCTCGCGGGTGGTGTCATTGACTGCCGAAGCCACTCCCTGCTTGGCGTCCGGCACCGACGTCATGATCGCCGAAGTCGTTGGCGCGGTGAAGATTCCGACTCCGGTGCTCACCACCAGCAGCGGCCAGGCCAGGGCCCAGTACGACGAGTCGATGCGCACCAGGCACAGGGACAGCAGGCCGGCGGACAGCAGCCCAAGGCCCATGAGCACCACGACGCGCAAGCCCAGCTTCGGCAGATACCACGACGACAACGGGGACAGGATGAGCATCGGCACCGCCAGCGGGGACAGGGCCAGTGCGGTTCCCAGCGGGCTGTAGCCCATGACCAGTTGCATGAATTGCATCGCCAGGTAGAAGAAGCCGAACATCACCATGAACAGCACCGTGATGGCCGCGGCTCCGGTGCCGAACTGGCGATCGAGGAACAACCGGACATCCAGCAGCGGGTACCGGGCCCGTAGCTCGATGATCGCGAAGAGCCCTGCCAGGATCAGGCCACCGGCGATACCACCCAGCACCACCGGATGTGTCCAGCCGCGATCGGGCGCCGCCAGGATGCCGTACACCAGCGCGGCGACGGCCGCGGCGATGACGACCGCGCCGGCGACGTCCAAGGTGCGGGCTTCCGCGTCGCGCGAACTCGTGATGGTCGTGGCCATGACAATGAGGACCAGCCCGGCACCGGCGAACGCCCAGAAGATCGACTGCCAGGGCCAGAAGTGCAGCAGCACACCGGATCCCAGCATGCCGAACACACCACCGCAGCCGGCCATGCCGGCCCAGATGCCCACCGCCTTGGTGCGCTGGTCCGCCGGGTACGACGCCGTTATCAGGGACAGCGTCGCCGGCATGATGAATGCGGCACCGACGCCGGCGACCGCGCGTGCGCCGATGATGTGCAGGGGATCGGTGCTCAGTGCCGGAACAATCGAGGCCACCGCAAAGACGGCCAGGCCGAACAGCAGGGCGCCGCGCCGGCCGTAGCGGTCGCCGATGGCGCCGGCGGGCAGCAGCAGGCAGGCCAGCGTCAGCGTGTAGCTGTCGATGATCCAGGTCAGCTGGGTCTGGTTCGCCGAGGTGGCCATGGCGATGTCGCCGAGCGCGGTGTTGAGCGCCACCATCGACGAAATCACCACCAGCACACCGCAACACGCCACGAGAAGGGTCCAGGTGCGGTTGCGTGAGATGGGTGGAGTGGCCGTAGGCTGCGTGGAATCGGCCAGGGGGCTCGCCACGCTCGCCTTGTCGGCCATGCGGCCACCTTCCGGTAGTTTCAAGACTGATGATCTTCAAACGAGACTAACAGTCTTGTTTGTCGGCCGAAAGGTGAATGGAGTTGTCCAGCGAACATGGTGACCCCAGGCCGGCCCGGTCGCGGGCGCGGCTTCTCGAGGCGGCGACCGCCCTGCTGCGCTCCGGCGGTCCCAGTGCCGTGACCGTCGACGCGGTGATCCGCGCGTCCAATGTGGCCAGGGCGACCCTCTACCGGCACTACGCCAGCGGAAATGACTTGCTGGCAGCGGCATTTCACGCGCTCATTCCGCCGGCTCCCGTGCCGCCCGCCGAGGGCGACCTGCGCGAGCAGTTGATCGCGCTCGTGCGCGCGCAGGCGGAACTGATCGCCGAGGCGCCGGTCAGCCTGGCGGCCATGTCGTGGCTGACGCTCGGTGGCAACCTCGAACACCTGCCGTGGGGCGCGGCGGGGACCGAGAGCGTCGAGGTCCGTAACCTGCGGGAACGGGTGGCCGAGCAGTACGCCGCGCCGTTCGAGGCAGTGCTGTCCAGTCCCGAGGCCGTCGCCGAATTGGGCGACGTCGACCGGGTCCGCGCCGCGGCGTTGTTACTCGGCCCGATCGTGCTGGGCAAGCTCAGCACGTTGCCCGACTTCGATTACCGCGAGATCGCCGTCGCCGCCGTCGACGGATTCCTCGCGACTCATCGCGTCAGCGCAGCGAATACCGGATCGGCAGGTGCTTGAAACCGCCGACGAACGTCGTCGCGGAAAGCTCCGGGGCGCCGGCCAATTCGATCGAGTCCAGCCGGGGCAGTAGTTCGGAGAACAGGCTGTTCATCTCCATGCGCGCCAGTGCGGCACCCAGACAGAAGTGCACGCCGTAGCCGAACGCCAGGTGCTTGTTCGGCTCGCGTGCGACGTCGAACCGGAACGGGTCGGCGAACACCTCTTCGTCGCGGTTACCGGAAACGTAAGCGAGATAAACGGATTCGCCTTCCGCGATCGGCACGCCGCGTACGACAGTGTCGGCGGTGGCGGTACGCATGAATTCCTTCACCGGCGTGCTCCACCGGATCATCTCCTCGACGGCCGTGGGCATCAGGTCGGGGTTCGCCTTCAGCCGCGCCAACTCGCCGGGATTCTGGATCAGCGCGTGCAGCCCACCCGAGATGGCGTCCTTGGTGGTGTCGTGGCCGGCACTGGCCACGATCACGTAGTAGGACGCGGTGTCCATGTCGCTGAGCGGTTCGCCGTCGATGCGGCCGTTCGCGATCGCCGACGCCAGGTCACCGGTCGGGTTGGCCCGCCGGGATGCGGTCAGCGCGGCGAAGTACTGGAAGAATTCGAGCAGCACGGCGAACAGCTCTTCCGGCGACTGGCCGCGTGAGTACTCTTCGTCGTCGCCGCCGAACATCTCCTGGGTCAGGGTGTGCATGCGGTCGTAATCCTCCTCGGGGAGGCCGAGCAGCGACATGATCACGTACAGCGGGAACTGGATGGCGATCTCCTCGACGAAGTCGCACTCGGGTCCGATGTCGCGCATCCGGTCGACGTACCGCTTGGCGAGCTCGTCCACCCGGACCTTGAGATCGCGCATGGCCTTCGGGCGGAACCAGTCGGCGCCGATGGCGCGGATCTTCCGGTGGTGCGGGTCGTCCATGTGGATGAGCGTGCGCAGCCCGATACCGGCATCAGCCTGGGCCTTCAACAGATCCTCGGCGTCGGCCTTCATGAGCAGTGGGCGGGGCTCGCTGATGAAGAGGTTGTTGTCCCGCTCGATGGCCATGATGTCGGCGTGTTTGGTGATCGCCCAGAACGGCCGGTACGGCGGATTGTCAACCCAGGCAACGGGATTGGTGGCGCGGAGGTGGGTCAGTGCGGTGTGCAACCGATCGTCGTCGGCGTAGGCGGAGGGGTCGGCGAGGACCTTGGCGGCCTCGTCGGTGGTGGGTGCGGTCATTGAACTCCTCACACGAACGCGAACTTGACAGCTGTCAAGTGGAGTGTAGGTCGTTCGATGTCCGATGGGGAGGGGGTCGCGCGAAATATTTCCGAGCTGCAATCGGCGGGTGTTCAGTACGCTGGGTGGTCGTGTCGTCCGTCCATCCGCCCCGACTGCTGCAGCGCGCCGCGGCAGTGGCTGCCGCGGTGCTGTTGGTCGCCGGCTGTGGCCTGGACTCGCACAGTGAAGGCGCGACGGCCGTCGCACCTGACGCGGTGACCGCCGATCCGGCGCTGGTGCACACCGCATCGGGGACGGTCCGCGGGACGGTCAATCCGGACTTGCGGTTCTTCGGTGGAATTCCTTATGCCGCACCGCCATTGGGGCCACTCCGCTTCCGGCCGCCGGCTCCCGCGCTCGCCTGGGATGGTGCGCGCGACGCCGCGAAACCGGGCGCCCGCTGCATCCAGGACCCCAAGGGTGACCTCGAGATGGGCCGCAACACCAGCGAGGATTGTCTGACGCTCAACGTCTGGACGCCGCCGGTGCGGATCTCCGGTGAACGGCGACCGGTGCTGGTCTGGCTGCACGGTGGCGGGTTCATCAACGGTTCCAGCAATATCTACAACTCGACGCGGCTGACCACACGCGGCGATGTCGTGGTGGTGACCGTCAACTACCGACTCGGCGCGCTGGGCTTTCTGGCTCATCCCGCTCTGGGTGCCGGCCCCGACGTCGGCAACTACGGGTTGGCCGATCAGCAGGCGGCGCTGCGCTGGGTGCGTGACAACATTGCCGCGTTCGGCGGCGACCCCGGCAAGGTGACCATCGCGGGCGAATCCGCCGGCGGGATGTCGGTGTGCGACCACCTCGTCGCTCCCGACTCGGCCGGTCTCTTCCGGGGCGCCATCATCGCGAGCGGGCCGTGCCAGGCGCAGGGCGCGCTACCGGAAGCCACCCGGGCGAGCCTCGCCTATGCGAAAGCCGCGGGGTGCGGCGAACCGGCGAACGCGGCGGATTGCCTGCGCAGCCTGCCGGTCGACAAACTGCGAAAACCGGTGTGGTTCTACGGAATCGGCGAGAACATGCTCAGCGGGCCCGTCTCCGGGACGACGCTGCTGCCGGTCGATCCGATGCGGGCCATCAGCGACGGCGCCGCTGCCCGCGTGCCGGTGATGATCGGTACCACCCGCGACGAGTTCACCCTCTTCGTGGCGCTGCAATATCTCCGCGCGGGCAAGCGGTTCCATGCCGATGCCTACCCGCGCCTGCTGGAGTCGACGTTCGGCGCCGACGCCGGCGCCGTCGCGGAGCGCTACCCGCTGGACCGCTACGGCGGCAGCGCCGCGGTCGCCTACTCGACGGCAGTCACCGACGCGGCGTTCGCGTGCGTGGCGGACCGCATCGGCGACGCGCTGGTCGCCGACGCGCCAGTGTACGGCTACGAGTTCGCCGACCCGACGCCACCGACGCCGGATCCCTTGCGCCACTTGCCTTTCCCCGTCGGTGCCAGCCACTCGCTGGACCTGCGCTACATCTTCAACATGGGTGGAGCGCCGCCGCCGACGCCGCCGCAGATCGCACTCTCGGATCAGATGATCGACTACTGGAGCTCTTTCGTCCGCGATGGCCACCCCAGCGCGGAAGGTGCGCCGGACTGGCCGCAGCTGACCGGCGGCGACCACGACCCGCGAATGTCGCTGCGTCCCGACGGAAGCCGATTGGTCACGGACTACGACCAGGTGCACCAATGTGCGTTCTGGGGGACTCTGCAGCACTGACTGCTACGTCGGAACATGGGGGATTCCGGTGACGTCAGCGGCGTGTCATCTCGGCAGGTCGCACGCTCGGCGCACGAAAAATGGCTTGCCCGTCCAGGTGTGCGTCCACTTCGATGGGGCGGCATGACGCTTCCCGACGCCGACCGATTCGCCCGTGAGTGGTGTGCGGCCTGGAACGCACACGACGTCGAGGCGGTTCTGGCGCATTTTCACGACGACGCCGTCTTCACCTCACCCGTCGCGGCGCGCGTGGTGCCCGAATCCGGGGGAGTGGTGCGGGGCAAGGATGCACTCCGCCGGTACTGGACCACCGCGCTGGCCGCGGTGCCGGAGCTGCACTTCGAGATCGTGGCCACCTATATCGGGACGCAGGCGCTCGTCATCAACTACCGCAACCACCGCGGCCAGCTCGTCAACGAGGTGCTGATCTTCGATGGCGATCTGGTGCGCGAAGGTCACGGCACCTATCTCGATTAGGCGGGGGTCACCCACGTCGTGATGTCGGCGTGCACGACCTCTTCGCCCCGCGCGTCGACCACGGAGACCGATACGACGACGTCGGTGCCTTTGGTCAGCGTCTCGAAGTCAGGGACGTCGACCCGTGCGTGCGCCCGCAGTGAGGTGGTGGCCTTGGCCAGGTATCGAACGTTCATGGCTTTCGGGATCCAGCGGTGGCTCGTCGGCACTGTTGCTTCCATCGCCATGCCCATGGCGGCCTCGGCGGCGTTGCACGACGCGATGGCGTGCACGGTGTGCAGGTGGTTGTAGACGAAGAACCACTTCGGCACCGCCACCTCGGCGTAGCCCGGCTCCATCGTCACCACCCGGGGTAGGACCGACGCGAAGTACGGCACCCGCACCATCGCGGCCGCCGAGAACATCAGACTGCCGCCGGGCCGTCCGGAGAGCTGCTTCCAGGCGCGGTACGTGGGGCTCAGTGTCGACATGCCTCGATCTTACTCGAAAGTAAGTTAGGTTCCGTCGCCAATTCTGCGTCGGCGGCCCGGTCCACTCGCCCTTCTGCAGCACCAGTTCAGAGTCAACGGGAGGACCGGCCGGGCGTGCGTTGAGGCTGTATCCAGGGCGCTCCTTACTCACACTTTTTTGCCACGAGTACAGAGTCAACGACCGCGGTGGCTGCATACGCGTTGACCCTGTACCTGGGGCGCACCCCACTCGCATTTTTGCGCCACCGCCGCACGGTCAACCCGACGTCTGCGTCCACTCTCCAACCAGGGCGCGATCCACTCGAACGTCAGCGTCGTCACCGCAGATTCAAGGCAAATTCAAGGCAGAATGAACCCGAGATCACCGCAGGACCGGCCGCAGAACCCGGGCGCGGCGGATGGCTCCGCAGCGGATTTGGAGCGAGCCCGGATCTGGGGCATACTGTTCGGGTTGCCTTGCGCCGGGTTCGCCCGCTGCGGGCATACGACCGGCGCCCATCACGGGCGCATCCGGTCCCAGCATCGCCCGAGATGGAATTTCCAGCGCGGACGACTGTGCGCAAAGGCGACACGCCCGAGCGCGGGGGTCGGTGAACCACAGAAACGTAAAGAGCGGCGGCATAGCCAGCGCGCGTCATCGGGTGTCCCGGGGCGTGCGTATTGAAGACCAGGCCCGAGCACGGGCCCGTGAAAGTTAGGTAGGAGAAGCGTGGCGGGACAGAAGATCCGCATCAGGCTCAAGGCCTACGACCACGAGGCGATTGACGCCTCGGCGCGCAAGATCGTTGAGACGGTCACCCGTACAGGGGCAAGCGTGGTCGGCCCGGTGCCGCTGCCGACCGAGAAGAACGTGTACTGCGTTATCCGGTCTCCCCATAAGTACAAGGACTCGCGGGAGCATTTCGAAATGCGTACCCACAAGCGCCTTATCGACATCCTCGACCCCACGCCGAAGACGGTTGACGCTTTGATGCGCATCGATCTGCCGGCGAGCGTCGACGTCAACATCCAGTAGGAGACCCAGAAAAATGGCACGCAAAGGCATTTTGGGCACCAAGCTGGGCATGACGCAGGTGTTCGACGAGAACAACAAAGTCGTCCCGGTCACGGTCGTGAAGGCCGGCCCCAACGTGGTGACCCGTATCCGCACCCCCGAGCGCGACGGCTACAGCGCCGTGCAGCTCGCCTACGGCGAGATCAGCCCGCGCAAGGTGAACAAGCCGGTCACCGGTCAGTTCGCCGCTGCAGGCGTCAACCCGCGTCGGCACCTGGCCGAGCTTCGTCTTGACGACGAGGCCGCGGTCGCCGAGTACGAGGTCGGTCAGGAACTGACCGCCGAGATCTTCGCCGACGGCGCGTACGTCGACGTGACCGGCACCAGCAAGGGCAAGGGCTTCGCCGGCACCATGAAGCGCCACGGCTTCAAGGGTCAGGGCGCCGCTCACGGTGCCCAGGCTGTGCACCGTCGTCCCGGTTCGATCGGTGGCTGCGCCACCCCGGGCCGTGTCTTCAAGGGCACCCGCATGTCCGGCCGTATGGGTAGCGACCGCGTCACCACCCAGAACCTGAAGGTTCACAAGGTCGACGCCGAGAACGGTGTGTTGCTCATCAAGGGCGCCATCCCGGGCCGCAACGGTGGACTGGTGGTTGTCCGCACCGCAGTTAAGCGAGGCGAGAAGTAATGACTCTCAAGATTGACGTCAAGACCCCGGACGGCAAGAAGGACGGCTCTGTCGAGCTGCCCGCCGCGCTGTTCGACGTCGAGCCCAACATCGCGCTGATGCACCAGGTGGTGACGGCCCAGCTGGCCGCCGCTCGCCAGGGCACCCACGCCACCAAGACCCGGGCCATGGTGTCCGGTGGTGGCAAGAAGCCGTACCGCCAGAAGGGCACCGGCCGCGCCCGTCAGGGTTCGACCCGCGCCCCGCAGTTCACCGGTGGTGGCACCGTCCACGGCCCGCAGCCGCGTGACTACAGCCAGCGGACCCCGAAGAAGATGATCGCTGCTGCCCTGCGCAGCGCGCTGTCGGACCGGGCTCGCAACGAGCGCATCCACGCGATCACCGAGCTGGTGGCCGGTCAGAACCCGTCGACCAAGAGCGCCAAGTCGTTCCTGTCGTCGCTGACCGACAACAAGAAGGTGCTCGTCGTGATCGGCCGCAGCGATGTGGTCGGCGCCAAGAGCGTCCGCAACCTGCCTGGCGTCCACGTGATTTCGCCGGATCAGCTGAACACCTACGACGTGCTCAACGCCGACGACCTGGTGTTCTCGGTGGAGGCGCTCAACGCCTACATCACCGCCAACACGAAAGAGGAGGTGTCGGCCTGATGGCTACCGTGACTGATCCTCGCGACATCATCCTGGCCCCGGTCATCTCGGAGAAGTCCTACGGACTCATCGAGGACAACACGTACACGTTCATCGTGGCGCCGGAGTCCAACAAGACGCAGATCAAGATCGCTATCGAGAAGATCTTCGACGTGAAGGTCGACTCGGTGAACACCGCGAACCGGAAGGGCAAGCGCAAGCGCACCCGCACCGGTTACGGCCAGCGCAAGAGCACCAAGCGCGCGATCGTGACCCTGTCCGCCGGCAGCAAGCCGATCGAACTGTTCGGAGCTCCGGCCTGATCGGCCGGGAGTTAAGGGATTAACTGATAATGGGAATTCGCAAGTACAAGCCGACGACCCCGGGTCGTCGCGGTTCGAGCGTCTCCGACTTCGCCGAGATCACTCGTTCGACTCCGGAGAAGTCGCTGATCCGCCCGCTGCACAGCACCGGTGGTCGCAACGCGCACGGCCGCATCACCACTCGTCACAAGGGTGGCGGCCACAAGCGTGCCTACCGCGTCATCGACTTCCGTCGCCATGACAAGGACGGCATCAACGCCAAGGTCGCGCACATCGAGTACGACCCCAACCGCACCGCGAACATCGCACTGCTGCACTTCGTGGACGGCGAGAAGCGCTACATCCTCGCCCCCAAGGACCTGAAGCAGGGCGACACCATCGAGCAGGGCCCCAACGCTGACATCAAGCCGGGCAACAACCTGCCGATGCGCAACATCCCCGCCGGTACGGTCATCCACGCTGTGGAGCTGCGTCCGGGCGGCGGTGCCAAGCTGGCCCGCTCGGCCGGTGTCAGCATCCAGCTGCTCGGTAAGGAAGGCGCCTACGCCACGCTGCGTATGCCGTCCGGTGAAATCCGTCGCGTCGACGTGCGCTGCCGCGCCACCGTCGGCGAGGTCGGCAACGCCGAGCAGGCGAACATCAACTGGGGTAAGGCCGGCCGTATGCGGTGGAAGGGCAAGCGCCCGACCGTCCGTGGTGTCGTGATGAACCCGGTTGACCACCCGCACGGTGGTGGTGAGGGTAAGACCTCCGGTGGTCGCCACCCGGTCAGCCCGTGGGGCAAGCCCGAGGGCCGCACCCGCAAGCCCAACAAGCCGAGCGACAAGCTCATCGTCCGCCGCCGGCGCACCGGCAAGAACAAGCGCTAGGCCGGAAAGGAATAGACGATGCCTCGTAGCCTCAAAAAGGGTCCGTTCGTCGACGACCATCTGTTGAAGAAGGTCGACGCACAGAACGAGAAGAACACCAAGCAGGTCATCAAGACCTGGTCCCGTCGGTCGACCATCATCCCCGACTTCATCGGTCACACCTTCGCCGTCCACGACGGTCGCAAGCACGTGCCGGTGTTCGTCAGCGAAGCGATGGTTGGGCACAAGCTCGGCGAGTTCGCCCCGACGCGGACCTTCAAGGGTCACATCAAGGACGACCGGAAGAGCAAGCGCCGCTAATGACTACCGTTACTGAATACCCGTCCGCGAGCGCCAAGGCGCGCTTCGTGCGTGTGTCGGCGAGCAAGGCCCGCCGGGTCATCGACCTGGTCCGTGGCAAGAGCGTCGAAGAGGCGCTCGACATCCTGCGGTGGGCACCGCAGGCTGCCAGCGAGCCGGTCGCCAAGGTGATCGCCAGCGCTGCTGCCAACGCACAGAACAACGAGGGCCTGGACCCGACGACCCTCGTGGTCGCCACGGTCTTCGCCGACGAGGGCCCGACTGCCAAGCGCATCCGGCCGCGCGCCCAGGGGCGTGCGTACCGAATCCGCAAGCGCACCAGCCACATCACCGTGGTGGTCGAGAGCCGTCCCGCCAAGGAAGGGCGCGGCAAGGGCTCCGCATCAGCCACGGCCGGTGCCGCGCGCGCTCGTCGTGCGCAGGGCAGCAAGGCCGCCGCTGCCAAGACCGAGACGAAGGGAGGCTCGGAGTAGTGGGCCAGAAAATCAACCCGCACGGCTTCCGCCTCGGTATCACCACCGAATGGAAGTCCCGTTGGTACGCCGACAAGCAGTACGCGGACTACGTCAAGGAAGACGTCGCCATCCGCAAGCTGCTGGCCACCGGCCTGGAGCGCGCCGGCATCGCCGACGTGCAGATCGAGCGCACGCGTGACCGCGTCCGGGTGGACATCCACACCGCACGTCCGGGCATCGTCATCGGTCGCCGTGGCACCGAGGCCGACCGCATCCGCGCCGACCTGGAGAAGCTGACCGGCAAGCAGGTTCAGCTGAACATCCTCGAGGTCAAGAGCCCCGAGGGCGTCGCCCAGCTGGTGGCGCAGGGCGTTGCCGAGCAGCTGAGCAACCGTGTCGCGTTCCGTCGCGCCATGCGCAAGGCCATCCAGTCGGCCATGCGTCAGCCGAACGTCAAGGGCATCCGGGTGCAGTGCTCGGGCCGCCTCGGCGGTGCTGAGATGAGCCGTTCGGAGTTCTACCGCGAAGGTCGCGTGCCGCTTCACACGCTGCGCGCCGACATCGATTACGGCCTGTACGAGGCCAAGACCACATTCGGCCGTATCGGCGTGAAGGTGTGGATCTACAAGGGCGACATCGTCGGTGGCAAGCGTGAGCTCGCCGCTGCCGCTCCCGCCGCCGACCGTCCCCGTCGGGATCGTCCGTCCGGTACCCGTCCGCGTCGCAGCGGTTCGTCGGGCACCACGGCGACCAGCACCGAGGCCGGCCGCGCAGTGGATGTTGCCGTTGAGACCCCCGCCGGCGATGCGCCGACGGAAGCAACGGAGAGCTAAGCATGCTGATTCCCCGCAAGGTCAAGCACCGCAAGCAGCACCACCCTGAGCAGCGCGGTATCGCCAGCGGCGGCACCTCGGTCAGCTTCGGTGACTACGGCATCCAGGCCCTGGGCCACGCCTACATCACCAACCGGCAGATCGAGTCCGCTCGTATCGCCATCAACCGGCACATCAAGCGTGGCGGCAAGGTCTGGATCAACATCTTCCCGGACCGCCCGCTGACCAAGAAGCCTGCCGAAACCCGCATGGGTTCCGGTAAGGGTTCGCCGGAGTGGTGGGTCGCCAACGTCAAGCCGGGTCGCGTGCTCTTCGAGCTCAGCTACCCCGACGAGAAGATCGCCCGGGAGGCGCTCACCCGCGCCATCCACAAGCTGCCGATCAAGGCACGCATCGTGACTCGAGAGGAGCAGTTCTGATGGCAGTTGGAGTTACGCCTGGTGAACTGCGTGAGCTCACCGAGGAAGAGCTGACCACGCGTCTGCGCGAGTCGAAGGAAGAGCTGTTCAACCTTCGCTTCCAGATGGCCACCGGTCAGCTGTCGAACAACCGCCGGCTGCGCACCGTGCGGCAGGAGATCGCGCGGGTCTACACGGTCCTGCGTGAACGCGAGTTGGGCCTGGCGTCCGGGCCGGTTGGTAAGGATTAGTCATGGCAGAAACTAAAGGCCCCAAGCACACGCCGGCCACCGAGACCGAGCGCGGTAGCCGCAAGACCGCCATCGGCTACGTGGTGTCGGACAAGATGGAAAAGACCATCGTGGTCGAGCTGGAGTCCCGCAAGAGCCACCCGCTCTACGGGAAGATCATCCGGACCACCACCAAGGTCAAGGCGCACGACGAGAACGGCGACGCCGGTATCGGCGACCGCGTCTCGCTGATGGAGACCCGTCCGCTGTCGGCCACCAAGCGCTGGCGTCTGGTCGAGGTGCTCGAGAAGGCCAAGTAGGCTTTCGACAGACATGGAACTGCCCCTCTCCTTCGGGAGAGGGGCAGTTTTGTATTGAGCGGAAATTTCTGCTGCCGCACCCAATCCGGATCGGCGCCGGCTCCGAATACGGGGCATGCACACACTCGTCCTCATCGGATTCCTCGGCGGACTGATCACCGGTATCTCGCCGTGCATCCTGCCGGTCCTGCCCGTGGTCCTGTTCTCCGGCGCCGGCCGCCGGCCCTACCGGGTGATCGCCGGACTGGTCCTGAGTTTCAGCGCGGTGACCCTCGTCGGGACCGCCGTGCTGCAGCAGTTGGATCTGCCACCCGACATCATCCGCTGGGTCGGCCTGCTGGTGCTCACGGTCATCGGCGTCGGCCTGATCTTCCCGCGCGTCGAGCGCCTACTCGAAGCGCCGTTCGCGCGTCTGCCGCAACGCGACATTGCCGGCGGCCGTAAGGGTTTCGGCCTCGGCCTGGCCTTGGGTGTGCTCTACGCGCCGTGCGCGGGACCCGTGCTGGCGGCGATCGTGGTGGCCGGGGCGACCGGCCGCATCGGGCTGGACACTATCGCGCTGACCGCCTCGTTCGCAGTGGGCACCGCACTGCCATTGTTGTTTTTCGCCGTGGGCGGGCAACGAGTTGCCGAGCGGGTCAAGGCATTTCAGCAGCGACAGCGGCAGGTCCGGGTGGCGGCCGGCGTGGTCATGCTGGTCGCCGCGGTGGCGTTGGCGCTGAATCTGCCCGCCACGGTGCAACGGAAGATTCCCGACTACACCGCGACGTTGCAGGCCCGCATCGCACCGTCGGGAGTCGGTTTGTCGAATTGTGCGGAGGGTGCGAGCGTCTTGCAGGACTGCGGGACGGCCCCGGACATCGTCGGCATCGACAGTTGGTTCAACACTCCCGGCGATGCACCGCTCGACCTGAAAGCCTTGCGCGGCAAGGTGGTTCTTGTCGACTTCTGGACCTATACGTGCATCAACTGCCAGCGCGCGATCGAGCATGTCACCGGTTGGTATGAGCGCTACAAGGACCAGGGTTTCACCGTGATCGGCGTGCACACGCCGGAGTACCAGTTCGAGCATGACCGTGCCGGCGTCATCAAGGGTGCTGCCGACCTGCACATCACGTACCCGGTGGCCCTGGACAACTCGTATGACACCTGGCACAACTACCAGAACCAGTATTGGCCGGCGAGTTACCTGATCGATGCTGCGGGCGTGGTCCGCCACCTCAAGTTCGGTGAGGGCGACTACGACGTGACCGAGGGCATGATCCGGGAGCTGCTGGCGCAGGCGAAGCGCTGACGGGTGCGGTTAGGCTGCTCGACGATGGCCGCATCGTCTGAGCATGCCCCCGATCTCGGTGCCTTGTTGAAGCGTGTCTCCGACGGGGATGACGACGCGTTCGCGTCGTTCTACGACGCGACCTGTGCCCGGGTCTTCGGCCTGATTTTGCGGGTCCTGCGGGACCCCGGCTACAGCGAGGAGACGACGCAGGAGGTGTACGCGCAGGTGTGGCGCTCGGCTTCGACCTATGACCCTGCCGAGGGTTCGGCGCTGGCCTGGCTGATGACGCTGGCGCATCGCCGGGCGGTCGATCGGGTGCGTGCGGAGGTCGCGAGCAGTCGGCGTGAATGGGACTACGCCACAACGCATCTCGATCGATCATCGGACGTGGTGGCCGAGGCGGCGGTGCGGGGCGACGATCGCCGCCGGGTGGTGGGCTGCCTCGGCACGCTCACCGGCGCACAGCGTGAGGCGATCGAGTTGGCCTATTACGGCGGCCTGACCTATGTGCAGGTCTCCGAGCGGCTGTCCACGAGTCTCGGCACGGTGAAATCGCGGATGCGCGAGGCGCTGCGCAAGCTCCGTGATTGTCTGGGGGAGTCATGAGCGATCCGTCGGAATTCGAACTGCTGGAGCTGGCCGTGCCGTACGCGCTCGACGCTGTCTCCGACGTGGAGCGCGCCGACATAGAGCGGCAGTTGGCAGCGGCGCCCGGGCCGGTTGTGGCGGCATTCCGGGCTCAGGTGGCCGAGGCTCGGGAGACTCTCGGGACACTGTCGGACGCCACGGCTGTGGCGCCACCGGCGGCGCTGCGCGATCGGGTCGTGCGCGGCAATCGGCAAGTGGTCCGCGAACATCGTTGGCGCAAAGCGGTTCTGGCGGCGGCCGCGGTACTTGCCGTCGGCGGCGCGTTCACGGCGGGCTGGATGTTGCGCCCGCCGCCCGCCCCGCCGGTCGCCGAAAGGGTGATGACGGCGCCGGACGTTCGCACGGTCTCCACCGCCCTGCGCTCCGGTGGCACCGCGACCGTCGTGTACTCGCGGGCGCGCGGTGACGGCATGGTGATGTTCGACGGTGCTGCGCTGCCCCCGCCGGGCATGGCCTACCAGGTGTGGCTGATGAAGGACGGCGTTCCGGTGCAGACGGGGTCGCCGATCCGGGACACGCGCACGGTCATGGTTTCGGACATCGGGCGGGCCACGGCGCTGGGTCTGACGGTCGAACCGGTGGGCCGCACCGGAGACTCGCCGCCGGGTGACATGGTGGGGCGGGTAATGCTGCCGTAGCGCAGGTGCGCGTCGCGAACGTCAATATCCAGGGCGCAGCCCAGCTCCCGGGTGTAATCTCCGGGCGGATCGCCGGGATCGGCGAAGACTGACCGGGACGAGGCGTCATGGCAACTGAATTCCAGGGCAAGATCAAACTCGACATCCGCGACTCGGAGCCCGACTGGACTCCCTACGCGGCGCCGGTCGCACCGGCCGGTGCACCGAACGTGCTCTACCTCGTCTGGGACGACACCGGCATCGCCACCTGGGACTGCTTCGGCGGCCTCGTCGACATGCCGGCCATGCGCCGCATCGCCGACCGCGGCGTGCGGCTGTCCCAGTTCCACACCACTGCGCTGTGTTCGCCGACCCGGGCCTCGCTGCTCACCGGGCGTAACGCCACCTCGGTGGGTATGGCGACCATCGAGGAGTTCACCGATGGGTTCCCGAACTGCCACGGCCGCATACCTTTTGAGACCGCCCTGCTGTCCGAGGTGCTCGCCGAGCGGGGCTGGAACACCTACTGCGTCGGCAAATGGCACCTGACGCCGCTGGAGGAATCGAACCTGGCCTCGACCAAACGGCATTGGCCGCTGTCGCGCGGGTTCGAACGCTTCTACGGCTTCATGGGCGGCGAGACCGACCAGTGGTACCCGGAGCTGGTGTACGACAACCACCCCGTCGCCCCGCCGGCCACGCCCGAAGAGGGCTACCACCTGTCAAAAGACCTGGCGGACAAGACCATCGAGTTCGTCCGGGACGCCAAGGTCATCGCGCCGGACAAGCCCTGGTTCTCCTACGTCTGCCCGGGGGCCGGGCACGCGCCGCACCACGTGTTCAAAGAATGGGCCGACAAGTACGCCGGCAGGTTCGACATGGGCTATGAGGCCTACCGCGACCTGGTGCTGGAGAACCAGAAGCGGCTCGGCATCGTGCCGCCGGATACCGAGCTCTCACCGATGAATCCGTATCTGGACGTCAAGGGGCCGAACGGTGAGCCATGGCCGCTGCAGGACACGGTGCGGCCCTGGGACGGGCTGAGCGACGAGGAGAAGCGGCTGTTCGCCCGCATGGCCGAGGTGTTCGCCGGCTTCCTGTCGTACACCGACGCCCAGATCGGGCGAATTCTCGACTATCTGGAGGAATCCGGGCAGCTGGACAACACCCTCATCGTCGTCATCTCCGACAACGGGGCCAGCGGCGAAGGCGGCCCGAACGGTTCGGTCAACGAGAACAAGTTCTTCAACGGCTACATCGACACCGTCGAAGAGAGCATGCGGTACTTCGACACGCTGGGTTCGCCGGACACCTACAACCATTACCCGATCGGCTGGGCGATGGCCTTCAACACGCCCTACAAGCTGTTCAAGCGCTACGCCTCGCATGAGGGCGGCATCGCCGACACCGCAATCATCAGCTGGCCCAATGGAATCGCCGCACACGGCGAGGTGCGCGACAACTACGTCAACGTCGCCGACATCACCCCGACGGTCTACGAACTGTTGGGCATCGAACCGCCCACCGAGGTGCGCGGCGTGCCGCAGCGGCCGCTGGAAGGTGTGAGTTTCAAAGCGGCCCTGGCAGACTCGGCGGCCGACACCGGCAAGACGACGCAGTTCTACGCGATGCTCGGCACGCGTGGCATCTGGCACGACGGCTGGTTCGCCAACACGGTGCACGCCGCGACGCCGTCGGGATGGTCGCACTTCGACAAGGACCGCTGGGAGTTGTTCCACATCGAGTCCGACCGCAGTCAGTGCCACGACCTCGCCGCGGAGAATCCGGCGAAACTCGCTGAGATGCAGGAACTCTGGTTCTCCGAGGCGGCCAAGTACAACGGCCTGCCGCTGGCCGACCTCAACGTGTTCGAGACGCTGCTGCGTGACCGTCCCTACCTGGCGGGGGATCGGCAGACCTTCACCTATTACCCGGGCACCGCCGAGGTGGGCATCGGCGCCGGCGTCGAGCTTCGGGGCCAGTCGTTCTCCGTGCTGGCGGAGGTCGACGTCGAATCGGCAGCTGCAGAGGGGGTGCTCTTCAAGCAGGGCGCCGGCCACGGCGGGCACGTGCTGTTCGTCCAGGATGGCCGGCTGCAGTACGTCTACAACTTCATGGGCGAGGACGAACAATGGGTGTCCGCGCTCGACCCATTGCCGTTGGGACGGCACGTCTTCGGTGTCCGATACGACCGGACCGGCACCGTGGAGGGGAGCCATACGCCGCTCGGCACCGTCGAACTGCGGATCGACGACGCGGTGGTGGCCGTCCGTCCAGATGTTCGCGCCCACCCGGGCACGTTCGGGCTGGCCGGTGGCGGCGTCGCGGTCGGGCGCAACGCGGGCCAGCCGGTGTCGAACCGCTACCGGGCCCCGTATCCCTTCGTCGGGGGCACCATCGCCAAAGTCGTCGTCGACATCTCCGGTACGCCGTATCTTGACGTCGAACAGGAGCTGGCCAAGGCGTTCTGCAAGGACTAGGGGACTGCGATGAGCGGAACGATCATGCGGTGCGCCGCCGTGCTGTCGGCGGTGGCGCTGCTGGCGGCCTGCGGCGGCAAGGACGACGAGAAGCCAACCAGTACAAGCAAATCCGGCAGCACCACGACCAGTGCCACCAGTTCGCCGGCGACGTCCGCGACGTCCTCGACTGCGGCGTCGGGGTCGAAGATGCTCGACCTGCCGGTGTACGGAGTGGTCGAAACCACCAAACGTCCGGTCTCGGCGGGCGAGCAGGTCTGCGACCCGCCGAGCCCGCCGACCCAGACCATGACCGCGACCACCGGCGCCCCCAGCGCGCCGACCGTCATCGTCGCGGTGCCCGACGGATTCAGTCAGGCGGCTCCGGCTTCCGGTGACGTCGCGCTCAACTTGACCGGGCCCGACGGCTTGACCGGCACCGTGAAAATCAGCCCGACACCCCTCGATGCCGGGGCCGCGTTCCGGCAGTACGCCGATGCGCGCACCGCGGGCCACGAGTTCAACAGCGTCAGCATCCTGCCCGACGAATTGTGCGGTTACAGCGGGCAGAAGCTGATGGGTGTTCTCGCCGACAAGCCCGGCGGTGGCAGCGACTACGTGGACCGCATCGTCCACGTGTGGACCAACAGCGGGGACTACCTCATCGCGCTGCAGTTGCAGGGACCCGCCGGTTCGAAGGGGCTTGACGCGGCGAAGCCGGTCCTGCTGGGGGACTTCGGTATTCGGCTGGGTTGAGCAGGGTCGTCATTCGGGATTTGTCAAGCGGGCCAACACGATTCCGCCGACGATCATCGACAACGCCACCGCGCGGCCGATATTGAGTGGGTCCTTGTGGACCAGCACCCCGATGGCGATGGCCCCGACGGCGCCGATGCCGGTGAATACCGCATAGGCGGTGCCGACCGGCAAGGTCCGCATCGCCAGCGACAACAAGTACACCGACAAGGCGCCGACCAGTACGCAGACGACCGTCGGCAGCAGGCGGGTGAACCCGTCGGTCGGTTTGATGCTCTGGGACCAGGCGATCTCCACACCGCCGGCCAAAGCGAGGATGAGCCAATTCATTTCGCATACTCCGCGGCCAACGCGCGCGCCGTGTTCAGGGCGGCCGTCAGGGACGCGTCGTGCCCGGTCCGGAACTGGGCGAGCGCGGGATCCACTCGGGAGTTGGCCAGTTCGGCGTTGATGAACACGGTGTCGGTGACGGCGAAATGCCCGGCGAAGAAGTCGCGCAGGAACCTCTCCTGATAGTCGAAGGCCGCCTTGGGTGAGCCCGGCGAGTAGGCGCCACCTCGTGCGGTGGCGACCACGAACCGTCGGGGTGCCAACGACATTCGTGGAAACGTCACCTGGTCCAGCCAGGCCTTCAGAGCGGCCGGAATCGAGTAGTTGTACATCGGCGTGCCAATCAACACGACGTCGGCCGAGCGCAATTCGGCAAGCAGTGGTTCGACGACGGCCCACGCCGCGGTTTGGGCGGGGGTGCGCGCCAGGCCCGCGAGCTCGTCGAGGTCGGTGACGCCGGCGGCAAGTGCCGCATCGCAGATCTCGGTCCAGCCGGCGTCGATGAACGGCACCGGATCGGCCGCCACGTCGCGGTAGCGGTAGGTGCCGGCGGGCGCTGCCGTACGCCAGGCCTGCGCGAACTCGGCGCTGAGCTGCCTGCTGATCGACGGGTTCCGGGCGCTGGCATCCAGGTGAAGCAACGTGGTCATGGCCATCCTCTCAAAAGTGGACACTGTGTCCGGATTGATGATGCAACTAACCGGACGTTGTGTCCACTTATTCCTGGAGTGGGCTATTGTGCGGTGGTGGACATCGGTCAGGACCTGCTCGGCGACGACGCAGGCACTGAGGGCGGCGGCACCGAGCGGGCCGACGCCGCGCGCAACCGCGCCCGGATCCTGGCCGCGGCCGCGGAGGTCTTCGCCGATCGTGATCCGCGCAGCGTCACCATGGAGCACATCGCCACGGCGGCCGGCGTCGGACGCGGCACGCTGTATCGGCGCTACCCCAATACCGCCGCCGTCGCCGTCGCGCTGCTCGA
The DNA here is from genome assembly GCF_005670685.2 of Mycolicibacterium mucogenicum DSM 44124. Next base: position 4,701,593 of record NZ_CP062008.1, on the reverse strand, counting down.
CGAGCATGAGCGCGCTCTGCAGCGCCAATTGATCTCCGGAGCGCCCCCGCTCGGGCCGGGAGCCGCGCCGGCAGAACGGCTTTCGGCGTTCTATGCCGCCATGGTCGACCTTCTCGACCGGCATGTGGATCTCGCGCTCGGCGCCGAGATCGGCGGCGCCCGCTATCGCACCGGGGCCTACGGTTTCTGGGCCGCGCACGTCCGCGCCCTGCTGGTGCAGGCCGACGTGGCCGAGCCGGACCCGCTCGTGGACATTATGTTGGCGCCGTTGGCCGCCGAGAACTTCCTCCACCAACGCGAACGCGGCCTGTCCGTCGCGCAGATCAGCGGCGCGCTGACGCGGCTGGCGCACGCGATTCTCGGCTGACCTCCTTCTGGTCAGCGCGAGCAGATCCCTGTGCAGTCGGCGCGGCACCCGCAACGATGAGCCCACATCGGGTGACGGGAGAGGCGTGATGACTGAGACCGAGGTGACGCAGAGCTGGGTGAGCCGCGTCGGGACTGATTGGTGGGCAACAATTTTGGGCCTCGCGGTGACCGCGCTGGCGGTGGCCGGCGTGCTGCCGAAGATCGGCTGGTGACGCGATGACTGTCGATGCGGCTGATACCTCTGATACCTCCGATCACGTCGATTCGGGCGACTACACCGAATCCACGGGCGCCCGGCGGTTCCTCGACTACATCCCGGGCCTACTGCTCCTGGTGGTAGTGGGTCTGGCGGGCAAGTACGCCCAAATCGGTTGGCTGGCGCTGGCCAAGCACCAGCACTGGCACGTGCCCGACATCGAATACGTGCTGTGGGCCATCGTTTTCGGGTTGATCATCACCAATACCGTTGGTCTGCACCGGATTTTCCGTCCGGGCGTCGCCACCTACGAATTCTGGCTCAAGATCGGCATCGTCCTGTTGGGCGCGCGGTTCGTCCTCGGTGACGTCCTCAAGCTCGGCGCCACCAGTCTGGTGCAGATCCTGATCGACATGACCGTCGCCGGCGCCATCATCATCGCCGCGGCCCGGTGGTTCGGCCTGTCCGGCAAGCTCGGCTCGCTGCTGGCCATCGGCACATCGATCTGCGGGGTGTCGGCGATCATCGCGGCCAAGGGCGCCATCCGGGCCCGCAACTCCGATGTCAGCTACGCGATCGCGTCGATCCTGGCGCTCGGTGCCGTCGCGCTGTTCGTGCTGCCGCCCCTGGGGCACGCCATCGGGCTCACCGACCACGAGTTCGGGTTGTGGGCCGGCCTCGCCGTCGACAACACCGCCGAGACCACGGCCACCGGCTACCTCTTCTCCGACGAGGCCGGCAAGACCGCAGTCCTGGTGAAGTCGGTGCGCAACGCGCTGATCGGCTTCGTCGTCCTCGGCTTCGCCATCTACTGGGCCGCCAAGGGAGAGGCCGACGCCGTCGCCTCCGGCGTGCGCGCAAAGGCCGCGTTCGTGTGGCAGAAGTTCCCGAAATTCGTCCTCGGCTTCCTGGCGGTCTCGGCCGTCGTCACCGCCGGGCTGTTGAGCAAGGGACAGATCGCGAACCTGGCCGCGGTGTCCAAGTGGGCCTTCCTGCTGACCTTCGCGGGGGTCGGGCTGTCCACCGACTTCCGGCAGATCGCACGCACCGGCTGGCGCCCGCTCGTCGTCGCGGTGATCGGCCTGGTCGTGGTGGCGACGGTGTCACTGGCGCTGGTGCTGCTGACGTCGCGTGTCCTGGGCTGGGGCATCGGGGGCTGACCGCCGACTGTCCGAGACCGCCGAAATGGTCGCTGCCGACGAACGGCAGCGGCCATTTCGCCGTTTCCGGCCCTGGATGAGCAGCGATTTGGAGCGTTATGGCTGCTCGCCTAGTATGTAGGGGTTGCCCAGGGCAGACCCCGGTCACACGCCGACTCTGCGTGCCCTTGGACAACAAGACCGCGCACGTCCAGGTCGGTATCTGGCGTGCATACAAACCCCAGGTCAGGAGATCGAGTGATTCAGCAGGAATCGCGACTCAAGGTCGCCGACAACACGGGCGCAAAGGAAATCCTTTGCATCCGCGTGCTCGGTGGCTCGTCGCGGCGCTACGCCGGCATCGGCGACATCATCGTGGCGACCGTCAAGGACGCCATCCCGGGCGGCAACGTCAAGCGTGGTGACGTGGTCAAGGCCGTCGTCGTGCGCACCGTCAAGGAGCGCCGCCGGCCGGACGGCAGCTACATCAAGTTCGACGAGAACGCCGCCGTCATCATCAAGAACGACAATGACCCCCGCGGTACCCGCATCTTCGGGCCGGTCGGTCGCGAACTGCGCGAGAAGAAGTTCATGAAGATCGTCTCGCTGGCCCCGGAGGTTTTGTGATGAAGGTGCACAAGGGCGACACCGTGCTGGTCATCGCCGGCAAGGACAAGGGTGCCAAGGGCAAGGTCATCGAGGCCTACCCGACCCGCAACAAGGTGCTCGTTGAGGGCGTCAACCGGATCAAGAAGCACACCGCGCAGTCTCAGAACGAGCGTGGTGCATCGTCGGGTGGCATCGTCACCCAGGAGGCGCCGATCCACGTTTCGAACGTGATGGTGGTCGACTCCGACGGTAACGCGACCCGCATCGGCTACCGCGTCGATGAGGAGAGCGGCAAGAAGGTCCGTATCTCCAAGCGCAATGGCAAGGACATCTGAGATGACCACTGTGGAAAACACTCAGCCCCGGCTGAAGACGCGTTACCGCGAAGAGATCCGCGACGCGCTCAACAACGAATTCAACTACGCCAACGTCATGCAGATCCCCGGCGTGGTCAAGGTTGTCGTCAACATGGGTGTCGGTGACGCCGCCCGCGACGCCAAGCTGATCAACGGCGCGGTCAACGACCTGACGCTGATCACCGGCCAGAAGCCGGAAATCCGCAAGGCCCGCAAGTCCATCGCGCAGTTCAAGCTGCGTGAGGGCATGCCGATCGGCTGCCGCGTCACCCTGCGTGGCGACCGCATGTGGGAATTCCTGGACCGCCTGATCTCCATCGCACTGCCCCGTATCCGCGACTTCCGCGGCCTGTCGGCCAAGCAGTTCGACGGCAGCGGCAACTACACCTTCGGCCTCAACGAGCAGTCGATGTTCCACGAGATCGACGTCGACTCGATCGACCGCCCCCGCGGCATGGACATCACGGTCGTCACCTCGGCCACCACTGACGACGAAGGCCGTGCGTTGCTGCGGGCCCTGGGCTTCCCGTTCAAGGAGAACTGACAATGGCAAAGAAGGCTCTGGTCAACAAGGCCAACAAGAAGCCGAAGTTCGCGGTGCGTGGCTACACCCGCTGCAACAAGTGCGGTCGCCCGCACTCGGTGTTCCGCAAGTTCGGCCTGTGCCGAATCTGCCTGCGGGAGATGGCCCACGCCGGCGAGCTGCCCGGCGTGCAGAAGTCCAGCTGGTGACTCTGCCCGTCTCATGACGCTGTAGAAAGCCGCCCCGGTCCTCGTGACCGGGGCGGCTTTTGCGTTCTGCCCGGGGTGATCGACATGCGGAGCTTTGCCGACCTGGTGCACGAAGCCGAGACGGCCGATGTGACCGGGTGGGGTTTCGGCTGGCTTGCCGGCCGTGCGGTGGAGGAACGGCCGCCGTGGAGCTACGTGCAACTGCTGGCGCGACGGTTCGAGAACGCCCGTGCCGCACTGGATCTGGACACCGGCGGCGGTGAGGTCATCGACGAGATGCCCGTGCTGCCGCCGCGTCTCGTCGTCACCGAGTCCTGGCCACCGAATGCGCGTGCCGCGCGTGAGCGGCTGTCGCCACGGGGCGTCCAGGTCGTCGAGACCGCGGCAACCGGGCGGCTGCCCTTCGACGACGGTTCCTTCGACCTCGTCACGTCGCGTCACCCCGTCGCCCCCAACTGGTCGGAGATCGCCCGGGTGCTGCACCCCGGCGGCCACTACTTCGCGCAGCACGTCGGCCCCGCCTCGGCGTTCGAACTCATCGAGTACTTTCTCGGCCCGCTTCCCGTCGAGCGCAGGCAGCGCGACCCGCATCACGAAGCGGACGCCGCCGTGCACGCCGGCCTCGCGGTCACCGACCTGCGCGAAGCGCGCTGCCGGATGGAGTTCTACGACGTCGGCGCCGTCGTCTGGATTCTGCGTAAATGTCCCTGGTGGGTGCCCGGTTTCTCGGTGGAGCGGTACCGGGAACAACTCGTCGAGCTCGACCGCCGGATGCGCGACGGCACGCCGTTCGTCGCCCACTCGACCCGGCATCTCATCGAGGCACGGCGGTGATTTGTACTGCTTCGAGAGTGGGGGATTACGCGGAAATCCGGCCGGAAAACCGCGCCAACCCCCACGCTCGGCGGAAATCTGCACGGATTTGGCCCTGAGCTGCGCATTGTCTACACTGGGCAGGTTGCCATGGGCGTCTTCGTCCAATGGCCGATCGGTACGTGCCTTCTGAAACTGGATTGCACTACTGATGCACGACCCCTGACCGACCTCGGTCAGATAAGGGAAAACACTTCGTAGCAGGCCCACGATGTGACGTGCCGAGCCACCGCAAGGTGGGACCGACACGGGCGTGATGCATGGGAACCGCAGCGAGAAAGGTTGATCAACGCTGTCATGACAATGACGGATCCGATCGCAGACTTCTTGACACGTCTGCGCAACGCCAACTCGGCGTACCACGACGAGGTGACCCTGCCCCACTCGAAGATCAAGGCGAACATCGCCGAGATCCTCAAGAAGGAGGGTTACATCACCGACTACCGCACCGAGGACGCCCGCGTGGGCAAGAGCCTCGTTGTTTCCCTCAAGTACGGCCCGAGCCGCGAGCGCAGCATCGCCGGCCTCCGCCGGGTGTCGAAGCCCGGTCTGCGGGTGTACGCGAAATCCACCAACCTGCCGCGGGTTCTGGGTGGCCTGGGCGTGGCGATCATCTCCACGTCCTCCGGCCTGCTCACCGACCGCCAGGCAGCTCGACAGGGCGTGGGCGGCGAAGTCCTCGCTTACGTCTGGTAGGGGGCAGAAAACATGTCGCGTATTGGAAAGCAGCCGGTTGCCATTCCGGCCGGTGTCGATGTGACCATCGACGGCCAGAACATCGCCGTGAAGGGCCCCAAGGGCACCCTGGCGCTCGATGTTGCCGAGCCCATCGAGGTGTCGCGCAACGACGAAGGTGCCGTCGTGGTCACCCGTCCGAACGACGAGCGTCGTAACCGCTCGCTGCACGGACTGTCCCGCACGCTGATCGCCAACCTGGTGACCGGTGTGACGCAGGGCTACACCACCAAGATGGAAATCTTCGGCGTCGGTTACCGCGTGCAGGCCAAGGGCTCGAACCTGGAGTTCGCGCTCGGCTACAGCCACCCGGTGCTGATCGAGGCCCCCGAGGGCATCACGTTCGCAGTCGAGACCCCGACGAAGTTCTCGGTGTCCGGCATCGACAAGCAGAAAGTCGGCCAGATCTCGGCAGTCATCCGCCGCCTGCGTCGCCCCGACCCGTACAAGGGCAAGGGCATTCGCTACGAGGGTGAGCAGATCCGCCGCAAGGTCGGAAAGACAGGTAAGTAGCAATGGCCAACACTGAGACCGACAAGCGTAAGCCGTTGGGCCAGAACATCTCTGAGACCCGTCGGGTGGCGCGTCTGCGCCGTCACGCCCGTCTGCGCAAGAAGGTCGCCGGCACCGCCGAGCGTCCGCGTCTGATGGTGAACCGCTCCTCGCGGCACATCCACGTCCAGGTGATCGACGACCTGACCGGCACCACGCTGGCCGCCGCGTCGTCCATCGAGGCCGACGTGCGTGCCGTCGACGGTGACAAGAAGGCCGTCAGCACCCGTGTGGGTCAGCTGATCGCCGAGCGTGCCAAGGCTGCCGGCATCTCCGAGGTCGTTTTCGACCGCGGTGGCTACAGCTACGGCGGCCGGATCGCCGCGCTCGCCGACGCCGCTCGTGAAAGCGGGTTGACGTTCTAATGACTTACTTGAAGATGACCGGAAGGACTGCATGATGGCCGACCAGGCTGGCGCCGGTTCGGCGCAGGACAACCGTGGTGGCCGCGGCGACCGTGACGGCCGTGGCCGTCGCGACGACCGTGGTGGCCGTGGCCGTGGCGATGACCGCGGTGAGAAGAGCAACTACATCGAGCGCGTTGTCACCATCAACCGCGTTTCGAAGGTGGTCAAGGGTGGTCGGCGCTTCAGCTTCACCGCGCTGGTGATCGTCGGTGACGGCCACGGCATGGTGGGCGTCGGCTACGGCAAGGCCAAGGAAGTTCCGGCCGCCATCGCCAAGGGTGTCGAGGAGGCTCGCAAGGGCTTCTTCCGCGTCCCGCTGATCGGTGGCACCATCGTGCACCCGGTTCAGGGCGAGGCCGCTGCCGGTGTCGTGATGCTGCGCCCGGCCAGCCCGGGTACCGGTGTGATCGCCGGTGGTGCGGCTCGCGCGGTGCTGGAATGCGCCGGCGTGCACGACATCCTGGCCAAGTCGCTGGGCAGCGACAACGCGATCAACGTGGTGCACGCCACCGTTGCCGCGCTGAAGCAGCTGCAGCGTCCGGAGGAAGTGGCAGCCCGTCGTGGCCTGCCCATCGAAGATGTTGCGCCGGCCGGCATGCTGCGGGCCCGGCGTGAGGCAGAAGCGCTCGCCGCCTCGGCAGCGCGTGAAGGATCGGCATAATCATGGCTGAACTGAAGATCACCCAGGTGCGTGGCACCGTGGGTGCCCGGTGGAAGCAGCGCGAGAGCCTGCGGACGCTGGGATTGCGCAAGATCCGCCAGTCCGTCGTTCGCGAGGACAACGCGCAGACCCGTGGTCTGCTCGCGGTGGTCAACCACCTCGTCACGGTTGAGGAGGCGTAAATGAGCGTCATCAAGCTGCACGACCTCAAGCCGGCCGCGGGGTCCAAGAAGGCCAAGACCCGCGTCGGTCGTGGTGAGGGCTCCAAGGGTAAGACCGCTGGTCGTGGTACCAAGGGCACCAAGGCCCGCAAGAACGTCCCCGTGACGTTCGAGGGTGGCCAGATGCCGATCCACATGCGTCTGCCGAAGCTCAAGGGCTTCCGCAACCGCTTCCGCACGGAGTACGCGGTGGTGAACGTCGGCGACCTCGCCAAGGCGTTCCCGCAGGGCGGCACCGTCGGTGTGGACGAGCTGGTGGCCGCGGGCCTGGTTCGCAAGAACACCCTGGTCAAGGTGCTCGGCGACGGCACGCTGGCCGTCAAGGTCGACGTCACCGCCAACAAGTTCAGTGGTAGCGCCCGTGAGGCGATCACCGCTGCTGGTGGTAGCGCGACCGAGCTGTAAGAGCTCGACGAGAAGGGCCTCCGCTTCGGCGGGGGCCCTTCTTTTTTGCGTTGATCCTGCGCTGAGGGCTGCCGGCACTCGCACTTCTGCGCCCTGTTTTCAGGGTCAACGGATTAGCTTTGCAACCGGGCGCCCAGGACGTCGTGGAAGAGGGCCTGGCGCACCGCGAGCTCGCGGGGATCGCTGACCAGATGGAAGCCCAGCCGGTTCATCACGTAGCCGAAGCCGACGCCCGTGTCGGGGTCGGCGAAACCGAACGAGCCACCGAAACCGGGCGTGCCGAACGCCTTTCCTGAGGAGCCGAAGGCGAACGTCGGGATGGGCTTGCAGAAGCCCAGCGCGTAGGCGATCTCGGCGCGCATCACCTTGTCCCGCGTACCGCCTGACGGATTGCGGGGTGGCGCGATCAACTCGTCGAAAGTCTCTGGGGTGAAACCTATTTCGCTGCCGCCGGTCGCCGCGGAGCCGTAGAGGCCGGCCAGCGCGCGGGCCGTCCCGGTGCCGTTGGCCGACGGAATCTCGACGCGGCGCACCTTGTCGGTGTTGTAGTCGCCGGCGTAGGGGTCGATGTCGGCGGGGATCGCGGCGGTTCTGGCCAGCAGCCCGCGCGGGTTGAGGCTGCCGATCAGGAACCCGGCGGGCATGACGTCGAGGTGCCGCAGCGACTCGTATCGCTGCCAATGGTGCAGCGTGGCAATCCGGTTGCGGTCGACCGAGTCCGGCAGACCGATGTACAGGTCGAGACCCGACGGCCCGGTGATCTCCTCGGCGAGATAACGGCCGAGCGTACGGCCGTCGGTTCGACGGATCAGCTCGGACTCGTACCAGCCGATGGTGATGGCGTGGTAGCCGTGCCGGGTGCCGGGCTTCCACGCGGGTTTCTGTGCCGCGAGGATGGCGGAGAGCCGCACCGGGTCGGCGATGTCGGACAGCAGGGGATTGGGGGTCAGGACGCACAGCCCGGCCTGGTGTGCGAGCAGCTGCCGGACGGTGACGTCGCCTTTGTCCTGCGCGGCGAACTCGGGCCAGTACGTGCTGACGCGCTCGTCGTAGTCGAAGAGCCCTTTCGACACCGCGTGCGCGACAGCAAGGGCGGCAACACCTTTCGTCGACGAGAACATGTTGACCATGGTGTCGGCCTGCCACGGCGCCCGGCTGATCCCGTCACGGTAGCCGCCCCACATGTCGACGACCTTGCGGCCGTCCCGGTAGACGCACAGCGCGGCGCCGACTTCGCCGCCGGCAGCGAAGTTGGCCCGGAACGCGTCGGCGACCTTGCCGTAGCCGTCGTCGGCATCGCCGTGGACCAGATCGGGAGAGACAGAGACCTTCAGCACCATGGGTCGATCCTCTCCCGCGAGCAGGCGGAAAACTGTCGAATTCGGCGTCGGAATGGACAGGTTTGCGTCTGCTCGGCACTCGCCGGTGAATCGGTACGCTCGGAGCATGTTTGCTTTCCGGCCCAGCCTGCCCGGTCTTCCCGGCCCCGATGAGTTGCGTGCCCTTGTCCGCAAGGTCGACACCGCGCGTCATCACGGCGTGCCCAACGGCTGCGTACTGGAACTCGACCTACAGGCCGTGCCGCCCGAGACCGCCGGCTTCGACCCGATCGCCTTCGTCATGGGCAACGCGCGGCCTCTCGTGCTGCGCGACGCCGTCGCCGCCATCCACCGCGCAGCCGACGACAAGCGGGTGGCCGGACTGATCGCGCGGGTTCAATTGCCCGCTGCCGCAGCGGGTCCGGTGCAGGAGCTGCGTGACGCCATCGCCGCGTTCAGCGCCGTCAAGCCGTCGATCGCCTGGGCCGAGACCTATCCGGGCACCATGTCCTACTACCTGGCGTCGGCGTTCCGGGAAGTGTGGATGCAGCCCTCGGGCACCGTCGGTCTGGTGGGTTTCGCGACCAACGCGCTGTTCCTTCGCGACGCGTTCGACAAGGCCGGCATCGAGGCGCAGTTCGTCGCGCGCGGCGAGTACAAGTCGGCGGCCAACATGTTCACGCAGGACCGCTACACCGAGCCGCACCGCGAGGCCGACGGCCGGCTCATCGAGAGCCTGCACGCCCAGGTGCTGACTGCCATCGCAGAATCTCGCGGCGTCGACGCCGACGAACTCGACGCCCTCGTCGACCGGGCACCGCTGCTCCGCGACGAGGCGGTCGCCGCCAAGCTGGTCGACCGCATCGGTTTCCGCGACGAGGCCTATGCCCGGGTCGGCGAATTGACCAGTGGCGCAGCGCAAGCCGACGGCAAGGACGCGCCGCCGCGGCTGTTCCTGTCCCGGTACGCCAAGGCCACCGCGGGACACACGCTGCCCGAGGTGCCGCCGCTGCCGGGCATCAAGCACAAGCCGACCATCGCCGTCGTCACCATGGCCGGGCCCATCGTCAGTGGACGCGGCGGCCCGAGCGCCTTCCCGCCCGGACCGTCGAGCGTCGGCGGCGACACCATCGCCGCGGCGCTGCGGGAAGCCGCGGCGGATGACGACGTCGCTGCCGTCGTGCTGCGGGTCGACAGTCCGGGAGGCGCCGTCACGGGTTCGGAGACCATCTGGCGCGAGGTGGCGCGGCTGCGCGAGGCGGGCAAGCCGGTCGTCGCGTCGATGGGCGCGGTCGCCGCGTCCGGCGGCTACTACGTGTCCATGGCGGCCGACCACATCGTCGCCAACGCCGGCACCATCACCGGATCCATCGGCGTGGTGACGGGCAAACTCGTCACCAAGGGCTTGAAAGAACGGCTCGGTGTCGGCTCGGATGCCGTGCGTACCAACGAGAATGCTGACGCCTGGTCGGCCAATCAGCCGTTCACCGAGGCCCAGCACGCGCACGTGGTGGCCGAGGCGGATCTCTTCTACACCGACTTCGTAGAGCGCGTCGCCGACGGCCGCAACCTGCCGGTCGAGGCCGTCGAACAGGTGGCCCGCGGCCGCATCTGGACCGGTGCCGACGCGCTGGAACACGGCCTGGTCGACGAACTCGGTGGGCTGCGGACCGCCGTCCGCCGGGCCAAGGTGCTCGCCGGTCTCGATCCCGACGCGACCGCCAAGGTCGTCAACTACCCGGGCTCGTCACTGCTGGATCACGTGCGGCCCAAGGCCTCGTCGCAGCCGGCCGCGGCGTCGTTGCCGGAGGCGGTGGCGGCGCTGCTCGGTCGGTCACTGGTCGGTGCGCTCGGCCAGGCCGAGCGGTCGATGACCGGGGTCAGCGCCCTCTGGCTGGGGGATTACCGCTTTTAGCTCTGATCGAGTCAGTCGGGGCCGTCCCGTCGGCTCTGCCTTCGACGTGGCCACGAAGCCTATTTAGCTGAACTAATCATATGGGGTACGGCGCTACCCCAGAACCCGGCCTGCCCGCCCCGCACAGTGGAACCACACAGTGACTGCCACGCCGGGAGGTAGAGATGATGGGTAAGCGCAACGTGCCGCGAACCGCGGCGTCGATCGGCCGGATCGGCGGACTGGCGGTGGCCCTCGGCGTCGGAATAGGGATTGCCGCGATGCCGTGGTCGGCAGCGGCCGCGCCCGACGGCGGTGGCCCGAACATTTCGGTGAGCCACGACGGTGACGTCAAGGTGGTGAAAGGCACTGCCACAGCGGTGTCCGACGGCCGGGGATCAACGGCCGTCGCGCACGGGTTCGGCAGCTATGCCGAAGCCACCGGCGGTACCAACAACCACGCGCTCGCCAGCGGCGTCGGCAGCACCGCGATCGCCAAGGGCGGCAGCAACAACACGTCTACAGCGACCGGCACCAACAGCACCGCCATCGCCGCGGGCGGCAGCAACAACACGTCTACAGCGACCGGCACCAACAGCACCGCCATCGCCGCGGGCGGCAGCAACAACACCGCGAAAGCGACCGGCACCGACAGTGGCGCGTACGCGGGTTACTACCCGGGGCTCGATGTCCGGCAAGGCTCCAACAACAACAATCTCGCCTCAGCCCAAGGCGATTCGGCCACCGCTGTCGCCGGCGCGGGCGGCAGCTTCAACACCGACAACACCGCCATTGCCTACGGCGACAACAGCGGCGCCGTCTCCGGCTTCGGTGGCAACAGCAACACGCACAACACCGCCGTCGCCTTCGGTGCGGGAACCCACGCCGGCGCCGGCTCAGGCGGGAACCAGAACGACTACAACAGCGCCACTGCCACCGACGGCGCCGGCGCCTTCGCCGGTGGTGCAGGCAACGACAACGACTACAACACGGCCTCGGCCACCGGCGACGGCAGCCTTGCCAATGCCGGCGTGGCCGGAACCGATCTCGACCACTACACCGCCAACGCCAGCGGTGGCGACACCGTCAACAACCCGTGACACCAACAGACGAAGGGGTGAAGAACATGGGCAAGCACAACATGGCGCGGAGCGCGGTGTCGATCGGCCGGGTCGGCGGGCTGGCGGTGGCGCTGGGAGTGGGCGTCGGGATCGTCGCGATGCCGTGGTCGGCGTCGGCGGCGCCCGACGGCAGCGGTCCGAATATCTCGGTGAGCCACGACGGTGACGTCAAGGTCGTGAAGGGCACTGCGACGGCGGTGTCCAGCGGGCGGGGTTCGACGGCGGTGGCCCATGGTTTCGACAGTTACGCCGAAGCCACCGGCACCAACAACCACGCGACCGCAAACGGCTTCGGCAGCACGGCGATTGCCAAGGGCGGCAGTAACAACACGGCCAAAGCGAGCGGTATCGACAGCACGGCGATCGCCGGTGGCGGTACCAACAACACGGCCGTGGCGTCGGGCAACTTCGCTCAGGCTTACGCCGGCTCAAGCCCCGAATACGATGGGCGCCAATCGAACAACACCGGCAATACCGCGATCGCCACCGGTACCCACAGCATCGCGCGGGCCGGGATCGGCGACCACAACGACGGCAACTTCGCGAAAGCCACGGACTCCGGGGTCGCTTCGGCCGGCGTCGGCACCAACAACGATTCCAACACCGCCACCGCGTCCGGGCCGGGCAGCGTGGCCGACTCCGGATTCCTGGTCTCCGGCAACGACAACAACACCGCCACCGCGACCGGCGGGGGCGGCGCCATCGCCGGCAGCTTCGGCAATGACAACGACAACAACTCTGCGAGCGCGGACGGCTTCGGCAGCTACGCATACGCGGGCTATGGGACCGACAACCTGGACGGCTACACCGCCGACGCCACCAACGGACAGAGCGTCCACAACCCGTGACGGTTCGCGTAACTGTAACCAGGGGAGGTCAATTCATGAACAAGCACCGCGTTTCTCCGGAGCGCATCGGCCGGGTCGGCGGACTGGCGGTGGCGCTGGGAGTCGGAGTGGGGATGGCCGCGATGCCGTGGTCGGCCGCTGCGGCACCCGACGGCAGCGGCCCGAACATCTCGGTGTCGCACGACGGGGACGTCAAGGTCGTGAAGGGCACCGCGACAGCCGTGTCCGACGGACAGGGCTCGACGGCGGTGGCCCACGGTTTCGGCAGCTACGCCGAAGCCACCGGCGGCACCAACAACCACGCGATCGCGAGCGGCACCCGCAGCGTCGCGATCGCCAAGGACGGCGACAACAACACCGCCAAGGCCACCGGCATGGGGAGCCACGCGATCGCCGCCTTCGGCTCCGGCAATACCGCCACAGCGACGGGTACAAACAGCTACGCCGCCGCGGTCTACGGCGACAACAACACCGCAACGGCGACGGGGATAAACGCCGGCGCCACCGCGGGTTTCGGCGATGGCAACGCCGCGAAAGCCACCGGTACGAACGCCTATGCTGCCGCCGGCGACAAGGATGACGTCCGTGGTCCCGGCAACAACAACAACACCGCGAAGGCGATCGGCGACAACAGCACGGCCTTGGCAGGTACCTATGGCAGCGGAAGCGACGGAAACGTCGCCATCGCCTACGGCCCCGACACGACGGCAATCGCAGGCAGTGACGGCAACAACAACGATTCGAACAGCGCCGTTGCGTTCGGTCCGGGCAGCCAGGCCATGGCCGCCAGGTACGGCAGCGACAGCTCGAGCAACAGCGCCACAGCCACTGACGGCGCTTCTGCCCTCGCCGGTACGGGCGGCGATGACAGCGACGCCAACACCGCCGCCGCGACAGGTGCCGGCAGCATCGCCGCCGCAGGCACGACCACAACGGATGAGATCAACCTCGACGGCTACACGGCCAACGCGAGCGGGGGCGACGTCGTCCACAATCCGTGACGACGTCGCCGGTTCAGCCGAGAGTGCCGCTGATGTAGATGATTTCGCGCATCGGGTCGTCGTCGCCGAGGACCGTTGCCGTCAGGCCGTGCCGGGCATGCAGATCCACCCGGCCGATGCCAGCGGTCTGCCAGCCCTTGGCCGCCAGATAGTCTGCGGCGGAGTGCCTTTCGCCGTGGTAGACCAGCGACGGCATATCCATGTTCAAGCCGAGCTGCTGGAATCCCGCGGCGGCCTCGCGCGCCTTGTCGGCGTCGAAAGCCTTGAGGCCCGGCACGAATTCGGTGGCCACGGCGCTGCCGGGGGCACTGAGCTCGTGAATGTTGTCGAACAGCTTGTCCTGGGCCTCCGGCGGCAGGTAGATGAGCAGACCTTCGGCCAACCACGCCGTCGGCCGGCTCGGGTCGAAGCCCGCCGCACGCAACGCCGCCGGCCAATCCTCACGCAGATCGATCGGGACGGTCCGGCGTTCGGCCGTGGGTTCGGCGCCGAGGCCGGCCAGGGTCCGGGTCTTGAACTCGATGACCTCGGGCTGGTCGATCTCGTAGACCACCGTGCTCTCGGGCCACGCCAGCCGGTAGGCGCGCGCGTCCAGCCCGGAGGCCAGGATCACCGCCTGCCGGATTTCCGAGGACGCGGCGACCCCGGCCGAATCGCCGCCTACAGCGGCCATGAAGTAGTCGTCGAAAAACCTTGTGCGCACGGCCATTTCGTCGATGTTGGCGCGCGCCCGCGCCGCCGCATCCGGGGCGACGGCGTCGAGGACGGCCAGGTCCAGTTCGCCGTCGACCATCTTGGTGAACGCCTCGATCCCGACGGCACGCACCAGCGGCGCCGCGAACGGATCGTCGATCAAACCGTGTTCGTGGGTGCTCGCGATCGCCCGCCCCGTCGCGACCAGCGTGGCCGTCGCGCCCACGCTCGAGGCCAGGTCCCAGCTGTCTCCGTGTGTCCGGGCCATCGCGGTCAGGCCTTCCGGTTCAGGACTGCGCGGACGTATTTCAGCTGGGTCCAGGCCCGGGACAGTTCGTCGTCCGGGTACTGGAAACCGTTGTCGGCGTGCGCCTCTTCGACCGACCGCGCGGTGACGTCCCAGCCGAGGCTCGTCAGGTAATCGGTGACATGGTTGCGGTCGCCCTCGTAGATGAGGTCGGCCATCTCGATGTTCGAACCGAGGGCCTTCATCCGGTCGCGCATCTGCTGCATGCGCTCGTCGTCGAACGCGGAGCTCAGATCGCCGACCTGCTCGGTGGCCACGAAGCTGCCGGGCGCCGACAGTGCGGTGATGTTGTCGAACAACCGGTCCTGGGCCTCCGGCGGCAGGTAGATGAGCAGCCCTTCGGCGATCCACGCGGTGGGCGCCTCGGGGTCGAAACCGTTGTCCCGCAGCGCCTGCATCCAGTCGTCGCGCAGGTCGACGGCGACGGTGCGCCGGGTCGCGGTGGGGGAGGCGCCGAGGCTCGCGAGCGTCGTCGACTTGAACTCGATGACCTCGGGCTGGTCCACCTCGAAGACGACGGTGCCGTCTGGCCACGGCAGCCGGTAGGCGCGCGCGTCCAGACCGGCGGCCAGGATCACGGCCTGCCGTACGCCGGTGGCAGCCGCGTCGAGGAACAGCTGGTCGAACCAGCGGGTGCGGACCGTCATCCCTTCGGCCGCGCGTCGCGGGGTGAAGGCCGGGTTCACGTCGCTCAGGTCGATCTCGCCGTCGAGCGCCTTGGTGAAGAAGTCCAGCCCGACGGCCCGCACCAGCGGCTCGGCGTACGGGTCGTCGATCAGCTGCTCGCGGTGGGCGATGGCACGCTGCCCCGCGACCATGGTCGCGGTGGCCCCGACGCTCGAGGCCAGGTCCCAGGAATCTCCGTCAGTTCGTGTCATGTGGGTCCAACTCCTAGTTCTTGATGGCCGTCACGGACAGTGAATTACGCAGTGCCGCCGTGTCTTCGGTCTCGGCGAGGGGACGGCCGTACTCGGCGAAAACTTCAAGGCGAGGGCGGGCCGTGGTATTCCAGCCACTGACATCCAGGTGCTCGACCACCGAGGTGCGCTCGCCCTGGTACCAGAGATCGGTCAGGTTGAGGTCGAGGCCCGCGCCGCGCCACCGCTCGCTCATGGCCGCGCCGCGCTCACGCATGCCGGCGCCGTGGTCGGTGTGGAATTCGGTGGCCAGGCGACTGCCCGGCGCCGACAGCGCGGTGATGTTGTCGAACAGCTTGTCCTGCGCCTCGGGCGGCAGATAGATCAGCAGCCCCTCGGCGATCCAGGCCGTCGGCGCCGCGGGATCGAATCCGGCGGCGCGCAGCGCGGCCGGCCAGTCCTCGCGCAGATCGATCGCGACGGTGCGGCGTTCGCAGGTCGGTGTGGCGCCGATCTGCGCCATGGTCCCGGTCTTGGCGGCGATCACCTCGGGCTGGTCGATCTCGTAGACGACGGTGCCGGCCGGCCAGTCCAGCCGGTAGGCCCGCGAGTCGAGGCCCGCCGCCAGGATGACGGCCTGCCGGATGCCGGCAGCGGTGGCGGAAGTGAAGAAGTCGTCGAAGAACTTCGTCCGGACCGCCATCAGGTTGGTCATCATGGCGGCGGCCGTCCCGACCTCACCGGTGAGATCGATCTGCCCGTCGAGCAGCTTGATGAAGAACTCCACCCCGACGGCCCGCACCAGCGGGTCGGCGTACGGATCGCGGATGAGCGGCTCCGCTTCCTTCGTCGCCAGGGCGCGGGCGGTCGCCACCATCGTGGCGGTGGCGCCCACGCTCGAGGCCAGATCCCAGGTGTCGCTGTCGGTGCGGGTCATCGGGTAGGTCCTGTCCGTCGGTAGGGATAGATGAGGATCAGCGCACTGCGGTGACGTAGTTGACCTCGCCCATGGAGGGCTGGCCGTTCGGGTCGGCCTCGACGGCCGGCAGGCCGTTGCGGACCAGCAGTTCGTTGGAGGTGACGGCGGTGGTCTGCCAGCCGTGACCCTGCAGGTAGGTGTCCACGTCGGCGCGGTCGCCGAGGTAGACCAGATCGCTGAAGTCGAGATCGAAGCCTTGATCGCGCCAGTGCTCCGATGCGGCCTTCATGCGCTCGCGCACGGCGTCCTCATCGAGGTCCGGCGTGGCCGGCACGCCTTCGGCGCCCATGCGGCTACCCGGTGCGGACAGTTCGGAAATCTGGTCGAGCAACCGGTCCTGCGCTTCGGGCGGCAGGTAGCCGAACAGTCCCTCGGCGATCCACGCGGTGGGCTTGGTGGGGTCCAGACCGGCGGCGCGAAGTGCGGCCGGCCAGTCCTCACGCAGGTCGATCGCCACCGTGCGCCGTTCGGTGGTCGGTGCCGCGTCCAGATCCGACAGGGTCTTGGACTTGAACTCGATGACGTCGGGCTGGTCGATCTCGTAGACGACGGTGCCCGCCGGCCACACCAGGCGGTAGGCGCGCGAGTCGAGGCCCGCCGCCAGGATGACGGCCTGCCGGATACCGGCCTTGCCGGCGTCCCGGAAGAAGTCGTCGAAGAATCGGGTGCGCGCCGCCATGCCGTTGGTCAGCTGCGCCATGGTCGGGCTGTAGCCGGCGCTGGACTGGTCGGGATCGGCGGCGCCGTCGACCAGCTTGGTGAAGAACTCGACCCCGACGGCGCGGACCAGGGGAGCGGCGAACGGGTCG
The DNA here is from genome assembly GCF_005670685.2 of Mycolicibacterium mucogenicum DSM 44124. The sequence goes on along the minus strand of NZ_CP062008.1, from coordinate 4,684,510 downwards.
TCGATGATCGGGTTTTCGGAATTGGTGGCGAGAGCGCGGGCCGCGGCGACCAGAGTCGCGGTCGCTCCTACGCTCGATGCCAGGTCCCACGTGTCGTTGTCAGTGCGTGCCATCGCGTCGTTCCTGTCGTCGGTCACCCGGTGAACGGGTCGGTAGTTAGCTCATGTAACAACCTGTCGGCGACTGTACGCGCCGTTCCTGAACGCGGCAGAAATGCCGGGTGGCGGCACGTTTCGAGGTGTCCGGGCTGGGTACGAAGGGTCCGGCGCCGAGCGGATGCAGGTCGCGGGGACGGCAACTGTTATTCTCGGAGACTGATTTGACGGCGCGTCCAGGCAGGTCGGGTACCTGCTGTGGTCGCGCACGGAATTAACCAAACGCTGGACCTGACCAGCCCCATCAGCACGCCGCGGCCCGAGCTCGGCTGCGCAGGAGGAAGAGTGCTTTCGGCTTTTATCTCGTCCCTGCGGACGGCCGATCTGCGACGCAAGATCCTCTTCACGCTGGGTGTAGTCGTCCTGTATCGGGCCGGTGCCGCATTGCCGTCCCCCGGGGTGAACTATCCGAACGTGCAGAAGTGCATCGAGCAGGTCAGCGGCGGTGACGCTGCGCAGGTCTACTCGCTGATCAACCTGTTCTCCGGCGGTGCGCTGCTGCACCTGTCGGTGCTGGCGGTCGGCGTCATGCCCTACATCACCGCGAGCATCATCGTGCAGCTGCTGGTCGTGGTCATCCCGCGCTTCGAACAGCTGCAGAAGGAAGGCCAGGCCGGTCAGGCCAAGATGACGCAGTACACGCGTTATCTCGCGATCGCGCTGGCAGTTCTGCAGGGCACCTCGATCGTCGCGATGGCCGCCAGCGGCAATCTGCTGCAGGGCTGCACCCTGAACATCATCCAGGACCAGAGCATCTTCACCCTCGTCGTGATCGTGCTGGTCATGACCGCGGGCGCCGCCCTGGTCATGTGGATGGGCGAGCTCGTCACCGAGCGCGGCATCGGCAACGGCATGTCGCTGATGATCTTCGCCGGCATCGCCGCCCGCATCCCGTCCGAAGGCCAGTCGATCCTGGAGAGCCGCGGCGGCGTCGTGTTCGCCTCCGTCGTGGCCGCGACGCTGATCATCATCGTCGGTGTCGTCTTCGTCGAGCAGGGACAGCGCCGTATCCCGGTGCAGTACGCCAAGCGCATGGTGGGCCGCCGGATGTACGGCGGTACCTCGACCTACCTGCCCCTGAAGGTCAACCAGGCCGGCGTCATCCCCGTCATCTTCGCGTCGTCGCTGATCTACATCCCGCACCTGATCACCCAGCTGGTCACCGCCGGTGATCCGAACGCGTCCAACGGCTGGTGGTCCAAGGCGGTCGCCAAGTACCTGACCAACCCGGCCGACCCGGTCTACATCGCGATCTACTTCGGTCTGATCATCTTCTTCACGTACTTCTATGTGTCCATCACGTTCAACCCCGATGAGCGGGCGGACGAGATGAAGAAGTTCGGTGGCTTCATCCCGGGCATCCGGCCGGGCAAGCCGACGGCGGACTACCTGCGGTACGTCCTGAGCCGCATCACGCTGCCGGGCTCGATTTACCTCGGTTTGATCGCGGTGTTGCCTAATCTGTTCCTGCAGAGCGGCGGCAGCAGCGCCCAGAACCTGCCATTCGGCGGTACGGCCGTGCTGATCATGATCGGCGTGGGTCTGGACACGGTGAAGCAGATCGAGAGCCAGCTGATGCAGCGCAACTACGAAGGGTTCCTCAAATGAGAATGGTTCTGCTGGGACCGCCGGGAGCAGGCAAGGGCACTCAGGCCGAGAAGCTGGCCGAGAAGTTCGGCATCCCGCAGATCTCCACGGGTGATCTGTTTCGTAGCAACATCAGCAAGGGCACCCCGCTCGGTGTCGAGGCCAAGAAGTACCTCGATGCCGGCGACCTGGTCCCGGCCGAGCTGACCAACGCGCTGGTCGACGACCGTCTCGACGCCGACGACACCGCCGCCGGGTTCATCCTCGACGGCTTCCCCCGCTCGGTCGAGCAGGCCGTCGCGCTGAAGGACATGCTGGCCAAGCGCAACCTCAAGCTGGACGCGGTGCTGGAGTTCCGCGTGTCGGAGTCCGAGCTGCTGACCCGGTTGAAGAGCCGCGGCCGCGCCGACGACACCGAAGAGGTCATCCTCAACCGCATGAAGGTGTACCGGGACGAGACCGCCCCGCTGCTGGACTACTACCGGGACGAGCTCGTCTCGGTCGACGCCGTCGGCAGCCTGGACGAGGTCTTCGCCCGCGCCCTGCAGGCGCTCGGCAGCTGAATCGCCGATCCGGCTGAAGTAGTCATCGATGATTGGTCTACCCCGACGCGGCCGCAAGGTCGTCCCCCAGCGGACACCCGGCGAACTGGACGCGATGGCCGCTGCCGGTTCGCTGGTGGCGGCCGCGCTGAAAGCGGTTCGTGAAGCCGCCGCGCCCGGGGTGTCCACTCTCGAGCTCGACCAGATCGCCGAGTCCGTCATCCGCGATGGTGGCGGCATCCCGTCGTTCCTGGGCTATCACGGCTTCCCGGCGACCATCTGCGCGTCGGTCAACGACCGCGTGGTGCACGGCATTCCGACCGCCGACGAGGTGCTCGTCAGCGGTGACCTGGTCTCGATCGATTGCGGCGCCATCCTGGACAACTGGCACGGCGACTCGGCCGTGACGTTCGGTGTCGGCCCGCTGATCGACGCCGACCAGAAGCTGTCCGACGCCACCCGTGAGTCCATGGAGGCCGGCATCGCCGCCATGGTCCCCGGTAACCGGCTGACCGACGTCTCGCATGCCATCGAGCGGGGGACCCACGCGGCGTCCGCCCGCTACGACCGCAAGTTCGGCATCGTCGCAGGCTACGGCGGGCACGGCATCGGTCAAGAGATGCACATGGACCCGTTCCTGCCGAACGAGGGATCACCTGGCCGGGGCCCGTTCCTCGAGCCCGGCTCGGTGCTGGCCATCGAGCCGATGCTGACGCTGGGCACCTCGAAGACTGTCATTCTCGAAGACGAATGGACAGTCGTCACCAAGGACGGCTCGCGTGCCGCACACTGGGAACACACCGTTGCTGTCACCGAGGACGGACCCCGAATCTTGACGCTGCTTCGCGACTGATCCGGTGAACCGGATCGCCCCTGATCTCGTGTCAATGACGGAGGTTGGTGCATGAGCGATCCGGAGGCCGCCATGATGCGGGTGCTTTACGACGAGCACGCAGGCGCCCTTTGGCGCTATGCCCTGCGTCTGACACAGGACTCGGCGCGTGCCGAGGACGTGGTGCAGGAGACGTTGCTGCGGGCGTGGCGCCACCCCGATGTCGTATCCGACGCCAACCAGTCCCCGCGGGCCTGGCTCTACACCGTCGCCCGCAACCTCATCATCGATGAGCAGCGCAGCGCCCGGCGCCGGCACGAGACGACGTCGTCGGAGGTGGTGGAGGCAGAGGACCGGACGGACCCGGCCGCCACCGACGAGGCGGACACCGCACTGGATCGGATGCTGCTCGGGGGTGCCCTGAGCCAGCTCTCCGTCGACCATCGCGCCGTGATCGAGCGCGCGTACTACCGGCAGTTGAGCGTCGCGCAGATTGCGGCGGAGCTTCAGATCGCCGAGGGCACAGTGAAATCGAGACTGCATTACGCGGTCCGGGCGCTGCGCCTGAATCTGCAGGAAATGGGGGTGACTCGGTGAGCATGCACATTGTCGAGTCCATCGGACCCTTTGACGGCGACCGGTACGCAACCTGGGACGCCGCCTACGTGCTGGGTTCGCTGTCGAGTGCGGAACGCCGCGAGTACGAAGCGCATCTGCAGACCTGCTCCCGGTGCCGGGACGCGGTCGGTGAGCTGAGCGGCATGCCGGCCCTGCTGGGCCTGCTGGATTTGGCGGACGTGCAGGAGATCGGTGCCGAGCAGCCGGAACCGCCGTTGCGGCCCGAGGTGCTCGATTCGGTACTGGCCAAGGTGCGGTGGCGCCGGCGCCGGACCCGCTGGGTGACGACGGCGGTGGCCGGCCTGGCCGCGGCGGTGCTGGCAGTCGGTGCGGTCGCGGTCGTCCGGCCCGACTTCTTCGGCGGTGGCCAGAGCCAGGAGCAGGTGGCGCAGCTGCCCATGCAGCACGTGGCACCCACTCCGTTCAACGCCACCATCGCGCTGAGCAGCTTCGGCTGGGGTACGCGGATCGACATGGCCTGCAGCTACGGCGACTGGTCCAGCGGACCCGCCGCTCCTCCGACCAACCTGGGTATGGTCGTGGTGGGCCGCGACGGCAGCCGTAACCAGATCGCCACGTGGTTCGGCATGTCTGGTGCCACCGCGTTGCCGAGTGGTAACACGCCGATGCAGGTTTCGGAAATTGCTGCGGTACAACTGGTTTCCGCCGACAACGGCAAGGTGCTGCTGGAGCGCAATCTCTAGATTTTTTCGGTGGCGTTGAACCATTCGCCCATCCGCCTCGTGTCTGTGGTTAGACGAGCGGAAGCAGGTGGCAGATGGTCGGCAGGCATCGGGTGGTGGACCACATCATCACGCAACTTGCGGCGTCCGGCATCGAGTATTTCTTCGGAGTCGACGGGGCCAATATCGAGGACCTGTTCGACGCGGCGTTCCTGTCCGACGACATCACCGCGATCCTGGCCAAGCACGAGTTCTCCGCGGCCACCATGGCCGACGGCTACAGCCGGGCGGTGTCCCGGATCGGTGTGGTGGCCGCGACGTCCGGCGGCGGATCACTGAACCTCGTTGCGGGACTGGGTGAATCGCTGGCCAGCCGGGTGCCGGTACTGGCCCTGGTGGGGCAGGCGCCGACCGGTATGGACGGCCGTGGCAGCTTTCAGGACACCAGTGGACGTTCCGGATCGCTGGACGCGGTGGCGTTGTTCTCGGCGGTGTCGGTGTACTGCCGTCGCGTGACGGAACCGCAGGACATCGTGCCGGCGCTGGCGGAGGCGCTGACTGCGGCGGCCGGTGGCGGCCCGGCGGTACTGCTGCTGCCGAAGGACGTCCAGCAGGCGATGATCGATGTGGTCAATCCGGTTGCTGCTGTGCAGGATTCGTTGCTGGCTGACCCGGGTCCCATCGCCGAGGTGCTGCGCCGGGCGCTGGGGCCGGTCACGATCATCGCCGGCGAGCAGGTGGCCCGCGACGACGCCCGCCGTGAGCTCGAGGAATTGCGCTCGGTGCTGCGGGCCTGGGTCGCCACGGTGCCCGACGGCAAGGACGTCAGCGGCTCACCCGGGCTGGGGCAGTCGTCGTGGCTGGGTGTCACCGGCGTGATGGGCCATCCGCGGGTCGTCGACGCGATCTCCCGCAGCGCGGTGTGCCTGGTGATCGGGACGCGCCTGGCGGTGACGGCGCGCGCCGGCCTCGACAGCGCGCTGGCCGGGGTGCAGACGGTCTCGCTCGGCGCGGAACGTCCGTATGTGCCGAGCACGCACGTGAATTCGACCAACCTGCGGGCATCGCTGACGGCGCTGACCCGATCGTTGACCGGCACCGGCCGGCCCCACGGGCTACGGGTCCTCGACCCGCTGCCGCACACCGAACTTCAGCCGCCGCCGCACGACGGCCCCGGCATCCGGTACCGCGACACCGTCGCCCTGCTCGACGAACTGCTGCCCGACGGCGCCGACATCGTCGTCGACGCCGGCAACACCGGTGCCTCGACGGTGCACGGGCTGCCGGTGCGCCGGTCCGGCCGCTTCGTGGTGGCGCTCGGCATGGGCGGCATGGGGTACAGCTTCGGCGCCGGCATCGGCATGTGCTTCGCCCGCGCGAAAACCGCTGGGCCGCAGTACCGTACCGTGGTGGTGGCCGGCGACGGCTCGTTCTTCATGCACGGCATGGAGCTGCACACGGCGTTGGAGTACCGGCTCCCGATCACCTTCGTGTTGTTCAACAACAACGCCCACGCCATGTGCGTCACCCGCGAGCAGTTGTTCTACGGCGACCGCTACAGCTACAACCGCTTCACCCCGGCCCGGCTGGGCGCCGGCCTGGCCGCGATGTTCCCCGGCCTGCACGCGACGGACGTCACCGAGCTGCCGCAGCTGGCCGGTGCGCTGAGCGAAGCGCTCGGCCGGCACGGGCCATCGGTCGTCAGCGTCGAATGCTCCGCCGACGAAATCCCCACGTTCGCACCATTTCTCGAGACCGCCACACAACAGACGCAGAAAGAGAGCTCCCAGCATGTCGCTGCCCGCGCTTGAAGACATCGCCCTACCCATCGACGGCGTGACCCGCATCGAGAACGCGCCGCGGGAGAAGGCCACGCCCATCATCATGGAGATGATGCGGTCGGTATACCCGCACGACGTCGTCTTCGGTGACTACTGCACCGTCAACGACTACATCGACTGCCCGCCGGAGGAACTGTTCGAGTATCTGGCGGACACCCGCAGCCTCGAGGAGTGGACCTACAGTCTGCGCGGATTCACCGAGACCGAGGAACCGGGCCTCTGGCTGGCCTACGACCGGCTGGGCTCGGAGACCGAAATCTACACGCGCACAGTGGCGAACCGCGAGGCGATGACCGTCGACTACCACTGCGCCTGGGACCAGGGCCGGCACCTCTGGATGATCTACCTGATGCGCGTCGTCGACGCCCAGGTCGTGCTCAACAAGCCGGGTTCGGTGGTGCTGTGGACCAACTGCCACCACCCGTTCTACGACAACAACCCCTACCCGGAGACCGCGCCCGCACAGCGACCCGTGTGGGTCGGGGACTTCTGGGACATGTTCGGGGCGGGCCACCGCCTGGAACTGGACAACCTCAAGGCGATTGCCGAATACCGGCACCGCAACGGTCTGCCGATCACCCCGGCCTGGATGAAGTGAGTCACGCATGAGCCAACCAGTTGTGAGCCTGCTCGACGTTTCGACCTATCTTCCGGGCGAGCCGATCAGCGCCGACTACTACGCGCAGTTCGCCGATTCCGACGACCTGCGGGACAACCTGATGTTCCGGGCGCCGAAGTTCCGCCACCACGTGGCACCCGACGAGACGGCCATCGACATGGTCGAGCGCGCGGCGGCGGGCCTCGTCGACCGGCACGGCTCCGACGCCCTCGCCGACGTCGACATCCTGATCACCCACACCCAGTTGCCCGACATGCCGTTCTACGGCGGCGGTGGCGGTATGGCCAATCGGCTTGGCATGAAGCCGAACTGGGTGATCGACCTGCACAACGGCGGGTGCGCGGCCTTCATCCTGGGCCTCAAGCTGGCCAAGCAGTTGATCGCCTCCGGGGAGGGGCGTACCGCGTTGGTGGCGGTGGCGCAGAACGCGGCGGGCCAGGTCTTCGACCAGGTCACCATCCGGCCCAAGGCGCAGGCGTCGGTACCCGGTGATGGTGCCGCGGTGGGACTCGTTGCAGCCTCTGATGTTTCGCCGATCCTCGACGTCGAATGCCGCACCTACGGCGAATACGCCGGTGACATGACGATGTCGGTCGACCCGCCGCGCAAATGGTGGCAGGCCGGGCCCGGCGAGGGCTGCATCGGCTTCACCGAGAGCAAGATCACCAAGGTGCTGGCCCGGGGCAATCGTCAGGTGCCCGAGGTGGCGTACGCGGTGTGCGACCGGATCGGTCTGGCGCCCAAGGACATCGGCCTGCTGGTCACCAATCAGCCGAACCGCGTGTTCCTGCGGAACTGGCGCGAGGCCCTGGAACTGCCCGAGTCGAAGCACCGCGACACGTTCGACGAGTGCGGCAACCTGTTCGCTGCCGGCGTGCCCGTCAACCTGGACCGGGCGATCACCGACGGACAGGTCGGCAAGGACGACGTGGTGATGATGGCGGCCTTCGCGCACGCCGGTGACTTCGCCGGTGCGGCCGCCGTGCGCTGGGGCGGACAGCGATGACGCCCACGTGCGCGTTGGCCGATGCGGTCGGTTCGCTACCCGCCGCGGACGACCCGCTGGCGTTGGCGCTCAACGAGAATCCGTTCCCGCCACTGCCTGCGGTGCGGGCCGCGCTCACCGCGTCGATCGGTGTGGTGAACCGGTATCCGGAGTTCCTGCCGCAGCGGCTGCGGTCGCTGATCGCCGGGCACGTCGGCGTCGACGACGACCAGGTGCTCGTCGGTGCGGGCGCCACGGGCGTCATCCTGCAGGTGCTGCAGGCCGTCACGCACCCCGGCGATGTGCTGGTGACGGCGTCACCGACCTTCGACGGCTACCCGATCTTCGCGCAGATGGCGCGACTGCGGTCGGTGACCGTGCCGCTGGACCGGCACGGTCACCACGACCTCGACGCCATGGCGGCGGCCGCGGCGCGAGCACGCGTGGTGGTGATCTGCCGTCCGCACAACCCGACCGGGACGGTCGAGTCGGCCGCCGACCTGTACCGGTTCCTGGACCGGGTGCCGTCGGGCACCGTCGTCCTGCTGGACGAGGCGTACGTCGAATTCCTGGCCCCCGAGCTGTGCCTGGACATCCCGTCGCTCGTGGTGCGGTATCCCAATCTGGTTGTGGTGCGCACCTTTTCGAAGGCCTACGGACTGGCCGGCCTGCGCATCGGCTACGGCGTGTGTGCGCCGTCGCTCGCCCGCGACCTGTGGGGTATGCAGCTGCCGTTCGGGATCGGGATCACCGGCCTGGTGGCCGTCGCCGCGTCCTACGATGCGGAAGATCAACTGCGGCAACGTATCCGGATGATCGCCTCGGAAGGGGCGTTTCTACGGGCGCGGCTGCGCTCGATGGGTGTGTACTGCACCGACAGTCACGCCAACTTCGTCTATCTGCCGAGCGGGGCGCGGGCCTGGGAGTTCGGCGACGACGGCCCGCGGGTGCGCAGCTACGCCGACGGCGGCGTCCGCATCACCGTCGGGGACCGCAGGTCGTCGCGCGCGGTGCTGGCGGCCATCCGTAAGGCGGTGGACGGGACGGGCGTCGGGGCCTGACTGCATCGGCCGAGGGGTCCGGTGCGGTATGAATGAGCGGTGAGCAGCGACCCCATCGCCCGGGCCCGGGCCAACTGGGAGCGGGCCGGCTGGGGCGACGTCGCCGACGGCATGGTCGCGGTGACGTCGGTGATGCGGGCCCACCAGATTCTGCTGGCGCGCGTGGAGACTGCGCTGCGGCCCTATGACCTGAGCTTTTCCCGCTACGAACTGCTGCGGCTGCTGGCGTTCAGCGGTAGTGGCGCGCTGCCGATCACCAAGGCGTCCGACCGGCTGCAGGTGCACGTCACGAGCGTCACCCATGCCATCCGGCGGCTCGAGGCCGACGGTCTCGTCGAGCGGGTGCCGCACCCCACCGACGGGCGGACCACCCTGGTGCGGCTGACCGAGGTGGGCCGCTCGACGGTCGAGGACGCCACGGTGACCCTCAACAAGGAGGTGTTCGCCGACGTCGGGATGTCCGATGAACAGTCCGCGGCGCTGGTCGATGCGATCGAGACCCTGCGCCGCACCGCCGGCGACTTCTGACCGGCTCAGCGCCGCAGCGGATTCCGCGATTCGATCAGGGGCCGCAGCGATTCGGCGAACATCGGTTTGGCGAAGTAGTAGCCCTGGCCGATGTCGCACCCGTACGCCGAGAGCTGCTCGGCGGTCGCGGCGTCTTCGACTCCTTCGGCGACGCTCGTGATGTTCAGGGCGTGGGTCAGATTGATCACCGATCGAACGATGGCGGCGGCGCGGGGATTGTGCGTCATCGGCAGCACGAACTCCCGGTCGAGTTTGAGTTCATCGACCGGCAGGTCGCGCAGGTAACTCATGGTCGAGTAGCCGGACCCGAAGTCGTCGATCGACACCCGCAGTCCCGACTTCCGGAGCCGATCGATCACCACCTCCGTCCGGCTCATGTTCGACAGCAGCATCTGCTCGGTGATCTCCACGGTGAGGGCGCTCGGCGGCAGTGAGTGCTGGGCGAGGATGGCCCCGATCCGATCGGCCAGATCGACGTCGGTCAGCGACGGCGCGAAGAGGTTGATGGCGACCGGCACATTGCGATATCCCGTCCCGAACCAGGTCGAGGCGTCCAGGACCGCTTGCTTGAGCACCGTGTCGGTGACCGAGCCGATCAGGCCGTTACGCCGGATCAACGGCAGAAACTCGGACGGGGTCAGCAGGCCGAGCTCGGGATGGGGCCAGCGGAGCAACGCCTCCACGCCGACGATTTCGCCGGTGGCCAGCAGCACTTTGGGCTGATACACGAGTTTCAACTCGGAGTCGCCGATGGCGCGACGCAGTTGCCCGAGCAGTTGCACACCGGCTTGGGCGGGCGGCTGGATCCGACCGCTGTCGCTCCACCGCTGCGGCAGGTCCAGCCGCGAGACCTGGCGCATGTCCGCGGAGAAGGTCTGGACCCCGCCGATGCCGGTCCGCTTGGCGGCGTACAGCGCGATGTCGGCCTGCTGCATCAGATCGTCAGCGGTGACGTCTGGTTCGTCGGCGGGGGCGATCGCCAAGCCGACACTCGGATGGATGAAGACCTTCTCGCTGTTGAGCGAGAACGGTGCGTCGAACGCCTCGATGATCCGCTCGGCAATGATGGTGGCCGTATCCGGTGCCGACCGGATGAGAACGGCGAATTCGTCGCCGCCGAGCCGGGCGACGGTGTGCTCGGCCGGCACCGTGCTCTTGAGCCGACTCGCGACGTCGATCAACAGCTCGTCACCGCTCGGGTGCCCGAGGTTGTCGTTCACCATCTTGAAGTCGTCGAGGTCGAGTGCGAGCACGGCGATCGGAACCCGGTCGTCTCCACGTGACCGGATGGCCGCATCGAGGTGGTCGTTGAACATCAGCCGGTTGCCTAGCCCCGTCAACGGATCGCGCCGGGTCTGGTCGGCGAGGTCGAACAACAGCCGCCGGTTCTGGATCAGCACGATCAGCTGCCGGACCAGTGCCGTCATCACGAGCACCGACGCGGCGACCAGTACCGGCTTGTCGTTGGTTACCGGCCAGAGGTCGAAGAGCCCGACGACCACTGCGGCCACCATCGGCGAATAGGGGAGCCAGAGCAATGGATCGGCCAGGGCCTGCCGTTTCCGCCCCGTCGCCGACGGCGGTTTGCGCGCATCGATCAGCCCGCCGGCGCTGAACAGCACCAAGCCCGCGGCCCAGCCGACGACAGCTACCGGACTGGTCGAATTGGATTGGGCCAGAACGTATATCCAGATGCTGTCGGCCATTGCGACGATGATCAGCCCCGTGCACACCAGGACGATGGCCTGGCGTTTGCCCGGTACCGTCGAACTGACCGTCAACACCGCCAGCGTGATCATGACGACGTCCGAGATAGGGAACGCGACCGACACCGCGGTCGCCAGCCAGCCGGCATGCGCGGATGCGAACAGGTCTTCCAGGATCAGCACCCAGCACACGAGGAACAGCGCGGAGGCGATGATGACGCCGTCCAGCATGGGGCGCAGTGCCGACATTCGGTCGGGCCGCACCTTGCCGACGGACGCGACGACCACCGTGCAGGGCAGCAGCAGGAACGCGGCATCGGCGACCGACGGAAACGGGGGCGGCGATCCGGGCACGGCGTGGTGATAGAGCAGGATCAGGTTGCCGACGACCCAGCCCGCCATCCCGATCGCGAGGACCAGCCAGACGCGCTGCCGCCGGCCACGGTTGGCCCGGTAGGCCGCCACGGCAGCCAGGCAGGCGAGGCTGCTGAAGACCGTCAGCCCGATGTCGTTGGTGAGACGTGCCGCCAACGTGCCATGGTCACCGAAGATCACCAGATAGGCGAATACAGCGAAGATGACTGCAGCAGCGCCGATGACCGTATTTGTGTTGCCTGTGCGCACCTACACCCCCATGTCAAACACGATGGTTCGGTATTTTTCGGGCGTTGTCAAAATTTGCCGAATCAGCCGCGAGATACATGACGGATGATTTCTAGCAACCGTCAGGCCATTGTCATCAAGTCGTCGATGGCAGCGGGATGGTGGCGGTGACGATGGTGCCCGAGCCGGGCCGGGACCGGATATTTAGCCGGCCGCCGACGATCTCGGCGCGCTCGGCCATCGACAACAACCCGTAGCCACCCGTCTCGTCGGCGCCCAGCGGGCGCTCGAACGTGTCGAAACCGATGCCGTTGTCGATGATCTCGAGCCGGGCGTGCTCCGCGTCGGCCGTGAACTTCAGCAGCGCATTGCTGGCGTGGGCGTGCTTCACGACGTTCTGCAGGCACTCCTGCGCGATGCGGTACAGCGCCAGCTCGATGTGGTCGGGCAAGCGGACATCGGTCAGCTCCACGTCGACGTCGAGCTGACCGATGGAGCGCGCGAGGCTGGCCAGCCCGCCGGCCAGCCCCAGATCGTCGAGGACCGGCGGGCGCAGGTTCCCGATGGCGGCGCGGGCCTCGCCGAGCGTCAGGTCCACCAGCTCCCGGGCCAGCGTCAGCTGCTCGGCCGCGACGGCGGTGTCGGTCCCGACCGCCCGGCTCGCGGCGTCGAGCCGGTACGACAGCGTCACCAGCCGTTGCGAGATACCGTCGTGGATGTCGCCGGCCAGCCGGCGGCGCTCGATCTCCTGGGCCTCGATGACCTGCTCGACGAAGTTCTCATGGGCACGTTCGCGGGCGACGAGCTGGCGGTGCAGCCGGGCCTGGTGCATGGCCCCGGCGATGAGCCGGCCGATGACCAGCAGCAGCTCAACGTCGCGGGCGGTGAATTCCCGGCGCTCGACGGTGTGCACGTTGAGCACGCCGACCAGCCCGCCCGGGTCGGTCTCCATCGGCACCGACACCATGGACGCGAAGTCACTGCCGCGCAGCGATTCGAACGGCCGGTAGCGCGGGTCGGATTCCTTGTCGTGGCTGATCACGACGGGCTCGCGGTTGCTGGCCACCCACCCGGAAACGCCCTCGCCCAGCGGCAGCCGGATTTTGCCGACCTCCTGGTCGAACGGCGGGGTGGCGCCCGTCAACGTCAGCGAGCGTTCGGTGTCGTCGAGCACGTGGACGAAGCAGACGTCGGTGCCGGTGGCCGCGGTGATCATCCGGGCGGCCGCCGCGGCCAGCGGCTCGACGCCGGGTCCGCTCGAGGCGGCCTGGATCAGCTCGCGCAGCAGGGCCAGCTCGCGGTCGGCGGTCAGCACCTCGTTGCGCGGCGTCATCGGTAGATGCCCTCCCGCAGCGCGGTGGCCACGGCGCCGGCCCGGTCACTGACGTCGAGCTTGCGGTAGATGGACCGCAGGTGACTCTTGACGGTCTCCTCGCCGATCACCAGCCGGGTCGCGATACCGCGGTTGGACAGGCCGTCGACGACGAACGACAGGATTTCGCTCTCGCGCTGCGTGAGGCCCTGCCGGGCGCCGGGCCAGAACTCGTCGCGCTGCATGCGGGCGGCGGTATCGGCGGCCCGGGCGGCCATGCTCGGGTCGATGGCCGTCGCCCCGCCGTGCACCAACTCGAGCTGACGGACCAGGTCGTCGCTGCTGATGCTCTTGAGCAGATAGCCCGCCGCCCCGACCCGCAGCGCCTGGTACAGGTACTGCTCGTCGTCGTACACCGACAGCATGACCACCTTGCGGTCCGGGGCACGTTCGCGCAGTTCACGGCACAGGTCCAGGCCGCTGGCGCCCTGCATCCGCACGTCGCACAGAACGATGTCGGGCTGCAGCTCGTCGACCACCGCGGCGGCGCGTTCGGCCCCGACGGCCTGGCCGACCACCCGCACCCGGTCGCTGAACGCGGCCAGCATGGCCTTGAGCCCCTCGATGACCATTTCGTGGTCGTCGACCAGGATCAGCCGTACCGGCGCAGCGGAGCCGGCTTCGGGCTCGGTCGTCATGCGCGATGCGCCTCCGGCTTCTCGCTGGTGGTCATACGCGATGCGCCTCCGGCATCTCGCTGGTGCTCATGGCATCACCTTAGAGCGGCGATTCCGCGCTGGTCGGGAGGACCGGCTGTGGACCATCGGGAATGTTCATCCCGAATCTCGCCCGTCCAATCCCCCGTTGGGGGGAGGCCCCACACATGTGACGTGGGACACCCTTGTACTCATGTCGGTGAGTTGTGTGGAGCGCACGTTCTGGTGGGATGTGGCGCGCCCGGCCCATGCCGTGATCGACCCGCTGCGTGCGGTGATCTTCGACCTGGACGGTGCGCTGGCCGATGTCGAGCGCGACGCTCATCGCGTGGCGTTCAACGCCGCCTTCGCTGAACACGGACTGGATATCTCCTGGTCGGTGGCCGAATACGGCCGGCTGGTCCGCATCGCCGACGAACAGCGCCGCGTCGCCTCGGCATTGCGCCGGCGCGGATACGGGCGGGTCAGCAACGAGATCGCGGCCCACGTGTACCGCACCAAGACCGACCTGTTCGAGACGTCGGTCCTCGACGGTGACGTGAGCCCGCGCGACGGCCTCGACGACTTGGCGGCCGGATTGTTCGGTGCCGGGGTGGCGGTGGCTGTGGTCAGCACCGGCAGCCGGTCGTGGGTGGAGCCGCTGGTCCGTCAGCTCCTCGGTGACGGCATTGCCGAGACCATCGTGACGCCCGACGATCTGCCGCGGCCGACGCGGGAACCGGATCTGCACGGCCACGCCCTGTGGGAGTTGGGGCTGGCACCGGAGAGCGCGCTGGCGGTGGCGGGTGGAGTCCGTGGTTTCCGCGCGGCCCGCGCCGCCAAGCTGGCGACGCTGGTGGTCACCACCGGTTACTCGGCCGGCCACGAATTCCCCGGGGCGGTCCAGGTGCGCGCAGAGTACGACGGCCTGCTGGCCGCCGGGTGCGAGCGCCTGCACAAGAACTGGTGGTCAGCCCAGGGCTGACCACCAGTTCTTCACATCTTTTCAATTGTGGAGGCGGGGCGCCGAGCCCCGCCTCTTTCAACGGCTCAGAACCACGGAATGCTGACCTTCGGCAGGCCGATCTTCGGGAAGATCCGCGGGTGCGGCGGGAAGCCGATCTGGGGGTGCGGGATGTCCGACATGTCCGGCAGGCCGACCTTCGGGGCCTTCGGCAGACCGATCTCCGGGTGAGGCAGGTCTTCGGGCTTGGGCAGCTTGGGGGTGCCCAGCTTGGTGAAGTCCGGCATCTCCGGCAGGCCGGCGGACGGGAGCTTCGGCAGACCGATGCCGGGCAGCTTCGGTGCGGCCAGCGCGCCGAGCGAGCCGATGGCCGGTGCGCCGATGGCCGGCAGGCCGCCGAGGCTGGGGGCAGCCACGGCCGGTGCCGCGAGTGCCGGAGCCGCGATCGCCGGGGCGGCGGCCGCCGAGGAGACCTTGGCGATGTCGCCGACGGCGGACAGGGTGCCGAACGTGGCGGCGGTCGCAGCCGGAGCTGCGGCCGCGGCGACCGGCGTCCCCAGCGTCGCGCCCGCGGGCACGGCGGCTGCGGCACCGTTCAAGAGCAGCGCCCCGAGGCCGGTGACCAGACCACCGAGACCGGCGTCGAGCACCAGGCTGGGCAGGCTCAGCCCGGGCAGACCGAGGGACAGCGGCACGGCGACGGTGGCCTCCGGCGGCTGCATGCTCGACAGGTTGATCGGCGGGAAGCCACCCAGGCTCCAGTCGTCACCCCACTCGAGGCCGTTGTCGTTGTTGCGCGCCGTCTTGCCGGTGTGGCCGGCGGTCGAACTCGAGGTCGAGTTGGAGACGGTCTTGCTGCCGGCCGTACCGAGGTCACTCGATGGCGTCGTGGCAGATTCGTTGTTCTTGCTGGCCTGCTGCGTCTGCGTCGGCTGCGCCGGGTCGGTGCCCGGGTTGCTCGGGCTCGACGGACCGGGCGATGCGAAGGCGACGCCCGCCCCGAAAAACGCCACAGCAATCGCGGTAGCCGAGGCGGTGGCCCCCTTGGCGGAATATTTGAAAGTCATGCGGCGCGAATCCTCCCTGTGCGACCCACGCATCCTATGCCCTAATGCGCGCGATGTCACAGTTAACTAACGAATACCACTGTGACGTGCGGTGATGGTGATGCGACCTCATTGACGCAAGAGATTGATTACCGCGCTGAAGTCGAGATCGGCATGCTCGGCGGCAAACTTTGCGTAGATGTCCGCGGCGTGGCTACCGAGGGGTGCCGACGACCCCGTCGAGCGCACCGCAGCCATCGCCAGACCGAGGTCCTTGTTCATCAGGGCGGTGGCGAAACCGGGCTGGAATCCGTTGTTGGCCGGGGAGCTGGGGACCGGTCCGGGGACGGGACAGTTCACCTGCACGGCCCAGCAGTTGCCGGTGGCGCCGGTGATCACGTCGAACAGCGACTGCTTGTCGAGGCCGAGGTGCTCGGCGAGCACGAACGCCTCACCGATCGCGATCTGCTGGACGGCGAGCACCATGTTGTTGCACACCTTGGCGGCCTGGCCGGCGCCCGAGTCGCCGCAGTGGATGATCTTGCCGGCCATCGGCTCGAGCACCGCGCGTCCGCGTTCGAAGGCCTCGGGCTCGCCGCCGACCATGAACGCCAGCGTGCCGGCCGTCGCGCCCTTCACGCCGCCCGACACCGGGGCATCCAGCTGCGCGAAGCCGTGCTCGCCGGCCAGGCGGTGCACCTCGCGGGCGTCGTCGACCGAGATGGTGGACGAATCGATGAACAGCGCGCCGGGGGCCGCGGCGGGCAGGACGTCGGCGTAGCAGCTCTTCACCAGGTCGCCGTTGGGCAGCATGGTGATGACGACGTCGGCGCCGGCCACCGCCTCGGGGCCGCTGTCGAAGGTCGTCGCGCCGTGGTCCCGGGCTGCCTGCGCCGCGGCCGGGACCGGGTCGAAGCCGTGCACGGTGTGCCCGGCCGCGATGAGGTTCGCCGCCATCGGGCCGCCCATGTGGCCCAGGCCCAGGAATGCAATCGTCGCCATCAGTCTGTCCTCCCTAGTTCTCCGCGATTTGTGCACGATTTCTCGCGCTCACCGCGGATTTTCGTGCACAAATCGCTCAATTACGTGCGGCAGCCGAGGCTGCCCGGCCGATGACCACGCGCATGATCTCGTTCGTCCCCTCCAGGATGCGGTGCACCCGGAGGTCCCGGACGATCTTTTCCAGTCCGTACTCGCGCAGGTAGCCGTAGCCGCCGTGCAACTGCAGCGCCTGATCGGCCACCGTGTAGCAGGCCTCGGTCACATGGAGCTTGGCCATGGCGCACAGTTCGACCTTGCGCGGATTGTTGGTGTCGAGCGCGGTTGCCGCCCGCCACAACATGTTTCGCGAGGTCTCGAGCGAGGTGGCCATCTCGGCGAGGGTGAACCGGATGGTTGGCTCGTCGATCAGTGCCCCGCCGAAGGCCTCGCGCGAGGCCAGGTAGCCCAGCGCCTTGTCGTAGGCGGCCTGCGCGCCGCCCAGGGAGCAGGCGGCGATGTTGATGCGGCCACCGTTGAGGCCGTTCATCGCGATGGAGAAGCCGGTGCCCTCGCCGTCCGAGCCGCCGAGCATGGCCTCGGCGGGCACCCGCACGCCTTCCAGGATCACCTGGGCGGTGGGCTGGGCATGCCAGCCCATCTTCTCCTCGTTGGCGCCGAAACTCAGTCCCGGCGTGTCCTTTTCGACGATGAAGGCCGAGATGCCACGTGGTCCGTCGGCCCCGGTGCGGGCCATCACGACGTAGACGTCCGAGACGCCCGCGCCCGAGATGAACTGCTTGACGCCGTCGAGCACGTAGTGGTCGCCATCACGAACGGCCTTGGTGCGCAAGGCCGCGGCGTCGCTGCCGGCACCCGGCTCGGTGAGGCAGTAACTGGCGATGGCCTCCATCGAAGCCAGCTTCGGCAGCCAGGTCTTGCGCTGCTCCGGCGTGCCGTAGCTGTCCACCATCCACGCGCACATGTTGTGAATCGACAGGAACGCCGCGATCGTCGGATCGGCGGTGGCCAGCTGCTCGAAGATGCGCACGCCGTCCAGCCGGCGGAGCCCACTGCCGCCCACGTCGTCGTTGCAGTAGATGGCCGCCATGCCCAGCTCGGCCGCTTCCCGCAGGACGTCGGTGGGGAAGTGATCATCGGCATCCCACGCCAAAGCATTTGGGGCCAGCCGTTTTTCGGCGAACGCGGCCGCCGTCTCGGCGATCACGCGTTCGTCGTCGTCCAGTCCGAAAAGGTCGATGCTCAACGCCGGCCCTTACTTGAAGGTCGGGATCGAGAACTCGGCCCCGTCCTTGATGCCCGACGGCCAGCGCTCGGTGACGGTCTTGACCTTGGTGTAGAACTGGATCGATGCCGTGCCGTACTGGTTGAGGTCGCCGAAGCCGGACCGCTTCCAGCCGCCAAAGCTGTGGTAGGACACCGGAACTGGGATCGGCACGTTGACGCCGACCATGCCGACCTGCACGCGCGAGACGAAATCGCGGGCGGTGTCGCCGTCGCGGGTGAACACCGCGACGCCGTTGCCGTACTCGTGCTCCGACGGCAGGCGCAGTGCCTCCTCGTAGTCGTGGGCGCGGACGATCACCAGGACCGGGCCGAAGATCTCGTCGGTGTAGATCGACATGTCGGGGGTGACGTGGTCGAACAGGGTGGGGCCGAGGAAGAAGCCACCGGACAGGTCGGCATCGTCGAACGTGAGGTCGTCGCTGGCGCGTTCGCGGCCGTCGACCACGAGCTCGGCACCGGCGTCGACGCCCTGGGCGATGTAGCCCCGCACCCGTTCGAGGGCCGCACCGGTGACCAGTGGGCCGTAGTCGGCCTTCGGGTCCAGGCTGTGCCCGACGCGCAGCTGGTTGACGCGCTCGACGAGCTTGTTGCGCAAGCGATTTGCGGTCTCTTCACCGACCGGGACGGCAACGCTGATCGCCATGCACCGCTCACCGGCGCTGCCGTAGCCGGCGCCGATCAGTGCGTCGACGGCCTGGTCCAGGTCGGCGTCGGGCATCACGACCATGTGGTTCTTGGCGCCGCCGAAGCACTGCGCCCGCTTGCCGTTGGCGGCGGCGTTCGAGTAGATGTACTGCGCGATGTCGGTGCTGCCGACGAAGCCGACGGCCTTGATGTCCGGGTGCTGCAGGATGGCGTCGACGGCCTCCTTGTCACCGTTGACCACCTGCAGGACACCGGCCGGCAGGCCCGCCTCGATGAACAGCTCGGCGAGGCGCAGCGGCACCGAGGGGTCGCGCTCGGACGGCTTGATGATGATGGCGTTGCCGCAGGCCAGCGCGGGCCCGGCCTTCCACAGCGGGATCATGGCGGGGAAGTTGAACGGCGTGATGCCGGCGACGACGCCGAGCGGCTGGCGCATCGAGTAGACGTCGATGCCGGCGCCGGCGCCTTCGGTGAACTCACCCTTCATCAGGTGCGGGATGCCGACGGCGAACTCGATGACCTCGACGCCGCGCTGAATGTCGCCGAGGGAGTCCTCGAAGGTCTTGCCGTGTTCCAGCGAGAGCAGGCGGGCCAACTCGTCCTTGTTCTGGTTCACCAGGTCGATGAACTTCATCAGCACGCGCGAGCGGCGCTGCGGGTTCCACGACGCCCATTCCCGTTGCGCGACAACGGCACCCGCCACGGCGGCGTCGACGTCGGCGGCTGACGCCAGGAGCACCTGGGCCTGGGTCTGGCCGGTGCTGGGGTTGAGCACGTCGGCGGTGCGGGTCGATTCGCCGGTGGTGCGCCGGCCGTTGATGAAGTGCGGAATCTGGGTGGTCATGACATCCGTCCAAGGTGTGCAGAGTTCGGGTTCTCGGCTTGAGGCGAGATACTTGCATATCCTAGTAATTCGGAACCGGTGTTGGCAAGGGGTTTGCTGACGGGGTTCCGCGTGCGGTTGCCGCCGCGGTTGCTCAGCGGGATTTCGGAAATGCCGGACTTCTTTGCCGATGCGTAGACCAAACTCGGAAAAACTTGTCAGGATTGATGCGGCGAGATGCTCCTACATGCAAGCGCGGCCAACCGGGCCGAGCCGAGGAAAGGCGGAGCACAATGGCTACCAAGCTGAAAAAGTTCGTTGCTGGAATTGCTGCGGCAGTGGCGGTCCCGGTAGCTCTGACAGGCGCGGGCACCGCGCACGCGAACCCCTTGGGCGTGAATCCGGTGCCGCACTACGGCGGCATCTGGATCGGCTGGAGCGGCGGCAGCGGAGGCACCTGGTGCACCTACACCTCCGACTGGTTCACCACGAGGGCCTACCAGAACTCCGCCGGAGAGGCGGGCTTCTTCGTCCCGGGCATTCCGCTGAACCGGTTCTGGGACATCAACGTCAACTGCGACAACGGCGACACCGGCTCCTACCCGGCCTACTACTACTGATGATCAGGGGAGAACCCTGCCGATGAGCGCGCTTATCGATTGGGACGAAGCACCCGACGAGGAACTTGCCCGCGCGGCCGCCTCGGGCGACCGCGCGGCGTTCGCCGCGATCTACGACCGCTACGCGGACCGGCTCAACGACTTCGTCGTGCGCATGGTCCGTGACAGTGACGCCGCTGCCGACTGTGTGCACGAGGCGTTCTGCACCGCGGCGACCGGGCTGTCGAAACTCCGTCAGCCCGAGAAGCTGCGCCCGTGGTTGTACGCGGTGTCGCGCTCGCAGGCCCTGCGGCACATTCAGCGCCGCAAGCTCGAACAACCGGCTGACGACGAATACCTCGACAGTGCATCGGCCGAGGCCGGTCCAGATGCGCTCGCCGAGCGGGACGACCTGGCCCAATTGATCCGGGAGGCCTGCGGCGGTCTCTCGGACCGCGACCGTGAGGTCATCGAACTGAGCTACCGCCACGGCCTCGACGGACCGGAACTCGGCAAGGCACTCGGCGTCAGCCCGGCGACCGCCAACACCCTGACCCATCGGGCCCGGGAGATGGTCGGCCGCTCGCTCGGTGCGCTGCTGGTGGCCCGGCAGACGCGCCAGGATCCGGCGCGCTGCCCGGGGCTGGCCGCCGTGCTCGATGGTTGGGACGGCACGATGACGGTGCTGATGCGTAAGCGCATCGCCCGGCACATCGAATCGTGCCCTGAATGTGAATCCGAACGGCGCCGCCGGGTGAGTCCGGCCGCGCTGCTCGGCGCCATGCCCTTCATTCCGGCCCCGAGGGAACTCCGGGATACGACGCTGGCCGACATTCAGTTGGTCTGCCGGACAACCGATTTGGTCGACGACGCCGATACGGGGACCGGCGCGGGTGCCGGTACCTCGCCGGTGCAGGAACGGCGCCGCCGGCTCGTCCTGCCGATCAGCCTGGCCGCCTGCGCGCTGGTGCTGCTGGTGACAGGCCTGGTCTGGACGTTGGCCGGGCCGGGCCGCCACGGCCGCGAACCGGTCGACAGCGGCATCACGGCTCCGCTGGAAACGCCTGCGACGACGCCGCTTTCCGCTCCGCCGAGCACGCCGCGCAGCGCGCCGCCGCCGCCGAGTGAGCCGGGGACGCCGGCGCCCGGCGTCTCGACCAAATCTGTCCCGCCGGTGGTGGCGCCGAGTCAGCAGCCGCAGCAGGAAGTGCCGGCCGCCGAACCGATGCCGGCACCGCACCCGGCGCCGCCGGATCGCACGGCCAGCCGGCCCGGACCGGTGACGCGGCCGCCGATGTCGGTTGCGCCGCCCTCGTTCGAAGCCCCGCCGCCTCCCACCGGTGATCCGGGTTCCGGTGGCCGGAGATGACGCGGGGTGGGGCGCGCGGCTGCACCACGGGAGTCGTTGATCCTGACGTGAGGGCGTAGGCCACTCGAACGATCGCGCCCTGAATTCAGGGTCAACGCGGTGGGCGTCGCGCAGAGTCGTTGATCCTGACGTGAGGGCGTAGGCCACTCGAGCAACCGCGCCCTGAATACAGGGTCAACGCGGTGGCGTCGCGCAGAGTCGTTGACCGTGACGTGAGGGCGTAGGCCACTCGAACGATCGCGCCCTGAATACAGGGTCAACGCAAAAAAGCCCGCCACAGTGGGGATACCACCGTGGCGGGCTTCCGTCTGCCGGATGTCAGCCGGCATCCAGAGGCAGATTCGGGTTGATCGGCGGGGTCTTGCCGGGGCTCGGAATGGCGAGCGGGCCCTTCAATACCGGCCCATCGGGCTTGGGAGCGGGTGCCGGCTCCTTCGGCGGCGCGACCGGCGGCGCCGGCAGGTTGATGACGATGGGCGGGAACGTGGGCAGTGGTTGCGCGGGCGGTTCCGGGATCGCCTCTGGTGCGGGAGCCGGTGGCACGACCTCGGGGGCGGGACCGGCCGCCGGCGCCGCGGTGACGACGACGGGTGCTGCCGGTCGCTGGGGCGCGGCCGCCGGCACGTGGTCGGGAATCACCGGCGCCGCCGGCGCCGCCTGCGGGGCAGAGGGCGCGGGCAGCGCCGCCGGCGGCTGCACCAGAACGGCCGGCGCGGCCGCGGGCACTGCAGTCGAACCACCGGCCGGTGCCACCGAGGTGCCGGCGTCGAGTGAACTGATCGCGGTGAAGGCCACGGCGGCCGACGCCACGATGACGCTGGCCGCGCCGCCCAAGGCAAGTGCGACGCGGCGCCGGGCCCAGCGGCCGTCGTCGGTGCCGACGGCGACGGTGACGTCGTCCTCCGGTGCATCGGGCAGGGCGAGTTGGTCGCTGTACGCGAGCCGGGGGAAGGTCACCGAACGCGGGCCGGCGTCCACGGCGTCGGCTGCGATGGTGTTGTCGGTGTCGGGGTCCCACGGGGTGGGTGAATGGTTGCTCATGCTGGTATGAGCACTGCCGGCAGCAGAGTCTGACAAGTTTTTTCGTGCCGATTCGGATTCCTCCGAAAAAAGTGTCCCCGGTGTCCGGGGGTCGCGCTCCTACCTATGACAGACCCCACACGGGGCGTCTGCGACACCAACCAAGGAGCACGAAATGAGCATCAACAACACCCCCGCCAAGCGGCAGTCGTTCGGCAAGCGCCTCGCGACGGCGGCACTGCTGTCCGGCAGCATGGCCCTGGCCGGCCTGGGCCTGACGGCGGGCACCGCCGAGGCCCAGCCGCTGCCCGCGCCTGCCCCCCAACACTTCTGGTACAGCTACGACTACTGCTCGTGGGCGTGGTGGGACTGGGAGCACTGCCACTTCTACTTCCCCGACTGGGATCACCACTGGCACGAGCACGACCACCACTGACCGGGCCGTGGTGGCACACCGCCCACGCGGATTCGAGAGCAGCCGGGTCTGGCGTTGAACCGGGTCCGGTCTGCTCTCGTTCTCCTCATTGAAGCCAACGCCGATGCTCGTTGATTCGGCAAACCATCTCGCCTTCGCCGGATTAGCATCAGTGCATACCGGCGATCGATCCGGTACGGGAGCCCGTCTCATGACCGCAGTGCCAGATTGGGACATTGTCAGCGACGCCGACTTGGTCGGCGCCGCCCTTTCCGGAGACCGCATGGCATTTGCCGGTATTTATGACCGCTATGCCGACCGGCTCCACGACTTCTGCGTCGGCATGGTCCGGGACCGCGATGCTGCCGCGGACTGCGTCCAGGACGTGTTCTGCACTGCCGCAACAGCTTTGGACAAGCTGCGGGAACCCGACAAGCTGCGTCCCTGGCTGTACGCGATCGCCCGGAACGAGGCGTTGCGCCGCATCCGGCAGCGGCGCCGCGAAGAACCGTCAGAAGAACTGCCCGACGAGGCGTCCGGGGACGCCGGACCCGACACCCTGGCAGCCCGCAACGAACTGGCCAAACTGGTCGCCGAGGCCGCCGGCGGATTGTCCGACCGGGACCGCGCGGTGCTGGAGCTGGGCTATCGCCACGGACTGGAGGGGCCCGAACTCGCCGAGGCCCTCGGCGTAAGTGCCGCCAGTGCCAAGAAGATCATGCAGCGGTTGCGCGACACCATGGAGCGCTCGCTGGGCGCGCTGCTCGTCGCCCGCCGCGGGCAGAGTGGCAACAGCTGTGCAGAACTGGGCACGATCCTCGCCGGGTGGGACGGAACCTTCACCATCCTGATGAGAAAACGGATCGCCCGGCACATCGAAAGCTGCCCGACGTGCGATCAGGACCGGCGCCGGATGGTCAACCCGGTCGCGTTGCTCGGCGGCACCCCGCTGTTCATCCCTGCCCCGACCTGGCTGCGGGACCACACGCTGAATCGGATTCAGCTGACGTCGGCGTCCGCCGATCTCGGCAGCGCACCCACCCAAGCGCAGAGCGCGCTGCCGGATGCGCCGACCGAGCAGTTCGCCGCGGCCGACGTCCTCGATGCGGAACCTGCCGCCACGACGCCCAACAGCCGCGCGATGCTGACGATGTCGCTGCTGATCGGCATTCCGCTGATCGTGCTGGCGCTGACCATCGCCTGGCGGTACGAAACCAACGCGCCCGTCGCCCCGAAAGGGGTCACCACCTCTGTCACCGCGCCGCCCAGCACCACCCCCGAAAATCCGGTGACCACCACGGTCGCGCCTCCGCCGCCGCCCAGCCCGACCGCTGTCGTCACCGCTCCGCCCGAGCCGACGACGGCCGCGCCGCCCCGGGCGGTGCCGCCGCCGCAGCAGTCGCCGGTGCCGGTACCGCTACCGCCGGCCGCGCCCGTCGTCACACCTCAGCCGTCGCCGCGACCGTTGCCGCCGCACCACCCGCGGCCACCCGTGGTATCTGAACAGCCGTCGCCCAGTCAGGCGCCGCCCATCATCACCGAGCCGCTTCCGTCGCCGACCCCGACGACACCGGCCGGCACACCCAAGCCGCCCCGGCCGCGGCCGCTGCCCCAGGGCCCTGTGGGCCCCATCGAGCCGGCACCGGTGACGACGACGCAGCCGCCGGTCATCTACTAGCCGATTCCGAACTGCGAAGAAGCAGCCCGCCAAAAGTTGTCCCGCCGTGGGTGCCGCGCGACTCCTACCTGTGAGAGCCGCCCATCCGGGACAGCAAGAACGACACAGGAGCACACCATGTCCACTGCCATGACCGCCACACTGCCGAACCTGGAGTACTCGTCTGACCCGGCCAGCGGAACCCTCCATGGGATGCCGACGATGCCGTTCGGAGCGCTGGCCTGGTCACTGACCGAACCGGAAGAAGCCGAAGAACCTCTGGCGCCGAACCTGATTCCCGCCGCACCGCTCGCGGCGACGCGGACACCGAAAACCATGCGGGTCGCGCTCGTCGCGATGGTGTTCGGCGGGGTCACCGTCGCCGCCGCGGTCGGTGCGATCCTGCTCGGCGGCAACGACGAGCCGTCGACACCCCTGGCCGTCGTCGACCACACCCGGTCAACTCCGTATGTCGCTCCGGCCCCGATGCCGACCGCCAACCATGTGGCGACTCCGGCGCCGGCGCCGGTCCTCAGTGTGGTCAGCGCGCCCGTCGTCATCCCGCCGAAGGCCATCGCGCCTGCGCAGCCGGTGGTCGTGCAGCCTGCCGCCGAGACCCCGAAGCCGACGCACGGGCCGCACTGGAACTGGCCGCGCCGCGTCTGGCAGCACCACGACAAGCAGGACAGCCCGCAGGGCGGTCAAGACCAAAAGCGCTGAGCGCCAGGCTATCCGCGCAAGCCCAGCGGACCAGCCAGCGCCGTGAGCGTCGGCACCAGCTTGTCCCAGCCGCCGAGCACCTGCACCGTCACGTGATCGGCGCCGGCGTCGAGGTGCTCGGTGAGCCGTGCGGCGACGGCGTCGGGCGTGCCGTGGGCGACGACCGCGTCGATCAACGCATCGCTGCCCGGCTTGGCGATGTCGTCCTCGGAGAAGCCGAGTCGGCGCCAATTGTTCAGGTAATTGGTGAGATTCAGATAGAAGTCGACGGTCTGTCGACCGATGGCCCGTGCCTCCGCGGTGGCCTCGGCCGAACCGTCGGTCAGCACCACCTTGTGCTCGGGCGCCAGGAACGCGTCCGGCCCGATGACCTTGCGCGCCTCGGCCGTGTGCTCGGGGGTGGTGAGGTACGGGTGCGCGCCGGCACTGCGATCAGCCGCCAGCCGCAACACCTTCGGGCCGAGGGCCGCCACCACGCGGCGCGCCACCGGAACTCCCGCGGCGTCCAGCTCGTCCAGGTACTCGACGAGGACGTCGTACGGCTTGCGGTACTCCTTGGTGTGCTCGGGATGGCCGATGCCGACGCCCAGCACGAACCGTCCCGGGTACGCGGCCTCGATCCGGTGATACGACTCGGCGACCTGCGCCGCGGGAGCCGTCCACACGTTGACGATGCCGGTGGCCAGCTGCAGCTTCTCCGTCGCGGCCAGGATCGGTTCGACGAAAGCCAGGTCGCCGGCGGGGGAGCCGCCCGGCCATATCGCGCCGTATCCCAGCTTCTCGATCTCGGCGGCCTGCTCGGGGGTCGGGGCGCCGAACGTCCACACTCCGACGCGGCCCAGGTCCAGCTTGCTCATGGTCGATCCCTCCAATTACCGCAGGCCCAGTGGGCCGGCGAGTTCGGTCAGTGCGGGCACCAAGTTGTCCGGCGACGTCAGCACCTGAACCGGTACGTGGTCGGCGCCGGCGTCGAGGTGCTGCTTCAGCCGGGCGGCGATCGCGTCGACGGTGCCGTAGGCGACCACCGCGTCGACCAGCCGGTCGCTGCCGGGCTTGGCGATGTCAGAGTCAGTGAACCCCAACCGCTTCCAGCTGTTGAGGTAATTGTTCAGATTGAGGTAAAGCTCCAGGGCCTGGCGGCCGACGGCCCGCGCCTTGTCCGCGTCGGTCGTCAGGATCGCCTTGTGCTCGGGCGCCAGGAACGCGTCCGGCCCGATCAGCTCACGCGCTTGGGCGGTGTGCTCCGGGGTGGTCAGGTAGGGGTGGGCGCCGGCGCTGCGATCAGCGGACAATTGCAATACTTTCGGGCCGAGCGCGGCCACCGCCCGGTGTTCCTTCGGCACGCCGTACTCGTCGAGCTTGTCGAGATACTCGTTCAGCGCGTCGAGCGGCTTCTTGTACTCGGTGATGACTTCGCGGTGCCCGACGCCGATGCCGAGGAGGAACCGGCCCGGATAGGCGGTGTTGATGCGGTGGAACGACTCGGCCACCGGTCCGGCGGCCGCCGTCCAGATGTTGACGATGCCGGTCGCGACCTTCAGCCGCTCCGTCGCGCCGAGCAGTGGCTCGACCCAGTCCAGTTCCGCGGGCGGGGATCCCCCGACCCAGATCGCGCCGTAGCCCAGCGCTTCGATTTCTGCTGCCTGTTGCGGCGTTGCGCCGCGCCCGAATACGCCGTAGCGCCCAAGGTCTGGTTTGGTCACCTTTGCGGCAACTCCGGGGCGCGGGCGGCTATTCCGTTCGGCGCGCCGTGAGTCGAACTATCCCGCTGCCACGGCCGGGAACTCTTCCGGCGCCGGCGCGTGCACGGGCAACGTGACGATGAACGTGGTGTCGCCCGGTTTGGATTCGACGTAGATGTTGCCGTGGTGCTTCTCGCAGATGATGCGCCACGCCAGGTCGAGCCCCAGTCCGGTGCCCTCGCCGAAGGGTTTGGTCGTGAAAAACGGGGTGAAGATGCGCTCGATGACGTCGGGCGGAATGCCCGGGCCGTTGTCGTTGATCTCGATCCGGACGGTGTCGTCGCTGACGCGCTTGGTGCGGATCGTCAGCACGCCGCAGCCCTTCATGGCCTGCAGGGCGTTGTCGATGATGTTCGTCCACACCTGGTTCAGATCGGCTGGGTAGCACTGCAATTCGGGCAGTGCCGGGTCGTATTCCTTGACCACCTTGACGCACGTGGTGCCGTCCTTGCCGATGCGGTCACCGAACATCATCAGGGTGCTGCGCAACAGCTCATGTACGTTGGCGTTCTGGTACGGGGCACGGTCCATCTGGGAGTACTGCTTGGCGCCGGCCAGCAGCGTCGAAATCCGTTTGCTCGCTTCGGAAATCTCACACATCAGCAACTCGGTGTCGATGGTGTACTTCAGCCAGCCCAGCGCGCCCTGCAGCGTCGCGGACGCATCGGCGCATCCGAGCGACGACGAAATGCCTTCCAGCCAAGCAACATCCAGGCCGGCGTCGACGAAGGTGGGGGCGTAGTCCCAGGCGGATGCGATGTCGTGGTCCTCGAGCCATTCGCCGATTGCGTCTTCGCGATCGGAGGCCTCGATGGCCGACAGCTCCTGCGTCCTGGCCTTGGCCACCTGCTCGGCGATGCCTTCCTGAATGCCGACCAGTACTCGCAGCGACTGCGGGCTGACCTGACCGTCGGCCAGCATGGCCAGCTTGTGCCGCATCTTGCCGATGCGGTCGTGCAGGTCGGCGACGGCGCGCGCGGTCGCGGCGGCCGGGTTGTTCAGCTGATGGGTCAGGCCGGCCGAGAGCTGGCCCAGGGCGAGGAGCTTTTCGCGCTGGCCGACGATCTGCCGCCCGCGGCGGCCGCCGACCTTGTGGCCCTCCAGCAGGTGCACCGCCATCGGGAATTCCTTGCGCATGAAGTCGGCGTAGGCGTTGGCGTCCAGGACGAAGAACCGCGACGGCTTGGTCACCCGCACCGACGCCTCGTAGACCGGCTGCTCGTCGGGGATGTACGCGGACCAGGCGCCGCAGTACACGCCGCGCATCGAGGTGCGGTTGGTCTCGATGTCGATGCCGCCCGACTTCATCGACATCACCAGCTCGCCGTCGAGCATGACGTAGAAGCAGGTGGCCGGTTCGCCTTCGGTGCAGACGGGGCCGGGCTCGAACGTCGCGATGTGACCGTTGGCGCACAGCGTGTCCAGCTGCTCGTCGGTCAACGCCTCGAAAAGGAACAGCGTTTTCAGTTCACTTCGCGCGCACGTTTCGCCCATACCGGTCTCCTCCTACGTCTCGGCCAGATACCGGTGCACCAGCATCACTGCCATCGAGCCTTCGCCAACCGCGGCTGCGACCCGTTTGGCCGATTCAGCGCGGACATCTCCTGCAACAAACACACCGGGCACACTTGTTTCCAAGTGGTGCGGCGGCCGGTCCAGGTTCCAGCCGCAGACGTCCTTGAGATCCGGGCCGGTGAGGATGAAGCCGTGGTCGTCGCGGGCGATGCCGGCGTTCTCCAGCCACTGGGTGCGCGGGGTGGCGCCGATGAAACAGCACAGGCGCGTCGACTCGACGTGCTCGCGCTCGCCGGTGGCGTTGTTGACCAGCCACAGCCCGGTCAGGTGCCCGTCCTCGCCGCAGGTGTCGACCACCTCGGTGCAGGTCCGGACGCTGATGTTCGGGGTGTTCTCGATCTGCTGGATCAGGTAGTAGGACATCGACGCCTCGAGCGACTTGCCGCGTACCAGCAGCGTCACCGACTTGGCCTGCTGCGACATGAACATCGCGGCCTGGCCGGCGGAGTTCGCGCCGCCGACGATGTAGACGTCCTCGCCCGCGCATTCGGAGGCCTGCGACACCGAGGCGCCGTAGAAGACGCCGTTGCCGACGTAGCTGTTGCCGACGCTGTCGGGGTCCTCCCAGCACCCGGCGACCTGCAGATGCCGGTAGTCGACGCCGGTGGCCAGGATGACCGACCGTGCGGTGATGCTCCGGCCGTCGTCGAAGGTCAGCGTCTTACTGGCCAGCGACGAGACATCCAGTTCGACGACCTCACGGGTGGTGATGACCTCGGCCGCGAAGCGCTCGGCCTGCCGCCGCGCCGAGGTGGTGAGCTCGGCGCCGGAGATTCCGGTCTCGAAGCCCAGGTAGTTCTCGATCCGCGAGCTGCGGCCCGCCTGTCCGCCGGTGGTGGTGCGCTCGATCAGCACCGTGCGCAGCCCCTCGGACGCGCCGTACACCGCGGCCGCCAGACCGGCCGGTCCGCCGCCGATGACGGCCAGGTCGTACATCTCCAGCGACGGGGTGGTGGCCAGGCCGAGCATCGCAGCCAGCTGGGCGTCGGTCGGCTGGACCAGCGTCTCGCCCTGCTCGGAGATCACCACCGGCAGCTCCAGCCCGTCGAGGCCGGCGGCAGTCAGCAGCTGCTTGCCCTTGGGCTCGTCCGACGCGTATGCCCGGTAGTAGTGCTGGTTGCGGGCCAGGAACTGGCGGACCTCCCACGAGCGGGGATTCCACCGGTGGCCGATCACCTTGGTGTGCGGGACGGCGCGGTCGCCGACCTCGTGCCAGGCCTCCAGCAGGCCGTCGATGATCGGGTACAGCTTCTCCTCGGGCGGGTCCCAGGGCTTGAGCAGATAGTGGTCCAGGTCGACCAGGTTGATGGCGTTGATCGCGGCGTGGGTGTCCGCGTACGCGGTCAGCAGCACGCGGCGGGCCAGCGGAAACACGTCCATGGCCAGTTCCAGGAAGTCGATGCCGTTCATCTCCGGCATCTGGTAGTCGGCGATGAACATCGCCACGGTGTCGCCCCGTAGCTGCAGCTCGTTGATCGCTACCAGCGCGTCCTGTCCGGATTCGGCGCGTACGATCCGGTAACGCTCGCCATAGTGTTTGCGCAGGTCGCGGGCGACGGCCCGGGACACTGCGGGATCGTCGTCCACGGTGAGAATCACCGGATTGCGAGCCGGGGAAGCGGGTCCAGTCATCGTTGTTCATTATGCGCCCTGACTTGCGAAGACGATGCGCCCACCTAGGGTCTGCCGGGGTGCCTCGCGGATTTTGGTACCTGGGGTCCGAGCGGGTATCGTGGACCAACGGTGCAGCTTCTGCGCCGGCTCTTTGCGTGCTCTGTTTTGAAGTTCCCCGGAATTTCCTGGCATTAAGTCCACGTTCTTGTAGCCGGGGTGGGCTCTGCGCCGAGCACGGGCGTATGAGATACGAAACCGAAGAACCAGAGGATTACCAAAGAGTATGGCCAAGAAAGACGGCGCCATCGAGGTCGAGGGTCGCGTGATCGAGCCCCTGCCCAATGCGATGTTCCGCATTGAGCTGGAGAACGGTCACAAGGTGCTCGCCCATATCAGCGGCAAGATGCGGCAGCACTACATCCGCATCCTGCCGGAGGACCGTGTCGTAGTGGAGCTCTCTCCGTACGACCTGTCCCGTGGCCGCATCGTGTACCGCTACAAGTAACGCCCGAGCACCACCAATCCAGAACCGAGAAAAGGATCGCTAAGTCGTGAAGGTGAACCCGAGCGTCAAGCCGATCTGCGACAAGTGCAGGGTGATCCGCCGCCACGGCCGGGTCATGGTGATCTGCTCTGACCCGCGGCACAAGCAGCGGCAGGGCTGAGCATCAGCTCAAGCAGCACCCAAAACTGAATGCAGACCTCCCAGTACCACTGAGGGCAGACGGCCCTCAACCACGTCCGGCACGGAGGCCGGACCCCGAAAAAGACGGGGAACGGACTGGGATCAGACCTCCGCAACGAAAAGGAACACTGCCTGATGGCACGCCTCATGGGCGTTGATCTCCCGCGTGACAAGCGCATGGAGATCGCGCTGACCTACATCTACGGCATCGGCCGTACCCGCAGCCAGGAAATCCTGTCTGCCACCGGCATCGACCGGGACCTGCGCACCAAGGACCTCACCGACGACCAGGTGACCCAGCTGCGCGACTACATCGAAGGCAACCTCAAGGTCGAGGGTGACCTGCGCCGCGAGGTGCAGGCCGACATCCGTCGCAAGATCGAGATCGGTTGCTACCAGGGCCTGCGCCACCGTCGTGGCCTGCCCGTGCGTGGCCAGCGCACCAAGACCAACGCGCGTACCCGCAAGGGCCCGAAGCGCACCATCGCCGGCAAGAAGAAGGCCAGGTAAGTAAATGGCACCCACCAAGAAAGCCGGCGCTGCTTCGAAGCGCGGCAAGCCCACTCGTCGCCGGGAAAAGAAGAACGTCCCGCACGGCGCCGCTCACATCAAGAGCACGTTCAACAACACCATCGTCTCGATCACCGATCCCCAGGGCAACGTCATCGCCTGGGCCTCGTCGGGTCACGTCGGCTTCAAGGGTTCGCGCAAGAGCACCCCGTTCGCCGCGCAGCTCGCCGCCGAGAACGCTGCCCGCAAGGCGCAGGAGCACGGTGTCAAGAAGGTCGACGTCTTCGTGAAGGGCCCGGGTTCGGGCCGCGAGACCGCGATCCGTTCGCTGCAGGCCGCCGGCCTCGAGGTTGGCGCGATTTCCGACGTCACCCCGCAGCCGCACAACGGCTGCCGTCCGCCCAAGCGGCGCCGGGTCTAGGGAGGATTTGAAAAATGGCTCGTTATACCGGACCCGCCACCCGCAAGTCGCGCCGCCTCGGCGTCGACCTCGTCGGTGACGATCAGTCGTTCGAAAAGCGCCCCTACCCGCCCGGCCAGCACGGCCGCGCGCGGATCAAGGAGAGCGAATACCGCACCCAGCTGCAGGAGAAGCAGAAGGCTCGCTTCACCTACGGCGTCATGGAGAAGCAGTTCCGCAAGTACTACGAGGAAGCCAACCGCAAGGCTGGCAAGACCGGTGAGAACCTGCTGCAGATCCTCGAAAGCCGTCTGGACAACGTCGTGTACCGCGCCGGCCTGGCCCGTACCCGCCGCATGGCCCGTCAGCTGGTCAGCCACGGTCACTTCACCGTCAACGGTGTCAAGGTGAACATCCCGAGCTACCGGGTGTCGCAGTACGACATCATCGACATCAAGCCGAAGTCGCTGAACACCCTGCCGTTCCAGATCGCTCGCGAGGTCGCCGGTGACCGTCCGGTCCCGTCGTGGCTGCAGGTCGTCGGCGAGCGTCAGCGCATCCTCGTGCACCAGCTGCCCGAGCGCGCCCAGATCGTCGTGCCGCTCACCGAGCAGCTGATCGTCGAGTTCTACTCGAAGTAATTCGAGTCCTGGTGGCCCGCCCAATCCCGGGCGGGCACCAACCAACCGGCATCAAATAGCGGGTGCCGAGAAGGAGATAGAAAAATGCTGATCTCTCAGCGACCCACCCTGTCCGAGGACGTGCTGGCCGAGAACCGGTCGCGGTTCACCATCGAGCCGCTGGAGCCGGGCTTCGGTTACACCCTCGGCAACTCGCTGCGGCGCACGCTGCTGTCGTCCATCCCGGGCGCAGCGGTCACCAGCATCCGCATCGACGGTGTCCTGCACGAGTTCACCACCGTCCCCGGGGTCAAGGAAGACGTCACCGACATCATCCTGAACCTCAAGGGCCTGGTCGTCTCCTCGGAAGAGGACGAGCCGGTCACCATGTACCTGCGTAAGCAGGGCCCGGGTGCCGTCACCGCCGGTGACATCGTGCCCCCGGCCGGTGTGACGGTCCACAACCCGGACATGCACATCGCCACCCTGAACGACAAGGGCAAGCTGGAGGTCGAGCTCGTCGTCGAGCGCGGCCGCGGTTACGTCCCGGCCGTGCAGAACAAGGCTTCGGGTGCCGAGATCGGCCGTATTCCGGTCGACTCGATCTACTCGCCGGTGCTGAAGGTCACCTACAAGGTGGAGGCCACCCGCGTCGAGCAGCGCACCGACTTCGACAAGCTGATCCTGGATGTCGAGACCAAGAACTCGATCGCCCCGCGCGACGCCCTGGCTTCGGCCGGCAAGACGCTGGTCGAGCTGTTCGGTCTGGCCCGTGAGCTCAACGTCGAGGCCGAAGGCATCGAGATCGGCCCGTCGCCGGCCGAGGCAGACCACATCGCCTCGTTCGCGCTGCCGATCGACGACCTGGAGCTGACCGTGCGGTCGTACAACTGCCTCAAGCGCGAGGGTGTGCACACCGTCGGCGAGCTGGTCTCGCGTACCGAGTCGGACCTGCTGGACATCCGTAACTTCGGCCAGAAGTCCATCGACGAGGTCAAGATCAAGCTGCACCAGCTGGGTCTGTCGCTCAAGGACAGCCCCGCCACGTTCGACCCGTCGCAGGTCGCCGGCTACGACGTGGCCACCGGCACCTGGAACAGCGATGCCAGCTACGACCTGGACGCCGACCAGGACTACGCCGAAACCGAACAGCTGTAATAAGAAATTCCGTCCCGGCCCTACCTGATACGGGGGCCGGCCCCAATTAGGAGAAGTAGCAATGCCCAAACCCACTAAGGGTGCTCGCCTCGGCGGGTCGTCGTCGCACCAGAAGGCGATCCTGGCCAACCTGGCCACCTCGCTGTTCGAGCACGGCCGCATCAAGACCACTGATGCCAAGGCCCGGGCGTTGCGTCCGTACGCCGAGAAGCTCATCACCCACGCCAAGAAGGGCGCGCTGCACAACCGGCGCGAGGTGATGAAGAAGATCCGCGACAAGGACGTGGTGCACACCCTGTTCGCCGAGATCGCACCGCATTTCGCGGACCGCGAGGGCGGCTACACCCGCATCATCAAGGTCGAGAACCGCAAGGGCGACAACGCCCCCATGGCTGTGATCGAGCTGGTCCGGGAGAAGACCGTCGTCTCCGAGGCCGACCGCGCCCGTCGCGCGGCCGCCGCTCAGGCGAAGGCTGCCGAAGCCGAGGCTCCCGCTGAGGAAGCCGCTGTCGAGGCTCCGGTTGCCGAGGTCGAGGCTGCTGACGAGGGCATCGCCGACGCTCAGACCGCTGAGGCCGAGGCTGAGGCGACCGAGGATGAGGCCAAGTCCTAATCACGCTGTGAACGACGTGCCCGCCATCGAATCCGATGGCGGGCACGTTCGTTTACGGCTGGATATCTCGTACGACGGCACCGAATTCGCCGGTTGGGCACCGCAGGCCGGGCAGCGCACGGTCGCGGGTGTCATCGAAGAGACGTTGTCGACGGTGTTCCGTGAGCCGGTGCGCCTGGTCACCGCGGGGCGGACGGATACCGGCGTGCATGCCACCGGGCAGGTCGCACACGTCGACGTGCCTTCTGCCGCACTGAGTTTCGCCTATCCGCGCTCGCCGCGGCCGGGGGACCCCGAGTTCCTGCCGCTGGTGCGCCGGCTCGCGCGGTTCCTGCCCGCCGATGTGCGGGTGCGCCAGATCGTCCGGGCCGCACCGGGTTTCGACGCCCGGTTCTCGGCGCTGCGGCGGCACTACGAATACCGGTTGTCGTTGGCGCCGTATGGCGTTGAGCCGCAACAGGCCCGGTTCATCACACCGTGGCCGCGGCCGCTGGATCTGGACGCCATGACGGCCGCCTCGCAGGAGTTGTTGGGGCTGCAGGATTTTGCCGCGTTCTGCCGCTTTCGTGAGGGCGCGACGACCATCCGGGATCTGCAGCGGCTGGACTGGCAGCGCTCGGGTGATCTGGTCACCGCCCACGTGACGGCTGACGCCTTCTGCTGGAACATGGTGCGGTCGCTGGTCGGCGCGTTGCTCGCCGTGGGGGAGGGCCGTCGCGAACCTGGTTGGATCGCAGGCCTTTTGGCGGCCGACAGCCGGTCCAGCGAGTACGCCGCCGCCCCGGCGCGGGGCCTGACGCTGGTGTCGGTGGACTACCCGCCCGACGATCAGCTGGCGTCCCGGATCGCCGTCACCCGGGATCTGCGTACCCTCGATTAGCTCACGGTGCCGGCGGTGGGGGCGGGGCCAGGCGGGCGGCGACGAAATCGGCGGCCTGATTGACCATGCCGGACCCGATGTAGCCGTCCTGCAGGTGGTTCTGCCAGTCGCCCTGTAGTTGGGCGATGGTCTGCGGCAGTCCGTCCATGCAGACGGGATCGGCGCCGTTGCACTGGTCGATGGTGCGATCCAGGTAGATCGGGCTGATGTTGGAGCCGCCCATCCGGTGGGTGACGTTGCCGAACAGCGCCACCGCGGCGACATGGGAGTCCATCCCCGGCGGCAGCGGCCTGTTGAATCCCCAGCCCGGGTTGTCGGAGGTCAATGCCACGGCCGCCGATGCGGCGCCCAGCGAGTACCCGCCGATCACCAGCCGGGTGTCGGGGCACCGCCCCGCCATGTCCTGGATGCGCGAGCTGATGTCGTTGGCGCCCTGGGCGATTTCGACGTTGGCGGGATAGTTCACCGCGTAGACCCCGACATTCAGCGGTGTCTTGGCGCGCAGCGCGTCGACGAATGCGCCGCCCACGCGGCCGACGCCCGGTCGCTCGTTGCGGCCGCGCGCGAAGATCACCTCGACCTGCGGGCACGGGTCTGCCGCTGCGGCACCGATGACATCTGCGGGGGCTGCGACCGTCGCCGCCACCACCCCGGTGGCAACCGATGCTGCCGCGCCGGCCAGGGCGACGGCAGACCGGACGGACGTCATGACGGAGCGGGGGGTCATGGCTGGAGTCTAGCGGCGGATCACAGACGCGCAGCCACGAACTTCGCGGCCTGGTTCACCATGCCGGACTTGATGTAGCCCGGCGCGAGGTGATCCTGCCATTCCGAACGCCATTTGTAGGGGCTGCTCGGATTACAGACCGGGTCGTCGGAATGGCAGAGGTCGATGGTCCGATTCTGGTACGTCGGGCTCAGCGCGGAGATGGGCAGGGCCCAGTTGGAGCCATTGCCGAAGAGCGCCACGGCCGCGATGTGCTGATCGGCGCCACGGGGCAGGGGACTGTTGAAGGTGAACGCCGAAATGGGCACGGCGATAACCAGATCGGTGGCGGCGGCGCCCAATGAGTAACCGCCGAGCACGATTTTGGTCGATGGGCAGTTGCGGGCGAGCCATTGCACGCGCCGGCTCATGTCGTTGGCGGCTATGTCGACCTGGGTGTCCGCCGGGTAATTCACCGGGTACAGACCGATATTCGGGCCGCGGAGCTGGCGCAGCGCGGTGACGAAGGCGGCGCCAACCTGTCCGGGGCCGGGCGGCTCCATCCTGCCGCGGGCGAACACGACCTCTGCGGGAGCGCACGTGGCAGCGGCATTCGCCACCCCAATGTCAGTCAGTAGCACCGACATTGGGGCGGCGCCGACAGTCAGAGCGGTGATCAGCACACAGAGCGTCCGGCGGCCAATCACAAATCCGATGGTATCCCGACGAATTGACGGTCTCGTCGAGAAATGATGCCAGCCTTACAACAATCCGGCGACGAAGCCGGCGGCTTCGTTGGTCGGGCCGCCGGCATAGGTCTTGTGCGCGGGCACACTCTGACCGTCGGTCTGGCAGATCGGATCCCCCGCATTGCACAGGTCGATGACCTTGCCGCCCCACACCGGGCTCGCCGTCAACGGCAGACCCAACTTGGCGGACGGATTGCCGAACACCGCGATCGCCGCGACGTGGCCGCCGGCCTCCGGGGGCAGCGGGTTGTTGAAACCGATGCCCGGAACCGGGATGGCGCCGATGACGTCCATCACCGCGGCGCCCTGCGAATAGCCGCCGAGCACCTGCCGGGTGTTCGGGCAGTTCTCGGCCATCCACTGGATGTGGGCGCTGGCGTCGTTGGCACCGTCAGCGGCGGCCAGGAAGTCGTACGACGCCGGGTAGACGACGGCGTAGGCGCCGACCGAGCGCCCACCGACCTTGTTGCGCAACTGATTCACGAACGCCCCGCCGACCCGGCCCAGGCCGGGGTCTTCGGACGTGCCGCGGGCGAACGTCACCTCGATGTCGGGGCAGTTGGCAGCGGCGGCGGTGCCGACGGCACCCAATGAAGGCGGCGTCAGCACTGTGATGCCGGCCATGACTACGGTGGTTGCGGTGCCGGCGAAGGCCCGGCGCAGTGCACTGATGATCACACCGAATCCTAACCGCGAGGCCGGATGTGGTTCGGGTGACAGACGCTCAATGGCTGGTCAGACGCGGGATGCGATGAACTGCGCGGCCTGCCCGATGTACTCGGACGACTCATAGCGCGAGTGCGCGAACGGGTTTCGGCCGCGCGAGCAGATCGGGTCGCCCCACAGGCACAGATCGACCGAGCGGTTCGAGAACAGGCCCATGGAGTCCAGCGGATGACTGAATTTGGCTGAGGGGTTACCGAATACGGCGGCCGCCGCGACGCGGCTCGCGAGGTCGGCGGGCAGCGGCGGTGCCGAGCCGACATCGCCGACCCGGTCGCCGAGCGGCGGAACGCCGGCCAGCATGTCTACCACCGCGGCGCCCTGCGAGTACCCACCGAGCACGATCTTGGTGCTGGGGCACTGCTGCGCCATCAAGGCGATGCGGTTCTGCGCGTCCGTCGCGCCGTCCTGCGCGGTGAGGAAGTCGTAGGACGCCGGGTACTCGACGGCGTAGCCGGTGACGGTGCGGTTGCCGACCAGGGGCTGCAGCGCGTCGACCAGGACCGAGCCGACGCGGCCCATGCCGGGGTCGTCGTGCGTGCCGCGGGCGAAGATCACCTCGATGTTCGGGCAGGGGTCCGCCTGGGCGGGTGCCGACGGCAGCAGCGCGGTTCCGGAGATGACGGTGGCGGCGATTGCGGCCACTCGGACCGACATGCTGAGCAAGGTCACGCGGGCCATCTTCACATATGGGGCTCAGCTACGGCCAATTGTTTGACCTGCTGGCAAACCCTCCGGACTGTCGGGCCAATCGTCATGCCAGGTCGCTTCGCCGCGGTCGCCCTGGCGGGCAAGCGCCAGGCCGGCCAGCACCACCGCGCCACCCAGCAATTGGATGCCGGTGATGGCCTCACCCAGCAGTGCCCAGGCCGCCAGGACGGCGAACATCACCTCGGACAGGCCGACCAGTGAGGCGAACCGGGGCTGCAGGCGGGCGATGCCCATGATGCCGAAGGTGTAGGCCAGCGCGGTCGGCACGATGGCCAGGGCGATGACGGGGACCAGCCAGGACGTCGACAGGCCGGCCAGCGTGGTGGTGTGGCTGGTGAAGGTGAGCGGCATGACGCCCGACACACCCAGCAGTGCCACCGCCGCGGCGCCAACGATCAGGCCGCCGGTGGCCAGGGTGACGGAGTGCAGGCCGGTGCCGTCCGCGCTGGCCTTGTCCGACATGACGAAGTAGCAGGCGGCGCAGACCGCGGCGCCCATGCCCCACGCGATGCCGGCCAGGCTGATCTGGGCTGCGGTGTGGCTGCCAGGCCCGACCAGGCCGAGCACCAGCGTGATGCCGGCGATGGCGATCGCGACGCCGGCGAGCGTGAGGGTGCTGGGCCGGCGCCGGGTCGTGGCCCACACCCAGCCGACGACCAGCAGGGGCGCGGCGTACTCGAGCAGTAGCGCCACGCCGACCGGCAGGTACGTGACGGCGTTGAAGTAGCACAGCTGGGCGCCCGCGATCGGGATGGCGCCGTAGGCGATGACCGTCCCTTTGTGGCTCAGGGCTTCGCGTACCCAGCCCCGGCGCAGGATGGTCGCGACGACGGCCATGATGAGCGCGCCGCCGGTCAGTCGGGCGACCACCGCGGCGGTGGGGCTCCAGCCCGCTTCGATCAGGGACTTGCCCAGGCCGCCCGCCATCCCGAAGGTGAAGGCGGATGCGACGGCGAAGATCATGCCGGTCCGGAAGTGGCCGGCCGCGGTGCCGTTCGACAAAGTCACGGGCCACCTCCGATGATGTAATGAGTGAAGTTGGGATTGGTCATGACGCTACGGAGGGCGGGTGTAACGAGTCAAATGAATTTCAGTCATGACACGGAGCTCACGCTGCGCGCGGCGTGTGTGTTGATCAACAGCGACCGGGTCGACGGTGACCAACTGGCCGATCTGGCGGCCCTCGACGGGTATCTGAACGACTTCGGCTGGACGGGCCGGCGCGACCGGGACACCGCGGAGCTGGCCGCGGTGCAGGCCCTGCGCGAACGGCTCGGGTTGCTGTGGGCCGCGGCGGACGACGAGGAGGCGGTGGTCGGCCAGGTCAACGCCCTGCTCAGTGACACCCGCGCCAACCCCTGGCTGACGCGACACCCCGAGATGCCGGAATGGCACCTGCACCTGGCGGCCGACCAAGACCCGCTCGCCCAGCGCATGGGCGCCGAGATGGCGATGGCCCTGGCCGACCTGATCCGCGCCGGTGAACTGCGCCGGCTCAAGACGTGTGCGGCGTCGGACTGCACCGCGGTGCTGATCGACATGTCGCGCAACCGATCCCGCATCTTCTGCGACACCGGGAACTGCGGGAACCGCCAGCACGTCGCGGCGTACCGCGAACGCCGCGCCCGCGAGAACTGACATTCGGCGTCCGACGCGCCCGCGCCGGTTGCCGCAATGCATCGCGTGACAGGCCCGCGTCTCCTACCGTGATGTCCGACAGCGGATGCAGCGTTTGAGCGGAAGGACGGGCCATTGGCCGAATTCGTGGCGGCCATCGACCAGGGCACCACCAGCACCCGGGCGATGATCTTCGATCACTCAGGTCGCGAGGTCGGACGCCACCAGCTCGAGCACGAGCAGATCCTGCCGCGGGCCGGGTGGGTCGAGCACAATCCCGTCGAGATCTGGGAGCGCACCGGCTCGGTGCTGCAGACCGCGCTGAACAAGACCCGGCTGTCGGCGTCCGATCTGGTCGCGCTCGGTATCACCAACCAGCGTGAGACGACCATGGTGTGGAACAAGCACACCGGCCGCCCGTACTACCACGCGATCGTGTGGCAGGACACCCGCACCGACCGCATCGCCTCGGCCCTGGAACGCGACGGCCACGGCGACGTCATCCGCCGCAAGGCCGGCCTGCCGCCGGCGACCTACTTCTCCGGCGGCAAGATCCAGTGGATCCTCGAGAACGTCGACGGCGTGCGGGAAGCCGCCGAACGCGGTGACGCGATCTTCGGCACGTGCGACACCTGGGTGCTGTGGAACCTGACCGGCGGCACGCGCGGCGGCGTGCACGTCACCGACGTCACCAACGCCAGCCGTACCATGCTGATGAACCTCGAGACCCTCGACTGGGACGACGAACTGTTGTCGTTCTTCGGGATTCCACGCCAGATGTTGCCGACCATCGCGTCGTCGTCGGTGTCGGAGCCCTACGGGCTGACGGCGGCCGACGGCCCGCTCGGTGCCCCGGTACCCGTCACCGGCATCCTCGGCGACCAGCAGGCCGCCATGGTCGGGCAGGTGTGTCTGTCGGCGGGCGAGGCCAAGAACACCTACGGCACAGGCAATTTCCTGCTGCTCAACACCGGCGAGAAGATCGTGCGCTCCGAGCACGGGCTGCTCACGACGGTGTGCTACCGGTTCGGTGACGCGAAACCCGTTTACGCCCTTGAGGGTTCGATCGCCGTCACCGGATCGGCCGTGCAGTGGCTGCGGGACCAGTTGGGCATCATCGCGGGGGCCTCCGACAGTGAGACCCTCGCCCGTCAGGTCGAGGACAACGGCGGCGTCTACTTCGTGCCGGCGTTCTCGGGACTCTTTGCGCCGTACTGGCGTTCGGACGCCCGCGGCGCGATCGTCGGCCTGTCGCGGTTCAACACCAACGCCCACATCGCCCGGGCCACACTCGAAGCCATCTGCTACCAGAGCCGCGACGTCGTCGACGCCATGGCCGCGGACTCCGGCGTCCACCTCGAGGTACTCAAGGTCGACGGCGGCATCACCGCCAACGAACTGTGCATGCAGATCCAGGCCGACGTGCTGGGCGTCGAAGTGGTGAAACCCGTTGTCGCCGAGACCACTGCGCTCGGCGCGGCCTACGCCGCCGGGCTGGGGGTCGGCTTCTGGTCGAACCCCGACGAGCTGCGCGCCAACTGGCAGGAGCACAAGCGCTGGGCGCCGTC
The DNA here is from genome assembly GCF_005670685.2 of Mycolicibacterium mucogenicum DSM 44124. The sequence continues at coordinate 4,643,328 of NZ_CP062008.1, read as the reverse complement.
GTGGGACGACGGCCAGCGCTCCGCCGGGTACGCCGGCTGGCAGAAGGCCGTCGGCCGCACCCTCGACTGGGTCGACGTCTCCTAGGGATTTGTGCACGATTTTCCGCGGTTGGCGCGGAAAATCGTGCACAAATCCCTGGCGAGAATTGGTGTCGGGGCGGGTGATTGTCCGCGGTTAGGCTGCTAGCCGGGGGATGGACATGGCTCGGGGGCAGGGCGCGCAACTGGAGGCCAGCGGCCGGCGCTTTCAGACGCGGCGGCTGATCCACGCACTGGTGCGTGGCGACGCGGTGATGGTCGACGAACCGGTTCGCGCGCAATCGATTTCGTATGCGGCGGGCTGGCTCGCCGGACTGCTGGCGGTGGCGGTGTGCGCGGTGATCGCGATCGCCTCACCGGCGGGCCGGCTGGGGGACGCGCCGATCGTCATGGTCCGGGACACCGGCGCGCTGTACGTCCGGATCGGGTCGACGTGGCATCCCGCGCTGAATCTCGCGTCGGCCCGGCTCGTCGCCAAGTCCGCAGCCAACCCGGTAGCGGTCGACGCCGAGGCGATCGCGGGCGCGCCGCGCGGCCCGTTCGTCGGGATCCCAGGTGCGCCAGCACAATTGGGCCAGCCGCTCGAGGCGGCGTCGTGGCAGGTGTGTGACAGCGGACCGACGGTACTGATCGCCGGTACGGACACGATCGGACCTGACGGTGCGCGGCCCATCTTGGCGACGGCGGCGGGTGAGCACCTGGCCGCCACGTATCTGCTGTACGGCGGCAAGCGCGCCGCGGTGGACCTGCGTGACCTCGCGGTGGTCCGGGCATTGCGACTCGACGGCGTCACGCCCCGGCCGGTGTCGCGATCGTTTCTCGACCTGTTGCCCGAGCTGCCCGCGATCACGGCGCCGCCGATCCCGGGGCTCGGCAGGACGGGGCCGGGCGGTTTCGTGGTCGGGCAGGTGCTGCGAGTGAACCGCGCCGACGCTCCCGAACATCACGTGGTCCTCGGCGGCGGTCTGCAACGCGTCGGCGACGTGGCGGCCGATGTCATCCGGTTCACCCATGGAGTGGCCGACGGTGACCTTCGCACCGTGCCGCCGGCGGCCATCGCCGGCATTCCCGCTGTCCATGACCTTGCGGTGTCGACGTTTCCGGACCAGGCGAGCCCGCCACTGCCGAGCGAGGCCCCGGTCTGCGCACGGTGGCGGGCCGACGGCGATCGTGCGGATACCGTTGTCGTGCAAGGGAAACCGGATGCGGCCGCGGTGGCGCTGGCGCAGGAGGACGGCGACGGTCCGAACATCGATGCCGTGGCATTACCGCCGGGCCGGTATGCGTACGTGCACGCCACCGGGGTGACCGGTGGATCGGTGACCGGACCGCTGTACCTGGTGACGGACAGTGGCGTGCGGTACGGCATCCACGATGCCGAGACGGCGAAGTATCTCGGGGTGGAGGGTGCGCCGCTGCCCGCACCGTGGCCGCTGCTGGCCCGGTTGCCGGGCGGGCCCGAATTGAGTGTGGCGGCGGCCGAGGTGCTGCGCGACGGCCTGTCGCCGTAGCGCCGCGGCAGGTTTGCCATGGTGGCCTCGGGGGCATTCCGGGTGCCATGACCGACGTGCCGACTTTCGGGGTGGAGGAGGAGTTTCTCCTCGTCGATCACCGTGACGGTGCGCCCCTACCGCGCAACCAGGCGGTCGCGGAATATGCGGCCGCGCGCGGTGTCGACCTACAGCTCGAGTTGACCAGGTGCCAGGTCGAGACCACCACCGCGGTGATGACCACCAGCGGCGATCTGCGTGCGGAACTGACCCGGCTGCGTCGCGTCGCCACCGAGTCGGCGGAAGCGCAGCGGGCGCGGCTGCTGGCCGTCGCGCTACCGCCGACGGTGCCGCACGCGTTCCCGGTGACAACCAAAGAGCGGTATGCCCGCATCGCCGATCGGTTCGGCATGATCGCTCATGAACAGGGCATCTGCGGGTGTCACGTGCACGTCGAGGTGCCCAGTCGGGCGGCGGCTGTCGACGTCAGTAACCGGCTTCGGCCCTATCTGCACCTGCTCCTCGCGCTGAGCGCGAACTCCGCGATCTACCGCAACACCGACAGCGGTTACGCCAGCTTCCGGGGCGTGCTGTGGACCCGCTGGCCGAGCGCCGGACCGCCACCATACTTCGACTCGGTCGAGGACTACGACGCCGTCACCAACACCCTGACGCGGGCCGGTGCGGTGCTCGACGACGGCATGATCTATTGGGATGTGCGGCCGTCTGCCAATTTCCCGACCGTCGAGGTGCGCGTGGCCGACGTGCCGGCAACAGTGGCCGAGACCGTGTTGCTGGCCACGCTCATCCGGGCTGCGGTGATGACGGCGCTGGACGCGCAGGAGCGCGGGGAACCGGTGCCACGCCTTGCTGATTGGACGCTGCGGGCCGCGCACTGGAAGGTGGCGCATGACGGCCTCGACGGCGAGGCGATCGACTTGGCGGGCGACTGCTCGATGGCGCCGGCCCGGGTTCTGCTCGCCGGATTCATCGAGCACCTCCGCCCGGCCCTCGAAGCGCTGGGTGACTACGACATGGCCCGCGACGAGTTGGCCCGCATCGCCGAGCAGGGCAACGGGGCCATGCGGCAACGCCGGGCCTGGCGACGCCGCAAAGAGGTCGCCGACGTCATCTCCGAATTGGCCGCGGCGACAACGACGTTCGATCCGCTAGTCCCGTGACCGTCGACTGAGCTTCTCGGTGTGTGCGTCCTCGTCGTGCGGGGCGGGAATTGCCTTGGCGCGGCTGGCCTTAACCGTCAACCAGACCGCTGAAATGAGAAAGTAGATCGCGCCCATCGCCGCGTATCCGGCAAGGGTCTTGGCCGACTCGGTGGTCGGCGTGTGGGCCTGGGTGATGAACAGGCCCCCGACGAGCGCCGACTGGCCGCCGCTGAGTGCCATCGCCCACTGCGCGCCGACCTTCCAACGTCGAATGGCGGTGATGAGTTGCAACAGACCGGCAAGGGTGGCCCACGCACCGAAGACGGCGAGTACCCACGTCGTACCTGCGAGCAGGGCGTAGGCAGCCACTATGGTGACGATCAGACTGACCGCGACGTTGATCAACTGGCTGCGGTTTTGCGCCAGTCCACCGCTTCGCGCGGCATCCCAGAAATTCGCGGCGGCGTCCCATAGCGGATAGAGGATGAGCCACCCCGAGGCCAGCGGAAGGCTGTGCTGCGCGAGCGTCAGCGCGACGGCAACCCACGCGAAGGAGAAGGCTGCGCGAACGAAGTAGTAGGTCCTCAACCACTGCTCGCGGTTGGGCTCCGACAGGCTTGCTTGCTGAATCGACATGATTGTGTCCTCTCGATGGGTGCGGACGAGCATCCCGACGCCGGGGGCAATCCACCAATGGGGCGGATGCCGTTGACGGGGACTGGACAAACTGTGCCGCAACGGATTTGGTGCGGGAATCTTGGGTGGAGCGTTGGGGATGGATAGCTGCGACGAATCGGCTGCGGCGGGGTGCGGCGCGTTGCTTGCCGGCGGCTGATGGCGCTTCGGCGACCTGTTCGTTGCCGGCAATGCCGCCGTGGTCACGAAGTTGCCGCGGGTGTGGACCCCGTAGCGTCGAGTCGGTTGACCAGAGGGGTTACGACGGTGGCGAACATCTTGGCATCGCCGTAGGCGCGGGCGGACAGCATCGCGCCGTGCACCGTGGCCATGAACATCTCCGCGTCGACGCGGGGACTTGTCTCGATTCGAATCAGATTCTGCTCGGCGCCGCGTTCGAGAACCGACGTCAGCCACGCCGACAGTGCGCGAAAGTGAGCGGCCACCTCGTTGGCGACTTGTTCTGGGAGGGAAGGAAGTTCGGCGGCCAGAAGGGCGCAGACACAAAACGGATGCGTCGCGTCGGCGATGCAGGTACGCCAGTAATCGACATAGCTGCGGAGCCTGCCGACGGGATCGTCGACGTGGCGTTCTATCTCGGCGAGTCCGGAGAGGGCCTCCTGTCGGTAACGGCTCACCACTGCGCAGACCAGATCGGCCTTGGTGGCGAAGTGGTGGTGAATGCTCGGCTTGCGGATGCCGATTTCGTTCGCGATATCGGCGTAGCTGAATCCGTTGTATCCCCCAGCGATGATGAAACGTCTTGCATGAGCAAGGATTTCGTCTGCCGTCGATGGAGATTGTGCCACGATTCGCAGCCTACCTTCCAGTAGGTAGGCAGTCAAACTCGAAGCGGATGACGGTGGTGGATTGCCCTAACCGGCGCCGCCGCTGCCCCGAAAATCTGTTGGCTTCGCCATTGCGCGTGTGGATGCTGTGTCGAGTGGAAGCACTCGCTCATTGGCCGTCGTTGAACGATCAGGTCGCGCTGGCCAACGAACTGTACAGCTCACCCGTAGGCGAACAGAAGGTCGCCGACTGGCTCGCTGAGCAGGTCCGCCTGGTCCACGATGTCGACTTCGCCCAGGACTTCGCCGCACATGTCCAGCTACCGGGCATCGGGCCACTGGAGTACGCCCACCGCCACGTTCGCACCACTCTCGGCGAGCTGCTCGGCGGGATCCGGTTCTACTCACGCAACATCGCCCGCCCGTTCGTCGACGTCCTCGCCCACAGCTTCGACGACCTCGACGCCCTCGCCGACTGCGTACTGGGCGAATGGTCAGTCTTCAGCCCACGCTACCTGCGCCTACGTACCGCGCCCGGGCTCCTCACCGGTAGACCAGGGGTCATCCTCGACGAGACGATTCACCTCGCCCGATACCGGGACATGCCCCCTGCCGACGGCCGCGTCGTCCTCGACCGTTTCGAGGATCCCGAGGACGCCATCGCGCTCGTCGAAGCTCGCTATGCCGCTGTGGCCGCCACGGACCCGACTCTGGCCAACAACCTGTCCATCGCAACACCAGATGAGCTGCGGTACTGGCACCGTAGCGATCAGCTCCGCGCCGTGCGCCGTCAGGACACAACGATCGGTGTCCTCGCCGTCGCGCCCGGCGCGATCGGGTGGATCACTGGTGAGGAAATCAACGAGGAAGTCATCAGCGATGCTCACGCAGGCCACCGGTACGCGGCCTCAGCGCAAAGCGCCTGGGCTCACTGCGTTGCCACCGATACCGACCAGCTGCTGATCGGCACCATCGACCGCCATAACCACGCCTCACGTGCGACCGCTCAACGGGCCGGCCGACCGAGGACCCTCGACGACGTCTTCATCGCGATGTCAACGGTGACACGAATTTGAGAATTCCTATCCTTCTGATCGAGCGGCCCGCCGGGCCAGCACACGCCGAGTATCGCCGACCCGATCGAAACGTAATCCACGATTCGTGGCGTTCGCCTTCGCGTTTCAGATGGCCACCTCGTTGAGCTTGCCGGTCGCCACGTCGAAGATGAAGCCCCGCAACGATTCGTGTTTGGTCACGAACGGGTTGGCCTCGATGCGGCGCAGCGACTGGCGCACGTCCTCAGCGATGTCAGAAAAGGCTTCGGCGGCCCATGCGGGCTTCAGGCCGGTTTCGTCCTGTATGGCCTTCTTGAAGTCGTCATCGGTGAAAGTCAGCATGCCGCAGTCCGTGTGATGAATCAGGATGATCTCTCTGGTGCCCAGCAGCCGTTGGCTGATCGCCAGGGAACGGATTTCGTCGTCGGTGATGACGCCGCCGGCGTTGCGGATGACGTGCGCCTCACCCTCTCTGACTCCCAGAATGCGGTACACGTCCAGTCGGGCGTCCATGCAGGCGACGACCGCGACGTGCTTGCTTGGGGGCAGAGGCAGCGGGCCGGTGAAGGACTCGGCGTACGCCTGATTGTTGGCGAGGTATTCGTCGGTGACGGTCACGCGCAGATTCTCCTGTTCGCGTTGCTGACAGCTTGCCTTCGCAGTTGAGCGTATTGACAGTCCCGACGGGGTGGGAGGGTGGAAATCAGTCTGATCCTGACGGTTAGGACTCTTGGGGTCCGCGCCATTTGCGGACGGCCGGGGGTGCCCCTCCTCACTCGACGGCGGCGGGTGGCGTGTCCTGGACGCGAGACCGGCACAACTTTTAGTTGCATCGCCTAAGATTTCGGAGTGCCCGATATGGATCGCCGTAGCGTCATGATGATGGCCGGGCTGGGCGTGGCTGCGGCCGTGCTGCCCCCGGCCAAGGCCGGAGCCCAGCCGAACGCGGTGTCGCCGGGCCCTGGATTCGCCCCCGCCGCACCTGCAGGGTCGGCAGGCGCGCCGGCGATGCTGTTCCAGGACGAATTCAACGGCCCCGCGGGTGCGCCGCCGGATCCGGCGTGGTGGTTCATCGTGCCCGAGCGTGAGGTCATCCGGAATCCTGTCGAGTGGGATCAGCCGTACAACATGGGCCGATACGTGACCGACCAGGAGCACGTGTTCCAGGACGGCAAGGGCAACTTGGTCATCCGAGCGACCCGAGGCCCCGGTGCGAACATTCAGGAGCGTTATGCCAGCGCCAAGATCGTCGGTAACTGGCGCGGTGGCGTCGGCACCACGTGGGAGGCTCGGGTCAAGCTGAATTGCCTGACCGACGGTGCCTGGCCGGCTTTCTGGCTGCTCAACGACGATCCGGCTCGCGGCGGCGAGGTCGATCTGGTGGAGTGGTACGGCAACCGGGATTGGCCATCGGGGACCACCGTGCACGCCCGGTTGGACGGGACGTCGTTCGCCACTGACCCGCACCCGTTCGACAGCGGTTGGCATACCTATCGAATGACCTGGCAGCCCAGCGGAATGTACTTCTGGAAGGACTACGCGCCGGGTATGGAGCCGTTCTGGTCGGTGCCGGCCAATTCGCTGGACGACTGGCCGTTCAACGATCCGGGTTACACCCTGGCCCCGGTGTTCAACCTCGCGGTGGGTGGCTCGGGTGGGCGCGAACCAGGTGGCGGCCAATACCCGGCCGAGATGCTGATCGACTGGATTCGCGTCTTCTGATCAATCGGCCGGCGTCCGCCGGCTGGCTCGGTTCTGCAAAGCGTCACAGGTGGCCGCGGTACACCTATCGCCGGCTTCTCGGGAGGCTTGGGCGAGCATCGCGTATTTCGAGCTACCAGCGCAGCATCGGCATGGGGTGCAGCGGGTGCTTCAGGGTCCAGCTTGCGGCGGTCCGAACGAGCAGTGCCTGAAAGCCGAGATACGGGAATGCCTGCACGACTTGGGCGATGTCGGCGCGGGGCACGCCGCTGCGGATGAGTCCGCGTGATACGTCGATGCGATCCGCGACGCGAAAAGTCTCGGTCCACCGGTCCTCGCAGGGACGCAGCTTGTGATGCCACTCGACCATCTGTCGGGCGCGCTCGACGTTGTCGACGCCGTAGGCAGATGCCAACTCATCGACGTACTGAAGTGACGGTTCGATGTAGTCCCAGCCGGTGGTCCAGACACCGATGTCGTGCAGGGCCCACGCCAGTGCGACGTCGTCGGGAATCACGTTCAACTGCAACAGTATTCGCTGGTAGTTGAGGCAGCGGTAGACGTGGTTGCGGTACCGCTGCGCGTCGGGTCCCAGGAACTCGTGAAAGCGGGCCAGCACGTCGTCGGTGACGGCGTGCGCGTCGATCAGTTGGGTCATTGGTGGTCTCATCGGGTCGTGGCGAGCGTCCTACATTCGATGCTCTTTGCGAACAGGGGTGTCTCGACGGTGTTGTGCCGGGCGATCGATACCTGACTTCCGGTAGCGGCCTGATCGGCTGTGATGCCGTGGTGCTGGAGAAACTCAAGATACTCGGTGGTGACCAGGATGAGGACCCTGTTGGTCAGGGTGAGTTCCCGCGTGACCGTCGGCGCCCGGTCACGGCGATAGCTGCCACCGCGATGCAGATGGCGGTGCCGAGGAAGGCGATGCGCCGCGACGGTCGGTGGTCGGGACCGGGCGCGTGCGTTGTCTGCGCGGTCGACACCCGCGCGGGGGCGGGTGTCGGGACACCGCTGCTCACCGCAGCCAGTGGGTCGACGACGCCGCGTCCCACCTGGGGATTCCAACCATCGGCCGGATGGCGTGCGGTGTCTTCGATGCGGGCCATCACCTGGCGGGCGGACAACTGCGGCAGCCGCGAACGCACCAGTGCGACAACACCACTGACGACGGGTGCGGCGTAGCTGCTGCCCGACAGCGGGCGCCCGTCGGGCCGGCTGTCGACCAGTCCGTCGCCCTGCGCGCTCAGTGACACCACCGACTCGCCGGGCGCGGCGACGTCGACCCAGGGTCCGGCCAGGCTGAATGGCGACGGCGTCCCGTTCGGGCTGACCGATCCGACGGTGAGCACGTAGTCGTCGTACCAGCCCGGGCTGACGACGGTGTGCACCGTGTCCCAGTCCGGCGTGCCCGGCCGTTTGGGATCCGACAGCGGGTTCTGCCCCGCGCAGTCACCGCTCGCGTTGCCCGCCGCCGCGACCACAACAACATTGCGGACATCGACCGCATAGGCCAGGGCGGCGCCCAACGACCGGTCATCGAGCGGGTCCGCGGCGGGCATGCAGGCGACCGACGAGATGTTGATGACAGTGGCGCCCGCGTCGGCGGCCGAGCGCACCGCACGGGCGAGCGTCTCGACATCACCCACCCCTGATATCTCATGATCGTCGGTCAGCCGGAACTTGTTGCTGGACTGTCGAATCGCCAGGATCGTGGCGTCGGGTGCCGCACCGCTGAAGGTCCCGTTGTCCGGGGCAACGGCGCCGATCAGTCCGGCGATCGCCGTACCGTGGCCGTCGCAGTCCTGCGTACCGTCCCCAGACGAGACGTAGTCACCGCCGGCGACCAGGTGCGGGAGTAGTCGGTGCCGGGCCACGCCGGTGTCGATCACTGCCACCAGCTGTCCGCTGCCGCGGGAAAGCGGCCACACCGCAGCAAGATTGAGCATGTCGGGTTGGTCTGCGGGACGGGCATCAGCCGGTTTCGCCGTCGCACACCGGTCCGATTGTTCGGTCCTACCGGGCGGCGCCGGGGCCGCGGGTCCGGGAAGTTGGCTGTGATCAACCGGTTTGGGCGCGATGGCATGTGCGCACGGAGCGGCCGACGCGATGGTGATCGTCAAGGCGACAGCGACGACCCGTCGCAGGGCGCTCACAGGCCACGCGCCAGGCGGAAAACATCTGCGGCCCAGAGTGCGCATGCCGGCACGGCGACCAGTGCCACGTATTCGAGATGTACAAAGCTTCGGCCCACCGTGGCACTCACCCGTCCGATCCGCTGAGCGCCCAGCACCACCGCGATGACGCCGCCGCCGAGCCAGGCGGCCCAGCCGGGGAATGCCATCGCGGTGACGACCAAAGCCGCAGTGGTACAGACCATTCCCGCCACCATGACCGCCCACCGCCGTGCCGGATGCCGATAGGACGGTGCCCGCAGCGCAATCGCGGCCGTCGCCACCCAGATGAACACCACCGTCGAGGTCCGGGACTCATGGAAGGCGCCCACTGCAACCACGACGGCGCCGGCCGACGCGGCAGCGGCCGCACCCACGACCATCGCCGTGAGCACCCGCTGCGCCAGCTCGATCCGTTGCGGATCGCCGTCGGTGACCGTCGCCGAGCGCGGCGTGAGTCCGGCGACGGTGACGGCGCACCGCGGCGCGGCCGACAGCACCACAAATGCCGCCACGGTGGTGGCCACCCCGGTACTGGCCAGCGGCACCGACCACGTGCTCGCCGCAGCGGTCGCCGCCATCGTCGGCGCCGTAAATGCCACGGCTGCAATAGGTACGCGAAGCACGCCGACCCGCAGGAGAACGAGGGCCACCGCGAACGCCATCGCTGAGCCGAGCAGGACGTTGGGCGCCGCTGGGCCACCCGGTACGGCCGAGAAACCCGCCGCGAAAGCGAGCACGACGGCGGCGGCCGGCCACGCCGCCCGGCCGGACCGCCACGACATCGCCACTGCGGCCAGCGCACCACCGCAACCGACAGTGGCTGCCGTGAAGTGGTCGCCGCGCGCAGCAGACCAGAGCAACAGCACGGACGCGACGGTCACCGCCCACAGACAGAGCACGGGCCCGACCAGATGGCCGGTGGCATCGCGAGGCGCCTGGGCGGCGGCCATGGTCGCCGTGTGTCTCCGGAGCGTGCCGAACTCCGGCACCGTGCTTTGCCCCAGCTCCAGGATGTCACCGTCGTGTACTCCGTTTTGCCGCAACGACAGTGACCCGTCGATGGGATCCCCGGCGGCCCGGCTCAGGTGCCAACTCACGCCTTCCGGCGCGCGCGGATGTGCCAGCGCCACGATGTCAGGGAGCAACGCGTCCACCGCGGCGCCCGCTGGCAGCACCAGATCGGTGGTGTCGCTGGTGCGTTCACTGTCGGTCCGTACGGATAGCCGACACACTGCTTCAGACATCGCGCCCCCCGGATCGACATGCCGATCTCACCGTAACCGTGAATCGGGTCCCTATCCGACACGAAAATCGATGGAACCGAACGGTGTCGGGGTACGTCTGATAGTTCGATGGAATTCACCAGAGTCGCACGATCTCCCGTAGTCCCATTGGATGCGGAAGACATCGAGGTCCGGACACCACCACAGGTGCCGCGATTGTCGTCGGGCAATGTCGTCACCCGCGTCGCACCCGTGCTCATGCTGTTGGCGATGGCCGGCATGATGGTGTTCTACTTCCGTTCGGGTTCGGCCACCGGCCGGAATCCGATGTTCCTACTGTTTCCGGCGATGATGGTGCTGTCGCTGGTCGGCAGCACTGTCCTCGGGTCGCGCGGTGCGCGCCGGGCAGGTGAGATCGACGCAGATCGGCGTGAGTACCTGGTGTATCTCGACGCGATCGGTGAGTGCGCGGAGCGAACCGCAGCAGAGCAGCATCGGGTACTACATCAGAACCACCCGCCGCCTGACACGCTGTGGACGCTCGCCGGCTCCGAACCGATGTGGCAACGCCGTTGGAACGACGACGATTTCACCGAAATCCGCGTCGGGATCGGGGAACGCCCACTCAACACCGGACTCGTTCCGGTACCCGCCACCGGCGACGGGACGACGGATCCGCTGACCGCCTCGGCACTCGATCGGCTGCTACGAACCGCCGCGACCGTGCCCGATGTCCCGGTGACGGTCGTCGTCAATCGGCTGCGGCGGATCGACGTCGGCGGCGATGATCCACGGGGACAGGCGCGCGCGATGGTGTGCCAGCTGGCCATGTGGCATGGACCCGACCAGCTGAAGATCGCCGCGGTCGCCGGATCAGCCGAGTGGGACTGGCTGAAATGGCTACCGCACCACTATCGCTCGGGCGTGCTCGGCGGCCAGCCGCTGCGGATTACGGACCTCGGTGCCGTCACTGGCATCGCCGGGTGTCATCTGGTGGTGCTGGTCGACAGTCCGGCGGCCGCCGTCTTCGTGGACACCGACGCGGTGACACTGCTGGTGCTCGGCGCGCCGGGTACGGCGTCGACGCTGCCGCCCTGCTCGACCGCCGACGTGCTCACGGCCGCACAAGCAGAGACCTGCGCACGGCGTGTGGCGCGCTACCGCCTGGCCGGCGGTGCGGACAACGCACACCGACACCATGATCGGACGACGTTCGTCGGCGCGGACGCTGCGGGGGACGGGTGGCCGATTCGTCCGGCCCGGCATCGGCTGCGGGTGCCGATCGGCACCGACGACACCGGGGCGACGGTCGAGCTCGACCTCAAGGAACCCGCCGAGCACGGCATGGGTCCGCACGGCTTGTGCATCGGCGCAACAGGTTCCGGCAAATCCGAGTTCCTGCGCACCCTGACCCTGGGTCTGATCAGCACCCACTCGCCGGACGAGCTGAATCTAATCCTCGTCGACTTCAAAGGCGGTGCAACATTTCTCGGCTTCGAACAGGCCAACCACGTCGCCGCCGTCATCACCAACTTGGCGCAGGAAGCACATCTGGTCGCCCGGATGCACGACGCCCTCGCCGGCGAGCTGACACGGCGCCAAGGACTGTTGCGGACGGCCGGGAACCTGTCCGGAATCGGCGACCACCGGCGGGCACGCGCAGCGGGCGCCGACCTGCCACCGCTGCCTGCCCTGTTCATCGTGGTCGACGAGTTCTCCGAATTGCTCAGCCAGCATCCGGATTTCGCGGAGCTGTTCGTCGCCATCGGCCGCCTCGGTCGATCACTGGGCGTTCATCTCCTGCTGGCCAGCCAGCGTCTCGACGAGGGCCGCCTGCGCGGACTGGACACCCACCTCTCATACCGGGTCTGCCTCAAGACGTTCTCGGCGGCGGAGTCGCGGGCCGTCATCGGGGTCACCGACGCACACGAGCTTCCCGGAACGCCGGGCGGGGGGTTGCTGCGTACCGCAGACGGAAAGCTGGTGCGATTTCACGCCGCATTCGTCTCGGGGCCGGTCCTACAGAGCCAGGACGAACGCCCGGTTCCGCGCCTGTTCACCGTCGAGGCCCCGGTGGTCACGCCTGACCCGCCGGCCGGGCCGACGCTGATGGACACGACCTTGCGCCGGCTGACCGGTCGCGGTGCGCGCGCTCATCCGGTCTGGCTGCCGCCCCTCACGAATTCGCCCGCGTTGTCCGAGCTGCTGGAGGCCGGCAGCGAAGGCGGTCCGCTGCGGGTCCCGATCGGATTGGTGGACAACCCGTTTCAGCAGCGCCGCGAGCCGCTCGTTGCCGACCTCAGCGGGTCCGGTGGGCACGTGGCCATCGTGGGCGGCCCGCGCTCGGGGAAATCCGTTGCGCTGCAGACGTTGCTACTGGGCCTCGCTGTGACCGCGCCTGCCGACGGCCTCAGCGTCTACGGCCTCGATCTGGGCGACGGTGCGCTGACGGCGTTGCGGCGGCACGTTCACGTCGGCACCGTCGCCGGTCGGAACGAGCCGGAGTTGCTGCGGCGCATCGTTTCCCAGCTCGCTTCGCTGTGCCGCCGGCGCCAGGACTTCCGGCAGCAGCACGGCCCCGAAGCGCCCTTCCCGGACAGTTACGGTGAGGTGGTCCTGGCCGTCGACGGTTGGGCCACGCTGCGTCGGGAATTCGATGCGCTGGAGGAGCCCATCACCGCCATGGCCGCGCAGGGCCTGTCGGTCGGGATCCACGTCGTGCTGACCGCGAATCGGTGGGCAGAACTGCGGCCGATGCTGAAAGACCACATCGGCACCCGGATCGAATTGCGGCTCGGTGACCCGAGCGAGTCCGAAATGGACCGCCGCCGTGCCCATCTGCTCACCACCTGCCCGCCCGGCCGGGGCCTCACCAGAGACGGCAAGGAGTTCGTGGTCGCGCGGCCCGAGCTCGACCGGATCGCCGGCCATCAGTCCCCGGCGCCCCAGATCGAATTGCTTCCGCAACGCGTGGAATACGCCGCGCTCGCGGCCACCGCCGAACGCCCGCCGCGGTACGTCATCGGCGTATCCGAAGAAGACCTGCAACCGTTCGCCCTGGACATGAGCGCCGATCCGTACCTGATCCTGATGGGCGACACGGCGTGCGGCAAGACCTCGGCGTTGCGGACGCTGTGTCGCGCGATCGTCGACCAGACCGATCCCGCGTGGGCCCAGCTGCTGATCGTCGATTTCCGGCGATCGTTGTTGGGGGTGGTGGAATCGCCGCACCTGTGCGGCTATGCGATGTCGGCCGTGACGACCGCCGCAGAGCTCGACGCGGCGCTCTCCATGCTGGCCGCGCGGCTGCCGGGCCCTGGCATCACTCAGCAGCAGTTGCGGGACCGGTCCTGGTGGTCCGGCCCCGAAATCCACGTCGTGGTCGACGATTACGACCTGGTCATGGGAGCCGCGGGAAATCCGTTGGGCCCCTTGCTCGACCTGTTGCCGCACGCCGCGGACATCGGGCTCCACGTCGTGGTCGCCCGCCGCTCCGGTGGTGCCGCACGCGCGATGTTCGACCCGCTGCTGTCGCGCATGCGGGACCTGGGCGCGACGGGCATCGTCATGAGCACCAGCCCGGAAGAAGGGCCGCTGCTGGGCGCGGCACGGCCGATGACGCTGCCGCCCGGCCGGGCCGTCGTGGTGCGGCGCGGTCAACCTGACCAGCTGATCCAGATCGGCTGGACCGAGCCGCCATGACGGTTGTGGTGGTCGGACCGAACACGATCCGCGGGCCGGGAGACGTCGACGCCGACCTGGTCTCGTCCGCTTTGGAGTGCGTCGACGAACCGCTGGGCCTGCTGCGTGCGGCGGTCCTTCCCGCCCAACACATCTGGCGCGACGTCATGGCGGCGGCGGCTGGCACCGCGTCGGCCATCACGGTGGTCTGCCCGACGTGGTGGACGCCGTCGAGGATCGAGCGAGTTCGGACGGCAGTCCCCACCAGCGTTTCTCACGTCGTCATAGAGCGCAGAACCGATGCTCTCCGAGCGGCCGGCGGCGAACCCGATTGCACGGTCGTCGAACTGGGGGAGGACATCGTGACGATCTCCCGTCGAGGGGCTGCCGCGTCCGTCGTACGACGCACCGACAGCGCCACCGCCGAGGCCGTCATCGCGCGAACCACGTGGCACGGCCACGTCGTGATCGACGCGCCCATCGGCGTTCCCGGCGCCGCGCCCTTGGCCGCCGAAATGCAAGCGCTGCTGCAGGATCAGGGCGTTCCGGCACAGATTCTGAGTTGCGACGATCTGCTCGACCAGGCCGACGAGGACAGCACCCGCAGCGCCGCAGCGACCCGTTACCCGCGGGCGCGCATCGCGACTGCCTTCGCCGCGGCCGTCGCGGTCATCGGCGCTGGGGCACTGGGCCTGTCCAACACAGACGCCCCAGCGCCGCCCGTCGCCGCTGTCACAGACCCGGAGTTCACGTGGCTCGTGGAAGGCCGGGTGGCGGTGCAGATCCCGGTGCGCTGGACGGTTGATCGGGCGCTTGAGGGCGCGGGATCGGCTCGGCTGCAGATCATTTCGCCCAATGACCACGGGCAGGTCATCCACCTCACGCAATCGGTCGTGCCGCGGGAGCAGACGCTCGACGTGGCGGCAAGGTCGCTGCGGGAGGCTTCGACGAAGCTGCCCGACGGCGTCATCGTGGATTTCGAGGAGGCCGGCGTCAGTGCCGGACGCGCGGCCGTGCGGTACCGCGAGGTGCGCGGCGGGCGGACGGTCGAGTGGTCGGTGCTGCTCGACGGACCGGTCCGGATCGCCGTGGGGTGCCAGGGCGCGGCCGTCCAACCGGCCTGTGACACCGCGATCCGCTCGGCCCGCCGGACCGATTGAAAAAACTTGCACCGCAAGGGAACCGAATACCCGCGGGAAACGTCTGAACTATCAAACCCAATCGAGAGGAAATCATGACAGCTCCGGAAAGTGGCGCTCTGACTACAGATTTCGATCTGATGACGGGGATCGCCGGCAAGGTCGAGGTCCGCAACGAGGAGATTCGGGCCATGCTCGGAAACTTCATCGGTCAGATGACGGCCATCCCGCCGACGGTGTGGGGCGGTGCCGCGGCGACCCGATTCCAGGACGTGGTGAACCGGTGGAACGGCGAATCGATGAAGCTGCACGCGTCACTGCAACGCATCGCCGAAACCATCCGCTCGAACGCGGCGGTGCTGAGTCAGGCGGCCGATTCCCATGCCCAGCGCATCGGCGCCACCGGTCACGCGATCTGACGGGACAAGGCATATGCAACCGGCACTGTCGTACCACTTCGGCGAGATCGAATTCACCGTCCGCCAACAAATCCATGCCACATCGGCGCGGATGAACACGTCGCTGGAAGAGCTCCGGCACCTCGTCGCACCACTTCAGCAGACGTGGACCCGCGAGGCGGCCGAAGCCTTCCAGGCCGAGCAGGCCCGCTGGAACCAGTCGGCGGCCGCCCTCAACGACATCCTGCACAGCCTCGGCAATGCCGTCCGTGACGGCGCCGATGACATCGCCGCGACCGATCGGCGCGCGGCGGGCGACTGGGTCTTCTAGCCCACCCAAGCCCTGTGTGGTCCTGCCCCCGGAGGAGAGCCGGGGGCGGGACCACACAGTCATGGCCGCGCTCGGGACCCAACGTGTGTCCTGGAACACCCAGGTCGACTACCCTGGCGGCCACGCAGGTGTGTATCCGACCTGCGAGGAGTGTGAGTGTCGTGGGAACCAGCCGCACCGAGGGGTCGCCGGCCGGCTCCACGCTGCGCGCAGTACACCAGCGGTTCGTCACCGGCGAGATCGACGCCCAGCACCTGGACCCCGCCGCCGTCCGTCCCGTCATCGCCGACAGCTGGCGCCGCAGCCTGGCCACGGGCGTGGACCCCGACCTCGGCGGTGCGCAGTTCACGCCCGTCGTGCCCAAGACCCTGGACCAGCTGCGCGCCGAACAACCCATCGCGGCCGCCTTGCCGGTGATCCGGAAACTGCTGGTCGAGGACGCCAAGGACAGCGGTGTCATGGTGGCGGTGGCCGCCGCCGACGGCACCCTGCTGTGGGTCGAGGGCGACAAGACGGCCCTGAGCCGGGGCGAGGCCATGAACTTCGTGGCCGGCGCCAACTGGAGCGAGCGCAGCGCCGGCACCAACGCTCCGGGCACCGCGCTGGCGCTGGACCGGGAACTGCAGATCCACGGCTCGGAACACTTCGCCCGCCTGGTGCAGCCCTGGACCTGCACGGCGGTGCCGGTGCACGACCCGACGACGGGCGAGCTCATCGGCTGCGTCGACCTCACCGGTGACAGCCAGATTGCCTCGGCCCAGACCCTGGGCCTGGTGCGCGCGACGGTGATGGCCATCGAGAACCACCTGGCGCTGCAGCGGCTGCTGCAGCCCACGCCGAGTCCGGTGACCATGGCTCGCCTGACGGTGCTGGGCGGTGACCGTCCGCGCTGGGTCGCCACCGGCGACGACGGACAACCGCGCCAGCACACCCTGAGCGGCCGGCACGCCGACATCCTGGTTCTGCTGAGCCGGCATCCCGAGGGTCTGAGCGCCGACCATCTCGCAATGTTGTTGGACGACAACGATCTTGACTCGGTCACCATCCGCGTCGAGATGTCCCGCCTGCGCCGGGTCATCGGCGCCCAGTACGTGGCGTCGCGGCCCTACCGGCTGCTCACCCCGATCGACAGTGACGTCGCCGATGTCTTCGCCGCACTGCACCGCGGTGATGTCGACGCCGCGCTGTCCCACTACTCGGGTGCGCTGCTGCCGCAGTCGGTGTCGCCGGCGATCGCCCGGTTGCGCACCGAGCTGGGGGAGAGCCTGCGGACCGCGGTGCTGTCGGCGTCCGCGGCCGGACATGTCGGCCTGTTGCGCCGGTGGCTGGCGCTGCCCGACGGCCGCGACGACCGGCACGGCTGGCAATTGCTGCGCAACCACCCATCCGCGGACGCCGTCGTGCGGGCGCAGGCGGTCGGGCACCTGGCGGGATTGGACGCCGACCTCGGCTGACGGGCTCCGGTTCCATCGCGTTCAACGATGCAACTGTGTTGCAACCCACTTCTGCGTACCGTTAGTGACCAGCAGCACATCTGTGTTTTGTCACCCACTGGAGGAGTGAACCCATGACTGTTTACGCGCGTCCCGGTGCCGAGGGTTCGGTGATGACCTACCCGGCCCGCTACGACAACTTCATCGGCGGCGAGTGGGTGGCACCCGCTGCCGGTCGCTACTTCGAGAACCGTACCCCGGTCACGGGTGAGGTGTTCATCGAGATTGCCCGCTCGGACGAATCCGACATCGAGAAGGCGCTGGACGCCGCGCACGCCGCCGCGCCCGCGTGGGGCAAGACCTCGCCGGCCGCCCGCGCCCGGGTGCTCAACCTCATCGCCGACCGCATGGAGCAGAACCTCGAGGCCATCGCCGTCGCCGAGTCCTGGGACAACGGCAAGCCGGTCCGCGAGACCCTGAACGCCGACATCCCGTTGGCCGTCGATCACTTCCGCTACTTCGCGGGCGTGCTGCGGGCCCAGGAAGGCTCGATCTCCGAGATCGACGACGACACCGTCGCCTACCACTTCCACGAGCCGCTCGGCGTCGTCGGCCAGATCATCCCCTGGAACTTCCCGATCCTGATGGCCGTCTGGAAGCTGGCCCCCGCGCTGGCCGCCGGCAACGCGATCGTGCTCAAGCCCGCCGAGCAGACCCCGGCGTCGATCATGTACCTGTTCTCGCTCATCGGCGACCTGCTGCCGGCGGGTGTTGTCAACGTGGTCAACGGTTTTGGCGTCGAGGCCGGCAAGCCGCTCGCGTCGAGCAACCGCATCGCCAAGATCGCCTTCACCGGTGAGACCACCACGGGCCGGCTGATCATGCAGTACGCCAGCCAGAACCTGATCCCGGTCACCCTGGAGCTGGGTGGCAAGAGCCCGAACATCTTCTTCAACGACATCATGGCCGCCAACGACGACTTCCAGGACAAGGCGCTCGAAGGCTTCACCATGTTCGCGCTGAACCAGGGCGAGGTCTGCACCTGCCCGTCGCGCAGCCTGATCCAGGCCGACATCTTCGACGAGTTCCTGGCGCTGGCCGCCATCCGCACCAAGGCCGTCCGCCAGGGCGACCCGCTGGACACCGAGACCATGATCGGCGCGCAGGCCTCCAACGACCAGCTGGAGAAGATCCTGTCCTACATCGAGATCGGCAAGTCCGAAGGGGCACAGCTGATCACCGGTGGCGAGCGGGCCGAGCTGGGTGGCGACCTCAACGGCGGCTACTACGTGACGCCGACGGTGTTCTCCGGCCACAACGGCATGCGCATCTTCCAGGAGGAGATCTTCGGGCCGGTGCTGTCGGTGACGTCGTTCAAGGACTACGACGACGCCATCTCGATCGCCAACAACACCCTGTACGGCCTCGGCGCCGGCGTGTGGTCGCGCAACGGCAACGTCGCCTACCGGGCGGGCCGCGACATCAAGGCCGGCCGCGTGTGGACCAACTGCTACCACATGTACCCCGCGCACGCCGCGTTCGGCGGTTACAAGCAGTCCGGCATCGGCCGCGAGAACCACAAGATGATGCTGGACCACTACCAGCAGACGAAGAACCTGCTCGTCTCCTACTCGACGAAGGCCCAGGGGTTCTTCTGACGAGCGCTCGCGCGAGGAAACGAGCACTCTGATGAGCGAGCGCGCAAGGAAACGAAGCGCGTAGCTCCCACGAACCGCGAGCGCCCGCGTACCCCCCGAATGCGCGGGCGCTCGCTTCCTTTCTCGGTCGACGCTTTCCAAAAGCGTTCGGCGACACAATGATCAAGGCCGGCACCAGAAGACTCCTGGGGGCAGGCCAATTCGGCATCCGCCATCCCTCTTTCAGGAGTTCGCAGTGTCCATCACCAACCCACCCAGTGAGCACTCCGCTCGCGGTGTCGAAGAGCACGTCGAGAGCAACGAATACCTCGCGAAACGTCAGCTGAAGAAGGGCACGGCCGGCTGGCTGCTGCTCGCCGGACTCGGCGTCAGCTACGTGGTGTCCGGGGACTACTCCGGCTGGAATTTCGGTCTGGCACACGGCGGTTTCGGTGGCCTCGCCATCGCCGCCGTGATCATCGCCGGCATGTACCTGGCCCTGGTGCTGGGCATGGCCGAGCTGTCCTCGGCGCTGCCGGCCGCCGGCGGCGGTTACACCTTCGCCCGTCGTGCCCTGGGTCCGTGGGGCGGTTTCGCCACCGGCACCGCGATCCTCATCGAGTACTCGATCGCCCCCGCCGCCATCGCGACGTTCATCGGCGCCTACGTGGAATCGTTGGGACTCTTCGGGATTCACAACGGCTGGTGGGTGTATCTGGCGGCCTACGCGTTCTTCATCGGCATCCACCTGTCCGGTGTCGGTGAGGCGCTCAAGGTGATGTTCGTGATCACCGCCATCGCGCTGCTGGGCCTGGTGATCTTCGCGGTCTGTGCCATCGGGCAGTTCGACGTCTCCAACCTGACCACCATCGCGGTCGACGTCAACGCGGCCGGGGCTTCGGCGATCCTGCCGCACGGCTACCTCGGCATCTGGGCCGCCATCCCGTTCGCCATCTGGTTCTTCCTGGCGATCGAAGGCGTGCCGCTGGCCGCCGAGGAAACCGCGAACCCGGAGAAGAACGTGCCGCGCGGCATCATCGCGGCGATGACGGTCCTGCTGGTCACCTGCGCCGTCGTGCTGGTGCTCACCACGGGTGTCGGTGGCGCGCAACAGATGTCGGCCTCGGGCAACCCGCTCGTCGAGGCACTCGGTTCGGGCGTCGGCGCCAAGCTGGTCAACTACATCGGCCTGGCCGGACTGATCGCGAGCTTCTTCTCGATCATCTACGCCTACTCGCGTCAGCTCTTCGCCCTGTCCCGGGCGGGCTACCTG
This sequence comes from Mycolicibacterium mucogenicum DSM 44124, assembly GCF_005670685.2. The sequence goes on along the minus strand of NZ_CP062008.1, from coordinate 4,623,125 downwards.
CCGACCCAGCTGTCTGTGACCAACTCCCGCAAGGCGCCGACACTGGCGCTCATCGTCCCCGGCGTCATCGGCTTCCTGCTGTCGCTGACCGGCAAGGGCGACCTGCTGCTGAACATGGCGGTCTTCGGTGCGGCCGTGAGCTACGTCCTGATGATGGTCAGCCACATCGTGCTGCGCCGCCGCGAGCCGAACATGCCGCGGCCGTACCGCACCCCGGGCGGCATCGCCACCACCGGCTTCGCGCTCGTCATCGCCGTCGTCGCGGTCATCGCCACCTTCCTGGTCGACCCCAAGGCCGTGGGCCTGTGCCTGCTGGTGTTCTGCGCCTTCATGCTCTACTTCGCGGTCTACAGCCGGCACCATTTGGTGGCAAACTCTCCTGATGAAGAGTTCGCGATGCTCGCAGAAGCCGAGGACGAGCTGAAATGAAGTACCACCAGCGGATTTCGGGGGTGAACCACACCTTCGACGGGCTTGTGGATTTGATGGCCAAGGCCACGCCGCTGCGCTCCGGTGATGAACTCGCCGGGTGCGCGGCCCACAACGACGCCGAGCGGGCTGCCGCGGCGTGGGCACTGGCCGACCTTCCGCTGGACACCTTCCTCAATGAAGCGGTGGTGCCGTACGAGACCGACGAGGTCACCCGGCTCATCATGGATTCCCATGACCAGCAAGCGTTTTCGGAAGTCTCCCACCTGACGGTGGGAGGTTTCCGGGACTGGCTGCTGGACGCGGTGGCCGGCGACGACGCCGCCGCGAAGATCGCTGCCGTCGCCCCCGGCATCACGCCGGAGATGGCGGCCGCGGTCTCGAAGATCATGCGGAACCAGGACCTGATCGCCGTCACCGCGGCCACCCAGGTGCACGCGGCCTTCCGCAGCACCATCGGGTTGCCGGGCACCCTGGCCACCCGGCTGCAGCCCAACCACCCGACCGACGATCCGCGCGGCATCGCCGCCGCCGTGCTCGACGGACTGCTGATGGGATGCGGCGACGCGGTTATCGGCATCAACCCGGCCACCGACTCGCCGCAGGCCACCGCCGACCTGCTGCACCTGCTCGACAACATCCGCAGCCGCTACGACATCCCGGCGCAGTCCTGCGTGCTGTCGCACATCACCACCACGATCGGTCTCATCGAGGCCGGCGCTCCGGTGGACCTGGTGTTCCAGTCCGTGGCGGGTACCGAGGGCGCCAACAAGGCCTTCGGTGTCGACATGGCGCTGCTGCGCGAAGGCAACGAGGCCGGCCGCTCCCTGAACCGCGGGACCGTCGGCAACAACGTCATGTACCTGGAGACGGGACAGGGCTCGGCGCTCAGTTCGGGCGCGCACCTCGGCACCGGTGGCCGGCCCGTCGATCAGCAGACGCTGGAGACCCGCGCCTACGGCGTCGCCCGTGCGCTGGACCCGCTGCTGGTCAACACCGTCGTCGGCTTCATCGGGCCGGAGTACCTCTACGACGGCCGGCAGATCATCCGGGCCGGGCTCGAGGACCACTTCTGCGGCAAGCTGCTCGGGCTGCCGATGGGCGTCGACGTCTGCTACACCAACCACGCCGAAGCCGACCAGAACGACATGGACACCCTGCTCACGCTGCTGGCCGCGGCGGGTTGTGCCTTTGTCATCACGGTGCCGGGTGCCGACGACGTCATGCTCGGCTACCAGAGCCTGTCGTTCCACGACGTCGTGGCGGTCCGCCGGACGCTCGGTTTGAAGCCGGCTCCGGAGTTCGACGCCTGGCTCAAGAAGGTCGGTATGACCGACGATTCCGGCAAGCTGACCAAGTTCGATCTGCAGCGCTCGGCGCTGCGGGCGCTCACCGCGGCGGGATGACGATGACCGAAGATCTCGCAATCCAGGAGTTCTGGGACGAGCTCCGCAAGACCACGCAGGCCCGCATCGGGCTGGGCCGCGCCGGCAATGCGCTGCCCACCCGGGAAGTCCTCGAACTGGCCGCGGCGCACGCCGCCGCCCGCGACGCCGTCCACGAGCCCCTCGACGTCGAGTCCCTCGCGGCCCGCGTCCGGGAGATCGGCATCGGCGAACCGGCGGTGGTGCGCAGCCAGGCCGAGTCCCGCAGCGAGTACCTGCGCCGCCCCGATCTGGGCCGGCTGCCGGCCACGCCCATGGACGTCCCGGAAACCCCGGCCGACATCGGCTTCGTCCTGGCCGACGGGCTCTCGCCCTACGCGCTGGCCAAGCACGGTCCGGCGCTGCTCGCCGAACTGGTGGCGCGGCTGGGCGACCAGTACACCCTGGCTCCGCCGGTGATCGCCACGCAGGCCCGCGTGGCCCTCGGCGACCACGTCGGCGCGGCGCAGAAGGTGCGGACCCTGCTGGTGATCATCGGGGAGCGGCCCGGCCTGTCCGTGGCCGACAGTCTGGGCATCTACCTGACGCATCTGCCGATGCCGGGTCGCACCGACGCCGACCGCAACTGCATCTCGAACATCCACCCGCCCGAGGGACTCGGCTACGCCGAGGCCGCGCGCGTCGCGGCGGGGCTGGTGTCCGGTGCCCGCGCCCTGGGCCGCTCGGGCGTCGACCTCAAGGACACCTCTCGCGACACCTCGCTCGAAGCGCCGGGCGCCGCCGAACTCACCTGACACCAGGAGAACCGTGACCCGCTTGACCCGACTGGCCTCCGCCGCTGCGCTGGCCGGCCTCCTCGCCATGTCCGGCTGTAGCAGCCACGACAGCACCCCGGCGGCACCGTCGTCGACCAGCACGGCGTCGTGCCGGACGCTGGCGCAGAACTCGGCCTGGTACGGCGACAACCGCGACCGGATCGACGCCATGCTCACCAAGCTGGGCACGTGCGGCGCCGCTGGTTCGGTGACCGCGGGGGCGCCACTGGCGCTGTTCGACTGGGACAACACCATCGTCAAGAACGACATCGGCGACGCCACCTTCTTCTGGATGGTGCGCAACGGCAAGCTCCGCGCACCGGCCGACGGCAACTGGGCGTCCACCAGCATGTTCCTGACGCCGCCGGCCGTCGCGGCACTGGCCCGCGCCTGCGCCGCGGCCAAGCCGGGGCAGCCGATGCCGACAGACACCGACACCGCGTGCGCCGACGAGCTCGTGTCGGTCTACACCGATGCCAAGACCAAGGCCGGGGAGCCCGCCTTCGCCGGGTTCAACGCGCGCCGCATGGAACCGGCGTACGCCTGGGCCGCGCAGATGCAGGCCGGCTGGCGCGAAGCCGAGGTGATCGAGTTCGCGAAGACGGCCCGCAAGGAGAACCTCGATGCCCCGGCGGGCACCGAGCAGAAGGTCGGCAGCGGTATGCAGACTGGTTGGGTGCGCTACTACCCGCAGATGCGCGACCTGGTGGAAACCTTGCACGCCAACGGTTTCGACGTGCGGATCATCTCGGCCTCGGCCGAACCGGTGGCCCGGGTGTGGGCGGAAGAACTCAACATCCCGGCCGACCACGTCATGGGCGTGCGGACCGAACGCGACGGCGATGTGCTGACGTCGCGCCTGGTGCCGTGCGGCGGCGAGCCCGCCATCACCTACATCGAGGGCAAACGCTGCCGGGTCAACGAAGAGGTGTTCGGCGTGACCGGCCCCGCCGCTTTCACCCAACAGCCCGAGCCCAAGCGTGCGGCCTTCGCCGCCGGTGACTCCGACACCGACGTCACGTTCCTCACCGACGCCACGGCGCTGCGGCTGGTGCTCAACCGCAACAAGACCGAGCTGATGTGCACGGCCTATGACAACGCGGGCGGCAACTGGCTGGTGAACCCGATGTTCATCGATCCCAAGAAACAGGCCGAACCGTACGCCTGCGCCACCAAGGGCCACATCGAGCCGACGGGCGCCAAGGCGCCGTTGCACCGGGCGGACGGCAGCGTCGTGCCCGACCAGCAGGACCGGGTGTACTGACCTGAGGTCGCCGATCGTGACGAAGATGGCGAGGAATCTCGATTTCTTCGCCATCTTCTTCACGTTCGAGGCGCTCACCCGCGTTTTGACCTGCGGTGACGCACCCGGGTAAGCTCCCACGTTGGTGCGCTGCAGGCCGTCAGGCCAATGCTTCCCGGGTCACCGTCGGTCGCCGGGAATTCGCAGGTCGCGTACTTGACCGGCACCCGGATAGCACCGGGACTCAACCCGAGAAGAAGAGGTATAGCTGTGCCTACGTTCACGCCGAAGGCGGGTGACACCACGCGTCAGTGGTACGTCATCGACGCCCAAGACGTGGTACTCGGCCGGCTCGCCGTGGAAGCAGCCAAGCTGCTCCGCGGCAAGCACAAGCCGACGTTCACGCCCAACTCCGATGAGGGCGACTTCGTCATCATCATCAACGCCGAGAAGATTGCCCTGTCGGGCAAGAAGCTCACCGACAAGTTTGCTTACCGTCACTCGGGTTTCCCGGGCGGTCTGAGCAAGCGCTCCATCGGCGAACAGCTGGTGAAGCACCCGACCCGCACCGTTGAGAACGCGATCGTCGGCATGCTCCCGCACAACAAGCTGTCGCGCCAGGTGCAGAAGAAGCTGAAGGTGTACGCGGGTCCTGATCATCCGCACGCCGCGCAGCAGCCGATTCCTTACGAGATCAAGCAGGTGGCCCAGTGACTGAAGTCGACGTGACTGAAGTGACCGAGTTCGAGGTGACCGAAGAAGCGGCACCGCGCGAGCCCGTGTACATCGACCGTCCGATCCAGACCGTTGGCCGCCGCAAGGAAGCCGTCGTCCGCGTTCGCCTGGTGCCCGGCACCGGCAAGTTCAACCTGGACGGCCGCAGCCTGGAGGACTACTTCCCGAACAAGGTGCACCAGCAGCTGATCAAGGCCCCGCTGGTGACCGTCGACCGCGTCGACACGGTGGACATCTACGCCCACCTCGACGGTGGCGGCCCCTCGGGCCAGGCCGGCGCGCTGCGTCTGGCCATCGCCCGTGCGCTGATCCTGGTTCAGCCCGAGGATCGTCCGGCACTCAAGAAGGCCGGGTTCCTGACCCGTGACCCGCGTGCCATCGAGCGCAAGAAGTACGGCCTCAAGAAGGCCCGCAAGGCGCCTCAGTACAGCAAGCGCTGATCGTTTCTGCTCGTGGGCGGGCGTGTCGCAGTCTGGACACGCCCGCCTTCGGCGTTTCATGGGGTCATCTGAAGGACGAAAGAAGGTTCATGAGTCGGCTGTTCGGCACCGATGGCGTCCGTGGCGTCGCAAACCGTGATCTGACCGCGGAGTTGGCGTTGGCGCTGGGTTCAGCTGCCGCCCGCCGGCTCTGCTCGACCTCCGGCGCCGGCCGTTGCGTCGCAGTCGTCGGACGAGATCCCCGGGCCAGTGGCGAGATGCTGGAGGCCGCGGTCATCGCCGGCATCACGAGCGAGGGCGTCGACGTGCTGCGGGTCGGCGTGCTGCCGACCCCCGCGGTGGCCTATCTGACCGCCTCGTATGACGCGCAGCTCGGCGTGATGATCTCCGCCTCGCACAACCCCATGCCGGACAACGGCATCAAGATTTTCGGTACCGGCGGGCACAAGCTCGACGACGACACCGAGGACCGCATCGCCGAACTGGTGGCCGCCGGTCCGGGTACCCGGCCGACGGGCGCCGGCATCGGCCGCGTGCTCGACGCCGCCGACGCACTGGACCGCTACCTCACCCACGCCGCCAAGGCCGCGGTCGCGCCGCTGGCCGGACTGACGGTCGTCGTCGACTGCGCGAACGGCGCCGCCTCGGCGGCCGCCCCGCAGGCATATCGAGCGGCCGGAGCCACAGTTATAGCGATCAACGCCGAGCCGACGGGCCTCAACATCAACGACGGCTGCGGCTCCACCCACATGGCGCAGCTGCAGCAGGCCGTCATCGACCACGGCGCCGACCTGGGCCTGGCCCACGACGGCGACGCCGACCGCTGTCTGGCCGTCGACGCGTCGGGCGCCCTCGTCGACGGCGACGCGATCATGGTGGTGCTGGCGCTGGCCATGCGCGACGCCGGCGAGCTGGTCTCGAACACCTTGGTGGCGACCGTGATGAGCAACCTCGGCCTGCACCTGGCGATGCGCGAGGCCGGCATCGAGGTGCGCACGACGGGCGTGGGGGACCGGTACGTGCTCGAAGAGCTGCGCGCGGGACGGTTCTCGCTCGGCGGCGAGCAGTCCGGCCACATCGTGATGCCCGAGCTGGGCACCACGGGCGACGGCATCGTCACCGGACTGCGGCTCATGTCGCGCATGGCGCAGACCGGGTCGAACCTGGCGCAGCTGTGTGCGCCCATGAAGACGTTGCCGCAGGTACTCATCAACGTCGAGGTGGCCGACAAGGCCACGGTGGCCCAGGCGCCGGCGGTGCAGACCGCGGTCGCCGAAGCCGAGGCCGAACTCGGTGACACCGGCCGAATCCTGTTGCGTCCCTCCGGAACCGAACAGGTGGTCCGGGTCATGGTGGAGGCCGCAGACGAGGACACCGCGCGCATGGTCGCGTTCCGTGTCGCCGAATCCGTCAGCGAGCAGCCCTGAGGGGTTGCGGCCGTGCGGGTTTACCCGATGCGCGGCATGTGGTCTCGATAGTCGACGGCCTGGTGTACGAGCGTCAGATCGGCGTCATCGAGCGGGAACTGGTGTGAGCGGACGGCGTCGAGGACGGCGTCGAACCGGCGCATCACCCGGGGTGTGGTGATCCCGAACTGCGCCAGGGACGCGTCGTTGGACGGTTCCGCACCCGACGCGCAGCCCAGCACAAAGGTGAGGATGCCGCGGTCGTACCAATCAAGGTGCATCGTTGTCTCCCTCTCCTGCAACAGCATTCAGCATTCGACGTAGTTCACCGGCACGTTGACCGCGAGGCCGCCCATGGAGGTCTCCTTGTATTTGGAGTGCATGTCGGCGCCGGTGGTCCGCATGGTCTCGATGACCTGATCCAGCGAGACGTAGTGGGCGCCGTCGCCGCGCAGTGCCATGCGGGCCGCGTTGATGGCCTTGCCGGCCGAGATCGCGTTGCGCTCGATGCACGGAACCTGGACGAGCCCCTGGATGGGATCACAGGTGAGTCCGAGGCTGTGCTCCATCGCGATCTCGGCGGCGTTCTCGACCTGTTCCGGTGTGCCACCGAGGATTTCGGCCAGTGCGCCGGCCGCCATCGATGCCGCCGACCCGACCTCGCCCTGGCAGCCGACCTCCGCGCCGGAGATGGACGCGCGCTCCTTGTAGAGGGAACCGATGGCGCCCGCGGTCAGCAGGAACCGCACCGCGGTGCCGTCGGGATCGCGGCGGCCGGCCCGGGTGTAGTGCACGGCGTAGTGCATCACCGCGGGCACGATGCCGGCGGCGCCGTTGGTGGGGGCGGTGACGACCCGGCCGCCGGACGCGTTCTCCTCGTTGACCGCCAGCGCGACGAGATTCACCCAGTCCTCGGCGAATTCGGGCTGCTTGTTCCAGTCCTCGGCATTGAGGCGCTCGAACCAGTCCCGGGCGCGGCGGCGCACGTGCATGGGCCCGGGGAGGTAGCCGTCGCGCGCGATGCCGCGCACTTCGCACTCGACCATCACGTCGCGGATGTGCAGCAGCCGGGCGCGGACCTCGTCGGCAGTACGGGTCTCGCATTCGACGGCAAGCATGAGATCGCTGATGCGGCAGTCGCGTTGGCGGCAGAGTTCCAGCATCTCCTTGGCGGAGTGGAACGACAGCGCCCGGGTCGTGGCGGGTTGCAGGCTTTCGGCCTCGGTGACGACGAACCCGCCGCCGATGGAGAAGTAGGTCTGCAGGTGCAACTCGGCCCCGTGCGCATCGAGTGCGGTCAGCGTCATGCCATTGGGGTGGAACGGCAGGACCGTCAACGGGCGCAGGACCATATCGGCCTCGGTGAGCGCGATCGGGCGTAGCCCGCCGAGCATGATGTGGCCGCAGGCCCGCATCTCCTCGACGCGCCGTTCCATGACATCGGTCCGGATCTCCTCGGGGCGGTTGCCTTCGAGGCCGAGCAGGATGGCCGTCATGGTGCCGTGGCCGGCGCCGGTGGCGGCCAGTGACCCGTAGAGGTCGACCCGGACGTCCGCGACCCCGGTGGCGCCGCCGAAGGCGTCGAGGGTGTGCAGATCGTCGACGAATCGGGCGGCGGCCCGCATCGGTCCGACGGTGTGTGAGCTCGACGGACCGATGCCGACGGAGAAGAGGTCGAACACGCTGATGGTCACCGGAAGCTCCCCTTTCGATGTCCGTAGACGGGCTGATAGACGAGTGATATATTAGTTACGCCACATACGGTAGATCAGCATTTGTACCTGGTCAAGCGGTACTTATGGGGTCGTAAACGGTGTGTGAACCACGTCCGAACCATCGGAAAGAAACGGACTCGCCCATGGCGCATCAGCTCATCGATCCGCTCCTGCAGCCCTTCCGGCTGAAGAACATGACCCTGCGCAATCGCGTGGTGAGCACATCGCACGAGCCGTCCTATACCGAAGATGGCATGCCCAAGCGCCGCTATCGGCTGTATCACGAGGAGAAGGCCAAGGGTGGCATCTCGCTGACCATGATGGGCGGCTCCGCGGTCGTCGCGCCCGACAGCCCTTCTGCCTTCGGCAATCTGCACGTCTACAAGGACGAGATCGTGCCGTGGCTCAGCGAGCTGGCCTACGGCGTCCACGAACACGGCGCCGCGGTCATGTGCCAGATCACCCACCTGGGCCGGCGCACCAGCAACTACGACGGCGACTGGCTGCCGGTGGTGTACCCGTCCGCCATCCGCGAACCCGCCCATCGGTCCTTCCCCAAGGTGGCCGAGGAGTGGGACATGGACCGCATTGTCAAGGCCTACGCCGACGCCACCGAGCGGTGCCGCGCGGCCGGCCTCGACGGCATCGAACTCGAGGCCTACACCCATCTGCTCGACGCGTTCTGGTCGCCGCTGACCAACCACCGCGACGACGAGTACGGCATGGGCAGCATGGAGGACCGACTTCGGTTCCCGCTCAGGGTGATCCGGGCGGTGCGCGAGGCCGCCGGACCGGACTTCGCGGTCGGCATCCGGATGTCACTCGACGAGGACCTGCCCGGCGGGCTGCAGTACGAGGACGGCATCGAGATCGCCAAACGCCTCGTGCCCGAGGGCATCGACTTCATCAGCGTGATCAAGGGCTACATGGCCAGTGACGAGGCGCTGTCGCGCGTCATCCCGCCGATGGGGACCCCGGTCGCCCCGCACCTGTCGTTCGCCGGGCAGGTCAAGAAGGAACTCGGCATCCCCGTCATGCATGCCTCCCGCATCAACGATGTCGCCACCGCCCGGCACGCGATCCGCGACGGCCTGCTCGACCTCGTCGGTATGACACGTGCGCACATCGCCGACCCGCACATCGTCGCGAAAATCCAAGCGGGCGAGGAGGATCGGATTCGCCCCTGCGTCGGCGCGACCTACTGCCTCGACGAGATCTACCAGAACCGCGACGCCAAGTGCGTGCACAATCCGTCCACCGGTCGTGAGGACCGGCTGCCGCACCGTGTCGACAAGGCGTCCGGGCCCGCGCGGACGGCGGTGGTCATCGGGGCCGGGCCGGCCGGGTTGGAAGCCGCCCGGGTGCTCGGCGAGCGCGGTCACCGCGTCGTGGTCTTCGAGGCCTCCGACCTGCCCGGGGGGCAGGTGCGGATCGCGTCGTCGTCACCGCGCCGGCGCGATCTCATCAGCATCATCGAGTGGCGGCTGGACGAGTGCAAACTGCTCGGGGTCGACATCCGCACCAACCGCTACGTCGACGTCGACGAGGTGCTGGCCGAGAACCCCGACATCGTCGTGGTCGCGACCGGCGGCGTGCCGAACACCGAATTCCTCACCGAGGGAGCCAATCTCGTCACCGACGGGTGGGACGTGTTGTGCGGCGCGGTACATCCGCGCGGCGAGGTCATGCTGTACGACGACAACGGCGGTCACCCCGGATTGGATGCCGCCGAGGTGCTGGCCCGGACCGGCGTCGACCTCGAGTTCGTCACCCCCGAGCGGACTTTGGCGCCCGACGTCGGCGGCGTGAACTACCCCGGCTACTTCAAGGTGTTCGCCGAGCACGACGTGCGCGTCACGCTCAACGAGCGCCTGACCGGGGTGCGCCGCAAGGACGGCCGGCTCGAAGTGGACCTGTACAACGAATACGCGCACGCCACGCGGCAGCGCATGGTCGACCACGTCGTCGTCGAACACGGCACGCTGCCGTCCGACGAGTTGTACTTCGGCCTGGTTCCCAGTTCCACCAACCTCGGCGAGGTCGACCAGCAGGCGCTGCTCAACCTGCAGCCGCAGACCGTCATGCGCAACGCCGACGGCGGCTACCAGCTGTTCCGGATCGGTGACGCCGTCGCCAGTCGCAACATCCACGCCGCGATCTACGACGCGTTCCGGCTCTGCCTCGTTCTCTGATCAAAACCATCCCCTGAAACGTCCCTGACAAACAAGGAGTATCTCTATGCCGCAACAAGTTCGAGGTGTCATCGCCCGCGCCAAGGGGGCCCCGGTCGAGGTCACCACCATCGTGATCCCGGACCCCGGCCCCGGCGAGGTGGTGGTGAACGTCCAGGCGTGCGGCGTCTGCCACACGGACCTGACCTACCGCGAGGGCGGCATCAACGACGAGTATCCGTTCCTGCTCGGCCACGAGGCCGCCGGCATCGTCGAAGAGGTCGGCCCGGGTGTCGAATCGGTGGCGGTCGGCGACTTCGTGATCCTCAACTGGCGTGCGGTGTGCGGCCAGTGCCGGGCGTGCAAGCGCGGCCGTCCGCAGTACTGCTTCGACACGTTCAATGCCACCCAGAAGATGACGCTCGAGGATGGCACCGAGCTGACCCCGGCGCTGGGCATCGGGGCGTTCGCCGACAAGACGCTGGTCCACGCGGGGCAGTGCACCAAGGTCGACGCCAATGCCGACCCGGCGGTGGTCGGCCTGCTGGGCTGCGGCGTGATGGCCGGGCTCGGCGCGGCCGTCAACACCGGCAACGTCTCCCGCGGCGACTCGGTGGCCGTGATCGGCTGCGGCGGCGTCGGCGACGCCGCCATCATGGGCTCCCGGCTCGCCGGCGCGGGCAAGATCATCGCGGTCGACCGCGACCCGCGAAAGCTGGAGTGGGCCAAGGAACTCGGCGCCACCCACACCATCAACGCCGCGGAAGTGGACACCGTCGAGGCGGTGCAGGAGCTCACCGGTGGGTTCGGCGCCGACGTCGTGATCGACGCTGTCGGTCGCCCGGAAACCTGGAAGCAGGCGTTCTACGCCCGTGACCTCGCCGGCACCGTTGTCCTCGTCGGCGTGCCCACCCCCGACATGACGCTGGAGATGCCACTGGTCGACTTCTTCTCCCGCGGCGGAGCACTGAAGTCGTCGTGGTACGGCGACTGCCTGCCCGAGCGCGATTTCCCGATGCTGGTCGATCTCTACCAGCAGGGCCGAATCCCGTTGGAGCGCTTCGTCTCCGAGCGGATCAAGCTCGACGAGGTCGAGGATGCCTTCCACACCATGCACGCCGGCAACGTGCTGCGTTCGGTGGTGGTGCTGTGAGCGGGCAGCTCCGCATCGACCGTGTCGTCACCTCCGGGACCTTCAGCCTCGACGGCGGGACGTGGGACGTCGACAACAACGTATGGGTGATCGGCGATGACTCCGAGGTCGTCATCGTCGACGCCGCCCACACCGCGCCCCAGATCGTCGACGCCGTCGCCGGCCGCAACGTGGTGGCGGTCGTCGTCACCCACGGGCACAACGACCACGTGACCGTCGCCCCGGAGCTGGCGTACGAGCTGCACGCGCCGATCCTGCTGCACCCCGGCGACGACATGCTCTGGCAGGCAAGCCATCCCGATGAGAAGTACTGGAATCTGGACGCCGGCCAGCGGATCGGTGTCGCGGGTACCGAGATCGAGGTCATTCACACGCCCGGGCACTCGCCTGGCTCGGTGTGCCTGTACCTGCCGGAGGCCGGTGCGCTGTTCTCCGGGGACACGCTGTTCAACGGCGGGCCCGGTGCCACCGGGCGGTCCTACAGTGACTTCCCGACGATCATCGACTCCATCCGGGATTCGATCCTGACACTGCCGGAGGAAACCCGGGTGCACACCGGCCACGGCGACCACACCACGGTGGGTGCCGAGGCCCCGCATCTGGCGGAGTGGATCGCCCGCGGCCACTGACTGTTTGGCGCCGAAAGTTGGCTTGTGTTCGAAGAATCGCAAGATCTTCGAACACAAGCCAACTTTCGATGCGGCGCCGTGGTTACAGGGTCAGGGACACCGGAATTGACTCTGCGGCAGCGGTGCTCGTTACTCGGCCTTGTGTGCCGTGGTTGCAGGGTGAATGGGCGGTCCTGGTTGACTCTGCGGCCAGGGCTGTAGTTACTCGACATTTGTCGCCCGCAGCGCAGGATCAATGCGCATCCTTTGCACTGCTGCCGCTGAATACGCCGAAAGTGGGCTTGTGATCGATCACAAGCCCACTTTCGGCGCTCTGCCTTACTCGAATTCCTCCACCGCATCGATCAACCAGTCGGCGAGGTAGCCGGCGAACGACGAGCGGACGATGATCCGGTAGTCGGTTCCCCTGTCGTCCAACGGAATCAGCACGACGGCGGCCAACGCCAGCATCGTCTGAGCCGCAGCGCCCGGGCCGAACACCCGCGGGTGCAGGTCCAGCGAGCAGCCCTTGGCCAGCACGTCGCGGGCGTGCGCCCCACGCAGCCGCACCATGGTGCGCTGTGCCGACACGTCGACGGCAGCACCGCCGGCCGCGGCGACCGCGTCGTGCAGCTCGGCCTCGAGTGCCTCACCGCCGCGCTGCGTCGAGGTCACCAGCCACTCCTCGGGTCCGAACCAGATCACCGTCGAATCGGGACCGGTGACACAGGCACCCGGTGTGGTCGGCAACGCGGCGAGACCGAGGACACCGGCAGCTTCGGCGCCGCCGGCTCCGGCCGGGTCGACCCACAGATCGACCATCGTGGTGAACGGCTCCTCGGTGAGGAGCGCTGCCGGTGCGGTCGCCGCGAACTGGGCGGCCCAACCCTGCAACGGGCTACGGCGAGTGAGGGTTTCAGCCATCGCGGCGTGCTCCTTCGGGATCGACGAGGACGGAACCGGTGACCTCGACGGCCACCAGGGCACCGTCCACCGGAACGGTGAGGGTGTCTCCGATACGGGCGTGTCCGCCCTTGACCAACGCCAGGGCGAACGGGCGCCCCAGCTCGGCGCTGCGGTAGCTCGACGTGACATGGCCGAGCATGGGAACCGGTGGTGGCGGCAACGTGCCGTCGGCCGGGGTCTCGATGATCTGGGCGCCTTCGGGCAGCACGGTCCGCGCATCGACCGGCAGGAGTCCGACGAACTGCTTGCGCAGCGGATTGAGGTTCTCGGCGCGCGTGAACGAGCGCTTGCCGACGAAGTCGGGCTTCTTCTTCGAGACCACCCAGTTCATCCCGAGGTCCTGTGGCGTGACGGTGCCGTCGGTGTCCTGCCCGATGATCGGGTAGCCCTTCTCGGCGCGCAGCACGTGCATGGTCTCGGTGCCGTACGGCGTGATGCCGAAGGGTTCGCCGGCCTCGATCAGCCTCTCCCACACCGCCGTTGCGTACCAGCCCATGACGTTGACCTCGTACGCCAGCTCGCCCGAGAAGCTGACCCGGCCGATCCGGACGTGCACGCCGTCGAGCTGGGTGTCGCGCCAGGCCATGAACGGGAAAGCCTCATTGCTGACGTCGACGCCCGGGAACACCGCGCCGATGACGTCCCGCGAGCGCGGGCCGACCACCGGGAAGGTGTGCCACTGCTCGGTGACGGAGGTGAGGCGCACACGCAGGTGCGGCCACTCCGTCTGCAGCCATTCCTCCATCCAGTCCAGGATGCGGGCGGCGCCGCCCGTGGTCGTGAAGACCTGGAAGCGATCGTCGGCCAGCCGCATCACGGTGCCGTCGTCGATCACCATGCCGTCGACGCCGCACATCACGCCGTACCGCAGCATGCCGACCTTGAGCGTGCTCATCAGGTTCGTGTAGAGCAGGTCGAGGAAGGCGCCGGCATCGGGCCCCTGGACGTCGATCTTGCCCAGCGTCGAGCCGTCGAGGATGCCGACACCCGTTCGGGCAGCTGCGCATTCGCGCAACACCGCGGTCTCCATGTCTTCGCCGGGCAGCGGGTAGTAGCGCGGACGCTTCCACTGGCCGACGTCCTCGAACACCGCGCCGCGGGCGACGTGCCAATCATGCACTGCGGTAACGCGTTCCGGGTCGAACATCCGGCCACGGCTGCGGCCGGCCAGGGCAGCGAACGCGACCGGCGTGTACGGCGGCCGGAACGTGGTGACGCCGAGATCCGCCACGGGGACACCGAGCAGTTCGGCGGTGATGCCCGAGGCGACGACGCCGGACGTCTTGCCCTGATCGTGCGCGGTGCCGATGGTGGTGTAGCGCTTGATGTGTTCCATCGAGCGCATGCCCGCGCCAACCGCGCGAACGAGGTCCGCCACCGTCGCGTCCCGCTGGACATCGACGAACTGCGTCGCACCGTCGGCATCGGGAACCCGCCACAGCACGGCGGGTGCGCCCGTGGCCCGGATCGAATCCGACTCTCCGGCAAGCGGTTCGGTCGCGGGGGTGAAACCGAGACCGGCGAGGGCGCGAGTGGCGGCGGCGCGACCGTCGCGCAGGCAACCGGGCAGGTTGAACGTGCCTGCGGCCGAGCCGGCGACACTCACTTCGTCGAGCTCGACACCCGGAACGAACGCGCCGAGGGCGGCGTCGTAGCGCAACTGCCCGCGCACCTGACTGAACAGGTGGACCGCGGGGTTCCAGCCGCCGCTGATCAGCAGCACGTCGCATGCCAGTTCGTCGGACGTGCCGTCCGCTCCGGTGACGATGGCGGCGCTGACCCGGTTCTCACCGCGGCTGCCACTGACGACCGATCCGGTGCGCAGTTCGATGCCACGGGAATCACAGGCGGCGCGCAGATCTGTGGCGACCCCGTCCCGGGCATCGACGATCGCGCTGATCGACACGCCGGCGTCGTGCAGGTCCAGCGCGGCCTGGTAGGCGCTGTCGTTGGTGGTGAACACGACGGCCCGCTCGCCGACCTTGACGCCGTAGCGGTGCAGGAAGGTGCGGGCGCCGGCCGCCAGCATGATGCCGGGCCGATCGTTGTCGGTGAACACCACCGGCCGCTCGTGTGCGCCGGCGGCGACGATGACGTGCCGGGCCCGGATCCGCCAGACCCGCTGCCGGCTCACCGCTGCCGGAGCAGCGGCCCCGAGGTGATCGGTACGCCGTTGCAGCGCAAGGACGAAGCCGTCGTCGTAGTGGCCGAATGCCGTGGTGCGCTGCAGGTGCAGCACGTCGGGGTAGGTGGCGAGTTCGGCGACCGCGTCGGCAACCCACTGCAGTGCCGGACGGCCGGAGATGGTGTCGGTGCTGCCCAACAGGGCGCCGCCGGCCTCGCTCTGTTCGTCGATCAGCACGACGCGGGCACCGGCGCGGGCGGCCGTCAGCGCGGCCGCGAGTCCGGCCGGGCCGGCCCCGGCCACCAGGACGTCGGCGTGCACGTGGGTCGAGTCGTAGCGCGCGGGGTCGGCGACGTCCGCGAGCCGGCCCTGTCCCGGGAGGCCGCGTGCGACGAGACCGTCGTACAGCTCGACGGTGGTGGCCAGCAGCATGGGCTCGGGGAAGGGGTACTCGATCTGGACGAGGCCGCCGGTGTCCTCGGCCCACGCCGAGGTGAAACCGCGGGGCCGGCCCATCTTGATGCTGGAGGTGACGTGATGTACGCCGTTGGCCAGCAGCGCCGACGCCAGCGTGTCGCCGGCGTGGCCGGTGTACTCCTGGCCGTTGAAAGTGAAGGTGTGCACCGTATCCCGGTCGATACGGCCACCGGTTTCGGTGCGCAGTGCGGTGCTCATCAGATTGTCGGCCTCTGCTCGTCGAGTCGGTAGACGCGGTCGAATCGGTAGGTGGCGGTGTCGCGGATGGCGTTGAACCAGCGGCGGCAGCCGGCACTGTGGGTCCAGCGTTCGGCGAACAGTCCCTTGGGGTTGGCGCGGAAGAACACGTAGTGCGCCCACTGTTCGTCGGTCAGTGCGTGCGGGTCCTCGGGGTACGCGACGTGCGCCTGGCCGCCGTAGTGGAACTCGGTTTCCTCACGTGGCCCGCACCACGGGCAGTCGATGAGTTGCATTGGGGCTCCTGGGTTCTAGTGCGCCACGCCGGCGGCGCCGTGTTCGTCGACGAGGGCTCCGGTGACGAACCGGTCGAGGCTGAAGGGGGCGACGTACTCGTGTTCGCAGCCGGTGGCGATGGTGTCGGCGAGGCACCAGCCGATGCCGGGCGTCACCTTGAAACCGCCTGTGCCCCAACCCGCGTTGAGGTACAGGTTGTCGTAGCCGACGCGGCCGACGATCGGTGACGCGTCGGGGCAGACGTCGACGATGCCCGCCCAGGTACGTAGCAGGTGCGCGCGGGCGAAGACCGGGAACAGCTCCACCGCGGCGGCCATCTGGCGTTCGATGATGTGGAACGCGCCGCGCTGGCCGTAGCCGTTGTACGAGTCGACGCCGGCGCCCATCACGAGTTCGCCCTTGTGGGCCTGAGATACGTACACGTGCACGGCGTTCGACATAACGATGGTGGGATGTACCGGCTCGAGCAGTTCGGACACCAGCGCCTGCAGCGGGTGGCTCTGCAGCGGCGTGCGGATGCCGAGCATGTCGGTCAGCGTCGACGTGTGCCCGGCCGCGCACAGCGCCACCTGCCCGGCCCCGATGTCGCCGCGCGTGGTGCGCACCCCGGTGACGCGGTCGCCGTCGGTGACGAATCCGGTGACCTCGCAGTTCTGGATGATGTCGATGCCGGCCTCGTCGGCCCGGCGCGCGAAGCCCCAGGCGACGTAGTCGTGCTTGGCGATGCCGGCCCGGGGCTGATAGGTGGCTCCAAGCACCGGATAGCGAATGTCACTGGAAATGTTGACGATCGGGCAGAGGTCCTTGACCTCTTTGGGTTCCACCCACTCGGCGTCGATACCGTTGAGCTTGTTGGCCTCGACGCGCCGCACACTGTCGCGGACGTCCTGCAGGCTGTGCGCCAGGTTGAGCACACCGCGCTGGCTGAACAGGATCGGGTAGTCCAGGTCCTCTTCCAGCCCCTCCCACAGTTTGAGGGCGTGCTCGTAGATCCGGGCGCTCTCGTCCCACAGGTAGTTGGAGCGGATCAGCGTGGTGTTGCGGGCCATGTTGCCGCCGGCCAGCCAACCGCGTTCCAGCACCGCGACATTCGTGATGCCGTGGTTCTTGGCCAGGTAGTGCGCGGTCGCCAGGCCGTGCCCGCCGCCGCCGACGATGACGACGTCGTACGACTTCTTGGGTTCCGGTGTGCGCCAGAGGAATTCCGGGTGGTCGGGCAGGTGCGCGCCCGGTGGGGTCGTCGGTGCGGTCACAGCGGGGCCTCCGTGAGGTCGGGGTACAGCGGGAAGCGGTCGGCCAGCACGTCCACTCGGGCGCGCAGCGCGGCCAGGCCCGCGTCGTCGGCGTCGGGGCGCAGCGCATGGCTGATGACGTCGGCGACTTCGCGGAAGCTGTCCAGATCGAAGCCGCGGGTCGCCAGCGC
Organism: Mycolicibacterium mucogenicum DSM 44124; assembly: GCF_005670685.2. The sequence goes on along the minus strand of NZ_CP062008.1, from coordinate 4,605,560 downwards.
CGCGGTTCCGATGCGCACGCCCGAGCTGACCATGGGCGGCCGCGGGTCGAACGGAACGGCGTTGCGGTTCACGGTGATTCCAACGCGGTGCAGCCGGTCCTCGGCCTGTTTGCCGTCCAGTTCGGACTCCCGCAGGTCGACCAGCACCAGGTGGACGTCGGTGCCGCCGGAGACCACGTTGATGCCCGCCGCTCGGGAATCCTCTTGCAGCAGGCGCTCGGCCAGGATCGCCGCGCCATCCAGGGTGCGCTGCTGCCGCTCGCGGAATTCCGGCGCGGCCGCGAGTTTGAACGACACGGCCTTGGCGGCGATGACGTGCTCGAGCGGCCCGCCCTGCTGACCGGGGAACACCGACGAGTTGAACTTCTTGGCCAGGGCTGCGTCGTTGGTGAGGATGATGCCGCCGCGGGGGCCGCCCAGCGTCTTGTGCGTGGTCGAGGTGACGACGTGCGCGTGCGGCACCGGCGACGGGTGCAGTCCGGCCGCGACCAGGCCCGCGAAGTGAGCCATGTCGACCATCAGGTACGCGCCGACTTCGTCTGCGATGCGCCGGAATTCGGCGAAATCGAGCTGCCGGGGATAGGCGGACCAGCCGGCCAGGATCAGCTTCGGCCGACGCTCGAGGGCGATGCGTTCGACCTCGGCCATGTCGACCCGGTGGTCGCTTTCCCCGACGTGGTAGGCGGCGACGTCGTACAGCTTGCCGGAGAAGTTGAGCTTCATGCCGTGCGTGAGGTGGCCGCCGTGCGCCAGGTCGAGACCGAGGATGGTGTCGCCGGGGGACAGCAGCGCCGACATGGCCGCGGCGTTGGCCTGCGCGCCCGAATGTGGTTGCACGTTGGCGTATTCGGCGCCGAAGAGGCTCTTGACGCGGTCGATGGCGAGTTGTTCGGTGACGTCGACGAATTCGCAGCCGCCGTAGTACCGGCGGCCCGGGTAGCCCTCGGCGTACTTGTTGGTCAGCACCGAGCCCTGCGCCTGCATCACGGCGACGGGCGCGAAGTTCTCGCTGGCGATCATCTCCAGCGTGCTCTGTTGCCGGTGCAACTCGGCGGAGATGGCCCGGTACACATCCGGATCCAGCTCGGCGAGGCTCGCGCTCAGCGTGGGGTTGGTGGCTGTCGGTGCGGTGTCGAGGGTCATGTACACCTTTCTGACATTGCAGTGTGTGCTGGACTAATATATCAGCTGTCGGTTAGATTAAGATCAGCTCGTGGCCGCGTCAAGAGCTGGGCCGCAGACACTTTTGGAGGATTGGCGATGACCCTGACAGAGTTGTCGTTCGGCGATCTCGACAGCACTCAACCCGACACCAGGCCGGCCACCACCGAGACCAACGCGGACCGCGCCTACGACATCGTGCGGGAACGCCTGGTGATGCTGGACATCCGGCCGGGGGAGCCCATCAACGACGACCACCTCGCGGCTGACCTCGGCTTCGGCCGCACTCCCGTGCGGGAGGCCCTCAAACGTCTCGAGCGTGACCGCCTCGTCGTCGCCTACCCGCGGCGGGGCACGTTCGCCACGGCCGTCGATATGACGGACCTGGCCGACATCTCGGAGATTCGCAAGCTGCTCGAACCGACGGCGGCCGCGCGCGCCGCGCGCGTCGCGACGCCCGAGACCCGTGCGCGGCTGACGGCGCTTGCGCGGGCGATCGCCGGGATCGAGGACACCGACGATCCCCGCGAGGTGCTGCGGCACGACGTCCATGTGCACCGCGAGATCTACCGGGCCTCGGGCAACCCACACCTGGAACAGATCCTCGTCAGTCTCGACGCGCATGCCACCCGGATCTGGTGCTTGTTCCTGGACCGGCTGCCGGGCGTCGCCGGCCACGTCCGTGAGCACATCGAGCTGTTGGAGGCCATCGTCGTGGGCGACGAGGCAACGGCTTCCGCCCTGACGCTGTCCCATGTCTGCAGCTTCGAGGCGGCCATTCGCGCGTTGCTGTGACGCCGTCGTCGCGCCTTTGCCGACGGGCCGCGATCGGGAGGGCCGGAAGACCGCACGTTCTGATATATCATTGCCCTGACCAGATCAGATCAGTTGCCGGGCGATGAAGTCGGTGACGTCGGGAAGGGGGGCGGGCGTGAGCGTTGCCGGTGTGGAACAGCTCGATGACGTTGTCTCCGAGGAGATGTCGTTCGCCGACCGGGCGTACCTGGTGATCCGCGACAAGCTCATCATGCTGGACATCCGTCCCAACGAGGCCATCGTGGAGAACGAGCTGGCCGCGGAACTCGAGCTGGGCCGTACTCCCGTCCGCGAGGCCCTCAAGCGCCTGGAAGCGGATCGGCTGGTCGTCTCGTTCCCGCGCCGCGGCACTTTTGCCACGGGTGTCGATGTCGCCGACCTTCGGCACATCTCGCAGATTCGGGTGAATCTGGAGCCCGTCGCCGCGCGCACGGCCGCTGAGAACGCCTCGGCCGACGTGCGTGCCGGCCTGCTCGCGCTCGCCGACCAAACCGAAGCGCTCGATGTGCAGAGCATCCACCGCGACGAGCTCATGCGGTGGGACCTGCGCGCACACCGCGCGATCTACCGGGCTGCCGGCAACCCCCATCTCGAGGACGTGCTGGTCCGCTACGACAATCTCGCGACCCGGATCTTCTGCCTGTTCCTCGATCGGTTGCCGACCGTGGCCCGCCACGTGGGTGAGCACGCCGAGCTGTTGCGGACCATCGCCGGCGGCGACGGCGACGCCGCCGCGCAGATCGCGCTCGACCACGTCACCGGATTCGAGAAGGCGATCCGCGCAATCGTCTGACGCGCCTGACGAACGCGACCACGCGCATCACGATGTGGTTATCGTTGCGTAATGAGCAACAACGGCGTTGATTCCGGCAACGGCGGCGTGCAGTCCGTGGACCGCGCGCTCGCGGTCTTGGATCTCCTCGCGCGCCGGGGCGAAGCCGGAGTCACCGAGCTGGCGTCGGACATCGGGGTGCACAAATCCACGGTCTCCCGGCTGCTGGCGGCGCTCGAGGATCGGGAACTCGTCGAGCAGGCTTTCGAGCGCGGCAAGTATCGGCTCGGCTTCGGCATCCTGCGGTTGGCCAACGCGGTGTCGGGCCGACTCGACGTCACGCGGCAGGGCCGGGAGATCTGCGAGCGCCTGGCCGCCGAGGTCGGTGAGACCGTCAACATCGCCGTGCTGCGTGCCGAGTATGCGGTGAACGTCGACCAGGCGCGCGGGCCGTCGGCGGTCAGTACGCACAACTGGGTGGGGGAGCTCACCCCGTTGCACGCGACGTCGAGCGGAAAGGTGTTGCTGGCCTTCATGGCTGCCGATGCCCGCCGGGACCTGTTGGAGGTCGCCGGCCTGCAGCGGTTCACCGAGCACACCATCACGTCGGTCGAGCGACTGGAAGCGCAGTTGCAGGACGTGCCCCGCAATGGATACGTGGTGTCGTCGGAGGAGCTTGAGCACGGGCTCAATGCGGTCGCCGCGCCGATTCGCGATCACCTCGGTGCGGTGATCGCCGCGCTGAGCGTCTCCGGCCCGGCCTATCGGCTGACCGTGGAGCGGGTCCGGGAGATCGCGCCGACGGTGGTCGCGGCGGCCGACGACGTGAGCCGCCGCATGGGCTATCGGCGCTGACCGCTCGGGTCAGCCGCCTTCCCATTTCGGGAAATTTGTCGATTCGGGCTGCATATCAGATCACTGCGATCTAATATATCAACTGTTCGCCACCGGTGATTCCCGTGCCCGGTGGCGAACCTCAAGTCGACGTCCACGCAGCGCAGACGGTGCGAATGGCGTCGGCGGTGGCCCGGCCCAGGAGCGCGACATGACACCGCAAAACCAAGGATCGCTGGAAGCCGAGATCAAGGCGAAGCTGCAGGAGACCTTCCCTGGCCCCGGCATCCCGATCCCCGATGGTCTCGACGACGACGAGCTCGACGTGCCGATGTGCGCCCGCCGCGCGGTCACCGACAAGGTCGTGTTCGGGACCAGCGCCGCGCTCGTCGTCGCGATCCTGGTCTGGGGCCTGGGCTGGCCGGCGTCGTTCCAGTCCCGGATGTCGGTGATCCTGAACTGGGTCGTGACCAACCTCGGCTGGCTCTTCATCACCTCCGCGACGTGTTTCGTGCTCTTCGCGGTATGGCTGGCGATGAGCCGGTACGGCCGGATACCGCTCGGGCAGGACGGCGAGAAACCCGAGTTCAACACCGTCAGCTGGATCGCCATGATGTTCAGCGCGGGCATGGGGATCGGCCTGATCTTCTGGGGCGTCACCGAACCGCTGACGCATTTCGTGAAACCGCCGCCGGGGCTGGCCGACTCCAAGGCCGGCACCGCATTGGCGACCGCGCTGTTCCACTGGGGCTTTCACCCCTGGTCGATGTACGCCGTCGTCGGATTGTCCATCGCGTACGGCAGCTATCGGCTGGGTCGCCGGCAGCTCATCAGTTCGTCGTTCATCTCGTTGCTCGGCCGGGGGCGCGTCGAGGGGCCCATCGGCAAGCTCATCGACATCCTCGCGATCTTCGCGACGATGTTCGGCACCGCGGCGTCACTGGGCCTGGGCGCGCTGCAGATCGGGTCCGGCATCGAGGTGATCGGCTGGGTCGAGAAAGCCGGGACCCTGCTGTTGGTCGCTGTCGTCGCGATCCTCACGCTGGCGTTCGTCGCCTCGGCGGTGTCCGGCGTTTCGCGCGGTATCCAATGGCTGTCGAACATCAACATGGTGCTCGCGCTCGTGTTGGCGGTCTTCGTCTTCGTGCTCGGGCCGACGGTGCTGATCCTGAACCTGTTGCCGACGACGCTCGGTGACTACGCCGCCAACCTGGCCTCCATGTCGGCGCGATCGGCCGCGGCGGGTCCCGACACCGAGAAGTGGTTGTCGTCGTGGACCATCTTCTACTGGGCGTGGTGGATCTCCTGGACCCCCTTCGTCGGCATGTTCCTGGCCCGGATCAGTCGCGGCCGCACCATCAAGCAGTTCGTCGTCGGCGTCATCCTGGTGCCCACGACGGTGAGCCTCATCTGGTTCGTCATCTTCGGCGGCGCCGGCATCGGTCAGCAGCGCGACGGCATCGACATCTTCGGGAAGGGCGAACCGGAGTCGACGTTGTTCGGCATGCTCGACCATCTGCCGTGGGCCGGCATCTCGTCGCTGTTGGTCATGGCGCTCGTGGCGATCTTCTTCGTCTCGGGTGCGGATGCCGCGTCGATGGTGATGGGCACGCTGTCACAGGGTGGGTCGCTCTTCCCGTCTCGGTGGGCGGTCGCGTTCTGGGGGCTCAGTACGGGTGCTGTCGCCGTACTGATGCTCTGGGCCGGCGGCAACGATGCGCTCAACGGGCTGCAGACGATGACGATCATCGTCGCCGCGCCGTTCGTCGTCGTGATGATCGGCATGTGTGTGTCGCTGCATCTCGACGTGACGCGGGACCCCATGGTTGCGCATCTGCGCAACAAGGCGCCGGCTCGGCGCAAATCTGATTGACCTGGTCTTTCAGGCCGATCGCGGCAGTTGTTCCAGCTCTGTAAACGGTGCGTTCGTGCCCTTGACACGGGCCTGTGACTGCGCCCACACTGTTGCATAATTCGAATCACGTTGCGTAATACGCGTCAAACTCTCCGAGAGGGCACACCCGATGCTTGAGATTTGTCCGCTCTCCGAACTCCCGCCCGGCGAGGCCCGGCGGGTGGAGACCGACCCGCCCATCGCGGTCTTCCACACCGAGAACGGCGAGGTGTTCGCCATCGACGACACCTGTTCGCACCAGGACGCGTCCCTGGCCGACGGCTGGCTGGAGGGGTGCGATGTCGAGTGCCCGCTGCACGCCTCGCGGTTCAACCTCCGCACCGGCGCGGTCGACGCGCCGCCGGCCAAGCTGCCGGTGCGCACGCACACGGTCGTGATATCCGACGGCGTCATCCACGTCGAACTGAGCACCGAGAAACCCAACCTGCCGCCCGACATCCGGGCTCGACTGGGCGCGGGTCAGTAATGAAGCACGTCGCGATCGTGGGAGCGTCGCTCGCGGGCCTGTCCGCGGCCCGGGCGCTGCGAGCACAGGGCTTCGACGGGCGGCTGACGGTCATCGGCGACGAGGCGCAGCGGCCCTACGACCGCCCGCCGCTGTCGAAGGAGTTCCTCTGCGGCACCGTCTCCGAAGCCGATCTCGCGCTGGAATCCGACGACGACGATCTGCAGGCGGACTGGCGACTGGGCGTCGCCGCGGCCAAGCTCGACAGCCGTAGTGGCGCAATCGAACTCGCGGACGGGACGCGCATCGACGCCGACGGCGTGGTGATCGCGACCGGCTCCCGCGCCCGCCGCTGGCCCGGCTGCGAGGGCATGGCCGGCGTGCACGTCATCCGCACCATCGACGACGCCGTTGCGCTGCGTGCCGAACTGGTGCCGGGCGCTCGGCTGGTCGTCATCGGCGCCGGGTTCATCGGGGCCGAAGTCGCGTCGACGGCCCGCAAGCTGGGCCTGGACGTCACTGTCGTCGAAGCCGCCCCGACGCCGCTGCAGATGCAGCTCGGCGGGTGGCTCGGCGGTGTGGTCGCCGGCGCCCATGCCGCCAACGGAACGAGGCTCATCTGCGGGGTGGGCGTGGTCGGTCTCGTCGGGCAGGAGCGCGCACTGCGCACGCCGGGCGGCGTGCGGCGGGTGGCCGGTGTCGACCTCACCGACGGCCGCCATCTGCCGGCCGACGTCGTCGTGGTGGGTATCGGCGGCGTGCCCAACATCGACTGGTTGCAGGGCAGTGGACTGGCGCTCGGCAACGGCGTGCTGTGCGGCACCCATGGGCAGACGGCCCTCCCGAACGTCGTCGCCGTCGGGGACTGCGCGGCATGGCTCGACGCCGCCACCGACACTCACCACCGGGTCGAACACTGGACCGGCGCATTGGAGCGCCCCGCCATGGCGGTCGCCGCACTGCTGGCGGGCGGTCTGCGGCAGGAGTCGACGGTGAAGCCGCCGTATTTCTGGTCCGACCAATACGGCTCCCGCATTCAGTTCGCCGGCGTCGCCCGTCCCGATGACGAGATCACCATCGAGGAGGGCAGCTGCGAGGAGCGTTGCCTGCTGGCCACGTATCGGCGCGACGGCCGTCTGGTGGCGGTCCTCGGTATCGACCAGCCCCGGCTCTTCACCCGGTGGCGCCGCCAGCTGGTCCCGACGCCCACCGCGGTCTAGGCCGAAGTTCTTGCACCCCAATAAAACTCACGACATGACATCGCAAAGGAGTTCGATGACCGCCACCGTGCCGAGCCTGCCGGAAAGCCTCATTTCCACTCTGGCAGGGCATTACTACACCGATCCGGAGGTCTTCGCCCTCGAGCAGGAGAAGATCTTCGAGACCATGTGGTTCTGCGTTGCGCGCGCCGCGGATCTGGACAAACCGGGGGCATTCAAGACCGTCCAGGTCGGTCGCGAAAGCGTTCTGGTGACCAGGTCACGCAAAGGTGACATCAACGCGTTCTTCAACCTGTGCCGGCACCGCGGCGCACGGCTGTGCACCGAGGACAGCGGCGAGGTCAAGCGTGCGTTCCAATGTCCTTATCACGCATGGACTTACGATCTCGACGGCAAGCTCGTCGCGGCGCCGAACCTGACCAAGATGCCCGATATCGACCGCGTCGAATACGGCCTGCGCAAGATTGCCGTCCGGGAGTGGCTCGGCTACGTCTGGGTATGCCTGGCCGACGAGCCGCCGTCGTTCGAGGACACCGTCATGCAGGACATCGTCGCCCGGCTCGGTGACGTCGAATCGATAGACCACTACACGGTGGCCGATCTGAGCCTCGGTCGCCGCATCGTCTACGACGTCAAGGCGAACTGGAAGCTCATCATCGAGAACTTCATGGAGTGCTACCACTGCGCCACCATCCACCCCGAACTGACCGAGGTGCTGCCGGAGTTCGCCGACGGCTACGCCGCCCAGTACTACGTCGGCCACGGCGCGGAGTTCGGCGAAGACGTCGCGGGCTTCACCATCGATGGCTCAGAGGGTTTCGAGCACATCCCCGGCGTCACCGCGGACCAGGACCGGCGTTACTACGCGATCACGGTACGTCCGCAGGTGTTCGTCAACCTGGTGCCCGACCACGTCATCATCCATCGGATGTTCCCGATGGCGGCCGACCACACCATTGTCGAATGCGACTGGCTGTACCTGCCCGGCGTGGTCGAATCCGGGCGCGACGTGAGCAAGTCGGTGGAACTGTTCCACCGGGTCAACCAGCAGGACTTCGACGCGTGCGAGCGCTGCCAGCCCGCCATGAGTTCCCGCGTCTACCGCGACGGCGGGGTGTTGGTGCCCAGCGAACACCACCTCGGCGAATTCCATGACTGGTTACGCAACAAGCTCGCCGACTGATGTGGGCATTCGGCTCCCGGCAACCGGCCGGGCGTCGAATACTCGCGGAGTCGGCGCGGTGTCCCGGTCCGCCGGGCCGGCTGGAGAGGCGGCCTTGGTGGATCGGGACACCACCACAACTGGTAATGCAGTTCGGGACGTTTGGTGATGGTTAGTCGAGGAGGCAACGTGGACGGTGTACCTGATCTGCTGATCGGATCGCAGTGGCGGCATGCCGCCGATGGCGGTGTCCGGGAGATCATCAATCCCGCAACGGGCAAGGTTTTCGCCACGGTTGACGAGGCCACGCACGACGATGCGCTGGCGGCTGTCGCCGCGGCCCGTGCCGCCTTCGACGCCGGTGACTGGCCGGCCACACCGGTCGCCGAGCGGGCCGCGCTGCTCGAGCGCATCGCCGACCTGCTGGCCCGCGACAAGGAGTCGCTGGCGGCACTGGAGACCGCCGACACCGGAAAAACCTTGGCGGAGAGCCGGATTGACATCGACGACGTGATCTCGGTGTTCCGGTACTACGCTCGGCTGGTGGCGACGCAGTCGGACCGACTGGTCGACGTGGGTGCCCCGAACGTCATCAGCCGGGTGGTGCACGAGCCCATCGGGGTGTGCGTACTGATCGCCCCATGGAACTACCCGCTCCTGCAGATCTCCTGGAAGATCGCGCCGGCCCTGGCGGCCGGCTGCACCATGGTCGCCAAACCCAGTGAGGTGACACCGCTTTCGACCATCGCCTTCGTCCGGCTGGCGCAGGAGGCGGGAGTGCCGGCGGGCGTGCTCAACCTGATCCAGGGCAGTGGGGCCGCCGTGGGTGCGGCACTCACCGACAACCCCGACGTCGACCTCATCTCGTTCACCGGTGGGCTGAGCACCGGCCAGCACATCGCCAGGACCGCCGCTGAGCACGTGACCAAGGTGGCGCTGGAACTCGGCGGGAAGAACCCGCACATCGTGTTCGCCGACGCGGACTGGGAGAGCTCGGTGGACCAGGTCCTCACCGGCGTGTTCCTGCACTCGGGTCAGGTCTGTTCGTCGGGTACGCGGGTGATCGTCGAGGAGTCGATCGCCGACGATTTCGTCGCCCAGCTCGCCGAGCGCGCCGAGAAGATCCGGATGGGCGACGGTACCGACCCGCGTAGCGAGACCGGCCCGCTGGTGTCCAAGCAGCAGCTCGACAAGATCGAATCTTTTGTGGCCCTGGGTATTTCCGAGGGCGCGAAACTGATCACCGGCGGGACCCGGCCCAGCGATCCGGCGCTGGCGGACGGCTACTTCTTCCTGCCCACGATCTTCGACCGTTGCGACCGCTCGATGCGGATCGTCACGGAGGAGACCTTCGGACCGATCATGACAGTGGAGCGGTTCACAGACGAGGCCGAGGCGATCATGCTCGGCAACGACACGCAGTACGGTCTCGCGGCGGGAGTGCGAACTTCCGATCCAGCGCGGGGCGAACGTGTGGTGCGCGCATTGCGGCACGGCACGGTGTGGTTGAACGACTTCGGCTACTACACCGCGGCAGCGGAGTGGGGCGGTTTCGGGAAGTCGGGCAACGGCCGCGAGCTCGGTCCCTCGGGTCTCGCGGAATATCAAGAGCTCAAACATATCTGGCACAACACCGCGCCAACGCCGGCCGGCTGGTTTGACGCCACCGAAGGCTAGGGACACAACTTCATGACTCAGAACCTCACTGATACGGACAGCGGCGGACTCGAGGATTTCGGCTACAAGGAATCGCTGGACCGCAGCATCGGAAAATTCGCGAGCTTCGCGGCCGGGGTCAGCTATATCTCGATCCTGACCGGTACCTTCCAGCTGTTCTACGTCGGCTACGGCAACGGCGGGCCGGCGTATCTCTGGTCCTGGCCGATGGTATTCATCGGGCAGATGGCGGTGGCGCTGTGTTTCATGGAACTCGCCGCCAAGTATCCGGTCGCGGGTTCCGTCTACAACTGGTCGAAGAAGCTGGGCAGCCGCATCGTCGGCTGGAGTTCGGGGTGGCTGATGCTCACGGCCTCCATCGTCACGCTGTCGGCGGTGGTGTTGGCCCTACAGCTGAACCTGCCACGGCTCTGGAAGGGTTTCCAGGTGATCGGTGACGGCACCGGTCAGTACGATTTCGCCGCCAACGCCATCCTGCTCGGCACCGTCCTCATCGTGTTCACCACCGTCGTCAATGCCTTCGGCGTGCGACTGATGGCGATGATCAACAGCGCCGGTGTCTTCATCGAACTCATTGCGGCCGTGCTCATTGCGGTCATCCTGCTGTTCAACATCAAGCGCGGGCCGAGTGTCTTCTTCGACACCCAGGGCCACGGCGCGGGACTGCCCGGCGGATATTTCGGTGCGTTCCTGGTGGCATCGGTGGCATCGCTGTACGTGATGTACGGCTTCGACACGGCAAGCTCGCTCGGCGAGGAAACGGTCGAACCGCGGCGCACCGCGCCCAAGGCCATCCTGCGCGCCATCCTGGCGTCGTTCGTCATCGGCGGCGCCATCCTGGCGGGCGCCATCATGGCCACGCCGGACCTCAAGGACCCGGCGCTGGGCAGCCCCGACGGCAGCCTGCAGTCCATCGTCGAGAAGGTGATGTGGGGCCCGTTGGGCACCATCTTCCTGATCTGCATCGTGGTCGCGGTGACGGTGTGCTCGCTGGCCGTGCACACCGCGGCGATCCGGTTGACGTTCGCCATGGCCCGCGACAACGCGCTGCCGTTCGGCGAGAAGCTCGCCAAGGTGCACCCCAAGACCCAGGCGCCCGTCGTGCCTGCCGTCGTGATCGGCATCATCGCGGCGCTGATCCTCGTGATCAACCTCGGGCAGCCAAAGGTTTTCACGGTGCTGACCTCGATCGCGATCATCATGATCTACCTGGCCTACCTGATGGTCACCGGCCCGCTGCTCAAGAAGCGCCTGCGGGGGGAGTGGCCGCCGAAAGACCTCGCTGAGGGCGGCTACTTCACCATGGGCAAGTGGGGCCTGCCGGTCAACATCTTTGCGGTGCTGTGGGGCATCGGGATGGCCATCAACCTGGCCTGGCCGCGCGTCGCCATCTACGGTGACCCGTGGTACAACACCTGGGGCGCGTTCGTCTACATCGGCGTCATCCTCGGGCTCGGCCTGCTCTGGTATTTCGTCAAGGGCCGCAACCACATTGGCACGCTGGCCTCCCATGCGGCGGACAGCGAGAAATGATCCGGGCCGGCAGAACCTTGGCTGCGGCGGCCATCCTGCTCGGTGGCGTGGTCGCGGGGTGCGGGTCGGGTGACCGACAGGCGGAATCCACACCCAGTTCGAAGCCGACTGCAGCGCAATCGAATTGCCGTCAGCTCGACGCATCGTTGAGCTGGCACGAAGGGGTGCGGGAGTTTCTGCAGAAGGCCATCGACGCCAACAGCACCTGCGCCGTGCGCGACCGGGCGCGCAAGGTGGCGATCTTCGACTGGGACAACACCGTCGTCAAGAACGACATCGGGTACGGCACCAACTTCTACATGCTGGCCCATGACCTGATTCTGCAACCGCCGAACCAGGACTGGCACCAGACCAGTCGATACCTGACCGATGCCGCTGCCACCGCGCTACGGGTCGCCTGCGGCACCGACGTCCCGGCAGGCAAGCCGTTGCCGACGAGTACCAACACCAGATGCGCCGATGAGATTCTTTCGGTCCTCGAGGACGAAACCACGAGCGGTGAGCCCGCTTTCGCCGGCTTCGACGAACGGCGGATGACGGGTGCGTACGCCTGGGGCGCGGCACTGTCCGCCGGCTACAGCAACGATGAACTCGGCGGTTTCGCGCAGAAGATGAAGGAGCAGAACCTCAATGCGCCCGAGGGCGCCACCCAGAAGATCGGCACCAAGGATGTCGACGGCTACATCCGCGTCTATCCGCAGATCAAAGATCTGATCGGCACACTGCAGGCGAACGGCATCGACACGTGGGTGGTTTCGGCGTCACCGGAACCGATCGTGAAGGTCTGGGCACCAGAGGTGGGGATCGACGCCGCCCACGTCGTCGGCGTGCGCAGCGTGTACGACGCGGCAGGCAAGCAGACCGCGCATCTGGTGGGATGCGGTGGCGTGCCCGACGGCGACGATTCGGTGATCACCTACATCGACGGCAAGCGCTGCTGGGCCAACCAGGCCATCTTCGGCGTTTCCGGGCCGGCGGCCTTCGATCAGCTCCCGGCTGACCGGCGGCAGGTGCTCGCGGCAGGCGATTCGGTCACTGACGTGACGTTCGTGGGCGATGCCACCGCGGCGTCATTGGTCATCAACCGGAACAAGCCCGAACTGATGTGCCGGGCCTACAACGGACTGTTCAGCCGCGGGGGCACCTGGGCCGTCAACGCGATGTTCATCGCTCCGCTGCCCCAGCACGCGCCGTATCAGTGTGCGAGCGCCTACACCAACGCCGACGGATCCAAGGGGCCGGTGCTCGGTCCCGGCGGCGCACCCGTACCCGATCAGGTCGACAGCGTCTACTAGCCCGATTCGTCTTCTGCCATAACACTTTTCAAGGAGATTGCACAATGTCCGATCAGACCTACGACTATGTGATCGCCGGGGGCGGCACCGCCGGCTGTGTTCTCGCGGCGCGGCTGTCCGAGGACCCGAACGTCACCGTCTGTCTGGTGGAGGCCGGGCCGTCGGATGTGGGTGACCGCAACATCCTCGAGTTGTCGGAGTGGATGCACCTGCTGGATTCCGGCTACGACTGGGATTACCCCGTGGAGCCGCAGGAGAAGGGCAACAGCTTCATGCGGCACGCGCGGGCGAAGGTGCTCGGTGGGTGTTCGTCGCACAATTCCTGTATCGCGTTCTGGCCGCTCGCGCAGGGCCTGCGGGACTGGGTGGCCATGGGCGCGACCGGGTGGGGCCCGGAGGACGTGCTGCCGTTCACCGCCAAGGTCGAGAACAACACCGCCACCGGCACGTATCAGGGCGTGCCGCACGGTGATTCGGGCCCGGTGCGGCTGCGCGACGTGCCGCCGAACGATCCGTGCGGCCAGGCTGTGATCGACTCCGCGGCAAAGGTCGGTCTGGAGACGGTGCAGTTCAATCGCGGCGACTGGACCCTGAACGCGGCGGGCTGGCTGCAGATCAACGCCAATGAGGCCGGCGAGCGGATGTCCAGCTCGCATGCGTACCTGCACCCGATCCTCGAGTCGCGGCCCAATCTCACGGTGCTGACCAACTGCTGGGTGGCCGAGATTCTGTTCGACGACTCCGGCGACCAGCCGGTGGCGACGGGTGTGCGGTATCAGCGTCCGGACCTCACGGGCTACGACGTCGTCACCGCCAGACGCGAGGTGGTCGTCACGGCCGGCGCCATCGACACCCCGAAACTGCTGATGCTGTCCGGAATCGGGCCGGCCGACCACCTGAACGAGGTCGGGGTGCCGGTGCGGGTCGACTCACCCGGCGTCGGCGAGAACCTCGACGACCACGTCGAGGGCCTCGTGTTCTGGGAAGCGGCGAAGCCGATGGTCACCGAGTCCACACAGTGGTGGGAGATCGGGCTGTTCGCGACCACCGAGGTCGCCGGTGACAATCCCGATCACTCCGACCTGATGATGCATTACGGCAGCGTCCCGTTCGACATGAACACGCTGCGGCACGGGTACCCCACCACCGACAACGGGTTCTGCCTGACTCCCAATGTGACGCAAGGCCGTTCGCGCGGGACCGTGCGGTTGGCATCCCGCGATTTCCGGGACCGGGCCAAGGTCGACCCGCGCTATTTCACCGACCCCGAGGGGCACGACGAAAAGGTGATGCTGGCCGGAATCAAGCTGGCGCGCAAGATCGCCGAGCAGGAGCCCCTGCAGGAGTGGATCGGTCGTGAGCTTGCGCCGGGGCCCGAGGTGCAGACCGACGAGGAGCTGCTCGCGTACATCTACAAGACGCACAACACGGTGTACCACCCGGCCGGTACCGCACGGATGGGTGCGGTCGACGATCCGATGGCGGTGCTCGACCCGCAGCTGCGCGTCAAAGGTGTGCGCAACCTGCGGGTGGTGGACGCCTCGGCGATGCCGAAGTTGCCGGTGATCAACCCCAACATCACGGTGATGACGATGGCCGAGAAATGCGCCGACCTCATTCGCAACGGCTGAAGTAGGGCACGATGGCGGGGTGACCTCTCCGGAGCTGGTGAACTTCCTCGGTTCGCATCCGCCATTTCAGACGGCCAGCGACACCGAACTGAATGACCTCGTCGCCGCCTCGTCGCTGGAGCACCACGGCGCCGGGACCGTGATCGCGGACTTCTCCCGCCATGTCCCCGATGACATCTGGATGGTCCTGGCCGGCTCGGTGAACCTGCAGGAGGTCGGTGACGGGCAGGTGTTCGACACCATCGAGCCCGGCGGAATCTTCGGCTACGTGCCGATGCTGACCGGCGGTGGTATCGAATTCCTGGCTCGCACAACGGAAGCCACCACCGTCGTCCGCCTGCCCGGTGAGCTGGTGCGGACGCAGTTCGCCAAACCGGCGGGGCTGCGTTTCCTGGCGTTGTCCGCCACGCCGGCGTCGCAGTCGCAGCTGGTGGCGGGCAGCGATTCGCGGCCGGTCGGCGATCTGGTGCACGGCAGCGTGCTGATCGTGGAGCCCGGGATCTCGGTACGCGAAGCCGTGGTGCAGATGAGCGAACAGCGGGTGTCCTATGCGCTGATCCGGCTGCGCGAAGGCGGTGTCGGGATCTTCACCGACCGTGACCTCCGGTCGCGCGTCGTCGCCGCGGGGCTACCGGTGGATGTCCCGATCGCCGAGGTCATGAGTCGGCCCGCCCAGACGGTGACCGCGGACCGCACCGCCGAGACGGTGCTGCTGGAAATGCTGGAGCGCGGCATGCGCCATATGCCGGTGCTGTCGCCCCGCGGTGAAGTGCTGGGCGTCCTCGAGGACGTCGACCTGCTGGCCGCGTCGGCCCGCCAGAGCTTCGTGTTGCGCCGGGCCATCGCGCAGGCGCCCGACGCTGCCGCGCTGCAGCGGCATGGCCGCGAGGTGACCCGGATCGCCGTCGAGCTGTTTCGCACCGGCACGAAAGCGTCGGCCGCGAGCAGCATTTCATCGATCGTGCTGGATGCTTTGGTACGCAAGGCATTGGAGCTCGCCCTGGCCGAAGCCGGCCCGGGCCCGACGCAGGACCAGTTCGCGTGGCTCACGCTGGGCAGTATCGCCCGCCGGGAGGCCATGCCGTCCTCCGATGTGGACAGCGCACTCAGCTGGGCCGACAGCTGCGATGCCGAATGCGCACAGTTGCGTGCCATCGCGGCCCGCACGCACGAGATCCTCGACGGTTGCGGTCTGCCGGCCGACAGTAACGGTGCCGTCGCGTCACACAAGGCGTTCGCGCGGTCGGCCTCCGACTGGGCGCAGGCCGCCGAGGGCTGGCTCGATGATCCCTTGCGCGGCAAGGGTTTGATCCTGTCCTCGCTGCTGATCGACGGTCGCGTCGTGTGGGGGAACCGGGCGCTGCACACCGTGCCCACGGTGTTCCACCGGATGCGTGACGAACATCCGAACGCGCTGCGCCTGCAACTGCTGGATGCGCTGTCCGGCAAGGTGCGCACGTGGTCGCTGCGGGACGTGCTGTCGCGGCGCGGCGGCACCTTCGACCTGAAGACGCATGCGGTGACGCCGATCGTCAACCTGGCCCGGTGGGGTGGCCTGACCGCCGACATGACGTCGGCGTCGACGCCGGCCCGGCTGGCAGCGGCGGCCAGTACCGGAGCCCTGACGGAACGCGATGCGCACACTCTCACAGAGGTTTTCGTCATGCTGCAACGAATGCGGTTGGCGCATCAGGTCGAACTGATCGCCGACGGCCGCACCCCGAACGACGTGATCACCGTCGGCGACCTGTCCCCACTCAACCGGAGCCTGCTTGGTGACGGGCTGCGCGAGATCGCCGCGGTGCAGCGGCGGGCACGGCAGTCGGGAACACATCCGGGATTGCGCTGAGTTCGCTTGTCCTACTGGGTGAGTCGGGACATCAGGCGGGTGGACAGCTGGTCGTACCAGCGCATCGCCCAACGTGCATCGCCGAGCGCGGTGTGCCGGAGGCCGGCGCCGGGCGGACGGACTCCGCACTGCCGGGACAGTTGTGTCGAGTCGCGTTCCGGGGTGCGCCCGTAGTCGAGAACGTATCGGGCGGCCAGGGAGATGACGTCGACGAGTTTGGGGCTCCAGCCCGGTGTCAGCTGATGACGCGCCAGCATGGCGCACAGACACTGGGTATCGAAGCTGGGAACGACGCCGACGATGGTGGCGTCCATGGTCCACTCGCGGACGATTTCCGCGGCTTCCTGTTCGCGGTGCACCGACGGGAGGTGAATGGGCCCGTACACCACCTGGGGATGGCGACTGGAGAACCGGCTGATCCGCAGGCCCGCGGGTTGGGCGGCGTCGAGATCGAGGTCGGCCAGATCGATGTACAGCACGATGCGGGATTCACCGGCGTCGTCGCGCCGCAGCATCGCGATTTCCCAGGGTTGCCGGTCGGCGTGTAGGCCGGTGGTCTCCGTATCGAGGAAGACCAGCGGTTGCATCGTTGCAGGCTAGTGCCGACAGCCGTCCGCGAAGGACGTTTTGGCGGATGGCCACAGGATATTTTCAGCTTCGATGGAACCGAACGGCCGCGCCGCGCGTCATAGCAAGGCATGAGAGAACGTGACGTCGCTCGGATAGACCTCGCCGCGGTGCGGGACATCGCGCAGCGGTGCGAATCGGTCGCCGACATGCTCGGCACCGCGGTCGCGCCGCTGTTGCGGTGGTACTTCGACGGGTTCTGCGGCGGGCGTGATCATGCCGCGAGCGCGGCCGCCTTGCGAGCCGCGCTGGACCAGTCGGCCGGACAGCTTCGCGCGTGGGCGTCCGCGTCGACGGAAGCCGCAGCGACGCTGCGGGTTTCGTCAGGGCGCTACGTGGACGCTGACACCGACCTCGCCGGCCGGTTGGCCTGATGATGGCGGCCGCGTTCGATGTCGCCGGGCGTCTCTCCGACGGCGACCACGCGCTGACGGTCCTCGACGAGTACGTCGCGGCATGCCAGGTGCTGGGCCTGCCGTCTCCGGGGCCGTTGGCCGAGTTGTATCGCGCCGAGAGCGGGCTCAACCTCGACGCGCTGTCCGCGGACGCCCGCTCACTCGATGCCGCCGTGGTGGTCGCGCAGGACGCACTGCGGTTGCAGGGCAACGGATATCGGGAGCTGACGGCCCAGTGGTCGGGCACCGGCGGGGACGCCGCCGCAGAGTTTCTGCGGTCGCTGACGGTCGCGGCCGAGGATGTGGTCGCGCATCTGCAGCGCAGCGCGCGGGCGCTGACGACGCTGCGGGACGAGTTGTGGCGCGCCGTCGACGCCAAGGTCGACGCGGTGTGGCGGGCCGATGCACAGGCTGCCGGACACCGCGACCAGTGGAGCGCGGCAGCCCGCGCGGTCCTCGCCGGGGCCGGCGACCTGTCGGCCGCCAGCGAGATCGTCGACCAGCAGATCAAGCCCTTCGTCCTTCGCGCGGTGGCGGGGGACCTGTTGCCCGCACTGCAGGATGCCTCCGATGCCGTTGCGGCGGCCTACGATTCGGCCATCGCCGCAGTCACCCCGGCGGGAGTATCGTTCGCGGTGCCCGTCGTGCTGACGCCCGACTGGGCGCCTCAGGGGCCGCCTCCCGTGCCAGCGTTGCCGTCCGCACCGGCGTATCAGGCCGCGGCGGCTGCGCCCTTCGCAACGTTGGGCACCGCGGCCGGGTGGGCGCCGTCGGCTCCGTCCGCTCCTGCGGCTCCGCCGGTGCCGGCCGAACCCGTTGCAGCGCCGTCGGCCCCGCCCGTTCCTGCCGAACCGGCCCCGGTTCCGTCGACCGGTGCGCCCGGAGTTCCCGAACCGGCGCTCGGCGCTGCTGCGGCAACCCCGGCGGCCGGCTCGTCCGGGGATTTCGGATTGGGTTCGGGCGTGGGCGGTTTGGGTCGGCAGCTGACCGATGCCATCGGGGGAGTGCTCGGTTCCATGGCCGGTCTGGCGCCCGGAGCGTCGGGACTGGCCGGGCTCGACGACGTCAACGACGGGCTCGCCGACGACCTCGGGTTGGGCGACAAGGACGACGACGCGACCTCCGATGCGGACGAAGACGACGACCAAGCTGACGACGAAGACGACGACGAAGCCGACGAAGCCGACGAGGACGCCGAGACCGAGGGCGGAAGCACCGGCGAGATGGCCGCGGACGCGGACGAACCGGCAGCCGCGCAACCTCCCGTCGACCCGCAGCAGGTGACAGCGGCACCCACTCCGCCTCCGGCACCCACCCCGCCACCGGCACCGGTCTCGCTGCCCGTGGAACCTGTTGCCGGACAGGAGAACCCGACAGCCAAGACGCCGTGTGAGATCGCGGCTGATGAGTTGCCGCAAGTGGGCGAGTGAATCTGTTGCGGCGTTTCAATCGCGTGCGGTCAGGGCATTCTGCCTGTGCGATTCACAGCGAAGGAGCCATGGCCGTGCCCAATTCCTCGATCAAGAACGAGAAGATGTACGAAGAGCTGCGCAAGCAGGGTGACTCGAAAGAAAAGGCAGCGCGAATCTCGAATGCTGCGGCCGCGCGGGGCGGTTCTTCCGTCGGCCGCAAGGGCGGGAAGTCCGGGTCCTACGACGACTGGACGGTGCAGGACCTGAAGAAGCGCGCCAAAGAGCTGGGTCTGACGGGTTACTCGGCACTGAAGAAGGACGACCTGATCAGCGCGCTGCGCAACCACTAGCCCTTCAGCAGCGCGGCGACCTTGTCTTCCAGCGCCGGGCTCTCGGCGTCGGGATCGGCGGCGACGGTCTTCGGCAGCACCACGTCGGCGTCGGCGAAATCCTTGTAGGCCTTGTCGCCGGTCAGCTGGAACAGCAGGTAACCGGTCAGCAGGGCGCGCACCGTCTTCTGGGTGCGGCGATCCGCGCCGGGCATCCCGACCAGTTTGGACAGCCGGAAGCCTTCGGCCAGTCCGCCGGGGACGGCCTTGGCGACGGTCCGCACCGTTGCCGTCCGCCACGCGGCGGCCAGCTCGGTGGCGTTGGACTGGATGGTCAGGTCAGCGCCTGGCGCGTTGAGGATGAGGCCGGGAACCCGCAGGCCGGCCGCGGGCTGGTCGGCGTCGGGCTTGCTCGCGGTCGGGAACACCGCGGCCACCGCCTTCAGCGGGTTGGCCGACGAGCCCAGGCCGGCGGCGGTGAAGATCGCGGCCGATGCCCCGAAACCGTGCCCGGCCAGGCCCAGCTTGGTCGGGTGCACGCTGATCTTGCCGGGGCCGAGCCGGACTCCGGTGATGATGTCGAGGGTGGTGCCCAGGTCGTACGCCAGGTTCAGCACCGACGGCGCGATGCCGGTCTCGGTGTTGGGCGCGGCCGCGACGATGCCCCAGGACGCCAGATGCTCGAGCGTGCCGTTGTAACGTCCGACACCCTGCAACCAGTCATGGCCGAATGCCACGCCGGGCAGATTCAGCCCCGACTCGGGGGTGTAGACGGTGCCCGGCAGGCCGGCAAAACCCAGGTCACCGCGCAGAACGCGGTGCGGGCCGCGGCGCGTCAGGGCGCCGAAGAGCTTCTTCGTCTTGGCCACGCGATGACGTTAGCGCAGTGGCCATGGTTTGCGCGTCACGCATGCACGGTCCGGCACCCGGGCGGCTGCACTACCCTGGATAACCATGTGTGGAATCGTCGGCTATGTCGGGCAACGGCCGGCCCGCGACATCGTGGTCGACGCGCTGAGACGGATGGAATACCGCGGCTACGACTCGTCCGGTGTCGCTCTGGCCGATGGCCACGGGGGTCTGACCATCCGGCGGCGCGCCGGCCGACTGGCCAATCTCGAAGAGGCGCTGGCCGAAACCGATGCCGCTGAGCTCGAAGGCACCACCGGCATGGGGCACACCCGCTGGGCGACCCACGGGCGTCCCACCGACCGCAACGCGCATCCGCACAGCGATGCCAGCGGCAAGCTCGCGGTGGTCCACAACGGCATCATCGAGAACTTCGCCGGGCTGCGCGCCGAGCTGGAGGCCGCCGGCGTCGAGTTCCAGAGCGACACCGACTCCGAGGTGGCCGTCCACCTGGTGGCGCAGGCCTACCGCAACGGGCCGACGGCCGGCGACTTCGTCGCGTCGGTGCTGGCGGTGCTGCGCCGGCTGGAGGGCCACTTCACGCTGGTGTTCAGCAACGCCGACGACCCGGGCACCATCATTGCGGCCCGCCGGTCCACGCCGCTGGTGGTCGGGGTCGGCGACGGCGAGATGTTCGTCGGCTCCGACGTCGCGGCCTTCATCGAGTACACCCGCGACGCCGTCGAGCTCGGACAGGACCAGGCCGTGGTGATCACCGCGGACGGCTACCAGGTACTGGACTTCGACGGCAACGACGCGTCCGATCGGGCGCGCCCGTTCCACATCGACTGGGACCTGTCGGCCGCCGAAAAGGGTGGCTACGACTACTTCATGTACAAGGAGATCGCCGAGCAGCCCGCGGCCGTCTCCGACACGCTGCTCGGCCACTTCGTCGACGGCAAGATCGTGCTCGACGAGCAGCGGCTCTCCGACCAGGAGCTGCGCGACGTCGACAAGGTCTTCATCGTCGCCTGCGGTACCGCGTACCACTCCGGCCTGCTCGCCAAGTACGCCATCGAGCACTGGACCCGGCTGCCGGTCGAGGTCGAGCTGGCCAGCGAGTTCCGGTACCGCGACCCGGTGCTGGACCGCAGCACGCTGGTGATCGCCATCTCGCAGTCCGGCGAGACCGCCGACACCCTGGAGGCCGTCCGGCACGCCAAGGGCCAGAAGGCCAAGGTGCTCGCCATCTGCAACACCAACGGCTCGCAGATTCCGCGCGAGGCCGACGCCGTGCTCTACACCCGGGCCGGGCCGGAGATCGGTGTCGCCGCGACCAAGACGTTCCTGGCCCAGGTGGCCGCCAACTACCTGGTGGGCCTGGCGTTGGCGCAGGCGCGCGGTACCAAGTACCCGGACGAGGTCGCCCGCGAGTACCGCGAGCTGGAGGCAATGCCGGCGTTGGTCGAGCAGGTGCTCGAGCGGCTGGACCCGATCGCGGTTCTGGGCAAGCAGTTCGCGCAGTCGCCGACGGTGCTGTTCCTGGGACGGCATGTGGGCTATCCGGTCGCGCTCGAGGGTGCGCTCAAGCTCAAGGAGCTGGCGTACATGCATGCCGAGGGCTTTGCCGCCGGCGAGCTCAAGCACGGTCCCATCGCGCTGATCGACGACGATCTGCCGGTGATCGTGGTGATGCCGTCGCCCAAGGGCTCGTCGATGCTGCACGCCAAGCTGCTGAGCAACATCCGCGAGATTCAGGCCCGTGGCGCGGTCACCATCGTCATCGCCGAGGAGGGCGACGAGACGGTGCGCCCGTACGCGGACTACATCTTCGAGCTGCCGACGACCTCGACGCTGTTCCAGCCCCTGCTATCGACCATCCCGCTGCAGGTGTTTGCCGCGTCGGTCGCCCGCGAGCGCGGATACGACGTGGACAAGCCCCGGAACCTGGCGAAGTCGGTCACCGTCGAATAGCTCCGCGTCGGCTCGTTCGCTGGCATGAACCATGCCCGTGCTCTAGCATGGGAAATCGCAGGTCAACCACATCTGGATATTCTGCTGAAATATTAGCTGTGGAAAGTGGTTGGATGCGGGTTGAGGGTCAGCCGAAGGTGTCCATTGTGAGGGCCGTGGATTGTTGCTGGATGCTGCTGCGCGTCACGCGACGGTCCGAATGGTCCGCGAATGGTGGCACACGCCGACCGACTACGAGGCGCAGGTCGAGTACTTCGCGAAGCGGTCGCTGACCGGGCTGATCCAGTTCCTCGTCGGGCTCGGGGTCGGCATGGTCGGTCTGATCGTCATGATTTCCCAGTGGTCCGGTGACGCGCCCGCGGGTACGGCCGTGCGGGTCGTGTCCATCGTGTTCATCACGGCGATGTACGTGTGGAGCTGGGTGTGGTGGCTGCGGCCGTGGCCGTCGTACCGGCTGTCGCACGCGTTTCTCATCAACGTCGACGTCGGCGTCACCGTGGTCACCCTGCTCAATCAGAAGGTGCTGTCCGGCATGTTCGGGCTGAGTGCGCTGCTGCTGGTGTCGTTCTACATCATCTTCTTCGATGGGCCGAAAGCTCTTGCCGTGCACAGTTTCTGGGCGGTGTCGTCGATCGCGGCAATGTCCGTCGAGATCGCGATCATCGGCGGCGGCGATCCGGTGCTGGCGTTCGTGAAGCTGTTGTCCGGCGGGGCACTCGCGGTGGCGCCGATCGCCGCCCATTTCGGTATCTGGGCTCTACGCAACGAGGCCAACGAGGCCTCGAACGACCCGCTGACCGGATTGCTGAACCGCCGCGGTCTCAATCTCCACATCGACGACCTGCTCCGCGGCCACCGCAAGCGCGCGGCCGACGTCGTGGTCATCGTGATCGACCTCGACCGGTTCAAAATCGTCAACGACCGATTCGGCCACAGTGTCGGCGACGAGGTGCTGGTCCGCTGCGCCCGGCGACTGGAGTCCGCTGTGCACGGCGGCGCGCTCGTGGCGCGCGTCGGGGGTGAGGAGTTCGTCGTCGTCGACGTTCTGCAGCCGGGGGACTGGGTGGCCGTGGCCGACCGGATCCGGGTCGCGTTGTGCGGCCGCGACGACCACGCGCCGATCACGGCGAGCATCGGGATCACCGCCGCGGCGATCACGCACTTCGCCGAATCCGGGTGTGACCACGCGGAACTGCTCGGCGATCTGGTCGCCCGTGCCGACGAGGCGATGTTCGTGGCCAAGCGCGGCGGCGGCAACGCCGTCAGCTACCTGCCGCCGATGCCTGACGCGGTGCGGACATCGCGGTGAACTATTCGCGATCCTCCGGGTGTGGGCCTGCTGCTCCCATCTCGCTGTGGAAGCAGCAGGCCCGCGTTGCATTGTCACTGTCGAGTTGTCAAGGTGCGCATTGCTTTAGGTGTTAGGCGGCGTTGTCGAGTCGCATGGTGCGGCGGTTGTGGGCGGGGATGGGTTTTCGGTGGGGGTCGACGGTGGCGGGTGGGATGAGCCAGGGGTGTTTGTCCAGTCCCATGACGACGTCCCAGCCGTCGTGGTGGATGTTGGCGTGGCAGGCCGGGCACAGCAGACACCCGTTGGCTAGTGATGTCTCACCGTGGTGGGTCCAGTGGATGATGTGGTGGGCGTGGGTGCGTCCGGGTGGGGCGCCGCATTTGATGCAGCACTGATCGCGGTGATAGAGGGCTTTGCGCAGGTGCGGCGGGAACAGGCGTTTCTCCCGGCCCATGTCCAGGGGTACCTGTTCGCCGTCGACGATCATGGTGGTGACGGTGGTGTCGCAGCAGATTCGTTCCAGGGTCATGGTGCTGATCGATCCGATGAATTCCAGCGTGGCCAGGTCTGGGGTGTCGGCGGGCACGGTGATCAGCAGTTGGGTGCGCGGGGCCGAGGCGACGTCCCCGCCGCGCGCGGCGATGTCCAACACCGCTTCCAACGCGTCAGCGCGTCGACGCCCCGCCGAGCGCACGTCGGGGCTGCCGTCGGGTTCGGGTCGCGGCGCCGACAACTCCTCCATCGCCGCGATGTACTTGGCGCCGACTTCGGCGTCCAGGTCCGCGCGGATCTGCACGCGCCCGTCGCTGGTGACGCGGTGGTCGGCGGTGTTGATCGACCGGTCCTCGGCGGCCGGCAGGCCACCTTCAGCGGCGGCGACCCGGTTGCCCAACCGGCGGGCGCGTTTGTCGATGTCGGCGGGGGTGGCGCCGGAGAAGAACTGTCCCAACAGATCGGTCACCTGCGCGAACCGGGCTTCTTCGTCTACCTCACCGGGTGCGCGGGCGCGTATGTGGTTGATGCCTTTGACGATCGCATCGACATGCTCCCCGGCGATCGCCCCGTCGGCAGCATGAGCCGCGAGCGTGGGTAACGCCGGCAAGGCGCCCGATACCCGGATAAAGCGCTCGGCCACCGACGGGGCACATCCCAACGCCATCAACAACTCCCGCGGCGTCTGCCCCTGCGCGGCCGCCACCCCGCGGCGATCCAGCGCCCCGGTCAGCATCGCTGCCAGATGATCGATCACATTGCGCAGTTTCATCACGCACGTCATCGCCGCCACCGCGTCGTCCCTGGACATGTCGTCGGTGACGGCCACGTCGCGAAGGCGCTCGAGAAGAGCGTTGAGATCCGGTGTGATTCCCATGCCCAATTGTATCGAACATATGTTCGAACGGCAAGGAGTTTTTCGGCCTACATCAGGAGATCGGTGACGGTTCGGCTGTTCGTGGTGAAGGCAGTTGGGCCCTCAAGCTCGGGCCTTGCAACTGCGTAGCGCATCGCGCGAACCGTCCGGAAAGGTTGGGCGCCAACTCGGCCGGGTAGCGCATGTGCTCAGCCAGGCTCGCCCGCGCACCGATGTAGCGATACACGTTGACACCCCGACCCGGCGGGCCAACGGCGCTGCGGGATCGGCTCGATCGCAACGCTCACGCGCGCACCACCGACGGCCCTAGTGCCTCATAGCGCGCAGCCTCCGCGGCCGGCAGTTCCGTACCGGTGACGATCGCGTCGAAGTCGGACACGTCGGCGAACCGGCAGAAGCTGGTCTCGCCGAATTTGGAATCGGCGGCCACCAAGATGCGGCGCATCGCGACCGACACGGCGGTTTGCTTGACCGCGGCCACCGCGGGATCGGGGGTGGTCAGCCCGTGCTGGGGCGTGATGCCGTTGGTGCCGAGGTAGGCGACGTCGATGACGAGGCTGCGCAACCGCTCCACGGCCCAGTTGTCCACCGTGGCCAGGGTTCGTCCGCGCATTCGTCCGCCGAGCAGCATCACCGTCACGGTCGCGCTGTGGGCCAGCGCTTCCGCGGCCAGCAGCGACGACGTCACCACCGTGAGCTCCTGATCCGCCAGCTGCTCGGCGATCAGCCGCGGAGTGAAACCCTCATCCAGATAAACGGTTTCGGCTCCGTGCAGCAGATCCGCTGCGGCGGCCGCGATCCGGTGTTTCTGGGCCAGATCGACCTGGCTGCGGTACTCCACCGTCGATTCGAATGCCGCTGTCTCCAGCGGGATGGCTCCACCGTGGACCCGTTTGAGCATGCGGCGCCCGGCCAGCACCTTCAGGTCGCGGCGAATGGTCTCCGAAGCCACGTTCAGTTCTTCGGCCAGCGCCAGCACCTCGACCCGCCCACGGGTGCGGGCGAACTCGACGATCTGGCGCTGGCGGCTGTCTGAATCCACGGATGACATTCTTGCGTCCGTCGTCTACCGCGCTTCGCTCAGCACCGCCCGGACCTCCTCGGCCGTGCTGGCCCGGCGCAACCGGTCCACCTCGTCCTTGTTCAGGAACACCTGCGCGATCCGCGTGAGCAGCGCCATGTGGTCCTTACCTGCGCCGGCGATACCGACCACGAACTCGGCGGGCTTGCCGTTCCAGTCGATGGGCTCGGGATAGCGGACGAATGAGATCCCGGAATGGCGGATCGCGCTCTTGGCATCGTTGGTGCCGTGCGGGATCGCCAGGCCGTTGCCCATGTACGTCGACACGGATTTCTCCCGCTCGTGCATGGCTTCGACATAGGAGACGTCGACGGCGTGTGCGGACACCAGCAGGTTGCCGGCCTCGGTGATGGCGGCCTCGGCGGTGGTGGCCGAGCCGGCCAGCACGATCGAGTCGAGCGACAGCACATCGTCGGACTCGGCAGCGGGTTCGCTTGGCGCCGTGGCAGATTCGGCCGAGGATCCAGGGGCGCCGTTGGTACGCCCCAGCAGTTCCAGGATTTCGTCGTAGCGGGGGGAATTCATGAAGTCGTCGACCGAGACGTGGATCGCCGACGGGGTCTTCTGCCGGGCCCGCTCGGTGAGATCGCGGTGGGTGACGGCCAGCCCGTAGGTGTCGGTGAGATTGGAGATGGCCTGGTTGACGACCGTCACTCCGGTGAAGCCGGCGTCGCGGATCTTCTTGCGCAGCACCGAGGCTCCCATCGCGGACGAACCCATGCCGGCGTCACAGGCGAACACGATGTTGGTGATGGGAGCGGACGCGGAGCTTCCGACCAGTGCCGAGGCCACGCTGGAGCGCTTGCCCTTCAGCGCCTCCATTTCGGCGGTGGCGGCAGCCAGATCGGGCTCGTCGGTGGCGCGGTCGGTCTTGAGCAGCACCGAGGCCACGGCGAACGAGACGGCTGCGGCCCCGAGCACCGACAGCGTGACGCCGAGGTAGCTGCCGGACGCGGTCTGGGCGTAGACGGCGATGATCGAACCGGGTGCGGCGGGTGCGCGCAGGCCGGAGCCGAACAACACATTGATGAAGACGCCGGTCATCCCGCCCAGGATGGTGGCGGCGATCAGCTTCGGCTTCATCAGCACGTACGGGAAGTAGATCTCGTGGATGCCGCCCAGGAACTGGATGATGGCCGCGCCCGGTGCGGATGCCTTGGCGGCGCCGCGGCCGAACACCATGAACGCCAACAGGATTCCCAGGCCAGGTCCCGGATTGGCTTCCAACAGGAACAGCACGGATTTGCCGGTGGCGAGCGCCTGGGTGGTACCCAGGGGAGTGAGCACGCCATGGTTGATGGCGTTGTTGAGGAAGAGCACCTTGGCAGGCTCGATGAAGATCGAGGTCAGGGGCAGCAGGTCGTGGCCGACGAGGAAGTCGACGCCGTGGCCGGCGCCGCGGGTGAACGCCGATACCACCGGGCCGACACCGAAGAACCCGATGACGGCCAGCACCAGGCCGGCGATGCCGGCCGAGAAGTTGTTCACCAGCATCTCGAAGCCGGGGCGGATCTTGCCGTCCCACAACGCGTCCAGCTTCTTTATGACCCAGCCGCCCAAGGGCCCCATGATCATTGCGCCCATGAACATCGGAACATCGGACCCGGCAACCACGCCCATGGTGGTGATGGCGCCGACGACGGCTCCACGGGTTCCGTACACCATCCGTCCGCCGGTGGATCCGATGAGGATCGGCAGCAGGTAGGTGATCATCGGCCCGACGATGCCGCCCTTTTCGTAGGCGCCCCAGCCGCCGATGTGGGCCACCCAGCCGTCCGGGTTCTGCAGTGAGTGAAAGAGGCCGGGCAGCCAGCCGGTCTTGATGAACAGCGCGGTGATCAGGCCCCAGGCGATGAAGGCGCCGATGTTCGGCATGACCATGTTCGACAGCGCGGTGCCGAGCTGCTGTACCCGCACGCGCAGACTGGCGCGCTGCGGTGTTTCCGTTGTTGCGTTCACTGTGCTGGACCTCCACCTTGACCGGCCGTGAAGGTGATGCCCGTCACATCACCGTGTGTTTATGAGTAAAGCCCACATGTGGGCACGATGGCAAGCAAATGGGCAAAAATGGGCAGAGAAAAGTTTGGATTTATGCCCGAATTGCCGTTAGGCTGGGCGCAGAGTGAACCACGACACACTTGCCGGCCAGGCCGGATAACCGGAAGGAACGCCATGAAAGCGCTGCGCTACTACGCACCCGAGGACGTCCGGCTCGAAGACGTGCCCGAGCCGGTATGCGGACCCGACGAGATCAAGATCCGGGTGCGCAACTGTTCGACCTGCGGGACGGACGTCAAAATCCTCCACAACGGACACCAGAACCTGACGCCGCCGCGGACCATCGGTCACGAGATCGCCGGCGACATCGTCGAGGTGGGCGCCGACGTGAACGCCACCTACGGCACCGAGTGGGCCGAGGGCGACCGGGTGCAGGTGATCGCGGCGGTCCCGTGCGGTGAGTGCCACGAGTGCCGCAAGGGCTGGATGGCGGTCTGCCAGAACCAGACCTCGATGGGCTACCAGTACGACGGCGGGTTCGCCGAGTACATGATCGTGCCCCGCCAGGTACTCAAAGTCGATGGGCTGAACCGGATTCCGGACAACGTCGGCTACGACGAGGCGTCGGCCGCGGAACCGTTCGCGTGCGCCATCAACGCCCAGGATCTGCTCGGCATCGAGCCGGGTGACACCGTCGTGGTGTTCGGTGCCGGCCCCATCGGTTGCATGCACATCCGCATCGCCCGTGGTGTGCACGACTGCGGGCCGGTGTACCTCGTCGACGTCAACGACGCCCGCCTGGCGATGTCCGCCGATGCGGTGCACCCCGATGCGGTGATCAACGCGGCGGAGGTCGACGTCGTCGAGAAGGTCATGGAACTGACCGGCGGCCGCGGCGCCGACGTGGTGATCACTGCGACCGCCGCCAACATCACCCAGGAGCAGGCCATCGCGATGGCCGCGCGCAACGGCCGTATCTCGTTCTTCGGCGGCCTGCCCAAGACCAACCCGACGATCACCTGCGATTCCAACGTGGTGCACTACCGGCAGCTGCATATCCACGGCGCCAACGGATCTGCGCCGGAGCACAACAAGCGGGCGCTGCACTACATCTCAACCGGTCAGGTTCCCGTGAAGGACTTGATCACCCGGCACATCGCGCTCGACGAAGTTCTCGATGCGTTCTCGATCGTCCAGAACGGCGAGGCCATCAAGGTGACGGTGGAGCCCAGCGCGGTTCTCGTCTGAGTCTCAGCCGCCGACGGCAGCGATATAGCCGCCGATCGCCAGCACGCACAGAACGGCGCACAAGCCCAGCGTGCTGACGGCAAATGGCCAGGCGCGCAGGCGCTTCACCAGTCGGATGACGGTGACGACCGTGCCGGCCAATGCCACCACCATGGCCGCGATGAATCCCGCTGCCATGGCGTTGATCCCGGCGTCGATGTGACAGGTCGCCGGCGGACAGTAGTCGGTGAACGCCAGCGCGAACACCGCGAAGAATGCCGCCACGCCGCCGCCGACGTAGGTGAGCACCAGCGCGCTGATCGACGCGGCGAGGTCGCCGCTCGAGAGCGGGGGCTTGGCCGGTGGCGGCGCCGGATAGCCGTAGGTCATGGCGGGATGTTATCCGCGCCGAACGTGAGCGTGTGTGCGAAAAGTCGGCAGAAGTTCGCACACACGCTCACGCTCGACGCCCGAATTTGACGCACATGCCAACCCCTGCGGGGCGGATGTGCGTAACCTTCGGAGCTATGCGGCACTACTACACCGCCGAGCAGATTCGCGCGGCCGAGGCGCCGCTGTTGGCTTCCCTACCCGATGGCGTGTTGATGCGCCGCGCGGCCTACGGGCTGGCGACGGCGATTGCCACAGAACTCAAAACCCGCACCGGCGGCGTGAGCGGGCGCAGCGTCTGTGCGGTGGTGGGCTCGGGGGACAACGGCGGCGACGCGCTGTGGGCGGCGACCTTCCTGCGCCGCCGCGGTGCGGCCGCAACAGCGGTGCTCCTGAACCCGGACCGCGCCCACCCGAAGGCGCTCGCAGCATTTCGGAAAGCCGGCGGCAGAGTAGTTGAAAGCATTCCGCCGTCAACCGATTTGGTGATCGACGGCGTCGTCGGGATCGGCGCCAGCGGGCCGCTCCGGCCCAATGCCGCGGCGGTCTTCGACGCCAACACCGCGCCCGTTGTCGCCGTCGACCTCCCCAGTGGTGTCGACGTCCAGGCCGGCGCCGCCGACGGCCCCCATGTGCACGCCGCGCTGACCGTCACCTTCGGCGGACTCAAACCCGTACACGGACTGGCCGACTGCGGGCGGGTCGAACTCATCGACATCGGACTCGACCTGCCCGAACCGGCGTTCCTCGGATTCGACGCGCACGACGTCCGCGCCCGCTGGCCGGTGCCGCACCCGTCGGACGACAAGTACAGCCAGGGCGTCAAGGGCGTGCTCGCCGGGTCGGCGACCTATCCGGGTGCGGCGATCCTGAGCACCGGCGCCGCCGTCGCCGCGACCTCCGGCATGGTCCGGTACGCCGGCTCCGCACACGCCGAAGTGGTGTCGCACTGGCCGGAAGTCGTTGCGGCGCCGGATGTGACGGCTGCGGGGCGGGTCCAGGCGTGGGTGGTCGGCCCGGGCCTCGGCACCGACACCGCCGGCGACGATGCGCTGCGGTTCGCGCTGGACACCGACCTGCCGGTGATCGTCGACGCCGATGCGCTGACCTTGTTGGCCGCCGACCTCGACCTGGTCGCGGACCGCGCGGCACCGACGGTCTTGACCCCACATGCCGGTGAATTCGCCCGGCTCGCAGGACATCCGCCCGGAACCGACCGGGTAGCCGCTACCCGTGAACTGGCCGAACGGCTGGGCGCCACCGTCCTGCTGAAGGGCAACGTCACCATCATCGCCGAATCGGACGGCCCCACCTATCTCAATCCCGCCGGCCAATCCTGGGCTGCCACAGCCGGATCCGGCGACGTGCTGTCCGGCATCATCGGCGCGCTGCTGGCCTCGGGCATCGCACCGGGCGAGGCCGCCGCCATGGCGGCCTTCGTCCACGCCCGTGCAGCGGGCCTGTCTGCAGCTGACCCAGGTCCCAACCCCGCGCCCACATCGGCGCACCGCATCCTGGCCCATGTCCGGGCCGCCGTCGCATCGCTCTAATCAAGGGGGAATCAGTATGTCGCGCAAGCATGTTCATGGACCGACCATGAGCCCGGCCTACACCGGGCGGTTGTCCACCGCGCCGGTCCCGTCGCTGCGACTGCCCGACGACCCGCTGGACCCGCAGGCTGCCTACCGCTTCATCCACGACGAGCTCATGCTCGACGGCAGCTCCCGGCTGAACCTCGCGACGTTCGTCACCACGTGGATGGACCCCGAGGCCGAGAAGCTGATGGCCGAGACGTTCGACAAGAACATGATCGACAAGGACGAATACCCGGCGACGGCGGCCATCGAGTCCCGCTGCGTGTCCATGGTGGCCGACCTCTTCCACGCCGAAGACCTGCGCGACGATGACCCGGCGTCGGCCTGCGGGGTCTCGACCATCGGTTCCAGCGAGGCCGTCATGCTGGCCGGCCTGGCTCTCAAATGGCGGTGGCGCGAGAAGGTCGGCGACTGGAATGGACGCACCCCCAACCTCGTCATGGGCGCCAACGTCCAGGTGGTGTGGGAGAAGTTCTGCCGCTACTTCGACGTCGAGCCGCGGTACCTGCCGATGGCCGAGGACCGCTACGTCATCACCCCGGAGCAGGTGCTCGCCAATGTCGACGAGGACACCATCGGAGTGGTGGGCATCCTGGGGACCACGTTCACCGGTGAGCTCGAGCCCATCGCCGAGATCTGCGCGGCGCTCGATCAGCTCGCGCAGGAGAAGGGCCTGGACATCCCCGTCCACGTCGACGCCGCCAGCGGCGGTTTCGTGGTGCCGTTCCTGCACCCGGATCTGCACTGGGATTTCCGGCTGCCGCGGGTGGTCTCGATCAACGTCAGCGGCCACAAGTACGGGCTGACGTACCCCGGCATCGGCTTCGTGGTCTGGCGCAGCAAGGAGCACCTGCCCGAGGACCTCGTCTTCCGGGTCAACTACCTGGGCGGCGATATGCCGACCTTCACCCTGAACTTCTCTCGGCCCGGCAATCAGGTGGTCGGCCAGTACTACAACTTCCTGCGCCTCGGCCGGGCCGGCTACACGCAGATCATGCGCTGCCTGTCGGACACCGCCCGGTGGATCGGCGATGAGCTGCGGGGCAGCGAACACTTCGAGGTCATCACCGACGGCTCGGCCATCCCGGTGATCGCGTGCCGGCTCAAGGGCAAACGGCCCTACACCGAATTCGACGTGTCGCACGCGCTGCGTGCCTACGGCTGGCAGGTGCCGGCGTACACCATGCCCGAAGGTGCGACGGACATCGCAGTGCTGCGTGTTGTGGTGCGCGAGGGCTTCTCGGCGGACCTGGCCCGCGCCCTGCGCGACGATCTGATCACCGTGCTGAACAGCCTCGATGAGCTCAAGCCGAAAGGCCAGTTCGACGACGTGCAGCCGTTCGCCCACTAGCGGGCGAACCTGAGCTTGTGTTCCAGATCTCCCGAAATCGTGGTGCACAAGCTCAGGCTCGACGCGCACCGGAGCGCGTCTGGGAGAATCGGAGGCGATATGAGCTCGCCCGATCCTCAACCTGCTGCCCAGGCCGTCATCGACCTGGGCGCAATTGCGCATAACGTGCGGCTTCTGCGGGAACGCGCAAGCAGCGCCGCGGTGATGGCGGTGGTCAAGGCCGACGGTTACGGGCACGGTGCGCCGCAGGTGGCGCGTGCCGCGCTGGCGGCCGGGGCCGCCGAGCTTGGCGTCACCAACATCACAGAGGCACTGGCGCTGCGGCAGGCCGGCATCACGGCGCCCGTGTTGTCGTGGCTGAACCTGCCCGGCACGGACTTCGCCCCCGCGTTGGCCGCCGACGTGCAGGTGGCGGTGGCGTCGGTCCGCCAGTTCGACGACGTGCTCGACGGCGTGCGCCGCAGTGGTGCGCCGGCCACACTCACCGTCAAGGTCGACACCGGTCTGAGCCGCAACGGCGTCAGCCCCGCCGAGTACCCGGCCCTGCTCGACGCCATCGCCCGGGCCGCCGCCGACGGCGCGGTACGCCCCCGCGGCATCATGAGCCACCTCGCCTGCGGCGACGACCCGCAGCACCCGATGAACGACACTCAGGCCGAGCGCCTCACCGCGGCGCGGAAACAGGCTGCGGCGGCCGGCGTGCATTTCGAAGTGGCGCATCTGGCCAACTCGCCCGCGACCCTGACGCGGCCCGATCTGCATTTCGACGTGGTGCGGCCGGGTATCGCGGTCTACGGCCAGACGCCGATCCCCGCGCTCGGCGATTTCGGCCTGCGGCCCGTGATGACGCTGAAATGTCCTGTCACCGCGGTACGTTCGATCAAAGCCGGCGACGGAGTGTCCTACGGACACACGTGGATCGCCGACCGCGACACCACCGTCGGGCTGATCCCGCTCGGCTACGCCGACGGCGTGTTCCGCAACCTGAGCGGACGCATCGACGTCAGCATCAACGGCGCCCGGTACCGCAACATCGGCCGAATCTGTATGGACCAGTTCGTCGTTGACCTCGGACCCGACGGTGCCGGTGTCAAGGTCGGCGACGAGGCGGTGCTGTTCGGCTCGGGCGCCGCCGGTGAGCCGACGGCGCAGGACTGGGCCGAACTGCTGGGCACCATCAACTACGAGGTCGTCACCAGCCCGCGGGGCCGGATCGCCCGGACCTATCGCGAGTCGACGGGCTGACGTCCATGAGCGACAACAGGAATGCCCGGTGGCTGGCGGGCATGGCCGGGCTCACGGCCGTGGGGTCGGTCGCGGGGATCAGTGTCGCCCGCTCGTTGCGCCGCCGTGGTGGTGAAGACCCGTACGCGGGTGAGGATTTCACCACGCTCGACGCCGACCGCGGGTACGTGGTGACGGCCGCCGACGGCGTGCCGCTGGCGGTCCGCGAGGTCGGCCCGAAAGACGCCCGGCTGACGGTGCTCTTCGCGCATGGTTTCTGTAACAGCATGGGCTCCTTCCACTTTCAGCGGGCCCGGCTGGCCGAGCGGTGGGGCGATCAGGTCCGCATGGTGTTCTACGACCAGCGCGGGCACGGCCGGTCCTCGGCCGGTCCGGTCGATTCGTACACCGTCCCGCAACTGGGGCAGGATCTCGAATCGGTCATGCGGGTGATGGCGCCGCGTGGTCCCGTCGTGCTGGTCGGCCACTCGATGGGCGGCATGACGGTGCTGTCCCACGCCCGGCAGTTTCCGCACAACTACCCGGCCCGGGTGTGCGGCGTCGCGATCCTCGCCTCTGCGGC
Source organism: Mycolicibacterium mucogenicum DSM 44124 (assembly GCF_005670685.2). Next base: position 4,571,555 of record NZ_CP062008.1, on the reverse strand, counting down.
ACAAGGGGTTACCCGTTCGCCGTTGGGTGAGGTGCTGCAGAATCCCGCGCTGGAGGCGGCGAAAGCGGCGGTGCGGTTCGCGCCAGGCGCGGTCAGTGCGGGCCGTGGTGCGGCGAAGGCCGTCATCGGCCCCGTGCTCAAGGCCGCGTCGTTCGGCGACGACGCAGTCAGCCCGTCGGTGGCGCGGTACGTCGAGAAGATGACGCACAACACGTCGATCCGCACGACCGTCGAATTCCTGCACGCACTCGAAACCCACGACGAGGCCGGTGCGCTGCCGGTCCTGCAGCACGTGCCCACCCTGATCGCCTGCGGCGACCACGATCTGCTCACCCCGCTGGCCAAGTCCCAGGCGATGGCGCGGCAGCTGCCGAAGTCCGAGCTGGTGATCGTCGAAGGCGCCGGGCACATGGTGCACATGGAGCAACCCGAACTGATCAACGAGGCGCTGGAGCGCTTCGTCGAGCACGCCACGCCGTCACGGCTGGTGGCGCTCACCCGTCATCTGCGTGGAAAGGCCAAGCGCAATGGATGATTCGCACGGCACCGTGCACCTGCCGACCGAGGCCGACACCATGGCCCTCGGCGCCCGGTTCGGCGCCGAGCTCAAGGTCGGTGACGTCGTGGTGCTGACGGGTCCGTTGGGCGCCGGGAAAACCATGCTGGCCAAGGGCATTGCGCAGGGCATGGATGTCGACGGCGCGGTGACGTCGCCGTCGTACGTGCTGGCCCGGGTGCATCCCGCCCGCCGCGCCGGACACCCCGCGATGGTGCACGTCGACATGTACCGACTGCTCGACTCGGGCAGTACCGACCTGCTCGGAGAACTCGACTCGCTCGACCTCGACACCGACCTCGACGACGCCGTGGTGGTCGTCGAGTGGGGCGAGGGTCTGGCCGAGCGACTGTCGGCCAGCCATCTGGACATCCGGTTGGAACGCGCCGACGACGACACCCGTACCGCTGTCTGGCATTGGAGCCGTGGATGATTCTCGCCATCGATACCGCCACCCCGGCCGTCACCGCCGGTGTGGCACGGCGTACCGCAGCCGGCGTCGAGGTGCTGGCCGAACGGATCACCATCGATGCCCGCGCGCACGCCGAGCAGTTGACGCCCAATGTGATTGCGGCCGTTGCCGATGCCGGTATCACGTTCGCCGACCTGGAAGCCGTGGTCGTCGGGTGCGGGCCTGGCCCGTTCACCGGGCTGCGCGTCGGGATGGCCACCGCGGCCGCGTATGGGCAGGCGCTCGGCATCCCCGTGTACGGCGTGTGCAGCCTGGATGCGATCGCCCCGGCCACTCCGGGAGAACTGTTGGTGGTCACCGATGCCCGTCGCCGCGAGGTCTACTGGGCGCGGTACCGCGACGGCGTGCGGGTCGACGGACCGGCGGTGAGCGCCGCCGCCGACGTCGAGCCCGGTTCGGGTTCGGTCGCCGGCCCGGCCGCGCAGGCCGCGCTTTTCCCGTTGCCGTCGCTCGAGGTCGAGTACCCGACGGTGACCGGACTCGTGACCGCCGCCGTCTGGGATCAGCCGCCCGCGGCGCTGGTGCCGCTGTACCTGCGCCGTCCCGACGCGAAAACCCTTGCCGAGCGGGGACTCTCGTGACCATCGAGTACGGGCCCCTGACGGTCGGCGACGCCGACCGGTGTGGCGAGCTGGAGGCGATCCTGTTTCCCGGCGACGACCCGTGGCCGGCAGTCGCCTTCATCCGCGAGCTCGACTCGGCACACAACCACTACGTCGCCGCGCGGGACGGCAAGCTCCTGGTGGGGTATGCCGGTATCAGCCGGCTGGGCCGTAAACCGCCGTTCGAGTACGAGGTACACACCATCGGGGTCGATCCGGCGTACCAGGGCCAGGGCATCGGCCGCGAACTGCTGGACCGGCTGTTGACCATCGCCGACGGTGGCACCGTGTTCCTGGAGGTGCGCACCGACAACGAGCCGGCGATCGGCCTGTACGAAAGCGTCGGGTTCGTGAAAATGGGCGTGCGCAAACGGTATTACCGGATCAGTGGCGCGGACGCGTACACCATGCGGCGGGACGCACATGTGAGCAGCGTGTCAGGCGACGCGGACGTGAGGAGCGAGTCAGGCTCATGACAATCATCTTGGCAATCGAGAGTTCGTGTGACGAAACAGGCGTCGGCATCTGCGAATTGGCGGACGACGGCACCGTGACGCTGCTGGCCGACGAGGTCGCATCCAGCGTCGACGAACACACCCGCTATGGCGGCGTGGTCCCCGAGATCGCCTCGCGCGCGCACCTGGAGTCGTTGGGGCCCACCATGAGCCGGGCCCTGGAGACCGCCGGCATCGAGCGGCCCGACGTCGTCGCCGCGACCATCGGGCCCGGCCTGGCCGGGGCGCTGTTGGTGGGTGTGGCTGCGGCCAAGGCGTATTCGGCCGCGTGGGGTGTGCCGTTTTACGGCGTCAACCACCTGGGCGGGCACCTGGCCGCCGACGTCTACGACCACGGCCCGCTGCCCGAGAGCGTCGGTCTACTGGTGTCCGGTGGCCACACGCACCTGCTGCATGTGCGATCCCTGGGTGAGCCGATCGAGGAACTCGGCAGCACCGTTGATGACGCGGCGGGCGAGGCCTACGACAAGGTGGCTCGGCTGCTCGGCCTCGGCTACCCCGGCGGCCGCGTGCTCGACGAGCTGGCCCGCCAAGGCGATCGGAACGCCATCGTGTTCCCGCGCGGCATGACCGGTCCGCGAGATGACCCGTACGCCTTCAGCTTCTCCGGCCTCAAGACCGCCGTCGCCCGCCACATGGAGAAGCACCCCGACGCGTCGCATGCCGACGTCGCGGCCGGTTTCCAGGAGGCCGTCGCGGATGTGTTGACCCGCAAGGCCGTTCGCGCGGCCACCGACCTGGGCGTGTCCACGCTGCTGATCGCCGGGGGAGTGGCCGCCAATTCGCGGTTGCGTGAGCTGGCCGAAGAACGTTGCGCTGAAGCCGGTTTGACACTTCGGGTGCCGCGGCCGCGACTGTGTACCGACAATGGGGCCATGATCGCCTCGTTCGCGGCGCACCTGATCGCGGCGGGAGCCAAGCCGTCGCGTCTCGACGTGCCGAGCGACCCGGGGCTGCCGGTGGTGAAGGGCCAGATCGCGTGAGCCTGCAGGACGCCGCGGACAAACTGGAGATCACCGAGCTGCTGTACCGGTACGCCGAACTGATCGACGCCGGCGACTTCGACGGCGTGGGAAAACTGCTGGGGCGCGGGAACTTCATGGGCGTTGCCGGCGCCGAGGCCATCGCGGCGCTGTTCGCCAAGACCACCCGTCGTTTCCCTGAGCACGGGAACACCCCGCGCACACGGCATCTGGTGCTCAACCCGATCGTCGAACTCGACGGCGACACCGCTCGCGCGCGGTCGACGTTCTGCGTGGTGCAACAGACCGACACGGTGCCGCTGCAGCCCATCGTGGTGGGCCGCTACGCGGATGTGTTCGCGCGCGACGAGGCCGGTTGGCATTTCACCGAACGTGTTGCGGATGTGCAGATGGTCGGCGACGTGTCCGACCACCTGACCATCTCGCTGCAATGAGCCCCAACCTCACCCGGCATCTGGGTCTGCTGCAAATCTCTGCCGCGAGCGTGTTGTGGGGTACCGGTGGCTTGGTGGTCACCGTCATTCACGACCGGAGCGGCCTGGGCGCGATGACGGCCAGCGCCTGGCGCATGGCACTCGCGACGGTCGCGCTGGTGGCTTTCATTGCGGTCACGGGCCGTGCCGGACAGGCGATCACGATGATGCGGTCGCGTCCGGTGGTGCCGATCGTCGTCGGCTGCGGTACCGCCCTTTACCAGGGCCTCTATTTCGCCTCGGTGCTGTCCATCGGGGTGGCGGTCGCCACCGTCGTCGCGCTGGGGCTGTCGCCGATCCTGGCCTCGATCTGGCATCACATCCAGGCCCGGACCGCACCCTCGCTGCGCGAGATTGCGGTGCTCGCTGCCGCACTCGTCGGGCTGTGCCTGGTCACGTTCGGCGGCGCACCGCATGAACGTGGCGGCGGCGCAACCAACTTCACGGCCGGGCTACTGCTCGCCATCGCCGCGGGCGCCACCTATGCGGCCACGACGATTCTCGGGCACCGGCTTGCGAGCCGGACCGACCCCGTCGTCATCGCCACGTGCACCACCACTGCCGGCGCGGTGGCGCTGGCACCTCTTTTCCTCGTGGCTGCTCTCAACGGCGAGCCGGTTGTCCCGTCGGACCCGACGTCCCTGGGGCTACTGGTCTATCTCGGCGTTTTCACGCTCGCGCTGTCGTATGGACTTCTCTACGCCGGTCTGCGCACCACGTCAGGGGCAGCCGCGACCGTGGTGACCCTCGTCGAGCCGATCTCGGCTGCGGTACTGGCGGCGGTGCTGCTCGGACAGCAGCTCACCTGGATGTCGGTGGTCGGCGCGATTCTGATTCTGGGGGCCGTCGTTGGGCTGCCCGCAGGCCGGGACGTCCCTGATGGACGTCCCGACCCGGGCGTTTAGTCGGCCGCTATGCGTCGTTCGCGGCCGGCGAGAGCGGGATGAGCGGCAGCCGCAGCGCCCCCGGAGCGCCTTCCGGCACAACCGGTTTGATCGGAGCGACAGCGTCCACCCGACGATAGGGCTGCCCCTGCTCGGGGCGCAGATCGTCCTCACCCTTGTTGGGCCACATGGCCGCCGCACGCTCGGCCTGGGCGGTGATGGTCAGCGACGGGTTCACCCCCAAGTTCGCCGAAACCGCCGACCCGTCAACAACACTCAGCGTCGGGTAGCCGTAGACCCGGTGGTACGGATCGATCACCGCGTGCTCGGCGTCCGAGCCGATGGCGCAACCGCCGAGGAAATGCGCGGTCATCGGGATGTTGAACAGCTCGCCCCACGTACCGGCCGTCACGCCGTCGATCTTCTGGGCAACCCGGCGGGTCGCGTCGTTTCCGGCCGGGATCCACGTCGGGTTGGGCTCGCCGTGCCCCTGCTTACTCGACAAGTGCCGGCCGCGCAGACCCCGTTTCGTGAACGTGGTGATCGAGTTGTCCAGGTTCTGCATCACCAGTGAAATCACCGTGCGCTCACTCCAATTGCCCACCGTCAGCACCCGCAGCAGCGCGCGCGGATGCGTCACGGCCAAGCCCAGGGCCTTCAGCCAGCGCGGCCACCGGCCACCGCCATCGGTCATGAGGGTCTGCAACAGGCCCATCGCGTTGGAGCCCTTGCCGTAGCGCACCGACTCGATATGGGTGTCGCTGGTCGGATGGAACGACGACGTGATCGCCACGCCGCGCGTGAGGTCCAGCGCCGGGTCGACCTTGTATTTCATTGCGCCGACGATGGATTCGGAGTTGGTGCGGGTGAGCACACCGAGCCGGTCGGACAGTTGGGGCAGGGTGCCGCTGTCCTTCATCTTGTGCAGCAGGTTCTGGGTGCCCCAGGTGCCGGCGGCCAGGACGACGTGCCGCGCCGTGAAGGTACGACGGTTCTTGCGCAGGGTCCGGCCAGTGCGCACGGTGTCGATCTCCCAGATGCCGCTCGGACTCTGCCGCACGGAAGCGACCGTCGTCAGCGGATGCACTGTGGCGCCGGCATTCTCGGCCAGGCCGAGGTAGTTCTTCAGCAGGGTGTTCTTGGCGCCGTAGCGACAGCCCGTCATGCAGCTGCCGCATTCGATGCACCCGGTGCGGTCCGGTCCGACACCGCCGAAGAACGGGTCGGGCACGGTCTTGCCGGGTTCGCCGAAGAACACCCCGACCGGCGTCTGGACGAACGTGTCGCCCACGCCCATGTCCTCGGCGACCGCTTTCATGATCTCGTCGGCCGGGGTCATACTCGGGTTGATCACCACCCCGAGCATGCGCCTGGCCTGGTCGTAGAACGGCGAGAGTTCGTCGGACCAGTCGGTGATGTGGGCCCACTGCGGGTCGTTGAAGAACGTCGCCGGCGGCTTGTAGAGGGTGTTGGCGTAGTTCAGCGACCCGCCACCGACGCCCGCTCCGGCCAGGATGACGACGTCGCGCAGCATGTGGATGCGCTGCACGCCGAAGCACCCCAGCTTGGGCGCCCACACGAACTTCCGGACGTCCCAACTGGTTTTCGGGAACTGGTCGTCGGTGAACCGGCGGCCGGCCTCCAGAACGCCGACGCGGTAGCCCTTCTCGGTCAGACGCAAGGCGGTGACGCTGCCCCCGAACCCGGACCCGACGACGATCACGTCATAGTCGGTGTTGGACATGTACTTCTCCTCAGTTGAAACGGCTGGTTTCGTCGTCGACCATGTCCATCGCGATACGGCGGGCCCGGATCGCGGCCCGGTCGGCCTTGACGTTGATGTCGCGCCGGCGGCCGCCGGGTTCGTCGAGCCGCCGCTGGATCGTCTCCAAGATCGTGGCATTGCGGATGGCCCACTCGTGGAACATGATCCGCAGGTACTCGGTGATGGAGTCCTCGGCGCTGTCGTAGTTGCGGGCCAACTGCAGGAAGACGTGCGTCGCGCCGGGGGATTCGGGCGTGAATCCGTGAATTCGCAAGAGTTCGTACGACTTTCCATCGATGACGTCGATGGCGTAGTGCTGCGTATGCAGCGCGGGTGACACGAACGTCCCCTCTTCACGCCGGACGGCGACCGTCTCTTCGGGCAATCCGGTGATCGCCGACTCCCACGGTGCCAGGCGACTCGGCTGAGTCACCCGGGTATAGGCCACGGAGCGTTCGGAGATTTCGACCTCGTTGAGCGGCGGCAGCTGCTGAATATCCGGCGGCACCATCTCCGGACGGGTGACGAAGACGTCGGTCAGGTCGAGGTAATGCTCATGCAGCAGAAGGTAATTCGCCTCGACGCGCAGGACCTCGGTGGAGCCGGTCCAGCCGGTACCGTCGAGATACCACGGCACGCGTGGCGGCGGACGCAGGGCCGCGGCGCGCGGCTCGCCGAGCCAGATCCAGATGAACGGCGCGGTCTCGACGACCGGGTACGCCGGCACCCGGGCCCCGGGCGGCACGTTCTCCTGCGACGGCACGTCGGCCAGACAGCCGTCGGGGTTGTAGCTGAAGCCGTGATAGCCGCAGACCACTCGGTCGCCGTCCAGTCGGCCCTCCGACAGGGGATAGGCGCGGTGCACGCAGCGGTCCTCGAGAGCGACGACTTCGCCGGACGCGCGGCGGTACAGGACCACGTGCTTGTCCAGCAGACGCCGGGCGAGCAGTCCTTCGCCGACCTCATCGCTGAGCGCGGCCACGTACCAGCAGTTCAACGGGTAGTTGGTTCTCATAGGTCGAGCACCAGCCTTTCGGACCGGGAGCGCGAGACGCAGATCATGATGGTTTTGTTTTCCGCTTTCTCCGAGTCGTTGAGCACGGAGTCGCGATGATCGCCGATGCCGGCGATGATTTCGCATTCACAGGTGCCGCAGACGCCTTCCATGCACGACCCCAGCACGTCGAGGCCCGCTTCTTCGGCGACGTCGTAGATCGTCTTGTCCGACGGCACGGTCAGGGTGATGCCGGACCGCTGGCATTCGATCTCGAACGTGTCGAGGGCGTCGGCCGGTTCCTCGATGGTCTTGGCCGAGAAGCGCTCGAGGTGCAGGCTGCCGTCGGGCCAGGCCTGGCAGCCCTTCTCGACCGCGTCCAGCAGGCCCTCGGGCCCACAGCAGTAGACCAGTGTGTTGTCCTGCGGCGCCGCCAGCACCGCCGCCAGCTTCGTTCGGAAAGCGTCGCCATGCTCATCGCGCGCACAGATGGTCACGCGGTCGCCGAAGCGTTCCAGCGCGTCCAGGTACGCCATCGACGAGCGGGCGCTGCCGCCGTAGATCAACTCCCAGGCGGCGCCCGTGGCCTCGGCGGCCTCGATCATCGGGAGCATCGGCGTGATGCCGATACCGCCCGCGACGAACTGGTAGCGCGGCGAATTCACGAGCGCGAAGTGGTTGCGCGGCCCGCGCACCCGGACCGTGGTGCCCTCGTGCAGCTTGTCGTGGACGTACTGCGAGCCACCTCGGCTGTTGGGGTCGAGCAGGATGCCCACCTGCCACTCGCTGCGGCTGGCGGTGCTGCCGCACAGGGAGTACTGCCGCGTCAGCGACGGCGACATGACCAGGTCGATGTGAGCGCCGGGGGTCCACTCGGGCAGGTCCGCGCCGGACGGGTCGGCGAGAGTCAGCGTGACGACACCGTCTGCTGACTGCTCGCGCCGACGCACCTCCAGGTCGACCTCGACTTCCCGGTATGCAGCGTTACTCACAGTGCCCTCTGTTCTTCGCCCGAGCGGCTCATCGCCGCGCGCCGGACGGGGATCGACTTGTACTGGTTCAGGAACAGCGCCCGCACTCGGGTGGGATCGCCGTCCAGCGTGAGGTCCGGGAACCGTCGGACGGTCTCTTGAATCCACAGCTTCAGTTCGAGGCGCGCCAGGTTGGCGCCGAGGCAGAAGTGCTTGCCGCGGCCGCCGAAGGCCTGGTGCGTGTCCGCCAGCCCCTCGCGGGTGATGTCGAACTCGTGCGGATTCTCGAAGACGGTCTCGTCCCGGTTGGACGCCAGGTACCACAGCAGCAGCCGGTCGCCTTCTTTGATCTGCTTGCCGTGCAGCTCGAAATCGGTGGTCGCGGCCCGGCCCATGAAGGCGAAGGCGGGCGCGTGGCGCAGGCCCTCCTCGACGGTGGGTTCGAGCAGCTCCGGGTTCTCCTGCAGCAGGATCAGCTGATCCGGGTTCTGCATCAGGGCCAGCATCGTCGCGCTGTAGGTGGCGCGCGTCGAGTCGTTGCCGGCCGTCATGAGCAGCACGAAGAACGTGGCCATCTCGAGTTCCGTGAGCTTCTCGCCGTCCACCTCGGCGTTCATCACCGCGGTGATCAGGTCGTCGCGCGGGTTGTCTCGCCGCTGTGCCATCTGGTCGTTGAGGTACGTGATGATCTCGCCGACGATGGCGCCGGCGTCATCCCACTGCTTGCGGATTTCCGGGTCCTCGAACGCGCTGAACACATTGGTCCAGTAGACGAGGCGCTCGTCGTCCTCGGCGGGCGTCCCGAGCATCGAGCCGATCACCCGGGCCGGCACCGGCCGGGCGACGTCGCGGACCAGGTCGAAGCTCTCGCGGTCGGCCACGCTGTCGAGGACGTCGTTGATGATCTGCTTGATGGCCTCTTCGTGAGCAGCGACGCGTTCGGGTGTGAATGCCTTGATGACGAGGGCCTTGAGTCGGTCGTGTCGCGGCGGGTCCATCGAAATCAGCTGCAGGCGCTGGATATCCAGCGGTACCCCGATGTCGTCGACGTTGAAGATGCCGCGCTTCTCGGACGAGAACGTGCGATGGTCGCGGCTGACGGTGCGCACGTCGTCGAAGCGGGTGATGGACCAGAAGCCGCCTTCGCCGGGGACAGTGCGCTGCGGGCTGTAGTGCACGGGGTCTTCGCGTTGCATGCGGGCGAACAACTCGTACGGCGGACCGTCGTCCCACACCGCCGGGTCGGCAAGGTCGACGGCGGCGAGGTCCACTTCGGTTGCGGCGGCGGTAGTCACGTTGCCCTCCTCGTTGGTCTGATGTTTACGAAAGCTATTCATCGCGGCCGCCGCGATCGACGTCTCGGGACGACCAACTCTCGGGGCGTTTGCGGAGCGTCGTTGTCGTGCGGCGACAAAGCCCGATTTGCAGCAACTTCGGGGCCTCGTGATCTACGGTCAGTTCATGCCGGAAAGACGCGTCGATGAGGGGAGCGTCGTCGCACGCGCAGCACAGATCATTGGCGCGCTCGACGGCAAGTTGGGCGACATCACACAGTCGATCCAGAAGATTCTTCTGACCGAGATCGCAGAGCTCAGCGACGATGCGCAGCTGCTCGAATTGCAGGCGCACACCGTCGCGGCCAACGTCGAAACGGTCTTCGCCTCCATTCGGCACCGGATTCCGATCCAGGATGTCGTACCGCCGACGGAGTCGCTCGAACACGCGCGGCGGATGGCCCAGCGTGGGGTGTCCGCAAACGCGGTGGTGCGCGCCTACCGGCTGGGCCACCAGGAAGTGATGAACTTCGTGCTCGACGAGATCGCCGACTCGGACATGGATCCGCGGTGGGGCCTCGACGTTTTCAAGTACTTCCAGACCGTCGCGTTCGGTTACATCGACTGGATTTCGCAGCAGGTCCTCATCACCTACCAGCAGGAGTACGACCGCTGGGTGGAGAACCGGAACAGCATGCGGGCGCAGCGGGTTCGGGCCATTCTCACCGCGGCCAGCGGCGATGTCGACGAGCTCACCGAGGAGATCCGCTACCCGCTGCGGCGCGTGCACCTGGCGCTGGCGCTGTGGTACCCCGATGACAACGGCGGCGACGAGCTCGTCCGCATGGAGCGGTTCGCGAACCATCTCGCCACGTCGCTCGGCACCCATGAGCCGCCGTTGTTCCTGTCGGTCGACCACCTCACCGCGTGGGTCTGGCTGCCGTTGTCGGCGCAGGGCGCCGAGGGCGCGTCGGACCGGATCCGGGAATACGCCGCGACACAACAGGATTCGCCATGGATCGCGCTGGGCAATCCGTTGCCCGGCATCGAAGGGTTCCGGCGTTCGCACGAGCAGGCAGTGGACGCCCGCGCGGTCGCGGTCGTGTCGGGCTCGGCCGACCGGCGCATCACCGCGGCGAGCGACCCAGGGCTACCCGTCGCCACGCTGCTCGGCGACAACGTCGGATCCGTCGGCGCCTGGGTGGCCGAAATCCTGGGCCCGCTCGCGAGCGACACCGAGAACGACGAACGGCTGCGCGAGACATTGCGCGTGTTCCTGCGGACTGGGTCGAGTTTCAAGGCCGCCGCCGACGAAATGCACCTGCATTCGAATTCGATCAAGTACCGGGTGAACCGCGCGATCAGTCGCCGGGGCACGCCGATTGTCGACGATCGCATCGAGGTCGAGGTCGCATTGCTGCTCTGCCACTGGTTCGGTCAGGCCGTTCTGAACTGACAATTCGTCGTTGCGGGCCCATTTGTGGACCGTCGACAACGCGTGCCCCGGGTGCGGTACGAACTTTGGCTGTTTGCGACGTAGTTCGCTTGCGCTGCCGTCAGTAGTTTTTGGATCACTGCGAAACGCATATCAGCGAGCCGGTCCTTTGGATAATTACTCGCACAGTCCGACGGAGGCGAATAATGGGCGACGATCCAAAATCCGACAAAGCGCGTGGTGCATCGCCCTCCGACGATCACGGTCAAGATCAAAGCAGTAATCCCTTGGGCGCCATAGTCGATCCGCTCACCAAGCTGGGCATCGACACCGCCCGGGACATCGCGGCCGCCGTGCAATCGACCCGGGATGCCGCCGGCGATCTGCTCAAGGTCGTCAATATTCTGAGTCGGCTGCCCGGACGCGAGACGCACCCGGCGTCGGCAGCCATTGCGTCGCCTTCGGAAGTCACCGAGGACAGCGACGATATTGACGATGATGACGAAAATGCTGCTGCCGCAACCGCAGTGCTGCCCGTCGTGGCGCCGGACGCAGCGCCGGCCGAGAACCCGGGACTCTTCGGCGGCCTCAAGCGCGCCGCGGAGTCGGCGCTGAATCCTGCCACCGTCATCGGCGTTGCCGTCACACCGGTGCGCCGCGTGATGGGCTCCGGCGACACCGCCAAGAAGAAGTTCGAACACCGCGACGGGGACAAGAAGGCTGCCAAGCACGACAGCGACGCCGATCTGCGCCACTGGGGCGACGACCTGATTGCCAAGTCGCAGAAGCCGACACGCAAGCAGGCGCACCGGCATCCGGCATTCGGCCAGATCCTCAGTGAGCTTGCGCCGGATGAAGTTCGGATGCTGCGCTTCCTGGCCGTCGCGGGCACCCAGCCGTCCATCGACATCCGGACGAAGACGATGTTCCAGGTCGGCTCCGAGCGGCTCGTCAGCGGCGTGAACATGATCGCGGACATGGCCGGGTGTCGTTGGCCGGAGTCCGACCAACGCTATCTCGCGAACCTCAATCGTCTTGGCCTGGTGCGCTTTTCGTCTGAGCCAGTGGCCGACTACCGGCGCTATGCGCTGCTCGAGGTGCAACCACGCGCACTCGAGGTGACCGAGGTGATACCCAAGACCATCAGCGTGTACCGCAGCATCTATCTGTCGGAATTCGGCCAACAGTTCTGCGAGGTCTGCATCGACACCGACGGCTACAACGCCGGGGGATGGGCCACTGATGAGCGCGGCGACAAGATCATCGGGAAAGGTCCGCCAGATCTCGCCGCGCACAAACCCAAGCACTGATCCGACCCCGACAAGCCCAGGGATATTTCATGACAACGCTCGCCGCCGGGCCCTTTCTTGATTGGGAGGAGCTCACCGGACAATCGAAATTCGTCGTCGACATCATCAGCGTGCCGATCTTCAGCGCGATCGCCGGCTTGATCACCAACTGGACCGGCGTCATCATGTTGTTCGCGCCCGTCCGGTTCACCGGCTTCTATGTGCCAGGCTTGAAACGGATATTTCCCTTTCTGCCCCGCAAGGTCCAGATTCTGCCGACCTTTGCACCCAACGGAATTCTGGGTTTTCAGGGATTCATCCCGTGTCGCGCCGAGAAGATGGCCAGCCTCATCGTCGACACCTCGATAGCCCGGATCGGCAAGATTTCGGACTTCTACGAACAACTCAATCCCGACAAACTCGCGAAAGCCATTGCGGTGGCAGCCAGGCCGGATATCGGCCGGCTGACCACCGAGATCATCGAGGCCCGACATCCGCAGATGTGGCGGTCGCTCCCGCAGCCGTTGAAGGACGAGGTGCTGCAGACCGTCGACGCCGAGTTGCCGACCATCTCCAAGCGGGCCTTCGCCAAGATCGGCGAGAACATCGACCAGCTGCTGAACGTCAAGCTGATGACCGTCAACTTCCTGCGTCGCAACCCGGAAGTGTTGCGGGACATCATCAAAGGCATGGCGGTGCCCGAGCTGCGCTTCATGGTGCGCGTCGGCGCGCTGGGCTTTCCGTTCGGTGTGCTGCTCGCGCTGTGGCTGTCGCTGATCTACTACTCCAGCGATGAGGCGCGCGAACACGCTGCGGCCCATGGCGGTTTCGCCATCCACCTGCCGGGGTTCCTCGACTCGATCCTGCATTTCCTGCCGACCTGGCTGTGGGTGCTCGGCGGGGCCGCGGTGATCGGCATCGTCGTCAACATCATCGCGATCAAGGTGGTGTTCGAGCCCGGCGAGCCACAGCCACGCTACAAATACCTGTGGAAGCAAGGGCTTTTCGCGAAGCGGCAGCACCAGGCCGCCCACGAACTCCCCACGATGCTGTCGTTACAGGTCCTGACGGTCAAGAACTTCGCGCACGAACTGCTCAACGGTGCCAGCGCGGACAAGACCCGCGCGCTGATCCAGTCCGCGGTCGGAGAAGAAGCCGAGCGCATCCTGGGTCCGTACCTGGTCGTCGCCCGCAACTCGTTCGGAGTCGTCGATGTCGAAGGACTGCAACGTGGCGCCGGGGACAAGCTGGTCGATTTCGCCCCGAGCGTCCTCTACGACCCCGGGTTCAACAAGACCCAGGCCAAGAAGATCGAGACGTTCGCGACGGAGAAGTTCCGGGCGCTGCCGCCGGACAAGTTCGGCGAGATGCTCTATTCGGCCATCGAGCAGGACGCCTGGCTGCTGTACGCCCACGGCGGACTCCTGGGCATCCTCGTCGGCGCCGTCCACATCCTCGTCTTCGGTGCCTGACACCCCGACCGAAAGGGCCGCCATGGCGTCCTATTCCAGAATCGTCGTCGGCACCGATGGGTCCGACGAGGCGACCGACGCGGTCAGCGTCGCCGGCGTCGTGGCGGCCGGCCTCGGTGCGCCGGTCACCGTCGTCACCGCTTGGAAGCCCAGCGTTTCGGTACCGGGCGGACGGGAACAGCCGTGGGCCGATCTGACGGCCGAGGGCGCCGACGTCGATCTCACCGCGCTGGGCGTCACGACGATCGAGAAGGTTCCGGTGAAGGGCAGCGCGTTCGACGCCCTCGTCGACGCCGCCGCGCAGGCCGAGCGGCCGCTGATCGTGGTCGGTGCTGCGGGTCTCGGCCACACGTCCAGCAGGTTCTGGGGGAGTACCTCGAACGAACTGTCGCACCACAGCCCCGTCGACGTGTTGTTCGTGCGCAAGCCGGTTGCGGCCGTACGGACGATCGCCCTGGCCACCGACGGCTCCGACACCTCGGTGCGTGCGGTCCGTGCCGGGTACGACCTGGCGGCCGCACTCGGCGCCCGGCCGATCCTGGTCACGGTCGCCGGCGACCCCGCTGCGGCCGAGGAGACGCTGAACGCCGTCGAAGGCCTACTGGGAATCACCGGCTCGTTGGAGCGGCTGGCGCTGGTCGGCGACCCGGCTGACGTGCTCGCGGCCGCCGAATACGACGTCGTCGTGATCGGGAACCGGGGCATGGCGGGCTTCGCCCGGGTTCTCGGATCGACGGCCAACACCATCACTCATCGGGCGACGTCCAACCTGCTCCTGGTCAACACGTCACCGGCGGCTGAGTAGCCTGCTGTTTCAGCCCACAGCGAGTTCGCCGAATCCGGCACTGCCCCACCCTTGAGCGCTAGCACTCGCGTGTATAGAGTGCTAGGTGGCACGCGGCCAACCGCGCTCCGGCACCCGCGACGACGGTGTGTGGTCAGGACGCTTGCCGAACAACCTGGCATCCGGGGATTGGCCCTGGATCGACATACCAACCAAGTGGAGGGCTTCCATCGTGGCAGTCAACATCAAGCCACTCGAGGACAAGATCCTCGTTCAGGCCAACGAGGCCGAGACCACGACCGCTTCCGGTCTGGTCATCCCTGACACCGCCAAGGAAAAGCCGCAGGAAGGCACCGTCGTCGCAGTTGGCCCCGGCCGCTGGGATGAGGACGGCGAGAAGCGGATCCCCCTGGACGTTGCCGAGGGCGACACCGTCATCTACAGCAAGTACGGCGGCACCGAGATCAAGTACAACGGCGAGGAGTACCTGATCCTCTCTGCCCGCGACGTGCTGGCTGTCGTTTCCAAGTAAGCATTCGTGTCCCGCCCCGGAAATCCCCGTGCCCGCACGGTGATATCCGGGGCGGTATGCGTATCAGCGAAAGGCTCTAATGAGCAAGCTCATTGAATTCAACGAAGCTGCGCGCCGGGCCATGGAAGCCGGTGTCGACAAGCTCGCCGACGCAGTCCGCGTGACCATCGGCCCGCGCGGCCGGAACGTCGTGCTGGCCAAGGCCTTCGGTGGCCCGCAGGTCACCAACGACGGCGTCACCATCGCCCGCGACATCGACCTGGAAGACCCGTTCGAGAACCTGGGCGCCCAGCTGGTCAAGTCCGTCGCGACCAAGACCAACGACGTCGCCGGCGACGGCACCACCACCGCCACCGTGCTGGCCCAGGCCATCGTGAAGGCCGGTCTGCGCAATGTCGCGGCCGGTGCCAACCCGATCGCGCTCGGCGCGGGCATCTCGAAGGCCGCCGACGCGGTGTCCGAGGCCCTGCTGGCCGCGGCCAAGCCGGTGTCCGACAAGACCGCCATCGCCCAGGTCGCGACCGTTTCGTCGCGCGACGAACTGATCGGTGAGCTGGTCGGTGAGGCCATGACCCGCGTCGGTGCCGACGGCGTCGTCACCGTCGAGGAGTCCTCGACCCTGAACACCGAGCTCGAGGTCACCGAGGGCGTCGGCTTCGACAAGGGCTTCCTGTCGGCGTACTTCGTCACCGACTTCGACTCCCAGGAAGCCGTCCTCGAGGACGCGCTGGTGCTGCTGCACCGCGACAAGATCAGCTCGCTGCCCGACCTGCTGCCGCTGCTGGAGAAGGTCGCTCAGGCCGGCAAGCCGCTGCTGATCATCGCCGAGGACATTGAGGGCGAGGCCCTGTCGACCCTGGTCGTCAACGCCATCCGCAAGACCCTCAAGGCCGTCGCGGTCAAGGCGCCGTTCTTCGGTGACCGCCGCAAGGCGTTCCTGGAGGACCTCGCCGTCGTCACCGGTGGCCAGGTCGTCAACCCCGACGTGGGTCTGACGCTCCGTGAGGCGGGCCTCGACGTGCTGGGCACCGCCCGCCGCGTCGTCGTCACCAAGGACAGCACCGTGATCGTCGACGGTGGCGGCACCGCCGAGGCCATCGACGGCCGCAAGGCGCAGCTGCGCAGCGAGATCGAGGCCTCGGACTCGGATTGGGACCGCGAGAAGCTCGAAGAGCGCCTCGCCAAGCTGGCCGGCGGCGTGGCCGTCATCAAGGTCGGCGCTGCCACCGAGACCGACCTGAAGAAGCGCAAGGAAGCCGTCGAGGACGCCGTCGCCGCCGCCAAGGCTGCGGTGGAAGAGGGCATCGTCACCGGTGGTGGCGCCGCTCTGGTCCAGGCTCGCACCGCTCTGGACGGCCTGCGTGGCTCGCTGTCCGGCGACGAGCTGATCGGCCTCGAGGTCTTCTCCTCGGCACTGTCGGCCCCGCTGTACTGGATCGCCACCAACGCCGGCCTGGACGGTTCGGTCGTGGTGAACAAGGTGTCCGAGCTGCCCCTCGGGCAGGGCTTCAACGCCGCCACCTTGACCTACGGTGACCTGCTGGCCGACGGCATCGTCGACCCGGCCAAGGTAACCCGGTCCGCGGTGCTCAACGCCGCTTCGGTGGCCCGGATGATCCTGACGACCGAGACGGCCGTCGTGGAGAAGCCGGCCGAGGAAGCCGATCACGGGCACGGCCACCACGGTCACGCCCACTAGGTAGTTGCAACGAAACGCCCCCGGTCCTGTTGGGCCGGGGGCGTTTTCGTGTTTTGGGGCGGTCTCTGCGAATAAGCCTCGCTCCGCACAACTTGCGCCGACCTTGAACGCCTCGGCTGCGTGATGCGGGTTGTAGGTCGACGCGAGCGTTTCGCCGGCCCACGCCGCCATCTCGTGGTTATTGCTGTACAGCCACCAGGACGGCTTCCCAGCCTGGGTGCTTGACAAGTAACCAAATCAGCTGCGCTGCAAAAGGTTACGCACTTGGGCGACGCGGTCTGTTTTCAACAGGCGGAGCCGAATCGGCGGGCTGTGCGCCATAGCCTGGCAGGAGCGTCAGGGCGACGTCTATAGTCCCAATCGCGTCTCCTGTTGCGGCTTTTCCGCTTGTGCTGCAGGGCCTTCTGTTTGCCGGTAATTTCTGTGAAGTTCCGTGCCAGCCACTCGCGTGCCTGTCACAATCTCGTCGTGGCATGTGGGGGAGTGGCGCGTGGGTAGCTGGGAAGTACCGACGTTTGTGGTCACGACGGCGAGCGCCGTTATCGCGTACCTAGCTTGGCAGCACCCAGTTTCGCCGGAGAAGCCGACTCCGGCGGCTTCAAGCCAGACCGCGCAGGCCGCGCCAAATAGTTGGCCGGCGTCGCCTCCGCCGCTGGTAACGGGGGCGGACATTAGCCAATCTCACCAGACCTGCGACAACGGATATTCGAACGGCGGCGTGCGGGCTGGTCGAGGCACCGTCGAGACCTCGTGTCAGTTCGTCAGGAACGTACTCAACACGTATGTGTCGACGGGTGGGCTGTCGACGAGCTATCGAACGCTATCGGTACCGGGCGCCGTCAGCTGTACCACTGTTCCTGGCGCAGTGTGCGACGGTGAGAACTTCCGTATGAACTGCCAAAGTGACCAACAGTGGGTCTCGTGCAGGGGTGGGCGCAATGCGATCGTCTGGCTCTGGTGACCAGTCCCGGTTGCTGATCAGGTGATCGCAGTAGCTCCAGCTCACAGCGCACCACTTCGATGGCTTCCAACGCCTTCGGATCATCCGGGTCCATGCCTTAGGCGCGGATCGCTTCGCGTTCGATTTCGTCCGTGCGGATTTAGAAGAGGCCTGAGCGTCGTGGACAAGGCGGCTGAGGAAGCCGATCACGGGCACGGCCACCACGGTTACGCCCACTAGGTAGTTGCAACGAAACGCTTCCGGTCCTGTTGGGCCGGGGGCGTTTTCGTGCAAGCGCCGGCCGACGGAGCGCTGTCAGCCGAAGACAAGTTGTCGCTGCCCGAGCGCGGCGACGCCGTCATGTGCGAAACCCGCCCAGAGGAAACGCATCTGACGCCCGAGGTTCTCGTCGACGGTGCGCGGCTCAGGGCCGAGCATCGGAGCGTCCGTCCACGCGCCCACTGCGCCCAGGAGTAGCGGAAGCTCGATGCAATGGCAGGCGCCCAGTGGCGCTCGCGGTGGTGCCCAGTCGACTCGGAAGGTCGCCGATCGTCCACCCGCTCGCTGCCAGGTCTGCGCCAGATCGATTGCCGGCCTGCCGAATTCGGTGCGGGTCAGGTTGCGCGCGATCACCGCGGCGAGCGCCGTGCCGAGCGGTCCGAACCGTTGGAGGCGGGCGCCGCGCGGATCCATCGACACGAAAGGCCGGCCGTCGTCGCGGGTGTAGCCGACCAGGATTTCGACACGCCTAGCTGCGTCGGCGATCTGCGGTTCGAACTGTTCGGCGGAAACCAGCGGTGCGTGACCGAGAATCGGTGCGTAGGCCATCATGCCGAGCCGGCCGAACGGCTGGGCGGCCACCAGTGCGGCAACCTGCGCCTCGAGCAGCTGCTGAATGTCGGCCTCCATGGCCGGGACGCCCGCCAACGACGCCAGCGCCGCGTTCGTCATGGCAGCGGCCAGGGCGGACCGCTCACGCGGCAGGCCGAGCGGTGCGCTCTGCAGGATGGCCCGGGTGAACAGGCCGGCTGTCTCCGGGCACAACATCAGTGACATGACGGAATCTCCGCCGGCTGATTGGCCGAACACCGTGACGCGCTGGGGATCGCCGCCGAACGCCGAGACGTTGTCGCGAACCCATTGCAGCGCGCAGATCTGGTCACGCAGCCCGAGGTTCTGTGTGTGCGGGTCGTGGATGTTCAAGTACCCGAAGATGCCGAGCCGGTAGGTGACGGTCACGACGACGACCCGACCCTCGGCCACCAGCGCCAGCGGGTCGTACTTCGGGGATTCACCGCCTCCCGACACGTAGGCACCGCCGTGGAACCACACCATCACCGGCAGTCTTTCGGCATCCGCCGGTGCGAAGACGCTGAGCACTTGGCACTGCTCGCTGACCGGGAGGCAGTCGACCACAGGGCCGGTGACGGGCTGCAGACGCGATGGCAGTTGAGGACACGCGGGCCCGCGCTCGGTTCCGTCGATCACCTCCGCGCCGGGAGAGACCACTTCCGGGTCGGCGAACCGGTCGGCGCGGGCATAGGGGATGCCGCGCGCGACGACCATGCCGTCGTTTTCGATCGCCTGCAGGGTGGTGCCGCCGATGTCGATGCGCTTGGCCGCCATCGGCTCACAATATGAAGGACCCCCGATCCGTGCGGATCGGGGGTCCTTGGTCGGCCGGTCAGAACGCCTGGTCGACGAAACCGTTGCTGGTGTTGGCGTTGTCGTGGTTGTCGACGCTGTAGTGGGGACCGATCGGGGTTCCGGTGGTGGCCTGCGCGGGGACGGCCAGACCCAGGACGGCGGCGGTCATGCTGGATGCGATCAGAGTGGCAAAGCCGAACTTCTTCATTTTGAACCCCTTTTTCGGTTGTTGTGGTGCTCTGATGGTTGAAACCGGTTGTGCGGCAGTGCCATTCCGATCGGCAGGATTTGATGCACGGTTGGCAGAATTAAGTCTTTTGTGACGGACGCGGTAGCCGTAGAGGGAATATCTGCGATTTGCCTGCACCGTCCTCACCGCCGGCGCGATGCTCTGCGTCAGAGGAGGGCGACATGACCGAGACGCCGCCATCGCTGTACCGGCGGCTGGGCGGCTACGACGTGATCGCGGCGATTATCGACGACATGTTCGCCTTGTTGCGAGCGGACCCGGCATTCGCGCGTTTCGGGTCGGGCCGCAGTACCGATTCCCACCTGCGGACCCGGCAGTTGCTCGTTGATCAGATGTGCGAGCTGACCGGCGGGCCGTGCCACTACATCGGCCGTGACATGGTGACCTCCCATGCGGGACTGGCGATCTCGGCCGCGGAATGGGACGCCAACATGAAGCACGCCGACGCCGCGTTGCTCAAGAACGGCGTGCCCGACGCCGAAAGAGCGGAATTCCTGGCGCTTTTCGAGCGCTACCGCGGCGACATCGTCGAATAGCGACTGGGCGGCTGGGGTCGTCCGCGCATCCTGACACAGTGTCCTGCTGAGAGCGTCCTCGAGGCTATATACGCTCAGCGACGCTCTCAGAGTGACGTTGTGATCGAGCCACGATCTCCTTCCGGCGGAACTCAGTTACGGCAGGCCCGAGTCTCCGCTATTTTCGCCCAATGGACGCGCAAGTGGTGCGGTGCTGGGTGCAGCAGCGGCATGCCCAGCTTCATATGCGCAAGTGGATGCTGGAGTTCGACGACGCAGACTCCGAACGCGAATTTCGGGCACACGACGACGCGAACGGCCTGCGGGCGGCGACCTTCGCTCAAGTGGTCGGCGTCCTGTTCACCATCGTGTACGCGGGCGTGGACTTCCTTGTCCTGCACGGTTTCGTCCCAGGAGCCCTCATCGTCCGCGCGGTCACCATCGGCATCTTCCTGCTGGGGATCGTGGCGGTCCGCCGGATGCGGACGCTCCAGGACCATCTGCAGGTCGCCGCTGTCGTACAGCTGACGATCGTCCAGGTGCTGCTCGTACCGGTGCTCGCCAGTGTCGGAGATTTCCCGACCCAGTACCTGATGACCTCGGCCACCGTCACGCTGCTGGGCGCAGTCGGCCTGTTGCGGCTGCGGATGCACGCCGCGCTGGCCAACACCGTGGTGTTCGTCGTGGTGTGCCTGGAACTGCCGAGTGCCCGGGGGAACCTGGACGAGCTCGGCACGATGGCGCCGCAGATCGCCGGTCTGGCCGCGATCAGCGTGCTGATCGCCTTTGCGCTGGAGCGGCTGCGGCGCATCGACTTCCTCCGGCAGCGTGAGGTCGAACAGGAGCGAGCCCGGACCGAGGAGCTGCTCTACAACGTGCTGCCGGCACCGATCGCGGACCGGCTGCGCGACGGCGCGCTGACGATCGCCGACTCGGCGCCCAGTGTCAGCGTGTTGTTCTCCGACATCGTGGGCTTCACGCCGCTGTCCGAGACACTGACACCCGAGGCGCTGGTTCAGCTGCTGGACACGATGTTCCGTGCCTTCGACGAGCTCTGCGACCGCCGCGGCATCGAGAAGATCAAGACGGTCGGTGACGCCTACATGGCGGTGGCGGGCCTGCCCAATCCCGACGAGGACCACGCCGCCTCGATGGCCGAGCTGGCCCTCGATATGCAACGCACCGTCACGGGGCTGTCATCGAACTGGCCGAGTCCTATCTCGATGCGAATCGGCATCTCGTCGGGTCCGGTGGTCGCGGGCGTGATCGGGCAGCGCAAGTTCATCTACGACCTGTGGGGCGACACCGTGAACACGGCGAGCCGCATGGAGTCCAGTGGCCGCCCGCACCGCATCCAGGTATCCGCGTCCACGCACGCGCTGCTGGCGCACCGCTACGCATTCAGCGACCCGCAGGTGGTCGAGGTCAAGGGCAAGGGACGCATGACGACGTACTTTCTGGAGGGTGCTCGCTGATGAGTGAACCGCTGCTGCTTCACCACCGCGATGACCGTGGTGTCGTGACGCTGACGCTGAACCGTCCACAGGCCTTCAACGCCCTGTCCGAAGTGATGCTCACGGAACTGGGGGAGGCCTTCGCCGCGCTGGCAGGCGACGCGACGGTGCGGGCCGTCGTGCTCGGGGCATCCGGCAGGGCTTTCTGCGCCGGTCACGACCTCAAGGAAATGCGCGCCGAACCGTCGCTCGAGTACTACCAGGACCTGTTCGCCCAGTGCACGGCGGTGATGCTGGCGATCCAGCGGTTGCCGGTCCCGGTGATCGCGCGGGTTCAGGGCCTGGCGACCGCGGCCGGCTGTCAGCTCGTCGCGATGTGCGATCTCGCGGTGGCAAGCCACGACGCCCGCTTCGCCGTCAGCGGCATCAACGTCGGATTGTTCTGTGCCACACCGGGAGTCGCGCTGTCGCGCAACGTCCCGCGGAAGGCCGCCTTCGAGATGTTGGTGACCGGGGAGTTCATCTCGGCGGACGAAGCCAAAGTCCTCGGACTGGTCAACCGGGTGGCGGCCCCGGAGGCACTCGACGACGAGGTCGAGGCGATCGTCGCGAGCATTGTCGCCAAGCCTGCCGTTGCCGTCGCGATGGGCAAGTCGTTGTTCTACCGCCAGCTCGAAGTCGGGATCGAAGCCGCCTATACGGACGCCGGAAACACGATGGCCTGCAACATGATGGACCCGAGCGCACTCGAAGGCGTGCTGGCGTTCATCGAGAAACGCCCAACCAAGTAGTTGACGGCTCGGCCGCCCGCGGCGCACTGTGATGTGAGTCATATTTCTATCTGGACACATCGGGGCAGAGAGGCGGCCGCTCGTGACCACGAAGGACAAGTACACGGAAGTGCCCACGCCGTACTCCTGGGACGTCGCGAGCGGCGGGGACGCACGCTTCACCTGGGAATATGACGATGGCCGTGGGCGCCTGCTGAACCTGTACCAGAAGGGCAAGGACAAGCAGTGGGACGCGCAGTCGCGTATCGACTGGTCGCTGGATGTCGATCCGATGAACCCGATCGGCCTGCCCGACGAGTTCCATCCGCTGTTCGGCAGCCCGATGTGGGAAGCGGCCGACGAGAAACGCCGCGCCGAGATGAAGCGCCACTCGCAAGCCTGGCAGTTCTCGCAGTTCCTGCACGGCGAGCAGGGGGCGATGGTGTGTGCGGCGAAGATCGTCGAGGTCGTCCCCGATCTCGATGCGAAGTTCTACGCGGCCACGCAGACCATGGACGAGGCCCGGCACGTCGAGACGTTCTCCCGGTTCCTGCAGGAGAAGGTCGGTCTCGTCTACCCGATGAACAAGAATCTGAACCTACTGCTGGAGGACACCCTGCGGGATTCGCGCTGGGACATGCCCTACCTCGGTATGCAGGTGCTCATCGAAGGACTCGCGCTCGCCGCGTTCGGGGTACAGCGCGACTTGGCGGCGCCCGGGTCGTTGGCCAAGCAGGTACTGGCCTACGTGATGCAGGACGAGGCCCGGCATGTGGCGTTCGGCCGAATCTCGTTGAAGGACTACTACTCCGGGATCACCGAAGCGGAGCGGAGCGAACGCGAAGAGTTCGTCGTCGACGCCTGCTATCTGATGCGGGACCGGTTCCGCGGCGAAGAGGTCTTCGAGACCCTCGGGCTCGACGTCAAGGCGTGTGCCGAGTGGGTCGATACCTCGGCGCCCATGATGAAGCAGTTCCGCGCGCATCTGTTCAGCCGAATCGTGCCCATTGTCAAGGACATTGGGCTGTGGGGGCCTAAGGTGCAGCAGGCGTTCGCCGATATGGGCGTGCTGGACATGGCCGGCTTCGACATCGAGTCGATGATGAAGGCCGACGAGGATCAGGCCGAGGCGCTCGACAAGGCCCACGCCGAAATGGTCGTCCGGGCAGCCGAAGTCGACGAGATCATCACGCAGGCAGCGAGCTAGCCGGCCGCAACGACGTGGAGACGTGCACCGACGAGGTCAGTGTCCGGTGCACGGGACAGCGTTCGGCGATGGCCAGCAGCTTCTCCCGCTGTTCGTCGTCGAGGTCGCCGATCAACTCGATATCGCGATCGATGTGGTCGACCATGCCCTGCTGCGTCTCGCACTCGGCGCAGTCCTTGGCGTGAATCCGCGAGTGCCGCAACGACACCCGCACCTGCTCGAGAGGTAGGCCCTTCTTGTCGGCGTACATCCGGATGGTCATGGAGGTACACGCGCCCAGGGCGGACAACAGGAGGTCATAGGGCGACGGTCCCGCGTCGTCACCGAACGGACGTGGCTCGTCGGCGATCAATCGGTGCCCGCCGGCGATGATCTCCTGCGTGTACTTCCCCGCGCCGCTCTCGGCGACGGTGACGGTGCCTTCGGGTGATGTCGGAGCCTGGCCGGGCTGTGGGGTCGTCATGGAAGTCTCCTCCTCGAGATGGGGCTTGCGGCGTGGTCGGTTGGCATCACATTCGTTCGACCCATTGGGCTCGGGACGGGCCCGGCTCGAATGCCTCTGTGAAGTACTGGGTCTCGCGCACGACCTCGGGGCCGGAGAACTCCATGATGCTCACGGTATAGAACGGTTGGTCGTCATACGTCATCACGAGCTCGGTGAGCCACAGCTGGCCGGAGCCGACGATGCGCCGCACCTGGAAATGCTTCGCGTTCGGCTGTGCCGCGCGCGATGCCTGGATGTTCTGCCGCCCGCGGATTCGCTCACCCGACTGCGGATACTCGAGAACTGCATCGTCGCGGTAGATTTCGTGCTCCGCCACGAAGTCGTTGACGTCGGACGCGGCCCAGTGCCGCTGCAGTGCGGCAAGTACGTCGTCGTCTCGCATCGGTGTTCTCCCTCGTGCCTCGGCGACGACGTTAGCCGCGGGATCCCGATTCCGCTGCCGCCTTCGTCCAACCGGCGGTTGAGGCGCTCACAGTGCCGGCGCTAATCGGTGTCGGACAGCGGTGCCAGGATCAACCGGCAGGCCAGTTGAATTTCGTCTTCGGTCTCGTCGGCGGAGATTCGTCCGTTCATGCTGGACTGCAGGATGCCGTGCCACGTGTGCTGGACCAGTCGCATCAACGAAATATCTTGTGGCCCTGGATTGTCCACGCCGCAGATGGTCAGCAGCATGCTGCGGACCTGACGGTCGATGTGGCCCACCTCGGCCACGGCCGTCGCGTCGGCGGTGTTCAGCGAATTGAGCATGGCTGCGGTCAGATGCGGTTGGCGCAGCATCGGACGGGTGGCGCGTGACAGGACGTCGAAGACGCGGTCGGCCGCGGTGCCGGCCGGGGCCTTCCGGCGGTCGATACCCTCCTGCATCCGGTCCACCCGGTCGGCCATGAGGCCGACGAACAAGTGCGTCTTGGACGGGAAGTAGCGGTACAGCGTGCCGAGGGCGACCCCGGCCGCGCGTGCGACCTCGTTCATCTGAACCTGGTCGGCGGGCTTCTGCGCGGCCAGGGCCGCGGTGGCCTTGAGGATCGCGTCGCGCCGCTGCTGCTGCACGGCGGAGCTGGGCTCGGCGGCCGGGCGGGGTTCGGCGATTCTTGCCAAAGTGCAGCTCCTTTTTGGGTCTGGAGCGAATTCTAGTTGTTCGGTAGAGTCCCGAAACTGAAATTGATTCTAGTCATCTTGGAGGTCTGGACATGCCACGCTTCACCCGCGACGAGCTGATGGCCGCGCTCGATCACTACACCAAGGTCGTCGAGGTCTGTTCGAGCACGGGGGACTGGGCGCCTTTCGCCGATCTGTTCACCGAGGACGTCCACTACATCGAGCACGCCTACGGCGAGATGCACGGCCGCGAGGCGGTGCGCGAATGGATCGTCGGCGTCATGAAGCCGTTCCCGCACATGCGATTCCCGCACACCTGGGTCGCGATCGATGAGGAGAACGGCGCGATCGTCACCGAGATCATCAACGCCCTCGACCACCCGACCGAGCCGGGCAAGGTGTTCGGTTTCCCCAACATCACCCGCCTCGTCTACGCGGGGGACAACCTGTTCTCCTCGGAGGAGGACGTCTACAACCCGGTCCGGGACGCGCCGCGTGCCGTCGGCGAGTGGTTGCAGGCCGGCGGTGTCATGCAGGCCGAGCCGATGGCCGCCAAGCATGGCTGACGGCGTGAAGCTCATCTACGCCCTGTGGGGCGCGGGTCTGGACACAGCTCTGCATTCGACACAATTGCACGTGCTGTTGCAGGCGGCGGGTGTGAACCGGTTGCAGATCAACGTCGACGATGCCGACGTCGAGGCCGCCATGTTGCGCATCACCACGTTCGACAACCCGGTCCCGGCGGTCGTCAGTGTGTGGACCGACGCCGGTGTCGATCCGGACCCCATCTCCGATCTGCTGGCCGCGATCTCTCAGCGCAGCGCCGGCTGGGAGGTCGAGGAGACGGTGCGGCTGGAACCGCCCGTCGTGGAAAACGGTGTCCGGACAACGGCCTTGGCACAGCTCGGCTTCCTGCGCATCCCGGCGGACCTCGACCCGGCCGACTGGCTGCAGATCTGGCAGGGGCAGCACACCCGCGTCGCCATCGACACCCAGGACACGTTCGGCTACGTGCAGAACCGCGTCCTGCGGACGGTGCACGGCAGCGAGCAGGTCGACGCCGTCGTCGAGGAACTGTTCCACATGGCGGCCATGACGGATGTGCACGCGTTCTACGGCAGCGGGGGAGACGACGAGGAACTGCAGCGGCGGATGACGCTCATGGTCGAGAGCGTGATGCGCTTCGGCGCCCACACCAACCTCGACTCGGTGCCGACGAGCAGGTACTGCTACGCGCTCTAGGCGCCGTGGATGAGGTCGCGGATGTCGCTGTCGACGGATTCGTCTGCCACGAAAAGCAATTCGTCGCCATCTTCGAAGTGATCGCCGGATTTGGGCACGATGATCCTGCTGCCGCGCTGCACCGTCACCAACAGGGTGTTCGGCGGCAGGGTCATGTCCCCGATGGTACGTCCGATCAGCGGGCTGTCCGGCGGCAGCGTGAACTTCGTCAGGTTCGCGTGCCCTTGACGTAGCCCCATCAGCCGCACCAGGTGGCCGACGTCGATGGCGCCCTCGACGCCCGCGGCCATCGCGTGCGGTGTGGACACCGCGACGTCGACGCCCCAGTCGTCTGTGAACAACCACTCATTGGCGACGTTGTTCACGCGCGCCACCACCCGCGGGACGCTGAACTCGGTTTTCGCCAACAGCGCCATCGCGAGGTTCGCCTTGTCGTCACCCGTCGCGGCGATCACGACGTCGCACATCTCGATGCCGCATTCCTCGAGCGAGGCCACTTCGCAGGCGTCGGCCCACAGCCAGTCGGCCTCGGGCACCGTGTTCGGCTCGTATTTGCGGATATCGCGTTCGATCAGGAGAACCTTGTGCCCGTTCGCGACGAGTTCCTGTGCCACCGACCGGCCCACCGCGCCGGCGCCGCCGATCGCCACGCGCATGCCCCGGGTGCTCACGCAGTCATTGTCGCCTACCGCCGCCCGCAGCGAGTTCCCAGATACATTTGCTTCGGCCGCACACCGGAATGGGGGATTGATGACGCTCGAGCAGCTGAACCGGGTGCTGCTCGTCGGGGCGCTGGTGCTGTTGGCGAGCATCGTCGCCACGCGACTCGCGAACCGCGTCGGTCTGCCCAGTCTGCTGCTGTTCCTCGGTCTCGGAGTGCTGGTCGGCGAAGACGGCATCGGGCTGCGGTTCGACGACGTCGCGCTGGTCCGGGACCTGGGGACCGCGGCGCTGGCGATCATCCTCATCGAAGGTGGTCTGACCACCAAGTTCAGCGACGTCCGCAAGAGTTTGGCGCCGGCCGCGGTCATGGCCACCGTCGGCGTGGCCGTCAGCACGGCCGTCACCGCCGCCGGCGCGCATCTGCTGTTGGGCATGGACTGGCAGCTGGCGCTGCTGCTGGGGGCCATTGTCTCGTCGACCGACGCCGCCGCGGTGTTCTCCGTGCTGCGCGTGCTGCCGTTGCCCCGGCGGCTGGCGGGTCTCCTGGAAGCCGAGTCCGGTCTGAACGACGCCCCCGCCGTCATCCTCGTCCTGATGTTCAGCGTGGTTCCGCTGGCCTTCCATCCGGTGCACGGGCTGGTCGACCTGGTCTACGAGCTGGCGGTCGGCGCGGCGATCGGCCTGCTGTGCGGCTACCTCGGTGCCGTCACGCTGCGCCGGATCGCACTCCCGGCGTCGGGGCTGTATCCGCTCGCCACGTTCGGGCTGGGCACGGTGGCCTTCGCGGCCTGTGGGGTGACGCACGCCAGCGGATTCCTCGCGGCCTACCTGACCGGTCTGGTGCTCGCGAATTCCGGGCTGCCGCACCGCGCGGCCACCCGGTCGTTCGCCGAAGGGCTGGGTTGGCTGGCCCAGATCGGGCTGTTCGTCCTGCTCGGTCTGTTGGTCACGCCGAGCCAACTCGGTGATGATCTGGTGCCGGCCGTCGTCATCGGCCTGGTTCTGCTGCTGTTGGCCCGGCCGTTGTCGGTGGTGTTGTCGTTGATCGGCTTCCGGGTGCCCTGGCGGGAGCAGGCATTTCTGTCGTGGGCCGGATTGCGCGGCGCCGTGCCGATCGTGCTGGCCACTTACCCGATCGTCACCGGAGTGCCGGACAGTCAGCGGCTGCTGAACATCGTGTTCGTGCTGGTGGTGGTGTTCACGCTGGTGCAGGGGCCGAGTCTGAAGCCGATCGCGCACCGCCTCGGGCTGATCCGTCGCGACGTCACCCGGGAGATTCAGGTGGAAGCGGCGCCGCTGGATGTGCTCGACGCGGAGTTGTTGACGCTGACGGTGCTGCCGCAGTCGCGGCTGCACAACGTGACGGTGCTGGAACTGCGGCTGCCTGATCCGAGCGTGATCACCCTGATCATCCGCAAGGGCAACACCTTTGTGCCGCAGCCCGACACGCGCCTGGAAGCCGGTGATGAGTTACTGATCGTCAGCACCAGCACCACGCGCGAGGCCACCGAGCGCAGACTGCGCGCGGTGAGCCGTCGCGGGAAGCTCGCCTATTGGTTCGACGAGTACGGCGAGCCGGACTAACAGATTCGCGGCAGCTGCTCGCCGATCGGCAGGTCGACCACGCGGGTGCCGCCGAGCGCGGTCCGCGCGACCACCATGCCCGGGTGCTCGGTGACGCAATGGCCGATCACGGCGGCCCGCGCGCCGAGCGGGTGGCCGCGCATCGCGGCGAGCACCCGGTCGGCGTCGTCGGCGGGCACGAAGGCCAGCAGCTTGCCTTCGTTCGCCACCTGCAGTGGATCCAGGCCGAGGAGTCCGCACGCGTCCCGAACCTCGGCCGGGATCGGGAAGGTGCGCTCGTCAAGCGCGACGCCAACGTGTGCGGTCTTCGCGATCTCGTTCAGCGTCGCCGCCACCCCGCCGCGGGTGGGGTCACGCAGAACATGCAGGTCGGCGCCGGTGTTGATCATGGCCGCCACGAGTCCGTGCAGCGGTGCGGTGTCACTCGCGACGGTGGTCGCGAACGTCAGTCCTTCGCGACAGCTCATCACCGCGATGCCGTGCACGCCGATGTCGCCGCTGACGATCACCACGTCACCGGAGGCGGCCCGCTGCGGACGGATGTCGACTCGCGGATCGACGATGCCGATCCCCGCGGTGTTGATGAAAACGCCGTCGCCGTGGCCGGAGTCGACCACCTTGGTATCGCCGGTCACCAGCTTGACCCCGGCCGCCAGCGCGGCCGTGCCGACCGCGTGCGCCACATGCGCGATCTCCTGCAGCGCGGTGCCTTCCTCGAGGATGAAGGCCGTCGACAGTGCCAGCGGTTGCGCGCCGGCCATCGCCAGGTCGTTGACGGTTCCGTTCACCGCGAGGTCGCCGATGGTGCCGCCGGGGAACGTCAGCGGCTTGACGACGAACGAGTCGGTGGAGAACGCCAACCGCGAACCTCCCACCTCGATGACCGCCGAGTCGCCCATCCCGGCCTCGGCGGCCGGGCCGAACGCCGGCAGGAACAGGTGCTCGATCAATTCGGCCGACATCGCCCCGCCACCACCATGGCCCATGACGATGTTCGGCGCGTCGCGCAGGGGAGCCGGGCAGACCCACGATTCGAGGTCGATGGAGGCGCCGTTCTCGGCCGCTGTCTCAGGCATGTGTCACCTCGAGGCGCCGGTAGAGGTAGTAGGCCGCGCAGGCGCCTTCGGACGAGACCATCGTCGCCCCGAGCGGGTTGCGCGGGGTGCACTCCTTACCGAACGCTGCGCACTCGTGGGGTTTGATCATGCCCTGAAGAACCTCACCCGACCGGCACACCACCGACTCGGCGGTGTGAATCCCGGTGACCGCGAACCGATATTCGGCGTCGAACTCCCGGTAGGCGGGGGAGAGGCGCCAACCGCTCTGCGGGATCATTCCGATGCCACGCCAGCTGCGGTCACCAACCTCGAAGACGTCCTCGAGCATCGCCTTGGCGGCGGTGTTGCCTTGTGCCTGAACCGCTCTCGGGTAGGCGTTCTCCAATTCGTGCCGGCCGGCCTCCAGCTGAATCACCGTGCGTCGGATGCCTTCCAGGATGTCCAGCGGTTCGAATCCGGTGACCACGATGGGGATGCGGTACTTCTCGGTCAGCGCCGGGTATTCATCGGTCCCCATGACGGTGCACACGTGCCCGGCGGCCAGGAACGCCTGGACCCGGCACGTCGGAGACTCCATGATGGCCGCGATCGCCGGAGGCACCAGAACGTGGGACACCAACAATGAGAAGTTCTTGATACCAAGGCGTTTGGCCTGGTAGACGGTCATCGCATTGGCGGGCGCGGTGGTTTCGAACCCGATGCCGAAGAACACCACCTGCCGGTCCGGGTTCTCCCGGGCGATGGTCAACGCATCCAGTGGCGAGTACACCACCCGCACGTCGCCGCCTTCGCTCTTGATCCGGAACAGGTCCTTCGAACTGCCCGGTACCCGCAGCATGTCGCCGAACGAGCAGAAGATGACTTCTGGCCGGCAGGCGATCTCGAGGGCCTTGTCGATCATCTCCAACGGGGTCACGCACACCGGGCACCCCGGGCCGTGAATCATCTCGATCTCGTCGGGCAGGAGCTGGTCGATGCCATGGCGGATGATCGAATGTGTCTGCCCGCCACACACTTCCATGATCGCCCAGCGTCTGCTCGTCGCAGCGCGGATCTGGTCGACGAGCTTGCCGGCCAGTTCGGGATTGCTGAACTCATCCAGGTACTTCATGGTGTCACCTCGGTTGTCGTACTGCCTGTCGGCGGGGTCAGTCCGGCTTGTCGCGCCGCGATCGCGAACCCGTCCCCGAATTCCTCGTTGAGCACGCCGAGGTGCTCGAACTCGTTCAAGGTCTTGATGGCCGATTCTTCGTCGAGGCGCTGGATCGCGAACCCCACGTGCACGACGACGTATTCCCCGACTGCTGCGTCCGGGATGTATTGCAGGCAGACGTCTTTCTGAATACCGCCGAAGTCGACGAGCGACATCAGAGTGCCGTCCCGCTCGGTCAGGCTCAGGATTTTCCCCGGAACTGCCAGACACATGGGAGTGCTCCTCTTCTCAGTTCGAATTGCCGACCATCAGTTGACCGAGTGCGATTCCCCCGTCGTTGGGTGGGACACGACGGTGGGTGATCACTTCGAAACCCTTGGCCTGCAGACCGTTCAGCGTGAGCCTCAGCAGCAGCGCGTTCTGGAACACACCGCCGGACAACGCGATGATCCGTGTGCCTGCCGCATCCGACTCGCGTTGGGAAAGCTCCACGACGAGGTCGGCCACAGCTCGGTGAAAGCGCGCGCCGATCACGCCGGGCGCAACGTCGGCACGCTGATCGTCGATGACGGCACGTAGCACGGGTGTCGGATCGACGAGCGCCGGATCACCTGCCACGACGTCGAAGGCGTACGTCACGGCACCGCAATCCGCACCGCGCGACGCCCCCTCCAGTTCGATGGCCGCCTGCGCTTCGTAGTCGACGGCCTGCCGTACTCCGGCGAGTGCGGCGACCGCATCGAAGAGCCGTCCCATGCTGGACGTCGGGACGCAGCCGAGCCCGGTCTGCATCTGGTGGGCCAGGACTGCGCGTTCGTCGTCGGGGCAGCCCCGCACCGGCGGCAGGTCGGCGCTCCACGGCAGACCCGCGGCCCACAGATGCGCAAGCGCCATCCGGTACGGCCGCTCCACGCTGACGTCGCCGCCGGGCAGCGGCGCGTACCGCAGTTGCGCCACGCGCCGGTAGCCCTTGTAGTCGGCAACCATCACCTCGCCGCCCCAGATCGCACCATCTGGGCCGTAACCCGTTCCGTCGAAGGCGAATCCGAGCACCTGGTTGCTGCCGTCGATGCCGTGTTCGGCCATCACGGCGGCGATGTGGGAGTGGTGGTGCTGAACGGTGCGGACCGGCCGTCCGTCGGCGTGGCGGCGTGCCCAGTTGGTCGACCGGTATCCGGGATGCGCATCGGCGACCAGATTGTCGGGTATCACTCCCGTGAGCTCCTGTAGGTGTCGGTGCGCGGAGTCGAAAGCGGTCAATGTGGCGAGGTCGTCCATGTCGCCGATGTGCTGGCTCAGCCACGCGTACTTCCCGTCGGCAACGGCGAGCGTGTTCTTCAGGTCGGCACCGACGGCCAAGGTGGGTGCGACGGCCACCGGGAGCGCAACGGGAAGCGGCGCGTAGCCACGGGATCGGCGAATCGGTACTTCTTCGGCCCCGGCCCGACTTTCGGTACCGCCGAGGTCGATCATCCGCACCACCGAGTCGTCGCACGGCACCAGGATCGCCCGGTTGTGCAGCAGCCAGCCGTCGGCGATCCGGTCCAGGCGGTGGATGGCGTCCGCGTCGGTGAAGCAGATCGGTTCGCCGCCAAGGTTTCCCGATGTCATCACCAGGACCGACGGGCCTGGTTCGTCGCCCGCGAGACCGAACAGCAGGGTGTGCAACGGGGTGTACGCGAGCATGACGCCGATGTCCGGGTTGTGCGGTGCGACGAGTTCGGATACTGCTGTGCCCATTCGCCTGGCGAGCAGCACGATCGGCCGCTGGATACCTGAAAGAACCTGTGCCGCAGCGTCGTCCACCTCGGCGATCAGACGCGCCGTTGCCAGGTCGGGGACCATCACCGCGAACGGCTTGTCCCCACGGCGTTTGCGCTGACGCAGCGTCGCCACCGACATTCCGTTGGTCGCGTCACAGGCGAGGTGATAGCCGCCGATGCCCTTGACCGCGAGAATTCCGCCGTCGCGAAGCAGGTTCCGTGCTCGATGCAGGCCGGCTTCGCCGTCGGCGGTACGGCCGTCATGGTCGCGAAAGCTCAGTGTCGGCCCGCACTGCGGGCAGCAGACGGGCTGCGCGTGGAAGCGACGGTCCGCCGGATCGTGGTATTCGCGAGCGCATTCGGAGCACATCGGGAAATCGGCCATCGTGGTGGCGGCCCGGTCGTACGGCAGCGACGCGATGATGGTGAAGCGCGGCCCGCAATTGGTGCAGTTGACGAACGGATGACGGTAGCGCCGGTTGTCGGGATCCCGCTGCTCGGCTGCGCAGTCGTCGCACATCGCGACGTCGGGGGAGGCCAGCGTGCGGCCGCCTGCGGAGTTTGTGGTGTCGGTGATGACGAATCCGGTGCCGCCCCGTGGCGGAACCTCCTGCTTCTCAACAGACTCGATGACGGCCAGTGGTGGTGGGTGATTGGTCAACCGATCCAGGAACTGCCCGATGGCGCCGCTGTCACCTTCGACCTCGATGATCGCCCCGGAGCTGTCGTTGCGGACCGAGCCGCTCAACCCGAGTGTCGCCGCCGTCGTGTAGACGAACGGCCGGAAGCCGACACCCTGGACGACGCCGCGCGCGCAGATGCGCACCCGTTGACGCGTCATGGCTCTGTCCAGTCACCGTTGCCGACCAGCTTCAGACCGGCCAGTGCCGCGGCCGCGCCTGCCGCATCGGTCTTCTCGAGAGCGAAGCCCATGTGGATGATCACCCAGTCACCGGCGGTGAAGGTCTCCTCGGGCAGCATCCCGACATTCACCTTGCGCGCTTCACCCGCCACATCGACGAGAGCGAGTTGGTTGCCGTAGCCGTCCAGCATCTGGATGACCTGTCCCGGAATACCCAGACACATCGGTCAGCCCTCCCGGACCGGCGTGCGGATGACTAGTTCTGCGACAACATCTTCCACGGTGCGGACCGCGGCGGGCACCGCGGCGGCCACGACGTCGGACAGGCCCATCCGGTGCTCGACATCGACCACCTCGCATCCCACGACCACGGTGTGCGGGGCCCGTCCGCCGAGCGCGTTGAGACTCGCGAACACTGTTGCGGGATCCATGGCGTGTGCATCCAGACCCACTGCCGCGGTGAGCGACTGGTGGTCGGCCTCGAAAACGTGCACGGTACCCGGCGCGCCCTGGCTGGGGAGCGCGTCGACGAGTACCAGCGCGTCCCACTCGGCGAGCAGGTCGTAGGCGAGGTGCATACCGCGGATGCCGTAGTCCGTCAGCCGGACTCGCGGGTCGACGGGGCCGATGTGGCGCAACACCTCGGGGCCGAAGCCGTCGTCGCCGAGGAAGATGTTGCCGATACCGGCTATCAGGATCCGGTGCGTGGCGTCGCCTCCGTCACATCCGCCGCATGCGCAGGTAACGGCGCGCATCCGGGATGGACCGCACGCCGAGCACTCCGGCGCCTATCACTACTGCCGCGACCGCGATCACCGCGACCCAACCCACTACTTCCATGGTGTTGTCCCTTCACTCAGTGGTTCGACTTCGTCGGGTGCGAAGTACAGGTATCGGCCGTACCAGTCGTGCATCTCGGCGGCCGGGTCCTCCTCGAGGACCACACCGATCTGCTGGTCGCCGTCGACCGTCTCGTGTACGCAGGTCACCCGGGCGACCTTGTCGGCGTAGAACAGGTCCTGCGCGTCGGCGCGGCGGCACGGGTGCAACCGCACGCGGCTGTCGCGGCTGACGCG
The DNA here is from genome assembly GCF_005670685.2 of Mycolicibacterium mucogenicum DSM 44124. The sequence goes on along the minus strand of NZ_CP062008.1, from coordinate 4,537,068 downwards.
TACCCCGTTCACCAACACCGCGTCGATGCTCGGGGCGACGGCAGTGTCCGCCAACGGGTCCCACCAGTCGACGCCCTCGGGTACCTCCGGGATCAGCGATCGGACTTCGGCGCCGGCATGTGGGTTGCGCAGCACCCCATGCAGATTCAGTAGCGCCTCCGGTGACATCGCGTCGCAGCGATCGATGATGTCCGCCGCGCGCGGATCGGTGGCGCGGGCCTGCGCCTTTTCCTCATCGGTCATCGTCATGACGCGCAACGTCAGGATCTCGTCGATCTCGGTCGAGTCGAAGAGGGCCACGCCACTCTGCTCGGCGATCTCGGGATGGTCATAGAGGATGATCGGCGAGATCAGCATCAGCGTGGTGGCGCCCGGTGGCCCGGCAAGCACGGGGAAGCAGCGGTGCCGTGCGCAACGACCGACCGCCTCGGCCGCCGAGTCCGGCGGTTCCAGCAGTGACACGAAGTCGCCGCCCGTCACCTCCGCGATCAGATGGGTGCCGATGAGGGAACGGGCGATCGTGGAGTCCTTGTCTGACGGCGCCGGGCCGGTGTTGCGCAATGCGAGACTGATGCGCAGCAGGTTGTCATCGGGTTCGGACCCGACTGTGAGCTCGGCGTGCAGCTCGGCGCGGGTACGGATCAACCTGCCGCCGTCGACGTGCTCGACGTCGTGGCCGCCGGGGATCATGATCGGCAGCGTCGGCGATGCCGCGAGTTCCGGTTCGCGGAAGGGCCCGAACGACACTTCGCATTCGACGGCCTCGTCCCAGGTGAGCCACGTGCGTCCCACCGCCGTCAGTTCGTGGACCGGTTCGAAACCGCTGCCGGTGTCGCGTTCAACCGAGCGGTGTTGTAACTGCAGGAACCGGACCACGAAAGTCAGCGCCATGCCGTTTCCCGGGCTCACGAGGAGTTGCGCCGCGAGCGTGTCGTCCTCGCCGAGCCCTAGCGCAGCAGCCTGTGGCGGGCCGAGCACGCCGAATTGCCAGCGGGACTGATTCTTTCCCGACGTCGCCCGGTACGGATAGAGCAGATAGCCCTCGTAGAGCACCGCGTCGGCAACGGCCTTGGCCTGCTGCCAATTGCTGGTCATCGGAGGTCCTCGGCCGTCTGGGTGGCCAGTAACCCGATCACGGTGTCGTCGAGTCCGAGCAGCGCGTGCCGCGCCTTGTAGTCGACGAGCGCTTCGATGGTGTTGTGGTGCAATCTGATCCAGCCGCTGTGCGGATAGTGCGTGTCGATGAGACTGCGCCACACTGATACCGGCATGTCGTAGTGGTCCTCCCGGTCCCAGGGCACCGGGGCGACCGCGAAGCCGGTCGAGCCCTTGGTGAAAACCGTTCCGCTGAAGAGGAATTGGAGCGGGATGTTGCCGTCGCGCAGTGCATGAAAGAACTTGGCCGCGGTGACCTCGAAATCATAGGTGCACTCCAGGGGCAGATCGACCTGGCTGGTGCCGGTGAAGCCGGGCACCATGACGCCACTGTGCTGCCAAAGGAAGGTGTGCTGGGTGGTGCCCCAACGGTCGCGGGTGCCGAACAGGTCGAGCAACGCGGCCGCCTCCTCGTCGGTGTAGCCGCGACGCAGCGGCTCGATGCGGACCTGGGCCCGTAATGCGATGGCATGCACCGGTTCATCGGTCGCGGTGATCCCGACCCGCGCGGTCAACAGCGGTGTCACCGCGTACGGCTCGGGGACGACGTCGACGACGGCGAAGCTCACCTCGGTCACGGTGCCACCACCTTGCTGCGTTCCGCGATGGCATCGAAGAAGTCGTCGACGAACTCGTGGACCTGCTGCCCGCCGTCGAAGCCATGCCACAACATCCGCAGGCGCCCGACGAACTCGTAGCACGCGTCGATGGGCACCAGGTGGCACTCGACGGAAAGCGGACTGTCCGGCACCCGCACGATGAGTGCCTCGGTGTCTGGGGCAAGCAGGTCGACGCGCGGATCGGCGGTCCGGATGCCATCCCAGATGCCAAGGCCCAGTTCGGACTCGGTGGCGCCGGCAGGTCCCGGATAGAACGCGACGGTGCGGTCGAGGCTGGAGTTGTGAAAGAAGAACGCCAGGCCGACGGGGATCTGCAGCAGCTCCCACTCGCGGCGGCCGAGCGCGAACTCGGGGAAGGTGAGATATCGATCAGGGACCGCACGGTAGCGCAGCGCGGCATCGACGTCGGTGAACAACAGGTAGCAGCCCCGGCAGACGCACATCAGTTGTCGGCCTTCGATGTTCACCACGTGCCGGTGCTCCGCGGCGATCTGTTCTGCGCACATCTCGCACCGCTCGCCCGCGGCCACGGGCGCCGACCGTCCGGCGCGGATCCGTGCCAGGACGTCGTACGCGCCGGTCATGGCACACCGGCTGCGGTCGGTTCGGCTTCCATCGCGACGGACAGCACGCCGTCGCGGTTCAGCACCGGTAGTGGTTGGAGATGGTTTGTGGCCGAGACGTTTTCGTCGACACAGGCGCCGGCGTGGACGATGTCGAAATGGGCATGGCAGCGGGGACAGCGCAACACCGGGTGGGTCGATCCGACGCGGCGATGCAGCGCAGCGCCGGCCAGCGAGTCGCCGCAACTCCCGCACCGGTCGCGATACACGAACCAGTCATCGCCGAGCCGGCACGCCAGCACGGTGCTGCCCGCCACCCGGAATCCGCCGACCTCGGCGTTTTGGAGGGTGGCGAGCTCGGGCACCGGATGCCAGGTGGCTGCGGAGTGACCGTTCCGATGAATATGGCTCAGTAGTGAATCTGCGGAAATGACACCGGCTTTCGGCTCGGCTGCGACCACTTCGATGGTGCTGACCTCGGGAGCGGCCGTCCGGATCGCGTCTTCGACGGTCAGTTCCAGGGTGACAGCAGACGACGGGCAACTCTTGCAACTGCCCGAGAACTGCAGGCGGACAGCAGCTCCGTCCGGGCCTTCACCGACGCTGAGCACCGCGACGTCGCCGCCATGGGAACCGAGATACGGTCTCACCTTGTCCAGCGCGTCCTCGATGCGCCGCCTGGCGTCGTGCGGATGCAGGCCGTGCACCAATAGCAGACTGGCGACGAGGTCGTCGGCCGTGATCCGGTCGACCAGAACCGAGTCGGTGGCAACGAGTCTCATGATCCGGTGCAGCGCAGCACCATACAGATCGGTGACCTCGCCGACCAGCAACTCGGCACGTTCATGCGCCACCGGCCCGGCTGCCGAGCTGGCGTCGAGCAGCGTCTGTATCCGGTCGCCCGCCGTGCGCCAGTGTGCGTCGTCCGGCGCGCCCACGGGCTAGTCTCCGGTTACGGACTGCGTCGGAGAGTGCAACCGTTCCAGGGTCTTTCCGTCACCCAGGTACATGTGCACCCCGCAGGGCAGACACGGATCGAAACTACGCACCGTACGCATGATGTCGATGCCCTTGAAGTGTTCTCTGTCGTTCTCCTCGAAGATCGGCTGACCCTGCACCGCATCCTCGTACGGGCCCGGGGTGCCGTAGCTGTCACGAGGATTGGCGTTCCACGGGGTCGGGGGATACGGGTGGTAGTTGGCGATCTTGCCGTCCCTGATGACCATGTGGTGGCTGAGCACGCCGCGCACCGCTTCCGTGAAGCCGCAGCCGATCGCTTCGTCGGGCACGGTGAACTTTTCCCACGTCTTCGTGCGGCCGGCGCGGATCTCGGCGAGTGCCTTCTCCGCGAAGTGCAGTGCGCACGCCGCCGCGTAGGCCTGGAAGTAGGTGCGGGCACGGTTGCGTTCGATGGTGTTGCTGCCGTGCCGGGGAATCTTCCATTCCAGTTCGACGGGGCCCTTCAGGATGGTCTTGGGCAGATTGATCTGCACACTGTGCCCCGTCGATTTCACGTAACCGATGTCGACCAGGCCGGCCAGCGCCGTGGACCACAGCCGGGCGAGCGGGCCGCCGCCGGTATCGAGGGCCAGGTGGTCCTTTCCGTCGAACCAGCGCGGCGACATCACCCAGCTGTACTTGTCGTCCATGTCCCGCTTCTGCGGATGCGGGTTGGTGTGCTGGTTCCAGGGATGCCGGCGATCGACCGGATTGCCGAGCGGATCGTTCTTCACGAACATCTCCTGATCGGTCCAGTCGTCGTAATACGAACTGCCCAAGAGGATTCGGATGCCCAGGTTGATGTCGACCAGCGAGTGCGTGACGAGCTTGCCGTCCACCACCACGCCGGGGGTCACGAACATCGCGTCGCCCCAGCGTTCCATGTCGCGGTAGGCGAAGTTGCAGACCTCGGGATCCTGGAACGAGCCCCAGCAGCCCAACAGGGTTCGCCGCAGCCCCACCTGTTCGTAACCCGGGATGGCCTCGTAGAAGAAGTCGAATAGGTCGTCGTGCATGGGCACAACCTTCTTCATGAACTCGACGTAGCGCATCAGCCGGGTCATGTAGTCGGTCATCAACTGGACCGTCGCGACGGTCCCGACGCCGCCGGGGTACAGCGTGGACGGGTGGACGTGCCGACCTTCCATGAGGCAGAACATCTCTCGGGTCCACCTGCTGACCTGCAGCGCCTCCCGGTAGAACTCGCCGGTGAACGGGTTGAGTGTGCGCATGATGTCGGCGATGGTCCGGTAGCCGTGGGCGTCGGAGTGCGGTGCCAGGGTGTTCTCGGCCTTGGCCAGGACACTCGGATTGGTCTCGGCGACCATCTTCTCGCAGTAGTCGACGCCGACCAGGTTCTCTTGGAAGATGTTGTGGTCGAACATGTATTCCGCGGCCTCGCCCAGGTTGACGAGCCATTCGCCGAGATGCGGTGGCTTGACGCCGTAGGCCATGTTCTGGCAGTAGCACGAGCAGGTGGCGTGGTTGTCACCGCAGATGCCGCAGATGCGGCTGGTGATGAAGTGTGCGTCCCGCGGATCCTTGCCCTTCATGAAAATCGAGTAGCCGCGGAAGATCGACGACGTGCTGTGGCATTCCACGACCTCGCGGTTCTCGAAGTCGATCTTCGTGTAGATGCCGAGACTGCCGACGATCCGGGTGATGGGATCCCACGCCATCTCGACGAGCTGACCAGGGTCGCGTTTCAGGTGTGATGGTTCCGGAATGATCGTTGTCATGAACTTCGCTCCCTAGCAATGCCTTTCGCCTCGTCGGCGTGGGCGGTCGGAGCACCCGCACCTACCAGGTGCGGGTAGCTCCCGTTTCGAGCTTGGTGCCGCGGTGGCGCCAGTGTGGTTCCTTGTCGACTGTGCGGCCGGTGATGTGCCGCAAGCTGCGGATGACGGTTCCATAGAGACCGGACGCTGTTGTGGACACCTTGCCGCCCGGTGGTTCGTCCATGAACGGCATGAACTTGTCCGGGAATCCCGGCATGGTGCAGCCGATGCAGATGCCGCCGACGTTCGGGCAGCCACCGATGCCGTTGATCCAGCCGCGCTTCGGTACGTTGCATTTGACGACCGGACCCCAACAGCCCAATTTGACAATGCATTTGGGTGATCCGTATTCGTGGGCGAAGTCACCCTGTTCGTAATAACCCGCCCGGTCACAGCCTTCGTGCACCGTCGCGCCGAAGAGCCACGTGGGCCGCAGCGCGTCGTCCAGCGGAATCATCGGCGCCTGGTCGGTCGCCATGTACAGCAGATACGTCAGCGTCTCGGCGAGATTGTCCGGGTGTATCGGGCATCCCGGCACACAGACGATGGGAATGCCTGCCTTGCTCTTCCAGTCCCAGCCGAGATAGTCGGGCACGCCCATTGCACCGGTGGGGTTGCCGGCCATTGCGTGGATGCCCCCGTAGGTGGCGCAGGTGCCGACGGCAACCACGGCGGTCGCCTTGGGCGCCAATCGATCAAGCCACTCGCTCGTGGTCATGGGCTGGCCGGTGGCGGGGTTGTTGCCGAACCCGCACCAATAACCTTCGGAGTGAAGTTGCTCGTTGGGTATGGAGCCCTCGACAACCAGCACGAACGGATCGAGCTCGCCCCGGTCGGCCCGGAAGAACCATTCGAGGAAGTCGTCTGCGCCCCCGTTTGGTCCGCATTCGAAGTCGATGAGGGGCCAATGCACGGCGATTTGCGGTAGACCGGGGAGTGCGCCGAGCGCGATCTCCTCGATACTGGGCTGTGTGGCGGCAGTCAGCGCCACGGAATCGCCATCACAACTCAGACCGGCGTTGATCCACAGCACGTGAATCAGCGGCGACTCTGTCTTGACTGCAGCCGATGTAGCCATAGCGCAGTTCTTTCCGGGGCGTCCTGGACCCCAAACGTCGAGCTCACGGGGACTGGTTGCTCAATCCCTTTCGCCGCAGGAGTCGACGTTCGGCCCGATACGCGGCGCTGTTTCTCGGTCTACTCCGGGGGGAATCGCTTGTCAACGGGTCGGCCCAACCTGCCAGGCAACCGAGACCTGCTGTGGCGCGGCGGCCGCTAAGTTGGTGTCGGCGTCAATCTGGTGTTCGGCCGGCGGCTTGGCGTCCACGACGCGAGATCATCTGCAGGTCAATGTATTTGACGGCGGCGGGGCAATGATCCGGGATCGGTGACGAACCTTCGCAGCCAGTCGAACCATACGGCCATGCCCTCGCCCGTCCGCGCGCTCACGGGCAGAATCGCGGCGGTCGGATTGACCATTCGGACATGTGCGACGTAGGTGTCGACGTCGGCATCGAGATAGGGCACCAGATCGATCTTGTTGAGCAGCACCACGTCCACGGCCCGGAACATCACGGGGTACTTCAGCGGCTTGTCCTCGCCTTCGGTTAGCGAATAGACCATGGCCTTGGCGTGTTCACCGACGTCGAACTCCGCTGGACAGACCAGATTGCCGACGTTCTCGATGATGACGAGGTCGAGGTCCGCGAGGTCGAGCCGCTGGAGCGCTCGATTGACCATCGGTGCGTCGAGATGGCATTCGCCACCGAAACCGTTGTCGGTGTTGATCAGAGACACCTGCGCGCCGCGGCCTTCGAGCTTGGCGGCGTCCAGATCGGTGGCGATGTCGCCTTCGATCACCCCTACGGCGACATCGCCCTTGAGTGCGTCGAGTGAGGCGGCCAGCACCGTCGTCTTGCCCGATCCGGGTGAACTCATCAGGTTCAGTGCGCGAACCCCGTTGTCTTCGAATGCATTCCGGTTGATGGTGGCGCGCACATCGTTCTCGGCGAAGATCGATTCCAGCACCTCTATCCGCTGTGTCCCGGTCTCGTAGCCGCTGTGGTCGCCGTGATCATGATCGCGGTCGCCGTGTTCGTGGCTGTGGACCGTGCCGTCTTCGTGCCGGTGAAATCTGCCCATCGTGCCGCCTCGCTCCTGTCAGGACACGTCCATGGACGTCACCTGAAACTCGTCGCCTCTGATCACCTTGACGTCGCCGCTGTCGCACGTGGGGCAGCACACCGCCCACCGTGACACGAGCGGCGACTGCCGGCCACACGCCCGGCAGACCACTTCCGCGGGAACCAATTCCAGCTCGAGCTCGGCGTCGGGCATGGACTCGTAGTCGCGAATGAGCTCCCAGCAGAAGGTCAACGAGTCGGGCACCACTTGCCGGAGGGCGCCGACCTGAACGCGTACCACGTCGATGTGCTTGTCGGCTGCATACGGCCGGACCACATCGGCGATCGCCTGGCAGAGCGACAGTTCATGCACTGGGTCTCACCGCGCCTCCGCCCGGGCCAGCGCTCATCCCACCCGCTGCAGGACTGCACCGGAACGTCTTTCAACGCTACGCCGCCGGGCGTCGGCCGCCTAGGTGCGGGACGCAAATAGGTGGGCCGCCGATCGAAATTCTGATTGTCGGCCACGGCAGCACGAAACTAGCCTGATAGACAGCCGACTGGAAGGAGGCTGTCATGTGTCCTTCACCAGGTGACGGTCCGCCGCGGTGACGCGATCGGCGCCATCTCCGCAGGCCCCGGATGACCGGGGCGTCGAGATGTTCGCCCGCTATGCCTACGCACCCAACCATCTCGGCTACTGCGGCCCATCGGAGTTGGCCGCGTTGCGCAACGCTTCCCTGGCCGACGTGCGCGTCGCGGCCCGTCGCTTCTCGGGTGCGTGGCCGTACCTCGAAGTGCTGTCCAGGATGACCGGCATCGCTGACCCGCTGGACATCCGGCTCGTCGAATCCTATTGGCTGGGAGGCGGTATCACGGCCGAGCTGGATGCGCGTGCTTTCGCGAGCCACCTGTTCGGTGCCATCGGCCCGTTGGTGGGCCACTACTGGACGCACCTGACCGAGGAACTCGCCGACGAGGCCACCGCCAATCACTGCTTCCACGTGTTCGGGGTGTATCCCTGGTCGCGATTACTCGGTCGAGGCATGGACGAGCACCCGCTGCGCGTGCTGGACAGCTGCCGGATCACGTGGGCGACGGTGGTTTCCCGCGCCGGCGACGACGTCGGAGTCGAAGCGCGCCGGCTGCTCTGGGACGGGCACGAGCTGCGGCTGTCCGAGCCACGGCGATGGCACCTTGACGTGTGGGACAACGGCTACAGCGCGGTACCCGATATCGCCGTCGGCGATGAGGTCGCTGTCCACTGGGGGCGCATGTGCGGTCGGCTGACACCGAAGCAGCGTTGCGCGTTGGAGGACAGCACCGTGCGTCAGCTGCGTGCGACCAATCAACGGATGGCGCGGAGCTGATGGGGGTGAATCCGTCTCGACCGGCGGCGCTCAACCGACCGGAATGGTTGCAGTTGGCGGCCATGGCCGCAGTCGTCGCCGCACTGCATGTGATCGGGTGGGTCACCCTGGTCGCGGTGGTGGTCCCGCAACACTTCGGTGTGGGGGACAAGGCAATCGGTGTCGGAGTCGGCGTGACCGCCTATGTGCTCGGACTGCGGCATGCCTTCGACGCCGACCATATTTCGGCCATCGACAACACCACGCGCAAGCTGATGGCTGATGGTCAGCGACCGCTGTCAGTCGGGCTGTACTTCTCCCTCGGGCATTCCACGGTGGTGTTCGGCCTGGCGTTGCTGCTGACGATGGGGGTCAGGGCGGTCATCGGCGCCGTCCGCGACGATGACTCGGGGCTGCACCACTACGCCGGTCTCATCGGCACCGGCGTCTCCGGTGTGTTCCTGCTCCTCATCGCGACCATCAACGTCGGCATCCTCGCCGGCACGCTGAAAGTGTTCCGCGAAATGCGTTCGGGGACTTACGACGAAGCCGTACTCGACGACCAGCTCAACAAGCGGGGATTCCTGAATCGCGTGTTCGGCGGCCTCATGAAATCGATCACCAGGCCCCGGCAGATGTATGCCGTCGGCGTGCTGTTCGGGTTGGGCTTCGACACGGCCACCGAGGTGGCCCTGCTGATGCTGGCCGGTACCAGTGCCGCGGCCGGGCTGCCCTGGTACGCCATCTTGTGCCTGCCCATGCTGTTCGCGGCGGGCATGAGCCTGCTCGACACCGCGGACGGTACCTTCATGAACTTCGCCTACGGTTGGGCGTTCCTCAAGCCGGTCCGCAAGCTCTACTACAACATCACCATCACGGGACTGTCCATTGCGGTGGCACTGATTGTCGGCGGCGCCGAGCTGCTCGGTCTGATGGCCCGGCAGCTCAACTGGACCGGCGGTTTCTGGGGCTGGATCAACGGCCTCGACCTCAACCTGCTCGGTTTCATCGTCGTGGGGCTGTTCGTGGTCACGTGGGTCGCGGCTCTACTCATCTGGCGTTACGCCAGAATCGAGGCCAAATGGACGGCCGGAGCGTCGATCGCCCGGACGGAATGAGCCTCGACCACAATCGGCCCCACCCGTACAGGTGAGGCCGACTGTGCCGTTTGTATATCTGCTATCTACGACGCGCGGCGGATGCCCCGCTTGAGCAAGAGCTCACGCTCGCCCTCGCTGAGTCCGCCCCAGATGCCGTAGGGCTCGCCCACGGCCAGGGCGTGCGACCGGCATTGAGTGATCACCGGGCAGGCCCGGCACATCTCCTTGGCGCGCATTTCACGCTGGGCCCGAGCGCGGCCGCGCTCGCCATCGGGGTGAAAAAACACCGCCGAGTCGACGCCACGGCAAACGCCGTGCATCTGCCAATCCCACATATCGGCGTTGGGTCCGGGAAGCTGCTGCGGCTGTGGCATTGGGAACGACTCCTCCCCGCGCACCCGATTGGCAAAATCTTTGGATGCGCGCTGATCTGCAAATGACCCGAGAACTTGTCGCCGATGACAACTCGTGCACACAACGTAGAAGGATTCGGCAAATTCCGTCAATAGCCACGCTCTGTGCGAAACCCCATAAGCGCAGGTCAAGAATTTACATCACGTTCATCTGCGCGATGCCTTGGAAACGAAACGGATGGTGGCGATATTGTCGGAAGTCACCTGTTTCGGCAGTTCGCGATAGTTCGCCACGTCTATCGATATGTGGCGGAATTGGAAGTAGTTGACATGCTGTTAACACGGCCCGAATTAATTATTAACCAAAGCTCCCGGCCTCGCACGGCGAGAGAAGGCGGCCATCCGAAGGTGCGGCATTGATACCGTGCTGACTCGATGACCGCAACCGGTACCAGGACGGGCACTGTCGACCCGCCAGCCGTCCATCTGTATGACGCCGCTTTTGGCAACAACCTGCCGTGTTGGCCGCTGCCCGCGGCTCATTCGGCCGACGAACTGTGGCTGCGTGCCGTGGCCGCCGGCGGTCAGGGTCGGTACGCCGCCGCCACCGCCGATCTCGACGCCGTCGCGCGGCGCGGTCGCGGTCCGTTGCTGTCGCTGGCGCACAGCACCCGCGCGTCGTTTCTCCGGCAGCTCGGTTGGCATCGCGTCGCTCGGGTTGCCGACGGTCGGGCGTGGGCCCTGGTCGCCGATCGGCCCGACGCCGCCGAGGCGCGCGCCGACGCCCTCGTCGGCCTGGCCGCCGACGCCCTGGGGATCGGTCGCTTCGCGGTGGCGCAGCGGTTGCTCGAGCGGGCCGCGGGCGACACCGACAACAGCGGGGTACCGCGTCAGCGGGTTCGGCTGGCCTGGGTGAGCGCCGAGTTGGCCATGGTCAGTGGTCGGGGTGAGGACTCCGTCGCCCACGCCGAACGTGCCCGGCAGCTCGTCGGCGACCTCGGCTCGCCGCGCCACGCCGTGAAAACCGACGTCGTGTATTCGGCGGCGCTGTGCAGCGCCGGCCGGTTCGACGAGTCCCGTCGCATCGCCGACGCCGCCCTGGCACGCACCCAGCAGTTCGGGTTGGTGCCGCTGACCTGGGCATTGGGCTGTTTGTTGAGCGATATCGGGAGCGCCGGGCACAGCCCGGAGGCGATGGCAGAGATCCGTGACGCGGCGGCCGCCACCGTGCGCGACCGCGGCGGGCGATGGGCGGGATGAATCTGGTAGCCCGCACCAGTCATTACTGTTGTCCTGACATACCAACCACGGCACTGCCTCGTCCGTAACGCTGGAGATTGCGCCCACGATGACATTTTCGGGAGATGGTCTCGATGCTGTCGTTGCTGATGCAGTTGCCGGCAATCGCGACGCGCTCCGCAAGGTGCTGGAAACCATCCGCCCGATCGTCGTTCGGTACTGCCGTGCGCGCTTCGGGGTCGGCGAGCGACAGGGTGTTTCCGCAGACGATGTGGCTCAGGAGGTGTGTTTAGCTGTGATCACGGCGCTGCCGCGGTACAAGGACCAGGGACGGCCGTTCCTGGCTTTCGTGTACGGCATTGCCGCTCACAAGGTTGCTGACGCGCATCGTGCCGCCGGCCGCAACCGCGCTGAAGCCACCGACAATCTGCCGGACCGCCCCTCGACCGAGCTGGGCCCCGAACAGCTGGCCATCGACGCCGACTCGGCGGCCCGGATGAACCGCCTGCTGGCCGTGCTGCCCGAGAAGCAGCGCGAAATCCTGATCCTGCGCGTCGTCGTCGGCATGAGCGCCGAGGAGACCGCCGATGCTGTCGGCAGCACTGCCGGCGCGGTCCGCGTCGCGCAGCACCGTGCGTTGGCGCGGTTGAAGACCGAGATCGGTTCGACGGAGCGCGGCCATGCCTGACTCCGGACAATGGCCGCCGGGCGGCGGTGACCCCTCGCTCAACGAGATTCGACGCGTCGACCGATTCTTCGACGCGCTCGCCGCCGACCAGCACGCGTACTCGACGGATTCCACCGAAGCCGAGCTGGCGTTCCTGCTCGCCGACTGGCGCGACAGCATCCGCGAACCCGCGGTGACGACGCCCGTCACGGCCCGCGACGCGGTCGCGGCGCTGCAGAACGGGTTGCACCGCAAGGAATCTCGGACATCGCTGACGATCGTCGGCTCGGTCGCGGCCGCGCTGCTGTGCCTGGGTGGCTTCGGCACCGCGATCTACGCTGCCGGCCCGAACTCGTCGCTCTACGGCCTGCACACGGCGATGTTCGGCGCCGAAAAGGCCAGACGCGACGACCAGGTGATGCTGGCCGCGCAGACCGAGATGCAGCAGGTGCAGCAGCTGATCGACAACGGCCAGTGGCAGCAGGCGCAGGAGAAGCTCCAGGCGCTGAGCCCGACCGTGCAGAGCGTCGACGCCCCGGAGCACAAGCAACAGCTGATCCAGCAGTGGAATGCCTTGACCTACAAGGTGGTCGAGCAGAACCCCGCGGCGACGCTGCCGCCGCCGGGAGAGCCGATGCCGGTCCTGCCGTCCTCGCCGCTGACCCTGTTGCCGGTGCCGGTGGTGGAGACGACGTCGTCTTCGACTTCGTCGTCCAGCACGTCGACGACCACCTCGTCGACCACTTCGTCCACGACGGCCACCTCGACCGACACGTCCACGACGTCGAGCAGTACGTCGACCTCGCCGTCGGAGTCGACGAGCACGTCTTCTTCTACGAGTGCGGCGTCCCCGACAGAGACGGCCGGTTCTTCGTCGGCGAGCAGCTCGTCCGTCACCTCGGCGACGTCGTCCTCGGTGTCGACTGCCACCTCGGCGTCGGTGCCGTCGTCGACCGCGACGGCGACAGCGACAGGGACTTCGCCCGCTACAGTGCCCTCGAGCGAGCCCGTCGTCACCAAGCCGCCCACGGCGACTGCCACACAGACGGCCACGGTCGCGCCGTCGACGCAGAACCCGGCGCCCGCGCAGACCGTCACGACCGTCGCCCCGACTGTCGAAGTGCCCTCGGTGACCACACCTGCACCGACAGCCCCAGCTGTGCAGCCCACCGTGGCGCCGACAACGAAGGAAGCGCAGCCCGAGCCGACGCGGGAGCGGTCCGTCGTGACGACGACGCAGGCCCCGTCAGGATCGGGACGCGGAGAGCACTGAGGTTGTTCGGCCGTTGACTCTGTAGTCACGGCTCTGTCTACTCGGCCTTTTGTGCCCTGAGTGCAGGGTCAACGGGATTCGGCCGGGTTCGGCTGTTGATCCTGTAGTGGGGGTGCTGGTTACTCGGCCTTTTGTGCCGTCAGCGCGGACTCAACGGAATTCGCCGGGCCTCGGCCGTTGACTCTGTAGCCACGGCTCCGCCTACTCGGCTTTTTCGCCCTCAGCGCAACTTCAACGTGGCCAGACGTGACATCCAGCACGTCAACAGAAAAAATCAGCGGTAGCCGTCGTGCTCCGAGGTCGCCTCGTTGAGCGAGGCATCGGCATAACCGCGGCAGTAGTCCCACGTCACGTAAGCATCAGGCTCGGGATCGTAGGCCGGCTCGTGGGGACGGACGGTGCCGTCGACCAGCAGCTGCAGCAGGTTCGCCCGCAGCATGTCCCAGTCGTGGTAATGGTCCTGCTGACATTCGTCACAACAGACGACGAGGCCGCGAATGCCTTTGTGCGCCAACAGTGTTTCGTACACTGCCAGATCGGCGAGATCGGCCTCGACGGCCATGCGTTCCTGCGGGTCCAGGGGTTGTCCGGGCTCCAGCGCATCCAGAACGGCCGACGGGTCCATGGGATCGTCGGCGAACGGGTCGGGTGGCAAGCCCGGCGGCAGGTGGTCACGCACAGGTCCACCCTACTTATCACCCCCGACGATGCGCCAGCCGTTACCCCGGCGAGCCGCCACAGAGTGGAGTTCGTTGCACGCAGTCTGGGCCGATAGGATGGCTTTTTAGTTCCACGACTGTGTCTGCCCTGGAGGCCCCACCCATGTCGATCGCTGAAAGCAGCGTTCCCATCTCCGTTCCGGTGCCGACCGGCGGTGACGATCCGACCAAGGTCGCGATGCTCGGGCTGACCTTCGACGACGTCCTTCTGCTGCCCGCGGCGTCCGACATCATCCCGGCCACCGCCGATACGTCCAGCCAGTTGACGCGCAACATCCGGCTGCGGGTGCCGCTCGTCAGCTCGGCCATGGACACCGTTACCGAGTCGCGGATGGCCATCGCGATGGCTCGTGCCGGCGGCATGGGCGTGCTGCACCGCAACCTGCCGCTGAGCGAGCAGGCCGCACAGGTCGAGACCGTCAAGCGGTCCGAGGCCGGCATGGTCACCGACCCGGTCACCTGCTCGCCGAGCAACACCCTGGCCGAGGTCGACGCCATGTGCGCCCGCTTCCGGATCTCCGGCCTGCCCGTCGTGGACACGACAGGGCAGCTCGTCGGCATCATCACGAACCGCGACATGCGCTTCGAGGTCGACCAGGACAAGGCCGTCGCCGAGGTGATGACCAAGGCTCCGCTGATCACCGCCCAGGAGGGCGTCTCGGCCGAGGCCGCGCTGGGTCTGCTGCGCCGGCACAAGATCGAGAAGCTGCCGATCGTCGACGGACACGGCAAGCTCACCGGGCTGATCACCGTCAAGGACTTCGTCAAGACCGAGCAGTTCCCGCTGGCCACCAAGGACAGCGACGGCCGTCTGCTGGTCGGTGCCGCGGTCGGTGTCGGTGACGACGCCTGGACGCGCGCCATGACGCTGGCCGACGCCGGTGTCGACGTCCTGATCGTCGACACCGCGCACGCCCACAACCGTGGCGTGCTGGACATGGTCGCCCGCCTCAAGAAGGCCGTGGGCGAGAAGATCGAGGTCGTGGGCGGAAACGTCGCCACCCGGTCCGCCGCCGCCGCACTGTGCGAGGCCGGCGCCGACGCCGTCAAGGTGGGTGTCGGGCCCGGCTCCATCTGCACCACCCGCGTGATCGCCGGTGTCGGCGCTCCGCAGATCACCGCGATCCTCGAGGCGACGGCCGCGTGCCGTCCCTACGGCGTGCCGGTGATCGCCGACGGCGGCCTGCAGTACTCGGGCGACATCGCCAAGGCGCTGGCCGCCGGTGCCTCGACGGCCATGCTCGGCTCGCTGCTGGCCGGTACCGCCGAATCGCCGGGTGACCTGATCTTCGTCAACGGCAAGCAGTTCAAGAGCTACCGCGGCATGGGGTCGCTCGGCGCCATGCAGGGCCGCGGTCAGGGCAAGTCCTACTCCAAGGACCGCTACTTCCAGGACGACGTGCTGTCCGAAGACAAGCTGGTGCCCGAGGGCATCGAGGGCCGGGTGCCGTTCCGCGGTCCGCTGTCCACCGTCATTCACCAGCTCACCGGCGGTCTGCGGGCTGCCATGGGCTACACCGGTTCGGCCACCATCGAGCAACTGCAGCAGGCGCAGTTCGTGCAGATCACGGCGGCGGGCTTGAAGGAAAGCCACCCGCACGACATCACGATGACCGTCGAAGCACCGAACTATTCCTCGCGCTAACTGACAGGGAAGTCAAAGAACACATGCGTGACATGGTCGAAATCGGCATGGGCCGGACCGCTCGTCGTACATACGAGCTGGACGACATCAACATCGTGCCGTCGCGGCGCACCCGCTCCAGCCAGGACGTTTCGACGGCCTGGCAGCTGGACGCCTACCGGTTCGAGATTCCGGTCCTGGCGCACCCGACCGACTCACTGGTGTCGCCCGAATTCGCCATCGAGATGGGCCGCCTCGGTGGCCTCGGCGTGCTCAACGGTGAAGGCCTGATCGGCCGGCACCGCGACGTCGAGGACAAGCTCGCCCAGGTGGTCGAGCTGGCGGCCAAGGAAGACGACCCGTCGGCAGCCGTGCGGCTGCTGCAGCAGCTCCACGCGGCACCGCTGGATCCGGAGCTGCTCGGCGCCGCCGTGGCGCGCGTCCGGGAAGCCGGCGTCACCACCGCGGTGCGGGTCAGCCCGCAGAACGCCCAGGCCCTGACGCCGACGCTGGTCGCGGCCGGGATCGACCTGCTGGTCATCCAGGGCACCATCATCTCGGCCGAGCGCGTCGCCTCCGACGGTGAGCCGCTCAACCTCAAGACCTTCATCTCCGAGCTGGACGTGCCGGTGGTCGCCGGTGGCGTACTCGATCACCGCACCGCGCTGCACCTCATGCGCACCGGCGCGGCCGGCGTCATCGTCGGCTACGGCTCGACCTACGGCGCGACGACCAGCGACGAGGTCCTGGGTATCAGCGTGCCGATGGCCACCGCGATCGCCGACGCCGCCGCCGCGCGGCGCGAGTACCTCGACGAGACCGGCGGCCGCTACGTCCACGTGCTGGCCGACGGCGACATCCACACCTCGGGTGACCTGGCCAAGGCCATCGCCTGCGGCGCCGACGCCGTCCTGCTGGGCACCCCGTTGGCCGCTGCTGCCGAAGCGCCTGGTGACGGCTGGTTCTGGCCGGCTGCCGCGGCGCATCCGTCGCTGCCGCGCGGTGCGCTGCTGCAGGTCGCGCTGGGTGAGCGTCCGTCGCTCGACCAGGTCCTCAATGGCCCGTCCGACGACCCGTTCGGCTCGGTCAACCTGGTCGGTGGCCTGCGCCGTTCGATGGCCAAGGCCGGGTACTGCGACCTCAAGGAGTTCCAGAAGGTGGGCCTCACCGTCGGTAGCTAGTACCGGCGGTAGCGAGTTAGGCATACCTTGGTAGCTGGTTACCGAGCGGTAGGTCCATACTTCTGCCATGGAGCCTGACTACGACGTCTTGATCATCGGCTCGGGTTTCGGAGGCAGCGTCAGCGCCCTCCGGCTCACCGAGAAGGGTTACCGCGTTGGAGTGTTGGAAGCCGGCCCCCGGTATTCCGACGCCGACTTCGCAAAGACCTCGTGGGACCTGCGAAAGTTCTTGTGGGCCCCCAAGTTCGGTATGTACGGCATCCAGCGGATCCACCTGCTGCGCAACGTCATGATTCTGGCTGGCGCGGGTGTCGGCGGTGGTTCGCTGAACTACGCCAACACCCTCTACATCCCGCCGGACCCGTTCTTCAACGACCCGCAGTGGAAGAACATCACCGACTGGCGCGCCGAACTGATGCCGCACTACGAGCAGGCGCAGCGCATGCTCGGTGTGGTCAAGAACCCGACGTTCACCGACGCGGACAAGATCATCAAAGAGGTCGCCGAGGACATGGGGTGCGCCGACACCTTCGTCGCGACGCCCGTCGGTGTGTTCTTCGGCCCCGACGGTGAGAAGACGCCCGGCAAGACGGTCCCGGATCCCTACTTCGGTGGGGCGGGCCCGGCCCGCACCGGCTGCATCGAGTGCGGTGAATGCATGACCGGCTGCCGGCACGGCGCCAAGAACACCCTGGTGAAGAACTACCTCGGCCTGGCGGAAAAGGCTGGGGCACAAGTACATCCGCTCACCACGGTCACCAGCTTCGAGCAGCGCGGCGACGGGCTGTGGGAGGTGTCGACCCGACGCACCAACGGCAAGGTGCGGCGCGGCAAGCGGACCTTCACCGCCAAGTACCTCATCGTGGCGGCCGGCACCTACAACACCCAGAAGCTGCTGTTCAAGGTGCGCGACACCGGAAAGCTGACCAAGCTGTCGGACAAGCTCGGCGTGCTGACCCGGACCAACTCCGAGTCGATCGTGGGCGCCCAGACCCGCGAAGTGCCCACGGACATGGATCTGACGCACGGCGTGGCCATCACGTCGTCGATCCACCCGACGCCCGACACCCACATCGAACCGGTGCGGTACGGCAAGGGCTCCAACGCCATGGGCATGCTGCAGACGCTCATGACGGACGGCGCCGGCCCGCAGGGCACCGACGTGCCGCGGTGGAAGCAGTTCCTGGACCAGGCCGGCGAGGACCCGCGTGAGCTGATCCGGCTGCTCAACCCCAAGCGGTGGAGCGAGCGCACCGTGATCGCGCTGGTGATGCAGCACCTCGACAACTCGATCACCACGTTCACCAAGCGCGGACCCGGTGGCATCCGCATCATGTCGTCCAAGCAGGGCCACGGCGAGCCCAACCCGACCTGGATCCCGGTCGGCAACGAGGCGACGCGGCGGATGGCCGAGAAGGTCGGCGGCATCGCCGGCGGCACCTGGGGTGAGCTGTTCAACATCCCGCTGACCGCCCACTTCCTGGGCGGCGCGGCGATCGGCGACAGCGCCCAGACGGGCGTCATCGATCCCTACCACCGCGTCTACAACTACCCGACGCTGTTCGTCACCGACGGTGCCGCGATTTCGGCGAATCTCGGTGTGAATCCGTCGCTTTCGATCGCGGCGCAGGCCGAGCGCGCCGCGTCGCTGTGGCCGAACAAGGGGCAGGACGACGCGCGGCCGGCCCAGGGCGAGCCCTACCGGCGGATCGAACCGATCGTGCCGGACCGTCCCGTCGTCCCTGCCGATGCTCCCGGCGCGCTGCGCCGGCTCCCGATCACCCCGGTTTAGCAGGGATTTGTGCACGATTTTCCGCGCTGACCGCGGAAAATCGTGCACAAATCCCCGGGGCTCAGGCGGTGTTGAACCGCCGGTGTGTGGGCGCCCGGCCCGGTGGTTGCGGCGGTGGGGGCAGTAGCGACTGCCGCGGCGTGACGTCGACGACGGTCGGCTCGCGCGTACTCAGTGTGAGGTCGGCGCCGGCATGCCGGATGGCCAGGGTGGAGTCGGGGCCGTCGCGCAGGGTGTACGTCACCTCGCTGTGCGTCGCATCGACAGTGATCCGAAATTCCCTCCACCGCAACCGAAACCGGAGCCGGGCCAGGCTGTCCGGCAGCTGGGGGTCGAGGGCGAGGACGCCTTCGTCGTCGCGCAGACCACCGAAACCCGCGACCAGCGCGATCCAGGCACCGGCGAGCGACGCCATGTGCAGCCCGTCGCGGGTGTTGTGGTGCAGATCGCGGAGATCGATCAACGCCGCCTCGTAGGCATAGTCGTGCGCCAGTTCCAGGTGGCCGACCTCGGCGCACATCACCGCCTGCGTGCACGCGGAGAGCGACGAATCGCGGACCGTGCGCCGCTCGTAGTAGTCGACGTTGTGCGCCTTCTGCTGGGCGGTGAAGGCGTGGCCCTGCCACTGCATCGCCAGCACCAGGTCGGCCTGCTTGATCACCTGCGCCGGATACAGCCGCACGTACGGGTGGTGCAGAAAGAGGGGATAGGCAGTGTCGGACGAGAACTCCCATTCGGCGAAGGTGGTGAAGCCCTCGCACTGCGGATGCACGGCGAGCTCGTCGTCGTACGGGATGTGCGCGGCGGCTGCGGCGTCACGCCAGGCGGCGGTCTCCTCGTTGGTCACGCCCATGGCGTAGGCGTTGTCGGGGTGCCGCGTGCATGCGTCGGCGGCGACGCGCAAGTTGTGCGCCGCCATCAGATTGGTGAAGACGTTGTCGCGCACCATCGCGGTGTATTCGTCGGGACCGGTGACGCCGTCGAGATGCCAGATGCCGTGTCGGTCGTGGTGTCCCAACGACATCCACAATCGCGCCGTCTCCACCAGCACGGTCAGGCCGCAGTCGAGTTCCAGGGATTCGTCCCCGGTGGCGTTGCGGTAGCGCTCGAACGCCATCGCGATGTCGGCGTTGACGTGCCACGCCGCGGTACCGGCCGGCCAGTAGGCCGAGCACTCGGGCCCGGATATGGTGCGCCACGGGAAGCTCGCGCCGCGCAAACCCAGTTCGGCCGCACGGCTTTTCGCCAGCTCCAGGGTCGAGGCACGCCACCGCAGGGCGTCGGCGACGGTATGCGGTTTCGTGTACGTGAGCACCGGGAGCACGAAACCTTCGGTGTCCCAGAAGGCGTGACCGTCATAGCCGGTTCCGGTCAGCCCCTTGCCGGCGATGCCGCGGCATTCGGCGCGCGCACTGGCCTGCAGCACGTGGAACAGCCCGAACCGCACGGCCTGCTGGCAGTCGGGGTCACCGTCGACTTCGACGTCGGCGCTGTCCCAGAAATCGTCGAGGTAGGCGCGCTGCAGATCCAGCAGACCCTGCCACCCGCTGTAGTGCGCGCCGGCCAGCGCACCGGCGACCTGGTCGCGCAGCGCGGGTCGGGATCGCAGGCTGGACCAGCCGTAGGCCAGGTATTTCACGATGCGCAGTTGTTGCCCCGGTCGCAGCCCGCAGATCACGGTGGTACGGGCCAGATCTGGGCGTGCGTCGGTGCTCACCTCGACACGGCCCGGGACCTCGATCTCGTGGTCCATCGCGGCGGCCATCATCAGGCCGCTGCGCTTGGTCTGGTGGATCAGCAGGGCGCTGTGTTGGTTGTGCTCGTGGTGGATCGGCTGCAGTGGATTGGCAAGGGCCGACGCGACGCGGGGATCCCCGGAGGTCTGCGGCTGGTCCTCATTGGCGACCAACTCCGATTGCACTGTGACACGGGCGAATTCGTCGATGGCCTCGACGATGTACTCGATGGCCGCGACGCTGCGCTGGGCCAGTGAGACCAGCCGAACCGACGTGACCCGCACCTGTTTTCCGGCCGGTGACCGCCAGTGCACGGTGCGTGAGAGGGTGCCGGCGCGCAGATCGAGGATTCTCTCGTGGTCGATGAGTTCGCCGTATCGGACGTCGAATGGCTCGTCGTCGACCAGCAGGCGGATGATCTTGCCGTTGGTGACGTCGACGATGGTCTCACCGCCCTGCGGGTAGCCGAATCCGCTTTCGGCGTACGGCAGCGGCCGGGTTTCGTAGAACGAGTTGAGGTAGGTGCCGGGCAGTCCGTGCGGTTCCCCTTCGTCGAGATTTCCGCGAAAGCCGATGTGCCCGTTGGACAATGCGAACACCGACTCCGACTGCGCCAGCAGGTCGAGGTCCAGTTGGGTCTCGCGGACCTGCCATGGCTCGACGGGAAATGATTCCTGGGTGATCATCGGCGGCCTACAGCAGCTCGGCCAGGTCGCGGACCACGACGTCTGCGCCGCTGCTGCGTAGCTGCGCGGCTTGATCGGCTCTGTCCACTCCGACGACGTAGCCGAATCGGCCGTTTCTGCCCGCCGCGACACCGGCCAGCGCGTCTTCGAAGACGGCGGCCGCCGCCGGTTCGACGCCCAATAGTTGTGCCGCCCGCAGGAACGAGTCCGGTGCCGGTTTTCCTGCGATGTGCTCGTCGCGCAGGGTCACGCCGTCGACCCGCTGCTGGACGAACCGGGACAGGCCGGTGACGTCGAGCACCTGACGGGTGTTGGCGCTCGACGACACGACCGCGACGCCGAGTCCGGCAGCGGCAACTGCCTCCAGATATCGCCGGGACCCGCTGAACGCCTCGATACCGTCGTCGTGCAGGACCTTTTGGAACATCTCGTTCTTGCGGTTGCCCAGACCGGCGACGGTCTCGGCGTCCGGCGGGTCGTCCGGGTTGCCGTCGGGGAGGTCGATGCCGCGGCTGCGCAGGAACGAGCGGACGCCGTCCTGGCGCGGCTTGCCGTCGACGTACTGCAGGTAGTCGTCGTGGCTGTCGAACGGGACGAACGGTTCGCCGTCACGTTCGGCGCGGTGCCGCAGGTAGTCGTCGAACATCGCCTTCCAGGCCTTTTTGTGCACGCTCGCGGTGTCGGTCAGGACGCCGTCGAGGTCGAACAGGCAGGCGTGCACGGCGTCGGGGAGACCCAGCATGGTTGCTCTTTCGGTCGGGAGCGGTTCTGCTGTGTCCTTTCCCGCTTTTCGGCGCGGTTATGCCTCGTCGCTATGCCGCACTGATGATGCGGCTGGGCGTGCCGTGGATGTCGACAGGGACGTCGCCGGTCAGCGTGACGCGGTGCATCAGCCGGTGCTGGCCGTCGTAGTCGTCGACGGCGCGGTGCTGGGTGGCCCGGTTGTCCCACATCGCGACGTCGCCGGGCTGCCAGTTCCAGCGAACGGTGTTCTCTGTCATGGTGATTCGTCGCTGCAGCAGTTCCAGCAGGGCAGCCGACTCGTAGCTGTCCAGGCCGACGAAGCCGCGCACGAACTGCCCGGCGACCAGGGCGCGTTCACCTGTCTCCGGGTGGACGCGCACCACCGGGTGCTCGGTGCGGAAGTCGGGCTTCTGGAACTCGGCCTGGTAGCCCTTCTGCTCGTCGGTCAGGTGGGTCGTATCCACGGTGACGTCCTTGAGGTAGTCGAACCGGTTGGAGTGCACGGCCCGCAGGTTCTCCACCAGCGCCTTGAGCGGCGCGGGCAACGCCTCGTAGGCCGCGACAGTGGAGGCCCACAGGGTGGAACCGCCGTAGGTCGGCAGCGTGACGGCCCGGAGCACCGATGCCGAGGGGTAGTCGGGCATGAACGTCACGTCGGTGTGCCACCGGTTGGCCTTGCCATACTCCGAGTCGATCGGGGTGATCTTGGGTGCACCGGCGCGCTTCATCGAATGATGGCCGACCAGATCACCCATCAGTTCCCCGAAGGCCTGCTGCTGCGCGTCGTCGAGGTGGTCCTGGCCACGGAAGAAGATGACCTTGTGTTCCAGCAGCGCGGCGCGAATCTCGGCGACGGTCTCGGGGGACAGGTCACCGCCCAGCCGCACGCCGTCGATGACGGCACCGATCTTGCTGGTCAGTTTGGTGGCGTTGAGCATGACGTTCCTTTCGGGCAAGGCGACTGTAGTCAATTGACTACAGCATGCGGACGCTAGTGTAGCCACATGACTACAGGTGTGCCAGTGGGTCGCGACGAGGTTGTCGCGGCCGTTCTCGAGGCCGCATCGGAGCTGTTCGCCGCGCGCGGTCCCGCGGCCACGTCGATCCGGGACATCGCCGCGAAGTCGAACGTCAACCACGGGCTGGTGTTCCGGCACCTCGGCTCCAAGGAAAAGCTGGTCGGAGCGGTGCTGGACCACCTGGGGCAACGGCTCAAAGAGCTGATCGACACCGATGCACCGGCCGACGTGATCGACGCGGCGGTAGACCGGCAGCTGCGGGTGATCGCCCGGGCCGCGCTCGACGGGTACCCGGTCGGGGAGCTGCAGACCACGTTTCCGAACATGGCGCGCCTGCTCGACGAATTTCTGCCCCGGTACGCCGACGAGAATCAGGCCCGGCTCGCGGTGGGCAACATCATCGCGCTGCAACTCGGATGGCGCCTGCTCGGGCCATTCCTGCGGTCCGCGCTGGGGCTCGGCGAGATGACCGACGACGACGTCCGCACCGCGGTCGGCGCGGCCGCCGAGCGGCTGGCAGAGCCGCCGGCCGCCCACCACTAGACTGAGCGGGTGCAAACACCAGCTTCACAGCCCGTTCTGGTCATCGACTTCGGTGCGCAGTACGCGCAGCTGATCGCCCGCCGGGTCCGCGAGGCTCGGGTGTTCTCCGAGGTGCTGCCGCATACCGCGACGGTCGAGGACATCAAGGCCAAGAACCCGCAGGCCATCGTGCTGTCCGGCGGTCCGTCCAGCGTCTACGAAGAAGGCGCTCCGCAACTGGACGCGGCGATCTTCGACCTCGGCGTCCCGGTGTTCGGCATCTGCTACGGGTTCCAGGCCATGGCCCAGGCGCTCGGCGGCACCGTGGCGCACACCGGCACCAGTGAATACGGCCGGACCGAACTGAAAGTCGCCGGCGGCGAACTGCATTCGGGCCTGCCCGCCACGCAGCCGGTGTGGATGAGCCACGGCGACGCGGTCACCGCGGCGCCCGCCGGTTTCGACGTCGTGGCCACCAGCCCGGGCGCGCCGGTCGCCGCCTTCGAGGACCGGGCCCGCAAGCTCGCCGGCGTCCAGTACCACCCCGAGGTGATGCACTCCCCGCACGGCCAGCAGGTGCTCAGCCGGTTCCTGCACGACTTCGCCGGCATTGGCGCGACCTGGACCGCGGCCAACATCGCCGACCAGCTGGTCGAGCAGGTGCGCGAGCAGATCGGCGACGGCCAGGCCATCTGCGGCCTGTCCGGCGGCGTCGACTCGGCAGTGGCGGCCGCGCTGGTGCAGCGCGCCATCGGTGACCGGCTGACCTGTGTGTTCGTGGACCACGGCCTGCTGCGCGCCGGCGAGCGGGAGCAGGTCGAACGCGACTTCGTCGCCGCGACCGGTGCCAAGCTCGTCACCGTCGACGAAGCCGACCGCTTCCTCGACGCCCTGTCCGGGGTGACCAACCCCGAAGGCAAGCGCAAGATCATCGGCCGCGAGTTCATCCGGGCGTTCGAGGGCGCGGTGCGCGACACCCTGGGATCCAGCGAGTCCGAGATCGAATTCCTGGTGCAGGGCACGCTCTACCCGGACGTCGTCGAATCCGGGGGCGGCACTGGTACCGCCAACATCAAGAGCCACCACAACGTCGGCGGCCTGCCCGAGGACCTGAAGTTCAAGCTTGTCGAGCCGCTGCGCCTGCTGTTCAAGGATGAGGTGCGTGCCGTCGGCCGCGAGCTCGGCCTGCCCGAGGAAATCGTTGGACGCCAACCCTTCCCGGGGCCGGGTCTGGGTATCCGGATCGTCGGCGAGGTGACCGGCTCGCGGCTGGACACGCTGCGCCGCGCCGACTCGATCGCCCGCGAGGAGCTCACCGCGGCCGGTCAGGATCAGAGCATCTGGCAGTGCCCCGTGGTGCTGCTCGCCGATGTGCGCTCGGTGGGTGTGCAGGGTGACGGGCGGACCTACGGGCATCCGATCGTGCTGCGTCCGGTGTCCAGCGAGGACGCCATGACGGCCGACTGGACCCGCGTGCCTTACGAAGTGCTGGAACGCATTTCGACCCGCATCACCAACGAGGTGCCCGAGGTGAACCGCGTGGTGCTGGACATCACCAGCAAGCCGCCGGGCACCATCGAGTGGGAGTGATCTCCCTCCGCTGACGGGTGAGGCTCAGCGCGCCGGGTCGCCCCGCCACGCGAAGCTGTTGACGTACTGGCCCATGTCGAGGGCCAGCTGCAGGCCGACCGCGGACGGTTTCCCGGAGCCGAAGTCCGGTCCGAAGCGGTGGTACGGACCTGAGGCCGCGGCGATCAGTGCCAGGTCGTTCTTGACGGCGACGAGCACCAGCAGCCGCATCCGGGAGTACTGGCGGCTCGCGCCCTGCGGATACCAGTCGGCGACGATGCCGTAGCCCGTCTGGTAGCCGACCATGGCGTTCGGAATCTCGTACGCGGTCTTGGCATCCGGATAGGTCGCCTTGACCAGTTCGGCCGCAATGTCTTTCGGCTGACGTCCGGTCGCGGGCCGGCTGAACAGCTGCAGCATCCCGCCGTCGCCGGCGAGCAGTTTGGCCAGTACGCCGTGGTCGTCCTTGGTCACTTCGTACGCCGATCCGGTCGCCGGGTAGGCGACGCTGAACGAGCCGTCGGGTGCGGTGAACCGGGGGTTGATGGTCACCGGTTGGCCCATGGGCGGATGGCCGCATTCCGGCGGGCACACGTACCGTACGGCCGGCTTCTCCAAGAGCCCGGACACCCCGACCAGGAGCGCGGCCACCACCACCGCGGCGAGGACGAAGATCAGTGTCACCTGAACGCGTTTCGTGGTCCGGGTCGGCGTCGTCGCGTAGGCAGGGGCGTGCAGCGAGTAGCCGGGGAGGAGTCCCACCGTCAAGCTGTCGGCGGGTGCCGGGCGGTCGGTGCGCTGGCTCTGCCGCGCGGCCCGTGACGATGCCCGGGTGGCGGCGCCGCAGGCCGCACAGAACGGGGCGTCGGGCACCACGTGGCCGCACTGGGTGCACAGCAGCGGCTCGTCCATGTTGTAGTCGTCGTGGGCCTCGTGCAGCAGCGCCAGGTGCAAACCGACGCGCAACGCCAGCAGCGCCACGAGGGTGAGCCCGAAATACATTGCCAGCTGGACGAACTGGGGCAGCTGGACCGCGTCGATCAGGCCGAGCAGGGCATAGACCACGGCGACGATCACCGCGATCAGGGTCAGCGTCAGCCGGACGTAGCCGCGATGTTGGTGCGCCTTGTTCGGTGGCCGGGTGAACCACAGCGCCGCACCGATGAGGCCGCCGACGGTGGCGGCGATGATGGGGGTGGCCAGGCCGCGGATGCCGGCCTCGACCAACAGGCCCTGCAGCGGGCGGTCGCGGTTGACCATGCCGGTGCCGAACTGTGGGGCCAGCCGGGTAAGGGTTGCCGCCGCGGTGAAATAGATGGCTGCGTGGGCGCCAATGGCATAGCCGTGCAAGGCTTCTCGATGGCCGGGCCGGACCAGGCGGATCACCAGTGTGGGCACCTGCATCAGCAGTAGGCCACCGAGCGTGGCGCCGAGGCCGGTCCGCAGCATGCGGGCCGCCGCGATACCCGCGCCAAGTGGGATGCCGTACGACCGGGCGGCCACCGCTCCGGTGAGTAGCGCCCACCCGACGCCCAGGGCGACGGCGAGACCGGCGGTCAGCCAGAGGTTGCCCCGCGGTGCGTCCTGGTTGAATTCGGATTCCCGGAGATAGATTCCGAAGATCACGGGCAGCCCGAGGACGGCGACGGCGACGAGCGCGCCGGGCAGGCGGAGCATCGCGGTGGCGACCAGGGCGAGCACCAGGGCGACGAGCCCGAGCATGAACGACGTGCGCGACCGCGGGGACAGGTGCGGGAACAGCGAGCTGGTGATCGACAGGCGAAGCAGATGCTGGCCGGGCGCGGCGCTGAACGACCGCGCGCGCAACCAATGCGGTCCGTCGTGGCGGTGTTCGCTCAGCGGCGCGCCGCACAGCCCGCAGTACTCGCCGGCCGGGACGTCCAGCTGGCAGACCTCGCACTCCATCATCGGCCGGTCTTCGAGCTGGGTGGTCATTGCGTCACCTTCTGCAGCAACAACAGGTTTTCCGCCAGGTTCTCCACGTTCGGGGTGCCGAGGCCGCTGACCAGGTCGTAGCCCGGGCCCGCGGTGTCAACGGCGTTGCCGCCCAAGGTGATATCGCGGAATGCCGGTCGTGGGGCGCCGGTGGCGATCCGATACAGCAGCGGGTTGAGCGCACCGATCGGACGTCCGCCGTTGGCGGTGAGGTATTGCGTCATGACGGCCGTCAGCCCGGCCCAGATCGGTGCGGACTGCGAGGTGCCGCCGCCGACGACCACCTCCTTGTCCACCACGATCCGTACGCCGGTGTAGGGATCGGCGACGGCCGAGATGTCCGGCGTCATGCGCTTTCCGGCGCTGCGCTTCGGGTCGACCTGGTTCGCCGCGGCCGCCTGCCAGCGTGGCTGCTCGAACAGTGTGGAAACCCCGCCGCCGGTGCCCTGGGAGAGCGGGACGTTGAACCAGGCCTGTTCGTCCACCCACCTGCCGTCGGCGTCGGTGGACAGGGTGCTGCCGCCGACGTTGGTCATCTCGGGCAGCGACGCCACCGAATCCAGCCCGATGTCGGCCGGGCCGGGAGGAGAGTCCCAGTCGTCGCCGCCCTTGCACTCCAGTCCGGCCAGGTCGCCGCTGGCGTCAAATGCCGAGGTGCCGTGCGATTCTGCGGCGGCCAACGCCGATCGGACGGGTGCGAGGTCGGCCGCGGTGGTCAGTTTGTCGCAGCCCCAGCCGATCGACAGGCTCCAGATCGCGCCGGGGAAATCACGGTCGGTCTGCTCGAACAGCTCACCGATCTTCACGTACGCGCCGTCGCCGGTGACCGTCGGACGGGCGTTGACCACGACCAGTCGGGCGTCGGGGGCGATGGCATGGATCACCTCGAGGTCCATGGTGGTCTCGCCGCGCTCGTCGCCGGGTTGCCCGCCGATGAGGGTCGGAGTGAACTTGGGTAGGCCGAAGGTGGTGGAGAACTGGTCCAGGTCGGCTTGGTCGTAGCCGTTGAAGGCGAAGACCACCACCGTGGTGCCCTTGCCCGTGTGGCCGGCGGCGCTCAACTTGTCGGCGTGGTAGGCGCTGAGCAGGTGGCTCGGGGTCAGGCCGCGTTCCGGGACACCCTGCGGCGGGTCCTGCGGTGCCGAATCGTGGTGCGGGGTGTAGCTGAGGATCCGGCCCAATTCGGCGACCGTGCCTTGTAGTTCGGTAGGGAGCTGGGGTTGCTGCGGCGCGGCGTAGAACTCCTGTCCACGCCGGCCGCGATAGTCGTGCACCTCGACACCGAAAGCGGCGCTCATCCGGTCGGGGTCACCTTCGACGACGGCCCAGTTGTCGCCGGGGCGCCAGCGCACCGAAAGGCGTTGCAATTCAGCCCAATTGATCAGCGCGTCCGGTCGATGGTTCGCATCGAGCGTGGCGGTGAGCTGAATGCGCTGTGGATGGGCGGGCCCGAGATCGGTCGAGGAGGCGAGCAGCGACGCAAAGGGACCGTCGATGGTGCCCGACGGTTGGTCCGGCGCCGCGGTCGGCCGGCCCGGGGTGGGCAGGTTGATGACCACCAGCGTCAGCGTGGCGGCAAGTACCAGGGCAACCAGCCATCGCCGGTGTGGTGTCCGATTCGGCGGTGGCATGTACCAACGGTAGCGCGAACTCGGATTCTGCTGGGCCGGTAGGCAACCCGGGCCAGTTGTCAGTTGCGGTGCGTGCCCGGTGTGGCGGTGGGCGCCGGGTTGGCGGTGACCGACGGGGTGAACAGGTTGCCGCCGCCCGGGCTGATCGACTTCTCGGTCGGGGTGACCGCCGATGTGGTCGTGGTGGTGGTGGTGGTCGACGACGGCGTCTCGGGGGCCTTCTTCTCCTCGCCGCAGCCGGCGGTGAGGCCGATCATCGCGATGAGTGCGGTGCCTCCCGCTGCGGCGGTGACGCGGTGGACCAGACGATTCGAACGCATGATGCATGCCTTCCACTAGCGCAGCGGTCCACCAAGCCCCGAGCGGGATTTCCGGACCTATTCCAGTTACGAGCGTACAGGTCAGAACGCTGCGATGGCGGTGTTGTGGGTCACCGGCGGCTTGACCGTGTCGGTGGGTGGGTGTTTACTCACGGTATCGAACAAATATTCGAATATTGACAGTGTCCGATGGTGCGGGAGGTGTTGTTGTGGCGGCTGTGACCAGTCTGGCGAATAGCCGGATTGACCGCGCTGACCAGCTGGAACAACTCCGGCGCAAGATCGCCGAGATGTCGGGACCGGCGGGTTTGCGCGGCCGGGACCGGGGGCGGACCGAGCCGGCTCCGAAGGTTCCCGAAAGTTTGCTGGAACCATCGGATCCGCAGTCTGAGCTGCTGCCTGACGTGTTGCCCCGCGGCACGGTCGCGGTGCTCTCGGGGCCCGCTCGCTGCCGTTGCGGATGGTGGCCGCGGTGACGGCGGCCGGTGGGTATGCGGCCATCGTCGGTCAGCCCAAGGTCGGGCTGCTGGCCGCGGTGGAGATGGGGGCCGACCTGGAACGCATCGCGCTCATCCCGGACCCGGGGCCGGACCCGGTGGAGGTGGCCGCGGTGCTCATGGACGGGCTCGACCTGGTGCTGCTCGGCCTGGGCGGCAAGTCCGTTCCGGCCGGCCGGGCGCGGGTGGTGGCGTCCCGGGCCCGGCAGCGCGAGTGCACCCTGCTGGTCACCGACGGCGACTGGCCCGGGGCGACGGCCCGGCTGGAGGCCAGGGTCCGCGGGTACGAGGTGGTCGGCGCGGGCGCTGGGGACCCGACGCCGGGGTGCGGACGGATCGGCCGGGTGCGGCTGGACACCCGGGCCCGCGGCCGCTCGATGCGCCCGCTGCGAGCGGTGGGTGGCTGAGATGTCCCGGGTACTGGCCATCTGGTGCATGGACTGGCCCGCCGTGGCGGCGGCAGTGGCGGCCGGGCTGCCGGTGACCGAACCGGTGGCCGTCACTCTGGCGAACCGGGTGGCGGCCTGTTCGGCGTCGGCCCGGGCATCGGGCGTCCGAAGGGGATTGCGGCGCAGGGAGGCTCAGGCCCGCTGCCCCCAATTGCACGTCGCCACCGCCGATCCGGCGCGGGACGCCCGGCATTTCGAGGGGGTGACGGCCGCGGTCGACGAGGTCGTGCCGCGCGCAGAGGTGCTGCGGCCGGGGCTGCTGGTGTTGCCGGTACGTGGCGCGGCCCGGTATTTCGGATCGGAGCAGACCGCGGCTGAACGATTGGTCGACGCGGTGGGTGCGGCGGGGGTCGAATGCCAGGTGGGCATCGCCGACCAGCTGCCCACGGCGGTCTTCGCGGCCCGGGCGGGACGCATTCTCGCGCCGGGTGAGGATGCGCAGTTTCTCGCCGGATTGTCCATCCGGCAGTTGGCCACCGAGCCGAGCCTGTCCGGCGAGGGCCGGGAAGAACTGGCGGACTTGTTGTGGCGCATGGGTATCCGAACCATCGGGCAGTTCGCCGCGCTGTCCCGGACCGACGTGGCGTCCCGGTTCGGTACCGATGCCGTGGTCGCGCACCGGTTTTCGCGGGGTGAACCGGCGCGCCGCCCGTCGGGGCCGGAGACACCGGCGGATCTCGATGCCGTGATGGACTGCGACCCGCCGATCGACCGGGTGGACGCGGCGGCATTCGCCGGACGCTCGTTGGCGGGCCGGTTGCACCGCAGCCTGGAGTCCGCCGGGGTGGGGTGCACTCGGCTGGCCATCGATGCGGTGACCGCCAACGGTGAGGAACTGCAACGGGTCTGGCGGTGCGCCGAGCCGCTGACCGAGGACGCCACTGCGGACCGGGTGCGGTGGCAGCTGGACGGCTGGCTGACCAGGCGGGGACTGGGCGGGGCCGGACCCACCGGGCCCATCACGGTGTTGCGGCTGCATCCGGTCGAGGTGGTCTCGGCCGCCGCGCTGCAGTTGCCGTTGTGGGGATCTTCCGGAGATGACGACCGGATGCGCGCTCGGCGGGCGCTGGTGCGGGTCCAGGGTCTGCTCGGGCCGGAGGCGGTGCAGGTGCCGGTGCTCAGTGGTGGGCGGGGGCCGGCCGAGCGCATCACGCTGACCCCGCTGGGGGATGAGGTGGTGCCGTTGAACGATCCGACCCAGCCGTGGCCGGGGCGACTGCCGGAGCCGGCTCCGGTGGTCCTGCTGGATGATCCGGTGGAACTTGTTGACGTACGCGGTGATTCGGTTCGGGTGACGGACAGGGGCATGTTCTCCACCGATCCGGTGGGGCTGACGGGTTCGGGGTATCGCGGGGCGCTGCGCTGGTGGGCGGGGCCGTGGCCGGTCGACGAACGCTGGTGGGACCCGGAGCGGGGGAAGGGCCGCACGGCACGGGCTCAGGTGTTGATCGGGGACGACGGGGAGAGTCGTGCGCTGCTGCTGTGCTACCGGCAGCGGCGGTGGTACGTGGAGGGGGTTTATGAATAGGCCGCGCTGCAGTTCGAACCATGGAGTTCCTGGGCGGGGCAGCACCCAGTGGTCGCCGATCGCTTCCTATGACGAATGTGCAGGTTTCGTTCGATATTTCGCAGATCCACCGTCCGAAGCTGCACATTCGCCGTAGCACCCCTCAGGGACGGGTGGACTGTGGCGCCGCCGGAAGTACCCGAACCAAGCGGCATCTTCGAGGCCTGCTGGAAGAACAAAAAAATTATGGTTGTGCACAACTGAATTGTGGGCTACAGTTCTTCACGTGGACGCACTCACCTTGGATCGCCAACTCTGCTTCGCCTTGTACTCGGCGTCGCGAGCGATGACGGCGGCCTACCGGCCGATCCTGACCGAGCTGAACCTCACTTACCCGCAGTACCTCGTGCTGCTGGTGCTGTGGGAAGAGGATCGGGTCACGGTCGGGCGCCTGGGTGAGCGGCTGCAGCTGGATTCGGGGACTCTCTCACCGCTACTGAAACGGTTGGAAGCCAATGGATTCATCCGTCGTGAACGGTCGCTGCAGGACGAGCGTCAGGTCGAGGTGACTCTGACTCCGGCCGGCCGCAAGCTCGAAGGGAAGGCCCAGTGCATTCCCCAACAGCTGGGCGCCCGGATGGGCATCACCGAGCGGGAAGCAACAGACCTGCGCGATGCGATTCACCGATTGACCGATGCGCTCACCGCATCGCACTGATTTACCGACGCAACCTGCGTCACCGGCACCAACCACCACAAGGAGATCGACATGAAGACGCTGTACACCGCAGAAGCCCTGGCCACCGGCGAAGGTCGCGACGGCCACGGCCGCACCTCCGACGGCAAGCTGGACCTGGATCTGGCCATCCCGAAGGAGATGGGTGGCAGCGGCAACGGCACCAACCCCGAGCAGCTGTTCGCCATCGGCTACGCCGCCTGCTACCACTCGGCACTGCGCTTGGTCGCCCGCGAAGCCAAGGCTGACGTCACCGATTCGTCTGTGGGGGCCCGGGTTTCGCTCGGACAGCTGGACAACGGCGGATTCGGCCTGGCGGTCGAGCTGGAGATCACCCTGCCCAACCTGGAGCACGACGCCGCGCAGGAGCTCGCGGACAAGGCCCACCAGGTCTGCCCCTACTCCAACGCCACTCGCGGCAACATCGACGTCAAGATCACCGTCACCGACGACTGAACTTCCGCCGCCGACACATTCGCGAGCAGACGTAAAACTGTCGAATTCCGTTGGAAAATGACAGTTTTACGTCTGCTCGCGGAGTCGTCTGAACACCCCTCATAGCTTGGACGCGAAGGCCCCGACCCGCTCGATGAACCGATCGAAGAACGCCACCGGGTCGACCTCGATACCGATGTGGGCATTGGGCTGGCGTCCCCAGTGCCCGCGCCAGTCGGCGACCGTCATGCCGCGTGTCAGCGTGCCCAGCAGTTCCACATCGACCGTCGCCTGCTGGTACCGGACGATGTCCGGGTCCAGCGCGACGGCCGCCGCGAGCGGATCGTGCAGGTGTGCCAGATAACCCTCGCCCTGGTCGAAATGGAACTCGAAGTAGAACCGCATGGCGTCTTCCAGCACCCGGATCAACGGGTTGGACGACGATGACCGCGTCCCACGATCGTCCAGCACGCTCATCGGCGACGACGGGCCGCCCGCTGCGGTCGCCAGCCGGCTCAGCAGTGACGGCGTCATCGCAACGTTCTCGGTCAGGTTGAGCCCCAGCACAATTGGCAGGTGGGCCGGGTCCTCCAGACCCCACGCCGCGCCCCAGACCGAGAACACCTCGGCCGCGGCCTCCGGGTCGACGCTGATGTTCCACTCGGACACCGGCGTGGTGTTGCCGCGGTAGTCGAAGGCCCCGCCCATGATCACCAGCCGTCGCAACAGCCGGGGGAGTGACGGTTCCTGCCGCAGTGCCAGCGCGAAGCTGGTCAGCGGGCCCGTGACAAGACCGATCAACTCGCCGGGGTATTCGCGGGCGGCCTGAATCCAGGCCTCGGCGGCGTCGTACTCGGTGAGCACGCCACCGGTCTCGGACTCGGCACTGGGCTCGGGCAGTTCCGCATAGCCCAGCCCCTGCGGGCCGTGGGTGTCCTCGGCGGTGCGCAACGGCGCGACCAGCGGGACGCTCGAGCCCCTGGATACCGGGATGGGGCCGACACCGCACAGCTGCAGCAACCCCAGGTTGTTGACGCATACCTGGTCGACGGGGACGTTGCCCGCGGTGGACGCGATGCCCACCAGCTCGGCGTCGGCGCTGGCCAGCAGGTAGGCCAGTGCCATCGCGTCGTCTACGCCGGTGTCGACATCGGCAAAAACCGGCTGCACCCTAGCCTGGCCGGCGGGTAGTAAGCCCCCTGTCATGTCGCCAACCCTAAATGGCCGCGCGGGAACGGGCAGTCCGATCGCGGGCTCTGGGCCTGTTATCTATATCGCGCCATCGGGGAATGCGATGACCGACACAAAACGGATCGGCAGCCGGATCAGCCGGGTCGGCCCGTGGACGCCCTCACCGTCGAACTGCAGCGAGTCGCCGGGCTCGAGCCGGTACTCGGAATGGCCATGGCCGTAGTCCATGACGCCGTCGAGCATGTAGATGAATTCGGTCCCGGGATGCTGGAACAGCGGGTAGACCTCACTGTCCTCGTTGAGCGTCACCATCAGGCATTCCAGGCGCTTGTGCTCGCCGCGGAGCCCGCCCAGCAGTTCGTATTCGTGGCCGGCTTGTGAGCCGCTGCGGACGATCGGGGTGCCCTTGCCGGCTTTGACGAACGACGCGGGCCGCTCGGTGTCGGCGCCGCGGAACAGGTATGTCACCGGTACGTCGAAACCTTTGGACAGCAGCGCAAGGGTGCTCAGCGAGCAGGATGTTTGGGCGTTCTCCACCTTGGAAAGCATGGCCTTGGAGATGCCGATGCGGGCCGCCATCTCGCCGACCGACAGACCCGAATTGTGGCGCAGCTGACGAACATTGCGCGCGATGGCGACCTCGAGCTCGAGTTCCTCGACCTTGTCGTCGGGCCGTCGGTTACGGGTGGTGCCCGCATTGCGAAGTAGCGTTTCGTCGTTCTCCACCCGTCAACCGTAACGCATCAACGTCCACTGTCAGTAGACGGCGCGCGTTGGGATCCGTCCGCGCCGACTGGGTCTGGAGGAGATGCTGCAGGCTGTCGGCCAGGGCGACCGAGCCGGCCTCGGCGTCGGTGCTCTCGACAGCTTCGGAGGGCGCGTGGGAGACGCCGGTTGGGTTGCGCACGAACAACATTGCGGTGCTCACATGGTCCTTCAAGACCCCGGCATCATGCCCCGCGCCGGTGCCCAGTATCGGTGCGTCATCGAGCGTAGCGCTCAACCCGTCACGCAACGATGAATCAAAATCAACAGTGGCGCTGAATGATTCCTCGGTCATGGTGACACTGCAGCCTTCGCCGAGGGCGGCGGCGTTGGCGGCCTCCGCGATCTCGTGCACCAGGAACTTGGTCACCGCGTCTTCGGGGTGACGTACGTCCAGCCAGAGATCCACGCGCGAGGCGATGACGTTGGTGCCGCCGGGCACCGGGACGATCCGGCCGACGGTGGCGCGTGCGCCGCTGATGGCCCGCGCCTGTGTCTGGACTGCCGTGATCAGCCGGGCGGCGGCCACCATTGGGTCGGCCCGGTCCGCCATGAGCGTCGTGCCGGCGTGGTTGCCCTCGCCGGTGAACGACAGCCGCCACCGGCCGTGGCCGAGGATGGACGACGCGACGGCCACCGGCCTGGCCAGGTCGATCAGCCCGCGGCCCTGTTCGACGTGGAGTTCGATGAACGTTCCGATCCGCCCGAGCGACTCCGGGTCGGGCCCCAGATGCGCCGGATCGATTCCGGCGCAACGACTTGCCTCGGCGAATGTGGTTCCGCTGCTGTCGGTCAGTGATCGGGCCCGGTCCGGGTCGATCGCTCCGGTCAGCAGCCGCGAGCCCAGGCACGCGACCCCGAACCGGGAACCCTCCTCCTCGGGGAACACCGCGATGGCCCGCCGCCCGCCGACACTGCGGGCGGCCAGTAGATCGAAAGCGACCAACGCCGACGCCACCCCGAGCGGTCCGTCGTAGGCGCCGCCGCCGGGCACGGAATCCAGGTGACTGCCGGTGACGACGGCGTCGTCGCCGACTCCGCCCGACCAGGCCCAGATGATCCCGTTGCGGTCGGTCTCGATGTCCAGGCCGCGCTTTGTCGCGTGCGCGACGAACCACGATCGCAGGTCGAGCTCGGCGGTCGAGTAGACGGGTCGGGTGTAGCCGCCGCGCTGGTTGTCGACGCCGGTACCGGCGATCTCGGCAAGCAACGAGGTGACGGTGTCAGGCATGAAAGATCCTTTTTGACAGAGAGATTCGAGGTAGTCAGCGCATCTCGCCCGCACCGACGTACGGGTGCAGGCTGTTGAGCGGCTTGCCTTCGGCGAACCGTTCCAGCCGGAAGTCCGTGGCCGGGATGTCGGGATCGGTGCTGTCACCCTCGAACACCAGGTCCGCAACCAGCTCGCCGACCGCGGGGCTGATCTTGAATCCGTGGCCGGCGAAACCGGCCGCCAGGATCAACCCGTCGACCCCGCCGACTGGCGCGATCACTGGATTCCAGTCCGGCGGAACGTCATACACGCCGGCGTAGGTGTGGGTCACCGCCGGCTCGGGGAAGCCGGGGAACCGGTGCATCACCTTTTCGCCGTAGGCCAGGACGGATGCCTCCGCCGCGACATTCGAGTAGTTGTCCGGGTCGACGAACTTCTTCTGAAAGTCCGCGTGGTCGCTGTTGCCGACCAGGAACTGGCCGGAGCCTTCGACGCGGCAGTACTGCAGGCTGATCAGGTCGGAGATCACCGGCAGGTCCGGCAGAGGTGTGCCGGCGTCGACGATCAGCAGTTCCGATCGATACGCCTCGATGGGAAAGTCGATGCCCATGGCGGCCAACAGCTTTGCCGACCACCAGCCGTTGGCCACGATCACCAGATCGGCGTCGATGAGGTCACCGTTCTCCAGCATGACCCCGGTGACCTTGTCGCCGGCGGTCACGACACGGGCGACGGGCGTGTTCTGCCGGATCCTGGCGCCCGCCGCGCGGGCCGTCTGCCCGAAGTGCAGTGCCAGCTGGGTGGCGTCGGCGAATCCGCCCCGTGGTTCGTACGATGCCAGTGCCACATCGGACGTTTCGAGCATCGGCCACAGTTTCTGCAGGGTGTCGGCGTCGATCAGTTCGACCTCGACGCCGAGCGATTGGTGCATGGCCGTGTTCGCACTCAGCGCATCGACGTTGTCCTCACCGACCAGCACGGCGTAGCCGACCTGGCGGAACCCGACGGCGTCTCCCAGCTGTTCGATCACCGGCAGGCTGCGCC
This sequence comes from Mycolicibacterium mucogenicum DSM 44124, assembly GCF_005670685.2. Next base: position 4,500,513 of record NZ_CP062008.1, on the reverse strand, counting down.
AGGCCATTGCGGCGATCGATGGCACACCGTAGTGGGCGCGAACGATGCCCGATGATTTTCCGGTTCCACCGCTGGCCAGCTGATGCCGTTCCAGTACAAGGACATCCGTGAGTCCGCGCTCAGTGAGGGAGTTCGCGATGGACAGACCGATGAGGCCGCCGCCGATGACCACGGCTTTCGATGCCATCAGAAACCACCTGCCGCGGAGTGGCCCGGAATCCACGACGTCCCGGCCAGGGGCACCCGTGCCATGGCGGCAGCCTCGATGGACACGGCAACCATGTCTTCGGGCTCCAGGTGCGTGACGTGCGCCTTGCCGCAGGCGCGTGCGATGGTCTGTGCCTCCATGGTCAGCACCCGCAGGTAGTTGGCGACGCGGCGGCCGCCGTCGACCGGATCCAGTGCCTGCTGCAGCACCGGGTCCTGCGTCGTGATGCCGGCCGGGTCCTGGCCATCCTGGAAATCGTCGAAAAAGCCTGCCGCCGAGCCGAGTTGGGCGTACGCGGCCTCGTACCTGGGGTGGTTGTCGCCGAGCGCGATCAGTGCGGCGGTGCCGATCGCGACGGCGTCGGCGCCGAGCGCCAGCGCCTTGGCGACGTCGGCGCCGGTGCGGATACCGCCCGAGACGATCAATTGGACGCCGTCGGGCTTGCGGTGCACGCCGAGCTCCTGCAGGGCCTGCACCGCTTGCGGTACCGCGGCCAGGGTCGGGATGCCGACGTGTTCGATGAAGACCTCCTGGGTGGCCGCCGTGCCGCCCTGCATCCCGTCGACCACCACGACGTCCGCGCCGGCGTGTACCGCGAGTTTGACGTCGTAGTACGTGCGCGACGCGCCGACCTTCACGTAGATCGGCTTCTCCCAGTCGGTGATCTCACGGAGCTCGTTGATCTTGATGGTCAGGTCATCGGGGCCGGTCCAGTCGGGGTGCCGCGACGCCGAGCGCTGGTCGATACCCTGCGGCAGATCGCGCATCCCGGCGACGCGTTCGGAGACCTTCTGGCCCAGCAGCATTCCGCCACCGCCGGGTTTGGCGCCCTGGCCCAGCACCACCTCGATGGCGTCGGCGCGGCGTAGGTCATCCGGATTCATCCCGTACCGGTTCGGCAGATATTGGTAGACAAGGTGTTTGGAGTGGCCGCGTTCCTCAGGCGTCATGCCGCCGTCACCCGTGGTGGTGGACGTACCCACTTCTGAGGCGCCGCGCCCGAGCGCCTCCTTGGCCCGGCCGGACAGCGCCCCGAACGACATGCCGGCGATGGTGACCGGGATATCCAGGTGCAGTGGGTATTTGGCATTCCGTGCGCCCAGCACCACGTCGGTACCGCACTTCTCCCGATAGCCCTCGAGGGGGTAGCGCGACATCGAGGCGCCGAGGAAGAGGAGGTCGTCGAAGTGGGGGAGTGCGCGCTTGGCGCCCCAGCCGCGGATGTCGTAGATGCCGGTCTCCGCTGCCCGGTGGATGGCGGCGATGGTGGCGCGGTCGAAGGTCGCGGACTCACGTAGACCGCGGTTGGCGCGGTCGTCTGCCGAGAAGGTCATGAGCTGGCCTCAATCAGTAGGAGTTGTGTACTTGGAAGTGATAGAGGTTGCGTGCCGAGCCGTAGCGCCGGTACGTGGCCGGGTCGTCGTCGTAGCCGGCCGCCTTGAGCAGGCCCGCGAGCTCCTCGAGGTGTTCGGCCTCCATCGGCTTCTCGATGCAGTCCGCACCAAGGGATTTCACTTCTCCTCGGACGTACAGCCGGGCCTCGTAGATCGAGTCACCGAGGGCGTCACCGGCATCACCGCGGATGACGATGCGGCCCTTCTGCGCCATGAACGCGCTCATGTGGCCCACCGAGCCACCGACGACGATGTCCAGCCCCTTCAGCGAGATGCCGCACCGGGCGGCGGCATTGCCGTCGATGACGAGCAGTCCGCCTCGCCCCGTGGCGCCCGCCGATTGCGATGCGTCGCCGGTGACGTGGACGACACCGCTCATCATGTTCTCGGCCAGACCTTGTCCGGCATTGCCGTTGACGGTGATCTCGGCCTTCTGGTTCATGCCGGCGGCGTAGTAACCGACATGGCCGTGGACCGTGATCTCGACCGGCGAGTTGACCCCGACGGCGACGTTGTGTGCGCCCTGGGGATTGGTGATGACGAACTGGCCGTCGATGCCGTCGGCGTGCAGGGCCGCATTCACGTCACGCAGACTCACGGCCGAAAGGTCGAAAGTTGTTGGTGCGTCGCTCATGCCGGCACCGCCTCTCGGCTCCAGGCGTAGACCACTTCGGGTTCGGGCTCCCAGATGCGGGCGTCCTCGATCCCCGGAAGATGCGCCAGGGCGCGGAATTCCGATGCCATGGCCACCCAGTCCGTGGTTTCGGCGATCACCGCGGGCTTGCACGCGATGGCGTCGCGCACGATGGCGAAGCTGTCGCTGTTCGAGACCAGCAGCGTGTAGAAGCCGTCGAATGTTGTTGTCAGATCGGTCAGTGCCTGCTCGACATCGGATCCCGCGGCCAGCTCGTGGGCCACGAAGCGGGCACCGACCTCGGTGTCGTTCTCGGAATCGAATTCGACGCCGGCGGCGCGCAGGTCGCGCCGGATACCGGCATGGTTGGCGAACGAACCGTTGTGCACCAAACACTGATCCGGGCCCACCGCATACGGATGTGCGCCACTGGGCGTCACTGCCGATTCGGTGGCCATCCGGGTATGACCGACGCCCTGCCAGCCCTGTGCACCGGCCAGCCCCCAATTCCCGACCAGCGACGTGGGCGTGCCGACACCCTTGAGCACCGCCACATCGGTGCCGAATCCCCCGACGAGGGCGTGCGGGTACTCCACCTTGGCCGCCGCGAGTAGTGCCTCGGGTGTCGTGGACGCCGACACCAGATACGTCACATCGCGCGCGATTACGGTGATTTCGGCGCCCAGGCGGGCGCCGAGTGCTTCCGCGACCTGTTCGCGGGACTCGCCGACTTCGATCAGCGAGATGGTGCTCTGACCCGGCGGTGACCATTGGGGGTCTCCATACACGGCGATCCCGGCGGAGTCGGCGCCGCGCGCCTCCATGGCGGTCAGCATGCCGGCCAACAGTTCACCCAGCCTGGGATAGAGCTCGGGGTTGCGCAGGTGCAACCCGACGATTCCGCACATGGTTTTACTGGTCCTTTCTCGTCGCGGCCCGATGTTGTTGGCCGACAGAGGTTTTGTTGCCGTGCTCAGAAAGCGGTGAGGTAGCGCTCGTGTTCCCACGCGCCGACCGCGGAATGCCAGTCCCAGAACTCGGTCTTCTTCAGACGGGCGAAATAGGCGGCGACACTGGGGATATCGGTGTTGGGCGGGATGGCGGCATCCAGTGCGCCGGTCATCACCTCGTCGGTCTCCAGCCGTTCGATCGCGTGCAACAGAGTGGCGGGGAGGCGTTCCTGTTTCGGTCCCGTGCCCAGGGCGCCGGGGTCAGCAGCCCGCTTGATGCCGTCCAGTCCGGCGGCGAGTGCGACGGCCGCCGCCAGATACGGGTTGGCCGAACCGTCGGCTCCGCGCATTTCGATGCGACTGCTGTCCGGGACGCGCACGTAATGGGTGCGGTCGTTGCCGCCATAGGTCGGAAAGCGCGGCGCCCAGGACGCACCCGACGCCGTCGAGATGGCGCCGGTTCGCTTGTAGGAGTTGACCGTTGGCGCGATAACCGCTTGCATGGCGCATGCGTGATCGAGGATGCCGGCGATGAACGAGTACGCGGTCGCGGACATCGCGAGGCCGCGGTCGTCCTCGTGGGGCTCCGTGGGGAACACCGGGGCGCCGCCACTGGTGAGTGACATGTGCATGTGCAGGCCGGATCCGGTCTTGTTCGCGAACGGTTTCGGCATGAACGTGGCGATCATGCCCCGTTCAGCAGCCATCACGTTGAGCAGGTAACGCAGGGTGATGACGCGGTCACAGGTGGTCAGCGCCTCGGCGTAATTGAAGTTCTGTTCGAACTGGCCGGACCCGTCCTCGTGGTCGTTGGCATAGTTGCCCCAGCCCAGACCGTTGATGGCAGTGCTGATCGATGACAGATGGTCGTACATCCGGGTGACACTGCGGGCGTCGTAACACGGTTGGGCCGCGGTGTCCTGGTCATCGGCCGGCACCAATGCGCCGTCGGCGTTCCGCTTGAGTAGGAAATACTCGACCTCGGCGCCGATCCACGGTTCGAATCCGGCGTCGGCGGCCTGCTGGATCATGGCCTTGAGGATGTTGCGCGGCGCGAACGGCCACGGCTCGCCGTTGACATGCGGATCGCAATGCACAAGAGCCAGGCCCTCTTTGACGAAGGGGATCGGCGTGAACGACGCAGGGTCGGGCATGGCGACCAGATCGGGGTCCTTCGGCTCCTGGCCGATCGCGCCGACCGCGTAGCCGGCGAACCCGACTCCGTCGGCGGCGAGTTCGTCGACCGCTTCGACCGGCACCAGCTTGGCGCACGGCTTGCCGTTCAGGTCGACGAAGAGCGCGAGGATGAACTTGGTTCCCGCCTCCGCGGCCAATTCCGCAAGTGTGTTGGGCTTCGTCATGCCAACTCCCGACTACTGATAGGAATCATCGTTTCTCAATAGTAGACACGGCGAAGTTGGGGATTGCAACAGCAGCTACGTAACTTCGGCGTTACGAGGTCGTTCACAAGCTTGTTACGCGCACCATATCGTCTACGCAAAGAAAACAATGTCTACTGTCCCGAGACGGGCATAGCGTGTGCCCACGAACCTGCGAGGAGGCGAAATGGACACCGGAACAACAGCATTCATGCTCTGTTGCATCATTGGGCTCACGATCATGATCCCTGGGCTGGCCCTGTTCTACGGCGGCATGGTCAGTGTGAAGAGCTCGACCAACATGATGTTGATGACGTACGGCGCCGTGGCGGTCGTCGGAGTGCTGTGGGTGTTGTTCGGCTTCTCGATGACATTCGGTACCTCCTACGGTGGATTCGTCGGGAGTTTCACCGAATTCGCGGGGATGAAGAACCTCCTGGACCCGATGACCACCATCAACGGGCTGCCCGTCAGCTTGTTCGCGCTGTTCCAGGCGCTCTTCGCGGCGCTGACCGTGGCGATCGTCTCGGGTGCCGCGGCCGACCGGATGAAGTTCGCCGCCTGGATGACCTTCGCGACGGCGTGGGCGATTCTGGTCTATTTCCCGGTCGCCCATTGGGTTTTCGCGGTCGACGGCGTCGTCACGAGTGACGCCAAGGGTGGCTGGATCGCCAACAAGTTGCACGCCATCGACTTCGCAGGTGGCACGGCGGTCCACATCAACGCGGGCGCGGCCGCGCTCGCCGTCGCGCTGGTGCTCGGCCGGTCGGCCACCTGGTCGTCACGCAAGCCCCACAACGTGCCGCTCATCCTGCTCGGCGCCGGTCTGCTGTGGGCAGGTTGGTACGCGTTCAACGGTGGATCGGCGCTGTCGGCAGGCAAGCCGGCGGCGATCGTCATGGTCACGTCGTTCGTCGCGACGTGCGCGGCCACGCTGGGCTGGCTCCTGGTGGAGAAGTTCAAGGACGGCCACGTCACCGGCATCGGCGCCGCCTCCGGCGCCATCACCGGTCTGGTTGCCATCACTCCCGCGTGTGGCGCCGTCACCCCGGTCGGCGCCATCTTCGTCGGCTTCATCCCGGCGGTGATCTGCCCGTTCGCCATCGGGCTCAAGCACAAGTTCGGCTATGACGACTCGACCGACGTCGTCGGCGTCCACCTCGTCGGTGGCATCGTCGGCACGCTGCTGATCGGTTTCTTCGCCAGCTCGGGCATGCCCAACGGCGTCAACGGACTGCTGTACGGCGGCGGCGCAGACCTGCTGCTCAAGCAGGCCGTTGCCGCGGGGTCAGTCCTGGCCTACTCGTTCACGGTGGCCCTCGTCATCGCCCTTGTCATCAAGAAGATGATGGGGCTGCGTATCTCGGCGGAAGAGGAGGAAGAGGGCATCGACTCGACCCTGCATCGGGACCCGGCGTACGAATTGGTCTGACCTCGATACCGCGACACCTGGTCCGAGCCCCATTGCTGGGACCAGGTGTCGCCGTCTATATCGGTGCCTACCAATGCACACCCGGGATCAGCCGCACCGCGGTCTTGACCGGCCGGGGCACCCGGACCTTGCCGGCCGCGAGAGGCCGTTTAGGCCGGCGCGGGTTGCGTGGTCGTTCCGGACGGTCAACCGGCAGCGGGGTTTCGGTGACACCGCGGGCCGCCGCCGAATCCGGGTAGCCGAGGTACAACTGGTGCAGCACGCGGCGAGACAGCTTGGGCGTGAAGTAGTTTCCGAGGTCGCCCAGCGTGCCCATCGGGGTGTCGATCCGGGCCGGCTTCTCGACCAAACCGCGCACCACCATCGCCGCCGCGTGTTCGGCGGTGATCGGCGGCACGGGATTAAGCCGCTTCGACGGCGCGATCATCGGAGTCTGGACCAACGGCATGTGGATGTTGGTGAACGTGATGTGGTCCGAAAGAGTCTCGGTGCCAACCACTTCCGAGAACGCGTCCAGCGCCGCCTTGCTCGGCAGATACGCGCTGTACTTCGGGCTGTTGGCCTGCACCCCGGCGCTCGACACGTTGACCACGTGACCGAACCGGCGTTCGCGCCAGTGCGGCAGCAGCGCCAGCGTCATCCGGACCGCGCCGAAGTAGTTGACCGCCATCACGCGCTCGTAGTCGTGGAAGCGGTCGGTCGAATTGACCACCGAACGACGGATCGAGCGGCCGGCGTTGTTCACCAGATAGTCGACGTGGCCGAACTGGCCGAGGATGTCCTTGACGGTGTGCTCCACCGAACTGCCGTCGGCGACATCGCACGTGAAAGCGTAGGCCTCGCCGCCGAATTGGCGAATCTCCGTAACCAGCTCGTCGAGGGCGTCAGCGCTACGGGCCAAGGCGAACACCCGCCCACCGCGCTCGGCGACCGCGACGGCCGAGGCCCGGCCGATACCGCTCGAGGCACCCGTGATGATCACGTTGCGCCCGACCAGCGGGCCGCGCGGATCGTCCCGGCGAGCCCGGTCCGGGTCCAGGTGCTCGGCCCAGTAACGCCACAGCTTCGGTGCGTACGAAGCGAATTCGGGCAGCACGATGCCGGTGCCCTGCAATGCCGCCACAGTGGCTTCGGAGGCGAACGACGGCGCCAGATCGACGACGTCGAGCACCTCACCCGGGATGCCCAACTGGATGGCCGCCATGTTGCGCAGGACCTTGGCCCGCCCGGTGGCCTTGAGTACCGGAGCCGCCGTCGCCTTCGGCAACGTGCCACGCAACGGCGGTAAGCCGGCCTCCGATGCGACGCCGCGATAGATGTCTTTGAGCCCAATGGGATTCGGAGACGTCAGATGAAACGTCTGACCGTCGCGGCCGTCCGCATGCATGAGATGGACGACGGCTTCAACAACGTAGTCCACCGGCACGATGTTGGTGCGGCCGGTGTCGGGCACCATCATCGGCGTGAACCTCGGCAGCGCCGCCAGTCGCGACAGCACGCCGAAGAAGTAGTACGGCCCGTCGACCTTGTCCATCTCGCCGGTCTGGGAGTCGCCGACCACGACGGCCGGCCGGTAGATCCGGTGCCGCAGACCCGCGGTGGCGCGCACCAGCTGCTCGGCTTCGAACTTGGTCTGGTGGTAGGGCGTCGGCAGCTCCTGTGAGACGTCGAAGTCGTCTTCGGTGAAAACGCCCCGGTAATTGCCGGCCACCGCGATCGACGACACGTGGTGCAGCGTGGCACCGAGACCGCGCGCCAACTCGATCACCGCGCGGGTGCCTTCGACGTTGGCGGCCTGCTGGGTAGCGGCATCGACGGTCATGTCATAGATCGCGGCGCAGTGCACCACATGGTCGATCGGACCCAGATCGGCCAGATCGGCCAGGCCCAGACCCGCGGAGGTGAGGTCCCCAACCAGGGGTTTTGCCCGGTCACCCCATTCCGCGGCCAGTTCTTCGAAGCGGGCCAACGAGGCCCGACGGACGAGAACGAATACCTCGGCGGTGCCGAGATCGTGCTGGGTGGCTTCGTCGTGCTGAGCCAGAATCCGGCTGACGACGCGGCGGCCAATAAACCCAGTACCGCCGGTAACGACATATCGCATGCGAGTCATCGTGAACCTCTCGCGGGCCGAGGTCAATAGCGCGTAAGGTCCGGATTTGTCACACCCACCTCTGAGGGAGAACCGCCGAATGCCGATCAACCCCAATGCCATCGGAGCCAAGACCGCACCGCAGCCCTTCGAATGGACCGAACGCGACACCCTGCTCTACGCGCTCGGAGTGGGTTGCGGGACGAAGGATTTGGCATTCACCACGGAGAACAGCCATGGCATCGACCAGCAGGTGCTGCCCACCTACGCGGTGATCTGCTGCCCGGCCTGGGGCGCCGTCGGGGAGGTCGGCAGTTTCAACTTCGGCAAGCTGCTGCACGGCAGCCAGCAGATTCGGCTGCACGCGCCGCTGCCGCCGTCGGGCCGACTCAACGTCGGCTCCGAGGTGGTGGACATCCAGGACAAGGGCGAGGGCAAGAACGCCATCCTGACGTTCAAGGGCACTGCCACCGACGACAGCGGGAACGTGATCGCCGAATCCTGGTCGACCGCGGTGATCCGCGGCGAGGGTGGCTTCGGCGGGCAGCCAGGGGAGCGGGCGGCGGCGCCGGACATCCCGGATCGTCCGGCCGACGCTGTCGTCGCGCTACCCACCACCGAGGATCAGCCGCTGATCTACCGGCTCTCCGGCGACCGAAACCCGCTGCACAGCGACCCATGGTTCGCGCAGACCCTCGCCGGCTTCCCGAAGCCGATCCTGCACGGCCTGTGCACCTACGGCGTCGCCGGCCGCGTCCTGGTCGCCGAGCTCGCCGGCGGTGACGCCGCCAAGATCAAGGCCGTCGGGGCGCGCTTCACATCTCCGGTGTTCCCCGGCGAGACGTTGACGACCTCGGTGTGGCGCACCGAGCCCGGGCAAGCGGTGTTCCGTACCGAGGCCGCCGGGGCCGACGGCAGCAACGCCCGGCTGGTGCTCGAAGACGGCACCGCGGAGTACAGCGACTGACGGTTGCGAGGCGCTTAGCCATAGATGCGGCGTAGCGTCATAGGTAGAGCCGCGTCATTTGTTGCTTGGCGGCTCCGCTCGAAGTCATTGGCAGCGGATGTCTATGTGTGATTCTGCCGGTGGGTGATCGCGGCACCGACCGTTAGGACTTGTCATGGAATGGCGCACCAGTCGGCTTCTGCATTCAGCGGCAATCTGATGGCGTACGTCACGCAACGGGTGCGCGTAGACAAACCCGTCCGGCTGTGCCTGGCCGACACGCTCGGTCGTCGGATCGACGGTGCTTGGTGGCCGTACACGGGCGCGCTGGTGGACGAATTCGCTGGCCTGATGTCGGTTCTGAATGACCGGCTGGGGAAGATCGTCGAGGTTGACATCAACTGGTCGCCCCTGCACAATCCGCCGAATCTCAATTGGCGGGATTGGCGGGGTCGGGCCCAACACATCATGACGGTGCGCGGGAGTGATGCCACCGCGACTGTGTTGATCGTGCCCAGCACGACCAACAACACGCTCGCCGGCATGGTGCTTCGTCGCGCCGCCGGTCAGCCTGTCGACCTACGGCGTGGTGAGGACGCGATGCTCGAGACGGCCGAGGAAATCTTGACAGCCGCTCGGCGGCAACGTGTTTCGGGAAAGGTTCTGGACTGACGCGTGGCGCGTCAGTCCAGAATTTCCGCGGGAATCAGAGCGTGGTGACGCCGACGGCCTGCGGGCCCTTGTTGCCCTGGGTGACATCGAACTTCACTCGCTGATTCTCCTCGAGCGAGCGGAAGCCGGCGCCCAGGATTTCGGTGTGGTGCACGAAAACATCGGGCGCACCGCCGTCGGGGGAGATGAAGCCGAAGCCCTTAGCGTCGTTGAACCACTTCACGGTTCCTTCGGTCATGTGACTACTACTTTCTTTTTGAACATGGATGCGAACGTCCGCATCCAAATCTGTTGTGATTCAGCGCAAGAAGCGAAGAATCGCTAGTCCGCGTGCTGCGCTGCCGCGAGAATGCCCGACACCGTCGTGTGGTCGTTGGGCTGTGCGGCGTTCATAAGTGCGCAATGGGCTTCTGCCGGGTCCGTGTCGACGGGCACCGTCAGGAGCACGATCCGGTCGCGGTCGAGTCCAACCACTTCAACGGTGTTGATCGGCTGGCGCTGGTAACCGTCGAGGCGTACCCGCCGTCCGCCTGCCGCGAGTTTGGTGGGGGCGGAGGACCACTCGTGCACGTTGTAGAGCACCCGGTCGATCCGTCCGAGGCGCACCGACAGCACGGCCAACAGGTCGGGCAGTTCGGTGCTCAGGTTGCTGCTGTGCGGCCACCACGCCCCGTCGACGTATCCACTGTGGGGAGCCTTGGGCTTCAACCGCAATCGTGGAGTCTGCGTCGGCGACGTGCGTTGAATTGGGGACGTGCGGTCATGTTGCGGCGTCATTGCGACGCTCCTGCCTTGACCGCGAATCGGTCAAACTACTTCGAATCGGCGACGGCGTGGCTTTGAACCGCCACGCGACGAAGTACCGCCGATGGATCAAGCATACGCGGGAAACGCGCAGGACCAAATCAGACAGGAGGTGCCCCGTCGAGCCGACGCAATGAACAGCACGCTACGCAGGTGACACCCGCGAGTCGAAACCGGGGTCGGCGAGCCGACGACCGCCCCGCCCTCTGCGCGACAAATACGTTGCTGTGCAACATTTCTCGCGCAGAGGGAGTGGCGTGCGTCTTAGCCGGTGACGGCGCGGTCGAGAGCGGCGAGCGACTCCTCGATGAACCCGAGCGGGAACGGCGGCATGCCGCCGATCTGATCGCGGAAGGCCTGCGGTGTCTCGGTCCAGTCGTACGTGAGGGTGACATCGGTGCCGTCGCTGTTCGGGGCCAGGTCGTAGCGCCACCACCAACCGCCGGGGAGGTGCTGTCCCGACTCGTCCAGACTGCCGGTCGCCCAGCCGACGGTCTTATCAGGCTCGAAATCCGTCACCAGGTTGTACGTGACGTAGTCGCCGCCGGCCTGGTCCAGGTACATGTTCATGGCGAAGACCTGGCCGGCTCCTGTGATCGGTGCGGTGTCGACGGCGTCGCGAACCCAGTCGCCGGGCTCGGTTTCCTTGTGCCGCGCCGGGTTGGCCAGCACCGCGAAGACCGCGGCGGGCGGCGCGGCGATGGTGCGGGTGGCGACGAAGCGTTCCTGGGCAACTGAGCTGCTGGTCATCGGTTTTGTCCCTTCTGTCCGTTGGTTCCGTATGCGCGGGCAATGTCCTGCGAACTGGCCCATTTGGAGTACGTCGGCGACTGCGGCCAGCCTTCAGGCGAATCCTGCCACTGCTCCTGGCGGCCGTAGGGCAGAACGTCGATCAACGCGAAACTGTGGCCCAGCTGTTCGCAGCCGCGACCGTCGGTATGCCAGGTGCGGTAGACCGTATCGCCATGTCGCAGAAACACATTGACGGCAAAGCCGGCGCCGGGCGGGGCGCCCATGTCCGACCCAAAACTGCTCTCCGACGACGAGTACCAATCCATCTTGTTGCCCACTTTGGCCTTGTAGGCCAGGGCTTCCTCGATGGGCCCGTTGGTGACGATGACGAACCGGGCGTCGTAGTTGGCCAGGAAATCCAGGCGCGTGAATTGAGAGGTGAAGCCGGTGCATCCGGGGCACTGCCACTCGGTGCCGTCGGTCCACATGTGGTTGTAGACGATCAGTTGCGACCGGCCGTCGAAGATGTCGGCCAAGCGGGTCGGACCATCGGCGCCGATCAAGGTGTATTCGGGCAGCTCGACCATCGGCAGCCGGCGCCGTTGTGCGGCGATGGCGTCGAGTTCGCGCGTCGCGGCCTTTTCGCGGCGGCGCAGGTCGTCGAGGGCGGTCCGCCAGGTGTCCTGGTCGACCACCGACGGCAGGGCGGTCTGCTCGGTCATAGTGCCTCCTGAAGGTTGCGTCCATTGGATAGACCGATGCGGGCGCGAATACTCATCGCGGATCGCCGAACCAATACGTCAGCGCCTCCCGCAGCCCCGCATCGGAGGCGCCGGCCCACGCGATGTGTGCGTCCGGGCGGATCAGCAGAGCGTCGGTTTGGCGACTGATGATGTGGACGCGGTCCGCCCACGGCGCCGCGACATCGCACAGCTCCGCCGGCCCGACGAAGACGGGTCGCGCCGCGCGCAGCGCCGCCACGACGTCGTCGGACAGGTGCGAGGCGAACGTCCCGGCGAGCGGGTGTGACTCCGTGCCGGGCATCGGATACCGGACGTCAGACGCGGCGATCATCGCGCCGACACGCGCGAGAGCAGGCGCGTCGGAGAGCAGCTCGCTGAACACTTTTCGCAGCGCCTCATCTGCGGGGTCGTAGCCGCGCCGCAACGACACCTGGGCCTGCGCGTGCAGCAGCAGGCGTTCGCCGGCGAGGTGCCGTTCGGAGTGGTAGGTCTCGAGCAGGCAGGGCGGTGCCCAGCCCCGGAGTGTCGCGGCGAGCTTCCAGGCCACGTTCACCCCGTCGAGCATCCCGGCCGATACCGCGACACCGCCCGTCGGAATCTGATGCGCCGTGTCACCGGCCAGCAGCACCCGTCCCGCCACGTAGCGCTCGGTGTGCCGGGCCGCGTACGTGAACCGGGTGAGCCGTCGCGGTTCGCCGAGCGGGAGATCCACCCCGAGCACGCGGCGGACGCTGGCGCGGAATTCGTCCAACGTCATCGGGTCGTCATCGTCGTAGTCGTGATCGGGCGCCTCGCTGGTGTACAGGCCCAGCCATCCGGGCTCCGACGACGCGATGGCGAAGATGCCGCCCTCGGTCTGGCTGTAGCCCCACGGCAGGCGGCCATAGCCCGGCGCGTCGTAGTCGCCGTCGTCGCGGACGGTGATCTCGCGCGGCCACGTGACGGTGGCCATCCGGTGGATCTCGGGGTAAACGATGCCCGGGAAGCCGATGCCAGCCAGCGCCCGCACCCGGCTGCGCACCCCGTCGCAGCCCACGACGTACGGGGCGCTGACGCGGTACGGGCCGTCCGGACCGCGGACCTCGAGATGCACGGCGTCGTCGTCCTGCTGCAGGCCGACGACCTCGTGTCCGCGCCGGACCTCGACGCCGAGGTTGCGTGCGTAGTCCTGCAGGAGGGCTTCGAGCCGAGGCTGGGGGAGTCGCTGCACCTGCATCGGCGACTCGTCCAGTTGAGTGAGATCGACGTGGATGCCGCCGAACGGAAGCTTGGCAGTGACGGGCGGGCCAGCAGCGTCATTGAGCGGGTCACCGAGTTCCCGGTAGCGCAGCAGGTTGAGGATCTGGCCGCCGATCCCGCCGGCTTTGGCGACCTCGCGGATGTCGGTGAGCCGTTCCAGAACAAGCGGTTTGATCCCGGTCAAACAGAGTTCGGTGGCGAGCGTCAGGCCGGTCGGTCCCGCGCCCACGATGATCACGTCAATATTCGTCATGCGTCCCCCTCAAGACGATCCAGCTGCAGTTACGTTGCAGCCCAGCGATTCTGGAGCGTGAGGGGGGTCTTGCCACAAGCCCCCAGGTGCGCTATATGTTGAAAGTGGAGGGTGTCACTTCTCAATCTGGGTGGCAAATTCTCATTTGAGATGGCACAACTTGGCAAAATTGCCAACTCGATGAGAGGCCGCGTTGGCCCGGCGCCCGGCGCGCGCTGGATTTCTGGCTGCGGAACGCATACGGTCCCACGTTCTCGACAGCTTGGATGTCGCAGAATGAGGCTCTTCGTCGTCTAGCGCGACTGACCCGGGCGGCCTGCCGATACCTCGGCAGCTATGAATATTCCAGTGCGGCAGCGCTATTGGTGCTGACTCTGACGGTGTGTTCAGGTTATCGATACCCGACATAGGTGGCCATGATCGGCGGTTGACCGATGATCTCTGCTAGCCGCTGCCAGACTTGAGGGCGGAGTCGATGTCGACGACGAACGGCGATGCCCCGGATGAGATTTAACGGCCGAACGGAGTGAAGTAGCCCGAACCGACGATCAAATGCACGTCGTGCTCTGGTCTCGCTATCGCGACGTAGCGGGGTCCACCGAGGCTCCTCCGTCTCCTTTGGGGTCGGATCACGAAAGCCATTGGCGCCTTTCACTTGACGCGGGACAATGCCTTTCACCAACCCCGCGAGGACGACCGTATGGAATTCCCGACCCGTGCGCTGTGATGGGTCGTGACACCACATCTCGAGCGACTACCGCGTATCGAGCCACGTCGACCATCACAAGTTGTTCTCCGCAACGACTCGCGACACCTCACCAGTCGCCGTGGTGTTGTCTTCGTCCGGGTGCCGCGCAGCGATGGCGCCAAGTTCGTGGTTGTTCGCTAGGTTATCGGGCTATTCGGTCGCTGAACTTTCTGGCTCGTAGACGACATCGGGTGGGTCGAGCGCCGCTTGTAGCGTGCGTACCAGTGAGAACCGTGTTGTAGGCGGAGTCACCCGAGTGCGGTGAGTACGCGCGGCCCCGCCTCGGTGATGGCGACGGTGTGCTCGGAATGTGCGGTGTTGGAGCCGTCGGCTGACCGCAAGGTCCAGCCGTCGGCGTCTTTGACCAACCGGTTCGATCCGCGCGACCACCACGGTTCGAGCGCGAGGCACATGCCCGGTTGAAGCCGGAGCCCGCGACCGCGCTTACCGCGATTGGGCACGTGCGGGTCCTCGTGCATGGTGCGACCGATGCCGTGGCCGCCGTAATCGGTGTTGACGGCGTATCCGCAGGCAGAGGCGACATCGGAGATGGCCGCCGAGATGTCGCCGAGGTGGCCACCGGGAACCGCGGCCGCGACAGCCGCGCTGAGGGCCCGTCTCGTGGATTCCACAAGTGCGGTGTCGGCGTCGTCGGCGTTGTCACCGACGATGACAGTGACGGCGGAGTCAGCGGCCCACCCGTCGATGGACACTGCGAAGTCCATCTTGAGCAGATCGCCATCACGCAGCACGTAGTCGTGCGGAAGTCCGTGCAGCACACCGTCATTGACCGACAGGCAGATCACGTTGCGGAACGGGCCGCGGCCGAACGACGGTGCGTAGTCCCAATAGCAACTCGTCGCGCCGCGGTCGGCGACCAGCGCTCTGGCCCGACGCTCGAGCTGCATCAGATTCACGCCAGGTTCGGCTGCGCGCGCCAGCGTCGCGAGTGTCTGCGCGACGAATTCACCGGTGACCGCCATCTTGTCGATCTCGTTGGCGGTCTTCAGTTCGATCATGCGTGGACTCCATCTCGACGCGGTATTTTTATACCATGCGCGACGGTACCAGCAGTGGTATTTGAATACCACTATGCTGTCCACATGGTGCGTATACCGCTCAGTCCCGAACAGATCCGAGCCGGGCAGCGCCTCGGTGCGTTGATCAGGACTGCGCGCGCCGGCCGTGCGCCCGAGGTGATCGCCCGGAACGCGGGCATCTCACCGGAGACGCTGCGCAAGATCGAAGTCGGCAGGCTGCCCAGCCCCAGCTTCGGTACGGTGGTCGGCCTGTGCGATGCGCTGGGCTTGTCACTGGATAAGGCCGTGGCGGTCTGGCGCGGTGACGGTGACGATCAGATCGCGATCTGAAGCGGTCGGCGACGATCAGAGTTTCGTCGCGCACCGATTCACGCCATTGTCGTCTGCTGCGTGTCACCGACCTGATCGCACACCATCACTGTCACAGCGCGAGCAGGTGGTCTGTCATGCGAGTGGGAACGTCGTCATCTGCCCAGTTCAGATGATCAGGGCTGACAAGCATTTCAAGAACTGACCACCGCCTCGCTGTCGCTGGAGAGATTGGCGAGGCGCTCTGGCGCCAAGATCTGCCGGAGCTGCTGTTCGCCGAGGTAGCCGCGCTCGAGGACGATGTCGGCGACGCTGCGGTGGCTGTCCAGTGCTTCGCGCGCTACGTCGGTGGTCTTCGCGTAGCCGAGGTAGGGGTTGAGCGCGGTGGCAAGGCCGATCGAGTGGTGCACGTGTGCGGCCATCGTGGAGACGTTGGCGGTGATGCCCCGCACGCATCGGGTGGTCAGCGTCTGGCACGCCGCGGTGAGTTGGGCGATGCTCTCGAACAGCGATCGGGCGATGATCGGCTCGAACGCGTTGAGCTGCAGTTGGCCTGCCTCGGCGGCCATGGTGATCGTCAGGTCGTTGCCGATCACCGAATAGCACACCTGAGTGACGACCTCGGGGATGACGGGGTTTACTTTTCCGGGCATGATGCTCGAACCGGCTTGGACTGCAGGCAGATTGATCTCGTGGAGGCCGGCACGAGGGCCTGAGGACAGCAGCCGCAGATCGTTGCAGATTTTGGACAGCTTGACCGCGATCCGCCTGAGTATGCCCGACACATGGACGAACGCGCCGGGGTCCTGTGTCGCCTCGATCAGATTCTCGGCAGTCACCAAAGGGAGTTCAGTCAGTGCGCGCAGGTGCTTACACACCGCGTCGACGTAGCCTGGCGGCGCGTTGAGCCGGGTTCCGATGGCCGTTGCGCCCATATTGATTTCGTGCAGCAGCGCAGTCGACTCGGCCAGCCGCTGGCGGTCCTCACTGATGGTGACCGCATAGCCGCGCATCTCCTGGCCCAGCGTCATCGGCACGGCGTCCTGCAGCTGCGTCCGGCCCATCTTTATGACCCGATCGAACTCCGTGGCTTTGTCGTCAAACGCCGAAATCAGCTGCGCCATTGCGGCATCCAGGCCGTCACACGAGGTAATCGTGGCGATGTTGAGCGCTGTCGGATAGACATCGTTGGTGGATTGGCTCATGTTCACATGGTCAGCGGGATGCAGGTACTGATACTGGCCGATTTCGTGGCCCATGATCTGCAGCGCACGGTTGCCGATCACCTCGTTGGCGTTCATGTTCGTCGACGTCCCGGCTCCGCCCTGGATGACGTCGACGATGAATTGGTCGGCCAACTGGCCTGCGCGGATCTCGTTGCAGGCCTGGTCGATGGCCGCGGCCCGTTCGTCGCTGAGCAATCCGAAGTCGGCGTTGGTGCGTGCCGCGGCTTGTTTCACCACGGCAAGCGCGCAGATCAGGTGCTCGTACCGGCCGATGGTGGTACCGGTGATCGGGAAGTTTTCGACCGCGCGTGCGGTGTGTACGCCCCAATAGGCCTGGGCCGGTACCTCTTTGGCGCCCAGAAGGTCATGTTCGATGCGGGTATTCATTTCTCTCAATCCACTTGTGGGTTGGCGATGACGGGGAACTCGCCGGTATAGCCGAGGCGTTCTTGCGCGACGGCTCGCACGCGCCCTCGCACCAGATACCAGCCGGCGATCAGCATTGGGATGAGCACAACGAGTGTCCCGACCGTCCAGGTGCCCACCGGTGCGTCGCAGGCCATCAAGACCAGCACGGCGACGAGGAACGCCAGGGTGAGGTAGCCGCTGTAGGGGGTGAATGGCATCCGGAACTTTGGTCGTTTCATGGTGCCGGCGTTGGCCATCTTGACCAGTCGCAGTTGGCACAACACGATCGTGCCCCACGAGGCGATGATGCCCAGAGCGGCCATATTCAGGACGATCTCGAAGGCTTGACCGGGGTTGAACGCGTTGAGCACCACACCGAAAAGGCAGATCGCACAGGTCAACAGGATGCCGCCGTAGGGTACGCCCCGTTTGGACATCCGTGCGGTGAACTTCGGGGCGCTGCCATTCATTGCCATGGACCGCAGGATGCGGCCGGTTGAGTAGAGGCCGGCGTTGAGGCTGGAGAACGCGGCGGTGAGCACGACGATGTTCATGATGTCGCCGGCGCCGCCGAAGCCAATCTTGGAAAAGAACGTCACGAAAGGACTTTCGCCGGCCTTATAGGCGGTGTAAGGCAGCAGTAATGCCAGCAGCGACACCGATCCGACGTAGAAGATCGCGATACGAGCGACGACTGAGTTGATGGCGCGCGGCATGATCTTCTCGGGCTCAGCTGTCTCACCGGCGGCGGTGCCCACCAATTCAACTGCGGCATAGGCGAATACCACCCCCGAGGTGACAATGAGCAGTGGGAGCGCGCCGGTGGGAAACAGCCCGCCTTGATGTGACCAGATGCTGAATCCCGTGCTCTGGCCGTCGATCTTGAAGCGTCCGGCCAGGAAGATGGTTCCTGCGACCAGGAACGCCATCAGCGCTATCACCTTGATCAGCGCCGCCCAGAATTCCATCTCGCCGAACCATTTGACCGAAATCATGTTGACCGACAGCACGATCACGAGCGCGATTAGCGCCACCGCCCATTGCGGCACGACGTCGAACGCCTTCCAGAAATGGAAATACGTGGCGATCGCGGTGGTGTCGACGATGGCGGTCATCGCCCAGTTGAGGAAATACATCCAGCCGACGACGTAGGCGGCTTTCTCGCCGAAGAATTCACGCGCGTAGGAGACGAACGAGCCCGATGACGGCCGATGCAACACCAGTTCGCCGAGGGCGCGCAGGATCAGGAACACGAAGATGCCGCACACCCCGTATGCCAGGAAGAGGCCCGGTCCTGCGGAGTGCAGTCGGCCGCCCGCCCCGAGGAACAGGCCAGTCCCGATGGCGCCGCCTATCGCGATCATTTGCAGCTGCCGCGGCTTGAGGCCCTTGTGATAGCCCTCATCCTCGCGGGTCAGGTTGACAGCTTTTCGGCGCGCTGTCGGGTCGGTGGTGGTTGGCACCGTCGCCATCGGACTCCCATTCGATATGTGGTCCAGCTGCCAGGCTGTCAGACAGCTTTCCTGCTGAGTGTGGCATGGGTCACTGTCCGCGTCAATAGGAAGTCAGCGGTCGCGACGGCCGTGACTTGGAGGACTCAGGCGGGCGTGTCTCCGGCGAGTTCGGTGACGGCTTGCTCCACCTTGTCGAGATGCCGGCGCATGCATTCGCTGGCGTCGGCGTAGTCACCAGCGGCGATGGCCTGGAGGATCCTGCCGTGTTCGGCGTTGGATGCAGATCTGCGTTCAGCGAAGGCGGCGTTGAGGATGCGGGACTGCTGGCCAAGTGCGTCACGGATCGCTGCGACGACGGTGGTGAACACTTCGTTGCCCGAGGTCTGGGCGATGGCGAGGTGGAATTCGGTGTCGAGCTGAACCCACAGGGCTGGGTCGGTCTCGGCTTGCATCGCGTCGTTGATGCGCGTCAGGTTGGCCAGTTGGGCGTCGGTGCGCCGACGCGCGGCCCAGCCGGCGGCGGGCACTTCGATGTAGGGACGCGCTTCGATGAGGTCCCGTGCCGAGAACTTGCCGTAACGCGGTGAGGCCGCATGCGACGCTACGACCACGGTTCCGGAGCCGGTCTTCGTCGAGGTCAAGCCCAGGGTTTGGCAGGAGCGCAACGCTTCGCGGATTACAGAGCGGCTGACCCCGTAGCGCTCGGCGAGCGCGGCTTCCGGTGGCAGCTTGGCTCCGATGGGCAGGTCGCCGGCTTCGATGGCCGTGCACAGATCCTCGAGCACTGCTTCGGTTGCGTTGCGCCGCACGATCGTCGCGGGCCGATCTGTCCAGCTATAAGGCAGATTCACGCCTCTTAGGGTGCGCGCGCCGATCGGACGCTGTCAACGCGCCGCGACGGGGTCGCGGGCTTCGGCGAAGGCGTCGACCATCTGGTCTCGCTCGGCGCCGCAGGCCAGCAGCGCGGCCAGCTGGATGCGAGCCTGCGCTGCCCGTAGCCACGGAGAGGCGATTGCGCCGGCGGCAATCAGGTCGTGACCGCCACCGCTACCCCCGTAGACGGGTTCGACGACACCATCGGGCACCCGACTGGTGACCACGACGGCGACACCACGCAGGATGCAATCGCTCACGGCGCCAAGGATATTCGGGTTGGCATTGCCTGAACCCATCGCATCGAGGACGATCCCACGCGCGCCGGCCGACACGCTGGCATCGATGTGCGTTCGGTCGGCGCCCGGATACAGGGCGACGATGTCGACGCGTTGTTGGCCGATTGTTGGGTGCCAAGGTAACGCCGCGGGACGCTGAGCGGCCGGTGCGTACTGCCGATAGGCATCGAGCTGGGTGGTGTGAGCCTTGCGCGCGCCCCGGGCGGCTAGAAGCTGGCCACCAAACGCAATCAGCACTCCTTGCTCGCGCGAGTCGGCGCTGCGCGCAGCCTGTATTGCAAGCGAGATGTTGTGCGGCCCGTCGGGGTCGGGATGGTCGGCAGGCCGCTGCGCGCCGGTCACCACCACCGGACGGGGATCGTCGTGGAAGAGATCGAGGAACATTGCGGTCTCCTCGAGGGTGTCAGTGCCATGCAAAATCACCACCGCATCGGTGTCCGGATCATCGAGCACCTCGGTAACGGCGTTGCGGAGGGAGGTCATCCGCTGTAACGACATCGTCGAGGAGTCGATCGCCATGACGTCGCGCACCAAAACATCCGGACCGATGAGGTGGCTGATCGCGCCCCGCGCCAACGGAGAGATCCGGCCATCACAGCTGCGACCGCTGGCGATTGTGCCACCGGTGGTCAGCACTGCAACTGGCACTGTCGCCTCCTCCAGATCCGGCCCAAAGCGCCATTTGTACCACGAGCATGCCAAATCTGTCAGACAGATTATTGCGGAGGTGGGAATCCTCCTCGACGGCGGTGGCTGCCGTCAGGCAAGACGGGGACTCAGCCCGCTAGAGCACGCAGGGTCCGCTGGGGACTGACCAGTCTCACGAACGTGTCTGTCGTGTAACGGAATAACCGCTCACAGTTGTCGTCGGGGTCACGCAGGCACCTCGGCGTCGATCGTGCCGGGCGCGTGCTGGGCGATGGCATGGGCGGCGATGAGGTCGGCGACCCGACGGTGCGCGACTTCGTTGAGCACGTCGTGCGCGGCACCCTCGATGACCTCGACCCGCAGCCGCGGCAGTCGGTCGCGCCAGCCCAGGATTGCGGTCGGCGGCGCGATGGTGTCGTGCTCGCCGTGTACAGCGAGGATTGGTAGCCGTAGCTCCGGCAGCTCGGCCTCGAGGCGCCGCCACGCTGGCGGGAAGAGCCGGGATAGGAGGCCCACTACGTCGGCACCGGTGAATGCCAGCGGGTCGTTGACGAGTTCGTCGCGGTAGGTGGGGTCGGCGGACAGCGCGTCGAGTTCCAACTCGAACGGCTGCGCCGAGTCGGCCTCGTTGAGCCACGGCAGCGGATCGAGAGCCGCTCCACTGACCACCACGGCGCGGTACCGGTTGGTGTCCTCGAGTGCGGTGAGCAGCGCGCCTACGCTGCCGAGCGAATGCCCGGCGATCACCAACGGGACGTCGGGGCCCTGTTGGACGGCCAGTGCGGTGAGCGTGCGGGCGTTGGTGACGACATCGGTGAAGGTGCCGACGTCGCCCCGGGTGCCGTCGGACAGTCCGTGGCCGGGCTGGTCGAGTGCCCACAGATCGACGCCGTGGCGGCCGAGCTCGGCGGCGAACCGGTGGTAGAGACCGGAGTGCTCGCCGAACCCGTGCAAGAAGACCACGGCTGCGGCCGGATTTTCAGTGAAGGTCCAGTGCCGGTAGAAGATCCGTCCGGCGGCGCCGTCGAAGAAGGGCATGTGGGCTCCGTATCGGTGGTGAATTGTGTATTCGATTGCCACCGTGGCCGATTCGCCACCGCCGGCCCACCGTTTGAACCGGCTGGATTCGAAGGTCGCCGTGCGCGACGTGTCGGGCCGGCGCCCTAGAGGCGGCGCCCGGCCTCGTTGAGGACGTTGCGCAGGATGTCGTGGATCGCGTCGAACTCCTTCTGCCCACTGATCAGCGGCGGAGCCAGCTGGATCACTGGGTCGCCACGATCGTCCGCGCGGCAGTACAGACCGGCCTCCCACAGCGCGGGGGTGAGGAAGCCGCGCAGCAGGCGCTCAGACTCTTCTGCGTTGAACGTCTCCCTGGTGGCCTTGTCTTTCACGAGTTCGATGCCGTAGAAGAATCCCTCGCCGCGGACATCGCCGACGATGGGCAGGTCGTACAGCTTCTCCAGGGTGGCCCGGAACGCCGGCGCGGTCTCCTTGACGTGAGCATTGATGCCCTCACGTTCGAAGATATCGAGGTTGGCCAGCGCCACCGCGGACGACACCGGGTGGCCGCCGAAGGTATAGCCGTGGGCGAACATCGTCTTGCCGTCGTTGAAGGGTTCGAACAGGCGGTCGCTGGCGATCATCGCGCCGATCGGGGAGTAGCCGGACGTCAAACCCTTTGCGCTGGTGATGATGTCGGGGATGTAGCCGAAATCGTCGCAGGCGAACATCGAGCCGATGCGGCCGTAGGCGCAGATCACCTCGTCGGACACCAGGAGTACGTCGTACTGGTCGCAGATCTCACGGACGCGCTGGAAGTACCCCGGTGGTGGGGGGAAGCATCCGCCGGCGTTCTGCACGGGCTCCAGGAACACGGCGGCGACGGTATCGGGACCCTCGAATTCGATGGCCTCGGCGATGCGGTCGGCGCAGTACCGGCCGAATGCCTCCGGGTCGTGTGCATAGGCATCGGGCGCCCGGTAGAAGTTGGTGTTCGGTGCGCGAAAGCCGCCAGGGGTGAGCGGTTCGAACGGCGCCTTGAAAGCCGGGATACCGGTGATCGCCAGTGCGCCCTGAGGGGTTCCGTGATACGCGATGGAACGCGAAATCACCTTGTGCTTACCGGGCTTTCCGGTCAACTTGAAGAACTGCTTGGCCAGCTTCCACGCACTCTCGACCGCTTCGCCGCCGCCGGTGGTGAAGAAGACCCGGTTCAGGTCGCCCGGCGCATAGTTGGCGATACGCTCGGCCAGTTCGATCGCGGTCGGCGTTGCGTAGGACCACAACGGGAAGAAGGACAGCTGCTCGGCCTGGCGGGCAGCTGCCGCCGCGAGTTCTTCGCGGCCGTGCCCGACCTGCACGACGAACAGGCCCGAAAGCCCGTCGATGTAGCTCTTGCCCCGATCATCGAAGATGGTGACACCCTCGCCACGGGTGATGATGGGCGGGGTGATGTCGGCGCCGTGGCGGGCGAAATGCCCCCACAGGTGCCGCTTGGCCTTGGCGGCCAGGTCGGTTGAAAGTGATTGTGCTGCATTGATTGTTGTCATCGCGTGCCCCAGTTGTATTGCTGTTTGACGAGTTTGAGATAGACGAGCGTTTCGGTGGACAGCACCCCCGGCACCGCTCGAATCTTGCTGTTGAGCAGGTCGAGCAGGTGGCTGTCGTCTTCGCAGACGACTTCGATGATGATGTCGAAGGTTCCGGCGGTCAGCACGACGTAGTCGACGGACGCAATGGCGGCAAGTTCGTCGGCGACCTTGGTGGTGTCGCCCGTGCAGCGAACGCCGATCAAGGCCTGGCGTCCGAAGCCCATTTGAACGGGGTCCGTCACGGCGACGATCTGCATGACGCCGCAGTCGATCATGCGCTGGACCCGTTGTCGCACGGCCGCTTCCGACAGCTCGACCGCTTTACCGATGGCGGCGTAGGACTGCCTGCCATCCTGCTGCAGTTGCTCGATGATCTCTTTCGAGAGTTCGTCGAGCTGGAATGCGGTGCCGCCCCGAGATTGGCCGCTGCGCGTAGGCATCGCAGCGGCATCGGACGGTGCATCTGGGATGGCCATGGCGTCAATTGTGCACGGATTTCGTCGTCCTGCACAACATGTTCGACGGAATCAGTCGAAGAACACGTGATTTCAAGTGGAATCCGCAGCAGTGTTGAGGTAGCGTTCAGGATCGTGAGCGCAGGTGTAGGCCAGGTCGTCGCAGGTAGCTTCATCAACGGAAAGACTGTGACGACGGACGGGAGTCCGTTCGAGATCGTCAATCCGGCGACGGGTGCTGTCGTGGCGTCGTACGCGCTGGCGACGCCCGCCGATGTAGACGCCGCAGTGGCCGCGGCCCGCGCCGCACAGCCGAGCTGGGCCCGGGCCACTCCGGCCGAACGGGCCACGGTTCTGGCACGGTTGGCCCGACTGGCCGCCGAGAACGCTGACGAGCTGGTAGATCAGGAGGTCAGCCAGACCGGTAAACCGGTCCGGCTGGCGGCAAACTTCGACGTCCCCGGCAGCGTCGACAACATCGACTTTTTCGCCGGTGCCGCCCGACACCTAGAGGGTAAGGCCACTGCCGAGTACTCGGCCGACCACACGTCGAGCATCCGGCGCGAGGCGGTCGGCGTGGTCGCCACCATCACGCCGTGGAACTACCCGCTGCAGATGGCGGTCTGGAAGGCGTTGCCCGCGTTGGCGGCTGGTTGTGCCGTGGTGATCAAGCCTGCCGAGATCACCCCGCTGACCACGCTCACGCTGGCCCGGTTGGCGGCCGAAGCGGGGCTGCCCGAAGGTGTGTTCAATGTCGTGACCGGTCTGGGCGCGGACGTCGGCGCGGCCCTTGCCGGGCATCGTGACGTCGACATGGTGACGTTCACCGGCTCGACGGCGGTCGGGCGACGGGTGATGACAGCTGCGGCGGTCCACGGCCACCGCACGCAACTCGAACTCGGCGGCAAGGCTCCGTTCGTGGTCTTCGATGACGCCGACTTGGATGCCGCGATCCATGGTGCGGTGGCGGCATCCCTGATCAACACCGGCCAGGATTGCACTGCGGCGACCCGCGCCATCGTGGCGCAACCGTTGTACGACGACTTTGTTGCCGGCGTTGCCGAACTGTTCGGCAAGGTCGTCACCGGAGACCCGCATGACCCGAATACCGATCTGGGACCGGTGATCTCGACGCCACACCGGATCAAGGTCGCCGGCATGGTGGAACGGGCGCAGCAGCACGGTGGGAGGATCGTGACGGGCGGCACACTGCCCGAGGGTTCCGGCACGTTCTACCCGCCGACACTGATTGCGGATGTAGCGGAAGACTCCGAGATCTACCGTGATGAGATTTTCGGTCCCGTGCTGACCGTGCGGCCCTTCGTTGACGACGACGACGCACTGCGGCAGGCCAACGACACCGAGTACGGCCTGGCGGCCTCGGCATGGACTCGCGACGTGTATCGAGCTCAGCGGGCATCGCGCGAAATCCAGGCCGGCTGCGTGTGGATCAATGACCACATTCCGATCATCTCCGAAATGCCACATGGCGGTTTCGGTGCTTCCGGGTTCGGTAAAGACATGAGCGCCTATTCGTTC
The DNA here is from genome assembly GCF_005670685.2 of Mycolicibacterium mucogenicum DSM 44124. The sequence goes on along the minus strand of NZ_CP062008.1, from coordinate 4,475,445 downwards.
GAGGAATACCTGACCATCAAACATGTGATGAGCGATATCACCTCGGTTGCCGAGAAAGACTGGCATCGAATCATCTTCGCCAAGAGGTAATAGTCCGCGGGATCGCAGATGTTGATCCCAGGTGTCAAAGCACTGTGAAGTGCTCAATTCGGCACTGTCGAAGAAATTCAGGGCTCGCCAAACCAACGTCGACCATGTTTCACGCAGGTTCACGTTGCATGCGCGTATAAGTTTGTGCTGCAACACTATTCAGTGCAACGGTCCCTCATCGCCGACCGGCTCCCGAATTCCAGAACCCAGGCTTTCTTTCAAGATTTCGCGACGCGAGCGTATATCGACGACGCTGATCTCTGGCTCTGATTCCGCGTTCCCTGGTGTGGGGATATGTGGACTCATGGTGTGAGCGGTGGCACCTTCGGTAATGCTTCGTTTCAGGAAACGCGGCGGCCGAAATAATGACGAATGCACTGAATGCTGACCAGACATGACTGGCTTCTGTGACGACCGTCATGGCTGACAGTGGATTTTGTTGGCGCTTTTAACATTCGTTGTCACTACCGGTAACAAGCCGACCCTAAAGTTGGCCGCGGATGGTGGACCGAAAGCGGTTGTCCCGCTGGGTCAATTCACCCAATACACACGTCAGCCGCCGGCACCGCAGCCGGCAGGCGGTCCGCGCCGTGGTCGCGGACCGACCAATCGCCATTGAGGAGACCGATCAATGCCGTCTATATCCAATGTCGAGCGGCTCGAGGAAGTCAGAGATGCCCAGGAGAACGCGGGCACCGGACTCGCGGCCGCCAGCATGAGCGGTGTCGAGCTCGTCGCGCAGTCGACCGCCGGCATCGCGCCAAGTGCCGTGATGGTTTCCGGCGCAACGCTTGTGGCGGCCAGCGCCAGCGCAGGCACCTTGTATTCCTACGCCGTCTCCTTGTGCGTGCTGCTCTTGGTGGGCTGGTGCGTGTCCCGGGCGGCACGGTTGCGGCCGGGAGAGGACCTGCTCTCACATATCACCGCCGCGTTCGGTAGAGCGGTCGGGTTCGTCGGGTCGACCGGTCTCGCCTTCGGGTACCTGCTCATCTCCGTCGGCTGCGTCGCCCAGTTCTCGCAGTACGCCAAACCCCTTCTCGGAGTGGCTCCACCGGCGAGCGCCGGCGCGCCCGCTACTTCGATCTCGGTAATGGTGATCCTCGAAGTTGTGTGCGTGGTCTGCGCAGCATGGATGATGATCCGCGGCGTCCGGATCTCCGCCTGGACCGGTGTGGTACTCGAGGTGCTCTCCATCGGAGCAATTCTGTTGGTGCTCACCATGGTTTTGATTCGGCATGGGGTCAGTCTCGCGCCGCTGATGCCCACGGGAATCACGGTGCAACAGGTGGTCAGCGGCATGGTGCTGGCGACCCTGGGTTTCGTCGGGTTCGAGTCAGCCGCTTGTTTGTCGGTCGAGGCCAAGGACCCACAACGGACAATCCCACGTGCCGTCACGGGCAGTGCGCTACTGGCCGGCGCGCTCTACCTGTATGGGTCTTACGCGCAGATCGTCGGTTTCGGTGGTGCCGACAACCTGGCCGCCGACGCAACGCCTTTGAACACATTGGCCGACGGCCTTGGCATGCACTGGCTTGGGCTGTCCATCGATCTGGGTGCGGTGGCTTCCAACTTCGCCTGTGTGGCCGGCTCACTGACAGCGGCCAGCCGCGTACTGCGCTCGATGGGTGAGTCGCAGTTGGTGCACAGCAAGCTCGCCGCGACGCATCCCATCCGCAAGACGCCGCATGTGGCGATCATCTTGCTCAGTGCGGCCGCCCTGGTCGCGGCACTCGGATTGGGACTCAGCGGAATCAACGAGCTCGACGTGTACTCCTACACCGGCACCATGGGAACCTTCGGCTACATGATCGCCTACATGCTGATGGGGCTGGGTATCCCGATTCTGGTGCGGCGCCTGGCGCCACAGACCAGCGTTGGCATCGCCGCCATCATTGGGCTGACCGTCACGTGCTGCCTCGCGTACGTCTTCTACCGCAACGTGTATCCGGTCCCGGCCTGGCCGACAGCCGTGATCCCGTGGATCTTCCTGGCAGTGCTGCTCGCCGCGGCGGCGTGGTATGTCGCGGGACCGGCCCGCGTCGCACGCAGGCAGACCCGCGAATCGTCGGTGGCCGCGGAGCCGGCGCCCGAGCCGGCGAGGTGAGGGTGAGGGCGCCCGCATCGGCACGTAACCAAGCGGGCGTCATGCCACCGGCTTAACCCACTCCAAAGCCCCGGAACGGACCGGAGTCAAGGCGGCGAAGCCGCAACCGATGTCCGCCAACTCAGCGCTACACCTTTTGGTGTGGCGCTGTTTTGGCGTTCATCGGGTAACGAGCGTGACGATGGTCTGTTCCGTGGCGTGGTTACCTTCGCCCATCGACCTCGCGCAATTTCCCATGCCGTGCCGGGCTTACGGCGAGGACAAGTCAATTCGGAAACCAGGGATAGCCATAGTCGGCTCTCATTACGTCGATACGGATTTCCCAGAGTGGACGGCTACCTTTTGCCAAAGGCAGCAGTCAATCGAGGGAGGTCCGCGCCACATGACGCTCACACTGATCACACGAGGCGCCATCATTTCAGCCACTGCGCTTGCGGTTTCGGTGGCTGGCGCCGGCGTTGCGCAGGCGTCTCCCGACACCGTCAACCAGGACAATCACGCCGGCCAGTCGCGTTCGGGCAAGACCGCACGCAACAACACCAACGGCCTTGACTGGGGCGACGATTGGAGTCTGGGCGGCTTTCCGCCGATCAACCTGTCGAGCTTGCCGGCGCCCAACGTGAACCTGTCGGTTCCGCTGTCTTTGGGCTTGCCCGGCTTGTCCCTACCAAGCCTCAACCTCAATCTTTTTCACTGACTTCGCCGCGCCTCTGAGCCCGTCAGACCGCAGGCCTGCGGAGCAAGGGGTGGGCTTGTGTTTGCAGCGACTGCACTCGTCTGACCCGGTGGCACCCGGATGAGTCACCTGCGAGCGTCAGATCCCTTGTCAAATCGAGGATTCCGCGATTGCCTGTCAGCCGGCAAGTAGTCTGTCTGTAATCAGCAGCTCGAAAGCACTCACGATGGCCGGGAGATTCTCGGCAGGGCCAACTGCCGTCGGATAAGAGGCGATACCGCACAGAACCGCGACCATCGCTTCGGCGGCGTCCGCGATATTGGTTTCAGAGCTGAGTTCGTCGCGGTCGACAGCCTCGCGCATTGCCGACGAGATGAACGTCCGGGCAGCACGCAGCACCGAGTGGTCGGTGACGATCAACTTTGCGTCGCGTACCGATTCACGCACTGCGGCGGCGACGAGCTGGGCGTTGCACTGGTCGGGATTGTCGGCGCCCAGTGCCGCTGAAAAGAAGCTCACGAGCTGGGAAGTCAAGGTTTCCGAGTTTCGGGCCGTAGCGGCCGCTTCTGCAATCACAGCGGCCGCCGGACGGTCGATGGCGTCGCGGTACAACTGTGGCTTGTTGGCAAAATGATAATGAAGTGCCGGTCGGGACAAGCCTGCCCGGGCTGCGATGACCTCGAACGTCGTTGTTGTGTAACCGAATTCAATGAACGACTCGCGCGCCGCACGCAGGATGCGCTGGCGGTTGGCAGTAGTTGTTTCCGCCGACGGGCGGCCCGGCTTGCGACGCGCTATCGGTGCCATCGCTCCATTATGTGTTGATACAACCGCTGTCACGCCTCGCCGGCAATATGCGTTTTCTGTCAATTGCCACTGTGGTAACTATTAGCCCGAAGGCGACATGCGGAGGCGAGCGTCACGTGAAGCAGGCTCGAATGAAATATCCATATTCCCAATCGAACTGCAGCTCCGAATGCATATGGATATCACAGGACAGTGAAGCGTTACGCATTGCATGTTGGATTACAGTCGTTGCAGGACAACATAATTGATGCAAGAAGGGAGCTACATGTCCAGCTCAGTCACACGCCGGCCCAAATTCGTTGGCGCCGCCATTTTCGTCACCGGACTTGGATTGACCGCCAGCCTGCTGGGTGCCGGGGTCGCCAACGCTGATCCGCCCCCGCCGCCGCCAGGACAGTGCGCACCGCCCCCTGCTCCATGCCCTCCTCCGCCGCCCCCTCCGCGGTGATCAAGAAGGGTCGCTGACCAAATCCAGGCGGCGCGGCGTGCGATCAATTGCGCGCCGCGCCGTCGCCATTTTCTTCACGTCCCACCTTAAGACGTTGTCCTACAAATTGATTGCTGCATCCGACAAGCATTGCGATCGCGGTCGTCCGGTGGCACAGATAATCCCGGAGCTCGTTCCGAAGAGTGCCGCGCGGAGAGGCCGCCCTGGCATATGGTGCATGTGAGTGCGGCGCTCGGACACGTCACATACGCAGTTCCTAGCCGCACGACAGCTTGCTCATAACGGGTGGGCATACGCTCGAAAAGCCAGCGGCCCCGCGACAGCCAGTTGGTAACGATGATGTCCGACGACATCGTCTCAGTTATGCGACACGCGAGCGATCACTCCTCCCGATCGCTCGCGTGTCGCGCCTGTGCGGAGGCCAGGAATGCTGTGCGGCAGCCATTTTCACTAGTTCAGCAGACCGGAACACTCTGGGATATGGTCTGCTGCTGTGGGGTTGTTCCGCGGCGAAGAAGCGGTTACCGGGCGCGAGACGGAGACGGGTTGCGCCCGCCGCGGGTCGGTCACTGCGGACCGCGTATGAGCGGTCTTGGGCGCGGCTATGACTATGCGTCGCGTGCCGGGAGCGTCACTGTGAATGCAGACCCATTTGGGCTGCTGTCGACTGCGATGGTGCCGCGATGTGCCTTGGCGACGGCTTGCGCGATGGCCAAACCGAGGCCGGTGCTGCCGGCAGCACGCGATCGGGATTCGTCTCCTCGCGCGAAGCGTTCGAAAATGTCCGGCAGCACATCGGCGGGGATGCCGGGCCCGTTGTCGGACACCGTCAACGAGATGGCACCGTCGGCGGTATCGGTGAGCGCAGTGACCACCGTGGTGCCGGCGGGGGTGTGGACGCGGGCGTTCGACAGCAGGTTGGTCAGTACCTGTTGCAGCCGCGGCCGGTCGCCGACGGCGATCACCGGGTGATCCGGCAGGTCCAGGGCCCACCGATGTTCGGGGCCGGCCATGTGGGCGTCGCTTACCGCGTCGATCACCATCTGGGACAGGTCGACTTCGTCATGGGCCAAGGGCCGGCCGGCGTCGAGCCGGGCCAGCAGCAGCATGTCCTCGACCAGTTGACTCATTCGGCGGGACTCGGCATGGACGCGGGTCAGCGCATAGACCAGATCGTCGCGTGACGCATCGGTTGCGTCCCCGGGTATTCCCGTGACCAGGCGGCGGGCCACCTCGGTGTATCCCTGTATCGAGGCCAGCGGGGTGCGCAACTCGTGGCTCGCGTCGGCGACGAACTGGCGTACCCGGGTCTCGCTGGCATGGCGGGTGGCCAGCCCGTCGGCGACGCGGTCGACCATGCTGTTGAGAGCGGTGCCGAGCCGGCCCACCTCGGTATGCGCGGTATCGGCGGACACCGGCTCGATCTGCGCCGGCAGTCGCACCTCGCCTTCGTGCAGCGGCAGCCCGGCAACGTGTTGCGCCGCTTCGGACATCCGTGACAGCGGAACGAGTTCCCGGCGGATCATCACGGTGCCCGCGGCAATCGCCGCGGCCAGCGCCAGCGCGGAGAACCCGCCGATCATCCAGGTGACGGACCGCAGCGTCTGTTGCACCCCGGACAGCGGCAGACCCGCCACCACGACCCCGTCATTCGATGACTCCGCCACGAGCCGGTAGGGCCCCAGGCCGTCGAGGTCGACACTGACGGTACGTTCTTCGGGAACCTGCTCCAGCTGTTTCAGTGCCGCAGAACTGACCGACCGGCGGTCGCCACTGGTTAGGATGACTGCCGCCTGGCTCTGCCCGGGCTGCGCGACGACCGCGCCGACGGTGCCCGCTGATTGGCCTGGCCCATCGAGGAACATCGGTCCGGGGCCGGAGAATCGCACGAACGGTGGTGGTCCGATCTCGTAGAACGCCATGGACCGGGATTGGGCATCGAACACCTGGTTGTCGAGCTGGCCGATGAGGAAGTCGCGCAACGCAATCAGCGTGCCGGCGCCCACCGCGGTGCACAGTCCCGCACCGAGGACCGCCACGACGACGATGAGGCGGGTGCGCAGCATCCAGGTGCGGGGTGCGAGTTTCCGGCCACGTCGCGGCGGTGCGAGGGGCGCCGCCACGACGACGTCACTGAGGTTTGAGGACATAGCCGACACCGCGGACCGTGTGGATCATGGGCGCGCGGTCGACATCGATCTTCTTGCGGAGATAGGAGATGTACAGCTCGACGACGTTCGAACGGCCTTCGAAGTCGTAGTCCCACACCGCGTGCAGAATCTGGGCCTTGGTCAGTACCCGCCGCGGATTGTTCATCATGAGACGGAGAACTTCGAATTCGGTTGCCGTCAAATTGATTTCGGTACCGGCCCGGGTGACCTCACGGCTGTCTTCGTCCAGCACCAGATCACCCACGACCAGCTGCGCGGTGTCGGCGACGACGCCGATGCCGGAGCGGCGGATCAGCGCCCGCATCCGGAGCACCATTTCCTCGACATTGAACGGCTTGGTGACGTAATCGTCTCCGCCGGCGGACAATCCGGCGATCCGGTCCTCGACGGTGTCCTTTGCGGTGAGCAGCAGCACGGGCAGTTCGGGGCGGATGCGGTGCAATTCGTGGAGCACGTCGAGCCCGCTCATGTCGGGCAGCATGATGTCCAGCACCACGATGTCGGGTTTCTCGGCAGCGGCCTTCTTGATGGCCGTCGCACCATCCTGAGCGGCGGTGACCTGCCACCCTTCATACCTCAGCACCATGGATACCAGGTCGCCGAGCGCCGGTTCGTCGTCGACCACGAGGACCTCGATCGGGCTGCCATCGTGGCGGGTCATCGGCGCCGGAGCTGCGTGTCCGGCGGTGTGTGGCCGCCCGGTCGCGGCGTAGGCGTCTGGCGCATATCGCATCGCGACATTGTTGCCAACGGGATTAGCCACGATCTGTGGTTGGCTTATGGAGAACCTATGAAGCAAGTGTTTCAGCAGCTAGTAGCCATATTTCTGGTGTGACTTTCGTCGTGCCGTCGTGCCGTCGTTCGCGGATCGCGGTGCGCGCCTGTTCTGCCAAATGTACGGCGGCCGAGGCCCAGTCCGCCTTGGCCGCCGTACATTACGCGCCGTTGCAAGCGCTGAGGCCTGGCTGTGCAGATCCACGCTGCCGTGCATCCGCCGTCGGCCTACAGCGGTGGAGGCAATGGAATTCCCAGGATATTGGGTACGCCGGGCACCGGTGGCGGTGGCGCCGGCGGCCCCACACACGGCAGCAGCGGAACGCACAGTCCTGGTGCTCCTGGGCCGGGGGGAGGCGGCGGCATCGCACCGGCCGTCCCCGCCTCGAATCCAATTGCACTGAAAGCCAATCCGGCGCACACGGCCACCGATGTGACTACAAGACGTGACTTCTTCACCGAGTCCTTCTCCTCTGCAAAGTCGGTAGGGCAACAGAATCGACGGTAACGGTCGTACGTGGGCAGAGGCTGTTGGTTGATTAGGGCAGTCATATCAGTTGTTCGCCTTGGTCTTTCGTCCGCCTCAGGTCGACGGTTGTGGGGTGAGGATTTGCCGGCGATGGAGGAGACTGTCGTATGGAGTAGAGTCCGAAGCGAAAGCGGTTTGACGGCAATGAGTTTCGTTGAATCGTTGAATATTTGGACGAGCGTGAAGCTGAGCTGGGTCGCCGGCGTTTCGTTGGAACTGCAAGCGCCAGTGGAGATTTGCATTAGTGACGACACTGCCGAAGCCGAATACTGAGCGAAGTCAGTGGGCCGGCGGGTTGCATCCGGGCGGTAATCCGCCCGATCCGGCGCCGCCCATGAGTCCGGACGGGGGTGGTCCAAACCCTGGTGGGAGCCCGGGGGCGCAGCCGATGCCGCCGGTGATCACGTCGAGACCGACGGCGGTGGCGCAGACGGCGGCGGCGATCGCCAGTGCTATCCAGTCGGACCGGCCCAGCTTGGTGCGTGCTGCGGTGAGTTGTCCGGTTCCGCCGCGGGCAGCGATCGCATCGCCGATTTCGTCGGCGCGGCGCAACATCATCGCGGTTGCGGTGGCAACCAGGTCGGCGCCGTCACGCAGACCCTGTCGAACTCTCCTTATGGCCCGTAATTGCGGTGTGGGTCGCAGGGTGCGGGCGGCGTTCACCACCCTGAATTCGTCGATCAGCATGGGAAACGACCGCAGCGCCAGACTGAGGGCGACCGCGAGATCGTCGACGGGGATGGACAATGCCCGCAGCGGACGACCCAGTGTCGCGAGTGCCGGAGCGACGTCGGCAACGTCGGTGGTCCAGGACAGCACCGCACCCGAGAGCAGCAGGACGATCGTCAGCGCCGACAGTTGTAGGAATTGCAGCAGGCCACCGAGTCCTGCATGGAGGCCTGCGACCACGACGACCGGGGCTCCGCCTGTGGATGCCAGAAACACTGCGCCGATCCCGACGACCGCCCACATCGCAGGAGGTATGGAGGGAAAGGCGCTGCGCGGGATGTCGGCCAGCCAGATCGCGGCCAGCGTCAGGACGCCCACCGCGACGATCGGGATGGGGCTTGGATCGACGGCCAGCAACACGGCGGCGGCGACGAGGATGATGATCTTGGTGCCGGCCCACAACGAGTGGACCGGACTGGTGCCCGGGACGGGACGCAGCAGTACCAGTGGTCTTTTGCCCCGATGCCTGACTGGTGCACGGCGTGTCATGACGATGCTCCCGTCCAGGATGAGACCGGAGTCTGGATCGCGCCGTTGTGCAGGCGTAAGACGCTCGGGCACAACTGGTCCCGGCCGGCGAAGTCATGCGAGATCATGACGATCGTCAGTCCGGTGTCGCGGCGCAGTGCGGTCAGCAGCTCCACCAACCCGCGTGCGCTGGCGACATCCAGACCGGCTAGCGGTTCGTCGAGGATCAGCACGCGTGGCCTCCGGGCCAGCAAGCCCGCGAGCACGAGCCGGCGCTGCTGGCCGCCGGAGAGCTGATCGACGCGACGCCGAGCGAGCGCGGGGTCCAGGCCGACGCTGGCCAGCGCGGCCACCACGCGATCCGTGTCATGCACCTCGAATCCCGCCGCGGATGCGATTTCCAAATCGACCCGCGACCGTATGAGTTGCAAACGTGCGGCCTGGAAGGCGATGGCCACCGCGCCGATCTGTTCGTCAGCGGGTCTGCCGTCGAAGAGGACTGATCCTGCGGAGGGCGTGGTCAGGCCGGCCATGATCCAGGCCAGCGTCGACTTGCCGGACCCGTTCCCTCCGTGGATCAACACGCCGTCACCCTCATGCACGGTGAGGTTGATGTCGCGCAGGGTCGTGTGTGCCCACGGTGTACCGGCGGCGTACTGGTGGCTGACACCGTCCAGCTGCATCACGGGCAGCCCGGGCAGTCTGGTTACCGCCGGCAGTCCACCAGCCGCCGGTGGAGGTGGAACCGGTGGCGTAGCGGTGGGCACCATGGCGGTGTTGTCCCCGGTTGTGGACAGGCTGATGACCCAGTCGGCGTTCTCGGCCTCGTCGCGGTAGTGGGTGATCTCCACGACCGACATCTCTTGGTGCGCGGTCAGGCCGTCCACCACCGCCCGCAGCGCTTCACGGCCCGCGGGGTCGATCATCGACGTGATCTCGTCGGCGATCAGCAGTTTCGGGGAGCGGGCCAGAGCGGCTGCCACGGCGAGGCGCTGCAGTTCACCTCCGGACAGTCCATTGGTGTGGCGCTCGCGCATCCCGGCCATTCCCACCCGACGCAGAAGCCCGTCGACGTCGACAGGCGTGTCCGCGGGCAGACCCCAGACGACGTCGTCGGCGACCCGCATCCCCAGCACCTGCGTTTCCGGATGCTGCAGCACCACGGCGGTGCCGCCGATGCGCCCCAGGCCGACTGCACCGGGGCGGTACACGGTGCCGGTGGTCGGTGCGGCGCCGGCGAGGATGCGCCCCAGCGTGCTCTTGCCGGACCCATTGCAGCCGACCACGGCGACACGTTCGCCGACATCGACGGTGAGGCTGGTCGGGGCCAGTGCATTGTGGTCGGCGCCGGGATACCGGAAGCCGACGTCGTCCAGATGGAGGGGCAGCGGGGCGGGCGCGGCACCGGCCAGGTCGGCAGGTGACGGGTCGAGTTTGTGGACGTCGGGGACCCCACCGAGGCGTCGCAGGACATCGGACATCACCCACCAGCCGATGATCGACACGATCGTCACGAGGCTCGTCAGCCACCCGGTGAGCAGCAGCGGCCAGGCTCTGAACCCGGCCGAGGTGAGGTGTGCCAGGCCGTCGCCGAGGCCACGTAGGGCAGGGACGGCGTGCAGGGCGACAGTCAGCCCATTCACGGTTGCGTTCAGCGCGCTGAAGATCAGCGCCCGCAACGGGGTCAGTACCAGCAACGCACTCGACGTGACGGCCCCGAGGGCCATGCCGGCGGCGACACCGGTGACTGCGACTGTGACGATGCCGCCGCCGCGGCGTTTGACGATGCCGGCCAGCCCGCCGATGTAGGCGCAGGACAGCACGGTGATGGCGCCGGGAACACCAATGATGAGGAATGCGATCACCGCGCCGGTAATGGCGGCGGTAATCAGTACCCGGAGCCGGTGCCGGTAGGCCAGCAGTCCGATCGGCACCATGGCGACCAGCGCCAGGAACCCGGTCACCGGGACGACGGACGCCGAGATCGCCAATCCTGCCGTGGCCGCAGCGACGACCGCGGCATGCGCCATCTCCCCGGGAAGCAGATCGGAGCGACCACTGGTGCGTTCCGGACTAGCCACGAGCGTCCGCGCTCACGTCAGCCGGACGCGTGGCACGGGGCCAAGCGAGCGGATTCAAGGCGCGGTACGGGTCGGCGGCCCGAATTTTCAGCAGTTCGGCCAGGCTGGTTTCCAGCGCTTCCTGGGTCGTCTGTTTGACGGTTGCGAGCCAAGTCTCGTCCGTGACGCCGGCGGGTTTGGTGGTCGTGATCGGGGCGCCGAACCGCAGGTACATGCGCTGCGGCCGCGGGATCAGGGTGGGACCGATCCCTCTCATCAGCGGCATCGGCATGTTCGGACGGCCGGTGATCTTCTCACTGATGGTGAGGCTGAGTCGGCCCAGCGTGCTGTTGCGCGTGAACAGATGTTCGTACATATCGTCGCCACCCACCAGCGTCACCGGCACGATCGGGTAGCCGCCGATGATGGCTTCGCGGGCAAAGCCTGCCCGGCCCCGCCAGTTGATGGTGTTCTCCTCACCTTTGAACTTGGCGATCTCCCGGCCGCCGCCGGGGAACACCAGGATCGTGTCGTCGTTCCGCATCAACGCCTGAGCGTTTTCTGGAGATCCGACGACCGCCCCGACCGCGGCGATCACATCGCGCATCGGGCCGCGCATTTTGCCCATACCCCGTTCAGCCAACGGTCGCACCCGCGTCCCGATGCCACGTCGCACGAAATGCAGGATCAGCGGAACCTCCACGCCGCCCTGAGTGTGGTTGGCCACCAACAGAAATCGGCCATCGGCGGGCAGGTTCTCGAGCCCTTCTACATAGGGACGCAGCAGGTCCACGATCGGTGTGGCGGCATCGCTGAACGATTCCAGAATCCGGCGCAGCGTCTGTACCCGCGTCGGCTGATCAACCATCTCCTCAGGGGCGTGGTGCTCTGTCATGACGATGATGTGCTCCGATCCATGTGTCGAATTGCCGAACCAGCGAGTGAATGGTCCGGTGATGGGCGACGCTGCCTACTCAGCCACCGGCAGCCGTGGGATTGCCGACGACGCGCGGCATCGGCGACAAGCCCCAGCACGACCGGCGTGGCCGAGACTTCCTCCGGCGCCGATCGCTTCCCGTGCAGAACGTGAAGGTAACGGTCGAATCCATGGATTTTTTAGGGCAATGCTTGCGAAAGCGTATGAATAGCGCCGGTTTTGACCCATAGCGCGCGTACAACCATGACGACCATCACAGTCTCGCGGTGCCGGCTTTCGTGCGTTACCGCGATCGACAGAGCCGGCACGATCCATTGCATGCCGGTGTGCTCGAGATCACAAAACGCGGACGTTCGGTTCCGGCCAGAGGGCACGACTAACCCCATATAGCGGTACTGGTCCCACGAGGGTTCAGTGCCTTGTCTGGGAAATGACGTTCGCGGCATCTCGAAAGGGGAACTGGAGCAACATGTTGAGCCGTCTACTATCGCTCGCCGGCGCCGCTGCGGTTCTCGGCGCCTTGCTGTCCACCGCAATCCCCGTGCAGCTCGGAGCTGTGGACCGGTTTGGCACGCCGATTCCCTGCGGGAACGGCTTTCACCCGAACTTCGAAGTTGCCCGCGTGCAAGACCAGATCAATTTGGACCTGCACACCAACAGCGGGCCCATGTTCGTGGCGAGCAACTATGCCGAGCAGTGCCAGTCGATACTGGCCGACCGTCAATCGACGACGCTACCGGTTGGCGCCGGTGGTGTGGTGTTGCTCATCGCCGCCGTTGTCCTGTGGAGCCACCGCCGTTCGCAGGTCGGCCAGGAGCCTGCCATGGCGCCCGTGCTGACGCAGCCGTTCACCCGAGAGGCCGCATTGTCGTAGCAGCGGGTGTCGGCACGCGGTATCGACAACCAGTCTTTGAGTCATGCTCACAAGTCGACGAATTCGTCGACCTGCAGCGGCAGTGCCGGATCGGCACTCCATTCCTCCAGTGAGCCGTCATAGACGCGGATGGACTCGACACCGGCTGAGACCAGCGCGAGTGCGTTGACCGTCGCTGAGATGCCGCCGCCGCAGTACAGCAGCACCTCGCGGTCGAGGTCAGTGCCGGCGTCCCGGTAGCGGTCGATGATCTCCGCAGGAGGACGCACTCGGCCGTCATCGTCGAACAGTTCGCGGGCCGGCACGTTGACACTGCCGGGGATATGTCCGCGGCGTGTGTACCGTGTCGGTTCCGTGCCCGCGAATGCCGCTGGAGACAGAGCGCACACCAGGTTCCCGGTATCGCAATCGATTTCGCGCAGCTCGTCGATGTCGATCCACGCCTCCCGCACCCGGTCCGCAGACCACAGGGCGACCGGCTGCGCTTGGCGGGTCTCGGATTCCACCGGCAGCCCGGAGGCACGCCAGGCATCCAATCCGCCGTCGAGCACCCGCACTGGAATCCCGATCCAGCGCAACAGATACCAGGTTCTCGCCGCCCAAAAACCGCCGGTGCTGTCGTACACGACCGTCGGTGTGTCCGCGCCGATGCCGAACTGCGCGAGGCGGTCGGCCAGTTCCTGTGGTGGCGGTCGGTGGTTGTGCGTCGCGGCGGGAACCGAGAGGTCGGTGTCGACCCGTACGTGGATGGCACCGGGCAGATGGGCGTCTTCCCAGCGGCTGCGCCCGCTCTCGGTACGGAAGTCACCGTCGAACTGTGGCCGGTGCAGGACGAGGCTGGCGTCGAGGATCACCGGAGGGGTGCCGCCACTCAGTGCCGAGAAGAGTTCTTCCGCGCCGATGAAGGGTCCCGGATTCACCGCGCCTGAATCTCCGTGACAGCAGAGATATTCGCGAATGCCGCACGCCACCGCTCGGGCGCGGTGAGGATTCCGTGCCCGGCGAGCCAGTGCGCGTACGGTTCGATCAGCTCGGGACGGACTGTGCCCCAGTCATTCCCGAAGAACCAGGTGCCGGCGATGGCGTCGAGCGAGCGGGCGATGACATCGGGCGGGAAGTACGGCATGACATCGCCCAGCAGCTGGGTGGTCTCCTCGGGATGCTGAGTTGCGTAGCGGAAGCCGCGTTCGCTGATCGCTCGGAAGTCCTCCAGCAGCAACGAGTTTCGGTCGATCAGCTCGGCATGTGCCCCGAGTAGGTAGCTGTGATAGCCGAACGGCAGCTCCTCGTCGACCCGCCAAATCCGTTCGGGGCGGTCCGGGTGCTCGCTCAGCAGAATGTCCCAGGCCCAGTAGGAACCGAAGGTGGCGTCGGCTGCGCCGGCGGCCAGGTCGGCGCTGGTCAACTCACGCGCACCGACGTCGACCAGGATGACGGCATCGGGGTCGCCGCCCGCTCGCGACACCAGGTCGCGCACGATCGCGACGCCGCGGGGCGTCGGATTGAGTGCCACCCGCTTGCCGGCCAACTCGGCCAAACTGCTGATCCCGCTGCTGGCGAGCGTGCGAATGGTCTCCAGGCCGCGTTGGTTGACCGCGGCGATCGCCTTGAGCGGTTCGCCGCGCTCGGTACGCACGAGCAGGCGGTTGGTCGGGAACACCGCGATGTCCACCAGGCGGCGCCCGAGGTGTTCGAGGCTGTCGCCGATGCCGGGGTCCACGGTCCGGATCTGCAGGTCGATTCCCGCTTCGGCGTACCAGCCGTGGTGCCGGGCGAGATAGAACCCGGCTGAGTTCGGCCACGGATGAAAGTACTCGAGTGCCAGCGAGATTGAGGTGGTCATGATGTCCTTCGTGGATCGATGAATTCGAATCCGGCTGGGGTCGCCACGGCGATCAGATCGGCGCACTCCTTGGGCCGGTGGCGGGCGACGAAATCCTCTTCCTGAGCCGCCCAGCGGTCCCAGTGCGGTCGGTACAGGTCACCGTCACGGCGTAGCGCCCGGCGCTTGCGGGTCGCGTCGTCGGCATCGACCCAGATACCCAGATCGGCCAGCGCCCGTGTGGCCGGGGTGAGCGCCCCGATGCCTTCGATGACGAGGCGCTGTCCGCGGTCGACACGATGCCAATCTCCCGGACACGCACCGCTCCAGTCCCAACTGCGCCAGCGTCCGGCTTCGCCGGTGGCGCGGGGCGCCAGCAGTGATTGGTGCACATGGTCTGCGGCCCAGAACAATCCGTCCTACCCCGGGTAGATGTCATCGAGACGAACCACGACGCTGTCTGCCCAAACGTCGTGCAGTTGCATTGCCAGCGTGGACTTTCCCGATCCCGAACGGCCGTCGACCAACACCGTCGCGGCTTCGTCGAGGCGGCTCACAATCTCATCGAGTACCAATGAAGTTCCATGCTCCGGCAGCGACCGACGTGGTGATCGCCACCGCGATGATCACGAATCCAGCTGTGACGAGGGCGAACTCACGCCCGGCGAATGGCGAGGGGCGGGCCCAGGTCCGGTGGTGGTGCGCACCGAAACCGCGCGCCTCCATCGCCGTGGCGAGTTTGGACCCGCGTCGGACCGCAAAAACCAACAGCGCGAACGATTGTCCGGCGACACGGCGCAGCCGCGCGTGATCGGCGACGCCCCTGGCCCGGCGCGCGTATCCGAGGTACTGCCAGTCCTCGCCCAGCAAGCCGACCAGACGCAGGCCGGCCAGCGCGCCCAGTACGAACCGCGCGGGCAGCTTCAGCACCTGGCCCAGCCCGTCGGCCAACTCGGTCGGATCGACATCGGCGAACAGGATCACCGATGGCAGCGCAATCGCGAGAACCCGCAGAAAAGTGGCCAACGCCAGGGCAATTGACCCGTCACTGACGGTGATGAGCAGGTAGTGCCAGTGCACTGTGCCGGAGGGCTGGCCGTAGAGAAGGATGGTCACCGCGGTGAGTGCCGCCGCGACGGCGATCACCGCGCCGCGCGTGAGTACCGGCCGCAGCCGGGCGCCCACCGCAAAGAACAGAGTGAGCTCGAGCACCAGTGCGGTCAACGCCGACACCCAGTCGACGGACAGCACCAGTCCGCCGGCGATGAGGAGGGCGGTGAGCAGTCGGGCGACGGGATTGACCGGGCGTGTGCCGACGATGTCCACGGTGGTCACGGCGTCGTCTCCGTTGCGGTTTGCCACGCAGGCAGCTCGATGCGGGCATCTGCGAGCAGGGTGGTGAAGTCGAGATCGTGGGTGACGGCCACAATGGCCGTTCCTTCGTCGGCGAGGTCGGCCAGCAACCGAATCAGCTCTTCCCACGTCCGGCGGTCCTGCCCGAACGTCGGCTCGTCCAGGACGATCACTGCCGGCGCCGTGGCCAGCACGGTCGCCACCGACAGCCGACGTTTCTCGCCGCCGGAGAGGGTGTACGGATTCGCGTCGGCGACGTGTTGCAGTCGCAGCCGATGGAGTAATTCATCTGTGCGGGAAGTGATTTCGGTAGCACCACGTTTGAGGGCCCGCGGACCGAGCGCCAGCTCGTCGCGGACGGCGCCGGTGAGGAACTGATGCTCGGGGTCCTGGAAGACGCTGCCGATCCGGGTGAGCAGTTCCTTTGATCGCCAGCGGACGGGTTCGGGCCGCGACCGTGGGGGAGCCAGCGCGGCGTCGGCCGTGAGGCGGCCCACCGGTGGTCGCAGCAGCCCGCCGAGCGTGAGGGCCAATGTCGACTTGCCGGCTCCGTTGGGGCCGGTGACGACGGTCGTACGTCCGCGCCGGATTTCGAAATCGAGCCCGGTGTGCAGCGGGGCGTCGCCCCGGTGCCCCACGGACAGATCGGCGGCGCGAAGGAGGACGCCGTCGTCCTCGCTACGGCGCCTGGAGATCTCAGGCAGCGGAACGCCCGGCACCCAGACGCCGGACCGGACCAGGTAGTCGTGTTCGCGCCGGAGCGTGTCGTCAGGTGTTCCGTCGGCGACCACCGTGCCATCGGCACCCAGGACGATCACGCGATCGATGACGGGCAGCCATACGTCGGTGCGATGCTCGATGACGATGAGCGTCGCGCCTGTCTGGCACGCGGACTCGGCGATCGCGTCGCGGACCTCGACGACACCGGCGGGGTCGAGATTCGCGGTCGGCTCGTCGAGCAGGATCAGGCCCGGGTGCATTGCGACCACGCCCGCCAATGCGAGGCGCTGCTTCTGGCCGCCCGACAGCTTCGAAGTGTGCTGGTACAGTGGCACATTCAGCCCGACCGAGTCGAGTGCCTGCCGGACCCGCGGCCAGATCTGATCGCGTGGAACGCCGAGGTTCTCCATGCCGAAGGCCACGTCGTCTCCGACCCTGGAGAGGATCACCTGCGAATCGGGGTCCTGCAGCACCATGCCGATGCGGGACCGGCGTTCGGCCGGCGGCGCACCGTCGACGTGGAGGTGTCCGGCCTGGCGTCCTTCCTCGGCGCCGCCGAGCAGCCCGGCAATGCCGTGCAGCAGTGTGGATTTCCCGGCGCCGGACGGGCCGAGCAGCAACACGCGTTCGCCGGGGGCGATGAACAAGTCGAGATCGCGCACAGCCCAATTCGCGCGCGTCGCGTGCTGCCAGCCCCAGCCGCGCGCGTCGACGGCAGCGCCGACGGAGCGCTCCGCATCTGCCGACGCGTGCGCGTGTTCGCGTTGGACGTTCACGAAGCCGGGCTCGGCGCCACACGTCCTGATGCAAAACGGCTGAGGACTCCGGTCTTGGCCAGGTTCCGCACCACGATCCAGGACAGAACTCCGGCAAGTACCGCACCGGAGGCGATGCCCGAAACCACATAGACCGCCGCGAAGCCGGCTGCCGAACCCGGGTACCAGAGGATCAGGTCGTTGATGGCCATGGCGACCCCGGCAACTGCTCCGGAGAGCACCGCGGTGGGCAGTCCCCACCGCCGATAGAGGAACGCCGCGAAGACGAGCTCCGCGCCCACACCCTGGACCAGGCCGGATTCGAGTGTGAGCACACCCCACTGATTGCCCACCAACGCCGATACCGAGGCCGCGACGAGCTCGCCGTAGATGGCCGCACCCGGCTTGCGGATGACCAGGGCGGTGAGCACACCGGCGAACAACCAACCGCCGCCGAGCAGCGCCTGCAGCCCGGGGAGCACGGCGCCGAGGGGTGCGCTGACCGGATTGGATGCGATGTTCCACAGCACGAAGATCAGCCCTGCCGCCGTCGCGAGCACACTCGCGACGACGATGTCGACGACGCGCCAGCGCAGTACGGGGCGATCAAGGGTGGGCGGGGTGCTCATAGGTCTCCTTATGCCGTCGCGCGGAACCGCGACACGCACAAGTATGGATGGCCCACGCAAAAGCTGTATGCCTTCGGTTCATCATGAGTATTTTTTGTATACAAAACAGCTCCGTATGTATTCTCAACGTGAACACAAGGTTGGAGGATGGGTGCAACGGACGCCATTTCACAGCGCATTTCGTGCCGATCTGTTGGCAGGCCGGTTCTCCCCGGCTGAACCCCTGACCGAAAGCGCACTCACCGCCGCGTACGGAGTCTCCCGGACGCCCGTACGCGAGGCGTTGAGCCGGTTGGAGCAGGAGGGGCTGATCAGCCGCTCCGTGCGCGGCTACCGCATCCGCTCGGGCTCACCGGACGATGTCATCGAGATCTATGACGTCCGCATCGCACTGGAGAAGGCGGCCGCGGAGGCGGCAGCGGCACGGCGGACCGAACTGCAAGTGGCGCACCTCGCGGAACTGCACCAGCAAGCGGTCGCGGCGGAGGATCCCGCCACCGCACGCCAGCTGAATTCGCAATGGCACGAAGTGCTTTGGGCTGCCTCGCACAATTCGACGTTGCGGGAAACCCTGACCAACCTGGTGGCCAGGCTGCGCCTGTGTGACCGCGAGGCGATGCACCGTGACGATCTGGCCGACGTGGTCACCGAGCACGAAGCGATCATGGACGCGGTCCGGCGCCATGATGCCGACGCCGCCAGCACAGCCATCGCCGCGCACCTCCAGCGGACCAAGCAGGAACGGCTCGACACGTTTGCGCGGCTGTACAGTCAGCCGCCAGTGTTTGAGCGGTGAACCTGTCGGCGGGACGTGATGGTCGTACGGCGTCTTCGGCTGTCACCGCCGGGTGCTGGCCCTGTGCAGTGCACGTACGACGCTGTGTTTTCCGAGATCTACTTTGAACTCGTTCTGGCTCAACGTCGCAGCACCGCTCATCGCCAATTCGGCAGCAGCGCTGAATGTCCCGGTGTCTGCGGGGCGGCCGATCAGGGCCGCCTCGGCCGCTGATACCCGCCACGGTTTCGCAGCCACCCCGCCCAGCGCGATGGCCGCCGACGTGATGATTCCGTCGTCGATGGTCAGGCCGGCAGCCACCGACACGAGGGCGAAGGCGTAACTGTGGCGGTCGCGGACTTTGAGATACCAACTGTGATAGGCGTATTCAGACGTCGGCAACTCGATGCCGACGATCAAGTCGCCCGCGCCCAGCGCATTGTCGCGTGACGGGTCGTCACCGGGGAGCTGGAAGAATTCCGACAGTGCGACGCTGCGAGGTCCTGTGGGCGCCTGCACGTGCACGACGGCGTCAAGGATCGCCAGTGCGACCGCCATGTCGGACGGGTGTACCGCGACGCACGACGCGCTGGCGCCGAACAGTGCGTGCTCGCGGTTGGAGCCCTCGAGTGCGCCGCACCCGGAACCGGGCCGGCGCTTGTTGCATGCGGGGAACGACACGTCCATGAAGTACGGGCATCGGGTGCGTTGCATGAGATTGCCGCCGGCAGTGGCCATGTTCCGCAATTGCGTTGTCGCGCCGGAGAGAATCGCCTGCGACAGCACGGGGTACTGGGTGCGGACCAGCCGATGATTGGCTACCGCGCTGTTGGTCACACCCGCGCCGATCATGATGCCGCCACTGTCGGTCGCCGTGATCTGGTCGAGGCCGAGCCTGCCGATGTCGACCAGCGCCACCGGCTCGGTCACGCCGAGCTTCATCAGATCCAGCAGGTTCGTTCCGCCGGCGAAGTACGTTGCGCCGGCGGCGGCAATGCTGAGGGCGTCGTCGACGTCTCGGGCGTGCTGGAAGTCGAATGTTCTCATCGGCGGCATCCGGGCAGGCACGATGCGATCGCATCGACGATATGGGGATAGGCCCCACAGCGGCAGATGTTTCCGGCCATCCGTTCGCGAATCTCGTTGACCGACAAGGTTTCGGGGCCTCTGGCGATGTCATCGTACGGACCGTCGAACGAGGCCGCGGACAGGTCGCCACGGGCATGCTCGCTGAGTACCGCGTGCGCAGAGCTGATCTGGCCGGACGTGCAATAGCCGCATTGGAAGCCGTCGTGATCGATGAATGCCTGCTGCAGCGGGTGGAGTTCCTCGTCATCGGCGATGCCCTCGATGGTGCGGACGCTGGCACCATCGATCGACACGGCGAGGGTCAGGCAGCTCAGCACACGATGACCGTTGACAGCCACTGTGCACGCGCCGCACAGACCGTGGTCGCAGCCCTTCTTGGTTCCAGTGAAGCCGAGGCGCTCGCGCAATAGATCCAGCAGGGTCGAGCGGACATCCGTCTGGACGATGCGCATCGTGCCGTTGATCGACAGTTCGATGGTGTGTTCAGGTTTGGCGGCAGCAGTCATGAGGATCGGTCCTGGTGTGTTTCGCTGAATGGGGACAACAGGTTTTCGATGGTTATCGGTAGGTCGCGCAGGCGCCGACCGGTGGCGTGGAAGACGGCGTTGGCGACCGCGGCGGGGACGCCGCAGATGCCGATCTCGCCGACGCCGCGGGCGCCGAACTCTGTCAGATGGGTGTCGGCGCCATCGACGAAGGTGATGTCGAATGACGGGACGTCTGCGTGGGTCGGCACGTAGTACTCACCCAGCGCATGGCCGGTGCCCGGGTCGTACGGCATGTCTTCGAGGAGAGCCATGCCGAGCCCGAAAGTGATGCCGCCGACCACCTGACTGCGCGCCAGCTTCGGGTTGATGACCCGTCCGCAGTCCATCGCTGCCACCCACCGCGTCACCGATGCCCGTCCGAGCTCTTCGTCGACCTCCACCTCGCAGAAGTGCGCGCCGAACGATTGCGACATCGGTCCGTCCTCCGGCGCGCCGCCACTGGAGCTGGTGAAGGTGAGGTGATCGAGCAGGCCGGAATCGGCAGCGGCCAACAGTGTCGCGACAGTGCTGACGGGCCGGTCGGCGTGCGCGCTGACAACATAGCCGGCGCGAATGTCCAACGCGGACAGCTCGAATCCGGAACACGGTGAGTCGCGGTCGGCAACCAGGTACTCGAGCAGCCGGCGCTTCCATTCGAGGCCGGCCGCGAAGACCGCCGACCCGACGGCCGCTGTGGTTTGCGATGCTCCGCTGTACGGCGCGGTGGGGAAGTCCGAGTCGCCGGAGTAGAACACAACTTGTGGCAGTTGCAGTCCGGTGGAGTCCGCGGCGATCTGGGTCATCACGGTTCTGACGCCGGTGCCGACTTCGTGCGTGGCAGAAGAGAACTCGACCGTGCCGTCAGTGCGGGTGTGTACGCGGCAGCCTGCGGGCATCCGGCGTCCCGGATACGTGGCGGTGGCCATGCCCCACCCGACCAGCACGCCGTCGCGTCGTAGTGAACGGGGTTGGTGCGGTCGGTGCTCCCAGCCGAATCGGTCGGCTCCCTGCCGATAACACTCGAGCAGATGCGCTTCGGACCACGGTCGGCCACTGGCCTGGTCTGCGGCCGCGTAGTTGGTGATCCGCAGTTGCAGCGGATCCACCCCGAGCGCATGGGCGAGCTCGTCCATCGCCACTTCCAGGGCGAACAGCCCTGGCGCTTCACCGGGGCCGCGCATGAAGCACGGGGTGGGGCGGTGTACCCGGGCCACGCTGTGCGACACCACCATTCGCGGTGACTGGTAGAGGAACCGTGTCGACAGCCCGGTGGGTTCGCAGAAATGGGCGATGGTCGAGGTCTCGGTGAGGGTGTGGTGCTCGATGCTGGTCAGCCGGGTCTGGGCGTCGGCGACCAGACTGAGATGCTGCTCGGTGGGCGGACGGTGCCCGGTCGAGGTGAACATCTGGGCGCGGGGCAACACCAGCTTGACGGCCCGTCCCGTCATCCGCGCAGCCACTGCGCACAGCACGACGTGCATCCACATGAAACTCTTCGAACCGAACGCCCCGCCGACCAGAGGCGCGATGATCCGGATGTTGTCGACGGGGATGCCCAGATAGGTTGCCAGCGTTTGCCGTTCGCCGGCGATCCACCGCGTGGTGTCGTGCACGGTCAGGTGGTCACCGTCCCATCTCGCGATGGTCGACGCCAGTTCGATCGGGTAGTGGGCGTTCTCCGGCGTGGTGTAGCGCGCGGTGACCTTGACGCCGTCGATCGGTTCATCGGCGGGACCCCGGTGGTCTTGGAGCTTTTCTTCCTCCAGCTTCACAAAGTGATCGGGCTGGTACACGCCGCTGCGCACGATCGGGCCGCTGTCCTCGTGCGAAGGCCCGTCGAGCACGTCGCGTGCCGTCAACAGTGCCGGTAGCTCGTCGTACGTCAGGTCCATCAACGAGGCGGCGTACTGCGCATTCTCCAGAGTGTCGGCGACCACCAATGCCAGATGTTGACCGCGATGCTGGACGGTCAAATCTGACAGGGGCGGCCGGCGTTCCAGGGGCAGGTCCCACGTGAGGTCAGCTGGAAGGGTGTGTAATGCAGGGCAATTCAGCGGTGACAGCACGCCCGTCACACCCGGCGCGGACCGGGCACGGTCAGTCGCGGCAATCAGCGAGTCGCGGGTGACTCGGCCGTGTGACACGGTCGACTGCACCATCACGGCATGTTGCACATCGGGCAGGTTGGTGTCGGCCGCGTAGCGGGCCCGACCGGTCACCTTGTCGCTGCCCTCGACCCGGTTGACGGGCCGGCCGATCGCCTCGCTCCAGAGTTCCGAATTGTCCGTCATAGCTTGAGGATTCGTTCGGCGTTGCCCGAGGCCACGGCGGTCAACTCGGACACGGAAATCGGTAGCCGGCGCAGAAATTCCGCACCAGCCTGCGGGGATCGGTAGGGGTAGTCCACCGAATACATCAAGCGGTCGGTGCCGACGACGTCACGTGCGCACATGAACGGGGGAGTGGTGAAGTAGCCGCTCGTGGTGACGGTGAAGTGGTCGAGAAAGTAGTCACTGACGGAGCGCTGCAGCCCGGTTACCGACATCGGCAACCCGTCCTGGGCGCGCAACAGGGAGTAGGGCAGGTGCTCACCGAGATGCCCAATGATGAATCGCAGCTTTGGGAACCGGTCGAGGACACCGGCGAGAATGATTCGTAGACAATGTAATCCGAGTTCAGCGTGCCAGGTGTAGGCCGCCGTGGCCAGGAAGTAGGCGCTGCTCTCGGGAAGCCCCGCGGTATAGGTCTCCTGTACGACGCGTGGCGGCGGAGTTGGGTGAAGATACAGCGGCACATCGAGTTCGCAGGCGACCTCGAAGATCGGGGTGTAGCGCGGATCGTCGAGAAAGGAGCCGCCCCCGGTGCCGTCGAGAAAGCCGCCGACGGCGCCCAGTTCGCGCACGCCGCGGCGCAACTCATCGGCGGCGTGGTCGGGCTGCCCGAGGGCCAGGCTGACGAACATGCGGAGCCGGTCGGGGTGCCGGCGTGTGGCGGCATGCGCGGCGTCGTTGGCATCTCGGACCAGGGCCGTGGCGTCGTTCGGCGCCAGCCGGTGTTGCGCGCCGGCGGCCAGCGAGAGCACCTGGACGTCGACACCGCCTGCGTCCATCGCGGCGATCCGGGCATCATCGAGATCGACCAGGGCGGCCTGCAGCGCCGCCGACCGCGCGATGGGTGGCAGGAATTGTTCGGTCGCAGCCAGGTATTCCGGGGTGGCGAAGTGCTCCTCGAGCGTGACGACGCGGACTGGGATCCCTTCCGGGCCCGCGGGAGATGGATACACCGTGATCGTCACATAACCTCCTGCGCGGCCCGGGAAGTGTCTTTGGCGACGGTGGCCGGCACCTACGGTTCCAGCGCGCCGTCGGGGTGTCATCAGTCAGATGACTGTCGCAAATGCGACGAACCGGCGTGTTGACCGAATCTTCCAGTCATTGAACTGATGTGTCCGGGCACGTGCGTCGGCTATACGTAGTTGTTCAAAGCCACCGCAACTGAGGAAGAGGTCTGATGTCTACCGTTGCCGACCACATCATCGCGACATTGCAGGCCAGCGGCGTCGACCGCGTGTTCGGGCTCCCTGGTGACAGCCTGAACGGATTCACCGATGCGATCCGCCGGGCCGGCGGCATTTCTTGGGAGCATGTTCGTCACGAGGAAGCTGCCGCGTTCGCCGCAGCGGGTTTCGCGGCGGTGACGGGTCAACTGGCCGTGTGCGCGGGCAGCTGCGGCCCGGGAAATCTCCACTTGATCAACGGCTTGTTCGACGCGCAGCGCAGCCGGGTACCGGTGCTGGCAATCGCCGCGCACATTCCCGCGGGGGAGATCGGGTCACAGTATTTCCAGGAGACCCACCCACAGGAACTCTTCCGCGAGTGCAGCGTCTTCTGCGAGATGGCCACTACCCCGGAGTCGGCCCTTCGCGTACTGCAGATGGCCATGCGCGCCGCGGTGGAAGAGCAGGGTGTCGCAGTGGTGGTCATTCCTGGAGAGGTGTTCCTGCACCGGCTGCCCGATCCTGGCCGCATCCGTCCGGTGCTGCCGGCCCGCCCGATCGTGCGCCCAGACGACGCATCGCTTGCGACCGCAGCCGCGATCCTCAATGAGGCTGCCAAGGTGACGATTCTGGCCGGTGCCGGGACGGCCGGCGCCCATCAGCAGTTGGTCGAGTTGGCGGGGACGTTGCAGGCGCCCGTCGTGCATGCGTTGCGCGGCAAGGAGTTCGTCGAGTACGACAATCCCTACGACGTCGGGATGACGGGGCTGCTGGGCTTCGCATCGGGCTACAAGGCCATCAAGGAAGCCGATGTGTTGTTGATGCTGGGCACGGATTTTCCCTACCGGCAGTTCTATCCGGAGAACGCCACGGTCATTCAGGTCGATATCCGCGGACGGCACCTGGGCCGGCGCACGCCGATCGACCTGGGTTTGGTGGGCACCGTGCGAGACACGTTGACGGCGTTGCGCCCCTTCCTGACCCGGAAGACGGATCGGAGCCATCTCGACCGCGCGGTCGATCATTATCGCCGCACGCGCCGCCGCCTCGACGCGCTGGCGGTCAATGACCATGACCGCACGCCGATTCGCCCGGAATATGTTGCTGCACTGGTCGATCGGCTGGCCGCGACCGATGCTGTCTTCACCGTCGATGTGGGTTCGCCGGTGGTGTGGGCCGCTCGGTACCTGACGATGAACGGCCGACGGCGGCTCCTCGGATCGTTCAATCACGGCACGATGGCATGCGCGTTGCCCTTGGCTGTCGGGGCGCAAACCGTCGATCGTCACCGCCAAGTCGTCGCGCTTGCCGGTGACGGTGGCCTGACGATGCTTCTCGGTGAGTTGATCACGTTGGTGCAGAACCGGTTACCCGTAAAACTGATCGTGTTCAACAATTCGTCGTTGAACTTCGTGGAACTTGAAATGAAGGCCGCAGGCATCGTGACCTTCGGCACCGATCTGGACAATCCGGACTTCGCGGCGGTCGCGCGATCCTGTGGGGTGTTCAGCCGCCGGGTCGAGCATCCATCGGAGCTGGAGTCGGCCGTCAGCGAGGCACTCGCCCACGACGGGCCGGCGCTGGTCGATGTGGTCACGGCGCGCAATGAACTGACGATCCCGCCGACCATCACGGCCGAACAAGCGAAAGGATTCTCCCTCTACGCGATCCGCACGGTGCTGGCCGGGCACTCGGACGAACTGCTGGATCTGATCACCACCAGTGTGGCCCGCCGGATCTTGGACTGAGAGGGCTCCCGTGATCAGGATGTCAGCGGTACCGGTACGGCCTCATACCGTGCTGCGAAGCCGATTGCGCTGGACGGCAGCGATATTGGCAGCGGCTCTGCTGGCCGGTTGTGCCGGCGAGCCGGCGCCGACGGGTCCTGCGACCACGCAAGCCGCGAGCCAGGCGGTCGGCCCGCAGTATGACTCGGTACATGTCTATGTCGCGCCGGGTCAGCTCGACGCCTTCGTCAGCAGCTGGCTCGCCACGTTCGGTGGATCGGCGAAGCCCGCCGCCGTCGTCACCGTCACGCCCACACCCAGTCAGACGAAATCGCAGCTGATCTTGTCCCCGGTCGGAACCATTTCGGCGTTCGAGTTCACCACGGCGGTGCCGTACCCATTCGGCTCCGAAAGAACCGGCTGGCTGATGGGTGATTTCGATGCCGGCGTACAGCAAGCCCGCGACGCCGGCGCTGCCGTCGTCGTCGAGCCGTTTCCCGATCCGATCGGCCGCGACGCCATCATTGCGTTCCCGGGCGGCGTGAACGCCCAATTGTACTGGCATACAGCAGCGCCCAACTATCAGCCGCTGGTGTCGGTGCCGGACAACCGGGTCTATCTACCGGTGGCGAGCGTAGACCCGTTCCTCAAGAGCTACCTACAGTTCACGCACGGCCGTGCCGACGCCGATGCGGCCGACGCCGATGGGGTGCTGATCGGCAAGCCGGGCACGACCTTTCGGCGCATTCACATCACGTCGCCGTTCGGCAACACGATGGTCGCCGTGACCGACGGCCACCTGCCGTATCCGTACGGCCACGAACTCGCTGGATATGTGGTGGACGACGTCGTGGCCGTCACGAACAAGGCTGTTGCCGCCGGCGCGAAAGTGTTGGTGCCGGTGGTGCGTTCGGGCCACACGAGCTCGGCTGTCCTGCAATGGCCGGGCGGCTACGTCGCCGAGCTCCACACCGACTGATCGGCAGCGGTCGTTCGCGGCCGTTGACGGGCAGTTCGACCAGCAGTCGTTCTTTCAGATTCGATAGCACGCGCCGACCCGCGAGCCGACGTGCGACTACCGCGGGCTCGCATGGACAGTGAGATGTTCGGCCACCCACTCGCTGAAGGTCTGCCAGCCGATATCCGGGTAGCGCTGATGCAGGCCGGCGATATCGGCGCTGTACCCCTGCGTGGACAAGAAACTGAACATCGCCCGCATATCGACGGAGGCGATCTGGGACGGGTCGTAGGTGATCAGCTGAATCGGATAGCCGAGCGTGCGCTCGAGTACAGCGGTCATCTGTTCCGGTGTCGGTGCATCCGATGCGATGTCGATGCGCGTCCTCGCAAAGCGTTGCGGGTCAAGAAGAATCGTGGCGACGAACCGGCCCAGGTCGCGCCGGGACAGCTGCTGCAGCGGTTTGGTGGCCGGCAGCGGCAGGGTGAACCGGCCGGACTGGAGCTCGTCGATGCCGCCGAGGAGGTTGTCGTAGAAGTAGGTCGGGCCGACGATCGTGTACGGCACACCGGAGGCGACCAACGCGTCTTCGACCCTGGCTTTGCTCTCGAAATGCGGAATCCCGGTGTGCTGGTCGGCGTTGGAGACAGAGCAAAGGACCAGATGAGGGACGTGCGCGTGGACAGCGGCACCGATGATGTGTAGGCCTTGCTCTACTTCGATATCGGGGCCTTCTTCGAACGGCGTGGTGACGGCGAACACTCCCGCGACGTCGGTGAAGGCATGGGTCAGGGCTTGTTCGTCACCCAGGTCAGCCGCGACGACCTCGATACCCGCGTCCGAAAGTCTCTGTGCGCGCGAGGATTGTGGGTTACGCGCGACGGCACGCACGCGCAGGCCACGCTCGACCAGGGCGCTCGCGACAGCACCGCCGGTCGCCCCGGTGGCACCGATCACCGCGTACGTATCAGCCATGTTGTCCTCCCTTGCTACCTGCCAAGTGTGCAGTACGCACCTGGCGTCGGCATCAGTCGGATGACTGGGCCGTCTCGGTGATCGACGCCGGGCCGCAGCGATGGGCGTAGAGTCCTCTGCACCGGAGGCCTCGTCGATTGGGAGGACATCGTGGGTCGAGACGTGGTGCTGGATCCGACGATTGCGCGCCTGGTCGCGTCAATGTCGACACCGCCGACGCTGGGACAGTTGGGGCCGCAGGACGGCCGGTTGGCCCTGCGGGAAGCACAGCGAACGGCCATCGAGCAGCCGGGTACCGAGGCCCGGTTCCATACCGCGCCCGTGGGTCCGTCGGGGTTGGTGGGATTTTGGCTGGTTCGTCCGCACGATGCGACCGGCCCGCTGCCGGCAATCCTGTATGTGCATGGTGGTCGGTTCATGTTCGGCGATGCGGACACGCACGGACGCGTCGTCGGGGCGATCGCCGCGCGGTGCCGGGCTGCCGTACTGCTTCCCGAGTACAGCCGGGCGCCGGAAGCGCGGTACCCGGTTGCGCTGGAGGAGTGCTTTGCCGTTCTGTTGTGGGCCCGCGACAACGCGGACTCATTGGGCCTTGATCCGAAAGCGATTGCCCTGGCCGGTGATTGCGCCGGCGCGACGATCGCAGCGGCGGTCAGCATGGTGTGCAAGTCCCGCGGTGGCCCGCGGTTGCGCGCGCAGCTGCTGTACTATCCGCCAACTGATGCACGGTGTGAATACCCGTCCCACGACACGTACGCGGAGGGTTATCTGCTGACCAGCGATGAGCAGGCCTGGTATTGGGATCAGTACTACGACGGTGATCCCGACTGCCCCACCGTATCTCCGGTTCGCGCAGCGGTGGAGGACCTCGCGGGATTGCCACCGACGCTGATCGTCACCGCGGAAGCTGATGTGGTGCGCGATGAAGGCGAAGCGTTCGCAGATCGGCTGCGTTCGGCAGGTGTACCGGTGACCTGTACCCGCTACCTCGGAACGGTGCACGACTTCGTGGTGCTGACCCAGCTCAGTGACACGCCGTCGGCGCGGGCGGCGCTCGATCAGGGTGTGTCGTTCCTCAATCAAGCGATCCACCGATGACGCGACGGTGCCTGATCATGCTGTGCAGGAAGCGATTTTCCCGGTGACGATGACACGTCCGCAATCGCCCATGGTGGGGCGCGGTGAGCTGACGAGGCTCGTCAACGAGGTCGCCTCCGGTGCTCCTGATGCGCCGCAGGCAGTGATCCTGGCCGGCGAGCCGGGCATCGGCAAGTCGGCGCTGCTCCGGCATGCTGTCGCCGCACCGGCTCTGCGAGATGCGACCATCCTCTTTGCCGGAGGCTCGGAGCCGGACCATGTGCGACCGTTCACGGCATTGACCGAGCTGCTCTGGCCCATCTCCGATCGCATCGCAGACCTGCCGGCGCCGATGCGGGATGCCTTGCAGGACATCGTCAATGGCAATGCCGGTGCCGCCGGGCACGGCCCGGCGCTGGTACAGCAGGCAGTACTGGCCCTGGTAGCAATTGCGGCCGGTGATCGACTGCTGGTGATCGTGCTCGACGACTTCGACCGATTCGAGCCGGATTCCCGCCAGGTGCTCACATATGTGATCGGCCGGGTACCGCACCTCGCGGTCAGAGTGCTGATCAGCGCACGGCGAGTGGACTTGCTGAACGAGCTTGATCGTTCGGTCAAGGTGGTGGATGTTGGTCCACTCACCGATTCCGCGGCCGCGGAGCTGATCGAGTCCCAGTCGCTGGTGCCCGACGCAAGTGTGCGCGGCGAGATCATCCGCTGGTCCGGCGGTAATCCGTTGGCCCTCATCGAATCTGCGCGGTTCTACGGCAAGTCGGGTTCGCTGCGTTTCCGGGTCAACCACATGGTCGGGCCCGGATTCGCGCACGCGCTGTTCGTCCAGCAGTTGTCCGAGCTGCCCGCGGATGCGCGCCGGTTGACGTTGTTCGCCGCGGCGGGTGCCGGTTACGAGACCATCGACACCATCACCGCCGCCGCCGGTTTCGGCGCAGACCTACAGCGGTGGGAACCGGCCTTGGAACGATCTCTGGTGACGGTGACCGAGGATAGGCGGGTGCGGTTCAGCCACACCCTGCTGCGCAGTGTGGCCTACAGCGAAGGAGATCTGGCTGATCGCCGTGCCGCCCACATTGCCCTGGCGGCCTCGCCGCAATTGGACGTAGCCTGCCGCGCTTGGCATTTGGCGGCCGCGGCGGACGGTCCCGACGAGACCGTCGCGTCGCTGTTGGAGCAGGGGGCGGAACGGTCGCGGCAGCGGGGTGGCTACCTGGAAGTGGCCAGGGCCCTGCAGCGTGCTGCGGAATTGAGTCCTGATTCCGGAGATGCGGCCCGGCGGTTCACGCTCGCCTCGGTGGCAGCCAATTTCGGCGGTGACCCATCGTGGGCGCTCGCGCTGAATGCCAGTGCGGTGCAGCGCTCAGGGGACCCCGAGATCGTCGGACATGCCGCGTTGACGCGCGCCTCGGTGCTGCTGCAGTCGGCGCGTCCCGCGGAGGCGGCCGAGCTGGTTCGCAGCGCGCTCGACGGTGAACCGCCGGCAAATTCAGTTCTGCGGCTGGCGTTGATGTACACCGCCGCGTCGGCGGCGTACTACTCCGGTGAATTGTCCCACCGTCGCCGCCTGGGCCGCTGGCTCGCGGACTCTGCCCGAGACATACTGGGGGAGAGCAGCGTTCCAACGCCTTTCCCGGCTGAGGCTGGGCCCGTGCAACGGGCGTACATCGCGATGTACGCGGACAGTGCCGGTAGCGCCCACGATCGCCCGGCGCCATGGGACCGGCGGTGGCTGCATCCCATGCCCGCTCCGGTCGAACCGTTCCGCCGCCTCGTCGTGGGGGCGATGGCATACGCCACCGAGGACAGCGAGCTGGCGGTCACCGAGCTGCGGGCAGCGGTCGAGCAGCTCAAGGCTGCCGGTGGTCTGCGCGGATTCACCTTCGCCATCGCGCCTCTGGCGTGGGGGCTACACGACACCGGTCGCTGGTCCGAACTGGTGAACCTGCTCGATGAGACCGAAACTCTCTGTGCTGTCTACGATCTGGCGCTACTGCACGCCGAGAGCAACGTCGTACGTGCGCATCTGCTGGCATGTCGTGGTGAGGCAGGTGCTGCGGACGCCGCCGTCGACGCGGCGGCACGCGTCATCGCCGACGAGGGCGGAAGCGCGACCCGGACCGCATTGGCGTGGGCCACCGGTCGGAACGCCTTGGCCCGCAGCGACTTCGAATCGGCATACCAGGCTTTGCGGCAGATGCTCGACGCCGACGGGGAGCCGACCCATGTCGTCATCTCCCATCGCGCCATCGCCGACCTGGCCTGGGCCGGTGCGCGCAGTGGTCACATCGATGAGGTGAGGCCGCTGGTTGCTGCAATCGGACGACAGCTGGGGTCCAACCCGCCTGTGCGACTACGCCTTTTACGTCACCAGGCGCTCGCCTTGACCGCGACGACGCACCTGGCTGAACGGCATTTCCGCTTGGCCGTGTTCGATCCGGCAGGGGACCAGTGGCCGATGGAGCGCGCACGAGCGCGTCTGCACTACGGCGAATGGCTTCGCCGGGTACGTCGGCCCGCCGAGGCCCGTACCCAGCTCACCGCTGCACTCGAGGTGTTCGATCGACTCGACGCGGCGCCGTACGCACAGATCGCCCGCGCCGAACTACGCGCCGCCGGGGTGACGTCGTCGAATTCCGGGGCGGTATCGGGCTTGGATTCACTGACGGCACAAGAACGTCAGATCGTGTCGATGGCCGCGTCGGGGCTCACCAACCCCGAGATCGGACAACGACTCAATCTGTCACCGCGAACGATCGCGTCCCACCTGTACAACGTCTATCCCAAACTGGGGGTCAGCCGGCGGCACCAACTGCGTGATCTGTTGGGGGACTAGTGCGTACTGGGGTCGGTGATGATCTCCACCATCGCCGGGCCCGGGTGCTCGAGTGCCTCTGCGATGGCTGGGGCGACCTCCGTCGGATCGGCGACGCGACGACCGTAGCCACCGCAGCTCCTGGCGTACGCGGCGAAGTCCGGGTTGAGCAGTGATGTCTGCCAAACCGCGTACTCGGCGCCGCGCTGCTCTTCGCTGATCTTTGCGAGCTCACCGTTGTTGAGCAGGATGTGGGTGATGTTCATGTGGTATTTCACCGCCGTGGTGAAGTCGGCGAGATATTGACCGAAGCCGCCGTCACCGGTGATCGCGATGATGGGCCGGTCCGGAGCGGCGGCCCAGGCGCCCATCGCCGCGGGGAATCCGAACCCGATCGAGCCGAGGTAGCCGGACATGAGTACCGACTGCTCGGCGGTCTCGAAGTAGCGCCCGAACGAGTAGGCGTGATTGCCGACATCGACGGCCAGGACGGCGTTCGCCGGGGCCAGGCGGCTGAGTTCTTCGAAAACCGTTGCGGCAGCTACTCGTCCGTCTGGATGCTTGACGGCGCGCCGGGCTTTCTCGGCCCGCCAGACCGCCCAGCGTTCGGCGACCTCGGGACGCTGGTCCACCAGCGCGGCGTTGGGGCCAAGGCCGGCCAGCATGGCGGTGGCGGTGACGCCCACGTCGCCCAGCACCGGAGCCGCGACGGGCCGGAACCGGCCGAGCATCATGGGATCGGTGTCCACCTGGATGATCGGCTTGTATGGCGAGATTCCGGTGTGGTTCGAGAACGAGGCGCCGAACACCAGCAGCAGATCGGCCTTGTTCATCATCCACGACGCGACGGGGGTCCCCGACCGTCCCAGCACGCCACACGCAAGGGGGTGGGCGTCCGAGATCTGCCCCTTGGCCTTGAAGGTCGTGAGTACCGGCGCGTTCAAGCGTTCGGCGAGGTCGATGACAGCCGGCATGTCGAACTTCGCGCCGGCGCCGACGACGATCAGCGGTCTGGTCGATGTCGCGATCAGGTCGAGGGCCTGCTGTAGCGCGGCCGCCGGAGGTGGCACCCGGAGGTCGGGCATACGGCCTTGGGGCCCAGAGGCTTTCTGGCCCGGAGCCTCGAGGATCTGCACCTCGTCAGGAAGCACGAGGTGTCCGACGCCGCGCTCGAGGATGGCGTGCTTGAGGGCCATGGTCATCAGTTCGGCGTGGTCGGAGCCCGAACGCACCATGGCCGAGTAGACGGACACATCGGCGAATGCCGCGAGCAGGTCGATGTCTTGGAAAGCGCCTTTGCCCGCCACCGAGGAGTCCACGTTGCCTGACAGGGCCAGCACTGGGGCACGGTCGGATTTCGCGTCGTAGAGACCGGTGAGCAGGTTCGTGGAGCCGGGACCGGCGATGCCGAAACAGGCAGCGGGCCGGCCGGTGAGCTTGCCGTAAGCGGCTGCCGCGAACGCTGCGGCCCCTTCGTGCCGGATGCCGAAATACCGCAGTTTGCCGTCAGTTTCGGCACGGTGCAAGGCTTCGGCGACCCCGAGATTCGAGTGGCCGACCATACCGAAGACGGTGTCGACACCCCAGTTGGTCATCGTTTCCACCAGTACATCGCTGACCGTGCGAGGGTGCTCGGCCGGCGGTGGAGTACCGACGTAGATGCCGTCGTCACGGACCTCGACCGGATACGTGCGGACATTGAAGTCGGGACCGCCGGCGGCCTCGCCGGTGAAGGGGTCGAAGTCGAAACCGTGCCAGGGGCAACGGATCTTGTCGTTCTCGAGCGTGCCTTGACCCAGCGGGCCGCCCTGGTGGGGACACCGGTTGTCGATGGCTCCGTATCGGCCGTCGAGTTTCGTCAGGGCCACCGTCTTGATCCCGACGGGGCACATCGCCACTTCGCCGTCGTCGAGCTGGCCGGCGTCGACGGCCTTGTGCCAGTTCAGATCTTGCTCGGTCACAGTGGGATGGCTCCTGCGTAGGGGACTCCGCTCAGGTAGGCGAAGTCGCGGTCGAAGGTGACGAGATCGTCGATGTCGAAGTCGGCAAGATTCCGGTGGCCACATGCGCGCGCCAGGACCACCATCAGATCGACTGCCGCCCGCAGGAACCGGTTCAGGCGTTGCGCACCAGCCGGTATGGGCAGTCGGGCACGTAGTCGGGGATCTTGCGTGGCGATGCCGGACGGGCAGGTGTTGGTGTTGCACGCGCGCATGCCGACGCAACCGATCGCTTGCAGGGCCGCATTGGACAGACCGATGGCGTCGGCGCCCAACGCGAGTGCTTTGACCATGTCGGCCGGGGTTCGGACACCTCCGGTGACTGCCAGCGTGACATGTCCGGCTTGTGACCGGTCGAGGTGCCGGCGGGCGCGGGCCAGCGCCGGGATGGTCGGCACGGAGATGTTGTCGCGGAATATCGTTGGTGCAGCACCGGTTCCGCCGCCACGGCCGTCGAGGATGAGGTAGTCGACCCCGATCTGAAGGGCGGCGTCGATGTCGCGTTCGATGTGTTGTGCGCTCATCTTGTATCCCACCGGGATACCGCCGGAGGTTTCACGGACTTGCGCGGCGAACTCTTGGAACGGCTGCAATGACGTCCAGTCCGGGAAGCGTGCCGGCGAGATGGCCGCGGTCCCCGGCGCGAGCCCGCGCACCTCGGCGATCTTGCCGACCACCTTGTTTCCGGGCAGGTGTCCGCCGGTGCCGGTCTTGGCCCCTTGACCGCCTTTGAAGTGGAAGGCCTGCACCTGGCGGAGCCGGTCGAAACTCCACCCGAATCTGCCCGACGCGAGCTCGTAGAAGTACTTCGAATTATGTTGCTGCTCTTCGGGAAGCATGCCGCCCTCACCTGAGCAGATGCCGGTTCCGGCCAGTTCGGCGCCGGCGGCCAGAGCCGTCTTGGCTTCCTCGGACAGCGCACCGAAGCTCATGTCGCTGACGAACAAGGGGATGTCGAGTATCAGCGGTCTCTTGGCTGCCGGGCCGACCACCGTCTGTGTGCTCACCGGTTCGTCGTCGAGCAGCGGCAGCCGCGCCAGTTGCGCGGTGACGATCTGGATCGAGTCCCAGGAGGGCAGCAGATCGCGCGGCACACCCATGGCCGCCGTCGGACCATGTGCGCTGTTCAGTCCGTGCGCCGCCCAGTCGTGGATCTGCGTGACGAAGGGTTCTTCGGCGGTGTTGGACGGTTTGATCCACTTGCCTTGGTAGCCGTCGTCGTCGTAGGTCTGCGGGTTGGCCGAGGCGTACGCCTCAACCGCGGCTTGGTCGACGTAGACCGAACCATCGGATACCCACGCCGGGAAGGTCGCCAGCGCGACAGCGGGGTTGACGGGCGCGACTCCGGTCCCGATCTCGTAGCGCCAGCCGTGCACGCCGCAGACGAGTAGGTCGCCCTCGACGCGGCCGTCGGACATCAGTGCCCCGCGGTGCGCGCAACGCCCGTACAGCGCCTGGACGTCGTCTCCCCGGCGGACCAGGACGAGGTCCACACCGGAAACCCTGGCGGCCGTCGGCGTGCCTTCGGCCAACTCGGTGAGCGCGGCGACGGGCACCGCCGTGGTGAGCTCAGAGGTCATTGGCGTGTGCCGGGGTCATGTCACTCCTGGGCCGATTGGCTCCCGCTTGGGCGCGGGGTGGCCAGTGTAGGCAGAACTGTCTGATGAACTCTGGCGGATTGACGCCCAGTGCACATCAGTCACCTGACTGATGTGCACTGTGGTCGAACGGCAGAGGCTGTGGGGGTGCGGGAGAGCAGACAGTCCCGATCTTGTCTGCGTGGAATGCACCG
This sequence comes from Mycolicibacterium mucogenicum DSM 44124, assembly GCF_005670685.2. The sequence goes on along the minus strand of NZ_CP062008.1, from coordinate 4,440,253 downwards.
ATCTGGCCGACGGAGACGACATCGATGAGAAATGAAGTTGTACTCCAATGGGTTTACGACAGATACCAGCGCGGAGAAGACGTTCTTGTCGCCACCGTCATAGAGACCTTTGCCCGGTCTCCCTATCCGGTCGGGTCGATGATGGCCTTCGATCGGCACGCCCGCTTCGAGGGCAGCGTCTCCTCGGGCTGCGTCGAGGCCGATCTCTACGAGTGCGCGCGGGCCGTGTTCGAAGATCATCGGGGAACATTGGCTGGGATTGGTTGCCAGGTAGTGGAGTTCGACTCGGGCCGGCCCGAGGGTGATCTGTTGGAGTCGTCGGGGCCTTGCCATGGAACTCTCCGGATCGCCTTCCATCCGGTGACGCCACTCCATTTTCCAGAGTTCGGCACGCTTGTCGCAGCGGTGCGCGGGGGCCGCCCCGCCTGGACCTTCCTCAACCTGCAGACCGGCCACACATCCCTTACCCGGCTTGATGATTCGCCGTCGTTTCGTGCTCATCACGAACCGCCGCCGCGCATGCTGATCTTCGGTAGTAGCGACATTGCGACCGGTCTGGCGGCACTGGCGCTGCGGGTGAACTATGCCGTGACGGTCTGCGATCCCCGATCGGCGTTCCTGTCCGCGGAGCGCTTCGGACCCGGGGTGGCGCTGGTTCGGGACTGGCCGGACCGCTACCTCCGTCAGGAGCGGACCGATGGACGTGTCGACGCCGAGACGGCCATCGTGGATTTGTCGCACGACGATCGGTTCTCGATACCGGTGCTGGCAGAGGCGCTGGATTCGCGGCGGTGGAGCGCCGGCGCACAACCGCGGTTTGTGGGTGCGCTCGGGTCGAAGAGTCGGTCGGTGCGTAAGCGTCAGGCCTTGTGCCAACAAGGATTACGGTCCGATGATGTGAACCGCCTTCAGGCGCCGATCGGGCTGGACCTGGGTGGTCGCGACGCGGCAGACATCGCGCTGTCGATTCTGGCTCAGGTGGTGGCCACGGCCAAAGGCGGTAGCGGCCTGCCGTTGGCTGGGTGCGCAATCGCCAGGGAACCAAGGCGGTCGTGAGGTGGTACAGCGCAACGAGCAAGTATGCGCGGCCTACTGGTGGTTCTCCTGCGTCAGGAAGTGGTCGGCGATTTCGTCGCTGGTGGTGAGCCATGCGTCTGGTTGGGCGGACAGGTAGCGCAGCACCTCTTCGAGGTACTTGTGGCGAAACGGCTGGCCGATCACGAACGGGTGCAGCGCGAGAGCCAACACGCGGCCGCCTGAGGTCGAATCGGCGCGCAGCTGTTCATATTGGTCGACCACGATCTGGACGAATTCGGCGCCGGTGTAGCCCTTCGAGAAGAGCAGTAGGTCGTTCAGTTCGACCGAATAGGGAACGCTGAGCATGCCCGGCACGGTCAGCCGGTAGGGCTGGTCGTCGTTTGTCCAGTCGAGCACGTAGCGGTAACCCAGTTCAGCCAGCAACTCGGGGGTGTGGTGGGTCTCGGTGAGCCCCGGTCCCATCCATCCGTTCGGTCGCTGACGCGTCGCTGCGGCGATCGTTTCCGTGATGTGACGCAGTTCGCGGCGCTCGTCCTCGACCGTCATGGCGGTGTGCAGCTTCGAGTTCGTGCGTCCGTGTGCCAGCCACACCCAATTGCGGTCCAGCCCCGCGGCAACGATTTGCGGATAGGCATCAATCACGTTGGAGTTCACCAGAACACTGGGCCGGACCTGGTGCGTGTCAAGCGCTTCGATGGTCCGCCAGATGCCGACGCGCGCGCCGTAATCCCGCCACCCGTAGTTGAGGGGGTCGGGGCGCAACTCCGCGGTGCCTGGCCAGATGCTCGTCGATGGTTCGTCGGGGAGGAACTGCTCGATGTTCAATCCGAGGTACACCGCGACCTTGGCGCCGCCCGGCCAGCGCAGTGGCGGGCGTTCGGTGATCGGCGTGTAGACGAACGGCGGTTCGTGGTCCCGAGCGGTCATGCTCGGACGGTAAGACCTGACACCGATGTCAGGGGCAAGCCGGCGGGTATAACGGGTTCATGCGCATTGGCGAGCTGGCGCGGCGAACGGGTGTGAGTGAGCGGTCGTTGCGCTACTACGAGCAACGAGGGCTACTGGCCTCTGATCGCACTCCCACCGGGCAACGCGAGTATGTGGACGCCGCCGTCGACCGGGTCATCCATATCCAGGAACTGTTCGCGGCGGGCCTGGGTAGTGAGAGCATCGCCAAACTGCTGCCATGCATGCGTGATGCGGACGGCGGCCCCGCCGAGACGGCCACGCCGCGTCTGGTCGAGGATCTCGTTGCCGAGCGCTCGCGGCTGGAGAAGCAGATCCGCGAGCTGACGAGTCGCCGAGCGGTTCTCGACGACGTCATCGCCGCTGCCTCGGAAGGACTCGGGCGCCGCTGACCCCGGTGCTTGCCCCAATTGTCTTGATGCGGTGACACTTCCGTCGTTGATCCGGGGCTGCGGAAGTAACGGTTTGCCGCGTGATCCTGCCTCGGACCACGAGTTCCCCGACGACTGCGACGCCGCAGACCTGCGCGAGTAAGAGTGAGACCAGTACCAGGACCTGAACCGCCGCCGCCTGTGCGGCCGAGCCGGTCGCCAGCAGCACGCCGACGAATGCCCCGGGAAGCGTGACGAGTCCGGCGGTGCGAGTTTGATCAAGGTTGGGCAGCAGGGCGTCCGACAGCGGCCGCTCGATGACCAACATCCGCGAGAAACGTTCCGACAGACCAAGACTGAGAGCCGCTTCAACCTCACCGGCACGCTGGGTCAGCGCATCGAGGGCACGCCGCGCCGCCACCGCTGATGCGGTCATCGTTCCGCCCAGCACGATGCCGAACACGGGCACCACCGCGACGCCAGTGAACGGCACCACACCGCTGAGCGTCAGCAGGGGAATCACCATGACCATGCCGGCGGCGAGGGCGACGGTCAGCCACCAGGCGCCGTGATGCGCCTGACTGCGACGAGCGGCAGTAATCGAGGCGACGATGAACATCACCACCAGAACCAGCATCGACGACCACACCCGCTGCAATGCGACTGCGAGCACGGTCGACACTGCCGCCAGCTGCAGTGCTGCACGCACCGCGGCGCTCGGCGCCTCCCACACTGATCCGTTGAGCGCCAAGCGGTTCACCGCGGCCGCCGCGAGGGCCATCACCACACAAACGATGATGAGCATGGGTGTCAGCAGTGGTTCGGCGCCGCGCATGTTTCGAGTTTCCCTGGCGACGAGGCCGGCCACCAGCCGCCGCATCGGACGAACAAGCACCGCAACGCGTTCCTGTGGCCCGCGGGCCGCTACTCCTTGCTGAAGCAGGACCCCGGCGGTGAGGTGGTCATGGCGATCGCGGCCTGGTCCTCGTCAAGGGCATCGACTGGCAGCGGGTCCTGCCCATCGCGAGCGCGCAGACCGTCGAGGAAGATGGCCACGTACCGCCGCCACAGGTCGGCGTCGACGTGCCCCGCGAATTCACTGACGGTGCCCGCCAGGAGACCCAGGATCGGCATGTCGCTGTCGGAGATGCCAGGCCGCAGATGGCCGTCTTTCTGGGCCCGCGCAACAAGTTTCGCGATCTTCGGGACCAGACGGGTACGTGCCGCGTCCACCCGATTGCCGCAACCGTTCTGGCTGTAGAGGATTTCTCGCAGGCCCCGATCGGTGGCCGTCTGCTGGCACATCTGCTCCACGAACCAGGAGAAGCCCTGCCAGGAGTCGTCGAACTCCAATGCCGTATCGGCCACCGCGGCGATCTCGTCGATCGCGTCCTCGAAGATGGCCTCGATCAGCTCGTCCTTGGTGGAGAACCGGCGATACACCGTGCCGACGCCGATCCCGCCGTGGTGCGCCACCTCGTTGAGTGTCGCGCTCAGGCCTTGTGTCGCGAACAGGTCGCGGGCCGCGTCGATCACGCGCTGACGATTGCGCACGGCATCCTTGCGCAACGGTCGATCTGTGGTCGGGCGGGTCATCACCCCCGCAGTGTAATCCGGGACACCATTCCAGTAAGTGGATTGACGCCATCCACTTAGCGGCATAGTTTCATGCCGGACGCTGCGACCGGCACACGATCGCGGTGATTCGCGATCGGGAGGGCGCGCTGCATGACACGACACCACCGGGCCGTACCTGCGTTGGCCGCCGCCGCAGTCGGAATCGTCGTGGCGGTGTCCGGTTCCGGACCTGCGCATGCCGATCCCGATACCGACTTCGCGAACCAGTTGCACACCTACGGCATCTACGGCCCGAAGGACTACAACGCCTGGCTGGGGAAGATCGCATGCCAGCGGCTGAGTAACAACGTCGACCACGACGCCTATCAGTCGGCCAAGTTCGTCGCCACCAACCTGTCACGGCAGAACGCCACTCAGCAGAACTGGCAATTCCTCAGTGCCGCAATAGATTTCTACTGCCCCGACAAACGGTCAGTGCTGGAAGACGCCGCGCAGCAGTCGCAGACGGGAGCTCGCGCATGACGCTTCGATCGCTCCGTATCGGATTGGCCGCCATGGCGGTCGGACTGGCGGCGACCTCGGTGCCGCTTGCCGCGCCGGCTGCCGCTGATGCGACCGACGACTACCCGATTCCGCGCCGGATCATCACCACCACCTGCGATGCCGAGCAGTACCTGCAGGCGGTACGCGACACCAGTCCGGTGTACTACCAGCGCTACATGATCGACCGGAACAACCGGCCCGCCGACATCCAGCAGATGGCGCAGGACCGCATCCACTGGTTCTTCTCGCTCGACCCGGCGGCCCGCCGGCAGTACTCCGAGGACACCGCCACCAACGTCTACTACGAGCAGGTGGCCACGCACTGGGGTAACTGGGCCAAGGTGTTCTTCAACAACAAGGGTGTCGTCGCCAAGGCCACCGACGTGTGCCTGAGCTACCCCGCCGGCAATATGCAGGTCTGGGACTTCGCCTCCAACAGCTGAGTGATTTAGGTCCGAATTTCGCTGCTGACCAAGGGTTTTTCAGCGGAAATCGCATTTGCCCGCGCGGGGCAGGAATGCGGCGGGCCTGCGCCAGGTTGTAACGAAGACGACATTTAAATGGATGGACTCTATCCACTTTTTCCGTTAGGTTACCTAGCTAGATGTCCGGGGGCGCATCAACGGCGGTGTGCCTGCCCATGCCCGACGACCGCGCGGTCGGCAACTTCTGAAGAAGGCAGCGATGACAAGAGTGTTTCGACGGGCATGGCTACCGTTATTGGTGATCGTCGCGGTCGCCGGCGGCGTGGTGATCGTGTCGAATGTGCGACAGGTGTTCGGGGCGAATCCCGTCGTGATCACCGAGAAGAGCTCGGACAACGCCGAGGACTTCAACCCCAAGTTCGTCAAGTACGAGATCTACGGCACGGGTAGCACGGCCACCATCAACTACATGGACCTCGAAGGCAAGCCGCAGCGCGCCGCGGGGGTGTCTTTGCCGTGGACGTTGACGCTGTCGACCACCTTGCCTTCTGTGCAGCCCAACATCCTGGCCCAGGGCGACGGCAACAGCATCAGCTGCCGGGTCAGTGTCGATGACGTGGTCAAAGAAGAGAGGACCGCCACCGGTATGAACGCCGAAACCTTCTGCTTTGTGAAGGCCGCATGAGCGCGCCGGCCGACGAGGCCCAGACCGACGCCATCCCGGTGGTGGAGAACAAGGGGCACAAGGGGATACCGCGGTTCCTCCGCCGGTTCGCGGTGCTCATCATCCTGGCGTGGATCGGGGTCATCGCCGCGCTGAACACCGTCGTCCCGCAGCTCGAGGAAGTCGGCAAGCTGCGCGCGGTGTCCATGAGCCCGAATGACGCACCCTCGATGATCGCAACCAAGAGTGTCGGCAAGGTGTTCGACGAGTACACCACCAGCAGTTCGGTGATGATCGTCCTCGAAGGTGATCGCCCGCTGGGGGCCGACGCGCACGCGTTCTACGACAAGATGGTCAGCGATCTGCGCGCCGACACCACCCATGTACAGCACGTCCAGGACTTCTGGGGCGACACGCTGACCGCCAAGGGTGCGCAGAGCCGCGACGGCAAGGCCGCCTACGTTCAGGTCTACATCGCCGGTGACCAGGGTGAGACGCTGGCCAACGAGTCGGTCGCCGCGGTGCGCCACATCGCCACCGAAAGCCCTGCTCCGCCAGGGGTGAAGGCCTATGTGACCGGTCCCGCGGCGACCAGCACCGATCAGAACGTCGTCGGTGACAAGAGCATGGAACTGATCGAACTGGTGACCTTCGGCGTCATCGCGGTCATGCTGCTCTTGGTCTACCGATCCGTCATCGCGACCTTGCTGGTGCTGGTGATGGTGGTGCTCGAACTCTCCGGGGCGCGCGGTCTGGTGGCATTCCTGGGCTACCACAACGTTTTCGGGCTGACCACCTTCGCCACCAACCTGTTGGTGACGCTGGCGATCGCCGCCGCGACGGATTACGTCATCTTCCTGATCGGGCGTTATCAGGAAGCGCGACGGGCCGGCGAGGACCGAGAGTCGGCCTACTACACAATGTTTCACGGCACCGCGCACGTGGTGCTGGCCTCGGGCCTGACCATTGCCGGCGCCACGTTGTGCCTGCACTTCACCCGGTTGCCGTACTTCCAAACCATGGGCTTCCCGCTGGCCATCGGCATGGTGATGGTGGTCGCGATGGCGCTGACCCTGGGGCCCGCGGTGATCTCGGTCGCAACCCGCTTCCGCCGGGTGCTCGAGCCCCGAATGAACACGAGAACCGCCGGCTGGCATCGGGTCGGTACCGCAACGGTGCGCTGGCCGGGCGCCATTCTGGTCGGCGCCGTGGTGGCGGCACTGGTCGGCCTGATCGCGCTACCGGGCTATCACACCATCTACGACGACCGGATCTACCTGCCGAAGGACATCCCCGCCAACGTCGGCTATGACGCTGCGTTCCGGCACTTTTCGCAAGCCAAGATGAACCCGGATCTGATGATGGTCGAGTCCGATCACGACATGCGGAACCCGGCGGACTTCCTGGTGATCGACAAGATCGCCAAGGCGCTCAAGAACGTGCACGGAATTGCCCAGGTGCAGACCATCACCCGACCTGACGGTGACCCGATCAAGCACTCGACGATCCCGTACACCGTCGGACAGAGCGGCTCCACGCAGCTCATGAACAACGACTACACGCAGACCAATCTGAACAATCTGCTCTCGCAGGCCGACGATCTGCAGAACAGCATCGACGCCATGACCGAGATGATGAGCATCCAGAAGGATCTGGCCGCGGTGTCGCAGCGGATGGCCGACAAGATGAAGACCACCTCGGATGACATGGGTGACACTCGAGATCACCTGTCGGACTTCGATGATTTCTTCCGGCCCATGCGCAACTACTTCTACTGGGAGCCGCACTGCTTCGACATCCCGGTGTGCTGGTCCATGAGGTCGGTCTTCGAGAGCATCGACGGCATCAGCCTGATGTCCGATGACTTCCAGGCCATCGTTCCCGACATGCAGCGCATGGCCGACCTCATGCCCAAGATGGTCGCGACGATGCCCAAGCAGATCGCGTCGATGAAGCACCAGAAGCAGGTGCTGCTGAATCAGTACCAGATGCAGAAGGCACAGCAGGACCAGACCATTGCGATGCAGAAGACCGGCACCGCGATGAGCGAGGCCTTCGACGCAGCCAAGAACGACGATTCGTTCTACCTGCCGCCGGAAGCCTTCGAGACCGCAGATTTCCAGCGCGGCCTCAAGCTGTTCATGTCGCCAGACGGCCATGCGGTGCGGTTCACCATCATTCACCAGGGCAACCCGTTGACGCAGGAGGGCACCTCGCGCATCGAACCGCTCAAGGTCGCCGCGGCCGACGCGATCAAGGGCACGCCCCTCGAGGGCTCCTCGATCTACCTCGGCGGTAGCGCAGCCATGTACAACGACATGCAGATCGGTGCCGATTACGACCTGATGATCGTCGCGGCTGCGGCGCTGATCCTGATCTTCATCATCATGTTGGTCCTGACCCGTGCGGTCGTCGCGTCGGCGGTGATCGTCGGCACCGTGGTTCTCAGTCTGGCATCGGCCTTCGGTCTGTCGGTGCTGCTCTGGCAGCACATCGTGGGTATTCCGTTGCACTGGATGGTGCTACCGATGTCGGTCATCGTGCTGCTGGCGGTGGGCGCGGACTACAACCTGCTGCTGGTCTCCCGCATCAAGGAGGAAATCCACGCCGGGCTGAACACCGGCATCATCCGTGCCATGGTGGGCACCGGTTCGGTCGTCACCTCGGCGGGCCTGGTGTTCGCCTTCACCATGATGTCCATGTCGGTGAGCAAGCTGATCATCATCGGCCAGGTCGGTACGACCATCGGTCTGGGTCTGCTGTTCGACACGCTGGTGGTGCGGTCCCTGATGACGCCGTCGATCGCCAGCCTGCTCGGACGCTGGTTCTGGTGGCCGCAGCGCGTGCGTCAGCGTCCGGTGCCGCAGCCCTGGCCGAAGCCGGTCCCGCGCGAATCCGATTCCGACCTGGCGTCCGTCTGAGGCCGGTGCGATGAGCGTCAGGCATGAACGTCAGCCGATCCGATCGGTGAGTTCTGCTTCGAGGCAGCCGATTTCGCTGCGGGGTGCGATCTCGGTCGCGTGGTGTGGATCACTGGGCGGCGGAGGATTCGATTGAGCTGAATGGGGTAGACATGAAAGAGGTGACCGCGGGGGCATCGCTGCTCCTGCTTTGGTGTCGAGTTGGGGGCGCGTCCAAATGAATCGAAATGATCGGTGGCTGATCACTGTCGCCGCAGCGGTATCGGTCACGGCTGGGGGCATCGCTGCCGCCGGCCCCGCCGCTGCGGAGGCCTGTCCTGACGTGCAGGTGGTGTTCGCTCGAGGCACCTTCGAGCCCGCCGGTGTCGGTGGCGTCGGGCAGGCATTCGTGGATGCGCTCCGCGCCAGAACACCGGGAAAGTCGGTGGACGTCTACGCCGTCAATTACCCTGCGTCCCTTGATTTCGCGACCGCCGCCGATGGCGTGATCGACGCGAAGAACAAGGTCATGGCCACCGCGAGTGCTTGCCCGAACACCAAAGTCGTGCTCGGCGGCTACTCTCAGGGCGCGGCGGTCGCCGCGTACATCACCGAGGACAGCGTGCCGCAGGGCTTCACGTTGCCGCCCGGCCTGAGTGGGCCGATGCCGGCGTCGGTGTCCGATCGCGTGGCCGGCGTCGTCCTGTTCGGGAAACCGTCCAGCGGATTCCTGCAGATGATCTACACGGGCGCGCCGCCCATCACCGTCGGCCCGCGCTACGTCGGCAAGACCGACGACGTCTGCATCCCCGAGGATCCGGTGTGCTCACCGACCGGTGGCGATCAGGGTGCCCACGGTGCGTACCAGGCGCGCGGGCTGACCGACCGCGCCGCCGATTACGTGGCAAGCCGGGTCGGGGGAGTGGCCAAGCCGGCGCAACCGGCGGCTCAGGCTGCTGGGGTCAACTAGTCAGCTGTTGTAATCCCCGGATTGCCAAGGCAATTCACGGACCGGCGGTCATCGGGCAAGCCGTCTTTCAACGCTGATCATCTCGGTTGGCGTAGGAGGGCCTGATCGGGGGTACTCCCGGCGGTATGGCGGCACACCCAGCAGTCTTGTTCGACGTCGACGGCACGTTGGTTGATACGAATTATCTGCACGTGCACGCGTGGCTGCGCGCGTTCGCCGACGAAGACCTGTCGGTGCCGGCATGGCGCGTGCATCGGTGCATAGGGATGGACGGGACGTCGCTGATCCATGATCTGTGTCCGGATGCGTCCGATGAAACCGGGCAGCGACTCAGACAGCTGCACAGTCGCTACTACCGCCAGTCGGCGGGATTGATGCAGCCGTTGCCGGGCGCGCGCGACCTCTTGCACGGAGTCGCCGATCTGGGCCTGCAGGTGGTGCTGGCCACGTCGGCGCCGGAGGACGAACTGGAGCTGACGCGCCAGGTCCTGGACTGTGACGACGTGGTGTCGGCGGTAACCATGTCCGGGGACGTGGACACGGCCAAGCCCGAGCCCGACATCATCAAGGTGGCACTCGACAAGGCCGGTGTCGTACCGGCGCAAGCCGTGTTCGTCGGGGATGCCGTCTGGGACGCAGTGGCATGTGCGCGGGCGGGGGTGACGTCGGTCGGTCTCCTGACCGGCGGGGTGGGTGGCGATGAATTGCGTGCCGCCGGCATGGCCGAGGTCTACGAGGATCCTGGCGCGCTACTGGCCGATCTGCGTGACAGCGCCATTGGAGCCCTGCTGGGTTGAGGGCATCGCTTTGTCGGCTGTGCGCGGACTCCGTCAAGCTCGATCGGATGCGTCGCCTCGTGACCGCCACTCTGTGGGCACGTCGATCTTGTCTGTGTGGTGCGGCCCGCCCAGGTACGCCACGAGGTTCTTCGGTTCGTAGTAGTGCGGCTTTGCTTCATGGAGTTCGACCGCGGTCGAGGCGACGGCTTCGCGGTCCCAATCAGTCGCGCCGATCGGACGGATGTATGGCGGGATGAGTCGATAGAAGAGGGTGCGCGAGTTCTCGGGAAGCTGCAGTGGGTCCGGATGTACCGAGGTCCGGCTGGCCAGGGTCGCGGTCGCGTCCGGTTCCGGGGCGTAGGCGCAGTCCCGATACGTGAACGCTTTCGGATCGAAGTAGAGGTCGTATCGCTGGGCGCGCTGGACCATCCACGGCAGCGTGATATCGCTGAGGCCGGGCGGGTCGTAGCCGCCGCCGATGTCGCAGTGCACGCCGGCGAACCACACCTGCTCGACGTGTTGGGATTTTGGTGCGTCCGGTGCCTGCTTCCAGACGGCGGGCCGAAACGGCCCGCGTTTCTCGTCGATGGCGAGCGCTTGGAACGCGGCGTGGACCCTGGTGCTCAACTCCGTGTCGTGGAACTGGAAGCGCCGGTTGAACAGGTTGACCAGGCGCAGCCCGTTCAGCGGGATGCCGAGCGCGCCGACGGTGTCCCAGACCCCGATGAAGTGGATGTCTGGCTCGTGGGAGTACGAACTTCGGAAGAGGGTCGCCTCGATGCTGCGGGGATGGCTGGTGCTGCTGCGCCCGCGATAGAAGCTGTATGCCTCGCCGATCTTGTCGGCGTATTCGCGGCGCAGAATTCCGCAATTGCGTACGAACCCGGCGGTGCTGCGTGCGGTGAACGCGCCGCGGCTGAAGCCGAAGAAGAACAGTGCGTCGCCCGGTTCGTAGTTTTCCACGAGGAAGCGATAGGTGTCGCGGACATCGCGGGCCAACCCGAGGCCGAAGGCTCCGCCGCGGACGCGTTCGTACCGGCTGGTGCCAACGCCGCGATGGTAGAACATGCGCTGCTCGCAGCCCTTCGGGTCACGGGGTGCAATCGCCAATGCGAGTTTGGTGACGTTGGTCGGGCTGGGCGCCCCACGGGAGTGTTGGTCGGGGGTGTTCCAGGTGCCATCGCAGCACACCACCAGTCGTTTGGACATCCCATCGCTCCTTCGTCGGGGATGAGGCCTAGGTTCAGAGGTTGACGGAGAGAATGGTCATCGATTCGGTGCGTCGCGGGTGCTCGGTTTGCTCTTTCTCGCAACGACGATAGCCATCTGGAGTTCCGATTTTGGTCGATCGCGCAACACGGTTCCCAACTTGTGCGGCGTGCATCGAATCTGCCCGTCGATGCTGCGTCAGGTGCACAACAGCAATCTCAATTGTTGCTTAATCAACAATTTTCACACTGTTTTCAGCGGGTTTTCGGCACAAGCAACGAATTTGATCTTGAATCGAGCGAATATCGCTGACTGGCGGTCAGATAGCTGTTGGAACTGCGGATTATGACTCAGCGTCGGGCTCGGTCGTGATCTGGCGCAAAACTCAGAATCGATCCCCGGGACCGCTCTCGACCGTCCGTGTTGTTGCGAAACGATGCCCAATAGGGCAAACAGCATATGGAGTCGTCGATATCAACTTTTTGACGTGAATCATCCGCGATCTCGCGATGCCGTCAGCAAATCGACGTAGCATAGCTGTCTAGCTGTGAGTCTCGTGACTACTGCCTGTAAATGGGGTGGGTGAGCAGATGGCCGGTTCGAAGGTCGGAGAGGACCTCGCAAACGCCTATCGTTCGGCGCTACGCGAAGGTCGGGCGAGATTCGGCAATTCAAAGACGGAGTTGGCAATTCTGCGTGCGATCGTCGCCGCGTCGGCGGCGGCAACCGCCCACAGGATCCGGACTGAGATGAATGACGGGGCAGCGGTTGCCCAGCCCTTGACTGACCTAGTCCCTGACTTGCGACAGGGTGACTACGTGGGCGCAACCTTGGACGCGATCAAGGGCACCCTCATCAAGGAGGCCAAGAGTCTTGTCTTGACGGGCGCGCTGACCAAGGGCGCTCTCGCGGTCTGCCTGGCGGTCGTTGCCTTCGTCGTCGGCCGCATCATGCCCGGATTGTTCGCCGCTGGCCAGACCACTGGCGCTGGACTCGTTGCTGGGTTCATCTCACTGCTGAGTCTCGGCGGGGCGGGCATATACATGATCAGTCGCGCCGGCTACGCGATAGGCGAATCCGCGCGCAACGCGTACAACCAAGCGCAGCGCCAAAGTACAAATCGTCCGCCGCCGCGCGGAAAGATCGGGGCAGGTGCCAAAGACGTATTCGATCAGACTGTTCGGCCGACGTTGGTGCGTTCGGTCGACGCGGCTGACGTCGACAGGTTGGTCAACAACCTGCTCTTGCAGGTGCGCGGCGGCGTTGGAGCCATAGCGTGGGGGTCTATCGCGCTGCTCTTCGCGGGCTTGGCGTATTTCGGCTATGGCTTGCTGGAAGGCGGATACAACTACTGGATGTCGACTCAATCTCCCATCCCGACGCACAAATTCACTCCGGCTCGGCAGCCAAGCCCGTACTGCGAGCGACATCCCCTCAACTCACTTTGCCGTTAGCTACCGGTGCGAAAGGCTTGAACGCAGCCGCTTTCGGCGCATCGTGTTGACAACCTTCGAGGCGGGTGCCCCGCGGGCGTTGCTGACCGCTACTCGGAACTCGCCGCCAGCGTGCCCGCGGCAACGGCGGCGGCGTTGATTCGGGTCAGTACTTCGTGCAGGCGTTCCAGCTCGTCGAGGTCGACGCCCAGTTGTTCGACCACCGCCGGCGGAATCTTCAGCGCGCGGCGACGCAGCGCGGCGCCTTTCGGTGTCAGCGTGATGTGCGTGGTGCGTTCATCGGTGGCGCTGCGTGTACGGCGAATGAGCTCGAGACTCTCGAGGCGTTTGAGCATCGGTGACACGGTGGCCGAATCCATCTGCAGCAGCGCAGCGATCTGTTTGACGGTCAACGGGTCTTGCTTGGCTTTCGCGTTGTCCCACAACGCCAGTAGGACCAGGTATTGCGGATGCGTCAGCCCCAGCGGTTCGAGCAGCGGCCGGTAGATCGCCAGCACCGCGCGGTTGGTGATGGCCAGTGCGAAGCAGACCTGCCGTTCCAGGGCCAGGGGGTCGACTTCTTCCGAGACAGCGGGCATGTTGCTCAGTCTATTACCAATTAGGGCCCTAACGATTTGTGCGCGTCGTGCCTGGTGATTGCCTTGCGCGGCAGGTTGATCCAACCAGCGTGACGGGACTCACCCCTGTGTCGGTCAGCCGATTCGGGCCTCTTGGAATAGGAAACTAAATGATAGTGTCCTAACTATTAGGGTACTAAGAGCATGGTGCTCGTCGATCTGATCAGTCAAAGGAGGCGTCATGGTCGCCGACAGTCCGACGTTCTGGCAGCGCATCACCTACGCCTACGGGCGTCGCTTACCGGATCACTTGCGGGATTGGGTTCGTCAAGACCTGACCGACGACGGGGCCGTGCGCCGGCACATGATCCGGTACGCCATCCCGCCGATCTTCGTACTGGCGCCGCTGTGGCTGCTGCCGGCGTCGGTGTACGTGCACTCCGAAATGACGCTGCCGATCTACTTCTGGGCCCTCGTGATGGCGTTCGTGCTCAACAAGGTGTGGCGCCGCTACCGTCTGAGCCAGCACGGCCTCGACCCGAACCTGATCGACGAAGTCCTGCGGCAGAAGCAGTCCCAGATGCACGACCGCTACGTCGAGCGCTTCGGTCCGCGACCGGAATCCGCCAAATGGCAGGCGAACAGCCGGCCGTTCTGACAGTCGGTCGGTGGGCGTCGTCATCCCAGAAGGGATTTGCTCGCTTCCCGGGCGCGCTGCGCTGCCTTGGCATCCCCAGTGATGGCGGCGGTCACGATCGCGCCTTCGGCCAATAGGCATAGGGGTTCCGGCGCCGCATCGGTGGCGGCGGTGACCCAGCCGGCAATCTGGTCATGGAACGCCTGTTTGTGGGCGCGTACCTCGGCCAGGACTGCCGGCGAGGTGGCACCCAGCTCGCCGTAGGCGTTGATCCAGGCGCAGCCGCGGAAATCGGGTTCGGCGAACCATTGCCCCAGCCAGTCGAAGACCGCCAGAACCCGTTCTCGTGGATCTGCGTGCTGTTCGACGTAGTCGGCCAGGCTGCCGCGCCAGCGGCGGTCGCGGCGTTGCAGCACGGCGACGACGAGGTCTTCCTTGGTTGCGAAGAGCCCGTAGATGCGCTTCAGCGCGATTCCCGCCGCCGCGCGGATGTCGTCCATGCCCACGGCTTGGATGCCGCGCTCGTAGAAGAGGGCCTCCGCGGCGTCCAGCAGTGCCTCGCGGTCGCGGGACTTCTGTTCGTCGCTGATCGGCGCGGGCATGTGGTTTCTCCTTGACGTCGAGAACGTTCGTTCCCTACGCTAGTCGAGTCGCGTAGAGAACGCACGTTCTCAATAAAGGAGAAGAGCAAAACATGACCGTGCAACGTCCGCCCGTCCCTCCGTTCACGAAAGAAACCGCACTCCAGAAGGTGCAGGCCGCCGAGGACGCCTGGAACACCCGCGACCCGCAGCGCGTCGCCCTCGCATACACGCCCGACTCGGTCTGGCGTAACCGGGACACCTTCGTCACCGGGCGCGAGGACATCGTGCAGTTCCTGACCGCCAAGTGGCAGCGCGAGCACGACTACGCCCTGCGCAAGACGCTGTGGGCGTTCCACGAGAATCGGATCGCCGTCAAATTCCAGTACGAGTGGCATGACGCCGCGGGGCAGTGGTGGCGCAGCTACGGCAATGAGCTCTGGCAGTTCGACGCGGACGGCCTGATGGAACATCGTGAGGCGAGCATCAACGACGTCCGCATCGACGAGGGTGACCGGCGAATCTTCGGCCCGCGGCCGGAGCGTGATCGCGGAGTGGAACTTCCGCTCCAATAGCGAACGCGCACAGCATTTTCCGCGATTGCGCGGCCCCGGTCGTCCCGGGCCGAGCTGCGTCAAGGTTTGGCAGATGGATATGGACCTAGTGACGTCCCGACGTGCCATTTACGCTGAGTGGTGTTGAGGTCCCGCGATCCCGCGGGAATCAGACACTTTGGGGGAGAGAAATGTCCGTAAAGATTCGCCTGACCGCCGGCGTGGTCGCCGTAGTCTCCGCGTTGTCCGTCGCCGCCGCTGGACCCGCGTCGGCGTGGCCGATGCCGTTCACGCCCGAACAGCAGCGGTTCATCAACCAGGCCCGCAATGCGGGCTTCCCGGGCGATGACGACGCGATCATGCAGGCCGGGCTGCAGGCGTGTCAGATGGCGTTCAGTGGCCAGTCGCGGCCCGACGTCGTCGGCGCGCTGGCCGGGCAGTACGGCGCCGATGCGGGTCCCACCGGTGCGCTCGCGAAAGCTGCGCACGGCATCTTGTGCACGTCGGCCCCGAACTGACCGGCCCATGACTCAACCACCACCGCAGCAAGGCCCATGGGATCCGCCGCCGCACGGACCGTCGGGAGGCCCACCGGGGCAACCGATCCCGCCCGTGCCAGGGCAGCCGGCGTGGCAGCCGCAGCCGGGTTGGCCTACGCCGAATCAACAACCGTGGGCCGGTCAGCCGCAGCCCAACTACGGCGCCCCGAACCCGTTTCCCGGATATCCGCCGCCGCCGCGCAAGTCAGGCGTCAAGCCGTGGATGTGGATCGTGGGCGTAGTGGTGGTGCTGGTCGTCCTCGGCGGCATCGGCAACGCGGTCCGCAAGGGGCTGGGTACCACCACAGTCTTCGGCGCTCACCTGAAGTCGGGGCAGTGCGTCACGACCTCGGACTACGAGAAGTTCAAATTCACCTCGACCAGCTGCGAATCATCAGACGCTGTCTACGAATTGGCGGGCGAGACCTCGAAGGGTCTGTGCCCCGACGGCAAGGCGCCATCGGAGGGTCCGTACTTCTACGCCACCAGCAATCAGGACGATCCCAAGGCCCCGAGCCTGTGTTTCGCGCTGAACCTGCACGAGGGTGACTGCTACGCGCTGGATCTCACCGGCAAGAGCGTCCGGAACATCGAGTGCGCGCAGGCTCCGGCGATCGCGAACTCGCACACGGGCGTGTTCAAGGTGTCCCAGCGCGTCGACGACAGCACCGATGAATCGGCCTGTGCCACTGCGGCGAAGGCGATGGTCTTCACGACCCCGAAGCGGGTGTACTGCCTGAGCAAGCTTGTCGAGTGACGTCGCGGTGCCGTAGGTCGACCATAGCGGGAACCGCGGGGCTGTAGCGGAACATGAACGTGCGCACAGCAATTGGCTCAGCCGGGGGGAACTCCCGGCTGGGCCAATCTGTGAGTCAGCGACGCTGCTGCTCAGCTTCCTGTCGGCGCTCAGCGCCTTCGGCGCCCGCCCGTGCGGCTTCCGCTTCGGCTTCCTTCTTCGCGGCGTCGCGCTGTGCATCGGCCTTGTCCTGCTGGGCCTGACCTTCACGGACGACGTCGTCGCGGCCCGTCACGGTGCCGATGACTTCCTTCGCTTTGCCCTTCACACCTTCCACCACGCCACGCACGGCTTCTTCGGGTCCGGTGTTCTGCTTCTCGCTCATGTCTGCCCTTTCGGTAGTCATGGATGGATTGCCTCAGGAGCGGTATCGCTGTGCCGCGCCCTGCTGAAAGAATTTCCGTTCCGCCCGGCGGTGAAACACCGTGGTGTTGTGACCTGCAGGACATCAGGTTGCCCGTGTGAGAGGTGAATCAGGTGCCATCGAGACGCGGGAACAACACCTCGCGGGCGATCAGCTGCACGGCCGCTGCGACCGGGATGGCCACCAACGCCCCGACGATGCCGAGCAGCGCGCCGCCGATCAGAACCGCCACCACGGTGACCAATGCGGGCACTTTGACGGCATGCCCGATGATACGGGGAACCAGCAGATAGTCCTCGAGCGCTCTGAATACGATGAAAAAGACTGCGGTAGAGAGACATACGGGCAGTGACACTGTCAGCGCCACCGCCGCCACCACCACTCCGGCGATGGTGGAGCCCACGACCGGCACCAGATCGAAAAGTCCGACGAAGATGCCGAGCAGCAGCGGGTAGGGCACATCGAAGGCGGTGAGCCACACCGCGGTGGCCACGGCGGCGATCGCCGATATCGCCACGTTGCCCAGTACGTAGGCGCCGACCTTGGCGAAGACGTCGTCGCCGATGAGGATCGCCCGGGGTCGACGGGTTTGGGGGACAAGCCGATACAACGTTGCGCGGATGCGCGGAAAATCGATCAGGAAGTACACGGTCAGCACGATGACGATGAGCATGTCCGCCAGTGCGGCGAACACCGCGGAACTGGCGGTGACGATCTCGTTGAGTATCGAGCCGCCCGAACCGTTCATCGTGTCGGTGATCCGCTGCTGAATGTGGAAGCGGTCGTTGAGCTTTCCGATCGTGGACGAGTGGCTCTGCGCTTGCTGAATGTAGTGCGGCGCCTGATGGATCAGCTGCGTGGCTTGCTGCGACAGCGGAGGAATGGCCGCTGCCACGAACGCCGCCATCAGCGCGAGAAAGATGACGAAAACCGTTGTGGTGGCCAGCCAGCGCGGCAGATGGTGGTTGACGAACCATGAGACGGCGGGTTCCAACCCCAATGCCAGGAAGAAGGCCACCCCGATCAGCACCAGCACCGACTGCGCGGCGACCAGCAGGTGCATGGCGCCGTACGTCACGGCAACGCCGGCTGCCGCCGTCATCCCGACGAAGAACGGCGAGTGCCGATCGAACCGGCGGCCCAGTTCCCCATGGGGACGGGCGTCGGTTTTCATCTCCGCGGCAACAGCTTCGGCCGCGGCGATCGGTTCCTCATCGGTGCCGTGCGGCTGCCCCACCATTTCGTGGTGCGCCGGCTGGCCGGCTTCACCTGTCTTCTCTACGTGTTTCGCCTCGTCGGGTGGTTCGCGGTTACCGCACGGCCGGGCGCTCGTCACGACAGTGCCCGCGGTGCGCAGGAATGCTTACGGCCCGGCTAGAACCACACTTTGCGTCCTGCGACCGGCCGCCCCACGGCGCCCAGGATCCACAGGACCGCCCCGATCACGACCAGAATTGCACCGATGGTCTCCAAAATCGGCACGGCCAAGGCGTATCCCAGGACCAGCAGAATAATGCCCAAGATGATCATGTGTTGCGCTCCTCGCTCGGGGCGTTGACGTCTTCGTCAAGGCCGGCGGCTTTCAGGTACCCACGTCGGCGCCCGGTCAAACCAACCGTGCAATCCCACCGCCGCGATGATTGGATGGCGCTGATCCGGGCTATCCCTCCCACCCAAGCCCTCTCGTTCGAGGAGAGCACATGACAGAGTCCGCCGACTCGGAGGACAACCGTCGCACCGAAGTATGGCCGGGCAAGGCGTATCCACTCGGAGCGACGTATGACGGCGTCGGAACGAACTTCGCCGTCTTCAGTGAGGCCGCGGAGCGGGTTGAGCTCTGCCTGTTCGCCGACGATGGCACCGAAACGCGAGTGGTGCTGCCGGAAGTCGACGGATTCATCTGGCACGGATTCCTGCCCGACGTTGTACCCGGACAGCACTACGGCTATCGGGTCCATGGGCCGTACGACCCGGCGGCGGGGCAGCGCTGCAACCCGAACAAGCTGCTGATCGATCCCTACGCCAAGGCGATCGACGGCGAATTCCGTTGGGACCAAAGCCTCTTCGGATACAACTTCGGTGACGAAGACAGCCGCAACGACGACGATTCTGCCGCCCGCATGCCGAAGTCGGTGGTGATCAACCCGTACTTCGACTGGGGGACGGACCGGCCGCCGCAGCGCGCGTACGCCGATTCGGTGATCTACGAGGCCCATGTAAAGGGGCTGACGCAGCGTCACCCCGACGTTCCCGACCGCGACCGCGGTACCTACGCAGGTGTCGCGCATCCCGCGATAATCGACCATTTGAAGAGCTTCGGCGTCACCGCCATCGAGTTGATGCCGGTGCACCACTTCGCCAACGACTCCGTGCTGATCGACAAAGGGCTGTCGAATTACTGGGGGTACAACACCATCGGGTTCTTCGCGCCGGACCCCAAGTACACGTCAGGGGTGACGCCCGGAGGTCAGGTTCAAGAGTTCAAGGCCATGGTGCGCGACCTGCACCAGGCGGACATCGAGGTGATCCTCGATGTGGTCTACAACCACACCGCGGAAGGCAACCACCTGGGCCCGACGCTGTCCTTCCGGGGGATCGACAACGCCGCCTACTACCGGCTGGTCGATGGGGAGCAGAAGTTCTACATGGACTACACGGGCACGGGAAACAGCCTCAATGCCGGTCACCCGCATGCCCTGCAGCTCATCATGGATTCGTTGCGGTACTGGGTGACCGAGATGCATGTCGACGGTTTCCGTTTCGATCTGGCGTCCACGCTGGCGCGGGAGTTCTACGACGTGGACCGGCTCTCGACGTTCTTCGAGATGGTGCAGCAGGATCCGGTCATCAGCCAGGTCAAGTTGATCGCCGAGCCGTGGGATGTCGGGCCCGGTGGTTATCAGGTCGGGAACTTCCCGCCGCAGTGGACGGAATGGAACGGCAAGTACCGCGACGCCGTGCGTGACTTCTGGCGCGGTGAGGAGTCCACGCTCGGTGAATTCGCGTCACGGCTCACGGGATCGGCGGACCTGTATGAGCACACCTCGCGCCGGCCGGTCGCCTCGATCAATTTCGTGACCGCCCATGACGGTTTCACGCTGCGGGACCTGGTGTCCTACAACGAGAAACACAACGAGGCCAACGGTGACGACAACGCCGATGGCGAATCGAACAACCGGTCATGGAACTGCGGTGTGGAAGGTCCGACCGACGATCCCGACATCGAGACGCTGCGGCGGCGCCAGCAGCGCAATTTTCTGGCCACCACCTTGCTGAGCCAGGGCGTGCCCATGATTTCGCACGGCGACGAACTGGGCCGCACGCAGGGGGGAAACAACAACGGCTACTGCCAGGACAACGAAATCACCTGGATCGATTGGGAATCCGCAGACACCGAGTTGACCGCGTTCATCGGTGGCGTCGCCGCAATCCGTACCGCGCACCCGGTTTTTCGGCGTCGCCGCTTCTTCAACGGTCGGCCGGTGCGTGCCCGGGGCGCACAGGACGTCCCGGACGTCGCCTTCTTCACCCCGAGCGGCTCGGAGATGACCGACGACGATTGGAACACCGCCTTCGGCAAGTCCGTTGCGGTCTACCTCAACGGGCAGGGCATCCCGGACCTGGACGAGCGCGGGCAGCGGGTCGTCGACGACTCGTTTGTGCTGTGTTTCAACGCTCACGATGACGCCATCGAATTCGCGCTGCCGCCCGAACAATTCGGCTCCAGATGGCAATTGATACTCGACACCGCCAGTGGTCTGGCCACCGTGGACGCTGAGAACACGCCGCTCGAGGCGGAAGCTACCGTGACAGTGGAAGGCCGTGCCCTCACGGTGTTCCGTACCGTTTCCTGAAAACAAGCACGCTGCCCGTGGTGACGCTCCACCATTTCGTCGCGAACTGCGGCTAGCGTTGTCCCGGAATCAGCGAGTACTGGGAGGTCGGCGCGTTGTCGGGAGCCAATGATTCCGGAGTTCCCGCAACGGCGGCGGGCGGCTCTGATGCCGTGTCCGGTGATGGCCTGCGCGATGGCCACCCGGCATTGTCGCGCGAGTTCATCCTGGACACCGCGATCGCCTTCATCGACGAGCATGGGCTGGACAAGCTGACCATGCGCCGGCTGGGCGCGGCATGCGGTGTGGAGGCGATGGCCCTGTACCGGTATGTCCATAGCAGGGGAGACCTGCTGACCGGCGTGGTCGACCATGTCGTCGACCGCTTGTACGCCGAGCAGTTGGCGGCCCGCCGGCAGGAAGACGGCTGGCAGGACTATCTGATCAGGCTTGCACACGGAGTGCGCCAGATCGCCCTGCAGCATCCCGAACTCTTCCCGCTGGTGGCCACGCAGGCACCGGAGGCGCCTTGGGTTCGCCCGCCGCTACGCAGCATGCGCTGGATGGAGAGCTTCCTCGACACCTTGCTCTCATACGGGTTCGACGACGTCGCCGCAGTGGCGGCATACCGGGCGTACACCACGTTCTTGGTGGGACAGCTCTTGCTGGAGGTATCAGCCCGCGGCGCCCAGTTGAGTCCTGCCGAGGCGATCCTCGAGGAGGCTGACCGGCCGCGAGCCAGCCTGTCGGATTACCCGCAGCTGCAGCGACTGCAACCGTTGCTCTCGGAGGACTACGGCGATACCGAGTTCGAGGAAGCGCTCGAAGCGCTATTGGATCGGCTCGAATCGAATTTGCCGCGGCGCTGAGCGGGTGTCTGATCGGAGCCCGCTGCCGGCACGCCTGTTTACAATGTAAACTGATTCTGGTTGGGGAATGTGTGCCATGGCAGGAAACTGTCGGTGGGCGCCGCAGATGGAACGCCGAACCCGCCGTGTACTCACATTCCCGGCGCGGCCGGACGATGGATCGAACGTCATCTAGGTATAGGTGGGGAAGGTGTGCATGTGACCGTGCCGCGCGACAGCAGGGCGATCGACATTCTGTTGATCGAGGACGATCCCGGCGACCAGTTGATCACCCGGGAAGCCTTCGCGGACAACAAGATCAAGAACGTCTTGCACATCGCCCACGACGGTGAGGAAGGCCTGGACTTCCTCTATCGGCGCGGTGCCCATGCGGGTGCGCCGCGACCGGACCTGATTCTGCTCGATTTGAATCTGCCCAAATACGACGGGCGGCAGTTGCTCGAGAAGGTCAAGTCGGACGTCGAACTGTGCGACATCCCCATCGTCGTGCTCACCACGTCGTCGGCGCAGGAAGACATCCTGCGCAGCTACAAACTGCATGCCAACGCCTACGTGACCAAGCCCGTCGATCTCGAGCAGTTCCTGAGCGCGGTTCGCCAGATCGACGAGTTCTTCGTTCAAGTGGTCCGGTTGCCGCGGCCCTGACAGCGGCTTGCCGTCGCGTCGCCGGCTAGATCTGCATCGCCAGACACGGCTCGGAGCCGCCGACCACGGCGGTCGTCGAGAAACCGAAGCGGTCCATCCAATGCACGCCACCCGAATCGCTGGGCGACGGCTCGCGGTCCTGCTCGGTGGACGCCAGCTGCCGCTGCAGGTCCGCCGCGCTCACCCGGCCGACGTCATCGGAGCGTTGCGCCGGTCCGAACGGTGAGGCGGTGGAATCGGCAAGGTGGTGCGCGCGGTAACGAACGACCGCGCTCCGCAACGTCGGATGCGCGGGGCGCGCCAAGGTCAGCAGGTAAAACGCCCCCGCCGCCACGGAACTGATGGCAACAACCTCTTCACCCATGCCCTCGAGCAGATCGATGAAGTCGGCCGCCTCATGGCCTCCGATCGCGTCGCCGGCAATGCCGGTGGTCACCGCGATGCCCAGGGCAGCCCGGCCGTCGCGATCGGCGGGAATGAAGCGGAACGCTCGTCCGCCCACCGACGGCAGGCTGTCGCCGGCTGGGCACTGGACCGCGCCGGCCGGCTGTTCGGTGTCGAACAGCCAGCGCAGACCCACCAGCAGTACCGGCAGGTGGACGGTTACGCCGGGTGCCGCGGCGTCGTCGGATGCTGGCTCGACCCCTGTCGCCGTCTCGTCCGCACTTCGTGGCGCCGCCATCAATTCGAGTGTCATCCCTGATTCCTTCGAGTCGGGCAACGCGCGAGTGCGTCAGCTGACTTCACAGTTACCCACTCCATCGGCGCGCAAAACACTCGGCCGGCCGCGGCGCGGACCTGTGCGTGGCCGCCGTCCTCAGGGGTCCGAAAGCTCTTTCAGCGCAACGCCTTTTCGGATCGGCGCCCAGACACGAGAGCGGCCCAGTCCAGCACGAGGCTGGACTGGGCCTTGGACTGTGCTGCAGTGCCAGCCCTAGTTCTGCTGC
Source organism: Mycolicibacterium mucogenicum DSM 44124 (assembly GCF_005670685.2). Next base: position 4,417,034 of record NZ_CP062008.1, on the reverse strand, counting down.
TCGGCTCGCTCTCGCGCCTCAGCGGCCTTGGCGCCCGCGCGTGCGGCCTCGGCCTCGGCTTCCTTCCGCGCGGCTGCACGGTGCGCGTCTGCCTTGTCCTGCTGTGCCTGGCCCTCGCGGACCAGGTCGTCACGTCCGGCCACGGTGCCGATGACTTCCTTGGCCTTGCCCTTGACGCCTTCGACGACGCCCCGGATGGCTTCCTCGGGACCGGTCTTCTTGTCCTCGCTCATGGCTACCCTTCCGCTCACGGATCGGATGATCGCACGGAGAACCGTTCCCCACGCCTGCCGAGAATTCCCAGCTCTGGCGCCCGCCAAACGGCGACTAATGCGATCTACGCCACACGGATGTGCGTGCCCCACAGGGCATTCCGTCGATCCGGTCGGGAATGTTTGAGCAGCTGATTCCCGTGGGTACGGAAGGACTGCCGCTGACCAGCAGGGTCAGGCGGGGCCGGCGCCGCGACAGCGCGCGCTGCCCACAACGGAAAGAGGCACCATGATTCTGGTCGGAGCTGTATTGCTCGCTCTTGGGCTGATCTTCAATATCTACCCCTTGTGGGTGGCCGGCGTTGTCGTGCTGGTGGTGGGTGCGGTTTTTTGGCTGCTTGGGGCGACCGGACGGCCGATCGCCGACCGCCGCTACTGGTACTAGTCGGGTGCGCGTCGATGAGGTCGTCTTCTCGGCGGATTGTGGCGGATGATCGAAATAGCCTGCGGCACAGGATGAATCGGACGGCTGCGCAGACTTCGAAGCGTGCTGATACCGTCGCCCGACTTCGGGTACTGCCCCCGCCGACAGCGGGGGGTGGCGGGCGGTGCACGTTTGTTTGAGCAGCCATGGACAATGGGTACACAGAGTGCGACGTGGAGTGGGCCTGCACAGGGACGCTGGAGGAAATACGTGGTTGAGGCAGTGGGGCAGGGCAGCATGACGTCCAGCGACCGGTCTGTTGAGTTGATCGTTGCGGCGTCCCCGGAAAGCCTGGCCGTCCTGCGGACGCTCGTGGCAGCGGTCGCCGCCTTTGAAGATTTCGATCTGGACGCCATCGCCGATATCCGGCTGGCGGTCGATGAAGCCTGTACCGGTCTGGTCCGGGCCGCGGTGCCCGGATCGAGCCTGCGGGTCGTCGTCGATCCGTCGAATGATGCTGTGGTGATTCGTGCTTCGGCGACGTGTGTGGCCGACGACAGTCGCGGCAGCGCGGTGGTGAAGCCGGACAGTTTCGGTTGGCACGTGCTCAACTCCCTGGCCGACGAGGTGTCGACCTTCGCCGACGAGCCGGCCATCGACGGCACCCAGGTGTTGGGTGTTTCGTTGACCTCGAGACGAGTGAGTCTGCAGCGGTGACGGCGGAGTATGCGGACGTTCTCGAGATGTTCCGTCAGCTCCAGGGGACAACCGAGGACTCAGCTGACTACATCGAGCAGCGGGACGCGATCATCGAGCGCTGTCTGCCGCTGGCCGACCACATCGCGCGGCGCTTCGAGGGCAAGGGCGAAGCGCGCGATGACCTGCTGCAGGTCGCACGCATCGGCCTCATCAACGCGGTGAAGCGTTTCGACGTCGAGATGGGTTCGGACTTCGCCTCTTTCGCGGTTCCGACGATCATGGGCGAGCTACGCCGCCACTTCCGCGACAACAGCTGGTCGGTGAAAGTGCCGCGGCGGATGAAAGAGCTGCACCTGCAGATCGGCACGGCCAGCGCCGAGATGTCGCAACGCCTCGGGCGCGCGCCCACCGCTACTGAGCTGGCCGCCGAGCTGGGCATCGATCGCGACGAGGTCCTCGATGGTCTGATGGCCGGGAGCTCGTACAAGACCACCTCGATCGACGGGGCCGCGGGAAGCGAGGAGCGCCCGTCTCTCGCCGAGACGCTGGGCGACGTCGACCCCGGCTTGGAAAAGGTCGAGTATCGCGAGGCGCTGCGGCCGCTGCTGGCCGAACTGCCGGAACGCGAGCGGACCGTGCTGGTGCTGCGATTCTTCGAATCGATGACGCAGTCACAGATCGCGGCCAAGGTGGGCATCTCGCAGATGCACGTCTCGCGGTTGCTGGCGAAAACCCTGGCCCAGCTTCGGGAGAAGTTGGAGTAGCTTGCGGCAGCGTCCGGCGACGTGTGGTGCGCGTCGATGGCCCGGTGTGGTGTGGACCAACTGGTAACGTCCGCGACGGTAAGCACAGCGAAACAAGATGGTCAGCACGAGGTAGGTGGCCCCTTGGCGAAGGATGTGACCACTTGTCCATGCCGGCGGAGCCGCAGATGAACCGCTCCACTTCCCCCAAGTCGGGGCCTGCGGGAGACCGGCCGCTGTCGCTGCTGCTGGTCGAGGACGACCGCGGCGATGCCCTGCTGGTCGAGGAGCTGATCGCCGACGCCGCGATCGACATCGACTTCCACTGGTCGTCCACATTGACCCAGGCGGCGGGCGCGCTACAGACGATCCGCCCGGATTGTGTGCTGCTCGACCTGCACCTGCCCGATGCCGGTGGTGTCGACGCTCTCGATCGCCTGGGCGCCCTCGATCCGAGCCTGCCGATCGTCGTTCTCACGGGTCTGAACGACGAGCATTTCGGTGTTGCCGCTATGGCGTCCGGCGCGCAGGACTACCTGGTGAAGGGCCGCGTGGACCCGGAGACACTGCGCCGGGCGGTGCTCTATGCGATCGAGCGCAAGCGTGCCGAGGTCACCGCGGTAGATCTGCACGCCAGTCGACTGCGCGCCCAGGAGAATGCCCGCCTGGAGCGGGGTCTGCTGCCTTCTCCGCTACTTCTGGACAATCCGGGCGTCGAGGTCGTCACACAGTCCTTGCCGAGTCGGCGCGACGCGCTGATCGGGGGCGACTTCTACGACGTCGTGCAGACCCCGGACCGCACGGTGCACGTCATGATCGGCGACGTGGCCGGCCACGGACCAGATGAGGCCGCATTGGGGGTGGCGCTGCGAATCGGCTGGCGCGCACTGACTTTCGCCGGTCTGCGGGGCAACCAGCGAATGTGTCAGCTCGACCGCATCCTGACCACCGAGCGGCCCAGCCGCGGCACTTTCGCCACGCTGCTGAGTGTGGCATTGACACCCGACACCGGGCAGTTCGACGTGGTGCGTGCAGGCCATCCCGGCTTGCTCATGCACGGCGCGGGCACCGTCGACTGGCTCGAACCGACGCCCGGCCCGGCCCTGGGCCTCGGAGCCACGGAATGGCCGGTCAATCGGTTGCAGTTGCAGCCGGGCGACGGATTGATGCTGCTGACGGACGGGCTGTTCGAGGGACCTGCGGGGGAGGGCGGCGAACGCCTCGGGGAGGACGGACTGCTGGCGGCCGCGCGCTCATTGGCGCGACTGCCCGGTGCCGAGTTCGTCAAGGCGTTGATCAGTGAGACGGAGGCGCGGGCCGAGCCCTTCGGTGGTCTCACCGACGACATCGCCGTCATTCGAGTGGAGCGCTCAGTTCGATGAAGTTGACGGTGCAGGGTTGGCAGAACCTGGTTCTGGCGGCGATGGGCGCGGTGGTGCTCTCCGGCGCCGTCGGCGGTGCGCTCCTGATGAACCGGACCGACATGGTGTCGAGCGAACTGATCGAGCACCTGCAACCGGCTCGCGTGGCCGCCTACCGGTTGCAGGCCGGACTGCGTGATCAGGAAACCGCGGTCCGCGGTTATGCCAGCGCCGCCGACAGCCAGTTCCTGGCGCCGTACGACGACGGACAGCGCGCGGAAACCGCTGCGGCGCAAAAGCTCAGAAGCCTGCTCACGGGGCGCGACGCGCTCATTGCCGACCTCGACGCGATCGAGCGCGCCGCCGGTACCTGGCGCAGCACCTATGCCAAGCCGTTGATCGCCAGTGTCGTCGTGGGACGTCCGGCCGTCGTCGACAGCCGGACCAACGAGGACGGCAAGAATGCGTTCGACAACCTCCGTACGCTCTTCGATGCGCAGAACCGGCACCTGGAACAGGCACGAGACGCCGACACCGCCCGGCTGGCGTCGATTCGCCAATGGCGCGACCGAGTCCTTGCCACCATGGTCGGTGCGTTCGTCGTCATGGCGGTGGTACTGGCCATGCTGGTGCGGAGTTCGGTCACCCGCCCCTTGGGCGCACTTGCCGCGGCGTGCCGCCGCATCACGCAGGGCAAGTTCGATGAGCGCATAGTTCCCCAGGGACCCACGGACATTCGCGCGATCGCCGTCGATGTCGAGGAGATGCGGCAGCGCATCGTAGAGGAACTCGAAGCGTCCCAGTTCGCCCGTCTGGCTCTCGACGAGCAAGCCGAGGAGTTGCGTCGATCCAACGCCGAACTCGAACAGTTCGCCTACGTCGCGTCGCATGATCTGCAAGAGCCGCTGCGCAAGGTCGCGTCCTTCTGCCAGCTGCTCGAGAAGCGGTACGGCGACCAGCTCGACGAGCGCGGGATCGAGTACATCAACTTCGCGGTCGACGGCGCCAAGCGTATGCAGGTGCTGATCAACGACCTGCTCACCTTCTCGCGCGTCGGCCGGATCAACGCCACGCACACCGAGGTCGACCTGGGCGAGGTTGTCGCGTCGGCCATGCAGAACCTCGCGACCTCGATCACCGAGTCGGGCGCCGAGGTGGTGATGCCGCCGGCCGGCCTGCCGCGGGTCGACGGCGACCCCACCTTGCTCACCATGTTGTGGCAGAACCTGATCGGTAACGCGGTGAAGTTCCGGCGCGAGGGACTCGCGCCCCGGATCGTGATCGACTGCACACTCGGAACGGGTGAAGATGCCGACAATTGGGTATTCACGGTCACGGACAACGGTATTGGGATTGCCGAAGAGTTTGTGGACAAGGTGTTCGTGATCTTTCAGCGGTTGCATGGCCGAGATGCCTACAGCGGTACCGGCATCGGCTTGGCGCTGTGCAAGAAGATCGTCGAACATCACGGCGGCACCATCGGGATCGACACGTCGTACACCGATGGCACGCGGTTCGTGTTCACACTGCCGGCTACCCCGACCACCGAACCGAACGCCATCGCATCCGAGCAGCCGGAAGGAAGTCACCCATGAATGCGTCGTCAGCCGGCCGAGTGGTGGACATCCTGTTGGTCGAGGACGACCCGGGGGACGAGTTGATCACCCGTGAAGCGTTCGCCGACAACAAGATCAAGAACACTCTGCACGTTGCCCGAGACGGTCAAGAAGGTCTGGATTTTCTCTACCGGCGCGGCGTGCACGCGGACGCCCCGACTCCGGACCTCATCCTGCTCGACTTGAATCTGCCGAAGTACGACGGCAGGGAACTGCTGGAGGCGATCAAGTCCGACGAGGACTTATGTCATATCCCGGTCGTCGTCCTCACCACCTCGTCGGCCGAAGAGGACATCCTGCGCAGCTACAAACTGCATGCGAACGCCTACGTGACCAAGCCCGTCGACCTCGATCAGTTCATGAAGGCGGTGCGGGAGATCGACGAGTTCTTCGTCCAGGTGGTGCGGCTGCCGCAGCCCTGATGTCACCCGCCTGCGGCATCGGCGGCGGCGGTTTCCACGGCGTCCCATTGCAGGCGCACCTGCGTGCCGGCATCGGTCGGTTCGATCGAGGCATGGTCCGTCAGCGCCTGCATCAACGGAATTCCGCGTCCCCGGGCAGAGTTCGCGAGCTGTGCCGTAGCGGGGCGCCACCTGCCCTCGTCGGTCACGGTCACCGTCAGCAGACCTGATTGCCGGTCGAAGTCGGCGCGAACGTGCATGACACCGGGCGCGGGGGCATCGGCATACGCGGCCTCGACGGCATTGGCCAATGCTTCGTTGACGGCGAGCACGATGTCGCTCGCTTTGACCCGGTCCAGGGCGAAGTGCCCCGTCAACCAGGTCGAGAACTCCTGACGGATGGATGCCGCATGTTCGGGGATGGCCACCACGTCCGTCTTACTGAAACGTGCCCCGCTGCTCGACTGGTCCGGCTCCGTCATAGCGACCTGCTCGACCTACCTTCCGATTGACAATGACCGCTCTAGGCGGTGACAGCCGCGAGCGCCTCGTCTCGCGTGGCGAACAGCTCGATCAAGTCGGCGATGCCGACCAGCTTGAGCGGCCGACTGGTCGTGGGGCCATCGGCGACGATGACGAGCCGAACCGCCGGCGCCAACTCCGCATGCGCCGCCACCAGCACGCCCATCCCGGCAGAGGCCAGGAAGTCCACGGCACTCAAATCGACGACGACAGCCTGGGCCGTGCCGACTGCTGCCGGGCTCAGTGCGGATTCGAGCTGCGGAGCGGTGAGCATGTCCACCGTTCCGGACACCGTGACCACGCTGACCGCGCCGATCTGACTCTGTTCGACTGCGCAGCTGGCCGCGGCAGGGTTGCCGCTTCCCTGGACTGGCTGGCCTGTCATTGTCACCTCCGAGGGGCTCACACACGTAAGCCGACAGTCCAAATACTATCGGCGCTTCTGCTGCCCGCTGCACCAAACCTAGTAGGACACAGCCTGTCCGCGGTTGTGGCAAATAATGAACCGCCCCGAGTTTGATGCACACCTTCTTTCGAGGGAAGGTTGTTCGCATCATGCCGAAGAAGTACGACGAGGAGTTCAAGGCCCGGGCGGTGCGGTTGGTCGCTGACCATGTCGAGGAGTACGACACCCGCACGGCGTGCATCACCGCGGTCGCCAAACGGTTGGGTGTCTCCTACGAATCGCTGCGCCGCTGGATCAACCAGAGCGAGGTCGACGCCGGGGACCGGGCAGGGGTGCCCACCGACGTTGCGCGCGAGAACAGAGAGCTCAAACGTAAGAACCGTGAGCTTGAGGAAACCATCGAAATCCTCAAGGCGGCAACAAGTTTCTTCGCGCGGGAGAGCGACCCGCGACGCCGCTGATTTGTGCGTTCATCGCCGAGCATCGTGCTCGGTTCGGGGTCGCTCCGATCTGCCGCGTGCTGTCCAAGCACGGCTGCCAGATTGCCCCGAGAACGTTCTACGCCTGGCTGGCGCGGCCGCCATCGGCGCGGGCCTTGTGGGATATGGCCATTACTGAGGTGCTGGCCGGCTACTACGAACCCGACGAACACGGACACCGCAAGCCCGAGTCGTTGTACGGCGCGGTCAAGATGTGGGCCCATCTGCGCCGTCAGGGCATCGAGGTGGCCCGCTGCACGGTGGAGCGCCTCATGCGGGACAACCGGTGGCGTGGGGTGACCCGCCGTAAGAAGGTTCGCACCACCATCGCTGACCCGGCTGCCGGGCGAGCCCCGGATCTGGTGGACCGCCAGTTCCGCGTCGAGGCGCCCAACAGGTTGCTGGTAGCCGATTTCACCTACGTCAGACTGGCCGCCGGGGTGTTCGTCTACACCGCGTTCGTCATCGACGCCTACGCCGGGCGCATCGTGGGCTGGACCTGCTCAGCGGGCAAGAGTGATGCGTTCGTGCGGCGGGCAATCCGCCACGCCGCGCAACTCCGGCGTCGTGATGGTAATCCGTTGTCGGGCAGCACTATTCACCACTCGGATGCGGGCTCTCAGTATACGTCGGTGCGGTTCGGGGAAACCCTGTCCTTGTCCGGATTGGTGCCCTCGATCGGATCGGTCGGCGATGCCTTCGATAACGCGTTGGCCGAGACCACCATCGGGCTGTACAAGAACGAAGCCGTCCGCGACGACTCCCCATTCCGTCGCGGACCGCTGCACCGACTGACCGACGTAGAACTGCTCACCGCCGACTGGGTCCACTGGTACAACACCGACCGGCTCATGCACCGCCTGGGCCGCATCCCGCCGATCGAATACGAGACCATCTACTACGCTACGAGCACAGCCCAATCAGAGGCTGCGCACCAATAAACCGGTGTGCATCAAACTCGGGGCGGTTCATAACATGTTTCGGCTGACTGATCGGCGGGTATTTATGAGTGCCGATTCTGTGCGTCCACGCCGGCACGGACCGACCGTTTCCGTCTGGCCGCCGTTCAATCCGATTGTGCCGCAAACCGATTGCTGTGGGGAAGTGCCCATCGGCGTGCGATCGTCCCGTCGGCTCGTCGCCCTGCTCTTCGTCGCTGATCGTTTCGCCACGCGCGCACACCCGGCGCGCTGAACTACCCCTTGCCATCCATCTATAACAGTGTTAGGAATGTCCATAACACTGTTATGGCGAATGGAGTTGCATCGTGCACCACCATGAGGACCTCCCGTTTCCCGAGCCGACGCGCCACAGTGCCGGCACCACGGCAACCGACACGCTCGGCGCTCACATCAGGGCCGGCGATGCCGACCGCGAAGTCGTTTCTCGCCGGCTCAGCCGTGCCGTCGCTGATGGCCGGCTGAGCCTGACGGAGTACGACAGTCGCCTCCAGTTGCTCTACCGGGCCGTCACCCGTGGCGAGCTCGCCGAGATCGTCTCTGACCTACCGGCCTCCGATGCGCGCAGTGAGCCCAAACGGCAATGGAGACAATCGATTCCGGCATGGGTCGTCATCATGTGGATGCCGTGGGGCGCGGTGAACCTGCTGTGCCTTGCGATCTGGCTCGCTACCGGCGCCGGCTACTTCTGGCCGTTCTGGGTAGCTGTCCCCTGGGGCTGCGCGCTGCTGATTCCCAGCGTCATTGGCGTGTTCGCCAGTGGCGGCGCTCATGGGGGCCGAAATTCGACGGCGTCCGGTGCCGCTGACCTGCGGCGATCTTGCAGCGCCGCGTCCCGCCCCAGCCGCTCCGCGCAGCAATGGTCGTCAGCAGCCACCTGATGGGCGTGCTGCTCGGCGTCGCCGTAAGTGGGGCACTGCCCGTCGACCACGAGTGATCTCGCCGCGCTGTGGCGAGATCACCTGGGGCGCAAACACAGTGGTGGCGACCCGCGCCTACCTCGGCGTTTGTGACTGATCACAAACGCCGAGGCGGATACTTCGGCGCTCGGTGCAGAGACGGCAGCCACTCGGGCATCGATACTGATTCGGACAACGAGGCAGCATCGGCGCTGCCGCAGCCACCGAACGGGGCTCGTTGAAACAGGAGGGCTACAACGTGGTTGCCGCACCAGAGAATCTGATCCCGCTGGACCGGGGTAATTCCCGTCGCGTCGAGTTCGAAGGCGGCAGCATCCAGTCGCGCATCCTCGCGCTGGCATTGAAGGCCACGGTCAAACCGGCATTGACGGTGTGGGCACTTGTGCCCGGTCTGCCCTGGCCATACCGGGCGGTCGATCACGTCGGGCGCGTGCTGCAGTCGGTCGCGGGCACCACCCGACAGCCAGTCAGCCTTGCGCGCTGTTCCGCCGAGACGACCCGCCCCGCGGCGGTGCGCGGGGACCGCTACATCGTGTACATGCACGGCGGCGCCTTTCTGGTCGGTGGCCGTCACCTGCACCGTCAGATGATCTCGCGGATTGCCGCGTCGCTGCAGAGCGAAGTCGTCGCGGTGGACTACCGCAAGCTGCCCGAACACACCATCGCCGACGGTATCGAAGATTGCATCGATGCTTATCGGTTCGCACTCGGGCGAGGTATCGCGCCGGAGAACATCGCCTTCATCGGGGACTCGGCCGGCGCCTACCTGGTGTTCATCACCGCGGTGTTCGCGGCCCGCCGCGGATTGCCGATGCCCGGCGCGATCGTCTCGATGGCTCCGCTGACCGACTTCGACCTGCAGGCCAAGATCGATGCACCCTCGGGATCAACCGATGTGCTGTTCTCGAAGGCCTTCGCCCGCGCGTTCCATCAGTTCGTCATGCGGCACAGCCCGCCGGCAGACGAGCACCGGCTGCTCGACGCGGATCTGGGTGGGCTGCCACCGTCTTTGATCCAGGTGAGCTCCACCGAACTGCTCCACCCCGACGCCGAGGAGCTGGCCATTGCACTGGCGAAAGCCGCTGTGCCGCATCAATTACAGGTGTGGCGGGACCAGGTCCACGTGTTCCAGGCCGCGGCCTCGATCGTTCCCGAAGCGGCGCGTGCGCTCGGCGAGGTGACGCGGTTCATCGAGTCGGCATTCGCCCGAAGCGCAACGCAGGAGCAGTCCGCGTAAGTCCTCAGCGGCAATCAGAGCCGCGGGTCACGGCGTGTTGAGTTTGAGGGAGTGTCCAACAGCGTCCATGACCACCCCTTTGATGTGTTCTGCAGAGGCGCGCCGGCCGAGGACTCCGTGGGTGAGGATCATGCCCGTGACCAGATCAAAGATCGCCTGAGCATCGGTGTCTGGGCAGGGTGATGACATCTCGCCTGTTCGGCATCCGACGCGAATCGCCGCGCGCAGCGGCTCGATCAACTCGTCGACGAGTGCATCGTTCTGGTCGACGTGCGGTCCAGCTCGGTTGAGCCAGATCGACGCCAACACCGAGGCTTTGGCACAGCGCTCCGCCGGGTAGATGTGGTCGATCATCGCCGCGATGTACGAATGAATGCGTTCGGTCGGACTCGTGCTCTGCGTGGCCGCGTGTCGCAACTGCCGTGCCGCGTTGCGGAGTGACTCGTGATAGTTCACAGCTGAATTCACATCTCGTTCCGTAGGCGTGCGAAAGACTCGAGTTCGATGACCGATGTCCGACCGGGCTAGACGGTATGGGGGCTGACTTGAGGCCGAAGGCCTCGGGCTGCAATCGGACGTGGGTTGCCGGTGTCGAGTGAACACTCGCACTGGTAGAGCCACAGTTGCAGATCAGGAGGCCTCCGGTGAGTTTCAACGGTACGAGTGTCGGGTTGGATGTGCATGCGCTTTCGGTGGTCGCGCATGCTGTCGATGAAGAGACGGGTCAGGTTGAACGGGCGCGGTTGTGTCCCGATCACGGCGAGATCCTCGACTGGTTGCACCGGTTGCGCGGCCCGGTGCGGGTGGCCTATGAAGCCGGCCCGACGGGGTTCGGCTTGGCGCGTGCGCTAGCCGAGGCCCACATCGACTGCGTGGTTGCCGCACCGTCGAAGTTGATCCGGCCCGCCGGGGATCGGGTCAAGACCGACGCGCGCGACGCCGCGCATCTGACGCGGTTGCTGCGGTTGGGTGAGATCACCGCGGTCACGGTGCCCGAAGCTGAGGTGGAGGCGGTCCGGGATTTGGTCCGTGCCCGCGAAGATGCGCGCGCTGATCTGATGCGAGTTCGGCATCGGCTGTCCAAGCTGCTGCTGCGTCAGGGCCGGGTGTACTCGGGTGGGCAAGCCTGGACCGGGGTGCACGAGACGTGGCTTCGCCGGCAACGATTCGACGATGCCCACACCACGGCGGCCTTTGATCACCACTTCGACGCGGTCCTGACCACCACCGCTGCGCGAGCCCGTCTCGACGAGCAGATCACCGAGGTCGCGGCCTCGCCACGGTGGGCTGACCAGGTCAACCGGCTGGGCTGCTTGCGCGGGATCTCGGCGCTGACCGGGTTGGCGCTCGCGGTGGAGATCGGGGACTGGACCCGGTTCACGGGGTCTTCGATCGGCGCCTACGTCGGTTTGGTGCCCACCGAGTACTCCTCGGGCGGCTCCCGGGTGCAGGGATCGATCACCAAAGCCGGTAATGCCCATGTCCGCAGGCTGTTGATCGAGTCAGCCTGGCACCACCGTGCCCCTTACCGCAATCCCGGGCCCACGATGCGGGCCCGCTGGGCCAAGGTCGACCCCGCATTGAAGGATCGCGGGCACGCCGGCAACCGTCGCCTGCACCAGCAGTGGTGCCGGTTCAACGACCGTAAGAAGCCCCACGTGGTGGCCAATGTCGCGGTCGCCCGCGAGTTGGCCGGGTGGTGCTGGTCACTGGCGACGCTCACCTGAGCCACGCCGCCCAGAGTTGATCGCAATCAGTCGGTCGACGGCGAGGTAAGCGAATCGGATCTGCGTTACAACTATGAGCAACAACAGCATTCGCCGAATGTTGATGTGACGCCCGCCCCTAGAGAGCAGCCACCCTTCGCGCCGAACCATCGTCTTGCGGTACCCAACCCGCGAATATCAGTCTGACACCACCGTCGTTGACCAACGACCGCCACGGCACCGACTGACTCCGATCAAACGAAAGCCGCCCCGGCCCAAACCGGGGCGGCTTTCACCTGCCTATTGACAAACGTTGCCTACATATCAGTTGTACTGACCACGGACGTTAGGTACGGCGTGGCGTGGTGACATGAAGAAGACCTCCGAGTGAAGTGCGAGCTGTCGAGGAACGCACCAACTCATCTCGGAGGTCTTCATGTCCCACCGTAATGCTCCTTTGTCCGATACCGGGCGTCTGCGCCTGGCTCGCTGCGTCGTGGAGGACGGTTGGCCGCTGCGGCGAGCTGCCGAGCGATTCCAGGTCGCGGTGAGCACGGCGGCTCGCTGGGCCGGCCGCTACCGCGAACTCGGCGCTGCCGGCATGAGCGATCGCAGCTCACGACCGCACCACAGCCCCAACAGAACACCCACACGAACCGAGCGGCGCATCATCAAAGTCCGGGTCATCCGCCGCTGGGGACCGGCCCGCATCGCCTATCTGCTAGGACTACAGCCCTCCACCGTGCACCGCGTGCTGACTCGCTATGGTCTGGCCAAACTGCGGTGGCTTGACCGCCCCACCGGGCGGGTTGTTCGCCGGATGGAATCAGCGGCATGCGGCGATCTGGTGCACGTCGATATCAAGAAACTAGGCAAGATCCCCGCCGGGGGCGGCTGGCGAAAGCTCGGCAAGGTATCGGGCAAGCGCAACTCCCGAGAAGACAAAACCGGTGGCGTCCGCGCCAAGAACGGCGACCCGGCCCGCGGGTATCACTACCTGCACACCGCGATCGATGCGCACTCGAGGCTGGTCTACTCCGAATTGTTGACCGATGAACGCAAAGAAACCGCCGCAGCGTTCTGGCAGCGCGCCAACGCCTGGTTCAACGAGTGTGGTTTCACGGTACAAAATGTGTTGACCGACAACGGATCCTGCTACCGGTCACACAAATTTCGTGATGCTCTGGGTGACATCAAGCACCGACGAACCCGCCCCTACCGTCCACAGACAAACGGCAAGGTCGAGCGTTTCCACCGCACGCTTGCCGACGAATGGGCCTACGCCCGGCTCTACCGCAGCGACGCCGAACGCTGCGCCGAGTTCCCGCGGTGGCTACACACCTACAATCACCATCGCGGCCACACAGCACTCAAAGGTCAACCACCCGCCAGCCGCGTACCTAACCTCTCAGGTCAGTACAGCTAGTCGGGATCGCCGGGGGCCATGGCGGCGACCGCCGTACCCGCATGGTCGATGGCGTAGATGGTCATCGCCGCGGCGAGCAATCGTGATTGATGGGGATCGGTGGGGTCGTATCCGGTGATGTCCTGGATGCGCCGCAAGCGGTAGGTCAGGGTGTTCGGATGAATGAAAAGCTCTGCCGCGGCGGCCTTCCGGTCAGCACCGTGCTGTAGGTGCGCTTGGAGCGCCTGGAGTAACCCTGGGTGATCCCTCAGCGGCGCGATGTGGCGGGCGAGCAGGTCACGCGCCGGCCCCGGGCGCGTCGACTGGTACTCGAAAAGGACATCGGCCAGTTGATAGATGCCAGGTTCCCGTTTCAGTTGCCTTGCCAGGCGGGTGATTTCGTCGGCTTCCGAGACCGCCGCGGGAATGGCGGCCAATGTGGCGTCGGGATGATATGCGGCGTAGATCGCGCCATCGAGTCGCTCGCTGAGCGCGGCGATCAGCGTGCTGAGGTGGCTGGCGATGGCCGAGTCGTCGCGCGGTTCCACGATGGGTGCGGGCAGCAAGATGACGCCCGTGTGGCCGTCGAACGTGTTGAGGATTTCACCGGCGCCGCGCCCGTAGAACACTTGGTTGGCCAGCCGTAACCGCCGGCGCGCCGCCAATGTCTCATGGGTGGTACGCGGTTCGTCGACGTCCACCCGGATCGCCAACACGTCGTAGTGATCGCTGAGCTTGATGCCGACCTGCTTGGCGATCACGTCGACGCCGGGGTCGCCGTCGATGAGGCCGGCGCAGACGGCGCTCAACTGCCGGCGAGTGGTGGCCCGCAGCGCAAAATCCGAGTCCTGGTAGACCTCGGTCAGCAGCACGCTGATGGTCCCGGTGAGGTCGGCGAGGTAGATGCCCAGCGCGGCGATGGTTTCCGAGTCGCCCTCGGTGGCCGATTCCAGCACGATCTCCCACAGCTTGCGGACGCCCGCGTGCAGTGCGGTGAACAGGAACGGCAGTGGAATCCCGTCTTCGGCGTGCCGTTCTGCGACCGGCAGGACAAAGGTGGCCGCCTCGGCACGCGTCACCCTGCGCCCTTCGGTGATCAGGTCAAGCCCGTACAGAAATCCGCTGATGATGTACGGGGTGACCTCGCCGTCGAAATGCTCGAGGGGCATGGGGGATGGCCACTCGATGGATTGGACCGCCTCGTGGAGCAGCGTCGTGGCGATCTCGTCGATCCGGTCCTCGATCACCTTCCGCAACGGTGCGTCCGCCGGGATGGGCGGCAGTTGGGAGGGGGACGACACGTGCCGATTGTGATCCATCACAACGCGGCGACGGAAGATTCGGGGACAAATCGGTCGAAGTTTTGTTTCCGGCACCAAAAGCGCCGCGCATTCTTCTCACGCACGCGCGGCGTGTTGGGCGTCAGAGCACGTACGGGGCGATGAGCGTGGTGGCACCCAGCACCACGACGCCGATCAGGAACGCGACGACCGTGAAACCCATGACCTGACGGACGTTCAACTTCGCGATCGCCAGCAGCGGCAGCAGCCAGAACGGCTGGATCATGTTCGCGACGCCTTCGCCGACAGCGACCGCCATGGAGATCAGCCCCAGGTACTCGGGTGAACGCTGGCCGATCGCCAGCGCCGAGTCGACCGCGATGGGGCCCTGCACGGCCCAGTGCCCGCCGCCCGACGGGACGAACAGGCTGATGATCAACGACCCGATGAAGGTCAGGAACGGCAGCGTGTGCTCCGTGGCGCCATTGACGACGGCCTCCGCCAGCAGCGTCTGCAGCGGCTTGTCGGTCTTCGTCGCCTGGTAACCGAGCAGGCCGACGAGGCCGCCGTACAGCGGGTACTGCAGGAGCAGTGGGCCGGACACCTTGGCGGCGCCGGTGAACGCCCGGATGAAGCGGATCGGCGTGCGGTGCAGCAGTGCGCTGGTGATCGTGAACAGCATGATCATCGAGGAGATGTTCAGCGCGAATCCGCTGAGCACGAAATAGGCCATGCCGGCGGCGAATACGAGGACGTTGAGGATCCAGAGGTTCTCGAGCCATTCGGCGAAGGACTTCTTGCCGGGCGCCGGCAATCCTGCCGCAGCCTCGCTGTCCGTTTGGTTTTCGTCTTCGAACACCGCCGGATCCGGCGCCAGACTCTGCGTCGGAGCCATGCGCCAGACCGCCAGGGCGAGCAGCGCCAGCACCGCGATCGCCGACAGCCAGCTGTACGGCTGGAAGATGGTCTGGCTCAACGGAACAGCGATGCCGGTGAGCTTGTGGATCACGTTGATGGGGCTGCTGCTGTCGGTGTTGGCCAGCGCGATCGATGACGAGAGTCCCTGCGTCCAGACGATGAAGCCCATGAACGCCGCCGCGATCAGGTAGCCGAAATGCGCGTCGGTGAAACGCTTTGCGACCTGCCGGGCGACCAGCGCGCCGGCGACGAGTCCCAGTCCCCAGTTCAGCAGGGACAGCACAGCGCTGACGCTGAAACACAGCAGGGCGCCCTGCACCTGGTTGTTCGGCTTGCTCGCGATGTGGACGATGGCGCGCTTGAGGACGGGCGCCTCGGCGAGCGTGTAACCCGTCACGAGGATCAGCACCATCTGGAAGGCGAACGTGAAGATGTTCTGCGAACCCCACACGCCGCCGTACCAGGCCTTGAGCATGCCGCTGGGGGTGGCGCCGTGGACCAGAAGTGCGACCATCGCGGCGACCAGGACGGTCAGGATGACGGCGAACAGGTACGGGTCGGGCATCAGGCGTTCGACGTAGCGGACGCACAGTGCCGTCAGGGATTGCATGACGCCGCGGCGTTCGGGCTGGGTGTCCGCGCTCGTGCCCTTCGGATGTTCGCTCGTTGCCACGTGATCCACCTTCGCCGTGTCTGGTTACGGCACCCATCATGGCGGGTGCGTGGCGTCGGGGTGGCGCCTTTGCGGAACGGCTTCGTCGGTCCGGGAGCGTTCGGTCGGCGCCCGACGGCCCTGCCCGATTGGGCAGTACCCGGCCCGCCCGGGCAGGTCCGGTACTCGGCCCGATCGGGGCATGTGGCGGCACGTCACTGTCAATAGCGTTGTGTGCTATCAGCTTTGCGCCAATCAGAACCTCAAAACCTTTCCCACAACAATTCTCACGAATGGAGTGAATCGATGACACAGACACTGGCCACTGAAACTGTGGCGGGACACGCCGACACCATGCGGGCCGCGGTCGTCACCGACTTCGGCATGCCGCTGCAGGTGCACGACCTGCAACTGCCGACGCCAGGCTATGGCGAAGCCCTGGTCAAGCTCGAGACATCCGGTGTCTGCCACACGGATCTACATGCGGCGCACGGTGATTGGCCGGTGAAACCGCAGCCGCCGTTCGTACCGGGGCATGAAGGCTACGGAACGGTCGTAGCACTCGGCGAGGGCGTGGTCGACCTGGCGGTCGGAGACAAGGTTGGCAACGCCTGGCTGTGGTCGGCCTGCGGCCGCTGCGAATACTGCCGGACGGGCTGGGAGACCTTGTGCGAAAGTCAGCGCAACGGTGGATATTCCGTCAACGGAAGCTTCGGCACCTACATGCTGGTCAACGCGGACTATGCCGCGCGGATCCCCGACGGCGCCGACCCACTGGAGATCGCGCCGATCCTGTGCGCCGGCGTCACCGTGTACAAGGGCCTCAAGGTCACCGACACCCGGCCCGGCCAGTGGGTGGCGATCTCCGGCATCGGCGGGCTGGGACACATCGCAGTTCAGTACGCCCGCGCGATGGGGCTTCGCGTGGTGGCGATCGATGTCGACGACGCCAAGCTCGCGCTCGCCACCCGCCTCGGCGCCGAGGTCGCCATCAACGCCCGTACCACCGACGTCGTGGAGTCGGTGCAGCAGGCCACGGGAGGCGTCCATGGTGTCCTGGTCACCGCCGTGCACCCGCAGGCGTTCGGTCAGGCGATCGCACTGGCCCGTCGCGGTGGCACCATCGTGTTCAACGGACTTCCGCCGGGCGACTTCCCGGCCCCGATCTTCGACATCGTCCTCAAGGGACTCACCATCCGCGGGTCGATTGTCGGAACGCGGCAAGACATGGCCGAGGCACTGGACTTCTACGCACGCGGCCTGATCAAGCCGACCGTCACCAGCGCGCGCCTCGACGAGATCAATGATGTGTTCGCGCGGATGGAACATGGACAGATCGACGGCCGCATCGTCATCGATTACCGGAATGCCTAGCGGCTCATAGGGTCAACCCGCACATCCACACCAGCTGATCTAGGCCGACGAAGATCGTCGGCCTAGATCAGTCCGCGTTTACTGGCCGCGTACACGGCCTCGGCGCGCCGGCTGACGTCGAGCTTGCGCATGATGTTGCTGACGTGGAACTTGGCGGTGGTCGCCGAGATGTACAGCTGCTCACCGATCTTGTGGTTCGACAGCCCCGCCGCGAGCAGCCGTAACACTTCGATCTCCCGGTCGGTGAGCTTCTCGCGTTGATCGCCGCGGCCGCTGAGCGAGCGGACCACGGCAGCGGCGCTGCGCGAGTCGAACGCGCTCTGTCCGGCGGAGATGGCACGGATCGCCCGCACCAGTTCTGTGGTGTCGACGTCCTTGACCACGTAGCCACGCGCTCCGGCGTGCACCGCACGTACCACCAGATCCTCATCGAGGAACGTGGTCAGCACGAGCAGGCCGAGGTCGGGGTGGGCGCCGGAAAGCTTGGTGCACAACGATAATCCCTCGAAGTCCGACCCCGCGGAGAGTTTGAGGTCGACCAGCACCACATCGGGTTGCGTCGCTGCGACCATGGCCACGGCTTCCGGCTCGCTGGAGGCCTCGCCGACCACCACGAGGTCGTCTTCGCGTTCCAGCAATGACCGCAGCCCCTGGCGAAGGATGGCGTGGTCGTCCACCAGTGCAAGGCGGATGGTCCCGGTGCTGGTGTCAACGGTCATGGCACGACTCCTTCGCCCGGAGCTTCTTGTGGATCCCGCGGGATGGTGGCGACAACCCGCACGCCCCCGATACGCGAGCGGCCGACGGTGAAGGTGCCACCGTATTCGCGGCACCGTGCCAGCATGTTGGCCAGCCCGCGATGGTGTCCGTCGAGGTCCGCGACATCGGCGAGTTGGAGCCGGATCCGGAGTTTGTCCGGGTCACCGATGCCGTCGTCGGACACCGACAGGGTGACCCCGGCGGCGCGGTAGCTCAATCGCACGATGGCCCGTGAGGCGCGGCCGTGCATCGCGGTGTTGAACAGTGCCTCGCCGGCGATCCGAAGCAGGCTCCGTTCGACAGCACTGGGCAATTCGGCGACATCCCCGTCGACCCGCAGCGTCACCCGCAGGTCTTTCGGCATGTGCACCGTGGCGAGCTGTTCGAGCAGCTCGGGGAGGCTGGAGCGGTCGGCGTCGGAGGAATGGTTGAGCGCATAGATGGCCGACCGTAGCTGGTCGATCGCCGATCGGGTCAGTGCTTTGGCGGTGTCCAGACGTTCGGCCAGACCTGTTGGACCGGAACGTGATTCGACCTCACTTCGGCACACCTCGATCTGCATGCCGGCCGACAGGACGGTCTGTGTGACGCTGTCGTGCAGTTCCCGGGCAATGCGGTGCCGCTCGGAGTCCAGTACCTGATGGCGTTGTGCCGCACCGAGTTCGCGCTGCGTCGCCAGCAGCTGCGCATTGCGTGCCTCGGACTCGGCCAGCAGGGTTTGCGAGCGCTGGAACAGTTCACAGTTCTGTAGCGCCACCGCGGTCTGACTGGCGAGGATGCGCATCACCGCCTCGTCGATACCGTCGAGCAGCCGGTGCGGTGGCGTCCAGGCCGCGAATGCGCCGACGACCCCGCCGTCGAGTTCGATCGGGACGTGCGAGTGGTGGTTTTCGATGACGGGTACCCGGAACTGGGCGAGCTGACCCCGAAGGACGTCGTTGAGCCGGTTCAGGACGGCATCCGGCAGGTGCGCTACCGGATGTTTGGTGCCCGACAGGCCTTCGAAGGAGTATGCGTGCCCCTCCGCGTCGAGGATGAGGTGACGGGGTCGTGCCTCCGGCAGGGCGCCGTCGGCCAGCGCCAACAGCACCCATTCGGCACCGAGATGAGTGCGGGCCGCCTCGGCGACGGCACGCACCAGATTCTCGGGGCCGTTGACGGTCTGCACCAGAGCGCGTGAGATGGCGTCGAGCGCTGCGACCACCCGTTCGGTGCGTTGCGCGGCAACCCGGAACTCGGGATAGAACGTGCCTTTGCCGGAACGCACGCCGGTGAGCTGGTCCAGATCCGGGGCGGCCGCGCGTCGCGGCACGACCGGGTTGCCGGGCAGGGTTGTCATAGCGCAGCCCGGAACAGCGCGCGCAGCTGTGCATCGTCGATAGGGCGGGGATTGGTGGTCAGGCACGCATCCTGAAGGGCGTTGTGGGCCAACACCGGAACGTCGGCGTCACGCACTCCCAACTCGGCGAGCCCGCGTGGCACGCCCACCTGTCTGGCCAGCTCTTGGAGTCGGTCGGCAAGTGCCAGTGCGGATTCCAGCTCTGGAGCGCGCTTGTCGGCGATCCCGAGGCAGGCGGCGATGGTGGCGAAAGGAGCCGGGTCGGCCTCGGCGTTGAACCGCACCACATGGGGCAGCAGCACGCCGTTGATGACGCCGTGCGGCAAGTCGAGGAGCCCACCCACTTGGTGGCTCATGGCGTGCGCGGCGCCCAGGATGGCGTTGGTGAACGCGAGACCCGCTTCCAGCGCGGCTTGCGCCATCAGCACGCGGGCCGGCATGTCCTGCGGTCGCTCGATGGTCGTGACCAGGTTTTCGGTGACCATCACAACCGACCGCAATGCGTGGTGGTCGGTCAGCTGGTTGTGCCCGAGCGACACGAACGCCTCGATGCCGTGCGTCAGCGCATCCAGACCTGTTGCCGCGTTGAGCCATTCGGGCATGGTGGTGAGCAGTCGGGGGTCGATGACGGTGATGTCGGGGACCAGGGCACGGCCCAGGATGGTGATCTTGGTGTTGTGGGTCGTGTCGGTGACGATGCAGAACTGAGAGACGTCGGCGCCGGTACCCGACGTGGACGGCAGCACCACGAGGGGCGGGATCGGCGCCGTCGCCTTGTCGACTCCGGCGTAGTCGAGGATGTGGCCGCCGTTGGCCGCCAGGATCGCGATGCCTTTGGCCGCGTCGATCACCGAGCCGCCGCCCAAGGCAATGAGCACATCGCAGCCGTGCGACCGGTAGAACTCGTGGCCGGCCGTTACCTCGTGGTCCTTGGGGTTCGGGGTCAGCGCGCTCCACACGTGCGCCTCGACGCACTGGGCGCGCAGGTGCCCCACCAGCTCGGCCACCCAGCCGGCCTCGATCAGCCCGGGGTCGGTGACCAGCATGGGCCGCAGCCCGCCCAGGCGGACGGCGGCGTGCGCAGCCTCCGCCATCGAGTCGATACCGAACACGATCTCCGGGGCATGGAACTTCAACAGCCGCGTCGGCGCGGCCGTCGCCGCCGTCGTCGCCGCGATCTGTGCGGGCGCCATCACGTCGAGTCTCACCAGACCCATTCCTCATCCGTGATCCAGGTAACACGCCCAGCCTACGGCGCGCCGCCGTCAGGACCAATGTGCACGTGGGTAGGTCGCTACCTACCCGATCGGGTAGGTACGCCGACGGTTTGCCGGTTTCCACCCCGGGTATCCAGGTCCCAGCAGCTACGCCAGTTCGAAGAGGCAGGCCGATGCCGTATTCCGCGATCGCAGCAGCGGCAGTTGCCGCACACTTCGCCTTCCTCGGCTACCTCATCGGCGGCGGATTCCTGGCGTGGCGCTGGCCGGTGACCATCTGGGTGCACGCCCTCGTCGTCGGCTGGACCGCCATCATCCTCACCGGTGTCGTCGAATGTCCGCTGACCACGGTCGAGCGGTGGGCCCGCGACCGCGCCGGCATGTCGCCGTTGCCTCGGGCCGGGTTCATCGATCACCACGTCGCGGGCGTGCTGTATCCACACGGTTGGGGAGCCGTGGCTGAAATCGTGGTGATCGCAGCAATTTTGGCGTCGTGGATCGGGCTGTGGCGCCGGCCCAGTCGGACTCCGAGTCGTTCTCATGGTCATTGAGCAGGGATGCCGGACGGCCGGGTGGACATTGGTGACTGCCGCCGCGGGAGGGCATCTGCTCCGGCCATTTGACCGAAACGGTTGATGGCCTTGGCTTTTCGTCTGCCCCCGGAATAATCAGATGACTCCTGTGGCGCCTGCGTGATATCCGTTGGTACATGACTGATTTGACGCTGCGCTCTGTGAGCGACAGTGATGATTTCGATGCGTTCATGGCTACGTCGTACGGGGTTTTCCTGCAGGATCCGCAGCAGGACGAGATCGACCTGATGCGCGCCTTCACCGAGTACGACCGCATGTTCGGCTTCCACGACGGCACCCGTTGGGTCGCCACTGCCGGCGCTTTCGGCAAGGACGTGGTGCTGCCCGGCGGCGGGACCGCGCCGGTGGCCGCCGTCACCGCGGTGACCGTGTCGCCCAGCCACCGGCGCCGCGGCCTGCTCACGGCGATGATGCGCCACCAGCTCGAGGATGTCCGCGCGCGTGGAACCGAGGCTCTGGCAATACTGTTCGCGTCGGAGGCGGCCATCTATGGGCGCTTCGGCTACGGGATGGCAGTACCGGTGGCAGAGCTCTCCGGCAACGTACGTGAGCTGGGATTCCGCGACGACGTCGAACTCGGCGACGGTTCGGTGACGCACGTCGACGCCGAGACGCTGTTGGCCAGTGGACCCGAGATTCACCAGCAGGCCATGCTGCAACGCCCCGGTTTGATGGAGCGGCCGCGCCCGTGGTGGGACAACTGGATCCATGACAACGAGGTGAGACGCAAGGACTCCGGCAAGCTTCGCTTCCTCCTGCACCACGAGCCCGACGGCACCGTCAGCGGATTCGGTATCTACCGGCCGAAGAACAGCTGGACGGACCGCGGCCAGCCCAACAGTGAAGTCCACGTTCAAGAAGTAGTGGCCACCAATCCTCGTGCGTACGCGAAGATTTGGCGCTATCTCCTGGACATGGATCTGGTCAGGACGTTTGCCTACGACGGCGCTGCCGTCGATGAGCCGCTCCTCAGTCTGGTGGCAGACCGGCGTGCGCTGGCGTGCGAAGTCAGAGACGGCGTCTACGTCAGGCTGGTCGACGTGCCGCGCGCACTGGGCTTGCGCAGCTACGCCGCTCCGGTCGACGTGGTGCTGGAGGTCACGGATGGACTGTGCCCGTGGAACACCGGTCGGGTGCGTCTGCGTGGGGGTCCTGACGGCGCCGAATGTGAAACCACCACGGCACCGGCCGATATCGCGATCTCGGTGCGTGAGCTCGGTGCGGTATACCTCGGCGGGGTGAATCTGCAGGCGCTGGCGAGTGCCGGGTTGGTTCGCGAGCTCACGCCGGGTTCGGTGCACCGTGCCGCCGTCGCCTTCGGCTGGCCTGTCGCCCCGGGTGTGCCCGACGACTTCTAGTGACTACGCGGTGCGCCTGGATACCAGGCGCACCGCGGGGTCCACGGCGGCCAGCGCCTGGCGCAGGACATCGACCTCGTCGGCCGCGACCTGCGTGACGAAGTGGACGAGGGCCGCGTGCCGGTCACTTCGGTCGGCAGCCTGTCCGAGCGCATCGACCATGAGACCGGCCACCAGCTCATCGCTGCTGCGCGACGCGACGTAACGGTGCGCCCGGTCGTCGCGCAGTTGGTGGACGACGCCCTTGCCGGCGAGTCTGCGCAGCACCGTCATGACGGTTGTGTACGCGAGTTTGCGTTCGGCGCAGATGGCGTGATGGACCTCGCGAACGGTCAGTGGCCCGTCCGCGTCCCACAGGTGATCCATCACCTCGCGTTCCAGATTGCCCAAGTGCCTCAGCATAGCCATCGTCCGTCCCTCTCTGGCGCCCTTTGGGATCTAGTCGCATGGGAGTCGCCCGAGTTCCCGCAGACCCGGTGTTATGTCTCAGGACATCGGTGACAGTTCTGCATCAGGACATCGGTGACAGTTCCGGTGGTCTTGGTGGTGACACTTCTGCCACCAGGCTCGGGCGGTGGCTGTCAATGAACCCATCGATCCTCGTGTCCGTCTGGCGATCGCGCAGTGGCCCGATGACGCGCCTCGTGGGGCGGTCTCGACGTTCTGCGTCGAGCATGGAATTTCTCGAAAGTCGTTCTACGCGTTACGTAAACGGGCCGTGACAGATGGTCAGGCTGCGGTGCTTGAACCGAGGACCCGGCGACCGAAGTCGAGTCCGTCGACACTTGGTGATGAGGTCAAGGAGCAGGCCATCGCGGTGCGTAAGGCTCTGGAATCCTCCGGTTTGGACTGCGGGCCGATCAGTGTGCACGACAAGATGCGCGCGATGGGCCTGGACCAGGTCCCCTCCACAGCAGCCCTGGCCCGCGTCTTCCGCCAAGCTGGAGTGGCCCGTAAGGAGCCGAAGAAGAAACCCCGCTCGGCGTGGCGACGGTTCGTCTATCCCGCCCCCAACGCCTGCTGGCAACTCGATGCCACCGAGTACGTCCTGGTCGGTGGACGTACGTGCGTGATCTTCCAGCTCATTGATGATCACTCCCGCTATGCCGTGGCCTCGCACGTTGCCCGGAGCGAGACCGCCGAAGCCGCGATCGCCGTCTTCGACAAGGCCGTGGCCGCTCACGGGGTACCCCAACGACTACTCACTGACAACGGGGCGGCGCTGAACCTTTCGCGCCGTGGATTGGTCGGCAAACTCGTCAAACACGTTGCGGCGCTGGGAACCGAAGCGATCACCGGCAAGCCCTACAAGCCGACCACCCAGGGCAAAAACGAACGATTCCACCAAACCCTGTTCCGCTACCTCGACCAACAGCCCCTCGCCGAGAGCCTCGCCGAACTACAAGCCCAGGTCGACAAATTCGACCACATCTACAACACCGAACGACCCCACCAAGGTCTCCCCGGCCGCGTCACCCCGCAGACCGCGTGGGAAGCGACCGCCAAGGCCGCCCCGCCCCGCCCGCAGCCCGACGCGCCGTTGCTCATCGCGGCCACAATCAAGCAGCTTCAGCCCGTACCAGCGCTACCGGCCAGCACCAGCATCCGCACGCTGACCACCGCCGGCACATTCATGCTCGCCGGGGTCATCTACAAAGTCGGGGCCGATACGGCCTCCAAGAGGTCTTGGTCGCTACCGACGGCGACAAAATCATCGTCGCCGACCTCGACGGCGAGATCCTCATCGAGCACACCCGGGCCGCACCAGGAGTGACCTACGTCGGCAACGGAAAGCCCCGCGGCTCACACCCCAAACCAGAGGAAACGTTACCGATGTCCTGATACACCAACTGTCACCGATGTGCTGATGCAGAACTGTCACCGATGTCCCGATACATCACATTCCCGCAGACCCGGCACTCCTGGCGTTCGAACAAAGTTTCGAATATCCTGATGGGGTGGGTTGGCACAACGGGCCGCCGAGCTGGGCGGAGATGCAGCGGGTGCTCGAGGGTAAACCTCGGGTGGCCGGCGCTTCTCCGGAGTCGCCGGCCGACGGCGGTGACAGTCCGGCGTGGTCGCGTAAGCGCGGTGACTATCAGCCGGTGAACCGCCCGGCGCGGGCGGGCGGTTCGGTGCCGTACGCCGAGCTGCACGCCCATTCGGCGTACAGCTTCCTCGACGGTGCCAGCACTCCGGAGGAACTGGTGGAGGAGGCCGTCCGGCTGGATCTGCGGGCCATCGCACTGACCGACCACGACGGGCTCTACGGCGTCGTGCGTTTCGCCGAGGCCGCCAAAGAACTCGACATGGCGACGGTGTTCGGCGCCGAACTGTCGCTCAGCAACACTCCGCGCACCGAGTTGCCCGACCCGCCCGGCCCGCATCTGCTGGTCCTGGCCCGCGGGCCCGAGGGGTATCGGCGGCTGTCCCGGGAACTGGCCCGGGCGCATCTGGCCGGCGGTGAGAAGGGCGTGCTGAGTTATGACCTGGACACCCTCACCGAAGCCGCCGGCGGACACTGGCAGATCCTGACCGGCTGCCGTAAAGGCCATGTGCGCCAGGCCTTGTCGTCAGGTGGTGCGGAAGCGGCGGACAAGGCGCTGGCTGATTTGGTGGACCGGTTCGGCGCCGACCGGGTGACCATCGAACTGACCCACCACGGACATCCGCTCGACGATGAACGCAATGCGACGCTGGCGGCTCTGGCGCCGCGTTTCGGCCTCGACGTCGTTGCCACCACTGCCGCGCATTTTGCCGCGCCGTCGCGGGGAAAGCTGGCGATGGCGATGGGCGCCATTCGCGCTCGCAACTCGATGGACGAGGCCGAAGGCTGGCTGGCTCCGCTGGGTGGGTCGCACCTGCGGTCCGGGGCGGAGATGGCCCGGCTGTTCGCCCATCATCCGGGTGCGGTTGCGGCCGCCGCCGAACTGGGGGAGCAGTGTGCGTTCGAATTACGTTTGATCGCACCGAAATTGCCGCCGTTCGACGTGCCGGAAGGGCACACCGAGATCAGTTGGCTGCGCGAACTGGTGGCGGAGGGAGCGGCCCGCCGCTACGGCTGGAAGCCGGACGAGGACCGGGAGAAGGCGTACCGGCAGATCGAGCACGAGCTCAAAATCATTGAACAGCTGGAGTTTCCGGGCTACTTCCTGGTGGTGCACAGCATCACCGAGTTCTGCCGGAACAGTGACATCTTGTGTCAGGGCAGGGGATCGGCCGCCAACTCGGCGGTCTGCTACGCCCTGGGCATCACGAACGTCGACCCGGTGGCCAACGAGCTGCTGTTCGAGCGGTTCCTGTCCCCGGCGCGCGACGGCCCACCGGACATCGACATCGACATCGAATCGGACCTGCGCGAGAAGGTCATCCAGTTCGTCTACGAGAAGTACGGCCGCGACTACGCGGCACAGGTGGCCAACGTCATCACCTACCGCGGTCGCAGCGCGGTGCGGGACATGGCTCGGGCCCTGGGGTTCTCGCAGGGGCAGCAGGACGCCTGGAGCAAGCAGATCAGCCGGTGGAACGGACTCGCCGACTCCCCGGACGTCGAGGACATCCCCGCGGCCGTGATCGACCTGGCGCTGCAGATCAGGAATCTGCCGCGGCACATGGGAATTCACTCCGGCGGCATGGTGATCTGCGACCGGCCGATCGCCGACGTCTGCCCGGTGGAGTGGGCGCGGATGGAGAACCGCAGCGTGCTGCAGTGGGACAAGGACGACTGTGCCGCAATCGGTTTGGTGAAGTTCGACTTGCTGGGGCTGGGCATGCTCTCGGCCCTGCACTACATGATTGACCTGGCCAGGGAACACATGGGCATCGAGGTGGATCTGGCCAAGCTGGATCTGACCGAGCCGGCGGTGTACGAGATGCTGCAGCGTGCCGACTCGGTGGGGGTGTTCCAGGTGGAGTCCCGGGCCCAGATGGCCACGCTGCCACGGCTGAAACCCAAGAAGTTCTACGACCTGGTGGTCGAGGTGGCCCTGATCCGGCCCGGCCCGATCCAGGGCGGCTCGGTGCATCCGTACATCCGGCGGCACAACGGACTGGAGGCCGCGATCTGCGAACACGAGTCGATGAAGCCCGCGTTGGACCGGACCCTGGGCGTGCCGCTGTTCCAGGAACAGCTCATGCAGCTGGCCGTCGACTGTGCCGGGTTCACCCCGGCCGAGGCTGATCAACTGCGGCGGGCCATGGGGTCCAAACGCTCCACCGAACGGATGCGCCAGCTGCGCGGACGGTTCTACGACGGTATGCGGGACCTGCACGGCATCACCGGCCCGACGGCCGAGCGGATCTACGAAAAGCTCGAAGCCTTCGCCAATTTCGGCTTCCCGGAGAGTCACGCGCTGAGCTTCGCGTCGCTGGTGTTCTCCTCGTCGTGGTTCAAGCTGCACCACCCTGCGGTGTTCTGTGCGGCGTTGCTGCGGGCTCAGCCCATGGGCTTCTACTCGCCGCAGTCGCTGGTGGCCGACGCCCGCCGGCACGGGGTGCTGGTGCACGGGCCCGATGTGAACGCCAGCCTGGCGTACGCGACGTGCGAGAACCGCGGCACCGAGGTGCGGCTGGGGCTCGGGACGGTCCGGCATATCGGGGACGAGTTGGCCCAGCGCATCGTCGACGAACGAAATGCCAACGGGCCGTTCGCTTCTCTGCTCGACCTGACCGGCCGGGTGCAGCTGTCGGTACCGCAGGCCGAGGCGCTGGCCACCGCAGGCGCGCTGGGATGTTTCGGCATCACCAGGCGGGAGGGATTGTGGGCGGCCGGGGCGGCGGCCGCGGAACGGCCCGACCGCTTGCCCGGCGTCGGGTCGGCCGGCGTCATACCGGCGCTGCCCGGCATGACGGAACTGGAACTGGCGGCCGCCGATGTGTGGGCCACGGGCATCTCGCCGGACAGCTACCCGACCCAATTCCTGCGGGAGGATCTCGATGCGCTGGACGTGGTGCCGGCGAACCGGCTGCTGGAGGTGCCCGACGGCACCCGCATCGTGGTGGCCGGCGCGGTGACGCACCGCCAGCGCCCGGCCACCGCGCAGGGGGTCACGTTCATCAACCTGGAGGACGAGACCGGCATGGTCAACGTGCTGTGCGCGCCGGGGGTGTGGTCCCGGCACCGGAAACTGGCGCAGACCGCACCGGCACTGCTGGTGCGCGGCATCGTGCAGAACGCCAGCGGGGCGGTCACCGTGATCGCGGACCGGATGGGCCGGCTCGACCTGCGGGTGGCGGCCAAGTCCCGGGACTTCCAGTGAGAGGGGTTCGGCAGGGCGGTGCGTTGGCGCGGTTGAGTGTGCGTCCTCGCCGAGGTCTACTCGCACGATTGCGCCCAGGATTCAGGGTCAACGCGATTTCCGCGCCCAGAACCACTGACCCTGACGTGAGGGCCCACCCCACTCGAACAAATGCGCCGTGGCTGCCGGGTCAACGTGGAAGCCGGGTATCTCGACGGCATACCCGCAGCTGGATCACCCTGATGACTGGCCGGCGACCAGACGAAGTGGGTAATTTTGCCCAGTTCATTGACATAATGGCTGATTTGTAAAAAGCTGGATCTATGGCAGCCGCGTGCTGTCGAGTAGTGTTACCGAGACCGCCGGTACCGCAAAATTACCGCGCATCCAGGATCGACTCAGGAGAGCCAGTATGCCCGCACCGTCAGCGCAGGTTTTCGATCGTCTGCGTCAACTGGCCGCCATTGAGGACATCGACGCCCGGCCGACCCGCACCATCGACGAGGTCTTCACCGGTAAGCCGCTGACCACCATCCCGGTCGCGACCGCCGAAGACGCCGAGAAGGCGTTCGCCAAAGCGCGTGCCGCCCAGCGTGATTGGGTCAAGCGGCCGGTTGCCGAGCGGGCTGCGGTGATCGCGCGCTACCGCGACCTGGTCCTGGAGAACCGTGAGTTCCTCATGGACCTGCTGCAGGCCGAGGCCGGCAAGGCGCGATGGGCGGCCCAGGAAGAGATCATCGACCTGTTCGCCAACGCGGACTACTACGCCAAGGTCGCGGCCAAGCTGCTCAAGCCGCGCCGCGTGGCGCCGCTGCTGCCGGGCCTGAACCGGACCACCGTCGCCTACCAGCCGAAGGGCGTCGTCGGCGTCATCTCGCCGTGGAACTACCCGATGACGCTGACGGCCTCGGACGCCGTGCCCGCCCTGCTCGCCGGCAACGCGGTGGTGCTCAAGCCGGACAGCCAGACCCCGTACTGCGCCTTGGCCTGCGCCGAGCTGCTCTACCGCGCTGGTCTGCCGCGCGCGCTCTACGCCGTGGTTCCCGGACCGGGCTCGGTGGTCGGCACCGCGATCGCCGACAACTGCGACTACTTGATGTTCACCGGCTCCTCGTCCACCGGCAGCCACCTCGCCGAGCACGCCGGCCGTCGTCTCATCGGGTTCTCTGCCGAACTCGGTGGCAAGAACGCCATGATCGTCGCCCAGGGCGCCAACCTCGACAAGGTCGCCAAGGCCGCCACGCGCGCCTGCTTCTCCAACGCCGGCCAGCTGTGCATCTCGATCGAGCGCATCTACGTCGAGCGGGACATCGCCGATGAGTTCACCCGCAAGTTCGGCGACCAGGTGCGCAAGATGCAGCTCGGCACCGCCTACGACTTCAGCGTGGACATGGGCAGCCTGATCTCCGAGGGCCAGCTCAAGACCGTCTCCGGTCACGTCGACGACGCAAAGGTCAAGGGTGCCAAGGTGATTGCCGGTGGCAACGCCCGCCCGGACATCGGTCCGCTGTTCTACGAGCCGACCGTGCTCACCGACGTCACCCCCGACATGGAGTGCGCCAACAACGAGACCTTCGGTCCGCTGGTGTCCATCTACCCGGTCGCCGACGTCGACGAGGCCATCGCCAAGGCCAACGACACCGAGTACGGCCTCAACGCCAGCGTGTGGGCCGCCTCGATCGAGGAGGGCGAGCAGATCGCGTCGCGCCTGCGGTCCGGCACGGTCAACGTCGACGAGGGCTACGCCCTGGCCTGGGGCAGCCTCGGCGCGCCCATGGGCGGCATGGGAATCTCGGGTGTGGGCCGCCGGCACGGCGCTGAAGGTCTGCTGAAATACACCGAGTCCCAGACCATTTCGACGTCGAAGGTGCTCAACCTCGACCCGCCGTTCGGCCTGTCGAAGTCGCTGTGGCAGAAGTCGCTGGTGCCGATCGTGCGTGCCGTGACGAAGCTGCCCCGGCACTAGGCAGATGCGGGCCCGCCGCCACGGGGCGACGGCGGGCCGGCGGTAATGTGCGGCTATGACGCTGAACCTCACCGCTGACGAAGTGCTGACCTCCACCCGATCGGTGCGCAAGCGACTCGACTTCGAGAAGCCCGTGCCGCGCGAGGTGATCATGGAGTGTCTGGATCTGGCGCTGCAGGCGCCGACCGGCTCCAACGCTCAGGGCTGGCAGTTCGTTTTCGTCGAGGACGAGGCCAAGAAGAAGGCACTGGCCGACATCTACCGCGCCAACGCCACCCCGTACCTGGACCTGCCCAAGCCCGAGCGCGGCGATATCCGCGACCAGCAGATGGACGCCGTGATGGGCTCGGCCAAGTACCTCAACGAGAACTTCGAGAAGGCGCCGGTCCTGATGATCCCGTGCCTGGAGGGCCGGCCCGACGGGATGGACGCCGGTATGCAGGCGTCGTACTGGGGCTCGCTGCTGCCGGCGGTGTGGAGCTTCATGCTCGCGCTGCGCTCGCGCGGTCTCGGCTCGGCGTGGACGACGCTGCACCTGATCGGCGAAGGGGAGAAGCAGGCTGCAGAGCTGCTGGGAATCCCGTTCGACAAGGTCACGCAGGGCGGACTGTTCCCGATCGCCTACACCAAGGGCACCGACTTCAAGAAGGCCCAGCGGCTGCCGGCCGAGCAGCTCGCGCACTGGGACAGCTGGTGAGCTCAGGCGTCAGCTCGGTCAGATGCCCTCGGCGAAGCCGAGCTGACGCCACGCCTCGTACACCGCGACAGCCGCGGCGTTGGACAGGTTCAAGGACCGCCGCCCCGGGATCATCGGGATTCGCACCTGCTGGGTGATGTGCGGGTCGGCGAGTGTCTCGGCGTCCAGCCCGGTGGGCTCGGGCCCGAACATCAACACGTCGTCCGCCTGGTAGGTCACGTCGGCGAACGACGAATTCGCGTGCGCGGTAAAGGCGAACACCCGCGCCGGCATGAGTGCCTGCCACGCGGTCTCTAGATCGGGGTGCACCGTCACCGACGCCAGGTCGTGGTAGTCCAACCCGGCGCGACGCAGCTTCGGTTCGGACAAGTCGAAGCCGAGCGGCTCGACCAGATGCAGCTCGGCGCCGGTGGCTGCGACCATTCGGATCGCATTGCCGGTGTTCGGCGCGATCCGGGGTGAGTAGAACAGCACCTTCAGTGCCACCCTGCCGCCTCTCTGTCTGGGTCTAGGTGGGGCCGAAGTAGGTTACTGTGCTGCGGCGGAATTGCCGGCGCCATGGGGCAGCTGGTTCAGGTCGGCGTGCGGTGACACCAGTGCGTCGAGCGCGGTCATGCACAGGTCGACGGCGGCGTCACGAGAAAAGCTTTGCAACTCAAGCCATTCCAACGCCACTTCGCGAACCAGCGCCAGCCACCCCGACAACGCGACCGACACCAGATCACGACCGGACCCTGCGAGGTCCAGGGCATCCAGCGCGTGGTCACGCAACCGGGTGAGTTCGAAGGTGATCGGGCTGCGCACTGCGGGATCGGCGGCGATGGCGCTGCGATTGGCGATCATCATCAGCGTCAGGTTCTGCTCGTAGAACGTGAAGTGCGCGACGAGCGCAGCACGGATCTGGGCGCGCACGGTGTCGACGGCCGTGAAGTGCGAGTCGTGCGCCAGTTTCTCGTGGGCCCGCGCCCAGAGCGCCGCGAACAGTTCCTTCTTGCTGGGGAAGTAGTGGTAGATCAAAGCCCGCGAGATTCCGGCCTGCGCCGCGATGTCTTCCATCGCCACCTGCTCGAACGGCAGGACAGAGAATGCCGCCATCCCGAGATCGAGGATCTGGTCCCGACGTTGGTCGGGGGTCAGCCGGCTCCGTGCCATCTAGGCACTCTAAAACACCAATGGCCGCGCGCTTTTACCACACAACTGTGCAACACATAGGTCACGAACGCTGTTCGTTGGATGTGAAGCATGGAAACGGCTGCTCATCGCTGTCATACTGCGACAGATTGCCAGGCGGATTTCCCGTGCCCGAGTGGGCTGATAATCCGGCGGGGAACACCAATATGAACCAAGCGCCTGTAACCGATTGCGGACCCATGGCCGGCGGGAAAGCCGAGCCGCGATGACTGCTGCGCAACAGTTTTCGGCAGCTGATCAGGTCTCCCGCGCGCCCGCGAAACGCCCATCCCGATTCGCGCCGTCGAATTGGCCGGTCGCCTGGAAAGTTTTCGCCATTGCCTTTGTGCCTTTGGTACTGGCCGGCACGTTCGGCGGAATGCGTATCTATTCGGGCTGGACGGACGCCGCGGATTTGCGGCGCGCGGCGGACCGCGCCGAAATGGTGCCCGCCATCGAGAACTACATGGCGACGTTCGACGCCGCGCTGCTGGCCACGTCCACCGGCGGCGACGCGCAACAGGCACTGAGCGCCTACGACGAGAGCAAACGACGTCTGCAGCACCGGCTGACGGAGACCGACGTCGCGACGGACGTCGGCACCGGCGTCAAGACCCTGCTCGACGGTGGTCAGGGGCTGCTCAACAAGGTCGCGGCCAACAGCATCGGACTGCGGGAGCGCGTGACGCTGTATGCGCCGATCCTGCTGACCGCCGAGGACACGATCACCGGTTCGGTGCGCATCGATGACGAGAAGATCCGCGCCCAGACGCAGGGCCTGAGCCGGGCCGTCGGCGCCCGGGGCCAGATGATGATGCAGCAGCTGCTCGTCACTCTCGGCGGCGAGCTGCCGGACAACGAACTGCGCAGCTCGATGACCACCCTGGCCGGCACGGAGCCGTCGACGTTGTTCGGCATGAGTGAAGTACTGGGTGTCGGCTCGCCCGAAGCGCAGAAGCTGGCCCAGGAAATGGTCAAACGGATGTCGATGATGTCCGACCCGAACGTGCAACTAGTCAACAACCCCGACCTGAGCCAGTCGATCCAGACCACCAGCGGCATCGCCGGGAAGCTGCTCGACAGCGTGTCCGCGACCGTCGTGTCGGCGGTCGACGATCAGGCCACCGCCAAGCGCACCGAAGCCATCCGTGATTCGGCGATCGTCGGCGCCGTCATGGTGCTGGCCCTGCTCATCGTGCTGTACATGGCCCGGACACTGATCCGGCCGCTGCGGCGGCTGCGCACCAGCGCCCTCAAGGTCGCGCACGAGGATCTGGTCCGTGAGCTCGACGAGGTCCGGTCCGGCGCCGATGTGACCGTTCGCCCGCTGCCGGTGCAGAGCACCGAGGAGATCGGGCAGGTGGCACATGCCGTCGACGAGCTGCACGAACAGGCCGTGCTGCTGGCCGGCGAGCAGGCCCGGCTGCAGCTCCAGGTCAGCGACATGTTCGAGACGCTGTCGCGGCGCAGCCGGTCGTTGATCGACCAGCAGCTGACCGTCATCGACCAGCTGGAGCGTGACGAACAGGACCCGCAGCGCCTGTCCAAACTCTTCCGCCTGGACCACTTGGCCGCGCGGATGCGGCGCAACGGCGCCAACCTGCTGGTGCTGGCCGGCACCAACGTGCCGCACGAACAGGGCGAGCCAGTGCCCGTGACCGCGGTGATCAACGCCGCGGCGTCCGAGGTCGAGGACTACACCCGGGTGGCCATCGTGGCCGCGCCCGACACCGAGATCCACGGTTCGGTCGCCGGCGACCTGGTGCACATGATGGCCGAGTTGCTGGACAACGCGTTGCGGTACTCGCCGCCGAGTTCGGAGGTACAGGTCTCCGCGGTGCACGCGCCCAACGGTGCACTGGTGATCGAGGTCAGCGACAGCGGTCTCGGCATGACCGAAGCCGATCTCCGCATGGCCAACAGCCGTCTGCGCTCCGGCGGCGAGGTCAACACGTACACCGCGCGGCACATGGGCCTGTTCGTCGTCGGCCGGCTGGCCACCCAGCACGGCCTGGTCGTCCGGCTGCGCGACACCGTCGAAGGCGATCCCGAATCGGGCACCACCGCCGGCATCTATGTCCCGGTCGAGTTGCAGGCCGGGCTGCCCGCGATCCCTGACTTCGGCACCTACTGGGACGGTTCGTCGACCGCGGAGACCGGCGTGACGGACCTACCGGGCCTCGGCCCCGACACCGGCGGATTCGCGACGTTCGGCGCCGTGGCCCAGCCCCCGGCGCCGCCCGCGCCATCGGTGGAGCCGGCGTTCGTGGAGGCCGAGGCGCGCAACGGCTTCGGTGCCGGCCCCGTTGACGCGGGTGACCTCAGCGGCCTCAACCTGCCGCAGCGCAATCCGGGCGCCAGCGGCATCGCCGGCCGCGCCGAGTCACCCGTCGAGCGACCCGCCCAGGCGCCGACCGACACGTCATCGTTCTTCGCGGCCCGGGCCCAGACGCCGTCCGCGGTACCCGAGCCGGTGCGTCCGGCGCCCGAGCCGGTCCGTCCACCAGCCCCACCAGCGCCGCCCGTCCGCCCCGCCCCGACACCGCAGCCGAGCGCCACCGCCGGAAGTGAGGACGCCATCTACCAGAAGATGCTCTCGGAATGGCTGATCGACGATCCCACGCAGTTGGCGAACAGCTCCGACCTCGACTGGCAGACCGTGTGGGACCAGGGGTGGTCGGCGGCGGCCGCCGCGCAGGACGCGCCGGTCGTCGAACACACCGAGGCGGGCCTGCCCGTCCGGCAGCCCGGTGCCCGGCTGGTACCCGGCGCGCCTGACGAGGGCGCCCAGCCCGAAGCCTCCGGCGAGGGCGCACCACGGCGCGATCCCGCGGCGGTGCGGGCCAGCATCAGCGGCCACTTCGGTGGTGTGCATGCCGGTCGGTCGCAGTCCCCGGACGCGGGGGAGCGGCGATGACCCGGGCCACTCAGCGCGAGTCACTGGATTGGCTCGTCACGAAGTTCGCGGACGAGGTGTCGGGGGTGGCGCACGCCATCCTGGTGTCCGCCGACGGTCTGCTGATGGCCGCGAGTTCGCGGATGCCGACCGAGCGTGCCGACCAACTTGCCGCCGTCGCCTCCGGGCTGGCCAGCCTGGCCACCGGCGCCTCCCAGCTGTTCGACGGCGGTCACGTGCTGCAGTCCGTGGTCGAGATGGAGCAGGGATACCTGCTGCTGATGCGCGTCGGCGACGGTTCGAACCTCGCGACGCTGGCGACCCGGTCGTGCGACATCGGCCAGATCGGCTATGAGATGGCGATTCTCGTCGAACGCGTCGGGACCGTCGTGCAGTCCGCCCGCAGGACCCGATAAGGACACATCATGGAGCCGACATCTGACGCCTGGGAGTCCGCATTCACCGCGGAGCAGCCCAGCCTGGTGCGGCCCTACACGCTGACCGCGGGCCGGACCACCACCGAGATCGAGCTGCCCATGGAGGCGCCGATCTACCCGCTGGCGGCTGCCCCGGCGTCGCACTGGCCGGGCAACGACGTACGCAGCGAGATTCTCAAACTCGGTTCCACCCGGCCCTCGGTGGCCGAGGTCGCGGCAAAGTTAGCAATACCACTCGGTGTTGCGCGTGTGCTGATCGGCGACCTCGTCACGCAGGGTTATCTTCAAGTACACGCCACGCTCGGCACCACGGCGAGCATCGACGACCGGCGTGACTTGATCGGGAGGACACTGCGTGGCCTACGGGCTCTCTAATCGGCACGCCCCCGCGTCGACGAAGATCGTCATCTCGGGTGGGTTCGGTGCCGGTAAGACGACGTTCGTCGGCGCGGTCTCCGAGATCATGCCGCTGCGCACCGAGGCCATCGTCACCAACGCCTCGGTCGGCGTCGACGCGCTTGCCGGTACCCCCGACAAGAACACCACCACGGTCGCCATGGACTTCGGCCGCATCACCCTCGCTGACGACCTGGTGCTCTATCTGTTCGGCACACCGGGGCAGCGCCGGTTCTGGTTCATGTGGGACGACCTGGTGCGCGGCGCCATCGGCGCGATCATCCTGGTCGACGTCCGGCGGCTGCAGGACAGCTTCGCCGCCGTCGACTTCTTCGAGGCGCGCGGTCTGCCGTTCATCATCGCGGTCAACGAATTCGACGGCGCGCCAAGGCATCCCGGCCACGCGGTCCGCAAGGCGCTGGCGCTGGCCGACCACATCCCGGTCGTCACCGTCGATGCGCGGCAGCGGCAGTCGGCGCGCGACGCACTGATCACCGTCACCGAATACGCGCTGACGCGGTTGGGCGCCCCGGCCTAACGAACCAGGTCCCACTGGCCGTAGTCAGCGGCCAGGATGTCGTCCTCGTCGACGTGGAAATCACCGATCATCGTGCCCGGGTCGGAAGCCGTCACCACCGTCGACTGATACAGCACCGCCATCGGCGCGCGGGCGCCGCCCGACCAGGCCCGCGTCTGCCAGGCCCAGCGATGCCCCGGGGTGGTGGAGCGGCCGATGACGCCGTCATCGGCCGCCCAGGTGACCTGGCGGGCCCCGCCGTAGATGCCGGTACGCTGCACCCCGAGCACCGAATTGATGCCCTTGAACCATTGCAGCGCAACGTTTTTCCACGTGTCGGCTGAGACGTCCTCGTCGACGCTGAAGAAGATCGGTGCGGTGTCCGGCCCACCGGCCGCACCATGCAGGCTCAGCGCGGTGCGGGCATCGGCCACCCCGCCGTCGAAGCCACGGGTGAAGTCCGAAGGGCTGTTCACCCAGCCCGGCTTGCCGTACTGGTAGACGCTCACCACGTGCAGACCCGCCGCCCGCAGCGCGTCGGTGTAGCCGCGGCTGACGGGCTTGAAGTCGAATGTGGCACCCGGCCGCAGCTCCGACACATAGACGATGACGCCGGTGTAGCCGGCGGCGACCACCTGGTCCACGGGCACCTGGAGATGCGTGAAGTCGATCAGTTTGCCGTTGTCGGCGGGGCCGACGGGTTTGCCGTTGTCGGCCAGGGCAATCGGGGTGCTCAGTGATGCGGTGAGTCCGGCGGCGGTCAGCGTGAGGAAACCACGTCTCGACAGGCGGTCAGCGGGGCGTGCCATGTCTGCCATGGCGGCTATCGTACGAACTCGTGACGGTTCCCGACGAGCACTGGCAAGACACAGAATTCACCGGAGTCGTCTTTCGCGACGAGTATGACGGTGACCTGAGCCGGCTGCGCACCGACCGGGTTGTCTTCACCGACTGCGACTTCAGCGGCGTCAATCTCACCGAATCCGAGCATTCCGGCTCGGCGTTCCGCAACTGCACCTTCCGGAGGACCTCGCTGGCACACAGCACATTCCGGCACTGCACCTTGCTGGGGTCGACGTTCACCGAGTGCTTGATGCGGCCCATCACCATGGTCGAGGTGGACCTGCGGCTCGCGGTGCTGGCCGGTTGCGATCTGCGTGCGGTGGATTTGACCGACTGCCGGTTGTCGGAAGCCTCGCTCGTCGGCACCGACCTGCGCAAGGCCGTGCTGCGCGCCGCCGATCTGCGCGGCGCGCGCGTGCAGAACGCGAAGTTCGAGCAGGCGGATCTGCGCGCGGCCCGCATGGACGCGACGTTCTGGACCACGGCCGGGTTGCGCGGCGCCCGTATCGACGTCGACCAGGCCATCGCCTACGCCGTCGCCCACGGCCTGGATTTGTCGTCCTGACCGTCGTCGTCTACATGCCTTAGTCGGCCTTGAGGCGGATCCGCCAGCGCACGAAGCCGAGATAGCAGGCCGACAGCAGCACCAGGGCGCCGATGTCGAACCACCAGGCGCCGGTGGTGTGGTGCCAGAACTTGTCGTTGGGCAGCAGCGGCTCGGGTACCAGTCGTGTCAGATCGATGGTCGACGACGACGAGGCAAAACCCCAGCGCGCGGGGGTGAGCCACGACAACTGATCGAGCACGACGCGGCCGGTCACCGGAATCAAGCCGCCGGAGAACACCAACTGGCTCATCACGGCTACCACCAGCAGCGGCATGATCTGCTCGGCTGATTTGGCCAAGCCGGACAACGCCAGACCCGTCATGGCCGCAGCCACACACGTCATCGAGATGTCGATGAACATCTCGATGTTGCGGCTCGGTATCACCGCGCCGTTGGTGACCGCGCCCGCGCCCCAGCCCTTACCCAGGATCGTGATGGCCACCACGATCGAGGACTGGACAACCGCGAATGCGGTGAACACCGCGATCTTGGCCGCCAGGTACGCGGTGGTCGAGAGGCCGACGGCCTGTTCCCGACGGAAGATCGCCCGCTCGCCGATCAGGGCGCGAATGGTCAGCGCGGTGCCCATGAAGATCGCGCCGACGTTCATCATCACCAGGATCTGGCCCGGTTCGCTCGGCGCGGCGCCGAAATCGGGCGGGCCGGCCGGGAGTGGTTTACCGAAGCCCACACTCGACTTGTTCGGTCCGCCACCGGGCACCGACAGCGACAGCACGCCCATGATGAACGGCAAGAACAACAGGAACGCGGTGTAGGCGCGGTCGGCCAGGACCAGCTTCACCTGTCGTCGGGCGATGGTGGAGAACTGTCGCAGCAGCGACGTCTTCGCCGGCGCGCCGAGATCAGCCGGTGCTGCCGCGGGCGGCTGCGGTGGCGGCGGGCCGGAGCGCTCCAGGAATCGCTGGTGCGCCGCCTCCGGATCGCCGGCGACCGACGAGAAGATGTCGGCCCAGTTGGTGGTGCCCAGTTCCGGACCGATCTGGCTCGGCGGCCCGCAGAAGGCCGTCATGCCGCCCGGTGCCAACAGCAGCACCTGATCGCAGACGTCCAAGTAGGTCAGCGAGTGCGTGACCACCAGGACCACACGACCGGCGTCGGCCAGGTCCCGCAGCATCGTCATCACCTGACGGTCGAGCGCCGGGTCCAGGCCGGACGTCGGCTCATCCAGGATCAGCAACGACGGACCGGTCAGCAGCTCGAGCGCCACCGACGCCCGCTTGCGCTGACCACCGGAGAGCTTCTCCACGCGGGTGTCGAGGTGCTTCGTCATCTCGAGCTCTTCGAGCACCTGCATGACGACCTGCTCGCGGTCTTCCTTCGTGGTGTCCGGCGGCAGCCGCAGCTCGGCGGCGTACATCAGGGCCTGCCGCACGGTCAATGAACCGTGCACCACGTCGTCCTGCGGCACCATGCCGATTCGGGACCGCAGCGAGGCGTACTCGGCATGGATGTCGTGGCCCTCGAACGTGACGGTGCCACTGGTCGGATGGGTCAGGCCGGCCACCTGCTTGGAGAACGTCGACTTGCCGGCACCGGACGGGCCGATCACCGCGGTCAGCGTGCCGGGGCGGGCGTCCAGCGAGATGTTGTTCAACAGCGTCTTGTTGCCCTCGATGGTCCACGTCAGGCCGTGGACCTCGAGCCCGCCGGTGCGGGTGTCGGCGGTGGTGACGGTGCGGCGGGCCAGAGTGCCGCCGCTGTAGACGAGGTCGACGTTACCGATGGTGACGGTGTCGCCGTCGCGGAGCATCGCCTCTTCGACCCGCTGGCCGTTGACGAACGTGCCGTTGATGCTCCGGTTGTCGATGATCTGCGCGCCGCCGGCCGGAGACGGGATCAAGGTGGCGTGGTGCCGTGAGGCCAGGACGTCGGGGATGACGATGTCGTTGTCGGTGCCGCGACCGATCTTGATGGCTCCGGCCGGCACCTCGGCGTTACGACCGGGCCGCAGGATCTTGAGCATCGTCGTGCCGAGGTTGTTCTCGCTCGGCCGCGCGACCGCGGTCGGCCCGAACTGGGTGGCGGGCGAGCTCGACTCTTCCGGAGCGACCCCCGCCGGCGCCGGCCGGGACATCGGCGCAGACGGCGGCGCGTACTGCTGGGGTGCCGTCGGGTAGCGCGGCGGCTGCTGGCCGTACTGCGACTGCGGCCCGCTCGGATACTGCGGTTGCGGGCCGCTCGGGTACTGCGGCT
The DNA here is from genome assembly GCF_005670685.2 of Mycolicibacterium mucogenicum DSM 44124. The sequence goes on along the minus strand of NZ_CP062008.1, from coordinate 4,377,474 downwards.
GTGGACCTGACGGGCTGAACGTCTGGGGGCCGCTCGGGTAGCGCTGCTGTGCCGCCGACGGCGGCGTGTACGGCTGCTGGCTCGGCCAGGTCGCGCTGGGCCGGTTGTTGGTCGACGGCGTCGGCGTGACGGGCATGGACGTCGTCGGCGGCGTGCCGGCGGGCCCCAGGTGCTGGCCGACCTCGAAGGTCAGCAGCGGCCCGTCGGGGTTACCGATGTTCACCGCCGAGCCGTCGTGCAGATCGGCGGCCGGGACACGCTGCCCGTTGACGTACATGCCGTTGAGGCTGCCGTTGTCGACCGCGACCCAGCGGCCGTGATCGAAACGCAGCATCAGGTGCGCGCGCGAGATCAGGGGGTGGGCGACGCGGAAGTCGGCCCGCAGATCGCGGCCGACGACGACATCGTTTCCCGGGGCGAACGTGCGCGTGGTGGCGTCATGGCGAACGGTGAGCGCTGGCAGTGCGGCTGGTCCAGTCATCGAGGGCAACTCTATCCGTTGCCGGGGACTTTCCTGGGGACCAGCCGGATCAGTAGGGCTTGCCGGTCACGACGCAGTGGGTCTGGCTGTAGATGGTGGGCATGCACAGATTGCAGTGTGTGCAGCCCGATTTCACCGTCCTGTCGGCTTGAATCCGGTTGAGCAGGTCCGGTTCGGCGAGCAGGGCCCGGCCCATCGCGACGAACTCGAAACCCTCGGCCATGGCCAGGTCCATGGTTTCCCGGTTGGTGATGCCACCCAACAGAATCAGCGGCATCGTGAGTTCGGCGCGGAACTGGCGAGCCTGCTGCAGCAGGTAGGCCTCCTGATAGGGGTACTCGCGGAAGAACCTGTGCCCGCTCATCCGGATGCCCCAGCTGATCGGCGGTGTGAAGTTCGCCGCGAACTCCTTGACCGGCGCATCACCGCGGAACAGGTACATCGGATTGACCAACGAACTGCCCGCGGTCAGCTCCAGCGCATCCAGCGCGCCATCCTCTTGCAGCCATTTCGCGGTCTGCAGCGACTCCTCCATCGGGATGCCGCCCCGCACGCCGTCGCTCATGTTGAGTTTCGCGATCACCGCGATCTGATCCCCGACGGCCTCGCGCACCGCCTGCACCGTGCCGCGGGCGACCTTGGCGCGGTTGTACAGCGAGCCACCGAACTCGTCGCGGCGCTTGTTGATCAGCGGCGACAGGAACGAGGACGCGAAGTAGTTGTGGCCCAGGTGCACCTCGACAGCGTCGAACCCGGCCTCGATCGCCAACCGGGCGGCGCCCGCGTGCGCGGCCATCACCGCGTCGATATCGGCGCGGGTGGCCTTGCGCGCGAAGCGCATCGACAGTGGGTTGAACAACCGCACCGGCGCCAGCGCGGTGGCCTTGTTGGTGCGCGCGTTGGCGACCGGGCCGGCATGCCCGATCTGCGCGCTGATCGCCGCCCCCTCGCCATGAATGGTGTCGGTGAGCTTTCGGAGGCCGGGGATCGCCTCCGGGCGCATCCACAACTGCCACCCATCGGTACGCCCACCCGGGGACACCGCGCAATAGGCCACCGTCGTCATCCCCACCCCACCCGCGGCCGGCAACCGGTGATAGCGGATCAAATCGTCGGTGACCAGCGCATCCGGGGTCGCAGCCTCGAACGTCGCCGCCTTGATGATCCGATTACGCAACGTGATCGGACCGAGCTTGGCTTCACTGAAAACGTCAGTGGACACATTGGGCTGGGTGTTCACATTCGGCAGCTGACCACGCTGTCTTGGGTGGTGTCAACGGGTGTTCCCGCGGGCCTGACACAATGTTCGCCGTGGGTGCAATCACGCTGGACGGCAAGGCCACACGCGACGAGATCTTCACTGACCTGACGAAGCGGGTGGCGGCGCTGACCGCCGCCGGCCGGACGCCGGGTCTCGGCACAGTCCTGGTCGGTGACGACCCCGGCTCTCACGCCTACGTGCGCGGCAAGCACGCCGACTGCGCCAAGGTCGGCATCAACTCGATCCGCCGGGACCTGCCTGCCGACATCAGCCAGGCCGAGTTGAACGCCGTCATCGACGAGCTGAACGCCAACCCGGAGTGCACGGGCTACATCGTGCAGTTGCCGCTGCCCAAGCACCTCGACGAGAACGCCGCGCTGGAGCGCATCGACCCTGACAAAGACGCCGACGGTCTGCACCCGACCAACCTGGGTCGGCTGGTGCTGAACGAGCCCGCACCGCTGCCGTGCACGCCGCGCGGCATCGTGCACCTGCTGCGTCGCTTCGAGGTACCGATCGCCGGCGCGCACGTCGTGGTGATCGGCCGCGGCGTCACCGTGGGCCGGCCGATGGGCCTGCTCCTCACGCGACGTTCGGAGAACGCGACAGTGACGTTGTGCCACACCGGAACCCGTGATCTGCCGGCGCTGACCCGGCAGGCGGACATCATCATCGCGGCCGTCGGCGTCCCGCACATGCTGACCGCCGACATGGTCAAGCCGGGCGCGGCCGTCGTCGACGTGGGCGTCAGCCGTGTCGACGGCAAGCTCGCCGGCGACGTCCACCCCGACGTGTGGGAGGTGGCCGGTCACGTGTCGCCCAATCCGGGAGGCGTCGGACCGCTGACCCGCGCTTTCCTGCTGGCCAATGTGGTCGAGGCGGAAGAGGCGAAACTGTCTTGACCGCAAAGGAATTCGCCCGCAAGGTGTTCGCCGGCCAATGGCCGATCCTGTCGGTGGGCGTGTTCTTCGTGGTGGCGTTCGCGTTGGTGGTCGGCGGCTATTGGCGCCGCGGTGCGCTGGTCATGGCGATCGGCGTCGGTATCGCCGCGGTCATGCGCCTGCTGCTGACCGATGACCGCGCCGGGCTGCTCGTCGTGCGCAGCCGGATCATCGACGTCGCGACGACGGCGTCGGTCAGTGCCGTCATGTTGTACGTGGCGTGGACCATCAACCCGTTGGGGACTGCCTAGTTCCTCGGCATGCGATGTGGGAATAAATCGGACTAAAGTCCGTTTATTGGTTTCAGGCTTGCCCCCACATCACCCGAGGAGCTCAACATGAACACTGCGCTGTGGATCGTCGCCGGCGTACTGGCTTTCGTCTTCGTCGGAAGCGGTGTCATGAAGCTGGTCCTGTCCAAGGAGAAGCTGGTTGCGCAGGGCCTGGGCGGACTTGACGACGTGGACCCGAACGCCATCCGCGGGATCGGCGCGGCCGAAGTGGCCGGTGCGATCGGCCTGATCGTGCCGCCGCTGGTGCACATTCTCCCGGTGCTCACCCCGCTGGCCGCCGTCGGCCTCGCGGCGGTCATGGTCGGCGCGATCGTCACGCACGGCCGTCGCAAGGAGTACCCCAACGTTGCGGTCAACGTGGTGCTGCTCGGTCTGGCGTTGTTCGTCGCCTGGGGCCGGTTCGGCGCCTACGCCTTCTGATCCGCGGGGATTTGTGCACGATTTTCCGCGGTCGCCGCGGAAAATCGTGCACAAATCCCTAGGGGTGACCAGCGTGGCGGCAGCCAACTCGCAGAAAATTGCACGCTAGGCAAACTTGCCTGGTGGGCAAAATTGTCGGTACGGTAGCGGCATGGCCGAATCAGCCGAAACTGGTCTGCGCGAACGAAAGAAGCTCGACACCCGTCGGGCGCTGAGTGACGCGGCGCTGCAGCTGGCGTTCGACCGCGGCGGGCTGGATGCCGTCACTCGCGAGGAGATCGCGGCGCTGGCGGGAGTGTCCCTACGGACGTTCAACAACTACTTCAGCGGCAAGTACGAGGCGCTGGCTTATCGCATTGCCGAGCGGATGCAGCGCAGTGTCGCGACATTCCGGTCGCGGCCGGCCGACGAACCGCTGTGGACGTCGATCATCGTGGCCGTGACGGGCACGCTGGAAGAAGAGATGGTCGACATCACGGGTGCCGACCTCATCCCGGACCGCCGCGAACTCGTCGAAGTCCGAAAACTGCTGATGCGCACCGAGGTTCGTAACGCGGTGCCGCAGATCCTCTATCGGGACTGGGTGGCGGCCATCGCCGAGCGAACGGGCCTCGGCCCCGACGACATGTACCCGCGCCTGGTGGTGGCCGTGGTCCGCGCGGTCGGAGATACCGCGATGGAGGCGTACGCCAACGCTGATCCGCCGGTGTCCATCACGCAGCTGATGCGCGCGGGTTTCGATGCCGTGATCGCCGGGCTGCCTGAACCGAACAGAACGAAGGAGTGAGCATGCCCGCTGACGTCGTGATCTCCGGCGCCGGACCCAACGGCCTGATGATGGCCTGCGAACTCGCCCTCGCCGGCGTCAAACCCGTCGTGCTCGACGCACTGCCCGGGCCCGGCGACGAGCCCAAGGCCAACGGCCTTGTCGGACAAGTGATCCGGCAGCTCGACATGCGTGGCCTCTACCAGACATTCACGGGCGATCCCAACGCGCCGCAGCCCGCTTACGGCTGGATGTTCTCCGGCCTGCCGCTGAATTTTGTTGGCATCGAGAGCAATCCGATGCGGGCGCTGCTGATGAAGCAGCCCCGATTGGTCCAGCTGCTGTACGAGCGGGCCCAGACTCTCGGGGTCGAGGTGCGGTGGGGACACGCCGTGACCGCGTTGTCGGCCGGGCCTGACGGCGTCACCGTCGACGTGGCCGCGCCCGACGGCGCCTATGTGCTGCAGGCCGATTGGCTGGTGGGTGCCGACGGCGGCCGAAGCACCGTTCGCAAGCAGTCGGGTATCGGCTTTCCCGGACACACGTCCCCGACGGTGGCCCGGCTGGCGCACGTGCACATCGCCGACGAGTTCCGCTGCCCCGACGGCGAGCTCGACGTACCGGGATTCGGGCGGATTCCGTTCGGGCACAACCGTTATGACACCGGCATGGTCATCTTCTTCGAGGCACACGGCGATCCGCCGATGCTGGGCACCCTCGAGTTCGGCTCACTGTCGGAGGACTCGCCGGGGGAGCTGACGTATGACGAACTGCGGCAGAGCCTGCGCCGAGTGCTCGGGGTCGACGTGCCGTTCGACCTGCCGGCCGGACCCGGTCCGTTCGCCAGGCGCCGCGTCGACGGCCAGAACACCCGGCAGGCCGACGCCTACCGGTCCGGTCGCATTCTGCTGATCGGTGATGCCGCACATGTGCATTCGGCAATGGGCGGTCCCGGGCTGAACCTCGGTCTGCAGGACACCCTGAACCTGGGCTGGAAGCTGGCCGCTGTCATCAATGGCTGGGCGCCTGAGGAATTGATCGACACCTATGAGTCCGAGCGCTATCCGGTCGGCGAGCGCGTCATGATGCACTCACTGGCCCAGATCGCCCTCACTGCACCGGGACCCGAGGTGCGCGCCTTACGCACGCTTCTCGATGAACTCTTCCAGCTGCCCGACGTCACCGCGCACATGGCCGGACTGCTGGCGGGGGCGGATGTTCGCTATGAGATGGGCGGGACCCCCCACCGCCTGACGGGGTTCATGGTGCCGGACGAGAGGCTGGACGACGGGCGCCGGCTCACCGAGCTTCTGCACAGCGGCCGGGGCGTGGTGCTCGACCTGTCCGGCGGTGCGGTGGCCGCGGTCGCCGCACCATGGGACCGCCGCGTCGACACGGTGGTCGCCGCCATGGCCGACGGGCCCGCTGCCATGCTGATCCGGCCTGACGGCTATGTCGCCTGGGCCGCAGACGCATTCGCCGCGGCGGATGCCGAGGACCTACGTGCGGCCCTGGAGCGGTGGTTCGGTCCCGGCGAGATCAGCGCCTGAGCGCGCGGCGCGCGACGCCCGGGTGGGCGGCGAGTCTGGGGCCGAGCAGTAGGGCGAAGACCGTCACCGCGAGCCACGGCCGCAGGTGTGGGCGCAGCCGCCGGATCAACCCGGCATCGTCGAGTTCGAACACCAGGGCATCGGTGATGGTGAGTCCCGCGATGCGCCCGCGGCTCACCGCGACACGCGTGTGTCCGTCGCCGATGACATTCTCCCACTCCAGGTTTCGCATCCCGGCGTAGACCGCGGTCAGTAGGACACGCAGGTCGTCCCGGCCGCGGAACACCATGCGCCCGGACAGCGGGGAGATCAGCTCGGCGTCAGGGGCGAGGGCGGCGATGAACCGGTCGACCTCGCCGCCGCGGGTGGCCGCGCAGAACATCGCGACGGAATCGGTGCTGGTCGTCATCAGAACCCCCTGAGGGTCGCTTGTTATTTGCAACCCACCTAATCAGAGTCCATTGCAGAAAGCAATGGACTAGGCTGGTGCGGTGTCCAAACAGTCCTTCGGCGACATCTCCTGCTCGATAGCGCGGACGCTCGACGTGGTGGGCCAACGATGGACGGCCCTGGTGCTGCGGGACCTGTTCGCGGGGATGGCCCGGTTCGAGGACATCCGCCGCGATCTCGGCATCGCGTCGAACGTCCTCGCCGCGCGCCTGGACGACCTGGAGCGCCACGCGATCGTGGCGCGGCGCCAATATCAGAGCGCGCCTCCGCGTTTCGAGTATGTACTCACCGACAAGGGGCGCGACCTCTACCCGGTGATCGTGACGCTGCTCGCGTGGGGTGACAAGTGGACTGCCGGAGAGGACGGGCCGCCGGCGCTACTGGTCCATGACGAATGCGGCTGTGTCACAACGGCAAAGACCGTCTGCACCGAATGCGGCGGGGAACTCGGGGCGCTGTCGACGACCGCGGTCCCCGGGCCTGGAGCGCGGGTCGGCCCGGGTACCGCGGTCATCGGAACATTTCTGGCCCCCGGCGAACCGGGTGCCTAGGCCAGCGTCGCCCGCACGCAGTGCGTGACGTACGGCAACGCCAATCCCGTGCTGTTGGCCAGCGCGGGGTGCGTACTCAGCAATTCGCGCACTTCGCCCAACACCTTGCGGCGCACGTCGGCGGGCGAGGTGATGCAGTAGCTCCGTGACGCCACGAGGTCCAGAAGTGCTTGCGGCGTCAGGTAACTCGTCCACTCGAAGCGGTGGGTCTCGATGTCGGTGAAGCCGCCGCACAGCGAGTCGGCCGACGGGTCGTGCTCGCAGCCGATGATGCGGTTCAGTTCCTTGACCCAGCCCAGCCGCTCGTCGCGGATGTTCCAGAGCAGACCCAGCCGACCGCCCGGCCGTAGCACCCGGGCCACTTCGGCCGCGGCCCGCTCCGGGTCGAACCAGTGCCAGGCCTGGGCGACCAGGACCGCGTCAACGCTGTTGTCGGGCAACGGGATTTCCTCGGCTGTGCCGAGCAGGGCCGGCACCGACGGCAGCGACCCGCTGAGCACCTCGAGCATCTCGGGGATGGGGTCGACGGCCGTGACCGCCAGACCGCGCTCAGCCAGTCGGACGGTCAGCTTGCCGGTACCGGCGCCGAGGTCGAGGACGTCGACGGCGCCGGTGGGCAGCAGCCAGTTGATGGACTCCGGCGGATACGAGGGGCGCCCCCGCTCGTAGGCGGCGGCCTGCTCTCCGAAGGACAGTGAGCGTTCGCCCGTCACCGCGAGGCCAAATCCAGTGTCTGGCGGATCAGCAGACCCACCTTGTCGGTCTCGACCAGGAAACCGTCGTGGCCGTAGTCGGATTCGATGACCTCGAGACCCGGACAGCCCGGCAGCAATGTGGCCAGCTCTTCCTGCAGCCGAATGGGATACAGCCGGTCGGAGGTGATGCCCCCGACGATCACCGGCACCGGACAGCTGGACAAGGCCGCCGCGACCCCGCCCCGGCCGCGCCCGACGTCGTGACTGCTCAGCGCGTCCGTCAGCGCCACATAGGTGCCCGCGTCGAACCGCGCGGCCAGCTTGCGGCCCTGGTACTCCAGGTAGCTCTCGACCGCGTACAGGCCGTCGGCAGAACTCTTTTCATGGTTCTGCGCGGTGTTGCGGAACCGGTCGTCGAGTTCCTTCTCGCCGCGATAGGTCAGGTGTGCGAACCGGCGGGCGATCTGGATGCCGTCGTCCGGGGTGCGTCCCGTCAGGTAGTAGTCGCCGCCGTTCCAGTTCGGGTCGGCCTTGATGGCCGCGACCTGTGCGCACTGCGTGCCGATCTGGTCGGCGGTGGCGCGCGCGCCGACCGCCAGCACCAGTCCGGCCCGCACCGTATCGGGATGTCCCACAAGCCATTCCAGTGCCCGCGCGCCGCCCATCGAGCCGCCGACCACCGCGGCCACCTGAGTGATGCCGAGGGCGGCCAGGGCCGCCAGGTCGGCGTTCACCTGATCGCGCACGGTGATGGCGGGAAACCGTGAGCCCCAGGGCTTTCCGTCGGGAGCCAGTGAGCTCGGTCCGGTCGACCCGCGGCAGCCGCCGAGCACGTTGGTGGCGATGGCGCACCAGCGGTCGGTGTCGATCGGGGCGGCGGGACCGGCGACGCCGTCCCACCAGCCGCCCGTCGGATGGTCGGGCCCGGCCGGACCGGTGACGTGGGAGTCACCGGTCAGCGCGTGCAGCACCATCACGACGTTGTCGGCGGTGGGGGACAGCTCGCCCCAGCGCTGCACCGCGATGGACACGTCGGGCAGCACGATGCCACTCTCCAGCGTCAGCGAGCCGATGTTCACCACACCGGTCTCGCCTTCGGCAGGCAGCCTTGGCGCTGCGGATATGTCAGACACGGGCACGTCGATAATCGTCACACCAAGGCCGCCTCTCGGTCGGCACCCCCCACCGATCCGGCGGCAGCGAAGCCCTGCTCCAGGTCGGCGAGGATGTCTTCGATGCCCTCGATGCCGACGGCCAGGCGCACCAGACCCGGGGTGACGCCGGAGGCCAGCTGCTCCTCGGCGGTCAGCTGCTGGTGCGTGGTCGACGCGGGGTGGATCACCAGCGACCGGACGTCACCGATGTTGGCGACGTGGCTGTGCAGCGTCAGCGCGTTCACGAACGCCTTGCCCGCCTCGACACCACCGGTCAGTTCGAACGACAGCACCGCACCGGTGCCCTTGGGGGCCAGCTTGCGGCCCAGCTCGTACCACGGGGACGACGGCAGGCCGGCGTAGTTCACCGAGAGCACGTCCGGGCGGCCCTCGAGGTACTCGGCGACCTTCTGCGCGTTGGACACATGGCGTTCAACGCGCAGAGACAGCGTTTCCAATCCCTGCGCGATGAGGAACGAGTTGAACGGCGCCGCCGCCGAGCCCAGATCGCGCAGCAGCTGCACGCGCGCTTTGAGCGCGTAGGCCGGTGCGCCCAGATCGGCGAACACCACACCGTGGTAGCTCGGGTCGGGCTCGGTGAAACCGGGGAACTTGCCGTTGGTCCAGTCGAAGTTGCCACCGTCGACGATGACGCCGGCAATCGCCGAGCCGTGCCCGCCCAGGTACTTGGTGGCCGAGTGCACGACGATGTCGGCGCCGTGGGCCAGCGGCTGGATCAGGTACGGCGTGGCGACGGTGTTGTCGACGATCAGCGGAACGCCGTTGTCGTGCGCGACTCCCGAGACACCCGGGATGTCGAGGATGTCGATCTTCGGGTTGGAGATGGTCTCCGCGAAGAATGCCTTGGTGTTCGGCCGGACCGCGGCGCGCCACGAGTCCAGATCGTCGGGGTTCTCCACGAAGCTGACGTCGACGCCGAGCTTGGGCAGCGTGTAGTGCAGCAGGTTGTAGGTGCCGCCGTACAGCCGCGGCGAGGCCACGACGTGGTCGCCGGTGCCGGCGATGTTCAGGATCGCGAAGGTCGCGGCAGCCTGCCCGGACGACAGGAACAGTGCGGCCACGCCGCCCTCGAGAGCGGCGACGCGCTGCTCGACCACGTCGGTGGTCGGGTTCATGATGCGGGTGTAGATGTTGCCCGGCTCGGCCAGCCCGAACAGTGCGGCGGCGTGGTCGGTGTCGCGGAACGTGTACGACGTCGTCTGGTAGATCGGCAGCGCACGGGCATTGGTGGCGCTATCGGGGCTCTGACCTGCGTGGATCTGCTTCGTCTCGAAGCTCCAGCGCGCGGTGGGGTCGATGGCCTCAGTGGTCATGTTAGGGGTGTCTCCTGTGAGTTTTTAGGTACGACGAATGGGTGCGCGAACTCGCACGAATCACAGACAGCGACGCATAGAAAGCCTCCACTCACCCAGTCATCCGGGTCCGTGGTGGCGGACCCGCGCTTGCCTCGCAGCCGATGTACGGCTGCTCAACCTGGTCGTCTCCCGGGGCACCCCACCGCGGATGGAGGGTTGCCGGCCAGCAAGCCGGGGCTTGACGCTGGCACTCATGACCGGACTCGAGGGTATCTCAAGAGGCTGGGCAACTGCTAGCTGGTGCCGTCCGGTGGGCGGGAGACGGCGTGTCGTCGTCGGTCCGTTTCGCGCAGCCTGTCCGTATCGATCCAGTTCTGCACGCGAGAGACCGGACCACCGGAAGTCAGCGGTGCCGGTCACGGTAACTTCGTAACCGTCGTGCGACGGGGTAGTCATGTGCAGACGCCGGACTCGACATAGATTTTCGTACGTACCGTCCGTGACGCCGGGAGAGTGACCATGAGTGGCGAGAAACCATCCATCATCTACACGTTGACCGACGAGGCGCCGCTGCTCGCGACGTACGCCTTCCTGCCGGTCGTCCGCACCTTCGCCGGCGCCGCCGGTATCGACGTCCAGACCAGTGACATCTCGGTGGCGGCCCGCATCCTCGCCGAGTTCAGCGACTACCTGACCGATGAGCAGAAGGTCCCCGACAATCTGGGGGAGCTGGGCCGGCTGACGCAGGAACCCGACACCAACATCATCAAGCTGCCCAACATCAGCGCCTCGGTGCCGCAGCTCGTCGCCGCGATCAAGGAGCTCAAGGAGAAGGGCTACAACCTGCCCGACTACCCGGGCGACCCGAAGACCGACGAAGAGAAGGCGATCAAGGATCGCTACGGCAAGTGTCTCGGCAGCGCGGTGAACCCGGTTCTGCGCGAAGGCAACTCGGACCGTCGTGCCCCGAAAGCGGTCAAGGAGTACGCCCGCAAGCACCCGCACAGCATGGGCGAGTGGTCGCAGGCCTCCCGCACGCACGTCGCCACCATGAAGACCGGCGACTTCTACCACGGCGAGCAGTCCATGACGCTCGACAAGGCCCGCCGGGTGAAGATGGTCCTGAAGACCAAGACCGGCAAGACAATTGAGCTCAAGCCGGAGGTCAAGCTCGACGCCGGCGACATCATCGACTCGATGTACATGAGCAAGAAGGCGCTCATCAAGTTCTACGAGGAGCAGATGGAGGACGCCTACAAGACGGGCGTCATGTTCTCCCTGCACGTCAAGGCGACCATGATGAAGGTCAGCCACCCGATCGTGTTCGGCCACGCCGTACGCATCTTCTACAAGGACGCATTCGCCAAGCACCAGAAGCTGTTTGACGAGCTGGGCGTCAACGTCAACAACGGGCTCTCGGACCTGTACGACAAGATTTCGACGCTGCCCAAGTCGCTGCACGATGAGATCGTCGACGACCTGCACAAGTGCCACGAGCACCGTCCCGAGCTGGCCATGGTCGACTCGGCCCGCGGCATCACGAACTTCCACTCGCCGTCCGACGTCATCGTCGACGCCTCGATGCCGGCCATGATCCGGCTCGGCGGCAAGATGTACGGCGCCGACGGAAAGCTCAAGGACACCAAGGCCGTCAACCCCGAGTCGACGTTCTCCCGGATGTACCAGGAGATCATCAACTTCTGTAAGACCCACGGCCAGTTCGACCCGCGGACCATGGGCACCGTCCCGAACGTCGGCCTCATGGCGCAGAAGGCCGAGGAGTACGGCAGCCACGACAAGACCTTCGAGATTCCCGAGGACGGCATCGCCAACATCGTCGACATCGACAGCGGCGAGGTTCTGCTGACCACGGCCGTCGAAGAGGGCGACATCTGGCGCATGCCGGTCGTCAAGGACCTGCCGATCCGCGACTGGGTCAAGCTGGCCGTCACCCGCGCCCGGCTCTCCGGCATGCCCGTGGTGTTCTGGCTGGACCAGGAGCGTCCGCACGAGGCCGAGCTGCGCAAGAAGGTCGCGACCTACCTCAAGGATCACGACACCGAGGGCCTCGACATCTCCGTGATGTCGCAGGAACGCGCCATGCGGCACACCATCGAGCGGGCCATGCGCGGTCAGGACACCATCGCCGCGACCGGCAACATCCTGCGCGACTACCTCACCGACCTGTTCCCGATCCTGGAGCTGGGCACCAGCGCCAAGATGCTGTCGATCGTGCCGCTGATGGCCGGCGGTGGCCTGTACGAGACCGGTGCCGGTGGTTCGGCGCCCAAGCACGTGCAGCAGCTGGTCGAGGAGAACCACCTGCGGTGGGACTCGCTGGGTGAGTTCCTGGCCCTGGGCGCCAGCCTGGAGGATCTGGGCAACAAGACCGACGACGCCCGGGCCCTGCTGCTGGCCAAGACGCTCGACAGCGCGACCGGAAAGCTGTTGGACGAGAACAAGAGCCCGTCGCGGCGCACCGGCGAGCTGGACAACCGCGGCAGCCAGTTCTACCTGGCCATGTACTGGGCGCAGGAGCTGGCCAAGCAGACCGAGGACGCCGAGCTGGCCGCCAAGTTCGCTCCGCTGGCCAAGACGCTGGCCGAGAACGAGGAGAAGATCGTCGCGGAACTGGCTGCGGCACAAGGTAGCCCGGCCGACATCGGTGGCTACTACGCGCCGGACCCGGACAAGACCGCGGCCGTGATGCGGCCGAGCGCCACCTTCAACGCGGCGCTGGCTTCGGCTCAGGAGTAATTCCGCTCGAACGTGAGCTTGGGTGTCGATTTTCGGCACCCAGGCTCACGTTCGTCGTTTCCGGCCTGTCGTACCCCGACGTTAAGGTTCTGCTTCGTGATCGTCACCACCATCAACGTCAATGGCATCCGCGCCGCGGTCAAAGAGCGCTCGGAGGAGAACCTCGGGCTGCTGCCGTGGCTCAAGGACACCAAGTCCGACGTCATCTGCCTGCAGGAGACCCGGGCCGACGACGCGCAGCTGTCGCAGGCCCTGGCGCCGGCGTTGGACGCGGGGTGGCAGCTGGCGTCGGCCGAACCGTCCGCCAAGGGCCGCAACGGGGTAGCGGTGTTGTCGCGGGCCCCGATCACCGCGGTACGGGTGGGGCTGAGTCCGGACTGCGAGTTCGTCGCGCACGGGCGGTATGTGGAGGTCGACACCGACGGCGTCACTGTTGCCAGCGTCTACGTGCCCACCGGTGAGGCCGAGACCGACAAGCAGGTGGAGAAGGAGCGCTTCATGGTGGCGCTCGCCGGCCGTATGGCCGAGCTGTCCCGCAAGCGCCGCGACGTGGTGATCTGCGGCGACTGGAACATCTGCGCGACGGAGCTGGACCTGAAGGCGTGGAAGGCCAATGTCAAGAAGTCCGGCTTCCTGCCGAATGAGCGGCAGTGGCTGGCAGAACTGATGGCCTCCGGCTGGACGGACGTGGTGCGTGAGCTGCACCCGGACGTCGCCGGGCCGTACAGCTGGTGGTCGTGGCGCGGCAAGGCGTTCGACAACGACGCCGGGTGGCGCATCGACTACCACCTGGCCAACGCCAAACTGGCGCCCAAAGCCGTTGCGGCGCGGGTGGAACGGGCCGCGGCGTATGCGCTGCGCTGGTCGGACCACGCGCCGGTGACGGTCGAGTACAGCTGACAGTTTTCTACGCGCTTGCGCTGATGTAATGCGCCCGTGGCGGCGCGATGCTGGCTAGCATGAGCCAGATTGATTCACCTGCGGATTTGCCGTTGAACTGGAGCGATCTGGCCGTGAGTGGGTTGCTGCCGACAGGAACCGTGACGTTGCTACTGGCCGACGTCGAGGGCTCCACGCGGCTGTGGGAGACCCAACCGGACGAGATGTCCGCGGCCGTGGCGCAGTTCGACCGTCGGATCTCCGAGATCATCGCCTCCCATGGCGGGGTACGCCCCGTCGAACAAGGCGAGGGCGACAGCTTCGTCGCCGCGTTCTCCCGCGCCGGCGACGCGGTGGCCTGCGCTCTGGAATTGCAGCGTGAATCGGCGGAACCGATCCGGCTGCGCATCGGGGTGCACACCGGAGACATTCAGTTGCGCGACGAAGGCAACTACGCCGGCCCCACCATCAACCGGGCAGCGCGGCTGCGCGACCTCGCGCACGGTGGTCAGACGGTGTTGTCGGGCACTACCAGTGACATGGTCGTCGACCGGCTTCCGCGGGATACGTTCCTGATCGATCTGGGCGTGCATGCGTTGCGCGACCTGCCGCGACCCGAGCGGGTGGTGCAGTTGGGCCACCCAGATCTCCGCAACGATTTTCCGCCGCTACGCGACGCTAAAGCAGTTGGTGCACAACGCCTTCCGATGCAGCTGACGAGTTTTGTCGGTCGCAAGGCGGAGCTGGCTGATGCTGTGCGGCTCCTCGACGAAAGTCGGCTCGTCACGCTCACCGGTGCTGGCGGTGCGGGCAAGACCAGGCTGGCGATCGAGGTCGCGGCGCGCGTCATGCCGGACTGTTGCGACGGTGTCTGTTACGTCGACCTCGCGCCGATCACCGACGCCGACATCGTGCCCACCGCAGCTGCCCGCCCATTGGGCGTTCTGGACCAGCCGGGCCGGTCCACGATGGAGACCCTCACGAGCTTCATCGCGGATCGAAACTTGCTGGTGGTGCTGGACAACTGTGAGCATCTGCTCGATGCGAGCGCGGAACTGGTCATCGCGATCCTCGAGTCCTGTCCGGCAGTGACAGTGCTCGCCACCAGCCGCGAGCCGATCGGGGTGCCGGGAGAGGTGACAAGACAGGTGCCGTCGCTGTCGCTGGACCATGAAGCGATCGAACTGTTCACCGACCGAGCTCGCCTCGCTCGCCCCGACTTCGCCGTCTCGGCCGACAACGCCGCCATGGTGACAGAGATCTGTCGTCGCCTGGATGGTTTGCCGCTGGCGATCGAGCTCGCCGCCGCCCGGGTGCGGGCATTATCGCTGACGGAAATCGTTGCCAGCCTTCATGATCGCTTCCGGCTGCTAACCGGGGGCGCGCGAACTGCGGTGCGACGTCAGCAGACTTTGCGCGCGTCGGTGGACTGGTCGCACGCACTGCTGACCGAGCCCGAACGGGTCCTGTTCCGTCGCCTGGCCGCATTTCTGGGTGGCTTCGACCTTGATGCCGCGCAGGTGGTTGCCGGCGGCGGTGAACTGCAGCGTTACCAGGTACTGGACCAGCTCACGTTACTGGTCGACAAGTCGCTCGTAGTGGCCGAAGCCAGTGAAGGGCGGACGCGCTATCGACTGTTGGAGACGGTGCGCCAGTACGCCTTGGAGAAGTTGGGAGAGTCGGGCGAGGCGGATGACGTCCGTGTGCGGCATCGCGACTACTACATGGCCATGGCCATGCGGCTCGACACGGCGGACAGGACGAGTAACGCCACACTGCTCGACCAGGTCGAAAGAGAGATCGACAACCTGCGGGCGGCGTTTGCCTGGAGTCGCGAACAATGCGAAACCGAGCTGGCATTGGTGCTGGCGTCAGCGCTGCAACGACTTTGGATGGGTCGTGGGCGGTTGCAGGAGGGGATCGCCTGGTTCGATTCCGCCTTCACGGAAGCCGATCGCGACGATGCCGACATTTCGGCGGCCGTGCGGGCGCGTGCGCTGGCCGAGCAGATATTGATCAATGCCTGGATGGGTGAGTGGGGTGTCGAGCAGAGCGACGCCAGACAGGCCTTGGCGGTGGCCCGGGATGTGGGCGACCAGGCTCTGCTGGCTCGTGCGCTCGCCGTCTGCGCGTACACCAGCGGTTTCGCGACAGACGTGGGGCGGCCGTACTTCGCCGAGGCGATCGATCTCGTCCGTGCACTCGGTGATGAGTGGACATTGGGCCAGATCCTCACCTGGCAGGGGCTCGGCGCATTTATCGCAGGGGACCCGATTCTCGCGCGCGATGCGGTCGAAGAAGGACACGAGGTCGCGGATGCGATCGGAAATCCCTTCGATTCGCGGATGTGCCGCTTCTACCTCGGGTGGGTACATATGTGGTGTGGCGAGCTGACCGCGGCGATCGCGCAGTTCGGTCAGGTGGCGGCCGAGGCCGATGCGTGCGCTGACGTCGTCGTGAAAACAATTGCCCTGGAATGTCAAGTGCAGGCGCTGGCCTACCACGGCGATACCGACGCTGCGTGCACTGTCGGCGCCGAGGCCATCCGCGTTGCGATGCAGGCAGGCGGCATCTACCCCGGCGTTGCCCACCTGGCATCGGCCTATGCTGCTCTCGCGGCGGGCGATGCCGGATCGGCGGCTACCGCGATCAAGGCCGGCTGGCCGGACTTGAGTCTCCAACCAGACGTCGCAGCGACATTCATCGCCCCGATGGTCCAATCGGCCATGGCGCAAGGAGATCTGACAACAGCACTTCGATTGGCCGACGACGCCGTGGGCACGACAAACGGCTGGCACAAGATGGTGGCGTTGACGGTGCGTGCGCGGGTTGCCACGGCGCAGAGGAAATTTGGACAGGCTGAGCGCGACCTCCACGCCGGGCTGGCGTGTGGCGTTGAAGTTCAAGCCGTGCTTGGCATTCCCGACGTCATCGACTGTCTGGCTACCTTGTCGGCCGACGCCGGCAGCCATCGAGACGCAGCGAGGCTCTTCGGCGCAGCATCGGCAATGCGCGTACGAACGGGCGAGGTGCGTTTCCGGATCTACCAGGCGGAGTATGACGCCTCGGTTTCTGCGCTACGTAATGCCCTGGGCGAGAGCGACTTTGCATCCGTGTGGGACGAAGGCGCTGCGCTTTCCACCGACGCGGCGATCGCCTACGCACAACGTGGCCGCGGCGAGCGTAAACGCCCGGCGACTGGCTGGGCGTCACTCACGCCGACCGAGTTGGACGTCGTGCGGCTCGTCAACGAGGGACTTTCCAACAAGGACATCGGGGCACGGCTTTTCGTCTCACCGCGTACCGTGCAGACGCACCTGACGCACGTCTACAACAAACTGGGTCTGACGTCGCGGGTGCAACTGGCTCAAGAATTGGCTCGTCGCGCCTGAGGCGTCCGCAGGGCCAGTCCGCGCCCGGAGCCGTCAGCTTCGGCTGACATTGTCATCACGCGCTGAAGATGTCAGCGCAAGCTGACGGGTTCGGATCGAACACGTCCCAGAACGACACGACACGCCGACCGTGGCGCACCCGTAGACACGCCGCCGCCCAGGCGTGCCAGTACCGGTCGCGACCGCGATATCGACGATGGTCTGCGGGTCAGCTCCGAAGGGGTAGAGCCGACACCAGCGGGGTGTCCACTCCGATGCGACCGATCGCACTGGCGCCGCCGGGCGAGCCCAGGGGCGCGTCGCGTCCGGGGAGTACCTGATCGAAGAATGCGGCATTGTCGGCGAGGTACGCGAGCTGGTCTTCGGGCAGGTCGGCGTCGTAGTAGATGGCATCGACTCGGCAAATCAGCTTGCAGGCACCGCAATCCACACATTCCTGCGGGTTGATGTAGAGCGCGCGGTCGCCTTGGTAGATGCAGTCGGCCGGGCACTCCTGCACGCACGACATGTCCGTGACGTCAACGCATTCTCGTCCGATTACGTAAGTCATACAACGGACGGTATCGATGAGGGAGCGCTTGACCTCAGTGGCCGAAAGTTACTGATAACAGGGCCGGAAGTCCCCAATCTGTTACTGGACGGGATGGTGCGACTCGTGGCCGAACGCATCGCGCCACTGCGGGTCGCGCCCGAGATGACGCAGCAGCCGGTCGAAATCCGTTGCGCTGTCACCCGCTTGGGCCGGACCGAACGGCGCATTCGGCATGCTGCGGAAGTCCCCGTCGGGCACGGCAAAGGCCAAGGGGAGGGCAGCGGCGACGACGTCGTCGGGCAGCCTAAACCGGATGCCCAGACTGGCGGCGACGTCCCAGCCATGCACGACGTAGTCGATCAGGTGGAAGCCGATCGCCATCTCGGCCGGCACCGTTGTGCCGAGTTCCGGTAGGGCGAACTGACTCTCGGGGTCCGCGGCGGCGAACGCAGCCAGCACATCGCGGGCGGCCACGGCGTAGTCGCCTATCGGGTCGTCCGTGTCGCGAACGGAAGCCGGATCCCACAGTGCGAGGTCCTGGCCGCCGCCACGCGCGGCGGCGGCGAACCCGCGGTGCTGGACCGTCATGTGAGCGAGGAGTTCGGCCACATCCCAAGCGGCACAGGGAGTTGGGCGCCGCAGGTCGGCAAGACCAACGGTGTTGACGACGTCGACGGAGGCAAGGATGGCGTGGCGGTGGGCATCGAGAAGATCGGTGGAAACTGTAGGCATGAGCTGATCATAAGCACATGCGTACGATAGGGCAATGCCTACGATGACCGGATGCCGGCCAAGCGCCCTGACCTCGCTGCGATGCTCGCGCCGCTGCTGCGCGAGTTGATGGCTGCCGAGCAGCCCATTCTCGACAAGCACGGCGTGAGCATGTGGGGCTACGTCGTGCTGCTGGCGCTCGATGAGACGCCGATGCGGTCGCAGGCTGTGCTGGCGCAGGCGATCGGCGCCGACAAGACCCGCATCATCCGCACGCTCGACGACCTGCAGGACCGCGGCTACATCGAGCGCACACCCGACCCCGACGACCGGCGGGTCCGGCTGCTGTCGATAACCGCAGCCGGGCGTCGCCTCAAAGATGCGGTGCAGGCCGACGTTCAGCGCGGTGAGGAGCACTGGCTCGGCGAGCTGAGCGCCGAGGAGCGACGGGTCTTCCTCAAGGTGTTGCAACGCCTGGCGCCGACGCCAGACTGACCACCAACTCGCCGTCGGCCATGACGGCGACGACGTCCAGGTCCGTGCCGAGCACGACGAGATCGGCGGCCAGGCCCGGGGCAAGGCTGCCGACCCGCGACAGCCCCACCGCGCGCGCGGGTGTCGTCGCGGTCATCGCGGCGGCGGCCAACAACTGCGCATCGGAGGCCGAATTGGGCACGGCCGCGCGAAAAACACGGTCCATGGTCGCGGTACTTCCCGCGATCGTCGACTGGCCCCGCACCCGCGCGATCGCGTCCCGGACCTCGACATCGAGCGCACCGAGCCGGAAGGAGCCGTCCGGAAGGCCGGCGGCGGCCATGGCGTCGGTGATCAGCGCGACGCGGTCGGGGCCGGCGGACTCGACGACATGACGCAGCAGCGCGTCATGGACGTGGACGCCGTCGGCGATCAGCTCCACCGTGGCCCGCGGGTCTTCGAGCAGGGCCATCGCAGGTCCGGGGTCCCGATGGTGCAGTGGTCGCATGGCGTTGAACACGTGCGTCCCGACGGTGGCGCCCGCCTCGAGGGCGGCCCGGGTCTGGTCGTAGCTGCCATCGGTATGGCCAACGGCGACAACGACTCCCGCGGCAACGAGATGCCGGATGGCGGAGATGCCGCTGGGCAGTTCGGGCGCCACGGTGACCATCCGGATGGTGCCGTCGGCGGCGTCGAGCAGTGCGTCGATCTCGACGGGATCGGGGTCCCGCAGCCGGCCGGCATCGTGCGCGCCGCAGCGGGCCGCACTGAGCCACGGCCCTTCGAGGTGGATGCCGGCGATCACCCCGGCCCGCGCTGCGGCGGTGAGCGCACGGACCTGGGTGAGCAGCTCGGCCGGGCCCGCGGTGACGAGGCTGGCGAGCGTCGTCGTGGTGCCGTGGCGACGGTGGAATGCTGCCGCGCGGGCGATTTCGTCCGCCGATGGCTCGGTGTACGACGCGCCGCCGCCCCCGTGCACGTGGATGTCGACGAACCCCGGCACCACGATCGCATCGGCGTAGCCGTGGTCCGGAGCCCTGGGTGGGGCGCCGGCGCCGACGTCGATGATCCGGCCCGCGGACGTCTCGACCCAGCCGGGCCGGTGCACTCCGCAGGACGTCACGACCGCGCCCGCGGCGATCAGCGTCATAGCGTCTCCGTGACCTTCCGCAGCCCGCGTGGTTGGTCGGGGTCGCCGCCGCGGGCGAGTGCCAGGTGCAGCGCAAGCTGTTGCAGCGGAAGGATTTCCAGCAGCGGGGAGAGCTCGTCGCTGACTCCGCTGGGCAGCGCGATGCCGCCGGCCAGGCCGGAAAGGGCCGCGGGAGCGCCGACCCCGAACACGTCGGCGTGGCGCTCGGCGAGCCGTTCCAGCACCGGCGCCATGGCCTGTCCGCCGGCACCTTCGGGCACCACCGCGAGCACGGGTACCTGGGGGTCGACGGTGGCGAGGGGGCCGTGCAGCAGATCGGCGCCCGAAAACGCCTGTGCGGAAAGGTACGACGTCTCCATCAGCTTGAGGGCGGCCTCGCGCGCGGTGGGGTAGGAGTAGCCGCGGGCGGTGGCGATGAGTCGTTGCGCGAACCGGTAGCGCTGCGCGACCTCGCGAACCTGTTCCCCGAAGGACAGCACCTGCTCGCCGAGGTCGGGCAGCGCGTCGACGCCGTCGCCGTCCTGGCCGAGCAGCAGTTGCAGGGCGAGCAATTCGGCGGTGTAGGACTTGGTCGCGGCCACCGACTTCTCGGCACCGGCCAGCACGTCGATGTGGATCTCCGCCGCCGCAGCCAGATCCGAGGCGGCGTTGTTGGTGACGGCCACCGTCAGCGCACCTTGCGCGCGGGCCACTTCCACCGAGCGCACCAGGTCCGGCGAACCCCCGGACTGGCTCACCGCGACATACAGCACGTCGCGCAGGTCGGGCTGGGCGCCGTAGACGGTCATGGTCGACGGGGACACCAGACCGGCGGGCAGCCCGTGGTTGATCTCCACGAGGTACTTGGCGTACAGCGCCGCGTGGTCGCTGGTGCCGCGCGCGACGAACAGGACGAATCGTGGTGCGGCGGCGGCGATCTGCGCGGCGGCGGCGCGGATGGGATCGCGGCCCTCATCGAGCAGCCGGCGCCAGACCTGCGGCTGTTCGGCGATTTCGGCGGCCATCAGATGGCCGGGGGACGTGTGATCGGGGCTCACTTCTTCTCCTTGTCTGGGTCACAATGCGGTAGTAGTCGTTGGGCGAGTTCGACGGCGCCGCGGACCGGGTCGACGGCCAGCACCCGCACATCGGTGAACTGCCGCTCGATCAGGCGCTGCCGCACCACTTTCTGCAGGGCCGGCTGGTGGACCGCCAGGCCACCGGCAAGCACCACCGGCCCGGTGAAATCCAGCCGGGTGCCGACGGACACCGCCAGCTGGGCCAGGGCGGTGCCGGCTTCGTCGACGATCTGACGGCTCACTCGGTCACCGTCACTGGCCAGTTCGAACACGACGCGGGCCCGGCCGGCCCAGTACCGCCGGTCGGGCTGGTCGTAGAAGTGATCGAGCAGTTGGCCGGGGAACTGCAGCCCGCAGTCGGCCGCGAGCTGCTGGCCCAGCCGGTCGGCCGGCGCGCCGCGATCGATCCGGGCGATGCTGCGCCGCACCGCTTCCCGCGCCACCCAGTAGCCGCTGCCCTCGTCGCCGAGCAGGTATCCCCACCCGCCGGTGCGGCTCTGCTGTCCACCGCGCCGACCGAAGGCCACCGATCCGGTGCCGGAGATGACGGCGATGCCGTCGCGCACGCCGGCGGCGGCCAGGATGAGTTGGCTGTCGTGCACCACCCGGACCCGCGCACACGGCAGCCGCTGTGCGAGCAGGTCGCGCAGCCGAGCTTCGCCGGCCGGCGTCTCGACACCGGCCGCGCCCGCGCAGACCGCCTGAATTCCCTTGGCGCCCAAGCGGTGCAGGATGACGTCCAGCTGGCGTCCGGCTTCTTCGACGCCGACCGACGAGATGTTCGCGCTGCCGGCGATGGCTTCGGCGACGACGCTGCCGTTCTCGACCCGAACCGCCTGGGTCTTGGAACCGCCGATGTCCAGTCCGATGACGGTCATCAGGCGGCCTGCGCGTCAGCTTGCTCGATGTCGGTGTCCGACGGCCAGGTGCCGTCGTTCTCCCAGAAGTGCCGGATTTCTTCGAGCTGGCGGCCCTTGGTCTCCGGGGCGAAGCGGTACACGAAGACGAAGGCGAGCGCGGCCAGGCCGCCGAACACGATGAATGTGCCAGAGCCACCGAGGGTTTGGAGCATGGTGAGGAAGAAGCCGGCGACGATCGCATTACCGACGAGGTCGGAGGTCAGCATCGCACTGGAGCCCATCGAGCGCAGTTGGGACGGGAAGCTCTCTCCAGCGTAGACCCAGACCAGGGCGCCGAACCCGAACGTGAAGCCGACGGTGAACAGCAGTACGCCGATGAAGCCCAGCGTGGTCAGCGCCCCGCCGAAGTTCGATCCGGCCAGGAACACCCCGACGAGCAGTGCGTTGGCGGCGATCATCATGCCGATACCGCCCAGCAGGATCGGCCGCCGGCCGAGCCGGTCCACGAGCACCAGCGAGATGAAGACCGCGATGAGGGCGGCCACCTGCACCAGGGCGGGCAGGACCAGCAGGGCGAAGTTGCCGTGGAAACCCATGGCCTCGAACAGTTTCGGGCTGTAGTAGACGATGGCGTTGATGCCGGTGATCTGGATGAAGAAGCCGAGGACGACGACGAACACCGTCGCCCGCAGGTAGGGCGGACGCAGCATCTCGCGGAAGGTGCCGCCGCGTTCTTCGTGCAGGGCCCGGCCGATCTCTTGGATTTCGGCATCGATGTCGGCGTCGGGATCGACCATCGCCAGCGTGCGCCGCGCTTCGGCGACCCGGCCCTTGAGCATGTACCACCGGGCGGTGTCGGGCATACGCATCAGGACGACGGCGACCACGAGGGCGGGCACGGCGGCCAGACCCAGCATCCACCGCCAGCTCCCGGAGCCGGCCAGCGCGTAGGCGGCCAGGTAGCCGATGATGATGCCGATGACGGTGGCCACCTGATAGGCCACCAGCAGTGACCCGCGGATGCTTGCGGGTGCCGATTCGGCGACGAACACCGGGACGACGACCACCGAGACGCCGATGGTCAGGCCCAGTAGAAGGCGGGCTGTCATCAGCATCGGCACCGAGACCGACATTGCGCACATCAACGCGAACGCGGCGTAGGTGGTGGCGACCAGGACCATCGACTTCTTGCGGCCGATCTTGTTGGCCAGCCAGCCGCCGACGATGGCGCCCGCGATCTCGCCGATCACCACCATGGTGGTGATCCACTGCACGCCCGCGGTGTCGAGATCGAACTCCTTGGGGATGAACAGCATCGCGCCGGCGATGTTGGACAGGTCGTAGCCGTAGATGACGCCGACGCTCGCCGCGGCGACTCCCACGAGTAGGCCCAGTCTCGATGTTCTCGGTGTTTTGGTGGTGCCCACGCGCGGAGTCCTCTCGCTGGAGTGGAAATTGGTCTATACCAATTTGGTAGGTGCTAGATTGGCATATACCAATAAGGCCGTCAAGAGGTGAATCGATCTGATGTCTGAAGCAGCCGCCCCGACCGCCGCCGCGCCGCGGTACTTCCAGGTCAAGCTCGCCCTCGCGGATCTCATCGCCGGACTCGACCGGGGCATGTCGCTGCCACCGGAACGGCAACTGGCCGAACAGCTCGGTACCTCCCGCACCACGCTGCGCAAGGCGCTGGCCGAACTGGCCGGCGAGGGCGTGCTGCGCCGCACGCAGGGCAGCGGAAATTACGTCGCGCCGCCCAAGGTCGTCCACGTTCGGCAGCTGTCGTCACTCACTGACGACCTGAAAGCCGAAGGGATGCAGGCGTCTTCGCAGATTCTGGGGCTGGAGCAGATGCGAGCGGACAAGACCGTCGCCGAACATCTCGAGATCGAACCGGGGGAGCGGATTCGGCTCCTCACCCGGTTGCGCCTCGTCGACGGTGAACCGCTGGCGCTCGAGGAGGCGCACCTGCCCGGCGCGCTGCCGCGGCTGGAGGCGAGGCTCGCGGAGAAAGGGTCGCTGTACGCGGCCCTGCGCGACTGCTACGGCCGCGGCGTGCACTCGGTGGAGGACACCGTCGAGACCGCCATGGCGACCCCGGACCAGGCCGAGCTGCTGCAGATCGCGACCGGGCAACCCTTACTGCTGGTCCACCGGACCAGCCGCGACACGTCGGGGCAGGTCGTCGAATGGACCCGCTCGGTGTACCGCGGCGACCGGTTCCGCTTCGTCGCGCGGGCGTGAACCGCCGGTCCCGAACCGGCCCCGGACAAAACCGGATGACGGCAGTGCGAAAATCGAACCCATCATGAGCAACAGCGGTGCAGGCGCGGACAAGCGCGTCGTCTTTTCCGGGGCACAGCCCACCTCCGACTCGCTTCACCTGGGCAATGCCCTGGGCGCGGTGCAGAACTGGGCCCACCTGCAGGACGGCTACGACGCGTTCTTCTGTGTCGTCGACCTGCATGCCATCACCGTCCCGCAGGACCCCGAGACACTGCGCCGCCGCACGCTGGTGACCGCCGCGCAGTACCTCGCCCTCGGTATCGATCCGGCCCGCAGCACGGTGTTCGTGCAGAGCCACGTCGCCGAGCACACCCAGCTGGCCTGGTTGCTGGGCTGCTTCACCGGCTTCGGTCAGGCCTCGCGGATGACGCAGTTCAAGGACAAGTCGCAGAAGCAGGGCGCCGACGCCACCACGATCGGCCTGTTCACCTATCCGGTGCTCATGGCCGCCGACATCCTGCTGTACGACACCGACCTGGTGCCCGTCGGTGAGGATCAGCGTCAGCACCTGGAACTGGCCCGCGACCTCGCGCAGCGGTTCAACGCGCGGTTCCCCGACACCTTCGTGGTGCCCGAGGCCATGATCCCCAAGGCCACCGCCAAGATCTACGACCTGCAGGACCCGACTGCCAAGATGAGCAAGTCGGCCGCGACCGACGCCGGGCTGATCAACCTGCTCGACGATCCGGCCAAGAGCGCCAAGAAGATTCGCTCGGCGGTCACTGACAGCGAGCGCGAAATCCGGTTCGACACGGAGGCCAAGCCCGGCATCTCCAACCTGCTGACCATCCAGTCCGCGGTCACCGGAACCGCCATCGACGCGCTGGTGGCCGGCTACGAGGGGCGCGGTTACGGCGACCTGAAGAAGGAGACCGCCGAGGCCGTCGTCGAGTACGTCACCCCGATCAAGAACCGGGTCGACGAGCTGCTGGCTGACCCCGCTGAGCTGGAATCGGTGCTGGCCGCCGGTGCCGAGCGCGCCGAGCAGGTGGCGTCCAAGACGCTGCAGCGCGTCAACGACCGACTGGGCTTCCTGCCGCGTCTGCGCTGACATTGCGGACGCCGCGCCGGGACACCCGGGGCGGCGCACACTAGGCTTTTCGGCAGACAAGGGGGTTTGCCGAAAATGACCGACTCGGACCAGCCGGGCCTACTCGACCGACTGCGTCAGCGGCATCCGTGGCTGGATCGGATCATGCGGGCCCAGGACCGCTACCAGCAGTGCAACGGTGACTTCTATGCCGCCGGCATCACCTACTTCACGGTATTCGCGCTGTTCCCGCTGCTCATGGTCGGTTTTGCGGTGGGTGGCTTCGTGCTGGCGTCCCGGCCGGAGCTGCTGGCCGAGCTCGAGGTGCATATCCGGTCCGCGGTCGCGGGCGACTTCGGTAACCAGCTGGTCGGACTGATGGACTCGGCCGTGAAATCACGCACCTCGGTCGGCGTCATCGGCCTGGCGACCGCGGCGTGGGCCGGCCTGGGCTGGATGGCGAATCTGCGCAAGGCCCTCACCGAGATGTGGGAGCAGCAGAGCGAACCAGATGGCTGGCTGGGTACCAAGCTGTCCGATCTGCTGGCGCTGGTCTCGGCGTTCCTGGCCATCGTCGTCACCATCGGCCTGACCGCCCTCGGCGACACCGGATTGATGACGACGGTCCTGCACTGGTTCGGCGTCGGGCACGTGCCGGGTCTCGGTGTCCTGCTGCGGGTGGCGTCGTTGACGGTGTCGTTCCTTGTGGCGTGGCTGATGTTCACCTGGATCATCGCCCGGCTGCCGCGCGAGAAGGTCAGCCTGCGCAGCTCGGCCCGTGCGGCCCTGATCGCCGCAGTGGGCTTCGAGCTGTTCAAGCAGGTCGCCTCGATCTATCTGCGGACCGTCATGCACGGTCCGGCCGGTGCGACGTTCGGTCCCGTGCTGGGCCTGATGGTGTTCGCCTACGTCACCGCGCGGCTGATCCTGTTCTCGACGGCGTGGGCGGCCACGGCCGCGGACACCATGGCGCTGGCGCCGGTGGCGCCGCCCGGCCCGGCGGCGATCGTCACCCGTTACCGCGAGCGCGAGGGTGTCGACGCGAACAGTGTGGCGGTCGGCGCGGCCGTGGGTCTGCTTGGTGGACTGGGTCTTTCGCGGCTCACCCGCCGCCGCTAGGAACTCAGCGTCGCAACGGGTTGGTGGCGATGTACTGCTCGGGCTTGTGTTCTGAGGCCCAGCGTTGCCAGCGCTCCCAGGCCTGCACCGAGCGTCGTTGCCAGGCCGCGTCGACGGCTGGGCTGACCCGGCGGGCGGCCTCCAGCACGGTGATGAAGGGCGCACGGGCCAGTAGCAGCGTCAACCCCAGCCATGGCGACGGCAACCGGTACTGCTTGCGGTTCCAGGGCAGCATGAACAGCCGGGTGTAGCCGGACTGGATGTGCAGATGTAGTTTGGCGCGCCACCGCTGCAGCCCGGTCTGGTCCTCGCGGGGCGCGAAAGACGGGACGAACGACTCCACCAATTCGGTACCGGCCGCGCCCGAGTCATGCGACCGGGTGGCGTCGAACAGATACAGCATCCGAACCCCGTCGGCGACGGTCTTGGGGAACACCTCGGACTGCACCCCGACCAGATGGCCGAGGTAGCGGTTGAAATGCATGGCCGCGCGGATTTCCTGCGGCGACGTGAGGTAGCCCAGTGAGTACAGACCCAGTGCGGGGCCGACGCTGCCGCCGAGCAGGGTGAGCATCATCTCGGCCTGGCTGATCGGCAGCCCCCAGCGGGCGCTGTCCCATTCCGCGTTTTCCGCCACCCGCAGGCGGACGCTGACGTGCATCACCCGGACCTGCATCGAGATGCGTCGGCCCAGCGAGCCCGGAGTCAGGGCCGCACCGGGGCGGCATACCTCGATCCACCATCGGGTGGTCTCCAGGTAGCGGTTCAGCGCCGACGCGCCCGCGTATCCGCCCGAGAGCGAGAGCGGCACGGCCAGCGAGCCTTCGGTGTACGTGTCGAGGGTGCCCGCATTGCCGATGGCGCCCAGGGTGTAGCCCCAGCGGCGCCATACCGCGGCGCCCTGCTCGATCAGTTCCGGGTCCACCCAGTCGGGGATCACCTCGAATTCGGCGAACAGCTGCCGCATGGAATCCGGGGCCTCCGGCACCTGATCGATGCCGAGGTCGAGTGCCTTGTTCAGGAGCGCGCGGGACTGCTGCGGCCCGAGATCGCCGAGGAAGGTCTCGTCGACGAACCGCTCGGCAACCGGGTCGCCGGTGGTGAGCAGGCGTGCGTAACCATCGACGATCTCGTCGCGGGGGAACAGGTCGAAACGGGTGATTCGTTTGACCGCCTTGCGGATTCGGGCATGCGGCCCGGCCTCGCGTGCCTCCGGCCACCGGAATGCTGACGGTGCAGGCACGGTCCTCCTGTCGATACCTGTCGGTGCGTCCAGTGAACGTAGCACCCGGTTGACGCCTGTCAAGTTTGCGGTGACCGTATCGGTCGCCCGGTTCGGCGGCCGTTCGTTGCCCACCGGTGGTGTATATGCAACAATGGCGACATGGTCCACTCTGCCGTCGATGAGGTCGCCAGTAATTGCCTGGCGGTTCGCGTCCGGCTGCTCGGCCGGGCGGTGACGAGCCTGTACGACCGTGCCCTCGAAGAGCATGGCGTCAGCATCGCCCAGATCAATCTCATGGCGTCGCTGGGGAAGATGGGCCCCTGCTCGCCGGCCCGGATCGGCGAGGTGCTGCAGCTGGAGCGGTCGACCGTCAGCCGCAACCTGAGTCTGTTGATGAAACACGGTTGGGTGGACGCGGTCTCCGCGAACGCCAAAGGGGTGCGTGAGGTCGCGCTGACCGCAGCGGGCCGGCAGAAGATCGAGACCGTGATGCCGGCGTGGCGACAGGCGCAACAGGAGGCCGCCGAACTCCTGGGGTCCGGCGGCGTCGAGGCGGTCCGGACGCTCGCGACCAACGTCGTGCGGTCGGTCGGCGAGTAAAAAATCGTTGGGGTCGGCTTCCGTCGATGCCCAAATGTTGTATATACACCAAATAGAGGAGCTGTCATGTCACATCCCACGTCGAAGATCTTCATGATCGGCGCGACCGGGGCCCAGGGCATCCCGGTCGTCGGCGATCTCGTCGCGGACGGGAAGTATGCCGTCCGGTTTCTCACTCGCGATGCCACGAGTGCACGCGCCAAATCGCTGCTCGAACTGCCGAACGTCTCCTCACTCGAAGGCACGTTCACCGACGAAGCGCTACTGCGAGAGGGTCTTCGCGGGTGCGACGGCGCGTTCGTCAACATCGACGGATTCAACACCGGTGAGAAGACCGAGATGTATTGGGCCATGCGCGCTTACGAGATCGCCCTCGAAGAGGGCATCAGATTCTTCGTGTACGGCAACCTCGACTACGGGCTGAAGAAGGCCGGCTACGACTCCAAGTACCGCGTCGGGCACTACGACGGCAAGGGGCGCATCGCCGAATGGATCCTGCTGCAAAATCAGGCGAATTCGGCTCGGATGGGCGCGGCGATCTTCACGACGGGGCCGTACATCGAGATGACGATCTCGCCCCTGACCCCCATGGCGCCCAGCGTGGAGGACGGCGTCGTCACCTGGCGCGTGCCACTCGGCGACGGCGCGGTGCCCCATGTCTCGCTCGAGGATTGCGGCTACTACGTCCGGTGGCTCTTCGACAACACCGACCGTTCCAATGGGATGGACCTCGAGGTCGCCGTGGACCACATCTCGTATCACGAGCTTGCGCGGGCGTTCGAAGCAGTTACCGGGCATCCCGCGCAATACGTCGACACCGACATTGACGGCTACTGGCGGCAGGGTTCGCTCCGCCACGCTGCCGCGAGCCCGACCGGATACAACGCCGACCCGAATGACCCGAGCACCATGACAATTCGCGACAACTTCACCGGCTTCTGGCACCTGTGGAAAGACGGCATCATCAAGCGCGACTACGCATTGCTGGACGAAATCCACCCGAATCGGATTCGGACTGCCGAGCAGTGGTTCCGGCGCGAGGACGAGCTCGGCAGAGCGGCCGGTAAGGGCGGGCTCTGGGAGCGCGTCCAGCCGGAGAACTGGACACGGGACTCGGCCGTTTTGAAGAGCCTCCAAGACCTGCGCAGCGGAAAGCTCTGATCCCGGTCAGGGCGCGCCGAGGTACTCAGCAGCCGTCAGGGCACACGATGTCGACGAGAGCCGACGGGGTGCCGCCCTCCAGCGTGCGCACGCCGCCGACCGTGCAGGCCGTCAGCGGTGCCGTGGGTGTCTGGTTGAGCTGCACCAGATATCCCGCGGCCCGCAGGTCGTTGATGGCCCCTTCGGCGGACGCCGCCGATGCCGCCGGCGCCTGAAACATCACGATGGCAGCCAGCGCCGCCATTCCCGATCCGACGAGTACTGCTTTCATGTCAGCCCTCTTCCTGGTGGGTCGATCGCCGTCGCACCAGCGTCATGATCGACCAGCGGTTCGAATATCCTTGTCCGACAAGAACGCCCAC
This sequence comes from Mycolicibacterium mucogenicum DSM 44124, assembly GCF_005670685.2. Next base: position 4,348,000 of record NZ_CP062008.1, on the reverse strand, counting down.
GCTCAGCAGCGCCATGATCGGATATTGGGCGATGAGTTGATCCGAGCTCCAGTAGACGGCGAGCAATCCCGCGGATACGACCGCGGACAGCGTGCTGAACACGCCGAGGATCAGAACCAGACCCAGCGTCACTTCGGTCGGCGGGGTCATGATGCCGGCCAGGTCGGCCGTCGGCCGCAGCAGGTGCTCGGCGACGAAGCGAAAGTATTCCGGCACACGTGAATTCGCCGACGCGCCGTCGACGACCAGCAGGATGTCCGCGCTGCCGAAATGCGCCCGCAGCTTGACGTAGCCCTCGTGCAGCCACAGCAGTCCCAGCCCGACCCGGACCGCGCCGAAGAGTATCGACGCGGCCAGGTCGGCGCGGTCGCGCGTGGTCAGTGCGCGGGTGGTCATCAGATCGGACATCACATGAGTGAGGCAGCGCCGAAGACTGCCTTCGCCTTGTCGCAGTGGATGACGACGGTGGTGTAGCCCATGGTGTCGATGCCGGACAGCGGGAACGACTGCGTTGCCTGGTCGAACTTGATGGCGGCGATCTCCTTGCCCGCCGCGACATCGGCCTCGGTGGACCCCTTCGTGAGGTACACGTGCAGGTCCGGGCCCTCGTCGGACGAGTATTCGGCGAACTCCAGATTCGTGCCGGTCACGGTCGCGGTGCCGGCCACGTGCTTGCCGTTCAGCCCGGTGAAGTGACCCGTGCGCGCGGCGGAGCTCGCGGGTGCCATCGCAGAGGTCATGGCGGAGGTCATGGCGGAACTGGAGGGGCTGGACGAACCGGCCGACTTCATCTCGTTCGCCCCGCAGGCGGTGAGCGTCAGTGCGAACACCGCAGCGGCTGTCGCTGCGATCGGCTTGATGACCATGTGGAACTCCTTCGAGCGTCGCGGGATGCCGATCACCCCGTCGCCGATGAAGTTAGGGAGCGCCCGGCGGGCATTCGACAAAGATTTCAGAACCGTAAGAAACGGACCGATACCCCGCCGGCTGTCTAGGCTCAGCATCATGAGAGCTGCGATATGGATGCGCCCGTGAGCTCCGACGACGGCGGCGGCGCGCACGTCGTGCTGGTCGAAGACGACCAGCGGGTGCGGACCGCGGTGGCGGCGTACCTGCGCGCCAAAGGTTTTCGGATCGACGAGTTCTCCGACGGGGAGACCGCGCGGGACGCCGTGCAGCGCTCGACGCCCGACGTGCTCGTGCTCGACCGCATGCTGCCCGGGCTGTCGGGCGACGACCTGCTGCGCGAGATTCGCACCCGCTCCGACGTTCCGGTGATCATGCTGACCGCCCTCGGGGCGAGTGGGCACCGGATCGACGGCCTCGAACTCGGCGCCGACGATTACCTGGCCAAGCCGTTCGCGCTGCGGGAGCTGCAATTGCGGATCTCGAAACTGTTGCGACACAGGGTCTCCCACCAGTCACCGCTTGCTCCGTTTGTCGTCGGCCGGTTCCGAATCGACCCGACGATGCGCCGGATCACCTGCGGCAGTGCCGATGTCGAGCTGACCGGACGCGAATACGAACTACTGCTCTTCCTCCTCAAGAACCCCGACCGCGTGGTTTCACGCGACGAGATGTTGCGCGAGGTGTGGGGCTGGAGTGCCGGCGACGCGTCGACCGTCACCGTGCACATCCGGCGGCTCCGCGAGAAGATCGAAGCCGACCCACGCGATCCCGTCTACCTGCGCACCGAGTGGGGCACGGGGTACCGGTTCACGCCGTCGGGACGGTCGTCATGATCCTCGGTGCGGCCGACCTCGTCATCATCGCGGTGACGGCCCTGATCTGCACGTCCGTGGCCACGGGTGCGGCCGTCCTCGTCATGCAGCTCAATCGGCGCGGATCCATCGGGACGCAGGTGTCGGTCCTGATCTGCGCGACGATCGTCGCGATCGTCGCCTCGACGGTGGCGATCTCGATCGAGATGTACCTGTCGTCGCACGACCTGCAGGTGCTGCTGGCGGTGCTGGCCATCTCGGCGCTCATGGCGGGCCTGGCCGCCGGGTTCATGCTGCGACGGCTGCGACGTTCGCTGGCCCGGCTGCAACGCGCGGCTCGGCAGATCGGCAGTGGCGAGGTCGTCACAGCGGACGTCGACAGTTCGCGGGAGTTCGCCGAACTGTCCAGTCAGCTCGCGCAGTCGTCCGCACAGCTGGCGGCGGCCCGCGCCGAGGTCGAGCAGCTCGACGCGTCACGCCGTCAGCTGGTGGCCTGGGTTTCGCATGATCTGCGGACACCGCTGGCCGGGATGCGGGCGATGGCCGAGGCGCTCGAGGAAGGCGTGGTCGACGAGCCGGCCGACTACATCCGGCAGATCCGCGACCAGGTGGACGCCGTCAACGGCATGGTTGACGGGCTGTTCGAGTTGTCCAAGATCCAGAGCGGCATGCTCAAGCTCAGCAAGGAGCCGGTGGTTCTCCTGGACCTCGTCTCCGATGTCGTGTCCGACATGCAGGCCCTCGCGGCCACCCGCGGCATCACCATCACGCACGCGGAAATGACCGATCAGGTGCTGTACGCCGACCCCGGGGAGCTGTCCCGCGTGGTGGCGAACCTGCTGGTCAACAGCATCCGGCATGCGCCGGAGGATTCCGAGATCCAGGTCTCGGCCCACCACCTCGACGGCGACCGGATCGTGCTCACCGTGCTGGACCAGGGGCCCGGCGTGCAGTCGCACGATCTCGGGCGCATGTTCGACATGGGGTGGCGCGGTACTCAGGCCCGCACCCCGGAGGCCGACGGCTCGGGCGCCGGCATCGGTCTGGCCATCGTGCGGGGCATCGTCGAAGCGCACGGCGGCCAGGTGTCGGCTGCCCACGTGCCCGGCGGATTCCGGCTGGACGTGACGCTGCCGACGACGTGATGGCTAGGCGCCCTGCGGCGCCGACATGAGCACACGGGGACCGAGTTGGTGCGCCAGCTCCAGCGCGAGTTCCATCGCGAGCCGGCGTTCCCCCGGCTGGTAGCCGAGCAGCTCGGTGGCCCGGGCCACCCGCTGCAGGACGGTGTTGCGGTGGGTGTGCAGTCGCGTGGCGGCGCGGGGAGCGTTCTCGGCCTCGTCGAGGAACACCCGCAGGGTGTCGCGCAGGCGGGCCGCCGCCGGGGTGTCCTCCGCGAGCGGACCCAGGGTCGCCGCGACGAATTCTGCTGCGCGGTCGGTGTTCTGGGCCGCCAGCGCGGTGACTTCGAGGTCGCGGAAGAGCGCAACCCGCGCGCCGCCGGGGTGCCCGGCAAGCAGACTCTGGATCGACAGTGCCGCCTGGTGCGAGCGGCGAAAGCCGGTGATGCCGGGCCGCGTCGGTCCCACCGCGACGCGAATGTGGTTCTGCGCCTGTTCTATTGCGTCGGACAGCGCGTCGACGGCGGGCTCGGAGCTGCTGCCCAGCCACGCCCACAACGTCGAGGGACCGACCGACAGCGTCAACGGCGGACGGGTGCCCGCGGCCCGCGCCAGCACCGCCGCGGCGGATTCGAGCGCGCCCTGCACGTCACCGTGCGGTGGCGTCCACAGGACCAGTGCGGTGTGGCGCTGACGGAGGTCGTAGCCCAGGCGCTCGCCGGCCCGCCCCGCGTCGATGGCGGCGCCGTCCAGGATGAGCCGGATCGTCTCGGCGCGACGGGCGATCGCGCCGCCGAGTACCTCCTCGCGTTCGCGTTGCGCCGCGATGACAACGCACCCGAGCACGGTGTCGACGTACGCGAAGAGGCGTTGAGAGGATTCCTCCAGGAGTTCGAGCAGCAGCGGGCCGGACGGGACGAGCCGGGTGGCGTGCTTCATATAGCGACTCCACGCCACGTTCTGTCCGCGCCGGTAGGACTGGAACAGCACATCGAGCTCCAACCCGCGGCGGGCAATCGTGCGGGCGACATCGAGGGCCTCGGGCGGGATGTCGATAGGGGCGGGCTTGGCTTCCCTACGGGCCAGCATCGACAGCACCCTCGCGGCGTTGGCCCGGTTGCTGGCGGACGTGTCCGCCAGCACGGCCGCATCCGAGCCGGCGGCGGGGGACAGCTCGATCTCGGCAGCGTCCATCTCGGCGACCAGGTCGTCCAGCTCGGCCAGCATCAGTTCGGCGACATCGCCCATGAGGTTGATGACCTCAGGTGATGGTGTCTCGGCGGCCATCAACGAAGTATGCCCCGGCACATATCCCGGGTCGAGTACTGGGCCGTCGCACCTGTTATGCACCCGGCGACGTCCATAGCGTGAGTGCCATCACAAAAAGCTGTCCACCCGTCAGGAGCCACACCGTGTCCATCACCTCAACGCAGCGGTCGAAGACGCAGGACGTCGACGTACTGATCATCGGCGCCGGCATCTCCGGCATCGGCGCGGCGTATCACTTGAAGGCGAACCGCCCGGGGACGTCGTTCCTGGTCATCGAGGGGCGTGACGCCCTCGGCGGCACGTGGAGTCTGCACAAGTACCCCGGCATCCGCTCGGACTCCGACATGCCCACCTTCGGGTTCGGCTTCAAGCCGTGGACCCACCGCAAGTCGATCGCCGACGGCCACATCATCCTCGACTACCTGCAGCAGACCGTCGACGAGAATGGGCTCGGCGAGCACATCCGGTTCGGCGAGCACGTGCAGAACGCGAACTTCGACTCCGACACCGGACGCTGGACCGTCACCACCACGCACGGCGAGGACACGACGACGTTCACCGGCCGCTTCCTGTTCCTCGGCACCGGCTACTACGACTACGAGAAGCCGTTCGTCCCGGACTTCCCGGGCAAGGCGGATTTCGCGGGCCCGGTCATCCACCCGCAGCTGTGGCCGGAGGATCTGGACTACGCCGGAAAGAAGGTCGTCGTCATCGGTAGCGGCGCGACGGCGGTCACGCTGATCCCGTCGATGGCCGACAAGGCCGCCCACATCACCATGCTGCAGCGGTCCCCGAGCTACGTGCTGTCGGTGCCGGCCGCGGACCCGATCACCAATGCGCTGAACACGGTGCTCGGCCACGAGCGCGCCTTCCCGATCGTGCGGCGCAAGAACATCGCGACGGCGCGCGGGCTGTTCAAGCTCTGCCAGAAGTACCCGAAGATCATGCGAAAGCTGTTGATCGCCAACGTCGCGCGGCAGCTGCCCAAGGGCTTCGATGTCGACACCCACTTCACCCCGCGTTACAACCCGTGGGAGCAGCGCCTGGCCATGGTGCCCGACGGCGACCTGTTCAAGGCGTTCCGGACCGGCAAGGCCTCGGTCGTGACCGATCAGATCGAGCGCTTCACCGAGCGCGGCATCCTGCTGCAGTCCGGGCAGGAGCTGGAGGCCGACATCATCGTCACCGCAACGGGTTTGAACATGTCGCTGTTCGGCAAGATACAGCTGAGCGTCGACGGCCAGGTGCTCAACATGCCCGATCACACGGTGTACAAGGCCATGATGGTGTCCGACGTACCCAACATGGCGTTCGCGATGGGCTACACCAACATCGCGTGGACGCTGAAGGTCGACCTGGTCTGCGAGCACTTCTGCCGGATGCTCGACCACATGGACGCCCATGGACACGACGTCGTCGTGCCGGTGGTCGAGAACCCCGATATGGCACGCGGCCCGCTGATGGACCTGTCGTCGGGCTACGTGCAGCGCGGCATCCAGCAGTTCCCCCGCAGCGGCGACAGCGGTTCGTGGCTGGTCAAGCACGCCTACGAGATGGATGCCGAGCGGCTGCGGGGCGGGCCCGTCGAGGATCCCGGCCTGCGGTTCTCGTCCGTCAAGACCGTCGCGTACGCCTCGTAGGGAGATCGTTCATGAAGCAGCTCTACTTCTACAGCCACGGAGTGCGTTGTGCCGCTTGGCATCTGCCCGCTGCCACCGATGCGCTGGCCGGGGAGTCCGGCCGGCCGTGCGTGGTGATGGCCCACGGCTTCAGCGGTACCAAGGACACCGCGTTGCTCGGCTTCGCCGCGCCGTTCGCCGCCGCCGGTCTGGACGTGCTGGTGTTCGACTACCGCGGGTTCGGTGAGTCCGAAGGTGTTCCCCGGCAGGATGTTTCGGTTGGCCGCCAGCGGCAGGACTATCACGCCGCCATCGCCGCGGCGCGGCACCTGCCCGGGGTGGACCCGGACCGGATCGTGCTGTGGGGCACCTCGTACGCCGGTGGCCACGTCATCGCCGTGGCGGCCCGGGACCAGCGCATCGCGGCCGTCATCTCGATGAATCCGGCCGTCGACGGGAGGGCCACGCTGGTCCACCTGGTCCGCAACTGCGGTGCCGGATATCTGGTGCGCGCCAGCGTGAATGCGCTGCGGGACGTGCTGAGCGCGGCGCGCGGACGGCCCGCGCACATGGTGCCGGTGGTCGGGCAACCCGGATCGTCCGCGGTGATCGCCACCTCGGGTTCGGAGGAGGCCTGGCTGCCCGTCGCCGGGCCGACGTGGCGCAACGAGGTGCGTGGCCGGCACGCTCTCGGCGTCGCCTTCAACCGGCCGATCACGAAAGCCGGAAAGCTGTCGTGCCCGATCCTCGTCCAGCCCGGCACCGACGACCGCATCGCGCCGGCCGCAGCCGCCCGCAAGGCGGCCCGCCGCGCCGGGTACTGGGCGCAGCTGCGCGAGTACCCCGCAGACCACCTCGATTTCTACGACGGTCCCTGGCAGCAGCGGGTTCTGGCCGACCAGCTCGACTTCCTGCAGCGCGATCTGGCCCCGGCTCAAGGGCACCGCCACGTTACCCACTCAGCCTGAAAGGAACAGACCGATGAAGACCACCGCAGCCGTCCTGCTTGAGCCAGGTAAGCCCTTCGAGATCATGGAACTCGATCTCGACGGCCCCGGGCCGGGCGAAGTGCTGATCAACTACACCGCCGCCGGACTGTGTCACTCCGATTTGCACCTGTCCGACGGTGACCTCCCGCCGCGCTATCCCATCGTCGGTGGGCACGAGGGCGCCGGCATCATCGAGGACGTCGGCCCCGGCGTCACCAAGGTCAAGCCCGGAGACCACGTGGTGTGCAGCTTCATCCCGAGCTGCGGCCATTGCCGATACTGCTCGACCGGTCGGCAGGCCCTGTGCGACATGGGCGCGACCATTCTCGAAGGCTCGATGCCGGACGGTTCGTTCCGATTCCACAGGGGCGGCACGGATTTCGGTGCCATGTGCATGCTGGGCACGTTCGCCAAGAAGGCCACCATCTCGCAGCACTCCGTGGTCAAGGTCGACGACTGGCTGCCGCTGGAGACCGCCGTGCTCGTCGGCTGTGGTGTGCCGACCGGCTGGGGCGGCGCCACCTATGCGGGCAACGTGCGGCCCGGCGACATCACCGTCGTGTACGGCATCGGCGGCATCGGTATCAATGCCGTCCAGGGCGCCGCGCATGCCGGCGCGAAGTACATCGTCGCCGTCGACCCGGTGCCGTTCAAACGCGATACGGCGCTGAAGTTCGGTGCGACGCATGTCTTTGCGAGCGCCGAGGCCGCCGCCGAGAAGATCACCGAACTGTCCTGGGGGCAGGGCGCCGATCAGGCCATCATCTGCGTCGGCACCGTGGACGAGGACGTCGTCACATCGGCTTTCAGCGCCATCGGCAAGGGCGGGACGGTCGTCGTCATCGGTATGGCCAACCCCGAGAAGCTGACGATCCACGTCTCGGGCCTCGAGTTGACCTTGTTCGAGAAGACCATTCGCGGCTCGTTGTTCGGCTCCGCCAACCCGCAGTACGACATCATCCGCCTGCTGCGGCTCTACAACGACGGCCAGCTGCAACTCGACGACCTGGTGACAACCCGATACACCCTCGAAGAGGTCAACCAGGGCTATCAAGATCTTCGTGAAGGCAAGAACATTCGCGGGATCATCGTGCACTGACGATTCCGGCCGGTAGGTTTGCCACTGTGATCGCGATGATCCCGCAGTGGCAGATCGGACCGGTGCAGGTACCGGTCCACGGTCTGTTCGTGGGATTGGGGGTCCTCGCCGCCGTCCTCGTGTTCGTCCACGAGGCGCGGCGCCGCGGCGCGGTGAACGAACAGTCGCTCGTGGCCGTCACCGGTGCCCTCGTCGGCGGGGCGATCGGCATGCGGGCGTCGGGCCTGGCGCGGCACCTCGATTTCAGCGCCAACCCCACGGTCGCGCAGGCGTGGGAGTACGGGTCCAAGAGCATCCTCGGCGGCCTGCTCGGCGCCTACGTCGGTGTGCTGATCGCCAAACGGCTCGGCGGATATCGCGGTAAGACCGGCGACCTGTTCGCTCCCGCGGTCGCCCTGGGGATGGCGATCGGCAGAATCGGCTGCCTGCTGACGGAGGCACCCGGCCGCCCGACGACACTGCCGTGGGGCGTACATGCTCCGGCGAGCACCCCCGAGTGCCCCGCATGTGTGGCCGGGCTGGCCATGCACCCGTCGTTCGTGTACGAAATCGTGTTCCAGCTGGCGGCTTTCGCCGTGCTCATGTGGCTGCGCCCCAGAATCACCCATCCCGGTGAGTTGTTCGTGATCTACGTGGCGGCCTATGCGGTGTTCCGCTTCTTCGTGGAGTTCGTGCGCGCCAACGAGACGGTGTGGCTGGACCTGACGCGGCCGCAATGGGTGCTGCTGCCGTCCTTGGCGCTCTTGGGTTTTCGGGTGTGGCGTGGCTACCGCCGTGGCTACTACCGGATTTCGTCTGCAGACAAGGAGGGCGACCGTGTCCCAGCCGCCAATTGATTATCCAGACGATGAGCCCGGGGACGGTGTGCCGCGGGGCCAGAATCCGCCGCAGCACCCGCAATACCCCCAATATCCGCCGCAGTACGGCTATCCGCCGCAACAGAACCCCAAGGCGATCTCGGGAGGCGGTGTGGTCTGCGGGGTGATCCTCTTTCCGGTGATCAACGTCGCCATCGGCTTCGTCACGGTGATGATCGCGAATCAGGGCAAGTTCCTGCTGGCGTTGGGTGCCGTGGGGCTGGCACTCGTCGCCTTCGGGGGTGGCTTCGCGCTGTGGAAGACGGGCAACCCGGGATCCAAGGGGCTCGGCCTCGGCCTGATGATCGGCTGGGCGCTCACCTCGATCCTGACCGTCGGATACTGCACCGGCCTGAACCCCACCATGTACACATGACGGCGGGGATGGGTCTGCGCGGCGACCGGATACTGCGCTACGTCACGGCCTACTGCCCACGTTGTCATCACGACGCTTCCGAGCGACCGCTCGCCGACGTGGCGCGGCTGGCCGGCCGGCTGCTCGAGCGCGACGGGAGAGTATGGCTGGAGCGGGGGTGCCCGGCTCATGGATTGATCAGCACCCTGTACGACGAGAGCCCCGAGATTCTGTCGTATCTGGAGGAGTGGACCGCGCCGACCAAGGCGCACACGCCTGATGTGGCAGGCAATTTCGATCCGATTCCGTCCGCGTATCTCCGGGGGCTGCCGGAGATGCAGACGCAGCACACCTGCATCCTGCTCGAAGACATCGCCGAGGTCTGCAATCTGCGGTGCCCCACCTGCTTCACCGATTCGTCGCCTGACCTGCGCAATGTGGTGCCCGTCGCCGACGTGCTGGCCAACGTCGACCAGCGGCTGGCCCGGGAGAACGGGCGCCTGGACGTGCTGATGCTCTCCGGCGGGGAACCGACGCTGCATCCCGAGCTGGCCGAACTGCTCGCCGCACTGACCAGCCGGCCCATCACCCGAATCCTGGTCAATACCAATGGCATCCGGATCGCCACGGACGATGCACTCCTCGAGCTGCTCAGCGCCCACCGGCACCGTGTCGAGGTGTATCTACAGTACGACGGGCTGTCCGAGACGGCCCACCGGCACCACCGCGGCGGTGACCTACGCACGCTGAAAATACAGGCATTGCAGCGTCTTTCAGAGCGTCAGATTTTCACTACGTTGGTGATGGCCGCCGCGCTCGGCGTCAACGACAACGAGATCGGCGACATGGTGCAGCTGGCGCTGGACACCCCGTACGTCGGCGGCATCACCATTCAGCCGCAGTTCGGTTCGGGACGGTCGGGGAATCTGGATGCGCACGATCGGCTGACGCATACCGGAGTGCTGAGCAGGCTCGGCCCACAGACCGCCGGCCTGGTGACCTGGCGGGACCTCACGGCGCTGCCGTGCTCGCATCCGCACTGCTGCTCGGTCGGCTATGTGCTGCGCGACGATTCGGGACACTGGCGGTCGCTGGTGGCGCTGATCGGCCACGACATTCTCAAGGAACGACTCGGGTTGGTGTCCAACAGGATTGCCGACAGCGAGCTGCCGCAGGAACTGCAGCTGGCGGTGCGCGAATCGCTCCTGGGCCTGCTGTCCGAGCAGTCCTCGCTGTCGCATCCCGGGATCGGCGACGTGTGGCGAACCATCTGCCAGAACTGCGATCTGGGGATGCCGACGCTGCTTGCGCTCGCGTCGTCGGCGCTGCCGGGCGGAAAGAACCGCGTGCGGAAGCTGTTGGGGGAGCGGGTGGTTCGCATCACCGTCAAGCCGTTCATGGATATCTCGACCATGATCGAAGAGCGCCTGGTGCAGTGCTGCGTCCATGTCGGCACGCGGTCCGACCAGGACCAGTGTGCGCCGTTCTGCGCGGTGCAGGCGTGGCCGGCCCTGGGGCGGCAACGGCTGTCGATCGCCGCCGGCCGTGACCTCGGCAGGTCTCTGCCACTCACGGTGGTCTGAGCATTTTCAGGGCGTGACGAAGAGGTCGTCCCAACTCACGGTGATCTCCGCGGTGTTGTCGCCGATGGCCGTGTGCACGACGGCCGCAGTTTCGCGGCGCAGGGCGTCGCCGTCTTGGAGATAGGTTCGCTCTCGTTCGTCGGCGCCGACGCCGATCAGGTGGATATGGACTGCTGTGAGCCGCTGAGCCTGCACATGCACCTCGACGTCGGCGATGGCTGCGCCGTACTGTGCCGCGGGCTCGGCAAGCGACCAGGTGAGAAGCTTTGCGAGCGCGATGTGGCTGACGACTACGCCGGAACTGGTTGTGTTGATCGGCTTGCCTTGGCGGGGTAGCAGGGAAATCCGTTGTGTGATGGCGCTTCGAAGCTGGCCCAGGCCCGCCATGGTGCGGGTCCAACCGTCATCGGTCTCGGTGTCGTCCGCGCCCAGGCCGGCGAACTGGCGAGTGGCGTCGGCGATCCACGCAGCCGCTTGCTCGCTGGCTTCGTAGTCGTCCGCTGCTGCCGTGCTCATCACATCTCCAGGGTGGCGTGGTCTTTCAGTGTTACTCACCTCGCTGCCGCTGTACAGCGGGCTGTGAGCTGCGGGATTGTCCGGTGTGCTCACGGCTTGAACTCCTCGAGGGCGGTTGCCAGCCGCTTGCGGGTTCGATGCAGCAGACCGCGGACCGAGCCTTCGGTCGTGTTCAGCACGGCGGCGATTTCGGCGACCGGCAGATCGTAGACCTCGCGCAGCCACCAGGCCGCCCGAGCGGGATACGGCATTCGTGACAACTCCAGTCGCAGGGCGGTGACAAAGGCACTCTGCTCGACCTGCTGCCCGGGACCGGGTCGGGCATCGGGTAACTCAGGCGCGGACTCCAGGTCGTATTGCGGACGGCGGCGCCGCAGTGTGTCGATGGTCTTGCGGGACGCCAGGGCATAGAGCCAGGTGCGGAACTGTGATCGAAAGGCGAAGGTGGGCAGGGACTTCCAGGCGGCGATGAACGTTTCTTGAACGATGTCGTCGCAGTCGGCGGACTCTGGGTAGGTGTTGCTGACGAAACGCAGGAGCGCCGGCGCGTGGCGCACGACCAACGCATCGAACGCGGCGGTGTCACCGCGTTGTGCGCGACGGGCCAGCGTCTCGTCCGGCAGTGAATTCAGCAGGTCGTCGGCCCGCAACTCGGTCCCCCCGTCCCGTCACGTTCTCCGCAGAAAGTGTGTTCCGCGTCTCAGTTGCGTGCGCTCTGCCCACCACTGCCCGACGAAACGATTGTGCCGGACGAAAACGTCCCGGCGGATCGAAAACAGAGGAGACGCTGATGACCACAGCAACGCAGGTCCACGAAGCCGGTTCCGTCGCCGCGGCCACCAGAGAATTGGAGCGGCTGACAACCGACCACGGAGCCACCACCATCGCGGACGTCGTGGTGTCCAAGATCGCGGGTATCGCCACCCGCGAGGTGAGCGGGGTCTACGACCTCGGTGGCCAGGCTGCCCGCGTCGTCGGCAAGCTGCGTGAGACCCTTCCCGGCGCACGTGATCTGACCCAAGGTGTCAGTGTGGAGGTCGGTGAGCGCCAGGCCGCCATCGACATCGGCATCGTCGCCCTGTACGGAGTGGCCATCCACGACCTCGCCGACGGTATTCGCCGCAATGTGATTGCCGCGGTGGAGAACATGACGGGCCTGGAGGTGACCGAGGTCAATATCACGGTGCACGATGTGCATTTCGCCGATGAGGATGACCGCGCCCAGGATTCCGGCGACGCGCAACCCCGCGTCCAGTGACTGAAACCGTTGCTGCAGAAGCGGTTGACCGCGTCGTGGCGGCGGTGACCGCTGTCGACGGCGTGGTGGGCCTGCACTCCGGCCCGGGAGTGCCGGCAACGCACCTGCCGGGACGAACCGTCGCGGGAGTCCGCCTGGGTCCCGAGAGCGGCAGGGTGCACGTGGTCTTGGACCTGAGCAGCGCCCTGCTTGCCACCGCTGAACGCGTCAAGAACGCGGCGAGCGCTGCCGCGGGCGTTCCCGTCCACGTGGTGGTTGGCGACGTCGTTACGTAATCGCATTCGTAGAGGAGTCAACAATGAACGGAAAATACTTGCTGGCGGGCCTTTTCGCTGGTCTGCTGCTGGCGATCGCCACGATCGGCGGCGGTCTGTTCGGGTTCCTGCTGGCGGTGGTGTTCGGCTCTGCCGGGGCCGCGCTCGGTGCGCACCTGGACGGGGCCATCGATCTGACCGCGCTCGGCCGGCGTTCAAGGAGCTGACGTGACAACGAATGTCGCTGCGCATCTCGCAGTGGCCGAGGGCCGCGGCCGGACGGTGGTCGAAGACCGGGTACGTCAGCGCTTGGTTGAGCGGGCAGTGCTTTCGGTGCCGGGTGTCGTTGCCCGCCGCACCATGGCATTCGGCCACAATTTTCCTGCGATAACTATTGGCGGGCAACCCGATTCGTCACGAATCGAAGTCGAGATCGCAGCGGCATGGCCGGTCGACAGCGTCGATGTCATCGAAGCGGTGCGCGGCGCGGTCGGCGATGAGCTTGCCGCCGCGTTGGATGAACACCCGGATCGGGTGGGCGTACGCATTTCTCATCTGGTTGCTGAGCGCACCGCCGCACAGGTGGCGCAGGCCTATGCCGCCGAAGCAGCCGTTGCGAGCAGCGCCACGCCCCGGCGCCTCGGCCGGTACGCGCCGCGTGCCATCGCGGCCGCGACCGTCACCGGTGTGCTGATCTCGCTGGTGCTGATTGCGTTCGGCGCGGTGGCCATCCGGGATGGACTGACCGCCCGTCCACAGTGGATTGGTGCAGTGCTGCACTGGCTTACCGGCGCGCACTGGCAGTGGTGGTACTGGCCGACGGCAGTGCTGGCGGCCGTCGTCGGCGCGGTGCTGCTGGTGGTCGCGGTGAAACCGCGACGGCGCACCCACATACCTGTCGGTGACGGGGTCTGGGTGCCGCGCGAGATCGCCGCCGATTGGCGTTTGCGTGAATCACGTTCTACCGCAATAACTATGGATGGAGAACTCGAGTGACAGCCACGGTTCGCTTTCTCGACAGACTCTGCACCGGCCTGGCGGCGCTGATTCTGCTGACCGGGGCGGCTCTGGTGGGCGGTTACGGAGGGCGCCATCATCTGGCGCGGAAGGCGGCCGCTGCGATCGACGTACGTGCACTCGGGCGGGTAACCGAATGGCCTTGGTGGTCCGCGGTATTGGTCGGGGCCGGTGTACTGCTGATCGGGCTCGGAGCCTGGTTGGCCCTGCTGCACGTGCGACCCCGCTCGGTACGGGCGATCCGCACGTTCGGTGGGAGTGTCGACCTGTCGCATGTCGCCGACGCGGCCGCAGAAGACCTGGCCCGCCACCCGTCGGTGCAGTCGGCCAGCGCAGTCAGCCGGTTCCAGGGTGGGTCTGCCGTCGTGCGGATCACCGTCGGTGTCGCGGTCGCGACACCCACCGAGGAGATCCGGAGGATGGCGCGCCGGTGCGGCGCCGACGTGCGGCGCGCCGCCGGTGACGACGTGGAGTTTCAATTACTGGTCAAGCCGGAGCGCGCCGAGAAAGTGCGCCCGGCCGTGGCCTGACACAGATGTCCGACGTAGCGCAATCGACGGCTACGCGGATTCAAATAAATTGGGGCATCAGATTATTCGATAAATGCCCCATCGCAAAAGGGAGGAAAACATGGGAATCGCCGATGACGCCAAGAACAAGGTCCAGGATCTCAAGGGCCAGGCGAAGGAAGCCGTGGGGTCGGCGACCGGCAACTCCGATCTCGAGGCCGAAGGCCAGGTCGACCAGGCGATCGCGGCTGTCAAGGACACCATTGCCGGCGCTGCGGAAAAGGTCAAGGAAGGCGTTGAAGCTGTCAAGGACAAGCTGCCCGGCAACGCGTGATCTGGCGGTGGGCGGTGCCGTGCGCAGGCGCGGCGCCGCCCACGGGCCGGTTTGCAGGGCGACGGTAGGCGCTCATTTGGTCACCCCGGCCCGGCCGCCCACACCCCGCGCCGCACCACCGCGCGCACCTGCAGCTTGCGGTCCAGCACCACCAGGTCGGCAGACATCCCGGGCGCCAATGCGCCGACGTCGTCGAGACCCAGCGTGCGCGCCGGCGTCGTCGCCGTCATCGCCACCGCGTGCCGCAGCGCCGAATCCGAGGCCGCCTCCAAACCTGTTGCCGCCGTGCGGAACAGGGCATCCATGGTGGCGGTGCCGCCGGCGATGGTGGACCGCTCGCGCAGCCGCGCCACCGAGCCGCTGACCTCGACATCGAGTCCGCCCAGTTGGTACGTCCCGTCGGGCATGCCCGCTGCCGCCATCGCGTCGGTGATGAGCGCGACGCGATCCGAACCCGCGGTGACCGCCACCTGGTGGACGAGCGCGGGATGGAGATGCACTCCGTCGGCGATGAGCTCAACCGTCACCCGGGCGTCCTCGAGCAGGGCCAGTGCCGGGCCCGGATCGCGATGATGAAGCGGACGCATGCCGTTGAACACATGGGTGCCGACGGTGGCGCCCAGTTGCAGTGCCCGCTTGGTCTCTTCGTAGCTGGCGTCGGTATGGCCTACGGCCACAACGACTCCCGCGTCGACGAACCGCTCGATCGCCACGTCGGCGCCGGGCAGTTCCGGGGCGAGGGTGACCATGCGGATGGCGCCGTCGCCGGCGGCGAGGACGGAATCGATCTCAGCGGGGTCGGGAACCCGCAGCTGCGTCACGTCATGCGCACCGCAACGCGCCGAACTGAGCCACGGACCCTCCAGATGGATCCCGGCGACGACGCCGCCGCGTACCGCGTCGGCCAGGGTCTGGACTTGCGTCAGCAGGACCTCGGGCGCCGCCGTGACGAGACTGGCCAGGGTCGTCGTGGTCCCGTGGGCACGATGAAAATCGGCGGCGCGCGCCACGTCGTCGGGATCGTCGGTGCTGTAGGAGAAGCCGCCGCCGCCATGCACGTGCATGTCCACGAATCCCGGCACCACCACACCGTCGGGGAAGTCGGCGTCGACGACGCGGGGCGGGGCACCGCTGCCGCACGCCACAATGCGGTCGCCATCGATCTCCAGCCACCCGGGCCGGCATACAGAATCGCCGAGCACCACCGTCCCGGCCGAGATGAGCGTCATCGCCCGTCAGTCTCTACCGGTTGGAGTGCTGGGGGCGCCGATTGATCGAACGGGCAGCCATCATCAGCGAGAGCACCACGGCGGACCCGACCACGCCGACGCCGACGCGGATCGGCACCGCGTCGGCCGGCGTCAGACCGTCGAAGGCCGCGGCGGCCGCGGGATGCTTGGCGTCGGGCTTGCGCTGGGTGAGCGACGGGTCCGGCTCGATCAAGGTGCCGACCTTGGTGCCGGGCGGGGTCGCGAAGCCGTAGTCCAGCAGGCGCGCGGCCTGCTCCCACGGCGCGATCGGCACGCGGGTGCCGTGCAACAGAATCGCGACGAGGCGGCGCCCGCCGCGGTCCGCGGCGCCGACGAACGTCTGCCCGGCGTCGTCGGTGTAACCGGTCTTGCCACCGAGCGCGCCCGGGTAGTTGTAGAGCAGCTTGTTGTCGTTCTCCAGCTCGTAGCCGGGGTGGTCGCCGGGTTCACCGGGCTTGGCCGGGTGGCCGGGGAAGTTGTACTTCTGCGTCGCCACGATCGAGGCGAACGTCGGGTTCTGCCAGGCATAGCGGTAGAACAGGCCCATGTCGTAGGCCGAGGTGCTCATGCCGGGGCCGTCCAGGCCGGACGGGGTGGCTGCCCGGGTGTCGCGACCGCCCAGCTTGGCGGCCAGGTCGTTGATCTTGCCGATCGCGGTGTCCATGCCGCCGACCTGCATCGCCAGTGCGTGTGCGGCGTCGTTGCCCGAGTGCATCAGCAGGCCGTGCAGCAGGTCGTTGACGGTGTAGACGCCGCCGTCGTCGACGCCGACCCGGGTGCCCTCGGCGGCAGCGTCGTCCGGGGTTCCGGTGACGCGCTTGTTGATGGGCAGTTCGCGTAGTGCCTGGGTCGCGATCAGCACCTTGATGATGCTGGCCGGGCGGTGCCTGCCGTGCGGGTCCTTGGCGGCGATGATGTCGCCGCTGTCGAGGTCGGCCAGGAGCCAGGCGTCGGCAGAGACATCGCCGGGCAGCGGCGGCATGTCCGGTGCGGCGACGATGCCGCAGCTGCCCATCAGGTCCCCGCCGAGCGGTGTGGCCGGCACGGGGATCGGGGCCGGCGGGTCGCCGGCCTTGGGCACCTCGGACTGGTCGACCGCGGGCGGGGTGTTTACCCGGTACGGGCACGGGTCGGCGGCCGGCGGGTCGGGTTCGGCATAGGCCAACGCCGGTGCGGCCGTCAGGAAAAACGCTGCTGCCAGGGCTGCAGCGCGCTGTGACGTGGATCGGGTGGTCGCCATGGTGTCGTCAGATTAGGCGACGGACCATCGGATCCCGTGTTGCCGCGCTGTGACAAATGGGGTTGAAGTTACAAATGTGAATTAGCTGACCGAGGCCTGCCGGCGCTCGGGGAGCGCGCAGTGCGCGAGCGCGGGCACCCCGATGGAGCTCATCCACAACCGCCCGTCGTGCTCGACGAGTCCGGTGACCTGTCCGAACTGGCGGTGCCGGCCGCGCACGCCTGCGACCGCGGCGCCGCTCTCGGGATCGAAGGCGACAGCCCACACCTCCAGCGCCATCTGCGGCTGCAGCGCGTCCGGCAGCCGCCATACCAGCTGGCGCAGAATGGTCGGCCGCGGCGCGAGCCACTCCGCGGCGGCGTTGATCGGCGTGACGAACGCGACCCAGATCCGGCCGTCGGCGCCCGTCGAGATGTTGTCGGGCATGCCGGGCAGGTTGACCGCGAGCGGCGTGATGCTGCCGGCCTGCGGCCCGGACAGCCAATACTTCGACAGCCGGCGCCCCTGCGTCTCGGCGAACACCAGCGCGGTGCCGTCGGCGGTGACGGTGACGCCGTTGGCGAAGTACAGGCCCTCGCGCAGCGTGCTCACCGTGCCGTCGGTCGCCAGCTTGTACAGGCCGCCGTCGCCGCGGGCCTCGAGGATCGCGGCGCGGAAATGCTCGTAGTGGAACGAACTGGTCGATTCGGTGAAATAGATTGTGCCGTCTTCGGTTTCGGTCACGTTCGAGCAGAACCGCAGGGGCCGGCCGTCGATGTCGGGTACCAGTACCTCCAGGGCGCCGGTGCCGGGATCCAGTGACAGTAGCCCCCGATAGCTGTCGCAGACCAGCAGTCGCCCGTCCCGCGCGACGTGCAGCCCCAACGGCCGGCCGCCGGTATCGGCCACCACATCCGTGTCGCCGTCGGCGGAGACCCGCACGATCCGCCCGTCGACGAGGCCGGTCCACAACGAGCCATCGGCGCCGACGACGACGTCCTCCGGGGCGTCGCCGGGCATCGGCACGATGGTCAGATCCGCGGACGGGAAATCGGGCAGGGCGTCGACCGGCGGTGGGGTCCAGCGCACCGGGTTGATGGGCGGCTTGTGCGGCACGTGTAGACGGTAACGCCTGTTACGTGCCGGGAGACGGGAAAACCCCCAATTTGCCGTCGAATCAGCGGTTTTCACGATCCTGCTGAGCGATCCGTCAGTCGCGGCGGAATTCCTCGCCGGTGGCCGTGTCCACCGCAGTCCCGCCCGGTGGCAGGTTCGACAGGTCCGGAGCGATGACCGTCGGCATGTCACCGGAGTCCGGTAATCCGAAATGCGCAGGTGCGGACTGAACGGAGGCCGGCGTATCCAGCACCAGGTCATGACGCCGCGGCAGCGTCAGCCCACGGAAGTACTCCGGCTGCGCGACGCGCCACGCGAACATCAGCACCACACCGAGCAGCAATCCGACGACGCCGACCACACCCACCGCACCGAACCCGAAAATGGTGACGTCGTGGTGGTTTTCGTCCTTCAGCCAGTCCGGCTTGCTGTACTGGACCAGCCCGTAGACGAACACCACCGACAGCGTGACGCCGCCGAGCAATGGCAGCAGGCCGCGCATCGTGAAGTCACGCACGTTGCGGGTCAACGTTTTTCGGTAGAACCAGACGCACGCGAACCCGGTCAGCGCGTAGTAGAAGGCGATCATCAGGCCGACCGAACCGATCAGGGCTGTCAGCAGATCGGCGCTGATCGCGGTGAACAACACGTAGCACAGCACCGACAGCACGCCCATCACAATCGTCGAGGTGGTCGGTGTCAGGTACTGGCGATGAATCTTTGCGAAACTCTGTGGCAGCGCACGGTATACGCCCATCGACAGCGTGGTGCGCGCCGTCGGCATGATGGTGGTCTGCGTCGAGGCGGCCGCCGACGTCAGGATCGACGCCGACAGCAGCAGCATGCCGATCTTCCCGATCACGCTGTCGCCGAACAACGATGGTCCGATGGCGGTGAAGACGTCCTTGGCGTTCTCCTGGTTGCCGAGCCCGATACCCTCGGTGCCCACGCCCGCGAACGCGATGGTCGAGACGGTGACCAGCGCGTAGGTGGCGAGCAGCAGGAACGTCGAGATGACGGCGGCGCGGCCGGGGGTGCGGCCCGGATCGTCGGACTCCTCGTTGCACGCCACCGCGGTGTCCCAGCCCCAGTAGATGAAGATGGTGGCCAGCACCGCCGGGGCGATCACCGTGCCGAAATCCATTCCGCCAGGCCAGAACCAGGACCACGACGGCATGATCGAGTAGGCATGCCCGTGGTGCGTGTAGACCTTCACCAGGGCCACGACCGACACCACGATCAACACGACGACCTCGACCGTCAACAGCACGTACTGCAACCGGGCCGACACCTCGATGCCGCGGTAACAGATGTACGTCATCAACACGATCCAGATGACGCCCGCGACCGTCGACCACAGCGTGCTGTTCGCCAGACCGGCGGCCGAATGCCAACCCAGGTCACCGACGAACGTGAACGAGTACGACCCGGCGATCTGCGCGAGATTGGCCATCACGATGACGTCGGACGCGATGATGCCCCAGCCGCCCAACCAGCCGACGACGGGACCGAAGGCGCGGGCCGCCCAGGTGAACGTCGTGCCGCAGTCGGGCTCGGCCTTGTTCAGTTCCTGGTAGGCGACGGCGATGAGGTACATCGGCACGAACGAAATGAGCATGATCGCAGGCGCTTTGACCCCGGCGAGCAGCGTGCCGCCGGCGGCGATGACGAGGCCGAGCGTCGCCGCCAGGCTGTATGCCGGTGCGGTGGACGCCAGCCCGACCACCACGCTGGACACCGGGCCGAGGGCACCCCGTTTGAGGCCTTTGTCTCGGGCGACGATGTCTGGCGCTGTCGTAGTCATCTGCTCCCTGCTCATCCCGGTTGATTGCCGATGAGATGCTACGGTTCGCCGCTCTCGAACGGCGAGTCGTAGGTTGGTGTTTGTGACCACTGCGCAGGACACCGATGAATTCGAGCGGTTGCGCCCGCACCTGCTGTCCGTCGCCTACCGGCTGACCGGTGTGTACGCCGACGCCGAGGACATCGTGCAGGACGCCTGGTTGCGCTGGCACAGTGCGGATGTCGACGCCATCGAAGAGCCCCGCGCCTGGTTGACGACGGTGGTCAGCCGCCTCGGCCTGGACCGGCTGCGGTCCGCGGCGCACCGCCGCGAGGCCTATTTCGGCGAGTGGCTGCCCGAACCGGTCGTGACCGGATTCGACGCGTCGGACCCGTTGGCCGCCGTGGTCGCGGGGGAGGACGCCCGCTTCGCCGCGATGGTGGTGCTGGAGCGGCTGACACCCGACCAGCGCGTGGCCTTCGTCCTGCACGACGGTTTCGCGGTGCCGTTCTCCGAGATCGCGTCGGTGCTCGGCGTGACGGACGCGAGTGCGCGGCAGCTCGCGTCACGCGCCCGGCGTGCCGTCGCCGAGGCCCCGGCGCCACCGCCGGACGCGGGCCACAACGAGGTCGTCGGCAAGCTGATGGCCGCGCTGGCCGGCGGGGACATGGCCGCCGTCGTCGAACTGCTGCACCCCGATGCCACGTTCACCGGCGACTCCAACCGTCGGGCGCCGACTGCACCCCGCACGATCGTCGGCGCGGACAAGGTGGCCCGGTTCCTGTTCGGGCTGGCCAGACGTTATGGGCCGCAATGGCTTTCGACGTCGCAGTTGGCCCTCATCAATGGTGAGCTCGGCGCGTACAACCCCGGGCTGCCGGCCGACGGTGAGCATCCGGAGATGCTGCCGCGCGTCACCGCACTGACCGTGCGCGACGGCAAGGTCGTCGCGCTCTGGGACATCGCGAACCCGGACAAGTTCACGGCGTCACCGCTCAGAGCTGACTAGCGGCTCACAGAACGTAGGGGATCAGTGCCTTGCGGTCGGTCGGGTACTCGGGGAACTTCTCCTGGTACCAGGTGTGGGTGCCCAGCGCCCGGGGAATCAGATTGCCTGCGGTGATCAGCAGGATGGCAACGCCCGGCAGCGCCCAGGTGAGCAGCGCGAAACCGGACCAGGCGATGAGCTCGCCCAGGTACGCGGGGCTGGTGACGAACCGGAAGCCGCCGCCGAACGGTATCCGGTACTCCGCACCGCCGGGATTGTTCTTGTCGCGCAGGTTTCGCACGATCGCTTCCGAGTTGACCAGCAGCACGAAGCCGCACAGGTAGACCACCAGGCCCACCAGGAATCGGGGATCGGTCAGCCATGCGGTGGTGTACTGCCCGAAGAAGTCGTGGCTGAACAGCGTCCCATTGAGGTAGCCGTGCATCGACGTGACGAGCATGCCCATCACGATCACCGACACGTTGAAGGTGCCGCGCTTGCCGGGCGCCTGGCGGATCGCCAGCGGGAAGAACCAGCCCCGGTTGGCGTAGTGCAGCAGCCAAATCCCAGCCAGCACCAGCGATGTCGGCTCGAAGCGGTGCGGCCCGGCCAGGTAGCTGATCAGGAACACGACGGTCGCCGGGATCTCCATCAGCCACCAGCCGAGCTTCGGGTTCAGATTCAAGCCGAGCTTCGTGGTCGAGAACCGTCCATACGAACTCTGCGCGAAGAAACCGCCGATGATCACGAATGCGGCGAACGCGAAGGCAGTGGTGAGCACCGTGTCGTAGAACGTGTTGCCGGTGTACCAGTGCATGGGCGCTCCTCGCTGAGCAGGCGGTTTCGGCGGCTGCAGTCGCCATTTCTGTAACGTGTTCTACCATTTGGCCGGCTTGTGAGGCCAGCGCCCCCGGCCGGGCGTGCCTGTACCTCTGGAAGCTCTGTGTGCCAGATCACTGTCAGTGGGCGTTCGGTTGCCGACTGCTCCCGCGACTACACCTTGACGAACGCGCCTGCCACGGCACGTCACGCGGGAGTCGGGTGAATATTCAGGCGTCGGGGGAGGCCAACAAGGATGCTGTATTTCGGTGTGCTCGACGTAGTCGTGTTGCTGTTCGCGATCGTCGACATCGCTTGCACCGATGAGCACGAAGTGCGTGGATTACCGCGCCTGCTATGGATTTTCATCGTTCTGCTCCTTCCGCTGGCGGGCTCCATCGCGTGGTTCATCGCCGGGCGCCCGGCCGCTGCGGCGCCACGGAACCGCACGCTCGATGCCCGGCGTTTTCCCGAGTACGACAAACCGGGCCGCTTCATTCCGGAGGACCCCGCCGCTGACGAGGAATTCCTGCAGCGCTGCCGGGAACGAGCCGAGCAACAACGCCAGGCCGCCAGACGCCAACGTGCACAAGATGATCCCGTCGAAAACGGCGCCGTCGATCAGGACCGCCCCGCCGCCGGCCCGGCGCCCAGTACGGTCCTGGCGCCTGCACCTGCGAAAGGAACCGCTGCCACGATGGCAGGCCTCAGCGCTCAATACGAAGAGCTTGCCGATCTCATCCGGGAGCAGCTCGTCTGTGGCTTCTGGGCCTATGACGACGTTCGGGAGTCGGTGCTGTCACACCTCGACGCAGACAGCGACATCACCGCCGACGCGGCTGTCGACCTGTTGGACACCATGTGGGACCAGCGGATCGTCGAGCAGCAATCGTGGCCGAACACGGGCGATTTCGGGCGCCTGCAACAGATGTTCGCGCAACTGGCATCGGAGGGCATCCTCGGCCGGATGTGCTTCATGTGCTGCAACAACTGCGCGTTCGACGCCATCGATGACGAACGCACGCCCGCCGATGACGCCGGTGCGGCGTATCCCTACCGCGAGTGGGCCTACGTGTACTTCCATGCGCAGGACGCTGATCGGCTCGGCAGCCCAGATCCGTTGCTCTACCTTGCGTACAGTGCGTGGACCCAGCACAGCCGGCTGCCGAAAGAACTGGTCGATGCGGCCCAGAGCGGTGATGCGGCTGCCAGGAGAGAATCGGTCGAGCGCAGCGAAGTGCTCCTGGGCGAGCAGATCGTAGCCGCGGCCACCCGCTGTGGTCTCACCCCGCAGTGGTCCGGCTCGCGCCACGAACGCATCGCACTGCAAATCCACGACTGGCGAAAGCCACTGCCACCGCGGGCGGCGCACCCACCCCTGCCGACTGAAAACTAGTACGTGAACAACGGCACACTGGTAGGCGTGACGGAGATTCTGCGATACAGCGCGTTTGCGGCGACCCCTGGCGGTGGCAACCCGGCAGGAGTGGTGCTTGACGCATCCGCACTCACTGAGCAACGCATGCAGGAGATCGCCGCAGAGGTCGGTTACGCGGAGACCGCGTTCATCGTCGACAGTGCGCGCGCCGAGCTCGGGCACTATCGGGTGCGGTACTTCTCGCCGGCGGCCGAGGTGCCGTTCTGCGGCCACGCCACCGTCGCCACGGCCGTCGCACTCACCGAACGACGCGGGGCGGGCACGTTCACCTTCGCGACAGCAGCGGGGGAGGTCGACATGACATCGACCTATTCCGACGGTGCGGTGACAGTCGCCTTCACCAGCGTGCCGCCACAGGTCCGCGACATCGATGCCACCGCACTCGCCGCAGTCCTCGAACTGCTGGGGCTGGTGCCGGGCGACCTGGACCCGGCCCTGCCGGTGCGCGAGTCGTTCGCCGGTAACTGGCACCCCGTCATCTCGCTTGCCGACCGCGAGGTATTTCACCAATTCCGTTTCGCGCCTGCGCCATTGGCCGCCCTGATGGACAAGCAGGGCTGGACCGGCACGGTGACAGTGCTCCACCGGACAGAGTCCGACGAGTTCCTCGCCCGGAACCTGTTCCCGGTCGGCCGGATCAACGAAGATCCCGCAACGGGGTCCGCGGCCGCGGCCACGGGTGCGTACCTGCGCGAGGTCCTCGGCTTCGCCGGCGGCCGAACGGTCCGCATCCGGCAGGGGGAGCACGTCGGTCGCCCCAGTCTGCTGACGGTCACGGTGCCCGACACCGGCGGCATCGTGGTCTCCGGCGGGGCGGTCGCGATCGCCCACTGAGTCCGATCGCCACCGGCGCTACGGTGATTTGGTGCACCATGCGATCTTCCTGCCGCCTCTCGGAGAGCTGGCCGATCCCCACGCCATCATCGACATTGCGATCGCCGCCGAGGAGTCGGGCTGGGGCGGCCTGTTCGTCTGGGACCACGTGCTGAGCCCGATAGGCGGGGACTGGGCGATCGCAGACCCCTGGGTCGCGTTGGCTGCTGCCGCGGCCAGCACGAGTCGAATTCGCCTGGGGCCTATGGTGACTCCTCTGCCGCGCCGGCGGATCCTCAAACTCGCGCGAGAGACGGCAACGCTGGATCGGCTCAGTAGAGGGCGGCTGACCCTGGGGCTGGGAACCGGCGATGACCGCGGTCGCGAGTACTCGGCCGTCGGGGAGAACATCGACGCGCGTCGACGTGGCCGCATACTCGATGAAGGTGTCGATGTGTTGAAAGCGTTGTGGGCCGGCAAGACCGTCACTCATCACGGTGAGCTGATCGTCGAGGACGTCCGTGCCGTGCCCGACGGGGCACCGAAGCCACGGATCCCATTGTGGTTCGGCACTGCACGACATGACGGCAAGCCCGTCGAACGAGCCGCCCGGCATGACGGCATCTTTCCGCTCACCGGCGATGCGTCGACGGTTGCCCAGATTGCCGACACCATCGAGCAATTGCGCGGCAGCCGTGAAGGTTTCGACATTGCGGTGAAGACCAAGCCGGGCACGGACGCGGCCGAGTTCGCTGCCGCCGGCGCCACCTGGGCGATGCACGCCTTCTGGCCGGCCGACCGCCCCGACCAGGTGCTACAGGTGATCGAGGCCGGCCGACCCGGCTGACTTCACATCACCCGGATCACGACGCCGCCGGCGAGTCCGCGATCACTCGGCCCACGGCACCCGGCACGCGTCGCCCGAGCTGAAGCCCTGCTCTGTGATGCCGAGCGCCGCGTACATCCGCGACCGCATGTTCTCCACGCCGATCTGGTAGGTCAGCTCGATGACGCCGGCCTCGCCGAACCGGCGCTTGAGATCGTTGACCTGTTCGTCGGTCACGTTGTGCGGATCGGTGGTCATCGCGTCGGCGTAGGCGATGGCGGCCCGCTCGTCGTCGGTGAACAACGGTGAGGCCGCGTAATCGTCGATGTGCTTGAGCCGATCCACATCCAGGCTCTCCAGACGCATCAGCATGGTGCCGAAGTCGACGCACCAGGAGCAGCCCACCGTCCGCGCGGTCCAGAACACGGCCAGGTCGCGGACGGAGTCGGGCAGCGTCTTGGAACCGCTCTTGAGCAGACTCTCGTGCACGGCGTTGGCGACCAGCAGCCGCGGGTGGTGGGCCGCGACGGCGAACGGTTCGGGCACCTCGCCGAACTCACGCTTGGCGTAGCGGTACATGAGCCGGGTCAGCAGGCCGGCGCGGTGCGGGGGCAGGGCTTCGATGCGTGGTGTTGTCGTCATATCGGTTGGACGAGACAGCGCGCCGAGGTGTGACAGGGGTGTGGCGGGCGTCACTCGAAGGAGCAGCGGCTACCGTGAGACACATGTCTGTGGCCCCGAACTCCGCCCCGGTGAGTGGGTACGAGGCGCGGTGGGAGCAGCACAACGCCGAACGCCGGGCCAAGATCCTGCTGGCGATGATCGAACTGCTCGAAGAAAGCCCGCCCGGTGCCGACATCTCCGTCGCCGCCATCGCCAAGCGCGCCGGCGTCGCCAAGTCGGTGATCTACCGGCAGACCTCCGGCAAGGAGGAACTCGAGCGACGGGTCCGGTCGTATCTGATCGACGACTTCGGGTCCGTCCTGGTCGGCAAGCTCGACATCTCCGACGGCTCGCTCCGCGAGATTCTGACGCGCACCATCGAGGCGGTCGCGGACTGGATGATCGACCATCCGAGGCTCAACGAGTTCGCGCGCAATGGCCCGTCGTTCGAGGGGGACCAGACGCTCGACGCCGTCGGCGAGCTGAAGCTGCGCATCATCGAACGCGCCGACGGCATCATCGCCGCCATCCAATTGGCGATCGGCGTCGAGGACAGCGCGTTCAAGCTCGTCCCGCTGGCGATCGTGACCATGGTCGAGGAGACGCTGTTCGCCTGGGTGCGCAGCCCGGAGCCGACGCACACCCGCGAAGAGATGATCGCGCACCTGGCCGACTTCACGTGGTACGTCATCGACGGTGCCGCCCGGGCCATCGGGTTCGAGGTCAGTCGGGATGAGCCGCTCGTCGCCGTGGTGGCCGCGCTGGCGAACCGTCAGGCCAGCAACCCTGCGTTGTAGTCGGCCACCAGACTGCGCACGGTCTCCTGCGCGCAGGACTTGTTGGTGCCGATGAAGCCCGTCGGGCCGCGTTTGATCCAGCCCGTCACGTAGGTCGCGGCGACGCCGTCGACCCGGCCCTTGTCGTTGGGGATCGTGCCGTGGGCGTCGTCGAAGGGCAGGTCGGCCACAGGCCGGCCGCGGTAGCCGATCGACGTGAGCACCAGTCCGGCAGTGACGGTGTGCAGGTCCCCGGTCGGCTTCACCTTCGTGGTGCCGTCGGCCGCCGCCACGAGTTCGTTGCGGGCGAATTCGACGTCCAGTCCGGCTGCAGTCGGCGCAATGGCGGTGGGTGACTGCAGGTACGTCAGGACGATCCGGCGGTTCCCGGGCCGCTGCGGGAGGTCGCCGAGGATGCGGGCCCGTGGATCGGTGTCCGGCAGTGACGCCAGGTCCTGTGCTGAGATGACGACATCGACGTCGGGCATCGACGTCAGGCCGACCAGCTCCGGCACCGTGAACGCCGACTGCGCCAGGCCCCGTCGCCCGACGACCACGACTTCGTCGATCTTGCTCTGCCGCAAGGCTTTCAACGCGTGTGGCGCGATGTCGGTGGCGGCCAGCCGGTCCGGATCGGTGGTGAGAATCCGGGCAACGTCGAGCGCGACGTTGCCGTTGCCGATGACGACCGCACGCGGCTGCGACAGGTCGAAGACGGCGTCGGCGAAGTCGGGATGGCCGTTGTACCACGCCACGAAACGGGTGGCGGAGCTGACGCCCGGCAGGTTCGCTCCGGGTACATCCAGTGGACGATCCGTCGCGGCGCCGACGGCGTAGATGACGGCGTCATGCTCCGCGAGCAGCTGCTGGTGGGTGATGTCGGAGCCGACCTCGACTCCCGTTACCAACTCCAGCCGCGGGTCGGCGGTGATGGTGTCGAACTGACGGGAAACGCCCCGGGTACGCCGGTGGTCCGGGGCCACGCCGAAGCGCGCGAGCCCGCCGGCCTGGGCGAGCCGCTCATACATCCGGACGCGCGCCGCGGGGATGGTCAGCACTTCGTCGGCCGCGTACATCGCCGCCGGACCCGACCCGACGATGGCCACGCTGATGGCTCCGGGCGCGCGGACCTGCAGTGGGGGAACGACGGGCGCCAGCAGCGGCCGGGGCCGGGGCTCGGAGTAGAAGCCGGCGTTGAGCTCGAGGAAGACCTTCTCGGTCGGCTCCAGTGAACCGTCGTGCTTGATGGCGTCGACCGGACAGGCCGTCACACACGCGCCGCAGTCGACGCACTCCACCGGGTCGATGTAGAGCATCTCGGCGGTGTGGAAGTCGGGCTCGTCGGGCGTGGGGTGAATGCAGTTGACCGGACAGGCATAGACGCAGGACGCGTCGCTGCAGCAGGACTGCGTGATGACGTGGGGCATCAGGCGATCAACTGTGCCTCGCGGTTGGGCGCGCTGCGGTAGCGGGCCGTCTCACCGGCGATGCCGCAGCGCTTCCACATCCAGCGGCCCACGCGGTTCATCAGGCCGATCTCCTCGGCGAGCGCACGGGTCTCGTCGAAGAAGCCGGCCATGATCTTCCGTGACTGCGGGCTGCGCCAGAACGCCTGCCGCATGACGTCTTCCGGGATGTCGAACTGCTTGCCGAACGACTTCGGCGATCCCATGATCTCGTGCGCGAGCCAGCGCAGCGTCAGCGGGAACGCGACGGTGGCGAAGGCCTTGAACCGCCACGACCGTTCGGGCATGTGGGTCTTGAGGAACTCGTTGGCCCACGAGATGTGCCGGGCTTCCTCGGCGATGTGGATCTGCATGGTGCGCAGCACGGCCGGCGGCAGGTTGGCGCCGTTTCGGATCATGCCCTTCTGGAAGTGGTCGATGGGCTCCTCGCCGGCGAGGATGCCGGCCATGAACGCCGTCGGCGAGTACTGGCCGACCAGGCCGATGTACGGCGACAGCTTGAAGAAGAGCTTCCGCATGCCCGGGACATCGGTCCCGGAGCGGTTGACCAGCTCCTGGAACATCTGGATGTGGTTGCACTCCTCGGTCATCTCGTGGAGCGCGTACCGGAACTCGGGGGAGTTGTTGGGCAGCTTCATGATGAAGGCCATCAGCCCGCGGATCAGGATGCTCTCGAACGCCGCGCCCACCTTGACGGTGTTGAGCGTCCGCCAGCGGCCGATCTCGATCTGCCGCTCCAGCGGCTGGCTCTGGTACCACTCGGTGGCGCCCAGCGGGTCGATGGTGGGCGACAGCACCCAGCGCGGATCGTTGAGGTCGATCTGCATGTCCGGGGCATCCCACGCGATGTCGAGGTAGGGGTCGAAGCGGCGCCGCACCGAGCCTTCCGACAACACATCGAGGAGGTTCTGGTAACCGGGCTCCATTGCCTTAGTCATGTCTCCAATTTACCGGGAACAGTGGTCCCAGTAAATACCTGACTTTCTTCCCGCCGAGTGTTCGGTTGCGTTCGAGATTTCGCACATTTGTCGCACACAGGCCAACACTCGATGAGGGTGGAACCGGGCAGGTGGCGCACACGTCTTATCCACATGCCGTTTTTGGGGACCGAGGCGCTGGCCGTGGGCAGGGTCAATCGATACCAACTCAGGACCCGATATGACGCGGTGCACCGCAACGTGTACGTTCCCCGCGGTCAGAAGCTCACACCCATCGACAAAGCCGTCGCGGCGTGGCTGTGGTCCGAGCGCAGGGCGACTGTGGTCGGGTTGTCGGCCGCCGCCCTGCACGGCTCGCTATGGATCGATGCCAGGCACCCCGCAGAGCTCAACCAGGCGAGCAGGACGCGGCCACCTGGCATTCTCATCCGCAGCGACAGGCTGGCTGACGACGAGATGTGCCGGGTACGGGGCATCAACGTCACAACGCCGGCAAGAACGGCATTCGACCTCGGGCGACGAAAGGGGCTGACGGTCGCCGTCATCCGGGTGGACGCGTTGGTCCAGGCCACCAACTTGAAACTCCCTCAAGTGCAAACACTTGCCGATCGCCATCCTGGAGCTCGAGGACTGAGGCAGCTAGAGCAGGTGCTTGACCTCGCCGACTATGGCGGGGAGTCGCCGCAGGAGACCCGGCTGCGACTGTTGTTCACCGACAACGGCATGCGGCCGTCGAGGACCCAGATCGAGGTATTCGACGGCAGATATCTCGTCGGGCGTATCGACATGGGCTGGCCAGAATGGAAGGTCGGCGTCCAGTACGACGGCATTCAGCACTGGGAGGACCCTCGTCGGCGGACTCGCGACATCGACCAAGACGTGGAGTATCGGGACCTCGGGTGGCGCATTGTTCGGGTCGGCGCAGACCTGCTGCGCGCCCGTCCGGGGACCATCATCGCCCGGACCCGAGCTGAGCTACGTGGCGCGGGTGGGCCCTACTAACGAAAGTTGGCTTGTGTTCGAGAATTTCAATGAATCTCGAACACAAGCCAACACTCGAAGAAAAACGATCTAGCGGGCAAACATCAAGGCGCGCTTGACTTCCTGGATCGCCTTGGTCACCTGGATGCCGCGGGGGCAGGCCTCGGTGCAGTTGAAGGTGGTGCGGCAGCGCCACACACCGTCGACCTCGTTGAGGATGTCGAGGCGCTCGGCGGCGGCCTCGTCACGCGAATCGAAGATGAACCGGTGCGCGTTGACGATGGCGGCGGGGCCGAAGTACGAGCCCTCGCTCCAGTACACCGGGCACGAGGTGGTGCAGCAGGCGCACAGGATGCACTTGGTGGTGTCGTCGAAGCGGGCGCGGTCGGTCTGCGACTGGATGCGCTCACGGGTCGGGGGATTGCCCGACGTGATGAGGAACGGCTTCACGGCGCGGTAGGCGTCGAAGAACGGCTCCATGTCCACCACGAGGTCCTTCTCCACGGGCAGGCCGCGGATGGGCTCGATGGTGATGGTCAGGTCCTTGCCGGGCTTCTTCGGCAGCAGGTCGCGCATGAGGACCTTGCAGGCCAGCCGGTTCACACCGTTGATGCGCATGGCGTCCGAGCCACACACGCCGTGCGCGCAGGACCGGCGGAACGTCAGCGTGCCGTCAAGGTAGCCCTTCACGTACAGCAGCAGGTTCAGCAACCGGTCGCTGGGCAGGCACGGCACGCGGAAGCTCTGGAAACCGGCGGCGTCCGGGTTCTCCGGGTTGAACCGGGCGATCTTCAGCGTGACCATGACGGCGCCTTCGGGCACCGGGGGCAGCGGCGGGTCGCCGGCTTCGGGCTTGTCCAATACGGGTGCACTCATGTCAGTACTTCCGTTCCATCGGCTCGTACCGGGTCTGGACGACAGGCTTGTAGTCCAACCGGATATCGGACAGGAGGTCGGCGCCCTGCTTGTAGGCCATGGTGTGGCGCATGTAATTGGTGTCGTCGCGGTCCGGGTAGTCCTCGCGGGCGTGGCCGCCACGCGACTCCTTGCGGTTCAGCGCACCGACGACGGTGACCTCGGCCAGCTCGAGCAGGAAGCCCAGCTCGATGGCCTCGAGCAGGTCGCTGTTGTAGCGCTTGCCCTTGTCGTGCACCGTGATTCGGCTGTACCGCTCCTTCAGCGCGTGGATGTCCGTCAGCGCCTGCTTGAGGGTCTCCTCGGTGCGGAACACCGCGGCGTTGTTGTCCATCGACTGCTGCAGCGCGGTGCGGATGTCGGCGACGCGCTCGTTGCCGTGGTCGGACAGGATGTCGCCGACCCAGCCCACGACCATGTCGGCCGGGTTGTCCGGCAGTTCGACGTAGTTGTGGTTCTGCGCGTACTCGGCGGCCGCGATGCCGGCGCGACGGCCGAACACGTTGATGTCGAGCAGCGAGTTGGTGCCGAGGCGGTTGGCGCCGTGCACCGAGACGCAGGCGCACTCACCGGCGGCGTACAGACCCGGCACGATGTTGACGTTGTCGCGCAGCACCTGGCCGTTGATCGTGGTCGGGATGCCGCCCATGACGTAGTGGCAGGTCGGGTACACCGGCACCAGTTCGGTGACGGGGTCGACGCCCAGGTAGGTGCGGGCGAATTCGGTGATGTCCGGAAGCTTGGCCTCCAGCACCTCTTCGCCGAGGTGGCGCACGTCGATGTAGACGTAGTCCTTGTTGGGTCCGGCGCCGCGGCCCTCGAGGACCTCCAGCACCATCGAGCGGGCCACGATGTCACGCGGCGCGAGGTCGACGATGGTGGGGGCGTAGCGCTCCATGAAGCGTTCGCCTTCGGCGTTGAGCAGACGCCCACCTTCACCACGCACGGCTTCCGAGATCAGGATGCCGAGGCCGGCCAGGCCTGTCGGGTGGAACTGGTGGAACTCCATGTCCTCCAAGGGAAGTCCCTTGCGGAAGATGATGCCCAGGCCGTCACCGGTGAGGGTGTGGGCGTTGGAGGTGGTCTTGTACATCCGGCCCGAGCCGCCGGTGGCGAAGACGATCGCCTTGGCGTGGAAGATGTGGATGTCGCCGGTGGCCAGCTCGTAGGCGATGATGCCGGTGGCGACGGGACCGCCGGCGGTCTCGGTGAGGACCACGTCGAGGGCGTAGAACTCGTTGAAGAACTGGACGTCGTGCTTGACGCAGTTTTGGTACAGCGTCTGCAGGATCATGTGGCCGGTGCGGTCGGCGGCGTAGCAGGCGCGGCGGACGGGGGCCTTGCCATGGTCACGGGTGTGACCGCCGAAGCGACGCTGGTCGATGCGGCCCTCGGGCGTCCGGTTGAACGGCATGCCCATCTTCTCGAGGTCCAGCACGGCGTCGATGGCTTCCTTGCACATGACCTCGACGGCGTCCTGGTCAGCGAGGTAGTCGCCACCCTTGACGGTGTCGAAGGTGTGCCACTCCCAGTTGTCGTCCTCGACATTGGCGAGCGCGGCACACATGCCGCCCTGCGCGGCACCGGTGTGCGAACGCGTCGGGTACAGCTTGGTCAGCACGGCGGTGCGCACGCGCGGGCCGGATTCCACGGCCGCGCGCATACCCGCGCCACCGGCACCGACGATGACGACGTCGTAGCGATGTTCCTGAATCATCTCTTGTTCCTTTTTCCCGTCGCTTCGCTCGCCGGGCCGCTTACTTGATGTTGGCGTCGAAGGTGACGAGCACGTAGCTGCCCAGCACCAGGGTGAATCCGGTGGCCAGCAGCAGAATCGAGTTCAGCCAGAACTTGGTGGTGTTCTTGCGGGCGTAGTCACCGATGATGGTGCGCATGCCGTTGGCGCCGTGCACCAGCGCCAGCCACAGCAGCGCCATGTCCCAGATCTGCCAGAAGGGGGAGGCCCACCGCTCTGCGACGTAGTTGAAGTCGATGCGGTAGACGCCGTTCTGCCAGATCAGCCCGATGAACAGGTGGCCGAGGGCGAGCAGCACCAGAGCGGCGCCGGAGAAGCGCATGAACAACCAGGCGTACTTCTCGAAGTACGGGATGCCACGGGCGCGCCGGGGGGCGCGCGGGTGGTCGAGGGCGGCGGGGCGGTCGTGCTCGCGCTCCATGACCGGGGCCGGACGGCCCCCGCGGCGCGCCTCGGCGGCGCCGGAATCGGTATGCGTGGTCACTTGAGCCACCCGTAGTGCTCAACCATGTGCATGCCCTCTACCCCAACTGCGGCGATGACGACCGCGATCCAGATGGCCAGGATGGTCCACAGCATGACCCGCTGGTACTTGGGTCCCTGCTGCCAGAAGTCGATCAGAATGACTCGCACGCCGTTGAGGGCGTGGTAGAGCACCGCCGCGACCAGGCCCATCTCCATGAGCCCGATGATCGGCGTCTTGTAGGTGTTGATCACCTCGTTGTAGGCCTCGGGGCTGACCCGGACCAGAGCCGTGTCCAGAACGTGGACCAGCAAGAAGAAGAAGATGGTGGCACCGGTGATGCGGTGTAGCACCCAGGACCACATGCCCGGGTCTCCGCGATACAGGCTCCGTCGCTTCTGTGATGAACGCGGCGCGGGTATGGCGGATTCCGCGGCTGCCGCTGTACTCATTTCGACCTCCAACGCCGTCGGTGGACGCATGACCCGGCAGCAACTTTTTCGCGTGCCGAGCCCAAACCTCGGGGCGACTCTAATCCCAATTTGCGCACAGTCAGAACTAGCGTGTGGGGGGAATGGGCAACCCGCGTCGGAAATTAGGTTTGCCTACATTAACTTACTGGGTAGTCGGGTCGGGTCTCGGGGCGGTGCCGGGGTGCCGGGAACGGGGTGTCGGTGATGCCGGAAATTGACTGGAAGCTGTTGCAGGACAACGCAATAGCTGCTTCCCGGGGTGCCTATGCGCCCTATTCGAACTTCCCCGTGGGGGCCGCCGCGCTGGTCGACGACGGCCGAATCGTGGTGGGCTGCAATGTGGAAAATGTCTCATATGGCCTTGGCCTCTGCGCGGAGTGTGCTGTGGTCTGCGCCCTACATTCCAGCGGTGGTGGACGGCTGCTCGCGCTGGCGTGTGTGGACGGCTCCGGGGCCGTGCTGATGCCGTGCGGACGCTGTCGGCAGGTGCTGCTCGAGCACGGTGGGCCGGCCATGTTGATCGATCACGTATCGGGTCCGCGGCCCCTGGCCGAACTGCTGCCCGACGCCTTCGGGCCCGACGACCTGAACCGCCGGTAACGCCAAGCGGTGCAACACTTCTGATTACCCGTCGGTAACCAGTTTCGATGGGGCCGCTCGAGGCCCCGGCAGGAGGATCTCAGCGATGTCGCTCGATGCCCCGACAGTCATTCGCACGAAACGCGACGGCGGTGTGCTGTCCGACGCCGCGATCGACTGGGTGATCGACGGCTACACCCACGGACGCGTCGCCGACGCGCAGATGTCGGCCTTGTTGATGGCGATCTTCCTGCGCGGCATGACCCCGGCCGAGATCGCCCGCTGGACGGCGGCCATGGTCAGCTCGGGGGAGCGTTTCGATTTCACCGACCTGCGGCGCGACGGCCGGCCGCTCGCGCTGGTGGACAAGCACTCCACCGGCGGCGTCGGCGACAAGATCACCATCCCGCTGGTGCCCGTCGTCCTGGCCTGTGGCGGCGCCGTCCCGCAGGCCGCGGGCCGTGGCCTCGGGCACACGGGCGGCACGTTGGACAAGCTGGAAGCGATTCCCGGCTTCACCGCCGAGCTGTCGAAAGACCGTATCCGCCAACAGCTTTCCGGTATCGGGGCGGCGGTCTTCGCGGCCGGGGACCTGGCGCCGGCCGACCGCAAGATCTACGCCCTGCGCGACGTCACCGGCACGACGGAATCGCTTCCGCTCATCGCCAGCTCGATCATGAGCAAGAAACTGGCCGAGGGCGCGCGCTCGCTGGTGCTGGACGTCAAGGTCGGTCGCGGCGCGTTTCTCAAGACCGAGGCCGAGTCGCGCGAGCTGGCGCGCACCATGGTCGACCTCGGCACCGCGTACGGCGTTCCGACCCGCGCACTGCTCACGGACATGGATCGGCCGCTGGGCCGCGCGGTCGGCAACGCGATCGAGGTGGCCGAGTCGCTGGAGGTGCTGGCCGGCGGCGGACCCGACGACGTCGTCGAGCTGACCATCGCCCTGGCGCGCGAGATGCTCGACGTGGCCGGCCTCGACGGCGTCGACCCAGCGCAGACCCTGACCGACGGCACCGCGATGGACTGCTTCCGGCAACTGATCGCCGCGCAGGGCGGCGATCCCGAGGCGCCCCTGCCGATGGGGACGCACACCGAGACGGTCGTGGCGTCGCGAAGCGGGGTGATGGGCGACGTCGACGCCATGGCGGTGGCGATGGCGGTGTGGCGGCTCGGTGCGGGACGGGCCCAGCCCGGAGACCCGGTGCAGGCCGGGGCGGGGCTGTACGTCCACCGGCGCAGCGGCGAACCCGTCACCGCCGGCGAGACCCTGTTCACGCTGTACACCGAGACCCCCGAGCGGCTGCCGTCGGCACTCGCGGAACTCGACGGTGGCTGGACCATCAGTGATGGCCGGCCACCGTCGAGGCCGCTGGTGATCGACCGGATCAGCTAGCTCTGGATGCCCGGCTGACCGTTCTGGCCCGGGGTGCCGGCGACGCCCGGAGTGCCCTTGGGAGCGGCGCCGCCGGTTCCCGAGGCGCCGCCGGTGCCGGCCCCGCCGGCGGTGGCGCCATTGGATCCGTTGCCGCCGTTGCCACCGGTACCGCCGTTTCCGCCGTTGCCACCGTCGCCGGCGATGGATCCGCCGGCGCCACCGTTTCCGCCGATTCCGCCCGTGCCGCCGCTGCCCGCGCTCTGGCCGGTGCCGGAGTTGCCGGAACCGGAGTCGGCATTGCCGCCGTTACCGCCCATGCCGCCGTTGCCGTACTTGCCGCCGTTGCCGCCGCTGCCGCCCTTGCCACCGGCGGAGCCGGTACCGGTGCCGTTGTAGCTGTAGCCGTTGCCGCCCTTACCGCCGCTGCCGTTGCCCTTCAGGACATTCGTGGCGCCGTTCACACCGGCGGTTCCCCGGTTGCCGGCGAGGCCGGCGCCAAATCCCTCCCAGCCGAAGGCGCCGCCGGCGCCGTTCAGTCCGGCCGAGCCGCCGTCGCCGCCCTTGCCGCCGTCCTTGGTGGCCGAAGTACCGTTCGCGCCGTCCGCACCGTTCGCGGCAAGGCCGGCGTTGCCGCCCTTGCCGCCGTTGCCTCCGCTGCCATTGCGGCCATAGGCGGCCGACGAGTTGCCGCCCCAGCCGCCTGCGCCACCGGCGCCGCCATTGCTGCCGTCACCGCCCTTGCCGCCGTTGCCACTGGCAGCGGTCGCCGCAGCGCCGCCGGCCGCACCGGCTCCGGCGTTGCCGCCGTTGCCGCCGTTGCCGCCGCTCGAGATGTAGCTGTTGAATCCGGCGCTGCCACCGTGGCCGCCCGCCCCACCGTCGCCGCCCTTCGTGGCGTTGCCACCGTTGGCGGCGGCGTCGGTACCGCCACCCACCCCGGCGGCGCCTGCGGTGCCGGCGGCCCCGTTGCCGCCGTGGCCGCCATTGCCTGCCGTGCTCAACCAGGCCCATTGGCCGGTGTTGCCACCGTCGCCGCCGGCGCCGCCCTTGCCGCCCGGCGCCGTCGCGGACGCGCCATTGCCGCCGTGTCCGCCGTTGCCCCAGAACACACCGCCATTGCCACCGCGGCCGCCGTTGGCGCCGGCGGTCACGGCGTTGCTGCCGTTGCCGCCGTGGCCGATGAGCTGTGCGCTGGCGCCTCTGCCACCGCCAAAACCGTTGCCGCCGTTGCCGATCAGGCCGCTACGCCCGCCATTGCAGATGGTGAGGCACGTGGCAGCGGTGTAGCTGAATCCGTTGCCGAGCAGGATGCCCGCATTGGGATGGTCGGCGGTGCCGTTGCTGACGAAGAATGCGAACACGCGGCCGCCCTCGGTGCCGATGGTGTGGGCGGAGTTGCGCAGGTCGCGGCCGATCGAGTTGAGCAACCCGGTGGTGATCGCGATCATCGGCGCCAACGGATTCGGTGCCGTGTTCGGCGTGGCCGCCAGGGACACCGGGGTGGTCGTCCCGATCTTCGCGGTCGCGCTTGCCGGCTGGGCCGAGAACACGGCGGCCACTGCGGCGGCTGCGGCCGGCCGCGGTGAAGTCGCCGCGGCCGGAGAGTCGGCAGCTGCGGGCGATACGGCCGAAGCCTTTGCCGGAGAATGGGTCTCGGCCTTCGATACGGCTTTGGTCTTCGGTGTGGACGACGTCGGGCGACTGGGCGTGGTCTCCGCCGAGCTGCGGGGTTGCCGCGCGGAAGCTGCGGGGGAGTTGGCTTTTGCGGGCGAGTTCTTGTTCGCCTGGTTCCGCTTGTTGGGCTTGGGCTTCGACGACCCGGCGTGGTCGGTGCCCGAGTCCGTCTTGGTGCCCGATTCGGTCTTACCCGTGCCCTGACCGGACGGGGCGGAGGACGATGAGTGGCCGCCGCTGTCACCGCTGCCGGTCTGCGCCGACGCAACGGCGGTGGGCGCCAGCAGAGCTGCGCCGATGCCGACTGCCGCGGCGCTCGCGCTCAACCAGCCTGATACCGGCAGTTTCCGGGCTTCGCTCTGCTTCCGGTGCCTACCTGCCATGGATTCCCCCTCAGTTGTGTAAATCGCGGATGTCGGCTGATTGATCAGCCCGGCTAAATTTACGCACAGGTAACCCACAGAAATAGACATACCCGTAAATTTCTTCGATTGGCCAGGTCGTGGCCGATTCGCGGTGGGCGAAAAGTCATCCATGGCTCTGGTGGGGGTCCACGGCTAGGGTCATGCCCATGGCTGACGATGACCTCCGCGACTTCGAGCGCACCGAGTTCACCCACGACGGCACGACCCGCACGGTCTTTCGGAAGGGCACCGGCCCGGCCGTCATCGTGATCGCCGAGATACCCGGCATCACGCCCAAGGTTCTCGACTTCGCCCGCAAGGTCGCCGACCTGGGTTGTACCGCCGTGCTGCCGCACCTTTTCGGCATCCCGGGCCTGGACCCCAACGCCAGTAATCTGGCGGCGCTCAAGGGCATGGCGTCCGTCGTCCCGTCGTGCATCAGCAAGGAATTCACCATCCTCGCGACCGGCAAGACGTCTCCGGTTGTCGACTGGCTGCGGGCCCTGGCCCGTGCCGAACACGAGCGCTGCGGCGGTCCCGGCGTCGGCGCCATCGGCATGTGCTTCACCGGCGGCTACGCCCTGGCGATGGCCACCGACGACGTCATCCTGGCGCCGGTGCTCTCCCAGCCGTCGATGCCGCTGGGTCTGACCGCCAAACAGCGCCGCAACATCGACATCTCGCCGGCCGACCTGGAGGTCGTCAAAGGCCGCTGCGCGCGCGGACTCAACGTCATCGGCATGCGGTTCAAGAGCGACAAGCTGGTTCCCGCAGAGCGTTTCGACTTCCTGCGCGAGCAGCTGGGTGACGCCTTCATCGCCGTCGAACTCGAGGACGCCGACGCCAACCCGGATGCGCGGCTCCCACCGCACTCGGTGGTCACCGAGCACCTGATCGACGAGCCGGGCCAGGCCACCCGGGCGGCGCTGGACCAGGTGCTGGATCTGTTCCGGACGCGGCTGCTGCTGGCGGACGAGCCGGCGGGCTAAAAGCGACGATCCGGCGCAAGATGGACGGATGACCACCCTGACGCTGGATCAGATCAAGCAGGCACCGAAAGCGCTGTTGCACGATCACCTCGATGGCGGGCTCCGTCCCGCCACGGTGGTGGAGCTGGCCGAACAGAGCGGCTACGGCGACCTGCCCACCATGGACGTCGACGAGCTCGCGAAGTGGTTCCGCACCCAGGCGCACAGCGGATCGCTCGTCCGGTATCTGGAGCCGTTCGCGCACACCGTCGGCGTCATGCAGACCACCGATGCGCTGTACCGCGTCGCGTACGAATGCGTCGAGGATCTGGCCGCCGACAACGTCGTCTACGCCGAGGTGCGGTTCGCACCCGAACTGCACATCGACGGCGGCCTGGTGCTGGATGAGGTCGTGGACGCGGTGCTGGCCGGGTTCGCGGACGGCGAGAAGGCGGCGGCCGCGGCCGGGCAGGTGACGACGGTCCGCTGTCTGGTCACCGCCATGCGGCACGCCGCCCGGTCTCGCGAGATCGCCGAGTTGGCCATCCGGTTCCGCGACCGGGGTGTGGTCGGCTTCGACATCGCCGGTGCCGAGGCCGGTTACCCTCCGACCCGCCACCTCGATGCCTTCGAATACATGCGGGGCAACAACGCGCGGTTCACGATTCACGCCGGTGAGGCCTTCGGCCTGCCGTCCATCCACGAGGCGATCGCGTTCTGCGGCGCTGATCGCCTGGGCCACGGCGTCCGCATCGTCGACGACATCGAGGAGGGGCCGGACGGTACCTTCCACTTGGGTCGGGTGGCGAACATCGTGCGCGACAAGCGAATTCCGCTGGAGATGTGCCCGAGCAGCAACGTGCAGACCGGCGCCGCGGCCAGCATCGCCGAGCATCCGTTCGACCAGCTGGCGCGGCTCCGCTTCCGCGTCACCGTGAACACCGACAACCGCCTGATGAGCGACACCACCATGACGCAGGAGATGGCGCTCCTCGTGAACGAGTTCGGCTACGGCTGGACCGACCTGCAGCGGTTCACCATCAACGCCATGAAGTCGGCCTTCATCCCGTTCGACGAGCGGCTGGCGATCATCGACGACGTCATCAAACCGCGCTACGCCGTGCTGGTCGGGTAGCTGTCGGTCGGGGTGTCGTCGACGAAGCCGGAGCGCCCGGCCGCGCCCGCCGACACCGTCTCCTGCTGGGCGGGCTGCTGGAACGCCCTGGGCACGAACTTCTCGGTGTTGTACTTGCCGCGCGGGTGCACCACCTGCGGCCACCAGAACCAGCGGCCGAGCAGCACCGCGATCGACGGCATCAGCAGCGACCGCACGATGAAGGTGTCGATCAGCAGACCGATCGCGATGGTCGAACCCATCTGCGCCAGCACGATCAGCTTGCTGGCCATCATGCCGGCCATGGTGGCCGCGAACACCAGTCCGGCCGAGGTGACGACACCGCCGGTGCCGGCCATGGACCGGATGATGCCGGTCTTGAGGCCGGCGTGGATCTCGTCCTGGAACCGGGAGACCAGCAGCAGGTTGTAGTCCGAGCCGACCGCCAACAGGATGATGACCGACATCAGCATGACCAGCCACTGCACCTGAATCCCGAACAGGTCCTGCCACAGCAGCACCGAGATGCCGAACGACGCGGCGATGGAGCTGCCCGCGGTGCCGACGATCGTCAGCGCCGCGACGGCGCTGCGGGTCAGGATCAGCATGATCATGAAGATCAGCGTCAGTGAGGAGATGACGGCGATCATCAGGTCGTAGCGGGCGCCGTCGGCCATGTCCTTGTAGGTCGCCGCGACGCCGCCGAGGTAGATCTTGGCGTCCGACAGGGACGACATCTTCAAGGCGTCTTGGGCAGCCTTACGTTCGGACTCGACGCGGTTGATCCCGTCGACCGTCGCGGGGTCGGTCTGGTGGGTGATGAACATGCGCGCCGACTTGCCGTCCGGCGACATGAACATCTTCAGGCCGCGCTCGAAGTCCGGGTTCTGGAAGGCCTCGGGCGGCAGGTAGAACAGGTCGTCGTTCTTGGCGCCGTCGAAGGCGGCACCCATCGACAGCGCGGTGTCGTTCATGGCCTGCATCTGGTCGATGAGGGCCTTCTGCGAGTTGTACGACGCCAGCGACAGGTCCCGGCTGGTCTTCATCGACGCGATGGTCTGGGGGAGCAGTGCCGTCAGCTTCGGTGCCAGGTCGGCCAGCTTGTCGGTGTTGACCTGGACGTCGCCGGTCCGGTCGGTCAGCTCGTCGATGCCGTCCAGGGAGTCGAACACCGACCGCATCGCAGCGCACATCGGGATGTCGAAGCAGTGCGGTTCCCAGTAGAAGTAGTTGCGCATCGGGCGGAACTGGTCGTCGAAGTTGGCGATGTTGTTCCGCATCTCCTCGGTGACCTCGAGGAGTGCTTGCGACTTACGGGCCGAGTCCTGCGTCAGCTTGGTCTGCTCGAGCGACAGCGCGTACTGCTTCTCCAGGATGCTGATCGACACGTTGGTGGCGTCGACCATCCGGAGCTGGTCCTCCAGCTGCTTGCGCTGGAACGGCAGGTTCATGTTGCTGGTCTGGCCCGAGACGCTCGTCTGGAACGGAATCGAGCTGTGCTGAATGGGGATACCCAGCGGCCGGGTGATGCTCTGCACCATCGCGATGCCGTCGGTGTGCATCACGTTGCTCGCGATCTTGTTGAGCACCAGCATGTCCGCGGGATTGCGCATGTCGTGGGTGGACTCGACCATCAGGATGTCCGGGTTCATGCGGGCCTGCGTGAAGTGCCGGTCGGCGGCGGCGAAGCCGACGTTCACCGGGGCGTCCTCGGGCAGGTAGTAGCGGTCGTTGTACGCCGGCTTGTAGCCGGGGATGGCGACGATGCCGACGAGCACGACGAAGAGACTGGCCACCAGAATCGGTGCGGGCCAACGCACCACGGCCGTCCCGATGCGGCGCCAGAAGCGGCTCTGCGGCGGCCGCTTGGACTCGTACATCCCGACGCGGCTGCCGAGGTACAGGACGGCCGGGCCCAGCGTCACCGAGATCGCGACGACGACGAGCATGCCGATCGCGACCGGTGCGCCCATCGTCGTGAAGTACGGCAGGCGGCAGAAACTCAGGCAGTACGTCGCGCCGGCGATGGTCAGGCCGGAACCCACGATCACGGGGGCGACGGACTTGAACGTCGCGTAGTACGAGTCGTCCCGGTCCAGGCCGATGCCGCGGTCTTCGCGATACCGCCCGAAGATGAAGATGCCGTAGTCGGTGGCCGCGGCGATGGCCAGCATCGTCAGGATGTTGCCTGCGAAGGTCGTCAGCCCGAACACGTCGTGGGTGGCGAGGACCGACACCACGCCGCGCGCGGTCAGCAGCGCCAGGAACGTCAGGAACAGCTGGACGAGGGTGGTCCGGACCGAGCGGTAGACCACCAGCAGCATGCCCGCGATCGCGGCGAGGGTGATCAGCGTGATCATGATCAGGCTCGCGTTGCCGATGACGTGCATGTCGTCGGTCAGCGCGGCGGGACCGGCGACGTGCGCCTGGACTCCCGGCGGCGCCTTGGTCTCCTCGATGACCTTGCGGACGGCGTCGACGCCCTCGTTGGCGAGCGTCATGCCCTGCTCACCGGCGAGGTTGATCATCACGTACGACGCCTTGCCGTCGGCGCTCTGCGCACCGGCCGCGGTCAGCGTGTCACCCCAGAAATCCTGGATGTGCTGGATGTGCTCGGGGTCCTGCTGGAGCTTGCGAATGATCTCGTCGTAGTACTTGTGGGCGTCCGGACCCAGCGGTTCCTTGCCCTCGACGACGATCATGATCGTGCTGTTGGAGTTGAACTCCTTGAAGTTCGCGCCCATCAACTTCATCGCGTGCATAGACGGGGCGTCCTCGGGGGCCATCGGTGCGGCGTGCAGCTCGCCGACGACCTCCAGCGGCGGCGCGATGACGTTCACCAGGACGGCGATCGCGAGCCAGAACAGGATGATCGGCACCGACAGGATGCGCAGGGCGTGAGCGAATTTCGGCCGTTTTTCGGCCGGCTTGTGCTGTGTCTCGAGTGTGTCGGTCATGCGGACTTCACCAGGCAGTAGGTCTGGGCGTTGACGCCGTCGGCGGACTGCTCCTCGCGGACGGTGCCGTTCACCGTGACGCGGCAGCCGATGTGGTCGCTGCTCTGCTCACTGGCGCTGCGCGCCATCAGGTTCGCGCTGACGGTCGGCAGCGTGGTGGACAGCGTGATGGACCACGGCAGTGCGGCGCTCACCGAGTGCACGTTGGCGTCGGGATCGAAGTAGCTGATGTCGGCCGAGGTTCCGGGCGGTCCGTAGACCTCGTACACCAGGACCTTGGGGTTGAACTGGACGATCTCGATGCCCGCACCGGCATGCGCGTTGAGGTTCTCGGACCCGAACTTCGTGTGCAGGCGGGACACCACGAGGCCCGACACCGCCAATACGGCGGCCAGCACAAGCGGTATCCAGATCTTCTTCAGCAGGCCCTTCGGCGCCTGCTTCCCTTGTCGCCCAGTCGACTCTGACCGCACCCGACCACCTTCCGCTCAACGCGCGCTGACCGAATCCCCGACGATCAAGCTTGCTGCCCTCGTGCCCTTGCCGGGCGGCTCCGCTCACTCAGCGGATTCTTGGGAAATTCTTACGCCTTGCTAACTAATTTTGCAACGCGGCGAAGTTGTGTGTCGGCTGTGAGCGCGGGCGGTGGCCGGGTGACTTGGGGTTTCAGTCGGACAGAACGGCCCGCAGCGCGTCGGCGAATTCGGCGGGCGCGCTCATGAACCCGCCGTGATCGCCCGGGAAGATGACGGGTTCGACGCCCAGCAGGGCACACAGCGCCACCGAGGTGCCATGGGTGATGAGATGCGCCGAATCGGCGCCGATGCCCACCACGATCCGGCTGGCCTTCAATGCCTCGTGATCAGGCACATACGTTGTGGTGCAAAGTAATTCATGGTTGAAGAAGCGGGACAGGTCGGCGAGCTGCTTGGCCATCTCGTCGGGCGCCGGCGCCGGCCCCTGCGGTACCGGCGCTCCGTCGTCGG
This sequence comes from Mycolicibacterium mucogenicum DSM 44124, assembly GCF_005670685.2. The sequence continues at coordinate 4,304,756 of NZ_CP062008.1, read as the reverse complement.
ACTCGTCGAAGCCCGCCGTCGCCATGAATTTCGCCATGGCCGCGCCGGGACCGTCGCTGTGGAACGTGGCGATGATGTCGTTCGTCGCCGCGCGCTGCTTCGCGGCTTCCGAGGCGGGCAACAACTCCAGCAGCGGTGGCTCGTGCGCGATCAGCGTTCGCACCCAGCCCGGGTGCTTGGCGGCCAGCGCCAGGCCGGTGACCGCGCCGCCGCTGGAACCGAACACGTCCGCTGGACCGGCGCCGAGATCCTCGAGGATCGCGGCGACGTCGTCGGCCCGCAGTTCGGGCGTCGAGTCCTGCGCGGGATCGTCGATGGGGCTGGCGCCGAGCCCGCGCGGGTCGTACGTCACCACGGTGTGGTCGACGGCCAGGGCGTCGGCCACCGCGGCGAACTCGGATGCCGTCATGGGCGAACCGATGACGGCGAGCACCGGCCCGCTGCCGCGAACTTCGTACTGCAGGGTGGCGCCGGGAACGGCGAGGTTTCGGACGATGGGCTGGGCGCTGGTCTGGGTCATGCCAGTGCAGACCCGACCGGCGGCCCTAACTCATCGCAGCGCGCGTCATTCCTGACGCAGGCGCGACTCGACGAAACGCTCCAGCGTCTCCCACTGGGCGACGGCCTCGGCGTACGGCTTCGACGGGGCGCCGACGGTCTCGGGCTCCAGCACGTGCCCGACGAACTTGCCCAGCGGCTGGCTGGTGGTCAGGTACTTGTCGGCGGTGCCGTCCTCGGCGTAGTCGCAGACGTCGCGGACGAACTCGACCGCCAGGTCCAGCTGCTCGCGGTCGACGGCCTCGGGGCCGTCGGCGATGTCGTCGGACAGACCACTGAGCACGTAGACGTTGTCCTCGGTGACGCGGATCTGCAGCGAGCCGTCGGTGGCCGCGGTGCGGATGTCGCTGTACGCCTCGAAGCTGGACAGGTCGCTCTCGTGCTCGTCGGCCAGGTAGCGGGCCAGCGTGCGCTCCGAGCTGAAGACGGTGACGCGGCCGTTGCGGCCGAGGAACCGCGGCTGGTCGTTGTAGTAGCAGCGCAGCGTGTAGAGCGTGCCGCCGTTGGTCATGATGCGGATCGGGTCGATGCCGACGCGCTCCCAGAAGTCCTCGTCACTGCCGAGCAGCTGACGCTCGGCCTGCGCGGTGAGGGCCGCCTCCTCGGAGTCGGTGTCCACCTCGTCTTCGATCACGACGTCGTCGGCGCCGGTCTCGTCGACCTCGTCGAGTTCGTCTTCCTCGGGCTCGGGCGCGGGCTCGTCGAGCTCGGCCTGGGCCTTCTCGGCGGCCTTGGCGTCGACCTCGGGGGTGGTCACCAGGGCGTCGATGGCGTCCAGCACGTGGTCCCAGCTGCGGCCGACGGCGGCCTCGATGTCGGCCCAGCGCTTACGGCCGGCCCGGCCGGAGTAGGCCTCGGCGCCGCCGCCGAGCGTCGACAGCACGGGGTTGCCGTTGAAGAACTTCGCGACCGCGATCAGGTCGCAGACCGAGCCGAGCGCGCCGACGACCTGAAGCGTCCGCCGCAGTGCGGTGACGGACTCCTCGGTGGGCTTCTCGGCGACCAGCTCGGGCACGCCGACCAGGTCGTGCAGGTGGCTCTCGTCGGGGTTCAGGCGGTGGGCGTTGGCCTCGCCGAGCGCCTTCCACTTGGGGTGGTCGGCGAGGTCGTTGTCGTTGTTGGTCCGCACGAAAGCGGCCAGGTCAGCGACGGATTCGAACGCGTAGAGGTCGTCCCCGTGGCCGAGGAACGCTTCCCACTCGTCGTCGGAATCGCGCCACAGCGGCGCCCACAGGGTGTACAGATCGCCATTGGTCAACCCGAGCCGAACCGGCACGATGTCAGCAGCCATGCGGCACAGCCTATCGACGTGTAGGTTCGGCCACGCTGGGGGCATCTTGTCGGTGCAGATCGTCGCGCAGGTGGCGGAGGACGGCGCCGGCGGCTTCGGCGTCGTGGCCCGGCGTCGACAGCTCCGCGGCGGCGCGCTTCAGTACCGCGAGCGCCGCGCGGGCGCGGGCCATCGCGTCGTCGTAGTCGGCAGCGGTCATGCCGTCGGGCGGAAGAAGCCGTGGAAACCCTGATTCAGGTTGGTCGTTCGGATCGGGGACAGCTGCACCGGATCGCCCGCTTCCACCATGAGGCCGTTCCCGACGATCATCGCGACGTGGCCATCCCAGACCGCCAGGTCACCCGGGCGCAGCGAGCCGCGGTCCACGGCGGCGCCGACGTCCTGCTCCTGCGCCAGCCGCGGCAGGTTGAGTCCGGCCTCGCGATACGCCCACTGCGTCAGGCCGCTGCAGTCCAGCCCCACGCCGGGCGTCGTGCCACCCCACACGTACGGCACACCGAGTTGGGTGAGGGCGTGCCGCACCGCGTCGGCAGCGACTTTGTTGGGTGCGGTGGCGGTGCTGCCGTCGGGCAGCGTGATGGCTTCACCGGCACCGAATTTCTCGGGGTCGGGTGGCCGGCGGTGGTTTCGTGCGCCGAGCGCGGTCTGGGCGGCGTGCGCTGCGGGAGTGGCGAGTGCGCCGAGTCCGCTGCCCCAACCGGCGCCCTGTCCCGACGACGTGCCGAGGCTCGGCAGGTTAATGCTCGGCCCGGCCCCTGATCCGCTTGCCTCCCAAGGTGATCCGTGACTCGGGGGTACAGGGGCGCTCGTCGTCGCGGTGATCTGCTCGGCCTGAGCGGCGAGCTCGGTGTGCAGCTCGTCGACGACGGTGATGGCCTCATCGAGGGCGCGGCCGGCTTCGTCGATGAGCGCGGCGGCGTCGGCCGGGGATTCGAGGGTGGCTTCCAGTTCGGTGGCCCTGGCCTCGAAGTTCCGCAGGATGGTGTCGAGTCGTTCGCGGGCCCGGGTCACGGCGGCTGCGGCCAGCTCCGTGTGCGTGCTCAGCTGGCCGGCCGACATCGCCATCGCCACGATGGCGGTGACGGCCGCGCTCGCGAACTGGCCCGCGCTGCCTGCTGCCGCGCCGGTCCACTGGCCCTGGGCCTGCTGCCACGTACTGTCGGCGCCGGCCGCGACGCCGTCGAGACCGGACTGCACCGCGCGCAGGGCTTCGGCCGGATCGGGGCCGGCTGGACCGACCAACGCCCGCACCTCCCGGATCGGGGCCGCCAGCGCGGCGGCCAGCGAGCCCGTCACCACCAGGTTCCGATCCGGCCGCCGACGCTCTGGTCGGCGTCGATGAAGTTGTCCGCGGTGGCAGTGGCCGTTGCGGCGCCGGTGTCGAGATGGGCGCTGAGGCGATACGCCAACTGGGCCTGCTGGTGCGTCGCCTGTGCCAGGGCCGCGGCAAAGGCTTCGCCCACGGGCCCGAACACGTTGAACTGTCGCGCGATGGCGGTCAGGTCTGCGGCGTGCGCGGCCAGCTCGGTGCTGTGACCGCGGTAGTCCGCGGACAGGCTGTGCAGGGCTGACGGGTCCACGGTCAGGTTTCGGATCATGTGGATAAGACGGCCGCCGCGCCCGTTCGGTTCCATTAATGTTGGCGCCCATGGATGTCCGGGTCGTCGATCACCCACTGGCCGCGGCGCGGCTGACCACACTGCGCGACGAGCGCACCGACAATGCCGGGTTCCGGGCCGCATTGCGCGACCTGACGCTGATGCTGGTCTACGAGGCGACACGCGCGCTGGCGAGCGAAGAGCTGCCGGTACAGACCCCGGTCGCGACGTGCACCGGCTCGCGGCTGTCGAACCCGCCGTTGTTGGTCCCGGTGCTGCGGGCCGGTCTGGGCATGGTCGACCAGGCGCACGCGCTGATTCCGGAGGCTCAGGTCGGCTTCGTCGGCATGGCCCGTGACGAGACGACGCACCAGCCGACGCCGTATCTGGAGTCCCTGCCGGCGGACCTCAGTGGCCGGCCGGTGATGGTGCTCGACCCGATGCTGGCCACCGGTGGGTCGCTGGCGTACACCCTGCAGCTCCTGGTCGACCGCGGCGCCGACGACATCACCGCAGTATGCGTGGTGTGTGCGCCGGAGGGAATTGCGTTGGTGGAGAAGGCGGTTCCGTCGCTGAAGTTGTTCACCGCCACCATCGACGCTTCGCTGAACGACGATGCCTACATCGTGCCGGGCCTGGGTGATGCGGGGGATCGGCAGTTCGGTCCACGCTGACGGTGACGTTGGGCGTGTCAGGCTTCGGCGTGTCGTCTTGTCTTGCAACACTTGCGGTCTGGAGCTGTCAGGCCGGGGCGAGCAGGTCAGCCACGGCGGCCCGGATTCTTGCGAGTTCTGATTCGGCGACGGCCCGCGAGGCAGCCAGATCGGCAGTCGGCGGCTTGCCGACTTCGATGTAGCACTTGATCTTCGGCTCGGTTCCCGACGGGCGCACCGCCACCCGCAGGCCGTCGCCGGTGAAGATCAGGGCGTCGGTGCGCCGCTGGCCGCGGAGTTGAGCCAGGTCCTCGAGACGGACCGGCACACCCGCGATCTGAGTCGGTGGCTCGGCGCGCAGGCGCACCATCACCGCGTCGGCATCGGTGTGTACCGAGACCGCGCCGGTGACGTGGACGCCGAATTTCGCGGCCAGCGCGTCCAGCCGATCCTGCACCGTCTCGCCTTGATCGCGCAGTGCCACAACCAGATCGCACGACACCACGGCCGCGCTGATGCCGTCCTTGTCGCGCACGGCGTCGGGGTCGACGCAGTGCCCGATGGCCTCTTCGTAGGCGTACCGCAACCTGGCACCGGGGATGTCCTGGTCGGCGCGGGCGAGCCATTTGAAGCCGGTCAGGGTTTCGACGTGGTGGGCCCCGTACGCGGCGGCGATCTTCGCGAGCAGCTGCGACGAGACGAGTGAGCTGGCGACCACCGTCTTCTTGGCTTCGTCGGGAGCCAGGTTCGACAACAGGTAATCGCCCAGTAGCCAACCGCTTTCGTTGCCGGACAGCATGCGCCAGCCTTGTGTGGTCGGGATTCCGACGGCGCAGCGGTCCGCGTCGGGATCGAGGGCGATGGCGACCTCAGTGTCGTTCTCGGCGGCCAGCGCCAACAGCAGGTCGGTGGCGCCGGGTTCCTCAGGGTTGGGGAACGCGACGGTGGGGAAGTCCGGGTCAGGGTCGAACTGTGTTGCGACCGTGTGGATATCGGTGATGCCGGCGCGGTTCAACACGTCGACCGCCAGCGCGCCACCGACGCCGTGCATGGCCGTCAACGCCACCCGGACGTTGCCTCGGGTCCGGCGTAGCGATCCGGCCCGTCGCGCGTACTGCTCGATGAGGGTTTGGTCGGTGGGCGTGACGGGCTGCCGGGCGATCTCGGCCGGCGCCTGGCGCATCGCCGTTTCGATGTCGAGGTCGGTGGGCGGGACGATCTGGATGCCGCCGTCGAAGTACACCTTGTAGCCATTGTCGGCCGGTGGATTGTGCGACGCGGTGATCTGTACGCCGGCAACAGCATTGAGCTGCCGCACCGCATATGCCACGACCGGGGTGGGCGCCGGATGGGGGAGCAGGACGACGGAAAACCCCTCGGCGGCAAAGATTTCCGCCGTCGCCGTCGCGAATTCGTCGGAGTGGTGCCGCGCGTCGCGACCGACGACAACCGTCGACCCGCCCAGGCAACGGTCCTTGAGCACCTTCGCCACGGCCCAGGTCGCGCGGCTAACGGTGGTGACGTTCATGGCGTCGAGGCCCTCACGCATGGGGCCACGCAGGCCTGCGGTGCCGAAGGTCAGGGGTGTGCCGGTCACAACCGCGCCAGCACCTCGCCCAGCAGCGTCCCCATCCGGGTCGCTGACTGGCGTCCGGCCTCCAGGACCTCGGCGTGGCTCAGCGGCTCGCCGGTCATCCCGGCCGCCAGGTTGGTCACCATCGAGATGCCCAGCACCTCGGCGCCGCCGGCGCGGGCCGCGATGGTCTCGTGCACCGTCGACATGCCGACCAGATCGGCGCCCAGGGTCCGCAGCATCCGGATCTCGGCGGGCGTCTCGTAGTGCGGGCCGGGCAGCCCGGCGTACACCCCTTCGGTCAGCGACGGGTCGACCGCGCGGGCCAGCGCCCGCAGCCGCGGTGAGTAGGCGTCGACCAGGTCGACGAACTGCGCCCCCACCAGCGGCGACCGCGCCGTCAGGTTCAGGTGGTCGCTGATCAGGACCGGCTGGCCCACCGAGTACTCCGCGCGCAGGCCGCCGGCGGCGTTGGTCAGCACCACGGTGCTCGCGCCGGCCGCGATGGCGGTACGCACCGGGTGGACGACATGCCGCAGGTCGTGGCCCTCGTAGGCGTGTATGCGGCCCATCAGGACCAGCACATTGCGGCCGCCGACCTGCAGCGCGAGTACCTGGCCGCCATGACCCGACGCGGTCGGTGGGGTGAATCCGGGCAGGTCACCCATCGCGATGGAGGCTGTCGGCTCGCCCAGGACCGCGGCGGCCGGCGCCCAGCCGGAACCGAGGATGACAGCCACATCGAAGCCGGCGATGCCGGTGCGGTCACGGATGCCGGTGGCGGCCGCAGTGGCGGCGGAGTCAGGGGTGGCCTGCGGATCGGTCACGGCGTCCACCTTAGTTGCCGACCGCGGCCGAACGGGCCGGTGCGATACTTCCATGATGCTCACGGGAGACGCGCTGCAGACGGTCACCGATGCCGTCGCGCGTCACCGTGCCGATCTGATCGAGCTGTCGCACTCGATCCACGCCGAACCGGAACTGGCTTTCGCGGAGCACCGGAGCTGCGCCAAGACCCAGGCGCTCGCGGCCGAGCGCGGCTTTCACGTCACCCGGGCCGCTGGTGGTCTGGACACCGCATTTCGTGCCGACTACGGCAGCGGCGAGCTGGTGATCGGCATCTGTGCCGAGTACGACGCGCTGCCCGGCATCGGACATGCGTGTGGCCACAACATCATTGCCGCGTCGGCGGTCGGCACCGCCCTGGCACTGGCCGAGGTCGCCGACGAGATCGGCATCACCGTGGCGTTGATCGGCACGCCCGCCGAAGAGGCCGGCGGCGGGAAAGCGTTGCTGCTGAACGCCGGCGTGTTCGACGACGTCGCGGCATCGGTGATGCTGCACCCCGGGCCGGTCGACATCGCGGGCGCGCGGTCCCTGGCGCTGTCGGAGGTGTTGGTGGCCTACCGCGGACGCGAGTCGCACGCCGCCGTCGCGCCCTACCTGGGCATCAATGCCGCCGATGCGGTGACGGTCGCGCAGGTGGCGATCGGGCTGCTGCGTCAGCAGTTGACGCCGGGCCAGATGGTGCACGGCATCGTCACCGACGGCGGTCAGGCGCCGAATGTGATTCCGGCGCATACGGAATTGCTGTACACGATGCGGGCCACGGACTCGGCGTCGCTCGACGAGCTGGAAGTGCGGATGTTCTCCTGCTTCGCGGCCGGCGCCTTGGCGGCGGGCTGCACGCACGAGGTGACGGAGGTGTCGCCGCGGTACGACGCGCTGACGCCCGATCCGTGGTTGACGACGGTGTTCCGCGCCGAGATGGAGCGTCTGGGCCGTACCCCGCTGCCGACGGACCTGGAAGTGTCTGTGCCGCTTGGTAGTACCGACATGGGTAACGTCACGCAGGTGATGCCGGGTATCCACCCGGTCGTCGGGATCGAGGCCAACGGGGCGTCGATCCACCAGCCGGAGTTCACCGCGGCCGCGGCGGGGCCGAGTGCGGACAAGGCCGTGACCGAGGGTGCGATCATGTTGGCGCGCACCGTCGTTGCGCTGGCGCAGACACCCGACGAGCGGGCCCGGGTATTGCAGAAGATGGCGGACCGGGCAGCGGTTCAGCGACAAGTGAAGGCAGGGCGCGGATGACCCTCTCGGACCACGCCGAGCGCTGGCTGGCCACGAACTACGGTGACCTGGTCGGCTGGCGGCGGCATCTGCACGCCAACCCCGAGTTGGGCCGGCAGGAGTTCGAGACCACCAAGTTCGTCGCGACGCGGCTCGCCGAGGCCGGGTTGAACCCGAAGATTCTGCCCGGCGGCACCGGTCTGACGTGTGACTTCGGCCCCGAGGACCGGCCGCGGATCGCCCTGCGTGCCGACATGGACGCGCTGCCGATGGACGAGCGCACCGGCCTGCCCTTCGCCTCGACGGTCCCCAACGTGGCGCACGCCTGCGGGCACGACGGCCACACCTCGGTCTTGTTGGGCGCCGGGCTGGCGCTGGCGTCCGCGCCGACGCTGCCGGTCGGCGTGCGCCTGGTGTTCCAGGCCGCCGAGGAGCTGATGCCCGGCGGCGCCCTGGACGCGATCTCCGCGGGCGCGCTGGCCGGGGTGTCCAGAATCTTTGCGTTGCACTGTGATCCGCGGCTCGAGGTCGGCAAGGTCGCCACGATTCCGGGGCCCATCACCTCGGCCGCCGATCAGATCGAGATCGCTCTGCACTCGCCGGGTGGGCATACGTCCCGCCCGCACCTCACGGGTGATCTGGTCTACGCGCTCGGCTCGCTGATCACCGGCGTCCCCGGCATCCTGTCGCGCCGCGTCGATCCGCGGCACAGCACCGTCATGGTGTGGGGCGCGGTCAACGCGGGGTTCGCCTCGAACGCCATTCCGCAGACGGGCACCCTCGCCGGCACCATCCGCACCGCCAGCCGGGACGCCTGGGTGGAAATGGAATCGATTGTCCGCGAGATCGTTTCGTCGCTGCTCGAGCCGCTCAACGTGGATCACACGGTGCTGTACCGCCGTGGTGTCCCGCCGGTGGTCAACGAGGAGCTGTCGACGCGGATCATGACCCACGCCATCGAGGCGCTGGGCCCCGATGCGCTTGCCGACACCAAGCAATCCGGTGGCGGCGAGGACTTCTCGTGGTATCTCGAAGAGGTGCCGGGCGCCATGGCGCGCCTGGGCGTGTGGCCCGGCGTCGGCCCGCAACTCGACCTGCACCAGCCCAACTTCGACCTCGACGAACGCGCCCTCGCCGTCGGCGTCCGGGTGCTGGTCAACATCGTCGAGCAGGCCGCTGCCTTTTAGCCGCGAGCGTTCGTGGGTGTCTGCTCATCCCGCGAGCGGCCGTGTTTGTACGCCGACACGCCGTGTTTCGCGTGCATTGAGGGGCCGCTCACCGATGGCGAGGGGCCGCGAACTGCGCACTGATCTGCGCGCCCTCCACGTACCGCGAAATTCCACAGTTCGTGATTTATCCACAGATCACGTGAAGCGTCTTTCGGCAGCCGCCGTCGATACCGAGCATCGATGTCGTGAACGCCGACCTACAAGCGCTGCTCGACCGCCAGCATGGGGTAGCCACCAGCGCGCAGATCCTGCAGATACTGTCCCGCAGGACCTTTGACTCCCATCTCAAAACGGGTGCACTGCAACGGATCTGGCAGGGCATCTACTCACGCGGTGAGCCCGACGATTGGACGCGCTTGCGCGGCCTTGACCTCGCGGCCGGCAAGCCGGTCCCGGTGTGCCTGGGGACGGCGGCGGCGCTCTACGGATTCGACACCGAGAATCCGCAGGATCTGCACGTCCTCAATCCAGTGGGTTCGCACCTTCGGCACGCCGACGGTCTGGTGATCCATCGCCGCGACGGCGCACCGATGGCGATCGCGCAGGGGAGGCCTGCGACCGCGCCGGCATGGACTGCGATTGAAGTGGCGCGCTCACTGCGAAGGCCGCGCGTACTGGCGACACTCGATGCTGCTCTGCGTTCCGGTACCTGCGACAGGGTGGAGCTGTCGCGGGCGGTGACCAAGCAGGCCGGACGTCGCGGAATCGTCGTCGTGAGGGAGATGTTGCCCATCGCGGATCCACGCGCCGAGTCGCCGATGGAGAGCGAGGCGCGCCTCGTGATGATCGATGGTGGCCTACCGATGCCCGAGCTGCAGTACGAGGTCATCGACGGCCGGGGAAAGTTGCGTCGGCTGGATTTTGCGTGGCCGCAGTACATGGTCGCCGCCGAGTACGACGGATTGGATTGGCATAGCGGACCGGATGCGATGTTGGCCGACCGCGAGCGCAGCTCGGCACTGATGGACGTCGGATGGACGGCGATCTCGATGGTGTTCGAGGACGTCCGATATCGCCCCGACGAGTTGGTCGCACGAATCAATGCGCAGTTTGGTCGCGCTCAGGCCGCGTGAGTGGCCTCGAATTGCACGCGAAACACGGTGTGTCGCTGTACAAACACGGCCGCTCGCGGGTTAAGGACCGATGTTGCGGGACGGGCGGGTGCGGAGGTGGTGGACGTAGTCCGCGGGGGCGCCGGCGATCTCGGCGGCCTCGGCCATGACGCCGAGGTACCGCGCTGAGGGCAGGCCGCCTTCCCAGGCGTCGACGACGTACAACCAGGCCAGCACGGGCTCGGTCGAGGTGTCCGACGACACCCGGTGCACCCGGCAGCGGATCTTCTTGTGGATCCCCAGCTCGGAGCCTTCCCAGCGGTCCAGGCGTTCCTCGTCCTCGCGGGTCATGTCGTAGAGCACGACGAAGACCTTCGAGAGCGGATCCTCGACCAGCGTCGCCAGCGCGCCCTCCCAGCCGATGTCCGCGCCGGCGAACGTCAGTCGCCAGCCGTGCAGCCACCCCGTGGCCGCCATCGGAGAATGAGGGGCCCGCTGAAGCATCTGCTCCGGATGCATGTTCGATCCGTAAGCGGCGTAGAGCGGCACCCGGCAAGCCTACGGCTTGTTGTCCGGCGACCAACACCCAACTCGGGGTTAGATGTAGCCGTGGCTACCCGCATCGTGATCATCGGCGGCGGTCCCGCCGGATATGAGGCAGCCCTGGTTGCCGCCGGTTACGGCCCGCAGGCAACCGAGGTGACCGTCGTCGACCGTGACGGCATCGGCGGTGCCTGCGTGCTCTGGGACTGCGTGCCGTCCAAGACGTTCATCGCGTCCAGCGGCGTGCGCACCGAGCTGCGTAGGGCCGACGGGCTGGGCTTCGACATCAAGATCGAGGACGCCAAGATCTCGTTGCCGCAGATCAACAACCGTGTCAAGACGCTGGCGCGCAGTCAGTCGGTGGACATCGGCGGGCAGCTGTTGCGGGCCGGCGTCAACGTGGTGGCGGGTTGCGGTGAGCTGGTCGACAGCATTCCGGGAATGGCCCATCACCGGGTCAAGGTCACGACGCCCGACGGCCGAACCGGAGTGCTCAAGGCCGACGTCGTGCTGATCGCGACGGGAGCCAGCCCCCGGGTGCTGCCCAACGCGAAGCCCGACGGCGAACGCATCCTGAACTGGCGTCAGCTGTACGACCTCACCGACCTGCCCGAGCACCTGGTCATCGTGGGTTCCGGTGTCACGGGCGCCGAGTTCTGCAATGCCTACACCGAACTCGGCGTCAAGGTCACGGTCGTGGCCAGCCGCGACCAGATCCTGCCGCACGAGGACTCCGACGCCGCCGCGGTGCTGGAGGAGGTGTTCTCCGAGCGCGGTGTGACGTTGGTCAAGAACGCCCGCGCCGATTCGGTGGTCCGTACCGAAAAGGGCGTCAAGGTGAGCCTGGCCGATGGTCGCGTCGTCGAGGGCAGCCATGCGTTGATGAGCATCGGTTCGGTACCCAACACTTCGGGCCTGGGACTGGAGAAGGTGGGCATCGAGCTCGGGCCCGGTAATTACCTGACCGTCGACCGGGTGTCGCGCACCAAGGCGTCGGGCATCTACGCCGCGGGTGACTGCACCGGCCTGCTGCCGCTGGCCTCGGTGGCCGCCATGCAGGGCCGCATCGCGATGTATCACGCACTGGGTGAAGGGGTTTCGCCGATCAAGCTGCGCACGGTTGCGGCTGCGGTCTTCACTCGCCCGGAAATCGCCGCGGTCGGAGTGCCGCAATCGGCGATCGACGCCGGCACAGTCCCGGCCCGCACCCTGATGCTGCCGCTGAACACCAATGCGCGGGCCAAGATGTCGTTGCTCGAGCACGGTTTCGTGAAGATCTTCTGTCGCCCGGCCACCGGCGTGGTGATCGGCGGCGTGGTGGTCGCGCCGATCGCCTCCGAACTGATCCTGCCGATTGCCCTGGCGGTACAGAACCGGATCTCGGTGACCGATCTGGCGCAGACCTTGTCGGTCTATCCGTCGCTGTCGGGCTCGATCATCGAAACGGCCCGCCGGCTCATGGCTCACGACGATCTGGACTGACGCACGAACCGGGGCCGACCACGTAGGCTCGACCATGCAAGGCCTACCGACGAGTAACCACGAGGAGTTCCGCCGTGAGTGACCCGATTCCCGGTCCGGGCAATGGGCAGACCCTGCTGAACCGCGCGCAGCGCGAGACCGCCTGGAACCGGCTGGGTTCCGAGCAGTTCGACGTCATCGTGATCGGCGGCGGCGTCGTCGGTGCCGGTGCGGCGCTCGACGCCGCGACGCGCGGGCTGAAGGTCGCACTGGTCGAGGCACGCGACTTTGCCTCCGGCACGTCCAGCCGCAGCAGCAAGATGTTCCACGGCGGCCTGCGCTACCTGGAGCAGCTCGAGTTCGGTCTGGTCCGGGAAGCGCTGTACGAACGTGAACTATCGCTGACCACCCTGGCGCCGCACCTGGTGAAGCCGCTGCCGTTCCTGTTCCCGCTGACCAAGCGGATCTGGGAGCGTCCCTACATCGCCGCGGGCATCTTCCTGTACGACCAGCTGGGTGGCGCCAAGTCGGTGCCCGCGCAGAAGCACCTCCTCAAGGCCGGCGCGCTGCGGCTGGCACCCGGGCTCAAGCGCAGCTCGCTGATCGGCGCGATCCGCTACTACGACACCGTTGTCGATGACGCGCGGCACACCATGACCGTCGCCCGCACCGCGGCGCACTACGGCGCCGTCGTCCGCACCTCGACGCAGGTCGTGGCACTGCTGCGCGAGGGTGACCGGGTCACGGGCGTGCGGGTGCGCGACTCGGAGACCGGTGCGGTGACGGAGGTGTGCGGCCACGTCGTGGTCAACGCCACCGGCGTGTGGACCGACGAGATTCAGGCCCTGTCGAAGCAGCGCGGCCGGTTCCGGGTCCGCGCCTCCAAAGGCGTGCACATCGTCGTCCCGCGGGACCGCATCGTCAGCGAAGTGGCGATTATCCTGCGCACCGAGAAGTCGGTGCTGTTCGTCATCCCGTGGGGCACACACTGGATCATCGGCACCACCGACACCGACTGGAACCTGGACCTGGCGCACCCGGCGGCGACCAAGGCCGACATCGACTACATCCTCGGGCACGTCAACAAGGTGCTGGCCACCCCGCTCAACCACGACGACATCGACGGCGTCTACGCGGGCCTGCGCCCGCTGCTGGCCGGTGAGAGCGAGGAGACCTCCAAGCTGTCCCGCGAGCATGCGGTCGCGGTGCCGGCCCCGGGCCTGGTGGCCATCGCCGGCGGCAAGTACACCACCTACCGGGTGATGGGCGAGGACGCCATCGACGCGGCCAGTGAGTTCGTGCCGACGCGGGTGGCGCCGTCGATCACCGAGAAGGTGCCGCTGCTGGGCGCCGACGGCTACTTCGCGCTGATCAACCAGACCGAACACGTGGGCCAGCACTACGGTCTGCATCCCTACCGGGTGCGGCACCTGCTGGACCGCTACGGCTCGCTGATCGGCGAGGTGCTCGACATGGCACACGAGAATGCCGCAGTCCGGCCCGACCTCTTAGAACCCATCACCGAGGCGCCGGTGTACCTGAAGGTCGAGGCCTGGTACGCGGCCGCGGCCGAGGGCGCCCTGCACCTCGAGGACATCCTGGCCCGCCGCATGCGAATCTCCATCGAATACCAGCACCGCGGCGTCGACTGTGCCCGCGAGGTCGCGGAAGTCGTTGCGCCGGTGCTGGGTTGGAGTGCCGAAGACGTCGACCGCGAGGTCGCGACGTACCTGGCGCGCGTGGAGGCCGAGGTGCTGTCGCAGACGCAGCCCGACGACGAATCGGCCGATGCGCTGCGCGTGGCGGCTCCCGAAGCCCGGTCCGAGATTCTCGAGCCGGTACCGCTCGATTGAGTCTGCCCGTCCGTCCCGGATACGAGGGGATCGGGCCTGCCCGGCTACGGGTGCACGGCGGGCCGGTACTGGCTGAGCTGCGGTCCCGGTTCGGCGACGAGGCGGCCGCGAAAGTCCTTGCCGGCGAGGTGCTTTGCGCCGATGGTTCGGTCGTCTCCGACGCGACGGAGCTGCCGGCAGGCGCGTTCATCTACTGGTACCGGGACCTGCCCGACGAGGTCGTCGTCCCGTTCGACGTGCCGGTGCTGTACCGCGACGAGAACATCGTCGTGGTCGACAAGCCGCACTTCCTGGCCACCATGCCGCGCGGTGGGCACGTGGTGCAGACGGCGCTGGTGCGGCTACGACGGGCTTTGGGGCTGTGGGAGCTCTCACCCGCGCATCGGTTGGACCGGCTGACGGCCGGTGTCTTGGTGTTCACCGCCCGACGCGAGGTCCGTGGGGCGTATCAGACGATGTTCGCCTCGGGTGGGGTGTCCAAGACGTATCTGGCGCGGTCGTCGGCCGGGACGCTGGCCGGGCCCGTCGAGCTGCGAAATCGAATTGTGAAGCGGCGCGGTTCTTTACAGGCCGTCATCGAGCCCGGCGACGTCAACGCGGTGACTCTCGTCGAGCCGGTGGGGGATGGTCTGTTCCGGCTGACGCCCGCCACGGGCCGGACCCACCAGCTGCGCGTGCACATGAACTCGCTCGGGTTGCCCATCGACGGTGACCCGTTGTACCCCACGGTGCTTGATGTTCCTGCCGGTGACTTCTCGACGCCGCTTCAGCTGCTGGCGCATCGGCTGGCGTTCGTCGATCCGGTGACGGGGGCGGAGCGTGAGTTCGTGAGCGGGCGCGAATTTCAGTAGTCCGTCGCCTCTCCCTTGGCATGTTCGATCTGAAGCCGTCAACTTTCCCTGACGCGTCAAGGAAAGTTGACCGCTCCAAATCGCAAGTGCCGCAGGAGAGCCGACACGCCGCCCGGTGACACGCCGACATTCGCTTGGCGGCATTGTGCCCGCTCAATGGTGCGACCCGGTCGGCGCCGCAAAACCCTGTGATCTACTGCTAGCCATGGACCGCACCACATTTGACCGCCTGTTCGACATGACCGACCGCACCGTCATCGTGACCGGCGGGACGCGCGGTATCGGCCTCGCCATGGCCGAGGGGTTCGCGCTGGCCGGTGCCAATCTGGTGGTGGCCAGCCGCAAGCCCGACGCGTGCGAGGCCGCGGCCGAGCATCTGCGTGGACTGGGTGGCAAGGCGATCGGCGTGCCCGTGAACATGGGCAACCTCGACGATCTCGACCGGCTGGTGGACGCCACCGTCGCGGAGTTCGGCGGCATCGATGTCCTGGTCAACAACGCGGCCAACGCGCTGGCTCAGCCGCTGGGGGAGATGACGCCCGAGGCGTGGGCCAAGTCGTACGACTCGAACCTGCGTGGTCCGGTGTTCCTGATCCAGAAGGCCTTGCCGCACTTGAAGGCGAGCCCGGCCGCGGCGGTCCTGAACATGTCGTCGGTCGGCGCTTTTCAGTTCGCGCCGTTCGTGTCGATGTACGCCGCGGGCAAGGCGGCGCTGCTGTCGTTCACCCGCTCGATGGCGGCCGCCTACGCCGCCGACGGCATCCGGGTCAACGCCATCGCACCCGGTCCTGTCGACACCGACATGGTGCGGAACAACCCGCAACCGATGATCGACGCGATGGCGTCCAACACGCTGTTGAAGCGGCTGGCCAACCCCGACGAATTGGTGGGCACCGCGCTGCTGTTGTGTTCGGGCGCAGGCAGTTACATCACCGGGCAGGTTGTCATCGTCGATGGTGGCGGGACGCCGCGCTAGAGCGTCAGTACGTATGCAGGGGGCCGTACGACTTCCCGTACATCACTCTGAGCGCGCCGTCCCGGACGAATCCCTTGTCGAGCAGCTTGATGCCCGTGTTCGGAATGGCCGGGATACCGGCGAGCTTGTGTCCGAAGCGGCCCATCCGGTACTCCCGGCCCCAGGCAGCGTCCAGCCGCTGGGTGTAGTTGGTGAAGTCGTCGGGGCCGCCGTTCTGCAGCGCCGCGATCACGCATTCGCCGGCGACCAGGCCGGCCTCGAGCGCCTTCGAAATGCCCGCGCCGGAAACCGGTTTGGCGGCGCCGAGTGCGTCGCCGGTGAAGACGACGCCCGGCCGCCACGGCGGCCACGCGGTGAAACCCATCGGTAGTCGCCACGCCCGAACACTCTTGCTCTTCTTCAATTCCGCGATCGACGGCAGCTCCCAGTCATGCGGCAGGGATGCCAGGAATTCGCCGAGTAGCTGCGTGGCGTTGATGGCCTGCCAGTTGCGGTAACAGTTGACATAGCCGACGCCGATGTTGAGGACGCCGTTGCCCATCGGGAACACCCAGCCGTAGCCGGGCAACTGGTCGCCCTGGAACTGCAGCTTGAGGTGGATGTCGAGCGAATCGGTGTCGGGCCGGTTGGTGTGCATCTCCGCGCGGATCGCGATGGCCGAGTAGCCGTTGTACCGCGAGTCGATGTTCAGCGCTCGCTTGACGGGCGAGTACGCGCCGTCGGCGGCGATGACCGCGTCCGCCGAGATCTTCTCCCCGGTCTTGAGGACCAGGCCGACCACCCGACCGTCGGCATCGAGTTCAGGGCCTGCCGCTTCGGCGCCCTCACGTACTTCTGCGCCGGCCTTTTCGGCGTGCCTGAGCAACACGGTGTCCAAATGCGTACGGCTGACGGTACGTCCGTGATCGGGCATCCCGGGGCGCCGCGGGAAGGACATCTCCCATCGGCTCGGGCTGAACACCGTGACGCGGTCGACCCGGTGGAAGGTGGAGACTTCGTCGGCCAGGCCCATCTTCTGCAGGTAACTGACGGCGCGGGCGGTCAATCCGTCGCCACACGGCTTGTCCCGGGGAAACTCCGCTTTGTCCACGACCAGTACCTTGGCGCCCACCTGCGCCGCCTGCCATGCGGCGGCCGAGCCCGACGGACCACCACCAGCGACGACGACGTCATACCGCTGTGCCATCGTCCCGCCCCGTCCGTCCCGAAGTGGCTCCAGTTCATCAGGTTTCGTGTGGAGCCGCCAGGTGGCCAACTTACCGGTGCGGGTCGTCGACCATCTGGCGTTGGCGGAACGATCGCAGATCGGACGTGCGGCCGGGCGCGTCCCGGTAATCCGGGCGCGACGGGGCTACCGTGGATGGCGTGGCATCCATCTTCGGCGACTCGCACTTGAAGAACGTCCGCCTGGTCACCCCGCAGACCACGAAGGGCTGCCAGGACTGCATCGCGGCCGGCACCCGGTGGGTGCATCTGCGGCTGTGCCTCACGTGCGGCCACGTCGGCTGTTGTGATTCGTCGCCGATGAAACACGCCAGTGCGCATGCAAAGACGCCGGGCCACGAGATCGTGCAGTCCTTCGAGCCGGGTGAGAACTGGCGGTGGTGCTACGTGCACGAGAAGTACGTCTGACCGTGTCCTGATCTGTGGGATGCATGGCTCCGCGTGCTCTGTAGGTACGGCCGATCCGCGGACAAAATGGACTGTGTCCAATCAAGTTCGACGGAAGTTGCGAGCCATGCCCGAAGTTATTGCAGGAGTGACGATTCCGGACACCGAGCTGGTCCGGGAGGCCACCTCGATCGTTCGGAAGTCGACCGACGACACCTTGTTCAACCACTCCCGCCGGGTGTTTCTGTGGGGCTCGTTGAAAGCGGCCGCGCGCGGCCTCGACGTCGACCCGGAACTTGCCTACGTGGGCGGCATGTTCCACGACCTGGGTCTGACCACAGAGTACGGCACGACGCATCAACGATTCGAGATCGATGGGGCCGACCTGGCTCGAAAACTGTTGCTGGACTTCGGTCGTAGCGAGCAGGAGGCGACGAATGTGTGGCTGGCGATCGCGCTGCACACCACGCCAGAGGTTCCGCACCACCTGGCGCCCGAGGTCGCGGTGGTGATTCTGGGCGTCGAAACCGACGTCATCGGACTGGGTCTCGACGAGATCAGCGAAGAGCAGCGCGCCGAAGTGGTTGCCGCCCATCCGCGTCCCGACTTCAAGAACCGCATCCTGCGGGCATTCAACGACGGCATGGTCAACCGGCCGCTCACCACGTTCGGGACGATGAACGACGACGTGCTCGCACACTTCGATCCGTCGTTCGAACGCACGAACATGGTTGATCTCATTCAGCGCAACGCCTGGCCGGAGTAACGGCGGCGAGGGCAACGCCGGACCGGGCGACAGGACAAAGGGAAAACCCGGCCCGGCATTGCCGTCGAATCAGGCCTGCTTGACGGCCTCGATGTCGAGGGTGATGGTCACCTTGTCGCCGACGACGGCGCCACCGGTCTCCATCGGCAGGTCGAGGTCGACGCCGAAGTCCTTGCGGTTGATGACAACTGACGCTTCGTAGCCGGAGACCTCGCCGTTGCCCATGCCGGGGCTCACACCGTTGAACTCCAGGTTCAGGGTGACCGGGCGGGTGTTGCCCTTGATCGTCAGGTTGCCGTCGAGCAGGTACGCATCGCCGTTGGGCCGCACGGCGGTCGAGACGAAGGTCGCGACGGGGTGGTTCTCGGCGTCGAAGAAGTCGGCCGACTTGACGTGGCCGTCGCGCTGCTCGTTGCCGGTGTTGAGGGACGTCACGTCGATCTCGGCGGTGACCGACGGGGTGCCGTCGGCATCGACGGTGATGGCACCGCTGAAGTTCTCGAACTTGCCGCGGACCTTGCTGACCATCAGGTGGCGTACCGAGAACTCGACCGTGGAGTGTGCGGTGTCGATCGCCCAGGTGCCGACGCTGAGGGGAGAGGTTGCGGTGGAGGTCATGTGCCTGTCCTTTGCTTGGTTCGAGGGCCGGCTTGTCCGGCCTCTGACGAACTCCAACCGGACTACGGTCCGGATTATTTCCGACCGCCGGCTCGCATTCCTTAATGAAAATGATTATCGTTAAGGCATGCCCTCGACCTCAGCTGACCTGATCCCTGTGACCGTGCTTTCGGGCTTCCTGGGAGCCGGCAAAACGACGCTGCTCAATCACATCCTCGCCAACCGGGAGGGTCGCCGGGTTGCGGTGATCGTGAACGACATGAGCGAGGTGAATATCGACGCGGCCCTGATTGCCGGTCAGGGTCACCTCGACAGGACCGAAGAGAAGCTCGTCGAGCTCACCAACGGATGCATCTGCTGCACGCTGCGTGAAGACCTCATCACCGCGGTCGCGGATCTGGCCCGGCAGAACCGATTCGACCAGATCGTGATCGAATCGACGGGCATCTCCGAGCCGATGCCGGTGGCGGCGACCTTCAGCTGGGAGTTCGAGGACGGCTTCGTCCTTGCTGAGCTCGCCCGCCTCGACACGATGGTCACCGTCATCGACGCGTGCACCTTCCTGCCGGAACTGGCGCGCGGGGAAGCGCTCACCGACCGGAACCTCGCGGTGGCCGACGGCGACGGGCGCAACATCGCCGACCTGCTGGTCGATCAGGTCGAGTTCGCCGACGTCATCCTCATCAACAAGACCGACCTCGTGAGCGCCAAGACGATCGCGACCGTCGAGGCCGTCGTGCGGCGTCTGAATCCCAACGCGCGGATCGAGCGCACCGAGCACGGGATCGTGCCGCTGGCAACCGTTTTGGACACCGGATTGTTCGATCCGGAACTTGCCGCGGAGGCGCCCGGGTGGGACGAAGAGATCGCCAACGGGCACACCCCCGAAACCGAGGAATACGGCATCAGCAGCATGACGTTCCGCGCTGACCGTCCGTTCCATCCGCAGCGACTCGCCGACGCCCTCGATCAGGTGCGAGGTCTGTTGCGCAGCAAGGGTTTCTGCTGGATCGCCACCCGGCCGAACATCGCCGCCATCTGGTCGCAGGCCGGCCCCAACCTCACCATCGAGCCCGCCCAGTACTGGACGAGCACCGACATCGAGCCCGGTCAGGAGATCGTTTTCATCGGTATCCGCCTCGAAGCAGGCAAGGTACGAGCGCTTCTCGACGCGGCGCTCCTCACCGACGACGAAGTGGCGGCCGGCACGAGCGCCTGGCTGCGTTACGCGGATCCGCTGCCGGCGTGGACCGCGGCGCACAGTCACGTTTGAATCCGGGCTACCGGCCTGGCGCGAGGTCGCCGAGCAGGTAGCGCTGCAGTGTGACGCCGAGGTCGGCGGCGAGCTGTTCGTTCGAACGGTTGGCCAGCGGGTCGAGTCCGATGACGTACCGCGCCATCGCGAAACCGTTGACCTGTGACATGACGAGCGCGGCGCGGTAGTCGGCATCGGCGGAGCCCAGTCCTTCGGCGATGGGCGCAATGATGTTGCGCGCCAGGAAGTCCCGGACCAGCTTCGCGGCTTCCGGTTCGGCCGTGGCGGCGCGCACCATGCCGATCATGGGTTGTCGCCGCACTTCATCGTCGAGAACCTCGAGGATGAACGTCGCCAACCGCAGCCCCGCCGAGTCCTTGTCGCCGTCGAGCACCCGGCCGATGACCGTGGCGGGCTCGACCGGCAGCTCGACCACCGCGAGGAACAGGTCGCGCTTCTTGCCGTAGAAGTGGCTGACCAGCGCCGGGTCGACGCCGGCCTGCAGCGCGATCTGCCGCAGGGAGGTCCGCTCGTATCCCAATTCCGCGAACAGCTTTCGTGCGGTTTCCTCGATCGCCTCACGCGTGCCGCTGGGGCCCGGGCGGCGTCCACCGCGGGTGGGTCGCTGGCTCATTCGACTCCCTGATTCACAGAATTCTTTACGTGTTGAATTATAGCCCCAGCGGGTCTACTGTCATACCGTCAACCTTCTTGATCAGCCACGCTAGAAGGCGTTCCGCGCAGTCCGTGCCCCGCGTACGGATTGAAAGGGGCACGGATGCAGCAGGTTTCGATCAGACGCCGACTCGGCCGGCACTGGATGTATGTGGTGGCCGTGGTGGTGGTCGTGGTCGCCGGGTTCGCGGTGTACCGATTGCACGGCATCTTCGCCTCGCATGACGTCACCTCGACCCCAAGCGGTGCGGTGAACGACATCGTGCCGTTCAACCCCAAACATGTGGTGATGGAGGTCTACGGGCCGCCGGGCACCGTGGCCACCGTCACCTACCTGGACGTCAATGCCCAACCACAGCGCGCCGACGCCGTCACCTTGCCGTGGACCTACGACACGACCACCACGCAGCCCGCGGTGTTCGTCAACCTGCAAGCCCAAGGCGACAGCAACTCGATCGGCTGCCGCATCACGATTGATGACGCCGTCAAGGACGAGAGAACGGTCAATACCGTGCACGCCTTCACCTACTGTCTGGACAAATCCGGATGAGCGCCAACCGCGTGCCCGACTTCATCCGGCGATACTCGGTGCTGATCGCCTTCTTCTGGCTGGCGTTGGCCGTCGTCACGAATGTCTTTGTGCCGCAATTGGAGACCGTCGCCGAGTCGCACAACGTGTCGCTGAGTCCGACGGACGCGCCGTCGCTGCAGGCGGCGAAGCAGATCGGCAAGGTGTTCCAGGAGTTCAACTCCGACAGTTCGGCCATGATCGTCCTGGAGGGCGACAAGCCCTTGGGGGCGGACGCGCACCACTACTACGACGGCCTGATCGAGAAGCTCACCGCCGACACCAAACACGTCCAGCACGTGCAGAACTTCTGGGGCGACCCGCTGACGGCAGCCGGTTCGCAGAGCGCCGACGGCAAGGCCGCACTGGTGCAGGTCTATCTCGCCGGCAATCAGGGTGAGTCGCTGGCCAACGAGTCCGTCGACTCCGTCCGCAAGATCATCGAATCCACCCCGTCGCCATCAGGTTTGAAGGTGTATCTCACCGGCGCTGCGCCCCTGATCACCGACCAGTTCGAGGTGGGCCGGCACGGCACGCTGAAGACCACCCTGATCACCATCGGCGTCATCATGGTGATGCTGTTCTCGCTGTACCGCCGGATCACGACGGTGATCGTGGTGATCTTCACCGTGATGATGGAGCTGACGGCCTCTCGTGGCGTCGTCGCGTCGCTGGCCAACGCCGGCATCATCGAGCTGTCGACGTACTCAACAAACCTGTTGACGCTCTTGGTCATTGCCGCGGGTACCGATTACGCGATATTCCTCCTCGGCCGCTTCCATGAGGCCCGGTATGCGGGGCAGGACCGGGTCGAGGCGTACCACACCATGTATCACGGGACGTCACACATCATCCTGGGATCGGGCCTGACGATCGCCGGCGCGGTGTTCTGCCTGACGTTCACCCGGCTGCCGTACTTCGAGAGCCTCGGAATCCCGGCCGGCACAGGCGTTCTCGTAGCCGTGGTCGCCGCGTTGACGCTCGCGCCCGCGCTGTTGTGCATCGGCCGGCACTTCGGTCTCTTCGAACCCGTGCGCCAGCTGCAGACTCAGGGCTGGCGGCGCATCGGTACGGCCATCGTGCGTTGGCCCGGTCCCATCCTGGCGGTCACCGTCGCGGTGGCCCTCATCGGCCTGATCGCCCTGCCCGGGTACAAGACGAGTTACGACACCCGCCCGTACATGCCGGCCGACGCGCCCGCCAACATCGGCTACGCCGCCGCCGAACGGCACTTCTCCCAGGCCCGGCTCAATCCCGAACTGCTCATGATCGAAGCCGATCACGATCTGCGGAACTCCACCGACATGATCCTGCTCGAGCGCGTCGCGAAAGCCGTCTTCCACACCGACGGCATCGCGCAGGTGCAGTCGATCACCCGGCCGCTGGGGACGCCGCTGGACCACTCGTCGATACCGTTCCTGATCAGCGCCGGGAACGCCGGCCAGATCAACAACCTGCCCTTCCAGCAGGCACGTAGCGCCGACCTGCTCAAGCAGGTCGAGGTGATCAACAACTCGATCGACATTCTGCGGCAACAGTATGCGCTGCAACAGCAGTCGAGCGGTATCACCCACGAGCAGGCCACGGCGTTTCAGCAGACGGTCGCGACGGCCCAGGATCTGCGCGACAAGATCGCCAACTTCGACGACTTCTTCCGCCCGCTGCGCAACTACTTCTACTGGGAACCGCACTGCTACGACATCCCGGTCTGCGCTGCCCTGCGGTCCATATTCGACGCGCTCGACGGCATCGACGACCTGACCGATCAGCTGAACGACGTCGCGGGGAGCATCGCCAAACTCGATGCGCTGCAGCCGAAGCTGCTCGCGTTGATCCCGCCGCAGATCGCCAGCCAGCAGACCAACCGCGAACTGACGATGACCAATTACGCCACGAACAAAGGGCTCAACGACCAGGCTGCCGCATCGCTGCAGAACGCCACCGCACTGGGCCAGGCGTACGACGCGTCGAAGACCGACGACTCCTTCTATCTACCGCCGGAGGCGTTCACCAACCCCGAGTTCCAGCGCGGTATGAAGCTGTTCATGTCGCCCGACGGCAAGGCCGCCCGCATGATCATCACGCACGACGGCGATCCCGCGACGCCGGAAGGCATTTCGCACATCGCCGCCATCAGGCATGCCGCGCAGCAGGCCGTCAAGGGGACGCCGTTGGGCGGCTCGAAGGTCTATCTCGCCGGAACCGCGGCCACCTACAAGGACATTCAGGACGGCGCCAAATACGACCTCATGATCGCCGGTATCGCCGCGCTGAGTCTGATCCTGCTGGTGATGATGTTCATCACCCGCAGCATCGTCGCCGCCGTCATCATCGTCGGTACCGTGGCGCTGTCGCTGGGCGCATCGTTCGGACTCTCTGTACTGATCTGGCAGGACATCTTCGGCATCGAGCTGTACTGGATCGTGTTGGCGCTGGCCGTCATTCTGCTGTTGGCGGTGGGGTCGGACTACAACCTGCTGCTGGTCTCGCGGTTCAAGGAGGAGATCCACGCCGGTATCAACACCGGCATCATCCGCGCGATGGCGGGGTCCGGCGCGGTGGTCACCTCTGCCGGGCTGGTGTTCGCCGCGACCATGGCGTCCTTCGTGTTCGCGGACCTTCGAGTGCTCGGCCAGATCGGCACGACAATCGCCCTCGGGCTGCTGTTCGACACGTTGATCGTGCGCTCGTTCATGACACCGGCCATCGCGGCGCTGCTCGGCCGGTGGTTCTGGTGGCCGCTCAAGGTACGGCCACGCCCCGCCAGCCAGATGCTGCAGCCCTACGGATCCCGCTCGGCCGTGCGCCAACTGTTGTTGTGGGAAGACGGCGATCCGGCGGTCACGGGATCGGGTGCAGGTGCGCGACGGTACGGAGGAGACGCATGACGGGCATCGAACTGTGGGGCGGCCTGACCATCCTCGCCGGGCTGATGGCACTGATCTGTCTCGCATGCGTCTTCGTCTACATCCGCGGGCTGGAGCGGCGGCCACCCGCCGCACTGGGTGAACAGGTGGGCGCCCACAAAGCCGTACTGGCCAAAGTGCGCGAGGGCCAACCGATGTCGCAGGACGAGATCGACTACGCGAAGGAACTGGTGTCCGACGCCGGCTCACCGCTCGCCTACGCGATTCCCGCGCTGCTGTTCACGATGGGCTTCTTCTATGTGGTCGGCTGCATGTATGAACTCCGGGTCCACGGCGGCCATCCGTCATTCCGCACTTTCGTCGGCGGCATCCCGATGCTGACTTCGATGAACATCTTCGGCCAGCTGCACCGGGTGGCACGATTGAAGAAGCGCGTGCCCTAGCTACTGGGGGCCGAAAGCCTTTGCTGCCAAATCGATGTGGGCCGAGGCGGCGAGAATCTGGCTGCGGTTCTCGACGTGCAGTGCGGCCTGCAGGCTGGGGGCCTCGAGGTTGGCCCACAGCACCTGCTTGGTCGACTCGACACCGAATTTCCCGTAGCTGCACAGGGTTTCGGCGATGGCCAGGGCGTCAGCGACGACGTCGTCGTCCGACAGTCGCGAGACCAGGCCCAGGCGCAGTGCCTCGTCGGCCTCGACCGTCCGGGCCGTGAGAATCAGATCGAATGCCTGCCCGGCGCCGACGATCCGGGGAAGGGTGTAGCTCACCCCGATGTCGCAGCCGCCGATGCCCAGCTTGATGAACTGGGTGCAGAACCGTGCGCCGGGCCCCGCGATCCGGAGGTCGGCGGCCAGCGCGACGGCGAAACCGCCGCCGTATGCCGGCCCGTTGACCGCGGCGATCACCGGCTGGCGCAGATTCTGGATACGGGTGGTCAGCTCGGCGATACGTTCCTGCCAGCGCATGCCCGAGCGCGGAAATTCCAGTCCGCCACCGGCTTCCGGGGGGTTGGGGTCGGAAAGGTCCAGGCCGGAACAGAATCCGCGGCCGGCGCCGGTGAGCACGACGACACGGCACTCGTTGTTCCGGTGGATCTCCTCGAGCGTGCTGTGCAGGGCCTCGACGAGTTCGAAATTCAGCGCGTTGAGTTTTTCCGGCCGGTTCAGCGTGAGGACGGCGATATCAGGGCGTGGATAGGCGAGCGACAGCGTTGTCATGCGCCTGACGTTAGCCGCTGTGCCACCCGGCCACGCCGACGGCGATCATGCGCAGCTGCTTGCGCGCGGTCCGCTTGACGTCGTCCAGTGCCTTGGCGTCGTTGGCGTCGTCGATGGATTCGGCGGTGGTCATCATCGTGTTGACGAACAGCCCGGCCACGATGTTCAGGTCCTCGGCGCTCCAGGTGGTGAGCCCGGGCAGCCGGCCCAGGTCGATCGCGAGCTCTGAGGTGATCAACCGGATTTCCGTGCGGATCGCATAGCGCAGCGCGGTGACACCGCTGTTGCGTTCACGGCTGATGAAGCGCCAGTGCTCGGGGCGTTCGGCGACGCTGTTGAACAGGATGTCGACCGAGGACTCGATGATGCGTTTGGGGTCGAGTTGGCCGGCGCGGCCACCACGGAGCATTTCCCGCAGGGCGCGGAACGACTCGTCGATCAGGACCAGGCCGAGGGCGTCCATGGTTTCGAAGTGCCGATAGAAGGCCGCCGGCACGATGCCGGCCTCGCGGGTGACCTCACGCAGGCTGAGCGCGCTGAAACTGTCCTCGTCGAGCAGCTTGAGGGCGGCCGCGATGATGGCGCGGCGGGTGGCTTCCTTGCGCTCTTCGCGAGAGAGGTTGTCCTGGACGCGAGAGCTTGATGAGCGGCTGGACCTCCGGTCGCGTGAACCAGGGGTACGACTGTTCACCGAACAAAGTTTACACAGCACACCGAAACCGCAGATGGATACAAATGTGTATGAGTTATGAGTACGGATGTTCACCGTGTGATCCGAGCAACAACCTGCACTTTAAGTCTTGACGCGAACGGTTGAAGTCGGTCACTGTGTACATATGTTCACCGAAACTTTGAGCCGCCGAGTACGGCGCTCCGCCCTGGTTGGCATCCTCACCGGCCCGCATGGCGTGGACCGGTACACCGAGGTTTTCGACCGCACCTGGACTGTCAACGATGCCCGCGCCAAGGTGGTCGCGGTCCGTCGGCAGACGCCGCGCAGCGTCACCCTGACCCTGCAGCCCAACGACGCCTGGCAGGGCTTCAAAGCCGGCCAGCACATCAACCTGACCGTCGAGATCGACGGCCGTCGCCGCACCCGGTGCTACTCGCCGGCCAACTCCGAGGGCAGCCCGGTCATCGAACTGACCGTCGGCCTGCACGACGGCGGCCTGGTCTCCACCCACCTGTTCGAGCACGCCGAGCCCGGCATGGTCGTCCACCTCGACTCCGTCGGCGGTGACTTCGTCCTCCCCGAGCAGCGCCCGCGCCGCA
The DNA here is from genome assembly GCF_005670685.2 of Mycolicibacterium mucogenicum DSM 44124. The sequence goes on along the minus strand of NZ_CP062008.1, from coordinate 4,278,196 downwards.
TCCTGCTGGTCTCGGGCGGCAGCGGCATCACCCCGGTGCTGTCGATGCTGCGCACGCTGCGTGAGGAGAACTTCGACGGCGAGGTCGCGTTCCTCCACTACGCCCGCAACCCCGAAGAGGCCGCGTACGCCACCGAGCTGGCGGCGACACCCGGCGTGAAGGTGCTGCACAGCTACACCCGGTCCAACCGCGGCGACCTCAGCGGCCACTTCGGCCCGGATCACCTGGCCGCCGCCATGCCCAACCCCGATGCCGTGTTCGTCTGCGGCCCGCCGGCCTTGGTCGACGCGGTCAAGGACCTGCTGCCGGGCGCGCAGTCCGAGAGCTTCGTGCCCCCGGTCATCGCCGTCCCGACCGACGCCTCCGGCGGCAACGTCGCCTTCACCGGGAGCAAGGTCGACGTCGTCGATGACGGCCGCTCGATCCTCGAGCAGGCCGAGGCCGCCGGCCTGAACCCGACCAGCGGCTGCCGGATGGGCATCTGCCACACCTGCACCCGCAAGAAGATCAGCGGCCCCGTGAAGAACCTGATCACCGGCGCCGTCTCGACCGCGCCCGACGAAAACATCGAAATCTGCGTGACCGCCCCGTGCGGCGACGTCCAGATCGACCTCTAGACCACCCCACCAGCCCACACACTCAAAGGAGACGAACCATGGCTCAACGTCCCGCCCCCATGACCCCCGAGCAGTTCGACGAATTCGGCCGCGCGCTCGACACCATCCGCGAACGCCACCTCGCCGACCTCGGAGACCGCGACTCCGACTACATCCGCAACATCATCGCCATGCAGCGCAAGCTGGAGGTCGGTGGCCGCGCCCTGCTGTTCCTGCCGCCGGCCTGGCCCGTCGGCACCGTGATGCTCGGTCTGTCGAAAATCCTGGACAACATGGAGATCGGCCACAACGTCATGCACGGCCAGTACGACTGGATGGGTGACCCGGCGCTGCGCGGCCAGAACTTCGAATGGGATTCGGCCTGCCCGTCCAACCAGTGGCGGCACTCGCACAACTACATGCACCACACCTACACCAACATCGTCGACATGGACCGCGACATCGGCTACGGCATCCTGCGGATGAGCGAGGACCAGAAGTGGAGCCCGTACTACCTGGGCAACCCGGTCTACGCCTTCCTGCTGATGGTGTTCTTCCAGTACGGCGTCGCGCTGCACGAGCTGGAGACCGAGCGCATCCGCAGCGGTGAAATCCGCCTGCGGGACAAGAAGGACATGCTGCGTGAGATGTGGGCGAAGGTCCGCAAGCAGACCGTCAAGGACTACGTGGCGTTCCCGCTGCTGGCCGGACCGTTCCTGCCGTTCGTGTTCGCCGGCAACATGACCGCCAACCTGATGCGCAACGTGTGGTCGTACGTGATCATCTTCTGCGGTCACTTCCCCGAGGGCACCCACGAGTTCACCATCGAGGAGACCAAGAGCGAGACCCGCGGCCAGTGGTACTACCGCCAGCTGCTGGGTTCGGCGAACCTGTCCGGCGGCAAGTGGTTCCACATCTTCAGCGGCAACCTGTCGTTCCAGATCGAGCACCACCTGTTCCCCGACATCCCGGCGCACCGTTACGCGGAAATCTCGCCCGAGGTCAAGGCACTGTGCGAGAAGTACGACCTGCCCTACAACAGCGGTCCGATCCACAAGCAGTTCTTCTCGGTGGTCAAGAAGATCTGCCGCCTGGCCCTCCCGGACTCATGGCTGACAAAGCGGGCACCAGAAGGTGATCCGGTCAGTGAGGTTGTTGAGGTCGCCGACGACGTCGAGGTTCTGGTGCCGGTTCCGGTCGCCTGATTCGATCAGCGTCCCGCACCTGCGACACGCCTGCCCGGCCCGGCCGTACACCCAGAGTTGACGGCCGGGTCGGGTATCGCCCGTTGTCGTGCGGTTCCATCGGTTTCTGTTCAACCACAACATGTCCCGGGCCCGCTGCGCCAGCCGCAGCGGGTCTTTCACTGTGCTGACCGGGGCGGTCGGGCGGCGGCCGACGATGAAGCACAGCTCATTGGCGTAGACGTTGCCGACGCCCGCGAGGTTGCGTTGGTCGAGTAGCGCTTCATGCAGCGCCCTGTCCGGGTCCTGGGTGAGGTTCTGGGCTGCCCGGTGTGGATCCCAGTCCGGGCCGAGAAGGTCCGGGCCGAGGTGTTTGACGGGTTCCTCGTCGTGGTCCCGTTTGAGGACTTCCAGGGTGCCGAGTTCTGAACCCACCGCTTGGATGTCCTTGGTTTCCAGGATGATTCTCGTCTTGTGGTCGGGCCGGCGGGGCCTGGTGTTGACCTGCCACTTGCCCTCCATCTTGAGATGCGAATGGATGCTGGCCTCGGCGGTCCGGATGAACAGGTGCTTGCCGCGGCTGATGACGTCCTCGACCGTCTGGCCGGTGAGGTCGACGGTGGCGAACTTCGGCACGCGAATGTCGCAGCGCGTCAGCGTCTTTCCCTGCAGCGCCTCGCGGAGGATCGCTGCGGTGTGAAAAACCGTGTCGCCTTCGGGCATCAGCGGATGTAGGCGTGGGCTCGGGTCAGCGCGCGTTCGGCATCGTGCGCGATCTTCTGGACCAGGGGAGTGGCCAGCTCCAGCTCATCGATGAGGTCGAGGGCCTCACCGGCCCAGATCGGCACGTAATCCATGTGCAGCTCGGCCACCTTGGTGCGGAACTCCTGCTGTGCCTTGGGATCCGCGTCGAGCTCGGCGTCGCGGTCCTGCCACTCGTCGGTGAAGACGCTGCGCACGGTACGCGCCGGATACTCGGCCGGCCAACGCGTTTCGACAGGGCGCGCGGCGATGTCGATGGCGCGGCCGCTGGTGGTGTCCGCCGCCTTCGCTTTCAGCATGACCTTGGACTCGGCGGCGCTGAGCAGGGACTCGTGGGTGGCCTCGAATCGGGTGCCGATCATGGCGCCCGCCGCGCCGAGGGTCAGCGCAGCCGCCAGGCCGCGGCCGTCTGCTATCCCACCGGCGGCAAGAACCGGGATGCCGTGCGCGATGTCGACGACCGCAGGCACGAACGGCAGCGTCGACCTGCCGCCGTGGTGGCCCCCGGCCTCCCGGCCCTGCGCGACCAGTACCTGGACTCCGGCGTCGAGCGCCTGCTTGGCCTCATCGAGGCTGTGCACCTGGGACAGCAGCGGGATGCCGGCGTCGTGGATGGCCTTGGCGAACGGGGCGGGGTCGCCGAACGACAAGATGATGGCGGCGGGCTGTTGCGCGATCACCCAGTCGATGATCTCCGGGTTCACCGCCCAGGTGAGTAGGCCGACGCCCCAGGGCTTTTCGGTGCCCTGCTTGGCCAGCTGGCATTCAGCGGCGAGCATCGTGAGGTCACCGCGGCCGCCGCCGATCAGGCCCAGCCCGCCACCCTCCGATACCGCGGCTGCCAGCCGGCCACCGGATACGTCGCCCATCGGGGCCAGGACGATCGGGTGGTCGATGCCGAACAGTTCCGACAGCGGGGTGTGCAAGGGCATGGCTTCACTCTAGGAGCCCGGCATGAATGGGTCCGGCGGCCGCGGAAGTTGACCTTGCCCCTGGCGGCAATGTTTACCCTCTGGGCTGAGGACATTGACCATGCAGATTTCTGAGCTGGCCCGGCTGACGGGCGCGTCGACCAAGGCCGTGCGGTACTACGAGGACCTCGGCCTCCTGGCGCCGTCGCGCCTGCCCAACGGCTACCGGGATTACTCCGAGGATGACGTACAGATCGTCAGCGAGGTTCGTGCGCTCGCCGCGGTCGGCATCGCCCCATCGAAGGCCGGGCCATTCATCGACTGCCTTCGTCATGGCCACGAACACAGCGACGAGTGCCCCGAGTCGCTTGCGGCGTATCGGGACAGCATCGCGGTCCTCGACGAGACCATCGCGTCGCTGACGCAGCGGCGGCAGGACCTCGCGGCGCGGCTCGACGCCGCCGCGTGCCGAGCATTCGACAAGAAGGACGAACCGTTGACAGATTTCACGTCGCTCCCCGCCGGCCTGCCCGTTCCCGAAAACGACGGTGCGGCTGATCATCTGGCCGGGCTGCAGGTCCCGGACATCACGCTGAGGTCGAGCGGCGGTGGGGAAGTCCAGCTGCGTCAGCTGCCGGCGGGCCGGACGATTCTGTACCTGTATCCGCTGACCGGCCGTCCCGGTGCCGACCTCCCCGCGGGCTGGGACGCGATTCCCGGGGCTCGGGGATGTTCCACCGAGGCGTGCGACTTCCGCGACCATTTCGCCGAGCTGAAAGCCGCTGGGGCGAGCCAGGTCTGGGGACTGTCCAGCCAGGATGTCGACTACCAGGCCGAAGTGGTGCGGCGGCTGCGGCTGCCGTTCCACATGTTGTCGGACGAGACGTTCGCGCTGGCCGACGCGCTGCGGCTCCCGACCTTCGCCGCAGACAAGCATCCTCGGCTCTACACCCGCCTCACGCTGGTGATCCGGGACAGCCGGATCGAGCACGTCTTCTATCCGATCTTCCCGCCGAACACCCACGCGCAGCAGGTGCTCGACTGGCTGCGCCGAGCGTGAACCCGATCGTCGACTTTCCCGAGATCCGCGCGATCACGTTCGCGTTCGACGTACGCTCGGCTCGACATCGAGCGGGAGACGGTTGATGACAGACGCATTTGTGCTTGGTGGTGTCCGCACTCCATTTGCGCGGTACGGCAGTTCGCTGTCGCACATCCGCACCGACGACCTCCTCGGCATGACGATGAAGGGCGCGTGCGAACGCGTCGGCGTCGAGCTCGGAGCCATCGAGGACGTCGTCGCCGGCTGTGTGAATCCGGCGCACGAGGGGATGGGTGACGTCGCCCGCTGGGCGGCGCTCGCCGCGGGCTTCCCGGACACCGTGGCCGGGACGACGATCAACCGGTTCTGCGGGTCGTCGCTGAGCGCCACGATCAACGTCGCGCACGCAATCCGGGCCGGCGATCTGGGCGTGGGGATGGCCTGCGGCGTCGAGTCGATGTCGCGATCGGGCTGGGCCTACATGAAAGGCGACGCGCCGTTCGCACCGCGCGGGCCGGTCATCCTGCTCGACACCATGTGGGCCGGTGCCGGTGGTCCACCCAACCCCGCGCTGCTGGCGCGCAACGCGTACATCAGCATGATCGAGACCGCGCAAAAGGTCGCCGATCGCTACGGTCTGACGCGTGAGGAGATCGACGCCTTCGCGCTGCGCACGCAGCGAAATGCCAAGGCGGCCCGCGATTCCGGGCGCCTGGCCAAGGAGATCATGCCGGTCGAGATCGCCGCGACGAAGAAGTCGCCCGTGCGGCTTTTCGAGCACGACGAGTTCATCCGCGACGAGACCACGGCCGAGCAGCTGGCGGCGCTGCGCCCGCAGCCGGGAACCACGCAGATGACCGCGGCCAACTCGACACCACTCACCGATGGCGCCAGCGCGCTGGTGCTGGCGTCGGGGGAGCGCGCGGCGGAACTCGGCGTCGAGCCGTTGGCGCGGGTGGTGTCCTCGGCGGTGTACGGGATCGACCCGCTGTTCATGGGTCTCGCACCGGCGTGGGCGCTGCCCCTGGCCATCAAACGTGCCGGGCTGAGGCCCGAACAGATCGATGTCTGGGAGGTCCACGAGGCGTTCAGCGCGCAGGCCCTCGGGGTGTTGCGGGAGCTGCCGAATCAGCTCGACGGGTTCGTCGTGCCCGACGAGAAGCTCACGCCCAATGGCGGTGCCGTGGCGATCGGTCACCCGTTCGGCGCCACCGGGGCCCGGTACGTCCTGACCCTGGCCACCGAACTGCGCGAGCGCAACGCCCGGTACGGGGCCATCGGCGTCTGCGTCGGATCAGGTCAGGGCGTCGCGATTGTGATCGAAAACCCTTCTGCTGCCTGAGTTTTCTAGTCCTCGCAGGTCGGCAACGATGCCACCATGGCTTCCCAGGTTTTCCGGACGTGCTCGCACACGGCTCCGGTCTGCGTCAGAACCGTCACGCAGTGGCGGCTGTGGTCGTACAGCTCGATCGCTGACGTCGGCCCGGATATGCCATGCGCGCGGGTCACCCAGCATTCCGAAAGCTGCACGGGGTCAACGGCATATCGTGCTGCCCCGAATATCACCGCGAAATGTTGGTTCGCCCCATCTGCCATCGACGCCCGGCCGCGGTGTAGCTGCACGCACCCGCCGCCGCGCACAGCGACCGTGAAACCCAGCCCCTCGGACACCAGATACGCCAAGAGGTGAGGAACCACTGCAGGAACGATCCGCCGGGCGCCCTGAAATGGAAGCACCTGGTAGCGCGCGTGCGACAGGTCGTCGAGATGGTCGAGTTGATCGGTGTCGGCCCAGTTGACGGCACCCCAGTCGACCGGCGAGACAGACTCCGATACATCGGCCGGTGTAGCCGAGAGTGCCTCCACCACAAGCTGGTCCGTCAACGGTGTCAGATAGGCGCGGTGCGTGCCGAAGTCGTCGAGCAGTGTCAGTGCCCGCGACGTCCGGTACCCGACCACACTGGGCGAGATCCGTAGTCCGATCCGATCCTCGTCATACACGAGCGCTTCACCGGGGTGCGCGATCACGCCATACTCGCCGGTCTGTGACAGTAGCGCAGCATCATTGGCGGTCACCGAGACCACCGTGCCCAGCGCGGGCAGCGCTTCGGCCAGTGCGCGGCTGCCGGCCGCAAGCCGCCCCGCGGGGCAGTTCGGGCATCGTCGACCGTCAGTACACATCGCGCACGTACCGCTTCTCGCGTTTGAGTTCGTTGACGTAGTCAGTGGCGGCGTCATGATCGAGTCCGCCGTGTTCGGCGACCACATCGTGCAGTGCCTGGTCGACGTCTTTGGCCATCCGTAACGCGTCGCCACAGACGTAGAAGTGGCCACCGTCCTGGAGCCAGCCGAACAGTTCTTTGCCGTTCTCGCGCATCCGGTGCTGCACATAGACCTTCTCGCGCTGATCGCGCGAGAACGCCAGGTCCAGTCGGTCCAGCAGGCCGGAGGCCTGCCACGCCGTCAGTTCGTCTTCGTAGACGTAGTCGTCCGCGCGATGCTGGTCGCCGAAGAACAGCCAGTTGCGGCCGCCGGCACCGCGCTTTTCGCGTTCTTGCAGGAACGCCCGGAATGGTGCGATTCCGGTGCCGGGACCGACCATGATCATCGGCACGTCGTTATCGGCTGGCACCCGGAACGACTTGTTCGGTTGCAGAAAGATTTTCGCCGTCTCGCTGCGGTCGGCCAGGAACGTCGAGCACACGCCGCCGCGCATGCGCCCGCCCATTTCGTAGCGCACGCTGGCCACCGTCAGGTGGATACGATCAGGATGCGCGAGCGCACTCGATGAGATCGAATATGCCCGGTGCTGAAGGGGTTTGAGCAATCCGACGAATTCTTCGACGCTCAGGTCGTCGCCGGCGATGCGCAGTACGTCGAGGATGTCCTTACCCCACAGCCAGCGGTCCAGTCGCTCCTTCACGCCGCCGCGCAGCACGTGCGACAGTTCTTCGTTCTCGGCGCGACTTTCCACCTCACCGAGCAAATCCTTTGATGGAGAACTGATTTCGTATCGATTCCCGAGGAGCTCGCTCAGCGGCTCGCCGGCGACCATCGTGTCGACGGACACCCGGAAATGCTCGGCGATGGCCTGCACCAGAGCAGGATTGTTCTGCGGCAGCACGGCCAGCGCGTCACCGGCCTCGTATTCGATACCGCTGTCCGCCAAGGCGAATTCGTAATGCCGGATCTCCTTGTCCGAACCCGGGCCCGACAGCAAGCGGTTGACCGCCACCCCCGCGACGAACGGGTTCTTCCGCGTCCATCCGGAGCGCGCGACCGTACTGGGCGGCGGCGCCGACGGCCGTCCACTGGCACCGGATGTCGGCACCAGCGCCATCAGTGCACTCTGAATCCAGTCGGCGGCCTGTGCCTCGTAGTCGACGTCGCAGTCGGTGCGCGGGACGACGCGGGTCGCGCCGAGTTGTTCCAGGCGCATGTCGAACAGCTTGCCGGCCTGGCAGAAGCCGTCATAGCCGGTGTCGCCGAGGGCCAGTACACCGAACGAGACACCCTCCAACCGCGGTGCCGTCGACGCCGACAGGGCCTCCCAGAACAATTCGGCATTGTCGGGCATCTCGCCCTCGCCATAGGTCGAGGTGACGATCAGCACGAACTTCAGGCCGGCGAACTCGCCCAGTTCGATCTCGTCGAGTCCGCTGACCTTGACGTCGAAACCCTGTGACTTGGCCGCTGCCGCAGCATCATTCGCGACGCCCTCGGCGTTGCCCGTCTGGGTTCCGTACAGGATACGCAGCTGCGGAAGCGAGGCCGGTTGGTCACCGACGACCACGGGCGGCGGGGCAGCGACATTGATCGCCAGTCGGGAATGCAGACCGGCCAGGAAGCCGGAGATCCAGGCACGCTGGTCTCCGCTGAACGGGGCGTCTTCGGGAATGTAGGCGATCTTCACTGTGCGCTCTCCAGGGAGTCGAACGAGGCGGCGACATCCGGGACGGATTGTGCGGCAAACAGTTCCTCGAAGGACGGCAGTCGGCCGATCTTCTCGACGTTCTTCGCATCTTGGTACAGGATCCAGCCGTAGGTGCCGGGACTGTCCATGGACAGCACATTGCGTTGGGCCAGCGCCTCCTTGTAGTCGTTGATCCGCTTGTTGGCGACGAACACCGCGAGGTCCTCGTCGCTGAACCCGTCGATGGCCTCGCGGGCGTAGCGCTGCAGCTTCTGGATGAGGAAGAAATCCTCGGTGAGCACCAGGTTGCGCACAGTCTTTCCGATCCGTGGATCGGTCACGTCAGCCACCCCGGGGGTGCGGGACATGGCGAGTTGCTGAGCCATGTGCAGCACCGTGTAGGTGTTGAGCAGCGCGTACATCTCCTCGGTGTCGGTATCGCCGTAACCGGGTACCGCACCGCCGAGCACTGTTTCGCCGTTGCGGTAGGACCGCTTGAATTTGGCCACTTGGTAGCCGGCGAGCGCAGTGGCCAGTTCGTCGAGCAGTTCCTTGCGGGTCTTGGCCGCCAGGATTGCGTCGGCGTCCTGGTACAGCAGCAGTGCCCGCGGCATGGCGTACACCACGTGCTGGCGGGTGACGTGCCAATCGTCAAGCAGCCGCCGCGCTTTCGCCGAACCGGTGGCCTCAGCATGCCACTGCAGCAGAGTCAGTGCCGTCGCTTCGTGAAACGGCGCCTCCGATATCGGGGCGACGACCACCGAGTCGGCACTGACCTTCGAGGGCAGCTGACCGTCGGGGTCGAACTGGTAGAGGAATCCGCCACTCATGCCATTGGCGACACCCTTGCCGAACTCGCCGATGTTGAACACCGCACCGTTGGTCATGTACTCGCAGAGGAATTCGCCGACGCCTTCGACCACTGCCGTGGCGCCGGAGTTACGCACGGCGAACCGGTCACCGGCCTCACCTGCGACGAACAGCCGGCCGCCCGATGCGCCGAACAGGGCGAAGTTACCGATCAGCACGTTGCCGCCGGGCTCTTCCGATCCGCCGCCGGGGGACAGCACCGCAATGGTGCCGCCACAGGCGCTCTTGCCGACGCCGTCGTTGCAAGTTCCGGTGTGCGTCAACAGCATTCCGTCGTTGCAGAACGCGCCGTAGCTCTGTCCGGCCGATCCGGACGTCGTGATGACGACGCTGTCCGGCTTCAGGAAGCGGCGGCCGCGGTCGTCGGTCGCCACCGCCGGACCATCGGCACCCTCGTGGTTGAGCATGCGTTCGATGTCGATCGCCAGCTGTCCGCCGACGCTCTTGTTCCGGTTGGTCAGCGTCACCGGTTCCATCGCGACTCCGGCCAGGTCGAGCTGGGCCAGGAACGAGTCGTCGACGGAGTAGTCCCGTTCCATGTAGATCGGGTCTTCGGGGACGAAACCCTCTGCGGGGGCGAGCATTGCCCGCAGATCGAGTTGGCCGATGCTGGACGGATGATCCAGGAGGTGCAGCAGGTCGCTGCGGCCGCGGGCATGCTGCAATGACGGCAGCCCGAGCGTGGCGAGAATTTCGCGGACTTCATGGGAGATGTTGAGCAGGTACTGCGCCAAGGCACGAGGATCGCCCTCGAACGCCTCGGCGTTGGTGGTCAGGCCTGCCGGGCATTTGATATTGCAGTTCTTTGCCATGACGCACTTGAGCATCATCAGGGCGGTGGTGCCGAACTCGTAGCTGTCCGCTCCGAGTAGCGCCGATTTGATCACGTCACTGGCGGTTTGGTGCGCGCCTGAACATCGCAGGACGACTTTCTGCCGAATCCCGTTGGCCACCAGGGCCTGATGCACTTCGGCGACGCCGATCTCCGCCGAGCGGCCCGCGTACTTGAGGCTCGTGACGGCGGCCGCGCCGGTGCCACCGGTGTTGCCGGCCACGTTGATGACGTCTGCGCCGGCCTTGGCGACACCGGCGGCGATGATCCCGATGCCTTCACTCGACACCAGCTTGACGATCACCCGCACGCGTGCGGCCTTGCAGTCGTGGATCAGCTGTGCCAGGTCCTCGATCGAATACGTGTCGTGGTGCGGCGGTGGCGACACCAGCTCGACGCCGGGGGTGCCGCCACGGGCGGCCGCGATCTGTACCGTCACCTTGGGGGCCGGAAGCTGGCCGCCCTCACCGGGTTTGGCGCCCTGCCCGATCTTGATCTCCAGCTCGCGGAGCATCGGATCGGCCAGATAGCCGGCCCACACGCCGAAGCGGCCCGAGGCGAACTGCTTGATGCGGGAGCCGCGGATGGTGCCGTAGCGGCTGATGTGCTCGCCGCCCTCACCGCAGTTCGACAGACCGCCCACCATGTTGGTGCCGTGCGCGACGGCCTCGTGGGCGTTCGCCACCAGCGCACCGTGGCTCATGGCGCCGGAGGTGAGCGTGGCCGCGATCTCATCGGCCGGTTGGACCGAATCCAGCGGAATCGCTTCCGGCGCGGTCTGCGTCATTCCCAGGAAATGCCGAGCTCTCGCACGAGCGACGAGCCACAGCCGGTCGTCGTCGATTCGGTGGTCGATGATTTCCTCACCGAACCGCTGCACCAACGAGTCCGCCAGTGCCTGCAGTCGCTCCGGTGAGTGGCTCAGCCGGATTGTGAACTCGTCTCCCATCCGCTCTACCGTCAGACCGCGCACCAGGTAGGAGTTGTTGCCGAAGCGAGCGAACTTGCCCATCTCGGAACGGAATTCGTCCGCCGTGGTGGCGAAGGTGACGTCGGCGGGGAACGCCAGCACGTCGCGCAGAGCTGCAGGCCGGCGGGCACGTTCGTCGTTCATGGCGAACACGAAACTGCGGTAGCCGGGAGTGATGTCGAAGCTGTTGATGGCTCGCGGCGTCAGTTCCTCGAAGCTGTTGTTGCGGTAGGCCTCGTCGTTCAGACCGAATGCACCTTCGAGTTGGTTCAATGGCAGCGTTCGCAGGAACACCGGGTCGGCCATGTCGGCATTCTTGGGCCGCGCAGCGTCGTCGAACGCGATGGATTCCTCGGTCATGTCGACGAATCCCCGCACGGCCGTGGTGCCGTACGAGTGCCCGGCGCCTTCCGCCCGTTCCTTGAACAGGCCGAGCAGCGGCACGTCTTTCTCGGTGCTGACCTGCAGGGCGCGGTTATGCCACTCAGCCGAGGTGTCGGACAGCGTACGGAATCCGACGCCGCCGACGACCGCGGTGACGTTCGGAAAGTACTTGCGGAGCACCGGCCCTGCGGTGTCGAGGTAGTTGGGCTCGAAAAACTCACCGCCGATGTAACTTTCGACGGTGCACAGGCCGACGCGGCCCATCGTCTTCATCAACGACTTCTCCGCGGCCTTGGCGAAACGCTTGTAGGCGGCGGCAACCGATTGCTCGTCGGGACCGAACTTCTCCTCGGCGCGCATCTGCACCGTCAGCGGATACACCGCGGACGCGCCGAACCCGAGCACCGTCGCGATGTGATGCGACGACGCCACTTGGCCGCTCTCGGCGATCAGCGACACCCGCAGCCGCAGACCTTCTTCGATGAGCCGCTGGTTGATGGCCGAGACCACGATGGTGAGAGGCATCGGCGCCCGGGCACCTTCGACGTGACGGTCGGAGATGACGGCGATGCCGCCCGACTCGCGCGCGAACGCCTCGACCTCATCGCACAGCTTGTCGATCGCGTGCACCAGAACGTCGGCGTTGTACTGCCCGCCATCGAGGGCCACTCGGTATCGCATGCCGAATACCCGCACCGGGGTGTGGCTCTGGTCGCGGATCTTCAGCATGTCCAGGTGCGACAGGATCGGAGACGGGATGACGATCTGCGGCGCCGGTGTACCGCCACTACCCGGCTTGGCGCCGAGTGCCACCCGCAGCGTCATGCCGTCGGCTTCACGGATGCTGTCCAGCGGCGGATTGGTGACCTGAGCGAACCGCTGCGAGAAATACCGGGCAATGCCGCCTTCGTGATTGGACAGCGCGTTGATCGCGGCGCCGTAACCCATCGCGGAGATCTTCTCCTGCCCGGTGGCCAGCATCGGGTCCATCAGGAACTTGAAATCTTCCTGGCTCATGGAATAGGCGACGTAGCGCTGATAGCGGTTCAGGTCGCCGTTGTAGCGGGCGGGGGAGAGCTGGCTTTCCGGCGGCACCGCGGGCAGGTCGGCCAGGTTGACCCGGGCCCGCGCCAGCATTTCGGGGTAATCATGTTGTGCAGCAAGTATTTCCAGGGCTTCGGTAGAACCGTACGACCGCTCCGCTTTGTGGTCGTAGTACAGCATTCCGCCGGCTTCGATGCGGCCCCGTTTGATCACTTCCTCCGGCGGGAAGTACACCTGCCCGGCTTCGGACATGACGCCCAGATACTCGGCGGTCTCCACGGTGCGCAGCGGGCGCAGTCCCAAGCGGTCGAGGCGCGCGCCGATGAACCGGTCGTCGCCGAAGATCAGTGCGGCAGGACCGTCGTTCTTCTCCTCGTAGAGGCTGAAGTACTCGAGCATGGCGCGGACCTCAGGCGACAGTGTGGTGTCGTTCTCCCATGCCGGGGGCATCATGGCGACCACGGCCGTGACGAGGTCCAGTTCGTCCTCGAGCACCCGGTGCTGCAGCGTCTGGTCGAGCCGGCAGCTGTCCGATTGTCCGGCGGGACGGATGATGGCGCGGTTGTGCGCCCGCGCCATCGCGTTGTCGGAGAGCCGGTTCTTCTTGTCGGTGTTGAGCTCGCCGTTGTGGGCCATCAACCGGAACGGCTGGGCCATGGTGGCATTGGGCGCCGTGTTGGTGGAGAAGCGGGTGTGGAAGAACATCGAGTGCACCTCCATCCGCGGATCGGACAGATCGCGGAAGTAGGGCACCACCTCGTTCGAGTTGAGCCGGCCCTTGAGCACCTGCGTGCGTGCGCTCAACGAAAGCGGGTACAGGCCAAGCAGTTCGCGGCGGGTGTAGGCGATCGCCTCGATGGCCATGAGGGCATCGTGGATCTTGCGATCCGAATCCGACAGGAACACCCACTGCCGGATGGGGAGCTGATACTTCGTCGCGGCGGCCCTGATTGCGGAATCATCCACGGGGACATCGCGCTTGAGCAGAATTTCGAAACCCTGGTCAAGGAGTGCCTTCTCGATGACCGCCTCGGCCTCGTCATGGTGGGCGGGATCATTCGGCAGGAAGAAGTTGCCCACGCCGAACTGGCCGAGGCGTAGGTCGGACCGATTGGTGAGTTCGGCGAAGAATCGCAGTGACAGATCGAGGTTGACGCCCGCGCCGTCGCCCACGCCTTCGGAGGACATGCCGCCGCGGTGCGGTACGGCGCACAACGCCTCGTGGAGTTTGCGGATGACCTCGTGAGTCTGGACGCCGTCCTTCCGGGTCAAGAAGCCGACACCGCAACTGCTCTTGTCCTGATCCGGGTCGTACAGTCCGGGCAATCGCGTCTCCTCAAACCCTTCAGCCGCATACCGGCGTGTCCCGTGGGTTCTCGTCGTTGAGCGACCCGCCATGGCCGACGCGGCCAGGCCGGCAGCCGACGCAATCAACCAGCTTAGCCTAACCTAACTAGATGGTAGGTGGACTGGTGGCGACGCTCGTCACATCGACCGGCGTGTGAACGCCGGCCGATGATTTCCGAGCTCATCACATCGTAAGCAGTGGACCGTGAGCGTGCAGGATCTAGAGAGATCCAACTCCACCCATCGGATCAGCGCAGCCGCAGACCCCGCGGCGTCCGGGAGAAACCGGCGTCGGCCAGCGCGGCGTGGACCTCGGCCTGCGCGGCGTCGGGGGTGGGAGCCAATACCGCCTCCCCGTTGACCTTCTCGATCAACAGCGACTGCAGTCGCCCGGTGCTCACCAGCTCTGCCAGCGCACCGGCCGCCGCGCGTTGTTGTTCCGGCGTGGCGCCGAACGACAACAACGACTTTCCGCCCCGCTCGAGGAACCACACCAACTCGCCGTCGACCAACGCCACCAGTGCGCCCGCCTTGCGGCCCGGTCGATGCCCGGCGGCGTCGGGCCACGGCAGGGCGACGCCGTAGGGATTGCCCGGGTCGGTGGCGGCGAGCACGATGGCGGTGTAGTCGGGGCTGCTCTGGTCGACGCTGTCGAGATAGTTGCGCAACCGGTCCACCGTCGAGGCCACCGCGAACTGCGCGCCACCAAGGGATTCGATGAAATACCCGCGCTGGCAGCGCCCGGCCTCCTCGAACGCCGTCAGCACTTTGTACAGCGTGGCGAATCCGCCGGGCAGGCCGTCGGCCGCGCCGCGGGTGACGACGCCGTAGCGGCCCAGCAGCAGCTCGGCCTGAAAGTGTGCCCGCGTCGTGGATTCCGGCTCGGCGGGCGGCAGGGCCGACCACCGGCCGGCGACCGTCGGGTCGACGGTGCGGGCCTGTGGCCGGGCGACGCTGTAGCGGCTGAGCCGGGGCGGGCGCTGCTGCCGCTGCCGGTGCGATCCTCCGGGTTTGCGCCCCGCGTTGCCGAGGAGCGCCCGGACGGGGGCGAAAGTGTCGCCGGTGACCCAGCCGGCCCAGATCAGTTCCCACAGCGCCTGTTTCGCGTCGGTGCTGTCCTCTGCGGCCAGCTGCCGGAAAAAGTAGGCGCCGCCGTTGCTGAGCGTGTCCAGGAGTTCGCGGTGCGTGTCGGTGAACTCGATCTCCGTACCCGGCGCCAGCGACAGCGGCGCGGTGTCGGCCCGGTGGAAGACGACCCAGCCGTCGTTGGCGCCGATCTGGCCGGCACCTGACCAGGTGACCTCACCGGAGGCCAGCAGTTCGTCGAGCATCGCCGGTTGGTAGTCCGACACCCGCTGACCGAATACCAGCGGTTCGACGGCGGACGCCGGAATCGGCACGCCGGCAAGCTGTTCGATGACCGATGCCAGGCCGTCGATGCCGCGCGCATCGCCGAACTGCTGCCAGGCCGGCAGGAACCGGGCGTACGCGGCGGTGCTCACCGGCTCGATCTGGGCCCGCAGCGCGGCCAGCGACCGGCGCCGCAGAATCTTCAGCACCGTGGCGTCACACCATTGCTGGTCGACGCTGTCCGGCAGATCGGTGAACTCACCGCGAATGAGCTTGCCGTCCAGCACCATCCGGCTCAGGGCATCGGCAGTCACCCGGTGACCGAGGCCGAAGCGGGCCGCCGCCTGGGTTGTCGTGAACGGCCCGTTGGTTCTGGCGTAGCGGCCGAGCAGTTCGCCCAGCGGGTCGGTCACCGCGGCAGTGAAACTGGCCGGCACGCCGACCGGCACCGCGACGCCGAGACCGTCGCGCAGCAGGCCCATGTCCTCGACGGCGGCCCACCAGCTCTGGCCGGCGAACGTCACCGCCACGGCGCGCTTGGCGGCCTGCAGCGTGGCGCACCAGGCCTCGACATCGCTTGCGGTGCACCGCTGCCGGAGTTCCTCGGTGCTCAGTGGCCCGAGCAACCGCAGCAGGTCGGCGATGCCCTCGGCGTCACGGGCGGCCCGGTCTTCCGTCAGGTGCTGCAATTGCCGGATGGTGGCGGTGACGACGTCGGGGTCGAGCAGTTCGCGCAGTTCGACGCGGCCCAGCAGCTCGGCCAGCAGCGTGGCGTCCAACGACAGTGCGGCGGCACGACGTTCGGCGAGCGGGCTGTCGCCCTCGTACATGAACGCGCCGACGTAACCGAACAGCAGCGACGCGGCGAACGGCGACGGCGTGGCGGTCTGCACGTCGAGCACCCGGATCCGGCGTTGTGCGACACGGCGCATCAACTCGATGAGCATCGGGACGTCGTAGACATCCTGCAGGCATTCCCGCACGGTCTCCAGCACGATCGGGAAATCCGGGTACTTGCGGGCGATGTCCAGCAGCTGCGCGGCCCGCTGTCGCTGGTGCCACAGCGGCGACCGCTTGCCGGGATGGCGCCGCGGCAGCAGCAGCGCCCGTGCCGCGCATTCGCGGAAACGCGATGCGAAGAGTGCCGACCCGCCGACCTCGGCGGTGACGATGGGCTCGATCTCGTCGGCCTCGAACACGAAAATGTCGGCGCCGGGCGGGTTTTCCCCGGTGTCGGGCAGGCGCAGCACGATGCCGTCGTCGGACGCGGTGGGCTTCTCGTCGATGCCGTACCGCTCCATGATCCGTCGACCCACCGCCAGCGCCAGTGGCCCGTGCACCCGCAGCCCGTAAGGCGAATGCAGGACGATCCGCCAGTCACCGAGCTCATCGCGGAACCGTTCCACCACGAACGTGGTGTCGGTGGGTACCGTGCCGGTGGCCTGCCGTTGCTCGTCGAGCAGCTGCCACAGGTTGTCGGTGGCGTAGTCGTTGAAACCCATTGTGCTGCAGTACTCGTCGAACTCGGCGCGCGGCAGCCCGGCGAGCTTGCCGGTGAACGCGCCGATGGCCGCGCCCAGCTCAGCGGGACGGCCGACGGCGTCGCCGCGCCAGAACGGCAACCGCGCGGGCTGGCCGGGCGCGGGCAGCACCAGCACCCGGTCGTGGGTGATCTCGGTGATCCGCCAGCTGGTGGCGCCCAGGGAGATGACGTCGCCGGGCCGCGACTCGTAGACCATCTCCTCATCGAGTTCGCCTACCCGCGAAGGCTTTTCGTCACCCGTGGCCAGGTAGACGGTGAACATGCCGCGGTCCGGGATCGCGCCGCCGGACGTGACGGCCAGCCGCTGCGCGCCGGGCCGGGCGGTCAGGGTGCCGGTGTCGCGGTCGTAGACCAGGCGCGGCCGCAGCTCGGCGAACTCGGTCGAAGGGTACTTGCCGGCCAGCAGGTCGAGCGTCGCCTCGAAGGCGCTGCGCGGCAGCGCGGCGAACGGCGCGCTGCGGCGGACGGCGTCGAACCAGCGGTCGGCATCGAGGGGTTCGAGAGCGGCCGCCGCGACGGTGTGCTGGGCCAGCACGTCGAGGGGATTGGTGGGTACCTGCAGGGTCTCGATCTCGCCGGCGCGCATCCGCTGCACGGTGACGGCGCAGTCGATCAGATCGGTCCGGTGCTTGGGCAGCAGGACGCCCTCGGAGATCTCGCCGACCTGGTGGCCGGCGCGTCCGATGCGCTGCAGACCACTGGCCACCGACGGCGGCGCCTCGACCTGGATGACCAGATCGACCGCTCCCATGTCGATGCCGAGTTCCAGGCTCGACGTGGCGACGACGGCCTTGAGGCGGCCGCTCTTGAGGTCGTCCTCGACCTGCGCCCGCGCCTCCTTGCTGACCGAGCCATGGTGGGCCTTGGCGAGCAGGCTCGGCGCACCGAAGGTTTGCCCGCTGGCCATGATGGTGGCCGGCGCGCCCCCGCCGATCTGGGGGTTTCGCTCATTGGGCAGCTCGATGCCGGACCGGGCGGCGTGAATCTCGTTGAGCCGCGCGGTGAGCCGTTCGGCCAGCCGCCGGGAGTTGGCGAACACCAGCGACGAATTGTGCGACTCGATCAGGTCGACGATGCGTTCCTCCACATCGGGCCAGATGGTGCCGCCATCGAGGTTGGCCATGTCGGGCACCGGTACCTCGACGCTCAGGTCGAAGGTCTTGGCGGCCGGTGGTTTGACGATGGTGGTGGGCGCGGCTCCCGACAGGAAGCGGGCGACCTCCTCGGGCGGCTTGACGGTCGCAGACAGGCCGATGCGTTGCGCCGGCTGGTCGAGCAGCTCGTCGAGACGTTCCAACGACAGGGCGAGGTGCGCGCCGCGTTTGGTCGCCGCGACGGCGTGCACCTCGTCGACGATGACGGTCCGCACCGTCGCCAGCGTCTCGCGGGCCGCCGACGTCAGCATCAGGAACAGCGACTCGGGTGTGGTGATCAGGATGTCCGGCGGCGTCGCGATCAGCTGGCGCCGCTGCACGGGAGAGGTGTCACCCGACCGCACGCCGACGGTGATGCCGGGTGCCGGTGCGCCCACCCGCTCGGCCACCCGCGTGATGCCGGTGAGCGGCGTGGACAGGTTGCGCTCGACGTCGACCGCGAGGGCCTTCAGCGGCGAGACGTAGAGGACTTTTGTGCCCTTGGCGCCGTTGGTGTTGGCGGGCTGCTGTGCCAGCTGGTCGATGGCCCAGAGGAACGCCGCCAGCGTCTTGCCGGACCCGGTCGGGGCGATGACCAGCGTGTTGTGGCCGTCGGCGATGGCCTGCCAGGCCTGCTCCTGGGCCGGAGTGGGTGTGCTGAAGGCAGCCGCGAACCACTCCCGGGTCAGGTCACTGAACCTGTCGAGTGGATTCACGTGTCCATACTGCCCGGCGGGTCCGACATGCCTGAGGGATTTGTGCACGAAAATCCGCGGTCAGCGCGGAAAATCGTGCACAAATCGCAGGTCAGAGGGTCCGCTGGTACCGCCGCATGCCGCCGATCCAGCGGTCGTAGTCGGCGCCCTTGTGGCGGTACATCTCCAGTACCTCGGGGTGCGGGAGGACCAGGAACGTGCCGTCCTGTACGGCCTGGACGACGAGGGCCGCGACATCATCGGGCCCGACGACGTTGCCCGCGTGGGTCACGGCGTTGCCGGCCACGCGGATCGCGGCGTCGGGGGAGTCGGTCATGCCGCGCAGCAGGGGCGTGTCGACGCCCATCGGGCAGACGCAGCTGACGCCGATGCCCTGGTCGCCGTAGGTGATGGTCAGCCACTCCGCGAACCCGACGGCGGCGTGCTTGGTGACGCTGTACCCGGCCGCGCCGAGCTGGGTGAGCAGGCCGGCGGCCGAGGCCACCGCGACGAAATGCCCGCCGCCGCGCTCAACCCATTCCGGCACAACGGCTTTGGCGGCCCGGATGTGCGCGCGCAGGTTGATGTCGATGATGCGGTCCCACGCGGCTTCGTCGTCGCCCAGCCCGGGTTCGCCGGTGATGCCGGCGTTGGCGACGTAGATGTCGACGGGTCCGTAGGTCGCGCGGGCGGCGTCGAGCAGCGTCGCGATGCCGTCGACCGACGACGCGTCCGCGCCGATGCCGACACCGCCGTAGCCCGCGGCCGTCTCGGCGGCGGCTTCGGCATTGATGTCGCCGGCCACGACCGATGCGCCCGCGGCCGCCAGTGCCGTCGCGATGGACCTGCCGATGCCCGAGCCCGCTCCGGTGACGACAGTCACCGCACCTTCGATCTTCACGGGCTCATGTCTACCTCAGCCGAATTGGACGCCTTGAGCCAGCGGCAGCTCGGATGAGTAGTTGACGGTGTTGGTGGCCCGGCGCATGTACGCCTTCCAGGAATCGGAGCCGGATTCGCGGCCGCCACCGGTCTGCTTCTCGCCGCCGAACGCGCCGCCGATCTCCGCGCCCGACGTGCCGATGTTGACGTTGGCGATGCCGCAGTCCGACCCGTCGGCGGCCATGAAGCGTTCGGCCTCCCGGATGTCGGTGGTGAAGATCGCCGACGAAAGGCCCTGCGGCACCGCGTTGTTCAGCGCGATGGCTTCATCGAGGGTGTCGTAGGTCAGGACGTACAGGATCGGCGCGAACGTCTCCTGGTGCACGATGGCCGTCTGCCCGGGCATCCGCACCACCGCGGGCGTGACGTAGTACGAGCTGGGATGCAGCTGGACCCGCTCACCGCCGGTCACCTCGCCGCCTTCGGCCTGTGCCTGTTCCAGCGCGCCCACCATGTCGCGGTAGGACCGCTCGTGGATCAGTGGCCCGATCAACGTCCCCTCGGCAGCCGGGTCGCCGACAGGCAGGCTCTGATACGCGGTGACGATCCGCTGCACCAACGTGTCGACCACGCTGTGGTGCGCGATGACGCGGCGCAGCGTCGTGCACCGTTGCCCGGCCGTGCCGGCGGCGGCGAACACGATGCCGCGTACCGCGAGGTCGAGATCGGCCGACGGCGTCACGATGGTCGCGTTGTTGCCGCCGAGTTCCAGCAGCACCTTGCCGAACCGCTGGGCCACGCGCGGGCCGATCTCCTGACCCATCCGCACCGATCCCGTCGCGCTCAGGAGTGCCACGCGGGGGTCGTCGACCAGCTGCTCGCCGATGTCGCGGCTGCCCAGCACCAATCGACCGACGTGCGCGGGGGCGCCGACATCAGCTGCGGCGCGCTCCAGCAGCGCCTGGCAGGCGACGGCGGTCAGCGGGGTGAGTTCGGAGGGCTTCCACACCACGGTGTCGCCGCACACCAGCGCGATGGCGGCGTTCCAGGCCCAGACCGCGACGGGGAAGTTGAACGCGGTGATGACGCCGACGACTCCGAGCGGGTGCCAGTTCTCCATGAGCCGGTGTCCGGGCCGTTCGGAGGCGATGGTGCGCCCGTACAGCTGGCGCGACAGACCGACCGCGAACTGGCAGACGTCGATCATCTCCTGCACCTCGCCGAGCGCCTCAGAGGTGATCTTGCCGGCCTCGATGGTCACCAGCGTGCCCAGATCGGCCTTGTGCTCGACGAGCAGCTCACCCAGCCGGGCCACGAGCGCGCCGCGGACCGGCGCCGGCGTGGTGCGCCAGGTGGAAAAGGCCTGCGCCGCTTCGGCGATCGCTGTGTCGGTTTCCTCGGCGGTGCTCTCGGGCAGCGTGAAGAGCACCTCACCGGTGATGGGCGTGCTGGCGTGCAAGCCGTGGGCGCCGGGCTCGCCCAGCGTGACGTGGGCGCCGACGGCCTGCAGCGCGGTACGCACGCGGTCGCGGAGTTGATCGGCGGTGGGCAAGAGCTGATTCTGCACAGAAGTCATGATGCCGCTTTCTCGTAGAGGTCGTACGGGTCATGGATGTGATGGCTGATGGCGCCGGCCATCCAGTCGAGGCTGTAGTCGGTGTGGTCGTCGGCAGCTGCCGGCTCCGCATCCCGGTCGAGGTTGGACCGGAAGATGCCGGCGGCAGAGGCGGGGAGGAAATCCTCGTAGACAACGGGTTTCGTGGGATCGCCGCCGCGGTAGTAGGCCAGGCCCTGTGCCGCCATCTCGATGTCGGTGCCGGGGAAGTACCGGTCCCAGTGTTCCTGATCGGTCATCGCGGTGTCGTAGCGTTCCCGGCCGGCGCGGGTCAGCGCCACCCCGCGGGCCTCCACCTCGCCGAAGCGCACCCGCAGACTCCCGTCGAACACCGTGCCGTCAGGGTTGCGGAACGTGCGGGGCTCGGCCAGGGCCCGAAACGACGTCTGCCGCAACAGGACCGGCGGACCGTCGGTGGCCGGCGGTCCCTGGATCGCGTCGATCATGGTGATGCCGCGGGCCGTCATCCGTCGGTACAGCTCGTCGATGTCCAGTACGCGTGGCGTCAGGTGATTGATGTGGGTGGTGGCCACGCCGGCGATGTCCGCGGCGACGGCGGAGACCGCACTGAGCTCGTCGTACCAGGCCTTGTCGATCGGCGTGCGCGACAACGCGAAAGCGGCGGTGCACCGGTGCACGAAGTCCTCGGCATCACCGTCCGGGCAGCCGTCGGCGGCGATCCGGCGGGCCTGGGCGATCAGCGCCGGGTCGAACAGTTGGCGCTGCCCGAGGAACCGCTGCACCCGGTCGCGCAGATCGGGGGAGAAGAAGCGGGCGTCCTCGGTGGCCAGCATCGAGGTGAACACCCGAAACGGGTTGCAGTCCAGCTCTTCCGCGTCGATGGGACGGAATGCGGTGGAGACCACGGGCACCGGTGAGGCGGCCTCGCGCAGGTTGTAGAACCCGACGGGGTACATGCCGAAGGCCGCGAAAAGGTTTGCGACGTCGGCGAGTTCGGCGGGGCTGCCGACTCTGATCGCGCCGTGGCGTTCGGCGGTGACGCGGTCGAGGGAACCGAGCCGGCCGTCGGTGGCGCAGTCGCGGTTCACGGCCGTGCTGACCTCGACCAGCGTCGTGTACGCCGGAACCTCGGTGCCGTACATGCGCGACAGGGCGGCGGCGAACGCGGCCCGCAGCTCCCAGGTCTGGACCGTCATGGCATGACCTGCGGGTAGTCTCCGGCCATGGCCGAAGCCGAGCAACTTGACGATGTCGACCGAATCCTGGTGCGGGAGCTGATGGCCGACGGCCGCGCGACGCTGGCACACCTCGCGACGGCGGCGGGGCTGTCGGTGTCGGCGGTGCAGTCGCGCGTGCGCAGGCTCGAATCCCGCGGTGTGATCACGGGATACACGGCGCGGATCAACCCCGAGGCCGTCGGCCACATGTTGTCGGCGTTCGTCGCGATCACCCCACTCGATCCTTCCCAACCTGATGATGCCCCGGCACGGCTGCAGCCTTTCCCCGAAATCGAGTCCTGCCATTCGGTGGCGGGCGAGGAGAGCTACGTCCTGCTGGTGCGGGTCGCCTCGGCGCGGGCGCTGGAAGGCCTGTTGCAGCGGATCCGCACGGTCGCCAACGTTCGCACGCGAAGCACCATCATCTTACAGACTTTTTACGATGATCACGTGTCGCTACCGGAATAGTTCCTGCTGTAGGTCGCACAGGCTGTAAATATTGCGTTAGGATGGCGGCATGACCGCTGTTCTGACTTCTGGTGACGGGCTGTCGGCGGGCAGCGCCCGACACGTTCGCGACGTGCTGGGGCGCAGCATCCTGACCGACGGTCTGGATCTCGTGCTCGATCTGGACCGGTCGGGTGGTTCGTATCTCGTCGACGCGCGTGACGGCACCCGGTACCTCGACATGTTCACGTTCTTCGCGTCGTCGGCGCTGGGGATGAACCATCCGGCTCTGACCGACGCGGCCTTCCGCGCCGAACTGGCGCAGGCGGCGGTGAACAAGCCGAGCAACTCCGACGTGTACAGCGTGCCGATGGCGCGCTTCGTGCAGACGTTCGCGCGTGTGCTCGGTGACCCGGCGCTGCCGCACCTGTTCTTCGTCGACGGCGGGGCGCTGGCGGTGGAGAACGCGTTGAAGGTCGCCTTCGACTGGAAGAGCCGGCTCAATGAGTTGCGCGGCATCGACCCGGCGCTGGGCACCCGGGTCCTGCACCTGCGTGGCGCGTTCCACGGTCGCAGTGGTTACACCATGTCGCTGACCAACACCGACCCCAACAAGGTCGCCCGGTTCCCGAAGTTCGACTGGCCGCGCATCGACGCGCCGGTGGTTTCTCCCGGCGTGGATATCGTTGCGCTGGAACGTGAATCGCTGCGCCAGGCCAGGGCGGCCTTCGAGGCGTACCCGCACGACATCGCCTGCTTCATCGCCGAGCCGATCCAGGGTGAGGGCGGTGACCGGCACATGCGTCCCGAGTTCTTCGCCGCGATGCGGGATTTGTGCGTCGAGTACGACGCGCTGCTGATCTTCGACGAGGTGCAGACGGGCGTCGGTATGACCGGAACCCCATGGGCCTACCAGCAATTGGGCGTCACGCCGGATGTGGTGGCGTTCGGCAAGAAGGCCCAGGTGTGTGGCGTGATGGCCGGTGGCCGCGTCGACGACGTCGCGGACAACGTCTTTCGCGTCAGCTCGCGGATCAACTCCACCTGGGGTGGCAACCTCACCGACATGGTGCGGGCCCGCCGCATCCTCGAGGTCATCGAAGCCGATGGGCTGATCGACAACGCCGTGCGGATGGGCTGGTATCTAGTGGGCCAGTTACGTTGCCTGGCAAATGAGTTCCCGTCACTTGTACTCGATCCGCGCGGGCGTGGGCTGATGTGTGCGTTCAGCATGCCGTCGGCCGCGCAGCGCGACGAGGTGATCAAGCGGCTGTGGCAGCGCCATGTCATCCTGCTGGCCAGTGGCACCGACTCCGTGCGGTTCCGGCCGGCGCTGACGGTGTCGCGGACCGAGATCGATGAAGCCGTCCAGGCGGTGCGGGACGTGCTAGCGGCGTTCTAGGACCTGCTGCCGGATCAATCCGCGCAGCCGGGTCAACTCGGTGCCGCTGACGAGGGTGCAGTCGTGCAGCTCCGCCAATTTCCTTGCGGCCGGGGTGAACTCGTTGTTGGTGACCACCATGGTGTGCGCGCAGTCCTGCATGGGTGCGCCGGCGACCACCTCCTGGACGGCGCCGGGGCCGACGGGCCGGGACAGTCGCTTGCATTGGATGGCAAGGCGATTGGGCCGCGTGCCGACGATCAGGTCGACGCCCCAGTCCCCGGACAGCTCCGTCATGATGACCGGGACGCCGCACGACCGGGCGATCCGGGCGATGTAGTCCTCGAATTCGGTGCCGGACATGTCGTGGACGGGATCCTCGTGGCGGCTCGGGGTACGCATTCCAGTGACGATGTGCGGAATGGCGGCGAGAACCAACGGCACGCCGACGGCCACGCCCAGTGCCGGTTCCCACGTCCAGCCGTGCAGATACGCAGCGCCGCCGGCGAACAGCCCTGCCGCGCCAAAGAGTTTCATCCGCACGGCAGAATCGTAACGTTTCGCGCGAAATGCTCTGTGCTGGAGGACGACCTGATCAGCTCGACCGGCCTGGTGCGGGTACCTGTTCGATTGTGGCCGGAGCCTTCGTCGGCGGTGGGGTATCGCCCTGGTTCGGCGATACGCTGGCCGTCCAGCTGCAGTGCGGATACGGCTCGTGCGCCGGGTCCCAGGCGTAGGCGCCGCCGTTGTCGATGCAGCAGCTGGTGAAGCTCTTGACTCCCTCCTTCATGCAGGCCAGATAGCCGTTTCGATCGGCGGCGGCGTGTGGTGCGCCGGCGACGGCGATGCAGGTCATGACGACGTGAATGGAGAGGGTGACGCGCGCTGGGGAAGTCATGGCGGACTCCTGGGGCTGGATGGCGCAGATTTGGGTGTTTGCTGTGGTGTAGCTCGACAACTGCTGAGTGTAGGCGCGGTCGCCCGGGGCGGGAGGGCCTTTACACGACATCAATCCTCTACTACTGTCGGTAGTAGAGGTGATCCACATGACCGGTGACTCCAGGAATTGGCACCGTAACTTCGATTGGGCCGCAGGCTTTTTGGCGGTGGCGCTACTGCTGCACGGTGCTGATCACCTGCGGCGGGGGATGAACGTCATCCCGCCGGCGGTGATGGTGGGCGGCACGGTGCAGCTGATCCTCGCGGCCGTCACGATCGGGCTGGTGTTCAAGCGGAACCGGTGGGCGCCGCTCGCGGCAGTCGGCATCGGCTACGCCGGTGCGGTGGGATTCACTGCGGCACACCTGCTTCCGAAATGGGGATTCTTCAGCGACAGCTTCATCAATGCGCCGACGTGGGCGCGGGTGACGGCGTTCTCGTGGGTGACCGCGATTCTGGAGATCGCCGCCAATCTGGTGTTCGGCACCATCGGTCTGATGCTGTTGCGAGAGCGGCGCGCGACGCCAAGTGCAATCTGAGGGTTGCACTACGGGTGTATGTGTGCAACTGTGGAGTTGCATATAGCGCCACTCGAAGGGGAATCATGGACACGCTGGACATCACCCGCACCATCGACATCAACGCGCCGATCCAGCGAGTCTGGGATGCCCTGACGAAAGCCGAGCTCATCGCCCAATGGTTCGGTGACGCGGCCGAACTCGAGCCGATCCCGGGCGGCACC
This sequence comes from Mycolicibacterium mucogenicum DSM 44124, assembly GCF_005670685.2. Next base: position 4,252,436 of record NZ_CP062008.1, on the reverse strand, counting down.
GGGTTCTTCGGCTGGAACGCCCACGGCAAGTTCCGCGTCGTCGTCGAAAGCGCCGAGGCGCCGCACACGCTGGTCTATCGGTGGGCGCACCGTGAGGCCGACGCCGACCCGACCCCGGAAAACTCCACGGTCGTCCGCTTCGACCTCACCGAGATCGATGGCGGCACCCGGCTCGATCTGCGCGAGACGGGCTTCGAGAACCTGGCCGACCCGCAGACCGCGTACTCCGAGAACAGCGGCGGCTGGACGGCCGAGCTCGACGACCTGGTGGCGTACCTGCAGGCGTCGGTGTGACCGACACCCACATGCCGGCGGTGCTGGCGGTGCTCGCCGACGAGACGCGGTGGCGCATCCTGACCGAGCTGGGCGCCGACGATCTGTCGGCGAGCGCGCTGGCCGGCCGGTTGCCCGTGAGTCGGCAGGCCATCGCCAAGCATCTGTCTGTGCTGGCCGACGCGGGGCTGGTCGAGCCCGTCAAAGTGGGCCGGGAGATTCGCTACCGGGCGCTGGGTGCCAAGCTCAGCGCGCTCGGCAGCGAGCTGGAAACCCTTGGCAGGCAATGGGATCGGCGTCTCGCCGCGATCAAGCGGATCGCCGAGGGCGGGCTGGCGCCCTAGCGTCCACCAGGCGCATACTGGGGTTGGCGGTGATAACGATGCTCAGCCCGACAACCGATCGCTTTCGCGACGACGATCCCAGCGTGCATCAGGCTGCGCGATTCGCTCTGGTGATGGGGAGCCTCGGCGTCGGGTTCATGGTGCTGGCGGCCGTCTGGGTCCGGCACTGCCACGGTTACGACACCGCCGCCTGCACCATGCCGTATCGCACCGTCCTGGCGCTGGCCGGCCCGCTGTTCCTGTTCGGTAGCGGGGTATGGGCCTTCGTCCGGACGTATCGGGCCTGGCGGGGTGACAAGGTCTGGTGGGCCTGGCAGGGCGCCGGCTGGTTCCTCTTGCTGCTCATGTCCATCGTGTTGACGATGAGCCTGCCGGTGCTGCTGTTCTAGTGACTTGTCAGCCCAGCATCGCGGCCGCGAAGCGGCGCACGGATTCGACGCCCGTCGCGGCGGCTTCGTCGAACCCGGCGCGGGTGCGTACGGAAATCTCCCGCGTGGCGGGGTCCAAGGTGATCTCGGCGAGCAGCTCGCCGGTCGTCGGCTCACAGACCGCCCACGAGTACAATGTGTCGGATTCCCATTGCGCCGTACGGGTTTCGACGTGATCGGGGGAGTGCTCACCCAAATCTGCCAGCGACGGCCGGTCATCCATCCGGTCGTCTGCACGCAGGGCGCGCAGATACCAGGCTCCGGCGTTGATCTCGATGGGTTCCATGATAAAAAATCCGCCGGGTGACCAGAGAACTGGCCACCCGGCGGACAGAAAGAACTAGTCCTTCAGCTCCGCGATGACGGTGCCCTGCGTGATGGCGGCGCCGGCCTCGACCGACAGGCCGGTCACGGTGCCGTCCTTGTGCGCGGTCACCGGGTTCTCCATCTTCATGGCCTCCAGCACGACGATCAGATCACCCGCGGAGACCTGCTGGCCCTCCTCGACGGCGACCTTCACGACGGTGCCCTGCATCGGCGCGGTGACCGAGTCACCCGAGGCGGCCTTGCCGCCGGCAGCGCCACGCTTGCGCGGCTTCGGCTTCTTCTTGATGACACCGGTGGCTGCGCCACCGCCGCCACCGCCGATGGCCAGGTCGCCGGGCAGCGACACCTCGACGCGACGGCCACCGACCTCGACGACGACCTTCTGACGCGGCGCGGCGTCTTCGTCGTCCAGTGCCTCGCCGCCGGTGAACGGCTCGACCGTGTTGTTCCACTCGGTCTCGATCCAGCGGGTGTGCACGTCGAACTTGTCGCCGTCACCGATGAAGGCCGGGTCGGAGACCACAGCGCGGTGGAACGGGATGACCGTGGCCAGACCCTCGACGTTGAACTCCGCCAGCGCGCGACGCGAGCGGGCCAGGGCCTCTTCGCGGGTGGCGCCGGTGACGATCAGCTTGGCCAGCATCGAGTCGAACTGACCACCGATGACCGAACCGGTCTCGACACCCGAGTCCATGCGGACACCGGGGCCGGTCGGCGCCTCGAACTTGGAGACGGGGCCGGGGGCGGGCAGGAAGCCGCGGCCGGCGTCCTCGCCGTTGATGCGGAACTCGAACGAGTGGCCGCGCGGGGTCGGGTCCTCGGTGATGTCCAGGGCCTCGCCGTTGGCGATCTTGAACTGCTGCAGCACCAGGTCGATGCCCGAGGTCTCCTCGGTGACCGGGTGTTCCACCTGCAGGCGGGTGTTGACCTCGAGGAACGAGATCAGGCCGTCCTGGCCGACCAGGTACTCGACGGTGCCCGCACCGTAGTAGCCGGCTTCCTTGCAGATGCGCTTGGCCGACTCGTGGATTTCCTTGCGCTGCGCGTCGGACAGGAACGGCGCGGGGGCCTCCTCGACGAGCTTCTGGAAGCGGCGCTGCAGCGAGCAGTCGCGGGTACCGGCGACGACGACGTTGCCGTGCGTGTCGGCGATGACCTGGGCCTCGACGTGGCGCGGCTTGTCCAGGTAGCGCTCGACGAAGCACTCGCCACGGCCGAACGCCGCGACGGCCTCACGGGTGGCCGAGTCGAACAGCTCGGGGATCTCTTCGATGGTGCGGGCGACCTTCATGCCGCGGCCACCACCGCCGAAGGCGGCCTTGATGGCGATCGGGAGGCCGTGCTCCTTGGCGAAGGCCAGGATCTCGTCGGCGTCCTTCACCGGGTCCGGGGTGCCCGGCACCAGCGGCGCGTTGGCCTTGGCGGCGATGTGGCGCGCGGTGACCTTGTCACCCAGGTCGCGGATGGACTGCGGGCTCGGCCCGATCCAGATCAGCCCGGCATCGAGGACGGCCTGGGCGAAGTCGGCGTTCTCCGACAGGAAGCCGTAGCCCGGGTGGATCGCGTTGGCGCCTGACTTGGCAGCGGCGTCGAGGATCTTGTCGAAGACGAGGTAGGACTCGGCCGAGGTCTGCCCGCCCAGGGCGAAGGCCTCGTCGGCAAGCCGCACGTGCGGCGCATCGGCGTCCGGCTCGGCGTAAACGGCGACGCTGGCCAGTCCGGCGTCCTTGGCAGCCCGGATGACCCGGACGGCAATCTCTCCACGGTTGGCGACTAGCACCTTGGAGATCTTGGAACTGGCGTGGTTGGCCACAGTGCCTCCTGACGGCGGTTCTCTAAGAAATGTCTTTAAGAATGTATCGCGTGCAGTGTAAGGCCTAACCGGCGGATCCCCACTTCGGGATACGCGGGCGCCGGGACGTTTTCTTAGAGATTGCCCAAGCGACCCGCTTGACCCGCGCTTTCTCACCGAACATCTGCTTGGGTGATACTGATGCCGCACCGGACCCGCCGGGGAGCCACGAGTAAGGGGACACCGTTGTTCGTCGAGCCGCAGGCCTCAGACCCCGAATTGATCGCGCGCAAGCGAGCGGTCAACCCGAACGTCCGCATCCCACCGAAGATGCAATGGGTCACCGACGAGGACGGCAACATCCTCAAGCACGAGCTGCCCGGCGAGACCCTCTGGCACCGCATCCGGGACACCTACGCCGCGCTGTTCTACAGCTCGGTCGTCACGCACATCCCGTTCCACTTCATCCGGCTGGGCTACCTCCGGCTGTTCGGCGCGACGATCGGCAAGGACACCGCGATCAACCGCGGCACGAGCGTCTGGTCGATTCCGTACCTGGTGATCGGTGACCGGGTGTCCATCGGCTTCCGCTGCCTGCTGGACGCGCGCGCGGGCATCGCGATCGGCAACGACGTCGTCATCGCCAGCGACACGCACATCATCGCCGGCGGGCACGACATCAACCACCCGAACTTCGTGCCGGCGCCCAACCCGCCGGACCCCATCGTGATCGACGACCACGTGTGGATCGCGACGCGCGCCGTGATCCTGCCGTGCCTGCTCGGCCGCGGCGCCGTGGTGGCCGCACACACCGTCGTGAACAAAGAGGTGCCGCCGTTCGGCATCGTCGGCGGCGTGCCCGGCAAGATCATCGGGCAGCGCAACCCGGACGCGCTGCACTACAGCGGCAAGTTCAAGCTGCCGTTCTTCTGAGCCGTACCCGAGTTACGCGGCGTCGCGCAGGCGGCGCTTGATGCGCGTCAGCATCGCCGACATGCCGCGCAGCCGCAGGGGGCTGATCAGCTTGGCCAGGCCAAGGTCCGCGTAGAAATCGTCGGGCACCGCGAGGATGTCGGACGCCGGCAGACCATCGAGGCCGGCCGCGAGGATGGCCGCGAAACCACGCGTCGTCGGGGCCTCGGCCGGTGCGCTGAAGTACAGCCGCACATGCTCGGGGTCGTCGGCGTCGACGTGCAGGAACAACGGCGACTGACACTCCGGTACCGGCTCCATGGCGGCTTCTTCGAGCGTCGCCGGCAGCGGCGGGAGTTCATTGGCGAACTCCAGGAGCAGCGCCAGCTTGTCCTGTCCCTGGACGTCGGCGAAATCCGACACCACCTCGGCCAGGGCCGCGGGGACGGTCATGCCGGCGCCGGCCCCGGTTCCTCGCCGACAGCGACGGGCACCCGCACCGCGTTGCCCCACTCGGTCCACGAACCGTCGTAGTTGCGGACGGCGGGCAGACCGATCAGGTGCGTCAGCACGAACCAGGTGTGGCTGGAGCGCTCGCCGATGCGGCAGTAGGCGACGGCCTTGTCGTCGGGGGAGATGAAGCCGTACAGCTCATCGAGTTCGGCGCGGCTGCGGAACCGTCCACTGTCGTCGACGGCCTTTGCCCACGGGATGGACCGCGCGGTGGGGATGTGGCCGCCGCGCAGCGCACCCTCCTCCGGGTAGTCGGGCATGTGGGTGCGCTCGCCGGTGTACTCCTGCGGCGAGCGGACGTCGATGAGCGGCTCTTTGCCGAGGATCGCGAGGACGTCGTCCTTGAAGGCGCGGATCGGGGCGTCGTTGCGCTCGACCACCGGGTACCCCGTGGTCTGCTTGCTCGGGACGTCCAGCGTGGTGTCGCGGCCGTTGGTGATCCACAGGTCGCGGCCACCGTCGAGGAGGCGGACATCCGGGTGCCCGAAGAGCGTGAACACCCACAGCGCGTAGGCGGCCCACCAGTTGCTCTTGTCGCCGTAGATCACCACGGTGTCGTCGCGGCTGATGCCCTTGCGATCCATCAGCGCGGCGAACTGCGCGCCGTCGATGTAATCGCGGACATGCGGGTCATTGAGGTCGGTATGCCAGTCGATCTTGACGGCGCCGGGGATGTGGCCGGTGTCGTACAGCAGGACGTCTTCGTCGGATTCGACGATGGCCAAACCAGGGCGTCCGATGTTGCCTGACAGCCAGTCGGCGGTCACCAGGCGATCGGGATGCGCATAGGTGGCGAAAGCGGGATGTGGGTCTGCGGGCAGCGGCACACTGTGAGCGTACCTAGGCCCGAAATGCGCCGCCGACCCGTAAGGTCGAAACTTGTTTGCGCGACAACCGCTGCGGTATGACATCAGCCGTCTCCCACAGGGCTGACCGGAGGGATTGAGGATTTGCCAGAGAAATACGACGTCGGAATCATCGGCCTGGGATATGTGGGGCTGACGCTGGCCACCGTGCTGGCCGAGGCCGGCAACTCCGTCATCGGAATCGAGACCCGCCAGGAATTGGTCGATATGACCAATCAGGGTTTGCCGCATTTCACGGAGACCGGCCTGCCCGACGCCCTCGAGGGCGTCACCCGATTCGGGAAACTGAAGGCCGTCACCGCCTTTGACGACAGCTTCTCGTGCGACACGTACATCATCACCGTCGGCACGCCGCTGTCGGCGGACGGTGTCGCACGTGTCGACATGATCGAGGCCGCGGCCCGTGACATCGCCGGGAACATGCAGGATGGCGCGCTGGTCATCCTGCGGTCGACGGTCAAGGTCGGCACCACCCGCGACGTGGTGGCGCCGATGCTGGCCGCCAGCGGCAAGAGCTTCGACATCGCGATGTGCCCCGAGCGCACCCTGGAAGGCAAGGCGCTGCAGGAATTGCGTGAGCTGCCGCAGATCGTCGGCGCCGACGACCCGGCGGTCGCCGACCGGGCCGCCGCGGTATTCCGGAAACTCACCAGCTCGATCGTGCTGGTCTCCGATATCGAGACCGCCGAGATCATCAAATTGGTGAGCAACACGTTCCGCGATGTTCAATTCGCGTTTGCCAACGAAGTCGCCCGGATTTGCGACGCATTCGGTGTCAGCGCCTACGAGGTGATCTCGGCGGGCAAACTCGGATACAACCGCACCAATATCCCGTTGCCGGGTCTGGTGGGTGGTCCGTGCCTGGAGAAGGATCCGCACATCCTGATGGAGAGCGTGCGCGAACGCGGCGTCACGCTGGACATCACCGCCGCCGGCCGTCTGGTCAACGAGCGTCAGCCGGCCGAGACGGTGCGCTTCATCACCAGCGAGATCGCACGCCGGAAGCTGGGCGCCGACGGGCCGCTCAAGATCAACCTGCTGGGCATGGCGTTCAAGGGCCAGCCCGAGACCAGCGACCTGCGCGGGTCGATGTCCATCAAGGTGTTCAACGAGCTGAAGGCCGCGCACCCGGATGCCGAGATCGGCGTCTACGACCCCGTCACGCCGAATGATGTTCTGGCCGAAGCGTTCCCGGGGCACAAGGTGTACAACCGGTTCGGTGACGCGGTGAGCGGCGCGGACGTCGTCGTCCTCGGCAACAACCACCCGTCGCTGGGCACCATCTCGCCGCGCACCATCAGCGAGTTCATCAGCCCCGACGGTTTCGTCTTCGACTACTGGAACCACTACAGCCACCTGCCGGCCACCGAGCTGGGCGACAGCTACTTCGCCGTGGGCCGCAGCGGAAAGGTCGTCGAGCGTGTCTAAGAAGGTCGTGGTCACCGGTGGTGGCGGATTCATCGGCGCCTACCTGGTCAAGCGGCTGGTGCGGGACGGCTGGCAGGTCGCGGTCGTGGACTCCATGGTCCGCGGCGATGCCAGCCGATTCGCCGAAGTCGCTTCGGACGTCGAGCTTTTCACGTGTGACGTCCGCGATCAGGACGCCCTCGAGAAGGCGTTCGCCGGCGCCGAGGTCGTCATGCACCTGGCCGCCATCAACGGCACCGAGAACTTCTACAAGCAACCGGAACTGGTCCTCGACGTCGGCCTGCGCGGCGCGCTCGCGGTGACCAACGCCGGCCGCGCGGCGGGGGTGCCCGACCTCATCGTCGCCTCCACCGCCGAGGTCTACCAGACGCCCGCGATCATCCCCACGCCCGAGACCATCCCGCTGATGCTGCCGGACAGCCTCAACCCGCGGTACTCCTACGGCGGCGGCAAGATCGTCAGTGAGTTGATCGCCTTCAACTACGGGCAGGACCACTACCGGCAGGTGCAGGTCTTCCGGCCGCACAACGTGTTCGGGCCGAACATGGGGTGGAAGCACGTGGAGCCGCAGTTCATCCTGCGGGCGCTGGGCTGTCAGGAGGCGGGTAACCCGACCTTCCCGATCCAGGGTGACGGCAGCGAGACGCGCTCGTTCTGCTACGTCGACGACATCGTCCAGGGCATCTTAACGATGTACGAAAAGGGCGGCCACCGCGAGGTTTACCACATCGGCAGCGATGAGGAACTCAGCGTCCGCGAGCTGGCCGAGCGGATCGGCCGGGCCGTCGGGGTCGAGCTCGAGATCAAGCCCGGCGAATTACAGGCCGGCGGCACACCGCGCCGGTGCCCGGACATCTCGAAGATGCGGGCGCTGGGCTGGTCGCCGCAGGTGGCCCTCGACGACGGCCTGGCACGCACCGTGGCGTGGTACCGCGAGCACCGAAATGACGTGCCCGCAAACGACCTGATGTAGCCCGGGCACAATAGCGGGTATGAGGGCGCGCATCCTGGCACTGATCGTCATCGCTGGGCTGCTGCTGACGGGGCTCGCGGCGCTGGTCTACAGCCTCACGCGCCCCGAACCCGAAGCCGTCCAGGCCAAGCCGTCGGCGCAGTTGCCGATGGTCGACAAGGCGTCGCTGGAGCGCGCGATCCACGACGCCTTCACGAGCCAGCCGCCGCAGGCTGTGATCTGCGAGCGCGGCCTCATCGCCAAGGTCGGGCAGAGCACGCGGTGCGACGTCACGATGTCACCGGCCTACGGCATCCAGCCGACCATCACGGTGTCCGGCGTCGAGGGCGGCAAGGTCAGCTATTCGATGACCCCGGCGGTCTCCAAGACGCAGTTGGAAGCGGCTGTGGCGGACATGGTGACCCGCACCCGCAAGGCGGCCCCGGACTCGGTGACGTGCTTGTCGGGACTGGAGGGCAAGCAAGGCGCGGTGGCGTTGTGCGACATCACCGATGACGGGTTCACCAGCCGGCGCACCGCGCTGGTGAGCGAAGTGTCCGGCCTCGCAATGAATTACGGCCTGACACCCGTGCTGGAGAAGTCGGTGGCCGAGAGTTCCCTTGCCTCGCAGCTGGGCCAGAGCCCGAGCACCGTCACGTGCGCCGGGGATGTGGACAGCAAGGTCGGGGCGACGCAGCGGTGCACCGCGGTCGTCGGCGGTCAGAACCGGGCCTACACCCTGACGGTCACCGACGTCGCCGACGGCAAGGTGTCGTTCAGCTACAAGCCGGCCAACTGATCAGACCCATCCGCCAACCGGTTGGCTCCGAATCCCACTGAGACCGATTCGACTCGGAGGTTTGATGGGAATCGAGTACAGCAGTGTGGTCGACGCGCCACGCGACGACGTGTTCGCCTGGCATGCGCGGCCGGGTGCCATCCACCGGATGCTGCCGCCATGGCAGCCCATGAGCGTGGTCGCGGAAGCAGCGTCGCTGGCCGACGGGCGCGCCGTGCTCGGTCTGCCGGGCGGGTTGCGCTGGAACGCACAACACAATCCCGCCGACTATGCGCCGCCCGCACGGTTCGTCGACGAATTGAGCCGCGACGGATTGCGTTCGCTGCCAACACAGTTGATCGGGCACTGGCGGCACGAACACTGCTTCGACGCCGTCGGCGACGGGCGCACCCGGGTCACCGACCGCGTCGATGCGCCGGTACCCGGGAACCTGCTCGAGCCGACGTTCCGCTACCGCCATCGCCAGCTGAGCGACGACCTGGCCGCTCACCAGTGGGCGCGCGAACACGGTGCACGTCCCGGCTCGGTCGCGGTGACCGGGGCATCGGGATTGGTCGGCAGCGCCCTGACCGCCTTTCTGTCCACCGGTGGCCACCGGGTCATCCGGCTGGTGCGCCGCGAACCACGCGACGACACCGAACGCCGCTGGGATCCCGACTCACCCGCGGAGAATCTGCTCGACGGCATCGACGCCGTGGTGCACCTGGCGGGCGCATCGATTGCCGGCCGGTTCACCGACGGGCACAAGAAAGCGGTGCGTGACAGCCGGATCGAGCCGACCCGCCGGCTGGCCGAGTGCGCCGCGGCGGCGACGGACGGACCGTCGGTGTTCGTCAGCGCGTCGGCGATCGGCTGGTACGGAGACGACCGGGCCGACGAACACCTCGACGAATCGGCGCAACCGGGCGACGGGTTCCTGGCCGACGTCGTCGCCGACTGGGAAGCGGCGACGACGCCTGCATCCAACGCCGGACTGCGCGTCGTCAACGTCCGCACCGGCATCGTGCAGACGCCGCGCGGCGGCACGCTGCAACTGATGCGGCCGCTGTTCGCCGCCGGTCTCGGCGGCCCGCTCGGCAACGGGCGGCAGTGGCTGTCCTGGATCGACATCGACGACCTCGTCGATGTGTACCACCGCGCCCTCGTCGACGCCGGGCTGTCCGGTCCGGTGAATGCCGTTGCCCCGCAACCGGTCCGCAACGTGGACTACACGCGGACCCTGGCCGGGGTGCTGCACCGTCCGGCCGTGCTGCCCGTGCCCGCCCTCGGGCCGGCGCTCCTGCTCGGCCGGCAGGGGGCGCGCGAGCTGGCCATGGCCAGTCAGCGTGTGGTGCCCGGCCGGCTCATCGCCGCCGGGCACCGGTTCCGGCGCCCGGATCTCGAACAGTGCCTGCGCCATCAGCTGGGGAAGGCGGCCCGATGATCGACGCGCAGCGTCAGGTGGTGGTGGCCGCGCCTGCGGACGCCGTCTTCGCGTACCTGGCGGACTTCACGACCACGACGCAGTGGGACCCCGGCACCGTGCACACCGAACGCATCGCCGGTGACGGCGGCGTGGGTACCCGCTACGCGAACACGTCCCGCTTCGCCGGCCGTACGTCGGAGATCACATACGAAGTCACCAGCCTGACGCCGGGGCAGGCGATCGAACTGCGCGGGGTCAATCAGTACCTGGTCGCGCGCGACACCATCACCGTGGCTCCGCACCCCGACGGCACCGAGGTCACCTACCGGATCAGGTTCGCGTTCCAGGGGTGGCTGCGGTGGATCGAGCCCCTGCTGCAACTCGCGGTGGCACACCTTCTCGACGACGGGGCGCGCGGACTTCGCCGCGAACTCGCACGAATCTGATTGCGCGGCAGGTCCTCACAAACCGATGGCAGCGGCGCAGTACTGCCACACCTGCCGCACCCGGGCGTCGTCGTCCCGGCCGGTGGGCAGATAGTGCGTGGGGCGGATACGGCGGTCGTGCCAGAACTGCCCGGAAACCGGGGTGGGTTCGGTGGCCGTCAACCAGACCGCGGTGTCGGCGGCCTGCTCGGACGTCCGCAGGATCGGGCGCGTCAGGCGGCGGAACCCCGGCAGTGACTGCGCGACGCCCGGGGTGTCGGCCCAACCGGGATGCATGGCGGCCACCATCAATTCGGGCCAGCGCCGCGCCAGCAGTGGCGTCAACGCGACCTGGACGCGCTTACTGCGCGCGTACGCCGTGGCGCCGCGGTAATGCCCGCGCCGGTACTCGATGTCATCGACCGGAAGCGACTGGGTGTACATACCGCCAGAGGACATCAGGACCACCCGCGGGTCGGGCGCGGCGGTGAGCGCCGGCAGCAGCAGCTCCGTCAGCGACACCGGGCCCAGGACGTGGGTTGCCAGCGAAAGCTCGTGTCCCTCCGCGCTTTCCGTCCGCTCCTCGGGCATCACCCCGGCGTTGTGGATCACGGCGTCCAGCCGCGGCCGCCGGGACAGCAGGTCCGCGGCGAACGACCGGACCGCGGCCAGGTGCGACACGTCGCACACCTCCACCGCCACCTTGGCTCCCGGTACGTCGGTGAGCACGTCGCGCCGGGCGGCCTCGCCGCGGGCCCGGTCGCGCACCGTCATCAGCACCGTCGCCCCGAGCGCCGCGAGTTCGGTGGCGATGGCCTTGCCGATACCGGAGTTCGCCCCGGTGACGAGCACGGTGCGGCCGGCGAGTGCCTCGTCCGGCAGTTCGGGCGTCTGCCAGAACTGTTGGCGCACGGCCAGTCCCACGCGGGAGTAGCCGAGCACGACGGTGCGGTCCAGGAGATCGTCGAAGAAGTCGCCGGCCATGGCCGTCACGTCAGGGAGACGACGACGACCGGGGTGCTCGTCGGCTGGCTGGACCCGGAGCCCGGCTCGACCGTCACGGCCACCTTGGCGGCCGAGTCCAGTGCGGGTATTACCTCACCGCCGGGCGGTGGCATGGTGTCGGCGCTCATGGTGCCGGCGGACCGCGGCGCGCCCGATGCCGGGATGAACCACATCTGGTAGACGTGGCCCGCCGGTGGCGCAGGCACATTCGCCATGGCCACCACCACGGCGTTCGCCTGTTGCGACGCGCTGAGGGTGATGGTGCCCCCGGCGACCGGCGCGGAGTACGTGCGGATGTCCTGGTTGGCCAGCACCTGCGACACCGTCGGCTGTCCCGGGTGTTCGGTGAAGCGGTCGGCGATCACCGTCGTGCCGATGGCGACCGCGCAGACCACCGCGGCGGCTGCCGCGAGCCGGACGATCAACTGGCGTCGCCGGGTTCGCCTGAGCGCCAGCTCATCCGAACTGCGCTCGGCCGACTGGATGCCGATCGCCTGCAGGATGCGCGTGCGCAGTTCGGGCGGCGGCGTCAGGGTGTCGCCCGCGGTGAGCAGTGCCATGGTCTCCTGGGTGTCGCCGACGATGCGGGCGAATGCTTGCGCGGTGTGCGGCGCGGCGACGCCGAGGCGGCCGGCGATGTCCGAGCGTTCCGCCTCGGATACCGCGTCGAGTGCATATACGTATGCCAGATCGAGCAATTGCTGTTCGTCGTCGGTGTAGCTGTCAGGCATCGGTGCCCACCCCCAAGCAGTTCTTCAGGCGGATCAGGCCGTCCCGGATACGGGCCTTGATGGTGGGGAGCGTGACGTCGAGGTGTTCGGCGACCTCCCGATAGGTGTGGCCGCTGTAGTACGCCAGGCCGATGGCTTCGCGCTGGACGGTGGTCAATCCGTCGAGGCAGTCGGTGACCTCCTGCTCGTCGAGTCGCTGTCCCACTTCGTCGGCGACGGTGTCGTGCTCGCGGCCGAGGTTCGAGGCGCCGTAGGCGTGGTTGCGGTCGGCGGCCGACTGTTCCGAGCGCACCCGGTCGATGCTGCGGCGGTGGGTCAACGTCATGAGCCAGCCGATCGGGCTGGCCAGTGCGGGGTCGTACTGCCGTGCCGCCGAGGACCACACCTGGAGGAAAACCTCCTGCACGACGTCCTCGGCCAGGGTCCGGTCCCGCACGACGCGGTAGGCGAGGCCGAAAACCCGTGGCGAGGTCAGGTCGTAGAACTCGGTGAAAGCCGTTCTGTCGCCGTCAGCGATCGCGGTGAGCAGCGCTGCGCGGTCCGGCTCACCATCCATGCGGGAATCGTCGCACGGCGGCGTGGGAACCGGGGCGATCTGGCGCAACCCGTCGGATCCGGGCGGCGTGCTCACGATCGCGCCTTCGGCTGCAGGACCAGCTGGTGCAGGTCCAGGTAGCCCGAGGCGAAGCCCGCCTCGGAGTAGGCGAGGTAGAAGCGCCACATCCGCCGGAAGATGCGGTCGAACCCCAGCGCGTCGGCGCCGGCGCTGTTGGCGGTGAAACGCTGCAGCCACAGTCGCAGCGTGTGGGCGTAATGCGGTCCGAACGAATGCCGGTCGGTGATGCGCAGTGCGGTATGTGTGCTGACCGACTTCTCGATGAGCTTGACCGACGGCAGGAACCCGCCCGGGAAGATGTACTTGTGCACCCACGTGTAGGTGTCGCGGGACGCCAGCATGCGCTTGTGCGGCATGGTGATCAGCTGCAGGCCGACCCGGCCGTCGGCCTCGAGGAGGCGCTCGAGCGTGCGCAGGTACGCCGGTAGGTAGCGATACCCGACGGCCTCGATCATCTCGATGGAGACGATTGCGTCGTACGTGCCGGTGATGTCGCGGTAGTCGCACAGCTCGACCGTGATCCGGTCCGACAGCCCGGCGGCGGCGATGCGCTCCCGAGCCAGCAGCTGCTGCTCGCGCGACAGTGTGACGGTGTGTACGTGCGCGCCACGCTGCGCCGCGCGGATCGCCAATTCGCCCCAGCCGGTGCCGATTTCGAGCAGCCGCGTGCCGGCGCCGACGCCGGTGGCATCCAGCAGCCGGTCGATCTTGCGGTGCTGCGCGGCCGCCAGGTCGCGCCACGCCGGCGGCGGGTCGAGCGTGTCGAACAGCGCGCACGAGTAGGTCAGCGTCGGATCGAGGAACATGCTGAAGAACTCGTTGGACAGGTCGTAGTGATGGGCGATGTTCGCACGCGTATCCGCTTGCGCGCCACGGTGGTTGCGTGGCGTTCGTGGCAGCAGCACCGAGCGCAGGCCCTGGAACACGGCCGGCACGACCGTGTCGATGCGGGACGCCAGCGCGGTGAGCACGGCGGTGAGCTCGGGTGCGGACCAGTCGCCGACCATGTACGCCTCACCGAAGCCGATCAGGCCACTGTTCGCGATCCGGCCGAAGAAATCGTCGGGGCGGTGCAACAACATTCGCGGTGCGGCCGGATCATCGGCGCCGGCCGCACCCTGGACGGTGCCGTCCGGATACTCCACCCGCACCGGCAGGTCCCGTACCGCGGCCCGGAACAACGCCCGCGTGACGGGCGTGCCGAGCCGGGTGCGCAGACCGCTTGGCACCTGGGCGATTTCGGTCCACCTGGCCGGCAAAAACGGATCGTACGCGGCGGCACCGTCGTGGAGTTGATTCGTCATAGGGCGGCCTCCTGTGGGCGGGGATGCAGTGGCAGTCCGCGCGCCCAGAGGCGCACGCCCTGCCAGCGGATGCGGGCGAGGACCAGCAGCGGCGCCAGCGGCGCTGCCAGTGCGGTGGTCAGAACGGTTGTGGGACGGGCGGGGTGAACGGACCCGGTCCAGGTGGCCGTCATGACGACCTCGCCGGCCGCGTCGAGCAGCGTGACCGCCACGCCGAGCCGGCCCCGCGCCGGTTCGGGAACCCGCAGCACGTACCGGCCACTGACGGGGTTGAACGGCGACACGTAGAACGCCTTCGGCACGGTGACCTCGCCGCGATGGTCGGCGCGCAGCAGGTAGCGGTGGCGTCCGCCGTAGGTGTTGTGCACCTCGGCGATGGCGCACACCAGTGCGCCGGCGGCGTCGTGGCACCAGTAGACGGTCAGCGGATTGAACACGAAGCCGAAGACCCTGGCATTGGCCAGCATTCGGATGCGGCCGCCGCCGAGGTCGATGCCGTGGTCACCGAGATAGGCCTCGACGTTCTCACGCAGTGTGCGGTTCGGATCGCCGGCATGGTCGGCGGCGTGAAAGCCGGCCAACGGCCGCAGTAGGCGCGGCAACTCGGGCACGGCGTCGAGGTCGACCAGCCAGCTGTAGCTGCGGTAGGTGAACGCGTGCCGCACCGGCACGGTCCGCCTGTGGTGGATGCTGGTTCGCACGATCTGTGGTGGGCTCATACGACATTCCCCGCCGGCCGCAGCAGGGGCGGCACCGGGCCGCTCCACGTACCACCGAGACGTTCGGCCGCGGCGACGCCCGACACCGCGCCGTCTTCGTGAAAGCCCCAGCCGTGATACGCGCCGGCGAACGCCAACCGGTGATCGCCGAGCGTGTGCAGCCGCTGTTGCGCGGCGCGGAACTCGGGGGAGTACTGCGGATGGTCGTACAGCATGGTCGCGATGACCTGGCCCGGGTCGACCCGGCTGCCGCCGCCCAGCGTCACCACGAACCGCCGGTCGGTGCTCGCGTCGAGTCGCTGCAGCCGGTTGAGGTCGTAACTGACCAGGACCTCGTCGGCCTGGACGGTGCACGACGGCATCCGGTAGTTCCACGACGCCCGGGCGCCACGGCGACGCGGCAGCAGCGACGTATCGGTGTGCAGCACAGTGTGATTGATCGAGTACCGCAGGGCGCCGAGGATGTCGACCTCGTCGGCCGTCGGCCGGTCGAGGATCGACAGGGCCTGATTCGGATGGGTCGCGATGACGGCGGCGTCGAACGGCTCCACCCGGTCGGCGTCGTCACGCACCAGCACGCCGTCGGTGGTCCGGGTGACGGTGCGCACGGGTACGCCGGGGCGGACCGAAGGCAGGCGCGCGGTGATCGCTTCGACGTACCGTGCAGAACCTCCGGTCACCGTCCGCCAGGTCGGTGAACCGAACACCGTCAGCATGCCGTGGTGGTCGAGGAACGCCAGCAGGTAGCCGACGGGGTAGTCGAGCGCGACGTCCGGCGGGCACGACCAGACCGCCGCGACCAGCGGCACCATGAAATGCGCGACGAAGTAGCGGGAAAACCCTGCGGCGCCGAGGAATTCGCCGAGTGTCTGACCATCTGCCACGCCGCGCGCCAGCTCGGCGCGGGCGAGCCGGTGGAAACGCGTCACCTCGGCGAGCAGGCGCAGGTAACGCGGGGAGACCACCGCGCCGGGTGTGGCGAACAGGCCCGTCAGCCCCTTCGCGCCGGCGTACTCCAGGCCGCAGCCTTCGCAGCAGACCGACATCGACATGTCGGATTCCTGGGTCCGGACACCGAGTTCGGCGAACAGCCGCAGCAGCGTCGGATAGGTGCGGTCGTTGTGCACGATGAAGCCGGAGTCGACGCCGACGACGGCGGCGCTGCCGCGGCGGGCCGTCAGCTCATGGGTGTGCGCGTGGCCACCGCACCGCGGTTGTGCCTCGAACAGGGTGACTTCCGCGTCGCGGGCGAGCACCCAGGCTGAGGTGAGCCCCGATATGCCGCTGCCGATCACTGCTATCCGCCGCACCGTGCCGTCCTTCCTGGTTTGTCACCAGGAATTCGGCGCGGGATGCGCTGCGGATAGGTGGATTCGGGAAAAAGTTACTCGGGCCGGTTGGCGGCCCACAACTGGGCGACGGACACGCCGAGCTGGGCCAGCATGCGGCGCAGCAGGGGCAGGCTCAGCCCGATGACGTTCGAGGGATCGCCGTCGATGCCGTCGATGAACCAGCTGCCCAGGCCGTCGAGGGTGAAAGCGCCTGCCACCCAGAGGGGTTCGCCGGTGTCGAGGTAGGCCTCCAGGTCCGAGGCGGTGGGTTCGCCGAAACGCACTGTGGTGGAGCCGAGTTCACTGACCTGAGCGGTGACGGCGCCGTCGGTCAGGCGCAGGACGCAGTGGCCGGTGTGCAGGACGGCGCTGCGGCCGGCCATCGAGTTCCATTGCCGCCGTGCCACATCGGGGGTGCCCGGCTTGCCGGTCAGCCGGCCGTCGAACTCGAGCATCGAATCACAGCCGATGACAACGCAATCCGACGACAGGCTCGCATCGAGTGATTCGGCGACCCGTTGCGCCTTGGCTGTCGCCAGGGCACGCACGACGTCGCCGGGCCGGGCGTCGCCGAGAGACGCGATGATCGCGTCCTCGTCGACGTCGGATACCAGCACGACCGGTTCGACACCGGCCTTGCGCAGCACGCTGAGCCGGCCCGCGGAGGCCGAGCCCAGCACTATCCGGGTCATCGCCGGATGAAGGTCCGCTCCACCAGGGTCACCAACTGCCAGCTGGTGTACGCGTACCGCAGCTTGGAGACCGGGTGGCCCCAGTCGTTGCGGTCACCGGTCTCCGGGGCACCGCCGGCGCCCGAGGCGCTGGCCAGCACCGTCACCAGCGCGGCGAGCTCCTCGTCGGACGGGTTGCCCTTGACGACCTGGAACAGCGGGGCCACAGGGGCTTCCACGGGGGCCTCAGCTTCGGACGTGTTGTCGGCGCTCACATCTGCCAAATCGTTCGCTCCGCTCACAGTGGGATGTTCCCGTGCTTCTTCGGCGGCGTCTGGACGATCTTGCGCTCCAGCAGCCGCAGCGAGTTGGCGATGTAGCCGCGGGTGTGCGACGGCGGGATCACGGCGTCGACGTAACCACGCTCGGCGGCGACGTACGGGTTCACCAGGGTGTCCTCGTACTCCTGCTGCAGCTGCAGGCGCAGGGCGTCGACGTCGACGCCGTCCTTCTCGGCCTGCTTGAGCTCCTGGCGGTAGACGAAGCCGACCGCGCCCGAGGCACCCATGACGGCGATCTGGGCCGTCGGCCACGCCAGGTTGACGTCGCAACCCATGTCCTTGGAGCCCATGACGCAGTACGCGCCGCCGTAGGCCTTACGGGTGATGACGGTGATCTTGGCGACGGTGGCCTCACCGTAGGCGTACAGCAGCTTGGCGCCGCGGCGGATGATGCCGTTGTACTCCTGCTCGGTGCCCGGCAGGAAGCCCGGGACGTCCACCAGCATGATGATCGGGATGTTGAAGGCGTCGCAGGTGCGGATGAACCGCGCGGCCTTCTCCGAGGCGTTGATGTCCAGGCAGCCGGCGAACTGCGTCGGCTGGTTGGCCACGATGCCGACCGGGCGGCCGTCGATGCGGCCGAAGCCGATCACGATGTTCTGCGCGTAGCCGGGCTGGATCTCGAGGAACTCGTCGTCGTCGAGGATGCGCGAGATGACCTCGTGCATGTCGTACGGCTGGTTCGGCGAATCCGGGATCAGCGTGTCGAGCTCGAGGTCCTCTTCGGTGAGGTTGTCCTCGACGGCGCCCGGGTGCGGCGGCGCGGGCAGGCGCGGCGGCTCGGCGTAGTTGTTCGGGGGCAGGTAGCTCAGCAGGTCGCGGACGTAGTCCAGGGCGTCCTGCTCGCCCGAGGCGACGTAGTGCACGGTGCCGGACTTGGCCTCATGGGTGTGGGCGCCGCCCAGCTCCTCCATGGTGACCTCTTCACCGGTGACGGTCTTGATGACGTCCGGTCCGGTGATGAACATCTGGCTGGTCTGGTCGACCATGATAATGAAGTCGGTGAGCGCGGGCGAGTACACGTGGCCACCGGCCGCGGCACCCATGATGAGCGAAATCTGGGGGATGACACCCGACGCCAGGATGTTGTTGCGGAAGATGCGGCTGTACAGGCCGAGCGAGACCACACCCTCCTGGATGCGGGCGCCGGCGCCGTCGTTGATGCCGATCAGCGGGCGGCCGGTCTTGATGGCCAGCTCCTGGACCTTGACGATCTTCTCGCCGTAGACCTCGCCGAGGCTGCCGCCGAAGACGGTGGCGTCCTGGCTGAAGATGCAGACCTCGCGGCCGTCGATGGTGCCGTAGCCGGTCACCACACCGTCGCCGAGCGGGTGCTTGTCGGCCAGGCCGAAGTTGGTGCTGCGGTGCTTGGCCAGCGCGTCGAGTTCGACGAACGAGCCCTCGTCCAGCAGTGCCAGGATGCGCTCGCGGGCGGTGAGCTTGCCCTTCTGGTGGACCTTCTCCACGGCGGCCTCGCCGACGGGGTGCAGGGTCTCTTCGGTACGCCTACGCAGGTCTTCCAGCTTGCCTGCGGTGGTGTGGATGTCGATCGCCTTGTCCACCGGTGGCTCGGTCACGCTCGTCATGGCGACGATGTTAACGGTTCTCTAAGAAAGTTGTGAAGGTGGGGGCCCACTCGGCGGGTCACGCCGGCTTGCGCAGGACCACAGCCGCGAAGCTCGTCAGTGCCGGCACCGGGTGCTTGAGAAGGAAACGGCTCTTCGCGCGCTCGAGGGCGTCGAGCGGCGGCAGCACGCGGTAGTAGCCGTGGCCGTACGCGCCGGACCAGGATTCGACCTGGAAACCCACGCTCTCGTAGCGCTTGATGGCCTTCTGGGTGGGGCCGGTGGTCCAGCGGTAGTAGGCCGGGAACTTCTCGTGGTGCGGGTTCTGCAACCGGCCGGGCTGCAGCTTGCCGATGACGGTGCGCGCCGCCTGCTCGGGGATGAGCAGGTTCACCACGAACGGGAACGCGAACAGTGTCGGGAAGAAATGCACCGAAAGTCCGCCTGGGCGAAGGAGTTTGAAGCAGTTCTCGTGGAACGTGCGGGCGTCGGGCAGGTGCTCGCAGAGCATCTTGGAGAACACCAGGTCGTATGCATTGAGCTCGTTGTCGATCGGTTTGCACAGATCGGCGACGCGGGTGTGCACGCGGCTGTTGGCCTTGGCCAGTTCGGTGGCCGAGATGTCGATGACGACGCGCTCGTCGGCGAAGCTCCAGTCGTCGCCACCGATGATGGGGTTGGCGCCGCCACCGAGTTCGGCGACGGCCTTGACGCCCTCGCGCTCGGCCAAGGTGCGGACAGACTCGTCGTAGCCCTGCCACAGGGTGTCCAGGTCCTTGTAATGGACGTCCACGTGTGTACCGCTCATTTGCGCACCGTTCATAGATTCTTCCGCCCCCGCGGCTTGCACGTCCTGCGTCAGCAGTTTGCTGGTAAGTCAATATACACTTCGCGCGCTGGTCCCGCCCAGAACTCGCGTTGAACACCGTTCAGGCTGTGGTATTTGCTGGGCAAGTCGTGAGCGCGGCGACGCCGAGCCTTCTCTCGGAGGCGGCGAATTGCCTGGTCGGCATGGCCGTGAACAGGCGTTACGGCCCGGTCGTGGAACCGCGGACGGCAGATTTCCGGTGGTGAATTGCACTTAGCTGAGCCGGTGTGTGCGCACCGTCGCGGGCGCGTCCTGCGCAGGCGCGATGCATTTAGCTTGTCAATTGCGTTAGTTTGCGGTTCGATATGCGTGCCCGGCATTTGCGGGTAGCTGACTTCACGACCGCGAGACGATCACCGGATCGGCGCAGAGGGATACTCAACAGTGCATTCGACGCGCAAGTACGACGGAGTGGACGGCCCCAAGGTGGCCATCGCCCACGACTATCTGACCCAGTTCGGCGGCGCGGAAAAAGTTGTCCTCTCGATGACCAAGGCATTCCCGGATGCCCCGCTGTACACGATGCTGTACGACCCCGAGCTGACCTACCCGGAGTTTGCCGACCTGGACATCCGGGTGTCCGCGCTCAACAAGGTGGGTCTGGCCCGCAAGTACCACCGGGCCGCCCTGCCGCTGTATCCGCGCGTGGCCGAGTCCATGTACGTCGACGCCGACATCGTGCTGGCGAGTTGCAGTGGCTGGTCGCACGGTTTCCGCACCAACGGCAAGAAGCTCATCTACTGCTACAACCCGGCGCGCTGGCTCTACCAGACCGAGGCCTACCTCGGGGACCACGCCAACCCGCTCAAGCGCCTGGGCCTCAAGCTCACCAAGAAGCGCCTGCTGGACTGGGACCGCCGGCAGGCGCTCGCGGCCGACAAGTACCTCGCGATCTCGACCATGATCAGCGGGTATGTCAAGAAGGCCTACGACATCGACGCCGAGGTGATGTTCGCGCCGGTGGCGATGTCGCGGTCGTACGCTGTCGAACCCGTCGAGGAACTCGAGGACAAGGTCGACCTGAGCGATCCGGATGGCAGCTTCTACCTCGTCGTGTGCCGGCTGCTGCCGTACAAGAACGTCGACGTCATCGTGCGGGCGTTTGCCGGCAGCGACCGGCAGCTCGTGGTGGTCGGCAACGGGCCGGAAGCCGAGCGGCTTCGGTCGTTGAAGACCGACAATGTGACCATGCTCCACAACCTGACCGACGGGCAGATGGCCTGGCTCTACAAGAACTGCCGAGCGCTGATGTCATCGAGTTTCGAGGACTACGGCCTGACCCCCATCGAGGCGGGGGTGTGGGGCCGGCCGAGCGTCGCGCTGCGGTTCGGCGGCTTCCTCGACACCATCGACGAGGGCACCACCGGCCTGTATTTCGATGAACCACAACCGGATTCGGTGCGCGAGGCGCTGGACCGATTCGAGTCGGCGACGTGGGATCAGGAGAAGATCAAGCACCACGTCTCCCAGTTCACCGAGGACGCGTTCAGCGCTCGACTGCATGAAGCGGTCGACAAGCTGGCTGGGTACTGATGGCGCCAGAAGCGACCCCGGTCGCGACGCTGAAGGACTACCGCCTGGTGTACGTCGGTCCGGCGGACCACGAGACGGCGGTGGGCGACTACGCGGAGAACCTGACGCGTGCGCTGCGGCCACACGTCGGCGAACTCGTCGAGCACCGCACGCTGGGGCCGGGTTCCGACAGCGCGCGGGAAATCCTGGGTCACCGGCGCGCGGTGGCGAACCTGGTCGCCGGTGGGAAACCCGGCCGGGTGCTGGTGCATGCGGAGCTGGCGGCCGGTGCCGTGTCGGCGTTCTGGTCCATCGCGGGCTTGCGCGGGGTGCCGGTGACGGCGACGGTGCACGATCCGCCGCAAGGCATCTGGTGGCCGGGCCGCACGAAGTTCGTGGCCCGGCACAAGCTGGTGATGCACGGCCTGCACTACCCGCTGCGCCCGGTGTCACGGATGCTCGAGGGCGCGGTCAACGGGAACCGGACGCTGTTCGCGCTGAGCCAGATCGGGGCGCAGTCCATCCGCGACGTGTATCCGAACACCGACGTGGCCTACGCCCCCTACCTCGTGTGCGACCGGCCCAGGGTCCGCGCGGTGATCGAACGCCCGAAGGCCGTGGGCTTCTTCGGACATGTGTACCGGGGCAAGGGTTTCGAGCAGATCGCCCGCATCCGCCGGGAGCTGCCCGACGACATCGTGATCCGCGTGGCGGGCCGGGGGACCGAGGCACTGCCCGGTGGCCCCGGGGTGGAGATCGTGGGTGCCGTCGACGGTGACGCCGAGGACGCGTTCTTCGATTCGGTGCGCGCCGTGGTGATTCCGTACGGCAAGCGCCATTTCTACGCCGAGACCTACCCCGCCTCGTCGGTCGCGGCCCACGCCATGGCCTACCGCACGCCGGTGGTGTGCACCGACTACGGCTCGCTGGCGGAGTTCGGCACCGAGACCGGCGCGGTCGTCGTGCCCATGGACTCCGATGACCCGAAGGCGCTGCCGGCCGGGTTCTCGGCGGCCATCGAGGCCCTGCTCAATGACGAAACCCGGCTCAAGGAACTGGAGGCGAACGCCGACCGGACGCGCCAGGAGCGGTCGCCGGAGAACGTCGCCGCCGCCTACGCCGCAAAGTGGTCGGAGATGCTGGCGCGCCAGGGCCGGCTGCACTGACTAGGCCGAAACACTGTGGTTAACTCGGAATCCGGGACGACGGGAGCGAACAACGTGATTGGCGAGCCGGCAACGGCAGACCCAGCAGATGTGGCACGCAAGAAAGCGGCCGCGCCGACCTTGAAATTGCCGCCGGATCCGGAATGGAAACTCGGGGAAGACGGCCGCGTCACCTACTACAAGATGCAGAGCATGGGCGTGGGCCGCAAGGCGCGCAACCGAATTGGCGAACTGCTGTTCAACATGTTCATCACGCACATCCCGTCGCACACCATCCGCCAGGGCTTCCTGCGGCTGTTCGGCGCCACCATCGGTGAGTGGTCGACCATCATGCGCGGCACCACGATCCTGGACATCGAATTCCTGACGATCGGCAACGGCACCACCATCGGTTTCCGCTGCCTGCTCGACGCGCGGGCCGGCCTGTGGATCGGCGACAACGTGACGATCGCCAGCGATGTCCACCTGCTCGGCGGTGGGCACGACATCAACCACCCGGACTTCCTGCCGATCCCGATCCCGACGGTGATCGAGGACTACGTCTGGATCGCGAGCCGGGCCATGGTGCTGCCCGCCCTGATCGGCCGCGGCGCCGTCGTCGCCGCACAGGCGCTCGTGGTCAAGGATGTGGCCCCGCTCGACGTGGTCGGCGGCAACCCCGCCAAAGTGTTCGCCAAGCGTAATCCGGATGCATTGGGCTACAGCGCAAAGTACCGGCCGTTGTTCTGCTGATGCCGGTCGATCTGCGCGAGTACCGGTTGGTCTACATCGGTCCGGCCGAAGGCCAGACCGCGGTGGGCGACTACGCCGAGAACTTCGTCAACGCCGTACGGCCGCTGTTCGGTGAGGTCGTACAACGTCGCACCCTGGGTCCGGGCGCCGAGACGGTAGCCGAGGTGCGGGCTCACCGGCGTGCGGTCGCCGAGTTGGTGGCGGGCGGTACGCCGGGCCGCGTGCTGGTGCATGCGGAGCTGGCGGCCGGTGCGGTGTCGGCGTTCTGGTCCATCGCGGGGTTGCGCGGGGTGCCGGTGACGGCGACGGTTCACGATCCGCCGCAAGGCATCTGGTGGCCGGCGCGGACCCGGTTCGTGGCGCAGCACCGGCTCGTCATGCATGGCCTGCACTACCCGCTGCGTCCGCTGTCGCGGCGGATCGAGGGCATCGTCAACGGGGACCGGACGATGGTCGCGCTGAGCCAGATCGGCGCGGACTCCATCAAGGCCACCTACCCCGCCACCACGGTCGCCGCCGTGCCGCACATCATCTCCGAACGGCCGCGGCTGCGCCCGCTCACCGAGCGGCCCAAGGCGGTGGGTTTCTTCGGGCATGTGTACCGGGGCAAGGGGTTCGAGCAGATCGCCCGCATCCGCCGGGAGCTGCCCGACGACGTCGTGATCCGCGTGGCGGGCCGGGGGACCGAGGCGCTGACGGGTGGGCCGGGGGTGGAGATCGTCGGCCCGGTCGACGGTCCGGCCGAGGATGCGTTCTTCGATTCGGTACGGGCCGTGGTGATTCCGTACGGCAAGCGCCACTTCTACGCCGAGACCTACCCGGCGTCCGGCTCCGTCGCGCACGCGATGGCGTACCGGACCCCGGTGGTGTGCACCGACTACGGCGCCCTGGCCGAACTGGACGAACGCGCCGGTGCCCTCGTCGTCCGCATCGGCGACCAGAACCCCGAACAGGTGGCGTCGTCGTTGGCCAAGGCCATCGTGTCCCTCGTCTCCGACGACCAGCGGCTGGCCGAGTTCGGCCGGCACGTCGAGGCCTACCGCGAGGCCTGCTCCGGGCCGCGGACGGCCGAGGCGTTCGGCCGCGTGTGGACCGACTTGTTGACCCGAGCATCTGTGAGCGTGTGACCTGACTGCCCCCGACGCGCCCACCCGCAATGTGGCGAAGACGCTCATCTCCCTGGTCTGGATCTACGGCGGCCGCGGGGTCGGCCTGCTGTGGACGCTGATCCTCGTCCAGCGGCTGGGTGTCTCCGAATACGGCCTGTACGCCATGGCGACCGTGCTCAACGGCATCGTCGGCAACACCGTCGACAACTCCTTCGCGGTCCGGGCCATCCGGGAATCCGAGGAGCACTTCCTGCGTGAGCGCACCATGCGCTATCTCGTCGCGGTGGGCCTGGTCATTGCCGGCGCGGTCACGTTCGACGTCAACTACGTCATCGGCTTCGGCCTGATGGTGGCCGGCGGCGAGATCGCCCTCAACGTGGTCAAGAGCCAGTCCGCGCGAGACGGCCACCCGGACAAGGTGTATCGGCTCGACACGGCGCGGCAGTTCTCCAGTGCCGGCATCGGCGCGGTGTACCTGTACACCTCGGCGCACCCGACGCTCACCCATGCCTCGCTGCTGTACTGCACGCCCTACGTGCTGATCCTGCTCGTCGGTGCCAAGCTGGCCGTCGGCCACCGGCCCGCACCGCCCGGGCCGCCGCGGTTGATCGCGGCGCTGACCGGCGAAATGCTCGGCACCACGCTGTATCTGGGCGGCGACGTGCTGCTGCTCGGCACGCTGGTGGACACCACGGCCGCGGGCTACTACCAGCTGGCGTGGGTGGTCGCGGCCGCGGTGGCGGCCGCCGGTCAGTCCTTCGGCATGACCTATCACGAGCCGCTGCGGGAGAGCGGCGGTGACCTGTCCGCGGCCCCACCGCTGCGCAACATCCTGCGGATGGCGGCGCTCGGCGGCTCGCTGCTGCTGATCATCGGCGGCTTCCTGTTCGCCTTCGGGGCACCCGCCCAGCTCGCCACGACCATGATGATCATGGGCGGCTTCGCCGCACTGCGCATCTGCATCTTCGTGCTGCAGGTGATCCTGTACACCCAGCGGCGAGACGTCTTCCGGCTCACCATCGCCGTCGGCCTGGTGCCGGTGAAACTGGGCATGGTCGCCGCCCTCGCGACGCTGACGCCGCTGGGCGCGGTGGGAGCGGCCATCGCGGCTACCGTCGCCGACGCGATCATGCTCGCCGGGTTCACCTGGGCGGTCTACCGGCCCCGCGACGTGGTGGACTCATGACCACGCCCAAGACCGCTTTCATCCTGTCAAAGGACCCGGTGCTCGAACACACCGGTGACGTCGCGCTGGCCCGGATGCTCATGCAGCTGGCCGCCGACTCCTTCGAGGTGTCGGCCATCGCGCTGTCGCCCGAACCCGGCACCATCACCGCCGACCTGATTCCCGGCGGCCTGCCGCTGGAACGCGTCCACAAGCCGGCCGTGCGCCCGCACCGACTGCTCGTCGACTCCCTGCGCCGCCGGCTCAGCCTGGTGCACGTGCGGTTCGACACCGACGAACTGGTCCGCGCCATCGACCGCAGCGACGCCGACGTGTTCGTCGCCGAACACAGCTACATGGCCGAATCGTTCTTCCGCAGCAGGCATTTCGGGAAGAAGCGACTCGTCGTCAATACCAACGTGAGTGAGTCGCTGGTCTGGCGGGCGTCGCGCGGCGCGCTCGGGCGCATCGAGGAGCCGCGGCTGGTCCGCGACGAACTGCGCGTCGCGCGCGCGGCCGATGCCGTCAGCACCTACGACGCCGAGGAAGCCGAGTACTACCGCGACAACGGCGTCCGGGACGCCCGGTTCATGGACATCACGATGCCGCCCGGTACGCAGGTCGACATCGCGGCGTCCCCGCCGCGGCTGGTGTTCATGGGCACCCGCGACTGGCCACCCAACCAGGAGGGGTTCCTGCGCGCCCTCGAACTGTGGCCGCGCATCTCCGCCGGGATCCCCGGCGCCGAACTGTGCATCATCGGGGCCAAGAAACCGGGTGCGGCCGACCCGGTGTATCCCGACGGGGTCCGCGACCTCGGTTTCGTCGACGATCTCGGGGCGTTCCTAGGCACGTGCCGTGCCCTGATCGCGCCGATCCGCACCGGCGGGGGAGTCCGGGTCAAGCTGCTCGACACCATCCGGATCGGGCTGCCGGCCGTCGCCACCACGGCGGCCATCGGATCACTCGGGCCGATCTTCGGGCTGCGCCCGCTGGACGACGACGCGGCGTTCATCGCCGAGTGCCGCAGGCTGCTCACCGAGGTGCCGGCCGCCGTCGACCTCGGGAACCAGCTGTACGAGATCAACCGGCAGCGGTGGCAGGACCGGTTGCCGCACAAGGCGGTTGCCGACCTGCTCCGCGGCGGGACTCAGGTGTAGTAGACCTTCACGCCGACCCACGGTGCCCAGACCATGTAACCGTGCTGGAAGTCGACGCGGTTGGAGCCGTTGACGTAGCGCTCGTCGCTGGTGGCCAACCCCAGTTGCGGCTTCCAGGCCTGCGCGAAAGCGCTCGAGGCCCAGTGGGCGCCGGTCTCGGGTGACCACCAGACCCGGAACGCCTGGCCACCCGTGAAGTCCTGTTGGCCGTTGGCGAACACGCTCGCGGGCACCGAATTCCGCTGCATCGCGATGTCGGCCACGGGGCGCGGCGAGGACACGTAGCCGCTCGGCAGCTCGTAGATGGTGTTGACCGTGCGGACCTGCGCCCACACCGTCTTGGTGGCTTTGAACACCGGGCTCAGGACCGAGCCGTGCGCGGGGTCCGTGATCTGCGAGAAGCGCTGGAACTCGGGGGATTTCGGTACGCCGGCGGCGATGGTCGCCGCCAGTTCCGCGGCCGCCGGCTTCGGCGTCCAGTCGCTGCGGTAGAGCCCGACGGTGGCGTCCGCCTGGTTGCTTCCCGTCTTCCGGTCACGCGTGGTGTAGATCATCAGTGGGCCGGTGTACGGCATCTCCTGCCACTTTGTGTAGATGTCCTTGAGGTACGCGGCCTGCGTGGTCTCGTTGACCACCGACGTGGGCTCGCCGTACTCGGTGGCCCAGATCCGCTTTTCCTCATCGCCATTGTCGATCATCACTTGGCGCATCTGAACCAGTTGCAGCACAGGTGAATTCGCGATCAGCATGCCGTCGGAGAACTTCAGGTTGTAGTTGTACGGGTGGAACGACAGCGCGTCGAAGTTCCCCTTGGC
Source organism: Mycolicibacterium mucogenicum DSM 44124 (assembly GCF_005670685.2). The sequence continues at coordinate 4,225,162 of NZ_CP062008.1, read as the reverse complement.
GCCGGCGGCGTACATCCCGGCGATGAAGCGCACCGGGTTGATCGACCACGAGCCGAAGTCCACCACGGCGCCGACGACGCCGCCGATCACCGTCGCGTTCGGGTCGGCGGCCTTGATGCGCGGATAGGCCGACTTCAGCAGGTCGGTGTAGCCCGCGGGATCCGGTGCGGGACTGTAGAAGAACACCGCGTTCGGCTCGTTCCAGACCTCGTACGCGGAGATCTTCCCCTTGTAACGCGTGGCCACCTTGGCCGTGAACGCGCCGTAGGCGTCCGGGTCCGACGGCCGGCTGCTCAGTGGCAGGCCGCCCTGCGACATGGCCCAGGGTGGGGTCGCGTTGATGAACGCGATGATCGACATGTTCATGGCGGCGGCGGCATTCACCGTCTTGTCGACCAGGCTCCAGTCGAGCTGGCCGAGGACGGGTTCGACCCCGGCCCACGGGATCATCAACCGGATGGTGTTGACGCGGTTGTTGGCCATCAGTGCCAACGTCCGGTTCACATCGTCGGGTGACAGGCCGTAGATGTCGGAGTCGGCGAAGCCGATGGTGGTCGGCAGGTTGACGACGTTGGCCCGCTCGGCGATCCTGACCCGCTCAGGGGCGTCCCCCGGGATGCCGGTCAGGGCGATGAGGGCGCAGACCATGCTGCCGGCGATCGCTGATGCCACGCTCGAGAAACGGCGGGCGGATCGTCGGGGGCGCTTCCCGGGCATCGTGCAACCGCCCTTCACCTATGAAGTGCGTCGCGAGGCGCAAACGCGCCCTCAGTGTGCAGCAGAAATGGGCATTTGCTGTGAATCTGCTTGGGCGTGTCGCCGTATCTGATCTCGGCGTTCTCGGTCTATATGCACCAGGAATGCCAGCAAAATCGAGAATTTGAGTGTGGCGGGCGGGATACCGACCACCGGGTGGTCGAGTTGGAGCGCGACAACGCAGAATCCGATGAAGATGCCGCCGTACACCGCCCACGGAAATGAATTGGAGCGGATCGCCCGGTAGCTCATGACGCAACCGATCAGCATGATCGCAAAGAACGCCAGACCGGTGAAGATGCCGCCGCGGTAAATCGTCAGCAATGGCGCGTTCGACACATGGTTGAGGACGAACGCGTAGTTGCCGTCCCGGAATTCGAGCCGGTTCCAGCCTTTTCCGAACAACCAGTAACCGGCCATGGTGTCGGGGAATTCGCGGATGGCATCAATTCGCGACGTGGAGCCGACGTCGTCACTGCTGAACGAGTGCGCGAATCTGGTGCGCACCTCGGGTATCGCCGCCGCGAGGCCCACGGCGGCGATCATGGCGGCGATGGCCAGCCCGCGGTCTCGCGCCCGCATGGTGTGGAAGGCCAGTACCAGCAGCGCCCCGGCGACGACGGTGAACATGCCGGCCCGACTCAGGGTGAGCAGCAACGCGACCGCGAAGATGCCGGTCACCACGATGCGCTGCCAACCGGCCAGCACGACCAGCGCGACGGCGATCGAGACGACAAGCGCGATGCCTTCGGCGTTGGGATCGACCGAGGTGCCGCCCAGGCGCATGGAACGCGCCATGCCGCCGTCGGTGAAAGCGAAGCGGGTGGCGGTGTATTCCGCGGCATAGCCGAAGACGCGCAGGTATCTGAACGACGTCTGGTTGGGGTCGAAAGCCACGATGTACAAGCCGAATACGGCGTTGAACAACGTCGCGTAGACGAATATGCGGCCGAATTTCTCCAGATGCTCGGACGTCAGGCTGCTCAGTGCGATCGCCACGAGCGTCACGACCGACCACCGGACGATCTGGATGATGTCGCCCATGCCGACGCCGGTTACCGCGACGGACGCGATCGACGTGATGACGAGCGCGATGATCGACCATTCCATCGGATGAATGGGCCGCGCCAGTCGCGGATGCACGAACAACGCGATCACCGCACCAAATGCGAACGGCAGATATAAGGGGACGTGAACACCGGGGAAATATCCGAAAGGCAGGGCGCCGGTGACGACCGCCAATCCGTACAAGAACCACAGTGGATGCCGTAAACCGACATAGATGCCGGCAACCACTGCGGCAATAGCGACAATGCCCAACAAAGTGAGCTGGCCGAAAGACGTCGCCAACCAGACCAAGCCCACGATCACGGCCAGAATCCCGGCCGATGATTTAAGATTGCCGAGTTGACCCAAACGGGCGTTCATGTCGACTATGTTCTCAGCTCGACCAGCTAAGCTCAAGCAGGTTGCCCGGACCCGTGGCGCGTCTGAATGGTCGGTCCGGTTCCCAGCCGTTAATCTGTGAGCCGTCGCATTGCTGAAATAAGGGGCACGACCTTGGAGATCAAAGAGTACCTGCGGATATTCGGCCGGTACTGGTGGGCGATCGTGGCGCTGGCGGTTGTCGGAGGTGTCGCGGGCTGGTCGTGGTGGGAATTCGGTGATCGCGAATACCAGTCCAGCGCGACGCTTTTCGTGGCGACCCAGAACGGCACGTCGGTCACGGAGGCCTACCAGAACAACCTGTTCTCCCAGGACCGCGTGAACTCCTACGCCACCCTCGCCACGAGCGAGCAGGTGGCCGCCCGCGCCGTGGACCAGCTGAAGGCGACCATCTCGGCCAACGAACTGCGGGCCAAGGTCACCGCCGTCCCGCTGCCGAAGACCGTGTTGCTGCAGGTCTCGGTCACCGACAAGGACCCGGGCCAGGCCCAGACCTACGCCAGCGCGGTCGCCGATCAGCTCGCCGGCCTGGTGGGAGAGCTGGAGACGTCCCGCCGTGGCGGCAGCCCCGCCGCGGGCGCCATCGTGGTCGACGAGGCCGGCTACCCGACCAAGCCCCTCGGCTATTCGATGGTCACCCGCATCGGGATGGGTCTGGCCGGTGGCACCGTGCTGGGTCTCCTGGCGGCCATCGTGCTCGGCATCGTCGACCGCCGGGTGCGCGGCCGCGACCGAGTGGCCGACGCCAGCGGTTCGCTGCTCATCGGCGCGCTGCCCGCAGACTCGGCCCGCAGCCATGCGCCGGTGGTCGACCTGACCGCCGAGGGCGCCTACCCGGAGGCGCTGCGCGAGCTCCGCAACAATTTGCGGTTCACCGTGCCGGCAAATCGTTCCGAGCCCGCTCGGGTGATCGCGGTGGCCAGCCCGTCACCGTCCGACGGGCGGACCACCGTGGCGATCGACCTGGCCGCCGTGCTGGCCGAGACCGGCAAGCGCGTGGTGCTGGTCGACGGCGACCTGCGCAACCCGGCGGTGGCACAGCGCCTGGACCTGACCCCGGCGGCCCGTCAGGGCGCGGCCGACCGCGGCCTGAGCACCGTGCTGGTCGGCGAGAACACCGTCGCCGAAGGCCTGATCCCCGAGGTCTCCGTCGGTCAGCATCAGATCGCGGTATTGCCCGCGGGTCCGGCCACCACGCGTCCCGGCGAGTTGTGGGCCGGCGACCACACCGAGAGCCTGTTCGCCGACCTGTCCGGCCAGTTCGACTACGTCGTCGTGGATACGCCGCCGCTCGGCAAGTACAACGACGGCGCCGTCGCCGCCGCGCTGTCGGACGGTGCGCTGCTGGTCGGCCGCATCCGCCACACCACGAGCAACGCGCTGACCCGGGCCGTGCAGACCTTGAAGTCCGCCAACGCGGTGCTGATCGGCTCGGTCGCCACCGACGAACCGGTCGAGTTCAAGCTCCACATCGGCGGGTCCGACGGCCCGAAGTCCGGTGACGGCAAGAGCAAGAAGGCAGCGCCCAAGGCTGCGCCGCAGTCCGAGGCCAAGACGGCGGCGCACCAGAAGCCGTGATGCGTCAGGTTGAGTTGCGGCGCACGGTACTGGCACTGGCTGCAGTGCTGGTCACCGTGGCTGCGTGCGGCCAGTCGGGCCCGGTGCCGCCGCGACCGGGTGACGACGTGCGTCCCACCCGGGACCTGACCCCGATGTTCCCGGGGGCCGAGGCGCTACCGCCGCCCGATCTCACCGACGACGGCCCGGGTTCCCTGGTCGAGTTGAAGCCCGTCAAAGGCGACCGCAGCTTCGACGAGGCCGGCGCGACCGCGGCGCGCATCGTGTACCGGTCCACCAGCGGCGTCGACGGCCGTCCCATCCAGGTCAGCGGCCTGATCGCGGTGCCCCCGGGCCCACCGCCCAAGGGCGGCTGGCCCATCATCTCGTTCGGGCACGACACCACCGGGCTGCTGCCCAAGTGCGCGCCGACCCTCGCGCCGCAGTTCTGGGGCTATTCCACCGGGATGACGGTGTACCTGCGGCGCGGCTTCGCCATCGCCCTGTCCGACTACCAGGGGCTGGGCATCGACCCCGGTTCGAGTGCCCGGCAGCACTCCATCCTGGACACGAACAGCCTGGGGAACAGCATCATCGACGCCGCCCGCGCGATCCATCGCGCCGCGCCGTCCACCAGTACCAACTGGGGTGCGCTGGGCGCCGGTGAAGGCGGCCTGGCCGCGTGGGCCGCGGCCGAACGCAACGGGAGCTACGGCGCCGGCATGAACATGGTGGGCGCGGTGGCGGTCAACCCGATCGCCGATCTGGCGCCGCTAGCCGACCCGGACCGCACCGCCGCACTGGCGACCGCCGATCAGTACCGGCTGCAGATCCGGGCGCTGCAGAGCCTGGAGACCATGCAGCCCGACTTCGACCTCGACGCGCACCGGTCGGCGAAACTCAAAGACCAGTGGGACCTGCTGGTCGACTGCGCACCGCGCGACGTCGCGGCTGCCCAGCTGGCACTGAATCAGTTGACGCCCAACGACTTCCAGGCGAAGGACGCGGCCGCGGCCGCCGACCTCAAGCGTCGCCTCGGGGCCGTGGCACTGCCCAGTGCCGGTGCGGGCCCGAATGATCCGCCGGTGCTGGTGGCGTTCGGCACGGCCGACACCGTCAATCCGGCGGCCGGCGTGCTGACGGCCACCGCGGCGGCGTGTGCCCGCGGCCAGCAGATCGTGGTGATGCGCGGCGTCGGCGACACCGGCCAGATCAACGACCAGACGATGCAGAACGCGCTGGCCTGGCTGCAGGCGCGGTTCGACGGCGAGCGCGTGGCCGACGTCTGCGTGGGGGCGACGTGATCACCCCGACCGGAGTGCCGCGGGTGCGCGACTACGTGCTGTTCGTCAAGAACAGCTGGGTGCTGGTGCTCGTCACCACCATCGCGAGCGCACTGATGGGCTGGGTCGGCTGGGAGAACGCGAAGCCCGAGTACCGGTCGACGGCCTCGGTGTTCGTCCGCTCCGAGGGCAGCGCGTCGCCCCTGGACGCCTACTACGGCGACGCCGGCATGCTCGGCCTGATGGAGACCTACCGAAACCTGGCCACCAGTTCCCAGATCACCGCGCCCATCATCCAGAAGCTGGGCCTCATCGAGTCCGACAAGGAACTCGCGGCGCGGATCGTCATATTGCCCAGTGCCACAGCGATGTTGAACGTCACCGTCACCGGCGGCGACGCCGACCAGACCACGCAGATCGCACACGAGGTCGTGAACGACATGGTCGCGGTGGGCAACCGGCTGGCCCTGGTCGCCGGTACCAGCGCGACGCTCGTCGTCATCGACGACGCCAGCCCCGCCGAGCGGGTGGGCACCGTCTGGTCCTACGTGATGACCGGGACGGTCCTGGGTTTCGCGCTGTGTGTCATCGCGGTCATCGCGCGGGCGCTGATCTTCGACCGGGTACTGAGTCGCCGGCACCTCGAGCGGGTGATCGGTGACGCGACCGCCGGGACGTCGGGATGAACTCGCGGCGGCTGCGGCGTGTGGTCGCCGTGGGCCTGCTCGCCGCGGTGTGTCTGACCGCGCCGGCCTGCCAGAGTGACTCGTCACCGAAAAAGGCCGGGCCCCTTACGATTCCGGGGATCGACCTCAAACCTGACACCACGGGCGCCGGTCAGGTGCCCGGTGCACTGGTGTCGGCCTCGACGTTCCCCACGCTGGACCTGCGCCTGAAATCGGCCGTGTCGCTGGCGGCCCGCATCGCGTACACGTCGACGTCGGGGATCACCGGCGACCACACCGAGGTGTCGGGTGCGGTGTTCGTGCCGAACGGGACGCCGCCACAAGGCGGCTGGCCCATCATCGTCTTCGGCCACGCGACGTCCGGCATGCAGAGCGAGTGCGGGCCGTCCGGTTCGTCGACGCTGCAGGGGCTGTCCATGCCGATCACCACGCTGGTCAAGGCCGGCTACGTGGTGAGCCTGCCCGACTACCAGGGGCTCGGTCCGGGCACCGCCGGCCATCCGTACGCCGACGCCACCACGGTGGGCTACAACGTCATCGACTCCGCGCGCGCGGCGCATAAGCTGGTACCGGAGTCGTCGGACCGGTGGCTGGCCGTCGGGGTGTCCCAGGGTGGCCAAGCCGCCTGGGCCGCAAACGAACTCGCCGCCCGCTACGGCACCGGGCTGAACCTCGTCGGCACCGTCAGCCTCTCGCCGGCCACCGATCTCACCGGTCTGGCCGCCGGCGCCGCGGCCGGCAGCCTGTCGAAGGAGCAGGGCGCCATCCTGCAGCTGATCCTGGCCGCCCTGGCGACGGAGAACCCCTCGCTGAACCTGGCGGACTACCGCCGCGGCGAGATCGTCGAGCACTGGGACGTCCTCGCCTCGTGCCGCACCGAGGACGCCGCCGCGCGGTCCGCGGCGATCGACAAGATCACGCCCGACGACCTGCGGCCCGCGAACCCGCAGGCGGAAGCCACGCTGCAGGAGCTGCTGGCCAAGCGGAGCCTGCCCAAGGAGCCGACGTCCGCGCCGATGCTGGTGCTGTACGGCGGCCAGGACACGCTGTTGCTGCCAGACTGGACGAACAGGGCACTCGCCGCCGCGTGCCGCCTCGGCGACGTCATCGACATCATGTTCCAGCCGACCAAGGGGCACGCCGACATCGACGTGGCGATGTCCTACGACTGGATCAAGGACCGGTTCGACGGCGTCCCCGCCCAGAACAGTTGTCCGTCATTCAATTCCACGCAGGGAGCAGGACAGTGAACGCGCCGACCTCGGCACCGGTCCGGACCCGGGCCCGCATCATCGGGCTGGACGGCGCCCGCGGGCTGTCGTGCCTTGGCGTCGCCGTCATGCACGTCACCGGGCACTACTCGCCGCAGACGGCCTACCACTGGAAGACGAACCTGGTCGGGCTGTCGCTGATCTTCTTCTACGCGCTCAGCGGGTTCCTGCTGTTCCTGCCCTACGTGCGCAACCTGATCGAGCAGCGCGAACTGCCGAGCACCGCGAACTTCGCCGTCCACCGCATCGCTCGCATCCTGCCCGGGTACCTGGTGATCTTCCTGCTGTGCAACTACCTGCTGCAGATCGTCTACATCGAGAACGCGTCGCTGCAGCCGACCCGCACCGAAGACGGCACCGGCATGATCACCGACCCATGGCAGTTGATCGCCAACCTGACCCTGATGCAGTCGTACATCCCGAGGTACTTCCAGACCGGCCTGAACCCGTCGTGGTCGCTGACGCTGGAATACGCCTTCTACCTTTCCATCCCGCTGCTGGGCATGCTGTTGTTCGCCCTCGGACGGCGGTCGAACCTGCGGCCGTGGGTCGTCGTGACCCTGGGCCCGGCGCTGCTGATCGCGCTGGGATTCATCGGCCGGGCCTTCGTGCCGTGGATGATCTCGGCGCTGCACCTGACCGATCCGACGGAGATCAACTGGGGCGCCAACTGGGTCGCGGTGTACACCAAGACCTTCCTGACCAACTCGGACACGTTCGCGTTCGGTATGGCCGCCGCGGTACTGGTCGTGGCCATGGAGCACAACGCGATCCGCGAGAAGCTCAGCCGGCGCGTCCGGCTGTACAGCTTCCTGGCGATGTTCCCCGCGGGCATCGTCATGCTGGGGTTGATCGCGCTGGCCAACCCCTACGCGACGTCGGCCCTGGCCGTGCTGTGCGCGCTGGGCATCCTGGTGATCGTCGCGCCGCTGTTCCGCGGCGAGCGGTCCGGGCTGGCCGAGTTGCTGGACACGGCGCCCTTCCGGTTCGTCGGGAAGGTCTCGCTGTCGGCGTACCTCTGGCATTTCCCGCTCATGCTGCTGCTGGGACGTTGGGGCCTGATGGCCGGCGACACCGTGCCCGGCATGCTGCGCAACGTGGCGCTCGTCCTGGCGGTGACACTGGTGGTCTCGGCCGTCACGTACTACGCGGTGGAAGAGCCCGTCATGAAATTCGCCAAGCGGTACCGCACCAGGTGGTCCTGAATGCGTCGTGCGATCCAGTGGGGCGCCGCGCTCGCGGCAGTGCTCCTGATCGCGGCGTCGTTGCCGGTGATGTGGCAGGTCGGAAGCTGGGCCCTGGACAAGCTGCGGCACGGCGGTGTCGGCGACCCGGTGCCGATCCGCACCGCCGACCTCACGGGCTCGGGCCCGGGCAGCCTGATCAGCGCCATGACGATGCCGGCACTGACCAACTCGGTGGAAGGCAAGGATCTGCAGGCCGCCCGCGTGGTCTACCGATCGACATCGGGTGACACCGATGCGCCGACGGTGGTGTCGGGATCGGTGTTCACGCCCCGGGGCCAGGCTCCCGACGGCGGCTGGCCGGTGATCGCGCTGGCACACGGCACCACCGGCATCGACCAGCCCTGCGCGCCATCACTGTCGGCGAATCTCCTCGGCAACGTGGTGTTCGTGCAGGGCTTCGTCAACCTCGGTTTCGCCGTGGCCCTCGCCGACTACCAGGGGCTGGGGGCGCCCGGCGTCCATCCCTACACCGACAGCCGCACCGCGGGCCGCAACGTCATCGACTCTGTCCGCGCCCTGCGGCACACGTTCCGCGACATCTCCAACCGCTGGGCCGTGTTCGGCGGTTCGCAGGGCGGCGGCGCGGCGTGGGCCGCCGACGAACAGGCACGCACGTACGCGCCCGAACTCGACCTCATCGGGGCGGCCGCCAGCGTGCCGTCGGCCGATGTGGCGGGCATCGTCGACAAGGCCGTCGCGGGCACCATGACCAAGGACCAGGAAGCGGCGTTCCAGGCGATCGTCGAGTCACTGGCCCGGCTGCATCCCGACCTGAACCGCGACGACTACCGCAGGGGTGCGGCGGCCCGGTACTGGAAGGTGCTGTCGGCGTGCTCGGGGCCCGACGTCGCCTACCGCGCCACCGCCATCGATGCGATCCGACCGACCGACCTGGCGCCGGTCGACGCGGCGGCCGCCGACCGGCTGCGTCGCTACCTGCACGACTGGGCCCTGCCGCAGCAGCCGCTGTCGGCTCCCATGTCGGTGGTCTACGGCGGCAAGGACACCTTCCTCGACCCCGAATGGACGAAGGCCGCCATCGCCCGCGCATGTTCGCTGGGCGGTACGGTGGTCTGGAATTTCCAGCCGGACGGTGGGCATGCCGATATTGACGGACCGGGTCAATTGCGGTGGCTGGCAGAACGATTCAGGGGAGGCGAGGCGGTCAATGACTGTCCTGCGCAGGGGACCACGTAATCCCGACGGCGACAGCCCGATCCATCAGCAGTTGCTGATCGAGGCGAAATGCATCGTGAAGCGACTCATCGCGCCCCGCGGCACCCCGGTGGGCGAGCCCGAGCGGCCGTACCTGATCCTGCCCATCCTGGGCCAGTCCAACGCGTTCGGCATGGGACTGCCCGTCGAACCCGACGGGCTGGACCGGCCGCATCCGCTGGTGCACCAGTGGGCCATGTGCGGGCCGTCCAAAGGCACCGCGGTGCTGGCGACGCAGCCGCTGCTACACGAGATACCTTGCAAATACGTCGGTTTCGGCCCGACTTTCGCCAAACAACTCGCCGAGGACACCGGGCGTCCGGTGCTGCTGATCCCCGGTGCCCGCGGTGACACCTCGTTCACCCCGAAGAACGGGCACACCTGGGATCCCGCCGACCGCAAGACCCGGGTGAACCTGTACCAACGGGCCGTGAAGGCCATCGACGCGGCACTCGCGCGGTATCCCGGCAGTGAGATCGCCACCGTGCTCTGGCACCAGGGCGAGACCGACGTGCCGTTGATCTCCGGCGCGCAGTACCAGGTGAAGCTCGACTCGCTGATCGGGGACATGCGCGCGCGGTACGGCGCGGGCCTGCCGTTCGTGCTCGGCCAGATGGTGCCCGAGGAAATGGAGTTGAGCGGCAAGCCCTACGCCGCGATCGACGCCGTGCACGCCGACACCCCGAACCGGTGGCCACTGACCACCTTCGTGCCGGGCCCGCGTGATTCGTACAACAGTCCCGACGATCGGCACTACAGCGCCGCCGGGCAGCGCGAGTTGGGTCGCCGCATGTGGCAGCAGTACCGCGAGATGTGCGCCGAACAACTGGCGGACTATGGCGCGCGGTGACCTCGGCCGAATCGTTCGGCGTGTCATCGCCGTGGTCACGATCGTCCTGCTCGTCGATGTCGGGCTGGCCGGGGTGGTGCTGTTCGCCAATGCCAGGTCCGATCGGCTGCAGCGGGCCGACGCGATCATCGTGCTGGCCGGTGAACACGACGGCCGCGAACAGTACGGGCTGAGCCTGGCCCGGCAGGGCTGGGCGCGCACGGTGGTGCTGTCCAACCCGTACCTACCGGGCGACCCGCAGATGAAGAGCGCCTGCGCGCCGGCGGCGGACATCGAGGTGATCTGCCGGAAACCGGAGATCCTGACGACCCGCGGCGAGGCCATGATGATGCGCCAGCTCTCCGAGGGCCGGTCCTGGCACCGGATCATCGTGGTCAGCTGGCGGTATCACCTGCCGCGCGCCCGCCTGATCTTCCGGCAGTGCTATTCCACGGACCACGGTTCGGTGGTTGCGGTGGCTTTGCCCAGGGACTATGACTTCTCGCCGATCGGGTGGGAGCTGACGTTCTTCTATCAGTTTGCCGGGTTCGCTAAGGCCGCGCTGCAGGGACGCTGCGGTTGACCTGCCTATTTTTCCGATCGGTGGTATTTTCGAGCAAACGATGCGATAGTAGTCGCAGTTCGCTGAGCGGGGGCTATAGCGAACTGCCAGCAAATGGGAGGGAGTAGGCGTCAGTGTCAGTGGCAGAAGAACTCTTCATTCCCGAGGCTTCTCCTGCGCCTCCCGTACGGGCCGTCGCACCTTTAGCTGACCGCGCCTGGCAGACGCGGTACCGGTGGTGCCTCATCGCGTTCGATCTGGTCGTGGTGGTGTTGGCCCTGGCGAGTGCCCAGTTCGTCAAGCTCGGTACACCGGACGCCTCCCTGGAATTCACTTCGACGTACCTGCACGTCTTCTCGTACTACTCGGTGCTGTCGGCGTTCGTCGCCGTCATCTGGCTGGCGATGCTGGCCGCGTACCGCACCCGGTCGCCGCGCATCGTCGGCGCCGGCGTCGAGGAGTACCGCCGGGTGTTCTCCGCGACCCTGGCCACCGTCGGCATCATCGCCGTCGCACTCATGATCTTCCGCCCTGAGTACGCTCGCGGCTACTTGGCCGTCGCGCTGCCGCTCGGCCTCGTCGGTCTCGTCGTCGGCCGGACCATCTGTCGGCGGGTGCTCGCCCGGCTGCGCCGGCGCAACAAGTGCGTCGCCGAGGTGCTGGCCGTCGGTGACCCGCGCGCCGTGAGCAACCTGGTGCAGTCGCTGCACCGCGAATGGTGGTACGGCTACTCCGTCCGCGGCGTCTGCCTCACCGGGCGTCCCGCCGGCGGCACGTTCGACGTCGCCGGGGTCGGCGAGCTGCCGGTGCTCGGCAACGAGACCCAGGTCTCCGACGCCATCTCGCAGGCCAGCTTCGACGCCGTCGCCCTGACCACGACCGATCACCTCGGGCCCGAGGGCATGCGCGAGCTGTCCTGGGAACTCGACAAGCTCGGTATCGACATGGTGGTGTCGCCGAGCGTCATCGACGTCGCCGGTCCCCGGCTCACCATGCGTCCGGTCGCCGGACTGCCGCTGATCCACGTCGAGCGTCCGCAGTACAGCGGGACCAAGAAGCTCCAGAAGCGCGCCTTCGACGTCTTCGTCGCGCTGTTCGCGCTCACCGTGACCGCGCCGCTCATGATCCTTTCGGCCATCGCCATCAAGCTCACCAGCCGTGGCCCGGTCTTCTACCGTTCCGAGCGAATCGGCCTGGACGGCAAGCCGTTCCAGATGACGAAGTTCCGCACCATGGTGCAGGGCGCCGACCGCATGGTCGACGACCTGATCAGCCTGGACCTCAACGAGAGCGGCAGCGGGGTGCTGTTCAAGATTCACGAGGACCCGCGCGTCACGATGGTCGGAAAGTACCTGCGCCGCTACAGCATCGACGAGCTGCCGCAGTTCTTCAACGTGCTGCGCCGCGACATGAGCGTCGTCGGTCCGCGCCCGCCGCTGCGCCGCGAGTTCGACACGTACAACGAGCAGGTGCGCCGCCGGCTGCTGGTGCTGCCCGGGATCACCGGGCTGTGGCAGGTCAGCGGACGGGCCGACCTGTCGTGGGAGGACTCGGTGCGACTCGACCTGTCGTACGTCGAGAACTGGTCGATCACCAACGATCTGCTGATCGCGGCCAAGACCTTCCGCACCATCATCGGCGGTTCTGGCGCCTACTGAGCCCGGGCGGGCGACCGCCGGTGAATAATCCCCAGTGATGCGTAAAGCCCTGCCGTGGATAGTGGTGGCCGTCCTGGTCGTCGGTGGTCTCACCGCCGCGACCTACCTGCGGCCGCTGGCCCTGATCGCGGCCTCCAAGACCCTGGACATGTTCATCCCGCTGTCCGGCGCGCCCGAGCCGATCGGTTCGGCCGATCTCGCCGGCTCGGGTCCGGGCACCCTCCTGTCGGCGACGACCATGCCGGGCGTCACCAGTACCTTCAACGGCCAGGGGATGCGCGCCGCCCGCGTGGTGTACCGCTCCACCTCGGGTGACACCGGCACGCAGACCGTCGTCTCGGGCGCGGTGCTCACTCCGCTGGGTCGGGCACCCAAGGACGGCTGGCCGGTGGTGGCCCTGGGCCACGGCACCCTGGGCATCGACAACAACTGCGGGCCGTCGCTGTCGCCGACGCTGATGAACCTGCTGCCCATCGCAAAGGTCGTCGTCAATCTCGGCTATGCCGTCGCGCTGCCGGACTACCAGGGGCTTGGCGTCAAGGGCGTACACCCGTACTCCGACGCCCGCACCGCCGGTCTCAACCTGATCGACGCGGTCCGCGCCGCGCGGCATGTCTTCGGTGACGTCTCGACGACGTGGGCGGCGTTCGGCGACTCCCAGGGTGGCGCCGCGGCGTGGGCCGCCGACGAACAGGCCGAGCCCTACGCGCCGGACCTGAAGCTGGTCGGCGCGGTCGCGATTGCGCCCGCCGCTGACATCAGCGGCCTGGTGGCGAAATCGCAGACGGGCACACTGACCAGCGAGCAGCGACCGGTGCTGCAGGCGCTGATCGAATCACTGGCCCGGCTGCACCCCGACCTGAACCGCGACGACTACCGGCACGGCGGTGCCTCGCGATACTGGAACGTGCTGACGGACTGCAGCGCGGGCGCGGCCTACAAACGGGCCGTCGCCGCCGGGCAACTCGGGCCGCGCGACTTCCTCCCGGTTTCGCCGGATGCGGCCCAGCGGCTGCAGGATCACTTGCAGGCGTGGGCAATTCCGCAGCGACGGCTGACCGCGCCGCTGTACGTTTGGTACGGCGGTCAGGACCCCTTCATCGATTCCACGTGGACGAAGGCGGCCGTCGGGCGCGCGTGTTCGCTCGGTGGCACGGTGACGACGGAGTTCGACCCGCGGGGTGGCCACAACCCGCCCGCGGCGCAGGAGATGCTCGACTGGATGGCGGATCGGTTCGCCGGGAAGAAGGTAACCAATGACTGCTGAGCTGCTGCCGCTGGACGCCGCGGCGATCCAGGCGTCCGTCGGCGACGGCTGGCGGGTCGAGGTGGTGGCCGAAACCGGTTCCACCAACGCCGATCTGGCGGCGCGGGCACAGTCCGGCGAGAACGTCGCGGGCGTGGCCCTGTTCACCGAGGACCAGACCGCGGGACGCGGCCGCCAGGGCCGCACCTGGACGGCGGTGCCGCGGTCGCAGATTCTGGTGTCGATCGCGGTGGACACCACCGACGTGCCGAGCGAAACCTGGGGCCTGCTGTCGCTGGCGGCGGGGGTGGCTGTCGTCGAGGCCGTCGCCGAGGTGGCCGGCGTGCAGGCCGCACTCAAGTGGCCCAACGACGTGCTGGTGGGCACCGGCAAGCTGGCGGGGATTCTCGCCGAGGTCGCGGCACCGGGCGGCGGGGCGCCCGTCATCGTCGTCGGGATCGGGCTGAACGTGTCGCTCGCCGCCGACGAACTGCCCGACCCGGTGGCCGTCTCGCTGTTGAGTCTCGGTGTGGCACAACCGGATCGGCAGCAGCTGGCGGTGGCGCTGCTGAACCGCCTGCACGCGCGGATCGCCGAGTGGCGCGCGGGCGGGAACGTCGAGCTGCTGGCCATCTACCGCAAGCACAGCGCCACCCTCGGGCAGTCGGTGCGGGCCGAATTGCCCGGCGGGCGTGAGGTGGTCGGGCAGGCGACCGAAATCGACGCCGGTGGTGCGCTGGTGATCGATTCGGCCGACGGACCGGTAGCCGTCTCGGCGGGTGACGTCGTCCATTTGCGGCCCGCCACCGATTGAGCACCGCCTAGAGTCTGGGTATGGGTTACCCGGACAACGTGCTGGCGGCCGACGAACATGTTGTGCTGCATCGGCACCCGCACTGGAAGCGACTGATCGGGCCGGTGCTGGTGCTGCTGGCCGGGACGGCGCTGGCGGCGTTCGTCGCGGCGGTGGTCAATCACACGAACTGGGATTCGAACGCCAAGAACATCATCTTCGCGGTGATCGGTGTGGTCTGGCTCGTGGTGATCGGCTGGCTCACCGTCTGGCCGTTCCTGAATTGGCGGTCAACGCATTTCGTGATCACCGATCGGCGGGTGATGTTCCGGCGCGGCGTGCTGACGCGGTCCGGTATCGACATTCCGCTGGCACGTATCAACAGTGTGGAGTTCCGGCACCAGCTACTGGACCGGATACTGCGCACCGGCACGCTGATCATCGAGTCGGCGTCGCAGGATCCCCTGGAATTCCATGACATTCCGCGGGTGGAGCAGGTCCACTCGCTGCTGTATCACGAAGTCTTCGACACCTTGGGTTCCGAGGAGTCGCCCAGCTGAGGGTCGTCGCCGAGTTCGTCGTAGGCCTCGGCGAAACCACCGGCGGTGATCGTCGCCTCGAGCGTCATGTCGGGGGCGTGCTTGGCCATCTCGTCGGGGAACACCCAGCGCCGGAACGCCCAGAAGCGGAACGCCATCTGCAGCAGGTTGCCGATGATGTACGCCGACAGGAAGTCGGCGATGTTCTCGATGGTCAGCGACACGTTGGGCTGGCGCAGCTGCAGTACGTAGCTGGACACCCACAGCGGGGCCATGCTCAGCAGCACGCCGACGCCACTGACGGCGAAGAACAGCAGTGCCTCGTGGTGACGAAGCCGGCCACCGCGGTTCTGGAAGCTCCATTCACGGTTCAGCACGTACGACGCGATCACCGCGACGATGCCGGCGATGATCTTGGCGGTCACCGGCTTGGGCTCGAGCACCGTGAGCTTGAGGGTGTAGAAGATGCCCGAGTCGATGACGAACGTCGTGGCGCCGACAATGGCGAACTTGATGAGCTCGTGATGCCGCTCGGCAAACGGCCGGATCACTCGCGGGAGCCGCGCGATGGTGGCCTCGGTGAACGACATAAGCGGCCAGTTTACGGAAACGACCTGCATTTCACGTACCCGTGCAGGTAGCGGGTGGTAGCTAGTCGGCATAGGCAGATTCGGGGGACACCCCGGGTGCGTGACAAACTAGGCGCCGTGACGCAACCCCCCGTCGTGGCAATGATCGGTGGCGGCCAGCTGGCCCGCATGACCCACCAGGCCGCCATCGCGCTCGGCCAGACCCTGCGGGTACTGGCAGTTTCCGCCGACGAGCCGGCCGCCCAGGTGAGCCCCGCGGTGGTGCTGGGCTCGCACACCGACCTCGAGGCATTGCGCCAGGTCGCCGCAGGTGCGTCGGCCCTGACGTTCGATCACGAGCACGTGCCGACCGAGCTGCTGCAGACCCTCGTCGCGGAAGGGGTCAACGTGGCCCCGCCGCCGGCGGCGCTGGTGCACGCCCAGGACAAGCTGGTGATGCGCCGCCGGCTGGCCGATCTCGGTGCGCCGGTGCCGCGCTACCGGGAAGTGGCCTCGACCGCTGATCTCGATGCCATCGACGAACTCGCCGCCGAGGTCGGTGGCGGCCTCGTGGTGAAGGCCAGCCGGGGCGGCTATGACGGCAAGGGCGTCACCCTGACCGACGACGTGGCGCAGGCCCGCGCCGCCGCCGAGGGCTATCTGGCCGCCGGCGTCGCGGTGCTGGTGGAGGAGAAGGTCGCCATGCGCCGCGAGCTGGCCGCGCTGGTCGCGCGCTCGCCGTTCGGGCAGGGCGCGGCGTGGCCCGTCGTGCACACCGTGCAGGAGGACGGCATCTGCGTCGAGGTGATCGCGCCCGCGCCGCAGCTGGACCCCGCGGTGGCGACTGCGGCCGAACAGCTCGCGCTGCGGATCGCCGATGAGCTCGGTGTGGTCGGCGTGCTGGCGGTCGAGCTCTTCGAGACGGTCGACGGCGCGCTGGTGGTCAACGAGCTGGCCATGCGGCCGCACAACTCCGGGCACTGGAGCATGGACGGCGCGACGACCAGCCAGTTCGAGCAGCATCTGCGCGCGGTGCTGGATTACCCGCTGGGGTCGACGGCGCCGCTGGCCCCGGTGACGGTGATGGCCAACGTGCTGGGCGCGCCAGTCCAGCCGGCGATGTCGATGGACGAGCGGCTGCACCACCTGTTCGGCCGGCTGCCCGAGGCCCGGGTGCACCTGTACGGCAAGGGGGAGCGGCCCGGCCGGAAGATCGGTCACGTCAACATCGTCGGCGCGCCGGGCGGCTCGCTCGATGACCCGGACTACGTGGCCGACGTACGCGAGCGCGCCGTGCGGGCCGCGCATTGGTTGTCGCACGCTGAGTGGACCGACGGATGGAGTGGACATGAGTGACCGGGTGGGACCGCGCGTCGGCCTGATCATGGGCAGTGACAGCGACTGGTCGGTGATGGAGGACGCGGCCACCGCGCTCGCCGAGTTCGAGGTGCCGTTCGAGGTCGGCGTGGTGTCGGCGCACCGCA
Source organism: Mycolicibacterium mucogenicum DSM 44124 (assembly GCF_005670685.2). The sequence continues at coordinate 4,208,021 of NZ_CP062008.1, read as the reverse complement.
CCCCGCAGCGCATGCTCGACTACGCCAAGACCGCCGCGGACCGCGGTGTCGAGGTGATCATCGCCGGCGCCGGTGGCGCCGCGCACCTGCCCGGCATGGTGGCGTCGGCCACTCCGCTGCCCGTGATCGGTGTGCCCGTGCCGCTGGCCCGTCTCGACGGCATGGACTCGTTGCTGTCGATCGTGCAGATGCCCGCCGGCGTTCCGGTGGCCACGGTGTCGATCGGCGGCGCGCGTAACGCGGGCCTGCTGGCGGTACGCATCCTGGGGTCGGCAGATGCCGGATTGCGGGCCCGGATGCAGCGGTTCCAGGCGGACCTGGAGCAGATGGTGCTCGACAAGGATGAGGCGCTGCGTAATCGGTTGCTGGGCAAGTAAGCTCACGATCGATGAAATCTTCATTCGCGCGGTACCGCAGCGTCGGCCACAAGCTCGTCACGGGATTCATGGAGCCTGAGGTGCTCCTGGTCGCCGGTGCGCTGGACGAGGCCCAGCGGGCCAGGTCCGTCGGCGGCGCGGTCGCCGAGATCGGTGTACACCACGGCAAGCTGTTCATCGGCCTGAACCTGTTGCAGCGGGACGACGAAAAGTCCGTCGCCATCGACATTTTCGGCGACCAGGACCTCAACATCGACGGTTCCGGGGCCGGTGATCTGGCGAAGTTCACCAGCAACGTCGACGTGTGGTCGTCGATGGACGGCGTGGTGATCCACCAGGGCGACTCCACGAAGCTGACGCCCGAGGTGCTGCTGGAGGAGGCCGGCGGGCCCATCCGGTTCTTCAGCGTCGACGGTGGGCACACCGAGGAGATCGTCTACAGCGACATGCAACTCGCCGAGGCCACCCTGGCCGACGGCGGCATCGTCATCGCCGACGACGTCTTCAACGAGTTCTGGCCCGGTGTCGCGGTGGGCACGCTCAAGTACCTCGACGACGGCGCCGGGCTGGCCCCGTTCGCGATCGGCTTCAACAAGGTGTTCTTCACCCAGCCGGAGTTCTGCGACTACTACCAGGCCGAACTGGAGTCGGCGGCGCACCGCTCGTCGCGGATCCAGCACACCACGTCGGTTTTCGCCGGGCACCCGGTGCTGCTGCTGGGCCCTGTGACGGCCGTCGACGTGCTGCGCCGCAGCGAGACGTTGCGCACCGTCTATCACCGCACTTACCGCGAGTTGGTCCGTGGGCTGCAGAAGGTGTCGGGTCAGGGGCGGTAAAGTTACCGGCGAGTAGCAACCCGCATCTCGCCACATGGGCAGGCAAGGAGCCATCAATGTCTATCGGTAACCCGTCATTCGATCTGTTTCAGCTGCCGGAAGAGCATCAGGAGCTCCGGGCCGCCATTCGGGCCCTGGCCGAGAAGGAGATCGCTCCGTACGCCGCCGAGGTCGACGAGCAGGCCCGCTTCCCTCAGGAGGCCAGTGACGCGCTGACGGCGTCCGGTTTCAACGCCGTGCACGTGCCCGAGGAGTTCGGTGGCCAGGGTGCGGACTCGGTGGCCGCCTGCATCGTCATCGAAGAGGTGGCCCGGGTCGACGTGTCGGCGTCGCTGATCCCCGCGGTCAACAAGCTCGGCACCATGGGCCTGATCCTGAGCGGTTCCGACGATCTGAAGCGCAAGGTGCTGCCCGACCTGGTCGACGGCAAGCTCGCGTCGTACGCGCTGTCCGAGCGCGAGGCCGGCAGTGATGCCGCCGCGATGCGCACGCGCGCCAAGGCCGACGGTGACGACTGGATCCTCAACGGCGCCAAGGCCTGGATCACCAACGGCGGCAAGTCGACGTGGTACACCGTGATGGCGGTGACCGACCCCGACAAGGGCGCCAACGGCATCTCGGCGTTCATGGTGCACATCGACGACGAGGGCTTCACCATCGGCCCGAAGGAGCGCAAGCTCGGCATCAAGGGCAGCCCGACCGTCGAGCTGTACTTCGAGAACTGCCGCATTCCGGGAGACCGCATCATCGGCGAGCCGGGCACCGGTTTCAAGACCGCGCTGGCGACGCTCGACCACACCCGTCCCACCATCGGCGCGCAGGCCGTCGGGGTGGCGCAGGGCGCGCTGGACGCCGCGATCGCGTACACCAAGGACCGCAAGCAGTTCGGCAAGTCCATCAGCCAGTTCCAGGGGGTCGAGTTCATGCTCGCCGACATGGCGATGAAGACCGAGGCCGCCCGTCTCATGGTCTACAACGCCGCGGCGCGCGCCGAGCGCGGTGAAGGCAACCTGGGCTTCATCTCGGCGGCCAGCAAGTGTTTCGCCTCGGATGTGGCCATGGAGGTGACCACCAACGCCGTGCAGTTGTTCGGCGGTGCCGGTTACACCGTCGATTTCCCGGTGGAGCGCATGATGCGCGACGCCAAGATCACCCAGATCTACGAGGGCACCAACCAGATTCAGCGGGTCGTGATGTCCCGCGCCCTGCTGCGCTGACGTCAGGCGCTAAAGGTCGGCGGTGACCTTCTCCGTCGCGCGGCGCCGCTCGAGCGCGCCCGCGTCGGGGTTGGCCACCTGCACCAGGGAGGCGCCGCCGGCGAACACCGCCAGCAGATTGGCGACGAGTTCGTCGGGGGTGCCCCACGGGGCGGTCGACAGCAGCCGGGTGCCGGCAGTGAATCCCTTTGCCGCCGCATCGTTTCGGGCCAGGGCGAGGACGTCGTCGACGGAGCGGCCCGCCAGCGCCGGACCCGGGGTGCGTTCGGGCACGATCTGATCGCCGTGCACCCGCACGGACGTCGCGTAGTCGGTGACGCCGATCGGGAGGTCGGGAACGGGCTTGCCGAACGGATCGAGCGACAGCACGACGACCTCGCCGGCGCCGGTCTCGTCGGCCGCGTCGACGCGGTCGGCCGTGCACAGGGCGATGTCGCACTGCGTCGGAAGCGGTTCTCCGACAACCACTTCCGCGCCGATGTACCAGATGCCGAACAACACGCCCGCCGTCTGCCAGTGCGCGGGCAGCAGCACCGCGACCCGGCTGCCCGGACCCGCGCCGAGTTCGTCACGCAGCAGGTTGGCGGTCTTGGCGGCCCAGTTGCCCAGCGTCACCGCGGACAGCTCGATGCGCTCGCCGGTGGCGTCGTCGTAGTAGGTGATGCGCGGCCCGGCCGGGTCGTCGCGCAGCAGCGGGTCGAGGATCGCGCTGGACAGGTTGGTCACGGTCAGTCCACGCACTTCGGGTCGGCCGCGCCCGCGGTGATGATGGGCGACGGCGGGACCGGGGTGCTCGAGCCGGAATCGCTGGTGTCGGCAGACGATTGGGTCACGGTGTGGCTGCCGCCCTCCAGGCCGGAGCCGGGGCCCGCGTAGTCGTGCGCGAGCACGACCCGGACCGCGCCGCTCGGCACCGAGGCGTTCTCCACCACCGGCAGATTGCCCAGTTGCTCGGCGATGGCCTTCGCCCCGAGATCGTCCGACTTGGCGGCCTGGATCTGGCTCGACGGCACATGGTCGGCCTCGTTGTTGCCGATTTTGCCTGCGACGAAGCCTTTTTCGGTCAGGACCTCCGACACCGCCGCAGCCAGTCCGTTGATGTCACTGTCGTTGACGACGTCGACGGTGGTGTTGCCGGGGGTGTACGCGAGTTTTTCGGTCTTGCCCTCGGCCTGGTCCTGCAGCAGACCGGCCACCCATTGCTGCACCTGTGCCGGGTCGACACGCACGACGCTCTGGGTGCCGTCGTCGCTCCAGCCGTCCTCGGCGAGCACGGGGATGGTGGCGAACGCGACGTTGCCGCCCGCCAGCTTCTGCATCTGCTGGACGAAATCCATGATGTCCCAACCGTCGGACAGCACGACCGAGCGCTGCACGGCGTTCCGGAGCCGACTCAGGGTGCTGGGGCTGGACAGGGTCTGCCCGGAGATGATGTCGTGCGCGAGCGACGCCATGAACACCTGCTGGCGGGTCACGCGGTCCAGGTCGCCGCGGGGCAGATCGTGACGCTGCCGCACGAAGCTCAGGGCCTGCGGGCCGTTGAGTTTCTGCCAGCCGGCCGGGAAGTTGGCGCCCGACAACGGTTCGTCGACGGCGTTCTTCAGACACACGTTGACGCCGCCGAGGGCGTCGGTGATCAACGCGAAGCCGAGCAACCCGACTTCGGCGTAGTGATCGACGGTCACGCCTGTGAGCTTTGCCACGGTTTTGATGAGCGCTTCGCGGCCGGCCTCTACGGCTTTCGGCTCGGCGGTGGCGGCGTCCTCGCCCTGCTCCTCGACGAGTTCCTTCATCTTCTCGAGCTTCACCTGACCGAAGACGCCGTTGATCTTGGTCTTGCCCAGCCCGGGCGCCTGCACATAGGAGTCGCGCGGGATGGAGATGGCGGTGGCCGAGCGCCCGTTGTTGGGGATGCGCACCAGGATGATGGTGTCGGTGTTGGTGGACACGTCGTCACCGGCTCGTAGCGTCGCGAGTTCGTCCTCTGACAAGGGATTTCCGTGCGCATCGGTGCGGCTGTCCATACCCACCAGGAGGATGTCGACGGCGCCGTCGTCGCCCCCGCCGCCGAGGGCCGCGGTGCTGATGCGGTTGATGCCCGATTCCAGCGAACGCAGGCTGCTCCAGGCCACGCCGGTGCCCACCATCACGAGCACCGTCGTCATGACGGCGAGGATGCGGAACAGTCGACCTGGCACCAGGACAGGCTACTGGTGAGCGCTTGCCGTGGCCGGTAGCCCGGGGCTCGGCGGGTCACACCCTGGTGCGGGTACGGCGGTCGGCCCGCTAACCTCTAGGCCGTGATCGAGCAGCCTTCTGGAGCGGAACCGGACCGCCCGCTGCTCGTGGTGACGGTGACCTATTCACCCGGTGCGCATCTGGACCGTTTCCTGAAGACGCTGGCCCACGCGACGGAACGCCGCCTGCTGGTGGTGATGGCCGACAACGGATCGACCGACGGCGCGCCCGAGGCCGCCCTGGAGCGATACGCCGACGTCGAGTTGTTCCGCACCGGTGGCAACCTCGGTTACGGCACCGCGGTGAACCGTGCCGTGTCGGCCTACCTCGACACGCCCGACAGCATCGTCGACCAGGAGTTCTTCGTCGTGGTCAACCCCGACGTGCAGTGGGGGCCCAACAGCATCGACGAGTTGTTCGCCGGGGCCGCGCGGTGGCCGGCGGCCGGCGCGGTGGGTCCGCTGATCCGCGACCCCGACGGCTCGGTGTACCCGTCGGCGCGGCATCAGCCGAGCCTGATCCGCGGCGGCATGCACGCCGTGGTGGGCCCGTTCTGGAAATCCAACCCGTGGACTGCGGCCTACCGCCAGGACCGGTTGGAGCCGAGCGAACGCGCCGTCGGCTGGTTGTCAGGTTCGTGTCTGCTGTTGCGCACCAAGGCGTTCCGGCAGATCGGCGGATTCGACGAGAACTACTTCATGTACATGGAGGACGTCGACCTGGGGGACCGGCTGGCGCGCGGCGGCTGGCAGAACGTGTACGTCCCGGCCGCCGAAATCCTGCACGACAAGGGACATTCCACGGGACGGGACCCGGCCCGCAATCTGGCCGCGCACCACCGCAGTACCTATACCTTCCTTGCCGACCGGCATCCGCACTGGTGGCAGGCCCCGCTGCGGTGGACCATCAAGTCGGCGCTGGGCGCGCGCGAGCGCGCGGTGGTGGGCAATTCCAGGCGTAAGCGCCGCCGGGCGAACTAGGCTACCGGCGATGACCTCGAGGCTTGAAAGGACGCGAGTTGAGTGACGCGGTGAATCCGGTTGACGTCGACGCGGTCATCCTGGTGGGTGGGCAGGGCACACGACTGCGCCCGCTGACCCTCTCGGCGCCCAAGCCGATGTTGCCGACGGCGGGGGTGCCGTTCCTGTCCCATCTGCTCGCCCGGATCGCCGCCGCGGGTATCCGCCACGTGGTGCTGGGCACCTCCTACAAGGCGGAGGTCTTCGAGGCGGAATTCGGCGACGGCTCCAAGCTGGGCCTGGAGATCGAGTACGTGGTCGAGGAGGAGGCCCGGGGCACCGGTGGCGGTATCGCCAACGTGGCGCCCAAGCTGCGCCACCCGACCGCCATGGTGTTCAACGGCGACGTGCTCTCCGGGCTGGATCTCGGCGCGATGGTCGCCAGCCACCGCGAGCGGCAGGCCGATGTCACGCTGCATCTCGTGCGGGTGAGTGATCCGCGCGCGTTCGGTTGTGTGCCAACCGATTCCGAGGGCGTGGTGACGGCGTTCCTGGAGAAGACGCAGGACCCGCCGACCGATCAGATCAACGCCGGCTGCTATCTGTTCCAGCGTGCGGTGATCGACGAGATCCCCACCGGCCGTGAGGTATCGGTCGAACGCGAGGTGTTCCCGAAGCTGCTGTCCGACGGTTTCAAGGTGTGCGGTTACGTCGACGCCAGCTACTGGCGTGACATGGGCACGCCCGACGACTTCGTCCGTGGCTCAGCGGATCTGGTGCGCGGTATCGCACCGTCGCCGGTACTCGACGGGCACCGGGGCGAGAGCCTGGTGCACGAAGGTGCCGCGGTGGCGCCCGGTGCGCTGCTGATCGGCGGGACCGTGGTGGGCCGCGGCGCGGAGATCGGCGCCGGTGCCCGGCTGGACGGTGCGGTGATCTTCGACGGCGTCAAGATCGAGGCCGGTTCGGTGATCGAGCGGTCCATCGTCGGGTTCGGCGCCCGGATCGGCCCGCGGGCGCTGATCCGTGACGGCGTCATCGGCGACGGTGCCAACATCGGCGCCCGGTGCGAGCTGCTGCGCGGCGCGCGGGTGTGGCCCGGTGTCACCATCCCGGACGGCGGTATTCGTTACTCGACGGACGTCTGAGCGGCCCGCGCGAGCCGCTCCAGTCCCGGGTCCGGGTCCGGTAGCGCGGCCAGGGGCCACCACTGCAGATCCAGCGATTCGTCGCTGCAGTGAATTTCGGCGTGCTCCGGTGCGATGGCCAGATACTGCACGTCGAGATGCCGGGTCGGGACGCCCAGTGAGCACGTCAGTGCGTGGACGTGCAGCGCCGCGGGAAACTCGGCGATCTCCAGTCCGGTGATACCGGATTCCTCGGTGGCCTCGCGCAGTGCCGCGGCGCGGATGTCGGTGTCGACGTCCTCGCAGTGACCGCCGAGCTGAACCCAGCGACCCAACCGCGGGTGCAGCGTGAGCAGGGCCTTGGTCCGGGTGTGGTCGAGCACCAATGCCGACGCCGTGATGTGCCCGGGTACGCAGGCGCGCCGGCAGGCGTCGGGCCGGGCCTCGACGAAGGCGGCGACGGCGTGCCGCAGGGTGTCCTGATCGGGATCGGGTGCCGCCCAGTCGCGCAACGCGGAGACGACCGAGGCGTGCAACGACTCGCTCATCGACGGATCAGCAGTTCGTCCGTCGGCACGGGTGGTCGCGGCCGGCGTGGCTCGTCGCTCTCCGGGAAGTGACCGATGGCGATGGCGCCCAACGGTTCCCAGTCGGCCGGCAGCTCGAGCTCGGCGCGCACGATGTCGCCGGCGAAGATCGTCGAACCGATCCAGCAGCTGCCGACGTCGCGCGCCGCCAGCGCCACCAGCAGTCCCTGCACGGCCGCGCCCACCGCGACGGTGAACATGGTGTGCTCGGCCTCCGTACGCGCCGCGTCCGGATAGCTGTGCGCGCCATCGGGAACCAGGAACGGGATGACGAGTTCCGGTGCGTCGTAGAGGATCTGGCCGCGGCCCACGCGCCGGTCGACGGAGTCGGCCGGGCGCCCGTCGGAGGTCAGGTCGGTGCGCCACTTGTCTTTCATGCGGTCCAGCAACCGGATTCGCGTGTCGTGGTCCTGCACCCAGACGAACCGCACCGGCCGGGTGTGGTGCGGCGCGGGCGCGGTGAGCGCCTCGGCGACGGAGTCCTCGATGAGCTCCGGTGCCACGGGCTCGGCGCTGAACGTACGCACCGAACGGCGCATCAGCTGAGCCTGCCTGCGCCCCAGGGCCAGTGCTTCCTCGGTGCCCAGCCAGAACAGATCTTCCTCCCCGGCGCGCACCAGGGTCCGGCCGTTCGAGCCGTCGTCGCGCGGTGACAGGCCCCGCACCACGGCGACCGGGATGCCGGTGAGCTTGCCTTTGACGAGGTCGGCGGCGGCCGCGATCTCGTCGGCGATGGCGACCTCCGTCACCAGCAGCTCGTTGCCGTGGGTGTCCTGGACACCGGAATATCCGTGCAGCACGGCCAGTCCGGCCGCGCCGATGGCGGCATCGATCTGGCCGTTGCGCCAGGCCCGGCCCATGGTGTCGGTGATGACGACGGCGACGGTCACGCCCAGCCGTTCGGCCAGGCCGGCGCGCAGCCGGGCCGCGCTGCCGTCGGGGTCGACCGGCAACAGTGCCAACTCGGTTGTGCTGACGTTGGATCCGTCGACGCCGGCGGCGGCCTGGACCAGCCCGATGGCGTTCTCGGTGATCAGGGTGCGGCCCTTGCGCGCCAGCACCCGCACGGCCTCGTCATCGATCAGCCTGCGCCGCAGGGCGTCCCGCTCGTCAGGGTCGGTCGGCGCGGCGACGATGCGGCCCTCGGATTTGGAGAGCACCTTGCTGGTGACCACCAGCACGTCGTCGTCGCGCAGCCAGGGGGCGGCGGCGGCGATGGCGGCGGCCACGTCGTCGCCGGGGCGGAACTCGGGAAGCCCGGGCACCGGAAGGATTTCGATGGCGGCCGCGGCGCCATGCTCGGTCACAGCTGAAGCCCGGCCAGTTCGAGTCCGGCCCGGACCATCTCGGCCGTGGCCGCCGGATCGGTCATCAGCAGCGGCACGGCCTTGACGTTGATGCCGTCGATCTCGGCGTGGTCGCCCTCGTCTATGAGCCAGCCGTCGAGGATGCCGGTCGCGCTGCGGGCGCCGTAGTGCGCGCCAACGGCCTCGGAGGTGCTGTCGACGCCGATCACCTTGAGGCAGTCATCGGCCATCCCGCGCAACGGCTTTCCGGCGACGATCGGGGAGTAGCCGATCACCTGAGCCGGGGTGGACCGCAGCGCGCTGCGCAGGCCGGGCACCGCCAGGATCGCGCCGATGCTGACGACCGGATTCGACGGAGCCAGCAGCACGACGTCGGCGCCGGCGATGGCGTCGGCGACTCCCGGTGCGGCCTTTGCCTTCTCGGTGCCGATGAACGCGAAGCTGTGGGTGGGGATTTGCGCGCGGTAGCGCACCCACCATTCCTGGAAGTGGATGGCGCGCTGATTGCCCGATTCGGGATCGGTTACCACCACGTGGGTTTCACTGCGCTCGTCGCTGGCGGGCAGCAGCCGGGCGCCGGGCTGCCAGCGGTCGCACAACGCCTCGGTCACCTGCGACAGCGGATAGCCGGCCCGCAGCATCTGGCTGCGCACCAGGTGCGTGGCCAGGTCGCGGTCGCCGAGTCCGAACCAGTCCGGCTGCACGCCGTATGCCGCGAGCTCTTCCTTGGCATGCCAGGTTTCGTTCCGGTGGCCCCAGCCGCGTTCGGGGTCGATGCCGCCGCCGAGGGTGTACATGCACGTGTCGAGGTCGGGGCAGATGCGCACGCCGAACATCCAGGCGTCGTCACCGACGTTGACGATCGCGGTGAGTTCGTGCGGGGAGGGCTCCGCACCGGGTTCGGCGAATTGACCCAACCCCAGCAGCTTCTGGACGCCGAGCAGAAAACGAGCGCCGCCGACGCCACCGACCAGAACCGTGACCTTCACGTCGACTCACCCTAGGCGATGACGCGCGGGTGGAATGACGCGCCCGGAAGGCAATTCGGCGCGCAGCAAACTTTAAACCTCAGTATTCACTTGAGTAACAGCCGTATCAGTTATCGCCATTACCAACTACGTTGTGCGGCAGCGTGTTATTGGTCACTATCGCGACACGCCGCGGTAACGACGCGCCGTATTCAGGTCACAAGATGGTAGGAAATGCGCTTCATCCGCTTGACCGTGGCAGCTAACCCGTGTGTAATCACAACAGTGTCATTCCCGGTTTGTTTACCGGTTCCGGTGCAGCAGACCGAGATTCGACCGTTTGTTCGAATATTGATCGCCACTCACGGCACGCAGGGCAAGTAGTTGGACTCCGTTTGAAAACTACGTAAAGCAGGGGAGGAGGCGGCAAATGTCTTACGAACACGCAGATTTCGATCACGTGGTGCAGTTCGACGGGCGGATGCTCGGCTCTGTTGGGACCGCACCGCACACGAACACCGGACCTATTCAGCACGTCGTCGGAGGACGGCCGCAGTTGAGTCTGGTGCCTGATCACATCGACAACGATCCCGAGCTCACGGAAGACCAGTGGCAGGAGCGCGCCCTGTGCGCGCAAACCGACCCCGAGGCATTCTTCCCCGAGAAGGGTGGCTCGACCCGCGAAGCCAAGCGCATCTGCCAGGGTTGCGAGGTGCGTGACGCGTGCCTCGAGTACGCCCTGGCGCACGACGAGCGCTTCGGCATCTGGGGCGGTCTGTCGGAGCGTGAGCGTCGGCGGATCAAGCGCGGCGTCATCTGACGTACCGCGCACGCGGGTAGATCGACCGGCCTAGTCGTCCAGGATGGTCGGGTCGATCACCGACGGTTCAACGCCGAGATAAGTGGCTACCTGCGCCACGAGAATCTCGTGCAACAGGTCGGCGAGGTCAACGGAGTCCTTCGCCCGCCGTTCAATGGGTTTGCGGAACAAGACGATTCGCGCCCGTGTCGAATTACCCCGAACATCCACCCCGGCCGGGATGAGCCGCGCCAGCGCCACCGGCCCGTCGGCGATCACCTCGGGCGGCCACTGGATGGCATCGGGATCCTTGGGGAGATCCGCGGAATCTCGTCGACCGCGACGTCGAGTCCGGACACCCGATTGCTCCAGCGGCGTTCGATGGGTTCGTAGGCCTCGAGGACCGCCATGTCGAATCGCTCGGCGCGACTGCGCCATCCGGGAACGGTCGGGGGGAGGAGCGGGCCGCGCATGCCGCGACGGCGGCGCACACGCGAGTGGGCCATCGGCCGATAGTAACGGTTGGAGATCGACGCGCCCGCGACGCGCGTGTCCGGCAGTGGGCGCGTCGGCGGCGCGATAATCTCGCCGAGTGAATGTTCCCCGTCGCTGCTGCCGGCCAGGTTGCCCGCACTACGCCGTGGCGACGCTGACATTTGTCTATTCGGATTCCACGGCAGTCGTAGGTCCGTTGGCCACCGTGTCGGAGCCGCATTCGTGGGACCTGTGTGTGTCGCACGCCAGCCGCATCACCGCACCCCGCGGATGGGAGCTGGTCCGCCACGCCGGTCCGCTGCCCACGCCCTCCGAGGATGACGACCTCGTCGCGCTCGCCGACGCGGTGCGCGAGGGGCGCGACGCGCCATCTCGCGGTGGCATCCCAACAGGTTTCACCGATCCGCTGCCCGGCAGCCACGCCGGCACGCCCGGCGGCACCGTCATGGCGCCGCCCGCACCGCGCACGCAACACAATGGGCGACGCCGCGGTCATCTGCGGGTGTTGCCGGATCCGCCTGAGAGTTAGCGACCCAAGTCCTACCGAACCCCACCGACCGTCCGCGGGCACATGGGTCAGCCGATAGGCTGACTGTCACAGACCCTCGGTATGCAGTGGTCTGCGAACGATGAGATCGGGAGGGCTATGTCTCGGCCAGCTGCCTCTGTACAGCGTGTCATCAAGGCATATGACGTGCGTGGGCTGGTCGGCGAGGAGATCGACGAGTCGTTCGTCGCCGACGTCGGTGGTGCGTTCGCCCGGTTGATGAGCGCCGAGGGCGCCACCCGGGTCGCGGTCGGTTACGACATGCGGCCCAGCTCACCGTCATTGGCGGCGGCATTCGCCGACGGGGTCACCGCCCAGGGTCTGGACGTGGTCCGGATCGGGCTGGCGTCGACCGACCAGCTCTACTTCGCCTCGGGTCTGCTCGACTGCCCGGGCGCCATGTTCACGGCCAGCCACAACCCGGCCGCCTACAACGGCATCAAGTTGTGCCGGGCGGGCGCCAAGCCCGTCGGTAAGGACACCGGCCTGACCGAAATCAGCGGTGAGGTCACCGACGGCGTGCCCGGTCACGACGGCGCCACGGGCAAGGTCGAGGAGCGCGACGTGCTCGCCGAGTACGGCACCTTCCTGCGTTCGCTGGTCGACGTGTCGGCGGTGCGTCCGCTGCGGGTGTCGGTCGACGCCGGCAACGGCATGGGCGGGCACACCACGCCGGCCGTGCTGGGCACCGTCGGATCCATCACTTTGCTGCCGTTGTACTTCGAGCTGGACGGCACGTTCCCCAATCACGAGGCCAACCCGCTGGACCCGGCCAACCTGGTCGACCTGCAGAAGCACGTTGTGGAGAACGGTGCAGATATCGGTCTGGCGTTCGATGGCGACGCCGACCGCTGCTTCGTCGTCGACGAGAAGGGCGACCCTGTGTCACCGTCGGCCGTGACGGCGCTCGTCGCCGATCGCGAGCTGGCTCGCGAGTCCGGCGCGACCGTCATCCACAACCTGATCACCTCGCGGGCGGTGCCCGAGCTGATCGCCGAGCGCGGCGGCACGGCGGTGCGCTCGCGCGTCGGCCATTCGTACATCAAGGCGCTGATGGCCGAGACCAACGCGATCTTCGGTGGCGAGCATTCGGCGCACTACTACTTCCGCGATTTCTGGGGTGCCGACTCCGGCATGCTCGCGGCGCTGCACGTGCTGGCCGCACTCGGGGAACAGGACCGTCCGCTGTCCGAACTGATGGCCAAGTACCAGCGGTACGAGGCGTCGGGCGAGATCAACTTCACCGTCGCCGACGCACCGGCGTGTGTGCAGGCGGTCCTCACGTCGTACGGCAGCGACATCGTCTCGACCGACGAACTCGACGGCGTGACCGTCGACCTCGGCGACGGGCGCTGGTTCAACCTGCGCAGCTCCAACACCGAACCGCTGTTGCGGCTCAACGTCGAATCCCGCACGCGTGTGGAGGTCGACGAGATCGTGGCGCACATCGCGGCGCAGATCAAGGCGGTCAGCGGGCGCACTGGTGGGTCGCTGCCATGAGTGCCGCCCCGGCGACCCTCGACCTCGACGATGTCGACGGTCTGATCGCGGCCGACCGCGACGGCCTGCTGCGGGCGGCGTCGATGGCAGGTGCGCAGACCCGCGCGGTCGCCGCGGCGCTCACTGAAGGCGAACTCGACGAACTGCGCTCGGATCAACGGCCGCGGACCGTCACGTGGGTGTGCGGACGAGGGGCATCGGGAGCGTCCGGTGCGGCCGGGACCGTGCTGGCCGCCGCGCTCGGCGCGACGTCGCCGATCCCGCTCGTGGTCACCCCGGACATTCCGCCGTGGATCGGCGCACTGGACGTCGTGGTGGTGGCCGGTGACGACGCGGCCGACCCGGCGCTGGTGACGGCAGTGGCCACCGGGGTGCGCCGCGGTGCCCGCGTGATCGTGGTGGCGCCCAACGACGGTCCGCTGCGCGATGCCGCCGCCGGCCGCGCGGTGGTGCTGCCGCCGCGACTGTCGGTGCCCGACGACTTCGGCCTCACCCGCTACCTGGCCGCGGGCCTGGCGACGATGATGGTCGTCGACCCGGCGCTGCGCATCGACCTGGATGCCCTGGCCGACGAGTTGGACGCCGAGGCCCTGCGCAACAGCGCGACCCGCGAGATTTTCACCAACCCGGCCAAGAACCTGGCCGAGCGGATGTCGGGCCGGCAGGTGGTGCTGGCCGGTGAGGGCGCGGCCATGCTGGCGCTGGTCCGCCATGCTGCGACGGTGCTGCTGCGGGTGGCCCATCAGCTCGTGACCGCGACCGGCGGCTCCGACGCCCTGGTGGCGCTGCACGGCGGGCTCGGCCGCCAGACGGTCGAAATGTCTTACGAGGACGCGCTTTTCCACGACCCCGAGATCGACGGACCGGTGCCGGCCCGGGTCCGCACCGTCGTGCTGTGTGCCGACGAGGAGCGTCCCGGCGTGATCGCCCGGATGGACGCGCTCGGTGGCGATGTCGACGTGCTGAGCGCCGACGACGTGCCCGATGCGGGGCTGCAGGTGCCGGGTAGTCGCTTGGAACAACAGATCGCGATGCTGGCGGTCCGGCTGGAGATGACGGCCGTGTACCTGAAACTGGTTCGAGGTTAGACATAGTGCATCTGCTACGAGGCGCGGTCAGGAACTACGCCTGGGGGTCCCGTACCGCCTTGGCCGAATTCGCCGGAAGGCCCAGTCCCACAGCGCATCCCGAGGCCGAACTGTGGTTGGGTGCGAACCCGGGGGACCCGGCGCGGCTGGAGACGGCCGACGGGGACGTGTCGCTGCTGGAGGTCATCCGGGCCGATCCCGCCGGCGAGCTGGGGCCCGAGGTCCTGGCGCGGTTCGGTGAGTCGTTGCCGTTCTTGGCGAAGGTGCTTGCCGCCGACGAACCGCTGTCGCTGCAGGCGCACCCCAGTGCCGAACAGGCTGCCGAGGGCTTCAATCGTGAAGAGCGCCAAGGCATTGCCCTCAACGCGCGCGACCGCAACTACCGGGACCGCAGTCACAAGCCCGAGTTGATCGTGGCCCTCGGCCCGTTCGAGGCGCTCGCCGGCTTCCGGCCCGTGGCCCGCACTGTCGAGCTCATGCGGGCGCTGGCGGTGTCCGACCTCGATCCGTACATCAACCTGCTGGCCGGCCAGTCGGACGCGGCGGGCCTACGGGCCGTCTTCACGACCTGGATCACCCTGCCGCAGCCCGATCTCGACGTGCTGGTGCCGGCTGTCCTCGACGGCGCGGTGAACTACATCCGTTCGGGGGCAACCGAATTCGCGGCCGAGGCCAAGACGGTGCTCGAACTCGGCGAACGGTACCCGGGCGATGCCGGGGTGCTGGCCGCCATGCTGCTCAACCGCATCAGCCTGGTCGAGGGCGAGGGCATCTATCTGCCCGCCGGCAACCTGCACGCCTACCTGCACGGCATGGGTTTCGAGGTGATGGCCAACTCCGACAACGTGTTACGCGGTGGACTGACACCCAAGCACGTCGATGTGCCGGAGCTCCTGCGGGTGCTCGACTTCACCCCGACCGACGGTCGGCCGATCCATCCGCGGCCCACCGACGACGGTGTCGAGGACGTTTTCGACACGCCCGCACCGGAATTCGCGGTGTCGATCCTGCGGATCGACGACGACCGGGTGGGCGCCGAGGTCGAGGTGCCCCGGGGGCACGCCGGCCCGCAGATTCTGCTGGGCACGCGGGGCCGGGTGCAGGTGCATTCCGCAGGTGGTGAGCTGACCCTGAACAAGGGGGCCGCCGTCTGGATCGCCGCCGGGGAGGGCCCCGTGCGGTTGGTGGCTGACGAGCCGTCGACGGTGTTCCGTGCGACGGTGGGGATCTAGAAAAAACCTACGAAAGGGCAGGTCATGTCGGCCTCGGGGAGTACGCGCGCGATCATCGCGGCACTGTTGGCCAATGCCGGGATCGCGGCGGCGAAGTTCGTCGGATTCCTGATCACGGGCAGTTCGTCGATGCTCGCGGAGTCGGTGCACTCGCTGGCGGACACGTCCAACCAGGGGCTGCTGCTGTGGGGGCAGCGGCAGGCGCGCAAGGACGCCGACCATCTGCACCCGTTCGGCTACGGCCGCAGCCGCTACTTCTACTCGTTCGTGGTGGCGCTGGTCTTGTTCAGCCTGGGCGCGATGTTCGCGCTGTACGAGGGCTACCACAAGATCACCCACCCCGAGCCGCTGTCGTCGCCCATCGTCGCCGTGGCCATCCTGGTCGTGGCGATCGGGCTGGAGGGCTACAGCTTCTACACCGCGGTGAAGGAATCGCGTCCGCTCAAGGGAGCCGGCAGCTGGTGGCGGTTCATCCGGACCTCGCGTAACCCGGAGCTGCCGGTGGTGCTGCTGGAGGACTCCGGTGCCCTGATCGGTCTGGTGCTGGCCCTGTTCGGTGTCGGCCTGTCGATGCTGACGGGTGACCCGGTGTGGGACGGCGTCGGCACCGCGGCGATCGGTGTGCTGCTGGGCGTCATCGCGGTGGTGCTGATGGTCGAGATGAAGAGCCTGCTGATCGGTGAGGGCGCGACGGTCGACGAGACCGGCGCCATCCGCAACGCACTGGAGCAGACGCCGCACATCGACCGCGTCATCCACCTGCGGACGCAGTACCTGGGGCCGGAGGAGATGCTCGTCGGCGTGAAGATCGCGCTGGCGCCGAACACCGATCTGGCGACCGTGGCCGCCACGATCGACGCCGCCGAGGTCACCATCCGCGCCGCGGTGCCCAACGCTCGCATCATCTACATCGAGCCCGACCTCTACCGCGGCTGACGCCGCCGAAAACCGCAGTCACCTGCGGCGGTGACGGCTACCACTAGCCGTTTTACAAAAATGCCTCCATTGTCTAGACCGGCGACAAAATGCCATCTATAGTCAAGATCACAAGTTGTCGGCCCAACCAATGGAGGTGGACCCGTGTCAGTCGAGGTATCCGACGTCAACACTGAGCAGTGGCGCGATCGCAAGCGCCATCTGTGGCTCATGGGCCTGATCGCGCCCACCGCGCTGTTCGTGATGCTCCCGCTGATCTGGGCACTGAACCAGGCCGGCTGGCATGCGCTCGCGCAGGTGCCGCTGTGGATCGGCCCCGGCCTGCTCTACGTGCTGCTGCCGATCCTCGATCTGAAGTTCGGGCCCGACGGGGAGAACCCGCCCGACGAGATGATGGAGCAGCTGGCGAACGACAAGTACTACCGCTACTGCACCTACGTCTACATCCCGTTCCAGTACGCCAGCGTCATCCTCGGCGCGTACCTGTTCACCGCCAAGGACCTGAGCTGGCTCGGCTTCGACGGCGGGTTGGACTGGTGGGCCAAGCTCGGTGTCGC
This sequence comes from Mycolicibacterium mucogenicum DSM 44124, assembly GCF_005670685.2. Next base: position 4,191,251 of record NZ_CP062008.1, on the reverse strand, counting down.
GCTGTCGGTCGGTGTCCTCGGCGGCGTCGGCATCAACACTGCCCACGAGATGGGGCACAAGAAGGAGAACCTGGAGCGCTGGCTGGCCAAGGTCACCCTGGCGCAGACGTTCTACGGCCACTTCTACATCGAGCACAACCGCGGTCACCACGTCCGCGTCGCCACGCCGGAGGACCCGGCCTCGGCGCGCTTCGGTGAGAACTTCTGGGAGTTCCTGCCGCGTACCGTGTGGGGCGCCCTGAAGTCGTCGGTCGAGCTGGAGGCCCAGCGCATCCGTCGCCTCGGCCGCAGCCCGTGGGACCCCCGCACCTATCTCAAGAACGACGTCCTCAACGCGTGGCTCATGTCGGTGGTGTTCTTCGGCATCCTGATCGCGGTGTTCGGTCCGGCGCTCATCCCGTTCGTCCTCATCCAGGGCATCTACGGATTCAGCCTGCTGGAGTCGGTCAACTACCTGGAGCACTACGGCCTGCTGCGGCAGAAGACCGAGAGCGGCCGCTACGAGCGCTGCGCCCCGGTGCACAGCTGGAACTCCGACCACATCGTCACCAACCTGTTCCTGTACCACCTGCAGCGGCACAGCGACCATCACGCCAACCCGACGCGTCGCTACCAGACGCTGCGCAGCATCGACGGCGCACCGAACCTGCCCAGTGGCTACGCGACGCTGATCGGCCTGACGTACATCCCGCCGCTGTGGCGCCGGATGATGGACCACCGGGTCATCGAGCACTACGACGGCGACATCACCAAGGTCAACGTCCACCCCCGGGTGCGCGACAAGGTGCTGGCCAAGTACGGGGCGGGTGCGGCCGCATGAGTGCCTACCAGTGCCCGGGCTGTGGTTATGTCTACGACGAGGCCAAAGGTGCTCCGCGTGAAGGATTCCCGGCGGGCACGGCGTGGGACGATGTCCCCGACGACTGGTGCTGCCCGGACTGCGCGGTCCGCGAGAAGGTCGATTTCGAGTCAGTAGGAGTGAGTTCATGAGCGAGCCGTTCAAGAAGTTCGTCTGCCTGCAGTGCGGCTTCGAGTACGACGAGGAGAAGGGCTGGCCGGAGGACGGCATCGCCCCCGGGACCCGCTGGGCCGACATCCCCGAGGACTGGAGCTGCCCGGACTGCGGCGCCGCCAAGTCCGACTTCGACATGGTGGAGGTCGTGGCGTCGTGACCGCCGCGGCCGCAGTACCGGACGGACCCGAGGTGCCGCGCCCCGCGGCACCTCGGGTGCCGTACGCCGAGGCCTCCCGGGTCCTGCTGCGGCACTCGATCCTCGACGGCATGCGAGAGCTGTTGCTGGCCAAGGACTGGTCATCGATCACGCTGTCCGACGTCGCGCGTGCGGCCGGCATCAGCCGGCAGACGATCTACAACGAATTCGGCTCGCGCCAGGGCCTGGCCGAGGGGTACGCGATGCGCCTCGCCGACCGCCTGGTCGACGCCGTCGAGCACGCCATCTACGCCAACGTCGGCGATATCGAGTCCGCGTTCCTGCAGGGCTTCCGGATGTTCTTCACCGAATCGGCGTCCGATCCGCTGGTCATCTCGTTGCTCACCGGCGTCGCCAAGCCGGATCTGCTGCAGATCATCACCACCGACAGCGCGCCGATCATCTCGCACTGCTCGCAGCGTCTCACCGAGGCGTTCCGCGGCAGCTGGGTGCAGATTTCGGACGACGACGCCGGGGTACTCGCGCGGGCGATCGTCCGGCTGGCGATCAGTTACGTGTCAATGCCGCCGGAAGCGGACCACGATGTGGCCGCTGACCTGGCCCGGCTCATGACGCCGTTCGCCGACCGTTACGGTAGTGGGGATACCCCGTAGCCGTCAGCGCGCCATTCGAGTAGTTCCCTGGCGCCTGTCCCGCGAGCCCGCAGGCCATGGGGTCACTCCAGTGGAACGAATGAATGGGGCTCTAATCCATGACGGAATTGAAGGCAGACGTCCGTAACGGCATCGACTACAAGGTCGCCGATTTGTCCGAGGCCGAGTTCGGGCGCAAGGAGATTCGGCTCGCCGAGCACGAGATGCCCGGTCTGATGGCGCTTCGCCGCGAATACCACGACGTGCAGCCGCTCAAGGGCGCGCGCATCTCCGGCTCGCTGCACATGACGGTGCAGACCGCGGTGCTGATCGAGACGCTGACCGCTCTGGGCGCCGAGGTGCGCTGGGCGTCCTGCAACATCTTCTCCACCCAAGACCACGCGGCCGCGGCCGTCGTCGTCGGCCCGCACGGCACCGTCGAGGAGCCCCAGGGCACCCCGGTCTTCGCCTGGAAGGGCGAGACGCTGGAGGAGTACTGGTGGGCCGCGGAGCAGATGCTGACCTGGCCGGGTGAACCGGCGAACATGATCCTGGACGACGGCGGCGACGCCACCATGCTGGTGCTGCGCGGTGCGCAGTGGGAGAAGGCCGGCGTCGTGCCCCCGGCCGAGGAAGACGACTCGGCCGAGTGGAAGGTCTTCCTGGAGCTCGTGCGCAACGGCTTCGAGAACGACAAGACCAAGTGGACCAAGATCGCCGAGTCGGTCAAGGGCGTCACCGAGGAGACCACCACCGGCGTGCTGCGGCTGTACCAGTTCGCCGCCGCGGGTGAGCTGGCGTTCCCGGCCATCAACGTCAACGACTCGGTCACCAAGAGCAAGTTCGACAACAAGTACGGCACCCGCCACTCGCTGATCGACGGCATCAACCGAGGCACCGACGTGCTGATCGGTGGCAAGAAGGTGCTGATCTGCGGCTACGGCGACGTCGGCAAGGGCTGTGCCGAGTCGATGGCCGGCCAGGGCGCGCGCGTCGCGGTCACCGAGATCGACCCGATCAACGCGCTGCAGGCGCTGATGGACGGCTTCGACGTCGTCACCGTCGAGCAGGGCATCGCTGACGCCGACATCGTCATCACCGCGACCGGCAACTACGACATCATCCTGCTCGACCACATGAAGGCCATGAAGAACCAGGCCATCCTGGGCAACATCGGCCACTTCGACAACGAGATCGACATGGCGGCGCTGGAGAAGTCCGGTGCCACCAAGCTGAACATCAAGCCGCAGGTCGACCTGTGGACCTTCGGTGACAGCGGCAAGTCGATCATCGTGCTGTCCGAGGGCCGTCTGCTCAACCTGGGCAACGCCACCGGACACCCGTCGTTCGTGATGTCGAACTCGTTCTCCAACCAGGTCATCGCCCAGATCGAGCTGTGGACCAAGAACGACGAGTACGACAACGAGGTCTACCGCCTGGCGAAGCATCTCGACGAAAAGGTCGCACGCATCCACGTCGAGGCTCTCGGCGGCACGCTGACCAAGCTCACCAAGGATCAGGCCGAGTACATCGGCGTCGACGTCGACGGCCCGTACAAGCCGGAGCACTACCGCTACTGAGTCTGTTCGCGGTCTGTTTGCGCTGTCCGCGCCAGCACACTCGAATGCCCCCAATTCCCACGGGAATTGGGGGTTTTCGCTTTTTCCGGTCTCGGCATACATCGAGGAATTAGCTGACCGCCGGCAGAATCGCCGCCCGTATATTGCAGTGCGCGACAATATTGTGTTCGGCACCACATTCCGATGTTTGCTGAAGATCTGCTGGCGAGCGGATCTCGGCGTTAGAATTTCCGCACACCAGGGCACCCTCGTGAAGGGACGTCGGCAATGCGGAAGAACCGATGGGGAACACCCCTCGCGTTGCTGGCTGTGGCCGGCGTCACGTTGACCGGCTGCGACGGTGTCAATCTCGGCGGCCTGGACATCTTCGGCTCCGCGTCGCCTGCCGTGAAGGGCCCGCCGATACCGCCGGAGATGGTCCGGCATGACGTGCAGCAATTGGTCTGGCAGTTCCCGCAGCTGCGTAAACCCGACGAGGCGGTGTGGGTCACCTGGAACAACAGTGGCGATCCCAGCCTGGCCGGCAAGGTCAACTGGATTGACGCGGTCATCAAGCTGCCCCCGGCGGAGACCACTCGACTGCTGGCGGAATACCACCCGACCGATACCGACCGGCAACCGACGGTGCAGAAGATTCTGCAGTCGGAACTGCCCGGCGGTCCGTACCTTTCGGGGCCCGAACTCAACAACCACTTCTCCGGTCCGGGCATGACCACGCAGGCGTTCCTCGACCGTGACGCGAACGTCCTGGTGCTCACGACGAAGTCGGGCGGACCGGCGCCGTCGTAACCGTCTAGCGTGGTGCTGTGCGCGCTCTGATCCGCGTGACGGCGTTCGTGGTGGTGCTGGCTCTGCTGGCTGCCTGTGGCGCGGACCGTCCGCTCGCTTCTCCATTCCCTGCTGCGACGGGTCGGGGCTCATGCGCCGTCGATACCGAACGCGATGTCGGTGCCACCATGCGCGACGGCGTCGTCCTGCGCGCCGATGTCTACCGTCCCCGGACTTCTGACCCGGTGCCGGTGCTGCTCATGCGCACGCAGTACGGCAAGTCCGGGGCGCAGACCTCGCCGGAGCGCTATGAGCCGCCGGACTGGTTCGCCTCGCACTGCTATCTCGTTGTGGTTCAAGATGTTCGGGGCCAGGGGAGTTCCGGCGGGGTGTTCAGCGAGTTCACCAACGACATGGCCGACGGCTACGACACCGTCGAATGGGCCGCCGGCCTGCCCGGGGCGAACGGCAAGGTCGCCATGTACGGATCGTCGTATGTCGGTGCGACGCAATGGCTTGCGGCGGTGACGGCGCCGCCGCATCTGGTGACGATCGCGCCCGCCAACACCGCCTCCGACTACTACGACGGCTGGACCTACGAGGGCGGCGAGTTCCGGCTGGCGTTCGTGCAGCCGTGGGCCATCGAGTCGATTGCGCTCGGCGCCGCGCAGAACCGCCGGGACGGTGAAGCCGAGCGGCTGTTGCGGGACGCCGGGGCCGACCCGACGCGATGGCTGAATTTCCGTCCGCAGCAGGACCTGCCACCGATGCAGCCGCACAATCCGGCGGTGGCGCCGTGGTACTTCGACTGGGTTCGGCATAACACGCGCGATGCCTTCTGGCAGCAGGTCAGCATTCGAGACCGGTATCCGGCGGTGCGAATTCCGGTGCTGCACTTCGAGGGCTGGTACGACGCGTTCCTGGCCGGCGGCGTGGAGAACTTCGCCGGGATGGTGGCTCACGGCGCCAACGACTTTGCGCGTACGAACCAGCGGCTGGTGATCGGGCCGTGGGACCACGTCGCGTGGGGACGGCCCGATTCCGAACCCGCCCCGATGCTCAAGGACATTGGGGCGGTGGGCAACAGCCCGATCAATGAACTGATGCTGGCCTGGTTCGACCACTTCCTGAAGGGCGTCGACAACGGCGTGGCGGGCAAGCCGCGGGTCGATTACTTCACCATGGGCGCCAATACCTGGAAGACGGCGACCAATTGGCCACTGCCGCAGACGCAATGGATCAACTACTACCTCTCCGGTGTCGGCGGCAGCGCGGACCGTGACGGCAAGTTGTTGCCGGTGCTGCCCGGACCGCAGCCGCCCGACACCTACACCTACGATCCGCTGAATCCGGCGCCGAGCCTGGGCGGGCACTCCTGTTGCGGTGCGAAGTCCGGCCCGCAAGGGCCGTACGACCAGACGCCGGTCGAACAGCGCTCCGACGTGCTGGTGTACACCGGCGATCCGGTTGCCCATGACACCGAGATCACCGGCGCGGCCACTGTCACGCTGTGGGCCCAATCCTCAGCTGTGGATACCGATTTCACGGCCAAGCTGGTGGTGGTCAAGCCTGACGGCGCAGCCATCAACCTGAACAACGGGATTCTCCGGGCATCGTTCCGGGACTCGTTGTCGGCGCCGACGCCGATCGTCCCCGGGCAGGCGTACCAGTACCGCATCCAAATCTGGCCCACCAGTTACCAACTCAAGCCGGGGGACCGGGTGCGGGTGGAGATTTCCAGCAGCGACTACCCGCAGTTCGCGCCGAATCCCAACACCGGTGCGCCGTTCGGGCGGGATGCGGCGTCCGTCGTTGCGGCGCAGACCATCCTGCACGACCCCGCCCATCCGTCGTCGATCACGTTGCCGGTGATCGCGAACTGAGTCCCGGGCTAGCGGCTGCAATCCAGCGACACCGTGATGGTCCGTCGTACCACCACGCGGATGATCTGGTCCCGGTTGCCCGGGCCGTCCACGCGGATGAGCCGGGTCTGTTCCTGCGGGTTACGGACGCTGGTCACCACGCACTGATCCAGGGGCGCGGAACCCACCCGGTCGACGTTCACGTGGAATCCCTCGGCCTCCAGCTGGCCGATTGTGACGATCGCCGACTCTGCGGCTGCGGGTGCGGCGGGGGCGAGTACGGCAGCAGTGGCAGTGAGAGCTATGAGAGTTATTAGTGCAGTACGCATCTCAGGGTCCTTCCGGTCCTATACCCAATGACACGTAGGAGCGATGGAAAACGTTCGATTGTGTCCTGAAGGGGTTATCGGTGTGTTCGCCGTTTTCGTGACAGATTCCGGATCCGGCAGTAGACTCGAACACATGTTCGAACATGTGGGCGTCGATGGCACGGGAGTTCTCGTGCACGACGTCTCCGTGGTCGACGCGATGATTCATTTCGCCCGGGTGTCGAATATCGCCGAGTCCGGGAAGTTCACGGCCATTGCCGACCTGGCGATGTTGCGCATCGACGATCAGGATGGCCGGCAGTGGTGGGCGTGCGATGGCTGGGATGCTGCCGTCGCCGAAGTCGGAGCCGCGCTGGGCCTGGGGAAGCGCGAAGCGTCGGGGCAGTTGTCGATCGCGGTCGCGTTGCGCTTCCGGTTGCCGAAGGTGGCGGCGGTGTTCGCCGACGGCGGCGTGTCGGCACGGACGGTGTCGCTGATCTGCTGGCGTACCCGCCTGGTGGAGGACCCGAACACGCTCGCTGTCATTGATGCCGCGTTGGCGGGGGCGTTGTGTGAGTGGGCGGGGTTGTCCCGCAAGAAGATTGAACGCAAGATCGACGGCTGGGTGCAGAAGTTCGATCCGGCGGCAGTTATCAAGGTGCGCTCGGCCGCTCGCCGCCGCGGGGTCGGGATCGGCAAACCGGACGATGAGACCGGGGTGGCGTCGATCTGGGGTGCGCTCCTGGCCACCGATGCCGAGCTGCTGGATCGGGTGCTGACCGAGATGGCTCGGCAGGTGTGCGAGAACGATCCCCGCACGTTCGGGCAGCGCCGCGCCGACGCGCTCGGGGTGTTGGCGGCCCGCGGGGATCGGCTGGCCTGCCAGTGCGGCAATCCCGACTGCCCGGCGGCCGGGCCCGATGCCCGGGCGACCGCGGTGATGATTCATGTACTCACCAATGCACTGCCGGTCCCGGTGGCGGACCCGCTACTCAGCGGAGACCCGGCGGCGCCGCTGGTGCCGACGCCTGGGCGTGTCAAATGGTCTGTGTAAGTCCTGTTAACGGAAGGATCGCAGGACGTGACAACAGGCAAGGACATGGATGGGGTGCTGGTTGAGGCGGTCTCCACGGTGGAGATGGCCGAGGCGCTTCGGGCGTCGGGCGCGGTCGATGATCTGCTGGCGCAGATCGATACCGGCGAGGTGGCGCTGACCGGCGAAGGCGGGCTGCTGCCCGGGCTGATCAAGCTCGCTCTCGAACGCGGCCTGGCCGCCGAGCTGACCGATCATCTGGGGTATGAGAAGGGCGACCCGGCCGGCCGGGTGCTGCCCAACGCCCGCAACGGCAGCTCACCCAAGACTGTGCTCACCGAGGCCGGCCCGGTGCCCCTGGATGTGCCGCGGGACCGCGATGGCTCGTTCACCCCGACGCTGGTGCCCAAAGGCACCCGCCGTATCGGTGGTCTCGATGACATGATCGTTTCACTGTATGCGGGTGGAATGACGTTGCGGGACATACAATTTCATCTTCAATCGACGATCGGGACCGAGGTGTCGCACGAGACGATCTCCAAGATCGTCGACGAGATCTCCGATGAGGTGCTGGCTTGGCAGCGCCGGCCGTTGGAGCCGCTGTATCCGGTGATCTACCTCGACGCGATGATCGTGAAGGTCAAAGACGGCGGCCACACCCGCAACAAGGCCGCGCACATCGCTGTGGGCGTCGACATGGCCGGGGTCAAGCACGTCCTGGGCATCTGGGTCCAGCCCAACGAAGGCGCATCGTTCTGGGCGTCGGTGTGCGCGGACCTGGCCAACCGGGGTGTCAAGGACGTGCTGATCGTGTGCTGCGACGGGCTCACGGGCTTCCCGGAGGCGATCGCCGCGACCTGGTCGCAGGCCGCGGTGCAGACCTGCGTGGTGCATCTGATCCGCAACGCGCTGCGGTTCGTGTCCTATGCCGACCGCAAGGCCGTGGCCGCGGCGCTCAAGCCGATCTACACCGCACCCGATGCCGACGCTGCCCGCGTCGAGTTGGACGCGTTCGCCGCCTCGGAGCTGGGGAAGAAAAATCCCACGGTGACAATGGTTTTCGAACGCGCGTGGGAGCAGTTCATCCCGTTTTTGGCGTTCCCGCCTGAGCTGCGCCGGGTGATCTACACGACCAACTCGATCGAGTCGTTGAACTATCAGCTGCGCAAGATCATCAAGAACCGCGGACAGTTTCCCAACGATGCCTCGGCGGTGAAATTGCTGTGGCTGGCGATCTGCAACATCGAAGACAAACGCGCTGCACAGCGGGCCAAGGAACGCGGCCAGAAACAGGGCCGCACAGCCCCCGGACGCCTCGTGGAAGGACAGGTGGTCACCAACTGGAAGAAGGCACTCGAGCAACTCGCACTGGTCTACCCAGAGCGCATCGAACGTTATCTGTAAGCACCACAACAACTCACATACGGACAATCAGACAGGCGATTTACACAGAAAACTTGACAGGCTCCGACGCCTGCCCCGCCTGAGCCGGTGTTCACACCCGAGACTGCGCCCGAGCATTTCTTCACAGCCGAACCTGAGCCCGCGCCGGCGGATGCCATGGCGCCCATGCCCACGCCTGAGCCGGCACCGGCGGCCGACTCGCGGCCCGCCGAAGCCCCGGCGCCTCCCGTGTTCGAACCGACCGGCGACACCGCGCCCACCCCTGGAGCTCATGCGACGCCCAGTCCCGCTCCCGCCGCGACTTCTGCTAAACCCCCAGCGCCGGTGCGTACACCGGTCGGTTATGTCCTCGGCGGCGGCGTAGTGCCACCGGCGGTATTGGCGGATCTGGTGGCCCGTGGCGCCAAAGTCCGCACCGTCGCCTCGGCCGCCGATCTGGTTGGGGTGCCGCGCTACCGGCCCTCGGTCGCGATGGATGAATTCGTCCGCATGCGGGCCATGACATGCATGTTCCCCGGCTGCGACCAGCCCGCCACCCACTGCGACCTCGACCACACGATCCCGTGGCCGGCCGGGCCCACGCATCCGGGCAACCTCAACCCGAAATGCCGCAAACACCACCTACTCAAAACCTTCTACAGCGGGCCCGACGGGTGGCAGGACCGTCAACAACCCGACGGCACCATCGTGTGGACCGCACCCACCGGCCACACCTACACCACCGTGCCCGAAAGCCGAATCCTGTTCCCCCGCACGATCACCGACACCCCACTACCGGACGGTCCGCCACCGGACGCCCCCGATCTGGACACCCCACCGGCCCCCGGCCGGGGCATCATGATGCCCATCCGCCGCCGCACCCGCACCCAAAACCAGGCCCAACAGATCGCCTACGAACGCGCCCTCAACCAAGCCGACATCGACGAGCACGAGGCCGCCCGAGAAGCCTTCGACCGCCAACGCAAGGAACGCCAAGAACGGGAAGCCGCCGAGGCTGCCGCGGCCGCCGAATCAGCAGAGCAACAAGACATCCCGCCGCCACTCTGAGTGCGGCATGAATACCCCTGAAAAGGCATGACTTTCAGGGGTATTCACGCTTGTCACGTGCGGATAGGAGGGCTACTTCGCCTCGATGACGCCAGCCAGCAGCTGGCTGTAGGCCAAGCGTCCGAGGAGTTGGAAGCAGGCATCCGATTCCGTATGAAGTTGCACCAAACCGTTTTTGGTGCCTCGCTCGTACCAATACACTTCCCAGCTGCCTTCAGGTGATTGCTCAACAGACCACGCGTAGTCCGCATGTCCACCGAGCGCGACGGTCTTAGGTGAGACCCCGATTGATTCCAGAGCCCTCGCCAATTCGGTGAGCGTCACGTTTGTTCTCCTTGGGTCATCGTTGGTCGCGGCGGCTCGGTCGTTGTCCGTCCATAGCGGGACGGTCGGCGGTTGACACAATTCGCCAGAATGGGCTCGTGGAGGACACCGAACTATTGTCGGAGTGGGCCGCAAGGGCAGGGATGCTGCTTCATGCCTCGGACACCCGGGTCGTCCACGGCTGGGCCGGTATGGAGATCGGATATGAAGTCCGGCGTGATGGCACCGGGTATCTCGTAGTGAAAACAGATCGCGGAAATGCCTCGACGCGCGGTCGATTCGACAGTCTTTCGGACGCCGACGCATACGTCCTGATGTGTTTGGGGAGCATTTGGCGCGCTGATCATGGGTTGGGGGACATCTTTCCAGCCGGCGCGGCCGAGGGCTTTAGGCCGAAGCATGACGCTTCTGGGTGGTCTGTGGAAGTCGCCGGCCGCAGAGCTGTGTTCACCTATGAGTCCGATGCGGGCCGGTACACCCACGTCGCAGGGAAGGGCCTGGGCAACGTCGCAGCCCTCATGCAGGCGTGAGAATCACGCACCGGAGTCCGGCTGTGCCGCACGAATACGTTCCATCTGTACCGCGGCGGGCAGTGCGCTTGAGAGCTGGAATGGTGCCGAGCCGTCCTTCGGAACGACTATTGGTCCGTTGCCGGCGAGAACTGCGTTCGCGTCATCATCTTCGATGAATGCTCGACTTTGGTATCCCTGTACCCACCAAAATTCGTAGTCGACGGGTTCTCCGACCAGTACGCAGGGCACGCCTCCGTTGGTCATATTTTCGGCGAGAATTGCTTCCGCGATGACCTTGGCTCGCCCAGCATCAATACCGATTTCAGCCATGCTTAGTCACGACTGATCGCATGTGCGGCACGCCATTCAACGTAGCGCTTGCCTCTACCTCGCGCCCGGAAGCCGCAGGCAAGTCGGGGAAGGACCCTGAGCTGTATATCGATCAGGTCGCGGACTTAGAAGGACCGCCTGCAGCCGCATCCCCAATAGGGTCAGGCTCTTCGAGTGGCGGAACGTCTTGGCCGTCGAGCACCTTGCGCAGACGGTCTTTGTCGAGCTGCCCCTCCCAATTGGCCACCACGAACGTCGCGACGCAGTTGCCCAGCAGGTTCACCGAGACCCGCATCGAGTCCATGATGCGGTCGGCGCCCAGGAGCAGGGCCACCGCGGCGACCGGGATGGCTCCGTGGCCGATGGCGGCGACGGTCGCTGACAGCGCGAGGAACGACGACCCGGGAACTCCGGCCATGCCCTTCGACGTCAGCATCAGCACCAGCACCGCGGTGATCTGCTCACCGAGGCTCAGGTTCACGCCCAGCGCCTGGGCCAGGAACAGCACACAGATCGACAGATAGAGGGTCGCTCCGTCGAGATTGAACGAGTACCCGGTCGGCACCACCAGACCTGTGGTGGTGCGCGAACATCCGGCATTGGTCAGTTTGGCCATGATGCGCGGCAGCACGACCTCGGTGGAGGCAGTGCCCAGCGCCAGGAACAACTCGTCCTTGATGTAAACGACGAACTTCCACAGGTTGACCCCCGCGAAGACCCTCGCGACGACCCCGAGCACCAAGATGAACAGGACGGCGGCGAGGTAGCAGGCGCCGATCAGCTTGGCGAAACTGCTCAGGGAGCCGATGCCGTACTGGCCGATGATGTAGGCCATCGCCCCGAAGGCGCCGAGCGGCGCCAGTCGCATCACCCAGCCGATGACGGTGAAGAACACGTGGCTCAGATGGTCGACGATCTCGAGGATGACGGGCGGGCCCTTCTCTCCAAACTTTGCCAACGCGAGCCCGAACAAGACGGCGAAGAACAGCACCTGCAGCAGGTTGTTCTCGGTGAACGCCTTGAATATCGACTCGGGGATGATGTTCAGCAGGAAATCGACGGTGTGCGGCAGTTCCTTGTTCTGGGTCTTCTTCGCGATCGCGTCGGCCCCGCTCGCCAGCGTGGCGGCGTCGACGTGGAAACCGGCCCCGGGTTTGACGATGTTGCCGACCACCAGCCCGAAGAGCAGCGCGAAGGTGGTCACCGCCTCGAAGTAGATCAGCGCCTTCACGCCGATCCGGCCGACCGATTTGAGGTCGCCGACGTGTGCGATGCCCAGCACGACGGTGCAGAAGATGATCGGCGCGATCAGCATCTTGATCAGCTTGATGAAGCCGTCGGCGAGCGGCTTGAGGTCGGCGCCGACCTTCGGCTGCAGCCAGCCGACGAGGATGCCGGCGACGATCGCGACGAGCAGCTGCACGAAAAGCGACGTGTACCAAGGTGGCTTGTTCGCGAGCCGGATCATCTCGCTTTTGGGCGGTTGCATGGTGGTCGCCATCGCGCGAAAGTACTCAGCGGGCGTCACCACGTGATTTCTGCGATGTTTCTGTGACGTCGCGCATCAGATATATCGAATCCAGCAACTAGTCTCGCCACGTGCTGATCGCAATCGAAGGCGTCGATGGTGCGGGGAAGAACACGCTGACCCAGGGGCTGCGGGCGCAGTTCGAGGCCCGCGGCAAGTCGGTGACCACCGTGGCGTTCCCGCGCTACGGTCGCTCGGTCGAGGCGGATATCGCGGCCGAGGCGCTCCATGGCCGGCACGGCGACCTCGCCGAGTCGGTGTACGCCATGGCGATGCTGTTCGCGCTCGACCGCGCCGGCGCCAAGGCCGAGATCGCGGAACTGAGGAGCACTCACGACGTTGTCATCCTCGATCGGTACGTGGCCTCCAATGCGGCCTACAGCGCGGCCCGGCTGCATCAGGGCGCGGGCGGGGAGGTGGTCGCCTGGGTGCGGGAGCTGGAGTTCGAGCGGTTGGCGCTGCCGGTGCCGGATTGGCAGCTCTATCTGAATGTGCCGACCGACCTTGCCGCGGAAAGGGCGGCGCGCCGGGAAGCTCAGGATGTGACGCGAACCCGCGACGCCTACGAGCGCGACGGTGGCCTGCAGGGCCGCACGGCAGCGGTGTACACCGCGCTGGCGGCCGAAAACTGGGTCGGCCGTTGGGCTTTGGTCGCTCCGGACGTCGACCCCGGGGAGTTGGCCGGCCGGCTGCTGGGGTGATTCGGCCGCCGCCCCTACCAGCAAGTTGTCAGGTTGGAGGCAAAACACCCATCGGAGATCACAGCTTTATCGCGATGTGGTGACACCATGGACGCCATGAGGCAACGCATTCTGGTCGTCGACGACGACCCATCTCTGGCCGAGATGCTCACCATCGTGCTGCGGGGCGAAGGCTTCGACACCGCCGTCATTGGTGACGGCAGCCAGGCGCTGACCGCGGTCCGCGAGCTGCGCCCGGATCTGGTGCTGTTGGACCTCATGCTGCCCGGAATGAACGGCATCGACGTGTGCCGTGTGCTGCGCGCCGACTCGGGCGTGCCGATCGTCATGCTGACTGCCAAGACCGACACGGTCGACGTGGTGCTGGGCCTGGAGTCCGGCGCCGACGACTATGTGATGAAGCCCTTCAAGCCGAAGGAGCTGGTGGCTCGGGTGCGCGCGCGGTTGCGCCGCAACGACGACGAGCCGGCGGAGATGCTGTCCATCGCCGACGTCGACATCGACGTGCCGGCCCACAAGGTGACCCGGCAGGGCGAGCAGATTTCGCTGACTCCGCTGGAGTTCGACCTGCTCGTGGCCCTCGCGCGGAAGCCGCGCCAGGTCTTCACTCGTGACGTGCTGCTCGAACAGGTGTGGGGTTACCGCCACCCGGCAGACACCCGCCTGGTGAACGTCCACGTGCAGCGACTGCGGGCCAAGGTCGAGAAGGACCCGGAGAACCCGCAGGTGGTGCTCACCGTTCGAGGAGTGGGATACAAGGCCGGACCGCCGTGATCGGACGGCTCGTCAAGCCCGAGCCTGAGACCGTAGGGCGCCGGTGATCTGGGGATCCCGACGGCGTATCCGTGGCGGTTTCGGCTCGGGCGCTTTCGTGCGTGGGCTGGGTGCTGTCGGCCGGGTGGTCGGCTATGCCTGGCGTCGCTCACTGCAACTGCGTGTGGTGTCCCTGACGCTGGGGTTGTCCCTTGCCGTCATCCTCGTGCTGGGTTTCGTGCTGACCAGCCAGATCACCGACCGCATTCTCGAAGCCAAGGTCCGGGCCGGCACCGAAGAGGTCGAGCACGCCCGCACGACGGTGAGCGGCATCGTCGGCGGCGAAGAGACGCGCTCGCTCAACAGCAGCCTGCAGCTGGCACGCAACACCCTCATCGACCGCAAGGTCGACTCGGGCTCGCGGCTGGCCGGTGCGTTCGACGCGGTGCTGGTGGTGCCGGGTGACGGCCCGCGCGCGGCCACGTCGGCCGGGCCGGTGGGGGAGATTCCGAACTCCTTGCGCGACTTCGTCAAAGCCGGCCAGGTCAGCTACCAGTACGCGACCGTGCACACCGACGGGTTCTCCGGTCCCGCACTGATCGTCGGCAGCCCGACGTCGTCACAGGTCACCAACCTCGAGCTGTACCTGATCTTTCCGCTGAGCAACGAAGAGAGCACCATCGCGCTGGTGCGCGGCACCATGGCCACCGGTGGCATTGTGCTGCTGGGCCTGCTCGCGGCCATCGCCTTGCTGGTGGCCCGGCAGATCGTGCTGCCGGTGCGGTCGGCGTCGCGCATCGCCGAGCGGTTCGCCGAGGGGCACCTCACCGAGCGCATGCCCGTGCGCGGTGAGGACGACATGGCGCGCCTGGCGGTGTCGTTCAACGACATGGCCGAGAGCCTGCACAAGCAGATCACCCAGCTCGAAGAGTTCGGAAACCTGCAGCGCCGCTTCACCTCTGACGTCAGCCACGAGCTGCGGACGCCGCTCACCACGGTGCGCATGGCCGCGGATCTGATCTACGACCACAGCGAGGAACTCGACCCGGCGCTGCGGCGCTCGACGGAGCTGATGGTCAACGAACTCGACCGCTTCGAGACACTGCTGGCCGATCTGCTGGAAATCTCCCGGCACGACGCCGGTGTGGCCGAGCTGTCGGTGGAGTCGGTCGACCTGCGCGACACCGTGCAGAGCGCGCTCGACAACGTCGGCCACCTCGCCGACGACGCGAACATCAAACTCGCCGTGCATCTTCCGGACGAAGCCGTCATCGCCGAGGTGGATCCGCGCCGCGTCGAGCGCATCCTGCGCAACCTCATCGCCAACGCGATCGACCATGCGGAGAAGAAGCCCGTTCAGATCAAGATGGCCGCCGATGTGGATACCGTGGCAGTGACGGTCCGCGATTTCGGCGTGGGTCTGCGACCGGGCGAGGAGAAAATGGTGTTCAGCCGGTTCTGGCGGTCCGACCCCTCGCGGGTGCGGCGCTCCGGCGGCACCGGTCTCGGCCTGGCCATCAGCATCGAGGATGCCCGCCTGCACCAGGGCCGGCTGGAGGCCTGGGGCGAACCTGGCCACGGCGCCTGCTTCCGTCTCACGCTGCCGCTGGTGCGCGGTCACAAGGTGACCACCAGCCCGCTGCCCCTCAAACCCACTGGACCCAAATCGGTTACGGCTCTCTCGTCCGGGGAACTGCCCGCGGGGGACGCATCGTGAAAGGGGCACTGGCGCTCTGCGCGGTGCTGATGCTGGTCCTGACGGGGTGCGCCGGCGTACCCAGTTCGTCGGCACCACAGGCCGTGGGCACCGTCGACCGGCCGGCCCCGCGCAACCTGCCGACGCCGTCGCCCGGTATGGACCCGGACCTGCTGCTGCGCGAATTCCTCAAAGCCACCGCCGATCCCGCGAACCGGCACCTGGCGGCGCGCCAGTTCCTCACCGAATCGGCATCCCGGTCGTGGGACGACGCCGGTAGCGCCCTGCTGATCGACCGCGTCGTGTTCGTGGAAACCCGTGGCACGGACAAGGTTTCGGTGACCATGCACGCCGACATCCTGGGTTCGCTGTCGGACGTCGGGGTGTTCGAGACGGGGGAGGGCGCGCTGCCCGACCCGGGACCCATCGACCTGGTGAAGACGCCGCGCGGCTGGCGCATCGACAAGCTGCCCAACGGCGTGTTCCTGGATTGGCAGCAGTTCCAGTCCACCTACAAGCGGGACACGTTGTACTTCGTCGACCCGACCGGCAAGACCGTCGTGCCCGACCCGCGCTACGTCGCGGTGTCCGACCCCGACCAACTCGCCACCGAACTCGTCACCAAGCTGCTGTCCGGGCCGCGACCCGAGATGGCAAGCAGCGTACGGAATCTGATGGCCGCACCGCTGCGGCTGCGCGGCCCGGTGACCCGGGCCGACGGCGGTAAGACGGGTGTCGGACGCGGTTATGGTGGCGCCCGCATCGACCTCGAGAGCCTGTCGACCACCGACCCGCACAGCCGGCAACTGCTTGCGGCACAGATCATCTGGACGCTGTTCCGGGCCGGGGTGAATGGCCCGTACGTGATCAACGCCGACGGCGCCGCCCTCGACGACCGCTTCGCCGAAGGCTGGAACACCTCCGACGTCGCGGCCACCGATCCGGGTGCCGACCCCGGCGCCGCGGCCGGCTTGCATGCCCTGGCCGGGGGATCGCTGGTGTCGCTGGAGGGTGACAACGCGCCGCGGGTTGCCGGCGCGTTCGGCCAACTGCCGGGCCAGACCTCGGCGGCGTTGTCGCGCAGTGGGCAGGAAGTCGCCTCGGTGGTGACACTGCGGCCGGGCGCCCCGGACATGGCGCAGTCCCTGTGGGTGGGGCCGGTCAACGGCGACGCCGCACAGGCGCTCGACGCGCACACGCTGTCGCGTCCCAGCTGGTCGCTCGACGACGCCATCTGGATCGTGGTCGACGGCACCAACGTCGTGCGCGCGATCCAGGAGGCGGCGTCGGGCCAACCCGCCCGCATCCCCGTCGACTCGTCGGCGGTGGCCACCAAGTTCCCCGGGCCGATCAGTGGACTGCAGCTGTCGCGCGACGCCACCCGCGCCGCGATGGTGATCAATGGCCAGGTGATCCTGGCGAGCGTCGAGCAGCGTGAGGGCGGACAGCTCGCGCTGACCTATCCACGCCGCCTCGGTTACGGCCTGGGTAATACGGCCTTGTCACTGTCCTGGCGCACCGGCGACGACATCGTGGTGACCCGTACCGACGGCGCGCACCCCGTGTCGTACGTCAACCTTGACGGCGTGAACTCCGACGGACCCACCCGGAACCTGGTGGTCCCGGTGTCCACCGTCGCGGCGAACACCTCGACGGTGTACCTCGCCGACCAACGCGGCGTTCTCCAGTTGTCGGGTTCGGCAGCGGACAACAACCTCATGTGGACCGATGTCCGGCCGCTGATGGTCGCGGGCGCACTGCCCGTGCTCCCCGGCTGAAAAGTCGCTTTGAACCTTCTGTGACTCGGCTCCGTTGTTCCGGTTGAGTCGGCCAATCGTTAACTGAAATTGGCCCGATATCTCACCGAATCTGATGAGCGCGTGTCACCGCGGGTGGATCATTGTTGCCATCGGGTTCACAGCCGATGAGGAGTGAACATGAAGGTAGCGGGTCCGCTCGTTACCCTGGGCGCGGTCGCCGCCCTGGGCATCGGGATCTATGCCGTGAATGTGTCCAAGGAGTCGCAACCAGCGGCACCGGTGCCATCGACCAGCCAGGCCGCGCCGCCCACGAGTCAGGCCGCACCGCCCATCGCGACCACCCCAGCTGCGGTGCCCTTCCCGGCCGCCGCCGACTACCAGGGCAAGGTCGAGACCAAGGCCGGCGTGATCACACTGGACATCTCGGTCAAGGGCGCGGCCGCCCGCGCCTACGCGTGCGACGGCAAGGCCGTCGAAACCTGGCTGAGCGGGCCGGCCGATGCGGGTGTAGTCAACCTGACGAGCAAGGACAAGACCAGCCATCTCGAGGGCCGCCATGACGGCAAGAGCGTGGCGGGCACCTTGACGATCGGCGAAAAGAGTTGGCCATTCACCGCTTTCGCGGTGCAGCCACCGGCCGGCCTGTACGTGAGCCAGAACAACGGCGTGCGAAACAGCTGGATTGTCGGCGCGGACAAGGCGGTGACGGGTGTGCAGCGTTCGGCCGACGGTGCGACGTCACCGGCCCCCACGCTGACCTCGGACGCCAAGCGCGTGGAGGGCGACAGTGATGGCATTTGACCCAGCGGCGGACGCGCCGACGCAGCGCGCCCAAATCCCCTCGCGCGGAGCTGGATTCGTCGTCGCTCTG
Organism: Mycolicibacterium mucogenicum DSM 44124; assembly: GCF_005670685.2. Next base: position 4,172,970 of record NZ_CP062008.1, on the reverse strand, counting down.
TTGATCGGGGCCGTGGTGGCGGTCGGGCTGGGCGTGTTCGGATCGGTCCATGAACCGAAGTTCTTTTCGGTCAACTTCGCCGGCTTCTCGAGTGGGCTGTACGCGAAGGCGTGGCTGGCCACGCTGGCCGCGGTTCTCGGCCTGTTCCAGGTGTTCTCGGCCCTGGTGATGTACGGCAGGCTGCCGGTGAAGGCACCGGCGTGGATCGGTTCCGCACATGTGTGGTCGGGTCGGCTGGCCGTGTTGGCCACCGTCCCGGTCGCGGTGCACTGCCTGTATGCCGTGGGTTTCCAGACGACCGATGTCCGGGTGCTCACGCATTCGCTGCTGGGTTGCTTCTTCTACGGCGCGTTCGTCGCGAAGATGCTGTTGTTGACGCGCAAAGGTGTTCCGGGCTGGGCGATCCCAGTGCTCGGCGGGGCGGTGTTCACCAGCCTGGTGTACCTCTGGCTGACCTCGGCGCTGTGGCTTTTCGTCGGAGAGGGGTTGAAGTTCTGATGGCTGCTGACAAGCTGGGTCGCCGCGAGGTGCTGGCCGGTACCGGAATCGCCTTGGGCGCCACGGTGATAGCGGGTTGCCAGACCTACGGCAAGCCGCCCGCCGCCGCCAGCCAGACTCCGGCCACGACGCCCGGCGGTGGGACGACGCCGACGGCCGACAGCGGGCTGGTCAAGACCTCGGCGGTGCCGGTCGGCTCGGGCGTGATCGTCGGCGAGGTGGTGGTGACGCAGCCGACGGCCGGCGAGTTCAAGGGCATGTCGGCCATCTGCACCCATCAGGGGTGCACCGTCAGCGAGATCGTCGACGGGGCCATCAAGTGCCCCTGCCATGGCAGCAAGTTCAACCTCGACGGGACGGTGGCGCAGGGGCCGGCCAAGAAGCCGCTCGAGGCCAAGGCCGTCAAGGTCCAGGGGGACTCGATCGTCCTGGGCTGAGTGTCGGTGCCCACCGGCATGCTGGCGCTATGCTCGACCTGGTCCTGCCCGTCGAATGCGGTGGCTGCGGTGCGCCGTCGACCCGCTGGTGTCCGGCCTGCGCGGCGGAACTGACCGTCCGCCCCGACGAGCCGCACGTCGTCTCGCCGCGGGAGGACCCCGGGGTTCCGGTCTTGGCGCTCGGGCGCTACGCCGGGGCCAGACGACGGGCCATCGTGGGCCTCAAGGAACACGGCCGAACAGACCTCGTCGTGCCGCTGGCCGACGCGGTCGCCGCGGCGCTGCGGACCCTGATCGTCTGGGGCCTGATCGTGCCGCCGCTGACGATGGTGCCCGCACCGACCCGGAGCCTGGCCGCCCGACGCCGCGGCGGCGACCCCGTCGCGAAGATCGCCCGCGCCGCGGCCGCGGGTCTACCGGGCGTGACGGTGGAACCGGCGTTGGCGATGCGGGCCTTCACCAGAGACTCCGTCGGACTCTCCAGCGCACAAAGACAGCGCAACATCCGGGGCCGGGTGCGGCTGCGTTCTCCGGTGCGCGGGGAGGCGGTGGTGTTCGACGACGTGGTGACGACGGGTACGACGGCAGCCGAGGCGGTTCGGGTCCTGCAAACATCAGGAACACAGGTGGCGGCGGTGCTCGCAATAGCACACGCGTGAGCCTCTGGGCGGTGCGACACGGCCGGAGCAGTACCTACATCAACTCGATATGAAGTTCTCAAAACCGGTATGCGAAATCGGTGGCACGACTAGGTGAACTCGGACTACCGTCGGCTGCAACCACCCGTGAAGCCTCACGGCGGTACCGACATATTCACTCGGTACCAAATCGCTGACAGCGGTAGGAGGTGAGTACTCAACACCTTGCGCCGGGCTGCGGCGACTTGCAGACCCGCTCGGCGCGTAGTTCAGACCGTGTGCAAGAAGAGACACACGTGCACTGCGAGAGAGAAGCGAGTTGCTAAGCATGACAACCCAATCCGTGGATTCTGCCCGCTCGACCATGTTTGCCGACGATGCCGAGCCTGCGCCCGAACCGCACGCCGACGTCGTCGTCAAGGGCCGCAACGTCGAGGTCCCCGAACACTTCCGCATCTACGTTTCCGAGAAGCTCGCTCGATTGGAGCGCTTCGATCGCACCATCTACCTTTTCGACGTCGAACTCGACCACGAGAAGAACCGGCGCCAGCGCAAGAACTGCCAGCATGTCGAGATCACGGCACGCGGGCGCGGGCCGGTCGTTCGCGGCGAAGGCTGCGCGGACAGCTTCTACGCCGCCCTCGAATCGGCCGTCGGCAAACTCGAGAATCGGCTCAGGCGCAGCAAGGACCGTCGCAAGATTCACTACGGCGACAAGACCCCTGTGGGCCTGGCCGAGGCGACGTCCATCGTCCCGCCCGAGGATCTGCCCGAGGTGCCGAACCAGGCGGCCACCGCCGAGGTCGATGACCACGTTCCGGGCCAGGTGGTCCGCGTGAAGGAGCACCCGGCCAACCCGATGACGGTCGACGACGCGCTGTACGAGATGGAGCTGGTCGGACACGACTTCTTCCTGTTCCATGACAAGGAGAGCGACCGGCCGACGGTGGTCTACCGCAGACACGCCTACGACTACGGATTGATCCGCCTGTCCTGAGTTCCCAGTGCTGCGCCCCCGGCCGAACCGCCGGGGGCGCACTCTTATCTGCCGATTCCCCCGGTCACCTACGATGGTCACGTCTAACCCGCTGACGTATATCCGTTCCAGACCCACAGGGGAAAAGCGTGCTGTCGAAGTTGCTCCGCATCGGTGAAGGCCGCATGGTCAAGCGCCTGCAAAAGGTCGCCGACTATGTCAACACCTTGTCCGATGACGTCGAGAAGCTGTCTGACGACGAGCTGCGCGGCAAGACCGAAGAGTTCAAGAAGCGCATCGCCGACGGCGAGTCGCTCGACGACCTGCTGCCCGAGGCCTTCGCCGTCGCCCGCGAGGCGGCCTGGCGCGTGCTGGACCAGCGTCACTTCGATGTTCAGGTGATGGGTGGTGCCGCGCTGCACTACGGCAACGTCGCCGAGATGAAGACCGGTGAGGGCAAGACCCTGACCTGTGTGCTCCCGGCCTACCTGAACGCCCTGTCGGGCAAGGGCGTGCACGTCGTCACCGTCAACGACTACCTGGCCAAGCGCGACAGCGAGTGGATGGGCCGCGTGCACCGCTTCCTCGGCCTGGAGGTCGGGGTGATCCTGTCGCAACTGACGCCGGAAGAGCGTCGTGCCGCGTACAACGCCGACATCACCTACGGCACCAACAACGAGTTCGGCTTCGACTACCTGCGCGACAACATGGCGCACTCGGTCGACGACATGGTGCAGCGCGGCCACAACTTCGCCATCGTCGACGAGGTCGACTCGATCCTCATCGACGAGGCCCGTACCCCGTTGATCATCTCGGGCCCGGCCGACGGCGCGTCCAACTGGTACACCGAGTTCGCGCGCATCGCGCCGCTCATGGAGAAGGACGTCCACTACGAGGTCGACATCCGCAAGCGCACCATCGGTGTGCACGAGGCGGGCGTGGAGTTCGTCGAGAACCAGCTCGGCATCGACAACCTCTACGAGGCCGCCAACTCGCCGCTGGTCAGCTACCTGAACAACGCCATCAAGGCCAAGGAACTGTTCCAGCGCGACAAGGACTACATCGTCCGCGACGGTGAGGTCGTCATCGTCGACGAGTTCACCGGCCGCGTGCTGGTCGGCCGCCGCTACAACGAGGGCATGCACCAGGCCATCGAGGCCAAGGAGCACGTCGAGATCAAGGCCGAGAACCAGACCCTGGCCACCATCACGCTGCAGAACTACTTCCGCCTCTACGACAAGCTGTCCGGTATGACCGGTACCGCCGAGACCGAGGCCGCCGAGCTGCACGAGATCTACAAGCTGGGCGTGGTGCAGATCCCCACCAACCGGGCCATGATCCGCCAGGACCAGTCCGACCTGATCTACAAGACCGAAGAGGCGAAGTACATCGCCGTCGTCGACGACGTGCAGGAGCGCTACGAGAAGGGCCAGCCGGTCCTGATCGGTACCACCAGCGTCGAGCGCTCGGAGTACCTGTCCAAGCAGTTCACCAAGCGCCGCATCCCGCACAACGTGCTCAACGCCAAGTACCACGAGCAGGAGGCGAGCATCATCGCCGAGGCCGGCCGGCTGAAGGCCGTCACGGTCGCCACCAACATGGCCGGTCGTGGTACCGACATCGTGCTGGGTGGCAACGTCGACTTCATCGCCGACGCGCGCCTGCGCAAGCGCGGCCTGGATCCCGTCGAGACGCCCGAAGAGTACGAAGCGGCCTGGCACCAGGAGCTGCCCAAGGTCAAGGAGCTGGTCGAGGAAGAGGCCAAGAAGGTTCGCGAGGTCGGTGGCCTGTACGTGCTGGGCACCGAGCGGCACGAGTCCCGCCGTATCGACAACCAGCTGCGCGGCCGCTCCGGCCGTCAGGGCGACCCGGGCGAGTCCCGGTTCTTCCTGTCGCTGTCCGACGAGCTGATGCGCCGCTTCAACGGCGCCACCCTCGAGGCGCTGCTGACCCGGCTGAACCTGCCGGACGACGTGCCGATCGAGGCCAAGATGGTGACCCGCGCGATCAAGAGCGCGCAGACCCAGGTCGAGCAGCAGAACTTCGAGGTCCGCAAGAACGTCCTCAAGTACGACGAGGTGATGAACCAGCAGCGCAAGGTCATCTACCGCGAGCGCAAGGCGATCCTCGAGGGTGAGGACGTGCAGGACACGGCCCACAAGATGCTGGTCGACGTCGTCACCGCGTACGTCGACGGCGCCACCGCCGAGGGTTACGCCGAGGACTGGGACCTGGGCAAGCTGTGGGACGCGCTCAAGACGCTGTACCCGGTGGGCCTGGACTACCACAACCTGATCGACTCCGACGCTGTCGGCGAGCCCGGCGAGCTGACCCAGGACGAGCTGCGCGACGCGCTGATCGCCGACGCCGAAAAGGCCTACGCGAAGCGCGAGGCCGACCTGGAGGCCATCGCCGGTCCCGGTGCCATGCGGCAGCTGGAACGCAGCGTCCTGTTGAACGTCATCGACCGCAAGTGGCGCGAGCACCTCTACGAGATGGACTACCTCAAGGAGGGCATCGGTCTGCGAGCCATGGCGCAGCGCGACCCGCTGGTCGAGTACCAGCGCGAGGGCTTCGACATGTTCACGGGCATGCTCGAAGGCTTGAAGGAGGAGTCGGTCGGCTTCTTGTTCAACGTGCAGGTCGAGGCTCAGCAGGCGCCGCAGGTGGCTCCGGTTGCCGCGCCGCAGGGGCTCGCGCAGTTCGCCGCGGAGGCCGAACAGAACGCCGCGCAGGAGCAGGCCGCGCCGGCGGCGTTGCGTGCCAAGGGAATTGAGGACAAGGCTCCGGCCATGACCTACAGCGGTCCGGCCGAGGACGGGTCCGCGGAGGTTCGTCGCGAGGGCGGCCGGCACGCGGCCGGCCCGGGCTCGCGCCGGGAACGTCGCGAGGCCGCGCGCAAGCAGAAGCGGCGGTAACCCGCTCAACCCAGCTGCAGGGCCACGAATTGCCAACGCCCACCGAGCATTTCGATGCGCCCGGCGGCGGCGTGCAGTCGTGGTCCGCGGCTGAAGGTGGCGAACACCTCGACAGCCGTGGGCAGCCCGTCCTGTTCGCGGGCGGTGCGTAGCCGCACGCGGCGCAGCGCGGCCGTGCCGTCGGTCCGGGTGTGGCGGGGCCACGACGACATGGCGTCGAACAGCGTGGCGGTGACCAGTGGACGCAGCTGCGCCATCGGCCGGCGACGGTCGCTGACCTCCAGGACCCGGCGCAGTGCGGCGTCGGCGAACATCAGCGCGGCGCTGGGTGGCGTGACCTCGAGCCGAGATTCGGCGGGGGATTCGGTGACGCGGCCGGGTTCGGGATCGGCCACCACCTGCAGCCGGTTGGGCGCCCGGACCGTCGCGCCCGTCTCGATCGGCGTGGGCTCGTAGTCGACGATCGGCGCGGTCAGGTCGACGTCGATGCGGGTCGATGCGGTCATGAAATCTCTCCAGCGGTCGGTCAGGTGCATGAGACGCATCTGCTGGAGAGTCGCAGACGGGTAAATCATCGCACCGGTTTCACCAGGTGCTCGACGCCAATTCGCCGATCCGGTGCTGCGGGGGACCGGTCCCGGGGATACCGTGACGGGGTCGTTCAGGAGGTGAAGGGGGAGCGGCTGCATGGTGACCCGGTTGTCGGCGTCGGACGCGTCGTTCTACGGGCTGGAAGACTCATCGACACCCATGTACGTCGGGACGCTGTCCATCTTGCGGCGACCGCGAGCCGGCCTGAGCTACGAGACGCTGCTGGCGACCGTCGAGGCCCGGCTCCCGCAGATCCCGCGCTACCGGCAGAAGGTCCGCGAGGTCACGCTCGGCCTGGCCCGGCCGGTCTGGGTCGACGACCGCGACTTCGACATCACGTATCACATCCGGCGCTCGGCGCTGCCGTCTCCGGGCAGTGATGCCCAGCTCCATGATCTGGTGGCCCGGCTGGGCTCGCGGCCGCTGGACAAGACGCGGCCGCTGTGGGAGATGTGCCTTGTCGAAGGGCTCTCCGACAATCGCCTGGCGATCTACACCAAGACCCACCAGGCGCTCGTCAACGGCATGACGGCGCTGGAGATCGGGCACGTCATCGCCGACCGGACCCAGAAGCCGCCCGAGTTCGGCGAGGACATCTGGATCCCGGGCCGCGAGCCCAGCGACGCCTCGCTGCTGCTGGGCGCCATCGGAGAGTGGGTCACCCGCCCGACGGCGCAGTTGGCCGCCGTGCAGTCGGCGGCGGCGGACATGATCTCGAGCACCGAACAGTTCGTCGAGGCCGGCCGGCGGGTCATCGACATGGCGCGCACGCTGGTGCGGGGTACCGCACCGAGCAGCCCGCTGAACGCGACGGTGTCGCGCAACCGGCGGTTCACCGTCGCCAAGCACGAGCTGGAGGAGTACCGCCAGCTGCGGACGCGCTTCGAGTGCGACGTCAACGACGTCGTGCTGTCGGTGGTGACCGGCGCGCTGCGGAACTGGCTGATGTCCCGCGGTCAGTCGGTGTCGACGGGCCTGACGGTGCGGGCCATGGCGCCGATGTCGGTGTACCCCGAAACCGACCACCTCGAGACCGCCGGCCCGGGGCAGGCGATCAGCGAGGTGACGCCGTTCCTGGTCGACCTGCCGGTGGGTGAGAACAACGCGCTCGTGCGGCTGTCCCAGATCGCGCACGCCACCGAGACGCAGGCCACCACGACCACCCCGGTCGACGCGCGCACCATCGTCACGCTGTCGGGTTTCGCACCGCCGACGCTGCACGCCATGGGCACCCGCGTCGCGACGAGCTTCCCGGCGCGGCAGTTCAACCTGTTGATCACCAACGTGCCGGGCGCGCAGAAGCAGATGTACGTCGCGGGCACCAAGTTGCTGGACACCTACGCGGTGCCGCCGCTGCTGAACAATCAGGTGCTGGCGCTCGGCATCACGTCGTACAACGGCAGCCTCTACTACGGCATCAACGCCGACCGTGAGGCCATGAGTGACGTCGACGTGTTTCCCGGCCTGCTGCGCGAAGCGCTCGACGAGCTGCGGGAGGCGGCACGCTGATGACGGGGAAAAAGCGGATCCGCAAGATCCCCAACGATGTCTACGAGGCCGAGATCTTCCGGCTGCAGACCGAGCTGGTGAAGCTGCAGGAGTGGGTACGCGCCACCGGCGCCCGCATCGTCATCGTCTTCGAGGGCCGCGACGCCGCGGGCAAGGGCGGCACCATCAAGCGCATCACCGAATACCTGAGTCCGCGCATCGCCCGGGTCGCGGCGCTGCCCGCGCCGAGCGACCGGGAACGGGGTGAGTGGTACTACCAGCGCTACATCGCGCACCTGCCGGCCAAAGGCGAGATCGTGCTGTTCGACCGGTCCTGGTACAACCGGGCCGGCGTGGAGACGGTGATGGGGTTCTGCACCCCGCAGGAACATGCACTGTTCCTGCGGCAGACCCCGATCTTCGAACAGATGCTCATCGACGACGGCATCATCCTGCGCAAGTACTGGTTCTCGGTGTCCGACGCGGAACAGCTCAAGCGGTTCCGGTCCCGACTGAACGACCCCGTCCGGCAGTGGAAGCTCTCGCCCATGGATCTCGAGTCGGTGTACCGCTGGGAGGACTACTCCCGGGCCAAGGACCAGATGATGGTCCACTGCGACACCCCGCAGAGCCCATGGTTCGTCGTCGAATCGGACGTGAAGAAGCACGCGCGGCTGAACATGATCGCGCACCTGTTGTCGACGATCCCGTACACCGCGGTCGACCACGCGAAGGTCGAGCTGCCGGAGCGTCCGGTGGTGACGGGGACGTACGTCCGGCCGTCGCGCGAACTCACCACCTATGTGCCAGATCACGTGGCCGAGCTGATGGGCGATCCCGAGAAATCCCTCTAGAGTGCCCTGGTGCGCGTCTACATTCCGGCGACCCTGGCCATGCTCACGCAACTCGTGGCAGACGGGGTGATGCCGGCCCGCAGCGGTACCGCGTTCGCGGTGACGCCGACCCTGCGTGAGGCGTACGCGCACGGCGACGAGGACGAGCTGGGCGAGATCGCGCTGCAGGAAGCGGCGCTGGCGTCGCTGCGGCTGCTGGCCGGCGAGGGGGTCGGCGAAGGGACAGGCGAGGAAGCCGGATTGCCGCCGCGGCGCGCGGTACTGGTGGCCGAGGCCGACGACGTGACGGTGCGCCCCGATCTGGACGACGCGGTGGTGCGCCTGGCTGGGCCCGTCAAGCTGGCCGACGTGATCGCGGCGTACGTCGACAACTCGGCGGCCGAGCCGGCGGTGCTTGCTGCGGTGGCCGTCGTGGACGCCGCCGACCTCGGCGACGAGGACGCCGAGCTCACTGTCGGAGATGCTCAGGATCATGATCTGGCGTGGTACGCCGCTCAGGAGTTACCGTTTTTGTTGGAGCTGCTGTAGCCCTTGCGCCTGGCCTGCAGGGGTAGCTACTTGCGCGTAGGTTACGGTACCGTAGGTTAGGACGACCAACCGAGCGGGAGTGAACGTGGCCAAGAACACCATCAAGGTCTCGGCGAATGTGGTCGACACGGTGCGGCCCAAGGTTGCCGGCGCCAAGGAGCGGCCGGGCTGGCACGCGCTGCGCACCCTCGTCGGGCGCATCACGACGCCGCTGCTGCCGGACGACTACCTCAAACTGGTCAATCCGCTGTGGTCGGCGCGCGAACTGCGCGGCAAGGTCGTCGAGGTCCGGCGGGAAACCGAGGATTCGGCAACCCTGGTGATCAAGCCGGGTTGGGGTTTCTCCTTCGATTACCACCCGGGTCAGTACATCGGCATCGGCCTGCTGGTCGACGGCCGCTGGCGGTGGCGTTCGTACTCGCTGACCTCGAGCCCTGTGGAATCGCGCGGTGACCACACCATCACCATCACGGTCAAAGCCATGCCCGAGGGCTTCCTGTCCACCCACCTGGTCGGTGGCGTGGCGCCCGGCACCATCGTGCGGCTGGCCGCGCCGCAGGGCGAGTTCGTCATGCCAGACCCCGCGCCGGGCAAGGTGCTGTTCCTGACCGCGGGGTCGGGCATCACCCCGGTGATGTCCATGCTGCGCACCCTGGCGCGCCGGGACCAGATCACCGACATCGTCCACCTGCACTCGGCCCCGACGGCGGCCGATGTCATCTTCGCCGACGAATTGGCGAAGCTGGCCAAGGATCACCCGAGCTACCAGTTGCGCGTGCGGGCCACCCGGACCGAGGGACGCCTGGACCTGTCCAAGCTGGACGAGGAAGTCGCCGACTGGCGGACGCGCGAAGCGTGGGCGTGTGGCCCGGAGGCCATGCTCCACGACGCCGAGCGTGAATACGAAGCAGCGGGACTCGGGGTGCGGCTGCACCTGGAGCGCTTCGCGGCATCGCGGGCTGCGGTCGAGGGCACCGGTGGTTCGGTGACGTTCGAGCGCAGCGGAAAGACCGTCGTCGCCGACGCGGCGACATCGCTGATGGAGGCCGGCGAACAGGCCGGTGTGCAGATGCCGTTCGGCTGCCGGATGGGTATCTGCCAGTCCTGCGTGGTGGGTTTGCTGGAGGGCCACGCGCGGGATCTGCGGACCGGAGAGGAACGGGAACCCGGAAGCCGGGTGCAGACGTGCGTTTCGGCTGCGGCCGGCGACTGCGTGCTGGATATTTAACAAAACCGCAGATCTGGGAAATATAGAATTTGCTGTCTAGCAACCTACGGTTGAGTAGGTTACGCTAGCGTAGGTAACTGGAAGGAGGTCGATATGGCAGTCACTGACGTACCTGAGTTCGCGCACCTGACCGAAGCCGATATCGAGGCTCTGGGCGTTGAGCTGGACGCGATCCGGCAAGACATCGAAGAATCCCGCGGCGTCCGCGACGCCCGGTACATCCGCCGCACCATCGCGGCACAACGTGCTCTCGAAGTGGCCGGCCGCCTGCTGCTGTTGCGCAGCTCGAAGCGGGCGTACTGGTGGGCCGGGGCAAGCACCCTGGGCGTGGCCAAGATCGTCGAGAACATGGAGATCGGCCACAACGTCATGCACGGCCAGTGGGACTGGATGAACGATCCCGAGATTCACTCCTCGACGTGGGAGTGGGACATGAACGGGGTCTCCAAGCACTGGCGGTTCACCCACAACTTCATGCACCACAAGTACACGAACATCCTCGGGATGGACGACGATGTGGGCTACGGCCTGCTGCGCGTCACGCGTGACATCAGGTGGAAGCCGCACCACCTCTTCAACCTCGGGTTCAACACCGTCCTGGCGTTGTTGTTCGAGTGGGGCGTCGGTCTGCAGCACCTGGAGCTCGGCAAGATCTTCAAGGGCCGTGACGACCGCAAGGCGACCATGATTCGCGTGCGTGAGTTCAGCACCAAGGCCGTGCACCAGCTGACCAAGGACTACGTCGCGTACCCCGCGCTCACATCCCTGTCCCCGGGTGCCACGTTCAAGTCGACGATGAAGGCCAACTTCCTGGCCAACGTCATCCGCAACGTGTGGGCCAACGCGGTGATCTTCTGCGGCCATTTCCCCGATGGCGCCGAGAAGTTCACCAAGACCGACATGGTCGGCGAATCCAAGGGCGAGTGGTACCTGCGCCAGATGCTGGGCAGTGCCAACTTCAACTCGGGTCCGGTGCTGCGCTTCATGAGCGGCAACCTGAGCCACCAGATCGAGCACCACCTGTACCCGGACCTGCCCAGCAACCGGCTGTACGAGATCTCGATCCGCGTTCGGGCGCTGTGCGAGAAGTACGACCTGCCCTACACCACCGGGAACTTCCTGGTGCAGTACGGCAAGACGTGGCGCACCATCGCCAAGCTGTCGGTGCCGGACAAGTATCTGATCGACACCGTCGACGATGCCCCGGAGACCCGGAGCGAGCGGATGTTCGTCGAGCTCGACGAGAGCTTCGGCGCCGTCGACCCGGCGACCGGCAACAAGCGCGGTCTGAAGACGGCCATCGCCACCGTGCGTGGTCGCCGTCGGGCCAAGCGCGCCGCCGCCTAGCAAGTTCGGTGAAAACCCCCAGAACCAAACGGTTTTGGGGGTTTTCGCGTGTCCTGGTTGTGCCGGGGGTGGCGATCGCCATCGCCTGCTCGCCCGGGCAGGCTCGGCCCGACACCACCACCGCGCAACTCGGCCACGAGTTCGTCCTGGCCGGTGGGCAGGACGCGGTGGTCGACGGCGCGGGGCTGCGGCTGAAATTCGATCGGGTACTTGATGATTCGCGGTGCCCGACGCGCGTGTCATGCGTCTGGACGGGCGCGGCCCGGATCGCGGTCATCGTCACACCCGACGGCCGGCAGCCGACGACGCTGGAGTTCAACACCAATCCCGCACCGGGACAGACCCACCTGACCGAGACGGTCGGCGGGTACACCGTCGAATTGCGGTCGCTGGACCCGTATCCCGAGACGCCGGGCACCATCGCGCTGCCGGACTACCGCGCCACGATGCTGGTGGCCCGTTAGTACGTCGGCTCGTTCAGCACCGCGAGAAGACGACGGGCCGCCTCGACGCGGTCGACGGCCGGGCCGGTGAGCGTGTCGAGCGCGCATTCCGGGTCGGCCGGTGGCCCCATGTGCCCGCAGCCGCGGGGGCAGTCCTCGATGGCCTCGGCGAGGTCCGAGAACGCCATCAGCACGTCGTCGGGCTGGATGTGCGCGAGACCGAAGGACCGGATGCCCGGAGTGTCGACGACCCAGCCGTCGTCGAGCGGCAGCGCCACCGACTGCGTCGAGGTGTGCTTGCCCTTCCCGACGCCCGACACCTCGCCGGTGGCCCGGTCTGCCTCGGGCACAAGGCGATTCACCAACGTCGACTTGCCGACGCCGGAATGGCCGAGCAGCACGGTGACCTTGCCTTCGAGCAGCGGCGCGACGGCGTCGAGCGGATCGTCGCGGCCGGCCGTGATGATCGTCAGGTCCAGGCCGGCGAACTCGGCGGCGAAGGGTTCGGCCGGTGCCAGATCGTTCTTGGTCAGGCACAGGATCGGCCGTAGCCCGCCGACATACGCGGCGATCAGGGCGCGCTGCACCAGCCCGGCGCGCGGTGGGGGATCGGCCAGGGCGACGACCATCAACAACTGGTCGGCGTTGGCGACCACCACCCGTTCGGTGGGGTCGGTGTCATCGGCGGTGCGGCGCAACACGGTTCGGCGTTCGTCGCGGCGGACGATGCGGGCCAGGGTGTCGGGCTTGCCCGACAGGTCGCCGACGATGCCCACCGAGTCGCCGACGACGATCGGGGTGCGGCCCAGTTCGCGGGCCCGCATCGCGGTGACGATGTGGTCCGGATTGCCGTCCAGCGCACAGCCCCAGCGGCCGCGGTCGACGGTGACGACCATGGCCGCTTCGGCGTCGGCGTGGGTCGGCCGGTTCTTGGTGCGGGGACGCGAACCCTTGCCCGAGCGCACTCGGACATCTGATTCGTCGTACTCCCGCAAGCTATTTCCCGGCCAGCAGGTCTGCCCACATACCGGGGAAGTCGGGCAGCGTCTTGGCCGTGGTGGCGATGTCCTCCACCTGGACACCTGGCACCCGCAGGCCGATGATCGCGCCGGCGGTGGCCATCCGGTGGTCGGCGTAGGACCGCCATTTGCCTTCGTGCAGCGGCACGGCCGTGATGACCAGACCGTCGTCGGTCTCGCGGCACTGGCCGCCCAGCCCGTTGATCTCGTTGGTCAGTGCGGCCAGGCGGTCGGTCTCGTGACCACGCAGGTGCGCGATGCCCGACAGCGTCGACACCGAACCCGGGCTGGCCAGCGCGGCGAGCGCGGCCATGGACGGCGCGAGCTCGCCGACGGCCTTCAGGTCGGCCTCGAAGCCCGGGTAGCTCTGCGCGCCCCGGACCTCCAGATGCGAATCAACCACGCGGACATCGGTATTCAGCTTGCCCAGCAGCTCGAGGATGTCACCGGACGGCTGGACGCTCTGCTGCGGCCAGTGGGCCAGCCGCACCGTGCCGCCCGTCACCGCGGCCGCAGCCAGGAACGGCACCGAGTTCGACAGGTCGGGTTCGATGGCCCAGTGCCGCGCCGCGATCGGGCCGGGCGCCACGTGCCAGCGGTTGGGCTCGCTGTCGTCGACCTCGACGTCCGCCTCGCGCAGCATCGTGATGGTCATCTCGATGTGCGGCTGCGACGGCACCGTCGCACCGGTGTGGATGACCGTCAGGCCGTCACGGAAAGTGGCTCCCGACAACAACAGTCCGGACACGAACTGCGACGACGACGACGCGTCGATCCGGACCTCGCCGCCGGCCACCGACCCGGTGCCCGACACGGTGAACGGCATGCCGTCGCCGTCGATGTCGACACCGAGGCCGCGCATCGCGTCGAGCAGCGGCGTGATGGGGCGGGTCTTGGCCTGCTCGTCGCCATCGAAGACGACGGCCTCGGTACCCAAGGCCGCCACCGGCGGGACGAACCGCAGCACGGTGCCGGCCAGCCCGCAGTCGACACGCACGTCGCCGGCAGGGGAGACGGCGCCGCCCACGGTCAGCTCGGTGTCCTCGCCGGTGATGGTCACGCCGAGGGCCTGCAGCGCGCCGATCATCAGGTTGGTATCGCGGCTGCGCAGTGCGCCGCTGACGGTGGAGGTGCCCTGGGGGGTGGCGAGGGCCGCCAAGATCAGCGCCCGATTGGTCTGTGACTTCGATCCCGGCACGGTGACAGTGGCCTGCACCGGACCGGTCACCGACGGTGCGGGCCAGAGTTCCATGCCCCTATCCTGCCTGGTATGTGCGGGCGATTTGCAGTCACCACCGACCCGGCGCTCCTGGCCGAGAAAATCCAGGCGCTCGACGAGACCGCCGCCAAGGCCTCGGAGGCCGCCAAAGACGGCGGTGACCAGGCCAACTACAACGTGGCGCCGACCACGACCATCAGCACCGTGGTGCGGCGGCATACCGAACCCGACGACGAGGCCACCCGCCGGATCCGGTCGATGCGCTGGGGCCTGATCCCGCCGTGGGTGAAGACCACGGCCGACGGCGCGCCCGACACCAAGGGGCCGCTGCTGATCAACGCACGCGCCGAGACACTGACCACGTCACCGGCGTTCCGGGGTTCGGCGAAATCGAAGCGCTGCCTCATCCCGATGGACGGCTGGTACGAGTGGCGGCCCAACCCGGCCGCCGACGGCAAGAAGGCCACCAAAACCCCGTTCTACATGCATGCCGCCGACGACGAGCTGTTGTTCATGGGCGGATTGTGGACGACGTGGCGGCCCGCCGGCGCGCCCAAAGACAGTCTTCCCCTCGTCAGCTGCACCATCATCACGACGGAGTCGGTCGGGCCACTGGCCGACATCCACGACCGCATGCCACTGACCATCAGCGCCGCCGATTGGAACCGCTGGCTGGATCCCGACGCGCCCATCGACGAAGGGCTGTTGCGCGGGCACGGCGACCTGGACCGCATCGTCACCCGCGAGGTGTCCAAGTTGGTCAACAGCATTCGCAACAATGGCCCCGAACTGATCGAGCCCGCGAAGAACGAACCCGAAGGAACCCTGTTTTGACCGCACTGGACCCGTTGTTGGTGGAAGCCCTCGGCGCTGATCTGCGCTCGGCCGGATACACCACCGACGGGGTGGCCGAACTGCTCGGCGACGACGCGAACGCCGCGATGGGCCGCGGCGTGTGGTGGCCGGCGCTGCGGGCGACGGCAGACGGCGGCCGACTGGCCACGTTGGTGCGCCTGTTCCTGCTCGGCACCGACGAACCGGTGGACGCGGTGCAGGCGGCGTTCCCGTCGGCCGGCCTCGACGAGCTGGCGGCGGCCGGCGTGCTCGAGGTGAACGACGCGGTCCGGGCGGCCCTCGACATCCGCCCGCATTCGGACGGGATTCGCGATTATTTCGTCGTCTCCGACCAGGATGCCGCCCTGCGCGGCGGGCCGGTCGAGCGCGAGCATGTGCTCGGCATCGGCGGCGCGTCGATGTCGTTGGCCCGGGCCGTGATTCGCACCCCGGTGCAACGCGCGCTCGATCTGGGCACCGGCTGCGGCATCCAGGCACTGCACCTGAACCGGCACTGCGCCGACATCGTGGCCACCGACACCAACCCGCGGGCACTGACGCTGGCGCGGGCCACCGCGGGCCTCAACGGGATGTCCTGGGATCTGCGGGCCGGCAGCCTGTTCGAGCCGGTGGCGGGGGAGCGGTTCGACCTGATCGTGTCCAACCCGCCGTTCGTGGTGGGCGCGGGTGCCCAGGACTACATCTACCGTGATTCGGGCGTGGCCGGAGATGGGCTGTGCCGCACCATCATCGAGAACGTCGGCAACTACCTGACGCCCGGTGGCACCGCCCAGATCATGGCCAATTGGATTGTCCGGGATGACGATTGGCGGGCCCGGGTGCAGGACTGGCTGGCCGGCACCGGGCTGCACGCCTGGGTGGTGCAACGGGAACTGGCCGACCCGGTCAGCTATGCGTCGCTGTGGCTGGCCGACGCGGGCGAGTCCGCGGAACAGATCGCACAGCGCGGCGCGGACTGGCTGGACTGGTTCGACGCCGAGGGCATCACCGGGATCGGCATGGGGCTGATCTCGCTGCGCGTGCCGCGTCCGGGTGAAGCGCCTGAACAGATGCTCGAGGAGATCACCGACGAACCCATCACGGGTGTCGAGGTGGAGGCGTTCTTCGCCCGTCGGGCCTACCTGCGCGACACTTCGGACGAGGCGTTGCTGGCCGCCCGGCTCTCGACCGCTCCGGTACTGCTGGAACAGCATTCACTGCCGGGTCCGGACGGCTGGCAGGAGATCGGCTGCGCCGTCCGTCGTCCCGGCGGGCCGGGCGCGGTCCTCGGGGTGGACGAGGTCTTCACCGCCCTGCTGGCCGGCTGCCGGGGCGAGGTGCCGTTGGGCACGCTCATCGGGCTGCTCGCCGCGCATCACGGTGTCGACGCCGACGCGCTCGCCGAGGCGGCGCTGCCCGAGATTCGCGAGGCCATCGCCCGCGGAATCCTGTATCAGGCCAACTGAATTCAGCCCCGGCGACGTCCCGTGATCACCGCGTACGGCGCGTCGAAGGCGACGGTGCCGTCGGCGGCTTCGTGCGCGTTGAACGCCGCGGTGAAAGCCGCGATGAGTCGGCTCCGGGTCTCGTCGTCCAGGTAGGTCAACGTGGTGACATGCATGGGGGACTCGTCGGTGACGAAGCGTACGGCGTCCGCCACCGAGCCGAATTGCCAGACGAGCACGCTGTTTTCGATGGCGACGTCGGCGAAATCGGCATCCAGCCGCTCGTGGATGAGCTCGGGTACACCCCACTGATCGGGCGAGTACGGGCCGGGCTCCGGTTGGCCCAGCACCTCGACGACCGGGGTGAAGAACGGATTGTCACCGGCCTTGACCCATGTCGAAAATCCGAGGGCAGCACCGGGTTTGAGCAGCCTCGCCAGCTCGGCGACCATCGCGGTCGGTTCGACGAAGATGACGCCCATGTTGGACACCGCGGCGTCGAAGGAGGCGTCGGGCAGTCCGGTCGCCGACGCGTCGGCACTGACCCAGTTGACCGCGTCGCCGCCGGGTTTGGCGGCGGCGATGGCGAGCAGCTCCGGCGTGATGTCGACACCGGTGACCTGTGCGCCGAGGCCGGCCGCATGCAGCGACGCGTTACCGGTCCCGCAGGCCAGATCGACCAGTGCGGTGCCGGGCCCATGCGGCACCGCGTCGACCACCTCGACGGCGATGGGTGCGATGAACTCGGCGACGGCCTCATACCGTCCGACTGACCACGTCGACATGCGGCCACTGTATGCCTACGTTGAAACCACCATGACCGACGACGAAGAACGTGCACCGGGCATATTCGGTTTCGAGATGACGATCGCGGAGTGGCTGGGCACCGCCGCCATGCTCGCCGCGCCGTATCTGGTGCTCGGCGTGCTGTGGGCCGTGACCCACACCAGCGCGTTCGAGGCGGCGCACGGCCTCGAGCGGGTGCTGGTCTTCGCTCGGACGGTGGTGTTCTGGCCGATGCTGCTGCTGACGAACATGTGCCTGCCATGACGGGCGATTCACCTGCGTTGACCCTC
The DNA here is from genome assembly GCF_005670685.2 of Mycolicibacterium mucogenicum DSM 44124. The sequence goes on along the minus strand of NZ_CP062008.1, from coordinate 4,155,431 downwards.
GCGGACTGCCGCATCCAGATTCGGCGGCGCACGTCGCGCTGGGACGAGTACCCGGTGACCATCGCCGACGCCGCCGACTTCTGGGGCGCGGCCGCCAGCGCCGCCAACGTCATCATGCAGCTGTCGTGGCCGGGCGTCGGGTACGGCGTGGTGGAGAGCAAGGTCGATTCGGGGAACCTGCTCAAACATCCGTGGAAGCGCGCCCGCACCACGTTCCAGTACCTCGCGGTGGCCATCCTCGGGAATGACGAGGACCGGGCGGCGATGCGCAAGGCGGTCGACACCGCGCACCGCCAGGTGCAGTCCGGCCCCGACAGCCCGGTGCGCTACAACGCTTTTGACCGCGACCTGCAGATGTGGGTCGCCGCGTGCCTGTTCGTCGGCATGGAGGACGTCTACCAACTGCTGCGCGGCGAGCTGACACCCGAACTGGCCGAACAGTTCTACCGGTCGGCCGCCCCGCTCGGCACCACGCTGCAGGTCACCGACGACCAGTGGCCCGCCACCCGGGCCGAGTTCGACGACTACTGGACCGCGGCCTGCGCCAAGGTCACCATGGACGACGCCGTCCGCGCCTATCTGACCGATCTGGTGCGGCTCAAGATGATCAATCCGGTTCTGGCCCTGCCGTTTCGGCCACTGCTGGCGTTCCTCACGGGCGGCTTCCTGGCGCCGGTGTTCCGCGATGCGATGCGGATGTCGTGGGGCAGCGGCCGCCAGTATCTGTTCGAGACGCTGTTCCGGCTCGTCGCATTCGTCAACCGATTCCTGCCGCTGTTCGTCCGGCAGGCCGGTAGCTACGTGCTGCTGGCCTACGTACGCAGGCAGATTCGCCGGGATGGGGCGTTGATCTGATGCGGCGCTTGCTCAGCCGGCGGGTCAGCGTCGGCGCGATGGCCGAATTCCTGCTGTGGATGGCGCTGCCGTACCTGCTTATCGGGATGGCCTGGACGTTTCTGCACCCGCATGCGGTGCAGCAGGTGCAGAAACAGTGGGACCGGGCATTTCCCGCGATCGCGCCGCTGGCCGCTCTCGTGGAGGTGACGGTGGCGTGGCCGCCCATGGTCACCGGTGTCGAGATCTGCCCGGCCACCGATTAGGGGCCGGTGTATCCGGGCGGGTTGGGGGTGTCCACCCACAGGTCGACGCCGAGTTCGGCATTCGGCCTGCAGTTGTACACCGACAGGTCGGTGACGCCGGAGTCCAGCAGTACGTCCTCGCACAGCAGGCTCTGCCCGGTGTATTCACGGGCCGGCTTGTTGAAGATGGCGTAGGCGGCGTCGGAGTACACCTCGGGCCTGCGGGCCTTGGCCATCGCCTCGTCGCCGCCGAGCAGGTTCTGCACCGCGGCGGTGGCGACCAGGGTGCGGGGCCACAGCGTGTTCGAGGCGATGCCGGCCTCGCGCATCTCTTCGGCGATACCCAACGCGCACAACGTCATTCCGTACTTCGCCATCATGTACGCGGTCGGCTTCAGCCACTCCGATTCCATCCGGATCGGCGGCGACAGCGTCAGGATGTGCGGGTTCTCGCGGCCCTTCATGTGGGGGATACACGCCTGCGAGACGGCGTAGGTGCCGCGGATCTGAATGCCGTTCATCAGGTCGAAGCGCTTCATCGGGACTTCCTCGATGGAGCCGAGGTTGATGGCCGAGGCGTTGTTGACGCAGACGTCGATGGCGCCGAACTGCGCGACCGCCTGGGCCACGGCGGCGGTCACCGAGTCGGGATCGCGGACGTCGCCGACGATCGGCAGCGCCTGGCCGCCGACCTCCTCGATCTCCTTGGCCGCGGTGTAGACGGTGCCGTCGAGCTTGGGATGGGGCTCGGCGGTCTTGGCGAGCAACGCGACGTTCGCGCCGTCGGCCGCGAACTTCTTGGCAATGGCCAAGCCGATGCCACGGCTGGCACCGGAGATGAACATGGTCTTCCCGGACAGTGTCATGCGCACACCCTATGCCGCCGGACTTACCGCGGAGTACATATCTCGGCAGTGACCGCCGAGGTGGCCGTGACCAGGTCGGCAGGGGCCAGCACGAGGTCCAATCCGCGTTTGCCCGCGCTGCACAGCACCCGGTCCCAGCTCAGCGCCGACTCGTCGACGACGGTCGGCAGTGCCTTGCGCTGCCCCAATGGGGAAATGCCGCCGACGACATAGCCCGTGGCGCGTTGCGCGGCGGCCTGCTCGGCCATCTCGGCCTTGGGCACGCCGAGCGCTGCCGCCGCGGCCTTGAACGACAGCTTGTCGGGCACGGGCAGTACCGCGACGGCCAGGCCACCGGGGATCGCCAGCACCAGCGTCTTGAAGATCTGCGCCGCGACGAAACCGTCCGCGGCGAGTTCGGTGACGGCTTCGTCGCCGAACGACGTGGCCCGCGGGTCGTGCCGGAACTGCCGAATCTCGTAGCTGATTCCCGCGGCCTGCAGGGCCTTGATCGCCGGGGTTGCCGCGCTCGCCATGGCTGGCAAGCGTAGAGGCCGGGAACAACTGTGTGGTGCGGTGCTGTTACTCCCGTCAGCATGGTCAATTAATGGCTCGCGAACTTGTCGGTCGCAGCCTCTAGGATCGGACGGAAGGGGACACAGGTGCCAACGGCATGTCTGGAACGTCCGGTCGAGTTACCGGACCTGTTGCGTGGCGCCGCGACAGAAGGGACGGTCTCGATCACGATGACCGACATCGACGGGCTGGGTTCCGCGGTCGAGAGCGACGCGGAGCTGACGGCGCGGTTCGAGCGCGATGCGATTCCGCTGCTCGATCAGCTCTACGGCGGCGCGCTGCGCATGACACGCAATCCTGCGGACGCCGAGGACCTGGTCCAGGAGACCATGGTGAAGGCCTATTCGGCCTTCCACTCGTTCCGTGAGGGCACGAACCTCAAGGCGTGGCTGTACCGGATCATGACCAACACGTACATCAACAGCTACCGCAAGAAGCAGCGGCAGCCGGCGGAATACCCGACTGACGAGATCACCGACTGGCAGCTGGCGTCCAACGCCGAGCACTCGTCGACCGGTCTGCGGTCAGCTGAGGTTGAAGCGCTGGAGTCGCTGCCGGACACTGAAATCAAGGCGGCGTTGCAAGCGTTGCCAGAAGAGTTCCGGATGGCGGTGTACTACGCCGACGTCGAGGGCTTCCCGTACAAGGAGATCGCCGAAATCATGGATACCCCGATCGGGACGGTGATGTCCCGGCTTCACCGTGGCCGCAAGCAGCTGCGTGAACTGTTGACGGGCGTCGCCCGGGACAGGGGCTTCCTCCGTGGAGAGAGCCTCGACACCCAGGAGGTGTCCTGATGGGCGACGAGTTCACCCGCCCCGACGGGCACGACTTCCAGCCGCCGATCGGCCCGGTCGACCCGGAGCATCCCGAATGCGCCGCGGTGATCGCCGAGGTATGGACGCTGCTCGACGGGGAATGCACCACGGAGACGCGCGACAAGCTGCGGTTCCACTTGGAGGAATGCCCCACCTGCCTGCGCCAGTACGGCATCGAGGAGCGGGTGAAGGCGCTGATCGCCACCAAGTGCAGCGGCGAGAAGGCCCCTGAGGGCCTGCGAGCGCGCCTCAAGCTCGAGATCAGCCGCACGACCATCGTCAGAGGCTGACAACGAAAAACCGCCCGGTTCCGTCAGGAGCCGGGCGGTTTTTGAAGGCGTAGGTCAGGCGTTGGGACGCCGGCCGTGGTTGGCCTTCGAGTGCTTACGGTCACGCTTCTTGCGGCCACGCTTGGCCATGATGGTCCTCCAAAGGTTCGGTTGCTCGCCCTACAGTGTCGCACGGCCACGCCACCCAATTGCAAACCGTGGTGCTGTGGTGCAATAGAGGCCGCAGGCACCGCCTGTGTGCAGATACATAGACGAGTGGGGTGAAGATGGCCGAGGACGTTCGCGCTGAAATCGTGGCCAGTGTGCTCGAGGTCGTGGTTCGCGAGGGCGACCAGATCGGCGAGGGTGACACGGTGGTGCTCCTCGAGTCGATGAAGATGGAGATTCCGGTGCTGGCCGAGGTCGCCGGCACGGTGACGTCCGTCAACGTGGCTGTCGGCGACGTGATCCAGGCCGGCGATCTCATCGCCGTCATCGGCTAGGCAAGCCCCAGAACGGGATAACGCGACGTGTCCACACTCGGTGATCTGCTCGCCGAGCACACTGTCCTGCCCGGCAATGCGGTCGACCACCTACATGCCGTGGTCGGTGAATGGCAGCTGCTTTCCGACCTGTCGTTCGCCGATTACCTCATGTGGGTCCGGCGCGACGACGGGGCACTGGTGTGCGTGGCCCAGATTCGGCCCAACACCGCGCTGACGGTGCTGTTCGCCGACGCCGTCGGGACCATCAACTCTGCCGCGGACATGCCCGCCGTCACGGCGGCCTTCGAGACCGGGCTCATCGGCCGGGGAGCTGAAAGCGCTGCGGTACAAGGTGATTCGCGTCTGAACCTGGAAGCCGTCCCGGTCCGCTACGGCAATGACGTGGTTGCGGTGCTCACGCACCAGACCGCGCTCGCCGACCGCCGCAAGGTGGCGCCACTCGAGCGGGCCTATCTGGACTGCGCCCGCGATCTGCTGCGCATGCTGGCCGAGGGGACGTTCCCGAACGTCGGTGACGTGCCGATGTCGCGGTCCAGCCCTCGCGTCGGTGACGGACTGATCCGGCTGGATGTCGATGGCGTCGTGACCTTCGCCAGCCCCAACGCCATCTCGGCCTATCACCGCATGGGGCTGGCCACCGAGCTGGACGGGCAGAACCTGATCAGCGTCACGCGTCCGCTGATCTCCGATCCCTTCGACGCGCAGGAACTGGCGAACCACGTCCGGGATCTGCTGGCGGGCGGCTCCAGCATGCGCATGGAGATCGATGCCGGCGGCGCCGCGGTGCTGCTGCGCACCATCCCGTTGTCCGTGGGCGGGCAGGCCGTGGGTGCGGCGGTGCTGGTTCGCGACGTCACCGAGATCAAGCGGCGTGACCGCGCGCTGCTGTCCAAGGACGCCACGATCCGTGAGATTCACCACCGGGTGAAGAACAACCTGCAGACGGTGGCGGCATTGCTGCGGCTGCAGTCCCGGCGCATGAACAACGCCGAGGCGCGCGAGGCGCTACTGGATTCGGTGCGCCGGGTGTCGTCGATCGCGCTGGTGCACGACGCCCTGTCGCTGTCGGTGGACGAGGAAGTGAACCTCGATGAGGTCATCGACCGCATCCTGCCGATGATGAACGACCTGGCGTCGCTGGGCGCGCCCATCCGGGTGCGGCGGGAGGGTGATCTGGGTGTCCTGGATGCCGACCGCGCGCACGCGCTGATCATGGTCATCACCGAGCTGGTGCAGAACGCCATCGAGCACGCTTTTGATCCGACCACCGAGCAGGGCAGCGTGACCATCAAGTCGGACCGGTCGGCGCGCTGGCTCGATGTGGTGATCCACGACGACGGGCACGGGTTGCCCGAAGGCTTCACCCTCGAGAACTCGGACCGGCTGGGGCTGCAGATCGTGCAGACGCAGGTGTCGTCGGTTCTCGACGGCACACTGGCGATGAATGCGGCGCCGGGTGGTGGCACGGATGTGGTGCTGCGGGTCCCGATCGGTCGCCGCGGCCGGGCCGCGCAGTAGGCACAGCGGCCGGGCCGCGCAGTAGGCACAGCGCAATAACCCGGCAGCACAAGCTATTTCGCGTCTGGGTCACCTACCGTGAGCGTGCACACAGATCGCGATCTTCGGCGGATCCGCGATCTGACGGCACGCTCGCGGCACCGTGTGGCACAAAAAATGACCCCGGCTCGTCGCCGGGGTCATTTTTCGAATGCCGTGGCTAGACGCTGGTGCGGGCCTTGGTGCGGGCGTTGCGACGCTTCAGCGCGCGACGCTCGTCTTCGCTCATGCCGCCCCAGACACCCGCGTCCTGGCCGGACTCGAGTGCCCAGCTCAGGCACTCGGTGGTCACCGGGCAGCGGTTGCACACGAGCTTCGCGTCAGCGATCTGAGCGATGGCCGGGCCGCTGTTTCCCACGGGGAAGAACAGTTCCGGATCCTCGTCGCGACAGACCGCCTTGTGGCGCCAATCCATGGTCAACACTCCTCACTGGGCGCGCAGCAAAGCGCGCAATGTTTTTTCACTTCGGCTGTTAACGGGTGCACACGAAATGTTTCTGCACTGTTGCATCTGATGTTTTCACAGGCTGGACAGATGTCAATAGCGGCGCGTTAACTCGTGGGCAATGTCACTGCGGACCCGCGTTGGCAGGCCCCTGAACCAGTTGTACTACACTTGGCCCACCTGCGCCCTAAATTTTGCAAAGTGTTATCAAGATCGCTGGTCACTGGGCTTTTGCTGGGGGCGCGACCACATTCAGAGCCGCGGGAACCGACGTGAACGTCATGCTTTCGCGCAGGCCAACGAAATCTCCGTCAATTTGGCACGCGATAGGTGTGTCACTTGTCACGCGCAGCCACGGCAGGTCGTCATCGCGGATCAGGTGCGGACCCTCGATCTGTGGCGTACGCGACAGCATCCGTCGTAGCAATCGAAGGTTCGCCCAGATGCCCATGCTCGTGGTTGCGAACACACCCAGCCCCGTTTCGAACGTCGTCGTGGGGTTGGTCCAGACCGGTCGGCTGTTGGCGTAGGTCCACGGGCTGGCGTTCGACACGAACGCGAAGTGCACCCCGGTAACCGGCTCGCGGTCCGGCAGGTGCAGCGTCAGCCGCGGGGGCTTGCGGGCACTGCCCACGGCCTCGCGGATCGCCACCCGGATGTACCGCGACGCCGTCACCTTGCGGCCCTTGGCCCGCTGCGCCTCGACGGCCGCCACGACCTCGCCGTCGACGCCCATGCCGGCGGTGAACACCGACCAGCGGTCACCGCAGTCCATCAACCCGATGCGCCGCCAGGGCACGCCGCGGCGGTAGTCGCTGAGCAGGTCGACGAGCTGGTTCGTCGCCTCCAGCGGGTCGGGGCTGATGCCGAGGGCCCGGGCGAAGACGTTCGCCGAGCCGCCGGGAACCACACCGACGGCTGTGTTCGAGGCGCCCGGCACGCCGTTCGCGTGCCCGAGGATGCCGTTGACCACCTCGTTCACCGTGCCGTCGCCGCCGTGCACGATCACCACGTCGGTGCCGTCAGCGGCGGCCTGGTGCCCGATCTCGATGGCGTGGCCGCGGTGGTCGGTATGCGCGACGGTCAGGTCGACGCGGCTCTCCAGCGCATGGGCAAGGAGGTCCCGGCCTGCCGGGGTCGTCGAGGTTGCGTTCGGATTCACGATCAGCACGGCACGCACGGGTGACGAGCCTATCCGCGGCGCGACCGTCGGCAACTCGGTCGCCCGGCGGCTAGTCCACGAAGTCGCCGTCGACGTACAGCCAGTCGCCGTCGTCGCCGCGGGTGAATCGGCTGCGCTCGTGCAGGATGTGCCGGCTGCCGTCGCGCACGTACTGCGCGCGGAACTGCACGACGCCGGTCGGATCGTCCGCACCGCCGGCCTCGGTGTCGACGATCTGCAGCCGGCGCCAGACAACGGCGTCATCGAGATCGAGGTCTGCCGGTCGGGTGTCCGGATGCCAGGTCGCCAGCAGGTAGCCGACCTCACCGAGGGCGAACGCGGTGAACCGCGAACGCATCAGTGCCACCGCGGTGGCAGCGGAACGCTCGCCGCGGTGCAGCGGGCCGCAGCAGGCGGCGTACTCGCCCCCGGTATCGCAGCGACACGGTGGATTGTTGGTCGGCACCGGACAATTCTGCCTGTTCGCAGCCGGTACCGTGAGTGGGTGACCGATCGCCGCCTGCTCCTCGTCAACGGGCCCAACCTGAACCTGTTGGGCACTCGCCAGCCGGAAATCTACGGCTCGACCACGTTGGCGCAGATCGAGCAGGCCGTCATCGATCTCGCGGCACAACTGGGCTTCTCCGTGCGCGCGGTGCAGAGCAACCACGAAGGTGAACTGGTCGACGCGATTCAGGCGGCGCGCACCGACTGCGTCGGCATCGTGATCAACCCCGCCGCGTACAGCCACACCTCGGTGGCCATCGCCGACGCTCTCACCGCAGCCGAATTGCCGGTCGCCGAAGTGCATTTGAGCAACATCCACAAGCGCGAGGCCTTCCGGCACCATTCCTACGTGTCGGCGGTGGCCGAGACGGTGATCGCCGGCGCCGGTCCCATCGGTTACGAGCTGGCGGTGCGGTACCTGGCAGATCGGTTGTCGCAGTGAGTGATCCGACGATCCATCCGCCGGCCGTTCGCCGGGCCGGGTTCCTGGTGGCTGCCGAAGGTGCGCTCGGCCTGATCGGCGCCGCGGTGTACGTGGTGCGCGGGTTGGCCGGCGCCGACCAGCACATCGTCAACGGTTACGGCAATGCGATCTGGCTGGTGTGCATCGGCGGGGCGGTGCTCGCCGGCGGCTGGGCACTGATCACCGGGCGCCGGTGGGGCCGTGGCATCGGGGTGTTCGCCAACCTCCTGCTGCTCGGCGTCGCCTGGTACGTCTTCCAATCCGGCCAGCTGCAGTACGCCATCGTCGTCGGGCTCGTCGCCATCGTCACGCTGGGGTTGTTGTTCAGCCCGTCCACGGTGGAGTGGATCTCGAAGCGGGAGTGACGGTTTCAGTCGGCACTCAGCAGGCGCCGGGCGTGGGCCCGGCGGTCTTCGATGATCCGGCCGAATTCCTGTAGCAGCACCGGATTCCGCTGTACCACCGTCTCGATGTGGTCGCGTTCGACGTGCACCACGGTGACTTCGTCGAGGGCGTGGGCATTGCCGATGACCGGCTGCCGGGTCAATGTGCTCTGGCCGAGATAGCTGCCGTTCTCGAGGATTCCGATCAAGGTCTCCGAGCCGTCGTCACCGCCGGCGGTCAGCTGAACACGTCCGGACAGGATGAACGTCATGCGTTCGGGTACCTCGCCGACCCGCTGGACCAGTTCGCCGATGCCGTAGCGTTCCAGGTTCGCCGCGCCCAGCAGTTCGCGTTGCTGGTCGGCGCTGAGCCGCAGGGTCGGTGCGACGACTTCGGCGACGGCCGCGGCCAGCCGTTCGGTCGTCGAGAAGACGTCCTCGGCCTCGTCGAGGTGCAGGCCTGCCCGCCGGGATGCATACCAGACCCATTGCAGGAAAAGCTTTTTCGTCTCTCCGTCGTCGGCGGGGGAGTGTAGGGGAATGGTGGTCTGATATTCGAGCCCGCCTGCGGGGGTCGACGAGACGGTGCCGTCAGGGCGCCGCATCGGCAGGTCTGCGGCCAGGCGTGTGAGCAACGCGCACACCTGGTTCGGCGGATCGTCGAGCGAGAAGATGGTTGTCACGGTGATCGAATGCGCGTCGGCCGGCCGGCTCAGGTTGGTGAACGACGCCCCGGCCAGCACCGAGTTCGGGGTGATCTGGGTTCCGGCGCCGGTCTCCAGATGCACTGCACGCCAATTGACTTCGACCACCCGGCCGCGTGCGGCGGCGGTGTCCAGCCAGTCGCCGATCTGGAACGGCTGCTCGAACAACATCAACAGGCCCGAGATGATCTGACCCACCGAATTCTGCAGTGTCAGGCCGATGACGATCGAGGTGATGCCCAGCGCCGTGAACAGGCCGCGGACGTTCGCTCCCCAGATGTAGGAGAAGATGACCGCCAGACCGACCGCGATGAGGACGAACCGGGCGACGTCGACGAAGATCGTCGGGACACGCTTGCGCCAGGTCCCCGCGGGTGCCCCCTGGAACAGCGTGGCGTTCACGCCGGACAGCAGCAGGATCAGCACGACGAACGCGAAAAGTGTTGCGACGGTGCGGACCGAGGTCGCTCCGGCCGGTATCTGCCGGGCCTCGGTCAACAGCAGCAGCAGCGCACCCAGCGGCAGCAGGTAGTTGCGCAGCACGGTCACCGGCCGCACCAGGAAGCTGTGCCTGCGGCGCAGCGCGTGCTGCCATTCGGTGAGCACGACCAGCCCGATCGGCAACCCGACCGCGATGCCCACGGCCCAGTAGAACCAGGCCGAGGTGAACACGTCGGCGATCATTCCGGCACCACCAGTCGCCAGATCGGCTCGTCCTGCCCGTCGACGGACATGGTGCCGGCAGACGTGAAGGTCATGGTGGCCTGCAGCGCCTGATAAACCCGGTCGGTGACATCGATTCCGGGTTGCGGTGAACCGCTCTTGACCTGGTACGCGACGTTGACCGCAGCGCCCCACATGTCGTAGACGACGGAGTACTCGCCGCCGAGACCACTGCTGACGGTGCCGGTGTCGATGCCGGCACGCAGGCCCAGATGGTTACCGGTCTCGCTGTTGAACCGGTCGATGATGCGTTGGCATTCCAGGGCGAAGTCGACGGTCCGCCGGACGTTGTCGAGCCTCGGGGTGTTGAGGCCGCAGCTGCCCAGGTAGCCGTTCCGGATCGCGCGGACGCGTTCGATGCCGAGACTGTCTGCGGCCGCGTCGAATTGGCGCTCGAGCTCGGTGACCACGGCGAGCGACCCCTGTGACGTCAACTGCGCCTGTAGCCGGTCCAGTCCGATGACCTCGGTGAAGATCACCGTGACGTTCTGGTGCTCCTCCGGGGCGATCTCCTCGCCCTGCTGGTAGCGCTCGACGACCGGTTCGGGCATCAACAGCGTCAAGAGCTTGGCGTTCTCCTTGCGCTGCTCGACGAGCAGCTCCTCCTTGACCGTCAGGCTCCGGCTCATCTCGTTGAAAGCCTCTGTCAGCTCGCCGATCTCGTCGCGCGTCTCGACGGGCACGTTGATGTTGTAGTCGCCGGCGCTGATCCGTTGCGCGCCCGCCTCCAGCCGCCGGATGGGCCGAACGAAGAGCTGAGCCAGGAACATCGCGGCGATGCACACCGCGAAGATGATGCCGACCGTCGTCAACACGATGGTCCTGGTGAACGCGGTCTCCCGCTGGAAAGCCTCCGACGTGTCGATCTTGCCGATGATGGTCCAGTGCAGTTCGGCGTCGGGAATCGTGATGGGGGCGTAGGCCAGCAGCACCTCGTGGCCGAGATAGTCGGTGGCCAGCCGGGTTCCGGACTCGCCCCGCAGGGCCTGCTTGTTGGTGGTCGAGGGCACCGGTTGCACCAGGGTGGTGCCGCCCAACTGGATGGCGCGGTCGGCGACGTCGGCCGGGGTGCCGGCCGCGACGACATCGTTCTTGTAGGCCTGCCGATCCTGCAGGAACATCCGGGAATCCGAGCGCATCAGGTCGTCGGGGCCGACCAGGAAGACTTCGCCGGTGTTGCCCAGGCCGGATTCCTTCCAGCGTTGGTCGAAAGTCATGAGCCGGTTGATCTTCGTGACCGGGAATTGCAGGGCGAGCGCACCCATCGCGCGCCCGGCGGTGACGATCGGGGTGATCATCCAGGCGGTGGGCACGTTCTCCGCCGGCTGGTACACCTCGAAATCGGTGATGCCGACGTAGTCGACGGCGTTGGCGGACATCGCTTTCTCATATGCGCCACGGAGTTTGGAGCCGCTGTAGGGCCCGGTCAGGATGTTGGTGCCCAGGTCGACGTCCTTGTACGCGGTGTAGACCACGTTGCCGCGGCTGTCGAGCAGCAGCGCGTCCTGGAATTCGAACCGGGTGACGATCTGGCGGAAGAAGTCCTGATAGCGGGCGTTCGCCGCGGACCAGATGCTGCCGTCGTGGGCGTCGTCGACCTTGACCGCGGTGTCGTCGTCCTTCCGCACGGCGGTGTAGTTGGCCTGCAGGTACCGCTGGGCGTTGTCCCTCGGCAGCAGTTGATCGACGTTCAGCTTGGCGCCGCTGGACTGCTGCACCTCCTTGAGGAAGGTGTTGGTGTAGTAGTCGGTGATCGACTGCGACTGCGCCGGACTGATGGGCTTGTCCGCCAACGCGTCGAATCCCGCGGTGAATTCCGCGAGCGCGCCCTGGGTGTGGGCGCCGCGCGCGTAGATGATCATCGAGTTCTTCAGATCGGACAGCTGGTCCTTGAGTTCACGGGACTGCGACTGCCGAAGTTCGGTGAGCCGGTTCAGGACCGAGTCCCGAAGCGAGGCGCGACCGGCGCGGAACCCGATGACGCCGACGACGGTCGCCGCGATGATGGTGCACAGCACCAGCATCACCACGAGCTTCGACTGGATACTCACCCTGGACAGCAGTTGGCGACGCTGGAATCGCATTGCCGTCCCTTCGCCGGCCCGGCCTCATCGGTCGGGCCGCGGATCAACACCGATGGTGGCAGCCGAGGCCCACGTGCAGAAGGGAATTGGGGAAGAAATTTGCGCGGGACGTCAACGGCGGCCGGATCAGCCCTGGGCCAGGGCCGTCAGTTCGGGTCCGGATACCCGGTAGGTCGTCCACTCGGACTGCGGTTTGCCGCCGACCTCGTCGTACAGGGCGATGGCATTGACGTTCCAGTTCAGCACCGCCCACTGCAACCGCGTGTACCCGCGCTCGACGCATTCCTGCGCCAGCGTCGACAGGAGCTTGCGGGCCAGGCCGCGGCGCCGGAAGTCGGGGCGCACGAACAGGTCTTCGAGGTAGATGCCGGAGACGCCGTCCCACGTCGAGAAGTTCAGGAACCACAGCGCGAACGCGGCGGGCCGGCCGTCGACCTCGACGAAATGGCCCGAAACCGCGGCCTGGCCCGATTCGGCGCCGCCGAACAGCGCGGTCCGAATCTGGGCTTCGGTCACGGTGCACTGGTCGGCGGCCTTCTCGAACGCGGCCAGTTCGTGGATCATCGCGGTGATCTCGACTTCGTCGCCGGGCCGGACCGGGCGGATGATCGTCGTCATTTGTGGTGTCCCATCATTGCGCTACCCCCAGTGCGGTCAGCATCGTCCTGAATTTTGTTGTGGTCTCGGTGACTTCGTCATCGGGGTCCGATTCGGCGACGATACCGCCGCCGGCGCGTGCGTCGATCGACAGCCGGTCGGCGGACAGTTGTCCGCACCGGATCGACACCACCCACCGGCCGTCGCCGGCGCTGTCGCACCAGCCGACGGCGCCGGCATAGAACCCGCGGTCGCCTTCGAGTTCGTTGATCAGCCGCGCCGCCGCCGCGGTGGGAACACCGCCGACGGCCGGCGTCGGATGCAGTGCGATGGCCAAATCCAGTGCGGTGGTGGATGTCTCGCGCAGCCGACCGGTGATCGGCGTGCTCAGGTGCCAGACGGCCGTGGTGGCGCTCACCTGCGGCTCGGCGGCGATGTCGAGCTCGCTACACAGCGGTTCGAGCGCCTCGCGCATGATGTCGACCACCAGCTGGTGCTCGTGCCGGTTCTTGGCCGACGCCGCCAGCGCGGCGCCGTTGGCGGCGTCCGTCTCGGGGTCGGCGGACCGCGGCGCCGAGCCGGCGAACGGTTTGCACGTCACCACATCGCCGCGGCGGGCCACCAGTAGTTCGGGGCTCGCGCCGAGCAGCGCGGTGCCGGAGTACGGCGCACCGGCGGCGCTGAGATCGGTGAAAAACGCTGTGGCGCTGTGGTCGTCGGCCAGACGGCTGAGCACCACGTAGGGGTCGAGGGCGTCGTCGGCGACGAGCTCGAGCGCCCGGGCCAGCACCACCTTGTGCAGGCCCGCCGCCGGGTCCCGCAGGGCCTGTACCGCGGCGGCGACCCGGGCCCGGTGTTCGTCGGGTGACGGCAGGCTGGCCGCGATCCGCACCGCCGGCAGCCGATCATCGGTGAACGGCAGCGCGTCGGCGTATGTGACGGTCGCCGGCGCCATCAACGCGGCGGGGGAGTCGAGGTCAAAAGGCAAGGCGCCCACCAGGATCGGTACGTCGTCGTCGGCCAGTGCCCGCCGGGCGTCGTCCAGATTCGGGAAGGCCTGCGCCGGCCCGTCCGCCAGCATCACCCCATCGGGACCTGCCAGCACGAAAATCGGGGTCACTCGGGCAGGCACGGGTTGGGGTGGCCGGTGAGACCGAGCGCGACCAACTGGCGCACGCGGTGCTCGAACCCGCACACCGAGATCGAGGCCGCCGCCATGGAGATCCGGATGCCGTCGGTCACCGGGAGCTCCATCCACCGCGTCATCACGGCCCGCGAGAAGTGGCCGTGCCCGACGAACACCACGTCGCGCGTCGCCATGTGGTCCAGGGCCAGCGCCACGGCGCGGTCGGCGCGGGCGCTGACGTCGGCCAGACTCTCGCCGCCGGGGCAGCCGTGCGTCCACACCAGCCAGTCGGGCACCTGCTCGCGAATCTGCGGCGTGGTCAGGCCTTCGTAGTCGCCGTAGTCCCACTCGGCCAGCAGTTCGGTGGTCTCGGCGACGTCCAGCCCGGCGAGTTCGGCGGTGACCACGGCCCGCTGCCGCGGGCTGCTGATCACCAAGGGGTCGTCGAGCTTCAGCTCGGCCAGTGCCGAGGCGGCGCTGCGGGCCTGCTGCCGGCCTTCCTCGGTCAGCTCCAGGTCGGTGCGTCCGGTGTGCCGGCCGCTGCGCGACCATTCGGTCTGGCCGTGCCGGAGCAGGATGAGCCGGTGTGTCAGCAGTTCGCCTGCCGGGTCGACGCCAATACTCACGACCGAGATTCTGCCCCACGGTGAGCGGCGCCACTTGGCCGCGTGTCAGGATGGGCACCGTGACACGGGTACTTGCGGTCGCCAACCAAAAAGGTGGGGTCGCAAAAACGACGACAGTGGCGTCGCTGGGTGCAGCGCTGACCGAAGAGGGGCAGCGCGTACTGCTCGTCGATCTCGATCCGCAGGGCTGTCTGACCTTCTCTCTGGGCCAGGACCCCGACAAGCTGCCGGTCTCGGTGCACGAGGTGCTGCTCGGCGACGTGGAACCCGACGTCGCGCTGGTCTCGACCGCTGAGGGCATGACGCTGCTGCCGGCCAACATCGACCTGGCCGGTGCCGAAGCGATGCTGCTGATGCGGGCCGGCCGCGAGTACGCGCTCAAGCGCGCGCTGGCGAAGATCGCCGACCAGTTCGACGTCGTCATCATCGATTGCCCGCCGTCACTGGGCGTGCTGACCCTCAACGGCCTGACCGCCGCAGGCGACGTCGTCGTGCCCCTGCAGTGCGAGACGCTGGCCCACCGCGGTGTCGGCCAGTTCCTGCGGACCGTCACCGACGTGCAGCAGATCACCAACCCTGACCTGCGACTGCTGGGCGCGCTGCCGACGCTGTACGACGCCCGCACCACGCACAGCCGCGACGTCCTGCTCGACGTGGCCGACCGCTACAGCCTCGTGGTGCTCGCCCCGCCGATCCCGCGGACGGTGCGGTTCGCCGAGGCCAGCGCGTCGGGTTCGTCGGTCCTCGCGGGCCGGAAGAACAAGGGCGCCATCGCCTATCGCGAACTGGCGCAGTCACTGCTCAAGCACTGGAAGAAGAACAAGGCGCTGCCCGTCTTCACCCCTGAGGTCTGATCCCTCGGGTCACTGACCCAGCGCCACCAACTGGCTGCCCCGCTGCTCCAGCAGCACCGAACCGGCCAGGGCCGGGATGACCGCGGAGTTGACCGGTTGCCGGGCGAGCGCGATGTGCGTCTGGCCGGCGCCGCTCTGCGCGTCGAACGTGTCGTAGCCGCTGGTCACCGGAACCAGCAGATGTCCGGCCAGCATGGTGGCCGGACCGATCGGTGCCTGCCCGCCCTGCGCGCTGACGGTGTACTTGTAGCGCAGCCCGTTGCTGTCGAAGACCAGCACCGAGTCGCCCGTGTACCAGGTGACGACGTCGCCGACGCGGGTCGTCGCCGTCACCGGCGTCGCGGCATGCGGCAGCAGCGTGCTGGCGATGGTGTTGCCGGTTTCGTCGATGATGTTCACGCACGGCTGCGGCGTCGGCAGGTAGACCGCGACCTTGGTCTCCGACACCGCGATGACCTGCGCGTCCGAGTCCACGCTGACGCCGGGCAGCGATACCCGCTTGACGTCCGGCTGGTCCTCTTCCTTGGCGGCCTTGAGCAGCGTCAGCCGCAGGTCGTTCTGCTTGGGACACGCCTCCATGACGGCCACCGAAGCCGAGCTCGCCGCGGCGGATACCAAGCGGCACAGGGGAGAGGCCGGGACGCCGGGTTTGACCACCGCGTCGAGGTAGCCATAACTGATCATCCGCACCAGGTCCGAACGCCACTGCTCCAGGCGGCTGTCGCCGTACGACAGGATCGTCGTCCCGTCGGTGGACAGCTTCACCTCGGCGTCGGCGAGGCTGCTGCGGGCGGGTCCGCGGCGTCCGGTGCTCGCGTCGATGGCGCTGGCCTGCCCGCAGCCGCGGTCGTCGGGGTACACCGCCACCGCGTACTGGTACACGGTGGTGACGCCGCACAGCTCGCGGGCGCGCGAGTAGCTCCACAACGCGTTGCCGGTGGCCGGGTCGCGGCCCTGCATCTCATCGCCGTCGCCGGTCACCACGACGCCGCCGACAACCGACGGCTGGGTGGTCTTGCCGCTGGCCGCGGTCCACAGTTCGCGCAGCGTCGAGGGCACCGTCTTGGCGGCGTGCAACGCCGGTGCGGGACGGTCGGCGGGCCGGCTGACGGTGGCCCGCGCATCGCTGTTCCACCAGATCAGCGCTGCGCCGACCGCGACCACCACGACGATGGCCGCGGCGGCGATCAGATCAGCTTTGGTACGTCGTTCCGGTTTGACCATAGGGCTCGGGCGGCCTGCGGCTATTCGGCGGCAGGTGCTGCCACGGCCGCGGCCTCGGGAGCCGCGGCCTTGCTCGGACGACGCCGCCGGCGGCGGCGACCCGAGTGGCTCGACTCGGCGGGGCTGTCGCCGGCCGGCGCACCGGCTTCGGCGGTGTCGCCCTCGGCTGCACCCGACGCCTCGACATGACCCGTGGCCGATTCACCGGCGCGGGTGCGGCGGCGGGACCGGCTGCGGCTGCGGGCCGGGCGGTCCTTGTCGGCGCTCGACTCGCGCTTGACCTCGGGATCAGACGACTTCTTGGCGGGCTTGGCCCGAGAGGCCCCGATCGAACCGGTGACGTCGGTCGGGATGTCCAGCTCTTCGTACAGGTGCGGCGAGCGGGAGTAGGTCTCGGCAGGATCCGGGCAATCCAGGTTCAGGGCCTTGTCGATGAGCGCCCAGCGGGTCAGCTCGTCCCAGTCGACCAGCGTGACGGCGATACCGGTCTTGCCGGCGCGGCCGGTACGGCCGATGCGGTGCACGTAGGACATTTCGTCCTCGGGGATCTGGTAGTTGATGACGTGCGTGATGTCGTCGATGTCGATGCCGCGGGCCGCGACGTCGGTCGCGACCAGGACGTCGATATCCCCGTTGCGGAACGACTTGAGGGCCTTCTCGCGGGCGATCTGGCCCAGGTCACCGTGGACAGCACCGACCTTGAAGCCGCGTTCGGCGAGCTCGTCGGACACCTTCTGGGCGGTGCGCTTGGTGCGGGTGAAGATCATGGTCGCGCCGCGGCCGGTGGCCTGCAGGATGCGGCTGACCATCTCCACCTTGTCCAGCGCGTGGGCGCGGTAGACGTACTGCTTGGTGGAGTCATGGGTGGCCGCCGAATGCGGGGCCTCGGCGCGGATATGCGTCGGCTGGTTCATGAAGGTGCGGGCCAGCGTGATGATCGGGTCCGGCATGGTGGCCGAGAACAGCATGGCCTGGCGCGAATCCGGGGTCAGCCGCAGGATGCGCTCGATGTCGGGCAGGAAGCCCAGGTCCAGCATCTCGTCGGCCTCGTCGAGGACCAGGACGCTGAGGCCGCCGAGCTGCAGGTGTCCCTGCTGAGCGAGGTCCAGGAGCCGGCCCGGGGTGCCGACGATGACGTCGACGCCCTGCTGCAGGGCCTCGATCTGCGGCTCGTAGGGGCGGCCACCGTAGATGGCTTCGACGCGGAGCTTGCGTTCCCCGTTTTCCCCGGCCTTGAGATGTTTGCCGGCCATCGTCAGATCGCCATGGACCTGGATGCAGAGCTCGCGGGTCGGGACCACGACGAGCGCGCGGGGGGTGCCGGTCAGCGGCAGCGAGGCGTCGGAGGCGACGCGGTGCAGCAGCGGCACACCGAACGCCAGGGTCTTGCCCATACCGGTGCGGGCCTGGCCGATCAGGTCGTCGCCGGCGAGCGCCAACGGGAGCGTCAGCTCCTGGATCGCGAACGGGTGGGCCTTGCCGTCTTCGGCGAGCGCCTGGACGATTTCGTCCCGAACGCCGAGGTCAGCGAATGTTTTTTCTTCGGTTGTCTTTGCAGTCAATGCGGTCATGAGGTGGCGTGGATGCCTTCCAGTGTCATCGGAGTCAGTGCTCGCTGTTTGTCCACGCGCGCACGAGTCTGACGATCAACACTTGGGCCCTCGGGGCGGTTCTGCCGAAATCAGCCGGGTGTTCCGGCGAGCTGGAGAACCGTCTACCGCGTCGGTCGCGGATGGAGGTGGGCCAACACGTGCACGCACATTTCCTTGGTCGCAGCCGGTCGCGCGTTGCCCGCGCCGGACCTTTTCCCGATCCGGAACTTGCCCGGAACTGGCTACAGCCGAGACCATTGTAGCTGGTCGCATCGCCGGTCGGCTGTGACGCGAGTCGCGGTCTACAGTTGGGGCCATGCCTTCCCCGTCGCCTTCGAGGTCCCAGGCGCTGCCCGAGCAGACGGCAACTCCGGAGCAGCCGGCGGTGTCCGGCGATCATCCCGGTATCAACGAGCTGTTCGCCCTGTTGGCGTACGGCGAGGTCGCCGCGTTCTACCGGCTGACCGAGGAGGCGCGGATGGCGCCGAACCTGGCGGGCCGCATCAACCTGGCGCGCATGGCCGCCGCCGAGATGGGGCACTTCGACGTGCTGCGCGAGGCGCTGCTGCGCCGCGGTGTCGACGTCGTCCCGGCGATGACGAAATACGCTCCGGCACTGGAGAACTACCACCGGCTGACCACGCCGAGCACCTGGCTCGAAGCGCTCGTCAAGACCTATGTCGGCGACGCCCTGGCGGCCGATTTCTACCTGGAGATCGCCGGTTCGCTGCCCGCCGAGGCCGCCGACGTTGTGCGCGCGGTGCTGTCGGAAACCGGGCACTCCCAGTTCGTGGTGGCCGAGGTGCGGGCCGCGGTCAGCGCCAGCGACCGGCAGCGGCACCGGTTGGCGTTGTGGTCTCGGCGGCTGCTGGGGGAGGCCATCACACAGGCGCAGTTCGTGATGGCCGAGCACGACGAACTCGTCGACCTGGTGCTGTCCAGCGGCGAGGGCCTGACCCAGATGACCGAGTTCTTCGAGCGCCTGCAGGAGACACACAAGAACCGGGTGCGCGAACTCGGCCTCGGCTGAGCTCACACACCCGGTTCCGCGGTGCTGTGGTGATTACTTCGTGCAGGTGGTGATCATCGTGTTGTTGCTCTGCACGGCGACCGCCTGGCCCGAACCGTCGCTGATCGAGCAGTTCAGCTGACCGGTGACGCTGGTGGCGGTCACCGAACTCAGCGTGACACCCGGATTCAGCGTGACGGTCTTGGCCCACGGCAGCGCGACGTTGACGTCCGTCTGCAGCGCACCCTGCCCGTCGGTGTAGATCACCGTCACGAGGTCCAGCAGTGACTTGTTGCCGGTGATCCGGTAGGTGACCGTGTTCGGCAGTGGTGCCGCGGGCACGGCCGCGGGGTCGACCGGCGGGACGGCCTCGGCCGGCGTGGGAGCCGGTGCGGTCGGGGTGACGGTCGTCACGGTCTCGGGCGCCAGCGACGCGGTCGGCGGCGCCGCCGTCACGCGGGGACGCGGCGCGGCCGACGGCGCCGCGGAGGCGGTCGGCGTTGCCGACTGGCTCGTGCTGGGCGGCGTGATCGGCGCGGTGACGGGCCCGCTGTCGCCGCCGCCGAGGATCACGACGGTGCAGATGACCGCGACCAGCAGGATGGCGCCGGCGACGCCGGCCACCCACACCCAGCGCCGGTCGATGCCCTCGTCGTACTCGTAGATCTCGTCGTCGTCGTAGTCGTCGTACGCCGCGTCGGCGTCACCACCGGCGTAGTCCGCGTCGGCCGCGGTGAACCGATCGGTGTCGCCGTAGGTACTGGTGTACTCGCGCGTGGGTCGGTCGGCCAGGTCGGTGGCCGAGCCGTACGAGCCGTACGAGCTGTACGAGCCGTACGAGTGGCTGCGGTCACCGGCGTAGTCGGTGCTGCCGTATCCACTGCCATAGGTGGTGGAGCCGTAGCTGTAGCCGCGGTCGTAGCCCTGGTAGTCGGGGGTGTCCCCGTAGCTGCCGGTGGACGCCCCCGACGGTGTTGAATATCGCGAATATGTCCTGCTCATGGCGACTTTCCCCGGTCGAGTATCACTTACCTCGTCGATGCTAATGGTGCGGAAGTTGCGGATGAGGTCGGCTCGCTGGCCGTCGGATAACGGTCGGGACTCGGTTCGGTCGAGCGCGCCGAGACGACCTGTCGCGACCTCGAAAAGCGGTGCCGCCGGGCGGTGTTTCCGGGCCGACAACTGTGACGACGTCGTGACCTCCGGGCGTGGTTCGCGTACGGCGAACGTGCCCGCGGCCACCGCGGCCGCCGTCGTCCACTAGCCTCCTGAGGAGAGTTCGATAGCAGCTCGACTGAAGTCTTGAAAACGAATGAAAGGGGTCAGCGTGGAGGTCAAGATCGGTGTCACCGACAGCCCGCGCGAACTGTTCCTCAACAGCGCGCAGACTCCCGAGGAAGTGGAGAAGTTGGTGACCGACGCGCTCGGTAAGGAGGGCGTGCTCGCGCTGACCGACGAGAAGGGCCGCCGGTTCCTGGTGCAGACCGCCAAGATCGCCTACGTCGAGATCGGCGCGGCTGACGTCCGCCGGGTCGGCTTCGGCGTCACCGGCAAGGACTGACTCCGCCCGCACGCAAGAAAACTGCCCCTTTCCACAACGGAAAGGGGCAGTTTTCTTGTTCGGGCCGCGTCAGCGGGTGAGTGGAACGTGTGACAGTCCGCCCCAGGCGAACTGCACCGTGCCGTCGACGGCTGCGTCCTTCGAGATCGGCCGGTCGTTGTTGATCCAGTAGCGGGCACAGTCGACGCTGATCGCGACGAGGCCGACGGCGATCATCCGGGCGCGATGGGGCTCCAACCCGGAATCGCTGCTCACCAGGTCGAACACGGCGTCGGTGCACGAATCGGTCGCGACCTTCACCTGGGCCGACACCTGCGGCTCGGTGACGTAGTCGTTCTCGAAGATCAGCCGGTAGCCCTGGCTGTCGTGCTCGATGAAGTCGAAGAAGGCCTCGACGGCCGCGCGCAGGCGGAGCCGGTTGTCGGTGGTGGCGCTGAGCGCCCCGCGCACGCCCTGCAGCAGGTTGTCGACGTGCCGCTGCAGCACCGCCAGGTACAGCTCCAGCTTCGACGAAAAGTGTTGGTACAGGACGGGTTTGCTCACGCCGGCGCGTTCGGCGATCTCATCCATGCCGGCGGCGTGGTAGCCGCGGTCCACGAAGACGTCGCTCGCCGCGATCAGCAGCTGGCCGCGCCGTTCGTCCCGAGGCAGGCGGTTGCCCCGTCGATTCGTGGTCGGGCCGCCCTGCGTGCCGTCGGTTCCGGCTTGCGTGCCTCTGGCGTCTGAGGTGTTGGCAACCTCGCTCATTACGTCCTCAATCTGGCATTGTCCGGCACACATGTCCGTGACCAACTGTTCAGGGACCGGTCTGGACCCCTGTTGTTCATGGCCGCCCAACGTGTTGTTCAGGTTGACCGACCCGGCAGTTTATCGCCACGACACTACTACCGTTAGTTCGCGCCATCCGCGTGCTACCAGCGGTTCGGCGATTGTGTCCGGTCCCACTTGAACACCCGGTGGCGTGCCATTACCGGTGTACGCCCAGCTCTGTGCCATCCTGGTTCGGTGACCTACGACCCGGGCCGAGGCACCGGTCGCGTCCCTGTGGTGCGCAATGAGTGGCGTGAGCCCTTGCGTGCGCAGCGGGATCCGGTGGCCGAGGACTCCGGACGGCTGCGGTCCAACCGGGACGACCGGCAGCAGTGGCGCAAGCAATCCTGGCTGGGTCGCTTCGTATCCACCTACGGGTGGCGCGCGTACGCCTTGCCCGCGCTGGCCGTCGTCACCGGAATCGTGGTCTACCAGGGCATCTCCGGTCCGAAACCGATCACGCCGGCGCATCCGCACGTGCCGATGGTCGGCCAGCCCACCATCAACTCGGCGAGCACCGCGATCGTCGGCGCGCCGCCCAAGGGCCTGACGCAGTTCGACGTCAATCTGCCCACCGGCATCCTCCCGGACGGCGGGCCGTTCACCGAGGCCGGCGCCAAGGCCTGGCACATCGTGCCGGGCACCACCGGCAAGATCGGTCAGGGCACCACCAAGTCGGTGACCTACACCGTCGAGGTGGAGGACGGCGTCGACACCACCAGTTTCGGCGGCGACGAGGCGTTTGCCCGGATGGTCGCCGAAACCCTCGCCAACCCGAAGAGCTGGACGCACGACGGGAAGTTCGCCTTCACCAGGCTCGACGCGTCGTCGCCGGAGACACCTGACTTCCGGGTGTCCCTGACCTCGCCGATGACGGTGCGCGAGGGCTGCGGCTACGACATCCAGCTGGAGTCGTCGTGCTTCAACCCGGCGTACTTCCCGGCCGACGGCGGCAAGGCGCAGTCCCGCGTGTTCATCAACGAGGCGCGCTGGGTGCGGGGCGCGGTGCCGTTCCAGGGCGACATCGGCTCGTACCGCCAGTACCTGATCAACCATGAGGTCGGGCACGCCCTCGGCTTCCGGATGCACGAGCCCTGCGGTGACAACGGCGGGCTGGCGCCGATCATGATGCAGCAGACCTTCTCGACCAACAACAACGACGACGCCAAGTTCGACCCGGAGTCGGTCAAGCCCGACGGCAAGACCTGCCACGTCAACTCCTGGCCGTACCCCATTCCCTAGTCGTCTCTCCCGCGCGAGCCCCCTTTCCCGCGAGCGGCCGTGTTTGTACGCCAACACGCCGCTACTGGCGTACACGGAGCGCACCCTCGTCGCCGCCGAGCGGCCCCGAAATGTCATGTGAAGCCGCTGATTACTGTTGAGGGCATGGCATCCCCGTTGCCGCCGCTGGTGCAGCCGGCGGCCGAACTGACCCGCGACGAGGTGGCGCGGTACAGCCGCCACCTGATCATTCCGGACCTGGGCGTCGACGGGCAGAAACGGCTGAAGAACGCGCGCGTGCTCGTCATCGGCGCAGGGGGACTGGGTTCCCCGACCCTGCTCTATCTGGCAGCGGCCGGCGTCGGCACCATCGGCATCGTCGAGTTCGACGTCGTCGACGAATCGAACCTGCAGCGGCAGATCATCCACGGTCAGTCCGACATCGGACAGCCCAAGGCGCAGAGCGCCCGCGAGTCGATCCTGGAGATCAACCCGCTGGTCACCGTCAATCTGCACGAGTTCCGGCTCGACGCCGACAACGCGGTGCCGCTGTTCGAGCAGTACGACCTGATCCTCGACGGCACCGACAACTTCGCCACCCGCTACCTCGTCAACGACGCCGCGGTGCTGGCCCACAAGCCGTACGTCTGGGGCTCGATCTACCGGTTCTCCGGCCAGGTGTCGGTGTTCTGGGAGGACGCCCCCGACGGGCGCGGGCTCAACTACCGCGACCTCTACCCGGAGCCGCCGGCCCCGGGCACGGTGCCGTCATGCGCCGAAGGCGGCGTGCTCGGGATCCTGTGCGCGTCCGTCGCCGCCGTGATGGGCACCGAGGCCATCAAGCTGATCACCGGCATCGGTGAGTCGCTGCTGGGCCGCCTGATGATCTACGACGCCCTCGACATGACCTACCGCACCATCGCGATTCGCAAGGACCCCGCGACCCCGAAGATCACCGAACTCATCGACTACGACGCGTTCTGCGGCGTGGTCTCCGACGCTGCGGCCGAAGCGGCGGCCGACTCGACGGTGACGCCGCTCGAGCTGCGGGAGATGCTTGACGCCGGCAAGCCCGTCGCCCTGATCGACGTACGCGAACCCGCCGAGTGGGCCATCAACCACATCGCGGGCGCCGAACTGATCCCCAAGTCGACGCTCGACTCCGGCGCCGGCCTGTCCCGCGTGCCGCAGGACCGGATCGCGGTGCTGTACTGCAAGACCGGGATCCGCTCGGCCGAGGCCCTGCTCGCCCTCAAACAGGCCGGATTCGCCGACGCGCTGCATCTGCAGGGCGGAATCGTGGCCTGGGCCCGGCAACTCGAGCCCGACATGGTCATGTACTGACGTCAGGGATGGGCGGGCACACCTTAGTCTGATCGGGTGACCGTCGACCGTCCTCCCGAACATGTGCTCACGGCGTTCGGCCTGACCGGTCTCCGGCCGGTGCCGCTCGGCTCGAGCTGGGAGGGCGGCTGGCGCTGTGGCGAGGTGGTGCTGTCCATGGTCGCCGACAACGCGCGGGCGTCCTGGTCGGCCAAGGTGCGCGAGACGCTGTTCGTGGACGGCGTCCGGCTGGCCCGCCCGGTGCGTGCCACCGACGGCCGCTACGTCGTCGCCGGCTGGCGTGCCGACACGTTCGTCACCGGTACCCCGGAACCGCGGCACGACGAGATCGTCTCGGCGGCGGTGCGTCTGCACGAGGCGACGGCCAAGCTCGAGCGTCCGCGCTTCCTGACGCAGCCGCCCGCGGTGCCGTGGAGCGACGTCGACGTTTTCATCGCCGCCGACCGCGCCGCGTGGGAGGACCGGCCACTGCAGTCGTTGCCGCCCGGCTCACGGGTGGCGCCCGGCACCACCGATGGCCGTCGTTCGGTCGAACTGATCAATCAGCTTGCGTCGCTGCGCAAGCCGACCCGCAACCCGAGCCAGCTGGTGCACGGTGACCTCTACGGCACCGTGCTGTTCGCCGGCACCGCCGCGCCGGGCATCACCGACATCACGCCGTACTGGCGCCCGGCGTCGTGGGCCGCGGGTGTGGTCGTCGTCGACGCGCTGTCGTGGGGCGAGGCCGACGACGGTCTCATCGAACGCTGGGCATCGCTGCCGGAGTGGCCGCAGATGTTGTTGCGCGCCTTGATCTTCCGGCTCGCCGTGCACGCGCTGCACCCGCGGTCGACGGCGGCGGCCTTCCCGGGTCTGGCCCGCACCGCGGCCCTGGTCCGCCTGGTGCTGTAGCGGGCGCGCCGGCGTTCGAATGGCAGGGTGCCCGGTTCGGTGGGAAAGTTACCTCGCATGACGGCTGTTGAACCGACCACCGACGGGACCTACAAGGACCGGATCGCTGCGGTCGAACCGGGTGGCAACGAGTTCATCGCCGAGGCGGACCGGCACGGCAAGCCGAGTCAGCTGTTCTGGACGTGGACGTCGCCCAACATGGAATTCGCGACGGTGTTCGTCGGCATGCTGGCCGTCCTCGCGTTCGGCATGAGCTTCTGGCAGGCGGTCGCCGGGATCGTCATCGGTACGGGCCTGGGTGCCATCGCGCACTATTTCCTGTCCGCGCGCGGACCGCTGCACGGCGTGCCGCAGATGGTGCTGGGCCGAATGGCGTTCGGGTTCAAGGGCAATGCGCTGCCGGCGACGCTGATGTCGATCACCGCGGGCGTCGGGTGGTTCGCCACCAACAGTGTCAGCGGCGCGTTTGCCCTGTCCACCCTGTTCGGCTTCGGGCCACTGATCGGCCTGATCATCATCGTGGTGTTGCAGACCGCGTTCGCGTTCTTCGGCCACAATCTGGTGCAGGCATTCGAGCGGTGGTCGTTCCCCGCGCTCGTCATCGTCTTCGGCGCGGCATCGGTGGGCATTTTCGCGCATGCGAATCTGGGTGCGCCGGCGCCATCGGGTGGGGTCGGCGGACTCGGGGGCTTCCTGCTCACCGTCGGCACCTCGTTCGGTTACGCGGCCGGCTGGACCCCGTACGCCGCGGACTACACCCGCTATCTGCCGTCGGCGGTATCCACTTTCGCGACAGGGTTCTTCGCCTCCACCGGGTTGTTCATCTCGTGCGCGGTCCTGGAGATCGTCGGGGCGGCATCGGCGACGTTCGGCAGCGCGAGCCTGGCCAATCCGACCGCGTCGTTCACGGCCGAGCTCGGGCCGTGGCTCGCCAAGGCGACCCTGCTGGCCATCGCGATCGGTGCGATCGCCGCCAATGCGCTCAATATCTATTCCGGGGCAATGGCTTTCGTGACCATCGGGATCACGTTGCCGCCGCATATCGCGCGGGCGCTGGTGACCGTCTTCTTCGGCGTCGCCGGCTTCCTGATCGCCTGGTGGGCGTTGCCCGACGCCGCGCACAGCTATGAAGCGTTCCTGCTGGTGATTGCATACTGGATCGGGCCCTGGCTGGGTGTGGTGTTCGCCGATCAGTATCTGCGCCGCGGGCAACAGATCGCCGGGTATCTGTACGACCGCTCATACTCGAACTGGCCCGGGCTGTTGTCCTTCGCGCTGGGACTGGGTCTGTCGGTGCTGTTGTTCTCCAACCAGGAGAAGTTCGTCGGTTACATCGCCCGGGCGGTGCCGAAGCTCGGCGACATCACCTTCTTCGTCGGTTTCGTCATCGCGGGTGTCGCGTACCTGGTGTTGTGTCGAAAGAAGATCGCCGCGGAATGCGCCTCCGCATGACCCCTGAGCAGATGCTCGACGTCGCGGTCGCCGAAGCCCGAAAAGGGTTGGCCGAAGGCGGCATTCCGATCGGTGCGGCGTTGTTTCGTGCCGACGGTGAGCTCCTGGGCGCGGGCCACAACCGCCGGGTGCAGAACGACGACCCCTCCGTGCACGCCGAGACCGACGCGTTCCGCGCGGCCGGGCGCCAGCGCGGCTACGGCTCGACCATCATGGTGACGACGCTCTCGCCGTGCTGGTATTGCAGCGGGCTGGTGCGGCAGTTCGGCATCGGCGCGGTGGTGATCGGGGAGGCCCGCACGTTCCACGGCGGTCATGACTGGCTGGCCGAACATGGTGTGGCGGTGACGGTTTTGGACGACGAGCGGTGCGTGGCCATGATGAAAGAGTTCATCGCGGCCAGTCCCGAATTGTGGGCGGAGGATATCGGCGAATGAGTGCCATTGCGACAGTGGATATTTCCCGCTGGTATGCCGGCGGAGCCGAGGCCGATGCGGTGGCCGCCGAAGTCGACGAGGGTCTGCAGCGAGCGGGTTTCATTGTGGTCACCGGTCACGGCGTGGACCAGGGGCTGGCGGCTGCCGTCCGCGCGGCGAGCCGGGAGTTCTTCGCGTTGCCCGACGAGGTGAAGCAGCGGTACTCGGTGCCGGTCGGCGGGCACGGCTGGATCGGCCCGGGCGCCGAGGCCAATGGTTACGCCGAGGGCACCGAGACGCCGCCCGATCTCAAGGAGAGTTTCAGTCTCGGCGCGGAAACCTCGACCGGGGATCCGGAGGTGGATCGAATCTGGTTCGCCCCCAACGTATGGCCCGCCGAGGTGCCGGCGCTGCAGACGTTGGTGGATCAATACACCGCCCAGATGCGCCGGCTGTCCGACGATCTGCTGGCCCTGTTCGCGCACGCGCTGGGATTGCCGGCGAATCCGTTTGCCGCGCTGGCAGATCGGCCGACGTGGACCATGAACATCAACCACTACCCGCCCGTGAGTGTCGTCGGTGAACCCGAGCCCGGGCAGTTCCGCATCGGCCCGCACACCGATTTCGGCACCGTCACGGTGCTCGACCGCGAGCCCGGCGCCGGCGGGCTGCAGGTGTATTCGGACGCCGAGGGCTGGGAGGACGCCCCCTGGGAACCGGGCGCGCTGACGGTGAATATCGGTGACCTGCTGGAATATTGGAGCGGACGACGCTGGCCGTCCGGCCGCCACCGCGTGCTGCCGCCGCAACCGCACGCACCGGAAGAAGACCTGGTGTCGCTCATCTACTTCTACGAAGCCAACCACGACGCACTGATCACCCCGTTGCAGCCGCCCATCGGCGCGGTGTCGGGGCTGGCGCCGGTGGTCTCTGCGGACTTCATCAAGGAACGGTTGGACGCCATCACCGTCGGGTGAGCTGGGTCTCAGAACTCGTGCCGGTACTCCCGCAACCGAACCCGGCCGTCGACCGCCAGCACCCCTTCGGCGCGCAGCAGTTCCAGCTGCCGCGTCGCCAGATGCGCGGCCGGCCGGCCCGACGCGCTGATCACCCGGTGCCAGGGCAGGTCCGAGGAATCGGTGCGCATGATCCAGCCGACGATTCGGGGGCTGGAAAGCCCTGCAGCATCGGCGATGTCGCCGTAGGTCGACACCCGGCCGGGCGGGATCGAGGCGACGAGGTCCCGCACCCTCTCCACCTGTTCGTCGGTGACAGCGGCCACGATCAGACCAGGTGGCGCCGGATCACGTCGGCGGTTTCGGCGGGCATGGCGTGCGGCACCATGTGGTCGCAGTCGAATTCGGTCAGTACGAAATCGGCACCGAGGCGCGCCTGCAAACCGGACACCAGTTCGCCGGTGACATAGGCCGGGTGCGTCCGTTTGGCCAGCACCAGCGTCGTCGGTGTGCCCTGCGGCGGCAACACAATTGGGCGGGCCAGCTCACTCCAGTAGGACATCATGGCGGGCAGGCTGATGCGCCAGCCGACGCGTCCGCCCGGCAGGGCGACCAGGTGCTCGTCCAGGTCGCGCTCGAGTTCGCCGGGGTACTTCGCCGAGACCTCGCCCCACGATCCGTTCACCTTCTCGGCGTGGGCCTCGTGCCGGTCCGGGTAGTCGGGGGAGCCGAGCATGGCGTCGGCGATCTCGCTCATCCAGCTGCCGTCCAGCCCGGTCGCCGGGTCCAGCAGCACCAGGCCTGATACCAGATGCGGGTGGGCGGCAGCGAGATTGAGCGCTATCGCGCCACCGAACGAATGCGCCACCACGACCACCGGCCCGTCGGCCTCGTCCTGGAGCAGGGTGGCCAGGGCCGCGACGTTCTCGTCGATGTTCCACGGCGCCGCCCACGACGAATGGCCATGTCCCAGGAGATCGGGTGCCAGCACCGAATATTCGGCCAGATACCCGTCCGCCAGTGTCTGCCAGCGCTTTCCGTGGCCGGTCAGGCCGTGCAGGGCCAGGATCTGTGCCGGCCGGGCCGGTCCGTAGCGGTACACCTGCAAGCTCACCCCGTTGATGCTGCCAGACATCGCGGCCGGGCGTCGCCGTCGGCCGAACTTGTCGTACCCCCGTGGTTGCATTCCTGCCATGGCCGCCCCGCACTCCGCACTCACCGCGCCCGGCTCGGTTAATGCCCTGACCGAGCCCGGGCAGCGCGGTGTCGTGCGGGTGCTGGGCGGCCCCGGAACCGGCAAGACCGAGCTGCTGATCCGCACGGCGGCAACGCATATCGCGGCGGGGACCGATCCGGAGTCGGTGCTCCTGCTCACCGGTTCGGCACGGCTGGGCAGCCGGGTCCGCGGCGCCATCACGTCGGCACTGCTGGGCGATACCGGCCAGGTCACCCGGGAGCCGCTGGTCCGCACACTGCACTCCTACGCGTTCGCCGTGTTGCGGCAGGCCGCGCAGCGCGCCGGTGACGCGCCGCCGCGCCTGATCACCAGCGCCGAGCAGGACGGCATCATTCGCGAGCTCCTCGCCGGTGATCTGGAGGACGGCGACGAGGCGAGCGTGGACTGGCCGCTGCACCTGCGGCCGGCGCTGGGCACCGCGGGGTTCGCGACCGAATTGCGGGACCTGTTGGCCCGCTGCACCGAACGCGGCGTCGACCCTGCGGACCTGCGCCGGATCGGGCGCAAGGCCGGGCGTCCGGAGTGGGTGGCGGCGGCCCGGTTCGCGCAGGTCTACGAGCAGGTGATGCTGCTGCGCAGCGCCGTCGGCATGGCGGCTCCGCAGGCGACGGTGCCGGCGCTGGGCGCGGCCGAGCTGGTCGGCGCCGCCCTTGAGGCCTTCGCCGTCGATCCCGCGCTGCTGGACGCCGAACGTGCCCGCATCAAGCTGCTGCTCGTCGACGATGCGCAGCACCTCGACCCGCAGGCCGCGCTGCTGGTGCGGGTGCTGGCCGCCGGCGCCCAGCTGACGGTCATCGCCGGTGACCCGAGCCAGACGGTGTTCGGCTACCGCGGCGCCGAGCCGACGCTGCTGTACGGCCCCGACGACCAGCCGCAGGTGGTGCTGACCGAGTCTCACCGATGCTCGCCTGCCGTGGCCGGGGCGGTCGCCGCCGTCGCGCGGCGGCTGCCCGGCGTGGACGCGTCCCGGGCGCTGACGCCGGCGACGACGGATGAGCTCGGCTCGCTGTCGGTGCGTGTCGCCGGTTCGCCGCACGCCGAGTCCGCGTTGATTGCCGACGCTTTGCGTCGCGCGCACCTGGTCGACGGGGTGCCGTGGTCGCAGATGGCCGTCATCGTGCGATCGGTGCCGAGCGCCGGGACGGCGTTGGCCCGGGCTCTGACCGCCGCCGGGGTTCCGGTGCGGCAGCAGGCCGGGACCGCGCCGCCGGCCCAGCATCCGGCGGTGGGCGCGCTGCTGACGGTGCTGGACTGCGTCGCCGATCAGCTGACCGGCGACCGGGCGCTGGCCCTGCTGACCGGTCCCATCGGCCGGGTGGACCCGGTATCGCAGCGCCAGTTGCGCCGTGCGCTGCGCCGTGCGGACGGCACCGGTCGCGATTTCGGCGACCTGCTCGTCGACGCGCTGACCGGGACTACCGATCATTCACTGCCCGATCAGCTGGCGCGGCCGGTGCGGCGGGTTCGTGCGGTCCTCGACGCGGCGCGCCGGTCGGCGACGGCCGGCCAGGATCCGCGATTCGTGCTGTGGCAGGCCTGGCACGCCAGTGGGCTGTCGCGCCGGTGGCAGGCCGCGGCCGGGCGCCCGGG
Source organism: Mycolicibacterium mucogenicum DSM 44124 (assembly GCF_005670685.2). The sequence goes on along the minus strand of NZ_CP062008.1, from coordinate 4,124,804 downwards.
TGCGGCCGGCGTTGCGGCAAACGCCGACCTGGATGCCGTCACCGCGCTGTTCGACACCGCCGATCAGTACGTGGCCCGCACCGCGGCGGCGTCCCTCGCCGGCCTGATCGACCACGTCCGCGCGCTCTCCTGGTCGGGTTCGGCCCCCGAGCGCGCCGAGGCCGACGAGGTTGCGGTCCTCAGTGCACACGCCGCGCTGGGGCGGGAATGGGATTTCGTGGTCATCGCGGGCCTGCAGGAAGGGTTGTGGCCCAACACCGTTCCGCGTGGAGGCGTACTCGGGACCCAGCAGCTGCTCGACATCGTCGACGGTGTGGGTGACGTCCGCGGCATGTCGGCCACCGCGCCGCTGCTGGCCGAGGAACGCCGGCTGCTGGTCGCCGCGTTGGGCCGGGCGCGCAACCGTGTGCTGGTGACGGCCGTCGACAGCGACAACGGCGACGAGGCGCTACTGCCGTCGACCTTCTTCGAGGAGCTGGCGGCCCTGGCCGGCGGCACCGACTCCGACGCCGACGAGCTCCCGGTGCACGCGCCTGCGGTGTTGTCGCCGGCGGCATTGGTCGGCCGGTTGCGATCGGTGGTGTGTGCGCCCGACGGCGCGGTCGAGGAGTCCGATCGGCTCTGCGCAGCAGCGCAATTGGCCCGGCTGGCCGAGGCCGGCGTGCCGGGTGCCGACCCGGCGCAGTGGTACGCCAGCACGGAGCTGTCCACTGCCGAGCCGCTGTGGTCCGGCGACGACCACGTCGTCACCGTCTCGCCATCGACCGTGCAGACCCTGACCGATTGCCCGCTGCGCTGGATGCTGGAGCGCCACGGCGGCAGCGACGGCCGCGATCTGCGGTCGGCGCTGGGCTCGCTGGTGCACGCTCTGGTCGCCGATTCCGGTCGCAGCGAGGCCCAGCTGCGGGGTGAACTCGAAAAGATCTGGCAGCAGTTGCCTTTCGACTCGAACTGGTACGCCGACAACGAGCTGGAGCGGTACCGCGCCATGCTGGCGACGTTCACGACGTGGCGGCAGGAGAGTCGCGGCGAGCTCACCGAGGTCGGTACCGAACTCGAGGTCGCCGGCACGATCGCCGACGACGGGCTGCAGGTTCAGGTGAAGGGGCGCATCGACCGACTGGAACGCGACCGCGACGGCCGTCTGGTCGTGGTGGACGTCAAGACCGGTAAGAGCCCCGCCACCAAGGCCGATGCCCAGGAGCATGCCCAGCTCGCGCTGTACCAGCTCGCCATCGCTGAAGGCGTTGTGCCGCACGGTGATCAGCCCGGCGGTGGCCGACTGGTGTACCCGGCCAAACCCGCCAAGACCGGCGCCACCGAACGCGAGCAGGATCCGATGGGGGAGACGACGCAGGCGCAGTGGCGGCAGCGGGTGACCGATGCCGCCGCGGCGACGGCCGGGCCGCACTTCGTCGCGCGCGTCGGCTCGGGGTGTGCGACGTGCCCGGTGCGGGCCATGTGTCCGGCACAAGGTACGAAGGGGGCATGCCCGTGACGTACAGCCCTGCCGACCTTGCCGAGGCGCTCGGGCTGTTCACCCCGACCGACGAGCAGGCTGCGGTCATCGCCGCGCCACCAGGACCACTGGTGGTGATCGCCGGCGCCGGTGCCGGGAAAACCGAGACCATGGCCGCGCGCGTGGTGTGGCTGGTGGCCAACGGCTACGCCACACCGTCGCAGGTGCTGGGATTGACGTTCACCCGCAAGGCCGCCGGACAGCTGTTGCGCCGCGTGCGCACCCGGCTGGCCCGTCTAGCGGGGTCGGGTCTGTTGCCCGGCGTTTCGCTGGCCGACGAGCACGCCACCGTCAGCACCTATCACGCCTTCGCGGGCACCTTGCTCCGCGAGTACGGGCTGCTGCTGCCCATCGAGCCGGCCACCCGGCTGGTCACCGAAACCGAGATGTGGCAGTTGGCTTTTCGGGTGGTGTCCGACTTCCCGGGCCAGTTGCAGACCGACAAGTCCCCGGCCGCCATCACCCAGATGGTGCTGCGCCTGGCCGGTCAGCTTTCCGAGCATCTCGTCGACACCGACGCCGTGCGGGACACCCATCACGAGCTGGAACGGCTCATCCTCACGCTCCCCGGGGGTCCGGGCCAGCGCGGCGGGCCCACCCAGTGGCTGCTGAACCTGCTGGCCACCCAGACCGAGCGGGCCGAGCTGGTGCCACTGATCGATGCCGTGCACCAGCGAACGCGGGATGCGCAGGTGATGGACTTCGGCAGCCAGATGTCGGCCGCGGCCCGCTTGGCCGAGCGCTTCCCACAGGTCGGCGCGCAGCTGCGCGAGCGGTATCGCGTGGTCCTGCTCGACGAATACCAGGACACCGGGCACGCTCAGCGGGTCGCGCTGTCGTCGCTGTTCGGCGGCGGCGTCGACGATGACCTGGCGCTGACGGCGGTCGGAGACCCCATCCAGTCGATCTACGGCTGGCGCGGCGCGTCGGCGACCAACCTGCCGCGATTCACCACCGACTTCCGCCTGTCGGACGGTTCACCGGCCCCGACCCTGGAACTACGGACCAGCTGGCGCAACCCGCCGCGGGCACTCAAGCTGGCCAACGAGGTGTCCGCCGAGGCCCGGCGTCGCAGCGTGAGCGTGCGCGAATTGCTGCCGCGGCCGGGCGCCGAGCCGGGAACCATTCAGTGCGCTCTGCTGGATGATGTTGTCGCCGAACGTGATTGGGTTGCCGATCACCTGGCCCGCCGGTACCTCGGTGCGGTGGCCGCAGGGGAGCCCGTGCCGACGGCCGCGGTCCTGGTACGCCGTAACGCCGACGCCGCGCCCATCGCCGAGGCGCTGACAGCCCGCGGGGTGCCCGTCGAGGTGGTCGGCCTGGCTGGGCTGCTGGCCATCCCCGAGGTCGCCGACGTCGTCGCGATGCTGCGCCTGGTCGCCGAACCGACCGCCGGGGTCGCCGCGATGCGGGTACTCACCAGCGCGCGGTGGCGGTTCGGCGCCGCCGACCTGGCCGCGCTGTGGCGCCGCGCATCGGAACTGGATGCGCCCGACCCGGCGCGGACGTCTGGGTCGGCCGCCGAGCAGGCCGTCGCGCAGGTCGCCCCCGACGCCGACCACGCCTGCCTGGCCGACGCGATCAGCGATCCGGGCCCGGCCGACCGCTATTCACCCGAAGGACACCGCCGGCTGCTGGCCCTGGCCGCCGAACTGAGCCAACTGCGCGCGCACCTGCACCAGCCGCTGCCGGATCTGGTTGCCGAAGTGCGTCGGGTTCTGGGTATCGACGCCGAAACCCGTGCCGCCAGTGGGGTTTCCGAGGGCTGGCGCGGCACCGAACATCTCGACGCCTTCGCCGACGTCGTCGCGGGATACGCCGCGCGGCCCGTAGACCCAGACGGCGCCGCGCCCATCGTCGGACTACTGGCATATCTGACGGCGGCCGCGGAGGTGGAGAACGGGCTGGCACCGGCACAGGTGACGGTGGCCTCGGACCGGGTCCAGATCCTGACGGTGCACGCGGCCAAGGGCCTGGAATGGCAGATCGTCGCGGTGCCACACCTTGTTGCCCGAGTGTTCCCGTCGACGGCGTCGCAGCGCACCTGGCTCACCGATGCGGGGGACCTGCCGCCGCTGCTGCGCGGCGACCGCGCCGAGCTGTCCGAACACGGCGTGCCGGTGCTCGACACCTCCGACGTCTACGACCGGAAGGTGTTGGCGGACAAGATCGCCGCGCACAAGGCCCTGCTCGACCAGCGGCGCACCGACGAGGAACGCCGCCTGCTCTACGTGGCCCTCACCCGCGCCGAGGACACCCTGCTGTTGTCCGGGTATCACTGGGGGACGACGGCCGGAAAACCCGCGGGACCCTCCGACTTCCTGATCGAGATGCGCGACATCATCGAACGCGCCGCGCAGGAGGGCGACCCCTGCGGCGAGATCGAACAGTGGGCACCCGCACCCCCGGAGAATGCCGTCAACCCGTTGCGGGACAACGTCGTCGAATGCTCGTGGCCCGTCGACCCGGCCGGTTCGCGACGCGCTGACGTCGACCGGGGTGCGGCCCTGGTGGCTGCCGCGCTCACCGCAGAAGCCGAGGAGCACGACGACCGGCACGGTTGGGCCGCCGACGTGGACGCGCTGCTGGCCGAGCGGCAACGGGCACACGAGCGCGGTCCGCTCGAGCTGCCGCCGCAGTTGTCGGTGAGCACATTGGTCGACCTGGGTAGTGACCGGTCCGGCGCACTGCAGCGGCTGCAGCGACGGCTGCCCGCCCGGCCCGACCCGCAGGCGCTGCTGGGCACTGCGTTCCACGACTGGGTGCAGCGGTACTTCTCCGCCGAGCGGCTGTTCGACCTCGACGATCTGCCCGGTGCGGTCGACGCCGAGCTGGGGCAGGCCGTCGCCGAGGAGCTGGCAGACCTGCAGGCCGCGTTCGCCCTCTCGGAGTGGGCGGTCCGCACCCCGACCGACATCGAGGTGCCGTTCGACATGGTGATCGGCGACCGGGTGATCCGCGGCCGTATCGACGCGGTGTTCGCCGACGCCGACGGTGGTTACACCGTGCTGGACTGGAAGACCGGAGATCCGCCGTCGACCCAGGAAACCCTGCGCAACAAGGCCATTCAGCTGGCGGTGTACCGCCTGGCCTGGTCGTCCATCCAGGGGGTGCCCGTCGATTCGGTGCGGGCGGTCTTCCACTACGTGCGCGCCGGGCAGACGGTGGCACCCACCGACCTGCCCGGCGCCGACGAGCTGGCGGGCCTAGTTCGCCTGGGGTGAGTTGCGGTAGACCTTGAGCGCCTGGGTCACCATCGGCACCTGCAACGGCAGCCGGGCCAGTGCCGCGATGCGGGCCGGCCAGCCCTTGGGCCACCACAGCCGGACCATGTTGACGTTCGCCGGGAAGACGCTGATGAAAAGTGCGACAGCGGCCAGCGCGCCCAGCTTCCGGGTACGTGGCAGCAGAAGCGCGGCGCCGGTGGCTACTTCGGCGACGCCTGATGCGTACGTGTAAAACCGTGCGGTGCCGGGCAGTTCCTCCGGGACGATGCCGTCGAAAGGCTTGGGCGCGGCGAAATGCAGGGCGCCCATGCCGACGAGCAGCGCGCCCATCCGGTACGCGGGCGCCTGGCTGGCGGTGGTGTTGTCAGTGCTGTTGGCGGCGGTCATGGTTACATAGTGCTGTGCCGAGCCGTCTTGTGGTGAGTCTCCGCCAGATAATGGAGTCGCATGGCTCGCGTTAGGTTGTCGCGGCGCATGGCCGCGATGGAACAGAACCTCACGAGCCGCCAGAACGCGGATCTGGTTGATGTGCTGCAGATTCCGGAAGCGTTCGTCAGTCCGATCCGCCGGATCGTGCGCCGCGTCATCTACGCGTTGCTGGTGCTCGCCGCCGCGGTGCTCGTCGTGTACCTCGATCGCGACGGCTACCGCGACGCCCAGGAGAACGAGATGTCGCTCCTGGACTGCATCTACTACGCGACTGTGTCGCTGTCGACCACCGGCTATGGCGACATCACGCCGCTCACCCCGAGCGCGCGCCTGGTGAACGTCCTGGTGATCACGCCCATGCGGATCGCGTTCCTGATCGTGCTCATCGGTACGACCGTCGAGACGCTGACCACGCAGTCTCGTCAAGCCTTGAAGATTCAGCGATGGAGGAGCACCGTGCGCAACCACACCATCGTCGTCGGTTACGGGACCAAGGGCCGCACCGCGGTCCAGGCCATGGTCGGTGACGAGGTCGCACCCGGAGACATCGTCGTCGTCGACGAGAACCCGGCGGCACTGGACCGGGCGCGCGCCGCCGGACTGGTCACCGTGGTCGGCGACGCCACCAAGTCGGAGGTGCTGCGCCTGGCCGGGGCCCAGCATGCGAAGTCCATCGTGGTCGCGACCGACAAGGACGCCACCGCCGTGCTGGTCACGCTGACCGCCCGTGAGGTGGCACCCAAGGCCAAGATCGTCGCCTCGGCCCGCGAGGCCGAGAACCAGCACCTGCTACGGCAATCCGGCGCCGACTCGACGGTTGTGTCCTCGGAGACCGCCGGCCGGCTGCTGGGCATCGCGACCCAGACCCCGAGCGTCGTCGAGATGGTCGAAGACCTGCTCACCCCCGACGCCGGCTTCGCGATCTCCGAACGGGAGGTCGAGGTCAAGGAGCTCGGCGGCTCGCCGCGGCACCTGACCGACATCGTGCTCGGGGTGGTGCGCGACGGCCGGCTGCTGCGAGTCGACGCCCCTGAGGTCGACGCCCTGGCGGCCGGGGACCGGCTGCTCTACATCCGCAACGCCGAAGTCGAACGGTAACCGCGATGAGCGATTTCACCCTGCGTAACGTCCCGCTGCTGTCCCGCGTCGGCGCCGACCGGGCCGACACGCTGCGCACCGACGTCGACGCCGCGATCGCCGGCTGGAAGGACGCGCTGCTGCTGCGCGTGGATCGTCGCAATCAGGTGTTGATCTCCGGTGGCCAGGTGGTGCTCGGGCGTGCGGCGGAACTCGGCGACAAGCCCGACGAGCACGCGGTGTTCCTGGGCCGGATGCCCGACGGCCGCCACGTGTGGGGCGTGCGCGCCGCACTGGAGGAGCCGACGGGCGGGACGGACGCGCCGATCGAGGTGCTCGACCTGCGCCGGGCCGGGACCATCTTCGACGACATCAGCGCCCAGCTGGTCTCGACGGCGACGGCACTGCTGAACTGGCATGACAGCGCCCGCTTCAGCGCCATCGACGGCGCGCCCACGAAGCCCGTAAAGGGCGGTTGGGCGCGGGTCAACAGCATCGGCGGCCACGAGGAGTTCCCGCGCATCGATCCGGCGATCATCTGCCTGGTGCACGACGGCCACGACCGCGCCGTGCTGGCCCGGCAGACGAACTGGCCCGAGCGGCTGTTCTCACTGCTGGCCGGTTTCGTCGAGGCCGGCGAGTCGTTCGAGTCCTGCGTGGTGCGCGAGATCTCCGAGGAGATCGGCCTGACCGTCACCGACGTCAAGTACCTGGGCAGCCAGCCCTGGCCGTTCCCGCGCTCGCTGATGGTCGGCTTCCACGCCATCGGCGATCCGGAGCAGCCGTTCTCGTTCAACGACGGTGAGATCGCCGAGGCCGACTGGTTCACCCGGGCCGAGGTGCGCGAAGCCCTCGAGCACGGCGACTGGAACAGCACGTCGGACACCCGGCTGCTGCTGCCCGGCTCGATCTCGATCGCCCGGGAGATCATCGAGTCCTGGGCGGCTCAGTGATTTGTGCACGAAAATCCGCGCCCGGCGCGGAAAATCGTGCACAAATCGCTAATTCAGTTTGGCTTTGACGTCCTTGATGCTGGGGTTGGTCAGCGTCGAGCCGTCGGGGAACTTCACCGTCGGAACCACATGGTTGCCGTTGTTGACCGAACCGACGAACTCGGCGGCCGCCGGGTCCTGCTCGATGTCGATCTCGGTGTAGGAGATGCCTTCGGCCTTCAGCGCGGTCTTGAGCCGCTTGCAGTAGCCGCACCAGGTCGTGCTGTACATGATCAGTGCACTCATAACGCGACTCAACGTATCCGATCGCCGGGTAATGCCGCCTGGCGGTGCCTCGTATGTCACACCCGGCTGCCATGATGGAGGCCATGCCAGCCGAGGCCCCGCCGTCCACGCTCCTCGAGGACCTCGACGACGAACAGCGTGAGGCCGTCCTCGCGCCCCGCGGCCCGGTGTGCGTGCTGGCCGGTGCCGGCACGGGCAAGACCCGCACCATCACGCGCCGCATCGCTTATCTCGTCGCTGCCGGACACGTCGCGCCGAGTCAGGTGCTGGCCGTGACGTTCACCCAGCGCGCCGCGGGCGAGATGCGCGGCCGGCTTCGCAGCCTGGAAAACGAGATCGACGGGGCACAAGGCACCGGGGCCGTCCAGGCCATGACGTTCCACGCCGCGGCACTGCGGCAACTGCGGTACTTCTGGCCGCGGGTGGTCGGCGACACCGGCTGGGAGCTGCTCGACAGCAAGTTCGCGGTCGTCGCGCAGGCGGCCAACCGGGCGGGCATCCAGGCCAGTACCGACGACGTGCGCGACCTGGCCGGGGAGATCGAATGGGCCAAGTCGTCCCTGATCAGTCCTGAGCTCTACCCGGAGCAGGTCGCCAAGATCGAGCGGGACATCCCGTTCGACGCCGCCAAGGTCGCCGCGGTCTATGCCGGGTACGAGGGCCTCAAGGCCCGGCGCGACGGATCGGCACTGCTGGATTTCGATGATCTGCTGCTGCACACCGCCGCCGCCATCGAGAACGACGACGCCGTCGCCGGCGAATTCCGCGACCGTTACCGCTGCTTCGTCGTCGACGAGTACCAGGACGTCACCCCGCTGCAGCAGCGCGTGCTCAACGCCTGGGTGGGGGAGCGCGACGACCTGACGGTGGTCGGTGACGCCAACCAGACCATCTACTCGTTCACCGGCGCCACCCCGCAATACCTCCTCGACTTCTCGCGGAGGTTCCCCGATGCGGCGCTGATCCGGCTGGAGCGCGACTACCGCAGCACGCCGCAGGTGGTGTCGCTGGCCAATCAGGTGATCTCGGCGGCGTCCGGCCGGATGGCGGCCAGCCGGTTGCAGCTCATCGGTCAGCGCGATCCGGGGCCCAAGCCGGTGTTCCGGGAACATCCCGACGAGGTCGCCGAGGCCAACGCCGTCGCCGCCGCCATCAAGAAGCTCATCCAATCCGGTACCGCCCCTTCGGAAATCGCCGTGCTGTACCGCATCAACGCGCAGTCCGAGGTGTACGAGGAAGCGCTCACCGCGGCCGGGGTGGCGTTCCAGGTGCGCGGCGGTGAGGGCTTCTTCAGCCGCCAGGAGATTCGGCAGTCGTTGCTGGCGTTGCAGCGCGCCGCGGGACACCAGGGTGACGTCGCCGGGGTCGAGCTGCCGCAGCTGGTCCGGGATCTCCTGGAACCGCTGGGCCTGACGGCCGAGCCGCCGGCCGGTACCAAGGCCCGGGAACGCTGGGATGCGTTGTTGGCCTTGGTCGAATTGGTCGAGCAGGAAGTCGCGGCGCGTCCCAACCTGGACCTGCAGGGCCTGCTCGTCGAGCTGCGCCAGCGCGCCGATTCGCGGCACCCACCGGTGGTGCAGGGCGTCACGCTCGCGTCGCTGCACGCCGCCAAGGGCCTCGAGTGGGACGCGGTGTTCCTGGTCGGCCTGGTCGACGGCACGCTGCCCATCTCGCACGCGCTGTCACACGGCGCGGACAGCGAACCCGTCGAGGAGGAGCGCCGCCTCTTCTACGTCGGAATCACCAGGGCCAGAGTGCATTTGACGATTTCGTGGGCGCTGGCACGGGCCGCCGGCGGGCGGCAGAGCCGCAAGCCCTCGCGGTTCCTCAACGGGCTGACACCGCAGAGTCGCCGGGAACCCCAACAGCCGCAACGTAAACGGGGTCCGGCGCCGCGCTGCCGGGTCTGCAATGCGGCGTTGACGTCGTCGACCGCGATCCTGTTGCGGCGCTGCGAATCGTGCCCGTCGAACCTCGACGAGGAGCTGCTCGGCCGGCTCAAGGAGTGGCGCCTGCGTACCGCGCAGGAGATGAAGGTGCCCGCTTATGTGGTGTTCACCGACAACACCCTGATCGCGATCGCCGAGGCCCTGCCGGCCGACAATGCCGCACTGGTGGCCATTCCCGGGATCGGTGCGCGCAAGCTGGAGCAATACGGACCCGATGTGCTGGCGTTGGTGAACGCGTCCCGTTAGCCCCACTAAATTGCGCCAAACATGACGCAAATTGCGCCAAAACTGCTGGTCAAAAAATCGCTTGCCTGATTTTGGTGGTAACGTCTAGCCTCGAAGCCGCAACGAAATCCCGCGAATTCGCACCCTGTGAATCCGCAGTCGACCGCTGAGGAGGTGGCCCCGATGATCAGTTTTGATGCGTCCCGTGGCGCTGTCCTCGCTGTCTCTGGTTCCCGTGCGCCGTTGACCGCTGCCGCCTATGAGGCGGTATCGCGCGTCGGCGCCGGTTGGCATCAGATCGTCGACGTCCCCGCCGTTCCCGCTGTCGCTGCAGCCGCCGCTATGCCGGCGGCACGTCTCGCGACGGCTGGACATGTCGCCGACATCCCGCAGCGCAAGCGCAACGCCAAGACCTTCGCGTCCGTGAAGCGAGGCACTACTTAGGTAGCGCCTACAACAGCCAAAACCTGGCCATGGACCCGAAACCACCGGATCCGTGGCCAAAGTTTTTGGGGCACAACCTCAAAACCACCACCTGGTCACCGATCCATCAGACAGATGAGACGCAAGACGACCAGGAAGTAGGTGATGAGGACATGACTAGCCAGACTTGCCGACAAAGGCTGGCGGTGCCATGTCATGTCGGCGACCCCGATATGTGGTTCGCTGACAACCCCACTCAGCTGGAACAGGCGAAGGCGCTGTGCGCCGACTGCCCGATCCGGCTCCAGTGCCTCAACGAGGCGCTGGAACGTGAAGAGCCGTGGGGTGTTTGGGGCGGGGAGATCCTCGAACGGGGTGCCGTCATCGCACGCAAGCGTCCGCGCGGTCGTCCGCGTAAGGACGTCGTCGCGGCATGACCCCGCGGCCAAACCTTGGGGGGCACCAACCGCGAGCGGCCGTGTTTGCACGCCGACACACCGTGTTTAGCGTGCATTACGCGGCCGCTCGTCGGCGCCGAGCGGCCGCGTAACCGCCGTTGATTACGGCGTGAAGCCCGGAACCAGTTCCGTGGCAATGGCTTTCACGGGGACGTGGGCGTCCAGCTGACAGCAGATCGCCACGGTCGATGCGATCACGCGCAGCGGAATGACCAGGTTCGGCGGCATGTCGAGCTGACGGGCCATCTTGATCTGGTTCACGCCGTTGTCCAACTGGCCCGCAGCCATTTTCATGATCCAGCGCCGCGTGTAGTGGAAGACATCGCTCTGGATCGGCTCGACGTACTGCCGCAGCATGTTGTCGACCTCGAAGATCGGGACCTCTTCGCCCGGCTGGATGAACCCGGCATCCTCCATCACCGGCAGCAGCTTCTCGTAGTTCTTGTCCCGCGCCAGGCTGATCATCTCGCCGATCGCGGTCGGCAGCCCACCGGGCAGCGGCGCCACCGCGCCGAAGTCGATGACGCCCATGCGGCCGTCGGGCAGCAGCATGAAATTCCCGGGGTGGGTGTCCCCGTGCATGATCTCCAGGCGCGCCGGCGCATCGAATGTCAGCTCCGACAGGCGGGTACCCATCAGGTCGCGCTGTTCGACGGTGCCCTCCCGGATGATCACCGACATCGGGATGCCGTCCATCCACTCGGCGATGACGACCTTCGGCGCGCTGGCCACGATCGCCGGCACCTTGAAGTGCGGGTGCCCGGCGTAAGCCTTGGCGAACGCCCGCTGGTTGTCGGCTTCCAGCCGGTAGTCCAGTTCCATCTCGGTGCGGTCGATCAGTTCGTCGACGACGCCCTGGACGTCGGCGCCGGGCGCCAGCTGCTTGAAGACGCCGACCAGACGCTGAATGGTCTTCAGGTCGGCGCGCAGCGCCTCGTCGGCGCCGGGGTACTGGATTTTGACGGCGACCTCGCGGCCGTCGGACCAGACGGCCTTGTGTACCTGCCCGATGCTGGCCGACGCGACCGGGGTGTCGTCGAAGGACTGGAAGCGGTCGCGCCATTTGGTGCCCAGCTGTGCGTCGAGTACGCGGTGCACCTTGGCGGCCGGCAGGGGCGGGGCTTCGCGCTGCAGCTTGGTCAGCGCCTCGCGGTACGGCTTGCCGTACTGCTCGGGTATCGCGGCCTCCATCACCGACAGGGCCTGGCCGACCTTCATCGCGCCGCCCTTGAGCTCGCCCAGCACGGTGAACAGCTGGTTGGCCGCCTTGTCCATCAGCTCGGCGGTCACCTCGTCCTTGGACTTGCCCGCCAGGCGCTTGCCCAAGCCCAGCGCCGCCCGTCCCGCCATGCCGCCGGCCAGACCGGCGAGCTTCGCGTTGCGTGCCACACTGCCCCGTTTGATATCAGCCACATTCACATCATCCATGACGTTGCTGAGTGCACGGCAGCGACATGGCAACGCGTGTTGTCACGAAAGTCGATCGCACCAGTCACACAACGGATGACGCGACCACCGGCGCACCACGGTGGTCCGCGAGCCGATGTCGAATTCGAGCGTGGCATCGAGCGTCGGCGGTGGTTCTGCGCGGCTCCCGCCGCCGCGGATCGCGTCGATCACCCGGTCCACCTGGTTGAGCGCCACCGCCGCGGTGGCGAGCACGGTGGCACGGTCGCCGCTGCCGACGGTGCCCTCCAGCTGGGCGGCCAGCACCGGCCACGACGCGTCGCGGTCGCTGCGGTGGAGGTCGGCACAGTTCAGGCAGCTCGTCGCCCCGGGCAGAACGAGGGGACCGATCAGCCCGGTGCCGTCCCGGATCCGCACCGGCAGATGCGGGACCCCGGCACGGTGCAGGTCGCGCACCAGACGGCGGTCGGCGACCAGGAAATCGGACAGCACCACCAGATCGGCGGCGTCCCGAGTGACGGCCACGTGGCTGAATCGGCTGGTGCGCACCCGGGTTCCGGAACAATTCAAGGCGCCGGCCAGCAGGTCCGAGAGGGGACCGCTGCCGTGAATGCGTACCGACACCGGTCGCCGGCCGGTATCCGGCGCCGTCTGCAACAGTCCCGCTGAGTTCAGGGCGTCGACCAAGCCGGTCCAGCCGTCGACGTCGGTCAGCCCGGCCGCCAGCGCGAGCGCCTGGCTGCTCTCGGCGTCGACGCCGCTCTGCATACCGCGCAGCAGGTCCGCCAGGTCACCGACCGTCAACCCGTCCGGTGGCCGAATGCCGATGGCGCGCCGCGGGTCCCAGCCGAGCTGCACCGTCCCGTCGGGCCGCTGCAACACCGGCATGGCCGGGTTCAGGGTCTGACGGGACGTGATCATGGCCCAACTGTGCCAACAGCACGCCGATTCGGCGAATCAGTTATCCACAGGCACGCTCAGCCCTCGGCTGGGTCGTCTCCCGAGTCCCGCTTGAGGTCCTTTTCCAGATCGGCCAGCGCCTGGTCCAGGTCTGAGGTATCGCCGCCGAGTGCCCGGTCGATGAAGGCTGCGGGCTCGTCGAGATCGGCTGCGCCGGGCAGCAGGTCGGGGTGCTGCCAGACGGCGTCGCGCTTGTCGGCGCCGACGGCGTCGGTCAGCTTCTCCCACAGCGTGGCGGCCTCGCGCATCTTGCGCGGCCGCAGTTCCAGGCCCACGAGGGTCGCGAAGGTCTGCTCGGCCGGCCCGCCGGTGGCGCGACGACGACGCAGCGTCTCGCTCAGTGCCGACGTGCCGGGCAGCCGCTCACCGAGTGCGGCGGTGACGACGGTCTGCACCCAGCCCTCGATGAGCGCCAGCAGCGTCTCGAGCCGTTCGAGCGCCGCCGCCTGCTCGGGGGTGGCCTTCGGCTCGAACATGCCCTGGCTCAGCAGCTTCTCCATGGCCGCCGGATCGCCCATCAGCGATGCCGGGTCCAGGCCGGAAGCCATTTCCTCGAACCCGCTCATGTCGATCTTCATGCCCTTGGCGAAGGCTTCGACGGCGCTGAGCAGCTGGCTGGCCAGCCACGGCACGTGGCTGAACAGGCGGTGGTGGGCAGCCTCACGCGCCGCGAGGAACGTCAGCACCTCGCTGCGCGGCTGCTCGAGGCCCTCACCGAACGCCTCGACTGCCTCGGGCATCAGCGCGGCAACGCCGGACGGCCCCAGCGGCAGGCCGATGTCGGTGGACGTCAGCACCTCCTTGGACAGCGTCCCCAGCGCCTGGCCCAGCTGCGAGCCGAACGCCATGCCGCCCATCTGCGACATCATCGCCAGCAGCGGGCCGGCCATCGCCTTGGCCTCCTCGGGCAGCGCCGACACCCACACGGTCGACAGCTGCTCGGCGACCGGGTCGCACAGCCGCTTCCAGGTGTTGAGGGTGTTGTCGAGCCAGTCGCTCGGCGTCCACGCCACCGCGCGGGTGGTGCCGGCCGGCAGGGCGGTGACGCCATCGAGCCAGGTCTCGGCAAGATGCACGGCGTCGGAGATGGCCGTCGCGGTCTGCTCGGGCACGGGCTTGACGAACCCGATCGAGTTCGACGCCAGCTTGCGGGCCAGGTCGTAGTTCACCGGGCCGGACTGCGGGTTGTTCATCGAGGCGCCCGCGCCGCTGAACATCGCGCCGAGCTGGGTGAAAATCTGGCCCAGGTCGGGCATGCCGGCGCCGCCGGGGCCGCCGAACGCGTTACCGAACCCGAACGGGTCCGACGAGCCACCGGAAGAGCCTGGTCCAGGCTCTTTCTTGGATTTGTCGCGGTCGGGGTCGTCGCCGCTGGAGAAGCCGAAAGGCAGGTCAGCCATACCGTCAACGGTACTGCCAGCCTGGGCCGTGGGTCGCTTCGCGGGTCATGCTGTCAGCGAACTGAGCCACGAGCTTTACTGTTGGCGGCGTGAACAGGCGGATTTCTACGCTCGTGGTCGCTCTGGTGCCGATCATCGTGTTCGTCGTGCTGGTGTCGGTGGTGACCGTGCCGTTCGTCTCGCTGGGTCCCGGCCCGACGTTCGACACGCTCGGTGAGGTCGACGGCAAGAAGGTCGTCGACATCAAGGGCGACATCAAGGTGCACCCGACGTCGGGGCACCTGAACATGACGACGGTGTCGCAGAGCGACGGGCTGACGCTGGGGCAGGCGCTGGCGCTGTGGATGTCGGGCCGCGAGCAGCTGGTGCCGCGCGATCTGGTGTACCCGCCGGACAAGTCCAAGGAGCAGGTCGACAAGGCCAACAATGCCGACTTCAAGAACTCCGAGGAAGACGCCGAGTACGCGGCGTTGAGCTACCTGAAGTACCCGAAGGCGGTGACGGTCCAGGCCGTCGCCGATCCCGGACCCTCGGCCGGTCAGTTGCGTCCCGGCGACGCCATCGACGCGGTCAACGGCGTTCCGGTGGCCAACGTCGAAGAGTTCACCGCGCTGCTGAAGAAGACCAAGCCGGGGGACCACGTCGTGCTCGACTACCGGCGCAAGAACGCCGGGATCGGCGTCACGACGATCACTTTGGGCGCCAACAAGGACCGTGACTACGGCTACCTCGGTACGACGGTGCTCAACGCGCCGTGGGCGCCGTTCGTCATCGACTTCAACCTGGCCAACATCGGTGGCCCGTCGGCCGGTCTGATGTTCAGCCTGGCCGTCGTCGACAAGCTGACCGACGGAAACCTCAACGGCGGCAAGTTCGTTGCGGGCACCGGCACCATCGGCGACGACGGCAAGGTGGGCCCGATCGGCGGCATCACGCACAAGATGCTGGCCGCCCGCGAAGCCGGCGCGACGGTGTTCATGGTGCCCGCCGAGAACTGCGCCGAAGCGGCTTCGGCCCACCTGGACGGACTCGGGCTGATCAAGGTCGAGAACCTCAGTGGTGCAGTCGACGCGCTGCACACCGTGTCCGCTGGTGGCGAACCTCCCCGCTGCTGAGCGTGCGATCACCCCTGGTTGCGTAGAGTCGTAGGTCAAGCTGGCCTTTTCGGATTTCATACAGACTTTTCAACAGACTGGAGCTGACGAGTGGGGATGCGGCCTGCGGCGAGGATGCCGAAGCTGACGCGACGAAGCCGAATCCTGGTCGGGATCGCGTTGCTGATCGTCGGTTTGTTGATGGTCGGCCCGCGACTGGTCGACGCCTACGTGGACTGGTTGTGGTTCGGCGAGATCGGTTTCCGCTCGGTGTTCAGCACCGTGCTGGTGACGCGCCTGGTGGTCTTCCTGGTGGCCGGCGTCTTCATCGGCGCCGTGGCGTTCGGGGGAATGGCACTGGCGTACCGGTCGCGTCCGGTGTTCGTGCCGGCGTCCGGACCGAACGACCCGGTGGCCCGTTACCGCGCCACCGTCCTGTCGCGGCTGCGGTTGTTCGCCATCGGGGTCCCGGTGTTCATCGGGCTGCTGGCCGGATTCGTGGCGCAGACCTACTGGGTGCGGGTGCAGCTGTTCCTGCACGGTGGCTCGTTCGGCATCACCGATCCCGAATTCGGTAAGGATCTGGGCTTCTACGCGTTCGACCTGCCGTTCTACCGGCTGGTGCTCGGCTACCTGTTCGTCGGCGTCTTCCTGATGCTGGTCGGGAACCTGTTGGGCCACTACGTGTTCGGCGGCATCCGGTTGTCGGGCCGCCAGGGCGCGCTGAGCCGCGCGGCGCGCATGCAGCTGGTGTCGCTGGTGGGAATCTTGGTGCTGCTCAAGGCTGTTGCCTACTGGTTCGACCGGTACGAGCTGCTCAGCCACACCCGTGCCGGCAAGCCGTTCACCGGTGCCGGCTACACCGACATCAACGCGGTGCTGCCGGCGAAGCTGATCCTGCTGGCGATCGCGGTGATCTGCGCGGTGGCTGTGTTTTCGGCGTTGGTGTTGCGGGACTTGCGGATTCCCGCGATCGGCTTGGTCCTGCTGCTGCTGAGCTCGGTGATCGTCGGGGCCGGCTGGCCCATGCTGGTCGAGCAGTTCAGCGTCAAACCCAATGCGGCGCAGAAGGAACGCGATTACATCAGTCGCAGTATCACGGCGACGCGCGACGCGTACGGGTTGACCGGCGACTCGGTGACCTACCGTGACTACAGCGGCAACGCGCCCGCCACCGCCGAGCAGGTGGCGGCCGACCGGGCGACGACGTCGAACATCCGGCTGCTCGACCCGACCATCGTCGGACCGGCCTTCACGCAGTTCCAGCAGGGCAAGAACTTCTACAGCTTCCCGGACCAGCTGTCCATCGACCGCTACAACGGGCCTGACGGCAAGCTGCGCGACTTCGTCGTCGCGGCACGGGAATTGAACCCGGACCGCCTGATCGACAACCAGCGCGACTGGATCAACAAGCACTCGGTCTACACCCACGGCAACGGCTTCATCGCCTCGCCCGCCAACACGGTGCGCGGTATCGCCAACGACCCCAACCAGAACGGCGGCTACCCGGAGTTCCTGGCCAGCGTGGTCGGCGCCAACGGCGCGGCCGTCTCGCCCGGTCCGGCGCCACTGGATCAGCCGCGCGTGTACTTCGGTCCGGTGATCGCCAGTGCACCATCGGATTACGCGATCGTCGGCAAGAACGGCGCCGACCGCGAGTACGACTACGAAACCAACACCGAGACGAAGAACTACACCTACGGTGGTACCGGCGGTGTGGACATCGGTAACTGGCTGGCCCGTTCGGTCTTCGCCGCGAAGTTCGCCGAGCGGAACTTCTTGTTCTCCAGCGTGATCGGGCCGAACAGCAAGATTCTGTTCAACCGTGACCCGGCCCACCGGGTCGAGGCGGTGGCGCCGTGGCTGACCACCGATTCGACCGTCTACCCGGCGATCGTCAACAAGCGCATGGTGTGGATCGTCGACGGCTACACCACCCTGGACAACTACCCGTACTCGGAGTTGACGTCGCTGTCGAGTGCGACCGCCGACTCCAATGAGGTTGCGGTCAACCGGATGTTGCCGGACAAGCAGGTGTCCTACATCCGGAACTCGGTGAAGGCCACCGTCGACGCCTACGACGGCACCGTCACGCTGTACGAGCAGGACGAGCACGACCCGGTGCTGCAGGCGTGGATGAAGGTGTTCCCGGACACCGTGAAGCCGAAGTCCGCCATCTCCAAGGAACTCGCCGAGCACCTGCGCTACCCCGAGGACCTGTTCAAGGTCCAGCGCATGCTGCTGGCCAAGTACCACGTCAACGATCCGGTGACGTTCTTCTCGACGTCCGACTTCTGGGACGTGCCGCTCGACCCCAACCCGACGGCCAGCAGCTTCCAGCCGCCGTACTACATCGTCGCGAAAGACCTTGCCACGGGCGGGGATTCGTCGTCGTTCCAGCTGACCACGGCGATGAACCGGTTCCGGCGGGACTTCCTCGCCGCGTACATCAGCGCCAGCTCCGATCCGGCCACGTACGGCAAGATCACGGTGCTGACCATCCCGGGTCAGGTGAACGGCCCCAAGCTGGCGTTCAACGCGATCAGTACCGACACGGCCGTCAGCCAGGATCTCGGCGTCATCGGCCGGGACAACCAGAACCGGATCCGGTGGGGCAATCTCTTGACGCTGCCGGTCGGGCAGGGCGGGTTGCTCTATGTCGCACCGGTTTACGCCTCGCCAGGCGCCAGTGACGCGGCCTCGTCGTACCCGCGACTGATCCGTGTGGCGATGATGTACAACGACAAGGTCGGCTACGGTCCGACGGTCCGTGACGCCCTCAACGGCATCTTCGGCCCAGGTGCCGGCGCCACCGCGACCGGTCCGGCGCCGACCGACGTGCCGGCCGGCACGCCGCCTCCGGCGGCCGTTCCGGGGGCCGTCCAGCCGCCTGCCGCGGGACCGCAGCCCCCGCCGGTGGCGGTGCAATCACCTGGCGTGCCGCTCACGCTGTCGCCCGCGAAAGCGGCTGCCCTGCAAGATGTCAACGCGGCCCTCGACGGCATGCGTGCGGCCCAGCAGAGCGGCAATTTCGCCCAGTACGGCGCCGCGCTGCAGAAGCTCGACGACGCCATGGCCAAGTACCGCGACGCCAAGTAGTCCGGACGAGTCACAAAACTGCCCAACTCCTTCGGGAGTTGGGCAGTTCTGCGTCTGGTGGAAGTTCGGTAGGTAGTCGCAAAAACCCTGTCTGACCATACGATTTGGTTCATTCGGCAGCGTTGGGTAACGTTGTATTCACCGACGCGGGGTGGAGCAGCTCGGTAGCTCGCTGGGCTCATAACCCAGAGGTCGCAGGTTCGAATCCTGTCCCCGCTACTAGTGAGAAGGCCCCCGGAGAACTCTCCGGGGGCCTTCTTCATGTCCAGGTGAATCGGGGCGTCGCGCAGGAGTCTGTTCGGAATAGTGCAACGGGAGCCCTGGTTTTGCATTCCGTGGACTCACTCGCGGGACATGCAGCCTGGTTCGGCCCCAACGCCCCCGGGTATGCCTGGAAATCAGTGGCCGACGTCGACCCGGTCGAAATCTTCCCAGGCATCACGGCCCGGCTGCTGTGGCAGGGCGAAGACGGCGCCAAGGCGGCGGTGACGACCATCGCCCCCGGTGCGGTATGGGGTGACGAGGACCACCACAGTCCAGGGCCAGAGGAGGTGTACGTCGTCTCCGGTGTGTTCAACGACGGCGTAAACGACTATCCCGCAGGGACTTTCCTGCACGCACCGGCGGGATCATGGCACGTTCCACAGTCGGCGTCGGGTTGTGTGTTGTTTCTCTTCTACCCGCAGGGCTAGCTGCGTCCGCAAGCCTGCGATTCAGAATCCCGAGAGTGACTGTGCCGCACGGCCTCAGGATCAGCCGGCAAGCTCGATCGTCCCGCCCGGGATCGCGTCGATCAGCATTCGGGTGTAGTCGGACGTCGGGTTCTCGTACACCTGATCGGTGGGTCCGG
This sequence comes from Mycolicibacterium mucogenicum DSM 44124, assembly GCF_005670685.2. The sequence goes on along the minus strand of NZ_CP062008.1, from coordinate 4,105,449 downwards.
AATCCACCACCTCGCCGCGGGACATCACGATCACGTTGTGGGCGATCTCCTTCACCACCGCCAGGTCGTGGGTGATGAACAGGTAACTCAGGCCGAGCTCGTTCTGCAGATCGCGCAGCAGCGTCAGGATCTGCGCCTGCACCAAGACGTCCAGCGCCGACACTGCCTCATCGCACACCACTACCTCAGGGTTGAGGGCGAGCGCGCGGGCGATGGCGACGCGCTGCCGCTGACCGCCGGACAGTTCGTTGGGAAAGCGCTGCATGACCGACTGCGGCAGTGCGACCAGATCCAGCAGTTCCTTCACCCGGGCGGTGCGGGCGGACTTGTCTCCGATGCCATGGATGTTCAGCGGCTCGGCGATCGCCCGGTAGATGGAGTACATCGGATCGAGTGACCCGTAGGGGTTCTGGAACACCGGCTGCACGCGGCGGCGGAACTCCTTCGCTGCCGCGCCGCGCAGCGAGGTGACGTCCTGCCCGTCGAAATGCACTGTGCCCGAGGTAGCTTCCAAGAGTCCCAGCACCATGCGCGCCACCGTCGACTTTCCCGAGCCGGACTCGCCGACCACCGCGGTGGTCGTCCCGCGCCGCAGGGTAAAACTGACGTCGTTCACGGCACGAAAGGTCGAGCCGCCGCGGAACGGGACGGCACCGCGGATCGGGAAGTCCTTGACCAGGTTCGCCGCGACCAGCACGTCCTGAGGGCCCGACGACACGTCCAGGCTGGATTCGGCGCTGGTGCCGGTGACCTTGGGCTGCAGCGCCTGGTTGCCAACGAGCTCGCCGTCGGCGCGCCGCGCGGCCGACGAGGGCGCCGCGCGGACCAGCCGCTTGGTGTACTCGTGGTGCGGGTCCTGCAGGATCTGTAGGGCGGGTCCCGACTCGACCACCCGCCCCTTGTACATGACGACAAGGTGGCTGGCGCGTTCCGCGGCCAGGCCGAGATCGTGCGTGATGAGCAGGACTGCTGTACCGAGCTCGGTGGTCAGCTCCTCGAGGTGGTCCAGGATCTGCCGCTGCACGGTGACGTCCAGGGCCGAGGTCGGCTCGTCGGCGATCAGCAACTTGGGCCGGCACGCGAGTCCGATCGCGATCAGCGCCCGCTGGCGCATGCCGCCCGAGTACTCGTGCGGGAACTGATTGACCCGCTTGTCGGCGTCGCGCATCCCTGCCTCGCTCAGCAGAGCGATCGCGCGTTTGCGCGCGTCACCCCGCTTCGCCGCGCCATTGGCCTGCAGGGTTTCGCGGATCTGAAATCCGACGCGCCACACCGGGTTCAGGTTCGTGTTGGGGTCCTGCGGGACCAGACCCACGCCGCTGCCCCGGATCTTCTCGAAGTCGCGGCGCGACGCGGTGGCCAGGTCCTGGCCGTCGAACAGGATCTGACCGCCGGTCACCTTGCCGGTCCCCGGCAACAGTCCGAGCACCGCGGCGGCCGTCGTCGATTTGCCCGACCCGGACTCGCCGACGATGGCCACGGTCTGCCCTGGGTAGACGGTGAGGCTCACGCCTCGCACCGCCGGCACCGACTTGCCCTGCGCGCGGAAGTCGACCTGCAGGTCGCGGATGTCGAGCAGCGGCGCGGCGCCCTCGTTCGGCATCTGGGTCATCAGCGGGTCCTCGCCTTCGGGTCCAGCGCGTCGCGCAGCACGTCACCGAGCATCATGAAAGTGAGCACGGTGATCGCCAGCGCCGCCGCGGGGTAGAACAGGATCGGCGTGCCCTCGCGGAGCAATTGCTGCCCGGCCGCGATGTCGATGCCCCACGACACCGCCGTGGACGGTAGTCCGATACCGAGGTACGACAGCGTCGCCTCGGTGACGATGAAGATGCCCAGCGAGATGGTGCCGACGACGATCACCGGGCCCAGCGCGTTGGGTATGACGTGGGTGAACAGGGTGCGCACCCGGGACGCGCCCAGTGACCGCGACGCCGTGATGAACTCCTCGTTGCGGACCGCGATCGCGGCGGACCGGGCGATGCGCGCGATCTGCGGCCAGCTGAAGATCGCGAGCACGATCACCACCGTGAACACGGTGCGAGAACTGATCATCTGCATCGTGACCACCGCCGCGAGGATCAGCGGGATACCGAAGAAGATGTCCGACAGCCGCGCGATCACCGAGTCGATCCAGCCACCGAAGAACCCGGCTACGGCGCCGAGCAGGCCGCCGATCAGGACCACGACGATCGTGGTCAGCACGCCCACCGCCACCGAGGCACGGGCGCCGTAGATCGTTCGGGTGTAGATGTCGTAGCCCTGCCGGTCGGTCCCGAACCAGTGCGCGGAACTGGGCGGCAGCAGCGACTGCTCGAGCGAACCGTAATGCGGGTCCTGGCTGGTGAACAGTCCGGGAAAGAGCACGACGACCACGATCATCGCCAGCAGCACCATCGACACGATGAACTCCGGCTTGGTGCGCAGCTCCAGCCATGCCGACTTCCAGAAGCCGGCGGGATCCACATCGGCGGCGACCGCGTCGATCGCGGCGACGCTGACGACGTCGGGGCCCGCGACGAAACGCTCCTGGCCGGGGTACGAGGCGGCTTCAGTCCTGCTCTCAGGCATAGCGGATCCTCGGGTCGAGGGCGGCGTAGAGCAAGTCGACCACCACGTTGGACGCCAGGTAGATGAGCACGAGCACGGTCACAAAGGACACGACGGTCGACGACTCGCCCCGGATCACCGCCTGATAGATGGTTCCGCCCACTCCGGGAATGTTGAAGATGCCCTCCGTGACGATCGCGCCGCCCATCAGCACACCGAGGTCGGCGCCGAGAAACGTCACCACGGGGATCAGCGAGTTGCGGAGTACGTGCACCAGGATCACCCGCGGGCGGGACAGCCCCTTCGCTGTGGCGGTCCGCACGTAGTCCGCCGAGAGGTTCTCCGCGATCGACGAACGGGTCAGCCGGACAACGTATGCGAACGACACCGCACCGAGCACGAATCCGGGCAGCAGCAGGTGATAGACGTCGAGGTGGCCGCCGACGGTGACGGGGAAGATCTGCCAGCGCACACCGAACAGGTACTGAGCCGCAAAGCCGATCACGAAGATCGGGACAGCGACGATGAGGAGCGTCACGATCAGGATCGTGGTGTCGAACCACCTGCCCTTGTTCAAACCCGCGAGCACGCCGAACGTCACACCGAACACCGCCTCGACGGCGAGCGCGATGAGCGCGAGGTCGACCGTGACGGGGAAGGCGCGTTTCATCACGTCGAACACCGGCTGGCCCGAGAAGGAGGTGCCGAAGTCCAACCGGAACACCCCGCTGATGTAGTGCCAGTACTGCAGGTAGAACGGCTGGTCCAGGTGGTACTGCGCGCGCAGCGTCGCGATCAGCGCGGGCGACATGGGTTTGCCGCCGCCCAGCGCGGAGATCGGGTCGGCGGGCAGCAGGAAGACGAGCGCATAGATCAGGAAGGTGGCGCCGAAGAACACGATCACCACCTGCCCGAGCCGGCTCAATCCGTATCTCAGCATCGGTTATCCCTTGGTGTTCTCGGCGTCGTCGCCCTTGGTGATCTGGGTGAAATCGGCCAGACCGTTCCAGGTCAGCTGGGCCGTCACACCCGGCCCGACGCCGCCCGCCGCGATGTAGTCCCAGAGCGGGATCACCGGGAGATCGTGCAGCAGGATCGCCTGGGCCTGATTGACCAGCGCATACGACTGGTTCGGATCGAGCGCCCGTTCGGCCTCGACCAGTTTCGCGTCGAACGCCGGTGAGTTGTAGACGGGATCATTGGAGCCCGCGCCGGTCACGAACTGGGGCTGCAGGAACTCGATCATCGACGGATAGTCGCCCTGCCACCCGCTTCGGAATGCGGTGCGAATGGTCCGCTTGGTGATGTCGTCCCGGACCTGCTTGAACGTCGGCTGCGGAGCGCCGTGCGCGTCGATGCCGAGCGCGTTCTTCAACTGGTTCGACAACGCGTCCACCCACACCTGGTGATCGCCGTCGGAGTTGTACGCGACCTCGAACGATCCCGACCACGGCGCCATCGCGTCAGCCTGCGCCCACAGTTGCTTGGCTTTGACCGGGTCGAACTTCAGCACATCGTTGCCCGGGATGTTCGCGTCCCAGCCCGGTAATGACCGAGCGGTGAAGTCCTGTGCCGCGCCGCGGGCGCCGCGGAAGATCGCCTTGATGATCTCGGGCCGGTTGATCGCCATCGAAATCGCCGCGCGTCGCAGGCGACCCTCCTCGCCGCTGAAATGCGGCAGGTAGTAGGGGATTCCGAGCTGCAAGTTCTGGGCGGTCGGTTTGGTCAACGCCCGTTTCCCGAGCACCTTCTGATACGTGCCCAACGCACTCACCGGCACCGTGTCGAGCACGTCGAGGTTGCCGGACTCGAGGTCGGTGTACGCGGTGTCGAAGCTGCTGTAGAAGATGAAGCTCAGGCCACCGTTCTTCGGCTTGTCCGGACCCTTGTAGTTCGGGTTGCGCACCACGTCGAGCTTGACGTTGTGCAGCCACGCGTCCGGTCCCTTCAGCATGTACGGGCCGTTCCCGACGGGGTGTTCGCCGAATTCGGCCGCGCCCTCGGTGAAGAACACATCGGGCAACGGCTTGAACGGCGTGAACCCGAGCCCCAGCTTGAAGTCGATGTTGGGGCTCGTGAGGCGCACCGTGAAGGTGTGGTCGTCCACCACTTTCACGCCCGACATCTCGGTCAGTCGGGAGCCCTCGGCGGCGACGGCGTCGTATCCCTCGATCGGCGAGAAGAAGCTCTGCTGCAGCTGCGCATTGACGGTCGCCGCACCGAAATTCCATGCGCGGACGTAGTTTTCGGCGCGTACCGGGGTGCCGTCGGTGAAGGTCCAGTCCCGTCTGAGGTGAACGGTGTAGTTCTGATTGTCGGTGGTGTCCACGGACTCCGCGTTCGCCAACACCGGCGTGCCGTCCGCGGTGTAGCTGTACAGCCCCGTGAACAACGAATCGACGATGCGACCGCCCATGTTCTCGTTGGTGTTGGTGGGCACCAGACCGTTCTGCGGTTCACCGCCGTTGACGGTGATGATCGCGTCCGGGCCGGTGCCATAGTTGCCACGCGCGCCTTCCAGACTGCACGCCGACGCGGCCAGCACCACGCCCGTCGCCGCTGCGCACAGTGACCTTGCTGCCCATTTCACTTCGGACCTCCGATCGAGCGCCTCACATTTCCATAACTCGATTCCCTCGGCCAGACGAGGAACGTCAGGTCGTGAGGGCATCGAGCTTGTTCGGCAGTTTCGGCGGCTGTGACGTGCCACGATGGAACAGGGCAAACGATCGAGCGGTGTACCGATGAACGGTAGCGACAGGGCGTTGGGGCGCGTGGTCGCGCTGATCGTGCTGCTGTTCGTCGTGTCCCTGGCGCTGCGCGGGTATCTGCCCGGCAGCGGTCACCCGCACCCCGACAAGCCGGCAAGCAGCACCGCGGGCCAAGTTGGCATCGACACGGTGCTCGTCGTCTCGGTGCTCATCGTCGCGATCGCGTTCATCGCATCGCGCCGGCGTCCGAGGACGGCCGGCGCGTCGGCGACCTTCCAGTTGCCGGGATCGTTCGACGGCAAGCTCACCTGGAAGCCCGTAGGCCGTCTGCTGCTGATCGGGGGCGGAGTACTCCTCGCCTGGCTGGTGATCCTTCTCCTGCTGTCACATCTGCAGCTGCTGCAACTACCAGCTCTGCCCTTCGCGGAACCCCCGCAGAACAGAGCGCCGATCAACCCGGTGCCCTCACCGCCGCCGACACAGCCGCCAGCAGTACCTCGGCAACAAGAGCCCAGCGTCTTCGGTTACCTGCTCGCGGCAACCGTGATGATGCTGCTGCTGTGGGCTGTCGGCGGTGTCCTGGTCCGCAGAGGCCGGCGCGGTTCCGAGCCACAGCTGCCGGTCGCTGACGGCCCGGCACCGGTAGTGGGGGAGTCGACACCGGAATCCCTCACGCGGGCAGCGGAATTCGGCCTTGCCGAGATCGGCGACCGCAGCCGCGGGCCCCGCGAGTCCATCATCGCCTGCTATGCCGCGATGGAGCGCGCCCTCGCGGACGCTCCGGGTGCCGCACCGCAGGACTCGGACACGCCGTCTGAAGTACTTGCCCGCGCCGTCGAGCACCATGCGCTGCACGCGGGCAGCGCGACCGAGCTGGTCGCCTTGTTCGCCGAGGCTCGTTTCAGCCCGCACGTCATGACCGAGCGCCATCGTGAGATTGCCGCCGGGGCGCTGCTCCGGGTGCTCGACGAGCTGCGGAGCCTGACATGAAGAGGATTGGGATCGTTGGGATCACGTTGGTGATAGGGGCGGAGCTGCTCGCGCTGATCCTCGGAGATCGCCGAGCGGTTGGGTGGGTCTCCGCGGCTGTGGCGGTGCTCGTGCTGTGGGCTTTCCGGCGCCGTCTGGTCGACCGCGGACCGCGATTCGTCGAACCGGCGGTGAACGACGCGGAAGAGTCGTTGCGGGACTGGATCGTTCGCACCGAAACGCTGATCCAGTGGTCGGAGACGACGCGCGGTGACTGGGATCAACACCTGCGGCCCACGTTGGCGCGGGAGTTCTTCATGGCGACCGGTCCGCAGCAGGCCAGGGATCCGGCCGCGATGCAAGCGACCGGGCGGATGGTTTTCGGCGATCAGTTGTGGCAGTGGGTGGATCCGCACGATGTCCGCCGGTCCAGCCGCGCCGAGCCGGGACCGGGCCGGGCCACGCTCGATGAAATCCTGCACCGATTGGAGCGGCTATGACGATGCCGGCAGAGCTGACGACGGCCCATTCCGAGGCGGTGCTCGACGAGATCGAGCGCGTGGTGGTGGGGAAGCGAGCCGCGCTGACCCTCATCCTGACCGCCGTGCTCGCGGGTGGCCACGTGCTCATCGAGGACCTCCCGGGACTGGGGAAGACGTTGATCGCCAAGTCTTTTGCGCGAGCATTGGGCCTGGCCTTCACCCGTGTGCAATTCACCCCGGACCTGCTGCCCGCCGATCTGCTCGGCTCGACCATCTACGACATGCAGTCCGGCCGGTTCGAGTTCCGGCGCGGGCCGATCTTCACCAACCTGCTGCTGGGCGACGAGATCAACCGGACGCCGCCGAAGACCCAGGCCGCGCTGCTGGAGGCCATGGCGGAAAGTCAGGTGAGCATCGACGGCGAAACTCACCGGCTGCCCGCGCCGTTCATCGTTCTCGCCACGGACAACCCCATCGAGTACGAGGGCACCTACCCGCTGCCGGAGGCACAGCTCGACAGATTCGCGGTCCGAGTCGAACTGAAGTACCTGTCCGGTGCCGACGAAACGGTGATGCTGCGCCGCCGTCTCGAACGTGGTTCCGCCGAACCGATGGTGAAACAGATTGTCGATGCCCATGATCTGCTTGCCATGCGCGAGTCGGTCGAGCAGGTGACGGTGCATGACGACGTCCTGCACTACGTGGTGTCGCTGGCGGCGGCCAGTCGCAGTCACCCACAGGTGGTCGTCGGCGCCAGCCCCCGGGCCGAGCTCGATCTCGTGCAACTCGCCCGTGCGCGTGCGCTGCTTTTCGGCCGGGATTACGTGATTCCCGAGGACGTCAAAGCGCTTGCCATTCCGGTGATTTCGCACCGGATCAGTCTCAAGCCGGAGATGTGGGTACGCAGCGTCCACGGCAGCGACATCGTGGCACAGCTGCTGCAACGTCTGCCCGTGCCGCGGACGCGCGGTGGGCCGTCGTGACGAGTGCGACCGAACCCCGCGAAGTCGAATTGCGTTGGTGCGCATCCTCGCTCACGAAGGCCATCGCCACCTGCACCGGCATCGCCCTCGCCGTGGCCGTGCTCGGCCCGCGGTGGCAGCTCATCGCCTTCGCGGCGCCGCTGCTCGGTGTGCTGTGCTCGATCAGCTGGCAGCGCCCGTCCGCCAAGGTGTACGTACAGGGGCGGCCGGTCCTCACCCGGTGCTTCGAGAACGACAAGACGGAGCTGACGGTCTGGGTGACGACGGACGCGCCGACCATCGCGGCCGAGGTGACGGTGTCCGTCGAATCAGGAATGGACATCGAGGTTCTCGAGGGCAGCGCCGCACCGCGGCAGAGCGTCTCGGTGCAGGCCGAGCGCTGGGGCCGATATCCGATCCGGGCCAGGGTCGACGCGGTGGCGGGCGGGGGACTACTGGCCGGGACGGGCACCGTCGAAGCCGCCGAAGTCTTCGTCTTTCCCGTTGCACCGCCTCAATCGACACCGATACCGCGCATCGAATTGCCCGACCGGCTCGGCACGCACCTCACCCGCCACGTCGGACCGGGCGTCGAGTACGCGGACGTCCGTGCCTACCTGCCCGGCGACCAGCTGCGCACCATCAACTGGCCGGTGAGCGCCCGCCGGGGCCGGCTTCACGTCACCGAACGCTTGACCCACCGCGCCGCGGACGTGGTCGTGCTCATTGATACGAGCATGCAGCCTCTCGGACCGGCGTCCGCCGCCATGGAGCGAGTCGTGCTCGGCGCCGCGCAAGTGGTGCAGAGCGCGCTGCGGAACGGTGACCGCGCCGGCATCGTCGCGCTCGGTAGCGCGCGGCCGCGGTGGATCGGCGCCGACATCGGCCAGCGCCAGTTCTACCGCGTGCTCGATGCCGCGATGTGCGTGGGGCGTGAATACGAAACGACGACAGGCACATTGGCGCCGCGCGCGGCCGTGCCGCCCGGTGCGATCGTGTTCGCCTTCTCGACGTTGCTCGACACCGCATTCGCATTGGCGCTCACCGAGTTGCGCAACCGCCGGCACACCGTGGTGGCCGTCGACGTGCTGGAAGGGCCGCCGTTCGACGGCGAGCACGATGCGACGCTGGCCCGCATGTGGGCGCTGCAGCGTCATGCCATGTATCGCGACATGGGGATCGTCGGTGTCGACGTCGTACCGTGGCCGTCGACTGCCACTCTGGACCAGGCGCTGCGGTTGATGCCGGCGCGCCGGCGGGCCGCGAGGCGGTGACGCGATGACGACCGACGCGGCAACCCGGTTGGGTCAGCCTGGTGCCCGGACGCTTTCGACCGGCTTCGGCGTCCTCATGGTCGCGGTGGCCGGTATTCAGGCCCACGGCACGGCCGTCATCGTCGCCGTTGCGGCACTGGCGGCGGTGGCTACCGGCCTGGCGTTCCGGGCTGCGGCGACGGGGGCTGTGCTGCTCACGGTGGTGGTACTGGCTCTGTCCGACTCGCCGGCGCTGGTCGCGGCACTATCGGGACTGTCCGCGGCCGCGTACCTGCTGTTGCGACATGCGGCGGGCGCCGGGGTGGTCACCATGACCAGGCCGACACTGCTTGGCATGCTTGGTTTTACACTCATGGGCGTCGTCGCCACCGCGGTGAATCTGGACCTGCCGTGGCTGCCGCTGCTGGCGCCGCCGGCGGTGGTCGCGCTCTACTGGCTGGCGTTGGCTCCGCACACCGAGTCCAACCGCCGGAATCGGGTGTCTGATCTCAATACTGTTGCACCGTAAGCACATCGCACTGATATTGCTCAGTTGCCGCACGCGCCATACGACGGTCACCATCGATTTCTGCGAGGTCACGCCGATCCGGCGTAGTGTGGGGTAATCGGCGGTATCTCGCATACGGCTGTTCGAAGCTGTTTCGTCGCCGAGTTGAACTGATCTGGCCGATTCCCGGCCGAGAGCGGAGCGTCGCGATGACGCCTCAAACTGCGGCGTCGACTGTCGTCGCGCATGCCTCGCCTGAACATGTTTGACCGCAAGGCAACTCGCTGGCGCAACGCAGTCACGAGGAAAACGCTAGAGATTGGATTTTCATCATGACCGTCCACGTCACGCGCGACGGCGGTGCAGTAGACGAATTCGCACGCTTCGCCGACCGCTACATCAAGCACACCGATGGTTCGCTTGAGATCGTCCGCTCCGGGTCTGCGCAGACCAACAAGTACGGTGCGGGGTCCTGGGTCGACGTGACCGGAGATGAGAAGCAGCCGCGACATGTGCGTTTTCGCGAGTGGTTCGCCCGGTTGGTCACGCGTGTCGGGGGCAGCGAGAAGCGTTAGGCCACTGCCTCGGCATGTTTCGGAGTCTGCGGGGCTAGGCGTCGACCAGCACGTCGGTCAGTCGCATCGCGATGGTCGCCCGCCGCGAGGCCAGCTGCCGCGCTGAGCGCTGAATCTCCGCAGTCTGCGCGGTCCGGACGGCCTGGTAGCGCTGGAGTGCCGCGGCGACATCACCGTCCTGAGCATCGGTCAGCTGACGCGCGAGCTCGGCACCGTCCTGGATCGCCTGATTGGCGCCCTGCCCGCCGAACGGCGTCATCGGGTGTGCGGCATCACCGAGCAGCGCGACGCGCGCGGTCGTCCAGCGCGCGATGGGGTCCCGGTCGTAGACCGGGTGCATGTACACCGGGCCGGTGGCGCTGCGGATCAGCTGACCCACGACGGTCTCGAAGTCATCGAATTGCCTTGCCAGCGCTGCCAAATCCGCACGCGCCGACCACAGGTGCAGCGGTGGTTCGTCGATACCGAGGGTCGCGTCGACCGCTACCTGCCGGCCCGCGCGCACCGGCATCGCGATGACGTGTCTGGCGTAGTCGGCCGAATGCCACGAGCGCAACCGGTCGTTCGGGCGGGCGCCCAGGCAGTCGACGGAGCTGACGGCGCGGAAGATCACCGAACCGCAGTAGTTGATCGAGTCATCGCTGAAAAGCCCACGCACAGTGGACCGCAGCCCGTCGGCGCCGATCACCAACTGCGTCGGGATGACGGCGCCGTCGGCGAACGTGAGATCGACGTGATCGTCATGCTCGACGAGACCGGTCAGCTGGTGGCGCAGCCGAACTCGGTCCCTGCCGAGATGCGCCACCATCAGGGCATGCAGGTCGGCCCGGTGGACGGTGCGCGGCGACAACTCGGCGTCGGCATATCCGAACCGGCCGTGTTCCGAACCGATTTCCGGGATTGCCGCGTAGTCGGCGACGGACTCGACGTGACCGGCCTGATCGTGCGTCTCGAAATAGCGCGTCACAGAAGAGATCCGGTTGAACTGCTCGAGCATGCCCCATTCGCCGAACAGTCGTAGCGTCGGTGGTGAGATGCCGAGCGGGCCGCCGACCTCGCCGAGCTCGCGGGTCTTGTCCACCACGATGGCGTGGCGGCCGCTCTGCTGTAATGCGATCGCCGCGGCGAGTCCGCCGAGTCCGGCGCCGACGATGACGACGGGTGCAGTGATGAGGTCTGACACGGTGATGCCTTTCTAAAGATGGGGGAAGCGCGCCAGGCCCTCGGCGTCGAGCGCGAGGCGGGGCACGGTATCCGGTCGGTGGCTGACGACGGTGCGCACGTTGCCGATCGGCAGCCACAGCCCGTCATGGATGATGTGGGTCTGGATGCCGTGCACCAGCTTTCGGCGCTCGGCGGGTTCGGGGCAGTGCAACTGCGCGTCGAGCAGGTCGTCGAGCCGATCACGTTCCACGCGGCACATCGCGTTGCGTTGATCGACCGCGAACTGATACCGCAACGCATCGGGATCGATTGCCGTGTAATAGAAGAACCGGAAATCGTAGGCCCCCGTCTGCTGCCGCGACCGGAGCTCGCCGAAGTCGACGTCGTGCAACACCAGCTCGACACCATGGTCCGCCCATTGGTCGGCAACCGCGGACAACAGTTCGGCGTCGACGGGGGAGAACGAGCTGTTGAACACCACCTCGAACCGCAACCCGTCGGTGGTGGCCGCATCGAGCAACCGGTGTGCCGCTGCCGGTTCGTGCCGCAACTGGGCCGAGCAGTCGAGGTAGTGCAGCGTGGTCGGCGTAAGCACCGAGCCGGCCACGGTGTAGCCGCACGACTCCAGGATCGGGCGCAGTCGCTCCCGATCGATCAGCAGAGAAAGCGCGCGCCGGATCCGTGCATCGGCAAGGGGACCGCGGGATGCGTTGGGGCACAGACCGTAACTGATCCCCGGGTTGTGGATATCGGCCGTCGCGAAGCCGTCCGTGCTACCGGCGCGCACCGCGGCGGATCCGTCGTCGTGCGCGTCGAACAGCAGACGATGCCTGCCATCGGCGAGGCACCCCGACTCCGCGGGCACCCACGAGCCGGTGCCGAGCCGCATGTCGCCGGTAGACGGCTTGCTGACCGCCAAGTTCACACCCGCGAGGCTGTGCAGGAACGCTGCGTTGTGCCGCTCGAACCGGAAGACGACCGTCTCGCCGAGCGATTCCACAGCTGACAGCCCGGTGAGGGCGGCAACCGCCGACGGTAGGGGAGTGACATCCGCAAGGTCAGTCATGATGTCGCGGAAGCTGTTTCGGACCGAGTCTGCGGTGAGCGGCGTGCCGTCAGAGAACTGCCGGCCGGGCGGGATGGTCAGCTCCACGGTGCGCGGATCGGGGCGACGCCACGCCGACGCCAGCCACGGCCTCAGCTGGGCGGTCACCGGGTCGATGTCGACGAGGCTCTCGAACACCTGTCGCACATAGGTTTTCGAGATTCCGTTGTAGGCCAGGCGCGGGTCCATGGTGAGCTGTCCGGGTGGCCAGGCGAAAGTGATATCGCGCATCAGTGTTCGACCTCCACACGAGTGGTGACGGCCGGCCGTGCCGCGACGGACGCGATGACGCCGACGACGGCGATCAACACTCCGGCGAAGACGAACAGGCGGTGCGGGTCCGCGAAACCGCCGATTGCCGTCGCCCCTATCGACACGCCGATGGCCGCTCCCAACGCCCGCAGGTAGTGGTACACCGCGGAATCGAACGTCACCCGGCCGGAACTCGTCAGCACGTTGGTGGCCAGTGAACTCCACAGGAAGCCCATGGCGCCGCCCATCACGGTGGCACTGATCAGCGACGAACCCACATGGTCGGCGCTCACCGCGACCCAGCAACCGGCCAGCGCCAGGCACGCCGCACCGTAAGCCACCAACCGAGTGTTCTTCGCGGCATCGCCGGGGCGGCCGAACCTCGAGATCGGCAACAGGCCCGCGACCACCGCCATGGGCAAGAGAACGAGCGCGGCCCGGTACGAGCTGAACGACTGCACCCGTTGCAGGACGTAGATCACCACCAAGGTGAAGACGTTGGTCGCGATGCCGGCCACGAAGACGATCAGGAAGCTGCGATACAAAATCGGCCGGCGGGCTCCGTCTCCGGCCGATGATCGGCAGGCGCCGATGACCGCGACGCCCAGCGCCGTCGCCAGCAGACTCAACAGGACCTTGGTCGTCAGCTCGGTGGTGGCCCCGGCCACGAGGAAGATGACGACCTGCGCCAGCCCGAAACCAACGATCAAACCCGTACCCCGGCGCGAGCTCTCGGGCACAGTGTCGGGCTCGGGTGCCTGCGCCCGCGCGCCCCACGCCAGTAGCGGAATCGACACGACCGTCGTCAGCACCGTCTCGTAAGGGAAGGCCCGCCACCCCCACGCGTCGTTGAGCACGGCGGTGATCAGTGGTGAACACAGCGCTGACGCCGACACCACGAGCCCCCAGGTGCCGAGGAATGCGGTGTGGTGATCGGGATAGAACTGCTGTCGCGCGATCCGGAACAGCTGCGGTGCCAGCACGGCCGACGCCGCGCCCTGCAGGAACCGGACCACGATGAGCACCCAGAACGACGGGCTGAGGCTCGCGGCGATGCCGAGTACCGCGAGCGCTGCCGAACTGACGTAGAACGTGGTGGTCGGACGGCAGCGGTGCAGCAGCAGACCGGCTGGCAGCAGGGTCGCACAGAACCCAGCCAGGAAGGCCACGCCGACGTTCGCGGCCAGGCCATAGGGCAGGTGGAAGAAGTCCGCGATCGACGCGTTCAAGAGAACGGTCGCGGAGGAGTTCGAATAGAGGGTGTACTCAGCGAGGTACAGCGACGCCGCAACGGCGTAGAGAGATGGCTTCATTTTTCATCACGGGAACTGGAGGTGTGAACATTCGGGCAGCGAGAATCAGCGCGCGAATTTGTTCAGCGGCGCCAGGCGGGCGCGGTTCCAGATCGAGGAGAGAAACGACGGGGTGCACGACGAGTGCGCCCGCACCGTGGGTGCGGGAGCCTGGTCAGAATGCGCACCCACGCCGGCGACTATACCGGTCAGCGCGGTGAGCACCCTGGTCACCGGACGGCGGAATCTAGCGTTTGAGGTTTGCCGGAAACCTGCTCCGGCGGCGTATGTGAGCGGTGCGCTGATTGCTGCGTGATGAATATTTGCTGGTCAGGCGTTTGTCTTACTTTCCTGCCTGCGGGTAAGATGCGGAGATGCTGTTTCGCCACGTACCTCGCTCGATCGTTGCTGGCGCTGTCGCTCTGCTCACGGTTGCGGGCCCACTCGTCATCGCTGGTGTGGCGCCGGTGGCCGCTGCCGATGACTGCCCCGACGCCGAAGTCATCTTCGCGCGTGGCACCGACGAGCCGGCAGGTATGGGCCGGGTCGGGGATGCCCTTGTCGATGCGCTGCGCAAGCAGGCCGGCGGCTTGACCATCAGGTCGTATGCGGTGGACTACAAGGCCACCATCACGCAGCGGCACAGTGGCGAGGGGGCCAAGGACGCGATCGCTCACATCAAGTCCACGGCGTCGGCTTGCCCCAATACCAAGATCGTTCTGGGTGGCTACTCGCAAGGCGCGAGCGTCGTCAACATCGTGGCCGGCTTCTCCGGTATCAACTGGGGTGATCCGTTGCCGCCCGAGTACAACAAGAACATCGCGGCCGTCGCTACTTTCGGCAACCAGGCAGACCGCACCGACGGAGCGCCACCGACCCAGAACTCACCGCTGAGTCCCAAAGCGATCGACCTCTGTAATCCCGCCGACCCGATCTGTCACTCGGGTGCGGGCAACTCTTGGAGTGGCCACACGCAGGGTTATGTTCCCGCTTACACGGACCAGGCAGCGGCTTTCGTAATGTCGAAGCTCCTTGCCGGCTCGCCTCTGACGCTGCCTGGGTACGGCTCGCAGTTCCCGGCGTATGGCCCGCAACCCGGCCCCAATCCCCAGATGGGCTACGGCGCATTGCCCGGACCTCCGCAGACGTACGGCACACCGCCCGGCCCGCAGGCCGGCTACGGTTTGCAGCCTCCCAGTTCGGTTCCGTCGACCTCCACGCCGACATCGCCGACTCCCGGACCCGCTTTGTCCTAGCACCGCCCTCGGGTGCAATAGTCCTTGCGCACAACAGGTTTCGCGGTTTTCGACGAACCTGGCGCTCGGCGTCATGAGCACCACGATGGCGCATTCGGTTGCAAGCGGCAGGTTTTCGTACAACACATTGCGCGAAGGCAGCCTCGACGGGCATGAGAACCCGATCGTCACGCGCAAGCCCCGCCGCGCCAGAATTACTGGGGAACAACGGGTCTAGCGTGCGGCGGCATTGACGCGGTCGTGATAAAACCAACGAAAGTCGTTCCGCGGTAAGCATGGCAAAGTCCTGAAGAATTGCTGTACGTCACGTAACACGCGGCGTACGCTTTTTCCAGCTGCGCCGGGTGCGGCCTGCCTCGGCGCAGTGCGAACTTCGGGAGCAACCATGTTGGCCCAGGGATTTGACGTCGTCATCGTCGGCGCTCGGTGTGCCGGCTCGCCGTTGGCCGCGATGCTGGCGCGGCAGGGCGTGAACGTTGCGGTAGTCGAACGTGCGACGTTTCCGCGGGACACCCTGTCGACCCACATCTTCGAGACGGACGGCTTGGCGTTCCTCGATCGGCTCGGTGTGACGGACCAGCTCCGCGCCACCGGTGCACCATTCATGAAGCGGTCCAACTCTCGCGCTGACTCTTTCCAGTTCAACGCGCCGTGGCCGCTCCGCAGCGGCGACATCGGCGGCGGCGCATCGGTCCGGCGCACGGTGCTCGACCCGATACTGGCCGGCGCCGCCGAGGAGGCCGGCGCCGAGGTCCGGATGGCGACTGAGGTAACCGGAATGATCTGGGAAGGCAGCCGGGTCACCGGGGTACGGGTCAAAACGCACGGCCGGGAGGAGGAACTGCGGGCGCGGCTGGTCGTCGGCGCCGACGGGCGTAACTCCACTGTCGGAAATCTCGTGGCAGCGCGCAAATACAACGTGGTCCCCGGCCAGCGGTTTGCCTACTGGGCGTTTTTCAGTGGCGCGCACATGCCGGCCGAGCCGTCCAACGTTTTTCACCGGTGGGACGACAAGTTCGTGATTGCCGCGCCGTGCGACGAGGGCCTGTACCAAGTGATCGTCGTCCCCGAATTTTCTCAGCTCCAGCGATACCGCGCCGACCTTGATGGCAGTTTCATGGCCGACGCACTGACCTGCGAGCCGGTGGCGGAGGCGCTGGCGGGCGCGCAGCGGGTGAGCAAGTACTTCGGGATGTTGCACTGGACCGGCTTCTTCCGAGATCCGTCGGGGCCAGGCTGGGCGCTCGTCGGCGATGCCGGCCACTTCAAGGACCCGTCGGCAGGGCGGGGGATCAGCGACGCGTTCTCTCAAGTCGATGCGCTGGCACCGGCGGTGGTCGAGGGCCTGGGTGGCTCGCCGGAAGCGCAGGATGCGGCGCTGGCGCGCTGGGGCCGGTGGCGCGATCACGAGTTTTCCGATCATTACTGGTTCGCCAACGATCTCGGCAAGTCCGGTGCGGTTCCGACGGTGTTCGCGCAGATGGTCGCGGACCTGCACGCCAGGGGGGAAATCGGGCGGTTCCTCGATCTGTTCAACCACCGCGAAAGGCCGTCGCAGGTGTTGAGTGCGTCGCGCTTGTTCGGCTCGGCAGGCCGGCTCCTGCGGCATCAACATCAGGGCAGGCGTGCCCTGCTGAACGAGGTACGCACGCTGGTCGGCGAGAATGCGCGTCACCAGTTCCTCAACCACCGCCACGCGTACATCACGGCGGCAGAAGCGATGAAACCTGCTGGGGCAACTGAAGTCGATGAGAGCAGCGTGGCCTGAACGGCGTCAGTTCACCACATACGACGTCATCGACAGCGACCCGTAGGTATAGCCGTCGACGAGCACGTGCGCGGGCGTGTCGGCGGCTGCGCACAACCCGGCGAAATAGAGCATCGGGATGAAATGATCCGGCGTCGGCGCGGCGGCGGCGAAGTCGGGATGTTCCCGTAGCCGCAGAATGTCGGCCGGTGCCGCGGTCAGCAGATCGGCTGCCGCGTCGTCAAACCTTGTGGCCCAATCGAATCCGCTGTCGGGAAGCCGCGCGTTCATGGCGCGCAGGTTGTGCACGATATTGCCACTGCCGACGATCAGCACTCCGCGGCTGCGTAATTCGGCCAGTTGCGCGCCGAGCGCGACGTGTTCCTCCAGCGGTTTCTCGGCGTTGATCGACAATTGCACCACCGGGATCGAGGCATCCGGGAAGGCGTGCACCAACACCGACCACGTGCCGTGGTCGATGCCCCAGCTGTCCCGGTCAGAACCGATCCACGTCGGTTTGACGGTCTCGGCGATCTCGTCGGCCAGCTCGGGCAGTCCGGGTGCCGGGTATTGCACGTCGAACAACTCCTGCGGGAAGCCGTAGAAGTCGTGGATGGTGCGGGGATGGGCCATGGCGGTAACCGCGGTGGCGTTGATGTACCAGTGCGCACTGACCACCAGGATCGCCCGCGGCCGTGGCACCGACTGGCCGAACTCCGTCCACGCGGCCGTGTACTGGTTGCGTTCCACGGCGTTCATCGGGCTGCCGTGGCCGATGAACGCGGCGGGCATGATGGTGGGCAGTTCAGCTGATCCGGTCATTACGTGCAACGCTACCGGGATTGCGCTCCGGTCGCCGCTACGGCAGCGGCTCGCCCTGCACGCCGGCCGAAGAATGAACCGGCACCCAGCTGGGTGCCGCTGGAGTACCCCTTGGCGTCCTGCGCGATGGTAGAGGCGCAGGCGCCGGCGGCGTAGAGGCCGGCAATGGCAGTGCCGTCGTCGCGAAGTACCTCACCGTCGACGGAGATCGCCAGGCCGCCGAGGGTGAAACCGCTGTAGAACGCCTTGCCCAGACTCAAGTCGAATGCGGCCCACGGGCCGACGTCCTGGGGCTCCAGATACGTTGCCGCCTTGTGGAAATCGGGGTCCTCGCCCCGTGCCGCGTTCGCGTTGTACCTGTCGAGTGAGGACTGCAACCGCCCGGCCGGTATGCCGAGGGCCGCTTCCATCTCGGCGACATCTTCCCACCCATCGATCAACTGAACCAACGGCATCGTCGGCATCTCGACATGTCGGGAATCGACGACGAGGTACGCGACACTGTCCGGCTGTTCGAGGGCGAAAGCGGAAGTTCGTGCGTGATAAGAGTCTTCGGCGACGAACCGGTCTCCGTTGCGATTAACGATGAGGCCGGTGAGCAGTGTGGCAGGCGGATACACCGGCGCGGTCATGAACGCCTGATCCAGGTATTTGGTCGCGGCGCCGACCGATTGGCCCATGCGGATACCGCTGCCGTCGTCGTAGGTGCTGCCCAGCGCGAAAACGCGATCATCGGCCAGTCGGGGAACATGCTGCGCCAGCATCTCGCGGTTCATCACAAAGCCACCGGTGGCCAGGACGACGGACTTCGCCCGTACGGCGCCCGTCTCGCCGAAGTGCTTCCACGTTGCGCCGACGACTCGGTCGTCATCAATGACGAGTGCGGATACACCTGTCTCGTAACGGATTTCCGCGCCGAGCTCGCCTAGTCGCTCGACGAGAAGCTTGACCACCATGCCCGCGCCGCCGGTATCGCCGGGTACCGGGACCTTGTGGCCCCGCGGCGCCGGAACCGCCTGCTCGCGGAACGGCCACACCTGCTCGTTGCCGGTGTACATCAAGCCCTGTGTCTCCGGCTGAATGACAGCCTTGTGCGGGTAATAACTGCGCTCGAACTCGAAGCCCAGGGCCTCCAGCCATCGGAGATGTTCGGCGCTGCCTTCACAGTAGGCGTTGATCAGTTCCGGCACAGGCTCTTTCGAGACCGCGGTCAGATAAGCGGCCATCTGAGCGGCTGAGTCCTCCTGGCCGGTGGCCTCCTGAACCGCGGTGCCACCGCCTAAGTAGAAGTGGCCGCCGGCCATCGCGGTGGTGCCGCCGGCCACCGCGGCACGTTCGAGCACGAGCACGCGGGCGCCCGACGCGGCTGCCTCGACCGCTGCGCATCCGCCTGCCATGCCGAGCCCGACAACCAGGACATCGACCTCGTCAGAGAACGACGAAACACTTTGTGCCGATCCGGTTTCCGGGGTCATCAGGCGCCCTTCGCGGCCGTCTTGATGTGCTCGAACATCGCGCGAATCTCGGGGCTGAACTTGCCGAGTTCGATATACGGCACCCCGGCCGAGGCTCCGTCCATATACGCGAAACGCATCAACCCGCCGGACATCTCACCTTCCTGCACGATCGGCAGACCTTGCTCCTGCGCCGATGCCACGGCGGCGTCGAAATCGCCTGGCTCGAAACACACGTGGTGCAGGCCCGGGCCGCTGCGAGCCAGGAATTCGGTGTAGATGCTGTCGCCGCGCACCGGTTGGATCAGCTCCAACTGCATGTCGCCCGAATAGGACAAGGAGATGTGGGCCGTGAAGTCGGCGGGCTCGCCGT
Organism: Mycolicibacterium mucogenicum DSM 44124; assembly: GCF_005670685.2. The sequence goes on along the minus strand of NZ_CP062008.1, from coordinate 4,085,974 downwards.
GCAGGCGGCAGGTCTGCGGCCCGAACTCGATGTTGGGCATCCGGACCCATCCGCCGACGCCGAACTGCTTGCTCAGCAGCTGTTCGGTGGCCTCGATGTCCTCAGTGACCCAGGCGATTTGGCAGATCGGTCCATACGCGACGGTCATGGGATTCCTTCCGGGGGGCCCGCTGCGTGACGGGACGAATCACTTCAAACTAAGCGTATTCGCTTAATTGGTCAAGCATTAGTGATTGCAATCTGAAGCGCACGAACTACACTGAGACCCGTGAATCGGCCTGGTGCGCGCACGGAGCTGCTTCTCGCCGGTGAACGCCTGATCGCGGAATTCGGCCCGGAAGTGTCGCTACGCGACGTTGCGGTGGCTGCAGGGCAGCGGAACAATTCGGCTGTCCACTATCACTTCGGATCGCGAGATGGCTTGATCAAGGCCATCATTGGTCATCGCCAGGCTCCACTGGAGCAGGCCCGGCTGGCGTTGCTGGCCGAGCACGAAAGCGCCGGGGAGCCTGACGACAGCATCACCGCTCTGGTCACCATCCTGGTTGAGCCGCTGTTCGACACTCCGTATTCCGATGGGTCGAGCCACTACGCGCGCTTTCTTGAACGCGTCCGCAGTCACCCCGTCATGGCCGAGCTCACGCTCACGTCGGAGCAGTGGCCGGCCACCCGAATCCTCACCACCCGGTTGCTGCGGGCCCTCGATCACCTACCGGAAGCGCTTCGGCGCCAACGCATGGCGGCGATGGCCTCGGTCATGTACACCCTGCTCGCCGACCATGAACGCCAAGTGGATGAGCGTCGCGACGCGGTCCGCGGTGCCCTGAGTGAGGCCGAGGCGAGGGACAACATCGTCGCGATGGTCGTCGGTCTGCTCACCGCGCCGATGCCCGCACTGATTGACCCGCGGTGAAACAACGATGGAGGAGCGCATGTCGGTCGCAGATCAGGAGCTGACGGAGATCCGGCAGATCGAGGCGGGGGAGAACCCGACCAGGTTCGCTCGCGGCTGGCACTGCCTCGGCCTGATCCGGGACTTCAACGACGGTGCGCCCCATCAGATCGACGCGTTCGGCACGTCATTGGTGGTCTTCGCGGACAGCCAGGGCCGGCTGAACGTGCTCGACGCCTACTGCCGGCACATGGGTGGCAACCTGGCGTACGGCACCGTCAAAGGGGACTCGATCGCGTGCCCGTTCCACGACTGGCGCTGGGACGGCGACGGCAAGTGCACGTTGGTGCCCTACGCCAAGCGGACGCCGCGGTTGGCGCGGACCCGCTCCTGGCTGACACTCGAACGCAACGGACAGCTGTTCGTCTGGAACGACCCGCAGGGCAACACCCCGCCGCCGGAAGTCGACATCCCCGAGATCGAGGGGTACGGCACGGACGCCTGGACCGACTGGACCTGGAACATTCAGGTGATCGAAGGTTCGCACTGCCGCGAGATCATCGACAACAACGTCGACATGGCGCATTTCTTCTACGTGCACTACGCATTTCCCCGGAACTTCAAGAACATCTTCGAAGGTCATATCGCCACCCAGGTGATGGATTCGACGCCCCGCGACGACATGGTCGTCAGTACGTTCCATGACCCGACGTCCATACTGTATTCGGAGGCTTCGTATTTCGGGCCGTCGTACATGATCGACCGGCTGCGCAGCGTGGCCAACGGCATGACCGTTGAGACCATCCTGATCAACTCGCATTATCCGGTCAGCCCGAACTCGTTCGTGTTGCAGTACGGGGCCATCGTGAAGAAGCTCCCGACGATGAGCGACGAGGAAAATGCCGAACTGGCAAGGACTTTCATCGAGGGTGTGCAGACCGGCTTCGAGCAGGACGTCGAGATCTGGAAGCACAAGGCCCGCATCGACAACCCACTGCTCACCGAGGAAGACGGCCCGGTGTATCAGCAGCGCCGCTGGTACGAGCAGTTCTATGTCGACGTCGAAGATGTGACGCCGGATATGACGGACCGCTTCGAGTTCGAGATCGACACCACGCATTCCATCGAGAGCTGGGAGGCCGAGGTGGCGGAGAACCTGGCTGCGCACGCCGCCGGTTGATCCCGCACCGAGGGTCTGCTACTCGGAATCTGGCGCCGCGGCGGCAGTGTCAGCGGCTGTGGCCGAGGAACGCCGCCACCAACTCGAGGGCGGTGTCGATTTCCGGTGGCCCACCGCCCAAGAGTGGGGCGTAGAGGTGGGCGTCGCACATCCGGATGAGCGCCAGCCCGAAAGTGGCTGCGGGAAGCGGTAATTCCATCCGGCCGGCGGCCACTTCGGCCTCCAACAATTCGCCGATCAGGCGTCCGGCCGTCTGCTCCACGAGTCCGGGGAGCAGCATGAGCCGCACGATCAGCAATGGCTCGCGTTGCGATACCGCCTGCAGGGGTTTGGCGTCGGCGACCGAGTTGAGGAAGTGCTCCATCACCGCCAGGAGCATGTCGGCGCCCGCTGGGTGCGCGTTGCTCGCGCTCACCTTGGCGACCGACCGACGAAAGGTTCGTTCCGTTGCCTCGGCAAGCACGGTGCTGAGCAGGTCTTCCCGATTGCCGACGAGCCGATAGAGGGTTGACCGGCCGATCCCGAGTTCGGTGGCAAGCGCCGACATGTCAACCGGCTCGCCTGCCAGATACAGCCGGGTCGCAGCGTCGACCGCGGCTTGGCGGCTCAATGCCGTCCCCAGTCGCGGGGAGTGCGTCGTCGATTCTGCGGACATTCGCCCATTATGGGACATTGCGCCGGTATGTGCCAGTGTGGCACACTTCGACTATGTGTCCCACAGGTGGGGCCATGTCCCGCCAACCCCACGAGGAAGTTGACATGAGCACGCGATTCGAAGGAAAGACCGCGATCGTCACGGGTGCCAGTCGCGGCATCGGTTTCGCCATCGCCCAGCGTCTGGTGGACGAAGGCGCGAAGGTGGTGATCACGGCCCGCAAGCAGGAAGCGCTCGACGCCGCCGTCGAGACCCTCGGCGGACCGGACGTTGCGCTGGCCGTCGCCGGCCGCGGCGACGACACCGAGCATCAGGATGCCGTGGTGGCCAAGGCGGTCGAAACCTTCGGCAGCGCCGACCTTTTCGTCAACAACACCGGCATCAACCCGGTGTACGGACCGCTCATGGACATCGACATGGACGCCGCGCGCAAGATTCTCGAAGTCAACGTGCTGTCGGCGCTCTCGTGGGTGCAGAAGGTGAACCGGGCCTGGCAGGGTGAGCACGGCGGCGCGATCGTCAACGTCGCATCGATCGCTGGGCTGCGACCTGCCCCGGGCATCGCCTTCTACGGCGTCTCGAAGGCCGCGGTCATCCACCTCACCGAGGAGCTGGCCGTCGAGCTGGGCCCGAACATCCGCGTCAACGCCGTCGCACCCGCCGTCGTCAAAACCAGCTTCGCGACCGCGCTCTACGAAGGCCGTGAAGAAGAGGTCAGCTCGCACTATGCGCTGAAACGTCTTGGTGTGCCGGAGGATATCGGCTCGGTGGTGGCGTTCCTGCTGTCGGATGACGCCGGCTGGATGACCGGCCAGACCCTGACGATCGACGGCGGCGTGCTCCTGGGTGGTGGCGTCTGATGGCCGCCGGCGCACATGTCGAACTGCCGGGGCTGGACCTGGATCGGCTCGGTGCGTGGCTGTCGTCCACCGTGCCCGGTGCCGGCGCCACGCTGTCGGCGACGTTGATCGCCGGTGGCAAATCGAACCTGACTTACCGTGTCACCGATGGTGATTCGTCATGGATCGTCCGTCGTCCGCCGGTCGGTGAACTCCTCGCCACCGCGCACGACATGAGCCGCGAGTACCGGATGATGTCGGCGCTGGCACCCACCGCGGTACCCGTTCCCGTCATGTACGGCTTCTGCGATGACACATCGGTACTTGGCGCCCCCTTCTATGTGATGGCCGAAATCGACGGCACGCCGTACCGGCAAGCCGCCGAACTGAAGGACCTGGGAGCCGAGCGCACCCGCCTCATTTCGGAACGGCTCGTCGACACCCTGGTCGCGGTCCATTCCGTCGATCCCGCATCGGTGGGGCTCACGGACTTCGGCCGGCCCGAAGGCTTCCTCGGGCGCCAGGTCGGGCGGTGGCACAAGCAGTTTCTCGCCGCCCGCACCCGGGACCTGCCCGTCATGGAGCAGCTCTATCAGGCTTTGTCGGGGCGGGTTCCGGCCGACTCGGCACCGGGCATCGTGCACGGTGACTACCGGCTGGACAACGTGCTTTTCGACTCCGGGGACCGTCCTGCCGCGGTGATCGACTGGGAGCTGGCCACCATCGGCGACTCGCTCACCGACTTGGCCTTGATGGTGGCCTACGGGCGGTTGGCCGCATCGGGCAACGGGGAGGTCTCCGATGTCAGTGAAGCGCCAGGCTTCCTCTCCGAACAGGAGATCATCGACCGCTACCGCGTCGGAATCGACCGTCCACTCGGCGATTTCGGCTTCTACCTGAGTCTCGCCTTCTTCAAGATGGCGGGCATCTTCGAAGGTATCCACTACCGCTATGTCAACGGACAGACCGTCGGTGACGGATTCTCGTTCGCCGGCGACGCGGTGCACTTCCTGCTGGATGCCGGCCTCAACGCACTCAAGGAGCACTGACATGGAATTCGCCTACGACGCCAAGACCAACGAGATGGTCGCCGAACTGACTGCGTTCATGGACAGTCATGTCTATCCGGCCGAGAAGACGTTCCACGAGCAGCTCAATGCCCTGGACAACTGCTGGGCCTGGGACAGCGTTCCGGTGCTCACCGAGCTGCGCGCCGAGGCGCGCAGCCGCGGGTTGTGGAACCTGTTCCTGCCCGGTGCCAAGGGCGCCGGCCTGACCAACCTGCAGTACGCGCCGTTGGCCGAAATCACCGGCCGCAGTATCCAATTGGCACCCGCGGTCTTCAACTGTGCCGCACCGGACACCGGAAACATGGAGGTGCTCAACGAATTCGGCACCGACGAGCAGCAGCGCCGGTGGCTGGATCCGTTGCTGGCGGGCGAGATTCGGTCCGCTTTCGCCATGACCGAACCCGACGTGGCGAGCTCGGACGCCACCAACGTCGAGCTGTCGATCGTTCGGGACGGCGACGAGTACGTGATCAATGGCCGCAAGTGGTGGATCACCGGAGCGATGAATCCCAACTGCGCCGTCTTCATCGTGATGGGCAAGACGGATCCCAGTTCGGAACGTCACCGTCAGCAGTCGCAGATCCTGGTGCCCCGCGACACCCCGGGCCTCGAGGTGCTGCGCGGCATGGAGGTGTTCGGGTACGACGACCACGACCATGGCGGGCACGCCGAGCTGCGCTTCACCGACGTGCGGGTACCGGTGTCCAACCTGATCGGTGAAGAGGGCGGCGGGTTCGCCATCGCCCAGGCACGTCTCGGGCCGGGCCGCATCCACCACTGCATGCGTGCGATCGGCGTCGCCGAGCGTGCCGTCGAGATGATGTGTCAGCGAGCCGCGAGCCGGGTCGCGTTCGGCAAGTCACTGGCCGAGCAGGGCGTGATCCGCGACTGGATCGCCGAATCGCGCGTGCGGATCGAGCAGCTGCGGCTGCTGGTGCTCAAGACTGCCTGGCTGATGGACACCGTCGGAAATCGCGGCGCGCACACCGAGATTCAGTCCATCAAGATCGCCACGCCGCTCACCGTGCAGTGGATTCTGGACAAGGCCATCCAGGTCCACGGCGCCGGCGGGGTGTCCCAAGACTTCCCGCTTGCCGCCATGTACGCGGGCATCCGCACGCTGCGCTTCGCCGACGGGCCCGACGAGGTGCACAAGAACGCCCTCGCCCGCACGGAGCTCAAGAAGCACCTGGCGAGCTGACCCAGCGAGCCGCCGCCCGTTTTATTTGCATCAGAAATGACGATTAAATAGCGTGGTCGTGTGCGGTTGACCGGTTTCAGTGACGTCGGGCTGCGGATCTTGATCCGGCTCGCCGCCGAAGACGGCCGGCAACGCATTTCGACGCGGCAGATCGCCGAGGACATGCAAATCTCGTACACGCACGCGACCAAAGCGTGTGCGCACCTGGCGACGTCCGGGTGGCTGGAGGCTGACCGCGGTCGCGGCGGCGGGCTTGCCCTCACCGCGGCCGGCCGTACCGCCCGTCTGGGCGACGTGGTGCGGTCGCTGGAAGACGACGGTGACACCGAGCTCGTCGACTGCAGTGGGCTGGATTGCCCACTGCAGTCGGCGTGCCGGCTCCGTGCGGCGCTGGCGCAGGCCAAAGCGGCGTTCTATGCGTCACTGAACACCACCACGGTCGCCGACCTCGCGCTGCCGCCGACCAGGAACCTGCTCGTCAGCCTCGGCGCACTGGCTGCGCCGATCGATTCCCGTGCCGATTGAACCGAGTGGCCCGCTGGATCGTGGTACCCGTACACCGCTGCGCAAGGGGATCACGATGCAACTGTCCGCACGCCTGCCCACTGCTCTTGCCGCGACCGCTGTTGCCGTGGCCGTCATCGCGCCGGCGCCACCCGCCCCGCCTGCCGCCGGCGATCCCTCGCCGCCGGCTGTGACACGGGAAATCCGTTTGACCGCAACAGTTCCGCCGGGCGGACTGATCACCAGCTTCGTGAAGAACCAGGGGATCTACTGCTCCATCATCTGTCCGCTGCTGGCGCAGACCGTCACGACAGGTGTCACCACCACGCTGCAGGAGCCGGCCGTCTTCCTCGCCGCGTTGCCGGCGAACGGACCGCTCAAGGCCCTCGGTATCGCCGCGGCGTCGATGACGGGACCCACGGCCGCCGCCATGGACAAGGCGATCGACGCCGACGCCGCCATTCCGGCGAAGCGGGCGCTCAACGCGTTCGAGGTCGGCGTGGTGGGTCTGCTCAACATTCCGCCCGCGATCCCCGCCGGCCCGGGCGCGGTGCTCAACGCATTCCAGCAGTTCCGCCAGCAGACCTACGACGCGCTCAACGCGCCCGTCGTGCGGAACCCCGAACCGACCGTCATGCCGCGCGGAGTCTTCCAGGTCGCGGTCATCGGCGTCATCAATGTGGTTGCGGCAGTGATCTTCCCGGGCTTCAACTTCTTCCTCGCCGGCGCGTTCCACGTGCCTGACGCGGTGGCTCAGGAACTGGCGAAAAGCGGCAATCCGCTCCGTGCGGCGATGGCGGGTGTCCAGACCGCCGTCGGCGTGGTGACCAACGCCGGCAACGTCGTCGCGAACACCATCGTCACCGAGGTCAACAAGGTCCGGACAGCGGCCATGCAGCCCGGTGGCTTCACACCGGTGGCGGCGCCGAAGTCCGTCACGACGTCGGCTGTCACCCCCGATCTATCCCAGACGCCGCCGAAGAAGCCGAAGAAGACGCCGCCGTCGCAGACATTCGGGCAGCTGCCCAACCCGCTGGCCGGGCTCACCAAGGGTCTGACGAAAGCGACGAATGCGCTGACGCCCAAGCCCAAGCCCAAGCCGGACGACAAGGCCGGACTTCAGTCCAGCGACCGCGGCGCCCAAGCCGGACTGCCGTCGCGACCGGCCTTGCGTGCCAACCGGTGATTGCGCCCCCGCAGCAGTCGTAGCTGCAAGAGCGACTCGGTCCAGAACGCCGAGCGCGGCGCCGACGTCCAGGTCGAGTCGAACAGCTTCTTGGTGGCTGCCAGTGCGTCGGGGGACCGCTCGATCAGTTGGGCGGCCAGCTCCTCTGCGGCCAGCAACGGGTCGTCGGCGACGGCGGTGACCAGTCCATAGCCCAGCGCATCAGTCCCGGAAAACACTTCGGCGGTCATGGTGAGCCGCTTGGCCACATCCATCGGCAGGAGCTCGCGCAGGGTCACCGACCCCGTCATGTCCGGGATCAGGCCCCAGCGGGCCTCCATGACCGACAGCTTGCAGTCCGGCGTCGCGATCCGGAAGTCCGCGGCGAGAGCTACCTGCAGTCCGCCGCCGTAGCAGTGGCCATGCACGGCCGCGATGACCGGTACCGGCAACTCGCGCCAGGCCCAGCAGGCCTTCTGGAACAGGTTCGTCTTCTGCCCGGGGAACTTGCCGAAGTTGCGCACGGCGCTCAAGCCCTGCAACTTTGCCCCGGCGAAGTCGAGACCGGTACAGAACGCGCGCCCGTCGCCACGCAGAATCACGACGCGCACCGAACGGTCGCGCGCCAGTCGGTCAGGGACCGTGGCGAGCGCCTCCAGCATCGGCAGATCCAGGCTGTTCATCTTGTCGGCCCGGTTGAGCGTCGCGTAGGCGATGCCATCTCGAACTTCGACGGTGATCCGATCCATTGCCATGGGGGCAGGATAGTGCGGCGCCGCCGCCTATCACGGCGCCGGCCGAAGCTGTGGGTATTTCGTGAAAATGGCTAAACGGCCCCGTCGTGGAGTAACCCGCCCTACTGTGCAGCGGCAACCTCAAGTGCGGAATTCAGCAAACCGGCGCAGCCCAAACGTTTACTCGCGAGACAATTCATTCCGTTTCGCGAAGAGTGTGTCCCAAACCGGAATCGATACGCTACTGTGATCCGCGTGACAGGCGAGGTGCGCGCGACCATGGCGGAACGCCAGCGTGCGAAACGCGCCGAGTTGGTGCGGGAAGAGGTCATCGACGCGGCGTTGGCGGAGTTCGCTGAGCGCGGATATCACCAGACGTCGATCAGCCACATCGCCAAGCGCCTCGGCTCCGGGCACTCGATGTTCTACCGCTACTTCGAGAACAAGCGCGACATCGTCGACCACGCGGTGCGCCAGGTGAACGCCCGCGTGCTCGCCGCGATCGGTGACTCGAGGCCGGGGCAGCTGACGTCCATCACCGAGTTCCGTGATCACCTTCTCGGTATCGGCATGGCCTACAGCGAACTGCTGGCCGACGAACCGCGGCTGATGCAGTTGATCGTCGTGCAGGCCGCCGGCGTCGATCAGCAGATGACCGAGGAGTTCCAGCGTCTCTTCGATGACGGCGCCCGGGTTCTCGCGACCATGCTTCGGGACGGCATCAAGCAGGGCTACATCCGGGCCGACGTCGACGTGCGTGCCACCGCCCAGACCATCTGCGCCATCCCGTTCGGCATCGCCCTTCGCTACGGACAGAAGCCCAGCCGCGAGGAGTTGCTCGCGCAGACCCTCGCAAGCAATGAACTGGTGTGCCGCGGCATCGCCACCGAGTGGCCGGTGTCCGGCAAGGAAGCGGCGGCTCGATGACCGACCAGGCACAACCACGGGGACTGGCGAAGTGGGGCGCCATCGCCGAGGCTATCGACTGGGTCAAGCGTTATCTGCAGAACCACCCGATCGCATCGCTGAGCACCGCCGGCGGGCAGATCGTGCTCGGCCTGCGGACGCTGGAGTACTTGTTCACCGACATCGTCAAGGGCCGCTTCCAGGTGCGCGAGTTCCTCGACCAGGCCGCGTTCATGGCCGGAACCGCCTTCACCCCAACGGTTCTGGTGACCATCCCGATCAGCGTGACGCTGTCGATCCAGTTCGCGTTGCTGGCCGGTCAGGTCGGCGCATCATCGCTGTCGGGTGCGGCGACAGGACTCGTGGTCATCCGGCAGGGCGCTCCGCTGGTCGCCTCGCTGCTGCTGGCGACGGCGGTCGGTTCTGCCGTCTGCGCGGACCTCGGTTCGCGCACCATGCGTGAGGAAATCTCCGCCATGGAGGTCATGGGCGTGTCCCCGATCCAGCGCCTCGTCGTGCCGCGCCTGGTCGCCCTGGTTCTCATCGGTGTGCTGCTGACCGGCGTCACCAGCTTCGTCGGCTACCTGGCGAGCTACATGTTCAACGTCTATCTGCAGAACGGCACACCGGGCTCGTTCATCGCCACGTTCTCGTCGTTCTCCACCGTCGGCGATCTTGCGCTGGCCATGGTGAAGGCCATCGTCTTCGGTGTCATCGTGGCGGTGATCAGTTGCCACAAGGGCCTGGACACCCGCGGCGGTCCGGCCGGTGTGGCCAACTCGGTCAACGCCGCGGTGGTGGAGTCGGTGCTGCTGATGATGATCGTCAACGTCGTGATGAGCCAGCTGTACGTCATCGTGTTCCCGAAGACGTCGATCTGACATGGCTGCTCCCTCAACATTCACCCCGGGCCTGCTCCGGCCGTTCACCGCGGTCGGCAGCGGGCTGCTGAAGGCGGCCGGGCGCACCGGCCACATGGTCGAGTTCTTCGGCAAGGTCGTGCTGGCCGTGCCGACGATGTGGCTGCGCTACCGCAAGGAACTGCTGCGGCTGCTGTCCGACATCACCTGGGGCAACGGCTCCATCGTGGTGGGCGGCGGCACGTTGAATGTGGCCGGTGTACTTGGCGTTACGGCCGGCGCGCTGGTCGCGGTCGAGGGCTACAACGCCCTGAACCTGTTGGGTCTCGGGCCTGCCACCGGCCTGGTCTCGTCCTTCGCGACAACCCGAGAACTGGCGCCGGCGATGATCGCGATGGCCTTCATCGCGCAGGCCGGCTGCCGGTTCACCGCCCAGCTCGGCGCCATGCGGATCAATGACGAGATCGACGCGCTCGACACCCTCGGCATCAACTCGGTGGCCTATCTGGTGGCGACGCGCGTGGTGGCCTCGGTGATCGCGGTGGTCCCGCTGTTCCTGGCGGCCCTGGCCCTGGCCTACCTGTCGTGCCAGCTGGTCAGCGTCGTCGCCGGCCAGTCCACAGGTACCTACCTGCACTACTTCGGACTGTTCCTCGAGGGCCGCGACGTGCTGTTCGCCACCGTCAAAGCGGTGATCTTCGTGTTCATCTCGTCGACGATCCAGTGCTACTACGGCTATTTCGCCTCCGGCGGCCCGGCCGGTGTCGGCGTGGCGGCCGGGCGCGCGATGCGCGGCAGTGTCACCGTCGTGATGATCGTCAACATGCTGCTCACCATGGCGCTGTGGGGCGTCATCAGCGGCGCAAGGTTCGGTGGCTGATGGCCAACTCGTTCGACCACGACCCCCGCGGCTCAACCGACCGCAAGCTGGGTGTCATCGGCCTGTGCTTCGCGGTGATCGCCTCGTTCGCCGCAGTCCTCATGGTGGTGAAATCGCAAGGCAAGCTGGACGATTTCGTCCGGGTGGAGCTCAAGCTCATCAACATCGGTGACGGCCTGCCGGAACGCTCTGACGTCAAGTTCCGCGGCGTCATCGTCGGCATGGTGTCGGGTGTGACGCCGTCGCAGCACGGTCAGCCGAACGTGGTGCACGTCAACGTCCAGCCGCAGTTCGCCGCGCAGATCCCCGAAAACGTGACCGCGCGCGTGGTGCCCGCCAACATCTTTGCGGTGTCGGCGGTGCAGTTGGTGCAGAACGGCGACGGGGCGCGTCCCATCCGTTCCGGTGACGTCGTGCTCGAAGACCAGACCTTGCCGACGGTGCTGTTCCAGAACGTGCTGGCCAAGCTGCGTCAGCTGCTCAAGGCCGTCGGGCAGTCACCCGATGCCAACAATGTCGGTGTCTTCGCGGCTATTTCCGAGGCCACCCACGGCCGGGGACAGAAGATCACCGATGCCGGGCATGACGTGAACGAGATCATGCAGCAGCTGAATACGGTCGTGAAGTCCGACGACACCGGTCCGACGACCCTGTCCGCGCTGAAGGCGGCGGCCGAGAGTCTGCGTACCGTGTCGCCGGAGCTGTTCACCGCGCTGGACAGTTCGGTGCAGCCGATGCGGACGTTCGCCGAGAAGCGCACGCAGCTGACCAATTTCCTGTCGGGTGGCCTGAATACCACCGGCACGCTGGGGGATGCGTTCGAGCACCAGAGTGACCGGATGATTCAGGTCAGTACCGGGCTGACGCCGGCGATCGGTGTGCTCGCCGATCACGCCGGCGAGTTCCACGGCGTCTCAACACGATTGCAGGCGCTGGCCAACAAAATCTACGACGAGGGTGTCAACCAGGACACCGGCCACATCATCTGGAAAGCAGTCATCTCGATGAACCCCTCGCGGCAGTACACCCGGGCGGACTGCCCGCGGTACGGCGCGATGGAGGGGCCGAGCTGCAAGACCGCACCGGAAACCCCGACCGCGCCCGACCTCAAGCCCGGCCTGGAATCGATGGGTATGGCGACCCCACCGTGGGTGACCGAGAACCGTCCCAACATTGCGCCGCCGCGCTTTTCGGTTCCGATCGTGCCGGAATTTCCGGGTCCGCCGGACCCCAACGCGCCACCCGCGCCGCAGGCCGCGCCCGCGCCTGGCCCGCCGGTTGCGCCCGCACCTCCCGGCCCGCCGCTGCCCGCCGAAGCCGGCGCACCCGGCCAGGTTCAGCAGCAGTCCGCGCCGCTCTACGGCGGCACCGTCGGGCCCGTCGGTAGCCAGAACGAGAAGGACCAGTTGAGCCAGATCGTCGGTGGCCCAGCCACATCCGCCACTCAGTTACTGTTGGGCCCGGTGGCCCGGGGGCAGGACGTGCACGTCGCTCCGATCCCGGAGGGACAGCCATGAAATTGAAGCGCAGCACCGTCGTGTTCCTCACGCTGTTCCTGGTTTTCTCCGTGGCCGTCACCTGGATGGTCTTCGCGACCTTGCAGCGCAACGTCGCCGGCCCCACCTCGAGCTATTCGGCGATCTTCAGTGATGTGTCGGGATTGGCTGAAGGCGACGATGTCCGGGTGGCCGGCGTGCGGGTCGGCCGGGTCGACAAGATCGAGCTGACGCCGGACAACCAGGCCAAGGTCTCGTTCCAGGTACGCAGCAACCAGACGCTGTACACCAACACGCTGGCCTCGGTGACCTACCAGAACATCATCGGGCAGCGGTACCTCGGCCTGAGCCAGGGTGAGGGCGACAAGCGCAAACTGGCTGTCGGAGCGCAGATTCCGGAGAGCCGGACCAATCCGTCGTTCGACATCTCCTATATGCTCAACGGTTTCGAGCCGCTGTTCACCGAGCTCGACCCGCAGCAGGTGGACAACTTGACCAACGCCATCATCAAGGCGTTCCAGGGCAACGAGGGCTCGATCCTGACCCTGACGACCCAGGCCTCGGTGCTGACGCAGACGCTGGCGGGTCCCGATGCGGCACTTGGGGATTTGATCGCGAACCTGGACCGGCTGATGACGACACTGGCCGCGCAGAGCACCAACCTGCAGACGATGCTGCACGAAACCTCGGCGTCGATCGCCGCCCTGAACAGCCGGCGCGACGAACTGGTCTCCTCGGTGGGGTCCATCACCGCCAACGTGACGCGACTCTCGGCGATCGTCAACGCGATCACCCCGCAAATGCAGCAGTTCATCGACCGCGATCCGGGCTTCCTGAAGTACAGCGTGACCGACGGCAAGGCCCGCCTGGCGTACGCAGTCGCCAATGTGCCGTTGCTGCTCAAGGGACTTGCGCGCGCGGGCCAGGAGGGCACCTACATCGACGTCTACGTCTGCGACCTCGATTTCGGCCTGTGGCGCGGCCTGCTCAACTGGTTCCGCCGGTTCGTCGTCGCGGCCACGCCGGGCAACGGCAACGAGACCTGGCACACGGCGGTGTGCCGATGAGCAGCCTGTTCGGTGGCCCGCTCCGCCCGAAGAACATCCCGGGTGGGCGCAAGCGAGTCCTGGAGGACTACAACAAATTCTGGCTCGGCGTCATCGGCCTGACGGTCATCATCGTCATGGTCGCCGCCGTGGTGCTGGTCAGCATCCTGGACATCGGCAAGAAGCAATACACCGCCGAGTTCGCTCAGGCCGCCGCGATCAAATCCGGCAACGCGGTGACCATCGCGGGCATCAACGTCGGTGAGGTGCAGAACGTCGAGCTGGCCGGCGACCACGTGGTGGTGACGTTCAAAGCCGACAAGAACGTCCGGCTGGGCACAGAAACGCATGCGGCCATCAAGCTCACGACCATCTTGGGCTCGCGGTACCTGGAGATCAGCCCGGCCGGTGCGGGCCATCTCCCCGGCAACACCATCAAATTGAGTCATACCGAGGTGCCGTATGACCTGCAGAAGACGCTCGAGGGTGCGACCAGCACCCTGTCGCCGCTCGATGCGGACAAGATCGCGGAGTCGGTGCGCGTGATGAGCGGCAGTCTGCAGGGTGTGCCCGACGCCCTGCCGGAGGCGCTCACCAACCTCAAGTCACTGGCCGGGGTCATCCAGTCGCGCCGCGACCAGCTCGGCACGCTGATCACCAACGCCGACACAATCGCCGCGCTGTTGCATAGGCAGAAGGCCGACCTCGGCGCACTTGTGTTGCAGGGCAATCAGATTCTCGGTGAGATCACCACCCGGCGAGCTGCGATGCAACGGCTGTTCGACGGTGTGACACTGCTTGCCGACCGCGCGCATACGCTTCTGGCCAACGAGCCGCAACTCGACGCACTGATCGCCAACCTGCACGAGTTCGCCAAGCTGCTTGCCGATCACGACGCTTTGGTCCGCAGCATCCTGCAGGTCGCGCCGGTCACCGCACGCAACATCGCCAATCTGACCGGTAGCGGCAACGGTGCCGACATCACCCTGCCCGCGGGCATCATGGTCGACTCCTGGATGTGCGCGATCAGCGGCCGGGCCCGCCAGTTCAACATCGTCGAATACTTCAAGGACTGCAAATGAGTAAGCGCGCCTTGATGATCGGGGCGATCGCTGTTATCGCGATCGTCGCCCTGGTGACGACCGCGGCCGCCGTGGCGCCGCGCATGTGGCACCGCAACATCACCGTGACGGCGCACTTCCAGGATGCCGTTGGGTTGTATCCCGGCAACGCGGTGTCGGTGCTCGGCATGCAAGTGGGCAAGGTCGACTCGGTGGTGAACAAGGGTGGCTACATCGAGGTCACCATGGACATCGACAAGAAGGTCCCGATCCCCAGCGACGTCACGGCCGCCACGGTCTCCGCCTCGATCCTCACCGACCGGCACGTCGAGCTGACCCCGCCCTACCGCGGCGGAAACAAACTGCGCGACGGTGACCTGATCGCGTTGGGCCACACCAGGACTCCGGTGGAGTTCGACAAGACGCTGTCGATGATCGACAAACTGGGTACCGCTCTGAAGGGCAACCCGCAGGGCGGTGGGCCGCTGGGCGATCTGGTGGACTTGGGGTCTCGGATCAGTTCCGAGAACAGCACCCAGATCAAGTCGACGCTGACCAAGTTGTCGGAGGCCCTCAAGGTGGGTCCCGATGGTGGCGCCAAGACCGAGAAGAACCTGCAGGAAATCATTCGCAGTGTCTCCGATCTGACCCAGTCCGCGGCCGAGAACGATGACGCCATCCGCAAGTTCGGCGGCAACGTTCATCAGCTGAGCGATATCCTCGCCGACCAGAATCTCGGCTCGGGGCGCACCGGAGCCAAGGCCAACGAGATCCTCGAAGAGGTCAGCGGGTTGCTCGAGCGCCACCGCGATCAACTCAAAGGCTCGTTCGGTGATCTGAACACCGTGGTCCGGTCGCTGTCGGACAACAAGCGTGAGCTGGAAGAGACGCTGGACGTTCTGCCGCTGACCCTGGACAACGTCTACAACGTCCTGGATCCGGTGGGCGGTAGCATCCGCGGACACCTGGTTACCGACAAGCTGTTGGCGTACAACCAACTGAACAAAGAACTCTGCAACCTGATGGGCCTGAAGCAATTGGGCTGTGCCACCGGCACATTGCAGGACTACGGCCCCGACTTCGGCTTGACCTCGATGATGGATCTGATGGCCAACGGTATTGGCCCGTCCGGTCAGGGCGAACCGCCCAAGCCAGGTGCTGCCGCGGCCACGCCGTCGCCCGCGCCGGCCGCGCCCGCGCCGGGAGGACCGACGCGATGAGCGTGAAATCTGTTGTGCGGGGCGCACGCTGGACAGGAGTCCTCGGCAGTGTCCTGTTGATGACCGGCTGCGCCGCGGGCCTGGACAGCGTACCGTTGCCGTCCCCGGGATCCAGGGGCGGGACCTACGAACTCAATGCGGTGTTCACAGACGCTCTGAACCTGCCGTCGAAGGCGAAGGTGCGCTTATACGGGGCGGACATCGGCGAGGTCACGTCGATCGATGCCGTGGACTTCACCGCGAAGGTGTCCATGCGGATCCGTCAGGATGTGCCGCTGCCGGTGGGCAGTACTGCCGAATTGCGTTCGGCCACACCGCTGGGCGACGTGTTCCTCCAGATTCGCCCGCCCGAAGATCAAGCGCCGGGCAAGCCCGCGACAGAGCCTCGCGGGTTGCTGCGGGGCGGCGACACCATCCCGCTGGGGTCGACGGCGGCGGCCCCGACAGTCGAGGAACTCCTCAATTCCCTGGCGATGCTGGTCAACGGAGGTGCCATCCGCGCCCTGACCACCGATGTCAACGGCGCCGGTCGGGTTGTCGGTGGCCGCGGCGACAAGCTGGCCAGCCTGATATCGGAGACCAACCAGTTCCTGGCGAAGATGACGGCGCGGACGGCGCAGTTGGACGCGACGTTGCGCAGCACGTCGAACATGGCGGCCGAGGTGTCCCGGCACCAGCAGAGCATCGACACGGCGCTCTCCGCCGGTGCCCCCGCCCTGGCGGTCATCTCCGACAACACCACTCGGATCATGGACGTGGTCGACAACGTCGGCCGGATCACGCGGCAGCTGTCCAAGTTCCCGTCGATGCAGGGCACCGACACCCGCAGCGTCGCGGCCGACGTGAACAAGCTGTCGGCGGTGTTCAACGAGATCGCCATGGACCCGAACATCTCGCTGACCGCCTTCAACCGGCTGATCGGCATCCTGGTCAAGGCCACCACTTCCACCGCGGTGCACGTGGAGGCGGAGATCTCGAAAATTGCGATCGGTGCGCTGCCCGACAAGAACTACGCGGGCGACCCCGGCATCCACGGACCCGACGGCACCGACTGGCACCTGATGATCGGCAGCCTGCGTTACGAGTGGAACATGCTGCTCGGCCGCATCTACGGATCGGACCGCACCCGATGAACGCGCTGAACAGCCTGGTGGCGTTTATCATTCGGATCGTCAAAGCGGTGGCGAGCCGCAAGGTCGTGCTGGCCCTGTTCGGCCTGCTGCTCACCGCGGTGATCGCATTCGGCTACATCGCCATCGACGGCCTGCGGTTCAACCCGTTCCACCGGACCATCGCCATCCGGATCATGCTGCCCGAATCCGGTGGCCTGCTGGCCAATCAGGACGTCACGTTGCGCGGCATCCCGATCGGTCACGTCGCGGCGGTCAACCTGACCAAGAACGGCGTCGAGGCGGTCGCCTCGGTGGACTCATCGGCCCACATCCCGACCGACAGCCCGGTGCGGGTCTCCGGCCTGTCGGCGGCGGGGGAGCAGTACCTCGACTTCCGGCCGGAGCACGGCGGCGGACCGTATCTCACCGACGGTGCGGTCATTTCGGGCAAGCAGGCCAGCATCCCGGTGACCCTGCCGCACATCATCGACCACAGCCGCGGCGCGCTGGCGCAGCTCGATGCCGAGAAGCTCGGCAAGATGTTCAACGAGTTGCACGTCACGAAGGACGGCCCGCGCAAGCTGGCCGCGATCCTGGACGGCGCGAGCTTGTTGGCCAACACCGTGGATTCGGTGCTGCCGGAGACCGTGAGCATGATTCGCACCACCCGCGTCGTGTTCAGCACCGTCGCCGATGTCCGTCCGGGCCTGGCGGCCACGACCAACGACCTGACCAGAGTGCTCGACGGCGTGAACAAGATGGACGGCGGTTTCCGCACCCTCGTCGAGCGCGGAGAGTCACAGCTGGCGACGCTGGACAACCTGATCGCCGACAACCGGCAGAACGTGGTGCAGATCCTCGGCAACCTGACCACGACGTCGCAGGTGATCTACCAACGCATTCCGGGCCTGGAGTACATCTGGCGGCCCGACCGGGACCCGTTCATCGATCGGTTCGCCTCGGTCGTTCACGATGGCGGCGTCTGGGCGATCGGTGACATCTACCCGAAGTACCGGTGCGACTACAACCTGCCGCGGCACGCCCCGTCGGACGCGAGTTTCCCCGAGCCGTACAAGTACACCTACTGTGAGGATCAGGATCCATCGCTGTTGGTTCGCGGCGCCCGCAACGCGCCACGGCCGCCGGGTGACGACACCGCCGGTCCGCCGCCGGGATATGACCCCCACGCGGTGACCGACAAGACGCCGCACTACCCGGGCTACACGATCGACACCCCATACGGCGGTGCGGCGTACCCGTATCCGATGCCGAATTGACGGTCCACGAGACACGCGAGAAGTGATGAGTAAACGAACTGCAAGTACCGACGTGTTCGATCAGGTGCACGACACCGAAAGCGAAGCGGCCGAACCGTCGGTCGAGTCCGATGCCGCCGATGTGACGGAGACGAATTCGGCCGTGGAGAGCGCGGAACCTGCCGCGGCATCGAAGCGGCGGGTCGGTCTGGCCGCAGCGGTGTGCGCGTTGCTGTTCACGATTCTGGTGGCAGCACTGGGCTTCCTGGGCTGGCGGCAGTACGAGCAGTACCGCGTCAACGCCGCGAGTGACGCGGCACTGCAGGCAGCCAAGGACTACGCCGTGGTGCTGACGACGTTGGACGCCAAGAACATCGACGAGAACTACCGCAAGTCGCTCGACGGTTCCACCGGTGAGTTCAAGGACGCCTACAGCCAGGGCGCCACACAGCTGCGGCAGGTGCTGATCGACAACAAGGCCTCCGGCACGGGCATCGTGGTCGCGGCGGCGGTCAAGTCGGCAACGCCCGACAAAGTCGAGGTGCTGCTGTTCGTCGACCAGTCGATCACCAACGCCAACAACCCGAGCCCACGCATCGACCGCAACCGCATCGACATGACCATGGAGAAGGTCGGCGACCGCTGGCTGGCCAGCAGGGTCGAAATCCTGTGACCCACAAGGAGACCGAGGTCACCGACGTCGACGAGGCCCTCGAGGCCGACCCATCCACGCCGCCGGATGCCGCCGAGCCCAAGGCCCCGAAGACGTATACCATCCGGCGCAGCCTCTGCTGGGCCGTGGCCGTCGTGATCATCGCGCTGTCGGCCGCGGCGGGCACCGCGTGGGCACTGGTATACACCCAGCATCAACGAGACGCCGAGGCGGCAGAAGCGCTCACAGCAGCGCGCGCATACGCCGTCACGTTGACCACCACCGACCAGAACACGATCGACAAGAACTTCGCCGATGTGCTGGGTGGGGCGACGGGCGAGTTCAAGGACGCTTACAGCAAGGCCGCGGCGACCATGCGAAAGATGTTGATCGACAACAAGGTCAGCACGACGGGTGTGGTCGAGGACGCGGCAGTCAAGGACGTGCGGGGCGACGACGTCGACGTGCTGCTGTCGGTGAAGCAGGACGTCACCAGTGCCGGCGCGAAAGAGAAGCGGACCGACTACGTCAGCGTGTCGATGACGATGCGCAAGGTCGGCGACAGATGGCTGGCGGCCGACGTGCTGCTTGCCGGAGCGGACGGTAAACGTGGCAAGTAGAGTCCGGGCGGCCCTGGCTGCCTTGGGTGCAACAGTGGTTGCTACGACGTCTTTGACCGGTGCGCCCGCCGCCGAGGCGGCGATCGACAGTTTCTGCTCCGGGCTCGGCGCAGTCTGGGACGGCAATGCGTGCACCGCCGTCGTCAAATCCCAGCGGGAAGCGGAAATGCTTCTGACGCTGCGGGTTCCGGCCGAACTGATCGACAACCCGACCGCCGGGCCTGTGTTGCGCGACTACTACACCCGACTGTTCAACGGCTGGCGTGCTACCGGTAACACCACGCCTCGTGACAGCAGTGCGCGTGCCGACTACGAGATCATTCCGGGTCCCGGCGGTCTGCAATCGGTGGTGGTGCACGAGACGTTCGAGCCCTTCGGTATCCAGTCCAACAATGCCTACCGATCTTTTCTCTTCGACATGAACAGCGGCCGCCGGCTGTACCTTCCCGATCTGTTCCGGCCGGGAGTCAATGCGAACCAGGCGGTTTCGGCCGCGGCCGCGCCGGTCCTGCCGCCGGTACTCGACGCCGCCGCGCCGCCGCACGCCCCCGGCACCTATCCGTTCACGGTGGAGGAGTTCCAGCCCGACGGAGACGGCCCCGGGTACTCGGGCAACTACCGCGCCTTCGCGCTCACCGGTGATTCACTGCGTCTCTACATGCCGGACCAGCCGATGTCCCGCGAAAGCCCAAGTCCACGAGACCGTTTCAGTTGGTCCATGGATGGGGGCACTGTCGTCGCCAACGTCCCGCTGGCCTCGTTGGCTGGTCAGCTGAAGCCGCAGTACGGCGGCTGAGGCTGGGCGCGGATCAAGGCTGCCATGACGTGTGTGCGAGTCGGTCCCATAGGCCAGTTCGATTCCGGCGCTCAGGGATGCAACCCGGGCGACCCATCGACCGCCGGAGGCGTTGATCCGGGTCGCGGGCCGAGGGGTGAACGCGGCAACCCTGCCGAGGTCGGGGTGAAAATGATGATCGGGCATGGCATTGCACCCATCCTGATTGGCCCTCGCAGGCTGACACGGTAGTGGCCACAGTGTTTCCATTATTGGGGTGCGCTGTCAAGTACGGTCATACTGCCTGTATGGCACGAACATCGCGCACGCCCGTCGACGCGGCGGCAACTCCCGCAGTCCGCTCGCCCGGCCGCCCCAAAGTTCCGTTTGATCGGATCGTCGCGACCGCACTGCAAATCGTCGACGACGAGGGCGCCGACGCGTTGTCGATGCGCGTCTTGGCTCAGCGGCTCGACTCGGGAACCGCGACCCTGTATCGACACGTCTCGAACCGGGCCGAGTTGATCGCGCATGTCATTGATCGCGTTCTCGGTGAGATCGAATACCCGCCGGATGATTCTGGTGGTCGGACGTGGCAGGAAGACTGCGCCGCCGGCGCGCACGCCATGTTCGACGCGCTCAGTCGGCACAAGAACGTCGCACCCCTGCTGGCCGACCATGTGCCGATAGGGCCGAACGCGATGTTGCATCGCGAACGGGTGTTGTCGCGATTGCTCGCGAGTGGCTTTACGCCAGAATTGGCGGCCAAAACGCATGCGACGGTCGCGCGATACGTCTTGGGTTTCGCGGTGCAGCTGCGAGGAGACGACGCCTCCAACGCGCAGGAATCTGCGGACCTGTCGGCGCACTTCCACTATCTGGACCCGGAGTCGTTTCCCTCGACGTATGCGGTCGCCGATGTGCTGCCGATTCCACTGCACGACGAGTTCGAATTCGGCTTGCGGATGATCATTTCCGGCGTGACGGACCTGTACGACGGCCGCGATCGCCACGCGCGCGGCGGCAAGGCAGTCCGAAGCCGCAAGAAGCCGGAGTAAGCCACGCGGAGCCCCGGCGGGCTCTATCGCGCTACTGCACCCAGATTCGCTGATCCGAATAGGCTCGCGGCGGCCCTGTCTGCCGGGCCCGAATCCGCCGTGAATGTGGCGGACGTGCTGGAGGGTTGTGGCGGCGCCCCTTGGTCCTGTAATAATGGTAACTGTGTTGCCAAAATTAGCGGGTCGCGCACCCGCCGCACCGCCGGACCGCGAAACCGGTTCCCGCCGAGCAGTTCCGGCGTTCCTGTTGGCTTACGCTTTCGCGGCGATCATGGCCGGCACGACCCTGCCGACGCCGATGTACTCGCTCTACGCCCAGCAGATTCATTTTTCGGTGTTGACGACCACCGTTGTCTATGCCGTGTACGCGGGCGGTGTTCTGTTCGCGCTGCTGGCTTTTGGTCGTTGGTCCGATGTCATCGGGCGTAGGCCGGTGTTGATCGCCGGAGTTGCTGCAGCCATTGTCAGTGCGGGAGTGTTTCTTGACGCTGATACCGTGCCGCTGCTCCTGGTCGGTCGCGCGTTGTCGGGATTGTCCGCCGGATTGTTCACTGGCGCCGCGACGGCCGCGATCATCGAAGCCGCACCATCACGCTGGCGTTCCCACAGTTCAGCGATTGCGACTATCGCAAACATCGGCGGCTTGGGAGTCGGGCCGGTACTGTCCGGCATTCTGGTCGAATATGCACCCGCGCCATTGCATCTGACTTTCGTCGTTCACATTGCCTTCGCACTGCTGGCTGGACTGGCGGTGCTGGTGGTGCCGGAAACCTCCACGCGTACTGGTCAACTCAGATTCCAGCCGCCTTCCGTGCCCCCACGGCTGCGACGCGTGTTTGCCATTTCGGCGGCCGCGGGGTTTTGCGGTTTCGCCGTGATGGGGTTGTTCACCGCCGTCGCTCCAACATTCCTCACGAGCCTGATCGGTGTCACCAATCACGCGGTCGCCGGGCTGATCGTCGCGTCGATCTACAGCGCTTCGGCTCTGGCCCAGATTGCCACGGCTCGAGCAGCGCCGCAGCGCGCGATCATGTTCGGTTGCGCCGCCCTGGTCCTGGGCATGCTGATTCTCGCTCTGGCCCTGCAATTTTCGTCCGTGATGGCCCTCATTGCCGCGGCGCTGATGTGCGGCGCAGGCCAGGGCATCAGCTTCAGCAGGGGATTGGCAATGGTTACCGCAGAGGCTCTACCTGAACAGCGAGCCGGGGTCAGCTCGACATATTTCGTTGTGGCCTACGTTGCGATCTCGATACCAGTGATAGGCGAGGGCTTCGCCGCGCACGTATGGGGCTTGCGCACCGCCGGAATGTGTTTCGCTGCGGCGGTCGCCGCTCTTGCATGCCTGTGCCTGTTGATGAGTATCACGGAAAGCCGGCGCGCTACGCACTGAAGATTCCGCTGTCGGGTGAGCAAGCCGTGGGGAAGCCATCGGGCGACCGACAATTGGGCAGCGCCGCTGCCTCGAGGTGAATGGAATAGGTATGAATGTCGAACTGGTCCGGACCATCGTGGCTGTCACCTTCGCCGTGGTGTGCGCCGGCTCCGCTGTGCCAACCCTGGCCGGTGCGCCGCCGATGCGGGATGCTGCACAGCATTTCGGCATCCCTTGGTCGCGCTATCGCTTGACCGGTGTCGCACTGCTCGCGGCCGCAGTGGGCATCGCCGCTGGGTTCCGTTGGCCCGTATGTGGGTTTTTCGCCGCATCGGGCATGGTGCTCTTGCTCTTCGGCGCCGTGTACTTTCATTTCAGGGCGCGCGACCCTCTGGTGAAACTGCTTCCGGCGGTGGTGACCTTGGCCATCGCCACCGCCTACCTTGCCGGCTTCGCGGCCTAGAGGCAGCTCGCGAGCAGCGAATCCTTCTCTGCTGGACCAGGATCTGCACCGGTCCCCGGCGCTGCGCGGCCCTAGCCGCCGTTGATGAAATCCAGAAGGGCACTGGCAGGCTCCAAGGCCGAATCCACACTGGCTGCGACGACCACAAGGACTGCGGCGACAACGACAACAGCGGCGATACCGAAGCCAAGGGCAGTGAACTTGCGCCTGAGATCTGCCCTGTCGATGCTGACGAACGCCCTCCATGCGAACACGCCCGCGCCGGCCATCACTGCAGCGACGACAGAGCCGGCTAGGACCAGCGTCCAGAGATATCGGGCATAGCTACCCACCATCACCGCCAGAGCAGGCCTGTCACCCTCAGGGCTGCCCGGGTCGGCAAGACCCTGCCGAATCTGGCCCAACGTGTGCTCGAGCTCTCCACGTGGCGGATCCACGGGGAGCAACCCGAGCAACGCCGACAGCGGCTCCACCGTCGACTGCACGTTCGCCACCAACACGGCGACCCCGAACAGTGCCAGCACGGTGACCACCGCAGCGGTGACTATGTAACCCACCGCCGAACGGCTGGTACCAGCGCGAAGAAAGCGCTGCCACAACACCGTCGCAAGCAGCGCGAGAACACAAGTCAACGATACCGAAATCAGGACCTTGACGAGGTGCCAGCGGCGCCAATAGTCAACGAGGTCAGCCATCCCGGGAGTCAGGGCCCCGTTACCGCTGTTCCAGTATGCGACCAGGTTGATACCCAGTGCGTGGGTCAAAGGCGCCGCGTCATCGAAGCCGCCGTACCCGCCACCGGCCACCGTGGCAGGGGCAACCCTGAACGCCGCCACGAGCACGACGACGGCACCAACGAGCCACACAATGGCAAAACGGGACCTCACAGGCCCAGACCATATCCCGCGCGAACCGACTATCACACCGGGTCGGTATCCACCCCAGACGCTGCGCTTCCGTGGTCAGCGCATGGTTCGCCTGATGGTGGGTTTGTGGGCCGGGGGAGCAAGCGCGGTGACCGCGGCGGCCGTGACGGCAGCGCTGCCGTCACGGGTCGCGATGCTGGCGATGTAGCCATCGGGCCGGATGAGAATCAGTGTGTCACTGTTGATTCCGTATGCCTTGCGCAGCTTTCCGGCGGTGTCACGCAGATTCTGGGTGTTGTCGTCGAGTCGGGAAGGCGCGTCGACGGTGATGCGTCGCAGTGGGGCGCCACGGTCCGGCCAGGCAAGTTCTGCGAGTTCGCCGGCCGCCTCGGCCCCAACGGCCAGCGCGGTGAAATGCGGCCCGCGATAGAGATCGAACAACCTGACCGATGCGCCTTTGTCATCATGCAGGGACGCGTCGGGGGCGCGGTCGCCGACGTGCAGCGTAGCGGTGTGTTGAGCAGTCGACGGTGCCAGCGGGCCGCAGCGGTAGCTCAGGGCGATCTGTTGTTCGTCCTTGCCCCGGGTCAGGCTCGAGGGGTCGAGTTTCGTCATGCCGTCGTACTTTTTCGTGGCCAGACCCAGCACTGCCGACGCGATCGGTTGGCGTTCGGCTTCGTAGGTATCGAGCAGCTGTGCATCAGCTCCGGCGAGTACCTGCGCGAGCTTCCAGCCCAGGTTGTACGCGTCCTGGACACCGGTGTTGAGGCCCTGGGCGCCAGTGGGGGGATGAACGTGGGCGGCGTCACCGGCCAGGAAAATCCTTCCGCGGCGGTAGTTTTCGGCAAGCCGGATGTTCGGTCGGAACACCGACGTCCACGTGATGCTGTGCACCGCAAGGCGTTTGTTGCCGGTGCGAGCGCGCACGAACGCGGTAGTCTCGTCCTCGCCTACCGGCGGTGCTTCGTTGGGCTCCAATTTGATCATCCATTGGAACTGGTCACCGTGGGGCAGCGGGCAGGCGCCGGTGAATTGGCTGAGATTGGGGAAGCGTCCCGGCCAGACATGCCAGCGGTTCCGGGAAAGACCTCCACTGACGTCGGCATCGAAGATGAACATCCGGTCGGCCTCGTCGGTGGAGCCGAGGAATTCGATTCCGGCGATCTTGCGTACCGCGCTTGCACCGCCGTCGGCGCCCACCAGGTAGCGGGCGGTGAGCGTTTCGGTGCCTGACGGCGTCGTGATCGAAGCGGTCACGCCGTCGGATGTTTCGGTGACGGTGGTCAATTCGTGGCCGTAGTCGATGTCGACGCCGAGAGTCCGCAAGCGATCGTGCAGGGCTCGGTCGGTGCTGAATTGTGGGCTCAGCAAGGTATGCGGGTACGGGACGGTGTCGTCGCCGGCGTACGGGCTACGCAGCATGCGCAGCGGCACCGTGAACGGCCCCAGGTGGAATCCTATCAGCGGGTAGGACGATCCTCTGGTGACGACATCGTCGAGGACACCGAGGTCGTCGAAGACTTCCAGAGTGCGTGGCTGCACACCCTTGGCGCGCGAGCCGTCAAAACTGTGCGTGGCTTTATCGATGATGCGCACGGCCACGCCGCGGCGGATCAGATCGATCGCAAGGGCGCTGCCTACCGGGCCGGCGCCGACGATCAGGACATCGACGGTTTGTTGTTTCATGTGGTGCTCCGATCGGATTGGGCGGCGAGAAATGCCACCAGATGATCAGCGGCTTCGATGGGCCGCTCGTAGGGCGCCATGTGGCCGCAGTCCAGGACGTGTGTTTGTTTGGGGCGCAGGGTTTCCTGCGCGGTATCCCAGCCGGTGATGGGGGTGACGTGATCGTCGGCGCCCCACATCAGCAAGGTCGGGATCTCGCGTCGGCCGGCGGTACGGAACAGTGCGGTGCGGTTCGACAGCGGGAAGTTCTGCAGTGTGGAGAAGAACCCGTACATCGAGCCTTCGTAGCGGTACGCATCGGCGATCATGGCGGTCAGCGGCGCGGTAAGGGCGGGGTCGGCGACGTTGTGCCCGAGATGCCCGAGAAGGATTCGCCGACCGAACAACTGGGCGACGATACGGGCGATCACATCGTTGCGCAGCAGTCGTTGTACACGTGCGTTGTCGGCGCCCAATCCCGCAGGACCTACCAGCGTCAGACTCGCGACGCCGGCGGGGTGATTGACGACGTGGCCCAGCGCGACCAGGGCCCCCATCGAGGTGCCCACGAGGTGCACGTGCTCCGGGATATCAAGAGCCGCAAGTAATTCTTGCAACTGACGACCGAACAGGGCCTCGTCGTAGGCGGTGGCTACGCGGTCGGAGTAGCCGCGCCCGTAGGCGCTGAAGGCCAATGTCTGCAAACCGCGGGCGTGCAGTTCTCCGGCGAAGGTATCCCAATAGGACAAGGGGATGGTCAGCCCCGGCACGAGGACCACCAGCGGTCCGTCGGTGGGTCCGCGTAGTTCGTGGTGGGTGACGCCGTCGGTGAGTCTGATGAAGCTGCCGCGCAGCCCGGTGCGGGTTCCGGCGTTGAGCTTGCGGTCCTCGGAGGCCACGGTGAAGTACTTCATGGTCAGTTCCTTGGGAGGGTCGACAGGAACCCGATGACCTGTTCGGTGAACCAGTCGGGGTCTTCTTCGGGCAACAGGTGACCGGTGTCGGGGTTGACGGCCTGGCGGGCATGGGGGATGTCGCGGGCGAAATGTTGCCCGTCGATGCTTGCGCTGCGCAGCACGAGGGTGGGTACCTGGATGCGGCCGAGTTCGCAAGTGCGGTCGGGTTGGTCGGTGTTGACGAAATCAACGAATGCCCCGCGGTTGCCGTTGTGGTTCCACAACCGGTACACGCGATCGACCATCGCGTCATCGACGATGGTGGACTGCGGACCCACCGCCTGTCGCAGGCCGCCTTCGACCATGCGCCGCGGCATGGCCCTCCGCATCAGCTGTGCCACCGCGGGGTTGCGCGCGAGCCGCATGCCAAGAGGCAACGCCTTCTCGGGGTAGCCGGTTGCGTTGACCAGCACCAGCGCTCGCACCCGGTCGGGGTAGTCCAACGCAAGGTTCCAGGCGACGTTGCCGCCCAACGAATTACCCGCAATCGCGTACCGATCGATACCCAGCTGCGCCATGAATCCAGCGACCGTTCTTGCATAGGTCCGGATCCGGTAGTCGCGGTCGTTCCGTGCCCCGGTGAGGCCGAAACCGGGCAGGTCGGGACGGATCACGTCGAAGTGCCTGTCCAAGATGTCCGTCGCCCGATCGAAGTGCTCGAGCGAGGACGTGCTGCCATGCAACAGGAGCAGGGGCTGCCCGTCGCCTGAGCGCTGGTAGTGAACTCTTACGCCGTCCACGGTCTCGTACAGCGGCTGCTGCGAGTCTCCGTTTTTCATAATGGATACAGTGTGTCCGTAATTAGTGTTGGTGTCAACAGTCCGCTGGTGGGGCGTCGGACACACCTGTCGGGAGTCGGCGATGGCCGCTAACAAATACGCTGTATCCATTGGCCATCCGCGCGCCAATCGGTCTCGGCGACGGACAGACGAATTGGGAGACCTTTGAAGAGCTACATCTCCATTGCCGTGGTCGCGGCGGCATGCGCACTGTCGGTGGCCGACATTCCCGCACCGTCCGCCTCCGCTGCCGAATGCCCGGATATCGAGGTGGTGTTCGCCCGCGGGACAACACAACCGCCGGGGCTCGGCGAAGTGGGACAGGCTTTCGTTGATTCGCTCGCCTCGCACGTGGGCACACGCTCGGTCGAGGCCTACGCCGTCGACTACCCGGCCACGTGGGATTTCGACACCGGGATGCCCGCCGGATCCGCTGATGCGAGCGGTCACATTCAATCCGTCGTCACGACCTGCCCCAAAACCCGGATGGTGCTGGGCGGCTACTCACAAGGCGCGGGCGTCATCAGTATGGCCACCGCGGGGATGCCCCCGCAGATCGCGGACCACGTTGCCGCGGTGGTGCTGTTCGGCAATCTCCGGAGCGCCTACGCGGCCACGCTCATGCATGCCCAGTTGCCCACCGTCGGCACGGCGTATACCGGCAAGACCCTCGACCTCTGTCTGCCCGACGACTTGATCTGCTCTGACGGCCAGGACTGGGGCGCGCACACCGCCTATGTCCGCACCGGCATGGCCGACCAGGCAGCCGGTTTCGCTGCGAGTCGACTCTGAGTGGTCGGTCGAGCTTGTGACTCTCGATCGTGTCGTCGGGCCGCGTTGCTAGCTCTCGGAGCGAGCTTGGTGCCGAAGGTGTCGGCGCACGATCGTGCGGACGACGCGGCGTCGGGTTCGGGCAAGCGGGCCGGTCGCGCGGATCTTGTGGGCGAACCGTTCTCCCGACTCCTGTAGCCGGTCCTTGACTTCATCGATGTCGGTTTCGATCAAGGTGTGGTGCCGCTTGCGCCAGCGCCCGGCGACCATGACCGCTTCGATGTTGGCGATGCTGGCGTGCAGCGCCGCGGTGACCGGGTCATGGGCCGGCCACAGGTTCAGTGCCCGGGCGTCGATGACGACGATGTCGGCTTGCATCCCGGGGGAGAGGTGGCCGACCTTGTCGGCCAGGCCGAGGGCGCGTGCGCCATGGACGGTTGCCCACGACAGCGCCTGTTTGCTGGTGAGCCCCGCGGTGGCCGCGCCCATGCCGGTGCGGTGGAATTCCTGCTCGTGTGCCAGGCCTCGTTGGCGGGCCAGGGTGATGCGGGCAGCGGTGAGGACTTCACCCGATACGGCCGTTTCGGTGTCGGTGCCGAGCGACGGCGCTCCGCCGGCACGCACGAGTTGTTCGGTGATTGCCGTGCAATGTCCTTGACCCAGTTCGTTTTCCGGCGTGGTCGTGAACGTGACTCCGGCGTCGGTGAGCTTCTTCACCCAGTCGTCGGTCAGTCCGGTGCCGTGCACGATGTTGGCGTGTGGACCCCACAGTCCGGTAGCGCCGACCGCGCTCCAGCCGGGTCCGGGCGTTCCGGCGCTCTGGTGCATCGATGCGGTCACGCCGCGTTCGACGGCGGCCCGGAGGTCCGCGATCACCACGTCGGAAGCGGACAATTGCGGACCCTTGATCGCCATTCCCGCGGCAAGCAGCGTGCTGTGGGCGATGGGACCGTTGATGAGGCGGTCGACCTCGGACACGTCATGGGGTTTGGTGGGGCCGCCGTGGGGTGTGCCGTGAAAGAAGACCGCGCGGATGCCGGCAACGTTCAGTGCGTCGATGGCGGCATCGGCGTGCTCCGGAGTCAGGCAGTTGTGGCACCAGTCGCCCACAGTAGTTGTGCCGCAATTGATTTGGTTCAACGCGCCGGCCAGCGTCCCGATGTGCATGTCGTCGGGGCCGTATCTGCGGGCGACGTGACCGTGAGTGTGGGCCAGGTATTCCAGCAGCGACCAGTCACCGCCGACGAACCGTAGTGCGGACTGCCACGTGTGCAGGTGGGCGTTGACGAGTCCGGGGATGACGATGTGGTTCTTGAGGTCGACAACGTCGGCGCCGGTCGGATCGAGGTGGTCGCCCATCGCCGCGATGCGATCGTCCTCGACGAGGATGTCGATGCGTTCGGTGTCGGGGCGATGCGGGGCCATGGTGATGACCTGTGCACCGCGTAGCAATATTCGGCTCACCGTTGTCTCCGATTCTGCGGCTGGGAGTCTCGTCACAGACTGCGCCCTCACGTCGTAGGTGAATCGGGGGCAGCGCGGCGCAACCAGTTGTGGATACACTGTATCCATTAATCTGTCGATGCGTCAACCACTGCTTGGGCTGGCCGCTACCGTCACGTCGGAGTCGTGCCGGCTATCGGCTTGTCAGGCCTTGTCAGGCCTTGTCACCGTCCGGCCCCGTGGCGGGCGGGTAGGTCTGGAAGACGAACACCTGTGCACCGACTCGAATGGTGTCGCCGTCGTGGAGTTCAGCCGTGGCGCGGATGCGCTCGCCGTTGACATGGACTCCGTTGGCAGATCCGAGGTCGGTGATGATGTGGGTGGAGCCGGCATTGTTGATGACGGCGTGGTGCCGGCTGACCTTGTCGTCGGCCACGACAAGGTCATTGTCGGGGCTGCGCCCGATGCGGGTGGCCGCACCCTTGAGCCGATGAAGGCGATCGTGCACGTCGCGCAGGGCCGCGGTGACAGGGTCGATCAGGGTCGTCACAGCGGGTTCGAAGGCGATGATCGTCTGGGCCGCGGCCTGGGCATTGCGCTGTACGTCGAGTGGTTCCTGACGCAGGATTTGCTCGTACAGGGTGCGCAGCGCCGGCGCGGGGTCGATTCCGAGGTCATCGGACAACGTTGTCTTGAGCCGGTGATAGGTGTCGAGTGCATCGGATTGGCGGTCGGTGAGGTAATACGCCGTGATCAGTTGTGCCCAGAGGGGTTCGCGGTAGGGATGTTCGCCGACCAGAGTTTCGAGCTCACGAACGACGGTATGGGCTCGGCCACAAGCGATCTCGGCGTGGGCGCGTGCGGTCTGCGCAACGATTTTGTCCTCGGCTAACGCGTTGCTCAGCGCCTCTGTGAAGGCGAAGTCGCGCAGGTCGTCGAGGACGGCGCCGCGCCACTGACGCAGTGCCGTCGTGAGGTGAGTGCTGGCGGCTTCGAAGCGTCCGGCGGCCGCGGCGTTGATCCCGGCTTGCTGTTCGGTGGCAAACCGGGCCAGATCGCTTTGTTCGGGGGTGATTTCGAGTCGGTAGCCGTGGGGTGCGGTCGATACGACGGCATGGGCGTCGATGCCTGCCTCGGTGAGGATGCGGCGCAGATTCGACACGTACGCACTCACGGAGATGCGCGCGGCGGCGGGTGGCTCGTCTTCCCAAATTGCGGTGATCAAGTCAGCGGCACTGACGGCGCGGTTGGCGTTCGCGACCAACATGGCAAGTACCGCGCGCTGTTTCGGCGTCCCGACCTGAATCGGCCTCGACGCGACGGTCACCTGCAGCGGGCCCAGCACCCCGAATTGGATGTCGTGTGCGGCGCCACCGCGCTGAGGTGCGGGCGCCATCGGTGTGTGGCCACCCATCACCTGCTCCTTGCCTGGCCGTACCTACCCGATCGCACGGGTAGAGGGTTGCACACCCAGCTCGCTCAGGACGGCCGAATCATCCCGGCTAGAGGTGGCGCGCGATGAGGTCCTTCATGACTTCGTTGGCGCCGGCATAGATCCGTGAGATCCGACTGTCGACGAACAGTCGGGAGATGGGGTATTCCTCCATGTAGCCATAGCCGCCATGTAGCTGCAGGCAGCGGTCGACGATTTGTGTCTGTTGGTCGGAGCACCAGAGTTTGACCTGCGCGGCTCGTTTGACGTCGAGGTCGCCGCGGACGTGACGCTGGATCGCGTCGTCGACGAACGTACGCATGACGTCGACCACGGTGGCGATCTCGGCCAGTTCGAAACGGGTGTTCTGCAGGGCGAAAAGCGGCTTCCCGAACACGTGGCGCTCCTTGACGTACGCCAGCGTGTGGTCGTACGCGGCCTCGACCGCGCCCAGCGCGGCGACGCCCACGATCAGGCGCTCCTGCGGCAACTGCTGCATCAGCTGGACGAAGCCGCGACCTTCGACGCCGCCGAGCAGGTTCTCCGCGGGGACGCGAAGTTCATCGAAGAACAGTTCGGTGGTGTCCTGCCCTTTCTGGCCGATCTTCTTCAGCTTGCGGCCGCGCTGGAATCCCGGAGTGTCGTCGCGAACTTCGGCAGCGAACAGCGACAACCCGGCCGCACCCTGCTGCGGATCGGTCTTGGCCGCGATGATGATGAGGTCGCACGTCGCGCCGTTCGAAATGAACGTCTTGGCGCCGGAGATCACGTACTCGTCTCCCACGCGAACGGCTCGCGTCGAAATGGCCTGCAGATCCGATCCGGTACCGGGCTCGGTCATGGCAATCGCGCCGATCCAGTCACCGGCAGCGAGTTTGGGCAGCCAGCGCAGCTTCTGCTCGGGGGTGGCGTAGGCGTTCAGGTAGTGCGGGACGATGCCCGTGTGGACACCCAACTGCATGGACAGATCGCCTGCATAGGCCTGCTCCCGGAACAGAACCGCCTCGTGTGCGAAAGTTGCACCACCGCCGCCGAATTCCTCCGGGATCGACATCAGTAGCAACCCGAGGTCGCCGGCACGGCGATACAACGCACGGTCGGGCTCTCCGGCAGCGGCGAATTCCTCGTGACGCGGAGCGACTTCCTTGGTGAAGAAGTCGCGGGCCAAACCGGACAGGTCGGCAAGTTCGGTTGTCGATGCGGGGGTCACTGTCTTTTTCCTCTCCTTCAACGCGTGTAGAGCGCGTCGATCTCTGCGGCGTATTTTTCGGCGATGGGTGCGCGGCGCAGCTTGAGCGTCGGCGTCAGTTCATCCCCGCCGGGAATCCAGTACTGCGGCAGGACTTTCCAGCTCCGAATCTGCTCTACCCGGGATAGCCGGGTATTCGCCGACGCCACCGCATCAGACACAGCCTGCTGTGTCGCCTCGTGGTCGACCATCTCGTCGACGGTGGCGCCGGCGAATCCATGCCGGGAGGCGAAGTCAGCGGCCGCATCGGGGTCGAGCGTGATCAGCGCGGCGATGTGCGGACGGTTGTCACCAATGGCAGCGACAGCGCCGATCAGCGGGCTGGCCGCTTTCAGTGCTCCCTCGATGTTGCTGGGGGACATGTTCTTTCCGCCGGAGTTGATGATCAACTCCTTCTTACGGTCGACGATACGCAGATACCCGTCGGCATCGAGCGAGCCGATGTCGCCCGTGTGGATCCAGCCGTCGACATCGAGGATTTCCGCGGTGCGACCGGGATCGCGGTGGTATCCGCGCATCACCCCACATCCGCGGACCAGAATCTCGCCGTCGGTAGCCAGTTTGATTTGTGTGCCGGGGATTGGTCTACCCACCGTGCCGAGCTTGAGCCGGTCTCTGGGATTGACGGTCGTGACCGCGGAGGTCTCCGACATGCCCCATGCCTCCAACACGGGAACACCGATCGCAAGCATGAACTCGAGTACGGAGACATCGATGGGCGCAGCGCCCGACACGGCCGCGCTCAGTTGGTCCATTCCTAGGCGTGCGCGAATCTTGGATAACACCAACACGTCTGCCGCGGCGGCGGCTGCTTCGTCGAGTAGTCCCAACCGGCCTCCCACCAGGGTGGCTCCCGCCTTCTTCTTGCCGGCTGCCAGAGCCCACCGCGCGAGCGCGCCTGCTGGTCCAGTCTGCACCGCGATGAGTGCCTCGACACGAGCCCGAATCTTGTACCAGAGCATCGGTACCGCGACGAAGAACGTCGGATGCACGCGGCCCAGTATGTCGATCAGTATCTTCGGGTCATCGACGTCGGTGACCGTGATACCGAAGTACATCGGCGCGTATTGGCCGATCCAACGATTGATCAGGTGCGCATCCGGCAGATAGGACAGCACTCGACCCCCAGTGAGATTGCCGACCACACTCGGGATCACCTCCAGCTGGTACAGCAGGTTGCCGTGCGTCAGCTCTACACCTTTGGGATGCCCTGTGGTCCCACTGGTGTAAATGAGGGTCAGGATGTCGTCGCGCTGAATGGCTTTCCAAGCGGCGTCGAAGTCGAAATCCTCAGCACCACCATCTACTAACTCATCGAGGGTGAGCACACCGTGGTTCGGCTCGTCGACCGAGATGACTTGGCGCACAGCGGTGCCCGATGAGGCAGCGAGCACCTTCTCCAGATATTGCGCCTCACTGACCACGACTGCCGGCTGGGCGTTGTCGAACAGGTACGTGAT
The DNA here is from genome assembly GCF_005670685.2 of Mycolicibacterium mucogenicum DSM 44124. The sequence goes on along the minus strand of NZ_CP062008.1, from coordinate 4,052,336 downwards.
CTGCGCCGCGGCGCTGGTGTTGTAGACCGAAAAGCCGATCGCACCGAGATGCATCACCGCGGCGTCGACAACGTGGAACTCGGGGCGATTGGTGAGCATCATCGCCACCACATCGCCCCGCCGCACGCCCAGCGCGGCCAGACCCGCTGCCACCCGTCGAACTTGATTGCCGTACTCCGACCAGGTCAACGCCACCGTGCCGTCGGCGCGGCAAATCGCCGCGATGTCACCGAGCTCGGCAACGCGCCGCTGGAAGTGCGCGCACAGACTTTCGCTCATCACAACCCTTCTCACAGCAGTGCCGTGCGGCGTCCGGACCGGGTGCGGCCGCAACGGCTCAGGCTGAAACAGTAGAACATATTGCGTATGATTGTTTCAATCGCAAAAGATGGGGCGATCCCGCGCGCGTCGTCCGATGCCTGCTGTGTTTCGTGAAATACCTTGCCCGACAGAAGGAGAGCCGTGATGTTGGCAACCCGACGTCAACCGAACGGCACGTGCTGCCAGGCGAGTCCGACTGCCACCGACAGTCCGAGCGCTACCGGTCGTGATCGAACGACGATCACCAATCGTGGTGATCACGCCCGTACGGCAATTTTGACAGCGCTACGCGAATTGTTGGATCGAAACCCGATTACGGAGGTTTCAGTACAGGCGATCACTCGGCAGGCCGGTGTCACGCGAACCGCGTTCTATTTCTATTTCGAATCCAAGTACTCCGCCTTGGCGGAACTGTTGCATGGACGCACCACTGCCGCGATGCTCGATCAGTCGTTCGCGTTGCGGACACCGGGGGAGTCCACTCCGGCATTGATCGCACGTGTCATCGCCGGTATCCGTGCCGCCCTGGCTGCCGACGACCCGGTGTGGGCCTCGTGTCGCGCATCAGCAGGCTACGAACCGGAGATCGCCGAGATCGTCGCGGCCGTGGAGGACGCGATCACTCGCCGCATCGTGGAGATTGTGTCGGCCGAGGTCTATCAAGGCGCCCAACCGATCTCGACCGACCTCCCCGCTCTGGTGCGTGTCCTGACCACCGCGACGGTCGTCGGCAGCGCACCCGCGGGTGTCGGTGCGCAATCCGGCCACCTCGATCGCACTACCGATGCGGTGTCAGCCCTGTGGCGGAACGCATTGTGGCCCAGGTAGTTCGAGAATTTGTGCCTTACCGGGACCTGCCGCACGTCGTTGTCGTCCACAGCTCGCGTCCCAGGTCGGACAGGCGCAGACTGAGCCGTTCCACTCGAGTGGACTGCCGCGCCTTCTGCGCATCGGCGACGGCGCGCCTGACGCTTGGTTCGGCCATGAGCACCTCGTAGCCGGGCTCGGATCCGTCTGCGTGGGGTCCGATTTCAACCAGACCGAGCCGCAACAGGTTCGCGACGTAGATCGGCACCATGGTCGGCAGCGTCACGCCCGCGGTGCGGCCGATCAGCGAGGTGTTGGTAAGGACGGCTCGAGGCAAGGACCACCGCCGAGACTGCGCATAGACGTTGACCAGGGGAGAGGTGGTGCCGTCCGAAAGTGCACGGAGAATCCTCGCCTCGTCGGCAACAAGCTGGTCGACGATGCGGTCGTAGAGCTCCAGCCGCGTCTCGCCCGTGCTCTGGTCCAGTGAGCGGTCCAACAACTCGGCCATTTTGGTGCGCAACGATTCCTTCGACTGCGACGAATCATTCTGTGTCGCGACGCCGGTATCGGCCGGCCGCGATGGCGCGTGCGGCGGCCCGCCGGCCTGCTCGCACGACGGCACCTCCCGCACGGGGATGTCGGCTCGCCCCGCCACGGATAGGCCGCGCCGGGCGAATGTCGTGGCGGTCGCGATCAGGCCGTGCACGTCGGAGGTGGTGACCATCGTTTCATCTCTCTTCTGGAGGGCGGTTCTTTCGGCTGGTGCGGGTTGATAATCTGGCTTCTGTTGCGAGACAGCGTGTTATCGCTCCAGTTGCCGGATGATGGCGGCTACCGTCTGGTTGGCCGCGAGTTGCTGATCGAGGATCAGGTTGATGACACCGCGAAGCCAGGCGTAGGGGATCCATGCGCGCGGCACGGTGCTGCTGGCTCTGCGCCGGCCGACTGCGTCGACAATGCTGGCGGCGGCGTGGCCGGCGTCGATGCGCTTGTTCAACGGCCAGGGCAACAGTTCGCCGATGCGTTGGCCCATCGGATCGTCATCGAGTGTGGTGCGGGCCAGCGCCGTGTCGACGATTCCGAAGTAGGAGATTCCGACCGTCACCTGGTGGGTCGCGAGCTCGATCCGCAACGCTCGCCCGAGCTGTTCGACACCGGCTTTGCTGATCATGTACGCCGCACCGCCCATGCCCGGTGCGAACGCGGCGCATGACCCGACCAGCTGAATGTGTCCGCTACTGGAGATGATGTGCTCGGTGGTCGCGCGCACGGTATGCACCGCGCCGAGCAGATTGATGTCGATAACCCGTTGGAACGCATCGGGTTCGATGGTGCGCAGGGTTGCCGGCGGCGGTGTGACGCCGGCGTTGGCGACCACCACATCGATGCGTCCCCAGGTGTGCACCGCCTGGTCGGCCGCGGCGGTCAACGCGGCGGCATCGCGCACATCGGCGACGACGCCGATGGTGTCGATCCCCAGCTGTTCCTGTGCTTTCCCGAGTTTCTCTTCGTCGACGTCGACGAGGACCACTCGCGATCCGGCCGCCACGAAACGGGAGGCCGCTTCGAACCCGATGCCCTGTGCCGCGCCGGTGATGAAAACCACTGCACCAGCAAGAGGCATCGCTGCACGTGCGGTCATCGTCCGACCAGCAACTCGGCGTGGGCGGATTCGGGCGGCACTGTCGCGTAACGGATATCGAACTCCGCGAGGCGAATTCGGCGCATCTGGCGTCGGAATGTGAAGACGAAGCCAGGCCAGAAGGTGAAGTTGCGGCCAGACGGACTCAAGTAGTAGCTGTGACAACCACCGGAGTTCCACACCGAGTGCGCAAGACGCCGGTCGACGTGCGCGACAAAATTGTCGAGAGTGTCGTTCGAAACCTCGATACTGCGGATCTGACGGCGCTGCATCTGCGCGATGGCGTCGAGTACGAAGTCGAGCTGCGCCTCGATCGTCACGATCTGCGACGTGTACACCACCGAGTTCGGGCCGAGGATCATGAACAGATTCGGAAAGCCCGGAATGACGGTGCCCAAGTGCGCCTTCATCTCTCCGCCGGCCCACACCTCCGCGAGGCTGCGGCCATCTCGGCCGTGGATTCGGGTGAATCCTTCGTTATGGGCCAGTTTGAACCCGGTTCCGAAAACGATGGCGTCGAGGCGATGGTGGTGCCCGTCGGCGGTTTCGATCCCGTCTCTGGTGACCCGCCGGATCGCGGTGGTTTCCACGACGGTGTTGTCCGCGGCCAGCGCGGGGTAATACGTGTTGGAGAACGTCGGTCGTTTGCATCCGAACGCATACCGCGGTGTCAGCTTTTCCCGCAGGTTCTCGTCGCGGACCTGCCTGCGGAGATGCCACGTGCCGACGGCCGCCATCGGCTGGAGCAGCGCCGGGAGATGGACCAGGCCAGGCACCATCGCTTCCTGGACGAGGCTGACCGCCGAACGGGCTGCGCGCTGGACGAGCGGGGCCGTGCGGAACACCGAACGCACCGCGGGCCCGACCGGGCGGTCCGGATGGGGCAAGATCCACGTCGGAGTTCGTTGAAACACAACCAGTTCGGCGGCGTCAGGCTGAATCCGGGGGATGAACTGCACGGCCGAAGCGCCGGTGCCGATGACACCGACCGCCTTTCCGCGCAGGTCGACGTCATGACGCCACCCCGCCGAGTGAAAGGCCGGACCCGAGAAGTCTTCGAGGCCCGGAAGATTCGGGATCGACGGCTCACTGAATGGTCCGGTGGCGAGGACCACGACGGTGGCGGTGAAATGTTGGCCACCTGCGATGATCTGCCACACCTGGGCCAGGTCGTCCCATGAGGCGTCGGTGACGTCGTGCCCCAGCCGAATGCGCGACCGGATGCCGCTGTCATCGACACATCTTTCGATGTAGGCCTTTAGTTCTCGCTGCAGCGGATACAGGCGCGTCCAATCGGGGTTCGGGGCAAACGAGTACGAGTACAGCACCGACGGGATGTCGCACTGCGCTCCCGGATAGGTGTTCGCCTGCCATGTTCCGCCGATGTCGCTGGCCCGCTCGAATACGAGGAAGTCGTTGTCGCCGGAATCCTTGAGTCGCATCGCCGCGCCGATCCCGCCGAAGCCGGCACCGATGATCGCGGTATGGACATGTGTGGGAGTGGGTTTGGTCATGGGTGTGTCCTTGGTGAGTGCCGGTGGCTGGCTAGAGCGCGACGGAGATCGAGTCACCCTGGGCGCGGGAAACGCAGATCATCATCGAGTCGTCGTGCTGGTCGGGCGTCAGCACCCGATCTCGGTGCTCGACAACGCCGTCCACCAGTCGCACGCGACAAGCGCCACAGAAACCCTGCTGGCACGAATACTGCACGTCCGGTTTGACCCGGCGGATCGCAGCGAGGGCCGACTCATCGGCTGCGACGTCGACAGTGAGCCCCGATTCGGTCAGCTGCACAGTGAACGCTCTGCCGTCGACGATCGGTGCGGCGGTGAAACGTTCGCTGTGGAATTCTGCGGTACGGCCCGGCGCAGTCGCGGCGGCGACATCGCGAGCCCGTTCGATCATGGCGGGAGGGCCACACACATAGAACGCCGCGCGGGATGAAGCGGCCGTACACAATTCGGCCAGATCCGGTGTGCCGTAATGGTCGTCGGGCCGGATGAGCACCCGGTCGTGCCCGAGTTCGGTGAGCTCGTCGATGAAGGGCATCGATGCGCGCGAACGCCCGGTGTACACCAGGCGCCAGGGGGCCGGGCCGGATGCCGCCGCACGCACCATCGGCAGGATCGGCGTGATGCCGATCCCACCGGCGATGAACACGTACTCGTCAGCGGGGGCCATGCTGAACGCGTTGCGGGGACCCCGGATACGCAGCGTATCGCCGACCCGGACGCGGTGCAGCTCGGCCGAACCCGAGCCGTCGGGGATCCGCCGCACGGCGATTCGATAGTGGAGGGGGTCGAATTGGTCACCGACCAGCGAGTAGTGCCGTTGCCGGCCGGCCGGGGTGAACACGTCGATGTGCGCGCCCGGCGTCCAGCGCGGGAGCGGTGAACGGTCGGCCCGGCTCAAGGTCAGGCTGACGACGTCGTCGGCTACGCGTTCCGCCGCAACAACTTCGAGGCGCGCGTCGTATCCGGCCCGGCGTACCGGACGGCCCGGTGACAAGCGGTCCGCGATCCGGCTCTCGGTGAACAACCGCGAATAGCCGCGGGCCAACTGCCCCATGGCCCTGAGCGCTGGCGTCGGGTCATCGACAGATGTGGGTTGGTCGAGTAGTTCGTTCATGCGTGTGCCGCCTGCGCCGCGGGCGATACCGCCAGGTACCGCACTGCCTTGCTGATGTCGCCCATCGTCGACGGGTGAAAACCCGGTCGTAGGTAGAAGTACATCTGCGAGAAAAGGAAAGACACCCCCGGCACCAATCCATGATGGGCGGCGCGGATGTACTCGAAGGGCCACGGACGACGACGCTGCACCGTCGCGTCGTTGCGGTACAGATGCGATGCCGTCGAAAACCAGAGCAGCGCAAGGCCCGAACATGCGATGAGGGCCGTGCGCGCACGGCGGGCATAGCCACCGTCGACGTACTGGTAGGCATCGAACGCGACATTGCGATGTTCGAGTTCTTCAGCGCCGTGCCATCGCAGCAAGTCGAGCATCGTCGGGTCGATGCCGGCGCGATCGAAGGCCTCGTTGTCCAACAGCCATTCGCCGATGACGGCGGTGAAATGCTCTGCCGCTGCGTAGACCCCGAGGCGCTCGCTCAGCCACGCCTTGCGCGCGGGACCGGTGATCCCGTGGTCGCCGAAAATCTTCTCTACCGCGAACTCGATGCGCCGCAGGACCACACCGACGTCGACACCGTGTGCGCGCAGGTAGTTGCGGAAGCCCTCGTGCGACGCCGCGTGCGTCGCCTCCTGTCCAACGAATCCGATGACTTCCTCTTTGAGGCGCTCGTCGTCGATGTACGGCAATGCCTGACTGAAGACGTCGGCCATGGCCCGCTCACCTTCTGGCAAGACCAGGTGCATGACGTTCCAGAAATGGGTGGCATAGGCCTCGCCAGGGATGTATTCCAACGGGACGCCGGACCAATCGAAGTGGACGTGGCGGGCGTTGATCGCCAGCGCCTCGTCGTTGTACTCGCGCACCACTCGTCCCGGTTTTTTGCTCGCCATCACACGCCTTCCTCGGCTCTGAGTCCTTCGTGCTACAGTGAAACACAATACATACAATTGTTTCAATGTTGCAGCGTCGACTATGGTCAGGTGCGTGCATACCGATCTGTTCGCGCTCGACACGGCCCGTGATGAGGGTGTCGAAGAGATCCTCGACGCCGCGTTGGACGTCTTCGCCAAGATCGGGATCCGGCGGGCGACCGTCGATGAAATTGCTCAACGCGCGGGGCTCGGCCGCGTCACGATCTATCGACGGGTCGGCGGGAAGAACGAGATCGTCTCGGCGGTGCTCATCCGCGAATCCCAGAAGCTGTTCGAAGCGGTGCGCGCCGCGGCGGCGCGTACGGACAATTTCGCGGATCGCGTGGTCCACAGTTTTGCCACGACGATCGAGACGGTGCGCACGAACGCGGTCTGGAACCGGCTTCTCGACATCGAGCCCGACACCGTGCTGCCTCGACTGACCCTCGAAGCCTCACCGCTGCTGGCCGGCGCCGTCGCGGCGACCGCCGAAGTGCTCCGTGGCCCTGACGTGGCGGCAGTCCCGGAACCCGAGCTGCTCGCACGAGCCGAAATCCTCGTCCGCATCACCCATTCGATCCTGCTCACGCCTGCGGTGCTGGCGCCATTGGAGACCTATGAACAGGTCGAACAATTCGCGCGGCAAAGTCTCCTGCCGATCGCGTCAACGCCGAAGCCGTAGTTGCCGCAAGGCGGGCTTCAGCCTGCGGTTGTGCAGGCGAGCGACACCGCCCGGGCGTGGGGCGTGAGGAACGCCATCAACGTATCGGTGTCTGCGACGCGGTGTGAGGGCGCCGAGGCTGCCAAGATGGCGATGAGACTGTCGTCGGCGCTCCGGATCGGGAGAGCCAGGCAGCCATGTCCGGGCACCAGAATCCCGCGCTGGGTGGAGAACGCCGGGCGTTCACCGCGGGCGTCTGCGGCGACGATCCGTCCGATGGCGGAGCATTCCGGTTCGGCGATGACTCGGGCCGGATCCGACAGCGGAAAATCCGGGTCGATGTCGAACAGCTCCAATGCCGGCCGCCGCGTGGACCGGTGCAGGACCAGATGAATGCCGAACCGCGCTTCGGCCCGCACGGCATCGACTGCTTCGCGTAACCGGTCCGCCGGAGTGGAGGGGATGCCGACCAATCGGTCGATCCGGCGTCCCAACGCGAACCCGCCCAAATCCGGGGTGCGCACCAGGTATTCGCTCTCCACCAGGACAGCGAGCAATCGGTATGCCGAGGACCGTGACATCCGCAGCCGGTGAGTGATCTCCAACGCCGTGATCCCGGGCCCCGCAGCCGCCACCTCCTCGATGATGGACAGCGCGGCGAGCGCCGAACGCGACCCGGCGTCGGGGCGCAGCGCTCTGGTCATGACGGGCCGCGCAAATAGCCACGCCACACCTCGGACCTGACAGTTCCCGCGTGTGCGCCGATCGACGCGAACGCGTTCGGTCGGCTGCTGCGCAAGCGCCACCCGGCGGTGGCCCACAGCAGCATCCACGCCGTGGCGGTCACCGCTCCAATCCAGAACGGGCCGGTGATCGTCAGTCCCCAGAATTCGGCCACCATGGCCGTGAGAACCAGTGCGCAGGCCGGCCCGATCATCAACGCCACCTTGCTGGGTTCGCCCAGGCGCCGCAGCATTGCGGGCATCGCGCCGGCCAGCGCGGCATATGCCAGCAGGTACCCGCAGACCGCGCCGGCCATCAGTGAGCCGCATGCCGCTGCCGGGTCGGCGCCGCATGCACTAATGGCGAAAGGCACGCCGAACACGGTCGCGGTGCACACCCAGATCCCGACGGTTGGTGCCTTGCTGCGCAGATTTGTGTGGCCAAGCGCCGCCGGTAAGGCGCCTTCGCGGGCCAGGGACAGCAAGACGCGGGCTGCCGCTGTCGTGAATGCCATCGCGCAGGCGAAAGACGACAGCGTAGTCGCGAGGTAGAGGACTGGCACCAGCACTCGGCCACCGGGATCGGCAGCCAATGTCCCGAACCACGAATCTGTGGGTGTCTGGCTTAGCGTTCCGGCTTGGGTCAAGGTCGCAAGCATCACGACGGGCCCTGCCACCAGCAGCGAGCCACGGATTGCCGCTGGCACAGTGCGCAGCGGAGCGCGGGTTTCGACCGACAGCACTGTCGCGGTCTCAAAGCCGGCGAACGCCGCCATTGCGACCGCGACACCACCAGCCAGGTGCCCGAGATCAGGGATCGGAGCCAACACCGAATCATGTAGACGGCGTGCGTCACCATGCCAGAGCAGCCACCCCGCGACCACCACCACCAGCCCCACGGCAATGGTCTCGGTCACCAGCGCGACCCGCGCCGACAGACGGATCCCACGAACCAGCACCATCCCGCTGACCACCGCGAACCCGAGCGCGCCGACCGCGACCAGCCAGCCGTGCGCCGTCAGCCCGGTCGCGGATGCCAACTGTAACGCGAACGCTGAGAATTCGGTGACGGCGACCATCCCGATACCGAGGTAGCCGAGCAACAGCGCACCGGCCGTGACGAACCCGGCCACCGGCCCGACGCCAACGGCAACGTACGTATAGAGCGAACCCGCTGCGGGCACACGCCGCGCGAATCCCCGAACCAGCCACGCCACGATCAGGGCGAGGGTGAACGCAATAGCCGTGCTCGCAACGACCGGCCCCCCGTGGGCAGCGACCAACATCGGGCTCGCCGCCGCGGCCCCGCACGGTGCCATGGCCGAAACGGACTGTGCCGCAACATCGGCAGCGCCCAGCGCGCCGCGATCCAAGCCGCCCAGACGCGTTCGCGGGCCCAGGCCGTGCAGCGGCACCTGATTGTCCGTCAGCATCGCCGAGTATAGAAATCCCGCTGTTTCTGCGACGTTTCGCCGCAGTGTCGCTCGCGTATACCGCACTGGGACAAGGCTTCCCACGCGAAGAGCCGACGCCGCAACGCGGCGGACACCGGCACGCAAATGCCTGGCAGCACGCTCGTCGGCATCCCGATCCCTTCGATACCAACGGAGGTCACGCCATGACTGTGGGCTTCACCGCAACTGCTCCTGCCGAATCGACCAGATCACATCTGAATACCGGTATGCCGGTAGGACTCGACACCGAGATCGCCGCATCGCTCTGCCGGGCGAGCACCCGCCGGCGTTTCGATCCGTTCGTCGACATCGACTGGGAGGCGCCCGAAAACGCACTGGACCCGAGCGACGCGCGTTGGCAGCTCGACTCCGACATCGCGCCACTTGCCGCCACTGATTGGTACGCGCAGCAACCCCTCGCGCGGCGAATCGCGATGGGCCGTTGGCTCGCCGCGAACATCCTCAAGGTGACACTGCAGTTCGAGATGATGTTGATCCGCGGCGTGATCCACCACGCCGGCACCTTGCCCAACCGTTCGGTGGTGTTTCGGTACCTGCTCCATGAGCTGACCGACGAATGCCACCACATCCAGATGTTCCAGGAGTTCGTCAACCGCACGGGCGCCGATGTTCCCGGCATGCGCCGCGGGTCCCGGTTCTTCGGACCGATTCTCGGCTTCCTCGGCGGCTACGCCAACATTTTCCTTTTCATCGGAGTGCTGTGCGGGGAGCAGCCGCTCCACTTCCAGCAGACGCTGCAGCATCGGGGCTCGGCGGCCGTGCCTCCGCTGCTGAACAAGGTCACCTCGATCCACCTCGCCGAGGAAGCCAGGCACATCTCGTTCGCCAACCATTATCTGGCGCAACGAATCGCGGGCGTGGGACGGCTGCGGCGGCTGTGCTACGCCCTGGCATTTCCGATCTATCTTCGATGGCTCATCGGCGAGATGATCACACCGCCAAGGGCGTTCGCCCGGCAGTTCGGTATTCCGCGGCGCGTTTTCAAAGCCGCCTACTGGCGCAGTGCTCGATCCCGGCAGCTGTTGGCCGAGTCGGCCGCCGACGTCCGACGTGCTGCCGAAGACCTCGGTTTGCGTACGGTCTGGACCCGCTGGCTGTGGCGGTTGTTGGGTATCGACGGCCGGTTGCCCCGGTACCGCGGTGAGCCTGATCGCAGTCAGCCGTGTACCCGCAACCGTGCCGGCGTGGCAGTGGTGTGGAGTCGAATCGCGGCCGCGGGGATTGCGGCGGCTATTGCGATGGTCGCGACGCCGGTCGGGCTGCGGATCATCACGGTGGCGGCGGCGGGAGCGGCTGTATGGGCGTCGTACCACCTGTTGCGGACCCGACTTGGGGGTGTGGTCGGCAACCAGCCTTTCGAATGGCCGCGACTCGCTGTCTGGATCGTGGTGTGCAGCAGCATGATTCCTGCCGGCGGACTGATCGGACTCGCGTTGGTCGTGCTGAGCATCCTGGCGCTTGCCGAGTTCATGCCGGGTTTGTGAAACTCTTGCCGACAAGTAGACCGATCGGTATATTCGGCGTATCGGGTTCGACGCCATGGCCGGAAAGGAGGGCGTTTCGTGGGGACAGGGCATACTCGCGCCGAACAACGACAGTTCCGGGTGTTCCGCGCAATCGGGCGTTACCTGCTCAATCCGACAGTGCGGGGTCTGGCTCGACTCGGCGCCGTCCGCCCAACGCAGGTAAGCGAATTGGAAACCCTCGGCCGCAAAACGGGGCAGCTGCGACGGGTACCGGTTTCGCCGATCTTCGATGAAACGGGGGCGTGGGTCATCTGCGGTCACGGCACGTTGTCTGGCTGGGGCGCCAACATTGAGGCCAACCCGAATGTTCGCATCCAGCAAGGAGACCGCTGGCGCGCCGGCATCGCGACGTTCGTTCCGGACGACGATGTGCGTGCCCGGGTGCGGCAATCCGGCGCGGCCGGACCGAAAATCGCGTCCTACGGAACCGCGCCGGTGTCTGTGCGCATCGAATTCACCGACTAGACCGTTCACAGTGCCGGGCAGAAGCCTGGAACTCAAACCATCGGATCAGACGGATCGAAACGCGTCGCGTCGGCGCGACCGTTGCCGAATTACTGCAGGTCTGCGGCGATTCGGGTGGTGATCTTGCTGCGGAGCTGACGACGCGGTGACGCCCTTGGCCTGCCGGATCCCCTCTGTACCGGTGTTACGTTGCGGGCCGTTACGCAGGTCTGCAAGGGAAGATGGATGGTATCGGCACCCGCACGCGGTTCTGGCGCGCTCAGCTCGAGCGGCGTGCCCACAGCAGTTCGACCGAGCAGTACGGCCGGAGCCGAACGACGCCGACGCGACCGCGGTGAGCTTGCCCGGGTGGCGCTGTTGTCCGCTTTGCCGATCCTGAGCCTCGTCGCCGTCATCATCGGCTGGGACGCCGCGGTGCGGTTCGAACTCTTCTCCGCCCGGCTCTTGCCCGCGCCCGCACAGGTTGTGCACGCCGCGCGTGAGATGTACAGCGACGGAACGCTGTTCGCCGACTCGGCCGCGAGCTTTCGACGGGCTCTCCAAGGGTTTGTCGTCGGATCGCTGATCGCCATCGTGGTGGGCACCCTCACCGGCCGCTCGCGTATTGCCAGGGGCCTGTTGGAACCCACCATCCAGATCGTTCGGCCCATCCCGGCCATTGCGCTGGTGCCGTTGGCGATCCTGTGGTTCGGCATCGGTGAAGAGTCCAAACTGTTCCTCACCAGCCTCGGCGTCTTCTTCCCGGTCTGGGTCAACACACACGCCGGGATCGCCGCGACGCGCGACGACTATCTGCGGGTGGCGGCATCGCTGGGCTCGTCAAAGTTGTTGACGTTCACCAACGTCGTCCTGCCGGGCGCCCTGCCATCGGTGCTCACCGGCCTGCGCCAGGGGATCGCGACATCCCTCATCCTGATCGTGGCGTCCGAGCAATCCGGTGTCACCGAGGGACTCGGCTTCCGGCTCGACCAGGCGCGCCTGTTCAGCCAACCCGACCGGTTGTTCGTCTGTCTCGCTGCGCTGGGCATCGTCGGTGCCCTCGCCGATCAGCTGTTCCACCAGGCCACGCGTCACACCGTGCGCTGGGCGAAGGAACAATCGTGACCGCCGGCGACATCGCGGTCGAGTCGCTGACAGTGCGGTACCCGGGAGCGGACCGTTCGGTCGTCGACGGCCTCGACCTCACCATCGAGTCCGGAGCGTTCCTGACGATCCTCGGACCGTCGGGTTGCGGCAAGTCGACCCTGCTGAACGTCATCGCCGGATTCGTCCGGCCGACAACAGGTTCGGTGACGTTCGGAGGCGAGCCGGTGACCGGACCGGGGCGTGAGCGGGGCGTCGTGTTCCAGCGCGACGTACTGTTCCCGTGGGCCTCTGTCGGGAGCAACATCGGCTTCGCGCTACGCGCGGCGAAGGTGCCCCGAACACAGCGGCGCGACCGGATCGCCGAGTTGATCAGTGCGGTCGGTCTGGCAGCGGACGTCGTGCACAAGCGGCCACACGAGCTGTCGGGTGGCATGCGGCAACGCGTCGGCATCGCGCGCGCCCTGGCGAACAGCCCGCGAGTGTTGTTGATGGACGAGCCATTCGGTGCACTGGACGCCTTGACCCGCCAGCAGATGCAGGACCTGGTGGTCGAACTGTGGGAGCGCAGCCGGCCGACCGTCGTCTTCGTCACGCACGATGTCGACGAGGCAATCCGCATCGCGTCCTCGATCGTCGTGATGGATCACACCGGCGCCATCGCCGATCACCTCGGCAACCCGCTGCCGCGGCCGCGGCCCGCCAGCCGCCTCGGCGAATTCGACGATTACGCGGCACTTCGCCGCCGACTGCACGACCTGTTGCACGGACAGCAACCGGCCCTCACATCGGGAGACCACGGATGAATACACATCGGAAGATTGCCGCGATAGTCGTTGCCGCGCTTGCGGTTCTGGGGGTTGTCGGCTGCAGTAGTTCGAGCAGCAAGGACAGCGCGGCCGACTCGCTCACCGTGGCGTGGGTGGTCGACCCGTCGTGGGCGCAGGTGCCCGTCGCCAATGACCTCGGATACTTCAAACAGCATGGGGTCAACGTCAAGATCGTTCCGTTCCCGACGGGCGCCGCAGCGCTCGAGGCGCTGGCGGGCGGCGCCGTGGATGTCGCCAATGGCGGTGATGTGCCCACATCCGCCGCGGCACTGAAGAATCCGAATCTTCGGATCTTCGCCGACGGCGCCATCTGGCCGGAGGGGCGATTCGTCGCGCGCCGCTCAGCCGGGATCAACTCGGTCGCCGACTTGGCCGGCCGCAAGATCGCGGTGCCCTTGGGCAGCAGCGCTCACTACTTCGCGAGCCGGTTCCTGACCGAAGCGAACGTGAAGGCGGACCTGATCCAGACCGGACCGGCGGAGATCGTCACGGCGATCACCAATCACAACGTCGACGCGATCGCCGTCTTCCAGCCGGCACTGGCGAAAGCGGTTGCGGCACTGGGCAGCGACGCGATCGAGCTGCAGGGCAAGCAGAAGTACAACCAGCACAGCCTCTACCTGGCCAACCAGAACGTCCTCGACTCGAAGAAGCAGGCTGTTGGAAAGTTTGTCGGGGCGATCCGCAATGCCGATGGTCCGCTGTCCGGCAAGGACCCGGCCGCCCTCGCCGCGGTCGCGAAAGCAACAGGGCTGGACAACAACCTGATCAGCCAGGTCACCTCGGAGTTCAAGTACCAGACGCACCTCGGGCCGGAACTCGCCGGCGACCTCGCCGACCGCGCCCGCTGGGCGCAGAGCATCGGTCGCATCCCTGCCGACCAGCACATCCCCGACTACCAGAACATCATCGCCGGATCGTTTGTGACGGAGAGCAATTCATGAGCGGGGCATACCTGATCGGCTTGGGCGGCACCATCTCCATGCACCAGACCGCGCAGGGCGCGGTGCCCGTCACCGGAGCGCAGGAGCTGGCGGAGACGGTCGCCGGGTTCGCCGGTGCGGAGAGCCTTGCGTTGGTCGGTGGGTCCGAGGTCGACTTCGACCTGCTGGAACGCCTGGTCGTCCGGGCTCGCGAACTGGTCGCCGACGGCGCCGACGGTATCGTCGTGACGACGGGCACGGACTCCATCGAGGAGGTGGCGGCCTGGCTGGCCTACCGGGAGAACTGGTCGGTGCCGGTCGTGGTCACCGGTTCGATGATCCTCGGCACCCGGCATGACAGCGACGGCCGCGCCAACCTCGCGGACGCGCTCGCGGTGGCGTCGTCTGGAGCGGACATCGATCCGGTGGTGGTGTTCGCCGGCAAGATCTTCGACGGCCGTGAGGCCGTGAAGGTTTCGGGAGTCGTGCGTGATGCGTTCGACGCGCCGGGACGCGGGCCCATCGGCTATGTCGTCGGCGGCCAGGTCCAGTGGCACCGGACTCATGAGCGCCGCACGAGTCATGGCGATCCCACCGGTCCGATCCGGCCGGTACCCGTGCTGCTGGCTGCGCTGGGTGACGACGGCACGGTGTTCCGAGCCGCCGGGGACGCCCAGCCGGCCATCGTGGTGGCGGCGAACGGGGCCGGTAATCTGCCTCCGAAACAGGCTGCGGCAGTGGAGGAACTCATCGACGGCGGCAGGTTCGTCGTGCTCACCACTCGCGCTGCTGACGGTCGCGTCGCTCCGGTGTACGGATACCCCGGTGGAGTGGCCGGTCTCGTCGAACACGGTGCACAACTGGCTGCCGGCATTTCACCCCACCGCGCACGCCTCTTGGTGACGCTCGGGCTGGCACAGGGCCGGGACAACGACGGCTTGCGGGCGTTGATCGACAGCGAGATTCGCGCATGACCCACGCTGCGGTCGGCGCCGCGGTGGACCGGCGCGAACTCGTCGAACTCACCACTCGTCTGGTGGCCGCCGGCCAGCCGTGGTGCGAGAACAGCCTTGACGGCCCGAGTCGCCCGCCAGAGGAAGAGCGCATCGCCCGCCCGGTGGGTGACCTGTTGCGCGAGTGGGGATTCACCGTCGAGCTGGTGGGCCGCACCCCGCAGCGGCCGAATGTGGTGGCCACGAAGCGCTTCGGCGCCGGTCCGTCCCTCATGCTCAACGATCACCTCGACACCTACCCGTCGGGGCCGCCGAGCCGCTGGCGCGTATGCGCCGGAAACCCTTATTCGGCAGTCGAATTGGACGGCCGGATCTATGCGCGCGGCACCTCGGATACGCGCGCCAACCTGGCGGCGCTCTTGACCGCCGCCAAACGCATTGTCGACGACCCGCCGGAGTACGGGACCCTGCTGGTGGTCCTGACCGTCGACGAGGAACGCAACGGCATCGAAGGATCCAAGTACCTGGTCGACGAACATGGTTTGCGCCCCGACGCCTCCATCACGGTCGAACCGACCGCGTGGACCGACGATGGCCGCAGCGGTATCGCCCTCGCCGTCGCGCAGACCGGTCACGCACTGCTGGACATCACTGCCCGCGGGCGGTCCAGCCATATTTGGCGGCCTGATACCGGTGTCAACCCGGCGCTGTTCCTCGCCGAGTTCCTGGCCGACATTGCCGCCGATCCCGTTGGCGATTGGCCGGTTTCGGTGGTGGGACTGCACGCGGGGGAGACCGGCATGGCGCAGTTCACGCCGTTGGAGGCGAGCGCACGCGTTGCGGCCGTCAACATCGGTCCGGATGTCGTCGCCGGCCGGCTGCTCGAGGAGTTTCACCGCCGCCTGACCGCGGCCCGGCCCGAAGGTATCGAGGTCGACGTCGAGTTCGCGCCCGGTCCGACGTTCGTCGCGGGCACCGTGCCGTTGACGGACGTCGATCCGCTTGTCGCCGCGATCCGGAGCGCGTACCGCGGTGTCTCGGGCGAGGACGTCCGCACCTACACGAAGCCCGCGTTCAACGACACCATCCGCTTCCGTCACGTGGGCATTCCGGCCGTCACGTTCGGCCCGGGCGACGACGGGTGGGCCGTGTACGACGAGAGCATCAGCATCGACAGAATGGCCACCGCCGTACAGGTCATCGAAGCCGCTGTGCGGCAGTATTTTTCGGCTGCCGGCCCTACCTAGGGTGTCGCCAGGTGGTCATGGACACAGGCGATGAACGCCTGGCAGGCCGCCGAGCGCAGGTGGGGTCTGGGTGCCACCAGGTGCACCTGGCGGTGCATCTGGACGCCGGTGACAGGGCGGAGCGCCAGGGTGCTGTCGCTGTCGGCACGGGTTCGCGCAACCGATTCCGGCAGCAGCGCCACCCCGAGGTTCTGCCGCACGAAGTGCACGACCTCGTCGACACGGGTGACCTCGAAGGCCACCCGTCGCGGCACGCCCGCGAAGCCGCGGTCGGTTTCGTGCCGAAGGCCGTAACCGAGCGGAAAGTCGATGAACGGCAACGCCGCCAGTTCGGTCAGCGACACCGCCCGCTGTCTGGTCAGCGGATGGTCGCGCGGCATGACCGCGATCAACGACTCGGTGAACAAGTGGGTGAAATCCAATTGGTCGCTGGCCGGGGAGACATTGGAGCCGACAATGGCGGCATCGAGCTTGCGGTCGCGGGTCGCGGTCAGCAGGATGTCGCTGCCACCGCTGCGCAGGGTCACGCTCACGTCCGGGTAGCGGGAGTGGAATGTCGCCATCAGCGTTGCGACGTCGAGGCTTTCGGACGGCACCTCCATCATCCCGACGGTGAGGCGTCCGGTCACCGTCCCGCTGAGCGCCTGGGCGTCGACCTTGAGTTGGTCGATGCCGGCGACCACCTGGTGCACCAGCGGCAGGAGCGCCTCACCTGCGGGAGTGAGCGAGACGGCCCGGGTGGTGCGCTCGAAGAGCGTCACGCCGAGCTCTTCTTCGAACTTCCGCACCTGCTGGCTGAGCGCCGACTGCACGACGAACGAGGTCTCGGCCGCCTTGGTGAAGCTCTTCGCTTCGGCCAGGGCGACCACGTAATGGAGCTGCTGCAGGTTCATCCTTCGTCACTTTCAATGATGAATCGCATCATATCTATTAACTGGACTCCTAGGTGCATTGCCGAAAGGATGGGTTGATGTCCCGCGCGATTCCCGTCCGTCCGCAGAACCCGTTGAGCAGCAACGACTGCTCGGTGGCTGCGGTGCGCGACGCCATCACCGCGGAATTCGACGCGATTCCCTTCCTCGGCGAGCTGCGCTGCTCGCACACGTCGGTGGTGGCCGGAGCCGTCGAGGAGATCGTCTACACCTACACGGTCGGCCGCTCGGGTATCGCCGACAGCGGCTGGCTCAAGTTGTGCTTCCGCTACTACTCCGACTGGGACCTGCAGACCGCCGATCCCGCCGGACGCGACTACGCCAGCGCGCGGCTGGTCAGCCGATCGCTGGTGGGGCGTGCGTCCGAAGCCGGCGGGGCCACCGTCCAGCAGTTGGCCGTCCGTTATGACGTCAAGGGCGGCGAGCGGCCGTTCCAGAAATCGCTGCTCATCCACGCGGTCGACGGCTACCTCCGGCCCGGCGATGTGATCGAAATCCGATTGGGGGACCGCCGATTCGGCGGTCCGGGTACCCGGGTTCAGACTTTCGTCGAGGACGCGTTCGAGGTGCATCTGTTCGTCGACCCGTTGGGCACCTCCCGGATGGCCCGGGCCGGCGTCAATCACCTCGCGATCCGGCCCGGGCCGCCTGAGCAGGTGGTGGTCCGCGGACCGCGACTGGTGCGCAGCGACGCCGGTGCCGTCACGCTGCGCGCTCACCTGCAGGATCGGTGGGGCAACGCCTGCGCGGATACCGCCGCCACATTGCGCGCGCACATCGACGGCGCAGTCGTGGCCGAGGCGCAGACGCCGTCCGCCGGTTGGGCCAGTGTGTCGCTGGAAGTGTCGGCGCGCGCCGCGCACATCCGGGTCGTCGACGAAACGCACACGGAGGTGCGGGCCGCCGAGACCATCGTCGACGTGATCGACGACCTGCCCTCCCCGCGCGCGTTCTTCACCGACCTGCACGTACATTCCAACGACACCGTCGGCACTCAGGACACGGCGTGGAACCTGCGCTATGCCCGCGATATCGGCGCGCTCGACGTTGTCGGCTACACCGCCAACGACTTTCAGATCACCGACGAGGCCTGGATCGACGTCGTCGCCGCCTGCCGGGCCATCTCGGACGACGGCAGCCTGGTCTGCTACCCGGGTGTCGAATGGTGTGGCACCGCTGGTGTCGGTGGCGATCACAACGTCGTCTTTCTCGGCGACGACACCACGCTGGCGCGTTCGCTGGAGTGGCACCAGGGCATGGCCAGCACCGTGCCGACGCCCCAAACCTGGCCCATCACAGCGCTTTACGCCGCCTACGAAAAGGACCCGGATTCGTACCTGCTGATCCCGCACGTGGGTGGCCGCCGCGCGATCCTGGACTGGCACCACCCCGAGCTGGAACGGCTGATCGAAGTGCACTCGTCGTGGGGGAGCAGTCCCTGGTTCCTGGAAGATGCGCTGGCCCGCGGTCTTCGTCTGGGCGCCAGCGCCGCCAGTGACGAGCACCGTGGCCGCCCCGGAGGCGGGGCGCCGGGAGCGAACATCTTCGGCGGATTCGGCGGTCTGACAGGCGTTCTCGCGCCGGAACTCACGAAAGGCGACGTGGGACGCGCGCTGCGCGCCCGCCGGACGTGGGCGACCACCGGAGCGCGTGCCGTCGCGCTGCTGCGCAGTGGCGACGCCTGGATGGGCGATGAAATCGATACTGAAGAAACCCAATTGACCGTTGACTACGCGCTGTACGGCACGTCCGGCTGGGACGAGATCGCCGTTCATGACAGCACGGGGCGGCTGTGGCAGCGCAACCTGCACATCGAGGCCGGACTGTCCGACGAGCTCGTGCGCATCCGGTGGGGTGGTGCCCGGCACCGCGACCGCTACCGGTGGGCGACGTGGTCCGGCGAATTGCGGCTGGCCGGAACCGACGTGCTCGACGTGACACCCTGGGCCGCAGCGCATCCGGAACAAAGGTTCGATGTTGCCGGCGACACCGTGCGCTGGCGGACCACCACGTACGGTTCGGACACGGGCATCGTGGTGCGGTTGGCGGACCTCGCGGCGGCCGAGTTCCGCATCCAAGCGTCGGTGCACGAGGACGGTCTGCGCATGGAACGCGAGTTCTCGGGTGCCGAGTTGATCCGCGCCGGTCACGTCGAAACGGCAGTGGGTGGACTGAATCTGCGGTTGCGTGCCGAACGGGTGGCCGAGTTCTCCGCGCTGCCCACCACGGTGACCGGTGACCTCGAGCTCGGCCTGCCCCACGGCATCAGCGCCACGTACGTGCGCGCCACCCAGTCCGACGGCCATCAGGTGTGGACCAGCCCGCTGTTCGTCACGCGTTCGAGCGGCCAGACGCGATGTCCCGAGCAGGCCTGACCTCGCGTCTCATCCGCTCGATCGACATCAAGGAAAACCGTGTTCTCTCATCGTCATTTCACCAGGCTGCTCGCTCTGGGCGCGGCCATCACCGCCATCGCCGCGATGGCCGGATGCTCGTCGTCGACCAAGTCGGCGTCGTCGTCTCCGGTACCGTTGCGGCTGGGCTATCTGACTCGTGTCACTCACGCGCCGGCGCTCATCGGAGTCAATGACGGGCTGTTCGCAAAGCAGCTCGGATCTGACGTCACCTTCACGGCGCAACCGTTCAGTACCGGCACCGAAGAGATCACTGCGCTGTTGTCGGGACATCTCGACGCCGCGTACGTGGGACCCAACCCCGCATTCAACGCCTGGCAGACATCGAATGGCAAAGCCATCAAGATCATTTCGGGCGCGGCCAGCGGCGGCACCTCGTTCGTCGTCCAACCCGGCATCACGTCTGCCCAGGACCTCAGGGGCAAGACGGTGGCCGATCCCGCCCTCGGCGGTAACCAGGACGTCAGCCTCCGCGACTGGCTTGCCAAGAACGGCTTGAAGACCGATACCCAAGGTGGCGGGGATGTTTCGGTCAAGCCGACCAACCCGGAATCGGCGATCGTCCAGCAGTTCGTGAGCAAGCAGATCGCCGGTGCACTGGATTCCGCACCGTTCGACGTGCAGATGATCAAAGCCGGTGGCATCCGATTGTGGTCGGACCCGAACACCATCACCGTGCTGGTCGTGCGCCAGGACTTCCTCGCCGCACATCCCGATGCGGTGGCCGGGCTGCTGCGCGGCCAGGTGCAGGCGAACGACAAGATCGGTGCCGACCCCACGGCCGCGGCGCAGTCCGCCAACGCCGCACTCGCGAAAACGCTTGGGAAGGGACTGGATCCGGAGGTCCTCGCTGAGTCGTTCAAGGAGACCACGTTCACCAACGATCCGGGGATCGCATCGCTGCGCAACCAGGTCGGCAAGGCCGTGGCCGTCGGCTTGTTGCAGCCGCTGAACATCGACGGTCTCTTCGATCCGGCCCCGCTCAACGCGGTGCTGGCGGCATCGGGCAAACCGGCGGTTGCGGCGTGACCCGCTGTGCGGACGCCGGTGAGATCGCCGTGACCGTTCCGCCGCCGCCTCCGGTACCGCAGCCGGCGTTGGAACTGGTCGGGGTGACCAAGCGCTATGGCAAGGGCCCGGCCGCGGTAGCGGCCTTGGATCCGCTCAGCCTGACTGTCGCTGAAGGTGAATTCGTCTGTCTGGTCGGTAGTTCCGGCTGTGGCAAGAGCACGTTGCTGTCGCTCATCGCCGGACTGGACGCGCCGTCGAACGGAACGGTCGAGACGTTCGGTCGGCGGGTGGCGCTGATGTTTCAGGAGCCGGCGCTGTTTCCCTGGCTGACCGCCGCCGCCAACGTCGATCTGGCACTGCGGGCGCGGGCGGTGCCGCGGGACGTGCGCCGCGAGCGGGTGGCGCGCCTGCTGGCCACCGTCGGACTCACCGATTTCGCCGGCAAGCGTCCACACCAGTTGTCCGGCGGCATGCGGCAGCGGGTTGCGCTGGCCCGCGCGCTCGCTCAGGACGCCGACGTGCTGTTGATGGACGAACCTTTCGGCGCGCTGGACGCGCTGACCCGTGATCTGCTCCACGAGGAACTCGAGCGCATCGTCGAATCACGCGGACTCACAGTTGTTTTCGTCACCCACAACGTGCGGGAGGCGGTTCGGCTGGCCGACCGGGTGGTTCTCCTGGGCGCCCGACCCGGTCGGGTGGTCGAGGAGTTTCAGGTGCCCGCGTCCCGTCCTCGCCAGATCAATACCACCGACGTCGCGGAGTTGGCGGCACACATCACGGCGCGACTGCACGAGGAAGGCAACCGTGGTCGATAGTGGAGTCGCCGATCTGGCGCCGTCGTCGCGGCAGAACACAGGTCGGCTGCAGTCGGTGCTGGCACCGATGTGGACGAAGGCGCTGGCCTTGCTGGTGGTGTTGGGTGCGTGGCAGCTGCTTTGTCTGAGCGGCTGGAAATCGTCCGTGATCCTGCCCGGCCCCGTGACGGTCGGTGCCACCCTGTGGCAGCAGCTGCACGAACCGGTGTTGTGGCAGGCGGTTTCGACGACGATGGCGCGGGCCCTCATCGGTTTTGGGCTGTCGCTGCTCATCGGCACGGTCATCGGCAGTGTTCTGTCCCGGAACAAACTGCTGCGCAGTACTTTCGGTCCGCTCATCACCGGACTGCAGACGATGCCGGCGATCGCATGGTTTCCCTTCGCGATCATCTTCTTCGGCCTCGACACCTCGGCCATCCTGTTCGTCATTGTCATCGGCGCCGCGCCGTCGGTGGCGCTCGGCGTCATCTCGGGTGCCGACCACATTCCACCTCTGCAGTTACGTGCGGCAAAGACCATGGGGCTGCGGCGGTTTGCGTTGTACCGGCATGTCATCCTCCCGGCGTCGCTGCCGACATTCGTCAGCGGACTGCGTCAGGGCTGGGCGTTCGCATGGCGGAGCCTGATGGCCGGCGAACTGGTGGTGATGGTCGCCGGCACCGCATCGATCGGGGTCCTGCTGGAGAACGCGCAGAACATGAGTGACATGCCGCTGGCCATCGCCGTCATGATCGTCGTGCTGGTGATCGGCATCATCGTCGACTCGGTGTTCGCCGCGGCGGACAGGCAGATTCGCCGGTACTGGGGACTGGTCGACGGTGACCACGAATGACGGGCGGTGTGAACTCTTTTCGCCTCTGGGCCTTCGGCGACGCACATGTGGGTACCGACCGGCGGTTCGGTAGAGACAGCCTGGCCGAGGCGATTTCGCAGTCTGAGTTCGGCGGGTCCGACGGCGGCCCGGCGTTCGACTGGGACATCGCACTCGATGTCGGCGACATGTCCGGCGCGCACCACCACCTGCCGGACGACGCCGAGGGCCGTGAGCTGCGGCGGCAGTTCGCCAGCCTGCGTCGCCACCGGCGCGAGGACATCTACAGCGTGTGCGGCAACCATGACCGCAGTGGCCTGGACGAACCCGAGGCCTGGTGGTGGCAGAAATGGGTCGATCCGCTCGGCCGGCACACCGCATATTCCGGCGTCGACGGCGCTCGCCGACCTTTCCCGGTCGACGGCGCGTGGCAGCACTACTCGTTCCGGGTGGGGAACCTGCTGTTTCTCATGCTCAGTGACCGCAACGAACCAACGCAGTCTGTCGGTCGCGGCCCGTTGGGCGGCAACCCCGGGGGAGTCGTCAGCGGCGAGACGTTCCGATGGTGGAAAGCCATGGTGCTGGCCAATCCCGACGCGATCATCGTGACGGTGCACCACTACGTTCTCAAGGACACCACGGTCGCTTCGGGAGAGTGGGAAGGCGTCCGCCGCGACGCCGACGGCCGGTTGGTGGAGCACTACCACCGGCCGTTCGACGCAGGCACACCGCAAGGTGCGTCATACCTCTACTGGGTGGACAGCCGGCCGGACTCCGGTGCGTTCGAACAGTTCCTGGCTGCGCACCCGGGCCGGGTGCAGCTGTGGATCGCCGGACACACCCATACCCATCCCGATGACAATTTCGGGGGCAAGAGCCATATCGAACAGCGCTGGGGCACATGGTTTCTCAACGTCGCCTCGCTGAGCCGGCACCACATGCCGATCACCACGCTGCCGCTGAGCCGATTGTTGACGTTCACGCCGGGCAGTGCGGAAGTGCGCGTGCAGTGCTACCTGCACACCAGCCAGCACGCACCGCAGGGTTGGTATGACAAGGCGGAGAAGGTGATTGGGCTCCGGACGCCGTTTCGCTGGACCGGTTCGCAGTCGGAATGATCTACAGCGACTTGCCGACCAGTGCGGCCAGATCGGCGATCCGGTTGGAGTAGCCCCACTCGTTGTCATACCAGGACACGACCTTGGCTTGGTTGTCGATCACCTTGGTCAGTCCCGCATCGAACAGTGAACTGTGCGGGTCGGTGACGATATCGGACGACACGATGGGCGCGTCGTAGTACTTCAAAATCCCCTTCAACGGACCCTCGGCCGCGGCCTGCATCGCCGCATTGATCTGCGCCGCCGTCGCCGACTTACCCAGGTCCGCGGTCAGATCGGTCACCGACCCGGTCGGCACCGGCACCCGCAGCGCATACCCGTCCAACTTGCCCTTGAGCTCGGGCAGCACCAGCCCGATGGCCTTGGCCGCCCCGGTCGAGGTCGGCACGATGTTGATCGCCGCCGCCCGCGCCCGCCGCAGATCCTTGTGCGGCCCGTCCTGCAGGTTCTGATCCTGGGTGTAGGCGTGGATCGTGGTCATCAGCCCGCGCACGATCCCGAACTCGTCATTGAGCACTTTGGCGATGGGGCCCAGACAGTTCGTGGTGCACGAGGCGTTCGAGATGATGTTCTGGCTGCCGTCGTACTTGTCGTCGTTGACACCCATCACGATGGTGATGTCCTCACCGGTCGCCGGCGCCGAGATGACCACCTTCTTGGCCCCGGCCTCCAGATGCCCGCGGGCTTTGGCGGCGTCGGTGAAAATCCCGGTCGACTCCACCACGATGTCCACCCCCAGATCCCCCCAGGGCAGCGCCGCCGGACCCTCCTTGACCGCCAGCGCCTTGATCTTGGTCTCACCCACGATCAGGGTGTCCCCGTCCGCGCGCACGTCATAGGGCAAACGGCCCAGGATCGAATCGAACTTCAACAGATGCGCCAACGCATCGGTGGAGGTCAGGTCGTTGACCGCGACGATCTCCAGATCGGCGTTCTTCCCCGCTGCTTTTTGCGCGTCCAGGGCCCGGAAGAAGTTACGCCCGATACGCCCGAAACCGTTGACGCCGATCCGAATAGTCACCGCTGATACTCCTCGCTTGATCGTTTCAGAACGAACCATACACCCATTGGGATTTTCCGCAAGCCGGTTATGTATTTCAAATACGTAACTATCCCTGACTTACGCTTGCGTCGGCGTGTGTCGCCTTGCTTCAATGGCATCCATGGCGCTCAGCGGCACGTCGGTGTCACCTACTGCCGGCGAAGTGCTCGCCGTGATCAGGGATCACCGGGCTATTACCCGCAGCGAGATCGGCCGAATCACCGGCCTGTCGCGCACCGCGGTGACGGCGCGAATCGCAGCGCTGGAAGCCGACGATCTGGTGATCGAGCCCGAGCACGTGGCGTCGACGGGCGGACGTCCGGCCGCGCAGCTCATGTTCAACGTCGATGCGGGCATCGTGTTCGCGGTGGCCATCGGGCGCAGCCGGACCCAGCTGGCGTTGTGCAACCTCGCCGGCGACGTCCTCGCTACCGCCGACATCGATCAGGAGCCCGGGATGGGCCCGGACGACCTGATGCCCGATCTGGTGAAGCGGCTCGGAGAGCTACTCGACGACTCCGGTCGCCGCGGCGACCGCATTTTCGGCATCGGTCTGAGTCTGCCCGGCACGGTCGATCGGCAGCTCGGAGCGAGTCTGGACTCGCCGAACATGAGCGGTTGGGACGGTGTGCCATTGGCGCCGTACTTCCAGCACCTCGCCGACGCGCCGGTGGTAATGGACAACGACGCCAACGTGATCGCACTGGCCGAACGCCGGTTCGGATTCGCCGATGTGCAGGACATGCTGGTCGTCAAAGCGTCCACCGGACTGGGCGCCGGCATCGTGATGGGCGGCCAACTCCGGCGCGGCGCGGTGCAGGCCGCCGGGGACTTCGGGCACAGCAAGATCGCGGCGGCTGCCGGTATCTCGTGCCGCTGCGGTGACACGGGTTGTGTCGAGGCGGTGGCCGGCGGCTGGGCGATCGTGCGCGATCTGCGGCGTGAAGGGTACGCCGTGGGCCATCTGCGTGACGTCGTGGCATTGGCGCACAGTGGAGATGCCAAGGCCCGCAGCAAGATTCGCGACAGCGGCCGGCATGTTGGCGAAGTGCTCGCGGCTGCGGTCAACCTGATCAACCCTGCGGTGTTGGTCGTGGCGGGCGACATGGTCGGTGCCTACGACGTGTTCGTGGCCGGCCTGCGCGAGACGTTATACGGCAACGCCAGTACCCTGGCCACCCGCACGCTGCAGGTGGTCCCGTCGGTGCTTCAGGAGCGCGTCGGCATCATCGGCTGCGCGACGACGGCGCTCGATCACATCTTGTGCCCGCGGATGATCGATGCCTCCCTGCAGACCGGGCTTCAGCACTCAGGCGCCTGACGTTCGCGCCATGCGGCGGATGAGTTTTCGGGTGGCTCGTTCCAGGATCTCCTGAGCCGCAGTGTCATTCCGCTGCTTCTCGGCCCGCCCGACGGCCGCGGAAATCGTCAGACCACGTTCGTACGCTGTCACGACCCTCGGATCGACATACGAACTACGCGCCACGGCAGGGGTGTTGCCGAGTTCTTCGGCAACCTCGCGGAAGACCGAAGTCCGGGCGCGGCGAATAGCTGCCTTCGTATCCGCCGGCGCGACGGCGGCGAAGCTCGCGGCGGCCAGCACGGTGCCGTGCCACGTGCGCAGGTCCTTGACGCTGTACTCCTCGCCGACCAGCTCTTTGAATCGGGCATTGAGGTCGTCGGCATGCAGCTCTACGCACCCCGAACCACTGCGGCAGTACAAGAACCGCTCGGTGGGGCCTCGTCCTCGGCGTAGCGCGCGGACCGCTCGGACCACCTGCTGGTCGGCCAGTTCCAGGTGGCGCTGTACGCCGCTCTTCGCCGGGTAGTCGAATATCACTGTGCCGCTGCGCACCTCGACGTGTTCGCAGCGCAGCGTGGCCAGTCCGCACGAATCGTTGTCCTGCGCGTATTCCTCGCCACCGGCGCGGAAATACCCGAGGTCGATCAGGTGCAGGGCCAACGCGAGTACGCGCCCGCGGTGCAGTCCGCGGCCGGTGAGGTCAGCTGCGATCCGGTCTCGCCAGTCGGGCAGCGCCGTGGAGAGCTGGAGTACGCGGTCGAACTTCTCCTCGGTGCGTTCCTGTTGCCACACGGCGTGATAGAGGTACTGGCGGCGGCCCGCGGCGTCGATCCCCACTGCTTGGATATGCCCGTTGCGGTGGGGGCTGATCCAGACTTTCCGCCACGCCGGTGGTATCACCAGGTCCCGAATCCGTTGCAGCGTCTCTTCGTTGGTGACGGGTGCGCCGGTGGCGTCGTAGTAGGAGAAGCCGTTACCGCGCCGCCTCCGCGTGATCCCGGGCGACGTGATGTCGCTATGCCGCAGCCTCATGGCAGACCTGCGCGGTGTCTGTGTCGCACCGTCGGTCCTTACCCCGGATCGGCTCCGGCGACACCTCTGCGACGCCGGCGTCAACCCCAGCGGTACCGGACAAAATGATGCGTGGGTCACAGTGTCCTGCATCACACCCTGAGCAGTCTGCTCAACATTTCCGCTGGCTGTTGACGTAGCCCGCGCGTCACGGCAGATTCTGCGGCACCGATTGTTTGTGGTTCGGCTTAGCCGCCCCCGATCTGCACGTGCGGATGTTGGGGGGACACGAGAGTCGGAGGTGCGAGTGGCACGGGGCTGCGGGCACCAATCCTGCACACGCAACAACACACTGAGGAAATTGATGTCTCGTTCACGTCTGACCAATGCCGCCACCATCCGCCGCATCGCGGCCGCCGTCGGAGCCGGCGCGCTCGTGGCCATGGGCGCCGCGACCACCGTGGCGGGTGCCGAACCGGCGCGGGAGAACCCAGCCGGCGCGAACGGTGCGACGACGACCCAGGCCGCCCCGCCGACCGTGCCACTGACCCCGTCGGCCAGCCCCGTCGTCAAGGCTGCGCCCTACGGCAAGAGCTAGCCCACAGGCGTCGAAAGGCCAACTATTGCAGGCTGTTTCGTCAAGCGTGCAATAGTTGGCCTTTTGGCCGAGAACTCAGGCGCGCGGCATGATCATCACCGGGACCGGTGAATGACGCAGGATTTTCGCCGCTGCCGATCCGAGGAACACCCGGGCGGACTGCCCGGCCGCGCCCGACCCGAGCAGCAGCACGTCACCTGAGGTCCAGCCCGTGTTCTCCACGGCCTGCTGCCAATCTCGCCCGCTGCTGACGACCATGTCCACGTCGGGCACGGCCAGATCTTCGCGAACTCTGTTGAGCTGCTTGGTGACATCGTCGGCGGTGCGCTTCGACCACTGCGCGACCACCATGTCCTCGGCACCCGCCTCGAGCGAGGGCCCGCCGAACGCCCACGCGGGCCGCACGGTGTACGCCACGATCCGCAGCTGGGCATTCCAGTCCTTCGACAACTCCGCAGCCGCCCGGATCAATCCGTTGGTGTCGGCCTCGCCGCCGTAGGCCGCGGTGAGGCGGCGGATCGGCTCGTGACTGAAGGCGTATCCGCGCGGCGCGATCGCTACCGGCACCTGCGCGGTGTGCACCAGCCGCTCCGTCACGCTGCCGAGAGCCACGCGTCCCAGTAGGCCGGACGACGACGACCCGAGCACCACGGCGCGGGCCTCGAACTCCTGCGCGAGCTCGAGCAAACCGGTTGGGATGGAACCAGATTCGTGAACCAGCGTGGGTACGTCCGGTCGCCCGGGGAGGCCGTTGACGACGGCCTGCAAGGACTGGGCCGTCTGCGCCTTCACGTGGCGCAGGTATTCCTCCTCGACGGGGTCGTTGCGCGGCGGCCACGAGCGCTCGAGAACCGCTGCCGCGATGACCTTCTCGCCGGTGGTCCTCGCGATCTGCACGGCGAGGTTGATCGGGGCGCTGCCCTGCCGGGACGCGCTGAACCCGGCGATGATCGTCACGCGACAGGCTCCTCGGCGGGAGTCATCGCGATCACGTTGGTCACCGGGATGTTGTAGTCGGACCGGGCGCGGTCGACGACATCGAAGCGGTGCCAGATGGACTGTTCCGGTGGCTCTGTCGCGATCACGATCTGATCCGGGTGGAATTCTTCGACACCGGCTGCCAGCGCGCGCAGCGGGCGGTAGTCGCCCAGCTTGCCGTCGGCTTCCAGGTTCGCCGAGTGCAGCGCGGCCAGCGTCTGGTCGAGACGTTGCTGGGCAAGGACTTTGGTGGCCTCCCAGACGTCGAGGGGGCTGTGCGAGGCGGCGGCGCCGGTCTCGATCGGGCTGACCGGCACGACGACGTGATAGGTCGTGGCGTTGTCGGCGCCGATGGCGCGCAGTTCGTCGAGCAGCTCCTCGGAGCCGACGGTTTCGTTGGCCAGCACCAGCACTCGGTGCGGCCGCTCGGTCGCGGTGACGGGCTCCGGGACCGGCCGGCGGGAGTTGAACCAGCGGTTGGCGAAGAACAACCCGATCACCACAGCCCAGGACAGCAGGCTCAGCGTCAGGGCCCTGCGATTGTCTCCGCCCTGGACGTACATCTGCACCAGGATGGCGGTCATCGCGAGCGCCGTGATGATCGACAACACGGGGAACAGCCACATTTTGACTTTGAGCTTGTCGCCGCCGTTGCGGTACCGCAGCACGATCTGGGAAATGGCGATCAACAGGTAGACGAAGAGGATGACCGCACCGCTGGAATCCAGCAGGAACTTGAAGATGAAATCGGGCGAGAAGGCCGAGGCGATGACACCCAGGAACCCGATGACCGACGACGTCAGAATGGCGGCTGCCGGAACGCCGCGACGGGTGACGGAGACGAGCTGGGCGGGCGCCTCCCGGCGGGCGGCCAGCACGAACAGCATGCGCGAGGCGGTGTACATGCCCGAGTTCAGGCAGCTCAGGACTGCGGTCAGGACAACCGCGTTCATGATGTGGTCGGCGTAGGGGATACCCATCGCGGTGAAGGCCGAGACGAACGGCGACGCGGCGAGCTGCTTGCCGTTCCACGGCAGGATGGTCACCAGCAGGAACGCCGAGCCGACGAAGAAGACCGCGATGCGCATGATGACCGAGTTGGCGGCCTTGGCAACAGCGCGCTCAGGGTCGGTGGACTCCGCGGCGGCGATGGTCGCGATCTCCGCGCCCACCATCGAGAAGATCACGGTGACGACACCGACGGTGACCGCTGACGGGCCCAGTGGGAAGAACCCGCCGTGTGCGGTCAGGTTGGAGAAATCCATGGATTTGTGCGGCCACAGACCGAGCACGAAACAGGAGCCCAGTCCGATGAACACGATGATGGCCGCGACTTTGATGCTGGCGAACCAGAACTCGAACTCGCCGAACGATGAAACCGAGAACAGATTCGTCGCCGTCATCGCGATGAGCAGCAGTAGGGCTGTGAGCCATATCGGTGCCGAGGGCAGCCAGTACCGAATGATCTTGGCGCCGGCGATCGCCTCGAATCCGACGACGATCACCCAGAAGTACCAATACAGCCAGCCGATCGAGAAGCCGGCCCAGTTGCCCAGGGCGTTGCGGGCGTAATCGGCGAACGAGCCGGTCGACGGATTGGCCACCGCCATCTCGGCGAGCATCCGCATGATCATGATGATCAGCACGCCGGCGAGTGCATAGGTGATGAATGTGCCGGGCCCGGTGTCTTTGATGACGACACCTGAGCCGACGAACAGCCCGGCACCGATCACGCCCCCGATCGCGATCATGGACAGTTGGCGTTGGCTGAGTGCCTTGTTGAGGGTCGGTGTCCCGCTCACGTCGTCTCCTTCGCGCTGCCCCGACGGCGTTTGTCAGGGCGTTTTCAGCCCACGCCCAGCGACAGATGTGAGCTGCACCACTATTTGGTGTGTGCGAATACTAAGCCGGTCACGACGGCATGTGCGGGCCAATGCAGGCGCCATCTTGTCGGAACATCCGGCCGTTTTTCCGACAGCAGTCGGAAGGTCGCCGGCGCCTGGCATCAGTGCCGGCGCAGCCGGGCCAGCCGGATGCTGAGCATGAGATCGAAGCGGGCTTCGCCGTCGGTGAGGTCGGTGACGTCGTCACCGAGAGCCTGGGTGATCTTCTCCAGGCGGTAGTACAGCGTCGAGCGATGCAGGTGCATGGTGTCGGCCGCGCGCCGGGCGTCGCCGCCGGAGGACAGATAGGCCTCGAGCGTCTGGATCAGGTCGTCGCGTCCCTCGGCCAAGAGCGCGGTGACGCCCGGATGGATCAGCGCGTCGAGTTCGTCGGGAGCGTCGGCGAGGCTGTCGGTGAGTAGCGCGACCGCCCGCCACGACCCGGCCGCGGTCCAGTCGAGCGCCGCGTCGACCGGGCCGGCGCCCGCGGCGGCCAGCGCGCAGGCCAGCCGGGCATCCCGAAACGACTGGGCGGCTTGGGCGAGGGGCAGCCGGCTACCGGACCAGCCGATGACCGGGGCGTCATCGAAGGTGGCCCGGATCGACGAGGTCACGGTCTCGGCGAGTCGCTGCGGCGGGACCCGCACGTGCGCGGGGCAGAAGGCGAAGACGCTCACGGGACTGCCTGGCAGGACGAACCAGTTGTGCGTTCGCTCGACGGCCGACAGCCGCAGCCGAAGCGCGGTGAGACGCTGCTCGGTCTCCGCGGCGTCCCCGGTCGGGACGAACGCGAAAACGGTGAGCAGGCTGTCCGGCTGCGCCATGTCCTGGGCGCTGAGTTCGAGTAGCACCGCGTTCAGCGGCTCGCCCACATCGGCCGACAACAGGCGGCTCAGTAGAGCCTGACGCGCGGACTCGACGGCACGCTCGGTGGTCTGGCGCCGATCCAGGACCGCCACCAGATCCGCGCCGGCCTGGTTCGCCAGGGCACGCTCGGCCGCGCTCAGTGACTGCTCCGGGTCGATCACCCACAGGTAGCCGAAATGATGGGCGGCTGATCGGACCGGCACGCAGTACCGCGCCACCATGGCGTACCGGGGCAGCGGTGGAATCGCGACGCCCGGGTCGGCGTCGTCGATTCCCAAGGCCTGAAGCTCCGCGATGACTTCGGGTTTCGTGGCCCGCTCGAGGAGGCTGTGCATCCGCACATCGTCGACGGTCCCCAGCTGGCGGCTGAAGGTCATGGGCGTCATCGCCGTGTCGTCCAGCAGCACCGCGCGATTCAGCGATCGGGCCAGCAGGTCGACGATCAGCTGAATGTGGGCACTGGGATCGGTGCCGTGCGGTTCCGCCATGCGCTCCCATTCAGATCTATGTCGGCGGCACTGCGCTCACAGGAACCGCAACGATTGTTGCCGGTATCGTCGCACGCACTCCGCGGCGGACGGGGCGTTGACGGTGGAGATGGACGATGTTGCCCGCAGTGTGGTCGGAAGTGCGCTGGGCCTTCACCCCGCCGCGCACCTGGCTGCTGGGCGTGGCGGCCAACGTCGTGCTCGCCGTGCTGTGGCTTGCCGTGCAGCCGTTGACCTCCGGGGGACGGCATCACCACGATTGGGTGATCCTGGTCGGCACGTACTTCTCGTCGTTCGTGCTCGCCGACACCACGACAACCAATGTGCTTGGTGCCGACCATGATCGGGTTCAGCAGCGGCTGGCCGAATCGGTGGCGCCATGGCGGATCCTGCTGCACAAGAACCTGGCGCTGCTGATTCTCGTCGGACTTCCGACGCTTGCCGCCGCCGCGGTGCTCACCGTCTGGTTCGAAAGCCCGGCCCGGCTCGGTGTGACGATCCCGAATGTCGCGGTGCCGATCGTGTCGTGGCTGGGCGTGGGCAATGCGGTGTCGGTGCTGCTGCCGGTTGCTGAAGTTCGGTTGGTGCAGCGGTGGGGCCAGCGCCACGACCGGCGCCGGATCGCATTCTGGTTGTCGTCGCTGGTGCTGCCGTACGTCCTGTATTTCGTCGCCGACCCGATCGGCGGCGTCGAACACCGTGAATTGTGGCGGACGCTACCGAACGCCGTCGCCCATGTCTTCGGTCCCGTCCTCGGCCGCGACACCAAAAGTGCTGTGCACCTTGGTATCGCGGTCGGCGTGTGGATCGCCGGGACACTGTTTGCCGATTGGTGGGTGCGGCGCCGGGGCGTGCGGTTCCGGTAACGACTACTGGGGTGGCGCTGCGTCCGGTGCCGGTGCCGTCTGCTCCGGTCCCGGGAGCCACGGCGCGCTCGCCGGCATGTGGGCCGGCGCCGCGGTGTTCGGCGGGGTCGCGGCGCGCGCGGACTGACCGCGCCCGGCCTGATCGGCGGCCTGCACCGTCGTCGATGACCACGGCGCGGGTCCGGCCAGTGCATCGGCCGCCCAGCCCGCCTGCAATTGGCTCACCGTGAAGTTGACGCCCTGGGTGATCAATCCGCTGTCGATGTAACTGTTGTGCGCGTCGAAGCTCGACCCGTGCGCGTCGCACACCAGGTCGTTGTTCGCGCAGATGTCGGTGGTCTTGGGCTGGTACACCGGGCCGACCGTGACGGAGGGGGAGCCGATGGCGCGCATGAACCGTGCGGAGGGCTTGCCGAACAAGGCAACGGCCGCAACATGATCCGCGACGTCCGGCGGCATGGGGGCCGGCACCTCGGCGGCGGAGATTCCGTCGGGAATGGTGCCCGCGGTGACGAAGCCCGCAACGGCAGCACCCTGCGAGAACCCGCCGAGCACCATCTTGGTCCGGGGGCAGGCCGCCGCCGTCGTCACGATTTGCCTACGGGCGTCACGGATTCCGTCGACGGCGGTGGGGAAGTCGGTGGTAGCGGGATAGTCGACCGCATATACGTCAAGGGTTTTCGGGCTGATGGCGGTACGCAGTGAATTGATGAACGCAGTCCCGACCCCGCCGGGTCCGGGCGCTTCGTCGGTGCCGCGGGCGAAAATGACTTGGGCATCGGGGCAGTCGGCGGCATATGCTGCCGGTGGTAGCGCGGCGGACATCAATCCTGGTGGTACCACCAGGATTGCGACCAGGCTTCTGATTCGGCTTCTGCTTTTGCTTGGCCTCACCGGTCCATGCTGACACACCGGCACCCCATCCGCGCGTTAGCTGGGCCCGTCGCGTTCGAATCGTGACATACCAAAAGTCCGCTATTGCGTGTTAGCGGTGACGAATTCGGCAATGGCGGGCCGGCTACCTCAGCATCATGACGGTGAACGCGACGACACTGACGACGACGATGCAGGCGCGTAAGGCGTTGGGTGGCAGGCGGCGTCCGATCCTCGCCCCGATGTAGCCGCCGACTGTGGAGCCGACGGCCAGCAGCAGCGCCGGTAGCCAGGCCACCTGGCCGACGACGATGAAGATGAGGGCCGCGACCGAATTGACCAGTCCCACAGTGATGTTCTTGACGCCGTTGAGGCGCTGCAGATCTTCCGAGACGAACAGCCCGAACAACGCCATCATGATGATGCCTTGCGCCGCACCGAAATAGCCGCCGTACACCGCGCACCCGAACACGCCCGCGAACAGCGGCGCGGCATGGTCGGTGGACCGCGGCGCACCGCGGCGCGCATCCAGCGCGCGGCGCAACAAAGGTTGCACCAGCACCAGCGCGCCGGCCAGCAGGATGAGCCACGGCACGACCGCGGTGAACGCGCCGGGTGGCAGTTTGAGCAGCAACACCGCACCGACTATCGCCCCGGCCAGCGAAACCGCACCGAGGCGGAGGATGCGGGGGCCCTGGCCGCCGAGCTCGTGCCGGTAGCCGTAGGCGCCGGTGAAGTTGCCCGGCACCAGTCCCACCGAGTTGGACATGTTGGCGACGAGCGGTGGATAGCCGACGGCCATCAGCACGGGGAAGGTGATCAGGCTGCCAGAGCCGACCACGGCGTTGATGATCCCCGCAGCGACGCCGGCGAGCAGCACCGCGGTGATCGCGAGGGCGGTCAGGGGCGCGGCTTACTGTGCGGTCTCACCCGCTGAATTCTTCACTGGCCTTCCTGTGGAGTTGCAGTGGGCTGGAAGAACCGCTCGATGTCCGCGGTGGCCAGTGTCTCGACGCCGATGAGAGCCAGGTCGGCGAGCCGCTCGGGCGTCACCTGGGAGGTGGCGTCGGAGACCAGCGCGGCGCGGTAGTCCCGCTCG
Organism: Mycolicibacterium mucogenicum DSM 44124; assembly: GCF_005670685.2. The sequence continues at coordinate 4,018,024 of NZ_CP062008.1, read as the reverse complement.
GAGGCGTCGAACAGGGTGGCGCGCGGGCAGTTCGGCAGATTGCAGCCGGCCACCACGACGGTGTTCACCGCGAGGTCGCGCAGATGCTCGTCCAATGCCGTGCGATAGAACGCCGACCACCGTGGTTTGAACATCACGACCTCGCCCGGCGCCACCTGTTGGATACCGCCGGCCAGCAGCGAGTCGTAGTCGAGAGGGTGTGCCAGCAGGTCCGCGGGCACCGCGGCGCCGTCGGTGTGCGGGGCGGCGATCTGCCTTCCGGACTCGATGGCGGCCCGGCGCGGTGGGTCGGCGTCGCTGCCGCCGGGGACGTACAGCCGCACGATGTGCACGATCGGCCGGTGCGCCGCACGGAATGCCGCGAGCAGCCGTGCCATCTCGGGCATTCGTTCGGCGGTGCCGTCGACCTGCGACGGGCCCGAGACGAAATCGTTCTGCACGTCGATCAGCACCAGGGCGCTGCGTGCCAGGTCAGGGGAGGTGTAGTCGTGGCCGGCAGACACGGTCCCGATCTTTCCAGACATCCCGCCGGCGCGAGCCACTCTTGACGACCCGATGACGGCAATGCTAAGCAACTGCACAGCATTTGTTGCGCGTCCACCCCGGGGCGCGAACTCGCTGACGATGAGAGGCACGCGATGACGCTGCAGTCGGTCTTGGAGGACATCCAGAAGCGCCCGGGTACGGGCGAGCTCATCCCGATCATCGATCCGGTGAGCGAGGAGCAGATCGGCGAGTTCACCGATTGCGGCCCCGAGTTCGTCGACGAGGCCGTCGCGCGCGCCAAGTCGTCCTTCGAATCCGGTGTCTGGTCCGGTCTGCCCGGCCGGGAACGCGCCAAGATCCTGTGGCGCATCGCCGACCTGATCGACGAGCACGCCGCCGAGTTCGCGGCCATCGACTCGGCGAACACCGGCATGATGAAGATGCAGTCCGAGCTCGTCGTCCCGACCTGCGCCGAGTTCTTCCGCTACTACGCCGGCTGGTGTTCCAAGATCAACGGCACCGCCTACGACATCCGCACCAGCGGCATCGCCTCGGATGCCTACGTCGACCAGCACGGCTACACGCTGCGTGAGCCCTACGGCGTCGTCGGCCTGATCTTCCCGTGGAACGGCCCCATCTTCAATGCCTGCGCCAAGGTCGCGCCTGCCCTGGCCGCCGGCTGCAGCAGTCTGGTGAAACCCGCTGAGGAGACACCGCTTTCGGCGCTGCTGCTGGACCGGCTGATCCACGAGGCCGGCGTCCCCGAGGGCGTCGTCAACCTGATCACCGGGTACGGCCACACCGCGGGCGCTGCCATCAGCGCACATCCCGACGTCGAGAAGGTCGCCTTCACGGGTTCGACCGAAGTCGGCAAGGAGATCGTCAAGGCCTCGGCGGGCAACCTGAAGAAGGTCATGCTGGAACTCGGTGGCAAGTCACCGGTGCTGATCTTCGACGACGCCGAGTTGGACAAGGCCATCTTCGGGGCGGCCATGGGCATCTTCATCCACTCCGGCCAGGGATGTGTCTGCGGCTCAAGGATTTTCGTGCAGCGCGGAGTCTACGACCAGGTGGTCGAGGGCATCGCGAACGTCGCCAATTTCATGAAGTACGGCGGGCCGGAGGAAGAGGGCGTGATGAGTGGCCCGCTGATCAGTGCGAAGCAGCTGAATCGGGTTCTGGGCTTCATCGACGAGGGCAAGAACGACGGCGTCGAGATCGTCGCCGGCGGGTACCGGCTGGATCGCAAGGGCTACTTCGTGCACCCGACGGTGCTGACCAACGTCGACCCCGGCATGCGCCTGTACCAGCAGGAGATCTTCGGGCCGGTGGTCAGCATCCTGCCGTTCGACACCGAGGACGAGGCCGTCGCCATGGCCAACGACACCAGCTACGGCCTGGCGGCCACCGCGTGGACCACCAACGTCAGCCGGGCGCACCGCATCGTCAAACGTCTGCAGGCCGGCAGCGTTCAGGTCAACTGCCAGTTGGTCTTTGACCACGACCTGCCCTTCGGTGGCTACAAGCAGTCCGGCTGGGGCCAGGAGTTCGGCCGGGAAGGGCTCGAGGCCTACCTGAAGAACAAGAGCGTGATCGTCCAGTTGTAGTCCGCCCCGGGATTTGTGCACGTTTTTCCGCGCCGACCGCGAAGAATCGTGCACAAATCCCAGCCAGGCTGCATGTGACGCAGGTCACGGCACGGCGTGACCTCGCACCCTTCGGCTACGCAACCGTAGGTTGGCGCAACCTACGGTTGCGTACGTTCTGGTCGCCGCCAATCCTTGGTGTGTGAGCCACTACATCGCCAATCTGCGCGATATCGAATTCAATCTGTTCGAAGTGCTGCCGGTCGGTGCGGCCCTGGATGCGGGTGGCTACGGCGACCTCGATGCCGATACGGCGCGATCGATCCTCGACGAGATCTCGAAGCTCGCCGAAGGCGTTGTCGCCGAGACGTTTGTCGAAGCCGACCGCAACCCGCCGGTGTTCCTGCCCGACGAGCACCGCATCACGGTGTCCGAGGAGCTGGCCAAGACCGTGCGGGTGGTCAAGGAGGCCGAATGGTGGCGCCTGGGCCTCGATGAGCGCGCCGGTGGGACGCCGGCGCCGGCGGCATTGGTGTGGGCGACGCAGGAAATGCTGATCAGCGCGAACCCGTCGGCGACCTTCCTGTACGGCCTTGGGCCGGCGATGGCGCACACGCTGGCCGAGGTGGGCACCGAGGAGCAGCAGCACTGGGCGCGGACGGCAATGGACAAGGGCTGGGCGGGCACCATGGTGCTGACCGAGCCGGACGCCGGGTCCGATGTCGGGGCGGGACGGGCCAAGGCCATCGAACAGCCCGACGGTACCTGGCACATCGAAGGCGTCAAGCGCTTCATCTCCGGCGGCGATGTCGGTGACACCGCCGAGAACGTCTTCCATCTGGTGCTCGCCCGGCCCGAAGGCGCTGGTCCGGGCACCAAGGGACTCAGCCTGTTCTTCGTGCCCAACTTCCTGTTCGACCCCGAGACCCTCGAGCTGGGCGAGCGCAACGGCGTGTACGTCACCGGCCTGGAACACAAGATGGGCATCAAGTCCTCACCCACGTGTGAGCTGACGTTCGGCGCCCACGGAAAGCCCGCCGTCGGCTACCTCGTCGGTGGCGTGCACAACGGCATCGCGCAGATGTTCAAGGTCATCGAGAACGCCCGGATGACGGTGGGCGTCAAGGCCGCCGGTACCCTGTCCACCGGCTACCTCAACGCGCTGGCCTACGCCAAGGAGCGCATCCAGGGCGCCGACCTCACCCAGATGGCCGACAAGACCGCGCCGCGCGTGGCGATCATCGAGCACCCCGACGTGCGACGCAGTCTGATGACGCAGAAGGCCTATGCCGAAGGTCTGCGCGCGGTCTACCTCTACACCGCCGCCTACCAGAACGCTGATGTCGCGCAACTCGTTTCGGGTGCCGACGCCGATCTGGCGCACCGGGTGAACGATCTGCTGCTGCCCATCGTGAAGGGCGTCGGATCCGAACGCGCCTACGAGATGCTGTCCGAATCGCTGCAGACGCTCGGCGGTTCCGGCTTCCTGCAGGACTACCCGATCGAGCAGTACATCCGCGACGCCCGCATCGACGCACTGTACGAGGGCACCACGGCCATCCAGTCGCTGGACTTCTTCTTCCGCAAGATCATCCGCGACCAGGGTGCGGCGCTGGCCCACGTGTCGAGCCAGATCACGGCAACCATCGACAGCGCCGGGCCGGAGTTCAAGGCTGAAACCGACCGGCTGGCAACGGCTCTGGCCGATGTCCAGGCGATGGCCGCCGCGCTGACCGGTTATCTGATGGCCGCGCAGGGCGATCCCGAGCAGCTGTACAAGGTGGGCCTGGGTTCGGTGCGGTTCCTGCTCGCGGTCGGCGACCTGGTGATCGGCTGGCGGCTGATCCTGGCCGCCCAGATCGCGCACGCGGCGCTCGACGGCGCCACGGAACGCGACCACGCGTTCTACACCGGCAAGGTGGCGGTGGCGAAGTTCTTCGCCAAGAACGTGCTGCCGCTGCTGACCGCGGTGCGTGAGGTGATCGAGACGCTCGACACCGACGTCATGGAGCTGGAGACCTCGGCCTTCTAGGGATTTTTGTGCACGATTTTCCGCGCTTGCCGCGGAAAATCGTGCACAAATCCCCGGCTGGTCGGAGGCGTTGGCGCGCAACACTTCCTTTCCGTCGAACAGATCACAGTTCCGGCCCTCGATTGCTGTGGATCTGGTGCCGCCGTGGAAAATGGTCCAAGGCCCACGACCGGACGAGGAGAGTGTGACGTGCGACGCGACACCCTGGCGTGGCTCGGTGCCCGCGCGCTGACCCGCCGCTTGGGTTTGCCACGGGCCATGAGCTTCCAGGTGGAACGGTCGCTTCCGGTGCCGATGCGCGACGGCGCCGTCCTGTTGGCCGATCACTACGCGCCGCGGACCCGTAAGCCCGCCGGCACATTGTTGATGCGGGGGCCCTACGGCCGCGACGGCCTGCCCAACCGGGTGTTCGCTGGGCTGTACGCGGGGCAGGGCTTCCACGTCGTGCTGCAGAGCACCCGCGGCACCTTCGGGTCCGACGGTGCGTTCGAGCCCGGCCGTCACGAGGTCGACGACGGTGCCGACACGGTCCAATGGCTGCGTGAACAGCCTTGGTACGGGGGCGAATTCGCCACCGTCGGGGCGTCATACCTGGGGTTCACCCAGCTGGCGCTCCTCGTCGACCAACCTGACGACCTGACCACCTCGGTGATCACGATGGCGCCGCACGATTTCGGTCACTCGGTATGGAGCACCGGATCATTCGCGCTCGGCGACTTCCTGGGGTGGAGTTATCAAGTGGCGTGGCAGCACCGCGGCGGCTGGATCCGTCAGATCCTCCGCGGCATGGCGACGCCGCGCACCCTCAAGCCGGTGCTGGAGACGCTGCCGCTCGATCCCGCCGCGGCCGAGCTGCTGGGCGGACGGACCCCGTGGTTCAACGCGTGGCTCGAACAGCCGGATCCGTCGTCGCCGTACTGGGCCGAGAACGGTGTGGCGGCCGCACTCGACAACCTGCGGGGTCCGGTGCTGCTGATCACCGGCTGGCAGGACGTGTTCGTCGACCAGACCCTCGAGCAGTACCGGCGGCTACGGGCCCGCGGTGTCGAGGTGGCTCTGACAGTCGGACCGTGGACGCACGGATCCGGTGGCACCGAGGCCATCAAGGAATCCGTGCTGTGGCTGGACGGCTCCCGCCGCGCAGGGGCTCCCGTGCGGATCTGCGTTGCCGGCGGTGACTGGCTCGACATGCAGGAGTGGCCGCCGGCGGCTGCCGAACAGGTGTGGCACCTGCACCCCGGCGCGGCGCTGGCCGAGACGCCGCCCGACAGCGGGGCGCCGTCCACGTTCATCTATGACCCGGCCGACCCGACCCCGAGTATCGGTGGGCGCCTTCTGGTTTCCGGTAAGTCGGGCTACATCGACGACACCGCGCTCGCCGAGCGATCGGACGTGCTGACCTTCACCAGCCCCGTTATGCCGGCCGACCTCGACGTCATCGGAACGCCGTACGTCGAGCTGGACCACCGGACCGACAATCCGCACGCCGACGTGTTCGTGCGCATCAGTGACGTTGGGCCCGATGGACATTCGACCAACGTCACCGACGGCTACCTGCGGCTCACCGCGGCCGATGCGCCCGCGGCGCTGCTGCGCCTGGAACTCGACGCCACCGCCTACCGATTCGCAGCCGGCCACCGGATCCGGCTGTTGGTCGCCGGCGGCTGTTTCCCGCGGTTCGCGCGCAATCTGGGCACCGGCGACCCGCTGGGGACCGCAACCCGGATGGTGCCGTCGGTGCACACCGTCGCGCACGGCGACGGCGGGCAGTCCCGGCTGGTGCTGCCGGTCAGCGCAACGTGACGACCACTTTGCCCTTGGCGGAACGGTTTTCCAGCGAGGCGATGGCGTCCGCGGCGCGCTCCAGCGGATAGACCTCGGGCGCCGGCGGGGTCACGGCGCCGGAGGCCAGCAGCGGCTCCAGCTCTTCCCACTGCTCGGCGAGATAACCCGGGTGCGTCATGGCCCACGCGCCCCAACCGACACCCACCGCGTCGACGTTGTTGAGCAGCAGCCGGTTCACCTTGACCGTCGGGATATCGCCGCCGGTGAATCCCACCACCAGCAGCCGGCCGCCGGGTGCCAGCGACCGAAGGGAATCGGTGAACCGGTCGCCGCCCACCGGGTCGAGGATCAGGTCGACGCCGCGGCCGCCGGTCAGCTCGCGCACCGCGTCCTTGAAACCGTCGGCCAGCACGACATCGGAAGCGCCGGCGGCACGGGCGATTTCGGCCTTGTCCTGCGAGCTCACCACCGCGATGGTGCGGGCGGCGCCGAACGCCGGGGCCAGCCGCAGCGTTGACGTGCCGATGCCGCCCGCGGCGCCGTGCACCAGCACCGTCTCGCCGGGCGTCAGGCGGCCGCGGGTACGCAGCGCGCAGTGCACCGTCAGATCGTTGAACAGCAGTCCCGCGCCGGCCTCGAACGACACCGAGTCGGGCAGCTTGAAAACCCGATCAGCCGGTAGCGCAACGACTTCCGCCATGGCGCCGGACAACATGGTCAACGCCGCCACCCGGTCGCCGGCCGCCACGTGTGCGCCCTCGGGTGCGCTGCGGACCACGCCCGCGAGCTCGGCGCCGGGGGTGTACGGCAATTCCGGCTTGTGCTGGTACAGACCGCGGGACTGCAGCGCGTCGGGGAAGGCGACGCCGGCGGCGTGCACCTCGATCACCACAAGGCCGCTGCCGTCAGGTTCGGGGATGTCGTTCAGTTCGGCCGCCGAAGGGCCGTCCAACCGGGCGATCTGAATGGCGCGCATGGTGCTCTTCTCCTGTAGGCGTTGCCGGTGGGTCACTGTCACTGTCGCATGTCCGTTTCACGGTGCGCCGCGGGCACCGAGTAAGAGGCCGGTCACCACCAGCCCGATGCCGGCGATCTCGCCGATCGTCGGAACCTGATGCAGCACCGTGAGCCCGATGAGGGTTGCCGTCACGGGCAAAAGTGCCAGCAGGATCGCGAACCTCGCCTGTCCGACCTGGCGGAGGACGACCTGGTCGAGGGCGTACGGGATGGCCGTCGACAGCAGGCCGACGCCCAGGCCGAGCAGCCAGGTGCGCGGGTCGACGAACACCGCCGAGTTCGTGTGGGCCTGAAGACCGATGATCACCGGGCCCAAAATGGCTGCGGCGGTCGACATTCCGAGGGCGAGCGTGTCGAGACCGCCGTGTGCGTCGGCCACCCGTTTGCCGACCATGATGTAACCGGCCCACAGCGCGGCGGCGGCCAGTGCCCATGCCACGCCGGCGAGCTCTGAGCTGAATTCGATGCCGGCCAACAGCACAACCCCGCCGGCGGCGAGGGCGGCAGCCAGAAGATCACGCGGCCGCCGTGAACCGAGCGTGGCCACCAGCGTCGGCCCGATGAACTCCACCGCGACGGCGGTGCCCAGCGGGATGCGGGCCAGCGCCTCGTAGAACGCGATGTTCATGCTGACGGTGATCAACCCGAACAGGGTCGCGATCGCGACGCGGCGGCGCGTCAACGGCATTCGCCACGGCCGGCGCCAGGCCATCAGCACCAGCGCGCCGGCCGCGGCCCGGAGCCACGCCACGGTGGCCGGTTGGGTGGTCGAGAAGAGAAACACGCCGATCGCGGCACCCAGGTACTGCGACGCCGCACCGGTGACAAAGACGAACGGGACGGACCATCGGGGCAACTGGCGGTTGGTCATCCGCGCGGCACCCGGCAGTTGTCGATCCCGGTCACCCGGCGCAGATTACCGTCGACCTACCATCCGTGAATGATCGACGCACGTGCCGCGGTGTTGCTCCGCCCGGGTTCGGCCCCCGAACTGACCGACGTCCAGATTCGCGAGCCGCAGGGCGCCGAGGTACTGGTCGGCATCGATGCCGTCGGCATCTGCCACACCGATATCAGCACGGCCGCACGCTGGCCGGAGAAGCGCCTGCCCATGGTGTTCGGCCATGAAGGCGCGGGCACGGTCCTGGCGGCCGGAACGGACGCCCGCATCGACGTCGGCCGCCAGGTCGTCCTGACGTTCGCCAGCTGCTCGCAGTGCGCCGCATGTTCGTCCGACACGCCCGCTTACTGCGACAACGCCACCCGCCTGAACATGGCCGGCGACCGCGGTGACGAGTCGAGCGCCCTGCGGCTGGACGGTCAGCCCGTGCGCGGTGGATTCTTCGGGCAGTCCAGCTTCGCCACCCACGCGCTGGCCAACACGTCGAATGTCGTGGTCCTGCCCGACGGCATCGACGCCCAACTGGCGGCGCCGCTGGCCTGCAGTGTGCAGACCGGGGTCGGCGCGGTGCTGAACACCCTGGCCGCGGGACCCGACGATGTGCTGGTGGTGTGGGGCGCCGGCGCGGTCGGTCTGTCGGCGGTGATGGGTGCCCGCATCGCCGGGTGCCGCACGGTCGTCGCCGTCGACCCGATCGCCGAACGGCGTTCGCTGGCAATCGAATTGGGTGCCACCGGGGCCGTCGACTCGGCCTCGGAGGCCCTGCCCGCCGAGATCATGGAACTCACCGGCGGTGGCGCGACGCTCGCCGTCGACACCACCGCGCGCGGCGACGTCATCAGCACCGCGCTGACGTTGCTGCGCAAGTGCGGCACGCTCGCGCTCGTCGGCCTGGGCGCGCTGACCGCGGAGCTGCCCGTCGGGCTGATCCTGGCCAACGGGCTGCGGGTGCAAGGTGTCATCGAAGGCGACAGCGAGCCGCACAGCTTCATCCCGCGGCTGGCCGGGCACGTCCTTCGGGGCGAGTTGCCCGTCGACAAACTGGTACGGACCTACCCGTTCGACCGCTTCGCTGACGCCTGGTCGGACGCCACCGCCGGTTTTACCGTCAAACCAGTGCTGGTTATTTAGGTAGGCTCGCGGTACGGGATGTCCCGCCGGCAACGTCGCCGAACCCGAAACGGAGCAGCATGACCGCCTTCACTCAATCCCAGCTGGTCAAACCCGGGCGTCCCGCGGCGCTGCCACCAGGCCGTTCCATGGAAATCAAGGCCGTCGACGGCACTCGGCTGCATGCCGAGGTGTTCGGTCCCGAACACGGGCAGCCGATCGTGTTCGCCCACGGCATCACCTGCGCCATCGGCGTATGGGGCAACCAGATCGCGGATCTGGCGACGGACTACCGGGTCATCGCCTATGACCACCGCGGGCACGGCCAGAGTGAGGCTCCAAAAGGCCGCTACAAGTACAATCTGGACTTTCTCGCGGCGGACCTCGACGCGGTGCTGAGCGCGACACTCAGGCCAGGGGAGCAGGCCGTCATCGCCGGGCATTCGATGGGCGGCATCGCCATCACGTCGTGGGCGCAGCGCTATCCGCAGCGCGTCACCGAGTGCGCGGACGCCGTCGCCCTGATCAACACCACCACCGGTGACCTGCTGAAGCTGGTCCAGCTGGCGCAGGTCCCGAACTCGCTGGCGAAGTCCCGGGCCTACGCCGCCGGCCGCATCCTGAAGACCTTCGGCGGGGCGCCGTTGGTGCCGGGTTCGCGTAAGGCGGCGCGTCAGTTCGTCGCCATGATCGCCGTCGGGCGTGACGCCGAGCCCGCGGTCGCCGACTACGTCTACGAACTGTTCATGGGCACCTCCGCCGCGGGCCGCAGCGGATGGGTAAACGCGCTGGTCGACAACCTCGATGCGCATCACATCGGCCTCGACAACCTGACGGTGCCGGCGCTGGTCATCGGCAGCACCAAGGACAGGCTGCTGCCCATCGCGGCGTCCCGCCGGATTGCCAGGAACGTGCCGAATCTGTGGTCGTTCGTCGAACTCGGCGGTGGTCACTGCGCGAACCTGGAGCGTCCCGAGCAGGTCAATCAGCATTTGCGGGCGCTGCTCGCCGGAGCTGTCCACAGCTCGACGGCCTAGGATCATCATGTCCTAAGGTGAAACCGGCGGTACCGGATTTGATCAAGGGAGATTCATGACGGCCAGCGACGGCGAGTTCTTCGATGTGCTGATCATCGGTGCCGGCATCTCCGGCATCGGCGCCGCGTACCGGCTGCATCAGCGCAACCCGCAGCTGACGTACCGGGTCCTGGAGCGGCGGACGCGCATCGGTGGCACCTGGGATCTGTTCCGCTACCCGGGTATTCGATCGGACAGCGACATCTTCACGCTCAGCTTCCCGTACCAGCCGTGGGAGCGTCCGGAGAACATCGCTGACGGCGATCACATCCGCGAGTACCTGACCACCGCGGCACACACGCACGGCATCGACCGTCACATCACCTTCAACACGCACGTGCAGTCGGCCGACTGGGATTCGGCGACCGACACCTGGACGGTGCACGCCGTGGAGAACGGCGAGGCCAGGTCCTACCGTGCCCGATTCCTGTTCTGCGGCACCGGCTACTACAACTACGACCAGGGGTACACGCCGGATTTCCCCGGCATCGACACCTTCGCCGGCGACGTCGTCCACCCGCAATTCTGGCCGGAGTCACTGGATTACGCCGGCAAGAAGGTCGTGGTGATCGGCAGCGGTGCCACAGCCGTCAGCCTGGTGCCCGCCATGGCGAAGACCGCCGCCAAGGTGACCATGCTGCAGCGGTCGCCCACCTACCTGATGTCGCAGTGGCAGATCGACCCGATGGTCAGCTTGATCCGGAAGCTGTTGCCGGACAAGATCGCTCACCGCATCGTGTGGTTCCGCAACGTGCTCATCAGCGTGCTCAGCTACAACCTGCTCCGGAAGTTCCCCAAGGGTGGCCGGCGGCTCATCCGTAGCCGGGCCGTGGCGGCACTGCCCGCCGGCTATCCCGTGGACGTGCACTTCAACCCGAAGTACGACCCGTGGGATCAACGTCTCTGCGCGGTGCTCGACCGTGACATCTTCACCGCCATCGGTGACGGCCGGGCCGAGGTCGTCACCGACCACATCGACCACTTCGATGCCAACGGCATCGTGCTGAAATCCGGTGCGCGCCTTGACGCCGACATCGTCGTCACGGCGACCGGGCTGGAGCTGCAGGCCCTCGGCGGTATCTCCCTGTCGGTCGACGGAGTCGCGATCACCCCGTCCGACCGCTACGTCTACAAGGAGTTCCTGCTCGAGGATGTGCCGAACATGGCATGGTGCCTCGGCTACACCAACGCGTCGTGGACCCTGCGCGCCGACATGACTGCGCGTGCGTTCGCGAAGCTGGTGGCGTACATGGACGCTCACGGCTACACCCACGCCTATCCGCACCTGGGTGACGTCCCGATGGACGAGAAGAAGACCTTCGACCTCGACGCCGGCTACATCAACCGCAACCCGCACGCGCTGCCCAAATCCGGCACGCATCGCCCGTGGCACGTCCGGCACAACTACGTGCTCGACGTGATCGACCACCGCTTCGACCGCATCGAGGAATCGATGGTCTTCGGCCGGGTGCGGCAGCGGGTCTGAGCCTTCGGGATCAGGACTCCGGCTGCTCAGTGAGTCTGGGCGGCGCAGCCAGTCGCCAGGAGTCGACCAGAATGTCGGTCAGCTCCCGCTCGTCATCGAGGGCCGCCAGCCGGACCCGAACCCACGACGACGCGGCCTCGTGCCGCGGCACCCAGAACTTGTGGGGCTCGGCCGCGATCAGCTCTTCGCGGTCGAACCGGGGGCAGCGCACCGCAAACGAGGTCTCGTCGTCGGGCACCGTGACGAACATCTTGCGTGCCACGTCGAAAGTCGGGTGGCCCCAACGCTCTTTCTCGGTGGTCTCCGGAAGGGACAGCGCGATGCGGCGCACATCATCGGCATCGAGCACGGTTCGATCCTTCCGGGGGCGCGTTGACGGAGTTTGTCGGTCGAGGCAGCGTACCGCTGTGCGGTGACACCCAACTCGCTCGCGGGGGTTATGCCAGGGCAGTGACGAGCTGCTCGACGACGGCCTCGATCTCGGCCGGGTCATTCAGCCGGTCCGGCGCCCATGCCAGCGCGATTTTGGCCGGGGCCCAAGTGCTTTCGTCGATGGGGATCAGCTTGAATTCGGGCGGTGAGAAAATCCGGCCCAGCGTCGAGGCGGGCGCATAGCTGACCAACGCGACGAGGTACCGGTTGAACACGTGGCTGGCCATCTCCAGCTCGCCACCCAGCTGACTCACGGCCCGCACGATGCGGGTGATGCCCCGCTCGTTGAGTCCGCGCGTCATCTGCGCCAGCACCACCGGATTGGGCCGGGCGAAGTCGATCACGACATCGCGGTCCCGCAGGTCTTCGATGGCGATGATGTCGTTGGCGGCGAGTGGGTCGTCGAACCGCACCGCTGCCGCGCCCGGATAGGTGGCCACCACCCGGTGCCGGATGCGCTTGTCGGCGGCGGGCAGGTGGATCAGGCCCAGGTCCAGGTGACCCGAGACGAGCTTGGCGATCACCTCCGCCGCTGACCCGGGCACACTGAACTCGGTAGGCATGGCGAGCCCGGCCACCGCTTGTTCGAATCTGGCCAGGAAATCCGATGGCGCGTAGGCGGTCGCGCCGATGCGAACAGGGTTGATCTCCTGCGTGATTCGTGACGCGGTCGCCTTCAGCTCCTCGACCTGCCGCAGGATGTCGCGTGCCGGTTCCAGCAGCTGCAGGCCCAGCGGCGTCAGGCGGACGTCGTGGTAGGTGCGCTCGAAAAGTTCCCCACCCAGTTCGCGCTCGAGCAGCTTGATCTGCTTGCTGAGCGGCGGCGGCGTGATCATCAACCGGTCGGCGGCGCGCTTGAAGTGCAGCTCTTCGGCGACAGCGACGAAGTAGCGAAGGCGGGTGAAATCGATCTCCATGGAAGGGGCGGTTACCGTCCCGAATGCGCAGCTGCCGCAGGTACTTCGAGCACGGCGCGGGCGATCAGCTCGTCGATTTTCTGGTCGTCCAAGCCGAGCAGTTCGGCCGCGACCTCGCGGGTCTGCTCCCCGAGCAGCGGCGCCTGCCCCAGCGGGGGATCGGGAATGAGGTCAGCATGGATCTGCACGTTCTCCATCATGAACGGTGCGGTCCCATGCGGATGCAGTTCCTCCCGGAACGCCCGTCGCTCCACGTAGTAGTCCCAGGTCGGGACCTCGACGGCGTGCAGCACAGCCCCGGCCGGGACGCCCGCGGCCTGCAACTGCACCATCGCGTCTACCGGTGCGTGCCGGGATGTCCAGGCGCTGAGTGCCGCGTCGAGCCGCGCCCGCTGACGGTCCCGCCCGGCGCGCGAACCCAGCTCCGCATCGGCAGCGAGGTCGGGCCGGTCGATCACCGCGCACAGGGCCGACCAGTCGGCGTTGTCGCGGACGGTGACCGCGATCCACGCGTCATCGCCAGCGCCGGGAAACAGGCCCCACGGTGCGTCACGAGCCGGCTGGTTGTCGCGCGCATGACCGCGACGGTTCAGCACCTCGCCGGCGATGTCGTCGGCCAGGTGGCTGAGCATCACCTCGGCTTGCGCGACGCTCGCCGATCCACCGCCACCGCTGCGTTCGCGGCGCAGCAGGAGCGCGACGGCACTCAACGCGCCGATCCGCGCCGCCACGTGATCGGGGTACACCGTGACCGTGTCGCAGAAGGCATCCGGGTTATCCGGGTAGGTCCACAGCTCGGTGAAGCCCGCCGCGGCGCGGACCAACGGTCCGTAGCCGAGGCGCTTCGCCCATGGGCCGGTGGCTCCGTACGCCGAGCTGTCGACGACGACAATGCCCGGATTCACCTGCTGCAGGGTCGCGTGGTCCATGCCGAGCGCCGCTGCCACACCGGGTTTGAAGTTGCTCAGCACGACGTCGGACTGGGCCACCAGCTGGTGTGCCAGCGCCCGGCCTTCCTCGGACCGGAGGTCGATTCCGATCGACCGCTTGTTGCGGTGACCGGCGGCGTAAGCCTGCGTCATCCGGGTGAGGCTGATGCGCAGCCCGTCGGGGAAGGCGGAATTCTCGATCTTGACGACGTCGGCGCCGAGGTCCGCGAAGAGGCGACCGGTGTCGCTGCCGACGACGATGACGCCGAGGTCCAGTACGCGCAGCCCCTCCAGGGGCAGTCCGAGGTCGCTGCGGGCGCGCGCGGTGAGAGTGGGTGCGTCACGGAGTCGTCGGTGACCCGGTGCCGTGATGTTCAGGTTGCTCGCCCGGTGCCCGTCGATCTCCACGACGCCGACGGGTACGGGTGCCGTCAGACCGGGGGAGAGCTCGGTCTCACGGAAGAAGCCGCGCGCGGCAACCTGTTCGGTGGACAGGGCCTCGGCCAGGCTCAGCACCGCGGCCGTCGGCACGCCGTGCCGTTGTCCGGCCAGTTCCAGCTCGGCGCGGGTCTTGTCGGCACAGAACTGCTCGATGGCTCCGAAGAGTGTCGCGGACGCGAAACGCTCGCGGAGGCTGTTGAACTTGGGGTCGGCGAATTCCGCCGGGCGTCCCATCCACTCGAACATGCCCTGCCACTGGCGTTTTGCCAACACGCACATGCGGACGTGGCCGTCCTTGCAGCTGAAGATCGGATAGCGCTGCTGCTCGGCGATCCAGTCGCGCTGCTGTTCGCTGATGGGCACACCGGCCGCCGCGCTGCCCGCGGTGCCGAATGGCGGGTCGAGGGTCTGCATCGCACCTTCGAGCACCGAGAAATCGATGAGATCGCCTGTGCCCGTGCGCAGCCGATCCAGGAAGACGGCGAGGGTGAAGAAGGCGGCCTGGGCGGCGGCGACGTGATACGGCAGGTCGGCACTCGGTGGCACCAGCGGTGGCTGTCCCGGGATGCCCGAGCGGGACAGCTCGCTGGTCAACGCGTGCAGCACGGGAGTGGTTGCCTGCCAGTCGCGGTAGCGCGTATCGCGACCGAAGTCACTGATGGACAGGATGACCAACGCCGGATGGTCGGCGTGAATCTGCTTGACTGCCAACGACTCCTCGGCCGCCGACCCCGGGCGCGTGTTTTCGATGAGAATGTCGGCGGTGGCCACCAATTCGGCCCATGCCTGTTGCCCGGCCGGGGTCGACGGATCGATCTCGGTTGGCGGGATGCCGTGGCGGTTGATGGCGGTGCCGATGCGCACCCCGTCGATACGTGGTCCGGTGGTGTCGGCCGCGGTCACACCGGCCAGGTGCACCGACGTGACGTGGGCACCGAGATCGGCGAGGAGCCGGCCGACGGCCGTGATGGGTCCGGCGGTCAGGTCGAGAATCTCGATGCCCGACAGCGGTGGGTCGTAGGCCATGCTCGTCAACTGCGTCGCGCCTGGCGGAACGGGATGTCGCGGTCGGTCTCGGGTTCCTTCGCCAGGCCCAAGACGCGTTCACCGATGATGGTGCGCTGAATCTGGTCGGTGCCGCCGCCGATGGAGGTGAAGAATGCGTTGAGGGACAGGAAGTTCACGTCGTCGGCCTCAGGGTTGTCGGGACCCGCCAGCAGTGATTCGGTGCCGATGATCTCGGTCTTCAACGCTGCCTCCGAGTGCAGGATTCGCGACATCGCGAGCTTACCCAGCGACATGATCGAACTCGACGTGCCCTGGCTGGTCGACGCCTTGGCGCGAAGATTGTTGAGACGGTTGAGTTCCCGCAACGCCAGCACGTCCGCGAGCCGCTCCCGCAGGGCGGCATCGTCGAGGCGGCCGTGCTCGCGAGCCAGTTCCACGAGGCTGTCGGCCTTGGACTTGTTGCGCGATCCGCGTCCGCCGTCACCCATGATGGAGCGTTCGTACGCCAGGGCGGTCTGCAGGACGCGCCAGCCGTTGCCTTCTCCGCCAATGAGATTGGCGTGCGGCACGGTGGCATCGGAGATGAACACTTCGTTGAAATGCGCCTCACCGGTGATCTGGACCAGTGGCCGTACCTCGATGCCGGGCTGCCGCATCGGGATGATGAAGTAGCTCATGCCCTTGTGCTTGGGTGCATCCCAGTCGGTGCGCGCGATCAGCAGACCGTATTCGGACGTCGCCGCTCCGGAGGTCCACACCTTTTGGCCGTTGACCACCCAACGGTCGCCGTCGCGCACCGCTGTGGTGCTCACCCCGGCCAGATCGGATCCGGCGCCGGGCTCGCTGTAGAGCAGGCAGGTGCGGGCGGCCCCGGTCAGAAAGTCCCGTAGCAGTTCATGTTTCAGCTCGTCCGAG
Organism: Mycolicibacterium mucogenicum DSM 44124; assembly: GCF_005670685.2. Next base: position 4,001,903 of record NZ_CP062008.1, on the reverse strand, counting down.
CCGAACGCGAACAAGGTGTTGGCCGGGATGTTGTGCTTGTCCTGACAGGCGCCGGGGGCCTTGAGCGCGCGGAACTCCTGCTGGATCACCGCGGCGAGTTTGCTCGGGTAGCCGCGGCCGAACCAATCGGGCGGATACGTGGGCACGGCGTATCCGGCTTCGAGAACCTTTTCACGCCAGGCGATTTCCGCCGGCGAGCTGACCCACGGGTCGTCCGCCGGTGGCAACGCGGTCCAGTTCTGTGTGAGCCAGTCGCGGACCTCGGTACGGAGGTCATCGGGATTCGTTGCGGTGGTGGTCATCTCAGGCGCCCTTTGCTGCCAGGTAGCGCTCACGATGGTCACGTGAGCTGCCGAACAGTTGACGGCCGGTACGCGCCCGGCGCAGGAACAGATGCGCGGGGTGCTCCCAGGTGAAGCCGATGCCGCCGTGCATCTGGATCGATTGCATGGCGGTGGTGTGGTAGGCCTCCGCACAGGCGAATCCGGCCAACGCCACAGGACCGTCAGAGCCCGCCGGGTCGGTATCGAACTGTGCGGCGGCATGCTGTGCGGCCGAGGTGGCGGATTCGACTTCCAGCAGCAGGTCGGCCGCCATGTGCTTGATCGCCTGGAAGCTGCCGATGGGCCGCCCGAACTGGATCCGGGTCTTGAGGTATTCGACGGTGACATCGAACAGGTGGCGAGCACCGCCGACCTGTTCCCCGGCCAGGGCGATCACCGTGAGGGACAACGCGTTTTCCACGGCAGCCCAGCCGCCGGTGCCGAGGCGACGGCCCGGGGTCTGGTCGAACGTGTACATCGACAGCCGGACGGTCGGGTCGAAAACCGTTGCGGCGGTGCGGTCGAAGCCGGGTACGTCCGGGGCGACCTCGAAGATCGCGATGCCCTCGTCGGTCTTCGCGACGGCGATGACGACGTCGGCGATCTGTCCGTCGAGCACGTAGTGCGCGGTGCCCGCGAGTTGGTACTGGTCGCCGTGCCGAACTGCCTGAACCGCAACACCATCCGGTGCCCACGTGCCGCGGGGCCCGGTGGCTGCGACGGTTGCGATCGACGAACCGTCGGCCAACGCAGGCAAGAGCCGTGCCTTGTCGTCGTCGGTGCCGGCGGCCTGGATCAAGGCCGTGGCGAAGACCGCACTCGACAGGAACGGGGCAGGGAGCAAGGCTGCACCCGTGACCTCGGCGACCGCCTCGAGCTCCTGTGCGCCCAGCCCGACGCCACCGTATTCCGGATCGATGATCAGGCCCGCCACGCCCTGGGCGGCCAGCTTGTTCCAGAGGTCGCGATCGAATCCGGTGTCGGTGCTCATCACCCGGCGGACGTCGGCTTCGGTGCAATGCTCACTGAGCAGGTCTTTGACGGCTGCGGCGAGTTCGGCCCGTTCGGCCACGCTCATCGTCATGTGTTCACCCTTCTGCATGTGAGGTCCATGCAATGCTGTCGGCGCCGCCCTGTAAATCGCATTGTGCGACACCTATACGTTTCCTCATGCGACATCTGCGGGACCTGAGGGCAAACAGATGTCCCGAACGCTCATGTGCGGGTTTCCGCGCTGGTCGTTTACAGCGCAGGGCGGGTGCCACCAAGGTGGATGTATGCCCCTTGATCCCAGAACCCCGGTGCTTGTCGGCTATGGCCAGGTCAACCAGTACGACGAGAACCCGGGCGGCGAGCCCGTCGACCTGATGGAAGCGGCGGCCCGTGCCGCTGCTGACGCCCGTGTCCTCGAGGCGGTCGACGCGGTACGGATCGTCAACCTGTTGTCGGTGCGCTACCGCGACCCGGGGCTGTTGCTGGCGCAGCGCATCGGCGCGCCGGGCGCCGTCACCCGGTACACCCCGATCGGCGGCAATGTGCCGCAGTCGTTGGTGAACCAGGCGTGCCTGGACATCCAGCGGGGCCGCAGTGACGTGGTGTTGATCGCCGGCGGGGAAACCTGGCGGACGCGGACCCGGTTGAAGGCGCGCGGTGAACGGCTCACCGGAACCGAGCAGGACGAGTCGGTGCCACTCGCACCCAGCGACCCCGAATTCACCATGGCCGGACCCGCCGAACTGCGGATCGGTTTGGTGGCGCCGTCGCATGTGTACCCGATGTTCGAGCAGGCGCTGCGGATCGCGGCGGGGGAGACGCTCGACGAGCACCGCCGCCGGATCGGGGAACTGTGGGCGCGGTTCAGCCAAGTGGCAGAAGGCAATCCGCACGCCTGGAGCCGGGAGGCGGTGCCTGCCGCGCAGATCTGGAAGCCCGGTCCGGACAACCGGATGATCAGCTGGCCGTACACCAAGCTGATGAACTCCAACAACATGGTCGACCAGGGCGCCGCCCTGATCCTGACCTCGGTGGGCAAGGCCGAACAACTGCAGATCCCGAAGGAGCGGTGGGTTTTCCCGTACGCCGGCACCGACGCCCACGACACCTATCTGATCGGGGAGCGGGCGAGCTTCTCCGGGTCGCCGGCGATCCGCATCGCGGGCCGCCGCGTGCTGGAGCTCGCCGGCCTCGGCATCGACGACATCGACGCGGTCGACGTGTACTCGTGCTTCCCGTCGGCAGTGCAGGTCGCGGCGCGTGAGCTCGGTCTGGCCCTCGATGATCCGGCGCGGCCGCTGACGGTGACCGGTGGACTGACCTTCGCCGGCGGGCCGTGGAACAACTACGTCGCGCATTCGATCGCGACCATGGCGGAGCGGCTGGTGGCCCATCCCGGCCAGATCGGGCTGATCACCGCCAACGGTGGCTATCTGACCAAGCACAGCTTCGGCGTCTACAGCACCGAGCCACCGGTGAACGAATTCCGTTGGGAAGATGTGCAATCCGAGGTCGATGTCGAGCCGACGGTGGTGGCCGAGGACGACTGGTCGGGCACCGGCACGGTGGAAACCTGGACCACACCGGTGACCCGCGAGGGTACGCCCGAGAAGGTCTTCGTCGCCGTCCGTACACCCAGCGGTAGCCGCGCGCTGGCCGTCATCACCGATGCGTCGCAAGCCGAGGCCAGCACCCGCGAGGACCTCGCGGGTGCCAAGGTCACCGTCAGCGCGGACGGCACCGCCGGGCTGGAGTAAGCCGACAGCGAACAACGGCGTGCTGCAGGGAATAGATGAGCGACCTCCGTCGCTGAACCTGTGCACTAGTGCCGACGTTGCCGTCGCCGAGGGTTGTGCGATCTCAAAAGCATTGTCGGAGTTCGTGAAGGGATACCGCGATGGCTACCAACTCTGCGTCAGTTGGCTTCCACCCCGCCGCGGCCGCGATGCATTGGTGGTCGGACAAGACCGCCGCGTTCGTGACACGGCTGCATCTGGCTGCGAAAGTGCGCCAGCCGGAGACTTTTCGCCACAAGGCGTTCGAGCAGGCCGCCACTGAGCGCGAAATGTGGCGTCTCTGAGTCGTTTCGCCTGACGGCATAACTCACGTCCGTCATGCTGGTTGGTTCAGCGTCGTCGTCAGGAGGTAGCGGTGTCAGTGACTACCAACGTCGTCGTCGCCGTCAACGCGGCGTTCTTTGCCGGCATGGGCCTGCGGGCCCTGACCGCTCCGGCAGAGATGTTGCGGCCATTCGGAATCACCTTGGGCGAGGCGGCATCTCGAGCCGAGGTGCGGGCGGTCTACGGCGGTTTCGGGTTGGCCGTCGCGGCGATCCTGGGATACGCCATCGCGGCGCCGGAGCAGGTGCGTTTCGGCATCGTGGTCACTGTGAGCGTGGCGTTGCTCGGCATGGCCTTCGGGCGCATCGTGTCTGCAATCGTCGGTGACCGAACGTCGTTCTACCCCAACTGGTTCTACGGCTTGGTCGAAGTTCTGCTCGCCGCCTCCTTGTGGTGGGCCGGCTAGCGTCACCAAAGACAAATGTTCCCCGATACGCCGTTGTATCGGGGAACATTCCTGTTTGCCCGGCCGGGGGACGCCGCGCAAAACTAGGGGGCCATGGTCAGCCAGTCCGGGAAGCCCGACGGATCGTGGCGGCCGAGCGCGCCGTGCTCGAACAGGCCCCAGCCTTCGGCCGGCGGCTTGTTGCCCTCATGGCACACCGCACGGCCGACATGGTCGATGACGCCGAAGCCGGAGCGAGCGATGATGCCGGGATCAGTCATGTCGTAGGTGAGGCGCTCGGTGAACTTCTCGCCCTTCCACGTGCCGTGCAGCCAGTCGGCGTCACCGCCGTAGCCGCCGCCCACATGGATCGGCACGGGCAGCTTGGATTCCACGTCGAAGCGGACCGGTGTGCCGTCCAGCGCCGTCGCCTCGATGGTGGCGCCGGTGGGAATGCGGGTACCGGAGACGTAGTGGATCTTCACGCGCGGCCAGCCGAGCTGCTCGACGCGGCCGTCCTTCCAGACGCGGCTGCAGTCGTTGAGCGAGCGGAAGCCGTCGGGGGCCTCCTGGATGATCATCACGAGCGAGAACTCCTCGAACGCGAGCGGCACGTACAGCCACCACATGCCTTCGAAAGGCGGATCGGCCGGCCGGCCAGCCGGCTCGGCCTCGCCGACCGGGCGGATGCCCCAGGACCGGTCACGCGAACCGATCCATGTGTCCGGGCTGACCTTGATGTCCTCGCCGTCGATGGCGAGGGTGCCGCTCCAGGAACCCAGTTGCGCGAAGCGCTGCGCGTTCAGAGTGACGCGGTTGCCCTGGCGCATGATGTGCGGCTGCTCCTGGACGACGTCGAACAGGCCGTTCCACGTGAGGTCAGCCGCGATCCCTTCCGTCTCATCGAGCACGATGCGCACCTGGTGCAGCGGGTCGGTGACCTCGATGCGGTAGCCGACGACGTGCTGGTTCAGCCGGTCCTGGTCGATGGCGTCGGACAGGTGGACGGCGGTCTGGGTGTCGCCGCGGCGCACCAGGAAATAGGCATCCTTCACCCCGAGGTTGGGGTAGTAGCCCATGCCGGTGATGACGAAGATGTCGCCCGTGCGGTCGTGGGCATTGAAGTAGCAGCGGTCGTAGAAGTTCCGATCGCTGGATCCCGGCCACGCGATGGGTTGGGGGACTTGGTGGATCGGGTATTCGTCCATGGGGCCGAGCATCAGGCGGTTCCTTCCAGGAGCTTCTCCAGCAGAGACTTGTGGTAGAAGAGCGACTCGAGGTCGTCGGGCTGTTCCATCTCCCCGAAGTGCACGCGGCGGGCACCGGTGCGCATGAACACGCAACACCACACGACGCCGGAGTAGATGTAGAACCAGCGCAGGTCACCGACCTCGACGCCGGTGAAGTTCTTGTACGTCGCGCGCACGTCCTCTTCGCGCAGCACGTCCGGCAGGCCGGGCAGCCCGGCCAGGCCGCCCAGCTCCTGGAAAACCTTGTGCGCGAAGATGATCCACGAGACATCGAACTCACGCGGGCCGACTGTGGCCATCTCCCAGTCCAAGACCGCGGACGGCCGGAAGTCCTGGTACATCACGTTGCCGATGCGCGAATCACCCCACACCAGAACGGATTCGGAAGCCGCGACGTCCTCGGGGAAGTTCTCCTCCAGCCAGACGAGGGCACGCTCGACCAGCGGCGAGCGGCCCAGGCCCGACGCCGCGAACTGGTACCAGTCCTTGAGCCAGCCGAAGTGCCGGCGCAGCGCGGTGTCGCCTGGCGGGTCGATTTCCTGGAGAAAGCCGAAGGTCTTGTCCGCATCGGGGATCGAGTGCAGCTTGGCGATGGCCTCGACGGTGCTGTCCTGCAGCGTGCGCTGCTGCTCCGGGGTGGCGTCGGCGAACCAGTTGCCGCCGAAGGTGTACGGCATGACGTCCGGTGGGACCACGCCGTCGACGCAGTCCATCAGGAAGAAGGGCGAACCGAGGACCTCGCCGGTGTTCTCCAGCCAGCGCACCCGGGGGACCGGAACGTCGGTGAGTTCGCCGGCCAGCCGCATGACATCGAACTGGTGGTCCAGGCGGTAGGAGGAGAAGACGGGGACGTCCTCGGTGGTCGGCGCGACCCGGACAACCCACTTCTGCTCCACCGGCGCGCCGCCCTCGGTCCACCGGCCGGTGATAATGATTGTCTCGGAAGACATTCCGTTCGAGTCGACGCCGCTCTCGACGGTGATCTCGGGCTTGACGCCGTCTTCCATCACCGTGGACAGCCACTGTGACAGGATGTCTGGAACTGTTGTCACGTCACGGCTGGAGCGCTGAATATGGTCGACGTTCGTTTCGACCGTGACGGAGCTGTCCGCCGGTTGGTTCGGCACTGAACCTTCCTTCCCGAGATAATTACGATACGATGCGTAGCGTTATGAAATCAGACCTGCAAGCGGTTGACAAGCCCTCTGGCGCCGGTCGGCCACGCGATCCCCGGATCGACGCCGCGGTGTTGACCGCTGCCGCCGAATTGCTGCCCGAAGTCGGCTACGCCAATCTGACGATGGCGGCGATCGCCGAACGTGCGGGAACGACGAAGACGGCGCTCTACCGCCGTTGGTCGAGCAAGGCCGAGCTGGTGCATGAAGCGGCATTCCCCACGACGCCGACCGCACTGGCAACCCCGGAGGGGGACATCGTCGGCGATATCCGCGCCATGATCGCCGCGGCACGCGACGTGTTCACCAGCCCCGCGGTACGGGCGGCGCTACCCGGGCTGATGGCGGACATGAGCGCCGACGAGGAACTCAACGCGCGGGTCGTCGCACGCTTCCACGGGCTGTTCGACGTGGTGCGGGTCCGACTGGAGCACGGCATCGAGCGCGGCGAGGTGCAGGCCGACGTCAAGCCCGAACGGCTCATCGAGATCATCGGTGGCGCAACGATGTTACGGATGCTGCTGCATCCGGAGAGCGAGCTCGACGAGCTCTGGGTCGACGAGACAGCGGCCATCGTGACGCACGGGGTGATCAGCGGGGGTTGACGGTCTCGCCCGGAAGCTATTGGGCACCAGCGCCTTTGAATCACCATGGCGACGCCATGGACGTGAGTTGGTGTTGCCCCCTTGATCTCCGGCTCTTGATAGCTGGACGTGCCGGCGTTTTTGGTCAGCGTTATCAGCTGTGCGCGAGATCACTGTCGGCGGTCCTTCGGTTTCGCGACGGGCTGCCGCTCACACCTCGCAGGATGCCGACACTGCCGTCGGCTATCAAAGCGCGTGGATTCAGGGGCATCGTCGTGGGGACTTTTGGCGGCGCGACCGGTTGTGGTGGCCAATCCAGGCAGAGGATGAGGCTTCCTTCTTCTGTCCGCCTGGGCGAACTTTTGGCACGTCGTTCTCTGGACCGTTCAAATATTCGCCGATATTCGAACCGGAAGCGCAGCCGTGCTCGACAATGCGGCACACTAGTCCGCATATGCCTGACGCCAATCTATTTACGAAAATCGAACAGCTGAGTCAACCACTCGTCCAAATCCGACCACAGGTCGACGACTGTTTCAAGGGATCCATCTGTGGGACCCGACCACCACTCCCATGGAGTACCCTGGCTGGCGCTATCTGTAACATCGACGAGTACGTAGGCAAATCCTCGGTTGGTACATACCGTAACCAACTTTGATATATCGGGTCGGGCGTCTTCCGACAGATAGATTTCCCCGCCATCGCTGTTGAACCCGACATATTCGATATTTGCGGGGTTTAGTAGACCACGCTGGTTCCGAAGCAGCGAACGGTCTGTTGGATTTCCCAAGGGGCTGGCCAAAGGGATCATCTCAGCGGAGCGGACCATACCCGCGCCTGTCGAGTCAAGGAATCCATCACTTATCATGTGATAGAACTTTTGCAGGCCTGCGGGCATTTTGCTCCAGAATTGCAAGTCTCGTCCAGCATTAGCGTTAAAGTAGCCAACGCGCGCGTCAAACTCTTCGAGAAGCCTCGACTGCGAATCGCAGGCATAGATTGCTGCTGGCTCGGAAATTCCAGTATCAAGATCGGTACTCCGAACGAGAAAAGCGGTACCATCCAATTCTTTGAACGTCTCGAGATACCGCGGGAACTTCCCCGGCAAGGCGCGGTGCCATATGTCAGCGACCTGTTCAGCCGTGACAGAACCGTCGCCCCCAACGAATTCGTGCCAACCATCAGGAATTGCGGATTGTTGAACCGAATTCAACTCATCTAGGGACGTAAATTCAAATCGATGACGCGGGAACTTAGCCGCTAGGAATTCAGTTAGCGCCTGTCGCATTACAACCATCAGACGACCCCCGTCGATCACACTTACTTAGATCGTAACACGGCGACAGCGTCAGACAAGACATCTTGCGCAAACTTGGGATCGATAGGGTTCGATGCCGGAACGGCAAAAGGGTTCGATACCACGACCACGCTCACAGCACTGTTGTCGTCCAGCCATGTCATGTATCGGTATTGGTCAATGACAAGCTTTTGGGGTTCACTAATTGACACAATATGCCGAGCGGTCGAATTCTTGGTGGAGCCCTTCGGTATTCTCGGCAGATCCGCTGGCGTGACCAATGATTGAAACCTGCCCGGCTTATTGATTTGCGCGTAATCGCAGTTCTCCGACGGGGCCGGTTGAGCAATTGATGTTCGTTGGGCCGAGACAGTGTACGTCGTCCCTTTGCCTTCGGCGGTAAACGTGATGAATGTGGCTCCTATAGAATCAGGGCCGACGGTTTGATCAATGAATTCGCAGTGATTTGGTATGTAGTTTACTCCGGATTGTTCGTGTTGCCGAATTATCTCGGGTGTCACCGTTGTCCGTTGACTGTCTCCGACAGTGAAGTCACGTCCGAATTGACGACGGACTAGATCGATTTTGGTTATGTCGGGAGCTGCGGTCGCGCCGGTCTGAGTACGTGAGGGCGCGGTCGGCGCCGGCGCGCAAGCACCTAGAGTCAGCATTGCTGCTAGCGTGACGCCGATTGGCATCAGCCTGCCTTGCGCTTCGTCGTCGGCTGGGTATGGGGCGGTCTTCTTTGGCCTAGTCACGTTGCGTTCTCACTGTTCAGACATGCATGAGCTGTGTTGCTTTGACGAACAAATCTGCCGCATCGTTGCGTGTCAAGGAATTGGCTTTTCCGTCGTCCTCGGTAATGAATACCGTCATCACGGTGTGGTGTTCGTCGAGTTCGGCCAGGTACAGGTATTGGACGAGCGTTGCTTGTTGTTCTTGATCGTGGATGGTCAGGAATGTTTGTCGAGCATATGTTTGGACGCCATCGATGTGAGGGGCGTCGATGACAGTCGTTACTCCGGACACGTCAGGCCAGTCGGCGGTGCGTCCGGCAAATGCAACCGCCCGGCATTGAGGTTCATCGCTTTGCGACCTACCGGCCAGAGGTTCTCTAGTTTGGGAAGCCGTAAATTCAATTCTAGAGTGCTCTTCGGCGCTGACCGCCCATACGCCCGCAACCTTGGTACCTGCCGGCTCCGTATTCACCCGCGCTGCCCGCCAGCAGGCAGCCGGACTGTAGTGCGTGCCTTCAAATGACTCACGCTGTCGAGCGATGTCTTGTTCAGTAAGACTGCGTTCAGGTTTGCGGGATGCTGCGTATGTTCTCGGCAAAGAGCCCTCGATCCCGAACAACTTTGCCAGGCCATTGTCTACGTTGCGAGGCGGGGTAGTTGCGGGTGCGCAAGCAGCTGTCAAAGCAGCAGCGAGCACGGAGGCGGTAATCCGTAGCTTCACAGTATTCCTCCTAAGGGACTGGGACCGGGATCGGGATCGGGAGCACCGGCGGAATGATTGGTACGGGCCCTGCCTGCAACCAATTCCAGAACTGGCCGAGAACGCTCGAATGTGCCGGCTGCGCTGGTGCTGGCGCAGGTGGCGGGGCTACTGGCGGCGATGGCTTTACCAGCGAGTCGATCAAATTGAGACTGTGTGCGACCTGCGTTTGCAAGGTATGCAATTGGCTCGCCAACGCCGCGTCAGACGTGGGTACATTTCCCGTCAAATTTCCTGCGCTATCGGTATTCAGATACGTGATCGCATGCTCTAGGCTCCAGAATTCGGAATTCAGCGCGCGCTGCTGACCCAACAAATATTGCGCATCAAACTGGTGCTGTAAAATTTCCTCAGTCGATGGTGCGATGGGGTATCGGGGAACACTATCTGCCTTCGAAGGCGCCTTCGGTGCTTGCGCGGGAGACTCAGGCCTCTCCGGAGCACGTACACTTGAACCATCCGGTGCCGACTTGCTAGAGGAGAGCGCTAGTCGCTTCGCTGTCTCCTTAAAGACGTGTTCGATTGCAACGCCCTGTTTTCTGCAGAACTCCGCAAATTCTTCCGGCGTCATTTCATTGCCAGAATTTAGGACCTTGCCGCCCCATTCTTCGGGCAGCTTCTGCCCTTTTGATCTGTTCATGTCTTTCGCCAATGCATAGGTATTCTCATCCGAATCGGCAATAGCAAGTTGATCGGCAAAAGGAAGATCGATGAACCCTGGAATCTGAACCAATCGACGAAGGGCGACAATATGATCCGGAGACCAGCGTGCATCGTTGGGGTCGAGCCCGTCGCGTTTTGCGACGTGTCCTTTAAGGTCAGACTTCCCCGGCGTCTCGCTGCGAAGAGCCCTATAGGCAGCTCTTTCCGCGGGTGTTAATTCCCGTTCAGACAGCGCGGCCGCCCGATCCGAGCACTGATTCTCACGCTCGCTTTCTTGATCTTGCTGGTTCTGTTGTTGTTCCTGCTGCTGGGTTTGTTGCTGCTGATTCGGCTGTTGTTGCTGTGGCCGTGCCTGAGCGGTCTGGAGTGGGGAGTCGTAGTCCGGTGGCTGCTGCCCATTGGCGGGCTGGAGTTGTTGAGGATTCGTTTGTTGGAAGTTGGGTTGCTGCTGCGGTGCTTGTGCGGGTTGTTCAGCGGGGTTATGGATGTCGATCCCATTGCCCTGAAACGGCGCCGGATAAGACCCTCCGTTGTATGAGCCCGGTGCGTCGGGCATCGCCGGTGGCTGCATCGGGAACGGCGGTCCGCCTCCGTTGCCACCTGAACCGCCTGATCCGCCCCCTCCTGGGATACTCGGCTGGGCGGTCGCTCCGGGGAGTGCTGCGATGGCCGATTCGTGGTCATGGCGGGTGGTCGTGATGAGTGCCGCCAACAGCAATGTCACGATCGAGACAATGGCTAGAACGCGTTGGTAGCTGAAAACGCGCGGCCGCCATCGCGGCTTCATCGGCTTCATAGCCAAATTCCCCTTTGATTCAATGAATCTGCGAGTGATCGGTGCGAGCTGGGGTCAGCCTGGGCCACCGGCCATGTTGGCCTTTGCCCAGGCAACTTCGTCAGAGGCAGTGCGGATGCAGGCGTCGTAGTCGTCCCCGGTTTGGCCGAAGACGGTGACGCATTGGATCGACATGTGAGCCAGCAGCCGGTCGTTGCAGGAGTCGACGCTCGTGCGCGCGGGAGTCGTTGCGAGGCAGAGTTGTTGGGTTTGGCAGGCGGCCACGAAGTTCGCGGATCGCCCGTCGGCGCTGCCGTAGGTGTCGGGTCCGCCTTGGCAGTGGCCGGAGTGGCGCTGGGCGTAGGTCGTGGGATCGATGCCGTCGGGCCGGTGCGTGCCGGTCGGGTCGGTCACGTATCCGGCGGGGTTCGGCGGGGTCACCGCGCCAGCGGGTGTTCCGGCGGGCAGGCCGGCCCAGTTCGGAGCCGGTGCTCCGGTAGTTGCCGCGTCGGAGGCCCGGTAGGACACGGTGATGGTGACCGGGAACGCGAAAGTGCTTGTCGGGCCCAGATCAACCGTGAGATTGGATTGTCCGGGCGGGAACCCGGGCCCCAGCGTGGGGGTGACGCCGACGAGGGCTTGGTTGGCGTCGGCGGCGGCCGGGATGCTGAAGGTGCCGATGACGCGGGACGGATTGCCTGGCGCAGCATCGGTTTCCACCAGCACCACATTGTTGCCTTGCCGAAGATGTGTTGCTGCGGGCATCTTTACGCCGAAGGGGATCGTCGAGGACGAGAACACCGTCTTGCGGGTGACGGTGATGTCGACCCCGCCGCCGGCGTACGGAATGGCCTGGTAGTCAACGTCATTAGAGCCGTAGATGGCGCCGCCGCCGGGTAACCACGCCGCCGGGCCCAATGTCACCTCGCCAGGGAGGTGGATCGCGATCTGGCGGTTGGGGTGCGCGGTCGGGGCGAAGATGCCGTCCTTGGCCCACATCGGTACAGTCGCCGCGCCGCGTTCGACCTGGGCGGCCAGTGGTCGTTCCATGCCCGCGGTCTCGCCCTGTGGAGTGCTGGAGGAAACACGCGCGCCGCCAATGGGATTGACCCGTGCGGGATCCTCGGGCATGGGCCGCGGCACCGGCACCGGTATCGGGGGTGGCGGTGCCGGTGCCGCGGGATCTGCGCCGGCGGTGCCGGCGACGCTGACGACACCACCGACGCTGGTCATGGTGAGCAGCACCGCCGCGGTAACCACCGCTCGTCGGCCAACTGATGGTCGCGGGTGTCCTGAACGCAATGCGGGTGCCACGATCACAGGTCCTTCGGTTCGCCGTAGAGGGTCTGGGTGTCGTTGCCGTTGTCCGTGCGGACCCGGATCGTGGTGTAGGACTGGATTTTCACCTGACCACCGCACCCATCGGCTTCGATGTTCTGCTCCCGCAGATTCGACACCGCGTGCATGCTGCGCAGGCTGATTCGGTCCATCGGAACTTGCGCCAGCCCACCGGGCTTGAGTAGCACCCGGATGTAGCCGCCGAGATGTTCCTGCACACCGAGGGTGGCTCCGGCCGAGGCCCCGGCGAAACCGCCTCCGCCGCCGCCACCCCCGCCGGCGCCGCCTTGGCCCTGTCCGTAGCCGCCGCCGTAGACCTGGCCGTTGATCTGCTGATAAGGCGTGATGCCGATATCGGCGCCGACCTCGACACCGGGGGAGGAGTCCGTGCGGCACCCCACGAAATACCCGGATTCGAGCTGGGCATCCTGAATCACGGCGCCTCCGGTGCCGCTGATCCGGGCTTCCGAGCGCAGCGTCACCCGCGCCTGCCAAGAATTCGATGCCCCGGCCAGGTTGTCGATGTGATTGATCACCTCGTTGGTGGTGTTGACGTCCACCACCCAGCCGTCGTCGGTGACGAACTGTGTCCACCGATCGGGCATCGGCTGCGGATCAGCGACCGACACTGCCACCGGAGACGCCCATGCAGCGACAGATACAGCGAACACCGCGGCCCCTGTGCTGAAGCGTCGCGACGACAAGCCAAATTCGACCATGTATGAATCCCCCTGTGAAGACCAGCCCCAAGCCCCCCGGCTCGCTTGGTCTTTCACTCAATACCGCGAACAATCGCATAAGCTGACTGGGACGTCAACCCGTACGTGTGCCGGCTAACGTCAGCAAACCAGATAGGCAACCTACTAAAATGGGCGGCATAGCCGTTTCAGCAAATGGGGGATGACGATGGGCGGGCACTGTGTCTAGTGATGGGATCGGTCCGGATGGGCCTGCTGCGATTGCGGCGTTGGCGCGCGCCAGCATCTTCCACGGCGTCGGTCCGGACGTTCTGGACGCGGCGGTCCGCCAACTTGAATGGGCATCTTTTCCACAGCGGCACAATGTGTTTCGTGAAGGTGACGCCGGCGACCGGCTCTACATCATCACCGCAGGCAGAGTCAAAGTCGCCTGTGCAAGTAAGCAGTCCGACACCTTGATCGCCGTCCTCGGACCGTCGGACGTTTTCGGTGAACTCGCGCTCCTCGACCCGGGTCCGCGCACATCCACCGTCACCACGATCACCGCCGTGCTCGCTGCGACAATGACCCGTACAGCACTGCGTTCCTGGATGAACCAGGAACCCCAAGCTGCCGAGCAGATGCTTCGCGTGTTGGCACGGCGGCTGCGCCGCACCACCAACAAGCTGTGCGACCAGACGTTCAACGATGTCCCCGGGCGCCTTGCCACACTCCTTTTGGACCTCGCGAACCGATTCGGTGAATCGGACAATGGGACTTTGCGTGTCGACCATCAGCTCAACCAGAACGAACTTGCCCAGCTCGCAGGTTCAACCCGCGAGTCGGCCAACAAAGCTCTCGCTTCGTTCGTCGATCGAGGCTGGATTCGTATGCAAAGCAAGACGATCAGCATTGTCGATCCAGCGGCCCTGGCCAGACGCGCGAGATGATGGCCCACGAACGATCACCAGACGTGCACGCGGCGCCGTCTGCTGCGGCGGTGCCCGCGGATTGCCTCAGACCGTCCCCATCGCTACGTTGCGCGGCATCGCAGCTCAATTACGGGTGGTTCATGTGGCCGGCCGATCATCGGTGTGTGCCATTGTGCGCCGAGCGGCCTTGCCTGCGATAACCGCTGTGTACAACGCCATACCGACGAATACGACGAGGCACCCGATTCCAAGGACTATCACCGGCCCCGCCGGCCATGACCGCACGATGACCGCCAGCAGCAGGCTGCATGCGATCGCCGCGTTCGCCCCGTGCAGCGGTGCAAGGCGCCACGCAGCCCGGTGGCCGGCGACCCACGCTTGATCGCTGAGCAACGTCGACGGGGTGCGGATGCCCGTCAACTGATTGCGGGCCAGACGCCCGGTGGCTGCTCGCCAGCTGACGACGATCAGAACCGCTGTGATTGCAATTTCGGTGACGATGAAGATCGCAGCGACCGACGCTGCGGCGAGGCGTTCAGGTCCCATTTCTGTTCTCTCGCAATCGCTCTTCCCAGCGCGCTGTCAGAAGTCGATCAGCCCCAGGGCGTACAGAATCGCAACCGAGGAGGGATCAACCAGGCCCTGCCCTAATACCGCTGTTGCGCCCTCGTCGATGACACGCTGCGCGAGTGCGGCCCGGGTGGCATACCAGCACGTGGGGCATAACCGCCCGAGTACCGCCGCGGTGGAGCCGTCCGCGTTGACCAGGGTGTCGCCGTCGGCGGCTACTGTCACCGAATCTGCAATCAGAGCGCCCAATTTCGCGCAGACAAGTTCACGCATCGCTGCCCCGGCCCGGGAAAGATCAGAAAACCCAGATTGGCCACGCGCGTTGCGTTCCTCGCGTGCAATGCGCAGCAGATACTCCTGGCCGCGGGTGAGAGTCGCGCTGCAGCCCACGGGTAGGGCGATATTGATCATCGCCAGCATCGATGCCTCTCGTCGCGCAGCGTGGAAGCGCGCGATGTCCGCAGCCATCCGCTCCCTATCCAGCCGGTCAGCCTCGGCCTCAAGCAGGTGCCGGCCTTCGTCTCCGTGCCAGTGCGCGGCAGCGTCACCAGACACGTAGGGTTGCAACGCTTCACTGCGGATGTAGTCCGTGAGTATGTCAGGAAACGACACCGGCGTCCGGGCCGGCAAGAACAGGCCGGCGTCGAAAGCGTCGGTGGTGCGCCGGATCATCATCCACGCCGATCATCCGGGCGTCTATTCGCACGTGCCGGTAGACCTGCCCAGCGTTCGTTGCTAGTCATCGAATTCGTGACCTGCTGCGGCGGCGGTGGTGATGAGCGCGCCGACCACGTCGGAGTCGGTCACTGCGGGACGCATCAAAGCCGCAAGGGTCAGCAGCTGTTCGCGATCGCCAAAGACGGCGAATGTTCCTGCCTCAGAGTCAAATTCGAATTCGCCGGAAAGATCGGGACGGTAGCTGCTGATCAGGTATTCGGCCACTCCCGTCCAGAAGTAGCCGTTGGCCAGATGGCCGTGAGCTTCCACGGCCGAGTCCACAGGTAGGTCGCCGGTGCTCAGCAATAACTGCACCGATGCGGGATCCTCGTCGTCAAGGAAGAACGGGTCCACCGGTGTCACCTCTCATTCTCTGTGCTTCTGCTGATCCGACGTCAGTTGGCGGGCAACTGTTCTGCAAGGTGTAGTCGCGAGCCTGTCCCGAAACCGAATGTCACTCAACGGTGATCTGCCGCACAGTAGATAACGGCGCTGGACACCACGTGCCGGCATCCTCGATCAAACCGACCAAACTCTCATCGCAAATGCGCTCGAACACCTTGGGTCAGGAGGCGATTCGTTCTTCGCGCCGCACCCGCGCACTGAGCGCGGACCCAAGCGCGTAGCCACCGGCAAAAGCGCGGTAATGCGCTCTGGCCTGACGATCAGGTTGAGAAGCTCTGTGCGATAGATCACAGCCGGTGGGCGTTCGGTTGTCGACTGCTCCAGCGACTACACCTTGAACAACGGGCCTGACCACGGGCACGTCACGGGTTGTCGTGTGAATACCAGGCGTCGGGGGAGGCCATCAAGAATGCTGTATTTCGGTGTGCTCGACGTAATCGTGTTGCTGTTCGCGATCGTGGATATCGCCTGCGCCGATGATCACGAAGTGCGTGGATTGCCGCGCCTGCTATGGATTTTCATTGTCCTGCTCCTTCCGCTAATCGGTTCCATCGCTTGGTTTATCGCCGGGCGCCCGGCCGCTGTGGTGCCACGAAACCGTACGCCCAATGCCCGACGGTTCCCCGAGTACGACAAACCGGGCCGCTTCATTCCGGAGGATCCCGCCGCTGACGAGGAATTCCTGCAGCGTTGCCAGGAGCGAGCCGAGCAACAACGTCAGGCAGCTAAACGCCAACGTGCACAAGATGATCCTCCCAACAACGACGCCGCAGATCAGGACCGCCCCGCTGCCAGCCCGGCGCCAAGCACCATCCGCCTGGCTTCCCCAGCAGAAGGAACCGCTGCCACGATGACCGACTCCAGCACCCAACACGAAGGGCTCGCCGATCTCATCCGCGAGCGGCTCGTCTGTGGCTTCTGGCCCTATGACGACGTTCGGGAGTCGGTGCGGGAACACATCGACGACGACAGCGACATCACCGCCGACACGGCTATCGCCCTGTTGGACTCGATGTGGGACCAGCGGATTGCCGAGCAGCAATCGTGGCCGGAAACGGGCGATTTCGGGCGACTGCAACAGATGTTCGCGCAACTGGAGGCGGAGGGCATCCTTGGCCGGATGTGCTTCATGTGCTGCAACAACTGCGCGTTCGACGCCATCGATGACGAACGCACGCCCACCGATGACGCCGGTGCGGCCTATCCCTATCGCGAGTGGGCCTACGTGTACTTCCATGCGCAAGACGCCGACCGGCTTGGCGCCCCGGATCCGTTGCTCTACCTCGCGTACAGCGCTTGGACCCACCACAGCCGACTGCCGCAAGACCTGGTCGATGCGGCCCAGAGCGGTGATGGAGCTGCCAGGAGAGAATCGGTCGAGCGCAGCGAAGTGCTCCTAGGCGAGCAGATCGTAGCCGCGGCCACGCGCTGTGGTCTCACCCCGCAGTGGTCCGGCTCGCGCCACGAACGCATCGCGCTACAAATCCGCGATTGGCGAAAGCCGCTACCGCCACGGGCCGCGTGAAGCGGCTCGAATCATCCAGCGATAGGAACACGTGGAACCGCGACATCCCGACGTCGCTGAGGGCTTTTCATCGGGCGGACCGCGGTCTGCGCCAACGCCCGGATCGCAATCTGCCTATGGAAATGGAGCTGCCACACGTGGTGGCTGAAAGGGGATCGGCTGTGCGAACCGCCACAAACCGGCTGCTGTGTGAAACCACGCTGGCACCTGATGGCAGCATCGTCATCATCGAAGACGCTGGAGCGAAAGGAATTTCAGGTACGTACGTACATCCTGAAATCGCCCCCGCCCCTGAATCCGTGCATCAGGCATTGTGGGTGCACACCATGAGCGTCCATGAATGTGACGTCGTTGGCCGACACGTTTATGTACGCGTGCTCTCGGGATCGGACACCGGCGGCCTCGGTGACCTCGCCTTCGATGGGTACCTGAACATCGCCAGCGGCCTCATGGCGATCGGCGAACGCCGAAACCCCGATCGCCAACTACTGGTCGGGCCGCCGGGAGTGACACACGTCAGCGTGTTCGTCGCCAACGACATCGAAGCCGTCTGTTTCGACGACTCCGACGTCAGCTACCCCACGTCAGGTCCCAGCGAGATCACGCTGCTGCTGCATGGTGATACCTGGCATACCCGCAGGGTGAACGATCGACTCTGATGAGCTCGAGGCGATGGTTTGGCTTCTGCAGAGGGGTGGATATTGATGGATCGGGAAAACGCCGAGCATGGGTCAACGGGGTTGCGCGGAGATCGCTACGGGCGAATGGCATTCAACTTGCCTGTAGAAGACGATGATCCCGATCACCCCTGGCCTCCCTACGCGGTTGAAACCATGTGGGTTGAAGCTCTTGGTGACGGTCGATACCGCGTCGACAACATTCCGTTTTTCGTCAAGCCGCTCGCGGTAAACGATATCGTCCGAGGTCAGCGGTCAGATTTCAATAGCGACTTGATTTGGTTCTCTGGTCGCCTTGAGTGGTCAGGCCATTCAACCGTACGAATTGTTGTTTTCGCTGACGAGGATGAAATCCTGGCGGCGCTGAGCGATATGGGGTGCACCTTCGAGAGGCTTCGCAGGATCATTGCAGTAGATATTCCGGACAGCGAGGTCGTAGAGCGAGCGCATGCGTTTCTAACGAATAAGCAGCTAAGTGGTGCGTTAGACCTTGAGGAAGCATGTCTGCCCGACAGCTTCCCGCGTTGACGCCGGAAGTCATCGGCTGGTTAACCCAGGTGCGGCAACCACATTCGCGACCTGCGCTGCGATGTGCCTGCTGTCTACAGGACGTATGACCTGATCGAGTTGATGAACCGCGTTGCACGGGAAGACCAAATACTATGGGGGACAATTTGATCGAGAGTTTCTGGGAATGGTGGCGTACCGAAGGTGCAACTGTGGTCGCTGCCGCAATCGAGGCAGGTGACGCCAGTTCGGCGTTTCCGTTGATCGATCAGCGCGTCGCGGCGATTCATGACGGCCTGGCGTGGGAGATCGGTCCAGGCACGGTGTCTGAGCATCAACTGGTCGTCACCGGCAACCCGGATCACCGTGCGGTCGCGCGACGCTGGCTCAACGCTGCACCGAGTCCAGATCCAGTGTGGTCATACGCTGATTCGCTTCAGCGCCGACCGTTGGGTGAATTCCGGCTGGGGCTCGGTTCGGCATTGGTCCACTATGCCGACGTGATCGTTGCATGCCAACGTCGTCAAAATCGTCTTGACGTGCGGGTGTACCACCCGAGCTTCGGCGGACTCGAACAGCGGCAGCAATTCGAGATCGCCTTCCTGGCCCTGGATCACGCACTGGGAGAAGTCGCAGTCGAACAATGGCTCGGTGCGGTCGACACCACCAGATACCGCCCCGCCGACGGGTATTCGTTGGCTGAGCTTGTCGGTGTGGTCGATGCCCTCGCCGCGGAGAACACATATGAGGACGGCACACCAGCCTGGGTGGGTCTGCAATGGGACGGGGAGAACGGCCGCGTTGTCGCTGCCGCGCAAGTGCCACTGTGCAGTAGCCAGGCGCCCAACCTGGATACGCATATCGCGATCTCGGTCCCTTATCGGAGCTTCGACGAGGCAGGGTTGCCTACCGAGCAGACCTGGGATGCGTTGGAGGAGTTGCGTGATCGGCTCGAATCCGTACTGGGCACAGCCGGTCGTGTCCTTGCCTGCGAAACGACCGCTGGCGTGCACACCGTGCACGTTTATGCCGACAGTGTCGCAGTCGATGTCGTCGCGATCGAGTCCGAGGCTGCAACCTGGGCGCAGGGAGCCGTGATAGTCGCGTCCCACGACGATCCAAAGTGGTCCGACGTCGCCCATTTACGCACGTGAACGCGCCCTAGCTCGAACGTCAGCGTGAATGCGACAAGTCGCCAGAATCCCGGGGGAGAGGAAAACCGTGGTCCGTAAGCGCAAGACGCTCCCGAAGGACTTTGAGGCCACACTCGATGAAGGCGACCTCGACGCTCTCAAGAAGGTCTTCGACGCGTGTGAGTTCAATGCTTACGGTGGCCAATGGAAGAGCACGGCACTGGGTTTCGACAATTGTCCGGACGAGCTTGCACGGTGGCTGGTCGACCGGGGCTTGGACGTCGACACTCCCGACGCCAGCGGCCGTACTCCGCTGTGTCGGCGTGCCGCCGCCGGACGAGATCTCACTGTGCTGCTCGAACTCGGTGCGGACGTCAACGGCGGACGAGGGCGGCGCGCTCCCATCATCGCCGCGATCGCGCACCCCGCGACATTGCGTGTCCTCGTCGAACAAGGTGCCGACGTGAATATCGTGACCAGCGAGGGCACACCGCTCCATCGGGCGGCACTGCGCTCTGCCGAATCGACGCGCCTTCTTCTCGACTATGGTGCGGACCCGGTGATTGTGGACTCGAGCGGGCGAACACCGTTAGAGGCCGCGCTCCACGACTGCCGCAACATCGATATTCCGCAGGTCGCGGGTTCTGCGCGCATACTTCTCGATGCGGGCTGCCCGAGCCCCCAGGACGCCGCTGAGATGGTCACCCGCATTGGCGGCCAGTTTGAGTTCCACCGCGCCGGATTCAACCCGCGCTACCTGGACGAGACAGATGCAGCCCTGTCGGATCTCTACAGCTTGTTCGGCATGCCCCCGGTCGCCCGCCGCAGGGTCCATGACGGGTCATCGCCGATCGTCGTCGACGCCACCGAGTCGTCTGCGCAATTCGACGAGTTGTGGAACCTTTTGGTGCCCAGCAGTGGTCCGGCGAAGACCGTCCAGGGCGAAGTCATCCGACTCGCCGGCCGCATCGCGCGGGAACTGCTCAACAACGGCGGAATCAACTGGAACCACGGCTTCCGCCAGATGAAGGACGCGCTGATCGCCCACCTTGGATCGGCGACACCAGTGGCAACAGCAGCCGAACGTACCGAGCTCAGTAGGGGCATCACCCGAGACAAATACGACGAGGAATCGATCCGCCGCGTCACCGAATTGGCCGTCGCCTGGGTCCTGGCCAATCCCAGTCCAATGGCATTAGGCGAGACCGAGTACCGCTACTAGCGGCGATTGCACCAGCAAGTCCGTGCACGGGCCCGAGCTGACTGGCCCTCGTGCAGGTGTTTTGCCAGGACGGTATCCGTTGTGAGCTAGATCACCGTTCGGTTCTGCCTCTGAATCCCGACTACACCTTGCACAGGCTCGTCATCGCCGACGGGTGTACGGGGTCGGTCTGCTGGACAGGGGATGTGGTCATGGGTGGTTTCTCGTCGACGAAGGTGATGCCCGCACTGCGCGTGTTGGCGCCATCAGAGAGCTGATCTCGATGACCGAACTATCGCCCGGCCGACCCAGCGGGCCGGACACTCACCAGGACTGGGCGCCCTACTCCGATTTGGCGCAAGCGGCGGAGGCATACCTGCGTGATCCCGCGATCGCGTTGGAGGCGTTGTACCGAGTGATGGATCCGGCCGCGATCACGGCATTCGTCATGGAACGCACACTCGAAGAAAAGGATTCGCGCGAATCGTTGTACCAAGAGGTCGCTGTGACCGACGGCCGGACATTGCTGCTGTGGATGGGTGACGACGAACTCACCGACGACGACGATCCCGAGCCCGGCGCACCCTTGCTGACGTCCACGCTGCGCTCGATTCCGCTGTCCGCGTTGACCGATCGAAATCTCAAGGTCGGGTATCGCATCGACCACCGTGGCGGACGGTCACTGCACAGCGTTGAACTGCGGCTGGTGACCAACACGGCCGACTACACCCTGGCCAAGACCCCATCGAGAACCGAGGCCTTCAGCGAGGAACTGCTGTTCAGCAAGTCCGTCACCGACGGCGGACGAGCACAGATGGAACGGCTGATTCAATTCGGAAGGGTGCTTGCCTCACATGGCTGACTGGGCATCACACAGGCATCTTCAGCAAGCCGTAATGCTGGGCATTCGCAATCCTGAAGCGGCGCTGAACAATTTGCGTGCTTTCATCAACTTCGACTCTGCTTACTCATTCGTGCTCACACAGCGCCCGACGTGGCAAGAGGTCGCGATCACCGACGGACGACGGCTGATCCTGTGGCACGGCTCTGACACGGAATGCGCTGGTCACGATAGCCGACTGCCGCACCCGATGTTCCAGTCGTCGGTGCGGACCGTTCTGCTCTCGCGGCTCAGTGATCAGGCGCTGCACACCGACTATGACGTCCTGCCTGACGGTTCGCACGAGCTGGTGTCGGTGCGCCTGCGGTTGTACACGCCGATAGTCAACAGCACGACCAGGACCACTCCTGAGGACAGCCAGCACTACGTCGAGTGCTACCTCTTCGACAAGAACGCAGACGATGGTCAGGAAGCCATGGGGCAACTCCTCGAATTTGCGGCCGCGCTATCGATTTCGCCCAGTGTGTGACCGGCCATCAGGGTGCCAACGCGACTTATGCCGCCGAAATCACTCGAGAGGCCAAGGGAGAGTAGATGTTTCGTGACGTGTCGAGGGTTCTGAGGTGTCTCGCATCGGTACCGGCGCTGTTCTGGACTGCGATCACCGCTCCCGCTCGTAAACCGGGAGAAACAGCTGGCCGGAGAAATCCACCCGATCCGGGTCAGTACTTCGCGGACGACCCATGGGCGGATTGAACAGCATCGACCATTGCCCGCATGAGGCGGGACCTCGCGAAGACGAGGGGAATGTGATTGCCATATTTGGCTGCGGAAAGAGGAGACATGGCGGCACGAACGGCAACGAACAAGCTGCTGTGCGACATCATGATCGCACCCGACCGCGGCGTCGTAGTGATTGAAGATGCTGGGACACAGGGAGTTACGGGTGCCTACGTACGGACCGGTATCGACCCCGAGTCCGCGCAGGTGCAGCTGGCTCTGTGGGTAGGGACCATGAGTGCCGACGAGTGTGACGCCGTCGGCCGGCAGATCCGGGTTCGCGTGCTGTCCGGCTCGGACACCGGAAGGCTGGGCGTCCGGGCCTTTGATGGCCGCCTCAACATCGCCAGCGGTCTGTTGGCCATCGGCGATCGTAGTAACCCCGACCGTCAGTTGCTGGTCGGCCCGTCGGGTGTGATCGGCGTCAGCGTTTTCGTGGACACCGACATCGACGCCATCTGTTGTCACGACTCGGGTATCGGTCACGCACCATCCGGTCCCAGCGAGGTCACCCTGCTGCTGCACGGAGATGCCTGGCATACCTACACATTGCGTAACACGGTCGACCGGTGGCAGCTGCGATGTTAGATCGCCCCCAGGGCTCCGGGCAGTGTGCTATTCAAAGGCATGCTGCCGAAAATTTGTGCGTTGCCCGCGTTGGTGCTGATGGTGACGCCTCCGTTGGCGCACGCCGATCGTGCGGAACCGGTGCCGCTCTACGGGAGCTACGACACGTTTCTCGATCACTCGCGTCAGACGTTCAACGGCCGTCCAGACGCCTCGGACCCGTCGACCCAGGCGGCCTTGTTCCGGACCGTGTGCGACGCCGGCGGTTGTGTTGCGCACTGGCTGAGAGTGACTGAGCTCAAAGAGAATCCGAATGCACCGGCGCTGTTTGATTACCGGTGGACGGGCGACCGCTGGGAGTCATCGGGAGACTACCCGTTCCACTGTGGCCCGAATGGCGCTGCGGTGACGGCATTCCGGTCCGATTTCCTGAAACCCAACGGCGACGGCAGTTTCACCGGCGAGCGGACGTTCACCGTCGCCGCGCCGGGCTGCCCCGGTGACGGAGCGGGGACCTACTGGCTGCCGTTTACCTTGATGCCGACGTAGCTGACCGTGCCGTCTCACGTGGTGGACCTACGGGGATGGATGAAAACCCCTTCTGCGCGCACCGTCACGCCGTCAGACGTAGCGATATGGCCCACGGCAAAGGTTTTCACACCCTCGATGCGGTCGATATGGGCTGCGATCCGGACAGGTCCCAGCGCGGTGCCCTTCTCGTAGCGGATCGTCAGCGTTCCCGTGACTGCGGGTTGCCCGGGTTTGTGTGCTGTCGCACCCAAGACATGGTCGAGCAGCAAGGCGCAGATACCCCCATGAACCTGGCCACTGGGTCCTTCGTACGCCGCACCCAATGTGGTTTCGGCCCAAGCCGTTCCGTCATCGTCGTGATGAACGTCGAGCGGGGGAGCGAGCGCGTTCCGCAATCCGATGACCGCGTTGCCCCAAGCGATAGACGACCCGCTGATCTCCTGTTGGACACCGAATGAGCCCGGTATCAGCGCACGGCCGAGTTCGTCTGTGGCAGTGTCGATTTTGGCGCGGACTGATTCGATGGTCGCGGCGTCACATTCGCTGCGAATGGTGAAGTCGACGAGTCGACGGACTGAGTCTGTGAGGGACGCGTAGAGCGCTTCGGGGACCTGAGGTGCGTTCGTCTCGGTCATGCGGGCCCGCTCGCCGGTTGCCGCCGCGCACCGTGCGCCGCGCAGCCTGCGTGCAGCCTTTGGTTTCCGAGTCCCATGTCGCTCCTTGTCTACTGATGACCTGGCAATCACTGTCGGTCGGCGTGGCGTCGTCGAGCAAGGCAAAATCCCGGTTGGCGGTCGAGGTGCGACGTCTTCAGAGGCCCGATTGTTAACCTGAGAGTGTGGGAGAACCCGAGACGTCAGACATACCTTCGCTGCCCGCGATCAACTGGGCCTTGCTGGGGATGCTGTCGTACGAGCGCGAGCTGTCGGGCTATGACATCCGCAAGTGGATCCACTGGAGCATGCGCTTCTTTTTCGGAAGCCCCGCCTACAGCCAGATTTACGCAGAGCTGAAGAAGCTGGAAAAGCTCGGGCTGCTGAGTTCGCGCGTGGAGGGTAAGGGCGCTCGTTACCGGCGACTCTACAAAATTACCGACAAGGGATTGGATGCGGTTTCTCGGTGGGCCAAGGAAGCACCCATAGAGCTGCCTACGCTGAAGCATCCAGCGATTCTGCGGGTGATGTTGGGCCATTTGAGCGATCCGGCCGCGCTCAAGAAGCTCTTGCACGAACACGTTGCTCAAATCGACCAGTTGCAGCGTGAAGCCGCCAGGGAAGCCAAGTGGTCGGGCGCCGATCCCACGTGGGGTTACGCCAAACTGGCGTTGACCTGGGCCGACCGGTATTACACGTCTGAACGGGAGCTTGCCCTGAACCTCATCAAGGATTTGGACGAGGCGGAGGCAACCCTGCCGAACACGAGCAAGGGCGGCGCCATCGCCTGGCCCGATCTCTCCTTCTGGTACGAGGTCGAACGTAGGGCGGCTGCCGAAGACGCCGCCGACTGACGTCGGGGCGTCTCACCGAGCCTGTGCGGCCAGTCTGTTCTGCGCAGCGTGCTGAGCGGCAATGTGGCCGAAAACCAGACCTTGTGCGATGGTGGCGCCGGCACCCGGATACGTGCGGCCGAAGGCGTTGGCGGCGGTGTTCCCGATCGCGTACAGACCATCGATGACCGTGCCGTCCTCCCGCAGTACGCGCGCATGACCGTCGGCGAGCAGACCACCACAGGTACCGAGATCGCTGAGCACCATTTTCACGGCATAGAACGGACCACTCAGCAGCGGGCGCAGATTGGGGTTCGGCGTGATCGTCGGGTCACCGTAGTAGCGGTCGTAGGCGCTCCGGCCGCGCCCGAAATCCGGGTCCTCACCCGCGAACGCGTTCTCGTTGAACCGGTCCACTGTCGCACGGAAGGTACCCGCCGGAACGTTGATCTGTGCGGCGAGATCGGTGAGATTGTCTGCCCGAAAAGCGATTCCGGCGTCATACCAGCGTCGGGGTATCGGGATCCGGGGAAACAGCTCCGCCGCGAATACGTAGCTGTTGCGGTACTGCTGATCGAAAACGATCCACATCGACTCAACCGGGGAGCCAGCAGCTTCAAGTTCCAGTATCCGCTGACCGAAGCTCATGTAGTCCGCCGATTCATTGGCGAAACGGCGGCCCGTCTGATCGACGATGAATGATCCGGGCAGCGAGCGTTCGGCCAGCATGACCGCAGGGGCCGCGCCGGGCAGCGGTGCCACTGCGGGGAACCACCACGATTGATCCATTGAGGCGATACCGGCGCCGACCTCCTGGCCTATCCGGATGGCGTCGCCTGTGTTGGATCGTGCTCCCAAGCTGAGATTGCGTCCGAGGGATTCGGACTGGAACTTCCACCGCATGTCCATGTCGTGGTCGAATCCGCCCGCGGCGAGCACCACGCCGTGCCGGGCGGTGATCGTGAATACGGAATCCGCATGGATGACGGTCGCGGCGGTCACCCGACCATCGTCATCGGTGACGAGGCCGGTCAGCGAGGTGTCCAGCCAGATGGGAATGCCGGCGCGAATCGCGCCGGCGAACAGGCCGGCGGCCAAGGCCTGCCCGCCAGCGGCGTAGCGGCGACCCAGTGCGAGTCCGCCGAGTCCCTGCGCGAGGCGCTTGACGACCGTGGGCAACCCCTTGCGCGGCATCCGGCTCATCAGGTTCAACCAGCGGTAGTCGGCGCCCGTCGTCGGCATTGGAATGCTGACCTCCATCACTCCGGGACGCAGGTCAGCCAGGTACTCACCGAGAATCGAGGTGTTCAACGGGCGGCATTCGCAGGTGCGGCCGGCGGCTGAACCGCCGGGTGCCTCGGGGTGGTAGTCGGAGTAGTCCTTCGCCCAGAACAGCTTCATCGGAGTGGTCCGGCGCAGCATGTCGACCGTCGCCGGCAGGTTGCGCAGATAAGCGGTCGAACGGTCCTGCGGAGCTGAATCACCAACGACCGCATCGAGATAGGTGCTCGCCCGCTGTGCGGTATCGACGCCGCCGCACTCTTCGATGACGGGGCTCGCGGGCAGCCACAGGGCGCCGCCGGAACGGGCCGTTGAACCACCTACGTAGGAAGACTTTTCGATCACGAGTATCGACAAGCCCTGTTCACGTGCGGCCAGTGCGGCGCCCAGGCCGGTGCCGGACCCGACGACGAGAAGGTCGACTTCGGTATCAGCGATGGTCAGACCAGCGGGGATCGTGGTGTGCGTCGAGGCGGTCACGGTCAATGACATTAAAACCGCAGAGACACATTTCTCGCCGGGAAATTCCTGTCAGCGGGAACGCCGATCTCCCGGCAAGCGGCGCGCACAGTTCAATGATGTTGTCAGGATGGCGATTTCAGATTGAAGGACGGACCGAACAATGACAGCCGAATCCGAAACCGACGACATCCGGTTGATCGAAGCTGGCTCGGTGCCGACCAGGTTTGCCAGAGGCTGGCACTGCCTGGGTCTCATCCGTGATTTCGCTGACGGAAAACCGCACCAGATCAACGCTTTCGGGCAGAAGCTGGTGGTGTTCAGCGGCGAGGACGGCGCCATCAGTGTCCTGGACGGATACTGCCGGCACATGGGTGGCGACCTGTCCCAGGGCACGGTCAAGGGAAACGAGATCGCGTGCCCCTTCCACGATTGGCGCTGGGGTGGGGACGGCCGATGCAAGCTGGTTCCGTATGCCAAGCGCACACCGCGGCTGGCCCGCACCGCGGCTTGGCCCACATTGCAGCAAGACGGCATGCTGTTCGTGTGGAATGACCCCGAGCACAATGAGCCACCACAGGATGTGACCATCCCTCGCATCGAAGGCGCCACCAGCGATGGTTGGACCGACTGGCACTGGTACACCACGGTGGTGCACACCAACTGCCGCGAGATCATCGACAACGTGGTCGACATGGCGCACTTCTTCTACATCCATGGCTCGCTGCCCACCCACTTCAAGAACATCTTCGAAGGTCACGTCGCGACCCAATACATGAAAAGCGCGGGACGGCCTGATCTTGGCGATCCCGAGGAGGGCGTGACGATTCTGGGGACGACATCCCTGGCCGCCTACCACGGACCGTCATTCATGATCGATGAGCTGACCTACCACTACGAGGGTTTCGATCAGCACACTGTGTTGATCAACTGCCACTATCCGATCGACGAGAACTCCTTCGCACTGCAATACGGCATCGTCGTGGAGAAGAACCCGTCCATGCCCGACGAGCTCGCCGTCGAAACAGCCATCGCACTGGGTGATTTCGTCAAGATGGGTTTCGAGCAGGACGTGGAGATCTGGCGTAACAAGACTCGCATCGACAATCCGCTTCTCGTCGAAGAAGACGGGCCGGTGTACCAGTTGCGCCGTTGGTACGAGCAGTTCTATGTCGACGTCGCCGATGTCACGCGGGACATGGTTGACCGGTTCGAATTCGAGCTGGACACGACGCGGCCCCGGGAAGCGTGGATGAAAGAGGTCGAGGCGAATCTTGCTGCCCGGGCCGCGGCGTCCAGTCCTATCGGGTGATGGCGGCACCGCACGACAACCGGCTCGACGACATGTCGATGGTGCCGGTGGATTGCCTGCGGTGCGGAGCTGCCGTACTGGTCCGCAAGAGCAGCTGGAGTCAGACCAGCGTGCAGTGGACCGGTACCGCTCTCGGTCGTTGTGAAGAGCGCTGCACCGTACAACAATTGGCGGCGTATGGAGATCGCAGCCTGTTCCTGGCGTGCTCGGCGCTCAGCGGAGCGATCGATGATGCCGTACGCGCGGGGACGCTTCCGGTCGTCGACGGCAGCTTCTCAGACTGATGAAATGGGCTGCGCCGTCAGTCACGGCGCAGCCCCACGGTTTCTAGCTGGACACCGTCACGTCCATGAGAGGGAGCCGCTCCATCGCGGTGGCCCGTGGATCCGGCGCAGCCGCCGCGGCCGCGTGGTTCTCTTCGCCACGGGTGTAGGTCCACACGCAGAACGGCTCACCTTGGGCGAATTTGAAGTCCTTGGGTGGCAGGTTGATGGCCAGTTTGCAGCCAGGAAAGAACGGTGCCGAAATGCGTTGCTCGAAAGTGCAATTCATCCAGGCGCGCGCCGGCGGGTACAGGCCCTCGTCGGTGTACTTCTGCAGCACCTCGCAACGGCGCATGTTCAACACGACGTGGTCCGGGTTGTAGACGATGTATTCGCCCCCGTAGCCCAGGGTGCCGTCGATGCTCAACACCGCCAGTTTCAGGAAGTCCACCACATGCACCGGCTCGATCTTGAGGACCTTCGCCAGTTTCGGGTACTGGTAGTCGATGATGAGCTGGTACATGTCGGGCAGCCCCAGCCATACCTCCTCTTCGGGAATGATCTTCGTCCATTGGTCGATGAGGTAGTTGTGCCCCTTGAGGTACTGGTCCCAGTAGGTCTTGATCAGGCGGATCAGAGCCGGCTTCGTGAGATCCTCGGTCTGTACGTCGAACGGAATCGCTTGGTATTGCGCGTCTTTCCAGTCCCAACCGGGCGGAGCGATGAAGCGTCCCATGGGCATGACCTGACGCATGCCGGCCCGGGAGACCTGGGCGGTCACGTCCATCGCGGCATTGATGCCGACCTTCTCCGAATAGATCTTCACGTGCGCATACGGCATGAAGTTCAGAACATCCTCGAACACGCGTGCCAGGCCGACCAGGAAGTCGCGGGAGAAGTCCTGGATGTTGCCGACCTTGCCCATGAAGTCGTGGGTGTAGTCGTCGTAATTCAATTCCTTGGTCTCCGTGGTGATTTCTTCAGATTCGGGGGTCATGTTTCCTCCTCGGTGGGCTGTGCTGCGTGAGCATCAATAGGCGCGGGACGGATGGTGGCCGACTGATTCGCGGTCGTCGACGCTGCGGCCTCCCGCTGTCAGATTCGGTAGATGTGGCAGAATCTGACACATGTGACTGTAGTATTCGAGAGACGTGGATCACTGCAGGTTTTCCCTGTCATCGGGATGCCAATCATGTTGTCGACGAGGGAAATACGATGAAGCGCCAAGCGCTGGAGAGGGGCACACGTGCGGGCTGAGCGCAGGCCGGCGACATTGATCGAGCGCCGCGCCGAAGAGCTCCGGCTGGATATCGCCATCGCGGCGCGCGACATCTTCCTCGCGGATGGATCGACGTCAGCGACAGTCGAGCGCATTTGTCAGGCCGTCGGTATCGCCCCGCGGACCTTTCATCGGCATTTTCCGGTCAAAGAAGACGTCGTCATGCCGCTGTTCCGTCAGTTCGGCACGCTCAGCGTCGAGGTCTTGGCGGCCGCTCCGCGAGACGGCGATGTCGTCGACATCCTCGTGGAGGCATTCAGCACCGAGGTGCCCAAACGCGGACAGGTCGAGTTCGATCGCACATTCCTGGCGCTGGTGGTCAGTGCACCCCAGTATCGGTTGCGTTGGTTGGACTGGGGGCAAGAACTGGTGGGGCCGATCACCGAGTTTCTCGATGCGCGGGTCGGGCTGAGCACTGATCCATCGACGCGAGAGTTACCGGCGCAGTTGATCATTCAGGCGTGTCGTCATGCATATGTGCAGTGGGTCGAACACGGCGACTTCGGCCGCCTGCGTTCGGTGCTACGGGCCGGAATGAGCATGATTGTCGGGGCCTTGCCGGGCGCCGAACCGGGAAAATGATGGGTGCCTCGTCCGGTTGGGCCCCGCGGCACGCCGGTCCTGCACAGCTTCCCGTGCGGAACCGGCGTGCTTTCTTGACATCGAGGCATCGTGCCCGAGGGAAAGTCGAGGGACTACGCGTGCGCGCCGCCGTCGACCCGGATTTCGGTGCCGGTGATGAATGCGCCGTCGTCGGAGGCCACCATGGCGATCACCGCGGCGACAGCACTCGGATCGCCGAGGATCGGGTTGTCCCGGCCGTGCAGTAGCGGCGTCTGCTTGGCCCACAATCCCAAGTCGTAGCCCTCGGGCATCTTCTCGAGTGTGGTGTTGGCCAACGCGGTAGAGACACCGCCTGGCTGGATGTTCACCGCACGCAGGCCCTGTTTCGAGTACTCCAGTGCCAGTGAGTGGGTGAAGCTCAGGACCGCGCCCTTACTGGCGGCGTAGGCCGCCATGTAGGGGTGGGCGAAAGTCGCCGCGGTGGAGGTGAAGTTCACCACCACGCCTCGGCCCGACTCGAGCAGCGCCGGGAGCGCCTGACGGGTCATCAGGAAGGTACCGGTGAGATTGACTGCGAGCGTGCGGTTCCAGTCCGCCAATGTGGTCTCGTGGGTGTGCGAACAGGTCTGTATCGCTGCGACGTTGACAAGTACGTCCAGGCCACCCATCTCAGCCACTGCACCGTCGACCGCGGAGATGACTGCATCCTCGTCGGAGATGTCGAGTGTCGCGGTGGTCAGGCGCTTGGCCGTGCCGGCGTTTTCCGCGGCGGCAGCTGTGGCCGCCAGTGCGTCGGCGGCGATGTCGTAGGCCACCACGGTGGCGCCCTCATCGAGCAGCCGCGCGGTGGTGGCCGCGCCGATGCCGGACCCGGCGCCCGTCACGATGACGCGGCGGTCGGTGAAACGATCCATTTTCCAGTGCCTTTCGCGGTCTATGCGAGTTGGAATGCGCTGACAGGGGCGTCTTCCGGGTACGACGTCGGGGCACCCAGGTCGTAGGCCGCGTTGAGTGCGCCGATGAACGCGGCGTCGTGGAGGGGCTCGCTGGGGACGTCGAGCTTGATGCCCTTGCCCTTGAGGTCGTCGACCATCATGCCGATGGCACGTTCGATGGTGATGTCGTCGGAGCCGTCCATGTTCTTCTTGAGTTCGTCGTAGTCCGAGAAGACTTCGGCGGACCAGTGCACCAGGAACCTCAGCTCGTCGGTGTGGTGACGACCGATGACATCGTCACCGTTCTTGAGCAGCCATTGATCACGGTCGGTGGGGTCCCCGGCAAACACCGTGTCGAAGGACAGGCCGGCGGGAACCTGCTGCGCCAGAGGTCCGTTGGCCTCGCCGCGGTGCATCATCATCTCGTTCTGCACGACAACGCCCCGGTTGTTGATCGGCGGCAGTACCCGCCCGGGTGCCTTGAGCGGCCCGTCGGGCCAATAGGTGAATCCTGATTGTTCGTCGAGGGAGAACCAGGTGATGACCTGGGCCATCTTGATCAGGTAATCGGTGAACAGCCCCGATTTGCCCATCACGCTGCACAGCCAGGTGGGTGCGTTCTCGTAGCGCACACCACGGAAGCTCGGGGAGTCCAGATGGCCGGGATCGCGGTTGGCGCATGGGCCGTTGATGTTGAACAGCATTATCTGTGGCTTCGCATACTGCGCGTTCCAGTAGCTCTTGGCGTGCTCGAGGAAGGTGCTGTTGTAGAAGCAGTCGTGCAGCTCGGGGTACAGGACGGCTCCGTAATTGGCGAGATAGCCGCGGAACGTCGGAGTGAGAAACAGATCCAGTGACGGGGTGAACCCCTCCGGGAACGAACCGCTCATGGTCGCCATCAGCTCGTCCGCGGAGGCGAAGTGCTGCGCGATGATCAGCTTCCACGGGCCCTGGTCGTGCACAACGTCGAGCAGTCGCCGCCGCTGGTCGGGGGTGTAGACATCGGTGATCTCGCGCGGTGGCGCGGCAGGACGGAGGACGTCGGACAGCTCGCGTCGCCGCTCATCGGTCAGCATGGTGTTCTCCTTCGGTGGTGAGTGTGTCGACTGTCGACGTTGGGGCAGAAGCGCTTTGCATGAGGGATCCGTTGGTGGTTCGGCCGGTGGCGCAGGGATGGGCGAACTTTGCGCGCACCAGCGCACCGACTTCGGCCATGGCCAGCCGGCCGCGGGCGGTCGCGTCTGATCGCATCAAGAACCCGTGGTACATCCCGGGATAACGCGTGAGAGTGGTCTGCACTCCCGCCTCCCGTAACCGATTGGCGTAGCGCTCACCCCAGTCCCGGATGGGGTCGCACTCGCCGGTGACCACGATCGCCTGGGGCAGGCCGCTCAGATCGGTTGCGTAGGCCGGCACCTGATAGTGCGAATGCGGCCAATCGCCACTACGGTCGATCAGTTCGTGCATGTAGACGATGTCATCGTGGCGCAGCATCGGTGCGTCGGGCATCGCGGTGATCGATGGTGCGCCCATGTCGCGATCCAGGCCGGGGTAGAGCAGGACCTGCAGGGTTATCTGCGGCCCGGCGTGGTCACGCGCCGCCAAAGCCACTGCGGCAGCCAGTGATCCACCGGCACTGTCGCCGACCACCCCCAGCCGTCCGGCGTCGATGTCGAGTTCGGATGCATTGGCGGCGAACCATTCCGTCGCTGCGTAGGCGTCGTCGAACTGCGCGGGTGGTGGTGACTCCGGTGCCAGGCGGTACTCGACGGCTGCGACGGCGGCTCCGGTGGCGTGGGCCAGTTCTCTCGCCAACGGTTCGAACGAGTGGTTGGAGCCCATGACGAGGCCGCCGCCGTGGAAGTAGACCAGGACGGGGAGACGTTCATCCGTGCTGGGCCGGTACAGGCGGACCGCCAGCGGGCCGGCAGGGCCGGGTGCGATGAGGTTCTGTGTGCTGGCCATGGTCGGCATGTCAGGGAGCGGCGCGGATTCGATACCGGCCCGGACGGCCGGCAGGCCGCGGGTCCGCATCGGTGCGATGTCTCCGAAAGATGCGACCCGGACGGCGGCATCGTGATCGAGTTGTGGTGTGGGCATCTCAGTTGTGGGTGGGGTCGAACCGGCGATGTTCGCGCAGTTGTGGCGCCTGCTGGCTGGTCAGTACGCGGGCACGTTCGGACATCGCCGCACCGACGTAGTCCGGTTGGGTGATGAGATAGAAGCGTCCTTCGGCGGCTTGATCGAAGACCACCTGTGCGGCGGCGAGGGGGTCCATTGCGGCTGCCTTGATATCGAGCATGGCCGCGCGCTGCCCCTCGGCGGCATCGGTGTTCCCGGTGTCGACTCCGCCCGCGGATTCGAAGATGTTGGAGACGACGGCTCCCGGCAGGACAGCCTGGACGTGAATGTGATGAGCGTGGCCTGCGGACTGCACCTCGAGATTCAGGCATTCGGTCAGTGCCAGCACAGCATGCTTGCTCATGATGTAGGGCGCCTGCAGGGGAACCACGGCGACCCCGCCGATCGAAGACAGATTCCACACCCACGCGGGCGCATCGGTGGACATCATTCGCGGCAGAAACGCGCGAATGCCATGGAATACGCCGTTGATGTTGACGTCGACGATCCGCTGCCAGTTGGCCAATGGGGTATCCCACAGGTAGCCGAACTGTTCGACACCCGCGTTGTTGACCAGCAGTCGCACGGCACCGAATTCGTCGAATACCCTGTCCGCCAGCCGCTGTACCGCCGCGGCATCACGAACGTCGCAGACGGCGTCGACTGCGTTACCTCCGGCCACGCGGATTTCGTCACGCAGAGCCGCAATGGCGGCGGCGTCGATGTCGGCCAACACCACCGTCATACCGAGCTGACTGGCGTGACGCGCCAGGCCGGCGCCGATGCCGGCACCGGCGCCGGTGATGACGGCCACGCCACCGCCGAAGATCGCGTCAGCGGTCACGCGGGTTGCCCGTTGGCGGCCGCGGCCTTCGCGGCGTGCTCGGCGAACGGGATCGAGTTCTCGGCGTCCAGCACCACCGTCATCGAGGTGAACACCAACGCAGCACCTGCGCGCCGAATGCCGACGTCGACCACGCCACTGGACACCCCGAACGGGACGTTGTTGGTGATCTGGTTGACGTACAGATAGAACCGCACCGTCGTGACCTCACCCTCGGTTCCGGTCCGGAAGACGTTGGTCGCGTGGTGGCGGCACGGGTACGGGTTCTCGTTGCGGTGCTCTGTGAGCCACGCGAGAGTCTCTGCGCCGCCGTGCAATTCAGCCGCCAGCAGATGCTCGAATGGGCAGTTTCCGGAATCCGAACGGCTCAGATACTCCATCTCGTCGCCGATCCGAGCCGCCACTTCGGCGAAGTTTCCCTGGTCGTAGTGAAACCAGAATTCGGCGATGAATTCTTGGGCCTCAGGCAAGCTGATCGAGTTGCTCATACCGGTCAGTCAACTCGCCGGAGTTGCTCGTCACAGCGCCCGTGACCGGTCACCGGAATAATCCCGAAAGCTACCCGGTGCCAGTGATCAACGCCCACACGCCGGTGCGGCCTGCTGCAGCCGCTGCGGCGGCGACCTTCCGGTCCCAGAAGTGCACAGAACCGTTCTCCGAGCGCCACGCCAGGGCTGCGCGGGTCCATTCGTGCAGGCGGTGTTCGCGTGTCGTACCGATCGCACCGTGCACCTGGTGGGCATTACGTGTCACGGCCGACGCCGCATGCCCAGCGCAGGACCGTGCGACTGCGATCCGGAAGTCGAGATGGTCTGTCAGCCATCCTGTTTCGAGTGCGGTGTTCAGTGCCGCTTCGGTAGCCGAGCGCGCAACCGCCGCCTCGGCGGCGGCATCCGCGATCAGGTTCTGGATCGCCTGGAACTTGGCGAGGGGACGGCCGAACTGGATGCGCGACATCACGTGCTCTACCGAGGCCGCGATCGCGCAATCCAGTGCGGCACAAACCTGAATGGCTCGAACCAGGGCAGCCTTGCGCTCGAGTTCGGTGACCAACTCGGGCGCTACCGCCTGTCCGGGCCACCCGGCCGCATCGACTCTCACGGTGTCGCGCGGTTCGCCGATCAGGTTGCGTCCAGGGGCGATCGTGATTTCCGTGGCGTCGACATCGGCGACACGATAGCCGTCGCCGGTCCGCCACACGGTGACGATCCGGTCGGCGGAGCCGGCCCAGGGCGTCGGCGCCCGAGGTGCATCGGGTTGCGGCATCACGTGGATCGTGCGGAGCGCGTCATCGACCTCGTGGCCGACGGCCTCCAGCAGCCAGCATGCCAAGAGATCATGCTCGGCCAACGGCAGCCGTACTCCGTGCCGCACTGCGGCGGTGAGCAATTCAGCCGATTCGCGCCAGCTCGCGCCGCTGCCGCCGGATTGTTCCGAACCGGTCAGCCGCACCAGCCCGAGCTCATCGAGCCGTTGCCACAATGCGCGGTCACAGTCGATTCGTGCCTCGGCCGGCCCAGGATCGTGGGACAGTCGGTGGTCGGCGAAGACGGCGTCCATCATGTCGACCAGATCGCGATCGACTGTCGGCGCGCTTGTCATCGATCCTGTTGCGTTCATCGCAATCCCAATCCCCGCGCAATGACGCCGCGCAGTACCTCGTTGGTTCCGCCGCGCAGGGTGAATCCGGGACGCTGGTCGACCGCGTGGGACACCAGATCGGCCCACGACGAGTCGACCCTGCTCTCATCACGGGTGCGCAGATCGGCGTAGTCGGCGATATCGCCCTCGACGGTGGTGCCGAGGACCTTGACCACGGCTGCGGAGACATCGGCGGCCTCGCCGCGTTGCAGGGCGTCTGCCACCGCCATCGATGTGTGATGCAGCCCGGCGATACGTGCCACCAATCGGCCCATCTCGACATCACACGAAACATCTTGTGGGGCAGCCTGTTCGAGTGCGAAGCCCAGGAGTGGAAACGTCGAGAGGAACCGTTCAGGGCCACTTCTCTCGAAGCTCAACTCGGAGGTCACCTGGCTCCAACCCTGCCCGATTTCTCCGAAGACCCGGGAGTCGGGCACGAACACCCCATCGAGAATCACCTCATTGAAGTGGTGCCCACCGTTCATGGAGATGATGGGCCGAACGTCCACGCCCTCGGCGGCGAAGTCGACGATGAACTGGCTGAGCCCCGCGTGCCGATGTGCCGAGTCCACCGGTGCGGTGCGGGCCAAGACGATGAACGCGTGGGCGCGGTGCGCCCCCGAGGTCCATACCTTGGTCCCGGTGATCGCCCAGCCTCCGTCGGCACGGACTGCTCGCGTGCGCACGCTCGCGAGATCCGATCCTGAGTCGGGCTCGCTCATTCCGATGCCGAAGAAGCACTCACCACGGACGATGCGGGGCAGGTACTCGTGCTTCTGTTCTTCGGTGCCGTACTTGAGGAGCGACGGCACGATCTGGCGGTCGGCGATCCAATGGGCGGCCACCGGTGCCCCGGCGGCCAGTAGTTCCTCGGTGACGACGAAGCGGTCGTGAAACGAACGGCCGTGCCCGCCATAGTGTTCGGGAACTGTCATACCCAACCAGCCTTGTCGTGCCAGCGAACGGGTGAAGGTCTCGTCCCAGCCGGACAACCAGGCGTCGACCGACGGCGTGAAGGCGCCCACAGCCAGTTGTTCGGCGAGGAACGCCCGGACCTGGCCGCGCAACGCGTCAGCAGCTGGGTTCGAGCTGCTCGCCGGCGGCACCAGACGTCTCAGGGTCGGCGTCATGAGGTCTTCCACTTCGCGATGCGCTCGTGGTGCGCCGTGTCATGGTGGGCCAGCGGTTGCATGGCTGCGGCCATGCTGAGGGTCGATTCCATTGTGCCGGTGATGGATTCCTGAAGCAGTCGTTTGGCCATCCGCAGCGCGTGCGGGGGATTGGCGGCGATGCGCTCGGCCAGGGTGTGCGCTTCCGCAAGCAGATCCTCGTGGGCCACAACGCTGCTCACCAAACCCCAGTCGAGCGCCGTTGCGGCATCGATGCGGTCACCGGTGAAGGTGAGCTCGGCGGCGCGGGAGTATCCGATGGCCCGCGGCAGAAACCAGGATCCGCCGTCGCCGGGAATCAAGCCGAGCTGCACGAAGCTCTCGGCGAATGACGCGCGCTCCGAGGCGATGCGGATGTCACACATCATCGCCAGATCGCAGCCGGCGCCGATCGCGGCGCCGTTGACCGCGGCGACGATGGGGACTTCGAGCCGGCTCATCGCACGTGGGATGCGTTGGATGCCATCGATGTACGCACGACGTTGGTCGATGGGGGCGAGGCCGAACATGCCGCGGTGGTCGGCCATCTCCTTGACGTTGCCGCCGGCCGAAAAGATCTTCCCGCGACCCGTGAGGATGATCGCCCGAACTGCGTTGTCGCGGTTGGCTGCATCGATGTTGGCCTCGATCGCGGCGATCACATCCGGGGAAGATATGGCGTTGCCTGCCTCTGGGAGATCGATCGTCCAGAGCTGGATCGAGCCGCTGGTGCTGACATCGACGGGTGCGTTCACGGCCGTGCCCTGAGTTGAAGGGACTTCGTTTGCAGATACTCCTCGAAGCCGAATCGCCCGAGCTCCCGGCCGATTCCCGATTTCTTGTAGCCGCCGAACGGCGCGGTGGGGTTGTAGGGACCGCCGTTGATGTCCAGCTGTCCGGTCTGAATCTGACGTGCGAACGCGATCGCGGTGTCGTCGTCGGCGGCCCACACCGCCCCCGACAGGCCGTAGGGTGTGCCGTTGGCGATGCGCAGGGCATCGTCGTCGTCGGTATAGGGGATGACGGCAAGTACGGGTCCGAACACTTCTTCCTGTCCGAGTTCAGATTCCGGGTCGACATCGGCGAAT
Organism: Mycolicibacterium mucogenicum DSM 44124; assembly: GCF_005670685.2. The sequence goes on along the minus strand of NZ_CP062008.1, from coordinate 3,964,016 downwards.
ACCGTTGGTGCCAGGAAGAACCCGATGTCACGGATCCGCTCGGAGCCCCCGGTGAGCAGACGCGCGCCATCACGCTGCGCGCGGTCGATGAATCCGCGCACCGTGTCGAACTGGGATTGTGAGGCGGACGGGCCGATCCGGGTGGCCGGGTCCCAGGGATCGCCGACGGTGTAGCGATTCACCGCAGATTCGATCAGGTCCAGTGCCTCGTGGTAATGCGTCTGCGGAACAAGCATTCTCGTCCACGCCATGCAGGTCTGGCCGCCGTTGAGGAACGCGTTGCCGACGCCGACTTTGACCGCGGTGGCCAGGTCGGCGCCATCGAGGATGACGTTTGCCGATTTTCCGCCGAGCTCGAGGGCCACCTTCTTGACTGACTGGCCTGCCAACTCGCCGACACGGGACCCCACCCCGGTGGACCCGGTGAAGGACACGAAGTCGACGTCTGGGTGACTGGCGAGGCGCTCGCCGATCACCCGTCCGGGGCCGGAGACGATGTTGACCACCCCGGGTGGCAGGCCCGCTTCCTCGCAGGCTTCGATGAACGCGAACACCGACAGCGGTGCCTCGTTGCTCGGTTTGAGCACGACGGTGCAGCCCGCGGCGATGGCCGGAAGAACCTTGGCGACCACCTGGTACAGCGGATAGTTCCACGGGGTGATGGCGCCGACGACGCCGTAGGGCTCGCGCAGCACCATCGAATTGCCCACGCGCTCTTCGAAATCGAACGTGTCCAAGACGTCGGCGAAACCGTTGGCAACAGCGAGCGGTACCTGCGTTTGCACCGTCTGCGCGATTCGTACCGGGGCGCCCATTTCTGCGGTGATGAGGTTGGCGATGTCCGGCAGGCGCTTCTCCATCGCATCGATCACCCGGCGCAGCCGCTGCCGCCGCTCTGGGACGGTGATCGCCGGATCGAAGGCGCGGCGTGCTGCGGCGACCGCCGCGTCGACATCGGCTTCGTCGCCGGCCGGGACATGGCCGATCACCACTTCGGTGGCCGGGTCGACGACGTCGATGACACCGCTGCCCGACGGGGCCACCCAGCGGCCGTCGATGAAAAGCTCGGAACGTTGGTGAGTGTGCATATTCGTCCTTTGCGAACTACGGGGTGATGCTGGCACGGATGTCGCGCTTGCCGTCCGCCGCGGCGAAGGCGTCATTGATGTCGTCGAGCGAGTACGTCGTTGCGGCGAGCCGGTCGAAGGGCAGTTCATGTTGGTGACGGTCCAGGAAGATCAGGGCGCGAGACAGCACTGCCGGGTCGTACAGCGAAACGCCGACCATGGTCTTGTTGCCGAAGACGAATCGCGACGGGTCGAAGGCGAACGTCTGGCCGGCGTTGATGTTGCCGATCTCGACGTAGCGGCCGAACTGTCCCAGCATCTGCAGGCCCTCTTCGATCGCCGAGGGGTGCCCGACGACTTCGACGACGACGTCGGCACCGTGTCCGTCGGTCAGCGCACGAACGGCTTTGGCTCGATCCCTGGGCGTCGCGACCTGGTTCAGATCCAGCACGGTGTCGGCACCGAAGGCAGCCGCCAACTCCAGCCGTTCGGTGATGCCGTCGATCGCGATCACGTTCGTGGCACCGCGCGCTTTGGCGACCGCGATCGCATAGAGGCCCAGAGCTCCGGCCCCTTGCACGACGACGTGTTCACCGAGTTGCAGGTCGACGCGTTCGAACCCGTACATCACCTGGGACAGAGCACAGTTGGCGCCTGCCGCGATGTCGTCGCCGACACTGTCCGGGACTGTGTAGACGACGGCGCCGGCCGGCAGCAGGTAGTAATCGCCGTAGCCGCCGACGAAATATGGTGGCTCGTCGGCCCGGCCCAGCATGGCCATCTTCAGCTTCAGGCAGCCGTTTCGTCGCCCGGCAAGGCAATTCCGGCAGCTGTGGCAGCTATAGAAGTAGGGGAACACCACTCGGGTGCCGGTCTGCAACGGCTTGCCGTTGGAATCGGCTGCGACACCGTCACCCAGCGCCTCGACAGCCCCGACCATTTCGTGCCCGAGCACCGTTGGCAGTTGCCCGCCGAGACCTCGGGTTGCGAACGTGCCGTGCCAGGCGTGTACGTCCGACCCGCAGATTTTGGCGCGGGTCACGCGGACCAGGATTTCACCCGGTCCGACCTCTGGCAGCGTGACGGTCTCGATCTGAAATGGCTTGCCGGGCTCATCGAATCGAGCGATGCGGCCTTTGTACATGTGTTGTGTTCCTTCAGTTTTGCGCGAATTGGGGGCTGAATTCTTCACGCAGTCGGAGTTTGAGCAATTTGCCGCTGGGGTTCTTCGGGAGGGAATCGACGAAGAAAACCCGTTTGGGAGTTTTGAAGCCTGCGAGATGACCACGGCAGTGGGTGAGGACTTCGTCTTCGGTCAGCGTCATCCCGGCGCGGGGGACCACGGCGGCGACGACAGCTTCGACCCACAGCGGGTGCGCCAACCCGAAGACGGCGGCTTCCTCGATACCGTTGTGCAGGTACAGGATTTCTTCCACTTCGCGGCTGGCGACATTCTCCCCGCCGGTCTTGATCATGTCCTTCTTGCGGTCCACCACGTGCAAGAGGCCGTGCTCGTCGTAGAAGCCGAGATCACCGGAATGGAACCAGCCACCGGCGAACGCCTCCGCGGTCTTGTCCGCGTCGTCGAGGTAGCCCAGCATCAAATGTGCACTGCGGTGCGCGATCTCGCCGACGGTTCCCGACGATACGGGGGTGTTCGTCTCATCGAGGATGGTGGTTTCGACATTGACCACCGGTCGGCCTGCCGATCCGGCGTGGGCGTCCTGTTCCTCCGGTCCGAGCGCCGAGGCCAGAGGCGCCATCTCGGTCTGGCCGTAGAAATTCCACAAGCGCAGACCCGGCAACCGGCGACGCAACTCGTGCAGGATTTCGGTGGGCATCGGTGATGCGCCGTAGTACCCCTTGCACAGGCTGGACAGGTCGACCTGGTCGAAGACGGAGCTGCGCAGCAGGCTGATCCACACAGTGGGCGGCGCAAAGTAACTGGTGGCGTGGTGGCGCTCGATGGCGCGGAGTACCAGTTCGGGTTCGGGGCGGGGCAGGATGATGCTTGTCGCGCCGAGATAGATTGCGGTGGCCAGGAAGTTGTCCAGCTGTGCGCAGTGGTACAGCGGCAGGGAATGGATGACGACGTCGTCGCCGGACATCGAGCCGGCGACGATGGTGCTGATGTACTGCCACATCAAGCTGCGGCTGCTGTGCATCACCCCCTTGGGCCGTGACTCGGTGCCACTCGTGTACATCACCCGGACGAGCTGTTCGTCGCCGAGAAGATGGTCCGGGGCGGTGCTCGTGGCGGCGAGCCAATCGGCGAAATCTGGCCATCCAGAGGGACACTGCTGCCCGGCCGGAACCAGTGCTGCGGTGACGTGCACTGCGGTGCCGAGGCGCAGCGCGTCCGCCGCCACCGGCGCCAGGTCCGCTTCGGCGATGAGCCCGGCAGCATTGCTGTGCGCCAGGATGTAGGTGATCTCTTCGGCGGTGAGCATGAAATTGATCGGGACCAGAACCACGCCGGCACGGGCCGAGGCGAATGTCAGTACCGCGTACTGCCAGCAGTTCCGTGACAACAACGCAAGCCGGTCTCCGACCCGAAGACCGTTGTCGCGCAACGCCGCAGCGGCGCGGTCGACCAGGTGGTCGAACTCGGCGAAACTCAGCGACACCTCGCCGTCGACGATCGCTGTCTTGTTCGGCTGTCTGCGCGCCGCCCGGCGTGGAATGTCGGCGAGGCTGTGGCTGCGGGCCCGGGCGATGACGGTGTCCAGGTCATCAGAATCCATGCGGTGAAACGTATGTAGCGCACCGAGTTGCTCGCAGGATCGTATCCCGCTCAGAGGTCAAAGCAGCGGCGGCGAAAGGGCGGTCCCTTCGATACTCGATTGCATGACCGCCGCGACCGAATCGTCCTCACCTGTAGCCAGCGCTGCTGACCCTGACGCCCTGCGTGCACACCTGATGCAGGCAGATCCCGGTGTCCTCGTCGCTGTGCTCGCACAGATGACCGGTGATGCATCGGTCGTCGATCGGTACGCCCCCAAGATCGATCACGTGCCGGACCCGCCTGAGCGGGCGGGGACCACCGATCCCGAAACCATGCACGCGCTGGTCGGCGAGATCAGCACTGCGCTTGTCGACTTCCGGCCCGAGGACGCGGCCGGCGCAGACCGCGACCTGTTCACCCGGGTGCTGCCGCTGGCGGTGGGCGGTCCGGTAGATGACGAATTCGTCGACCTGCTGATCGAGCAGGGTGGTTTCCGCCCGTCGCAACCCACGCTGCCGCGCACGGTGCCGATTCCCCAGACCACTTCCATGGCCATCATCGGGGCCGGGTTGGCCGGCATCGCGGTAGCACTGGCGGCTGCCGAGGAGGGCGTCCAGTTTCAGATTTTCGACCGCAACAGCGAAGTCGGGGGTACGTGGCTGACCACCACGTACCCGGGCATCGGCGTTGACACCCCGTCGGCCTACTACTCGCTGTCGCGTGAAGTGAACCCGGAATGGTCCAGCTACTACCCGCAGGGCGCCGAGTACCAGGCTTATCTCGTCGCGCTCGCGGACAAGCACGAGCTGCGCAAGCACATCCGGTTCGGCACCGAGGTGGAGGCGTTGCGGTGGGATGAAGGTCGTCAGCAGTGGCAGATTCATTCGCGCGGCGCCGACGGAAGCACGACGGTTGACCATGCCGGCGTCGTCGTAACCGCGGCCGGCTACCTGAATCGTCCCCGCTTTCCCGATCTGACGGGCCGGGAGAGCTTCGGCGGCATCAGTATTCACTCGGCGCAGTGGGATCCCGCACTAGACCTGACGGGCAAGAAGGTGGCGATCATCGGTGCCGGCTGCACCGCGGTGCAGATTGTCGATGCCTGCGTCGACCAGGTCGAACACCTCACCGTGTTCCAGCGGCAGCCTCATTGGGTCGCTCCCCGCAAGCGGTTGTCCGACGACGTCCCCGAACATCGCCGCTCCCTGGGGCGGGTGCTGCCGTTCTACGCCATGTGGAACCGGGTCAAGTCGTACTGGGCCACCGCGGACAACAACTACCCGGTCATCCTGCAGGACCCGGAGTGGTCCAAGAACCATTTGTCGATCTCGCCCGCCAACGACGTGCTGTTGCAGATGTGCACGGACTACATCAACCAGATGTTCGGCGCCGGAACAGAATTGGCCCGCAAAGTCACGCCCGATTTCGCCCCGTACGGCAAGCGGATCATCCGCGACCCCGGCGGCTACTACGCCGCGTTGACCCGTGATCACGTCGACGTCGAAGCCAGTGAGCCGGCCGCGGTGAACGCTGATGGGATTGTCACGCACGACGGCCGACAAATCGACCTCGACGTCATCATCTACGCCACCGGCTACCACCTGGACTTCCTGTCGACGATCGACATCCGCGGTCGCGACGGCCGGGCGCTGTCCGATGAATGGGGCGACAGCCCGCGTGCCTACCGAGGTGGCACGGTCCCGGGCTTCCCCAACCTGTTCATCACGTCAGCACCGAATTACAGCCCCGGCCACGGCGCGGGCGCCAACTTCTCGATGGAGGTGATGGCGCACTACATCATCGAGTGTCTGCAGCTGATGGCGCTGCGGGGCGTGCAGACCATGGAGGTCACGCGCACCGCGTACGACGAGTACGTCGAGGGCATCGACGAGACGATGCGCGGCACCGTGTGGTGCCATACGCCCAACGCCCACACCTACTACCGGTCCGATTCAGGGCGCGTCGTGGTGGCCACACCGTATCGACTGGTCGACCTGTGGCGTCAGCACCGGGCACCCATCGAGGAAGACTTCATCCTGCAATGACAAGGCTCTTGGCCGGTAAGACCGCACTCGTGACGGGTAGTAGCCGGGGGATCGGACGGGCAATCGCGCAGCGGCTGGCGGCCGAAGGCGCCACAGTCGCGGTCACCGCGCGCGGCCATGGTCCGTCAGCGTCGGTGCGCGCCGGCGTGAGTGAGCTGATCCCGGGCAGCATCCAGGAAACCGTACGGCTCATCGAACACGCCGGCGGTTCGGCCTTCGGCGTGCCGGCGGATCTCGAAGACCCCGACGCTCGTGACGGCCTTGTCGAGGCGGTCCTGGAACAGACGGGGCGCATCGACATCTTGGTCAACAACGCCGGTTTCGCCGACTATGCCGTGATCGAGGACATGCCGATGGCAACCTTCGACCGGACAATCGACCACTACCTGCGCATCCCGTTCGCCCTGACGAAAGCCGTTGTACCGTGTATGAGAAGCCAGGGTGCGGGCTGGATCGTCAACATCGGCTCGGTTACCGGGGTGGCCCCGGCGCGGCCGTATCGGGACTACAACAAGACCGCCGGCGATGTCATCTACGCATCGTGCAAGGCGGCTCTGCACCGGTTCACCCAAGGGGTGGCAGCCGAGTTGGTCGACACGAACATCGCCGTCAACTGTGTGGGTCCGTCCACTGCGGTGCGTACCCCGGGCGCCGCTGCGCTCATTCCCGAATCGTTTCCCACCGAGCCGGTCGAATATCTGGCAGAGACGGTGCTGGCCATGTGCCACGCGCCCGCCGCGGAGCGGACGGGCCTGGTGGCGTTCAGCTTGCACTACCCATGGTCCCAACAATTGCCGGTGCACTCGCTGGATGGCAGGTCCGTTCTGCCGCCGCTGCAACCGCCGGCATCGGCCAATCCGAACATCCTGCCCGCCGGGGTTTAGCGGCCCCGTCAGCGCAGCACCGGCGTGGTCAGCTCACAGAAGCTGTGGCACAAGCGATCTCGGATGATCACGTCGGTGGTTTCCGGGTCGAACCAGCGGTCGACGACCGCCCAATGAATAGGGTGCATCAGGTACGGCCCCATCAGCCCGTCGACGTCGGTGAATTCCTGCTCGAACACGTGCGTCCACGGGCTGGTACCGATGGCGGTGTCGACGCGACTGAGCTGCCACGCCGCGATGGTCGACACATATCGGGGCATCGAAGCCAATTCGCGTTCGAAGTCGGCAACGGTGTTTTCGTCGACGTCTGGATCGACGCGCAGCAGTAGCGCTCGGTACACGGCGCCGCTGCCGGTGCGTGTCGGGGTGCCACGATAAGTCGCGCCGTTGACGTGGGTGATCGCCGGATCGGCCAGAGCGCTGTCGAAAGAGCTTTGTTGCCAAGAAGTCTGGTCTGCGAAACGCAGATGGACCAGGATGTCGCCACCATTGCGTGAGCCCGGTAGCGTCGGTTCAACCACGTACGCGAGTGCGCCGCTGTCGCGGGCTGCCGCGCGCAAGTTCTCCAGGATTCGTACCCGACCGGATTCGTCGGCGTCGATCAGGCGCGTCACGCCGACGGTACCGCCCGCCGCGGGCGCCTGTGGTTGCAGTGCCACGACATCACCTGCGGGCGCCACATTTTCAGGAGACGCGGCCACGCTGCGGTTGCGTTCGACAATGAGGCCGGCCACGCTGTCCCACCACTGTGCCAGTGCTGGATCGCCGCGACCCTGCCATGTCATCTGCCACCACGCCTGCGGGCTGGGCAGGGACCAGGTGATGGTGACGACGTTGGTTCGGTCGTCGAACCAGATCGGTGGACTGACCAGGATGTCCCACATCGTCATGCCCCGTTCGATGGCGCCGGGGGCGTAGCCGGCCAGATAGGCGTCGATGAACTTCTGGGCGCACCCGGGCGCGGTGACCACCCGGTCGATGACGAACACTTCGTCCATGGGTAGAGGCTAGGCGCAGAGGGCGTTGCGCGGTCCGCCTCTTCCCGGTTACCGGGAACGGATCTTTGCTCCCCGGTGATGGGCGGCAATGGTGATCCCATGGGCGACAACCCCTTTGAACCTGCGCAGCTCGGACCGGTGGTGCTGCGGAATCGAATCATCAAAGCGGCGACCTCGGAGGGGCGCTCGCCCGACGGCGCGGTCACGGACGAACTGATCGCCTTTCACCGCGCCTTCGCCGCCGGCGGGGTGGGCATGACCACCGTCGCCTACTGCTGCGTTTCGCCGCAAGCTGCTAGTGCCCCGGGGCAGATCGTCATGAGTGCGGCAAACCTGCCCGGCCTGCGTCGGCTGACAGACGCAGTTCACGAAGCAGGCGCAGCGATCTCGGCGCAACTTGGCCATGCCGGAGTTGTGGCGCCGAAAAAGCTCACCGGTGTGACCGCCATGGCACCGAGCAGGTTCATCAACCCGACGTCTTTCGCGTACTGCCGCGCGATCAGCGTCGCGGAAATCCAGACCGTCATCCGGCAGTTCGGGGCAGCCGCCCGCATCGCGGTGGATGCCGGCTTCGACGCGGTCGAGCTTCATTTCGGCCACCTGTACCTGCCCAGCTCGTTCCTGAGTCCGCTCATCAACCGCCGTACAGATGGGTACGGTGGGTCGATCGACAACCGGTCTCGACTGGTTCGTGAGATCGCTCAACACGTCCGGACAGTTGTCGGCGGCCAGATCGCGGTGATCGCCAAGCTGGACATGGATGACGGTTTACCCGGCAGCATCTGGATCGACGAAGCACTGCGCACGGCACAACTCCTCGATGCCGACGCCACGCTTGATGCCATCGAGCTGACCCAAGGTTCCTCGGTCTACAAACCGATGTATCTGTTCCGTGGCGATGTGCCGGCCAGAGAGTTTTCGAAAGTGATGCCCACCGCGCTGCGCCCCGCCATCCGGCTGTTCGGCAAGCAAGCGATGGGCAGGTACGCCTACCGGGACTTGTACATGCTCGACGCCGCTCGGCAATTCGTCCCGCTGATGAAGAACACCAAACTCGTTCTGTTGGGCGGCATTACCGACCGTGAACACATCGAGACCGGCATGCGGGAAGGGTTCGATTTCTTCGCCATGGGGCGGGCGCTGCTTCGTGAACCCGACCGGGTGAACACCATGATCACGGAGCCGGATTCACGCAGCCGTTGCACCCACAACAACAAGTGCATGGTGACCGTGTTCGGGCGCACCCATTGCGTCCTCGACCCCGACCAACGCTACGGAGTCGCCCAGCGGCTCACCGACGACCGGCGGTGAACTGCCTGCAGCGACCGCGAACCACCTTGGTGCGGGCCGAATTCCATGTTGCGCCAGATGCGGGACGCGGTGATCCGCACCGGCGCGGCCAGCCGCTGATCCAGCGTGATCCGGTCGATCGGCCCGCACACGGATACCGCCGCGAGCGGCTGACCGGGCAGTCCGATGGCTGCCGCCACGCAGCCGATCCCCAGTAGTGATTCCTCGCGGTCGAACGCCACGCCACGTTCGCGAGTCTTCGCCAGTTCGACCGCCAATTGCTGGGCGCCGGTAATGGAGAAACGAGTTTGGCGCCTGCTGAAATCGACTTCCGTGCAGTCGCTTTCGGCAAGGATGGCCTTTCCCAGCGCAGTACAGTGCGCCGGTACGCGATTGCCGACCGAGGTGTGGACGAGATCAGTCAGGTGATCGCCGATTCTCTCAAGACAGATGACATCGGAGCCGTCGAGGACAGCCAGATGTACTACCAAGCCCGTGGCCCGCTGCAGACTGCGCAGGAGGGGCAGCGCGGCCTGGTGAATGCGGCCCTGATGCAGGGCCAACGACCCCAGCTCGACCAAGCGGGTCCCGAGTTCGTAGTCGAAACCTTCCCGCCGGAGCCAGCGCAGGTGCACAAGTCGCTCGAGCATGCGGTGCACAGATGAACGCGGAAGACCGGTGCGGTGCACGATCTGCACCATCGTCAGCGGTGTCTTGCCGTCGAAGGCATCCAGCACCAGGGACATCCGGTCAATGGCGGCGATCGGCGTTTCGCCGCGGTTCACGACGGTCGTTGTCATGAGGCGCTCCCAGAGGTCGATAGTCAAAAAAGGACTATGACTATTTTTACCATACAGTGTGCGCGCTGTCACACACTGTGGTTTGAGTTCGAAGGATGCCCGCTCAGCGGATATTCGTCCCATCCCGGGACCGGTGCCCCGTAACTTCTTGCTGGTAAAGGGATCACAGCCACGTCTGGCCGGTGCTGCCGGTGGCGTCTGATCCGGCAGGCGCGTCGGCAAGGGCAGGTATGAAATCAACCATCTCGGCCATGGCGTTGGTCGCCGCCGCATGGACGGCGATGCCGCTGGCGCACGCGGATATCCGCCACGGGAACTTCGAAGTCAGAATCTCCGGCCGGCATGACTTTCACACCTGGCTATGGGCGCTGTCGAGTTGTCAGGGCGACTGCGTTCACGTTCAGGCGATTCCACAACCGGTGGCGAGGGCCTTTCCCTACCAGGGCGACGCGCATCTTCACGACGGACGGCTGACGCTCACCATTGATGTGCCGGATGGATTGCGTTGCGGCGATGTCTATTACGGCCCGGTGATACCGACCCGGGATACCTATTCGTGGGATGCGACCACCATGTCCGGCACACTGTCATCATCGTTCGCCACCGGCTGCGACGGAGCGCCCGCGGGCACATTGACCTATCCGTTCGACCTCGTGCAGATGTAGTTCGGAAGCTGCTACCCGCGGGCTGCGGCGCGGCCGGCGCGGCGACCGTAGAAGCTGCCGTCGCCGAGAGACACCCCGCTGGCATAGCCCCATGCGGCGAGGCCCGCGGTGCAGCGTCCGGCCGCGAACAGGCCCGGAATGGGTTCGCCGCTGACATGGAGTACCTCGGCGTCGAGCGTGGTGTGCAGGCCGCCGAGCGTGAATCCGCCGGTGCTGTCGCGAAGGTCGATGGCGCCCACCGGGGACTTGATCGGCTTGAGCCACTGCGCCTTCTTGTGCAAGAGCGGATCTTCGCCGCGGGCCGCCCCCTCGTTATAGGCATCGACGGTGGCCTGCAAGGAGTTCGGCGGTAGCCCGATCTCGGCCTCCAGATCGGCGACGGTGTCGGCGACCCATGTGGGCGGCCGCATCATCAGCTGTGGCGTCACCGAAGCCATCGCCTCCTCTTGGGCGTCGCCGTCGATGATCAGATAAGCGGTGTTGTTCTGGTGGTACAGCGTCAGCTGGCCGGCCCGGCCGGGATAGGTGTCCTCGGCGACATAACGCTGACCCCGTTCGTTCACCAGAATTCCCCGCACCAACTGCTGGGGGTCGATGAACAGGGCGACCTCGGTGGCGTCCATGTGGGCCAGGTCGGCGCCGACAGCCTGCGCCATCCGGATGGCCTGTCCGTCGTGCTGCTCGATCGAGGCAGCCGGCCGTCCGGCGATGCGGGGCGCGTACTGGGCGACCATGGCGTCGTTGTAGGCGAAACTGCCGGTGGCCAGGACCACTCCACGGCGCGCCCGGATGTCCATCGTCGTGCCGTAACGCCGGGTCCGGATGCCGACCACGCGGCCGTCGGACTCGGTGATCAGCGACTGCACCCGGACGTCGTACAGCGAACGGGCACCGGCCCCGGTCGCGGTGTCGACGAGGCCTTTCATCAGCATGAAGCCCGCGCTGGATTCGCCCTGCTTCTTGTTCTGCATCTGCGGCACATGCCCGCGCGGCGCCGGTGTGGCGATGGTGTTGAACGGATAGGAGTTCTCGCCGCCGCTGTACATGAGCCCCTGATCGCCCATCGGCTCCCAGCCGGGCTCGCCGAAGAACTCGGCCTTGAACGGCACCCCGCAGCCCACGAGCCAATCGAAGTGCGCGACGCTGCCCGTGCAGTAATCGGCGATGCGCGTGGCGTCTGCGCCTGGACCCATGGCCGCATTCAGAAACGCAGCCATGTTGTCGACCGAATCTTCGAAGCCACAGGCCTTTTGGATGTCGGTGCCGCCGCCCAGGTAGATGAAACCGCCCGCCATCGAGGCGGCACCGCCCCAGGACCCGGTGCGTTCCAGCACCAGTACGTCAGCCCCGGCGCGGGCCGCCTCGACCGCGGCTGCCGCGCCGGCTACGCCATACCCGGCGATCACGACATCGGCCTCGTCGGCCCAGTCGGTGATCTCGCCGGCCGGGATCGGGCGGATGCTTTCAGTTGGCTTCATGGTTGCATCGCCTTCGGTAGATCGGTGACCCACTGGTGACCCCAGTAGCTGTCCGCAGTGATTTCCTCTGCCGTGTAATAGGTTTCGTCGACTCTCATGCCCTCGGTGCCGAACTCGATATCCCAGCCGCCGGGAGCGCGCACGTAGAAGGACACCATCTTGTCGTTGGTGTGTCGGCCCAAGGTGGACGAGAGCTGGAAGCCTTCGGCATTGACCCGGTCGAGGGCCTGGCCAACGGCGTCGAGGGTTTCGACCTCGACCATGAGGTGAATGAGGCCGGGATCGCGCAGGTTCTGCGCGGGGCAGATCGCCAGGCTGTGATGACGCTGGTTCACGCCCATGAACCGCACCCGGACGGGTCCGAATTCCGGTGGCACCGGGACACGGAATGCGCCGCGGGACTTGAATCCCAGGACTTCGGTGTAGAACTCGAACAAGCTGTCGACGTCGAGCGCGGGGAGCACGACGTGTCCCAGGCCCTGGTTGCCAGTGACGAACTTCGCTCCGTGCGGCGTGATGACGGGGGAGTGGTCGAGGACGGGGCCGTGAAACACCTCGAGTGCGGTACCGGCGGGATCCTCGAAAGCGATGACCTCTTCGACGCATCGGGCATCGGCTTCCGCGAACCCTAGCTGCTTGAACGGCACTCCGGCGGCCTCGAGCGCACCCTTGACCTGCTGGAGGTCGGCGTGGTCGCGCACCTCCCAACCGATGGTCATGATCTTGTCGGATTCGCCGGGCACGACGACGATGCGCGCGGCACGCTCGTCCATCCGCAGATACAGCGCGGACTCGTCGGGTCCGCTACCGGTCGCGAAGCCGAGGACGTTGAAGGCGAAGTGCCGCCAGCGATCGATGTCTGAGGCGGCGACTGTGACGTAGCCGAGGCTCTTGATCAATCCCACGGGTGTTCTCCTGTCAGATCATGCCTCGCAGCGGGCCCTGCGGGTCCACGCCGAGGGAACTCAGGGCCGAGGCGTGGTAGACCGTGCCGGGTACGTGGATGGCGTGCGCCTGGCCGACGTGCACATCCCGCCAATACCGTTGCAGCGGCTTGTCCATCCGCGCGGCGTTGCCCCCGCATCGCGCGAATACTTCATCGACCGCCGAGACGGCGCGCCATACGGCTCGCACCTGGGTGCGCCTGCCGGCCGCGCGGTCCTCGAACGACACTTCCGTGCCGGCGGCGACCATGTCGAAGATCCGGTCGACATTGGCCAGCAGCTCTTGCCGGGCGGCGTTGATGTCGGCGGCGGCCTCACCGATGGCGTACATGACGTACGGGTCGTCCTTGATGGCCACGCCACTGGAGTTGACGCGCTCGCGTTGGTAATCGAGTGCGGCGGCCAGGGCGCCCTCGGCGATGCCGATGACGGCCGACGAGATGCCCAGCGGGAACATGGTCGACCACGGCATCAGGTACAGCGTCTCGGTCATCCCGGCCTCGCGTTGGGCGGTGCCGTCCATGACCTTCATCGCGTCCATGGTGCGGTAAGTGGGGACGAAGGCGTCCTTGACGATGACGTCCTTGGAGCCTGTACCGCGCAGGCCCACCACGTTCCAGGAGTCCTGGACGATCTCGTAGTCGCTGCGGGGCAGGATCATGTGCAGCATCTGCGGCGGCATCAGTGGCTTGCCCTCGGCGTCACCCACCATCGCGCCCAGGAAGATCCACTCGCAATGGTCGGTGCCCGAGCTGAACTGCCAGCGGCCGTTGAAGATGTAGCCACCATCGACGGGCCGGGCCACGCCCTGCGGCGCGTAAGGGGAGGCGACCCAGGTGTCGACATCGTCGGCCCAGATTTCGGACGCGACTCGTGGGTCTGCGTAAGCGAGCTGATACGGATGGACGCCGACGACGCCGTTGATCCAGCCCGCGGACGGATCCAGCGCGGCGGTGGCCATCACGGTCTCGGCGAATTCACGCGGGTGGACTTGCAGTCCGCCGTGGGCCTTCGGTTGCAGCAGTCGAATGTTGCCCGCCAACTTCATCAATTTGACCGTCTCGTCGGTGAGCTGCCCGGCCCGTTCTGCCTCGGGGCCCTGGGCGCGCAGTTGGTCGGCGATCTCGCGCACCCGGTCGATTACCCGGTCGGTCATCTTGTCGTCCTATCGTTTCAATGGCTGCCACTGATGGTCCGTCGGTGGACTTTCCGTTGGTGAGAACCGTTCCCGGTGAGCGGAAAATGTTGTGGAGCAGCGGTTCTTTTAAAACTTGATGTGCAGTTCGTCTGATACTGGTGTTGCCTGGCAGGCCAAGATCAGACCGTCGGCGAGGTCCTCTGCTTGCAGTACTTCGGAGGCTGCCATGTTGACTTGGCCACCGAGCACGGTCGCCGCGCACGATCCGCACTGGCCTTCCCGGCACGAGTAGGGCACGTCGAGGTCTGCCGCGATCATCGTGTCGACCAGTGTTGCGCGACGCGGCCATCGCAATCGGTGGCTCGCGCCGTCAAGGTCGATCCGTACCGTTGCAGCGTCTCCGCCATCGGAATGATCTGCTGCGCAACTCATCTCATTGGCAAACGGGTCGCTCGAGAGGGACTGGAACACCTCGAGATGGATGCGCTCACGTGGCAGCCCGGCTTCGCTCAGGGCCTCCTTGACGACCGACATGAACGCGGCAGGACCGCAGATGAACGATTCGAAGGTCGCGGACCCGGAAAAGACGGTGCGCGCAAATCCGGTCAGCTGCGCGCGAGTCGGCAACCCCTGCACCGATTCCAACCAGTGCAATACCGTCAAGCGACCGGCGTAACGCGCAGCCAGTTCGCGGAGCTCAGCCGCGAAGATCACCGAACGCTCGTCACGGTTGGCGTAGCACAGCACCACTCGTCCGGAACCGGATGCCATCGCTGATTTGAGGATCGACATGACAGGGGTGATACCGCTTCCGGCGGCCCACAACAGAAAGTCGGTGTCGAGCGAGGACGGTGTGAAGACTCCGGCCGGCGGTAGCACTTCGATGGTTTCGCCAGCAGAAACGTTGTCGCACAACCAGTTCGACCCGTATCCGCCCACAGTCCGCTTGATCGTGACCTTCAGTTCGGAATCGGTGTGCGGGGAACTCGCCAACGAGTAGCACCGGGCCACCGAGCCGGTCTGATCGCTCGGGATGCGCAGCGTCAGAAACTGCCCTGGACGGTAGGTGAAGCGGTCGCGCAGCTGTTCAGGGACCGTGAACACCAATGACCGAGCGTCGGGACTCTCTTCAACGACATCGGTCACCGCTAGCAATACACCTCGGCCTGCGCTGACGATTTCGGTGCCGGCTTCGACATCGTTCATGTGCTGAAAGTCTGGGACGACAAAGGCACGCACCCAACCGGTCTCTCCGATGAGCGGGATCCCTGCATTGGTTTCCGATCACCGGGAATCGCCGAAGATTCGGCTTGGAGGCGGTACCTACCGTTGCAGGTGTGAGCAGGAGATCGAAGCCTGGTTCAAACGACGCCGAGACCGGTGGGCACGCAGTGTGACGGGGAGAAGCGCATGAGTGCGCTGCGGCTCGCAGGCAAAGTCGCAGTCATCACGGGTGCTGCGCGCGGAATCGGCCGCGCCCAAGCGGTGCGGTTCGCCCAGGAGGGCGCCGACATCATCGGGCTCGACCTGTGCGGGCCTGTCGAGACCGTCTCGGTTCCCTTCAGCACTCCGGCCGACCTCGAGGAGACGGCCAGGCTGGTCGCACAGGCCGGCGGCCGGATCCACACCGAGATCGTCGACGTCCGCGACCTCAAGGGGATGCAGGCCGCGACCGACCGGGGCGCCGATGTGTTCGGTGGACTCGACATCGTCTGCGCGACGGCCGGAATCACGTCCCGTGCGATGACCGTCGATCTCGGTGAAAACGCCTGGCGCACCATGCTCGACGTCAATCTGACCGGAGTGTGGCACACCTGCAGGGCCAGCGCCGAACACCTGATTGCACGCGGTGGCGGCGCCATGGTGCTGACGAGCTCAATCGCCGGCGTGCGCGGCCTTGTCGGGGTAGGCCACTACACCGCCGCCAAGCACGGGGTGATCGGACTGATGCGCAGCTTCGCGCACGACCTGGCGCCGCACGCCGTCCGCGTGAATTGCATTCTGCCCACCAACGTCGATACCCCGCTCATCCAGAACGACGTCGTCCGGACTGCTTTCCGTCCGGACCTGGACCGACCTCCCACGCGGGACGAGTTCGCCGAAGCCGCGCGACGGATGAACCTCCTGTCCATCCCGTGGGTTGAAGCGATCGACGTCGCAAATGCGGCACTGTTCCTGGCCTCCGACGAGGCTCGCTACGTCACCGCGATCACGTTGCCCGTTGACGCGGGCGCCACGCAAAGATAACTCCGACAAAAGGATTCGCGATGATCGATGTTGCCAAGTACGGACCGTGGGCAGTTATTGCCGGTGGATCAGAGGGCGTGGGAGCCGGATTCGCCGTGCAGCTCGCGCGGGCGGGTTTGAACCTGGTGCTGATCGCGCGCAAACGGGGGCCGCTCGAGGACACCGCGGCACGCTGCCGCGAAATCGGCGTCGAGGTTCGCGTGGAGTCCGCTGACCTCCTCGATCCACAATCGGTTGCCCGGATTTGCGAGGGCACCGCCGACCTCGAAGTGGGATTGTTGATCTATAACGCAGGCGCGAGCACGTGCAACGAGCTGTTCTTGGAGACCGACCTCCGCGAGTTTCAAAAGGTTACCGACCTCAATGTCACGCGCATGCTCGAATTGGTCCAGTACTACGGCCGTCCGATGGCGGCTCGTGGCCGCGGAGGCATCATGCTCGTCGGATCGCTTGCCGGCTACATGGGCGCGTGGAGGCACACGATTTATGCTGGCGCCAAGGCTTTTTCCCGGATGTTCGCCGAGAGCCTCTGGCTGGAACTGCGCGAACACAATGTGGATGTATTGGAATTGGTGCTCGGT
This sequence comes from Mycolicibacterium mucogenicum DSM 44124, assembly GCF_005670685.2. The sequence continues at coordinate 3,947,154 of NZ_CP062008.1, read as the reverse complement.
GTCACGCGGACGCCGGCGATGGAGCGAATCGGCCTCAATTTCGATGCGCCCGGCATCCTGGTCAACGAGCCCGCTGACGTCGCCGCAGAAGGTCTCGCACACCTTGCCGATGGGCCGGTCTGGGTGGCGGGCGGTAACGTGGGCCGCGCAGAAGCCAACAGTGCCCCGGACAGATCGCGGGTGGTGCTGGAATCGCATGAGGCGATCAGAGCCCTGATTGCCGGGGCACATTGACGTGCGGTTGGGTTTGTCCACGCCGGTCGTGGTGCAGCAGCCCGGAATCGCCAGCGACTGGGAATCCACCGCCGGCATCGAGGATCTGGTTCAGATTGCTTCCGCTGCTGACGAATTGGGTTTCGAGTATCTGACGTGCTCGGAACACGTTGCCGTTCCGTCTGCGGATGTCGCCAACCGTGGTGCGGTGTATTGGGATCCGCTGGCCACCTTCGGTTATCTTGCCGCGCATACCAGCCGAATCAGGATGGCGACGGCGGTGCTGGTCCTCGGATACCACCATCCGTTGGAGATCGTGAAACGCTACGGCACCCTCGATCGGGTGAGCGCGGGGCGACTGATACTCGGAGTCGGAATCGGCTCCCTGGAAGAGGAATTCGCGCTGTTGGATGCGTCGTGGGCGCAGCGGGCCGCACGCGCGGATGACGCGATTTGCGCTCTTCGAGCATCGCTGTCCAGTGCGATACCGCAATACCATGGACGGTTTTATGACTTTCAGGGCATGACTGTGCTGCCGCACGCTGAACAGCGGCAGGTCCCACTGTGGGTCGGCGGACGCGGTGCGGCGTCACTGCGACGGGCAGTACGTCATGCGGACGGATGGATGCCTTTCGGACTTGATCCGCATGACGTATCTGACATGTTGGCCATCGTCGAACGGCAGCCGGGTTTTGAGGTGGTGCTGTCCACTGTGGTTGACCCAGCGGGTGATCCGGCCGGCACGCGCGCCCAATTGGAAGTCCTGCGCGACGCCGGGGCCACGGCCATCAGCTGCGTGGTCCGGGCAAACAGTGCGTCGCACTATTGCGATCAGTTGGTCCGTTTGCATGAATTGGAGAAGGAAGTATGACCGAGGCCGAGGTCTTGTCACGTCTAAGGCGACTCGAGGATCAGCAAGCCATCGCGAAAATCATTGCCACGTACGGTCCTTCAGTCGATTCGGGCGACGCCGACCGAGCCGCGCGGCTGTGGGCTGTCGGCGGAACCTACGACGTAGAGGGCTGGCAGATGACGGGCCGTCAGGGGGTACATGACATGGTCAGCTCCCCATCACACCAGGACCTCGTCGCTCAGGGGTGTTGTCACTTCCTGGGACCTGCTGTGATCGCCTTGGACGGCGACGCCGCAGTGGCCGTCTGCGAATCGCTGGTACTGCTGCGCCAGAGCGGTTCAGACTCCAGCGGCGACGACCATTACCGAGTCTGGCGTGCCACCGCAAATCATTTCGTACTCAACAGAATTGCGGGCAAGTGGCAGATCACCGCACGGACGAGCAGGCTCCTCGATGGTGACCTATTTGTTCGCACACTGCTCGGAGCCGGTCTGGACGGCGTGTCGCCACCGACGCACGAACGGGGGTAGACCGGCTCCGGTGCCGGGAGGTTGCGTCGCCCTGCGCGGGTCAAAGATCGCCCTGCACCCAGCGGGTGGCCCCGTCGACAGCAACGCAGCTCAAGAACAACCCGTCCGGTGCCTGGGCGACGTCGTTAACGAATTGAGGGCAGGGTGAGCCCTCGACCTTGATACCCCGCATCGGTGGCGAGCGAAAATAGCGCGGTTCATATCGCCGCGGAGAGCCGCAGAACACGAGTCGGCCCCATGGCGTGGTGCCGAAAACGAAATGCGACGTGTCGCCACAGGGGGCTCCCAACACCACCCCAGGGGAGATGCCGGGCGTGCAGTAGGCGTCCTCGCACGAGGCAGGGGTGTCAGCGGTCGCCACGGGCGGCGGGCCAAGGGTGAGCGCGCCGGCGGCGATGGCCAGCAGCAGTTGCTTGCGCATTGGGCTCCCGAGGTCGTTGATGTGTTCTTCCGATTCAGCTCTACCGAGTTCAGGGAACCCGGCGATACGTGGCCGACCGGTGAGCGGAACCAGCCGCGGCGGCGAGGTCGCCGGCGGCCACAGATCGGTATGTGACAGCGACCACAGCATATGGTAAAAAACTCACTATTCCTATTTTGACTATTCGAGTGACGGGCCTGGAGGGTTTCGATGACGCTGACTGTCGATGTGGCTGCCGAGACGCCTAGCAACGTGATTGATCGGGTTTCCCTGGTGTTGGACGCGTTCGATGGGTCGGGAAGTCTCACCTTGGCGCAGATCGTTCGTCGCACCGGCCTGCCCCGCTCGTCCGCGCATCGCATGCTCGAGCGCCTGGTGAACCTGCGCTGGTTGAGCCGTGACGGGTTCGATTACGAGCTCGGCGTGCGCCTCGTGGAGTTGGGAAACCTTGCGCTGCAACAGGACCGAATCCACCGGGCTGCCATTCCGCTCCTGCGTGATCTGCACCGGGCCACCGGGTTGGTGGTGCATCTCGCCATATTGGACGGCTCTGACGTCGTATACCTGGAGAAGATCGGCGATGAGGTGATGGCCGCAATCCCGACTCGCGTAGGCGGGCGTCAACCGGCTCAGTGCACCGCTGTCGGCAAGGCGATCCTGGCCTATCAGGACACTGCTGACGTCGACCTTGCGAAACGACGAACCCGGTACTCGGTCGCCACGAGTGCCCAGCTCGCTGCCGAACTGGACAGGGTCCGCGCCCACGGTGTGGCCACTGAGAGGGAAGAGTCTCTTCGCGGGTTCGGCTGCGTCGCAGCACCGATCGGACCCGTGGGCGAAGCCGTGGCCGCGGTATCCGTGTGTGGCCCCATGTCAAAGATGACGTTCGACCGGCGGTTGGTGACGCCCGTGCGGATGACCGCCACGGCGGTATGGCGCAACGCCGAAAGCGTCCGCGAGCATGCCACGCCCACGCTCGTGCGTCCTCTGCGGGGCGGTCTTACCGCGCACAACGCGGAGCTGCGCGCGTCTGCGATGCGGCCCGCATGAGCCTCGATCCACAAGTGGCGGACCTGATCGAGGCTCTCGATGGGGGATTTCCCAAGGTATCCACGATGACCGGCGCCGAGGCCAGGGCCGCGATTCGCGCGCGGTTCGTGCCGAACCCGCAGCCCGAATCGGTCGCCGTCGTCTGGGATGACCGGGTGTCGGTCGACGGTGGTCATGTGGATGTCCGGATCTACCGGCCGGAAGCGTCCGGACCGCTGCCGGTTCTGGTGTACGCGCACGGTGGCGGCTTCGTCTTCTGCGATCTGGACAGCCACGACGGACTGTGCAGGAATCTGGCGAATCTCATTCCGGCGGTGATCGTTTCGGTCGCATACCGATTGGCTCCAGAGCACCGGTGGCCTACGGCTGCCGAGGACGTGTATGCGGTGACCCGCTGGGTGTCCGAACACGCGGGTGACCTCGGCGCCGATGTCCAACGAGTGGCGATAGGAGGCGACAGCGCGGGCGGAAATCTCGCTGCCGTGGTCGCACTGATGGCGCGTGATCGCGGCGAGCTGTCCATCGCCGCGCAGATGCTGCTGTACCCGGTGATCGCCGCGGAGTTCGACACCGACTCCTACCGTCGGTTCGGAGCGGGCTACTACAACCCACGTGAAGCGCTGCAATGGTATTGGGATCAATACGTTCCCGAGCAAAGTGATCGCAGCCACCCGTACGCATCCCCGCTGTGCGGTCGTCTCGAAGGATTGCCTCCGGCCGTCGTGGTGGTCGCCGGTTGCGATCCGCTCAAAGATGAGGGCCTGTCGTATGCCGATGCACTGCGGGATGCCGGCGCTACCGTTCAGCAGTTGTTCTTCGCGGGCGGCATACATGGTTTCATGACGATGCCCATGTTCGATATCGCGCATGCCGCCCGTCGGCAGGCAAGCCGCGCGCTGGGCGAGTTGCTACGTCGCTAGCGACGTTTGGATACTGAACCGGGCGCACTCTCGATCAGTGCGCCCGGTTCTGTACACATTCTGAACGGCTATCCCGCATACCGATGACGACTAGATCGGATCAAATGACGAAATCCGCCATACGCCACCAATCTTCGTGAGCCCGACGTTCACGCTGCTGGCCGACTGTGTCGGCTCGGGGTTTTCACGACTGGTGGTGGTTTGGTTCAGGAAGATCAGGACGTGCGCGCTGTCTGCGTGGGCGTCGATCGTGGCGGCACGGACGACCGATGCGACGGCATGAATATCTTTCTGTTTGGCGGCAGGCGCAACGAACTGGTCGGCGAACTGGCTGTAGTACGTCAGGAACCCGCCGGTGAGGTGCGAGCGCGCGTCGGCCAGGTCGTGATCCAAACTTGCCGGCGCATAGGACAGTAACGCCACGGCACCTTCGGATGCGGCTTTGGCAACCTGGGTTTCGGCCTCGGCGCTGGCGCGGTCACTGCGATAGGTGGTGAAGTACATCGCTCCTGCGGTGCCGGCGCACGCCAGCACGAGGCTCGTGACGGCGATGGGCCGCCACCGGTCTGTAAGCCGCCGGGTCAGTGGCTTCGAACGGCGCGGGTTTGACGCGGTTTGGTCCCGCGATACGTCGACGTGTTGCTCGTCAGCGACCGAGGATGCTTCGTCGGGCTGATCACTTTCGACGTCCTCGGGAGTGGTGTCGTCGGCGGTGAGTGCTGCCGCTCCTGTGGTCATGGCACGAACTCGACTTTCGACATCTTGAGCTGCGCTCCGTCTCTGATCATGGTGACACTGAGGCGCCAGTTGCGTGGTTGTTGGTTGGTCCCCGCCGTGTTGCTCACCGTTGTCGCGGCGGTCACGAGGACCACAGCAGAATCTGGCGTCATCGATTCCACGGCCGCGCTGCGCACCGTGGCCTTTGTCGCCGCTTTGGACTCGCGGGCGACCTGGACGAAATCCTTGGCATCGGCCTGGAAATCATCACGAAACGGTCCGGTGGAATTGGCGAGGATCTGCTGGACGTTGTCCTCGGCCTTGGTGCCGTCGATCGACATCAGCGTGACGACCGCCTGCGAGGCGGCGGAAGTGAATTCCGCCTTCCGCTGCACCTCGCTGTCGAACTGACGGTGGTAGTGGAGCATGTAGCCGGTTGCCACAAGTGCTGCGACGCTAGCCAGGACGGCGACTGTGGCCAATACCGTCTTCAACTTTGGGCGGCACAACCGCCGCCATCGCCCCGTCGACGGCTCCTGCGGTGTACCGGCTTCGGCATCAGCGGGATCCGATGCAGAGTCGGCTACCCGCGCGCGAAGTCCATCGGCTCGTGCGCGCGCTGCTGCGGCAAGTTCTTCGGCGGCGAGTGCTTCGGCCTCCGCCTGGTTGATCAGCCGCGGGTCGACAGGCTGTGCCCGGCCGTCTTCCGCGGCGGTGGCTGGGTCGTTCGCCTGTGTCGCGGTATCAGCGCGGCTGAGTGACCGCATGATCCACCTCCGGTTCCGTGCTGGTTGTGGGTACTGATGCCCGTTGGTGCCATTCCCGTTCTGGCCATGATGTTTTCGACGCTAATCCGGTCGAGGTCCGGATGGTGAAGGATTCCCGCCCAGCGGTTGACGGCCGACCGGTGCTCGATGAGTTACCAATTTCGTAGTGAGCACAGCGCACCGCTGGCGCCGTTCGATCGGTTGACGACCTGCCCATCGACGGTGAGTGTGCAGCGCAGCGTCTGGCCGGGCTGTGATGGCTGACCGGCTGTGGTGACCGTGACCATCGCCCACTGGTCGGGGTCGTCCAGGGTGGCTTCGTGAACCCAGGGTTTTCCGGGTTCGAGGTGTACGTCGTCTCTCGGGCTGAATTCATAAGGGTTGTGGCTGTATTCGGCCCAGGTGGGCGGTTGGACATCGCGGTAGTAGATGCCCGCGTTGGTAGCCAGATCGGCGGTGACGGTGTACGTCACGCGGTGCGACGTCGAGTCGCTGTCTGCGCGCGCGAGCTGCGCTGTTGCTGTGCCGAACCCGATCACCAGTACCGCGGCTGCTGTCCGAGTCCACCTCGCCAGCGCGATTGAACGTGTTGTTGCGCCTCGAACGGTGGCGCGCCGCCTGATGGCGGCGAGCGGGTGCAGGCGGTTCGGTTCGGACGGCACTTCCCAACCCTGGCACACCCCTCGACTGACCAGGGGGCGATGACCGCCTGGCGGGATTTTGCCTGTCGCCGCATGCGGAAAGTTGGACAGTAGTAGCTGTACCGATTGTGCGGCAGCATCTTTCGATGAACCGAAGTGGTCGGACTCGCGCCGTCTGGGGTCTACCAGCGGGCGTTAAACGGGTTCGGTGCAAAAGGAGCAGGTCTTGCAGATATCAACGACATCGATCGCTGCGACGGCGGTGATCGTCGGGCTGTTGACGGGGTGGGATTGTGGCATCGCCGATGCCTCGAACGACTGGGGTCTCAATGGCACCTATGTCGCAACGTCCAATGGTGAGTGGGCCAAGACCAACGACATCTATCACGACGAGGCGAGTATTCGCAGCAAATGGACGATCAAGACCGAGTGCAGTTATCCGACCGAATGCGCAGGCACCGTCGCCACCGACTGGGGATGGAATGCGCCGATCTACATGAAAAGCGGCGTCTGGTACGTCAAGAAAACGGTCGACAACTGGCAGCCATGCGCAGATGGCACTTCGGGGCCGGGACTACAGGTTTTCAGGTTCTACCCGGCTACCTCTGATGGGGCCGGCGCGGATCTGACATCGTCGACACTGATGGGCGAGGACTCCACCACCGGAGTCAGCGGCTCGTGCGGAAGTAGCAGGGTTCTCTTCATCACGATGCCCTTCAAGCTGGTCAAGGCCGCCTGACCCAGGTACTTACTGTATGGGGCCGGCACGTCCTGATCGTGCCGGCCCCAACGTCGTTCATGTCAGGCCGTGAACAGGTCCCGCCAGGTCCGTTCTCCGCTCTGCGGAGCCAGATCCTTCTGGCGGTAGACCTTTCCATCCGGGGTGGCGTAGCGGCCGGTGGCGGGGTCATACGTTGCGACGGCGACCGACGGCCCCGTCGGAGTCTCGGGGATGAAAGCGCTCGGAGCCACCGGCGTTGGTGCGGCACCATCCGAGGGCGGCGGCGGAGTGTCCGGTGCGCCCTCGCCGGCCGGCGGTTGACCCGTCGCCGGCCTCGGCGTTCCGTCGAGTGGTCCGTAGATCGTGCTGTCGTGATCGACCCGAGAATCCGGCGGAATCCCCTGAGCGAGCAGGTTCGGGTCGATCGGATACGGACCGAGAGCGTGCTGGCGCATAGCCAGGGGCTCGTAAGGCTTGTCGCTGTCGCAGATTTCGACGGTGGGAGCACGCTTTCCCGGATTTCCCATACATGGATAGTTTCGTGCGCCACGGACACCGATGGGCGAGTCCTGCGGCAGCTTGCAGTACAGCCCGTCGGGGGTGTCGACGTCACTGGTGTCTTCCGGTGAGCGCCAGGACGACGGCGGGAGGAAACCGACGGTGCAGGCCGGCGGATCGCTGATGTTCAGGGTGAAATCGCCCAATGCCATGCCCGTCGGATTGTTCTTGGGTGCACCGTAGGACTGGGTGGACGACACCACAGGTGGCAGGAGCACCAACAACTGTTCGAGCGACGGGTGATAGGTCACGGCCACCTGGCCGAGGCTTGTCAGGTTGGCCAAGAGCATCGGCAGAGTGGGCATTACTTGGTTGAACAGGCGGGAGCCCTCGTCCGCTGCGCCCGGGCCCTCTTTGAGGAGCATCCTGACCTGGGGGTCGTTCTGGACCAGTTGCCGGCTGAGTCCCGCGACGCTGTGGGCCCAGGTCCGGATGGCATCGACGGATTGGGCTTGGCCGTCGAGCAAGGGCCTGCCGTCATCGATGAGTGCTCGAGACTGTTCGCTGACGCTGTTGGCGTCGGCGATCAACTTCGACGAGGAATCCAACAGGGACCCGGCGTCGTAACCAGAGCCGTTGAACGCCTTGAATGTCTCGTCGAGCAGTGGACCGATCTTGTCCTTCGGGATGCTGTTGATGAGCGCGCTGGCTTGATCGAGCATCGGTCCGACGGCTTGGGGGATGGACGTGTTCGCCGCTGGAATGACCGACCCGTCGTGCAGGTAGGGGCCTGCTTCATCACGGGGTTGCAGGTCGACATATTGCTCACCGACGGCGGACACACTCAGGACTGCTGCGTGCAGGTCCGCGGGGATCTTCGACGCATCGTCGAGCGACAGGGTGGCGACGGCACCGTCACGGGTGGGCCGGACATCGGTGACCTTGCCGATCTGCACACCGCGGTAGGTGACGTTGGAGAACCGGTACAGCCCTCCGGTGGCCGGCAGCTGCAGACTGACCGTCATGCGCCCGAGTCCCAACAGGGTGGGTGCCTGCAGGTAGACGACCAGCATCACCGCCATACCGATGATCGAGGCGGCCGCGAAGAGGCCGAGCTGAATGCGTACCAAGCGGGTGAGCATCAGTTGCTGCCGCCGTTCGGATTGGTCGGGGCGGCGGGTGCCGGAGTCGGCAGGGTGGCAACAGCTTTCGGCGGAGCGGTCAGCAATGTGCCCAGCGGGTCCTTTGTGTAGTTGGCGTACCAGGGGTCGCCCGGCGCGGGTACCAAGGGGGCTCCTTCCTGTCCCCAGCGGGTGCCCAGAAGCAGTCCTCGCTTGAGCCGGGGAATCGTGAAATCGAAGGTGATGAATTCGTTCAGGTAGTCGCCACGAATACCGCGGTCGATGAAGTTCTGCGGGTAGGGATACGTCGGCGCGAACGCCAGGACGGTACCGAGATTCGGTCCGACGTCAGCCAGGGCACGCAGGGTCGGGTCGAGGTTGCGCAGGTTGGTGACCAAGTCGTCTTGGGTGGCTCTGATCAGCGTGGTGGCAGTGGTGCTGAACACGCCGAACTTCTCCAGGGCTGTTGTGATGCGGGGCTGTTCTCTGATCAGGACATCGAGTGCGGGCGGGATTCGTTGCAGGGCTTGTTCGATCACGTCGCTCTGGCCGGACAGGGTGTCGGCCAGGCGGGTGAGCGCCGTAATCGAGGCATTGATGTCGTCTCGCTGATCGGCGAAGATGCCGACCACATTGTTGAGGCGGGTGAGCAGGTCGCGGATCTGGTCTTGCCGGCCGTTCAGCGCGGCGTTGAACTCGGTGACCAGTTCACCGATCCGGCCCAGCCCGCCTCCGTTGACGAGAACCGATAGCGACGACAACGTCTGCTCCGTCGACGGGTATGTCGAAGTCCGGTCCAACTCCAGGGTGGACCCGGGGGACAGTCGGCCGGCGGACGGCCGGCCCGGCGGTGGGTCCAGGGCCAGGTGCATGGACCCGAGCAGACTGGTTTGCCCAACTGTGGCAACCGCATTCGCCGGGACCACGGTGCCCGGTTTGACCGACACCTCGACGTCGGCACGCATGTTGCGCACCGTCATCTTGGACACGCTGCCGACAATCACGTCGCCGACCATGACTGGTGAATTAGCTTCCAAGGTACCGACATTGGCGAGCTCGACGTGATAGATCGTGGCGTCGGACCCACGTCCCACCGTGCCCGGCAGCGGCAGCGAGTTCAGCCCGTGGAACGCGCAACCGGTGACCGATAGCAGGGAACAGGCCGATAGCGCCGTGAGGCGGGTCAAGGCCCGATGCATGATCATGGTGTCCCTCCCGGTGTCGTGGCCGTGGAAGCCGGTGCGGCTTCTGCGGGAAGGAGCAGATCCCGAACAGTGATCGCCTGTGGTGCGGACGCGGCGGGTGGTTGTGGGATCGGCGCGCCGGGGAACAACGCGGGCGCGGGGTCAGCCGGTAATCCGTTGGGCGCGTAAGCCCCTGGGGGGCCCGGCGGCGCGCCCCACCCGGCGGGAGGGGTGACGTCGTTGGTACCGGTGTAGGCCGACACCGCCGGGGGCTCGGTTGGGGACTCGGTGCGGGAACCGCTTCCGCCGGGGGCGAGTTTGGGATCGGTGTAGACCAGATTCTCCGGGCTCGGTGCCTTTCGGAGATAGACATTCGTCGGCAACGGCAGGTAATTGAAGTTGATCAGAGACAGCGCCGGGCCGAGATACTGCGCGCACAACTTCGACGATTCCGCTGCCGTGGCATTCTTCACCGCTGCGATCGCGGAGCACACGACGGATACCGGGTCGGCGAAGTTGGACATCGCGAACGCGCCGACCGCCGTACCGCTATCAGGGTTGTAGATGTTGTAGCCGTTGGCGATGGCGTTGGGTGCCACATGCAGCACATTCTCCAATTTGAGTTTGTTGTCGACGAGGTTCTGCGTGACGTTCGTCAACCGCTGCAGCTGTTCGACTGTCTGATCGCGCGTTCCCGCGACGAAGCGCCGCACCTCGCCAACGGCCGAGGCCAGGTTGGTCAGGGCGGCATCGAGATCGGTTCGTGCGCCGTTGACGACGCTGGTGACGCTCGCGAGATGCTGTTGAAACTCGACGATTTGGGTGTTGCTCTCACGCAGGGCGGAGACGAAAATCTGCAGATTCTTGATGATGTCGACGACGTTGCCGCTGCCATGCGCCAAGATTCGCCCGATTCCCGAGAGCTGGCTGATCGCTTGGTGCAGCTTGTCGCCGTTGCTGTCCATCGCGGTCGCGGCGCTGTCGATGAAACGACTCAGCGACGTCGCAGAGGAGCCGCTGACCGGCCCTAGGTCCGTGGCCAACCGCATGAGCTGGTCTTTGACTTGATCCCATTCCACAGGCACCGCTGTCCGGTCGATGCCGATCTGCGCACCATCGGACATTGTCGGGCCGGCATCGTCGTACGCGGGCGCCAACTGCACGTATCGTGCGGCCACCAAGTTCTGCGCCATGATGATCGCTTTGGCGTCTGCTCGGATCGGTACTCCGTGATCGATCGCAAGGGTCAGCCGTGCTTGGCTGCCGGCAGGTTCGATGCTGGTGATCGTTCCCACTTTGACGCCGGCGACGCGGACTTCGTCGCCGGGATAAATCGCTGTGGCGGAAGTGAAGTACGCAGTGATGGCGGTCGGGCGGAAGACGGTCTGCCGCACCAACAGCACGCCTCCGGCGAGTGCGAGGACCACCAGCAGGGCCGCCGCGATGCGGGTCAAGGGTTTGTGATGGCGGGTGATCATCAGTGGCCTCCCGGAATACCGTTGTGGGGCCAGGGGAATTCGGCGCGCGGGCCGGCGTTGTCAGCGGGCTGGCCGGCATTGGTGCCGCGACGGAATCCGAAGGCGTAGTCGAGGAACGGTTGGATGGTCTGTGAGGGGATGAGATTGCCGACGAAGGCGTTGTAATACCAGCCGTTGTTCACCGACTCACCCTGTGTGACTTGATATTTGGCCAGGCCGGCGAGGGCCTTGGCGATGTTGTCACGGTTCTTCTCCAGAATCGAGGTGACGGAGTTGACCTTCTGCAGGGTCGGGGCGAGGACCTTTTCGTTGTCGTGTACGAGCCCGGAGAGTTGCCGAGAAAGCGCCGACGTGTTCGCCAGGAGATCGACGATCGCGTGGCGCCGTTGGTCGAGTACTGCGGTCAGGGCGTTGGCATCGAGCAGCAGCGTGTTCACCTGGTTGCTGCGTTGCGCCAGAATCCCGGTTACGTCGGCCGCGTTCTTGAGTAGCGACGTCAGGGACTCATTGCGGCTGTTCAGTGTTCGGGAGAGGCGGGTGAGCCCATCGAATGTCGGTCCCAGCTGTGGGGCCATGCGGTCGATGGTGTCCGAGAGCGTGTCGAGCGAATGGGTGAGTGCGGCGGTGTCGGTGCCGGCGGTGTTGTTGGTGAAGTCGCTGACGGCGTCGGTCAGTGAGTACGGAGACCCGGTGCGGGCGAGGGGAATGGTGTCGGCGGGGCGCAAGTTTCCGTTCCCTGCGGGCTCGAGGGTCATCATCCGGGCGCCAAGGACGGTGCCGGTTCTGATGTGGGCGGTGGTCTGTGTGCCCAGAGCGACGGTGCCGTCGAGGGTGAACGTCACCAAGGCTTTGCCGTGGCTGAGGGTGACTGAGCTGATGGTGCCCTTGGTCACGCCAGAGACCTTGACGTCGTTTCCCGGGGAGAGTCCGCCGGCGTCGGCGAACACCGCGTGGTACCTGATCGACGTGGCCCACGACCAGAGTTTCTGTGGTTGAAGGCCGACGGCGATGATGAGGACTATCAGCACCAAACCGATGAGTCCGGTGCGCATCAGTTGCGATCCGCGGTATTTCAGCATCAGGGTTCCCCGCAGCGGCCGGTGTTCTGCATGATCCAGGGGAAGTACGCGGTACGGCCCTGCAGGTCTGTCACGCGGACGTTCATGCCGCACAGATACTGGTTGATGAAGCTGCCGTACGCACCGAGGCGGACCAGCTTCCGGTAGTTGGCGGGCGCCTTCTGCAGCGCGAGATCCATTCGGGCCTTGTCTTTGTCGTTGTCCAGCAGTGTGGCGATCCGATTGAGCTGGTTCACCGTTCCTGCGAGAGGTGGGCGGGCCTGCGTCATCAGTTCCGACAGGGAACCAGTTCCGTTGTCCAGGGCTGTGATTGCCTCCCCGATCGGATCACGTTGCTGGGACAGGCCGGTGATCAGCTGTTGCAGGCGCGTGACGGCGCCGGAGAACTTGTCGCCGTCCTTGGCGACTGTCGCTACGACGGTGTTCAGGTTGTCGATCAACTGCTGAACGGTCTGTCCGTTGTCGGCCAGGGCTGTCGTGAACGAAGTCGTTTGAGTCATCAGCGATTCCACTGTTCCGCCCTGACCCTGCAGAATGTGAATCAGGGAGTTGGTCAGCGCGTTGACGTTCTGGGCATTGAGCCCTTGGATGACGGGCTTGAGGCCGCCCAGTAGCAGGTCGAGGTCCAACGCGGGTTCCGTGCGCTCGGCCGGAATCTGCGTGCCGGCCTGTTGGATTTTTGTCGACCCCGGGCCGTCTGCCAGCTCGAGGTATCGGTTGCCGACCAGATCGAGGTATCGCACAACGACTTTGGTTCCGGTCGTCAGGACGACGTCGCGGTCGGCGTCGAAACCTACAACCACCGTGTTGTCAGGGCGTAGTGCGATGTTATTGACCGTTCCGACCCGGATACCTGCGACGCGTACGGAATCACCGACTTTGAGGCTGGATGCGTCGGTGAAAATGGCCGAGTAGGTGTTTGTCGAGCCGGTTCGGTACTGACCGAGGATCGCGAAAAGGGCTGCGGTCACCAGCAGCATCGTGACGCCGAAGGCACCGAATTTCACGGCGGTCCGGTTGTGACGCGTCATCCTGGTTGCCCTGTCTGGGCGGTGTTACGCGGCGGCCCGTCGAGCGGGCCGAACAGGGCTTGCTTGAGTGCGTCGGAGTTCAACAGGATCCCTTGATTTCCGTACTGTGCCGGGTTGGCGTTGATGTCGGTGACCACGAACGGCGGCCGCTGCCCGAATCCCACGTTGGGCAGGCCCATGCACTGGGGGCCGCCTGACGCGGCGACCTTCGGCAGATTGCCGGGGTAGCGGTAGCGTTCTGTGCCCAGCAGGAACGAGTCCAGCAGCATGATTCCGGGCAGCGGTTGCGGCGGTCCCATGGCAAGTGGCTCCATGCCCTTGAGGGCGCAGGTGAGCGCTTGGTTGTATTGATTGGTCAGATTGGTGGTGGGCACCAACACGTGCATTGTGTCGACGATCGCGTTGCTGTTGGTGCCGACAACGTCATTGCCGATGTCTGCCAATCCGATGGCGCTCAGCAGTACCGTGTCGAGGTCCTGCTGGCGCTCGACGATGGTGTCGCTGAGCTGGGACGCACTGCGTGCGGCGCTCATCAGATCGGGGCCGGCGTCCGCGTATGCGGTGAGAACCTTTGGAGCCGTGGCGATTTCCTGGCTCATGTTGGGAAGACTGGGATCGATCTTGGTGAGCATGGCGTCGAAATCGACCATTGTCAGCCCCAGCTTGTCGCCGCGACCGCCCAGCGCCTGCGCCATGGCGCCGAGCGTTTCGTTGAGTTTCTCGGGCTGGACCTGGGACAGCACGTCCACCAGATGCTCGAAGACCGTGTTGATTTCGACGGTGACGTGGCCGGCGTCGAGAACCTGCCCCGCGTGCAGCGGCTGAGCAGATGGCTCCGCCGGTGGGAGGAGGTCGACATACTTTGCGCCGAACACCGTGCTCGACACGATCTGCACCCGGGTGTTCGCCGGAATCAGTTGCAGGTAGTCAGGATTCATCGCCAGACGGATGGCAGCGCTTCCGTCTGGCAGATCGTCGATGGCGGCTACCTTGCCCACCTGCGCGCCATGCAGTTTCACCTTGGCGTCGGGGTTCATGATCAGGCCCACCCGTGGGGACAGCACCGTCACGGATGCCGTGGATGTCGCGCCACCTCGGAACAACACAACGGCTCCGACGACGAGCGCGGCGGCCAGGCCCAGCGCAGCAGAGCCGGTGAGCAAACGTACTGAGTCACGTGACATTCGATGCCTGCTTAGCCAGAGAGATTGAAGTTGCCGTTGGACCCGTAGATGGCCAGCGAGATGAGCAGCGTGATGGATACGACGACGATCAGCGAGGTGCGGACGGCATTGCCGACTGCCACGCCTACCCCGGCCGGGCCTCCGCTGGCGAAGAAGCCGTAGTAGGTGTGCAACAGCAGGATTGCCAAGGCCATCAGTACTGCTTCCAGGAATGACCAGAGCAGGTCGATGGGGTTGAGGAACGTGTCGAAATAGTGGTTGTACAGGCCGCCGGACTGTCCGAGTAGCACCACGGTGGTGAATTGGCTTGCGACGAAGGAGAGGATCACCGCGATGGCGTACAGCGGCGTGATCGCAAGCATTCCCGCCGCGATACGGGTGCTGACAAGGTACTCGACAGATCGGATGCCCATGGACTCGAGTGCATCGATCTCTTCGTTGATCCGCATCGCGCCCAACTGGGCGGTGACGCCTGCGCCGAAGGTGGCCGCCAGGCCGATGCCGGCGACAATCGGTGCGGAGATTCGGACGTTGATGAATGCGGCCAGGAATCCGGTAAGCGCTTCGATGCCGATGTTGCCCAGCGAGCTGTACCCCTGGATCGCCAGGACGCCGCCCGTGGCGAGGGTGAGAAATCCGACGATGACCACGGTGCCGCCGATCATCGCCAACGTGCCTGCGCCCATGCTGATTTCAGCAATGAGCCGGATCACTTCGCGTCGGTAGTGCGCGGCGGCATAGGGCACCGCGGCAATCGCCCGACCGTAGAACAAGATGTGATCGCCGATGTCGGCGGTGATCTTCGCGGGTGTGTGGACGGCGCGTGTCAGCCGCGGGTACGTGGACCGAAGCGGCGCTGTGCTGCGGGTCATCGCGTGGTCATCTGGATGCCGATGGCGGTGACCACCACATTGACGACGAACAGCGACATGAACGCGTACACGACGGTCTCGTTGACGGCGTTGCCGACCGCTTTGGCGCCGCCACCGGAGATGGTGAGTCCGCGGTAGCAGGCCACCACACCGGCGATGAGGCCGAACAGCGTCGCCTTGACGCAAGAGATGACGACCTCGGGAACACCGGTGAGCAGAGTGATGCCGGCGGCGAACGCGCCGGGATTGACGTCCTGCACGAATACCGAGAACAGGTATCCGCCGAGGATGCCGATGATGACCACAAGGCTGTTGAGGAGCAGTGCGACGAGTCCCGAGGCCAGCATGCGCGGGGTCACCAGCCGCTGCACGGGATTGATGCCGAGCACCTCCATGGCGTCGATCTCTTCCCGGATGGTGCGCGATCCGAGATCGGCGCACATAGCGGTCGCGCCGGCGCCGGCCACGATCAGCACCGTCACCATGGGACCGACCTGTGTGACAGCGCCGAACGCGGCGCCCGCTCCCGAGAGATCGGCGGCACCCAGTTCGCGGAGCAAGATGTTCAGAGTGAACGACACCAATACGGTGAACGGGATCGCGACAAGAAGTGTGGGTGCCAGCGACACCCGCGCGACAAACCAAGACTGATCAAGGAATTCGCGCCATTGCACGGGCCGCCGGAACGCAAATTTCGCTGCGTCGGCCGTCATGGCGAACAGCCCTCCGACCGCTTGCAACGGACCGGCGAACGATCGCTGCGGCATGACGTACTCCGTTTCTCTACCGGGACCTGCGGGTCGATGTGACCCGGGACACGTCCCACCGACGAAGATTGGCAGCCGCGCTTCGGGGCCCGCCATCGCGATTCCCTCCTACCGGGATTTCGGGAATGGGCCGCTTCGTTCGGAGTGGATCTACGCCTTCCTCAGCCGAGAGGTCAGCGGTGTGAGCTGCCGCATTCCCGCTCAGCGGATGCGGCCGTCGGTACGCCACAACGGGGCCGGGCACATTGGGAGTGACCGGGGCCGTGACGAAGGAGTCGAGATGACGAACGCTGCCGATGATGTTGTGACGTATGAAGTGAGGGCGGGCGTCGCGGTGGTCACCATGAACAGGCCCGAGTATCGCAATGCCCAGAACTCCCGCATGACCTATGCGCTGGATGCGGCATTCGAACGGGCCGTCGTTGACGAGGGCGTGCGGGTCATCGTATTGGCCGGGAGCGGAAATCATTTCAGTGCCGGTCATGACATCGGTACGCCCGACCGCGATCACCACATCTCTTACGACAACAGGGCGGTGCTCTGGTGGGATCATGTCGATAAGGAAGGTGGTGACCAGCGGTACGCACGCGAAATGGAGGTGTACCTCGGGATGTGCCGCCGCTGGCGTGAGATCCCGAAGCCGACCATTGCGATGGTGCAAGGAGCATGCATCGCCGGCGGGCTCATGCTGGCCTGGGTATGTGACGTGATCGTCGCGTCGAGCGACGCCTTCTTTTCAGATCCCGTGGTGGGCATGGGAATCCCCGGCGTCGAGTACTTTGCTCATCCGTGGATCCTCGGCCCTCGGTTTGCGAAGGAAGTCCTCTTCACCGGGGGCCGGTTCAGCGCCGAGCGAGCATACGAGGTTGGGATGGTCAACCGGGTGGTGCCCAAGCACGAACTCGAACAGGCCACTCTCGACATCGCCCGGCAGATCGCGGCCATGCCGCCGTTCGGTTTGGCATTGGCGAAACGCGCGGTGAATCAGTGTGAAGATCAGATGGGCTTGCGGGCAGGCATGGATGCGGTGTTCGGGCTGCACCACTTCGCCCATGCGCACAACGCTGAAATAGGTGGCGACTCCCTCGGTGGAGTCGACGTCAAATCGATTGCGAGACAGCGAGTGCAGCGCTAGTTACGTCGATCGACGACCAACGCGGCGACTCCGGCAAACGTGAGGATCGTGAGGGCCGTGATGTCGAAGGCCGGCCGGCCACCGAGGCCCCGGTCGATCACGTGCGACACGACATGGAGCGCTTCGAACGCGATGAAGCCGCCCAACGCTACCTCCACGGGTGACCGCTGAGCTGCGGCCAGCAGCATTGGACTCAGTTCGTTACGCTCTGGCCCAAGTGATTTCGCGTCGTGACAATCGCGCGCGGCTCGGGGCGGAATCCGTCTTTTCGCTCGACGGGCGCCCAATCGGTCCCAAAGCCGTCATCGACGTCACCTCCCATGCGGCCGGGACGTCGAACTCGCGGGCGACGGCGTCACGATCGAACGCGCGGAACTGATGCGCACCGAGTCCCATGACAAGTCCCTGAATTGTCATGTGGGCGACCGCTTGGCCGAGGTCGTATCGCGCGAATTCGGAGAACTCCCAGTCGGTGTCTTCGACGAGGATGTGAGCCAGATTCACGACCAGCAGCGCGGCATCGACGGCCCAGCGCGCTGAGCTGGGTTCCAGGTGACTCGCGATCCGTGAGTGGACCGGGTCGTCCCGACGACCCACGATGAACATCCAGGGCTGGGAGTTACCCGCCGACGGTGTCAGCCGGGCGGCCTCGAGTAGAACGTCGACCTGAGCGTCACTCAAGGTCGCCTCCCGGCTGAACGACAGTGGGCTGAACCGCTCCGCCAAAAGTGGATGCACTCCGTCGGCCGTGGCATTCTCACACTCGGTCACACCAGCATGATGGGCGCAAACGCCTTGTTTCACAACCAGTGCGGCGTGCCGCCTTCGCGGCGAAAGTCGGAGCCGGACGTCCGCGCTACATCTCGGCGAGATGCTTGAGATTCAGTAGCTGCCGCCGCGCCATCACGAGATCGCTCACGCTGAGCAGGGGAGCTGCGAGCCGCCACGACTGTGGCGCAGCAACTTTCAGCACCAACCGAGTTCTGTGGTCGTCGATCGGGGTGAGCTGATACGACATGTGGGCGCCGATGATCTGCGCCGTCAACTGCATCTGGTGGTCCACCGCGAGCACCTTTCCCAATGGCCGGCCGGCACTGGCAGTGAACGGATCACCGGGCCGAGGATCGCTGAGGTTCTGCAACTCGTGGGGCGATTGCCGGCCCAGGTTGTCGATCCAGTCATAGGAGTACGGTGCCAGGCGTACTTGAACAACCCACGGCCACAGCCGATCTGGGGTGGTGTTTACCGTCACTCCGCGCCACGCTTCGAGCGAAGGCGTCGCGACATAGACGTCGCAGCCGTAGCGTGCCAGGGTCTCAGCGTCGGTGACGCCCCAGCGGTCACCGATCATCGGGTGGCCACCTTGTTCATCAGATACGGGGCGGCCGTGCGGTGGATGGGACCGATGGCTCGCCAGACTGCCGCCGCAGCCCACCGATGTTTGTAGTGCAGTGCGGTGATGAGTCGGCCTGTGGAGGCATTGACTCGCCGGAGGATCAGAGTTCCTTCCATCAGCGGCGATTCGGCCTCCAGGCGAACTGCATCGGGTGTCGATTCCGCGATGCGCCACCCGAGGACATGCTGTAGTGAGTCCGCCGGTCCGAGCCGAAACCGCAGAAACGCCTTGTGTGCGAACCGGATTCCCTCGCGGATAGGTGGCCCCGACCGCTCGAGCGCCTGCCGCGCCAGCGTTTCGGGCGTACGCGCGTCGGATTCGGCGACGGTGACATCGAAGACGTCGAGGTAGTCAGCCTGCTGGAGGCGCGGCGGCAGAGTGACGCCTGCCAGACTCACCTGGCGCGCATGCCCAACTGCCAACTCCGTCGCCATGATTACGAGGCTAGGTACTCATTGGCCGCTTGTCAGGGGCCAGTTTCGTGGCGGAACCGGGTACCACTCGGGTGGGTACCGCGCTCCGGGGGCGAGTTCGACGAGCGTGTGGCCGATGAGGCGGACGTGACCGTCGTGTGGGGTCGGAAAATTCCTTGCGAGTCGAACAGATGTTCGATACAATTGGGCATGGGAATCGCCCCGGTGTTATGTCTCAGGACATCGGTGACAGTTCTGCATCAGGACATCGGTGACAGTTCCGGTGGTCTTGGTGGTGACACTTCTGCCACCAGGCTCGGGCGGTGGCTGTCAATGAACCCATCGATCCTCGTGTCCGTCTGGCGATCGCGCAGTGGCCCGATGACGCGCCTCGTGGGGCGGTCTCGACGTTCTGCGTCGAGCATGGAATTTCTCGAAAGTCGTTCTACGCGTTACGTAAACGGGCCGTGACAGATGGTCAGGCTGCGGTGCTTGAACCGAGGACCCGGCGACCGAAGTCGAGTCCGTCGACACTTGGTGATGAGGTCAAGGAGCAGGCCATCGCGGTGCGTAAGGCTCTGGAATCCTCCGGTTTGGACTGCGGGCCGATCAGTGTGCACGACAAGATGCGCGCGATGGGCCTGGACCAGGTCCCCTCCACAGCAGCCCTGGCCCGCGTCTTCCGCCAAGCTGGAGTGGCCCGTAAGGAGCCGAAGAAGAAACCCCGCTCGGCGTGGCGACGGTTCGTCTATCCCGCCCCCAACGCCTGCTGGCAACTCGATGCCACCGAGTACGTCCTGGTCGGTGGACGTACGTGCGTGATCTTCCAGCTCATTGATGATCACTCCCGCTATGCCGTGGCCTCGCACGTTGCCCGGAGCGAGACCGCCGAAGCCGCGATCGCCGTCTTCGACAAGGCCGTGGCCGCTCACGGGGTACCCCAACGACTACTCACTGACAACGGGGCGGCGCTGAACCTTTCGCGCCGTGGATTGGTCGGCAAACTCGTCAAACACGTTGCGGCGCTGGGAACCGAAGCGATCACCGGCAAGCCCTACAAGCCGACCACCCAGGGCAAAAACGAACGATTCCACCAAACCCTGTTCCGCTACCTCGACCAACAGCCCCTCGCCGAGAGCCTCGCCGAACTACAAGCCCAGGTCGACAAATTCGACCACATCTACAACACCGAACGACCCCACCAAGGTCTCCCCGGCCGCGTCACCCCGCAGACCGCGTGGGAAGCGACCGCCAAGGCCGCCCCGCCCCGCCCGCAGCCCGACGCGCCGTTGCTCATCGCGGCCACAATCAAGCAGCTTCAGCCCGTACCAGCGCTACCGGCCAGCACCAGCATCCGCACGCTGACCACCGCCGGCACATTCATGCTCGCCGGGGTCATCTACAAAGTCGGGGGCCGATACGGCCTCCAAGAGGTCTTGGTCGCTACCGACGGCGACAAAATCATCGTCGCCGACCTCGACGGCGAGATCCTCATCGAGCACACCCGGGCCGCACCAGGAGTGACCTACGTCGGCAACGGAAAGCCCCGCGGCTCACACCCCAAACCAGAGGAAACGTTACCGATGTCCTGATACACCAACTGTCACCGATGTGCTGATGCAGAACTGTCACCGATGTCCCGATACATCACATGGGAATCGCCCCGGATCTCAACCCACTTCTCAATCACCTGCGCGGTGTGCAGGTCCCCGACGAGATGTCTGCGGGCGACGCGGTGGAGGCGATGACGTGCGTGGTGAAGCTGCGCAATGTGGTCGATCATCTGGCGGCGATGCTGACCGGAGTGCTCGACCGCTGCGGGGCCGCGGCCGCGCAGGGCCGGACGCCGCGGGAGCTGTTGATGGTGTTGGGGTGTGCGCCGTCGGTGGCGCAGCGGCTGGTCCGGGTCGGCGGCGCCCTGCCGGCGCTACCGACCCTGGCGGCGCATGCCGCCGACGGGGCGATCTCCGGTGAGCATGTCGATGCGATCGTGAAGGGCATCAACCACATTCGCGCCCGCGCACCCGGCCCAGTCGACGACGACGCCCGATACCAGCAGGTGACCGATCTGTTGGGGCAGTTCTTCTCCGGCGCCACCCCCGCCGACATCGGGGCCCGGGCCCGCCGGCTGGGGAACCGGGTCGCCGCCGCTGAAGGTGGCCTGCCGGCCGCCGAGGACCGGTCGATCAACACCGCCGACCACCGCGTCACCAGCGACGGGCGGGTGCAGATCCGCGCAGACCTGGACGCCGAAGTCGGCGCCAAATACATCGCGGCGATGGAACAAGGGTCGGCGCCGCGGCCCGAACCCGACGGCAGCCCCGATGTGCGCTCGGCGGGGCGTCGACGCGCCGACGCCCTGGAAGCGGTGTTAGATGTTGCGGCCCGCGGCGGGGACGTCGCCTGCGCGCCGCGTACCCAACTGCTGCTGACGGTCCTTGCCGATACCCCCGATTTGGCCACGCTGGAGTTCATCGGGTCGATCAGCACCATGACCCTGGATCGGCTCTCCTGTGACACCGCCGTCACCACGATGATCGTCGACGGCGAACAGGTCCCGCTGGATATGGGTCGGGAGAAGCGGCTGTTCCCGCCGCATCTGCGCAAAGCGCTGTATCTGCGGGATCAGTGCTGCATCAAGTGCGGCGCCCCGCCGGGGCGCACCCATGCGCATCACATCGTGCACTGGACCCACGGCGGCGAAACCAGCCTGGGCAATGGGTGTCTGCTGTGCCCGGCGTGTCACGCCAACATCCACCACGACGGCTGGGACGTCGTCATGGGAATGGACAAACACCCCTGGCTCATCCCACCGGCCACCGTCGACCCACGCCGAAAACCCATCCCCGCCCACAACCGCCGCACCATGCGACTCGACAACCCGGCCGCCTGAAACCTGATCTGCACCTTGACAACTCAACAGTGTTTCCGGGGCTGGGTGTCGGACCGTTGCCGGTCGCGCAGCAGACCGGCGGTCGGTCAGCTGCTCACCGCAGGAACTGGCCCGCGTGGTTGGCCAGGTCCAGCACCGGTTGCGGGACGGCACCCAGCGCCAGCGTCACAAAGGCGGTGAGCCCGATCATCGCGGTGCTCAGGCTGCCCGACTGCACTTCTGGACCGTCCTCGACCGGGTCGGTGAAGAACATCAGGACGATCACGCGGACGTAGAAGTACGCGGCGACGGCACTGACGATCACACCGATGACAACCAGGGATGAAGCGCCACCTTCGGCCGCGGCTTTGAATACGGCGAACTTGCTGACGAATCCACTGGTCAACGGAATGCCGGCGAATGCCAGGAGGAACAACGCGAACACCACACCGAAGAACGGATGCCGGCGTCCGAGTCCGGCCCACCGGCGGAGGTCGCCTTCCTCGTCACCGTCGGCGCGGCGCACCACACTCACGACCGCGAAGGCACCGAGCGTGCTGAACCCGTAGGCGAACAGATAGAACAACGACGCCGACAGTCCGTTGTCGTTGAGCGCGATCACGCCGGTGAGGATGAAACCCGTATGTGCCACCGAAGAGTACGCCAGCATGCGCTTGACGTCGTTCTGTGCGATGGCGATCACCGTGCCCACCGCCATGGACAGCACCGCGATGATCGACAGCACCGGCCGCCAGTCGTTGGCCAGCGCCGGCAGTGCCACGTAGCAGACCCGCAGCAGCGCACCGAATGCGGCGATCTTGGTGGCCGACGCCATGAAGGCCGTCACCGGCGTGGGCGCCCCTTGATAGACATCGGGCACCCACGAATGGAATGGCACCGCACCGACTTTGAACAACAGGCCAACGCACAGCAGTGCGATACCGATGAGCCCGAGGGATGCCGGTCCGCGGCCGGCGGCGACGCCCGAAAGGCTCAGGCTGCCCGAGTAGCCGTAGAGCATCGCAACACCGAAGAGGAAGAAAGCCGACGAAAACGCCCCCAGCAGAAAGTACTTGAGCGACGCTTCCTGCGACAGCAGCCGATTCCGCCGGGCCAGGCCGCACATCAGGTACAGCGGCAGCGACAGTACCTCGAGTGCGACGAACATCGTCAGCAGATCGTCGGACGCGCCGAACAGCATCATGCCGCCGAGTGCGAACATCGCCAGCGGGAACACCTCGGTCTGGGTGACTCCGGTTTTGAGGGCGATCTGTTCGGCGGCGCTACCGGGCACGGTCGCGGCCTGTGGGGTGAACGCGGCCAGCCCGCTGCCGTCCGAAACCCGTTGCGCCATCAGCAAGGTTGCCAACAGGCTGACCCCCAGCAGGGTGCCCTGCAGGAAGAGTGCTGGGCGGTCGATGGCGATCGCCCCGAGAACTGCCGGCCGGCCGATCGCTGAACCCAGGTGCAGCGCTTGGGAAACCACGGCCACGAGGGCCACCGCCTGGCCGCCGATGCTCAACGCGACCTGCGCGCGGTATCGCGCCGAGCGCGGTGCGAAGGCCTCCACGAGCACGCCTGCCAGTGCGATGCCGAACACGATCAGCATCGGCGAGAGCAGGCCGTACTCGACGGACGGCGCGGGGATGGGTGTCACCGGGCGACCCCCTGGGCGGTGCTCGACGAGGTATGTCCGACAGCCGGATTGATGATGTCCAGCGCGGGCTTGGGGTAGACGCCGAGCACCAGCAGCAGGGCAACCAGCGGCACGACCACAGTCAGCTCACGTGGTACCAGGTCGCGCAGCTTGTCGTTGCCGGTGGCGACGGGGCCCGTCATCATCCGCTGGTACATCCACAGGATGTAGAGCGCGGAGAGCACCAGGGCCGTGGCCGCGACGGCGGTGACGGCGGGGTAGTGGATGAATGTGCCGACCAGAACCAGGAATTCACTGATGAACGGTGCCAGGCCGGGCAGGGACAGCGTCGCGAGTCCGGCGATCAGGAACGTACCGGCCAAGATCGGCGCGACGGTCTGCACACCGCCGTAGTCGGCGATGGCGCGAGATCCCCGGCGGGACACCAGGAATCCGGCGATCAGGAACAGCGCGGCGGTCGAGATGCCGTGGTTCACCATGTACAGCGCGGCGCCGGACTGCGCCTGCTCGGTCATCGCGAAGATGCCCAGAATGATGAAGCCGAAGTGCGAGATCGAGGTGTACGAGATCAGGCGCATGACGTCCGTCTGTCCGATGGCGACGATGGCCCCGTAGACGATGCCGATGACGGCCAGCGCAATGATCAACGGCCGGAACGTCGCTGCGGACGAGGGGAAGAGTTGCAGGCAGTACCGGAGCATGCCGAACGTGCCCACCTTGTCGACGACGGCCATCATCAGGACGGCGGTGGCCGGCGTGGCGTGCACTGCCGCGTCGGGCAACCAGCGGTGCAGCGGCCACAGGGGCGCCTTGACCGCGAACGCGAACATGAACCCGCCGAACAGTGCGTTGGCCAATGCCGGGCTGATATTGAGGTTGCCGTAGCGCACGGCGTCCGCGACGGCACGGAAATCGAAGGAGCCGTGGGTGAAAGCAGGACTGTTGGCGGTCGCCACGTACAGCCCGATGACCGCGGCCAGCATGATGAGGCCGCCGAACAGGTTGTACAACAGGAACTTCACCGCCGCCTTGGACGCGGCTGGCCGGTCCGCGCCGAAACCGCCGATGAGGAAGTACATCGGGATCAGCATGGCTTCGAAGAAGACGTAGAACAGCAGGATGTCCAGTGACACCAGGGAGATCAGCACCATCGATTCGACGGCGAGGATCAACGCGAAGTAGGCGTGCGTCGATTTGGCCTGCGCGCCGGCATCATTCGTGTCATTCCAGCCCGCGATGATCAGGAGCGGTACCAGGACAGCGGTCAGCGCGACCAGTACCAGGGCCACACCGTCGACCCCGAGAATGTATCCGGTGCCGAACGACGGTATCCACGGGTGGTTCTCGACGAACTGGTAGCGCGCCCCGGCCGGGTCGAACCGCAGCGCCAGTACCAGCGCGATGACGAGCACCACCAGCGAGACCGCGAGGGCGGCCCAGCGGGCGAAAGCCCGGGCGCTGGCGGGCAACAGGATCACTGCCGCACCGCCGGCCATCGGGACGGCCCACAATGCCGTCAGCCACCACATTCCGGTCACCACACCCTCACCGTGAGAATGGCGGCCGCAATCAATGCCGCTCCGGCCAACATGGACAGCGCATACGACCGAGCGAACCCGTTCTGCCAGCGTCGAAGATCCTGCGACCCGCTTCGCACCAGGGAAGCCAGTTCGCGGGTGACGCCGTCGACCGCGACGTCGTCGAAGTCGACGAGGTCTTCGGTGAACCGCCGGCCCGGGACCATCAGGGCCCGCTCGTTGAACGCGTCGCCGTACAAATCATTGCGGGCGGCGACCGTCAGCCCGGAGACGTTCACCGGCGCGCTGATCGGGACGGGTTGGCGCGCGTACATCCGGTACGCGATCGCGACGCCCACACCGACCACCGCGAGCGTGACGACGGTGAGCAGCCAAGCGGGCACGGCGTGCTCGGGCTCGTGGTAGCCGACGATGGGTTCGAGCCAGTGCTCCAACTTCCCACCGACAGTGAGCAGCGCACCCGCACCGATGGACCCAGCGGCGAGCACCACCATCGGCCAGCCCATGACCGACGGCGATTCGTGGGGATGCGCCTCGGCACGCCAACGCTTTTCCCCGAAGAACGTCATCAGCATGACGCGAGTCATGTAGAACGCGGTGATGCCCGCACCCAGCAGGGCGGCGCCACCGAACAGCAGCCCTTTGGCGCCACCGGCCGCGAACGCGGTCTCGATGATGGGGTCTTTCGAGAAGAAACCGGACAGCGGCGGGATACCGATGATCGCGAGGTAACCCATGCCGAACGTGGCGAATGTGACGGGCATGGCGGCGCGCAGTCCGCCGTAGCGGCGCATGTCGGTCTCGTCGTCCATGGCGTGCATCACCGAACCGGCGCCGAGGAACAGGCCGGCCTTGAAGAAGCCGTGCGCCAGCAGATGCAGGATCGCGAGGGCGTAACCGGCGGGACCCAGACCGGCGGCCAGCATCATGTAGCCGATCTGGCTCATGGTCGACGCCGCGAGGGCCTTCTTGATGTCGTCCTTCGCACAGCCGATCACCGCGCCGAACAACAGCGTGACGGCCCCGACGACGGCGACCGCCAACCGGGCGTCGGCGGATTGGTTGAAGATCGGAGCCGACCGCACCACCAGGTACACGCCGGCCGTGACCATGGTGGCCGCGTGAATGAGCGCCGACACGGGTGTCGGGCCCTCCATCGCGTCACCGAGCCAGGACTGCAGCGGTACCTGAGCGGACTTGCCGCACGCCGCCAGCAGCAACAGCAGACCGATGAGGGTGACGGTGGTCGCGGCGAGATGTGGCGCCTGTGCGAAAACACCCGTGTACGAGAGGGTTCCGGTGTGGGCGAACATCGCCGCCAGGGCCAGCGCCAGCCCGATGTCGCCGACGCGGTTGACGACGAACGCCTTCTTCGCGGCCGTCGCGGCAGAGGGCTTGTGCGACCAGAACCCGATCAGCAGGTACGACGCCAGGCCGACGCCTTCCCATCCGACGTACAGGCCCAGGTAATTGTCGGCCAGGACCAGCAGCAGCATGGCGGCGACGAACAGGTTGAGGTAGGCGAAAAATCGGCGCCGCGCCGGATCGTGCGCCATGTACCCGATCGAATAGATGTGGATCAGCGCCCCGACGCCGGTGATGAGCAGGACGAAGCACACCGACAGCTGGTCCAGACGCAAGCCGAAATCGACCTGGAGCTGCGCGACGGGTACCCAGGAGAACAACGTCTCGTGCACCAACCGGAAGTCATTGTCGCGACCGGACATTGCCACGAACTGCGTCGCGCCGACGAGGAAGGCGCCGACCACCGTGGCGCAGCCGAGCAGATGACCCCACGCGTCGGTGGCCTTCCCACCGAGCAGCAGTATCGCCGCACCGGCCAGCGGCAGCGCGATCAGCAACCACACGGATGTCGTCACGGTCACTGCTTCAGCAGGCTCGCGGCGTCCACTGACGCCGACCGTCGGGAACGGAAGATGGTCATGATGATCGCCAGTCCCACCACCACCTCACAGGCAGCCACCACCATGGTGAAGAACGCCACCACCTGACCGTCGAGTTCGCCGAGCATCCGGGAGAACGTGACGAACGCCAGATTGGCGGCATTGAGCATCAATTCGACGCACATGAACATGACGATGGCGTTGCGGCGCAGCAGCACACCGGCCGCGCCGATGGTGAACAGCAGCGCCGAGAGATACAGATAGGTGGTGGGATTCATGAGGCGTTCCCATCGTCGGTGGACACACTGCGCCGGGGCAGGACGGCGCTGACGGACATGTCGGCGTCCGATCCGTCGGGCAACCGGGCCAGGATGTCGACGGCGTTGTGCCGCGCGTACACACCGGGGTTCGGTCGCGGCGTCGGATGCCCGCCCGGGGCGAACCGTTCGATTGCCAGCTCGCGCTGGGTCTTTCGGTGTTCGAACCGTTCGCGGTGGGTCAGTACCATGGCGCCCAGCGCCGCGGTGATGAGCAGGGCGCTGGTCGTCTCGAAGGCCCACAGGTAGCGCGTGAAGATCAGTACCGCCAGGCCCTGGACGTTGCCGGCCCGGTTCGCGTGTTCGAGACCGACGACGTTGGTACCGAGGCTGCCGATGCCGGCGATCACCGCGATGCCGAACCCGATGCCGGCAACGACGGCGGCAACGCGTTGTCCCCGAATGGTTTCGATGAGCGAGTCCGCCGAATCGACACCGATGAGCATGAGGACGAACAGGAACAACATCATGACCGCACCGGTGTAGACCACCACCTGCACGACGCCGAGGAACACCGCGTCCTGGGCGATGTAGAGCACCGCGAGGCTGATCATGGTGCTGGCCAGGAACATTGCCGAGTACACCGCTTTGGGAGCGGCCACCATGGCGATGGCACCGAGCACCGACACGGTGCCGAGCACCCAGAACGTCACGGCCTCTCCGGTCACTTGGCCGCCTCGCGCCGCGTCAGGCCGTCCGCGGTGATGTTGCCGCGGTAGTAGTCCTCGTCGGTGCTGCCCTCGGCCATGGCGTGCGGCGGCGCGGTCATGTCGGGTTTCAGCGGCGCCAGGAGCTTGTCCTTGCCGTAGATCAGATCGGACCGGTTGTCGTCGGCCATCTCGTAGTCGTTGGTCATGGTCAGCGCCCGCGTCGGGCAGGCCTCGATGCAGAGCCCGCAGCCGATGCACCGCAGATAGTTGATCTGGTACACCCGGCCGTACCGCTCGCCGGGGGAAAACCGTTGTTCCGCAGTGTTGTCCGCGCCTTCGACGAAGATCGCGTCGGCGGGGCAGGCCCACGCGCACAGTTCGCACCCGATGCACTTCTCGAGGCCGTCGTCGTAGCGGTTGAGCTGATGGCGGCCGTGATAGCGGGGCGCGACCGGACCGGGCTCCTCGGGATACTGCTCGGTGACCGGTTTCTTGAACATCGTGCCGAAGGTGACGCCGAAGCCCGCGATGGCGTCGATGAATTTGGGCCTACCGGGCATGGTGAACCTCCTTGGCCGGGATGGGCGGCACCGGGAACGCGCCGGGCGGTGGCTCGACGGCCGGGGCACGCATGCGAGCCGATTTGCGCCGCGCCGTATTCCACAGCGCACCGCCGATGGCGACCACCGCGATGGCGCCGGCGAAGGCCAGAACGACGGGCCAGCTGTCGTGACCCTGCAGTCGCAGCGTCCGCACGATGCTGACGATCATGATCCACGCCAGCGAGATCGGGATGAGCACCTTCCAGCCCAACGCCATGAACTGGTCGTACCGCAGGCGCGGAAGCGTGGCCCGGAGCCACATGAACATGAACAGGAACGCCCACACCTTGCCGATGAACCACAGCAGCGGCCACCAGCCGGTGTTGGCTCCGGGAATGAGGCTCAGCGGCCAGGGCGCCTGCCAACCACCGAGGAACAGGGTGGTGGCCAGCGCCGAGACCGTCGTCATGTTGACGTACTCCGCGAGCATGAACATCGCGAACTTCAGCGACGAGTACTCGGTGTGGAAACCACCGACCAGCTCGCCCTCGGCTTCGGGCAGATCGAAAGGCGCCCGGTTCGTTTCGCCGACCATCGAGATGACATAGATCAGAAACGACGGCAGCAGCAGGAAGACGTACCAGCGGCCCTGTTGCGACGCGACGATCTGCGACGTCGACATGGTGCCCGCGTACAGGAACACCGCGGCGAACGACAGTGCCATCGCGATTTCGTACGAGATGACCTGCGCGCTGGACCGCAGCCCGCCGAGCAGGGGATAGGTCGAGCCGGAAGCCCAGCCCGCCAACACGATTCCGTACACCCCGATCGAGGTGACCGCGAGGACGTACAACACCGCGACCGGCAGGTCGGTCAATTGCAGCGGCGTCTCGTGCCCGAAGACGTGGACCAGTGGTCCCATCGGGATGACGGCGAACGCCATGATCGCCGGGATCACCGAGATGATCGGTGCCAGAAGGTAGATCGGCTTGTCCACCCCGGCCGGGACCAGCCCTTCCTTCAGCGCGAGCTTGATGCCGTCGGCCAGGCTCTGCAGCAACCCGAACGGCCCCACCCGGTTCGGCCCGATGCGCATCTGCATCCAGCTCAACACCCGGCGTTCGAGGAGGATGGCGACGAGCACCGTCAGCACCAGGAATACAAAAACGCCAAGGGCTTTGGCGAGGACCAGCCACCACGGGTCGAGGCCGAAAGACGACAGGTCGGGATAGTTCATGTCGCCGCTCCGCTGATCGAGACGACCGCACCGGGGGCGACGCCGAGCGTCGCGTGGACCGTCGACCCCGGCGAGTTCAGCGGCAGCCACACCACGCCGGTCGGCATGTCGGTGATCTCGAGGGGCAGGGTGAGACTGCCGCGATCGGTGCTGACCGTGAGGGTTTCGGACGCGCCGACGCTCGCGGCCGTGTCAGGCGACAACCGGGCGACCGCCGGACGCGCCGTGGCGGCCAGATGAGGTTCGCCGTCCTGCAGGCGCCCGGCATCCAACAGCATCCGCCAGCCGGCGAGGACCGCCTGTCCCGCACCGGGCACCGGGTTCGGGGGCGCGGTGAACTCCGGTGCGGCGGGCCGGGGTCCGGTCCAGCACCCCAGGCGGTTCATCTCGTTGCGCACCGCCGCGACGTCGCGCAGACCCAGATCGATGCAGTGTTCGTCGGCGAGCGCGGCCAGCACCCCCATGTCCGCGCGCGTGGCGGGCGGCAGCGCCGCGCCGAATGCACGGTGTCGCCCTTCCCAGTTCACGAAGCTGCCGGCCTTCTCGACGACAGGTGCCACCGGGAACACGACGTGCGCGAGGTCGGTGACGGCGCTGCGGCGTACCTCCATGCTCACCACGAACTTCGCGGCACCGAGCGACTGCTGCGCGAGTTCCGGGTCGGGCAGGTCGGCCAGTTCGACCCCGGCGACCAGGACGGCCTCGAGGTCGCCGACGGCTGCGGCGGCGAGGATCGCGGTGGTGTCGCGGCCCGGGGCGTCGGGCAGTTCGTCGACGTGCCAGGCGACGGCAACTTCGGTGCGTGACGGCACATCGGTCACCGAACGGCCGCCGGGCAACAGATTTGGGGCCGCACCGGCTTCCAGCGCACCGCGCTCGCCGGCCCGCCGCGGCACCCAGCCGACGGCCGCGCCCGTACGCTCCGCCAGGCGGGCCACGGCGGAGAAGCCGCCGGGCACGCCCGCCAGCCGCTCACCGGTGAGAATGACCGAACCGGGCGGCAACACTTCGACGGCGTCGAGTGCGCGGGGTTCGCGGCCGGGTGCGGCGGAGATGAGGGTGCCGCCCATCTTCTCCAGGCCGCGGCTCGCGAACGGCGCCACCGCAACAACTTTCAGGCCGTGCTTGCGGAAGGCCTTGCGCAGCCGCAGGTAGACGATCGGCGATTCATCTTCCGGCTCGAACGCGACGAGCAGCACGACGGGCGCCTGCTCCAGGTCGGCGTACGTCACCCGCATCGGCTGACCGGCGACGGAGGTCGCCAGGAACTGGGCTTCCTCGTCGCTGTGCACCCGGTTGCGGAAGTCGATGTCGTTGGTGCCCAGCACAATCCGCGCGTACTTCGCATACGCGTAGGCGTCTTCGGTGGTGAGTCGTCCGCCGACCAGCACACCGGTCCGGGCGCCGGCCGCCGACAGGCCGCGCACCGCGACAGCGACCGCTTCCGGCCACGATGCCGGGCGCTGGGCGCCGTCGGCCTCGCGGATCAACGGCGTGGTGATCCGATCACCCTGCGTGGCGTAGGTGAAGGCCCAGCGGCCCTTGTCGCAGTTCCACTCTTCGTTGACCTCGGGATCGTCACCGGCCAAGCGGCGCAATACCGTTCCGCGGCGATGGTCGGTGCGCTGCGCACAGCCCGAGGCGCAGTGTTCGCAGACGCTGGGGGAGGAGACCAGGTCGAAAGGCCGGGCCCGGAACCGGTACGCGGTCCCGGTCAGTGCGCCGACGGGACAGATCTGCACGGTGTTGCCGGAGAAGTACGAGTCGAACGGATCATCGCCGCCGATGCCGACCTGCTGCAGCGCGCCACGTTCCAGCAGCTCGATGAACGGGTCACCGGCGACCTGATTCGAGAACCGGGTACAGCGCGCACACAGCACGCAGCGTTCCCGGTCGAGCAGGACCTGCGCCGACAGATTGATGGGCTTGGGGTAGGTGCGCTTGACGTC
The DNA here is from genome assembly GCF_005670685.2 of Mycolicibacterium mucogenicum DSM 44124. The sequence continues at coordinate 3,915,497 of NZ_CP062008.1, read as the reverse complement.
CTCGAAGCGAGAATCACTGCGGCCGTTGGACATCGCCTGGTTCTGCAGCGGGCATTCGCCGCCCTTGTCGCAGACGGGGCAGTCCAGCGGATGGTTGATCAGCAGCAGTTCCATCACACCGTGCTGTGCCTTGTCGGCGGCCTCTGACGTCACCTGGGTATGCACGACCATGTCGGGTGTGACCGTGGTGGTGCACGACGCCAACGGTTTCCGCTGACCCTCCACCTCGACGAGGCACTGCCGGCAGGCGCCCACCGGGTCGAGCAGGGGGTGGTCGCAGAACCGGGGAATCTGGACGCCGATGAGTTCGGCCGCGCGAATCACCAACGTGCCCTTGGGCACACTGATCTGCTGGTCGTCGATGGTCAACGAGACCATCTCGACCGCGGCCGCGTCTTTCGCCGGCTCGGTGACCGTCATGCGCCCGCTCCTTCCGTGGCGAAGAGCGTGGCGGCGTGCTGGTCGAACGGGCAGCCGCCGTTCAGGTGCGCGACGTACTCGTCGCGGAAGTACTTGAGCGAAGACATGATCGGGCTGGCCGCACCGTCGCCGAGGGCGCAGAACGACTTGCCGAGGATGGCGTCGGAGATGTCGAGCAGTTTGTCCAGATCGGCCGCCTGGGCCTGTCCGTTCTCCAGCCGGGCATAGATCTGCGCCAGCCAGTAGGTGCCCTCGCGGCACGGCGTGCACTTGCCGCAGGATTCGTGCGCGTAGAACTGGGTCCACCGCCGGACGGCCCGCACCACGCAGGTGGTCTCATCGAAAATCTGCAGTGCCTTGGTGCCCAGCATCGAGCCGACCCCGGCCATGCCTTCGTAGTCCAGCGGGACGTCCAGATGTTCGGGCGTGAGCATCGGCGTCGACGATCCGCCCGGTGTCCAGAACTTCAGCTGGTGCCCGGCCCGCACCCCGCCGGCATACTCGAGCAGTTCGCGTAGCGAAATCCCCAGGGGGGCTTCGTATTGCCCCGGCCGGGTGACGTGACCGGACAGCGAGTACAGCGTGAAGCCGGGCGACTTGTCGGACCCCATGGACCGGAACCAGTCGACCCCACCGCGGATCACCGACGGGACACTGGCGATCGATTCGACGTTGTTGACTACGGTCGGGCACGCGTACAGCCCGGCGACCGCGGGGAATGGCGGACGCAACCGCGGTTGGCCGCGGCGGCCCTCCAGGGAGTCGAGCAGCGCGGTCTCCTCGCCGCAGATGTACGCACCCGCCCCGGCGTGAACCACCAGATCCAGGTCGTACCCGGTGCCGGCGATATTGGTGCCGAGGTAGCCGTTCGCGTAGGCCTCGGCGACGGCACCCTGTAGACGGCGCAGGACTGGAACCACCTCACCGCGCACGTAGATGAATGCGTGCCGGGCGCCGATGGCGTACGACGCGATGATCGCGCCTTCCACCAGCGCGTGCGGCGAGGCCAGCATCAGCGGAATGTCCTTGCACGTCCCGGGTTCGGATTCGTCGGCGTTGACCACCAGATAGTGCGGACGGCCGTCGTCGGGCGAGATGAAGGACCATTTGGTCCCCGTGGGGAAACCCGCGCCGCCGCGGCCGCGCAGTCCGGAATCCTTGACCAGCGCAATGACTTCGGCGGGTTGCATCCGCAATACCGCCCGCAATGCCTGGTAGCCGCCCTGCCGCACGTAACTCTGCAGCGTCCACGATTGCGGCTGATCCCAATGTCTGCTCAGCACCGGCGCGAGTGTCATTGCGGCGCCTCCATCCCGCGCTCCTGCGCGACGCGCAACCCGGCGAGGGTGGCCGCGCCTGGTTCGGAGTCGTTGCTGCCGGGGCGTTCATCGGGGAAGCCGGCGAGGATGCGTGCGGTGTCCTTGAAGGTGCACAGGGGCGCGCCCCGCGTCGGGGTGACCGGCTCACCGGCGCGCAGCGAGTCGACGAGATCACGTGCGGAACTGGGGGTTTGGTTGTCGAAGAACTCCCAGTTCACCATGACCACCGGCGCGTAATCGCAGGCGGCGTTGCATTCGATGTGCTCCAGCGTGACCCGGCCGTCGGCGGTGGTCTCGCCGGCGCCGAGACCCAGGTGGTCCTCCAGTGATTCGAGGATGGCGTCGCCGCCCATGATGGCGCACAGCGTGTTGGTGCACACCCCGACGAGGTACTCGCCTGTCGGGGTGCGGCGGTACATCGAGTAGAACGTCGCGACCGCGGTGACCTCGGCGGTGCTGAGGTCCAGTTGCGCAGCGCAGAAAGAGATTCCGGCAGGGGTGAGGTACCCGTCCTCGGATTGGGCGAGATGCAGCAGCGGCAGCAGCGCCGAGCGGGCACTGGGGTAGCGGGCGATGATCACCGCGGCGTCGGCGGCCAGGCGCTCGGTCACCTCAGGCGAATAGGACTGCGGCCCTTGACCGATCGGTGGGCCGGGCTCGTCCGGACGCGGCCCGAGACGCAGTTCGATAGCGGTCACCTGTCGACGCCTCCCATCACCGGATCGATCGATGCCACCGCGGCGATGGCGTCGGCAACCATGGAGCCCTCGCACATCACCGACACCGCTTGCAGATTCGTGAACGACGGGTCGCGGTAATGCACCCGGTAGGGCCGGGTGCCGCCGTCGGAGACCATGTGCACGCCCAGCTCGCCGCGCGGCGATTCGACGGCGACGTACACCTGCCCGGCGGGCACCCGGATACCTTCGGTCACGATCTTGAAGTGGTGGATCAGGGCCTCCATCGACGAGCCCATGATCTTGGCGATGTGCTCCTTCGAGTTGCCCAGGCCGTCGGGGCCGACCTTCAGATCCGCGGGCCAGGCCAGCTTCTTGTCGGTGATCATCACCGGCCCGGCGACCTTGCCGAGCCTCTCGACACACTGCTCGACGATCTTGATGGACTCGTGCATCTCACGGACCCGAATGATGTAGCGGCCGTAGGCATCACACTGGTCGTCGGTGATGACGTCGAAGTCGTACGACTCGTATCCGCAGTACGGCTGCGACTTCCGCAGGTCGTGCGGCAGCCCCGTCGAACGCAGCACCGGTCCGGTGATACCTAGTGCCATGCACCCGGTCAGGTCCAGGTATCCGACCCCCTGCGTGCGGGCCTTCCAGATGTAGTTCTCGTTGAGCAGATTCTCCATGTCGCGCAACCGCTTGGGCAGCAGCTTGAGCAGCTCCCGAAGTTGCGGCAGTGCCTCGTCGGGCAGGTCGGCAGCCAGGCCGCCGGGGCGGATGTAGGCGTGGTTCATCCGGAGCCCGGTGATGGTCTCGAATATCGACAGCACCAGTTCGCGTTCCCGGAAGCCGAAGAACATGGCCGACATGGAACCCAGCTCCATACCGCCGGTCGCCAGCGCGACCAGGTGCGACGAGATGCGGTTGAGTTCCATCAACATCACCCGGATGATGCTGGCGCGCTCGGGGATATCGTCGGTGACGCCCAGCAGCTTCTCGACGCCGAGGCAGTACGCCGTCTCGTTGAAGAAGGGCGACAGATAGTCCATGCGGGTCACGAAGGTGACGCCCTGCGTCCAGGTGCGGTATTCGAGGTTCTTCTCGATTCCGGTGTGCAGATAGCCGATTCCGCACCGGGCCTCGGTGATGGTCTCGCCGTCGATCTCGAGGATCAGGCGCAGCACTCCGTGGGTGGACGGATGCTGCGGGCCCATGTTGACCACGATGCGCTCGCCGGCCACCGCGCTCTCGCGTGCCGCTGCCACGACGTCGGCCCAGTCTTGACCGCCGACGGTGACCACGCGTTCGCGGCCATCGGGTTCGTTGTCCTGAGTCATCAGTTGTAGGCCCGCCGTTCGTCCGGGGGCGGGATTTTCGCACCGTGGTACTCGACCGGGATTCCGCCGAGCGGGTAGTCCTTGCGCTGCGGATGGCCCACCCAGTCGTCGGGCATCTCGATCCGGGTCAGGGCAGGGTGGCCGTCGAAGATGATGCCGAAGAAGTCGTAGGTCTCCCGCTCGTGCCAGTCGGTCGTCGGATACACCGAATACAGCGACGGCACATGCGGATCGGCATCGGGAGCGCACGCCTCGACACGAATCCGGCGGTTGTGGGTGATGGACATCAGCGGGTAGACGGCGTGCAACTCGCGACCGGTGTCGTCTGGGTAGTGCACCCCGGACACTCCCAGGCACAGTTCGAATCGCAGTTCGTCCCGTAGCGCCTGAGCCACGGCGACAAGGTGGTCGCGGTGCACCTCGAGGGTCAGTTCGTCGCGGAACACCACGACGCGCTCGATCGCGGCGCCGAAGTCGTCGGGACCGAGGGCCGCCGCCAAGGTGTCGACGACGTCGTCGAAGTAGCCGCCGTAGGGCCGGGGTGAGCTGCCGGGCAGGGCCACCTCCCGGACCAACCGGCCGTAGCCCGACGTGTCGCCGCTGCCGCGCACACCGAACATGCCGCGCCGCGTCCCGATCACCTCGGGTCCCGTCTGGTCCGGCGCGTCCGTCATGACCGCAGCAATCCCTTCAGCTCGATGGTGGGACGGGCCTGCAGAGCGGCTTCCTCGGCCGCGGCGATCGCCTCGGCCCGGTTCACACCCAGCGGCATCTCCTGAATCTTGGCGTGCAGCTTGAGAATTGCGTTGAGCAGCATCTCCGGCCGCGGCGGACAGCCCGGCAGGTAGATGTCGACGGGCACGATGTGGTCGACACCCTGCACCACCGCGTAGTTGTTGAACATGCCGCCCGAGGAGGCGCACACACCCATGGCCAGCACCCATTTGGGCTCGGCCATCTGGTCGTACACCTGACGCAGCACCGGCGCCATCTTCTGGCTCACACGGCCGGCGACGATCATCAGATCGGCCTGGCGCGGCGTCGCGGAGAACCGCTCCATGCCGAAGCGCGCGATGTCGAAGCGCGGGCCCGCGGTCGCCATCATCTCGATGGCGCAGCAGGCCAGCCCGAAGGTGGCGGGCCACAGCGACCCCTTGCGTACGTAGCCCGCGACCTTCTCGACAGTGGACAGCAGGATGCCGCCGGGCAGGCGTTCTTCGAGTCCCATGGGTCTGTCCTCAGTCCCAGCTCAGTCCGCCGCGGCGCCAGATGTATGCGTAGGCGACGAACACCGTCAGCATGAACAGCAACATCTCCACCACCGCGAATACCCCGAGTGATGCGAAGGAAACGGCCCACGGATACAGGAAGACGATCTCGATGTCGAAGACGATGAACAGCATCGCGGTCAGGTAGTACTTCACCGGGAACCGCTGCCCGGTGGTCTCATGGCCCGCGGAGCCGGGCGCCATCGGTTCGATGCCGCACTCGTAGGCCTCGAGCTTGGCCCGGTTGTACCGGCGCGGCCCGATGACCAGCGCAATTCCGACCGAACCCACCGCGAACGCCGCGGCGATCGCGCCCAGTACCAGGATGGGGATGTAGACGTTCATGCGTTCGTCATGCCCTGTGAGGCTCCCTCGTCGAGCTGTCGATGTGAGCTGGCCCACAGCTTAGCTCGGTTAACGGAACGGCCGCCGCATTTTGGCTAGGATCATGATCAGTTTCTGACGTTGCCTACGCTATTAACGACACACCGCCGCCGGCGCGAAGAGTGAACGGCCACAGGCCATTTCGTGCTGGTTAACGCACGGTTTCACCGCTGGGGAGACAGCACCGCCACCACGGCCTCACCGAGCCGGATCGGGTCGATCGGGTGGGGCACCGCGGCCTCCGCGCGTGACCAGGACGCCAGCCAGGCGTCATCCGCACGGCCCGTGAGCACCACGATCGGCGGGCAGTTCGCGACCTCGTCCTTGAGCTGCTTGGCGAGCCCCATCCCACCGGCGGGCGTGGCCTCGCCGTCGAGGATCGCCAAGTCGATCCCGCCGGCGTCGACGGAACTCACCACGACGGGCGCTGTCGCCACGTCGAGATACGTCAGGTCGGGCAGGTCCGGGTGGATGCGCCGTCCCAGCGCCGTGCGCACCTGGTCACGGGTGTTCGGGTTGTCGCTGTACACCAGGATCTTGAGCGCGGAGTCGGCCACGTGCTCAGGCTACGACAGTCCGGTGATCAGGTAGGTCGGGTTCGGTTACTCGTCCGCATAACCCGGGTGGGCAGCGTCCAGCCGATGCCGCACGAGTGCCCGCAGCACGGGCTCGAGTTCCGGACCGCGGTCGTCGAAATCCCCGTCGCGTATCGCGCGCGCCAGGGCCTGCTCGTCGTCGAATCCCGGCAGGCCGGGCTCCGCGCCGTGCTGCGACAGCTCGCGTTCGACGATCCGCAGCGCGTTCGCGGCGACGCGGGCGTGGAAGTTCACCGCGCCATCGGTCGCCGCGCGTACCTCGGTCTCCAGGAACTCGGCCACCGCGGCGACCAGTTCGGTGGCTGTCGGACGGTAGTGGCTCACCGGTCCTCCAAGAGTTCGAGAAGGTCCCATTCGGTTTCGCACACCCGCCGGCCGATGGTGGCCAACTCGACCGACCGGGTCTGCCCGGACAGGTGGCGCTGCGCCTGATACCGGCAGATGATGCCCCAGCGCAAGGTGGCGGACACCAGCCACCAGTGAAAGGTTCTGCGGTCCAGAGTGATTCCGCTGGCACCCTCGTAGGCGGTCAGGAAGTTCTCGATGCTGCCCAGGCCGCCGGCGTCGAGCGCTCGCGGCGCTCCGAAGCGCCAGGCCCGAATGCAGAACCAGGCCAGGTCCTCGGCACGCGAGCCCAGGTGGGTGAGCTCCCAATCCAGCACCGCCGCCAGCCGGTTGCCGTCGACGATGAGGTTGCCCATCCGGAAGTCGCCGTGAACCAGCACCGCATCGCCGGCGTCCGACGGCTGGTTGCGCGCCAACCAGCGGAAGGCCCACTCGAAAGTGGCTGTGGTGTCGCCGATCTCATCGAGTTCGCGTCGCCATGAACTCAGCTGGTCCTCGCGCGACAGCCCGATACCGGTGGGGTCGGCGCGATGGATGGCCGCCAGTGCTTCGGCGCACTGCCCGAGAAGGGTGGCCCGGCCATCGTCATCGAGTGTTCGCTGGATCTTGCGGACGATGGTCTCGCCGGGCACGAAGTCGCACACCAGGAACGGATTACCCAGGGCCTCTGGCGAGTTGCTCGCTGCCAGCACGCGGGGAACCGGCGCGCCCGCGGCCGCCGCCCGGGACAGTGCGGCGGCCTCGAGTTCCATGCCGGCGTGGATTTCGTCGGGCGGTCCGACCCGCAGGATCAACGCGCGGGCCCCGGTGGCGGTGCGCGCGTCGAAAGCCCATGTCGCACGGCTGGCGCCGCCGGTCAGCTCCCGCAGGTTCTCGACGCTGACATCGCCGAGCCCGGGTTCGAGCGTCGCGGCGAGGGCTCGGGCCAATTCCGGAGCGTCGATCACTTGCGCCCGAACTTCAGCATCCGCTGCGCCACCCGGCGAATCTGAATCTCTTCCGCCCCTTCGGTGATCCGGTAGCGGCGATGGTGCCGGTAGATGTGCTCGAACGGCTCGTGCCGGCTGTAGCCGATGCCGCCGTGAATCTGCATGGCGCGGTCGGCAGCCTCACACACCAGTCTGTTGGCGCGGTAGTTGGCCATCGAGACCTTGTCGGAGACCTCCATGTGGTGATCGCGATCGAGGTGCCACGCGGCGTAATACACCAGCAGCCGGACCATCTGCGCCTCGGTCTGCAGCTCGGCCAGCGGCCACTGCACGGCCTGGTTCACCGCCAGGGGTTTACCGAACACCACGCGCTCGCCGGCGTACTGCGCGGCCCGGTCGATGCAGTACTGCGCGGCGCCCAGACTGCTGGCGGCCTGACGGATGCGGTTCTCGTGCAGGAACGTCTGGCCGACCTCCAAGCCGTGGTCCACCTCGCCGAGCACCGCATCGTCCGGCACCCGAACATCTTTCAGTTCCACCTCGCCGTGATCGCTCGGCATGTTGAACGTCCACCAGTAGTACGGCACGGTGAATCCCGGGGTGTCGGTGGGGACCAGGAACGCGGTGATGCCGACCGCTTGCCCGGGATCCCCCGACGTGCGGGCGAAGATCAGGTCGTGGGTGGCGCGGTGCACGCCGGTGTTCCAGCGCTTGCGGCCGTTGATGATCCACCCGTCACCGTCCCGGACCGCGGTGGTCTCCAGCCAGGTGGCGTCGCTGCCGTGGTCGGGTTCGGTGAGCCCGAACGCCATCGACCGCTCACCGGTGATCATGGCCTCGACCCATTCGGCTTGCTGCGCCGGGGTGCCGAACCGGCTCATCATGATGACCTGGGGGAAGTTGCCGACGATCGACGACTCGTCCTGCAGGTCGTTGTGCAGGCCGAGGCCCTTGTGCGCCAGGTGTTCCCGGATGACGGCCATGTCCAGATTGGTGCCGTCACGGCCACCGAACTCGCTCGGCAGGCCATACCGCAGCCAGCCGGCCGCGTCGGCGCGTCGGCGCATCTCGTCGAGCAGATCCTCCCATTCCCGGGTGGGCACACCGCCGTTCTCGAGGTCCGTACGGGCGAACTCCCGGCGCCGGTCGAAGTACTGCAGGTTCTCCCGTTCCAGCGGTTTGATCTCCGCCTCGATGAAGGCGTCCATGTCGGCCAGCAGGCCCGGAAGGTGTTCCGGTAGAGCGAAATCCACGTTGATCTCTTTCTTCGGTCAGAAGCCGTACAGGGTTTTCTTCCAGATGGTCGACAGGGTCGTGATGGCGTCCTCGTCGCTGATCTGCAGCCCGGAGCCCGGGCTGCCGACCACCACGACGGTGAAGTTCTCGAACAGCAGCGAAATCGCCGCGGCGATGTGTTCGGGGTCGAGGCGTTGCCCCGGATGGATGCCCTGGGCATACCCCTGTTCCTGGGCGTGGCGGACCGAGTCGGCGACCAGGTCCATCCCGAAGCGACGGAACTCGTTCTGCACCTTGGCGAATCGCGGCTGCGTGGCGCCCAGTTGGGCGACCGCGATCATGATGCCGATGTTCTGCTTGAAAAGGTTCCAGTACCCCGTCACCACGGTGGTGAAGTACTCGGTGTCCTCGGGGGACTCGGGCAGCGGCACGCCCATCCCCGAAGGGGTGACGATGTCGTGCAGGAACGACTCGGCCAGGCCGGCGAGGAGGTCTTCCTTGTCGTCGAAGTAGCGGTAGAACACCGCCGACGACTTGCCGGCCGCCGACGTGATGTCCGCCAGTGTGGTGCCATGAAAGCCCCGCTCGGCGAACAGCTTCCGTGCCGCCAGTTCGATGGCCTCGCGGGTCTGTCGGCCCTTGGCGGTCAGCGTCTCGGCCGGCATGCTCAGCCCAGCAGCCGGTCGCCGGCGCGCAGCAGGGCGCTGGGCAGCTCGTGACCGACGACGCGCTGCGCCACCATGGCCGCGTCGATCGCCAGGTCCAGGTCGATGCCGGTGTCGATGTCGCTGTCCCGCAACAGATAGACCAGGTCTTCGGTCGCGATGTTGCCGGTCGCGCCGGGTGCGAACGGGCAGCCACCCAGGCCACCCACCGATGCGTCGAGCCGCGTCACACCGGCCTGCACGGCGGCGTAGGCGCTGGCCAGGCCGGAGCCGCGTGTGTTGTGGAAATGCGCGCCGAGCGGCAGGTCTCCGATGACCGGGCGGACGCGGCTGATCAGGTCGCTGACGCGCCGCGGGGTGGTGGTGCCGATGGTGTCGGCGATGGCCACCCGATCCGCGCCGAATTCCCGTGCTGCCGCGGCGATCTCGACCACCCGGCCCGGGTCGGTCGGTCCGTCGAAAGGGCAGTCCCAGGCCGTGGCGATGATGACCTCGGCGCTGGCACCGCTGTCGTGGGCCAAGCCGACGATGTCGGAGATCAGGGCCGTGGACTCGGCCGTCGAGCGCCCGACGTTCGCCTGGCTGTGTCCGTCCGCGGCGGACACCACGTATTCCAGCGACCGCATGCCCGCCGCGAGCGCACGACCGGCGCCGCCGGCCCCCGCCACGAGCGCGGAGAACTCGACATCGGGAAATGCCCCCAGCGCCGCGGCCAATTCGGCGGCATCGGCCAGTGCGGGCACCTTGGACGGCGAGACGAACGCGGTCGCCTCGACCTCGCGCACGCCGGTGGCCACGATGGCCGCGAGCAGTTCGAGCTTGGCGGACAACGGAATCGGATCTTCGAGTTGCAGGCCGTCGCGCAGGCAGACCTCGCGGACGGTGACGTGGGCCGGCCGGTCGGTCACAACACACCCTCCTCGCGCAGCGCCGCCAACTGCTCGGCATCCAGACCGAGGAGCCGGCCGAACACCTCCTCGTTGTCCTGACCAGGCCGCGCCGAGCCACCGTTGCGGATGGTGCCGGGCGTGTCCGAGAGCACCGGTACGACGCCGGGGCCCTTCACGTTGCGTTGCACGCGTTCGTCCCAGTGGTCGGCGATCATGTTGCGCGCCAGCAGTTGTGGGTCATTCACCACCTCGGCGACGGTGTTGATGGGCCCGCTGATCACGCCGGCCTCCGACAGCGTGGCGATGATGTCGTGGGGCTCACGCTGCGCTGCCCAGTCGCCGATGATCTTGTCGAGTTCGTCCTGGTTGCGGCCCCGCGCCAGATGGTCGGCGAATCGCTCGTCCGTCGCCAGCTCGGGCCGGTCCATGGCCTGACAGAGCCGACGGAACACCGTGTCCTGGTTGGCCGCGATCACCACCCAGCTGCCGTTCGCGCTCTGGTAGATGTTCGACGGTGCGATACCTTCGAGCCGGGTACCCGACGGTCCGCGCACCACGCCGCCGACGTCGTAGTCCGGAATGGTGGATTCCTGGATGGCCAAACAACTTTCGGTGAGTGCCGTATCCACGACCTGCCCCTCACCCGTGACGCTGCGCCGGTACAGCGCGGCGAGCGCGCCCTGCGCGGCGAACATGCCCGCGAGGCTGTCGCCCAGTGACAACGCGAGTCGCGGCGGGGGACCGCCGGGGAAACCGTTCATGTGCCGCAGCCCGCTTGCCGCCTCGGCCACCGATGCGTAGCCGGCCTTCCCGGCGTCCGGGCCCGTCTGGCCGTAGCCCGACACCCGGACCAGGATGATGCCCCGATTGTGTTCGCGCAGAACGTCGTAACCCAGGTTCCATTTCTCGAGGGTGCCCGGCCGGAAGTTCTCCACGATCACATCGGACTGCTCGACGAGGTCGAGGAACAGTTCCCGGCCCTGCTCGGTGCGCAGGTCCAGTGTCACTGCCTTCTTGTTGCGTGCGTGGACCGTCCAGAAGAACCGGTGTCCGTCGAGTTCGGCCTGGCCCCAGGTGCGCAGCGGATCGGGGGCGGACGGCAACTCGATCTTGAGGACCTCGGCGCCCATGTCGCCCAGCAGCCGGCCGGCGAACGGCCCGGAGATCAGGGTGCCGAGTTCGAGCACCCGGATGCCGTCTAGTGCCCCTGTGGTGCTCATGCGGAAAAGCCTCGCTGGTGCAGCCAGTCCGTGCAGATGCCGACGGCCTGCCCCAGGGTGCCGCGCTGATCCGGTCCGGAGTAGTAGTGGTTGGCGCCGGGGATCTCGTGCATCTCTTTGTCCGGATGCCCGATCGCCTCGAACAGCCGCCGCGTGTGGCTGGGCGTGCAGGCGTCGTCGGCGAGGTTGCCGATCACCAGTGTCGGCACCGCGATGTCCGGACCCGCCTTCACGGCGTCACCGTTGGCGTCGTCGTAACTCCACTGCGACAGCCAGCTGCGCAAGGTACAGAATCGGGCCAGGCCGACGGGGCTCATGTTCACCACTCGAGGATCCCCCAGATAGCACTGTCCCGGGGTGCGTTCGTTGGGATCGACCGTCGGGTCGAGCCAGCGCGGGTCGGCCATAGTGCCGTGGACGACGAACGCGAACTCGTCATCGGGACGTCCCGCGGCCTTGAGCTCGGCGAGCTTTTCCTTGACCCACTTGGTGATTCGCCGGTTCCGGGCAACCTGTGCCTCGTGGTACCGGCGCAGGAACTCGGGGGAGTACGGCGGTTGATTGGGGTTGTCCGGGTTGTAGAGATCAAGTTCCGGATCGCGCTTCGACGGGTCGTTCTCGTCGAGGATCGAGGCGTCCATCCACTCGGTCATGGTGCCGTGGCGACTGATGTGGGCGGCCAGCAGCATGAGACCGTCCGCCGGGATCAGGCCCAGTTTGGTCAGGTCGGGCCCGTCCCCGGACGGACTGGCCGTCACTGTCGGGTGTTGCGCCTGCTGCTGGTAGAACACCGACAGTGAGCCGCCGCCACTCCACCCGGCGAGGACGACCTTCGCGTAGCCCAGCCGGTTCTTGGCGTCCTTGATGCACTCGCCGAGATCCTCGACCACCTTCTCCATCAGCAACGCCGAGTCGGTGCCGCGGAAGCGGCTGTTGCAGTAGATGACGTGGTGGCCGGCGCGTGCGAGGGCGTTGATCATCGGCAGGTAGGCACCGCCCCCGATGGGGTGCATGAACACCAGCACGGTGTCACTCGGCTTGGCTTTCGGCTTCAGCAGGTAGCTTTCCAGCACCACCAGCTCCGCCACGCCGCCGTACACATCACGGACCGCCGAGTTGTTCTGGTACGCAACCAGATACGGGATGCGCTCGTAGTCGTGCTTGACGGGTGCTTCAACGGTCATCAGTGCTGCCCCAGATCATTGGCGAGGATTTCGGCGGATGGTGTGAGACGTCGGCGCGTGTCGATGGCGATCACCGACCAGTCGACGCGGTCGTATTGGTCGAACTTGCGGCGGGCGCGCTCCCGCGCCGCTTCCGGTGCGCCGTGGTGAACACCTTGGGGCGCATGGGAAATCAGGCCCGGCGGCATCGGGATGCCGTACAGCGAGCCGGAGTGGAAGAACGCGATCTCGTCGTAGTCGACGTTGCGGTGGTACCAGGGGGTGCGCTCGGTCCCTGGGACGCTCTCGGCCGGCTTGGGCAGGAAGTTCATCACGTAGACGCCGGTCGCCTGCATGAACAGGTGCACCGTCGGTGGCAGATGCACGCTCTCGGACGTGATGACGGTGTAGTCCTCGATGTTGAAGGTGAACGGGAAGTTGTCACCCCGCCAGCCCTCCACATCGAGCGGATTGTGTTGGTAGATGAGAGAGGTGGTCCCGACCCCGTCGATCGGGGAGTGGTAGAGACGCACCTCGTACTCTCCGTCTTTTTGCGGGCCGTCGCCAGTTTCAAGCGGCTCGGGCTCGGGGATGGTGACCTGCGCCGGGTCGAACGGGAAGTGCCGCCCCAGCGTGCCGGCGGGCGGCACCCGGAAGTCATCGGTGGCCTGGATCATGAGCCACGTCGACTCGTCAGCCGGCACCTGCCGGAACGTGCACGCCTTCGGGATGTAGACCCAGTCGCCCTCGCGGTATTGCAGCGGGCCGAATTCGGTCTCCAGGAGCCCGGAACCCTTGTGCACGAACAGAAGTACGTCGCCGTCGACGTAGCGGACGAAGAACGGCATCTCCGTGTTCCGCCGGCTCAGCAGCACCTGACAGTCGGTGTTGGAGAACAGGAGCAGGGGAGTGCCCGCCGCGTCGGTCGCATCCGAGGGCTTGAGCTCGGAGGACAGCACGTCGGTGGGGCGCAGCGGGCCGACGGTGCGGTACGCGGTCGGATCGTTGCGCCGGTACATGTTTGCGGTGCGGCCGACGAAGCCGCCGCGCCCGAGTTCGTCGTCCTTGAGCCCGTCGAGGTCGGCGTGAACTCGCTTGGGAGTCTTGCCTTTGCGCAGGTGGACGAACGATTCCATGCTTGCTCCTGTACGTGGCTGGAACTAAAAGTGACGTTAGTTTCACTTATGGACGGATGTCAATGACCCGACGGAGATTGGCGCGGCCTAACCGTCCAGGTCGACGCGCACGGTCAGTAGGTTGGTGCCGAACGTGCGTACCCCGAAGCTGTTGAACTGCGGCAATTCGCGAAGTCGCGCGGCCGCGTCATCGTCGGGCACCAGGTGCGCAGTCCCGCTGTGCCACTTGCCACGCAACCGCACCCGAACCCGGGGATCGGCCTGGATGTTGCGGATGTACTGGGACTGCTCACCGAATTCCGAGACGAACCAGAATTGCCCGTCGACGATCTTGCCGCCCAGTGGGGTGCGACGGGGTTCGCCGGACTTGCGCCCGGTGGTCTCGAGCAGCGTCTGAAACGGCAACCGCCGCATGACGGGATTGGCGATCCGCTTCTGGAAGAAGTTGGTGAAAGCGGGCTGTGGGTTTGGCATCTGGCTATTTCACACCCTCGTGTTCATCAGATCATCGACGTCCGCGGGATCTTCATCCCGAGCGTGAGTGCGCCGGCCAGCTCCCGGCTGGTGTCGTAATCGAAGACGACGTGTCCGGCCAACACGTCGACGTCGCGCTTGAAGCGCTGCATCGGGCTGGACAGGAAATGGATGCTCGCTCCGCCGGCGCCCATGAGGTCGCCGATCACCGCCCGTGATTCGGCGACGATGTGGGCGGCCGCCAGCCGGGCCTGCGCCCGCACGGGCTTCTCGACGGCGTCGCCGGCGGCGACGATCTCCTCGATCTCGCCGACGGTGTCGGCGAGCAGCGCGCGCAGTGACCGCAACCGCACCTGCGCTCCGGCCAAGTGCGCCTGGGCAATCGGCTTGTCCTTCTGCATGACGCCCTCGTAGGGCAGCACCCGCTCGGCCAACCGTTGCGCGTAGTTCTCGGCGACGCGTTCGGCGCTGCCCAGGGCGGGCATGGCGGCGAGCAGCGCCAGCGCCGGCACCATCGGCCAGCGGTAGGTGGCGCTGTCGTGCAGTCCGGCGCCGGGGGCGGTGCCGGCGTAGATGTCGGTCACCTTGACCAGTCGGTGCTCGGGCACGAAGACGTCCGTGGCGACGACGTCGTTGGATCCGGTGGCCCGCATCCCGTCGGTGTACCAGACGTCCACGACGGTGACGACATCGATCGGCAGGAGTGCGAGGGCGGGGTAGATACCGTCATCCGGCCCGCAGAGCGCGGCGACGATGATCCAGTTGCCGTGCATCACCCCGGTGGCCCAGGACCAGCGCCCGGACAACCGGACGCCGCCGTCGACCGGCAGCCCCCTGCCGGTCGGGGCCAGCGGTGCCGGCGCCAGGAAGGGGCGGCTGTCGAACGCCTCCTGTTGGGCCTGCTCGCCGAACAGCGCCAGCATCCAGTTGTGCAGCGCCAGGAATCCGATGGTCCAGGCGCTCGAGGTGCAGCCGTGGGCGAGGCGGCGTACCGGATCGAGGATGTCGGGGAACGGCGCCTCTTGCCCGCCGAAACGTGCGGGGACCAGAAGCTCGGTGAATCCGGACGCGATCAGGTCGCTCACGGTGTCGTCGGGAAGGCGTCGGAGTTTTTCGGACTCGGCGGCGCGTTCGCCGAGCGCGGTTACGAACCCATCAGTGATGCCGGCCTGCGTACTCAACATGAGCCGGACCGTACCATACCTTTTGGTATGGAGGTCAGGACGCGAGCATCAGGTCGAGGAATCGTTCGCTGCGGGCGGCCAGCCGCGGATGCGGGGAGTCGCCGGAGAGGTGCAGGAATCCGATGCCGACAGCGAAGGTGGCGTCGGCCCGCAGCTCCGCCTCGTCGGCGTCGAAGCCGTAATCCTCGAACGCGCGCCGGACCGCGGCGAGAATGCGCCGGTCCGCGGCGCGCACACTGTCGGCGACGGCCTCATCCGAGCGCGCCCACTCCCGCATGGCCCGTTCCAGGGTCCAGTGCCGGGGGCTGACCAGCGAGTTCATCATCTGGATCAGCCGGTCCCGCGGTGGCAGGGATCCGATTTCCTCGATCTGGCTGCGGTCGGCGTCGCGGAGCTCGCCCCAGCCCTGGATGAGGGCGGTCCGGTAACCGGCGATGTTGGCGAAATGCCAGTAGAAGCTGCCCTTTGTGACGTTCAACCGAGCGCACAAACGATCGATCTTCAGCGCCTTCAGACCCTCTTCCGCCAGGATCGCGTAGCCGGCCGCGCGCCAGTCGTCGATACCCAACCTGCTGCCCGCTCGAGTGTCCGGCAGGTCGTCGACGTCGTCCCGATCACTCGTCACAACCGGCAGCCTACGGCCGGATGAACGGCACCCCGCAGTGCCGCCGGGTGATAGCTGAACGATACGAAGTCCGCAACAACCTGGTCTCAAGCGCGATTCGGGGGTTCCTCGGCGTGTCCGGTGCGTGTTTTACTGCCCACAGACAACTGAATCATTCGGTGTGTTCAGTTCCCGTACCAGGCTGAGCCACCGCACGCGGCTGCGGAGATTGCGGCCGTGCCACCAACGCCATCCGATCGCGTGGAGTGGGCACTTTACCCGGTACCCGACACTGAAATGGGATTGTGAATGTTCGTTGACAAGATTCGCGGCCGTTGGGCACGCAGGATCGCCGGCGCCGTTTCCGCCGCCGCCCTGCTCCCCGGCCTCATCGGACTTGCCGGCCAGACAGCGACCGCAGGCGCGTTCTCGCGCCCCGGCCTGCCGGTCGAATACCTCCAGGTCCCGTCACCTGCCATGGGACGCGACATCAAGGTCCAGTTCCAGAGCGGTGGTAACGGGTCGCCCGCGGTGTACCTGCTCGACGGCCTGCGTGCCCAGGACGACTACAACGGCTGGGACATCAATACCGCCGCCTTCGAGTGGTACCTCAACTCCGGTCTGTCGATCGTCATGCCGGTCGGCGGCCAGTCCAGCTTCTACACCGACTGGTACAAGCCGGCGTGCGGCAAGGCGGGCTGCTCCACCTACAAGTGGGAGACCTTCCTGACCTCGGAGCTGCCGCAGTGGCTGCAGGCCAACCGCTCGGTCAAGCCGACCGGTAGCGCCGCCGTCGGCCTCTCGATGGCGGGCTCGTCGTCCATGACCCTGGCGATCTGGCACCCCGAGCAGTTCATCTACGCCGGTTCGATGTCGGGCTTCCTGAACCCGTCCGAGGGCTGGTGGCCGTTCCTGATCAACGTCTCGATGGGTGACGCCGGCGGCTACAAGGCCGACGACATGTGGGGCTCGACGGGCGACCCGAACAACGCCTGGCAGCGCAACGACCCGATGGTCAACATCCCGCGGCTCGTCGCCAACAACACCCGCCTGTGGGTCTACTGCGGTAACGGCAACCCCAGCGAGCTCGGTGGTGACAACGTGCCGGCCAAGTTCCTCGAGGGCCTGACCATCCGCACCAACCGCACCTTCCAGGACAACTACCTGGCCGCGGGCGGCAACAACGGCGTGTTCAACTTCCCCGACAGCGGCACCCACGACTGGGGCTACTGGGGCCAGCAGCTGCAGGCCATGAAGCCTGACCTGCAGCGTGTGCTGGGCGCGAACCCGTCCTCGTAAACCACGACAGCAAAAGGCCCCGGGAGCAATCCCGGGGCCTTTTGTTTGTCACGGTGCTACCGGAGCACGGTCACTTGAGCTGTGCCGACGACAGGCCCAGCAGGCGTCGCGCCACGACGAGCTGCTGAATCTGCTGCGTGCCCTCGAAGATGTCGAGAATCTTCGAGTCGCGGGCCCACTTCTCCAGCAGAGTCTGCTCGGAATAGCCTGTGGTACCGGCCAATTCGACGGCCTTGAGGGTGACGTCTGTGCCCATGCGCCCGGCCTTGGCCTTGCTCATGGACGCTTCCTTCGAGTTCGGGATCTTGTTGTCGGCCTGCCAGGCGGCGCGCAGCGACAGCAGGTACGCAGCCTCCCAGTCGGATTCCATCCGCAGGAACTCGGCAGCCGGTGCGCTCTGGGCGTGGGCCGGCTTGTCGTACGAGATCTCGATGCCCGCGTCGGTCAGGATCGCCCGCAGCTCCTCCAGGGCGGCACGGCCCACGCCGATCGCCATGGCGGCCACCATCGGGCGGGTGTTGTCGAAGGTCTCCATGACCCCGCCAAAGCCCTTGTCCACCTTGACCTCCGGATCACCGAGGAGGTAATCCTTCGGGACCCGGCAGTTGTCGAAGCGGATGACCGCGGTGTCGGAGGCCTTGATGCCCAGCTTGTGCTCCAGGCGCTCGACGATGACGCCGGGGTGCTCGCGCGGCACGACGAACGACTTGATCGCGGCCCGGCCGAGCGACTTGTCGACCGTCGCCCACACCACGATGTGGGTGGCGCGCGAACCGGCGGTGACGAAGATCTTCTCGCCGTTGATGACGTACTCGTCACCGTCGAGCAGGGCGGTGGTGGTGACCGCCGCGGAGTCGGAACCGAAGCTCGGCTCGGTGATGGCCATGGCGGCCCACACCTTGCCCCACTTGGACAGCTGTTCCTTGGTGGCGACCGCGGAGATGGCGGCGTTGCCCAGGCCCTGGTAGGGCACGGTCAGCAACAGGGCGACGTCGCCCCAGCTGACCTCGAGCGCGTTCAGCAGCGCAGACATGTTGGCGCCGTTGACGTTTGCGTGCTTGCTCTTGGACTCGTTCGCCGAGAAGCCGGCACCGGCCACCGAGACGGTGTTCGACTCCTGAACGCCTTCGAACAGGCTGGCCAGGGTGTCGAGCTCCGACGGGTAGGCGTGCTCGGCGAGGTCGTACTTACGGGAGATCGGGCGGAGCATCTCGGCGGCGCCCTGGTGTCCCTTTTCCGCGACAGCCTTCAGCTTGCGGGGCAGTTCCAAATTGATTGCCATGATTGGTCTTTCGGGTGAGTGGGAAGAGTTCGGCGGTTGGGCGACTACAGGACGACAACACCCTCGGCGACACCGAGTGCCCGCAGATCGCGGTACCAGCGCTCAACCGGGTGTTCCTTGGTGTAGCCGTGGCCACCGAGCAGCTGCACGCCGTCGAGGCCGATCTGCATGCCCTTGTCGGCGGCGAACCGCTTGGCCAGCGCGCCTTCGCGCAGGAAGGTCATGCCCTGCTCGGCGCGCGACGCACCGCGCCAGACGATCAGGCGCAGGCCGTCCAGTTCGATCGCGATGTTGGCGCACATGAACGCCACCGCCTGGCGGTTGGCGATCGGCTCACCGAACGCCTCGCGCTCCTTGACGTAGGGCACGACGTAGTCGAGCACCGCGTGCGAGGTGCCGACTGCCAGTGCGGCCCAACCCAATCGGGACAGCGCGATGGCTTCGGAGTAGTCGTTATCGGTCGCTTCGTCCTCGCCGAGGCGGTTGGCCAGCGGGACTGCGACGTTGTTCAGCTCGATCTTGCCCAGGGCCGCGGCGCGGATACCCATGCTCGGGTCGGCCGTGATCGAGAGGCCTTCGGAGTTGGACTCGACGATGAACAGCGCCGGCTTGCCGTCGAGCTGCGCGCCGATGATGAACAGCTCGGCGTCGGCGGCGGCCGGGACCAGCGACTTGACGCCGTTGAGGCGGTAACCGCTGGGGGTGCGGACCGCGGTGGTCCGCAGCGCGGTCGGGTCGAACAGCGCGTGCGGTTCGGCGATCGCGACACAGGCCTGCGGCACGTTCTCGCCGGCGAACGACGGGAGGTACGTGGCCTGCTGACCGGCGCTGCCCCAACGGGTCAGGGCCGACGCCACGCCGCCGGGCGCAAGGATCGGCAGGGCCAGACCCATGTCGCCGTACGCGAGGGCCTCGGCGACCAGTGCCGTGGTGACGGTGTTCTGGGAGGCGGCGATGCCGTCGAACTCCTCGGGCACGTTGATGGCCGTGATGCCGAGTTCGGCGCACTTGGCGATCAGGTCGGCCGGGTAGGTCGCGGCGGCGTCGGCGTCATGCGCGGCCGGCCGCAGGATCTCCTCCGAGAATTCGCGGACGGTCTCGACGATCATCTGCTGGTCTTCGTCCGGGTTCAGGTCGAAGTAGTCCGAGCCGCCCGGCTTCAGGCGGGTCGGGGCGCCGTTGATCCCGGGAATGCGCTTGAACGTCCGGCCCGCGGCGCCGGCGGTGGAGAACGCCGTCTTGATGCCGTACTTCAGGCCGCGGTTCATGGGATCCCGCAGGTTGTACTTGTCCAGGAACTCCTGGCCGACAAAAGGTGTGATCAGCGCCAGACCGATGTCGGTCGCTGTCCGCTTGTGTCGCTGGAGTCCGATGGCGCTCTCCGGGCCCTTGCGCACGGGGCGCTGGGCGGAGCCGGCTTTTGTGCCGTTCTGAGGAAGGGTGTTGGTCATTTCGACAGCCTCGCGTCGTTGGGGCAGTGCGCTATGACCGTATCTTACTCCGGAGTAAGGTACGACGCTCGTGTTATCAACTTCACATTTGAAGACCCTGCGGCCAATGCCCGAAAACCCGCGCCGAACGCGGGTTTTCGTGCACAGATTCCGGAATCAGGAGAGGGCGGCGAGCACTTTTTCGTGCAGCAAGCCGTTGGTCGCGACCGCGCTGCCGCCGTGCGGCCCGGGTTCGCCGGCCAGGTTGGTGAACGACCCGCCGGCCTCCCGGATGACGACGTCCAGCGCGGCCAGATCCCAGAGCTTGACCTCCGGCTCGACGGCGATGTCGACCGCACCTTCGGCCAGGAGGCAGTACGACCAGAAGTCGCCGTACGCCCGCACCCGCCACACGGCGTCGGTCAGTGCGACGAACGCGTCGCGCCGGTCCTCCCAGCCGGTGGTCAGATCCGAGTAGGACAGGCTCGCCGCGTCCAGTGCGTCGACGCCGGACACCGAGATGGGCCTCGTCTGCCCGCCGAAGGAACTGAACGCGCCTTCGCCGGTGCCGGCCCACCATCGGCGTCCGAGGGCCGGGGCGCTGACCACACCGACGACCGGCACGCCGTCCTCGAGCAGGGCGATCAACGTCGCCCACACCGGCACGCCGCGGACGAAGTTCTTGGTGCCGTCGATCGGGTCGATGACCCACTGTCGGCCCGCGAAAACCGCTGTGCCCCCGTACTCTTCGCCCAGTAGCGCATCGCCCGGCCGGGCCGCAGACAGCGTCTCGCGCAGCACCTGTTCCACGGACTGGTCGGCATCGGTCACCGGGGTCAAATCCGGCTTGGTCTCGATGCGCAGATCCAGCGCGCCGAAGCGGTCCAGCGTCACGGCATCGGCCTGATCGGCCAGGGCCAAGGCCAAAGTGACGTCGTCTCGGCGGGACGCGCAATCCGCTGCGCTACTTGCTTGGGTGGCACTCATGAGTGCAGTCCTACCATGAGTACGTGTGGGAATTCGTCGTGCTCATTGTCTTGCTCGGAGCGCTCGTACTGCTGGCCGCCCCATGGCTGCGGCGGACGCGGAGCGGGGAGAGTGGGACGTTGTTGATCACCGGCGTCAGTCCCCGCCCCGATGCCACGGGGGAGCAGTTCGTCACCGTCGCCGGGGTCATCAACGGCCCCAGTGTCAATGAGCACGAGGTGTACGGCCGGATCGCCATCGATGTGGCCGAGTGGCCCGCGGTGGGCCAGTTGGTGCCCGTCGTCTACTCGCCCAAGAATCCCGACAACTGGAACTTCGCGCCGCACGCTCCGCAGGCGTAGTCGCGCGGCCTGTCGGCCGTTCACCCACCCCGATTCCGGCGTTTGCTCAGCACCCTCCGAAATTTCCGGCGATCGGGACATTTTGGCTATTTTCCTGTGCTAATAGATCTCCTGTGCGAATAGCCAGCTATCGCATCGAGCTTGCTGAGCCGTCGGCGCGCAGCGCTCGGATTCGACCGTCGGACACAGTCTTTCCGAAAGAAGGGGACCAAAACGCACATGGCCAAAACTCAGATGTCGTCGAGCGGTGGAGCCATCAGGATGATCGGGGTGGGCCTGGCGGCGGGCGGATTGATGCTCCTCGCGCCGGCCGGCCTGGCATCGGCCGACGGCGGGCCGCTTGACGGGTTGGGTGGCGCGCTGACCAACGAGGTCGGTTTTGCCCAGCACTTCACCACCCACAACATCGGGGGACTCGAGGGCATCGCCGCGATCAACACCGGCGGACTGCAGGCCGGCGTGGGGTCGCTGAGCTCGGGCGTGCTGTCGGGGTCGACGGCCACGTCGTCCCTGCTCAATTCAGGTGGCAACCTGACGACATTCGCGGTGCAGGGCATCCTGCGGCCCGGCCACTAGCCGGCCCGGGGCGGCGGCGCGGAAGGCGCGCGGCGGGTCAGCCGTGCGCCACCCGCAGCATGTGGGCCACATCTGTCAGCTTCACCCGCGGGCGGTTCTGGCCCTCGCCGGTTGACCGCTCGTGCGCGTCGATCAGGCGCCAGTGGTCATTGGTGACCAACGCGGGCTGGCGGGACAGGAACCACGCCGCCAGGTCCTCGGTGTGGGTGGGGCCGAAGTCGGCCAGCTCGGCGCCGCAGATGTCCTCGATCAGGGTGTTGACCGTGTCCTGCGAGTCCTTCTTGTTGCTGCCGATCACGCCCGACGGCCCGCGCTTGATCCAGCCGACGACGTACTCGTTGCGGCTGCCCTCGACCCGGCCCTCGGTGTGCGGGATGGTCGCGGCGCGCTCGTCGAACGGCAGGCCCGCGGTCGGGACGCCGCGGTAACCGACGGCACGCACCACCAGCTGGGCCGGCAGTTCATCGCGATGACCACTGTCCTTGGCGACGATCCGGCCGCCGTCGTCGACCAACTCGTTGTGGCCCAACACGATTGACTCGACGCGATCG
The DNA here is from genome assembly GCF_005670685.2 of Mycolicibacterium mucogenicum DSM 44124. The sequence goes on along the minus strand of NZ_CP062008.1, from coordinate 3,893,178 downwards.
GTGCCCTTGATCTCGATCGGCGACGTCTGGAACTTGAACACGATGCGGCGCTCGCGCCCGAGGGCCCCGCGTTCGGCGTAGCTGCGCAGAATCTTGATGTTCTGCCGCACGGTCTTGCCGGCCGCTTCCAGGTCCGCGTCGGTGATGCCGTCGACATCGGCGGGGTCGACGATCACGTCGACGTCGGCCATGGCTGCCAGGTCACCGAGCTCGCGCAGTTCCAGCGTCGTGAACGGGGCCTGCAGCGGGCCACGGCGGCCGATGATCACGACCTCGCGGACGCCGCGGGCGCCGAGGGCCGTCAGCGCGTGGTCGGCGATGTCGGTGGCCGCCAGCTCGGCGGGATCGCTGACGAGGATGCGGGCCACGTCCAGCGCCACGTTGCCGTTGCCGACGACCACGGCCCGGTCCTTCGTGACATCGGGGTTCATGGCCGCGAAATGCGGATGCGCGTTGTACCAGCCGACGAAGTCGACGGCCGCCACGCTGCCTTCCAGTTCCTCACCCGGGATCCCGAGCGGCCGGTCGGACTGCGCGCCGATGGCGTAGATGACCGCGTCGTACCGCTCCGAGAGCTCGGTGGCCTGCACGTGCTCACCGACGGTGACGTTGCCGAAGAAGCGGAACCGGGGGTCGTCGGCGATCTTGTCGAACTGCGCCGTCACCGTCTTGATCTTCGGATGATCCGGAGCCACGCCGGAGCGCACCAGACCCCAGGGGGTGGGCAGCATCTCGAGCATGTCGATGCGGACCTCGACCGGATCATCGGTTGCGGCCTTGGCATCGGCGAATTTCAACAGTGACGCGGCAGCGAAAAACCCTGACGGGCCGGATCCGACAACCGCCACATGGTAAGGGCGCATATGTATGGTTTGCCTTCTTGTTCTGCTCAGTGCGCGCAAGGGGCTGTCGCGACGCGGCCGAGCGGGCCTACAGGGCGATGCTAAACCGGTCTAAGCGATCAGGGCTTGCAATGTGAAAGTCCGTCTCACTGGTCGGTACCCTCATCCTTTGTGGACCTCGACCGTCAAGCCGACATTGCCGCCCTCGACAGCACTCTGACGACTGTGGAGCGGGTGCTCGACGTCGAAGGTCTGCGCGCGCGAATCGCCAAACTCGAAGACGAGGCATCCGACCCCAAGCTGTGGGACGACCAGGCCAACGCCCAGAAGGTGACCAGCAGCCTGTCGCACGCACAGGGTGAGCTGCGCCGGGTCGAGGAGTTGCGTGGACGGGTCGAGGACCTGCCCGTGCTCTACGAGCTGGCCGAGGAAGAAGAGGGCGCGGCCAAGACCGACGCAATCGCCGACGCCGACGCCGAATTGGCCAAGCTGCGTGAGGACATCGAGGCGCTCGAGGTTCGAACGCTGCTGTCGGGGGAATACGACGAGCGGGAAGCTGTTGTCACCATCCGCTCCGGCGCCGGTGGCGTCGACGCTGCCGACTGGGCCGAGATGTTGATGCGCATGTACATCCGCTGGGCCGAGAAGCACGGGTATCCGGTCGAGGTTTTCGACACGTCGTACGCAGAGGAGGCGGGCATCAAGAGCGCGACGTTCGCGGTGCACACGCCTTTCGCGTACGGCACGCTGTCGGTCGAACAGGGCACGCACCGGCTCGTGCGAATCAGCCCCTTCGACAACCAGAGTCGGCGCCAGACGTCGTTCGCCGACGTCGAGGTACTGCCGGTCGTCGAGACCGCCGACTCCATCGACATCCCCGAAGGCGATGTCCGGGTCGACGTCTACCGGTCCAGCGGCCCGGGCGGTCAGTCCGTGAACACCACCGACTCGGCGGTCCGGCTGACGCACATCCCGACAGGCATCGTCGTGACCTGTCAGAACGAGAAATCGCAGCTGCAGAACAAGGTTTCCGCGATGCGAGTGCTCAGCGCCAAGCTGCTGGAACGCAAGCGCCAGGAAGAGCGCGCCGAGATGGATGCGCTCAAGGGCGACGGCGGCAGCTCCTGGGGCAATCAGATGCGCTCGTACGTGCTGCACCCCTACCAGATGGTCAAAGACCTGCGCACCGAGTTCGAGGTCGGCAACCCGGCCGCCGTGCTCGACGGCGACATCGACGGCTTCCTCGAAGCCGGGATCCGCTGGCGCAACCGAAAAGAAGATGACTAACTTTTTCTCTGACTTTGTCGCGAGCCAACCGCAATCGCTCGGTTGGTGGGCTCAACAGTGGCATGACTTCTGGCGAGGCTCGATCGGCGAGTGGATCATCACCCGCGGGCTGCGCATCGTCATGCTCGTCATCGCGGCGATGCTCATCGCGCGGTTCGTCGGCTGGCTGACGCACCGGATCACCGCCCGCATCGATGAGCGTTTTCAGGAGAGCGACGCGCTGGTCCGGTCGGAGACCACCAAACACCGGCAGGCCGTCGCCTCGGTGATCTCGTGGGTGACGATCGCGCTGGTGTCGGTCATCGTGCTGGTCGACGTCATCGGAATCCTCGGCATACCCATCGGTTCACTGGTCGCGCCCGCCGCCGTGCTGGGCGCCGCGCTGGGTTTCGGCGCGCAGCGCATCGTGCAGGACCTGCTGGCCGGGTTCTTCATCATCACCGAGAAGCAGTACGGCTTCGGTGACCTGGTGGCGCTCACCGTCACCGGCATCACCGTGCCGGCCGAGGGCACCGTCGAGGACGTCACGCTGCGCGTCACCAAGCTGCGCTCCAGCGACGGCGAGGTGTACACGATCCCCAACGGCCAGATCGCCAAGACCGTCAACCTGTCGAAGGACTGGGCACGCGCGGTGGTGGACATCCCGGTGCCCACGACGGCGGACCTGGGCAAGGTCAACGACGTGCTGGGCCGGGTGTGCGAACGCGCGATGGAGGACCGCCAGCTGCGCACATTGCTGCTCGACAAGCCCCAGTTGATGGGTGTGGAGAGCATCGAGCTGGACACCGTGAACCTGCGCATGGTGGCGCGGACGCTGCCCGGCAAGCAGTTCGAGGTCGGCCGGCGACTGCGCGTGATGGTCGTCTCCGCGTTCGGGCGGGCCGGCATCGAGAGTCCTGCCGACCACGAGCCTGAAGTGGAGGCCATGGTGCATCCCGCCACGGTCGGCGGCGCGGAGGACAAGACCCAGGGGCCGGGGGACGAGCAGTGATGAACGCGCTGTCCCGGATCGCGGTCAAACGCGCCGACCGCACCTGGCCGACCTACATCCTGGGGCGGTTCCGGACGTCGACCGTCGGCCTGATCGTGGCCTTCTTCGTGGCGTACTGGCTGCACCAGACCTACGCGCCGCCGCCACCTCCGCCGCCACCGCAGCCCGCGGTGGTGCCGCCGGGCTTCGTGCCCAACCCCGAGTACACCTGGGTGCCGCGTACCGACGTGCGCCCGAAGTCGACGTACCGGCCGACGCCGACGGAGACGGAGACCACAGAGACGACGACCACGACCACCACGACCACGACGTCGAGCACTCCGTCCACGACCACGACGACGGCGCCGCCCACCACGACGGTCATCACCCCGGCGCCGGGCCTGCCGCCGATCACGCTGCCAGTGCTGCCCGGCATGGCGCCGGCACCGACTCCGGCCCCCGCACCGTCGCCGCCACCGGGACCGCTCCCGGCCGCAGCGCCCGCCGATGGCCCGGTCACGACCACCATCATTTCGCCCGGCGCGGCACCCGCGCCGAGCTAGCGGCATCAGCCTCAGCCGTCACACCTCAGCGTCCGACTACACTGGCGTGCCGTGATGATCACCCTCGACCACGTGAGCAAGAACTACAAGTCTTCGGCACGCCCAGCCCTGGACAATGTGTCGCTCAAGATTGACAAGGGTGAGTTCGTCTTTCTCATCGGTCCGTCCGGTTCCGGGAAGTCGACGTTCATGCGTCTACTGCTCGGTGCCGAGGTGCCGACCTCGGGTGACATCCGCGTCTCGAAGTTCCACGTCAACAAGCTGCCCAGCCGGCACATCCCGAGCCTGCGCCAGGTGCTCGGCTGCGTGTTCCAGGATTTCCGGCTGCTGCAGCAGAAGACGGTGTTCGAGAACGTGGCGTTCGCGCTCGAGGTGATCGGTAAGCGCCCGGACACCATCAACCGCATCGTGCCCGATGTGCTGGAGATGGTGGGGTTGTCGGGCAAGGCCAACCGGCTGCCCGGTGAGTTGTCCGGTGGCGAACAGCAGCGGGTCGCGATCGCCCGGGCCTTCGTCAACCGGCCGCTGGTGCTCCTGGCGGACGAACCCACCGGCAACTTGGACCCCGAGACGAGCAACGACATCATGGACCTGCTGGAGCGGATCAACCGCACCGGTACGACGGTCGTGATGGCCACCCACGACCATCACATCGTCGACTCGATGCGTCAGCGCGTCATCGAACTCGAACTCGGCCGCCTCATCCGTGATGAGCAGAGCGGCGTCTACGGAATGGATCGCTAAGTGCGCTTCGGCTTTCTCGTCAATGAAGTCCTGACTGGATTTCGTCGCAACGTCACCATGACGGTCGCCATGATCCTGACGACCGCCATCTCCATCGGCTTGTTCGGCGGTGGTCTGTTGATCGTCCGCCTGGCCGACCAGTCCAAGCAGATCTACCTGGACCGCGTGGAGAGCCAGGTCTTCCTGACCGACGACATCTCGTCCAATGACCCCAACTGTGACGCCGACCCGTGCAAGTCGCTGCGCAAGCTGATCGACGACCGCAAGGACGTCAAGTCGGTGCGGTACATGAACCGGGACCAGGCGTACGACGACGCCGTCCGCCGGATTCCGGCGTTCAAGGACTATGCGAGCAAGAAGGCGTTCCCGGCGTCGTTCGTCGTCAAGCTCGACAATCCCGAGCAGCACAAGGGATTTGAGGACGCGCTACGCGGACGTCCTGGTGTGCGTCAGGTGACCGACCAGAAGGAACTGGTCGACCGGCTCTTCGGCATTCTCGACGGCATCAGTGCCACCGCCTTCGCAGTGGCGCTCGTTCAGGCAATCGCCGCGACCCTGTTGATCGCCAACACGGTGTTGATCGCCGCACGTACCCGCAGCACCGAGATCAGCATCATGAGGCTGGTCGGCGCCACGCGCTGGTACACGCAATTGCCGTTCTTCGTCGAAGCGGTGCTCGCGGCACTGGTTGGTGTGGTGCTTGCCGTCGTCGGGTTGATCATCGTCCGGGCGATGTTCCTCGAGGACGTGCTCAACCAGTTCTATCAAGCGGGTTTGATCGCCAAGGTCGACTACGCCGATGTCCTCGTCTATTGCGCGCCGCTGATGTTGTTGCTGGGGCTCGGCATGGCCGGCATCACCGCATACGTCACGCTACGCGCGTACATCCGGCGGTAGCGATGGCGAAGAAGAAGGACGACAAGGACAAGTCGGGTAACAACTCCGTCGTCGCGACCAACCGCAAAGCGCGACACAACTATTCGATCATCGATACCTACGAGGCGGGGATCGCGCTGGTCGGCACCGAGGTGAAGAGCCTGCGCGAGGGCCTGGCATCGCTGGCCGACGCATTCGCCACCGTCGATGACGGCGAGGTGTGGCTGCGCAACCTGCACATCGCCGAGTACCACCACGGCACCTGGACCAACCACGCGCCGCGACGCAACCGAAAGCTGTTGTTGCACCGCAAGCAGATCGACATGTTGGTCGGCAAGCTGCGGGACGGCAACTTCACGCTGGTTCCGCTGAAGCTGTACTTCTCCGACGGCCGGGTCAAGGTCGAATTGGCGCTGGCCCGCGGTAAGGAAGCGCACGACAAGCGCCAGGACATCGCCAAGCGTGATGCGCAGCGCGAGATCACCCGTGAGATGGGCCGCCGTTTCAAGGGCAAGATCTGACCGGGGTTCTGCTCGCGCTGCTGTCGGCGCTGGGCTACGGCATCAGCGATTTCGTCGGTGGTATCGCGGCACGGCGCGTCGCGGCACTGCGGGTGGTGCTGGTGTCATACCCCATCGCCGGGGTACTGCTGACGGTGATGGCATGCGTTGTCGGCGGCCAGGTTTCGTCGAACGCGGTGCTCTTGGGTGTGTCGTGCGGCGTGCTGCAGGCGTTCGGAATCTGGTGGTTCTACGCCGCGTTGGGTTCCGGACCGATATCCGTCGTCTCGCCGTTGACTGCGATCCTGGTGTCGGCAGGGCCGATTGCCGTCGGCGTCGCCATGGGGGAGCGGCCCAGCGGGCTGGCGATCGCCGGGATCGCGCTGGCGTTGGTCGCCGTCGCGCTGGTGAGCGCGCAGGCCACCGATGAGGACGAGACGCCGCACCGGTTCACGGCCAAGGTCGCCTGGCTGACCGTCGGCTCGGGATTGACCTTCGGGCTCAGCTTCGCCGTGATCCATCAGGTGCCGCACGACGCGAAGCTCTGGCCGTTGGTGTTCGCCCGCTTCGCGGCCACCGCGGTCGTGATGATCGCCGCGGTGGTGACCCGCAATTTCGCACTGCCGGCCGGACTTCCGCTGAAGCTCGCCCTCATCGCGGCGGGACTCGACGTCATCGCGAACGTCGCGATGCTGCTGGCGCTGCAGGCCTCGATGCTGTCGTTGGCGAGTGTGCTGATCTCGCTCTATCCCGCGGCGACCGTCGCCCTGGCCATGGTGGTGCTCAAAGAGCGCGTACGGGCCTGGCAAGCCGTCGGCATGGTGCTGGCGTTGGGCTCGGTCGCGATGATCGCCGCGGGATAGCCGGCCGCACTAGAGCTGATTGATCCGGATCAGGTTGCCGGACGGATCGCGAAATGCGCAGTCGCGCACGCCATAATCCTGGTCGGTGGGTTCCTGCAGGACGTCGGCGCCCGCGGCCTCGAGGCGCGCGAACAGCGCGTCCAGGTCATCGGTGGCCAAGGTGACGGCGCCGTAGGAACCCTTGGCGATGAGCTCCAGGATGGTGCGACGCTCGTCGTCGGTGATGCCGGGGTCGGCGGCCGGCGGGTGCAGCACGATCGACGTGCCCGGCTGTCCGGGCGGGCCGACCGTGATCCACCGCATGTCTTGGTAGCCAACGTCTTTGCGCACCTCGAAGCCGAGATCGTCGCGGTAGAACTTCAGCGCGGCCTCGGCATCGGTGTGGGGCAGGAATGCGTAGTGAATGGAGATGTCCATGCCCGTCACGGTAGTGGCGGTCAGTGCGGCGGTGCTTCTTGATTCCTGATCGGTCTGGTGACCTGCCGGGCCAGGCAGGCGGGAATGCCGTCGGCCGCCTGCGAATGGTCGCGGCGGTACACACTCGGCGCCACCCCGACCAGTTCGGTGAACCGCGTACTGAACGTGCCCAGCGATGAAAAGCCAACGGCGAAGCAGACATCGGTCACGCTGAGGTCGCCGCGACGCAGCAGCGTCATGGCCCGCTCGATGCGCCGCGTCATCAGGTACGAGTAGGGCGATTCCCCGTAGATGCGCCGGAACTCGCGGCTGAGGTGACCGGCCGACATGTGCGCGCCACGGGCCAGGTCTTCGACATTGAGGGGCTTGGCGTACTCCCGGTCGATCCGGTCCCGCACCTTGCGGATCACCGTGATGTCCCGCAGGCGCTGTGCCTCGGCCCGGTCGTCCCCCATATGGCCATCGTCGCATGACCAACGATCGGGATGCATTGCGCGATTCGCCTTCCGCGGCCGTCCGGCCGTCGTACCGTCAGCCGGTGAGCAGCTCAACGCGACCCGTGACCGTCCTGGAGAAGTCCGACGTCTTGCCCGCCCTCTTCGGGGTATGGGACGACATCGACAAACTGCTGGCCACCATCTCCGAGGCGGAGCTGCTGACCACACAGACCGAGTTGCCCGGCTGGCACGTCCGCGATGTCGTCGCGCACATCATCGGCACCGAGCTCATGCTCAAGGGTGAAGCGGTGCCCGAAGCCGACATCGACGTCTCCGAGTTGGACCACGTGCACAACCCCATCGGCGTGATGAACGAGTGCTGGACCCGGTCGATGGCTGCGCTCTCGAGCACCGAGCTGTTGGAGAAGTTCCGCGCCGTCACCGACGACCGGCGGGCCATGCTGACGGCGATGTCGGACGAGGAGTGGAACACCCCGACGATGACACCGGCCGGCCAGGACAGCGTCGGTCGCTTCATGCGGATCCGGACGTTCGACTCGTGGATGCATGAGCAGGACATCCGCGAGTCTGTCGCGCGGCCCGCACCGGATGCGGTGTTGCAGAAGCCGGAAGCGCAGCTGTCCCTTGACGAGATCGAGACGATGATGGGCTTCGTCGTGGCCAAGCGCGGGGGAGCGCCCGACGGATCGCGGGTCGCGATCGAGCTGACCGGACCCATGGCGCGCACCATTCGGGTCGCGGTCGACGGCCGCGCCGCGGTGGTGCCCGACTTCGGCGGCGCCGAGCCGACCACGGTGATCCGGATGGACGGCTGGCAGTTCACGCGGCTGTGTGGCGGACGTCCGCTTGGCGCGGTGCGGCCGGTCGCCATCGAGTTCGAGGGTGACGCCGAGGTCGGCCGGCGGATCGTCGAGAACCTCGGTTACGTCATCTGACCTGGTCTGACGGCGGCACCGGATACTCGGTGGACGTTGTCGGTGCGGCCGGTATGATGGAGTGTCCTGCCGAAAGTCGGCGGGGGTGCGAGGGGCTGAACGGTTTCGACTTCGCGCATCGAATCAAGGGAAGCGTGCCGGTGCAGGCAAGAGACCACCGTAAGCGTCGTTGTAACCAATTAAGCGCCGATTCTCATCAGCGCGACTACGCCCTCGCTGCCTAAGTAGCGACCGCGTGTCTGTCAGACCGGGAGCGCCCTCGGCCCGGACCCTGGCATCGACTAGAGGGACCCACCCACGGGGCCGGTCGCGGGGCCCGTGGGGACATCAAACAGCGACTGGGATCGTCATCTCGGCTTGTTCGCGTGACCGGGAGATCCAAGTAGAGGCATAGCGAACTGCGCACGGAGAAGTCTTGAGGGAATGCCGTAGGACCCGGGTTCAATTCCCGGCAGCTCCACAAGAAAGGCCCGGCTCGGATGCGAGCCGGGCCTTTTCGTTTGATCGCCTTGTTTGGTCTGCCCCACACGCCCCAGGCTCAGACGTTACGGATGTCCGCTTTGAGCAGGTGGGGTTCGGTGTCGGTGTCGTCGATGCCGAAGCTGATGATGCGGCGCGGGGTGATGCGGATGATCGCGGAATCGAGGGCATCTCCCGCGGGGCCATGCTGCCCCGACGCTGTCACGGCCTGTTCTGCAGTGCCGCGAATCTCCAGGCAACGCACGCGCCACGGGTCGCGAGAGGCGATGTCGTCGACGACGAACGCCACCTTGTCGTGGTGGGCGAGGTTGCGGAACTTCTGACTCTTGGCCATGTTGTAGCCCGAGATGTCGATGGTGCCGAGTTCCTCGTTGTAGGTGAAGCCCACGGGGCTGACCTGCGGTGTGCCGTCGGGCTGGATCGTGGCGAGTCGCCCGAGGTCTGCCGCCTTCATGAATTCGATTTCGTGTGGTTTGAAGGACATGTATTCCACGCTAAAACCTCAACCATGGTTGAGGTCAACCCCGGCGCATGCAACACGATTCGTAGTTTCGGTACCACCATGTGGTGAGCCATGTCCCGCATTTTCGTGACAGAAACTGAAACACGTTCTAGTCTCTGGGTCATGGGTAACCTGGAGGCGATCGCCGACATTCAACGGCTCAAGTACCGGTACTTCCGCTCCTTGGACCTAAAGGACTGGGACACCTTCGGGGACTGCCTCGCCGCAGATGTCGTGACCCGCTATGGCACACACGCGATGGGTGAGCCGGTGCACTACGAGGGACGAGACGCCGTCGTCGACTTCATGCGGACGAACCTCGACAACGGAATCATCACCACGCATATTGCCAGCCACCCCGAGATCGACCTCGACTCCGACACCACGGCGCACGGTTCGTGGGTGTTCGAGGACACCGTGATCGTGCCGGGGCACGCGATGATCCGCGGCTCGGGCTACTACTCCGATACCTACCGCAAGGACGAAGACGGTGTGTGGCGGATCGCCAGCACCGGGTACCAGCGCATCTACGAGGCGCTCACGTCGCTGGAAGATATGCCGAGTTTCAAATTGCTCGCGAACCGCTGGGCTTAGTGCTCGCGCGCCGCGGCGCTCAGTTCGTCACCACGTTCAGCACGAAGTTCGCGTCGGTCTGATTCGGCACCTCGGGTGGCACTTGCGCGGTGCCGTCACCGCGGGCCTTGCTGTACTTGCCGCTGCCTCCGACGATCGAGACGGGCAGTGTTTCGCCCTTGCTGAACACGGCGGCGCGGTCGGCCAGCATCTGAATCGAAATCTGACCGCCATCGAGGATGAAGGTCTCGGTGCACGAGACGTCCCCTGTGGTGGCATCGCCGCTGACAGTCGTGCACACCCCTGCCGTCCGCCCGAGCTTCGTGCCGCCTTGGCGATCGAAAACGTCTCCGGCGAAGATGAATTGGTCACCCGGACCCTCGCCGGGAGTTCCGAGATCCACACTGGTCTGCCCGGTGTCGTGCTCGTAGAAGTGCAACGTCGTGCCGCCCGGCGCCGACTGATCCTTGCCTCCCGAGGAACAAGACATCGTCAACAGCAAGGCAGGGATCAGCACGGCCGTCGTAGTGCGCAACATGTTCATGTCTCTTCCTCTCGGAGGGGTGAATAGCTACCGATGGCCGCCAACCATCGGCTGACCGGCAAGACCTCCTCCTCAATAGATTCAGCTGCGAGTTGCCTGTGAGGAACCGTTGTCTGTTGAGCATCCCACTCGCGGAGCGCGATTCATAGCAAACAATTCGGCAGGTGACGTGCGCGCAGAAAGTTAGGCTTGCTCGGGTGTGCACCCGAGTCATCTGGCCTGACGCAGGCGATGCGGTCCTGGTCGGCCGCAACATGGACTTCCACCGCGACCTCATGACGAACCTGTGGAAGCAACCGCGCGGCGTGACCCGTGACGACGGCGTCACCGGAAAGCTCACGTGGACCTCGAAGTTCGGCAGCGTGATCGCCACTGCCTTCGACATCATCTCGGTGGACGGCATCAACGAAGCCGGATTGGCCGGGCACGTGCTGTGGCTGGCCGAATCCACCTACGGCACACCGGATGACACCCGGACCCAGCTGAGCCAGGCGGTCTGGCTGCAATACTTCCTCGACAACTTCGCGACGGTGGCCGAGGCGGTCGCCTGGATCGGCGAGACCGACGTGCAGGTGGTCCAGCTGGACGACCCCACCGGCGGCGACCCGCCGACCATTCATCTGGCGCTCGATGACGCCACCGGCGACTCGGCGATCATCGAGTACCTCGACGGCCGGCCGAAGGTCTATCACAGCAAGGACTTTCGGGTGATGACGAACTCGCCCACCTTCGATCAGCAGCTCGAGCTGGTGAAGAACTTCGAGGGCCTCGGCGGCTCGGAGCCGCTGCCGGGTACGACGTTGGCCTCCGACAGGTTCGCGCGCGCCACCTACTACGCCGGCCGGCTGCCCACGCCGGCCGGCCAGGTGGAAGCGATCGCCGGCATGTTCTCGGTGATCCGCAACGCCGCGCAGCCCTTCCGGATACCGGATCCGGGCAAGCCCGATGCCTCGCAGACCATCTGGCAGGTGGTCATGGACCTGACGAACCGGCGCTACGTCTACGAATCGACCACGCGCCCCAACATCGTGTGGGTCGATCTGGCGGATCTCGACTTCACCGCGGGCAGCCCGCAGCTCAAACTCGACCTGATCAGTGACCTCGCCGTCGAAGGCGGTATCGCGGGCAACGTCGGCAGCAAGTTCAAGGACGTGGGACCGATGACCTTCCTGTCGTTATCGCTGCTGCACGAACTCGAGAAGGCGAACACGGCGGATTGAGCGGCACGTCCGCTATTGCCATGACGTGCCGTTGACGCTCTGACACGCTGTCCGGATGGACCTCGTGTGGGGTGTCGTCGCGCTGACCGTCGCGACGTTCACGGTGCTGCTGGCGGTGCGCCGCGTTGTGATGGCCGTCAGCGGACTGGTGTTCGCGCGCTATGTCGCCGTCGGCGGGTTGGCGGCGTTCTCCGTCGACCGCGACGCCGCGGCTGACGACACCTATCGCGTGCGGTTCGAGGTCGGTGGGCCCGCGGTGTTTCACAACGTGACGGTGCAGCTGTTCGGTATGTCCTCAGGCGATGCGTCGGCACCACCGGCGTTGCGCCACACCATGATTGCCGGCGACGATCCGATCGACTGGACCTTCAGGCTTCCCGACGGCGCGGCCGCGCAGGCGTGGGTGATTGTCACCTGGGTGCGGCCCTACCTGCAGGGCGTCGAATCCGAGGCTCTCGCACATTGGCTGGAGGGCGGCCGGCTGTACGAATGGCGTTGGTACTCAGAGACGAACCGCTACGTCCGGACGGTCCTGCGATTCATCGCCCGACGGTGGTCCGTGGGCGGCGAGTCGTTGCGCGAGTTGCCGCTGTACGGGCGGTGGCGCCGCACCTCGTCGAACAACAGCGCCGATCTGTTGGGCCCGGCGGCCACCCCGCCACCGAGAACCTAGACACCGTCAGGTCGGCAACTGCGCGAGTACCGCTGCCATCACGTCGGATACCGCGGCGGGGTTGTCGCCGCTCACCTCGACCATGGGGACCAGTCGACGTTCATGGCCGGCGCCGACACCGCTGAACTCGTCGCCGACGATGGCGGTCGCCGTCGTCGTCCCCCGATCGGTTGCGGTGTAACCGGGATGTCCACCGAACGCGGTTGGCTGGGAGTTGACGGTCGCGAGTTCCCGAGTGCGGTAGTTGAAGCTCACCAGGAGATCCGTCCCGCCGCGTTTGAAGAAGCAGCTGTCGAGGCTCTGGTCTTTCCAGTCGAACACCAGGCCCGGCGCCTTTTGCAGTTCGGGTACGACGGCACACGGTGCAGTTCGGGTCAGCGCCGTGACTGTCGTGTTCGGGGAGCTGCCTTGGGCCGGCTGCGACGGCCACTTCGACAGCACGGCGCGTACCAACGGTTCGCCGGATGTACATGCCTTGCGGTCCCGGGCCATCGATACCGACATGCGCACCGCGATGTCGTTCTCGAACGGTACGTCGAAGCTGCACCTGCTCTCGACCAGTTGGCCCCGAGCTTCCGGCGGGAGGGCCGACGCAGAGTCGATCTGCCGGATCCGGGCACCGTCGATCTCGGTGAGCGTGCCCAGAGCAGTGGTGAGGAAATCCGTTGGTGTGAAAGCGATCGCCCAGTCGACGTCGATGCCGCGGTCGCTACCGTCGTCCATGTGGGCGGCGCAGCTCGTCGGGCTGGACGCCGTCCCGAAGGCGCTGATGGTGCCCAGCGCGGCGAGCTTGTCGCGGTCGATCAACGCGCACGGATCGATCCCGCGGGCCCACGCGATGGCATCCTGACGGGTCAGGTTCTTCGGTATCGGCTTCGTGGCCGACGTTGGGGCCGGCGCCGGTGTGGGCTCGGTGGTGCTACAGCCCGTCATGAGCGACGACGCAACCAGTGCGTGGCCGATACGGTTAGCCCACTTGCGATTTCCCCCGATACGCATGGCTCAAGCCTATGGGGTCGCGGACGTGGCACCTTGCACGTATTTGTAGCGACGACGATCACGGCAGTGCCAGGATGGCCTCATGACTGTCGTTCTGGTGCATGGCAATCCGGAGACCGCTGCGATCTGGGGTCCGCTGGCCGACGCGCTCGGTCGCGACGACGTGGTGCGCCTGTCGCCACCGGGATTCGGCGCCCCACTGCCCGAGGATTTCCCGGCTACCTACCTTGCGTACCGGGACTGGCTCGAGGCCGAGCTGGAAGCCATTGGGGAGCCGGTCGACATCGTCGGCCACGACTGGGGCGGCGGCCACGTACTGACTGCCGTCATGCACCGGCCCGAACTCGTCCGCAGTTGGGTGACGGACGTGGTCGGGATACTCGACCCGGACTACGTGTGGCACGACCTGGCGCAGGTGTGGCAGACGCCGGGGGAGGGCGAGCAGCTGGTCGAGACCATGCTCGGCGGCAGCGTCGAGGACCGCGCCGCCCAGATGGTCGCCCTGGGCATGCCGCTGGATGTCGCCACGGCCCTCGCCGCCGCGCAGGGGCCGGAGATGGGCCGGGCGATCCTGGCGCTGTACCGCTCGGCGCGCCAGCCCGCGATGGCAGAGGCCGGGTGTGACCTCGAGAAGTTGCGTGCTCGCCCGGGCCTCGCGCTGCTGGCCACCGACGACCCGTACATCGGATCCGACGAAATTCGTTACCGCGCAGCCGAACGCGCGGGCGCGCGCACCACGGTGCTCGACGGGCTGGGGCACTGGTGGATGCTGCAGGACCCCGCGCGCGGCGCGGCCGCGCTCACGGAGTTCTGGGCCACGCTCGACTGAACGTCAAAACCCAACTGGCTCAGGGCAGTACGGTGTGCAGCAGCATCACGTTGTACGCCGACCAGAGCGACAACGTGAAGTACAGGTCGCGACCGTTGGACCACGGGTGCAGGTACGGCGCGTAGACGCCGCCCGGGAACTGCTGCGACGACACCACCAATTGCTCTGGGCCCCAAGGCCCTTGCGGTGTCGGCGCGGTACGGATCACCACGTCGGACAAGTTGTTGCAGTACATCACCAGGTATTGCTTGAGGTAGGTGTTGTACTGCACCGACATCTCACCGACCGGACCGGGAATGATCGGCGAGGCCGCAGCGGGATTGTTGGGCACCCACGACTGGCTCTCGTTGTTCCAGTACTCGTACTTGCTCATGTCCGGCAACAGGTTCTGCGGAACCCGGGACAGGTAGGCGTTTCCGACTCGGCCAGAAGGGGTTCCGTACGAATAGATGTAGCCGTCGCTGCCCTTCAGGAAGGCGCCCTGCTGGAAGTTCTCGTTCCCCGGCAGGTACGCCACGCGCGACACGCTGTCGGGCGCCATGGGCCGGACGCTGCTGGGGTACACACCCCAGTTCTGGCCGTTGTCGTTGGAGACGGCGATCGCCGAGTAGTTCGTCGTCCACGCGCCGGCGCTGTCCCAGTTCTTGATCGACATGAAGCTGGCGTACTGCGTCTTGCCTACGGAGACACCGGAAGTCGGGATGATGCCCTTCTCGACCGGCGCCCACCGGATGGTCGGGATGGTCTGCTTGGCCAGATTCGGCTGCCACTCGGGTGAGCCCGAATAGGGGTTGGTCACCGAACCGGGCGGAATGTGGATGCCGTGCGACAACGTGCGGTCGTTGGTGCGGAACATGGTGTTGTAGCGCCATTGCTGATTGGGGGTGGCGCAGTAGCCGTAGGTGTCACCGAACATCATCAGCACCTGGTTGTTCACCGGGTCGCCGTTGTCCCACATGATGCCGAGGTCGGTGCCGGAGATGCCGAACCGCTGCAGGGTGTCACCACCCGCGCTCTGGTCGCCGGTCACCCAGCCGACCAATGACGTGGTGCCCGCGTCGATGGCCGGGGCGGGTTCCGCTCCGGGCTGGGGTTGCGCCGCGGCGGGGGCGGGCTGTGCCGCGCGAGGTTGGACCGGCGGCTGCGGCACGCGGGGCTTGCCGGGCAGCACGCCCGCCTGCTGTTGCACGGTGCCCTGGGTGAAGGCGCTCAGCAGCGACCGGGACAACTTGCCCAGAGTCGGCAGCGGGGCCTTGTCGTTCGCGTTGCTCGGTCGGTGGCCGCCCGACGGCGGCCGCATGACGCCGCTCGAGGGCACCCCGTTCGGTGGCAGGACGCCCGCATTCGGGCCGGTGCATGGATCGGCGGCTGCGCGTGGCGGCGCGATGCCGACTGCTCCACCGAGAACGACGGCGGCCGTCAAAGCCACCGATGCAATGCGAGGACGCGGCGACACGGTCACACCTTTCGGATGGCGGGCGGCGCTCGGACGCCAGCGAGGGGCTTTTGTGACCATAGTTATCAATGGGGCTGTTGAGGCCTCTGCTGTCGGGATGGGTACCCATCTGTAACCACGTCGCGATCGTTCACCTGGCGTTTGCCCGGCGAAGGTGACCCGCGTCGCAGTGCCGGGGCGCACCGGCTGTGCCGCGCGGTCGGATCGTCGTCCGACCTAGACTCCAGCCATGACTGCCGCCCAGCGCGAACGTGCCGCACTCGTCGAATCCCTGCGCGAGCGCGGGCCCGATGCACCCACTTTGTGCGAGGGCTGGACCGCTCGTGATCTGGCGGCGCACCTGGTGGTGCGGGAACGTCGGCTCGACGCCGCGCCCGGAATTCTGGTGCCGCAGCTGGCCGGTTACACCGAACGCGTCCAGGCGCAGGTGACCGCATCCACCGACTGGGAAAAGCTGGTCGACATGATCGCTGCGGGCCCGCCGCTGTACTCGCCGTTCAAGCTGCTCGACCCGTTCGTCAACGTCGCCGAGATGTTCATTCACAACGAGGACGTCCGCCGGGCTCAGCCGACGTGGGAGCCGCGCGAGCTCGACAACCGGCTGGTGTCCGCGTTGGCGGGGCAGGTGGCGAACATGGCGCGGATGGGGATAAAGAACGCTCCGGCGCGGATCGTGCTGGTCACCCCGGACGGCCGCCGACTGGCCGCAGCGGGCCGCGGCGCCGAGGTGACGGTGACCGGCGCGCCAGGGGAGCTGCTGCTCTTCGCAGCGGGTCGCGGGCCGGCTCAGGTGGCTTTCACCGGGCCTGACGAGGCCGTCGCCGCGGTCCGGGGTTCGAACCGCGGATTCTGACTTTCAGCCTCTAGAAAGCACAACGCGGCTCGATCCCGAAGGATCGAGCCGCGTTGTTCTGGCTTCTGATCAGAAGTTGTTGCAAGTGTTGGCCACGTTCAGCACCAGGTCGGTGTACTGAGCGGCGCCCGGGGTGTTGTACGCCCGGGTGATCAGGGCCTTACGCTGCTGCGGACCGGAGGCGATCAGCTGGTGCAGGTAACCGACGCCGATCGGGTTTGCCTGCAGCTCGGCGGCGGCACCCGGGTCGAGGGCGGTCAGAGCGGCGATCACCTGCGGGTAGGTGCAGGTCGAGTACATGATCGGGGTGGGGTCCGGCTGAGCGGTGGCGACTGCGCCGCTGGCCATGACAGCGACCAGTGCCGAGCCCGCGCCGACCATCATCCGAGTGGTGAAAGACATTGTGTATTCCCCTCCCGCACCAGCTAACCGATGCGACCAAAGTGATTGATGACTACGTTAGCAGTTCTATCGACCGTCTGTGGCTGTGCGTTACAGCGCCTGAACGAGCAGTCCGTGCGGGTTCTGGGTGGCATGAGTGGCGGTATCGGCGACGGTCGGTATGTGCGCATCGGCCAGGTGCAGACACCCCGATGTAGGCAAACCTAACCTAAACAAAATCGGGTAGGCTCGCCGCTGAAATGACCGAGATTGATCAGGGGCCGGTGCTACCGCGCGAGTTGACCTCACTGTCCGCTGAAGTGCGCGCGGTGGGTGCACCACCCGTTCCGCAGCTGGCAAGCCCGTGGGCAGTGCGCCTTGTCGACGCTGACGCCGACGCCGAGATGCTGTCCGAATGGATGAATCGACCACATCTGGCCGAGGCGTGGGAGTACGACCGACCGCCGGAGTGGTGGCGACGTCACCTGCAGGCGCAGCTCGACGGTGAGTACTCGCGGCCGTTGCTGGTGAGCTACCAGGACAAGGCCATGGGCTACCTCGAGCTGTATTGGGCCGCGAAGGATTCCATCGCGCCTCGATACGATGCCGATCCCTACGATCTGGGGCTGCACGCCGCGATCGCGGATGAGCGCTTCGTCAATCGCGGCCTGGGACCGATGTTGATGCCCCAGGTGCTGGCCAGTCTCTTCCAACTCGTGCCATCGTGCCGTCGGGTGATGTTCGATCCCGACCATCGCAATACCGGTGCGCGCCGGCTGGTCGAACATGGCGGCGCCGAATTCCTCGGTGAACACGACATGGCCAACCGCAGGATGGCGCTGTACGCGCTGGCGCGCCCAGCCAGCTGACGTCGGGCCTGCCCTGTATATAGAGGGAGTGGCAAAAAGGCTTCTGCTGTTGCTGGCAGTGCTCGCCGTCGTGGGGGTGTGCGCGGGACCGTGGTTCTACCGAACCCAGATGGAAGGCGCCCCGGCTCCGGCCCTGACCTTGCCGTCCACGCATCGCCCGGCCAGCACGAGCCTCGACGGTAAATGGATCGTGGCCGCGGGTCCTGATGATGAGGCCAACCGCTCCCAGGCCGGTTACCGCGCCCGCCAACAACTGCTGTGGGAAACCGTGACCGTCACCGGACGGACCAACTCGGTCCGGGGCGACGCGACTGTTGCCGGTGGCACTCTGCAGGCAGCGAGCTTCGTCGTCGACGTGGCAACCATGCAGTCGCCGCACCGCGGCCGTGACGACAGGTTCCGCGGCACCGACGTGATGGACGCCGTCAAGTTCCCGACGGCCAAACTCGCCGTCCTCGACCCGGTCGACCTGTCGTCCATCGCCGGTGACGGCATGCCGACGACCATGGAGGTTTCGGCGCAACTGACGCTCAAGGGCGTCGCCCGGCAGGTCGCGGTGCGCCTCGATGTGCAGCGGTCGGGCAACGGGGTCGTGGCCGTGGGCCAAATCCCTGTCACCTTCGCCGATTACGGCATCGTCCCCCCGGCGCCGCCGGGGGGAGTGCTCGCCGTCGATCCCATCGTCACCATCGAATTCCTGGTGAATCTCGTCAAGCGATGAACGGTGAGGACGTCACCGCGTCGTACCCCTCGTAGTCAGGCCGCATTCCCGCGGCCACGAGTTCCCAGAGCACCTCGTCGGTGCCGCCGCCGACCCGGGCGAGCTTCATGTCACGCCACCACCGGCCCAATGGTGTCTCGTCCACCAGATATCCGGCGCCGCCGAAGATGTGCATGCACTCGTCGACGACCTCGACGCCGAGCCGCGCCGCGGTGACCTTGATGGCCGCGGCCGCACGCAGATCCATGCGCCCCTGCGCGGCCAGCCCGGCCAGGCCGTAGCGCAGCAGATCGACCCGCGCGTGCAGGTCGGCCAGTCGCATCCGCAGTGCTTGATGCTCGTACAACGTGTGGCCGAATTGGCGCCGTTTCATCATGCGGGCCAACGTGATTCCGATGATCCTGCGGCAGTTGGCCTCGATCTGACCGGCGACGGACAGCCGCTCCTGCGCCAGTCCCCAGGAGATGGCGGCCAGGCCGGTGCCCGCCCGCGCCACCAACGCTTCTGCCGGCACCCAGGTGTCGATGTGGACCGCCGCGGTATCGAGTGGACCGGCGCCCACCTTGCGATAGGGCGTCCGTACCTCGACCTGCGCGGTCGGCACGGAGATCACCACGACGCTGCCATGGCGGCTCTCCGGATCGTGGTCGACGCTCCGGGCGACCACCATGATGTGATCGGCGATGGGCGACAGCGACACGAACTTCTTGGTGCCGCGGACCTCGAAACCGCCACCCGCGGATACGACTTCGGTCTCGGCGATTTGCAGGTCCGAACCACCCGACTCTTCCGACGCGCCGATGCACAACACCGCATCGCCCCGGATGGCCTGCTCGGTGATGTCGCGCAGATAATCGGACCTGCCGAATCTGCGCAGGATGGCGATGGCCGAGTCATGCAGACTGACCCCGACACCGATGCCCGCGGAACCGAGCTTGCCCAGTTCCCCGGCGAGGGCGAAGACCTTCGCCACGTCCGGATGCTGGCTGTCGCCCCACTTGGCGGCGAAAACCTCCGACTGGCCCAGGTATTCGATGAGCTTGCGCGGAAAGTGTTCGGTTTCTTCGGCTTCCGCGGTCCATTCGCGGACCCGGCTGTCGAAGACCTCACTCAGCAGCTCGCGATAGCTCTCGGTGGTGCACGCCTCGAAAGTGGTCACGATCCCACCGTCTCCAGGGTGCGACGGACTTCGAGGCGCCGGAGTTTGCCCGACGAGGTTCGCGGCAGGGAACCCGGTTTGAGGAACACCACGTCCGCCGGCACGATGCCGCACTCGGAAGCGACCAGGGACACCACTTGGCTGCGGGCGGTCGACTCGTCGTCGCCCTTGAACTCTGCGGCAATCACCAAACCCTGCCGGGCGCCCGCGTCTTTGGTGCCCACAGCCACGACGGCGCCCTCGCGCACACCATCGGCGCGAGCGGCCACCTGTTCGATCTCGGTCGGGAAGATGTTGCGTCCGGCCACGGTGATGAGTTCTTTGAGCCGGCCGCACACCACCAGGCCGTCGGCGGTGACGTAGCCGAGATCGCCCGTGGCGAACCATTCTTCGCGGTCGACGGGGTCTTGCCCGAGATAGCCGGCCATCATCGAGGTGCCGCGCACCTGAACTTCGCCCACGTCGCGTCCGGTGAGCTCATGGGGCACGTCCGTGGGAGCGATGCGGACTTCCATACCGTCGATCGGCCGGCCGAGCACCGCGTACCTGCGCACGGCGGTGTCGCCGTCGATCGACACGGTGACATCGTCGCAGCGCAGGCCGCCACCCGGAGCGGGAACGGTTACCGCGCAGGTCGATTCGGCGAGCCCGTACGACGGGCACAGGGCGTTCGCGTCGAAGCCGAACCTGGCCATCTCGGTCGCGAAGCGATTGGTGCCGTCGCAGTCGACGGGTTCGCCGCCGTTGAGTGCGAACCTCAGCGCGCCCAGGTCGACATCGGTGACCAGGCGGGCGTACTTGCCGAGCAACCCGAACGCCATGTTCGGGGCCGCGGTCATGGTCGCCTTGCTCTCGGTCAACCACTTGAGCCAATTGAACGGCGACGCGGAGAACGCGGTGGTGGGCGCCTGCCAGAGCTCGCCGCCGCCGAGCGTCATCGTCAGCATGAACGCCAAACCCATGTCGTGGTAGATCGGCAACCACGAATGTCCACGATCGGCGTCGGTGACGCTGATCCGCGCGACCAGTCCACGCAGGTTCGCCAACGCCGCGTCCGCGGGAATCTGCGCGGTGCGCGGCGTGCCGGTCGATCCCGCGGTGCCCTGCAGGATGCCGAAGTCGGCTGTGCTAGAGGGTAGATAGGTCGTCGAACCACGTTCGTGGGCAACAGTATTGACGTCGTGTAGGTGCGTGTCACCGGTGCCGGTGCGCAACAGGTCGAGGTGCTTGCCATGGCTGAGCACCGTGCCGATGCCGATACCGGCGAACCTGTTCAGGGTGGCGTCGGCCCAGGCGGCCGTGTCCGCGCCGCGTACCGGTCCGGGCAGGATGGACACGGCGGCGCCGGCGAAGATCGCACCGTAGATGCCCGCCAGGAATTCCACCGTGGGCTCGCCGACCAGCCCGATTCGGCTTTGTCCGTCGATGTGTGCGGCGACGTTCTCGGCGCGGGCGTGCACCTCCTGCCACGGATGCCGTTGCCAGTCACCAGTTTTCGGATCGAGGGTCACCAGGTCGCGCGTGGACCGGGTCATCACCTCGGACAGGGCGGACGCGAGGCTCGAGGCGCTCATGAGCGTTGGGCGGTAGGCAGTTTCGCGGCGATGGCGTCTTCGAGGTCGCCGACGGTTTCGCTGCTCAGCAGGTCTTCCTCGGACAATGCGACGCCGAAGCGGTCTTCGATCGCGACCATGCCCACTGCGAAAGCCACCGAGTCCAAACCGACATCGTTGATGAGCCGGGATTCGCGGGTGACGCGTTTGATGTCCACGCCCATGTCGTCCTGCATGATCTTGGCCAAGCCAGTGCTTACCGATTCAGCTGTCTCCATGTCGAGGGACCGTAGCTGACCGAAGGTGTTTAGGCTAGGCTTACCTTCTAGCCAGGGAAGTCTCCCAGACTGGTACCACCGTCCCGGTTTCCATTGTCGATGGAGACCAGCGCCGGCACCCGTTCGCAGGTGACCACGCCGTGGTCGGCGGTCACTTCGTCGATGAGATCGAAAGCGGTAGAGATGTTTTCGGGGGTGTCGACCACGATTGTCGTGACCGGGACCTGGCGGCCGAGCTGAAACAACCGGTCGCCATGCGGCGTCCGTCGGTCATGGAAGCCCCAGATGCCACGCAGCACCGTGACGCCGCGGCTGGCCTCGATGGCGCGCAGTCGGCGCACGATCTCGCGGTGCACCGGCTCGCCGCCGTGCAGCGTGTCCTCGGTGGTGTACACCATGAGCTTCTGCCACAACGGAGTTCCGTCGGCGTCGTGCGCCGGCAGCGCACCCGGGCGGGCCAGGAGTGTCCCGGCCTGCTTGCACAGCTCGGCTCGCTCCACCGTCACCAACGGGTCGGGCAGCAGCCGCTCCAGCTCGGGCAGGACCGCGGACGCGCGGTCGCCGTCGCCGATCGCGATGATCATGACGGGAACGTCCGTGTTGCGGTTCAGGAACCGGGCCCGTTCGCGGCGTCCGCGGACCGTGCCGTCGACCCCGAGAAAGACGGAGGCGCAGGCGAATCCGCTGCGGTGGAGCAGGTCGCACACCGCGATGTGGGCCGGCCGGCCGTTGACGCGGTGCTGGCGGCCGACATAGACGGTGAGCTTGGTGTGCACCCCGACCTTTGCGGTGGTGAGCAGGCGTGCGCGTTCGAGCGTGACCAGTCCGCGCGTCGTCAGCTCCACGGTTTGCTCGGCCAGCCCGGCGATCTTGTCGGCAGTGTCCACCGCGGCGATGGCCACCGGAAGGTCCTCGGACTGGCTCAGGGTCTGGTCGGTGCGCAGCTGATGCCGTGGCCCGAACCCGGCGATGCCGCGCAGCACCACACTGGTGGCGACGTTTTCGGCGCCGTAGAGGTCGAGCAGCTCCTCGGCGAGGAAGCGGCGGCCCTGATGACGTTGTCGCTCACCGAAATACGTGGTGAGTTTCAGGTAGTCCGTGGAGTCGCTCACAGCAGGCCGCCCATCCATATTCCCAGCGCCGCGGCGGCCAGGCCCAGCACCACGCTCGTCACGATGTTGGCGAGCGCGAACCAGACCTGTCGTTCCTCGCCGAGGCGCTGGGTTTCCAGCATCCACGTCGAGAACGTCGTGTAGGCGCCGACGAACGCGGTACCGGCCAGCAAGGCGACATTGGGAGGCAACGCCAGACCGCCGAAGAAGCCGAGCAGCCAGGCGCCGCTGAGGTTCACCACGAATGTGCCGTATGGGAAGCTGCTGCTCTTGCGTTTCGATACCGCGCGGTCCACCAGGAACCGCGTCACGGCTCCCACGCCGCCGATCAGTGCGACGCCCAGCCAGATGACCGCCGTCATGCCCGCACCCGGACCCGTCGGACCAGGACGGTGGCGAGGTAGACCGCGGCCAGGCCGGCGATGATGCTGGCCACTGTGTACCCCACGGCCAGCCCGTAGGCGCCGTGTTGGAGCATCCGCACCGTCTCGACCTGCATGGTGCTGAACGTGGTCAGGCCACCGCACACACCCGTGCCGAGCAGCGGGCGCTGATAACTCGATACCGGTAGTCGCTCCAGCAACCGGGTGGTGAAGTAGCCGAGCAGGAACGCGCCGACGATGTTCACGATGAACGTGGGCCAGGGCCAGTGCGCGGGATGGGGCGCGGCGAAGACGGCGAGGGCAGCCCGCGCGACGGTGCCGATGGCGCCCCCGACGAAGACGGCGGCCAATTCTCGGTTGTCGTGGCCGAACATAGGGCAAAAGTATGGTGGCCGAACGCCGACTGGTGCACACCGGGGGAGAACCGGTAGCAGAATCGAGCCCATGACGGCCAACCCGCGCGCCGGCCAACCGGCCCAGCCAGATGACCTGATCGACGTGGCCCACGTGGTCACCGCCTACTACACCGTGGCGCCCGATCCCGAGAACGTCGATCAGCAGGTGGTCTTCGGCACGTCGGGCCACCGCGGATCGAGTCTGGAAGGGGCGTTCAACGAGCCGCACATCCTGGCCACCACACAGGCGATCGCCGAGTACCGCGCCGCGCAGGGCACGACCGGGCCGCTGTTCATCGGCCGGGATACCCATGCCTTGTCCGAGCCGGCCTGGGTCACGGCACTGGAAGTGCTCGCCGGCAACGAGGTCGTCGCGATGATCGACGCCGCCGACCGCTACACGCCCACACCGGCGGTCAGCCACGCCATCTTGACCTTCAACCGCGGCCGGGAAGGCGACCTCGCCGACGGCATCGTCGTCACCCCCTCGCACAACCCGCCGCGCGACGGTGGCTTCAAATACAACCCGCCCAACGGCGGCCCGGCCGACACCGATGCGACGAGCGCGATTGCCAAGCGCGCCAACGAGATTCTGCGCGACGGGCTGCGCGACGTGAAGCGGATGCCGCTGGCGCGTGCGCTGGGCTCGACGGAGCGGCACGACTACCTCAATGCCTACGTCGAGGATCTGCCGAATGTGGTTGACCTGCATGCCATTCGCGCAGAGGGGGTGCGCATCGGCGCGGATCCGCTCGGTGGCGCCAGCGTCGACTACTGGGCCGCCATCGCCGAACGGCACCAGTTGGACCTGACCGTGGTGAACCCGCTCGTGGACGCGACCTGGCGGTTCATGACGCTCGACACCGACGGCAAGATCCGGATGGACTGCAGCTCGCCGAACGCCATGGCGTCACTGATCGCGAATCGCGACCGCTACCAGATCGCCACCGGCAACGACGCGGACTCGGACCGGCACGGCATCGTCACGCCCGACGGGGGCCTGCTCAACCCGAACCACTATCTCGCCGTGGCCATCGACTACCTGTACACGCATCGGGCCGGGTGGCCGGGTTCCACCGCGGTGGGCAAGACCGCGGTCAGCTCGTCGATCATCGACCGCGTGGTGGCCGGGCTGGGGCGCCAGCTGGTGGAGGTGCCGGTCGGCTTCAAGTGGTTCGTGGACGGATTGCTCAGCGGCACAATCGGCTTCGGTGGCGAGGAGAGTGCCGGGGCGTCGTTCCTGCGCACGGACGGGAGCGTCTGGACCACCGACAAGGACGGCATCATCCTGGCGCTGCTGGCTTCGGAGATCCTGGCGGTCACCGGTAAGTCGCCGTCGCAGCGTTACGCCGAGCTGACCGAAAAGTACGGAGCCCCAACCTATGCCCGTATCGACGCGCCGGCCAACCGCGAACAGAAGGCGCGATTGTCGAAGCTGTCGGCCGAACAGGTCACCGCGACCGAGCTGGCGGGCGAACCGATCGTCGCCAAGCTCACGGCGGCGCCGGGCAACGGCGCGCCGCTGGGCGGGCTGAAGGTGACAACCGAGAACGCCTGGTTCGCCGCGCGGCCCTCGGGGACCGAGGACGTCTACAAGATCTACGCCGAGTCGTTCAAGGGTCCGGAACATCTGGCGCAGGTTCAGGCCGCCGCGCGGGAAGTGGTGAATACAGTCATAGCGTGAGCGCTGTAACGGAGGGCGACTGTCCGACCCCGACCCGACTGCCGGCCGAGATCTGGGTGCTGGCCGGCGCCAACATCGTCATCGCACTCGGCTACGGCGTGGTGGCCCCGGTACTGCCGGCGTACGCCCGCAACTTCGGTGTCAGCATCAGCGCGGCGACGTTCGTCATCACCGCGTTCGCCGCGATGCGCCTGATCTTCGCGCCGCCCAGCGGCCTGCTGGTGCAGAAGCTCGGTGAGCGGCGCGTCTATCTCACCGGCCTGCTGATTGTCGCGTTGTCGACGCTGGCCTGCGCGTTTGCGGAGACCTACTGGCAGCTGTTGGTGTTCCGATCCCTCGGTGGTGCGGGCTCGGCAATGTTCACGGTGTCGTCGCTGGCGCTGATGATCCGGCTGTCGCCGTTCGACGCCCGTGGCCGGGTGGCCGGGTTGTTCTCGAGCGCATTCATGATCGGTGGCGTGGCCGGGCCGGTGGTCGGCAGCCTGACCGCCGGGTTGGGTCTGTCCGTGCCGTTCGCCATCTACGGGGCGGCGCTGGTGGTCGCCGCGGTCGTGGTGTTCGTCAGCCTGCGGAACTCGACGCTGGCCGCTCCGGACGAGGAGGCGGTCGGGCCGACGGTGTCGGTGCGAACCGTGCTGCGCAACCGTGCCTATCAGGCCGCCCTGCTGTCGAACCTGGCGGCCGGATGGGCGGCGCTGGGCCTACGCGTGGCGCTGGTGCCGCTGTTCGTCGTCGACGTGCTGCACCGTAGCGCGGGCATGGCCGGCCTGGTGCTGGCGATGTTCGCGATCGGCAACGTCTGTGCCGTGATTCCCAGCGGGCACCTGTCAGACCGGGTGGGCCGCCGCAAATTGATGATCGTCGGCTTGACGGTGTCGGCCGCCTCGACGGCGCTGCTCGGCTGGACCACGTCGCTGCCGGTCTTCCTCGTGATCGCGTTCGTGACGGGTGCGGCGAGTGGCGTCTTCGTCTCGCCCCAGCAGGCGGCCGTCGCGGACATCATCGGCAACCGCGCACGCGGCGGTACCGCCGTGGCGACCTTTCAGATGATGTCGGACCTCGGCACGATCGTCGGCTCCCTGGCCGCCGGACAGATCGCCCAGCACGTGTCCTTCACCGCCGCATTCGGCGTCGGCGGGGTGATCCTGCTGGCGGCTGCGGTGTGTTGGTCGCTGGCCCCGGAAACGCGTCGATCCGGTGACGACGAGGAGACCCCAATCTGTCCACTAGGCCACGAGCCGGTGGAAGGGTCTCTCTGACCAGCCGTTTTGTCGACGGTGGTGCCAGTGGTGTAGCTTCATCAGGCACCACTTAAGGGGCTATGGCGCAGCTGGTAGCGCACCACACTGGCAGTGTGGGGGTCAGGGGTTCGAGTCCCCTTAGCTCCACAAGTAAAACCCGTTCTGACTCCGGTCAGGACGGGTTTTCGCGTTTCGCGGCGCGCTGCGGTTGATCCTGCGGCAGCGCAGAACTCGTAATTCCTCAGTAACACCGGTCCACGAAGCTGTACCGCATGACACGAGATCAAGTAACCGAAGAGATCGTCGCCGCGCGTCTGGCGAAAGGCCTGACATGGCAACAGTTGGCGGATGCGCTGGAGCGTCCGTTGGTGTGGACGATCGCCGCATTGCTCGGCCAGCACCCGGTGCCCACCGAATTGGGTGCCAAGGTCGTGGCACTGCTCGGCCTCGACGAGTCCGTCATTCCCGTTCTGGCAGCGGTGCCGATGCGCGGCGGGTTGCCGACCGCGGTGCCCACCGACCCGACCATTTACCGGCTCTACGAAGCGCTTTCGGTATATGGACCAGCGCTCAAGGAAGTCATCCACGAGCAGTTCGGCGACGGCATCATGAGCGCCATCAACTTCAGCATCGACCTGCAACGTAAGTCCCATCCAGGCGGCGACCGCGTGGTGATCACGTTCGACGGGAAGTTCCTGCCCTATGAATGGAACGCGGCGACGAACTGATCGCTGCCGACCGCCTGGCGTCCCGGCCGCAGGAAGGCGCCACCTATCGACCAGCGAACTTACCGCGCGGTAAGATGCGCGCATGACGCAGCGCAGCATGCCCACTCTCGATGGCGTGACCCATGAATATGTGCAGGCCGGTGACGTGAAAATCCACGTGGCTGCGGCCGGGCCGGAGGGTGGACGCCCCGTCGTGCTGTTGCACGGCTGGCCGGAGAACTGGTTCATGTGGCACAAGGTCATTCCGGCGCTGGCCGATGCCGGCTACCGGGTGCACGCCATGGACCTGCGCGGCGCCGGCTGGAGCGAGGTCACCCCGAAGGGTTACGAGAAGGAACAGTTCGCCTCCGACGTGCTGGCCGCGGCGACGGCGCTGGGGCTGGACACCTTCGACCTGGTGGGCCATGACTGGGGCGGCTGGACCGCGCAGCTGGTGGCGTTGAAGGCGCCGGCGCGCGTCAAGCGGTTGGCGATCCTCAACATCCCGCCGGTGTGGCAGGAGCCGGGCCGGGTCGCACGGCATGCCCACAAGCTGGCGTACCAACTTGTCGTGGGCGCTCCGGTCGTTGGACCGCTGTCGCACCTGTCACCGACGCTGTGGTGGTTCATCCGCCGCAGCGGCATGCCCCAGGAGTCGGTGGACTTCTTCCGCAGCTGCTTCCGCGACCGGGACCGTCGTGTCGCGGGCTCCAAGATCTACCGCGCCATGGTCGGCAGGGAGTTCGCGAAACTGGCGCGTGGTCCCTACGACGATCAGAAGCTCGCGATGCCGGTGCGGGTGCTGTTCGGTCTCGACGATGTGGCGGTGCACCCGTCGCTGCTGGAGGGCTTCAAGGATCACGCCGACGATCTGAACATCACCGAGGTGCCCAACTGCGGTCACTTCATCATCGACGAGCAGCCCGATC
Organism: Mycolicibacterium mucogenicum DSM 44124; assembly: GCF_005670685.2. The sequence goes on along the minus strand of NZ_CP062008.1, from coordinate 3,865,182 downwards.
TGGTGATCAAGTGGCTCTCGGACGTGCTGGCCGAGTCGCGGCAGAGTTGACGTTGCCGGCCGGTTCTGGCAATCCGACCCAACCGCCGCGGCCCGGTGCCCGGTGGCGAACAATGATCTGATGGTGAATCCCGAGCTCGTACCGTTCGGCGACGTGTCCACCGAGTTGGCGGTGATCGAGGCCGCGGAACCCCCTGGCCTTCCGGGCAGCAATCCGACTCTCGCGCTGCAGCATATGGAAGCCGCGCTGGTTCGGGCCGACCTCGACTGCCCCGACGTGCTCAGCCCCGAGCAGTTCCGGCGCTTGCGCTACCTGTTGAGCTTCGCGCGTCTGACGGTGTTCGAACCGGGCGCGGCCGGTCCGGGCGGTACCCGGGGTCGCGGCGACGTGACGGTTGGTGACGAGATCGCCGGCTTCCGCGCGCGAGTGATCGATGCGCTGTACCACGCACTGCGCGGGCGGACCACCGCACAGGAACGGTTGGACGCGGCGAAGGCGATCCTCGCGAGTTTCGCCGAGGACGTCGACTACGAGCGGTCGCTGCTGCTGGAGCGCCACGCCAACGACTTCTCCGCGGCCGAACTCGATGCCGAACTCGGCTACAAGACCTACGTCGCGGTCCTGGGCGGCGGGGGCGGCGCCGGCTACGTCTACCTGGGCGGCATGCAGCGCATGCTCGCGGCGGGCCTGCCGCCCGCCTACATGTTGACCAACTCGTTCGGCGCCATCGTCGGCAGCGTCATGGCCCGCGTCCTGCCGGTGCCCATCGAGGACTACGTCGCCTGGGCGAAGACCGTCACCTACCGCGGCGTCCTGGCCCCGGCCCGGACCCGCCGTCGCCACGGACTCAATGGCCTGTTCTCGTTGCAGTTCAACGAATTCGCAAAGGAGATGTTCACGCGCGAAGACGGTGAACCGATGCGGATGACGGATCTCTCGATCCCGTACGAGACCGTCGTCGCCGGCGTCCGGAAGCAGTCATTCGACCGGCTGCCCGGCCAGTTCCATCCGTCGCATTTCACGATGATGGGAGTGCGCGCGCTCGAGCACCTCAAGCTGGGCTACGCGCCCGGCGTCGTCAACCGGCTGTGGCAGGTCGCCGCGTTCATCGATTCCCGCGTCGTCAAGCCGATCGTGCTCGGGGGCGACGATCTGACGGCCGACTTCAATGTCGTTGACGCCGCGAGCTTTTCGTCGGCGATCCCGGGGATTCTGCATCATGAGTCGAGTGATCCGCGGATGTGGGGCCTGCTCGATCAGCTGCTCGTGGAGAAGGATGTCGCCGCGTTGGTCGACGGGGGAGCGGCGAGCAACGTCCCGATCGAGCTGGCGTGGAAGCGAATTCAGGACGGTCGCCTCGGCACCCGCAACGCGTGCTACATCGGCTGGGACTGCTTCCATCCGCAGTGGAACCCGAGACACCTTTGGCTGCAACCGATTACCCAGGCGCTGCAGTTGCAGATGGTCCGCAACGCGCCGTTCGCCGACCGTGTCATCCGGTTCAGCCCTACGCTGTCTCCGGTGACGTTGGCTGCCGCGCCGGAGGCCATCGACCGCGCGATCGAGTGGGGCAACGCCTCGGTGGAGAGTTCGGTGCCGTTCGTGCAAAGGCTCACCGAACCGGTGTGGTGGAAGGGAAGTCAGCCGCCGCAGGTCGATCGGACACCGGTTCGGGTCTCCGCTCCGTTGCAGCCGATGGCCACGATTCTGGACGGTGCCCGACGGGCCGCCGAATACGTACCGCGGGTCACTCGGGTACGGCGCCGGGTCGCGGCCGTCGGGGACCGCATCCGCAAGTCGCAGTCCGAGTCGACCTAGGCGCTCGGTCAACGCCAGTGGCGATCACCGGCCATGCGGAGTACGAGGATGGCGAGCCACGCGGCGATGGCGCACACCTGTATCCGCTCCACCAGCCCCACCATGGCTGTTGAGTCCGTCAGGCACATGGCGACGTCGACACTGCCGAGAAGCGCGGCCACGGCTGCGGCAGAAAGTCCGGAGACGCCGAGCCTGCCGTAGCCCGGCTGCCGTGTCAGCGCTGCCCCGTAGAGGCCGATGGCACAGACGAGTGCGGTGAACCCGATGAGGCTGGAAGCGGTATGGGGTTGCACGACCTGCGTCGTGTGGATCGCTTCTTCCGTTGCGCGGCAGCTCACGTCGATCGACGGCGCGCACGGCATGGTCCACAGGCCATCGACCATCGATGAGACGCCGGCGACCATCGCGCACAGATGCGCGACCGACGCCTGCCTCGTCGGCGGCCAACGCATCAGCAGGTTGGCAACGGCGATCAAGCCCACCCCGGCCACGATGTCGCTGACCCGGAAGAACGCACGTGCCGGTTGGCCTGCGACCGCCAACTCGCTGACGTATGAGCGCAGCGGGCTCAGATGCGAGTTGACCAGCCACGCCACCGGGAAGTCGCAGTATGCCAATATCCCCACGAACGCGGTGAGGGTGACGACGACCGACAGCGACGCGCGGCGATCCTGGACCATCTCGGCATTCATGTTCGGCTGATACCCACTTCCGCCGGGTCCAACGTAGTCCGACGCGGACCGTCGTTGCGTGGCCTTGCGGAAAGTGTTGGTGGGGGCACAGCTGCGGCCGATTTCCAACGCGTTTCCAACTGCCTGCCACTACGTTCCCGTCATGACCCGATCCACCGGTTTCATCGGCACGACCGTCATCGTCGGGGTCCTCACGCTGCAGTTGAGCGCGTGTACCTCGACCATCAAACCCGAAGGCGCCGCGCAGTCGGTGACCGACATGGTGAGCAGCAAGACCGGATTCCACCCGACCGATGTCAAGTGCCCGTCGGGCATCGACGCCAAGGTCGGCGGCGAATTCGACTGCACCTTCACGGGACCGGAAGGGCCATACAAGGCGCATCTCAAGATCACCAGCGTCGATGGCGAGAAGGTCGGCTTCGACATCAGGACGAACCGGAGCTGACGTCGGCGACGCGAGCGAGAATGCCGTTATCAAATAGGTAGAGCATTCCTTCCGGTCGCGGTATCGTGGCGGGGTCATGGCCGAGTGGTTCTTGTTCCTGCCGCAGGTGCGGCTGAGTATTGGCGACATCGTCGAGCGCGCACGGGTGGCCGAGGAGTCGGGCTTCGATGGCATCGCCTTCATCGACCACCTCGAAGCGCCTGGCGCCCCGGATCGCGGTATCTGGGACGCCACGGCCATTGCCGCCTGGGTCGCGGCGCATACCCAGCGGCTGCGCGTCGGGCACCTGGTCCTGTGTGACGGTTTCCGTCATCCGGCGGTGCTCGCCAAGCACGCCGTCACGATGTCCGCCGCGTCGGGCGGGCGGTTCGAGCTCGGTCTGGGCGCGGGATCGATGCCTGCCGAGTTCGAGCGGTTCGACATCGACAACGCCGACGACGCCCCGGCCCGCTTCCGGCGGCTCGAACGTGACCTGGAACTGATCCGCCGGTACTGGGGCGACGACGGCGACGACGCACAGGTCCCGCGCCGGGAACACCCGATTCCCTTGGTGCTGGGCGGTGTCGGCAAGAAGACCATGGAACTCGTTCGCAGACATGCCGATTGGTGGAACCTGCCATGCAATCACCTCGACCGGCTGCAACTGCTGCGCCCGCAGGCGGGCGCAGCGCGGGTGTCGGTGCAGCAGATGGTGGGTTTCGTCGGCTCCGCAGCGGACCGCGCGACGGTCACCGAGACGAGCACGCGCCGCTTCGGGCATCTCGGTGCCGAACTGACCTGCGGTACGGCCGACGAGCTAGTCGACCACTTCGGGCGGATGAGTGATCTTGGCGCCGAACGGTTTTACGTCTGGTTCGCCGATTTCGCCGAGCCCGATACCTTGCGGGAATTCGCCGAGACGGTGGTGAGGGCGGCATGAGTTTCGTGGACCGCCCCGACTACCGTGTCGATATCCATCGCCGCCGCAACAGGATTACAGCCGAGTACGACGGACGACTGCTCGCGTCGACCGCGGCCGCGTTGCTCGTCGACGAGCAGGACCACGGCCTGGTGTTCTACTTCCCGCGGTCGGACGTCCACATCGAACTGCGCAAGGACCCGGACGCGACAAGCCGCTGCCCGTTCAAAGGGCAGGCCACCTATTGGCGATTCGACAACGACGGAGACGAACCGGTGTGCTGGAGCTACGAGGACCCGACCGAACAGGTGGCGCGGCTGCGCGACCACATCGCGTTCTATCAAGACCGCGTTGTCGTCCGCGTCGCCCAGGCTCACCCCGCTGTCCTCGGGTACGGCCACGCATGACGACGCCGTCCTCCGTCACCGGAATGCTCGAGGTGTTCGACGTCCAGCCTGCAGGCCCCGGCCGGTTCCGCGGCTTCAGCGACGGTGGCGAACGCGCTGTCGTCGACGGCACGCAGCTGCTGGCGCAGTCCATCGTGGCGGTCGCAAAGCAGTTGCCGAACAAAGCGATTCGCTCCGCCCACGCGATCTTCGGCCGGGCCGTGCAGGTTGATCTGCCAGTCGAATTTGCCGTCGACGTAGTCAACGACGGCCGTAGTTTCGCCGTGGCGGTCGTCGCGGTCGAGCAGGGCGGCCGGCGCTGCGCGACGGTGACGGTGTTGGCAGACACCCCGACACCCGACGTGATCCGCCACCACGCGGACCGCCCCGACATCGCGCCTCCCGCCGAGTCGAATCCGAGCCCCATGCCGATGATCGGCCGCGAACTGCGCCTCGTCGACGTTCTCGACGTCAACAGTCCCGACGAGGTCGGTCCGCCCGAATTGCACGCGTGGCTGCACTACGATCCGATCCCGCGCCGCGACGACCTGGCCAAGGCGCTGCTCGCGCACTTCACCGGCCACCTGTCGATCTCGGCGACCATGCGTGCGCACGCCGGCATCGGTACCAGCCAGGCACACCTCACCGTGTCCACGGCGCCGATGACGGTCACCGTGGCGTTCCATGAACCCGTCGGCTGGGACGGTTGGCTGCTGTACTCCCACGACAGCACCCAGGTCGGTGCCGGAATGTCTTATGTCCGAGGACAAGTCCACACCGAGGACGGTCGACTCATCGCCTCGTTCACGCAGGAGGGCATGATCCGTCCGCTACGGACCACCGACACCGCCGTCGCCGCGACGGCGCGGTTGTAGTCGGCATGGCAACCGGTGGCCGCCGTGACCGAACCGGTGAGGACGGTCATGTCTCATATACTGTGAATGCAACAGTAACCATTACAAGTAGAGGAACCGAGGTCGCGTAATGCCCACACCCGTCATCGTCGGTGCTGTCCGCACAGCGATCGGCCGTTCTTTCAAAGGCACCCTCGTCAACACTCCGCCGGAGACGCTGATCACCACCGTCCTGCCGGAGGTGGTGCGGCGTGCCGGCATCGACCCGAATGCGATCGACGATCTCATCTTCGCTGAATCCCATTACGGTGGTGGTGATCTCGCTCGTTATGCGGCCGATGCCACCGGTATGCAGCATGTGCCCGGGCAGTCTGTGAACCGGCATTGCGCGGGTAGCCTCACCGCGATCGGCAATGCGTCGGCCCAGATCGGTTCGGGCATGGAGCGGGTACTGATCGCCGGCGGCGTGCAGTCGCTGTCGATGAATCCGCTGGTGAGTTGGCGCATCCCGGGGCCGGAGCTGAAATTCGAAGAGCGATGGATGCCGCCGACGCACGTCGAGACGCCGGATGCGCCGGCCAAGGACATGTCGATCACCGTCGGCTGGAACACCGCGCAGGCCATGGGCATCACCCGTGAAGAGATGGACGCCTGGGCCGCGCGGTCGCACCAGCGGGCCATCGCCGCGATCGATGCCGGCAAGTTCCTCGACGAGATCGTGCCGCTGAAGGTGCAATTGCCCGATGGCTCGGTGGTGGACTTCAGTGTCGATGAGCATCCGCGGCGGGAAACCACCGCCGACAAGCTCGCCGCCCTGAAGCCCCTGCACCCTGAGATCGAGGGCTTCTCGATCACCGCCGGCAACAGTAGCGGCACCAACGACGCCGCGGCCGCGGTAGCGATCGTCGACGCTGCCTACGCCGAGGCGGAGAACCTGACGAAGATGGCCACCGTGCGCGCGTGGGCTGCCGCCGGTGTCGCGCCGCGGGACACCGGCCTGGGTGCGCTACGGGCCATCGACAAGGTGCTGCAGCGTGCGGGCCTGCAACCGGCTGATGTTGCGTTGTGGGAGGTCAACGAAGCGTTCGCGTCGGTATCGATCGCGGCCTGTAAGGAATTCGGTCTCGACGAGGAGAAGGTCAACTTCTCCGGAAGTGGTTGCAGCCTCGGCCATCCCATCGCCGCGTCGGGCGCTCGGATGGTGACGACCCTGATCTATGAGCTGCAGCGGCGCGGTGGCGGCATCGGTGTCGCCGCGATGTGCGCCGGCGGGGGCCAGGGCGGCGCCGTCGTCATCGAGGTCTGAGCCCGACTAGGAGCGCGGCGCCTTGCGGCTGCGGGGCGCCGGCTTCTTGTTGGCCTCGATCAGGCGTTCGGCCTGATCGAGGATGCACTCGAGTCCGAAATCGAAATTACTCTCGTCGACGGTGCCCAGATGATGGCCCTCGCGGACGGCGCGGGCGAGCAACGGGGTGGTCTCGGCATCGATGGTCATGGCGTCCTGGAGGTCGCCCAGCACCTTGCCGTCGGCCTGATTCTTGTCGCGAAGGCGTTGCAGCACAGCTGATCCGCGGACGTGCACCGATACCGCCGAATAGATGTCGAAAGCGCTCTGCGGCGGCAATCCGGCCTCCACCAGGCTGGCAATGGCCTTTTCGACAGCCTGCACGCCGACACGGGCGGCCCGCGGGCTGAGCGCGGAGCGGATGAGGATCAGGTCGCACAGAATCGGGTTGGCCACAAATGCCTCACGCATGGTGCGGGCATGGTTGCGCAGCGTCGAACGCCAGTCCTTGGCTTCGACATACGGCGTGGCGAACACGTACTCGCGCAGGGCGCGGTCCGTCATTGCGTTGAGCAGGTCGTCCTTCTTGCGGAAGTACCAGTAGATGCTCGTGACGCCCACGCCGAGGTGTTTGCCCAGTAGCGGCATGCTGAGGTTGTCGATCGAAACCTGTTCGGCGAGTTCGAATGCGCCGTTGATGATGTCGTCTGGGTTGATCGAACCTCGCTCACGCCGTTGGCGCTTCTCGGCGGTTGCCACCTTTGCCACTGTCGGCACCTCCATCACGATCGATGCTGCGCAACTGTTGAATCTACCGCGTGCGGTCCTCTCGACTGGCACGCCTATCTACTGTAAGAGTTATGGTAAGTACTTCTGTGTAGCGTGGAGGGCGGACGATGGCAGATGAAGTCCTCATCGAGCGGCGGGACCGCGCTGTCGTCGTCATCATCAATCGTCCGGATTCGCGCAATGCCGTGATCAGCGGTGCTGGCGGAAACAACTGTGCTGGAGTGCATTTCAATCTGACAGAGAGGGTCACGTGAGCGACCAGATTGCCGACGTCGTCCTGATCACCGGTGCATTCGGGCAGGTCGGGAAGCGGTGTGCGGAGATCCTGCTCAGTCGGGGGCGAACCGTCATCGCCATGGACCTGCAGAACGACAAGACCACCGCGGTCGCCGCCGAGCTCGCCACCCAGTCGCGCGACGGAACACTCGTCATCGCTTATGCAAATCTGCTCGACGCGGACACCATCGCCGAGTGCGTGACCCGAAACAAGCCGGCGGCCATCGTGCACCTGGCGGCGATGCTGGCCCCGGTGTCGTATCGAAACCCGTTACTGGCACGCAAGATCAACGTCGACGGGACACGCAATCTCGTGGCGGCCGCGCGCGCACTTGCCGAACCGCCGCTGTTCATCGATGCGTCGAGCGCATCGGTCTATGGATCACGTAATCGGTACACCCATCCGCAGCGCATCACCGCCCAGACCCCGGTGAACCCGATCGACCAATACGGCGAGGACAAGGTGCTCGCCGAAGAAGTGGTACGCGCCAGCGGGCTGCCGTATGCGGTGCTGCGCCTCGGGGAGTCATCTCGACCGACGTCTCGGCCAACTTCAACGCCGACTACCTGGTGCTGATGCGCGCGACGCCGCGGGACAATCAGTTGCACACGGTCGATGCCCGCGACGTCGCACTCGCATTCGCGAACGCCGTTGACCGCCGTGAAGCGGTGAACGGCAAGACTCTGTTGATCGGTGGCGACGATACGCATCTGCATGCTTTCCGGGATGTCGAGGACGACATGATGCAGGCGTTCGGCATCGGGCGGCTCGGGCCGTCGGCGAGCCTGCCCGGGGATCCGGACGATGAGCGGGGCTGGGGCTTCACCGGCTACTTCGACACCACCGAAGCGCAGGAGCTGCTGCAATTCCAGGAGCATCCGTGGGCCGAGACGGTGGCCTGGGTTGCGGAATCCCTGGGGCGCGCCCGCACGCTACTGAAGGTGTTGGGGCCGGCGATCCGTCCGGTACTGCGGACGTTGCTCGCGGTCCAGCGGAAGGTCGAGCGGCGCGGTCCGTATGCCGATCCGTGGGCACTGATCGAAAAGAGTTATGGGCCAGGCGCTTTGGCTGGCGGGCAGGCCCGAGCGGTAGTGGACGAACTCCGCTAGTCACCGCGCCGCCGGCGCAGGGGTGTATCAGTGCGGACCTGCCCAGGTGTCGACGCTGACGATGTGTTTCGCGTACTGAGCGACTTTATGGAAGTAACGTTCTCCTTTCTGATAACCTGATTCTCATGGTCAAGACAGGTAGCCGGCTGCGCAGTCAGGTCTGTGACACCCAAGTGATCGTCGTCCGGACGGGGGACAGTCTCGACGACCTGCGGTGCGGTGGTGCCCCCATGGTGGCGCTCGATGCCGAGGTCGACGGTGCGGCGGTCCCGGACCCGGAGTTGTGCCACGGTTCCGTGATGGGCAAGCGATACGTCGACGACGCCGCGGCGGAGGTCTTGGTCACCCGGGCCGGCGCCGGCACATTGAGCGTCGGGTCCACACCGCTCGCCCTCAAGGAAGCCAAACCCCTCCCCGCGAGCGATTAGGAGTGACGATGCAGAAAGCGCTTGCCCCGGAAATCTCGACGTGGCCGGACGCCGACCCGCAGCTGATCGGCAGTCAGTGCGGTGCCTGCGCGGCGTCGACGTTCCCGCGCCAGGACCGTTGTCCGAAGTGCAGCAAGGCCGAGATGTCCGACGTGCTGCTGCCGCGGCGCGGCACGGTGATCGCCTGGACCACACAGGGTTTCCCGCCCGGAGCACCGTACGCCGGCCCGACCGGCAAGGACTTCGTGCCGTTCGGCGTCGGGCTGGTGCAGCTCGGTGACGTCATCCGGGTCGAGGGCCGACTGACCGAGAATGATCCGGCAAAGTTGAAATTCGGCATGGAGGTCGAGCTCACCATGGCGCCTTTCGCCACCGACGCCGACGGCGATGAGCTGGTCACCTTCTGGTTCAAGCCGGTGGCGGCATGAGCAACGACGTAGCGATCATCGGCGTCGGTATCCATCCGTTCGGCCGGTTCGACAAGACCGCCATGGAGATGGGCGCCGAAGCGATCCAAGGTGCGCTGACCGATGCCAACCTGGAGTGGAAGGACATCCAGTTCGGCTTCGGCGGCAGCTATGAGGTGTCCAACCCCGACGCGGTGACCCGCCTGGTGGGGCTGACGGGCATCACGTTCACCAACGTGTTCAATGCCTGCGCCACCGCGGCCAGCGCCATCCAGCAGACCGCCGACACCATCAGGCTCGGTAAGTACGACATCGGGATCGCGATCGGTCTCGACAAGCACCCGCGTGGCGCCTTCACCGACGATCCGGCCAAGCTCGCGCTGCCGCAGTGGTACGCCAACAACGGACAGTTCGTGACGACGAAGTTCTTCGGGATGAAGGCCAACCACTACATCAACAAGCACGGCATCTCCGAGGAGACCCTGGCGCGGGTGGCCAACAAGAACTTCCGCAACGGCATCTTGAACCCGAACGCGTTCCGGCGCAAGGAGATCACCGTCGACGAGATCATGGCCTCGCCGGTGCTCAACTATCCGTTGCGCCAGTACATGTTCTGCGCACCCGACGAAGGCGCTGCCGCGGTCATCATGTGCCGAGCCGATATCGCCCACCGCTACACCGACAAGCCGGTCTACGTGCGCGCCAGCGAGATCCGCACCCGTACCTACGGCGCCTACGAGGTGCACGCCACCTCCGCGCCGCTCGACGAGGACGTGTCGCCCACCGTCTACGCCGCCAAAGCCGCCTACGAGGCCGCCGGCATCGGGCCGGAGGACGTCGACATCGCGCAGCTGCAGGACACCGACGCGGGTGCCGAAGTCATCCACATGGCCGAAACCGGGCTGTGTGCCGACGGTGAGCAGGAGAAGCTGCTGGCCGATGGTGCCACCGAGATCCATGGGTCGCTGCCGATCAACACCGATGGCGGACTCATCGCCAATGGCGAGCCGATCGGCGCGTCGGGGCTGCGTCAGATGCACGAGCTGGTGCGCCAGCTGCGCGGTGAGGCGGGGGAGCGGCAGGTGCCGGGCAATCCGCGCGTCGGTCTGGCCCAGGTCTACGGCGCGCCGGGCACCGCGTCGGCGACCATCTTGAGCCTGTAGGGGGAGACTGCGACATGGCCGACTACAAGTACGTCACGTACGAAACCCTCGACGAGGGCACCATCGCCCGAATCATGTTGAACCGCCCGGACACTCGCAACGCGCAGAGCCGCGGCATGCTCACCGAACTGCATGAGGCGTTCCTGCAGGCCGAGGCCGACGACACCGTCCGCGTCGTCATCCTCGGCGGGCTGGGGCCCATGTTCTCCTCGGGCCATGACCTCGGCTCGTCGCAGTCGCGCGCTGAACGCGCGCCCGGACCCGACCAGCACCCGAGCTTCCGGATCAACGGCGCCACCCGTCAGGGCGCCGAGATGCTGATGCTGCAGGAGTGGCACTACTACTTCGAGAACACCCGCCGGTGGCGCAACCTGCGCAAGATCACCGTCGCCCAGGTGCACGGCGACGTGTACGCCGCCGCACTCATGCTGATGTGGGCGTGCGACCTGATCGTCGCGGCCGACAACACCACGTTCGCGGACGTGGTGGGCACCCGGTTGGGTATGTGCGGTGTCGAATACTTCGCGCACCCATGGGAATTCGGGCCCCGCAAGACGAAAGAGCTGATGCTCACCGGAGACAGCCTGTCAGTGGACGAAGCCCACCGCATGGGTATGGTGAGCAAGGTGTTTCCGGCTGACGAACTTGCTGACCGCACACTGGAATTCGCCCGACGGATCGCCGCGGTACCGACGATGGCTGCCCTGCTGATCAAAGAGTCCGTCAACCAGACGCAGGACAACATGGGCTTCTACAACTCCCTCAACGCCTGCTTCACCCTGCACGAACTGAATCACAGTCACTGGGCGCAGGTGCACGACAACGGGTTTCCGGTCGGGCTTGAGGAGGACGGCCTGCCGAACTGGCGCACCGCGCCGCCCGTGGTGTCGGCGGTCAAAGATCAGGTGCGCGGCGGGGAGTGATCAGGGCCGACCCTCGAGCGCGGCGAAGTTGACCGTCGCTGTCGCGGCGAGATCGCCGTTGCCGCGCCGGATTTCGATCTGAACGACCGCTGAGCGCCGACCTCGGTGCACGATCCGTGCCTCCGCGCGGGCCGGACCGGTGTCGATGCGGCGCAGGTAGCGGATATGCAGGTCGGTGGTGGCGATGCCGGTGCCGAACGGTGCTCACGAGGCCGGTCTCCAGTTCGTCGCTGTCATCTTGTTCACCATCAAATGACCGATCGCTCGCGGGCCTGCTAGCCGAGGAACAGATCCGGGATCGGGTCGGATCCACCGCCGTACCGGGTCAGGTCCTTGCCGGCCGCGGTGAGGACGTCGGCGTCGATGAAACAGCCTGCAGTGCAGTCGGTGGCCCGGCGCAGCAGAATCTGGACCGCCGCGTCACCCATGATCGCCGGGCTGCGCGACGAGTCCAGCAGCGCTGCGCCGTCGGCCATGTTGGCGACCGCCGAGGTGGCGATATAGGTCTCGGGCCAAAGGCAGTTGAACGCGATGCCGGCATCGGCGTATTCGGCCGCCCAGCCGAGCGACAGCAGGGTCATCCCGTACTTCGACAGCGTGTACGCCGGGTGCGCACCCAGCCAGCGTGGCGTCAGATTCAGGGGTGGCGCGATGGTCAGCACGTGGGCGTTGTCCGACTGGCGCAGGTGCGGCAGCGAGGCCTTCGTCAACAGGAAGGTGCCCCGGATATTGACCTGCTGCATCAGATCGAACTTCTTGGCGGACAACAGCTCTGTCGGCTCGACGCCGATCGCGCTCGCGTTGTTGACGCAGATGTCGACACCACCGAAGCGCTCGACCGCCACGTCGACGACGCGGTTGACGTCGTCCTCGGAGCGGATGTCACCGACCACGGCGGCGGCCTTTCCGCCGGCAGCCTCGATCTCGGCCGCGGCGGTGTAGACCGTACCGGGCAGTCGGGGATGGGGCTCGGCGGTCTTCGCGAGCAGTACGACATTGGCGCCCTGCTGTGCGGCGGCCACGGCTATCGCCAGTCCGATACCCCTGCTCGCTCCGGAGATCACCATTGTCTTGTCGGCGAGTGCGTGGTCCGTCATCGTCCTCCTCAGGAGCTGTTACCGAAAATGGTATTGGCATTCTCTTTTTTTGCAAGTACGTTATCCATTGATGGATAACGATGGCCAGACTCCGTCCGGAATACCGCTGAAGCCGGTCTACGGACCCGCGGATCGTCAGGGCGATCCGCCGCAGCCGGGTGAATTCCCCTTCACCCGGGGAAATTTCGCGTCCGGGTACCGCGGAAAGTTGTGGACTTTCCGTCAGTACTCGGGTTTCGGCACTGCCGAGGAGTCGAATCAGCGCTACCGCTATCTACTGGATCAAGGCGGGACGGGACTCTCGGTCGCCCTTGATCTGCCGACGCAGTGCGGCTACGACTCCGACGACGAGGAGTACGGCGAGGAGGTCGGCCGCGTCGGCGTCGCCGTCGACACCCTGGCCGACGCAGAAGTGCTGTTCGATGGCATTCCGCTGGACAAGATCAGCACCAGCTTCACGATCAACGGGACGGCCGCCATCCTGTTGGCGTTCTACGTCGCGGCCGCGGAGAAGAAGGGTGTGCCGCGCGAAAAGCTCACCGGCACAATCCAGAACGACATCCTCAAGGAGTACGCCTCGCGCGGAACCTGGATCTGGCCGCCCGAGCCGTCGCTGCGCCTCATCGCCGACACCATCGAGTTCTGTGCTGCCGAGGTGCCGAGATTCAACGCGATTTCGGTGGCGGGAGCCCACTTCCGTGATGCCGGCGCAAACGCCGTGCAGGAGATGGCGTTCACGCTGGCGGACGGTGTCACGTATTGCGACACGGTCGTCGAGCGGGGCCGGATGACCATCGAAAAGTTTGCGCCGCAGATTTCCTTCTTCTTCTACACGCACGGCGATTTCTTCGAGGAGATCGCCAAATACCGTGCGGGACGCCGCCGTTGGGCCACCATCGTGCGCGAGCGTTATGGCGCCACCACCGACAAGGCGTCGATGTTCCGGTTCGGGTGCGTCTCGGGCGGGGCGTCCCTGTATGCGCCGCAGGCGCAGAACAATCTGGTGCGGGTCGCCTACGAAGCGCTGGCCTCGGTGCTCGGCGGCGTACAGTCCATGTTCACCGCGGCGTGGGATGAGCCATTCGCCCTGCCCAGCGAGGAGTCCGCGACGCTGGCCCTGCGGACCCAGCAGATCCTGGCCTACGAAACCGGCGTCGCCAAGGTGGCCGACCCGTTGGGCGGCTCATATTTCGTCGAGGCACTCACCGACGCCACCGAAGAGAAGATCATTGAGATCATGCGCGATCTCGAGTCGCACGGCGGCATGGTGCGCTGCATCGAGGACGGTTACCTGCAGGGGCTGATCGCCGACGAGGCGTTCAAGATCCACCAGGAGACCGAGTCGGGCGAGCGCCCTGTGGTCGGGGTCAACAAGTTCGTCGTCGACGAACCCGCGCCCGACCTCGCCACGTATGAACTGGATGCCGAAGGCCGCGACAAGCAGCTCAAACGGCTGGCCAAGGTGAAGGCTGAACGCGACGATGTCGCGGTGAAGGAAGCCCTTGCCGCCCTGGCTCGTTCGGCCGATGGCGACGACAACTTGATGCACCGGCTCATCGATTGCGCGAATGCTTACTGCACGGTGGGAGAGATGGTGTCGACGTTGAAATCGGTGTGGGGCGAGTTCCAGCAGCCGGTGGTGTTCTGATGCTGCGCACGCGAGGAGCGATCTGATGGCAGTCCGCGTATTGGTGGCCAAGCCCGGGCTGGACGGTCACGACCGGGGCGCCAAGATCGTCGCCCGGACCCTGCGGGACGCGGGCTTCGAGGTGATCTACACCGGTATCCGGCAGCGGATCGAGGACATCGTGTCGATCGCTCTGCAGGAGGACGTCGCCCTCGTCGGCCTGTCGATCCTGTCCGGTGCGCACCTGGCGCTGACGGCGCGCACCGTCGAAGCGCTGCGGGCCGCCGACGCCGGAGACATCGCGGTCGTCGTGGGCGGCACGATTCCGTTGGGCGATGTGCCGAAACTGCTGGAAGTCGGTGCGGCGGCAGTGTTTCCCACCGGTACGGGGCTCGACACCCTGGTGGCGGAAGTGCGCAAGCTGACGGCCGAAAGCGCGGTGGGCTGACATGCGCCTCGGTGTGATGATCGGGGCCGAGCGCGGCGACATGGCGCGCAAGGTCGCCAAACTGGTCGCCGACATCCAGTGGGCCGAGAGCGCGGGGCTCGACAGCGCCTGGATGCCGCAGGTTCCCAACGATTTCGACTGCCTGACGATGGTGGCGTTGATGGCGGCGAACACATCGCGCATCGAACTCGGTACGGCGGTGGTTCCGCTGCAGGCGCAGCATCCGGTCGCTCTTGCCCGTCAGGCACTTTCGGTGCACGCCATGTCGGGCGGTCGCCTGGCTCTGGGTGTCGGGCCGTCGCATCATTGGATCGTGCGCGACATGCTGGGCCTGCCCTATGACAAGCCCGCCGCGTATACCCGTGACTACCTGCAGGTGCTGAACACCGCGATCAGTGGTCCGGGAGCCGTTGACGTGGAGAATGATTCGTTCACCGTGCACAATCCGACGGTCCTCGGCGCGGATACCCCGATGCCGGTGCTGGTGTCGGCGCTGGGGCCGGTGATGCTGCAGATCGCCGGTGGGCACGCTGACGGCACGTCGCTGTGGATGGCCGACGAGAAGGCGATCGGCGAGCACATCGCGCCCAAGATCAACAAGGCCGCCGCCGAAGCGGGTCGGCCTGCGCCACGCATCGTCGCCGGCATCCCGGTCACGCTGTGCGCCAACTCCGAGATCGACGCCGCCAAGGACCGGGCGAACCGCATCCTGGCCGAGGCCGAGACATCGCCGAATTACCAGAAGCTGCTGGACCGCGGGGACGCCCGGAGCGTCGGCGACCTGTGCGCGGCCGGCGACGAAGAGTCGATTCTCAAGCGGTTCAGGCAGTTCGCCGACGCGGGCGTGACGGATCTGTCGGTACGCCTGCTGCCCATCGGGGACAACCGCGACGAGTTGATCGCCTCGAAGCACCGCACGCGCGAGGTGATCGCCGAGCTCGCCAAGGCAGTCTCGTGAGACGTCGAGGCGGCGCGTTTTCGCGACTTTTCGGCGAAACCGCATCACAAACCGTAGTCTCGGCGCCGAAATGAATGCTCCTCTCGCCGGTATCCGGATTCTCGAGGTCGGCGTCATGCTGGCCGGCCCGTACGCGACGATGCTGCTCGCGGATCTGGGTGCCGAGGTGATCAAGATCGAGCCGCCCGGCGGGGAGATTTCCCGGCAGGTCAGCGACAGCTACTTCGCGAGCCTCAACCGCAACAAGACCAGCATCTGCCTGGACCTGGCGTCGGAAGCGGGCAAGGCGCGGCTCGGCGAGCTGGTCGCCGAATCCCATGCGCTGCTGGTGAACATGAAGCCTTCGGTGATTCGCCGGCTGGGCCTGACGTATCAGTCGCTGCGCCAGTTCAACGAGAAGATCGTCTGTGTGGCGATGACGGGCTTCGGGCTGGACGGCGGCGACGACCCGGCATTCGACTACGTCATCCAAGCGACGACGGGAGTGGCCGCGATGACCGGCGACCCGGACGGGCCGCCGACGCTGCCCGGTTACTCATCCGCGGACAATTCCACCGGCATGGCGGCGGCGCTGGGCCTGCTCGCCCAGATCGTGTCGGGGCGTGGTGGTCAGGTCGAGGTGTGTCTGCGCGACGTGATGCTGTCGCAACTGAACTACCGTGCGGCGGCGTATCTGAACGATGGCACGCACCCGGGCCGGCACCCGAACGGGGCGCACTCGTATTACGTACCGGCGCAGCTCTTCGAGACGGCGGACGGGTATCTGGCGTTGTTCATCACCCACGACGGCTTCTGGAGATCGTTTGTGGGGGAGGCGGGCATCGACCGCAACGGTGAGATTCCGTTCGCCACCATGGCGGAACGAGCCGCGAGCCGGGTCGAGGTGCTCGCGGTGGTCGAGAAGGTGCTGTCCACCGACACCGCCACCGGCTGGGAAAAGCGGCTGCGTGCGCTCGGCATTCCGGCGGCAGCCGTTCGCACACTGCCGGAAGCCTTGGATGCGACGCCGGAAATGATCGTCACCGCAGGCGATTTCCGGTTGATCGGCAGTCCGATCCGAATCGCCGGCCACCACGCAGAGTACCGGCCGGCGCCGGCTCAGTCGTCGTAACGCACGGTCACCGACGCGGTGTCCGGAACTGCTTGGCAGGTCAGCACATAACCCTCGGCGACTTCGTCGTCGTCCAGGGCCTCGTTGTTGCGCATCGTGGCGCTGCCTTCGGTCAACATGGCGATGCAGGTGCCACAGTTGCCTGCCTCGCAGGAGAACGGTGGCGCCAGCCCGGCCCGCCGGGCGCTGTCCAGTAGCGTCTCATCGCCGACGCGGGGGACCGACACCTTCTGCCGGTCGAGGTGAATGGTGATCGTGCCCGTGCCTGCGCCCGCGTCCATGCCGGTCGTCGCCGTCGTCGTGGCTGGCCCCATCATCGTCCCATCGTCGCGTATTGTCGTTCTAACTATAGGAGAATATGATTCTCGGTATCAACCGGAAATCTTCTCACTCTGCTGGAAGGAGCGGGCGCGACGTGGCTGACGGTGCGGTGCTCGCCTTCGATCAGCGGGAGTACAGCCGGCCGGAGCTCGACGCCCTCGCCGGCGGGATGGCCGCCGTGTTGGCCGACCGGGGCGTCGGTGTGGCTGACCGCGTCGCCCTGATGTCGTCGACCCGCCCGGAATTCGTGATTGCGCTGCACGCCATCTGGCGTCTGGGCGCCGCCGCCGTGCTGCTCAGTCCGGCATGGCGGCGCGCCGAGGTGCAGCACGCGCTGGCGGTGACGGCGCCGTCATGCGCAGTCGGCGACAGCGCTGTTCTCGCTGATCTGATGCCGATGCTGCATCTCGACGAGCCCATCGCCGCGAAGGACTCACCCGCCGGCACTCCGGCGCCGGATTCGGATGCCGTGCTGGCCTTCAGCTCCGGTACCACCGGGATGCCCAAGGCAGTCCGCCATAGCCACCGTGGGCTGGCTGCTGCCGTGCGCCAGTGGCGCGCCGCGCTCGGTCTGTCCGCCGCGGACCGCCTGCAGGTGATGACCCCACCGTCGCACATTCTCGGCCTGCTGAACATCATGACGGTGCTGGACGCGGGTGCCTGGATCCGGTTGCATCCGCGATTCGACGTCGAAGCCATGCTGCGCCACATCGAAACCGACCGCATCACCATCGAAATGACGGTGGCGCCAATCGCATTGGCTCTTGCCGCCCACCCGGGACTGGAGACCTACGACCTCTCGTCGCTGCGGTACCTCATGTGGTGCGCGACGCCGGTGACCGCGACGGTGGCCGAAGAAATCACGCGCCGTACCGGCGTGGGCTGGGTAACCGCTTACGGAGCAACCGAATTGGTCGTCATCGCGTGTGATGACCTCACTGGTGGGCGGTTGGACACCGTCGGCAGGCCGGTGCCCGGCGTCGATGTGCGCATCGCGGAGTCCGGAGAGATCGAGGTGCGCTCGGAAGCGGTGATGGCCGGCTATCTTCCCGCGGAGGAAACCTCGACGGTCATCGTCGACGGCTGGTTCCACACCGGTGACATCGGACATTTCGATGAGTCCGGGCGGCTACGGATCACCGACCGGCGCAAGGAGATGATCAAGGTGCGGGGCTTCCAGGTGGCCCCGGCCGAGATCGAAGCGGTCCTGCATTCGCACCCCGCCGTCGCCGACTGCGCGGTGTTCGGGCTGCCCGACGCACGAGACGGTGAGACGGTGGTGGCTGCGGTGGCCACGAACTCGGCCGTCACCGATGGCGAATTGATGGACTTGGTCGGCGCCAGACTGGCCTCCTACAAGCGGCCGAGCCGCGTTGTGTTCGTACCCGAAATCCCGCGGCTGCCTTCCGGGAAGGTGCTGCGCCGAGTGCTCAAGGAGCGCCTGTGGACGTCCGTCTGACCGCCGAACAGCGGCAACTCGCCGAATCGGCCGCCGAATTGGCTGCCGATTTCGGCCTGCACTCGGTCGCCGACCTCGATGATGCCGGCCGCCGCACTCAGCTGGAGAAGGCCGTCGACAGCACCGGGTTTCGGACGCTGCGCTCCGACGGGGCCTCCGGCGTCGAGGTGGCCATCGTCGCCGAGGAGTTCGCTCGCGGACTTGTCGACGTGCCGTTCCTGGGGCCGGTGCTGGCCGATGACCTCCGGCGGATACTCGGCCGAGAGCCGGAAGCCGCAAGTGCGCAACCGGATTCGGTCGATCTGCTGGGCGGAGTGACCGGCGTGGCGGAATGGCCGCCCGAATTGAGTGAGCTGTCCGCGGAGGACGCCGGCCGCTGGCATGCACTGGCGTTCACGGTCACGTGTGCCGATCTCGTCGGTGCCGCGCGCGGGGCGCATGCGCTGGCCGTCGACTACGCCAAGGTGCGCGAACAGTACGGTGCGGCGATCGGCTCGTATCAGGCCGTCGCGCATCTGCTGGCCGAAAGCCTTGCGCTCATCGAGGGCTCGGTCAGCGTGCTGCGGCACGCCGCCTGGGCTGTTGATGCCCTGCCCGCCGCCGAGGCGATCGAAGCGGCACGGGTTGCCAAAATCTACTGTGCGCGTGCGGCATTGACGGTCTGCGAGACGTCGATCCAGGTGCACGGCGGCATCGGCAACACCTGGGAATGTCTTGCGCACGTGTACCTGCGTCGCGTTCTGACCGCCACCGAGCTGTGGCCGGCCAAGTTGGAGGAGCTGACCATTGGACTTTCGTGACTCACCGGAGGAAGCCGCTTTCCGGGACCGGCTCCGGAATTGGCTGACCGAGCAGAAGGGCAGGTTCCCGACCTCGGGCGACGAATACTGGGCGGCTCAAGGTGATTGGCACCGCGCGCTCTACGGCGCGGGCTTCTTCGGCACCTCGTGGCCGCGACAATTCGGTGGCCAGGAACTGCCGCCGGTGTACGACGTCATCGTCGACGAGGAGATCGCGAAGGCGGGAGCGCCGGCGCGGCCGAGTCTCGGCTACCTCGTGGTGGGACTGGGCCACCACGGCAGCAAGGAACTGCAGCAACGGTTTCTGCCCGGGATGATCAATGGCACCGAGCGCTGGTGCCAGGGCTTCTCCGAGCCGGGTGCGGGCTCGGATCTCGCGTCGCTGACCACGACGGCCACGCGCGACGGTGACGAGTACGTCATCCACGGACACAAGGTCTGGACGAGCTATTCCGATGTGGCCGACTGGTGCCTGGTGCTGGCGCGCACCGACAAGGACGTTGCAAAGCACAAGGGCATCTCGGCGTTCATCGTCTCGATGCACCAGCCGGGCATCGAGCAGCGGCCGTTGAAGATGATCAGCGGTGTCACCAAGGAATTCGGCCAGGTGCTGTTCGACGGGGCCCGCGTGCCGGCGGAGAACATGGTCGGTGCGCCGGGGGAGGGCTGGAAGCTCGCGATGACGGTCGTCAGTCACGAGCGCGAACCCTCGACCCTCGGGTTCTCGGCGCGCTACGGAAAACTGGTGCGGCAGTTGGCCGCCCGGGTCGACGGCACGCCGCCGGAAGCGCTGTCGTGGGCATGGGTGCAGACCGAGATGCTGCGCCTGCACGTGCGCAGGCGGTTGTCCGAGCAGCTCGACGGGATCACGCACGGGCCGAACGGTTCCCTCGACAAGCTGCTGATGACGTGGACCGAGCAATCGGTGGGGCATGCGGCGCTGGCGACGGTCGGCACCGGAGATCCCGAGTTGTTCGGCGCCTACATGTACAGCCGTGCCCAGAGCGTGATGGGCGGCACCTCGCAGATTCAGAAAAACATAATCGCACAACGCATTCTGGGACTAGGAGTCTGACTTGTACGGCATGCCAACGGAAATCGACGTAACGGCCGACGGCCCGCTGCGGATCATCACGCTGAACCGCCCGGAGGAGCTCAACGCCGTCAACGACCCGCTGCACGTCGGTCTGGCGAGCATCTGGGAGTCACTCAACGAGGACGCCGACGCCCGGGCGGCGGTGATCACCGGAGCCGGCCGGGCCTTCTCCGCGGGTGGCGACTTCAACTATCTCGACGAGCTGCGCCACGATGAAGCCTTGCGGCAGAAGACCATCAAGCACGGCCGCGACCTCGTCATCGGTATGGTCCGCTGCCGCATCCCGGTCGTTGCCGCCGTGAACGGGCCGGCAGTCGGTCTCGGGTGCAGCTTGGCCGCGCTGTCGGACATCGTCTACATGGCCGAAAATGCGTTCTTCGCCGACCCGCACGTGCAGATCGGTCTGGTTGCGGCCGACGGTGGTCCGCTGGTCTGGGGGTCGCAGATAAGCCTGTTGCAGGCCAAGGAGTTTGCGTTGACAGGTGTGCGGATCAAGGCGGCCCGCGCCCTCGAGCTCGGTCTGGCGAATCATGTCGTCGCCGACCCGTTGGCCGAAGCCATCGCATGCGCCAAACAGCTCGCGGAGTTGCCCAAGCAGGCCGTCGAGTCCACCAAGCGTCTGATGAACATCCAGCTGGAGCGTTCGGTGATGGCGTCGCTGGACTACGCGAACCTCGCGGAGTACGTGTCTTTCGGCACCGCCGACTTCAACAAGATCGTCGACGGACTGATCGCCAAGGGATAGTCGCGATATGAAAGTGGGGGTTACGCCGTCGGAGTGACCCCCACTTTCGTACCGGGTGGCCGGTCAGCGCGGCGGGAAGCGCAGGGCGCCGTCGAGACGGATGACTTCGCCGTTGAGGTAGTCGTTTTCGATGATGCTCTGGGCCAGTTGCGCGTACTCCGTCGAGCGGCCCATGCGCTTGGGGAACGGGATCTGCGGGGCCCAGTACTTCTCCAGTTGGTCGGCCGCCTGACCGTAGGCCGGGGTGTTGATGGTGCCCGGTGCGATGCTGACCACACGGATGCCCAGCGGTGACAGGTCGCGGGCGGCGACCAGCGTCATCCCGAGTACGCCGCCCTTGGCCGCGGAGTAGGGGAGCTGGCCGATCTGGCCTTCCATGCCGGCGATCGACGCGGTGTTGATGATGACGCCGCGGGCGCCTTCCTCGAGCGGGTCGGTCTTGGCGATGGCGGCTGCCGCGAGGCGCATCACGTTGAACACAGCCGTCAGATAGAACTTGATGGTTGTCTCGAAGCCGTCGAGTCCCAGCGGCGAGCCATCCTTGCCGATCAGCCGTCCGCCGGCGGCCGGACCGCCGTGCGTGTCCACCGAAATCCGCAGCGGTCCAAGCGATTCGGCCTCGGCGATGGCGGCTTGCACCGATTCCTCGGAGGTGGCGTCGGTGTGGACGTAGCGAATACCCAGCTCGTCCTGCAGGGCCTTGCCCTTGTCGTCGGCGACATCGGCGACCACGACTTTCGCGCCCGCGGTGACGAGGCGCCGCACTGTTGCTTCGCCGAGCCCGCCGGTACCGCCGACGACGATGGCCGAGCTGCCACTGATCTCCATACCGCCTACCCTTCGTGCAAGGAATGCTCTCTTCATTGGAGAATAACATTCTCAATCAAGGAGGTGGGTCGGATAGAGTGCGGATGATGACGATCGACGAGCTCATCGCGGCGGCCCGCGGCGGTTCTCTCCGCGCGACAGGTCGACTGCTGAGCCTTGTCGAGAGTCCGCGCCGGACTGAGGTTCTCGACGCCCTCGGCGGCTCGCGGCCGCCCATGGTGCTGGGGGTGACGGGGCCGCCCGGTGCCGGAAAGTCCACGACGGTCGGCGTGCTCGTCGGGGCATACCGTGCGCGCGGGATGCGGGTGGCGGTGCTGGCCGTCGACCCGTCGTCGCCGTACAGCGGCGGCGCGCTGCTCGGCGACCGGATCCGGATGGCCGCGCACATCAACGATCCCGACGTGCTGATCCGGTCGGTGGCCACGCGCGGCCACCTCGGCGGTCTGGCCGCCGCGGTGCCGGCCGCCATCCGGGTGCTGGCGGCGCTGGCGTATGACCTGATCGTGCTCGAAACGGTCGGCGTCGGGCAGTCGGAGGTCGAGGTCGCCGCGATCGCCGACCCGACGATCGTGATCCTCAACCCCGGCGCCGGTGACGCGGTGCAGGCCGCGAAGGCCGGTCTGCTCGAAGTCGCCGACATCGTCGTCGTGAACAAGGCCGACCGGGACGGCGCCGACCAGACGGTCCGTGATCTGCGTGGCGAGACCGCCGTGCCGATCCTCAAACTCGTTGCCGCGCAGGGTGAAGGACTGTCCGAGTTGATCGACGCGATCGACGCGCATCACCGGGCCGACGATGCGGCCCACCGCGCCGCGCGTGCCCGTGCACAGATCCTGTCGCTGGCGCTCACCCGGCTGCGGGCCCATCCCGACCTCGATCGGCTCGCCGAAGCGGTCGCGAGCGGTGATGACGACCCCTACTCGGCCGCCGAGCGATTGTTCGCCCGCGAACCCTAGAGGCCGAGCATTCGGCGCGTCATCTCCAGGAGTTGCGTGCGCAGGGTGTCGTCGTCGATATCGGCGACCAAGGGGTGCATCACCGCCACGCTGATCGCGCTCGACAACATCGCCGCGTGCAGCCTGGCCGCGACACCGTCCTCGGTGCCCAGCAGTGCGCCGTACAACCGCTCGACGAACCGCTGAAACGGCTCGTGTTCGGCCTGTAGTCGGATGATGACGGGATCAAATTGCAGCACGTTCACCGCGCCGCGACGATCGATGGCGAGGTCGATCACCCTGCCCAGCAATACTTCCCGGGCTGCAGCCGCCTGGCCGGTGGCCTCGGCGGCGTCGAGCGCATCCTCCAGCTTGCCGAGTTCGCGCTCAGTGATCGCGACGACGATCTCTTCTTTGGTCTTGAACTGCTTGTAGACGGCCGCCTTCGTCACGCCCATCGCGTCGGCGATCATCTGCAGCGATGTGCCACTGACGCCGTGCGCCGCGATCAGGGTCAGCGCGGCATCGAGCACCCGGGTCTGTGCGGCGCTGCGCGTGATCTCGCTGAATCTCCCCACGCGCCAAAGCCTAGCTGAGTATTGACCGCTAGGTTGCCGATCGGCTACCGTGCGGAAGTAGCCGATCGGCAACCGAATCGGCGGATGGAGGGAGTCCCCTGTGGACTTGCGACCCCAATGGATAAGCCTGTGGCTGGTACCGGTTTTCGGCGCGATCATGGCACTGGCGTTCGTGGCCTTTCCGGGTTTCTGGCCGCCGATGCCACCCAGCATGACCGCGGTACAGGTCGCGGACTTCTACGCACAGCACACCGCGTCGATCCGGTTCTCGATGGTGACGTTCAACCTGTGCGCCATCATGCTGATCCCGTTCTTCATGACGATCGCCGTGCAGATCAAGCGAATGTCGTTGCCGAGTCACGTCTTGGCGTACAGCTACCTGGGTGCGGCCGCCACGGGCGCAACGCTGTTCGCCATTGCCGACGTCTTCTGGCTCATCGCGGCCTACCGACCGGGTCGGGATCCTCAGCTGGTCCTGCTTCTCAACGACATGGCCTGGCTCGTTTTCACCGCACCGGTCGGGGCCGTCGTCGTCATGAATCTCTGTCTGGCGCTGGCGGTTCATCTGGACCGCCGGCCGGCGCCGATCTTCCCGCGGTGGGTCGCCGGTTTCAGCGTGGTCACCGCGGCGGCGATGACGCCCGCGGTGTGTGCGGTGGTCTTCACCGACGGGCCGCTGGCCTGGAACGGCATCGTGTCGTTCTGGCTGCGACTGGGCGCCTTCTGCCTGTATCTCGCCGTCATGTTCGTGGTGGTGCGGTCGGCGATCAGTGCCCAGGCGAGGGAGTCATGACGGTCGGCCTCGCAGACGCCCCGGCCTGGACGCACAAGCCGAAGGTCGACCAGTGGATCACGTGGTGGACGATCCCGGTGTTCTACAACATCTTCGGGCTCATCTTCGTGGTGCTGACGCGGGTGATGCCACCGCCGCGGCCCGACATCACGCCGGCGCAGATCGTGCAGTTCTTCGTCGACCACTCGCTGACCATCCGGATCGGGTTCGCGCTGCTGATGTTCTTCATCGGCTTCGCCAGCATTGCGAACGGGCTCATCGCGCAACAGATCAAACGGATGTCGGTCAGCCCCGTCTTCGCCTACGCCTATATCGGCGCCCTGGTGGTCGGCGGACTGCCAGGCTGCCTGATCCCGGCATTCGCATTCGTGGCGGCTGCGTTGCGGCCCGACCGGGATCCACAGATCATGGTGATGCTGTACGACTGGTGCCTGCTGTCGTTCGTCGGCTCACTGGGGTGCTTCTGCACCCAGAACATGGTGCTGGCGCTGGCGATATTCCTCGACCGCAACGCCATTCTGCCGAAATGGCTTGCCTACATGTCGATCTGGATGATCGTGACGGAACTGCTCGCCGGCCCGGTGTTCGTCTTCCGGTCCGGACCGTTGGCGTGGAACGGGTCCATCAGCTTCTATCTCGGCACGGTGATCTTCGTGGTGTGGGAGTTCTGCATGATCCGGCTGCTGTATGTGGCGATCAAGAATCAGTCGCCCGGCGAGCAGGTCCAGGACTGAACGATGACGGAAACTTCCACGCCTGCGGCCGATTCGATGACGAGGCCCAAACGGCAGCTGCCGGCCGACAAGGACCTCTGGGTGTTCGTCCTGGGCGACTTCGTGATCTTCGGCAGCTACTTTGTCATCTTCATGATCTCCCGCCACCAGGAACGGGACCTGTTCATCGAGTCGCAGCGGCACCTGAGCCTGAACATCGGTGTGGTCAACACCTTGGTGCTGCTGGCCAGTTCGTGGTTCGTGGCCCGTGCGGTGCAGCTGACTCGCGGTGGCGAATTCGACCGCGCGCGCAAGCTGACCATCGGCGGCGGGCTGTGCGGCGTGCTGTTCATGGTCGTCAAGGCTTATGAGTGGGCCGCCAAAATCGCTCAGGGCCATACCTTTCCGAGCAACAACTTCTTCATGTACTACTACATGCTCACCGGCGTGCACCTGTTCCACGTCGCCATCGGCCTGGTATTTCTCGGCGTCGCCTATGCCGAGCTGCGCAACGGCAAGCGGGTTGCACATGTCGAGACGGGAGCGACCTACTGGCACATGGTCGACCTGCTCTGGGTCGTCATCTTCGCGCTGCTCTATGTGATGAGGTGACATGACTGCTGCCGCACGTACCACCGCCGTCTGGGCCGGACTGTCGGCGATCACCGTGGTGTCGTGGTTCCTGGCGCCCGCCCACCACACCGGGCCGGTGACCGCGAGCGTGGGTATCACCGTCGCGGTACTCGCGCTCGCGCTGATCAAGTCCCGCCTGATCATCCGGGAGTTCATGGAGGTGCGAACCGCGCCACGATGGTTGCAGTTGGCCACAGACGGCTGGCTTGTGGTGCTGTTCGGTGCGATCGTGGTGATCTATGTCTGGTGATCGCATGACCGACCCCGGGGCATGGGCCGACGTCGAGGCCATCAAGCAACTCAAAGCCCGGTACTGCCGGCTGCTCGACACCAAGGACTGGGTGGCCTGGCGAGACCTCTTCACTGACGACTTCGTCAGTGACACCAGCCGGGCGGGCGGCGAGATCATCAGCGGTGCAGATGAATTCGTGGCATTCCTGCGCCGGACGTTGGGTAAGCCATCGCAACCGACCGTCCACCAAGTGCACGCACCGGAGATAACACTGACGTCGCCGTCCACCGCTATGGGGGTGTGGGCGCTGAACGATGTCGTGCGGCTTGCCCCAGGGGTGAACCTGCGGGGCTACGGCCACTACCACGAAACCTACGAGAAGGCCGGTGGGCAGTGGCGGATCAAGACGTCCACCCTCACCCGGCTGCGCGAAGACGTGTTCAATGCTGTTTTCTCGGTGCGGATTCCGCCCCGCGTGCGTGACGCCGCGGCCCGGCGATTGCGCGGGCGCTAGCCGTCGGCCATCGGTTCGCCCCATTTCTCCCGGATGGCTCCCCACGGGTCGGTGTATCGGCCGGGCCGGCCGCGAAACGCGTCGTTGCGCTTCATGAACGCGCGGGCCAGTGGTGCCGCCAACCGCATCGGATAGCGCGCCACGCCCACCTCACGGCGGTAGTCGGCAATCATCTGATCCCACGAAATAGGCTGGAAATCAAGGGCTTTCTGCGCCCGCGATCATCTGTCGGGTGCTGTCGGTGTCGGTCAGGTCGGACCAGTAGACCGCGACGTTGCCCGGGAATCGCCGTGCCGCTTTGCGATTCGCCTTCGAATCCCGACTGGTCGCCACCACCGGGCGGCCCGACGCCGCCATCCGCAGGACGGTCTGTTGCCCCACCAGGCCGAATGCGCCGGTGATCAGTACGGCGTCGGACGTCATTGTCCGGAATCCGGGTGCGCGCCCCGCTACTTCAGGCAGCCACCGAGGTCGATCGGCAGCGTGACACCGGTGATGTATCGCGCCTCGTCGGAGGCGAGGAACAGGACGGCATTACTGACATCGATGGCGTCGATCCAGGGCACCGGCATGGTGTGGAACATCTGGCAGATGGGCGCCATGTCGTCTGGGCCGGGGTTCTCCAGGTCGGGCCGGAACATCTTCCAGGTGCCCTCGTTCATGATCATGTCGGTGCTGACATGGGTCGGGTGCACCGAGTTGACCCGGATGTTGTGCTGGGCCAGCTCGACGCCGAAGGAGCGCATCAGGCCGACCACACCGTGCTTGGCGGCAACGTAGTTGCCGATCATCGGGTAGGACTTCAGACCACCGACCGAGCTGGTGAGGATGATGGAACCGCCGCGGCCCCCGGCGATGATATGTGGCACAGCAGCTTTCACGGATTTCCAGACACCGGTGAGGTTGATGTCGATCATCTCGTCCCAGTCGAGCTGGTTGGTCTCATGCAGCAGGTTGCCGCCGTTACCGATGCCTGCGTTGGCCACGATGATGTCCAGCCGGCCGAGCTGTTCCACGCCGCTGTCGACGGCGGACTTGAGGGCAGCGGCGTCGCGGACGTCGACTTCGGCGGTCACGATTCGCCGGTTGAGGCCCTTCACCAGGTCAGCAGTCTCAGCGAGGTCCTCGGGCGTGGACGCCGGGATCGCGGTCTCCTCGCCGGGGCGGATCGGCGCACAGATGTCGATCGCGATGATGTCGGCGCCCTCCTGGGCCAACCGGACCGCGTGGCTGCGGCCCTGCCCGCGGGCCGCCCCGGTGATGAACGCGACCTTGCCTTCGACTCTTCCGGTCATGTGATGCCTCAATTCCTCACTAGCAGTGGATGTTCAGGGATCTGGGGTCCGGCGCTAGAGCCGGAGGAGAGCTTCTTGCGCATAGGAGGCAACCAGTGCGCCCTCGGCGGTGAGAATGTCGCCGCGGCCGAAGCACCGGCCGTGCGCCGCCAGCGGGCTGTGCTGGCGCAGCAGCAGCCAGTCGTCGGTCCGGAACGGCCGGTGGAACCACAGCGTGTGTGAGGTCACCGCCGAGGTGAATGCGGTGCCGTTGCCGCGCTGGCTCAGTCCGTCAAGCGGACGGATCGCAGTGCCGATCAACGTCAGGTCGGTCGCGTACGCGGCGAGTGCCGGGGCGAGCTCCGAGTCAACGGCTGGGGTGCGCATCCATAGCGCGTACTCGGCCGGCCCGACCGCGGTCGTGTCGAGGCTGTCGGCAGAGCGGGTGTCCCACGGGATCAAATCAATCCGAGCCTCGTGCTCGGGGCCGAGAACCGTTGGCACGGTGTCGATGAACTGCTGATCGTGGCCGTCTTCGACGGCGTGCATCGAGATCGACGCTGTCGCGATCGCGCCCTTGCTCTGCGTGGCCGCGATCGACAGCGTCGCGAACGAGCGGCCCTCGTGGTGGCGCGTCACCGCGTAGGTGATCGGCTCGTCGGCGCGGCCTTCACGGGGGAACACCGCGTGGATCGATTTGATCGCCTTGTCGGGTGTGGACAGGCAGGCGGCGCGGACGAACTGCCCGAGGATCTGTCCGCCGAAAACCCGGTGGTACTCCAGCGTCTGGTTACGCCCCTCGAACAGGTCGTCGTCGTCAGACGACCGCGGAGCCAGATTCAGGCAATCGAGAAGATCGGTCCACAGGTCGGGCACCTATGCAGTGTAAGTCAAATTCTTGAAAGCGAGAACCCTATTCTCACTTTTGTGCGGCAAAACCGTTCGCGAGGAAGTCCCAGACCTCGTCGGTGGTGATGGGATGGGCGGTCGCTTCGTCGGCTCCGCCACTGGACTGCGCGATGAACATGACCGTCTGCATGGCCATCGCGGCCATGCGTCGCGGATTGACCGTCGAGCGCAATTCGCCTGCGGCGCTGGCGCTTTCCATCAGTTCGGTGAGGAGCGCCAACAGTGGTGCGTGGGCGATCTTCACCTCGGCCGGGTGAGTGACCAGGAGTCGGGGCGCGAAGTCGGTGAACAACGGTCGCTTGGCCGCGGGGTCGGGCCGGCACAGTTCGTAGAGCAGTTCGATGGCGATCTTCAGACGCTGCAGCGGATCTGTCTCGCCTTCGGTGGCGGCCCGGATCTGGTCGGCCGACCGGCTCAAGGCGTCTTCGAACAGCGCCAGCAGCAGTTCATGCTTGCCGTCGAATTGCAGGTAGAAGCTCCGCAGGGACTGACGCGAGCGGTCGACGACCTCCTGGACGGTGAAGTCCGTGCTGCCCTTTTCGATGATGATCGACTGGGCTGCGTCCAGGAATCGTTGGACGCGTTGGGCGGCGCGCAGTTTCGCGGTCTTGATGGAGCGCTCGACCGCGCGTTGCTTCCAGGCCGGATCTTCTGTCGGGCTGGTCATCATGCACCCATGTCATCAGCGGAGAACATGCATGAACTGTACCTGAGAAGGGCCTGGTAGTTGTTCGCCACGGGCCTTCTCATACTCCGTGTCAGAGATTGTAACTGTCCCATGACGAGAATGGTATTCTCCTGCGGGGATTGCCGGAAGGGTTTGTCGAGATGCAGCTGACGTTCGACGCGGAAGTCGAGGCATTTCGGGCGGAGTTCGTCGACTTCCTCGACACGCATCTGCCCCCGGAAGCCGAGTCGATCGAGCGGCCGCGGTCGACCGCGCACATCCCGGACTGGGCGCGTCGCTGGCAGCGCCTGTTGTTCGACAACGGCTGGCTGCTGCCGGGGAATCCGCCGGAGTTCGGTGGGCGCAACGCCACACTGCTGCAGCAGTACGTACATCAGGAGGAGATGTCCAGGCGCCGGATACACCACAGCTTCAACCCGCAGGGTGTCGGCATAATCGCGGCGTCGCTGTTGACGTTCGGTACACCGGATCAGCAGCACCGTTGGGCCGTGCCGATTCTGCGCGCCGAGAAGACGGCAGCGCTGGGCATGAGCGAACCCGGTGCGGGATCCGATCTCGCGTCCCTGTCCACGCGTGCGGTCCGCGACGGGGACCATTTCGTGCTCAACGGGCAGAAGGTCTGGACCTCCGGCGCTCACGACGCCGACGTCATCCTGGCCTTCGTCCGCACCGACCCCGACGCACCCAAGCACAAGGGCATCAGCGTGCTGCTGGTGCCGACCGACACCCCGGGCGTCGTGCGGCGGCCCTTCGCCTCGGCATGTGACGTCGACGATCTGGACTTCAACGAAGTGTTCTTCACCGACGCGCGGGTTCCTGTCGAGAACCTTCTCGGGCCGCTGAACGAGGGCTGGCGGGTCGCCAACGGTTCTCTGGGCCACGAGCGCACGATGTTGTGGATGTCGTTCGCCGACCGCCTGACGGACCTCGTCGCGGATCTCGAACCGACGACCGAGCGCGACCGGTCCCGGTTGGCGACATTGGTCATGGACAACCAGTCGTTGCGGCTGCTCGGTTCTGCCGCGCTGGCGCGCGCCGCACGGGGTGAGGAGGACGTGGCGAGGATGTCAGTGCTGAAACTCCTTGGCTCCGAGGCGGTGCAGACTGCGTCCGAGCTCGCGATGGACATCGCCGGCGCCGACGCGCTCAGCCATCCCGCCATGTCGTCGCCCTATGTGCCACTGAATCTCGACCCGCATGCTGGCAGCTGGTTCGACCGCTACGTCCGCAGCTTCGCCGGCACCATCGCCGGCGGCACCTCGGAAATCCAGCGCAACATCATCGCCCAGCGGGTGCTCGGCCTGCCGAGGTGACCGCCGGGCGACGTTGATCCTGCGGCGCTTGCGATTGAGCGTGCGTCTACGCAGACGACTACTCGAACAATTTCAGCGTCACTGCACGATCAACGCGCACAAGGCAATTGCTAGTCAGATGCCCAGCATGGGCCACCCGAGGTGATCGCTACAGCTGCGCCAGCCGCGGCGCCGAACCCCGGGCCCGCAGGCCGCCGCCGGCCTTCTTGGTGAGCTCCCGTGAGCTGCCGAGTAATCCGTCCAGAACCAGCACCCGTTTCATGTGGTGGTGAAAATCGTGTTCCGCGGTGAAACCGATGCCGGCAAGAACCTGCTGACAGTTCTTGGCCGCGGTCAGCGCTGCCTTGCCCGCGGCGGCCTTCGCGAGTAGCGCGACGAGGTCGGGACTGTCGGAAATCGGCAGGGCCAGAGTCGCTTCGGCGCCCTCGATGGCGACGAGGGTCTCGGCGAGCCGGTGCCGGACGGCCTGGAAGCCCGCGAGGGGCCGACCGAACTGCACCCGGTCCAATGCATGCTGACGGGCCAGCGACAGCATGGCCCGGGCTGAACCGACGAGCCACCAACCCACGGCGATGCGGGCTTCGGCGACCCGAATGGGATAGCCCTCGTCCTCGCGTCGCAGGGGCAGTCCGCCCAGCGTCGAATCGACGCTCTTGGCGCTTCGGTCCCACACCACCCACGTGTTGCCGGTGTACGGCAGCGGCAATTCCACCGTGTCGCCGATGGTGTTGCCGGTGGCATGCAGCACCACATCCATGAGAACCGATGCGTGCGAACCGGTCTCGCCGAGGAGGCGAAACACCAGTGGTACCGCTACGTCGGCCATGTCGGAGAGCATCTCGGCCCAACCGAGCTCGGTGAGTGCCGAGTCCAACTCCGGACCCGAGCAGCTCAACATCGTCTTGCGCAGCGTTTCTTCCAGCAGCGCGAGCGAGTCGGCGTCAAGGTGGGTGGACATGTCACTCCCTCCCGAGATCGAGCAGTCGGCGGGCGATGATGTTGCGCTGCACTTCGGCGGTGCCGCCGTAGATCGTGGCCGCTCGCGAGTACAGATATTCGGTGCGCCAGGGGGTTTCATCGAGTTCGATGACGCCGGGTAGCAGATCACGCGCCGCGTCGTAGAGCCGTTGTTCGGCACTGGCCAGCAACACTTTGTCGATCGAGGTGTCCGGCCCCAACTTGTGGCCCTCGGCCAGTCGGAGCTGGGTAGCGCGGGAGCGACAGCGCAGTGTATGTAGAGCCAGAAAGACCTCGCCCAGATCCGCATCCACGGGCTGTCCCTCGTTGCGGACCTCGTGGATCAACGCGTCGAATCGCGAGTACAGGTAGGCGATGCGCTGCCAGAAGCAGGTCGAGCGTTCGTAGGGGAGCAGGTCCATCGCGAGCTGCCAACCGTCACCGGGCTTGCCCAGCATCCGGCTCGCATCGACCTCGACGTCGTCGAAGTACACCTCGCAGAACTCGTCGATGTCGTGCATGGTGCGCAGCGGCCGCACCGTGATGCCGGGGGAGTCCATGTCGATGAAGAACGCGGTGATGGCTTGGTGATTCGGAGTGTCGGCGTCGCCGGTGCGGGTCAGCAGGATGCAGCGGTGCGAATACTGCGCGAAGCTCGTCCACACCTTCTGCCCGTTGATGATCCATTTGTCGCCGTGCTGGACGGCGCGGGTGGTCAACGACGCCAGGTCGCTCCCCGAGCCGGGCTCGGAAAACCCTTGGCACCATTGTTCTTCGCCGCTGAGCAGTTTGGGCACCATCTCGGCGGCCAACTCGGGTGGCGCGTAGTCGATCATCGTCGGCGCCAGTACTTCGAGCATCGAGTACGGCCCGGGCTCGGCCAGCCGCCGGCCGACGACCTCCTCGCCGACGACGGCCCGCAGCATCGCCGGACCACCGAGCCCACCGGCGTGCTCGGGCCAGCCGTAGCGGCTCCAGCCGGCGTCATACAGCGCCTTCTGCACACGCGCGAACTGGCGTAGGTGCCCCTCGAGCGAGTGGTCGGGTCCTGGGGTCAGATCGTTTTCGTCGAGCCAGGCCGTGAGGCGAGCGCGGAATTCGGAGACGTCGGAGATCACGGGCGGGGGCGACCCACTGCGTGCGGCTTGCCGGAGTCGTGTTCGCCACTGCGCCGGATGAAAGTCATTGCCCGGGTGCGCAATCGCCAGCCGTCGTCGGTACGGACGTAGGTGTCGCGGTAGTAGCCGATCCGCATGTCGTGGCTGGAATGCTCGACGAAGCACAGTGGCTGGGTTCCGGTCGCGCTGTCGCCATCGAGGTCGACGAGTGCGGTGCCCGTCATGAACAGGCCCTTGGGCGCCGCGTCCACCAGTTCGGGAAACCGGTCCAGCGGGTAGGTGTCGCCGAACGCACTGTAGGTGCCGTCGGGCGTGAACACCGACACGAGACCGTCGATGTCGCCCTGGGTGATGGTGACTGCGTACTTGGCGAGGAGCTGCTGTATCGCGACGATTTCGTCAGTTGTTGACATAGACCTTTCCCCCTTTCATCACGAAGCTGACGTGTTGCGTAACGCTGATGTCGGCCAACGGATCCGAGGGCACGGCGATGATGTCGGCCAGCAGTCCTTCGGCGATGCGCCCGCGGTCGGTGACGTTGAGCAGCTCGGCCGCCGTGGTGGTGGCACCCCGCAACACCGCGAGCGGCGGCAGGCCCAACTCGACCAGGGTGACGAGTTCGTCGGCGTTCTTGCCGTGCGGGATGGCCGGTGCATCGGTGCCGACCGCTACCTTCACCCCGGCTTCGTACGCGGCCAGGATCGACTTGCGGGCGATGGGGAACATCTCGGCCGCCTTGGCCTGCAGTTCCGGCGGAGCGTGCGAGACGTCCATCGCGTCGGCCAGGCGCCGGGTGCTGACCAGGAAGGTGCCGTGCTCGACCATCGAGGCGATGGCCTCGTCGTCGATCAGGAAGCCGTGCTCGATGCAGTCGATGCCGGCGTCGACTGCGTGCATCACCGCTTCGGCGCCGTGCGTGTGCGCGGCGACGCGCAGCCCTCGCCGGTGTGCCTCGTCGACGATCGCCCGCAACTCTTCGTCCGAATAGTGCTGTGCCCCAGGCGGACCGGTCATCGACATGACGCCGCCCGAACAGCAGACCTTGATCAACTGGGCCCCGTGCTTGATCTGATAGCGGACCGCCTTACGGATCTCGTCGACGCCGTTGGCGATGCCCTCCTCGATGGTCAGTTCCAGTGTGTTGGGAGCGAACGCCGCGAACATCGTCGGGTCCAGGTGGCCGCCGGTCGGGGTGATGGCGTGGCCGGCCGGCACGATGCGTGGCCCGTCGATCCAGCCGGCGTCGATCGCTTTGCCGAGCGCGACGTCGAGCAGGTAGCCGCCGGTCTTGACGAACAGGCCGAGATTGCGCACCGTGGTGAATCCCGCGCGCAAGGTCCGGCGGGCATTGCCGACAGCGCGTAGCACGCGCGTCGGCGGATCGTCCTGAACCTGGGACAGGCCAGGGTTTTCGCCCCGTCCGCCCATCAGGAGGTTGACCTCCATGTCCATCAAGCCGGGCAGCAGGATCGCGTCGCCGAGATCGATCACCTCGCCGTCGACCGGACCACCGACTCCCACGATCCGGTCACCGTCGACGCGGACGATGCCGGGGCGCACGATCTCCCCGGCGTCGACGTCAAGCAGCCCAGCGGCTTTCAGCGTGAGCACCGTCTAGACCACCGGCTCTCGCACCAGTTCGACCCACGCGGCCCCGCTGTCGAGGACACGCGGTTGCTTCCACACCTCGACCGGGAATGACACCATGACGACCGATTGCATCAGATGCATCAACCGCTTGGCGTCATCCGGCATGTCGTGCAACGGGAATCGGGCATCGAGGTAGACCATGACCTCTTCGAGCCGCGCCATGCCGACGTCGTAGAGGTCCTGCATCTCGGCCATGCTGGACGCCAGCCGCTTGGCGTAGCGCTCGGGTTCGGTCGCGAGAATCCAGTCGGAGAATCGCTCGAGATCGGCAAATTCGGCTGGAAGCAAAGGGGTCTCAGACATGCGCAACTCTCCCGTTGGTCTTCACCGACTGCTCGGACTTGTATTCGTCGACATACTTGTGCGCCGTGTGATGCAGGTGGCGCAGCAGAATCTCCTGATCGCACAACGGGAATTCGGTGACCGCCCGCGTGCCGATCTGCGTCTGGGTGGCCTCCAGGGTATTGGCGTCCTGCAGGGCGTACTCCTTGAACGTCACCGCGGCCAGTTCCTGCGACAGTCGTTGCCGCGTGTTCTTCGGCGGGACGAAGTAGAGGTTCGCCTCGAAGATGTGGCTGTCCACGCCCGTCGGCCAGTAGTTGTAGGTGAGGTACCAACCCGGAACCCACAGCAGCAGAGTGAAATTGGGGAAGAACTCGAAAGAGTCCTGGCCCCAGGTCTTCTGCCGGGCGGGGTTGACGGCCGGTGGCAGTTCATCGGGCAGAATGCCCTTGATGTCGGGCCGGTCCCACGGACCGAACAGGCCGCTGTGCAGAATCCGTTCGATCGGCTTGACCATATTGAGGTCCTTGGGCGGGCTCATGCCGCCCCAGGACGAAATCATCGAATGGTCGCCCTTGATGTCGTAGTGCAGTGCCTCGAAGCCGACCTTGGCGAGCTTGTCGGCCTCTTCCTTGGTCGCCTGCTTCATGTGCAGGATCGGTGCGTGGTAGAACTCGACGAACGCGTCGATGAACAGCTTCCAGTTCGCCTTGATGTCGGAGCGGTAGCTGTAGACCTCGGTCATCTCGTGGAAGGGATAGCCCTCCAGGCCTTTTGCGAAATCGCCGAGGTATTCCTTCAGCGGCGCGGCGTCGTCATCGAAGTTGACGAAGATGAACCCCTCCCACACCTCGCAGCGCACGGGCTTGAGCGGATAGTCGGCCTTGTCGACGTCGAAGAACTCCTGTTCCTGCTGGATGAACGTCAGGTCGCCGTTGAGCGCGTAACGCCAGGCGTGGTACTTGCAGGTGAACTGGCGGCACGAGCCCGAGACCTCTTCGCCGGGATAGTCGTTCCACACCAGCTTGTTTCCGCGGTGCCGGCACATGTTGTAGAACGCGCGGACGGTCTCGTCTTTGTCTTTGACGATGATGATCGAGGTGCCGGCGCCGACCGAGGGCATCTCCCGGGTGAAGTAACTACCTACCTTGGGCAGCCGCTCGACGCGGCCGACGTGCAGCCAGGTCTTGCGGAAGATGGCCTGCTGCTCCAGCTTCCACTGCTCCGGGTCGATGGAGTCGGTGTAGTCGACCGGTGCTGTGCCCAGTTCGGGCCAGTTCTCGGTCCAGCTGCCTGCAGCGGGTTTGGGGAAGTGGGCCATATGTTTACGTCTCCTTGTCCAGCTCTACGCCAAATGTGTTGAAAGCCATAGCCAGTGCCGCATATGACCCGATGGTGAACATCAAATCCATGAGCTGACGCTCTTCGAGCCGCTCGCTCAGCGCTGACCAAGTGGCATCGGAAAGGTTGTATTTCTCGAGCAGTTCGTCGGCCGCGATCAGCACCGCTCGCTCGAAGTCGTCGCCGGCCTCGCCGCGGGTGACCGCGTCGATCTCGTCGTCGGTCAGTCCGACCTGCCGGCCGAGATTGACGTGCTGGGCCCATTCGTACTCACTGCCGGTCTGGTGCGCGACGCGCAGAATGGCGAGTTCGCGGACCCGGTCCGGCAGTGTCGAGGAGTACAGCAGATAGAAGCTGTACCGGAGGTAGGGCCTGGCGAGCTTCGGGTGGCGGGCGAGCGTGCCGATCAGATTGCTCACCTTTTCAGGATCGCGCTGCTCGTCCGATACGAGGCCTGCCAACGCTTTGTCGACCTCGTCGTCCCAGCGGTCTGCGGGAAGCGGGGGAGGCGCATCAGGCCAGGTCCTCTCGTCGATGAGAATGGGATTCTCATTTCTGACTAATACATTTGCATGTTTCGTCGCCGTGGTCAACGCCGCGCCGAATTTTGGCTGGCGTGTTGCCTGGTCGGCGGGTATTTGCGGCCGTAGACGTTGATTCTCGTTTAGCGAGAAGCTAGTTTTCATTTGTAGAGAACTAAGCGGGAGGAAGGCTGGTAATGAAGAAGGAAGACATGATCCTGATCAGCGTGGACGACCACTTGGTCGAGCCGCCGGACATGTTCAAGAACCACCTGCCTGCGAAGTACCTCGATGAGGCGCCCCACCTGGTGCACAACGCCGATGGCAGCGACATGTGGAAGTTCCGCGACGTCGTCATTCCGAACGTCGCGCTCAACGCGGTCGCCGGCAGGCCCAAAGAGGAGTACGGACTCGAGCCGCAGGGGCTCGACGAGATCCGGCCGGGCTGCTACAACGTCGACGAACGCGTCAAGGACATGAATGCCGGCGGCATCCTGGGCTCCATCTGCTTCCCGTCGTTTCCCGGGTTCGCCGGCCGGTTGTTCGCGACCGAGGACGAGGATTTCTCGCTGGCGCTGGTTCAGGCCTACAACGACTGGCACATCGATGAGTGGTGTGGCGCCTACCCGGCCCGCTTCATCCCGATGGCCATCCCGGTGATCTGGAGCGCCGAGAAGTGCGCGCAGGAGGTGCGGCGCGTGGCCAAGAAGGGCGTCCACGCGCTGACGTTCACCGAGAATCCGGCTGCCATGGGATATCCCAGCTTCCACGACCCGTACTGGAATCCGCTGTGGGAAGCGCTGTGCGACACCGGAACCGTGATGAACGTCCACATCGGCTCGTCGGGCAAGCTGGTCGTCACCGCGCCGGACGCCCCGATGGACGTCATGATCACCCTGCAGCCCATGAACATCGTGCAGGCCGCCGCGGACCTGCTGTGGTCGCGGCCCATCAAGGAGTACCCGGACCTCAAGATCGCGCTGTCCGAGGGTGGTACCGGGTGGATTCCATACTTCCTCGAGCGCGCGGACCGCACCTACGAGATGCACTCGACGTGGACCAAGCAGGACTTCAAGGGCAAGGTACCCAGTGACGTGTTCCGTGAGCACTTCTTGACCTGCTTCATCAGTGACCCGGTGGGCGTCGCGCTGCGTAACAACATCGGGATCGACAACATCTGTTGGGAAGCCGACTACCCGCACAGCGACTCGATGTGGCCGGGTGCGCCGGAAGAACTGTGGGATGTGTTGTCCGCCAACAGTGTTCCCGACGACGAGATCGACAAGATCACCCACGAGAACGCGATGCGCTGGTACAACTTCGATCCGTTCCAGCACATTTCACGCGAGCAGGCCACGGTGGGCGCGCTGCGCAAGGCGGCCGAGGGACACGACGTGTCGATCCAGGCACTGAGCCATCACGCCCAGGGCGCTCGGGGTGAAGCGCTGCACGCTGCCGCGGAGGCCAACAGTTGACCCCGTCCGGCATGAACTTCGCGCTGTCCGAGGATCAGGAGCTCATCAGGTCATCGGTGGCGGAGTTGGCGGCCAAGTTCGACGACCACTACTGGATGGAGAAGGACCAGGCGCACGAATTCCCCCAGGAGTTCTACGACGCCATCGCCAAGGGCGGCTGGCTCGGTATGACCATCCCGGAGGAGTACGGCGGCCACGGTCTGGGCATCACCGAGGCGACGCTGTTGCTCGAGGAGGTGGCCCGGTCCGGGGCGGCGATGAACGGCGCCAGCGCCATTCACCTGTCGATCTTTGGCATGCAACCGGTCGTCAAGCACGGCTCGGACGAGATGAAGCAAGAGACGCTGCCGCGCATCGTCAACGGCGACCTGCACGTCTGCTTCGGTGTCACCGAACCCGGTGCCGGGCTGGACACCTCACGCATCACGACGTTCGCGAAGCGCGAAGGCGACAAGTACCGCATCAACGGCCGAAAAGTGTGGATCTCCAAAGCCATCGAGTCGGAGAAGATCCTGCTGCTGACCCGGACCACGCCGTACGACCAGGTCACCAAGAAGACCGACGGCATGACGCTGTTCCTGACCGACCTCGACCGTAACCACGTGGACATCCGGCCGATCCGCAAGATGGGCCGCAACGCCGTCAGCTCCAACGAGGTCTTCATCGACGACCTCATGGTGCCCGAGGCCCATCGGGTCGGTGAGGAAGGCCAAGGATTCAAGTACATCCTCGACGGGCTCAACCCGGAGCGGATGCTCATCGCTGCTGAGGCTTTGGGCATCGGGCGGGTCGCGCTGGAAAAGGCCGTCAAATACGGCAACGAGCGCACCGTGTTCAACCGCCCCATCGGCATGAATCAGGGCCTGCAGTTC
This sequence comes from Mycolicibacterium mucogenicum DSM 44124, assembly GCF_005670685.2. The sequence goes on along the minus strand of NZ_CP062008.1, from coordinate 3,826,420 downwards.
CCGCTGGCCGATTCGCTGGCCCGGCTCGACGCGGCCGAGCTGATCCTGCGCAAGGCGACGTGGCTCTACGACAACGGCAAACCCTGTGGGCGCGAGGCCAATACCGCGAAATATCTCTGTGCCGACGCGGGATTCGCGGCGGCCGACAGGGCCCTGCAGTTGCACGGCGGTATGGGCTATTCCGAGGAGTATCACGTGTCGCGGTACTTCCGAGAGTCGCGCCTGATGAAGATCGCGCCGGTGAGCCAGGAGATGATCCTGAACTTCCTGGGCGAACACGTGCTCGGCCTTCCCCGCAGTTATTGAGACGGAGTGTTACTGATGCGGACGTATTTCGACCTGACCGGCCGCTCGGCGCTGGTCACCGGTGCTGCCGGGGGAATCGGCACGGCGGTGGCCGGCGCCTTGGCCGCCGCGGGTGCCGCCGTGCTGGTCACCGATCTGGACAAAGACGCGGCAGCGGCTGTGGCGGAACGTATTTCGGAAGCCGGTGGGCGCGCCGAGTCCGCCGCACTCGACGTGGCGGACCGTGGCTCGGCGGATGCCGCCGCCGCGCAGGCGGCGGCACTGGGTGATGGAAAGCTGCACATCCTGATCAACAACGCGGGCGTCACCAAGCCCGCGATGTTCGAGAAGACGACGCAGGACGCGTTCCGGTTGCTGTTCGACATCCACGTGATGGGCGCGTTCAACGTCACGCAGGCCGCGCTGCCCTACCTGCCGGCGGACGGTACCGGGCGCATCGTCAACGTCACGTCGGCGGCCGGGCTGACCGGGACCCTCGGCCAGGTCAACTATTCGGCGGCCAAGGCCGGCATCATCGGTTTCACCAAATCGCTTGCGCGCGAACTGGCGACGAAGAGCATCACGGTCAACGCGCTGGCCCCGCTGGCAGCCACGCCGATGACCGAGACCATCCGCACCAACGAGAAGTTCGCGGCGAACATGATGAACCGCATCCCGATGAAGCGCTGGGCCGATCCCGACGAGGTCGCCGGTGCGTTCGTCTTCATGGCCTCGGATGCCGCGTCGTACATCACCGGCCAGGTGCTGCCGGTGGACGGCGGAATGGTCATGTGAGCGCACCACTTTCGGGCGTGACGGTGATCGCCCTCGAACAGGCCGTGTCGGCGCCGATGTGCACCCGTACGCTTGCCGACTTCGGTGCCCGGGTGATCAAGGTGGAGAACCCGAACGGCGGGGATTTCGCCCGCGACTACGACGACGTCGTCAATGGTCAAGCGGCGCACTTCGTCTGGGCGAATCGCGGCAAGGAATCGGTGACGCTCGATCTGAAGACGGATGACGGCCTGGCCGTGCTGCACCGGCTCTTGGACCGCGCCGACGTCCTGGTGTCGAACCTGGCGCCGGGAGCGACGGCCCGACTGGGTATTTCACCCGCCGCCCTCGCGCAGTCGCATCCCGACGTGATCGCCGTCGAGATCGACGGCTATGGGTCCGGCGGGCCGCTGTCCCACAAGCGAGCCTATGACCTGCTGGTGCAAGCCGAATCGGGGACCTGCGCGATCACCGGACAGCCCGGAGCACCGGCCAAGCCCGGCCCGCCCGTCGCGGACATCTCGTCAGGGCTGTACTCGGCGCTTTCGATTCTGGCCCTGCTGTTCTCGCGGGACGGGCGGTCGCGCCGCGGCGCGACCGTGAACGTGAGCCTGTTCGACACCATGGCCGAGCTGATGGGGTATCCGCTGACCTATACCCAGCATTCCGGCATCGACCAGCAGCCCCTGGGTATGAGCTCGCCCGCGGTGTCGCCGTACGGGGCCTTCGGCACGGCCGACGGCCAGACCGTGGTGCTGGGCACCACCAACGACCGCGAATGGCAGCGCCTGGCGCGCGACATCATCGCGCGCCCCGATCTCGCCGACGACACGAGGTTCGCCACCAACTCCGGCCGATGTGAACACCGCGATGTGCTGAACGAAGCGATCGGATCATGGTGCGCCGCCAACGATCTAACCGACATCCAGAAGGTCGCCGACGACGCCGGCATCGGCAACTCCCGCTACAACCTGCCCAGCGAGGTGCTGGTGCACCCGCAACTGTCGGAACGTGACCGCTGGCGCCGGGTCGACACACCCGCGGGCCCGATCGATGCCATTCTGCCGCCGCCCATCATCGACGGCTTCGAGTTTCCGATGGGCGCGGTGCCCGGTCTCGGGCAGCACACCGATGCCATCCTGGCGGAACTCGGCTACACCGGCGAGGAGATCGCCGGGCTGCACCGAAGTGGCGTCGTCGGATGAGTGTGCTGCTGCGCGAAGACCGTGACGGTGTCCGCACGCTGACGCTGAACCGTCCGGAACGCAAGAACGCCATCAACCCGGAACTGTGGGTGCGCTTGGCCGAGGAGTTACATGCCGCGGACCGCGATCCCGGGCTGCGGGCGCTGGTACTCGCCGGTGCCGGGGGAGCCTTCTGCTCAGGGGCGGACATCTCCGAGCCCGAGGACATCCATCCGCTGCGCAAACTGCAGAAGCTCACCGATGTCGCGGTCGCGCTGCACGAGCTGTCGTTGCCCACCATCGCCAAGGTGACGGGCGTCGCCGTCGGCGCGGGGTGGAACCTGGCACTCGGCTGCGACTTCGTTGTCGCGACCCCGGAATCGCGCTTCTCTCAGATCTTTTCGAAGCGCGGCCTGTCACTGGATCTCGGCGGCTCGTGGCTGCTACCCAAGATCGTCGGGCTGCAACAGGCGAAAAGGCTTGCGCTGCTGGCCGAGACCATCGACGCCGACGAAGCTCAGGCGCTCAATCTGGTGACGTGGGTGGTGTCCGGGCCGGAGATCGACGGATTCGTCGATGACCTCGCGGCACGGTTGGCGGCGGGCCCGCCGGTCGCGCTCGGCCAGGCCAAAGCGTTGTTGAACCAGGGCGCCGACGCCACGATGCGGGAAGCGCTGGCCAACGAATCCCGCGCGCAGGTGGTCAATTTCGCCACCACTGATGCTGCGACGGCATATGCGGCCTTTGCCGCGAAACACGAACCGACGTTCACCGGCCGATGGGCCGTGCCCAGATTGGAGTCCTGATGCGCCGCGACCTGTTCACCGAAGACCACGAGGCCTTCCGGAAGTTGGTCCGCGACTTCGTTGCCAAGGAGGTCGAGCCGTACTTTGCCGATTGGGAGAAGGCCGGCCAGATGCCCCGTTCGATCTTCGAGCAGATGGGCGCATTGGGCATGCTCGGGATGGCGATTCCGGAGGAGTATGGCGGCTCCGGACTGCCGGACTACCGCTACAACGTGGTGCTGCAAGAAGAGGCGGCGCGCGCCCTGGTGACGCTGTCGACGGTCCGCACGCAGCTCGACGTGATCCTGCCGTACTTCCTGCACTATGCCAACGACGAACAGCGTGCCCGCTGGTTTCCCGGGCTCGCTGACGGCACGCTGCTGACGGCCATCGCGATGACCGAGCCCGGGACGGGCTCCGACCTCGCCGGAGTGCGCACCACCGCGGTCCGCGACGGCGACAGCTATGTCCTCAACGGTGCCAAGACTTTCATCACGGGCGGGCTGCTGGCCGATCTGGTGATCGTGGTGGCCCGCACGTCGACCGATCCGGAGAACCGCCGGCGCGGCCTGTCTCTCGTCGTCGTGGAGGACGGTATGCCGGGCTTCGAGAAGGGCCGGGTTCTGGACAAGATGGGCTGCAAGGAGCAGGACACCGTCGAACTCGCCTTCACCGATGTGCGGGTGCCCGCCGCGAATCTGCTGGGGGAGGAGGGCGAGGCGTTCGGCTACCTCGGCCACAACCTGCCGCAGGAGCGGATGACCGTCGCTGTCGGGTCCGTGTGCCAGGCACGCGCGGCGGTGGCGACGACCATCGATTACGTCAAGGAGCGCAAGGCATTCGGGACGCCTGTCGCATCGTTCCAGAACACCAAGTTCGAACTCGCCGCCATGTCGGCCGAGATCGAGGCGGCCCAGACCATGGTCGACAAGGCCGTCGTCGAGCTGAACGCGGGTGAGTTGTCCGGCGCTGACGCGGCGCGCGTGAAGCTGTTCTGCACCGAGGTCCAAGCTCGCGTGGTCGACCGCTGCGTCCAGTTGTTCGGCGGCTACGGCTACATGCTCGAGTATCCGATCACGCGGCTCTACATGAACGCCCGCGTGGCGCGGATCTACGCGGGTACGAGTGAGGTCATGAAGCTGATCATCGCCAAATCGCTGGGTCTGTAGACAACGCGGTGAACAAATCTCGGTGAGACCCTTGTCACACCGGCCAAACCAACCTACTGTGTGTTCACTAGGTTGGTTCGGTCGAAGGGAGTGGGCGTGACGGAGCCCCGGCCTTACGCCGCACTCTTCGCCAAGGGTGACGATCGTAAGGCTCGGATCCTCGAGGTCGCGCAACGCCTACTTGCCCGAAATGGCTGGCGCAGTACCTCTTTGGCGCAGATCGCCCGCGAGGCGGGAGTAACGCCGGCGGGGCTGCTGCATCACTTCGAATCCAAGGAGCAACTGCTGCATGCAGTGCTCGACGCCCGCGACGCCGACGACGACGCCCATGCCGACCGCAGTGGCGACCTGATCGAAGAGCTCATGACGGTACCCGAGCGGTTCGAGCGATCACCCGAACTCGTGGGCACGTTCGCCGTGCTGCTGATCGAAAACATCCTGCCCGACGCCCCGCTGCACGACCGCATGCTGCTGCGCTACCAGGCCGCGCTGAGAATCCTCGGCGACGGCATCCGGGAAGCCCAGGAAGCGGGCCGATATCGCAGCGACATGGACCCCGCCATCAAGGCGGTACAGATTTTGGCCTTTGTCAACGGAATGGAGACATTGTGGTTGCTCGATCCTTCGATGCCCGTGACGGACGTGTTCAAGGACTACGTCGAGTCATTACGCCGGGAGCTCGCCCCGACAGTCCCCTGACGCGCTACCGCCTCGACGTCGTCGCCGCCACGGTCGCAGAGGCCGTCGAGAATGCCGGCGGCTGGCTGTTCGACCGGGTGACGGCGGGCTGGGATGTCACCGTGCTGATCGCTGACGCCGACGAGGACGACCGCCCGCTGCAGATCCTGGGCGTCCACGCCCAGGACCTCGAGTCGGCATTGGTGGAGGCCAGGAGCCGGCCGCACCCGCAGACGGTGGCCGTCGCGGCGCACCTGTTCGACACTGACGCCCGGGTCCGCGGGGGCGTGCTGGCGGCGCTGGCGGCCGGCCAGACCGAGGTGACGCTTTGGGGCGAGACCTGTCCGGCGGAGTTGCACGGCATCGGTGCCGTCCACCATGAATTGAGCGCTGCGGCAAGGGCATTCAAGTCGCAGGCGCTGGCAGCCTGCGGCGTTCCGCAGGCGGTGAACTCTGTCGAGACTTTCCGCATCGGCATGATGGCCTCGGTCGCCGCCGACCTGGTCCCGGCGAGCTAACCGACGTCGATGAGGACCTTGCCGACGGCCTTGCCGTCGGCAACCAGGCGGAGGGCCTGCGCAGTGTCCTCGAGTCGGTAGACGGCGCCGACGTGGGGCACCACCTGGCCGCCGGCCAGTAGTTCGGCGAGTTCCGTTCGGTTGCGGTCGAATTCGTCGGCTGGAATGTCGCGGAGCTGGAACCCGATGACATGTGCGCCCTTGATGAGGACGAGGTTCAGCGGGATGCGGGGGATGACGCCCGAGGCGAAGCCGACGGTGACGAAGCGCCCGCCGGGCCGCAGGGACCGCAGCGCCGGTTCGGAGGCGTCGCCACCAACCGGGTCGATGACCGCGTGCGCTCCATCGGGGACGACGTCGCGCAGGGCGCCACGCAGGTCGGGGCAACGGTGGTTCACGAGGTGGGCGGCGCCGTATGACGCTGCGGTGGAGAGCTTTTCCTCCGACGATGCCACGGCGGTGACCGTCGCACCCAGCAGGACACCCAGTTGCACCGACGCCAACCCGACGCCGCCGCCGGCGCCCAGCACCACCAGGTTTTGGCCGGGGCCGACCTGCGCCGCCGACCGCAACGCGTGGTAGGCGGTGCCGTGGGCGACGCCGTATGCGGCGGCCGTCCGGTCGTCGACGCCGTCGGGGATTCGGGTCAGGCCGTGGATGGGCGCCACCACCTCCTCGGCGAACGCGCCGTACAGCGCCGCGCCGGACACCCTGTCACCCACCGCGAAACCGGCTGCGGCATCGGCGACTTCGGTGACGACGCCGGCGAACTCACTACCGGGCACGAATGGCACGGGCACACTCACCTGATATCGATCGGCGATGAACAGCACGTCGGGAAAGTTCACCGCGGCGACGTGCACCCGGACCCGGACCTGTCCCGCGGACAGCGTGGGCGGCGGCACGTCGTCGATCCGGACCACTTCCGGCGGGCCGTATTCGGGGCAGACGACGGCCTTCACCGGTAGTCGCTGGACTCGGCGAGCTCGGCCGCTTCCCGCATCAGGGCGGTGATCACGGGCCCGTAGGCAAGCAGCTTTTCGTTGTCGCCGGCCCGCTGGAAGCCCTGCTCCAGCACGATCGCCAGCTTCCACTTGGCCAGCACCAGGTAGTAGTCCAAATCGTCCACCTGGCGCCCGGACACCTTGGCGTAGTGGTCGACGACAGCTGTACGCGAGGGCATTCCACGCATGTCGACGTAGTTCATTCCGGTGGAATCCGTGGCTTCTCCAACTTCTGCTCCTCGCGTGTTCTCCGGCCAGCTCTGCACCATCCAGCCCAGATCGAGCTTGGGGTCGCCGACGGTGCCCATCTCCCAGTCGACGATCGCGGCCATGGTCGCCGGTGCGCCGTGCCGGTACATCACGTTGGCGAACTGGTAGTCGCCGTGCATCAGCCCGGGGATGAAGTCGAGCGGCCGGTGGTTGCGCAGCCATTCGGTGGTGACGTCCAGGCCGTCTATCTCGCGGCCTTTGATGCGCTCGAAGAACGAAATCCACCGATCGACCTGGCGTTCGTGGAACCCATCGGGTCGGCCGAGATCGTGCAGTCCCTTGGCTTTCCAGTCGACCTTCGACAGTAGCGCGATGCCCTCGGCCAGCTGATACGACAAACCCGCGCGGGCTTCGATGTCCTCACCGAACGGGTCGGGCCAGACGCCGTGCCGGTCCATGGGTGACCAACCGTCGACGTACCCCATCAGGTAGAACGGCCGGCCGAGCACCGACGCGTCCTCACACACTCCGACCGCGGCGGTGTGCGGCACATCGGTCCCATCGAGGGCTTCGATGATGCGCCATTCGCGCAGGATGCCCTTGTCGCGGTCGGCGGGCGCCTCCGATGGCGGCATGCGGAGCACACACGTGTGGTCGCCGCGGGTGATCCGGTAGATGACGTTCTGGGTGCCGCCGGACAGGTAGTCGGCTTGGAGGGGTTCGCCGGCGCCGGGTAGTTCCGACCGGTCCAGCCAATCGGCAAGGCGCGCAACGTCGATCACAAATACCCCACTCATCCGCCCTTGTGACGCGAGAGCGTCCTCTCAGTCATAGCGCACCCGGGGCGAAATGTTAAGTACTTGAGATCTGTGGCCTCAACCGCGTGCCGGCTTCGGTGCGGCCAGTTCACGCAGGGACGACAGGAACAATTCGTCCATGCGTGGGCTCAACTCGGCGAGCGTGCCGGAGCCGGCATAACTGGCGGACCCGAAGACGCGCTCGAGCGCTTCGGTCTCGCTGGCACCGCCGATCGAAAGGCACAGGCAGGCAACGCCGTCCATGCGCAGCTCTTCCAGCGCCTTGTGAGCGTCGGCTTCGGCGTAGCGGCCTTCATATCCGTCGTCGTACGGGAAGCCGTCGGACAATACAAGGAGCAGCCGATTGGGTGTGCCGGCCTGCTCCTTGAGGATCTCACCCGCACCGCGGATGGCGGCCCCGAGCCGGGTATAGCCGGATGGCTCAAGCTGATTCAGTCGCGCTCGCCCCACCGCGCCGAACCGCTGGCCGAACGGCTTGATGGCGGGCAGGTGGACGGCATGACGGCCCTGTGACCGGAAGCCGTAGACGGCGACGCGGTCGCCGAGCTCTTCGAGGACGGCGGCCATGGTGGCGGCCGCGCGGCGCTGGTGCTCATGGACGGCGAGACCGTCGGCGTCGGTTTCGGTGGCCGAGCCCGAGGCGTCGACGAGGATGAGCACGCCCAGATTACGAGAGAGCTTGCGCTGCTCCAGATAGACGTGCTCGGGCGGCGAGAAACCGGAGCGCAGGTCGACGAACAGATCGATCAGCGCTTCGATGTCCAGCTCGTCGCCATCGGCCCGGCCGCGAAGAACTTTGGGACCGAGCCCGATTCGCGACAAGCGCCGTCGCAGGACATCGTCGTGCGGCACGCCCGCCGCGGAAACGTCGGCGGCGGCGGTGAGCGGAAAATCGATGACCCGGCACCAATCCTCCTTGTATCGGCCCCCGAAGACGTCCCACTCGGGGTACAGGGCGCCGCCGACGCCCAGCGTGGCACCCGGACGGCGGTCGTCGGTGAACCGGATTTGGGTGGGCAGGGGCCGCGCGTCGGGACCAACCTTGGCCACGCGCCGCACGCTCCCGATCTGCATCTCGGCCCCGGCGGCGTCCTCGCCCTTCGACTTCGAACTGCCGAACAGCTTGGAGAGGAAGTCGGATACCGTCCGGGAACCGACCACGGGCGCTTCGAAGAGCTTGAGGATCTTGCTGTCCTCGGATTCCCCGTCGTCGTCCTCGTCGTCGAGTTCCTCGTGCACATCCGGAACCTCGAACTTCAGTTGGAGGTCCTGGTCGGTGGGCCGCGCGCCCGGACTCGCCGGCGCGGCCAGCAGCCGAGAGGGCTTGATGACGCCGAACCAGTCCGGTGCATCGTCGACAGCCCTGCGGCCCTTCGCGATTCGCAGCGATTCGTCGGCGTCGGCGGTGCTCGGCTCGCCGACATCGAGCTCAGCGGCCAGGGGGAGCTCGCGGGCCAGGTACGCGATGACCCGACGGCCCTCCAATGCCAGGTAGCGGCGTGCCACCGCGGTGCGGCCCCGCAAGCCCTTCATCCGGGGTGCATCGAGGCTGCCCGCGCCCAGCAGGGCGCTCTGCACCAGTACCGCGTTGCGCTGTTGTGCCACCGGCACGGCCGAGACGTAGATGACATGGCCGTCGGTCCACGCGGCGTCGCCCGCCCGGGCCTCGGCGATGTCGACCGGCCGGCCTGCGACATGGGTCGCGAGGAGCCGAAACCGCTCCGGCCCGGCGGAATCGGTCACGACCGCGGGAGGACGGCGTCCGCGAGCTCGCCCAGCGCGCGGACGATGTCGTGATCGTCGGAGAGCACCTTGACGACAGCAGACTGCACGGCGCTGCGGATGCTCAGTCCTTCGGCGACGAGTTCGCCGGCAAGGATCAGCATGCGGGTGGATGCCACTTCACGAAGCGGTGAGCCATCGAGGTTGCGGATCGCGTTGCCGAATTTGACCAAGCTGCGGGCGGTTTCGGTATCGATGCCGGCCTCGTGCATCACGATTTCCGTCTCGGCCGCGGCCGGTGGGAAGTCGAGTTCGATGGCGACGAACCGCTGCCGCGTGGATTCCTTGATGTTCTTCAGGACGCTCTGATAGCCGGGGTTGTAGGAGATGACGAGCTGGAAACCCGGTGCTGCGGGCAACGTGACGCCGAGGCGGTCGACAGGCAACTCCCGCCGGTGGTCGGCCAGGGGGTGGATGACGACGGTGGTGTCCTGACGTGCCTCCACGATCTCGTCGAGGTAGCAGATGGCGCCCTCGCGCACCGCACGCGTCAAAGGTCCGTCCACCCAGACGGTTTCACCGCCCTTCAGCAGGAATCGGCCGACGAGGTCCGCAGACGTCATGTCCTCATGGCCGGCGACGGTGATGAGGTCGCGCCCGAGTTCGTGTGCCATCGCCTCGACGAAGCGCGTCTTTCCGCACCCCGTCGGGCCTTTCAGCAGTACCGGCAGACCCCGGCGGGCTGCCGCGTGGAAGACCTCCACCTCGTCGCCGACGGCGCGGTAGAAGGGTGCGCTCGGCACCGGTCTGACAGCTGCGGAAGTGTGGTTCAACACGTCATTTGCCCTTCTCGACAGGAACGACTTTCGGAATGGTGACGCCGTCCGGCGTCACCAACTGGCCGTGGATGTTGACGTAGCTCGAGTTCTGCAGCGGGATCGGGATCGAGGGGTCGGGACAGGCCCGGTCGGTGCCGTCGCCGCACACCCCCATCAAGAAGTACGAGCGCTTCAGCAGATCCTCGGGCCACGGGTCCTGGTGCATGGCGAACCATTGGGCGGGCAGGTTGTACAGCACGAAGAAGAACGCGCTGCAGGCCGCGAAGATCGCCAGGAAACGCGTGATCTGTTGTGTGACAAAGCCACCGCGGACGGTGTCGAGCCCGCGCTCGACGAAGGTGCGGCCGCGGTCGTCGGTGAAGTAGCGCAGGCAGCACAGGCCCGCCTGCACGCCGCCCCACATCAGCCCCTCATAGATCGGCCACTGGTAGTAGGTCCCGGGATTGACCGACAGGGCCCTGATGGCGCCGGGATAGGTGAACAGCCCCATCGGCATGAGGAACAGGCCCTCGATGACGAAGTCGAAGAAGAATGTCCACACGATGACGACGCCGATGAGGCCGAGGGTGTTGATGGTGGGCCACTTCGCCTTTGCCTTGCGCATCACCCAGCAGCCCAGCATCGTGCACAGCAGGACGAAGCAGTAGCCGGGTGCATTCATCAGGAACGGTTCGGCCATCATGCGGCCGGGCTCGCCGAACGACATCCAGCCGGGGACGTCCTGCACCCACGAGCCGCGGTTCCACATCCAGGTGTTGTAGGTGCTCCAGGTGTTGACGTAGTTCAGCAGCGGGTCCTGGAAGAACAACAGGCCGCACGCGATCAACAGCATGCCGTCGAGGGTGATGCGCCGCTCGCGCCGCCAGGGCCGGATGATGAACCACCACAACGCAACTGGCAGCCCAACGATGATCACGCCGGTCCAGGTGAACAGGATGGCCTTCATGTACGTCGGTGGATCGCTCGGACCGGCGGGAACCCGCTCGAAGTTCGGTCCCGTCACCCAGCGGGTCCAGACGTAGAGCTGGAATACCAGGATCGCGCCACCGACCGCGGCCCAGATGCGTACGGGCGTGATCCGCGACGGCGCGGCCAGTGCTGCTCCGCTGAGCGGTTCGGTGACAACCGCCTTCTTCTGCGACAGGTCACTCATGCGGCGTCACTTACCGACCTGTACGGGAGCGTCTTTGGGCATCTCCTTGCCCGGCGGCAGCACGAGCTTGCCGTCGACATCGATATAGCCGGAGCGCTTGGTCGGTATGGGCAGCACTGGGTTCGGGCACGGCGTGTGTTCGTCGCAGACGCTCTGGCTGAAGTACGAGCGCTTCTGGACGTCCTCGGGCCACGGGTCGGCGTGGAGGCCGAACCACTGCGCGGGGACGTTGTAGAAGAAGAAGAACGCGCCGCTGCAGGCGGCGAAGATCGCCAGGAACCGGACCAGTTGCTGCCGGAAGACGCCGCCGCGGACGTGGTCGAGTCCACGTTCGACGACGGTGCGGCCGCGGTCGTCGGTGAAGAACCGCAGACAGCACAGCGCGGTCATGACGGCGCCCCACATCAGCCCTTCATAGACGGGCCATTGGTAGTAGGTGCCGGCGTTGAACGACACCGATCGAATCGCGCCGGGATATACGAAGAGGCCGATCGGCAACAGGATCAGCGCTTCCATGACGAAATCGAAGAAGAAGCAGAAAACGTATGTCGCCAGGACCAATCGGAAATTGCTGATATCCGGCCGACGCTGCTTGATCTTCTTCATTGCCCAGCAGCCGACCATCACCGTCGCCAGCACCAGGCCGTAGCCGGGCATGTTGATGGGGAGCGGTTCGCCGACTTGATGCCCTGGTGATTCCGGCGAGATCCAGCTGGGGATGTTCGACGTCCAGGAGCCCCGGTTCCAGAGCCACATGTTGTAGGTGCACCAGGTGTTGGAGTAGTTCAGCAGCGGGTCCTGGAAGAAGAAGAGGGCACACGACACGAAGAGCATGCCGTCGAGCGTGATGCGCCGCTCGCGGAGCCACGGCCTGATGAGGAACCACCACACGGCGGCGGGGAAGCCCACCACCATGAAGGCGCAGTTCACCATCAGCATGGTCTTCATGAACGTGGGCGGGTCGGTGGGACCGGCCGGTACCCGGACGAAATACGGCCCGGTGACCCAACGGGTCCAGACGTAGATCTGGAACAGCAGCAGGGCGCCGCCGAAGAACGCCCAGATCTTGACGGGAGTCGACGGGGCTTGGCTGCCACCGAGATTCGCGGTTCCGCCCAGCGACTCGGTAACAGTGGATTTCTTGCTCAGCATTTCACTCACGAGGCCTCCTCGAGTTCGTGTTGTCTCGAAGATACCCATCGGTATCTCAGTTTCCAAGGGGAATCTTGGATTCTGTGGCAGAATTTTTCCATGGTGGAGCGTTGGACGCGGGAGCGGCGACTGGAACACACGCGTTCGCTGCTGCTGGATGCAGCTGAGGATGTCTTCGCTGAAAAGGGCTTCACGCCAGCGACTCTCGACGAGATCGCATCCGTCGCCGGCTACACCAAGGGCGCCATCTACAAGCATTTCGCCACCAAGGAAGACCTGTTCCTCGCGGTCAATGACCGCTACTGGCGCCAGTACTTCGACAAATTCACCGAAGTGATGTCGCGGTCGGAGCGCGTCGGGGCGCATGAGCGGGATGAGATCGCCGAGCGCTGGCTCGAGCTGAGTCGTGGCCGCGGCGCCGAACACGCTGCGCTGGGTTACGAGTTCACGCTCTATCTGCTGCGCAACCCTGAAGTGCGAGACCGTGTGGCGGCCAGGCGATCCGAGGTCGTCGAGGCATTGGCGGGTTTCATCGTCGAGGGCGTCGACCGGCTGGGCGGGACGCTGCTGATACCCGCGTCGACGTTCGCGCAGATTCTGCTGGCCACCAGCGATGCCATCGTCTTGAGCAATGAGCTCGACGGCGTCGACCTGTTCCGGCCGGTCGTCGACATGTACGTCTCGGCGATCAAGTTCGCCTGAAGAACCCCGGCGACATGAATATCAACTACTTGTCATTGGCGCGCGCGACGGATACCGTCGCCTGTGTAGGCACGTCGATGAGGAGTGCGTCATGGCTCGGTTTCCCAAGCCGCCCGAGGGCAGTTGGACCGAACACTATCCGCGGCTGGGCACCGACCCGGTGTCGTACGAGGACTCGATCAGTCCCGAGCAGTTCGAGATTGAACGCAAGGCGGTGTTCAAGCGGGCGTGGCTGAATGTCGGTCGCGTCGAACAACTTCCGCGCAAGGGCAGCTACTTCACCAAAGAGCTCAAGGTGGTCGGCACCTCGATCATCGTGGTGCGCAACAATGCCGGCGAGGTGAAGGCGTTTCACAACATCTGCCGGCACCGGGGCAACAAGCTGGTGTGGAACGACATGCCGCTGGAGGAGACGAAGGGCTTCTGCAAGCAGTTCACCTGCAAGTACCACGCCTGGCGTTACGACCTCGACGGCAACCTGACGTTCGTGCAGCAGGAGGGTGAGTTCTTCGACCTCGACAAGGAGCGGTACGGCCTGGTGCCCGTGCACTGCGACGTCTGGGAGGGGTTCATCTTCGTCAACTTCGCACTCGAGCCCGAGCAGTCGCTGCGCGACTTCCTCGGCCCGATGATCCTGGGGCTGGAGGGCTATCCGTTCGAGAAGCTGACCTCGAAGTTCACGTATCGCTCTGAGGTCAAAGCGAATTGGAAGCTGTACATGGACGCGTTCCAGGAGTTCTACCACGCGCCCGTGCTGCATGCGAACCAGTCGCCGACCAACTATTCGAAGGCCGCGGCGCAGGCCGGTTTCGAGGCGCCGCACTACCGCATCGACGGACCGCACCGGCTCGTCAGCACTTCCGGGGTGCGGGTGTGGGAGATGGGCGCCGAGATGCGCAAGCCCATGGAGGACATCTGCCAGAGCGGACTGTTCGGGCCGTGGGATTCACCCGACCTGGGGGAGATGCCCGTCGGCCTGAATCCGGCGAAATGCGATCCGTGGGGCCTGGATTCGTTCCAGTTGTTCCCCAACTTCGTCGTGCTGTTCTGGGGGCAGGGCTGGTACCTCACCTACCACTACTGGCCGACGTCGTACAACACCCACACCTTCGAATGCACGCTGTATTTCCCGCCGGCGCGCAGTCCGCGCGAGCGCATCGGACAGGAGCTCGCGGCGGTGACGTTCAAGGAGTACGGCCTGCAGGACGCCAACACATTGGAGGCCACGCAGTCGATGATCGAGTCCCGCACCGTCAACGAATTCCTGCTGTGTGACCAGGAGGTGCTGATCCGCCACCTGCACCACGAGACCGCCGCCTGGATCGAGGACTACCAGCGCAAGACGGCGGAGGTGTGATCATGACCGTGACATTGCCGGCCGAATTCGCCGACCTGGAGCCGTTTTCCGAGTGGTGCCTGCCGACGGAAGCCCAGCGGTATGCCAAGCGGCTCGACAGTTCGATGGCCCAGATGCAGGCGTTCTACGACGCGATCACGCCGCGGGCAGAGGACGCTATCGCGTTCTGCGACAAGTTCAGCCTCGACGACATGCCTGAGGATGTCCTGAACCTCATGCACCTGCTGTACTCCATGATCATGGTGTCGTTCCCCATCGAGTGCTGGAAGCAGCCGCGGGTTCCCGACTCCGGCGCCACAAAGCTCGACTGTGTTTACGAACCGGTGCCATGACGGCACTCACTGTCCTGCGGGCCGCCCGCTGGGCCGATGTAAACACCGGCGAAGTTCGGTCGCCTGCCGTCGTCGTGGTCGAGGGCGACCGCATCAAGGCCGTCAATCCGGTTGAACCCGTGCCGGATTCGGCCACCGTCATCGATCTCGGCGATGTGACGCTACTGCCCGGCTTGATGGACATGGAGCTCAACCTGCTCATCGGTGGACCCGGTGGGCCGGAAGGGCTGCCCAGTCCGATGCACGGCGTGCAGGACGATCCGGCGTATCGGACACTGCGCGGCGCCGTCAACGCCCGCACCACGCTGGACGCCGGGTTCACCACCGTGCGCAACCTCGGGCTGATGGTCAAGACCGGCGGCTACCTGCTGGACGTCGCTCTCATGCGGGCGATCGAGCAGGGCTGGCACGTCGGGCCCCGGATCTACCCGGCCGGGCACGCCGTGACGCCGTACGGAGGTCACCTCGATCCGACGGTGTTCCAGCGCCTGGCGCCGGGCATCATGCCGCTGTCCGTCGGGGAGGGCATCGCCAACGGCGTCGACGAGGTCCGCGCCTGCGTGCGCTATCAGGTCCGGCACGGCGCCAAGCTGATCAAGGTGTCGGCTTCCGGTGGCGTGATGTCGCACAGCACGGCTCCGGGTGCCCAGCAGTATTCCGACGACGAGTTCGCCGCGATCGCCGACGAGGCGCACCGCGCCGGCGTGCGGGTGGCCGCACACGCGGTGGGGGACAGCGCTATTCGGGCCTGCATTCGCGCCGGCATCGACTGCATCGAACACGGCTTCCTGGCGAGCGACGACACCATCAAGCTGATGGCCGACACGGGCACATTCCTGGTGTCGACGACCTACCTCACCGAGGCGATGGCGATCGACCGCATCGCGCCCGAGCTGCGCAAGAAAGCCGAGGTCGTGTTTCCGCAGGCACAGGCGATGTTGCCCAAGGCCATCGCGGCCGGAGTGCGCATCGCCTGCGGAACCGATGCGCCGGCAGTGCCGCACGGGCAGAACGCGAAAGAGCTCTGCGCGCTCGTCTCGCGCGGCATGACGCCGATGCAGGCCATCCGGGCCGCGACCGTCACGAGCGCCGAACTCATCGACGCCGACGACGAACTCGGGCGCCTCGCCCCCGGCTACCTTGCGGACATCGTGGCCGTGCCCGGGGACGTATCCAGCGATATCGCCAGTACGCTGGACGTGCGCTTCGTGATGAAAGCGGGGCAGATCTACAAGCAGGTCGATGGAGGTGCGTAGTGGACCTGGACGAGAACCTCCTCTGGCATCTCAAGCAGGCGTTCTACTTCTCACTGACATCAGTGAACGAAGCCGTCAGTAGTCACGGCGTCAGTACCGCGCAGATCGGTGTGCTGCGCCAACTCGCCAATGAGCCGGGACTGTCCGGCGCCGACCTGGCGCGCCGGCTGCTCATCACCCCGCAGGGTGTGCAGTTGGCGCTCAAGGCGCTCGAGGATCGCGGGCTGGTGCAACGCAAGCCGGATCCGCAGCATGCCCGCATCCTCCAGGCCTTCCTGACCGAGCAGGGACGCAAGACCGCTGCCGCGGTCGTCAGCGACGCAGTCGAGGCGCACGAAGCGGTGTTCGGTGTGCTCACCGCCGAGGAGCAGGAGACCCTCAAGCGGCTGCTCACACGCGTCGTCGAGCAGGGCACCGGACACAAGTTGATCGACGATCACGTCGGCGACTGACGGTCCCCGGCCCTGCCGTTGACCCTGTACGCAGGGCGTAAAAGTGCGAGTGGGGTACGCCGTAAGTGCAGAGTCAACAAGTCAATATCAATCACTTGATATCAATGACAAGTACTTGATACTGTCGAGGGGATGGCCGATCTTGTGGACGACTTCGCGTCACTACGCATCAAGCGGGTGGTGCGGGAAACCGGCGACGCCGTGTCGCTGGTTCTCGACATCCCCGAGGACTGCGCGCCCCGATTCCGTTACCAGGCAGGGCAATTCCTGACCCTGCGGGTGCAGCTGGGCGGCGATCAGCACCGCCGGTGCTACTCGATGTCGTCGTCGCCCCATAACGGCGACGACCTGCAGATCACGATCAAACGTGACGGCAGCGGGCTGGTCTCAAACTGGCTGAACGACAGCGCTGAGGTCGGCGGTCACATCGAAGCCGCGCCGCCGGAAGGACGCTTCGTGCTGGGCGACGGGGAGCGTGACCTCGTCGCCTTCGCCGGTGGCAGCGGGATCACGCCGATCCACTCTCTCATCGGGGCCGCGCTGGCAGGAACCGCGCGCCGCATCCGGTTGTTCTATGCCAATCGCAGCAGCGACTCGGTGATCTTCGCCGATTCCCTTGCCGCACTGGCAGAGTCCCATCCCGACCGGCTGACAGTGCGGCACCACTTCGACGATGTCGACGGCATCGTGCAACCGGAGGCCATCGCGTCCTTCATTGCCGAGGCGGGCGACGCGGAGTACTACATCTGCGGACCCGGACCGTTCATGGACGCAGTGGAATCCGCGGTCATGCAGACCGGGACGCCACGGAGCCGGATTCACCTGGAGCGCTTCGAGGTTGCGACGGTATCGGCCGAGGAGACGGCTGCGTCGGTAACCGAGGAAGTCACCATCGAACTCGACCGCCGCAAGACGACGGTGGAATACCGGGCGGGCAACACGCTGCTGCAGACGGCCCGCATCGCGGGTCTGCGGGCGCCGTCGTCGTGCGAAACCGGTTCCTGCGGAACGTGTATGGCGCGCATCGTCGAAGGCAGTGCGCACATGCTCAACAACGATGCCCTCGACGACGACGAGGTCGCCGACGGCTGGGTGCTGACCTGCCAGTCCCTGCCGACCAGCAGGACCGTTCGAGTGGTTTACGAGTAGGAGTGCGCATGACACGCGTGGCTGTGGTGACCGGCGGTGCGTCGGGTATGGGGGAAGCGACCTGCCATGAATTGGGGCGGCGGGGGCACAAGGTCGCCGTCCTCGACCTCAACGGGGAAGCGGCACAGCGGGTTGCGGAAAATCTGCGCGCCGACGGGGTGGAGGCAGTCGGGATCGCCGCCGACGTCAGCGACCGCGTCTCTGTGGAAGACGCCTTCGCCAAGGTGCGCAGCGAGTTCGGGCCCGTGCACATCCTGGTCACCAGTGCCGGCGTGGTGGACTTCGCGGCTTTCACCGACATCAGCCTGGATTCGTGGCAGCGGCTGATCGACGTCAATCTGACCGGTACGTTCCACTGCTGTCAGGTCGCGATACCCGACATGCTCGCGGCCGGGTGGGGTCGCATCGTGATGATCTCGTCGTCCAGCGCGCAGCGCGGGTCGCCGGGGATGGCGCATTACGCCGCGTCCAAAGGCGCGTTGCTCTCGCTGACGAAATCACTTGCCCGCGAATATGGTCCGGCGGGGATCACGGTGAACAACGTACCGCCGTCGGGCATCGAGACGCCCATGCAGCACCAGTCGCAGGCGGCGGGCAATCTACCGCCCAACGAGCAGATGGCGGCCAGTATCCCGGTTGGCCACCTCGGCACCGGCGACGACATCGCAGCGGCCGTCGGGTTCCTGTGCTCGTCGGAGGCCGGCTTCATCACCGGGCAGACCCTCGGTGTCAACGGCGGGGCCGTGATGTGACGGGAAACGATGTGACCGAACAACTTCGAGGAGGAGTTCATGGCTAAGTGGCCCAAGCCCGCGGAAGGCAGCTGGACCGAGCACTATCCCGAACTCGGCACCGGGCCGATTTCGTTCCGCGATTCGATCTCGCCGGAGTTCTACGAACTCGAGCGCGAAGCGGTCTTCAAACGCGCGTGGCTCAATGTCGGACGGATCGAGGAGGTGCCCCGGGTCGGCAGCTACGTCACCAAGGAGATCGACGCTGCCAGGACCTCGGTGATCGTGGTGAAGGGCAAGGACGAACAGATCCGCGCCTTCTACAACATCTGCCGCCACCGCGGAAACAAGCTGGTGTGGAACGACTTTCCGAACGAGGAGACCAAGGGCGGGTGCCGGCAGTTCACCTGCAAGTACCACGGCTGGCGCTACGACCTCAAGGGCGACCTGACGTTCGTGCAGCAGGAGGGCGAGTTCTTCGGGCTCGACAGCTCGCGATATGGCCTCAAGCCCGTGCACTGCGATGTGTGGAACGGCTTCATCTTCATCAACTTCGATCCCGAGCCGCAGTGGAGCCTGCGGGAGTTCCTCGGCCCGATGATCACCGCACTCGACGACTACCCGTTCGGGGCGATGACCGAGCGGTACGACTTCGCCGCGGAGAACAACAGCAACTGGAAGATCTTCGCCGACGCGTTCCAGGAGTACTACCACGTACCGTCGCTGCACTCCCAGCAGGTGCCGAGCGCGGTGCGTCAACCCAACGCCTCCTTCGAGTGCGGGCACTTCCAGATCGACGGGCCGCACCGCCTGGTGTCGACCGCCGGTACCCGCCGCTGGAAGCTCGATCCCGACTACATGTACCCCGTCGAGCGGATCACCCGCAGTGGCCTGGTCGGCCCGTGGCGTACCCCGGAGACCCATTTCTCGGCGGGCCTCAACCCGGGTGGTATCGAACCGTGGGGCATCACGAACTTCCAGATCTTCCCCAACCTGGAAATCCTGATCTACCACGGCTGGTATCTGCTGTACCGCTACTGGCCGACGTCGCACAACACCCATAAGTTCGAGGCGTACAACGCCTTTCATCCGGCACGCACGGTGCGCGAGCGCATCGAGCACGAAGTCGCCTCGGTGGTGCTCAAAGAGTTTGCGCTCCAAGACGCCGGCATGCTCGGCGGCACCCAGGCGGCGCTGGAGTACGACGTCGTCGACGACTACCCGCTGTCCGATCAGGAGATCCTGGTCCGGCATCTGCACAAGGTTTCGGTCGACTGGGTCGAGCAGTACAAGGCCCAGCGGGCCCCGGTGGGGGTGTGATCGTGGCGGAAACCAAGCTGCCGAGCGCCTTCGCCGAGTTCGAGCCGTTCGCCGAGAAGTGGTGCCTGGCAACCGAACCCGAACGCTGGGAAATGCGCCTGAACACGCCGATGACCGAGATTCGGGAGTTCTACGACGCGTTCACGCCACGCTTCGAAGAGGCCATCGACTACTGCGACAAGTTCGGCCTCGACGACCTGCCGGATGACGCGCTCAACCTGCTGCACCTCATCTACTCGATGATCATGGTGTCGATGGCCGTCGAGATCTTCGGCACCCAGAAGCCCGCCGACTCCGCCGATGCCGTCATGAATCGCATCGGGGCGCCGGTGCCGTGAGTGTCCTGACCATCAACAAGCTCACGTCATCGGTCGGGGCCGAAGTGTCCGGCATCGATGCCGAACGGCTGGCCGCCGACGATGCGCTCGCCGCGGCAGTGCTGGATGCCTTGGAGGACAACGGCGTACTGGTCTTCCCGGGACTGTGGCTCGAGCCGCAGCAGCAGGTCGCGTTCTGCCGCCGGCTCGGGCATGTCGATCACTCGTCGGACGGACACCATTCCGTTGCGGGCATCTACCCGATCACGCTCGACACGTCCAAGAACGCCTCGGCGGCGTATCTGCGGGCGACGTTCGATTGGCACATCGACGGCTGCACACCCATCGAGGACACCTGCCCGCAGCAGGCGACCGTGCTTTCGGCAGTCGCGGTGGCGGCGTCCGGCGGCGAGACCGAGTTTGCGAATTCCTATGGCGCATATGACGGACTGACCGACGACGAACGGGAGCGGTACGGGCAGCTGCGGGTGGTGCATTCGCTCGAGGCATCGCAACGCCGCGTCACACCCGATCCGTCGCCTGAACAGCTCGCCGTGTGGCGGTCGCGGCGGACGCACGAGCATCCGCTGGTCTGGACGCACCGTTCCGGACGCAAGTCACTCGTTCTTGGTGCGTCGGCGGACTACATCGTCGGCATGGAGCCGGACGAGGGACGCGCGCTGCTCGCCGAACTGCTGGAGCGGGCCACTGCCGCAGACAAGGTGTACAGCCACACGTGGTCGGTGGGGGACACCGTCATCTGGGACAACCGCGGGGTGCTGCACCGTGCCGCCCCCTACGACCCGGATTCGCCGCGGGAGATGCTGCGGACGACCGTTCTGGGGGACGAGCCGATCCAGTGATCGGCCGATTGACGTCGGCGGATCACTGTGGAAATGTAATCATCAAAGATGAGAATCACATTCTCATCTGAGCCTGCTTCGAATGGAGGACGCGTGTCGGAAGACCTCACCGCGGTCGATTTCTTCCGGGATGATCGGCTGACCGACGACCCGTACCCGTTTTACGAGGCCCTGCGCAACAAGTGCCCGGTGACCCGTGAAGAGCACTACGGCGTCACGATGGTCACCGGCTGGCAGGAAGCGGTCGATGTCTACAACGACGCCGACACGTTCTCGTCGTGCATCTCGGTGACGGGCCCGTTCCCGGGCTTCCCGGTACCGCTCGAGGGTGACGATGTCAGCGAGCTCATCGAGAAGCACCGTGACGAGATTCCCTACAGCGACCAGCTGCCCACGCTCGATCCGCCGACGCACACCAATCACCGCGCCCTGCTGATGCGGCTGATCACCCCCAAGCGCCTCAAGGAGAACGAGGACGCGATGTGGCGGATCGCCGACGACATGCTGGGTGAGTTCCTGGCGCCCGGCGCGGGCGAGTTCATCAAGGGGTTCGCCGGGCCGTTCACGCTGCGCGTCATCGCGGACCTCCTCGGGGTTCCCGATGAGGATTGCCCCGAACTGCTCGAGCGCCTCGCGAAGGGCACCCATGGGGGCGGGCTCGGTAGTACCGACGAAAAGACGCTCTCCAAAACGCCTTTCGAGTATCTCTACGAGGCCTTCGCGGTCTACGTCGAAGACCGCCGCCGCGAACCCCGCGACGACGTGCTGACGGGCCTGGCGACCGCGACCTTCCCCGACGGCACCATGCCGACGGTGGACGACGTGGTGCGCGTGGCCACGAATGTGTTCTCGGCCGGGCAGGAGACCACCGTCCGACTGCTCAGCACGGCGCTGAAGGTTATCGGCGAGCAACCCGACATGCAGGCCAAGCTCCGCGCGGATCGCAGCCTGCTGCCGAACTTCATCGAGGAGTGCCTACGCATCGAAAGTCCGGTTAAGGGCGACTTCCGGCTCTCGCGTGTGCCGACCACGATCGGTGACGAGGCGATCGGTGCGGGCTGCACGCTGATGGTGATCAATGGTGCGGCCAACCGGGATCCGCGACGCTTCGAGGATCCCGACACCTTCGACGCCGAACGCA
This sequence comes from Mycolicibacterium mucogenicum DSM 44124, assembly GCF_005670685.2. The sequence goes on along the minus strand of NZ_CP062008.1, from coordinate 3,804,509 downwards.
AGAACGCGCGTCAACACCTCGCCTTCGGCCGCGGTATCCACAGCTGCCCGGGTGCGCCGCTGGCGCGGGCCGAGACCCGCGTGGCGCTGGAGCGGCTCCTCGACCGGACATCGGATATCAGAATCTCCGAGGCCCACCACGGACCGGCGGGAAATCGCCGGTACCAATACATTCCGACCTACATCCTGCGTGGCATCATCGACCTCCATCTCGAATTCGATCCGGCCGGGAGCGCGTCATGAAGGTTGTTGTCGATGAGGATCGGTGCCGCGGGCACGGCATGTGCCTGACGTTGTGCCCAGATGTCTTCAGCATGACTGACGACGGTTATGCGGTCGCCGACCCCTCGGAGATCGGCCCCGGCCTCGAGGACGCGGTTCGCGATGCCATGACGAACTGTCCGGAACAAGCAATCGTCGAAACGAACGACTAGTCAAGGAGATTCGAGTGGCCAAGGGATATGTGATCCTCACCGAGGACGTCAAGGACCCCGCCGGCATGGCGGAGTACGCCAAGCTGGCCGGCAAGGCGATGTCGTCGGCCACCATCGTGTCGGTGGACCAGAATCCCCAGGTGCTCGAGGGTAGCTGGCACGGCAACCAGACCGTCGTGCTGGAGTTCGAGTCGGTGGATGCCGCCCGAGCTTGGTACGAATCCGACGCCTACCAGGCGGCGGCCAAGGTCCGCCAGTCCGCCGCGGATTGCAACGCCGTGATCCTGTCGGGCTTCGGGGCCTGACGGGGCCTGACACTCAGCGGGCCTCAGCCCGCTGACCACCCGCCGTCGGCTGCCACGATTGCGCCGTTGACGAACGCGGCGGCGTCGGAGGCCAGGAAGACGATCACGTCGGCCATCTGCTCCGGCAGGGCGATGCTCGCCATCGTTTCCGGACCCCGGCGACGGCGCGCCCAGCGATACGATGGGGTTGACCGTTCGCCAGATCGATGATCGAGTCCGCGACCGGCCAGGACATCTTGCCGTCGCTCATCAAGACCAACTGCTCAATGCTCTGGTATGCGGCCATGCCGACGAACATCGCAACGTCACGGTCGGTGGTGGCAGTCTTCTTGGCCTGCCTGGCGACGATTCGGTTCAGCAGCCGCCCGACCGGCGAGGCCGTGAGTTCCTGCAGGGTCGATTGGCGCGTGAAATGTGGACGCGAGGGTGGCGGGACCGCAGCACTCTGTGCAGGCGGCGAGGCCGGTATCAGACGGGTCCCGACGGCTGGAAGGTCGGAGTAACCGACGATGCCGGGCCGCGCCGCGACGACGGCCGGGATGGCGTTAACAACGGGCATCGCCGTGATCACTGAACCGATGCCGACCATCTCGTCCATCGTCATCGAGCCGAACTCGGGTAACACTCCGGCGCGGAGGGTGACGTTGGGGTGGCCGCGGATCTCGATTTCGTAGTCCATCGTGATGTCCCATGCTGGGACGAGGTCCGCGGTGATAGTCCACTTCACCGCGGTCTCCACGACATCGAGACCGCCCGCTGAGCCGATCCAGCGTGCGTAGACCCCTGCGACGGTGCCTGCGCGAACGTCACGTCCGGGGATATCGAGATCTTTGCCTGCGTAGGTGAACTCCACATCGCACCGAATTCCGTCGACGGAGACGTCTAGCAACTCGGCCAGGGCCTCGCAGGCGTCGCCAAACGGGATGGTGGCGTGCTTGATGTCCGCCGCGTGGTTCGGGTCACCCGCAGGACGCCCCCAGCCCAGCTCGTCCTGGTTCGCGTCCCCGGCCCAAGGCCCGATGTCGAACGACTCAAGGATTCTGACGTAGCTGGCGGTACGGCACACGTTGGTCGCGACCGACGCCAGATGCTGCATGTATCCGGGATTGATGCCGCTGCCAAACATGCTGGCACCACCTTCCACGGCGGCGGCCTCGAGCCGCGCTCGCGCCTCCTCGCCATAGGCACGGCCGGTCATGAAGTGCGCAGTCGTCGCGACGTTGATGCCCGCTCGAAGCAGCGTCTCCAGATGTTCGATTTCAGGGTGTAACGGCATGTAGACGACGCAGTCCGGCTGCAGCGCAACGATGTCCTCGATGCGATTGGTCGCCGCGACGCCGAGTGTGCGGTCGAGCCCGCACAGCTCGCCGAGGTCCCTCCCGACCTTGTCAGCGCTATAGGCGAAGACACCGACGAGTTCAAGGCCAGGGCGTTCGAGGATGCCCTTGACCGCTTCGCGCGAGACGTTTCCGGTCGTCCACTGAACGACGCGGTAGGGCTTCATACGGGATCCTCCGTGATCGATATGGCCTGGCGGGGACATTGGCGAACGGCTTCGGCGATCCGGTCGTGGTTGTCCGGGGTTACCTCGTCCTGCAAGACGTGCAAGTAGTCCTGGTCGTCGAGATGGAACACGTCGGGGATGAGGCCCTCGCAGACGCCGTTGCTCTCGCACAGCCCGAAGTCGACGTGTACTTTGCTCACCGCAGCACCCGCACCGGAATGTTCTGCCAGCCCATGACGTTCTGCATGTGGACGCGTTTGCAACCGTCCCAGTCGATTTCATAACGCGGCATGAAGTCCAGCAGGGCCTCCAGTGCGACGGCGCTCTCCATCCGTGCCAGTGCCGCCCCCAGACAACTGTGGATGCCGTACCCGAATCCGAGGTTCTGGGCCTCGGTGTGGTTGCGGTCGATGTCGAAGGCATCAGGGTCGGTCCACGCTTCGGGGTCGCGGTTGGCCGATCCGCCGAGCAGGAAGACCGGCGCACCCTCGGGAATCGTCGTGCCGTGCAGGTGCACGTCTTTCATGCTGCGACGCACGTTGTACTGCGACGGCGCCTCGTACCGCAGCAGTTCCTCGACGGCTGCGGGAATCTTGCCGCGATCGTCCAGCAGCCTCTGCCACTGTTCCGGATACCGGGCGAAGAGGTAGACGGCGTTACCGACCAGCTTGGTCACCGTCTCAGCGCCAGCGCCGCCCAGAAGTGAGGCGAATCCGGCGATCTCGTAATCCTCCAGCTTCGTGACCGTCCCGTCTTCGCGTTCGGTCTCGGCGGCGAGAAGGCGGCTGATCAAATCGTCACCGGGTTCGTCCTTGCGCCGGCGCGCCAGGTCGAAATAGAAAGCCGCGCTGTCGAGGTAGGCCTGGATGCCCTGCTCCGAGGTTTCGACCTGGCCGATCTCGCGGTGCAGCGATTCATCGATCCAGTACCGGACCTGTTGGGCCTGTTCGTCGGGGACACCCATCATGTTGGTGATCACCTCGACCGGGAACGGTCCGGTGAAGTCCTGCACGGCATCGAATCCATTGGGGTCGAGGCGGTTCAGGTACTTCTCGATCTTCGCCCGGACCATCTCGCGTTGTGACTGGATCGCGCGCGGCGTGAACACCTTGTTCAGCAGACTGCGGATGTGGCGGTGTTCGGGCGGATCCATGAAGATGATCATCCGCATGTTGCCCGGCAACTCGACTCCGGTGCGTACCTGTGCCAAATCCGCGCCGTACGCCGATGAATAGGTCTCGAAGTCGCGGTAGGCGGGAGCGACGTCCTCGTGCCGCGACAGCGCGTAGAAATCGTGTTCCTCGCTGTAGTAGACGGGTGCCTCAGCGCGCATTCGCCGGTAGGTATCCCACGGCCCGTTGAAGAAGTCCTCGGAGAATGGGTCGAACACGAGTTTCGTTGCGGTCATGCGGTATTGCTCCCTCCGGTTGGCGCCAGGCCAACATCGATGACGGCGTCGAGCACGCCCAGTCCGGTGCCCAACTCAGCTGCGGTGGCGCGGACCGTCGCGACATCCTTGGTCAGGAACTCGCCGACGACCGCGCGGAACGACGCGGCAGAACCTGCCCGCGCGACGCTGTCTAGCGCGCGGCCCCCCGCGCTGGCGTGGGGCAGGGCTGCCAGCAGCGTCGATTCCGGAATGCCCAGCTGTTCACCGAGTTCGGCTGCGGCGCTGATCAATCCGATCTGCGCGGCGAACAGTGCATTATTGATCAGTTTGACTCGCTGACCGGCGCCCGGCGGCCCGGCGTGAATGATCGGGTCGCCGTAACACGACAGCACCGGCTTGGCCCGCCCGACCGCGGCGTCGGACCCGCCGACGAACAGCGTCAGCCGGCCCGCCGCGATATCGTGCGGGCCGCCGCTGACCGCGGCATCGACGACGTCCACCCCGCGGGCGGCGATGGCCTCCGTGGTGTGCGGGCTGCCGGTGGTGTGAATGACCAGGACGGCGCCGGGCTGCAGATCAGACGCCAGCGCAGCGGCGACCTCGCGGACCTGTTGGTCGGTGAAGACGCAGATGACGACGGCATCGGCGTCGGCGCACACAGCGGCGAAGTCGGGGACCGGTGTTGCGCCGAGTTCCGTTATGACGGTGCTCTTCTCGGGAGAGCGTGCCAGAACATTCACATGGTCGTCGGCCGCGACGAGCCGGCGGACCATGGCACTGCCCATGCGCCCCGCTCCGACGAAGCCGACCGTGCTCACCGGGTTCGGCCCATCAAACCCAGTGCAGCATCGGCGGATTCGAGCACTGCGCCCGGTGTGGCGCCGGCGGCCTCGGCGAGGTCGGCAATCAGGCTGACGTCCTTCTTCAGTAGGTCCGCGGCCACCGACTTGAGGATGTCGAGGCTGCCGCCGAACTGGGCGATGCGTCCGAGCGCGAAGCTGTTGGCAGAGCCCTGGGTGATCACCTCGGCGAGGCGGTCCACCGAGACACCGAGCGCTTCGCCGAGGTCCAGCGTCGTCTTCGCGGTCGCGATATTGGCGGTGAAGAGCAGGTTGTTCAGCAGTTTGGTCACCTGGCCGGAACCGACACCCCCGAGGTGGACGACCGGTTCGGCGTACGTGGCGAACACTGGCCGACAGCGCTCGACGACGTCGGGGTCGCCGCCGACCATCACCAGGAGCCGGCCGGCGGCCGCCGCGGGGCCACCGCCGCTGACCGGCGCATCGAGCAATGAAATGCCCTTGGCTGCCGCAGTTTCGGCGAGTTCGCGACAGGTGTCGGGGTGAACAGTGCTGTGGATGGCGACGGTGCCGCCGGGTGCCAGTCCGGCCAAGACGCCTGAGTCACCGTTCAGCACCTGACGGACGTCGTCGTCGCCGACCACGCACACACAGACCAGATCGCTGATGGCAGCCAACGCGGCGGGCGTGTCGACGACTTTGGCCGCGGTGTCGGCGAACGGTTCGACGGAGGCCGCCCGCCGGGCCCACAACGCCAGCGGATATCCGGCCTCCACGATGCGGCGCGCCATCGGCGCCCCCTGGCTGCCGAGACCGATGAATCCGACTCGCACTAACCGACCTCCAATGTGACTGTGGTGCTGCGCTGCTTGGCCAGGCATTCCTCGATGAACGCCAGGACCGTGAGGTGGTACGCCGCGGCTCCCACCGAAACGCTGATGTTGTGGCCCGTGTCGACCTGGCGATGAACCGTCATCCGCGGTGCGGCGGTGAACAATCCGCTGATCTCCGCAACGGCATCCGGGTCCGAGTGCCAGACCCGTTCGTGCTCGGCGACCGTGAAGTGCACTGGCAGCCGGACTTCGGCGGCCAGCGCCGGGAATTCACTGCGGGGCCAATCCTGGACCATCGCGGCCTCGTACCGGGCGCCGCTGCGCGCATTGGGAGTGTTGGTCAGCGGCGGATAGAGATCCGCCGGGTGCCACAGCAGTTCGCGCAGCCCCGGCGGGCGGTGGGTGACCGACGCCGACTTGAGCATCTCCACGGCGGCATCCTGGTAGCGCAGTCCGGTACCGGCCAGTCCGATACCGAAAACCTGCTGCCGCTCGGCTCTTTCGTCGGTGGCCATGCGTAGGACCAGTTCGCACCCGTTGGAGTGGCCGAGCAGGAAGACGCCGGCGCCGCGGTCGCGCGCCCCCAGTATCGCGTCGACCGCACCGTACGCCAGGGCGATCCGTTGTTCCGGCCGAACGACCGCATCGGGATAGGCGTCGGACGCCCCGTATCCGGGGCGATCCAATGCGACAACGGTGTAGCCGAGCGCCGCCGCGGTGCGCATCAGCGACAGTCGTGGGTGCCCGGGGCAATCGAAATACGCTGCGCTGCTGCCACCGCCGTGCGCCGCGACGATGACGGCGCGCGGCGCTTCGGCCTCGGCGAGCAGCCCTGACATCATGATGTCGCCGACGCGGACGATCCGCGGGGTGACCGTCATGAGTCGGTCCGCAGGAGGAGCACCCCGCTGGGGGTGAGGCCGCCGCTGCTGACCACCGCCACGCGAGCGTCCGCGACCTGTCGTTCGCCCGCCTCGCCGCGCAGTTGGGTGATCGCCTCGTGGACCAGGCCCATGCCGTGCGTGCGGCCGTGCGACAACTGACCGCCATGTGTGTTGAGCGGTAGCACGCCGTCGCGGGCGATGTTGGCGCCGCCGTCCAGGAAGTCCTTGGCTTCCCCGATACCGCAGAAGCCGAGCGCCTCGATCCAGGACAGACAGTTGAACGTGAACCCGTCGTAGAGCTCGGCGACGTCGACGTCCTTGGGCGTCAAGCTGGTTCGGGTCCACAGGTGTGCGGCCTGGCCGAGCACCTGTGGCTCGTGGGTCAGCGTGCTCTGGTCCCACTCGATCGGTTCGAGGATCTGGGTACCGACCGCTTCGACTCGAATCGGCGGCTTGGCGAGGTCGCGGGCCACGTCGACGGCCGACACGATGACCGCGATCGACGCGTCACACGGCACGTCGCAGTCGTAGAGCCCGAACGGCGTGGTGATGGGCCGAGCGTTGAGGTAGTCGTCCATGGTCATCGGGTCGCGGTAGATCGCCGTCGGGTTCAGTGCGGCATTCGCGCGCTGGTTCAGCGCAATCCAGCCGAGCGTATCCTTGGTGGTGCCGTAGCGGTGCATGTGGCGTTGCGCGTTCTGCGCCAGCGTGTGTGCGGCGGACGTGGCACCGAACGGGATCTGCCAGCTGGTGGTCCGGGCCCCACCCATCGGCGCGGCCTTGCCCTGCTTCATGAGTTCGTCGTAGGTGGCCTGCCAGAGCGTGCGGAAGCACAACACATGGCGGGCCAACCCGCCGGCGACGGCCAGCATGGCCGCGATCACCGAGCCGCCGGGCCCGAATGTTTCGGGACCGCCGTTGTACCAGGTCGGCTTGAGTCCCAGAGCGGTCTCCAGCGCAGTCACCCCGCCCTCGCCGAAAGGACCGGGGAGACCGGCGCCCGGCCACGTGGACAGTCCGTCGATGTCGTCGATGGTCAGCCCGGCATCGGCGATGGCGTTCTCGCACGCCTCGATGGTCAGCGAGAGCGGGTCCACCATCAGGCGGCGGCCCATCTGCGAGGCACCGACACCGGTGATGGCCGCCTTGTCTTCGAACTTGTCAGTGGTGATCATCGGCCGGACGTGTTTGGCGAAGTCCTGCGGTTCGATGGCGTCGGCCGGCAGCGGGGCCAGTGCCGGCTGGTCGGCGACCGGCCGGAACAGCGGAAGCCAGACGTCGTCGTGCTGCTCGAAGACGACTTCCATCTGTTGGCCCAGTGCCAGCTGCTTGGGATCGCAGTCGATGATGTTGGTGGTCAGGCGAACTCGCGGGTCTTCGACGAGCGCCACTTGGGCGACCACATAGGGGGCCGGCAGTCCGGGAAGGCTGAACCGTTCGTTGAGTGTGAAGCCGATGAGCGTCGCGAGCCCGGACACCGTGCGGGTGCCCATCTTGCGTTCTCGGCAGTACCGGCAGACCGGTGCCGGGGGATGGATCAGCGCGTTGCAGTTCTCGCATTCGGTGATGCGCAGCACGCCGTCGGCCCCTGCGGTCCAATAGAACTCGTTCTCGGGCGTCACCTGTGGCAGCGGCATGCGGGTCAACGGACAATTCCCCATTCTGGTTCGTGGGTGTCGGTGTCTGGGCTGAGTTCGGTTGTCCCGCCGGCCATCTCCACGATGGCGTGCGCCGGGCAGTCCAGGAGCGCGCGCGTGACGGCGGGCTGGTCCGGTTCAGGGACTTCGCCGTTGCCGACTAGGGCGGCGTACCCCCAGTCGTCGAGGGAGAAGTACGCCGGCGCGTGCTTGGCGCAGATGCCGAACCCATCGCACATCGTCCGGTCCAGGCGGATCCTCATGCCGTCATCACCGCCTCGATTTCGTAGGGCCGCAGGGTGCGGAACTCGCCGGATTGGCATGCTGGGCAACCAGTCTCCAGATGGCGTGCCACTTCGGCGGGGAATTGGTCAAGGAGACTGGCTGCGATGTTGGCGGCGCCGTCCAACGTTCCACATGCGCCACGCCCACGCAGCTCGCGCGACCACCGGCGCAGTCGTGCAAGGTCATCAGCAGTCGCGACGCCGTCGCGCAGGCCTGCTGCGGCCGCCGCCATCGCCGCGGTGCCGTTGAAGCACGAGCCGCACTGCCCGGCGTTCTCCCGGTCGAAGTACGCCAGCACCGACGCGGCCACGGCCACGGGGCAGTCGCCGTTCAGGATCGAGATGGCGCCGCAGCCAAGGCCGCTGCCCAACCCGCGCAAGGCTTCGTGATCCAGCGTCGCGTCCAGTACACCCGGGCCCAGCAAACCGGCGAAGTAGCCGCCCACCAGGGCACCCGTCGCCATTTCGGTTGGCACACCATGGAGTTCGAGCACATCGGCGAATCTGACGCCGTGCGGCAACTCATAGAGAGCAGACGGCCGGCCGGCTCCGGTGATGGTCGCCAGGAATGAGCCGGGTGACGATGCGGTGCCGACGGACCTGTAGTCCTCGGCGCCGTGCGTCTGGATGTAGGGGAGGTTGGCCAGGGTCTCGACATTGCTGACGAGCGTGGGCAGCGCGCCGATACCCTGCTCGAACGGGCGGGGTGGTTTGTCGGTGGGTTTGGCCGGGCCGCCGTTGATGGCGCGGACCGCGGCGGTCTCCTCGCCGGCGACGTATCCGGGCGCGACAATGACCACCTCGACGGCAGGGCCCGGGTTCCGCTGCGCGACAGCGGCTTCCACGCTGGCCGCGGCCGCCGGGTCCGAGACGTAGACGTACGTCCGCTGGGCGGCGACCATGGCCGCCGCCAGCCGTAAGCCGTCCAGCACGAGGTGGGGGCGGTTGCGCAACAGCCAGCGGTCTTTGATCGACGCGGGCTCACCCTCCTCACCGTTCGCGACGACGACCGCCCCGCCGCGCCCACGGCCGTTGTCGCGGACCGAACGCAATTTGACCGCCATGGGGAATGCGGCGCCGCCGCGGCCGCGCAGTCCCGAGCGTTCCACCTCGTCGAGCAGGCGATCGGGGTCGGTGAGATCGCGGTAGCCCCCGGCCGCTACGTAGTCGTCGTACGTCTCGTCGTCGACCCGCAGCAGTCGCGGGGTGAGCCCCGGCCAGGCGGCCACCGTTAGGCTGACCGGCATGCGCACTGCGGTGGTACGGGTCGATGTCGATCCGGCGGGTGAACTCACGCCTGAGCAGTTAGCGGACGGCATGGCGGCCCTCAAGGAGCTTGCCGCGGCGGTCGGCCAGGACGTTCTCGAGGTGGATCTCGCCGCGATGCCGCCCCGGCGCCGCCAGGTGCAGCTGCTGATCGCGGGCAGCCAGCCGGATACGGGTGTTGCCCTGTGCGCCAAGGCGTTCGGCACCGCGCCGCAGCTCGGCGTCGTGACCTACGTCAGCCGTGGGACCGATGACGACGCACACGGCGTGCTGGCGCGATTCGGGATCACCGGAGAGGTGGCACGCGAACCCGGCTCCGAGGGCTTCGACATCGTCACCGTGACCGTGGCCCGAGTCGATCTGGAACGGATTCCGGAGAGCCGCATCCACACGGCGCTGGAGGCGTCGCTGAATTGTGAGGTGCACATCCGCCCGGTGTGATGTCATCGGCGGAGGAACTCCAGGATCGGCGGAGCGGCCTGCACCCAGGTGTCGAACATGTTGAAGTGCTTGACCTTTCCCGCGGCCCGGGCCTCGTTGGCGCGTTCCCAGGCGTCTTCCGGCCACGGCGGGTCGATCAGTTGCGAACCTTTGATGAGGCAGCTGACTTCCAGTGACGTCCGCTTCGGATGATCGAGGTCGTTCTCGCCGCCGCGGATGATCAGGGTCGGCACCGTGATGTTGTCGAACATCTCGTCCTCGACGCCCGGGATCGTCTGGCCGGGTTTGGGTACGAACGCGTTCAACCATCGGAGCATGAGTTTGAGGTATTCGTCAGCGTCATAGGACTGAAGGCGCGCGGCATTCGCCGGGTTGTCAGCGATGCGCTCACGCCACTCATCCACTTGGGCAACCCCTTTCATCCCTGCCCCGCGAACGGCCAGGATGCTCGGCACGATGTAGTACGAGCCCAGCACGAACGAGCCGTAGATACCGCCGACGATGTTCCAGACCACGAGTTTGGTGACGACCTCGGGATAGAGCATCGCGGTGAGCATGGAATCCCGCGCCCCGCCCGATCCGCCGGCGAGGATGCAGGGCCCGATGCCCAGTTTGGAGATGAGCGTGTACAGGGTCTCGGCGCGCATGTGCGATTCGCTCTGGCCGTAGAACTGCACATCGGACTTGCCACAATTGGGCCGGTCCCACAGCAGCACCCGGTAGCCGCCCTTCGCCAGGGCCTGCGCCAGCGGACGCAGACCCGGAATGTCCTTGCTGAACCGGCCGCCGGGCGTGAGCGCGATGAAATCGCCGGTTTTGCCGAGGATTTCGTAGACGACGTTGCCGCCGTTGATCTCGATGGCCTTCTCGCCGCGCTTGAGTTGCGTCATGCCTGTACCAACACCTCGTTGCCGATGACCCGGACCGGGTAGGTCCGGATACTCCATTCGGGCTTCACCGCTGTTGTCCCGGTGGCCAATTCGAAGCCCCACTGATGCCATGGGCAGTAGATGAACTCCAGGTCGCGCACCATCACGGCGTCGCCCGGCACGCTGTCGTCGACGATGGTCCGGCCGCGTGGCCGGCCCGAGCACAACGGACCGCCTTCGTGCGGACAGTAGTTCGCGATGGCGTAGAACGTGCCGCCCACGTTGTACACGCCGACGCCGTGGCGTCCGATGGGCACCAACTTGTGTGTGCCTGGCGGGATTTCGTCGACAGTGGCGACGACGTGCTCGCGTCCCTGCGCGAGCCGGGGTTCTTTGGGCTCAGTCAATTCAGAACACCCGGACCTGTCCCTCGAGCGCCGGCACCGTGGTCGGAAGCTTGTACGTCTCGATGCCGTTGCGGAACATCACGGCTTCCCGCGCGCGCTCGGGCAGGTGCTTGACGAGCCAGCGGGGGTCGTCGAAGGTCCAGTGCGGGTAGTCCGAACTGAACAGCAGGATCTTCTCGCACTCCATCCACTCGAGGGCCCGGGTGAGTTCGGTCTTGTCCTCGGGGTAGTCCAGCGGCTGCGTGGTGAACTTGATGTGATCTTTGACGTACTCGCTCGGCTTGCGCTTGATGTCGAGCCAGGGCTTGCGCGCCTCATAAATCTTGTCCATGCGCCACATGAGCGGCAGGATCCACGTGAACGCGTGCTCGACGAAAACGATTCGCAGCGTGGGGAATCGATCGAAGAGCCCGTCGAACACCATGCTCATCACCTGGTTGGCTGCGAGCAGCGAATAGGTGACCATGAAGTCGTGGTTGTAGCTCGGCATGCCGACCGGCGGCATGGGGAGCTCTTCGTGATGGCTGCGGGACAGGTGACAGCTCACCGGCATGTCGGCTTTGGTGGCCGCGGCCCAGATCGGGTCGTATTTCGGATCACCCCAAGCTGGTCGCGGCTCGGCCTTGATCAGAATCTGTCCCAGGAACGGGTGGCCGGCCAGCCGGTCGATCTCCGCGGCCGCGGCCAGCGGTTCTTCGATCGCCACGCAGATCGAGCCGCGCCAGCGTTCGTGCCAGTTGTTGTGACTGTCGAGCCAATGGTGGAGCTGCCATTCGTTCAGCGCCACGTTGAGCGCGTGGTTGGCGCCGCCGATACGGGCCGGGTACGCGGCGGGTTCGAGGATCGCGATGTCGGCACCGGCCTGCATGATCAGCTGTTGGAAAGCCAGCTGGGGGTCGCTGCAGGCGAATTCACCGTCCGGCGGGAAGGCGTCGGCGCGCATCGCGTAGGTGTGCGCGTAGTCGGGGGCGTCGTAGTAGATCTGCTCGCCGACATTGCGGCTCAAGAAGTACCTGGTGCGCCAGGGTTCGGGGATGTATTGGATCAACTCGCCCCGACGTGGGGCCGGGTGGACATCGGAATCGACGCACCGCACGGCGATCCGCTCAGCGGTCGGTTTGCGTTCTGTGACAGTCACACTCATTGCGATCGTTCCTTCCTCACACGCCGACCGGCAGCGTGATGCCGTACAGGTCGGCGGCATTGCGCCAGCAGAGCTTGTCGCGCTGCCCAGTGCTGTAAGAACTCGGCACCGTGAGGTCGTTGAGTTGCCAGTGCGGATAGCTGGACCCGTACATCACCATGTCGTCCTTGCCCGTGAAACCCAGCCATTCGCGGGCGATTTCGGCGTCGTCGGGGCCGTCCAGCGCGCCCTGGACGAAATAGACGTGCCCGGGCAGGTAGTCGCTCGGCATCTTCGGCGCCCACGGTGTCTGCTCGAGGTGCGGCCTGCCGAAACAGTCCATGCGCCACATGAACGGGGTCAACAGATCGGCGGCGCCGTCGGCCCAGACGAACTTCAACTCGGGCATCCGCTCGAACACGCCCTCGGCAATCATGTTCATGAGGTGATAGAGGTAGTTCAGCGCCATGAAGCCGACGTACTGCTCGTAGGTGTTCGGCACGCCCGACGGCGTCGGTGCGGACGCGATGCCGGCGCCGACCTCGATGTGCGCGGCCACCGGCAGCTTCGCGTCGATGGCGGCTTCCCACAACGGCCAGAACTGCGGTTTGCCGAACAGTTCCCGCGACTGCAGCGGAATGCCGAGCTGCACCACGCGGGGGTGGTCCTTGTACTTCTCGATCTCGCGCAGCGCGCCGGGGATGTCGTCGGGATTGACGCGGATCGTGCCGCGGAAGCGGTCGCCGAATTCCGGGTGGTCCAGCCAGCGTGACACCAGCATCTCGTTGTGCGCCGCGGCGAGCGCGCTGCCGAGGTGACGGTCGGGCATGACGCCGCGCGACATCGGATGCAGCACAGCGACATCGACGCCGCGCTGTTCGAACAGGTCTCGGGCGACGACCGCGGGGTCGGAGCCGGGGTACTGGCCGTCAGGCCCCTCGGTACCGGACGCGTACTCGCCGCCGGGCGCGCCGTACCAATCCATTTCGTAGTCCGGGAAGCCCCGGCTCTTGAACGGTTCACGCAGCACGTCGCGCAGGTCCCGGTTCGATCCGAAGAAGATGTGCACGCTGGCATCGATGACGGGGGTACGCGTCCCGTCGCCGTGGTCGATCACTTGGCTGCCCTCCCGAGCTCTCGACCCAGTGTAAATCTTAATTACCTCAAAAGAGAATGCTATTCTCACTTCGCGACCGAATTTAGCCGTAGGAGGCGCTGCATGCTTTTGGAGTTCGACGCTGATCAGCGGTTATGGCAGGAGACGGTCCGCGATGCCGTCACCAAGCAGTGTCCAGCCACCCTGATTCGGGACATTGCAGAGAGGGACGCCGACCCGGCTCCGCTCTGGGGAACGTGGGTCGATGCCGGTTGGACCGAGATGGCCGACCCGGATAACGCCGTCGAATTGGCGATCGTGCTCGAGGAACTGGGCCGCGCGACGGACCCGACGCCGTTCCTGGCCACGATGACCCAGTTCGCGCCGCTGGCCGGTGACCGATTCGATCCGCAGCACGCGGGTGCCGCTGTCTACCAAGGAGTTTCGGCGCGCCGGGACGGCAGCGGCTGGGCGCTGGACGGGACCGCGCGTTACGTGCTCGACGGCGACCGCGCCGAAAGCGTCGCCGTGGTGACCGCGGCCGGCGTCTTCCTCGTCGACGCACGGGCGGTGAGGGTCCGGCGGGACCTGGTGTTCGACCCGGTGCTGCACATCGCGGACCTGTCGTTCGAGGGGGTTCGAGTACCCGATTCGGCACGCCTCGGCACCGACGCCGGACGGGCCCGTCACGTCGCACTGACCGGCATGGCGATCACCATGGTCGGAGCGTGCCAGCGCATCCTCGACCTGGTGTTGGAGTACGTGAAGGAACGCCATCAGTTCGGTGTCCCGATCGGCTCATTCCAGGCCATCCAGCACAAGGCGGCTGACATGCACGTCGCCATCGAGCGGGCCCGGGCGCTGTCCTATTTCGCCGCGCTGACCATCAGCGTCGACGACCCGCGCCGGCGCCTGGCCGCAGCGATGGCCAAGGCATCGGCGGGAGAGTGCCAGGCCCTGGTGTTCCGGCAGGGGCTGCAGTCGTTCGGCGCCATGGGATTCACCTGGGAGAACGACCTGCAGTTCGCGCTCAAGCGCGCCAAGGCCGGCGAACTGATGCTCGGCGGCGCCGCAGAACACCGCGCGATGATCGCAGAGGAGTACCGTGCAACTCTCGTATGACGCCGACGTCGAAGCATTCCGCGCCGAGTTCGCGGCGTTCCTCGACGAGCATCTGCCCACGGAGACAGACACTTTGGAGCGGCCCCGGTCGGTGTCGCACATGCCGCAGTGGGCGCGTGACTGGCAACGGCTGCTGTTCGACAACGGCTGGCTGCTGCCCGCCCAGCCGCCGGAGTTCGGCGGCCGCAACGCCACCGTGGTGCAGCAGTTCGTCCATCTCGATGAGCTGTGCCGCCGCCGGATTTACCACAGCTTCAACCCACAGGGCGTGAACATCATTGCGGCATCGCTGCTCACGTTCGGCACCGAGGAGCAGAAGCATCGCTGGGCGGTGCCGGTGCTCCGGGGCGAGAAGACCGCGTCGCTCGGCATGAGCGAACCCAGCGCCGGGTCCGATTTGGCGTCATTGCGCACCCGCGCGGTGCGCGATGGTGACCATTTCGTCGTCAACGGTCAGAAGGTCTGGACGTCGGGCGCACATGACGCCGACTTCCTGCTGACGTTCGTCCGCACCGACCCGGATGCGCCAAAGCACAAGGGCATCAGTGTGCTCATCATCCCGACCGATACACCCGGCGTGGTGTGCCGTCCGTTCGCGGACCTGTGCAGTGAAGAGAACCTGGACTTCAACGAGGTGTTCTTCACGGACGCAAGGGTTCCCGCGGAGAACCTGGTCGGTCCGCTCAACGGTGGCTGGGGTGTCGCGAACGGCTCACTCGGTCACGAACGCACCATGATGTGGCTGGGTTTCGCCGACCGGATCGCCAACATGATCGCGGACTTCCGGCCGCGCACGGCACTCGAGCGCGACCAGTACGCCACGACCATCATGGATTACCACGCCCTGCGCGCCATGGGATCCGCGGCGCTGGCCCGGGCCTCGCGCGGCGAGATGGACACCCAGTCGGTGTCGGTGCTCAAACTCCTGGGGTCGGAGGCCGAGCGCACCGCACTCGAAAATGCGTTGTCCGCGGCGGGAATCGAGGGGCTCAACCACCCCGCGACGTCGGGGCGGTATGAGCACATGAACCTCGACCACTACTTCGTCAGCTGGTTCGAACGCTATGCCCGCAGTTTCGGCGGCACCATCGCCGGCGGCACCTCCGAAATTCAGCGCAACATCATCGCCCAGCACGTGCTGGGCCTGCCGCGAGCCCGCTGACGCCGGCGCGGGCCGAACCGGTCAGTTGCCGGTTCGGTCCGCGTTCGCGTGGATGGCCGCGCGGCAGTAGGCCGCAAGGCCTGGGAGCCCGAATGATTCGTCGTAGGTCGCGACGTACCGCGGGTCGCTGACATACATGTCGCCCAGATTGCGGTGGAAGGCCGGCGGGCAGTCGTAGAACCACCGGTTCACGTGGCGCCGGTGCTGCTCGGCCGCATCCATCGCCTCGACCGAGTCGGGCGGGAGCCCGGCGCGAAAAGCATCGGACAACGCCTTCTCGACGGCCTCGCCCTCGGCCTTGATCTGTACCCAGTCCTCTTTGCCGTAGGACTTCGCCCGGCGCTGCGATTCCTTCCACTCCGGCGTTTCGCCCCACTTCTCCTCGGCTTCCGCCTGATAGTCGTCGAACCCGTCCCCGAAGAGCTCGCGCATGTCGTCGTCCGTCATGGGGGTGTTCGTCATCGCCTTCTCCAATGCCTGATCGATGGCCTCGACGAGTGCTTTCATCTCGTCGAGTTGGGTCATGACGCGTTCGCGCTGCCGAATCAGGTGGCTGACCTCGTCGCCCTCATCCAGCAGGCTCGCGATCTCCTCGAGAGGGAACTCGAGCCTGCGGTAGACGATGATCTGCGACAAGCGCGTCAGATCGGCCGGCGTGTACACCCGGTACCCCGAGGCGCCGCGCCGGCTCGGGGTCAACAACCCGATGTCGTCATAGTGGTGGAGCGTCCGGACCGTGATGCCGAAGCGCTGCGCGACTTCGCCCACGGTGAGTCCGTCCACCGGCATCTCCTGCGTCACATCGATCAGGTTGGTGCCTCACGTCGCGTGAGGGTCAAGTCCAAACCTAGACGACGGGCCTAGATGACGGCCGCTTCCTTGCGCTCGGTGATGGGGCGGGCCAGCTCCTGCTCGTTACAGATGCGCTGCAACTTCTCCAGCGTCTCGTCCAGGCCGGTGCCCAGGCGCTTGCCCGGGGTGAAGTGCGCCGGCAGATTTCGCATGCCCTGGATGACGCCGATGCTGTCGTAGTGCACCGTGCCCTCGGGGTCGCACACGTAGTCGGGCATCCGGTCCAGGACCGCCGTCAGCATGGACTTGAACACCGTGCGGGCCACGTTGGATCCGACGCAGCGGTGCACGCCGATGCCGAAGCTGAAGTGCCGGTTGCCTTTCCGGTCCATGATCAGCTCGTTGGGCTTTTCGAACACCGCGGGGTCGCGGTTCGCCATCGCCCACGACAGCCACAGCCGCTCGTACCGCTTGAACCGATGACCTTCGACCTCGACGTCGTCGGAGAACGTGCGGCCGTCGCCGGGGGCGGGGGTGAAGAAGCGGAGGAACTCCTCGGTGGCGGGATTGAGCAGAGTGGCCCGGTCGCGGCTGAGTCGTGCCCGCTCGTCGGGGTGTTCCCCGAGCCATTCCAGGGCATGGGCGGTGAGCGCGGTCGTGGTGTCGAAGCCGCCGCCGATGATGAGCCCCAGATTGCCCAGGATTTCCAGGTCGGGCGCCGGTTCACCGTCGATCCGCAACTGCAGCATCGCATTCACCAGCCCGGGCCGCGGATTCTGCCGGATCTCCATCATGTTGTTGATGATGTCGATGCCCATCGCGCGGTGCTGTTCGTTGATCTTCTCGCGTTCGGGCGCGTGCTCGGGGGTGTACACCGACGCGTGGGTGGGCTCGCTGTAGACGTTCCACTTCTTCAGCTCGATGCCCATCATCGCCAGTGTGAACACGGCGGGCACCACGTTGGCGAGATGCTCGACGAAGTCGATGCGGCCCGACTCGATGTGTTCATCCAATGCGGCGCGGGTGATCTCGTCGACGAACGGCTCCCAGCGCTTGATCGCGGCGGGGGAGAGATAGGGGTTCAGCGCACCGCGGTAGGTGCTGTGTTCGGGCTCGTCCATCTCGAGGATGCCGCCCCGGACGGCGCTGGCGCGGCTCGCCTTCGGAATGGTGATGCCCTGGAACGGCGTATCTCCGCTGACGTCGTGGTGGTTGGACACGGCGGGGCAGCGCGCCAACTCGAAGACATGCTTGCTGTCGGCGGCGACCCAGTGACCGTTGTAGGTGTCCGTCCAGGCCACCGGGCACTGTGCCTGCATCTCCTCGGTGATCTGCTCGAACTGCAGCCGGTATTCCGGGGTGTGCCTGTCGAAGTGGAAGGTGTCCTTCTTGCGCTCGTCTTGGACGCTCAAAGTTCCTGTCTCCCTGCTGGTCTCATGTGCGGTCTGGCTTCCGCTACTCTTCGATCGTGATGGCCTGTTCGGGGCAGGACTGCGCAGCCTCGCGGACCGCGTCTTCGAGCCCCGGCGCCACGACGTCGTGAACCGGTGACGACGTACCGTCGATGTCGTTGAGTACGAACGCATCCGGCGCGATCATCGCGCACAACGTGTGTCCCTGGCAGCGCTGCCCGTCAACCCAAACCTTCACTGTCACTCCCGATCAGACGTGGTAGTCGTACCACTTGAGGTAGCCGCCGGCGTCGACTCGCAGCTGGGTGCCGGTGATGTAGCGAGCCTCGTCCGAGACCAGCCACAGGATGGCGTTGCTGATGTCCTCGGGTTCGACGAAGTTGACCTTCATGGCCTGCTGGACACCGAAGACCGGCTCGGCGTCCTCGCGCGTCGGATTCGGCAGGTCCGGTCGGAACGACTTGTACATCGGCGGGCTCTGCAACATCGCGGTGTTGACGTTGGTCGGGTGCACCACGTTGAGACGGATACCGCGTGGCGACAGCTCGGTGGCGAGATCGTGTGCGTATTGGGACAGAAGGCGTTTCGACGTCATGTAGGCGAAGCCGCCGATGTCGTTGCCGGGGTCCATCTTCAGATGGGTGTCCATCAGAGCGGCCGTGGAGCCGGTGGCGACGATCGCGGCGCCCTCCCGCAGATGGGGCAGACACACCTGGATGGCGTTGATGGTGCCGATCAGGTTGGTGTTGATGGTGTCGATCCAGGCCTGCAGCGGGATATCGCTTTTCATGCCCGCGACGCCCGCCTGCGCGAGGACGATGTCGACCTTGCCGAACTCGGACAGGCCGGCCTCGAGCGCCGTCCGCAGCTGCGTCACCTCGCGGACGTCGGCATGGGCGGTGACGATGCGCTGACCGGTCTTCTCCACGAGGTTCCTGGTCTCGTCGAGATCCTCGGGCGTGGCCATCGGGTATCCGATGGACTCGATGTCTTCACACAGGTCGACGGCGATGATGTCGGCGCCCTCTTCGGCCAGCCGGACTGCGTGGCTGCGGCCCTGGCCGCGTGCCGCGCCGGTGATGAAGGCGACCTTGCCCGCTACCCGTCCCACTGAAGTCATTGAAAAGCTCTCCCTTGCTAGGTGTTTCGTCCGCCGTTGACGCCAAGGATCTGCCCGGTGATGTAACCGGCTTCTTCTGAGATCAAGAACGCACATGCGGCCGCGATGTCCTCGGGGCGGCCGATGCGCCGCACCGGTGTCGCGTCGATGCTCTGCTGGACCCTGAGGTATCCGCGCTCCTCGGACTTGCGCAGCATGGGAGTGTCGATGAAACCGGGCGGGACCGCGTTCACCGTGATGCCCGCGGGCCCGTACTCCAGCGCAAGCGATTTCGTCAGTCCGTTGACGGCCGACTTGGCGGCGACGTACGGCGACATGTACGGCTGCCCGGAGTGGGTGCTCGACGACGAGATGTTGACGATGCGACCCCAGCCCGCGTCCAGCATGTCCGGCAGCACCGCCTGGATGCAGTGGAAGACACCGTTGAGGTTGACGTCGATGACGCGCTGCCAGTCCGCGAATTCGAGGTCGGTGAACCGCTTGAACTTCTCGAGCCCGGCGGAATTGACCAGCACGGTGATCGGCCCGAGCTTCGCGCGGATGCCGTCGAGCGCGGCATCGACCTGAGTGCGGTCGGTGACATCGGCCGTGAAGCCGAAGTCGTCGTCGTCCGACGGGTTGAGATCAAGGGTCGCGACGTTCAGGCCATCGGCCCGCAGGCGTGCCACGATGGCGCGACCGATGCCGGACCCACCTCCGGTAACGACGGCATTCTTCACGACTGGCTACCGATGTAGATCACCTGGAGAAATCTCCCTTCCGATTTTGAGAACGATACTCTCCGCGTTTGGCATCCCGCAATAGAACCGCCGATAGGGGAGTCGACCTGCGCGGACTGTCCGGTCCGCCGCCGCGGGTCGCCAGGCGGCGGTCGGCCTGGATGTCGGATACCCATCGGAAAAGACGTGCTGTGCGAGTAGGATTACCGAAATTGAAGAATGAGCTTTCCCAACAGAGGAGGTCGGATGGGGCCCTTGGATGGTGTCCGAGTCCTGGAGGTCGCGATGTACGGCTTCGTGCCGTCCGGTGGCGCGGTGCTCGGTGAGTGGGGTGCCGACGTGATCAAGGTCGAGCATGCTGTGACGGGCGACCCGCAGCGCGGCCTGCGCCAGACCGGCGTGTTGCGCGTCGAGGGCGACCCCAATCCCAACATCGAGCACGCCAACCGCGGTAAGCGGAGCATCGGGCTCGATATGTCGGTCCCGGAGGGGCGCGAGGTCCTGCTGGAACTGGCGCGCCGCGCCGATGTCTTCCTGACGAGTTTCCTGCCCGGTCATCGCCGGAAGTTCGGCATCGACGTCGACGACATCCGGGCCGTCAACCCGGCGATCATCTACGCGCGCGGTAGCGCGCTCGGCCCACGCGGGGCGGAGGCCGAAAAGGGCGGCTACGACATGACGGCATTCTGGTGCCGGGCCGGTACTGCCGCGACCATCACGCCGCCGGGCACGCCGGGCATGATCGGGCCGCCGGGACCGGCCTACGGCGACACCATTTCCGGCACCAATCTGGCCGGCGGCATCGCGGCCGCACTGTTCAAGCGTGAGCGCACCGGTGAGCCGTCGATCGTCGACGTCTCGCTGCTGGGCAGCGGGCTGTGGTCGATGGGTCACACCATCGCATTGACGTCCCACCTCGGCCAGTTGATGCAGGCGCCGCCCCCGGGGGTGCACGGTTCGCCCATCAATCCTCTTGTGGGCCTTTATGAAACGGCTGACGGTCACATCATCTCGCTGGTCATGATGCAGCCGACGAAGTTCTGGGCCGACGTGTGCCGGCACATGGAACTGGATCAGTACATCGACGATCCGCGCTTCGCGACGGCGCAGGACATCGCGTCCAACACCACGGCGGCCGTGGAGATTCTGAGCAAGGCGATGGCGACCAAGACGCTGGCGGAGTGGCGAGAGCGATTCGCCACCCTCTCCGGCCCGTGGGCCCCGGTCCAGGACACGCTGCAGGCTGCCGACGACGCGCAGGTCCGGGCGAACGACTACCTGGTGCAGGCGGGCGAGCTCGAATTGGTCGCCAACCCAGTGCAATTCGACGTGGCCCCGCCGCAGACCGGGCCGGCGCCCGCTTTTGCCGAGCAGACCGAGGAGATCCTGCTGGAACTCGGGATGGACTGGGACCGGATCATCGAGCTCAAGTCGGCCGGGGCGGTCACCTAGGGGCGTTCCGGTCCTCTTGTGGCACTTGCGAATTGGAGACATCAACTTTCCTTGGCCGTCAGGGAAAGTTGACCTCTCCAGATCGAACATGCCACTGGCAGGCGGTGGGCGGCGGCCACCCCGACGGTGCGCACAGATCGCCTTCCGGCCGCATTTCTTGATCTGTACGCACATTCGCGGTGTCGCCGCCGTCGCCGCAGGCTCAGGCCCTGGCGGCCAGTGGGGTGAAGTTGATGTGCAGATCGGTGACGCCGCGCAGGACGAACGTCGGCTCGTAGTTGTAGTGCCGGTCGCCGTCGGCGCCGTGCGCGGTCTCGTCGAGCTGGATGTCACCCAGGCGGTCCAGGATCCGCTCCAGTGACACCCGGCCTTCGACGCGGGCCAGTGGGGCACCAGGGCACGAGTGCACGCCGCGGCTGAAGGCCAGGTGTTCGCGAACGTTCTTGCGGTCCAACTGGAATTCGTGCGGCTGCTCGAACCGGCGCGGATCACGGTTGACCGCGCCCGGGCTGATCATGACGATGGTGCCGGCCGGGGCGTCCATGTCGCCGACCTTCGTCGACTTGCGCGCCAACCGGTGCAATGTCTTGACCGGGCTTTCCATGCGCAGGCATTCCTCGACGAAGTTCGGAATCCGGCTGCGGTCCTCGCGCAGCCGCTGCTGCAACTCGGGCTGCTCGCCGAGGAAGCGCATCGCGGCGGTGAGCAGCTTGGCCGTCGTCTCCTGTCCGGCGCCGAAGAGGAACGTCGCGGTCTTGACGACGTCGCTGATCTCCGGAGTGGATCCGTCCTCGTACTTCGCCGTGGCAAGGGAGGTCAGCACGTCGTCGCGCGGATGGCTGCGCCGGTCTTCGAGGTACTGACCGACCTTCTCGTCGGCCCATTCCAGCGGGTTCGACGCCAGCGGTTCGTGGTCGAGCGCGCCGACACGACTGCCGGGGCGCTCGGCGCCGAACGCCTCACGGAACTCCTCGTGGTCCTCTTCGGGGACGCCGAGGAGATCGGCGACGACGAGCAGCGAGAACGGCCGCGCATAGGAGGCCAGAAACTCGCACTTGCCGTCGGCGATGAACTCGTCGATGTGGCGGTCGGCGAGCCGCCACATGAAGTCCTCGTTCTCCTTGAGGCGCTTGGGCGTCAGGAGCCGGGACAGCAGCGAGCGGGCGCGCGTGTGCTCCGGCGGATCCATGGTGATCATGTGCTCGAACATCGGGATGGCGGTGCGATGCTCGGCGAGCTGGGCGCAGATGTCGTCGCCTTCGGGCGTGAACGGCAGCGGGGTGAACGGCCCGGTCACCGCCACGCATGCGGAGAACGAGTCGGCGTCCTTGTAGACCGCGTTGGCCTCTTCCCAGCCGGTGACGGCCACGACACCGTAGTGGTTCTCCCGCGTCACCGGACACTTGCTGCGCAGGTGATCGAAGTACGGGTGCGGGTCGGCTACGAGTGACTGGTCGGTGTAGTAGTCGACCTCGTCGAAGTTCGTCATGTGTGGGCTGGCCTCCAGGCATCGATTTGCAACCAAAGTGCTGGGCACTTGCTTAGCATCTGGATTGTGGCGTGGTCAAGGTCACACGGCGGGATGTGGACAATTACGATCGGCGCGGCTGCGATCGAGAACGGACTGTGACGGCATGGCATCGGAACGAAGGATCGGCGGACCCGAGGCGAAGAACCGCGGGGCCCTACTGGATGCCGCCGAGGCGCTGATGCTCGACGAGGGCTACGCCGCGGTGACCTCCCGGCGGGTCGCCGAAAGGGCCGGTCTCAAGCCGCAACTCGTCCATTACTACTTCCGCACCATGGACGACCTGTTCCTGGCCGCCTTCCGGCGCCGGACCGAGCAGGGGCTGGCGGCCCAGTCGATGATCCTGCTGGCGCCGAACCCGCTGCGGGCGCTGTGGACCTTCCTCATCGAGAACCGCGATACCGCGCTCATCATGGAATATGCCGCACTGGCCAACCATCGCAAGGAACTCGGGTCCGAGATCGCCGGCGCCGCACAACAATTCCTCGAAGGGCAGGCGGAGCTGGTCGGCTCGGTCCTCGCGCAACACGGCGTCGATGCCGATGAGCTGCCGCCGATCGTCGCGATCTCCTTGATCGTGGGGATGTCGCAGCTGCTGACGATGGAGGCCGCGCTCGGGGTCTCCGTCGGCCACGACGAGATTCTCGCCTACTTCGACCGGTACCTGCGCAAGCTCGATCCGGCCGCCGACAACTAGGCCTCCGACCGGTAACCACGGTGAAGTGATTGCGTGTTCGCGCCATATGAGAATAAGATTCTCATGAATCGCGAAGGAGAATTTCATGGGACAACTGTCGCATCGGGTCGATATTCCGTTTCCGCTGTTCGACGCGGACAACCATCTCTACGAGCCGCCCGAGGCACTGACCAAGTACCTGCCCAAGGAGTACAAGGACGTCGTCCAGTACGTCGAGGTCAACGGCCGCACCAAGATCGCGATCCGAGGCCAGATCAGCAACTACATCCCGAACCCCACGTTCTCCGTGGTGGCCCGGCCCGGCGCCTGGGAGGAGTACTTCAAGTACGGCAACCCCGAGGGCAAGTCCCGGCGCGAGCTCTTCGGTGAGCCGATGAAGGCCATCCCGGCGTTCTTCGAGCCCGCTCCGCGGCTCGAGCTCATGGACCAACTGGGCCTCGATCGCACACTGATGTTCCCGACGCTTGCCAGCTTGATCGAAGAGCGGCTGCGTGACGACCCGGTCGCCATCCACGTCCTCATCCACTCGCTCAACCAGTGGCTCGACGAAGTGTGGGGGTTCAACTACAAGAACCGGATCTTCACCACGCCGGTGATCACCCTCCCCATCGTGGAGAAGGCCATCGAGGAGCTGGAGTGGTGCGTCAAGCGTGGTGCGCGCGCCATCCTGATCCGGCCGGCGCCGGTGCCCGGTTTCCGTGGTCCCCGGTCGTTCGCGCTGCCCGAGTTCGATCCGTTCTGGCAGAAGTGCGTCGAGTACGACGTCTTCATCGGGATGCACTCCTCCGACAGCGGCTACTCCCGCTACACGTCCGAGTGGGACGGCGCGGCACAGGAGATGCTGCCGTTCCAGACCAACGCAATGGCCATCCTCAACGAATGGCGCCCGATCCAGGATGCGGTGGCTTCGTGGGTGATCCACGGCGCGCTGTTCCGCCACCCGAAGCTGAAGGTCGGCATCGTCGAGGCGGGGTCGAAATGGATGTTCCCGTTGCTCGATCAGATGGCCGAGGTCTATAAGAAGGCCCCGGAGTCCTTCCTCGGAAATCCCATGGAGGAGATCAAGAACCGCATTCACGTCAGCCCCTTCTACGAGGAGGGCATCGACGACCTGATCAACCTGGTCGGTGTCGACCAGGTGCTCTACGGATCCGACTGGCCGCACCCCGAGGGTCTGGCCGAGCCGACGCACTACGTGACCGCGCTGCAGCACCTGCCGGTCGACGATCAGGCAAAGATCATGGGCGGCAACCTCGCCCGGCTCGTCACGGTGTAACTCAGGGCGAACTGCGCAACTTGAGACGAAGAAGGGGCCGCCGGCGATATTGCCGGCGGCCCCTTCTTCGGATCGGAATGTCAGCCGTGGCCGAGGACGCTCTTGGTCTCCACGTACTCGTGGAAACCCGCCTCGCCCCACTCGCGGCCGTTGCCGCTGTGCTTGTAGCCGCCGAACGGCGCGTTCATGTCGAAGGCATGGTTGATCGAAATCCAGCCGGCCCGGATTCTGCGGGCCACCGCACGGGCGGCGTCGATGTCGGCGCCCGAAACATAGCCGGCCAGGCCGTATTCGGTGTCGTTGGCGATGTCGACGGCGTCATCGATATCGTCGTATCCGAGCATGCACAGCACCGGTCCGAAGATCTCCTCGCGGGCAATGGTCATGTCGTTCGTGACATCGGCGAATACCGTTGGGCGGACGTAGAATCCGCGGTCCACGCCATCAGGACGTCCCTCGCCACCGGCGACCAGCTTGGCGCCGCCGGCGACCCCCTTGGCGATGAGGCCCTGGATGCGCTCGAACTGGGCGCGCGAGGCGACCGGCCCGATGGCTCTCGGGTTGTCGACGTCGGCGACCCGCACACTGTCGATGGTCTCCGCGGCGATCGAAATGGCTTCGGCCATCCGGGAGTTCGGCACCAACATGCGTGACGGCGCATTGCAGCTCTGGCCCGAGTTCGGCATCATCGCCGAAACGCCGGCCGCGACGCTGGTGGCGAAGGCGTCGTCGTCCAGCACGATGTTCGGGCTCTTACCGCCGAGCTCCTGGCTGACCCGCTTGACGGTCGGCGCCGCGGACCTTGCGACCTCGATTCCGGCCCGGGTCGAGCCGGTGAAGGACACCATGTCGATGCCGGGATGGCTCGAAATGGCCGCTCCCACACCGGCTCCGTCGCCGTAGACCAGGTTGTACACGCCGGGGGGCACTCCCGCGGCGTCGATGACCTCGGTGAAGATCTGCGCCGAGAACGGGGCGACCTCCGACGGCTTGAGGACCACGGTGCAGCCGGTCGCCAACGCGGGGAACACCTTGACGGCGATCTGGTTGAGCGGCCAGTTCCATGGCGTGATGAGGCCGCAGACACCGATCGGTTCGCTCGTCACCAGCGTCTTGCCGAGCTGACGCGAGAACTCGAAATTCTTGAGCACCTCGATGGCGGTCATCAGATGTCCGATGCCGAGCTGCACCTGCGCACCTGCGGCCAGTGCCGGCGGGGCACCGATCTCCTCGCTCACGGCCGCGGCGAGATCGCCTTGGCGCCTGAGATATTCGGCGCTGATCGCCTGCAGCAGGTCGAGGCGTTCTTCGCGGCTGGTCTGCGACCACGACCCGAACGCACGACGTGCGGCCGCGACCGCCTTGTCCACGTCTGCCGCCGAACCCAGGGCAATGCGGCCCGCAACCTCTTCGGTGGCGGGGTTCTCGACGTCCAGTGGCGACAGCCCGACCGGGTCGACCCACTGTCCGTCGATATAGAACTGCAGATACTCGCGCATTGCCTCTCCTTTACTGTGTGCCCTCGGCGTACCAGGTGCGGAATCGGTCGTACTTGGGCATCTCCTCAGAGTTTGCCTTCGGGTCTATGCACACATGCACCACTCCGACCTTGCCGCTGGCGTAGGCACGCGCAATGGCCGGGCCGATCTCGTCTTCTTTCTCAACGTACTCGCCGTGGCAGCCGAAGCCCTCGGCGATCTTGTCCATCCGGACGTCCTTGCTCCAGTGCACTCCGGGTTGCGGCGACGGCTGTGCGAAGGTCCGCTTGTAGACGCCGACCTCCAGGCCCCACTGATGGTCGACACCAACTACACATACCAGTGGAAGGCCCTCGCGCGCAGCGGTTTCCAACTCCGCGATGTGGAACAGGAACGCCGAGTCGCTCGTCAGTAGCATGACCGGCCGTTGGCGGCCCTCGGCGATCGAGGCGCCGACCGCGTAGGGGAGACCGGTGCCCAGGTGGCCGAAGTTCTGATTCCAGATGACGTCGCGCGGCTTGGACTGGGAATAGGTCCACTGGAAGATCACGGTCGCGCCGCCGTCGCGCACCAGGATGCCGTCATCGAGCTCGTTGAACGCCTTGGTCGCCTCGACGACATAACGCGCAGAGTGGATGGGCGCCCGTCCGGTCGGCGCGCTCTCGGCGAGCCCCGCGAGTTCGGCGGCGTCGGACGCGATCAGGGCGTCGAGGTTCGCAGACGGAGCCCGCGGGGTGTCGCGCAGGGCCTCGACGAGCTGCGGGACGACTCCGCGCAGGTCGCCGACCAGCGCCACGTCGAACGAGCGATTGACGCCGATGGCCGTCGGATCCTGTTCGACGTAAACCCATTTGCGATCGGCGTTGCCCGCCGCCCAGTGCTGGGTCCGGCCGTAGTGCATGGGTTCACCGAGTTCGGTGCCCAGCGCGACGCACAGATCGGATTCCTCGACCGCCTGGTTCGCGGCCGGCGAGAACAGGTACGGGAACGTCCGGTCCTGCAGGCCGGGGATGAACGACGTGCCGCCGGAGGTCTGGATGACGGGGCAGTTCATCAGCTCGGCGAGTTCCTTGACCTCCCGCTGGGTGCGCGAGGTGTGCACGCCGTGACCGACCAGCAGGATCGGGCTCGCGGCCTCCCGGATGAGCTTCGCGGCGTCGGCGACCTCACGCGCGCCCGCGCCCTGGTTGACCAGGCGGTAGGACGCGGGGCTCGGTGAGTCTGCCACCTCGAGTTCGTCGAGGATGACATGCGATGGGAACTCGACGTAGGCCGGTCCCGGGGTACCCGACATCGCCCGGCGGATTGCCTCGTGGATGATCTCGTCGGTCTGATCGGCGTATTCGATGGAGCTGCTGTACTTCACCGACGGCGCGAAAAGTCCCTCCTGCTGGACGAATTGGATCCGTCCCCGGCGCACCCGGCGTTCGGTGATGCGGGCACGCTGTCCGCCCAGGAAGATGACCGGCGAGTTCTCGACGAGGGCACACATCATCGCGCCCGCGATGTTCGCGACGCCCGGACCGAGTGTGCCGATGCACAGACCCGGTTTCCCCGTCATCCGCGAGGCGGCCTCGGCCATGAAGCCGGCGCTCAATTCGTGGTGTGGTGCCACGACGGACCAGCCGCGGGCCTCGGCCTCGGTGAACATGTGCACGAAGTTCGGGTCCGGGATGCCGAACAACGTGTTGACGCCCTCGGCCTCGAACAGGTCGAGAATCCTCTTGTAGACCGGTACACCCATCTGAAAACTCCTTCTAGAGGTAGCGCTTGGCCAGTTGTCTGCGATGTGCCGCAGGGGAGCCGAACAATGAACGGTTGAGCGCAGCGCGTTTGAGGTAGACGTGGATGCCGCTTTCCCACGTGTAGCCGATGCCGCCGTGGAGCTGCATGGCCTTGCCCGCGACATCGACGGCCGCACTGCAGGCGTACGCCTTGGCCATCGACGGGGCGGAATCCGCCCGGCCCTGCACCACGGATTCGACTGCCGCGCTGACGAGTTGGCGCGCCACCTCGACCTGGACGAGCATGTCCGCGCAGGCATGTTTGACGGCCTGGAACGAGCCGATCGGCCGGCCGAATTGATGGCGCACCTTGGCGTAGTCCACCGTTGCGGCCAGCATCGCTTCGGCGATACCGAGACTGTCGGCGGCCACCGCCACGGCGGCGCGGTCCCGCAGGCGCCCGACCGGGTCTGCAGAAGCGTCCTCGTAGCACAAGGTTTCGGCGCCCTGGCCGTCAGTGGTTACGTTCGCCAGCCGACGCGTCTCATCGAGCACGGGTCGGGGCACAGCACGTGAGTCGGCGATGCAGACGCCACTGTCGGTGACGCGCAGGATGCGGTCGGCGCCGTCAGCATCGGGTACGAAGTCGCACGAATCGATCGCCACGGCGAGTCGGATGCTGCCGGCAGCCACGCCGGTCAACAGCTCGTCGCGAAGCGCGCTGGGCGCCAGCATGTTCAGCGCGCCGACGGTCAGCACCGCGCTGCCGAGGTAGGCGGTGGCACTGGCCGCCCGGCCCATCTCCGCGCAGATGACGGCGACTTCGGCGAACGTCGCGCCAGCGCCGCCGAACTCCTCCGGTACCTCCAGCTCCGCCCAGCCGGCCTCGACGACGGCCGGCCACTCGACGTCGCGGCCTTTGGCCAGCAGCTCGCCGGCCACCGACCGCAGTTCGTCATGGAATTCGGTGAATTCGGTCACGGCGCACTCAGTTCCCGCGGCAGCCCGAGGCCCCGTTCGCCGATGATGGTGCGCTGAATCTCGCTTGCCCCGCCGGGAATGGTCCACTCCCACGAGCCGATGAAGTCCAGCAGCCACGAACCCGATTCCCAGCCGCTCGACATCGGTTTCGCCAGGTCGGTGTGGGCGTCGAGGCCGCCGGCCTCGACGCCGAAATCGGTGAGGCGTTGCAGCAGTTCACTGTAGAAGAGTTTGACGATCGACGCGTCGGCCGGTCCCACGGTTCCTTCTTCTGCGTTCTCCACCAGCCGGCGGCACAGACCACGCAGCCCGGTGATCTCGATCTCGAACTGGGCGAGCCGGTCGGCGATCACCGGATCCTCGGCGGCGCAGGACTCGACGAGGCGGCGAAAGCCGTTGTGGAACAGGCGCTCCGACAGCTCCAGCATCGTCAGACCACGCTCTGCGCCCAGCGTCGACTGGGCCACCTGCCAGCCGGCGTTCTCCGGGCCGACGAGATTGGCCGCCGGAATGACCACGTCGGTCAGGAAGATTTCGCAGAAGTGCGAGTCGCCCATCGCGTTGCGGATCGGCCGGACGTCCACGCCCGGGCTGCGCATGTCGAGCAGGAAGTACGAGATGCCCTTGCGTTTCGGGGCATTGGGATCGGTGCGGGCCAACAGCAGGCACCAGTCGGCATGCGCGCCGCCACTGGCCCACAGCTTCTGGCCGTTGACGACGTACGAGTCGCCGGATCGGCGGGCCGAGGTCCGCAGGCTCGCCAGATCGGAGCCGGCCTCGGGCTCGGAGAATCCCTGCACCCAGATTTCGCCGTCGAGAATCGCCGGAAGATGGCGCCGCCGTTGCGCTTCGGTGCCCGCCGCCAGCAAGGTGGCCGCGGCGTGGTGGATGCCGACGAACGCCAGCACCAGCCGCGGTGCGTCGTGCGCGGCCAGCTCCTGGTACAGCACGATCTGGTCGGCGACGCTCATGCCGCCGCCCCACTCGCGGGGCCAGTGCGGGACAGCGAAGCCCGCGGCATGCAGCTCGGCGAACCACGCCTTCTGGAACCTGACGAATTCGGCTTCTGGGACGCCGGTCTGGGTCCGCCGCCAGTCCCGGGGGACATACTCGTCGCACCAACGGCGGACATGGTCGCGGAAGTCGGCGGTCATGACATCCTCCGCGTCAGTTCCGCTTTCGTCGCAGACAGCCCGAGCGGCAGGCGGCGCAGTGGTTGGCTGTAGCGCGACAGCCACGACAAGGTGGTCTCGTCGCAGAATCCGACGGCGCCGTGCAGCTGATGGCAGACCCGGAACACGACATCGGCGGCTTCGATGGCCGACATCCGAAGCGCCAGGGCGTCATTCAGTGCTGCTGGCCGGCCGGTTCCGACGCTCCACAGCGCGTGCTTGGCGAGGATGTCCAGTCCACTGCGTTCCACCTCGGCGTCGGTCAGCTGGAACTGCACACCCTGGAATGACGACAGGGGCGCACCGAACTGCTTGCGCATCGTGACATGCGCGATGGTCAGCTCCAGCGCGCGGTCGAGCATGCCCAGCAGGGTCCAGCACGGCAGCACCAAAGCAAGCGCCACATCTGCCGCGCCGCGGTCGTCGACAGCCGACAGCTCGAGGGGAGCCACGAACGCCGGTCCGGCCTTCCCATATCCGGCCACCTCACTGCGGATGCCGGCGAAAGTGACGGCCGCCCACCGGCCGTCGAGTCCGGCGACCGGGGCAGCGGGGTTGACGTCGGCCACCACCGACAGGCCGCCGACCTCGAGATCGTCGGGCCGGGAGAGGGTTTCGGCCACCGGATAGGGCAGCGCCCAGTACCCGGCGCTGCGGCAGAGCGCGGCCGCGGCTTCGAGCTCGTCGGCGTCGGATCGCGGGCTCAGTTCCCAGGTGCCCAGTTCGCGCAGCACGCCGTCGACGAGCTCGGCACGGGTATCCGGCTTGGCCTCCGCCTGCTGCCCGAGCGCGTCGCCGCCGGCCGCTTCGAAGGCCCGAAGTGCCTGTCGGCCGAACTCTTTCGCCTGCTCGCCGAGATCGAGGATCATCGTGCCGCCAACAGGGCGCGCGACAGCAGTATTCGCTGCATCTCGATGCTGCCCGACGACACCGTCGACGCCTGCGAATAGCGCCAGTGGTCGGCCACTTCGGCCTGAAACCAGCGCGTGTACGGGGTGTCGTCGGTGACCTCTGCGGCCAGATCGGTCAGCACCTCGGCACTGTCCTGATCCAGCCGGGTGACGGCGATGCGGTAGGCCGCCGTATCGGCAGGCTGCACCTGTCCGTCGGCCTGCAGCGCCACCACCCGGTAGGCCATCAGGCGGGCCCGCCGGCAGTGCGTCACCATGCGCACCCACCGGCTGCGCAACTCGTCGGGTAGTGACCGCCAGCGGTCGCCGAGAGCCGTCGGCGCCGCGGCGAGCAACCGTTCACAGCGCGCATAGCGGGCGATGCCGACCCGCTCGAACGACATCACATCCTGCACGATCGACCAGCCCTCATCCACCGTGCCGAGCACATCGGCCCGGCTGACACGCAGCTCGTCGATGAACACCTCATTGAGATGGTGGGGGCCGAGCATGGTGCGGATGGGCCGCACCTGGATGGACGGATCATCCATCGGCACAAGGAAAATCGTGAGCCCCCGCTGCTTCTTCTCCTGCCGGGACGTCCGGGCCAGCAGGAAGCACCACTGTGCCATGGTGGCGTAGGAGGTCCAGATCTTCTGACCCGTGATCCGCCAGCCGTCGCCGTCGGGACGTGCCGTGGTGCGCAGCGATGCGAGGTCGGATCCGGCTTCGGGCTCGGAGAAACCCTGGCACCAGATCACTTCGCCGCGCGCGATCAGTGGCAGGTGCTGCTGCCGTTGCTGTTGGGTGCCGTGGCGCATGATGATTGGCCCGACCCAGTTGACGCCCATGTACTGTGCCCCGCGCGGTTCGTGGTGCGCCCACATCTCCTCGCGCACCACGGTCTGTTCCCACACCGAGGCACCGCGGCCGCCGAACTCCTCCGGCCAGGCCAGGCACAGCAGGTCGTGCTCGGCGAGGGTGCGGCAGAACCGCTGTGCCACTGCGAGATCCGCCGGATCGTCGGTGAAGGCGCCCAGGAAGTCGTCCGGCACATGCTCTTTCACGAGGTCGCGGAGCTGCTGGCGCAACGCCGTGGCGTCGGCGCCCATCTCGAAGTTCATACTCACAGTTCGCTCAACACCTCATCGGTGTCGGCGCCCAACAACGGTGCCGGACCTGCGACCCGGCCGGGCGTGCGGGAGAACCACGTCGGCACACCCGGAAAGCGCACCGGGCCGTGCGGCGTGTCCACCGTTTCGAACAGGCCCACGGCATTGAGGTGGGGGTCGTCGAACAGGGCGTCGGGGGTGTTCAGCGGTGCGGCCGGAATCTCCAACGTACGGAACAGCGCCAGCCATTCGTCGGTGGTCCGTTCCTTCATGGTCTCGGCCACCAGCCCGTAGACGATGTCGATGTTGCGGGCGCGTTGTTCCAGCGTGGCGTAATGGTCGCCGGCCCATGGCGGTTGCACGGCATCGATGAATGCCTTCCAATGCCGGTCGTTGTAGATCAGCGCGGCGATCTCACCGTCGCTCGTGCGATAGGGGCGGCGGTTGGGTGCCACGGTGCGCGGGTAGACGGCAGGACCCAGGGGAGGGTCGAACATGGCGCCGTTGGCATGTTCGACCAGCATGAAGGAGGCCATGGTCTCGAACATCGCGACCTCGACCTCCTGTCCCTCCCCGGTGCGCTCCCGGTGGAACAGCGCCATGGTGGTGGCGTAGAGCGCGGTCAACCCGGCGATCTTGTCCGCCATGATCGTGCCGACGTAGTCGGCCTGTCCGGTGAGCTGTGCCTGGACGGCAGGCAGCCCGCATTCGGCCTGAATGGTGTCGTCGTATGCGGGACGGTCGCGGTTCGGTCCGCGGCGTCCATAGCCGTAGCAGTTGGTGTAGACGATGTGGGGATTGAGCGCGGCCACATCCTCGTAGCCGAAACCCAGCCGGGCGATCGCTTTGGCCCGCATCGAATGGATGAAAACGTCGGCCGTCTCGCACAGGGCCCGCAGCGCCGTTTTGCCGGCGTCGGTACGCAGATCCAGCACCACGCTGCGCTTGCCGCGGTTGACGTTGACGAACACCCCGCTCATGCCGGGGGCCGGTCCCACCGAGATGAACCGGGTGTCATCCCCTTGCGGCGGTTCGATTTTGACGACGTCGGCGCCCATGTCGGCCATGATCTGCGTGCAGTAGGGCCCCATGACCATGGCGGTGAGGTCGACGACGCGTACTCCTGCCAGCGGCCCGCTAGCCATGAGCGGCCATCGCGAAGCTGTAGCGGATGTGATCGCCGTGTCCGTCGGGGACGACGGGGAAGTTGACCGGATCACCGGCATCGCGGATCGCGGTCGACTGCGCGGCCACGTCCTCGATGGTCCACGACGGCCGGTACACCCCGGGTGTTTCGGTGACCACGACACGCGCCACCCGGCCGGCCAACGCGACGAAGATTTCGCCGGTGACCGAACAGGATTCGTGGGCCAGCCAGCCGACGACAGGTGCGACGAGGTCGGGTGACATCGGCGGATAGGCCGAGGTGTCGATGCCCTCGGCCATGCGGGTGACAGCCGCCGGGACCACGACGTTGCAGGTGACTCCCGCCGAAGCACCTTCGAGGGCAACGACATTCGACAGCCCGATGACGCCGGCTTTTGCCGCTGCATAGTTCGCCACCTGGTGGTTGCCGTATAGCCCGCCGATCGACGACGTCAGTACGACGCGGCCGTAGCCCGCGTCGCACATCACCGGAAATGCCGCTCGCACAACATGAAAGGCGCCGCGTAGGTGCACATCGAGGACCGCGTCGAAATCGTCGGACGTCATCTCCCGCAGCGGAGCCCGCCGGACGTTGCCGGCGTTGTGGATCAGGACGTCGACCCGTCCGTAGTGCCCCAGCGCGGTGTCGATGATTGCCTGACCGCCGTCCGGGGTGGACACCGACTCGGTGCAGCCGACGGCCTGGCCACCGGCTGCGACGATCTCCTGTACGACGTCATGGGCCGGGCCTGCGTCGACCCCGGTGCCGGACAGGGCACCGCCGGAATCATTGATCACCACACGCGCGCCGCGAGATGCCAGTAACCGGGCGTATGCGCGCCCGAGTCCCCGGCCCGCACCGGTGACGATCGCGACGCGACCCTCGAATCTCGAGTCGGGCATCTAGTGTCCTGCGCCGGGAATTCGTTGAAGATATGAACCGAGTCGTTCGAAGATCTCGTCGGCGGTCTTGGTCCAGTTGAACGGGCGGGGGTTGTCGTTCCAGTCTGCGATCCACTCGCGAATGTCCTTCTCGAGGGCCTGAATTGAGCGGTGAACGCCGCGGCGCAGTTTCTGGTCGGTGAGTAACCCGAACCACCGCTCGACCTGGTTGAGCCACGACGAGTAGGTCGGGGTGAAGTGCATGTGGAATCGGGGATGGGCGGCAAGCCATTTGGTTACTGTCGGCGATTTGTGCGTCGAGTAGTTGTCGCAGATCAGATGGACGTCCAGGTCAGCGGGCACGGTGTTGTCCAACTTGGTCAAGAACTTCTTGAACTCGATCGCGCGGTGCCGGCGGTGAATCGAGCCGTAGACCTCGCCGGTGGCCACATCCAGGGCGGCGAACAAGGTGGTGATTCCGTGCCGCACGTAGTCATGGGTGCGGCGCTCGGGCATGCCGGGCATCATCGGCAGGACCGGCGCGCTGCGATCCAAGGCCTGGATCTGCGATTTTTCATCGACGCAGAGCACCAGTGCCTTCTCCGGCGGGTCCAGATACAACCCCACGACGTCACGGACCTTGTCGACGAACTGCGGGTCGTTGCTGATCTTGAAGGTGTCCACCTGATGCGGCTTGAGGCCGAACGACTTCCAGATCCGTCCGACCGTTGACTTCGACAACCCGGTCTCAGCCGCCATCGAAGACCGCGACCAGTGCGTGGCGCCTTTGGGTTGACGCTCCAACGTGGCCACGATCAGCTGCTCGACCGCCTCGTCGGTGATCTTGCGCGGCGCACCAGGACGCGGCTCATCGGCCAGACCCTCCAGTCGCGCCTCCAGGAACCGTCCACGCCATTTGCCGACCGTTTGCGGCCACACACCTTCATCAGCGGCGACTTCCTTGTTGGATTTCCCTGCCGCGCAACCCAACACGATCCGACAACGTTGGGCCAACGCCTGCGAGGACTTCGATCGACGGGCCCACCGCTGCAACGTCTCACGTTCGTCGTCGGTCAACACCAACTCGACTACCGGCCTACCCCTGGTTCCCACCCGCCAATTCTACAATTAATCAACTAATTTACGGCGCAGGACACTAGTCTCCCAACTCCAGGCCGTCGAGGTCGCCGGCGTCGCGCCAGGCCTTCAGCAGGTCGTCGAAGGCGTAGAAGCCGGGCGTGTACACCTCGCCCAGGAAGGATCGGGTGGCGGCGCCGAACCCGCGGCCCTCGTTGTTGTAATAGCCAGGCGTGCAACTGTTGTCGAAGGCCGAGTTGTCAAAGGCGAGTTCGCGGATGGTGGCCACCCACGCGTCCTGGCCGGCCTGGCTGGGCTCCACGGTCGCGGCGCCGCGCTTGATGGCCTCGGCGATGATGTAGGCGATGTGCTCGGCCTGCTGCTCGAACATGGCGGTGGTGTTGGCCGACACACCGCCCTGGATGAAGCCGGTGTGGAACTGGTTGGGAAAGCCGCGGCTCGTCATCCCATGGAGCGTCTGGTAGCTGTCACGCCAGTGGTCGAACAGCGACACGCCGCCGCGGCCCTCGATCGTCTCCATCGCGTAGCGGCGGCTGATCTCGGTGGAGATCTCGAAGCCACTGGCGAAGATGACGCAATCCACCTCGTACTCAACGCCATTGGCGACGATTCCGGCCGGGGTGAGTCGCTCCGCGCCCTGCGACGCCGAGACGTCGACCAGCGTGACGTTGGCCCGATTGAAACTCGGCAGGTACTCGTCGCTGGACGTCGGCCGCTTGCACATGAATCGGTAGTACGGCTTGAGCGCCTCCGCGGTGCCGGGGTCGTCCACGACGTCGGCGATGCGGCGGCGCAGCCGCTCCATGATCTTGTAGTCCTCTTCCTCGCGCATCGCCATGATCTGTTCGACGCCGAGGGCTCCCGGGTCGGGGCTCGCCGCGATGCGGGCCGTGAGATTGCGGCCCAGCTCGGTCCAGAAATCGCAGACCTGGTCCGGCGCATCGAACACCACGCCTTCGAAGGGTGACCACCGGTGGAAGTTCCGCTTGCGTTCGGCCTGCCAGCCGGGCTGCAGCGACTGTGCCCACGCCGGATCGGTGGGTTGATTGCCGCGGAAGTCCACCGATGACGGCGTGCGCTGAAAGACATAGAGGTGCCGGGCATCCCGGGCGAGGTGCGGGACCAGCTGCACTCCCGTCGCGCCCGTGCCGACCAGGGCGACGCGCTTGTCTGCGAGCTTGTCGAGCCCACCGCTCGCGTCTCCGCCGGTGTACTGGTAATCCCAACGCGCGGAATGAAAGACGTGCCCTCGAAAGTCTTTGATCCCAGGGATGCCCGGCAGTTTCGGCCGGTTGTACGAGCCCTGCGTCATGACCACGAAACGGGCCCGGATGTCGTCGCCACGATTGGTCGACAGCCGCCACCGCTTGATGTCCTCATCCCAGCGCACGGTGCGCACCTGGGTTGAGAAGAGGGCACCGTCGTAGAGCCCGAAGTGCTTGCCGATGTGCTGGCAGTGCGCAAGGATTTCGGCGCCGTCGGCGAACTTCTTCGACGGCATGAAGCCCAGTTCTTCGAGCAGCGGAATGTAGCAGTAGGCGTCGTTGTCGCACTGGATTCCGGGGAAGCGGTTCCAGTACCACACCCCGCCGAAGTCGCCGCCGGCCTCGATGACGTGGATGTCCTCGACGCCGGCTTTGGTCAGGTAGGCGCCCGCCAGCAGCCCGGCGATCCCGCCGCCCAGAATGGCCACCTCGAGATCCGCATCGATCGGGGCGCGCGGCGTGACCGGCGTGTGCGGATCCACGTCCGCGAAATCCGCGAAATCGTCTTTGACTTCCAGGTATTGAGCCGAGCCCTCCGGCCGCACGCGCTTCGCGCGCTCGTGCGCGTACTTCTCGCGCATCGCGTCGATGTCGACGTCGTCGGGCGTCTGGGTTGGTCCGCAGGTGTCGAACAACGTCATCGCAGCTCCTGTGGTTCGCCGGTACCCATGTACTTCGACAGCTGGTGGTGCAGGTTCACGGTGCTGCGCTCTCGGTAGGGATTGGGTTTGGTGCCCGGGAAGCCGGCGGATTTCATGCCCTGCTGCACCGCGGCCATGTTCGAGAAGTCCTGCGGCAGCACCGACAGCCAGTTCGGGCTGTCCTTCGGGGTGTACTCCCACTGCGTCTGCGGCTCTTCGCCTTTCGGGTACAGCTCGAACACCGCGACCTCGAAGATGCACTTGTTCGGGTCATAGCTCGGGTCCGGCCGCGCGGTGTAGCACAGCGCGCTGGTCAGGCCCTGGCCGATCTGGAAATTCGGGAAGATCTGCCATGCGGTGCCGCTCTGGCCCAGGACGTCGGCGGGGATGGTCGGCCAGATGACGCCGCGCGCCGCGTCGTCACGCCGCGCCGAGGACAGCCAGTGCTCCAGCACCTTGTCGGCAGGCGTGTCCTCCGGCAATTCGTCAACCAGACGTTTGGCGGCCTCCACCAGCGTCTGCGTGGTGGTCGCATTGGTCTCTTCCATTGTGTAGACCTGCATTTCGGCGGTCGAGACGCGGGGGTCGCCGATGCCCAGCCGGATCTTGGACTTGGTCTCGTCCATGCCCTTGGGGGCGTCGTAGCCGATGTTGCTGTGCCGGCCCTGCGCTTTGGCCCAGCCCTTGAACTCGCCGAACCGGTTGAATTCCGGATGAGTGGTGAACACGTGGTAGGTCTCGTTGAAGGCCTCCATCGCGACTTTCCAATTGCAGTCGAAGTTCAGCCATTTGCGCCACTTGTAGCGCATGTTGTCCAGCCGGAACGGGTCGAGGATCTTCGCGGCGGGAAAGAGGTAGTCCGCCAACGGTTCACAGTCGCTGTCCATGTTGATGAACAGCCAGCCGCCCCACGTGTCGACGCGCACTGGCGCCAGGTGCGTGTTCTCCGGGGTCAGCGCCCCCTGCCAGTCATCCTGCTCGCGAATGTGGGTACAGGCACCGTCGAGCCCGTAGGTCCAGCCGTGGAATCCGCACACGAAGCTCTTGTGGCTGCGCCCGCAGGCGTTCTTCGCACCCGCCGGGGTGTCGATCAGCCGGCGCCCGCGATGCACACAGACGTTGTGGTGGGCGGCGAACTCATCGGGTCCTGTCCGCACCACGATGATCGAGTCGTCGAGGATGTCGTAGGTCAGGTAGCTGCCGACCTCCGGCAGCTCCTCGACGCGTCCCACCTGCTGCCAGACCTTGCGCCACAGCCGATCCCGTTCGGCACGCGCGTACTCGGGGCTGACATAGGCTTCGACGCCGATCGTGGTCGGCTGTGACAGTTCCTCCATCACATCTCCTTGATCGTCGCGCGGAAGGTCTCGTCTCTGAGGAACAGCGAGGTGTGGTCCGCGCCGAGGTGGCTCCACTTGAGGTTCAGGCCGCCGTCGACCAGCAGTGTCTGTCCCGTGACGTAACTCGACAGGTCCGACAGCAGGAAAAGGATTGCGCCCGCCTGTTCTTCGGGTGTGCCGCGGCGTCCCATGGCAATGGCCGCGCGATCGCGTTCCGGGTCGTCATCGACGTAGGTGGCCGAGGCGACGGTCTGCGTGACGCCGGGAGCGACGGCGTTGACGCGGATGCCGTCGGCCGCGAGCTCCACGGCCATGGTCCGGGTCATCGCGACGATGGCGGCCTTGGCTGTGCCGTAGGCGATGTGAAACGGCGCGGTGTTCATGCCGCTGACCGAGGACACGGAGACGATCGACCCGGGACGGCGTGCCGCGCGTAGTTCCCGGCTGACTGCCTGGCTCATGAAGAACGCCGTCTCCAGGTTGCGGCTGAAGAGCTCCCGCCAATCGGCGCGGCTCACCCGCGTCGAGGGCATCCAGGTGTCGGGATCGGCGCCGCCGGCGACGTTCACGAGGCCGTGCAGTGCACCGTCGGTGCGTCGTACCGCGTCGATGATCGCCGCGATGCCGTCGTCGGTCGACGCGTCCGCGGCGACGGGGACAACGGCGAGGCCTGCGGTGGCCAGCGGGGCGACGTGCGCGTCGAGGTTCTCCCGTGAGCGACTGACGGCGACGACCGTGGCTCCGGCTTCCGCGGCCATCCGGGTCACGGCGGTGCCGATGCCTCCGCCGCCGGCGCCGGAGACGACGACCACGCGGCCGTCCAACCTCAGGAGTTCTGTGGCCGACATGCTAATTGTCCGGACAACATAGCGTGTTCTGCATATTGGAGAACACTATTCCGCAGCGAGAATCGGCTAGTCAAGAGGTTTGGCGGGAACGAATCGCCCTATTGTCTGGACTACTGTCGCTTGATACCGTCGCCCGGCATGAGCCGCTACATCGCGACCGAACCGAGCGTTGCGCAGGGCTGGCGTCTGGAGCGGGTGACCGCGTCGAGTCGGCTGTTCGGCGCGAACGGACTACGCACCGGTCCGGACGGGCGCATCTATGTCGCGCAGGTGACAGGCAGCCAGATCAGCGCGCTCGATCCGGTTACCGGAGCGCTGGAGACGGTGGCCGCCAAAGGTGGCGACATCATCGCGCCCGACGACGTCGCGTTCGACGGGGCCGGGAACCTGTACGCCACCGAGGTGATGGACGGTCGTGTGAGCGTGCTCGAACCGGCCGGCCGGACCCGCGTGCTGCGGGACGACCTGCCCAGTGCCAACGGCATCACCGTGCATCAGGATCGTTTGTTCGTCAACGAATGCCGTGACGGCGGACGGCTGCTGGAACTCGACCGCGCCGGGGGAGTGTCGCGAATCCTGCTGGACGACCTGCCGTCACCGAACGCGATGGAAGTCGGTCCCGACGGCATGCTGTACTTCCCGCTGCTGAGCGCCAATGAGATCTGGCGGATCGATCCGGATGGTGGTGAGCCGCAGCGGGTTGCGGCGGGCCTCGGGGTGCCCGACGCCGTCAAGTTCGACGCAGACGGCTTCCTCGTCTCCACTCAGGTGGCGACCGGCCAGGTACTCCGCATCGATCCGCGCAGCGGTGAGCAGCAGGTGCTGGCGCAGTTGTCGCCGGGCCTGGACAACCTGACGTTCGTCGGAAAGCGTTTGTTCGCATCGAATTTCACCGGTGAGATCACCGAGATCCTTGCTGACGGCTCGACTCGGGCTCTACTGCCGGGTGGGTTGAACTGGCCGCTGGACCTCGCGGTAGCCGCCGACGGGCAGCTGTATGTCGCCGATGGCACGTACTTCTATGCCGTCGGCGCCGATGGCACGTTGAACACGGTGGGGATGCTGTTCTCGCCGGGCTATCCCGGGTTCATGAGGGGCCTGGCACCGTGTGGCGCTGGGGAGTTCGTGGTCACGACCTCTGGCGGTCAGGTCAGCAGGTATGCGCCCGACCGCGCCGAAACCGAGGTCCTGGCAGAGGGGTTCGACCAGCTCTACGGCGTTGCGGTCGATGGCGCCACCGTCGTCGTCGCCGAACTCGGCACCGGCCGGGTGCTGGCGCTGCGCAACGGCTCGGTGGAGGTGCTGGCTACCGGGCTGCTCGACCCGGTGGGTGTGGCGTTCGCGCCCGACGGCGGCGTGCTGGTCGCGGAGTCCGCGGCGGGCCGGGTGCTGAAGCTGGGCGGCTCGTCCCTCGACGTCGTGGCCGACGGACTCAGTGCTCCGCAGGGCATCGCTGTCGCCGGAGGTCTCCTGTACCTCGTCGACGCGGGCGCCAAGGAGGTGGTCGTGATCGACCTGAACGACCTGTCGTGCAACACCATTGCCACGAACTTGCCCATCGGTGCGCCACCCGGTGTCGTGCCGAAACCGCTCAAGGGGTTGCCACCGTTCTCCGGGCCCCAGGGCCCGTTCGCGGGCATCGCCGTCGGGCCCGACGGCACGCTCTACGTTTCGGCAGACGGCGATGGCAGTGTGCTGGCCCTGTCTCGGGAGCTCTCATGACCGCCGCCACCACCGAACACCGCTATCTGCAGGTGGCCCGCACCCTGCGGAAGGAGATCGTCGACGGGATCTATCCCGTGGGCTCGCAGCTGCCGACTGAACACGAACTCTGTGAGCGATTCGCGGTGTCCCGCTACACCGTTCGGGAAGCACTGCGACGACTCCGCGATGACAACCTGGTCGAGTCGAAGCCACGCGCCGGAACGTTGGTGGTGCCCAGGTCGGTGGCGAACACCTACGCACAGGACGTGATGTCGATCGACGATCTGCTGGCCTTCGCCGAAGGCGCCCAGTTCGAGATCGTGTCCACCACCATGGTCACCATCGACCCCGGCCTCGAGAACAGGACCGGGCTGGTCGCGGGTTCCCAGTGGTTGGCGGTGGACGGCTTTCGCCGTGGTGATGATGCGCCCATCTGCCGGACGGAGTACTACATCAACCGGGAGTTCGCGGCCGTGGGCCGGTTACTGCACCGGCACTCGGGACCGATATTCCCGCTGATCGAGGATCTGTTCGGGGTGAGTATCGCCGAAGTGCACCAGGAGATTTCGGCGGTGGTCGTGACGCCGGAGCTGGCGGCGCAGCTCAAGGTGGAGGCCGGGACCGCGGCGCTGCAGATGCGGCGTACCTACCGGACGTCGGACGGCGACGTCGCCCAGGTCACCGTCAACACGCATCCCGCGGCGCGGTACCGGCATTCGATGACGATGCGGCGGGTCAAGAGCTGAGGCGGTGATGCGCACGATCATCGATGGTCTCCGCGCACTCGCGGACGACAACCGGACCGTCCTGGTCGACGGCGCGCACCGCGTCGCCGGCACGGCGTTGCATGACGAGGCCCTCGGGCTCGCCGCTCACCTTGCCGAACGCCTGCCGCGCGGCAGTGTGGTGTCGTTCATGCTGCCGAATTGGTCGGAGGCTGCCGTCGTCTACCTCGGCGCGCTGCTGGCCGGGATGGTGGTGAACCCGATCCTGCCGTCGCTGCGCGACCGTGAGCTGGCATTCATCCTCGCCGATGCGAGCTGCCGGATGATCTTCATCCCCAAAGAGTTTCGCGGCCACGACTATATCGCGATGCTCTCGCGAGTGACGGCGGACATGGATGCGCCACCGGAGATCGTCGTGGTGGGCGACGGTGCACTGCCGGCGGCGGCGCCACGGGAGTTCCCGGCGGTCGTGCCCGAGGACCCTGCGCTGCTGCTCTATACCTCGGGCACCAGCGGGCGAGCCAAAGGCGTGCTGCACAACCACGATTCGATCGGCGCACTGATCGGGCAACTCCGTGACCACTGGCTCATCGAGCCCGGTGACACGTTCCTGGTCCCGTCGCCGATCGCCCACATCGGCGGTTCCATCTACGCGTTCGAATGCCCGTTGTTGCTGGGTACCACCGCGGTGCTCATGGAACGTTGGGACGCCGACGCGGCAGTCGCGCTGATGACCGCGCAGCGCTGCACACACATCGCAGGCGCGACACCGTTCCTCGAACAGATTCTGGCGGCGGCCGAGCGCGCCGGCACCCGGCTGCCCGATCTGAAGGTCTTCATCTGCGGCGGCGCCTCGGTACCGCCGTCGTTGATCCGCAGAGCCACCGCGTATTTCGCGCGCGCCAAGGTCAGCCGCGTCTACGGGTCCACCGAGGTTCCCGTCACCACCGTCGGTGCGCTGGACGATCCCGACGCCGCCGCGGACACCGACGGCCGTGCCGGGATCGCCGACATCAGGCTTGTCGACGGCGAAATCCGGGTGCGGGGTCCCCAGATGCTTATCGGCTATCGGCACGCCGAGGATGAATCCTGTGATACCGAAGGGTATTTCCGGACCGGCGACCTCGGCCGGTGGGACCGAGACTGCCTGGTGGTGACGGGTCGGGCGAAAGACATCATCGTCCGCAACGGGGAGAACATCGCGCCCAAGGAAGTCGAGGACATCCTGGTCGGCCACCCGGGCATCGCGGAGGTCGCCGTCGTCGGGTTGCCGGACGAGCGGACGGGGGAGCGCGCGTGTGCGGTGATCGTGCCGGCCGCCGGTTCGGGCCCGGGGATCGCCGATCTGCGAACGTTCCTCACGGCCAAGGGGATTGCCCGATTCAAGATCCCCGAGCAGGTCGAGACGTGGGAGACGTTGCCGAAGAACGATGCGGGCAAGGTACTCAAGCACCAGATCAGAGCGAGGCTGACATGCAGGTAGCGATAGTCACAGGCGCCAGCAGCGGGATCGGATTCGGGTGCGCGACAACGCTCGCCGCGGCCGGCATCGCCGTCCTCGGCACCGGCCGGGACGAGGACCGCCTGGCGGACCTGCAGCGGGCCGACCCGGAGCGCATCGCCACCGTCGCGGTGAACCTCACCGACAACGACGCGCCGTCCCGCATCGTCGAGGCCGCACTGAACCGATGGGGACGCATCGACTTCCTGGTGAACAACGCCGGCGTCGGCAGCCCGAAACCGTTGCACGAGACCGACGATGATGCGCTGGACTATGCGCTCGGCCTGATGCTGCGCGCGCCCTTCCGCCTGGCCCGTGAGGTCATCCCGCACCTGGCTCCCGGATCGGCGATCATCAACGTCACATCGACCTTCGCGGTTGTCGGTGGGTTGCGCGGCGGTGCGTACTCGGCGGCCAAGGGCGGGCTGACCGCGCTGACCACACACATCGCATGCCAGTACGGCGCGCAGGGCATCCGGTGCAACGCGGTGGCGCCGGGGGTGACGGTGACGCCGATGGTCGCCCACCGGCTGGAAGACGACCGGTTCCGCAAGATCAATGTCGAGATGACGCCGCACCAGCGGCTCGGCCGGGTCGAGGACATCGCCGGCACTGTGGCCTTTCTCTGTTCGGAGGCAGGCAGTTTCATCAACGGCCAGACCATCGTCGTCGACGGCGGGTGGAGCGCCACCAAGTACCTGTCGGACCGTGCACTGGACTCGGAGTGGGTCGCGCGGTGAACATGTTCGCGCTGCTGGATTCTGCTGCCACCCGATTCGGTGACCGCGGCGCGGTGTATCGCGGACAGTCGCAGCTGTACACCTGGAAGGAGCTGCGGGAGCGTGCGTTACGCCTGGCCGCCGGTCTCGGCCCGCCCGGTGCGCGGATCGCGATCGCCAGCGAGAACCGTCCCGAGATCGTCGAGCTGCTGTTCGCGATCTGGGCCGCGCAGTGTGTGGCGGTCCCCATCAACTACAAACTGCACGCGCGCGAGATGGCGCAAATCCTCGACGACAGCGGCGCATCGCTGGTCTTCGCGTCGCCGGCCATTGCGGCCCGCCTCGAGTGGCCATCGGAAGTCATTGGTGCCGAGGGCTATTCGCGCCGCCTGGCCGCACCGCCCAGCGCGCCACCGGACACCGACCCGGCAGCACTGGCCTGGCTGTTCTACACCAGCGGCACGACAGGACGCTCGAAAGGCGCGATGCTGTCGCATCGCAACCTGATGGCCATGACGCTCGCCCACCTGGCCGACCTCGACGACCCCGACGAGAACTGCAGCCTGCTGCACGGGGCCCCGATGTCGCACGGATCCGGGCTGTACATACCGCCCTACGTGCTGCGCGGCGCGCGCCAGGTCATCCCCGAGTCCGGCTCGTTCGACCCGGACGAGTTCCTCGACCTCTGCGACCACCACCCCGGCAGCAGTGCGTTTCTCGCTCCGACCATGGTGGCACGTCTCGTCGACACCGGCCGCGCCCGGCCGCGCAATCTGCGGACCGTCATCTACGGGGGCGGCCCGATGTACCTCGACGGTCTGAAGAAGGCGACGGCCGCGTTCGGCCCGGTGTTCGCGCAGTTGTACGGGCAGGGGGAGGCGCCGATGACGATCACCGGGCTTCGCCGCACCGACCACGAATCCGGTGACGACGCGGTCCTCGGCTCGGTCGGTTACGCCCGTTCCGGTGTCGAGGTGGCTGTGCTGCGGCCGGACGGCAGCCGCGCCGGTATCGGTGAGATCGGTGAAATCGTCTGTCGCGGTGACGTTGTCATGGCCGGCTACTGGCACA
Organism: Mycolicibacterium mucogenicum DSM 44124; assembly: GCF_005670685.2. The sequence goes on along the minus strand of NZ_CP062008.1, from coordinate 3,759,660 downwards.
ACCCCGCGGCCACCGCCGACGCGTTGCGGGGTGGCTGGCTGTACACCGGGGACATGGGTTCGTTCGACGACCGCGGGTACCTGACGCTGCGCGACCGGTCGAAGGACGTCGTGATCAGTGGCGGCAGCAACATCTATCCGCGGGAGGTCGAGGAAGTGCTGCTGGAGCACCCCGATGTCGCCGAGGCCGCGGTGGTCGGTGCGCCTGATGCCGAGTGGGGTGAGATCGTCGTCGCGTTCATCGTCGGCGCCGCACAGGCCGACGAGCTGGATGCCCACCTGCTCGACCGCATCGCGCGCTTCAAGCGGCCGAAGCGCTACGTGTACCTCGACGAGATGCCCAAGAACAGCTACGGCAAGGTGCTCAAACGTGAACTACGGACGCGGCTGACAGCCGGTGGCGCGTCAGGCTGAGCGTCCGGCGTCAAGACTCTGCACCGGTTTGGTGCGGTTGTCGACGGCCGCCCAGTGCTCGTCGGCGACCCAGTGCCGAGCGAAGGCGTCGACAGCGTCGGCAGGCGGCAGTCCGCGGACGACGCGCTTGATGTCGCGTACGGGCGCAGCTGTCAGTGCCTGGGCCACCTGGCGCCAGCCGTCTTCGAAGCGTGACCGTTCGAAGACCCTGTCCACCAAGCCGATTCGCTCGGCATCGCCGGCCGTCAGGATTTCGCCGGTGCCCGCGAGCAGCAGCGCCCGGCCGGTGCCCACCAGGGCGGCGAGCCGTTCGGCGCCGCCCCACGCCGGCATGATCTGCAATGTCACCTGGTTGAAGCCGATCTTGATGTCGTCGGCCGCCAGCCGGATGTCGGCAGCGGTGGCGAACTCCGCACCCCCGCCGAGCGCATGACCGTTGAGGGCAGCGATCACCGGGCCGGGAAAATTCACCAGCCGGTCGCAGATCGCGCGCATCCGCCACGCCATCTCGGCGGCGCCGTCGTGCGTCGTGATGGCGGCCAGCTCTTTGAGGTCACCGCCCGAGACGAAGGCGCGCTCACCGGCGCCCTTGACCACCAGCACCCGGGCCTCGGCGACGGTGTCCAGCGCGGCATTCAGCTGGTCCATCGTGTCCAGTGAAATGGCGTTGCGGGCGTGCGGCCGGTCGATGGTCAGCACCGCCAACCCGCCGTCGAACTCCACGTTCACGGCACTGTCGCTTCGCTCGCCCTGCATGTGCCACCTAACTGATATTGGCATTCTCTCTTTTGGAGAATAACATCACCAGCGTCATGACTGGTCTCCGCAGCCCCGTAAACCGCACAGTCCCCGCCGGTCTCGCCGCCCGCTACCGAGACAACGGCTGGTGGACCAGCGAGACCGTCGGCGACCTGCTGGCCGCCGGTCTGCGGTCCGCGCCAGACGCCGACTTCCGGATCCACTCGGCTGTCCGGGGCTGGTCGGGTACCTACGCTGAGGCCGAGCGTGTGGCCCGCCGGCTCGCGGCAGGCCTGCGGGCCCGCGGCGTGGGCCCCGGCGACGTCGTCGCTTTCCAACTGCCGAACTGGATGGAAGCCGCCGCGGTGTTCTGGGCGTCGGCATTCCTGGGCGCGGTCGTCGTGCCGATCGTGCACTTCTACGGGCGCAAGGAATTGGCCCACATCCTGGCCGATGCCGCGCCGCGCGTCTTCATCACGGCCGACAATGCCGGCCGCCCCGCGTACCACGCCGACCTGTGCGCCGACGTGCCGATCGTCGCGGTGGTGGGCCGGGACTTCGACGACCTGCTCGCCGACGAACCGATGGCAGGGACGTTGGCGGTTGAGCCCTCGGCACCGGCGCTCATCGCGTACACCTCCGGCACGACGAGCAATCCGAAAGGCGTCGTGCACAGCCACCAGTCGCTGGTCTGTGAGACGCGCCAGCTCAACGCCGGGTACCCCACCAAGCGCGGCAAGGAGTTGACCGTCGCTCCCGTCGGCCATTTCATCGGCATGGTCGGGGCGTTCCTCATCCCGGTGCTGGAGGGACGGCCCATCAACCTCTGCGACAGCTGGGACGCGGGCCAAGTGCTGGCGTTGATGAAGCGCGATGGGCTTTCGGTCGGCGGCGGGCCGCCGTACTTCGTGACCAGTCTGCTCGACCATCCCGACTGCACCGACGAACACCGTTCGCTGCTGAAAACCGTTGGCCTGGGCGGGTCGTCGGTGCCTGCGGCCGTGACGCGCCGGCTCTCGGATCTCGGCGTCTTCGTCTACCGCGCCTATGGGAGCACCGAACACCCGTCGATCACCGGTACTCATCCGAGTGCACCCGAGGACAAGCGCCTCTTCACCGATGGCGATCCCCGGCCCGGCGTGGAGATTCGGCTCAATGAGGACGGCGAGATTTTCAGCCGCGGCCCTGATCTGTGCCTTGGCTACACCGACGACACGCTCACCGCGAAGGCGTTCGACGATGAGGGCTGGTACCGCACCGGTGACATCGGATTCCTCGACGACGACGGATATCTCACCATCACCGACCGTAAATCCGATGTGATCATCCGCGGTGGCGAGAACGTCAGCGCCGTGGAGGTCGAAGAGGTGCTGCTCGGCATGACGGGCATCGCCGATGCGGTAGTCGTGGCGGCGCCCGACGTCCGGTTGGGGGAGCGCGTGGCCGCCGTGGTGCGGATGCGGCCCGGCCACGTCCTGCCCACGTTGCAGCAGGTGCGAGAACACTTCGCGGCCGCTGGCGTGGCACGCCAGAAGTGGCCCGAAGAAGTGCACGAGGTGGCGGACTATCCGCGGACCGCCAGCGGCAAAGTGCAGAAATTCCTGGTGCGCCAAGGACTTCGGTCATGACGTGGCACACGATTCCGGACATGGCGCTCAGCGCCGCCGACAGATTCGGCGACGCCGAGGCTCTGGTCGACGGGCCATTGCGGCTGTCGTACACCGAACTGGCGCAGCGCATCCGGCGAGCGGCCGGGGCCTTCCATACGCTGGGTGTCGACAAAGGTGACCGCGTGGCCATCTGGGCGCCGAACTCCGCTCACTGGGTGATCGCCGCGCTCGGCGTGGTGACCGCGGGCGGGATAGTGGTCCCGGTCAACACCCGGTTCAAGACCGAAGAAGCCGCCGATATCATCACGCGCAGTGGCGCCAAGGCAGTACTGGTCGAGAAGGGTTTCCTCGGACAGGATTTCGCGGTGCCCGCGGGTGTCCCGGCCATCGACCTGAAGTCGGGATTTCTCGACGATGCCGAGCCATTCGAGTGCCGCGACATCGACGGCGATGACATCGCCGACATCATCTACACGTCGGGCACCACCGGCCGCCCCAAGGGCGTGATGATGAACCACCGGCAGACGCTGCGCCAATACGCCGAATGGTGTGACCGGGTTGGTCTCCGCGCCGGTGACCGGTACCTGATCATCAATCCGTTCTTCCATACCTTCGGCTACAAAGCGGGCATCATCGCGGCGATGATCCGCGGCGCGACGATGCTGCCCATGGCCGTATTCGATGCCGATACTGTGGTGGAACTCGTTGAGCGGGAACGCGTCACGGTACTGCCCGGACCGCCGACGCTGTATCACTCACTGCTCGCCGTACCCGACAAGTCCAGGCTCGCGACATTGCGGGCCGGCGTCACGGGAGCCGCCGACATCCCGGTGGAGTTGGTGCGCCGCGTGCTGCACGAGTTGCCGTTCGAGGCGCTCGCCACCGGGTACGGCCTGACCGAATGCGGCACGGCCACGATGTCACGGCCGGGCGATTCGTTCGAAGACATCGCCAACACGGTGGGCCGACCGTCGGACGGCGTCGAGGTGCGGATCGCTGATGACGGGGAGGTCCTGGTTCGCGGCTATACCGTGATGGCCGGCTACTTTGACGATCCGATCGCCACTGCGGAGGCCATCGACGCCGATGGTTGGTTGCACACCGGCGATCTCGGATCGTTCGACGACGGTGGCCGGTTGCGCATCGTCGGCCGCAAGAAGGACATGTTCATCGTCGGCGGCTTCAATGCGTATCCGGCGGAGATCGAGGGCTATCTGCTCGAGCATCCGGCGGTGGATCAGGTCGCGGTCATCGGCGTTCCCGACGACCGACTGGGGCAGGTCGGTATGGCCTTCGTGGTCCCGGCGTCGCCGGTCACCGAGCAGCAGTTGGTGACGTGGAGCCGGCAGCGGATGGCGGGGTTCAAAGCGCCGCGGTTCGTCGAGTTCGTCGCCGAGCTGCCGCAGAACGCCACCGGGAAGGTCACGAAGGACGCCCTGGTCGAGCGGGCCGGGCCGCTGTTGGAGCGTCGTACGAATTGGAGTGTTCATTGAGTCTCGCGATACTGCTCGACATGGCGGCATCGGCCAATTCGGACCGGGCCGCTGTCGTCTCCGGCGAAACCCGCTGGACCACAGCTGAATTGAACCGCCTCGCGGACGGTGGCGGCGGTGTGGTCGCTGAGTCGGGCGCCGGCAGTGTCGCGTACATCGGGACCGGCGGCGCCATGCTGCCCCTGCTCATCTTCGCCGCGGCGCGCGCGAATCGTCCGCTGACGCCGCTGAACTACAGGCTGAGTCCGGGCGCGCTGCGCGAACTCATCGCACGACTGCCGGACCCGCTGGTGATCTACGACGAGGAATTCGCCGATGTCGCCGAGACCGTCGGTCGCGCAATGGAATCGAAGGCCTTCGTCGACGCGGCGACCACCGCGGACCCCGCTGCCGAATTCGCGGACCCGGACGACGTCGCCATCGTGCTGTTCACCTCCGGCACGACCAACAAGCCGAAGGCCGTTGAGCTCTCCCATCACAACCTGACGAGTTACATCACCGGGACTGTGGAATTCGATTCTGCAGACGCGCAGGATGCCGCGCTGATCTGCGTGCCGCCGTATCACGCCGGCGTGAGCGCGGCGCTGTCGAACCTGTACGCGGGCCGAAAGATGGTGTACCTGACCAAATTCGAGGCCGCCGAATGGCTGCGCCTGGCGAACGCGGAAAGCGTCACGTCGGGCACCGTGGTACCCACGATGCTGGACCGCATCGTCGCCGAACTCGTGCGCGGCGCGCCGGCCCCGAGTTCCCTGCGCAACCTGGCCTACGGCGGATCGAAGGTGCCACTGCCACTGGTCCGGCGAGCGCTCGACCTGTTGCCCGACGTCGGATTCGTCAACGCCTACGGGCTGACCGAGACGAGTTCGACGATCGCCGTCCTGACCCCCGAGGACCACCGCGACGCCCACGGATCACCGGACCCGGACGTCAAGCGGCGCTTGGGTTCGGTCGGCAGGCCGGTGCCGGGTATCGAGGTGGAGATCCGCGCCGAAGACGGTAAGCCGTTGGGCCACGGCGAGATCGGTGAGCTGTTCATCCGGGGTGAGCAGGTGTCGGGCAAGTACACCGGCATCGGGTCGGTGCTCGACGAGAACGGTTGGTTCCCGACGCGCGACCTCGCCTGGCTGGACGCCGAGGGCTTCCTGTTCATCAACGGCCGGTCCGACGACACCATCATCCGCGGGGGAGAGAACATCGCGCCCGCCGAACTGGAGGACGTCCTCGTCGAACATCCCCACGTGTGCGACGTCGCGGTGGTCGGTGTGCCGGACCCTGAGTGGGGGCAGATCATGGTCGCGGTCGTCGTCCCGGAAGCGGACACCTCACCCGACCCCGAGGAACTACGCGAGTACGTACGGGCGGCCCTGCGTGGCTCCCGCACACCCGACCGCGTGGTGTTCCGCGACCAGTTGCCGACCTCGCCGACGGGCAAGGTGCTGCGGCGCGAACTGGCCGGCGAATTGAGCGTCGCCGCCGGCACCGCGTGACGGGGGCTAAGGGGACTCGAACCCCTTGGCTCCACCGGCAGTGCCGAGCTGTGCAGGCCCGGCATCCCGAATTGCCTTGGCGCGGTCTGCTTTCCCCGCGGATCTGATGGTGGCTCTGGCCTCGCTCCGCCGTTCGTCGATGAGGCGGCCGAACTCCCGGGACAGTTGGGGCCGGTCGGTGAGCAGGCGCTGGATTTCGTCGTGCTCGATCTGCAGCAGGGTGACTTCGTCGAGGGCGTGCACGTAGGCCAGGTTCGCCTGGTGGGTGAACGCGGCGACGCCGATGAGCGCGCCCTTGTCCAGGCTGCGCACGCCGGCGACTGAACCATCGGCCGTCGGCACGGTCAACCGGACCCGGCCTGACACCACCACGTTGATGGTTTTCGGGACCTCGCCGGGCGCCTGGATGAGCTCGCCGGTGCCGTACCGGATCAGGCGCGCGTACGCGGCGAGAGCCTGCTGGTCGGCCTTGTTCAGCCGGAGTGCGGGCGCCGCCGCCTCCTCGAGCGCTTCGTCGACGCGTTTGGGGGTGGAGTAGTCGTCGGCCACACCGTCGAGGTGCAGCTTGTCGCGCCGGGCCGCATACCAGACCCAGCGTAGGAAGGTGGCCTGCACGGCGTCGTCGTCCCCGGGCGATTTCAGCCCGATGGTGGTGCGGTACTTGTGATCGCCGATGGGCACGGCGGTGGGCTCGACGTCGTCGCCGCGGTTGGGCAGGGCGGCCGCAATCCGGGTGAGCATCGCGCACACCTGATCGGGCGGGTCAGTGGCGGCGAACGTGGTGGTGACGGTCGTGTGCGAGGTGGCCAGCCGGCTCAGGTTGGTGAACGACGTGCCGGCCAGCACCGAGTTGGGGGTGATCTGCACGCCGGTGCTGGACTCGATGTGCACGGCGCGCCAGTTGACTTCGACGACGCGGCCACGCGCCGCGGCGGTGTCAAGCCAGTCGCCCATCCGGAACGGCTGCTCGAACAACATGAACAACCCGGACACGATCTGCCCGACGGAATGCTGCAGCATGAGGCCGAGGACCACGGAGCTGACACCGACCGCGGTGAAGACGCCCTTGATATTGCTGCCCCAGATATAGCGGGAGATCACCGCCAAGCCCAGGATGATGAGCACCATCCGGGCCACGTCGAGGAAGATGCGCGGGATGCGGCTGCGCCACGAGGTTTCCGGGGCGTTCGCGAACATCGTGTTGCTCAAGGCGGACAGCACCAGCAGCAGCACCAGGAACACCAGGACGGTCGCCACGATCCGGATGGGAACGTCGCGGGCGGGGACGACGGCGACCTTGAGCATCAGCAACAGGACGGCGATCACGGGGAGCACATACGTGCGCAGGAGCCCGACGGGCGCGGCGAGCGGGCTGTGCCGGCGGATCAGGGAGCGGCGCCACTCGGTCAGGACGATCAGGCCGACCGGTAGCCCGATGGCGATGGCTGCGACCCACAGGAACCATGACGAACCGGAGGAGTACACGGTCTACCGCCGCCCGGCCAGTCGCCAGATGGGCTCTTCGACGTCGTCGACCGTGTGCTGCCCGGCCGGTGTGAACCGGTGGGTGTCGTGCACGGCGTCGTACACCCGCCCGGTGATGTAGATCCCGGGCTCGGCGCCGCCGGCCTGAATCTGGTAGGCCAAATCGACTGCGCTGCCCCACATGTCGTACATCATGGTGGCGCCGCCCACCAGGCCGCTGGTGACGGTGCCGGTGTCGATGCCGGCCCGGAAACCGAGCTGCAGATTGTCCTCGTCGTTGAGGCGGGCCACGATGCGCTGCAACTCGATGGCGAAGTTGACGATGCGCTCGACGTTGTCCAGCCGGGGCACGTTCAAACCGCAGCTCGCCGTGTAGCCGTTGCGCAGGATGCGCACCGGCTCGACCCCGCTGCGTTCGGCGGCGTCGTCGAACTGGCGGACCAATTCGTTGACCACGGTGAGGAATTCGTCGGCCGGCAGCGCACTGGAGAGCGCGTCGAGGCCGTCGATGTCGGCGAAGAGCACCGCGACGTCCTGGTGGTTCTCGCTGATGGTCTCCTCGCCGTTGCGGTACCGCTCGATGACCGATTCGGGCATCAGCGAGCGCAGCAGCTGGGCGTTCTCCCGGCGTTCGCGGCGCAGCAGGTCGTCCTTGATGCCGAGCAGCCGGCTCATGTCGTTGAATGTCTTGGTCAGATCCCCGAATTCGTCGCGCGTCCGCACCGGGATCATCGCGTCGTAGTCGCCCCTGCTGACTTTCTGGGCACCGGCCTCGAGCCGTCGGATGGGCCGTACGAACAGTTGCGCGAGCGCCATGGCGGCCAGGCAGTCCAGGATGACGATCGCGGTCACGGCCACGCCCATGGTTCGGGTGAAGACACGTTCGGGCGCAAAGGCTTCCGCGGTGTTGATCTTCGCGACGATCGACCAATTGACGTCGGGACCGACGGTCACGGGCGCATATGACTGCAGCGTCTCCTGGCCGAGGTAGTCGGTGGCGATGAGGACCCCCGACTGTCCGCGCTGCGCCGCGCGGGTGGCGGCTCCACCGACGGGCTGTATCAGCGTGGTACCGCCGAGCCGGACGGCCCGCTCCGCCAGCTCGGCCGGTGTCCCGGCCGCGACGACGTCGCGTTGATAGGTCTGCCGATTCTCCTCGAAGACGCGCGAATTCGACCGCATGAGGTCGTCGGTCCCGGCGAGATAGGTTTCGCCAGTGGCGCCCAGACCGTTCGCCTGCCACTTGCCGTTGAAGGTCATCAGATCATTCAGCCCGGAGATCGGGAACTGCAGTGCCACCACTCCCACGGTGCGCCCGCCCGAAACGACCGGCGCTGCCATCCAGGCGATGGGGTGGTCGGCGGCCGGGTGATAGGTCTGGTAGTCGGTGATGGCGACGTACCCGACGCGGTCGGCGCCCATCGCCTTGGCGTAGGCGTCGTGCAGGTTGCCCTGTTGGTACGGGCCGGACAGGACGTTCGTACCGAGGTCCGCGCGCTTCTTGGCTGAGTAGACGACATTGCCGGCGGCATCGATCAACAGGGCGTCGCCGTAGCCGAACAACCGCACGACCTCTTGGAAGAACAGGTTGTAGCGGTTGGCGGCGGCGCCCCAGGCGGTGGGATCGGGCGGCGGCGGCGGGCCGTTCGGCCGAGCCGCGGCGACGGTGTACCGGGCCTGCAGGTACTTGGCCGCGTTGGACGACGGCAACAGCACGTTGAGGTTCAACTTGGCGCCCGTCGCGCGTTCGACCGGGTTGATCAGTTCCTGGTTGTAGTAATCGACGATTGCGTTCTGCTCAGCGGGATCGATTGTGGCATTGGCCAATTCGTTGAATCCGGTGCTGAAGGCCTGCACGGCTTCGGCCATCGCGGGCCCGCTGGTGTAGATGAGCAGCGCGTTCTTCAGATTGGTGACCTGGACGGCGAACTGCCGGGCCTGCGTCTCACGGACCTGCGTCAACCGGTCGAAGGCGGCGTTGCGCAACGAGGCCTGCCCGGTCTGATATCCGATGAAACCCACGATGGCGGCCGAGACGATGCTCGCGGCCAACAACATCGTGATGAGCTTCGACTGGATGCTGAATCTGCCGCGCACGCGGCGCAACCGGACCTCGGTCGTTGGCGCGTCGCCCGTGGTGGACGGGCTGTCGTCGGCCGCCGTCGCGACCTCTTCGCGGTCCTCCGGTGGAGGGTTGACCATCGGGCCTCCTGTCGTCGGCAGCAAGTACATCACGACGGCCGCCGGTCACCGGCAGGTTATGGCAGGTAGAACCCGAAAAATCGGGGGCGCGCGACGGCGCTTCCGACGGAACTCCGCAGGGTGCGGTCAGCGCACCAGACGGGCGGCGACCTGGGCGTAGATCTCGCCCAGTTTGTGGGGGTCGCGGTGCGTGCGCGAGGGGAACCACCGGCACACGTCGACGCACAGCGACGAGATCGCCATCACCACGTCGTCGAGGTTGTCGACATGGAATTCGCCTGTCGCCATGCCGGTTTCGATGATGTTGGCGATGACGGCGGTGACCTGGTGCCGCAATGGGGCGATGGTTCGGTAGTGGGCCGGGGTCAGGCCGTGGAGTTCGTATTGCACGACCCTGGCCTGCTTGCTGTTTTCCGCATGCCAGGTGGCGAACGCCGCGACGACCGTGTGGAAGCGCTCCGCGCTCGGTGCGGCGGCATCATCGGTGGCGCGCAGCGTCGCCAGGAGGCTGCCGTGCCCTTCCAGGGCAATGGCGTAGAGCAGTTCTTCTTTCGAGCGGTAGTGCGGGTACATGGCCGTCGCGCTCATGTTGAGGCGTTTGGCGATCTGACGGGTCGAGGTGCCGCCGTAGCCGGACTCCGCGAACGCCTCGATGGCCGCCCGCCGGATGCGCTCGGCTGCGGCCGAGTCGGTCGTCCGGTCGGTCTTCATGTGCACGTGATCGTACACACAGTTGACACAGGCCTCACCGATAGGCGATATTAGCAATCGCTTAGGAAATGAGCGACTGCTAATGTCTGGCTGCATTGGAAGGTAGAACCCAGTGACTGATTTCATGTCTCGGCGCGACCTGGACTTCTTGCTGTACGAGTGGCTTGACGTCGTCGAGCTCACCAAGCACGAGCACTTCGCGGAGCACTCGCGGGACACCTTCGATGCCGTCCTCGATCTGAGCGCCGACATTGCCACCAAGCGCTTCGCGCCGCACAACAAGAAGGCCGACCACAACCCGCCGTTCGTGGACGAGAGCGGCAAGGTCGTGCTGATCGACGAGATCAAGCAGGCGCTGGACGACTTCAACGGCGCGGGCCTGATGGCCAGCTCGTTCGACGAGCGTGTCGGCGGTATGCAGCTGCCCAACGTGGTTGCGCAGTCGTCGGCCGCGTTCTTCCGTGCCGCGAACCCCGCCACTTTCTCGTACGCGTTCCTCACTGTCGGCAACGCGAACCTGCTGACCGAGTACGGCACCGAAGAGCAGATCGACACCTGGGTGCGCCCGATGCTCGAGGGTCGCTACTTCGGCACCATGTGCCTCTCCGAGCCGGACGCCGGCTCGTCGCTCGCCGACATCAGCACCAAGGCCACCAAGGCGGCCGACGGCACCTACCGCGTCACCGGCACCAAGATGTGGATCACCGGTGGTGACCACGAGCTGTCCGAGAACATCGTGCACCTGGTCCTGGCCAAGGTCCCCGGCGGCGGCCCCGGCGTGAAGGGCATCTCGCTGTTCATCGTGCCGAAGTTCCTGACCGACGGCACCCGCAACGACGTCGCGCTCGTCAGCCTCAATCACAAGATGGGCAACCACGGCACCACCAACGCCCTGCTGAACTTCGGTGACGGCAGCCACCAGCCCACCGACGAGCCCGGCGCCGTCGGCTACCTCGTGGGTGAGGAGCACCGCGGTCTGGCCTACATGTTCCACATGATGAACGAGGCCCGCGTGGCCGTCGGCTCCATGGCCACCGCCATCGGCTACGCCGGTTACCTGACGTCGCTGGAGTACGCCAAGGTGCGCACCCAGGGCCGTCCGGTCGGCGACAAGGATCCGTCGCGGGCACAGGTCGCGATCATCGAGCACGCCGACGTCAAGCGCATGCTGCTGGCCCAGAAGTCTTACGTGGAAGGCGCTTTGGCGCTCGGCCTGTACTGCGCACGGCTGGTCGACCAGATCAAGATCTTCACCGGGGCCGAGCGTGACGAGGCCGAGCTGATGCTCGAGGTCCTCACGCCGATCGCCAAGAGCTGGCCGTCGCAGTGGTGCCTGGAAGCCAACAACCTCGGCATCCAGATTCACGGCGGCTACGGCTACACCACCGAGTACGACGTCGAGCAGCAGTACCGCGACAACCGCCTCAACGCCATTCACGAAGGCACGCATGGCATTCACGGCATCGACCTGCTCGGCCGGAAGGTGGTCATGCAGGGCGGCGCCGGCCTGAAGCTGCTGCAGAGCCGGATCGGTGACACCGTCCAGACCGCACTGCAGTCGGAGGCGACGGCCGGCTACGCGCGTGACCTGCAGGCGCAGACCGACCGCCTCGCCGAGGTCACCGCGGTGCTGTGGGCCGCGGGCGATCCCGAGACCACGCTCGCCAACTCGACCGCTTACCTGGAAGCCGCCGGCCACATCGTGATGGCCTGGATCTGGCTGGAGCAGCTGGTTGCCGCCGGCGGCAACACCGGCAACTTCTACGACGGGAAACGTGCTGCCGCGCAGTACTTCTTCCGTTACGAGCTGCCGAAGGTGACGACCCAGCTGGACCTGTTGGCCAGCCTGGACCGCACCACCGTCGAGGCGCACGTCGACTGGTTCTGATCCGCCGAATCAACCGCAAGTAGACGTCGGACCCGAGGTTTTCCTCGGGTCCGACACTCGTTTGGGCTACGGCATGACCGGCGGCGTGCCCCAGAAGTCGTTGAGCGGCACGGCGTAGGCGTCGTTGTTGGTCAACGGCCCCAATTGCAGTGAATCCTCGATAGTGCGCAGCAGGCTGTAGTGGTTGGCGTAGCTGGTGCTGGTGAAGTTCCCCGAACGCATCCCGGCGTCGACGGCTGCCGGAGATGGGATCACCACGGTGACAACGCGATTGCCGCCGTTGCCGAAGCCGAGCGAGAGGTTGTCGGTGTCTTCGTCGAATGTGACGACGATCGCCGACTTCTGCGTCGGGTCGTTCCAGACCGCCGAATTCAGAATTGTCGGGATGGTCTGCTGAGCGAACTGGTCGGCCGCCTTCACGTTGTACTGGTGGTTGGTGAGCAGCGCCCCGATGTAATTGAGATAGCCGCCGGGGAAGTCGAGCGGCCCTTCACCGTTGTTGGCCTCGTTGGCCGCGAACCACACGAAATTGGGAGTGGTGGCCGACGACGAGAGATCTGTCGCCATCTGGGTCAGTGGGTGCAGATGCGCGGTGGCGCGGGCCTGGTTGTTGTAGATGTCGCTATATGCCAGGAAAGGCAACTGGTCGGGCGCGTAACCGCTTGTCGACACGTAGGGCCCAGCGGCGGACATGCCCTGCGCGTAGCCGGCCCATGTCTTGCCCGCCGATTCGATTCTGTCGGCAAGGTTGGTGGCATCGATGCAGTTGGTCGCGCAGTTGTAGCTGAGGCCGAAGTCGGAGCCGCCGAGGATCGGGTAGTAATTCGGATCGCTCGGGTGCGTCAGCGCGTGGTAGTCGGTCGCGACGCCGTAGGTGTCGATCAGGCTGTTGAGGTACGGCGCGTTGGCGCTGCCGACGATGTCCTTGTAGCCCTTGTTCTCCAGGTAGACCATGAAGATGTGGTCGAGTGCGCCGACCGTCGACTTCGGCGGCGTGGGCGGCGGCGGTGCCGGCAGCGACGCCCCGACGGTGAAGGACAGATCGTCGGCGAACGCGTTGTTGTAGCCGCCGGTCAGCGGGTTCGAGTCCTTGAGCGTGACGACCACCTGCGCGGTTCGGGTGTTGACGGGGATGGTGCCTTCGGTGCTGCGTTCGAGCAATCCGGTCTGGAACCAGCGCTCGAGGGGACCGACCGGTGCCACTTTGCCGACGCCGAGCTGTGTCCCGCCGGCGTCGAAGAACGTGACCTTGATCGACGCGGCCGAAGGATCGATCATGGCGCCGCCCAGGAATCCGCTCAGCTTGAACGGTGTCGTGCCGGCGTCGATGCCCGCCGCGGCGCCGCTGAGATCGACGGTCTGGGTCAGCGTGGAGGTTGCGACGTTGCCGCCGCCGAAGAACTGGGTGTCGCCCGGGGTGGGCCGATCGCTGGGGAAGTTGAAGATGGCCGGGAGCGTCGGCCCCGGCGTCGGCAGACCCAACGGGAGCTGGCGCACGGTGCCGTACTTGATTACGGTCGGCGTGCCGGTGACGGTCCAGCCGGGGATGGACACCGTGCTGCCGCCGGACAGCGACGGATCACCCAGCTCCGCGCCGGGGTTGGTCAGCAGGTTCGGGCTGGTCACATTCCAGGCGGAAACCACATGGGGCGGAAGGAGATTCGTCTCGATCTGCCTGCGCACCCACGCGAGTACCGTCCACAAGGCCGGTGAATTGGCGGGCACGTTCGACGGCAGGACCGACACCAGCGGTTTCAGCGCGATGCTGAGGAGTTGCTTTGCCGCGGTGACGATCTGGCCGATCGGGTTGGGAACAGTCGGGGCCGACACGTTGGGCGTGACGACCGCTGCCAGTGGTGCCGCCGCGGTACGGACTACCGATGCGGTCGCGGGCACGGCCGCGGTTGTGACGATGGCCGGTGTGGGGGAGCGCTTGACCGTGGCGGCGGGCTGCGGCTGACTGATTTTTGTTGTGGCGCCGATGGATTCGCCGGAAGTTGAGGTCGGCCCTGCCTTGACGGCGCTGTCCGCGTGGTGACTGGGGTTCGCGTCACGGCGCTTGTCGGCGGCGTCCGCGCTTCTGCCTTCGCCGCCCTTGTTTTTGGGCTGTCGCTTGGGTTTGTGGGCCGATGGCGCCGGCCCGTCTGATGACGTGGCCGCCGCGGCATCGGGCGCTGCCGCTGTCGCCGGGGCGGGCGCGTGCTTGGGCGCCGGTTTGCCGGGGGTTGCCGCCTCCGCGGCATGCGAAGTGTCTGTCGACGGCGATGACGGCTCGGCGTAGGCGGTCGTCTGTCCGGTCGTGATCGATACGCCGACCCCGAGAAACACTGCCAGAGCGCCGACCCGGCCGATGTACCGTGAGCAACCCATGGTCGTTCCTTCCGCCCGCCCGCTGTTGACCGTCCGCGGTAACGGTAGAAAGAATTGACGTCCGAGTTAGCATTTCTGCCTGGGATGCGGCTGGGAGTTTCCGTACAGTTTCCCGGGATTGTGCTGACCAGTGCTGCGGTCGGCGGCCTGGCAGGCGACCGCCACCCCGTCACTACGACAGGGTGGCGGCCGCTTGTTACTGGCTAGATGCGAATGAACGCACTGCCCTGCATGTCCCAGACGCCCCAAGCGCCCAGGTCAGGGTTCCAGACCACCTGCATACCGGTGGCCCAGTCCGGGAGCGGCGGTGCCGGTGGCGTTCCCATCGGCGGCACGACCGGGGCCAGGACCCAGGACGGTGTCGCGGTGAACGGAATGCGGTCCTGCGGCATCGGTCCGCCGTGTCCAGGAGGCGGGAGGTAGCCGTGTCCCGGCGGGAGCGGATTGCCCGGAGTTCCGGCGTTTACGCCAGGTCCGGTCATGCCGGGTACCGGCGGTGGCGGCGGCATCGGGGTATGCGGATCCGCCTGCGCGAGACCGGCCCCGATACCGAGTCCGGCCAGGCCAAGCATGCTGGTTGCGACTGCACGCGCTGCGGTCTTCTTCAAGGTCATGGGTTGAACTCCTTGCGTGTGCTCGTGATGAAAGAGGAATCGCTCTTCCGCGCTGTCCCGCGGCAGAACAACTCCACGACCCCCGCAACACCAGATACCCAGAGGCGGGCTCGCGAAACTACGCAAGTGTCGACAAGCCGACGATTTGAATCTGTGAGATGAAATCCGCGCCCGGCGCGGACGAACTCAGCGGTGCCGACGCGAAGCCGGGTGTCCGTGGTCGGACAGGTCCGGCCAGGGCGGGCGCCGCAGCAGCGTCAGGCAGCCGATCGTCGCGGCCACCAGGCCCGTCACCACGCCGATCAACGCGATCCGGTCGGCATCGACGGCCGGCACCCAGGTCGTTCCGTCGTCGCGGATCACGAAGACGCCCAGTGGTTTTGCCGTCGTTCCGCTGCCGGAATGGCTGACCTTGGCGACGGGAATCACAGTCGATCCATCGGGTGTGTGGTACGGCTCGGCGAACACCCGCCCGGCCGCGTCATCGGCGAACTGGTCGAGAAAAGCTTCCGGATTCTGCAACCTGGCCTCCGCATGCATCGAGCGATAGTCGCCAGCGTAAGTCGATTGCCCCGTGCTGTGCCAGACCTTCGGACGCTATGACTGTTCGGCTCGGCGGTTCAGTTGCCGGATGTGCCCGCACAACACGGTGGCGAAAGCGCACCACAACGGATACAGCGCCAACGGCGCGGCGCGCCCACCGATGGCGTCGGTGGCCCGCCGCGTCAGATCGGCGCTGCTCACCGTCAGCGCGGCGCTGACCGCGGTCGCGGTGCCGAAGCGACGGCGGTTGAAGAACAGCCAGGACCACGCCGCGTTGAGCGCGAGGTTCAGTGCGAGCCCGTTTCGGTAGGCACGGCGCTCGCTGTCGCGGCCGGTCGCCCCCAATTCGTCGATCGCGGCGGCCGACACCACGGCGATGTCGGCGTAGAGCGCCGGCCAGACCACCGGAAACACCTGACGTGGCGGTTGGTAGGCCGGCTTGCGCAACTGCGCATACCAACTCGATCGGACCGCCGGCGCCGTGGCCGCTCCGCCGATCGCCGCGGTGGCAGCAGTCGCAACTCCCGTGATCAGCAAGGTGGTGACACGCATGGAAATCCTTCCCCCGGGTACGGCCGAATCTCGAGCGCTCCGGGCAAATGCCAGGGACGCTCATTCGATGCTGCCATACGCCGCGGTATCGACCTGATTTCCGCGGTGCGCGCGACGTGATCGTGGTTGTTGCGACTCACGTCCGCCCCCGAGCCTGGGGAATTCGTATGAGTTCCGTATTGCGCCGATATGAATATGGCGCCGAGATGGGTGATCGGAAAGTGTGCAATGTGTTCTATTCACTCGTTCGGTGAGTGAATCAGAATTGTAGGGCCGTGTGCGAACTCGTGAAAGTGGTTGTCCAACAATGGAGTTAGCCGCATTCCGGCTGCTGGTGAAATTGACCGAATCGTTTTTCGAATAACGTTCCGGGGTGCGATGTTATCGAAATTTGACAATTCACCCCACTTACAAATTGCGTTAGTGTCGGCGACTGTCAGTAGTTCCACAACGAGGAGATGTGCGAATGTCAATGCAGCACAAGACACGTCAACGCGCAGGGGTCGCATTGCTTGCGATCGCGCTGATGGGTACCGGCGCGGGATTCGGCGCCGCGATTGCCGGCGCGCAGCCGCCCCCGCCGCCCGGTCCGGGCATCCTGCCGCCCGGACCCGGTTTGCCGCCGCCCGGTGGTCCCGGCGTCCCGCCTCCGGGGCCGGACGTTCCGCCGCCGGGTGGTCCGCTCCTGCCGCCTCCGCCGTTCTGATCGGACGCTGAGTCGGCGTAGCGACTCGACCGCCCGGCACGTGCACCGGTTACCGCTGATGTGGACCGGGGCGCAGCCGGGCGGTCGGCACGTTTCGCTGGCGGCGGTTCAGCCGCGACTCCCGATGGCGTGATATCGCCGAAGTGCTTCGGCGCGTTCGTCGCCGTGGTCGACGATCGGTGACGGGTAACCGGGTGGACGTGGACCCGAGGCGAGGTGAGCGTCCGCGACATCCGCGAGCTCGGGCACCCACCGGCGGATGTACGCCCCCGATGGATCGAACTTCTGCCCTTGCGCCGTGGGGTTGAACACCCGAAAGTACGGAGCGGCGTCAGTACCGCTGCCGGCGGACCACTGCCAGCCGTGCTGATTGTTGGCGATGTCACCGTCGATCAGCTGCTCCAGGAACCAGCGGGCACCCCATTGCCACGGCAGGTGCAGGTCTTTGACCAGAAACGACGCGGCGACCATCCGCAGGCGATTGTGCATGAAACCGGTCTCGCTCAATTGCCGCATGCCGGCATCGATGAACGGGAAGCCCGTCCGGCCCTGCTTCCACGCCTCGAACAATTGGATCGCCCCGGCGTCGGTGTCCATCTCGATCGCGTCGAAATCGCGGTTCCAGTTGTGCCACGCGCTGTCCGGCCAGTGGTGCAGCACCGCGGCGTAGAAATCGCGAAACGCCAACTGCCGCAAATACGCAGCATGACCGCCCTCGCCGAGGTCGAGATCGGCGACCATGGTGCGCGGGTGGATGGTGCCGAACTTCAGGTGCGCGGACAGACCGCTGGTGCCGTCGGCCTCGGGACGGTCTCTTTGTTCGGCGTAGTCCGCGAGTCCCGAGTCGGCGAATCGTCGCCACTGCTGCAACGCCGACGCTTCGCCGCCGGGCAAGTAGAGCGACACACCGGGATTCGGGATATCGGCCGGTTGGGTCGCCGCTGCAGTCAAACCGTCCGGATCCACCCACTGTGCCGACTGAACCCCGGTTCGCGCCGGCCCACGCCAGCCGTGATCGCGCCACCGCCGGAAGAACGGGGTGAACACCCGATAAGGGGTGCCGTCGTCCTTGACGACCCGGCCGGGTGAGACCAGATACGGCGAACCCGTCGGCACCAGCGGTACGTCACCCAGCGCCTCTTGGACCCGCACATCGCGCCGATGCCCGAACGGGGTGAAGTCTGCGGACACATGAACCGCGGAGGCGCTGATCTCCCTGGCGATCAACGGGATTCGTTCTTCCGGCCGACCACGGGTGACCAGCAGTCGGCCGGCCAGATCAGCGTGCAACCGGCTGAGGGAATCTCCCAGGAACTGCAGGCGGCGAGCGCTCGAAGACGCCTCGAGACGGGGGTCGAGGACGAAACAGGCGAGCACCTCACGGTCTTGCTCGACCGCCGCCGACAGTGCGGGCAGATCGCTCAACCGGAGGTCTCGGCGGAACCAGAGCAGGGACGGCACGGTTCCATCCTTACCGACCGCCGGGCCACAACGCCAGCCGGTTCAAGGTCAACGCTGGGGAATTCGTATGGATTCCGTATTGCGCCGATATGAATATGGCGGCGCTCGCGGTGTCCGACGGGCCTCGTGTCGTCAATCGGATTCGATCCCGGTCGCCGTCGGCGGCGGTCGATGAGAGATGAAATGCCTTTCGCACCAAAGTATTAGCCGGACGCGGCGATTATTGGTGTCTGTCCGTGAGTCACGGTTCGCAGCCCATTTCCGGTGCTCTGCCTACACTTTCGAGAGCTCGGCGCGCGGCACGTCGCTGAGCTATGGTCTGCGGCTGTCAGGATGTTCTGCAACGAGGAGATGGTCTCATGGGCGTGCAGCGCACGACGCGTCGTCGGGCTGGGATCGTGCTGGCGGCCGTCGGGTTGGTAAGTGTCGGAGCAGGATTGGGCGCGGCCGTTGCTGCCATCGTGATTCAGCAGGTCACCGAACCTGCTGCCGAGATCGCTGTCAGGTCCTTGCCCGAGCGGACCCGAACGCAGCCGGGCGGCTAACCTGATCGTCAACCGCCCGGTGCGTCATTCGCTGTTGCGTTGTCCGTCAACCGAATTCTGCGTCGGCGGCTTACTTGACGTCGTACTGCGGCGCGGTCAGGTCGTAGTACGTCGTCCCGTCGAGGGCGGCAGCGGTGAAATTCTGCTTCACCCAGTCGGCGATCTTGGTGCCCTCGGTCGGTGACTTGTCCTTGTCCTGCGGCCCGGGCCCGTCAGGCATCCCGGGTCCACCCGGTCCACGAGACACGATGAAGTAGTGAATCTGCCCGTCAGCGACGTACTTCTGGAACTGAGCCAGCGTCGGCGACGGGTCACTGCCGATGAATCCGCCGATCGCCATCACAGGCTCGCCAGAAGCCAACTGGTAGTTGGCTGCTTCGTTGGAGCCGTTCGTGGCCGCCGCCCACGTGTACTCGGCGGCGTTCGCCTGCAAGAGCTGTGCCAGGTGGGCGCTGGGCGCCTTGTCGAATCCGGGGAGCGGCCCGGGGGAGTGGCCGCCTGCCACCTGCGGGCCCGCGGTCACGATGCCGCCACTGTGTGACGTGGCCACGGTCTGCACGCAGTACGAGAACGGGCCGGCCAGCGCCGCGACGACGGCGAGGGCGGCAGCCCACGATCCGAATCGGGCGCCGTGCAGGCGGTCCAGCAGCAACAGCGCCGTTGCGGCAATCCCGGCCGCCAGTACGGCCCAGCGCAGCCAGGGCACGAAATCGGGTGTGCGGTTCAGCAGTACCCACGACCAGCCCGTGGTGATCGCGGTCGTCGCGGCCAGCACCAGCCAGATCCAGGTGGTTGATCGGCGGCGCCAGAGATCGGTCGCCCCGATACCGACCAGTGCGGCGACCGCGGGGGACAGTGCCATCGTGTAGTAGTCGTGGTACATCCCCGACATGAAACTGAACACACCGCCGGTGCCGAGCAGCCAACTGCCCCACACCAGGTACTGAGCGCGTCCGGCGTCTGTGCGGACAGCCTTGCCGCACAGGATGATTCCCACGGCAAGGAAGATCAACGCGGCAGGCAGCAGCCAGGAGACCTGGGCCCCGGATTCGCCGGTGAACAGCCGGAGGATGCTCGGCTCCGACCCGAACGGGAATCCGCCGTGCGAGCCACCAGGGGGCGTGGGAAGTCCCGGTGGCGGCTCCGGGAACCCGCCTTTACCGCCGCTGAGGCGGGACATGCCGTTGTAGCCGAACGTCAGATTCAAGAAGCTGTTGTCGGTCGACCCGCCGATGTAGGGCCGGTCGGCCGCGGGGATGAGCTCGACCAGGGCGACCCACCAGCCGCCCGCCACCACCATCGACAGCAGAGCTGCGATCAGTTGGAGCAACCGGGCGCGCAGCCGCGGCGGACCGGCGACCAGATAGGTCAGGGCCAGTCCTGGAACCACCAGCATGACCTGCAATTGCTTTGTCAGAAAACCGAATCCGATGAGCGCACCGCACAGGACCAACCACCGGGTGCGGCCGTCCTCCACCGCCCGCAACAGCGCGCCGACCGCGCCGATCATCAACAGCACCAGCAGCGCGTCGGGATTGTCGTAGCGGAACATCAACGTGGCCACCGGCGTCAAAGCGAGCGCGGCACCGGCGATCAGGCCGGCCACTGCGCCGAATCGCCGTCGCACGATCAGATACAACAGGGCGACGGACGCGACGCCGATCAAGACCTGCGGGAGCAGGATGGACCAGGTGTTGACGCCGAAGATCCTGGCGCTCAACTCCATCGGCCACAGCGACGCGGGTGGCTTGTCCACCGTGATCGCATCGGCGGCGTCCGATGAGCCGAACAGGAAGGCCTTCCAGCTCTGGGTGCCGGCCTGCACCGCAGCGGCGTAAAACGCGTTGGCCCAACCCATCCGGCCCAGCGTCACACTCCAGAACGCGGCGGTGGACACCAGTAGCGCCACGACAGCGGGCCGCGCCCACCTCGGGTCGGTCACTGAGGACCGCGAATGAGCGGTCTGGGGCAGCCGCGCAGGGTGCAAGGTCGGATTCTGCAACATGCTCGCATCTTCTGCGGCCTAGCTGGGTAGTCCGTTGGTTGACTCTGGGGCGCGGCTATGACTATGCGTCGCGTGCCGGAGCGTCACTGTGAATGCAGACCCATTCGGGCTGCTGTCGACTGCGATGGTGCCGCGATGTGCCTTGGCGACGGCTTGCGCGATGGCCAAACCGAGGCCGGTGCTGCCGGCAGCACGCGATCGGGATTCGTCTCCTCGCGCGAAGCGTTCGAAAATGTCCGGCAGCACATCGGCGGGGATGCCGGGCCCGTTGTCGGACACCGTCAACGAGATGGCACCGTCGGCGGTATCGGTGAGCGCAGTGACCACCGTGGTGCCGGCGGGGGTGTGGACGCGGGCGTTCGACAGCAGGTTGGTCAGTACCTGTTGCAACCGCGGCCGGTCGCCGACGGCGATCACCGGGTGATCCGGCAGGTCCAGGGCCCACCGATGTTCGGGGCCGGCCATGTGGGCATCGCTCACCGCATCGATCACCATCTGGGACAGATCGACTTCGTCATGGGCCAAGGGCCGGCCGGCGTCGAGCCGGGCCAGCAGCAGCATGTCCTCGACCAGTTGACTCATTCGGCGGGACTCGGCATGGACGCGGGTCAGCGCATAGACCAGATCGTCGCGTGACGCATCGGTCGCGTCCCCGGGTATTCCCGTGACCAGGCGGCGGGCCACCTCGGTGTACCCCTGTATCGAGGCCAGCGGGGTGCGCAACTCGTGGCTCGCGTCGGCGACGAACTGGCGTACCCGGGTCTCGCTGGCATGGCGGGTGGCCAGCCCGTCGGCGACGCGGTCGACCATGCTGTTGAGAGCGGTGCCGAGCCGGCCCACCTCGGTATGCGCGGTATCGGCGGACACCGGCTCGATCTGCGCCGGCAATCGCACCTCGCCTTCGTGCAGCGGCAGCCCGGCAACGTGTTGCGCCGCTTCGGACATCCGTGACAGCGGAACGAGTTCCCTGCGGATCATCACGGTGCCCGCGGCAATCGCCGCGGCCAGCGCCAGCGCGGAGAACCCGCCGATCATCCAGGTGACGGACCGCAGCGTCTGTTGCACCCCGGACAGCGGCAGACCCGCCACCACGACCCCGTCATTCGATGACTCCGCCACGAGCCGGTAGGGCCCCAGGCCGTCGAGGTCGACACTGACGGTACGTTCCTCGGGAACCTGCTCCAGCTGTTTCAGTGCCGCAGAACTGACCGACCGGCGGTCGCCACTGGTCAGGATGACCGCCCCCTGGCTCTGCCCGGGCTGCGCGACAACCGCGCCGACGGTGCCCGCTGATTGGCCGGGCCCATCGAGGAACATCGGTCCGGGGCCGGAGAATCGCACGAACGGTGGTGGTCCGATCTCGTAGAACGCCATGGACCGGGATTGGGCATCGAACACCTGGCTGTCGAGCTGGCCGATGAGGAAGTCGCGCAACGCAATCAGCGTGCCGGCGCCCACCGCGGCGCACAGACCCGCACCGAGGACCGCCACGACGACGATGAGGCGGGTGCGCAGCATCCAGGTGCGGGGTGCGAGTTTCCGGCCACGTCGCGGCGGTGCGAGGGGCGCCGCCACGACGACGTCACTGAGGTTTGAGGACATAGCCGACACCGCGGACCGTGTGGATCATGGGCGCGCGGTCGACATCGATCTTCTTGCGGAGATAGGAGATGTACAGCTCGACGACGTTCGAACGGCCTTCGAAGTCGTAGTCCCACACCGCGTGCAGAATCTGGGCCTTGGTCAGTACCCGCCGCGGATTGTTCATCATGAGACGGAGAACTTCGAATTCGGTTGCCGTCAAATTGATTTCGGTACCGGCCCGGGTGACCTCACGGCTGTCTTCGTCCAGCACCAGATCACCCACGACCAGCTGCGCGGTGTCGGCGACGACGCCGATGCCGGAGCGGCGGATCAGCGCCCGCATCCGGAGCACCATTTCCTCGACATTGAACGGCTTGGTGACGTAATCGTCTCCGCCGGCGGACAATCCGGCGATCCGGTCCTCGACGGTGTCCTTTGCGGTGAGCAGCAGCACGGGCAGTTCGGGGCGGATGCGGTGCAATTCGTGGAGCACGTCGAGCCCGCTCATGTCGGGCAGCATGATGTCCAGCACCACGATGTCGGGCTTCTCGGCAGCGGCCTTCTTGATGGCCGTCGCACCATCCTGAGCGGCGGTGACCTGCCACCCTTCATACCTCAGCACCATGGACACCAGGTCGCCGAGCGCCGGTTCGTCGTCGACCACGAGGACCTCGATCGGGCTGCCATCGTGGCGGGTCATCGGCGCCGGAGCTGCGTGTCCGGCGGTGTGTGGCCGCCCGGTCGCGGCGTAGGCGTCTGGCGCATATCGCATCGCGACATTGTTGCCAACCGGTTTAGCGACGATCTGTGGTTAGCCTATGGATAGGCTATGAGCACGGAGTTCCCGCTGGTAGGCGCGGGATTTCGGGCGCACCGGTCGAATTCGGGCCGACTGCCGGATGGTGCCACTACGGTACTGACATGGTGGATTTCGCCCTCCGGTCCTGTGGCCTGCGCGGCCATGCAACATTCGCACCGGATGAACCGGACCTGGCCGCCCGCCTGCACGTGCAGACCCCGGTCGGTGAGGCATGGCGCTGCCTGCGGTGCGAGACATTCGTCGTCGGCCCGCCCCGAGGGAAGGGGCCGGCGGAATCGGCACCCGAAGTCCCGCGCGGCCGACTGCTGCGTGACCGAGTGCTGATGCGGGTGCTGGCCGTCGAGCGTGTCTTCCGATTTCTGTTGCTGGCCTTGATGTCCTATGGCGTCTTCCGGGTGCGGGCGGCACGAGTGCATCTGCGGGACATGTTCGAGAAGGACCTGCCTCTGCTGCGGCCGCTGGCCGACCAGATCGGCTGGAACATCGACGGCTCCAAGATCATTCGGCATATCAACGACGCGTTCACCATGTCGGGCACAACCCTGTTGTGGATCGGGATCGGCATCGCGGTGTATGCGTTGATCGAGCTGGTGGAGGCCGTTGGGCTGTGGGGAATGTGGCGCTGGGGAGAGTATTTCGCGGTGGTGGCCACCGGTATCTTCCTGCCGCTGGAGATTTACGAACTGACCGAGAAGGTCACCACGCTGCGGGTGGCGATGTTGCTGGTGAACATCATCGCCGTGCTGTGGTTGTTGTGGAGCAAGCGGCTTTTCGGCCTGAATGGCGGTGGTGCGGCGTACCGGCGGGAACACGAGACCGAGAGCCTGATGAGTGTCGAGCGGGCCGGCCTGGCGACGGCAACGCAGTGAGCCGGCCTGCGCTAACCGGCGAACTGCGCCCGGAGTTGTTCGCGCAGTACCTGTTTCGCGATCTTGCCGTTTGTCGTCAGGGGTAGCGCGTCGACGAACACGACGTGCCGGGGGCGTTTGAAGGCCGCGATGCGTTCCCGCACGTGCGCGGTCAGGGCGTCCGCGTCAGGTCGAGTGCCGGCGGTGGGCACGACGACTGCGCAGATCGCCTCGCCCCAATACGGATCCGGGACCCCCACGACCGCAACCTGATCCACGTCGGGGTGCGATGACAGCACGTCCTCGACTTCCCGCGAGGACACGTTCTCGCCGCCAGTGATGATGATGTCCTTCAGCCGGTCGGACACCACGAGCCGGCCCTCGTCGTCGAGGTATCCGACGTCGCCGGTGGGTAACCAGCCATCGGCGGTCGTGGGTGTGTCGGGCCAGTACCGGACCGCCACTTGGTCTCCGCGAACCAGGATCTCGCCGTTCGCCGCGATCCGGATCTGTACGTCGGCATGGGGACGGCCGGCGGTGGTGAGCACGGCGGTATCACCGGCGGCGCCCGCGCGGTGGTCCTCGGGGCCGAGAAACGTGACGTTGCCACCGGTTTCGGTCATGCCATAGCCCTGGTGGAATCCCACGTCGAGACGGTCGAGGGCACGCCGCAGCAGGTCGGCCGGGATGGCGGACGAACCATAGGCGATGTCCCGCAATGACGGCAGCTCGATGCCGGTCTGGTCGAGATGGGCCAACAGGCTGTGCAGCATGGTCGGGGCCAACGAACACGAGGTCACCCGGTACCGGTTCACCGTGGCCGCGAAAGCGTCGGGCCGGAATGCCGCCACCGGCAGCACCGTCGACTGTGCGCCGTGGTGCACCAGCATGTTGTACCCGGCGATGTGGCACATGGGAAACGGCAGCAGATAGACGCCGCCGGGACGGACCGACCTGCCGGCGATGCTGCCCCGGACCGCTGCGGTGATCGAACGATGCGTGTGGACAACACCTTTCGGTGTTCCCGTCGACCCACTGGTGAAGAGCAGCCAGACCGGGTCGTCCGGGTCGGGTTCGTCGGGCACGGAACGTTGCGTCGATTGCGTTGCCGCAGCCCATTGTTCGTTGTCGAACGAGATCGCATCGGGGCGGCCCAGAGACTCCAGATAGCGGCCGTCACCGAGGACCAGGGTGGGAGCCGCGGTCGCGAGTTGCGCGACATGCTCGTCGGCGCTGAGCCGCTGGTTGATCAGGACGAGGATGCATCCGGCGCGCGGCACCGCGTAGTAGAGCGTGGCGTAGTCCGGGCCGTTGTCGGCGATCACTGCGACGCGGTCGCCGCGGGTGGTTCGGGATGCGATCCAGCCGGCGACTGCCGCGATCGACCGGTCGAATTGCGCGAACGTCGTGACGGTGCCGTCTTCGGCGATGATGGCAGGACGATCGGGTGCGGCGGCAGCGGCGTCGGACACCAGGTGATGGAGCATTTCACCTTGCCCCACAACGCCTCCCGTACCTCGGCCTGAACGTCCGCATCACGCTACCAGCCCCGCGGTCGGATACATCTCCGTCCCAAGGGCTTTGGCCCGAGAGCTCAGTCGGTGTGCACGGCGAGGATGACCTTCCCGCGAACGTGACCGGCCTCGACGAGGCGGTGCGCGTCAGCCACCCTGGACAGCGGCAGCACCTCGGTCTCGGGCGGCCGGATCGCGCCCTTGGCGCAGAGTGCAGCCAACTCCATCAGGTGCTGCGGCTGGCGCTGGATCGCGATCATGTTGGAGACGATCCGCACCCCGCGCTCGGCAGCGCGGGCCACCCGCTCCTCGTCGGCACGCGAGATGAGCGTCTCGATCTCGACGTAGCGGCCGCCGGGTGCCACCAGTTCCTCGGCGTGCGGCAGCAGCGTGTCCAGACCCACGGCGTCGAGCACCTGATCGACACCCGACGGAGCCCAGGCACGCAGCTGCGTCACGACGTCGCCGCCCCGGTAGTCGATGGCCAGGTCGGCGCCGAGTGCGGAGACGTAATCGAAGTTCTTCGGGCTGCAGGTCACCGCGACCCGTGCACCCAGCGCGTGAGCGATCTGGATCGCGATGCTGCCGACACCGCCGGCACCGCCGTTGATCAACACGGTCTGGCCGTTCTGCAGCTCGCCGGCGTCGACCATGCCGCCGTAGGCGGTGCTACCCGCCACTGGCAGACCGGCGGCGTCGACGTAGCCCCAGCCATCGGGCAACGGCGCGAGCAGTTCGGAAGAGGCGAGGCAGTACTCGGCGTACGTGCCGTCTTCACCGCTGCGCTGGTTGGACATCCCGAAAACCTGATCACCCACCTGCCAGCGCGTCACGCCCGGCCCGACGGCAGCGATGACGCCGGCCAGGTCGAAGCCCAGCACGAACGGGAAGTGGTAGTCGATGTACGCGGAGAGCTTGCCCTCGCGGGTTTTCCAATCCGCCGGGTTGACGCTGGAGCAGGCGATCTCCACCAGCACCTCGTCGGCTCGGGGCACCGGGGTGGGCAGCTCGGCGGCATGCAGGACATCGGGGCCGCCGAACTCGGTGAGCACCATCGCCCGCATGGTGTCCGGCGGAGGAGCGATATGGGAGGTCATCATTCGGTCTTAGTCGGCCCGCGCGGTCCGCGGAAGGCGGGTTCCCACTCGGTGACACCCTTGCAGCGAGGGATTCGATTTTCGTGACCGGTGGCCTGCGGCCTGTGGGGGACAATGAAAGGACCGATTGGAACGGGGGATGGTCCATGCCGTACACGGTGTCGCAGGTGCTCAATTCCGATCCGGAATCCTTGCTGACGGCATCCCTCGATGCGCGCGCCGCGGCCCAGCGTGTCGACGCTCAGATCGACCGGGCACGAACGCAATTCGCCCACCTTGCCGAGGGCTGGACCGGCACTGCCGCCGATGCCGCGCAGAAGCAGGGCCGCGAATCACTCGACGAGCAGACCGCATATCGGAACCACCTCGATGCGGTGGCGGGGCCGTTGGCGACTGGTGGTGCGCTGCTCGCGGAGCTCCGCGCGGGCCTGAAGAAGGCAGTCGACGCCGCTGAGGCACAGTGGGACGTCGCCGACGACGGTGGCGTCACACCCGGTTTCTGGCTCCGCTGGTATGCGCGGGTTTCGCCGGTCCAGGCGCTGCAGATCGCAGCCAAGCGGATCGAGGTCGAGAACGCGATCAAACTACTGCTCGCGAAATTCGAGGCGGCCGACCGGGACACCGGCTATCAGATCCGCAAGGTCGGTTGGGAACTGGCATGACCGCGCCGCTGACCGTCGTCGTGGCCGCGTTGCGCGACACCGCGGCCCGGTTGGCGGGTCTGGCCGACGGCCTGTGCGACGACGATGGTGGCCCCGCGCTCTCGGCCGCCGCGGATCCGGTGGCCGCACTCGACAGCGGCCAGGCGTGCCGGGAGGTGGGTGATGCGTTTGTCCGCCGTGCGCAGGTGCTCGGACAGGGCATGTCCGTGTTCGCGGGGAAGCTCGAATCGGCCGCGTTCCTTTACGAGCACGGCGATCGCGCGGCCGCCGAACGTATTGCGTTCGATGTGCCGGAGGCGAAAGACACCCGAATCGGCGACGATCCCGGGGAGCCGGGATACGACCCCGTCAACAAGTACGAGGACGCGCTGCGCGACGCGGGTCTGCTGAGCGGAACGAGCGAGGGGTATCACCGGGAGTGGCTGCAGAATGCGGCGAAAAAGGGTGTGCCACCCCAGGTCATCGTCGACATCGCGGGGCAGCAGCACATCACGCCGGCGAGTTTCGACATCCTCACGGGCATGGAGCGCGTCGTCGACAACAACCGGACCAGCAGCGATCCCAGCGACGACAACACCTACTTCCTTTTGTCTGCGGGGACCAGTGCCGGCGACGCCCGCCGGGCCGCGCTGATGACGTACATCCTGAATGCGGGCACCGGCTACACGAAGGGAAACCCGAACACCGACTTCGCCGAGACGCCCTACACCGCGAACGAGGTGCAGCGCATCGTCGACCGGCAGGCTTCGAATTCCTGGAGTTACGAACAGGTTCCGCGACTGGCGGGCAGCGGCGGACGGTTCGCCACCACGCCCAACGGCATGCTGATGGGACTGGGCGGCGGGTTCATCCAGAACCAGCTGAGCCAGCAGGCCGGGTCGACCTACGGTGACGTGTTCCTGATCAACATCGCCCACCCGACCGATGCGGGCGACCAACTCCGCAAGATCATCGGGTCGGGGCAGATGTGGTACGACGGGCCCCGCGGTGCACGCCAACAGGACGTGGACATCGATCGTGTCCTGCATCACGAAGAGCGACACTCGGCACAGTGGGCCGCGTTGGGACGTGTCGAATTCGTCAAGCAGTACGCGATCAGCCTGGGCGCCGAAAGGCTCACCGGCCGTCGAAATCCGTTCGAGACCAACGCCGGCGCTTCCGATGGCGGCTATTCGTGATTCGTCGAATCCTCATCCTGGGTGCGGCTTTGGTGACGTTGATGGCGTGTGCGCCCGAGCCGCAGCGGCGGTGACACCCTCGACGTCGGGTGCGTCACGTCTTCGACTTGGACGCGCTGAGCGGCTAGTGTCCGCGCCATGGCCCGGTTGACCGACGATGTCGCCCGACTGCTCGAGGAGCGGTCGGGCCGGGTGATCGTCGGTCTGACCGGACCGCCGGGTGTCGGCAAGTCGACGGCAGCCGAGCGCCTCGTCGATGAATTCACTTCCACTCAGCGCGATTTCGCCGCCCTGGTGCCCATGGATGGGTTTCATCTCGCCAACCGGCAGCTGGTGCGGCTGGGCCGCAAAGGACGCAAGGGTGCCCCCGACACCTTCGATGCCGCCGGCTTCGTGGTGTCCCTGGCCCGGGTGCGGGACGCTTATCAGACTGCTGATGTCTATGTGCCGCAGTTCGATCGGGCGCTCGAGGAGTCTGTCGCAGCTGGTTTGGTCGTGCCGGCGGCGGCCCGGCTCGTGGTCACCGAGGGTAACTACCTGGCGTTGCCGTCCCACGGTTTCTCCGGTGCGCGGGAGCTGATCGATCGGCTCTACTACCTCAGGGGCGCTGACGACGTGCGGCGCCGGCGTCTGCTCGCGCGTCACATTGCCGGTGGGCGGAGTCTGATCGCCGCCGAGCATTGGGTTCGTGCGGTCGACGAGCCGAACGCGCAGTTGATCGCCGAGACCGAGGAGCGATGTGATCGCACCTGGGAGATGGATGACGGCGACCGGTCGTGATCGCGGCCTTTACCGGGGCTCGTGCGGCGAGCGCGCCGTCTCGGCAGTCTGGCGGCGGTACGCCGACGGTGATTGCCCGCTGAACTGGGTGAAGCAGCGGGTGAACGCGCTGAGGCTCTCGAAACCGACCGCGGTGGCGGTGGCTTGCACCGATTGTCCCGGCTCGGTGAGCAACGCCATCGCCCGGAGCATCCGGGCATTGAGAAGATAAGTCCGCCAAGACAATCCGATGTTCTCCTGGAACAGCCGCCGCAGCGTCCGCTCAGATACCGAGACTGCGCGACTCACCTGTTCGGCCGTCGCCGAAGCCAGATGCGCTTTGGTGTGGGCCATTGCCGCGGCAACGATCGGGTGCTCGGACGTGGGCAGGCTCAGCGGCGCTTCGTGGTCCAGCGCTTCGGCCACGAGATGTGCCAGGGTGCGAAAGAACCCGTCCGAGACGGCGTCACCCCGCGGCCGGTCGATGGGCCACCGCAACGCGTAGATCATCATCTCCCGGATCAGCGGGGAAACGGCGATGATGCGGGCCCGATCCGACCGGTCCGAGATGAGCCTGGGATCGAACATCACGGCAACGGTCTTGACGTCCGGATTCATCACTGCCTGATGGGGTAGACCCGCCGGAATCCAGGCGGCCTGTTGTGGCGGCAGCAGATAGTGGGCGACATCGGTTTCCACCTCGACCAGGCCGTGCAGTGCGTATTCGATCTGGTGCACCTCATGTGAGTGCCAGCCGGTGATCAGCGCGTCGCCCTCGTAGAGATAGCTGCCGCCGAGGGCGCCGCCGCCGCGACGCAGCTCGATCATCGGCCGCTCGGGCATCTTGGCCGTTTGGGATAAACCTCTGTCCGAAAGTGCAGAGACGGTCACGCCTCTAGACGGTACTACTGAGTGTGCAGTCGCGGACGTGAGGATGCCGCGCACGTGAGGAGCAATTGGAGTCCCGTGAATACCGACGACCTGATCCTGGTGAGCATCGATGACCACGTCGTGGAGCCGCCCGACATGTTCGTCAACCACGTTCCGGAC
The DNA here is from genome assembly GCF_005670685.2 of Mycolicibacterium mucogenicum DSM 44124. Next base: position 3,729,322 of record NZ_CP062008.1, on the reverse strand, counting down.
AAGTACAAGCCCGAGGCGCCGATCGTCGTCACCGACGCCAACGGCGTCGACCAGTGGATGTATCAGGGCCGCCCCCAAGGCGTGAGCGGGCTCAACGCCGTGGTCTCCTGGCCGGCCGAGGAGTGGGGACGCGATCCCGCCGGCTTCGCCGAAATGCGTCCCGGTGTCTACGACGTGCATGAGCGGGTGCGGGACATGAACCGCAACGGCATCCTGGCCTCGATGTGCTTCCCGACCTTCACGGGTTTCTCCGCCCGGCACCTGAACATGCACCGCGAAGAGGCCACCCTGGTGATGGTCTCGGCCTACAACGACTGGCACATCGACGAATGGGCCGGCGCGTACCCGGACCGGTTCATCCCGATCGCGATTCTGCCGACGTGGAACCCCGAGGCGATGTGCCGTGAGATCCGCCGGGTGGCCGCGAAGGGCTGCCGGGCCGTGACCATGCCCGAGTTGCCGCACCTGGAAGGCCTGCCCAGCTACTTCGACGAGAACTACTGGGGCCCGGTGTTCCGGACCCTCTCCGAAGAGAACGTCGTGATGTGTCTGCACATCGGCACCGGCTTCGGCGCGATCTCGATGGCCAAGGACGCCCCGATCGACAACCTGATCATCCTGGCCACGCAGGTGTCGGCGATGTGCGCCCAGGACTTGTTGTGGGGCCCGGCGATGCGCAACTATCCGGACCTGAAATTCGCGTTCTCCGAAGGCGGTATCGGCTGGATTCCGTTCTATCTGGATCGCAGCGACCGGCATTACACCAATCAGAAGTGGCTGCGCCGCGACTTCGGGGACAAGCTGCCCAGTGACGTCTTCCGTGAGCATTCGCTGGCCTGCTACGTCACCGACAAGACGTCGCTGAAGTTGCGCCACGAAATCGGCATCGACATCATCGCCTGGGAGTGCGACTACCCGCACTCGGACTGCTTCTGGCCCGACGCGCCCGAGCAGGTCCTGGCCGAACTCAACGCGGCCGGCGCCTCGGACTCCGACATCAACAAGATCACCTGGGAGAACTCCTGCCGGTTCTTCGGCTGGGATCCGTTCAAGTTGACCCCGAAGGCACAGGCGACGGCAGGTGCCCTGCGCGCCAAGGCCGCCGACGTCGACACGTCGATCCGGCCGCGGGCGGAGTGGGCAAAGTTGTACGCGCAGAAGCAGATGACCCTCACCTGATCCGGCCCGGCCGGATCAGGTGAGGGCGCGCGCCGAACTCAGCGGCGGGTCAGTTCTGCATAACGGGTCACGTGGTGGTCGGTGGAGCCGTACTCGTACTGAACGGCGGTGAGCCGCTTGAAGTAATGGCCGATGGCGAGTTCCTCGGTCATGCCCATGCCGCCGTGCAACTGTACGGCGTTCTGGCCGATGAACCGCGCGGCGCGGCCGACGGTGGCCTTGGCCGCGGAAACCGCGCGTGCCCGGGTGTGCGCGTCGGCTTCCAGGTTGAGCACGGCCAGGTAGACCGCCGACACGGACTGTTCGAGCTCCATGTGCATGTCCACCATGCGATGCTGCAGGGCCTGGAAGCTGCCGATCGGCTGGCCGAACTGCTGGCGCTGCTTGGCGTATTCGACGGTGTCGGCCAACACCTTCCGCATGTTGCCGACGGCTTCGGCGCACACGGCGGCGGCGCCCTCGTCGCGGGCCTGGGCGATCGACGGCCAGGCCTCGCCTTCAGCGCCCAGGAGCGCGTCGCCCGGCAGCCGGACTTCGCGCAGCTCCAGGTCGGCGGCCCGACGGTCGTCGACGGTGCGGTAGCTGTGCATCACCAGCCCCTCGCGGGGCTCGGAGATGTCGACCAGGAACAGCGAGACGCCGTTGTCGGTCCGCGCGGTGACGAGCAGGTGGGTGGCCAACGGCGCATTCACCACCATGATCTTGTCGCCGCTGAGTACCCAGGCGTCGCCCTCGCGGGAGGCGGTGGTCTGGACGTCCTGCCACCGGTCGCCGCTGTGGGCCTCGGCCGCGGCGAGCGCGACAACGGCTGTGCCGGAGGCGATTTCCGCCAAGATGGGGCCGGCAACCGGGCTACCGGATCGCAGCAACAGACCGGCGGCGACCACCGCGGTGTCCACGTACGGTTCGATGACCAGGGCGTGACCCAGCGCTTCGGCGATCAGCATGACCTCGACGGGTCCGCCGCCGATACCGCCGACGTCCTCCGGCAGGGCCGCACCGAGAATGCCGAGTTCCTCGGCGAACGACTGCCAGATGTCGGGCTGCCAGCCGGGGCCGGATTTCGCTGCGGCCCGGCTGGTTTCGAGGTCGTACCGGCCGGACAGGAACTTGGACAGGCCGCCGGCGAGAAGTTCCTGTTCCGCGGAGAAGGTGAAGTCCATTTACAGCCCCAATTCTGCTTTGGCGAGGATGTTGCGCTGAATTTCGTTGCTGCCGGCGTAGATCGACCCGGCACGGTCGTTGAAGTACCGCAGTGGCGCGACCGCCTGCCATGCCTCGCCGCTGACGTAACCGTCTGCGGGAGGGGTGAATTCGGCCACCGGGCCGCCGGGACGGGTGGCGTGTGGCTGGTATGCCCGGCCGCGGGGTCCGGCGGCCTCCATGGCCAGTTCGGTCAGGGTCTGGCTCAGCTCCGTGCCGAGCACCTTCAACATCGACGACGCTGCGCCCGGATGGCCGCCGCCGGCCAGCGCGGCCAGCACGCGGTATTCGAGTATCTCGAGCACTTCGGTACGGATCCGGGCGTCGGCGAGCTTGCGCGAGAACGCGGCATCGTCGAGCAGGCGGCCGCCTTCGGGGCCCGGCGCTTGCGCCGCTGCCGTGGCGATGTCGTCGGCCAGCACCTGCAGCCCCGGGGCGGCGGCGCCGCCGCCGCGCTCGAACTCGAGCAGGTACTTCGCGACGGTCCAGCCGTCGTCGATCTGCCCGATGACGTTGCTCTTGGGCACCCGGACCTCGTCGAAGAACACCTGGTTCTGGACCTCTTCGCCGGACGTCATCACCAGTGGCCGGATCTCGATGCCCGGCGTGCTCATGTCGATCAGCACGAAGGTGATGCCCTGCTGCTTCTTGGCCGTGCGGGTGGTGCGCACCAGCGCGAACATCCAGTTGGCCTCGGTGGCGTGGGTGGTCCAGATCTTGCTGCCGGTACACACCAGGTCATCGCCGTCGGAGACGGCCGCCATGGTCAGGGCGGCCAGGTCGGATCCGGCTTCGGGTTCGGAGTAGCCCTGGCAGAAGAAGACCTCACCGGTCAGGATGCGGGGCAGAAAATAGTCCTTCTGTTCCGTGGTGCCGAACCGGACGATCGCGTGAGCGACCATCCGGATACCCATCGGGGACAGTGCCGGCGCCCCGGCCAGGGTCGACTCCCGGCTGAAGATGTAGTGCTGGGTCAGGCTCCAATCGCAGCCGCCGTATTCGACGGGCCAGGCCGGTGCGGCCCAACCGCGCTCGTGCAGGATGCGCTGCCAGGCGAGGCTCGCGTCGTGATCGCTATAGACGCTCGTCATCAGACGACCGGCTTCTCGGATGTCCGGTGTCAGATTTTCCTGCAGAAATGTGCGTACTTCATCGCGGAATGCCAGATCGCTGGCCGACCAATTGAGGTCCATGCAGACTCCTCTGTCGCTTGGGCTGATGGCAGCCTAGCAACAAAGAAGTGAACTTAGTTAGCGATGTGGAGTCAGGGGGTGGCGGTGTGCTCCACGATGTTCGGCTGTCGCGTGGACGCGGCCACCATGAAGTCGAGGTGGCGGTCGAGCGATTCCGGGGTCACGATCGCCGGCATCAGAACGCGCCATTGCCTGGTGAACCGGTCGCGGAGGTCGTCGCCGTCAGACGCGGCGCTGGACATCAGCTCCGCGCCGAGGATCCAGGCCACCAGTGTGTTGGCGACATCGGCAGGATCCGCGCCGGGGCGCAGATCGCCGTCCGTTTCGGCGCGTTTGATGTCCGAGGTGAACTGGTCGACGAAGTTCACGTAGCTGTGTCGCGCTGTCGGGTTGAACCCCGCGAACGTGCGCAACAGTTTCGTTCCGGCCTGGGCGGTCCGGTTGGTCGCCAGCAGATCGCTGGTGGTGAAGGTGCCGACGATCAGTGACTTCATCGCGCTGTGCTCCGAGTCCCGGGCAGACTGGAACACGTTGTGCAGCAAGACCATTGCCTCTTCGATGATGACAGTGGCCAGGGCTTCTTTGGAATCGAAGTGGTAGTACAGCGCGCCCTTCGTCAGCTCGGCGCGTTCGATGATGTCAGCCAATCCGGCGGCGGGATAACCGATCTCGTTGATCAAATCGACAGCAGAGTCAATGATCTTGCGTCGGGTCACTTCGGATCGCGGCTGGCGCCCCATTCGTCGATCACCTTCCGTCAGCGCGCGTTCAGTGGCTAGCCCCCCGGATCATCCTAAGGGTGCCATAACGTAGGCCGTTGTTGGTGTCGTTCATTCCGTGAGTATGTAAAGTAGCCGAACGGCGAAAGCGATCCCTGACTGTCGGATTGTTGCAGTTCGCTAACGCTCAACTCAGGGAATTCAGGTTGGATTGGGACGCAGAAGTTGACGTGCTGTGCGTCGGCGCCGGTATCGGTGGCCTGGCGACAGCCATTGCCGCGGTCGACGCCGCCGCAGATGTGATGGTTGCCGGAGCGCTGCCCGCCGATGACGGGCGCTGGCTGCGCGGTGACGATGTGCACTGCGTCACTCTGGGCGCCGTCCTCGATGCTCGCATCGACGAGTTCGGTGTACCGCGCGGGGTTCCCGACGACGCGCCCGAGCCGGACGCCGCTCGACCCGGTGAGGCCGAATCGGCCGAGCCCGAAACCGAGGAGCAGCTCGACGCCACCGCCGTCTACTTCGCCGCGGTGACCGCCGAGGTCGACGTCGACGCGAGCGCACCGCCGGCGAACGGCCGGCCGGTGCCGGCCCGTGCCGTACGCGAGCTGACGGAGTCCGAAACACACGCACGCACCATCGAGACGTTCTTCGGCGCGGGCCTGCTCGACTGGGCCGGGGCGTGTCTGGATTCCGTCACCGGCGCGCTCTACAGCACGGTTCGCGGCTGGTCCGCGGAGACCCTGCGCGACTCGGTGGGCAAGACGCTTCGGCTGGCTTCGCTCGGCGCCATCGAATGGCGCGCCGGTGACGGACCGGACGAACTGTTCGACTGGCTGGCGGTGGCCGCTGCCGAACGCGACATCGCGGTGAGCGCGGACAGCACGCTGCGGGCGCTGCTCTTCGAAGACCGCCGGATCATCGGAGCGGAACTGAACACGCCCGACGGACCGTACTTCGTGCGTGCGCGTCACGGTGTCGTGATCTCGCCCGATTTCACCGGCGGGGGCGGACCGGCGGAGGCTGACGCCCTGCCGGCCGGCGACCTCGAAGTCTGTATCGTGGGCCAGCCCGCCAGCAGGTTCGCCCGCGTGGAACTGGTTGCGCGCTAGCGCTGTTCGGGGTCACATGTCGCTGGTGAACCGGACCGGCACCCGTCCCTTGCGGTACAGCGTCGCCATCTGGTCGCTCGGCAGCGGCCGCGACAGCAGGAACCCCTGCGCCCGGTGGCAGCCGTGGCGCAGCAATGTGGTTGCGGCAGCCTTGGTTTCGACGCCCTCGGCGACGATCTGCAGACCGAACGAGTCGGCCAGCGCGATGATCGCCCGGACGATCGCCAGGTCGCCGGGGTTGGACCCGAGGTCGGTCACGAAGCTGCGATCGATCTTGAGGATGTCGACAGGCAGCGACTTGAGGTGGGACAGCACGCTGTATCCGGTGCCGAAGTCGTCGATCGCCAACCGAACGCCGGTTCTGCGGAGGTCGGCCAATGTGGCGCGGGAGGATTCGCTGTCCTGCACGACGACGTTCTCGGTGATCTCCAGGCACACCGACCCGCGGTCGAGACCGAATTCGTCGAGGATCTCGGCCACCGACTCGGCGAAGCCGTCGGTGACCAGCTGAACCGGGGAGACGTTGACGCGCAACTCGAAATCGTCGCGATCGTCGCTGCCGGGTTTCGAGGCTTGGAAGTCCTCGCGCCAGCGGGCGAATTCGCGGCATGCCGTCCGCAGCACCCACCGGCCCAATTCGCCTGCCAGGTTGATCGATTCGGCGATGCCGATGAATGCGGCAGGTGGGAGCAGCCCGCGGGTGGGGTGGTCCCAGCGTACGAGCGCTTCGGTCGCGAGCAGCTTCCCGGTGCGCATGTCGATTTCCGGGAGATAGTTGAGCAGCAGCGCGCCGTTCTCGATGACGTCCTGCAGGTGCAGCTCGATATCGTTGCGGTAGGCCGTTTCCAGGGACATCGCGGTGGTGAACACCGCAACACGGTCCCCGCCGGCAGACTTCGCGCTCAAGACGGCCTGGTCGGCGCGGCGCAACAGGTCGGAGGAGGTGTCGGAGCCCGGAAGGCCCGAAGCGACGCCGACACTCACTGCCCGCGTGAGCCGTTCACCGTCGATCCACACGCGGCGCCGCAAGGAGTCCTGAAGCTGGTAGGCGAGTGCCTCGGCCTTGTTGGCGGATATCGGGTCTGCCGGGACGACCACGAACTCGTCTCCGCCGAGCCGGGCGATCACGGTCTTGCTGTCGACTCCCTCGGTGAGGCGCTGGGCGAAGACGCGGATGAACGAATCGCCGGCGCTGTGCCCGAGGTAGTCATTGATGGCCTTGAGCCGGTCGAGATCGAAGAACAGGGCGGTCACCGGACCGGGCTGTCCCGGCTGCAACCGGGCATCGAGGTGGGCGATGAGGGCGCGCCGGTTGTTCAGGCCGGTCAGGTCATCGTGTTCGGCCAGGTACCGGAGCTGCTCCTCGGCGAGCACCCGAGATTGGGCCTGGGTCAACAGTGATGCGATGGCCTGCAGCGCGTTGATCTCTTCGGTGACCCATTCGCGGTTGCCGTACTTGACGAAGCCGAGCGCCCCGGTGGTGCGTTCGCCGGACACCAAAGGCGTTGCTGCCAGGGATATCTGAGAGACATTGCGGCCGGCCTCGATGCGCCGCTGATAGTCGTCGGTCTCCGGCTCGGGGCGCACGATGAGCGGTTTCTTGCGATGTTCCAATTCCGCGAAGACCGGGTCGGCGTCGGCGAAGTACACCACGCGCAGGGGATCGGGGTCCGGAATCTCCGGCCGCAGTGGCCATTCCGCGACGAGAATCGAGGCACCGATCTCGTGATCATTGCGCCGCAGGAAGCTGACGTCGACCCCGAAGTAGTCGACGAGGATCTCCAGCACGTCCGTGTACACCTGGGTGTAGTTGCTGGAGTCCGCCGCCATCAGCCGCGTCGCTACCTCTGTGACCACGCGATCCAGTGAAGGGGGAGACTCGTCGATGGACATGAGACGATCAGCTTAACCTGCACCGACCTCAAAGGCGGTGCTCCTACGGCTCGGTACCGAAGCCGGTGGCGCATCCGATATTCGGAGCACGAGGACCACCGACTCGTCCTGCCCTTTGCTGGTCAACTCGTTGAATGTGTCCTGTAGTCGGTGGAGTTGGTCGGCGTACTTGCCGGAGAGTTCGCCGAACTCGGTTCCGGTGTGGGCGTAGAGAAACGGCGGCGACATCGGCTGCACGGCCAGTCCGGCGGCCTGCGCCGCCATCCACACGGCGACCACGGCGGCACCGCCACGGGCGAAGTCGCTCAGCGCCGCGCCTTGGATCAGTACGGTGACGACCGCACTGCTGGCACGCAGGCGATCACTCGTGTCGTCCCCGAGCACGGCGCCGGCATCCCATTCGTCGAGTGCCGCAACGACGTCGGTCCGGCGCAGCAGCGGCAGTACGGCCAGATCGCCGGAATCGAGCGCGAGGGAGTGGACATCGATGCCGAAGTCCATGTCGTCGTCGCCGGGCCAGCGCAGCTCCGAGATCATCTCGCGATGCAGGGTAGGGGTGAGGTAGCGGATCCGGTCGGCAGCTGCGAAGACCGTTGCCGCGCGTGCGATCTCACCGTGGTCGACCATGACGTGCACGCGTGCGTCGTATTCCTTTGCCACCTGCGACAACGTCTCGGCCACCTCGGGTGTCAACGGTGCGCCCGTTCCGCGGTGCCGATTGGTCTCGCGCTCGAAGACCCCGGGGTGCCACCGCGCGAGCTCAGGGGCACCGCCCGGCCGCAGTCGGAGGGCGATCCGCAACGGGTATGCGCCGTCGGGCTCGGTATAGCTCAACTCCGTGGCAAAACCGTTGGCGGCGGCAGCAACTCGCGCGTTGAAGGCCGCGGCCCCGACGGCGACCGCACTGCCCCGGAAACCGACGTCCATGGCCGAAGTGCGTGCGGGATCGATGCCGATGACGAGGCTGTCGGCCGTCGCCGCGATGCGCCACGGCTGCGCGTTGCCGCCCGAAGGCGCGCGAATCGCGGCGGCAACGGCGGCGTCGATGACCTGGCCGAGCCCGGTCGAGACCGCACCGGCCTCCGGCAGGGGGACATCGGCGGGTCCGGCGACGTGGGTGGGTTCGGCAAGTTCACCGAGCAGACCGCCGATGTCGACCTGGGTGCGACCGGACGCGAGGGGCTCGTTCAGCCCGATGCGGCGGATGGCTTCCAAAACGGTTGCCGCTCCGACGGTTACGTCGCCGACGAGTTGCGGCCAGGCCGACAGGGTGCGGCCCACCTCGAGCAGGGACGCGCCCATCCGCGGCGAAACCCTGGCCGGGTCGAAGACCTGCATCAGGTACGGCAGCTTTTCAGCGATCGGCAGGCCCGCCATGGTGTCGGGGTCGATGTCGCCGAGCAGTCCGTGGAAGACCGGGCGGGTGGGATCGACGTCGAAGCGTTCGACGTCGATCAGGCCGCGGTCGCTGGTGGCCATCAGTACCGGGATGCCGCGGGCCCGGGCGCCGTGGCGGAGGTGCAGTTTCATCTCGAGCGAGTCACACTGCTCGACCAGCACGTCGAGCCCGTCGAGGAACGGCGCGAGGGACTCGGCACTCAGTCCGGCGGTCGAATGCCGGACCAGGAGGTAGGGATCGAGCTCGGCGATCCGGCGCATGGCGGCGGTCGCCTTGTTGAGGCCGATGTCGAAGACCGTTGCGGGTATGCGATTGAGATTGGACACGCCCAGCTCGTCGAAATCGGTCAACCGGAGCTCGCCACAGAATCCCGCCACGGCGAGCGAATGAGCGATGAGGTGGCCCGAGCTGAGTCCGACGATGCCGACGCGCAGGCGGCCCAGCCGGTCCTGTTCGGCACTGGTGGCCAGATGCCGGTTGCGGTCCAGGCGCAGGCGGCGATACGACCGCGGGCCCAGCAGCTTCAGCACCGCCGCACGCCACGGGTAGTAGACCCAGCGGGCGGGTTCGTCGAGAAGGTCGGACGTCGGGGCCGGCCGGAGTTCGGCCAGCGCCGCGAACTGGTCGGCCCAGGTGTCAACGGTGTTGACCGCCGGATCGCGCAGCAGCTCTTCGAGTGCTGCCGCGTCAGCGGAGTTCTGGGGGTCGAGGATCGAGATGTGGTTAGCGTCCAGAGCTGCCATCAACCGGCGACCAGCCTGGTTGATATCGCGTCGATCTCACGCAGCGCCTTCGTAATCTGCTCCGGCTGGGAATGATTGACCATGGTCCTTCGATCCCACCACATCATCTTGGTGCGGTACCGCTCGTCGGGGTACGGCGTGGCCGGAATCGGCGCCACCACGCCGCCCCCGGATTTCCACAATTCCAGGACGTGCTGGGCTGCCGTGGCCATCACGAACTGCACGCCCATGACGCTGGTGGCGTGATAGGCGGTCCGGGCCAGGAGATTGGTGACGGCGTGCTGGCTGGCGCGGCTGTCGGACACCCACGCGGTTTTCATCTCCATGACGCCGAATGGCACGCGGTCGTTGATCATCTTGCGCACCATGGCCAGCCCCGGCCGGCCGGCCCACTCCACCACCGCATGCGAGTCGTCGGCACAGCCGAGTGGGGCTTTGGCGCGCAGGCCGCCGACCATGTTGCCCCGGCGGTCGAGGACCGTCCAGAACAACGCGGTGTCAGCACCATCGCGGATCGCGGCAGCGTCGACGACCGCTTCGACGCCGTGCCGGCGATAACTCTGCGCAGCCGCGTCCACGTAGCGGTGCCAGAGTTCCGGGTCGGTGTCGGGTTGCGACAGCACCACGCTGCAATCGGTATCGGTGTCGGACCAGGCGATGTTTTCGGGAAAACGAATATCGAGGTGGGATTCGTATTCGACATACTCCACCGACATCGTTGCCCCATTCGTTTTCAGCAGTCACTGCAACGTCAGTTGGCAGTCGGTTGCGGTAAACGCATCTCGCGCGGACTGCATTCCTTAATTCAGTATCGGGGTTGTTGGGGTCCCGCGGCCAGCTAGTGGTGAAACGTTGTCTGCCGACCTTCGGCGTGCCGAAGAATTGGTCAAAGCGAGTGTGCTGGTGCGAAGGACCTTGGCAATCCCGGATATCGCTATTTTCGCAGGTTAGCCTAGACGATGCCTAGGGATGGCGAACTTTGAGTGGCTAAGTAGGTGACGTCGGCCCAAAATCTGTGCATTGTGCTGCTCTGACGGACGCGTTAGAAGTAATAGCGGTGCGGCCCGGAAAGCGGACGCGCTCGAGAGGAGCAAGCGTGAAGGTCTTCGACAATCTGTCCGAGTTCGTCGCAGCAGCAGGTAGTCAGCTTGGGCCGACGGAGTGGATGGAGATCACCCAGGATCGGGTGAATCTGTTCGCCGACGCCACCGACGACCACCAGTGGATTCACGTCGATCCTGAGCGCGCCGCCGCGGGCCCGTTCGGCGGCACAATTGCACACGGTTTGCTGACACTTTCACTGCTACCGCATTTCATGCACCAGCTCTATCGCGTCGACAACGTCGCATTGGCCGTCAATTACGGATATAACAAGGTGCGATTCATCACACCGGTCAAGGTCGGAGCAAACGTTCGCGCGGGTGCCGTCATTTCGAAAGTCGACGAGCTGGACGGTGCCGTTCAAGCGACGATGACAGTGACCGTCGAGATCGAGGGATCGGATAAGCCGGCCGCCGTCGTCGAATCGATCGTGCGAATCATCGGATGATTGCTGGCGGCGTCAGCGACCCGACGCCGAGCGCTGCGCCGCCTTCACCAGGCCGCCGCCGATGATCAACCGCTGAATCTCGCTGGTGCCTTCGTACAACCGGAGCAGGCGCACGTCGCGATAGATCCGTTCGACGGGCACGTCGCGCATGTACCCGCTGCCGCCGTGCACCTGCACGGCCAGGTCGGCGACCTTGCCGACCATCTCGGTACAGAACAGCTTCGCGGCCGACGGCGCGATGCGGCGGTCCGCGCCGCTGACCCACAACTGCGCGGCGTCCCGGACCAGGGCCCGGCCGGCCATGACGCCGGTCTGCATGTCCGCCAGCATCGCCTGTACCAGCTGGAATTCGCCGATTGCGGTGCCGCCCTGCGTGGCGGTCGCGGCGTACGTCACCGACTCGTCGAGGGCGCGTTGCGCCGCGCCCACCGAGACGGCTGCGATGTGCACCCGGCCCCGGGCCAATGACGTCAGCGCGGCGCGGTAGCCGATGTCCTCGTTGCCGCCGATGAGGGCATCGGGACCGACCCGCACGTCGTCGAACGTGATGTCGGAGGTCCAGGCCCCTTCCTGGCCCATCTTCGCGTCCTTCGGCCCGACCACGACGCCGGGAGCGTCGGCGGGGACGAGGAACACGGCGATGCCGGGTCCGTCGGCGTCGGCCGGCCGGGTCCGGGCGAACACCACGAACAGGTTCGCGGTGGGCGCGTTGGTGATGAATCGCTTGTGGCCGGTGATGATCCAGTCGTCCCCGTCGGCCACGGCCTTGGTGCGCAGGCCGGCGGGGTTGGAGCCGGCGCCGGACTCGGTCAACGCGAAGGACGCGACGCAGTCGCCGCTGGCGATCGGTTCCAGCCAGCGCTGCTTCTGGGTATCGGTGCCGAACCCGACCAGCACCTGGCCGGCGATGCCGTTGTTGGTGCCGAACATCGACCGCACGGCAAGCGTGGTGTAGCCCAACTCCATCGCCATCTCGACGTCCTGGACGAGGTTCAGTCCCAGACCGCCCCACTCCTGGGGGATGGCATAGCCGAACAGGCCCATGTTCTTCGCCTGATCGCGGATGTCGTCGGGCACCCGGTTCTCGTTCATGATCTCGAGCTCGCGCGGCAGGACCGCGGTGCGGACGAACTGGCGGGTCGCGTCGAGGATGTCGCGGAAATCCTGATCGCTGACTTCTGCGGCGGGGGAACCGGTGGGTTCGGCCATGTGAGGTCTCCTTGCGCAACACGAGGGTGCTTCTGGTTTGATGCAAGAAATATCATATTTTATGTATGAAGCCGGCCGGCGGGGCTGCCGCCCGGACCGGATCAGTCGATCAGGAGGAGTGCACGACCATGCCGCTGCTGGACGGACGTATCGCGGTGATCACCGGCGGTGCCCAGGGAATCGGATACGCGATCGCGGAACGGTTCATCGCCGAAGGCGCCCGCGTCGTGATCGGCGACCTGAATCTCGACGCGACCGAGGCCGCCGTCGCCAAACTCGGGGGTTCCGATGTGGCCAAGGCCGTGCGCTGCGACGTGACGTCGGCCGCAGACGTGCAGGCACTGATCGACGCCGCGGTCGAGTTCGGCGGCCGGGGAACCATCGACATCATGGTCAACAACGCCGGCATCACGCGCGACGCCACCATGCGCAAGATGACCGAGGAGCAGTTCGACCAGGTCATCGACGTGCACCTGAAAGGCTGTTGGAACGGCACCCGCTTGGCGGCCAACCTCATGCGGGAGGCGAAAAGAGGTGCCATCATCAATATCTCGTCGATCTCGGGCAAGGTCGGCCTGGTCGGCCAGACCAACTACTCGGCGGCCAAGGCGGGCATCGTCGGCCTGACCAAGGCGGCCGCCAAGGAGGTCGCCCACCTCGGCGTGCGGGTCAACGCCGTGCAGCCGGGCCTGATCCGCTCCGCGATGACCGAGGCCATGCCGCAACGGATTTGGGATCAGAAGCTGGCGGAGATTCCGATGGGACGGGCCGCCGAGCCCAGTGAAGTGGCGTCGGTGGTCGCGTTCCTGGCGTCGGACATGTCGTCGTACATGACCGGCTGCGTCCTGGAAATCACCGGGGGACGGCACATCTAGATGACCGCGACCAGTCCCGTCATCTGTGCGCCGGTACGTACCCCGATCGGCCGCTACGGCGGCATGTTCAAATCGCTGACCGCGGTCGAACTCGGCGTCGCGGCGCTGCGGGGTTTGTTGCAGCGCACCGGGATTCCGGCCGACGCGGTACAGGATGTCATTCTCGGGCACTGCTACCCGTCCAGTGAAGCCCCGGCGATCGGCCGCGTCGTGGCGCTCGACGCCGGGCTGCCGGTCACCGTTCCGGGCATGCAGGTCGACCGGCGCTGCGGGTCAGGACTGCAGGCCGTCATCCAGGCCTGCATGCAGGTGGCCAGTGGCGCAAACGATCTCGTGATCGCCGGTGGTGCGGAGTCGATGAGCAACGTCGCCTTCCACTCCACCGATATGCGCTGGGGTGGCGCGCGCGGCGGCATCACGGTGCACGACGGGCTGGCGCGCGGCCGGACCACCGCCGGCGGCAAGAATTATCCGGTGCCCGGTGGCATGCTCGAGACCGCGGAGAACCTGCGTAGGCAGTACGCGATCTCCCGGGTGGAGCAGGATGCGCTGGCGGTGCGGTCGCATCAGAAAGCTGTTGCGGCGCAACGCAGTGGGGTGCTGGCCGACGAGATCGTCCCGGTGACCGTCGCCACCCGCGCCGGTGACCAGGTGATCGGCACCGACGAACATCCACGCGCCGACACCACTGTCGAGGCGCTCGGTGAGCTCAAACCCGTTCTGGGCAAGAGTGATCCGGACGCCACCGTGACGGCGGGAAACTCCAGTGGGCAAAACGACGCGGCATCGATGTGCGTCGTGACCACCCCGGAGCGTGCGGCAGAACTGGGCCTGCAGCCGCTGGTCCGGCTGGTGTCGTGGGGCGTGGCCGGGGTACCCCCGAATGTCATGGGCATCGGGCCGGTGCCGGCCACCGAGGTCGCGCTGGCCAAAGCCGGTCTGGCTCTTGCCGATATCGATCTGATCGAACTCAACGAGGCCTTCGCCGCCCAGGCGTTGGCCTGCACCCGGGAATGGAAGTTCACCGATCGCGACTGGGAACGCACGAACGTGCGTGGCTCGGGTATCTCGCTCGGTCATCCCGTCGGAGCGACCGGCGGCCGGATGCTCGCGACCCTCGCCCGCGAACTGCACCTGCGGGATGCCCGCTATGGGCTGGAAACGATGTGCATAGGAGGCGGCCAGGGGTTGGCCGCCGTATTTGAACGGATCGAGTCATGACGGACAGCGAGAAGCGAAGCGGGACCGCGCATGAGTAAGTTGGCCCAGACCGCCGGTCTCACCGAGGTGCAGCGCGAAATCATCGCCACCGTAAGGCAATTCGTCGACCGGGAGATCATTCCGGTGGCCCAGGAGCTGGAGCACTCGGACTCCTACCCGCAGGCGATCGTCGATCAGATGAAGGACATGGGTCTGTTCGGCCTGATGATCCCGCAGGAGTACGGCGGTCTCGGCGAGTCACTGCTGACGTACGCGCTGTGCGTCGAGGAGCTCGCCCGGGGCTGGATGAGCATCTCGGGCGTCATCAACACCCACTTCATCGTCGCCTACATGATCCGCCAGCACGGCACCGAGGAACAGAAACAGCGCTACCTGCCCCGGATGGCGACCGGCGAGGTCCGCGGCGCCTTCTCGATGTCCGAGCCGGAACTGGGTTCCGACGTCGCCGCGATCCGCACCAAGGCCACCCGGGACACCGACGGCGGCTACACCATCACCGGCCAGAAGATGTGGCTGACCAACGGCGGCAGCTCGACTCTGGTTGCGGCACTGGTGAAAACCGACGAGGGCGCCGACAAGCCGCACCGCAACCTGACCGCGTTCCTGGTCGAGAAACCGACCGGCTTCGGGGAGGTCAAACCCGGCCTCACCATCCCGGGCAAGATCGACAAGCTCGGTTACAAGGGCATCGACACCACCGAGCTCATCTTCGACGGCTACCGCGCCGGCGCCGACGACGTCCTCGGCGGCAAGCCCGGCGCGGGCTTCTTCCAGATGATGGACGGTATCGAGGTGGGACGGGTCAACGTGTCCGCGCGGGCCTGTGGTGTCGGCATCCGCGCCTTCGAATTGGCCGTGCGCTACGCCCAGCAGCGCGAGACGTTCGGCAAGCCGATCGCCGATCACCAGGCCATCGCCTTCCAGCTCGCCGAGATGGCCACCAAAGTCGAAGCGGCACATCTGATGATGGTCAACGCCGCCCGCCTCAAGGACTCGGGCGAGCGCAACGACGTTGCGGCCGGGATGGCGAAATACCTTGCCAGTGAGTTCTGTTCAGAAGTCACCCAGCAGAGCTTCCGGATCCACGGAGGCTACGGCTACTCGAAGGAATACGAGATCGAACGACTGATGCGGGACGCGCCGTTCCTGTTGATCGGCGAGGGCACCAGCGAAATCCAGAAGACCATCATCAGCAAGAACCTGCTCAATGAATACCGCATCTGAACCCCAATTCGCCGCGCCCGCACAGCTTTCCCACGACGTGGCGCGGTACGTTCGGCGCCGCATCTTCAGCGGTGCGTTCCCGGCGGGGGAGTACCTGCGGCTGGACCAGCTGGCCACTGAGCTGGGTGTCAGTGTCACCCCGGTCCGGGAGGCGCTGCTGAACCTGCGGGCCGAAGGGCTGTTGGTGCAGCATCCCCGGCGTGGCTTCATGGTGCTGGAGGTGACCGCCCGCGACGTCGCCGACGTGGCCATGGTGCAGGCGTTCGTCGGTGGGGAACTGGCGGCGCGTGCTGCCGAGAACATCACGGACGCTCAGGTCGCCGAACTCACGCGCATCCAGGAGGCGCTGGAGCAGGCCTACCAGCACACCGATGTCGACCGCATGGTGCAGCTCAACCACGAGTTCCACCGGCTGATCAATGTCGTCGCCGACTCACCCAAGCTGACCCAATTCATGTCAGGCATAACCCGTTACGCGCCCGAGGCGGTGTTTCCGACGCTGCAGGGGTGGCCGGACCTGTCGATCCGGGACCACCGCCGCGTGATCGCCGCGCTGCAGGCCGGTGACGGCGATGCGGCCCGAACGGCGATGGCTGAACACTTCGAAGTCGGGGTGGCGCCGCTGACGGAGCACCTCTGCGAACGCGGAGTCATCCGCGAGGGCTGAAGCGCGATGAGCCGGTACCACGCAAGGGTACGGTCGGGGTGAATCTGTGAATCGTGCAAGGAAAACGGCGCTGTGGCCGAATTCCATTCCGTACCGTCGGTTCGCCGCAATGATGTGCCCACACCCGATTCGTTGCCCACCGTTGGAGAGCAGCATGACCGCACTGACCGAAGACACACCGACGCCGTCGGGCCGCGCAGCGACCCGTCGCGCGATCTGGAACACCATCCGGGGATCGTCGGGCAACCTTGTCGAGTGGTACGACGTCTACGTCTACACCGTCTTCGCCACCTACTTCGAAAACCAGTTCTTCGACAAGGCCGACCAGAATTCGACGATCTACGTGTACGCGATCTTCGCGGTCACGTTCATCACCCGGCCGATCGGGTCGTGGTTCTTCGGCCGCTTCGCCGACCGCCGGGGGCGCCGCACCGCACTGATGGTCAGTGTGTCGCTGATGGCGGCCTGCTCGATGGTGATCGCCCTGGTTCCGTCGCGCGCCAGCATCGGTGTCGCGGCGCCGATCATCCTGATCATCTGCCGGCTGGTGCAGGGTTTCGCCACCGGCGGCGAGTACGGCACATCCGCGACCTATATGTCGGAGGCGGCGACCCGGGAACGCCGCGGGTTCTTCTCCTCGTTCCAGTACGTGACCCTGGTCGGTGGGCACGTGCTCGCCCAGTTCACCCTGCTCATCATCCTCACGGCGCTGAACACCGCGCAGGTGAGCGAATTCGGTTGGCGCATAGCGTTTGCGGTCGGCGGTGTCGCGGCGGTCGTGGTGTTCTGGCTGCGGCGCAGCATGGACGAGTCACTTTCCGAGGAGACCCTCAAGGCGGTTCAGGAGGGTAAAGACGCGAGTGCCGGTTCGATGCGTGAACTGTTCACGCGCTACTGGAAGCCGCTGCTGCTGTGCTTCCTGATCACGCTCGGCGGCACCGTCGCGTTCTACACGTACAGCGTCAACGCGCCGGCGATGGTGAAGGCGACCTACAAGAGCCAACCCATGACCGCGACCTGGATCAACCTCCTCGGGCTGATCTTCCTGATGCTGATCCAGCCGATCGGCGGCATGATCAGCGACCGCGTCGGCCGCAAACCCCTACTCCTGTGGTTCGGATTCGGCGGTGTGGTCTACACCTACGTCCTGATCACCTACCTGCCGCAGACGCACTCGCCGATCCTGTCGTTCGTGCTGGTGGCCGTCGCATACGTGATTCTCACCGGATACACCTCGATCAACGCGCTGGTGAAGTCCGAACTGTTCCCGGCCCACGTGCGGGCGCTGGGCGTCGGCGTCGGCTATGCACTGGCCAATTCGATTTTCGGCGGTACCGCGCCCCTGATCTACCAGGCCCTCAAGGCCCGAGGTGACGTGCCGCTGTTCATCGTCTACGTGACCGTCTGCATCGCGGCGTCGCTGCTGGTGTATCTGTTCTTCCTGAAGAACAAGTCCGACACCTACCTCGACCGCGAACAGGGCAGCGCCTACCGCTGAGATCAGCCCAGCGGGTCGAATCGGAAGACGGCGAGTCTTCCTGCCAGCGACTCGAATTCGTCGGGCGTGCCCTCGGTGACCATGCCGGAACTCTTGGCGAACTTCACGCCGACGGGTACCTGCACCGGGAACTCACGTAGCACCGGCCGTGCCTCGTCGACCGTCAACTCGGTGATCCGCACGGGCCGCGACTTGCGGCCCCGCGTCAAGGTGCCGGTGCCGGCGGCGCGGGCGTTGAGGGCCCAGTGCGCGCCGGGATAGCCGGCGACGGCGTACATCGCGCCGTGCACGACGAACGGTGTCATCGGCGTGCTTCGCGGTGTACCGGTCTTGCGGCCGGGCACGGTCAGCACCATCGCGGGGCCGACGGGGATGCCGAGCTTCCCCACGGCGACAACGACTTTGTTCATCGGCTTGAGGTAGCGCGGCGGTCGTGGATCAGACATGGCTGGTCTCCAATCGCGGGGTGAAGGCGCCGCGGTGCCGGCCCACCCAGGAGGCGAAGGTCTGGGCCGGACGGCCGAGGATGCGCTCGACCTCGTCGCTCACCCGCGCCGGGGTGTCGACGGTTTCGGCGAGCAGCGCGGTGTAGGCGGTACCGAACTCGGCGGGGAAGCCGATGGCGACGAACCGCTCGCGGACCTGTTCGACCGGGATTTCCCGGTAGCGCAGGTCGCGCCCCAGTACCTCGCCGACGATGGCGAGCAGCTCGGCGTTGGTGAGTGCCTGCGGCCCCGTCAGCGGAATCTTGCGGCCGTTCAGGTCATCGGTGAGCAGGGCGCGCGCGGCGACGGCCGCGATGTCGGCTTCGACGATGGGTGCGCTGGAGGCCTCCGCATAGGGTCCGGCCACAACGTCACCGGCCTGCAGTTGCCCGGCCCACATGCCGATGAAGTTGGTGGCAAACAACGCCGGCCGCAGGCTCACCCACGGCAGTCCGGAGTCGACAGCCAGTTGTTCGACCTCCTTGTTGCGGTCGCCCCGCAGACGCGACGGCTGCCGGGTGAAGTCTTCGTCGACGTTCATCGCGGACAGCGCGACCAGCTTGGCGCCGGAATCTTTGGCGGCGTCGACCGTCCACGCCAGGTCCGGACCGAGGGCACGGGAATTGAGGAACACCGCGCTCGCTCCGGCGATGCCGTCGCGGACGGATGCGACGGTCTCGACCCAGGCCGGGAGCTGTGGGGACGGATTACGGGTGACGGCACGGACTTTCATGCCCGCGGCGTGTAATTGTTCGACGAGGGGGCGACCGACGTTGCCGGTGGCCCCGGTGATGAGAATGGTCATGAATCAAGGACGGAGTACCCGTCGGATAAGTTACGACCCACCGGATGCGGCGGTGCGGTAACTTTTCACCACCCTGGATCGTCTTCAACTGATGACAGAAACCACTGAATTCACCGCGGCCTGGCGCCACCACCATCCGTATCTGGTCAACCTCGCGTACCAGATGCTCGGTGACGTCGGCGACGCCGAAGATGTTGCGCAGGAAGCGTTTCTGCGGCTGTCCCGCACAGAGCCCGGCGAGATCGAGGACGTCCGCGCGTGGCTGACGACGGTCGCCGGCCGGCTGTGCCTCGACCTCGTCCGGTCGGCGCGGGCGCGGCGCGAACAACCGACCGAGCAGGACGAGATGCCGCCGCTGGCATCGAGTGAGCCGGACCCCGCCGACCGCATCACCCTCGACGACGAGGTGTCGAGCGCCCTGCTGCGGGTGCTCCGGCAGCTGAGTCCCGGTGAGCGCGTGGCGTTCATCCTGCACGACGTCTTCGGCGTCCCGTTCGAGTCGATCGCCGAGACCGTCGGCCGGCCCGTCGGCACGTGCCGGCAGCTGGCCCGCCGGGCCCGGGCGAAGGTGGCCGGTACCGACAGGCGAGCCGACGACGTCGAGGCGACCGAACATCAACTGGTCACCGAGAAGTTCATCACCGCCTGCGCCGGCGGCGATGTGCAGGCGCTGGCCGCGGTGCTGGACCCGACGGTCTGGGGCGTCGGCACGGTGCTGAGCGATCCGCCGATCCCGCCGATCGTCAACCACGGACCGCAGCGGGTCGCCGAGAATCTCATGCTGTACCTCGGACCGGGGACCACCGTCGTCGCCGGACCGCTCGGCCAACCCGTCCTGCTGGCGTTCGCGCACCGGCAGCTCTTCGCGGTGGTGGTCCTGACGATTCGCGACGGTCTCGTCGCCAAGATCGAGGCGACAGCCGATCCGCTGGCCCGGTTCGGGGCATGATCAGCTCTCGCGAGAAGACGCAAAACTGTCGTTTTCGTCGCGAAGTTGACAGTTTTGCGTTCCCCCGCAAGCGGGAGGTGCCCCCAGCTCGCGAGGCACGGCTGCGCCGTAGGCTGGCGCCATGATCGAAGTGCTGTCAGACATGCCCGACGGCGTGACCGGCATTCGGGTGTCCGGTCGGGTGAGCGGTGACGACATCCGCGAATTCGAGCCCACGATGGACGATCTCGTCGTCGGTGGTGAGATCAGGATCGTCGAGGTCATCGCCGCCGACTACGAGGGCTTCGGCCCGGGCGGACTGGTCGAGGATCTGAAGGTCGGTTTCGGTGCGCTGTTCAAACACCATTCGGCGTTCAAACGCATTGCCGTGGTGTCGGACAAGCCGTGGGTGGCGCACACGCTGCATGCCGTGGCCTGGATGATTCCCGGCGAACTGCAGATCTTCGGGCTCGACGAGCTCGACCGCGCGAAGGAGTGGGCCGCGGGTTAGTCCTGCAGCGCCTGCTCCTTGGCCCACCGGTAATCGGCCTTGCCCGCGGGGCTGCGGACGATCGTCGGCCGGAACACGACGGCCTTCGGCAGCTTGTAGCGCGCGATGGATTCCGACGCGTGCTTGATGAGTTCGGCGGCGTCGGCCTCGGCACCGTCGGCCAGTGCCACGACCGCGACGACCTCGTTGCCCCAGCGCTCGCTCGGGCGTCCGGCGACGACGACGTCGACCACGGCCGGGTGCGAGGCGATGGCGGACTCGACCTCTTCGGCGAAGATCTTCTCGCCGCCCGAGTTGATGGTCACCGAGTCGCGGCCGAGCAGCTCGACGGTGCCGCCCTCCAGCAGGCGGGCACGGTCGCCCGGCACCGCGTACCGGATGCCGTCGATCACCGGGAAGGTCTTGGCCGTCTTGGCGGCGTCGCCCTTGTAGCCGAGCGGCACGTGGCCCTCCTGCGCCAGCCAGCCGTTGCCCTCATGGCCGGGGGCCAGCAGCGAGGTGAAGTCCTCCGAGACGATCCGGGTGGCCGGACCGGCGGTGAAGGTGCCGCTGGAGACGCTGGCCTTGGTCGACACGTGCGACATCTGCGCGCCGGTTTCCGACGAACCCACGCCGTCGATCACCATGGCGTTCGGCAGTGCGGCGACGAGCCGGCCCTTGACGGCCGGTGTGAACAGGGCGCCGCCGTTGGCGACGACGACCAGCGATGTCGGGTCGTGGGTACCGTCGGCGATGGCTTCTTCGATCGCGGTGACCAGCGGCCGGGCCATCGCGTCACCGACTACGGTCGCGATCGCGATCTTCTCGCGGGCGATGGTCTCGACGATCTCCTTGGCGTTGAAGCCCTCGACCTCCTGGGCGAACACGATGGTCTGGCCGTTGTTGATGCCCGTCATCACGCCCCACTGCGCGGCGCCGTGCATGAGCGGCGGCAGGATCATCATCCGCATCTCGGCGGCCGCCGAGGCCCGGTCGACGATCTCCTGGGCCGACTGCGCCGGCTCGCCCGTCATCGCGTTGCGGCCGCCGAACGAGGCCATGAAGATGTCGTGCTGGCGCCACAGCACGCCCTTGGGCATACCGGTGGTGCCGCCGGTGTACAGCACGTAGAGGTCGTCGGGCGACGGCGTCACCGGCGGCGGCGGGACGTCGGCGTTCACGATGGTCTCGTAGTCGACGGCACCGGGCAGCAGGTCGTTGCCCGAGCTGTCGGCGATCTGGATCAGGACCTTGAGGTTCGGCAGGTCCGGCAGCACCTCGGCCAGGGTCGGCGCGAACGCGGCGTGATAGATCAGGGCGGAGGCACCCGCGTCGTTCAGCAGGTACTGCAGCTCGGCCTTGACGTAGCGGTAGTTGACGTTGAACGGCGCCACCCGGGCGCGGAACGCGCCGAGCAGGGATTCGACGAACTCGGGGCCGTTGTACGCGTAGATGCCCACCAGGTCCTGGCCCACTTCGTGGCCGGCCAGCTGCTCTCGCTCGGTGTGCACGCCCAGGCCCTGTGCGTGCAGGTAGGCGGCGAGCCGGTTGGCGCGGGCGACAACCTCGGCGTAGGTGAAGCGGCGATCGCCCTGAATGATCAGGGTGCGGTCCGGGATGGCTGCAGCGACGGCGTCGGTGACGTCGGAAACCGTGAACAGCACGTTTCTCCTAAGGCTGGTGGGGCAACAACTGGACATCTGTCCATACACTCATTTAGTACCACGGAGTGAGGGTCGTCTCTTTTGGTACCACCCTGTGAGGTGCCGACAGCGGTGTGCGTCCACTGTGCGGGCGGTTGTGTAGACGACCGTTGCGCCCCGGCCTGACGATCGGCTGTTCACCCGGGCGGGCTCAGCAGCAGCGGCCCTGCGGGTTGCGGTCCGCGGCGCGGTGCCGCGCCTTCCAGTACTCGCGCTCGGTCAGCACCGGCTCGCCGGGATGCGTGCGGCCGTGGTGCTCCAGGTATCGCGCGTAGTGGTTGTCGCCCATCAATGATGACCAGTACCAACGGGCTTTTGCGGTGATCCTGCGTGCGTCGACCAGTACTCGTCCCATTGCTTCTGCACCTCCTTCTCGGCGTCGGTGGCGAAGAGGCCGCGCGGCGCGAACCGCCGTGACGGCACCGGCTCGTCGTCGGTCAGTGGCCGGCCGCCGCCGCGGATGGCTTGCAGGGCGACGGCGATGCCGACGACCACCACGACCACCACCAGCAGCGCGAACACGATGGACAGCGTGCCCTGGATGAAGGTGTTGCGGATGACGGCGTCGATCTGGTCGGGGTTCTTCGCGGAGCCGAAGCTCGTCTTGCCCGCCGCCTTGGCCGCCAGGTACTGCGAATGCTGTTGCCAGTAGCCGATTTTGGGGTCGTGGGAGAAAATCTTCTGCCACGATGCGGTGAGTGTGACCAGGGCGTCCCAGAACAGCGGCAGCCCGGGAATCCAGGCCCACTTCAGCAGCCCCTTCTTGATCACCACGACGGTGACGACCGTCAGCGCGATGGCCGCGAGCAGCTGGTTGGCGATGCCGAACAGCGGGAACAGTGTGTTGATGCCGCCGAGCGGGTCGGTGACACCCATCAGCAGGATGCTGCCCCAGCCCGCGACGACCAGCAGGCTGCAGGTCCACGCGCCGATACGCCAGCTGGGGTCACGCAGCTTCCGCAGCGGCCCCCCGAGGTTGCCCAGGGCATCGGACAGCATGAAGCGCGCCACGCGGGTGCCCGCGTCGACGGTGGTGAGGATGAACAGCGCCTCGAACATGATCGCGAAGTGGTACCAGAAGGCCTTCATGCTCGACCCGCCGAACACCTGGTGCAGCACTTCGGACATGCCCAGCGCCAGCGTCGGTGCGCCGCCGGTGCGCGAGACGACCGAGTGCTCACCGACATCGGTTGCCGCGGCGGTGATCTGCTGCGCGGTGATCGGAGCTCCCGACAGCCCCAGCCCGTTCGCGTACGTCGCGGCCGTGGCCGCACTGTTCCCGGTCGCCGCGCCGGGGGAGTTGATCACGAAGTACAGGTGCTGGTTGAGGATCGCCGCGGTGATCAGCGCCATGATCGCCACGAACGACTCGGTCAGCATGCCGCCGTAACCGATGAGCCGCGTCTGCCCTTCCTTCTCCAGCAGCTTCGGCGTCGTGCCCGAGGAGATCAGGGAATGGAAGCCCGACAGCGCGCCACACGCGATGGTGATGAACAGGAACGGGAACAGCGCGCCGGCGAACACCGGACCGTCGGCCCGCGTGGCGAACTGCGACACCGCGGGGGCCGACATGACCGGGTGGGCGATCAGGATGCCGACGGCCAGCAGAGAGATGGTGCCGACCTTCATGAACGTCGACAGGTAGTCACGCGGCGCGAGTAGCAGCCACACCGGCAGTACCGAGGCGGCCAGGCCGTAGACGATGATGCACCACGACAACGTCACCTTCGACAGTGTGAACCAGTCTGCACCCCAGGATGTTTCGGCGACCCAGCCGCCCGAGACCACCGCGAGCAGCAGCAGCGCGACGCCGATGAGCGTCACCTCGGACACCCGGCCGGGCCGCAGGTACCGCAGGTACAGCCCCATGAAGATCGCGATCGGAATCGTCATCGCGATGGAGAACACGCCCCACGGACTTTCGGCGAGCGCGTTGACAACGACGAGCGCCAGCACCGCCAGCAGGATCACCATGATGACCAGCACGGCGACGATCGCGGCGATACCGCCGATGGGCCCGAGCTCGTCACGCGCCATTTGACCCAGGGACCGGCCGCGCCGCCGCGTCGAGATGACCAGCACCAGGTAGTCCTGCACACACCCCGCGACGACTGCGCCGACGATGATCCAGATGGTGCCCGGCAGGTAGCCCATCTGCATGGCCAGCACCGGGCCGACCAGTGGACCCGCGCCGGCGATCGCTGCGAAATGGTGACCGAACAGCACCCGGCGATCGGTCGGCATGTAGTCGGTGTCGTTCTCGAGGAGCTCGGCCGGGGTGGCGTGATCGTCGCGGGGTTTGACGATCTTCATCTCGATCAGCCGCGCATAGAACCGGTAGCCGATGACGTAGGTGCAGATCGCGGCGATGACGAACCACACCGCGTTGACCGTCTCGCCGCGCGCGAAGGCGATGACGGCCCACGCCACCGCGGCGAGCAGCGCGATGACGCCGAAGATCACCCGATGCCGGGCGGTGATGGGCGAGCGGTCGACGATCGCGACCGGTGGCAGGTCCGGGTCGGTACGCACATAGGTGATGTCACCGACGGATTCGTCGGGGTGTGCGGTGGCTGGTGACATGCCCCACATCCTGTCATCGGTGGCTCCGGATCGTGGGGTAACCCTCAGCGTTCGTACAGCGACCGGACGGTGGCTATGGTGTCGGCCTCGTCGGGCCGCTTGTCGTCGCGGTAGCGCAGCACCCGTGCGAACCGCAGCGCCATCTTTCCGGGGTAGCGGCTGGACCCCTGCACGCCGTCGAACGCGATCTCGACGACCTGCTCCGGCCGCAGCCGCACGACGTAACCGTCCATCGGGCCGTCGGCCAGTTCGGTGAATCGCGCGGTCTGCCAGTCCAGCATCGCGTCGGTCATTCCCTTGAAGGTCTTGCCCAGCATGACGAAACCGCCGGTGGCCGGATCACGCGCGCCCAGATGGATGTTCGACAACTTGCCCGTGCGCCGCCCCGAACCCCACTCGACCGCGAGCACCACCAGATCCAGTGTGTGCACCGGCTTGACCTTCAGCCAGCCGGCGCCGCGCCGGCCCGCCTCGTACGGTGACTCCGGGTGCTTGGCCATCACGCCTTCGTGGCCGGCGGCCAGGGTGTCGTCGAGGAACTGCTGCGCGACAACCGAATCGGCGGTGACACAGCGCCGCACCCGGAGCGGCTCGGGGACGACCTCGTCGAGCGCTTGGCGGCGGTGCTCGGCCGGCTGGTCCAGCAGGTCGGTGCCGTCGCGGTGCAGGATGTCGAAGAAGTACACCGAAAGTGGTTGCGCCCCATCGTCAGAGCGTTTGCCGATCCGGGAGGACGTCACCTGGAACCGGTGCGGGCGCCCGTCGGGCCGCATGGCCAGGGCCTCGGCATCCGCGATCAGGTCCGTCACCGGTAGTTCCAGCACCGCGCGCACCACGTCGGGCACACGGGCCGTGATGTCGTCGAGGCTGCGGGTGTAGACCGACACCTCGGTGCCGGACCGATGAATCTGCAGCCGAACGCCGTCGAGTTTCGTCTCGAATATCGCCGCGCCACCGAGCTTTTCGAGGGCGTCGCCGACATCGGTCGCCGTCTGCGCCAGCATCGGGCTCACCGGCCGGCCCACGGTGAGGGTGAAACGCTGCAGGCCGTCGGCGCCGTCGGACATCGCCACCGCCGCCACGGTGGCCAGGTTGCCGCTGAGCATCGCGGCACGGCGCACCTCGGCGGCGGGGATGCCCGTGGCCTTCGCCACCGCGTCGGCCATCACCCCGGCCAACGCGCCCTGCCGCAGCCCGCCGCTGAGCAGCCCACGCAGGAACGTCTGCTCGACCGCGGTGGCCGCGCCGAACAGTGAGTGCAGCAGCGTGGTACGCGCGGCGGCCGAACCCGGGCCGGCCACCGCCTTGATGGCCGACAGCGCGGCGTCGACCTCGGTGACGGTCAGCGTCGAGTCGCCGTCGGCCGGCGGCGGCAGCGAGCGCAGCGCCGCCCAGCCGACCCCGATCTGGCGCTGCGGCAGCTCGCCCGACAGCCAGTCGACGACGATCGCGACGGTCGCCGGATCGTCGGCCGCGCTGCCGAGGAGGGCCGCGATGCGGCTGATCTTCGCGGACCTGGCAGACACCGCACCGACTTCGGCCGAGGCCGTCGCGACGTCGGAGAGGAGCATGACCCCAGCTTGGCACGGGGCACCGACAATGTTGTTCAGTCGGCGCAGAGGAGCTCGCTCAGTACCTGTGCCTCCGCCTCGACCTGCACCGCGCGGTCGTCGTGGCCCATCGACCGCAGTTGTCCGGCCGCGGCTCGGCGTTCGTCGGCCTCGGTTTCGATCAGCTCCCGGATCTGGTCCTCGGTGAGGTGCCGGCGGGCGACCTCGGCGGCGCCGAGGCCGTGGGCGCTGTCGGCGATGGCGCCGGCGCGGGGCAGGGGCACGTCCGGCGTCTCGGCGTTGTCGATGGCACTGAGCGCGCTGCGGAGCGCCGCAGTCGCCACGTTGTCCTTCGCCTTGCGCGCCGCGATGAGTCGGGCCCGGAGGCCGGTGCGCCACTGCTGGGCGGGTTCGGTCATCCGGTCACCGTAGTGACGCGAATCCGGCTCGCCAAGTGAATATTTCGGGCTCCGGTCACGCGACGGTGAAGGGCACCGAGTGCCAGCCCGTCGCGCCGTCGGGGACGGCGCCGGCGACCTCGGAGGTCTGGACCGCGCCGGTGTTGTCGGTGGCGCGCACGGTGATGGTATGGCGCCCGAGCTGGTCCGCCTGCCAGGTGTAACTCCACAGCCGCCAGGTGTCGTTCGAGTACGCGGCGCCCAGCGTCGCCGGTCGCCACGGGCCGTCGTCGATGCGGACCTCCACGGCACGCACCCCGCGGTTCTGCGCCCACGCGACGCCGCCGAACGTCGCGGTACCCATCGGCACCGCGGACCCGGCGCGCGGCACGTCGATGCGTGACTCGGTCTTGATGGGCCCGTGCGCGGACCAGCCCAACCTCGTCCAATAAGCCTGGGTCCGGTCGAATCTGGTGAGTTCGAGGTCGACGAGCCACTTCGTCGCCGAGACGTAGCCGTACAGGCCGGGAACCACCAGCCGCGCCGGGTAGCCGTGTTCGGTCGGCAGCGGTTCGCCATTCATGGCGACGGCGAGCAGCGCGTCGCGGTTGTCGGTCAGTGCCTCGACGGGCGTGCCCGCCGTGAACCCGTCGATGGACTTGGACAGCACCATGTCGGCGTCCGCGTGAACACCGGCCCGGGCCAGCAGGTCGCGCACGCGGTAGCCGGTCCAGGTGGCGTTCGATATCAGGTTGCCGCCCACCGGGTTTGACACACAGGTGAGCGTGACCACCTTGTCGATCGCCTCGAACTGCGCCAGCTCGTCGAAGCGAAAGGTGACCTCACGATCGACCATCCCGTGGATCCGCAGCCGCCAGTCCTGCCGCTGCACCTGCGGGACGGACAGTGCGGTGTCGATGCGGTAGAAGTCGGCGTTCGGCGTGATGAACGGCGGCAGGTCCACCCCGGCCGGCTGCACATCTGGGGGATCGGTGGTCCCGGCATCTTGGGCGCCGGCGGGGTGTAGGCGCTGCGGTCACCTGCGACCGACGACGCGGCGCGGCCCAGCACGGTCCCGATGACCCCGGCCAGCGTGCCGGCGGCCAGGAAGCCCAGCGCCGCCAGCGATCGGCGGCGGCCGGCATCGGTCTCTGTATCTGCCTCCGGTTCCGGGGCCGCGGGACCGAGGCGATCGGAGACCAGCAGCCGCAGGACCGCGATGCCCGCGGCCGCGCCGACGAGCGACGGCGCGACGTCGATCGGGCGGGCGCCGGTGCGCGACAGCACCGCGGCGCCGCCCAGCACCCCGGCCAGTCCCAGGGCGATGCTGCCGAGCTTCCGGTCCTCGAATTGTGCTGTCACCATGGCGATCACCGCGATGGCCACGAGCACGGCCACGGTCAGGAACAGCTTGTCGTTGGTGCCGAAGGTCTGGATCGCCCACTCTTTGAGCGGTCCCGGGGTCAGGTCGATGACCACCGACCCGACAGCGGTGCGGGAATCGGCATGTGGCCCAAGCGGAATCGCCAGGAGCGCCGCCACACCGAGGGCAACGGCGGCGGCCGCCAGTCCGGCCAGCGATCGGTGCGGATCCAGTCGAAGTGCCACACGTTCACAGTACGACGCACCCGCTGTGCCGACGCCAAATGAAAACGGATCGTAAGAATTGGCTGCCCGTTCGGCTGATTCCGGGCCAGAATCACTGCATCATGCAGCCGACTCTGACCGACCGTGACCGAGACATCGTCCAGAACTGGATTCGCGCCGAGGGGTTGGGTGAGCACGTCACCGCCGTCGAACCGCTGACCGGCGGCACCCAGAACATCGTGGTGCGACTGCACATCGACGGCCGCCCGGTGGTGTTGCGCCGCCCGCCCCGGCATCCGCGGCCGACCAGTGACAAGACGATGCAGCGCGAGATCGCCGTACTACGGACCCTGGCCGGGACCGCGGTGCCGCATCCCGCCTTCATCGCCGGCTGCGAGGACCCGTCGGTGCTCGGCGTCGTCTTCTACCTGATGGCCGAGGTCGACGGCTTCAACCCCGGCGAGGAACTCTCGCCGGCCTATGCCGCCGACTCCGGTCTGCGGCACGACGTCGGGCTGTCGTACGCGGGAAGCCTGGCGCAGCTGGGCAACGTCGCCTGGGAGGGCAGCCCGTTGGCGGCCATCCGTAAGCCGGGATCGTTTGTGGCACGACAGGTTCCGCAGTTCGTCGGGCTGCTGCAGAGTTATCGGCATGACCACTACGATCCCGAATCGCTCGACGGGGTCGAGCAGCTGGCGACCTGGCTGACCGACAACCGGCCACCCGATGGCGAGCCCGGCATCATGCACGGCGACTGTCACCTCAACAACGTCATGCTGCGCCACGATCGGCCGGAGCTGGCGGCGTTCGTCGACTGGGAGATGTGTACCGTCGGCGACCCGCTGCTGGACCTGGGCTGGATGCTGGTGTGTTGGCCGACCGCGCCCAACGCCATCGTGGTCGGCGCCGCGCTGGCAGAGGCCGGTGGTCTGGCCGGTCGTGACGAACTGCTGGACGCCTACCTCGCCGCGGGTGGCCGCTGCACCGAGCACCTGGACTGGTACATCGCGATGGCCTGCTTCAAGCTGGGCATCGTCATCGAGGGCACCTGGTCGCGGTTCCTGGCCGGCCTGGCAGACCGTGAGGCGGGGGAGAAGCTGCATGCCTCGGCCACCGAGCTGATACACCTGGGTGTCCGGGTTGCCAAGGGCGACAACCCGTTCGCCTACCGGTAGGCGTCGTAACCCAGCTTGGCGGCCAGCGCCAGGCCGCCAAGCGCAATGGCCAGCCGCAGCGGTGTTGCGGGAGCGTGGCGGACCACGATCGGGCCGAGCCGGGCGCCGATCAGGCAACCCAGGCCGAGCGGCCACACGGCAATCCAGTGCACCGGCGCCAGCGCGATGAAGGCAATGCCGGCAACACCATTGGCCGCCCCGAGGACGACGTTCTTGGCGGCGTTGGCATGCGCGAGCGATTCACTGCCGCCGTGCAGGAACAGCGCCAGCAGCATCACGCCCGCAGCGGCGCCGAAATATCCGCCGTACAAACAGATTCCGAAGATCGCGACGGAGATGAGCACCGAACGCCAGCGGCCGGGCTCGTCGTCCGCGCCGCGGCGCTGCGGTATCGCGATGGTCAGGCTCGACAGTGCCAGCAGGATCGGCACCACCTGCTCGAAACCCTCGGCGGGAAGGGACAGCAGTAGTGCCGCGCCGGCCGCGCCGCCGAGGACTGCCATCGGCATGACCCGGCGCAGCCAATGGCCCATGCCCTCGAGTTCGGGCAGTGAACCCCACACCGATCCGATGGTGTTGAAGGTCAACGCGACAGTGTTGGTCACGTTCGCCGCCACCGGCGGCAGCCCGGCCATCAGCAGGGCCGGGTACGTCGCGACGGACGCCAGCCCGGCGATACTTCCGGTCAGACCGCCTGCGATACCGGCGACGAGCAGAAGTAACGCGTGCTGCCAGCTCATCGCGGCAAACCCTACAACCTCGCGATTTGTGCACGAAAATCCGCGCTGACCGCGGAATAGCGTGCACGAAACGCGGCGGTAACTGTCGTCCGATAGAAACATCTGCATGTCCCCGGCTGATCTTGGTGTCGACGCCGCCCGCGCCGCGATCCTCGCGGCGGGTGGCGAGGACGCGCTGCGGTCGGGAATCGAGCAGGGCCTGCAGGCGGTGCGGGCCGCGGCGCGCGCCTCCGTGCCCGCCGCTGAAGTCGCGGCCGCATGGTCGCAGGTGCTCCGCTCCGGCGTCGACGCGGCCGTCCGGCTGACGCCCGGCCCGTCCTGGTCGTGGTTCGTCTCCGGCAGCGTCGCGCGGGGCGAGGCGGTGGCAGGCTCGGACGTCGAGACCCTCGTCGTGCTGGCGGACGACACCGTGCGCGACGAAGCGCTGGCGGCGGCAGCGCAGGTGCACGCCGTGCTGGAACGGTGCGGGGTGCGCGCCGACGCCAACGGGGTGCTGGCCAGCCGGCCGCGGTTCTGCCGGACGGCGGGTGCCTGGTCCGACGGCATCGCGCACTGGACGTCCGACCCGCGCGCGGACCGCGGCGTGGTGATGACGGGCGTGCTGGCCGATTCCCGCGGCGTCCATCCGGCCGACGACGGGGTGGCCGAGGATCTGCTCCGCGCACAGGTGGTGCGCGCCGCTGTCGGCAACTACCCGGCCCGCCAGTACCTGCTGCAGGACGCCACGACGTTCCGCGCGACGTTTCCCTCCCGGCTGCGCATGCTGGCCAATCAGTCCGACACCGTCGACCTCAAGCTGGCGGCCATCGATCCGCTGGTGAAGATCGCGCGGTGGGCCGGCGTGTCGGCAGGTTCCACCGCGCTGTCGACGCCGAGCCGCATCGACGCGGCGGGGGCGGCAAATGTGCTTGACGCTGAAGATGTTTCGACGCTGCGGGACTGCTTCGCCGCCCTGGTGCGATTCCGGTGGACGTCTCGCGCCGGCGGCGATCAGGTGGTGCTGTCGGAACTGCCGCCACAGGAGCGGGCCATGCTGCGCAGCGTCGCCCGCGAGGTGGCCGGCATCAGCCGCAAGCTGACCTACCTCGCCTCGACGTCGGCGTTCCGCTGATGGCGACGACCTTGTTGGCGCAGCACGCGGTGCAGCAGACCCTGGCCGCCCAGCGCATCGAAGGCTGGGAGCCCCAGCCCGCCCATATCGTCGAGCTGGGTGCATTGGCGTCCGGTGCCGTCGAATTCGACGATTACCTGGCACGGTGCCGTGCGCAGTATCCGCCGACGCCCGAAAAGCGCCGCCGGTTCTTCCAGCGCCGGGCGCCGTATCTGATTCCCGGAACATCGGTGCTGCGCAACAACTTCGGTATTCAACACGGGCCGGACCTGGCGGCGGTCGAATTTCAGGTGACGGCGGGCCGAATGGTGCTGTGGCACTGCCGGCAATCCGCGGCGGTGACCGAGATCGACGTCCGTGCCATGCACCGGGAGCTGTTCGGCGACGTGTACGAGTGGGCGGGGGAGCTGCGCACCGTCGACATCCGCCGCGGTGACTCGGCGTTCACCTGGCAGGTCGACATTGCCGCCGGATTGGCCGAAATCGAGCTCGCGGCAACGGCATTGGCGGACGTCGGCGCCGAGTTCGGCAACCCGAGGCTGGCGTGGGAACTGTCGCGGATCTACGCCCGGTACAACCAGATTCACCCATTCCGGGAAGGCAACGGACGCACCGGGATGCTGCTGCTGCACGCGCTCGCCGGCCGGTGCGGACGGCAACTGGACTTCACCGGTGTCAGCCGTGCCGCCTGGTATTCGGCGGCGCGGGACAGCATGCCGCTGCACCGCGACGGGCGCCTCAGCCACCGGCCGTTCCTGTGGTTGCTCAACCCGGCGGTGAAATCGTCTTGACCCGAGGCGCGGTTGCGGACTAACCTCGGCGGCCATGCTTCACATGCTCGTAGTAGCCAGTACCCACAGCGGGGTCTGATCCTGACCGACCCCTCGCTGTGGGTCGGACGCTACTACCTGTCGGTCACTCCTTTCGAGCAGAAAAGACCGACGCATGTTCACCTCCACCGCCATTTCCACCACGTCGCGTTTCGCGGATCTGTTTGACCGTCCGTTGCCCCGTGACCTGCGCGAACACGCCGAAACCATGTGTCATGACACCTTCGTCGACCACTACGGCCACCAGGGTGGTCCGGTCCGCCTGGGCAGTTGGGGAACGGCGGGCGACGACCGTCGCCGCGGCATCACCGCCCCGCGCCGCTACCGCGCCAGCATCGCCGTCGGCGACCGCATCGCGACCTCGACGGCCGCCGCGACCGGCCCCGTCGCGGCCCTGACCGCGATGCTGCACGAGCGCGGCATGGCCGTCGAGATGATCAAGTTCCATCAACTGCCCGCTGTCGGCGGCGGCATCGCAACCTTCATCCACGGCAGCGACGGCGTGCGCGCGGAGTGGGCCATGGGCTGGGCCCGCGACCCGGTCCAGTCAGCGCTGCGGGCGATGATCGCGTGCGCGAACCGGCTGCACGCCTAGTCTGGAAGGCCGTCTCGGCGCGGGTCAGCGAATGGGACGCAACACGATCGGCATGCCGTCCACCGGCACGGCCATGCCGCCGTAGTCGTACCACGGCTCGTAGCCGGGGTGGGTCAGCTCCAACCGGTACTGGCGCAGCAGACGGTGCATCACGGTCTTGATCTCCAGCTGCCCGAAGACCATGCCGATGCACTTGTGCGCACCACCACCGAACGGGGCGAACGCGTAGCGATGCGCCTTGTGCTCGTTGCGCGGCTCGGCGAACCGTTCGGGGTCGAACCGCATGGGGTCGGTCCACAGCTCGGACAGGCGGTGGTTCATGCCGGGCCACGTGACGACGTCGGTCCCGGCCGGGATGTAGTAGCCCAGCAACTCGGTATCGCGGACCGCGCGGCGGAAGTTGAAGCCCAGCGGCGTCTGCAGGCGCAGCGCCTCGTTCATCACCAGGTCGTAGGTTTCCAGCTTCTCCAGTGACTCGATGTCCAGCGGGGCGTCACCGATGCGCTCGGATTCCTCGCGCAGCCTGTCCTGCCACTGCGGGTTGGCCGCCAGGTGGTAGGCCATGGTCGTCAGCGTCGACGTCGTGGTGTCGTGCGCGGCCATCATCAGGAAGATCATGTGCGCGACGATCTGGTCGTCGGTGAAGCTCTGCCCGTCCTCGTCCTGCGAGTGACACAGCACGCTGAACATGTCGGTGCCGTCGGAGCGGCGCTTCTCGGCGATGGAGCCGGAGAAGTAGTCCTCGAGCGTCTTCCGGGCCTGGACGCCGCGCCACCAGGCGAAGGGGCGCACCGGCTTACGGATGATCGCGTTGCCGGCCCGGGTCGTGGTGGTGAAGGCCTGATTGATGGTGGTGACGAGCTTGTGGTCGGTTCCCGCGGGGTGTCCCATGAACACCTCGGACGCGATGTCCAGCGTCAGCTCCTTGACCGCCGGATGGAACAGGAATCGGGGATCGTTCGCCACCCAGTCATTGGCCAGCACCTTGGTCGCCACGGAATCGATGTGGGACACATAGCCCGTCAGCCGCGAGCGGGTGAACGCCTCCTGCATGATCCGGCGGTGGAACATGTGCTCGTCGAAATCGAGCAACATGAGGCCGCCCTCGAAGAACGGTCCGATCACCGGATCCCAGGCGCGCTGCGAGAAGTCCTTGTTGCGGTTGGAGAACACGGCCTGCGTCGCATCCGGTCCCAGCGCCATCACGGCCGGCAGCGCCGGCGTCTGCGCGTAGTACAGCGGCCCGTGCTTGCGGTAGATGTCCAGAACGTAGTCGGGCCCGCCCCGGAACACCTCGATCAGGTGTCCGATGACCGGCAGCCCGGAGTCGCCCATGATCGGTTTGAGGCCGCTGCCTGTCGGCGGCTCGGCGAGCTTGAACTGCTCCCAGTCGGTGGCCAGCAGCCGCTGCTCGATGATGCCCATGCCCGGCACCGTGACGGGTGTCGGCTTGAGGCGCCGCATGGCCTGATCGAGGAGGTAGTTCGGGGTGCTGATAGTCGCCATCCAGGGATTCCTGTCTGCTCTTGATGCTCTTTTGTGGTGAAAGTCACCACCTGTTGTCATCTTGGCCGCCATACTTGACGCGTGTCAAGTTTTGAATTGGTGTGTCGGCGATGACATCGTGAGCGCCATGAGTGCTGAAGTCGAGACGGCCGACAAGGGCCGTAGTCGCGGCGACAAGCAACGCGACGCGATCATCGAGGCGGTTCGCGAACTGCTGGAGGAGCGGCCGTTCGCTGATCTGTCGGTCAGCACCATCAGTGCC
Source organism: Mycolicibacterium mucogenicum DSM 44124 (assembly GCF_005670685.2). The sequence continues at coordinate 3,694,890 of NZ_CP062008.1, read as the reverse complement.
CGCGCCGGTGTGGCGCGGTCAGGCTTTTACTTCTACTTCGACTCCAAGTACTCGGTGCTGGCCCGGATCGTGTCCGAGGCGATGGAGGAACTCGACGAGCTCACCCACAACTTCGCGCCGCGCGAACCGGACGAGACGCCGGCATCCTTCGCCAAGCGCATGGTCGGTAACGCGGCGGCGGTCTACGCGATCAACGACCCGATCATGGCGGCGTGCACCGCAGCCCAGAACACCGACGCCGAAATCCGCGACCTGATGGCCGACTTCGAGGACGGCGTCATCGACAAGATCGTCGGACTCATCGAGCAGGACGCCGGTCGGCGCCCGATTTCCGACGACTTGCCGGCGTTGGTTCGCACCCTGGTGTCGACCACGGCCTATACGCTGTCGCGCGACAGCGCATTCATCGGACGGGGCGGAGACCCGCAGCGCGCCGTCGACATCGTTGAACGCCTGTGGCTCAGCGCGTTATGGGGTGGCGGCGACCTGCCTGTGTAGGGTCGGGCCATGACGGGGTGGAGCGGCTACGCAGGCAAGCGGTGTTTCGTGACGGGGGCGGCCAGTGGCATCGGCCGGGCGACCGCGCTCAAACTGGCTCAGCAGGGCGCGGTCCTCTATCTGACCGATCGTGACGCCACCGGGCTGGAACAGACCGTCGCCGACGCCCGGGCGCTCGGCGGGGAGGTGGCCGAACACCGCGCGCTGGACATCTCCGACTATGACGCCGTCGCGGCGTTCGCCGCGGACATCCACAGCCGGCACGAGCCCATGGATGTGGTGCTCAACATCGCCGGGATCTCGGCCTGGGGCACCGTCAGCACCCTGACCCACCAGCACTGGCGCTCGATGGTCGACGTCAACCTCATGGGGCCCATCCACGTCATCGAAACCATGGTGCCGCCCATGGTGGCGGCCGGCCGCGGCGGTCGGCTAGCCAATGTCTCGTCGGCCGCGGGCATCGTCGCGCTGCCGTGGCACGCCGCCTACAGCGCCAGCAAGTACGGCCTGCGCGGGGTCAGCGAGGTGCTGCGCTTCGACCTGGCACGCCACCGTATCGGGGTGTCGGTCGTGGTGCCCGGCGCGGTGAAAACTCCTCTGGTGCAGACGGTTCAGATCGCGGGAGTGGATCGCGACGATCCGCAGGTGCAGCGTTGGGTGGCCAGGTTCGCCGGGCACGCAGTCTCGCCCGAGCAGGCCGCCGACAAGCTGCTGTCCGGGGTGGCCAAGAACCGGTTCATGATCTACACGTCGCCCGACATCCGGGCGCTGTATCTGTTCAAGCGGCTGGCCTGGTGGCCCTACAGCGTGTCGATGCGTCAGGTGAACGTGTTGTTCACGCGCGCCTTGCGGCCGAAGCGGCGCTGAGCCCCAAAGCCGCTGAGCGTCAGCGCTTTCCCCAGTCCCACGGCGGCGCGGTGAGCATCGTCTGGCCGTCGATCTGGGTTTCGCCCCACTGCTTGACCAGTTCGACCTCGCTCGCGTCGCACGCGGCCAGCCGCTCGCGCAGCCGTGCCGAGTGGGTGACGACGATGACCTGCGTCTTGCGTGCGGCAGCGGCGATCATGTCCGCCAATGGACCCACCAGGTCGGGGTGCAGGGACGTCTCCGGCTCGTTGAGCACCATGAGCGCAGGCGGCTGCGGCGACAGCAGGGCGGCGCCCCAGAGCAGGAACCGCAGTGTGCCGTCGGACAATTCGGCCGAGCGCAGCGGACGGAGCATGCCGCGTTGGTGCAGCTGCAGTTCGAACAATCCGCCGTCGGAGCTCACCGATATCTCGGCGCCGTCGAACGCGTCGCCGACCGCCCGCGGCAGGTCGTCGAACCCGGCTTCGAGGATGGTCTGCACGGCCGCGGCCAGGTCGTTGCCGTCGTTGCTGAGCACCGGCGTCCGGGTGCCCACCTGGCGGCGGCGAGCCGGTGCATCCCGGTCGACGCGGAAGCCGTCGTAGAAGCGCCAGTCGCGCAACCGATCCCGCACCGCGGCGAGCTCGGGCAGTGCCTCGGGATTCGCGTATTCGGCCAGGACGCTGCGGTAGCTGGGCAACGCGCGGGTCAGTTCGTCGAAGCCGCGGCCCGAGTCGGAGGCCACCTCGGCGTACGTGCGAGTCCGGCGGACCAGGGCGCTGCTGGGCCGGGGAGAGCGCCCGGCGAACACCGTCTCGCGCTTGATCTCGGGATCCTGGCCGAACATCGAGTTGTGGCCCGGGTCCTGTGGCAGCCCGAGGTCGATGAAATAGCCGAAATCGGTTGCCGCGAAGCCGAGTTCGAGCGACACGGGCCGGGTCCGGCTGGTGCCCTCTGTGGTGCCGGTCCGCCGCGCGCCACTGGTGTTCTCCGGGCCGGCCCACAGCACCGACTGCAACCCGCCCTCGCGGGCCAGGGAGCCGATGACCTCGCCGCGTCCGCAGTCGGCCAGCAGGCCCAGCGCCCGGTACACCGAGGACTTGCCGGTGCCGTTGGCTCCGGTCACCACGGTCAGCTCCGACAGCGGCAGGACAATCTCGCGCAGCGACCGGTAGCCCCGGATGGCGATGGTGGTCAACACTTCGGCGGAGCCGAATCAACGGGCTTCTGTGGCGGAGCCGAATCAACGGGCTTCTGTGGCGGACCCGAATCAACGGGCTTCGGTTGTGGCATCTCCAGTTCCAGCCGTACCCCGAGCAGTCGCACCGGCCGGTCCAGTTCGAAGTCGTGCAGCAGGTCGATCGCGGTCCGGGTGATGGTCTCCAGATCGGTACCGGCCACCGGTAGCTTGCGAATCTTGGTGCGGGTGAAGAACGTCTTGGTGCGCAGGGTCACGGCGACCCGGGTGACGATGCGGCCCTGCTCGACGATCTCGTCCAGGGTCTGCCGGGCCAGATCACGGACCGCGGCGTCCATCTCGGCGACGTCGGTGAGGTCCGCCGGGAACGTCACCACGTGGCTGCGCGAGCGCGGGACCCAGGGTTCGGCCGTCACGTTGCTGTCGCCGCCGCCCTTGGCGAGCAACAGAATCCACAACCCGGTTGTCGGCCCGAAGGTCGACGTGAGCAACTCGGCGTCGGTGCGGGCCAGCTCCGCGACGGTCGTGATGTCCAGCTCGGCAAGCTTTTTCGCGGTCTTGGGGCCCACTCCCCAGAGTGCGTCGACGGGCCGGTCGCCCATGACCGTCATCCAGTTCTCGGCCGTGAGCGCGAAAACCCCGGCCGGCTTGCCGAATCCGGTGGCGACCTTGGCGCGCTGCTTGTTGTCACTGATGCCGACGCTGCACGACAGGCCGGTCTCGGCGGCGATCACGGCGCGAATCTTCTCGGCAAGCGCGAACGGATCAGCCACGGCCGCACCGACGTACGCCTCGTCCCAGCCCCACACCTCGACCGGATGTCCGAGGTCGCGCAGCAGGCACATGACCTGTTCGGAGGCCTCGTCGTAAGCGGGCGCGTCGGAGGGCAGGAAGACGGCGTCGGGGCATTTGCGGGCGGCGCTGCGCAGCGGCATCCCGGCATGGACGCCGAATTCCCTTGCCTCATAGGAAGCGCAGGTGACCACCTTGCGCGGTTCGGTGGGGTCGCCGCTGCCGCCGACGATGACGGGCTGCCCGACCAGCTCCGGGTGGCGGCGCAGTTCGACAGAAGCGAGGAACTGATCGAGGTCGACGTGCAGTACCCACGTCATCTCAGGTCCCGCAAAGCTTGCGCGCCACGCTTTCCCACGCATCGCCCTGCGCCTGCAGGCTGTGACCCAGATCGTCGAGCTGGTGGCTGATGTAGTCGGCGTCGAGCAGGGCCAGCAGGGCATCGGTCTGGGCGTCCAGGTCTCCCGTGGTGCCGGCGGTGTGCAGCAGCATCCGGACGTGGGTGCGGTGGACAGCGGCCGCGGCCCCGAAGCGGCTCTGCGGATCACGCCCGGCGTCGGAGAGCAAGGCGCGGTGCTGCCAGGCGAACTGCAGCCGGTCACGACCGTAGGCGAGCAGTCGTTCCAGCGGCGGGGCACCGGGACCCAGCGGAGGTGGGCCGAACATCATGGCGTTCTGCTCGACCTGCTCGTCCTCGTCGAGGAGTACGAGCATGAGGCCGGCGCGGCTGCCGAACCGGCGAAATAGGGTGCCCTTGCCGACGCCGGCCTCGGCCGCGATGTCGTCCATGGTGACGGCGTCCGAGCCGCGCGCGGCGATGAGCCGGCGGGCCGCGTCGAGAAGGAGGAGCCGGTTGCGCGCTGCATCCCCGCGCTCGACCGGCGCAGCCGGACTCATCGGCAGACCCGCCAGGGGCAGGTTCGTGGGCCGCAGTTGCGCCACCCCGTCGCTCATGAAAAAACTTTAACTCAGGCGGAATGAATCGGACCGTAGTCCGGTTGACTCGTGCGAGGATCGGTTCGCCGGAACCGTCCGAAGAGACAAGCTAGGGGAAAGAAAATGGCAGATACCAAGGTCCTGGTCCTGGTCGGCAGCCTGCGCTCGGCCTCGCTGAACCGTCAGCTCGCCGAGGTGGCGGTCGAATCGGCGCCGGAAGGCGTGACGGTACGTGTGGCGGACGGTCTCGGCGACCTGCCGTTCTACAACGAAGACATCGACAACGACTCGGTTTCCGAGGCGGTCGTCGCGCTGCGTCAGATCGCGGGCGACGCCGACGCCATCCTGGCTGTGACCCCCGAGTACAACGGCACCATTCCGGCCGTCCTGAAGAACGCTATCGACTGGCTGTCGCGCCCGTACGGCTCCGGCGCCGTCGCCGGCAAGCCGCTGGCGGTCATCGGTACCGCGCTCGGCCAGTACGGCGGGGTGTGGGCACACGACGAGAGCCGCAAGTCGTTCGGCATCGCCGGCGCGGATGTCGTCGACGTCAAGCTGTCCCTGCCGGCATCGGCGTTCGACGGCAAGCACCCGCGCGAGGCGGCCGAGGTGGTCGACAGCGTGCGTGGCGTGGTCGCCAAGCTGGCCGCCGAAGTCGGCTGAACGCAACTCGACTGAGCGTCAAGGGCCGCCGGTATCCGCAACGGATATCGGCGGCCCTGACGCTGTGTGGCCGCTGAGCGCCGGCCGACGAAATATCCGGCAGCTGTCGTCCTTCGGGCACAAACGGACTGACGACGAACTACGGTTTGGGGGTGGCCGGGAAAACAGGCAGTTAACGTGGCCGGTGGCGCAGACCGCACTGGCGCGGGTGATGCGTTGACGCACGCGGTGGCCGGAATCGGCACCCGATTGGACGCTCGGCTCACCGACATCACGCGCTCGGTCTCGGAGCTGCTGGTGGCCGATATCCGCGAACTGCGCGACGAAGAGCAACTCCAGCAGGTGCTGGCCGATTCGGTCTCGGCGAATATCGATGCGTTCTTCGCCGCGGCCCGGCACGGTATCGCCATCGACCTGTTGCACGCCCCCGCGGCCGCGCTCGAGCATGCCCGCCGGTTGGCGCAGCGCGACATTTCGGCCAACGTGCTGGTCCGGTCGTACCGGCTCGGTCACCAGGCGGTACTGAAAGAGGTTCTGGATGAGGTCCGGGCCGCTGACCTCGATCCACAGCTCGCGTTGGACGTCTTCGACGTGATGTCGACGATCTCGTTCAACTACATCGACAGGATCTCCCAAGAGGTCGTCGAGGTGTACCAACAGGCTCGGGAGAGCTGGCTGGAGAACCGAAACAGCGTACGCATCACGGAGATTCGCGAGCTGCTGGCCGGCGGCGACGTCGATGTCGACGCCGCGACGGTGGCGATCCGGTATCCGTTACAGCGCACCCATCTCGCGGTGGTGCTGTGGTGCGACGACTCCGAGGACCGGCTGGCCGAGATGGAGCGGCTGATCCAGCAGTTCGCCGCATCGATCGGCGCGGCAGACTCGCCGCTGTTCATCTCGGTCGATCGTGCGACGGCGTGGGCCTGGGTCGCGGTGCCCGCGGCAGTGATCGGGGAGGCGGTGACCTGGCTGGGGAGTCTGGTGCCGGCCGACGGGCCGTACGTGGCCGCCGGCACGCCGCAGTCCGGCGTGGCCGGATTCCGGCTGTCACACCGGCAGGCCGAGGACGCCCGCGTCGTCGCGGTGGCATCGGGCCCGCAGCGGCGCCGGTTCACCGCGTTCGGCCACCGTGGCATCGCGCTCGCGGCACTACTCGGGTCCAACGTCGAGGCGCTGTCGGCGTGGGCCACGGAAGTGCTTGGCCCACTGGCCTGTTCGACAGACGGGGACCAGCGCCTCCGCGAGACGCTGCAGGCCTTCCTCAAGGCGGGCGGCAGCAACAAGGCCGCCGCCGAGGAACTGCACCTGCACACCAACTCGGTGAAGTACCGGGTGCAGCGGGCGATCGAACGCCGGGGCCGGCCCATCGAGGACGACCGGCTCGACGTGGAGGTCGCGCTGCTGCTCTGCAGTCTGTTCGGGGACCGGCTGCTGGACCCGGTGGATGACGGCGGGTGATGACGGCTGATGACGCCTGCGTCGGCCTGGTGTAACCCCGGCGGCTATCTACTTGTCGAAGTGGTCCCGGGGTGTGCCGGGCCGCACCGATGAGACGGGGCCAATGTGTCTGCGCAGCGTGACCCTGTGCACCGGCCCCCACTGCGCGTGGTCTCGTCGGATTCCCGGTATCCCGACTGGGAATCCGTCTACCAGGACAACGCGACGTGGGTGTACCGCACGATCTACGCGCGGGTCGGCAATCAGGCCGACGCCGAGGACCTCACCGCCGAGGTGTTTCTCGCTGCGCTGCGGCCGTTGCGGCTGACGGCCAGTGCCGCCGAGGTGCGGTCCTATCTGCGGAGTACCGCGCGCACCGTGCTTGCCGCGCATTGGCGCGAGACGATGGGGCGGGAGATCACCTGCATCGACCTCGATATCGAGGCGCCACCGGAAGCCGAAGAGTCCATCAGCACCGCACCGGATCGTGTCGCCGCGGTGTTGGACGCCCTGCCGGACAATTATCGACGCATACTGGAGCTGCGATTTCTCCAGACCAAGTCGATCAAGGAGTCCGCAGCGGAGCTCGGTGTCAGCGTCGCCAACGCAAAGGTGTTGCAACACCGGGCATTACGGCTGGCGGCACAGATCAACGAGAAGGGCGAGCCATGAACGCGCGGGGGTTGCGCCGGTACCTCGACGATCTGCTGCGCGGGCGCAAGCCGTCGGGGTTCACGCCCGACGACTTCGACGCGGCGCAGATGCGAACGGCGATCGACCTACAGGCGGCCCGGCCCGGCGCCGACGAGCCGCGGCCGGAGTTTCTCGCCGACCTGCAGAGCAGGCTCGCCGCACAGTTCGACGGCGACGAAGCGGCGGCACCGAAGCCCGGCTGGTTGCGTGCCAATCGCCGCCAGGTGATCGTCGGGACCTCCGCGGCCGCCAGTGCCGCGGTCGCGGCGGTGGCTGTCGACCGGGCGTTGGTGGGTCGCGGTGCGGCCGGCTCTCAGGACATCGCGAGCCAGGAGCTGGTCCCGACCGCGGGCAGCTGGCAGAAGGTCGCCGACAGCTCCGACGTGTCGGAGGGGGCGGTGCATCCGTTCGATCTGGGCTCGGTCGTGGGATTCGTGCGCCGGGTCGACGGGAACGTGCAGGGTATCTCTGGTGTCTGCACGCATCAGGGCTGCCGGCTGTGGTTCGACGGACCCGACAACCGGCTGCGCTGCCCGTGCCATTCCACGTCGTTCGGCACGGACGGGCACGTGCTGACTCATCAGTTGCCGATTGCGCCGAAACCGTTGCCCACGTTCGAGGTTCGTGAGGTGAGTGGCGTGATCGAGGTGTTCGCGCCGTCTCCGCCGAGTTGGCCCGCCGCAGGCGTGTAACCCGCCACCGTATCTGTTGGTGAGGGTGCGCAGGCGCACCCGTACCCGACGACCACGGAGGTCCCCGTCGTGTCGCGACGTTCCCTGGTTGCGCTCACCGGCGCAGTCCTGCTCCTGTCCGCATGCACCTCGACCGCGCCACAGCAAAAGGCAGCACCCACACCGGTTTTCAGCTCCGACGTCAGCGGGACGCCCGGGATGAGCGGAGCCGGTGCCGGCTCCGGACCCACCATGGGGTCGATGGGGTCGATGACGATGTCCCCGCCCGAACCGGGCCACCAGGCGCCGATGCCGGCGGGCCCGAACGCGGTCAACATCGACAACTTCGCCTTCGCGCCCGACACCCTCACGGTGCCCGCCGGAACGACGGTGACGTGGACCAACCACGACGAAGACCCCCACAACGTCGTCGCCGAAGGTGGTCAGTTCCGCTCTCCGACAATGGGTTCCGGAGCGACGTTCAGTTACGTCTTCGCGGCGCCCGGCACGTACACCTACGTCTGCGGCATTCATCCTTTCATGCACGGGACGGTGGTGGTCCGATGACCGAGAACACGGCTCAGGGCGACCCGCAGCAGATGAACCGTCGCCAGTTGCTCCGGCACTCGGCGTGGTTCGGCGCCGCTGTGGGCTTGTCAGTGGTCGGTGGGGAAGTGCTGTCGCACGTTGCGGGCAGCAGCTCATCCGCGCCGGCGGCACCGCCCACGCTGCGCTTCGCTCAGGTCAGTGACAGCCACATCGGCTTCACCGGCGCCGCCAACACCGACGTCGCCGGCTCGTTCACGCACGCCATCGACACCGTCAACAACCTTGGCTACACCCCCGATTTCGTCATCCATACGGGCGATCTGACGCATCTGGCCACCCCGGAGCAGTTCGATCAGGTCCGGCAGATGATGACCGGACTGCGCACCCCGCACGTATTCACCGTTCCGGGCGAACATGATTCGGCCGACGACGCCGGCGCCAAGTACCGCCAGGCCTTCGGTGCGGGCACCCGCGGCGACGGCTGGTACAGCTTCGACATCGCCGGCGTCCACGTCATCGCGCTGGTGAACACGCTGAACCTGAAGAAGCTCGGTCACCTCGGCGTCGACCAGCTCGAGTTCGTGGAGAAGGACGTCGCCCCGCTGTCGAGTGATACGCCGATCGTGGTGTTCAGCCACATCCCGCTGTTCGCGATGTATCCCGATTGGGGCTGGGGGACCGACGACTCCGCCCAGGCACTGAGCTATCTCAAGCGGTTCGCATCGGTGACGTGCCTCAATGGCCATGTGCACCAGGTATTTTCCAAGACCGAGGGCAACATCACCTTTCACAGCGGCACGACCACCGCCTATCCGTTGCCGCACCCCGGCGATGGCCCGGCTCCCAAGCCGCTGACGCTTCCGGCCGGCAAGCTGCACGATGCGCTCGGTATCCGTGAGGTGAGCTACCAGGCCGGTCAGCACATGCTCGCGCTCAAAGAACGGACCCTGCTGTGACTCTCGTCTACCGTCTGGTGCTCGCGGCGGCCATGGTTGTCAGCGGCGGTGTGCACGCGTACCTCTACCTGCACGGTTACGGCCACATCCCGACGGTCGGCACCGGCTTCCTGGTGCAGGCGGCGGTGTTCTGTGCCGTCGGCGCGTTGCTGGCGGTGGGCGCCCCGCAGTGGTTTGCGTGGGTGTCGGGACTGCTGTCGGCGGGGGCATTGGTGGCGTTCGGGTTGTCGCGAACGGTCGGACTGTTTGGATTCGTGGAGACGGGCTGGGAGCCGGTACCGTATGCAGTCCTCAGTGTGGTCGCCGAAGCGGTGGCCGTACTGGCGGCGGGGGTGTGGGCAGTGCGCGCCACGCGGGGGTGACAGGCCACATTTGTCACGTTCGTCACGCGGGTCCCACAGCTGTGGCGTCCGTCGCGCGGAAATCGGCGTAGCTGGCGACTTCCGTCTGGCCGAGCTCGGCGCGTCGCGGACGGCGCGCCGCCGGAACTTGTCGGTGCCTGGTGCTAAACCGGTAGTTGGAGCGCGACACGCCCCCCGGTGTGATGTGCGACACGCCGAGAGAGTGTCTCGGTATCGGCCTTACGACCTGGGAATTTCACGAATGTTGTTCAGAACATCTTGTATCTGTTCGGTTTGTCGCCCACTAGGTGTAGTGTTTGACGGACCGACAGGCCCCAACGAATTGAGGGTCGGCCGGGGCCGGAAAATCAGTCGGGCGGGGATTCTCAGGGATTCTCGGACGTGCTGACCGAACGGCCCGGGACGACCGGAGATGCGGGAATTTCAGGGGTTGCCGGGCCGCTGATCCAGATGGGGATATCAGCGGAAAGCGCTACCCCGTCAGTTGCCAGCCATGTTCAGTTCAGCTTCCAGGCCTTCGAAGAGGAGTCGTACCGAGATGACCGTCACCGTGTACACCAAGCCGGCATGTGTGCAGTGCAACGCCACCTACAAGGCGCTGGACAAGGCGGGCATCGCTTACGAGAAGGTCGACATCAGCATCGATGACGAAGCTCGCGAGTACGTGCTCGCGCTCGGTTACCTGCAGGCCCCGGTCGTCGTGACCGACAGCGAGCACTGGTCGGGCTTCCGTCCCGACCGGATCAAGGCGCTCAGCACCGTGGCGGTCACCGCCTAGCAATCAACCAACCGGGGGAGGAGAAGGAAACAGTGAGCAATCTCGTCTACTTCTCCAGCGTGTCGGAGAACACCCACCGCTTCGTCCAGAAATTGGACTGGCCGGCCGACCGTGTCACTCGAATCCCCCTGCACGGCCGCATCGAGGTCGACGAGCCCTATGTGCTGGTGCTCCCGACCTATGGCGGCGGACGGGCCACCCCGGACATCAGCGACGGTGGCTACGTCCCGAAGCAGGTCATCGCGTTTCTGAACAATGAACACAACCGGTCGTTGATCCGCGGCGTTATTGCCGCGGGCAACAACAACTTTGGTGCTGAATTCGCTTACGCGGGCAATGTGGTCTCCCGTAAGTGTGGTGTTCCGTACCTCTACCGCCTTGAACTCATGGGAACCCCGGACGACGTCATCGCCGTTCGTGAGGGTCTGGAAGACTTCTGGAAGGAACTCTCGTGCCACCAACCGTCACAGCTGCAGAACCGGTAGCCGCCACCACACACGCGCTGCCCGGTGAGAGCGACTACCACGCTCTCAACGCGATGCTCAACCTGTACGACGCGGACGGCAAGATCCAGTTCGACAAGGATGTGCTCGCGGCGCGGGAGTACTTCCTGCAGCACGTGAACCAGAACACGGTGTTCTTCCACTCTCAGGACGAGAAGCTCGATTACCTGATCGAGAAGGAGTACTACGAGCGCGAGGTGCTCGACCAGTACAGCCGCAACTTCGTCAAGCAGTTGCTCGACCGGGCCTTCGCCAAGAAGTTCCGTTTCCCGACGTTCCTGGGCGCGTTCAAGTACTACACCAGCTACACGCTGAAGACCTTCGACGGCAAGCGCTACCTGGAGCGATTCGAGGATCGCGTCGTCATGGTGGCCCTCACCCTGGCCGCCGGTGACACCGAGCTGGCCGAGAAGCTGGTCGACGAGATCATCGACGGCCGGTTCCAGCCGGCCACCCCGACGTTCCTCAACTCGGGCAAGAAGCAGCGCGGCGAGCCCGTGTCGTGCTTCCTGCTGCGGATCGAGGACAACATGGAGTCCATCGGCCGCTCCATCAACTCGGCGCTGCAGCTGTCCAAGCGCGGCGGTGGAGTTGCCTTGCTGCTCAGCAACATTCGCGAGCACGGCGCACCGATCAAGAACATCGAGAACCAGTCTTCGGGCGTCATCCCGATCATGAAGCTGCTGGAGGACTCGTTCTCCTACGCCAACCAGCTCGGTGCCCGTCAGGGTGCGGGTGCGGTCTACCTGCACGCGCACCATCCGGACATCTACCGCTTCCTCGACACCAAGCGGGAGAACGCCGACGAGAAGATCCGGATCAAGACGCTCTCGCTGGGTGTCGTCATCCCGGACATCACGTTCGAGCTGGCGAAGAAGAACGAGGACATGTACCTCTTCTCGCCGTACGACGTCGAGAAGGTCTATGGGCTGCCCTTCGCCGACGTGAACGTCACCGAGAAGTACTACGAGATGGTCGACAACGGCGCCATCCGTAAGACGAAGATCAAGGCGCGCGAGTTCTTCCAGACCCTCGCCGAGCTGCAGTTCGAGTCGGGCTACCCGTACATCATGTTCGAGGACACGGTGAACCGGGCCAACCCGATCGACGGCAAGATCACGCACTCGAACCTGTGCTCGGAAATCCTGCAGGTCTCGACGCCGTCGCTGTACAACGACGACCTGTCCTACGCCAAGGTCGGCAAGGACATCTCGTGCAACCTGGGCTCGCTGAACATCGCGAAGGCCATGGATTCGCCGGACTTCGCGCAGACCATCGAGGTGTCGATCCGCGCCTTGACCGCGGTGTCGGACCAGACGCACATCTGGTCGGTGCCGTCGATCGAGCAGGGCAACAACGACTCTCATGCCATCGGCCTCGGGCAGATGAACCTGCACGGCTACCTGGCCCGCGAGCGGATTCACTACGGTTCTGACGAGGGCATCGACTTCACGAACATCTACTTCTACACGGTGCTGTTCCACGCGCTGCGCGCCTCGAATCGCATTGCGATCGAACGCGGTACGAAGTTCGGCGGGTTCGAGAAGTCGAAGTACGCCTCGGGCGAGTTCTTCGACAAGTACACCGAGCAGGAGTGGGCGCCGAAGACCGAAAAGGTCCGTCAGATCTTCGCCGACGCCGGCATTCACATTCCGACGCAGGACGATTGGCGTTCGCTGAAGGAGTCGGTGCAGGCGCACGGCATCTACAACCAGAATCTGCAGGCCGTCCCGCCGACGGGCTCGATCTCGTACATCAACCACTCGACGAGCTCGATCCACCCGGTCGCGTCGAAGATCGAGATCCGCAAGGAAGGCAAGATCGGTCGGGTTTACTACCCGGCGCCGTACCTCACCAACGACAACCTGGAGTACTACCAGGACGCGTACGAGATCGGCTACGAGAAGATCATCGACACCTACGCCGCCGCTACTCAGCATGTGGACCAAGGGCTATCGCTCACGCTGTTCTTCAAGGACACCGCCACGACGCGTGACGTCAACAAGGCTCAGATCTACGCGTGGCGCAAGGGCATCAAGACGCTGTACTACATCCGGCTGCGCCAGATGGCTCTGGAAGGCACCGAGGTGGAGGGTTGCGTCAGCTGCATGTTGTAAGCATAGCTAACTAAAATGCGGGCCAGGGGAATCCCCTGGCCCGCATTTTTGCAGCGACCACCTTGGAAACTTGGCGTGTCTGCGGCCCGCGGTCCGCGGAAGGCCCGGCATGCTTCATGTGAGAGGGGAGCGTCGATGACTGCGCAGGAAGCAAGCCTTGTCGACCGAAGCGGGCGGCGATACCCCGCTGACCAACCCCGCTGGCGCGGTGACGACGGCACCCCGCTGGTCTTCGAGGCGCTACCGGGCATTGGTCGCGAACAGATCGATACTGCGATCAACTCGCAATGGCGCTACCGCGCGGCGCTGCCAAATCCCTTGGCGCACATCGAGCCGGTGACCCTCGGTGAGGGTCGGACGCCGTTGATCACCCGGACCTTCGACGGCATCGACGTCGGCCTGAAGGTCGAGTCGATGAACCCGACCGGCAGCTTCAAGGACCGCGGCGTCGCGGTGATGACGACCGTCCTACGTCACCAAGGGATCGACCGCGCGCTCGAGGATTCCAGCGGTAACGGAGGATCCTCGGTCGCGGCCTACTGCGCGGCAGCGGGAATCGAAGCCCACATCCTCGTGCCGGCTGCGACCTCGCCGAACAAGGTCGTCCAGAGCCGGTTGCACGGTGCGCACATCGAATTGGTCTCCGGCACAAGGCAGGAGGTGGCCGACGAGGCCGTCCTGCGGGCCGAAACAGCGTTCTATGCGAGCCACAACTGGCACCCGTATTTCCTGCAAGGCATCAAACTGATCGCCTACGAGATGTGGGAAGACCTCGGATTCCGCGCTCCCACTGCGGTTCTCGTTCCCGCGGGTGCCGGCAGCCTGGTTCTCGGCTGTGCCATCGGATTCGGCGAACTGCACCGGGCCGGCGCGATCGAGCATGTGCCACGAATCCTCGTCAGCCAGCCGCAGAATTGCTGTCCCCTCGTCACGGCCATCGAACAGGGCCGCGATGAGGTCACCGAACACCAATGGTCGACGACGGCCGCCGAGGGGACGGCCATCGCGAAGCCGGTGCGGGACCGCGAAGTGCTGCAGGCGATTCGGGACACCCGTGGGACTGCCGTGGCGGTGCCGGAAGACGAGTTGCTGCCCGCGGTGGGGGAGCTCGCCAGGGCCGGGCTCTTCGTCGAACCCACCAGCGCCCAGATCGTGCCGGCGCTGCGCCGACTACAGGCAGCCGGTGAGGTCACCGCCGCAGACACTGTCGTCGCGGTCCTCACCGGTTCGGGCCTGAAAGCCGGTCACCTGCTCACCACGGTGTGACGCCACCGAACAGGAACGGTCGGCCGTCATGCGGCAGCGGTCAGCACCCCGATGGCGAGTACGTCCCCGCGGTCGTCCCTTGGATGCGCCGCATCCGGACTCCGAGCGCGGCGACGTGCGCTGCCGCGGCGCGTTCGGCGGCCGCCGCGTCACCGACCTCGATCGCGTGCACGATGGCGGCGTGCTCGGCCACGGCGAATCGGCGTTCCGCGTCGTCGGACCACAGCCCGCTGTTGTAGAGGTGGGCCTTGGCGTCGAGCCGGTGCAACGCCTCGCTGAGGGCGCGGTTGCCTGCCAGATCGCGCACCGCAGTGTGGAATTCGAGGTCCCAGCGGGCCTCGTTCAGCGCGTCCGCGGGAGCGGCGAGCCGTTCCTTTTGGTCCTCGACGAGGCGCACCAGTTTCTCGACCTCTGCCGTCGTCGCCCGCACTGTCGCCGCCGAGGCCGCGTATCCGTCGAGTAGCTCGCGCACCGCGAACACATCGGCGATCTCCGCGGCGTCGACGTGCGCGACCCGGGCGCCCGCGTGCGGGGTGTGCACCGCGAGCCCATCCGCGACCAGCCTCTGGACCGAATCGCGGACGGGACTGCGGCTCACCTGCAGCTCGGCTGCGAGTGCCGGGACGCTCAGCGGAGCGCCGGACGGCAGCCGCCCGGTGAAGATGCGGTCCAGCAGCTGCTTGTACACCGCTTCGCCGAGTAGGGAATCCGACCCTGCGGTCATCAGCACCGACCTCCTCGTGCCGCCGGCAGCGGCCGGTGCGTTCATGCCCTCGGACCGGCGTAGTTCGCAGCGACCCGCTGACGAAGGTACTCGGCCGCAGTGATCGGCGGGTACGTGCCTGCGGGCGGGTCGATGACCACGTCGCGGTTGGCCTGAGCGAAGAACGGGATCGAGTAGCGCGGGCCGGCATACTCGCCGGCGCCGGGCACCCGCACCCGGTGAAAGGTGGAGAGCAGCTGGTCGTCGCTCCACCGCATCAGCATGTCGCCGATGTTGCAGGTGATTGCGGTGTCGGAGGGAACCACGGGTGTCCACTCCTGCGCGTCGGCCTCCCGCCCCGGGCACACCTGCAGTCCGCCCTGGCCGTCGCGCTGGAAAAGCAGTGTGAGGCAGTCGAAGTCGGTGTGCGCACCCGCACGCCAGGTGCCGGGGGCGCCGCGCAGCTCCTCGGGCAGCGCGTAGTAATGGATGAGTCGCAGTGTCGACTGGTACTGGTCGGACTCCGGATCATGCGCGCGGGCGAAGAAGTCGCGGTCGAAACCCAGCCGGTCGGCGAAGCAGGACAGCACCCACATCGCCAGCTCCCAGCACCGCGCCTCGAAGTCCAGCATGAAGTCGCGGAACCCGGGGAGCTGCTGCTCCTGCGGCCAGAGTCCGGTCATGTGCGGCCGCGTGATCTGGAACGACTCCTTCTGGTCGGGCGTGCCCACCGACGGCCGCACCTGACTGGAGAACTCCCAGCCCACGTTGTTGGGCTTGTCCAGTGGCAGAGCGGCTTTGGTCTCCTCGGGGAGGGCAAAGAACTCCGCGGCACGGGCGAACGCGGCATCCACCAGGTGCTGTGGGATCGAGTGGCCCACCAGCTGGAAGAAGCCGATCTCGGTGGCAGCGCGCCACAGTTGATCGGTGATCTCCTCGCGCCGCTCCTCGCGGTCGGTGAGGTCGATGCGGGGGACCCTGCGCTCGGTCTCGACGCCGAGGCCGCCCATGCGGCTCTCGAGGTCCAGTTCCTGCATCACGTACTGCTCGTTCATCTGTCGGACTCCTTGGAAGGTCGTGGTAGGTCGTTGGGGTCAGGACCGGGCGCCCAGCAGGCGCGCGGCTTCGCGATCGGCTCCGGCGGGGGCGCGTCCCGTCTTCATCCCGGCGAGCTTCTCCTGCAGGTGGGAGGCCACGGTGATCGGCGGATATCCCTGCGCGCCGGCCTCGACCGTGCCGGGCAGCGGCTCGATGACGGCGTCGTGGTTGCCGTCGAGGAAGAACGCCGCGGAGCGGCGCCGCTCGATCCGTCCGTCCACGACGGGCGGATCCACGCGGTGCAGGGTGGCGCGCCAGCGGTCGTTCGTCCACCGCGCGAACGCGTCACCGAGGTTGATCAGGAACGCTCCCGGGTCCGGCTGCACGGGATGCCACTCGGAGTCAGGTCCGAGTACCTCCAGTCCGGCGACCCGATCGGCCCACAGCACGGTGAGGATGCCGAAGTCGGTGTGGGCACCCATGCCGGTGAGCGGGCCGTCCAGTTCGATCGCGCCGGGCGCGAGCGCGTAGTTGTTCATCTTGAGCGTGTCGATCGAGTGGTCCACGAGACGGTCGAAGTACCCGGTGCCGAGACTCAGGGCGTCGGAGCAGGCCCGCAGGAGCGCCCGGGACAGGACGGTCACCTCGTGAAAGTAGGCCGCCACGGCGTCGCGGAATCCCGGAAGGTCCGGCCAGGTGTTGTCGGGGTAATCCGCCGCCGGCAGGTCCGCGTGCGGGTGGGCCGCGGCCTCCGTGCCCAGCGTGAAGGCCTCGTAGAAGTCGTTCATGGCGTTGGCGGGGGCGACGCCCAGGCTCATGGACAGGGATTCGGACTTCGGCGGCGTGTAACCGCGGTTCTCGCCCGGTCGGCGCAAAGTGCGCTTGAATTCCGCAGGCGCGCTGAAGAACTGGTCGATAGCACCGGCGAGTCCGTTGATCGCGTCGGCGGGGACGCCGTGCCCGATCACCTGAAGGAAGCCGACGCCGGCGCAGGCCTCGTCGATCCGTGCGGCTACGGCGGCGCAGGCGGGGTCGGTGTCCTTGGACGCCGTGGGGTCGAGGTAGGGCGTGATGTCGATACGCGGGACGGTGAAGGCGGTCATCCTTGTGCTCCAACATGTTTCGAGAAGGAAAGGTGGTTGCGGTAGGCGGTCATCGCGCACCGCCGGAGGTGTGCCAGCGGCCGACGGCGAGCCGCGACACCGCGGAACAGGCGACGAAAACGATCACGCCGAGGGCGGCGGCGAGGGCGATCGCTGCGATGAGGTCGGTCGACCGCAGCTGCGCGCGGAAGTTGTCCATCAGGGTTCCGATGCCGGGCCGGCCCTGCGCGAAGAACATGTCGCCGATGATGGCGCCGATGATCACCTGGCCGGAGGCGATCCGCAGGCCGGTCAGGATCGACGGCAGCGCCGCGGGCAGCTCCAGCCGGACGAGCCGCTGGAGGCGCGAAGCCCTTCCGAGGGTGAACAGTTCGTGCAGGCCGGGGTCGACGGAGCGGAAGCCGAAGTGAGTGTTGGTGATGATCGGGAACAGGGCGATCATGACGCACACCGCGACCCGGGACATGGTGCTGTAGCCGAACCACAGACCGAGCAGCGGGGTGATTGCGAGGATCGGAACGACCTGCAGCACAACGGCATACGGGAAGATTGCGCGCTCGAGCCACCAGGCCTGACTCATCAGGGCGCCGACCGCGACGCCGATGAGCGTCGCGAGCAGGAATCCGATCGCTGCGACCTTCGCCGTCACCCCGAGCGCTGTGAGCATCGGCTGGAGGTGGGCGGGGTCCAGGAGCGACTCGGTGAGGACCGTGTGCGGAGCGGGCAGGAGGAATCGCCGGGACGGGCTGAGGACCAGGTACGTCACGGCGTACCAGAGGCCGATCCCGGCCGCCAGTGCGCCGACCGCGACAGAGCCCCGGCCGATTCGTGCGGGCCACACGGAGGTGGGCGCGGGCAGGGCTCCGCCCGTCGACCGCGTCAGTGGCAGGTTCAGTGCGGCGGTCATGCGATCTCCCTCAGCAGTTTCGAAATACGGGCGACGGTCTCCGTGTACTGCCGCTCGAAGCGCAGCAGCGGACCGCGAGGATGCGGCAGGTCGACCGCGACGTCGGCGGCGATCCGGCCGGGCCGGGCGGACATGACGATCACCCGGTCCGCGAGCAGAACCGCCTCGGATACGGAGTGGGTGACGAAAACGGATGTGAGCCCGCGCCTTTCGCACAGGTCCAGGAGCTGCAGCTGCATCTCTTGGCGGGTCAACTCATCCAGGGCGCCGAAGGGCTCGTCGAGCAGCATGAGCTCGGGCTCGAGAGCGAGCGCGCGGGCCAGGGAGACGCGCATCTGCATCCCGCCGGACAGTGATTTCGGCAACTGCTCGGCGAACTCCTCGAGACCGACGGCGGCGAGGGCCGCGTCGACCCGTGTGGTGCGCTCTCCGGCGGGCATGCCGTCGAGTTCCACGAGCAGAGATGCGTTCTTGCGCACTGTCGCCCACGGCATGAGCGTCGCCGCTTGGAAGATGAACCCCACCGACGAGGTGCCGGTGGCGACCAGGCCCGCGGATGGGCGTTCGAGGCCTGCAGCGAGGCGCAGCAGGGTGGACTTGCCGCAGCCCGACGGCCCGATGATGGCGACGAATTCGCCGCGCCGGACGGACAGCGTGACCGACGACAAGGCGGTGGTGCCGGTTGCGTAGGTCATGGACACGTCGTGGAACGAGACCTGGTCGGCCGCTTTGAGGTGGCGAGCGTCGACGTCGTTCCGGGTGTCGATCAGGTGGGCGGGGGATGGCACGAGAACCTCCGGGATGGGCGCCGTGGTGAGCAGTGACTGCTCGCGGTCAGAAGCCATTCTGAGGATTGCATGTAATTAGTGGGATATCCCTGCTGTGAAGTTCTTGTTACATGCACCGGCGGGAGTTGCGACCGCCTAACGGGTAGGTGAGTGTGTAATCGTCCCCGCCAGCTCGTGGCGTTCCTTCGGGTCGATCATCAGCCCGATCCCATTGCAGGAGAACAGATGTCCAGCTCGCCCTTCCAGCTCGCACGTTGTGCCGCCGCGGCAGCCGTGGTCGGCCTCGGTGCGGTGGCCCTCGCCGGCTGCGGCACGTCGACCGGTCCCGCGGCGTCTGTCTCGTTCGAAGCCGCAGCCCCCGCCCAGCGTCTGAACGACGTGTGCCCTGCCACGGTGACCGTGCAACTGCAGTGGCGGCCCCAGGCCGACATGGGCGGCCTGTTCCAGATGCTGGGTGGCGACTACGCGGTGGACGTCACCGGCAAGTCGGTCACCGGCACGCTCGTCGCGCAGGGCAAGGACACCGGCGTCAAGCTGCGGCTGAAGTCCGGTGGTGCGGCGATCGGCTTCCAGTCCGTCGCGTCGCAGATGTACGTCGACTCCAGCATCGACCTCGGCCTGGTGCACGGCGACCAGGTGGTCGCGGCGAGCGGCGGCCAGCGCGTCGTCGGCGTCGCCCCGCTGATCACCCACAACCCGGCCATCCTCATGTGGGACCCGGCGAAGCACCCGGGACTGGACCTCAAGGCGCTGGCGGCCTCGGGCGCCACCGTCGTCGTGTCCAAGGAACAGATGTTTCCCACCTGGCTGCGCGCCAAGGGGTACGTCAAGCAGACCCAGCTCGACACCAGCTACGACGGCAGCCCCGCCCGGTTCGTGGCCGATTCCGCCATCGTCCAGCAGGGGTACGTCACCTCGGAACCGTGGGTATACGAGCACGACACACCGGCCTGGAACAAGCCGGTGCAGTACGGCCTCCTCTCCGAGCTGGGCTACGACCCGTACGCGTCGAACGTCTCCGTCCGCGCCGACAAGCTCGCCGGACTGTCGCCCTGCCTGAAGAAGCTGGTCCCGATCATCCAGCAGGCGGATGCGGACTTCGTCACCTCACCCAGCGCCACGGCCAAGCTCATCTCGGACGTGGTCGCCAAGGACGCGACGAACGCGCCCTACCCGATCGGCGAGGCCGAGTACGCCGCCGGAGTCCTCAAGTCCAAGGGCCTCATCGCAAACGAGAACGGCTCGGTGGCGACGTACGACACCGCGCGGGTGCACGCCTTCGTCGCCGACCTCGCCCCGATCCTCGCCGCCCAGGGCGCCAAGGTCGACCCCAAGGTCGACCCCGCCACTCTGTTCGACCCGCAGTTCGGCGACCGCGCGATCGGCATCAAGTGAGCTCGTTGACCCTGCCGCGGCGCACGGACCAGCAGGTGCGGCTCGTCACCGACGTCACGGTCTGGACCGGCCGCACCTGGCGCGCGCACGCCGATGTCGTGATCGCCGACGGCGCCGTCGCCGCGGTGCGCGACCACGCCCGGTCACCGTGGGCGCCCGGCACCGTCGACGGGGCGGGCGCGCATCTGATCCCCGGATTCGTCAACACCCATACCCACCTGCAACAGTCGCTGTGTCGTGGGGTCGGGGAGGGGCAGCCGCTCCTGCAATGGTTGCTCGCGGTGGGCGAGGCGATGAACGCGATCACTCCCGAGCGCGCTTACCTCGCGACGGTCGCCGCCGCGCTCGAGGGACTGCTCTCGGGCACCACCACCCTGGTGGAGCACATGTGGCCGCATCCCAGCAGCGAGGTGCACGACGCGGTACTCGCGGGACTCGCCGACGTCGGTGTGCGAGCGGTACTCGGAAGGGGGATCGCCGACCGCGCCGACCCCACCCGCAAGTGGGGCTTCGATCCCAGGCTGATGCAGCCGCTGGACTCCGCCCTGAACGACGTCGACCGCCTCGCCGCGGCCGCCGGCGACCGGGTGCAGCTCGCCCTGGCCGTGCCGAACCCGCGGTCGCTCACCATCGAGGGCATGCGGTCCGCGGCAGCGTTCGCCGCTGACCGCGCGCTGACCACGATGATCCACCTGTCGGAGACCGGCACCGACGACGCGCGGTGTCGCGAGCACGCCGGGATGTCAGCGGTGGACTACCTCGCCGAGGGCGGACTGATCGGCGAGCGACTCCTCGCGGTCCACGGTGTGGAGCTCGACGAGTACGCGCGGCGGATCCTCGCCGCCGGCGGCGCGGCGGTCTCGTGGAACCCGGTGTCCAACATGCGGCTGGGGTCCGGCGTCGCGCCGGTCACGGAGTTGCTTGCCGAGGGCGTCGCCGTCGGGATCGGCGTCGACGGTGCCGGGTCGAACGACCGGCAGGACATGCTCGAGACGCTGCGCGCGGGCGCGTATGTCCAACGCGCGCACGCCCGTCGTGCGGACCTGTTCGACACCGCGACCATGCTCTCGATTGCCTGCGACGGTGCCGCGCGTGCCCTCGGCGGCCCGGTGGCGGAGGTGCCGGGCGGGGTCACCGTCGGGCGTCCCGCTGATCTGACCCTGCTGCGTTTCGATAGGGACTTCGCGTGCCTGCCGGTGACGGACCCCGGTGCGACGCTGCTGACGTGCGGGACACCGCGCATCGTCGACACCGTCCTCGTGGGCGGCGAAGCGGTCGTCGCGGGCGGAAGCAGCACGCGGATCGACGTGGACGCCCTCACGGCGGCACTGCTCACGTCGGTGCCGGTCGGCGTCTAGTGTCCTGCGCCGGGAATTCGTTGAAGATATGAACCGAGTCGTTCGAAGATCTCGTCGGCGGTCTTGGTCCAGTTGAACGGGCGGGGGTTGTCGTTCCAGTCTGCGATCCACTCGCGAATGTCCTTCTCGAGGGCCTGAATTGAGCGGTGAACGCCGCGGCGCAGTTTCTGGTCGGTGAGTAACCCGAACCACCGCTCGACCTGGTTGAGCCACGACGAGTAGGTCGGGGTGAAGTGCATGTGGAATCGGGGATGGGCGGCAAGCCATTTGGTTACTGTCGGCGATTTGTGCGTCGAGTAGTTGTCGCAGATCAGATGGACGTCCAGGTCAGCGGGCACGGTGTTGTCCAACTTGGTCAAGAACTTCTTGAACTCGATCGCGCGGTGCCGGCGGTGAATCGAGCCGTAGACCTCGCCGGTGGCCACATCCAGGGCGGCGAACAAGGTGGTGATTCCGTGCCGCACGTAGTCATGGGTGCGGCGCTCGGGCATGCCGGGCATCATCGGCAGGACCGGCGCGCTGCGATCCAAGGCCTGGATCTGCGATTTTTCATCGACGCAGAGCACCAGTGCCTTCTCCGGCGGGTCCAGATACAACCCCACGACGTCACGGACCTTGTCGACGAACTGCGGGTCGTTGCTGATCTTGAAGGTGTCCACCTGATGCGGCTTGAGGCCGAACGACTTCCAGATCCGTCCGACCGTTGACTTCGACAACCCGGTCTCAGCCGCCATCGAAGACCGCGACCAGTGCGTGGCGCCTTTGGGTTGACGCTCCAACGTGGCCACGATCAGCTGCTCGACCGCCTCGTCGGTGATCTTGCGCGGCGCACCAGGACGCGGCTCATCGGCCAGACCCTCCAGTCGCGCCTCCAGGAACCGTCCACGCCATTTGCCGACCGTTTGCGGCCACACACCTTCATCAGCGGCGACTTCCTTGTTGGATTTCCCTGCCGCGCAACCCAACACGATCCGACAACGTTGGGCCAACGCCTGCGAGGACTTCGATCGACGGGCCCACCGCTGCAACGTCTCACGTTCGTCGTCGGTCAACACCAACTCGACTACCGGCCTACCCCTGGTTCCCACCCGCCAATTCTACAATTAATCAACTAATTTACGGCGCAGGACACTAGGTGGCCAATGCATAACGCTGACGAGGACGGCCGGTAGAGCCGTACTGCAGGCCCATCGTGAGGGTGCCGACCCGCACCAGATCCGCGAGGTAGCGCCGCGCGGTCGCGGGGGAGACGCCCACCAATTGCGCGATCTCGTCGGCCAACAGTGGTTCACCCGACGCGCGGAGCGCGTCCACGATCAGGCGCTCGGTCAGCGAGACGCCGTCGTCTTTCTTGGTGGCCGGCCGCTCGGACCGCAGCACCGAGACCGCCGAGTCCACCTGCTCCTGGGACAGGTGCGGGCCATCGAGGATCCGCCGATACGCCGTGTATGCGGCCAGGCGCCGCGCCAACTCGGTGTTCGGAAACGGCTTGATCAGATAGTGGAGGGCGCCCGCGGCGAGCCCGGCCCGGATGCTGGCCGCATCGTCCGCGGCGCCCAGGATGAAGGCGTCGCAGCGCAGGCTGCGCACCAGGTCGATGCCGGAGCCGTCCGGCAGGTAGACGTCGACCAGCGCGAGATCCACCGGTGCCTGCGCGGCGTCCGCGTCGGCCACGATCGTCCTGGCTTCCGCGATGGTACGCGCCGAGCCAACCGTGACCAGACCGACCATCGAATCCACCACCGACGCGTGCAGCGCGGCGACTCGAAAGTCGTCGTCCACCACCAGGATTCGCAGCTCACGCGTCATCGCCCAGAACACCTCCCGGAATCGTCGCCAGCACCGTGGTCGGCGCGCCGTCCGTGCCGCCGCGGGCGGCGATGGTGACGTCGCCACCGTGTCCGCGCGCCACCTGCCGGGCGATGGCCAGACCCATGCCGCGCCCACCCGGCACCGTCGGGTCGGATCGAGTGGTGACGCCTTCGAGGAAGGGGTCGTCGACGGTGAACCCGGGTCCGCTATCCGTCACCACGATCACCAGATCATGCCCGTCGCGCAGCAGATCCAACTCCACCGCCGGGACGCGCGCGCCCGGCGCCGCGTTCTCGGCTGCCGCGTCGATCGCGTTGTCGAGCAGATTCCCGACCACCGTGGTGGTGTCCACCGGGTGGGCGAGCGTGCCGACCAGTGCCGTCTCCTCACCCACTCGCAGCACGACGCCGCGCTCGTGCGCGCGGGCGGCCTTCGCGCCGACGAATGCCCGCAGATGCGGCTCGTCCAGGCGTTCCAGACCCGGCACCGGGGCGACGCCGGCTCGGCCGGTGATCTCGTCCAGGTACCTCAGCGCCTCGGCGGTCCGGTCGTCGCGGAGCAGGCCTGCCACCACGTGCAGGCGGTTCGCCGACTCGTGGCGCTGCGCCCGCAATGCAGAGCTCATCGCCTGCACCGAGTCCAGTTCCCGCGTGAGCGCCTCGATGTCGGTGCGGTCCACTGCGGTGAGCACCGTACCCAGATCGGTGCCGTGGCGGTGCACCCGCCGGGACGACACCAGCACCACGCGTTCGTTGACGGCCGCGGCCACCGGCACCGTCGTCGGCTCTGCCGCGACCGCCGACACGCGGGGCGTCAGGCCCAGCTCGCTGAGCGGCGTCCCTGGTTCGGCCGTGATGCCGAGCAACTCCCGCGCCCGCTCGTTGATCACCCGGGCGATGCCGTCCGCGTCGATCGCGACGACCCCCTCGGCGCCCGAATGCAGCACCGCGTCCTGCTCGCGGATCAGCTCGGCCATCTCCTCGGGCTCCAGGCTCAAGGTGAGGCGGCGCCACCGCCGGGTCAACAGCGCCGAGCCGATCGCCCCCACGGTCAGCGCAATCGCCACCAAAGAAATCAGCAGCATCAGGGTGCGATGGGTGGCCTGGTTGACGGTGTCCATCGGCACGCCGACACTCACCAGGCCGACGACCGTGCCGTCGGGACCGCGGATCGGCGCCTTCGCGCGCACCGAATCGCCGAGAGTGCCCTGCTGCACGGTCAGTTCGGACTCGCCACCGAGTACGGCGGACGGATCGGTGCTCAGGGGCCGGTCCAGCTGCGTCGGGTCCGGATGTGCGAGGCGGTAGCCGGCGTTGTCGGCGATCACCACGAACAACACCCCGGTGCGGGCGGTGATCGCCGCGGCCTGCCGCTGCAGCGGGGCGGCGGCCAGCTCGGCGGCGGAGGCCGGGTGCCCGGCCCGGCGCGCCGCGGACTGCGCGGCCGCACCGGCCTGGACCTCCTGATCCACGGCTACCGTCTCCGCGATGGCCTGCGCGCGGCGGGCGAATTCGGTTCGCGTCTGCGTGTCGGTGCGGTGGATGATGATGCCGAAACCGGCGGCCAGGCTGGCGGTCACGATCACCATCTGCAGGAGCAGGATCTGCGTGCGTAATCGGATCCTCGGCATGAGGGTCGAGGCTAACCGCGTCGACGACGGATCGGCCGCGGATCGGCTCGTCAGAGCGGTATCTGGCCGAGGGCGACGCCCACCACCAGCATCGTCAGCGAGACCACCGCGGCGCGCCACAACACCTTCTTGTGATGATCGGCGAGGCCCACACCGGCCAGCGCGACCAGGAGCAGGATTGCCGGGACCAGCGGGCTCTGCATGTGGAACGGCTGTCCGGTGATCGACGCCCGCGCCATCTCGGCCGCGCTGATCCCGTAATGGCTCGCGGCCTCCGAGAGCACCGGCAGGACGCCGAAGTAGAAGGCGTCGTTGGACATCAGGAACGTGAACGGGATGGACAGCACACCGGTGATCACGCCGAGGTGCGGACCCATCGAGTCAGGGATGATGCCGGTGACCCAGGTGGCCACCGCCTCCACCATGCCGGTGCCCTTGAACACTCCGGTCAGTACGGCAGCGGCGAGCACCATGCCCACCACCGACACGATCGACGACGAATGCCGGGTGATCGCGGCCTGCTGCTCGGCGACCTGCGGGAAGTTGACGATGAGGGCCACCGCCGCGGCGATCATGAAGAGCACTGGGATCGGCAAGATGTCCATGGTGAGCACCGCGAGCAGCGTGACGGTCACCAATGCGTTGAACCACAACAGCTTTGGTCGGGCGAACGCGCCGGAGATCGCGCCCGAGTCGTCGGCGGCGCCCTCGAATGCGTCGCCGCCGCTCAAGCCCGCCGGTTCCGGGCCGGCACCGACACCCGCAAGGACCCGCTCGCGGACGACGATCGAGCCGATCCTTTTGCGCTCCAGCACTCCCAGGTGCCACGCGAAGGCCAGCACGATGAACATCCCGGCGATCAGCGACGGGATCATCGGGACGAACACCTCGGACGGAGAGATCTTCAGCGCGGCCGCCGCGCGGGCCGTCGGGCCGCCCCACGGCAGGATGTTCATCGTGCCGTTCGCCAACCCGGCGACCACGGTGAGCACCACCGGGCTCACGCCCAGCTTCAGGTAGAGGGGCAGCAGCGCGGAGACCGTGACGATGAACGTCGTCGAACCATCCCCGTCGAGCGAGACAACCGCCGCGAGCACCGCAGTGCCGACCACCAGTCGCGCCGGATCGTGGTCCACCACGCGGATCACGGTGCGGACGACCGGGTCGAACAGCCCGACATCGATCATGATCCCGAAGAACACGATCGCGAAGAACAGCATCGCGGCGGTGGGCGCCAGGTCCTTGATGCCGTCGGTGATCATCTTCCCGATTCCGCTGCCGGCCCCGGCCAGCAGCCCGAAGATCACGGGGACGGCGATCAGAGCCACGATGGGCGTGGCGCGTTTGGTCATGATGACGACCATGAAGGCGGCGACCATGGTGAGGCCGAGGGCAACCAACATCAGCTATCTCCTGAGGGTGTGACTGGAGCAATCTCAGAAGGTTCGCTGTAACCGGCATCACAACGCGAGCTTGTACGTATTAGTCGGGCTTTTGCGCGTTTCGCGCAGTGGTGCGCTGCCCCGCACCGACGGTGACTAGTGCGTCGCGTGCCCGATGGCGGCGGTGAGGCGACGGCCCACCCGCGTCGCGAAGCGGCCGACCCGGATGAGCGCCGTCGGGAGCGGGGTACGCAGAGTGGCGTGCTTTCGGACGTAGTCCGGGACGTGCCACCGGTGGGTGGTGCCCGCGGCGAACACCGCGGAATCGCCGGGCCTGAGCCAGATTCCGGTCTGCGGATCGCCGATTCGGACCTCGCCGGCGACGATGTGCACCGCCTCCTCGGAGTAGAACGTCCAGTCGAACGTGCCCGCCGAACAGTCCCAGATGTAGAACTCGACTGCCGAGTCGCTGCTGGTGTGCCAGCGCCGCGACCGTGCCCGCGGGTGGCCGTCGACAACCCAGGACGGATCGATCGGGCTGTCCGTCAGGTCGTCGTCGTGTGCACGGGCCGACTGCATGGTGGGGAATCGTAGCGACGCGCGGCACTCGCCGAGGGCGGTTCTCGGACTAGGTGGCGACTGGGGTCATCGCGAAGATCTGCCAGGAGTGGCCGTCGAGGTCGTTGTAGCTCCGGCCGTACATGAAGTCCTCGTCATCGGTGTCGCCTGCCGTTGCGCCTGCCGCGAGGGCACCGTCAACGAGTTTGTCCACACACTGGCGACTTTCGACGGCCAGACAGACGACGCACTCCTTGGTTTTCGAGGCGTCGGCGGTTTCGGCGGGGTGCAGCGAGTCGAAGACGTCGCGTCGGGTCAGCATCGCGAACTGGTTCTCGCCCAGCACCAATGTCACCGCGTTGTCGCTGCTGAAGGTCTCGTTGAACGAATAGCCGAGGCCGGAGAAGAACTTCCGCGAGCGCGCGACGTCGGCGACGGGCAGGTGGACGAAGATCATGGCGTGCATCGGGCTGCTCCTGTGGTCCGCGGCGCCCGGAAGCGGGTGCCGTCACAGGGGTAGACAGCCGGCCCGCGCACAACTCATCGGTGAAGATGATCCGATGTCGACGACCGTTCAAGTCATTCTGGTCACTGCTCTCGTCTTCGGGATTGTGATCGCGATCTTCGGCGCGGTCTACGCGTGGGAGAAATGGGGCAAGGGCACGCGCCTGGAGCAGAAGGCGGACCGATTCTTCGATCGCCTGAGCGACATGTTCGACCGTTAGCGACAGGGCCAACGGCCGCCGATACCCGTTGTACCCCAGTTATTTGGCGATCAGGGGAAGGCGTACTGCACGACCACTGGCGCGTGGTCGGACAGTCGCGCGTCGGGCGCGGCTTCCTTGTCGACCGTCACCGACACGGCGGTCCGCGCGAGACGCGGCGTGGCCAGGTGGTGGTCGATGCGCCAGCCCACGTCCTTGACGAACGACTCGCCGGCCCAGCTCCACCAGGACAGCGGCCCGGGGCGGTCGCCGTGCAGCGTGCGGACCACGTCGACGAGTGTGCGCGGCCCGATCTGTGCGTCCAGCCAGGCGCGTTCCTCGGGAAGGAAGCCCTCCATCTTCTGCGCGGCCCGCCAATTGGTCACATCGTGTGGCAGGTGGGCCACGTTCAGGTCGCCGAGCAGCAGGAACTCGCGGCCCGCCGCGAGCGCCGCCCGGCGGTTACGGCTCAGCTCGCGCGAGAACGCCGCGAGAAAACGCATCTTCCGTTCGTACTTGGCGCCGCCGTCCGGAATGTCGCGTATGTTGCCGGGCCGCTGCAGGTGCGCGGGCAGGCCGCCCTTCGGCAGGTAGAGGCACGCCACCGTGAGGGGAGCGTCCGCGAGGTCGACCTCGAGATACCGGCCCTCGAGCGCTTGCGCCCCAAGTCCCCGGCTGCGCGGCGGATGCGAGACCCAGGTCCGCACGTCTGAAGGTGCCTCCCGCGTCAGGATCGCGACGCCGTTGCGGCCCGGGATGGAGCCACTGTCGATCGCCGCGTGATAGCCGTCGAACGCACCGACCTCCGCGGGCGGGCAGCGCAGCTCTTGCAGGGCCACCACGTCGAGTCCCCGCCCGGCGAGCCAGGCGTCGAAGCCGCGGCGGCGTGCCGCCCGGATCCCGTTGACGTTGAACGTGGCGATGCCCAGCGGCGGGTTCGGTGTGTCAGCCATCGGGTCTACCCAAGCAGATCGCCGTGGCGGCCGTTCGGCGGAGTCGGTATGTCCGCCGATCGGTGGAGTGCGGTTCCACCGGCGAATCCGCTGTTCGGGGGAATCCGGGAAGACGTCATTCGCGGAATAGTTGGCGGTGTCAGAAAGACGTACCAAACCCATTCTCGGAAAACAACATTCACGTGCAGGAGGCCCCATGAACATCACGACGGCTCGTATCGCCGCGGCAGGAACGGGGATTGCCGCCGCGCTGTCCTTCGCCGCTGTCGCCAACGCGGGCACCATGCCGGTCACTCATCCCGGCGAGCCGACCATCGCGATGACGATCACCAACCACACCGACAAGGTTCAGTTCCTGCTCAATGACGGGACGAGCCCCAACGGCACATGGGTCGACGGTCCCCAGCGGATACTGGCCCCCGGCGCCACCGAAACCGTGACGGCCGTTGCGCCACAAGGTGACTCACTCGACATGCACGTCGCCTACCGGGTGGGCGTCGGCGGCCCGACCGCCACCTACGAGGTCAACAACTCGAAGACCAACACGAATGTCGCGAACACCGGCGTCACCGGTTTTCTCGCCAAGAACTACTGGATCAACCACCACTTCAGCAGCCACTATCCCAGCACCAATGTCGGTTTCGACCTCTGGTGAGTGCCCGCGGTGACGGACCGGTGGCTACCGGTCCGTCACGCTTCGCGATCTTGATCGGCGTGCAGCGACTTGATGCGTCGCTGCTCGCGCAGCACGTTCTGGTAGCTCTCGCGTTCGATGACCAGCCAGTCCGGCTTCTCTTCGAGCAGGGCGTCGATCTGCTCGGTGGTCAGCGCCTTCTCGACGCCACCGCGCGTGAGGCCGGCGATCGAGATGCCCAGCTTGGCCGCCACCAGGTTCTTGGGGTGCGGCCCGTTTTTGCGGAGGTCCTTGAGCCACTGTGGCGGGTCGGCCTGCAGGGCGGCGAGCTCGGCGCGGGTGATGGTGTTCTCCTGGAACTCCGCAGGCGTCGCGGGCAAGTACACGTCCAGCTTCTTCGCCGCGGTGGCGGGTTTCATGGACTGCGCGTTGGGCCTGCTCATGGGCATCAGCCTATCGGTAGGCCGGGTTGATGACCCCG
The DNA here is from genome assembly GCF_005670685.2 of Mycolicibacterium mucogenicum DSM 44124. Next base: position 3,665,176 of record NZ_CP062008.1, on the reverse strand, counting down.
TACGATCCGCGATGTGGAGTTTTCGCGGCTGGATCTCGCGACCCGCAAGTTCTGGCGGGCAACCGGCAGAGGCGTCGATCTCGATGGCGGCGAGGCCTGGCTGCAGGCGCCACTCGGGTCGCGGGACGGCGGGAACAGCTGGCTGCTGGACGAAGCGGCCCGGCGCGGTGGCGCGCTCCGGGACGAGGATCCGGACGCCGGGCTGCAGCCGGATCTCGACGGACTGTCCGGGCCCGGGTTCGACGCCGCGGCCGTCCACCCGATGATCCACGACTTCTACACCCACACCGCGCGCTGGCGCATGGAGGTGTGGAGCAGCTGGTCACCGTTGTTCTGGCCCGGCGGCGAACTGATCTCGCGCGTGTTCGGCAAGCGCGTGCAGCAACTGGCGCTGCCGATGCGTCCCCTCGACGTCGCACGGGGCATCGACGGCCGGGTGTCGGTGATCACCGACGGCACCGGCGCGCAGGTCGCGGCCGGCTGGATCCGGACCCTGCGTGGAAACGGCGACACCGTGTTCAGCGGATGTTATTCGCGCAGAACGCTTCCCGGCGCCGATCGGGCGAGCGTGCACGTGACGTTCCCGTTGGAGGAAGGCAACGTCCAGGTCTTCCTGCGGCCGCAGCACCTGCCGGACGGTGGGCTGCGGTTGTCGTCCCCGGCCGGCCCGTGGGGTGCCGACGGGGCGTACGTCCTGGTCCGTGATCGCGGTCGCCATTTCGCGCGGCGGGTGCCCGTGCACGAGACGTTCGACCTCTACGTCGACCGCGAGCAGGTGCTCCGTACCGACCATGTGCTGCGAATGTGGGACCTGCCGGCCGTCCGCCTGCACTACAAGCTGGAACGCCGCGGGACGTAACCGGTACGACCGTCCCAGTAGCCATGTTCGGAGATGGGGCGGAACCGGTAGGTCGCGAACTCGTGGTGGAAGTCGCGGCGGCGGCGCTCGGCCATCGCCTCGGCGTGCCGCGCCGGGTCGGCGAGCTCGGCCACCTCACCGCGGCCGTGCACCATGTCCGTCATCGCCCGCACCGAGTTCCAGATCGAGAAGGTGGAGATCGAGCGGGGCGGGCGCACCGCCGCCAGCGCCAGGGTGGCGTCCGGATGATCACGGACCAACCGCTCGACCGGCTTGCCCCACGTGAGGAAGCGCGGCACCTCGGGCAACCGCATGCGCGCCAGGGTGACGGCGACGACGGGCTCGTCAGCGTCGGAGGCATCGGCCTCCTGCGGTAGATCCGGGAGTGCCGCGAGCGTGGACCAGCGCCGCAGAAACGTCATCCGGACGTGCCAGCCGGCAGCGAAGCGTGCGCCCGGATCGGCCAGGAAGGCGTCGATCGCGGACTCGTCGTCCCACCGGGCGAACATCGCGAGCCGCCGCAACTGCAGCCGGTCGGGGGAGACCGTCGGTGCGCCGAGACGCATCAGCGACAGGCATTCCGCGTAGCGCAGCCCCGTCACCCGGTCGGGCTGAGGTGGTCGCCGCAGCAGCGGCACCGTCGCCGTGACAGGCATCTCGACGAGATGGAACGTGAAGACGCCGAGCCCGATCATGCCTCAATTATCGGCGCTGTCCACGAACCGCCCGACGCGCGTTTGGGTAGCGTGATCGCCGTGCCACCGTCCTCCTTGTCGGCCTCATTGACCCTCGGGTACGTCCCCGGCGGGACGCCCGCGAAGTGGGCGCGGATCTGGTCCGAGCGTCATCCCGAGGCAGCGCTGGTTCTGCATCCGGTCGCCGCGGCCGATGCGGCCGACGCACTCCGGGCCGGCACCGTCGATGTGGCGCTGCTCCGGCTGCCGGCCGACACGAGTGGCCTGGCCGTCATCTCGCTGTACCAGGAGACGACGGTGGCCGTGGTGCCGACCGATCATCTGCTCACCGCCGTCGACGAGATCGCCGCCGCCGACCTCGATGGCGAACCGATCCTCGTACCGCTCGACCATGTGGTTGCGTGGGCCGACGCTCCGGGCGCGCCCGTCGATCATCGGCCCGAAACCACCGAGGACGCAATCGAACTCGTGGCTGCGGGGATGGGTGCGCTCATCGTCCCGCAGTCGCTCGCGCGGCTGTATCACCGCAAGGACCTCACGTACCGGCCGATCACCGACGCGCCCACCTGCCCCGTCGCACTCGCTTTTCCGGAAGGGGAGCAGTCGGAGCTGGTCGAGGAGTTCATCGGCATCGTGCGGGGCCGGAAGGCGAGTTCGTCTCGGGGGCAGGCCGAGCCGGCGCCGAAACGCAGCGCGCGGGAGAAGACCCTCGCCAAGCAGGCGGCCCGGGCCGCGGCCGGCAAGGTCGCGCGAAAGCCGGGCCAGGCCAAGCGCGGTCGGCGCTGATGCCGTTGTAGCCCGTCGCGTTTGCCCGGCGCTACTACACTCCCAGGCCATGAGCAGACCGTCGGCGGGCACAGGCAAAACCACCGCGCCACGATCCGCGACATCGGGAAGTCCGCGCACGATACGCGGTCTCGACGCCGAGCAGCGCCGAATCCACCGCCGGGAACAACTGCTGGCATCAGCGTTCGAGCTGTTCGCCCGCGACGGCTATGCGAACACGTCGATCGAGCAGATCTGCCAGAACGCGTTCGTGGGGAACAAGGCGTTCTACGAGACGTTCGACAGCAAAGAAGACTGCTACATCGAATTGCTCCGGCAGATCGCCGAGCGAATCGAACGCCATGTTGTCGAGATCCTCGGCAGCGCACCGGATGACGACGACGAGACCGTCCGGCTGTTGCTGTCGGCGTTCGCCCACGCTCTGGTCGACGACCCCCGGATTGCGGTGGTGGCGTTCGGGGAATGCGCGGGTATCTCGCCGCGGGTCGAGCGTCAGCGTCGCGAGAATCGGCGTTGGACCGCAACGTTTGTCGAAGAATTGTGGCGGCGTCGCGAGTTCCCGGAGATCGCGGACAATGCTGCGCTCGACTTGCATGCGCTGGCGGTCTTGACGGTCGGTGGTCTGTTCGAGGCGGTTGCCGACTGGCTGCACGACCACGAAGCCGACCCCGAATCACGTCCGAGCATCGACACCCTGATCGGCAACCTGACCAGCTTCATGGCAGTGGTGCGAGCCGGTATCGCCGCCTCGGTGCGGTGATCGCGGGTCCTTCATACCCGCCGATCGCCGATTGCGGACGCTTTTGAACAAGACTTCTTGTTTTTAAAAAGAACTCTTGTTTTCGAATGCGGGATTGCTATAGCGTCCTGCGGCTATGGGGGTCAACTCAACACAACAATGGCAATCGTCGCGGTGGACGACCACGGTCTTGGCGAGGGGTGTCGCGGTCGGCATCGCGGCGGCGGCAGTGGCCGGTGTGGCGGCACCGGGTGCTCCGATCGTGTCGCAGGTCGCCGTACGGCTCGTCGACACCACGATCGGCATCGGTGGGTCCTTCGACCCGCTCGGGCTGAGCATCCCGATGTTCTTCTACGGAACCGCTGTCCCGCAAGGAGATTCGTTCCACGTCGTGCCCTACCCGGGGCAGATCAACGTCGAGTGGCCGATCATCTCCGCGCTGCCGGGTTTGTCGGGCATTCCGTACTGGCCGCATTCCTTGAAGCAGTCCGAGCGCATCGGCGCCGGATATCTCGAGCAGGACATCGCCAAACAGGCACCTGGCGAGAAGATCACCATTCTCGGCATGTCCCAGGGCGCGGAGGTTGCCGAGATCGCGCGCGCCGACATGGCCAAGGACCCGGCCTACGTGGCTCATGCGGGCGACTACACGTTCACCCTCATCGGCGATCCGTACCAGCCGAACGGCGGAATCCTGTCCCGCTTCACCGCGTGGAATCGCATGCCGATTCTCGGTGACCTGTTTCCGTTCGGGCGACCGGGGCCGTCCGACAGTCCATTCCAGACCACGGTCTACCAGAACCAGTACGACGGATTCGCTGATTTCCCGGCGTATTTCAACCCGCTGGCCGTCGTCAACGCCGTCATGGGCATCGTGTTCGAGCATGTCCTGCCGGGATATGCGCTGGAGCCCAAGGCCAGTTCCAACACGGTCAGCACCACCGTGGGCAACACCACGTACGTGACCTTCCCGCAGCGCCTGCCGCTGCTGGCGCCGCTGCGCCTTGCCGCGTCCCTGATCGGGGCGCAGCGCCTTGTCGACGCCATGGACCCGGTTCTGCGCGTCATCATCGAAAGCGCTTATGAGCGCACGGCCGATCCCAGCCAGGTCAAGCAATTCAGCTGGACCACGCCACAGGCCAAGATCAAGGCCGCGCTCAAAGAGCTGCCGGGAGCGCTGGCGCAATCAGTGGAGATTCTCCGGACCGGCAAGTACACGCCGACCTTGCCGCAACCGACGGTGGATGCCACCGAACCGGTGACACCCACCACCGATCATCCCGCGACGACAGTCGACAATTCACCGCTGGCCAGAGCGATCCGGCAGACGGTGGTGAATGTGACTGCGGCGCTGACGAATATCACTCGTCCGGTGGCCAAGCTGCTGCAGGTGGTCGGCGGGCAGAAGCCGACGTCGGCAACGCCACCGAGTACCTCAGTCAAGTCCGTCGCCGCCGTGACGACACGCGTCGCCGACGCCGATGAAGCTCGGGCACCTCAGGCGGTGCCGACAACCGGAAGCCGCCTCGCGGCAACGGCACCGCGGACCGCGCAGGCGACGTCGGGGGACCCGGACCCCAACGCGGCCTCTGCGGCAGCCTCGTCGTCACCGGCCGCCTCGAAGGGGAAACCGACCAAGCGCGTACGTTCGGTGCGGCCGACACCAGACGCCGTCGCGCCGGTGCGGCAGACCCGCGATCGGCGACCGCAGTCCGCGGACGCCGGTCACACAGATACCGGTACCGACGCGACCGCACCGTCCGTCAAGGTCGGCGACCGGCGAAGCGAAACTGCCAGGAGCACAACCAAATCCGACGCACCCGCCGGCACGAAGGCCGATCACGCGCCATCAGGAAAGGGCGCCCGGCCGGCAGCGTAGTCAGGTGTGTGCCGGCCCCTCGGCCTTCTTGTACAGCGACTTCAGCAGCACATCGCGGAAGACGCGGCTGTCGACCGCGCGGCGGCCGGCATCGGCCACCCAAGGGATGCCGGCCAGCTTGTGAAACAACCGGCCACGCCGGTACTCGCGGCCCCACGCGGCCTCGATCCGCTGCTGGTAGTTGGTGAAGTCGTCGGGACCGCCGTTCGCGAGTGCCGCGACGGCGCATTCGCCTGCGGCCAAACCGGATTCGAGTGCTTTCGAGATGCCCGCACCGGAGGCCGGCTTGCCGGCGCCCAGCGCATCACCGGCGAACAGGACGCCGGGCCGCCACGGCGGCCATGCGGTGAATCCCATGGGCAGGCGCCAGGCCCGGACGCTCCGGTACTTCTTCAACTCGTCGATCGACGGCAGCGCCCAGTCGCGCGGCAGTGTGTTCAGGAAGTCGCCGAGGAACCGGGTTGCGTTGATGGCCTGCCAGTTCCGATAGCTGTTGACGTAGCCCAGCCCGATGTTGAAGGAGCCGTTGCCCATGGGGAACACCCAGCCGTAGCCGGGCAGTTGGTCACCGTCGAACAGCAGCTTGAGATAGATCTCCAGAGCGTCGGAGTCCGGCCGGTCGGCCGGCATCTCGGCGCGAATCGCGATGGCCGAATAGCCATGGAAGTCCGACTCGACCTGCAGTGCCCGTTTGATCGGGGAGTAGGCGCCGTCGGCCGCGATCACGGCGTCCGCGTGCACCGTCTCGCCATCCTTGAGGACCACACCGGTGACACGGCCGTCGTCGCTGTGCTCGACGCCCGCCACCTCGCTACCCTGCCGTACCTCCGCGCCCGCGGCCGCGGCATGGCCGAGCAACAGCGCATCCAGGTGGGTTCGGCTGACGGTGCAGCCGTGGTCGGGCATGCCGGGGCGGCGCGGGAACGACAGCTCCCACTCGTGCGGGCTGAACACCGTGACCCGATTGATCCGGTGGAACTCGGCGACCTGATCTGCCAGGCCCATCTTCTGCAGGTAGCTGACCCCGCGGGCGGTCAGGCCGTCGCCGCACGGCTTGTCGCGCGGGAAGGTGGCCTTGTCGATGACGAGCACGCTCGCGCCCGTCTGCGCGGCACGCCACGCAGCCGCCGATCCGGCGGGACCTCCGCCGGCGACGATGACGTCGTACCGCTGCACCATGCAATCAATTCCTTGTCAGGCCGGTACTTTCGGGCGAGGCCTGACGCCGATGCTACGCGCGCAGGCTGTCCATCCGCTGGGTGCGACGAGGCATCGGCAGGTGTGAGATGCGCCGCGCCGGGCGGTCTGAGCAGGTCAGATTTGGCCCGCCCGGTACAGTGGCGGGGTGCGCAGGCCATCTCTTCCACGCACCGGCATCCAGGCCGGGGTGAAAGTTCCTGGTGTGCCGGGCGTGAACGTTCCGTCGGTCACCGTGCAGGTGAAGGTCACTCCGCCCAAGGGTGCGCCCGAGAAAGTGGACGCCCGCAGCGAGCGCTGGCGCGAACACCGGCTCAAGGTCCGCGAGGAGATCGTCGACGCCGCGTTCCGCGCGATCGACCGGCTCGGCCCGAACGTCAGCGTGCGGGAAATCGCCGAAGAGGCCGGCACTGCGAAGCCCAAGATCTACCGGCACTTCGCCGACAAATCCGACATGTTCTCGCAGATCGGCGAGCGGATGCGCGACATGTTGTGGGCGGCCGTCATTCCGTCCATCGACATCGAGCACGATTCGACCGGGCAGATCATCGGTCGTGCCGTCGAACACTACGTGGACCTGGTGGACCAGCACCCCAATGTGGTGCGCTTCCTGCTGCAGGGCAGGTTCGCCGACCAGTCCGCCGCCGCGATGACGACCGTCAACCGCGGCCGCGACATCACCCTGGCGATCGCCGCCATGATCAGCGGCGAACTCAAGGACATGGATCTGGATTCGGCCATCTTCGAGCTGGCGGCGTTCACGCTGTTCGGCGCGGCCGCGTCGGCGACCGACTGGTGGCTCGGCGGCAGCGACGACACTCCGCGCCGGCTGCCCCGCGACCAGTTCGTCGCGCACATGACCACCATCATGATCGGCGCCATCAACGGCACCGCCAGGCTGCTCGGCATCCGGTTCGACCTGGATCTGCCGGTGCACGATGCGGTGCGCCGCGAAGAGTCCGTCGGCTGACGATTCCGCTCCTGACGTGGTGCGTTGACACCTCGGGGGTCTGACCGGAGACTGTCCAGTATCCGGTACCGCCGTTCCCAGGAAAGAGCAGGTTCATGACGGTCGAGCAGTCAACTGGAGCGCAGTCCGTCGGCAACGAGGCCGCCGAGCCCATCGTGACGCGGGCGGTGATCATCGGGTCCGGTTTCTCCGGGCTGGGCATGGGCATCGCGTTGCGCAAGCAGGGCTTCGGCGAGCGCGACTTCCTGATCCTGGAGAAGGCCGACGAGGTCGGCGGCACCTGGCGCGACAACACCTACCCGGGCTGCGCGTGCGACATCCCGTCACACATGTACTCGTTCTCCTTCGAGCCGAAGGCCGACTGGACGCACATGTGGTCGTTCCAGCCCGAGATCTTCGACTACCTCAAGGGCGTCACCGACAAGCACAACCTCCGGCGCAACATCCGGTTCAACACCCACGTCGACCGCGCGCACTGGGACGAAGACGAGCGGCGCTGGCACATCTACGACACCGACGGCCAGGAGTACATCGCCCAGTTCCTGATCTCCGGCGCCGGTGGGCTGCACATCCCGTCCATTCCGGAGATCGAAGGCAGCGACGAATTCGCCGGTGCCGCTTTCCATTCCGCGCAGTGGGACCACAGCGTCGACATCACCGGCAAGCGCGTCGCGGTGATCGGGACCGGCGCCAGCGCCATCCAGATCGTGCCCGCGATCGTCGACCAGGTGTCCGAGTTGCACCTGTACCAGCGCACCCCGGCGTGGGTCATGCCCCGGCCCAACAACGCTTTTCCGGAGTGGATGAAGAACACCTTCCGCCGGGTGCCGGGTACGCGGGCGCTCATGCGGGACGCCATCTACTGGATTCACGAAGGCGTCGGCTTCGCCATGACCAAGCAGCCGCGACTGCTCAAAATCGGTGAGCTGCTGGGCAAATGGAACATCAACCGCAGCATCAAGGACCCCGAGCTGCGGCGGAAGCTGACCCCGAACTACGTGGCGGGCTGTAAGCGAATCCTGAATTCCGACACCTACTATCGCGGGATTGCCAACCCGAAAACGCAGGTCTTCACCGAGGGCATCGAGCGGATGACCGCGGCCGGCATCGTCACCCGCGACGGTGTCGAGCATCCCGTCGATGTGGTGGTGTGGTGCACCGGTTTCCACGTCACCGACTCGTACACCTATGTCGACATCAAGGGCCTCGGGGGAGAGGACCTCGTCGACCGGTGGAACCGCGAGGGCATGGCGGCGCACCGCGGCATCACGGTGGCGAACATGCCGAACCTGTTCTTCCTGCTCGGCCCGAACACCGCGCTCGGCCACAACTCGGTGGTGTTCATGATCGAGTCGCAGATCCGCTACGCCGCGCAGGCCATCGCCGCGGCCGACAAGGCGGGCGCCGCCGCGCTGATGCCGAGCCGACGCGCCCAGGACGAGTACAACGCCGAGCTGCAGCAGAACCTGGCCGGCACCGTATGGAGCACCGGTGGTTGCCACAGCTGGTACATGGACGAGCACGGCGTCAACCGCACCTTGTGGAGCGGCATGACCTGGCAGTACTGGCTCGAGACCCGGAAATTCAAGTCGACCGAGTATGAGTTCATCCGCTGATCGCGACACGCTGCGACACGACATGTGGTGTGCGCACTCGCGCAGCGGTCCCAGGGGTAGTGTCTGTGGTGCCGATCCGGCAAACAGAGTTCCAGTCGAAATGGGGTCACGGTGTCTGAAGGTATGAAGCTGATCGACCGGGCCTCCGCGATCAACTGGAACCGCGTGCAGGACGACAAGGACGCGGAGGTCTGGGACCGTCTCACGGGCAACTTCTGGTTGCCGGAGAAGGTGCCGGTGTCCAACGACATCCCGTCCTGGGGCACCCTGACCGACAGCGAAAAGCAGCTCACCATGCGGGTTTTCACCGGCCTGACGCTGCTGGACACCATCCAGGGCACCGTCGGCGCCGTCAGCCTGATCCCCGACGCGCTGACCCCGCACGAGCAGGCCGTCTACACCAACATCGCCTTCATGGAGTCGGTGCACGCCAAGAGCTACAGCAACATCTTCTCGACGCTGTGCTCGACCGTCGAGATCGACGAGGCGTTCCGCTGGTCGGAGGAGAACCCGAACCTGCAGCGCAAGGCCGAGATCGTCATGAAGTACTACCGGGGGGACGAGCCGCTCAAGCGCAAGGTGGCCTCGACGCTGCTCGAGAGCTTCCTGTTCTACTCCGGCTTCTACCTGCCGATGTACTGGTCCTCGCGCGCCAAGCTCACCAACACCGCCGACATGATCCGCCTGATCATCCGTGACGAAGCGGTGCACGGCTACTACATCGGCTACAAGTACCAGCGCGGACTGGCGGCGGTCGACGAGGCCAAGCGGACCGAGCTCAAGGACTACACCTACGAGCTGCTGTTCGAGCTGTACGACAACGAGGTGGAGTACACCCAGGACCTGTACGACGGCGTCGGCCTCACCGAGGACGTCAAGAAGTTCCTGCGCTACAACGCCAACAAGGCGCTGATGAACCTCGGCTACGAAGCGCTGTTCCCGCGCGACGAGACCGACGTGAACCCGGCGATCCTGTCGGCGCTCTCGCCCAACGCCGACGAGAACCACGACTTCTTCTCGGGCTCGGGTTCGTCGTATGTCATCGGCAAGGCCGTCAATACGGAAGACTCGGACTGGGACTTCTGAAGCGCAGTTCAGTGCTGTGATTGCGGGGCGTATTGGCTGGCCGAATACGCCCCGCAGTTATTTGTCTCGGCGTTAATATTGTTCTTTACACGTCGAGAACAGGCGGGCCGATCATGGCGCTATCGACTTCGAACTCACGTCTATTCACTGCCGGTGCTCTGGGCGCCCTGGCGCTGACCATCGCAGCGCCGGCTGCGGTCGCCGACGACACGATCGTGTGCGAGCCCGGGCAGGTCGTCATCGAAGGTCAGTGCCACATGCCGTCGGACCTGAACAATGACCATCCGGGAAACCCGGGTGGAACGACGACGACGGGTGGCCACACCAGCCCCGGTAGCCACGGCCACTGACGCCAGGCCGTCAGGCCAGCGGCGGCACCGGGTTGATGGTGAACCCGAACTTCGTCAGTGGCTCAAGGGATTTGCGTGCCTCGGGGCTGGCCACCGCGAAGGTGATGATCGCCGTCTGATCGCTGACGGCCGACGCGAACAGCGCCATGAAATTGCGCTGCAGTGCCGAGGTCATGTCGCTGTTGGCGGTCCACTGCGTGATCCACAGGCCGTTGGTCAGGCCGGGATTCACCGCGCTCGCGCAGGTGCCCGCCCGGACCGCGCCGGGCCAGTCGCGGGCGGCGATGGCGGGATCGTCCTGGTTGAAACTGCCTGGCGCACAGACGGATTTCTGCCAGTCGTTGAGGACACCGGTGACGCCGGCGGATACGGGAGCCGGTACCGGTACCGGCTCGGGATCGGCCTGCGCGACGCCCGCCGGCAGCAGGGCGATGGCCACGCCGGCAAGGGCCAACTGGGGCAGTGGAGCACGGCGGCGAGCGGACGTCATGCTCCAAGTATTAATGCGTGACAGTAAATTCCGTCAACAGGGCAGCTCAGTCCGCGTTGGACTCCCGGTCGCCGACGAAGGCGAGCAGGGCGGCATCGCCGGAGCGGATCACGTCGACCCGCTCACCGCCGTCGCACTGGAACAGTCCGATCGTCAGTTCGTCCGCGCGGCGGCCGATGACCCGCCAGACGCCACCTGCAAGCTCCCAGCGTTGCAGGATGTCCACCGCATCGTCGGGCACAAGGGAGATTGTGGCCGGTACTCCGCGAGCAGACGCGCGAACCCCCGATCCCGTGAAAAGTGGTTCCCGCCTCGGTCAGTTTGTACTCCGGGGATTGCTTCAGCGCCCAGATGTCGGCGCGTCCAGTGGTGGGTTGACCGGGCAGCGGCGAGACTTACCGGGTGTCGACGAAGTCGCTGCTGCTTTCGGTGCTGAACTGGCTGCGTGCCGGTTACCCGGAGGGGGTCCCTGGCCCCGACCGGGTGCCGCTGCTGGCATTGCTGCGGGCCACGCCGCTGACCGAGGAGCAGGTCGCCGAAGTGGTGCGCAATATCGCCGAGGCCTCAGCGCCCGCCGACGTCGACAATCCCATCGAGCGCGACGACATCGCCGAGTTCATCGCCGACGTCACCCACCATGACGCCGGCCCGGAGAACGTCGCGCGGGTGGCTGCCAAACTGGCTGCGGCCGGCTGGCCGTTGGCCGGTCTGGACCTGTTGCCTGACGCCGGCCCCGGCGCAGACGGCCGATAACGCGTTACGCCGAGGATTGCAGTCACTATTCGACTGCAATCCTCGGCGTTGACGAGAAACCCGCGGCTAGATGGTCGCGGTGTCGATCACGAAGCGGTACCGCACGTCACTGGCGATGACGCGCTCGTAGGCCTCGTTGACGTAGGACGCCTCGATGATCTCGATCTCCGGGGTGACGTCGTGCTCGGCGCAGAAGTCCAGCATCTCCTGGGTCTCCGGGATGCCGCCGATCAACGAACCGGCGAGCGTGCGACGCATGCCGATCAGCGGGAACACCGGCACCTCGAGCGGCTTCTCGGGCGCACCGAGCTCGACGAGCGTGCCGTCGGACTTCAGCAGGTTCAGGTAGAGCCCCATGTTGAGGTTCGCCGACACCGTGTTGATGATGAGGTCGAAGCTGCCGGCCAGCTTCTTGAAGGTGTCCGGGTCATTGGTGGCGTGGTAGTGGTGTGCGCCCAGGCGCAGACCGTCTTCCATCTTCTTGAGCGACTGGCTCAGCACGGTGACCTCGGCGCCCATCGCGACGGCGAGCTTCACGCCGACGTGGCCCAGGCCGCCGAGACCGACGATGGCGACCTTCTTGCCCGGCCCGGCGTTCCAGTGCCGCAGCGGCGAGTACAGCGTGATGCCGGCGCACAGCAGGGGCGCGGCCTTGTCCAGCGGGATGCTGTCCGGGATGCGCAGCACGTAGTTCTCGTCGACGACGATGGCGGTGCTGTAGCCGCCGTAGGTGGGCGTGCCGTCACGGCCGGTGGCGTTGTACGTGCCGATGTTGCCGCCCTTGCCGGTGCAGTACTGCTGCAGGCCGGCCAGGCAGTTCTCGCACTCGCGGCACGAGTCGACGAAGCAGCCGACGCCGACGTGGTCACCGACCTTGTACTTGGTCACCTCGGAGCCGACGGCGGTGACGACGCCGGCGATCTCGTGGCCGGGTACGACGGGGTAGTTGGCCGGGCCCCATTCGGACTTGACGGTGTGGATGTCCGAGTGACAGATGCCCGCGAACTTGATGTCGAATGCCACGTCGTGCGGGCCGATGTCACGGCGCTCGATGGTGGTCTTGGTCAGCGGGCTGGTCGCTGAAGTCGCGGCGTAGGCGGAAACGGTCGTGGTCATGCGTGTCAGTCCTCTTCATTCTCGGCTTGCCTAGCGGCGGTTACCTGCTACAAAGATTAGCGAAGGTAACGAAATGTGGGGCACTGCGTCAGGCCCTGACCACACTCAACGGCGGCCGTCGCCGAACTAATCCCGGATTCGGCTGTGAATTTCCGGTTAGAGCCCGGTGGCGCGGAAGCCGGCGTTGAAGCTCACACGCTCGTAGGTGGCGACGCCGGCGTGCACGTACGGGTCGCTGGCGGTGAGCGCGTCGGCTTCCTCGGCCGTCATGTCCGAGGCGATCAGCACAGCGCCGGCCTGCGACTCCAGTCGGCCGGCAAGAAGGATGCGGCGCTCCTCGACCAGTTTGCCGAGCCATTCCAGATGCGCCGGCCGCGCCTGGTCGACGACGTCCAAGGGTTGCGTGTAGGTGATGTTCAGTACGTGAAACACGCTAAGAGGTTATCCGGGGCAGGTGTGTTGTTCGATGACCTGCCTGGTGCGCTCGCGTAGTGCGGGTGTTTCGGCGTCGAGGACGCCCAGCACGCGGACACCGGCATCGGCGACCTGCATGGGCAGATCGCATCGTTCGGGGCCGTGCGGCACCGACCACATGTTGACGAGCGATTCGACCAGCCGGAACGGCAGGTCGGCGGCCGCCGGATGGACGCCGGTGCGTTCCAGCACTGCCCGGCTCAGGGTCAGGTAGTGCTGTCGCAGGCATTCGCGGTCGGACCAGAAGGGCTCCAGGCGATCGGCGCGCAGTTCGGGAAGCAGGTAGAGCGCGCCCAGATTCCACGTGCCACCGAGTAGTTGATCTCCGTCGAACGTCGCCAGGGCGTGCAGGTGCTCGGTTGCGGTCAACGCCGGCGTGGCGCTCAGCAGGCTCGGGATGAACGCCAGTGTCGGGGCGACGGTCTGGCTCAGTACGGCGCACAGGATGTCGTCCTTGGTCTTGAAGTAGTGGTACAGCGACGCCTGCCGGATGCCGACCGAATCGGCGATGGTTCGCGTCGACGTACCGGTGTAACCCAAGGTCGTGAACAATTCGCTTGCCGCATCGAGGATTTCGTCTCGTGCGGTGATGCCCGGACGTCGCTGGGGCCGCAGTCGAGGCCTTCCTGTGTGGGTGGTCGACATTCATTCATCGTGGTCCACGGCAGGTGTCATCGATACCGGCGGTCAGTATCTGTCACGCGACAGAAACCTGCGATATCCGCCGGTTACTTACGGCCCCCGGTTGCTTACATCGTGCTTACTTCGGCGACACCATGCGGGATGGTCCGGGGAGAAAACTGTCAACTGACAGGCCAGCGGTCAGCGACGCACCAAGGCATGGCGATCAGAACGCAGGAGAGCGCACATGGGCACTGCTGTATCGGTGGTGGATGCCACGCAGGTCGCGACCGTGTCGCCGACCCCCGAGGCGGTGGCGACCGTGGCGGGTCTGCACGTCACGTTCCAGCGCAACGGCCGCGAGGTACACGCGTTGCGCGGGGTCTCGCTGACCGTTCAGCGCGGCGAAATCCTCGGGCTCGTGGGCGAATCGGGTTCGGGGAAAAGCGTATTGGGGTTCGGCATGCTCGGGCTCCTGCCGGCGTCCGCCCGGATCGACGGCAGCATCTCGGTCGCCGGCTCGGACATGGTCCACGGTGACGCGAAGACGCTGCGCACGGTTCGCCGCCTCGATCTGGGCGCGGTGTTCCAGGACCCGATGACCTCACTCAACCCGACAATGCGGATCGGCAAGCAGGTCGCCGAGGCCGCGGGCAGCGACGAGGAAGCGCTGCGCCTGCTGACCGCGGTCGGCATACCCGACCCGGCGCGGCGGATGCGCGCCTACCCGCACGAGCTCTCCGGCGGCTTGCGCCAGCGCGTGATGATCGCCATCGCGATCGCCGGCTCGCCCGAACTCATCATCGCCGACGAGCCGACCACCGCGCTGGACGTCACCGTGCAGGCCCAGGTCCTGCGGCTGCTGCAGCGACTCCGCGACGAAATCGGTTGCAGCATCGTCTTCATCACCCACGACCTCGGGGTGGCCGCGCAGATTTCCGACCGGATCGCCGTGCTCTACGCCGGCCGGATCGCCGAGGTCGGCCCGGCCGCCGACGTTCTGGGCGCACCGGCCCACCCCTATACCCGCGGGCTGCTGCGGTCCCGGCTGACGCTGGACACCGCGCGGGGCAGTCGGCTCGCGGCGATGCCGGGTTCGGTGCCGAGCCCGCTGTCACCGCTACCCGGATGCGCGTTCAGCCCGCGCTGCGACCAAGCCACCGACAACTGCGAGAAATCTTCTCCCGAACCGGTTCCCGTCGGCCCCGGGCGGGTCAGCGCCTGCCTTCTCACCCCGGAGCAGCTGCACGATCTGGCGGTGGAGCCCGACGCCGCGCCGGAACCCGTTGCCGCACAGTCGATCAGCTCTGCTGCTGCGGACCAGCCCGCCGCCGTCACGGTGACCGACGTGACCAAGACCTTCACCGTGGCGCCGCACGGCAAGCTCCAGGCGCTGCGCGGCGTGACTCTGCGCGTGGGGCACGGCGAGTCGGTGGCGCTGGTGGGGGAGAGCGGTTCGGGAAAGTCCACGCTGTTGCGGGTGATCGCCGGTCTGGAGAAGGCGACCACGGGCACCGTCGAGCTGGCGGGCGAACAGCGCCCGCAGATGGTGTTCCAGGACGCCGGCGCCTCACTCACGCCGTGGCTGTCGGTGGGCGAGTTGATCGCCGAGCGACTGCGCGGCCGGAAACTGTCGCGGGCCGCGCGCCGTGATGCCGTCATCGAGGTTCTCGACCGGGTGGGGCTACCCGCGGAGGTGGCGAAGTCACGCGCCGGCCAGCTGTCCGGCGGTCAGCGCCAACGGGTTTCGCTGGCCCGCGCCACCGTCGTCCCACCCGCGGTGCTGTTGTGCGACGAGCCTACGAGCGCCCTGGACGTGTCCCTTGCCGCCTCGGTGCTCAACCTGATCGGGGACCTGCGCCGCGGTCTGGACATGTCGGTGGTGTTCGTGACGCACGACCTGTCGGTGGCGCGGGTGGTCGCCGATCGCATCGCCGTGATGTACCTGGGCCGCATCGTCGAGATCGGGCCGGCCGAAGAGGTCATCGGCAACCCGACGCACCCGTACACGCGCGCGCTGGTCGACGCGATCCCCGACCTCGGCCGCGAATCACGGGTCCTGCCAGGCGAACCGGCGAGCCCGCTGTCACCGCCGACCGGGTGCGCGTTCCATCCGAGATGCCCGATCGCCGTCGACGCCTGCAGCGGCGACGAACTCGACGTCCGACTCGTCGGCAAATCCGGTGGCGCACACCAGGTCGCCTGTATCGAAGAGAAGGTGCGCTGATGGCCATCGCGATCCCCGCCCCGAGTCTCACCCGCGGTCGCGGCCGGCTGCGACTGGCGCTGCCACAGTCCCGGTCGACGATCCTCAACCGCGCGGGATTCTCCCTCGTGATCCTGTTGACGTTGGCCGTCATCGCGGTACCGCTCCTGGCTCCGCACGACCCGCTGATCCCGGTCGGGATGCCGTTGCAGGCGCCGGGCGAGCACGGGTTCCTGCTCGGCACCGACAGCGTGGGACGCGACATCCTGTCCCGCGTGCTCTACGGCGCGCGGTCGAGTTGGCTGGCCGCGCTGGCGGTCGTGGCGCTGGGCCTGCTGATCGGCGGGCTCGTGGGCCTGATCGCCGGGGCGGCCGGTGGCTGGGTCGACTCGACGCTGATGCGCATCACCGACGGCTTCCTGTCGCTGCCCGCGCCGGTGCTGGCGATCGCCGTGGTCGCCGCGCTGGGACCGAGCTTCCTCCACACGCTGATCGCCGTATCCATCGTGTGGTGGCCGTTCTACGCGCGGCTGGTGCGCGGGGAGGTGGCACGGCTGGCGGCACGCCCCCACGTCGAGGCCGCAAAGCTGGCCGGCGTCAGCCGATTTCGGCTCGCGGGACGGCACCTGCTGCCGGGCGCGGTGCCCAACGCCTTGGTCGCCGCGAGCCTGGATATCGGCACGCTGATCCTCACCCTGGCCGGCTTGTCCTTCCTCGGGCTCGGTCAGGCGGCGCCGGCACCCGAGCTCGGTGCCGACTCGGCGCGCAACCTGAGCTACTTCCTGCAGCAGTGGTGGATTCCGGTCATGCCCGGACTGGGCGTGCTGGTGCTGGCGCTGGTCGCCAACATCTCCGGCGACTGCCTGCGCAACCTGATGAAGACGACCTAGGCCGCCGAACCGGTGGTGGTGATGAGCGCGCGCGTGAAGAGAGGTGGGTGACGACATGAAGACCTTCGTGGCCTCGCGGTTGGGGTCGATGGTGGCCATTCTGGTGGCCCTGACGGGAGTGATGTTCGTCCTGCAGAACATCTCGCCGCTGGATCCGGTGAAGGCCCAACTGGGCGCACAGGCCTCGGCCGATGCGGTGGCGGCACGGCGCGCCGCGCTGGGACTGAATGACCCTGTGCTGGTGCAGTTCTGGCACTACCTCGCCGGCGCTGCGACCGGCGACCTGGGCACGTCGTACCGGACCCGGCATGCGGTGATGTCCGATCTCGGGTCGTTCGTGCCCGCAACCCTGGAGCTGGCGCTCGCCGGCCTGCTTATCGCCATCGTCCTCGCGGTACTGCTGGCGTTCAGCACGACGTTGAAGTGGCGCGGCGCCAACGTCCTTCGAGCCGTGTTGTTCGCCGGCTCCTCGGCGCCGATGTTCCTGCTCGGCATCCTCGGTCTCATCGTCTTCTACCAAGACCTGGGCTGGGTACCGGCCAACGGCCGCAGTGCCGTGCCGAGCCCGCCGACGGGGCCGACCGGCATGCTCACCGTCGACGGTCTGCTCCACGGGCGGCTCGATGTCGTGGCCGACGCCGCGCACCACCTGATCCTGCCGGCGTTCGTCATCGCGATCGGCCCGGCCGTCGCGATCGGCCGGGTGTTGCGCAGCAGCCTGCTGGCCGACATCGACAGCGACTACGCGCGGACGGCCCGCGCCAAGGGACTGTCCGAAACCCGGATCCTGGCCAGGCATGTGCTGCGCAACTCGGTCGGCGCCGCCCTGTCGATGACGGGACTTCAAGTGGGCCTGATGTTTTCGGGTGTCTTGGTGGTCGAGCAGGTCTTCGGCTGGCCCGGCATCGGACAGTACGTCGCGCAGAGCATTCCCGTGGCGGATTTTCCGGCGATCGCCGGGGTCACGCTGATGCTCGGTGCGCTCTACGTCGTCATCAACACGGTGGTGGACCTGCTGCAGGCCGCCGCTGATCCGCGTATCGCAGTCACAGGAGGTTAAGTGCCGAAACAGCCGCTCATCGTTGGTAATCCCGTCCTGGTCGTCGTCGACATGCAGGAGTCCGGCGACATGCCGGCCGAGTTGGTCGGCATCGAGCACATGGCCGGTTACGACGGCCGGATCGCCCGGGCCCAGCGCCTGATCGCCGCCGCCCGCGCCGCGCGGATCCCGATCGTGTTCTTCCAGGAGGTGCACCGCCCCAACGGGATCGACTTCGGCCGTGAGCTCGACGGCGCCGAGGGAGAGCACTGCGTGGACGGCCGGCCGGGCACCCCGCTGCATCCCGCGCTGCTGCCCGACCTCGACGGGCTCAACCACGAGTTCCACATCGTCAAACGCCGCTATTCCGGTTTCATCGGAACGGATTTCGAGATCGTGCTGTCGGGCCTGCGCGCCTCGACGCTGATTCTCATCGGCGGGCTCACCGACGTCTGCGTGCACTACACCTTCGCCGATGCGCACCAGCGTGACTTCTACGTCCGCGTCGTGACCGACTGCGTCGGCGGCTCGTCGACCTATCGGCACGACGCAGCGCTCGATGCCATGGAGTACCTGCAGGCCGGTGCCATGCGCACCACCGACGAGATCCTCACCGCCTTTTCCGAAATGTGTCCGCCCGAATTGTCCAGCCCCGCCCTCGAAGGAGTTGCCCGATGATGAAGAGCCACAAGGTCCCCGGTCGCGCGCGCGGAGGCTGGCGGATCGCCGCTGCCGGTGCCGCCGTGATGCTGACGCTGAGCGGTTGCGGTGGTTCGAATTCCGGCAGCGGCACGCCCAACGCCGCGCCCACCGACAAGGTTCTGCACCTGTCGTTCCTGCAGGACCCGGGCCAGCCGCCGGACCCCGACATCTACTACGCGGGCCAGGGTCTGTTGCTGACCACCAACACCTACGAAGGTCTGCTGCAGTACAAGGCCGGTGTCGACAAGGCCGTCCTGGAACCGCTGCTGGCCACGAGCTGGACGGCGTCGCCGGACAACAAGGTGTTCACGTTCAAGCTCCGCGAGGGCGTCAAGTTCCACGACGGCACGCCGTTCACGTCGGCGGCGGTCAAGGCGTCGTTCGATCGCCGGGTGGCCGTCAACCAGGGCCCGGCCTACATGGTCAAGGACGTGGAATCGGTGACCACGCAAGGGGATTACGACGTCACCGTCACGCTGAAGGCGCCCAACTCGGCGTTCCTCGATTACCTGGCGTGTCCGTACGGCCCCCGCATGCTCAGTCCTGAAGGACTGAAGAAGAACGCCGGCACGGACAACGCGCAGGGTTACCTGACCACCCACGATCTCGGCACGGGGCCGTTCGTGCTGACCGACGCCCAGGTGGGGTCGCACTACGCGATGGCCGCCTTCCCCGAATACTGGGGCACCAAGCCGTATTTCGAGAAGGTCGAGCTTCCGGTCATCACCGACGTGTCGGCGCAGCAGCTGCAGTTCAACAACGGCCAGGTGGCCGCCATCCTGCACGATCTGCCGTCCTCGGCGGTCCAGTCATACCTGAACAACAAGGCGTTCACCAACTACTCGCTGCCGACCATGATGTCGAACTACGTGTACATCAACCCGAGCAAGGGCATGATGACCGACGCCAAGAACCGCAACGCGGTGATGCAGGCGATCGACGTCGACGAGCTGGTCAAGCAGACGTATTTCGGGCGAGGTAAGAAGGCCGAGCAGATCTACCCGCCGAACATGATGGCCGCCGAATACGGCAAGCAGTCGGTGCCGCACGACCCCTCGGCGCTGTCCGCCATCGCCGCGACGCTGCCGGCCGATCAAAAGGCCGTCACCATCGGCTACGACTCGAGCAACCCGGACAACCAGTTGATCAGCAACCTGATTCAGACCGAACTGGCCGCAGCCGGTCTGACCGTCAAGGTGCAGGCGTATCCCACGTCGGAGATTTACGGGTGGGTCGGTACTGACGGAAAGTCCGCACCCGAGATCATGACGTACGTCGGCTGGCCTGATGCGCCTTCGCCGTACACCTGGGGCCACATCTCGTGGGATGCCGGCGGCGGCCTGAACTTCTTCGGCTGCTCGTCGCCCGCGGTGACCGACGCATTGGCCAAGGGCCTGCCCGCCGATTCGGCCCCGGACTTCTCGACGGCCGGTGTGGAAGCGGTCAAGACCGGGTGCTGGCTGAATGTCGCCGACGTGAACGACTTCATGGTGGCCCAGCCCTGGCTCAAGGGCGTCGAACAGGCACATGTGGTCACCAACCCGAATTCACTGCGTCTGAACGCCCTTTCGGTCGGCTGATGGCCACTCTGGTCGGCAAGCCCGGGGTTCGGCGGATCATTCTGCTGACCCTGGGCTGGGAGGAGCTGCCGAAGTCGGTGTCGGTGTACGGGGCACCGCCGGAGGAGCGCATGCGGGAGCCGGTGCCCGGGGTGTTGTTGCAGACCGACGGTGGTTGGGTTCTGCTCGACACGGGATTCAACACCGCGCTCGTGCGGGATCCGGCGCTGTACCGGCGGTTCTTCCCGACCGTCGAGTACCGCCCGGTGCTGCCCGGCCCGGGTGAGCCGATCGAGCAGCGGCTGGCGGAGGTCGGGGTGGATTTCGACGAGATCCACACCGTCGCCGTCAGCCATCTGCACCACGACCACGCCGGCGGGCTCAAGCTGTTCGCCGGCAAGGTCCCGGTGCACGCGCAGCGTCGTGAACTCGAGTACGGGCTGTCGAATCACCCCGAACCCGAACGCAATGCGATCAATCGGATCGATTTCGACGACCCGAACATCGAGTGGCTCCTGGCCGACGGGGAAGCCGAGATCGCCCCGGGCATCACCGCGGTGCCCACCTATGGGCACACACCGGGGCATCAGAGCTTCGTCATCGAACTCGACCAGTCCGTCGGCGGTGACGGCTTCGTCTTCGCCTTCGACGCCGCCGATCTGACGGAGAACATCGAGCACGAGCTCGCCATCGGCGGGTTCATCGACGTCGACCCGCAGGACACGATCGAGCCGATTCGCCGTCTCAAGAAGTTGGCTGCCGACAGGGGTTTTCAGCTGATTCCCGGTCATGATCCACACGTGTGGCCCGAGCTCACCGAGCATTTCCACCACAGATTCGGCGGGCTGTGATGGAGTGCGTGCTGCGCGCCGAGCGGGTGCTCATCGACGGCCACCAGGTTCCGGCCGCGGTGGGAATCGATCGGGGGCGCATCGCGTTCCTCGGCGAGGTCGACGCCGATTGCCCGGCGGGAGAAGACATCCGGTTGCCCGAATCGGTGGTGCTGCTGCCCGGTTTCGTCGACACGCACGTGCACATCAACGATCCGGGTACCGACTGGGAGGGATTCGAGACCGCCACCGCGGCGGCTGCCGCGGCCGGGATCACCACCGTGGTGGACATGCCCCTGGACTGCGACCCGGTGACCACCAGCGTCGCGGCGCTGAACCTCAAAAAGGCCACGGCAGCGGGTAATTGCCACGTCGACGTCGGGTACTGGGGTGGCGTGGTGCCCGGCAACCTGGACGACCTGGCGGACCTGGCGCGCGCCGGGGTGCGCGGCTTCAAGTGCTTCCTCGCCGACTCGGGCAACCCGCATTTTCCGCACCTGAGCCCGGCCCAGTTCCGGGATGCCATGGGGCGTATCGCCGAACTGGGGTCGGTGCTGCTGGTGCACGCCGAGAGCAACCGGGTGATCGACGCCGGCCCAGCCCCTTCGGGCCGGGAATACCGGTCGTTCCTGGCGTCGCGACCCGACGCCGCCGAAGACGATGCCGTGGCCCTGGTGATCGACGCGGCGGCGGCGATCGGGGCCCGCGCGCACATCGTGCACGTCTCGAGCGCCACCGTGCTGGCGCGCCTGGTCGAGGCCAAGCGGGCCGGGATACCGGTGACGGCCGAAACCTGTCCGCATTACCTGACATTCGCCGCCGAGGTGGTCCAGGACGGTGGCACCGAATTCGCCTGCTGCCCACCGATCCGGGATGGCGCCAACCGTGAACTGCTGTGGTCGGCGCTGCACGACGGCACGCTGGACC
This sequence comes from Mycolicibacterium mucogenicum DSM 44124, assembly GCF_005670685.2. Next base: position 3,643,392 of record NZ_CP062008.1, on the reverse strand, counting down.
TGGTGGTGTCCGACCACTCGCCCTGCGCGCCGCGGCTCAAGGGCGACGGGGATTTCGGGCGGGCGTTCGGCGGGATCAGCTCACTGCAGCTCAGCCCGCGCGCGGTGTGGACACAGGCCGCCGCACGCGGTTTCGGGCTCGCGGACCTGAGCCGGTGGATGTCGGAACGGCCCGCCGCGCTGGCCGGTTACGCCGACCGGGGACGAATCGCGGTGGGCCTGCGGGCCGACCTGTGCGCCTTCGACCCTGGTGCCCTCGACACCGTGCGGGCGGCGACGCTGCGGCACCGCCACCCGGTGAGCCCGTATGACGGTGTCACGCTGCGGGGTTCGGTACTGCAGACCTGGGTTGCCGGCACGCCGGCGTTGGTAGGGGAGCCGGTATGAGAATCCTGGTGCTCAATCCGAACACCTCGGCGGCCATGACCGCCGAGATCGCGGCCGCCGCGCGATCGGCGGCGCATTCTGACACCGAGATCGTCTGCATGTCACCGTATTTCGGCTCGGCGGCGATCGACTCGTCCACCGAGAGCTACCTTTCCGCGGTCGGGGTGATGGACCTGGTGGCCCGTCTCACCCGGTCGGGTGACTTCGACTTCGACGCCGTCGTCCTCGCCGGATTCGGCGAGCACGGCCGTGACGCGCTCGCCGAGATGCTGACGGTGCCGGTGTTCGACATCGCCGAATGCGCCGCACACGTCGCGCATCTGATCGGCCGGCGGTTCTCGGTGATCACCACGCTCGCCCGGTCGATCCCGCCCATCGAGGACCGGCTGCTGCTGGCCGGCCTGAACGCACACTGCGCCTCGGTAAGGGCCTGCGGCCTCAGCACGGCCGACGTGGACGCCGACCCCGCCGGCGCCGTGCAGGCGATTGTCGACGAGGCGGCGCGCGCCATGAACGAGGACGGCGCCGACGTGATCTGCCTGGGGTGCGCCGGCATGGCGGGAGTGACGGCGGCGATCTCCGCCAAGCTCGGGGTGCCCGCGGTCGACGGGGTCGCCGCCGCGGTGGCCCTCGCGCAGGCCGTCGTCGGGCTGGGTCTGTCCACCAGCAAGGCCGGTGTGTTCGCGCCAGGACCGGACAACCCGCGCAGCCACTGGCCGCTGTCGGAGGCTCTGGGACTATGACCGACGTCGATCTCGCCTCGCGCCTCGTCGGCGGCAGCGTGGTGGCCGCCAGTGACGAATCCTTCGGATTCAAGGAGCGACTCGTCGACCCGGCCGAACCCGCCTTTGTGCCCGGAACTTTCGACCTGCGCGGCGAAGTGGTGGACGGCTGGGAGACGCGCCGCCACGCCGGCCGGGCCGGAGACTGGGCGATCATCCGGCTGGGGACACCCGGCCGGCTGCGCACCATCGACGTGGACACCCGGTTCTTCTCGGGCAATCACCCGAGTGGCTGCGCGGTGGACGCCTGCGTGCTGGCGCGCACCGACGATCCGACAGACCCCGCCGTGGCCTGGACGCCGATACTGGAACCCACTGTGCTCAAGGCTGATTCGCACAATCTGCTGGCCGTCGCGGACCGCAGGCGGTGGACGCATCTACGGCTGCGGTTGCAGTCCGACGGCGGCGTCGCCCGGCTGCGGGCCTACGGCGACGTGGTGCCGGACCCCGCGTCCTGGAGCGATGTCACCGTCGAGGTGTCCGGCCTCGAAAACGGTGGCCGGGTCGAATGGTGCAGTGACAGCTTCTATTCCAGTGCCACGTCGCTGATCCTGCCGAACCGGCCGCACAACATGGGTGACGGGTGGGAGGCACGCCGACGCCGTGACGTCGGACCGGACACCCATGACGCGGTGATCGTGTCGTTCGCCGCCCCCGCTGACCTGCGCCGCATCGAGGTCGACACCTCGTACTTCGTGTTCAACGCCAGCCTGGAGGTGTCGGTGCTGGGCAGTCGTAGCCGTCCCGATCGGGAACATGGTTGGGGGATGGTCGCTTTCGACGTTCCGGTGCTGCCGCGGACGCGACTGCTCGCCGATGCGCGCCAGGTGTTCGCGGTCGACGTGCCCGACGTGGCGGCACTGCGCGTACAGGCCTACCCGGACGGCGGGATCGCGCGGGTGCGGGCAATAGGAGTGTCCACCGTTGACGGACTGCGGATGCTGCAGCACAACTGGGAGGAATCGTCGTGACACCACTGCTGACCGACTGCGCCGGCCTCTGGCGCCGCACGCTGTTGATCGAGGTCGACGGCACGCGCGACGCCGAACCGGGGGTGCTGTGGCTGCAGAGCCTGACGGCCTACGTGGACTCCCGCGGCTTCGCGGGCACCCTGCACCAGGACGGCGACGTCTTCGAGTGGCATCGAGACTTCGACATCACGACGCCGGGCCCGCATCCCGACGCCGGCGTAATGCACTGGGAGGGTGACGTTCTCGTCGAGACCGGCGTGCATGAGCACTACATCGAGCATTGGGTCCGCGACTCCGGCGACGCGGGGCCGACGGGCGCGCTGTACTTGTCCGGGCCCGCCGGAGCATCGGCGCTACTGGTCCGGGTCGGCACGATGTTCGGCTGGGCCGACGGCACTCAGGTGGTGCTCGGCACCGTGGGCGGCGACGAGCAGCGAGCCCTCGGTATCGACTTTGCCGACATGGCTTCTGTCGGCGACGAAATCCAGGCCAACGGCGTGCACTGGACGGTGGACAACTCGGAAGGGAATGTGAATTCATGAGTGGCGTAACGTCATTCACGTCGGTGCCGATCATCGACATCAGCGGATTGTCGTCACCCGAGCGTGCCGAGCAGCACCGCGTGGCCGCCGAGCTGGGCCGGGCGGCGGCCGACGTCGGCTTCTTCTACATCAGCGGCACCGGCATCGATGAGTCGTTGTTCAGCGCGATGCTGGCGGCGGTGAAGGAGTACTTCGCGCTGCCGGTGGAAGAAAAGATGCGCAACTACATCGGGCTGTCCCGCTGTCACCGCGGGTATGTGCCGGTCGGCGAGGAGGGCCTGGAGGGCACCGTCCCGGATCTGAAGGAAGCGTTCGACACCGCGCTGGACCTGCCCGCCGACGACCCGGATTACCTGGCCGGCAATCCCATGCTGGGCCCCAACGCGTGGCCGGACCTACCCGGCTTCGCCGACGCGGTGACCGCCTACTACCAGGCGGTGCTGGCCGTGGGGCAGCGGCTGCTGTGGGCGTTCGCCGTCGCCCTCGGTGAGGATCCCGAGGTCTTCTCCCGGCATGCCACCAAGACCCCGAGCCAGCTGCGGCTCATCCACTATCCGTACAACCCGGACGCCCACGACAGCATCGGGATCGGCGCGCACACCGACTACGAATGCTTCACCCTGCTCAAGCCGACGGCCCCCGGCCTCGAGGTGCTCAACGGCGCGGGCGAGTGGATCGACGTACCGCCGGTCGACGGGACGTTCGTCGTCAATGTCGGGGACCTGCTGGAGCTGTGGACCAACGGCGCGTTCGTGGCCACCAGCCACCGCGTCCGCAAGGTCGCCGAGGAGCGGTACTCGTTCCCGCTGTTCTTCAACGTCGACTACCACACCGAGGTGAAACCGCTGCCGCAGTTCGCTTCGCCGGATGCCAAGCCGCGCCCGGCGCTGCGTGCCGGTGAGCACCTGTTCGCCCAGACCGCGCAGACGTTCGCCTACCTGCGACAGCGCATCGAGTCGGGCGAACTGGTACTGCCCGACGGCTCACTGGAACTGGGACAGTTCGGCCAGCAGGCGTTGCAGGGCGCGGGCTGACTAGTTGATGGGCGCGTTGAGCCAGTGCAGGTCGTCGAGCATGCCGCGGGCCGCCACGATGCCCTGACCGGTCTGCCACACCTCGTTGTTCACCACGAACACCCGGTTGTCGCGCGTGGCGGCGAGCTTCTTCCAGGCCGGGCTGTCGAGCAACACGGCGGCCTTGTCCTTGGCCGCCGGTGACTCGAACGTCATGTAGACGATGTCACCGTCGGCCGCCGAGAAATCGGTGCCGGGCCCCAGCTTCGAGATGTCGATCTCGCGGTAGGGCTTGTCGGTGAATCGTTGTGGCGCAGGACGATCCGCGCCGATGCGGGCCAGCACGCTGCCCGGGAAGTTGTTGGCGCCGAAGATGCGCAGGGTGCCCTCGGTCAGCTGCACCACCGACACCTGGAAGTGCGAGGCGTCGTTCTGCCCGCCGACCCTGGTGGCGTCGGCGTTGAAACCGTCGACCAGTGCGCCCGCGGCGGCACCGCGGCCGGTCGCCGCCCCGACCATCCGCAGATCGTCCTGCCAGGCCGCGCCGGACGGCCCGGTGAGCACCGTCGGCGCGATCGCCGACAACGCGCCGTAGGTGTCCGACGTCGCCGACACCTGCGAGCCGATGATCAGATCAGGGTTGGCGGCCTTGACCGCCGCCATGTCGGGTGCGCCACGCGTCCCGGCCGCCGGCACGTTGTGGATGACGGTGCCCAGGTATGACGTCTGGCCCGACGAATCCGTCGCGGTCGCCGCAGCGACGACACGGGACTGCAGTCCCAGCGCGCACAGCGCGTCGAGCGCGGTGCCCGAGAGCACAACGATGCGCTGTGGGTCCGCGTTGACGTCGGTGGCGCCGGCGGCGTGGTGCACCTGACGGGTCGGGGGACCCTCATCGAGCGCTGCCGGGGTGGGCGCGCACGAGTCGTCGGGCCGGCGCTGGTTGCCCAGCACGCCCGCGGTGGCGATACGGGTGGTGCTGGTGATGGGCGCCGAGTTCGCTGCCTGAGGTTCGCTGGTGTGTCCCGAACAGCCCGTCAGGACGGTCGCGGCCGTCGCGCACAGGGCGGTGAGAACCGCCGCGCTTGCGCTGGACAGCCGGGTACGGGGAGTCGGAAACTGCACGTGGCCGACGGTAACACTCGCGCCGTCAGGCCCAGATGAGGCGCGGTCGCGGGCGCCGGCGCCACGCCGGGGTCAGCGGCCGGTCCAGCCAATTACGACAGTTTGTAGGACCCTCGCCGCAAGGCTGTGCGATGGGGGATAAGATCACCGGCAGACAACATGGGATGCCCCGTGTGCTCGAACTATTCGCCCGGAACATTTGGAGGATCTGTTGGTAGCCGAAGCGCCCCCAATCGGAGAACTCGAGGCTCGTCGCCCGTTCCCGGAGCGTATGGGCCCCAAGGGCAACCTGATCTACAAGCTGGTGACCACGACCGATCACAAGCTGATCGGCATCATGTACTGCGTCGTCTGCTTCGTGTTCTTCTTCATCGGTGGCCTGATGGCGCTGTTCATGCGCACCGAGCTGGCCATGCCGGGACTGCAGTTCCTGAGCAACGAGCAGTTCAACCAGCTGTTCACCATGCACGGCACGGTGATGCTGCTGTTCTACGCCACCCCGATCGTGTTCGGCTTCGCCAACCTGGTGCTGCCGCTGCAGATCGGCGCCCCGGACGTCGCGTTCCCGCGTCTGAACGCCTTCTCGTTCTGGCTGTTCCTGTTCGGCGCCATGATCGCCATCGCCGGCTTCATCACCCCCGGTGGTGCCGCTGACTTCGGCTGGACCGCCTACTCGCCGCTGACCGACGCGATCCACTCGCCCGGTGCCGGTGGCGACCTGTGGATCGTCGGCCTGGCCGTCGGTGGCCTGGGCACCATCCTGGGTGCGGTCAACATGGTCACCACCGTGGTCTGCATGCGCTGCCCGGGTATGACGATGTTCCGCATGCCGATCTTCACCTGGAACATCCTGGTGACCTCGATCCTGGTGCTGCTGGCCTTCCCGCTGCTGACCGCCGCGCTGTTCGGCCTGGCTGCTGACCGCCACCTGGGCGCGCACATCTACGACCCCGCCAACGGCGGCGTCCTGCTGTGGCAGCACCTGTTCTGGTTCTTCGGCCACCCCGAGGTGTACATCATCGCGCTGCCGTTCTTCGGCATCGTCTCGGAGATCTTCCCGGTGTTCAGCCGCAAGCCGATCTTCGGTTACACCACCCTGATCTACGCAACGCTCGGTATCGCCGCCCTGTCGGTCGCCGTGTGGGCCCACCACATGTACGCCACCGGCGCCGTGCTGCTGCCGTTCTTCTCGTTCATGACGTTCCTGATCGCCGTTCCGACCGGTATCAAGTTCTTCAACTGGATCGGCACCATGTGGAAGGGGCAGCTGACCTTCGAGACGCCGATGCTGTTCTCGGTCGGCTTCCTGATCACCTTCCTGCTCGGTGGTCTGTCGGGCGTGCTGCTGGCCAGCCCGCCGCTGGACTTCCACGTGACGGACAGCTACTTCGTCATCGCGCACTTCCACTACGTGCTGTTCGGCACCATCGTGTTCGCCACCTACGCGGGCATCTACTTCTGGTTCCCGAAGATGACAGGCCGCCTGCTCGACGAGCGTCTGGGCAAGCTGCACTTCTGGCTGACCTTCATCGGTTTCCACACCACCTTCCTGGTCCAGCACTGGGTCGGTGACGAGGGCATGCCGCGCCGGTACGCCGACTACCTGCCCTCCGACGGCTTCACCACGCTGAACGTGATCTCGACCATCGGTGCCTTCATCCTGGGCCTGTCCACGCTGCCCTTCGTGTGGAACGTGTTCAAGAGCTGGCGTTACGGCGAGCCCGTCGTCGTCGACGACCCGTGGGGCTACGGCAACTCCCTGGAGTGGGCCACCAGCTGCCCGCCGCCGCGGCACAACTTCACCGAGCTGCCCCGCATCCGTTCGGAGCGCCCGGCGTTCGAGCTGCACTACCCGCACATGGTCGAGCGGATGCGTGCCGAAGCGCACATCGGTCGATCGCACCACTAGAAATCAGCCGACCCGCCCGCGCCTAAGGCGCGGGCGGTTCTGCGTTAGGGGACCTAACGGATGACGCAGGAAAGCAACTCAAACGGGTCGGTGCTGATCACCGTCACCGGATTGGACCAGCCGGGTGTGACGTCGACGCTGTTCGGCGTGCTGTCGCGGCACAACATCGAGCTGTTGAACGTCGAGCAGGTGGTGATCCGTGGCCGCCTGACGCTCGGCGTCCTGGTCGCGGTGCCGGCCGAGGTGGCGAGCGACGTATTGCGCGCCGACGTGCAGCAGGCCATCGGCGAGCTGGGGCTCGACGTGTCGATCGACAGTAGTGACGACCAGCCCGTCCTGACCGAACCGTCGACGCACACCATCGTGGTGCTGGGCCGGCCCATCACCGCCGAGGCCTTCACCGTCGTCGCCCGCGAGGTGGCGGCGCTCGGGGTCAACATCGACTTCATCCGCGGCGTCTCCGACTACCCGGTGACGGGTCTGGAGCTGCGGGTGTCGGTGCCGCAGATGGGCGGCGCCTACGCGCAGCTGCAGACCGCGCTGGCCCGTGTCGCGGTCGACGAGGGCGTCGACATCGCGCTCGAGGACTACAGCCTGGCCCGGCGGGCCAAGCGCCTCATCGTGTTCGACGTCGACTCGACGCTGATCCAGGGCGAGGTCATCGAGATGCTGGCGGCGCGCGCCGGCGCCGAGGCGAAGGTCGCGGCCATCACCGAAGCCGCCATGCGCGGCGAACTGGACTTCGAGGAGTCGCTGCGGGAGCGGGTGGCCACGCTCGCCGGCCTGCCTGCCGAGGTGGTCGACGAGGTCGCCGACCAGATCGAGCTGACCCCGGGCGCCCGTACCACGCTGCGCACGCTGCGCCGGCTGGGATACCACTGCGGTGTGGTGTCCGGTGGGTTCCGTCAGGTGATCGAGCCGCTGGCCGAGGAACTGATGCTCGACTTCGTGGCGGCCAACCACCTCGAGATCGTCGACGGCAAGCTGACCGGCCGGGTGACCGGCCCCATCGTCGACCGCCCGGGCAAGGCCAAGGCGCTGCGCGACTTCGCCAACCAGGCCGGTGTGCCCATGGAGCAGACCGTCGCGGTCGGCGACGGCGCCAACGACATCGACATGTTGTCGGCGGCCGGCCTCGGCGTCGCGTTCAACGCCAAGCCCGCGCTGCGGGCCGTTGCCGACGCCTCGCTGAACCACCCGTATCTGGACACCGTGCTGTTCATCCTGGGCATCACGCGTGGCGAGATCGAGGCCGCCGACGCCGTCGACGGTGTGGTGCGTCGGGTGGACATTCCCTAGGGATTCCCTGGCGAGGGCACGCCGGGACCGCTGTCGCGTTACAGTGGTGACTATTGATATTGATTTGCTGCGTAAGCGTGTGGGAGATGGTGACATGAAGCGTGCGGTTCTGGTTGGTGTGAGTGCTGTCGCGTTGGTCGCCGGCCCCTTGTCGGTCGTATCGGTGACGGCGGCCGCGCCCGCCTACGCGTGCCCCTGGGGGACCGTGCCGAGCCACTTCGAAGGCGTGTGCGTCAAGGGCACGGCGAATGGCAGCGGCCCGCAGGCGGTGCCGCCGCAGACGTCCAACAGCGGGACGGGCGCGCAGATCACCCAGTCGGTCGGCGGCCTGCAGACGGTCAACGGCATTCCCTGCACGCCCGAGCACATCGGCACCTGCATCGGCCTGATCCAGAGCCAGCAGTAAGTCTCGCTTCAGCCCACCTCAGACAACGAGGGCGTGCGCGTCCGGCGTACCCACGCCGGTGACGCCGCGCCACGCCTGAGCCAGCACCGCGACCGACTGGTGCAGGCGCTCCTCGGGCTGGGTGAAGGGCACGCGGATGAAGCGCTCCAGCGTGCCGTCGACCCCGAAGCGTGGCCCGGCGGGGATGACGAGGCCCATCCGGGACGCCGCGGCGGACAGTGCTGAACTCATGGGTGCGGGCAGCCGCATCCACATCGACATGCCGCCGTGGCACGGGCTGGCCGTCCAGTCCGGGAGTTGTTCCTGCAGAAGCGAACTCACCAGCTCACGCCGGGCGCGCAACATGTCGCGACGGGCGGGCAGGACGGTGTCGGCCTGCCGGAGCAGGTCGGCCGACGCCAGTTGTTCGACGATCGCGGTGCCGAGGTCGATGGTCGGCCGCACCGCGGCGATGGCGGCCAGGGTGGACCGTTCGGCGCGAATCCAGCCGACCCGCAGGCCGCCCCAGAACGACTTCGACATCGAGCCGACGGTGATCACCAGGTCGCGGCGGCTCTCCAGGTAGGAGGCCAGCGGCGGCGGCAGCGGCTCGTCCAGCCAGATGTCGCAGATGGTTTCGTCGATGATGGTGCGGGTCCGGGTCTCGGAGATGATGCGGGCGAGGCGCTCGCGCCCCGCGGCCGGCAGGCTCAGCCCGGTCGGGTTGTGGTTGTCGACGATCAGATAGGCCAGGGTGGGGGCCAGTTGCCGCATGGCGGCCTGCACGGCATCCAGTTCCCAGCCGTCTTCGGCCATGCTGACGGGCACCGGCCGGGCGCCGGAGGCCGCGATGAGCGAGATGGCGCCGTGGTACGTCGGCTGCTCGATCAGCACGCGGTCGCCCGGGCGGGCGTAGGTGGCCAGCACGAGATTGATCGCGTGGAGCGCCCCGGTGGTCACCATGATCTCGTCCGGATCGGTGGGAAGACCTCTGGCGCAATATCTTTCGGCGATGGCCCGGCGAAGCTCGGCGACGCCGGTGAGTTCGATGCCGAGGTCGTGCAGATGCGGCGCCACGCGCTGGGCGGCGCGCGCGAACGCCTCGAGGGTGGCGGCCGCCGGCGCGGAGGGCGCGGCGTCGGCCAGGCTCAGCGTGCCGGTTCGGACGAGGGGTGCCGGACTGGCCGTGAGCGCGGTGGGCGGCAGGGCCGTGGTGCTGCGGGCGCCGCGGCGGGCGTTGAGGTAGCCGTCCTCGCGCAGCTGGGCATAGGCCGCGGTGACGGTGGTACGGGAGACGCGCAGGGCGTCGGCCAGCGCGCGTTCGCTCGGATACCGGGCGCCGACGGGGAGCCGGCCGTCGACGATGAGCAGGCGGATGGCGTCGGCCAGGCCCAGATAGGCGGGGCCACTGAGGCTGGACGTGCGCCAGTTGCCCAATTCGCGTGCCAGAAGGACTTCGTCAAGTGATCTGGCTGACATCTCGATCGACATTGAAGCCAGTATCGGGCAACTGGCTATTGAATGGCAAGCCAGTTGGCCGGAAAACTGGTGTCATGCGAACGAACTGGCTATCAAAACTGGCTGAGAAGCGCGCGCGGTCGAGGCGCGACAACCGCGCCGATGTCCGTGATCTGGATGCCGCGCGGGTGCGTCACGAACTGGACGCCATCCGCGCTCGCTTCCAGGACCACCGGTGATGGCAGCGGGTAAACGCGTCAGTGCGACCGGCCTGACAATCCGCTCGGTGCTGCTGCTGGCGGGCCTGAGCGGCTACGGCCTGTCGATGGCACTGTTCGTGCGGGCCGGCCTGGGCCTGGACCCGTGGGACGTCTTCCACCAGGGCCTGGCCAAGCACACCGGGCTGACCATCGGTGGTGCCACGGCGCTCGTCGGCGTCGTGGTGCTGCTCGGCTGGATCCCGCTGCGGAACCGGCCGGGCGTCGGCACCGTCGCGAACGTCATCGTCATTTCCGTCGTGGTCGACGCCGCCCTGATGGTGCTGCCGCAGCCGACGACGCTGCCGGTGCGCACTGCGATGATGGTCGGCGCCGTGGTGCTCAACGCCGTGAGCACGGTGATGTACATCGGTGCCGGGATGGGGCCGGGTCCGCGCGACGGACTGATGACCGGGCTGGTGGCCCGGACCGGATGGTCGGTGCGACTGGTCCGCACCGGCATCGAGGTGACGGTGCTGGCCACTGGCTGGCTGCTGGGCGGCACCGTCGGCGTCGGAACCGTCGTGTACGCCTTGGGGATTGGGCCGCTGGTGCAACTGGTGCTGCGGTGCACCCCGACCCGGTGGCTCGCGGCCAGCGGATGGGCGCACGTGGTGGGGGACCGGGCGGCCGAACCTGCCGTGGCTACGATGAGCGAGTGCCCGGCGCCCTCAACGACAACCTCGTAAGGCCAGAAGTCCCGCCCGACTCGGACCAATTTATCGACTCCGTCGATGGCGACCTCCTGATCGAATTCTCGGCCGTCACACTGCGCCGCGGCGGTGCCACCCTGGTCGGCCCGATCGATTGGTCGGTGGAACTCGATGAGCGCTGGGTCGTCCTCGGTCCCAACGGCGCGGGCAAGACGTCGCTGCTGCGCATGGCGGCCGCCGTCGAGCATCCGTCGTCGGGCACGGCGTTCGTCCTCGGCGAGCGGCTTGGCCGCACCGACATGTCCGAGCTGCGGTCGCGGATCGGGCTCAGCAGTTCGGCGCTGGCACAGCGGATACCCGACGACGAAGTGGTGCGCGACCTGGTGGTCTCCGCCGGTTATGCCGTGCTGGGCCGGTGGCGCGAACAGTACGACGACGTCGACTACAACCGCGCGCTGGACACCTTGGAGAGCATCGGCGCCGAACACCTCGCCGACCGCCGTTACGGCACGCTGTCCGAGGGTGAGCGCAAGCGGGTGCTGATCGCCCGGTCGCTCATGACCGACCCGGAGCTGCTGCTGCTCGACGAGCCGGCGGCCGGACTGGACCTCGGCGGGCGGGAAGAGCTGGTGGCCCGGCTGGCTGATCTGGCCGCCGACGCCGACGCACCCGCCTCCGTCCTGGTCACGCACCACGTCGAGGAAATCCCGGAGGGCTTCACGCACTGCCTGCTGCTCTCCGAGGGGCAGGCGATCGCCTCGGGGCTGCTGCCCGAGGTGCTCACGTCCGAGAATCTCTCCCAGGCCTTCGGTCAGTCGATCGCCCTGGAGTACATCGACGGGCGGTACTTCGCCCGTCGTACCCGCAGTCGCGCGGCGCACAGGAGGCGTTTATGACCGAACTCGACCCGCTGCATCCCAGGCCGGCCGCGACCGTGATGCTGGTGCGCGACGGCGCGCCCGGCATCGAGGTCTTCCTCATGCGCCGCACCATGTCGATGGCCTTCGCCGGCGGCATGACGGTCTTCCCCGGCGGTGGGGTCGACGAGCGCGACCGCGATGCCGACATCGCGTGGACCGGACCCGACCGCACCTGGTGGGCCGAGAAGTTCGGCGTCGACCCCGTGTTGGCCGGCGCACTGGTGTGCGCCGCCGCCCGAGAGACCTTCGAGGAGTCCGGCGTGCTGTTCGCCGGGCCGGCCGACGATCCGGACGGCATCGTCTCCGACGCGACCGTCTACCACGAATCCCGGGCCGCGCTGGAAAGCCGTGAACTGTCGTTCGGGGAGTTCCTGGCCCGCGAGAAGCTGGTGCTGCGTGCGGACCTGCTGTGGCCGTGGGCCAACTGGATCACCCCCAAAGAGGAACGCACCCGCCGCTACGACACGTTCTTCTTCGTCGGTGCCCTGCCGGCCGGCCAGCGCGCCGACGGCAACAACACCGAGAGCGACCACGTCGCGTGGCGTACGCCCGCGGCCGCACTGGAGGAGTTCGCGCAGGGGCATTCGTTCCTGCTGCCGCCCACGTGGACGCAACTGAGCTCGCTGGACGGCCGCACGGTCGGTCAGTTGCTCAAGGACGAGCGGAAGATCGAGCCGATCGAACCGGTGCTCACCATGGGCGAGGGCACGTGGGACATCGAGTTCTTCGATGCCGAGCGGTACAAGGCGGCCCGCGCCGGCAGGGCGCAGTGATGGACATCGGCGAGTTCGTCCAACTCCACGTCACCGACGGCATCGGGACCCTTCTCCTGGCCAGGCCACCGCGCAATGCGCTGACCCGCCAGATGTGCCGGGAAGTCGCCGCGGCCGCCGAGGAGCTGGGCCAGCGGTCCGACGTCACCGCCGTCATCGTGTACGGCGGCCACGAGGTCTTCTGCACCGGTGACGACGATCACGAGACCAGCACTCTCGACGCTGCCGAAGCGCGCGTCGCGGGCGCGGTGTGCCGCGCCGCGGTCGACGCCGTCGCCGCCATTCCGCGACCCACCGTCGCGGCCGTCACCGGCTACGCGCTGGGCAGCGGCCTGACGCTGGCCCTGGCGGCCGACTGGCGGATCAGCGGTGACAACGTGAAGGTGGGGTCGACGGAGATCCTGTCGGGCCGGGCACCGGCCGAGGGCGCCGCGGCGCGGTTGGCCGCGGCCGTCGGCGACAGCCGGGCCAAGGACCTGGTGTTCAGCGGCCGGTTCGCCGGTGCCGAGGAAGCGGTGGCCCTGGGTCTGGTCGACCAACTCGTGGCGCCGGACCACGTCTACGACGAGGCGCAGAAGTGGGCGCGCAGGTTCCTGGACGCGTCGCCCGAGGCGCTGGCCACAGCAAAGGCGGCGTTCGCGGTTCGCTGAACCCGTGCTCAGCGGGTGAACAGAACCGTGGATGTGAACTCCCGGTGACGGGGCAGTTAGGCTGACCTGCATGACGAGTACCGACCAGACTTCCGAGGTCGCCGCAGCCGACGCTGCCGCCCAGGTATCCGAGGTAGTTGACCAGGCCCCCAACCCGCACGCGACGGCCGAGCAGGTCGAGGCGGCCCGCCACGACACCAAGCTGGCGCAGATCCTGTACCACGACTGGGAAGCCGAGAGCTACGACGACAAGTGGTCGATCTCGTACGACCAGCGCTGCATCGACTACGCGCGCGGTCGCTTCGACGCCATCGTCCCCGACGAGGTCCAGCGTCAGCTGCCATATGACCGTGCCCTCGAGCTCGGCTGTGGCACCGGCTTCTTCCTGCTGAACCTGATCCAGGCCGGCGTCGCCCGCCGCGGCTCGGTCACCGACCTGTCCCCGGGCATGGTCAAGGTGGCCACCCGCAACGGCAAGGCCCTCGGTCTGGACATCGACGGCCGCGTCGCCGACGCGGAGGGAATCCCCTACGAGGACAACACCTTCGACCTCGTCGTCGGACACGCGGTGCTGCACCACATCCCCGACGTGGAGCTGTCGCTGCGCGAGGTCGTCCGCGTGCTCAAGCCGGGCGGCCGCTTCATCTTCGCCGGCGAGCCCACCACGGTCGGTAACTTCTACGCCCGCCGCCTGGCCGACCTGACGTGGAAGACCACCGTCGCGGCCATGAAGCTGCCGGGCCTGGAATCCTGGCGCCGGCCGCAGGAGGAGCTCGACGAGAACTCGCGCGCCGCCGCGCTCGAGTGGATCGTCGACCTGCACACGTTCGAGCCCGCCGACCTGGAGCGCATGGCCACCAACGCCGGTGCGGTCGAAGTCGCCACCGCCAGTGAGGAATTCACCGCCGCCATGCTGGGCTGGCCGGTGCGGACCTTCGAGTCGACGGTGCCCCCGGGCAAGCTCGGCTTCAAGTGGGCCAAGTTCGCCTTCGGCGGCTGGACCACGCTGAGCTGGTTCGACGCCAACGTGTGGCGCCGCGTCGTGCCGAAGGGCTGGTTCTACAACGTGATGATCACCGGGGTCAAGCCGTCCTGACGGTATCCTCGGCGGACCCGACGCTCCTGACGCTCTGACGTGAGCGGCTATGCCTTCACGCTCGACGATGTCGCCTACCTGACCGGAGCCGGTCAGGAGGCGCTCGCCGAGGTGGCTGCCCGGCCCCTGACCGATGCCCACCGGGTATCCGACATCGCCTGGGCGCGTTCGCGTTTCGGTGACCGCGCGGCCGTGCTGGTCGAGACCGTGCTGCTGCGTCGCCGGGCCGTCGCCAAACTGGCCGAGCTCGGCGACGTCGCCGGCTGGCTGTTCACCGACGAGGCACTGCAGCAGGCCACGGCCGGGGCCGTCGCCGTTCATCGGGCGCGGCGGTTGTCCGGTCGCGTCGTGCACGATGCGACGTGTTCCGTCGGGACAGAACTTGCCGCCCTGAGCAATTCGGGTGATTCCTCGCCTCACCTCATCGGCAGCGATCTCGACGCGGTCCGGCTGGCGATGGCGCGGCACAACGTGGGCGACCGGGCGCTGCTGTGCCGTGCGGACGCGCTCCGCCCGATCACGCGGGACGCGGTGGTGGTCGTCGACCCGGCGCGGCGCAGTTCGGGCCGCCGCAAGTTCGATCCCCGCGACTACGCCCCGCCGCTGGACGAGTTGCTCGAGGTCTACCGGGGCCGCGATCTGGTGGTGAAATGCGCACCCGGCGTCGATTTCGGCCAGCTGGCCGAGCTGGGATTTCGCGGCGAGGTGCAGATCACGTCGCTGGCCGGCAGCGTCCGGGAGGCCTGTCTGTGGTCACCGGGGCTGGCCCCGTCCGGCGTCACGCGCCGGGCCACGGTGCTCGACAAGACTGGCCAGGTGGCCGAGGAATTCACCGATGCCGACCCCGGTGACTGTCCATCGGGGCCGGCGGGGCGGTGGATCGTCGACCCCGACGGCGCGGTGGTGCGGGCCGGTCTGGTGCGCCACTATGCGGCGCGGCACGGCCTGTGGCAGCTCGACCCGGCGATCGCGTATCTGTCCGGCGACGAGTTGCCCAGCGGTACGAGGGGTTTCGAGGTAATCGAGCAGATCGCCTACAACGAGAAGCGGCTCCGGCAGGCGCTGTCCGCGCACGGGGCGTCGGCCGTCGAAATCCTGGTGCGCGGCGTCGACGTCGACCCGGATGCGTTGCGCGCCAAGCTGAAGCTGCAGCGCTCGGGTGGGCAGCTCTCCGTGGTGATCACGCGTATCGGTGCCGGGGCCGCCGCCCGGCCGACGGCGTTCATTTGCCGGCCGTCGCGCTGAATCACCTGGTCGCAGTTCATGCCCGGGACGGGTAGGGCCGACAGGTACGCTGGAACCGGCGGCGACGTGCCGCCATTTCTTGATCCCCGGAGGATTCACCAGATGCGCCTTCCCGCACTCGCCGCAGTGATCGCTGCTTCAGGGGCGGTCGGTTTGCTCGGCACGCCTCTTGCGGCCGCGACCCCGGCGAAATGCCCGGAGCTGGGCGGTGTCGTCGACGGCTCGCGGATGTGTCAGATTCGGGACACCACCCGCGGCTACGCGCTCAACATCAGCTATCCCATCGACTACCCGGATCAGCAGGCCGTGGTCGACTACATCACGCAGACGCGCGACGGATACGTCAACGTCGCGAAGATGCCCGGACCGCACGAGACCTCGTACGAGCTGGACACCACCGCGACGCAGTACACCGCGGCGATCCCGCCCCGTAACACCCAGTCGGTCGTGTTCAAGACGTTCCAGGACGTCGGCGGTGCGCATCCGCAGACCTTCTACAAGACGTTCACGTGGGACCTGGTCCAGCGCAGGCCGATCACCATCGAGAACCTGTTCGCGCCTGGCGCACAACCCTTTCCGGTGATCCTGCCGCTGATTCAGGGCGAGCTGATCCGCCAGTCCGCACAGCCGGTGCTGATGCCGCCGGCAGCCGGGCTGGACCCCGAGACCTACCAGAACTTCGCGATCACCAACGACTCGCTGATCTTCTTCTTCAGTCAGGGACAGGTGCTACCGGAATCCGCCGGCGCGGTGCAGGTGACGGTGCCGCGCGCCCCGATCGAGGCCATGCTCGCCTAGTGATTTGTGCACGATTTTCCGCGGTTGCCGCGGAAAATCGTGCACAAATCCCTGATCAGGCTGGGGCGAACGCGTAGACCTGGCCGTCGCTCGTCGCGGTGATGACGCGCTTGTCGTGCCCGACGGACACCCCGACGGGCCAGCCCGTGGCGCCCGGCAGCGGATAGCTGTTCACGGTGTGGCCGTCGGCGGGGGAGAAGACCACCAACGCCTGGCCGGCCTGACCGTCGCGGACCACGACGTACCCGACGTCGGTGCCGGCGCGCGTGGCCGTCGTCAGCGGCTCGACGTCGGCACGCGTCCACGCCACCTCGCCCTTGTCGCCCTTGTCCTTGACCGCGGTGAGCTTGGTCTGCGGCCCGCCGCCGGCGACCACCAGACCGTCCGGTGTCACCGATGGCGGCGTCTGCGGCTGGAACCCGAGGTTGACCGACCACTTGGCCTTGCCGTCGGCGGAGTTGACCGCCCAGAGGTGCTGATCGCGGCCGTTGACGTAGACGGTCTTGCCGTCGGCGGACAGCACCGGGCTGGCGATGGGGCCGCCGCCGACCGCCGTGCTGCTCCATTCGCGGGTCAGCAGCGGCGTCTGGCCCTCGTGGTAGCGCAGCCCGACCAGGGCCGGGGCATCGGTGCCCGGTTGCCACAGGCCCAGCACCACCATGTCGGTGTCAGGGGAGTAGGCGGGCGCCGCCGAGATGGGGCACGCCGCCTTGGCGGGCTGGCAGTCGGCCAGGCCGCGCGCCGAGTCGGCGGGGTCGACGCCGCTGACGAGGTCCAGCGGGGCGCCGATGGTCTGGCCGCGGTGGGCGTCGAACACCAGTACCTGGCCCAGATGTGTCACCACGAGGAGCTGGCCGGGCGACAGGATGCGCGGTGTCGTCGGCATCCCGATCACGGGCTGGCGCCAGCGGATCCACTGCGTCGGCGGGAACGACATGATCGCGCCGGGCTGGCCGACGTACATGTTGTCGAAGCCGTCGAACAGAGGGCTGGACATGCCGCCGCCCTGCCACAGCCGGGTACACCAGCGCTGGCGGCCGTGCTGGTCGCTTTCCCACACCATCAGGGAGCAACCATTGGACGACTGCGCGTTGATGGCCAAATAGCTGCCGGAGCCGAGGATCACCTGTGCGCCGAGATTGCCCTTGGCCGAGCGGGCCCAGTCCTGCTTCAGGCTGCCTGCCCCGGCCAACGCGGTGAAGCTGCTGTTGGCGGCGTCGCCGTACTGTGCCGGCCAGCCGTCCGACGGGTGCGCCTTGACCCAGGAGTCGGTGTTGCCGCACCCGGCAACGGTCAGGGTGACCGCCGCAACAGCAACGGCGGCGAGGCGGCGGATTCGGTGTGCAGGCATCGAGTCCCGAGACTAGCCCGAGACACGCGAATGTCCGATTTCGCCTCGCGTAGGCTTTCCGGCCATGACGACGATGTGGGGCGCACCGATTCACAAGCGATGGCGGGGTTCGCGGCTGCGCGATCCGCGGCAGGCGCGGTTCCTCACCCGCGAGTCGCTGAAGTGGGTGCTCGACAACAAGGCCTACACCCCGTGGTACCTGGTGCGGTACTTCCGGCTGCTGAAGTTCAAGCTGGCCAACCCGCACATCATCACGCGCGGCATGGTGTTCCTCGGCAAGGGCGTGGAGATCCAGTGCACGCCCGAGCTGGCGCAGATGGAGATCGGTCGCTGGGTCCACATCGGCGACAAGAACACCATCCGCTGCCACGAGGGCTCGCTGCGGTTCGGCGACAAGGTGGTGCTGGGGCGCGACAACGTCATCAACACCTACCTGGACATCGAGATCGGCGAGTCGGCGCTCATGGCCGACTGGTGCTACGTCTGCGACTTCGACCACAAGATGGACAGCATGGAGCTGCCGATCAAGGACCAGGGCATCATCAAGGGCCCGGTGCGGATCGGGCCGGACACCTGGATCGCCGCCAAGGTGACCATCCTGCGCAACACCAGCATCGGCCGCGGCTGCGTGCTCGGTGCCCACGCGGTGGTCAAGGGCGAGATTCCGGACTTCTCCATCGCGGTCGGTGCCCCCGCCAAGGTGGTCAAGAACCGCAAGCTGGACTGGGAGACCTCGGCCGCCGAACGCGAGGAACTCGCCCGGGCCCTGGCCGACATCGAGCGTAAGAAGAGCTCCCGGTAACTCAGCTCGTGTAGTCGAGAGTCGTCATCATGCCCGCCTCCTGGTGATAGGCGTTGTGGCAGTGCAGCATCCACTCACCGGGGTTGTCGGCGACGAGGGCGACGGTCAGCTTCTGCTTGGGCAGCACGATCAGCGTGTCCTTGCGCGGCCCGCGCCGGCCGTCGGGCTGCAGCACCTGGAACGTGTGCCCGTGCAGGTGCATGGGGTGCCACATGGTCGTCGAGTTGGTGAAGGTCATGGTGGCGCGCTGTCCCTGCCGGATGGTCAGGGCCTTGCGGTTGTCGAAGCCCCGCCCGTTGATGCCCCAGTCGTACTTCATCATCGAGCCGGTGAGTTCCGCGGCCAGCGTGACGTCCGGCGTGATCGGTCCGAGGTCGACGGCCGAGGTGGCCGTGAAGTCGGCGACGGTGCCCACCTTCCGGTTCAGCTCCGCCGGGCGGAAAGCGGGGTCCGGCGCGGCGCCGGCGCCGGTCGAGAGGATGGCGCGCGCGGCGCTGTCCTTGCCTTCGGCCACTGCCACCAACGGGAAGACGCCGGAGCCTGCCGTGACGATGACGTCGTAGCGCTCGCCCATGCCCAGCAGCAGTGCGTCGACGTCCACCGGGTCGAC
Organism: Mycolicibacterium mucogenicum DSM 44124; assembly: GCF_005670685.2. The sequence continues at coordinate 3,624,367 of NZ_CP062008.1, read as the reverse complement.
GGGGAAGCCGTCGGTGTGGGTGACGGTCATGCGGTGGCCGGCCAGCGCCACCCGGAACGCGGTGTCGGCGCCGGCGTTGATGATGCGCAGCCGGATGCGCTGACCCGGTTTGGCATTGAAAACCGTTGGTGCGGCGGGAATCCGGCCGTTGGCGAGGAAGTAGGGGTACTTGACGTCACCGGCGTCGCCGCCGAGCAGCGGGCTCGTCGCCATGGGCATGTCACCCATGCCGCTCATATCATGGCCGCCCATGTGTCCCATGTTGGCCATGGCGCGCAGGCCGTTGTAGATCTGCTGGGGTGACTTACCGGCGCCCGAGGTCCAATCGTCAAGGACCACAATCCATTCCGCGTCGTAACGGCCGCGATCCGCGGGATCGTCGATGACCACCGGCAGGTACAGTCCGTAGTCCGCGTCCAGACCGGTGTGCGGATGCGCCCAGTAGGTACCGGCGTGCGGGGCCGAGAACGTGTACGTGAAGTCGTTGCCGGGCTTGATGTTCGGTGTCGCGGGTGCCGCGCCGTCCATGTCGTTGCGCAGCGCGATGCCGTGCCAGTGCACCGACGTGTCATGGTCGAGGCCGTTGGACACGCGGACCGACAACTCGTCGCCCACCGACGCGCGGATCAGCGGTCCGGGCACCTGGTCGCCGTAGGCGAGCGTCTGCACCGTGACGCCGCCCAGGTCGACGGTGGCCGGCTGCGGGCGCAGCGCCACCGCGACGGTGCGCCCGGTGTGCGGGCGGGCGGCCTCGGCGGCGGCGATGGCCTTCTGGTCGACGCCGCCTGCCGCGGTCGGCGTCTTGCTACACGCGGCGACGCCGGCAAGCGCGGATGCGCCTGTGACGGCAGAGGCGATCAGGAAACTACGGCGAGTCAACACCCTGCCGTTTGTACCCCCGGGGGGTATATCCGTCAAGCGTGGTCAGCTCGCGGGGCAACACAAAACTGTCCCTCTTCCAGGGAAAAGGGACAGTTCTATGGATTTTCGGTGGACCGGACTCAGCCGCGGTCGGGCAGCGGGCGCTCCACGATGGGACGACGCGCGTGCGGCAGGCGCTCGCCGCGCTTGGCGGCGAGGTAGACGTCCGAGGTCTCGGCCGCGACCGTCTGCCACGAGAAATCGTGGTTCAACCGGTCGCGCGCGGCCAGGGCGCGCTGCTGCGCGCCCGCGGGGTCGTCGAGCACCTTGCGGACGGCGGACGCCAGCGCGCCGACGTTGCGCGGCGGACAGGAGACGCCCGTCTTGCCGTTGATCACCGCTTCGCCGAGCCCGCCGACGTTCGACGTCACCAGCGGGGTGCCGGCCGCGGCGGCTTCCAGTGCGACGATGCCGAACGGCTCGTAGTGGCTCGGCAGGACCGCGGCGTCGGCCCGGTGCAGCAGCTCGAGCAGCCCGGAATGGTCAACGCGGCCAACGAAATTCACGGCCTTGGTGACCTTGGCCTTGCGGGCTTCCTCGACCAGCCAGTCGTACTGCGTGCCGTCACCGGCGATGGTCAGCGTGGTGCCCGGGTGGGTCCGCCGGATGCGCGGCATCGCGGCGATGACGTCGTGCACGCCCTTCTCGTACTCGAGCCGGCCGACGAACAGCAGCTCGGCCGGGCCGTCGTGCTTGCGCCGCATGGCGAACGGCCAGCCAGCGGTGTCGATGCCGTTGCAGATGACGCTCACGTCGGGCAGCTCGGGTCCGAACAGCTCGGTGATCTCCTCGCCCATGGACACCGAGCAGGTGATCAATGAGTCGGACTCGTGCACGAGCCACGATTCCAGCGAGTGCACCTGGCGGCTCACGGGGCCGGAGAGCCAGCCGGAATGCCGGCCGGCCTCGGTGGCGTGGATGGTGGAAACCAGCGGCACGTCGAAGAACTCGGCCAGCGTCACGGCGGGGTGGGCGACCAGCCAGTCGTGCGCGTGCACGACGTCGGGCGTCCAGTCGCGCAGGCTCAATCCGGCGCGAATCATGGCGTGCCCCATGGCCAGTGTCCAGGCCATCATGTCGGTGCCGAATTTGAACTCGTTCGGGTCGAGGGCCGCGGAGATCACCCACACGCCCTCGTGCACCTCGTTGGTGGTGGGGTGCGTGCTGGGGTCGGTGTCCGCGGGGCGACGGCACAGCACCACGACCTCGTGGCCGAGGGCGGCGAGCTCGACGGCCAGATGGTGGACGTGGCGTCCGAGGCCACCGATCACCACGGGTGGGTACTCCCACGAGACCATGAGGATTTTCATCGTTGCCTTCTGCTCTTCGCGCAAGCGCTCATCGGTGCCCTCGGCTCTTCGCGCAAGCGGCTCATCGCGGCAACCTCCGCGCGTCCAGGGCGCCGAACAGTCCGTCGGCGCGGTTCCAACCCTCCGCGAGCTTCTGGGCCTGGTCGCGTCGTCCAGACGCGAGGGCACCGGCGATCTCCCGGGTGGCGTGCGCGTGCAGGTGCGCGCGATAGCGAGCATATTCCGCCGCGGTGTCTTTGCTCACCATGAAGGGCCAGTCGCTCGAGACGGTCAGCAGGGCTTCGCGCAGGATCTGGTCGGCCACGCGGTCACGGGCCGGGTACGCCGAATCCTGCGCCAGGACCTTGTCCACCGTGGTCAGCGCGGTATCGACGACCTCGGCGTTGAGCGTCACGAAGTCGGCGACCTGCTCGCCGGACCAGACCTGCCAGTCCTTGCCCGAGCCCCAGGAACTGGGCGGCAGTTCGACGGGGGAGCCGACGAACCCGTTGTTGATCGCGTCCGACAGGGTGCCCACCTGGACACCGGCGGCCGGCAGCGCGCGCAATACGCGTCCCAGCCACTCCGGTCCCTCATGCCACCAGTGCCCGAACAGTTCGGTGTCGAAAGCGGCGACGACGTGGGCCGGGCGCCCGGTGCGCTCGGACTCCGAGAGCAGCCGGCGCCGAACCGTGTTCACGAAATCCGCGACGTGCGCGTCGATCGCGGCGGTGGCCCGCTCCGGCTCGTACGGGGCCTTGGACTCCGACGGGACGGTGCGGCCGGTGACCCGGGCCGGCTTGAGGCCGGTGAGGTGGTCGTACGTGTGGAAGTCGCGGTACGCCGGGTGCCCCGGGTAGCCGGACTTGGGCGACCACACGCGGTAGCTGACCTGCAGGTCGCGGCCGAAGGCGACGACGTCCGACTCGCCCACGGGACGGCCGAGCGCGGTGTCGCCGTGCAGTGACGGGCCGTCGACCATGAAGTGGGTGACGCCGGCGGCGGCGTAGCCGGTCTCCATGCCGGGGGCGTAGGCGCATTCGGGTGCCCAGATGCCGCCGGGGGTGTGCGCGAAGCGGGCGCCGGCGTCGGCCAGGCCCTCGCGCAGCGCGAACTCCCGCAGCCGGGGGTTGAGCAGCGGCTGGAACGGATGTGACAGCGGGCCGCCGAGCAGTTCGATGGTGCCCGCGCCGATGAGCTGCCGCAGCACCGGGCTGCCGCCGTGCTGCCAGTGATCGGCGAACTCGGCGAGCGCCGCACCGGCCTGCTGGTGCTCGTGAACACCGAAGGCGCGCAACGCTTCCGGTGAGTTGAACGTCTCAGGGGCGCCGCTGGAGTCTGTCCCGTCGCTCCGCTCGCCCCGGCCGCCCCGCACGGTGGTCGCCTCCAGCGCGCGCAGCTGCCAGTTGGACAGCCACTGCTGCATACCGGCCAGGCAGTACGGATCGTCGAGCTGGGCGGTGACGACGGGCGTCATGCCGAGGGTCAGCAGGTGGCCGCGGCCTTCCTCCGCCAGCTCGCGCAGCACGCGCGTCAGGGGCAGATAGGCCGTCGCCCACGACTGGTACAGCCACTCCTCGCCGACCGGCCAGCGGCCATGGTGGGCCAGCCACGGCAGGTGCGTATGCAGCACCAGGGTGAACATCCCCGGTACTGGTGCGCTCGACGAATCACTCACGGCCGCACCGCGATTGCCACCAGGTCGAGGCTGTCATCGATGTTCGCGGCGTCGGCGTCCAGCAGATCGAAGTCGTCGATCGTCACCGCGGCCACGTCGGCCAGCAGGTCCGCGGGCCAGGGTGCGTCGGCCACGGCGCGGTCGATCTGGGCCTGGATGATGGAGCCGCCGTGCCGGGCGTCGAGCTCACGCAGTCCGGCGCCGTGATACACGCCCAGCATGGCCTCCATGACGAAGCCCTGTTCGGTCAGCAGTTCGGTCATCTCGGCGGCGTTCAGTTCCCGGGTGTGGAACGGGTTCAGCGGGGTGTCGCTGCCGGGGGTGAAGGTGATCCGGTTGGGCGTGGACATCAGTAGCACGCCACCCGGGCGCAGCACCCGCAGGCATTCGGCGACGAATTGCCCTTGGTCCCAGAGGTGTTCGATCACCTGGAAGTTGACGACGACGTCGACGGAGGCGTCGGGGAGCGGCAATGCGGCCAGGTTGCCGTGCAGCATCTCGACCCGCGGGTAGCGGGCGCGGATGTGCGCCACGGAGGACTCGTCGTAGTCCAGCCCGATCACCCGCCGCGCGACGTCGGCGATGAGGTCGGCGCCGTAGCCCTCGCCGGCACCGGCCTCGAGGACGTCGCGGTCGCGGCAGCGCTCGACCAGGCGCCGGTAGACCACCTCGTGGCGCCGGAACCAGTAGTTCTCCTCGGCCAGGTCCGGGACGGTGCGCTCACCGGTCAGTGGCATCACTGGCACTGAGGTTGCCGCGTGGCTGTCCGGCTGGGTTTCGGGAAAAGTGCTCATTAGATAGGCAGGCTAGCCCAGAGTGGTACCGCTGATCCCATGCCCGATCGGTTGGGCCGTCCCACCTGCTGGTTCTGTCATGTTGCCCAACACCCTCAAGTGTGGTCAAGAAAACAAAAGGCGGCATCCTCGGGCCGCGTTCGACCAGCTATGGTGTTCCTGCGCCATGCCACATAAGTTACCGAGTAGTAACATGTTGGTCGTTGCGTTAATCGTGAATGCCAGGCCGACCGCCGGCCTCATCGAGGAGGACGAACCACACCCATGACGAACATCGTGGTCCTGATCAAACAGGTCCCTGACTATGAGTCGGAGCGCAAGCTCAACGACGGCGACTTCACCCTCGACCGCGAGTCCGCGGACGCGGTGCTCGACGAGATCAACGAGCGCGCCGTCGAGGCTGCGCTGCAGATCAAGGAGAAGGAAGAGGCCGCCGGCGGCGCCGGCACCGTCACCGTGCTGACCGTCGGACCGGAGCGGGCCACCGAGGCCATCCGCAAGGCTCTGTCCATGGGCGCCGACAACGCGGTGCACGTGAAGGACGACCAGCTCAAGGGCTCGGACATCGTCCAGACCGGTTGGACCCTGGCCCGCGCGCTGGGCACCATCGAGGGCGCCGAGCTGGTCATCGGTGGCAACGAGTCCACCGACGGCGTGGGTGGCGCGGTTCCGGCCGTCATCGCCGAGCTGCTGGGCCTGCCGCAGCTGACCTCGCTGCGCAGCATCTCCGTCGAGGGTGGCAAGGTCACCGGCGAGCGTGAGACCGACGAGGGCGTCTTCGGCCTGGAGGCCACCCTGCCCGCCGTCGTGAGCGTCAACGAGCGCATCGGCGAAGCCCGCTTCCCGTCGTTCAAGGGCATCATGGCCGCCAAGAAGAAGCCGGTCACCGTGCTGACGCTGGCTGAGATCGGTGTCGAGGCCGACGAGGTCGGTGTCGCCAACGCCAGCAGCAAGGTGCTGTCGTCGACGCCGAAGCCGGCCAAGGCCGCGGGCGAGAAGATCGCCGACGAGGGCGAGGGCGGCACCAAGATCGCCGAGTACCTCGTTGGTCAGAAGCTGATCTAGCCCCCACCACACCGAAACTTCCAGAAAGACACAGAGGCAAATACGCATGGCTGAAGTACTTGTGCTCGTCGAGCACGCCGATGGTGCCCTCAAGAAGGTGAGCACCGAACTGATCACCGCTGCCCGTGTGCTCGGTGAGCCGTCGGCAGTTGTGGTGGGTGCCCCCGGCACCGCCGCGCCGCTGACCGACGCCCTCAAGGCCGCCGGTGCGGCCAAGATCTACGTCGCGGAGTCGGCCGACGCGGCCAACTTCCTGGTCACCCCGACCGTCGACGTGCTGGAGGCTCTCGTCGAGTCCGCGGCCCCGGCCGCCGTTCTGACGGTCGCCAGCACCGAGGGCAAAGAGGTCGCCGGTCGTCTGGCGGCCCGCCTGGGTGCCGGCCTGCTGGTCGACGTCGTCGACGTCAAGGCCGGTGGCATCGGTGTGCACAGCATCTTCGGTGGCGCTTACACCGTCGAGGCGCAGGCCAACGACGTGCTCCCGGTGATCGCTGTCCGTCCGGGTGCCGTCGAGGCTGCCCCGGCCGACGGCGCCGGTGAGGTCGTCAACGTCGAGGTTCCGGCCCAGGCCGAGAACGCCACCAAGATCACCTCGCGCGAGCCGGCCGTCGCCGGTGACCGTCCGGAGCTCACCGAGGCCAGCGTCGTGGTCGCCGGTGGCCGTGGTGTCGGCAGCGCCGACAACTTCGCGGTCGTCGAGGCCCTGGCCGACTCGCTCGGCGGTGCTGTCGGTGCTTCGCGTGCCGCGGTCGACTCGGGCTACTACGGCGGTCAGTTCCAGGTCGGCCAGACCGGTAAGACCGTTGCCCCGCAGCTGTACATCGCCCTCGGCATCTCGGGCGCCATCCAGCACCGCGCCGGCATGCAGACGTCCAAGACCATCGTTGCGGTCAACAAGGACGAAGAGGCCCCGATCTTCGAGATCGCCGACCTCGGCATCGTGGGTGACCTGTTCCAGGTCGCACCGCAGCTGACCGACGCCATCAAGGCTCGTAAGGGCTGATTTTTTTCTGCGTGAGCAGAAGCGAAGGTGCCCCAAAACTTCGGTTTTGGGGCACCTTTGTGTCTGGGCATGACTGCTGACAGCAACCAGAACGGTGGTGCCGATGGCGAGCCAGGATCGCGGGCCGGTCTTGCGTGGCCGCGACAGCGAGATCACGACGCTGCGCGGCCTGTTGTCGGCCGCGCGGTCGGGCAGCAGTCAGGTGCTGGTCCTGCGGGGCGAGGCGGGGGTCGGGAAGACCGCGCTGCTGAGGTATGCGGTCAATGCCGCGGACGGATTCCGCTGTGTCCAGGTGACGGGCGTCGAGTCCGACATGGAGCTGGCCTACGCGGGCCTGCAGCAGCTGTGCGCACCGCTGATGCATCACCTCGACGAGTTGCCGACGCCGCAGCGGGGTGCATTGGACGTGGCCTTCGGCCGCGGCGTCGGAGCGCCGCCGGACCGTTTCCTGGTGGGGCTCGCGGTGCTGAGCCTGTTGGCCGCCGCAACGGCGGATCAGCCGCTGTTGTGTGTGGTCGACGACGCGCAGTGGCTCGATCAGGTGTCGGTGCAGACCCTCGCTTTCGTGGCTCGGCGCTTCCTCGCCGAGCCTGTCGTGCTGCTGTTCGCGGCCCGTGACGCCGGAGCCGAGGCGCTGGGGACGCTGCCGGAGCTGGCGGTGACGGGGCTGTCCGATGCCGACGCCCGCGACCTGCTCGATTCGGTGCTGTTGGGGCGGGTTGACGAACGGGTGCGCGACCGCGTCGTCGCCGAGACGCGAGGGATCCCGCTGGCGCTCCTCGAGGTCCCCCGCAGTGTTTCTGCCGCCGAGCTCGCCGGTGGCTTCTGGAACATGGGCACCGGGCGCAGCGTGACGAGGCAGGTCGAGGACGGCTACCGGCGTCGCGTCGAGGCGCTGCCACCGGCTGCTCAGCAACTGTTGTTCCTCGCCGCCGCCGACTCGGTTGGGGACGCGGCGCTGTTCCAGAGGGCCGCAACGACTTTGGGGCTGTCCGTCGGTGCGCTGGCGCCGGCCGAGGCAGCCGGACTCATCGAGTTCGGCGCGCGGGTGCGTTTCGGCCATCCGTTGATGCGTTCGGCTGTCTATCGTGCGGCCGACGTGAACGCGCGCCGAGCGGTCCATCGGGCTCTGGCCGAGGCCACCGATCCCCGGCAGGATCCCGACCGCCGCGCATGGCATTTCGCCCACGCGGCGGCGGGGCCCGACGACGCTGTCGCCGCGGATCTCGAGCGCTCCGCCGGCCGGGCCAAGAGCAAAGGCGGCGTCGCCGCGGCAGCGGCCTTCCTGGAACGCGCGACGGTTCTCACCGCGGACCCGGCCCTGCGCGCGGCACGAGCGCTCGCGGCGGCACAGGCCAAGCGCGACGCGGCGGCACCGGCTGCGGCGCATGAACTCCTGGCGATCGCCGAACTCGGGCCACTGACGAATCTGCAACGGGCGCAAGTGGATCGGTTGCGGGCCGAGATGCAATTCGCCCGCAGCCGCGGCGGCGGGCCCGGCGTGCCGCCGCTCAGCGACGCCGTGCAGAAGTTGCTCGCCGCGGCACGAGATCTCGAGACGCTCGATGCCGACCTTGCCCACGAGACATATCTCGAGGCGCTCGCCGCGGCGATGTATGCGGGCCGGCTGGGTGGGCCGGACATGCTGCTACAGGTGGCCGAGGCCGCGGGCGCTGCCCTCGGCAGTGCGGCCGAGCTGCAACGGCCGGTGGACTTGCTGCTGAGCGGGGTGGCGAGCCGGATCGTCACCGGCGGCGGTACCGAACAGATGCGCGCCGCGCTGGAGCTCATGTGCCGGCACGCGCAGGACGCCGACGGCCAGCTCCTGCGGTGGATGCCGTTGGGACTGGCCATCGTTCAGGAATCGGCCGTCGGCGAGATTTGGGATGACGGCATCCACCGACTGCTGGCCACCGCCGTGATTCGTCAGGCGCGTGACGCCGGTGCCTTGGCCGCGCTTCCGCCCGCACTCGCCTTCGGGGCCGGTGTGCATCTCCTGGCAGGCGAATTCGACACGGCGGCAGCACTTATCGCTGAGGCTGCCGTCATCTCGGCGGCGACCGACTATGCCCCGTTGCGGTACCACTCGCTGTCGTTGGCGGCGTTTCGTGGGGTTGCCACCGATGCGGTCGGCCTCATCGAGTCCGCGGCGGCCGATGCGGCGGCCCGCGGCGAAGGCCGGGTACTCGGGGTCACTGGGTTTCTTTCGGCGGTCGTCTACAACGGACTCGGGCGTTATGCCGAAGCGTTCGCGGCGGCCAGGAACTGTTGCGACTATGACGATCTCGGCTTCTACAGCTGGGGTCTGATCGAGCTCGCCGAAGCCGCAACGCGCATCGGCGACAAGCAAACCGCGGAGTGGGCAGTGCAGCGGCTGGCCGCGCGCGCGGGCGCCAGCGGCACCGATTGGGGACTGGGAGCGCTCGCCCACGCGCGCGCCCTGGTGGCCGACGACGAGGACGCCGACGCCCTGTACACCGAGGCCATCGAACGGCTCGGGCGCACCGGGGTTATCTTCCTGCAGGCCCGGGCCCGGCTGTGTTACGGGGAATGGCTGCGCCGCATGAACCGCCGCGTGGCGGCGCGGGAGCATCTCGCGGCGGCGTTCGAGATGCTCAACCGGATGGGGGCAGAGGCGTTCGCAGAGCGCACGCGCCGCGAGCTGATCGCCGCCGGCAAGAAGGTCCGCAAGGAGCCGGTCAGTTCCGGTGACGAGCTGACGACGCAAGAGGCCCAGATCGCCGAACTGGCCGCCGGCGGTCTGACCAACCAGGAGATCGGTGCCCAGCTGTTCATCAGCACCCACACCGTCGAATGGCACCTACGAAAAGTCTTCGTCAAGCTCGGCATCACCTCGCGGCGGCAGCTGCGCACGCTGTTCCCCGCGCGCTGAACTGCGCCACCGAACCACGTACTTCCAAGGGTCCGCCGCGGTCGGGGAGCGGCCATGCTGATCACATTCCGCGTAAACCCTTGAAGTGAAAGAGTCCCGTGTCCCGCATCCTGTTACAGACGACGATCACCGAATGCGCCGACGATTGGGACGTCAGCCGGTTTTCGATGGTGGCAGACGAGTTGAGAGCGTGCGGTCACCACGTGACCGCACGCAATCGGGCATGCCTGACCGACGACCCGGTGCTGAGCCGTCTGGACGAGTTCGATTTCGACCAGTTGTGGCTACTCGCGGTCGACGTCGGCGACGGACTGACGGCGGCCGACGCCGACGGCATCCGGCGGTTCCGCGAGCGCAGCGGCGGTGTGCTCACCGCGCGCGATCACCAAGACCTGGGCTGCTGCCTGAACCGCCTCGGAATTCTCGGCGTGGTCAACGAATTCCACGACGACACCCGCGACGCCACCGATCTGCGAGACGATCAGGACAACCCGAACATCTCGTGGCCCAACTACCACTCGGGCGCCAATGGCGACTACCAGCCGGTGCTGGTCGACGGCGAGCCGCACGAGCTGCTACGTACCAACCGCACCGCGAGCGGGCACATCGAATGGTTCCCCGCGCATCCGCATGAAGGCATGGTGACCGCGAAAGGTCCGCTCGCCCAGGCAATCGCGAGGGGCCGTAGTACCGCGACCGGCCGGCACTTCAATCTCGCCGTCGTGGTCGACGGTGAGCGATGTCCCGACGGCCGGCCGATGGGCCGCGTGGTCGCCGAGTCCACGTTCCACCATTTTGCCGACTACAACTGGGATCTCGGCGCCGGAGCACCGTCGTTCGTGTCCGATGTCCCCGGCACACAGATCATGAACGACCCCGCGCGGCTGACGGTCTTCAAGGACTACGTCGCCAATATCGCCGGGTGGCTCCACCCGGTCTCGACTACGGGGTTCCAAGGGTCCGATCAGGCTGCATCGCGACGACGCTGAATACCGCAGCCGGGGGCATCCGCCCCAGTGCTGGACCGCCGATAGGGATACGAAATGACGCTTGAGACAGTGGAATCCACCGCACCAGCCGATGGCCGGGGACCCGACCAACCGGTGCCGTCGTACTACGCGCTTCCGGTCGGGGACATCGACGTCGTGGTGATCAGCGACGGCGTGCTGCCGATGTCGGCTCCGAGCTTGGCGACCAACGCCGACCCTGAAATCCGGGCGGCCTGGCTGGACGACATGTTCCTGCCATCCGACAGTCTCGCGTTGCCGCTGAATCAGGTTGTCGTCCGTCGCGGAGAACAGACCATCCTCATCGACGCCGGAGTCGGCGTCGACTACCAGGACTTCACGCCACGGGCCGGACATTGGGGCGAACGCCTCGAGGCCGCCGGCATCGACCTCGCGACCGTGACCGACGTGGTCCTCACGCACATGCACTTCGATCACGTCGGCGGCCTGCTCGTCGAAGGGGTGAAGGACCGGCTGCGCCCGGACGTGCGAATCCACGCCGCTGCCGCCGAGGCAGAGTTCTGGGAGTCACCGGACTTTTCCCGCACCACGGTGAACGACGCCATGCAGGATGCAATGCGGTCTTCCGCCACAAGGTTTCTGACCGAGTACCGCAACGTGTTGCGGCCATTCGAGAACGAGTACGAAGTCGCGCCGGGGGTGCTGGTCCGTCGCACCGGCGGACACACCCCGGGGCACAGTGTGGTCCGGCTGGCCTCCGGCGGCGACCGCCTGACGTTCGCCGGTGACGCCGTGCTGCAGGCGGGATTCGACCACCCGGACTGGTTCAACGGCTTCGAACACGACCCCGAGGAGGCGGCGCGCGTGCGCGTCGGGCTGCTGCAGGAGCTGTCATCGACCCGCGAGGCGCTCGTCGCGACGCACCTGCCGTTCCCTTCGGTCTGCCATGTGGCACCTGCGGGCAACGCATTCCGGTGCGTGCCGGCCGTGTGGGAATCTTGAACCGGTGGGCCTCGTGGATCACTGAATTCAACAGAGGAGTAACCATGTTCGACAGCGCCGACCTGATCTGTACGCCTGGTCTGCCGATGCTCATGGCCGCCGATGACGACGAATTCGAGGCCCGTGAGGACCGGCGAGTCCGATGACGATCGGGTTCGGCGATATCGTCCGGTCGCGCCGTTCGTCACGGATGTTCTTGCCGGACAAGCCGGTTCCGCGGGAACTGCTGGATGAGGCGCTGGAGCTGGCGATCCGGGCGCCGTCGAACTCAAATACCCAGCCGTGGCACGTCTACTTCGTCACCGGGGAGCGGCGCGCGCGGTTGGTCGACGCGCTGCTCGCGGTTGTCGATACGACTCCGCCCGAGGTGGGCTCGGCCGGCCTGCCGCCCCGGTTCGCGCATCTGCGCCGCGAGAGCGGTGCCCTGGTGTACGGAGCGATGGGCATCGACCGCAGCGATGCGGCCGGGCGTTGGGCGGCGCAGCGGCGCAACTGGGAGTTCTTCCGTGCCCCCGTCGCCGGGGTGGTGTGCATGCACCGCGATTTCGGCGCAGTCGACGCGATGGGTGTCGGGATGTTCCTGCAGACGCTGATGCTGGCATTGACCGAGCGGGGGCTCGGAAGTTGTGTACAGGTGTCGATCAGTTTCTACCCCGAGGTGTTGCGTGCGCAGCTCGATATTCCCGAGGATCTCACGATCCTGTGTGGAATCTCGATCGGCTACCCGGACCCGGATTTTCCGGCGAATCACCTTGATACGCCGCGCAATCCGATCAGCGACAACGTGGTGTTCCTCGACTGACGGTCGGCGGACCACGGACTTTCCGGGGTTCACCCGCGTTCGTCGACGACCAGTGTTGAAGCTGCACAACCGAAACAATTCGAAAGGGTGGGTCTGATGAAGATCACTGTCATGGGTGCCAGTGGCCAGATCGGTTCGAAGGTCGTCGCGCTGCTGAACGAGGCCGGTCACCAGACCGTGGCGGCGTCGCGGGACTCGGGCGCCGATGTCCTCACCGGCGCGGGCCTGACCGAGGCGCTCGCGGGCTCCGACGCGCTCGTCGACGTCGTCAACTCGCCGGACTTCGCCGACGGGCCCGTGCTGGACTTCTTCACCCGGTCGGCAACCAACCTCGTGGCCGCGGCGAGGGCCGCCGGAGTAGGCCACTACGTGGCACTGTCGATCGTGGGCTGCGACAGGCTGCCCGACAGCGGCTACATGCGCGCCAAGGTTGCCCAGGAACGCATCATCACGGCGTCGGGACTGCCGTACACCATCGTGCGGGCCACTCAGTTTCACGAGTTCGCCGAAGCGATCACCGCATCGCTGACGGTGGACGGTCAGGTGCGGGTGCCCGAGGGCCTCATCCAGCCGATCGCCGGCGCCGATGTCGCGGCCGAAGTGGCTCGTGTCGCGCAGGCCGCGCCGGTCGACGGCATCGTGAACATCGGCGGGCCGGACAAGTTGACGTTCGCCGGCCTGGCGAAACTGGCGCTGGCGCACCGCCATGAGAGTCTGCCGATCGTGGTCGACCCGGCAGCCGTCTACTTCGGCACCAAGGTCGGCGACACCGGCCTGGTCACCAGTGGCGACGCGATCATCTCGGACCTGCACCTGGCCGACTGGCTGGCCACCCAGTGACGGAGCTGACGGGCCTGACCGCGCTGGTGACGGGCGGGACAGCCGGAATCGGATACGAGACCGCGCGTCTTTTGGCTGCCGAAGGCGCCGCGGTGAACATCACCGGACGCTCCGCAGATCGCGGCGCCGCGGCGGCCGCCGAACTCGGGGTGCGATTCATCGCCGCCGACCTGGCGGATCTGGAATCGGTGAAAAGCCTTGCCCGCCAATGTGGTGATGTCGACATCGTCGTCAACAACGCCGCCAGCTTCCCGGGCGCGCTCACCGTGGAGCAGGACGTCGCGTCGTTCGAGTCGACGTTCGACACCAACGTGCGCGGCGCCTACTTCCTGGTGGCAGCACTGGTACCGGGCATGCTCCGCCGCGGACGCGGGAGCATCGTCAACGTCACGTCCATGGTTGCGTTCAAAGGCGTTCCCGGGGCGTCCAGCTACAGCGCCTCCAAGGCGGCATTGGAATCGTTGACCCGCACGTGGGCAACGGAATTCGGGCCGCAAGGAGTGCGCGTCAACAGCGTCGCGCCGGGACCGACGGCGACCCCGGGCGTCGTTGCCGAGTGGGGTGACACCAACGACGAGCTGGGTCGCGCACTGCCACTGGGCCGGACGGCGCAGCCGGCCGAGATCGCGCAGGCGGTGCTGTTCCTCGCGTCGCCACGGTCGAGTTTCATCACCGGCTCGACCCTGCACGCCGACGGCGGCGGCGCGGCGGCGTGATCGCCGAAAACGGCCCCCGGACAACATGTCCGGGGGCCGTTTTCGTGGTCAGCGGTCAGTAATCCCAGGTTGCGGGAACGCACCGGAAGGTGTCGCCCGCGGCCGCCACGTGGCACACCGAGGGGAACGGCAGGTGCGTCGCCACCAGAGCCGATCCAGTCGCCGCTACCTCCCGCAGCAGGCCGACGCGGACGCGGGCCGCCTCCGCGGGATCGTGCTCGAAACCGTTCTGCCACTCGGGGTTGTCGAAACCGGGAGCGAACACCGCATCGCCCGCGAACATCAGCTTCTCGCCGCGGGACTCCAGCCGCACCACGCTGTGGCCGGGAGTGTGCCCGCCGGTGCGGGAGATGAGCACGCCCGGCGCCACCTCGTAGTCCGTCTCGAAAGTCCGCAATTGGCCGCGGTATTCGTTCAGGAACTGGGTGGCGACCCGCTTCAGCACGTCCGGAATGGGCTGCGGCATGACCGTGCGGGAGAAATCGGGCGCCTCCCAGAACTCGGCCTCGGCGGTCGAGGCGTGGACGCGCAGATCGGCACGCAGCCGGTCTTTGAGTCCTTCGGTGATCAGCCCGCCGACGTGGTCCATGTGCATGTGGGTCAGCACGACGTCGGTCACCGAATCGAGATCGACGCCCGCGGCCTCCAGGCGCTGGATCGTCTGGCCGGCGCGCGGGAAGTCCGGGAACTCGAGCCCCAGCCCGGCGTCGACCAGGATCGTCTGATCACCGCTGCGCACCACGACGACGTTCAGCGGCCAGTCGACGATCTCCGGCGGCAGGAAGTTGTCGTTCAGCCACTCCGCCAGGTCGGCCGGCGGGGTGGTGGTGGCCAATGTCGATGCGGTGATCGGCAGTACACCGTCGCTGATGACCAGTACTTCGATGTCGCCCACCTGCACGGCGTAGCGCGACGGAACCAACTCGTCGAGCCCCGTCTGCCCGAGGTGGGAAATGTTGTCCAAGCTCACGTTGTCTCCTTTGGCTGCATCGTTCGGCAGGGAATTCACCCTGCGCGGGGTTGAACGCGAGCCACCCCGCGAAGTCATCCGTGCCGGCACGCACCACGGATTGGGGCAACGGACTACGTACTTTCAAAGGTTCGCCGCGGCCGCCGCTCGACGAGTCTGAGTTCGGCGGATTTCACCGTCACTGGTTGAAACAGGGAGGCCTCGAACGTGACGGCAGCGCCGGCACCGGATTCCGAACTCGCCGCCCGGTTCGTCGTCGAGGCCGTCCCGTTGTTCGATGCGCTCGGACGCGGCGCCCGACGGCTGACGGACTCCGACGCCGACGCCGAAGATCTCTTGCAGGACACGCTGTTACACGCCTTCGAGGGCTTCGGGTCGTTTCGGCCGGGCACGAACCTCAACGCGTGGCTCTTCCGGATTCTGCACAACCGCTGGGTCAGCAGACACCGGTACCGGCAGTGCCGTCCCGCCGAGGTGGCACTCGAGATGTTCACCGCGAGTGGCCATGAGCGGTCGGCTGTCCATCGTTCGGCCGAGGTCGAGGTGCTGGACGTGATGCCCGACGACGACGTCGTGGCCGCGCTGTCGGAGCTGACCGACGGCGCCCGGACGGCGGTCTTCTACGTCGGGATTCAGGGTTATACCTACGCCGAGACGGCCGCGCTCATGGGTGTCCCGATGGGCACGGTGATGTCGCGGGTTTCGCGGGGGCGGCGGCAACTGCGTACCGCGCTGTCGCACCTGGACCGTCAACAGGATTCGGCGTGCCGGCCGGTGACCACGAATTTCCAAGGGTCCGCGGGCGGGCCACAGCCTGCAGGCTGAAGTGGACCGTTGAAGCGGACCGGAAAGCAGGTTCACCGTGGACGTCTACGAGGCAGTGACCACCAGGCGCTCGGTGCGTGGTTTCATCGACAAAGAAGTACCCAGAGACGTGATCGAGCGCGTGCTGACTGCGGCTGCGTGGGCACCGTCTGGCTCGAACATCCAGCCGTGGAACATCTACGTCGTGACGGGCTCGCCACTGGCCGAACTGAAGAAGCGCGCGGTGGGGCGGGTAGCCGACGGAGTCCTTTGGGACGACCGGGAATACGTGATGTACCCGCCGGCGATGAAGTCGCCGTACCGCGACCGCCGCGAGGCGTTCGGCAACGAGCGTTACAGCGCACTCGGCATCGCACGGGAGGACTGGGAGGCGCGTCAGCGGGCCGCGATCGCCAACTGGGACTGTTTCGGCGCACCGGCCGCCCTGTTCTGCTACATCGACCGGGATCTGGGCGTGGCCCAGTGGGCCGACCTCGGGATGTATCTGCAGAGCGTCATGCTGCTGTTGCGCGCCGAGGGGCTGCACAGCTGCCCGCAGATGGCCTGGTCGCAGGTACACAACACCGTCGCCGAGGTCCTGTCGCCGCCGAGCGAACTGATGCTGTTCTGCGGCATGTCGATCGGTTACGAGGACGCCGCCGTCGAATACGTGCGGACCGGCCGGGCCCCGCTCGGCGAAACCGTCACATTCATCGGGGACCAGGGCGCCCGGCCCTGACCCACCGACTACGGGCTTCCAAGGGTCCCATCGCCCTGCACAGCTGAGAGTCTGAATCCACCGATCCCGCCGAATTCAGTTGAGGAGCAAGCATGTTCGCCACATCGGACGACATAGCCAACGCCATCACGACCATCCAGACCGTCACGCCGCCGTTCATTCCGGCCGGTGCGCACGTGATGACGGTGATCATCGAGTGGCCGCCCGGAGGGGCCGGAGCGCCACCGCACCGTCACCCGGGCGGACCGGCGTTCGGCTATGTGCTGGACGGGGAGATGCTCTTCGAGCTCGAAGGCGAGGCCCCGCGCGTGGTCAGGGCGGGGGAGGCGTTCTGGGAGCCCGGGGGCGACGTCATCCACTATTCCGACGGCAACAACCGCTCGGACATCCCGGTGCGGTACCTCGTCACGATGGTCTGCAACCCGGACGTGCCGATGCTCGTGGTCGTCGACGACGACGAACTCGAAGCCCGCAAGGATCGCCGGGTCCGCTGACGGCCGACGAACCGCCGCTCAGCGGCCAGAGCTGCTGTAGCACAACAGAAATCAACGATGAAAGGCATGACTCATGAAGATCACTGTGATAGGGGCCAGCGGCCAGATCGGCTCCAAGGTCGTCGCGCTCCTGGGTGCCGCGGGCCACGACACCGTTGCCGCCTCCCGTGAGTCCGGCGCTGATGTCCTCACCGGCGCGGGCCTTGCCGACGCACTGGCCGGCGCCGATGTACTCGTCGACGTCGTCAACTCGCCCGACTTCTCCGACGGGCCGGTGCTCGACTTCTTCACCAAATCGGCGACGAACCTGACGACCGCAGCCAAGGACGCGGGCGTCGGCCACTACGTTGCGTTGTCCATCGTGGGCTGCGACGGTCTGCCGGACAGTGGGTACATGCGGGCCAAGGTCGCTCAGGAGCGCATCATCACCGGATCGGGGTTGCACTACACCATCGTTCGGGCCACGCAGTTCCACGAATTCGCCGAGGCGATCACGGCCTCACTGACCGTCGACGGCGTCGTGCGCGCGCCGGAAGGCCTCATCCAGCCGATGGCCGGCAAGGATGTCGCAGCCGAAGTTGCCCGCGCGGCGCAGGCCGCGCCGATCGACGGGATCACCAATATCGGCGGGCCGGAGAAGATGACCTTCGCGCGGCTGGCCGAGCTGGCCCAGGCCCACAGCGGCAGCACGCTGCCGATCGTGACCGACCCGGCGGCCGTCTACTTCGGCACGAAGGTCGGCGACACGGGTCTGGTCACCGGTGCCGACGCCACCATCGCCACCACCCGTCTGCAGGACTGGCTGGCCGCGCACTGACCGCAGGCCGCTGTCGCAGCGCGAAAGGCCCTTGCCAGAAACTGAAACGTGTTCCAATATGCATCGATGACGCATGGCGGGAGCTCGGGCAGCGACGGCACGACGTTCGACCCTGACGCGCTGCGGCAGCGGTACGCCGAGGAGCGCGCCCGTCGGCTGCGTTCCGACGGCATCGGCCAGTACGTGGAGATCGCCGGCCGGTTCGCGACCTTCGGTGAAGACCCTTGGGCCGAGCCGGGTTTCACCCGTGCGCCGCTGACCGACGAGGTCGACGTCGCGATCATCGGCGCCGGTTTCGGCGGGTTGCTCACCGGTGCCCGGCTGCGGGAACTGGGCGTGGCGGACATCCGGCTGATCGACAAGGCCGCCGACGTGGGCGGCACCTGGTACTGGAACCGCTATCCCGGCATCGCCTGTGACGTCGAGTCGTACGTGTACATGCCGCTGCTGGAAGAACTGGGTTATGTGCCGACCGAGAAGTACGCCAAGGGCGCCGAGATTTTCGCGCACTGCCAGGCCATCGCCGAGCACTACGACCTGTACCGCAACGCGTGCCTGCAGACCGAGGTGCGGGAAATCCGTTGGGACGCAGCCGATTCGCGGTGGGTGATCGCCACCAACCACGGCGACGCCATTCGTGCCCAGTTCGTCTCGATGGCCAACGGCTACCTGCAGAAGCCCAAACTGCCCGGGATCGAGGGCATCACCGAGTTCGCAGGCCACGCGTTCCACACCAGCCGCTGGGACTACGCCTATACCGGCGCGGGCCTGGAAAACCTGGCCGACAAGCGCGTCGGCATCATCGGCACGGGCGCTACGTCGATCCAGTGCGTGCCGCGCCTGGCGCCGGCCGTCGGGGAGCTGTTCGTATTCCAGCGGACGCCGTCGACGGTCGACGTGCGGGCCAACGCGCCCACCGACCCGGACTGGGCCGCGGCGCTGGAACCCGGTTGGCAGCAGCGCCGCATCGAGAATTTCCAGATCCTCACCGCCGGCGGCCAGGCCGACGAGGATTTGGTGGCCGACGCCTGGACCAGCCTGGCCAAGGCCATGCCGATTGCCAAAGAGGGCACCGATCCGCAGGCGTCGACGGCGGAGTTGGCGGACTTCGCCAAGATGGAGCAGATCCGGGCGCGCATCGACGCGCTGGTGACCGACCCGGCCACCGCCGAAGGGCTCAAGCCCTGGTACGGCTACTACTGCAAGCGGCCCTGTTTCCATGACGAGTATCTGCAGACGTTCAACCGCGATAACGTCACCCTGGTCGACACCCGGGGCCGGGGTGTCGAGCAGATCAGCGCGGCCGGCGTCGTGGTCGACGGCACCGAATACCCGCTTGACTGCCTGATCTTCGCGACGGGCTTCGAGGTTGGCACCGACTACACGCGGCGCACCGGGTTCGAGGTGATCGGCCGTGACGGAAAGACGTTGACCGAGAAGTGGTCCGATGGGGTGCGCACGCTACATGGTTTGCATGTCAACGGTTTTCCGAACTGCTTCATCGCGAGCATCGCGCAGTCCGGATTCACGGTGAACTTCCCGTACCTGATCGACACGCAGTCGCGGCACACCGCGTGGGTGATCGCGTGGGCGCTCAAGAATGACATCACCAAATTGGAGGCGAGCGCGGCCGCCGAGGACGGCTGGGTCCGCGATGTGGTGGCGCGTTCCGTGGTGATCTCCGGCCGGCGCGAAGCCTGCACGCCCGGCTACTACAACCGCGAAGGGCAGCCCAGCGACCGGCTGAACCAGGACAGCTTCTTCTTCGGCAGCCCCACCGAATACGCCGACATCCTCGCAGCCTGGCGGGATGCGGAAACCCTTGAGGGGCTGGTCATCACGTGAGCACCGCCCTGCTGATCGACGGGCAGCTGGTGCCCGGGCGCGGCGGCGAGTTCGCGACAATCAACCCGGCCACCGAGGAGACGTTAGGGTACGCCGCCGACGCTGACGCCGACGACATGGATCGGGCCATCGCGGCGGCCCGCACCGCCTTCGACGACACCGACTGGTCGCGCGACACCGCGCTACGGGTGCACTGCCTGCGGCAGTTGCGCGACGCGCTGGGCGACGAGATCGAGCACCTGCGCGCCATCACCGTGGCCGAGGTGGGCGCGCCGGTCTCACTGACCTACGGCGGGCACCTGCAGGCACCGGTCGATGGCCTGGGCTACGTCGCCGATCTCGCTGAAAACTACACGTGGACAACCGATCTCGGAGAGGCTGCGCCGTTCGGTAAACCGACTCGGCGCACCGTCGTCCGCGAGCCTTGCGGTGTCGTCGGCGCTGTCACGCCGTGGAACTTCCCGCATCAGATCAACTTCGCCAAGCTGGGCCCGGCGTTGGCGGCCGGCAACACCGTCGTGCTCAAGGCCGCGCCGGACACCCCGTGGTGTGCTGCCGAGGTCGGCCGGATCATCAACGAGCGCACCGACTTTCCCGCGGGCGTGGTCAACGTCGTCACTTCGGCCGATCATGCGCTCGGCGCGCAGTTGACCGAGGACCCCCGGGTGGACCTGGTGTCGTTCACCGGCTCGACGGCCACCGGCCGGGCCGTCATGGTGGCAGCCTCGCACACCATCAAGAAGGTGTTCCTGGAACTGGGCGGCAAATCCGCGTACATCGTGCTCGACGACGCCGACCTACCCGCGGCCTGCACCGCCGCGGCCGCCGGTGTCGCGATGCACGCCGGGCAGGGCTGCGCCTTCACCACCCGGCTGCTGGTGCCCCGCGCACGGTGCGACGAGGCCGTCGCCGCGGCCGCAACGGCCATGTCCAGCATCGGTTTCGGCGACCCCACCGACCCGAAGACCCTGTGCGGCCCATTGATCTCCGCGCGCCAGCGCGACCGCGTCGAGGGCTACCTTCGGCTGGCGCTGGAGGAGGGTGGCCGGTTTGCCTGCGGCGGCGGGCGGCCGGCGGACCGGGCCCAAGGCTTCTTCATCGAGCCGACCGTCATCGCCGGACTCACCAACGATGCCCGCGTGGCGCGCGAGGAGATCTTCGGGCCTGTGCTCACCGTGATCGCCCACGACGGTGACGCCGACGCGGTCCGCATCGCCAACGACTCGCCGTACGGATTGTCCGGCGCGGTCGTCGGCACCGATCAGGCTCGCGTCGACTGGGTGGCGTCCCGGCTGCGGACCGGGACCATCAACGTCAACGGCGGCGTCTGGTACTCACCCGACGCACCCTTCGGCGGCTACAAGCAGTCGGGGATCGGCCGGGAGATGGGCGTGGCCGGTTTCGAGGAGTATCTGGAGACGAAGCTGGTCGCCCGCGGTATCTCCGGCACGCGTTGACCCTGTACCTACGCAGCATTTGTGCGAGTAACCACCGCCCTGGTTACAGGGTCAACGTGAGGTGGGAGCGCGAGCGCGTTGAGGCTGTACCTATGGCGCATTCGTGCGAGTGCGCCTACACGCCGTAATCGATCACCGCGCGAACAACCCGGCCGCCCAACAGATCATCGAAGGCCTCGTTGATGTCGTCGAGACGGTAGCGACGCGTGATCATCTCGTCGAGCTTGAGCCGGCCCTCCTGGTAGAGCTGCGCCAGGGCCGGCACTTCGGTGGTCGGATTGCAGGAGCCGAACAGCGTGCCGCACAGGTTCTTGTTCATCAGGATCAGGTCCTGCAGGTCGAGTTGCACGGCCCCGGCCGACGGCGCCGCCATCCCCGTCAGCACGCAGGTGCCGCCCTTGCGGGTCAGGGACAAGGCATCGGCAACGTCGCCGTCACCGATCAGCGACGGTGACACGATCACGGCATCGGCCATCACGCCGCGCGTCAGATCCCGTACCAGCGCAGCAGCTTCAGCGATGGTCACCGCGGTGTGGGTCGCGCCGAACCCGACCGCCGAATCCCGCTTGAACGCCACCGGATCGACGGCCACAACATGAGCCGCCCGACCCAACGCAGCACCCTGGATGGCGGCGGTACCGATACCGCCGACCCCGATCACCACCACGGTGTCGCCGGCACGTACTCCGGCGCGGCGCACCGCCGATCCGTAGCCGGTGGGCACTGCGCACGACAGCAGTGCGCTGGGCACGAGAGGCAGCGACGGGTCGATCTTCACGAGCGAATCCGCCGCCACCACAGTGTGTTCGGCGAACGCGCCGATCTTTGACGTGTGCCGCAGTTCCTCACCGGCGAGGCTGTGATGGCGAAAGGTGCCGTCAGTGGGCATGCCCGGGATGAGCGTGCCGGCGCCGACATCGCACAGGTACTCCATACCGGCTGTGCACCAACGACATTTCCCGCACACCGCCAGGAACGACGTCACCACGTGGTCGCCGGGGGAGAAGCGCGTCACTCCCGGCCCGACCTCCAGGACTACCGCCGAACCCTCGTGACCCCCGATGGTGGGCGGCATGCCCGGCACCACAGCACCTTTCGGCGCGGCCAGCTGGCCCGACCGGATGTGATCGTCGGAGTGGCACAGCCCGGCGGCTGCCATCTGCAACAGCACCTCACCGGCGAGCGGCGGGTCGAGCTCGAATTCCTCGACCGACCAGTCCCCGCCGACCTCACGGATGATCGCGGCACGGCTTCTCATCGCGGCATCATGCGCCGAATGTAACGGACCGTGATGTTTCGCAACCGGTCATCAACGCGTTACGTGATTGATGCCGCCGCGCCGAACGGCTCCGTCACCGTGCTGAACATGAGCACTAGTTCTGTACTCATCGCCCCTGAAGACACCAGTTCATCGACCGACACCCCGCGCTACACGCTGCTGCTGTCGGCCGATCGGGAACATATCGAGGCCGCGCAACGGCTTCGTCACCACGTGTTCACCTCGGAGCCGGGTTACACCCTCACCGATGACAGCCCCGGTTTCGAAAGTGGCCGGGACGCTGACCGATTCGACGAGTTCTGCGACCACCTGCTGGTCCGCGACGACAACACCGGCGAATACGTCGGCTGCTACCGCATGCTGCCGCCGCCCGGCGCCATCGCCGCGGGCGGGCTTTACACCGCAACGGAATTCGACGTCAGCGCGCTCGATACCCTGCGCCCGTCACTGGTCGAGATGGGCCGCGCCGTTGTGCGCGCCGACCACCGCAACGGCGCCGTCGTGCTGCTCATGTGGGGCGGCATCCTGGCCTACCTGGACCACAGCGGCTACGACTACGTCACCGGCTGCGTGTCGGTACCCATCCAGGGCGGCCCGGACGAGGCCCCGGCCAGCCAGATTCGCGGTGTCCGCGACTTCGTCAACAAGCGGCACGCCTCGGAATACAAGGTGCGCCCGTACCGCCCGGTCATCATCGACGGCAAGCTGCTCGACGACATCGAGCCGCCGGCCCGCGTGACGGTGCCGCCACTGATGCGCGGCTACCTGCGCCTCGGCGCGAAGGTGTGCGGCGACCCGGCCTACGACCCCGACTTCGGTGTCGGTGACTTCCCGGCCCTGCTGGACAAGCGCGAAGCCGACGTCCGGTACCTGACCCGGCTGCGCTCGGCGGCTGCCGCGACCGACAAGGCCGCGCAGTGACCACGCCGGTCACGGCGGCGGAGCACGCCTGGCTGCCCAAGGCGTCGTGCGACGCCAGCTGCATCCGGGTGGATTCCGCGCACATCAGCCGCCCCTTCGTGGTTGTGCTGCGTACGACCGTCCGGCTCATCATGACGATGCTGCTGCTGCCGGCACTGCCGCTGCTGGCGGTGCCGCTGCCCGGCAAGTCCCGCATCCAGCGGCTGTACTGCCGCCTGATGCTGCGGTGCCTCGGCGTGCGGATCACCGTCTCCGGTGGCCCCATCCGCAACCTGAGCGGCGTGCTGGTGGTCGCCGGGCACGTGTCCTGGGTCGACATCTTCGCGATCGGCGCCGTCATGCCCGGCTCGTTCGTGGCGCGTGCCGACCTCATCGAGTGGCCCGCGCTCGGCTTCGTGGCTCGGCTGCTCAAGGTCATCCCGATCGACCGCCACAGCCTGCGCGGCCTGCCCGACGTCGTCCGCACCGTCGGGGACCGGCTCTCCGCAGGTCAGACGGTCGTCGCGTTCCCGGAGGGCACCACGTGGTGCGGCCTGGGGCACGGCACCTTCGCGCCGGCGATGTTCCAGGCCGCAATCGACACCGGACGCCCGGTCCAGCCGCTGCAGCTGACCTACCGGCACCGCAACGGCGCGCAGTCGACCATCCCGGCGTTCATCGGCGACGATTCGCTGCTGACGTCGATCAAACGCGTCATCACCGCCAAGCTGACGGTGTGCCACATGCAGGTGCAGTCGCTGCAACTGCCCGGTACCGATCGGCGCGATCTGGCCGGCCGCTGCCAGGCCGCGGTGCACGAGGTCGGTCCGCTGCCCGTCGCTCCTGTTCACGGGCGCGCGCTGGCAGCCTGACCGGTTTGGCCTGGCCGGTATCCTGGACAGGCCATGAGCCCCGCATATCTGGACCACGCCGCCACGACCCCGATGCAGCCCGCTGCCATCGAGGCGATGACGGCGGTCCTGGCGGCCGGCGGTAACGCGTCCTCGCTGCACACGTCGGGCCGGGCTGCGCGGCGCCGGATGGAGGAGGCCCGTGAGTCCCTGGCCCAGCAGCTGGGCGCCCGGCCGTCCGAGGTGATCTTCACCGCCGGCGGCACCGAGAGTGACAACTTGGCGGTCAAGGGCATCTTCTGGGCCCGCAGGGACAGCTGTCCGGGACGCCGCCGGATCGTGACGTCGCCGATCGAGCACCATGCGGTGCTCGACGCCGTCGAGTGGCTCGTCGAACACGAGGGCGCGGAAGTGACCTGGCTGCCCGTGGACGCCACCGGCGCCACGTCCGCCGAAGCCCTGCGCGAGATACTCGAAACCCACGACGATGTCGCGCTGGTCAGCGTGATGTGGGCCAACAACGAGGTCGGCACCATTCAGCCGATCGCCGAATTGGCCACTGTCGCCGCCGAATTCGGCGTGCCGATCCACAGCGACGCCATCCAGGCGATCGGTGCGGTGCCGGTCGATTTCGCCGCGAGCGGGCTGTCCGCCATGAGCGTGGCGGCACACAAGTTCGGTGGTCCGACCGGCGTCGGTGCGCTGCTGCTGCGCCGCGACGTCGCGTGCGTGCCGCTGCTGCACGGCGGCGGTCAAGAGCGTGACGTGCGTTCGGGCACACCGGATGTCGCGGGCGTGGTCGCCATGGCTGCCGCCGCACGCGTTGCGGTGGAGGGTCTGGACGCCTACCGCACCCGGATCGGCGCCCTGCGGGACCGACTGGTCGACGGCGTGCTGTCTGGCATCGACGACGTCGTGCTCAACGGCGGCACCGGCGAGGACCGGCTTCCGGGCAACGCGCACTTCACTTTTCGTGGCTGCGAGGGTGATGCCCTGCTGATGCTGCTGGACGCCAAGGGCGTCGAGTGCTCGACGGGTTCGGCCTGCACGGCCGGTGTCGCGCAGCCGTCACATGTCTTGATCGCGATGGGCGCCGATCCGGCGAGTGCCCGCGGATCACTCCGATTTTCGTTGGGGCACACCAGTTCTGACGCCGACATCGATGCCGCGCTGGCCGTGTTGCCGGCCGCGGTCGAGCGGGCGCGTCAGGCCGCACTGGCCAGTGCCGGGTTGGGAAGGTAGTCATGCGGGTTCTGGTAGCGATGAGCGGGGGAGTGGACTCCTCGGTGGCCGCGGCGCGCATGGTCGACGCCGGCCATGACGTGGTGGGCGTGCACCTGGCGCTGTCCACCGCGCCCGGCACTCTGCGCACCGGGTCGCGCGGCTGCTGCTCGAAGGAGGACGCGGGAGACGCCCGCCGCGTCGCCGACATCCTGGAAATCCCGTTCTACGTCTGGGATTTCGCGCACCGCTTCAAGGAAGACGTCATCGACGACTTCGTCGAGTCGTACGCCCGTGGTGAGACGCCGAACCCCTGCGTGCGCTGCAACGAGAAGATCAAGTTCTCGGCGCTGTCGGCCCGTGCCCTGGCCCTGGGATTCGACGCTGTGGCGACCGGGCACTACGCGCGGCTGGAGGACGGCCGGTTGCGCCGTGCCGTCGACGCGGACAAGGACCAGTCCTACGTGCTCGGCGTGCTGACGGCCGAACAGCTCAGTCATGCCCTGTTCCCGATCGGTGACACCCCCAAGCCGCAGATCCGGCAGGAGGCCGCCGAGCGCGGGCTGGCGGTCGCGGACAAGCCGGACAGCCACGACATCTGCTTCATCCCGTCCGGTGACACCCGGGCCTTCCTCGGTGCCCGCATCGGCATCCGGCCGGGCGCGGTCGTCGACGCCGGGGGCACGAAGCTCGCCGAGCATGACGGCGTGCACGGGTTCACCATCGGTCAGCGCAAGGGCCTGGGCATCGCGGGTCCGGGGCCGGACGGCCTGCCGCGCTACGTCACGGGCATCGATGCCGAGACCGGGACCGTGCACGTCGGCGGCGTGGAGGACCTCGAGATCCACGAACTGACGGGCGAGCGTCCGGTGTTCACCTCGGGTGTGCCGTTTGACGGTCCGGTGGAATGCCTGATCCAGGTGCGGGCGCACGGCGGACTGGCCGACGCGGTCGCCGAGTTCGCCGACGGCGTGCTCGACGTGCAGCTTCGCACCCCGCTGCGCGGCGTCGCCCCAGGTCAGACCATGGTGCTGTACCGCCGCGACCCGGACGGCGACGAGGTCATCGCCAGCGCCACCATCGCGCGCTGATCCCATCCAAAAGCAACCATATGGTTGCGTATCCGAAGGTGCGGTCGTAACGTGATAGGCAACCAGGAGGTTGCTTATGAATTCCGATCGCATCGAAAAAGAAGTCACCTTGCGTGCGCCGCTCGACCGCGTGTGGCGCGCCATTTCCAACGCCGACGAGTTCGGGCGCTGGTTCGGCGTCCGATTCGACGGCCCGTTCGTCGCGGGTGAATCGGTGACCGGGGTGATCACACCGACCGAGGTCGACGACGAGGTCGCCGCCGCACAGAAACCGCACGCCGGGACAGCCTCGGTGTGGCAGATCGTGGCCGTGGAACCGCCGCGGCGTCTGGCGTTCCGCTGGCACCCGTACGCCGTCGAACCCGGTGCCGACTATGACAACGAGCCGACCACCCTCGTCGAGTTCACGCTCACCGAGACCAGCGATGGCGTGCTGCTGCAGATCGTCGAATCCGGGTTCGACAACATCCCGGCCCATCGCCGGGCCGCGGCGTTCGAAGCCAACAGCGGCGGCTGGGAAGCCCAGACGAAACTGGTACGCAAGTACCTGGGCGAGTCGATGTGAGTACGGCGGTCGAAGACCGGGCGCCACTGTTCGACGCGCTCGGCGACCCCAATCGGCTGCGTATCGTCGTGCGGCTCTGTGAGGCCGGTCCGTGCTCGACTTTGCAAGTGACACAGGTGATTCCGGTGACCCGGCAGGCGGCCACCAAACATCTGCTGCTGTTGGAGGCGGTGGGGCTGGTGACCAGCAGCCGGCACGGGCGCGAGCGCATCTGGCGCATCCAGCCGGACCCGCTCGCCGAGGCCAGTGAGTACCTGACCGCGCTGTCGAAGCGCTGGGACCGGGCCCTGGACCGGCTGCGCAGCTACGTGGAAGATCCGGCCGCGGACCCCATCGAATAGTGTTGGCCGGGTGACTGTTTTCGCCCAGGCAACCGGTATCGGCTCGTGGCCGGGGACGGTCGCCCGGGAAGCGGCGGCAGTCGTCGTCGGTGAGCTGCCCGCCCTGCCGCATCTCGTGGAGCTGCCGGCGCGTGGCGTCGGCGCCGACATCATCGGGCGGGCGGGCGCACTGCTCGTCGACATCGGCCTCGACACCGTCCCCCGCGGTTACCGCATCGCATCCGGCCGCAGTGCCGTCGTGCGCCGCGCCACCGGCCTGCTCGACGAGGATGTCGACGCGCTCGAAGAGGCATGGGAGAAAGCCGGGCTGCGCGGGACCAGACGGACCATCAAGGTGCAGGTCCCCGGTCCACTGACGCTGGCCGCCGAACTCGAACTGCCCGGCGGTCACCGGGCCATCACCGATGCGGGCGCGCTGCGGGACCTGGCCGGCTCCCTCGCCGAAGGCGTCGCGCACCATCGCGCCGAGGTCGCGCGGCGCTGCGACGCCGACGTCGTCGTGCAGTTCGACGAGCCGTCACTGCCCGCCGCGCTGGCCGGGCGGCTTGCCGGGGTAACCCGGATGTCGCCGGTGGCGCCGGTCGACGCGCCGCTCGCCGCCAGCCTGCTCGACGAGTGCATCGCGACCGTCGGGGGTCAGGCGAGCATTCACGTGTGCGCCGCGGACGTGCCGTGGAAGACCCTGGCGCGCACCGCCTTCAGCGCCATCTCCGTCGACGTGACCAAGCTGACCGCGGCCGACCTCGACGGCATCGGCGAGTGGATCGAAGCGGGCCGGACCATCATGCTCGGCGTGCTGCCGGGCGTCGCTCCGGAGCGTCCCGTCCCGGTCGAGACGGTGGCCGCGGCCGCCGCGAGTGTCACCGACCGGCTCGGGTTCCCGCGGACGGTGCTGCGCGAGCGCGTCGGCCTGACGCCCTCGTGCGGGCTCGCGGGCGCGACGCAGACGTGGGCGCGCACCGCGTTGACGTTGCTGCGCAAGGCCGCGGACGGCATCGCACAGGACCCGGACGCGGCCTGAGCCCTGACCCGCGACGACTGCGGAAATCGTCAACCCGGGCGCGGTGGCATGCCATGATGAGGGACCGGAGTGCGCAGGGGGTTGCCACTCAGCGGAACCGATCGGGGGCAGACATGCGCCGTGACGATGCGCTGCTGACGGTTGCCGGCCTCTCGGTATCGGTATTTCTGACGATGGCCGGACCCTCGATGGCGATCGCCGCCGCCGATCCCGGCGGGTCCAATGGCAACGGTGGCAACAGCAGCTCCGGCAAGGCGGGTTCCGGCAAGAGCAGCTCCCCACGTGGCAACGCCGGCAACGGCAACTCCGGCAACGGTGGCTCGCGCGGCAACTCTGGTGCCAATTCGTCGGTCTCGGGCCAGACCAACACCGGGAAATCAGCGAAGGCGAACGGCAAGAGCAACAACACCGCGCCCGGTGCCGGCGGTTCCGACAATCCCGCTGCGGTACCGGTGTTGACGCCCCCGAATCCGCCGGTGCCCGTCGTCGTCGCCGAACAGCACACCGGTACGTCGACAGGCGGGCCCTGGTGGCAGGCGCCAGGTGCGCCGCAGCCCACCATCGAAGTACACGAATCGTCGGCGCCGAGCGAGGAAGGTGACGCCGATCTGCTGTCCGCCGATCACAGCGGCATCCCGGTGTGGGCCGCCGCCGAGCCGCTCGGGGTGCGCGGCGACCTGTTCGGACTGGCCGGCCTGGTGTTGATGCCGCTCGTCGGGCTCGTGGTCGGGTACCGCCAGGCCAAGGCCGCGCGCGATGTCGGCGAGACGATCCCGCGCTAGACCTCGCGGATGTCGCGCAGTTCGCGGCGCAGAATCTTGCCGGCGGCAGACTTCGGGATCGCGTCGATGAACGCGACCTGCCGGACCTTCTTGTACGGCGCGACCTGGCCGGCGACGAAATCCATGATCTCGTCGCCCGTCAACCCGGACTCCGGCTGCAGGACGACGAACGCCTTGGGTACTTCCTCGCCCGATTCCGGGTCGCGCACCCCGACCACTGCCGTATCGGCGATACCGGGGTGCGTCAGCAGCACGGCCTCGAGTTCGGCCGGGGGCACCTGGTAGCCCTTGTATTTGATGAGTTCCTTGAGCCGGTCGACGATGTAGATGCAGCCGCTGGCGTCGACCCGGGCCAGGTCGCCGGTGTGCAGGAAGCCGTCGTCGTCGATGGTCTCGCGGGTGGCGGCGTCGTTGTTGAGGTAGCCGGCCATGACGTTGGGACCGCGGAAACACAGTTCGCCGACCTCGCTGAGGCCGTGCTCGGGCCGGCCGATCTCGGCTCCCGTATCGGGGTCGACGATCTTGCTGACGGCGTTCGGCACCGTCCAGCCGCACGAGCTCAACGGTGCGACGGCGCCGACGAGTTCGCGGCCGCCGTCGAACGGCATGCAGTGGCTCACCGGGCTCAGCTCACTCATGCCGTAGCCCTGCACGATGGGGCAGCCGAGCCGGTCGGCGACCGCCATGCCGAGGTCGTCGTCGAGCGGCGCGGCGCCGGACATCAGACCCTTCAGGGAGTCGAGCCGGTACGAGTCGACCATCGGGTGCTTCGCCAGCGCCACCGCGACCGGCGGCGCGATGAACGCGAACGTGCACTTGTGGTCCTGGATGGTCTTCAGGAAGAGCGCGAGATCGAAGCTGGGCATGATCACCAGTCGGGCCCGGGCGTGCAGGACGGAGTTGAGCAGCACCGTCATGCCGTAGATGTGGAAGAACGGCAGCACCGCGAGCACGCGGTCCTCGGGGACCAGGCCCTGGATGGGCCGAATCTGCGCCACATTCGCCGCGAGGTTCGTGTGGGTGAGCATGACGCCCTTGGGGTTTCCCGTGGTGCCCGAGCTGTAGGGCAGGGCTGCCAGATGAGTGGCGGGGTCGAAGCTGACCTCGGGTGCGGGCAGTGCGGCGTCGAGCAGTTCGGCCGCGTTGGGATGGCCGTCGGCCGCGGTTCCGGGGCCGTCGAGCACGACCACGCGATCGGCTGTCAGCCCGACCTCGGCGGCGGCCTGCAACGCCTGCGGCGCCAGCGGCGTGACGGTGATCAGCATGGCGGCACCGGAGTCGGTCAGTTGCTTCGCGATGTCCTTGGCCGTGAACAGCGCGTTGATGGTCGTGGCGGTGGCGCCGGACCGCAGAATGCCGTGGAAGGCGACGGCAAATGCGGCACTGTTGGGCGCCAGTAGGCCGACCACGTCGCCGACGCCCAGACCGCGGGCGGCCAGCGCGCCGGCGAACGCCTCGATCCGGGTCGTCAGTTCGCGGTAGGTGTACTCGGCACCGGTCGCGACCTCGGTGATGGCGATGCGATCGGCGTCCGACTCGGCCAGATCACCGAAGATGTACTCGGAGACGGCCGTCGTCGGGATCTGGACCTCGGGGAAAGGGCTCGCGATAGTCATGGCGTCTTAGATCGAACCATGCCCGGGTGACGTGCGTCATGCCGGTTGGTTGCCGTCGGCGGGCCGGTTGTGGCGCCGCGTTACAGGTCGTCGGCCATGCGCAACGCGCCCGTCGGACAGGCCGCCACGGCCCGGCGCAACACCAGCGGGTCGACGTCGGTGGTGTCACCGATGTCGACCGTGCCGTTGTCCCCGACCCGGAATGCCGCGCTGATTCCCTCGCACATACCCATGCCGATGCAGATCTCGGGGTCGACCTCCACCCGGCTCATGGCTGCGCCGTGAACGGCAGGTGCGTGGGGCGGCGCACATAGCTGCCTTCGGCGTACTCGACCGCGTCGGCGTCGACGTCGAAATCCGGACACCGGGTCAGGAGTTCCTCGAGCGCGACGCGGGCCTGCATGCGGGCCGCCGCGGCGCCGAGACAGTGGTGGTTGCCGTGGCTGAACGTGAGGATCTGCGCGGGGCGCCGCAGCACGTTCAACTCCTCGGCGTCCGAGCCGAACTGCCGGTGGTCGCGGTTGCCCGAGCCGTACAGCAGGAAGGTCTTGCGGCCGGCCGGAATCGTGGTGCCCTCGATCTCGACGTCGCGGGTCGTCATACGCGCCAGGCCCTGCACCGGCGAGGTGAGCCGCAGCAGTTCCTCCACGGCATCCGGGATCAGCGCCGGGTCGTCGATCAGGAGCTGTCGCTGGTCGCGGCGGGCGGTGAGCAATTGCACTGCGCCACCGAGCATTCCGGTCGTGGTGTCATTGCCGCCGGTGATCATCGTGAAGGCGAAGCCCAGGATGGACAGGATTCCGGACATGTCGCCGTCGGCGCCGAAGCCGGCTTCCACCAGGTGCGAGACGGTGTCGTCCTCGGGACGTTTCTGGCGGTAGGCGATCAATTCGTTGAAGTAGGTGAACAATTCGGCGATGGCGGGGGCGGCCGCGGGCTGGTGCCCGGTGGAGTTGGCGGCGACGATGGCATCGGTCCACGCATCGAAGCGATCCCAATCCTTTTCCGGGACACCGAGATAATGCGCGACCACCATGGTGGGCATGGGTTTGAGGAACTCGGTGATGATGTCGCCGGTGCCCTTGGCGCGCAACTTCTCGATGCGGTCCACCACGAATTCGCGCACCTTGGGTTCGATCGCGGTGACCTGCCGCGGGGTGAATCCCTTGGCCACCAGCCGCCGGAAGGTGGTGTGGACCGGCGGGTCCTGCATCACCATCGGCGGATTATCTTTGATGCCAACGGCTTCCATGTCGTCGTAGTTGAAGGTGAGGCCCTCGGCAGACGAGAAGGTCTCGTGGTCCTTGGCCGCTGCGGAGATGTTGGCGTAGCGCGACAGCACCCAATAGTCCTTGTCCGGCGCGTGCGCGGGAACAACGTGGTGAACCGGATCGTGTTCGCGCAGTGCGGCATACATGGCCCACGGGCTGCGCCAGGTGGCGGCGGAACCGGGAGTGAAGGTGACGGCGGTGGCGGTCATACGGACTGTGCTCCTGTGGTGATCTGCGGGAAGGGGCCGAAGCGGTCGTTGTAGCCGTCCTGGCGGGCGGCGAGCTGGGCCTGCCTTTCGGCGTCGGTCACGTACTTGGTGCCGGCCGGCAGCACGGTGCCGAGTTGATCGAGGGTGACGACCTGCTGCGAGACGATCATCGGCACCGCCGACGAGGCGGCATCGAGCGCCTGGAACCGGATGTACAGGGTGCCCTGGTTGAGGCCGCCGGTGGAGACCCAGTTGGCCACGCCGGGGTCGTCGGGGGAGATGACGAGCGTGTAGGTGCCATCCGCATTGGCGATGGACTGTGCGTTGTTGAGGCTCGTCTGCGCGGTGCCGTCGCCGGGCGACAGTTCCCAGTCGTTGGTCACCGGCACCACGAAGTATCCGGCGTTGCCGGGGTTGATCGTGATGACCAGAGCCTGGTTGTCGGCCAGCTGGAAGTAGCCGAGGCTCTGCTTCTGCGACACCAGGGTGCCGGGGAAGTTGAACGGCTGCGTCAGCGTGTTGGGCGGCTTGAGCTGCCCGGTCTGCAGGTTGAGGGTGACGATGTCGAGCGCCGTATTGTGTGCGCTGGTGCCGAAATTCGCGAGGATGTCGGCGGTGTGGGCGACCATCTCGTCGAAGCTCTCCGCACGCGAGCCCGCCGGACCGCTCGTGCGCGTCACGGTGAGGCCGGGCGCCGATTCGGTGTTCCAATCCGCCATCGTGTACCGGACGAAGATCTGCTGGGCCTCCGGCGGCAGATAGATGTGGTTGGTCTGCCCCGGCTGGGTGGGATTGCCGTCCACCGTGATGGTGAACGTACCGTCGGCGTTGACCACGAGGTCCTTCGCCAACAGATTGCCGATCGGTTTGGCATCGCTGATGTCGGCGTAGACGCCGAAGTTCCCGTCGGCGGGGACGCCGCCCAGGTACTTGCCGCTGATGACGTACGTCGAGTCGCTGCGCACCGGGATGGTGCGGTAGATGGTGTCGGGGTTGTCGTAGATGAACCTCCCGCCGGGGGTGTCGATGCCGTACCAGCTGTGCGCGCGCATATCGACGGCCATCACCAGCGGGTTGTCCGGATCGTTGTTGACCACTGTCATCGCGGCATTGAGTGCCTGCTCCCGGGCGGCTGCGTCGAGCAGGGCCAGGTTCTTGGCGTCGACGCCGCCGACGAGGCCGAACCGCTGCTGCGCATGCGCCAGCCAGGCCTGCTTGAGCGCCTCGATGGCAGCCTGCACCTGCGGCGTGTTGACGATCTCCTGGGCCTTCTGTTCCAGCGCGATCTGGTCGGCTGTGCCGAGCGGACTGGTCGGCTTCACCGTGACAGTGACCGTCTCGGTGGTGGTGGCACCGGCGTTCGGCTGGAACAGTTTCAGCAGGTTGATGTGGAACGGATTGCCCGGCCGGTCGTCGACGGTGACCGTGAACGAGTCGGTGCCACCGGTGAATGCCAGTGCGTCGCTTGGGGTGTACGTGAACGTGCCGTCCGGGCGGACCGCCACGGCGCCCTTCGTCGGGCCCTTGTCGACGGTGTAGGTGAGCTTGTCGCCGTTGGCGTCGGTGGCCTTCAAGTCACCCTTGATGACGCCGCCGAAGGTCTGGCTGGTCTCGGTCTGCTTGTAGTTGACGATCGGCGCGGAGTTGAAGAACGTGTGGCCGATCTCGCGGCGAATCCAGCTGAAGAGGGTCCACAGCACCGGCGCCTGCGGCGGAGCGGTGGGACTGGTTCCGGCGTGCGGGACGAGCCCGATGGCGCCGAGCAGGCTCGACACCACATGCGTGACGAAGTTGCCGCCGGTGGCGGCCGTGGAGACGGGATGCGTTGTCGCCGTGAGGGTGTTGATCTTGGTCGCGGCGGCGGACAGGGCCGACGAGACCGTGGTGGCAGCGGACTCCACTGAAGGTGCCTGGGCTGCAGCCGGTTTCGGTGCGGTGGCGGCCGCGGTCGGGGTGGCGGCCTTCGGGGCGGTCTGAGTCGTCGCGGCGGCAGGTTGGGCGACTGACGCGATGGGTTTGGTCGTCCGGTTGCGTTGCTGCTTCTGCCGGGACTTCTTGGGCGTCGAATTCGTGGTCTCGGCCGGGTTGCCCGATCCGGGATTCGTCGTCGCCGGCGTCTGGTCGGGGGTGTCGGACTTCGGGCTGTCGGTGTCCCCGGGCTTGTCGGGTGTCGTGGCCGACGAGTCGTTCTGTCGCTTGGGCTTTTTCGCCTTCTTCGCGGGCTTCTCGGGCTTCGGTTTGGTGGCCGGCGACGGGGTGTCGGCGGACGACGCGGACGTGGACGCGCCGGAGGTGGCGCCGGTGCCGGTGTCGGCCAGGCAGATGGCGGGACCGTTCGCGACGGCGATGCCGATGCCGAGGGCAACGGCCAGTGCGCCTACGCGGCCGATGAACCGGGCGTGGCCCGATCCCGCCGAGCTACCAATGCGATGCAGCGTCGTCGCTGTGTCCATCCACGCTCTCGAAATAGTGACGAATAATTGTCGTTCAATTGCCAAATAATTGGCGACGGGCAGATGGTAAGCATCCCCGCGACGGACGCGCAAGCATTGTTTTCCGCTGAGTGGGTCGCGAAAGTGCCCGCCGGACGGTCGGCGGGTTGGGTTGTGACGGTGGCTAGTGCTGGCCGAGCTTTGCTGCGGCCGAGCGCAATTCGTGGATGTACCGCGCGCGGTCGGCGGCGCTGACCGACGGATCCAGCGGCCCGAGCTGAAGCTCGTAGGCGGGGTGGCCGGCGGCGTTGTCCACGGCGGTGCTCAGATAGCTCACGGCGAGCGGCTCGGGGGATTCGAGCTGTGCCGTGCTGTAAGGCTTTCCGCCGAGGCTGACCAGCGTCTCGAAAACCCGCTGCCGTAGCGCACTGCGCCGGGGGTGCTCGGAGAGCAGTTCGGCGACGTCGCCCAGTACGCCCAGCACTTCGGGGTTGGCGTCGCCGAAATCGAATATGGCGACGCCGTCCTTGCGCAGCTGGTCGAGCAGGTTGCTGAAGTCGGGGCGCAGCTCCTGCGGCGCCCCGGCCAGCCACTGTTGTTGGCTTGCCGCGTCGCGGCGGGCGATCACCGTCGCGCCGGCCGGCGGCGTCAACGGCAGGCGCACGCCGACACCGACGCCGCCCGGGATGTGGCCGACGCCGCGCACCACGCTGACGAACGTCATCTCGGTGGTGCCGACCATGGCCAGCGAAACACCGCATTTGGTGGCATGTGCCAGGTCGTGCAGGACCTCGGTGTGGTTTTCCGGCAGGGGCAGGGCATTGCGCACGGCCTCGGCGACGCCGAGCATGCCCGGACCGAGGGTGTAACTCCGATCAGCAAGGCGCACAACCCAACCCGCGCGCTCCAGGGCCAGCAGGATCGAGGTGACGGTCGCGCGGTTGAGGTCCAGTCGGGATGCGATGGAGGCCACCGAACTCGGTTCGGACTGCTGCGCCAGGAGTTCGATGATGCTGACGACGCGGTCGGTGGGCGGTGAGCCTGCCCGTGCGCTGTCTTCCAGCGGAGTGCCGCGTGCCATCGATGCTCCTGCCGGTCTGGGGACGCTGAGCATCTTATGACGAATAGTTGTCGGTGGTGTGTAGTGGTGAACGTCTTGGCGTCGAGAAGGACCAAGTGGTTGTTCTCGAGGTCGTCACAGCGACCATTTGGTCCTTTTCGACGACATTGCCGGACTGACTAGGCCTCGCCGCGGTCCAACAGCTCGCTGGAGCCGAGGACGCGTTCGATGCGGACCTCGATCACCACGCGCCGTGGGTTCACCCGCGGGGTGCGGTAGCGCTGGGCGTAGCGCAGTTCGGCGTCGCGGACGTCGTCGGCGTCGTTGCTGACGGTCGACTTGCCTTCGAGCGACAGCCACCGGGCACCGTCGACCTGACTCAGCACGGCAACGCCGCGTTGGGCTGCGTTGAGGGCCTTCTGGGAGCCGCCCGTAGTGATGACGCGCGCGATGTGGGTCTTGGGGTCGAAGGTGAAACCGACAGCCACGACGTGCGGGGAATTGTCCGACCGCAGGGTGGTCAGCATCGCCAGATGACGCTCGGTGAGGAATGCCAGCGCGTCACTGGTGAGCCGTGTCGTTGCCTTCGCCATCGTGATCAAAAGTAGCGCAGGTGATAATCGCAGCCGTGAACGACACGGCGGATACCGGCGGCGAGGTGGTCGTCATCTTCGGCGGCCGCAGTGAGATCGGCCTGGAACTGGCCATCCGGCTGGCGCCGGGCAACACGGTGGTGCTCGCTGCCCGCCGGGCCGACCAGCTGATCGACGAGGTGCAGGCGGTCCGAGCGGCCGGCGCCGCCGAGGTACAGACCTGCGAGTTCGACGCCGACGATCTGGCCTCGCATGCCGCGTTGCTCAGCACGATCGAAGCCGAGCACGGGCCCATCGGCACCGCGGTGCTGGCCTTCGGCGTCCTCGGCGAACAGGCCCGGGCCGAAGACGACGCCGCGCACGCGGTGGCCGTCGTCCACACCGACTACGTGGCGCAGGTGAACCTGCTGACCCTGTTGACGCAGCGCATGCGCGCCGCGGGTCGGGGACGGTTGGTGGTGTTCTCGTCGATCGCCGGGGCGCGGGTCCGCCGGGCCAACTACGTCTACGGATCGGCCAAGGCGGGCCTGGACGGCTTCGCGTGCGGGTTGGCCGACGCGCTGCACGGCACGGGCATCCGATTGCTCATCGTGCGGCCCGGCTTTGTGATCGGCCGGATGACCGAGGGCATGGACCCGGCACCGATGTCGAGCACGCCCGCGCAGGTCGCCGAGGCTGCCGCGACGGCGCTGCGGAAGGGCAAGTCGGCGGTCTGGGTGCCGTGGGGCATTCGCCCGCTGATCTTTGCGACTCGTTTTGTGCCGAAGGCCATCTGGCGGAAGATGCCGAGGTGACCGGTAACGAAGGCAAGATCATCGTCGTCGGCATCGGCGCCGACGGCATGGCCGGGCTCGGTGGCGCGGCGCGCACTGAACTGCAAAGCGCCACCGTGATTTTCGGCGGTCCGCGGCAGCTGGATCTGCTGGACGCGGACGTCACCGCCGAGCGGAAGGCCTGGCCGTCGCCGATGCTGGCGGCCCTGCCCACGTTGTTCGACGGGCTGGGGGACGTGCACGTGGTGGCCTCCGGCGACCCGATGCTGCACGGCATCGGCGCCACCCTGATCCGGTTGTTCGGCCGGGATCGCGTGACGGTGCTGCCACACGTGTCCTCGGTGACCCTGGCGTGCGCGCGACTGGGCTGGAGCGTGCAGGACACCGAGGTGATCAGCCTCGTCAACGCCGCACCGCACACCGCGATGCGACTGGGCGGGCAGGCAGTCGTGTTGTCCAAGGGCGCCGACACCCCGCGGGCGCTGGCCCGGCTGCTCACTGAAGCCGGGCGCGGCCAGTCCGACTTCACCGTCCTGGAACAACTCGGCGGGCCGGCCGAACGCATCACGACGATGACGGCCCAGGAGTGGCAGACCCAGGATCCGCACGTCGACGCGCTCAATGTCATTGCCGTGCAATATGTCCCTGACCTGCGCATCGGGGCGGCACTGGCGGACACGGCCTTTGACCACGACGGGCAGATCACCAAACAGCACATCCGCGCGGTGACCCTTGCCACGCTGCAGCCGCGCCCGAATCAAATCCTGTGGGACGTCGGCTCGGGTTCGGGCAGTGTGGCGATCGAATGGTGCCGGGCGTCAGCTGGCCGGGCCGTCGCGTTCGAAAGCGATGACGGGCGCCGCGAGCGGATCACCCGCAACATCAACACATTCGGCGTCCGTGTCGATGTCCGCGGCGCAGCGCCGGAGGGATTCCAGGATCTGGCCGGCCCGGACACCATCTTCATCGGCGGTGGCCTGACCCAACCGGGGCTGTTCGACGCCTGCTTCGACGCGCTCGAATCCGGTGGCCGGCTGGTCGCCAATGCGGTGACGGCAGAGTCGGAAGCCTTTGTGGTGCAGCTCTTTTCGAAGCTGGGTGGCGAACTGCGCCGGTTCCAGCATTATCACGGCGAACCGATCGGTGGCTTCACCGGTTGGCGCCCGGCATTGCCGATAACCCAGTGGACGGTGGTCAAAGAATGACGGTGTACTTCATCGGCGCGGGACCCGGTGCCGCCGATCTCATCACCGTGCGGGGGCAGCGGCTGTTGCGGTCATGCCAGGTCTGTCTGTACGCCGGCTCGATCATGCCCGACGACCTGCTGGCGGAATGCCCGCCCGGCGCGCGGATCGTCGACACCGGTCCGCTCAACCTCGAGCAGATCATCGGCGAGTCGGTCGCCGCGCACGAAGCAGGGCTCGACGTGGCGCGCCTGCATTCGGGGGACCCGTCGATCTACAGCGCGGTGGCCGAGCAGTGCCGCCGGCTCGACGAGCTCGGTATCGACTACGAAATCGTGCCCGGCGTACCGGCTTTCGCTGCTGCCGCCGCGGCGCTCGGGCGCGAGCTCACGGTGCCCGGCGTGGCCCAGACCGTCACCCTGTCCCGGGTGGCGACACTGTCGACCGCGATGCCCCACGGCGAGGATTTGGTATCGCTGTCCAAGCCCGGCGCCACCCTGGTGCTGCACCTGGCGGCCGCGCAGATCGACAACATCGTCCCGCAGCTGCTCGAGGGCGGATACCGCCCGGAAACCCCCTGCGCGGTGGTGGCTTTCGTCAGCTGGCCGACCGAGCAGGTCATCACCTGTACCCTGTCCGAACTGGCCGAGCAGACCAAAGCGGCGGGCATCACCAAGACCGCGGTCATCTTCGTGGGAGATGCGCTGGGCGCCCGGGGATTTGACGAGAGTTACCTGTATTCCAGCGGCCGGCGCCGCGGGGCCACCCACTGATGTATTGCCGCGAGCAGTCGCAAAACTGTCATTTCGGGGCCGAAATCGACAGGTTTACGTCTGCTCGCGAGAGAGACGAGAGGTAACCGGTGAAAGTCTTGCTCCTGGGTGGGACGTCCGAGGCGCGGGCACTGGCCAAACGGCTGCACCTCGATGTCGAGCTGATCAGTTCCCTGGCCGGCCGCGTCCCCGACCCGGCGCTACCCGTGGGCCCGGTGCGGATCGGCGGCTTCGGTGGCGTCGACGGCCTGCGGACCTACTTGCAGGACAACGAGATCACCGCCGTCGTCGACGCCACGCACCCGTTCGCCGCCACCATCACCGCCAACGCCGCCCAGGCCTGCGCAAGCCTGCGGCTGCCGCACCTGGTCCTGGCGCGGCCGGCGTGGCCGTACGGTGACGCCATCGTCGTCGCCGATGACCGGCAGGCCGCGCAGACCGTCAAAGACCTTGGCTACCAACGGGTCTTCCTCACCACGGGACGTTCGGGCACGACGGCCTTCCGCGCGTCGGACGCCTGGTTCCTCATCCGTGCCGTCACGCCGCCGGACGCCGAGACGTTGCCGCCGCAGCACCACATCCTGCTGTCGCGCGGTCCGTACGACTACGACAACGAGCTGGCGCTGCTGCGAGACCACCGGATCGACGCCCTGGTCACGAAGAACAGCGGTGGCGGCATGACGCGCGCGAAGTTGGATGCCGCTGCCGCGCTGAATGTTCCGGTGATCATGGTGGACCGGCCGGTGCTGCCCGACGGCGTGGCGACAGCCGCCACCGTCGACGAAGCCGAAGCCTGGGTCAGGGCGCGTCGATGAGCCGCTGGAGTTCGTCCCACGCGGCCCGCCGGTGCGCTTCCGCATCGTCGCGGAGCTGACGGACCTTCTCGCCCTGCTCGGTGCTGCGGTCCCGCAGCGCCTCCAGGTCCACGATGAGCCGGCGCCGTAGCTCGCCTTCGGGTCCGTCGGTGCCGAGGACGTTGAGCTGCTCCGAGATTCGGCTCTGCGCCTCGTAGTCACCCGAGCGCGCAGCCTCGACCTGCTCGGCGTCCGATTCCAGCCGCTCGGCGGCCGCCCACTTGTCCAGGACATCGCCGAGCGTGGTGATGGTGGCCGCGTCGAGGGACCGGTCGGCCAGCCACTCCTCGAGCTGACCCGGCGCGAGGTGCTCGTAGTCGATCTCACTGGACAGCGGCCAGCTTTCCAGCACCGTGGCCTCGACGGCCCCGTGACCGGCCGCGGTGACCGTGATCCGGTGGTTGGTCCCGTCGTCGGCGATCGCGGTCACGTTGTCCCGCGGTTCGACGCGGCGCCCCTGAAAACGGGTGATCTCGAAGATCACGTCGACCGGCTCGGCATGGTCGTTCTCGACCCGCAGGGTGTGCACCATCTCGCGGCGCTGCTCGTGTACCAGCGCGGCGCGGGCCAGACGGACGCGGGCGGTGACGTCGCTGACGGTCGAGGTGTGCCGACAGCGCACTGCAAGATCTTTCGCGAACGGCAGCCGCACTTTCGCGTCACGGGCGGTGAAGGGCACCATCGCTTCACCGGCATAGGCGTCCTGCTCGTAGATGACGGCTGGGCCTTCCTCGAGCACGATGCCCGCGGTGTTGGTGAAGACGAGGACGATCTCGGGGGAGCGGTCGCGGCCGTTCCACACCAGCTCGCGCCGGACCCCGTCCACCGCCTGTACCGCCAGCGGAATCATCGACGCGCCGCCGCGCTTGAGCGACACCGGGGTACTGAGCCGGTACTCGAAATACTCACCGCGGTCGGCGGTTTCGACATCGTCGACGGCATCGGCATACGCATCGAAAAACCCGGCGCCGGCAGGAGCGGGCATCGCCATCGCCACCGGGACCTCGGCCGGCGACCGGGTCTTCTTCGCCGCGGCGGACACGGGCACCGCGCCACGGCGGCTTTCCTCGACGACCTCCCGATACGCGTGCTTGCTCTCGTACAGGTCGATGTCGAAGGAGACCGGTTCGCCGGTGGTCAGGGTCAGCGCGACGTCCGTGAGGTCTTCGTCGACCGGGTTGTGCACGATGCCCATCGCGGTCAAGACCAGTGCGTCACCGTCGCGGACCAGGCGGTACGACAGCCGCCACAGCGGGGCCGGCACCACATAGGACACCTGGACGGTCCCGCTGCCCCGAACCTGTACGCCCAGTTGGCAATTCTGGCCCGCGGTCAGCGCGCGGGACCGGTCCAGCAGGTACTCGAGGTTGTCGCGTGACGGTCCCTCCGCCAGCGTCACGGCAGCGACGTCGGCCAGTTCGATCAGGCTGACCGACCCGGCGTCGGTGCGCAGGACCAGCACCTGTCGATACTTTGCGGATTCGTCGACGCCGATCACCTCGCCCCGATGGCGCGCGGCGCCGCAGTCGACTTCGACGGTGCGGCCCCGCAGGCCGTCGAACAGCCCGCGCAGCGCGTTGCCGGACTCGATCTGCACCCCGCGGCCGCCCAGTTGGGTGTGCGGGTCGGTCGGGGTGTCGAACGAGACCGCCCCGACGGCCAGGTCGGTGCCCGTCCCAGTCACCGACAGCGACTTCAGCACGTCCTTCATCTGGGCGTGGCGGAACGTCAGGGCGAAATCACCGTCGACCGGGCCACTGCGTTCGACCAGCGCCATGCCGTGCTTGTACATGACCAGGCGCGTGACTCGAGGGCTTTCGCTCATGTCCGGAAACCCTAGTGGCCCAATCGAATCAGTGGGGGTAATACCGTGGGGTGAACACCCGGTCGCCCTCGGGGGTGCTGTGCCACACCGTCTGCGACGACCCGATGATCAGCAGGCAGCGCATGTCGATCTCGGCCGGCTTGAGGTCGGCCAGCCGCACCACGCGCACCGTTTCGTTCGGCCCGGCCACGTCACGACCGATGATGACGGGGGTGTTCGGGTCCCGGTACTCCAGCAGCAGGTCCTGCATCGCGGCCACCTGCCAGGTACGGGTCTTCGACGCCGGGTTGTAGATCGCGAGCACGAAGTCGGCGCGGGCGGCCGCGGTGATGCGCTGGGCGATGATGTCCCACGGCTTGAGCCGGTCGGACAGTGAGATCACCACATAGTCATGGCCGAGCGGCGCACCGACCCGGCTGGCCACGGCCTGCGCGGCGGTCATCGCCGGGACCACCCGGACCTCGACGCCCGGCCACTGCTGGGCCTCCTCGAGCACCGCGGTCGCCATCGCGAAAACGCCGGGGTCACCGGACGACACCACGGCTACCGTCCGGCCCTGCTGGGCCAGCCTGCAGGCCAACTCGGCGCGGGCGCGTTCATCGGTGTTGTCGCTCGGGTGCCGCTGCTGGCCGGGGCGATCCGGCACGCGGTCCAGGTACGGCCCGTAGCCGATCAGGTCGGTGGCAGCCGCCAGCTCGCGGCGGGTCTGCGTCGTCGTCCACTCCGGGTCGCCGGGGCCCAGCCCGACCACGACAACACTGCCGCCGGTGCGGGCCTCACGCCGTCCGCCCGGCAGGATCGCGATGGAGAAGTACGGCACCGTCGTCTCGTCGACGTCGGCGGCCGGCAGCACCCGCTGCGCCTCGGTGCTCGCGCGCTCCACGTAGAACGCCTCGTCCAGCCGTCCGGCCGACGAAAGCGCCTGCCGCACAGCCGGGTACGAGCGGCCCAACTTCATCACGACGGCGGCGTCGGTGTCGGCGAGGCGGCGCTGCAGCTCGCCGGCAGGCAGTGTGCCGGGCAGGATGG
The DNA here is from genome assembly GCF_005670685.2 of Mycolicibacterium mucogenicum DSM 44124. Next base: position 3,581,600 of record NZ_CP062008.1, on the reverse strand, counting down.
TGAGCACCTGTTCGCCCTGCACGAGCGGTGTCGAGATCGCGGCCGAGGCGGCGCTGACGGATGTCACGCCCGGCACGATGACGGCGTGGAACCGCTCGGTGAGCCGCGTGTGCATGTGCATGTAGGAGCTGTAGAACAGCGGGTCGCCCTCGGCCAGCAGCGCGACGTTGCGGCCCGCGGCGAGGTGGGTGGCGATGCGCTCGGCGGCCTCGGTGTAGAAGTCCTCGATGGCGCCGTCGTAACCGCCCGGATGCGATGTGGTCTCGGTCGTCACCGGGTAGACGAGGTGCTCCTCGATCTGGCCGGCGCGCAGATACGGTTCGGCGATGCGGCGCGCGATGCTGTGGCCGTGGCGCGCACTGTGGTACGCCACCACGTCGGCCTCGCCGATCACGCGCGCGGCCTTGACCGTCACCAATTCCGGGTCACCGGGACCCAGGCCGACGCCGTACAAGGTGCCCAGGGCGCTCATTCTCGTTCACTCGCAATCGCGTTCACCGCGGCGGCGGCCATGGCACTGCCGCCACGCCGCCCCGTCACCACCAGATAGTCCATGCCGCGCGGCCGCGCGATCAATTCGTCCTTCGACTGCGCCGAGCCGACGAAGCCCACCGGGCCGCCCAGCACCGCGGCGGGCACCGGGGCGCCCTCGTCCAGCAGCTCCAGCAGCCGGAACAGCGCGGTCGGTGCGTTGCCGATGGCCAGCACGGCACCGCCGAGCCGGTCGGCCCACAGATCGACGGCCGCCGCGGACCGGGTGCTGCCGAGCTTCTCGGCCATGGCGGGCGCACCCGGGTCGGCGACCAGCGACACCACGTCGTTGTTCGCGGGCAGGCGCGAGCGCGTGATGCCCGCCGCCACCATCGACGAGTCGCACAGGATCGGAGCCCCGGCAGCCAGCGCGGCATGCGTGCGGGTCACCACGTCGTCGGTGTAGGCGACGTGCTCGGTGACGTCGACCTGGCCGCAGGTGTGGATCAGACGGACGACGACGCGTGAGACGTCGTCGGGAAATCGCGCCAGATCCGCTTCGTCACGGATCGTCGCGAACGACTGCCGGTAGATCTCCGCAGCGTCGCGGACGTAGTCGAGCACGCGATAACCCTACGGGTGGCGCGGTTCGTACCCCGAGTTGGTCGCCACCAGCACCTCACCGACCGACGGACTGCCGCACGCGCGCTCGCAGCCGACGAAATGCCTGCGGCCGCCGGGCTCGCCCGACTCCGCCGCCGCGGCCGCGTCACTGCGCACGTCGGTCAGTGACTTGGCGCACCCCGGCCTGCCGGTGCAGGAGCTGATCGACAGCCAGGGGGAGTGCTCGTCGAATATCAGCCCCATGGGCGCCAGCACCCGCAGCGAGGTGTCGGCGATGCCCTCTTCGAGGTCACAGATGAGTAACGAGCGCCATGGTGTGACCACCACGGGAGCGGTGATGGCTGCCACAAACTCGGCGGTACGGGCCTGCAGCACACCCAGCGGGACAGCGGCGCCCAACGTGATCCGGCCGTCGTCCTGGGTGATCCAGCCGACCGGCGGGACGTCGACGGGCGCCCAGGTCGCACCGGACGGTTCGGTCGGCTTCAGCCCGGCCGCATCCAGGAGGGCGTCGGTGTCATCCAGTTCGCTTGTCCGCCAACGGTTTCTGCGAATATGCTGGAAGCCGTGGGCCAGGTTCAGCAGGGTCTCCGAGGCCTGTGCAGCGGCGATCCGCACGCCGGTGTCGCGGCCCGCGACCAGCACGGCGGCGCTGTCGGAAGAGATCAGGTGGGTGCTCACATCGGGCGCCAGGCCCGAGATGTCACCGCGGCCGTCGTCGACCCCGAACCAGAACCTGCCGGGAAGTTCGGCCAGGTCAGGACGGTTTTGCAGGCCGGAATCGAGGTCGTGCACGACGGCCCGGACGTCGCCCAGCCCGCCGCTGCGGCCCGACAGCGGGGATGCCACGATGTTGCGGACGCGCTCGTGGGTGGCCGAGGGCAGCAGGCCCGCCGTCTGGACCGCCGCGGCCAGCCCTGCGGCGTCGCGGATTCCACGCACCTGAATGTTGCCGCGCGAGGTCAGTTCCATTGCCGGCGAACCGAATTCGGGGGCCGCGAGGGCCAGTGCCTCCAGTTGCGCAGCGGTGATCATCCCGCCGGCCAGGCGGATGCGGGCCAGGCCACCGTCGGCCGCCTGGTGCACCTGCAGGGCGCCCGGGCAGGCGTCGTCGTCACGGCTGCGAATCACCTTGTCCACGTTACGTTGTGCCGCAAATAGTGAAACAGGTCACTGCCGTTTCCGGGCTGTTCCGTGCCTTACAAGTCCCTTGTATTCAAGGCATCGACCCGTACCGTGGAACGCGAACTTCCGCTTGCTACATCGCATTCGGATGACCTAAGGAGGGACGCAATGTCCGATTTCGCTCTGTACGTTGGTGGCGTCTTCGCTCTCATCGTGGCCGCGGGCCTGCCCTACCAGGGCAAGACGTGGTACCAGCGGTGGGAGACCAACCAGCGCTGACCACAGCGACGTAGATGAGACCGCCGGCGGGCGGGTTGCACAGCAACCCGCCCGCCGTTGCTTTTTCCGCTCCCCGGTTCGGTCTGATCGCGCAGGCCGCGACGTTAGGCTGCTGGCCAAGTGGCCCGTCGCGACAGGGGAGGCGCAGTCCGTGTGGTCGGCGATGGTCAACGGGATTCGGTTCAGCGAGCCCCTCGAGTCCGAGTTCCAGCTGAGCTTCGGTCAGTCGGGCCGCAAGGCCCGCCATGAGATGTGGGCCGTCCTGCTGATCGTGATCACGGCCGGTATCGCCTTTCACCACACCCTGCTGCGGGTGCCGCCCGAGGTGATGCCGCTGGGCCGCTCCCTGCTGCTGGCCGTCATCGTGCCCATGGTGCTGCGCTGGCTCAGCGGTGACCACAGCCCACTGCAGCGGTGGTCGTCGCTCCTCTACATCGCCTCGGTGTACATCGACGTCGCCTGCTTCATGGTGCTGCGCATCGCGTGCATCCGGCATGGTCTGGACGTCGTACCGCTGGCCATGCCCGTGGCGATCCTGATGAGCCTCATCGTCGTGCAGATCCGCTTCGTGCTCCTGGCCCCGGCGATTCTGGCCGGGCTTGCCGGCATCGTCGCGACCGAGCTCTCGGCGTTCGAGCCCACGAGCAACGAACTCTTCGACATCGTCGCCTTGATCGGGATGGTGACCGTGGCGCTCAGCGCTGCCTACGAACTCGAACGGTCGACCCGAACCGGGTGGTTGCGGGCCCGCACGTTGGCCCGCCTCACCCGCACCGACGCGCTGACCGGAGTGCCGAACCGGCGCTACTTCGACGAACAGCTCACGGAGGTGGCGCGGGCCGCACGGCGCACCGGACAGGGCCTGGCCGTGCTGGTGCTCGACGTCGACGACTTCAAGGGCTTCAACGACCGCAACGGTCACCTGGCCGGCGATGACTGCCTGCGCCGCGTCGGCGCCCATCTGGGCGACTCGTTGACCGGTGTGGACGAGTTCTGCGCCCGCCTAGGTGGTGAGGAGTTCGTCGCGGTGTGGTGTGCGGCCGACCCGGCCACGATGGCCACCCGCGCCGAGGAGATCCGGTCCGGAATCGCCGCACTCGCGATCGCTCACGACGCCGACGGGCGCGTCGTCACCGCGTCGGCCGGCCTGGCGCACGACCCGGAACCCGACGCGGCCACCATCAACGCCGTCGAACTGCTCCGCCGCGCGGACTCGGCCCTCTACCGGGCCAAGCGCGATGGCCGCGACCGGCTCGCCGTCGCCGACCCGCAGCTGCCCGTCATGGCGAGCCGCGACAGGAGCCGCGGCCCCCGGCGTCCGACGGTCCCTGCCGTTGAACCGCAGCCCGCGCCGACGCGCGATCAGGAAGCGGAGTTCCGGAAGGTGTACGACCGGCAGGGGCGCATCTCGCGGGCCGCGATCATGCTCGGCCTGGATGCCGTCTGCCTCGCGATGCTGTCGTCGTACAAGACCGTGCTGAAGATGCCGCCCGAATCGCAGGCACTCGGCGTGTACACGCTGGTCTACGGGATCATGCCGATGGCGACGCTGGCCGCGCTGACCGCGTTGGTGCCGCGGCTCTACCGATTCTCCGCTCCCACGTATGTCGCGGCCGTCGGCGTCATCACCAGTGCCCAGATGTACGAGCGGGTGGTGCAGCTGCCGCAGGGCTACGACGTCGTCCCGTACCTCATGCCCACGGCGGTGCTGCTGAGCCTGTGCGTGGTGAAGATCCGGTTCCGGCTGCTGGCCCCTTCGGTCCTGGCGATCCTGCTGTGGGTGTCGGCGCTGGAGCTGTGGGTGTTCCCGTGGACCAGCAACAGATTGCTCACCGTGGGCACCGCCATCTTCATGGTTGCCGTGACGATGCGGTTCTCCTACAAGCTCGAGCGATCGGTGCGGCTGGCGTGGCTCGACGAGCGCAAGCTCGACGAGCTCACCAGAACCGACCCGCTGACCGGATTGGCCAACCGGCGGTCCTTCGACGAGGCGCTCGACGAACTCGACGCGGCGATGGAGACCCGGTATGCGGCGCTGATGGTGCTCGACGTCGACGACTTCAAGGGCTTCAACGACCGGTACGGCCATCCGGCGGGCGACGATGCGCTGCGTGCGATCGGCACATACCTGCGGCTGGCGACCGTGGACGCGGGCGTCGTCGTGGCCCGCGTCGGGGGCGAGGAATTCGCGGCGCTGTGGCGCGGTCCCGACAACAGCGACGGCACCGGCAGCAGGCGGCGGGCCGAAGAACTGCGCAGCGGCATCGCCGGGCTGGGCCCGGTCGCGGGTACGCCCACGACGCTGACCGCCTCGGCCGGTTTCGCTGAGATGTCCCGATCGGACTGGGCCGCGGCGGGCAGTTTTGCCCGTGAACTTCTGGCCCGCGCGGACCGCGCGGTCTACGAGGCCAAAGCCGGGGGCCGAAACCAGCTGGTCGAGGCGCCGTCCGACACCGCGGAGCAGCCGGCATCGCCGGTGCGGTACGAATAGTCGGTGCCGACCGTACTGCTGCTCTCGACGTCCGACACCGATCTGATCACCGCCCGCGCCAGCGGCGCCGAGTACCGGTGGGCCAATCCGTCCCGGTTGATCGACGGGGAACTGGCGGACCTCCTGGCGGGTTCGGACCTGGCGATCGTGCGGGTGCTGGGCGGCTATCGCACCTGGCAGGACGACATCGATGCCGTCGTCGCCACCGGTATCCCGACTGTGGTGCTGTCAGGGGAGCAGACGCCCGACGCCGACCTGATGAGTCACTCGACCGTCCCGGCCGGTGTCGCGCTCCAGGCGCACATCTATCTGGCGCAGGGCGGCGTCAGCAACCTGGTGAATCTGCATTCTTTCCTGTCGGACACGGTGCTGATGACCGGGTTCGGCTTCGGCGAGCCCGAATCCGCTCCGAGTTGGGGGCTGCTGGACCGCTCGTCCGACGCCGAAGGGCCGACCGTCGCGGTGCTCTACTACCGCGCCCAGCAGCTGGCCGGCAACACCGCCTACATCGACGCGCTGTGCGGCGCCATCGAGCAGGCCGGCGGCCGGCCGCTGCCGATCTTCTGCGCCTCGCTGCGCACCGCCGAGCCCGAGCTCATCGAGCTGCTGGGCACCGCCGATGCCCTGATCACGACAGTGCTGGCGGCCGGCGGCGCGACGCCCGCCCTCGCGAGCGCCGGCGGCGACGACGACAACTGGAACGTCGCGCATCTGGCGGCCCTCGACATTCCGATCCTGCAGGGCCTGTGCCTGACGAGCTCGCGTGCGCAGTGGGACGAGAACGACGACGGCCTGACGCCGCTGGACGTGGCGTCGCAGGTCGCGGTGCCGGAGTTCGACGGCCGCATCATCACCGTGCCGTTCTCGTTCAAGGAGATCGACAGCGAAGGCCTGATCTCGTACGTCGCCGACCCCGAGCGCTGCGAGCGCGTCGCGCGGCTGGCCGTCCGGCATGCCCGCCTCAAGCACATCGAGCCCGCCGACAAGCGTGTCGCGCTGGTGTTCTCGGCGTACCCGACCAAGCACGCCCGCATCGGCAACGCCGTCGGCCTCGACACCCCGGCCAGCGCCGTCGCACTGCTGCGCGCCATGCGCGACGCCGGCTACCGCATCGGCGACGGCGAAGCGCCCGAAGACCTCCCCACGATCGTCGCCTCCGGCGACGGTGACGCCCTGATCCACGCGATGATCGAGAAGGGCGGCCAGGACCCCGACTGGCTCAGCACCGAAGCGCTGGAAGCCAACCCGGTGCGCGTCTCCGCCAAGGACTACCGCGCCTGGTTCGCGACGCTGCCCGCCGAACTCACCGATGCCGTCACCGAACACTGGGGCGAGGCGCCAGGGGACTTGTTCGTCGACCGCTCGCAGGACCCCGATGGCGAGATCGTCATCGCGGCAATGGTTTCCGGCAACATCGTGCTCATCGTCCAGCCGCCCCGCGGCTTCGGTGAGAACCCCGTCGCGATCTACCACGACCCCGACCTGCCGCCGAGCCACCACTACCTGGCCGCCTACCACTGGATCAACAAGCACTTCGGCGCCGACGTGATGATCCACCTGGGCAAGCACGGCAACCTGGAATGGCTGCCCGGCAAGACCCTCGGCATGTCCGCCGCGTGCGGCACCGACGCCGCGCTCGGCGACCTGCCGCTGGTGTACCCGTTCCTGGTCAACGATCCCGGCGAGGGCACGCAGGCCAAGCGCCGCGCGCATGCCGTCCTGGTCGACCACCTGATCCCGCCGATGGCCCGCGCCGAGACCTACGGCGACATCGCTCGGCTGGAACAGCTCCTCGACGAGCACTCGACCATCTCGGCGCTGGACCCCGGCAAGCTGCCGGCCATCCGCCAGCAGATCTGGACGCTGATGCGCGCCGCCAAGATGGACCACGACCTCGGGCTGGCGGACCGGCCCGACGAGGACGTGTTCGACGACATGCTGCTGCACGTCGACGGCTGGCTGTGCGAGATCAAGGACGTCCAGATCCGCGACGGCCTGCACATCCTGGGGCAGGCGCCCGACGGCGAGGCCGAACTGGACCTGGTGCTGGCCATCCTGCGGGCACGGCAGCTGTTCGGCGGCGAGCAGTCGGTGCCGGGGCTGCGTGAGGCGCTGGGGCTGGCCGAGGACGGCTCTGCCGAGCGCGAGGCCGTCGACGCGGCCGAAGGTCAGGCCCGGGAACTGGTTGCGGCACTGCAGAAGTCGGGCTGGGACGCCGCCGCCGTCGACGGCATCACCGACAACGCGGAGGTCGCCAAGGTGCTGCGGTTCGCGGCGACCGAGGTGGTGCCGCGGCTGCGCGCGACGAACCGCGAGATCGACCAGATCCTGCACGCCCTCGGCGGCGGCTTCATCGCGGCCGGGCCGTCGGGATCGCCGTTGCGTGGCCTGGTCAACGTGCTGCCCACGGGACGCAACTTCTACTCCGTCGACCCCAAGGCGGTCCCGTCGAAGCTGGCGTGGGAAACCGGTGTGGCGATGGCGGATTCGCTGCTGGAGCGCTACCGCGCGGACTACGGCCGCTGGCCCGAATCCGTCGGGCTCTCGGTGTGGGGCACCTCGGCCATGCGCACCGCGGGCGACGACATCGCCGAAGTGCTTGCGCTGCTGGGTGTTCGGCCCCTCTGGGACGACGCGTCCCGCCGCGTGGTCGGGCTGGAACCGATCGCACTGGCCGAGCTGGGCCGCCCGCGCATCGATGTCACCGTCCGCATCTCCGGCTTCTTCCGCGATGCCTTCCCGCACGTGGTGACCATGCTCGACGACGCCGTCCAGCTGGTCGCCGGACTCGACGAGCCGGTCGAGGACAACTACGTCCGCGCCCACTCACAGGTCGACGTCGCCGACCACGGCGACCAGAGACGCGCCACCACAAGGATTTTCGGCTCGAAGCCGGGTACCTACGGCGCCGGCCTGCTGCAGCTCATCGACAGCCGCAACTGGCGCGACGACGCCGACCTGGCCCAGGTGTACACCGCATGGGGCGGCTTCGCGTACGGCCGTGGCCTCGACGGCGCCCCGGCGACCGACGACATGAACCGGGCCTACCGGCGAATCTCGGTGGCGGCCAAGAACACCGACACCCGTGAGCACGACATCGCCGACTCCGACGACTACTTCCAGTACCACGGCGGCATGGTCGCGACCGTGCGCGCGCTGACCGGCAAGGACCCCGCCGCCTACATCGGCGACAACACCCGGCCCGACGCCGTCCGCACCCGCACGCTCTCGGAAGAGACCACGCGCGTGTTCCGGGCCCGCGTCGTCAACCCGCGCTGGATGACCGCCATGCGCCGGCACGGCTACAAGGGCGCCTTCGAGATGGCGGCCACCGTCGACTACCTCTTCGGGTACGACGCCACCGCGGGCGTCATGGCCGACTGGATGTACGAGCAGCTGACGCAGAGCTACGTCCTGGACCCCGAGAACCGTAAGTTCATGAGTGAGTCCAACCCGTGGGCATTGCACGGCATGGCCGAGCGGCTGCTGGAGGCGGCGGGCCGCGGCATGTGGGCCGAACCGGATTCCCAGACCCTCGACGGGCTCAAGCAGGTGCTGCTGGAGACCGAGGGGGAGTTGGAGGGGTAGCGGCACGCTCCTTGGCCGGGAGAAATCCGAAGGTCGCAGTTATCCTGGCTCGGTGTTCGAGATCGGTGCGGTGGTCGCCGGTTACGTCATCGAAAGCCGCCTCGGCCGCGGCAGCAGCGCTGACGTGTACAGGGCTCGCCGGCCCGCGGAATCGATTCCGGTGGCGCTGAAGGTATTTCACAACCGGGAGGCCGACGACCGGGTGGCCTGGCGGCTGGAGCGGGAGTTCAGCATCGCCTCCCGACTGAGGCACCCGCACATTGTGGCGATGTACGAGCACGGAGAGCTGCGGGCCGACAGCGGCGGGGCAGACGAAGCTGGTGCGCAACCCACCAGGCTGTGGCTGTCCATGCAGTACGTCGACGGCCCCGAGTCGACGGTGTTGATACCCGGACCGGATCAGGAGCCTGATGTCGATGCGGTCGTTCGGGTGTCGACGCAGATCGGCTCGGCCCTGGACTATGCGCATCAGATGGACGTGATACATCGGGATGTCAAGCCCGCCAACATCTTACTGAGCTCCGACCAGCGCTCGGCGTTCCTGACCGATTTCGGCATCGCGCAGTTGTTGGATGATGCGAAACCCCTGGCTCGCAATGGCCGGGTCCGCGGGTCGATTGCCTACGCAGCGCCGGAACTCCTTACCGCGCAACAGTTGTTGCCGCAAACGGATGGCTACGCGTTGGCCTGCACCATGTTCGAGTGGCTGACCGGCCTGCCGCCGTATCCGCGCCCCACCACGTTCGCCATCACTTATGCCCATCTACACGACGAGGTGCCGACGCTCACCTCACGCCGCTCCTGGCTGCCCACTGCGTTGAATTCGGTGTTCGCGAAGGCGCTCGCGAAAGATCCGTCTGCGCGCTATGACTCATGCACCGAGTTTGTCGCCATCGTCGCGAAGATCATGCGGGATGTCCCGGCGTCGCAGAGCCGCCGCCGACGATGGCCGGCATGGTCGCGCCGCTGAAATTTATGGTTCACGCAGTGTTTACCGTCTGAGCCGACGCGTGCGCGACATCCGACTTAGTGTTTTGGTGTGGGGCCGAACACAGGAGTCTGAGGCGGTATCGGACCGATCTCCCGTGTGGACGACATCGATGTGACCCCATGACAACTGGGCCCATCCGACGCCGACGGGAACCGAATGACCACTGAATCAACGACTTACGACAATTCGGCGCTTGCGCACGAAGACGAGGGATACCACAAGGCCCTCAAGCCGCGTCAGATCCAGATGATCGCCATCGGCGGCGCCATCGGCACCGGCTTGTTCATGGGCGCGGGCAGCCGCCTGCACTCGGCCGGCCCGGGCCTGTTCCTGGTGTATGCCTTCTGCGGTGTTTTCGTCTTCTTCATCCTGCGGGCCCTCGGCGAGCTGGTGCTGCACCGGCCCTCCTCTGGTTCATTCGTGTCATACGCGCGCGAATTCTTCGGTGAGAAGACAGCTTTCGTCACCGGTTGGCTCTACTTCTTCAACTGGGCAGCCACCGCGATTGTCGATGTCACCGCGGTTGCGCTCTATATGCACTACTGGGGCATGTTCAAGGCGATACCGCAGTGGTTGATCGCACTCATCGCGCTGGGGATCGTGGTGACCCTGAACATGATCTCGGTGAAGCTGTTCGGTGAAATGGAATTCTGGGCCTCGATCATCAAGGTCGCCGCGCTGGTCACGTTCCTGGTGGTCGGTATCGTGTTCCTCGGCGGTCGATTCGAAATATCAGGCCAGACAACCGGATTCGGCGTGATCGCCGACAGCGGCGGACTCTTCCCAACCGGCCTGTTCTCGTTGGTGATCGTCACGTCCGGCGTCATCTTCGCTTACGCCGCAGTCGAACTCGTCGGCATCGCCGCCGGGGAGACCGCAGAGCCCGCCAAGGTGATGCCGCGGGCGATCAACTCGGTGGTCGCCCGTATCGGAATCTTCTATGTCGGCTCGTTGGTGGTGTTGGCGCTGCTGTTGCCCTACACGGCGTACCACAAGGGCGAAAGTCCTTTCGTGACATTCTTTTCCAAGATCGGCGTTCCCGCGGCCGGTGGCATCATGAACATGGTGGTGCTCACCGCCGCGATGTCCAGCCTCAACGCAGGCCTGTACTCGACCGGCCGCGTGCTGCGCTCGATGGCGATGAATGGCAGCGGCCCCGGGTTCACCGCGAAGATGAACCGCAACGGCGTGCCGTTCGGCGGGATCGCGCTGACTGCCGCGCTCACCCTGCTGGGCGTCATCCTCAACCTGTTCGTACCCGAGGATGCGTTCAACATCGCCCTCGACCTGTCGGCGCTGGGCATCATCTTCACCTGGGGCATGATCGTCGCCTGCCAGATTCAGCTGTACCGCTGGGAGGCCAAGGGCATTCTGCAGCGGCCCAGCTTCCGGTTGCCCGGTACGCCGTACACCAGCTACGCGACGCTGCTGTTCCTCGTCGCGGTCACCGCGCTGATGTGTTACGAGAACTACTGGAACCTGATCGCCATCATCCTGCTGGTCCCGTTACTGATCGGCGGCTGGTACGCGGTGCGGGGCAACGTCCTGGCGATCGCGGCCAAGCGTGTCGGATACACCGGCGAGTACCCGGTGATCCCACAGCCGCCGATCCCCACCGCGCCGCACCTGCCGCACGACAAGACGTAGCGCTCGTGGGCGTTGTGCGCGCACCTGCTCCGGTGGGCGTGCACAGCGTTCACGCTCGTCGCCCACGCACTAACCTGATGGCCATGGCCCTCACCTTCGCCGATGTCGCCACCGCGAACTACATCCTGCTGACCACCTTCACCAAGGACGGCCGGCCCAAGCCCACTGCGGTCTGGGCCGTCCCCGACGGTGACCGGCTGCTGGTCATCTCCGAGGCCAAGGCCTGGAAGGTCAAGCGCATCCGGAACACCCCGCGCGTGACGGTCGCCAAGTGCGACATGCGCGGCAACCCGAAGAGCGAGGCCGTCGAGGCCACGGCAGCCATCCTGGACAAGTCGCAGCTGGGCAACGTCTACGACGGCATCGGCAAGCGCTACGGCTTGATCGGCAAGGCCTTCAATTTGTTCTCCAAGCTGCGCGGCGGCATGGAGAACAACGTCGCGCTGGAGCTGCGGGCCGCGTGAGTCAATTCCCTGCCGGCGCGCCAAAGCTGCCGCGCCACAAGGACATCGGACGGCTGCTGCTGAACTGCCCGGACCGTCGCGGCGTCATCGCCGCGGTGTCGACGTTCCTCACCAAATCGGGCGCCAACATCATCTCGCTGGACCAGCACTCGACGGCTCCGGAGGACGGCGTCTTCCTGCAGCGCACCGTCTTCCACCTGCCCGGGCTGGCCGCCGCCCAGCCCGATCTGGAGCGCGAATTCCAGGCAGTGGCAGACGAATTCGACATGGACTACCGGTTCACCGACGCGTCCAAACCCAAGCGCGTGGCGATCATGGCGTCGACCGCCGACCACTGCCTGCTCGATCTGCTGTGGCGCAACCGCCGTGGCGAACTCGACATGACCGTCGTGATGGTGATCTCCAATCACGCCGACCTAGCCGAGCAGGTCCGGGCGTTCGGGGTGCCGTTCGTGCACATCCCGGCCAGCCGCGACATCCGGGAGCAGGCTGAACAGCGTCAGCTGGAGCTGCTCAAGGGCAACGTCGACCTGGTGGTGCTGGCCCGGTACATGCAGATCATCACTCCCGGGTTCCTCGAGGCCATCGGGTGTCCGCTGATCAACATCCACCACTCGTTCCTGCCGGCCTTCGTCGGCGCCACGCCGTACCGGCGAGCCAAGGAGCGTGGCGTGAAGCTCGTCGGCGCCACCGCGCACTACGTGACCGAGGACCTCGACGAGGGCCCGATCATCGAGCAGGACGTCGTGCGTGTCGACCACACCCACAGCGTCGAGGAATTGGTGCGGCTCGGCGCCGATGTGGAGCGGGCGGTGCTGTCGCGCGCCGTCCTGTGGCACTGCCAGGACCGCATCCTGCGCCACGGCAACGAAACCGTGGTCTTCTAGAGACATGGCTCCGAAGTTCGAAGACGTGTACCGCGAGAAGTATTTGCTGCTGACCACCTTCACGAAGGACGGCCGGCCCAAGCCGACACCGGTCTGGGGCGTGCCGCACGAGGGCAAGCTGCTGATCAGCACCGACGACGGCTCGTGGAAGACCAAGCGGATCAAGAACACGCCGCGCGTGACCATCCAGAAGTGCGGCGCGCTGGGGAAGGTCAAAGGCGAACCGGTCGAGGCCATCGCCCGCAACCTGCCGAAGTCCGAGACCAAACGCGTCTTCGACATGGTGACCAGGCGCTACTGGTGGCACGCCTGGTGGTGGATCCCGCAGGCGATCATCCGCGGCGGTGTCGAGAAGGTGCACGCGGCCATCGAGGTCGAGCCGCTTCCCGGCGGCTAGGAACCAATTCCGGCGTTCCGGCGTTGTCCAGGGCATGGCGATGCGACTGTTTCTGGTTTATGCCTTGGTCGAGGTCGCGGTGCTGGCAGCCCTGGCCTCGACCATCGGTGTGGCTTGGACATTACTGGCGCTGTTGGCCACCTTTGCCGCCGGTCTGGCCATCGCCGGCACGCAGATCACCCGGCATTTCAGCAGGTTGTCCGAGGCGCTGAGCGCCCGATCGGCCGACCCGACACTGGCCACCGACAGTCTGTTGGTGGCTCTCGGCACGGTGCTGGTCGTCGTTCCCGGGCTGGCCAGCTCGGTGCTCGGGGCGCTCATGCTGGTGCCGTTCACCCGGCGCGCGGTGCGGCCGGCGGCGAACGCCCTGTTCGGCCGTCGGCTCACCCCGATGGACTTCCCGACCCAGGTGATCTACATCAACCACGATGAGCGCTACCGCGGTCGCGGCGAGTACATCGACGGCGAAGTGATCGAGGTCATCGACAGCTCACCGGTCGCTGTGCACCGGCACGCCGGCTGAACGGACTAACCTGTCACCTTCGTGACCACCTTTGCGACGACGCTGCTGCTGGGCGGTCGTATTCACAGCCCCGCGGCGCCCGACGCCACTGCCATCGCGATCCGTGACGGAGTGGTGGCGTGGCTCGGATCCGACGACGTCGGCCGGGCACTGCATCCAGACGCCACCATCGTCGATCTCGAGGGCGCATTCGTGGCGCCTGCGTTCGTCGACAGCCACGTGCACCTGACCGCCACGGGGCTCACCGTGGTCGGGCTCGACCTGCGCACCGCGACGTCGTTGCCGCACCTGCTGACCCTGCTGGCCGAACACGCCGCGCAGCACCCGGACGGCGTCGTCTGGGGCCACGGCTGGGATGAATCCGGCTGGCCCGACCGCCTCGTCCCGACCACCGCGGACCTCGACGGCGTGCTCGGCGGTCGGCCTGCCTACCTGGCCCGGGTCGACGTGCACTCGGCCGTCGCGACGACGGGACTGCGGCAGCTGGTGCCCGGCCTTGCCGACGCCGCGGGCTTCTCCGCGCAGGGACCGCTGACCGCCGACGCCCACCACCGCGTGCGCGCCGCGGCCCGCAACCTGCTCAGCGCAGCGCAACGCCGCGACGCCCAGCGCGCCGCGCTCGACCTGGCCGCCCGCAACGGCATCGTCGCGGTCCACGAGTGCGCGGGCCCCGAGATCGGCGGCCTCGACGACTGGACCGACCTGCGCGCCACCGAACACGGCGTCGACATCGTCGGCTACTGGGGCGAGGCCGTCGCCGACGCGGCCGCTGCCCGCGACCTGATGGCCCGGACCGGAGCCCAGGGTCTGGCCGGTGACCTCTTCATCGATGGCGCGCTCGGCTCGCGCACCGCCTGGCTGCAGCAGCCCTACACCGATGCGCCCGACTGCTGCGGCAACACCTACCTGGACACCGACGCCGTCACCGCGCATCTGCTGGCCTGCACCGAGGCCGGTATCACCGCGGGCTTCCACGTCATCGGCGACGCCGCGGTCGCCACCGTCGTCGAAGCCCTCGACCGGACCGTGGCCGCGTTCGGGGCACCCGCGGTGGCGCGCTGTGGTCACCGGCTGGAGCACCTCGAGATGGTGGACGCGGAGCAGGCGCGCAAACTCGGCTCCTGGGGCGTCGTCGCCAGCATGCAGCCCAATTTCGACGCGCTGTGGGGCGGCGCCGACGGTATGTACGCCCAGCGTCTCGGTGTCGATCGAGCGCAGGGTTTGAACCCGTTTGCGCTGTTAGCATCGCAAGGCGTGCCCCTCGCCTTCGGTTCGGACAGTCCTGTCACCAGCATCAATCCGTGGGAATCAGTGCGCGCGGCCATCAGTCACCGGACAGCGGGCAGTGCCATCTCGGCGCGCTCGGCGTTCCTGGCGGCCAGCCGCGGCGCCTGGCGGGCCGGCGGCGTCCGTGACGGGATGACCGGGACGCTGGTGCCCGGTGCCGTCGCGTCGTACGCCGTGTGGCAGGTACCCGGCGGCGCCGACGCCCTCGACGTCACCGCACCGGCCGACGCCGTGCAGCGCTGGTCGACCGATCCGCGGTCGCGCGTACCGGCGCTGCCACCACTCGGTCCCGACGACGAGCTGCCGACCTGCCTGCAGACCGTGCACCGCGGTGAGCTGATCCATGGCTGAGCGCACCGAAGGCACCGAAGACACGGCAGACACCGAAGGTGCCGAAGACACCCAAGACACTGAACGCACCGAGGCGCCCCCGGAAACCGAGGCGGAGCCGGAGACACCCGCAGAACCGGAGCAGCCGCAAGGCCCGGGTCGCGGCGCGCGGATCATCACCGGCCTGAGGCGGTTCTTCGAGCCGCGACTGGTCCGGCTGGCCGCGGCCGTCGTGGCCGGTCTGCTGCTGTGCGCGAGCTTCCCGCCGTTCGACCTCTGGTACCTGTCGTTCGTCGCACTGGCGCTGCTGGCCTGGGTGCTGATCGACGAACGCACCACGCCCGCAGGTGGTTTCGGCTACGGCATGCTGGGCGGCCTGGCGTTCTACACGCTGCTGCTGCCGTGGATCAGCAATTTCGTCGGCCCGGTGCCATGGCTGATGCTGTCGGCGCTGGAGGCGTTCTTCACGGGTGTGTTCGGCCTGACCGCCGTCCTCGTGCGGCGGCTACCGACGTGGCCACTGTGGTTCGCCGCGCTGTGGGTGGCGGCCGAATGGCTCAAGTCGACGGTGCCGTTCGGCGGCTTCCCGTGGGGTGTCGTGGCCTTCAGCCAGACCGACAGCCCGCTGCTGCCGCTCGCGCAGCTCGGCGGTGCGCCGCTTGTGTCGTTCGCGGTGGCGCTCATCGGTTTCAGCGCGACGGCCATCGTGCTCGAGGCGGTCCGGCACTGGCGTCACGACCACCGCACCGGCGCCGCGGCACCGCCGGAAGTCTTCATCCCGGGCATCTGCATCGCGGTGGTCCTGCTGCTCACCGTGCTGGCCTGGCCGCACGTCCGCAAGGCCGGAGCCGGTGCGGGTGACGACCCCGCGATCAACGTCGCCGCCATCCAGGGCAATGTGCCGCGTCTCGGCCTGGACTTCAACGCCCAGCGCCGCGCGGTACTCGACAACCACGTGCGCGAGACCAAGCAGCTGGCCGAGGACGTCCGCGCCGGCCGTGCACCGCAGCCGACGGTGGTGATCTGGCCGGAGAACTCGTCGGACATCGACCCGCTGGTCAACGCCGACGCCGCGGAACTGATCTCGGCCGCGTCGGCGGCGATCCACGCGCCGATCCTGGTGGGCACCGTGCTGGCGGCGCCGGAGTACACACCGGAGCACCCGGTGACCACCAACTCGGTGATCGTGTGGAACGGGACCGACGGGCCGGGGGATCGCCACGACAAGGCCATCGTCCAGCCGTTCGGCGAGTACCTGCCCTGGCGCAGCTTCTTCCGGCTGCTGTCGTCGTACGCCGATCGGGCCGGCTACTTCGTGCCGGGCAACGGCAACGGCGTCGTCACCGCCGCGGGCGTGCCGATCGGGGTGACGACCTGCTGGGAGGTCATCTTCGACCGTGCCGCCCGGCAGTCCGTCCTCAATGGCGCGCAGTTGCTGGCAGTGCCCGCGAACAACGCGACGTTCGACGAACCGATGAGCGTGCAGCAGCTGGCGTTCGCCCGGCTGCGCGCCGTCGAACACGACCGGTACGTCGTCGTCGCGGGTACCACCGGCATCAGTGCGGTGGTCGCTCCGAACGGCCAGGTCCTCGAGCGCACCGAGTTCTTCCAGCCCGGTTACCTCGACCGTCAGGTGCGGTTGAAGACCGATCTGACGCTCGCCACGAGATGGGGCCCGGTCATCAATGGCGTGCTCATCGCAGTCGGCGTTTCGGCTCTTCTGGCAGCCATGCTGCACAATAGGAACCTCGTGCGCCGCCGCGAGGCGGCCGCGGCAGATCAGGACGGCAGCCCGACTGCGCCTGACACCGATACCGACACCGAGAGCGAACAGGGGTAATGACCATGGGCGACGACCGTCCGAGTCAGCGCACGCTGGTCATCATTCCGACCTACAACGAGCGCGAGAACCTGCCGTTGATCGTCGGCCGGGTGCATGCCGCCCGTCCGGACGTCCACGTGCTCGTCGTCGACGACGACAGCCCCGACGGCACCGGTCAGCTGGCCGATGAGCTGGCGCTGGCCGATCCAGACCGCGTGCACGTCATGCACCGCGCGGGCAAGGGCGGTCTGGGCGCCGCGTACCTCGCCGGATTCGCGTGGGGCCTGGGCCGCGGTTACAGCGTGCTGGTCGAGATGGACGCCGACGGCAGCCACGCGCCCGAGGAGCTCTACCGCCTGCTGGACGCCGTCGACGCCGGCGCCGACCTGGCCATCGGCTCGCGCTACGTCCCGGGCGGTGCCATCCGCAACTGGCCGCATCGCCGGCTCGTCCTGTCGCGCACCGCGAACACCTATGCCCGGGTGCTGCTGGGCGTCAAGATTCACGACATCACGGCCGGATACCGCGCCTACCGGCACGACGTGCTGGAGAAAATCGGCCTCGACGACGTCGATTCGAAGGGCTACTGCTTCCAGATCGACCTGACGTGGCGCGCCATCAACGCGGGCTTCACCGTCGTCGAGGTGCCCATCACGTTCACCGAGCGCGAACTGGGTGTGTCGAAGATGAGCGGGTCGAACATCCGCGAGGCCATGTCGCAGGTGGCGAAGTGGGGCATCCGCGGCCGGCTGGACCGGGCTCGCGGCGTCGTCCGCTAGTCACGCAGACAAAGAAAGCCCCGCCTCGCGGCGGGGCTTTTTTGTTGGCGCGATCAGCCGCGGCGGCGGGTCTTGATCAGCTCCAGGCGCTCCTTGAGCAGCTCTTCGAGCTCCTCGATGGAACGACGCTCGAGCAGCATGTCCCAGTGGGTACGCGGCGGCTTGACCTTCTTGGGCTCGGGAACGTCACCCTCGAGCAGGGTGCCTTCCATGCCGTTCTTGCACGCCCAGGTGCCGGGGATCTCCGCATCGTCGGCGAACGGAACTTCGAATTCCTCGCCGTTGTCGGTGCGGTAGCGGGCCACCTGCCGCGGCGCCAGGTCATGGTTACGGTCGGTCTCGTAGCTCACAGCTCCGAGGCGACTGCCTCGCAGGACACGATCAGCCATCGAAAATCACTCCCTTGGTATAGCGACAGGGAATCAACGCAGGCCAGCGCCGTGAAGTTCCCGACTCGATTGTCCATGATACCGGGGTTCGGCCGCCCGCCGGATACAGTCACGATCGTGAGGCGGACATGAAGCGCTTGAAGGCGCAGCCGTGCCGGTGGTGTGGCCGGGAGGTGGCCGACGCGGGCATGGGCCGTCGTCGCCAGTACTGCCGTCAGTCGTGCCGGCAGCGGGCCTACGAGCAGCGGGCGATGGTCAAGGGAACCAACCTGGCCGAGGACTCGGTGGTGCTCAGCGCGGAGGAAGCGGCGGCGCTCTCCGACCGCGTTTATCAGGTACGGTGTGCGGCCGAGGACGTCGCGACCGCAGTTGCCGAAGGCGCCGGACCCACTGAATTGAAAGAACTGTGCGAAGTACTGCTGCAGGCCGCCAAAGACGCCGACGGTTGGCGCTGACGGCTCGCGCGGCGGCGGGAAAGAAATAGTGCATGACTGACGACCGTCGGCGGATTCACAAGCCGACCAAGTTCCTGGGCCGCGGCTTCGAGGCGTTCCACGACGTCGAGGATCCCGTCCAGGACAGTCGCGTCGCCCACGAGACCGCGGCGGCGCTGCTGGAACGTGTCCGCAGCTATCCGGACCCAGACGTGGTCTCCCGGCTGGTGGCGTACACCGACGAGCACGGCATCGAGACCATCGCCGAGTTGTGGGCGGGTGCCGGGGCGCGCAGTCTGCCCGGTGCGCTGTGGCGCGTCTATCTGCTGCGGCTGTCGATCCGCACGGACCCCTATTCGGCCAGCCTGATGTTCGGCCGCGGCACCGAGGTACTGCATTCGATCGACCCCGTGGTCGCCGGTGCGGAGACGCCCGTCGGGCCGACCGAGATCCGTGAGCTCGCCGACCGGATTCTGCGCGGCGTCTTCGAGGGCGATTTCGCCGTCGCGCTGGAGCGCGCGGCGGCGTACTGCCGCGTGAGTGCGGCCGGTTGCACGAGCCTGGCCGAGGACGCGACGACGACGGCGCCGGAGCGCGCCGCAGACCTCACGGACCGTGCGGTGACGTTCACCCGGATCGCCAACGAGCTGCATGCCGCAGCCGGGCTGTGGCGCACCGATTCGCTTGATTGACGCTGGCGCCGAGAATGTCGGCGGAGAAGTTAAAGCCAGACCGCAGAACGCCTCTCGGCGGTAGGCCGCTCGTGGCGGCGAAATTTGGGGCCCGGGGTTACTGCGGCCTGGCGCTGTTCACTCTAGCGGATGTTCGGGCGGGGTGAGCAATTCCGTGACCGGCGACACGGGGCGTCGACGCCAGCTGCCGGGCAGGGGTGCGGGACCGGATCGAGTGCGTGAATGACGCATCCGAGTCGTCTCGATTCCGGTGCGCGTCGTGTTGTGACCCGGACGCGGATTGATCCGAATGACCGCGGCCCATCGGCCGGGCGGGCTTAGTGTGTCGGCGTGACAGACGTCGGTGGTGACCGCCAGCAGTGCCTACCCGAGGAACTGAGGGAACTGTTCCTGTTCGAGTCGTTGACGGACGAGCAGCTGGCGCAGCTCTGTCACGCCGGTCACATCGAGGTGTTCGGCCCGGGGCCGGTCATCGCCGAAGGCGACCCCGTCACGCCGCTGCGGGTACTCATCGACGGCGAATTGGTGCTCTCCAAGCGTGCCGGCGGCCGGGAACTGGAGATCGATCGAACGTCGCAGCCCGGCGTCTACTTCGGTGCCCGGTCGGCGTTCAGCCCCGTCGGTCATGACCGGAACCGGTTCTCGGTGCGGGCCACCCGGCGGACGCGGTTCTTCGTCATGCCTGCCGACGAATTCGGTGCTTTCGTCAAGAGCCAGTTCCCGATGGCTGTGCACCTCATCGATGGACTGGCGGAGACCGCGGAGAAGCAGCACCGCGTCGCCGACGAACGGGACCGGATGCTGGCGCTCGGACAGCTCTCGGCCGGTTTGACGCACGAACTCAACAACCCGGTGGCGGCCGTCGTCCGCGCCGCGACCGACCTGCGCAGCCGGCTGGATGCTCTCCTCGCGCCACTGGCGGACAGCGAATTCGACAGCGCGGCCCTGACTTTCCTGGGTCGGGCGCAAACTGACGTGGTCGCGAAGGTGGCCGCTACGTCGGGGCGGCCGCTATCGGCGATGCAGGCGAGCGACCTGGAGGATGAGGTCGGGGACTGGTTGTCCAACCGGGGGATAGCGGATGCTTGGGACATTGCGCCGACGTTCGTCGAGGCCGGCCTGGACTGTGAATGGCTCGAACAGCTGGTGCCGGGTGACCGGCAGCCGGACTGGTTGCCGCGGGCCGTGACATGGTTGCGGCACCGGGTCGAGGCCGAACTGCTGACCCATCAGGTTCATGATGCCGCACAACGGATTTCGGGCCTGGTCACCGACGTCAAGCAGTACACCCAGCTGAACAGCGCGCCGTTCCAGTTCGCGGACGTCGACGCACTGCTGACCAGTACCCTGCGGATGTTCGCCGGCCGGATCGGCGCGGGTACGCCGGTCGAAGTGATCACGGACTTCGGCCCCTCGATACCTGAATTGCTTTGCCATCCAGCCGAACTCAATCAGGTATGGACGCACATCATCGAGAACGCCATCGGCGCCATGCGGCCGGCCGGCTCAGGGAGACTGACGGTGCGCAGCCGGTTCGAGGACGATGCGGTCCGGATTGAGATCAGCGACACCGGCGGCGGAATTCCGGCCGACATCCGCGGGCGCATTTTCGACCCGTTCTTCACCACGAAACCGCTCGGTGAAGGTACCGGCCTGGGCCTGCACCTGGCCCGGCAGATCGTTGTCGACCGGCACGGCGGGGAGCTGTTCGTGGCCTCACAACCGGGCGACACCACGTTCGTCGTGCGGCTTCCGCTACAACCCGCGGCGGAGGACGGAGAAAGACCATGACTACGGCGTTCGTGCTGTCCGGCGGCGGCAGCCTGGGGTCCATCCAGGTGGGCATGCTGCTGGGTCTGGCCGAGGCCGGCATCAAGCCGGATCTGATCGTCGGCACCTCTGTCGGTGCCCTCAACGGCGGCTGGATCGCGGGGCGGTCCGACCACGACGGGGCCCTGGCGCTGGCCGATCTGTGGCGGACCCTGTCGCGCCGCAAAGTGTTCCCGACCAGCCCGAGTATGGGACTGCTCGGGTTTCTGGGGCGCCGGCCGCATCTGGTTTCCGATATCGGCATCCGCACGCTGCTCCGCCAGAATCTGCGGTTCCGGCGGCTGCAGGACGCGCCCACGCCACTGCATGTGGTGGCCACCGACGTGCTCTCGGGGCAGGACGTCCTCCTGTCGTCGGGCGACGCCGTCGATGCGATCGTCGCCAGCGCCGCCATCCCCGCGGTCCTGCCGCCGGTGCGGATCGGCGGACGCGATCTGGTCGACGGCGGCGTGGTGAACAACACACCGCTGTCCTATGCGGTGGAACTGGGCGCGACCGAGGTGTGGGTGCTGCCGACGGGCTATTCGTGCGCCATGCCGGAACCGCCGCGCGCCGCACTGGCCATGGCGATGCACGCGTTCACGCTGGCGATCAACCGGCGGCTGGCGACGGACGTCGAGCGGTTCGAGGGAGCGGTCGAACTGCATGTGGTGCCGCCGTTGTGTCCGGTGCGGGTGTCGCCGATCGACTTCTCCCGTTCGGGCGAGCTCATCGAACGGTCGCTCGAGTCGACGCGGCGGTGGCTGCCGACCACCCGACCCGAGGTGGGGCAGGCCGAACTGCTGGAACCCCATCGCGACTGCGGCTGAGTCCGCCGTGCTCCGCGCGTCTGCGGGGGCCTACTTGAGCACGTTGACGGCGCGCGCCACCACCAGCGCGGTGGTCGACACTGCGACCATCGACTGCACGGTCATCATCGTCTTGGCCCAGCGCGACAGGGGCATGGTGTCGGTGGGCGAGAACGCGACCACATTGGTGTAGCTGGTGTACAGGTAGTCGACGAAAGTCGGGCGCCAATTGGGTTTGGCGTTCTGCGGGTCGCTCATCTGCGGGAACTGGAAATCCGGGTACGGGTTGTCGCCGGCCCGCCGCGCAAATGGGCCGCCACGGTCCAGCTCCCAGTACCAGATGCCGAACACGATGATGTTGGTGATGAAAATCGCTGCGCCGCTGCCCAATAGGACGCCCGCGTCGTTGCTCACCTTGCCGGACAGGATGTTCAGGTCGAGGATGATCGCCGATGCCGTGTTGTCGAGCGTGATCGCCGCGGTCAGCACGATCATGGTCCAGCGGCCGACGGTGGTCTGGCGGGACAGCCGCACCGGATTGATGATCATCAGGACGGCCACCAGCAGCAGCTCCAGAGTGATCAACGGCCACCGGGGTATTTCCGGGACGGTGTACTGCACAGGGATCGCGCGCTGCAACGTCACCGCCGCCAGGATCGCGAAGATCACCGGCAGCCGGTTCTCCGGATCACCCGGGCGGAGCCACGACGGCACATGGTGTTCGGCGTTGCTGGTCAGACGGTGTGTCCGCTCGACGAATGTCCTGACCGCCGGAGGCAAGGGTTCTGGAGTGGGGTCCATGCGCTCAGTTTTGCACCGAGATGACACCATTAGATGGTGTCTGCCGAGCTGAGCCAGGGAACCCACAGGACGTCGCCGCTTGCCGCGGCCGACATCGATGCGGCTGCCCGGCGAATTTCCTCGGTGGTCACCCGCACCCCGCTGCAGTACAGCGACCGGCTGTCGGCGCTGACCGGCGCCCAGGTGTACCTCAAGCGTGAGGACCTGCAGGCGGTGCGCTCGTACAAGCTGCGCGGTGCCTACAACCTGCTGATGCAGCTCTCCGACGAGGAGAAGGCCGCCGGTGTGGTGTGCTCGTCGGCGGGCAACCACGCCCAGGGTTTCGCGCTGGCCTGTCGCTCGATGGGTGTGCACGGCCGCGTCTATGTCCCGGCCAAGACCCCCAAGCAGAAGCGGGACCGCATCCGCTACCACGGTGGCGACTTCATCGAGCTGATCGTCGGCGGCGCCACCTACGACCTGGCCGCCGAGGCCGCGCTCGAGGATGTCGCCCGGACGGGCGCCACGCTGGTCCCGCCGTATGACGACCTGCGCACCATGGCCGGGCAGGGCACCATCGCCGTCGAGATCCTCGAGCAGCTGGACGGCGAACCCGACCTGGTGATCGTGCCGGTGGGTGGCGGCGGCTGCATCAGCGGCATCACCACCTACCTGACCGCGCACACCAAGGCGACCGCCGTGCTCGGCGCCGAGCCCGCAGGTGCGGCGTCGATGATCTCGGCGCTCGCCAAGGGCGAGCCGGTCACGCTGGAGCACGTCGACCAGTTCGTCGACGGCGCTGCGGTGGCCCGGGCCGGGGAGCTGACCTACGCGGCGCTCGCCGCGGCAGGCGACATGGTCTCGGTGACGACCGTCGACGAGGGCGCGGTGTGCACCGCAATGCTCGACCTGTACCAGAACGAGGGCATCATCGCCGAGCCCGCGGGCGCGCTGTCCGTGGCGGCGTTGATGGAGAACGGTGTCGAGCCCGGCTCGACGGTCGTGTGCCTGATCTCCGGTGGCAACAACGATGTCTCGCGCTACGGCGAGGTGCTCGAGCGGTCACTGGTGCATCTGGGTCTCAAGCACTACTTCCTGGTGGACTTCCCGCAGGAGCCCGGCGCGCTGCGGCGATTCCTCGACGAGGTGCTCGGGCCCAACGACGACATCACCCTGTTCGAATACGTCAAGCGCAACAACCGGGAGACCGGCGCCGCGCTCGTCGGCATCGAACTCGGCTCGGCCGCCAACTTCGACGGGTTGCTGGAGCGGATGCACAATTCGGGCATCCACGTGGAGCCGTTGGAGCCGGGGTCACCGGCTTACCGTTACCTGACCTAGTGTCGCGCGTCATTAATTAGTTTACAGTGTGCGATGATGGTGTATGCCGTCATCTGCGTTGGTGATCAGTGATGAGGATCGTGCGACATTGCAGTCGTGGACACGGTCCTCGACGATGCCTGCCGGCCATGTTGAGCGGGCCCGGATCGTGTTGGCCGTGGGCGATGGTGCGGGCACGTCGGGAGCGGCCCGACTGGTGGGGGTGTCGCGGCCGACGGTGATCAAGTGGCGGGATCGGTTCGCCGCGTTAGGCATTGACGGTCTGGACGATGAACCCCGTAGTGGTCGACCTAAGACTGTCGATGACGCGGCGATCCTGGCGGCCACACTCGATCCGCCGCCGGATTCGTTGGCGGTGACGCACTGGTCGAGTCGTCTGCTGGGTAAGTACCTCGGCGTCGGGGATGCCACCGTGGCCCGGGCGTGGCGACGCTACGGGGTCAAACCGTGGCGCCGCCAGACGTTCAAGTTTTCCACCGACCCCGAACTGGAAGCCAAAGTTCGTGACGTCGTCGGGCTGTATCTGAACCCGCCCGAGAAAGCGATCGTTTTGTGCGTAGACGAAAAATCGCAGATTCAGGCACTGAACCGGACCCAACCGATCCTGCCGATGCGCCCGGGTCTGCCAGAGAAGGCCACACACGACTACCAGCGCAACGGCACCGCGACCCTGTTCGCGGCACTGGAGATCGCGACCGGGAAAGTGACCGACCGCTGCTATGAACGTCACGGCAAAGCCGAGTTCCTCGACTTCCTCAAGACCGTGGCCCGGGCGTATCCGAGGCGCCGGCTACATGTGGTGTGCGACAACTACCACACCCACAAGCATGCGGACATCAACGCGTGGCTAGCCAAGAATCCGCGTGTGACACTGCATTTCACCCCGACATCAGGTTCCTGGCTGAACATGGTCGAAGTGTTCTTCTCGATCATCACCCGCCAAGCGATCCGCCGGGGATCGTTCGACAGCGTCAAAGAACTCATCGCAGCCATCGGCGCATTCATCGACGGTTGGAACCAACGTTGCCACCCATTCGTGTGGACCAAGACCGCCGACGAAATCCTGCCCCACGCCCGTAAAACAAATTCAGACGCGCGACACTAGGGGCGTCGACGGAGGATCGCGAAGCTGTGGCCGGGCAGTGTCGTGGCGTTTGTCCCGATCTGCGGCTCGGCTGAGCTCAGGACCGACTCGCCGGTGACGGGCACGACGGCGGGCTGCTCACCGAGGTTGCACGCGACGGCGAACGCCCCGCGATGCATGACGATCCAGCGGTCGGTCTCGTCGAACTCGACGCGCAGGTGGTCCAGCCAGGGGTCGGCGAAGTCGGGTTCGGTGCGCCGCAGCGTGATCAGGTCGCGGTAGATCCGCAGCAGCCGGGCGTGCTCGCCCGTGCCGACCTTGTCCCAGTCGAGTTTGGAACGCTGAAACGTGGCGGGGTCCTGCGGATCGGGGATGTCGTCGGCGGCCCAGCCGTGGTCGGCGAACTCGGCCTTGCGGCCCTCGGCCGTCGCGCGTGCCAGCTCGGGCTCGGGATGTGAGCTGAAGAACTGGAACGGCGTCGACGCGCCCCACTCCTCGCCCATGAAAAGCATTGCCGTATAGGGCGATCCGAGGACCAGCGCGGCCTTGACCGCCAGCTGTCCGAAGTCGAGGTTCTGCGACGGGCGGTCGCCGATCGCCCGGTTGCCGACCTGATCGTGCGTGCAGGTATAGGCCAGCAGCCGGGTGGCCGGAATGCTCGTGGTGTCTAGCGGCCGGCCGTGGCGCCGGCGCCGGAACGACGAGTAGGTGCCGGCGTGGAAGAAGCCACGTGCGAGGGTGGTGGCGAGTGCCTGCATCGACCCGAAATCGGCGTAGTAGCCCTGCCGTTCGCCGGACACCGCGGTGTGGATGGCGTGGTGGATGTCGTCGTCCCACTGGGCGGCGAGGCCGTAGCCACCGCGGTCACGCGGAGTGATCAGCCGCGGGTCGTTGAGGTCGCTCTCGGCGATCAGGGACAACGGGCGGCCGAGTTCGGTTGCCAACGCATCGGTTTCGGTGGCCAGCTCTTCCAGCAGATGAACCGCCGTGGTGTCGACCAGTGCGTGCACCGCGTCCAGTCGCAGGCCGTCGATGCCGAAGTCCCGCATCCAGCGCAGGGCGCAGTCGATGATGTACCGGCGGACCGGATCGGAGTCGGCGGCGGCGATGTTGATCGCCTCACCCCACGGGGTCCGGCCCACCGTCAGGTACGGCCCGAACTTGGGCAGGTAATTCCCTGATGGGCCAAGGTGATTGAACACCGCGTCGAGCAGCACGCCCAGGCCCCGTTGATGGCAGGCGTCGACGAAGCGCACGAGACCCGAAGGGCCGCCGTAGGGTTCGTGCACGGCGTACCACAGCACGCCGTCGTAGCCCCAGCCGTGGTTGCCGCTGAAGGCGTTGACCGGCATGAGTTCGACGAAGTCCACACCGAGGTCGACGAGGTGGTCCAGCCGCTCGATTGCGGCGTCGAACGTGCCGGCCGCGGTGAACGTGCCGACGTGCAGTTCGTAGATCACCGCGCCGTCGATGGCCCGGCCTGGCCAGGGGGCCGGCGGCGCGGATGTCCACAGCTGCGAAAACCCGTGCACGCCATCGGGTTGCCGCGGCGAACGGGGGTCGGGCAGTGGTTCGGAGTCATCAAGGACGAAGCCGTACCGGACGTCGGCCGGCACGTCGACGGTGACGCGCCACCACCCGTCGTCGGAGCGGGTCATCGGATACCGGATCCCGTCGGCGTCGAGTGCGACGTCGTTCGGTGTCGGCGCCCAGACCGAGAATTCGTGGTCAGCCATCGGCTTTCTCCAGAAGTACGCCGGGCAGTTCGGCGAACAGCGTGTTGGCGGCGACGGTGCCCGACCAGGTGCGGCCGGTCAGCCGGTCGGTCCAGTCGCCGGCTGGCAAAGCCAGAGTGGTTTCGGCGCAATCGGATTCGTTGAGCTTCAGCGTCCAGCGGGGGACGACCACCAGAACGTCGGTACCCCGCTGGAATGCGATCACGTGGTCAGCGGCGGGACCGTCGGCGGCGACGGGCGTGTAGTCGCCCGACAGGTACGTCGCCGGCCGCTCCCGGCGTGACCGCAACGCTGCCGCCACGACCCGAATCTTGGGGTGGTTCAAGGTATCGAGCTCACGCTGTCGGAGAGCGAAATCCACCGGACGGCGATTGTCGGGGTCCACCAGGCTGTCGTCGAACAGTTCGGTGCCCTGGTAGATGTCGGGGATACCCGGCACCGTCAGGGCGAGCAGTTTCTGCGCGACGGCATCGCAACGCGCGGCCTCGTCGAGCTGCCCGACAAACGTGGTGATCTCGGCCGCGATCGGGCCGTCGATCAGCGCATCGATCCAGTCGTGGACCGCATCTTCGAACTCCCGGTCCGGCTGCTCCCAGTCGGTGTGCAGCTCGGCTTCGCGAATCGCCTTCTCGGCATAGGAGTGCAGCCGCGCGCGGACGGCGTCGTCGACGTCGCCCGCGGTGGGCCAGACACCGATGATGTTCTGCCACAGGAACAATCCGGTGCCCTCGTCGGGTGGTACGCACACCGTGTTCCAGCGGCCGACGCGCTGCGCCCAGTGCTCGGCGCGCTGGGACAGCACCGTGATGCGGGCCCGCACATCCTCGCCGCGCTTGGTGTCGTGGGTGGACAGGGTCACCAAGGTGGCGGGCCAGTCGCGTGCGCGCGCCACGGCGCGCTGGTGAAACTCGGCCGTGCTCATGCCGAACCGTTCCGGTGTGCCACCGACCTCGTTCAACGACACCAGCCGCGCGTCTCGGTAGAAGAGGGTGTCCTCGATGGCCTTGGCCGTCGTCGCTCCGCACAACTGCTGCAACCGCGCCGCCGGTTCGGGCTGCTCGATGGCGGTGACGACCAGCTGCAGCGCCGATGCCAGTTCCGGTGCGGTGCTGAGGGTTTGGTTGATGGCTTCGGGCAGCGTCGCGGCCAGCACGGGGTAGTCGGTGCGATACACGCCGGCGTGGCTGAGCAGTTGGGCGACGGCGGCCGGGAGGGCGGGATCGTCGTCGCCGGCGGCCCGCGTGATCGCACGGCACAGCCGGGCCAACTCGCTGGCCAGGGTTTCGGTGGCGGCCTTGATCTTCAGTTCCCGGGCATCGCTATGGGTTTCGCGGGCCAGTTCCGTGAGCGCGGCGGCGCCGTCCGGGTCGACGAAGAGCCCGCCGATCTCCCGCAGCACGTCGTAGCCGGTGGTGCCCGCGATGGGGAGGCTGGGGTCCAGCGGCTCGTCGGCGGCCAGAATCTTCTCGGCGACGATCCAGGCGTCGTCTCCGGCCAGTTCCCGCAGCCGCACGAGATAGCCTGCGGGATCGGTCAACCCGTCGATGTGGTCGACCCGCAAACCGTCCACCAGCCCGTTACGAAACCAGCGCGCGATCTCGGCGTGGCTGGCGTCGAACACGTCGAGGTCCTCTTGGCGCACCGCCGCCAGTGAGGTGATGGAGAAGAACCGCCGGTAGCCACAGGAACCGGACTGCCAGCCCGTCAGCCGGTACGCCTGCCGGGCATAGACCTCTGCGGCCGTGCCGGCGCCGGTGCCGGGCCGGATCGGCCAGGTCCGGTCACCCAGCCGCAGCACGTCACCGTCGACGGCGAGATCATCGACGTCGGAGTCGGAACCCAGCACCGGCAACACGATTCGGCCGTCGGGGTCCAGATCCCAGTCGATGTCGAAGAAGTGGGCGAAGCGTGATGCCCGACCGTGCGTCAGGACGTCCCACCACCACGGATTCTGTTCGGGTTGTTCGACGCCGACGTGGTTCGGCACGATGTCGACGACGAGCCCCATGCCGCGCGCCCGCGCGGCGGCGGACAGCCGGGAAAAGCCCTCCGGCCCACCGAGCTCCGCCGAGACGGCCGTCGGGTCGGTGACGTCGTAGCCGTGCGTCGACCCGGTCACGGCCGTCAGCACCGGCGACAGGTACAGGTGCGAGACGCCGAGATCGTCGAGGTAGGGCAGCAGCGCCAACGCGTCGTCGAAAGTCATTCCGTCGCTGCGCATCTGCAGCCGGTACGTGGCGACTACGGGCGAGACCGGCACCGTCATCACGCCGTCTTACGTAGCACCAGCAGCGAGCGGGCCTGCAGTGAAATCGTCTCGCCGGCGGCGGCCACCAGTTCGGTGTGGCCGTGCGGGTCCGCGGTGTCCAGCGCCGCCGCCCAGCTCGCCCCGTAGTCCTCGCCGGGAATCACGAAATCGAGTGCCTCGTCGTGGGCGTTGAAGCACAGCAGGAACGAGTCGTCGGTGACGCGCTCACCGCGGGCGTTGGGTTCGGGTATCGCGTCGCCGTTGAGGAATACCGAGATGCTCTTGCCGAAGCCGGAATCCCAGTCCTCGAGCGTCATCTCTTCGCCAGCGGGAGTCAGCCATGCGATGTCGCGGATCTGCCCGGTGCTGCGTACCGGTTGCCCGGCCAGGAACCGGCGGCGCCGGAAGACGGGATGCTTGCGCCGGAACGCCACCACGGTGCGGGTGAATTCCAGCAGTGCCGCGTTGGTCTCGCACATGGTCCAGTCCATCCACGACAGTGTGTTGTCCTGGCAGTAGACGTTGTTGTTGCCCTGCTGGGTGCGCCCGATCTCGTCACCGTGACTGATCATCGGTGTGCCCTGCGACAGCATCAGCGTCGCGAAGATGTTGCGGCGCTGCCGTTCGCGGAGCTCGAGGATCTCCGGGTCGTCGGTCGGGCCTTCGACGCCGCAGTTCCAGGAGCGGTTGTGGCTCTCGCCGTCGCGGTTGTCCTCGCCGTTGGCTTCGTTGTGCTTCTCGTTGTACGACACCAGGTCGGTCAGCGTGAAGCCGTCGTGGCAGGTGACGAAGTTGATGCTCGCGCTCGGTCGGCGGCCGGTCGCCTCGTACAGGTCCGAGGAACCGGTCAGTCGCGAGGCGAACTCGCCCAGGGTCGCGGGCTCGCCCCGCCAGTAGTCGCGCACAGTGTCGCGGTATTTCCCGTTCCACTCGGTCCACAAACCTGGGAAGTTGCCGACCTGGTAGCCACCCTCGCCGACATCCCACGGCTCGGCGATCAGTTTCACCTGGCTGATCACCGGATCCTGTTGCACCAGATCGAAAAACGCCGAGAGCCGGTCCACGTCGTAGAACTCCCGGGCCAGCGTCGAGGCGAGGTCGAAGCGGAAGCCGTCGACGTGCATCTCGAGTACCCAGTACCGCAGCGAGTCCATGATCAGCTGCAGCGTGTGGGGATGACGGGCGTTGAGGCTGTTGCCGGTGCCGGTGAAGTCCTTGTAGAGCGACAGGTCGTCGTCATCTAGCCGGTAGTAGGCGGCGTTGTCGATGCCGCGGAAGTTCAGCGTCGGGCCGAGGTGGTTGCCTTCGGCGGTGTGGTTGTAGACCACGTCCAGGATGACTTCGATGCCGGCGTCGTGGAACGACTTCACCATGGTCTTGAACTCGGCGACCGCGCTGCCGGCGTGCTGATTCCCCGAGTACTGGTAGTGCGGCGCGAAGAAGCCGAACGTGTTGTAGCCCCAGTAGTTTCGCAGCCCGAGGTCCAGCAGCCGGTGGTCGTGCAGGAACTGGTGCACGGGCATCAGTTCGATGGCCGTTACGCCGAGCGACCGTAGGTGCTCGATGATCGCCGGGTGGGCGAGTCCGGCGTAGGTGCCGCGCAGTTCCTCGGGGATCGCCGGGTGCGTCTGCGTCATACCCTTGACGTGGGCCTCGTAGATCACCGTCTCGTGATACGGCGTCCGCAGCACACGGTCGTTGTCCCAGTTGAAGAATGGGTTGATGACCACACTGGTCATGGTGTGCCCCAACGAATCGACGCCGGGCGGCTCACCGGTGGCCGATGGCGCCGTCAAGTCATAGGAGTACAGCGCCTGGCTGAAGTCGAAGTCGCCGTGGAACGACTTGCCGTAGGGATCGAGCAGCAGCTTGCTCGGATCGCAGCGGTGTCCATTGGCCGGGTCCCACGGTCCGTACACGCGAAATCCGTACCGCTGCCCGGGCGTGACCGTCGGCAGATAGCAGTGCCACACGTAGCTGTCGACCTCGTCGAGGTTGACGCGTTCCTCGCTGCCGTCCTTGGCGATCAGGCACAGCTCGACGCGCTCGGCGACTTCGGAGAACACTGAAAAATTGGTGCCGGAACCGTCGTAGGTCGCACCGAGGGGATAGGCGCTACCCGGCCAGACGCCAACAACCATGAAGGCAGCTCACCACCAGCCGGTGGCAGCCCCGACCTGGCGGCCGAGTTCGCCGGTCATGGTGCGCATGTAGGTGGCGGACAGGTGATGAGAGTCGTGGTATAGCAACACATTTCCCTCCACAGCGCGGCAGATGTCGGGGCGGCACACCGCGTCACTCATGTCGAGCGGTTTCAACAGTGGGAACTGCGCGACGAAATCGAGGGTCGGGTTGTGGTCGGACAGTACCTCGGAGCGGGCGATGCCGCAGGACGTCGAATTGCCGCCGCTGGCAAGGCAGTCGGCCGGGAAGAACGGCTTACCGTCCCGGACCAGCCACGGAGTGTCGCGCATCGCCAGAATCGGGATGTTCGCATCCGACAGGCGCTGCCAGATACCGATGTACGTGCCGGGCATCACGTCACCGGACTTGATGTTCCAGGGCCGCGTGGAGGTGGTGAAGACGAAGCTCGGGTGGTCGGCCACCAGCTTCGGCATGACCAGCTCGTTCCACTCGTAACACTTCGGGTACGGCCGGTTGTCGCCCATCACCAGCGGGTTCTGCTCGGTCGACAGTGGACAGCCCATCTTCAGATAGGTCACGACCTTGAAGTGATAGCGCTTGCCGAGCAGGTCCAGTGCGGTGATCCAGTGCTCGGCGTGCGAGCCGCCGGCCAGCGCGATGGTGCGGGGTGCCTGCGCGTCACCGTAGGTGCAGTTTCGGATCGACAGGTCGTCGAAGTCGGCGATACAGCTGTCAGCCGTCGTCGCGGGCACGTCGTCGTGCGCCTCGAGCACCGTCGGGCGGAACGGCAGCTTCGGCACCCGGGCGTGGTGCAGCAGGGCGCGGGCGCCCGGATAGTCGACCGCCGACAGGGTGGCGAGTTCCTTGCCGTTGGCGCGGGCAGTGTTCATGTGCTCGCGCCACGTGAAGGCGGTGGCGGTGAGCGACACACCCATCACGGCGACAAGCGTCCCCAGCACGGCCGTGGGCCGCCGCAGCCCGGCGAATCCGGCCGAACCCGTCGTCGCCGGCCGGCGCAGCGGATTCTCCACGTAACGGGTGGTGAGCCAGGCGAGCACCCCGGAGACGAGCAGCACGGCCGTGCCATCGACGAAATGGGCCCGGCTGTGGCCGCTGTAGGCCAGCCAGAAGATCAGCAGCGGCCAATGCCAGAGATACAGCGAGTAGGCCATGGTGCCGAGCGACAGGAACGGGCCGGTGGCCAGGAGCCGGTTCGGCGCCGGCAGCCGCTCGGTGTGATTTGCGGCACTGAGGATGAACAGCATGGTCGCGCCGACCGGAACCAGCGCCCAGGGCCCCGGAAATTCGCGCACGCCGTCGATCAGGGCGCCGCACGACAGGATGGCCGCCAGCGCGACCACCGACACCACGTTGCGCAGCCACATCGGCCATCGAACGGACGGCACCAGCGCGCCGACGAGAGCGCCGAGCAGCAGCTCCCAGGCGCGGGCGAAGCTGTCGTAGTAGGCGCTCACCTGGTCGGCCTGGTGCGCGAAGATCGCGTAGACGAACGACGCGACGGTCAGGACGCTGAGCAGCGCGATGAAGGCCGGCCGGAGCCGGTCGCCGAGCCGGCGCCGCAACAGGTACGCGAAGCCGAAGATCAGCGCCAGGAACGCGACATAGAACTGGCCCTGCACCGACATCGACCAGAGGTGCTGCAGGGGGCTGACGGATTCGCCGGCCCGCAGGTAGTTCGACGCGGTCTCGGCGAGTTCCCAGTTCTGGTAGTAGCCGAGGCTGGCCAGGCTCTGGTCGGCGAACGTCTCCCAGCGGGTCTGAGGCTGGATCACGATGGTCAGCACGGCGCCCGCGGCGAGCACGACGATCAGCGCCGGCAGCAGGCGACGGACCAGGCGGCGCAGTTGCGGACCGGGGGACAGCGGCGCGTTCGGCGTCAGCGCGATCCGCAGGAGTTTGCCGCCGAAGAAGAAGCCGGACAGCGCGAGGAAGACGTCGACGCCGCCGGAGACGCGGCCGAACCACACGTGAAAGGCCGCGACCATCGCGATGGCGATGCCGCGCAGGCCGTCCAGGTCGTGGCGGTAGAACGCGCTCGGCGCATTGCCCGCCGCGGCGTCCGCACCGCTGTCGGAGACGCGCTCGGCGTTGCCCGACCCGGGCTGCGACGCCGGCCGCGGTGCTGCAAGAGTCGTCATGGTCGAATGTCAATCTACCCAAGATCCAGGCCACGTTCATGTAACGGCGAGTCGCCCGCGTGCTGAGCACGCCCGTTTCGACGTGCTCGGCGGGCGATTAGGCTCGGTCCTCGTGCCAGCGCTGAACCCTGCCGAAATCTCGGCGATCGACACCGCCCACATCTGGCATCCGTACAGCACCATCGGCGCCGAGGCTTTGCCGGCGGTGGTTGCCACCGAGGCGCACGGCATCATGCTGACCCTCATCCACGAGGGCCGGCCGGTGCAGGTCATCGACGCGATGAGCTCGTGGTGGACGGCGGTGCACGGGCACGGGCATCCGGTGCTCGACGCCGCGATCACCCGGCAACTGAGCAGGATGAACCACGTCATGTTCGGCGGCCTCACGCATGAGCCCGCGGCGCGGCTGGCGCAGCTGCTCGTCGAGATCACCCCGGCCGGACTGGACACCGTGTTCTTCTCCGACTCCGGTTCCGTCTCCGTCGAGGTCGCCGCGAAAATGGCGCTGCAGTACCAGCGCAGCCTCGGCCGTCCCGGCCGGCACAAGCTGATGACGTGGCGCGGCGGCTACCACGGCGACACCTTCACCCCGATGAGCGTCTGCGACCCCGACGGCGGCATGCACTCGATCTGGACCGATGTGCTGATGCCCCAGATCTTCGCGCCGCGCGTGCCCGCGGAATTCGACCCGGCCTATGTCGAGGCATTCGAGGCCCAGCTGGCCGCGCATGTGGACGAGCTCGCTGCCGTCATCGTCGAGCCCGTTGTCCAGGGCGCCGGCGGCATGCGGTTCCACGACCCGCGGTACCTGACGGCACTGCGCGACATCTGCGACCGGCACGACGTGCTGCTGATCTTCGACGAGATCGCGACCGGATTCGGGCGGACGGGCGAGCTGTTCGCCGCCGACCACGCCGGCGTCAGCCCCGACATCATGTGCGTCGGCAAGGCGCTCACGGGTGGCTATGTGACGCTGGCGGCGACGCTGTGCACCGCCGAGATCGCGCGGGTGATCAGCTCCGGCGAGCCGGGCGCGCTCATGCACGGGCCGACGTTCATGGCCAACGCGCTGGCGTGCGCCGTGTCGGTGGCGGCCGTCGAGCTGCTGTTGAGCGAGGACTGGAAGACACGAGTGGCGACCATCGCGGACGGGCTGCGGCGCGGTCTGGCACCGGCCGCCGACCTGCCGTCGGTCGCCGACGTGCGCGTGCTGGGCGCCATCGGCGTCGTCGAGATGCGCGAGCCCGTGAACATGGCGCTGGCCACGGTCACCGCGATCGAGCACGGTGTGTGGCTGCGGCCCTTCGGCAAGCTGCTGTACGTGATGCCGCCCTTCATCTGTACGCCCGACGAGATCGACCAGGTCACCTCTGCTGTGGTCGCCGTTGCCGGTGCGTTAACCTGAACACCGTTCAATTGCACTGGAGTCAGGAGAGCGCGCCGATGACTGATCACTCGCCGCTGGCCTGGCTCGCCGATGTCGAACGCCAGCGCCGCGCCGCGGGTCTGCGTCGGTCGCTGCGGGTCCGGCCCGCGGTGGCCACCGAACTGGACCTGGCGTCCAACGACTACCTCGGTCTGACCCAGCATCCCGACGTCATCGCGGGCGGCGTGACGGCGCTGCACACCTGGGGCGCGGGTTCCGGCGGATCGCGCCTGGTCACCGGCAACACCGAACTGCACGAGGAGTTCGAGGCCGAGCTGGCCGACTTCATGGGCGCCGAGTCGGCGCTGGTGTTCTCGTCCGGCTACACCGCCAACATCGCTGCGGTGGCGGCGCTGTCGGGGCCGGGCGCACTGGTCGTCTCCGACGCCTACAGCCACGCCTCACTCGTCGACGCCTGTCGGCTGTCCCGAGCCCGCGTGGTGGTGTCCCCGCACAACGACGTCGGCGCCGTGGAGACCGCTCTGGTCAGCCGGTCCGAGGAGCGGGCCGTCGTGATCACCGATTCGGTGTTCTCCACCGACGGTGCCCTCGCGCCCTTGCGCGCCCTGCACGAGGTCTGTCGCCGGCACAGCGCGCTCCTGATCGTCGACGAGGCCCACGGCCTCGGCGTGCGCGGCACCGGTGGCCGTGGCCTCGTGCACGAGGTCGGCCTGGCCGGCGAGCCCGACATCGTGGTGACGACGACGCTGTCCAAGTCGCTCGG
Source organism: Mycolicibacterium mucogenicum DSM 44124 (assembly GCF_005670685.2). Next base: position 3,546,119 of record NZ_CP062008.1, on the reverse strand, counting down.
CAGCCAGGGCGGCGCGGTGCTCGGGCCGGCCGCCGTGCGGGCGCACCTCATCGACGCCGCGCGCACGTTCATCTTCGACACCGGTCTGGCGCCGGCCGCCGTCGGCGCCGCGCAGGCCGCGCTGCATGTCCTCATCGCCGAGCCCTGGCGGGCGCAGGCCGTGCTGACGCACGCCGCGACGCTGGCCCGGTTCGGCGGCGCCGTCCACACGCCTGATTCGGCCGTCGTCTCGGTGATCCTGGGTGACCCCGAGGTCGCGCTGGCCGCGGCATCGGCGTGCCTGGACCGCGGAGTTCGGGTCGGCTGCTTCCGGCCCCCGTCGGTGCCGGCCGGTACCTCGCGTCTGCGCCTGACGGCGCGCGCGTCGCTCGACGACACCGAACTGGATCTGGCCGGGCGGGTGCTCGGCGAGGTGCTCGCGCTGGTGCAGTCGTGACGCTGCTGCTGGTCGCCGGGACCGATACCGGCGTCGGCAAGACCATCGCCACCGCGGCGCTGGCCAGTGCCGCCCGCCAGGCCGGTCTGGACGTCGCGGTGTGCAAGGCGGTGCAGACGGGCATCTCGCCGGCCGCCGGCCACGGTGACGACGATCTGGCCGAGGTGGGTCGCCTGGCGGACGTCACGTCGCTCGTGCCGGGCTGGCGCTATCCCGAACCGCTCGCCCCTGTCGCGGCCGCCGAATTGGCCGGTATGGAGTTGCCGACGCGCGAGGAGCTGGTCGCTCTGGTCCGCAACGTCGACCGGCCCCGTCAGCTGACCCTCGTCGAGGGCGCCGGGGGACTGCTCGTCCAACTCGGCGCCGACGGCACGACGTTGCGCGACCTGGCCGTCGAACTCGGGGCCGCGGTCCTGGTCGTCGTCGCACCGGGTCTGGGCACTCTCAACCACACCGGCCTGACCGTCGAATCGCTTGCTGCGCATGACATCGCGTGCGCCGGTCTGGTGATCGGCAGTTGGCCGCAGGAGCCGGGGCTCGCGGAAGCATCCAACCGGGGTGCGCTCGCGGACATCGCTCCGGTGCGTGCCGTGCTGCCCGACGGCGCGGGCCGGTTGTCGCCCGGGGAGTTCGCTGCCGTGAGCGCGAAAGCATTTGATCCGCAATGGGTTTCGAGCCTGGTCGGCTGACATGGTGCACTCGGTCGAGCTGCTGTTCGACCTCGACACCGAGGCCGTGATCCGGCGCGCCTGGGACGACCTGCGCGCGGCGGGGATCGTCGCTCAACCGCCCGCCGCTCGTCCACATGCCACCTTGTGTGTTGCCCAGCAGATCGACGAGGCGGTGGTGCCGGCGTTGGCCGGTGTCGACGGGCGGTTCCCGTTCCGGGCCCGTTTAGGCGCCACGCTGGTGTTCGGCCGCTCCGCCGGAGTCCTGGCCCGTCTCGTGGTGCCCAGCGCCGACCTGCTCGACCTGCACGCCGAGGTCTGCGCGCTCGCCGCGCCGTATCTACGGCCGGGCCCCATGCCGCACACCGAGCCGGGTGACTGGACGCCACACGTCACCCTGGCGCGTCGTATCCCGCCGGATCGGCTCGCCAGGGCACTCGGCATTGCCGGCCGGCCGGCCGAGATCAGCGCCACCGCGACCCGACTGCGGCTGTGGAACGGCGACACCCGCACGGAGATTCTGCTCGGCTGACGCACCCGGTGCGGTGGCCGGCCCTCGACGCGTGTCCCGGCCTCAGCTGCGGCGGCTGATGGCGTGCGCCGCGAGCCCGTCGACGAGTAGACCGAGGCCGAAAGTGAAACGGCCACCGGCATTTTCGGACCACACCGCCTCGCTGTCGGCCACCGTGGCGCCGGCCGCGTCCCACTGGATGCGGGACTGTTCGTCGGCGGTGAAGCCCAGCACGTAGTAGACGATGGTGCGGGCCGCGAGGTCGGCGTCGTGCGCCGTGAGCCCCGATTCGACGCACGCGTCGGTGAGGGCCGCCACGATGCGGCTCAGCTCGGCCGATCGCCCGGCGGAGAAACTGGCCGACACCAGCTCGGCGCCGTCGGTGGCGGACAGCAGCGCGTCGCGCAGCGCCGAACACAGAGCGACGATGCGGTCCGGCCATTCGCCGCCGGCCGGAACGGTCGCCGCGCTGGCCAGCAGGCGGTCGGCGACGGCGCCCAGTAGCTCCTGCTTGTCGGCGAAATGCCAGTACAGAGCGCCTGGGCTGACGCTCAGTTCACGCGCCAGCCTGCGCATGGTCAGGTCGGCGATCCCGTAGTTGTCCAGGATTTCGGCGGCCTTGGCCACCACGTCGCTTCGGTGCAGTTGCACGTCTGTATCCTAAACACCGTTCAAGTTGTAGGCCGCAGTCGGCCTGAAGTAAGGAGTGCCGATGACTCAGGCCGCGACCGATGTTTTGGGTGTAGCCCGCGAGCAGGTGCTCGAGCGTGGCGAAGGCCTGAGCCAGGAGCAGGTGCTCGAGGTTCTGCAGCTGCCCGACGACCGACTGGAGGACCTGCTGGCACTCGCGCACGAGGTGCGCATGAAGTGGTGTGGTCCCGAGGTCGAGGTCGAGGGCATCATCAGCCTCAAGACCGGCGGTTGCCCTGAGGACTGCCACTTCTGCTCGCAGTCGGGTCTGTTCGCCTCCCCGGTGCGCAGCGCGTGGCTGGACGTCCCGAGCCTCGTCGAGGCCGCGAAGCAGACCGCCAAGACCGGTGCCACCGAGTTCTGCATCGTCGCCGCGGTGCGTGGACCCGACGAGCGTCTGCTGGCCCAGGTGGCCGCCGGCATCGAGGCCATCCGCAACGAGGTCGACATCCAGATCGCCTGCTCGCTGGGCATGCTCGATCAGGAGCAGGTCGACCGCCTCAAGGCCATGGGTGTGCACCGCTACAACCACAACCTGGAGACCTCGAAGTCGTACTTCCCCAACGTCGTCACGACCCACACCTGGGAAGAGCGCTGGAAGACGCTGGAGATGGTCCGCGAAGCCGGCATGGAGGTCTGCTGCGGCGGCATCCTCGGCATGGGCGAGACGCTGGAGCAGCGTGCCGAGTTCGCCGCGAACCTCGCGGAGCTGAACCCGCACGAGGTCCCGCTGAACTTCCTGAACCCGCGCCCGGGCACCCCGTTCGGTGACCTCGAGGTGCTGCCGGCCGCCGACGCGCTGCGCGCCGTCGCGGCGTTCCGTCTGGCCATGCCGCGCACCATGCTGCGCTTCGCCGGTGGCCGCGAGATCACCCTCGGCGACCTGGGCGCCAAGCAGGGCATCCTGGGCGGCATCAACGCCGTCATCGTCGGCAACTACCTGACGACGCTGGGTCGCCCGGCCGAGTCGGACCTGGAACTGCTGGACGATCTGCAGATGCCGATCAAGGCTCTGAACGCCACCCTGTAGAACTAGACGTGATGACCAGAGAATTGCCCGCACCCGTCAGTGCCGGCAAGTTCAACGTGTACACCGGTGTCGCGGCGGACGCCGTCGACGGCGCCGTCATGCCGACCACGGCCCAGCTCGGTCTGGAGGCGCCCCGCTGGTGCGCCGAATGCGGCCGACGCATGGTGGTGCAGGTGCGCCCCGACGGCTGGTGGGCCAAGTGCTCCCGGCACGGGGTGGTGGACTCGAAGGACCTGGAAACTCAACGGTGAGTCAGCCCGCTGAAACAGCCTCGGCGCCAACGCTTTCGCATCGCGCCGCGGCGCTGCGGGTCGTCGTCGGCCTGGCGCTGACCGGCGCTCTCGGCGGCGTGGTGTGGGCGTTCCTCGCCCCGCCGGTCGACGCCGTCGTCGCGCTGACCAAGAAGGGTCAGCGCATCCACGGGTACTTCGGTGACGAATCGGACCGGGTGTTCCTGGGCGGTGCGTTGGCGGTCGGTCTGTTGACGGTGATCGCCGTCGTGGCCGCGACATTGGTGTGGCAATGGCGCGCGCATCGCGGGCCGCTGCTGGCCGGCGCGCTGGCGCTCGGCAATGTGGCAGCCGCGGGCGCGCTCACGGGCGTGGGCGCCGTCGTCGCGCATTGGCGTTATGGGACACCGGATCTCGCGGGCGCGCCGTTGTCGCCCGAGCATCGGGTGGGTTACCTCGTCGAGGCGCCGCCGGTGTTCTTCGGCCACTCGCCATGGGTCATCGCCACGACGCTGATTTTCCCGGCCGGCGTTGCGGCGCTGGTCTATCTGTTCTGCACGCTGGCGACCAAGCGCGACGATCTGGGCGCCTGGCCGCCGGTGGAGCCGGCGCCGGTCCGGCTACCGGCAGCCGTCGCCCCGGTGGCTACCGACGCCCAATCGGAAGTCCCAGCAGAACCTTCGTGCTGACGACGCCCAGCTTGAGCAGGCCGAGGTAGGTCGCCGGGTTCAGCAGGGCCGGCCACGACGTACGTACGGTCGGGCCCAGCGGCTTGCCGTCGAACCGTTCGGCGAGCCAGTTCAGCGTCATCGGCGCGGCCAGCGGGTGCAGCGCGATGTGCTCGCTGAGGATGTCGCGGTGGTAGGTCACGTGCGAGCCGCCCATGACGTAGGTGTCGGTCAGCTCGTCGATGTTCCCGACGGCGATGATCTGGTCGTACACGGCCTGCATGATCAGCAGCGGCGGGGTCGGCGCCGTCTTGCCGAGCTTGATGCTCTCGAAGACGTGCTGCACCTCTGGGGTCTCGAGCACTTCCTGCAGCGGCGACTTCAGCAGGGTGTCGAAGTCGAGTCCGGCGTGCCGGATCACCGCCTCGGCGGTGGTCATGCCCTCGATGTTGCGCAGCATCGCCTTACCGGCCTCGGTGGCGTGCTCATGGATGACGCGGTTCAGGCCTGGGTAGATGTGCATGAGCGCCGCGATGACGGTGGCCGGCAGGCCCGCCTTGGAGGTGCCGTTCAGCTGGTTGAAGACGTTGCCCAGGTTGGCCACCGGAGAGCCGAGGGCGGCGCCGACGACATTGAGCTCGGGCGCGTAGTTGGCGTATTCCTCCGCGGCCCAGGCACTGGCGAGGCCGCCGCCCGAGTAGCCCCACAGGCCGATCGGCGCGTCGGCGTACAGGCCGAGTGATTCGGTGTTGATGGCGGCGCGCAGGCCGTCGAGGATGTGGTACCCGGGTTCGTGCGGCGCGCCCCAGATGCCGTCGGTGCCTTCGTGATCCGGGATGGACACGGCCCAGCCCTGCGCGAGGACCGCGGCGACGAGCATGTATTCGAGCTGTGCCACCGAGCCCAGGGCCCGGGCGCGACGGCGCAGGGCGTAGGACGGGAAGCAGGCGTCGGAGACCGCGTCGATGGCGCACTGATACGACACGATGGGGCAGCGCGTGTCGGCGTTGTGGCCGACGGGCAGCAGGACGGTGGTCACCGCGGCCTGCGCGCTGCCGTTGAGATCGGTACTGCGGTACAGCAGCTGGGTGGCGGTGACGCCCTGGGGGATGACGCCCATGAAGCCGAGCTCGACGTCACGGGACCGCAGGACGGTGCCGGGCGCGGTGAGTTCGAAGCCGACGGGCGGCACGTAGAACGAGTCCTCGCTGGGCCGCAGTGGGCGGGTGCCGGGCTGGAGTTCCTCGTGGTACGGCTGGCCGATCCACTCGGCGTCGAACGCCCTGGCTGCATTGCCCATGGTCATCGGGAAATCATGTCTTAAGGAACCCTTAAAAACCAATTCCGGCTCGCGAAATGTGGCCTGAAAGTGACCTACGTCACGATGCGTAGAGCAACTAACTAGGTGGACGCAACGCGGCGAACTCGTCTGTGACGCGGTATGTGGAGTCGGTGAAGCGGTACAGCGCGGCGGGGCGGCCGCCGCTGCGTCCGGAGCGGGCCGTCGTGCCGGTCGGGGTGATGACGCCGCGCCGGGCCAGCACGCGCTGCAGATTGGTCGGATCCACCGGGTGGCCCAAAGTGGCGGCGTAGATGTCCCGCAACGTGGTGAGGGTGAATTCCTTTGGTGCCAAGGCGAATCCGATGTTGGTGTAGGACATCTTGGCGACCAGTCGGGCGTGCGCGTGCGTGATCATCGGGCCGTGGTCGAAGGCCATGGGTGGCAGTGCCGACACCGGATGCCAGCGTGTGTCGCCCGGCAGTTCGGGTGTTGCGGGGGAGGGCACCAGGCCCAGGAAGGTCGAGGCGATGGTGCGCGGGCCGGGCACGCGCTTGGGCTCGGAGAAGACCGCGAGCTGCTCGAGGTGGGTCAGTTCGCGCAGGTCGACCTTCTCGGCGAGCTGACGCCGGACGGAACTGACCATGTCTTCGTCGTGCCGCAGCTGACCGCCGGGCAGGGACCACGCGCCGCGTTGCGGCTCCATGGCGCGCTCCCAGAGCAGCACGCTGAGCTGCGGTGTCTTGCTGTCGAGGTGGCGCACCTGGAAGACGACGGCGAGCACTTCATGCGCAGTCCCCACGTCCGTCACGTTTTCGATTTTAAGTCGAAAACATCGGAGATCAAAAGCGGCCGGCGGAGGTGGTGTGGCCGGCCGAATTCGACAATCGGCCGGCAAATCCGTCACTCCGTCAGCAAGTGCTCTTCGAAAAGAAGAATCTCGCCTCAGCCATTAGACTCACGTGCGATTGCAGCAAAGCTTCGTGTTCGCCACGCGGGGGAAGGCCGGTGGGGCCATGCGCAATATCGGCATTCACCCAACGGATTCGCTCGGGTGGGTATGCACCTTCGCGGAGCTGGGCACACTGGGCGCGCGTCTGCTCGTGCGAAACCACAGGTCCGCTGAGTCTGTCGTCGGCACCGGTACCGCCAACGTGTCGCTGACGAGCTACGGCAAGCGGATTTCTACGGTGTGGCAAACGATCGAGACAATCGGTGCCGGCGCCGTCAAGCCTCGCCGATTGATCCTGTGGCTCGATGACCGTGACGCGTACCTCGATCCGCCGGCAACATTGAAACGACTGCAGGCCCGCGGATTGGAAATTCGTCATTGCCGCGACTACGGACCGCACAAGAAGTACTTCCCGTACACCAACGAGATATTGCCGGATGAACCCGACCGCACCCTCGTCACGGCGGACGACGACGTCTACTACCCGCCCACCTGGCTCGCGGAGCTGCTCACCGCACATCGACCCGGGGAGGTCACCGCTTTCCGTGCGCGCATCCGCAGCGACGGTCCGTACCGAACCTGGCCGATGTGCACCACGACCGAAGCCTCCGAGACGGTGTTCGCGACCGGCGTATCCGGTGTCGCCTACCCTCCGGAACTGCTTGGGGCACTGCGGGATCAGGGCGAAGCGTTCGCCCACGTGTGCCCCCGGGCGGACGACTACTGGTTGCACTACGCCGCCGTGTCCACGCGGATCCCGATCCGGCAGGTGCGCGATGTCGCGGCGTACTTCTGGCCCATCGTGACGGTTGCCGGTCGGGGGCTATGGGACGGCACCGGGACTGCGAACGACGCCATCGCCGTCCAGACGCAACAGACGTGGCTGAACTGCCAGGGGCGCTCTGAGGCCCCATCGGCAGCTGATCCGTCTTCGCCAGATCGCGCCGACGCGGGCCGATGGCAGGCCGAAGTCGAGCCGCCCGACCCCGCCGTGTAGTCGGCGCCACGGCAGGTCACGAAGCCGTACGAGTCCATTTGGGCCGTCAACTTCGCCCTCGGGCAGGCATGTGCTTGGTAACGTCCTGAGTGCGTTCAAAGGTTGCTGGTTCGGGGGATTTGGCACCTGGGATGTGAAAGGGGGAGAAGTGGCTCAGCGCGAGTTCTTCTTGCACCTCGGGCGGGTAGGACATCTTCGGTGACGCGATCCTGCGGCTCGGCCGACAAGCGCACCGTGCGGATGATCTTTGCGGTCACTTTTTTGTGGATTGCCCTGCTGCAGTACGTCTTTCTCGGTATTGCGCGCGGGGAACCCTACCCGGCTCTCATCCTTCCCGGATTCCCGGCGAACTGTCCCGGCTGCTTATTGGAAACTGGTGTGCCCAAGGCGAAAGAGCCCGGGCTTGTCGTTCGTTTCGCGGACGGGCATGCGGAGTCTGCGCCGATAGAGACCATCCTGCCCCCGGGCCCGTCGGTGCCATTGATCGCATTTTCGACCGCATATGACAACGACACTTTCGGGTCTGATCCCGAAGCAATCGCCTGGCTGCGATCAAAGATCACGGCGCGGTTTCCTGGCCGAGAAGTTGTCGGCTTGGACATCGTGTGGCGGACGGCGATATATGAGGCGGCCGAGCCGTCCAGAGTCGAATACGCGCCGCTGCGTACCGTCAGCATCGATTTCGGAAATGCGACGTGAGGGTCATCGATAAATTCGACCGCTGGGTCGAAGATGGACCGTTCACCCCTGAGGATTTGGGCATATCCCGCATCGTTTATGCGGTCAGCGTCCTACTGGTCGCGCCCGACATCACGTGGCTGGCCGAGTATCCCGATTTCATGTTTCATCCGCCGCCCGGGCCACTTCAACTCCTATCGGGATTCCCTTCAATGCCGGTACTCAGCGGGATGGAAGTTCTTCGGTCAGTCATTCTCGTCATGCTCGGTCTGGGCATATGGACGAAGTATGTGTCGCTGGCTGCTTGGCTCATACTCTCCGCCACCTATGGTGTGACGTTCTGTCTGGGCAAGATCGACCACACGATCTTGTTGACATTGCCGCCGCTGGTATTGGCCTTCGCCAACTGGGGGAACCGCTATTCCCTCGACGCCCTTCGGCGCAGAAATGAAACCTCTGTTCAGCCACAGTGGCCCTTGCGATTGTTGGCTCTGCTGATCGGCTGGGGATTTTTCGCCGCGGCGCTGACCAAGGTCCTCACCGGCTGGCTGTCATTCTCAAGCCAAGCCTCGCGCGGATACTTCGTACTCGGCTTCGTGACACAAGGGCGGACGCACTGGCTGGCCCGGTGGATAGCTGAACATGATGTGCCGGTCGCGTGGGAGGCCGTCGACTGGCTCACCGTCGTTTTCGAGTTGTCCTTCCTCATTGCGTTACTTTGGTGGCGCGCGTTCCGGATCACGCTGGCTGTCGCGACCATATTTCATCTGGTCGTGTTGCTGATCATGAACATCGATTTCAGCAATGCCGTTGTGGCATACGGCGCCTTTGTTTCGTGGGGTGTGCTTGCCGGACGGGTCGGCAGTTCACGAATTGGCAGATTTGGCTCGCGGACCCTGGAATCGGCGCGCCCGCTATTGGCGGGCGCCGGCGGCCGCATTCTCGTGATAGCGACGGCGGTTGCCGTCGGCGTCGCGTCGTCGTTCCTCATGGTCAGTCCGGCGGGCTCGATTTCCACCGGCCCGATTGGCGCTCATCTCGTCATTGTCGTCGGCGCGGCGATAGGGCTGACGTATCTCCTGCTCCGAGCCGGCACCACCTTGGCGGGCGGTACGAGACGTTGAGCCCGGACGCTCTCGGTCGTCTTTGCTGGTCGGGCGCGCAGTCATAGCGGTCGACCACCCGCTGCGTAGCCGCTTCGCGAGGGCTGCGGTCAGGCCCGGTGCCCTCGCGCGCGGTACACGAAGGTGAACATTTCGTGTGCAGTGCTAGTATGTGGCATGTTTTCGATCATAAGTCGAAAACCTGGCCAGGTTCAAAGGAGACGGCCATGACGGTTCTGGACCGTGCGGCGGAGTTCGAAGGTTTCGGCGACGTGGTCGCCGACGGGCAGTGGGCAGACGAAGTGCGTCGCCTTGCCAAGGAACGCAACGCCACAATCCTCGCGCACAACTACCAGCTGCCCGAGATTCAGGACATCGCCGACCATGTGGGCGACTCGCTGGCGCTGTCGCGGATCGCTGCGGACGCCGCTGAGGACACCATCGTGTTCTGCGGTGTGCACTTCATGGCCGAGACCGCCAAAATCCTGTCGCCGGCCAAGACGGTGCTGATCCCGGACCAGCGGGCGGGCTGCTCGCTGGCCGATTCGATCACCGCCGACGACCTGCGGGCCTGGAAGGCCGACTACCCGGACGCGGTCGTGGTGTCCTACGTGAACACCACCGCGGCCGTCAAAGCCCTCACCGACATTTGCTGCACGTCGTCCAACGCGGTCGAGGTCGTCGCCTCGATTCCCGCGGACAAGACCGTGCTGTTCTGCCCGGACCAGTTCCTCGGTGCCCACGTGCGCCGCATGACGGGTCGGGACAACCTGCACATCTGGGCCGGCGAATGCCACGTGCACGCCGGCATCAACGGTGACGAGCTCGCCGACCAGGCCCGCTCCCACCCCGACGCCGAACTCTTCGTGCACCCCGAATGCGGTTGCGCCACCTCGGCTCTGTACCTGGCCGGCGAGGGCGCGGTGCCCGACGACCGGGTCAAAATCCTGTCGACCGGCGGCATGCTCGACGCCGCCCGCGAGACCCACGCCAAGCAGGTCCTGGTCGCCACCGAAATCGGCATGCTGCACCAGTTGCGCCGTGCCGCACCGGAAACCGAGTTTCTCGCCGTCAACGATCGGGCCTCCTGCCCATACATGAAGATGATCACGCCGGCCGCGCTGCTGCGCTGCCTGCGGGACGGTGCCGACGAAGTTCACGTCGACGAAGATGTCGCAGCCGCAGCTCGGTTGAGCGTGCAGCGCATGATCGGGATCGGGCAGCCCGGCGGCGGGGAATAGCGTGAGCGCCCACGCGGGCCGTCGGACGGCTGCTTGCGGCGGCCGCGGCTACTGGCGCCAGCGGGCCGACGTCATCGTCGTCGGCACAGGGGTCGCCGGCCTCGCGGCGGCGCGTGCCGCCCAGCTGGCCGGCAGCCGCGTCGTGGTCGTCGGCAAGTCCGGCGAGACGGCGACCGCTTATGCCCAGGGCGGCATCGCGGTCGTCATCCCCGACACCGATGATTCGGTGCAGGCGCACGTCGCCGACACCGTCGCGGCCGGGGCCGGCTTGTGCGATGTCGACGCGGTCACCTCGATCGTCGCCGACGGCTATGCCGCCGTGCGTGAATTGGTCGGCGCCGGTGCGGCTTTCGACGAAGCCGGGCCGGGGGATTGGTCCCTGACCCGCGAGGGTGGGCACAGCCGCCGCCGCATCATCCATGCCGGTGGCGATGCCACCGGTGCCGAGGTGCAGCGCGCACTGGCCGCCGCGACCCAGACGCTCGACATCCGACCCAATCATGTTGCGCTGCAGGTCCTGCACCACGACGGTGCGGTCAGCGGTCTGCTGGTGCTGAGTCCTGAAGGACCGGGTGTGCTGACGGCGCCGTCGGTGATCCTGGCGACCGGTGGCCTGGGGCAGCTGTACACCGCGACGACGAATCCGGACGGTTCGACCGGCGACGGCATCGCCCTGGCGCTGCGCGCCGGATTACCGGTCCGTGACATCGAATTCATCCAGTTTCACCCGACGATGCTGTACACCGGCGCGGCCGGCGGCCGGTGCCCGCTGATCACCGAAGCCTTGCGCGGCGAAGGGGCCGTCCTGCGTGACCTCCGCGGCGACTCGGTGACCGACGGTGTGCACCCGATGGGGGACCTGGCTCCGCGCGACGTCGTGGCCGCCGCGATCGATGCCCGCCTCGCGGCCACCGGCGACGACTACGTCTACCTCGATGCGCGCGGCGTCCCCGACGTCGCCGCCCGGTTCCCGACGGTCACGGCCGCGTGCCTGGCGGCCGGCATCGACCCTGCGCGCCAACCGATTCCGGTGGTGCCGGGCGCCCATTACAGCTGCGGGGGTGTGGTCACCGACGTGTTCGGCCGCACCGAGATGGCGGGTCTGTACGCCGCCGGCGAGGTCGGACGCACCGGTATGCACGGCGCCAACCGCCTGGCCTCCAACAGCCTGCTGGAGGGATTGGTGGTCGGTGGCCGGGCCGGTCGTGCGGCGGCGGAGCAGGCCCGCGACGCCGGCGGAAACCGGGTACCGGAGCCGGATCTGGGCAAGCGGCCCGCGCTGAATCGCGATGTGCTGCAACGTGACATGACGAGCTACGCCTCGGTGGTGCGCGACGCCGCCGGGCTGGGCCGGCTGGGCGAGTTGCTCGCCGGCGCCCGCGGCACGGCCATGTCGGACCGTGCCGCCGTCGAGGATGCGGCCTTGACCGTGACGGCCTCGGCGGTTGCTGCCGCTGCGGCCGTGCGCGCGGAATCCCGTGGCTGCCACCACCGCAGTGACCGACCGGATCGCGATCCGGCCTTCGGGGTATCGATCGATGTGCGGCTGGATGCCGCCGGGCGTGCGGTGGCCGCCCTGCCGATAGGAGTGTGCAACTGATGGCATTGAACGCAGCGGAATTGGCCGACGCGCACGCGATCATCGATCGCGCGCTCGACGAGGATCTGCGCTATGGGCCGGACGTCACCTCGGTGGCGACGGTGTCCGCCGACGCCACCACGGTCGCGTCGATGGTGTCGCGGCAGCCGGGCGTCATCGCGGGCCTGGACATCGCGGTTCTGGTGCTGGACAAGGTGATCGGCGAGGGCGCCTACCGGATCCTCGACCGCGCCGAGGACGGCGTCGAGGTCAAGCCCGGCGATGCGGTGCTGACCGTCGAGGCCCCGACACGGGCCCTCCTGACCGCCGAACGCACGATGCTGAACCTCGTCTGCCATCTGTCGGGCATCGCCACCGAGACGGCCCGCTGGGTGCAGGAGGTGGCCGGGACCGACACCGCTATCCGTGACACCCGAAAGACGTTGCCCGGACTGCGGTTGTTGCAGAAGTACGCGGTGCGCGTCGGCGGCGGTGTCAACCACCGGCTGGGGTTGGGCGATGCCGCACTCATCAAGGACAACCACGTCGCAGCCGCCGGATCGGTGCTGGCGGCCCTGCAGGCGGTCCGTGCGGTGGCGCCGGATCTGCCGTGCGAGGTCGAGGTGGATTCGCTCGAGCAGCTCGACGAAATCCTCGGTGAGAACGTCGAATTGGTGTTGCTGGACAACTTCCCGGTCTGGCAGACGCAGATCGCGGTGCAGCGCCGCGACGCCCGCGCGCCCGGCACCAAGCTGGAATCGTCGGGTGGTCTCAGCCTCGATTCGGCCGCGGCCTACGCCTCGACCGGGGTCGACTTCCTCGCCATCGGCGCGCTGACGCATTCGGTACGGGTGCTCGACGTCGGCCTCGATACGTAACTCGGCCGCTACTATCACGAGCATGGCGGAAGACGAGAAGACCGAAGACAAGACCACCACGCTGAGCAAAGCCGCAAAAGACACCGACCAGGCGTCGGGTTCGATGTCCGTCACGCAGATCATCGCGATTGCGGCCGTGGTCATCGGCCTGATCGCCGCCGGCATCGGTGGCTACGCGCTGTACGCGGTGAAGAACCAAGACAAGAAGTACACCGAGGCCGAGCAGGACACGGCCAAGATCGCGCTCTGTGACGCCATGAAGACCGTCAGCAAGGGCATCGCGATCAACACCAACCTGGCGGTCCCCGGCGGGCCGGACGACACGACCGGTGCCCTGGCCGTGGCGGCCAATGCGCGTCTGGCGCTGATCACCGGTGGCCAGTATCTGTTGAACCGGATCGACCCGGCCGCCCCGGCCGATCTCGCGACAGCGGCGCGCAAGTACGCGAACACCCTGCTGGACATCGGGGCCGCGGCGACGGCCGGTTCTCAGACCGACGATCCGCAGCAGAAGGTGCGCCTGGACGACGCCGGCGCCGACAGCAAGCAGATCAACGACATCTGCAAGTAGCCGTTGACGGACCGGGGGCCACGCTGACACTCAGCGTGGCCCCCGGTTTGTCAGTGGGCGATGTCGGCGACGAACACGCCGCTGCGCTTGGCCACGATCTGTGCGATCCGCGGCAGCGAAGGGTCACTGGTACCCGCGGGCAGGATGCGCGGATTCACCAGGTGCAGATCCCGGCGCGCGACGTGGATGTCGGCCTCGCCCGCGGCGAGCACGTTCTTGACCCAATTGGTCTTGCCGTGAGCCAGCCCGATCGCCAGCACATCGCCCTTGCGGTACGAGGTGACGATGGTCTCGAACTCCTTGCCGGACTTGCGGCCGCGGTGCTTGATGACCGAGAACCCCGGCAGCTTCTTGGACAACGGGCGCAACGCCGGGTTGATGTACTTGATCTGGAAGTTCTCCAACCACACCGGGAAGATCATCGGCACGCCGGCGGCGTTGTTGGGGTGGTCCTGACGGCTTGACATTGACGCCTCCGTATTCGATTCGGCTTGCTCTCGGACAATAGTCCGGCGTGCACGTGCGTGACGGTCCTGCCGATGGTTTCGTCGGCCGAGAACGCCTGGTCAGTCGCGATGACGCCGATTGTCGAGTCGCCTACTCGTTGATCGGTGATACCGCGCGCCCGGTGCACGACAACGCGGTGATGCGGGTTACGGCCGTCGGTCCGGCGCGCTGCCGATTCCTCTGGTCGCGTGACGTCCTGCCCGACGAAGCCGCGGGCCCGTTGCGGGCCTCGATGGAACAGGCGGCGCCGATCATCAAGAGCGCGCTGGAGAGCTCGACAGTCGCCTAGGCCGCCACGTGGTGGCGGATTTTTATGAACTGGACTGATCAGGGACAATTGAATCGATGGCCGAGATACAGATGTCCCGTATCGACCTGCGTAACCGTGTGCTGACCGCCGCAGAGTTGCGTTCCGTGCTGCCTCGAGGCGGTGTCGACGTAGATGCGGTGCTGCCCAAGGTACGCCCGATCGTCGACGCCGTGGTCGAACGCGGCGCGGTGGCGGCACTGGAGTACGGAGAGTCGTTCGATGGGGTGCGGCCGGCGGCCGTGCGCGTCCCCAAGGCGGAGCTGGACGCCGCGCTGACCCGCCTGCCCGCCGACGTGCGGGTGGCCCTCGAGGTCGCGATCGAGCGGACCCGCGCCGTGCACGCCGACCAGCGCCGCACCGACACCACCACGACGCTGGCCCCGGGCGCGACCGTCACCGAGCGGTGGGTCCCCGTCGAGCGTGTGGGGCTTTACGTACCGGGCGGCAACGCCGTCTACCCGTCGAGTGTCGTGATGAACGTCGTCCCGGCCCAGACCGCCGGCGTCGACTCCCTGGTGATCGCCAGCCCACCGCAGAAGGACCACGGCGGACTGCCGCACCCGACCATCCTCGCCGCGGCGGCCCTGCTCGGGGTCGACGAGGTGTGGGCCGTCGGCGGTGCCCAGGGCATCGCGCTGCTGGCGTACGGCGGCGTGGACACGACCGGCGAAGAACTCGCGCCGGTCGACATGATCACCGGGCCGGGCAACATCTTCGTCACGGCCGCCAAGCGCATCTGCCGCTCCCAGGTGGGCATCGACGCCGAGGCCGGCCCGACGGAGATCGCCATCCTGGCCGACAACTCGGCCGACCCGGTGCACATCGCCGCCGATCTGATCAGCCAGGCCGAGCACGACGAGATGGCCGCCAGCGTGCTGGTCACCACCAGTGAGAAGCTGGCCGACGCCACCGATGTCGAGGTGGCCGCGCAGGTCGCCACGACGCTGCACCGCGAGCGCGTGACGGTCGCCCTGAACGGCAAGCAGTCGGCCATCGTGCTTGTCGACGACCTCGACGCCGGCGTGCGGGTGGTGAACGCCTACGCCGCCGAGCACCTGGAGATCCAGACCGTCGACGCCGCGGAGGTTGCGGGCCGAATCCGTTCGGCGGGTGCCATTTTCGTCGGCGCCTGGTCGCCGGTGAGCCTCGGCGACTACTGCGCCGGGTCCAACCACGTGCTGCCCACCGCCGGCTGCGCGCGGCACTCCAGTGGCCTGTCGGTGCAGACGTTCCTGCGTGGCATCCACGTCGTCGACTACACCGAGGCGGCCCTGAAAGATGTTGCGGGTCACGTGATCACGTTGGCCAATGCCGAGAACCTGCCGGCGCACGGTGAGGCCGTACGCCGGAGGTTCGAACGCTGATGGGCGCTTGCGCGAAGAACAGAAGGCTCTGATGGGCAAGAAGATTTCCTTGGCCGACCTGCCGCTGCGGGAGAACCTGCGCGGCAAATCGCCCTACGGCGCACCGCAACTCGTCGTTCCGGTGCGGCTCAACACCAACGAGAACCCGCACCCGCCGACGCAGGCACTGGTCGACGACGTCGCCGCATCGGTCGCCGTGGCTGCCACCGAGTTGCACCGGTACCCGGACCGCGACGCCACGGCGCTGCGTACCGATCTGGCCGCGTACATGCAGGCGCAGACGGGTGTCGCGCTGACGGCGGAAAACCTCTGGGCGGCAAACGGTTCCAACGAAATCCTGCAGCAGCTGCTGCAGGCGTTCGGCGGGCCGGGCCGCAGCGCGCTCGGGTTCGTGCCGTCGTACTCGATGCACCCGATCATCTCGGACGGCACTCAGACCGAGTGGCTGTCGGCGACCCGGGCGACCGATTTCGGTCTCGACGTCGACGTGGCCGTGGCCGCGATCGAGGCGCAGCAGCCCGACGTCGTCTTCGTGACCAGCCCCAACAACCCGACCGGGCAGAGCGTTCCGCTCGACGACCTGCGCCGCCTGCTCGACGTCACCCCGGGCGTCTTGATCCTGGACGAGGCGTACGGCGAGTTCTCGTCGCAGCCAAGCGGTGTGGCGCTGCTCGCCGAGTACCCGGCCAAGCTGATCATCAGCCGCACCATGAGCAAGGCGTTCGCCTTCGCCGGCGGGCGGCTGGGTTACCTGGTGGCGGACCCCGCCGTGATCGACGCGATGCTGCTGGTGCGGTTGCCGTATCACCTGTCGGTGCTGACGCAGGCGGCCGCGCGTGCGGCGCTCCGCCATGCCGATGAGACGCTCAGCAGCGTCGCCACCTTGGCGGCGGAGCGGGACCGGGTGGCAGCGGCGTTGTCCGACATGGGTTTCCGGGTGATCCCCAGTGACGCCAACTTCATCCTGTTCGGTGAGTTCGCCGACGCCGCGGCGACCTGGCAGCGCTACCTCGACGCCGGTGTGCTGATCCGCGACGTCGGGATTCCTGGATTCCTGCGCACCACCGTCGGTTTGGCCTCGGAGAACGACGCCCTGCTGGAAGTCAGCGCCAAGCTCGCCGCATCGGAACTAGCCCCACAAGGAGTTTCATGACCCGCCGTGCCCGCGTGGAACGCACCACCAAGGAATCCAGCATCGTCGTCGAGATCGACCTCGACGGCACCGGCCAGGTCGACATCAGCACCGGGGTGCCGTTCTTCGACCACATGCTGACCTCCTTGGGCACGCACGCCAGCTTCGATCTGACGGTGCACGCCAAGGGCGACGTCGAGATCGAGGGCCACCACACCGTCGAGGACACCGCGATCGTCCTCGGTCAGGCGCTCGGCCAGGCTCTGGGCGACAAGAAGGGCATCCGCCGCTTCGGCGATGCGTTCATCCCGATGGACGAGACCCTGGCCCATGCGGCCGTTGATGTTTCGGGCCGTCCGTACTTCGTGCACACCGGCGAACCCGAGTCGATGGTGTCCTTCACCATCGCCGGGTCGTCGGTGCCGTACCACACCGTGATCAACCGGCACGTGTTCGAGTCGCTGGCATTCAACGCCAAGATCGCGCTGCACGTGCGCACGCTGTACGGCCGCGACCCGCACCACATCACCGAGGCGCAGTACAAGGCCGTGGCGCGCGCGCTGCGTCAGGCCGTCGAACCCGACCCACGCGTGGCCGGGGTGCCGTCGACCAAGGGCACTCTGTGACCAAGAAACTCGTCGTTCTGGACTACGGTTCGGGCAATCTCCGGTCCGCGCAGCGCGCCCTCGAGCGGGTGGGCGCTGACGTCGAGGTCACCTCGGACGCCGCTGCCGCGGCTGCCGCCGACGGTCTGGTGGTGCCCGGCGTCGGCGCCTACGAGGCCTGCATGACGGGTCTGCGGTCGATCGGCGGGGAGAAGATCATCGCCGACCGGCTGGCTGCGGGTCACCCGGTGCTGGGTGTGTGCGTCGGCATGCAGATTCTGTTCTCGAAGGGCGTGGAATTCGGCGTTCAGACCGAGGGCTGCGGCCAGTGGCCCGGCGAGGTCACCCGGCTCGACGCGCCGGTGATTCCGCACATGGGCTGGAACACCGTCGATGCCGCGGCCGGCAGCACCCTGTTCAAGGGGCTCGACGCGGACACCCGGTTCTACTTCGTGCATTCCTACGCCGCCCAGCAGTGGGGTGGCCATGCCGACGCGAAGGTCACCTGGGCCACGCATCACGTGCCGTTCATCGCCGCCGTCGAAGACGGCGCGCTGTCGGCGACACAGTTTCATCCGGAGAAGAGCGGCGACGCAGGTGCGACGCTGTTGGCGAATTGGGTTGAGGGGCTATGAGTTTGATTTTGTTGCCGGCCGTTGATGTGGTCGACGGCAAGGCAGTGCGGCTGGTGCAGGGCAAGGCCGGCAGCGAGACCGATTACGGTTCGGCGCTCGAGGCTGCGCAGACCTGGCAGCGCGACGGTGCCGAGTGGGTGCACCTGGTGGACCTGGACGCCGCTTTCGGCCGCGGTAGCAACCGGGAACTGCTGGCCGAGGTGGTCGGCAAACTCGATGTCGCGGTGGAGCTTTCGGGCGGCATTCGCGATGACGCCTCGCTCAAGGCGGCCATGGACACCGGCTGTGCCCGCGTGAACATCGGTACCGCCGCGCTGGAGAGCCCGGAGTGGTGCAAGCGCGCCATCGGCGAGTACGGCGACCGCGTGGCGGTCGGTCTGGACGTGCAGTTCGAGAACGGCAGCTGGCGGCTGCGGGGCCGCGGCTGGGAGACCGACGGCGGCGACCTGTGGGAGGTGCTGGAACGCCTTGATAGTGAAGGGTGTTCGCGCTACGTCGTCACCGACGTCACCAAGGACGGCACGCTGACGGGCCCGAACCTGGATCTGCTGAGCACCGTGGCCGGCCGCACCAAGGCGCCGATCATCGCGTCGGGCGGCGTGTCGAGCCTGGACGACCTGCGTGCCATCGCCACGCTGACCGGCCAGGGCGTCGAAGGTGCCATCGTCGGAAAGGCTTTGTACGCAGAGCGGTTCACGCTGCCTGAGGCGCTGGCTGCGGTTAAGTGATCGAACCGGCGAGGTTGGCAGAGCTGGTCGCGACCGCGACCAGCGTTCTCGACGATGCCGTCGCCCCGTTCATCGCCGGCCACCAGGCCGACGCGGCAGTTCGCAAGAAGGGCAACGACTTCGCCACCGAGATCGACCTCGCCATCGAGCGCCAGGTCGTCGCGGCGCTGACGTCGGCGACCGGAATCGGTGTGCACGGTGAGGAATACGGTGGCGAGCCCATCGATTCCGAACTGGTGTGGGTGCTCGACCCGATCGACGGCACGTTCAACTACGCGGCCGGTTCGCCCATGGCGGCGATCCTGCTCGGCCTGCTGTGGCGGGGCACTCCGGTCGCCGGGCTGACCTGGCTGCCGTTCATGGGCCAGCGCTACGTCGCGACCGTGGACGGTCCCGTCCGCGACGGTGACACGGTATTGCCGCCGCTGGCCCCGACCACACTGGCCGAATCGATCATCGGCATCCAGACCTTCAACATCGATTCGAAGGGCCGGTTCCCGGGCCGGTGGCGCAATGCGGTCCTGTCGGGCCTGACGCGGGAATGCTCGCGGGTGCGCATGCACGGGGCCACGGGCCTCGACCTGGCCTACGTCGGCGCCGGCATCCTCGGCGGTGCGATCAGCTTCGGTCACCACATCTGGGACCACGCCGCGGGTGTGGCCCTGGTCCGGGCCGCCGGCGGTATCGTCACCGACCTGGCCGGCGAGCCGTGGACGGCCGATTCGAAATCTGCGTTGGCCGCCGCGCCCGGTGTGCACGAGAGGATGCTGGAGATCGTGAAATCCGTTGGCATTCCGGAGGATTACCTGTGAGTCTCGCAACACGCGTCATCCCGTGCCTGGACGTCGACGGCGGCCGGGTGGTCAAGGGCGTCAACTTCGAGAACCTGCGGGACGCCGGTGATCCCGTCGAGCTGGCGGCCGCGTATGACGCAGAGGGTGCCGACGAGCTGACGTTCCTGGACGTCACCGCGTCGTCGTCGGGCCGCTCGACCATGCTCGAGGTGGTGCGCCGCACCGCCGAGCAAGTGTTCATCCCGCTGACCGTGGGTGGCGGCGTGCGTTCGGTCGAGGACGTCGACACGCTGCTGCGCGCCGGTGCCGACAAGGTCTCGGTCAACACCGCCGCCATCGCCCGGCCCGAGCTGCTGTCGGAGCTGTCGCGCCAGTTCGGTTCGCAGTGCATCGTGCTGTCGGTGGATGCCCGCACCGTGCCGGAAGGCTCCGAGCCCACCCCGTCCGGCTGGGAGGTGACGACCCACGGCGGCCGCCGCGGTACCGGCATCGACGCCGTCGAATGGGCCACGCGCGGAGCCGAACTCGGCGTCGGGGAGATCCTGCTGAACTCCATGGACGCCGACGGCACCAAGGCCGGGTTCGACCTGGCGATGCTGCGGGCGGTGCGCGCCGCGGTGAGCGTGCCGGTGATCGCCAGCGGGGGAGCCGGCGCCGTCGGCGACTTCGCGCCCGCGGTGCAGGCGGGTGCCGATGCGGTGCTGGCGGCCAGCGTGTTCCACTTCCGCGAGCTGACCATCGGTCAGGTGAAGGAAGCGATGGCGGCCGAAGGGATCACGGTGCGATGAGCGCTTGCGCGAAGAGCAGAGGGCACTGATGAGTCTCGATTCGAATATCGCCGCCCGCATCAAGCGCAACGAGGCCGGGCTGTTCACCGCCGTGGTGCAGCAGCGCGGCACCGGCGACGTGCTGATGGTCGCCTGGATGGACGACGACGCGCTGGCCCGCACCCTGGAAACCCGTGAGGCGACGTACTTTTCCCGCTCGCGTGGTGAGCAGTGGGTCAAGGGTCTGACGTCGGGCCACACGCAGTACGTGCACTCGGTGCGGCTGGACTGTGACGGCGATGCCGTGCTGCTCGAGGTCGACCAGGTCGGTGGGGCCTGCCACACCGGCGACCACAGCTGCTTCGACGCCGACCAGCTGCTCGCGCCCGAGGCCTAATCCGGCTCGGCCAGGTGCTGCTTCACCAGCGCGCGTCCCTCGGCCCGCAGGGCGTCGTCGACGTCGACCTCGAGCACCCGTAGGGCGGCATCGGCGATGGCTTCGGCCACCTCGTCACCGGTGATGTCCGGATCGTCGACGCGCTGTGCGATGACCGTCTCGGTCAGGCGCACCGGCAGGCCGCAGCGGAACTCGTCGCGGCCGCCCACGGCGTCGACCGCCAGTTCGCGGTAGACGGCGTGCAACTCGCGGCGCCGGCGGTGGAAGCCCTCGATGCCGTCGACCTCCGGCAGCAGATAGAGCCGGCCCAGGTTCCACGGCACTGACAGCAGGTTGGCCGCGTCACCGGCCGTCACCGCCCACAGGGCCGCCTTCGGATCGTCCACCGAGCGCGTCACGCGCCGCGCGAACTCCAGCGACGGCACCACCGTCGCGTCGAGCAGCGCCTCGAGGATGGCCTCTTTGTTGGGGAAGTGGTGATACAGCGAGGCCTGGCGGATGCCGACGGCCTCGGCGATCGACCGCGTCGAGGTCACCGTGAAGCCCTGTGTCACAAACAGTTCTCCGGCGGCATCGAGGATCTGTTCGACGGCGGTACTGCCGGGGCGTAGGGCATCGCGATGACGGGGACGGCCGGGGCGGCTCATGCCACTACTGTGCCACTTGCGGTCAGCCGCGCAGCGTCGGCTCGCGTGAAACGCAACTGTTACATCGCGACCCACGTCGGAAACGTCGGTGACCCCTCTGCGTCACGCTTCCCATTAATTCTGTCAGTTGACAGGTATTAGGCCTCGCAGAATCGGAATCGGATGACATTGACCAACACGTCGCCGGCAGATCACGACGATCTCGCCGAGTTCGGCTACGACCAACAGCTGCACCGCTCGCTGGGCAAGTTCGCCTCGTTCGCGGCCGGTTTCTCGTTCGTGTCGATCCTCACCACGATCTTCCAATTGTTCGGCCTCGGATACAGTTTCGGCGGTCCGGCGTTCTTCTGGACCTGGCCGGTGGTGTTCATCGGACAGTTCGCGGTGGCCCTGTGCTTCGCCGAACTCGCGGCTCGCTACCCGATCTCGGGGGCCATCTACCAGTGGGCCCGCCGCCTCGGCGGTGAGGTGGTCGGCTGGTTCGGCGGCTGGTTCATGATCGTCGCCCAGATCATCACGGCGTCCGCCGCGGCCATCGCGCTGCAGGTGGTGCTGCCTGCGGTGTGGTCGGGCTTCCAGATCATCGGCACCGATACCGCACTCACGTCCGCCGACGGCGCCGCCAACGCCGTGCTGCTGGGTACCGCCCTGCTGATCATCACCACCACGATCAACTGCATCGGGGTGCGCTGGATGTCGCGGGTCGCGACGATCGGCGTGTGCTGCGAGATCATCGGCGTCATCGCCGTCGTCGGCGTCTTCTTCACGCACGCACAGCGCGGTCCGCAGGTCGTCTTCGACACCGGCGGAGCGGGTTCCGGCTACGGCTGGGCCTGGATCGCCTCGGGCCTGATGGCCGCCTACGTCATGGTCGGCTTCGGTTCGGCCGGTGAACTCGCCGAGGAGACCCGCGACGCGCGTCGCGTCGCCCCGCGCACCATCCGGTCGGCGCTCACCGTCTCGGCACTCGGTGGCGGTCTGATGATCGTCGGCGCACTCATGGCGGCGCCGAGCCTGACCGACGGCCGTCTGGCGACCGAAGGCCTGCCCTACGTGCTGGGCGCGGTGCTGTCCTCGCCGTGGGGCACGCTGCTCCTCGTCGACGTGGCGATCGCGATCTTCATCTGCACCTTGGCAATTCAGACCGCGGCCACCCGCCTGATGTTCTCCATGGCACGCGACCAGCGGCTGCCGTTCTCGTCGCTGCTGTCGCGCGTCAATCCGGCGACCGGGACGCCCATTCCGCCCGCGATCGTCGTCGGTGTCGCGTGCGTCGGTGTGCTCCTGGTGAACGTCGGCAACTCCGCGATCTTCGCGACCCTGGCCAGCGTCTGCATCATCGCGATCTACATCGCCTACCTGCTGGTGACGGCGCCGCTCCTGGCACACCGGCTGCGCGGAATGCGCTGGGACGCTTCGGTTACCGACGCCGGCGGCCGGCCGCTGTTCTCGCTGGGCCGCTGGGGTCTGCCGGTCAACATCTTCGCCGTCGTGTACGGCGTGGCCATGGTGATCAACCTGGCCTGGCCGCGGCCGGAAATCTACGACCCGACGGGCACCATGCCGCTGCTGGTGTGGGCCGGGCCGTTCACCATCGTCGCCATCGTCGCGCTCGGCGCCCTGTGCTTCCCGTACCGCCGCACGCATCCACGCCCCGTCGGGTCGCTCTGACCCCGTCCAATCCACAAATGCCGAAAGGATTCTCGTGAGTTCTTCGTCCACCACCTCGACGACCGCCGCCGCCCGCGCACACGCCCGTGCGCAGGCCGGCACCCACACCGCAGCCATGCCCGTCGTCCCGGCATCGCAGTGGCCGACACCGCCGGCCGGTGTCGATGCCGACCGCCTGACCTGGGCCGAGACGGTGCCCGGCGGCCGCTACACCAGCAAGGTGCTGGACCGCGGAACGCGGTTGCGGCTCACCGACATCGACGGCCGCGCGTGCGCGCACCTGCTGCTGTGGCGCGCCGACGCCCCCTGGGAGCGCCTGAACACCGCCGACACCGTCAAGGTGCCGTGGCAGGCGTACCTCGGTACCGGGCACCCGCTGCTCGATGACCAGGGACGGGTGCTGGCGACCATCGTCGCCGACACCTCGGGCCACCACGATGCCCTGTGCGGCACCACAACCCGATCCCAGAACGAAGCCCGCTACGGGGCCGGCAGCGCGCACTCGGACAGCCCAGCCGGCCGGGAGCTGCTGGTGCTCGCCGCACTCAAACACGGCCTGGGCCCGCGCGACGTCGGCCCCGGCGTGTCGTTCTTCCACGGCGTCCGCGCCGACGACGCGGGCCAGCTGGTGTCGACGGGCTCGGCCGGAGCCGGCACGGCGATCGAACTGCTCGTGCACCTGCCGGTGATCGTGGCAATCGCCAACACCGCGCACCCGCTCGACGAATCGCCGACCTTCGACACGTCCGATCTGGAGGTGCTGGCCTGGTCGGCACCCGCCGACCTCGCAGACCTGGCCGCCCGCGCCGAAACGATCGGACCCGAATACGAACGCGCGCACCGCAACACCGAAGACGTCTGGACCGCAATGCATCTCACCGAAGGAGTTCCCGCATGAGCACCGTCATCGACTCGGTCCCCGCGCTGGTGTCCGGCACGACCATCCTCGACGAGATCGTCGAGGCCCGCGGTCCCTGGTCGGCCGTCGTCGCGGCCGGCGATGTACTGACCATCGTCGACCTGCACGGCAACCAGGCCGTGGACACGCTGATCTACGGGGCGCACGACACGTCCCGCCGGTACAGCGCCCAGACCACCATCACGGCGCAGAAGTCGCTGTTCGTCAGCACCGGAACGGTGTTGCGAGACAGCGACGGTGGGGCACTGATGACTGTTGTTGCCGACGAAGTGGGCAATCACGACACCGTCGGCGGCGCCTGCTCGCAGGAGTCCAACACCCTGCGCTACGGCCACCACACCCGCCATCAGCACGCGTGCGTCGAGAACTTCCTGATCGAAGGCGCCCGCTACGGCCTCGGAAAGCGTGACCTGGCACCGAATCTCAACTTCTTCATGAACGTGCCGATAGAGGCCGACGGCACGCTCGGCATCGTCGACGGGCTGTCGGCGCCGGGACTGCGGGTGGCGCTGCGCGCCGACACCGACGTCCTCGTGCTGGTGTCCAACTGCCCGCAGATCAACAACCCGTGCAACGGCTTCGATCCGACACCGGTGCGGATGATCGTCACCCGCCCGTCCTGATCCACGTTCTCTCGCACCGCGTTCTGCATTCGAAGGAGTACCGGAATGGCGCCATCCGCCCTTACCGTGCTGCGGCCCGGGCCGAGCACCACCGTCCAGGACTGGCCGGGCCGCATCGGCTACTGGCAGGTGGGCGTACCGCCGTCAGGCCCGATGGACGACCTGTCACTGCGCCTGGCCAACCTCGCGGTCGGTAACGCCGAGGGCGCACCCGGCCTGGAGGCCACGATGGCCGGTCCGACACTGGGATTCGACGAGGCGACGGTCGTCTGCGTCACCGGCGCACCGGTATCGGTCACGCTCGACGGGGTCCCGGCACGGCAGTGGGCACCCATCGCCGTCCCGGAGGGCGGTGTGCTCGAGATCGGCGCGGTGCAGGGCGTCGGCATGCGCATCTACATCGCGGTGGCCGGTGGTATCGAGGCCGAGGCGTACCTCGGCTCGCGTTCGACGTTCACGCTCGGGAAGTTCGGCGCCGGTGGGCGGGCCCTCGCGGCCGGCGACCGTCTCGATCTGGGTACCCCGGGGGGACGACCGCGCCGGCTGACCGATGAGGAGATCCCGTCGATCGGCCACGAATGGCGCCTGGCGGTCACCGAAGGACCGCACGGCGCGCCGGAGTTCTTCACCCGCGCCGACATCGAAAGCCTCTACGAGGCCACGTATCTGGTGGACCACAACCTCGACCGCACGGGTGTGCGTCTGGTCGGGCCGAAGCCGCAGTGGGCCCGGCCCGACGGCGGTGAGGCCGGCCTGCACCCGTCGAACATCCACGACACCCCGTATTCGGTTGGCGCCCTGGACTTCACCGGCGATACCCCGATCCTGCTCGGTCCGGACGGACCCAGCCTCGGCGGTTTCGTCTGCCCGGTGACGGTGACGTCGGCGGACCGCTGGAAGCTCGGGCAGCTCACGCCCGGCGACCGGGTACGCTTCGTACCGGTGCGGGCCAGTGCCGCGGCACCGCTGGCGGCCCTGGGCACCTCACGGCGCGCGGCATCCCCGGTGGTGCGCAGCCCGCGCGGTGACGGCGACGACGGTGTCCTGCACCGCGGCGTCACCGGCGACGGTACGACGTCGATGACCCTGCGCCGCAGCGGTGATGACAACCTGCTGGTCGAATACGGCACGATGACACTGGATCTGGTGCTGCGGGCGCGGGTGCACGCGCTGCACACCGCGATCGACGCGCACCGGCCCCGCGGCATCATCGACCTGACGCCCGGGATCCGTTCGCTGCAGGTCAAGTTCGACGCCGCGCTCACCGACCACCAGGCGATGACGGCTTTCGTGCTCGACCTCGAGTCCGCGCTCGGACCCGTCGACCAACTGGTGCTGCCGAGCCGCTCGGTGCGGCTGCCGTTGAGTTGGGACGACCCGACCATCCGGCTCGCCATCGACCGGTACCGCAACGGTGTGCGCGACGACGCGCCGTGGTGCCCGAGCAACATCGAGTTCATCCGGCGGATGAACGGCCTCGAGTCGCAGCAGGAGGTGTTCGACATCGTCCATGCGGCAAGCTATCTCGTGCTCGGTCTGGGGGATGTCTACCTCGGCGCCCCCGTCGCCACCCCGGTCGATCCCCGCCACCGGGTGGTCACCACCAAGTACAACCCGGCGCGCACCTGGACGCCGGAGAACGCGGTCGGGATCGGCGGTGCCTACTTGTGCATCTACGGTATGGAAGGCCCGGGCGGCTACCAGTTGATGGGCCGCACCACGCAGGTGTGGAACCACCGATACCCGTTGTCCGCACCGGGTTTCGAGCCCGAACAGCCGTGGCTGCTGCGGTTCTTCGACCAGGTGTCGTGGTACCCGGTGTCGTCGGAGGAACTGACCGATCTGCGGGCCGACGTCGCCGCCGGACGCGGCACGGTCGACATCACCGACGGTGAATTCCGCATCGCGGACTATCTCAACTTCCTGTCGAGGGAAGCCGACGACATCGCCGCGGTACGACAGCGGATGACCGCCGCCCGCAACGAGGAGCGGGCCCGCTGGGAGGCCAGTGGCGAGATCGGCGCGCGCAAGAAGCCGTGCGCCACAACAGGACAGGAAGTCGCATGACGGACCGGATCAGCGCCGCCTACGCGGCCATCGCACAGCGACCGGAGGCCTTCATCACCGTCCGGGACGAGGACACCGTGCGCCGCGAGGTCGCACAGGCGCAGGGACCGCTGGCCGGTCAGCTGCTGGCGGTCAAGGACAACGTCGACGTCGCGGGCCTGCCGACCACGGCGGCGTGCCCGGGCTACGCCTACACCCCGGATGCCGACGCGCCGGTGGTGGCGGCGCTGCGGGCGGCCGGCGCGGTCGTGATCGGCAAGACCAATCTGGACCAGTTCGCCACCGGGCTCGTCGGCACTCGAAGCCCCTACGGCGCGGTGCGTGACGCCCGGCGACCGGACCGGATCTCGGGCGGCTCGTCGTCGGGTTCGGCCGTCGCCGTGGCCATCGGTGCGGCTGACATCGGAATCGCCACGGACACTGCGGGATCCGGCCGGGTGCCGGCGGCGTTCCAGGGCCTGGTCGGAATCAAGGGCACGATCGGGCTGGTGTCGACGACAGGCGTCGTCCCGGCCTGCCCGAGCTACGACTGCGTGACGATCCTGGCGCGTGACCTGGCCACGGCAGAGAGCGCCATGGCCGTGATGGCAACCACGACGCAGCGGCCGTGGCCCGCGTCGACGCGCTTCGCCGCCCCGGCCGAGCCGGTGCTGGCGGTACCCGCCGAGCTACCGGCGCTGGCTCCCGGCTGGGACGTCGCGTTCCAGCGCGCGGTCGACGCCGCGCGGGACGCCGAGATGCGGATCGTCCCCATCGACCTGACGGACTTCCTGGCCGCCGCGCGGCTGCTGTACGACGGGGCACTGGTCGCCGAACGCACGGAAGCGGTGGGAGACTTCATCAGTGGCGCCGGTGCCGATGCCGGCCTGGACCCGACGGTCGCGGCCATCATCACCGCAGGCGGCTCCCACACCGCGACCGGGCTGCTGCGTGACCGTCGTGAGTTGGACCGTCTGCGTGAGCGGGCCTTCCGGGCACTGGGGGAGTGCGACGCGCTGCTCGTCCCCACCGCTCCGCTGCATCCGACGCTCGCCGAGGTGGCGGCCGACCCGGTCGCGGTCAACGCCCGAATTGGCACGTATACCAACTTCTGCAATCTCTTCGACATGTGCGGCGTCGCGGTTCCGGCGGGCGAGGTCGTCGAATCCGACGGCACCACAGCACAATTCGGCGTCACGGTGCTGGGCCGGGCCTTCGATGACGCCGTGGTCGCGGACATCGCGGCCCGCCTGGGCGGTGGCGAGCGCGGTGCGGCGGCGTCCTGGCCGGAGCGCGCGGGCGCCGGGGTGCTGACGCTGGTCGTGGCCGGAGCGCATCTGCGTGATCAGCCGCTGGCCGGTCAGCTCCACGATCTCGGGGCCCGGTGGGACGGGCCGGCGCGCACGGCCGACCGCTATCGGATGACGGCGCTACCGTCGGGCAAGCCCGCGCTGGTGCGGCTGCCCCATGGTGGGCGGGCTTTCGAGGTGGAGCGCTGGTCGCTCTCGCCGGCGGCGCTCGGGACGTTCCTGGCGGCCCTCCCGACTCCGATGGGGCTGGCGGCGGTCGAGCTCGACGACGGGTCCTGGGAGACCGGCTTCGTGTGCGCTGACGAGGCCGCCATCGCGGCGCCCGACATCTCGGAATTCGGCGGCTGGCGGGCGTATCTCCAGGCCCGCGAGTTCGCCACCCAGTGATTTGTGCACGATTTTCCGCGGCAAGCGCGGAAAATCGTGCACAAATCCCGGTCAGTTACGCTGCAACGAACATGACGAGCACACCTTGGACCCTGTCCGACGCAAGCCGTCAGGACGGACGCGTCGCGGTGGTCACCGGAGCCAACAGCGGTATCGGCGTCGAGGTCGTCAGGGGTATGGCCGGGCTCGGGGCGACCGTGGTGCTGGCGTGCCGCAATGCCGACGCCGCTCGGCAGGTGCAGGCCGCACTACCCGACGCGACAACCGAATTCGCGGAATTGGACCTGGCGGACCTGGCCTCGGTACGGCGCTGCGCCGAGGGTCTTCGTGCGCGGCACCGCAGAATCGACCTGCTGATCAACAACGCCGGCGTCATGCATTCCGTGCGCACCGAGACCAGGGACGGTTTCGAGGGGGATTTCGGGGTGAACTTCCTCGGGCACTTCGCCCTCACGGGTCTGCTGCACGACCGGGCCGCGCGCATCGTGATGGTGAGCAGCCTGACGCACCGCCGCGGACTCATCGACTTCGAGGATCTGCAGAGCCGCAGGAAGTTCCGCAGCGCCAAGGCGTACGCCAATTCGAAACTGGCGCAACTGTTGTTCATGTCCGAGTACAACCGGCGGCACCAGGCCATGTGTGTGGCCGCGCATCCCGGCAGCGCCCGTACCGCGATTCTTCGGGACCAGGGCTGGCAGCAGCTGGCGTATCACCCGCGACTGCGGTTCTCGACGTCATGGTTCGTGCAGGATGCGGACGCCGGAGCCCTGCCGGTGTTGCGTGCGGCGACCGACTCCGGCGCCGCCGCCGGTGACTTCTACGGCCCGGGCGGTCGCCTGCAGATGACGGGTGCACCGGTCAAGGTCGAGTTGGCCGCCGCCGCCCGTGACCCACTTGTCGCGCAGCGACTTTGGGATTGCGCGGAATCGCTGACCGGCGTGCGCTTCTAGCGCGGTACGGCGGGCATGACCTCGTCCACGACACGGTGCAGATATGGCCAGGCGAGTTCGGGCGGTAGACCACCGCAGAGCGGGTGTAGGGACAGGACGCCGTCCCGGGCGATGGCCTCGATCGCCTGGTCCACCGAATAGATGCGGTGGCTGCCGTTTTCGGCACGCAGCGCGTCGACGGTCTGCGCGGTCGACAGGCTGACGATGTGCGGGTCGTGATGGCCGTCGGCGTACGTCATGGCGTCGTGGAGCAGGTACGGCCCGATCTCCTCCCAGGCGCGGTCGACGTCGTGGGCCACGAAGACCGTCGTCGGGAACCCGGGTCGTGGTTGCTGCATGCGGCCGGGAACGCGGCCCTGACTGGCGCATTCGTCGTAGTAGGCATCCACCAGCTCCGGCAGGTTGTTCTGCGCGTTGAACCCCAACCCGAAGCGAGCGGCGCGCCGTGCGGCCCGCGGGGTGCCCCCGCCATACGACAGGCGCACCTTGCGCTCCGGTGCGGGACGGACCAGTACGCCGCGTTCATTGTCCACAAACGGTGCGCCGTCAAGGGCTTTCAGCAAGACCGTCAGATGCTCCTCGGCCAATTCGCCGCGGCGGTGATAGTCCACGCCGAGTGACTCGAACTCCTCGGGCCGGTAGCCGACGCCCAAGGTGTAGGAGATCCGTCCGCCGCTGAGATGATCCAGCACGCCGATGTCCTCGGCCAGCCGCACCGGGTTGTACAACGGCAGGATGAGTGCGCTCACCGCGATGGGCACCGATATGGTGCGCGCGGCCAGTGCCGCGGCCATCGGCAACGGGCTGGGCAGGTACCCGTCTTCGGCGGCGTGATGCTCGGACACCACCAGCAGGATCAGGCCGCGGGATTCGGCCCACGCGGCCATGTCGAGCGCGGCGGGATACAGCGACGACGCCGGCGCGCCACCGGCCGGGGCCCGCATGTCGAACCGCAGGGTGAACACGAAACCCTAACGCGCCGAGGCCAGTAGGGTCGCGAGCTCGGACTCGATGCCATCGGTGATGGCAGCAGCGTCGGAGACGTGCCGGGAGTCCGCTGTCACCGAAAGGCACAGGTTTTTGTTCCAGGACATCGCGATGACACTCGGGCCCATGCCGTGGTAGAGCGGCCCGGCCGGATGGAAGCGAAGGGCCGGCAGGTTGAGGAACACCGGATCATCGACCGCGATACCGCTCGCGTTGGACACGATGACGTTGCAGGGCCACGAGATCCGTTCGGCCAGACCGAACCGCTCGATGGTGCGGAACAGTAGGTTGACGGCGCGTCCCGGTGCGTATTCGTTCCACTGCCGAAAGAGGTTGACGCCGCGCTGTTCCTGTACCGCTTTGACCGCCCGCGCGTGTTCGGCGACGGCGAGCAGCCGGCGCACCGGGTCGGCCTCCGTCGTGTTGAGGTTGACCCGCAGCACCGTGGTGGTGCCGACGCCGTCGGTGACGTAATCGGAGGTGTCGGCGGTGCGCATCGCGTAGGGCACGGCGGCCACCAACGGCTGCTGCGGACGCCGCCCCTGCCGGTGCAGCACGCCGTCCAGGGCCGCGCCCACACAGCTGAGCAGGATGTGGTTGATGGTCACCGAGAACCGCTGGGCCACCGCCTGCAGATCCTCGAGCGGCAGGACGGCCACGGCGGCGGTCGAGGCACCTGACAGTGAGCAGTTCAGTGCCGTGCGAGGGGCTTTCACATCGAGGTGGCGGGCGGCCCACTTGCCGCGCAGGACCCGCACCGAGGTGGCCACGAGCCGGGGGAGTCGCCGCAGGCGCTGCGCCTTGCGCGCGGCGGCGTCGCGCACGATCGCCGTCGGCCGCGCCGGGAACGTCGACGAGTCGGGAACGGCCTTGGCCGGCCGGGTGCTCAGATCCCCCGGGGTCATCAGGCAGCCGGTGACCTCGATGGCCGAGTCGCCGTCGACGAGGAGGTGATGCACCACCGAGATCAGGTACGCGTACTCGGTGTCGTCGTCTTCGAGAACGTACATGTGCCACAGGGGTTCTCGTCGGTCCAGGTGCATGGCGCGGACCGCGGCCAAGGCCTTGGCCGCACCGACCGCGCCGCCGGGTTCGGGCATCGGCAGGGCTGTTACGTGCGCCGCGACGTCGATCTGCGGCCGGGCCACCAACAGGGGCCGGTCGAGGTTGAACCATGGGTCGTAGAGCACCTTGCGGTAGGCGGGCATGAGGTGGATCCGGTTGTCCAGGGCCGACACCACGTAGTCGCGCAGGTTTCCGGCCACCGAACTGCGATCGACGAGGATCAACGACATGCCGTTGCCGACCTGCAGCCCGGTCTCCTGATAGAGCTGCCAGGCATCCATCCCGCTGACCCGCTCGGCGCGGGGCATCGTCGTGCTCATGCAGCCGGCGTGTAGAACTGCCGTACCCAGTGGCGGTACTTGCCGATAGGCCCGTCACCAGGTGTCAGTTTGGGATGCTCGAGGTACACCTTGTCGTCCCAGATCAGCTGGTCGCGCTGAACCTCATAAGCGACGACCTGGAGCACGATCCAGCCCGCCAGTCGCTCGATCGGCCCCAGCAACGCACGCACGAGCCGGTTGCGCACATGCCTTTTCGCGGCGATGCCGATGTAGATGTCGACGTTGCGCTCGGCGACGGGGGTGGGCAGCACCATCTGCCGGACGGTCAGGCCGCCCTGGATGGCGATCTCCACCAGGGAGAAGCCGAGGCCGACCAGAACCGATTTGAAGTGGAAGCTGATACCGCCGATCACCGGAATGGGTTTGGTGCCACCGTATTCGGTATAGATCCGGGCACCGTCGATCTCCATCGGCTTGGGCACGACGAAGTCACGGAACTTGTGGATGGTCGCGAAATGCGCGTGGTCCAAACCGTTTTCGTTGACCTCTTGCGGATGGGTCTTGAAATGCAGTTTCTTGGTGGCGATCGGGTGCCAGTCGGAATCGGCCGCCGGCAGGTCGAGCTCGAACGCCGGCTGCTGCCCGGGTGGACCGTGGTAGACCATGATCATGCCCAGGTGATTGCGGATGGGCAGGGTCTTGAGTGCCGCGCCGCGGGGCGGCTCCCCGGTCGGGGTCGAGATGCAGGTGCCCGACGGTGCGAATTTGAACTCGTGGAACGGGCAGACGACGGCCTCGCCGTCGACCCAGCCCCGTTTTCCGATGTGCGCGCCCAGATGAGGGCAGTAGGGCTCGGCAGCGGACAACTCGCCGGAGGCGGTCTGGAAGACGATGATCTCGCCGTCGAGGAAGCGTCGCGTCAGCACCGTTCCGGGCTTGAGCTCGTGGGCGAACGCCACCGCATACCAGCTATAGGGGTACGGCGGGAACGCGTCGCCGGCCCGGCCGAGGCTCGTCACTTCCGTCGTTGAGGTCATCGAAGCCCTTTCGCTGTCCGCGCGGTGGAGTCGAATCCGAAACAGGTGACGCGTGGACAGTGCCGGCGAAGGGCATGCGGCAACCCCGCACGTGTCCGTAGATTTCCCCGACTACGTTCCCGCGTCCACGCCGTTGTGGCTAGCTAATAGAACATGTTCTAGTTCGCAGTAGACCATTAGTCAGACAACTGTCGCAAGCGAACCGAAAGACTCTGTCGCGCACGTAAATTACCGATATTCGGCAAGGTACTGGGCAGTAGTACTGCCAATAACCGGACAGGGCCGGCTATGTGTGTTAGGCGATGACCCGGCCGGCCTTTGCCCGCGCCGACCACCGGCCGTGGTCGTAACCGACCTCGACCGGATGTGAAAAGGCCTCTGTCACATGATCGGTCGTCACGGTCTCGACCGCCGGGCCCACCGCGACAGTGCGGCCGTCGGAAATCAACAGCGCGTGCGACGTCGACGTCGGCAGCTCCTCGAGGTGGTGCGTCACCAGGATCGACGCCATCTCGGGATGTGAATGCTCCAGCGCATCAAGGGTTTCCAGCAGTTGCTCGCGCGCGGCGACATCGAGGCCGGTGGTCGGTTCGTCGAGCAGCAACAGCCGGGGTTCGGCGATCAGCGCGCGGGCGATCAGGGTCCGGCCACGCTCGCCCTGCGAGAGGGTCGGCCACACCGCGTCGGCGCGGTGGGTCAATCCGACGGTGCCGATCAAATCGTCGGCCCGTGCGATGTCGTCGGCGGTGGGTGTCCAGCGCGCCGCGATGTCGATGGTGCCGGTGACGCCGGTCAGGACCACCTCGCGCACCGTCAGCGGGTACTGCAACCGGTGGCGGGGATTGACGTGGCCGATCGACCGTCGCAGCGGCGCCAGGTCGGTGCGGCCCATCTGTGCGCCCAGCACCCGCACGGTGCCCGTCGTCGGGAACGTCACCGCGCCGCAGAAGCCGAGCAGCGTGCTCTTGCCTGCGCCGTTCGGGCCGAGCAGAGCCCAGTGCTCGCCCTCGTGCACCGTCAGCGAGATGCCGTCGATGATCTGCTTGCCCTCGCGACGGAAGGTGACGTTGTCGAGTTCGAGGACCGGGGTCATGTGAACGACTCCTTCAAAGCGCTCAGGTGGGTGCGGCTGGCGGCCGCCGCGGCGTCGGGGTCGCGCGCCACGATGGCGTCGGCGAGTTGTTGATGCAGGGCGTGGTCGCACGGCTCCGATGTGATCGGGCGGATCTTCAGCATGTCGATCATGGCCAGCCGCAGTCGGGGGAGGAACGCGTCGAACAGCTGGGTCAGCACGTCATTGTGGGCCGCGGCGATCACGGCCCGGTGAAACGCCATGTCCGCATCCACGTGTTCGGGCACCGACTGGCCGACGACGCCGCGCGCGGCGAGCGTGCGCCGGATGGTGCGCAGGTCGGCCGGCGTGCGGCGGGTGGCGGCCAGGGCCGCGCCCTCGGCCTCGATGGCGATCCGGGCCTCGATCACCGAGGCGATGTTCGCGCTGCGCAGTACGGTGTCCCAGTCGTCGGAGACGTCGAGGGCGGTGACGAAGACGCCGGCACCCTGACGGCTGTCGAGGACGCCCTTTCCGGCCAGTTCCCGGATGGCTTCGCGCAGTGTCGAGCGGCCGACGCCGAGCTGTGCGGCCAGCGTCGTCTCGCCCGGAAGTCGTTGTCCGAGGGCCCATTCACCGTCTTTGATGCGCGTCAGCAGGAGCTGCGCGGCTTGCGCCGCCAGGGGTTGACGCTGTACCTGCGCGACCATGATGCCTCTCTACTTGTCTGAGGAGTTGTGTATAGTCTACCCATCATGACGCGCGTGCTTCTCCTTGGCTGCCGCGGCGGGGTCTGAAACGACCGGCCCCCTGCCGTGGGGCTCTGTCGCGACCGGTCACTTTCATCCCTGACCGAAAGCAGACCACTCATGAGCACTTCCTGGAACCGTCAACAGCCGTCACCCATGCCGTGGCATCGCTACACCGATGTCTTCAATCGGGTGGATGTTCCCGTGGCCGAAAGGGATTGGCCCAGTAACCGAATCACCACCGCGCCGCTGTGGGTGCCCGTCGACCTGCGCGACGGCAATCAGGCCCTCGCCGAGCCGATGGACCCGGAGCGCAAACGCCGATTCTTCGAGCAACTCGTCGCCATCGGTTACAAGGAGATCGAGGTCGGCTACCCGTCGGCATCCCAAACCGACTTCGACTTCGTCCGGCTGTTGGCCGAAACCGACATCGCACCAGAGGATGTCACCATCGCGGTGTTCACCCCGGCCCGCCGCGACCTGATCGAGCGGACGGTCGAATCGGTGCGAGGTATGCGCAACGACGTCGTCATCCACATGTACACCGCGACCGCGCCCACGTGGCGAAACACCGTTCTGGGCAAGGACCGCGACGAGCTGCGCAGCCTGATCCTGCACGGCGCGCTCGACGTGCTCACCCTGACCGAGGACATGCCGAACGTCCGGTTCCAGTTCTCTCCGGAGGTTTTCAACCTCACCGAGCCCGATTATGTGCTGGAGATCTGCGACGCCGTGACACAGCTGTGGGACGCCACCGCGAGCCGGCCGGTGATCCTGAATCTGCCTGCCACCGTGGAGGTTGCGACGCCCAACGTGTACGCCGACCAGATCGAGTACATGCACCGGAACCTGGCCCGGCGCGACGCGGTGATCCTGTCGGTGCACCCGCACAATGACCGGGGGACCGGCGTGGCCTGCGCCGAACTGGCCGTGCTGGCCGGCGCGCAACGCGTCGAAGGCTGCGTGTTCGGCAATGGCGAACGCACCGGCAACGTCGACATCGCCACCCTGGCGCTCAATCTGTATGCGCAGGGCGTCGACCCGATGATCGACTTCTCCGACATCGACGCGATCGCCCGCACCGTGTCGCACTGCACCCGGATGCCGATCCACGAACGGCATCCGTATGTCGGCGACCTGGTGCACACCGCGTTCTCGGGCACGCATCAGGACGCGATCAAGAAGGGCATGGCCGAGCACCGAGCACGAGCCGTAGCCGCCGGGCAGCCCGAACGCGAAATCGATTGGCGGGTGCCGTATCTGCCGATCGATCCGGCCGACATCGGCCGCAGTTATGACGCCGTCATCCGGGTGAACTCACAATCCGGCAAGGGCGGCATCGCCTACCTTCTGAACACCGGGTACGGACTGGACCTGCCGCGGCGGCTGCAGATCGACTTCGCGCGGCATGTGCAGGCCCACACCGACGGCAGTGGCGCCGAGGTGACCGCCGCCGAGCTGTACGAGCTGTTCGAGGCGACATACCTGGGCTGCAGTGGTCCGGTGGAGCTGAAGGACTGGCACGCCAGCAGCGACGACACCACCGAGATCACCCTGACCGTCAACGGGATCGCCCGCACGAGTACGCACCGCGGCGTCGGACCGGTCGAAGCGTTGACCCAGGCGCTGGCCGATGTGGACCGGCCCGTCGAGATCCTGAGCCTCACCCAGCAGTCGATCGGCGACACGGCGGTCACCTACCTCGAACACCGCGGCGGCTGGTCGTGCGGCCGCAGTGACTCGGTGCTCACCGCGTCGCTGGCGGCGGTGATCAGGGCGGCTAACGCGCCCTGAGCACCTCGAGCGCCTTGTCGGCGTGAGAGTCCATCGAGATCTCGCTGGCGATCACCTCGAGAACCTTGCGGTCGGTGTCGATGACGAACGTGGTCCGCTTGACGGGCATCAGCTTGCCGAGCAGGCCACGTTTCACACCGAACGCCTCGGCCACCGCGCCGGAGGTGTCCGACAGCAGCGGGTAGTCGAAGCTGTGCTTCTCGGCGAACTTGTCCTGTTTCTCGACCGCGTCCATGCTGATCCCGACCCGGGACGCACCGACGGCGGCGAACTCGGCAGCCAGGTCCCGGAAGTGGCAGGCCTCCATGGTGCAGCCCGGCGTCATCGCCGCGGGGTAGAAGAACAGCACGATCGGCCCGTCGGCCAGCAGTTCGGAAAGGCTGCGGTTCGTCCCGGTCTGGTCGGGGAGATTGAACTCTGCGACGACGTCACCACGTTTCATGGTTGCCACGCTACTTCTGGGAGGATGACCGCGTGAAGACGACCTCACGTGAGGAATTCCAGGCGCTGGCCGCCGAGCACCGTGTTGTGCCGGTGACGCGCAAGGTGCTCGCCGACAGCGAGACGCCGTTGTCGGCCTACCGCAAGCTGGCCGCCAACCGTCCCGGCACGTTTCTGCTGGAATCGGCCGAGAACGGGCGCTCGTGGTCGCGATGGTCGTTCATCGGTGCGGGCGCCCCGTCGGCGCTGACGGTCCGTGACGGCGAAGCCGTCTGGCTCGGCAACACCCCGCAGGACGCACCGAGCGGCGGCGACCCGCTGCAGGCGGTGCGCGACACCCTGGCGCTGCTGCAGACCGCGCCGGTGCCGGGGCTGCCGCCACTGTCGAGCGGGCTGGTGGGTTACTTCGCCTACGACATGGTGCGCCGGCTGGAACGGCTGCCGGAGTTGGCGGTCGACGACCTCAAACTGCCGGACATGGTGCTGCTGCTGGCCACCGACATGGCCGCCGTCGACCACCACGAGGGCACCATCACGCTTATCGCCAACGCGGTCAACTGGAACGGCACCGACGAGCGCGTCGACTGGGCCTACGACGACGCCGTCTCCCGCCTCGACGTCATGACCAAGGCGCTGGGGGAGCCGCTGCCGTCGAGCATCGCGACCTTCAGCCGCCCACAGCCGCAGCCGCGCCAGCAGCGCACGGTCGAGGAGTACACGGCGATCGTCGAGAAGCTCGTCGGCGACATCGAGGCCGGCGAGGCGTTCCAGGTGGTGCCCTCGCAGCGCTTCGAGCTGGACACCGCCGCCGACCCCATCGACGTGTACCGGGTGCTGCGGGTGACCAACCCAAGCCCGTACATGTATCTCCTCAACGTGCCCAATGCCGAAGGCGGCCTTGACTTCTCGGTCGTCGGCTCCAGCCCGGAGGCGCTCGTCACGGTGAAGGACGGAGTGGCGACGACGCACCCGATCGCCGGCACCCGGTGGCGCGGCGCCACCGAAGAGGACGACATCCTGCTCGAAAAGGAGCTCCTGGCCGACGACAAGGAGCGCTCCGAGCACCTGATGCTCGTCGACCTGGGCCGTAACGACCTGGGCCGCGTCTGCCGGCCGGGGACCGTCCGCGTCGAGGACTACAGCCATATCGAGCGCTACAGCCACGTCATGCACCTGGTCTCCACCGTCACCGGCCACCTCGCCGACGACAAGACCGCGTTGGACGCCGTCACCGCCTGTTTCCCGGCCGGGACGCTGTCGGGGGCGCCGAAGGTCCGGGCCATGGAACTCATCGAAGAGGTCGAACTGACCCGCCGCGGCCTGTACGGCGGTGTGCTCGGGTACCTCGACTTCGCCGGCAACGCCGACTTCGCCATCGCGATCCGCACCGCGCTGATGCGCGGCGGCACCGCTTACGTGCAGGCCGGTGGCGGCGTCGTCGCGGACTCCAACGGGCCGTACGAGTACAACGAGTCGTCCAACAAGGCCAAGGCCGTCCTGGCGGCGATCGCGGCCGCCGAGACGCTGAGCGAGCCGTGAGGACCACCCGCACCGCTCAGGTGCTGCTGCTCGTAGCCGCGCTGATGCTGTGGGGCGCTTCCCGGCTGCCCTGGGTCGACGTGTCGTCGTTCGACGGGCTGGGCCAGCCGAAGACGACGACGCTGTCCGGCGCGGCCTGGTCCACGGCCCTCATCCCGCTGGCGCTGCTGGCCGGCGCTGCCGCGGTGGCGGCGCTCGCCGTGCGGGGCTGGGCGCTGCGGCTGCTGGCGCTGCTGGTCGCCGTCGCGAGCGCCGGGATGGGATATCTGGCCATCAGCCTGTGGGTGGTCACCGACGTCTCGGTGCGCGCCGCCGACATGGCACAGATCGCGGTCATGTTCCTCGTGGGCACGCAGCGGCACTACTGGGGTGCCGGGGTGACGCTGGCCGCCGCCGTGTTGACGCTGGTCGGAGCCGTTTTGTTGATGCGTTCGGCCGGTCAGAGTGCGGCGGCGCCGGCCACGTCGAAATATGCCGCGCCGGCCGCGCGCCGTGCGGCGGCACAGGAAGAAGCCGCCGACGGCATGTCCGAAAGGATGATCTGGGACGCCTTGGACGAAGGCCATGATCCGACCCGGAACGAGGGACCTGATCCCTCCCAGAACGACGGCGGCGGGAAATGAGCGTGGCCCGGTGGCAGTCTGCGCCGCCCTGGCGACTACCCTTCGAGATGATCATCTGGCTTGCCGAACCGGCACGGAAGGACGACGACGCGTTATGACTTCGGGGACCGTGCTCGACTCCATCATCGAGGGAGTTCGCGCTGATGTTGCCACCCGCGAAGCCGCGCTGAGTCTGACCGAGGTCAAGGAGCGAGCCAAGAAGGCGCCGACGGCCAAGGACGCTCTCGCCGCGCTGCGGGAGCCGGGCATCGGCGTCATCGCCGAAGTGAAGCGGGCGAGCCCCAGCAAGGGGGCGTTGGCGCAGATCGACGATCCCGCCAAGCTGGCCAAGGCCTACGAGTCCGGCGGTGCCCGCGTGATCAGCGTGCTGACCGAGGAGCGTCGCTTCAACGGTTCGCTGGCCGACCTGGACGCCGTGCGTGCCGCGGTGTCGATCCCGGTGCTACGCAAGGACTTCATCGTCACGCCGTACCAGATTCACGAGGCCCGGGCCCACGGCGCCGACATGCTGCTGCTGATCGTCGCGGCGCTGGAGCAGTCGGTGCTGACCTCGATGATCGACCGGACCGAGTCGCTCGGGATGACCCCGCTGGTCGAGGTGCACACCGAGGAAGAAGCGGACCGCGCCATCCAGGCCGGCGCCAAGGTCATCGGCGTCAACGCCCGCGACCTCAAGACCCTTGAGGTCGACCGCGACTGCTTCGGCCGCATCGCACCCGGTCTGCCGAGCAACATCATCCGGATCGCCGAGTCGGGAGTGCGTGGCACCGCCGACCTGCTGGCCTACGCCGGTGCCGGCGCCGACGCCGTCCTGGTCGGTGAAGGCCTGGTGACCAGTGGCGACCCCCGCAGCGCCGTCGCCGACCTGGTGACGGCCGGCACGCACCCGTCCTGCCCGAAACCAGCCCGCTGAATTGCGGGCTCCTGCGCGAAGAAGCAGCCCGAGTTCTCATGTCTGATCACACAGGTACTGAATTGCCGCGGATGAGCGCGGCGGTCGCCGAAGCCACGAGCCACGACCCCGACGCCAAGGGGCACTTCGGTGCCTACGGCGGCCGGCTGGTACCCGAGGCCCTGATGGCGGTCATCGAGGAAGTCACCGCGGCCTACGACAAGGTCCGCACCGACCAGACCTTCCTCGACGAGCTCGACCGGCTGCAGCAGCACTACACCGGCCGGCCGTCGCCGCTCTACGAAGCGACGCGACTGTCCGAACATGCCGGCGGTGCGCGACTCTTCCTCAAACGAGAAGACCTGAACCACACCGGTTCTCACAAGATCAACAACGTGCTCGGGCAGGCTCTGCTGGCCAAGCGCATGGGCAAGACCCGCGTCATCGCCGAGACCGGCGCCGGCCAGCACGGCGTCGCCACCGCGACGGCCTGCGCGCTGCTCGGCCTGGAGTGCGTCGTCTACATGGGTGCGGTCGACACCGCGCGGCAGGCGCTGAACGTGGCCCGGATGCGGCTGCTCGGCGGCACCGTGGTGTCGGTCGAGGCCGGTTCGGCGACGCTCAAGGACGCCATCAACGAAGCCTTCCGCGACTGGGTCACCAACGCGGACGACACCTACTACTGCTTCGGCACCGCGGCCGGGCCGCATCCGTTCCCCGTCATGGTGCGCGACTTCCAGCGCGTCATCGGCATGGAGGCGCGGGTCCAGATTCAGGAGCAGGCCGGTCGGCTGCCCGACGCGGTGACGGCATGCGTCGGCGGTGGATCGAACGCCATCGGCGTCTTCCACGCCTTCATCGACGATCCGGGGGTGCGCCTGATCGGTTTCGAAGCGGCCGGCGACGGCGTCGAAACCGGAAGGCACGCCGCCACTTTCACCGGCGGGTCGCCGGGTGCGTTCCAGGGCTCGTTCTCCTACCTGCTGCAGGACGAGGACGGCCAGACCATCGAATCGCATTCCATCTCAGCCGGTTTGGACTACCCGGGCGTCGGTCCCGAACATGCCTTCCTCAAGGACATCGGCCGCGCCGAGTACCGGCCGGTCACCGACACCGAGGCCATGGAAGCGTTCGGGCTGCTGTGCCGCACCGAGGGCATCATCCCGGCCATCGAGTCGGCGCACGCGGTGGCGGGCGCGTTGAAGCTGGGCAGTGAACTGGGCCCGGGTTCGGTGATCGTGGTGAACCTGTCCGGCCGTGGCGACAAGGACGTCGAGACCGCCGCGAAATGGTTCGGTCTACTGGACGGTGAGACTGGGGAAGCGTCATGAGCCGACTGGCTGGATTGTTCGAATCGTGCCGGGCCGAAGGGCGTTCGGCGCTGATCGGGTACCTGCCGACTGGTTACCCGGACGTGCAGACGTCCATCGACGCGATGGTCGCGATGACCGAATCCGGTTGCGACATCATCGAAGTCGGCGTCGCGTACTCCGATCCGGGCATGGACGGGCCGGTCATCGCCGCCGCCACCAACACCGCGCTGCAGAACGGGGTTCGGGTCCGTGACGCGTTGAAGGCCGTCGAGGCCATCAGCAACGCCGGCGGGCACGCCGTCGTCATGACCTACTGGAATCCGGTGTTGCGCTGGGGCGTCGACGCTTTCGCGCGTGACCTGGCGTCGGCGGGCGGGCTCGGGCTCATCACGCCCGACCTCATCCCCGACGAGGCCGACGAATGGTTCGGCGTCTCCGACGCCCACAACCTGGACCGCATCTTCCTGGTGGCGCCGTCGTCGACCCCGGAGCGGCTGGCCGCCACAGTGCAGGCCTCGCGCGGGTTCGTCTACGCCGCGTCGACCATGGGCGTGACCGGTGCGCGCGACGCCGTGTCGAACATGGCGCCGGAACTGGTGTCGCGGGTGCGTGCAGTGTCGGACATCCCGGTGGGTGTCGGCCTCGGTGTGCGATCGCGCGAACAGGCGGCCGAGATCGCCGCCTACGCCGACGGCGTCATCGTCGGCTCGGCACTCGTGTCGGCGCTGGGTGACGGCGGCATCCCCGCGGTACGCGCTTTGTCCGAAGAACTGGCCCACGGAGTACGACAGAAAGTTTCCGCGTGACCACATCGTTGCTGGCATACATCCCGAGTCCGGCCCAGGGCGTCTGGCACTTGGGGCCAGTACCGATCCGGGCCTACGCGCTCTGCATCATCACCGGCATCATCGCCGCGCTGATCATCGGCGATCGCCGATGGGTCGCGCGCGGTGGTGAACCGGGCGTCATCTACGACATCGCGCTGTGGGCGGTGCCGTTCGGCCTCGTCGGTGGTCGCCTGTACCACCTGATGACCGACTGGCGCACCTACTTCGCCGAGGGCGGCGCGGGCTTCGCCGGTGCTGTCCGGATCTGGGACGGCGGCCTGGGTATCTGGGGTGCGGTCGCGCTGGGTGGCGTCGGCGCATGGATCGGCTGCCGCCGGCATGGAATTCCGCTGCCTGCGTTCGGTGACGCCATCGCACCCGGCATCATCCTGGCCCAGGCCATCGGCCGCCTCGGCAACTACTTCAACCAGGAGCTGTACGGCCGGCCGACCGACCTGCCCTGGGGCCTGCAGATCTTCCAGCGCAGCGACGGTTCCGGCGTCGTGAACCCGCATCTGCTCAACGGCGTCTCGACCGGGCAGGTCTATGAGGTCGTACACCCGACGTTCCTCTACGAATTGCTGTGGAACCTCCTGGTTTTCTTCATCCTCCTGTGGGCCGACCGCCGCTTCAAGCTGGGTCACGGCCGGCTGTTCGCGCTGTACGTCGCCGCCTACTGCGTCGGCCGCTTCGGCGTCGAGCTGA
The DNA here is from genome assembly GCF_005670685.2 of Mycolicibacterium mucogenicum DSM 44124. The sequence continues at coordinate 3,503,512 of NZ_CP062008.1, read as the reverse complement.
TGCGCAGCGACACCGCGACGCTGATCGCTGGTATCCGCGTCAACTCCTTCACCTCGACGTTCGTGTTCATCGGTGCCGTCGTCTACATGATGGTGGCGCCGCGGGGCCGTGAGGATCCGTCGACGCTCGGTGGCCGGCAGGCCGAAGAAGCCGACGAAGAGACCGACGCTGAGGGCGCCCTGTTGGCCGTGCCCGTGGCTGTCGCGGCCGGCGCCGGTGCCGCGTCGGACGGCGATGCCGACGTCGCCGACGAGGCCGACGCGGTCGAGACCCAATCCGACGAAACCGTGGCGCTCGCCGAGCAGGCCGGCGACGCCGAGGGCGCGGTCGAGGAATCCGTCGACGAATCCGCCGACGAGTCAGTCGATTCCGAGGCAGTCGAGGCAGCAGACGAGTCCGACTCCGAGGCCGAAGAACTGGATGCCGAAGAGCCCGAGACCGCGGAGGCGGAAGCCGAGGCTGCTGACGCCGAAGACGTTGAGGCGGAGATCGCCGAAGGCGACGACAGCGCTGATGTTGGGGATGCCGCGGAAGCTGAAGCTGTCGGGGTGGCCGAGGAGTCCGAGGAAGCAACGGATTCCGAGGGTGCGGAGGTCGAGGCCGATGAGTCCGACGTCAATGCTGATGACGCCGAAGAAGCCGAAGCTGTCGAGGTAGCCGAGGAGTCCGAGGGGACAACGGAATCCGACGAGGTGGCTGACGAGGCCAGCGCGGAGACGGAGGTCGTCGACGGCGACGACAGTGCTGATGCCGAGGATGCCGCGGAAGCTGAAGCCGTCGAGGAGTCCGAGGAAGTAACGGATTCCGAAGCTGAAGACGCTGACGAAGCCGCCGCGGAGACTGATGTCGTCGACGGCGACGACAGTGCTGATGCCGAGGACGCAGCGGAGGAGTCCGAGGAAGCAACGGATTCCGAGGCCGAAGACGCTGACGAAGCCGAAGACGCCGACGACAGCACCGACGAAACTGCCGATGAAGCCGACGCCGACTCTGAGCCGGCTGAAGAAGCTGCGCCGAAGGCCGCAGTCACCGAAAAGGTTGAGCCCGTTGGGGTTCCCGTGTGGGAGCCGCCCGCCCCGCGCCGTCGTTGGTGGCGCCGTCAGGGCTGAGCCAAGCCTGCAGGGCCGCGAATGTGCGGCCAGATCGCGGATCTTGCACCGAGGACGCACTGTGCGCACGCTCGGCGACCCTTGCCGTTGAGCCTGAACTGAGGGCGCAGAAGTGCGAGTGGCGAACGCCGTGGGCGCAGAGTCAACGCGGCCGGGCGGGCCCCTCGCTGTTGAGCCTGAACTCACGGCGTAAAACCCACACCGTAGGCGCAGGGCCACCGCGACCTCACATCCACCCCGGGGCAAAAGTGCGCACAAGCTGCACATTCATGCGAACGGTATGTTCCGCAGTCGCCGGTCGTTATCGGTTGTGCGGTGGTTGGATGTCTCCTGTGGATGACATAGCCGACGGAGCGCAGTTGCAGCAGTCTCGGCAGGACCGCATCCTCAATGCGGCGCTGACGGTGTTTGCGCAGCGGGGCACGTCCGATGCGACGTTGCAGATGGTGGCCGACACCGCGGGCGTGTCAGTGGGGTTGGTGCAGCACCATTTCGGCACCAAGGACGGTTTGATCAAGGCCGTCGACGACGTGGCGATGAAACTCATCAGCTCGACCATGTTCGCCGCGCTGGAAAGCCCCGGGCCGGATTCGGTTGCCGCTATCGGCAGGGCGGTGCACGGCCTGCTCACCGACCATCTGGTGGTCATGGACTATCTGGGCCGGGCGGTGGCTTCTGAAACACCAAGTGGCATAGCGATATTCGACGCGATGGCGCGGATCGGCATCGACCGGTGGCAGCGCATGGTCGACAGCGGGGACGCGGCCGAGGGGCTCGACGTGGTCTGGGCCGGGCTGAATCCGTTGGTCCTGACGCTGGGCTCGATCATCTTGCGCCGACATCTCGACCGGCACCTGCAGGCGTCGTTCACATCTGATCCCGAGCTGGCCAGGTGGGAAGAGTCCGTCAACGAGCTGATCCGGCACGGCCAGTTGCGCCAATAACCCTCGCCTACGTTTGCCCGAACCGTTACAATACGGCAATATTGTCGCTGGGTTCGCGCGGCGGACGTCGGTGTCGAGGGGTCACCGACGTTCGCATTTGCACATCGCACGTACCAATTCCCTGTTCAGTCCGCGGCGAGCGAGCCCCCACCGGGCATCATGGACTGATGACGTCAGCAGGCAGGGCCGCGCGCGTGGCGGGAGCGGTCGGCACCGGGGCCGCGGCGGCCGCCGCCCTGACGTACATCGGCGTCACCGACCCGCACCGCCCGGGATTCGGGTTTCCGCCATGCCCGTTCAAGGCCCTCACCGGGTGGAACTGTCCGCTGTGCGGCGGGCTGCGCATGACGCACGACGTGCTGCACGGTGACTTCGCGGCTGCCGTCGTCGACAACGTCTTCGCGCTCGTGGGACTGCCGCTGCTGACCGTCTGGCTCGTGGTGTGCTGGCGACGCCGCCTGTCGGTGGCGCCGCCGCTGGTGACGGCTCTGGTGGTGATGCTGGTGTGGACGGTGATCCGCAATCTGCCGGGCTTCCCTCTGGTGCCGACGTTCACCCAGCCGTAGCGCGCTGAGCTGCGGACACCACCCAGCAACTCGCTGTTCGGCTGATGTTCGAGGCGCCGACGACGCTCCCGACGGGCCGTTATCTGAATCGATCCACTATGCTCATGCACCGTGAATAGGCGCGGAAAAATCGTCTGTACCCTGGGCCCGGCTACGTCTACCGACGCGACCGTACTGGCGCTGGTGGAAGCTGGGATGGATGTGGCGCGGCTGAATTTCAGCCATGGTGCCCACGCCGATCATGAGACGGCGTACAAGCGCGTGCGAGCGGCGTCCGACACCGCCGGCCGCGCGGTCGGCATTCTCGCCGACCTGCAGGGCCCCAAGATTCGGCTCGGTCGCTTCGCCGACGGCCCCACCGAGTGGCACACCGGCGAAACGGTGCGGATCACCGTCGACGACTGCGAAGGCAGCCACGATCGCGTGTCGACCACCTACAAGCAGCTGGCCGAGGACGCCCGCGCCGGTGACCGCCTGCTCGTCGACGACGGCAAGGTCGGCCTGGTGGTCGACAAGATCGACGGCAACGACGTCGTCTGCACCGTTACCGAGGGCGGGCCGGTCAGCAACAACAAGGGCCTGTCGCTGCCCGGGATGAACGTGTCCGTTCCGGCGTTGTCCGAGAAGGACATCGAAGACCTGAAGTTCGCCTTGAAGCTCGGCGTCGACCTGATCGCGCTGTCGTTCGTCCGGTCGCCGGCCGACATCGAACTCGTGCATGAGGTGATGGACGCGGTGGGGCGCCGGGTGCCGGTGATCGCCAAGCTGGAGAAGCCAGAAGCCGTCGACAACCTCGAGGCCATCGTGCTGGCCTTCGACGCGATCATGGTCGCCCGTGGTGACCTGGGCGTCGAGCTGCCGCTCGAGGAAGTGCCGCTGGTGCAGAAGCGCGCCATCCAGATGGCCAGGGAGAACGCCAAACCCGTCATCGTGGCGACCCAGATGCTGGAGTCGATGATCGAGAACTCCCGGCCCACCAGGGCCGAGGCCTCGGACGTCGCGAACGCGATTCTCGACGGTGCCGACGCCGTCATGCTCTCCGGTGAGACCTCGGTCGGCAAGCACGCGCTGGAGGCCGTGCGGACCATGGCGCGCATCGTGAAAGCTGTCGAGGCGAACTCTACGGACGCGCCGCCGTTGACCCACGTGCCGCGCACCAAACGTGGCGTCATCTCCTACGCGGCCCGCGACATCGGCGAGCGGCTGGACGCCAAGGCGCTGGTCGCCTTCACCCAGTCGGGCGACACCGTGCGCCGGCTGTCCCGCCTGCACACGCCGCTGCCGCTGCTGGCCTTCACCGACCTGCCCGAGGTGCGCAGCCAGCTGGCACTGACCTGGGGGACCGAGACGTTCATCGTCCCGAAGATGGAAAGCACCGACGGCATGATCCAGGAGGTCGACAAGGCGCTACTGGAGCTGGACCGCTACAAGCGCGGTGACCTGGTGGTCATCGTCGCGGGTGCGCCTCCGGGCACAGTAGGCTCGACCAACCTGATCCACGTGCACCGGATCGGGGAGGAAGATCACTAACCGGGAGCGACGCGTGACGACTGCTGATTTCGAGGAACTGCTCAAGGTTCTCGACGTCACCCAGGTCGATGACGACACCTTCACCGGTGGTCATCCGAGCCGGAACCCGGTCCGTACCTTCGGTGGCCAGATGATGGCGCAGGCCTTCGTCGCCGCCAGCCGCACCGTGCCGCCGAAGCTGCCGCCGACGACGCTGTCGACGCACTTCATCGCCGGTGGCGATCCGGAGCGCGACCTGGAGTTCAAGGTGGTCCGGCTGCGCGACGAACGTCGCTTCGCGAACCGCCGCGTCGACGTCATGCAGGGCGACACCCTGCTGGCGACGGCACTGGTGTCGCACCTGGCCGGCGGGCGCAGTCTCGAGCACTCGGTCAAGGCCCCGGTGGTGCCGGATCCGTTGTCGCTGCCCACGATTGACGACCTGCTGAAGGGCTACGAGGAGACCGTTCCGCTGTTCGTCGAGGCGCTCAAGCCCATCGAATGGCGCTACACCAACGACCCGGCCTGGGTGATGCGGGACAAGGGCGGCAAGCTCGACCACAACCGCGTGTGGCTCAAGACCATGGGTGCCATGCCCGACGATCCGGTGCTGCACGCCGCGGCACTGGTCTATTCGTCGGACACGACGCTGCTGGACTCGATCATCACCACCCACGGCCTGTCGTGGGGTCACGACCGGATTTTCGCGGTCACCATGAACCACACCGTCTGGTTCCACCGGCCCATCAAGTTCGACGAGTGGGTGCTGTATTCGACGACGTCACCGGTGGCCGCCGATTCCCGGGGCCTGGCGTCCGGCCATTTCTTCGACCGCGCCGGCCAGGTGCTGGCGACGGTGACCCAGGAAGGCATCGTCAAACACTTTCCGGGCTAAGGCTTTTGGTATGTCACGGGGCCCGGCTCAGCCGACCGTGACACCGAACTCCTTCTCGATGCGGCCGCGGAAATCCTGGACGCAGGTGTTCTGTGCGTTCTGGTCCTGCCCGGCGCGTGTCATGCAGTCGGTGTAGTCACCGAACCCGACCTGGCGGTAGAAGCCGATCACGACGAAGACGAACACGACGGCCAGCACGGTCGCCAGCGCGCCGAGCACGATGCCCGCGCCGGCCACCACGCCGTTGTCGGCGAGGCCCTGCTTCACTCGGCCGCGGCCGAGGACGCCGCACGCCACGGCGCCTAATCCGAACAGCAGTCCACCGACCACCGACCACGACGTCAGCAGTCCCACGATGCCCAGAACCAGTGCGGCGGTTCCCATGCCGTTGCGCGGCGCCGACGTGTATGCCCCGTATCCCTGGTTGGCGTACGGCGGCGGTGGCGGCGGGGGATACCCGCCACCGGGATACATGCTCATGACTGCGCAGGGTACCCGTCTTTGCTGAGGTCCAGGTTCAGCACCGTGCAGTGCAGGCTCGGCGGCAGGTGGTGCGTGGCCACCACGACCGCCCGATCGGCGCCGAACAATGCGCCGGGAGTGAGGAGTTCGGCGAGCAGGCGGCGGCTGTCCGCCGCGTCGAGATGCTCGGTGGGTTCATCGAGGAGCACGACGGGGAAGTCGGTCAGCAGGGCACGGGCGAGCAGCAGGCGGCGCCGCTGTCCGGCGGAGACGGCGGCGGCCCCGCCGGCGAGCAGGGTCGACAACCCGTCCGGCAACGTCGCCAGCCAGGGGCCCAGGCCGACCTTTGTCAGCGCGGCGATGAGCTCGTCGTCGGTGGCGTCGCCCCGGGGCACCAGGAGGTTGTCCCGCAGCGTGGTGTCGAACAGGTGCGCATCCTCGGCGAAAAACCCTGCCGGTGAATCGGTTTCGCGCAGACGATCGGCGGTGGACAGCAGCAGCGTCGTCTTGCCCCGACCGCTGGCGCCCAGTACGGCAATCCGTTCGCCGGGTACGACCTGCAGCGGCGGGACGGCCATGAGGGCACGGTCGTCGGGGTGCTCGGCCAGCATGCCGGTGAGCCGCGCGATGGCGATGCGGGCCCGCGTCAACTGCACGGCCGCGGCGGGCAGCGCGCCGGTCGCTTCGAACGCCGACAGTGGCAGCAGCATGAGGATCGCCAATGTCGTGGGGGCGACCGCCGACGTGAGCGAGATGGCGGCGAGGATCGCGGCGATGGCGCTGGCGCCGGTGGCCAGGATCGGAACCGCGGCGGCGATGGCGGCGGGCCGGGCGGCGCGGTCGGCGGCGTCGCCCCAGCGGCGGTGGTCCGCGGTGGCCTGCGCGATGACACCGCTGAGGCGGCCGGCTACGGCCAGTTCGGCGGCATGGTCGAGTGCCAGCATGACGGCGGCGTCACGGTCCGAATGGTGTGCTGCGGCAAGACGTTCGGTGGCTTCCGCAGCGCGGGCCGCCTGCCATGGCGCCCAGACTCCGGCCACCACCAGTCCGGCAGTCAGGGCGAGCGCGGCAGCGGGGGAGATGACGGCGATGACGATCACCGCGGCGGTCGACAGCACCGTCGCCACGGCGGCGGGCAGCACGGCGCGCACCAGGGTGTCGGCCAGATCGTCGACGGAAGCGCCTGCGCGCGAGACCAATTCGCCGCTGCTCAGGCGCAGCACCGTCGCCGGCGGGGCGGCCGACAGCCGCCGGTACAGCTCGGTGCGGGCCCGGCCCGCGGCGCGCAGCGCCACGTCGTGCGATGCCAGACGTTCGCAGTAGCCCAGTACCCCACGGGAAATGCCGAACAGCCGGACGGCCACCACCGCGACCGTCAACTCCAGGATCGGCGGCTGCTGCCAGGCCCGGGTGATCAGCCACGCCGAAACCCCGGCCAGGGCGAGGGCGCTGCCGAGCGCCGCGGACCCGAGGAAGACGGCCAGCGCCAGGCGGGGAAGCCGGGGCCGGAGCAGGTCGACCGCGAATCTAACTGTGGACACGGGACGCACCTCCCACCCGGACGATCTCGTCACCGATGGCCAGCACGGTGGCCCGGTGTCCGACGACGATGACGGTCGCGCCGGCCTCGGCGCGGGCCCGGATCGCCTGGAGGACCTGGAGTTCCAGCTCGGCGTTCAGATGTGAGGTCGGTTCGTCGAGCAGCAGCACCGGGGTGGGCCGGCCGAGTACGCGCGCCAGTGCCAGCCGCTGCCGCTGGCCCAGCGACAGCCCGGAGCCGCCGCGGCCCAGCACGGTGTCCAGTCCGGCGGGCAGGGTGGCCAGTACCTCGTCGAATCCCGCTGCGCGGCAGGCGCCGTCGAGATCGGGCAGCGGGCCGAGCAATTCCAGGTTCTCGCGCACGGTGCCCGGGACGAGCACGGGCCGTTGCGGCAGCCAGCCGATCTGTTGCCACCAGTGCTGCCGGTCCAGCGCTCCGACCTCGACGCGGAGCTCGCCGTCGCCGAGAGACACCCGGCCGGCGTCGGGCGTCGTCAGCCCCAGAATCGCTTGCAGCGCTGTGCTTTTTCCGCTGCCATTGGGTCCGGTCAGGACAGTCACCGAGCCGGGCGCGGCCCGCAACGTCAGATTGTGCGGAGCCGGGCCATCCCGGCCCTCGATGCTGACCTGTTCCAGGTCGATGGTCGGCCGTGCGCCGATCCGGGCGGTGCCGGACTCGGGTTGCCCGGCGTTCTCCAGCAGCCGGTAGGCCTGCTCGAAGGCGACCTTGCCGTCTTGGGCGGCATGAAATTCGACGCCGACGCGGCGCAGCGGCCAGAACACCTCGGGTGCCAGGAGCAGCACCGTCAGCGCGACCGGCAGGGTGACGCCGCCGCTGACCAGGCGCAGACCGACGCCGACGGCGACCAGCGCCACCCCGAGTGTCGCCAGTAATTCCAGGACGAGCGCCGACAGGAACGCGATCCGCAGCGTGGCCAGGGCCGAACGCCGGTGTGCGTCGGACAGTTCGGTGATGCGCGGCGCGGCGCCCTCGGCGCGGTTCAGGGCACGCAGCGTGGGGATGCCCGCGATCAGGTCGAGCAGACGCGACTGCAGCGTGGCCATGGCGGCGAGCGCGGCCGCCGACCGCTCGGTGGTCATGACACCGATCAGCACCATGAACAGCGGGATGAGCGGCAGCGCGATCAGCACGACGATCGCGGATTTCACGTCGTACCAGGCGATCACGATGACGGCGGCCGGGGTCAGCAGCACGGACATGACGACCGCGGGCAGGTAGCGGGTGAAGTACGGTCGCAGCCCGTCCAGCCCGCGGGTCAGCAGGATCGCGGCCTCGTCGTGCACGGCCTGTCGACGCTGCGGCGGGAGCGCGGTGACGGCGGTGAGCACCTGCGCGTCGAGATCGGCGATCATGGCGGTGGCGCCGTGCTGACTGAGCCTGGCCTGCCACCACTGGGCGCCGGCACGCAGCGACCAGAGTGCGGCGAGCGCCAGCAGCTGAGGTACCCAGTGCGACAGCGGCGCGCCGGTGGTGATGACCCCCGCCACCACCTGCGCGGTGAGCACTGCCGCGGCGAGCGCCGCGCCGGTGATGACGACCCCGCTGCCGACCGTGGCCGCCAGATGCCGCCGCAGACCGGCGGTCATGCGGGGGTTGGTCGACGAACGGGTCAGTGCAGCCCGCCGTTTCGGGTCAGACCGATGGAGGCCGGGATCTGCTCGGCCGAAATCCGTTGCCGGAACACCCAGTACGACCATGCCTGGTAGCCGATCACCAATGGCGTGAACACCAGAGCGGCCCAGGTCATCACCTTCAGGGTGTAGGGCGACGACGACGCGTTGTGGATCGTCAGGCTCCACGCCGGATCGAGGGTCGAGGGAATGAGATTCGGGTACAGGCAGCTGAACAGCAGCGCGACCACCGCGACGACGACGACGGCCGTCGCGGCGAACGCCCACCCGTCGGCGCGGCGCGTCCACACCAGGCGGACCGCCGAAAGCTGTGCCACGACAGCGATTCCCAGCGCGATCCAGGTCACGTCGTTGCCGTAGGCCACCTGGGTCCAGATGCCGAATCCGGCGACGATCAGGGTCACCGGGACGGTGAGTCGGGTGGCGAAGCGGCGCGCGTCGTCGTGCACCGCCCCTTGGGTTTTCAGCGTGACGAACACCGCGCCGTGGAACGCGAAGAGGCTCGCCGTGGCGAGGCCGCCGAGTATCGAGTACGGGTTGAGGACGTCACCGAAGGACAGCTGAATCTGATGGTGGGCGTCGACGGGGAGGCCGCGCAGGATGGAGGCGAACGCCACGCCCCACAGCACGGCGGGCAGCCACGATCCCAGGGCGATGCCGATATCGGCCCACCGGCGCCACTGCGGGTCGTCGATCTTGCCGCGCCATTCGATGGCGCAGACCCGGACGATCATGCCGACGAGGATCGCGAGCAGCGGCAGGTAGAGGCCCGAGAACAGCGTGGCGTACATGCCGGGGAATGCCGCGAACATGGATCCGCCGGCGGTGAGCAGCCAGACTTCGTTGCCGTCCCATACGGGACCGATGGTGTTGAGCGCGACGCGGCGGTGCCGTTCGGCGTCGGCCTCGTCACCGCCGGCGGCGCGGCCGAAGAACTCCATGAGCATGCCGACGCCGAAGTCGAAGCCCTCCAGGACGAAGAAGCCCACGAAGAGCACGGCCAGGATGATGAACCACAGATGCTGGAGTGTCATGGCTGCCCCTTCCTAGTACGCGAACGACAGTGGGGCGACGTCGTCGCTGTCGGGTGGGGTCGGTGGTGTCGGTTCGGCGTCGTGTTCCTGGGGCCCTTCGAGCGTGTAGCGGCGGATGAGCCAGAACCAGACGACGGCGAGCGCCGCATACAGCGCGGTGAAGGTGAGCAACGAGATCCACACCGTGCCTGCGCTGTGCGCCGACACGCCCTGCCGGATGGTCAGGTGCAGGTTGGGGTCACCGGTCGGGTTGGCGGCGACCACCCAGGGCTGCCGGCCCATCTCGGTGAAGACCCAGCCGGCGCTGTTGGCCAGGAACGGCATGGGCAGCGTCACGAGCGCGAACAAGCTCAGCCACCGTTGCGTGGGAATGCGGCCCTTGCGCGTCAACCACAGCGTAGTGAGCGCGAAAAGCCCTGGGAACGCGAGCAATCCGATCATCATGCGGAACGACCAGTAGGTCACGAACAGGTTGGGCCGGTAGTCACCCGGACCGTATTTGGCCTCGTAGGCCTTCTGCAGGTCCTGCACGCCCTCGAGTCGGACGCCCTCGAACTTGCTCTCGGCGAGGAACGGCAGTACGTACGGCACCTCGATGACGTGCACGACGCTGTCGCAGTTGTTGTGGGTACCGATGGTCAGGACCGAGAAATCGGGATCGGTTTGGGTGTGGCACAACGATTCTGCCGAGGCCATCTTCATGGGCTGCTGGACGAACATCAGCTTGCCCTGGGCGTCGCCGGTGAGCGTGAGCGAGGCGGCGGCGACCAGCGCGACCCAGCAGCCCAGCACGGCGGCGGGGCGGAACATGGTGCGCGATTCCTCGGTGTTGCCACTGCGCACCATCCACCAGGCGCTGATCGCCGCGACGAACGTGGAGGCCGTCAGGATGGCGCCGCCGACTGTGTGCGTGAACGCCGCGATGCCGGTGTTGTTGGTCAGCAGCTCCCAGATGCTGGTCAGCTCCGCCCGGCCGGTCTCCGGGTTGTAGTGCGCGCCAACGGGATGCTGCATGAACGAGTTGGCCGAGATGATGAAGAACGCCGACGCGTTCACCCCGAACGCGACGATCCAGATACACGCCAGGTGCACCAGGCGGGGCAGCTTGGTCCAGCCGAAGATCCACAGGCCGATGAAGGTGGATTCGAAGAAGAACGCCGCCAGGCCCTCCAGCGCCAGCGGGGCGCCGAACACGTCGCCGACGAATCGTGAGTACTCACTCCAGTTCATCCCGAACTGGAACTCCTGCACGATGCCCGTGGCCACGCCGAGGGCGAAGTTGATCAGGAACAGCTTGCCGAAGAACTTGGTCAGCCGGTACCAGGCCGGATTGCCCGTCACCACCCAGATGGTCTGCATGACGGCCAGCAACGGCGCGAGGCCGATGGTCAGCGGGACCAGGATGAAGTGGTAGACGGTGGTGATCCCGAACTGCCACCTCGATACGTCCAGTGCGTCCATGGGGCCTTCCCCGAGCCGGAGGGATTGGTCTACGACTTACTGTAGTAGTTCATCCGGTCGGTGGTCCAGACCCGCCGAACAGCGAATTGTGTGGCCAGGCGCACACGTGCGCCCGGCCACACAACTGCAGACGGTCGGCGGACTCAGGCGTTGGTCGCCGCCTCGTTGATGGCCTTGTCAACGGCCTTGGCGCCCTTGCGGATCCCGAACGCGGTGATCACTTCGGCGACACCGGTGACCACCAGCCAGATGCCCGTCACCAGCGCCAGCGTGCCGATCGACTCGATCGGCGAACCGAGCACGACGAAACCGGCGATCAGGCTGATGATGCCGAGGAAGATGTTCCACCCGCGGGCGGGCAGCCCCGGATCGCTGATCGCCGACACCGTGGTGGCCACACCGCGGAAGATGAAGCCGATGCCGATCCAGATGGCCAGCAGCAGCACGGCATCGCCGATATGACGGAAGGCCAGCACCGCGAGCACCAGAGATGCCGCGCCGCTGATGAAGGCCAGTACGCGTCCGCCCGCTGTGATGTGCAGGCTGAAGGCGAACACCACCTGGCCGATACCGGTGACGAGCAGATAGGCACCGAAGAAGATCGCTGCCACCGCGACCGAGATGCCCGGCTGGGCCAGCACGGCGGCGCCCAGTACCACGGAGATCAAGCCGGCGATGAGCTCGGTTTTCCACAGATGCTGCAACAGACTTGGCGGAGTTTGCGTGGTCATTGACGCAGTCTCACATATTTGACGGAGGCTGCGCAGAGTTCGGACAACACTGGTTTTCGGTGGTTCTAGATGTGGACAACTGGCGATTGGGCTGCTTGGCGACCACCGTGCCATTAAGGTGCTCTCCAACGCAGCACGCCGACCGATGCGCGCTGGCGGGGTGTCATGGCAGCTGTGGCCGGGGCAGAGTTGAGCACGAAGGAAGAGGCAACGTGTCAGGTGTGAGTCAGACCCGTCGGGGCACGGCGTGGCGCATTGCGGTGGTGGCGGCGGCCAGTGGCGCGTTGGCGCTGTCCGGGTGTACCAAGAACACCGAATCCAGCTCGCCCGCATCGAGTTCGTCGGCGGCTCCGGCTGCCAAGGTCGAGTCGATCGCCAACACGGTGCCGGAGGCCATCAAGTCCAGCGGCAAGCTGATCGTCGGCGTCAACATCCCGTATGCACCTAACGAGTACAAGGACCCGAGCGGCAAGGTCGTCGGTTTCGATGTCGACCTGATGAACGCCATCGCCCAGACACTCGGTCTGACCGTCGACTACCGCGAAGAGTCGGACTTCTCGAAGATCATCCCGGCGATCCAGGCCGGCACCTACAACGTCGGCATGTCGTCCTTCACCGACAGCAAGCAGCGTGAGCAGCAGGTCGACTTCGTCACCTACTTCTCGGCAGGCAGCTTGTGGGCGCAGCGCGCAGGTGACCACGTCGACCCCAACAACTCCTGCGGCAAGAAGGTCGCGGTCGAGTCGACCACGGTGCAGGACACCGAGGAACTGCCCGCCAAGTCCAAGACGTGCACCGACGCCGGTAAGCCGCCCATCGACGTGGTGAAGTTCGACAACCAGGACCAGGCCGCCAACGCCGTCGTCGTCGGCCAGGCCGACGCCATGTCCGCGGACTCGCCCGTGACGCTGTGGGCGATCAAGCAGGCGGGCGGCAAGCTCGTGCAGGCCGGCGAGGTGTTCGATTCAGCGCCCTACGGGTGGCCGGTGAAGAAGGGCTCGCCGTTGGCACAGTCGCTGCTGCAGGCATTGCAGCACCTGATCGACAACGGCACGTACAAGCAGATCGCGACCAATTGGGGCGTGCAGGCCGGAATGATCGACAAGCCGGTCATCAATGGGGCCACCAGCTGACGTGACGGCTGCTGAGTCAGCGGCGGACCCGAGCGGTCCCGCCGCCATCCACGCGGTACCACTGCGACATCCCTGGCGGTGGGTCGGGGCCTTCGCGATCATCGCTGTCGCCGGGCTGTTCCTCTACGGAGCCGCGACCAACCCCGCGTACGGCTGGGACACCTATCTCAAGTACCTGCTCGACGTGCGGGTGGCCGAGGCGGCGTGGAACACCGTGCAGCTCACCGTCTACGCGATGGCGATCGGCTTGGTGCTCGGCGTCGTCCTGGCCGTGATGCGGCTGTCGCCGAACCCGGTGTTCCGTGCGGTCGCGTGGGGCTATCTGTGGATTTTCCGCGGTACTCCGGTGTACGTGCAACTGGTGTTCTGGGGCCTGTTCCCGTCGATCTACCAGAACATCCAGATCGGGGTGCCGTTCGGTCCGTCGTTGTTCCACATCCAGCTGCAGGGACTGTCGCTGGCGTTCGAGATGGCCTTCATCGGCCTGGGCCTCAACGAAGCCGCCTACATGGCCGAAATCATCCGTGCCGGAATCATTTCCGTCCCGGAGGGGCAGACCGAGGCGTCGGTCGCTCTCGGCATGTCGTGGTGGATGACCATGCGGCGCACCGTTCTCCCGCAGGCGATGCGGGTCATCGTGCCGCCGACCGGCAACGAGCTGATCAGCATGCTGAAAACCACATCGCTGGTCACGGCCGTGCCGTACACGCTCGAGCTGTACACCCGCACCCGGGACATCTCCGCGGTGATCTTCCAGCCCATCCCGCTGCTGCTGGTCGCCGCGACCTGGTACCTGGTCATCACCAGCGTGCTGATGGTCGGCCAGTTCTACCTGGAGCGGTACTTCTCGCGGGGTGCGTCGCGCAAGCTGACGACCAAACAGCTCGAGGCCCTTGCCCTGGCGCAGATGGGCGACCACGGGGGTGTGCCCGCATGACCCCCATGGTGCGCGCCGAACAGGTGTGCAAGAGCTTCGGTGCCCTCGACGTGCTCAAGGGCATCTCGCTCGAAGTCGAGCGCGGCCAGGTCCTCGTGCTCGTCGGTCCCTCCGGTTCCGGAAAGTCGACGTTCCTGCGGTGCATCAACCACCTGGAACAGGTCAGCGCCGGGCGGTTGTACGTCGACGAGGAGCTGGTCGGGTACCGCGAACGCGGGGGCAAGCTGCACGAACTCCCGCCCAAGGAGGCCGCCCGCCAGCGCCGCGATGTCGGCATGGTCTTCCAGCATTTCAACCTGTTCCCGCACCGGACCGCGCTGGAGAACATCATCGAGGCGCCGTTGCACGTCAAGGGCGTCAAGCGGGACGCGGCGGTGAGTCGGGCGCGGGACCTGCTCGACCAGGTGGGGTTGTCCAGCAAGGCTGATGCGTACCCGGCGCAGTTGTCCGGCGGCCAGCAGCAGCGCGTCGCGATCGCCCGCGCGTTGGCGATGGAACCCAAGCTCATGCTGTTCGACGAACCGACCTCGGCGCTAGACCCGGAACTGGTCGGCGATGTGCTCGCGGTCATGAAGAAGCTTGCGCAACAGGGCATGACGATGATCGTGGTCACGCACGAGATGGGCTTCGCCCGCGAGGTGGCCGACGAGCTGGTGTTCATGGACGGCGGAGTCGTGGTCGAGCGCGGCGCCCCGCGCGAGGTGATGGCCAACCCGAAACATGAACGCACGAAGGCTTTTCTGTCCAAAGTGATGTAGTGGCTGTTCACCTGGCCTCAGAACCGGACCCGGCCGCCCCGCTGTGGCGGGCGGCGCAGGGCTTCCGGCTTCTCAGCTGCCTGTACGCCCTGGGTTTTCAGCTCGCGGTGAATGACGATCTGCGACACCCGACCGTCACGTGGGCGCTGTTCGGGGTCCTCATCGCCTGGAGCCTGGCGTGTGCCGTGGCCTATCTGAAGGGTTTCGGCCGACGGAAGGCCTGGGTGCTGGCCGAGGTGCTCGTCGTCATCCTGCTGGTGTTGTCGACCGACCTGGTGGCGTCTCCGGCGTGGATCGCCGGCAACCAGTCGTGGCCGACGACGTTGTGGGCCACCAACGCGACGCTGTCCGCGGCCATCCAGCTGGGGCCGCCGGCCGGAATGGGCGTCGGGCTGCTGGTGACGGCGGCCGGCGCGGTGCTCAAGGGCTACTTCGACCCCAATCTCGGCCGGCAGGCGACGCTCGTCATCGAGTTGGCGGTGGGGCTCGCCGTCGGGATGGCCGCACAGACCGCGCGCCGTGCCCACGCGGAGCTGCAGCGCGCCATCCGATTGGCAGCGGCGACCGCGGAGCGCGAGCGGCTGTCCCGCCAGGTGCACGACGGCGCCATTCAGGTGCTGGCACTGGTGGCCCGCAAGGGGCGGGAAATCGGTGGTGAGACAACGGAACTCGCGCAGCTGGCCGGCGAGCAGGAACGGGCGCTGCGCCGGTTGGTCAGTTCCGGCCTGGACGAGGCCACGGGCGGGTCGGTCGACGTCGGGGAAATGCTCCGTGGCCGCGCGGGTGATCGCGTCGCGGTGAGCGTGCCGCCGGACCCGGTGCTGCTCGACGCCGCCGTGGCAGGCGAACTCGATGCCGCGGTCGCCAATGTGCTGGGTAACACGGTCGCGCATGCGGGCCCGCAGGCCCGGGCCTTCGTCCTCGTCGAGGACCTCGGCGAACAGGTCGTGGTGAGCATCCGCGACGATGGGGTGGGGATCGCCGACGGACGGTTGGCGCAGGCGGCTGCGGAGGGACATATGGGTGTGACGAAATCCATTGTGGGACGGCTGGAATCACTCGGCGGTACGGCCGAGCTGACGACGTCGCCGGGCGCCGGCACCGAGTGGGAGCTGACCGTGCCCAGGGCGGCCGGCGATGTCTGAGCCGCAGCTGACGGTCATGGTCGTCGACGACCACCCGATCTGGCGGGACGCCGTCGCCCGTGACCTCGAGGACTCGGGCTTCACCGTGGTGGCCACCGCCGACGGCGTCGCGGCCGCGGGACGCCGGGCCGCGGTGGTCAAGCCGCAGGTGGTGCTGATGGACATGCGTCTGTCCGACGGCAGCGGCGTCGAGGCGACCGCTCAGGTGCTGGCGGTCTCACCGGCGAGCCGGGTGCTGGTGCTGTCGGCCTCCGACGAGCGCGACGACGTGCTGGAGGCCGTGAAGGCCGGTGCCACCGGGTATCTGGTGAAGAGCGCCTCCAAGGCCGAGCTGGCCGACGCGGTGCGCGCGACGGGCGAGGGGCGTGCGGTGTTCACTCCGGGCCTGGCCGGTCTGGTGCTGGGGGAGCACCGGCGCATGGCCAAGACGCCGGGCGCGGACCCGGCCGCGGGGCTCACGGAACGGGAGACCGAAATCCTCCGTTACGTGGCGAAAGGCTTGACCGCCAAGCAGATCGCCGAGCGCCTGACCCTGAGTCACCGCACCGTCGAGAACCACGTGCAGGCGACGTTCCGCAAGCTGCAGGTGGCCAATCGGGTGGAAGCGGCGCGCTACGCCATCGAGCACGGGCTGGACTGAGCACCGTCGGCCCGCGACGAGCCGGCCGCGGAGGTTCGCCCGACCAGGTACCAGGTGCGCATCAGGCCCTTGCCCTTGACGTCGATCTCGCCGCGCTCCTCGAATTCGTAGGCGTGCTGGAGACGCTCATACACGTTGTGCGGCACCTGGATTCGGCCGGCGACATCGGTGCTCTCCATGCGGGACGCGACGTTCACCGCGTCGCCCCAGACGTCGTAGAAGAACTTGCGTGACCCCACCACACCGGCCACGACGGGGCCGGCGGCGATGCCGATGCGGACCGGGACGGGACGCCCCTTCGGGTCGGTCAGTTCGCGGACCGAGTCGGCGAAGTCCAGGGCCAGGCAGGCCAGCGCCTCGAGGTGATCGGCCCGGCCGTGCGGGATACCGCTGACCACCATGTAGGAGTCACCGCTCGTCTTGACCTTCTCCAGGCCGTGCCGGTCGACGAGTGCGTCGAGCCCGGTGTACAGCGCGTCCAGGAACTGGACCAGATCGGCCGGGGCGGTGTCGCTGGCGCGCTGGGTGTAGCCGGCGATGTCGGCGAAAAGGATTGAGGCGTCGTCGAATTTGTCGGCGATCACCGAATGCGCGGGATCCTTGAGGCGCTGCGCGATGGACTCGGGCAGGATGTTCGCCAGCAGCGTCTCGGACCTCAGGTATTCGGCTTGGATGGCGCGCTGGGCGATGGCGTTCTCCCGCAGCACCGACCAGACCGTCGCCATCACGATGAGGCAGGCCGACACCGCGATGATGACGAACGACACCCGGCTTTCCATCTCGGTCTGCGCTCCGGTGTGTGCCGGGACCGTGAATTCCAGGATGCTGGCGGTGACGATGCCGACGGCGGCGACTGCGGCCGCGAATCCCACGTGCTCGAGACCCACGATCAATAGCGCGATGGCACCGGAAACGGTCAGATACAGCAGAATTCCCGAGCCGGTGCCCACATTGATGGTCACGACTGTGACCGTGGCGTAGGCGATGAGGATGAATGCCGCCGGGGCCACGAGCTCGCCGAACCGGTAGAGCGTCGGGACGAGGAGGAAGAGCACCGCGCCGGCCAGGTTGACCGCGCCGATCCACATCGTGTGAGGCCCTGTGGTCAACGCCTGCAAGGCGAAGAAAACGCTGAGCACCGCGCCGAGGCGGCTGGTGCGGGTCAGAATCCGGCGGCTGCGGGCGACCGTCGGGCTCAGGATGTCGGCGTCGGGACGCAGGCACTCGCGGACGGTCGCGGTCGGCACACAGACAGAACGGCGCACGGCAGCGACCAAATCGGCGCTGGCCGGGGTCGCGGCGCCACCGGCGAGGCGAGCGTCGTCCATGATCGCCATGGATCAAGGGTAGACGCGCAGGGCCGCATTTGGTGCTCGCCTGCGGATACTGCGCTGACGGCGAACAGCGGGCCGCCGCGGCGCCGCCGCCGGGGCCGCTTCGGAGTGGTTGCGGGACCCCTATTGGCCAGTCGCTGTGGCCATTTAGGAGGGCTCGCTGAGTGGGATATTCGTTGGTACCGGGTGTCCCTTCGCCGCAACCGAAAAGTATGGTCAGCCGCGATCAATATCAAAATTGCCAAATATTCGACAGCTGCGTCGAATGGCTTACTTGTAAGTCGATAAAGCTGTGTGAACTGGGGAAATGCTAAACGAATGCTTGCTCATGGCAATTTTGCAAACCGATATTGATTAGCTGTTTGTGAACATACCAGGGGTATTTAGGGCATCTCTATATTTGCTTGATTCGCACGATCGGATTATTTCAATCAGATTTCGGATTTGAGTTCATTAAATTGTTGTCGGAGCAGTAAATTAACTGCCACGCGTCGTTGTCGAGGGGCGACGACCAGGGCGGAAAGGGGACTGCGGTGAACCGTCTGGTCCGTGCTCTCATGCTGAGAGTTGTTGTCGTATTGATGCCGTTGGCTGTCATCTGCACCTACAGCCATGTGACGCCCGCGCCGACCCGGACGGTCGCGCTCGACGTCGTACCCACCGCCGAGATCGATGACACGCATTCGACCATCGGCATCGCCGACTCGAGCCTTTATGGCTTGTCGCCGGCGGATATCGACAAGACCCTGACCCAGCTGCAGTCCATCGGGGTGCAGAACATCCGGGTCTTCGTCCCGTGGGCATTGATCAAGATGACAGGTCCGAATGACCTGCCGAACGATGCCAACTGGACTCTGATGAACAACGTGATGGAGGCCGCGCGCGCACACAACATGGGTGTGCTGGCGGTCATCAGCCATACGCCTTTGTGGGCGGCGCCCAGCGGGACGATCCCGGGTGCCGGCGCACCCGATCCAGCCGTCTACGCGGACTTCGTGAAGCAGGTGGCCACGCGGTACGGCGACGTCATCTCCGCGTACGAAGTCTGGAACGAGCCCAACAGTTTCACGTTCTTCCAGCCGATGGATCCTGTGAAGTACACCGCCATCTTGAAGGCCGTCTACACGACGCTCAAGGGCGGCGACGGCGTCACCGGAGTGGACCCGACGTCCACGGTCATCGCGGGCGCGCTGGCTCCGCTTCAGGACTTCTTCGGGGCCACCGCGTCGCCGCAGACCTTCCTGGCCGCCATGTATGCCGCAGGCGCCAAAGGCTTTTTCGACGCCATCTCGTTCCACCCGTACGAGTTCAACCAGGTCCTGAAGTTCTCGCAGGGTGCCTTGAACCCACTCGCGCCGCTGTACCAGCTGCAGCAGATGCGGGCGATCATGGTGCAGAACGGTGACGGCCAAAAGCTGATCTGGGCCACCGAATACGGCTTCCAGACCGTGCTCGACCAGCTCGGCGTCGTCGACCCGACGAGCAACCAGAAGCAGGCCGATTTCATCTCGGACTTCATCACTGCATGGCGGGCGCTGACCTACACCGGCCCGATGTTCATCTACACCACCCGCGACGGCACGCCGGGCACGGACACCGGTTACGGCATCTTCCAGGCGGACTGGACGGCGAAGCTGGCGGTGAAGGTGATCTCGGATGCCATCGGTCTGCCGCCGGTCATCGTCTCGCCGATCGTGGCGCTGGCCCAGTTGATTCAGAAGGCGCTGGCTCAGGCCCAGAAAGCCTTCGCGTCGTTCACCGCATCGCTGCAGACCGCGGTCAACAATGCCGTCAAGGCGTTCCAGAGCCTGCTGGCAGGTATCTTCAAACCGGCTGCGGCGCAACCGAATGTGACTGCGAGCCTGGCGCCCGCCGCTGCGATCAGTGCGGACACTCTGTCGGAGGTCAACCGGGCCGCGACTGAGCTGAAGTCTCAGGTGGGTGGTTCGAAGGACACCGCCGACCACGTCAAGGCCGGTGACAAGTCGGAATCGGGCGACGTCAAGGTCGTCGACGCCGTCGAGCACGAAACCGCCGGAGCTGTCGACCCGAAGGCCGTGGAGACCAAGACCGAGGAGCCCAAGACAGCCGATCCCAAGGCGGAAGAGCCGAAGGCCGAAACCCCGAAGGCTGGATCCCCGAAGGAAGAAACCCCGAAGGAAGAGACGCCCAAGGCCGAGACGCCCAAGGTGGAGAGCCCCAAGGAAGAAACCCCGAAGGCGGAAACCCCGAAAGCGGAGTCGCCGCAGTCTGATTCGCCGGCGTCGGAGGCGCCCAAGGCCGCGGACGAGTCCAAGAAGCCGGCCAAAGACGGTGCGGCCCAGGACAAGCCGGCCACCAAGGGCAAGGGCAAGAAGCCGGGCAAGGCGAAGAAGCCGACCCCCGCGGCCAGTGAACCGTCCAAGCCGGCGGGGCGGTCGAACAGCGACACCGGTGGCAAGACTTCGCCGGCGGACGGCAAGTCACACCAGCATCAGGGCGCATAACCCGGGTCTGGGCGAGGCCTCCCTGGCGTGTCATGCGCCGGGGAGGCGCTCAGGTTTTACGGCTCAGACCGAATAGAACGGGGCGCCGATCCCGGACATGGTCGCGCGGAGGCGGTGCGCGATATCCCGGTCCAGCGCAACGAGATTCGCGGCGAAGTGCCGAATGTCGGCAGAGTGGTCGTCGGCCATCGACTCGCGCGACTCGCGCTCCCTGGCCACGAACCGGTACCTGACCTCGGTCACCGACAGGTCTTCGGAGACGGTGAACTCGTTGGTGCGCGCCTCGTCGATTGCGTTGAGCGCCAGTCGTTTCACATCGGACAGCGACGCCGCGCCGGTGTGGGCGATACTCGCGGCGGCCCGCAGCGCATCGGCTGATCCACGGACCTTGACGAGGTCGCGCCACGCGATGTCCTGCGCGTTTTCCGCCGCGCTGCCCTCCCACGTGGTGCCGCCGGGGCGCAGGGTGCCCTGCCAGACGTCGTGGAACGAGTTCTCCCACAGGTCGGCGGTCTTGTTCCATTGCGCGGCAGCGTCGACGAGGTGTTGCACATCCCAATCGGTGATCTGTGCCAGCGTCGGCAACTCGAGTTCGGCCATCACGGCTACTCCGCCAATGCTGCCGAGGCAGAGCTGTCGGAGTCGGTATAGGCGCGGCCGGCGGCGGTCAGTGAGGAGGCAACAGACCAGATCCGTTCGGCATGTGCGGCGGACGCGGCATCAATGTGCGACTGGATCTCGGCGACGACATCCGCGGTGGATTGGCCCTCAGGCAACGGCGCACCGCTGGTGATGTGTGCCGACAGAGCTTGGGCGTGCTGCTCGAGTTGTCCGGCAACGGCGAACAGTCCATCCGCAGTGACTCGCAGTGCCCCCATGCGTGCAGTTTAGCGGCGAGTTTTGGTGCCCTCGGTGAGATTCGAACTCACACTGCACGGGTTTTGAATCCGTTTCCTCTGCCAGTTGGGATACGAGGGCGTCACACCGGTTGATCGGGTGCGGTGTACCACCATAGTTGATGTGATTCTCGGGGCCACGCCGCGCCCCGAGGTCGCTTCATTTGACGGCTCACGCGACAATATGGGGATGACCGGGTCAACATCTGAAGTCGCACCGCGCCGTGTTCTCGTGGCCGAGGATGAGGCGCTCATCCGGCTGGACCTGGCGGAGATGCTCCGCGAGGAGGGCTACGAGATCGTCGGCGAGGCCGGCGACGGCCAGGAGGCCGTCGAACTCGCCGAGCAGCTCAAGCCTGACCTGGTGATCATGGACGTGAAGATGCCGCGCCGCGACGGCATCGACGCCGCTTCCGAGATCGCTGCCAAGCGCATCGCGCCCATCGTGATCCTCACCGCGTTTTCCCAGCGTGAGCTGGTCGAACGGGCCCGCGACGCGGGTGCCATGGCCTATCTGGTCAAGCCGTTCTCCATCACGGACCTGGTGCCGGCCATCGAGGTGGCGGTCAGCCGCTTCGGTGAGCTGACGGCGCTGGAGAAGGAAGTCCTCTCGCTGTCCGATCGGCTCGAGACCCGCAAGCTCGTCGAGCGGGCCAAGGGCATCCTGCAGACCAAGCAGGGCATGACCGAACCCGAGGCGTTCAAGTGGATTCAGCGGGCGGCGATGGACCGGCGCACCACCATGAAACGGGTGGCCGAGGTGGTCGTCGAGACGCTGGATCCGCCGGCCGCGGAAGCGACGGAACCGTCAGCCGGCTGAGTCCCGCAGGCGCGTCCCGTTAACTCTGTGTTTCGGGCCGCAGCATTTACACAGGTCCGATGAAGACAACGTCGGCCAGCATCGCTCAACAGCGCGTATAGCCGCGCCGTGTTGGTTACTGTCTACGCGAAGCAGCGGAGTCGGCCCCACCTGCGAAGAGTGCAGGCCGAATCCGGTGCCACGTAACCATGACCCGGAGGTGAAGCGTGCGCAGTCGCGTAGCTCGTAATGCTCTTGCAGTCGGCAGTGCCGGTCTGATCGTGTTCGGTCTGGCGGGGTGCAGCCAGTCTGAGCCGAAGCAGAGCGGCGCGGCCGGCTCGAATCTCAAGATCGTCGAGCAGGTGCAGATCGACGAGAACGGCGCCGAGGTCAAGGGCGCCGCCGGCGCAACTCCGGCCGATCCCGCCGGTGACGGCAAGGCCACCTGCCCGCCGGTGAACATCGCCATGGCCGGCGCGCTGAACGGCCCCGATGCCGCACTGGGCATCAACATCAAGGACGGCGTGCAGCTGGCCATCGACAAGCACAACGCGGCGAACCCCGGCTGCCAGGTGACGCTGAAGACCTTCGACACCGAGGGCGACCCGCAAAAGGCGACGGGCATCGCGCCGCAGATCGTCGACGACAAGTTCACCATCGGCCTCGTCGGCCCCGCCTTCTCCGGCGAGACCAAGGCCACCGGCACCGTCTTCGACCAGGCCGGCCTCGTCGCCGCCACCGCGTCGGCCACCAACGTGACGCTGAGCGAGAACGGCTGGAAGACCTTCTTCCGTGGCCTGGCCAACGACGGCGTGCAGGGCCCGTCGGTCGCGAACTACCTGAAGAACACGCTCAACTACAAGAAGGTCTGCGTCGTCGACGACAGCACCGACTACGGCCTGGGCCTGGCCACGGCCGTGCGCACCACGCTGGGACCGGTTGCGGACTCGGCGTGCAACATCTCGGTCAAGAAGGGCGACAAGGACTTCTCGGCGGCCGTCACCCAGATCAAGGGCGCCGCGCCGGACGCGATCTTCTACAGCGGCTACTACGCCGAGGCTGCGACGTTCGCTCAGCAGCTCAAGGACGGCGGCGTGACCGCGACGTTCGCCAGCGCCGACGGCACGAAGGACCCCGAGTTCGTCAAGCAGGGCGGCGAGGCGACCAAGGGCGCCATCCTGTCCTGCCCGTGCGGCCCGGCGAGCAAGCAGTTCGCCGAGGAGTACACCAAGAAGTTCGGCCAGGAACCCGGTACCTACAGCACCGAGGGCTACGACCTGGGCACCATCCTGGTCAAGGGCATCGACTCGGGCGCCGTCACGCGGCCCGCGCTGCTGGACTTCGTGACCAAGTACGAAGGCCAGGGTGTGGCCCGCAAGTACCAGTGGAACAACAAGGGTGAGCTGACCACCAACCTCATCTGGATCTACAAGGTCCAGTAGGAACCTGCAGAC
This sequence comes from Mycolicibacterium mucogenicum DSM 44124, assembly GCF_005670685.2. Next base: position 3,480,027 of record NZ_CP062008.1, on the reverse strand, counting down.
GACGACGCGTCCGGACCCCGTGCCGGGCGCGTCGTCGTTCCTGGACTCTCACCACCGCGATAACCGAGGAGCCGCCACCCGATGACATCCGACTGCGTCGGCCACTACGTGTGCACCGCGGCCAATATCAATTTCAACGTCGACAACCTGGTGAACGGGTTCTGGCAGTTGACGGTTGACGGGTTGTCGTGGGGTGCGATCTATGCCCTGGTCGCCGTCGGCTACACCCTGGTGTTCGGTGTGCTGCGACTGATCAACTTCGCGCACTCGGAAATCTTCATGCTCGGCATGTTCGGCGCGTACTTCGCGCTGGAGATCATTCTCGGGTTCAAGCCCAGCGGAAACGCCTACAACCTGGGCGTCGGGTTGACGATCTTCTATCTGGGCATCGCCATGGTGGTCGCGATGCTGGTCTCCGGCGCCGCGGCCGTCGGGCTGGAGGTCGTGGCGTACCGGCCGCTGCGCCGCCGCAACGCGCGGGGGCTGACGTTCCTCATCACCGCCATCGGCATGTCGTTCGTCCTCCAGGAATTCGTGCACTTCGTGCTGCCGAAGATTCTCAAGGGATTCGGCGGCAGCAATGCCCAGCAGCCGATCATCCTGGTGCAGCCCAAGACTCAGTTCACGCTCTTCAGCGCGAACATCTCGAACGTCACCATCGTCATCGTCGTGGCGGCCATCGTGCTGGCGCTGCTCACCGACATCGCGCTCAACCGCACCAAGTTCGGCCGCGGTATCCGCGCCGTCGCCCAGGACCCGACGACCGCCACCCTCATGGGCGTGTCCCGCGAGCGCATCATCATGACGACGTTCCTCATCGGTGGCCTGCTCGCGGGCGCCGCCGCGCTGCTCTACACCTTGAAGGTGCCGCAGGGCATCATCTACTCGGGCGGATTCCTGTTGGGAATCAAGGCATTCTCGGCCGCCGTGCTCGGCGGCATCGGTAATTTGCGGGGCGCGCTCCTCGGTGGGTTGATCCTCGGCATCATGGAGAACTACGGCCAGGCGTTCTTCGGCACCCAATGGCGCGACGTGGTGGCGTTCGTCCTCCTCGTGCTGGTGCTGTTGATCCGTCCCACCGGGATACTCGGTGAAAGTCTCGGGAAGGCACGCGCATGAGCGGGCAGCATCGAAATGAGGGCCGCGCCCGGTACCTGCTGGCGCCCGGTGACCAGATCCGCCAGTGGTGGGACCAGCAGTCGAGGCCGGCCAAGTGGGCCTTCGGTGTCTTCGTGTTCCTTCTGGTGGCGTACCTACCGCTACACACGCCGGCGTTCCTCAACACGCCCGGTATCAGCTTCGGCGGCACCATGGCACAGTTCGCGATGGTGGCGATCATCGCGATCGGCCTCAATGTGGTTGTGGGCCAAGCGGGATTGCTCGACCTCGGCTATGTCGGGTTCTACGCCGTCGGCGCCTACACCGTCGCGCTGCTGACCAGCCCCGACAGCCCCTGGAACCAGGTCGGGGTCGACGGCTTCCTCGACAAGGACTGGGCCTGGCTGGCCTGTGTCCCTCTGGCGATGGCGGTCACGGCCATGGCCGGCCTGGTGCTGGGTATCCCGACGCTGCGGCTGCGCGGTGACTACCTCGCGATCGTGACGCTGGGATTCGGTGAGATCATCCGGCTCCTGGCCGACAACCTCTCCGACCTGACCAACGGCGCCCGCGGCCTCAACCAGATCGCCTATCCGCGGCTGGGGGAGACCGACAAACTCCCGACGGGGGTGTTCTCCAGCGGCAACTCCGCCGGCAGCGCCAACTACGGCACGTGGTGGTTCTGGCTGGGGCTGGCGCTCATGGTCGGCATCCTGCTGCTCGTCGGCAACCTGGAACGCAGCCGCGTCGGGCGGGCGTGGGTCGCCATCCGCGAGGACGAGGACGCCGCGGAAGTCATGGGCGTCAACACTTTCAAGTTCAAGCTGTGGGCGTTCGTCATCGGCGCGGGCATCGGCGGCCTGTCGGGCGCGCTGTATGCCGGCCAGGTGCAGTACGTCGCGCCGCCGACCTTCAACATCATCAACTCGATGCTGTTCCTGTGCGCGGTGGTCCTCGGCGGCCAGGGCAACAAACTCGGCGTGATCGTCGGCGCGTTCATCATCGTGTACCTGCCCAACCGGTTGCTCGGGGTGCACTTCCTCGGCATCAACCTCGGCGACCTCAAGTACCTGTTCTTCGGCCTGGCTCTGGTCGTGCTGATGATCTTCCGGCCGCAGGGTCTGTTCCCGGTACGCCAGCAGCTCCTGACGTACGGCAAGTCCGCGCGGGCGCTGTTGCGCAATGCCGACGAAACGAAGGCGGCGGCATGAGCGACACCTTCGAGCCCGCGCCCGACGAGGAACTCGCCGCCCTGCACCGTGACGTGCAGGTCGCCGAGGGTGAGAAGCTCTTGGCCACAACCGATCTCACGGTCAAGTTCGGCGGGCTCACCGCGCTCGATGCGGTGACGTTCGATATCCGGCGCGGCGAGATTCTCGGTCTCATCGGTCCCAACGGCGCCGGCAAGACCACCTGCTTCAACGCGATCACCGGCGTGTACCGGCCGTCGTCCGGATCGGTGATGTTCGACGGCGCGCCGCTGGGCAAGATCAAGCGCCACGAGATCACGCGGCGCGGCATCGCTCGCACGTTCCAGAACATCCGGCTGTGGGGCGAGATGACGGCGCTGGAGAACGTCGTCGTCGGCACCGACGCCCGGCACAAGACGTCGGTCCCGGGCGCGCTGCTGCGCACCTCGCGGCACCGCCGCGAGGAACGCGATGCCATCGAACGTGCCGCGGCGCTGCTGCAATTCGTGGGCATCGCGCACCGCGGCGAGGAAAAAGCACGGAACCTCTCGTACGGAGACCAGCGCCGGCTGGAGATCGCCCGGGCCCTGGCCACCGAGCCGAAGCTGCTGTGCCTGGACGAGCCCGCCGCGGGTTTCAATCCGAGCGAGAAGTCCGCGCTCATCGAGCTGATCCAGGCGATCCGGGACGACGGCTACACCGTGCTGCTGATCGAACACGACATGCGGCTGGTCATGGGTGTCACCGACCGGATCGTGGTGCTGGAGTTCGGCCGCAAGATCGCCGAAGGCCTACCGGCCGAGATCCGCGAAGACCCGAAGGTCATCGCCGCTTACCTGGGGGTGCCCGATGACCAGCTCTGAGTCCACCGACCTCGACCCGCGGCCGGTGCTGCTGGAGGTCCGTGACGCCGTCGTCCACTACGGCAGAATTCAAGCGCTGCACGGTGTTTCGCTGGTCGTCCGGGAGGGTGAACTGGTCACCCTGCTCGGCGCCAATGGCGCGGGCAAGACCACCATGATGCGGGCCATCTCCGGACTGTTGCCGTTGTCGTCGGGCTCGGTGTGGTTCGACGGCGAGGACGTCTCGAAGATGAAAGCGCATCGCCGCGTGACCGCGGGCCTGATCCAGGCGCCCGAGGGCCGCGGCATCTTCCCGGGCATGACCATCGTCGAGAATCTCGAAATGGGCTGCTATGGGCGCAAATTCGAGTCCAAGCATGACCATGACGAGCGTCTCGACTGGGTACTGACGACGTTTCCGCGGCTGGCCGAACGGCGGTCGCAGGCCGGCGGCACGCTGTCCGGTGGCGAGCAGCAGATGCTGGCGATCGGCCGCGCGCTGATGGCCCGGCCCAAGGTGCTCCTGCTGGACGAGCCGTCGATGGGTCTGGCGCCCATGGTCATCTCGCAGATTTTCCGGATCATCTCCGAGATCAACTCTCAGGGCACCACGGTGCTGCTGGTCGAGCAGAACGCGCAGCAGGCATTGAGTCGGTCCGATCGGGCCTACATCCTGGAGACCGGCGCCGTCACCCGCAGCGGCAATGCCCGGGATCTGCTGAAGGACGACAGCATCCGAGCTGCCTACCTCGGCGTCGCCTGAGCTGGGGCCTACGGCAGGTGGCGCTGGATCTTGTCGTGGATATCGTCGCTGAACGCCACGAATCTGACGACGGTGACGGCGGTATCGGCGGCGGAGGCCGTCTCGAGTGCAATTGCGATCGCGTCGTCCAACGGCCAGCCATAGATACCCGCGCTGATCAACGGGAACGCCAGGCTCTGCGCGCCGAGTTGGTCCGCGACGTCGAGTGACCGCCGGTAGCAGGACCGCAGTAGCTCTGGATCGCGTTGGCCCGCGCGGTAATTCGGCCCGACGGTGTGGATGACCCAGCGGGCCGGGAGATTGCCTGCGGTGGTCCAGCCGGCATCGCCGGTCGCCAGCCCATGCGGGAAACGCTCGATGCAATCCGCGAGAACCGCGGGCCCACCCGCCCGGTGGATGGCGCCGTCGACGCCGCCGCCACCACGCATCGCGCTGTTGGCGGCGTTGACGATCGCGTCGACGTCCTGCTGCGTGATGTCGCCGAGGACGGCGGTGATCCGTGGCATGACTGCAGTATCCGCGCTATTCGTCGATCCGGAACCGCTTGATCGGGCACCGCCCAACAGCGGCAGCAGCACGTCGTCGATGAGCTGCGCACTGAAGGCGGCGTCGACGGGACGGTCGAGGTGCATCTGGCGCAGGATCATCGCCTCGGCGACGTCGTGGATCAGTTCGACGTCGGTGTCGGCGGCGATGTCGCCCCGCGCGATGGCGCGCTGGAGCGCGTCGTGGAACGGCGAAAGCTCCTCTTTGTCGAGATGCTGGCGGATGGCCTCGGCGAGTTGTTCGTCGTGGCGCATGAGCGTCGCGAGTTCCGCCGTGACCCGCGTCAACGGATCGGCGACATTCGCGGAGACGGCGTCCATCACGGCGAACAGGTCGCTGCGCAGCGCCCCGGTATCGGGCATCGACGCGTTGCGGGCGGCGTCCGCGGCGTCGAGCGTGGCCCGGACGAGTTGAGCCTTGTTCGGCCACCGGCGATAGATCGTCGCCTTGCTTGCGCCCGCCCGAACTGCCACCGCGTCGGTGGTCAATGCCGCGTAGCCCCGCTCGACGAGCAACTCGGCCGTCGCCGCGAGCACCGCCTGTTCCCGCTCAGCTCCTCGCACCATGGCCAAAGTGTACGAAACAGTTTCGTACACTTCAATCAGGTTTTCCCGGCTGCCGGGATAAAACTGCAACACGTTTCAGTTTCTGGCCTGTCGGCAGTTACGCTGAGCTCGTGCCAGGAGTGACGGACGCCGGGAGTCAACCGGCAATTGAAGGTTGGTGGGACACCAACGAAAACGGTGCGCCACACCTGATCGGGGCCAAGTGCCCGCAGTGTGGGACCTACGTTTTCCCGCCCCGCGCCAACAACTGCCCCAGCCCAGCCTGTGACAGCGACGTGCTCGAGCCCGTCGCGCTGTCGCGCCGCGGCACGGTGTGGAGCTACACCGAGAACCGGTATCCCCCGCCGGCGCCGTACCCGGCCGCCGACCCGTTTGAGCCGTTCGCCATCGCCGCCGTCCAGCTGGAGGCCGAAGGCCTCATCGTGCTGGGCAAGGTCGTCGAGGGCACGCTCGCCGCGGACCTCAAGGTCGGCATGGAGATGGAACTGACCACCATGCCGCTGTACACGGACGCCGACGGTGTCGAGCGGACCACTTACGCGTGGAGGATCGCCGAATGAGCACGCCCGAACCGCTGTACATCCTCGGCGCGGGCATGCACCCGTGGGGCAAGTGGGGCCGCGACTTCACCGAGTACGGCGTCGTCGCCGCCCGCGCCGCGCTGGCCGAGGCCGGCCTGGACTGGCGTCAGATCCAGCTGGTCGCCGGCGCCGACACCATCCGCAACGGCTACCCCGGCTTCATCGCCGGTTCGACGTTCGCCCAGAAGCTGGGCTGGAACGGCGTGCCGGTGTCGTCGTCGTACGCCGCGTGCGCCAGTGGTTCGCAGGCCCTGCAAAGTGCCCGCGCCCACATCCTGGCCGGCTTCTGCGACGTCGCGCTGGTCATCGGCGCCGACACCACACCCAAGGGTGCCTTCGCGCCCGTCGGCGGCGAGCGCAAGAACGACCCCGACTGGCAGCGCTTCCACCTGCTGGGCGCCATGAACCCGGTGTACTTCGCCCTGCTGGCCCGCCGCCGCATGGACCTGTACGGCGCCACGTCCGAGGACTTCGCCCAGATCAAGGTGAAGAACTCCAAGCACGGCCTGAACAACCCGAATGCCCGGTACCACAAGGAGGCTTCGGTCGAGGACGTGCTGGCCAGCCCGGTCGTCTCCGACCCGCTGCGGCAGCTGGACATCTGCGCCACCTCGGACGGCGCCGCCGCGCTGATCGTGGCCAGCGCCGACTTCGCGCGCAAGCACCTCGGCTCGCTCGAGGGTGTGCCGTCGGTGCGCGCGATCAGCACCGTCACGCCGCAGTACCCGCAGCACCTGCCCGAATTGCCGGACATCGCAACGGATTCCACCGCGGCCATCGCCGGACCGGAGCGGGTGTTCAAGGACCAGATCCTCGACGCGGCGTACGCCGAGGCCGGCATCGGACCCGACGACGTCAACCTCGCGGAGGTCTACGACCTGTCGACCGCGCTGGAACTCGACTGGTACGAGCACCTGGGCCTGTGCGCCAAGGGCGAAGGCGAGCAGCTGCTGCGCTCCGGCGCCACCACCATCGGTGGCCGCGTGCCGGTCAACCCGTCGGGCGGGCTGGCGTGCTTCGGTGAGGCCATCCCCGCCCAGGCCATCGCGCAGGTGTGTGAGCTGACGTGGCAGCTGAAGGGGCAGGCCACCGGCCGCCAGGTCGAAGGTGCCCGCGTGGGCGTGACCGCGAACCAGGGCCTGTTCGGCCACGGTTCGTCGGTGATCGTCGCGCGCTAGTTTTCGAGCCGCCGAACGTGCGGGACACTCGACCAGTGATGATCTCGGTCCGGGTCAAGCCGGGCAGCCGCAAGGGGCCGCTCGTCGAGACCGATGACGACGGCACGCTGGTCGTCTACGTCCGCGAGCAAGCCGTGGACGGCAAGGCCAACACCGCGGTGATCCGCGTGCTGGCCGACCATTTCGACGTGCCGAAGTCGCGGGTCGAGCTGGTGTCCGGCGCGGCGGCCCGGATGAGCGTGGTGATCGCCGGCGCCGGACCCACCGGACTGACCCTCGCCATCGAGCTGGCGCGCCGCGGCGTGCCGGTGCGCGTGCTGGACCGGGCGCAGGCGTTGTTTCCAGGTTCGCGCGGCAAGGGACTGCAGCCGCGCACCCTCGAGGTGTTCGACGACCTCGGCGTCATCGGTGCGGTACTCGCGGCCGGCGAGACGTTTCCACCCATGCGCCTGTACCGCGGCGCGGAGGTGGTCTGGACCAAACCGATCTACGAGCTCCTGGGCCTGCCCGAACTCACGGCCACGCCGGCCGTGCCGTATCCCTTCACTTGGCTGATCCCGCAGTGGCGAACCGACCAGATCCTCGCGGCGCGGTTCGCTGAACTCGGGGGGATCATCGAATTTGGTACCGAGTTAACGGGTTTCGAGCAAGACGACGATGGTGTGACGGTGCAGACCGACCGCGGCCCGATCCGTGCCGACTATCTCGTCGGGGCGGACGGCGGTCGCAGCACGGTGCGCAAGGCGTCCGGCGTCGCGTTTCTCGGCGGCGCGCTGACCGAGGAACGCATCATCGTGGGCGACGTCCGCGCGACCGGGCTCGACGGCCGGTGCTGTCACCTGCTGACGCGTGACGGCGACCAAACCAAGCGGTTCTCGTTGTGGAACCTGCCGGGCACCGAACACTTCCAGCTGGTGGTGACGATGGCGCCGGGCGAGGACCCGCCCGCACTGACCCTGGGTGGCATGCAGGAACTGCTCGACCAGCGTTCGGGGCGACGCGATGTCGTGCTGTCGGACCTGCGGTGGATTTCGGAGTACCGCGTGAATCTGCTGATGGCACAACAGTTCCGGCTGGGCCGCGTGCTGCTGGCCGGTGACGCCGCCCACGTCCATTCGCCGGCCGGGGGACAGGGCGTCAACACCGGCGTGCAGGACGCCTACAACCTCGGCTGGAAACTGGCCGCCGTGCTGGCCGGCGCGCCCGACGAACTACTGGACAGCTACGCCGCCGAACGGATGCCGGTGGCGGCCAACGTACTTGCGCTCAGCAGTGCGCTGCACCGCCAGGGCTTCGCCGCGATCGGGCCGGCGCCGTCGGCCATCCATCAGCTGGACATCAGCTACCGGGGCGGGCCCCTGGCGGGTGGGGAGCGCGCGCCGGGCGCGCTACAGGCCGGTGACCGCGCCCCCGACGGTCTGTTGCCCGACGGCCGCCGGCTGTTCGACGTCTTCCGCGGACCGCACTGGACGGTGCTCGAATTCGGCGGAGCAGCAGTCGATTTCGGTGTCCCGCAGGTGCGCCTGGTGCCCGGACCCGAGTACGACGTGCCGGCCGGCTCCTACGTGCTGGTGCGGCCCGACGGGCACACCGCGGCGATCACGGACCGGGCGGCCGCGATCAGTGAGCAGTTGCGCCGCCTCGGGTGCTATTCGCCGTCTCCGTCCGGTACCGGGTGGTGACCCGCGCCAAATCCGCCGGCGCCCGCGACGCCCCCGCGACGTGCATCTCGCGGTTGGCGGCGATGACGTCAGCGGTCTCGGCGCGCCGGGACTTCTCGTAGTCGCGCAGCCCGGCGAAGCCATGAGCCGCGAGTTCGTCCGCGAGTACGCGCGCATCCACGATCGACTGCGACGCACCGTTGGCACCGACGGGGTACATCGGGTGGGCGGCGTCGCCGAGCAGCGTCACCAGGCCGTCGCCCCAGTGGGGCAGGGGGTCCTTGTCGACCATGGGGTAGCTGAACAGCGCTGGGCTGTGGCCGATCAGCGCGTCCATGTCGAGCCAGTCGAGGTTCCAGTCGGCCACGTGCGGCAGGACGTCGTCGGCCGTCGCGGGCGCGTTCCATTTCGCGTCGCCCTGTAGCGGGCCGGGCTGCCCGGTGGGCACCTGGAGGACCCAGTTCACCTGGCCGCCGCCGATTGGATACGTGATGAGGTCAACACCGTTGTCGGCCTTGACGATTGCCATGGTCTGCCCGTCGAGGAACGGCGTGATGTCGCTGGCCCCGCGGTACATGGTGATGCCGGATGACAACAACGGGTCATGGCCCGGATGTAGGGCCGCGCGCACCACGGAATTGATGCCGTCGGCGCCGACGAGGGCAGAGCCCGCGACCTCGCCTGCCGCGGTGTCCACGACGACGCCGTCGGTGCGCTGCCGGAATCCGGTGACCCCGCTGCCGGTGCGGATCGCGTCGGCGCCGAGACGTTCGCGCACCGCGTCGAGCAGCATCATCTGCAGCCGCCCACGGTGCACCGACAGCTGCGGGTAGGCGTCGCCCGCGGCCAGCCCACGCGGCTCGGTGAACAACAGATCGCCGCGATGGGAGTAGAAGCGGATGGCCGACGGGGCCACGGCCATGGCGGTCAACGCGTCGCCGAGGCCGAGTCCGGTGAGTTCGCGAACGGCATGCGGCAGCAGGTTGATGCCAACGCCCAACGGCTGCAGGTCGTGTGCGCGTTCCAGCACGAGCGCGTCGAAGCCGCGCGCGTGCAGCGTCAGGGCTGTGGTGAGTCCGCCGATACCGGCGCCGGCGATGAGTACTGGTGTCATGTCTCCAGCCTCAGCGCACCGGAACCATAAGTCCAATATCGATCTGGTCCACAAACTATAATCATTGCTTATGGAACTGCGGCAGTTCGAGTACTTCGTCGCCGTCGCGGAAGAAGCCAACTTCACCCGCGCCGCCGAGCGCATCCACGTCGCGCAACCCGCGGTCAGCGCCCAGATCGCCCGGCTGGAGCGCGAATTGGGCGAGCCGCTGTTCGACCGCGCCCGGCGGGAGGTCCGGCTGACGGCCGCGGGGCAGGCCGTCCTGCCGTACGCGCGGGCGGCCCTCGCCGCGGCAGCCGATGCGCGGACCGCGGTCGCCGAATTGAGCGACCTTGTGCGCGGCGCCGTCGCCATCGGCACGGTCACCGCCCACGATGTCGACATGCCGAGCCTGCTGGCCCGGTTCCACGCGGCCCATCCACTCGTCGACATCACGCTCGGCACCGACAACTCGGACGCGTTGATCGAGGACGTCCGCACCGGGCAGTTGGACGCCGCCATTGTGTCGGTCGGCAGCGAGCTGCCGGCCGGGCTGGCCGCCGTCGTCGTGACCGACCAGCCGATCGTGGCTGCCGTCGCCCTCGACGATCCGTGGCACACCCGGCGCACCCTCCGGTTGGCCGAGCTGGCCGGCCGCGCCGTCATCGCGCTGCCCGTCGGCACCGGCATCCGGCACCAGTTCGATGCGGCGTGCGCCGATGTCGGCGTCGACGTGCACGTCGCATTCGAGGCGAGCACGCCGCAGGCGCTGGCCGACCTCGCCGCGCGGGGTTTGGGGGTCGCCGTGTTGCCGCAATCGATGGTGCGGTCGCGTACCGACCTGCACCTGATCAAGCTGACGCCGGCGCTGCGCGGGCGGCTGGTGTTCGCGTGGCGGGCCGGCGGGCCGATGAGCCCCGCGGCCCGCGAGCTGGTGAACATGGCGCGGCGGTTACTCGCTGTCGGTGGGCCTGAATAGAGTTAGGGCCGTGAGCCCCACCGCAACGGACGCCCCGCCCACCACCAAGCCCACCTTGATGCTGCTGGACGGCAATTCACTGGCGTTCCGAGCGTTCTACGCGCTACCCGCCGAGAACTTCAAGACGCAGGGCGGGCTGACCACCAACGCGGTGTACGGCTTCACCGCCATGCTCATCAATCTGCTGCGCGACGAGAAGCCGTCGCACGTCGCCGCCGCCTTCGACGTCTCCCGCAAGACCTTCCGCAAGGAGAAATACCCCGAGTACAAAGAGGGGCGGGCCGCCACCCCCGACGAGTTCCGCGGCCAGATCGACATCACCAAAGAGGTGCTGGGCGCACTCGGCATCACGGTGCTGGCCGAAGACGGCTTCGAGGCCGACGACCTGATCGCCACGCTGGCCACGCAGGCCGAGGCCGAGGATTTCCGGGTGCTGGTCGTCACCGGCGACCGCGACTCGCTGCAGCTCGTCACCGACGACGTGACGGTCCTGTACCCGAAGAAGGGCGTCAGCGATCTGCACCGCTTCACTCCCGAGGCGGTGGTGGAGAAGTACGGCCTCACCCCGACGCAGTACCCGGACTTCGCGGCCCTGCGCGGCGACCCGAGCGACAACCTGCCCGGCATCCCCGGCGTGGGGGAGAAGACCGCATCCAAGTGGATCAACCAGTACGGCTCGCTGCAGGCGCTCGTCGACCATGTCGACGAGGTCAAGGGCAAGGTCGGTGACTCGCTGCGGGCCAACCTCTCGAGCGTCATCCTCAACCGTGAGCTGACCGACCTGGTCCGGAACGTGCCGCTGGCGCACACCCCGGAGGCGCTGCGGGTGCAGCCGTGGGACCGCGACCGCATCCACCAGCTGTTCGATGACCTCGAGTTCCGCGTGCTGCGGGACCGGCTGTTCGAGACCCTGTCGCCCGTGGAGCCCGAGGTCGAGCTCGGCTTCGACGTCCGCGGCGGACTGCTGGAGCCGGGCACCCTCGCGGCCTGGCTCTCCGAGCACAGCAACGGCAGCCGCTTCGGCATGGCCGTCGCCGGCACGCACAAGGCGTTCGATGCGGATGCCACCGCGGTCGCGATCGTGTCGGCCAGCGGTGAGGGCGTCTACATCGACACCGCGCGGCTCGACGCCGAGGACGAGGCGGCGCTGGCGTCATGGCTGGCCGATCCGGGCCCGCCGAAGGCGCTGCACGAGGCGAAGCTCGCCTGGCACGACCTGCTGGGCCGCGGCTGGAACCTCGCCGGCGTCACGTCGGACACCGCGCTGGCCGCCTATCTGGTCCGCCCGGGACAGCGCAGCTTCGCCCTCGACGACCTGTCGGTGCGGTACCTCGGCCGCGAACTACGCGCGGAAACCAAGGAAGAGCAACAGCTTTCGCTACTCGACGATCCCGACGAGGTCGACGACGCCGCCGTCCAGGCGCTGATCGTGCGCGCCGCGGCCGTCGGCGATCTGGCCGACGCGCTGGACGTCGAACTCGCCCGCATCGACTCGCTGGCACTGCTGGGCCAGATGGAGCTTCCGGTGCAGCGCGCCCTCGCCGAGATGGAGAACGCCGGCATCGCCGTCGACATCGAATTGCTTGGCCGGCTGCAGAGCCAGTTCTCCGACCAGATTCGCGACGCCGCCGAGGCCGCCTACGCGGCGATCGGTGAGCAGATCAACCTGGGCTCGCCCAAGCAGCTCCAGGTCGTGCTGTTCGACAAGCTCGAGATGCCGAAGACCAAGCGCACCAAGACCGGCTACACCACGGATGCCGATGCGCTGCAATCACTTCTGGACAAGACCGGGCACCCGTTCCTGCAGCACCTGCTGGCGCACCGCGACGCGACCCGGCTCAAGGTCACCGTCGACGGACTCCTGAACGCGGTCGCCTCCGACGGCCGGATCCACACCACGTTCAACCAGACCATCGCTGCCACCGGCCGGTTGTCGTCCACCGAGCCGAACCTGCAGAACATTCCGATCCGCACCGAAGCGGGCCGGCAGATCCGTGAGGCCTTCGTGGTGGGCAAGGGCTTCTCCGAGCTCATGACCGCCGACTACAGCCAGATCGAGATGCGCATCATGGCGCACCTGTCGGGCGACGCCGGCCTGATCGAAGCCTTCAACACCGGCGAGGACCTGCACACCTTCGTCGCGTCACGGGCCTTCGGCGTGCCGAGCGAAGAGGTCACCGCCGAGCTGCGCCGTCGGGTCAAGGCCATGTCCTACGGCCTGGCCTACGGGTTGTCGGCCTACGGCCTGGCGTCGCAGTTGAAGATCTCGACCGAAGAAGCCAAGCAGCAGATGGACCAGTACTTCGACCGGTTCGGCGGCGTGCGCGACTACCTGCACTCGGTCGTCGAACAGGCCCGCAAGGACGGCTACACCTCGACAGTGCTCGGGCGCCGGCGCTACCTGCCCGAACTCGACAGCAGCAACCGCAACGTCCGCGAGGCCGCCGAACGGGCCGCGCTCAACGCGCCCATCCAGGGCAGTGCCGCCGACATCATCAAGGTCGCGATGATCAACGTCGACCGCGCCATGAAGGACGCCGGGCTGAAGTCACGAGTCCTGCTCCAGGTGCACGACGAGCTGTTGTTCGAGGTCGCCGAAGGCGAACGGGACGCGCTCGAGACGCTGGTCCGCGAGCAGATGGGCAGCGCCTACCCGCTGGACGTGCCGCTCGAGGTGTCGGTCGGTTACGGCCCCAGCTGGGACGCCGCCGCGCACTAAGCGTCGGCGGCCAGGCCGATACCGAGCGCTACCAGGATCGCGCCCATGGCGCGTTCGATGCGCTGGCGAATGTGGCTGCGGCTCAAGATGTTCCGGGCCCGGTCGGCCGCCAGCACGACACCGACGCACCACGAGGTGTCGATCACCAACTGGATGGCGGCGAGCACCAGCAGCGTCGGCAGCACCGGGCCGCCGGCCGGCAGGAACTGGGGGAGCACCACGATGCCGAAGGCCGCGGCCTTCGGGTTGGCGGCGATCGACACGAGCGCCGCGCGGAACGCCGCGCCGGGGGTCCGTCCACGCAGGGGCAGGGTCACGGCCATGTCGGTGGGGTGCTTGGCACTGCGCCAGGCGCTGATGCCCAGCCAGATCAAGATCGCGGCGCCGACGACGTGCAGCGCCAGCGACAGCCAGTGGTTGGCCGTCAGCAGGATCGAGAGCCCGCCGCCGCCGGCCAGCGTCCACCCGCAGACGCCGATCTCATTGCCGACCACGGCCGCCAGACCGGCCTTACGGCCGTCGCGCACCGATCGGTGCAGGAACAGCGCCGTCGCCGGTCCGGGCAGCGCGGCCAGGATCACCGACGCGACCAGGAACGCCGGCAGGACGTCGAGAAGATGCGCGAGCATGCAAGAAGTATCGCTGGCCCGCGCAAATAGTTAAGTCACGCCGCCCGGTAATTCGTCAGCCACTGCAGCACCGGCGCCTGCGCCCGCGTCGCGGTCAGCCAGTATGCCTCCTCGGCGTGCCGCTGATAGGTCCGCTCGTCGGCCAGGCCCCGGTCGATGCGGTCCCGGACGAATGCCAGCTCGACGACCTGCACGGCGAATTCCTTCACTGATTTACCGGCCGGTGCGCCGCCGATCCGCGTCGCCGTCGCGATCGCAGCCTTGCGGGTGCGCATCGAGCCGAGCCACGTCGCCTCGTTCGGGGTGATCAGGCCGGAGGCGATGAGCCCGGGCAGCTTCTCGGCGACCACCCGCTGCTCGCGGCGACGGCCCAGCACGCCGGTGACGATGGCGAGGGTGAAGATTGGCACCATCCAGAACAGGTAGACGGCGAAGTACGCGCCGGCGCCGACGACAGTCGAGCCGTTCCACAACATGTGCATGACCACCGCGGCGAGGTAGCCGAGTCCGATGTAGAGCACCTTGGCGCCGGCGCCGCGGTGCTGCAGTGCGAGGTACACGCCGATGCCGGTCATGCTGGTGAACAGCGGATGCGCGAACGGTCCCATGATCAGCCGCAGGGCGGCGGTGAGCAGGGAATGCGCGATGGTCTCGCCCATGGCGATGTAGAAGATGTTCTCCAGCCACGCGAAGCCCGCGGCCACGAAACCCGCGTAGACCAGGCAGTCCGTCAGCGAGTTCAGTTCGTTGCGGCGCCGGCCGGTCATCATCAGCAACAGGAACACGCCCTTGGCGGCCTCTTCGATCACTGGTGCGCCGATGGCCATCGCGGCGAAGCCGTCCTTGCCGAGCAGCGGCGTCGACATGGTTTCCAGGACCACCGAGATGACGACGCTGATGGAGGCGCCCCAGACGAACGCGAAGATCAGCAGCCGCGGCGGCTCGGGCTCCCAGCGGTCGAACCACAGGTAGGTCAGCAGCACCACTGCCGTCGCGATGCTGGCCAGCACGAACCCGATGGTCATGCCGATCGGGTTGGTCAGGGTGGTCAGGATCAGGACGCAGCCGATCAGCACACCGAGCCCGATGATCACGCCGAGGGGCGCACCGACCTTGCGGATTCGCCGCGGCATCGGCGCCAGGTATGGATATGGCGGCGGCACGGGCGACGGAGCGGGATACACGACACGAAGACTATCGGCGGAACGTCATTCCCCTGCAGTGGAGCAGACCGCGTTTGGCCTGCGTCTACGGGTCTAGTACCCTCAACAGGTACCTGTGTCCACATGGGCTATGGGTGCGCGTGAAGCGCCAGGCGGCAACGCCGCGACGCATCACAAGAACACAAGCAATTTGTCCCTACGATTAAACCTGTCCGGAGCCATCCACCACATGCCAAGTCCCTCCGTCACCTCGCCGCAAGTAGCCGTCAACGACATCGGCTCGGCCGAGGATTTTCTCGCCGCCATCGACAAAACCATCAAGTACTTCAACGATGGCGACATCGTCGAAGGCACCATCGTCAAGGTTGACCGCGACGAGGTCCTGCTCGACATCGGTTACAAGACCGAAGGTGTCATTCCTTCCCGCGAACTTTCCATCAAGCACGACGTCGACCCCAACGAGGTCGTTTCCGTGGGCGATGAGGTCGAAGCCCTGGTCCTCACCAAGGAGGACAAGGAAGGCCGTCTGATCCTGTCCAAGAAGCGGGCTCAGTACGAGCGCGCCTGGGGCACCATCGAGGAGCTCAAGGAAAAGGACGAGGCCGTCAAGGGCACCGTCATCGAGGTCGTCAAGGGCGGCCTGATCCTCGACATCGGTCTGCGCGGCTTCCTGCCCGCATCGCTCGTCGAGATGCGTCGTGTCCGCGATCTGCAGCCGTACATCGGCAAGGAGATCGAGGCCAAGATCATCGAGCTCGACAAGAACCGCAACAACGTGGTCCTGTCGCGTCGCGCCTGGCTGGAGCAGACCCAGTCCGAGGTCCGCAGCGAGTTCCTCAACCAGCTCACCAAGGGCGCCATCCGCAAGGGTGTCGTGTCCTCGATCGTCAACTTCGGCGCGTTCGTCGATCTGGGCGGCGTGGACGGCCTGGTGCACGTCTCGGAGCTGTCCTGGAAGCACATCGATCACCCGTCCGAGGTGGTTCAGGTGGGCGACGAGGTCACCGTCGAGGTGCTGGACGTCGACATGGACCGCGAGCGGGTTTCGCTGTCGCTCAAGGCGACTCAGGAAGACCCGTGGCGCCACTTCGCCCGCACCCACGCGATCGGTCAGATCGTGCCGGGCAAGGTCACCAAGCTGGTTCCGTTCGGTGCGTTCGTCCGCGTCGAAGAGGGCATCGAGGGCCTGGTGCACATCTCGGAGCTGTCCGAGCGCCACGTCGAGGTCCCGGACCAGGTGGTCCAGGTCGGCGACGACGCGATGGTCAAGGTCATCGACATCGACCTGGAGCGTCGCCGCATCTCGCTGAGCCTCAAGCAGGCCAACGAGGACTACACCGAGGAGTTCGACCCGTCGAAGTACGGCATGGCCGACAGCTACGACGAGCAGGGCAACTACATCTTCCCCGAGGGCTTCGACGCCGACAGCAACGAATGGCTGGAAGGCTTCGAGAAGCAGCGTGACGAGTGGGAGGCCCGGTACGCCGAGGCCGAGCGTCGCCACAAGATGCACACCGCCCAGATGGAGAAGTTCGCCGCGGCCGACGCCGAGGCAGCTGCCCGTCCGGCGACCAGCGGTTCCTCGCGTTCCGAGGAGTCGACCGGTGGCACCCTGGCCAGCGACGCCCAGCTGGCGGCGCTGCGCGAGAAGCTCGCCGGCAACGCCTAAGTAGGTCAACAAGAAATGCCCCGGCCCATTGGGCCGGGGCATTTCTTGTTTGTGCGGCCGATAGGGTGACCCGGTGCTTCGTATCGGACTGAGCGGCGGCATCGGCGCCGGAAAATCCACTGTGTCATCGACCTTCGCGGCAGAAGGCGGCATCGTCGTCGATGGCGACGTGATCGCCCGTGAGGTGGTGGAACCCGGCACCGAAGGGCTGGCCGCCCTGGTGGAGGCCTTCGGTGAGGACATCCTGCTGCCCGACGGTTCGCTCAACCGGCCGGCGCTGGCCGCGGTGGCGTTCAGCGATGACGAGAAGCGCAAGACCCTCAACGGCATCGTGCACCCGTTGGTCGGCAAGCGCCGTGCCGAGCTCATCGAGGCCGCGCCGGTGGGTTCGGTTGTGGTGGAAGATATTCCGCTGCTCGTCGAGTCGCAGATGGCGCCGCTGTTCCCGTTGGTCGTCATGGTGCACGCCGACGTGGACGTGCGGGTCGCGCGTCTGATCGAGTACCGCGGTTTCTCGGAGGAGGACGCCCGCGCCCGGATCGCGGCGCAGGCGACCGTCGAGCAGCGTCAGGCCGTCGCCGACGTCTGGCTGGACAACCACGGCAGCGCCGACGAACTGGCGGCCGCGGCCCGCGAGCTGTGGGAGCAGCGCATCGTCCCGTTCGCCCGCAACGTGCAGGCCGGTGTGCCGGCCAATATCGCACCGGCCGTGGTGTCGTACGACGAGACGTGGCCCGAGCAGGCCGGCCGCATCCTGGCCCGGCTGCGCACCACGTGCGGCCACCGGGCGGTCCGGGTCGACCACATCGGGTCGACGGCCGTGCCGGGCCTGGACGCCAAGGACGTCATCGACATCCAGGTGACCGTGCCGTCACTCGAGGTGGCCGACGAGCTCACCGACCTGCTGCTGGCCGCCGGCTACCCGCGGGTCGCGGATATCAACGAAGACGTCGCGAAGGACGATGCCCGCAGCACGGTCGCCGAATTCGACCACACCGACGACAAGGCATTGTGGCAGAAGCGCTTTCACGCGTCGGCCGATCCTGGCCGGCCGACCAACGTGCACATCCGCGTCGACGGCTGGCCCGGCCAGCAGTTCGCGTTGCTGTTCCCGGCGTGGATCGCGGCCAACCCCGACGAGCGGGTCGAGTACCTGGCCCTCAAACACGACGCGTTGGCTGCTGCGCCGGCCACCAGCGGGGAGTACGCCGACGCCAAGGAGCCCTGGCTCGCCGGTGCGTA
Source organism: Mycolicibacterium mucogenicum DSM 44124 (assembly GCF_005670685.2). The sequence goes on along the minus strand of NZ_CP062008.1, from coordinate 3,462,108 downwards.
CCGACGGGCCTGGGCCTGGGCCGACGAAACCGGTTGGCGCCCTTAGTGCGAGGCGCGCGTTGCGGCCGGTGTTGCGGGCACGGCCGGGGCTGCCGGGGTGCCCGGTAGCTCGGCGCTGTACTGCTGGCTGGGGTCGAAGTCGGTCACCGAACCGCAGCTGAGCACGCCGTAGCCGGGGTCCTGGCGCTGCGGCGTCAGGCGCGGGGCGACGAACTGGTCGGCCTGGGCGACGATCTCGTCGTCGACCAGGATCTCGCAGTGCAGGCTCGCCGAGTACGGCCATTGGATCGACACCTGCATGCCGGCGTTCGCCGCGTTGTTGAGCACGGCCGAGGCTTCGAACGACTCGCCCGGGAGCAACGAGGGCGTCGCGGAGTTGAGCTGCGTGTCGGTGAGTCGATAGGTGATCAGTGTCCCGCGGGACACCCCGTCGATCCGGGCCCGGTAGGTGACGTTGTGCGGTCCCGCGCTCGGCGGTGTGCTGTCGCCGGCCGGAACCGCCGGCGGTGCGGGCGGGGCCGGCGGTGCCGGATCGGCAGCTGCCGTCGCGGCGAGAAACAGGGAGGTGCTCGCGGCCACTGCGGTGGCGCACGCCAGCGATGCCGCGGCCATGCGTCCGCGCCTGATCGATGTCATGGTTGTTGACATTACCTGTCGCGCCAGGTCAGTGACATACCGAGACTGGCTAGCCAATTACCCAGCTGATAATTGTGCTGAGCCAGCCCTTCGATGGCGGCCGTCGCCGTCGTGATGGCGCGTTCGCCGTCGTCGGTGCTCAGCAGGTGGTGACGCACCGCGTCGAGAAGTTCGTCGACGTCCTCCAACTCGACGCTCTTGCCCGACCGGACGACCAGATCCAGATAGTGGTCCTCCGACGTCCAGGACTGCTCACCGGCGGTGAACCGGCCGACATCGAGGTAGAAGTCCTGGTCGCGTTCGTATCCCGGATTGAAATGGAAGATGCTCGCCCGCAGGCCGATGGACGGCAGCAGCCACGATTCCAGGTAGTAGAACTGCGGACGTCCGGGCGTGGGACGGGCCATGTACAGGCCCCACGGTTCCACCCGATACACGTCGACGGCCCGCACGATGCCTTTGGGATCGGTGTTCGTGCGGGCAGCCAGATCGAACGTCTCGTGTTTGGGTGCGTGGATGGCGCCAGCGTACGCGCTCGTCCGGCGGTCGGCAGCGCCTGTCGGTGCCCGCCTCTACCCTGGTACTCATGGCCTTCGCGACCGAATACCCCGTCCTCGCGCACTCGGAATACCGGCCGGTCGACGCCATGGTGCGGGCCGGCGGGCGCTTCGAAGTGGTCAGCCCGTACGAACCGGCGGGTGACCAGCCGGCAGCCATCGACGAACTCGAGCGGCGGATCGCCGCGGGAGAGCGTGACGTGGTGCTGCTCGGCGCCACCGGTACCGGTAAGTCCGCGACCACCGCCTGGCTCATCGAGCGGCTGCAGCGTCCCACGCTGGTGATGGCGCCCAACAAGACCCTGGCCGCTCAGCTGGCCAACGAACTGCGGGAGATGCTGCCGCACAACGCCGTCGAGTACTTCGTCTCGTACTACGACTACTACCAGCCCGAGGCATACATCGCCCAGACGGACACCTACATCGAGAAGGACAGCTCGATCAACGACGACGTCGAGCGGCTGCGCCACTCGGCGACGTCCAGCCTGCTGTCCCGCCGCGATGTCGTGGTGGTGGCGTCGGTGTCGTGCATCTACGGCCTGGGTACCCCGCAGTCGTACCTGGATCGCTCCGTCGAACTGAAGGTCGGCGACGACGTGCCGCGCGACGGGCTGCTGCGCCTGCTGGTCGACATTCAGTACAACCGCAACGACGTGGCGTTCACCCGCGGCGCGTTCCGGGTGCGCGGCGACACCGTCGAGATCATCCCGTCATACGAGGAACTGGCGGTGCGTATCGAGTTCTTCGGTGACGAGGTCGAGGCGCTCTACTACCTGCACCCGCTGACCGGCGACGTGGTGCGCAAGGTCGACTCGCTGCGCATCTTCCCGGCCACCCACTACGTGGCCGGCCCGGAGCGCATGGCGATGGCGATCTCGACCATCGAGCAGGAGCTGGAAGAGCGGCTCGCCCAGCTGGAAGGCCAGGGCAAGCTCCTGGAGGCGCAGCGGCTGCGGATGCGCACCAACTACGACGTCGAGATGATGAAGCAGGTCGGGTTCTGCTCGGGCATCGAGAACTATTCGCGGCACATCGACGGCCGCGCCGCGGGCTCGGCGCCGGCGACGCTGCTGGATTACTTCCCCGAGGACTTCCTGCTCGTCATCGACGAGTCGCACGTCACGGTGCCGCAGATCGGCGCCATGTACGAGGGCGACATGTCCCGCAAGCGGAACCTCGTCGACTTCGGTTTCCGGCTGCCGTCGGCGGTCGACAACCGGCCGCTGACCTGGGAGGAGTTCGCCGATCGCATCGGGCAGACGGTGTACCTGTCGGCGACGCCCGGGTCCTACGAGATGGCCCAGTCCGGCGGCGAGTTCGTCGAGCAGGTCATCCGCCCGACGGGTCTGGTCGACCCCAAGATCGTCGTCAAACCCACCAAGGGCCAGATCGACGACCTCATCGGGGAAATCCGTAAGCGCACCGAACGCGACGAGCGCGTGCTGGTCACGACGCTGACCAAGAAGATGGCCGAGGACCTCACCGACTATCTGCTCGAGACCGGCATTCGGGTGCGTTACCTGCACTCCGAGGTCGACACGCTGCGCCGCGTGGAGTTGCTGCGCCAGCTGCGGCTCGGCGACTACGACGTCCTGGTCGGCATCAACCTGCTGCGTGAGGGCCTGGACCTGCCCGAGGTGTCGCTCGTGGCGATCCTCGACGCCGACAAGGAGGGCTTCCTGCGCTCGACGCGAAGCCTGATCCAGACCATCGGCCGCGCGGCGCGCAACGTGTCCGGCGAGGTGCACATGTACGCCGACAAGATCACCGACTCCATGCAGGCGGCCATCGAGGAGACCGAACGTCGCCGCGCCAAGCAGATCGCCTACAACGAGGAGAACGGCATCGACCCGCAGCCGCTGCGGAAGAAGATCGCCGACATCCTTGACCAGGTGTACCGCGAGGCGGAGGACACCGAGACAGTCGAGATCGGCGGTTCGGGCCGCAATGCCTCCCGCGGTCGCCGGGCCCAGGGCGAGCCGGGGCGTGCGGTCAGCGCCGGCATCGTCGAGGGCCGCGACACGGCGAACATGCCGCGTGCCGAGTTGGCGGACCTGATCAAGGACCTCACCGAGCAGATGATGAACGCGGCCCGGGATCTGCAGTTCGAGCTGGCGGCGCGCATTCGCGACGAGGTGGCCGACCTCAAGAAGGAACTGCGCGGGATGGACGCGGCCGGGCTGAAATGAGCGCTCCTTGACCTCAACCGCGGTTGAGCCCCTAGCGTCGCGGACGTGACCGACATACGCGCCGACCCCGTGACGATCGGCAGCTGGCGGGAACTGCTGGGTCCCAGATATCTGGGTGCGTCGACGGTGTTGGCCGGTGGCGTTGCGCTGTACGCGACCAACGAGTTCCTGACCATCAGCCTCCTGCCCAGTGCCGTGACCGACATCGGCGGCGGACGCCTGTATGCCTGGGTCACGACGGTGTACCTGGTCGCGTCGGTGATGGCGGCGACGACCGTCAGCGCCATGGTGGCGCGGTTCGGACCGCGACGCGCATATCTGTTGGGGTTCAGTGTCTTCGCGCTCGGCAGTGTGGTGTGCGCCCTGGCACCGACCATGGAGGTGATGCTCGCCGGCCGCGTGGTGCAGGGCGCCGCGGGCGGCACGCTGGCCGGGCTGGGGTATGCCGTGATCAACACGGCTCTGCCGCAATCGCTTTGGCCCAAGGCGTCGGCCCTGGTGTCGGCGATGTGGGGTGTCGGGACGTTGCTCGGCCCCTCGGCGGGCGGCTTGTTCGCGCAGTTGGGCGTGTGGCGCTGGGCGTTCGGCGCGCTGGCGATTCTGACCGTCGCGGTGATGGTCCTGGTGCCGCTGAGTCTGCCGGGCAGGTCAGGGGATCGGGAGCATGAGCCGCTGCGGATTCCGGCGTGGTCGTTGGTGATTCTCGGCTCCGCTGCCATGGCGATCAGCGTCGCGGGCATCCAGCGCAGCGTGCCCGTGATGGTGGTGCTGCTGGCCGCCGGTGTGGCGCTGGTCGGGGTCTTCATCGTCGTGGATCGGCGGATGCCGGTGAGCGTGCTGCCGCGGACCGCGTACGGGCCCGGCCCGTTCAAGTGGATTTATGTGACCCTGGGCGTACTGATGGCGGCCACTATGGCCGACATGTACGTGCCGCTGTACGGGCAGCGGCTGGCCGGTCTGGTGCCGTTGACGGCGGGCTTTCTCGCGGTTGCGCTGAGCGTCGGCTGGACGGTGAGCGAGATCGTCAGTGCCTCGGTCACCACACCCGCCCGGGTGGTGCGCATCGTGGCGGCGGCGCCGTTGGTGATGGCGATCGGCCTGGGCGCCGCGGCGCTGAGTCAGGTCGACGGGGCGTCCCCGGCGGTGGTTGCGGTCTGGGCGTTCTCGCTGCTGATCACTGGCGTTGGCGTCGGCATGGCGTGGCCGCACCTGTCGGTGTGGGCGATGGGCCGGGTCGACGATCCCGCGCAGGGCACGGTGGCCGCGGCGGCGATCAACACGGTGCAGCTGATCTGTGGGGCGTTCGGCGCCGGTCTGGCGGGCATTGTCGTCAACACCGTCGATCGGCCCGATGCTATCGGTGCCACGTGGCTGTTCGCGGTCTTCGCCGGGCTGGCGGCGCTGGGCTGCGTGGCGTCCTTCAGGGCAGGTAAGGGCGTGGGTTAATCGCGGCCACAGTTTCGGTTCTGGCGTCGGTACAGTCGGTTTCGTGTCAATCCTCGCCAAGCCCGTCGTTGCCGATGCTGTCGCGCGGCTGTTCTCGTCGACCATCAATCCCGCGCCCAAGCCAGGTGTTCGATTTCCTGAAATCGCAGGGAACACAACGTCGGTCGTGATTCCGACCCGGCACGGCGACACTGCGGCGACGGTGTACTGGCCGGAACCGAGTGACCAGGCGGCAGGCGTCTACGTGAATGTTCACGGTGGTGGCTTCGTCGTCGGCCACCGTGAACAGGACGATCCCTGGTGCCGTTTTCTCGCCGCGCACGCGAATGTTGTTGTGGTGAACACGGATTACGTGTTGGCTCCGGGGCACCGGTTTCCTGCCCCCGTCGAGCAGGTGTACGACGTCCTCATCTGGGCAGCTGCCGCCGAGCGCGAATGGGATGGCCACAAGCTGTGCGTCGGTGGTCAGAGCGCCGGCGGCAGTCTCTCGGCGGCTGCGGCCCGGCTCGCCTTGGAACAGGGCGGCCCCGAGGTCAAGCTGCAGATGTTGCACTATGCGCCACTGGATTTGGTGACGGCCAGCAAGGACAAGCATTCCAGGCTGGGGGACAAGGCCGTGATGCGGCCGTGGATGAGCGAGGTGTTCGACACCGCGTACATCCCGGACCCCGGACAGCGCCGCGATCGGCTGGCCTCCCCGGCATGGGGCCCCAACGCCGACGGCATCGACGGCATCGCCCCCGCATTGATCGTCACCGCCGAGTACGACCGGCTGCGCGATGAGGCGTGGCGGTATGCCCAGAAGCTGGACGCTGTCGGTGCTTTGGCGCAGTACTACGAGGTTCCCGGCGTCGACCACGGCTACAACATCATGAGCAACGCAACGGACGTCACGCGCGAGGTCTACGAGATGATCGCCGGACACGTCAGCCGGGCGATCGCGGATTGACCTAGTCGGGGTCTTCCTCCAGCTGGCGGACGCCCGCCACGCCATCGATCAGGGCCACCACCGAGGCCGCCCGCAGGACGCCGGACCCCGCGAGCGTCAGCTGAACCCCGACATGGCCGGGCGGCGCACCGAGCGGTTCGCCGGACGGATCGGTTTCGAGGTCGGTGATCTGCCAGTCGCGCCGGCCGCACGCCTGCAACACGTCGCGTAGGACGCCGCGGTCGTCGGCGTAGGTGATGTGCAGGCGCACCGACCCGCCCAGTCGTGCAGCCAGCCGCCGGGCCAGCGGCATGAACCCGATGATGATCAGCAGGTGCATCCCGGTCATCACGGTGGCCAGCAGGAGTAGTCCGGCGCCGGCGGCCATGCCGATCGCCGCCGACTCCCATACCGAGGCGGCGGTGGTCAGACCGTGCACCGAACCCCGGCGCACGATGATGATGCCCGCACCGAGGAACCCGATGCCGGAGACGATCTGGGCCGCGACACGTGACGGGTCGACGACGACCAGACCCGGGGTCAGCACGTCGCCGAACCCGTACTTGCTCACCAGCATGATCAGCGCCGCCGCGGTGCCGACGATGGTCTGCGTGCGCAGCCCGGCACTCTTGCCCTGGATTTCTCGTTCGAGTCCGATCAATGCGGTCAGGCCGAACGCGACCACGAGTTCGATGATCTGACGCGAACCCTGCCCGGGACCGCCGAAAAAGGCGGGATCTGCCAGCCACTCCATGAGGGACAAACTAACGCGCGCCGATGACTTTTGGCGGCAGTCGAAGTCTGTCTCTGTATAGGCCGATTTCTGACAAGGAGTGATGCCCATGTCCGCGCAACCAACTGCCTATCCCGACGTCGTCACGCGGGAGGAATGGCTCGGGGCCCGCACGAAGCTGCTGGCCCGGGAGCGGGAAGCGACGCACCTGCGCGACGCCGTCAACGCCGAACGCCGTCGGCTCCCGATGGCGAAGGTCGAGAAGGACTATGTCTTCGACGGACCAGATGGTGCCGTCGGCCTGCTCGATATGTTCGAGGGCCGCAATCAGCTCTACATCCACCACTTCATGTGGATCGACGCGGTCGATGCCGGCTGCCCGAGCTGCACTGCCGCGGCCGATCTCACGTTCACCGAAGGGGACCGAGAGCTGTTGCACGGCAAGGGTGTGACGTTCGCGTGCGTGTCCCGTGCGCCGTATGCGAGCATTGCCCGCTACCGCGACCAGCACGGCTGGACGTTCCCGTGGTACTCGTCGCGCAACGGCGACTTCACCTATGACTTCCACGTGACACTCGACCCGGCGCGAGCGCCGGTCGAATACAACTACAAGACGCTCGATGAACTGCACGCCGACGGCTGGACCGATGACGACCTGCGCGGAGACTGGCCTGGCGCAAGCGTTTTCCTGCGCCGCGGCGACGAGGTGTTCCACACGTATTCGGCATACGCGCGCGGGCTCGACCACTCGGCGGTCGGATATCCGTTCCTGGATCTGACCCCGTACGGCCGGCAGGAGCCGTGGGAGGACTCACCGGCCGGCTGGCCGCAGGGTGGCCCGGTGGTGGGTCGGCCGGTGGGGGATTGCTGCGAGGGGTAGCAATCACCGCGATCTCAACCCTGGGCGGCCGAACCGTTGACTGGCACTGTGGTGATCAGTGCGGGTGTGGCTGAGTGGCTAGGCACCGGCCTGCAAAGCCGTTCACACGGGTTCGAATCCCGTCACTCGCTCCACTATCAGAAGCTCGGCAGGTGCCCACCACCTGCCGAGCTTCTATTTCGATGGGTGCTCTTCGAAGATGAGTTTGCGTGCGACTTCGTACAAGGGGATGTTCAATTCCTGCGACAGCTTCGTCAGCATCGTGAAGGCCGCGCCGACCGGAATGTTGAACCGTTCCATCAGAATGCCCTTGGCCTGGCCGATGATGTCCCGCGAGGCCAACGCACTTTGGAGCTCGTCGCCGCGGCGAGCGTTGGCGAGTCCGATCGCGGCGTGAGCGGCCAGCGTCAGGGCAGTCTCCTCGACGTCATGGGTGAAGACGTTGGCCTCTTCTGAGTACAAGTTGAGCGTCCCGAGCTCGTTCTCATTGGTGTAGAGCTGAATGGACAAACTCGAGCGCACGGGCGTCCGTGCGAGCAACGCGGCGACGAAGGTCGGCCACCGCGGCTCGGTCGCATAGTCCGCGACACGGACGGTGTACAGGTTCCAGATCGATTCCAGGCACGGTCCTTCGCCAAGTTCGTCCTGCAACCTGTCGAGCGTTCTGGGGATCGCTCCGGTGGCCGCGACCGACTCGACTGTTCGGCGGCGGCGATTGACAACCAGCGTCACGCCACCATGTGCGACCTTGGGCAGCAGTTGGGTGGCCGTTTCGGTGACTTCGAGCAACAGCCGGTCGGAATCGAGGTCCATGACCTGCTGACTCTGCAAGCTGCGCGCCAACCGCGACAATTCGAATGAAAGTCCGCCTGAGACTTCAGCTTCGGCACCCATGACACCGCCTCCAGTCCTATACCGGTTCAGCATCAAATCGACTGCGCTCAAGAAGGTCCTGACCTGCAGTGTAGCGACCGGCAACAGGGGTACGCTCCCGCTAGCGGCGGAGAAGGCAAGGTTGTCTGTATTCTTCCGGCGCGAGGTGGTCAGCGTTGGCAACTTCGGTGTTGAGAAGCCAGCATGGAGCCGCTGATCCCCGTTGCGGCTCACGCCCGAATACCCCTGAAAGTCATGCCTTTTCAGGGGTATTCGTGCCGCACTCAGAGTGGCGGTGGGATGTCTTGTTGCTCTGTGGGTTCGGCGGCCTGTGCAGCCTCGGCTGCTTCGCGTTCTTGGCGTTCTTGGCGTTCTTTGCGTAGGCGGTCGAAGGCTTCTTCTGCGGCTTCGTGCTCGTCGATGTCGGCTTGGTTGAGGGCGCGTTCGTAGGCGATCTGTTGGGTCTGGGTTTGGGCGCGGGTGCGGCGGCGGATGGGCATCATGATGCCCCGGCCGGGAGCCGGTGGGGTGTCCAGATCGGGCGCGTCCGGTGGCAGTGGGCCCGGTAGTGGGGTGTCGGTGACCGTGCGGGGAAACAGGATTCGGCTTTCGGGCACGCTGGTGTAGGTGTGGCCGGTGGGTGCGGTCCACACGATGGTGCCGTCAGGCTGTTGACGGTCCTGCCACCCGTCGGGCCCGCCGTAGAACGTTTTGAGCAGGTGGTGTTTGCGGCATTTCGGGCTCAGGTTGCCCGGATGCGTCGGCCCGACCGGCCAGGGGATCGTGTGGTCGAGGTCGCAGTGGGTGGCGGGCTGGTCGCAGCCGGGGAACATGCATGTCATGGCCCGCATGCGGACGAATTCATCCATCGCGACCGACGGCCGGTACCGCGGCACGCCATCGAGGTTGGTGGCCGAGGCGACGGTGCGGACTTTGGCGCCGCGGGCCACCAAGTCCACGAGCACCGCCGGTGGCACTACGCCACCGCCGAGGACATAACCGACCGGTGTGCGTACAGGGGCAGGGGGTTTAGTGGAAGTCTGGACCGGCGTGGGTGCCGCTTCGCTGGCTGGTTCGACCGCCGGTGCCGGCTCGGGCGTGGGCATGGGCGCCATGGCATCCGCCGGCGCGGGCTCGGGTTCGGCTGTGAAGAAATGCTCGGGCGCAGTCTCGGGTGTGAACACCGGCTGAGGCGGGGCAGGCGCCGGCACCAGCGGCGCGGCCGGGTCCCCACTGAGCAGCGGGTCCGCCACCGGGACCGGCAGTGCATTGGTGAGTACATGAATCATCACCGCGGTGGCCCGGGCATCGGGCCCAGCCGCCGGGCAGTCGGGATTGCCGCACTGGCAGGCCAGCCGGTCGCCGCGGGCCGCCAGGACACCTAGCGCGTCGGCGCGGCGCTGCCCGAAGGTGCGGGGATCGTTCTCGCACACCTGCCGGGCCATCTCGGTCAGCACCCGATCCAGCAGTTCGGCGTCGGTGGCCAGGAGTGCACCCCAGATCGACGCGACACCGGTCTCGTCGTCCGGTTTGCCGATCCCGACCCCGCGGCGGCGAGCCGCCGAGCGCACCTTGATCACCGCGGCCGGATCGAACTTCTGCACCCAGCCGTCGATCTTGCGTTCAATCTTCTTGCGGGACAACCCTGCCCACTCACACAACGCCCCCGCCAGGGCGGCATCGATGACAGCGAGCGTGTTGGGGTCCTCCACCAGGCGGGTGCGCCAGCAGATCGTGCCGACCGTTCTTGCCGAGACGCCGCCGTCGGCGAACACCGCCGCCACCTTCGGTAGCCGGAAGCGCAACGCGACCGCGATCGACAGCTGTCCCGACGCCTCGCGCTTCCCGAGGCCCAGCGCGGCTCCGACTTCGGCGACGGCAGCATCCCAGCCATCGCACGCCCACCACTGCCGGCCATCCTGATCGTCGATGCGCAACATCGCCAGGTCGGCAATGGCCGTGAACTTCCCGGACTCGGCGATATTCGAGACCCGGGCGAAATGGATCATCGCGTCGACCACGGAGACGTCGTGCACGAGAACTCCCGCGCCATCGACGCCCACATGTTCGAACATGTGTTCGAGTCTACCTGTCGATCTGACGCGCCACAACAGAATTCGATGAGCTTGTGGATAAATCTTCGACGGTGACGTCACTCACCGCGGCGCTCAGCGCTACCGACAAAGGGCCGGGTCAACACCTCAGGCAAGATGCCTCAGGTGACGTACAGTTCGCCGACCTTGTCTGACCTCGTGAGCACGTTGCTGGTGGGTCAGACCGATGACCACCACTTCGTGGCCACCCAGCTCGACAATCCCAGCCACCACATCGCCGGCGGTCATCTCGCCGGTCAGGTGCTGGTGGCGGCGAGCCGGACTGCGCCGGGACGCAGCGCACACAGCCTGCACGTCTACTACCTGCGTGCCGGTGATGCCCGAAAGCCGGTCGAGGTCCAGGTCGACGCCGCGCGCGACGGTGGCACGCTCGCCACGCGCCGCATCACCGCCCTTCAGGACGGCGAGATCCTGCTCGAGGCGCTGGCGTCGTTCAGCACCCCGGTCGACGCGCTGGACTACCAGGCGACGATTCCTGATGTGCCGGAACCGCTTTCGGTACCGACAATGGCCGAACAGCTTGCCGACTACGCCGACGAATCAGACGGCTTCTGGCTCCGTGACCAACCGTTCGAGCTGCGTTACATCGATCCGCACCCGCGGCTGGCCAAGGATTCGCCGGATTCGGCACCGCATCTGCGGATGTGGTGGCGCCCGACCGACGCGATCCCCGACGACCCGGCCCTGCACGCCGGGCTGCTGGCGTACCTGACCGGCACCACCATGCTGGAAGCGGCGATGATCCCGCGCGGTGCGCTGCCGGCCCACACCTTCTCCGCGCTGATCGACCATGCGCTGTGGTTTCACCGGCCGGTCGATCTGAGTGATTGGGTGCTGTCCGACCAGACCTCGCCGAGCGGAATCGGGGGCCGCGGACTGGCCAGCGGGACGATGTACAACCGTGCCGGGCAATTGGTGTGCGTTGCCACGCAGGAGCTGTATTTCGGTCGTGGCTAACGATCACGGGTCCGAAGCGTTCTACCTCACGGGACGAAACACCCAGTCGTTTCGTCACTATTGGCAAGCTCGTTGCGGCTCCTGCCGCTAACATCGGTGCCGGTAAAGCACATTTTTCACCGTGTCGCCGGCGAACTTGTGTGGTGAAACCGCACCAATGGCCACGTTTCAGCGGCTACTGTCTGCGGGGATGCCGGACAGAACGCCGGATACACAAACCTGGATAACGGGAGGCCATTGATGAGCGGCTACCAGACCGTGGTCGTCGGTACGGACGGATCGGATTCGTCACTGCGCGCCGTGGAGCGCGCTGCCCAGATCGCCGCGGGGGCCAATGCGAAGTTGGTCGTGGCAACCGCCTACTTCCCGCACGCCGATGATCAGCGTGCGGCCGATGTCCTGAAGGACGAGGGTTACAAGGTGCACGGCGATGCGCCGATCTACGCGATCCTGCGCGAGGCCCGCGATCGTGCCGAGGCCGCTGGTGCGACCCAGGTCGAGGAGAAGGCCATCGTCGGCGCTCCCGTCGACGCTCTCGTCGACCTGGCCGAGAACTCCAACGCTGACCTGCTGGTCGTCGGTAACGTCGGTCTGAGCACCATCGCCGGCCGCCTGTTGGGCTCGGTGCCGGCCAACGTGGCCCGCCGCGCCAAGGTCGACGTGCTGATCGTCCACACCTCGTAAGGTTCGATTTCCTGAGGCCCTCGGCGTACTGCCGAGGGCTTCAGTTTTTTCGTGCCCGTAAAGTTCGGGCCATGGCTCGAAGAAGTCTCGTCCGTGCGTCATGGGTGACGCTGTCATTGGCCGCCACACTGATCGCCGGCTGCACGGGTAAGAACCAGTCCGCGGCTCCTACGCCGACGACATCGGCGATCGCGTCGGAGACCGAATCGACGATCCCGGCTGTCGCGCCCCCCGACCCCAATGTGGCCAACAACCCCGCCGTGACTGCCGCGCAGGCGAGTGTGGTGCGGGTCCACGGCATCGCTCACAGCTGCCGAAAGCGGTTGGAGGGCACCGGGTTTGTGGTGGGCCCCAAGCGTGTGATGACGACGGCACACGGCGTCGCCGGGACCGACGAAGTGTCCGTCGAGGTCGGCGGCGCCAAGTACAAAGGCCAGGTTGTGTCGTTCGACCCGAATATGGACATCTCGATCCTCGCGGTGCCGGACCTGCCGACGGCCCCGTTGATGTTCTCCGAGGCGCCTGCCGTCAGCGGCGCCGACGCGGCCGCACTCGGCTTCCCGCATGGCGGCCCGTACGAGGCCAAACCGGTGCGGGTCCGTGAGGTCATCAAGCTCCAGGGGCCGGACATCTTCCGCACCGGCACGGTGACGCGCGAGGTGTATGCACTCAGAGGTGCTGTGCAGCAAGGAAATTCAGGCGGCCCGGTGATCGACCTGGACGGCCGGGTGCGCGGAGTGGTCTTCGGGGCCGCGCAGGACGACCCTGACACCAGTTTCGCGTTGACGGCGAAGGAAGTCGGACCCCAGCTGGCACTGGTCGGCAACACCCAATCCGTCCCGACGGGTCAGTGCGTGGGCTGACCTACCAGCCGCGCGCCCGCCACTCCTCGAGATGAGGCCGCTCAGCGCCGAGGGTGGTGTCGTCGCCGTGGCCGGGGTAGACGACCGTCGAATCGGGGTAGACGTCGAAGACCTTGCGGGTGACGTCGCCGAGCAGCCGCTCGAAGTCTCCCTCTTGCCATGTCTTGCCGACGCCGCCGGGAAACAGGCAGTCACCGGTGAACAGGTGGGTGACCTCGCCGTCCGCGCCGCGCAGCGCCAACGCCACCGAACCCTCGGTGTGACCCTGCAGATGGATGACGTCGAAGGTCAGGTCGCCGATCGTGATGGTGTCGCCGTCGGCGAGGATCCGGTCGGGCTTCACCGGCAGCGGCTCGGCGTCCAGCGCGTGCGCGGCGGTGGGCGCACCTGTGGCCTCGGCCACTTCCGCCAGGGCCTGCCAGTGGTCGAAGTGCTGGTGGCTGGTGACAATGAGTTCGACGTCCGGCGCCTGCGACCTGATCAGCTCCACGAGTGCCGGTCCGTCGTTCGCGGCATCGATGAGCAGCGTTTTTCCGGTCGCGGAGCACGTGATGAGGTACGCGTTGTTGTCCATCGGCCCGACAGATGCCTTGACGATCGTCGCGGCGGGAAGGGTGCGACGGGCCGCGGTGCCCGCGTCGACGTGGCCGGTGTACGTGTCATTGACGACTGTCATGACGCCACCGTATCCGGACTTGTCGGTGGGGACACCTAGCATGGCGATGTGGTGTCTGGATTGCCCAGACTGGTGAAGGGATACGTGTGTCGGACCGTCTGATCGTCAAAGGTGCGCGCGAGCACAACCTGCGGGGAATCGACCTTGACCTGCCCAGAGACTCGCTGATCGTGTTCACGGGCCTGTCGGGTTCGGGTAAGAGCTCGCTGGCGTTCGACACCATCTTCGCGGAGGGGCAGCGCCGCTACGTCGAGTCGCTGTCGGCATACGCCCGCCAGTTCCTGGGTCAGATGGACAAGCCGGACGTGGACTTCATCGAGGGCCTGTCGCCCGCGGTGTCCATCGACCAGAAGTCGACCAACCGGAACCCGCGTTCGACCGTCGGCACCATCACCGAGGTCTACGACTACCTGCGCCTGCTCTACGCGCGTGCCGGCACCCCGCACTGCCCGGTGTGTGGTGAGCGCATCGCCCGGCAGACGCCGCAGCAGATCGTCGACCAGGTCCTCGCGATGGATGAGGGCATCCGCTTCCAGGTGCTCGCCCCGGTGGTGCGCACCCGTAAGGGTGAGTTCGTCGACCTCTTCGACAAGCTCAACGGTCAGGGCTACAGCCGCGTGCGGGTCGACGGCGTCGTGCACTCGCTGACCGATCCGCCGAAGCTCAAGAAGCAGGAGAAGCACGACATCGAGGTGGTCGTCGACCGCCTCACCGTCAAGGCCAGCGCCAAACAACGTCTGACCGATTCGGTCGAGACCGCGCTCGGTCTCGCGGACGGCATCGTCGTCCTCGAGTTCGTCGACCGTGACGACAACCACCCGCAGCGGGAGCAGCGCTTCTCGGAGAAGCTGGCCTGCCCCAACGCGCACCCGCTGGCCGTCGATGACCTTGAGCCGCGGTCGTTCTCGTTCAATTCGCCGTACGGCGCCTGCCCGGAGTGCACCGGTCTGGGCATCAAGAAGGAAGTCGACCCCGAGCTCGTCGTGCCGGACCCGGAGCTGACGCTCGCCGAGGGTGCGGTGGCGCCGTGGTCCATGGGCCATAACTCCGACTACTTCACCCGCATGATGGCCGGGCTTGGTGAGGAGCTGGGTTTCGACATCGACACCCCGTGGAAGAGGCTTCCGGCCAAGGCGCGCAAGGCCATTCTGGAAGGCTCCGACCACCAGGTGCACGTCCGGTACAAGAACCGGTACGGCCGCACGCGCTCGTACTACGCCGACTTCGAAGGCGTGCTCGCGTTCCTGCAGCGCCGTATGGAGCAGACCGAATCCGAGCAGATGAAGGAACGCTACGAGGGCTTCATGCGGGACATCCCGTGCCCCGAGTGCGCCGGCACCCGACTCAAGCCGGAGATCCTGGCCGTCACGCTGTCCGCGGACGACGACGCGAAATCCATTGCGCAGGTGTGTGATCTGTCCATCTCGGACTGCTCGACGTTCCTCAACGCGCTGACCCTCGGCCCGCGCGAGCAGGCCATCGCCGGCCAGGTGCTCAAAGAGGTGCAGTCGCGGCTGGGCTTCCTGCTCGACGTCGGCCTCGACTACCTGACCCTGTCGCGGGCCGCCGGCACGCTGTCCGGCGGTGAGGCGCAGCGCATCCGGCTGGCCACGCAGATCGGCTCCGGCCTCGTCGGTGTCCTCTACGTGCTCGACGAGCCGTCCATCGGCCTGCACCAGCGGGACAACCGCCGGCTCATCGACACCCTGGTGCGGCTGCGCGACCTCGGCAACACGCTGATCGTCGTCGAGCACGACCTCGACACCATCGCGCACGCCGATTGGGTCGTCGACATCGGTCCCGCAGCCGGCGAGCACGGTGGTCAGATCGTGCACAGCGGCACCTACAAGGAGCTCCTGAAGAACACCAAATCGCTTACCGGCGCCTATCTTTCGGGCCGGGAGCAGATCGAGGTTCCGCCCATCCGCCGTCCGGTCGACCGCAAGCGGCAGATCACGGTCGTCGGCGCGCGGGAACACAACCTCAAAGAGGTCGACGTCGCGTTCCCGCTGGGTGTGCTGACGTCGGTCACGGGCGTCTCGGGCTCGGGCAAGTCGACGTTGGTCAACGACATCCTCGCGACCGTCATGGCCAACAAACTCAACGGTGCCCGGCAGGTGCCGGGACGCCACACCCGGATCAACGGGCTCGACCAACTGGACAAGCTGGTGCGCGTCGACCAGTCGCCGATCGGCCGCACCCCGCGGTCCAACCCGGCGACCTACACCGGGGTGTTCGACAAGATCCGCACGCTGTTCGCGGCCACGACCGAGGCGAAGGTCCGCGGCTACCAGCCGGGCCGGTTCTCGTTCAACGTGAAAGGTGGCCGCTGCGAGGCGTGTTCAGGTGACGGCACCATCAAGATCGAGATGAACTTCCTGCCGGACGTGTATGTGCCTTGCGAGGTGTGCCAGGGCGCCCGGTACAACCGGGAGACGCTCGAGGTGCACTACAAGGGCAAGACCATCTCGGAGGTCCTCGACATGCCCATCGAGGAGGCCACCGAGTTCTTCGAGCCCATCAGCTCGATCCACCGGTACCTCAAGACGCTGGTCGACGTGGGCCTGGGCTACGTCCGGCTGGGCCAGCCCGCCCCGACGCTGTCCGGTGGTGAGGCGCAGCGCGTGAAGCTGGCCGCCGAGCTGCAGAAGCGGTCGACCGGGCGCACCGTCTACATCCTCGACGAGCCGACCACCGGCCTGCACTTCGAGGACATCCGCAAGCTACTCAAGGTGATCAACGGCCTGGTCGACAAGGGCAACACCGTCATTGTCATCGAGCACAACCTCGACGTGATCAAGACCTCGGACTGGATCGTGGATATGGGTCCCGAAGGTGGCGCCGGTGGCGGCACCGTCGTGGTGTCCGGCACGCCGGAAGACGTCGCAGCCCACCCCGACAGCTACACCGGGCAGTTCCTCGCCGAGCTGTTGCCGGCTGTCGTACCGGATCCGCCGAAGACCAGGCGGCGCAAGGTGAGTGCCTAGGTCAGCGGTAGAGGGCCTGGCTCAGCGGTGACGGGAAGCGCGGCTTGACGCGCACGCCGTCGAGCCAGGCCGTCAGCTCGGAAGCCTTGCGCTGCAGGACTTTCCGGGCTGACGCGCCGACGTCCTCGACAAACGACAGCTGCACCCGGCCGTCGGGGTCCTGACCCCAGGCGCCGACGACGCGGCCGTCCCACCACACCGTGGGACCGGCGTTGCCGGAACGGTCGAACAGCTGTCCCGCGTACGGGCCGAGGTACCAGGAACGGGCCTGCCAGCCCATGACGGTCGCGTCCAACCCGGGCAGCAGCGCGCCCCACGGGGAAACCGGGGGAGTGTCGTCGAGATCGTCGGGCAGGACGAACCCGACGTCATCGCTGCCCTCCAGCGCCACTTCCACTGCCTCGATCGAGCGAAGTCCCGCACGGGCCCAGGTCAGCGTGTGACCGAACCACCACTTGATGTCGGTGGCCGTTGCCGGCCCGAACGTGCGCAACCAGGTACGCAGCAATGTGTCGCGCGCGGCATCAGGGTCCGTCGCCGCGATCGGTTCAGGCAGCCAGTGCGACGCCGCGGCCCACAGCGGCCGCGATGTCGTCCACATGCCGTCGTTGGGGCCGCGCAGGATGTGCCCCTGTGCGGACAGCACCGTCATCACCCGCGGTGCGACGGGAGTGGTTGCGCCCCAGCTTTTTCCGGGCGCGGGGTTCCAGCTGCCGGCCAACTCGGGCAGCGCGGCTCGGAGCGCGGTGGTGCCGGCCGTCAAACCCGCTTCCAGGTGCTGACGCACCGCAGCCGATGCCAGCTCCAGCCACGCCGCGCCGTCGGCCGCGATACCGGCTTTCTCGACGTCGCCGATCAGTCGTTTGCGCTCGGTGGCGGCCACGCGGTGGCTGGCCGCGGCCTGAACCGCGGGCAGGTCGGCGGTGTGCACGACCCACAGCGTCCGGCGCATGGCCATGTGCTTGACCAGATGCCGGCTCCGGTACAGCGCTGCGTCGAGATCGTCCACGGTGAAACCGGACAGTCGGGCCCACAGGGACAGGTACGGGGTGGCGGGATCGGTGCCGTGCAGGCCCACCAGCGCCCGGGTCACCTCGGCGGGGGTCGACGCCGAATCGCTCAGGAAATGGCGTTGCGCCAAGCGATTGCGGCGCTCGGCGATGGTGAAGGTGCGCAAGTCAGCCGTCGTGCATCGAGCGGCGGATCTGCTCGAGGCGTTCCGCGGCGGCCTTCTGGCGCGCTTCGTACTGTTCCTCGACCGACCGGCCCTCCGGGGTGTCCGCGGCCAGCTCGGCCGAGCCGATCGCGGTGCCGTACCGGTTCTCGATCTTCTCGCGTACCGACTCGAAGGTCGGGACACCGTCGGCGGTGTAGCCCGGATCGACAGGCGGGGACATCGGCACCGGCGCGGGCGCCGGATCCAATGGCACGACCTCGGCGTCGATGGGCTCGGTTTCGTCGGCCATGGCTTCACCGTACCGCGCCACAAACTTGGGATCGGTAGCCGCGGCGTCCGCGTGTACTTACGGCACGACGACGCCACTGGGGCGGCGTAACGAGGAAGGGAAACCCTCTGCCATGAACATCAATCGCACTCTGGCCGCTGGTGTCGGCTTGCTGGCCGTGGGCGCCACTCTCATCGGCTGCTCGACCGACAAGGCGGACGGCCCGAAGGCGTCCGGCCCGGGTTCGGTGACGAACGGCGGCAACACCGTCGTCAAGGTCGAGGGCCAGGACCTGGCCGGCCTGGACCTGAAGTCGGTGACCTGCGTGAAGCAAGGCGGCAGCATCAACATCGCCAGCGCACCCATCGGCGGTGGCGCGCAGGGCCTGGGCGTGGTCATGACCGACGCTTCGCCGCCGAAGGTGCAGTCCCTGGGCCTGGTTGTCGACGGCAACGCGCTCGCGGTGTCGGAGATGGGCGGCATGAAGACCGGCTCGGCTGACGTCAAGGTCGACGGCAGCACGTACACCATCACCGGGCAGGCCGCCGGTGCCGACATGAAGAACCCCATGGCGGGGATGATCTCGAAGAACTTCGAGATCAAGGTGTCCTGCGGCTGACATGCCCAGGGCTGCCCGAGCGGCGGGTGCAGACAATGCATCCGCCGCTCGACTTATGATGCGGCCGTGTCGACCATCGGCGAACTCGCCCGCGCCCGCGCGCTGATGTTCGCCGCCGACGAGGTGACAGCCAAGGAACTGCTGCTGTCGCTGATGCCCGCCATCGAAGCCGCCGACCGTGATGACCTGATGCTCGAGGTCTTCGCCCAGCTCGGCGAGATCTATCTGATCCGCAGCGCCCTGGATGGGGTGCGCGAGTGCATTCGGCGCATCGACGACTGCCTCGACATCTACGCATCGATCCTGGCCGGCCGCGCGCCGGCCGAGATCGTCGCGCAGATGACCATGACCCCGGAGGACGCGGATCACATGCTCAGCCGCTACCGCCGCCGGGCCGCCTTTCTGCGGACCGGCCTGTCCGCCGCCATCGGCGACCACGAAGGCGCGGCGCAGTCCCTGACCGCACTCGAAGTCAAGCCCTCGTACGCCGATCTGCAGGACGAACACACCTACCTCCTGACCCACGCCCGCATCCTGTGCGCGCTCGCGCTCTGCGACGACGATCTGCACGTCCGCTCGGTGCCGCTGTGGGAGGACGTGCTGGCCGCGATCGCGACGCCGGCCGACACTCTGGAACGTGAATATCTCTGGGTCACCGGCGCGCTCGGCTACGCGCGGTTCTGTATCGAAACCGGCAAGGTGGACGCGGCAGTGCCGTGGCTGCGGCGCGCGGAGGCCCGGGCACAGGCTCGCGGCTGGGAATTGGCAACCGCCCGAGCACAATTGGAGCGGGCCGCGGTGAGCTGGCTGGCCGGCGACCAGCAGGGTACCGAGGCACTCGTCACCGCGGCGTATCCCGAGATCGCGCGGCAGGCGCGGGCTCACGAAGTGTCCCGCTGCTGGCTGTACTTCGGCCTCACCCGGCTGGCCGCGGGTGCCCTGCAGGCCGCCGACGAATGCTGGGGGCACGCCGAACGGCACTGGCGTGAGCTCGGCAAGCCCCTGCACGTACACCGTATCTTGTTGCAGCGCAGCTGGATCGCCATCTTCCGGGGCCGATACGACGAGGCCCGGGCATTGATCGATCAGGCCCGGGCGTGCCTGGATTCCTCACCACGCAGCAGTTGGCTGCAGTACGCACGGTTGGATGACCACCTCGGCACCGTCTGGCGCGCAGAGGGACTCGCGGAGCTCGGCTTCGATGCCGCAGGCAATCCCGCCGACACGTGGGCGCAGGCCGAAGCCCGCTACCGCGGCGGGCTCGGGACGTGGTCCGCCGAACCCGGCACCGACCAATACCGTTCCGGCATGGACAAATTGGCCGCTGCTGCCGACATGAAGTTGCCCGCAGCGCTGGCCGTCGACTCGGTGCGGTACTCGATCACCGACGCCGACGCGCGCTCCCGATGGGCCACCGGGGTGGCGGCACCGTTGCTTGCCGGTGCCTTCGCGGTGGCATGGGAATCGCAGAACCCGGCACTGGTCGGCGAACTGATCGAATATCACAGCGCCCGAGGGGCGTTCAGCGTCGACGCCGCGGCAGGCGCCACGATGGAGTGGGCCCGGGCCACCACGACGGCCGCGCCGGTTCTCGACGTCGACGAACTCGCGTCGGTCGCGTCCGGCCCGGTCGCGGTCGGCGCAGCCGGCCTCATCCGGCTCGGGCCGCTGCCGCCGCTGCAGATGGAGCCCGGCGGCGAGCCGGTGCTGGCGCGCTACCGCGAACTGGCCCAGAGGCGTTACGGCCGCGCGGTCACCGCGGACCAGGAGGCATGGTCGACATGCCCGTAACTCAGGACACCACAACGACGTTGGTGCTCCGCTTCGCCGACATCGGCATCGCGACGTACGTCAGCCTCCGGGTCGTCGGCGCACCCGAGCGGCTGGTCACCTGGGTCGTCGCCGAGGACGTTGTTCTCGCGGTCACCTCGGCACTGGCGGAGGCATTGCCGGATCCGCTTGACGGCGAACAACTTCCCGAGGCATTGACCCGGTCATTGGCCACCGGTCCGTTCGCCGCTGTGGCACGCGAACGGGAGCTCGCCCGGCTGCTCGGCGCCCTGCTCCCTGACGAAGCATGGGATCTGCTGCGGCAGTACACCGATGACCCGGAGCTGCCGGTGCTGTTCGTATCGCCGAGCGCCCGCCTGAGCCGGGTGCCGTGGGGCCTGCTCGCGCAGCCGAGCGGCACCGATGACCAGCGCCTGATCGAGCTCGCCGACCTCGTGCTGGCGGTACCACCGAACATCGCGAACGCGCCGCGCCGGCAATCGCCACCGGTCGACGGGCCGCCGCTGCTGCTGCTGGACCCGAAAGTGCCCGGGCAGCGGCCGGACTCAGCGCTCGGTTCGGTGCTGGGCCGACCCGCGCCGGACACCGTGCTGGCCCGGTACTTCGGCGAGCGCCCCGCGCTCCCGGCGGTCAGCGCCCCAGTGGAGCTCTTCCGTAGAGCCGACGCCGACCGGCACTGGCTGGCGGACCAGTTGGCGCAGCAGCCGTCACGTCTGGTGTATGTCGGGCACGCCAGCGCCGCCCCCGACCGGGACGGCTCGGCCGACCAGGCGGCTTTGCACCTGGCGGAGCCCGAGCCGCTGACCGCCGCCGACATCATGGTGATGGACTTGGCGGTTCCGCCCCGGGTCGCGTTGCTGGCCTGCGCATCCGGCGCCGACTACCGGTTCGACGAGGCCACCGGCCTGGTTGCGGCGATGGTTCTCGGTGGCGCACAGGTGGTTACCGCCACCCTCTGGTCGCTCCCGACAACCGCCGGCTACCGAGCGGCCACCGCCGGCACTGCCGACCCGATGTCGGAGGCGATCATCGCCGTCGACACCGCACACGAGGCGACGACACCGGCTCGTGCCGTGAATCACTGGCAGCGACAGTGCCTGCGCCGCTGGCGAACCGGCAACGCCGAATTGAGCCCCGTCTACTGGGCTGCCATGATGACCTTCACCGTCGATGGAGCGCGCTGATGACTACTGGGCCACAGCCACGTCGCGCCGTCATCGACGCGGCGTGGCGCGAGATCGGGCCCGGTCTCGAACTGCTCAGCAGCCCCGACGGCGGCCCGCTGAGCCGCGCGGTGAAGCGCATCATCGACCCGCTGGTGCTCCGGCTGCGGGCACACCCCGAATACTCGGCGCCCGTCGTCGCCGCCGATATCGCGGACGAGATGCGCCAGGTGATCGTCGACCACGCGGTTCAGTTGCGTGCCGCGGCACAGTGGTTCGCGCTCTTGAAGGCGCAGCGCCGGCGCGACCGGATCACCACCGGCAACGCCCAGGAGCTCTACTTCCCGGTGTGTTTCGAACTGGCCGCGACCAGAGGCGAACCGGGACAGGATGATTCGCGCGTCGTCGCGGAGGCGTTGCGTGACGTGCACGGCGACCGGGACCGCACCGCGGTGGAGCGGCTGCACGAGTACCTCGCCGATCCCGCTGTGCTGGAGACGTTGTCGCGTCAGCTCGATGCCGGTTGGGACGACGTCAGGGTGGGCGACGCGCCGTGCGAGCCGTTTCTCGCGGGGCTGACGACGGTCCTCGGCCCGGACGGCGGTCACAACGCCGACGCCGCGCGGCAACGGGTCTGGACCGCACTGATCGGGGACACCACCCCGTACAACTTCGGCGCCCGGATGCGTGACGCCGGGGCCACCGCGCCGTGGTCGGTCGACCAGATCGGGTTGTCCGCCGCCGCACCGCAATCGAAGCCGGCGGTCGCCGGCTCCCGCGCGGCCGAACGTCCCCTCGACCGCAGCATCATCGACCGGGTCCGGGCGACGCTGCGCCGTGCCCTCGACCGCGACGAACTGCCCGACCTGCCGACCCTGTGCGCCGAAGAGGCCGACCGCGCGGCCGCACCGTGGGGTCTCCTCGCCGAGGACAACCAGGCCACGCTGGTCGCCGGCATCGAGGTGGGGGTGGACCTGGCGCCGCTCGAGGTGAATCACCGCACGCGCTACCACCTTTCGGGCCAGATTCAGGCGCGGCTCCGCAAAGAGGCGTACGTGCTGCACGCCCGCCGGTATCTGACCGACGGTGGCCCGGTCCACCCACGGCAGCAGCAAGTCGTCGACGACCTCGCGACGTTCGTCCGCCCCTATGTCTCGCGGCTGTGGGCACGGCTGCACGGACGCGACGTCTGGCAGGAATCCTGCGACGACGCCGGCGAGGTGCGCGGCCTGCTGGACGGGGTCGCCCGATCGGTGAGCCTTGATCATCGCCAGCGCATCAAGGCGATGCTGGAATTGGAGGCGGCAGGATGAAACTCACTGTCGATTCCGGATTGTGGGCCTTGGGATCCGAGGTCGCGGCACCGCCGGAGGTGGCGGTGCTCGAGGTGAGCGGCGCAGTCCTGGCGTGGACGATCCAGGACCCAGCGCAGGCGGTCCGGATCACGTTCACGGATCTGGCTGCGGCCGACTGGTTGTGGCGGCTGGTCGGCGAGTTCGGCCACGTCGCGGTGGTCGCCGCCGCCGAAGCCGCCGTGGAAACCGGCGCCGATCTCGGCCTCGCCGACGTCCTGCCGCGGCCCGAACCCCTTGCCGCGCTTCGCCGTCTGGCCGTCGGACACTGGCTACGGCGATGGTGGCCCGCCAGCGCCCGCGACGGCATCAACCCGCTGGACGCCGTCGTGCTGGACGCCGAGGTGGCACTGTCGACGGCGGCGCTGCAGGACTACTTCACCGAGGACACCCTGGATTCGGACATCGCCGGGCTGCTGGCACCGCATCGTCAGGCCTTGGCGAGCACAACGGCCTCCGGAGACCCCAGGATTGTCGACCTGATCCGCAGTTGCGTCGACATCGCCGAACAAGCCGGGCTGGGGGACTGGTCGGAAGTCCTTGCGGCGCAGGGACCGCCGCGGCAGGACGACTATGCGCTCGCCGCCGGGCAACCCGGTGCCGGCGGCGACGGTGCCATCGCGAACGGCGTCGCATCGGTCTCGTGGACCGCCGTGCCACCGCGGACGTTCGACGCGGCCGAGCACACCATCGACTGGTCTGTGCGGGCCCGTGACGGAGCGGTCGTCGCCGACATCCGGGTGGCCACCATCGGTCCGGCGGACGGTATCCCGGTGCGGCTGGACTCGGGTTCGATCACCAGCGGCGGCACGCTCGACATCGACGGAAACGCCACCCTGCCGCTGCCGGCCACGGAAAACCAAGCGTGGGGCCATGATTGGACCGACACCACCGTGACGGTGGGCGCCGGGGCCGGCGAGACGGAAGCGGTCCGGGACCGGGTCCGGCGCTACGTGCGGGCCCGGCTCGCGGCGCCCGGCCCCGATGCGTTCCTCGCCGAGATCCTGGCCGCCGAAGCCGACTACTAGGTCACCGGCGCGCGGCTTCGACCGGCATGGCCGGTGCCGTCGCAGCAGGCAACGGCAGCGGCGGCACACCCGGTGTTCCGAGTTGGCCGGCCAGCCACGGCAACGCCGCGCTGAATGCCTGCGCGGCGAACGGCCAGTCGTGCTTGCCCGGCCGTTCCACGACGGCGCACCGGATGCCACGGGTGCTGCCGACGCCGCAGAGCGTATGTGCCGCAATCGTTTGCGCGGGCAGCGGGCTGCGGGAGAGCTCGGGTCCGTTGATGTCGTACCAGGCCGCGATGTCGTCGTAAGTGCGACGGGACATCACCGTCATCGGGTCCCAGTCGGCGTATTTGGCGGTGCTGCCACCGAACAGTCGCTGAACGGTCTGTGGCCGGTCACCGGCATTCGGCGCGATGTCCCCGGCGATGTCCTGGAAGGCGCTGAACAGATCCGGATGCATCACCGTCAGGTCCACCGCGCAGGTGCCACCCATGGACCAGCCGACGATGCCGCGGTGCCGCCGGTCGGTACTCACGCCGTAATTGGCGGTCATGAACGGCAGCACGTCCTTGATCAGGTGGTCGGCGGAGTTGCCGCGGGGCCCGTTGACGCACTCGGTGTCGTTGTTGAACGAACCGCCGGGGTCGACGAACACCAGCACCGGGGCGTTGCCATGATGCGCGGCGGCGAAGTCGTCGACCGTCGTGATCGCGTTACCGGCCCGCAGCCAGTCGGCGGGGGTGTTGAACTCACCGCCGATCATCATCACCATCGGCAGCTGCGGCGGCGGATTGCTGGCGAACCACGCCGGCGGCAGATACACGTATTCGTCACGGTGAGTGAATCCCGATGCCGCCGAACCTGTTTGGACCTCGACGACACTGCCCTTGCTCGGTATCCGCCGCGCCTTCTGCATCGCGACCACGGTCTCGGGTCGCGTCTGGTTGGGCAGCGGCGCCGAGTTGGCCTGTTCCCACGCGGTGTCGAGATTCGGGAAGTACCCGACCCAGGCGTTCAGCGTCAGCCCCGTGGACAGCACGCACAGCGGCACCGACAGCACCGCGAGCCCGCGGCGCCACCAGCGGGTGGCGTGCCAGCCGACGATCAGCAGAACCACCGCGGCGCCGGTCACCGCGGTCCAGATCCACAGCCGGGTCGGCGCGGGATCGTCGGACCAGCCCTGCGATGCCACGACCCAGCGTGCGGCGGCCGTCACCAGCAAGCCGGATATGGCGGCGACGGGCAGCCACACGGCGCGCCACCGGCTGTTACGCCAGCCGACCGCGACGATCAGCACCGCCACCGCGAGGGCCTGGACGGTGAAGGGTAGCCAGCCGTGCGTCAACGAAACATGTTGCTCGCCATAGAGCCCAGCGTTCGTCGCCCCGATCGTCACGACGCCAGGGTGCCGCCCGAACCTGGGAGGCTCCTGTGTGCGCGCTAGGTGCCGATGGTCCTCACCTGGCGGTTCCAGCAAACATCCGAACCGAAGATTCGGCCGTTGTTCACCGAGGCTTCGCGAGGGGGAACGGCAGCGTCTCGCGGATGCTGCGACCGGTGATCAGCATGACCACGCGGTCGACCCCCATGCCCAGACCGCCGGTCGGCGGCATCGCGTATTCCATGGCTTGCAGGAAGTCTTCGTCCAGCTCCATGGCCTCGGGATCGCCGCCGGACGCCAGCAGCGACTGCTCTTCGAGCCGCCGGCGCTGTTCCACCGGATCGGTGAGCTCGCTGTAGGCGGTCCCGAGTTCGACACCCCAGGCCACCAGGTCCCACCGTTCGGCAACGCCCGGGATGCTGCGGTGCGGGCGGGTCAGTGGCGACACGGAGGTGGGGAAGTCCTTGTAGAACGTCGGTGCCTCGGTGCGGTCTTCGACGAGGTGCTCGTACAGCTCCAGCACGATCGCGCCGGCGTCCCAGTGGGTCCGGTACGGGATCGTCGCGCCGTCGCACAGCTTGCGCAGCGTCGCCACGTCGGTCTCCGGGGTGACGTGCTCGCCCAGTGCCTCGGATACCGCGTCGTGCACCGTCTTGACGGGCCAGACACCCGAGATGTCAACGGGCGTAAGGCTTCCGTCGGGCCCTGGGCGCATGACCACCTGCGCGCCGTTGGCCGCCGCCGCGGCGTTCTGGATGATCTCGCGGCAGCCGTCGATCCAGACGTTGTAGTCGGCGTGCGCCTGGTATGCCTCCAGCAGGGTGAACTCGGGGTTGTGGCTGAAGTCCACGCCTTCGTTGCGGAACGCGCGGCCCAGCTCGAAGACGCGCTCGACACCGCCCACGCACAGCCGCTTCAGGTACAGCTCGGGGGCGATGCGCAGGTACAGGTCCAGGTCGTAGGCGTTGATGTGGGTCTCGAACGGCCGGGCGTTCGCGCCGCCGTGGATCTGCTGCAGGATCGGCGTCTCGACCTCCAGGAAATCCTTGCCCACCAAGGTTTCCCGGATGGCGTGCAGCACCCGGCTGCGGGCGGTGATCAGCTCCCGCGACTCGGTGTTGATGGCGAGGTCCAAGTAGCGGGTGCGGACGCGGGCCTCGGGGTCGGTCAGGCCCTTCCACTTGTCGGGCAGCGGCCGCAGGCACTTGCCGATCAGGCGCCAGTCGTGCACCAGCACCGACACCGTGCCGTTGCGGCTGGCGCCCATGACGCCGGAGACCTCGATCAGGTCGCCGAGGTCGATGGCGCCGGTGAATTCGGTGACGGTGCTGCCGGTCAGGAGCGAATTGTCCAGCAGCAGTTGGACTTCGCCGGACCAGTCGCGCAGCTGGGCGAACAGTACGCCGCCGTAGTCGCGGAGCCGCAGCACGCGTCCGGCGACGCAGACCGCGGTGTCGGCGGCCGACTCGACTGCCTCGGTGACCGTGTGGCTGGGCGCCTGTCCCACCGGGTAGGCGTCGATGCCGTCCGCCTGCAACGCCTGCAGCTTGGCCATCCGAACCCGGACTTGGTCGGGCAGGCGCCTGGCCTCGGCGGCCTCGGCTGCCCCGGCCGCGAGATCGGCCACATCGGGTGCGCTGCCGTCGGGGTGCAGCCGTCCAGAATCGATCAGGTTCTTGGGGGCCGCGGTGTGGTGGCCGGTGTGGGGCTGTTCGTCGCGCCGGGAGAACGGCAGCACCAGGAAGCCCTCGGCGATCACCGAGGCGACGCCGACGCGCGGGATCAGCCGCGCGTCTTCGTAGCAGGCGTAGCGCGGCACCCATTCGGGCAGGTATTTCATGTTGGAGCGGTACAGCGTCTCGAGCTGCCACCACCGGGAGAAGAAGATCAGCAGCGCGCGCCACAGCCGCAGGATCGGGCCGGCGCCCAGCTGCGAACCCTGCTCGAAAGCCGAGCGGAACATCGCGAAGTTCAGCGAAATCCGGGTAACGCCAATCTCTTCCGAGCGCTGGCACAGCTCGCTCACCATCAGCTCGATGGTGCCGTTGGGGGACGCGGGGGAGCGGCGCATCAGGTCCAGCGACACCCCGTTGTTGCCCCACGGCACCAACGACAGCATCGCCACCACCTGACCGTCGCCCTGCACGGCCTCCACCAGCAGGCAGTCCCCGTCGGCGGCGTCACCGAGCCGTCCCAGCGCCATCGAGAAGCCGCGCTCGGTTTCGGTGTCGCGCCAGGCGTCGGCATGCGCGATGACCTGAGCCATCTCGTCGGCGCTGATGTCGCGGTGCCGGCGCATCCGTACCGTCAGCCCCGCTCGACGGGCGCGGGTGACGGCCTGGCGGACCGCCCGCATGTCAGGACCCGAGAGCCGGAAGTTCTGCGGATGCAGGATGGCCTCGTCGCCGAGCTGCAGGGCGTTCAAACCGCCCTGACGATAAGCCTCCGCTCCCGTCGAGCTGGCGCCCATGACGCCCGGTGCCCAGCCGTAGGTCTGGCACAGCGCCAGCCACGCGTCGATGGCGGCCGGCCAGGCCCGCGGGTCACCGACGGGATCACCGCTGGCCAGGCAGACGCCCACCTCGACGCGGTAGGTGATGGCGGCACGGCCGTTGGGTGCGAAGACCACGGCCTTGTCGCGGCGGGTGGCGAAGTAACCCAGCGAGTCGTTCTTGCCCCACAGCTCGAGCAGGCCACGGATCGCGGATTCGTCCTCGCCGGTGAGGGCGTTCTCGGCGCGCTGGGACTGGAACAGCACGATCGCCGCCACGATCAGCGCCAGTGCGCCGAACAGGCCGAACAGCGCGTTGAGGAACGCATGCGGATGGCCACCCTCGAACGCTTCCTTGCCGACCGCGGCGAAACCGCTGACTCGGTTCACCGCGTAGGCCAGCCGGTAGTCGGGGTCCAGCGGCGGCCGGCCGGGGAACATCTCCAGCAGGCCCCAGGCCGCCAGGATGCCGACAGCCATGCCGGCGACCAGGGTCAGGGCCGCCTTGAGCAGCGCCCCGCGGCGGACCTTGGCCCAGAACTGGTTCCGCGACAGCAGCAGCACGACGATGACGCCGATGTGGAACACCAGGCCCACTGCCTCGCCGAAGTCCTCCACGAAGGTCAGGTCGCCGTCCGGGAAGTTGTCGGACAGCAGTCCGTAGACGTTCCAGCCGATGTGCCCGACCATGTAGATCAGCAGGACCCACCAGGCGATCCGCTTGCGTGCCGCGAGTGCCGCGGCAAGCAGGATCAGCACGAACGACCAGGCGAAGCTGGTGTCCGGGAAGTTGAACAGGTAGTCGTTGACGAACTCGCGGGGGATGTGGATCATCCACCGGATCAGTGGCGACAGGCTGGCGAACAGCGACAGCGTCGCGACGACACCGACGGTCCAGCCGGCCGCGGCCGGAACCCACCCCAATGTCGTCGGGCGCTGCTGCTGTCTGCTCGGCGTCAACGTCATAAGTTCGGACAATATGCGGTGAAACCGGGAAGTGTCTGCAGGGCCCCTGGGCTACCAGACGGGGCCGGTGTACTTCTCGCCCGGACCGTGCCCGGGCTCGTCCGGTGCGACGCTCGCCTCGCGGAACGCCAGCTGCAGGCTCTTGAGGCCGTCCCGGACCGGGCCGGCGTGCAATCCCAGATACTCGGCCGAGGCCTGAACCAGGCCGGCCAGCGCGGTGATGAGGCGCCGGGCCTCGTCGAGGTCGCGGTGCGGGCTCTCGTCGGGATCGGCGTCGGCCAGCCCGAGCTTCTCGGCGGCCGCGCTCATGAGCATGACGGCGGCGCGGGTGATCACCTCGACGGCGGGAATCTCGGCCAGCTCGCGTACCTGGGCTTCCTCAGCTGTTGTCGTGGCGTCACTGGTTAGGTTCGGGTCGGTCATGACTGCTAGAGTGTCATGCGCGACCGTCCTGGCTTACGTCAGGACAGCAAGTGGAGTCCCACCTCCCACCGTCGGCCTCACGGCTTGGCGGTCCGGTCACAGGCACATTGTGCCTGTTCTGCGTTGTGCGCAGGCGGCGTGAGCCGTGATCGGTCGGCATTGGGCCCTGCTATATGCAGGGCTTTTCTGTTCATGCGAACAGATGGCTGAGCCGGGTGTGACCTCTACTGAACAAGTAATGGAACAACCCGGGAGGCCCCATCAGCACTGAGACACGCGTCAACGAGCGCATTCGAGTACCTGAAGTTCGGTTGATCGGACCGAACGGCGAGCAGGTAGGCATCGTGCGCATCGAAGATGCCCTCCG
Source organism: Mycolicibacterium mucogenicum DSM 44124 (assembly GCF_005670685.2). The sequence continues at coordinate 3,432,577 of NZ_CP062008.1, read as the reverse complement.
CGTCGCCGCGGACGCCGATCTCGACCTTGTCGAAGTTGCGCCAGGCGCCAAGCCGCCGGTCTGCAAGATCATGGACTACGGCAAGTACAAGTACGAGACGGCTCAGAAGGCACGTGAGTCTCGCAAGAACCAGCAGCAGACCGTCGTCAAGGAACAGAAGCTGCGTCCCAAGATCGACGACCACGACTACGAGACCAAGAAGGGTCACGTCGTCCGCTTCCTCGAAGCAGGGTCGAAGGTCAAGGTGACCATCATGTTCCGCGGACGTGAGCAGTCGCGGCCCGAACTGGGCTACCGACTCCTGCAGCGGCTGGGCGCCGACGTCGCCGAATACGGCTTCATCGAGACGTCCGCCAAGCAGGACGGCCGCAACATGACGATGGTGCTGGCTCCGCACCGCGGCGCGAAGACTCGCGCCAAGGCGGCGCACGACGCCGACGCACCGGCCGGACGGCCGGCCCCCGCGGCACCTGAATCTGACGCAACCGCGTAACAGCAGTCGCGATTGCCCGCAGCGGCCTCCAGCCGCCGCGAGCAACCGCATGGAAAGAAACTGAGGACACATGCCCAAGGCCAAGACCCACAGTGGCGCATCGAAGCGGTTCCGCAAGACCGGAACCGGCAAGATCGTGCGCCAGAAGGCCAACCGCCGCCACCTGATGGAGCACAAGGCCACCAAGCGCACCCGCCGTCTCGACGGTCGCGCCGTGGTTGCTGCCAACGACACCGCGCGTGTCGCCAAGATGCTGGCCGGCTAGTACCGCCTGCTCCCCTCTGAACATCGAAGGATAGGAAATCTCATGGCACGCGTGAAGCGCGCACTGAACGCTCAGAAGAAGCGGCGCACAGTACTGAAGGCCTCGAAGGGTTACCGCGGGCAGCGCTCGCGGCTCTACCGCAAGGCCAAGGAGCAGCAGCTCCATTCGTTGACCTACGCCTACCGCGACCGTCGCGCCCGCAAGGGTGACTTCCGGAAGCTGTGGATCACGCGTATCAACGCTGCGGCCCGCGAGAACGGCGTCACCTACAACCGCCTCATCCAGGGCCTGAAGCTGGCCGGCGTCGAGGTCGACCGCAAGAACCTGTCGGAGATCGCGATCAGCGATCCCGCCGCGTTCACCGCGCTGGTCGAGGTGGCCAAGGCCGCTCTGCCCAGTGATGTGAATGCGCCGTCGACGTCCTCTGACGAAGCTGCCTGAGTCTGACTACAGACTCAGCGCTCACCGAGCGATCTGCCCGGGTGGTCGCTGCGGCCAAGCTGCAGCGCCACGTCGGGCGCAAACGCGCCGGGCGCTTCCTCGCCGAGGGACCCAACCTCGTCGAGGCGGCGCTTCGGCGCGGTCTTGTTTCTGAGGTCTTCGCGACGGAAGCCGCGCTGGCACGTTTCGCCGCGCTGCTGGACGGCGCCCCGGTCTCGGTGATCACCGAGAAGGCCGCAAAGGCGTTGTCGGAGACCGTGACTCCCGTCGGGCTCATCGCGGTGTGCACGCTGCCCTCGGTGTCGCTGGAGGGCGTACTGGCGTCCGAGCCACGCTTGTTGGCGGTGCCGGTCGGCATGTCGGAACCCGGAAACGCCGGCACCCTGATCCGCATCGCCGACGCCATGGGCGCTGACGCCGTGGTGTTCGCCGGCCACAGCGTCGACCCCTACAACGGCAAGTGCCTGCGGTCCTCGGCGGGCAGCATCTTCTCACTGCCGGTGGTGGTGGATCCCGATGCGGCCGCGGTGGTTTCGGCGATCCGGGACAGCGGCATCGAGGTGCTCGCGACCGCGCTGGACGCCTCCGTCGACATCCGCGCCACCGATCTGTCGGCGCGCACCGCGTGGCTGTTCGGACCCGAGGCGCACGGCCTGCCGCCCGAGGTCATGGCGCTGGCCTCGCAGCGCGTGCACATCCCGATGCGGGGGAGCGCCGAGAGCCTCAACGTGGCAGCCGCCGCGTCGATCTGCCTGTACGAGAGCTCCCGCGCCCAGTCCTGACGTGCTATCGCAGTGGCGAGATGAATTGTTCTGCAACCCATTCGGCGACTCCGCTGGGGTAGGGCGAAGACAGTCCGAGGACGAGGTGCTCGAAGCCGGCGTCGATGGCGCGGCCGACGGCGTCCCGGGTGGCCCCGGGGTGTTCATAGGACACCGGTAGATAAATCGACCGGACCAGAGTGCTTGGCTCACGGCCGATTTCGGTGCAATAACGATTCAGCAGGTCGTTGCGGGCGATCGCGTCATCGAGGTCGGCTCCGGGCACGTTCCACAATTGGGCGTGTTCTGCGGCGACGCGCAACAACCTGGCCGAGCGGCCGCCGATCAGTATCGGTGGGTGCGGTTGCTGGATTGGCTTGGGGTTGCCGACGGCACCGGTGAGCCGGACGTGGGTGCCGGAGAAGTCGAACGGCTCGAACTCGGTCCACAGCCGGCGGATGACGGTGAGGGCCTCGTTGAGACCGTTCACTGAATCGGCAAAGTCGTCATAGGGCAGACCGTGTGCTTCGTATTCGCGCCTGGCCATTGGCAATCCGGGCCGCGAGCCCGCGCCGATCCCGAAATCCAGGCGCCCGGCCGAGACGATGTCGACGGTGGCGGCTATCTTGGCCAGCATCGCCGGCGGCCGAAATCTGTTGCTGGTTACCAAGAGTCCTAGGCGCAGCCGACGGGTCTGGGCAGCCAGCGCCGACAACAGTGTCCAGCCTTCGAATGTCGGACCGGACGGATCGCCGAATATCGGCATCAGGTGGTCATAGAGCCACGCGTGTTCGATCTCGCCTATGGCGTCGGCTTCCTGCCAGACCCCGAGGATGTCGTCGTAGCTCACTTGCGACGGGGCCGTCATGATGCCGAACCGTGTATTCGTCATGCGGCGCGCTCGCCGACCGGCAGCCGACGAAGGTTGGTCTTCTCGATGGCGGGTGGGGTGTAGGCCTGATCGAGGGTACCGATATCGGTACCTGGCCGGACGATATCGTCGATGCGGTCAAGGATTTCGTCGCCGAGTGTGATGTCGACGCCGGCCAGTAGATCATCGAGTTGTTCGGCGGTCCGCGGTCCGAGCAGCGCACTTGTCACCCCTGGATGTGCGATGGCGAACGCCATCGCCAGGTGGGTAATGGACAGGGCCGCCTCGTCTGCCAGGGTGATCAATTGCTCGACGGTGTCGACGCGGCGTTCATCGGCGAAGACTTTCAACAGACCCGCCCGGACGAGGTCGGTGTGGGCGCCTCTGCGCACGCGGCCGGTGAGCATGCCCTGGCCCAGGGGACCCCACACCAGCACACCCATGCCGTAACGCTGTGTGACGGGCAGTATCTCGGCCTCGATGCCGCGATTGAGCATCGAGTACGGCGGCTGTTCAGTGTGGAAACGTTCTAGCCCACGCCGGTCCGCAACCCATTGGGCCTCGACGATGTCGGTGCCGGGGGTATTGGACGAGCCGATGGCGCGCACCTTCCCGCTGCGGATCAGGTCCGAGAGCGCGGACAAGGTCTCTGCCATATCGGTCTCGGGGTCGAGTCGGTGGATTTGGTAAAGGTCGATGTAGTCGGTCTGGAGGCGTCGCAAGGAGTCATCGACGGCGGTCATGATCCAGCGCCGTGAGGTGCCGCGCTGATTGGGATCGCCGCTCATGGGCCGACCGAATTTGGTTGCGAGTACGACTTTGTCGCGCCGCCCCTTGAGCGCCTTGCCGACAACGATCTCGGAGGCCCCGGCCGGTGGTATCGAATATGCGTCGGCGGTGTCGATCAGATTGATACCCGCGTCGAGCGCCCGGTGGATCAGGCGGATCGAGTCGTTGTGGTCCGGGTTGCCGATTTTTGCGCCCAGCAGCAGTGTTCCGAGTCCGTATGGACTGACCTTGATGCCGGTTCGGCCGAGAGTGCGGTATCGCATGTGGGCTCCGTGGTTGCGACTGAGGCGGCGGTGGCACCGATCCCCAGTTATTCGGAAAGCTATTCCGCTAACATATGGAACGCGTTTCCGGAACGCAACCTTATCCGGAAAGTTTTTCCGTTAAATTTTGCAAGGGACGGAGCACTCAATGGCGGCAGGCCCGTCGGAGTCGGGCGACTCGCCCGCATCGTCACCACGGCAGCGTCGGCAGCGTACCGATGCGCAGCGCAACGTCGGCGCGCTGCTCGAAGCGGCGAAAACCGTGTTCGCGGCTGCGGGGGTCGATGCGCCCGCCAAGGAGATCACCGACCTGGCGGGAGTTGGAGTCGGCACCCTGTACCGGCATTTCCCGCGCCGATCTGACCTGATCGTGGCTGTTCTGCAACACGAGGTCGACGCGTGTGCCGAGGCTGCAACGGTATTGGCTCGGCACCACGAACCAGGTCAGGCGCTCGAGAGGTGGTTGTACCGATTCACCGAGTTCGTCGGCACCAAGCGCGGGCTTGCTTCTGCGCTGCACTCGGGCGACCCGGCTTTCGATGCCTTACCGAGCTACCTCACCTCGAAGCTCGAACCGGCCCTTGACGCATTGCTGTCCGCTGCAACGGCGACCGGTGAGGTCCGTGACGACCTCTGTGCCAGGGACCTCATCCACACCGTCGCACTGCTGTGTCAGCCCGTTCCAGGTGAGGCGCTCACCTACAACCAACGTCTGGTGGCGGTGTTCGTCGACGGACTTTATCGCCCGGGCACTGCGCATTCATGAATCAGGCCAAGAGCCCCTTGGCGACGTGGGTGATCTGCACCTCGTTGCTGCCGGCGTAGATCATCAACGACTTGGCGTCACGCGCGAGCTGCTCGACGCGGTACTCGGTCATGTAGCCGTTGCCGCCGAACAACTGGATGGCATCCATCGCGACGTCGGTGGCGGCCTGCGAGCAGTACCACTTCATGGCCGACGCCTCGGCCAGCGGAATCTGGCGGCCGGCCTGGCCGGACTCGATGACGCGGAACAGCATGTTGCGCACATTCATTCGCGCCACCTCCATGCTGGCCAGCTTGAGCTGGATCAGCTGGAACTGGCCGATCTCCTTGCCCCACAACGTGCGCGTCTTGGCGTAGTCGATACACAGCCGCAGACATTCCTCGATGATGCCCAGCGACATGGACACAACGCCGACGCGTTCGGCCGAGAAGCTCGACCGGGCGCTGTCGCGGCCGTCGCCGGCCTTGTTCTCCTCGGTCTCGCCGAGCAGCCGGTCGCGGCCGAGCCGGACGTTATTGAAGAACAGCTCGCCGGTGCGTGACGAGTGAATGCCCATCTTGCGGAACGGCTTCGACTGGACGAAGCCCTCCATGCCGCGGTCGAGCACGAAGGTCAGCACCTTGCGGTCGCGCTTGTCGGCCCCGTCGCCCTCGTCCAGCTTGGCGTACACGACGACGACGTCGGCGTCGGGGCCGTTGGTGATGAAGGTCTTCTGGCCGTTGAGGATGTAGTCGTCGCCGTCACGCACGACGTACGACTTCATGCCACCGAACGCGTCCGAGCCCGAGTCGGGTTCGGTGATGGCCCACGCGCCGACCTTCTCGTACGTCACCAGGCCGGGCAGCCAGCGCTCCTGTTGGGCCAGGGTGCCGCGGCTCTGGATGGTGGGCACCGTGAGGCCGAGGCTGACGCCCACGCCCGTCACCAGACCTGAACTGACCCGGCACAATTCGCTGATCAGCACCATGCCCATGCCGGCCTGGTCCGGTCCGCCGCCGAACATCCCGCCGGACGCCCGTGGCTTGCCGTCCGAGACTTCGCCGGACCGCAGCCGGGACAGCCGCCGCTCCAGTGCCTCCCGCGCCATGACGTCGATGCCGAAGGTGGCGAACAGCTTTCGGATGATGGGGTAGGGCTCCATGTCGCCGCCCTCGAGCTCGTCGAGGTGCGGGCGGATTTCCTTGTCCACGAACTCGCGAACGGCGTCGCGCACGGCAATATCGACGTCGGACCAATCAAGCATGTATTCAGGCAGCCTTTCCGGACACTGAGCGGCCCGCGCGCGGACGCAAACCGGCCAACGAGAACGTGGTGTGCACCAGTGATCCGGCGCGTTCCATCAACGACTTGTGACGTGGCACATAATGCATCGGCAGGCCCCAGCGGTCTTTCGGCGGGGCCATGAATCCCGGCGCCTCGACCAGTGGTGCATCGGCCGGCACGCGTCCGGCGGCCCGGCGGTATGCCGCCAATGCCCTTGGGTGCAAACGGATTTCATCGGGGACGGCGAGGAAGGCCAGTTCGACGGCCTTGCCCAGCAGCCGCAGCACCACTTCATCGCCGGGCGTCCAGCGCATGCCGGCCCGTTCCCGGACGGCGGGGTCGAACACACCGGCGGCGACCCAGCGCTGCCCGGCCACCAGCGGCCGGAACATCTGGTCCCACACCGGGGTGGGCATCAGCACGAACCACGGCTTGGGGATGCGGATGGTGAAGATGTCGAGCGTGGCCCGGTTGATCTCCAGCTCCTCGGAGCATTTGTGCTCCCAATAGGTTTGGAAGTCCTCCCAGGTTTCCGGGACCGGCCGCATGCTCATGCCGTACATCCGGTACCACTGCACGTGCTCGTCGAATAACTGGCGCTTCTCGGCCTCGGTCAGCCCGCCGCAGAAGTACTCGGCGGTCTTGAGGATCAGCATGAAGAACGTCGCGTGTGCCCAGTAGAACGTCTCGGGATTGAGCGCGTGATAGCGCCGGCCGTCGTGGTCGACGCCCTTGATGGTCTGGTGATAGCCACGGATCTGGGCGCCGGTGTCGGCGGCGCGGTCGCCGTCGTAGACCACGCCCATGATCGGGTACACCGAGCGCGCGACGCGCTGCAACGGCTCCCTCAGCAGGATCGAATGATCCTCCACGCCGGCCCCGAGTTCGGGATACATGTTCTGGATCGCACCGATCCACACGCCGAGGATGCCGGTGCGCAAGTCGCCGAAGTACTTCCAGGTCAGCGAATCCGGGCCGAGCGGTTCGGCGGCGGGCGTCGTTCGTGGGGTCATGGTGTCCTCGCTCAACGTTGATACCGAGGGTTCTGTGTCGCCACGATAATCGTGACAACGTATGTTGTCCACGGTTTGACGCCAGTGTCGCGGCGACCGTTACAGAGCGGCTATCAGCCCGCCACAACTCGGTGACCAGCCACTTTTGCGCCGGACCGGGGTTGTCGTTGCCGGTGCCGCGGGCCGCCACCTAGGGTGGCGTCGTGGAAGTCGAATCGTTCGAAGAACGATCCGACGGTGTGGGAGAGATCGGCCCGGCGTCACACGCGGGGCCAGGATCAAGTGGACCGTTGGGGTGGTTGCAGGACACCAATCACAGCCCGGCTGTAATCGGATTCATCAGGCGGGCGCGCCGTGCCCTGCCGGGGGACCCGGAGTTCGGTGACCCGCTGTCGGTGGCCGGCGTGGGCGGGCCTAGCGCCGCGGCCCGGGCCGCCGATCGGCTGCTGTCGCGCGGCGGGGCGTCCCACGAGGTGAGCCTCGCCGGCCTGCAGGTGTGGCAGGCCCTGACCGAGCGCGTGTCGGGCCGGCCCGCGAATCCCGAAGTGACCATCGTCTTCACCGATCTCGTCGGCTTCTCCAAATGGTCACTGAGCGTGGGTGACGAGACCACGCTCCGGCTGCTGCGCCGCGTGGCCCAGGTGTTCGAACCGCCGCTGCTGGAATCGGGCGGCCACATCGTCAAACGCATGGGCGACGGGTCCATGGCCGTGTTCAGCAACCCGGTGACGGCCCTGAGGTCCGTCATCCGCGCGCTCGATGCCCTCAAAGAGGTCGAGATCGACGGGTATCACCCCAAGATGCGTGCCGGCATCCACACCGGGCGGCCGCAGCGCATCGGGTCGGACCTGCTCGGCGTCGACGTCAACATCGCGGCGCGCGTCATGGAGCGGGCCACCAAGGGCGGGCTGATCATCTCGCAGTCCACGCTCGACCGGATCGACCAGCAGTACCTCGACGCCCTCGGCGTGACCCCCAAGAAGGTGCGCAAGCAGTTGTTCGGCCCGAAGGCATCCGGCGTGCCCGAGGACCTGGCGATGTACTGGATCAGGCCGCGCAAGGACGCCGGAACCGAACCCGATGACGGGGAGCTCGCCGAAGCCTAGGGTCTGCCGGGTCCCTGCGAGTGCGGTGGGTGCGACGCTCGTCGCTATGATCTCCGGGTGGCTGAGCAGGGTGAAGAACTATCGGAAGCAGCACTGACCGCGGCGGTCGAGGCCGCCCGTCTCGCCTTCGACCAGGCCGCTGACCTCGACGCCCTGGCTCGCGCCAAGACCGAGCACCTCGGCGACAAGGCGCCCATCGCGCTGGCCCGTCAGGCACTGGGCACCCTGGCCAAGGAAGACCGGGCCGACGCCGGCAAGCGCGTCAATGTCGCGCGCAGCGCCGCGCAGCAGGCGTACGACGACCGCATCGTGGTCCTGCGGGCCGAGCGCGACGCCGCCGCCCTGGTGGCCGAGCGCATCGACGTGACGCTGCCGACCACGCGGCAGCCCATCGGGGCGCGGCACCCCATCACGATCCTGGCCGAGAACGTCGCCGACACCTTCGTGGCGATGGGCTGGGAACTGGCCGAAGGTCCCGAGGTCGAGACCGAACAGTTCAACTTCGACGCCCTGAACTTCCCGCCGGACCATCCCGCGCGCAGCGAGCAAGACACCTTCCACATCGCGCCCGACGGGTCGCGTCAGGTGCTGCGCACCCACACGTCGCCGGTGCAGATCCGCGCCCTGCTGGAACGCGAACTGCCCGTCTACATCGTGTCGATCGGCCGCACCTTCCGCACCGATGAACTCGACGCCACCCACACCCCGGTGTTCCACCAGGTCGAGGGACTGGCCGTCGACAAGGGCCTGACCATGGCCAATCTGCGCGGCACCCTGGATGCGCTGGCGCGTGCCCAGTTCGGCCCCGAGGGCCGCACCCGGTTCCGTCCGCACTTCTTCCCGTTCACCGAGCCGTCGGCCGAGGTCGACGTCTGGTTCCCGGACAAGAAGGGCGGCCCCGGCTGGGTGGAATGGGGCGGCTGCGGCATGGTCAACCCGAACGTGCTGCGGGCCTGCGGCATCGACCCCGACGAATACTCCGGATTTGCCTTCGGCATGGGATTGGAGCGAACCCTGCAGTTCCGCAACGGAATTCCCGACATGCGCGACATGGTGGAGGGCGACGTGCGCTTCTCCCTGCCGTTCGGGGTGGGTGCCTGATGCGTATTCCCTACAGCTGGCTGCGGGAAGCCGTCCAGGCCGGTGCCCCCGGCTGGGACGTGTCTCCGGAGGAACTGGAACAGGCCTTCATCCGGATCGGCCACGAGGTCGAGGACGTCATCGCCGCCGGACCGGTCACCGGTCCGCTGACGGTGGGCCGCGTCGTCGAGATCGAGGAACTGACCGAGTTCAAGAAGCCCATCCGCGCCTGCAAGGTCGACGTGGGTGAAGCCGAGCCGCGCGACATCGTCTGCGGGGCACGGAACTTCGCCGTCGGCGACCTCGTCGTCGCGGCCCTGCCCGGCACCGTGCTGCCCGGTGACTTCAAGATCGCGACCCGCAAGACGTACGGCCGGGTCTCCGACGGCATGATCTGCTCGGCGGCCGAATTGAACTTCGGCTCCGACCATTCCGGCATCATCGTGCTGCCGCCGGGCACTGCCGAGCCGGGTGCCTCGGGCGCCGAGGTGCTGGGTCTGGACGACGTGGTGTTCGACCTCGCCATCACCCCGGACCGCGGCTACTGCCTGTCGATCCGCGGCATGGCACGCGAGATCGCCTGCGCCTTCGACCTGGATTTCGTCGACCCCGCCGACGTGCCGCCGCTGCCCGCCGAGGGTGAGGCCTGGCCGCTGACGGTCCAGCCGGGCACCGGCGTGCAGCGTTTCGGGCTGCGCCCGGTCGTCGGCATCGACCCGGCCGCGGTGTCGCCGTGGTGGCTGCAGCGCCGCCTGCTGCTGTCCGGCATCCGCGCCATCTCGCCGGCCGTCGACGTCACCAACTACGTGATGCTCGAGCTCGGCCACCCGATGCACGCCCACGATCGCAAGCTGATCACCGGCGGATTCGACGTGCGCTTCGCGAAGCCGGGGGAGACCGTCGTCACCCTCGACGACGTCGAGCGCAAACTGGATCCGGGCGACGTGCTGATCGTCGACGACGTGGCCACCGCGGCCATCGGCGGCGTGATGGGTGCCGGCACGACCGAGGTCCGCGACACCACCACCGACGTGCTGCTCGAAGCGGCGGTCTGGGATCCGGCCGCAGTGTCACGCACTCAGCGCCGCCTGCACCTGGTCAGCGAGGCCAGCCGCAGGTACGAGAGGTCTGTCGACCCCGCGATCTCTCGCGCCGCGCTGGACCGCTGCGCCGTGCTGCTGGCCGAAATCGCCGGTGGCACCGTCGAACCCACGCTCACCGACTGGCGCGCCGAGCACACCGCGCCGGACTGGTCGCAGCCGCCGGTGACCATCGCCGTCGACCTGCCCGACCGGCTCGCCGGCGTCAGCTATCCCGCGGGCACCACGGCCCGTCGCCTCACGCAGATCGGCGCCGATGTCACGGTGTCGGGTGCGACCGCCACGGTCGTTCCGCCGAGCTGGCGTCCCGACATGAAGCAGCCCGCCGATCTGGTCGAGGAGGTGCTGCGGCTCGAAGGGCTCGACGCCATCCCGTCGGTGCTGCCGCAGGCACCTGCCGGCCGCGGTCTGACGGCAAAGCAGCAGCGCCGTCGTGCCATCGGTAAGTCGTTGGCCCTCAACGGTTTCGTCGAGGTGCTGCCGACGCCGTTCCTGCCCGCCGGCGTGCTGGACGCCTGGGACCTGCCGGCCGACGACCCGCGCCGCGCCACCATCTCGGTGCTCAACCCGCTCGAGGCCGACCGGCCGGCGCTGGCCACCACGCTGCTGCCCGGCCTGCTGGAAGCGTTGGTGCGCAACGTGTCTCGCGGTGCGGCCGACGTCGCACTGTTCGGTATCGAGCAGGTCGTGCAGGCCACGGAGACCACGCGCGCACTCGAACCGATCCCGGTGGACCGGCGCCCGACCGACGCCGAGCTGGCCGAGATCGACCGGGCCCTGCCGTACCAGCCGCTGCATGTCGCCGCGGTACTCACCGGCCTGCGTGAGCCGGCCGGGCCGTGGGGTCCGGGTCGTGCGGTCGAGGCCACCGACGCTCTGGAGACCGTGCAGATCATCGCCCGGGCCTGCGGCGTCGACGTGACGTTGCGCGCGGCACAGGAACTACCGTGGCACCCGGGCCGCTGCGCCGAGGTACTGGTCGGTGACACCGTGGTCGGCTACGCCGGCCAGCTGCACCCGGCCGTCATCGAGCGCACCGGCCTGCCGAAGGGCACGTGCGCCGTCGAGCTGAACCTCGATGCCATCCCGGTCGTCGAGCGCGCCATCGTGCCGTCGGTGTCGCCATACCCGGCGGTCTTCCAGGATGTCAGCCTGATCGTCGCCGACGACGTGGCGGCTCAGGCCGTGGTCGACGTCGTGCGCGAGGGCGCCGGCGACCTGCTGGAGGATGCGCGACTGTTCGACGTCTACACCGGCCCGCAGATCGGGGAGGGCCGCAAGTCCCTGACCCTGGCCCTGCGATTCCGGGCGCCCGACCGGACACTGACCGAGGATGAGGCCAGCGCCGCCCGCGACGCGGCGATCGCGGCTGCTGCGGACCGCGTCGGAGCGATCCATCGCAGGTAGATCTGCGCTGAGGACGACTATCGGTCAAATGACTACTGTTCGGTCGTCCAAGACGGTGTGCAGTTGATTGCGGTTGGTGATGCCCAGCTTGGGGAACATCTTGTAAAGGTGGGCCGCGACGGTGCGGTGGGAAACGTAGATGCGGTCGGCGATCTCCCGGTTGGTCAGGCCGGCGGCGGCCAGTTGGGCGATCTGAAGTTCCTGGGAGGTCAGCTCGGAAACCGGCCCGTGACGGGGTGTCCCGGCAGGGGTGGCCACGCCTGCGGCACGCAGTTCGGCGGCGGCCCGGTCGGCGAACGGCGCTGCACCGGCGGCGTCGAACACGGCCAGCGCAGATGACAGGTGGGTGCGTGCCTCGGTGATCCGGCGCTGCCTACGCAGCCACTGCCCGTATGCCAGATGTGTTCGGGCCGTTTCGAGTTCGGCATCCGCGTCATCGCCGGCGGCCAGGGCTGCCAAGAAATGCTCGTGCGCTTCGGCAGCAGTCTGTGCCAGGAGCGCGTGTGCGCGATGTGCGAGCATCAACTCCAGACCTGTTCCGAGCTGACGGGCCTGGTCTTCGATGTCAGCGAGCAGCGGTCGCACCAGGTCGGCGCGGTCATTGCCGGCCGCAGCCTCGGCGAGATCGGCGATGGCCCACCGCCGTGAGGTCCGGTGCCCAGTCATCTTCAACAGATGTCCCAATGCGTCGGCTGGGTCGGCGGTGCAAAGCGCCAGCAGGCCCGCCGCCCAGTGCACGTCGTCATGCCACAGGATCGCCGGGTCGGGCGCCAGCAGTCGGCGCGCCGTGGCAACCGTCTCGCGGGCCTGATCGAACCGGCCCTGCCATACCTGCACCCGGGCGAGAGTGGCCGCCGCCGAGGCCGCGGTCATCGGCAGGTTGATGTCCTGAGCCAGCCGCAGCGCATTCTCGGCAGCGATTGCCGCGGCCTGGATGCGGCCTTCTCCCAACAGCAGTTGCGCTGCACCGCGTTGACTTTCGCATTCGTCGGCAGCTGACCCTGATGTCCTGGATAAGCTCTGCACGCGGTTCCAGCACTGCAGCGCATGTATGCGGTCGGCGACCGCCTCGGCGGCGAACCCCAGCGCCATCAGCAACAGGGGGTCGTCGGCAACTTCGTCGATCAGCCGGGGCAGGCGTGTGCGCAGGTCCTGACCGGCGCCGGTGTCGTCCACCAACGCCAATGCCATGCGCACCACCGGATCGTCTGCGCCGTCATCGAGGTGGCGAAGGGCCGCAACGACGTCGCGACGGGGTTCCTCGGCGAGGCCGTGCAGGCGGCACTCGATGGCTGCAGCCCACAGCAACCGACGCTGTTCGATGTCGCCGTCACTGAACTTGCCGGCGAGCGTGACGAGTTCGGTGGCCGACTGGCCCGGTATCGCGGCGGTGACGTTGAGGACGAATCGGGTGAGCACCAATTGCCCTGTGCTGCAATGCTGGTCACCCAGACTCTCGGCTTCGCCGAGAATGCTGATGGACTCGGCGGTCAGCCCGGAGCTACGGGCGATCTCGGCAGCTTCGGCCAACCGCCGCACCCGGGCGGCGGGATCGGGGGACAATACGGCTGCCCGGCGCAGGGCGGCGGCGGATTCGGCGCCTGCACCGCGCGCGTGGGCCTGGCGGGCGGCGGCTTCGAGGTCCGTGGCCACCTGCTCGTCGGTGCCGAAGGTGGCTTCGGCGCGGTGCCACGCTGCACGGACCGGGTCGACCGTCGCATCGGCGAGTGCCCGGTGAACGACGGTCCTCGCGGCCAGTGGGGCCGAGCCATAGACCGTCGACCGAATCAGCGGATGGCGCATGTGGAGCCGGCCGCCGCTCGCTGTGATCAGACCCGCCCGCTCCAGTGGGGCCAGTTCATCGGTGAGTGCCAGGCCGAGAAGATCGGTTGCGACGTCGATGTCACGCAGCTGCCCATCACTGGACGCGATCAGTAACAGCAGCAGGCGACTGTTGTCGGTCAGCCCGTCGAGCTGGGACAGGAAGGCCCGTTCGACCCGGCGGGTGGTGGGCAGCGGCTCACCGGAGAAAACCGCGCTGTTGCCGCGCTCGTCGGCGGCGCCGGACAGCTCGATGACTGCCAGCGGGTTGCCACCCGCCTGGTCGAGCACCCGCTGCTGCAGCAAGGTGTCCGCGTGCTGTGCGGTGGTGTTCAACAGTTGTCGGGCGTGTTCGGGAGCCAGTGGGCCCAGTGACAATCGAGGTAGACCGTCCAGATACGGTGCGGCGCCGTCGAGTCCCGTGCGTTCGGCACACAACATCATCAGCGGTGCGTTACCGAGTCGGCGCGCGACGAACGCCAGAACCTCCAGTGAGGATTGGTCCAGCCACTGCACGTCATCGATGATCAGGATGATTCGGCGTCGGCTGGCGGCTTCTTCGAGGAGACCGAGCACCGCGAGACTGACCAGCAGCCGGTCCGGTGTCGGACCGTCGTCCAGCCCGAAGGCGGTCAGCAGGGCCGTGCGTTGGCGGGGTGGCAGTGCTGCGGTGTGGTCGAGCACCGGGTGGATGAGTTCGTGGACGCCGGCGAAGCCCACCTCGCTCTGGCTTTGCAGGCCCGAACAGCCAAGTCTGCGGTAGCCGTTGGCCACCGCCCAGTCGGCGATCGCCGATAGCAACGTGGACTTGCCGATGCCGGCCTCACCATCGACGACCAGCGCTGTGCCGGTGGTGGAGATCGTGGCGAGCGTGTCGGTGACGCTGGCCAACTCGGCTGACCGACCGATTATCACCCTCGCCAAGTTAGCAGGCTGAATTGGCATTGCCAACCCAGGTAGAGTGTGAGGATGCGCACCGACCCGTGGTCCGACGACGCCTGCCCGATCGCCCGCACCATGGCGGTGCTGGGGCAGCGGTGGGCCATCCTGATCATCCGTGAGGCATTGCTGGGCCGGTCCCGGTTCTCCGAGTTCCGGGAACGGCTGGGGGTGGCCTCTGATGTGCTGAGCGCGCGACTGGCCGAGCTGGTGGACGCCGGCATCCTGGCGGTCGAGGATTACCGGGAGCCCGGCGAGCGAACGCGCAGTCGCTACGTGCTCACCGACGCCGGGCATGATCTGGTGCCGGTGCTCGCCGCGATGGGGCAGTGGGGTCACAAACACCGGGCCACCACCAAACGCCGCAGCTACCGGTTCATCGAGAAATCCACCGGTGAGCATGCACTGGTGGTATTCCGGCGGCGTGACGGCGTCGGCGTAACCACCCGGGACGTCACCCTCATCGACACGCTCAACTCCGGATGAAGTCCAGCAGGTCGCGACCCAACTGCTGCTGATAGTCACCGTGAATCCCGTGCGAGGCACCCGGATACACGCGTAGGGTGCCGTACCGCACCAGCTCGATCGCCTTCGACGCTGCATCGTGGATCGGGACGATCTGATCATCGTCACCGTGGGCAATCAGGATCGGCACATCGAGGGCTCGAAGGTCCTCGGCCAGGTCGGTCTCCGAGAACGCTTTGACACAGTCGTACGCCGATGCCAGCCCTGCCTGCATGCCCTGCAGCCAGAAATGGTCGATCAATCCCTGTGAGACAGCGGCACCGTCCCGGTTGAAACCGTAGAACGCCACCGCGAGTTCCCGCCAATACGCGGACCGGTCGGCCAGGACCCGGGCCCGGATGTCGTCGAACACCGACAGCGGTGTGCCCTCAGGGTTTTCCGCTGATGCCAGCATCACCGGTGGTACCGCGCCGACAGTGATCACCTTGCGCACCCGGCCCGTGCGGTGGCGCGCTGCGTACCGCACCACCTCGCCACCTCCGGTGGAGTGCCCCACCACGACGACATCGGACAATCCGAGTCCGTCGATCAGAGCCGCCAGGTCTGCGGCGTAGGTGTCCATGTCGTTGCCCGACCACGTCTGCTCGGACCGGCCATGCCCCCGCCGGTCATGAGCGATGGCACGGAAACCGTTGTCGGCAAGCAGTTTCAGCTCCACATCCCAGGCGTCGGCACTGAGCGGCCAGCCATGACTGAAGACCACCGCCGGCCCGCTGCCCCAGTCCTTGTAGTACAGCTGCGCCCCGTCGGAGCCCTCCATATACGGCATGGCTGCCAGTTTGACCTCAGGTGCCGGATCGGGCCATCCGTCAAACGACCATTGCGACCCGCCAGCGGCGTCCGCATGGCTCCGTAGTCAATTGACGGATACCCCGGGGACCGGTCGAGATCGCAGGCTGGTGCCATCGACAACAGCGGAGAGGCAACACATGACGGAGGTCGTCACCGTGGCGGACGCAGCGCGCGCCGCCAATCTCGAAATCGAGGTCGCCGGCGAACGGTTCGCCTACCGGCGCATTGGTAACCCATCAGTCACCCTGCCCCCGTTGGTGTTGCTGCAGCATTTTCGCGGCAACCTGGACTACTGGGACCCGGCACTGCTCGACGTTCTGGCGGCCGACCGTGAGGTGCTCACCGTCGACCTGCGTGGAGTCGGTGGCTCCACCGGGACCACCCCCGACAACGTCACGGATATGGCGCGCGACGCCCTGCAGTTCATCGATGCCCTCGGGCTCACATCCGTTGACCTGCTGGGGTTTTCGCTGGGCGGCCACATCGCCCAGGAGATCGCTCTGGTGCGTCCACGGTTGCCGCGCAGGCTGGTGCTCGCCGGCACGGCCCCGCAGGGTGCTCCCGATCTGCACCGCTGGTCCGAAGACGTATACACCTACGCGTGCGCCGACGAGATCACCGCTGAGGGATTCATCGCGCTGTTCTTCTCCGGCTCGCAACAGAGTGTCCAGCGGGGCTGGGAATACCTGGCCCGCACACATGCCCGCAGCACGGACCGAGATCCCGAGACCACCCTGGCCTGCCGAGATGCGCAGTACCAGGCCCTGATGACCTGGGGTATCCCGGAATCGTCAAAACTGGAACGTCTTTCGGCCATCACCCAGCCGACGCTGGTCGCCAACGGCGACAACGACACCATGATGTCCACCAAGAACAGCTATCTGCTGGCGGAGAAGATCCGGGGTGCCCAGCTGCGCGTCTACCCCGACGCAGGCCACGGATTTCTCGACCAGTACCCGGTCGAGTTCGGCCAGCACATCCGCCAATTCCTCGGCCGTTAAGGAGAATTCATGACAGACCTGCTCACCACCGTTCTGAACACGTACGGCGGAGTCGACCGTTGGCGCGAACTGAGCTCGGTCACCGCGCACAAGCGGTTCGGCGGCGCCATCTGGGACATCAAGGCCGTCCCCGGGATCGTCGACGACGGCGAGATCACCGTTTGGATCAAAGACCAACGTACGTCGCTGCGGCCTTTCACCGCACCCGATCTGAAGACCGCCTACACCCCGCAGCGGGTGGGTATCGAGACGACAGATGGGGACGTCGTGGAGGTACTCGACGACCCGCGCGCCTCGTTTGCCGGACACACCCTCGAAACGCCCTGGTCCACATTGCAGTTGGCGTACTTCACCGGATACGCCATGTGGACCTACACCGCCGAACCGTTCAACCTGACCTTCCCTGGAGTGCATACCGAGGAGGGCGAACCCTGGACCGAGGACGGGCAGCGGTGGCGCACACTGCACGTCGATTATCCCGACACCATCGCCACCCACAGCCCGCACCAGATCCTCTACGTCGATGCCGACGGATTGATCCGGCGACGCGACTACCAGGTCGACATTGCCGGGGGATCCCCGGGCGCGCACTATATCTCGGATTTCGATGAGATCGATGGTCTGGTGATCCCACGTACCCGGATGATCTACGTCCGCGACGCCGACAACCACCCGATCCCAGAGCAACTCGTGGTGTCCATCGAACTGACCGACATCACTGTCAACTGAAGGGAAAACCATGGCATACCTGTCCGATCAGGCCGAGGACCGCTTCGTCGGCGGCCCCGGCGGCGAACGGTTCCATTACCGCCGATTCGGGAGCACCGGCGGGGTGCCCCTGGTGCTGTGCATGCGTCTGCGTGGCACCGTCGACCACTGGGACCCGCAACTGCTCGATGCGCTGGCCGCCGAGCGGGAGGTCATCGTGTTCGACAACCGCGGCACCAGCCTGTCCAGTGGCCATGCGCCGACTTCCATCGACGGGCTCGCGGATGGTGGGATCGCGTTCATCGGGGCATTGGGTCTCACGCAGGTCGACGTGCTCGGCTGGTCTCTGGGTGGCATTGTGGCCCAAGGCATTGCACTGCGGGCACCAGAACTGGTGCGTCGCCTGGTGGTGGCGGGCAGCACCCCGGCCGGAGTGCCGGACCAGCCGCCGCCCGGACCGCGGGTGGGGGAGGTCCTGGGCCATGCCGTCAATGACGATGAGGACTACCTGTACCTGTTCTTCCCGGAGACCGATCAGGGTCGCGCCGCCGGGCTGGCGTCGTTGCGGCGCTTGGATACTCGGCTGGCTCAGTCCGGGGCCGCGGTGCAGGGAGACACTTACCGCGCGCAACTGGGTGCCATCGCTGCTTTCGGCGGCTACTACTCACGCCTGGCCGAGCTGAAGCTGCCCGTGCTGGTTGCTAACGGCGCCCACGACGTGATGATCAATTCCTATGCCACCTATGCGATGTCGCAGCAGCTGCCGGACGCCAAGGTGGTGCTCTACAGCGCCGCCGGACACGGATTCCTATTCCAGCACATCGCGGATTTCGCGCACGACGTCAACCGGTTCCTGGGATGAGCGGCATGAGAGCCATCAGCCAGCACGAACTCGGCGGCCCCGAGGTGCTGCAGCTCGTCGAGATCGACCGTCCCACACCGGGGATCGGGCAGATCCTGGTTCGGGTGCAGGCCGCCGGAGTGAACCCGGTCGACGCGATGAACCGTCGGAGCGGGGTCTTGGTCGGGGCGGCACCGTTCGTTCTCGGCTGGGATGTGTCGGGTACCGTCGAGGCCGTCGGTACCGGTGTCACCCTGTACCAGCCGGGTGACGACGTGTTCGGCCTGTTGCCGTTCCCGCAGGGTCATGGTGCCTACGCCGAATACGTCGTCGCACCAACCCGGGTGTTCGTGCGAAAACCGGTCAACTTGAACCACATTCAGGCTGCCGCGTTGCCGCTGGCCGGGCTGACGGCCTGGCAGGCGCTGGTGGACACCGCCGGTATCGGCGAGAGTAGTCGGGTGCTGATCACCGCCGCGGCCGGCGGGGTGGGGCATCTGGCCGTGCAGATCGCCAAAGCCTACGGCGCTTACGTCATCGGGCTGGTGGCACCCGACAAGGTCGAGATCGTCGCCGGCCTCGGTGCAGATGAGGTGATCGACTACACCACAACCGATTTCACGGCATTTATCAGCGATGTGGATGTGGTGTTCGACCTCATCGGGCACGACTATCCGGCGAAGGCGCTGCAGGTGCTCAAACCCGGCGGCTTGCTGGTGTCGACGCAACCGCAGTCCCTGACTGCGGTCACCGCCGATGCCGTTGCCCGCGGTATTCGGCCGGCCGAGTTGCTCGTCGAGGCCGACCGCCTCGGGATGACAGCCCTGGCCGAGCTGGCCGGCCGCGGCGCGCTGGTTCCGACGATCGGGGCAACCTTCCCGCTGGAGCAGGCCGGGCAGGCGCAGTCCCACCGCGCCGCGACCGGCAAGGTGGTGCTGACCCTCGCATGACGCACATCGTGGAAAGCACAGCGATCGAGGCTGACCTCCTCGTCATTGGTTTCGGTAAAGGCGGCAAGACGCTGGCCGGCGACGTCGGCCGGGCAGGACAACGGGTGGTCCTGGTCGAACAGTCGGCGCAGATGTTCGGTGGCACCTGTATCAACACCGGTTGCGTGCCGACGAAATCGATGGTCTATCAGGGTGAGAAGCACACAGCGCCCCACCTGTCGGGCGAATTGGCTTATGCCGCAGCGGTTGCCGCGACCGAGCGGTTGACTGCAGGTCTGCGCTCAGCCAATCTTGCTGCACTCGAGAGCATTCCGTCAGTCACGGTGCTCATCGGCACCGCGACGTTCCTCGATGCCAACACGGTGCAGGTCGGCAGCGATGCAGGTGCCGTGACGGTCAGCGCCCGCCAGATTGTCATCGGAACCGGGGCACGCGCCGGCACCACAGACATACCCGGGCTGGCTGATTGCCCGGTCGCTGTGACGAACGTCGAGCTGTTGCACCAGACCGCACGCCCCGAACGCCTGGTCGTTCTCGGGGGCGGATTCATCGGGCTGGAATTCGCGTCGATGTATGCCGCGTTCGGCTGCTCGGTCACCATACTTGAGCAGCATCCGGCGGTACTCGCAGGCGAGGAACCAGACATCGCGGACCTGGCACGCTCACTGCTGGCCGCGCGCGGCGTGGACATCCAAACCGGTGCCGACGTCGTTGACGTGCAGACGGTCCTCCGTCCCGGAGCCGCGCCGATGGCTCGCGTCCAGTACCTGAGCGATGGACAATCGGTCAGTGTGGACGCCGACACGGTCTTGGTCGCGCTCGGCCGCATGCCGAACACGAGCGCCCTGCGCCTCGACCGGGCGGGCGTACAGACCACCGACAAGGGTGCCGTGGTCGTCGATGACCACCGTCGCACCAGCGTGCCCCACATCTTCGCCGTCGGTGACGTCACCGGGGGGCCGCAGTTCACCTATATCTCACTCGATGACTATCGCATCGTCGCCGACCAACTGTCCGGGGTCGATGAGCCGCGACGGGCGTCGCAACGCACGGCGGTACCCACGTGTCTTTTCCTCACCCCGCCGCTGGCACGGGTGGGTTTGACTGAGTCGCAGGCGCGCAGTGCGGGTTACGACGTACTCGTCGCCGCAAGTCCGGTGGCAAATCTCGCAACCGTGGCCCGTGCACGCATAGTCGAACAGGCCGAGGGAATGATGAAGGTTGTCGTTGACGCCACCACCGACGAGATCCTCGGCGCCACACTGTGGTGCCATGACGCCCACGAAGTGATCAACATCGTCGCATTGGCGATGCGGCACGGTATCACCGCAGGCGCACTGCGCGACGAGATCTACACCCACCCTTCGATGTCGGAGTGCTTCAACCAACTGCTGGGACTATTGGCCTGAGCGCATTTTTCCGGACGACCACCTGAGGCGTCGCCGCGACCGCTTATTCAGCGTCGGTCATCGTCAGGACCACCCGAAAACGCGCTTCGTTGCGCATCATCCGGTCGTATCCGGTGGCCGCTTCCCGCAACGGCATCGGTTCAACCCACGGCCGGATACCGTGCAGGGCAGCGAATTCCAGGGTGTCTTCAGTATCTGCTGAGGTGCCGGCGGGATGTCCGTGAATCGTGCCCGAACTGTTGATCAGTTGCAGCGGTGTGATGTCGAGTGGTTCAGCGAGCACGGCAAGCGTGAGTACCTCACCGTGTGGAGCGAGGCCGTCGCCGGCGACGCTGATCGCGGCCCGATTGGTGGCCGTCGCCGCCACCACCCGCGCACCACCGAGCTTGCGCAGTTCGGCGGCCACGTCGGTGGCGGTCGAGTCGATGTAATGGTGGGCGCCCAATTGGTAAGCCATATCGGCCTTTTCGGCACCGCGCGCTATGGCCACCGTCCGGAATCCCATGTGGGCGGCGAACTGCACGCCCAGGTGACCCAGTCCGCCGATACCCAACACGGCCACCACATCGCCGGGGCGTGCGCCGCTGTGGCGCAGCGAATTGAACATCGTCACTCCGGCACACGCGAGTGGGGCAGCGTCGACGGCGGTGAGGGCGTCTGGAATGCGCGCCAGTCCGGACTGGTGCACGAGCAGCATTTCGGCGTAGCCGCCGGGAAACCCGGCCCCGGTCACCTTCGAGCGCACACAGTGCACGAAATCGCCACGCCGACAGCGGAAACAGCTCCCGCAGTAGTACCCGAACCAGCCGACCGTGACTCGGTCGCCGACCTGCCAGTCGAGCACTCCGGGGCCGACCGCCTCGATGTGGCCGGCGACCTCGTGGCCTGGCGTCACCGGAAAGACCGTGCCGGGCAGGTAACCCGCGGCGATCTGCGAGTCGGAATGACACACGCCGCAGGCTTCGACACGGACTCGCACCTCGCCGTCGGCGGGCTCGAGCACCGGCCGATCCGTGAGTGTGATTGCACCGCCGGGCTCAGTGACCTCGACGCTGCGGTAGGTGGCGAACATGGATGAATTTCCCTTTCTGTAGAGCGGATTACGCGGGGGTGGCGATATCGAGCACCACGCGAAACCGGGCGCGCCCAGACCTCATCCGGCCGACGCGGTCGCCGACCTGCCGGCGCCCGATACGTCGTCACCGAATCAGGACACCAACTCGGCCCGGTTTGCGGTATCCGCACGGTGACCGTCGTTTGGCGCGCCACCGACGCGACGCGCCTCCAGGTGAATTGTCCAGGTCGACGCGGGCCGGCAGCGTGGACCCGCAGTCAGATTGCTGATGCCGGGCGCAGCGAGGCAAGGCAAGAATCGCCTCTTGTGAACGAGCTGTCGAGCGCTGAAACGGCATTGAACGCAGTTGGCCCGGTACTTGCCGCCGCTGTCGGCGAGAACCTGCGTTTGCCGACTCCGTGCCCGGGATTCGATGTCGCCGAGCTGGCGGACCACCTGGTGGGGACTGTGACGATGGTGGGCGACGCCGCCGGCGCGCACGTGTTCGTCAGCCCGAACCTGGACGTCGAGGCGCGCATCTCGCAGGCTGCGACTTCGGTGATCGAGGCCTGGCGCAGACGAGGCACGAGTGGCGACGCGGTGTTCGCCGGCAGGGTCATGCCCGCGCATCTTGCGTTGGGTGTGTTGTCGGTCGAGTTGGTGGTACACGGTTGGGACTTCGCGCAGGCCCTGGCGCGCCCGCTGCCGATCACAGCTGCGCACGCCGACTTCGTGCTCTCTCTTGCGCATCGCATCATTACCCCGGACAGCCGGCGTACTGCGGGATTCGAACAGCCGGTGGCGATCACCACCGACGCCGAAGCGATGGATCGTTTGGTCGCGTTCACCGGACGCCACCCGCAACGCTAATTGGTTTGCAAGTTGATGCATAACCATGCAGAATCGGGTCATGACTTCTGTGGCAGTGGCCGGCGCCAGTGGGTATGCCGGCGGCGAGATTCTGCGGCTTCTGCTGGGCCATCCGGCCTATGCGGACGGTCGCCTCACCATCGGTGCCCTGACCGCCGCGGGTAATGCCGGAACCACGGTCGGTGACCACCACCCGCACCTGCTGCCTATCGCGCAGCAGGTGCTGCAGCCCACCGAGGTCGACGTCCTCGCCGGGCATGACGTCGTGTTTCTGGGTCTGCCGCACGGACATTCGGCCGCGCTCGCGCAGCAACTCGGCCCGGACACCCTGATCGTCGACTGCGGCGCCGACTTCCGGCTCACCGATGCCGCCGCGTGGGAGAAGTTCTACGGCTCCGAGCACGCCGGCAGCTGGCCGTACGGTCTGCCCGAGCTGCCCGGCGGTCGCGACAAGCTGGTCGGCACGAAACGTATTGCGGTACCGGGCTGTTACCCGACCTCGGCCCTGCTGGCCTTGGTGCCTGCCGTCGCCGCTGGGCTCGTCGAACCCAACGTCACCGTGGTGGCGGTCAGTGGCACCTCGGGTGCCGGCAAGTCGGCCAAGGTCGACCTGTCGGCTGCCGAGGTCATCGGCTCGGCCCGGGCCTACAACGTCGGCGGCGCGCACCGGCACACCCCGGAGATCGCGCAGGGCCTGCGTGCCGTCACCGACAAGGACGTGACGGTGTCGTTCACCCCGGTGCTGATCCCCACGTCGCGCGGCATCCTGGCCACCTGCACCGCGCGCACCACCGCGACCGTCGAGGAGATCCGGGCCGCGTACGAAAAGGCCTACACCAGTGAGCCGTTCATCTACCTGTTGCCGGAAGGGCAGCTGCCCAAGACCGGTTCGGTCATCGGCAGCAACGCCGCGCAGATCGCCGTCGCCGTCGACGAGGATGCGAGGACTCTCGTCGCCCTGTGCGCCATCGACAACCTGACCAAGGGCACCGGCGGCGCGGCAGTACAGTCCATGAACATCGCGCTCGGCTGGCCGGAAACCGAAGGACTATCCACCGTGGGAGTAGCACCGTGACTTCAACCTCGCCGACCCCGTCCCTGCATCGCAACCAGGGCGTCACCGCACCCGAAGGCTTCCGGGCAGCCGGAATCGCCGCCGGCATCAAGGCTTCCGGGAAACCGGACCTGGCCCTGGTTTTCAACGAAGGCCCCGATCTGTCGGCGGCCGGGGTGTTCACCCGCAACAAGGTGCGGGCCGCCCCCGTGCAGTGGAGCGAGCAGGTTCTCAAGTCCGGCCGGTTGCGGACGGTGATCCTGAATTCCGGTGGCGCCAATGCCTGTACCGGTTCGGGCGGTTTCCAGGACACGCACCAGACGGCCGAGGCCGTCGCCGCGGCACTCAGCGACTGGGGTACCGAGACCGGTGCCATCGAGGTCGCGGTGTGCTCGACCGGGCTGATCGGTGACCGGCTCCCGATGGACAAGGTGCTCGCCGGCGTCACCGAGATCGTGCACGAGATGGCCGGTGGCCTCTCCGGCGGTGACGAGGCCGCGCGGGCCATCATGACCACCGACACGGTGCCGAAACAGGTTGCGCTGCACCATCCGGGCAAGTGGACCGTCGGTGCCATGGCCAAGGGTGCCGGCATGATGGCCCCGTCGCTCGCGACCATGCTGGTGGTCATCACCACCGATGCCGTCGCGGACGCCGAGGCGCTCAAACTGGCACTGAAGAACGCCGCCGGCAAGACGTTCGACCGGCTCGACATCGACGGCAGCTGCTCCACCAACGACACCGTGCTGCTGCTGTCGTCCGGGGCCAGTGAAATCCGGCCCAGCCAGAGCGAATTGGACGAGGCCGTCCTGGCGGTTTGCGACGATCTGTGCGCGCAACTGCAGGCCGACGCCGAGGGCGTCACCAAGCGCATCGCGATCACCGTCAAGGGCGCGGCCACTGAGGACGACGCCCTCGTGGGTGCGCGGGCGCTCGCGCGCGACAGCCTCGTGAAGACCGCGCTGTTCGGGTCCGACCCCAACTGGGGCCGGGTCCTGGCCGCGATCGGCATCGCGCCCATCGAACTGATCGCCGACCGAATCAGCGTGTCGTTCAACGGTTCCGCGGTGTGCATCGACGGCGCCGGTGCGCCGGGTGCCCGCGACGTCGACCTGTCGGGCGCCGACATCGAGGTCATTGTCGACCTGAAGATCGGCGAGCACGAGGCGACCATCCGGACCACCGACCTGTCACACGCGTACGTCGAAGAGAACTCGGCGTACAGCTCGTGAGCACCGCCGGGCTCACCACTGCAGTCAAAGCCGCAGTCCTTGCCGAGGCCCTGCCGTGGCTCAAGCAACTGCACGGCAAGATCGTCGTGGTGAAGTACGGCGGCAACGCCATGACCGACGACACCCTCAAGGCGGCCTTCGCCGCCGACATGGCGTTCCTGCGCAACTGCGGCATCCAGCCCGTCGTCGTGCACGGCGGCGGTCCGCAGATCAGCGCCATGCTGAAACGCCTTGGTATCGAAGGTGATTTCAAGGGCGGCTTCCGGGTCACCACACCGGAGGTCCTCGAGGTCGCGCGCATGGTGCTGTTCGGGCAGGTCGGCCGCGAGCTGGTCGGGCTGATCAACGCCCACGGCCCCTACGCCGTCGGCATCACCGGTGAGGACGCGCAGCTGTTCACCGCGGTGCGGCGCAGCGTGACGGTCGACGGGGTTCCCACCGACATCGGACTGGTCGGCGACGTCGAGCACGTCAACGCCGACGCCATCCTGGATCTCATTGATGCGGGCCGGATTCCGGTGGTGTCCACCATCGCTCCCGACGCCGACGGCGTGGTGCACAACATCAACGCCGACACCGCCGCTGCCGCCGTGGCCGAGGCGCTCGGCGCCGAGAAGCTGCTGATGCTCACCGACGTCGAAGGCCTGTACACCGACTGGCCGGACCGCAACTCGCTGGTCACCGAAATCGACACGGCCGCACTGGCGCAACTGCTGCCCAAGCTCGAATCCGGCATGGTGCCCAAGATCGAGGCATGCCTGCGCGCCGTGCAGAACGGCGTCCCGAGCGCGCACGTCATCGACGGCCGCGTCGAACACTGCGTCCTCGTCGAACTGTTCACCGACGAGGGCACCGGAACCAAGGTCGTATCACCCGCATGAAGGAAACCGAAGCAATGCAAGCCCGTTGGCAGGCAGTGATGACCAACAACTACGGCACGCCGCCGGTCGCCCTGGTCAGCGGCGACGGCGCCGTGGTGACCGACGCCGACGGCAAGAGCTACGTCGACTTCCTGGCCGGCATCGCGGTCAACGTGCTGGGACATCGCCATCCGGCCGTGATCGAGGCCGTCACCACCCAGCTCAACACGCTGGGCCACACCTCGAATCTGTATGCCACCGAACCGGGTATCGCGCTCGCGGAGGCCCTCGTGGCGCAGCTCGGCGCGCCCGCCAGGGTGTTCTTCTGCAACTCCGGTGCTGAGGCCAACGAAGCCGCTTTCAAAATCAGCCGGCTCACCGGCCGCACCAAAATCGTTGCGGCGCAAGGGGCCTTCCATGGGCGCACCATGGGATCGCTGGCCCTGACCGGCCAGCCCGGCAAGCAGGAGCCGTTCCTGCCGCTGCCCGGTGACGTCACCCACGTGCCCTACGGCGACGTCGACGCGCTCGAAGCCGCGGTCACCGACGAGACCGCCGCGGTGTTCCTCGAACCGATCATGGGAGAGGGCGGCGTCGTCACCCCGCCCGCCGGCTACCTGGCCAAGGCGCGGGAGCTCACCGCGAAACACGGTGCGCTGCTGGTGCTCGACGAGGTGCAGACCGGCATCGGCCGGACGGGCGCCTTCTACGCCCATCAGCACGACGGCATCACGCCCGACGTCATCACGCTGGCCAAGGGCCTCGGCGGCGGCCTGCCCATCGGCGCCTGCATCGCCATCGGGGCGGCAGCCGACCTGCTGCAGCCGGGCATGCACGGCAGCACCTTCGGCGGTAACCCGGTATGCACCGCCGCGGGCCTGGCGGTCGTCAAGACGCTGGCCGACGACGATCTCGTGCACCGCGCCGACGCCGCGGGCAAGACGCTGGCGCACGGCATCGAGGAACTGGGCCACCCACTGGTCGATCACGTGCGGGGCCGCGGGCTGCTGCTCGGCGTCGTCCTGACCGCGCCGCAGGCCAAGGCCGTCGAAAACGCCGCGCGCGACGCGGGTTTCCTCGTCAACGCCGCGGCCGCGGACGTCGTGCGGCTCGCACCGCCGCTGGTCATCACCGACGCGCAGATCGACGCGTTCCTGACCGCTCTACCCACCGTTCTCGACACCGCAGCAGGGGAGTCCCAGTGATCCGCCATTTCCTCCGTGACGACGACCTGACCCCCGAGGAGCAGGCCGAGGTCCTGGCGCTCGCCGCCGAACTCAAGAAGGCGCCGTTCAGCCGTCGGCCGCTCGAGGGTCCGCGGGGCATCGCCGTCATCTTCGAGAAGAACTCCACCCGCACCCGCTTCTCGTTCGAGATGGGTATCGCCCAGCTCGGCGGGCACGCCGTCGTCGTCGACGGCCGCAGTACCCAGCTGGGTCGCGAGGAGACGCTCGAGGACACCGGTGCCGTGTTGTCGCGCTACGTCGACGGCATCGTCTGGCGTACCTTCGCGCAGGAACGCCTGACCGCCATGGCGTCGGGCGCGACCGTCCCGATCGTCAATGCGTTGTCCGACGAGTTCCACCCCTGCCAGGTGCTGGCCGATCTGCAGACCATCGCCGAGCGCAAGGGCAAGCTGGCCGGGCTCAACATGTCGTACCTCGGCGACGGCGCCAACAACATGGCGCACTCGCTGATGGTCGGCGGCGTGACCGCGGGCATCAACGTGACCATCGCCGCGCCGAAGGGGTTCGAGCCCGACCCGCAGTTCGTCGAGGCGGCCAAGAAGCGCGCGGCGGAGACGGGCGCGACCGTCACCGTCACCACGGACCCGCAGGCCGCGGCCGACGGCGCCGACGTCCTCGTCACCGACACCTGGACCTCGATGGGCCAGGAGAACGACGGCCTGGACCGCGTGCGGCCGTTCCGTCCGTTCCAGGTCAACACCGCGCTGCTCGGCCGGGCGGCAGACGACGCCGTCGTGCTGCACTGCCTGCCGGCGCACCGTGGGGACGAGATCACCGACGAGGTGATCGACGGCCCGCAGAGCGCGGTGTTCGACGAGGCCGAGAACCGCCTGCACGCCCAGAAGGCCATGTTGGTGTGGCTGCTGGAACGTAACGGCCGATGACAGCGCCGACCCGGGCCGGACGGCAGTCGCGCATCGTGGCGCTGCTGTCGTCGAACCCGGTGCGCAGCCAGACCGAACTCGCGGCCCTGCTCGCCGCCGAGGGCATCGAGGTCACCCAGGCCACGCTGTCGCGTGACCTGGAGGAACTGGGTGCGGTCAAGCTGCGGGGCGTGGATGGAGGAGTCGGGGGCTACATAATTCCCGAGGACGGCAACCCCATCAAAGGCGTGTCCGGCGGCACCGAGCGGTTGTCTCGGCTGCTGGGCGAGTTGCTGGTGTCCACCGACGCCAGCGCCAACCTGGCGGTGTTACGTACGCCACCTGGGGCGGCGCAGTACCTGGCCAGTGCAATAGATCGGGCGGCTCTGCCTTATGTTGTGGGCACGATTGCCGGTGATGACACCATTTTCGTCGTCGCCCGCGAACCGATGAGCGGCGCTGAGCTCGCCGCCACCTTCGAGAACCTGTAGCAGTACGAGAACAAGGAGATTGACACATGTCCGAGCGCGTCATCCTGGCGTATTCCGGCGGTCTGGACACTTCGGTCGCGATCAGCTGGATCGGCAAGGAGACCGGCAAGGAAGTCGTTGCCGTGGCCATCGACCTGGGCCAGGGCGGCGAGGACATGGAGGTTGTCCGGCAGCGTGCCATTGACTGCGGCGCCGTCGAGGCCGTCGTGGTCGACGCCCGCGACGAGTTCGCCGACGAGTACTGCCTGCCGACCATCAAGGCCAACGCGCTGTACATGGACCGGTACCCGCTGGTGTCGGCCATCTCGCGGCCGCTGATCGTCAAGCACCTCGTCGAGGCCGCCCGCAGCCACGGCGGCACCGTCGTCGCGCACGGCTGCACCGGCAAGGGCAACGACCAGGTCCGCTTCGAGGTCGGCTTCAACACCCTGGCCCCCGAGCTGGAGGTCATCGCTCCGGTCCGCGACTACGCCTGGACCCGCGAGAAGGCCATCGCCTTCGCGCAGGAGAACGACATCCCGATCAACGTCACCAAGAAGTCGCCGTTCTCGATCGACCAGAACGTGTGGGGCCGCGCCGTCGAGACCGGCTTCCTCGAGGACCTGTGGAACGCCCCGACCAAGGACGTCTACGACTACACCGAGGACCCGACGGTCCACTTCAACACCCCCGACGAGCTGATCATCAGCTTCGACAAGGGCCGCCCGGTCGCCATCGACGGCCGCCCGCTGAGCGTGCTGCAGATCATCCAGGAGCTCAACAGCCGCGCCGGTGCGCAGGGCGTCGGCCGCCTGGACGTCGTCGAGGATCGCCTCGTCGGCATCAAGTCTCGCGAAATCTACGAGGCCCCGGGCGCCATGGTGCTCATCACCGCGCACACCGAGCTCGAGCACGTCACCCTGGAGCGCGAGCTCGGCCGCTACAAGCGCGGCGTCGACCGCAAGTGGGGCGAGCTCACCTACGACGGTCTCTGGTACAGCCCGCTGAAGGCCTCGCTGGAGGCGTTCGTCGAGCACACCCAGCAGCACGTCTCCGGCGACATCCGCCTGGTCCTGCACGGCGGTCACATCACCGTCAACGGCCGTCGCTCGGGTGAGTCGCTCTACGACTTCAACCTCGCCACCTACGACGAGGGCGACAGCTTCGACCAGAGCGCCGCCAAGGGCTTCGTCCAGCTGCATGGCCTGAGCTCCAAGATCTCCGCCAAGCGCGATCTGGGCCTGTAACAACCACTTCCCGCGAGCGGCCGTGTTTGTACACCGACACACCGTGTTCAGCTGTACAAAAGCGGCCGCTCGCACTCGACGAGGGGCACGTTAATGAGCACCGGTGGAACCAACGAAGGTTCGCTGTGGGGTGGCCGGTTCGCCTCCGGCCCGTCCGACGCGCTTGCCGCACTGAGCAAGTCGACGCACTTCGACTGGGCGCTGGCGCCATATGACGTCACCGCATCCAAGGCGCACGCCCGCGTGCTGTACAACGCCGGGTTGCTCACCGACGAGCAGCGGGACGGGCTGTTGGCCGGGCTGGACAGCCTGGGCAACGACGTCGCCGACGGGTCCTTCGGGCCGCTGCCGACGGATGAGGACGTGCACGGCGCGCTGGAACGCGGCCTGATCGACCGCGTCGGTGAGGACCTCGGTGGCCGGCTGCGCGCGGGCCGGTCTCGCAACGACCAGGTGGCGACGCTGTTCCGCATGTGGCTGCGCGACGCCATCAAGGCCGTCGGCAACGGCGTGCTCGACGTCGCGGCTGCGCTGGCCGGCCAGGCTGCGGCGCACCCGACGGCGATCATGCCCGGCAAGACGCACCTGCAGTCGGCACAGCCCGTGCTGTTGGCCCACCACCTCCTCGCGCACGCACATCCGCTGCTGCGTGACGCCGACCGGCTGCTCGATCTGGACAAGCGGGCGGCGGTGTCGCCCTACGGCTCCGGTGCGCTCGCAGGCAGCTCGCTGGGCCTGGACCCCGATGCCATCGCGGCAGATCTGGGATTCGCTGCGGCTGCGGACAATTCGATCGACGCCACTTCTTCGCGTGACTTCGCCGCCGAGGCCGCATTCGTGTTCGCGATGATCGCCGTGGATCTGTCTAGGCTGTCCGAGGACATCATCCTTTGGAGCACAACGGAATTCGGCTACGTCAAACTGCACGACTCGTGGTCGACCGGCAGTTCGATCATGCCGCAGAAGAAGAACCCCGACATCGCCGAGCTGGCGCGCGGCAAGTCCGGCCGTCTCATCGGCAACTTGGCCGGCCTGCTGGCCACCCTCAAGGCGCAGCCGCTGGCCTACAACCGGGATCTGCAGGAGGACAAGGAGCCGGTCTTCGACTCCGTAGCCCAGCTCCAGTTGCTGCTGCCCGCGATGGCCGGCCTGGTTGGCACCCTGACCTTCGACACCGACCGGATGGCCGCGCTGGCGCCGCTCGGCTACACCCTGGCCACCGACATCGCGGAATGGATGGTGCGCCAGGGCATTCCGTTCCGCGTCGCGCATGAGGCGGCGGGTGCGGCGGTCAAGGCCGCCGAGGCCAGGGGAGTCGGGCTGGAAGAACTCGCCGCCGACGAGCTGGCCGGCATCCATCCGGGACTCACCGCCGAGGTACGGGACGTCCTGACCATCGCCGGTTCGGTCGACTCGCGTGATGCCCGTGGCGGCACGTCGCCGGCCCGGGTTGCCGAGCAGCTCGTCTCCGTGCGCGACACCGCCGACCGCTTGCGGACCCGCCTGCAGGGCTGAGGCCGTCGGCGGCCTTAGGCTCGGGAGGTGCCTGCCCGAAGCCGTGCCGCGGTCTACGCCAGACGTCGCAAACGTCGGATGGCGAAGGTCGACCACGACCTGACGACGCAGCAGTGGGCTGTCCTGCAAGAGATTTGGGGCGGCTGCGCCTACTGCGGCGCGGACGACGCCGATCTGCAGAAAGACTGCGTGCAGCCCATTTCCCGCGGCGGGCGATACACGCTCGACAATGTGGTGCCCGCCTGCCGGTCCTGCAATGCGAGCAAGTGCAACGCCGAGGTCACCGGTTGGCTGCGCCGAAAGAAGTTGGATGAGGGCAGGTTTCTGCTCAGGAAGGCCACCATCGCCAGGGAACTGGCGCAATACACCGGATCCTGACGCCGCCCGGCACCTACGCTGAGCCGATGGCCGGTAACCAGACGCCCGAAGTGCGCCTGGCGGAGCTCATTGCCTCGCTCTCGCTGGCCACCGATCTCGGACTGGGGCAGCCGCAGGAGCACGTGTTGCGCCAGACGGTCATCGCGACGCGCCTGGCCGCCGCGGCAGGCATGGCACCCGAGCATCCGGCCGCGGCCTTCTACGTGTCGCTGCTGGCCTGGATGGGATGCGTCGCCGACTCGCACGAGCTGGCGCACTGGTTCGCCGACGACCTCCAGATGCGCGCCGACAGCTACCAGGTGGACAAGGCCGGCCCCGGCATGGCGCGGTTTCTGCTCGGGCACCTCGCACAGGGGCAACCGGCGTTGCAGCGCATCACCATGGTCGGGCGCTTCCTGGCCCAGGGCGTCGCCGATATGCCGAAACTCTTTGTCAGCCATTGTCAGACGGCCAGCGACATCGCCGACCGCCTGGACCTGCCGCCCGAGGTGCGCACCGCGCTGTTGGACGCCTTCGAGCGCTGGGACGGCAAGGGCGTGCCGGGACGGGCGCGGGGTACGGAGATCCAACCGGTGATGCGCGTCGTCCACATCGCGGACGACGCCGAGGCGCACCACCGCGCCGGCGGCATCGAAGGGGCACTGGCGATGCTGCGCAGCCGCCGGGGGACCGAATTCGACCCGGAACTCGTCGACCTGTGTTGCAGCCGTCCGGACGAGATCTTCGGGGGACTCGACACCGTCGACGCCTGGGGTTCGGTGATCCGGGGTTGCACACCGCTGGATCGCACTGTCCCGGAGGCTGAGTTGACCGCGGTGCTGCGGGTCTTCGCCGACTACGCCGACCTGAAATCGCCCTGGTTCCTCGGCTATTCACGCCGCGTCGCCGAACTCACCGCGGCGGCGGCCACAGCGGCCGGCCTCGGTCCTGACGACGTCGCCCTCGCCGAGCGTGCGGCGCTGGTGCACCGCATCGGAGCCATTGGCGTCTCGACGGGCATCTGGAACAAGCCGGGGCCCTTGACCGTCGCCGAACGCGAACGCGTCCGCACTGTCCCGTATCTCACCGAACGGGTGCTGTGCCGCCAACCGCGGCTGTGCGAAATCGGCGCGGTCGCGGCGGCCGGCTACGAACGCATGGACGGCAGCGGCTACCCGCGTGGGCTGACCGGCACGGCCATTCCCGCGCCCGCACGGCTGCTGGCCGCCGCGGCGGTCTACCAGGCGCTCGGCGAGGATCGCCCGCACCGGACGGCGTTCGCACCGGCCGACCGCACCGCGGCCATGCACGCCGAGGTCACCGACGGGCGCCTGGACGGCGCGGCGGTCGGTGCCGTGCTGACGGCGGCCGGGTGCCGCACCACGCGTCGGCCAAGAATGGTCGCCGGCCTGACCGGCCGCGAACTCGAAGTGCTCGAGCTACTGGTCCGTGGGTCGTCGAATCGGCAGATTGCCCAACACCTTTCGATCGCGCCGCGCACCGTCGGCACCCACGTCGAACACATCTACACCAAGATCGGGGTGTCGACCCGCGGCGCCGCCGCCATGTTCGCCATGCGCCACGGGCTGGTCAGCGCGGCTGAATAGATCGGGTATTCACCCGATGCGCCCCGGTGTCGGCGGGCCGTAGAACCGATACATGAACAACGACACCGGCACAGGATGGGCAGTGGCGGGCGCATTCCTGGAGGCCTTCGCCGGCCAGGATTTCGCCTCGCTGGCCGAATGCCTTGATCCCGACGTACATTTCCGCGCCCTGATTCCGCCCGGCCTCGTCGACGTGACCGGGGCCGACGACACCGTCGGCCGCTTCCGGCACTGGTTCGGTGCCGACAACTTCGAACTGGTCGACGCCTCCGTCGGCCGCGTGGGAGACCGCGTCGCGTTGAGCTGGCGGGTCCGCACCTCGCCGCCCGGTGACCCGACCGCCGTCAAGATCGTCGAGCAACGCATGTTCGCCGCCGCCGATGACCGCATCCATTCAATCGACCTGCTGTGCTCAGGATTTCAGTCCGAACCGAAGGAGAACCGCTCATGAGCTCGAAAGTGGCGATCAGCCTCACCACCGGTCTGGAGGACGCCGAGAAGGTCACCATCGCCCTGCTGATGGCGGTCGGCGCAGCCGAACAGGGACATCCGACGATGATGTTCCTGGCCAAAGAAGCCGTGCGGCTGGGCCAGCCCGGATTCGCGCTCGGCGTCGCCTGCGACGGCTGCCCGCCGCTGCCGGACCTCATGGCCCGCTACGAAGCCGCCGGCGGCAGGTTCCTCATCTGCCCGATCTGCTTCAACGCCAAAGCCCTTGACGCAGAACAAATCCTCGCCAATGCCGAGCTGGGCGGCACCATCCCGCTGTGGCAGTGGATCGGCGACGAGCCGGCCACCACGTTCAGCTACTGAACTTCTTCGGACAGTTCCATCCAGCGTTCCTCCAGCTCGGTGACTTCGCTTTCGAGCTCGCGCAGCGAGCCGGTAAGGCGTTGCAGCCCTTCGTAGTCGCCCTGGTCGTGCTCGGCGAGACGCTGGTGTGCGGTGTCGATCTGGCCGGCGAGCTTTTCCAGCCGGCGTTCGATGGCGGTGAGTTCCTTCTGCGCCGCGCGCAGCTCGGCACCAGACAACCCCTCAGGCGCCGCCGCGGCGGGTTTGGCTGCGGCGGTACCGGTTTGGGCCGCGTGCGTCGCCCGCAGGCGCAGGTACTCGTCGACACCGCCGGGCAGGTGCCGCAACCGGCCACCGAGGATGCCGAACTGCTGATCGGTGACACGCTCCAGGAAGTACCGGTCGTGGCTGACCACGATCAGCGTTCCCGGCCAGGAGTCCAGCAGGTCCTCCATGGCCGCCAGCATGTCGGTGTCCAGGTCGTTGGTCGGCTCGTCGAGGATCAGCACGTTGGGCTGTTCGAGCAGGATCAGGAGCAGCTGCAGCCGGCGCTGCTGCCCGCCGGACAGATCCTGCACCGGCGTGGACAGCTGCGCGCTGGCGAAGCCGAGGCGCTCCAGCAACT
The DNA here is from genome assembly GCF_005670685.2 of Mycolicibacterium mucogenicum DSM 44124. Next base: position 3,398,180 of record NZ_CP062008.1, on the reverse strand, counting down.
GACTCGGGCTGAGTTCCTGTGCCTTGGAACCGGATCCGAAGGTGTACGTCGTGGCCAGCCGACTGAGCACCACACGTACGGGTTCGTCGAGATGCTCGGCCAACTTCTCCACGCCCTGGGTCAGCGTGGCGATCTGCACCGTCTTGCCGTGCTTGACCCGGCCCTCGGTCGGCTCGACCGAGCCGTCGATCAATCCGAGCAGCGTCGACTTGCCGGCGCCGTTGACGCCGAGGATGCCCGTGCGCTCGCCGGGGGCGATCCGCCACTCGACGTCCTGCAGCACCTGCCGGTCGCCGTAGGTCACCGACGCGTCCAGAATGTCGACGACCTGCTTGCCCAGCCGGGTCACCGCCAGCGACTGCAGCGCCACTTTGTCGCGGATCTCGGGCACATCGGCGATCAGCGCGTTGGCGGCGTCGATGCGGAACTTCGGTTTCGACGTCCGCGCCGGTGCGCCGCGGCGCAGCCATGCGAGTTCTTTGCGGGCCAGGTTCTGCCGACGGGCCTCAGAGGCGGCCGCCTGCCGGTCGCGCTCCACGCGCTGCAAGATGTACGCCGCGTAGCCGCCCTCGAAGGGCTCGACGATGCGGTCGTGCACCTCCCAGGTCGCTGTACAGACCTCGTCGAGGAACCACCGGTCGTGGGTGACGACGAGCAAGCCACCGGCATTGGCGGCCCAGCGCTTCTTCAGATGCGCGGCCAGCCAGGTGATCGCCTCGACGTCGAGGTGGTTGGTCGGCTCGTCGAGGATAAGGACGTCGTGGTCGCCGGCGAGCAGACGTGCCAGGGCCACGCGGCGGCGCTGTCCGCCCGACAGCGTGCCGATCACTGCATTCCAGTCAAGGTCGCCGAGCAGCCCGGCGATGACGTCGCGGCCGCGCGGATCACCGGCCCATTCGTGCTCGGGGACGTCGCCGACGACGGCGTGCCCGACGGTGTCGGTGTGATCGAGAGTGTCGGCCTGGTCGAGCATCCCGATGCGGACGCCACCGCGCACCGTCACCCGCCCGGAGTCGGGCTTGAGTCGGCCGCCCAGCATTGCCAGCAAACTGGATTTGCCGTCGCCGTTACGGCCGACGATGCCGATTCGGTCGCCCTCCTCGATCCCGACCGTCAGCGAATCGAAAACCACACGGGTCGGAAATTCCAGATGCAGGGCTTCGGCCCCGAGTAGATGCGCCATCAGGCGCAGATTCTAGGCGTCGGCCGCATGTGCCTCTGCCACGCCGTAACCACGAGGTAACCAGCGCGTTGTGCCATGATGGCGTCGTAATCGGGGGATTTGTACTTATTTGACCAAAAGGGAGTACCCGGTGGTGGACTTTTCGGTGATCACCGGGCCGGTGGAGCGGTTGGTAGCTACCGCTCAAAACGGCCTGGAAGTGCTTCGCTACGGCGGGTTGGAGACGGGCGCCGTGCCATCGCCGTTCCAGATCGTCGAGAGTGTGCCGATGTACCGCCTGCGGCGCTACTTCCCGCCGGACGCCCGTCCGGGCGCAGCCCCGGCCGGTTCGCCGGTGCTGATGGTGCATCCGATGATGATGTCCGCGGACATGTGGGACGTGACGCGCGACGACGGCGCCGTGGGCATCCTGCACGCCGCGGGCCTGGACCCTTGGGTCATCGACTTCGGCTCGCCGGATCAGGTCGAGGGCGGCATGGACCGCAACCTGGCCGACCATGTGGTGGGGCTCAGCGCGGCCATCGACACCGTCAAGGCGACCACCGGCAAAGACGTCCATCTGGCCGGCTATTCGCAGGGTGGCATGTTCGCCTACCAGACCGCCGCGTACCGGCAGTCCCGCGATCTGGCCAGCATCATCGCCTTCGGGTCCCCGGTGGACACGCTGGCCGCACTGCCGATGAACATGCCGGCGAACCTGGCATCGGGCGTCGCCGACTTCATGGCCGACCATGTCTTCAGCCGCCTCAACATCCCGGGTTGGTTGGCGCGCAACGGTTTCCAGATGCTTGACCCGATCAAGACCGCGCAGTCGCGCCTCGACTTCCTGCGTCAGCTGCATGATCGTGAAGCGCTGTTGCCGCGCGAGCAGCAGCGCCGGTTCCTGGCCAGCGAGGGCTGGATCGCCTGGTCCGGCCCGGCCATTGCGGAGCTGCTCAAGCAGTTCATCGCGCACAACCGCATGATGACCGGCGGCTTCGCCATCCACGGCAATCTGGTGACGCTGTCCGACATCACCTGCCCGGTCCTCGCCGTGGTCGGCGAGGTCGACGACATCGGTCAGCCCGCCGCGGTGCGCGGTATCAAGCGCGCCGCCCCGGAGGCCGACGTCTACGAATACCTCATTCGCGTCGGGCATTTCGGTCTCGTCGTGGGTTCCAAGGCCGCGAGCCAGAGCTGGCCGACGGTGGCGTCGTGGGTCAAGTGGCTCGACGCCGGCGGGCCGATGCCTGCCGACGTGGTACCGATGCCGTTGCAGTCTGAACTGCCGCGCGAGTCGGTGCCGCTGGCGATCCGCGTGGCCCACGGCGCCGCAGCCGCGACGGAGATGGCGTTCAGTCTCGCCAACACCGCGGCCGACGCCGTGGTGACGGCCGGCAAGTCGACGCGGGCGCTGGCCATCGAGACCGTCCGGACCCTGCCGCGGCTGGCCCGCCTCGGCCAGATCAACGACCACACGCGAATCTCGTTGGGCCGCATCATCTGTGAGCAGGCCCAGGGCGCGCCGGACGGTGAGTTCCTGCTGTTCGACGGCCGCGTGCACACCTACGAGGCAGTGGACCGCCGCATCAACAACGTCGTGCGTGGTCTGATCGAAGTCGGTGTCCGACAAGGCGTTCGGGTCGGCGTGCTGATGGAGACCCGCCCCAGCGCGCTCGTCGCCATCGCGGCGCTGTCACGCCTCGGCGCGGTGGCCGTGCTGATGCCGCCCGACGCCGACCTGGCCGTCGCGGCCCGACTCGGTGGCGTCACCGACATCATCTCCGACCCGGCCAATCTGGATGCCGCACGGCAGCTTCGGACCCGCGTGCTGGTGCTCGGCGGCGGCGAGAACCGCGACCTGCACGTGTCCGACGACGCCGACGTCGTGGACATGGAGCAGATCGACCCCGACGTCGTCGAGCTGCCCGGCTGGTACCGGCCCAACCCGGGCTACGCACAGGACCTCGCCTACGTCGCGTTCGCCAACGTCGGCGGCGAGCTGGTGGCCCGGCAGATCACCAACTTCCGTTGGGCGCTCTCGGCATTCGGCACCGCATCGGCGGCCAACCTGGGCCGCGGCGACACCGTCTACTGCCTGACGCCGCTGCACCACCAGTCCGGTCTGCTCGTGTCGCTGGGCGGCGCGGTCGTCGGCGGCGCCCGTATCGCGCTGTCCCGCGGGCTGCGGCCCGATCGCTTCGTGCACGAACTGCGGCAGTACGGCGTCACCGTGGTGTCCTACACCTGGGCGATGCTGCGCGACGTCATCGACGACCCGTCGTTCGTGATCAACGGAACCCACCCGGTGCGCCTGTTCATCGGCTCGGGCATGCCGGCCGGATTGTGGCGCCGTGTGGAAGAGGCGTTCCAGCCCGCGCATGTCCTTGAGTTCTTCACCACCACCGACGGTCAGGCCGTGCTGGCCAACGTGTCGGGCGCCAAGATCGGCAGCGAGGGCCGGCCGCTGCCGGGCGGCGGCCAGATCGCACTGGCTGCCTACGACGTCGACGACGACCTGATCCTCGAGGGCGACGACGGCTTCGTGGTGCGTGCCGAGCCCAACGAAGTGGGCGTGCTGCTGGCCAAGCCACGTGGACCCGTCGACCCGACGGCCTCGGTCAAGCGCGGCGTCTTCGCGCCGGGGGACACCTGGGTGTCCACCGAGTTCCTGTTCCGGCGCGACGACGACGGCGACTACTGGATGGTCGACAACCGCCGTTCGGTCATCCGCACCCCCCGCGGCGCCGTGTTCGGCAAGGAGGTCGGCAACGCGCTGGGCCGCCTCGACGCCGTCGACATCGTCGTCACCTACCGCGTGCCGGTCGGCGATCGGGAACTCGCGGTCACGGCGTTGAGCCTGCGTCCGGGTGGCAGCGTGCTGCCGGCCGAGCTCCGTGAGGCGCTGGCCGATCTGCCGGTGGGGGTGGAGCCGGACCTGATCCACGTGGTGCCGGAGCTGAAGCTGAATGCGTCCTACCGGCCCGTGCTCGCCGAGTTGCGCGCCGCCGGGGTACCCGAATCGACGGACAACTCGTGGCAGTTCGACGTCGACAGCGACGCGTTTGTGCCCTTCACCGCGGCCGCCCATGCCGAGTTGACCGCGACGGGCAGTCTGTCGTGACAGCCTGCCGGTCCCGGGCGGCGCTGTTAGGCTGCGGTTTGTCAGTCGGGGTTCACGCCGTCGGGCGCAGATATCGAATGGAGAACGCATGACGTCACACACCAGCCGCGGGCGGCGTGGTGTTGCCGGCGCGATTCTGGCGGGAGCTGTGACCGTCGGGATGCTGATCACCCCCGCTGCTGCGCACGCCGACATCCTCGATGACCTCGACGCGCAGTACGACATCGGCTCCAGCGGCGGCGACCTCTCGAACCTGCTTCGTACGGCGCTGAAGCTGCGCGCCCAGGGCTTCGGCCCCTCGAAGGGCAACCTGGACGACATCCAGGCGGCCCTCGACCAGCGTCCCAACCAGGTACCGCTGATCCACGCGCTGCAGGACACGGTGAAGTTCCAGAAGCGCAATCAGGCCCGTGCCGCCGGCGCGCGACCGCAGAGCCCCATCGTCATCGGTGGCCCGGGTGGCCTGCCGCCCGGTCTGGTGCCGGGTACCGGTGGCTCACAGATTCCGTTGGGTGGCTGACGCACGGTGATCGACGAAGCACTGCGCGCGATTTTGGTGTGCCCGCAGGACCGCGGTGAGCTGCTGCTGGTCGGGGACGAGTACCTGTACAACCCGCGATTGCGTCGGGCCTACCGGATCGACGGCGGGGTACCGGTGCTGCTCATCGACGAGGCGGTCGACATCACCGACGACGCCGAGCACGAGCGACTGCTTGCCGCCGGCCGGCGTTAGTCCAGCGCCGGCAGGTCGCCGGTGAGGTAGCGCTGCAGGTTCGGGCTGATCGTGTCCGCGATCTGTTGCACCGGAAGCGATCTGAACGGCTCCAGCTGCAGGATGTAGCGGGCCATCACGACGCCGATCAGCTGGGAAGCGACGAACTGTACGCGGATTCGTCCCGTTCCGGGCGGATTGTCAACGCGCGCACCGACTTCGGCGGTGATGACGTCTTCCAGGAAGATCCGGATCAGGTTGACGTCGTCGCCCGCGAGCATCGAGCGCAGTGCCGCGATGAAACCGGCGCCCAGCTCGGAGTCCCAGATCGGGAACAGCAGCGACGGCAGCGTGTGGCCGAGTTCGTCGACGGGGGTGTTCCGCAAGGGGCCCAGCACCATCTGCGGGTCGATGGGAATGTGCACTGCGGCCGCGAAGAGCTGCTGCTTCGTTCCGAAATAGTGGTGCACGAGCGCCGCGTCGACACCGGCGGCGGACGCGATCGCCCGCACCGACGTGTTGTTGAAACCGTTGCGGGCGAACAGGTCCCGCGCGCACGACAGGATCGTCTCCTTGGTGTCCGAGGTTCCGGTGGGACGACCGGGCGGCTTGCGGCGGGGCCGCGGCTGTGTCGTGGTCATGGCGTCCGACGGCGCAGGGTCGCGGCGGCCAGGCACATGGTGACGACCGCGAACGCGATCACGATGACGATGTCGCGCATCGTGGTGCTGGTGATGTCGGCGTGGTCGGCCACCTGTTGGAGAGCCTCGAGCGCGTAGGTCGCGGGTAGTGCGTCACTGATCCACCGTAACCAGTCGGGCAGCATTTCGCGGGGAACGATGATGCCGCACAACAGCAACTGCGGCACGATCACCACCGGCATGAACTGCACGGCCTGGAACTCTGTGCGCGCGAAGGCGCTGCACAACAGGCCCAGTCCGACGCCGAGTACCGCGTTGATGATCGCGATCAGGAAGACCAGTGCGGGGCTGCCCGCGGTGTCGAACCCCAGGAACCAGAACGACACCAGGCAGGCCAGCGTGGCCTGGGCCGCGGCGGCCACCGAGAACGCCGATCCGTAGGCGGCCAGCAGGTCCAGCCGGCGCAGGGAGTGGTCAGGATCCGTTCCAATGTGCCCGAAACCCGTTCGCGCTGCATGGTTATCGAGGTGATCAGGAACATCACGATCAGCGGGAAGACGCCCAGCAGGATCAGGCAGGCGTTGTTGAACGGCGACAGCGTGCCGGGGCGGTGCGGCAGATCGTCGAACATGAAGTACATCAAGGTGATGACGGCGCTCGGCACCACCAGGATCATCGCCATGCTGCGGTGATCGGCGGCGAGCTGACGCAGGATGCGGGCGGTGGTGGCCAGGTATGGCCGCAACGTCAACCGGCTCTGCCCGCGGTGCTGCGCCGGATGACGGTCAGAAACGCTTCCTCCAGCGATGAACATCCGGTGTCCTCTCGTAGTCGGGTGGGCGTGGTGTGCTCGAGCAGGCGGCCTTCGCGCATCAACAGCAGTTCGCCGCAGTGGTCGGCCTCGTCCATCACATGGCTGGAGACCAGCAGGGTGGTGCCGCCGCGGGCCAGCCGGTCGAACTGTTCCCAGAGGTCGACGCGCAGCACCGGGTCTAATCCGACCGTCGGTTCGTCGAGCACCAGCAGGTCAGGTTTGGACACCAGCGCACAGGCCAGCGAGGCGCGCGTCCGCTGGCCGCCGGACATGTTGCCGCACAACGATGTTCGGTGATCCTGCAGGCCGACGGCCGTTATCGCCTCGTCGGCCGCGGTCTTGCTGGAGCCCGTCAACGCGGCGAAATAGCGCACGTTGTCGATGACGCGCAGATCGTTGTACACCGTCGGCGACTGGGTCACGTACCCCACGCGGCGACGTAGATCGGCCGACCCGCCGGGCTTCCCGAGCACGGTCACCGTGCCGTTAGTGATGATCTGGGTACCGACGATGGCGCGCATCAGGGTGGTCTTGCCGCAGCCGGACGGACCGAGCAGTCCGGTGATGCTGCCGCGCCGGACCTGCAGGGATACGTCGTCGATCGCGCGCCGATTACCGCGGACGACGGTCAGATTGTCGATCCGAATCGCGACGTCAGAGGCATGATCCAGTAATTCACCACGAGATGAACTCATCATGTGATGAATAATCCGCTCGTGGCGTGGGCATGTCAACGCTCGGCGCCGGACCAGGCAGAATGACGGGCCATGAGCGCCGAGCCACTCGCCGTCGACCCGGTCACCGCGGCTCGACGACTGCTAGGTGCCACGTTGTACGGCCGGGACGTGGTCGCCACCGTGGTGGAGGTGGAGGCCTACGGCGGACCGCCATCGGGACCCTGGCCGGATGCGGCTGCGCACTCGTTCCGCGGGCCGACGCCCCGGAGCACTGTGATGTTCGGACCGGCCGGGCGTCTGTACACGTATCGCAGTCACGGGATTCATGTGTGCGCCAACGTCGTGTGTTGCGCCGATGGTGTGGCGGGTGCCGTGCTGCTCCGCGCGGCCCGCGTCGTCGACGGTTGTGGTGTCGCCGCGGGCCGTCGGCGGCCCGGCATCACGCCCGTCGCGTACGCCCGGGGCCCGGGCAATCTGTGTGAGGCGCTCGGAATCGCCTTGGCGGACAACGGTATTGACCTGATGGATCGGCGATCGCCGATCCGGCTGGAGCTGAACCCGACGCAGGAGGGCAGCGCCGGGCCGCGCGTCGGCGTCAGTCAGGCCGCCGACCGGGCCTGGCGGTTCTGGTTGCCGGGCACCCCCGAGGTGTCGAACTACCGGCGCAGTCCCCGGGCGCCGGCACCGGGGGAGAGCGACTAGCTGTCGCACCCGCACAATGGCGGGATGACTACCGACGCCCTGTTCTGCGGCATCGATCTGGCTCGCCGCATCGAGGGCGCTGAGGCGCAGTTCATGGCGGCCGCCACCAATGCCGCGCGAGCGCGCGGTGCGCCCGCGTCGGTGCGGCCCGTGGGCGGCGGCTTCGCGTGCTTCGCCGAGCCCGGGTCGCCGATGAACAAGGTGGTGGGCGTGGGTTTTGGCGCGATACCTGAGGCCGCCGAGTGGACGGAGATCGAAGCAGGTTGTGGCGCCAACGGTGCGCCGGTCCAGGTCGAGCTCGCCAACCTGGCCGACCCCGGCATCGGCCGGACGCTGACCGGACGTGGCTACCGACTCGTGGGATTCGAGAATGTGCTGGGCCGCGCGGTGGCCGTCGGCACCGAGCCAGTGGTGACTGGAGTCGAGGTTCGGCGCAGCGACGACATCAACGCCTGGGTCGAGGCGGTGGTCGACGGTTTCGCCCACCCGGACGACCAGGGCGTGGCCAGCCATGAGGAGTTTCCCCGCGGCATCGTCGAACGGGCTGAGCGCGATATCGAAAAGGCCGGTGCCGCAGCGTATCTCGCATCGATTGATGGCGTCGTTGCGGGAGGCGCCGCAGCGCGCTTTGCCGACGGAATCGCGCAACTCGCCGGTGCCGCAACGAGGCCGGACTACCGCAGGCGCGGGGTGCAGAGCGCATTGCTCGCGAAACGATTGGCCGACGCCGCCGCCGCGGGCTGCGACATCGCCGTCGTCACGACCGGCGCGGGGACCAAATCGCAACAGAATGTGCAGCGCTTCGGGTTCCAGCTGCTCTACACCCGGGCGATCCTGGTATTCGATAGGGAAAGATCGACGCCGTGAGTACTGGCATCCTCGATGAACTGGACTGGCGCGGCCTGATCGCGCAATCGACCGACCGCGAAGCGCTCGCTGCCGCGACGACGACGGATGGGCCGCTCACGCTCTATGCCGGCTTCGACCCCACCGCACCCAGCCTGCACGCCGGACATCTGGTTCCCCTGCTCACGCTGCGGCGATTCCAGCAGGCCGGACACCGTCCCATCGTGCTGGCCGGCGGTGCCACCGGCATGATCGGCGATCCCCGGGACAACGGGGAGCGGACCATGAACACCGCCGACACCGTCGCCGAGTGGTCTGAACGTATCCGCGGCCAGCTCGAGCGATTTGTCGAGTTCAACGACTCGGGCAACGGTGCGATCGTCGAGAACAACCTGTCCTGGACCGGGCCGATGTCGGCCATCGAATTCCTGCGTGACCTGGGCAAACACTTCTCGGTCAACGTCATGCTCGATCGCGACACCATCAAGCGGCGCCTCGAAGGCGACGGGATCTCGTACACCGAGTTCAGCTACATGCTCCTTCAGGCCAACGACTTCGTCGAGCTGTACAAGAAGCACGGCTGCAGCCTGCAGGTCGGTGGCTCCGACCAGTGGGGGAACATCATCGCGGGCGTCCGTCTGGTGCGCCAGAAGCTGGGCGCGACCGCGCATGCGCTGACGGTTCCGCTGGTCACCTCGGCCGACGGCAAGAAGTTCGGCAAGTCGACCGGCGGCGGCAATCTGTGGCTCGACCCCGAGCTGACCAGCCCATATGCCTGGTACCAGTACTTCGTGAACGCGGCCGACGCCGATGTCGTCGGCTACCTGCGCTGGTTCACCTTCCTGTCTGCCGATGAGCTCGGTGAACTCGCGACCGCAACTGCCGAACGTCCGCACGAGCGCGCGGCGCAACGCCGGCTGGCTCGGGAACTGACCACGTTGGTGCACGGCCAGGCGGCGACCGACGCTGTCGAACTGGCCAGTCAGGCGCTCTTCGGCCGTGCCGAGCTCGCCGATCTCGACCAGTCGACGCTTTCGGCTGCGCTGACCGAGGCCAGTAACGGCCAGGTCGCCGAGCTGACACCCGGTGGTCCGGATGGGATCACTGACCTGTTGGTTGCGACGGGGCTGTCCAAGAGTCGTGGGGAAGCGCGCCGAACGGTCGCCGAAGGCGGCGTCTACGTGAACAACGCGCGTGTGGAAAGTGACGAGTGGGTACCACAGCCGTCGGACTTTCTCGGTGAGCGCTGGCTGGTGTTGCGGCGTGGCAAGCGCCACATCGCCGGGGTGCGGCGGGTTGGCGGGTCCGGCCAAGAATGACGACCCCTCTGACCTGGGGAAACGCTCCGCTGACCTGGCGATTTGACTCCCCGTTAGCCCTGCCGTAACTTATTCCAGGTCAGAGCGACACGGACAAGCGCCGGAGAGCGAAGACCAAATCCGAGAGTAACACCCATTAAGTTGGGAGTTTCTCACTGCCCGCACTACGGACCGCGGCTTTTAGCCGCGGGTTTGTTGCGCGGTCAGGCCGGGCGTGTTGTTTGAGAACTCAATAGTGTGTTTGGTGGTTTTTGTTTGTTGTTTTTTGACTGCACCTCGTGTTTTCCCGTTTGTGGGGTGTGGTTGTTTTTTTTGATGCCAGTTTTTGGTGTCTTTTGTTTAGGTCAGATTGTTCTGAACTGGATTCTGCCCTGTCTTTGGATGGGGAGTTTTTGTTTGGAGAGTTTGATCCTGGCTCAGGACGAACGCTGGCGGCGTGCTTAACACATGCAAGTCGAACGGAAAGGCCCTTCGGGGTACTCGAGTGGCGAACGGGTGAGTAACACGTGGGTGATCTGCCCTGCACTTTGGGATAAGCCTGGGAAACTGGGTCTAATACCGAATAGGACCACGCGCTTCATGGTGTGTGGTGGAAAGCTTTTGCGGTGTGGGATGGGCCCGCGGCCTATCAGCTTGTTGGTGGGGTAATGGCCTACCAAGGCGACGACGGGTAGCCGGCCTGAGAGGGTGACCGGCCACACTGGGACTGAGATACGGCCCAGACTCCTACGGGAGGCAGCAGTGGGGAATATTGCACAATGGGCGCAAGCCTGATGCAGCGACGCCGCGTGAGGGATGACGGCCTTCGGGTTGTAAACCTCTTTCGCCAGGGACGAAGCGTAAGTGACGGTACCTGGAGAAGAAGCACCGGCCAACTACGTGCCAGCAGCCGCGGTAATACGTAGGGTGCGAGCGTTGTCCGGAATTACTGGGCGTAAAGAGCTCGTAGGTGGTTTGTCGCGTTGTTCGTGAAAACTCACAGCTTAACTGTGGGCGTGCGGGCGATACGGGCAGACTAGAGTACTGCAGGGGAGACTGGAATTCCTGGTGTAGCGGTGGAATGCGCAGATATCAGGAGGAACACCGGTGGCGAAGGCGGTCTCTGGGCAGTAACTGACGCTGAGGAGCGAAAGCGTGGGGAGCGAACAGGATTAGATACCCTGGTAGTCCACGCCGTAAACGGTGGGTACTAGGTGTGGGTTCCTTCCTTGGGATCCGTGCCGTAGCTAACGCATTAAGTACCCCGCCTGGGGAGTACGGCCGCAAGGCTAAAACTCAAAGGAATTGACGGGGGCCCGCACAAGCGGCGGAGCATGTGGATTAATTCGATGCAACGCGAAGAACCTTACCTGGGTTTTGACATGCACAGGACGCCGGCAGAGATGTCGGTTCCCTTGTGGCCTGTGTGCAGGTGGTGCATGGCTGTCGTCAGCTCGTGTCGTGAGATGTTGGGTTAAGTCCCGCAACGAGCGCAAACCCTTGTCCTATGTTGCCAGCGGGTTATGCCGGGGACTCGTAGGAGACTGCCGGGGTCAACTCGGAGGAAGGTGGGGATGACGTCAAGTCATCATGCCCCTTATGTCCAGGGCTTCACACATGCTACAATGGCCGGTACAAAGGGCTGCGATGCCGTGAGGTGGAGCGAATCCTTTCAAAGCCGTCTCAGTTCGGATCGGGGTCTGCAACTCGACCCCGTGAAGTCGGAGTCGCTAGTAATCGCAGATCAGCAACGCTGCGGTGAATACGTTCCCGGCCTTGTACACACCGCCCGTCACGTCATGAAAGTCGGTAACACCCGAAGCCGGTGGCCTAACCCTTGTGGAGGGAGCCGTCGAAGGTGGGATCGGCGATTGGGACGAAGTCGTAACAAGGTAGCCGTACCGGAAGGTGCGGCTGGATCACCTCCTTTCTAAGGAGCACCATTTACATGCCCTGATCCAGGGTTTCCCCCATGCCGGCAACCGTGCCGGGGTTCATGGTTGGGATTGTCGCCGGCGCCTGTAGTGGGCTTGTCCGGCGGGTGCATATGACAACAAACGTTCGGCCGGCTGGAAAGCGTTGGTCGTGAAGAATTGCCAGACACACTGTTGGGTCCTGAGACAACAGGCCCGTTCGCTCCCCTCCATACGGGGTGGGAGACACCGCTCCGTTGGGGGTGGTGGGGGTTGTTGTTGCCTCACCGGTTTTGGTGGTGGGGTGTGGTGTTTGATTCGTGGATAGTGGTTGCGAGCATCTAATGCACGCAGAATATGTCGCCTACGGCTTCGGTCGTGGGTGTATGTGTCTGTGGTGTGTTGATGTGCAATTTTGATTCTTGTTTTCAATTGGTTTTTTGTGTCGTAAGTGTTTAAGGGCGCATGGTGGATGCCTTGGCATCAGAGGCCGATGAAGGACGTAGGAGGCTGCGATAAGCCTCGGGGAGCTGCCAACCGAGCGTTGATCCGAGGATGTCCGAATGGGGAAACCCAGCACGAGTGATGTCGTGTTACCCACGCCTGAATATATAGGGTGTGGGAGGTAACGCGGGGAAGTGAAACATCTCAGTACCCGTAGGAAGAGAAAACAATTGTGATTCCGTGAGTAGTGGCGAGCGAAAGCGGATGAGGCTAAACCGTATGCATGTGATACCGGGTAGGGGTTGTGTGTGCGGGGTTGTGGGACCTATCTTTCCAGGGCTATCCCTCTGGAGGGCAGTAAGAAAATGTCGTGGTTAACGGAAGTGGCTTGGGATGGCCTGCCGTAGAGGGTGAGAGTCCCGTACGTGAAAACCCGATGTCTGCCTTGATGGTGTTCCCGAGTAGCAGCGGGCCCGTGAAATCTGCTGTGAATCTGCCGAGACCACTCGGTAAGCCTAAATACCTTCTGATGACCGATAGCGGATTAGTACCGTGAGGGAATGGTGAAAAGTACCCCGGGAGGGAGTGAAATAGTACCTGAAACCGTGTGCCTACAATCCGTCAGAGCCCTCGTTTACGTGGGGTGATGGCGTGCCTTTTGAAGAATGAGCCTGCGAGTCAGGGACATGTCGCGAGGTTAACCCGTGGGGGGTAGCCGTAGCGAAAGCGAGTCTGAATAGGGCGTATCCACGCAAGTGGTGTAGTGGCATGTTCTGGACCCGAAGCGGAGTGATCTACCCATGGCCAGGGTGAAGCGCGGGTAAGACCGCGTGGAGGCCCGAACCCACTTAGGTTGAAGACTGAGGGGATGAGCTGTGGGTAGGGGTGAAAGGCCAATCAAACTCCGTGATAGCTGGTTCTCCCCGAAATGCATTTAGGTGCAGCGTTGCGTGTTTCTTGCCGGAGGTAGAGCTACTGGATGGCCGATGGGCCTCACCAGGTTACTGACGTCAGCCAAACTCCGAATGCCGGTAAGACAAAAGCGTGGCAGTGAGACGGCGGGGGATAAGCTCCGTGCGTCGAGAGGGAAACAGCCCAGATCGCCGACTAAGGCCCCTAAGCGTGTGCTAAGTGGAAAAGGATGTGCAGTCGCGAAGACAACCAGGAGGTTGGCTTAGAAGCAGCCACCCTTGAAAGAGTGCGTAATAGCTCACTGGTCAAGTGATTGTGCGCCGATAATGTAGCGGGGCTCAAGCACACCGCCGAAGTCGCGGCATCCGCAAGGATGGGTAGGGGAGCGTCCTGCATCCGGTGAAGCAGCCGAGTGATCGAGTTGTGGAGGGTGTGGGAGTGAGAATGCAGGCATGAGTAGCGAATAGGCAAGTGAGAACCTTGCCCGCCGAAAGACCAAGGGTTCCTGGGGCAGGCCAGTCCGCCCAGGGTGAGTCGGGACCTAAGGCGAGGCCGACAGGCGTAGTCGATGGACAACGGGTTGATATTCCCGTACCCGTGTGTGTGCGTCCGTGATGAATCCATTGTGCTAACCATCCAAATGGCACGTGATGATCCTTTCGGGGATCACGTGTTGCCGGCTGCGTGGGACCCTGGTGGGTAGTAGTCAAGCGATGGGGTGACGCAGGAAGGTAGCCGTACCGGTCAGTGGTAATACCGGGGTAAGCCTGTAGGACGAACGATAGGCAAATCCGTCGTTCATGTGTCTGAGAGGTGATGCATAGCCGAGTGAGGCGAATTCGGTGATCCTATGCTGCCAAGAAAAGCCTCTAGCGAGTGCACACATGGCCCGTACCCCAAACCAACACAGGTGGTCAGGTAGAGAATACTAAGGCGTACGAGTTAACTATGGTTAAGGAACTCGGCAAAATGCCCCCGTAACTTCGGGAGAAGGGGGACCTCCATACCGTCAACACCCTTGCGGTGGGTAGCGGGAGGGGGTGGCACAAACCAGTGAGAAGCGACTGTTTACTAAAAACACAGGTCCGTGCGAAGTCGCAAGACGATGTATACGGACTGACGCCTGCCCGGTGCTGGAAGGTTAAGAGGACCTGTTAACTCCTTCGGGGGTGAAGCGGAGAATTTAAGCCCCAGTAAACGGCGGTGGTAACTATAACCATCCTAAGGTAGCGAAATTCCTTGTCGGGTAAGTTCCGACCTGCACGAATGGCGTAACGACTTCTCAACTGTCTCAACCATAGACTCGGCGAAATTGCACTACGAGTAAAGATGCTCGTTACGCGCGGCAGGACGAAAAGACCCCGGGACCTTCACTACAACTTGGTATTGGAGTTCGGTACGGTTTGTGTAGGATAGGTGGGAGACTGTGAAGCGCACACGCCAGTGTGTGTGGAGTCGTTGTTGAAATACCACTCTGATCGTATTGGGCTTCTAACCTCGGACCGTATATCCGGTCCAGGGACAGTGCCTGGTGGGTAGTTTAACTGGGGCGGTTGCCTCCTAAAATGTAACGGAGGCGCCCAAAGGTTCCCTCAACCTGGACGGCAATCAGGTGTTGAGTGTAAGTGCACAAGGGAGCTTGACTGCGAGACCTACAAGTCGAGCAGGGACGAAAGTCGGGACTAGTGATCCGGCACCCCCGAGTGGAAGGGGTGTCGCTCAACGGATAAAAGGTACCCCGGGGATAACAGGCTGATCTTCCCCAAGAGTCCATATCGACGGGATGGTTTGGCACCTCGATGTCGGCTCGTCGCATCCTGGGGCTGGAGCAGGTCCCAAGGGTTGGGCTGTTCGCCCATTAAAGCGGCACGCGAGCTGGGTTTAGAACGTCGTGAGACAGTTCGGTCTCTATCCGCCGCGCGCGTCAGAAACTTGAGGAAACCTGTCCCTAGTACGAGAGGACCGGGACGGACGAACCTCTGGTCTACCAGTTGTCCCACCAGGGGCACCGCTGGATAGCTACGTTCGGACAGGATAACCGCTGAAAGCATCTAAGCGGGAAACCTCTTCCAAGACCAGGTTTCTCACCCTTTTAGAGGGATAAGGCCCCCCGCAGACCACGGGATCGATAGACCAGACCTGCACACCCAGCAATGGGTTTAGGGAACTGGCACTAACCGGCCGAAAACTTACACACACCCAAAAAACCAATGTGTGTAAACAAGAACATTGCACATCAACCGTGCCCGCAACCACACCACAAAAAGAATCAAACAGACCACACCCCACCACCAAATAACACCCCCAAAGGTGCCAACAGGCTGGTGGAGGCGTAAAATGAATAGAGTTACGGCGGCAACAGCGGCAGGGAAACGCCCGGTCCCATCCCGAACCCGGAAGCTAAGCCTGCCAGCGCCGATGATACTGCCCTGCACGGGCGGAAAAGTAGGACACCGCCGAACACAAATTAGGAATCACCCCCCACATTTATGTGGGGGGTGATTCTATTTGAGGAATTTCCATTTCTCGGCTCGGAAATGGGCCCCGGGCCGGTGCTCGATAGCTTCGCCCCCGGCGCTCGGAGGGCGAGTTCCACGAGCAAAGTTCGGCCAGTGACAGGTCGGGCCGTATTCTGACCTGAGATTTCGTAGGAAAGGTTCCAGTGGTCGACAACAGGCAGGGCGGCGATCGTCGCCCCTCGCGCAGAGACGACGGCGACGCACGACGGGGGCAGCGGCCTCAGCGTGACCGCGCGCAGGCACCCAGACGCCCCGGTTCAGATCGGAACGGCCGGCCACCGCACTCCCGCGACGCCGCGGCGACGTCGGATCGTCCGGCTGGTCCCAGGCTGCCCGACGACGTCGAAGCCAAGCAGCTCTCGCCCGAGGTACGTCGCGAGCTGACGACCCTCGACAAGGCGACCGCGGACTACGTGGCCAAGCACCTCGTCATGGCCGGCGATCTGCTGGAAGAAGACCCGGAAGCCGCTCTCGAGCATGCACGTGCCGCGCGCAACCGCGCGTCGCGCATCGCGGCGATCCGAGAGGCCGTCGGCATCGCGGCGTACCACTGTGGTGACTGGGCCCAGGCCCTCTCCGAGCTGCGTGCCGCACGACGGATGGGGAGCAAGTCTCCGCTGTTGGCCCTCATCGCCGACTGCGAGCGCGGCATCGGCCGTCCGGAGCGCGCCATCGAGCTTGGCCGCAGCCCCGAAGCCGAACAGCTCACCGGTGACGACGCCGACGAACTGAAGATCGTGCTGGCCGGTGCGCGTTGCGACCTCGGCCAGCCGGCGCAGGCATTGGCGCTGCTGTCGAACCCGCCGCTCGATTCCACCCGGACCGGCCAGACGGCAGCTCGCCTGTTCTACGTGTATGCCGAGACGCTGCTGGCCCTCGATCGTACGAACGACGCACTCCAGTGGTTCCTGCATGCGGCAGCCGCGGACCTGGAAGGCGTCACGGACGCCGAGGACCGCGTTGCCGAATTGGGCTGACGTGACGACGCTGGCTCAGCTGCACGACTGCCTGCTCCTGGATCTCGACGGCACCGTCTTCCGTGGTCATGAGGCCACCGAAGGCGCCGTCGACGCCCTTGCCGCGGTCACGTCCCGCAAGCTTTACGTGACCAACAATGCGTCGCGAAGCCCGGCCGAGGTGGCCGACCACCTCGATGCGCTCGGTTTCTCCGCGCATGCCGATGATGTGGTGACCAGCGCCCAGAGCGCGGCGCACCTGCTGGCGCTGCAGCTGCCCGCGGGTGCCAAGGTGCTGGTCATCGGTACAGAGGCGCTGGCAGCCGAGGTCGCCAATGTCGGTCTGCAGCCGGTGCGGCAGTTCACCGACGGGCCGGTCGCGGTGGTCCAGGGGCATTCACCCCAGACCGGGTGGGCCGACCTCGCCGAAGCGGCGCTCACCATTCGGGCCGGTGGCCTCTGGGTGGCGGCGAACAGCGACAAGACGCTGCCGTCGGAGCGGGGACTGTTGCCAGGCAACGGCTCGATGGTCGCTGCACTGCAGACCGCCACCGAACAGGTGCCGCAGGTCGCCGGTAAGCCGCAGCCGACGCTGATGAACGACGCCCTGGCCCGCGGCCAGTATCAGGCCCCGTTGGTCGTGGGAGACCGGCTCGACACCGATATCGCGGGAGCGAATGCCGCCGGCCTGCCCAGCCTGATGGTGCTGACCGGGGTGAACAGCGCCGCCGACATGGTGCACGCCATCCCCGCCGAGCGCCCCGACTACCTGGCGCCCGACCTGCGCTCGCTGGACGCTGCTGCGGAGACGTTGCGGATCGGGCCGCACCCCGCGTGGCAGGTGGAGACATCGGGCAACGACGTCGTCGTACGCGCCACCGGAGAGGCTGCCGGCGATGATTTGTCGGTGGTCCGTGCCACCGCCGACGCGGTCTGGGCCGCTACCAACGGTCGGGTACGGATCACGGCAGGTGACGACACGGCACGCGCGGCATTGGATCGGTGGTCGCTGCTGGACGGCACCGATCCGCTAGCGTGAACATCGCTATGAGTACCGATCCTGACCAGATCCGCGAAGACATCGCGGTCCTGCTGTCCCACCTCCCGGATCTGTCGGGTGAAGGTGATGAGACGCCGGACCTCGAGGCTGTTGCGGCGGGTTTGGACCACGCCCACAATCTGCTGGTCCGGGCGCTGGAATCGGTCGAGAAGGGGTGATCGCACGTGACGCGACGCGCACGTGTTGATGCTGAACTCGTCCGGCGGGGGCTCGCCCGGTCTCGTCAACAAGCTGCCGAACTGATCGAGGCCGGCCGCGTGACGATCGACGGCATGCGGGCATCGAAAGCATCGACGGCGGTCACGCCCGCGGCCAACCTCCTGGTCGCCGAATCCACCGAGCGCAGTTGGGTGTCGCGTGGCGCGCACAAGCTCATCGGTGCCCTCGATGCGTTCGGCGTCTCACCCGAGGGCCGGCGCTGCCTGGACGCCGGCGCGTCCACCGGCGGATTCACCGAAGTGCTGCTGGACCGCGGAGCGCGCGAGATCGTCGCGGCCGACGTCGGCTACGGCCAGTTGGCGTGGTCGCTGCGGTCCGATGATCGCGTCATCGTGATGGAGCGGACGAACGTGCGGGAGCTGACGGCCGAGGCCATCGGCGGTCCGGTCGACCTGGTGGTGGCCGATCTGTCGTTCATCTCGCTGGCCACGGTCCTACCGGCACTGACCGCATGTGCGTCGGCCCAAGCCGATATCGTTCCCATGGTGAAGCCGCAGTTCGAGGTGGGTAAGGATCGAGTCGGAGCCGGTGGTGTGGTTTCCGACCCAGAACTGCGCGCCGATGCGGTGTTGACGGTCGCGCGGCGCGCCGCCGAACTCGGCTGGCATGCGGTCGACGTGACGGCCAGCCCACTGCCCGGCCCGTCCGGCAATGTCGAGTACTTCCTGCGGCTGCGGACCACCACGGATCAACCGCTGGAGGGCGATGCCCTCGTCGCAGCCGTCGGCCGCGCGGTCGCCGAGGGGCCGCAGTGACGCGCGAACGCACCGTCCTGCTGGTGATCCACACCGGCCGCGATGAAGCCACCGAAACCGCGACCCGTGTCGAAAAAGTGCTGGGCGACAACGGAATCGGTTTGCGCGTGCTCGCCGCCGAGGCCGTCGACCGGGGGGCTCTGCACCTGGCTCCCGATCACATGCGGGAACTGGGAGTCGACATCACGGTCGTCGATCCCGACAGCCACGCCGCCGAGGGCTGTGAACTGGTTCTGGTGCTCGGCGGTGACGGCACCTTCCTGCGGGCGGCCGAGCTGGCCCGCAATGCCGAGATCCCCGTGGTCGGGGTCAACCTGGGCCACATCGGATTCCTGGCGGAAGCCGAGGCCGAGGCCATCGACCATGTGCTCGAGCGCATCATCAACAAGGACTACCGGGTCGAAGAGCGGATGACGCTCGACATCGGGGTTCGCGTCGACGGCGAGATCGTGCAGCGTGGCTGGGCGCTCAACGAAGCCAGCCTCGAGAAGAGCAGCCGGTTCGGTGTGCTGAACGTCGTGCTGGAGGTCGACGGCCGTCCGGTCTCGGCGTTCGGCTGCGACGGTGTGCTGGTGTCGGCACCCACCGGATCCACCGCCTATGCCTTCTCCGCGGGCGGCCCGATTCTGTGGCCGGACCTCGAAGCAATCCTGGTGGTACCCAACAACGCTCACGCCCTGTTCGCCCGTCCCATGGTGACCAGCCCCGACGCATCGATCGCGATCGAGGTCGAAGCAGGCAACAATGACGCCATGGTGTTCTGCGACGGCCGTCGCCAGATGGTGGTCCCGGCCGGTGGCCGGCTGGAGGTCACCCGCTGCGAAGTCTCGCTGAAATGGGTACGACTCGACAGCGCCCCGTTCTCTGACCGTCTGGTGCGCAAATTCCGGTTGCCGGTGAAAGGGTGGCGCGGCCAGTAATGCTGACCGAGATTCGCATCGAGGCGCTGGGCGCCATCAGTGCGGCCACTGCCGAGTTCGGTCGTGGCCTGACTGTGCTGACCGGCGAAACCGGTACTGGTAAGACCATGGTGGTCACCAGCCTGCATCTGCTGGGTGGTGCACGCGCCGATCCCAGCCGGGTGCGTTCGGGTTCGGCCCGCGCCGTCGTCGAAGGCCGTTTCACCACAACCGAACTCGGCGACGGGGTGTCCGAGCGGGTCGACGAGATCCTGGAGGCCTCCGGCGCGGACCGCGACGACGACGGCAGCGTCATCGCCGCGCGGTCGGTGAGCAAGGACGGGCCGTCGCGCGCGTACCTGGGTGGCCGCAGTGTGCCGGCGAAGTCGCTGGCGACGTTCACCACGGAACTGCTTGCCCTGCATGGGCAGAACGACCAGCTGCGCCTGATGCGCCCCGACGAGCAGCGCGGCGCCCTGGATCGCTACGTCGACGTGACGGGGCTGCTGGCCAAGTACCGCAAGCTGCGCGATGAATGGCTCACCGCCCGCAGGGATTTGATCGACCGGCGCAACCGTGCGCGGGACCTCGCCATGGAGGCCGACCGGCTGCAGTTCGGGCTGGGGGAGATCGACGCGGTGGCGCCGGAAGCCGGCGAGGACGACGCATTGGTGGCCGACATCCGCCGGTTGTCCGAGCTGGACGCGCTGCGGGACGCCGCGCAGACGGCCCGCGCGGCGCTGTCCGGGGAACTGGGTGACGGTCCCGTGGATGACGCCACCTCGGCACTCGATGCCGCGGCGCAGGCCAAGTCGGTGTTGTCGGCGACGGATGACTCCGTGCTGCGCGCCCTCGGCGACCGGCTGGGTGAGGCACTCGCGGTGATCGGTGACGTGTCCGGCGAACTCGGCGATTACCTTTCCGAGTTGCCCAGCGACGCAAGCACTTTGGAGTCGAAGCTGGCGCGCCAGGCGGAGCTGCGCAACCTCACCCGTAAGTACGCCGCCGACATCGACGGGGTGTTGCAGTGGGCGGCCGACGCCCGGCAGCGGCTGTCGCAGCTCGACGTCTCGGAAGAGGCCCTGGCTGAACTGCAGAAGCAGGTCGACGAGCGTCACGACAAGGTGGTGCTCGCCGCGGCCGAGGTCACCAAGGCGCGCACCAAGGCGTCGAAGTCGCTGGCGAAGGCGGTGACCGCTGAACTCGCGGGACTGGCGATGGGTGGCGCCGGATTCAGTATCACGGTGTCGCCGCTGGAGGCACGTGCCGACGACAGCGCGCCGCTGACCTTGCCGGACGGCACCGCTGTTCATGCCGGCCACGACGGCGTCGACGCCGTCGAGTTCGGTTTCACGCCGCACAGTGGTTCGGACGTGCTGCCGCTGGCCAAGAGTGCGTCCGGTGGTGAGTTGTCGCGTGTGATGCTGGCGCTCGAAGTCGTGCTGTCGGCGTCCGCCGAAGGCACCACCATGGTGTTCGACGAGGTCGACGCCGGTGTCGGTGGCCGCGCCGCCGTGCAGATCGGCAAGCGCCTGGCCCGGCTGGCCCGTACCCACCAGGTCATCGTCGTGACGCACCTGCCGCAGGTCGCGGCCTACGGCGATGTGCACCTGGTGGTGGAGAGCGGCCCGAAGTCGAGCCGCGTGGTCCGCCTCGAGGACGATGACCGGGTCGCCGAGTTGGCCCGCATGCTGGCCGGACTCGGCGACACCGACAGTGGTCGCGCGCACGCCCGCGAGTTGCTCGAGGCGGCGCAGCAGGAGCACGCGACGCCTTAGCGGGCTGGGTTGGCGGGCGAGAGCTCGGCCTGACCCCACCGCAGCGGGCTGACGTCGGTCAGCTCGATCACCTCAGCCACGGTGAATTCCACTGAACACTGCGGGCCCTCGTCCCAGATGATCTCGGCGGTACCGGTGAGCTGCAGGGTGGTTCCGGTCTGCCAGTCCGGGATCAGCAGTCCACAGCGCGGGTTGGCGCTGATGTTGCCCAGCGTCATGAACATCGAGTTGCCGCGGTAGTCGGGCCAGCGCAGCCGGTTCGGCGAAAGCACCTGCAGGAAGCCGGGATTGCCGCCGCGGTGCGAGGCATCGGCGTTGCCGTCGGGATCGGCCGACCCGATGAAGAAGGTGTCGGACCGGGTGACGATCTGCTGCAGGCGCTCATCGAGGACGTCGGCGTGGCGGCCGGCCGGCCGATGCGTCTCCTCGGCGACACCGTCTATGTGCCGGCGCGAGATGTACTTCGGGCAGTTCGAGTACACCTGGTCGGGGTGGATGCGGAGCCCGTCATCGGTCGGTTGGGCGACGCCGTTGACCCGCATGCGGCGGCGGGTCTGCGGTTCGATCGCGATCATCCCGACCTGTTGGTCCGGCCGGCGTACGACATCGTGCAGCGGATCGCCCGGCACCGGCAGGGCGTCGACCGCGATGGTGTGGTCGGTGTCGGCGTGGACGAACCCGGCATGGCCGGTGACCAAACTGGCCCACACCCGGCCCTCGTCGTCGGTCGCGGCGAGCACGACCATCGGCTGCTCGGCCAGGAAAGCCGCCGCGGCGGCCGGAATCTCCGTACGGATCATCCGGCCGACGCGGACAGCGATCTCCGTCTGGCCCATGCGCCGCTGCACTTCCAGCTCACCGGCGTGGTAGGCAGTCATGGCGCGGCTCAGAAGAATCCGCAGGTGGGGGCTGCGCCGTTCGGTGCCGGTGCGGTCTCGGCGCCGCCCGGAGCGTAGATCTCCAGGCGGATGCCGTCGGGGTCGGTGAAGAAGATGCCGCCCGATGCCGCGCCCTCGCCGTGTGCCACCACGCCATCGTGGGCGAACGTCACGCCCAGCTCTTTGAGCGCGGCTTCCACGGTCTGAACCTGCTCGATGGTGTCGACCTGAAACGACAGGTGGTGCAGGCCGGGGCTGCGGGTGGAGAACGCGCCGTCGCTCTGCTGCCACAAGGTCAGCCGCAGGGTGCCCTCGGAACCCAGGAAGGCGAAGCGGTGATCGCCTTCGTCACTGATACCGAGTTGTTCGAAACCCAAGGCGCGACGGTAGAAGTCGACGGATCGCGACAGGTCGGTGACGTTGAGCCCGACGTGGCCGGGGGCGAGCTTGGGCGTGATGGCGGTGGTCATCGGTTCCTCCGTTGTAACTGTTGATCTGACATTTGAAGGTTAGAATCGGAGGCGCAGGGTGTCAACCACCAAAATGAAAATAGATGGTTAGTGGACTGTCGGGAGGCTGTCGATGCAGGAGAGGCGGTTAATCTCAGCTATGCGTGATCCGCGCCCGCATGTCGGCGAACCCCTCGCGCTGGATCTGCTGAACACCCGGTGGATGTCGGCGGAGGGACCTCAGGATCTCCTGACTGACGTGGCAGGACTCCGATGTTGGTTGGTGGCCAACGATCTCGATGATCGTTGCGAATCCGATGAAAAGACCCGCGCGGCGCTGGTGCGGGCGCGGGAAGCGATCCTGCAGGTGGTGACCGACGGCTCGGCCGACGAGCTGAACGCCGTCCTGGACCACGGCCGCATCCGTCGTTCGCTCGCCGAGTCCGGGCCGCACGACGACGTGGACGTGTCCCGATCCGAATGGCTGCCCGGTTGGCTCGCGGCCGACAACCTGCTGCAGCTGCTGGCGGAATCTGCCGGCCGGATCAAGCAGTGCGCGCACCCGCACTGCGTCCTGTGGTTCTGCGACGCGTCGAAGAATGGCACCCGGCGCTGGCATTCGATGGCCACGTGCGGCAACCGTGCGAAGGCCGCTCGGCACTATGCGGCGAAGCGAGATTGAGACCATTCGGCTGTTACGGATGTGACAAAAGAAAACTTCTGAGGCTGTTGTTACGGCGCGCCTCCACCTCTACTTGAGGGTTCATCGACAGAATCGACGCATGAAGATGGCAGCGCTGCTCACCCGAAATGCCGGACCGAAGCCGGGCGTGACTGGAACCGCCCGCGTTGACCGCGACATCGACCGCCTGCTGCGCCGCGTCGGTCCGGGGGACATCGTCATCCTCGATGCGCTCGACCTCGACCGCATCACCGCCGACGCACTGGTGGAGGCCGAGGTCGCCGCCGTGGTGAACGCATCGTCGTCGATCTCCGGCCGCTACCCGAACCTGGGGCCGGAAGTGCTTGTCGCCAACGGGGTTACGTTGATCGACGAAACCGGGCCCGAGGTCTTCAAGAAGGTCAAGGACGGCGCCAAGGTGCGCCTGCACAACGGCGGCATCTACAACGGCGACCGCCGTCTGGTCCTCGGTAACGAGCGCAACGACGAGCAGATCCACGAGATGATGCACGAGGCCAAGAGCGGCCTCGTCGCGCATCTGGAGGCCTTCGCCGGCAACACCATCGAGTTCATCCGCAGCGAGAGCCCGCTGCTGATCGACGGAATGGGCATCCCGGACATCGACGTCGACGTGAACCGCCGGCACGTCGTGGTGGTGACCGACGACCCCAGCGCCGAGGGCGACCTGAAGGCCATCAAGCCCTTCATCAAGGAGTACCAGCCGGTGCTCGTCGGCGTCGGCGCCGGCGCGGACACGCTGCGCAAGGCCGGCTACCGGCCCGCGTTGATCGTCGGCGATCCCGAGGAGATGAGCGCCGACGTGCTGCGGTCCGGCGCCCAGGTGGTGCTGCCGGCCGACGCCGACGGCCACGCCAAAGGCCTTGAGCGCATTCAGGATCTGGGCGTCGGTGCCATGACCTTCCCGGCCGCCGGCTCGGCCGCCGACCTGGCGCTGCTGCTCGTCGACCACCACGGCGCCGCGCTGATCGTCACCGCCGGCCACCGCGCCAACATCGAAGAGTTCTTCGACCGCACGCGGCAGTCCAGCACCCCGTCGACGTTCCTCACGCGCCTGAAGGTGGGGGAGAAGCTGGTCGACGCGAAAGCCGTTGCGACGCTGTACCGCAGCCGGGTCTCCGGCGGCGCCATCGCGCTCCTGGTCCTGGCGATGCTGGTGGCCGTCATCGTCGCGCTGTACGTCGCGCGCGCCGACGCCACCGTCCTGCACCTGGTGACCGACTACTGGAACCGCTTCCTGCTGTGGGCCCAGGGCTTGGTGAGCTAGCCGGACGATGATTTCCCTACGCTCGCATGCGATCTCACTGGCCGCGGTGTTCCTGGCGCTGGCCATCGGGGTGATGCTCGGTTCCGGTCTGCTGTCCAACACGCTGCTGTCCGGACTTCGTGACGACAAACACGAGTTGCAGAACCAGATCAACAGCCTCACCGACGAGAAGAACGCACTGAACCAGAAGCTCAGTGCGGCAGGCGAGTTCGATGCCCAGATGTCGCCGCGCATCGTGCGCGACGCGCTGGCGGGGAAATCTGTCGTGCTGTTCCGCACCCCGGACGCCGCCACCGACGACGTCGACGCGGCCGCGAAACTGATTGCGGCCGCGGGGGGTTCGGTCACTGGGACCATCGCGCTGACCCAGCAGTTCGTGGACGCCAATGCCTCGGAGAAGCTGCTGTCGGTGGTGAACTCGCCGATCGTGCCGGCCGGACGCCAGCTGAGCACCCGGACCGTCGACCAGGGCTCCCAGGCCGGTGACCTGCTGGGCATCACGCTGCTGCGGGACCGCAACCCGGCCGTCCTGCCCGTCGACGACATGCAGCGCGACACCGTGCTCGCGACGCTGCGTGACACCGGGTTCGTCACCTACGGCACGCAGCGCATCGGGGTCGCCGACAGCGCACTGATCGTCACCGGCGGTGCTCTGGGCGACGACGCCGGCAACCGCGGGGCCACGGTGGCCCGCCTGGCTTCGGGCCTGGCGCCGCACGGCGCGGGCACGTTGGTGGCGGGCCGGGACGGCTGCGCGTCGGGCACCGCGGCCGTCGCCGTCGTGCGCTCGGATGCCGGGCTGTCCGGCGCGGTCGGCACCGTCGACGACGTCAACAGCCAGGCCGGCCGGATCACCGCGGTCCTGTCGCTGCAGCAACTCATCGCCGGCGGTCATCCGGCACAGCTCGGTATCGGTCGCGGCGCCAGCTCGGTGACCGTCCTGCAGTAATGCGCCGCGGCGCGAGCCGTGGCGACCGTCACCGGCGCGTCAGTCCCAGCTCGGGCCGGTCGGTGATAGGGTGAAATTCCGTGGGTCGGCAGGCCCCAGGTAGCTCAACCGCTACGTTGCCCCATCACCACGGAGGTCATTCTTGGCATCGCTACGCAGGCACCCACAGGCCGCGACGAAGCACATTTTTGTCAGCGGCGGGGTCGCTTCCTCGCTCGGTAAGGGTCTGACCGCCAGCAGTCTTGGCCAATTGCTCACCGCGCGTGGTTTGCACGTGACGATGCAGAAGCTGGACCCGTACCTCAACGTCGACCCCGGCACCATGAACCCGTTCCAGCACGGCGAAGTGTTCGTCACCGAGGACGGCGCCGAGACCGACCTGGACATCGGCCACTACGAGCGCTTCCTGGACCGCAACCTGTCGCGGTCGGCGAACGTCACCACCGGTCAGGTGTACTCCGAGGTCATCGCCAAGGAGCGTCGCGGCGACTACCTCGGCGATACCGTCCAGGTGATCCCGCACATCACCGACGAGATCAAGAGCCGCATCCTCGAGATGGCGCTGCCCGACGCTGAGGGCAAGCGCCCCGACGTGGTCATCACCGAAATCGGCGGCACCGTAGGTGATATCGAGTCGCAGCCGTTCCTGGAGGCGGCCCGCCAGGTCCGCCACGATGTCGGCCGGGAGAACGTCTTCTTCCTGCACGTGTCACTCGTGCCGTACCTGGCCCCGTCGGGCGAGTTGAAGACCAAGCCCACCCAGCACTCGGTGGCCGCGCTGCGCAGCATCGGCATCACGCCGGACGCGCTGATCCTGCGCTGTGACCGCGATGTGCCGGAGCCGCTGAAGAACAAGATCGCGCTGATGTGTGACGTCGACATCGACGGCGTCATCTCGACGCCGGACGCCCCGTCGATCTACGACATCCCCAAGGTGCTGCACCGCGAGGAGCTCGACGCCTACGTGGTGCGCCGGCTCAACCTGCCGTTCCGCGACGTGGACTGGTCGGAGTGGGACGACCTGCTGCGCCGGGTGCACGAGCCCAAGGAGACTGTGCGAATCGCCTTGGTGGGCAAGTACATTGACCTGTCCGACGCGTACCTGTCGGTGGCCGAGGCACTGCGCGCCGGCGGGTTCGCCCACCACTCGAAGGTCGAGATCCGCTGGGTCGCCTCGGATGACTGCGAGACCGAGCAGGGCGCGGCCGCCGCACTCGGCGACGTGCACGGCGTGCTGATCCCGGGTGGCTTCGGCATCCGCGGTATCGAGGGCAAGCTCGGTGCCATCAGTTATGCCCGTCGTCAGCGGCTGCCGCTGCTGGGCCTGTGCCTCGGGTTGCAGTGCATCGTCATCGAGGCCGCGCGCTCCGTCGGCATCAGCGGCGCCAACTCGGCGGAGTTCGACGAGCACACGCCCGACCCGGTGATCGCCACCATGGCCGACCAGCTCGACGCGGTGGCCGGTGAGGCCGACCTCGGCGGCACCATGCGCCTCGGTGCGTATCCGGCCGTGCTGCAGCCGGATTCGATCGTGGCCAAGGCCTACGACGCGACCGAGGTCTCCGAACGCCACCGGCACCGCTACGAGGTCAACAACGCCTACCGCGACCGCATCTCCGAGAGCGGGCTGAAGTTCTCCGGCACGTCGCCGGACGGCCAGCTGGTCGAGTTCGTCGAGTACGACGCCGAGCTGCACCCGTTCCTGGTCGGCACGCAGGCGCACCCGGAGCTCAAGAGCCGCCCGACGCGTCCGCACCCACTGTTCGCGTCGTTCATCGGAGCGTCGCTGGACTACAAGGCGGCCGAACGCCTGCCGCTCGAGGAGATCGACTCCGAGGTGCACGGCAACGGATCGCATGCGGAGGGTTCGGACGAGGATGCCGAGCAGCTGCAAGAATCCCGTGGCTGACCACGATTTCGCCACGCTTTCGAGCGAAACCGTATATGTAGGAAAGATTTTCGCGTTGCGGGCCGATGAGGTCGCGATGCCCGGTGGTGGCTCGGCGCGGCGTGAGGTGGTCGAGCACTACGGGGCGGTCGCGGTCGTCGCGCTCGATGACGACGGGAACCTGGTACTGGTGTACCAATACCGGCACCCGATCGGGCGGCGGCTGTGGGAACTGCCCGCCGGGCTGCTGGACATGGGCGACGAGCCGCCGCACGTCACCGCGGCTCGCGAACTCGAAGAGGAAACCGGCCTGGCCGCCGAACACTGGCAGCTGCTGCTCGACGTCGACTCGGCACCCGGATTCAGCGACGAGAGCGTGCGGATCTTCCTGGCCACCGGGCTGACCGAGATCGGACGGCCGCACGCGCACGACGAAGAAGCCGACCTCGTGGTCAAGCGGGTGCCGCTGGCCGATGCCGTGCGGATGGTGTTCGACGGCGAGATCGTCAACGCCCTTGCGGTGGCCGGGATTCTGGCCGCCGCCCACCGGCCGGCCGAGCTGCGGCCGCTCGACGCGCCCTGGGTCGACCGCCCGTCGGCACTGCGCACCCGGCGGGAACAGGACTGATGAGGACGGCGGGGGTCCGTTCGCGGCTCGAGGAGCAGGTCCAGGGCTACCTGAACCACCTCAGCATCGAACGGGGCGTCGCGGCCAACACGCTGAGTTCGTACCGGCGTGACATCCGGCGGTACACCGCCCATCTGGCCGGCCGCGGCATCGACGACCTGGGCGCCGTCACCGAGACCGACGTCAGCGAGTTCCTCGTCGCGTTGCGTCAGGGCGATCCGGACAACGGTGTCGTCGCGTTGTCGTCGGTCTCGGCCGCGCGGGCCGTCATCGCGGTGCGCGGGCTGCACAAGTTCGCCGCCGCCGAAGGGCTCGCCGACACCGACGTCGCGCGCGGTGTGAAGCCACCGACACCGGGCCGCCGGCTGCCCAAGAGCCTCAGCTACGACGACGTCGTCGCGCTCTTGGACGGTGCGGGCGGCGACAGCGACGCCGACAACCCGCTGACCCTGCGTAACCGGGCGCTGCTGGAACTGCTGTATTCGACCGGGGCGCGCATCTCCGAGGCGGTCGGTCTCGATCGCGACGACGTCGACACCGAGTCCCGGTCGGTGATGCTGCGCGGCAAGGGCGGAAAGCAGCGGCTGGTTCCCATCGGCCGACCCGCCGTCACCGCGCTGGACGCGTACCTGGTGCGGGGCCGGCCCGAGTTGGGGCGCCGCGGCAAGGGCACGCCCGCGATCTTCCTGAACGCGCGCGGCGGCCGGTTGTCGCGGCAGAGTGCGTGGCAGGTGCTGCAGGACTCCGCCGAGCGGGCCGGCATCACGGCCGCGGTCTCGCCGCACACGCTGCGCCACTCGTTCGCCACGCACCTGCTCGAAGGCGGCGCCGACGTCCGCGTCGTGCAGGAACTCCTTGGCCACGCATCGGTCACCACCACGCAGATCTACACGCTGGTGACGGTCAGCGCGCTGCGCGAAGTGTGGGCCGGGGCGCACCCGCGCGCCAGATAAGAACGACGATCGGCCGGGGCTAGCATCCGGTCATGGCGTTCTACGACATCATCGAGACGACCGGCAAGGTGATCGACGCCGTCGGTGTCGCGGTGATCGTCGGTGGTGCCGTGATCGCTCTGGCCGCGACGTTCGGTCGGATGCGAGGTTCAGAGGGCGGCGCCTACGACGCGTTCCGTCGGCAGCTCGGCCGCTCGATCCTGCTGGGCCTCGAATTCCTCGTCGCGGCAGACATCATCCGCACCGTGGCCGTCACACCCACCGCGCAGAGCGTCGCGGTGCTGGGCGGCATCGTCGCCATCCGGACCTTCCTGAGCTTCTCGCTGCAGGTGGAGATGACGGGCTCGTGGCCGTGGCAGCGGCCGGTCAAGGCTGCGGACGACGGTCAGCCCAAGTAGTCGGACTCGAGCACCAGGTCAGGCAGCGTCTTCTGGTACTCGACGTGGGTGGCGTGCTCCTGCGTGTGCCACAGCTTGCCCTCCTGGTCTCGCATGTACGCGCGGTAGGCCGGAGCGCCGGGCACCTTCACGTTGTCCGCCACGACGACGGCGCCGCGGTGCAGCCAACCCCGCGCCAGGATCGACTCCAGATCCTTGAGGTAGGCCGCCTTGTCGTGGTCGATGAAGACGAAATCGAGGTTGCCCGGCCCGAATCCATGGCCGGCGAGCGCGTCGAGCGTGGCGCCGCCGTCGCCGATGGTGCCGACGACGCAGGTGATCCGGTCTGCGACGCCGGCGTGGGTCCAGATGCGGCGGGCGATCGTGGCGTTGTCCGCCGACAACTCGACGGTGAAGACGTGCGCGTCCGGCACGGTGCGCGCCATGAGCAGCGCGCTGTAGCCGCAGTAGGTGCCCAGCTCGAGAATTCGCGACGGGTTGGCCCGGATGAGCGCGGACTCGAGGAGTTGGCCCTTTTCGTCGCCGACATTGACCAGCATCGACTGTTCCCGGGCGAACGTGTCGATGGTCGCGAGGACGTGATCGATGTCGCCGCGGCGGGCGTTGGCTTCCACGTAGGCGGCCGCAGCGGCCTCGCGGCCGTCACCCCACTGTCCGGTTTGAACGAACTTTCGCATCCCCAGCGCCATCCGGACGAAGGACCACCGCCGCTTCCAGCTCATGGCAGTCACATTAGGACAGCGGGTCTGCCGTCGTCAGCGGCGTGGCACCGTTAAACTTGCCCGGATGTTCGCTATGGGAGTCACGCCGCTGATCGGCGACGCATGACCGATGTCCCAACAGGCGTGGGGGGCCTGAGCCCGGTGGAGCCGGTTTCGTTGCCGATTGATGTCGATGGCTCGTCCGCGCCCGCAGATCCGGAACCCGCGATCGGCCTGACCGGACGTCCCGCGCGACACATCCCCGAGCCCAAACCCAAGAGCGTGCACGGCCCGGCCAAGGTCATCGCGATGTGCAACCAGAAGGGCGGCGTCGGCAAGACCACGTCGACCATCAATCTGGGCGCCAGCCTGGCCGAATACGGCCGCCGCGTGCTGCTGGTCGACCTCGATCCCCAAGGTGCGCTGTCCGCCGGCCTCGGCGTCCCGCACTACGAGCTCGAGCACACCGTGCACAACCTGCTCGTCGAGCCGCGGGTGTCGATCGACGACGTGCTGATCAACACCCGGGTCAAGGGCCTGGACCTGGTGCCCAGCAACATCGACCTGTCGGCCGCCGAGATTCAGCTGGTCAACGAGGTCGGGCGCGAGCAGACGCTGTCCCGTGCGCTGTATCCCGTGCTGGACCGCTACGACTATGTGCTGATCGACTGCCAGCCGTCGCTGGGCCTGCTCACGGTGAACGGGCTGGCCTGCGCCGACGGCGTCATCATCCCGACCGAATGCGAGTTCTTCTCGCTGCGCGGTCTCGCATTGCTGACCGACACCGTCGACAAGGTCCGCGACCGGCTGAACCCCAAGCTCGACATCAGCGGCATCCTGATCACCCGGTACGACAACCGCACCGTCAACGCGCGTGAGGTCATGGCCCGCGTCGTGGAGCGCTTCGGCGATCTCGTGTTCGACACCGTCATCAGCCGCACCGTGCGCTTCCCGGAGACCAGCGTCGCCGGTGAACCGATCACCACCTGGGCCCCGAAATCCGGTGGCGCCCAGGCGTACCGGGCGTTGGCGTGCGAGGTCATCGACCGGTTCGGCGCGTGATTTCCGACGTCGACGTCCCTGATAGTGCTGGGGGCGCGGCGCCGGCGAGCCCGGCGACCGAGCAGCCGGAAGAGAAGAAGGCCGGCTTCCAGGTCCGGCTCACCAACTTCGAGGGCCCGTTCGACCTGCTGCTGCAGCTGATCTTCGCGCACCGGCTGGACGTCACCGAAGTCGCGCTGCACCAGGTCACCGATGAGTTCATCGCGTACACCAAGGAGATCGGCAGCCAGCTCGAGCTCGATGAGACGACGGCGTTCCTGGTCGTCGCCGCAACCCTGCTGGATCTGAAGGCCGCCCGGCTGCTGCCCGCCGCCGAGGTCCACGACGAGGACGACCTGGCGCTGCTCGAAGTGCGCGACCTGCTGTTCGCGCGGCTGCTGCAGTACCGGGCCTTCAAGCACGTGGCACTCATGTTCGCCGAGCTCGAGGCCGCGGCGATGCGCAGCTACCCGCGGGCCGTCACCCTGGAGGACCGGTTCACCGAGCTGCTGCCGGAGGTGATGCTCGGCGTCGACGCCGACCGGTTCGCCCAGATCGCGGCGGCCGCGTTCATGCCGCGTCCGGTGCCGTCGCTGCGCGTCGACCACCTGCACGTGCAGGCGGTGTCGGTGCCCGAGCAGGCCATGAAACTGATGGGGCTCCTGGAGAATCGGGGCATCGGGGAGTGGGCGTCGTTCACCGAGCTGGTCGCCGACTGCGACGGCGGGATGGAGATCGTCGGGCGGTTCCTGGCGCTATTAGAGCTCTACCGTGCCAAGGCGGTAAACTTCGAGCAGATTGAACCGCTTGGAGTGCTGCAAGTTTCGTGGACCGGGGAGCGGCCGACGAACGAGCATCTGGCAGCGGCGGTGGAAGAAGACTCATGACAGACAACGACGCGGTGATCACCGCGGACAGCAGCGTGGGCGAGGGCGTCGAGCCTGACGCCGGTGTGACCGACGCGGTCGCTGCCGCCGAGGGTGACGAACTCGACACCGAGATCACCGATGACGAGCTCGGGTGCGCGCTGGAGGCTTTGCTGCTGGTAGTCGACACCCCGGCACCGGTCGACTCTCTGGCCACCGCGCTGGACGAGACGATCGAGCGCGTCGAGGACAAGCTGCGCCGGATGGCCGCCGAGCTGGCCGAGCGCGGCAGCGGCATCGACCTGCGCGAGGCCGGCGGCGGCTGGCGGATGTACACCCGGGCCCGGTACGCGCCGTACGTCGAGCGGCTGATTCTCGACGGCGCCCGGTCCAAGCTGACCCGGGCGGCGCTGGAGACGCTCGCGGTGGTCGCTTACCGGCAGCCGGTGACCCGCGCACGGGTGAGTGCGGTGCGCGGCGTCAACGTCGACGCCGTGATGCGGACCCTCGCCGCCCGCGGCCTCATCATCGAAGCCGGCACCGATGCCGACAGTGGCGCAACAACTTTCGCCACGACGGAATTGTTCCTGGAGCGGCTCGGGTTGACCTCGCTGAGCGAGCTGCCGGAACTCGCCCCGCTGTTGCCGGATGTCGACGTCATCGACGACATCACTGAAACGCTCTCTGAGGAGCCGCGTTTCGCCAAACTCGGCGGAACTCCTGCGCCGGCTGCAGAGCCGGCCAAATTCGACGTAGATCGGGACTGACATGGCCAACGAAGAAGGCGTGCGACTGCAGAAGGTGCTGTCGCAGGCGGGAATTGCCTCGCGCCGGGTCGCCGAGCGGATGATCCTGGACGGGCGAGTGGAGGTCGACGGCCAGATCGTCACCGAACTCGGCACCCGGGTTCACCCCGATCGCCAGATCGTCCGGGTCGACGGCAGCCGCGTGCTCGTCGACGAGGACCTCGTGTACCTCGCGCTGAACAAGCCAAAAGGCATGCACTCCACCATGTCTGACGATCAGGGCCGTCCCTGCATCGGTGATCTGGTCGAGCATCGTGTGCGCGGCAACAAGAAGCTCTTCCACGTCGGCCGGCTCGACGCCGAGACCGAAGGGCTGATCCTGCTGACCAATGACGGCGAGCTGGCAAACCGGTTGATGCACCCGCGCTACGAGGTGTCCAAGACGTACCTGGCCACCGTGCAGGGCACCGTGCCCCGCGGGCTGGGCAAGAAGGTGCGCGAGGGTGTGGAGCTGGACGACGGACCCGTCTATGTCGACGAATTCGCGGTGGTGGACATGGCCGCCGGCAAGTCGTTGGTGAAGATCGTGCTGCACGAGGGACGTAACCGCATCGTGCGCCGGCTGATGGCCGAGGTCGGCTTCCCGGTGAAGGAACTGGTGCGTACGCACATCGGCACGGTGGCACTGGGGGACCAGCGCGTCAACAGCCTGCGGGCGCTGACACGCAAGGAAGTCGGCGAGCTGTACCAGGCGGTGGGCCTGTGAACGCGCTCGTCATTGCCATCGACGGCCCGGCGGGCACCGGGAAGTCTTCGGTGTCAACGGGTTTGGCGCACGCACTCGGCGCCAACCACATCAACACCGGTGCGATGTACCGGCTCGTGACGCTGGCGGTACTGCGGGCCGGTATCGACCCGACCGACACCGATGCCGTCGTCGCGGTATGTGAGAAGACCGAGTTCTCCGTCAGCTTCGACCCGGACCACGACACGTCGTACCTTGCGGGCGAGGACGTTTCGGATGAGATCCGCGGCGAGGCGGTGACCCTCGCGGTATCGGCCGTGTCGGCGATTCCGGCCGTGCGGACGCTGCTGGTGCAGCGGCAGCGTGAACTGATCGCGGAGGCCGGCTCGGTTGTCGTCGAGGGCCGCGACATCGGCACCGTCGTCAAGCCCGACGCCGATCTCAAGATTTTCCTGACCGCCTCGGCCGAGGAGCGCGCCCGTCGGCGCAATGCGCAGAACGTCGCAAACGGCCTGGGCGACAACTACGAAGCGGTGCTCGCCGATGTGCAGCGCCGGGACCATCTGGACTCGACACGCGCGGTATCGCCGCTGCAGGCCGCAGATGACGCGATCGTCGTCGATTCCAGCGATATGACCCAGGCTGGTGTGGTGGCACATCTGCTGGATCTCGTGCAGCAGAAGGTAGGTGTGCGCCAATGAGCGACGACGATGGTGTGTGGTTCGACGAAGGTGACTGGGAGATCGGCCCGGAGGGATTCGAGGCCGAGGTCGACGAGTACGCCGGACCCCCGCCCGTGGTGGCCGTGGTCGGCCGCCCGAATGTGGGCAAATCGACTCTGGTGAACCGCATCCTGGGCCGCCGCGAAGCGGTGGTGCAGGACATTCCGGGCGTGACCCGCGACCGCGTGTCGTACGACGCGCAGTGGGTCGGGCGCCGGTTCGTGGTGCAGGACACCGGTGGGTGGGAACCCGACGCCAAGGGCCTGCAGATGCTGGTCGCCGAGCAGGCCACCGTGGCC
The DNA here is from genome assembly GCF_005670685.2 of Mycolicibacterium mucogenicum DSM 44124. The sequence goes on along the minus strand of NZ_CP062008.1, from coordinate 3,363,519 downwards.
ATGCGTACCGCCGACGCGATCATTCTCGTGGTCGACGCTGTGGTCGGGGCGACCGCGGCCGACGAGGCCGCGGCCAAGCGCCTGCAGCGCTCCGGCAAGCCGGTCTTCTTGGCGGCCAACAAGGTTGACAACGAGAAGGTGGAATCTGAAGCTGCGGCGCTGTGGTCGCTAGGGCTGGGACAGCCGTACTCGATCAGCGCGATGCACGGACGCGGTGTGGCCGACCTGCTGGATGCGGTGCTCGAGGTGCTGCCCACGGTGTCCGAAATGTCCGGCGGGACAGGCGGTCCGCGCCGCGTGGCGTTGGTCGGCAAGCCCAATGTCGGCAAGAGCTCGCTGCTGAACAAGCTGTCCGGCGATGAGCGGTCCGTCGTGCACGACGTCGCCGGCACCACGGTGGACCCGGTCGACTCGCTGATCGAATTGGACGGCAAGATTTGGCGTTTCGTTGATACCGCCGGTCTGCGTCGCAAGGTCGGCCAGGCCAGCGGGCACGAGTTCTACGCCTCGGTGCGCACACACGGCGCGATCGACGCTGCCGAAGTAGCCGTCATGCTGATCGATGCCTCCCAGCCGCTGACCGAGCAGGACCTGCGGGTGCTGTCGATGGTCATCGAGGCCGGGCGCGCGCTCGTCATCGCGTTCAACAAGTGGGACCTGGTCGACGAAGACCGGCGGTACCTGCTGGACAAGGAGATCGAACGAGAGTTGGTGCAGGTGCAGTGGGCGCCGCGCGTCAACATCTCGGCGAAAACCGGTCGGGCCGTGCAGAAGTTGGTGCCGGCGCTGGAGACCTCGCTGGCGTCGTGGGACGCCCGTATCCCGACCGGACGGCTCAACACGTTCCTCAAGGAGATCGTCGCCGCCACGCCGCCGCCGGTGCGCGGTGGTAAGCAGCCACGCATCCTGTTCGCGACGCAGGCGGCCTCGCGGCCGCCGACCTTCGTGCTGTTCACCACGGGCTTCCTGGAGGCCGGCTACCGCCGCTTCCTCGAGCGTCGGCTGCGTGAAGAGTTCGGCTTCGAGGGCAGCCCGATCAAGATCAATGTGCGGGTGCGGGAGAAGCGCGGAGCCAAGCGCTAGTCGCCGACGCGCCGCCGGACCCGTTTAGGGTCCGGCGGGAGGTCTGAGGTAGGCTTTCCAACCGTTGCCGGTTCGCCCGGTAGCGCCGCGGGCTGTGGCGCAGCTTGGTAGCGCACTTGACTGGGGGTCAAGTGGTCGCAGGTTCAAATCCTGTCAGCCCGACAAAGTTTTTGCAGGTCAAAGGCCTCGCGGTGGCCTAGATGGCGCCGTCTTACTGCCACATCCACCCGAGGACACCTTGATGGCGATCGCCGATGTCTCTGCCTACGTGCACCTCAGCAGTGAGGACGTCGAAGAGATCGGCTACGAACTCGACGTGATCCGCCGGGACGTCGAGGAGTCGCTCGGGGCGAAGGACTCGGCGTACATCCGGCGGGTGATCCATTTTCAGCGGGCGCTCGAAGTCGCGGCGCGGCTGATGATCGCCGGGAGCCGGTCCAAGGTTGGCTGGGCCGCCGGCACGTGCGCGCTGGCGTATGCGAAGTCGATCGAGAACATGGAGCTCGGCCACAACATCTCCCACGGCCAGTGGGATTGGATGAACGACCCGGAAATCCACTCCAATACCTGGGAGTGGGACATGGTCGGGCATTCCGCGCAGTGGCGGTACTCGCACAACTATCGGCATCACGTCTACACCAACGTGCTCGGCATGGACGAGGACATCGGTTACCGCCTGCTGCGAGTGACGACCGACCAGCCGTGGCGGTGGGCGCATTTGTTCACCCCGCTTGGAAACCTGGTGCTGGCAGCGACGTTCGAATGGGGTATCGCCCTGCACGGCCTGCACTCGGAGCGGCTCCGGGGCGAGACGCCAGACGCTGTCGCGGTGGAGAAGCGGAAATTTCTCGCCAAGAGCGCGCGCCAGTTGGGCAAGGACTATGTGTTCTTCCCGGCGCTGAGCCTGCGCCGGTGGCGTCGCACGCTGGCGGCCAATGCCACCGCGAATGTGCTCCGGAACCTGTGGGTGTACGTGAACATCATTTGCGGGCACATCCCCGACGGGGCCGAGACGTTCGACCCCGCGGTGGTCAAGGACGAGACCCGCGGCGAATGGTATCTGCGACAAATTCTCGGGACGGCGAACTTCGACGCAAGCCCGCTGCTGGCGTTCTCGGGTGGGCACCTGTGCTACCAGATCGAGCATCACCTGTTCCCTGATCTGCCGAGCAACCGGTTGCCTGAAGTGAGCGTCCGGGTGCGGGAACTGTGCGAGAAGTACGACCTGCCCTACAACACGGCATCGCTTCCGCGCCAGTACATTCGGGCGCAGAAGATCATCCACGGGTTGGCGGTGCCGGACTGGCTGCTGCGCGTGGGGCGGCGGCGCGACTAACTGTTCGACGGATACGCCGGCCCGATTGGTTGCGCGGACGCGGACGAATCGGCTCCGGCAGAGAGCTGCCGTCGTTCGTGCCTACTCCACTGTCGGCCCGACACAGAAAACCCACTCTGAACAGCGTCGGAGTGGGTTTTTGATTTCTTGGCGGTGATCCCGTGCTGGGACCACTTTGGGACCAGGTTCCCAGAGGTGTTTCCAAGGGCCGGGTCGAGGGCAGCTGCAGTTTGACTGGCTGGACGAGGTGGCGGCGGCCATTCTGGATTGCGTCGGGCGCAACCAGCTCGAGGTTGACCGGTTCGCGGCCCTGACGGCAGGGCGATTCTCGCCGCCGATTTCCACCGCCTGGCCAGGCTCGTGGATCGTTTGGTCGCTATTTAATTACACAACGTCATTGACATACCGTAATTATGAGCGCAAGCTGTTGTCATGACCACGACAAAGCGAGTTGTTTTCATCGGGGCAGCCGGTGAGATGTGCCGTGTCGCCATCGAACGGTTCGTCAAGGCGGCCGGCGACGCCGACTGGATGCTGGAGCTCTACGACATTCGCCCAGAACTGCTGCATAAGTTCGCGGCGAAGCTGCCTGCGGGCTCGGTGACGGTCGGCTCGTTCGACCTCTTCGACGGTGGCGCGCTGCGCAGGGCGATCGACGGTGCCGACCTCGTCGTGCTCGGCGCGGGGCCGTACAACCGCACCGCGGAGCCGGTGATGGAGGCCTGCATCGAGAAGCACGTGCCCTATCTGGATCTCGACGACGACGAGGCGAGCACGCGTGCAGCGCTGGCGCTCGATGACCGCGCGAAGGCTGCCGGTGTCCCGATCCTCATCTGCTGTGGTGCATCGCCCGGGTACACCAATGTGATGACCGCCGATGCGGCGCGCGACATGGATGTTGTTGAGCGCATTGACATCTGCTGGGTGACCGGCGATGAAGGGCCGGTGCCGTTCGGCCGGGCGGTGCTCGACCACGCGATCCGCGGTTTCGCCGGGCCGTGCTGGACCTGGGAGAACGGGCGCGCAGTGCAACATCAGACGTTCCTGGAGACCGATGTGTTCGACGTCGGCAACTCACTCGGTGACGCCTACCGATTCTACGAGTGTGCGCATCCAGAAGCGGTGACGTTGCCGCGGCGCTGGCCGGGAGCCGACCGGATTCGGGTTCTGGGCGCCCTCGATCCGCCGCCCACCAACGGCATCATGCGTGGCGTCGCAGTGGCCGTGCAGGACAACAACATCACCATGGACGAGGCCATCGACTTCGTCAACGACCTCCTGACCGACAAGACCGGTTCGCTCAAGGTGTGGCGGTACGCGTTGTCGGGGCTCTGGGGCACCATCCGCCGCGGCGAGATCGGGGCCGTGGAGGTGCTGAAGTTCATGGCCACGTCGGCGGCAAAGAAGCACCCGCCGTTCCGGGGCACCAACTATGTCCGGCTGACGGGCAAACGCGATGGGCAGCAGGTGGTTTCGGTGCGGCGTGCACCGGTGAGCGGGCCCGGTACCCCGTGGACCACCATGGCGTCTCTCACGGGTTCGGCCACCGCGGCGTTCATGCTGTTGGCCGTCGACCAATTGGGCGAACGGTCCGGGGTTTTGGCGCCGGAGGACTGGGCCGACCCGGAGACCTTCTACCACGCGCTGGCGGCCACCGGTGGGGCGCCACTGCACCAGGTGGTCGAGGCAGTGGTCACCCCGAGTACTGCGGTGACCTCCCGCAAGGTGGTGTCCGCATGAACCTGCTGACCGAAACCGGTTGGGCCCCTGTGCCTGTCGGTGAACCGGCGCTCGCCGGCGAGGTGACCTGTGATGTCGCCGTGGTCGGGGGCGGCGTCGGTGGGATGACGGCAGCCTTGCGCCTCGCCGAATCCGGCGCCGACGTCGTTCTGCTCGAAGCGCAGACCTGCGGCTGGGGCGCGAGTTCGCGCAACGCGGGCTATGTGACCAACTCGATCGCCGCCGATCCATCGTTGCTGGCACTGTTGTTGAGTCGCAGCAAGGTCCGCGCGCTGTTCCAGTTTGCCGAAGCGGCAGTGGAATTCACTCAGGACGCCATCGAGCATCGCGCCATCGACTGTGACTTCGAAAAGGTCGGCATTGTGCTGGCTGCGGTGTCGAAGGGACAACTGCGGAAGTCGCGGCGAAACGCGAAGATCCTGTCCGAGGCCGGCTCGTCGGCCGAGTTCGTCGATGGACGAGACGCGGGCTTGCCGGACGGCTTCCTGGGCGGAGTGCGCGAAGGCATCGGGGGGACCCTGAACCCCGGCAAGTACGCCATGGGACTACGCGACGCGGTCCTGGCCTCTGGGGTAAGGGTTTTCGAGCACACGCCGGTGCAGAACGTCACCGATGGCGGTGCCGGGGTGACTGTCGAGACGGCGCAGGGCCGGGTCCGCGCCAAGCAGGCGTTGCTTACTGCCAACGCCAACCTCAAGGACTTCGCCATTGCGCCGCGCCGGCTGGTCTCCCCGGTGTGGACCTCGCTGGTGGAAACCGAGCCGGTCGCCCCGGAACGACTGGACGCCATCGGGTGGACCAGCCGCGCGCCCATGGTGACCGCACACATGATCTTGGAGAGCTACCGCGTAACTCCGCGGAACACCATCGTTTTCGGTACCCGGCGGTTGGAGACCACCAACGGGCCGCTGCACGCGCGAACGCCTTCGGGGCCCGTCGTCGACGATCTCGTGCGCGGCTTCCGCGAGCGGTTCCCCGGTCTGAGCGACGTTGCGCCGCAACGGGCCTGGGGCGGCTGGATCGGCATGAGCTCCACTTGGCTGCCGGTCGCCGGGGAGGCCGCGCCGAACGTGCTGTATTCGTTGGCGTGCAACGGACATGGCTTCGCCCAGGCACAGTACGTCGGAAACCTGCTCGCCGACAGACTTTCCGGCGCACCCATGCCGGACGACCTCAAGACCATCTGGCACGACGGCCGATTCTGGCCCAGCTTCGTCAGCCAGCCGGCACTGACCCTTGGCTGGTTCGGCGACCGCGTTCTCGACCGCCTGGCCCGGATATAGGCAGCAAGGAGCAAATATGGACGTCATCGGCGCGTTGTTCGCCCTCGCGGATCTCCTCATGATCTTTGCCGGTTTCACCTACGGCTGGAAGTTCATCCGGAACCATGGGAACTATCTGCTCGGTCTGGAGTGGATCATCGTCGCAACCTCCGGGGTCAACTTCTTGATCTACGCGGTGCTGCGGCTGAGCCAGGAGAGCGGCAGTTTTCACGTCGCGATCTTCTTCGACGCGTTCTCCAGATCGGTCGGGATCACCTTGATCCTGGTGCTCGGCTTGTTGGCCGTGACCCACGGATACAAGCCGTCGCGCACAGTCGACATCGGCGTCTTCGCCCTAGCCGGCGTGGTCGGTCTCGTTCTGACGTTCTACGCTTTGCGGACGGCATCACCGGTCACGCACCACATCGGCCTGACCGGCGCGGTGTTCCTCGTCGCGGTGAACGTCCTCACCACGATCTTCCTGATCTATTTCGCCACCCGGCTGTGGCGTATCGGCGAGCGGGGCCACGCGGTGCTCGTCATGGTCGTGACTGCGATGGGGGCGGTGATCGCCGCGACGTATGACTTCTACGACGTACCCGGTGATGACTCGAACCGGACGATCTTCTACACGGCGGCGCTGACGACGTGGGCGCTCCAGTTGATCGTCTACTACTACGCCTACCGCGCGATGGACGAACATAACCGGCATCGCGCCACGGTTGTGATGAACTAAGGACACGATGAGCAGACGCCCCAAACACGATCCCAGGGAGTCCGAACGCGAGATCCTCGTCGCGGCGGAGGAGTTCTTGCGGGAGCGGCCATTCCGCGAGATGACCGTCGACGCGGTGATGAGCCGGACTGGACTCAAGCGGCCGGCGTTCTACGTGCACTTCCGGGACCGTCACGACCTCGCGCTGCGCGTCGTCGAGCAACTCGGGATGGAGATCGGAGAGATGGTCGACCGGTGGCTGGTGGGCACCGACCTCGTCAACGATGCGAGGTCGGCGTTCAAAGGGCTGACCGAGGTTTATTCGCAACACGGTGCCGTCTTACGTGCGCTGTCGGATGCGGCGGGTAGCGACGAGAAGGTCGAGGCCGCATACGGGCAGCTGATTCAGCAGTTCATCGACGCGACCACCAAACGCATCGTCGACGATCAGGCAGACGGACGGATCAAGGCAGATCTCGATGCAGTGGAGACCGCACGGGCCCTGGTCTGGATGGACGAACGCTATCTGACACAGACGTTTTCGCGTGAGCCCCACCCGGACCCGGACCTTGTAGTCGACGTGCTGTACAACATTTGGATGTCTGCTCTATACGGACCGCGGTCCTAACCAGGCAGCCCCTGGCCCCTGGGCGCGTCGAAAATTCTCAGCGGGTCGATAGCGTCAACCCGGCGCAACCGGGGCCCTGCTCATGCCGATCGCACTGACGCCGACGCCGGCGAGTCCTCCCGCAGCATGGACCCGGTCTGGACAGCCGGCAGCCACAAGTCGAAGACTATGGCTATCGGCACAAGGCGCAACAATCGACCAGGGAGTGGTGATGACGAGATACGCCAGCGCATCCAGAACTTGGGATGGCGGTTGGGCCGAAGCTGAACGCGCGGCCGAGAAGATGGTGTTTCGTGCACCGACGTTCGCTCTGGAGCTGGCCAAAGCACTGCGGCCTGACCGGCGTTCCGCGCATGTCGGCGGCAATCTGGCTACCGCCACCGAAGAGGTGGTGATCAATGTTCCTGTCGATCGTGTCTATGCGCAGGTTGCCGATGTGACGCAAATGGGCCGGTGGAGTCCGGAGAACACCGGCGCGACCATCAGAGACGGTGGAATCGTGGGTGTCGGAACAGTCTTCGACGGCCGCAACCTGCGTGGCCGCTTGCGCTGGACCACCCGCTGCGAGGTGATCGCTGCCGATGAGAACGAGCGCTTTGCCTTCAAGGTGCGGGCGATCGGATGGGACCGGCCGTTTCTGCGTTTCCCGATAGCGACCTGGACGTACCGGTTCCGGCCAATCGATGAGGCGACGACCGCGGTCAGTGAGACCTGGGCGGTTGGCCCCTGGCCACGACCGGTAGTCGATGCAGTCAATCACTGGTCGGCGAACGGCCTGACGGGAGCTGAGATTCAGAGCAGGAACTTGGCCATCACATTGCGGAATCTGAAACAGCGACTCGAAGCCGACGACTAGATCTCGTTGTCCGGTTAGCCTGACGCCATGACCGTGAACTCGAAGGTTTCGCGCTCCTGGCTCCTGGTCAATCCGTCTCGCGAGCCTGATCTCGGGGCGCTGCTGTCGACCACGAGCTCCGACGAGGTGATTCTGGATCTCGAAGACGCCGTCGCTCCCGATGAGAAGGAGGCGGCCCGGGACCGAGTCGTCGAATTCCTGAACTCCGGGGCGCGGACGTGGGTCCGGGTCAATGACGCGTCCAGTGATTTCTGGTCTGCCGACTGCCGTGCGCTGGCTGAATGCCGCGGGCTCAAGGGCGTCGTGCTGGCCAAGACCGAGGGCGGAAACCACATGTGGGATACCGCGAACCGGCTCGGTGGCGAATCACCGGTGATCGCGTTGATCGAAACCGCGCGCGGGCTGGCGCGTGTGCATGACATCGCCGCGGCACGCCCGTGCTTCCGCATCGCGTTCGGCGTCAACGACTACACGCTGGACATCGGCGTCGAGCAGGACCCGCTGGCGCTGGCCTACAGCCGTTCCCAGCTGGTCGTCGCGTCGCGCGCGGCGCACATCCCGGGTCCGATCGATGGGCCCACCCGCGATCCGGATCAGCTGGCCGAGGGTGTGGCGCTCACCCGGCAGATGGGTATGACGGGCAAGCTCGCGCTGCGCTCGTCCGACGCCGACGTCATCAATTCCGGGCTGAGCCCGTCCGAATCGGACATCAGCTGGGCACGCGAGTTCGTCGAGCAGTTCAACGCCCGGGGCGGAAAACCCAAGGACGGCAGCGACTTACCCCGATTGAACCGCGCCAGGATCATCCTCGAGAGGGCACGCCAACTGCGGCTGATACCGAGCTGAACGTCAGGTCAGTGGTACCCATCCCCGCGGGTCTACGTCCGTGGGAACGGCACGGACGTAGAAGCAGTTGCTGAACCCGAGCGCACCTTCGCAATGGTTGAAGATGCCGTTGCCGTCGGCTTGCCCGTCGCAGTATCCACCCCAGGGGGTGTTGAAGCATTGTCCTGGTGTGGCGTTGGCTGCGCCGATGGGGCTGAGTGCGAGCGCCGCGGCGGCGACTGCGAATGCGAGTGCGATTTTCATCAGCCCATCCCTCCTTCTGCCATGAGGTTTGATCTGTCGCGAGGCGCTGGTCCGTTGCCGTCACCAGGCCCATATAAATTCCGATGGTAGGCCGACTTCAGGAGTGCTGGCACCGTTATGTGTGCAGGCGAACAGCCATCCCCAGCGGACTTCCGAGACGGGTGTGACACGTGAGGTCTATGGGGATTTTGTGAGTGCGCCAGCGAGCAATTGTTGGCGGCACCAACAGGTTTCGATGCGGCGGCATCTGCCGCACCATCCGCGGAGAGCTTGGGTCACGTCGCCCGCCAAGACCTACGCGGAACCCGTTCCGACGGGGTCGCGTACGTTCTTAGCGAAGAAGAATCCGTCAGCATTCAACGAAAGTGATCATGTCCGAGGACCAGAACGCAGACGTTCCACCGAATCACCTCTCGATCGACCCGCGCAGCCCCTACTTCAACGAAGAGGCGCTCCTGCGCGACGTGGGTATCCGCTTCAATGGCGTCGAGCGAACCAACGTCGTCGAATACAACGTGGCCGAGGGCTGGGTGCGTGTGGAAGTTCCCACCGCCAAGGACCGCCGCGGAAACCCGATGGTCGTCAAGCAGAGCGGCACGGTTGAACCGTATTTCCGCATAGCGAAGTAGCGGACGCCCGTGGACACCACCGGCGCGCCCACGATCACCGCAGCGGTGCCGGGGTCCTTCGAGTGGGATGTGTTCCATGAGCGCCATCCGAAACTGATTCGGCAGGTACTGGACACCACGCCCTACACCTCGGCCGAGGAGGCGATGCTGCAGCGGCTCCTCGTCGAGAGCACCACCGGCGTCCTGGAGCCGTTGCCCGAGCATGCTCATGACCGCGACGATTGGCTCGCCTGGGGCGAGCACCTCTACGGACGGCCCTGGGGTGAAGTGCCGTTCCTCTGGAGCGAAAGCTACTTCTACCGCCGGCTGCTCGAGGCCGTCGGCTACTTCGGGGCCGGTGCCTGGCGCGGAGTCGACCCGTTCGCTCCGGTCAAGAACGCCGAGCTGACGGGGCCGGAGGTCGACGAAGAACTGAGCGCGTTCGCCGACCTGGCGGACGCGTTAGAGGAGCAGCAGCGCAAGGCGCTGCTGGTCGCCGCAGTTTGGGGCAACCGCGCCGATCTCAGCTTCCAGCTCCAAAAGAGCGCGGGCGCCGCGGACATGGGCTCGGAGGGCATCCTCGTCGACGACAGCGCCATGCTGTGGTCCGCGCTCCGATCGCAGGACAATCCGACCGTCTGCCTCGTCGCCGACAATGCCGGACGCGAGTTGCTGGCGGATCTTGTCCTGGCCGACAGCCTGCTCACCCAGCACCTCGCGGCCGAGATCGTGCTGTACGTCAAGCCGTATCCCTACTACGTGTCGGATGCGACGACGGTCGACGTCCTGGCCGTCATCCGACGCTTGCGGACCGACACCCGTCCGGAGATCGGGAAGATCGGTGACCGGCTTTGGGACGCGGTCTGCGGCGGCCGGCTCGCGGTCCGCACCCACAAGTTCTTCTGTGCCCCGCTGTCGTTCCATGACATGCCCGACGATCTCGCGGCCGAATTCGCCACCGCCACAATGACTGTGATGAAGGGCGACCTCAACTACCGGCGCTTGGTCGGCGACCGGTACTGGCCCGCCACAACACCGTTCGACCAGACCGTCGACTACTTTCCGTCTTCGGTCACGGCACTGCGGACCCTCAAATCGGAAGTTGTCGTCGGCCTGACGTCCGAGCAGGTTGCCGAACTCGATGCCACTGGACAGCGATGGCGGACCAGCGGTGGGTACGCGGTGATCCAAGCCCGGGTGGAGTAAGGGATTCAGACGACCACCGGACTGGGCTGAGGAGCCAGTACGGATCCGCTGATGAGTCGGTCCCGCATCCACCGCGTGCCGCCCTCGAGCTCGAACGGCGCATAGTGCGGGTTCGGATTACTGGCCAGGAACACCGCGCCGCTGATCATCGCCTCGATAACGGCGAACGCCTCGCTGAAGGGCGCATGGAGCGTGAACGCGATCTGCCCCGCGAGCGAGAACGGGTTGCTGATCCAGTCGTTCATCACCGCCTCGTAAACGGCGGCTTTGACCGCGCTCGCCTGGTCGTCGCTGTTCTCGGCGAAAATGTCGCCTTCGCGGTAGACGTCCATCCAGTTGTCGGGCTTGGCGGGGAAACCGGGTAGCCCGAACCGCCGAATCGGGTCCAGGCCATGGGTGCCGGTCGCTGTCACCCGGGGTGTGGCCCACGGCGCGATGGAATCGGTCTGCCGGCACGGGTTGGCATATGCCAGAACGCCTTTGAGGTCAGGTGTGCGCCAGGCCAGTGGTTGCCCGGGCTGCAGGTACCGGAAGTAGAAGTACGAACCCACGATCGCGCCCTGCGAGTAGATGCCGAGCGACCATGGCGTGCCCTCCGGGAACGGCACGCCGTTGTCCATCTGAGTGGCGCCGAGCAGACGGGCGAGCTCGTTGATCCCGCTCTCGTTGTCGAACGGGAGTGCTCCGTTGTTGTAGCCGACGGGCTGGTGGTGGCAAAGGCCTGCGTTCTCAAGGATTGTTGCCGTGTCTGCCGCCGGTCCGCGGAACATGTCCGACAGGTGTCCCTCGACCGTGAACATGATGGGGCGCAGGTTCCGTGGCGGCGGCACGTAGTGGGCCGCCTGGGCGGTCACGTCGTCGAAGATGCCGGTCTGCGGCAGCCCGAGGCGCCGTTGCATCTCGGTGACGGCGGCGACGTCACTGTCGCCGTAAACCCGGTCTTTTGCGGGCGCGTACGCGCGGTACACGCGCTGGAACCAGGCTTGCCAGTATTCGATTTCTGTTCCGTGGGCTCCGGGCCCGTATGGTAGTGGCATTGGTGTGCTCCCTCCAGAAGCTTGACGGCTCGTTTGCCATGAAAATGGTTGACAGACAACGTGATTCAGAAGGCGCGAGATACGCCCTGTGATCATCTCGACAACGGACGGCTCGCGGACCGCGCCCTTAGAGCCCGTGGTGTGGCGAGCGATACGTGGAAGCGCCGAACCGATTCCGGTGCAGGACACGCGTCATCGTTGCGCGTGAGCGGGTCGGCGACACGGGCGAGTGACGGTCTGCTGGAGTGCTGCCACATTCCCAGAGCAATGAGATATGCGCCTGTCCCGCCGGCGACTAACAGACCCAACAGTCCCACGAGGATCGAGCCCTGCAGCGCGGTTGCCGCGCTGACAATGAGAAGTATTGCGCCGAGAGTGAGAAGCGATGCGCCGAGAACGATGATCCGGTGCGCGTCGCCTTTGGCCCACCATACGGCGCGATACGCACCCACGGTCATCATCCGTGTGACGTTCAGTGGTGGCTTGAGAACGCCTGGTAGTTGTTCGACGGAACCGGCCGCCGCGGTCACGGTGGCCACGGCTTTGGCGATGGTGCACGACATGAGTGGGGAGCCACCATCAGTGGCGAATGTCTCCGCGGCAATGGGATTTTCGGGCAGCAATCCGTATTTGGTAGATGCCGAGGCGGCCCGGACCGATTCGGCCCAGCCGAGAGTCGTTTCGGGGCTCCAGTCCGGGGGTTCTCCCGCTCGCGGGTCGAGTACGGCATCAGCGAGCGCATCCAGTTCCTCGTCGAGGACACTTCTCTGCCACGACTGCGCCAGCCACATGGATGTGTGGGGAAGGCTGGTCGGCATCGGCTGGTCTGGGTTGTCGAGGAATCGGAGTTCTGTGAGGACCGCGGCAGGCGCCGAGTTCGCGCTCGGAATGTCGGGCGCCCCGATCGCTCCGAGCTTGTCCACGAACCACTGCGCCCGGCTGACTGCCCCGTTGGCTTCGGGTGTTGGAACGATCCACTGCACGCGTCGTGGGTCGAGAAGGGCGTGTACCAGCCATCCCGCGCCGTCGAGCCGACCCCACATCCAGTCGTTGGCACGCCATGACCGTTTGTAGAAGGCGCCGAAGTGGTGGAACTGCATGCCGGTGAGTTTCTCGGTGGCCGTCTGAAAATCGGGCGCGAGTTGACAGCGGGTATCGGCGCTGACCTGGATCAGTTCCAGCGACTGCTCGACGTCCGCGTCGGTGGGGAGCATCGCCCGCTGGGTCGCGGCGAGGTTGAACAGCTTGGTGGCCACGGTTCCCGATGTGGATTCCTCCCCAAGATAGGTGAGATAGGTCTTCAGCTGGTTGAGGTGCTGACTATCAGGCGGGCGGACGGCGTCGGCTGCCCGCCTGATAGTCAGTGGCTGCTTGGCAATGTCGTCCAGAGTGTTCCGTCCGTCAGCGATGGCGGAACCCATTTGCGCCCAGGCTGTTTCGTCGATTTCGAGGTGTTCGAGATAGGCCTTGGCGATTTCCTTGGCGGCCTCGTCCAGTGATCGGTTCCGGGTCTGTGTGTTGGTGCAGACCCTGGTGATGAGGTCGCCGAGGTCGAACGGTTCGGGCGGCGGGCACGCGTTGGAGATGCCGGCGGCGATTGTTGAGATGGCGGCCATTTCCTCTGGGGTCGTCGCGAGCTGGTAGGCGGCCCGGACGATGACGATGGCGCACGCCTTGGCAAGGTCGAAGGCCGGCCGCCCGTACCGTGCGAGTTCGGCTGTGCTGGTCGGAAGCGATCCGCCAGGGGACAACCAATGAGCCTTGATGGACTCGGTGATCGTTGTGCGGCAGAGGTTTTCGGCGTCGCCGCCGATCTTCAGATTTGCTTCCCAGCTCGTGGGGATGCTCTGCGGTGAGCCGTTCGCCGCGGGCCACGTGCTGAGCTGGCGAAGCAGGGCGGCGGTGACGGCCTGCGCGTGTCGGGTGGCTTCTTGCTGCGCGTAGTCCGTCAGCAGCCGCGGGGTCAGCAGCGGCCTGTCGGACCCCAGATTGATGGCGAGCTGTGCGAGATGCAGTCTTGTGTTGGCGCGCGCGTGCATCCGGTCTTGGTGGGTGCGGATGGCACGGAGGTCGACGGAGATCGATTGCGACGTCATTGCGGTGAGGTCTTTGAGGAGCGCGTCGACGAGTCCGAGAGGTTCGTCGAGTCGATCTTGCGGTGCTTCCTCCACGGTTGGTGTCGGTCCCGAGGACGGCACGACGAACAGGAGGACCCGGCGGACCGGTCGTTGGGCGGGCCGATCGAAGATTCGTTGCAGCACAACGTCAATGGGCTGGTTGTCCAGCAATCCACCATCGGCGACCCAGTGCGGCCGGGTGAAGTTGGTGAAGCGTGCCATCGGCGGTCGGGCGGGCACGTCTCCCGACCTGACGGTTCCTTCTGTGAAGGGGATGAAGGAGGGCTCGAACGCGGCGGGGAACGAGGCGCTGCTGCGCGCGGCCAACGCGAGTGCAGACGCGGCATTGCCATTCGTGAGGTTCTGCTCGGTGAAGGTAAAGACGCCGCGCCGGTCGACGTCTTGGACCTGAGTACCGAAGGAGTCGGTGAACCTGCTGGTCTCGCCGTTGAGCAGTGTCGTCGTGATGTAGAGCGTCGTAGACGGCAGATCACCACTGCTTTGGGTCTGGAACGGCCCGTGCGTGAATGTCGGAATCTCGGCGTCGAGGCTCTTGAACATGCGTTCGTCGCCGTAGAGGAGCGACGGCGTGCTGGCATCTGTGGGATCGCGTAAAAGGTCGGTCAGCGCACCCAGGTCGAGCCAGAGTTCGCGGAGATTGCCCAGGTCGGCGCCTTTGACTCGGGACCAGGCGAGGAACGCTGCATTGATGCCGCCGGCGCTGGTTCCCGACAGAATGTCGACGTCGGCAACGACGTCGAGCAGATCGATCAGCTCGGCGTAGAGCTTGAGGGATGTTTCCGCCGCCGTGGTCAGCGTCGAGGCGGGAAGGTCACCGCCCCTCAGTCGCCACTCCGACGCCTGGGCAAGCAGATTGATCTCACGTGTCACCCCGGCCATCCAGATCGCGAGGCTGACTCCGCCGGTCATCGTCGTCGCGAGGCGTAGTTCCTGGGTGGACTCCGACGCCTTGGACGGACTCTGAAACGCCATCGCGCACCTCCCTTTTGCTGGATTCGAAGCTAATGACGGTGGCGGGTGGCTGTATCGAGTAGTCGACTACTCGAATATGCGAATTCAGATGTCAGGGCTCGGAATTCGCTATCGGGACGGCGGCATTACCCGTGCCCAGGAACGGTGTGAGGATCGTCATCATCAGTGCTCCGCCGACGGCAAGCGTGCCGGACAGCATCGTGAACGCGCCGTCGGGCACACTGTATTGCAGTGGTGACCCGGGCACTGTCAATCCGTATACGGCCATCGACAACATGGCTGCCGCGATCGGCAGGTACGGCGGGCGCATGACGCATAGCGCGCTCACACCGTCCCCGTGCTGCAACGTGTAATTCCGCTTGGCGCAATAGGTCGCGAGGATGATGGCACCGCAGGCGATCACCGAAAAGCCGTAGAGCACCCACCGGCCGGTGTTGTATGTAGGGCCTGAGTCGACGAACAATGCCAACAACGTCGTGTAGGCGACGAGTGCCTCGGCCGGGATCTGGGCGGCCAGCAACTGCGCAAATCCGGCAGCTGTATCGATCAGCGGTGCCGGCGGGGCCACTTGGGCGATATCAGTTGGCCGACGCAACGTCGCCGTCGGTCCGGGGGCCGGCATCTCCGGCTGCGCGTCCGGCACTCCGCCCGACGGCGCCGGTGACGGTGAAACCCCCTGTCCGGCGCCAATTGTCACGCTGTTCAGCGGCTGACCGACCGGTGCGAGGTCGCGCGCGACCGCGACCGACGCCATGGCAACCAGGCTCATGATGACCTCCTCGGTGCTGGCAAGGACCACCGAGTCGCCGTGTCAGCTTGCGATCCGGTTCGCCTATGCCCCAACGATGTTGCGCCGCCGGCGGCTCGAACACGCGCGTAGCCCGCTACTCGACCATTGCGGCGTCACCGCAATATCGGGTGCGCCGATGCGGAGCGATTCGAGTAGTGGGCTACTGGTGCGGCCCTGCATCTCTCGTCGCGACACTGGGTTCCCATCACTTCATCAAAGGAGGGACTGATGACCGTCACTCGAGGCGACGTGGAGTTCGCCAAACGCATATTCTTCGACCGGCTCGGCGACGACTACGTCTACGGCGGCACCTGGGATCCGAACGATCTCGGCGTGGGTTGTGACTGTTCGGGCCTGGTGACCGACGTACTCTCGGCGGTGTTCAACGGCGACCAGATGGTCTGGGGCAGGCAAGGTCTGTCCACCGAGTCGTATCGGTACCTGCCGTTCGGCGAGCAACACGTCGGACCATTCGATCTGATGCACGTCGCATCGTTGAGCGACGTGCCCGGCGACGCGCCGGTGGTGATCAACCTGCACCATGAAGGCGACGGCGGTCCCCACTCGCACATGAACTGTGTCGTCGACGGCGTCGCGATGGAATCGTCGGGCTCCTGGGGGTGCTGCACCACGCCCAAGGCACTCCCGTCCGACAGCAATTACTGGAACGACCACTGGTACGTGGCCGGCCCGATCGTCGAGGACGGCACACCCCCGACTCAGGCTCATGTGGACAGCTTCTTCGCCGACGTGTCCGAATTCCAGGTGCCGGTCAGTGATTCCTACCCGTACAAGATTCTGTCCATCCGCGTATGCGACGGCACGCATCGGGATTCCAACTTCGCGCAGAACTATGCGTGGATGCGCAATGCGCTGGACACCGGCCGGCTGGATTGCGGCATCGTCTACACCTACGTGCGCCCGAACTGGCAGGACAATGCCAACACGGTGCGGCAGATGATCGACGCCAACGGGGGACTGCACCCCAGGGTCGTCCTGATGCTGGACGTCGAAAGCGGCGGGAACCCTGGCGGCGACGGATCCGCCTGGATCAACGCCCTGTACGACAACCTCGCCGAATACGCCGGCAATCCGGCGCGCATCATCGGTTATGCCAACCAGGGCGACTTCAACACCATGTGGGTATCGCGGCCCAAAGGACTTCGGGTGATCGCTGCGTCGTACGGCTCCAACCCACTGCTGCCCGGCCAGATCGCGCATCAGTACACAGACGGGGCATATGGCGCGAATCAAGGCCTGCCGATGGGCTGCAACCCGTTCGGCAATTGCGACATGAACGTCGCAGACGGCTTGTCGCCCAACGATTTTGCCGCCGCTTGTGGCATCGGAACTGCGGCCGACGCAGGGCCGGTAGCTGCCCGAGCGACAGGAGTGATCACGATGGCTCAGCCGCAGGACATCATGAACATGTTGAACGGCACCAACACCGACGGCTCGCCACTGATCGGCCCCGACGGCGCGGACTACCGGGTGGTCGACCTGCTGGCCCCGGACACCGAGCCGCTCGACGAAAAGCAGAACACCACTCGCTCGGTCTTCGACCAAATTACGACATTGGCGAAAGTCCTTACCAGGACCCACAACAACAAGACGCTATTCGACATGGTGTCCGATCTGCATGACAAGATGTAACGTCCGTATTTCGGGCCGGTCGTTAGCTGCCGGCCCGAAAAGCGGACCGATCTTTCCCGGTCATAACGCCTTCAACAGCGAAAATCGGCCGGTAGAATTGTGCGCCGTGGCCCAGAACTGGCCGGTCGTTCACCGCGACAGTGAATTCTCGGTGATTCGCGGAGCATTGCTCGGGGAATCCGGCGATTGCGGCATCGTCCTGGTCGGTGATGCGGGCGTAGGCAAAACGACGCTCGCCCGGCTGGTCACCCAGTCGCTGCCGGTGCGCGCGCACTGGGTTGCGGCAACCGAGTCGGCGCGGGGCATCCCGCTCGGCGTGTTCGCCCATCTCGTACGCAGCGCCACCTCGCGTGACCCGGTGGCATTCCTGTCCGCGGCGCGCGAAACGATTCTGGCCGAAGGTCATTCGGTGATCGGCGTCGACGACGCACATCTGTTGGACCAGCTGTCGGCGACGCTGCTGCACCAGCTGGCGTTGGACGGTTCGGTGCGCATCGTGGCCACGGTCCGGGCCGGCGCGCCGGTCCCCGACGCGATCACGTCGCTGTGGAAGGACCGGTATCTGCAGCGGTTGCATCTGATGCCGTTCAGCCAGCAGCAGTGTGTCGGCCTCATCGAAGAGGCATTGGGCGGACAGGTGGAGGGTCTGTCTGCCGAGCTGATGTGGCAGGCCTCGGGCGGCAATGCACTGTTCGTCCGCCACCTGGTGGAAGGCGCCATCGAGGCCGGGACTCTGCGGCAGGTGCGGGGCGTGTGGCAGCTGCGGGGCCGCGCCGCGGTCACCTCGGAGCTGGCGTCCTTGCTGGACTCCAGGGTCGACCAGTTGCCCGACCAGGTGCTGCACGCACTGCGGTTGCTGACCTTCTGCGAACCCCTCGACCTGGACACCCTGACCGCCATCGTCGGTGCGGAGGTGGTCGAAGAGGCGGAAAGCCGCGGTCTGGTGCGCGTCGGTGAGGAACCGGGTGGCATCGACGTGCGCTTCACCCACCCGTTGTTCGGTGAGGTGATCCGTCGCCGGCTGGGGATGGCCGCGGCCCGCCGACTTCGCGGCGAGCTCGTTCGCGCGATGCGGGACCGGCCGCTGAACAGTTCGGCGCACCGTATCCGGCTGGCGGAGCTGACGCTGGACAGCGACGAGGTCCCCGATCTGGACCTGCTCGTCACGGCGGCGAGAGAGGCGATCGCCCTCACGAACGTGACGTTGGGTGAGCGGCTGGCGCGCGCGGCGACCAACCGGGGCGGTGGTCTCGAGGCCGGCGAACTGCTGGCGCGTTCGCTGCTGTGGCAGGGCAAGGCGACCGAGGCCGAGGAGACGCTCAGCTCGTTCGACCCCGAGCAGATGACCGAACTTGAGTTGCTGCGGTGGGGATGGGCCCGCATCGCCAACCTGCACTGGGCAATGGGTGACGCCGAGGGCTCCGATGAAGTGCTCGCCCTGCTCCGCGAGCGCATCACGAGCCCCGAGCTGGTACCGATCATCGACGGCACGGCGTCGGCAACACTGGCTTTCGAGAACCGGCTGACCGAGGCCGTGGCGATGGCCGATCGAGTGCTGGCCGAGCCCATCGCGCATCCGGTCGCGTTGCAGTGGGCGGCCTTCGGTGGTGCGCTCGCACTGGCACTGATGGGACGCAGCGAAGAGGTGGCGGTATTGGCGCGCCGGGGCCGCATGGCCAGCGCGAAGGCGGACGGGTTGCTCCGTTATCTCACCGCGTTCGGGGAGGTGCGGGCGTTGGTGCTCGCCGGCGAATTCGACGCGGCGAGCAGCCGATCCGCCGTCATGATGCAGATCACCTCGTCGGGCCAGTATCTGGCGTGGGGGATGGCCAACGTGTTGGTCGGCACCATCGGTTTGGCCCGCGGCGATTTCGTCGAGACGGTGTCGCGGATGGAGCAGACGGTGGCGGCACTGACGGCAGAGTCGGCGGCTTCATGGAGCTTCCCGGCCCGGCTGCTGCTGGCGCAGTCGTACTGCGCATTGGGCCACGTGCAGCCTGGGGCCAAGATGGTCGCCGAGCTGAAAGTCCGCTCCGGCCGGCACGTCGCGGTGTTCGGCCCACAGCTCAGGATCGCCGAATCGTGGCTCGCGGCGGCAGAGGGAAACGTCAGCGCCGCAATCGAACTGGCATTGGATGCGGCCCGGTTGGCCGACAGTTCCGGCCAGTGTGCGGTGACCATGCTGGCGTTGCATGACGCAGTGCGATTCGGGGACTACAGCGCCGCGGACCGGCTGATCGAGGTCGCGTCCGGAGTCGGCGGCCGCATGGCGGCGGTGATCACGGCACATGCCCGGGCCGTCAGCGAGCGCGACGGTGCCGGATTATTCACTGCCGCAGAGCAATTCGAGCAGCTCGGCGCGCTGCTGTCCGCTCTCGACGCAGCCGCGCAGGCATCGGCGACATTCGCGGCGGCGGACGACCGGCGACGCAGCGCCGAGGCCGCCGCCGTCGCCAACCGGTTGGCCGCGCAGTGCGGGGGAGTGCGCACTCCCGCACTGGAATTGGCGGCGCACCCCTTGCCGTTGACGGTGCGCGAACGTGAGATTGCCAACCTGGTTGCCGCCGGGCTGAGCAATCGCGAGATCGCCGACCGGCTGACGGTATCGGTCCGCACGGTCGAGGGCCACCTGTATCGGGCCTGCATCAAGCTCGACATCTCCGACCGTGAGGATCTCGCCAAGTTGATCCGCACCGGTGCGGCGGCCAGCTGAAACTCAGGTGAGCACCGGCTTCCCATACGCTGGCCGACGTGAACGAGAACGACAACCTGGACGACGACGGCGACCTCCAGATCAGCGGCCCGGTGCAACTTCGTCGCGACCGATGCGCTGCCACCACCGCTGATCAGCGCCTGCTGGATAGTCACCGTGACACCCAGTGGCTACACACGGACCCCTGGCGCGTGCTGCGGATCCAGGGCGAGTTCGTCGACGGTTTCGATGCCCTGTCGGAAATGCCCAGGGCAGTAACGGTTTTCGGCTCCGCCCGCACGGAACCACATTCGCTCGAATACCGGTTGGGTGAGGAGTTGGGCGCCGCGCTGGTACACGCGGGCTACGCCGTGATCACCGGAGGCGGTCCGGGCGCGATGGAGGCGGTCAACCGTGGGGCCAGCGAGTCCGGCGGCTATTCGGTCGGTCTGGGCATCGAGCTGCCGTTCGAACAGCGCCTCAACCACTGGGTCGATCTCGGGATCAACTTCCGCTACTTCTTCGTGCGCAAGACCATGTTCGTCAAATACGCGCAGGCGTTCGTGTGCCTGCCCGGCGGATTCGGCACCCTCGACGAGCTGTTCGAAGCCCTGACCCTGGTACAGACCCGCAAGGTCACCGCGTTTCCGATCATCATGCTGGGCGTCGACTACTGGTCGGGCCTCATCGGATGGATCCGCAACACGATGCTGGCCGAAGGAAAGATTTCCGAATCCGACCTTGACCTGATCCACTGCACCGACAGCGTGGCCGAGGCCGTGGACATCATCGTCGCGTCAGCGCGTTAGCCGGGCCGCCCTCAGTCGCGCTGCGCCTCGTACCGCAGCAGGACGGTGCCGCAGGGAAACGTGCGGTTCTCCAACAGTCGCAACGAGATCCATGACGGCAGCGTCGGGAAGAACGGGGTGCCGCCGCCGACTGCGATGGGCACGAGCACGATCCGGTACTCGTCCACCAGCCCGGCCTGCACGACGGGCGCGGCCAGTGTCGCGCCGGCTATCTCCAGATTGCCGTCGGTCTCGGCTTTGAGCTTCGACACCACCGCAACCGGGTCGGCGCGTTCCAGGCGGGAGTTCCAGTCGACGGAATCCAGCGTGCGCGAGAACACGACCTTCGGCATGTTCCGCCAGATGCGGGCGAAGTCCACGATCAGCGGGGTGGCATCCGGTTCCTGGTCGGCGGTCGGCCAGTACGCGGCCATCAGCTCGTAGAGCCGCCGGCCGTAGAACGACAGGGCCGTTTCCCGCTCGAAGTCGTTCCAGTACTGATGCAGTTCGTCGCTCGGTTCGGACCAGTCGATGCTGCCCTGTGCGTCGGCGATGTATCCGTCCACCGACACGTTGAAGCCATAGATGAGTCTGCCCATGTAGATCAGACTGCACCCGACGGCGAAATTCATCGGTCGAGGGCCGCGTCTCGGCCGCGCCGCTCCGTCGGCGCGGCGCTCGCCTACCGGAGGGACTCGGCGCGCTTCTTGACGCCGTCGGTCATGCCACCGAAGCCCTTTTTCAGGGCGCGGCCCAGCAGGCCGGCGACGATCGGGGACACCGGGCCGAACAGCTGGAAGTGCGAGTCGTAGCGGGTGCGACCGTCGGGCAGCGGGGTCAGCCGGTGCGAGCGCTCGCTGCGCAGCAGTCCCAGCGGGGCGGGCTTCATGTTGTAGCTGAACTCGACGCCCGGGGTGAAGGTGTTGATGTATTCGCGCTGCTTCTTGGGCGGGCCGATCAGCACCACCTTCATGTCGATCGGGCTACCGGGCTCGAACGTCGACGAGCACTCGATGCAGAACGGATTCCACTCGCCGTAGCTGGCCCCGTCGGTGAGCACCTGCCAGACCACCTCGGCCGGTGCGTCGATCTCTACTGACCTGTCAATCGCGAAACTCACAGACACACCGTACGGGAGAGGGTGTACAGCTGCCGACAACTGTCCACTCATCGGCGACAGCTCCGCTTTCGCGATGCGAACCACTGAGGTTCAGGCCATCCGCGGGCGCGTCGGCTCCGAATCACGTTCGACGGAGTAGTCGAAACGGGAAGGCGTGCGATGTGCTGAGCCAGATGCGAACGTTCACGACGCAGT
Organism: Mycolicibacterium mucogenicum DSM 44124; assembly: GCF_005670685.2. The sequence goes on along the minus strand of NZ_CP062008.1, from coordinate 3,341,611 downwards.
TGTTGGTACCGGTCACGTCGACGGTCGGGATCCGCGGCGGCGTCGAGGAGCCGCCGTACGATGCGGAGCCGTTGGCCGGCGCAGTGCAGATTCGCAGGTACGGACGACGAATCGCCGCTCAGATCACGGTGCACGGAGATGAGGAAGACGCACGTGGCGAGGGATTCCGGAGCTTGGCCGCCTACATTTTCGGGGGCAACCGGCAGGGCGATCGAATCGCGATGACGGCGCCGGTCGGGCAGCAGGGCAGCCATGACCGGGGTTGGGTTGTCCGGTTCTTCATGCCGGCGGGATCGACGCTGGAGGCGTTGCCCGTACCTGAGGACGCGCGCGTCGAGCTGGTTCAGATTCCGGCGGAAACCGTTGCGGTACTGCGCTTCAGCGGTGATCGTGGCGCGGACAGCATTGCCCGGCGCACCGCTGACCTGCGCGACACGCTCCGCGACTATGGATTCACCGCCATCGGCGACCCGTCGGCCTGGTTCTACGACCCGCCATGGACGCTGCCGTGCCGACGTCGCAACGAGATCGCGATTCCCGTTGAAACGTGACCGCTTTGCAGCCCGCCCGATCGACCACGTCCCCAATTCACCACAGGAGTACCGCACCATGAAGCTGAAAACGATCGGCGCCACGGCCGCCGCTGTAGCTGCCACTGCCATTGTGGGAGGGACGGCAACGGGCCCAGCAGTTGCCTCACCGTGGTACGCGCGTCTGCGCAAGCCGAACTATCAGCCGCCCCGGCAGGTGTTCCCCATCGTCTGGCCGCTGCTGTATGCGGACATCGCTGTCGTGTCCGCCGATACGGTCGACCGCCTAGTCGACGCAGGCGAAGTCCGCGCCGCCCGTCGCTTCGGTACGGCACTCGCGATCAATCTGGGGCTCAACGCCAGCTGGTCGTGGGTCTTCTTCAATCGTCACCGGCTCGGTGCTGCGGCACTGACCGCTGCCGCGCTGACTGTCAGCAGCGCCGACCTGACGCGACGCGCCCTCGAGGTACGACAACTACGTGCGGCGCCCCTGGCCGCCTATCCCGCCTGGTGTGCTTTCGCGACCGCACTGTCGACGCACATCTGGTGGATCAACCGGCGCCGCCGGACGTAGTGACGGTCACTGGGCGGCGATAGTTCCCTCCTTTGCCGCTTCGGCGCCGATGTTCTTGATCATGCCCGTGAAAATGATCCCGTGAAACGGCATCAGCGCATACCAATACAGCCGTCCGGCAAGACCTTTGGGAAAGAAGATGGCCCGCTGATGGAGTCGGGTGGTGCCATCGTCGCGGGATTGGAGTTCCCATTGCAGCCACGCTCGGCCCGGGGCGCGCATCTCGGCACGCAGCCGCAGCAGATGCGGCCGTTCGATGCGTTCCACGCGCCAGAAGTCGAGGGCGTCGCCGGTATAGAGGGTGTTCGGGTTGCGCCGGCCGCGTGCCAGGCCGACACCGCCGGTCAGTACGTCCAGCCAACCGCGGACCGTCCAGGCGAGCGGAAACGAGTACCAGCCGCGTTCGCCGCCGATACCCTCGACGACGCGCCACACCTGCTCGATGACCGCGTCGCAGTCGATGCTGCGATCGTCTGTATAGATGGCGTCGCCGGTCCAGCTGGGATCCGACGGCAGCGGGTCGGCGGGGGCGCCGGTCGGTGACGCGTTGGCCCAGGTGGTTTCTACCTCGCCGTCTTCGATGCGGCGCAGCGCCAACCTGACGGCGTCGCGGTATCCCGTGGTGCCCCCGGGCGGCGGCGGAATCACCTCATCGATGTCGTGCTCGGTCACCACAGAGTCGGTGCTCAGGGACTCGATCAGGGCGCGGCCGATGCGAGGTGGAACTGGAGTTACCAGCCCGATCCACAATCCGGCGAGTTTGGGCGTGAGGACGGGCAGGACCACGATCCTGCGCCTGGCCAGCCCCGCGACATTGGCATAGATCTGCATCATCTCTCCGTAGCGCAGGACGTCGGATCCACCGATGTCATAGGTGCGTGAACGCGGCACCTCGGCCGTGGCGGCGGCCAGCAGGTAGTAGAGGACGTCGCGTATCGCGATGGGCTGGATGCGGTTGTTGACCCAGCGCGGCGTCGTCATCACGGGCAGCCGGTTGGTCAGGTGGCGGATCATCTCGAAGGACGCCGAACCGGAACCGATGACGACGCCGGCCTGCAGCACGACGGTCGGGACGCCGGAATCGATCAAAATCTCTCCGACCTGGCTGCGCGACCGCAGGTGCGTCGACAGCCGGTCGGATTCGGTGTGTAGGCCGCCCAGGTAGACGATGCGCTTGACGTTGGCGGTGCGCGCGGCGGACGCGAGATTCTCTGCGCTCCGGCGTTCGGCCTCGGTGAACTCGCCAGGGTTGCCCATCGAGTGCACGAGGTAGTAGACGACGTCGATGTCTCGGCAGGCGTCGCCGAGCGTGGCCGCATCGGTGAGGTCACCCTGCACCACCTCCACATCAGCCGCCCAGGGCACGTCACTGATCTTGTCCGGGTTCCGCGCCATCACGCGCACTCGGTGGCCGGCTTCGATGACGCGTGGCACCAAACGACCGCCGATGTAACCGGTGGCCCCGGTAACCAGCACGCGCAATGAAGGCGCGGATTGCTTCACGTCTGTCACAGACTCTCCTCGGTAACGGCTTCAGCTCGACTGCCTAGGACATTTCCCAAAAATGCCCTGCTTTACCCAGTGATTCGGAGGCCTGCCGCGCGCGGATGGTTGGAAGATTGGTTTAGTCCGAACGCCGAACGGGCATTCGGTGCGGACGCGCCGCATGTGCGGTGTCGTCTTGGAAAGGTCAGACCACGTGACGATCGATTACGACAGCCCGCAGCAGCTGGCTCGTACGCCGCAGCAGGTCAATGAATTCATTTGCATCCGTTGCATTCACGTCCGGGAAGTCAGCGAGCTGGCGGCTGACCGATCGCAGGGACACGTCTGTCGCGAGTGCGCGTGATCAAGACCGGCCGACTCGCGCCACCCGCGCTAGCCTGGCGATCATGTCCAGCACCTTTTTCGACAACCCGGTCACCCGCGCGATCAATAAGGCCGCGGTCGGTCTGACGACTGTGCCCGTCCTCGGCGACATCGTCGGCCGCAGCCTGGTCGAGATCCGCTACACGGGTCGCAAATCGGGGCGCAGCTTCCAGACCCCTGTCAATTACCGGCTGTCCGGCGACGACGTCATCATCAGCGTGATGGCACCGGATTCCAAGAGCTGGTGGCGCAACTTCCTCGGCGAGGGCGCCCCCATCACTCTGCTCAACTTTCGCGGCGCCGACCGTTCTGGGCATGCGATCGCGACGCGTGACGACAAGGGCCGGGTCACGGTGCGGGTCCAGCTCGACTAGACCTCAATCCGCGGCGGAAGTGGCATGATCCGGATGTCCACATCCGCAGGAGGCGAGAACGTGCCGCTGGCTCACCGTGAGGCCGAGGACCGGGTGTCCATTGCCTGACGAACTGAGGGTCGTCGATCTCGCCGCTGACCCGGCTGCCGCCGGTCTGGTGATCGGGGTTGGCGACCCGGCCGGTGATGACGCCGAGTTCTGGCTGCAGCAAGCGACTTTCACGCTGGTCGACCACCCGTGTGCGGACCGCAGGACCGTGCAGGTGCCCGATGTGGACGCGGCGCTGGCGCAGATCGCCGAACGCGTCGCCACGTGGCAGCAGACCGCTGCGGTGTGCGACGACGTGCTGCGCGCGTTCGACCCCGCGGCGCCGACGTTCGCCGGGGTGATCACCGAATCGCTCGCGTATTCGACGCTGCAGTCCGGTCGGGAGTTCGCGCGCTGGCTGGCCGAACGTGGACCGAAAACGGTTCCGCTGCTCCCGGATCCGGTGGTGTCACACCGGGATGGTGACACTCTGCACGTCGCGTTCAACCGCCCCCAGCGCCACAATGCTTTTTCCACCGACGCGCGGGCGGCACTGCTGGAGGCGCTGGAGGTCGCTCGTCTGGACACCTCGGTGACGGGTCTGGTGCTCACCGGCAACGGTCCGTCCTTCTGCAGCGGCGGGGACCTCGCCGAATTCGGGACGTTCGACGATCCGGCGTCGGCGCACCTGGCCCGCACGCGCTTCAGCCCGGCCCTGGTGCTCGACGAGATCACCGCGCGATTGGGTGCGGCGTGCCGGGCCGTCGTCCACGGCCAGGTATTGGGCAGCGGGCTGGAGATGGCCGCGTTCTGCGGGCAGGTGACCTGTCACCCCGATGCCACGCTCGGCCTGCCGGAGCTGGCGCTGGGCCTGATCCCCGGAGCCGGTGGCACGGTGAGCATCACGCGACGGATCGGTCGCTGGCGCACAGCGTATTTGGTGCTGTCCGGGGCGACGCTTGGCGCGGCGACGGCGCAGGACTGGGGCTTGGTCGATGCGGTCTGCGCGTGAGTGATGAGGTGGCGCGGGACTGGTCGGTCAGTGGGCTGGCCGCGCTGACGGGCATGCCGGACGGACCACCGGACGTCAGTCGCGCCGCGGTGTTGACTCGGGCACGGGCAGCCGCATCCGAGCTGACCGGCCACCTCGGCATCGACGTCGACGCAGCGGAGCTCCTCGCGGGGCGCGCCGCGCTGTCGGGGCTGCACCGGCAAGGCCGGACCAGCGCCGGGGGCGCCACGCGGCTGATCGCCGGGCGGGACGGCTGGTTCGCCCTCACGCTGGCACGGACCGATGACGTCGCCGCGGTACCGGCGCTGCTCGAATCCGAAGTGCCGGTCGATCACCTGTGGTCGGCGATCACCGAGTGGGCCGGTCGCCGCCAGGTCGCCGATGTCGCGGAGCGTGCGCGTCTGCTCGGTCTTCCCGTCGGGGTGCTGGGGGAGACCGCTGCTGCCGCACCTGTGGTCCGTCGGCACGGCAACCCAAAACCGTTCTGGGACTACGCCGGGCTGTTGGTGGTCGACCTGTCATCGATGTGGGCCGGCCCGCTGTGCGGACAGCTGCTGGCCCGGGCCGGAGCGACGGTGATCAAAGTGGAGAGCCCGTCGCGGCCGGACGGCACCCGCCAGGGGGAACCACGGTTCTTCGACTGGATGAACGCCGGAAAGCTCTGTTACGCTGTCGATTTCGGCCAGCCCGACGAGCTGCGGCAGTTGTTGTCGGTGGCCGACGTGGTGATCGAGTCGTCACGCCCGGATGCTCTCGTCAACCGGGGCCTGGGGCCGGACGATGTTCCGGCGCGCGACGGCCGGGTGTGGCTGCGGATCACCGGGCACGGCACCGCGGGGGCCCACGCCCACTGGGTCGGGTTCGGTGATGATGCCGCGGTTTCCGGTGGCCTGGTCGGCTCCGACCCGGCGGGCAGCGGACCGGTGTTCTGCGGTGACGCGATCGCCGATCCGCTGACCGGGATGCACGCCGCGCTTGCGCTGGCGGCATCGCTGCACCGCGGTGGTGGTGAGGTCGTCGAAGTCGCCCTGGCAGCCGTGGCGGCCGAATACGCCGCGTTACCGCTCACGGCCGGGGGCAGCGTTGGTCCGGTAGCCGGCCCGGTGGCGCCCGTGCTGTCGTCGCGGGCCGGCGAGTTGGGTGCCGACAACGCGCGGGTGCGGGACATCGTGCGTGAAAGGGATTCCGGGACATGCTGATTCAACGAGCCACGCTGCTCGACGGTCGGGCCGTCGATATTCGGCTGGGCCGGCGCATCGAGGCCATTGCCGACAACCTCGAGCCGGTCGCTGGGGAGGACGTTCTCGACGCGGCCGGTGGCACCGTGATCCCGGGACTACACGACCATCACGTCCACTTGCGTTCGGCGGCAGCGGCGTTGACGTCGGTGCGGGTCGGTCCGGGGGAGGTGCGCAGCCGCGACGCGCTGCGTGCGGTCCTGGCGCAGGCCGCCATCGGCGTGGACGGCTGGATTCGGGCCGTCGGCTACCACGAGGCCGTCGCGGGACCGCTGGATCGCACAGTGCTCGACGAGGTTTCCCCGAATGTACCGGTGCGCGTCCAGCATCGCAGCGGGGTCCTGTGGACACTGAACTCCGCGGGGTTGGCGGCCGTCGGCCTGCCCGGCCATCCCGACGGCCGGCTGCGCAGCGCGGACCCCGGCTGGACGCATGCATTGCAGCGCAGCGACGCCGGGCTCGGCGAGATCAGTTGGCGCCTCTCGGCGTTCGGTGTCACCGGTGTCACCGACGCGACCCCCGACCTGACTGCCGAGGATGTGATGGACTTCGCCGAGGCGCGCCGGCATGGCGAACTGCGCCAGCGCGTCGAAGTCCTGGCGCCGGCCAAGCGCATCCTGCACGACGACGATCTGGACCTCGATGCGCTGGCCGATTGGATCGGCACCCGGCACAGGCAGGGCGGAATCGTTGCGCTGCACTGTGTTACGGCCATGCAGCTGGTCGTCGCGATCGCCGCGCTGCGGCAGGCGGGGTCGCTTGCGGGGGATCGCATCGAGCACGGCGCCGTCATTCCCGACGACTGCCTGGCCGACCTGCGGGACCTCGGCGTGCTGGTGGTGACCCAGCCGAATTTCGTCGCCGAGCGCGGCGCGCAGTACCTCACCGACGTGCCCGCTGACGAGCATGGTCAGCTGTGGCGGGTGGCGTCGCTGTGTGGTGCGCAGATACCCGTCGCGCTGTCGACCGATATGCCGTTCGGGGACGCCGATCCGTGGGCGGCGATGCGCGCCGCGGTGCACCGCACGACGCCCGCCGGCAGCGTGCTGGGAGCGGATGAAAGGATCGACGCCGCAACGGCATTGGGTATGTTTCTCGGCGCACCTGAGCAGCCGGATGTGCCGCGGGAGCTGGCGGTGGGCCTGCCGGCGGACGTGTGCCTGCTGGCAGCGCCACCGCGAGACGTCGTGGCTGCGCTGGACGCCTCGCTGGTGGCTGCGACCGTGTACGACGGTGCGGTGGTGTATCAGGCGGGCTAGTGCACCGGCTCGAGAACCTCGTCGTCGAGCACTCGGCTCAGCAGGTCCTGTCGAGCCTCGACGTACTGCGTCTTCAAGGTCTCGACCAGTTGCGCGACGGTGAGTCGTTCCTTGATGCTGCCCACGCCCTGACCGGCGCCCCAGATGTCCTTCCACGCCTTTGCGTCCGTGTTCCCACCCGAGCCGAAATTCATTGCCGAGGCATCGGATTCGGGCAGGTTGTCCGGGTCGAGGCCCTGGGCGACGATGCTGCCGCGCAGGTAGTTGCCGTGCACGCCGGTGAACAGGTTGCTGTACACGATCTGGGACGCGGTGGAGTCGACGATCATCTGCTTGTACTCGGGCACCGCGTTGGCTTCGTCGGTGGAGAGGAATGCCGAACCGACGTAGGCGAAGTCGGCTCCCGCGGCGAGCGCGGCAAGGATGGACCGGCCGTGGGCGATGGCGCCGGACAGCAGCAGCGGACCGTCGAACCACTCGCGGATCTCACGGACCAGCGCGAACGGGGACTGGGTGCCGGCATGGCCGCCGGCGCCGGCTGCGACGGCGATGATGCCGTCGGCGCCCTTGTCGATGGCCTTGTGCGCGAACTCATTGTTGATGATGTCGTGCAGGACGATGCCGCCGTAGGAGTGCACGGCATCGTTGATCTCGGGTCGAGCGCCGAGCGAGGTGATCACGATCGGGACCTTGTGCTCGACGATGACGCTCATGTCGTGTTCGAGACGGTCGTTGGAGCGGTGCACGATCTGGTTGACGGCGAACGGCGCGACGATGGCGTCGGGATTGGCGAGGGCGTAGGCGGCGTTCGACTCCTGGATCTCATCCAGCCAATCGTCGAGCAGGCTGGACGGCCGGGCGTTGAGCGCGGGGAACGAGCCGATGACGCCGGCCTGGCACTCCGCCTTCACCAGGTCGGGACCGGAGCAGAGGAACAACGGCGATGCGACCACCGGCAGGGACAGGCGCTGTGCGAGGACGGGAGGCAGACCCATGGTGGTGATAGCCCTTCGAATCGGAGACCGTGTTTGAACGGGACTCTAGTGGCGCCGGAGTGATTATGCAACTAGTGGCATAATCAGGATTCGGCGGCCGCTGACGTGTAGCTGCGTGGTTTCGAACATGTTGGCAGTTGGTCGTATTGGGTAGCGTCGATCATCAGTTCTGGCTGCCGTCGCGCTTTTATGCAACAGATTGGATAACGGGCCTGACAGGACTGCTGCCGCTGCGCTCCACCGACGAAAACCGCACGGGACTTACGATCACGCCATGTCGTTGCAATTCGCCATCCTGACCGCCCTCACGGAGCGGGCATCGACCGGTATCGAGCTCACTCGCCGGTTCGATCGGGCATTCGGCTACTTCTGGCCGGCAACACACCAGCAGATCTACCGGGAACTCGACAAGCTCAAGACCTCCGGGCTGGCTGAGGCCTCGACGCCTGATCGCCCCGAGCGGGGCCAGCCGAAGCGCTTCAGCATTACACCGGCCGGCCGGGCGGCGTTGGGTGAATGGCTCTGTGGCATCGATGATCCCGCGCCGGAGCGGATGTCCATCGCCGTGCGGGTGCGCGCCGCCGCGGCGCTCGGCGAGACCGGGTCCGTGCGCGCCGTGGTCGCGCATCACCTCGCCGCGCACGAAGCGATGTTGGCCAACTACCGCGAGATCGATGCCCGCGATTTCGCGGCCCCGGTCGCCGACGCCGACGTCCTCCGCCACCTCGTGTTGAAGGCGGGGTTGCGTACCGAGCAGGCCTGGGTGGACTGGTGCCGCGAGGCGCTGGACGTGCTTGACAGGCTCACGTCTTCCGGCGACCGCACCTGAGCCCGGGTGTGTTGGTCCCGCCGCTCTACAGGTACATGCCTTCCGGCGGCTCGGCGCGGTAGCGGCCGGTGCCCAGTTCGGCGAGCAGCGCCGCCGTACTGATCGCTTCGCCATTGCCGGCGAGCAGGGCACGGCGGACGATCTCGCGGATGTCGCTGCCGCTGGTGCGCTCGGGCAGGGCCGCGGCCACCGCCGCCGTGTTCACATCGGCGCCGCCGGGCAGGTCGCTGAGCAACACCGACAGGATGCGGGCCGCGCCGACGCGGTCGGGATAACCGACCTCGACGACCGAATCGAACCGGCCGGTGCGGATCGCCGCCTTGTCCAGCGTCGCGACGTCGTTGGTGGATGCCAGCGTCAAGATGCGGGCGTCGGGGGCGATATCCATGGCCTGCAGCAGCTCTGACAGCCCGCCGCCGCCGACGGAGCGATCCCGGCACCACAGATCGACGTCCTCGAGAACCAGCAACACCGGGCCGCCCAGGCGTTGGGCCTCCTCGACGACCACCGTCAGCAGGTCCGCTCCGGCGCGGGCCTCGACATAGATCACGGTGAAGTCGCCGACCACCTCACTGGCTGCGACCGCGCTCACCGCGGACTTGCCGGTGCCGGGCGGACCGCACAACAGCACGCCGCGGCGGGCACCCAGGCCGTGGGCATTCAGCAGGCCGTGACGATCGCGCACCGCTGCGATACCGAGGTCGACTTCGGTCCACACTGATTGGGGCACAATCACATTCGATCGGCTGACGGCCGGCGGCAGCTCGATCACCGTGAGCTGCAAACCGTGAGCGTTGGTGGCGCGCAGCGCCCGGCCCCGGTACGGGTTGAGCGCGTTGGCACGCTCTGCGAGCCTGTCGAGCAGCACGCGGGCCTCGGCCTGATGTTCGGGCGCCACGTAGACACTGACCTCGGCCGAGTGGTTGAACGACTCGCGGGTTTCGATCTTGATGACGCATCCGGCCTCGGGCAACAGGGACCCCGCGGGGAAGTGCACGCGCAAGCTCAGCGGGTGGCGGTACTGCCGTCCGCCGATCTCGGTTTGCGTCCACATCGGGGGATGCGCGTACTCGCCGGGGCCGACCAGACAGACCTGCGTGTGTTCGCCGATCCATTCACCGAGCGCCAGCGCCGTGGTCAACCGGGCCACCGGATTCAGATCGCGGGTTTCATCGATCAGCTGACCGCAGTCGGTCACTCCGAGCGCACGGGCGGTGAACCGATCAGCGGTCTCGGCCCTGTCGTGGTCGGAGACTCCGGCCAGCAACTCTCCGAGTGCGTGCAGGGCCTGACGCGACATCGGGTGCAGGTCGTCCAGCCATGCCGCGACATCGGTGATCGGCCGGCGACCCGTGTGGTCGTCGGCAGCGAATTCGGTTGCGAGTTCGGTTATTTCGTCGTTCGTGAGAGTCATGATTTGTGGTGTGGGTCGGAAACAGGGCAGTCGGACAGAATGGCACGCCGTCGAGATGCCGTCAACGCCTTTTCGGCGTGGCTACGCGGCAGGCTTCTGCCAGACGAGTAGGTAGCGCCAGAAGAGCAGACGCCGCACGTGGGCGCCCGGAAGCAGAGTCGCGGCTTGCGCGGCGACTTCGCGCGTCGTCAGCGGTGGATCCAGAACCACCGGCATCACGTCGTGGTCCGGCGTCTTCGCGAACCCGGTGCCGGTTCCCAGCAGCCGCTCTGCGCGGAACCGGACACCGAGCGCGCGATGTGCGAGCGCGGCGCCGAGCTCGTGTGGCCACTCACGCCGCAGGTCTGTCCTGGGTAGCGCGATCGCCGCCAGGACCCCGCCGGGCCGAAGGGCGCTTGCCAGTTTCGGCAGCACGGTGTCGAGCGGCATGTGGTGCAGTGCGCTGATCGACACGATCGCGTCGTAGTCGGTTGCCGGCAGCGCGTCGGTCAGTACGTCGGCCTGGACGCAGTTCACGTTCGTCGGGACTCGGCGCCGCGCTTCGGCGATCATCACCGCCGAGCGGTCGACCGCGTCGACATGGTCACTGCGCTGGGCGAGCTGGACGGCGAATCCGCCGGCTCCGCAGCCGACGTCCAGGACCCGCCGGCATCGCGGCGGCAGCTGCTTCAACAGCAGGCGCTGGTAGTAGGCGTTGTGGTCCCAGTCGAGCACGCTGCGAGCTTATGATGCCCGCGCGGCTATGTCATGATCTGGAGATATTGAAGGCGCCCAAGGTCTCAGGTCAACCTGCCTGTGCCAGTTGCGAGTTCGTTCGAATGACCGCGAGTTGCCGCAAAACGCTGCTTGCCGCGGATATGCTGCTCAACACGACGCATGCTATTGCGGCTGTCAATGCGCGCGCATCGAATTGCGACTGCGACCTTGGTCTACTTGGTTACCGACGCGAGCTGCGTAGGCCGTAGCGAATTCTTCTGCGAGTGCTGTTATTTCGATATTTGTGAGTGTCACACGCCTGCACTGGCGGGGTGCCGCGCTGGTGTGCAGGATCCACGCGAGCCTCCCCTAGCGCGCCTTCGTCTCGTGCGCATCGTCGTCGCTCGACATGGTGCTGCTGCTTCGTCTTCCGCGACAGGCATTCCATACAGGGAGAACTACCAATTTTGAACAGATCCACCAGATATAGACGGCGCCGTAGCTCCATGACTGCTGGTCGCTGAGAAGCCCGTGCAAGGCGTTGTTTCTCAGGTTGGGACCTGCCCGCTCGGTTAGAAGCGCGCGGAGGACGAAGACGAGGTCGCGGCCTAACAAGTCGTCCGCTGCGCTCGTCGCTAGTAACGCGCCGAGACCCTTCTCCGATTCGACGCCGTCTGCGGCGACGAGAACCGTGTTGACACCACTAGCCTTTAAGATCAACCGAACCGAGTTCTCCAAGACTGGAATAAGCATAGAAACAGCCGATGCGTAGTCACCGTTGAAGCCGTGGAGCAGGCCAATTGTCCACAGAAGCGCTTGTGAAGACGACACGAACGGCGACTCAACGCACAATTGTTGAATGAAATCTTTATCCCACCGATGTTCGAAGGTGAGGACCTCTTGTGCAGGGAGGATGAACCCTACCGTGACCAGCTGAACGTGAATGCGGAAGTCGCGCACAGCTTCTGACCACGCGCGAACCTCATCGTCTTGCTCGGATCCGGCGGTGTTAGCAACCTTGCGACCGTCGTGCGAAAGAGTTTCGGCTCTGAACAGCGACGCGAGGCTTCCATCGAGTCTTTCTTTGGCGCTGCGTTGTAACGCTGCTGAGTCGACAACCGGAAAGATGTTGGCGAAGCTCGCAAGCGCGTCGAATTGTTCACGACCAGTTACGCTTTGACGCGCCCCCTCAACGTATTGCGTGATGTCTACCGGTTCGGATTCATAGCTGACCATCTGGTCGATGAGGGACATGCGCAAATGTTTCAGGCGGCTTCTTAGTTCCTGGATCTGTTCGTCTATCCCACAGTCTTTGCGGAAGCGGCGGGGGAGTGGAGCCAGTTCAGCAATCGCCTTTTCGATAAAGACGCTTGCCCCGGCTGCAACGGCGGGATGCTGATCTTTTCTGCTGTCGGCATCAGCCACGTACAGTTCAGCGATGCGGCAGATCGCGTGATTGACCGCAGTCTCATCCTGATCGATCCGGAACCATTGCATGGCTTCACGTTCGAGCATTCGGGCGACTCGTCGGTGTGTGCCTGGTGTTGCAGCGGCGAGCGTCCGCATCTGGTGTGCAATGGCTGTAATGGCCGCGGGATCTGGGCGCGAGTGCCGTCGCAGTAGTTGGCTAACTTCAGAGATGATGAGGCCGTCGTCCGCCGTCCCATTCAGAATTCGATGTTGCAGTATGTTGTTCATTTGTTGAGCTCGTGCCCGTCCGGGTTTGCCTTGGTGGCGTACCAGGTCATAAGCGCGCCGCCAACTGGCTCTGCCGCCCGCGATCCATGGCTTGTAGTCCAGAGGCGTTAAGCAGTATGCGTCAATAGCGATGGCGAGCAAGTCGGTACGTCCGCGGTTGCCGTAGTGCCACGCGACGTCTGCAACGCGTGCACGGAGTGCAGGTTCCTCGACCATCGGTGCGATGCGCTCAAGCAGGCGCAACTGATCGGGTCTCAGGTCTTCTGGGGTGGGCGAGCGTTCGCCGCGGATTACTACTGCCGGGGCAAATGGGTGTGTCCAGTTATCTGAGTCAAGGATTGCCGATGTCGCGACCACTAGGCTCTCGAGTACCGCGCGTTGCATCGACGTGACGTTGTCCGCTTTGAGCGCGGCACCGAATGCCGGCGACATCAATTCGGGTCTGTCCGCATCTCCTACCGCGGCGAGAGCTGATTCCCACCAACCTTGTTCGATGCTGTCGCTCACTGTGGTCACTTTCTGGCATCCGGTTGCGCGAGTGTCCGCCTACGCCGGTCCGTTCGGCTGTGCACGTTGTTTGGCAACAACGTGCTCAGAATCAGTGCTTCGTCCGCGTTTAGGCGCGCTGATTGAGATTCTCCTGGGTGCCGTATCGACCAACACCGTCGCTGCCGCCTCCCGCTGCCTTTGATCATGTCTAGCACCGAGCACTGACAATTAGCGACTTGTTCGAACCGTCGGGACTTGTCTGGCCGATTGGACAATTAAGGCGATGGCAGCGTCCCAAGCTCGGCTGCCTACGGTCCGGCGGATTCGCTGCGGGCGATTCAGGCTGTCGCGTTGCCGATGTTCAAGACGAATACTTCGATCTGTCTGCGGGTGAGGTGGTGCGTTGTCTGCTCGCGTAGTTCGTTTGCCAGAACTGCAATATCGGCGTGCTTCTTGGTCCATCCCGCGGGGCGCAACTTAGTCGCAGACCAGTAAACAATGTATATGCCATGCGTGAGCCCTGCTGGATCCATGTACTTGCCCACCAATTGGCTGCCGATGGCGGTCATCAGATCACGGTTGTCGACATGTTTGGCTTCGAAGACCACTCGCCCGATATGTGCGCCATTCGACGTCACTGTGATATCGATGCGAGTACCAACGCCAGCGTCTGTGTTGCGCCTTACCTGCACTTCGCGGTCTACGACGATATGCGGCCGGAGCCGTAAGCGAAGTTGGTCCGCAAGCCAATCAGATATCGTGTCTTCGCTCTTTGGCGAAGCACCATCGACACCCGGCTCGCCGTCCCATAAGCTTCGGAACGTGCTGCGACTCTGGAGGTCGTGCTGGATTTCATCGAGCTGTTCGAGTAGAAGTGTCAGGAGCCCGGCGCTATCGCGGACGAGTCGCGCATCCCCGTTGTCAACGAGATTCATCAAGGTGCGGGGTGGCAGCGGTCGCCACATTGCGAGCGCCTCCCGAGCGCGTGCTTCTCGCTGTAGATGCCACAGGTTCTCGTGATGTATCGCTGGCAGTTTGTGCTCAAGCTCAACGAGGGATGCTGTCATTCCGCGGCTGGCCATTGCCTGCATTAGACGCATTCGCATCCGACGAGCAACTGCGTCTGGCGTGCGGCCCGAGAAGTCATCAGGATCGTCGGGATGTTCGTCAAACGGCAGTGCGTCGAGCAACATGCTGCTCAATTTTTCCAACGAACTGTCGGACAAGTCATCGATGTTGAGTTCGCGCAAGTATTCAAATTGGCCCAGGCAATTGGCGGAGACCCATGCGGCGACAGTCGCCTCTGGTGCGAGTCTTGCGATGGTGGCGATGGCGTTAGGAGGCGCATCGTCGTCACTAAGAGCGGCTCGGGAAACGTCGAGCGCAGCAGCGGGTGCGTGCTCCGCGAGTATGTTTATGGCCGCGTCGCGGCGCTGCTGAGATTCGTTGGCGCTACGTGCAATTTGCTCAACAACATGCAGTAGATCTGGGTCTGAGAAGTCGGCAAGCGGATGGTAGGCAAATGAAGTGTCATCAGTCCGCTCGATCTGGTGCAGTACCGCTTCATCTATTGCATTCCGGCCGGGGTCAGTCGCCATGTCTCGAACTTGGCGTTGCCATTCTTCCCGGTGGAGAAAGGTTGGCACTACGGCGATCGCCGAGGCCCACGAAACCCACGTCGCCGTTTCGACAAGCGTGCTGAGGTCTGGGCGATGCACTGCAAGGGTTGCAAACAGAAATACTGCAGCCCAGTCTGGCATGGTCTCATCGAGCGTCCATTGGCGTCGGCCTTCCCACCTGAAGAGTTCGGGGTTTCTGGCATTGACGTAATTTAGACCTAGCGTCAGACAGTCGTTTTGCTCTTCTATGTCCATCGCGGACCAGAGCGTTCTGCTTGTTAGGTCCCAGCCGAGAAGGCTCTCGATGTTGTCATCGGCTCCCGCGAGTGCAACTACAACGCGCCACCAGTCATTGATGTCTGTGCGTGCGCGATCGATCGCGTCCCGAAGCTTTGCTGCTTGTTCGGGCACTGATGGACGGCTCTTCGCGTACTCAATGTCTCTAGTGACCCACTGGGGCCGTGAGTCAAGCGTTCGGTACCCCTGGAAGGCTTTGAGCTCTTGGTATGCCGGGTGGTCGTCATCGATCTCAAATACGTATTCGGCTGTAGCGGCGTCGGCCACATGCCACGCCAGGTGACGAAGCACGATTTGAGCTGCTTCCGGCACATTTGCTGCTGCGTTTCCTATCCAGTCGATTAGCCAGATGAGGTCCGCAGGGGTGAGCATGCGTAGGTCGTACACAGCTGCAGCTGCATGTGCGTCAGTTACAAGCGCTGTGGCGGCCATCGCCCGTCGCAGGTCTGGGTCATCGTCCACGTACCAGGGGACGCCCTGGTCGCGAAAACTTCGCGGGAAGCCGAGTCGATCGCTGCTCAGCGTTGCACCGATAACTTCGGCTACAGCCGGATCCTTTGACTCCCAAGCGCGCCGAACGAGGCCAGCAAGCAGATCATCGAAAGTGTGATCGCTACGGTCGCCTCGTTTGGCGTACGCATCGACCAACGTTGGAACTACACCATCGATCGGCAAGAGAGTGGGCAACTCCGTAAGCAAGAAGTCGTAGGCGCCCACGTAGTTAGACGTGCGTTTGGGGCGAATCGAGCCTCGAATACGATCGAAATCGATAGAGCCGGACAGCACCGCTCGAAGCGTTGCTGCGTGGATTTCATCGAAAGGGTCTTCGCTCGAGTCCAAATTCAACAGCGGCAATAGCTCGGACATCCGGGCGGGCGGAGCAACTTCAGCGAACGCGCGCACTGCTTCCCGGCGGATAGCGTAAGGGCAGGTGGGGTTGAGGGCGACGGACAGGAGGTCGTCGGCTGCCTCGAAAACACTGCATTGCCGGGCGATGCGACAGATCCAGAAACTGACCCAGTGGTTCGATGCGCACTTTCCGGCATCGCGTAGCTGGGTTGCTAGAGAAGCGTGGGCGAGACCCGACGTGTCAGCGCGCCATCCTTCGTCGATCAAGCCATCTGCGGCCCCGTCCAGTATTGCATCGACGATTCGCCTGCGGACCTCGTCGCCCACGACTTCGAGCCCAGTTGTGTTCAGCAGCTGCGTCGCGTTGTTCGAGATCAGCAAGCCAGGGACGGCTGTGTTCGAGGCCAACAGCCAGCCGAGAACCTCGATCATCGATCCGGGGACCAGCCCGTTGACGTCGGCGCCAAGAATCGAAATGAGCCGCCTTCCGGTCACACCGCGGCGCGCCAGATACTGCGCGGCTAAGAACTCGGCGTAGGACTGGTGCATGAACGAGACAGTGCCCTGGCCGGCGGCAGCAAACAGTGCGGTACCGAGTACTTCGCGTATATCGGTCACAGATAGCGGCGATCCAGCTAGGTCGGGTTCGCCCTCAGTTGGCACCGAGCTAGCCGCAAGGTGGGGTGAGCGCATCCCTCGGTCGTTCACTGGCAGGGTGCTCGGTGCGTAACTGCCCGCGCCGCAGAACATCGATAGGGCTGCGAGGCGCTCGGCGATCAGCAGGCGGCGATGGTCGTCAACGCCGACTGGCGGTCGCGCCGTGTTCATTTCAGTCAGCATTCGATTGACGGCATGTTGCATGGCCATCGACCGGCTTGCGGGTAATTGATGTGACTGGCGCCAGTCTTTCAACAGGTTGTCCGCATGCAGGGGCAGCCCGAGCAGATGCGTGAGACCGCCTTGGGAGACTCCTTCAAGAAACTCTGCAGCGTCGGCTCCCGCCATCTTCCGGACCTCTGGCAGGCTCAGAGGAAGTAGTTCAAGCTCTTCGAACCCAGGCAGAGCATTCCGCAGACCATCCGCGAGATCGACAGTCCAAGATGCAGGTCTGCATGCGAACCGCCATGTTATGTGGCTCAAGGCAGGCTGGCTTACGAGTTTGACCAACATGTATCCGATGTTGTGGTCGATCAACATCGCCTCATCGATAGAGTCCACGTATACCGTCGGCGAAGTGTCACTCGCGGAGGATGTGCTTGAGAGGACACAACTCAACAGTTCATTGAGCGAATCTCGGACATGTAACCGCAGATCAAGCGATGTGCTGGCGGACTCTCTTTGTTTGAGAGCCTCAATAATCGTGGTCTTGCCTCCGCCGCCGGGGGCGAGCAGTACATACGACTTGCGCGATCCGACTAGCTCATCGGACTCAATTGGGTGATTCCCCGTGTACCAGGCGTGGCTAATTGCAGAAGAATCTAGAAGGCCGTGTTTCGTTCGTGGGATTTCGCTACCTATCGGCGCAACCCAGCGGACGAGATATTGGCTGTGACGCGCTTCTTCGTCTGCGGTTCGGTTTTCAAACCCTGCAGACTCGTGCCTATGCGTCCTTGTAGATGGAGCCCAGTTCAAGATCGCATCTCCACGTTGATTCTTTGCGTAGTCATGCTCGGTGGCCCTGATCCTCCGAACCCGAAGTTGGACAGTAAGTTCGGGTTGCTCGAAACATGGAAGAGAGTTCGGGTTCGATGGTGTCCGCGTCGGGCAGCAGCGATCAGCTATCCCCGGCATCACACCCGCGCGGCGACCCGAACCGGGATGGGGCCTTTCGCCACGGTCGTGTACGGCGATTCGAGGGGGAAGTCGTCGTGCAACGACTCGATGCGGTTGGACCGCACGATGGTGGCCAGCGCCAGCGTCGTCACCAGCATCGCGAAGTGTTCACCGATGCAGGACCGCGGACCCGCGGCGAACGGGATGAACTGCCACCGGTCACGGGTCTTGGCGTTGTCCGGGCTGAACCGGTCGGGGTCGAATGCCAGGGGGTGGTCCCACAACGTCGGGTCCCGGTGCACGGCACTGATGCCGATGGCCACGATGCTGCCGGCTTCGACGCGGTGGCCGTCCACCACGATGTCCTGCATCGCCGTCCGGCCGACACCCGCCGCCGGCGGGCACAGCCGCAGCGACTCGTTGAGCACCTGGGCTGTGTAGGTGAGCCGGGAAACGTCGTCGGGTGTCAGCTCCCGATCACCGATCGCGGCGACCTCGGCCGCGACCCGGTCCTGCATCTCGGGATTAC
This sequence comes from Mycolicibacterium mucogenicum DSM 44124, assembly GCF_005670685.2. The sequence goes on along the minus strand of NZ_CP062008.1, from coordinate 3,323,540 downwards.
GCCCGAGCTGCCACAAGGCGTACGTCAGCGTCGTCGCCGTCGTGTCGTGGCCCGCCAGCATGAAGATGAGCAGGTCGTTGCAGATGTCGTCGTCGGAGAGCTTCTGGCCGGTGTCGGGGTCCGAGGCCGCCAGCAGCGCCTTGACCAGCGGCGCATCGCGGTCCGGGTTCGCGCGGCAGTCCTGCAGGACCGCCATGGTCATCTTGCGCATCCGGGCGACCGCGGCGCGCGCCCGACGGCGTCCCAGCGTCGGGAGCCACTGCGGCGCCTTGACCGGTCGCAGCGCGCGGTCGGCCGTGTAGCGCGAGGCCACGTGCATGTTCTCGGCGATGGTGTTGCTGTGCTCGTTGATGTCGAGACCGAGAATCGAGTATCCGAGGGACCGCATGGCGAGCCGGCGGCATTCGATGTCGAGGTCGACGTCACGAGCGTCACGCCAGCGGTCTGCGCTCGCCTGCGCGGCCTGGGACATGTGTCCGCCGAAGCGGTCGACATGCTGCTTGGTGAACACCGGCTGCAGCGCGCGCCGGCGCGGTGGCCAGGCCTTGTTGGGCAGGACGAACAGATTGTCGCCGACCACGTTGCGCACTTCTTCGTGGATCGTGGAGCGCTCGGCGAGGTTGTCGGTGCGGCCCAGCACGTCGCGGATCCCGGCCGGAGACGTGACGAGCACGATGGGCGGCGCGACGCGCTTGGGTACGACGGCGATGCGACTGACGGGCCCGCCGGCTTCGCTCAGCAGAACCAGCCCGGTGTGCAGTTGCCGGGTGGCGAACAACTGCCGTAACGGCAGCGGATTCTTCGGCGCGAGCGGCAGCGTGCCGACGTCGCGGGCGTCGATGGTTGCAGTCATGTCAATAAAGAATTATGCCGCGCCAAGGGCGTGCGGTCGAGTGATTCGACCGGCCGTTATCGCTGTCGCGGGTATGAATCAGTCATGACCAATCACGTGAACCTCACCCCACAGGAAAACGAGCTGATCGCCGAGAGTCATCCCGAGGCGTTGGCCAGGATGGATTCGAAAGCACTCAAGGAACTGCAGCGCAGGCTTCGGCAAGCGCGGGAGAAGAACTTCAGCTTGTTGCGGCGGCAGGGCGCGGCTCGGGTGGAATCCGAGGGTGGCCGGGGCGCGGCGCAGCCCGCCAACGAAAAACGTGGCGAGAAGGTCGACGTGTTCGACGACGCGCTCACGCGGGTGGGCGAGCGCCTCGAAGCGGTCGGCGACACCGAGTAGTCACCCGAAAGGCGCCTCGGCGGCGGCTGCAGTTGCTGTGTGCCCGGCCAGTGAGGACCTTTGGCCGTAGCACCGGCCCGCCGACGTCCGTACCGTTGAAGGTGTCGGGATTTGCACCTTCGTCTGGAGCGGACATCATGACCGAATTATCGCCTCGTCCATACATTTTGGTCGGCATCGACGGATCAAGATCGTCGCTGGAGGCGTTGCTGTGGGCCATCGGCGAGGCGCAGTTGCGTAACCTGCCGCTGCGGCTGGTCCATGCCGTCGACTACGGCAACTTCGTGATGGGATTCAACCCGGGCGCGTCCGAGAGCTTCTTCAAGTTCGTGGAGACGTCGGGGCAGAACTTCCTCAACGAAGCCAAGGAGCGGGTGCAGGCGCTCGCGCCCGAGGTGCAGGTGTCCATCCACAACCTCGTCGGCCGGCCCGCGCAGCTGCTGGAGGAGCAGTCCAAGGATGCCTTCCTCACGGTTGTCGGCTCGAGTGGGCTGCATGGATTCACCGGGCTGGTGGCGGGTTCGGTGGCGGTGGCGCTGACGGCGCACGGCCACAGTCCCGTCGTCGTGGTCCGTGCGCCCGGCGCCCATGCCGGGGGACCTGTCGTGGTCGGCGTCAGCGGTGCGCCCGACAGTGAGGAAGCGATCGGCTGGGCCTTCCAGGAGGCGTCGCTGCGCGGTGCGAAACTGCTCGCCGTTCTCGTATCGAGTTATGTGCCAGCCTATTTCGACTACATCGAACCGACGTGGGAAGAGCTGCCCGGGCCCGCCCGTGAGGACCAGCAAGCGATGCTGCTGGCCGAACGGCTGGCCGGGTGGCAGGAGAAGTTCCCCGAAGTTGCGGTCCGCCGCGTGGTCGCGGCGGGCCACCCGGGCCACGTGCTGTTGGGCTATGCGCAGCGCGCGCAGCTGATCGTCACCGGAACCCGTGGACATGGAAACGTGGCCGGGTGGTTCCTCGGGTCGACGAGTCACCGGCTGGTTCAGCATGCCGAGTGCCCGGTGCTGGTTGCCCGCCCGCAGGCCCGATAGCCAGACCGTTGACGAGGTGCAGGTGGCCGTTCACGGCCACCTGCACCTCGTGCTTTTCACACCCGCGCGACGAGCAGATGGATTGTCGGAGTTCGAGTCGGCATGTCACTCAACGAGTGACTTTCGGCCATAGCAGCGGAGGGGCCGTGCTCGTACCGTCGTGGGCATCGGACAGTCAGAGTCATCGGAGGACAACGTGACCGAATTATCGCCCCGCCCTTACATTTTGGTCGGCATCGACGGATCGACCTCATCGCTGATCGCCCTGACCTGGGCCGTCAACGAAGCGCAGTTGCGCAACCTTCCGCTCCGGTTGGCGCACGCCGTCGACTTCGAGAGTTTTGCGATGGGGTTCAACCCGGGTGCCTCGGAGAGTTTCTTCAAGTATCTGGAGACCACGGGCCAGCGTTTCCTCGACGAGGCCCTGGATCGCGTCCAGACACTGGACCCTGATCTGGAGGTGACGTTGACCAGAAAGGCGGGCCGCCCAGCGCGGGTGTTGATCGACCTGTCGAAGGACGCATTTCTGACTGTCGTGGGTTCAAGTGGACTGAACGCGTTCACCGGCCTGTTGGCCGGCTCGGTGGCAGTGGCGCTGACCGCACACGGGCACAGCCCGGTGGTCGTGGTCCGCGCACCGGGGGTGCCGGTGACAGGGCCCGTTGTGGTCGGGATCAGTGGGGCTCCGGACAGTGAGGACGCGATTGGCTGGGCATTCGAGGAAGCCTCGATGCGCGGTGCGCAACTGACCGCTGTCCTGGTCTGGGGCTACTTGCCGGCGCACTTCTACGATGCCCAAGGTCCCTGGAATGACCTGACCGGCCAGGCGCGTGAGGAACAGCAGGAGATGCTGCTGGCCGAGCGATTGGCCGGGTGGCAGGAGAAGTTCCCTGATGTCGCGGTCCGCCGCGTCGCGGCGATCGGCAACCCTGGACACCTCCTGCTGAGCCACGCTCAGCGCGCCCAGCTGGTTGTCACGGGAAGTCGTGGTCGCGGCGACGCCACCGGATTGCTGCTCGGTTCCACCTGCCACAAATTGATTCACCAGGCGAATTGCCCGGTACTGGTCGCTCGCCCGCTGGCTCGGGAGTCCACCCGATGACGAGCACAACTCGCGAGGTGCGTGAGCCCTTGGCGCCGGAGCGGTTGCGATCGGTCGATGCGTACTGGCGCGCGGCGAACTATCTCACTGCCGGGCAGATCTACTTGATGGGCAACCCCCTGCTGCGAACGCCGTTGGAGCGTCCGCACATCAAGCCCCGTCCGCTGGGGCACTGGGGCACCTCGCCGGGGCTGAACTTCATCTACGCGCACCTGAATCGCGCCATCATCGATCATGATCTCGATGCGATGTATGTCATCGGTCCCGGTCACGGCGGGCCGGCGCTGTTCGCGAACGCCTGGCTCGAGGGCAGCTACAGCCGAACTCGTCCCGATATCACCCGCGACGAACGCGGGATGGCGACATTGTTTCGCGAGTTCTCTTTTCCCGGTGGCGTTCCCAGCCATGTGGCACCGGAAGTTCCGGGCTCCATCCACGAGGGCGGCGAGCTCGGGTATTCCCTGGCGCACGCCTACGGCGCAGCTCTCGACAATCCAAACCTGTTGGTGGCATGCGTAATCGGTGACGGCGAAGCGGAGACCGGCCCGCTGGCTGCCAGCTGGCATTCCAACAAGTTCATCAACCCGGCGACCGACGGCGCGGTCCTGCCCATCCTCCACCTCAACGGCTACAAGATCGCCAATCCGACAGTGCTGGCGCGGATCACCGACGCCGAACTCGATTGTCTGCTGCGCGGATACGGGCACTACCCGATCTACGTCAGCGGTGACGATCCGCAACAATTGCATCAGGACATGGCCGCTGCGATGGATCGTGCCGTGGCGATGGTCGACGACATCCAGAGAGCTGCGCGTGCCGCCTCGTCTCCGCCACCGCGGGCCCAATGGCCGATGATCGTGTTGCGGACACCCAAAGGCTGGACCGGGCCACGGTGGGTCGACGGACTGCCCGTGGAGGGCACGTGGCGCGCCCATCAGGTGCCGATAGCCGATGTGCGGACTGATCCGGAACATCGTCGACAGTTCATCGATTGGCTGGCTTCCTACCGCCCCGATGAGCTGTTCGATGAAATGGGTTGCCCCACAGCGCTGGTGACCGACAACGTGCCCTCGCCCGATTACCAGATGGGACTGAACCCGAATGCCAACGGTGGCCTGCTGCTGACACCTTTGCATCTGCCTGCTGCCAAGGAATTCGCCGTGTCAACCGTCAAGCCGGGGGACACGACCGCAGAGCCGACCAGGGTGCTCGGGCAGTATCTGCGTGAGGTGATGGTGCGTAACGCCTGCTCCCGCAACTTCAGGCTGTTCGGGCCCGACGAGACTGCGTCGAACCGGCTCGGTGCGGTGTATGACGTCAGCGACAAGCAGTGGAACGCAACAGTTCTGCCGAGTGACGAGCACCTGGCCCGCGACGGGCGAGTGCTCGAAGTCTTGTCGGAGCACATGTGCCAAGGTTGGCTGGAAGGTTATCTGCTGACGGGGCGACACGGCCTGCTCAACAGCTACGAGGCTTTTGCCCACGTCGTCGACTCGATGGTGAACCAGCATGCCAAGTGGCTCAAGGTAAGTTGCGAACTACCGTGGCGCGCACCGATCGCGTCCCTGAACTACCTGATCACGTCACACGTGTGGCGCCAGGACCACAACGGCTTCTCGCATCAGGACCCCGGTTTCATCGACCACGTCGCCAACAAGCGCGCAGACATCGCTCGCATCTACTTGCCACCCGACGCCAACACCTTGCTGTCGGTGGCGGCGCACTGCCTCGCGAGCCGGAACTACATCAACGTGATCGTCGCCGGGAAGAACGACGCGCCGGTATGGCTCACCGCCGAGCAGGCTGCGGTGCACTGCGCACGCGGCGCGGACATCTTCGAATGGGCCAGCACCGACAGCGGTCCGGCGCCTGATGTGGTGCTGGCCTGTGCCGGCGACGTGCCGACGATCGAGGTGCTCGCCGCTGTGTCGATACTGCGAAAGCATCCGAAAAGTGTTGTGCAGCAATGGGTAATGGTCGGTTCTAGCCGCTCAGCAGCATCAGGTTGCCCAGCCGCCGGGTGTGCGTCGCAGCTGATGCGACAGCGATCAGGTGATCGAGCCCGTGCTCGATGCCTTGGGCGAGGTCGTCCGTGTCGAGCTCGGCGTCGTAGTCGCCGATGACGCCGAACGTCAGGCGGTCGGCGTAGCTCATGATGGCGATGCCGGTGCGCATGCCCATCGCAATCGGGGGCACCGGCACCAGCGCGGCGATCTGACGACCCATCAAGCGCATTCGCCGGCTCGGGCCGGGAACATTCGTCGTCACGGCAACGACGCCGTGTTGCGGAAGCCGGCCCAGCAGACGCACGGCTGACGCCATGATCGGAAACGGAATCAGGTTGGCCGCGGCAACCACCAATGAGCCGGCTTGGCGTTGCCCGCTGCCTTTCGCCGTTGTCAGCCTCTTGTGGACCAGCCGAAGCTGTTCGAGCGGATCCGGCCGATCGACGGGGAGATCCGGCAGCAGTACAGAAACCCGGTTGTCGGGCACGTGGAGTAGTTCGGCGGGCCGAACGGAGACCGGCACCACGGTGCGGATGGGCCCGGCCGATGGTTGCATGTCGTGCTGCAGCATCGCTGTCCGGAATCCGTCGGTGATCGCGGCCAAGGCCACATCGTTGACGGTGACGCCGAACCGTTTGGCGACTGTCTGGACGTCCTGTAACGAGACCTCGACAGCGCTGAACCGACGCATGTCACTGAGTTGACCGTTGAGGGGTTGGGTCGATGTGGTGAGCACGCCGGCGACGAGTTGAGCCGTCCCGAACGCCATGCGCACCCCACTGCGCGCGGTCGATCTCACCATCCGCCACGCATCGGTGCCGAGCGTGATCGGATTGAAGCCACGCAGCGATTGTCGACCTGATCCCGAAGGGACGCTGGGGATTTCCTCGCGGGCTGCCCATTGGTTGTCGCAGATGCCGGCGAGCATCGCTGTCGCCGCGACTCCGTCGGCGATGCAGTGGTGGAGCTTCACCACGATCGCCCAACGACCATCAGCGAGACCGTCCAGCATCCAGGCTTCCCACAAGGGACGGGACCTGTCGAGGCGGCGCTCCATCAAGTCCGCCACTGCGCGATGAACCGCCGTGTCATCGCCCGGCGCCGTCACGGTGAGCCTGCGAACATGGTGGGTGATGTCGAAATTCTGCGCCGGCACCCATTCTGGAGCGCTGAGGTCGAGCGGATAGGAGTGCAACACCTGCCGGCAGCGGGGGAGGGCGGCCGACCGCTCGTCGAGGACAGTCTGGAGTTCGGCGAAGTCCGGCGCGGGACCTTCCATGATGGCCAGCACTGCGACAGCAAGATTGGCGTGGCTGTCAGAATCCTCAGCCTGCAGGAAACCGGCATCGAGAGCGGTGAGTTGGTTGTCGTTCATCGGTGTCCTTTGCGGGCCGGCCTGCCAACAGTGCGGTGTTCACGAATGATGTTGCGCTTGCGCGCAGTTCACGAGCAGGGCTGATGGGCCGCGGTCGTAGGGACCTTCGGCACCTGCTGTGCCTGCCGGGACCGGGCCTGTGGCCTTCCGGCTATCTGCCAGAGGACTTTTGGCCCGTGTAGGCATCAGCCCAGTGGCGCACCATCGAGGGACTGCCCCGCTGACGTTGTGATTCATAGGGAGGATTCCCCGATGGCCGTATCCGCTGATCAGGACACGCGGTTGTCAGAAGGTCTGGACGGTGTGCATCAGGGACGGCTTCTCACGCTGGTCACCGCGGCGCTGATCGTGGCGGCGATGCTCATCGGTTGGATGTTCGGCGGTTTCTCGCTGGTCCGCCTGGTTCTTCCGGATGATGCGGTGGCACCGGCGAAAGTTGCGGCGGCACAAGAGCAGACGCCGCCATCATCGCAACAACTACACGCGTGGCTTGCACAACTTGAATCACCGCTGGACGCATTGCTGATCCAGCGGGACAACATCGCCACCGCGGCCCGCAACGCTGACATGGCGGGAATCCAGAGGGCCTGCGAGGCCGGCCGCAAGGTGCTGCCGCAGCTACAGATGTTGCTGCCGAGCCCGGATGCGACATTGACGACTGCCCTGCGGCAGACTCTCGATGACTTCGGCTCCGGATTCAGCGAGTGCCTGGCCGGAATTCGGAACCAGGACGTCGCAGACATCGAGATGGCCTCGGTCCATCTGTACCGCGCAAACAACGATCTTCGAATACTGATGGCTGTGATTGCACGTGAGCTGAATGACGTCGACTCCGGGAATCAGGACGTCGTTCCGATCTGATCTGGCCAGCCGGGCCGAATATCGTTGGAGCTCATCAGGAGTCGGCGGACACGGTGACCGATGGAGTCGGTCGACGATCCGGGGACCACCCGACCGCGGTGAGATACAGCCCGGCCAGCCCGGTGATGATCACGAGGGCCTGCCACCACGGTGCGGCGGCCAGAAGGTCGTGCCCCGTCGTCAGGTACGCCCCGGGAAACATCATCAAAGCCACGCCTTTGAGCACCGTCAACCATCCCAGCACTGATACGGTGGCGGCGGCAGCGCCGCGCCAAATGGGGTGCAGTGTGACGATGACCAACCCCATCGGTAGGACGAATGCGCCTGTGATCCAGGGCCATACAGAGTTGTCACTGAACGTGTGCATCAGCGTCCGGACGTAATCGGCTCGGGCGACCAGCGAGGCGGCTGCGATGACGAGGTAGGGCCCGAGCACCCGAGCGAACATCCGGGTGCGGTACTCGATCATTGATCCGCCGCCTCGTCGTCACTGGGCTCTGAACCCAGCATCGGGTCCTCGTCGTGCAGAAGGGAAACGATGTCCGTCAGCGCGCGGCGCGGCGTCGCGGGCAGGGGGTCTGCGTTGAGGGGTGCCCAGCCGACCCGAATGAGCATCTGCGGGAACAATTCATCGCCGAAAACGTCAGAACGGACGATGGCTCGGCACGCTGGATTTTCCAGTGCTTCCGTGACGGGGCAGGTGGACAGTCCCTGTGCGGTGGCAGTGAGCAGAACCGCGCTGGTTGCTTCGCCGGCCCGCAGGCGATCGATCGGAGTGTCGGTCGAGGTGCCGAGCGCCAACAGTGAGCCGTTGTCATCGGTGGCCGTCGTGCCTGCGGCCTGGCCGAGTACCGGTCCGGCGAAGATTCGGCTGGGGAGGGCGGCGCTGTGGTCGGGCGCGGGCGTACTACGAGCAGGTACTCCGGCGACCGATGCGTAGCGGCCACTCCAGACTGTCAGTTCGGTGAGGTAGTCCAGGTCATGCACATGCTGCGAAACTGCTTGCCGCAGTGCACTCGTGAGGACGTCGTTGAGCTTTACCCGGCGTAGCCCGATCCCGAGGCGCGCCGCGCGGGCGGTCATGAGAGCGATGTCCCCGAGCGGCACGGGCCAGCCGCTGTAGTACCGCCGGTCGGTTCTGCGCCGCGGAATCGCCGCGGCGAGAGCGATGTCAGGCTGCTCTGGGTTGCAGGGTGTCAATTCGATCGCGGCGAGGTGATCAGGCTCTGCCGGGTTGGGGAATCTGCGTACGGTCGGCTGCCAGCCCAGCGCGTGGAAGGCCACGGTCGCGTGGTGCAGCGCCGCACCGCAACTGATCAACAGGTCGCGGCCGTCGGGGTCGGTGTGAATCAGGTGCAGCGACGATTCGGCGTACAAATGCACACTGCTGGAGCCGATTCGCCACCGCCACGGTTGCGTGTTGTGGACCGAGGGGGCACGGGTTGCCAGCGCCATGGCCGCGCAAATCGTCTGATGGTCGGGGAACGTCTCGGACATCTGATTCACCTCACAAGACCTATGGTCGAGGTCGACGCGGTGCGATTCAGATCGTGCGCACTGCTCGTTTCTCATACAGCGATCCTGCAGGCGATCCGGCACGATCGACAGAGCATTACGTCACTTGCTGAAGAGTCTCGCCCGACGACCAGATGCGGCGAAGCAGGGCCCATTTCGTCGATGGAAGCCAAGGGCATTGGTTCCTCATGCCGAGTCCATCAGGGCAGCGGCGCCCACCAACGCAGGACGGTGCCGGCGTCGACGCCGGGTTCGACTGTCATGTCCCCGCCGGTCTCTTGCGCCCGTCGGCGGAGGTTCGCCAGACCACTTTCGGTGATCCCGTCGGGCAGTCCCTGGCCGTTGTCGGCGACCTCGATACGCAAGTCGTCGTCGACGTTGACTGTGACGCTGACCGCGCTGGCCTTGCCGTGGCGGACCGCGTTGCTCACCGCTTCCCGGACGACGGCCTCGGCGTGATCGGCCAAGTCCGGCTCGATGACCGAGAGCGGGCCGTCGTAGCGGACCGTGGTGTGCAGTTCGTGGCTGGAGAAGGACGCGACAGCGGCGTCAAGTCGCTGTCTTAACCGGGTGGTGGCGGCGGTGCTGCCGTGCAGATCGAAAATCGCCGTGCGGATCTCGGTGATCACTTCCTGGAGATCGTCGACGCAGTCGGTGATGCGGCGCTGCACATCGCTGGACTTGGCGCGCGGGATTGCGCCCTGGAGCGTCAGGCCGACCGCGAAAAGCCGCTGGATGACATGGTCGTGCAAGTCGCGGGCGATGCGGTCGCGATCTGCCAGCACATCCAGCTCACGCTTCTGACGCTGGCTGGCGGCAAGCTGCCAGGCGAGCGCGGCCTGGTCGGCGAACGCAGCCATGGTGTCCAGGTGATCCGGGGTGAACTCCTGCCGGCCCGCATGCCGCAGCACGACCAGGACTCCGATGACGCTCTCGGTCGTGCGCAGTGGCAGCACCAGTGCCGACGCCGCGTCGACCGCAAGAGCTTCGGGCAACTCCGCTGACCGGCAGATCGACGGCGTCCGATCGTGATAGGCCCGGCCGATGGGTCCGCCGGCCACCGGCGCCTCCAGCGATGATGCGCGGACATCACCGACGACGTCGATCACCTGGAGTTCGGTGATCTCGCTGCTCGGAGCATCGTCGTCCTCGGGAACCGCGATCAACGTCGCGTCTGCGTCCGTGAGTGAGCGCGCTTCCTCTGCGATCTGACGGAATACCAGCGACGGCTCCGTGCCGGACAGTAGGGCGGTTCCGATATCGCGGGTGGCCTCGATCCAGGCCTGGCGTTGCTGCGACTGTCGGTAGAGCCGCGCATTGTCGATGGCGATGCCGGCCGCGGCGGCCAGCGCTTGTGCGAGCACTTCGTCGTCTTCGCTGAATGGCTGCCCAGATGCTTTCTCGGTCAGGTACAGGTTGCCGAAGACTTCGTCGCGGATACGCACCGGCACACCGAGGAAAGTACGCATGGGAGGGTGGTGCTCGGGAAAGCCCACCGAGGCAGGGTGGGTGCGAATGTCTTCCAGCCGAATGGGTTTCGGTTCGTCGATCAGGGCGCCGAGCACGCCGCGCCCTTGGGGCAGTGGGCCGATCTTGCAACGGGTCTCCTCGTCTATGCCTTCATAGACGAATTCGACGAGCTCGTGGTCGGTGCCTCGGACCCCGAGGGCACCGTACCGTGCGTCGATCAGCTCGATCGCGGTGCGCACGATGGTGCGCAGTGTCTCGTCCAGTTCGAGACCGGATGTGACGGTGAGCATTGCCTCGACGAGGCCGTCGAGCCGGTCACGGCCCTCGATGATCTGTTCGACACGGTCCTGAACTTCACTGAGAAGTTCGCGCAGCCGTAGTCCCGATAGCGGCGCTCGCAGCGGATGCTCGGCGCTGCTGTCTTGGCGTGTCACATCGGTGATTCTGCCATCGGGGCCGCGGTGCGCCAGGAATTTGACGCCGGCGGCAGATCAGTCGTCCGAGCGCCGCGGCCGGTCCAGTTTCGACACGAACACCGCGGCCTGCGTCCGTCGTTCCATACCGAGCTTGGCGAGCAGACGCGACACGTAGTTCTTGACCGTCTTCTCGGCCAGGAACATTCGTGCGGCGATCTGCTTGTTGGTCAATCCTTCGCCGAGCAGATCGAGCAGCACCCGTTCCTGATCGGTCAGCCCCGAAAGCGGGTCCGACCGCTCGGCTTCATTGCGCAGCTTCGCCATCAACGCCGCGGCGGCACGGTTGTCCAGTAGGGACCGTCCGGCGCCCACGGCCTTGATCGCCTCGGCGAGTTCCATACCTTTGATGTCCTTGATGACGTAGCCGCTCGCCCCGGCCAGGACTGCGTCGAGCATGGCTTCATCAGAGGTGAACGAGGTCAACATCAGACACCGTAGGTCGGGCAGGCGCGAAAGCAGATCACGGCATAGTTCGATGCCGTTGCCGTCCGGCAGACGCACATCGAGGACGGCGACATCGGGCCTGAGCGCAGGAATCTGGGCCATGGCATGCGCCACGGTTCCAGCCTCGCCGATGACTTCCAGATCCGGGTCCGCACTCAGCAGGTCGATGAGTCCGCGGCGCACGACTTCATGGTCATCGACGAGAAATACTGTGACCATTCGCGTGCCCTTCTGCACGCCTGCGGCGTGCTGGTAAACGTTGACGTCCTGCTCATGACGATAGGCCACGCCCGGGCTAGTGTCCTGCGCCGTAAATTAGTTGATTAATTGTAGAATTGGCGGGTGGGAACCAGGGGTAGGCCGGTAGTCGAGTTGGTGTTGACCGACGACGAACGTGAGACGTTGCAGCGGTGGGCCCGTCGATCGAAGTCCTCGCAGGCGTTGGCCCAACGTTGTCGGATCGTGTTGGGTTGCGCGGCAGGGAAATCCAACAAGGAAGTCGCCGCTGATGAAGGTGTGTGGCCGCAAACGGTCGGCAAATGGCGTGGACGGTTCCTGGAGGCGCGACTGGAGGGTCTGGCCGATGAGCCGCGTCCTGGTGCGCCGCGCAAGATCACCGACGAGGCGGTCGAGCAGCTGATCGTGGCCACGTTGGAGCGTCAACCCAAAGGCGCCACGCACTGGTCGCGGTCTTCGATGGCGGCTGAGACCGGGTTGTCGAAGTCAACGGTCGGACGGATCTGGAAGTCGTTCGGCCTCAAGCCGCATCAGGTGGACACCTTCAAGATCAGCAACGACCCGCAGTTCGTCGACAAGGTCCGTGACGTCGTGGGGTTGTATCTGGACCCGCCGGAGAAGGCACTGGTGCTCTGCGTCGATGAAAAATCGCAGATCCAGGCCTTGGATCGCAGCGCGCCGGTCCTGCCGATGATGCCCGGCATGCCCGAGCGCCGCACCCATGACTACGTGCGGCACGGAATCACCACCTTGTTCGCCGCCCTGGATGTGGCCACCGGCGAGGTCTACGGCTCGATTCACCGCCGGCACCGCGCGATCGAGTTCAAGAAGTTCTTGACCAAGTTGGACAACACCGTGCCCGCTGACCTGGACGTCCATCTGATCTGCGACAACTACTCGACGCACAAATCGCCGACAGTAACCAAATGGCTTGCCGCCCATCCCCGATTCCACATGCACTTCACCCCGACCTACTCGTCGTGGCTCAACCAGGTCGAGCGGTGGTTCGGGTTACTCACCGACCAGAAACTGCGCCGCGGCGTTCACCGCTCAATTCAGGCCCTCGAGAAGGACATTCGCGAGTGGATCGCAGACTGGAACGACAACCCCCGCCCGTTCAACTGGACCAAGACCGCCGACGAGATCTTCGAACGACTCGGTTCATATCTTCAACGAATTCCCGGCGCAGGACACTAGAGGCGCTGACCATTTTGGCAAATCAGCGCCGTGCAGTTCACCTGGGGTGAGGCTGAGCGCGCCGTGCCCACGATCTCGCCCATCCCAGGTCTCCGATGCCTGCCGATCACCAGCAGTTGAATCGAATCAGCCTGGCGATCAAGGTAATTCATCGTCGAACCACGGATTGCGACGGGGTTGAACTCCACGTCCGGGTTGGCCACGCGGTGCTGGGCGAGGCGTTTGTCCAGGCGTGCCCGCACGCCATCGTCGGGCACTCTGTCCCGACCGTCCGACAGTGTGGTAGGCCGCGTCGCGAGCACCGTCAGGGGCGCTCCGCGCAGCCGGGCTTCGCTGATCCCGGCCTCGAGAACGACGGCGCTGTCCGGGCTTTCATCGACTTCGACAACAACGTGCCGGGGCCCCATCGCCCCGTGGTGGTTCGCGCTGCGGACGATGGCCACCGGGCACGGTGCGGAACTGGCCAACGTGGCCGAGGTGGAACCGAGCCGATACCCCGTCGCATGCGCGATGCCGAGCGAGCCGAGACACAGCAAGTCAGCAGATCGGCTCGCATCCAGCAGCACCCGGGAGGGATGGCCCTGCAGTACTTCCCATTCCACCTTGACCGGCTTCTCGGTCGATTCGATGGCGACCAACGCGCGCCGCACGGAAACATCGGCGCACGCCAGATCCTGGGCTTCCTGCTGAGGATCGACTGCACCGTGACCGCGTGGCTCGACGACGTAGAGCAGGCGCAGGGGCACATCGCGACTGACGGCTTCATCAACCGCCCACAAGGCAGCGTCGACCGACCACCGTGATCCGTCGACGCCGACCACGACGGCCGGCGACGGCGAAGCTGACTTGTACATCTCCACACCCTCCTGACATCACCGAGCTGAGTATTCGTCGACGGTAGGTGCGGTGACCTCGTCCGCGGCAGAGCCATTGGTCCCTAGTCACCTGTCACAGTGACCTCTCGGGCCAGGTCGCTCGGCCGCAACCGTGGGCCCATGTGCCCTAGTGGACGCCCCTGGAGACTTCCCATCGTCGATGACATGAAGAAGCAGCTGGCAACCGGTATCGCGCTTGCGGCCGCGTTGTGTGGAACGGCCCGACTGACGCAGAAGTGGGCTGCCGCCAGACGCAAATCAAGCGCTCCGCCCTCAATTCCGATCATCAGGGCGATGTGGCCGGAAGCAGAAGACATCCGCCAGCTGGCGTCGCGGTGTCGGTGGCGGGACGTCATCCAGGGCTGGGGCGCTGCCGATGCGGACCAACACCTGGGGCAGAGGGTGGCCGGTGAGCGTACTGATGATGTCGCAGGTGGCCGGGTGCTCGGTCAGATGAGTGAGCGTGCAACTCGCTAGGCCCGCGACGGTGGCCTCCAGCAGCACTGCCGACAACGTCTCGCCACACGTCAGGACGTCCTCGCGCGTATCGCCGAGCGCGGAGATCACCACCACGGTGGCCTGATCGTCGCCGGCGTGCTGACGCCGTTCGCGACCATGGGTCACCGGGAACGTGCGTCCGATGTCAACCCGGTCACTCTCTGGGGCCGACACCAGTGCACTGTGTGGGATGCCGGTCGTGCTGTCAAAAGGTGAAGTCCACCAGTCCAATTCGGCGTGATACGCGGCGTCATACATGCGTAGCGCGTCGGTGAGATGCGAGGCCTCGGCCAGTTGAGTTCGTTGGTGGGCAGCCAGGACGTCCATCCGGGTCGGGCGATTGCCCACTGCCAGCCGCAGCAGTTCGATCAGTGCCGGCTGGTCATCCACCGCGCCGAACGGAAGCCGGTCAGTGCGTCGGCACAATATCGCGTCTGCCGCCTGTCGTTGCGCCGGAGTGACGCTGCCGGCCGGCTGGAAGTGGATGTCAGCGAGGTGCCGGTGGTTGTCCGGATCGGGAAAACGGTCGACCGTGGTGGTCCAGCCGGTCGCGGCCATCGCCACGCGGAGATGATCCAATGCCGCGCCGCAACTCAACAGTGCCTGGCGTCCCGAACCGTCGGTGGTCACCAGCCAGTCGGCATCGAGATAAAGCTTCAGCGTGGCGGATTCGAGGACCCATTTCCACGGCTGGCTGTTGTGGATCGACGGCGCTCTGCAGGCCAGAAGTACCGCCCCTTCGATTTCCGCGAGGGGAATGGTGGCTTTCGTCATGACGCGTCCTCCTCGACCGCAACGAGGTACGCCATGAAGCCTGCGACGGTCTGGACGCTTCGCCCAGGGTCGGAAGTCACCAGTACCTGGGCCGTTGGCGGTCAGAGTCGTCCCCGCCGCCGACAGAGCACTTTTCGGACCTGTCGAAGGACCTTCGACACTATGCCCGGTTCGTGCGGGCGAGGTCAGATGTGATCGGAGATCACGTCAACTGCGCAAGGACATCCGATGAACATCCCAGATTCAGCCACACCGGTGGTGGTCGGTATCGACGGTTCCAAACATGCACTGCGCGCGGCACGCTGGGCCGCGCTCGAAGCGGCGAGCCGGGACACCCCGTTGCGGCTGGTCTACGTCATCGACCCGGAAGCCGTAGATCGTCAGGAGAGCATCGACCGCGCCCAGCACGCATTGCACAAGGCATGGAAAGCGGTGACCGACACGCACATCGAGGTGAAGCTCGAGTCGGAGATTCTCTCGGGCAGTCCAGCCGAATGCCTTGCCGAAGAGTCCCGGCGCGCAGCGGTGGTCTGCATCGGCGCCCGCGGAACGCATGACGCGCCGGATGCTCCGCGCGGCTCGACAGCTGTCGAGGTGGCCCGGAGTGCGCCAGGCTCGGTCGCGATCATCCGGCGGAAACACCGCGAGTTCGACCATCGCAAGTGGATCGTCGCCGTCCTGGACGAATCAGCTTCTGCCACCGCCGTATTGAACGCGGCCGAGGCTGATTCGACATGGCGTGACGCGCCGATTCTGATGTTGGAGCCGTGGTCGCATTCGGGTGCGCCGGTGGATGTCAGACATCCGGTGCACGCCGCCCTGGAGCGGTACTTGAGGGCCGCGGACAACAGGCACCTCGAGTCGGTCACGCTGGCGATGCCGGGGCATCTGAGCAACTTGCTGCGGCAGAGTGCGTGTATCGACCAGTTGGTCATCGTGCCTGGAGATGATCGGGAATTGGTGGCGGAACTGACGAGCGACGAAATGCGCAAAACCTTGAAGGGCTCTGACTGCACGCTGTTGTTCGTCCGGTCCTGCCCTCGCGCATCGACTGGCAATGGTGTTGCCTGCCAAAAGGGTTCGATCGAGCCATCGATGGTAGGGCAGCGGTGACCCAAGTACTGCACGAGCCGACCCGGTCAAGCCGGTCGGCGACGGATTGGGTTGACGAGGTCGCCGGGAAACTGGCCCGCCGCGAGGGCCGCAACGATACCGCCCGAGACACTGAGATCATGGGCTGGTGTCGGGAGGCCGCGACGCGGTTCGCGGACGCCCGCGTTCAAGCCTTTGTTCCGCTGCTGGTCGAGCGCATCGTCGGCGACCGCATCCGGCGCGATCGGGTTGGACGAGGTGGCGCTCCGGCAGTTATGGAATGCGCCGGTCGCGAGGTTTCGCGGTGACGATGCCCCGGAGCCGGGTCCTTTCGAGAACTTCGAGCAACCGCCGCAGCAGCGGCCGGAACAAGAAGTATCCGGCCGAGCTGACGACGACGCCGAGGGCCAAGCCGGCAAGGACATCGCTCGGATAGTGGGCGCCGACGTAGACACGCGCGAAGGCCATGACAACCGCTGCCACGGCGGCCACCACGCCGAGGTAGCGGTTCGTCAGCCACAACCCCGCCGCGACAGCTGCCGCAATCACGGCATGGATGCTGGGAAACCCGCCGTCGGTATTGCAGTGGCAAGACGACGATGTCACGTAGGGCGTTGCAGGGACGGGTCTCATTGACGGACACGGCGATCGGGTCATAGACCAGTAGGGCGGCAAACACGCCCAATGGTGTCCACAGCACGCTCGTCATCGCCATCGGGTTTCCGCTCGTGCGGGCGAGCCACCACCCGCCCAGCCACAATGCCATGAACAGGAACACGCCGTGGTTGGCGTACGCGGTCATCAAGGAATGCAGCCACGGGGTGTCGCGGGCGAAATCGTTGATGACGTGGAAGATTCGTACATCGAGGTTGACGGCGGTGGTCTCTGATCGCTAGCCGGCACGCGGGACGGTGAGCAACACCTTTCCGACGGTCTTGTCGGAGTCGAGCAGCCGGTGCGCCTCGGGGGCGTCGGTGATCGGCACCTCGGCCGCGACGACCGGCGCCACGGCACCGGCATCGATCAGTGGCCACAGGTGCTGCCGCAGCGCGCTGATGATCTCGGCTTTGGAGCCTGGGCCTTCCTCCGGCCGCCGCCGCAAGTTCGTCACATGGACCGATCCTCGTTTGAACAGCAGCGTAGCGAGATTCAGTTCAGCGACGGCCCCGCCTTGCAGCCCGATGATGGTGAGGTGGCCGTTCTCGGCGAGGGCGTCCACGTTCTTACCGAGGTAACTGCCGCCCATGATGTCGAGAATGACGTCGGCGCCGGAGTATTCGGCGTTGACCACCGCGGGGAAGTCCTGGTCGCGATAGTTGATCAACGTCTGCGCGCCGAGTTCGCGGCAGACATCGAGTTTGAACTGCGTGCCGGCCGTCACCGCCACGTTGGCGCCGAGTGCGCGGCCCACTTGTATTGCGTGCGTGCCGATCCCGCTGCCACCGCCATGGATCAGCAGCGTCTGCCCGCTCTGCAGACCACCGGTCATCACCACGTTCGACCACACGGTGGCCGCGGTTTCCGGCAGCGCCGCCGCGGCCGTGACGCTCACGCCCTGTGGCACGGGCAGCACGTGGCTGGCGGCGACGTTGACGCGTTCGGCGTACCCGCCGGCGGCCAGCAGAGCACATACCACGTCACCGGGTGCCCAATCTTGGACTCCGGCACCGACTTCGGCGATGTAACCAGAGACCTCGAGGCCCGGGATGTCGCTGGCGCCCGGCGGCGGCGGATAGAAGCCCATGCGCTGCATGACGTCGGCGCGGTTGACACCGGCCGCCACCACGTCGATGGCGACCTGACCGGGCCCGGGCGCGGGAAGGTCGTCGACCTCGGCCCACTCCATCACCTCGGGCTCACCGTGGCCGTTGAAAGTTATCGCGTACATGCCTATTTGCCTCCGGGGACGGGGAATTGGGCGCGCATGGCCAGGTCCCAGAACTTGTCCGGGGTTAATTGTCGTTGCAGGATGCTCAGCGTCGCACTGGGCGTGACGGTGTAACGGGCCTTCGGCCGTTTGGCTTCGATGGCCTTGCGGACCACCTCGGCGACCGAATCCGGTTTGCCGCCCAGGAACTTCGCGACACTGCCGGCGTAGATGTCGGCGGTGACAGTGCCGACCCGGGAATTGAATTCGGCGTACGGTCCGTCGTTCAGGCCGTCGACCGACCCGACGGCGGTGTCGGCGAAACCTGTGGTGATCAGCCCGGGTTCGATGAGCACGATCTGGACGCCAAACCCCTGGACCTCGAACCGCATGGCGTCGGAGATGGCTTCGACGGCGTACTTGGTAGCGTGGTAGATGCCCCCGCCGGGGAAGGTGAGCTTCCCGCCCATCGACCCGATGTTGATGATGCGTCCGCTGCCGGCCGCGCGCATGCCCGGCAGCACCAGTTGACTCATCCTGATGAGCCCGAACACATTGGTTTCGAACTGTTTTCGGATGTTGTCGAGCGGAATCGACTCCACGGCGCCGGATTGTGAGTAGCCCGCGTTGTTCACCAGGACGTCGATCGAGCCGGCTTCGTCCTCCACGGCGGCCACCGCGGCGGCCATCGACTCTTCTTTGGTGACGTCGAGCGCCAGGGTGTGGCATCCCTTGTCTGCCAGCGCCTTCAGCGTCTCCGGACGCCGGGCCGTGGCATAGACGGTGTGGCCGTGTGCCACCAGATCGGCCGCGGTCGCCTCGCCGATGCCGCTCGAACAACCGGTGATGAGTACAACGGACATGCGTTCCTCCTTGGTGGTTGTGATTGATGGACTGTGGTCGGGGTTATCGCCCAGTACTTCTCGTGGGTCTGCTCGGGTAGGTCTTCCGGCGCGCCAGATAGGCCCGTGGACTGGAGCCGTTCCAGCGGTGGAAGGCGTGGGAGAAGTTGCTGACGTCGGTGTATCCCAGCCGGTTGGACACCTGCTCGACCGTCATGCCGCTCTGCAACAGCTCCGTCCCGAGATGGTGGCGCACTTCGTCGAGCAGTTTCCGGAACGACGTGCCTTCGGTCTCAAGTTGGCGGCGCAGCGTCCGGGTGCTGCACGAGAGCCGGTCCGCCACCTGGGCCAGGCTCGGCGGGTTGGCGGGGTCGGCCAGCAGCAGGTCGCGTACCAGGCCGGCCCGCCCGGTGCGGGCCTCACGCTGTTCGAGCAGCACGCGGCACTGCTGCTCGGTGAGCTTGGCGGTGTGGCTACTGGCTTGGGGGAGAGGGATGTTCAGCAAGCCCGACTCAATGGTGACCGATGTTTCGGTGTCGTCGAATTCAGGCGCCGAGCCGAACATCTCTTCATAGCGCGTCACGGCCGGTCCTGGATCGGGGAGGGCGAAGGTGATGCGGCTCGGCGGCGGGGTGGCGCCCAGGATTTCCCGGTACAGGTTGGGGATGGCCGCGGCGTCGCGCTCGAGGACGAACCTGCGGATCGGCGCCGGTACGGCACGGGCGTCGATGACGATCGTCAGATCGTCACCGTGCCTACGGGTCTCGAAAGTGCAAAAGGCGTAGCTCAATTGGACGAATCGCACAGCGACGTCGATCGCCTCGCCCAAAGTTGGGCTGGTCAGGATTGCGAATCCCCACAGCCCGAACGCCGTGACCGGATACCGGGCGGCCGCTTGCAGGCCGAGCCCCGGCTGATCGCCGAACGCGGCGACGATGTTGGTGATGGCCTTGAGTTCCTGTTGCGCGGTGACTTCGGCATCGGGGACGCGAACCGCGGCGGGCGTGATCCTGGTGCCGGCGAGGCACTGTTGTGCGGTCAAGCCGAGGTCGGCGGCCCAGTCGAGCATCACCGTCAAGCTCGCGGCCGACCGCTTGGCGTGCAGGTCGAGCGCCGTCATCGGTCACGCAATCGCTCACGGTATTCGCGCGGCCCGACACCATTCCACCGGCGGAATGCCTGCGTGAAACTGGAGGTCTGCGAGTATCCAAGACGCTCAGCTATTTCGGCGACCGGCATGCCGCTCGCCAGCAATTCCTCAGCGAGTGCCTCGCGAGTTTCTTCCTGCAGGTCGCGCAGCGACACTCCCTCCTGGGCGAGGTGTCGGCGTAGCGTGCGCGCGCTGACCGTCAGTTGCCGTGCGGCCTCGTCGAGCGTCAGCACGGGTGCCGGACTCGACAGCATCATGTCGCGCAGGAGACCGGCGACACCCGCGCGTGCAGACCGCTGTCGCAGCAGGTCGACGGCTTGCTTCTCGGCCATCGAGCGGGCGTACTGGTTGGCCTGGGGAAGCGGTTTGTTCAACGCCTCGAGGCTGACGACGAGGCAATTCTGCGGTGCGCCGAATTCGGGTTCGATGCCGAAGACGTCGACGTACTTCTGCACGATCCCGTCCGTGGGCCGTTCCGCGGTGTACGTGACCCGCAACTGGGCGTCGGATGACATGAGCAGGTCACGTTGCAGTGTCTGGATGCCGGTACTGTCGCGCTCGACGGCGAACCGGCGCAGGTCGGACGGCAGGTGGGAAGGGTCGAGAATCAGCCGGCCGTAGCCGTCTGCCATGTCCGGCGACACCGTCAGGCGGGACAGACAGAAACTGAGCGCAGCCAGTGACACGCCCACCTGCATGGCCTCGCCCAACGTGCGGGAGCTCATGAGCGCCAGTCCCCAGATACCCGGCGAGGCGGCATGGCAGCGCAGCCCGGCTTCGATGCCCAGGCCGGGAACATCAAGGCTGTCAAGCATATTGGTGATGATCTGAATCTCGTCGCGCAGATGCACTTCGGCGTCGAGGTCGTCGAGGGCGGCCCGGGTCAGCGACGTGCCCTGCAGTGACGCCGCGGTGGGCATTCCGTGTTCGGCCGCGAGGTCGACGAGTAACGCCACCCCCGCTGGTGAGCGGAGAACATCGTGCGTACTCACATGGTCCTCATTCGGCCGAATCGGTTGCTGCCATCCTGCGGTACTGAGCCTAGGTGCGGAGCGATCTCGCGCAATAGGTGATGAATGGCCAACAAGTTGTGAGAAGTGGCCAACTCGTAGCGCCTCGTGCCGGGCTGCGGAATTCTGGCCACATGACCAAGCGCATCCTGAACGTTGTCACCAACGTCTCGCACTACGAGGACCCGTCCGAGCCGACCGGCTTGTGGCTGTCGGAGCTGACCCACGCTTATCACGTCTTCGCCGAGGCCGGCTACGAGCAGACGATTGTCAGCCCCCAGGGCGGGCCCTCGCCGCTGGAGCCACGGTCGCTGAAGTTCCCCAACTTCGACAAGAGCGCCAAGGCCTGGAAGGCCGACGACGCCAAGATGGCGCTGTTGGCCGATACCGCCGCGCCCGCGGACATCGACTCGGCGGACTTCGACGCCATCTACTTCACCGGCGGCCACGCGGTGATGTTCGACTTTCCCGACAGCGAAGGACTGCAACGCATCTCGCGGGAGATCTTCGAACGCGGAGGCGTCGTGTCCTCGGTCTGCCACGGCTACGCCGGGCTGCTCAACACGAC
Source organism: Mycolicibacterium mucogenicum DSM 44124 (assembly GCF_005670685.2). The sequence goes on along the minus strand of NZ_CP062008.1, from coordinate 3,301,916 downwards.
GCTGTCGGACGGCTCGTTGTTGGTGGCGGGGCGCAAGCTGACCGGCTTCTCCTGGACGGAGGAAGTGGTGGCCCGCGTCGATAAGTTGGTGCCCTACAACGTCGAAGACGAGATGAAGAAGCGCGGCGCGCTGTACGAGAAGGGCCTCATTCCCTTCGCTTCGTATGTCGTTGCCGATGGTCGCCTGGTGACCGGTCAGAACCCGGGGTCGGCAAAAGCGACGGCAAAGAAGGTCGTCGAAGTCCTCGGGGTCTAGTTTCCTGCCGAGCCGGGCAAATTCGGGGCGGGGTCGGGATCCGCTACGGGCGGGGCGAGATTTCGATGGCGAACGAATTCTGCTGACGGCGGGTGATCCAGACGCCGAACTCGCTGAGCGGCCCCAGAAGCCGGTACTTGCGGTTGAGGATCTTGCGCACCTTGGGGCTGTCGGCGAAGTCAAGGATGCGCGCCGTGCCGTCGACGACCGGCGAACCCGGCGTGAGCTTCCCGCGAACATCGCAGGGCTGCAACGTGACCGACGGATTGCGGCGGATCCGCTTGACCTTGTACGCGCCGACTTCGGAGAAGAAGTAGAGCTTGCCGTCGGCGGGGGCGATCCAGACCGGCGACGATACCGGGGTGCCGTCCTTTCGGAAACTGGTGAACGACACGTAGTTCGCCCGGCCGACGGTGTCCCAATCAGTACTCATACCTCCACCATGCCGCATTCCTTGGCGCTGGCAACGAGGTCGTCGAGCCCGAACGCCTCGACGGGGCCGACGACACCGGGCGTGCGGCCCGTGCCCGACGCCAGTCGTTCTGCGGCCCAGGCCATCAGCTCACCGGTCAGTGAATACGGGCTGGGGCCCTCGACGTGGACCTCGGCGACGGGCGTACCGCGCTCATCGCGCGCCACCGCCACGACATGGCTGAGCGTGCGAGCCCGCTCGGCGGCATCGGGACCGCCGCCCGGGCCGACGGTGCGCGCCGAGATCGCGTTGACCAGGTCGCGGCCACGAGGCAGCTTGGCCGTGGCATTCGCGGCGGCCGAGACGAGTTGGATGCCGCGGCTCAGCGGCGGGAACCAGCCGTTGTAGACCGTCACCGACTGCAGCCCGGGTACCTCCGACGGCAGGAACAGCACCTCGGTGCCCGACACAAGGAATGCACTCTTTCGCTTCCCGCGCACAGTGAACCCGCGCACCCGGTGTGCGGTGGTCTCGTCGATCAGCCGTCCGTCGCGCCATACCGGAGCAGGCAGAATCAGCCCCTCCGCCATGGTCTTTCGGGTGCCCTGGCTCAAGCCATTCCGCAGCGATCCGATCGCGAAGTAGCCCACGTCGATGGCGTGAACCGGTGTGTCGGCCGCCCTCGCGGCGAGTGCGCCGGCGAGGATGCCGGGCACATAGTCATATCCGAATGCGGGCGCGATGATGGCGCCGGCCGCACGGGCCCGAGCGTCGTGCCGTTGCCAGACTTCACGGACGAAGCCGACCTCGCCCGTGGAGTCCAGGTAGTGGGCGCCGGCGTCGGCTGCCGCCTGCGCGACGGGATGGCCGAACTGCTCGAACGGGCCGACCGTCGTGACGAGAACGTCGCCCTTGCCGACGAGGGCGCGAACGCTGGCAGGGTCGGTGACGTCGGCGATGCGGTAGTCGAGGCCACCGAACTGCCGTGCCAGCGCGGCCAACTTCTCGGCACCACGTCCGGCCAGTACGGGCCGCAGGCCGCGCCGAACCAGCGCTTCGGTCACCAGGCCGCCGGTGTACCCGGTCGCGCCGAAAACGATGATCTGGTTGGTCATCTCGGCTCGCAGATCACCACGGGTATGTCGCGGGTGGTCCGTCGTTGGTAGTCGGCGTAGCCGCGGTAGGCGGCTACGATCTTCGGCCACAGCTCGGCCTTCTCTTCGGCCGTTGCGGTGCGGGCGCGCATCTGCCGGCGCTGTCCGTCGATCACCACTTCGCAGTCCGGCGTGGCCTGGAGGTTGCGGTACCAGTCCGGGTTGCGGTCGTCGCCGCCCTTGGAAGCGACGAGCACCACCCGGGCAGAATCGTGTACGGGTGATGTCAGATAGCAGGACCGCGGCAGCCCAGATTTGCGGCCCGTCGTGTGCAGCTCCACCAGCGCCATGCCAAAGGGCTTGGCCAACAGCCGGTTCCCGCTGAGGGTCAGGATCAGCCGGTGCGCGTGGTTCATGAGCTTGGCGCTGACGTCACTCACGGTGTTGCTGTTCATTTGACGCCCGGGATCCGGCGCAGCAGGCGGATGCCGCGTGTCATGACACGGGCGTAGGTACCCGCGCTGAGCCAGGTCGGCGCACCGACGGGCAACAGCCGCTCGACGGCAATCGTCTGCGACTCGGTGTATTTGAGGATGCCGTGTTCGCCGTGGCGGCGGCCCATGCCGGACGCCTTCATGCCGCCCATCGGTGCGTCGACCGATGCCCAGGCGGCGGCGTAGGCGTCGTTGACGTTGACGGTGCCTGCCTGAAGTTTGGCGGCCACCGCGCGCCCGCGTTTCGGATTCGACGTCCAGACACTGAAGTTCAGGCCATACGGGCTGTCGTTGGCCTTGTCGATGGCCTCGACCTCGCTCTCCACCCGATAGAGCGAGACCAGTGGGCCGAACGTCTCGTCGGCGTACACCACCATGCCGTCGTGCACGCCGGTCAGGATGGTCGGCTCGTAGAAGTACGGTCCGAGGTCGGGACGGGCGCGGCCACCGGCGAGGACGATCGCGCCCTTGTCCACCGCGTCGTTGACATGGCAGGTCATGGTCGTGAGTTGCTTTTCGGAGATCAGCGATCCCATGTCGGCTGAATAGTCCAGCGCGCCGGAGAGTTTCATCTTCTTGGTGGCGGCCGCGAACCGGGTGGTGAAGCTGTCCCACAGTGCTGCGGGCACATAGATGCGTTCGATCGAGATGCACAACTGACCGGTGTTGGAGAAACACGCACGGATCGCGCCGTTTACGGCCTTGTCCACGTTGGCGTCGTCGAGGATCAGCAGCGCGTTCTTACCGCCGAGCTCCATCGAACAGTCGATCAGCTGCTCACCCGCCTGCGCGGCGACCGTGCGCCCGACTGCCGTCGATCCGGTGAACATCAGGAAGTCGGACTGTTCGATGATCGACGTGCCCAGCTCGGCACCCGAACCCGTCACCACCTGCACCAAACCCTTTGGCATACCGGCCTCTTCGAGCAGCCGCACCGCCCACAGGGTGGCGAACGGCGTCTGCTGGTCCGGCTTGGTCAACACCGCGTTCCCGGCGATGATCGCCGGAAGGGAGTCGCTGATGCCCAGCGTCAGTGGGTAGTTCCACGGCGAGATGACGCCGACGAGACCCTTCGGATGATGCAGTTCCCACACCTCGGTGAGAGCCAGCTGCGCACCCTGGCGGCGTTTGGGCTTGAGGTAATCGGCGGCGGTGTTGGCGTAATAGCGGGAGACCATGGCGACGTCGATGATCTCCTCGAAGGCGTGCCGCCGTGCCTTGCCGTTCTCGAGCTGAATGAGGTCGAGCACCTCGTCCTGGCGGTCGAGCACCAGATCGTGGAAACGCAGCAGCATGGCCGCGCGGTCCTCGACGGGCGTTGCGGCCCAGGCCGGTTGGACCGCGCGGGCCCGGGCGGCAGCGGCCGCCACATCGGCCGGCGTGCAGCGCGGTACGTCGGCGAGCACCTGGCCGGTCATCGAGTTGAGAACGTCGAGGCGCGTGCCGGGGTCGATGGCCTGCACCCGGCCGGCCAGGTCCTTCAGCAGCGCGCTGCGGGCACCGGCCAGAGGTGGGGGTGCGAATGTGGTCATGATGTCTTCTCCTGCAGGGCGGTGCGCAGTTGACGGGGCGGAACTGCTCAACGAGGTGGGACCTGATCGATAGTTGTCCACGTGCCGGCCCCTGACACCTGTTTGGCCAGTTATCACAAGTTATTGGCCATCCGACACCTGTGGAGCGCGGCGGCCTCCTGTCAGCCTTGGATTGTCAATCCCTACGAAGGACGAGGTCCATCACCATGGCTACGCAACTCACCGAGGTCGAATTCGCCGGCCAGACCGTCGAGGTGCCGAAGGGCGGCTACTACGACCGCTACCGCTCGAACCCGAACCTGGACGAGGTGGCACAAGACCCCGCGGTAGGCAACATCGACTGGTTCCGGCGCATCCCGAAGGTCCAGGTCGATTCGCGGGTGGGCCCGTTGTGGGCGCCGAACTTCTACTACCGCGCCAGCATCGTTCAGGCGAATCTGCTTGCCCCGCTGGACCGTTTGGCCGCCATGCTCCCCGCGCCGCTCGAGCCACTTCGTGCGGTGCCGGGTTACGGTATCGCTGCGCTGACGTTCTTCTCGTACGCGGTGTGCGACAACGACCCCTACGACGAGGTGTCGGTCGCGGCCGTCATCCGCAAGCCCGGCGACCATGGCCTGGTGGCTGGCCTGCTCCCTGAATTCGAACTGCTGAATGCCCTGCGGCGCAGGAACTTCTACGCGCACGTATTGGCGCTGCCGGTCACCACGGAGATCGCCCGGGTCCGCGGCGTCAACGGTTACCAGCTGCCGAAGTGGCGCACCGACATCAGCGTGGACATCAGCGACACAGTGCAGGCGGAAATCGCCGGACCCACAGGGAAACCCGATGTGACGCTGAATGCGCCGCGGCCTGAGTTCACCGACGTGCCGTCGCAGTCCCGCATGGGTACCAACACCATGATCCATCTGGTCGACGGCCAGTGGCACCAGACGTCGGTGCAGTCCAACACGCTGTCGTATGCGCAGCGCAGCTTCCCGCGCGACGTGACCATCGCCCGTAACGGCGGCCCGCTGAGCGACCTGCTCGACGGCCTCGGCGCCTCCCGGGTCCTGAGCCTGGACGTCGCCAAAGATGCGCAGCTGGTCCTGAACTTGCCGCGGCCGCTGAACGTCTTCGGCTGATCGAGTGCACGGACACGTTCCCGGATATCGGGAGTTTCTTCTTGCACCGAGGTCTACCGTCTTGGCTAACCGCCCACCGGAGGAGACTGCGATGCCGCTGAACCCCAAGGACTCGTTCAACGCGGTACGGGACGTCGCGGCGCATTCGGTCGAGAAGGCGTCGGACATCGTCGACAACGCCGCAGATATCATCAGAGGTGATGTCGCAGAGGGGATTTCCGGGATCGTCCAGAACTCCGTCGACATCGGCCGGCACGCGGTCGACAAGTTCAAGGAGGTCGTCACCGGCGACGGTGTCGATAGTGACGCCGAAGCGTGATCCGTTTTTCCAGCGAATAACCGCGGGTCGGGGATAGGGTGCGGGCGGCGACGCGGCCCAGAGGCCATTGCAGGGTCGGCGCCATACCGACAATGGCCGACGAGTCCCTGGGAAGGACGGACGATGAAGGTTCTGGTGACCGGGGGGACGGGCTTTGTCGGTGCGCATATCGTGGCCGCGCTGATCCGTGACGGACACGATGTGCGGATGCTGGTTCGCCGGGCGGAGCAAGTGCCGATATCGCTTGAACCACTGGGTGTTTCGGTGCACGACATCGTCGTCGGTGATGTGCTGGACCCCGAGGCGGTGGCCGCCGGACTCGACGGTGTGGACGCCGTCGTGCACGCGGCCGCCGTGTTCAGCCTCGACGCGCGCCGGGCCGCCGAGATCACCCGGACCAACCTGCGCGCAACGGAATTGGTCGTGGGTGGTGCGGTGGAACGCGGTCTCGACCCCATCGTGCACATCTCGTCGACGGTGGCCCTCACGTGTCGCGACGGCGGCGGACCCGACCTGCCACTGGGCGACGTCGACCGGCCGTACGCCAGGTCGAAACGTGAATCAGAGGAACAGGTTCGGGCGTTGCAGTCGACGGGGGCGCCCGTGGTGTCGGTGTATCCCGGTGGCGTGTTGGGGCCGCACGACCCGTATCTGGGGACTCAGGTCGAGCTGTTCACCTGGATCGTGAAGGGCTGGCTTCCCGTGTGGCCGACGGGTGGGGCCCACTACGTCGACGTCCGTGACGCCGCCGACGTCGTCGCCGCGTGCATGGTGCTGGGTAAAGGCCCGCGCCGCTATGTGGTGCCCGGTCATCATCTCACCGGAGACCTGATGCACGGCACGTTGCACAAGATCACCGGGCGGTGGCTGCCGTTCGTGACCACGCCGTCCTTCGTGGCCAAGCCCTTCAGCCGCTTCGTTGAGCTGCTCAACAAGGCGTTGCCCGGCAGCGTCCATCTCCCCGCGGACGTCGAGACCGTCGAACTCGCCGAGCGGGACACCCGCTTCGACACGTCGCCGACCACCGCGGACCTCGGCATCGTCGCCCGGCCGTTCGAGGAAACCGCCCGCGACACCCTGCTGTGGCTCATCGAAATCGGCGCCCTGGCAAGCAGATACGCCGGAAACCTGCGCTGAGCTACGTTTTCGCGGCCGCGGCGGCCGCGCGGTCGGTGAGCAGGTCGTAGATGGGTCGCGAGCCGAGCGCGATGGCGACCAGCAGCGCCGTCGCGCACGCACCGAGCATGGGTGGCAGCTGATTCGTGCTGCCGGTGAGTTCGGTGGCGAGGATGAGGCCCGTCACCGGCGCCTGGACCGTGGCGGTGAAGAACGCCGCCATGCCGATGAGGGCGAGTGCGGCCGGGGCGGGTGCCGACTGCGGCGCGACGTGGGTCGCGATCAGGCCGACGATCAACCCGACGTCGGCGCCGAGGACGAGCATCGGCGCGAACAGACCGCCGGGCGTGCCCGCGGCATACGACACCACACCCAGGACGAACCGCAGCACCAGCACCGCGGTGACGGCGCCGATGGCACCGTGACCTAGCAGCGCCTCCTGGGTGAGGTGGTCGCCGCCGCCCGCGAGGTTGGGGGAGTACCACACCAGCACCCCGACGGCGGCGCCGATGAGTGCGGCGCGGACCTCGACGGGCCGGCGGCTGGTGTCGGCGGCGCGCAGGCCGAACATGATGGCCTTGTTGTAGAGCACGCCCAGCACACCGGTGAGCACGCCGACGGCCAGTACCCACCCGGAGTCGGCCAGCTGCGGATCGGCCAGCGCCGGCACCTGGAATTCACTGCCGGAGCGGACGAACGGATAGGCCGCCATGAACCCGGACGCGGAGGCGACCAGCGTGGCGACGGTGGTGCGCGGGTCGAAGCGCTTGACGAGCTCCTCCAGGACGAACACCCCGCCGGCGATCGGCGCGTTGAATGCGGTGGCCAGGCCGGCGGCCGCGCCGGCGGCGGCGAGGATGCGCAGATCAGCTTGCGGGCGCCGTGTCGCCGAGGCGACGATGATGGCGATCGACCCGCCCATCTGCACCGACGGCCCTTCACGGCCTAGGGCGAGGCCGGAGCCGAGGGCCAGCAGTCCACCGACGTACTTGACCGGCAGGATTCTGAACCGGCCCGGCTCGGCGCGGCCGGCGACGACCGCCTCGACGCGCGGGATACCGCTGCCCTCGGCGAACGGTTCGACGCGGCGGACCAGCGATGCGGCCAGCGCGGTGCAGACGGCGCAGATGGCCACGACGACGACAGGGCCCCACCAACTTCCGTGGGACCAGTGCGACAGCGCGGCGCGCCACTGCGTCGCGTAATCGAGCAGTACCCGGAAGCTGCCTGCCGCCAGACCGGTCAGTGCGCCGACTACGGCCGCGGCGAGGACGAACCCGATGACGTTGCCGGCGCGTCCCTTATCCATCACAGCCCACCGCGGGCGACCAATTGCGCGGCGATGACGTTGCGCTGGATTTCGTTGGTGCCTTCGCCGACGATCATCAGTGGGGCGTCGCGGAAGTAGCGTTCGACGTCGTATTCGGTGGAATAGCCGTAGCCACCGTGGATTCGGACCGCGTTGAGCGCGATCTCCATGGCGATTTCGGACGCGAACAGCTTGGCCATGCCGGCTTCCATGTCGCAGCGCTCGCCACTGTCGTAGCGTTCGGCGGCATACCGCGTCAGCTGGCGCGCCGCGGTGAGTTTGGTGGCCATGTCCGCGAGGTAGTTGCCGACCGACTGGTGTTGCCAGATCGGCCGGCCGAAGCTCTCACGTTCCTGGGCGTACTTGAGTGCGTCCTCCAACGCCGCGGTGGCGACGCCGAGCGCGCGTGAGGCGACCTGAATCCGGCCTGTCTCAAGGCCTTTCATCATCTGGCCGAAACCCTTGCCGGGCTCGCCACCGAGGATCGACGACGCGGGCGTGCGGTAGCCGTCGAACGTCAGCTCGCAAGATTCGACGCCCTTGTAGCCCAGCTTGGGCAGATCGCGTGAGACTGTCAGCCCTGGGCCGTGCTCGACGAGTACGACCGAAATGCCTTTGTGCCGTGGCTCGGCGGTGGGATCGGTCTTGCACAGCAGCGCGATCAGCCCCGAGCGGCGCGCGTTGCTGATCCACGTCTTGGACCCGTTGATCACCAGGTCGGTGCTGTCCCGGCGGGCAGTGGTCGACATGTTCTGCAGGTCCGAGCCACCGCCCGGTTCGGTGAGCGCCATGGTCGCGCGCAGTTCGCCGGTGGCCAGGCGCGGCAGATACGTCTGCTTCTGCTCCTCGGTGCCGAACAGACCGATCAGCTTGGCCACCACGGTGTGACCGCCCATGGCGCCGGCGAGGCTCATCCAGCCGCGCGAGAGTTCCTGCGTCACTTCGACATAACAGGGCATCGACACCGGCGAACCGCCGTACTCCTCGGGGATGGCCAGCCCGTAGATGCCGATCTGCTTCATCTGCTCGATCCACGCCTCCGGGTACGTGTTGGCGTGTTCGACGTCGCGCACCGTGGGCTTGACGTCACGGTCGATGAAGGCGCGCACGGTCTCGACGAGCAGGGCCTCTTCGTCGGTCAGATGAGTGGACACGGCCACTACCTTGCCAGGGCGATGCCGCTGCCGAAGCCGGTCGGTCTAGGCGAGTTTCCGGTGCGCGGCCTGCTCGACGAAGAGTGGGATGAAGTCCCGCACCGCGTGATCGTGGAAATCGGCGTGAATACGGCGTACGACGGCCGTCACGGTCCGAGGGTCGATGTTCGGGTAGGTGATGGTCAGTTGCGCCACCAGCGCGTCGATGGCGGCGTATTCGGCGGCCCGCGCGGTCGTGAGATCGACCTCGGTCTCGTCGTCGATCTCGGTTCGGTCGGTGCCCTGGTGCTCGATCGCGAACGCGTCGTATGCGGAGACGACGCGTTCGGGCGTGGCGTCCGGGTGCTCGCGGGCCAGTGCGTCGAGCGCAATCCAGCAGGTCGGGCCCAGAATCGTGGTAGGTGGCGGCCGGTCTCCCCGCGTGATGGCCGCGGTGAGCAGATCCCGGAAGGTCTGCTCGGCGAGGCTCGTGGGTGCTTCGGACATGCCAGCGACTGTACGGATCGTTGGTTACCGCCAGGCGACGCGCACGTGAGATCGACTTTTCGCCCCACGGGGTGGGACAGACGCCGTCCGCGAACAGTGGTCCCGCCCACAATCGGCAGCGCCTGTCAACGAAGGAGCGCGAATGTACCTGCACGTCGACCCCACCCAGGTCCCACCAGCCGTCGAGGTGCGTGAACCGGACGACTTCACGGCCTTCAAGGTGGTCATCGAAGTGCCCGAGCACGCCTGGATCGCGCCGGACGGGCTGACCGAACTGGCCGGCCGGGGCGATGACGACGAATGGCGGCAGAACCTCGCCGGGATGCTGGCATACGCCGCGGGCAAGGGCTGGTGCGACGAGGCCGGCCGGGTCCGGGCCCATGTCGAGGTGACTAGCGCAGCACCGCACCGGGGTTGAGGATGCCGTGCGGATCCAGAGCGTCTTTGATGCGCCGGGTCAGCGCCATGGCGTCGTCGCCCAGCTGAGTGGGTAGCCAGTCCCGTTTGAGCCGCCCCACGCCGTGCTCGCCGGTGATGGTGCCGCCGAGCCCGATGGCCAGCTCCATGATGCGGGCGAAGGCGCGCTGGGCGCGGTCGGTGGCGTCGGGGTCGGCGGGGTCGTACACGATGATCGGGTGGGTGTTGCCGTCGCCGGCGTGCGCCACCATGTAGATCTGCACGTCGCAGGTATCGGCGATGTCCTCGACCCCGGTGACCAACGCGGGCAGCTGCGGTATCGGGACGCCCACGTCCTCGAGCAGCAAGCTGCCGAGCTTCTCGACCGCGCCGAACATGCCGCGGCGGGCGGCGGTGAACGCGGCGCCCTCGGCCGGATCATCGGTGGCGAAAACTTCGGTGGCACCGCACTTCTCGCAGTTGCGCACGATCGTCGCCACTTCTTCCGCCGCGGCCCCCGGCGCGTCGGACTGCATCAACAACATCGCCCGGGCCGACCGGTCCAGGCCCATCCGCATGTGGTCCTCGGCGGCGTTGATGCTCGCGTGGTCCATGAATTCCAGCATCGCCGGCTGGATTTCGCCGGTGATGGCGACCACCGCGTTGGCGGCATCCTCGACGGAGTCGAACAGGGCCACCACGGTCGACGCGGGCGGCTGTGCCGGGATCAACCGCAGCGTGAGCTCGGTGATGACCCCCAGAATGCCCTCGGAGCCGATGAACAGTTTCGTCAACGACAGTCCCGCAACGTCTTTCAGTAACGGACCACCCAGCCGCAACGCCGTGCCGTCGGCCAGCACGACCTCCATGCCGAGCACATAATCACCGGTGACGCCGTACTTCACGCAGCACAGGCCGCCCGCGTTGGTCGCGGCATTGCCGCCGATCGACGAGATGTCGATGGACGACGGGTCCGGCGGGTACCACAGACCGTGTTCGGCAGCCGCGCGCTTGACCTCGGTGTTGGTCAGGCCCGGCTGCACCACCGCAGTCCGGGTGGCCGGATCGATCCGGACGTCCCGCATCCGTTCGGTGCTGAGCACCACGCAGCCGTCGACGGCGTCGGCCCCGCCGGACAGGCCCGATCCGGCGCCGCGCGGTACCACGGCGATGCGATGTTCGGCGGCCCACCGCAACACCTGCTGCACGTCCGCGGTACCGGAGGGACGCACCACGGCGAGCGGGGTGCCGGCGTTCGGGTCGGCCGCCGAATCGCGGCGGTAGCGCTCGATGATGTCGGGATCGGTGATCAGCGCGCCGTCGGGCAGCACATCGGCAAGACGGTTCAGCGCGTCGGCGTGCATCGTCGGACTGTATCGAGATCGCGACCGCGACGGACCACACTGGTCCGCTGGGCGGATTTGTCGACGTTGCCTGCGCGGGCCCCACGGCGGGCCTACGATTTGCCCGTGTTGCTCACCGAGGGTCAGGTTTTCGCCGGATACACCATCCGGCGGAAATTGGGCGCGGGCGGAATGGGCAGCGTGTACCTCGCCTCGCATCCGCGGCTGCCGCGGCTGGATGCGGTGAAGGTGCTGTCGGCCGATCTGACGTCCGATCCGGAGTACGGACCGCGGTTCCTCCGCGAAGCGGACCTGGTGTCCACGCTGTCGCATCCCAACATCCTCGGCGTCCACGACCGGGGCGAGTGCGACGGCCAGCTCTGGATTTCGATGGACTACGTGGCCGGGACCGATGCCGCGCAGCTGCTGCGTGAGCACTATCCCGCCGGCATGCCGCCCGAGGTGGCGCTGCCGATCATCCAGGCCGTGGCGTCTGCACTCGACCACGCGCACCGGCGCGGACTACTGCACCGAGATGTGAAGCCGGCCAACATCTTGCTGGACGCCGAGACGTCCCGCATCTACCTCGCCGACTTCGGGATCGCCCGGCCGATGAACGACTCGGCAGGGCTGACCGCGACCAACATGGCGGTGGGAACGGTCGCGTACGCGGCACCCGAGCAGCTCCGGGGCGAGGGGATGGACGGCCGCACCGATCAATATGCGTTGGCCTGCACGGCATTCCAGCTCCTGACCGGGAATCCGCCGTACGCGGACAGCAATCCGGCGGTGGTCATCACCAAACACGTCACCGCACCGGCGCCGTCGCTGGGGAGCACCGCCCCGAACTTCGCGGCCTGGATCCGGTCCTGGCCCGTGCCATGTCAAAGTCGCCCGCGGCCCGTTTCGCCAGCTGCGGGGAGTTCGCGCACGCCCTTGAGCAGCAGTCGCGGCAGCCGATACCGATGGTGTCCAACGATTTTCGCAATCAGCCGACCCTGGCCGCGCCGGTGCCGCCACCGCCCACGGGGTACGCCCCGCCGCTTCCGAACCCGCCGCAAGCGTTCCCCGCGCCACCGGCGCGGTCGTCACGCTCCGGTGTGCTCATCGCGGTCCTGGCGGTGATCGCACTGCTCGTCGTCGCCGGTGGCGTGTTCGCCGGAGTGAAGCTGCTGGGACGGGACGATCGCCCCACCGCGAAGCCCGCGGCGTCGAGCCCGACCGCCGCCCCGGCAGGCAACGGCTTCAGCGGCAGGTACCGCGCCGAATACGGTCCGGCCACCGATCTGCAGGGCACGGCGATTCCCGGCGGGCCGGCGATCACGGGTCAGTGGGACGTGCGGTCGTCGTGCGGCGCCAACGGCTGCATCGCCAACGCGTCGTACACCGGCAAGAGCGCCGTGCCCGTGGTGTCGAACATGACGTTCGACCAGGTATCCGGTGACTGGGTGGCCGTCGGCACCGGGGCCGTGAAATGCACCGACGCACCCAACGAGGCGCCCACCGAAGTCTGGGTGGTCTTCACCTTGACCCCCAAGCCCGACGGCACCTTGGCAGGTGAGACCACACGAAGCGCCGTCAACGGGTGCAGCAGCATGAAACGGACCGTCACGTTCACCCGCACCGGTGACGGCGAGTTGAGCGCCGTGGCCGACCCCGCCGGCCTGCCGCCGCGCACCACGTCGCCAGCCTCGACACTGCACGGCCGCTACCACGAGAACATCGTGTACACGGTCGGCGGCTTCGGCCCCGGTGCGGCCGATTTGCAGGTGCGCACGCAGTGCTTGCGCACCGGGGATCGGTGCATCAGCGCGTTCCACGCGGTGGACGGCGTGGTCACGTTGATCTTCGCCGGCGGCAAGTGGACCCGCACGGAGGAAGGGACCGTCCCGTGCGCGCTCGGCGGGACCACGCACGTGAAGATCAGCGCTGAATATCCGCTGCCGACCGACCTTCAGGATCCGATCCCGACGCTGGAAGGCCGCGGCACCAATACGTCGACGGGCGGCGAATGCAAGGGCGGCGATTTCACCGACAAGTTCATCCGCACCGGCGACTGACGGCTGCGCGCCGGAAAGCGCGGATCGCACAGCAGACCGAGGCCGACCGACTTAAGCTGACCACCAGCGATTTCGCCCAGATCATCCGGGCGCTGCGTGGTGACGAGTTCTCGGGGAGCTGACCATGGCCGAGCCGCCGGTGATCGAGATCCGCGAATGGGGCCGGCCGGCCCGCCGCATGACGCTCAGCAGGCCGGTGCAGTTCGGCCGCGAGTGTGATGGCGTCAACCTCGCCGACAATGAGGTGTCCCGCCGCCATCTGCGCCTGGTTCCGACCCCGACGGCGCTGTCGGTCGTCGACCTCGGCAGCAGCAACGGCAGCACCGTCAACGGGGTGCCACTGACCGGACGGGGCACGCTGTCGACCGGCGACGTGATCCGGCTGGGCCGCACCGAAATCATCGTCGTACACGCCCCGAAACTGTCGAGCGGGGAGCCGGCGCCGGTCGCCGCGGCCGCCCACGACCCCACGCGGACGATGCAGGTGATCAAGCTCGTCGATGTCCCGGTCCCGGCGGCTGCGACAGCCGAGGTCCGGCCGGCGGGGCTGCGGCTGGCCGAGCGGGCCCTGGGCATCGATCCGACCGGAACCCGGGACCTGTTCCCGTCGTACACCGAACTGCCACACAAGATTTCGCGCCAGGTCTGGCTCGCAGTCCGGGTCGGTAGCGTGCTGGCGTATCTCGCGGTGGTGGTGACGCTGTTCGTCCGGCCGGCCGCGGGTCTCTTCGTCTTCTTCCGCGTGATCGTGCCGCTGTGGCCGGCGTTGTTCTTCATCGCGCCCGGTGTGTGGCGCAACATCTGCCCGCTCTCGGCGTCGAATCAACTGCCTCGGGTGGCCGGGTTCAGCCGGGCCGCTACCGCGCCCGGCTGGTGGACGCGCAACAGTTTCCTGATCGCCGCCGCCCTGTTCTTCGGCATCGCGGGAGCGCGGCTGGCCGGCCTGGACCGCAGCGGACCGGCGATGGGCGTGGTGCTGGCCGTGATCATCGCGTCGGCGTTCGCCGGTGGGTTCCTGCTCAAAGGCAAGAGCGGCTGGTGTTCCAGCATCTGCCCGCTGCTACCGCTGCAGCGCACGTACGGGCAGACGCCGTACGTCACCTCGCCGAACAGTCACTGTGAGTCCTGCCTGGGCTGCGCCAAGAACTGTTACGACTTCAAGCCCCGGGCGGCCTGGCAGGCCGACATGGCCGACCCCGAACCGCGATGGAGTGCGCCGCGCGTGTTGTTCGCCGCCGCGTTACCGGGATTCATCATCGGGTTCTTCACGGTGCATGCCCAGCAGGGCGGAACGACGACCGAAAAGTACGGTGTGCTGGCGCTTTTCGTGTTGGTGAGCGTCGGGCTCTGCTATGTGCTGCAGGCGGTCACACCGCTGAGCCAGGCGATGGTGACGGCGATCTTCGCCGCGGTGGCGATCAACGCGTACTACTGGTTCTCCGGTCCCATCATCGTCGACTCGGTGCGACAGATCACCGGTCTCGACGCCCCCTGGTTGCGGTGGCTGATCACCTCGGCAATCGGTGTGTTGACGCTGTGGTGGCTGGCCCGAACCCGGGTCAGTGAGCTGCAATTCGCGTACGTCACCGGAGCGCGGCCCGAACCGGTGCTGCTGAACCAGCCTAAGGTGCCGGCGCGCGCGGACGGCGCCGGCGGCGAAACCGCCGCGGTGCGAGTGCGTTTCGAATCAGATGCCGAGCCGGTCGGGGCCGACATCGGCATGAGTCTGCTCGACGTCGCGGAAAGCAGTGGACAGCCGATCGAGGCGGGCTGCCGGATGGGGGTGTGCGGCGCCGACCCCGTGTCGATCGTCGACGGCATGAGCTGTCTGTCGCCGGCAGAGGCCGACGAGCTCAAGACGCTGAACCGGCTGGGTCTGGGCAAGTCCAGCCGGATGGCGTGCTGCGCCCGGATCCAAGGTGGCGACGTCACGGTGTCGCTGACACCTGAGCGCGCCGACACCACCGCGAGCAGGCCCGTCGGCTACGACCGCTCGATCGTCAGCATCGTGGTGATCGGCAACGGCATCGCGGGCGTGACGGCCGCGGACTTCCTGCGCCGCGGCCACCCTGACTGCGAAATCCATTTGGTGGGAGCCGAACCACACGGTCTGTACAACCGGATGGGCATCTCGCGCCTGGTGTACGGCCGGTCGGCGATGCAGGGGCTGTACCTGCTGCCCGAGCAGTGGTACGACGACCACGGTGTCACCGCCTGGCTGAACACGTGGGCATCCGGCATCCATCTGCGCTCGCGGGTGGTACGCCTGGGCACCGGCGAGACGCTGCCCTACGACAGGCTGATCCTGGCGATGGGGTCCAGCGCCTCGGTCCCTGACATTCCCGGACTGAACCGGCCCGGAAGCGTCGTGCTGCGCTCGGCTGCCGAGGCGATGCGGATCCGCGCTTACGTGCAGGAACGGCGGGCCCGACACGCAGTGGTGGCCGGCGGTGGGCTCCTGGGGCTCGAGGCCGCGTACTGCCTGCATCAGCTGGGGCTGCACGTGACGGTGCTGGAACGCGGTACCCGGCTGCTGAGCAAACAGATCGACGCGCGCTGCTCGCAGCTCGTGGCCGAGCATTTCGCCCGCGCGGGAATCACCATCGCGCACAAGGCGGAAACGGCGGAAGTGCGCGGCGACCCCGCCGTCACGGGCGTGCGGTTCAAGGACGGCCGGATCCTGTCGTGCGAGCTGTTCCTGGCCGCCACCGGTATCCGGCCCAACATCGAATTGGCCAGGGACGCAGGACTTCCCGTCGGTAAGGGCGTGCTGGTCGACGATCGCATGCAGACCCGCGTGCCCGGCGTCTACGCCGCCGGCGACGTGGCCGAGCACGGCGGCCGGGTGCTCGGCCTGTGGCCGGTGGCCACCGAACAGGCCGAGGCGGCGGCGGTGAACGCGCTCGGCGGTGACCGGACGGTGCCGGTCGAGACCCCACCGACCATCCTCAAAGGTGTTGAACTGGAGCTGTTTTCGATCGGCCCGGTGGATCCCGGCGCCGGCGACGAGGTGGTCGTCATCGACCGGCCGGCGGTGCCGTCCTATCGCAGGCTGGTGGTGTCGAAGGGCCGCGCGGTCGGGGCGACGGTGCTGGGGCACCATCCGGCCGACCTCGCGGCCGCACAGAAAGCGGTCCGCGAGCAGCGACGTGTCGGTCCGGTGGCACTGGGGGTGTTGCGGACGGGGAACTGGGACATTCTGTCCGACACCGAAAGGCTTGCCTACTGACTCTGGGCCGGCACCTGGTAGGTGAGGATCTTCTGGCCGATCCGCAGGTAGCAGCCGGGGAGCAACTCGACGGGCTGGTCGCCGATCTGCGTCCAGGTCTGGTCTCCCGGCGACGCGATGTGCGTGCCGCCGACGGTCTGCGCGTCGCGGACCAGGACCATGCCGCCGTTGACCGTGACATACGCGTGCACGCGCGACACCTGCGGATCGTCGGGCAGGCTGATCGGCGACGCCGCCCCGCTCACCACCGCGGGGTCGATCATCGGATTGCGGCCGATGATGTACGCGCGGTCCAACGGGTACACGGCGCCGTCGTCGGCGGTCAGGTTGCCGGTGACGGGACGGGCGCGCGTGGTCGCGGGCGCCGGCTGTGGTGCGTGCTGGGCGGTGGACCGCGCCAGTCGCGACTGCAGTACGAAGCCGCCGCCGGGCACCACGCCGGCGACCAGATCGGTGTCCGCGCAGGGCACGAATGTCGTTGTGGTGCCGCAGATTGTGATCCGGTCGAACCAGGAGGCGACGGGCTCATCGACCAACGGCCGGCCGCCGCTGCTGAGGCGCTGCTGACCGCCCCCGGCCTCGACGTCGGCGATCACGTCGCCGCGCACGATGAGGTGCAGGCAGTCGCCGGCCGGTACCAGCGCGCCGAAGGGCGGCACCGTGTCGGATTCCGGGCCGCACGCGAGGGCGGCGAGCGCCTGGGGCAATGCCGGTGGCGCGACGATGGTCAGCAAGCGCAGAAGCGGGCGGGCTCTGGCGGCGTCGGCTACATATGTCAGTACGTCACCGAATCGGGCGACCAGACCTTCTCCGCGGCCGATGGCCACGTAGTGCCGCTTCTGTTCCACCTTGTCGCCGCCTCGGTAGTTTGCCGCAGATGCTGATGATAAGTCAGCGTCCGACCCCGTGCCATGTGGCGAATGGGCTGCGTGATCCGATCGCGGTCATCGTCGACGGCCCAGATAGTTGTTGCGCCACGACAGCACTACGCGCTGCAGGACTGTGGTGGGATCAAGGGGTGGGCTTCGATCCCGAAGTTCGCACGACGGCGGGTGTGGTGCGTGGACAGTGGGAGTCCGCAGTTGCGGTTTTCCGTGGAATTCCCTACGCCCAGCCGCCCGCTGGTCCGCGGCGATTTCAGGCGCCTGCGCCTGCGCAGCCGTGGGACGGTGTGCGCGACGCACTGCGATTCGGGCCGCCGGTTCCGCAGCCAGGAATGTCCACTGTCATCGACGCGACCGGTGACGAAGACGCACAGTGGTTGACGCTCAATGTGTGGTCGCCGGATCTCAGCGCTTCCGGGTTGCCGGTACTGGTATGGATTCACGGCGGTAGATACATGGTGGGCGGCACTGCCAATCCGCACCAAGACGGCGCGGTGCTGGCCAGTGCAGGCGTTGTGATGGTCAGCATGAACTACCGCGTCGGTGTGGAGGGTTTCGCTCTGATCGGCGGCTGCCCGAACAACCGTGGGCTTCTTGATCAGATCGCTGCGCTGCGGTGGGTGAAGGACAATGTGGCCGCCTTCGGCGGAGACCCGGGCAACGTCACCGTCTTCGGTGAATCCGCCGGCGCTGGAAGTGTCGCGGCACTGCTCGCGATGCCGATCGCGGCCGGATTGTTTCGCCGCGCCGTAGCACACAGCGTGCCCGGCACCTTCTTCACCGAACGTCTCGCCGCCACTGTCTCCGCTGAGATTGCAGCTGAACTCGGTACGCGAGCCACCCGGGTGGAACTCGAAACCATTCCGCCCCACGCACTAGTAGAGGCCAGCCAGGTAGTTCTGGAAAAGATGCCCAAATTCGCCGACTCGTGGGGTCCCATGGCTCTCACCCCGACACCTTTCTCGCCGGTGGTCGACGGTGCGGCACTGCCTGAAGTGCCGTGGCGTGCGCTGGCTGGCGGCGCTGCCCGCAGTGTCGAACTACTGGTCGGACACACCCGCGACGAATACTCGCTGTTCAATACCTGGCGCGACAAACACATGACCGACGCGCAGCTGACGACAACCCTGCAGCGACTCGCCCCAAAACCACACGGGGCCAACGGATATCGCGCCACCTACCCGGATGCGTCGTCAGCCGAGCTGTATGAAATCGTCAACGCCGACTGGCTCTTCCGCATGCCCAGCCAACAGCTCGCCGAGGCCCAACACGCAGGCCAAGGAGCGGCGTGGCTGTTCGAACTGTGCTGGAGCTTCAACCAAGACGAACGAGCCTCCCACGGGCTGGCCACCTTGCTGGTCTTCGGCACTCTCGGGACCGACGATGTGACAAATCATCGCTCAGCGCACCGGAACGCCAACATCGAACTCGGGCGCATATCCAGTGACATGCGCACCGAATGCGTGAACTTCGCCGCGCGCGGCAATCCTGGTTGGCCCCAATACGATTCGCACGCAAGACTCACCCGCGTCTACAACGCCGAACTGACCACCGAGCCGTACCCCGAGGAACCGTCCCGCCGTCTGTGGGCCGAGCACCGATTCGATGCCCTCGACCTCATCGGCCGGTAGGCGCATCGTGGTGTGAAACGCTGGGGCGGTGTCTTCGGAGTTCTTGTCGCGGATTCAATGCGTGGCGTTCGACATAGGCGAAACCTTGGTTGATGAGACTCGGATGTGGAGCGAACTTGCCCAGCGGCTAGGGGTGACTCCATTGACCCTGGGTGGAGTGCTCGGAGCGTTGATCGCCACTGGACGAGATCATCACGACCTATGGGATGTCCTTGGTGTCAATCGCCCCGCGCTCGGCGTCGACCCGAACCAGGGTGATCTGTATCCCGATGCGCTGGAGTGCGTCGCAGCTGTACGTCGGGTGGGGTTGATCGTCGGCATCGCCGGTAACCAACCGGAGAGCATCGAGGAGATGCTCGCAGCGGCCGGGCTGGAGGCGGATTTCGTGGCTTCCTCTGCGGCATGGGGTGTCTCCAAGCCGGATCCCGCGTTCTTCGCCCGGCTGGTTGCCGAGGCGGACGTTCCTGCCGAGACCATCTTGTATGTGGGTGATCGGCTCGATAACGACGTATTGCCTGCTCGGGCGGCGGGGATGCGCACGGTGTTTGTTCGCCGCGGTCCCTGGGGGCATATTCACGCCCTCAAAGATGAAGCGGCACTTGCTGATATGCGAGTTGATTCGCTGCGAGAACTGGCAGCGTTGTTGAGCGCAGAGGGTGTTTGAGGGCGCTGAGATCGATTCGTGGGCATAGGCCGCGTCGCCGGCGTCGTCCTCTTGGCATTCGGCCGCGAGTGGCGCGGCTACCTCATCGCCGTCGCCTTCAGCTTGGCTGAGTCGAGTCGGTGGTGGCGCCGCTGTCAACAACTCGGCGAAATTGATCTCGTGCCAACTTCTGACTTTTGACGCCTGAGAAGCTGCCAGGTGTGCGTTGGAGATAGTGCGCGAAAACCAGGTGCACTCGCGGCAGCGTCGTCTTTACGATCGAGCGCGTGCTCGCAGGAGTCGGCAACGGGTTGAGGGCCTTACTGGGTGCGGTCGCCGACCGCCCCGCCATGGCCACGGCCCTGGGTGCGATTGGAGTGTCGTCTTCGGGTCTGTTCGTGGCCTTGTCGAACACGACGCCGGGCACGGCGACGTTCTATCGGTGTGTTTTCGCCCTGCCCTTTCTGACGCCGTTGGCCATCGCAGAACGGCAACAGTTCGGCGAGCCCACGACGCATCAACACTGGTGGGCAGCCGCTGCGGGCGTGTTGTTCGCGGCCGACGCACTGCTGTGGACCCAAGCGATCTACGAGGTCGGTGTCGGGCTGTCCGCGGTCCTGGTCAACACCCAGGTCGTCATGGTGCCTTTGCTTGCCTGGCTTATTGACCGTGAGTCGCTAAGCATGCGGTTCTTTGTGCTGTTGCCCGTCGTTGTCGTTGGCACTGTGCTCACCGGGGGCGTCTTCGAGACAGGTGTGACCGGGTCTGCGCCTATTGCGGGCACGGTGCATTCTGCTTTGGCTGCCCTGTGCTACTCGTTGTTCTTGTTTCTGCTTCGCCGCGGCGGTCCGAACCGACCACCGGTCCAGTCGTACGTGACGATCATGGTGTTCGCCGCTATGGCTGCACTCATCGGTGGTGCGCTCTCGGGTGGTGTCAGTCTGGTTCCTGGCTGGGGGCCGACGGGATGGCTTGTGCTGACAGCGATCTGCGGTCAGGTGTTGGGCTGGCTACTCGTCGCACTAGGCAGCCCCTCGCTTCGCGTCGAAGTCAGCTCTGCACTGCTGCTACTCACTCCGGTCGGCGCCATGGTGTTGGCCGCCGCGGTCCTTGCGGAGATGCCGTCGGCCCTACAGGTGGTCGGATGCATTCTGATCCTGGGAAGCGCCTACTCCATCACCACAAATAGTGACAGAGCTGGGCCGAATCAAGCAGCTGCAGTTATCGAAAAGCCCAAGCAATCAGGTGCGCAGGGTGTTTAGTCGCCTGCGGTAGGAGCTCAAGCGTGCGCGAGACGTCTTCGTTGCGCTGCACGACGATCACCACTCGCATTGGGCACTGACAGCGAGGCGGTGTGCCTGATGGTGGGATGGGCATGTTCAGCAAAACTCGATTGTCCGCCAGCGGACGGTGCACCTACCGTCGAGGCTATGCCAGCAGATGCACCCACCATTCTCGCGACCAGCGGCGGAATAGGAACAGGTCAGCGCACGCGGTTCGAGTTCACCGCCCTGACCGACTACGCGGTCGAACTCTCCGGTGTCACCGGGCGGCCCCCGCGCTTCTGCCTGCTGGCGACGGCGATGGGCGACGACAAGGCATTACTGCACCACCTCACGGAAGCGGCGCAGATCCGCGGCTTCATCCCGTCACACCTGGCGCTATTTCCGATGCCCACACACGACGACGTCACCGCGCACCTGCTGTCGCAGGATGTGGTGTGGGTGTTCGGCGGAAGCGTTGCGGGGCTCCTGGCGATGTGGCGGTTGCATGGTGTGGATGAAGCCCTACGTGCAGCGTGGCAGGCCGGGGTAGTACTGACCGGAATCTCTGCCGGCTCGATCTGCTGGCACGCTGGCGGCACCACCGACTCGTTTGGCCCGCAACTGCAGCCTCTCACCAACGGACTGGGATTCCTGCCTTACGCCAACGGTGTGCACTACGACTCAGAAGCGCAGCGTCGGCCGCTGCTGCATGAACTAGTCGGTACCGGAATTCTCCCATCCGCGTTTGCCACCGATGACGGTGCAGGCCTGGTGTACCGCGGCACGCAGCTCGTGGAAGCTGTCGCCGAAAATGGCACCGCCGGAGCGTATTTCATCGATCAACGTGGCACTGAGGTGATCGAGACCGCCCTCGACGTCCGACGACTACACCGCTGAAGCCTTGGTGGACTACGCCGGTTCCATCGCAGCGGCATCTCGGGCAAGATGCCGATCAATCTGTGATGTGCAGTGACCGCTGATAGCGCACCTCGTCGACGAGATGGTCGCCGATGGAGTCGGTGCGTTGTGTCCCGTCGTAGTACCAACCCGCCGATTCATAGAAGTGTCGGGCTCGGTCGTTCGCCGATAGAACCCACAGTGACGCCATGTTGTAGCCGCGACTCCGCAGGTGCGCGCAACCAGCGGTGATGAGGCGATGCCCGATTCCGCAGCCCCAGTTGTGCGGGTCGACGTAGATTGCCCAGATCTCGCCACCGCCTTGGAGGTCGTCGTCTCTGCAACGACCTGTGGTGACGTGACCGCAGATCGTGTCCCCGTCAATAGCGACCTGAGTGAAGGGACCCTCGGGGTTCATCTGTTCGAAGGAGTACCGGCTGGCCCTGTCTTCGGGTCGCAAGGCATCAAGGTACGGAGCTGGAAGCAGACCGCGGTAGCCGATTTGCCATGACCGGACATGAGCCTCTGCAACAGCCATTGCGTCCGCAGCAACGGCTTCCCTGATGTTGACGGGCATGAGCAATCGTGACAGCACGGCTCCACTGGACTCAAAGGATTTTCATCGACACCCGCTACTCCCACGTGGACGACGTCAGGAATCGGAGCATCTTCCAGCTAGCTGCAACGCGGGAACGGGTGCTCGCCGGAGCGACAAACGTGCAGGTCAGGACCGACGATGGAAGCACTCCGGAACTCCGGCTGTCGACGTGAAAGCGAGGACCGACCATGAAGATCACCGTCAAGCACTTCGCGCCCTGGCTGGCCGCTGTCGCCGCCATCGGAGCGTTAACCCTGGCACCTGTCGCCGGCGCAGACCGCGACGAGACCAACCAGTCTGGCGGCGCGCTGGATCAGCCTCTCTGATCGCGTCCGGCGACCGGCCCGGCTCCACCAGACCAGTGTTTCTGCCTTCCAAGGGTTTTCGATGAGAAGGCGGTATCGAGGGGTGACATTGGTGGGGAGCCGGGCCGTTTCGGCTGTGTGGCGCGGCCCGGTGCGGCCGGTGCAGCTTGGTGCCGTCAGGCGATGAGGGCGCGGATGGCGTCACCCGACAGATCGAGTTTCGGCAGGAACCTCGGGGGCGAGTCGGTCAACTCTGCGACGGGCAGTTCGGTCAAGGTCGAAGTCAGGATGGCCATGACGGTGGCGGTGCCCGCGTGGGAGTTCAGTTGGGCGACAAGGTCGAATCCGCTCTCCTCGCCGAGGTTCACGTCCACCAGCGCGATGTCCGGCCGGAGCCGTTCGACGGTGTGCATCCCGTCCGAGAGCGACCGCGCCGTACCGACGACGTCGATGCCGCCCTGTTCCAGGAGTGCCGTCGCCGCGGCGAGGTAGTCGGCGTTGTCGTCGACGATGACGCATCGCAAAGATTGGGCGTTCGTCATGTACTGCATTGTCGCGCGGGTGATGCCGTCGGGGCATTCCTGCTAGCTGCTATCTGTGCCGACGGCGACGGCTTCTTCCAGCGGCATCTCGGCGACCAGTGTGGTGCCGGCGCCCGCGATGCTGGACACACGGAGCTTGCCGCCGAGCGCGGCCACCCGGTCCTCGAGCCCGAGCAGGCCGCTGCCGGCGTCGAGGTTCGCACCGCCGACCCCGTCGTCGGCGACGGCGATGCGCAACGATGTCGCGTCGGTATCGACGTTCACGGTGACCACGGACGCCTGCGCGTGCTTGGCGGCGTTCGTGAGGGCTTCGGCGACGGTGTAGTACGCGGCGATCTCGACGGCCTGCGGCAGCCTTACCGGGACGTCGACATTGACCTCGACGGGCAGCGGCGCGCGCCGGCCGAGGTCGCGCAGTGCCGGACGTAGTCCGCCGCGCGACAGGATCGCGGGATGGACCCCGTGCGCGAGTTCGCGCAGCTCGTCGCTGGCGGTGCGCAGGCCGTCGCCGATGCCGGCAATCCGGGATTGCAGTTCGGCGGGATCCTCTGGGATAGCCATCTGGAGCGTGCGAACCTGCAGGGCCAGGGTGACCAGACGCTGCTGGGCGCCGTCGTGCAGGTCGCGTTCGATGCCACGCCGTGCGTTGTCCGAGGCGGTGACGATGCGGGCGCGGGATGCCACGAGCTCGGCGCGCGCATGCGCGTTCGCGATGGCCGTGGCGATGAGTTCGGCGAAGTCCTTCAGACAGTCTTCGGTGTCGTCTGGTAGTGCGTCCGGACCGGAGGTGCCGACAACCATTGCGCCCCAGAGCTCTCCATCGACCGTGATGGGCACGCCGACGCACGCGCGCAGCCCGAGGTCGCGGGCGAGCGCCGCCGTCGAACCATCGGCGTCGTCGTGGGTGTCCATGCGCGCTGGGCGGCCGGTCGAGCGCACCGTCGCGATGACGCCGTCGCCGTCGAGGGGGAAGGTGGTCCCGACGGAGATTGCTGTGAGTCCCGGCTCGTTGTGTGCGGCAACAAGAGTCGCGGTGCCGCCGGATTCGTAGCGGACGAGCCCGGCGTTGCGGACGTGCAGTACCGCGGCGACTTCGTCGGCCACACCGGACAGGACGTCGGACGGTGATCTGCCTTCGGCGATCTGTGTCGCGACCCGTCGCAGCGCTCCCTGTTGATCGGCCAGTTCACGCACGCGCTCGGTGGCCTCGGTGGCGACCTGCCAGCTCTGGTACGCGTCGCGTGCGCGGTTACGCAGTTGCCAGCCAAGGACATTCGCGATCCCGGCAATGGGCAGGAACACCGAGACGGTGAGAATGTCGATGGGCTTGAGGGGCAGGAGCGGGCCGCCGTCCAGATGCACCCACAGATAGGCGACGGTGCTGGCGACGGTGGTGAGCAGTGACAGGCCCAGGCCCCAGCCCGCGCTCATGACCAACACGCCGAACATGAAGACGATGGCGTAGGTGCTGTGCGGCGGCGGATCACGCAACAGCTGCACCACTCCGACCTCGGCGGCGATCAGTCCCGCCGCGACCAGCAGCCCGACGTACCACGGCGGGGTGGAGACAGCCGGATTCCATCGTGCCGGGTTCATGGGCCGCCTCCCGCCTGGTCGCCTGATCTCGTCACGACCCTAACCGTGGTCAGGACGGCGCAGACGGCGACTTGGCCGAAGCGTCAGAACGACTGATCGATGTGGCCTGCCGGCGCGTTCGTGTTGTGTTCGCCGTTCTGGTACTGGCTGTAGGTGTCGGTGCCGGAGGGGACGGTCGGGTTGGTGTCCGCGGCGGCGACGGGTGCCACCACGAGTGCCCCGGCGACCGCGGCGATGGACAACCAGACAGTGGCGCGCTTCAGGGAGTTCTTCATGATCGGGGCTCGCTTTCGGTCGGACGAGAGGGTTCGGGATCAGGTCAGTGGTTGTGGAACAGCAGGAAGCCGTAGTCGCCGCCGAACGGCTGCTGCAACTGGCCGGCTTCCTGGGCTGCCGGGCCCGGGGTCGCCACGACCTGGGCGTTGCCGTTGCTCTGGGTGACGGTGGATCCGGTGGGCAGGGTGGCGGCCGCCGCGGTCGGGGCGACGACGATGGTCAGGGCCGCCGCTGCGGTCGCGGCCAGCGGGATGATCCGGGTGCGGGTGATATGCATTGTCCTCTACCAGCTTTCGGTGTTCTGAATTCTTCGGTTGGCCGTGTCCGGCTGGTATTCAGAATGCTCCGCGGCGTCGTCGGTGTCGTCGATGCCAGCGCCCAAATAGGGGGTAGGGCTAGCTGCAATACGAGCCCGCCGTCAGCGGGTCCGGGGCCGATTCACAGGACCGCGAGCGATGCGGGACCGCGGCCAGGCAAGATGAACGCAATGAGCGGCACGTCCGGCGTCTGATGGCACGGCGGCCATGGGTCGAGACGAACAGGACATAAGTGGACGCAGTGGAGGGGACGCGCGTCGTTGTCGCCGACGACGACGTGCTGCTTCGGGAAGGCGTGGCGAGCCTGCTGACCGGCGCGGGCTTCACCGTCGTCGGGCAGGCCGGTGACAGCGGCGAGCTGCTCGCCTTGGTCCGGGACACCGTCCCCGACCTGGTGGTGACCGATATCCGGATGCCGCCGACGCACACCACCGAGGGCCTGGACGCCGCCAAGATGATCCGCGGCGAACTGCCGAACGTCGCGATCCTGGTCCTGTCGGCGCACGTCGACGTCGAGCATGCGATGGAACTGCTCAGCGGCGGCCAGCGCATCGGCTACCTGCTCAAGAGCCGCGTCATCGATGTGACCGATTTCCTCGAGACGCTGCACCGCATCACCGGTGGCGCATCGGTGGTCGACCCCGCCCTCGTGCAGGAACTCTTCGCGGCGCAGCGGCGGGAGGACCCGCTGGCGGTGTTGACCGAACGCGAGCACGAAGTGCTGGCCCTGATGGCGGAGGGCCGGTCGAACGCCGGCATCGCGCATCAGCTCTGGGTGACCGAAGGCACCGTCGAGAAGCACGTGCGCAGCATTCTCAGCAAGCTGAACCTGCCCGACACCGGTGAAGATCACCGCCGGGTGCTGGCCGTCATCACCTTCCTGGATTCGCGCTGACCTGCGGGCGGGAGACGCCGCCCAGCGCCCAGATGGTCACGTAGGCCAACCCGAAGAACGCGGCGACCGCCAGCCCGACCCCGGTGGACTGCACGTACGACAGCGGCGCGCGCACCCACTCGAACGTGGCGGCCACGACGGCGTGGGGCCGGGTGACCAGGTCCCAGGAGTTCCACCGCTGAAAGCGGCCGATCACCACGCCGATCGCGCAGAGCCCCACGGACGTGACCACGGTCAGCCAGCCCCAGACCGGCCCGAACTCGCGATCGATGCGTTTGTGCACCAGTAACAGGGACACGGTGCCCAGCAGGATGCCGGTCCACGCGGCGAACCCGTACTGCAGGACGTGGCGCCACAGCTCGTCCTGCTCACCCAGATGCACCAGGTCGGTGACGAGGTACGGCGCATTCGGCAGGAACGCGAGCCAGGCCAGACCCAGCGGAAGCAGCCAGCGGCGGCGGGTCACTACCGAGAACGCGGCGGCAAAGCACATCGGGATCCAGGCCAGGAACATGTTCCAGACCAGGAACCGAGTCGGGTAGGACAGCGGTGCCTCGGGATCGGTGATCCCGAGGACCAGCGTCAGGGCGGTCGTGGCGAGCAGGGCGGCGACCAGCAGGTACCCGCGGAAATCGATCACCTGACCAGTGTGCCTGCGATTTCGACGAGTTTGCGGCTTCGAGGTTTCACCCGGCCCGTGCCCGGGTATGTGAGCCCCAGGGCAGCGCCTGCCCTGAGCTGATCGAGCGAAGCCATGGAGGGGAGCAGTCCTTGACGGACGCGAGCGACAACTCAATACGGTCGATTCGACGCGTGGCGGCGATCGGTACGAAGGCGCCGACGGCAGCGGGCGCAATTGCGTGGTCCGCGCGCGTATCCCACTGCCCAATGAGGTAGTGGCACAGACATTTTGACGAGGTTAGTCGGCTACCGCGCAAGGCGGTAGCCGGCTAACCGGACTCCGCATCACGAAATCGATTGGAAATCAACAGGAAACTCCAGATGAAGCCGACGGAGCGCGGTCTGCGGGACGGGTGCTTTCGTCGCCGTAAATCGGATCGCTGACAACTCCGCGAGCAAACATACTGCAGCAGAACAAATTTGAATCATCCGCACGTCGACGGTGCACATCGGGTACGGTGGAGCCGGAGACGTCCACCAAGGGAGCTGACTTCCACCATGTGCGGCATTGCCGGCGAAATCGCCTGGGGCCGTGGTGCTGATCTGGCGGCGGTTGCTGCCATGACCGACCGCATGGCACCGCGGGGCCCGGACAGTAGCGGATTGTGGGTGCGGGACGGGGTGGCGTTGGGCCACCGGCGTCTGGCAATCATCGATCTGTCCAGTCACGGACACCAACCCATGCACGATCCGGAGCTGGGCCTCACCGTCGTCTTCAACGGGTGTATCTACAACTATCCCCAACTGCGCCAGGAACTTTCGAGTAAGGGATACCGATTCTTCTCCCACAGTGACACCGAGGTGGTGTTGAAGGGATACCAGGAGTGGGGCGAGCGCGTCGTCGAGCATCTCTACGGGATGTTCGCCTTCGCGGTCGCGGAGATCGAATCGGGCCGCGTGCTGCTGGCGCGCGACCGCCTCGGCGTCAAGCCCCTGTACTGGTGTGAGGCCGCCGGGGGAGCGCTGCGCTTCGCGTCGTCGCTACCGGCCCTGGTTGCCGGCGGCGGCGTCGATACCGAACTCGATCCTGTTGCCCTGCAACACTATCTGAGCTTCCACTCGGTCGTGCCCGCCCCGCGCACCATCCTGCGTGGGGTGCAGAAGCTGCCGCCGGGCACCGTCATGCGCATCGAACGCGATGGCAAGCGCACGGAAACGACCTACTGGGAACCGATTTTCGAGCGGTCGCTCGAGCGGGCCGACTGGACCGAGAACGACTGGCGGGACGCCGTGCTGGCGGCACTGCGCACCGCGGTCGAGCGTCGGCTGGTGGCCGACGTGCCGGTGGGCTGCCTGCTGTCCGGCGGCCTGGACTCCAGCTTGATCGTCGGTCTGCTCGCCGAAGCCGGCCAGCACGGCCTGGCCACCTTCTCCATCGGGTTCGAATCCGCCGGTGGCGAGGAGGGCGACGAGTTCAAGTACTCGGACATCATCGCCCGTCAATTCGACACCGATCACCACCAGATCCGTATCGACTCGTCACGCATGCTGCCTGCGCTCTCCGGTGCCGTCGAAGCCATGAGCGAGCCCATGATGAGCCACGACTGTGTGGCGTTCTACCTGCTGTCGCAGGAGGTCAGCCAGCATGTGAAGGTCGTGCAGTCCGGGCAGGGCGCCGACGAGATCTTCGCCGGCTATCACTGGTACCCACCGATGGCGCAGGCGATCGACAACGATCCAGCCGACGCGTTGCAGCGCTACCGCGCCGCGTTCTTCGACCGCAGTCACGATGCGGTCAACCGCCTGCTGCAGCCGAGGTGGCGGCTCGAGCACGATTCCGCGGGCGCGTTCGCGCTGCAGAACTTCACCCATCCCGGGGCGGGCACCGCGACCGACCGCGCATTGCGGCTCGACACCACCGTCATGCTCGTCGACGACCCGGTCAAACGCGTCGACAACATGACCATGGCCTGGGGTCTGGAGGGGCGCGTGCCCTTCCTCGACCACGAGCTGGTGGAGCTCGCGGCGACATGCCCGCCGGAACTCAAGACCGCCCAGGACGGTAAAGGTGTGCTGAAAGACGCTGCGCGCAAGGTCATTCCGGCCGACGTCATCGACCGGCCCAAGGGCTATTTCCCGGTGCCCGCGCTCAAGCACCTCGCCGGCCCGTACCTCGACCTGGTCCGCGATGCGCTGCACAGCCAGGCCGCGCGTGATCGTGGTCTGTTCGCCCCCGATGTGGTCGCGCAGATGCTGGACGACCCCAACGGCAACCTCACCCCACTGCGCGGGAATCCGTTGTGGCAGATCGGATTGCTGGAACTCTGGCTCGCCAACCACGTCGACGGAGCAGCCCGATGATGACAACGCAGAGCGGCGAGATGGCCGAGGGTGTCGTACAGGATATGGGTTGGGGGCGGCTGGTTTTCGGTCAGACGTTCCACGATCCCGACGAGTTCGGGACGGCGCTGCGGGAGGAGGGCAGCGGCCGCCGCGACATCGGGATGTATCTCGATGCGCCACACGTCTTCGTGGCGCTGCACGCCCACGAATTCTTCATCGACCCGAGCTTCACCTACCGGCTCGACCTGACGAAGCCCATGCAATATCGTCCGCCCGATGTCCCGGGATTGACGGTCCGCCAGGTGAATTCGATCGAGGACTGCATCGCGATCAATCACATCTACGTGCGGTGCCACATGGTGCCGGCCGACAGCGACCTCATGTGGACCAACAGTCAGACCGCGCCGCACGTGGTGTATCTGGTCGCCGTGGACGACGAGACCGGGCAGGTGGTCGGCACGGTCACCGGCATCGATCACTGCCAGTTGTTCGGGGACCGGGAGAACGGATCCAGCCTGTGGTGCCTGGCGGTCGAGCCGACCGGCACCCGGCCCGGCACCGGCGGCCTGCTGGTGCGCTCGCTGATGGAGGAGTTCAGCCGGCGGGGACGGTCCCAGATGGACCTGTCGGTGATGCACAACAACGACGGCGCGATCGCGCTCTATGAGCGCATCGGCTTCACTCGGGTGCCCGCCGCGCTCGGGATCAAACGCAAGAACGCCATCAACGAACCGTTGTTCGCCCCGGTGAAACCGGAGGAAGAACTGGGACAACTAAACCCGTATGCCCGGATCATCGCCGACGAGGCGATCCTGCGGGGCATCGCGGTGGACGTGCTCGACGCTCAGGGCGGCTACCTCCGGCTCACCCACGGTGGCACCAGCATCGTCACCCGTGAATCGCTGTCCGAGCTGACCAGCGCGGTGGCGATGAGCCGGTGTGACGACAAGCGCGTCGCCCGGGCCGTCGTCGCGGAGGCGGGCATCCGCGTGCCGGAGGGCTGCACCGCGACGTTCACCGACGAGGACTGCCGTTTCCTGGAGAAGGTGGGGACAGCCGTCGTCAAACCGGCCCGGGGCGAACAGGGCGCGGGCATCACCGTCGGCGTCACCAACCCCGATGATCTGAACCGTGCCATCGGCCTGGCCATGCAGCACTGCCCCGACGTCCTCATCGAAGAACGTTGTGAGGGTGAAGATCTGCGCATCGTCGTCATCGACGGGAAGGTCATCGCGGCGGCCATCCGCCGGCCGCCCGAGGTGATCGGCACCGGCACCCACACCATCCGCCAGCTGATCGAAGCACAGAGCCGGCGCCGGTCGGTGGCCACCCACGGGGAATCGGTGATCCCGCTGGACAGCGTCACCGATGACACCGTGCACAAGGCTGGTTGGCAGTTGGACGACGTGCTGCCCGCCAACGAACGACTGATCGTGCGTCACACCGCCAACCTGCACACCGGCGGGACCATTCACGACGTCACCGACGAACTCAACCCCATGCTGGCGAAAGTGGCGGTCGACGCGGCGGCTGCGATCGAGATTCCGGTGACCGGGATCGATCTGATCGTGCCGTCGGTGGGCGGCGAGGAGTACGTGTTCATCGAAGCCAACGAGCGGCCGGGCCTGGCCAATCACGAGCCGCGGCCGACTGCACAGGCGTTCATTGATCTGCTGTTCCCGCGAACCGCGGCGACGCCGTGGGCCTGGCATCCAGACCCGATCGAGCAACACTGACAATTGGAGAGATGATGGCTGAGCCCGACGATGCCGAGAACGTACGGATGTCGCCGGACGACCGAGGCTGGATGGTCGACACCCTGTTGGCGCTGCTGCAGACGCCGAGCCCGTCGGGTCGCACCGATGCCGTGATGCAACTGATCGGCCAGACCCTGACCAAACTCGGCGTGCCGTTCACGCTGACCCGGCGCGGTGCACTCATCGCCGAACTGCCGGGGCGGTCGCAGACCACCGACCGCGCCATCGTGGTGCACGCCGACACCATCGGCTGTATGGTGCGCGAACTCAAGGACAACGGCCGGCTCGCGCTCGTGCCCGTCGGCACCTTCTCGGCGCGATTCGCCACCGGCGCCCGGGTCCGCATCCTGCCCGACGACAACGACAAGTTCTTCACCGGAACCGTGATGCCGCTCAAGGCGAGTGGTCATGCGTTCGGCGACGAGATCGACACCCAGCCGACCAGTTGGGACGACGTCGAGGTCCGTGTCGACCGCAGCGTGTCGTCGCGCGCGGATCTCGAGCAGCTGGGGCTCAACGTCGGCGATTTCGTCGCGCTGGTCGCCAGCCCGGAGCTGACGGAAGACGGCTTCGTCGTCTCCCGCCACCTCGACGGCAAGGCCGGCGTGGCCGTCGCACTGACACTGGCCAAGGTCGTCGCCGAGCGCAACATCGTGCTGCCGCACCGCACCACGCTCATGGTGACGATCACCGAGGAGGTCGGCCACGGTGCCAGTCACGGCCTGCCGCCCGACGTCGCGGAACTGGTGTCGGTCGACAATGCGGTCTGCGCGCCCGGCCAGCAGTCGCTCGAACACGGCGTCACCATCCCGATGGCCGACATGCACGGACCGTTCGACTATTACCTCACCCGCAAGTTGTGCAAGCTGGCCCAGGAAAAGGGAATCACCCACGCCCGCGACATCTTTCGCTACTACCGCTCGGATGTGGCGGCGGCCATCGAAGCCGGCGCCGCGACCCGGGCAGCTCTCGTGGGATTCGGGCTCGACGGCAGTCACGGCTGGGAACGCACCCACCTCGATTCGCTCGAGGCGACGTATCTGCTGCTGTACAGCTGGCTCCGGACGCCGCTGACGTTCGCGATGTGGGATGCGCAGCCGTTCGGCGATCTGGAAGATTTCCCCGCCGAGCAGGCCGCGGCCAGCGAGCAGTGGGTGCCGCTGTCGCGCGGCGACTTCCACGACCCGGGCGCCGCGTCTCAGGGGCACCACTGGCCACCCGAGGAGGGCAGCGCCGACGTCTCGCCGCAGTAGTTCGGGCGTAATTGGAGGGTTTACTTCGCCGCGGATTGGGTCACAGAAGCTGGAAAACCGGCCGGACCAACCTTGGAGGGATTTTGATGAGAACTGTGTCGACGACCGCCACCGATGACGTCATCGACTACGTCAAGGCCCGGCACCTCATGGCGCGTGAGTTGTTCCGAAAGACGTTGCACGCGGCCGACGCCGCCGCGCGCCGGCAGCGCTTCGCGGAGCTGCGCGCCGCGCTGACCGCGCAGGAAGTGAGCGGGGAACTGCTGGTCCACCCGAGGGTGCGGCGGGGGCTGGTGGTCGAGTCGCTCCGCGGCGAGACGGACGACACCAAGGAACGGCTGGACCGCATGGCACGGTTGGATCCGGCCTCGGCAGAATTCGAGACGGCGCTGACCGACTTGCAGCAGGCCACCGAAGACCACACCCAGCGCGTCGAAGCCGAGGAGTTTCCGCTTTTGACCGACCGCCGCTGATCAGCGCGGCGCGGACTGTTCGACGCGGGGTTGCGCCGGGGAGTGACCGAGCTTGCCCATGACGAATTGTGCTGCCTGGTCGGCCATTCCGTTGTCGGAGTACTCCACGTGGGCGGCATTGTCGCCGCCGCCGTTCGAACACACCGGGTCATCGGCGATGCACAGATCGAGGGTCTTCGACACGTAGCGCGAACCGACCGTGATCGGGGGCGCGCCCGTGTAGACCATCTGCAGGAAGCCGGACGACGGCTTGCCGAACAGGACGACCGCCGCGACGTGGTCTGCCACGAATGCCGGCATCGGCCCGGTGATACCCATGGGCAGGGTGACGCCGGCGGGGACGGCGTCTTCGGTGATGTAGGCGGCCACCGCCGCGCCCTGGGAATACCCGCCCAGCACGATCTTGGTGGTGGGGCAGACGGATGCGGCGCTCTGAACCCGGTTCGTCGCGTCGACGACCCCATCCGCGGCGGTCGCGAAGTCGAGCGACGCGGGGTAATCCACCGGGGCCACATCGACCGTGCGGCCCGCGGCCCGCGCGCTGAGGGCGTCGACGAAGGCCTGGCCGGCCTTGCCCACGCCCGGCGGTTCCATCGTGCCGCGCGCGAAAATCACTTGAATATCAGGGCACGGCTGCGCAGGCGCCGGAACGCTGCCCGCCGGCGCGGCGAGCATCAGAGTCGTCAGGGGCACCGCCGCTGCGATGCAAAATGTGATGGTCTTCATGACGGAATCCACCGATCCTCGGCTCACCGGTCGGATCGCTCCATTGCGGTCGACGAATACGGCGGGTTTACCCCGCGTCCGAAGTTCTAAACCACCGTTCGCATCACTTGATGACTACCCGAATTGCCAACGGTCGGTGTTCGTCGACGGCCTGGCCGAGTGATCACCGGCCTGAGCGCAATGGTCGCAGCAGTACTGGCGGCCGTCGAGTCGTAAGCCGTGGCCCAAGATTCGGCATCCGCAGTGGCGGCACATCGGGGCCACCATGGTGGCCATGCATTCGATGCAGTCGAAGCTTGCGCTGCGCCCGTTCCAATTGACAGTGAACGACTCGTCGCAATCGGTTCCGCAGGTAATACATACCGCCATCGAAAAGAGCCGTTCCTGTCGAGGTTTTCAACTGTTGGTCGGTGCCGTTTCCGGGCATACCCTGGGGCGGTCCCGGCCAAACCTGTTCTGGCAGAAAAGTTTTTTGCCGCCTGACCAGCTGTGATGGCCGGTCGGCGCGGCGCCGCGGTGGTGCCTCGATGGGTTCGGCGGTATGGTCGGATGCAGCGTCAAGATGGCGCAGTTGCTTAGACCGAAGCGACGGCAGCTGAGCGCCACCGGTCCGGTACGCGGCCGCGGTCCAGATGAGGGTACGGCTGTATTGATGCCGTAGGTGGCGATCGGCGACGGCAGATTGCCGGTCCACCTCATTGGTGGAAACAACACGCATGCACGGCGCCGAGTCGATACTCAGGGAGCCGAATCTCCCGGTGCGTGTTGTAGGCCTGGGGAAGGCACGTCATGTCAACTTCGTTGCTGGAGCAGCGTTTACCTGCAGGAGCCCGCTACGCCGACGAGTATGCGGACGTACCGGAATTGGTGGCGGAGCTCCGCGCCCTGCCAGCCGAATCCGACGAGTTCGCTCGGCAGCGCGAGCAGATCGTCTTGCGGTGCTGCCCGTTGGCGGACCGGCTGGCGCGGCATTTCGATGGCAGAGGAGAGAACCTTGACGACCTGGTCCAGGTGGCACGACTCGGCCTGATCCAGGCGATCAACCGCTTCGATCCGGACAACGGTGCGGGGTTCGTCGCGTTCGCTGTCCCGACGATCATGGGGGAGTTGCGCCGCCATTTTCGCGACTATGGCTGGAAAGTCCACGTGCCGAGGAGCATTCGGGACATCCGTCAGCAAATCAAGGGCGCGACAACGGAATTGACGCAGCGGCTAGGGCGCACACCGACCGCCGGTGAACTGGCGGAAGCGTTGTCCGTCTCGCCGGAACAGATCGTCGAAGGCTTGCTGGCGGCCAATGCCTATCAGCCGCAATCGCTCGACACGCCCGTCGTCGACAACGAGGACAACGCGCAGTCGCTCTCCGACCTGCTCGGTGACGTAGACGAGGGGTTCGAGTGCATCACCGACCGCGAGTCGGTCAAACCGGTGCTGCAAGCGCTGCCGGTGCGCGAACAGCGGATCCTCTACCTGCGGTTCTTCGCGGCCAAGACGCAGCGCCAGATCGCGGAAATCATCGGTGTCTCGCAGATGCACGTCTCGCGCATCCTGGAGCGCACCCTGCGGGACATCCGAGAACAGGTCGCGCAGGCCTGACGGCGCACCTCGACGTCGACGCGCTGATGTGCCAAGGACTTTCGCCTTGACGCACCAGCGTCGTCGATCGTCTGTTGGTCGCTGACACGGGCCTCACGGACGTCTAGCCGTGCCCGCTGCCGCAACCCACTCCGGGAATGCAGCCGCTGCCGCCCGGAATGCCACCCGGGCCGGCGTTCACGCCGCCGGAACCGCAGGCCGTGCCCCATTGGGTGGGCACGCAGCCGGCACCTCCCGGGCCGCCTCCGGGTCCACCGTTCACGCCGCCGGAACCACACTGGCCATTGACACAGCCGCCACCGCCCGGGCCGGGGCCGGGATCATCGGCGGGCTGCAGGGGGTAGCTGGTGAGCACCGGATGGGCGCCCACGGTGCTCGGCACGATATCGGCTGACACGAATGAGGCGGCCACGCCAGCCGATGCGAACGCTCCGGCCGCCAGCAGGGGAATCAACTTGTTGGTGAACATATCTGGTTCATTGCCGTCTGACGACGCAGTCAAACATCGGGGCCGTCGGATTCGCAGATCGGTCATTCTGAGGTGCGCGCCAGCGGCTACTACGTTGTGTCGTAGGTCACGTTTAGCTATACTTGCATCGAGCATGCTTATTTAAATAGCCTGGCAGACAGGTGGAGGACGGGCATCGGCTAGTCGTCGATCCAGGTCGCGCCCACGCATTCACGACGAAGTGAGAGGTCCTGCCATGTTGTCCACGTCCACGTTGTCGCCGGCCCACGCCGAGGTTGTCAAAGCCACGTTGCCTGTCATCGGCGGTGCCATCGGCGAGATCACCCCCGTCTTCTACCGCCGGCTGTTCGCGGCGCACCCCGAGTTGGAGCGGGACCTGTTCAACCGCGGCAACCAGGCCAACGGGTCGCAGCAGAAGGCATTGGCCGGATCGGTCGCGATGTACGCCACGCTGCTCGTCCACCCTGACGCCCGCGGGGCGGACGTCATCGAGCGGATCGCCCACAAGCACGCGTCGCTCGGCGTGGCGCCGGAACAGTACCCGGTGGTCTATGAACATCTGTTCGCGGCGATCGTCGAGGTGCTCGGTGCCGACGTCGTCACCGCGGAGGTGGCCGAGGCGTGGACCGCGGTGTACTGGTCGATGGCCGACATGCTGATCGGCCGGGAACGGGAGCTGTACGCGGCGGCCGGAACCAGTCCGGGGCATGTCTGGATGCCGGTTCGGGTGGTCGAACGGGTGCAGCAGTCGCCGCTCACCGTCGCCTTTGGACTTGCCGCCGTCGATGGTGCCGAACTTCCGGATTTTGCTCCTGGACAGTACATTTCGGTAGCCGTGCAGCTGCCCGACGGAGCGCGGCAGATTCGTCAGTACAGCCTGTCGCACGCCGGTGCCGACGACCGGTGGCGCATTTCGGTGCGCCGCGACGGCGCGGTGTCGTCGTACCTGCACGAGTACGTGTTCGAAGGCGACGTGCTGCAGGTGTCGCACCCCTTCGGCGATATCACCCTGGACAGTCCGGCGGAGACGCCACTGCTGCTGATCTCGGCGGGCATCGGGATCACGCCGGTACTCGGCATGCTGTATTTCATCGCGGCCGAGCAGCCGGGACGCCGGGTGACCGTCGTGCACTGCGACCGCACCCGCGCCAGTCACGCCCACCGTGCCGAGTTGGCCGATCTCGTCGCGCAGATTCCCGGTGCCGCGCTGCACACGTGGTACGACGGGCTGCCTGACGGCTATCCGCTGACGGAACCCGACCGGCGCGGTCGAATTGACCTGAGCGCCATCGCATTTCCGCCGGATGTCAACGTCTACATCTGTGGTCCGACGCCCTTCATGGAAGCGGCGGTCCGGCAGCTCGGGACGGCCGGCGTGGCGCGTGACCGTATCTGGTTCGAAGCGTTCAGCCCGCTGGCCGTCTAGCCTCGCCGCTGATGAGTACGCCGACTGCGATCCAGGTCGCCATCACCTTCGTCTGGTTGGGGATGGTGCTCGCCATCTCCTTCCTGGAGGCGCCGCTCAAATTTCGCGCGCCGAATGTCACC
Source organism: Mycolicibacterium mucogenicum DSM 44124 (assembly GCF_005670685.2). The sequence goes on along the minus strand of NZ_CP062008.1, from coordinate 3,264,960 downwards.
CTGCCGATCGGTCTCGGTATCGGGCGTCTGGTGTTCCGGGCGCTGAACACCGTCGAGCTGGTGTTCGCTGCGGCAATTGTTTTGGCGGCCTTGATGAATCGGCCGTCGGTGACTGTCATGGTCGCGTTCGCCGTGGCCGTGGGGGCGCTGGCGGTGCAGCTGATTGCCGTGCGGCCGGGGCTCAACCGCCGGTCCGACGAGGTGCTGGCCGGGCGCGAAGGGCCGCGCTCCCGCGGTCACTACGCCTATGTGGTGCTGGAGTTGGTCAAGGTCGTCGCGCTCCTGGTCGCCGGCGTGGGTTTGCTCTAGTCGAGCCGTGCGAGCAGTGTCGGTGGGGCTACGTAGCCTGGGGCCATGAAGCAGCAAGTGCACTTCTTCACGCTGGCCACGGTCGATCTCGATGCCACCCGGCAGTTCTACGGTGCGCTCGGCTGGACGCCGACGCTCGATGTGCCGGGGGAGATCATCTTCTACCAGACGGCGCCGGGCCAACTGCTCGGGTTCTTCCTCGCGGAGAAGTTCAACGCCGATCTCGCGCAGGCTGCCGACCACTCACAGGTCAGCGGAATCACGTTGGCACACAACGTCGACAGCCAGGACGAAGTCATCGCGCTGGCGGCCGCCATGATCGCCGCGGGCGGCACCACGCTCAAGCCGCCACAACCCGGGCAGTTCGGTGGCGTGTTCCACGCGCATGTGCAGGATCCGAACGGCGTGATCTGGGAGATCGCCCACAATCCGAACTGGCGTATCAATCCGGACGGCACCGTCAGCCTGGGGTAGTGCCGCCTACATCTTGATGGCAGGCAGCAGCCGGATCAGGTTCCAGGTTCGGTTGCGGCGGGCGCACAGGCTCGAAATGCCCAGTGCGCCGAGCCAGATACACACCAACACGATGATGGCCTGCCACAGTCGGCCGTCGATACCGCCCAAGATCAACTGGCGAAGTCCGTTGACGCCGAACGTCATCGGATCGAACTTGTGCATGACCTGGAACGGCCTGGACGTCGTCTCGACCGGATACATGCCGCCGGCGCTGACCATCTGCAGCATCAGCAGCGCCATGATCAGCACGCGGCCGACGGCGGGCCCGACCAGCGCGTTGATGGCCTGCGTCGCGGCGACGAAGGCCAGCGAGATCAGCATCATGAAGCCGAGCATCGCCACCGGATGCGCCACCTGCATGCCGAGGGCGAACCGCACCACGCAGTACAGGATGATCGACTGGCCCAGTGCGAGAACCGCCGCGGGCAGATAGCTGGCGAACACCACGCGGATGGCCAGCACCTCGGCCGCGATAGGACGGTTCTGCAAGGGCCGCAACACCATCCACAGCACGAGCGCGCCGAAGAACAGGGCCAGCGTCAGGAAGAACGGGGCCATGCCGGTGGCGAAGTTGGGGGCGCCGTTCTCGTGCGAGGACTCCAGATTCACCGGACCACCGATGGTGTCGGCGATGGCCTGCTTCTGCTGCTCGGTCCACGTCGGCACCTGCTTGGCGCCGTCGGCCAGCTTGGTGGCCAGCTCGTGGTTGCCGTCCTTGAGCTGAACGGTGCCGGACTTCAACTGGCGCGCCCCGTCATCGAGTTGCACGATGCCGCTTGCCAATTGCGCATTTCCGGTGGCCAGTTGCTGGGCGCCGTTGCGCAACTGGTTCAGCTTGTCGGTGAGCTGCTGGCCGCTGCTGCCCACCTGGTCGAGAGCAGTCCGGAGCGGGCTGCCGGGGGACCGCAGAGTCTCGGTCATCGAGATCGCGGCATTGCGGCCATCGGTGATCTGCTGACGGATCTGTGGCGTGAACTGATGGCCGTTCAGCTGGTCCTGGACGCCGCGCAGCGTGTTGACCGCACCGACCGAAACCGGGTCCTGGTTCACCGAAAGTTGTTGGATCACCGAACCGATCGCCGCTGCCGCGGTGTCTTGGGCGGTGGCGAGCGCACCGGCCTGGTCGGCGGCCTGCTCCAGCGCCGTCGCGCTCTGCTGCAACTGCTCGGTGCTTCCGCCGACCTGTGACAGGGCCTTGGTGACCTTCAACAGGGGGTCGGTGGCCTGGGTGATGCCCGAGGAGAGTTGTTTGGCTCCGGAGGACAGCTTGGCCGAGCCGTTGCGGGCGTTGTCGAGGCCGCTGACCAACTTGCCCGCGCCGGTGTCGACCTGCGCTGCACCGTCGGCCAGTTTCTGCGCCCCGTCGGCCGCCTGCTTGATGCCGGTTCCGGACGAAACCACCACGGACAGAATCTGATTGACGGCCTGGCCGGAGATGCGGGTCGACACCGCGTTGAGCACCTGGCTCGTGGCAGTGCGCCCGATGGTCGAGGAGATGTAGTTGTTGGCGTCGTTGTACACCGCGATCAGCTGTGCTTTTTCGGGATTGCCCGTGACCGGTGAGGCGATGGCCTCACTGAAGTTCTCCGGCAGCTCCAGCATGAAATAGAACTTGCCGTGCTCGACGCCGTCCCGCGCCTCCTTGTCGCTCACCACGTGCCAGTCCAGGCTGTGGTCGGCGGTCAGGCTCCGGGCGATCTCGTCGCCCGCGTTGACGTGGACGCCTTCGACGACAGCGCCGCGGTCGGCGTTCACCAGGGCCACCGGCATCTTGTTGACCTGGCCGAACGGATCCCAGAACGCCCACAGGTACAGCGCGCCGTACACCAGGGGCAGCAGCATCAGCACCACGATGGCGGCACGCGTCATGCGGCTGCGGCCGAATCGCTTGATCTCCGAGCCGAATGCGAGTCCAGCAAGCATGGTCAGGCCTTTCCGGTCTGCATACGGCGGTCATGCAGAACGTGGTCGGGGGCGTCGTCGCCCAGCGGGTTGGTCACACCGACGACGACGGTGCGGTGTTCGGCGAGGGCGCCGAGCCGCTGGACCGCGAGGGCGCGGCGTTCGTTGTCGCGGACCTGCTCGAGGTCGCCGACGACCAGCACCGGCCGGTCGGACATCAGCGCCAGGGTGATGCGCAGCAGGAAGAGCTCAAGATCGGACAGCCCGATGATGAAGGTCTTCGGCGACAACAGGGGAATGTCGTCGCCGAACACCGCCGCCATCTCCGGGACGTCCGACTGGACCGGGACCCACGCCGGGAACGGCGACACCCAGCGGCGCTGCTCGGTGATCACCGTCTGCACCGTCACCATTTCTTCGAGGTCGTCGATGTCCGCGAATGCGGCGATGGCACAGTGCTTCCGGATGCCGCGGGGCCCCGTCGCACCATTGACGGTGACGGTGCCGCGCGTCGGCTTGAGCCGGCCCGCGAGCGACAGCAACAACGTGTGCTGAGCGGGACCGCCCGGCATCTGGATGGCGTGGAACCCCGGCTGCAGTTCGAGATCGACATCAGAGAAGAGCGCGCCGTGTTCGCCGATGACAGCGAGCCCCTGCGCGGTGATCACCGGCGGGCTGTCCGTTGTCTCGGGGGCGGCCGTCGTCTCGTCGTCCATTGCTGCTCATCTCCGGGGTCGAAGTAACGATGGCCAGTAAATCAGCGCGCAAGGGCAGAAACTCCGATAGCGGCGTTCTCGCAGGTGTGATGTCACGCGGGATTGGTGGCGATATGCCGTGGCGGACACAGCGGTCTCGCTGACGTCGCGCGTCGCTTGCAGGTAATCTCTGTGCGGCCCATCACTCGACGTCTGTCAAGAACAAAATTCTCGATTTCGGGCAGCAATGATTTCGTGTACGAGAGTCCCATTGTTATCGTGCCGTTATGCATCGCTTCGGGGGAGTTCTGGCCGCATGTGTGCTCATCGGTTCATTGCTTGCGGGACCGCCCGCGGCCCACGCGGACGGCGACGAGCCGCAGTATGCCGAGTTCTACCTGCCGCCCGATCCGCTGCCGCCAGGCCGGCCCGGCGACCTGATCCGCACCGAACCCTCGCGCCTGGTACTCGAGCCGTCCGGCCAGCTCGGCGCCATCATGGCCACCGGCACGCGCATCATGTACCGCAGCACCGATGCCCGCGGAAACCCGGTCGCCGTGACCGGCACCTACTTCGAGCCGTACAACGACTGGCCGGGTAAGGGGCCGCGGCCACTGATCAGCTACGCGGTGGGCACGCAGGGCCAGGGCAACCAGTGCGCACCGTCGCGGCAGTTCAACCAGGGCATCCACTATTCGGGTGGCTGGGACATCATGGTCAACTACGAAGAGGCGTTCATCGCCACGATGGTCGCGCGTGGTTTCGCGATCGTGATGACCGACTACGAGGGCCTCGGCACTCCCGGGATGCACACGTACGTCAACCGCGTCGCCGAGGCCGCCGCGGTGCTCGACGCAGCGCGCGCCGCCAAGAAGCTGCCGGGCACCTCACTGGACCCCGATGGGCCCGTTGCCTTCTGGGGTTACTCGCAAGGGGGCGGTGCCGCGGCGTCGGCGGCCGAGTTGGCGTCGTCCTACGCGCCTGAGCTGCATGTCGTCGGCACATACGCCGGGGCTCCGGTGGCCGACCTCAAGGAATTGTTCCCGTACACCGACGGCAGCGCGCTGGTCGGTGTGGTCGGTTACGCGCTCAACGGCGAGATCTACGCCTACCCGGAGTTCGCCGACCTGATCCGCTCCAAGCTCACCCAGCGCGGCAAGGACATGCTCGAGAGTGTCTCGCGGCAGTGCGTCGGGCAGACCATCGTCGACTTCATGTTCCGGCACCTGCAGCCGTACTTCACCGAGGACATCAACGTGCTGGTCGAGGAAGAGCCCTTCAAGACACTTTTCGAGATGCAGAAGCTCGGCAAGTACAAGCCCAACGCGCCGGTTCTCATCAACAGCAATCGATACGACCCGCTGGTGCCGTGGACCGCGGCCAATCAGCTCGGCCGGGACTGGTGCGACAAGGGCGCCGACGTCGAATTCCGCACCAACGAGGAACCGCCGTTCCTGAACAAGCTGGTGATCAACCATGCCTTGCCGATGCTGGTCGACGGCGAGCCGGCGATGCAGTGGATCGCGGCGCGGTTCAACGGTGAGCCCACGTCGCCGAACTGCGGGACGTACTGAGCCGACGGCTCAGTCTCTGCCCGCTGCGGAGGCGCGGATCACGCGGTCGCGGCCCCGGCTCTTCGCTTCGTACATCGCCACGTCGGCGCGGCGGATCGCCGATCGCAACCCCGCCTTGTGCCCCAGCTGAGAGACCCCGATGCTCACCGTTCCGGCGAGCACGGCGTCGTTGTGGCTGAATGTCGCGGCGGCGAACGCCACCCGCAGCCGGTCGGCGATGACCGCAGCCTGACTTTCGTCCACGCCCGGCAGCATCGCGCAGAACTCCTCGCCGCCGATGCGGGCCAGCAGGTCGCCGCTGCGCAGGTTCGACCGCGCCACGCACGCGAATTCGGTCAGCAGCCGGTCGCCGGCCTCGTGCCCGAAGACGTCGTTGACGGCCTTGAACTCATCTAGATCCATCACGATGACCGAGCACCGCAGCTGCCGTGCCACGCATTCCTCGGCCAGGCGCTGCGCCTGAATCATGAAACCGGCGCGGTTCAGCGTGCTGGTGAGCGAGTCGAGCATCGCGGCATCGGCCAATTGATCCTCGAGCCGTTCCCACCCCATCAGCGACAGGCACAGGTTGATGGCCATGACGGCGAACGCGAAGAAGAGCATCGGAACCGACACGACCGCGCTTGTCGTGGCGAACTGGACGGCGCCGGCGTCGAGATGCAGGCTCACCGAGCGGGCGACGGTCGCCGCGGCCGCGACGACATACAGGCCGATCAGGATGCGCCGTGATGCCAGACGCTCGACGCGCTGGGCCTTGACGCCGTCGACGACGCTCAGCGTGAAATACCCGGCCAGGACGAGGGCCGTCAGGGACACCCGGGCCGGGATGCTGACGGTGAACGGCGGTATCAACTGAAATGCGGCCAGTACCGCCAGCGGTCCCGCAGCCATCACGCGGCCGCGGACCGGCTGGCCGTTGAAGGCGCACAGGCCACCCCAGATCAACGACCAGCAGGTGATGATCAGGACGTTGGCGACCGTCACCGACAACGCCTCGGGGACGAACCCGCGCGCGCTCAGCAGCCCGGCGCCGAGGGCGCCGGCGAAGTTGCCCGCGCCCCACAGCTGGACCGCCGGATGCCGCCGCTTACCGGCCCCCACCCAGACGTGCAGCAACCCGAAAATCAGGGCGGTCATCGAGACGACCATCCACAGGGTGCGCACGTCGGGATTCATGTCGCGCTACCGGGTGCGCCCAGGGGCGTGCGGCGTCGGGATCGGCTGAGGCATAGCGCAAACTTACTCGCCGCTGCCGACGACTGTCGGCAGCATTGGGTAGGGTCCAGCCCGTGAATTTGAGCGTCAAGTCCGTCGTCAAGTCTGTGAACGCCCGCCTGGCCGAAGAGTTGGCCGTCGCCGAAGGTCAGGTCGACGCCGCGGTACGGCTGCTGGACGAAGGCGCGACCGTGCCGTTCATCGCCCGGTACCGCAAGGAAGTCACCGGCAGCTTGGACGACGGTCAGCTCCGCACCCTCGAGGAGCGGCTCCGGTACCTGCGCGAACTGGATCAGCGGCGCGACGCCGTGCTGGCCTCGATCGAAGAACAGGGCAAGCTCACCGACGACCTGAAGGCCGCGCTGCTGGCCGCCGACACCAAGGCTCGCGTGGAGGACATCTACCTCCCGTACAAGCCGAAGCGCCGCACCAAAGCCCAGATCGCCCGCGAGGCCGGTCTGGAGCCGCTGGCGGACCGGCTGCTCGCCGATCCGACGCTCAACCCCGATGACGTGGCCGCCGAGTTCCTGGGTGAGGAGGTGGCCGACGTCGCCGCCGCGCTCGACGGGGCCCGCCACATCCTGGTGGAGCGGGTGTCCGAGGACGCCGAACTGGTCGGCGCGGTGCGCGAGAAGTTCTGGTCCGACGGCACCCTGACCACCAAGCCGTGGTCGGAGGAAGCGGCGAAAAGCCCTGCCGCGCAGAAGTTCCGCGACTACTTCGAGTACTCCGAGCCGCTGGAGGACATGCCCTCGCACCGCGTGCTGGCAGTACTGCGCGGTGAGAAGGAAGAAGCGCTGTCGCTGAACTTCGACGGTGGCGACGAGACGCTGTACCAGGCCATGATCGCCCAGTCGCTGGGTGTCGACATGGCCGCCGGCGGCGCCGCCACGCCGTGGCTGACCGCGACGGTCGGCTGGGCCTGGCGTACCAAGCTGATGTTCTCGGCCGCCGTCGACGCCCGGATCCGGCTGCGGCAGCGCGCCGAGGAGGACGCCGTCGCGGTGTTCGCCAAGAACCTCAAGGACCTGCTGCTGGCCGCGCCGGCCGGCACCCGCGCCACGCTCGGGCTCGATCCCGGGTTCCGCACGGGCGTGAAGGTCGCGGTGGTGGACGGCACCGGCAAGGTCGTCGACACCTGCGCCATCTACCCGCATCAGCCGCAGAACAAGTGGAACGACGCCAAGGCGACGCTGGCCGCCCTCGTCGCGCGGCACAACGTCGAGCTGATCGCCATCGGCAACGGCACCGCATCGCGCGAAACCGATGCGCTGGCAACCGAACTCATCGCCGACCTGAAGGCGGCCGGCGCGTCCGGTCCCAAGCGGCTGCCGACCAAGGCCATGGTCAGCGAAGCCGGGGCGTCGGTGTACTCGGCGTCGGCCTACGCCGCCCACGAACTGCCCGAGTTGGACGTGACGCTGCGCGGCGCGGTCTCGATCGCCCGTCGCCTGCAGGACCCGCTCGCCGAACTGGTCAAGATCGAGCCGAAGTCGATCGGTGTCGGGCAGTACCAGCACGACGTGACGCCCGGAACTCTGGCCCGCAGCCTCGACGCGGTGGTCGAGGACGCGGTGAACGCCGTCGGCGTCGACCTCAACACGGCCTCGGTGCCGCTGCTGGCCAAGGTCTCCGGCGTGACCGAATCGCTCGCCGAGTCGATCGTGTCGTATCGCGACAAGACCGGACCGTTCCGCAGCCGCAGCGGCCTGCTCGACGTTCCGCGCCTGGGCCCCAAGGCCTTTGAGCAGTGTGCAGGCTTCCTGCGTATCCGTGAAGGCGACGACCCGCTGGACGCCTCGGGCGTGCACCCCGAGGCCTACCCGGTGGTGCGGCGCATCCTGGACCGCGCCGGCGTCACCCTCGCCGAACTGATCGGCGATGAGCGCAAGCTGCGGGCGCTCAAGCCGGGCGACTTCGCCGACGAACGCTTCGGCATCCCGACCGTGACCGACATCCTGGGCGAACTGGAGAAGCCGGGTCGCGACCCGCGCCCCGCGTTCTCCACCGCTACCTTCGCGGCCGGCGTCGAGAAGGTCTCCGACCTCAAGGTCGGCATGGTGCTCGAGGGCGTCGTGACGAACGTGGCCGCGTTCGGCGCGTTCGTGGACGTCGGCGTGCACCAGGACGGCCTGGTGCACGTGTCGGCGATGGCCGACCGCTTCGTCTCCGACCCGCACGAGGTGGTCAAGTCCGGCCAGGTCGTCAAGGTCAAGGTGCTCGAGGTCGATGTCGAGCGGCAGCGCATCGGACTGAGCCTGCGGCTGAACGATGACCCGCAGCGGCCCCGCGACGGCAAGCGGCCCGAGCAGGGTGGCGCTCCCCGGCGTGACGGTGGTGGTCAGCCGCGACGCGATGGCGGCAATCGCGGCGGCGGTGGTGGTGGCAACGGCGGCGGCCAGAACCGCGGCAACCAGGATCGTGGACGTAATCCGCAGCGCGGCAACGGCGGTGGCCGCCGCGAGTCGGCGCCGTCCGGCTCGATGGCCGACGCCCTGCGCAAGGCAGGCTTCGGTAAGTAGCGAGAAGAGATCAGGAATCGAGAAGCACGGCCGATCGGCGCCCGATTAGCGTGTGGGTATGCCCAGCAGAACGCATGCCGCTGACAGCCATGACCTCATCCGCGTAGTCGGTGCCCGGGAGAACAACCTCAAGGACATCAGCGTCGAGATCCCCAAGCGGCGGCTGACGGTCTTCACCGGGGTGTCCGGCTCGGGCAAGAGCTCGCTGGTGTTCGACACCATCGCTGCCGAGTCGCAGCGGCTGATCAACGAGACGTACAGCGCGTTCGTCCAGGGCTTCATGCCGTCACAGGCCCGCCCCGACGTCGACGTGCTGGAGGGCTTGACCACCGCGATCATCGTCGACCAGGAACGGATGGGCTCCGACCCACGTTCCACGGTCGGCACGGCAACCGACACCGGTGCGCTGCTGCGGATCCTGTTCAGCCGGATCGGTGAACCGAACATCGGCTCGCCGCAGGCGTTTTCGTTCAACGTCGCTTCGATCAGTGGGGCCGGCGCCGTGACCATGGAACGCGCCGGCCGCACCGTCAAGGAACGTCGCGACTTCAACATCGTCGGCGGCATGTGTCTGCGGTGCGAGGGCCGCGGCGCGGTCAACGACATCGACCTCACCGCACTGTATGACGACAGCAAGTCGATCAACGATGGCGCCATCACCATTCCCGGCTTCAGCACGGAGGGCTGGTACGGCCGAATCTTCAACGGCTGCGGCTTCTTCGACCCCGACAAGCCGATCCGGAAGTTCACCAAGAAGGAACTGGACGCCCTGCTGCACAAGGAGGCGACCAAGATCAAGGTCGACGGCGTCAACCTCACCTACCTGGGTCTGATCCCGCAGATCAAGAAGTCGTTCCTGAGCAAGGACGTCGAGGCGATGCAGCCCCATATCCGGGCGTTCGTCGAGCGGGCGGTGACGTTCACGACATGCCCCGAGTGCGAGGGCACCCGGCTGTCGGAGCTGGCACGCTCGTCAAAGATCAAGGGCGTCAACATCGCTGAGGCCTGCGCCATGCAGATCACCGATCTGGCCGAGTGGGTCGGCGCGCTGGCCGACGACAAGCGCCTCGGCGCCGGCGTGGCTCCGCTGTTGGCGACGTTGCGGCACACGCTCGATTCGTTCGTCGGGATCGGGCTGGGCTATCTGTCCCTGGCTCGGCCCGCCGGCACACTCTCCGGCGGAGAAGCCCAGCGGGTCAAGATGATTCGTCATCTCGGCTCGGCGCTGACCGACGTCACCTACGTGTTCGACGAGCCGACCATCGGACTGCACCCGCACGACATCACCCGCATGAACGAACTGCTGATCCAGTTGCGGGACAAGGGAAACACCGTGCTGGTCGTCGAACACAAGCCGGAAGTGATCGCCATCGCCGACCATGTGGTGGACCTCGGTCCCGAGGCGGGCTCGCGCGGCGGTGAGGTGGTCTACGAAGGCACGGTGAAAGGGTTGCGTGGCAGCGGCAGCATCACCGGCCGCCATCTCGACGACCGGGCGGCGCTGAAGGATTCGGTGCGAGAGGCCAACGGGGCGTTGGAGATTCGCGGTGCCAACACCAACAATCTGCAGGACGTCGACGTGGACATCCCGCTCGGCGTGCTCGCCGTGATCACGGGCGTGGCGGGCTCGGGCAAGAGCTCCCTGATCGACGGTTCGGTGGCCGGCCGCGACGGCGTCGTCACCATCGACCAGGCACCGATCCGGGGATCACGACGGAGCAACCCGGCCACCTATACCGGACTGCTCGACCACATCCGCAAGGCGTTCGCGAAGGCCAACGACGTCAAACCCGCACTGTTCAGCTCGAATTCGGAAGGCGCCTGCCCGGCGTGCAACGGTGCCGGTGTCATCTACACCGACCTCGGAGTAATGGCGACCGTCGAGTCCCGCTGTGAAGAGTGTGAAGGCCGCCGGTTCGGTGCCTCGGTACTCGAATACACCCTGGGCGGGCAGAACATCGCCGAAGTACTGGCCATGCCTGTCGCCGAGGCCGCGCAGTTCTTCTCCGACGGCGATGCGAAAGTGCCGGCCGCAGAAAAGATCCTCGCTCGGATGGTGGACGTCGGGCTGGGCTACCTGACGCTCGGGCAGCCGTTGACCACGCTGTCCGGCGGGGAGCGGCAACGACTCAAGCTCGCCACGCAGATGGGGGAGAAGGGCGACGTCTACATCCTCGACGAGCCGACCACCGGCCTGCACCTGGCGGACGTCGAGCAGCTGCTGGCGCTGTTGGACCGGATCGTCGACAGCGGCAAGTCCGTGATCGTCATCGAACATCACCAGGCTGTCATGGCCCACGCTGACTGGATCATCGATCTGGGTCCCGGTGCAGGTCACGACGGCGGGCGGGTGATCTTCGAGGGCTCTCCTGCAGACCTGGTCGCGGACGGCGAGACGTTGACCGGGTCCCACCTGGCCGAGTACGTCAAATAGCAGTCAGGGCTGCCACCGCTGAGCGGTGGCAGCCCTGACTGTGAAACAGAGGGGTCGTCGAACGGTTAGACGGGCATCTCCGGGCCCTCAGGAGCCGGCGCCGGCGCCTCGGGAGCCGGGGCCGGGGCCTCGGGGGCAGGCGCGAAGTTGGCCGCCTCGATGATTTCCGGGGCCGGGAGGTCGGCCGGACCTGCGGGAGGAGCCAGCGGCGCGTCCAGCGGGCCGTCAAGGGGCAGATCGGCGGGGATGTCCTCGCCCGGAGCCAGCGGCAGGTGCATGTGGTGGGTGAACTGGCGCTGGAAGGCGCCGCCGCCACCGATGCGGACGCCGCCGCCCTCGCCGCTGGACACCGGGGTGCCGTCCGGCAGCGTCACGGCCGTGTGGCCGCCGTTCCAGCCGATGTTCAGGGCGCCGGGCGCGGTGCCGGGCAGGAAGCCACGAGCCCGCAGAGCGGCCTCTTCGTTGCCGGTGTTGAACCGGTTGCCGTAAACGGGGCGGCCGGTGGCCGCGTTGGCCACCCAGGAGGCCAGTCCGGAGCAGTCAGTGCCGCGTGCCGTGTCTCCGCCGGAGATGTAGGGCGTACCCGAAACCTGGTTGACCAAAGCCAGCAGCGATGCGGTCGCAATAGCAAACATGGCGATGAACGCTAGCAACGGAAATTCGACAGCGTCAAAATTCCGTGTCCGCCATCACGTTTCGCGAATCCTGTGGTGTGCGTTACATCCACGTTTATTCGCGTCTTGTTGGGGCAGAGGCGATTTCACGTATTCGCAGGTGAATGCACAAAACATACTGCCATACACAGCTTTTGCGCAAATGCAAGGTCGTCGCGGTCGTTGCGAGGTCGTGACCAGCTAATTCCGAAACGGCCCTGCGAGGCCTTTGTGCGGTTTTGGCGCCGATTTCGACGCCCGGCCGGGCAGCTCGTGCCGCCGATCCGGCGGATACTGGCTGACCATCTGAAACGGTCAAGTTACGGTGGGTCGATGTGGCTGTCGCGGTCCCGGTTCGAGCTGACCGAAGAGGTGCCCGGGGCGCCCGCTGATGTCCGCACCTTCTATACAGATCTGGCGAACATGAAACTGGTGCATCCACTCGTCGTGGCGGTGGACTGTCTGGCCGATCGGCAGGATGTGCGGGGCCGTCGTCGTGACTATCGGGTGCGGGATCGCATCCCACTCGGTCCGTTCAGTCTGGGCGTGACCTACCGGGCCACGGTGCTGATCGCGCCCGACGGTGTCGTGCACACCGAGGCGCGTCAATTTCCGGCTGTGCGGCTCCGTGGCACGGTTACCTTCGCACCTGCCGGCGCCGGCACCACTGTCGCCGAGGCGGTGGATATAGAGGCGCCTTTTCCGCTTATGGTCTTCACTGCCGCGCAGGCGGAGAAAGCGCACGCGGCGATGCTCTCGGCTATCCGGCGTCACTTTGAGGAAAGCTCGGCCTGATCCAGGCGGCTGGATGGGGTGCCGCGCTGGATGGCTTCATATACCTGGCTCGACGGCGACTCTCTCGAAAAAACTTTGGTCACTTTGTTTTCACTGGTCGCAGAAGGTAACTAGTGGCCCATTCGTCACAGCGACTTGTCGGTGATTCGAACTAATGTTCGAGTATGGCCATCGACTCCGCTACCGTCCTCAACGCCTACGCGGCGCTTGAGGATGCGATCGCCACGGTCAACGGCCTGGACTACAGCGGGTTGCCCATCAAAGTCCTGTTGGAGCTGCAGTCCCGCCGCGAAACCCTGAAGTGCGCCGCCGAAGCCGTCGATCACCAGATCCTGGCGGCCGCCCAAACCCAGGCGACGGCGAAGGAGATCGGGGCCAAGGATTGGCCTGAGGTGTTGCATGTGCGGCTGCGGATCAGCCGGGAGGAGGCCCGTCGACGGGTGCGGGACTGCGACAACGTGGGTCCGCGCTCGGCGATCACCGGGGAGGCGTTGGGCCCGGTGTGGGAGTTGGTCGCCGCGGCGCTGGCTGAGGGTGCGATCAATGGCGAGCACGTCGCGGTGATCACCTGGTTTTTCGGCAAGGTCCCGTTGTGGGCGGCTGATCCGGTCACCCTGGCCCAGTGTGAAACAGATCTGGTGGCCGACGCGAGGGTGAAAACCCCCGAAGACCTCCGCAAAGCCGCGGCGGATTTGTTGTACCGGGAGCCTGTCAAGTTTTCTGTGTAAATCGCCTGTCTGATTGTCCGTATGTGAGTTGTTGTGGTGCTTACAGATAACGTTCGATGCGCTCTGGGTAGACCAGTGCGAGTTGCTCGAGTGCCTTCTTCCAGTTGGTGACCACCTGTCCTTCCACGAGGCGTCCGGGGGCTGTGCGGCCCTGTTTCTGGCCGCGTTCCTTGGCCCGCTGTGCAGCGCGTTTGTCTTCGATGTTGCAGATCGCCAGCCACAGCAATTTCACCGCCGAGGCATCGTTGGGAAACTGTCCGCGGTTCTTGATGATCTTGCGCAGCTGATAGTTCAACGACTCGATCGAGTTGGTCGTGTAGATCACCCGGCGCAGCTCAGGCGGGAACGCCAAAAACGGGATGAACTGCTCCCACGCGCGTTCGAAAACCATTGTCACCGTGGGATTTTTCTTCCCCAGCTCCGAGGCGGCGAACGCGTCCAACTCGACGCGGGCAGCGTCGGCATCGGGTGCGGTGTAGATCGGCTTGAGCGCCGCGGCCACGGCCTTGCGGTCGGCATAGGACACGAACCGCAGCGCGTTGCGGATCAGATGCACCACGCAGGTCTGCACCGCGGCCTGCGACCAGGTCGCGGCGATCGCCTCCGGGAAGCCCGTGAGCCCGTCGCAGCACACGATCAGCACGTCCTTGACACCCCGGTTGGCCAGGTCCGCGCACACCGACGCCCAGAACGATGCGCCTTCGTTGGGCTGGACCCAGATGCCCAGGACGTGCTTGACCCCGGCCATGTCGACGCCCACAGCGATGTGCGCGGCCTTGTTGCGGGTGTGGCCGCCGTCTTTGACCTTCACGATCATCGCGTCGAGGTAGATCACCGGATACAGCGGCTCCAACGGCCGGCGCTGCCAAGCCAGCACCTCATCGGAGATCTCGTCGACGATCTTGGAGATCGTCTCGTGCGACACCTCGGTCCCGATCGTCGATTGAAGATGAAATTGTATGTCCCGCAACGTCATTCCACCCGCATACAGTGAAACGATCATGTCATCGAGACCACCGATACGGCGGGTGCCTTTGGGCACCAGCGTCGGGGTGAACGAGCCATCGCGGTCCCGCGGCACATCCAGGGGCACCGGGCCGGCCTCGGTGAGCACAGTCTTGGGTGAGCTGCCGTTGCGGGCGTTGGGCAGCACCCGGCCGGCCGGGTCGCCCTTCTCATACCCCAGATGATCGGTCAGCTCGGCGGCCAGGCCGCGTTCGAGAGCGAGCTTGATCAGCCCGGGCAGCAGCCCGCCTTCGCCGGTCAGCGCCACCTCGCCGGTATCGATCTGCGCCAGCAGATCATCGACCGCGCCCGACGCCCGAAGCGCCTCGGCCATCTCCACCGTGGAGACCGCCTCAACCAGCACCCCATCCATGTCCTTGCCTGTTGTCACGTCCTGCGATCCTTCCGTTAACAGGACTTACACAGACCATTTGACACGCCCTGTACCGGCTCGATCAGGACGGGCCCGAACCCGACGACACTGAGCCGGACCCGAAACGCTCGTTCGTCATGGGCAAGCAGCGCCCTGATGGCCGTACCGACGTCACCGCGGAACTGGATCCCGAAGGCCGTGCCTACTGGCAAGTGCTGTTCGACAAGTACGCCGCCCCGGGCATGTGCAACCCCGCCGACCCGGAACCCTGCTACTCCGGGACACCGACGCAGGAACAGATCGACAACGACACAAGAACTGTGGCCCAGCGGCAGTACGACGCGTTCAAATTCGTGGGCCGGATGATGCTGGCCACCGGGACCTCCGGGGTGCACAACGGCTTCCCCGTCGCGGTGGTCGCCACCTGCACCGTCAGCGACCTGGAGAAGCGCACCGGAATGGCGCTCACGCACACCGGCACGAAACTCCCGGTCAAAGACCTGGTTCAGATGGCCGCCAGCGGAGCCGACCACTACCTCGTCGTCTTCGACGACCACACCGAACAACCGCTGTACATGGGCCGAGCACGTCGCACCGCCACTGTCGCCCAACGTTTCGCTTTGTTCGCCCGCGACCTGGGCTGCACCAAACCCAACTGCACCGCCCCCGCATCCCGGTCTCAGGCCCATCACGTCAACACCAATTGGCGCGATGACGGCCCCACCGACATCACCAACCTCACCCTGACCTGCGGACCCGACAACCGCCTCGCCGACACCGGCGGCTGGACCACCACCATGAAGAACGGCCGCACCCACTGGACCCCACCACCACTCCTGGACGTCGGCCAACCCCGAACCAACCACTACCACCACCCCACCCTGTATCCGACCGAGGGTGAGGACGCAGATGGCGAAAGTGATAGTCCCGCAAGGTGATACGGCGCACTGAGCTGGTCGCGTCGGGTCGGCGCGCGCCTTGGGTGGGGATCGACGGCCCCGCCGTGTGAGCCGTGGGGCTGCGGGGCTATGGCAACCACGCTGCGCGGCGCCACCGACTACCCACGGATGACGACAACCACGAGAGGCGAAGATGTTGCGTTGCAGCCGAATCGGCTACTCACTACCGCCAGGGGTAGGAGGCAGCCGACAGGCTACCAGCGCTGATTGCGCGGTGTGGCGATCAGGCGGGTGGCGTGGTCAGGCCGGGAGGCGGTCAGCTCGGGAAGAACCCGTCACCGGTCTTGAAGCCGGGCTGCCAGCCGGCGGGGCCCAGGCATAGCAGCGGGCGGCCGTCGGGGGCCTGCGCCGCGGTCTGCGGGCCCGGGCACGGAGAACCGATGTCCTTCACGCCCTGGATCGCATAGGAGTAGCCCCAGAACCCGGTGTCGACCGGCGGCCACTGGTTGGGGATCCAGTGACAGGCCATGGAGGCGCCGCCCGGGCCGCGGCCGAAGATGAAGATGTCGTGGTTGTCGCACGGCGCGCCGTTGACAGCCTGGTAGTTCATGCCGGGGACGTCGGTGGGGTAGCGGCCGGGATCGTCGCTGCCGCCCAGGGCCGGATCGGCATTCGCGAAAGGTGCCAGCCCGATGGCGGTTCCGGCGATCGCTGCGGCCACCGTCAGTACCCGAAACATCCTGGTCATCTCCCCTCGCACTACTGCCACACGACAATGTGGCAAAGCGTAGCGTGTCAGCCGCGTCGCCGGGGATATTGTCGGCAGGTCAATATCAGTGGGGTTCGTGCCGCGGCGTCTGATCGTCGTCATGCGGCGGCGGACCGGCCTGCTCGGGCGCGTCCAGCACGCTCACTCCGATGCCGTAGGGCAGGAACCTGACCTTGCGGGAGGGATCGATGTTGTTCTTGTTGGCCCGCAGGGCTTCCAGTTCGGAGGGGTAGACCTCCTCGACGTGCGCTCCGCCGTCGGCGGCCACGGTGTACACCACCCACACGCCGTCGCCCGTGTCGCCGGTGGTCTCGGGCTGCGTCGCGTGCCGCGGCGTGCGGGTCAGATCGTTGACCACATTGGCCCAGGCGGCACCGCGGCCGAGGCGGTCGAACACGCCCCGGATGCCCTCGCCCGTCTCGCGCAGGACGCGATCGAACTCTTCCGGATCGATGCCGAACGGGCCGTTGTTGCTCATACCGACCAGTGTGCGCGACATCGGCGACATCTGCCACGACCATCTGGCCGGCCATCCGCTCGCAGCGGAACTCGGCGGTGGTGGACGATGGAGACATGTCCGTACCGCAATCGCCGACCCGCGACGACCTCCTGGCCACCGTCGAGCGCTCGCCCGCCGCCACGGCCGCGCATGACAAGGCCGCCTGGGTGGGGCTGTTCAGCGCCGACGGACGCGTCGAGGACCCGGTCGGCTCGCGGCCGCACGTCGGGCGCCGCGCTATCGCGCAGTTCTACGACACCTTCATCGGGCCCCGCACCGTCATGTTCCACCGGGACGCCGACATCGTGCTGGGCAATACCGTGGTGCGTGACCTGGAGCTCGAAGTGCACATGGGCTCGAAGGTGCAGCTGCGCATTCCGGTCTATCTGCAGTACGACGTGGTGACCGAGGGCTCGGACCCGTCGCTGAAAATTTCTCGGCTGCAAGCATTTTGGGAGCTGCCGGGCATGGTCGCGCAGTTCGTGCGGTGCGGCGCCGCGGCGCTGCCGGCCGGATTGGGGCTCTCGGGAGCGCTGCTGCGTAACCAGGGCCCCGGCGGCGCGCTCGGTTTCCTTGCTGGCCTGCGCACCGGTGGTACGCGGGCAAAACGGTCGCTGACCGGGCTGTTGGCCGATGCGGCGAACGGAGACGAACTCGCGGTGAAGCGCCGGCTCAGCGAGCCGGTGCAGATCACCCGCGGCCTCGACACCCGGCTCAGTGTCTCCGAACTGGTCGAGGAGCTGACCGGCAGCCGCGTCGCGAAGGTGATCGCCGCGGGCCGGTACGTCCTGGCCGGCGTCCGACGGGACGGCTACCGCGGTGTGGTCATCGCGGAGCTGGGCCTCGGCGGCCGGGGCATCATCGGCCTGCGACTCTTTGCCGAATGAAGCCGCCAGTTGCCGCGGCTTCCGTTCCCGACATGAGAACGTAGTCACACCATGCCAGTGCAACCACAACACGAATACATGTCCTACGAGGAATTCGGTCGACGATTCTTCGAGGTCGCCGTCAGTGAGGAACGTGTCGCGGACGCGATCGGCGGTATCGCCGGTGAAGCCTTCGACATGGGTCCCATTGCCCAGGGCCCCGGCGGGCTCGCGAAGGTCACCGCGCGCGTGCAGATCAAACACCCCGTGGTGGCCAGGACGCTGGGTGAGGAGATCACCTTTGCGATCCGCATCCCGCTGGAAATCGACATGACGCTCGACCTGCGCATCGACCGGCCCCGATTCATGGTGTTCGGCGAGATCAATCTGACCGCGACCGCGCGGGCCGCTCATCCGCTGCTGCTCGTCATCGACGTCAAGACGCCGCGGTCGTCGGACATCGCCATCCACGTCACGTCGTCGTCGATCCGCGCCGAGCTGCTGCGCATCGTCGGCAACGTCGACGGCGAGATTCGGCGGTTCATCGCCCACCACGTGGCAGGCGAGATCAACAGCGCAGATGCCAAGGTCATCGACATCGGAACCCGGATCGCGAGCGCCTGGACGGGTGTCTGAGACGGCCGCGAGGCGGCATCGGCAACATGCTTCCCTTATGATGAGGGCATCATGAAGAGCGCATTCGGTACCGCTATCGCAATCGCAGCTACCACGGCCGGCATCGTGGGCAGCCTCGTCACGGCCGGTCCGGCCAGCGCCGATGCGGGTGTCGACGCCTTCAACAACGCGCTCAGCAACGCCGACATGATGCTGCCGAACGGCTCTGATCCGGTCGCGCTCGGCCAGTCGGTGTGCCCGATGCTGGCTCAGCCCGGCCAGAGCCTGGCTGACGCGGCGGCCAAGGTCGCCGACTCATCCGGCATGTCGCTGGGCCCGGCCACGATGTTCACCGGCTTCGCGATCTCGTCGTTCTGCCCGGGGGTTGTCGGTGCGCTCGGCCGCGGCGAGTCGCCGCTGCCTTTGGGTCTACTCGGCCTCGGATAACGCAGGGCTGGCGTCGAGCGGCGCCATGACCGGGCGCTTCGGCTCGAGCCCCTTGCCCCGCGAACTGCCCAGCGTGTGCCGCCAGACCCAGGGCATCAGCATGTTCTGCGCCCACATCAGCTGCGAATACATCCGCTCGCGCAGTCGCGGCAGCACGAGTTCACCCTCTACCTCTGCCCAGCGGTGATCGCTGCCGGGCAAACCCAGCGCCTCGGCAGCGGCGTCGGCGAACAGCTGATGGCCGTGCGGGGAGCCGTGCACCCGGTCGACGGCCCAGGTCGCGGGGTCCAACATGGAGGTGGCCGTCGACAGATCGACCAGCCGGAAGCCGAAGTGGGCCGAGTCGGACCGGATGACCTCGTTGATCCGGCGCAGCCGGCCGCTCAGTACCCGCCCGACCGGCAGGATGCGGGCGATGTCGGGAAACGTCGTCGTGACCACGGTCGCGCCGGTGGCGGCGAGTTCGGTATGCACGCGCCGCATGTCCTCGAGCGCCTTGTCGAAGCTGCGCACCGGCCGCGTGACGTCGTTCATCCCGATGCAGCTGGTGATCAGGTCGGGGTTCATGTCCCGGGCCAGCGGCAGCTGCCGGTCCAGCACGTCAC
Source organism: Mycolicibacterium mucogenicum DSM 44124 (assembly GCF_005670685.2). The sequence continues at coordinate 3,245,539 of NZ_CP062008.1, read as the reverse complement.
TGATGCGACGGCCCCGCACTGCGAGGTTCGCGTACTGAAGTCCGGGCTGTAATGCGTTGAGTCGCCAGGCCAGGCGGTCGGCGAAGCCTCGAACGGCGCTGTCGTCCGTACCGTCCATGTCCAACAGGCCCTCGGTCTGGCTGTCGCCGAGCGCGACATATCGGGAATAGCCGATGGTCACGACCGTGACTGTAATGAAGGATCGGCAAATCTTCAGCGCGGCGGGTCAGCCCGGCCAGATCACGTCGAGCGGACGGCCCACCACACTGAGTTGGTTGATCAGCTCGTCCAGTACGGCGCGTGGCAGGTCGAACCGCCATTCCGGCAGCGTCGCACCGACCCGTACCACCCCCGGACCGAGCTCCACCGAGGTCAGGGTCATGCCGTACGGCAGCTCGGGCAACCGCACCGGGTAGGCCGGGGCGAGTCCGGGCACCGGCACCCGGGCCGTACCCAGCGTCAGTCCACGGGGCTTGAGCCACAACGTGTTGCCGTGCAGGTGGGGATCGACCTCGACGACGCCGGAACGGAAGCGCGACAACCGGATTCGGGCGACGCCGTCCTCGCCGATCTCGGTGCTGACGCGCGGTTCGGCGGCCTGGATCAGCTCGTCGAGCGAGTCGGACGGCACCTCCACCGTCAACTCGACGGGCGCGGCGGCCAGCATCGGTGGCACCGACGGCCGGATGTGCAGGTTGTTCAGCTTTGCCGAGATCGTATTCAGCACGGTGCCAGCCCATTTCACCTTGTGGGCGGTGATGTTGACGGTGCCGATGTGGCCGACGGCGAAGATGCTGGCATCCCACCTGGAATCGAACTCGGCCACCGTGAGGGCCAGGTCACTGGTGCGCAGGCGGACGGTGATCCGGCGCCCGATCACCAGCGGTCGCACCGTCAGCAACGCCGTCCGATAGGCGGCGGCCGCCCCGGTGCTCATCGGCAGCACCGCGGCGGTCGACACCACCGAGGTGAACAGATCGAGCGGTCGGAGCGGGTCCCACCGGCGCGGCGGACGCGTCATGGGCTCCAGCATGCCTGGATCTGCCGCCGGTGCACCACTCGGTGCCCGGGGAACGGGCTCCGGGTAGCGTCGAGTCGTGGCTGAGTCTGATGAGCTGTACCGGCAGCGCGACCGAGCTGATTCCTTCGGAGGCGCCGCCCGGTCCTATGACCAACACCGGCCCCGCTATCCGGAGGCCATGCTCGACGAACTGGTCGGGACGGGCTCGGTCCGGGTGCTCGACGTCGGCGCCGGCACCGGGATCGCGTCCCGCCAACTGATCGCTCACGGGGCGGAACTGGTTGCGCTGGAACCGGATCCGCGGATGGCCGAGATCGCCGCCGAGCACGGCGTCACAGTCGAGGTGGACACCTTCGAGGACTGGGACGACGCCGGCCGGACCTTCGACGTGGTCCTGTTCGCCCAGTCGTTCCACTGGGTCGACCCGGCGGCGGCACTGCCGAAGATTCGCCGGCTTCTCGTGCCGGGCGGCCGGCTGGCGCTGGCGTGGAACCGGCTGTTCCCGGTCCAGCCGTCGCGCGCGGACTTCGCGGAGGTGTACCGCGACTTCCTCGATGCCGCTTCACCTTTGGTGACCGGGACACCCACGGGCGGGACGGGCTCGGGGATGGACAGCGGCGACGTGGTGGCTGACCTGGAGGCCGCCGGATTCGCCGTGCAACAGCTGACCTACGCCCGTGGTGAGCAGTACAGCCGCGACCAGTGGCTGGACCTGGTGTTCACCTACTCCAACCACCTGGTACTGCCCGCCGACCGGGCCGCGGAGCTGCGGGCGCGGCTGGGAGCGGTGATCGGCGACGGCGGCGTGCAGGTCGGCGGCGACACGCTGCTGATCGTGGCGCAGCCGACGTAGACGGCGGCTAGTCCCGGAGGCGGCGGATGGGCCGCGTCTCGATGGCGTTGAGCGTGAGGGCACGGCGCCGGATGCGCCAGCCGTCGCCGGACCGGGCGTACTCGTCGTCGTACCTCAGATGCCACACCAGATCGGTGACGACGGAGTCGGCGTCGCGGGTCCAGTGGTGGGCGACGCACGTGATGCGCCCACGGGCGTGGTCGGAAGCGTCGGTGTAGACCTCGCCGACGATCTCGTGCTGGGTACGGGCAACACCCGCCAGGGCGGCCGTCGCGGCCCGCACCCCGTCTGGCCCGTGTTCGGTCCGTACCGGGTCGAGGGATCGGGGCGGGTCCGGAAGGACCAATTCCGCTGTGCTGGTGAAGAGTTCGACGACGTCGTCGAACCGGCGGTCGTCGACGGCCGCGGCGTAGCGGTGCACCAGGTCCGTCAGCGCCAGACGGTCGGCCACGGTCAGCGGCACGGCGTGAGCCCCAGCCGTTCGGCGCACGCCGACAACATGTCCTTGGCCTCGTCGATGTCGCTGACGGGCGGCATCGCCAGCACGATGCGGTCGGCGCCGAGCTCCGCGAGCCGGCCCGCGCGATCGGCGTCGACCTTGGGGACCAGGTGTCCGAGGGACAGCTCGAGGGCGTCCGGGTCGCGGCCGGCGCGCTCGGCCGATTCCCGCATCAGCGCGACCAACCCCGACAGTTCCGCGCCGGCGACGCCGAGCGGCTGCAGACCGTCACCGCGCCGGCCGGCCCGGCGGGCCGCAGCCCGGCTGTGCCCACCGATGTGGATCGGGATCGGCGAAACCGGCTTGGGATAGCAAGCGGCATTGGCGAATTCGAAGAACTCACCGGAATGGGTGGCACCCTCGGGCTGGTCCGACCACAGCAGCCGCAGGACGTCGATCTGCTCGTCGGCCCGGCGGCCGCGGGCATCGAACGGGGCACCGCACGCCTCGATCTCCTCGCGCAGCCAACCCATGCCCACGGCCAGGCGAATACGCCCGCCGGACAACGCATTCAGGGTGGCGACACGTTTGGCCAGCACCACCGGGTGGTGGTTCGGCAGCACCAGCACGCCGGTCGCCAGGCCCAGTGTGCTCGTCTGCCCGGCCAGGAACGTCAGCAGCTCCAGGGGATCCGGGACGGGACAATCCGCTGGAATGTCCACCCGGCCCGAGGCGTCGTAGGGATATACGCTCGAATACTCGGTCAGCAGCACTGTATGTTCTACGGCCACAATGGATTCGAAGCCGCAGCTCTCCAGGTGGCGGGCGAACTGCGTCATCCAGACCGGGTCGGCGGTGACGCCGGCCGCGACCGGCGCGACCACGGCGAACGTGGGCGACATCAGCGCCTCCGCTCGCTACGGCGAATCTCTTCCCAGCACTGCAGCCGCGTCATCCCGGTCCGGTCCATGCATTCACGGATCGGCGTTTCCTGTTCGGGCGCAGGCGTTTCGGTGGTGGTCGGGGTGGTGGTCGGGGTCGTCGTCGGCGGCGCCGTGGTGGTCTCGACCGTCACCGTGCTGGTGACCGTCGCTTCGGTCGGCTCGGCGGGAGACTCGGTGGGCGCGACGGCCGATGTCGGGCTCGGCGGCGCCTCGGTGGTCGACGGCGAGGGGGTCACCGGGGGAGCCGTGGTGGTCGTCGCGGCGGGACGGGGCAGTGCCGGCTGCTCGTCTTTGGCGCGGGTGAACTCGATGGCCGCGAAGACGAGTGCGGCGATCAACAGCACCGTGAGCACGACGGGGAGAATCAGCGACCGGCGCGACCGGGTGGTCTTGTCGGGCTGCAGGACCTGCGTGCGGCCCGCCGCGGCGGGAGCCAGGATGGTGGCATCGGCGCCCGGCACGCCGAGGCCGTGCTGAAGGGCGCGGGCGAAATCGGCGCACTTGTCGTACCGGGCCTTGGGATCCTTGGCAAGTGCCTTGGCCAGCACCGGGTCCAGGGCAGCGAGATCGGGCCGGCTTTGGGACAGTGACGGCGGGGGAGCACTGAGGTGCTTGCCGATGATCACCGCGGCATTGGAGTTCTCGAACGGCGGCGCCCCGGTGAAGAGCTGAAACGCGGTGGCCGCCAACGCATATTGGTCGGCACGACCGTCGATGATGCTGCCGGTCAGCTGCTCCGGCGCGGCATAGAACACGGTGCCGACGGTCATGTTCGTCGCGGTCAGTCCGGCGGAGTCATTGGCGCACCGCGCAATGCCGAAGTCGGCCAACTTGATTCGCCGGCTCGACGGATCGGTGTCGCTGATCAGGATGTTGGCGGGCTTGACGTCGCGGTGCAGCAGATCGTGCTGGTGCGCGTAGTCGAGCGCGTCGGCCACGGCGCTGATGATCGCGACCGCCTGGTCATCGGGTACGCCGCCGGCGCCCCGGAGCAGCCGGCTGACGTCGGTGCCGTCGACGTACTCCATCGAGATCCACAACTGGCCGTCGAACTCGCCGCGGTCATACACCCCGACGATGTTCGGATGCGACAGCGCGGCGGTCAGATCCGCCTCGCGCAGGAATCGCTCGCGGAACTCCTGATTGGTGGACATCTCGGGACGCAGGACCTTGAGCGCGTCCTGCCGGGGAAGTCGCGGGTGCTGGGCTACGTAGACCTCGCCCATGCCGCCGGAACCCAGGCACCGGACGATGGTGTACCCGGCGAAATCCGTCCCCTCGGCCATTGGCATTGGGGCATCGTAAACCGATGGTCGATGGCATCGGCCGTTGGCTTGTGTTCGAGAATCGGTGAAACTCCCGAACACAAGCCAAGACTGACGGCTACAGGTCCAGTGTCAGGGGGCCGTCGCCCTGTGCCCGCGACACACAGATCAGCGCCTGACCGGCCTCGCGTTCGGTCTCGGTCAGCAGGCCGTCACGGTGGTCGACCGCACCGGCGAGCACCTTCACCCGGCACGTGCCGCAGAAGCCCTGCTGACACGAATACGGTGCGTGCACACCGGCTTTGATCAGGGCCGTCAGCAAGGTTTCGTCGGCCGCGACGGCGACGGTCTGGCCCGTCGAGGCGACCTCGACCTTGAACTCGTGGCCATCGGTCACCGGCGGCGCGGCGAAGCGCTCGAAGTGCAGCTCGATGTCGTCCGCCCCGACCAGCCGCGCGCGGATGGCATTGAGCATCGGCGCCGGACCACACGTGTACACCGAGGTCCCCGGCCGGCAGTCGCCCAGCAGGTCGTCGGCCGTCGGCAGGCCGTCGACGTCGTCGGTGCGGATTTGCACCCGGTCGCCGAACCGCGTCAGCTCGTCGAGAAACGGCAGACTGTCGCGGCTGCGGCCGACGTACAGCATCGACCAGTCGATGCCGAACTGCTCGGCGCGCGCCAGCATGGGCAGGATCGGCGTGATGCCGATACCACCGGCGATGAACCGGAGCGTGCGGGTCGGCGAGCCGAAGCCGGGCACCGCCAGCGGGAAGGCGTTGCGCGGCCCGTTGGTGGTGATCACGTCCCCGACCGCAAGCTCATGCGCCTCGATGGAGCCACCGCCGCCATCGGGTATGCGCCGCACGGCAATTCGGTATGCGCCCTGTTCATCGGGATCGCCGCACAGTGAGTACTGACGGACCAGGCCACTGGGCAGGTGGATGTCCAGATGGGAACCGGGATGCCAGCGGGGGAGCTCCGCACCGCCGGCGCTGACGAACGTCAACGCCACCACGTCCTGATCGTGCGCCACCACCTGACGGTCGGCGATCCGCAACCGGATGGTGCGTTCGACGACCTCGGGTACGGGCGGTTTCCGCAGTCGCGTCGACGCCCAGAACGTGCTGCTGACGACGGCGTCGGCCACCGTCACGAGCAGGTCGTGCGGCAACAGACCCATCACGCTGGGCGGCGCCAGACGTGGCTGGAAGCGGCGCGCCCTCACAGGTGTGCGGCGCGGGCGGCGGGCGAGGCGGCCAGATACGCCACGGCCTGCGCGGTCGAGCCCATGGATTCCGGGCTGTAGTTCGGCTTGAAGTACACCAGCGTCTGGGTGAGCAGCAGCTTCCGGTACTTCGGCAGGAGCCCCAGCTTGGAGTCGCGCATGCGCAGGCGCTGCGACTTCCACCAGCCGAGCTTCAGCTGCGGGTCGCTCTTGACCAGGAACCGCATGCCGCGCTGGAAGAACACGTACATCAGGATCGCCACCACGCTCATCGCGCGGATGCGGTCGAAATAGCTGTTCCGGAAGTACACGGCGACCTCGTGGGCCACCGAGCGGTGCTCGACCTCTTCGGCGCCGTGCCAGCGGAACAGGTCAACCATGACGGGGTCGGCGTCGTAGTTGTCCCACGTGCAGTTCAGGACGAAGTCGCCGAGGACGGCGGTGTAATGCTCGACGGCCGCGATGAACCACAGCCGCTCGATGAGGTTGTTCATCTTGCGGCGCGGGTCGTCCGTCTTGGCCGGCGCGAGGATTTCCTCGAAGACGAACTCGACCTGATCCAGCAGCGGCGTGACGTTCATGCCGCTGTTCACCAGGTAGTCGTTCATGACGGTGTCGTGGGCCTCGGCGTGCATGGCCTCCTGGCCGATGAAGCCGCGGACGTCGTCGGCGAGCTTCGGATCCTTGATGAGCGGCAGCGCCTCGTTGAACGTCTCGATGAACCAGCGCTCACCCGCCGGAAGCAGGATGTTCAGCAGGTTCACCACATGCGAGGCGACAGGGTGGCCGGGAATCCAGGACATCGGCTTGTCCGCGGTCTCGAAAGCCACGTTGCGGGCCTGGATCTGCACCGGACCCGGGTCTACCTCGTGAGTGAAACGTTGTGGTCGCAGCATGGAACAGCTACCTCCGGATCCTCAAGCATCGTTGCGAGTGGATTCAGTGTAAGCGTTTTATGTGGGAACGGCGGTACTGGGTTTTGCCGTGATACGCCGAAGCGGCATCCCAGCAGCCAAAACTATGTGTTGACCTGCTGGAATGCCGCTTCTGCAAACAGTTACATACCGGGGACCGACATGCCCGGCTGCGGGCCGACCGGCGTCGCCTGGACCGTAGTCACGCCGTTGGCGCCGACGTGCGGGCCCTGCGGAGCGCCCGGAGCGCCGCCGGCGGCACCAGCGGATGCGGGCGCACCGGCCTGGGCGTTCTCGACGGCCTTGGTGGTGCAGTTCAGCATCAGGATGACGCGGCCATGGCTGCCCATCTTCTCCTGATCGACGATGCACTGCGCCTGCGGTACGTCGCTGCCGACAGATCCACCGAACGTGGCCTTCACGCCCTGGCTCTTGAGAATCGAGACGGCGCGGGCGTAGGACTCACCCACCACATTCATCGAACCGGCACCACCGGGATCCGACGCGGCCACCGACGAGCCGAACATCGCGGTGGCACCCACCGCCACCGCACCTGCTGCCACGGCGCTTGCCGTCAGCATCTTCAGCTTCTTCACCTGACCTCCTCGAGTACAGCGAAGATAGCGCAGATGCCGGGGTGGAGAAACTCGAATCAACTCAATCCCGGTGTCACGGCGTCGGCCATCACCTGCGCCAACGCGGCCGCACGAGCATCGGAAAACAGGTCTTCGAGGAGGATTTTCCGGCCGTCCGGACCCGCCAGCGGCACCCGCCAGTTCGGATATTCGTCGGTGGTGCCCGGCTGATTCTGGGTCCGCACGTCGCCGACCGCATCGGGCAGGGCCAGCGCCAGCAGCCGCGACGGGGTGCGGGTGAGATAGCGGTACAGGGCCAGGACGGTCTGGTCGGCGTCGATCGCCTCGGGCGCGTTCGCTGGCAACAATCCCGCCGCCCGCAGGACGTCCAGCCAACGCTGCTGGTCGGCTCGATCGGCCGCGACCTCTTCCTTGTACGGACGGGTCAGCAGCCCGAGGTCGCGGCGCAGCCGCAGATGCGCACCGGCGAGGTAACCCGCCGTCGGTGGCAGGTCATGCGTCGTCACCGCCGACAGGCAGTACTCGCGCCACCGCGGCGCGGGCAGCGGTCCGCCGTCCTGATCGGCCTCGAACCACAGGATCGAGGTGCCGAGCAGACCGCGGTCGCGTAGGTAGTCGCGAACCCACGGTTCGACGGTGCCCAGATCCTCGCCGACCACGACCGCACCGGACCGGTACGCCTCGAGCGCCAGGACGCCGATCATCGCCTCGTGGTCGTAGTGGACGTAGGTACCGTCGACGGGCGTCGCACCGTCCGGAATCCACCACAGCCGGAACAGACCGATGATGTGGTCGATGCGGACACCGCCCGCGTGCCGCAACACCGCCCTGACGACGGCGCGGAACGGCTCGTACGCCCGCTCCACGAGTTCGTCCGGACGCCACGGTGGCTGTGACCAGTCCTGCCCGAGCTGGTTGAACTCGTCCGGCGGCGCCCCCGCTGAGACCCCGGTCGCCAGCACATCCTGCAGTGCCCACGCGTCGGCGCCGCCCGGGTGCACGCCGACCGCCAGATCGTGGACGATGCCAAGGGACATGCCCGTCTGGACCGCGGTGGCCTGGGCGGCGGTCAGCTGGTCATCGAGCTGCCACTGCAGCCATCGATGGAAATCGATTCGGCTGCTGTGCTTTTCGGCGAATGCCCGCACCGCCGGATGGTCGGGGTGCTGAAACTCCGCCGGCCAGTCGCGCCAGTCGTCGCCGTGCTTCTCGGCCAGCACGCACCACGTCGCGAAGTCGTCGAGCGTGCGGCCGGTCCGCTGCCGGTAGCCGTCGTACGCGAGGGCCCGCCCCGCCGAGCGGCGGGCCCGGTACACCTCCTTGAGTGCGTTGCGCTTGGACTTCCACGCGGCGTCGCGATCGATGAACTCGTTCTTGTCGGCGCGGGACTGCGCGTCGGCCCGCGCCTTGCGCAGCGTGGCCGGGGTGCGGACGGCGGTGTATTCGGGGATGGCCTGCACCCGAAGATAGAGCGGGTTGGCGAACTGGCGCGACGTCGGCAGATAGGGCGACGGCTCCATCGGGGCCACCGGACCGGCGGCGTGCAACGGGTTCACCAGGATGAAATCGGCATGATGCCGGGCGGCCGACCACACGGCGAGGTCGGTGAGGTCCGTGAGATCGCCCGTACCCCAGGAGTTCTGCGAACGCACGCTGTAGAGCTGGGTGGCCAGGCCCCAGGCCCGGCCGCTGCCCAGGCGGCTCGGGAGCGTCAGTGCATCGGGGGTGACGATCAGGACGGCATCGGCGTCCGCGGCGGCGCCGGCCTGGACGTGCAGCCGGTGGTAGCCCAGTGGGAGATCGGCGGGCAGCTCGAAGGTCGCCTCGCCGACCAGGCGGCCATCGAGATCGAAAGGCGGCCGGTTGTTCTCCAGCTGGCGCAGCCCGGCCCGCACCGAACCGTCTTCCAGCCGGATCCACACGCCGACGGGTGCGCCGTGGGTGACGTGCACCCAGAAACTCGTCGGCTGGCCCGACCGGGCGACGATGGTGGGGTACAGGGTGCGCTGCCAGTACGCGCGCTCGTGGTCGGCCAGGGCCGCCGCGCGCGCCTCCTCGGAATCCGCCGGTACGCCGAGCGCCGCGAGCACGGCGACCAGTGTGGACGCGGCGACGGCGTGTTGGGCGCCGCTCCAGTCGACGTACTCGGTGGCCACACCGTGGCGTCGGGCGAGCTCGACGAGCGACGCGGTGCGATCAGTCATGGGCGCCATCTTGCCGCGATTCGGAGCACCATGGGAGCTGAGCACGGGCCGTCCGGAAGACGAGGTTGCGGGCGCATTTCCGGCCGGCGGACGGTGTGCGTCCGGATACGCTGCGCGCGGAGGTGTCGACGTGAGTTCCGATCTGCTGTCCGACGTGCTGCCCACCATGCTGCACGACCCGGTCTCGTACGCCATTCCGTTCTTCGTGGTGGCGCTGCTGCTGGAGTGGGGCGCGGCCCGCAAGCTGGCGTACGACGAGCAGCGGCCGCCGTCCGGCGCCTATCTGCGCGCCGACGCCTGGGCCAGCATCTGGATGGGCGCGGTGTCGCTGTTCACCAGCGGTGTGCTGAATTTCCTCGCGCTGGTCGGCTACGCGGCGCTGTACGTGTACGTCGCGCCGTGGCACCTGCCGGGCGACGCCTGGTACACGTGGGTGATCGCGATCCTCGGCGTCGACCTGATCTATTACACCTATCACCGCATGGCCCACCGGGTGCGGCTGTTCTGGGCCACGCACCAGGCGCACCACTCCAGCGAGTACTTCAACCTGTCCACCGCGCTGCGGCAGAAGTGGAATCCCTCCGGCGACCTGGCGATGAAGGCGGTCTTGCCGGCGCTGGGCGTGCCGCCGTGGATCGTGTTCGCCAGTTTCTCGCTGAACCTGGTGTACCAGTACTGGATTCACACCGAACGTATCGGGAAGCTCTGGCGGCCAATCGAATACGTCTTCAACACGCCGTCGCACCACCGCGTGCACCACGGCCGGGACCAGCAGTACCTCGACAAGAACTACGGCGGCATCCTGATCATCTGGGACCGGCTGTTCGGCAGCTTCGCGCCCGAGACTGCGCGGCCGAACTACGGATTGACCAAACCTGTTGGCACGTATGACATCTGGAAACTGCAGACGCACGAATACGTCTCGATGGTCCGAGATGTGCGCCAGGCCAACGGATTCGGTGACCGGGTGGGTTACGTGTTCGGCCCGCCGGGATGGCAGCCGGCGGGACCGGGGTCCGCGCCGGTTCGCTGACAGGGGCGTAAACGCTATCAGAACGCTGTGAATCCTTCGCGATAACTCATTGTTTGCCAACTGTTTTGATTTGGGCGAGCGCAAACGCTGGCGTTCCCCGGAACCGCCGGTACTGTCGATGAGCGACAGGGTGAATCGAACCAAAAGGAGCTGGACTTCATGGGTGACACACTTCAGAAGGGCGAGAAGCTCGAGGTCGGCCAGTCGCTGACGTCGAACAACGGTGCGTACCGGCTGGTGCTGCAGGACGACGGCAACCTGGTGCTGTACGCAGGGGAGCAGTCCGTGTGGGCCACCGCAACCGACGGCCAGGACGTCAAGCGCGCCGAGGTGCAGGAGGACGGCAACTTCGTGCTGTACACCCCGGACAAGCCGGTGTGGGCCAGCCAGACCGCCGGCGCCGACAACGTCCGTCTCGTGCTGCAGGACGATCGCAATCTCGTGCTCTACAGCGGTGACGACGCCAAGTGGTCGTCCGAGACCCACACCGACGAGGCGCCCCCGGCGCCGGTCGAGGCGGCCCCGGAGCCTGCTCCCGCACCCGAGCCCGAGGTGGCTGCCGAGCCGGTCGCTGAGGTCGTTGCCGAGCCCGAGCCCGCCCCGGTGCCCGAGGCCCCCGCCGCACGCACCTACACCGTGCAGTCGGGTGACACCCTGTGGGCCATCGCCGAGCAGTTCTACGGCGACGGCAGCCGCTACCCGGAGATTGCCGGCGCCAGCGGAATCGACAACCCGGACCTGATTCAGCCCGGTCAGCTCCTGACCATTCCCTGACCTGGTCGGACCCTGGCGGCCCGGATCGAAAGATCCGGGCCGCCAGCGCATTTCAGGGGCAGCTTGTTTGCTGGTGCGGGACGGTCGCCGGCCGCCCGGGGCGGGGGCTTTCCCGTCCCGTGTTCGGGTTTGCGGGGTAGGCTGGCGCGACGTCCGTCCCGAGGTGATGGGAGCTAGGTCATGTTTGTGGGGGGTATGCGGGCCGTGGCAGTAGCCGCGGTCGCTGTGCCGATGTTCGCTGTGGGCGGCCCGGCGCCGGTCGCGTCGGCTGATCCCGGAGTGCTCGTCTACCCGGGCATGGAGATTCACCAGGGCACCACGCGCTGCACGCTGGGTTATGTGGACCCGGTCGCGCGGACGGGCTACACCGCAGGTCACTGCCGTGGCAACGGCCCCGTCACCGACAAGGACGGCCGCTTCATCGGCACCATGATCACGTTCCGGGACAACACGCCGGACGGCGCCACCATCGCGACCGACCATCAGATCTCCGACTGGGAGTCCATCAACATCGCCGGCGACGTCATGGTGAACAACATCCTGCCGGGCGGCCGGATGCTCGTCACCGATCCCGCCGTGAATCCGCAGCGCGGCGCACCCGTCTGCCACTTCGGCGTCGTCACCGGTGAGACGTGCGGCACCGTCGACGCGGTGAACAACGGCTGGTTCACCATGTCCAACGGCATCGTCAGCCAGAAGGGCGACTCCGGCGGGCCGGTGTACACCGTCACCCCCGACAACCGGGCCGTCCTCGTCGGCGTCTTCAACAGCACGTGGGGGCATTTCCCCGCGGCCGTCTCGTGGAGCGCGACCGACCAGCAGACCAATGACGCCGTCGTGCAGCAGGCTGCCGCCGGCAACTGACCGGGCGCTGCCCGTGTCGATCCCGCGCTGAAGGCGCGAACGTGCGAGTGGGCGTGGGTCCACGTCACACCCAGATGTGTAACCCTTGACTTATATAAGTCACGACTATAACTTTGCGATGTGCACGCCTTCGATGTCCTGGGGGACCCGGTTCGCCGGCGGATCCTGGAACTGCTGGCGAACGGTGAACTGACCGCGGGCGCCATCGGGGCGACGATTCAGGCCGAGTTCTCGATCAGTCAACCGGCGGTGTCGCAGCATCTGAAGGTATTGCGCGACAACGGTTTTGCCAGTGTGCGCCCGGACGGTCAGCGGCGGCTGTATGCCGTGGACGGCCGGGGTATGCAGGACATCGACAACTGGCTGGCCGGGTTCCGCCAGTTCTGGCGGCCACATCTGGACGCGCTGGCCACCGAGGTGGCGCGCGGCAAACGCAACCGCAAGGGGGAGTGATGATCGACGTCACCGCACAGATCAACGCCGTGCAACGCACGGTCGGCACGGTGCGTCGCGGCCTACCTCGGCATCGACGAAAACGGGTAGAGAACTAGAACACGTTCTAGCCATGGTCTCGTCTCGACGTTATTGTCTAGTCGATCACTGATCAGACACGTGTCCAGATTGCCTGAATCGACCGCCCTGGACACCACCGAGACCGGCCCAGGAGAGACGATGCAAACAGTTCCCGAGACCGTCAACGCCGCCGACGTCACCGAATGGTCCGACGAGGCCGACGTCGTCGTGATCGGCTTCGGTATCGCCGGTGGCTGCGCCGCGGTCAGCGCTGCCGCCGCGGGCGCCAAGGTCCTGGTGCTGGAGAAGGCGGCCGGCGCGGGCGGCACGACGTCCATGGCCGGCGGCCACTTCTACCTGGGTGGTGGCACGGCGGTGCAGCAGGCCACCGGCCACGACGACACCGCCGACGAGATGTACAAGTACCTGGTCGCCGTCGCCCACGACCCCGAGCACGACAAGATCCGGGCCTACTGCGACGGCAGCGTCGAGCACTTCAACTGGTTGGAGGACTTGGGTTTTCAGTTCGAGCGCAGCTACTACCCGGGCAAGGTGGTGGTGCCGCCGGGCACCGAGGGCCTGTCCTACACCGGCAACGAGAAGGTGTGGCCGTTCTGCGAGCAGGCCAAGGCCGCACCCCGTGGGCACTCCGTCCCGGTACCGGGTGAGCTGGGCGGCGCCGACATGGTCATCAAGCTGCTGCTGAAGCGGGCGGACGAACTCGGCGTCGAGATGCGTTACGAGACCGGCGCGACGAACCTCGTGCTCGACGACACCGGCGCTGTCGCCGGGGTGGCATGGAAGAACTTCGGCGTGACGGGCACCGTCAAGGCCGGTGCGGTGATCATCGCTGCGGGTGGCTTCGCGATGAACCCCGAGATGGTGGCCGAGCACACGCCGGCGCTGGGTCAGAAGCGAAAGACCAAGCACCACGGCGAAGTCGAGCCCTACATCCTGGGCAACCCGAACGACGACGGGCTGGGCATCAAGCTCGGCGTCTCGGCCGGCGGCGTGGCCAAGAACCTGGACCAGCTGTTCATCACCGCTGCCGCCTACCCGCCGGAGATCCTGCTCACCGGCGTCATCGTCAACCAGAACGGCCAGCGCTTCGTCAACGAGGACTCCTACCATTCGCGCACATCGGCTTTCGTGCTCGAGCAGCCCGACCAGGTGGCCTACCTGATCGTCGACGAAGCGCACACCGAGATGCCGGCGATGCCGTTGATCCGGTTCATCGACGGCTGGGAGACGATCGCGGAAATGGAAGAGGCGCTGGGCATTCCGGCCGGGAACCTGGCGGCGACATTGGAGCGCTACAACGCCAACGCCGCGGCCGGCGCCGACCCCGACTTCCACAAGCAGCCGGATTACGTTGCGGCCCAGGACAATGGGCCGTGGGCGGCATTCGACCTGTCGCTCGGCCGGGCCCTGTACTCCGGATTCACCATGGGCGGCCTGTCGGTCAGCATCGACGGCCAAGTGCTGCGCGCGGACGGCAGCGCGGTGCCGGGGCTGTACGCGGCGGGCGCCTGCGCGTCCAACATCGCGCAGGACGGCAAGGGCTACGCCAGTGGCACCCAGCTGGGCGAGGGATCGTTCTTCGGCCGCCGGGCCGGCACCCACGCCGCCACGCGGTGATCAGACGCCGGCGGGCACGCCGTCGTCTTCGATCCGGGTGAGCCGCCAGTTGCCGTCGCCCAGCAGCTCCAGCTCCTGCTGGTGATGCTGTTCGACGGTGCTGCGGTGGCTGACGCTGACCACGGTGGTGTCGGGCAGTTCGTTCCGAACCAGTTGGTACAGCATCATTTCCAGGCCTTCGTCGAGTGCCGAGGTGGACTCGTCGAAGAACACGGCCTTGGGCCGGGTCAGCAGCACGCGGGCGAAGGCGACGCGCTGCTGCTCGCCGGGGGAGAGGACCTTGGCCCAGTCGTCCACCTCGTCGAGCCGGTTCGCCAGGTGCGGCAGGGCGACCTTGCGCAGGACCTCCTGCAGCTGCTCGTCGGTGTGGGCGCCCACCTTGCTCGGGTAGGACACCACCGCGCGCAGATCGCCCAGTGGCACATACGGCAACTGCGACAGGAACAGCGTCTCGTTCTCGTCCATCGGGAAATGCATGGCGCCGTGGCAGAAGGGCCACAGCTTGGCGAGGCTGCGCAGCAGTGTCGTCTTGCCGCTGCCGGACGGGCCGGTGACCACCAGTGCTTCGCCGGGGTACAGGCACAGATCCAGCGGCGAGATGAGTTCGCGGCCGTCCGGGGTGCTCACGGTGACCTGCTCCAGCGTGATGGTGTCGTCGGGGCAGTCCTCGGTGGCGAGCTCGGGCAGGTGCCGCGCCGCGTCGTTGGCCGTCACCAGGCCGTGCAGACGGATGATGGCGGCGCGGTAGCCGGCGAACTGGTCGTACACGTTACGGAAGAAGGACAGGCCGTCCTGGATGCTGCCGAACGCCGACGCCGTCTGGTTCATGTCGCCGAGCTTGATCTCGCCGGCGAGGAAGCGCGGGAACTGCAGAACGTACGGCAACGGCACGATGATCTGGCTCATCGACAGGTTCCAGCCGTTGAGGCCGATCATCCGGTTGACGTACCGCTTGTAGTTGTCGACGACGGGCGCGAACAACCGGCGCAGACCCGTCCGCTCGGCGAGCTCACCGTGGTAGAAGGCGACGGCCTCGGCCGCATCGCGCATCCGCACGAGCGCGTAGCGGAAGGCGGCGTTGAAGCGTTCGTTGTCGAACGACAGCCAGATGATGGGACGGCCGATCCAGAAGGCGACCACCGAGGCGATCAGGACGTAACCGAGTCCGATCCAGAACATCGCCTTGGGGATGGTGAGCCCGGCGATGGTCAGCGTGCCGGACAGGTTCCACAGAATCGCGGTGAACGAAAGCATCGATGCGATGGCGTTGATGGCGCCGAACAGCAACGTGGAGGTGGTCATGTTGTTGGGCGTGTTGGGCAGCGGGCCCACGCCGGCGGTGAAGATGTCGATGTCGCTCTGGATGCGCTGGTCCGGGTTGTCGATCGTGTCGTCGATGAACCGCGACCGGTAGTACGCCTTGCCGTCCAGCCAGTCGCCCGTGAGCCGGTCGGTCAGCCAGGCGCGCCACCGCAGGATGAACCGCTGCGTCATGAACAGGTCCAGCATGATGCGGCAGACGTGCAGCACGGCCAGCAGCGAGAAGATGCCGATCGACATCCAGAACCCGTGTGCGCCAGAGTCCTTCACGGCCTGGTCATGGCCGGCCAGGCCAGAGGCCACCACCTGGAAACTGGTCATCAGATCGTTGCTCTGATAGCTGAAGAGCACCGTGAGCCGGACGCCGGTGATCACCGACAGCAGCAGCGCCGCCAGCCACAGCCACACGATGATGCTGTCGCGGCCGACGAAGTACGCGCCGGTGATGCGCCAGAACTGCCGTCCCCAGACCGTGAACCGGCCGATGGCGGTCACCACCACCAGCGTCGATACCGCGGCGATCAGCCAGGCTTTCGCGATCCACCACAGCGAGGTAGTGAGCTCACTGCCCCATTCGAGGGTCGGGGTGAACAAATCCATCCCCGCAAGGTACCCGTGACCTATTGACGTTCGCGCTGCGACAGGCAATGACGTGAGACGCCGGTCACCTTCCGCGGGTCTCCGGCAGGTGGACGGCTGCAGCAGAGCGGCCGGACGGGACCGGTACCTTTGACCTGTGGCGAAAACCAGCACCGCGAAATCCGGCCGGCTGAGCAGCAAGTTCTGGAAGCTGCTCGGTGCTTCCACCGACAAGAACCAGAACCGATCGATGAATCAGGTTCGGGCGTCGGCCGAATTCGACGACAAGGCCGCGGGGCTGGACGACGAGCAGATCACCAAGGCCGCCAAGCTGCTCGAGCTGTCCGAGCTCGCCGACGCCGCCGACATCCCGCAGTTCCTCGCCATCGCCCGCGAAGCGGCCGAACGCACCACGGGCCTGCGGCCGTTCGATGTCCAGCTCCTCGGCGCGCTGCGCATGATGGCCGGCGACGTCGTCGAGATGGCCACCGGTGAGGGCAAGACCCTGGCCGGCGCGATCGCGGCTGCCGGTTACGCGCTGGCCGGCCGGCACGTGCACGTCATCTCCGTCAACGACTACCTGGCCCGCCGCGACGCCGAATGGATGGGACCGCTGCTGGCGGCGATGGGCCTGACGGTCGGCTGGATCACCGCCGAGTCCACGGCCGACGAACGGCGCGCCGCCTACGAATGCGACGTCACCTACGCCTCGGTCAACGAGATCGGGTTCGACGTGCTGCGTGACCAGCTGGTCACCCACGTCGACGACCTGGTGTCGCCGCGGCCCGACGTCGCGCTGATCGACGAGGCCGACTCCGTGCTCGTCGACGAGGCGCTGGTGCCGCTGGTCCTCGCCGGCACCACCCACCGCGAGACCCCGCGCATGGAGATCATCCGGCTGGTCGGGGAGATGACCTCCGAGAACCGGGTCGACGACTCGCTGCAGTACTACGACACCGACGCCGACCGCCGCAACGTGCACCTGACCGACGCCGGGGCGCGCAAGCTCGAGAAGGCGCTCGGCGGCATCGACCTGTACTCCGAGGAGCACATCGGCACGACCCTGACCGAGGTCAACGTGGCCCTGCACGCGCATGTGCTGCTGCAGCGCGACGTGCACTACATCGTGCGGGACAACGCCGTTCACCTCATCAACGCCTCGCGCGGCCGCATCGCGTCGCTGCAGCGCTGGCCCGACGGCCTGCAGGCGGCCGTCGAGGCCAAGGAAGGCATCGAGACCACCGAGACCGGCGAGGTGCTCGACACCATCACCGTCCAGGCCCTCATCGGCCGCTACCCGACGGTGTGCGGCATGACCGGCACCGCGCTGGCCGCCGGTGAGCAGCTGCGCCAGTTCTACCGGCTCGGGGTGTCGCCGATTCCGCCGAACACGCCGAACATCCGCGAGGACGAGACCGACCGCGTCTACATCACCGCGGCCGCCAAGAACCAGGCCGTCATCGAGCACATCCAG
Source organism: Mycolicibacterium mucogenicum DSM 44124 (assembly GCF_005670685.2). The sequence goes on along the minus strand of NZ_CP062008.1, from coordinate 3,227,883 downwards.
GAGATCCACGCGACCGGTCAGCCGGTGCTGGTCGGTACCCGCGACGTCGCCGAATCCGAAGAGCTGCACGCGAAACTGGTCAAGGCCGGCGTGCCCGCCGTCGTGCTGAACGCCAAGAACGACGAGGAAGAAGCCGCCGTCATCGCCGAGGCGGGCAAGCTCGCCACCGTCACCGTCTCCACGCAGATGGCGGGCCGCGGCACCGACATCCGCCTCGGCGGATCCGACGAAGCCGACCACGACGCCGTCGCCGAACTCGGTGGCCTGCACGTCATCGGCACTGGCCGGCACCACACCGAACGCCTCGACAACCAGCTGCGCGGCCGCGCCGGCCGCCAGGGCGACCCGGGCTCGTCGGTGTTCTTCTCCAGCTGGGAGGACGACGTCGTCGTGTCGCACCTGGAGCCCGAGAAGCTCCCGATGCAGACCGACGAGGACGGCCGCATCATCAGCGACCGCGCCGGCCAGATGCTCGAGCACGCGCAGCGCGTCGCCGAGGGCCGGCTGCTGGACGTGCACGCCAACACCTGGCGCTACAACCAGCTCACCGCGCAGCAGCGCGCGATCATCGTGGAACGCCGCGAGACCCTGCTGCGCACCACCACCGCGCGCGACGAGCTCAAGGAGCTGTCGCCGGACCGGTACCAGGAACTGGTCAGCCAGATTGGGGAAGAGGGCGCCGAGGACGAGCTCGAGCGCATCTGCCGGCTGATCATGCTGTACCACCTGGACCGCGGTTGGGCCGACCACCTGGCGTACCTGTCCGACATCCGCGAGAGCATCCACCTGCGCGCGCTGGGACGCCAGGATCCGCTCGACGAGTTCCACCGCATGGCGGTCGACGCGTTCGCGTCGCTGGCGGCCGACGCCATCGAGGCCGCGCAGCAGACCTTCGAGACCGCCAACGTGCTGGAGGACGAGCCCGGCCTGGATCTGTCCAAGCTGGCCCGCCCGACGTCGACGTGGACGTACATGATTCACGACAACCCGCTGGCCGACGACACGATGGCAGCGCTGAGCCTGCCCGGGGTATTCCGTTAGGTTTAGCCCTATGGACCCCCAGCGAGAAGCCGGAGGCGGATCGCATACAGACGTGGAAGCCGAGTCGGGCGACCGCGTGCTCACGATTCCCAACGCGCTCAGCGCGTTGCGGTTGCTGCTGGTCCCGGTGTTCCTCTACCTGCTGCTGTCGGCGCATGCCAACGGCTGGGCCGTCGCGATCCTGATGTTCAGCGGCTTCTCCGACTGGGCGGACGGCAAGATCGCGCGGCTGGTGCCGAACCAGTCGTCGCGGTTGGGCGAGCTGCTGGACCCGCTGGTCGACCGGATCTACATGCTCGTCGTGCCGGTCGCGCTGGCGATCGCGCACGTCGTGCCCTGGTGGTTCGTGCTGACCCTGATCGGCCGCGACGTCGTGCTGGCGGCCACGCTGCCGCTGCTGCGCGGCCGCGGGCTGACGGCGCTGCCCGTCACCTATATCGGCAAGGCCGCGACGTTCGCGCTGATGTCCGGCTTCCCGCTCGTGCTGCTGGGACAGTGGCCCGACGCCTGGAGCCGCGTGGTGCTGGCCTGTGGTTGGGCGTTCCTCGTGTGGGGCATGGCCATGTATCTGTGGTCGGCGGTGCTGTACCTGATCCAGGTGGCCATGGTGCGCAGGGAGCTGCCGCCGGTCGCGAGGTCGGCGGCGTGACGGAAGCCGGGACGCCCCGGGACCGGGCGCTGGGCGGCTACTGGCCGGAGGCCGGCCGTAACAGCCACGTCGCCGACGAGCCGGTCCGGATTCCGGTGCCGTCACTGCTGCGCTCGCTGCTGACCGACCATCTCGATCCGGGCTACGCCGCCGCGGCCGAGCGCCGCGAGGCGGCCGGTGACGGTGCCCGCCGCGGCTCCCGGCGGTTCGTCGACGGCGCCTGGCTGCTGGTCGGCGTCGCCGCGGTGTCGGTGGTGTTCGTGACGGCGGCACAGCACGCGGTGTCGATGGCCCCGGCCAACGACCAGACCCAGCATGTCCTGTCGGCCAACGCGCGCACCGCCGAAGAGCGGACCCGCGACAGCACCGCCACCCGCGACGCCCTCGCGGGCCAGGTGGAGGCCGCGCGCCGCAGCCGGCTGGCCGGCGACGAGAAAGGCCGTGAGCTGCTGGCCGCCCTCGAGCAGGCCGAGTTCGGCGCGGGCGTGACCGCGGTGACCGGCCCCGGCCTCACCGTCACCGTCACCGAGCCGCCGCCGAGCCCGAACCTGTCCGATGTGTCGAAGCAGCGCGTTGCCGGCAGCCCGCAGATCATCCTGGACCGCGACCTGCAGCTGGCCGTCAACTCGTTGTGGGCGGCCGGTGCCGAGGCGGTCTCCGTCGGCGGCGTGCGGATCGGGCCGAACGTGACCATGCGGCAGGCCGGCGGTGGCATCCTCGTCGACAACCAGCCGGTGGCCAGCCCGTACGTCGTCGTCGCCATCGGGCCGCCGCACGCCATGCAGGAGGTGTTCGAGCAGACCCCTGCCATGCAGCGGCTGATGCTGCTCGCCCAGTCGTACGGCGTGGGAATCAGCGTCCAGACCCGCGACCGGCTGACGGTGTCGGCCGCGTCGGTACGAGATGTCAACTTCGCCAAGGAGATTGGACCAAAGTGAGCAGGGCTTCATGATCGGGATCGCGGCACTGGTGGTCGGCATCGTGGTGGGGTTGATCTTCCACCCCAGCGTGCCCGAAGCGGTCCAGCCGTATCTGCCGATCGCCGTGGTGGCGGCGCTGGACGCGGTGTTCGGGGGGCTGCGGGCCTACCTGGAACGCATCTTCGATGCGAAGGTCTTCGTGATCTCGTTCGTTTTCAACGTCCTGGTCGCGGCCGTGATCGTCTACGTGGGCGACCAGCTGGGCGTGGGCACGCAGCTGTCCACCGCGATCATCGTCGTGCTCGGTATCCGGATCTTCGGCAACGCGGCGGCGCTGCGCCGAAGGTTGTTCGGGGCGTGACGGTGCACCATGGCTGACGACGAACAGCACGAGGAAGAACACCACGGCCGGCACGAGCTGCCCGACGGCGTCCCGGCCCGGCTGCCGCGCACCCGGTCGCAGTTGATGTTCGGCGCGCTGGCGGTACTGCTCTGTGTGCTGCTCGGGGTGGCCATCGCGACGCAGGTGCGCCAGACCGAATCCGGTGACGCCCTCGACACCGCGCGGCCCGCCGACCTGCTGGTGCTGCTCGACTCGCTGCAACAGCGCGAGGCGTCTCTCAACACCGAGGTGGCCGACCTGCAGAAGACGCTGTCGTCGTTGCAGGCGTCGGGCAACAGCGACCAGGCCGCCATCGAGAACGCGCAGGCGCGCCTGCGCGCCCTGTCGATCCTGATCGGCACCGTCGCGGCCACCGGCCCGGGCGTCACCATCACCATCGAGGACGTCGCACCCGGCGTGTCGCCCGAGACCCTGCTCGATGTCATCAACGAGTTGCGCGCCGCCGGCGCCGAGGCCATGGAGATCCGGTCGGGACGCGGTGACCAGCAGACCGCGGTACGGGTCGGTGTCGACACCTGGGTGACCGGCACCGCGGGCGCGCTGGTCGTCGACAACGTGACCATGAACCCGCCCTATTCCATTCTCGCCATTGGGGATCCGCCGACGCTGGCGGCCGCGATGAACATCCCGGGCGGGGCGATGGACAGTGTGAAACGGGTTGGCGGCACAATGACCGTGCAACAGGCCGACACGATCGACGTGAGTGCCTTGCGGCAACCGAAACCGCGCCAATACGCTCAGCCCGTCAAGTAGACGCCGGGCCTGATCGTCGAGCCGTATCGTATGTACCCCACCAACACTCAAGGAGCGTCGTGAGCGAAACGCCAGCCGATCTGCTGTACACCACCGAGCACGAATGGGTGCGCCGCACCGGCGAGGGCACCGTACGCGTCGGGATCACCGATTTCGCGCAGGGCGCGCTGGGCGACGTCGTCTACGTCGATCTGCCCGAGGTCGGCACCACCGTCGCCGCCGGCGACGTGTTCGGTGAGGTCGAATCGCCCAAGACGACGTCGGAGCTGTACGCCCCGATCGCCGCGAAAATCGTTGCGGTCAATGGTGATCTGGAAGGCTCGCCCGACCTGGTCAACTCCGATCCGTACGACGCCGGCTGGCTCATCGAACTGCAGGCCGACGCGGCCGAACTGGACAGCCAGCTCGCCGGTCTGCTGGACGCGGACGGCTACCGGGCGACCCTGGACGAGTAACCCTTTTGTTAGGGTGCTGCGGTCCGGTTCGGCCGTGGCGACACCAAAGTCGGCTCGGCGGATCCGGTGGTGGCGGGCACACTGGCCCGCGCCGCGCGGTACGGTCAATAGTGAGACGTATGCGACATTCGATGACTGCTGGCAGCACCTGCCGGCTGGTCGTGCAAAAGAGCGCCACAGCAGCCAGTAGAGGAGCAGCGCGTGACGGATAACGACAGCGGTTCGGGGACCGATTTCGGCTCCGAGGAGGCAACAGTGGAGACCACATCGGTCTTCCGGGCGGACTTCCTCAATGAGCTCGACGCCCCGGCTTCGACGAGCGGCACCAGTGCCGTCTCCGGAGTTGAAGGACTGCCGGTGGGCTCGGCCCTCCTGGTGGTCAAGCGCGGGCCGAATGCCGGCTCGCGATTCCTGCTGGATCAGCCGAGCACCTCGGCGGGCCGTCATCCCGACAGCGACATCTTCCTCGACGATGTGACGGTGAGCCGTCGCCACGCCGAGTTCCGGCTCGAGTCCGGTGAGTTCCAGGTGGTCGACGTCGGCAGCCTCAACGGCACCTACGTCAACCGCGAGCCCGTCGACTCGGCGGTGCTGGCCAACGGTGACGAGGTCCAGATCGGCAAGTTCCGCCTCGTGTTCCTGACCGGCCCCAAGACCGACGACAGCTCGGCTGGTTAGACCGGCGGTCAGTCCATGACGCAGCCCGACCGCAGTGCAGTGGCCGGGATGTCGATCGGAGCGGTGTTCGATCTGCTCCGGCCAGACTTCCCGGATGTGACCATCTCCAAGATCCGGTTCCTGGAGGAACAGGGTCTGGTCACGCCCGAACGCACTGGGTCGGGCTACCGTCGTTTTACGGCCTATGACTGCGCGCGGCTGCGGTTCATCCTGTCCGCGCAGCGGGATCAGTACCTGCCGCTCAAGGTCATCAAGGCCCAGCTGGACGCCCAGCCCGACGGCGCGCTGCCGTCGAACGGATCCGCTTACGGCGTACCGAAATTGGTTCCGGATCCGGACAGCGACCAGGCCGGTGTCCCGGCTGACGTCGCGCCCGCCCAGGTCCGGCTCAGCCGCGAGGACCTGCTGCAGCGCTCCGGCATCAAGCCGGAGCTGCTGGCCGCGCTGGTCAAGAGCGGCGTGATCATTCCCGGCCCGGCAGGGTTCTTCGACGAACATGCCGTGGTCATCGCACAATGTGCCCATGCGCTGGGCGAATACGGTGTCGAACCGCGGCACCTGCGGGCCTTCCGGTCCGCCGCCGACCGGCAGTCGGACCTGATCGCCCAGATCGCCGGCCCCATCGGTAAAGCCGGCAACGCCGGGGCCCGGGACCGGGCCGACGAACTGGCCCGCGAGGTCGCGGCGCTCGCCATCACGCTGCACACGTCGCTGATCAAGTCTGCCGTGCGCGACGTTCTCGATCGCTGAGGACTAGACTCGAATTCGTTGATGGCACACGGATTGCGGAGGGCAGACGCAGATGGGCGAGGTTCGTGTGGTCGGCATTCGGGTGGAACAGCCGCAGAACCAACCCGTGCTCTTGCTGCGCGAATCCGACGGTGACCGCTACCTGCCGATCTGGATCGGGCAGTCCGAAGCGGCCGCCATCGCGCTCGAGCAGCAGGGCGTCTCACCGGCTCGTCCCCTGACGCACGACCTGATCAAGGATCTGATTGCCGCACTTGGTCATTCGCTGCGCGAGGTGCGCATCGTGGACCTGCAGGAAGGCACCTTCTACGCCGACCTGGTGTTCGACCGCGACATCACGGTGTCGGCGCGGCCGTCGGACTCGGTGGCCATCGCGCTGCGGGTGGGCGTACCGATCTACGTCGAGGAAGCGGTACTCGCCGAAGCCGGTCTGCTGATCCCGGACGAGGGTGACGAGGAGTCGTCCGGCCCCGTGCGCGAGGACGAGGTCGAGAAGTTCAAGGAGTTCCTTGACAGCATTTCTCCGGACGATTTCAAGGCGACTTAGGCCGGAGTTGCGCTGTCCCTTGTTACGGATGCATCTCAGTTAGGTCAGCGCGTGTCGACACTCGGTGCGCCGTTTGCGGATTCGCCGAATCCGCGCCACATACTTTCCTCGTTCTGGTGACAGGCTGAAGTGGCCCGGCGGGAAGCGTATGCTCGACACATTCGAGCAGCGGACATGCCCGCCGAGCAGCAGTGGCCGCCAGGCAGGGTTAGTTCGATCGGCGAGAGGATCAGGCAGTGGGCGACGAGACGCCACGTCAAGAGCAGTTGGACCTGACGACCAACGGCGCGCCTGAGCAGGCCGCCCCGACACCGGCCCCCGTGCCGGTGCAGGCAGGCCTGTTCCCTGATGAGTCTGTTCCCGACGAACTGGTCGGCTACCGCGGGCCCAGCGCCTGCCAGATCGCCGGCATCACCTACCGCCAGCTCGACTACTGGGCCCGCACCTCGCTGGTCGTCCCGTCGATCCGCGGCGCCGCCGGCTCCGGCAGCCAGCGCCTGTACTCGTTCAAGGACATCCTGGTCCTCAAGATCGTCAAGCGACTGCTCGACACCGGCATCTCGCTGCACAACATCCGCGTCGCGGTCGACCACCTGCGCCAGCGCGGCGTTCACGACCTGGCCAACATCACGCTCTTCTCGGACGGCACCACGGTGTACGAGTGCACGTCCGCCGAAGAGGTCGTCGACCTGCTGCAGGGCGGTCAGGGCGTATTCGGCATCGCGGTCTCCGGCGCCATGCGTGAGCTGACCGGCGCCATCGCCGACTTCCCGGGCGAACGCGCCGACGGCGGCGAATCCATCGCCGCACCCGAGGACGAGCTCGCGTCGCGTCGCAAGCAGCGCGACCGCAAGATCGGCTGAGTCCCGCCACCCAAAGCACGAGCAACGGCCCCTTCTCCCCGGCGAGAAGGGGCCGTTTGCTGTCTATTCGCGGGCTTATGTGACCGACCGGTAGACTGGCGCGCGCATCGTCCCGACGCGGGAGAGTTCTGTGGCCGCCAGCCATGGACGCCGAAGGAGCAATACCTCTCCATCAACCTCTCAGGCCCCCGGACCGCGCCGGAGCCCGATGCCTCTGGAAAGCGGCGAGCTGCGACTCGCCCGCCCATGGGGAAAGGCCGACCATCGTCGGGCCGAATCTCTCAGGCACCGACGACAGAGGGGGAGGAACCCCTAGCGGTTCCGTGGCAAGCCTGCCCCGAGCCTGAACGTCTGGAGAGGCCGTCATGACCGACAGCACGTCCCGTTCCTCTGCCGAGCACCACCAGCTTCGCTTCGTCGACCGGCACATCGGTCCGGATGCCGACGCGGTGGCCACCATGCTCGGGATCATCGGCGTCGACTCGCTGGAAGAGCTCGCCGCCAAGGCGCTGCCCGCGGGCATCCTCGACGCGCTGTCCAGCGCCGGCCTGGCCCCCGGCCTCGACGAGCTGCCGGCCCCGGCGTCCGAAGAGCAGTCGCTGGCCGAGCTGCGCGCGCTCGCCGAGACCAACACCGTCGCGGTGTCGATGATCGGCCAGGGCTACTTCGACACCCTGACCCCGGCCGTGTTGCGCCGCAACATTCTCGAGAACCCGGCCTGGTACACCGCCTACACGCCGTACCAGCCCGAGATCAGCCAGGGCCGCCTCGAGGCCCTGCTCAACTTCCAGACCATGGTCACCGACCTGACCGGCATGGAGATCGCCAACGCCTCCATGCTCGACGAGGCCACCGCCGCGGCCGAGGCCATGACGCTGATGCACCGCGCCGTCAAGGGCGACTGCCGCCGCCTCGCCGTCGACGTCGACATCTACCCGCAGACCGCGGCCGTCCTGGCCACCCGCGCCGAACCGCTGAACATCGAGATCGTCACCGCCGACCTGCGTGACGGCCTGCCCGAGGGCGAGTTCTTCGGCGTCATCGCCCAGGTGCCCGGGGCCAGCGGCGCCGTCAACGACTGGTCCGCGCTGATCGCGCAGGCCCATGAGCGCGGTGCGCTGGTCGCCATCGGCGCGGACCTGCTGGCGCTGACGCTCGTCACCCCGCCCGGCGAGATCGGCGCCGACGTCGCCTTCGGCACCACGCAGCGTTTCGGCGTGCCGATGGGCTTCGGCGGCCCGCATGCCGGCTACCTGGCCGTGCACGGCAAGCACGCCCGGCAGCTGCCCGGGCGTCTGGTCGGCGTCTCGGTCGACGCCGACGGCGCCAAGGCCTACCGGCTGAGCCTGCAGACCCGCGAACAGCACATCCGCCGCGACCGGGCCACCAGCAACATCTGTACCGCTCAGGTGCTGCTCGCGGTGATCGCCGCGATGTACGCCAGCTACCACGGGCCGCGCGGGCTGACCGCCATCGCGCACCGCGTGCACGGCCACGCCCTCGCGGTGGCCATGGGCCTGAAAGAGGCCGGCGTCGAGGTCGTCCACTCCGGATTCTTCGACACCGTCCTGGCCCGCGTTCCGGGCAAGGCCGAGCAGGTGCAGGCGGCCGCCAAGGAGCGCGGCATCAACGTCTGGCTCGTCGATGCCGACCACATCTCGGTGTCCTGCGACGAGGCGACCACCGCCGACCACGTCGACGCGGTGCTCGCGGCGTTCGGCGCGACGCGCGGCGGCCACCACTGGGACGGTCCGGAAATCCATACGCGCACCTCGGAATTCCTCACCCATCCGGCCTTCTCGCGGTACCGCACCGAGACCGAGATGATGCGCTACCTGCGCTCGCTCGCCGACAAGGACATCGCGCTGGACCGCAGCATGATCCCGCTGGGCTCGTGCACCATGAAGCTCAACGCGGCCGCCGAGATGGAACCCATCACGTGGACCGAGTTCGCGCAGCAGCACCCGTTCGCCCCGGCGTCGGACACCCCGGGCCTGCGGAAGCTGATCGCCGACGTGGAGTCGTGGCTCGTCAGCATCACCGGCTACGACTCGGTGTCGCTGCAGCCCAACGCCGGGTCGCAGGGCGAGTACGCCGGTCTGCTCGCCATCCGCGCCTACCACGAGGCGCGCGGTGAAGCCGGCCGCAACATCTGCCTGATCCCGTCCAGCGCGCACGGCACCAACGCGGCGTCGGCCGCCATGGTCGGCATGAAGGTCGTCGTCGTGGCATGCCGCGAGAACGGTGACGTCGACCTGGACGACCTGCGCGCCAAGATCGCCGAACACGCCAGCGATCTGGCCGCGCTGATGATCACCTACCCGTCCACGCACGGGGTGTACGAGCACGACGTCGCCGACATCTGCGCCGCGGTGCACGACGCCGGCGGTCAGGTGTACGTCGACGGCGCCAACCTCAACGCGATCGTCGGCCTGGCCCGTCCCGGCAAGTTCGGGGGCGACGTCAGCCACCTGAACCTGCACAAGACGTTCTGCATCCCGCACGGCGGTGGCGGTCCGGGCGTTGGCCCGGTGGCGGTCCGGTCGCACCTCGCGCCCTACCTGCCCGGCCACCCACTGGCCGCCGAGCTCGCCGACGACCACACCGTGTCGGCGGCGCCGTACGGCTCGGCGTCCATCCTGCCGATCACCTGGGCGTACATCCGGATGATGGGCGCGGCGGGTCTGCGGGCCGCGACGCTGACCGCGATCGCGTCGGCCAACTACATCGCTCGTCGTCTCGACGAGCACTACCCGGTGCTCTACACCGGCGAGAACGGCATGGTCGCGCACGAGTGCATCCTGGACCTGCGGGCCATCACCAAGGCCACCGGCGTCACCGTCGACGACGTGGCAAAGCGCTTGGCGGACTACGGTTTCCACGCACCGACCATGAGCTTCCCGGTCGCGGGCACGCTGATGGTCGAGCCCACCGAGAGCGAGAGCCTGGCCGAGGTCGACGCCTACATCGCCGCGATGATCGCGATCAAGGCCGAGATCGACCAGGTCGGCTCCGGTGAGTGGCCGGCCGACGACAACCCGCTGCACAATGCACCGCACACCGCTGAGTGCCTGCTGGTCGACGAGTGGAAGCACCCCTACACCCGCGAACATGCCGCGTACCCGCTGGGCAAGGGTTTCCGGCCGAAGGTGTGGCCGCCCGTCCGTCGTATCGACGGCGCCTTCGGCGACCGCAACCTGGTCTGCTCCTGCCCGCCGATCGAGGCGTTCGCCTAGGTCCGTGCAAAAACGTCCCGCTCAGAGCTTCTGAGCGGGACGTTTTTGTACATCTGCCGCGGCGTGTCGCGCGCAAACACGCACGCTCGCGAGGGGCTATTTAGGGCAGGGCCGCGGCGACGGCGTTGACCAGCTCAGGCGCCGCCGAGGTGGGCATGCCGGTGAACGTGCCGCCGGTGAGCTGCGCGACGGCCTGCCACGTCGAGCTGTCCGAGTCCGACCCGATGTCGATGACGTTGAGCGCCACCGGGCGGGCCGGATCGAACGCCGACTTGATGTAGTCCTGCAGGCCCTGGCCGTCCAGTGACTGGTCGGTGTGCGGGCCGGACGTGATCAGCAGGATCGAATTCGCCTGGCCGTCGACATACTTCGACATCGCGTCGCCGTAGAGCATGCGCAGCGTCGTGAACGAGACGTGACCGCCGCCCGACGAGCTCTGGTTGTTCAGGTTCGAGATCAGCTGCGTCGCGTGCGCCTGCTCGCTCAGCGGCGCCGCCGGAATCTCGCTGCGCCCCGAGACGCCGTCGAACGTCCACAGACCCACCGAACTGTTCGGCGACATCGCCTTGAGCCGGTCCATCAACGCGGTGGTCACGTTGCCCAGCCGGGTCTTGGCGCCGTCGCTGCTCGGCATCGACTGGTCCAGCAAGATGGTCACAACGCCGCTCTTCGACGTGCCACCGACGGCGTTCGCCAGCGTGGCGCGCGTGCCCGTGTCGCCGACCGCGAGGGCGTCGGGCAGGGAGCCCAGGTTCACCACGTCGTTCTTCGGGGGATTGCCGCCGCTGACGCGGAAGCCGGCCTTGGACAGCTCGGCGAGCTGTTCGGGCTTGCGCAGGAAGCGTTCGAACTCGCTCGCTGCGGTCACCTCCTCGTGCGACAGGCCCTCGCCGCCGAGCAGCACCGCGGGGTAGTCGGCGACCGCCGGTGCGCCGGGCGGTAGCCAGGCCGCCAGCTTGCCCTTGGCATTGTCGGTGTGTTCCGACCGCTGATAGAGCTGCTGTTCGGTGGTGACGACGGCGTGTACCGGCGCCGTGGCCGGGTCGCTCGCGGAGATCAGCGCGTCCAGCGCCGTCGAGGCCTTGGGGTCGGCGAGCTTGGGCTGCGCGGCCGTCAACCGATGCACGGCACCGGCGCCGGCGTTGACCGGCCCGCCGTTGGCCGCGGCGGAGGCGACAGCTTCGGCCGCCAGATAGGCCGCGTCACTGTTGTCGACGGTCGGTACGGCCAGCCGCAGCGAACCCCAGCCCGGCAGGCTCAGGCCGTCCAGCGCCGTCGGATTCGTCTGCAGCGCGGGCAGCGTGCCCCAATTCTGCTGGGCCAGAGCATCTTTGAGCTGCGGCCGGACAGCCAGCAGCACCGGCGAGGTCGCCAGCGACTTGGCTTCACCGCTGACGGCCTGCTCACCGGCGCCGGCCACCAGCCGGGCCGCCGACACCGAGCTGGCCGGAACCCACAACGCGGGCCGCGGGCCCAGGTTCGACGGCCACTTGTTCACCACACCGTCGACGACGGTGGTCGGGTCGCTCGCCTTGACCTCGACCTTGACGCACTTGTCGCCGATGGGTGCGGCGGTCTGGCTGTACTTGCCGGCCAGCGAATTGAGCTGGTCGGAGATCGACGGGTCGGCCAGCACGGGCACGCTGACCGAGCCGGACACGCACCGCGCCGAGGCCTCCCGGCTGCGGTCGGACAGCACGCTGCCGAAGAACCGCCAGAGGATCACCGCGGCGACGACGACCACGACGGTGACGAGCGCGGCGATCACGCCGACGCTGACGCCGCGCCGCTTGGTCTGGATGGCCCGGTGGCTACCGGTCCATTCGCCGCCCTCCCAGTCGCCGCCGTGCGAGCGGACCGAGGCCCGGCGCGGGACGGACGGGAACGCCTGGGTGATGCTGTCGGCGGTGAGGTCGGGCTGGTCCGAATAGTCGGTGTCGCCGTAGTCGGGCTCGTCGGTGTCGTACCGGTCGCCGTTGTCGGCCGGCGGTGTGGCGGGGGGTGGGGTGGCAGCACGCGGGGTTTCTGCAGCAGGCATCCCGTGCATCTCGGCCCAGTCGTCCGGCACCCGGAATCCCAGAGCGCTGGTCGCGGTGTCGTCGGCCTCCGGGATGTCCGGCGACAACGCGTCGTAGTCAGAGATCGCGTCGTCGCGTGACTCGTCGGCGTTCGATTCGTCGTCGTCGGGAGCTCTGTGCCTACCCATTGGTGTCTGCTCCTGGTGTCGGCGTGCAATCGGCGGACCCGTGTCGAGTGACGCGGGCCCGCCGAATTTTAATCAACGATGATGGGGGAGTTGACCGTTCACGAACCGGCGTGTGCGGCCTTGAACTCCCGCCGGCGCCGATGCAGGATCGGCTCGGTGTAACCGTTGGGCTGGCTGCAGCCCTCGAGGATCAGCTCCTGCGCGGCCTGGAAGGCGATGCTGCCCTCCGGATCGGGCGCCATCGGCAGGTACGCCGGGTCGCCGGCGTTCTGCTCGTCGACCACCGCGGCCATCCGGCGCAGGCTCGCCTTCACGTCATCCTCGGTGATGACGCCGTGCCGCAGCCAGTTGGCCAGCAGCTGGCTGGAGATGCGCAGCGTGGCGCGGTCCTCCATGAGGGCGACGTTGTGGATGTCCGGCACCTTGGAGCAGCCGACACCCTGGTCGATCCAGCGCACCACGTAGCCGAGGATCGACTGGCAGTTGTTGTCGACCTCTTCGTGGATTTCCTCGGGCGCCCAGGCCAGTTCCTTGGCCAGCGGGATGGTCAGCAGCTCCGTGCGCGTGGTGCGCTTCTTGCCGGCCAGCTCTTCCTGCACCTCGCGGACGTCCACCTGGTGGTAGTGCATGGCGTGCAGCGTCGCGCCGGTGGGCGAGGGCACCCACGCCGTGGTGGCGCCGGCCTTGGGCTGACCGATCTTCTGCTCGACCATGTCGGCCATCAGGTCGGTCATGGCCCACATGCCCTTACCGATCTGTGCACGGCCGGCCAGACCGTCGGCCAGACCGGCGTCGACGTTGGCGTCCTCATAGGCCTTGATCCAGGTCTGGCTCTTCATGGCGCCCTTGCGGACCATCGGGCCGGCTTCCATCGAGGTGTGGATCTCGTCGCCGGTGCGGTCCAGGAAGCCGGTATTGATGAAGACGACGCGGTCCTCGGCGGCCTTGATACAGGCGTTGAGGTTGACCGTGGTGCGGCGCTCCTCGTCCATGATGCCGACCTTGAGGGTGGCCGCGGGCAGGCCCAGCACATCCTCGACGCGGCTGAAGAGCTCGCAGGTGAACGCGACCTCTTCGGGGCCGTGCATCTTGGGCTTCACGATGTAGATGGAACCGGTGCGGCTGTTGGTCAGCTCGCCGTTCTCCGGCGTCGACTTCAGGCCGTGGATGGCGATCAGACCGGTGAACAGCGCGTCCTGGATGCCTTCGGGAATCTCGTTGCCGTCGGCGTCCACGATGGCATCGTTGGTCATCAGGTGGCCGACGTTGCGGACGAACAGCAGGCTGCGGCCCGGCAGCACCAGTTCGCCCTCGCCGTCCGGCGTGGTGAAGACGCGGTCGGGGTTCAGGGTGCGGGTGAAGGTCTTGCCGCCCTTGCTGACCTCTTCGGACAGGTCACCCTTGTTCAGGCCCAGCCAGTTGCGGTAGCCCAGCACCTTGTCGTCGGCGTCGACGGCCGCGACCGAGTCCTCGAAGTCCATGATCGTGGTGATCGCCGACTCCAGCACGACGTCCTTGATGCCGGCCTTGTCGGTCGAACCGATCGGCGACTCGGGGTCGATCAGGATCTCGATGTGCAGGCCATGGTGGACCAGCAGCACTGACCAGGCCGGGTCACCGAGCTTGCCGGTGTAGCCGACGAATTCCTCGGGGCTGGCCAGTCCGGTCGACAGCCCGTCGCCGAGTTCGGCCTGCAGCTGGTGCTCGTCGTCGATCTTGAGGCCGGTGATGTCGGCCCACGAGCCGGTCGCCAGCGGGACGGCCTGGTCCAGGAAGTTACGGGCGTAGGCGATCACCTTGTCGCCGCGCACCTGGTTGTAGCCACCCTTTCCGGCCTCGGCGCCACCCTCGTCGGAGATGACGTCGGTGCCGTACAGCGCGTCGTACAGCGAGCCCCAGCGGGCGTTGGCGGCGTTGATCGCGAATCGGGCGTTCAGGATCGGCACCACCAGCTGCGGTCCCGCGGTGCTGGTGATCTCCGGGTCGACGCCCGACGTGCGGATGCAGAACTCTTCCGGCTCCGGCTGCAGGTAGCCGATCTCGGTGAGGAACTCCTCGTACGAAGTCTTGAACTCGTCGGTGTCGACGGGATCGATGACGCGGGCGCGGTGCCACTTGTCGATCTGCGCCTGCAGATCGTCACGGCGGGCCAGCAGCTCCTTGTTCTTCGGGGTCAGGTCGGTGATGACCTTGTCCACTCCGGCCCAGAAGCTGTCCGGGTCGACCCCGGTGCCGGGCAGAGCCTCGTTGGTGATGAAGTCGTGCAGTACGCGGGCCACCCGCAGATTTCCCACCGTCACACGATCAGTCATTTTCTTCTTCCTCCTAAGCAGCCCACGCGGCGACCATCCACTTTACCCGTGGGTAACCGCAGCTCACCGGCGTGTCGGCCATTGAGAACCCGGTCACACCGTCAGTGCGGTGTCGCGCCGGGCAAACCGATGGCCGGGACGCCGGGTGTGTGCAGCCGTCCGGCCAGCCATGGCAGGGCCGCGGCGAATACCTCTGCGGCACTGGGGAACGTGTGGTCACCGCCGTGCGGGACCACTGAGCACTCGATACCGGCGGCGCTGACCAACGCACACATGTAGGTCGCGACGGCGGTGTGGCTCTCCGGGTTGTCCGGCGGTTGCACGTTCGTCGGCGTGCCGGCCTGCGCCGGTTGGTACACCACCGGCCCGTTCTCCGACACCGCGAACCAGCCGGCGACGCCGGTGTACGGCCCGTGCTTACGGACCACCGTCGCCGGATCGAAATGGGCGAATGCCGCGGCGTCACCGCCGAAGAGCCGCGCGATGGTCTGCGGTTCGGAACCGGCGTTGGGCCCGACCTGGCCGTCCATGTCGACGAACGTCTGGAACAGTTCGGGGTGCATGACGGTCGTCATCACTGCACACGTGCCACCGGCCGACCAGCCGACGATGCCCCACCGCGACGGGTCGGGACTGGCCGAGAACGTCGAAGTGACAAATGGCACAACATCTTTGGTGAGGTGATCGGCGGCCATGCCGCGCGGCCCGTTGACGCACTCGGTGTCGTTGGAGAACTGGCCGCTGGTGTCGACGAACACCAGGATCGGCGCGTTGCCGCCGTGGGCGGCCGCGAAATCGTCGGCGGTGCGCTGCGCGCCGCCGGCCGTCGGCCAGTCGGCGGGCCACCCGAACTCGCCGCCCACCATGACCACCGCCGGTAGCTGTGGGGCATCGTGGGCGAACCAGGCGGGCGGCAGGTAGACCAGCTCCGGACGCGCGCGGAAGCCCGACGCGGTGGTGGGAATCTGCACCGACACCAGGACGCCGCGGTCGGGGCGCTCGCCGGAGCGGCGCATGTTCAGTGCGGTCGCGAGATCGGTCTCGCCGCGCAACTCGGCGCCGGTGGCGCGCTGCCACAGGGCCTCGACGGTCGGCAGGTAGCCGGTCCACGTGTTCACCGCCAGACCTGCGCAGACCGCGCAGAGCGGCACCACGGCCACGGCCACTGCCCGCCGCCACCAGTGCAGGCCCGGCCACCCCGCGACGGCGACGACGAGCGCCACCCCGGTCAGCACGATCCACACCCACAGGGACGTCGGGGCCGGCCCGCCCGCGAGGCCCTGATCAGAGATGAACCAGCTGCAGGCCAGCGCCAGGACGACACCGGTCGCGACGGCCACCGGCAGCCACAGCCGCAGCCAACGCGGCGACCGCCGCCCGACGGCGACGACGAGCGCGAGCACCGTCACCACCTGGATCAGCGTCGGGAGCCAGCCGTCGAGCAGGCCGATGTTCATTCGGCGTCCCCGGGGTCCGCCGGCGGCGGCGGCGCGGGCTGCTGGTGATGCGGCGCCTCGGTCTCGGCCGAGGTCTGTTCGGCGGTCTGGGTCACCTCGTCGCTGCCCGAGCCCGACTGGTCGGTGTCGGATTCATCCGAGCGCGAACTGGCCGTCGACGTCGGCGTGGCGGAGGTCGGGGTGGCGCCGGGGCACGTGTTCGGCGCGGGCACCCCGTTGAACCGGTCGGTGATCCAGCCGAGCGCATCGGCTTCGTCAAGCTGGACGTAGTCGATGACGTCGCCCATGGCGCAGGCCCGTTCGACGGCGGCGGCGGTCTGCTCCGGCGGCACCAGGCCGTCGGGCGGCCCCGGCGTGATCAGCATCGGCGCCGCGGCGGGTGCCTGCGGCAGCGTCGCCTTGCGCAGGTAACCGCGCAACGCGTCGGCGGCGGCCGGCGTCGTCGGGCCGAGGTCGTTCGGGCCCAGCGAATCCAGCACGCCGCTGCGGTCGGCGACCGCCGGGCCGCGGCAGGCCGACAGGGTGTCCCAGTGGTCGCGGGCGGCGCCGCGACGGTAGTCCTCGATGGGGAATCCGGGGTAGGCCTGCGGCATGATCGCGAGGTACTGCTGCAGCATGAGCTGCTGGTCGCGGTTCAGGTTCCCGCCCGCCGAGGCATCGGCCAGCCACTCGAGCGCCGCGGTCGGGGCCAGTGCGACCGCGCCCTGCGGACGGAGCCCGCCGCCGTAGTCGGTGGCGAGCTCGGCGGCCGCCCAGGCAGCCTGTCCGCCCTGCCCGGTGCCCACGGCGACCCAGTTGGTCGACGCGGCAGACACCAGTTTGCGCGTCGCCCGCGCCAGGTCGATGAGGTTGAAGCCCTCGGTCGTGGAGTCCAGGTACGGGTGATAGGTCTCGTCGAGCCCGATGCCCTGATAGTCGGTGATCGCCACCAGATAGCCGGCGCCGACCATGAGCCGCACGGTCGGCAGCAGGCCCAGCAGGCTCGGCGACGACGACGGCGCGCAGTCGGACTTGATGCCGCTGCCCGGGTTGGCCAGCGCGATGATGCGCCAGCCGCCCTCGGGCGGTTTGCCCTTCGGCAGGAACACCGAGCCCGTCACCTTGGGGTGGCTGTCGTTGATGCCCGACGTGGAGACGTAGGTGATGCGTGCGGAGATCGCGGTGAGCCCGGCCAGTTCGGGGTCGACGGTCGTCAGCGGCTGTGCGGCGACGAGCGTGCCGGGGCCGGCGCCGCTGTAGTCACCCGGCAACACCTGACCGCTGCGCTGCGTACTGCGCCCTGACGAGTCGTCGGAGCAGCCGGCGACGGTCAGCACGGCGGCCAGGGCCGCGGCGGCGACCCGCAGCGCCGTCCGGGCCGTCACAGCATGCCGCCGTCGGCGTCGGATGCGAGCAACGCCCGGCACGCCGACAGCAGCGAGTCCCGCAGCGGCACAGCGAGATTGGCGATGTCCTGCTGGCGGCGCACATACTCGGCGCGGCCCGACGGGTCCTCGATGGCGATCGGCTCGATGCCGTAGTCGCTCAGGTCGTACGGGCTGGCCTGCATGTCGAGGACGCGTGCGTCCGCCGCGAGGTCAAGGCAATCCATCAAAAGATTCGACTCCAGCAAAGGTCCGAGCTTGTAACTCCATTTGTACAAGTCCATATTTGCGTGCACACAGCCCGGCTGCTCGGTGGCCGACTGGGTGTGTCGGGTGAGGGCTTCTCCGTTGCGCGGTGCGGCCGCCTCGGTGAAGAACCGGAAAGCGTCGAAATGCGTGCACCGCAGCGGCATCGACTCGACCACGGCATCGGTGTCGGAGGGGCTGAGGCGCAGCGGCACCTGGGCGTGCCGTACCTCGGGAGCGCGGTAGACCATGGCCCATTCGTGCAGGCCGAAACAGTTCAGCCGTGCCGGACGGGCCGCCGTCGCAGCCAACAGCTCGGCGACGAAGGCGACGGTCTCGCGGCGGCCGGCGAGGTACTCGGGCGTCACCGTCACGGCGTCGCCGCGCCGGCCGTACCCGGTCCGGTCGGCGAACCGCATCGCGTCGGGACCGGTCAGGGCCCGGCCGAACCCCGGATGCCAGCGCCGTAGCTGGCGGGGTTTGAGGCTGTAGTACGTGAACAGGAAGTCCCACACCGGGTGCGGCTCGCCGGCACGCATCCGCCGTTCATGCGGGGTCAGGAAGGCGTCGACGCGGTCCAGGTAGCGCTGTTCGCGCGGGGCCCAGTCGTCCTCGCTCAGGACCCGCGGCGGCGCGCACACCGTCTCAGACACGGTGGGTACCGTCACGCACCACGCCGACGAGGTCCTCGACCAGGTCTTCCAGCGCCACCATCGCGGTGACGTAGCCGTCGGTGGTCACCAGGGACAGGTGACTGTTGTTGCGGCGCAGCCACGACAACGCGTCGGCCACCGGCAGCGTCGAGGCGACCATGGGCAGCGGGCGCACCATGGACCGGTCCAGGACCGCGTCGTTGTCGTCCATGCACGGCAGCACGTCCTTGATGTGCAGGTAGCCGAGGTAGGCGCTGTGCCCGTCGGTCACCGGGAACCGGGAGTAGCCCGTCTCGCGCAGCGCCTGGGCCACCGCACCGACCGTCGGGCCGGTACCGGGCGCGGCGATGGGCACCGCGCGGATGTCCTGCAGCGGTATCGCGACGTCCTTGACGGTGCGGGTGCGGATGTCCAGCGCGCGCTTGAGCCGGACGTGTTCCTCGGCGTCGAGCAGCCCCTCCGACAGGGACTCCGTCAGCATCTCGGACAGTTCGACAGACGAGACCGTGACGTCCAGTTCGTCCTTGGGCTCGACCCCGAGCAGCCGCAGCGTGCTGTTGGCGCACCAGTTGTAGAAGATGACGAACGGCCGGGCGATGCTCATGTACACCAGGTACGGCGGGATCAGCAGCATGGCGGCCTTCTCGGGCCCGGCGATGGCGATGTTCTTGGGCACCATCTCGCCGAGGAGCACGTGCACCGTCACCACGATCGCCAGCGAGACGGCGAACGCCACGGTGTGCAGCACCGTCTCGGGGACGCCGAGCGCGTCGAAGGGCTCCTCGAGCAGGTGCGCTACGGCCGGCTCGCCGACGCGGCCCAGCAGGATCGAGCAGATGGTGATGCCGAGCTGGGCACCGGCCAGCATCATCGACAGCCGCTCACCGGCCCGCAACACGGTGACGGCGCTGCGCTTGCCCTGTTCGGCCAGCGCCTGCAACCGGTCGCGCCGCGCCGAGATGAGCGCGAACTCGGCGCCGACGAAGAACGCGTTGGCGCCCAGCAGCACCATGGTCAGCAGGATGCCGAGGACGTCATTCATGGTCGGCTCCCGACTCGTGCGGGTCCAGCTGCGTCAGCTCGAGCTGGTCGATGCGCCGGCCGTCCATCCGGATCACCGTGGCCTTCCAGTGCACCGGGTCCAGTTCGGGGTTGTCCGGGTCGAATTCGGTGAGGACGACGGTGTCGCCGACGTCCGGGATGTGGCCGAGCTCCTTGAGCACCAGGCCGCCGATGGTCTCGTAATCGCCTTCGGGCGCACGGAACGGGGTCTCGGTGTCCACTTCGTCGATCCGCATCAGACCCGACACCAGCCAGCCGTCGCGCACCTCGACGACGTCGGGGGTGGCGTCGTCGTGTTCGTCGCGGACGTCGCCGACGATCTCCTCGATGAGGTCCTCGACGGTGACCATGCCGGCGGTGCCGCCGTATTCGTCGACCACGAGCGCGGTCTGGACGCCGTTGGCCCGGATCTGGGTCATCACCGCGTCACCGTCCAGGGTCGACGGCACCGTCGGGACGGGCCGCGCCAGCTGCGCCAGCCGGGTGCCGGCCCGCAGTTCGACGGGTATCGCGAAGACCTGTTTGACGTGCACGATGCCGACGGTCTCGTCGAGGTCGCCGGCGACGATCGGGAAGCGCGAGAAGCCGGTCCGGATGGCCGTCTCGATGAGGTCGGCGACGGTGTCGGTGACCTCCAGCGACTCGATCATGGACCGCGGCGTCATGAGTTCCTCGGCGGTGCGGCCGCCGAATTGCAGTGAGCGGTCGATCAATTCGGCCGTCTGCGGGTCCAGCGATCCGCTCTCTGCGGAGTTGCGCACGAGCGCCAGCAGTTCCTGCGCGGACC
Organism: Mycolicibacterium mucogenicum DSM 44124; assembly: GCF_005670685.2. Next base: position 3,207,501 of record NZ_CP062008.1, on the reverse strand, counting down.
GCGCCGAGCGCAGTTCCTCGGCGGGCTCGACCCCGAGCCGGCGCAGCACCCAGTTGGCGCAGCCGTTGGTCAGCTTGATCACGGGGGAGAACACCAGGGAGAAGAACCACTGCAGTGGCACCGTGGCACGCGCGGTCGGCACGGGCTTGGCCACCGCGAGGTTCTTGGGCACCAGCTCGCCGAACACCATCGAGACCGACGTCGCTATGAGCAACGCCAGCGTCAGGGCCACCCCGTCGGTGAACCGGTCCGGCAGGCCGACGGCGTGCAGCGGGCCGCGCAGCAGTCGCGCCACCACGGGCTCGGCGAGATAACCGGTGATCAGCGTGGTGATCGAGATGCCGATCTGGGCACCCGAGAGCTGGAACGACAGGTTGCGGTGCGCGGTGCGGATGATGCGGTCGCGGCGGCCGCCGTCGCGGGCGTTGGCCTCGACGGTGCTGCGCTCGAGGGCCGTCAGGGAGAACTCGGCGGCGACGAAGATCGCTGTTCCGAGGGTGAGCAGGATGAACGCGGCCAGGCTCGCGATGGTCAGCGCGGTGGTCACTGTGCACCACCGCTCGGGGCGCCGGGCCGACGGCCCGGCTCGCTACTGGGAGGTTCGGCGTCCATTGACTCGAGGCCCAGTTCCGGGAGCGCTTGATCGGCCTGACACGCTCCCGTCTGGCTCGGGACGGTCAACGCCCCAACGGGTGCCTGCGGCACGTGCTGCCTTTCGCTGAATCGATATCGATGGCCGTCCGACGCCTGCTGCGTCCCCGGCCGTACGGCAATGGTAGCTGGTCGGCCCTTTCGGACCGGCTCACCAACCCGTCGGCAGTGGGTGCCCTTCGGCGAATCCGGCGGCCGACTGCACCCCGAGCACCACCTTCTCGTGCAGCTCGGCCAGGTTTGCCGCGCCGACGTACGTACAGGTGCTGCGGACGCCCGAGGTGATGTGGTCGATCAGGTCCTCGACGCCGCCGCGCACCGGGTCCAGCGCCATCTTCGACGACGAGATGCCCTCCTCGAACAGGGCCTTGCGGGCCCGGTCGAACGCGCCGTCGCCGGCGGTACGGGCCGCCACCGCGCGCTTGGAAGCCATGCCGAAGCTCTCCTTGTAGACGCGGCCCTCGCGGTCCATCAGCAGGTCACCCGGGGACTCGTACGTGCCGGCGAACCACGAGCCGATCATCACGTTCGACGCGCCCGCGGCCAGCGCCAGTGCCACGTCGCGCGGGTGCCGTACGCCGCCATCGGCCCAGACGTGGCCGCCGAGTTCCTTTGCCGCCGCGGCACATTCGACGACGGCCGAGAACTGCGGACGGCCCACGCCGGTCATCATGCGGGTGGTGCACATGGCACCGGGGCCGACGCCCACCTTGACGATGGACGCGCCCGCGTTGATCAGGTCCCGGGTGCCGGCGCCCGAGACAACGTTGCCGGCGGCCAGCGGCAGGCCGAGATCCAGTGCGGCCACCGCGGACAGCGCGTCGAGCATCTTGGACTGGTGCCCGTGGGCGGTGTCGACGACCAGGACGTCGACACCGGCTTCGGCCAGGGCCCGGGCCTTGGCGGCGACGTCGCCGTTGATGCCGACGGCGGCCGCGATCCGGAGCCGGCCCTGCGCGTCGACGGCGGGGGCGTAGATACCGGCACGGATGGCCCCGGTGCGGGTCAGCACGCCGGCCAGCGAGCCGTCGGCGTTGGTCAGGACCGCCATGCCCGTCGGGGAGTGCTCGAGCAGGTCGAACACCTTGCGCGGCTCGGTGCCCGCGGGCGCGGACACGAAGTCGGTGGTGGCCACGTCGCGGACGCGCGCGAAGCGGTCCACGCCGGCGCAGCCGGCCTCGGTGACCAGGCCCAGCGGACGGCCCGCGTCGACGACCACCGCCGCGCCGTGGGCACGCTTGTGGATCAGGGCGAGTGCGTCCGAGACCGAGTCGTCGGGGGCGAGCACGACCGGGGTGTCGACCACGAGGTCGCGGCTCTTGACGAAGTCGACGGTGCCCCGGACCGCGTCGATGGGCAGGTCCTGCGGCAGCACCACGATGCCGCCGCGGCGGGCCACGGTCTCGGCCATCCGGCGGCCGGCGACCGCGGTCATGTTGGCGACGACGATCGGGATGGTGGTGCCCGTGCCGTCGGTGGTCGCCAGGTCGACGTCGAAGCGCGACGTCAGTTCCGACCGTCCCGGAACCACGAAGACGTCGTTGTAGGTCAGGTCGTACGGGGGCCGGTGGCCAGCCGATTCATACTCGAGAAACTGCACGCCTTCAGCCTAATGGCCGCGCCTGACAATGCCGAGTGGACGCAAAACTGCCCCTCTGCGGTGCAGAGGGGCAGTTTCGTGCGTGCCGAGCGAAGCTATGCCTCGACCTCGGTGCGGTCACCGCTCCAGAGGGTGTGGAACTTCTTGCCCTCCGGGGCGTCGGTGCGGCCGTAGGTGTGGGCGCCGAAGAAGTCGCGCAGGCCCTGCGTCAGCGCGGCGGGCAGCCGTTCGGTGCGCAGCGCGTCGTAGTACGACAGTGACGACGCGAAGCCCGGGACCGGGATGCCCAGCTCGGTGGCGGTCACCACGACGCGGCGCCAGCTGTCGATGCCCGACTCGACCGCGCTGCGGAAGTACGGCGCCGCCAGCAGGGTGGCGAGCTCCGGTTCGGCGTCGAACGCCTCCTTGATCCGGTTCAGGAACTTGGCGCGGATGATGCAGCCGCCGCGCCAGATGGTGGCCAGGTCGCCGGGCTTGACGTTCCAGCCGTATTCGGCGCTGCCGGCCTCGATCTGGTTGAAGCCCTGCGCGTACGCGACGATCTTGGAGGCGTACAGCGCCTGCCGCACGTCCTCGATGAATTTCGTGGCGTCGCTGGGCTTTTCGCCGAGGTGGCCCGAGGCCAGGCCGACCGTCGCGCGACGCTGCGGCACCGAGCCCGACAGGGCGCGGGCGAACACGGCTTCGGCGATGCCGGTGATGGGGATGCCGAGGTCCAGCGCGGACTTGACGGTCCAGCGGCCGGTGCCCTTCTGCTCGGCCTCGTCGACGATGACGTCGACCAGCGGCTTGCCGGTCTTGGCGTCGACCTGCTTGAGCACCTCGGCGGTGATCTCGATCAGGTAGCTGTCCAGGTCGCCCTTGTTCCATTCGGCGAAGACGTCGGCGATCTGGCCGGCTGCCATGCCGAGGCCGTCGCGCAGCAACTGGTAGGCCTCGCCGATGAGCTGCATGTCGGAGTACTCGATGCCGTTGTGCACCATCTTGACGAAGTGGCCGGCGCCGTCGGGCCCGATGTGCGTGCAGCACGGCACACCGTCGACGTGTGCGGAGATCTCTTCGAGCAGCGGCCCGAGCGAGACGTACGACTCGGCGGGCCCGCCCGGCATGATCGACGGGCCGTTGAGGGCGCCCTCCTCGCCACCGGAGATGCCGGCGCCGACGAAGTGCAGGCCGCGCTCGCGGATCGCCTTCTCGCGGCGGATGGTGTCGGTGTACAGCGCGTTGCCACCGTCGATGATGATGTCGCCGGGCTCCATGGCGTCGGCGAGCTCGTTGATGACGGCGTCGGTCGGATCGCCGGCCTTGACCATGATGATCACGCGGCGCGGCTTCTCCAGCGCGTCCAGGAACTCGGCGATGGTCTCGCTGCGGACGAACTTGCCCTCCGCGCCGTGCTCGGCCAGCAGCGCGTCGGTCTTGGCGACGGAGCGGTTGTGCAGCGCGACGGTGTAGCCGTGGCGGGCGAAGTTACGGGCGAGATTGGAGCCCATGACGGCCAGGCCGGTGACCCCGATCTGGGCGGTAGCGGTGGTTGATTCCGGGTTTCCCGACGAGCTCACGGCTGGCCCTTTCGTTGTTTGATTGTGGCGCAAAGCATTTCGGACCGGCCGGGGCCGGTGCGGCGTCATCCGCCACGGAAGCTGATGCTGCCAGTCGCAAAGTCTACGAGAAGAACAACCGGTGCAATTCAGTGAGCCAGGGCACAGCCACTGCGACGGTCGGGACGACCAGGACGGAGGCGGCGGCCAGGTACGCGCCCGCAGCCACCCAGGAGCTGTTGGGTTCGCCGGCCAGGCGCTGCACCCGCAGGACGGTCGTCGGGCCGCCTGCGGCGAGGGCGCCCTTGGGTGCCCGGCCGGACGCGCAGGCCACGAGGGCGCGGGCCAGCGGTGTCGGGCCGGTGGCCCGGACGGCGGCGTCGTCGGCGAGCAGTTCGATCAGGAAGCGGACCGCGTCGAGGGCGCTGGCGCTCCGGACGAAGCGGGGGAAGGCGGCGTGTACGGCGATGAACATCTCGAGCACCAGGTCGTGCCGGGCGCGCAGGTGGGCGTGTTCGTGGCTGAGGATGGCGGCGATCTCGCTGTCGTCGAGGTGCTTGAGCGCACCTTCGCTGAGGACGACGCGGCTGCGCACGCCGGGCAGACAGTAGGCGAGGGGCTGCTGGACGTCGAGGATGCGCAGGCCGTGGCCGATGAGGTGCCGGGCCTGGGGTGCGGGTGCGGTGTCGCGCGAACAGTCGAGCAGGTCGACGATCATCCGGTGGTGGGCGCGCCGGCGTCGTGTCGCGATGGCGACCTGGACGAAGGCGATGAGCAGACGGGCGCCGACGACGAGGGTCAGCGCGAAGACCGCGACATGGGTGATCCACAACGGCCAGCCCAGGACGCTGATCTCGCTGGTCGCGGTGGTCGTGGGACGACCGTCAGGGCCGGGCGCGAAAAGCCTGCTGGCGACGGCGATACCGGCGCTGAAGGCGGACAGTACGGCGGCGATGGCGACGGACTGCCACAACACGATCGCGGCCCGGGGGGCCCGCTGTGGCCACGATGCGCGCGCCAGCAAGGCGGGTACCGGCCCGACCAGCAGTAGCGCGACGAGAGTGAAGGCCAGGGCGGACACGCGCTAAGTGTCTCTCAGTCGGTGCCGGAATTGCCAGTCGCCGGTGGGATTCGGTGCTTGGCTTCCAGCTCATCGAGGGCGCGCCGGAGCGCATCGGCCTCGTCGACGCCGACGCGTTCGACGAAATGAACCAGCGCCGCAACGCGGCTGCCGGAGTCTGCGGCCTGGTCGAGGGCGTCGACCATGAGCCCGGCGACCAGCTCGTCGCGGCCGTGGGTCGGTGCGTAGCGGTGCGCGCGGTCGTCACGATGCTGGACGACCAGATTCTTCTTCGCCAGGCGCTGCAGCACCGTCATGATCGTGGTGTAGGCCAGATCCCGGCGCGTCGCGAGTGCTTCATGCACCTGACGCACGGTTTGCGGCTCGCGGGAGGACCACAGGTGGTCCATCACCTCGCGCTCCAGCTCGCCAAGTCGCGTCAATTTCGCCATGTCCTATTTCACTCTTTCCGCAGTCTTCTCAGGGTACTACGCATTTACTACCGTGCGTCGTATCCGTTTCGGATGCTCTCCCCAACGCCCCGACGGCGCGTCGGGGTTCCCGGTCAGGGCTGTTTTTGTGCTGCTTGTGAGTCCCGTCACAGCGGTTTACATCTCGCGGGTCGTCACTATAGTAAGGCTAACCTAACTTAAGGATGTGTTCATGCCCTCCGCTGTGATTGACCCGCTGATCGCCACGATGGACATCCGCCGGATGCTCCCGCTGCACGAGTCGAGCCGTCGGCTGCGCGAGTTGTGCCCCAGCGATCCCCGGGTCTACGGCGTCGCGGTGATGGACGACATCTCCCGTCGCCGGTGGTGGCCGCTCGCCGAAGCCGTGACGGGCGACCGCATGCAGGCGATGTACGACACCGCGATGGGCGACACTGGCAGTGCGGCGGTGGCCGCCCAGCAGGTGGCCGCGATGCTGGCGCACGTCGTCGTCGGCCGCGTCGTGCCGCTGCTGGTGCTGGAGGGCCGCGCCTGGGACCCCGGCCTGGAGAACCTGTGGGTCCACGTCGACTCGGAGGGTGGCATCGACTGGGTGGGCGTCGCGGACCCGACGTTGCGGGTGCTGCCGGGGGATCCGGTGTTCGGCGGCCGGGGAGTGCCGGCGACCCGCCGGATCGGGGAGGGTGTCGTCGCCTTCCCGGGTGAGGAGGCGCTCGCGACCTGGCTGGCGCATCGCTGCCATCGCGCGCTGAATCCGCTGTTCGCGAAGCTCTTCGATGTCAGTGGCGGCATCCTCGCGGTACCGGCGATGTGGCACATCGTCGGGGCGTCGGTGGTCGGCACCGCGACGCAGGTGCCGCTGCTGGCCGGGGTGAGCGAGGCCGACGGTATGGGTCGTGCGCAGGCGGTGCTGGACACCCTTGTCGGGTTCGGTGCGCCGGTGCGCGGACTTGACCGGGTGCAACTGGCAAGGGCTTGCTAATTAGGCAAGCCTTGCCTACTATTCAGGAGTCGAGAGACCACCGGACCGCGCCGGAATCCTGAGGGCTGCAGTGATTCCCGGTCCATTCGAAGAGCAGGCCCCGCACCATTCGGTGCGGGGCCTGCTCGCTTTCGTGCCACACGGGTGTGGTGACCGCCGCCCCGGGCGCTCGTGTAGACAGCTATTCGTGACGACATCTGTGCCCGAGGGCCTCGGCAAGGGCTTCGACAACGAAATCGGACTGACCTACCTGGAGGTCACCCCGGACGGCGGCCGCGCCCAGCTGACCATCACCGACAAGATCCTGCAGCCGTGGGGCATCGTGCACGGTGGCGTCTACTGCGCCATCGTCGAGGGCCTGGCCAGCGTGTCGGGGCACGTCTGGCTCGCCGAGCACGGCGGCGGCACCGTCGTCGGCGTCAACAACAACACCGACTTCCTGCGCGCGCTCAAGGGCGGAACCGTCACCGCCACCTCGACGCCGATCCACCGCGGCCGGCGGCAGCAGCTGTGGCTGGTCACCATCACCGACGAGGACGACCGGCCGGTGGCCCGGGGCCAGGTGCGGCTGCAGAACCTCGAGGGCTGACCCCTCGGTGCGGTGAGGGGCCGAAAACCAGCGCCCGACATGCCATTCCCAGCGTGCCGTGGCAATATCGCCCCTTATGCGTTTGACGCCGCATGAGCAAGAACGCCTGCTGATTTCGTACGCCGCCGAACTGGCGCGCCGACGGCAGGCCCGAGGGTTGCGCCTCAATCACCCCGAGGCGGTCGCGGTGATCACCGATCACCTGTTGGAAGGCGCGCGCGACGGGCGGACCGTCGCGGAGCTGATGGTCAGCGGCCGCGAGGTGCTCGGCCGCGACGATGTCATGGAGGGGGTCCCGGAGATGCTGTCCGACGTCCAGGTCGAGGCCACCTTCCCGGATGGCACCAAACTCGTCACCGTCCACTACCCGATCGCCTGAGGCCCGACGATGTCCGAGCGCGCGACCGTCGAGGGAACGGGGCTGATCCCGGGTGAAATCCTTTACGGCGAGGGCGATATCGCCATCAATGCCGGTGCCGAGCGGCTGACGCTCGACGTGGTCAACGGCGGTGACCGGCCGGTGCAGGTCGGCAGCCACGTGCATTTCCCGCAGGCCAATTCCGCGCTGGAGTTCGACCGCGCCGCCGCACACGGGTACCGCCTTGACGTGCCGGCGGGCACCGCCATCAGATTCGAACCCGGCGTGGCGCAGCGGGTTGCCCTGGTTCCGTTGGGCGGTACCCGCGAGGTGTACGGGCTGTCGCTGAACCCGCCCGGAAAGCTGGATGGCTGATGAGCGCTCGCGCGAAGAACGGACGGCACGAATGAGTTCCCTTTCCCGCTCCCGGTATGCGGCGCTCTTCGGGCCGACGACGGGTGACCGGATCCGCCTGGCGGACACCGATCTGCTGATCGAGATCACCGAGGACCTCAGTGGCGGTCCGGGCCTGTCGGGCGACGAGGCGGTCTTTGGCGGCGGCAAGGTGCTGCGCGAGTCGATGGGCCAGGCGCGCACGACGCGGGCCGACGGCGCGCCGGACACCGTGATCACCGGCGCGATCATCATCGACTACTGGGGAATCATCAAGGCCGACATCGGGATTCGGGACGGCCGCATCGTCGCCATCGGCAAGGCCGGCAACCCCGACATCATGTCCGGGGTGCACCCCGACCTCGTGGTGGGGCCGTCCACCGAGATCATCGCCGGCAACGGCCGCATCCTCACCGCGGGCGGCATCGACTGTCACGTGCACTTCATCTGTCCCCAGCTCCTGGAGGAGGCGATCGGCGGCGGCATCACCACCATGATCGGTGGCGGTACCGGGCCGGCCGAGGGCAGCAAGGCCACCACCGTCACGCCCGGCGCCTGGCATCTCGGGCGCATGCTGCAGGCGCTCGACGGCTGGCCGATGAACATCCTGTTGCTCGGCAAGGGCAACACCATCAACCCCGACTCCATGTGGGAGCAATTGCGCGGTGGCGCAGCCGGTTTCAAGCTGCACGAGGACTGGGGCACGACACCGGCCACCATCGACGCGTGCCTGCGGGTGGCCGAGGAGGCCGACGTGCAGGTCGCCCTGCACTCCGACACCCTCAACGAGATGGGTTTCGTCGAGGACACCCTGGCCGCGATCGCCGGCCGGGCCATCCACGCGTACCACACCGAGGGCGCCGGCGGCGGCCACGCGCCCGACATCATCACGGTGGCCAGCCACCCGAACGTGATGCCCAGCTCGACCAACCCGACGCGGCCGCACACCGTCAACACCCTCGACGAACACCTCGACATGCTGATGGTGTGCCATCACCTCAACGCCGCCGTGCCCGAGGATTTGGCGTTCGCGGAGAGCCGGATTCGGCCGTCCACCATCGCCGCCGAGGACCTGCTGCACGACATCGGTGCCATCTCGATGATCGGCAGCGACAGCCAGGCCATGGGCCGCATCGGCGAGGTGGTGATGCGGACGTGGCAGACGGCGCACGTGATGAAGAAGCGCCGCGGGCCGCTCGAAGGCGACCCCGGCGGCGCGAGCGGCAACGACAACAACCGCGTCCGCCGCTACGTGGCGAAGTACACGATCTGCCCGGCGGTGACGCACGGCATCGACCACGAGCTGGGCTCGGTGGAGGTCGGCAAGCTGGCCGACCTGGTGCTCTGGGAGCCGGCGTTCTTCGGCGTCCGCCCGCATCTCGTGCTCAAGGGCGGCGCGATCGCCTGGGCGGCCATGGGCGACGCCAACGCTTCCATCCCGACGCCGCAACCCGTCCTGCCGCGGCCGATGTTCGGCGCCAACCCGACGGTGGCAGCCGGCCTCGCGGTGCATTTCGTCTCGCCCACCGCCATCGAGGACGACCTCGCGGCGCGACTCGGCTTGCGGCGCAGGCTCGTTCCGGTCAAGAACGTCCGCGGCCGGGGCAAGGCGGATCTGCCGCTCAACGACGCGATGCCCGACATCCGGGTCGATCCTGACACGTTCACCGTCCGCATCGACGGCGAGGTCTGGCAGGAACAGCCGGCCGCCGAGTTGCCCATGGCGCAGAGATACTTCCTGTTCTGATGGACAGCGGCTGTTCTGATGGATAGTGGCCTGGCCACCCTGCTGGCACTGGCGGATTCACGGTTGCCGACCGGCGGGCACGTGCACTCCGGCGGCGTCGAGGAGGCGGTCACCAGTGGTCTGGTGACCAACGTGGTGACACTGCGGGCCTACCTGCGCCGGCGGATCCGGACCCAGGGGCTCGTCACCGCCTCGATCGCCGCTGCGGTCCACAGCGGCCTCGACCCGGTGGCGGCCGACCGCGAAACGGACGCGCGCACACCGGCTCCCGCGGCCCGGCAGGCATCTCGGGCACAGGGCCGTGGGCTGGTGCGGCTGGCGCGCCGAGTCTGGCCGGACACCGATTGGGGCAACGTGGGTACCCGGCCACATCTCGCGGTGGCCTCGGGCGTGGTGGGCCGCGTCAGTGGCCTCGACCCCGAACAGACCTGTGCCACAGTCGTTTACACCACCATGACGGGCTCCGCGACGGCAGCGCAACGCCTGCTCGCACTCGATCCGGCCGACGTCGCCGCGCTCACCTTCGAGCTGTCGGGGCTGTGCGACGCCACCGCGGCCGAAGCAGCGAAAGGCATCGCGGACCTGTCCGATCCACTGCTCGACGTCCTGGCCCAGCGACACGCCGGCCGCGACCGCCCCCTGTTCGCCTCCTGAACCGAAAGGTCCACCATGCCACCACACTTCATCGACGGTCAGCCGCACCATCACCACGACCGGCCCAAGCGCGAGCGGCAACCCGGTGAACCGCTGCGCATCGGCGTGGGCGGGCCCGTCGGCTCCGGTAAGACGGCGCTGGTGGCGGCGTTGTGCCGGCAGCTGCGTGACGAGCTGTCGCTGGCCGTCCTGACCAACGACATCTACACCACCGAGGACGCCGACTTCCTGCGCCGGCACGCCGTGCTGCCCGACGAGCGGATCGCCGCGGTGCAGACCGGCGGCTGCCCGCACACCGCGATTCGCGACGACATCACCGCGAACCTCGACGCCATCGACGACCTCATCGAGTCCAACGACAAACTCGACCTCATCCTGGTCGAGTCCGGGGGAGACAACCTGACGGCGACATTCTCCTCAGGCCTGGTCGACGTACAGATCTTCGTCGTCGACGTGGCCGGCGGCGACAAGGTGCCGCGCAAGGGTGGGCCCGGCGTCACGTACTCGGATCTGTTGGTCGTCAACAAGACCGACCTGGCGCCCATGGTCGGCGCCGACCTCGATGTCATGCGGCGCGACGCCGGCAAGGTGCGCGGTGACCGCCCGACGGTGCTGATCTCGCTCACCGAGGATCCGGCCGCGTCGCTGGTGCAGGCCTGGGTACGTGAACAACTCGCCGGCGCCGAGGTGACGAACGCCTGAGTGATGCACACCCAGGTTCTGATCGTCGCAACCCCCGGCCGGGGGCCGCGCATCGAGTGCGTCGGCGGTGTGGCCGCGCGCCGCACCGCTCCCGACGCCGTCCATCTCGTGTCCACGGCCGCAACACCGCTGGGCGGTGACACCATCGACGTGCGCGTCATCGTCGAGGCCGGTGCCCGGCTGCGGGTGCGCAGCGTGGCCGCGATGGTGGTGCTGCCCGGTGCGACGACGACGCAGTCGCGCTCGAGCTGGGAGCTCGAAGTGGCGGGGGAGCTCGACCTGGATCCGGAGCCGACCGTCATCGCGGGCGGCAGCAGCCATCAGGCGACGACGCGGCTGCAGATCGCCGAGGCAGGCCGGGTGCGGCTGCGCGAACGGGTGCAGGTCGGGCGTGCCGGCGAGCAGCACGGCTTCTGGGAGGGGTCGCTGCACGTCGACCACGAGACGGTGCCGGTCGTGCGGCACCGCGTCGAACTCGGCGCCGGTGCGGTCAGCGACGACGAGATCGCCGCGCCGCGCGCCTACGTCAGCGAATTTTCTTACCCCGAAAGCGATCTCGGCGTGATCCGTACCGCAGATGGGTACGAATCACGCCGAGATCAGGTGGTCATGGCCCTGGCCGACAGGGGTTGCCTGTCGGCCTGGCAGGGACCAAGGCTCTAGTTCAGGAAGCCACCGGGTCTGGAGTGGCCTGAACCGACGACGCGATCTCCTCGAGTTCGCCGATGCGGGTGCGGGCGTAGGCCTGCTGCTCGGTGATGGTCAGCTGACCGCGCTGGCGGCTCAAGAACGTCACCGTCCAGGACAGCAGCGTGGCGATCTTGGTCTTGAAGCCCACCAGGTAGATCAGGTGCAGCCCCAGCCAGGCCAGCCAGGCGATGAAGCCGCCGAATTCGAGCTTGGCCTTGTCGCCGAGCGGAATCTGGGCGACGGCGTTCCACTTGGACACCGTGGCCATCGAGCCCTTGTCGAAGTACGAGAACGGTTCGCGCGGCTTGGGTTTGGTGCCGTGTGCGCGGGCCTTGGCCTCGTTCTTCAGGATGGCGGCGACGTGCTTGCCGCCCTGGATCGCGCCCTGCGCCATACCCGGGACGCCCTCGACGAACGCCATGTCGCCGACGACGAACACGTTCGGGTGGCCGGGGATCGACAGGTCAGGGTTCACCTTGACGCGGCCGGCCCGGTCGATCTCGGTGTCGGACTGGTTGGCCAGGTCGCGGCCGAGCGGGCTGGCCTGCACACCGGCGGACCACACCTTGCATGCCGACTCGATACGCCGGATGGTGCCGTCCTTGTCCTTGACGGTGATGCCGTTGCGGTCGACGTCGGTCACCATGGCGTTGAGCTGAATCTCGACGCCCATCTTCTCGAGCCGGTTCTTGGCCTTGAGGCCCAGCTTCTCGCCCATGGGCGGCAGCACCGCGGGCGCGGCGTCGAGCAGGATGACCTTGGCCTCGGTCGGGTCGATGTGCCGGAAGCTGCCCTTGAGGGTCTGGTCCGACAGCTCCTGGATCTGGCCGGCCATCTCGACACCCGTCGGGCCGGCGCCGACGACCACGAACGTCAGCAGCTTCTTGCGGCGCTCCGGGTCGCTAGAGCGCTCGGCCTGCTCGAACGCACCGAGGATGCGGCCGCGCAGCTCGAGCGCATCGTCGATGGTCTTCATGCCGGGCGCCCACTCGGCGAAGTGGTCGTTGCCGAAGTAGGACTGACCGGCGCCGGCGGCGATGATCAGGCTGTCGTACGGCGTGCTGTAGGTGTGGCCCAGCAGGATCGAGTCGACAGTCTGGTTCTCCAGGTCGATGTGCGTCACATCGCCGAGCAGCACCTGGGCGTTCTTCTGGTTGCGCAGGATCAGCCGGGTCGGTGGGGCGATCTCACCTTCGGAGATGATGCCCGTCGCCACCTGGTACAGCAGCGGCTGGAACAGGTGGTGGGTGGTACGGGCGATCAGCTTGATGTCGACATCAGCATGCTTGAGCGCCTGGGCGCTGGTCAGGCCACCGAAGCCCGATCCGATGATGACGACCTTGTGGCGATCCGATGCCGTAGCTCCGGGGTGGACCATGTTGAGGGGCTCCTCGACGTACTACTACAAGACTGTTTACAGACACAGGCTAGTCGCAGCTGAATCGATCAATGCAGTGAGATGCCCCACCGAGCCGGGTCAGGCGTTGATGGCCGCGGTCAGCGCTGCTCCGAGGGCCGAGATGACGCCGGGTACGTATCCGGTCACGCTGGTCGGAATGTTCAGGATCACGCCGCCGATGCCCGCGTCGAACACCTTGGCTTTGAGCTGTTCGGCGACGCTTTCGGCGCTGCCGGCGACCATGCGCTGGGTCATCTCCGCGGGGATCAGGTCCGGCGTCGCCTTGTCGTCGACGAAGGCGGTGACGAGCATGCTGGTTTCCAGGGTCGCCGGGTCGCGGTCGATCTTCTCGCACGCTTCCTGGACCACGGCCACCTTGCGCGGCGCCTCGTCGAAGCCCGACACCAGATTCAGGTGGTCGAAGTGCCGGGCGGCGAGCGGAATGGTTTTCTTCTCGCCGCTGCCGCCGATCAGCAGCGGGATGTGGTCGCGGAAACGCGGCTCGGCCATCGCCTCACGCGTCCGGTAGTACTTGCCCTCGAAGGTGGGCCGTTCCCCGGCGAGCATGGGCAGGATGATCTCGAGCGCCTCGTGCAGCTTGTTGAACCGGTCGGTGAACGTCCCGAACTCGTAGCCCAGCGAATCGTGCTCGAGTTCGAACCAGCCGGTGCCGATGCCCAGGATGGCGCGCCCCTGACTGATCACGTCGAGCGTGGTGATGGCCTTGGCCAGCAACGTCGGGTTGCGGTACGTGTTGCCCGTGACCATGGTGCCCAGCTGAACGTTCTGGGTCGCGGTGGCCAGGCCGCCGAGTGCGGTGTACGCCTCGAGCATCGGCTGGTCGGGGGTGCCGAGCATCGGCAGCTGATAGAAGTGGTCCATCACGAAGACGGAGTCGAAGCCGGCGGCCTCGGCTTCCTGCGCCTGGGCGATGACGGTCGGGAACAGCTCACTGACACCCGTGCCGTAGGAGAAGTTGGGGATCTGAAGACCGAGTCGAATCGTCACGATTCGACCCTAGTCACCAACCGCGTTGCCGCGTCCTGTGTTTCGCCGGACGCGAAGCCGACACAAATCGGGAATAAAACTGGCCGATGAAGTGATGGGTCAGGCGAAGGTCGCGAGCGCGCCGGCGCTCACGTGCAGCGTCTCGCCGGTGATGTGGCGCGCCGCGGGCGTGGTGAGGAAGAGCGCGAGCTTGGTCAGCTCGGATCCGACGGTTGCGCCGCTGGTCTCGACGCCGTCGTAGCCCGCTTCGGAGCCGCGGCCCGCGGCGACCACGTTGATCGTGATGCCGCGGATGCCGAAGTGCTCGGCCTGGCCGGCGGTCCAGTTCGACACGGCCGCCTTGATCGCCGCGTCGGCAGTGCCGTCCTTGGGGCATTCCGGGACGACGGTGACGATGGCACCGCCCGAACGCATCTGGTCGCCGAGGATCTGGACGGTCAGCACGGCCGACAGCAGCGACGAATCGAGCGTGTTGCGCCACACGGCGGCGCGCTCGGCCAGGGTGTAGGTGCGCGGGTCGCCGGCGGACCACACGGGTGCCGGGACGTTCACGATGGTGTCGAGGTGCTGCGGCAGCTTGTCGCGCATCTGCTCCAGCGCGGCGCCGTCGGTGTTGTCCAGCACGATCGACTCGACTTCGAGTTCCTTGGCGGCTACTTCGAGCTCGTCGCGGCGGGCGCCGGCGATCGTCACGTTGTGTCCGGCGTCGCGGAATCCTGCGGCGATGACGCGGCCGAGATCGGTATCGCCTCCGGTGACCAGAACGTCCATGAACAGGGCCTCCTCGTGTGCAACGCTGAACGCGGTTGCCGCCATGTTACTGGACAGTAGCTAGCTGACGAAACTCGCCACGCGGAGGAATGGGCCCTAGGGTTTTGCGCATGTGGCTCATGCGCAAGTTGATGCGCGCGGTGGCGGTGTTGGTCCTGCTCGGCGGCGTGAGTGCACTCTCGGCGTGTGATTCGAGCTCGAAACCGTCGGGTCCTGTGATCAACGTGTACGCGGCGGCATCCCTGAAGCAGGCGTTCACCGCGTTCGCCGACCGCTACAAGAAGGAGAACCCGGGCGCGGACGTGCAGTTCAACTTCGCGGGCTCGTCGTCGTTGGTCGAACAGCTGACGCAGGGCGCCAAGGCCGATGTGTTCGCCTCGGCCGACGCCAACAACATGACCAAGGCGGCCAAGGCCGGGTTGCTCGCGGGCACCCCGGTGAACTTCGCCTCCAACACGCTCGTCATCGTGACCCCGCCGGGAAATCCCAAGCATGTCAACAACTTCGGTGATCTGGCACGGCCCGGGCTGAACGTCGTGGTGTGTGCCCGTCAGGTGCCATGCGGGACGGCGACGCGCAAGGTCGAGAAGATCGTCGGCGTCGAACTCAGGCCGGTCAGCGAGGAGACGTCGGTGACGGACGTGCTGAACAAGGTCACCAGCGGCCAGGCCGACGCCGGAGTGGTGTATCAGACCGACGCCAAGTCGGCGGGCGACAAGGTCGCCAAGGTCGAGTTCCCGCAGGCGGCGTCGGCGGTGAACATCTACCCGATCGGGGTGCTGAAGTCGGCGGCCGACGCGTCGGCCGCCCAGCGGTTCGTCGACCTGGTCACGAGTGACACGGGACGCCAGATCCTGGCGCAGTTCGGGTTCGCACAGCCTTGAACCCCGGGCTGCCGCGCTGGATCTACGTCCCTGCGGCACTGGGTGCGTTGTTCGTCGTCCTGCCCCTGATCGCGGTCGCGGCGAAGGTCGACTGGTCGCGCTTCCTGGAGCTGATCACCAGCGACTCGTCGGTGACCGCGCTGGTCCTGAGCCTCAAGACCGCCGCGGCCAGCACCGTGCTCTGCGTGATGCTGGGCGTGCCGATGGCGCTGGTCCTGGCGCGCAGCGGCTCCCGGGTGGTGCGCTGGACCCGCCCGCTGATCCTGCTGCCGTTGGTACTGCCGCCGGTCGTCGGCGGTATCGCGCTGCTGTACGCCTTCGGCCGGCTCGGGCTGATCGGCAAGTACCTGGACGCGGCAGGCGTGCACATCGCCTTCTCGACGACGGCGGTCGTGCTGGCGCAGACGTTCGTCTCACTGCCGTTTCTGGTTATCGCGCTGGAAGGCGCGGCCCGCACGGCCGGATCGCAGTACGAGGCGGTCGCGGCCACGCTCGGGGCCCGGCCCACCACGGTGTGGCGCCGGGTCACCCTGCCGATGCTGGCCCCGGGCCTGGTGTCCGGTTCGGTGCTGGCGTTCGCACGGTCGCTGGGCGAGTTCGGCGCGACGCTGACGTTCGCCGGTTCCCGCGAGGGGGTGACGCGGACGCTGCCGCTGGAGATCTATCTGCAGCGCGAGGCCGACGCCGATGCCGCCGTCGCGCTGTCGCTGGTTCTGGTCGTGGTCGCGGCCGTCGTGGTGCTCGTGACGGGCGGCGCCCGGTTCGGTCGCGGGCCGTTCGAAGCGGAGACCAGACCGTGACGGGCGGTCTCGCGGTACGCGCGGTCGTCGAAGGTCGCGGCATCGACGTGGAGTTCGACGTCGCCGCCGGCGAGGTGCTGGCCGTCGTCGGGCCCAACGGCGCGGGGAAATCCAGTGTGCTGCACGTGATCGCCGGCCTGCTGCGGCCCGACGCGGGCACCGTCACGGTGGGTGGACGCGAATTGACGGACACGGCATCGGGCCGGCACATCGCGGTGCACAACCGGCGGGTCGGCCTGCTGCTGCAGGACCCGGCGCTGTTTCCCCACCTGACGGTCGCCGGCAACGTGGCTTTCGGGCCACAGGCCCGCCATCTCCACCGCCGGGGCGCACACACCGAGACGCGGCGGACGGCGGACCGCTGGCTGGGTGAGGTCGGCGCCGCCGAACTGGCCGATCGCCGGCCGGGGCACTTGTCGGGCGGTCAGGCGCAGCGGGTCGCGCTGGCCCGGGCACTGGCCGCCGAACCCGACGTGCTGCTGCTCGACGAACCGCTGTCCGGTCTGGACGTCACGGCGGCGTCGGCGATGCGCCGGCTGCTGCGCGGCGTCCTGGCCACCGGCGGACGCAGTTCGGTGCTGGTCAGCCACGACCTTCTCGACGTCGTCACGCTCGCGGATCGGGTGGCGGTCATCGAGGGCGGCCGCATCGTCGAATCGGGCACCGTCGCCGATGTGCTGACCGCGCCGCGGACGGTGTTCGGGGCGCGGTTCGCGGGCGTGAATCTGGTCAGTGGGCGCGCGGGGGACGACGGCGGTTCGGTGCTGGCCGCGGGACAGGCGTGGCGCGGTGTCTGGGGGCCCGACGTGACACCGGGCGGTCCGGCGATCGCGGTGTTCGCTCCGGCGGCGGTATCGGTGGGCCGGGAGCTGCCCGCGGCGGACGTCAATGTCGTCGCCGTCGGGGTCGCGGAACTGGATCACCGCGGCCCGGTCATCCGGGTGCGTGCCGAGGCGGCCGACGACGGCGGCGGGGGTCTGGCGGCCGACATCAGTGCGGAGGTGGCGGCAGGTCTGCGGCTGATTCCGGGGGAGCAGGTGTACTTCGGCGTCGATCCGCAGGACGTCGCGATTCGCCCGGCGTGACGGCACGCCCGGCCCGTCCGGGGCCGCATTGGGGCTCAGCAACCGGGTGATCTCGCCGTGGTCTGTCCAGATGCCGCACGCGAGCTAACAGACTCGCGGAGGAATTAGCCGCAACTCGCACTTGCGTCACGCCGGTAACACTGTATTTTCGTCCCCATGCGACACCCGGATGCGCGGACAAGTGCCCGCAAACGCCTTCCGAAATCCCTGACTGCTGCTGTGGCAGGTGCGGCGGCCGTGGCCATCGTGCTGCCGAGCGCGATCTCGTACGCCGACCCGGTGCCGCCAGCTCCTGCGCCCGCCCCGGCTCCTGCTCCGGCACCCGCCCCGGTCGGCGAACCGGCGCCTGCTCCGGCCCCGGGGGTCGAAGTGCCGCCGCCTCCCGCGGCGGACCCGGCCGCACCGCCGGCCGACCCCAACGCACCGCCACCACCGCCTGCGCCCGCAGCGCCCGGCGCGCCGGCGCCGGGTACCGCCGCGGGTGCGGCTCCGGCAGCCGCTCCGGCGCCGCCGGCTGAGCCCGGCCGGGTCAACAACGACGCCGGTGGCTTCAGTTACGTCGTGCCGCAAGGCTGGAAGATCGCCGACGCCACGCAGCTCTCGTACGGCCAGGCGCTGCTGACCAAGGCCCCGGCCGCGGGTTCGGAGCAGGCCCCGAGCGACACCAGCGTGCTGCTGGGTCGTCTGGACCTGAAGCTGTTCGCCGGCGCCGAGTCCGACAACGGCAAGGCCGCCAACCGGTTGGCCTCGGACATGGGTGAGTTCTTCATGCCCTTCCCGGGCACCCGCGTCGGCCAGGAGACCACCGCGCTGACGGCAGGGTCCCTGCCGGGTGCGGCGTCGTTCTACGAGGTCAAGTTCACCGACACCGGTAAGCCCAACGGCCAGATCTGGGCGGGTGTCGTCGGCAACCCGCCGCCGGACGCCACGATCCGCAGCCAGCGCAACCCGCAGCGGTGGTTCGTCGTGTGGCTGGGCTCGGGGAACCACCCGGTCGACAAGGCCGCCGCTGTGACGCTGGCCCAGTCGATCCGCCCGTGGAACCCGCCGCCGCCGCCTCCGGTCGACCCGAACGCTCCGCCCAAGCCTGCGGATCCGGCCCACCCGATGGTCGGCGTTCCGGTGCCGGTGACGAACGCGCCGCCGGAGATGGCCCCCGCCGGATAGTTGCTCAAAAGAATCGAGGACCGTGCCCAACCGGGCGCGGTCCTCGATTCTTTTCGCTGTGAGTTCTACGTAGAACTCTTCGACTTCACGAAGCGGTAGAGCAGGACGAGGATCACCGCGCCGACCAGCGCGCCCCAGAAGGAGTGCTCGATCGGCGGGCGGAAATCGAGCTTGTGCGGCGCGTAGACGACACTGCTCAGCGTGCCGCCGACATAACCACCCGCGATGCCGAGCACGCACGTGAGGATCCACCCCATGTCGTCCTTCCCGGGTACGACGAACCGGGCGATGGCTCCGACGACGAGGCCGAGAAGAATCAACCAGACGATGTGCATCATTGTCATGACCTTTCGATTGACTGATACATCTCGAGGCTAGCCCCGTTCGGCGAGCCGCAACGAGGTCTGAAATGCAGCGATCTGGTGACGGTTAGGGGGCCAGTCCGCCGGCGCGGTTTCTAGGTGAAGTGCCAGACGGCGGCGGCGGCGAGTGCACCCATGCCGTTGAGTGACCAGTGCAGCGCGATCGGCGCGAGCAGGCTGCCGGACCGGCGCCGCAGCCAGGTGAAGACGAATCCCGCGGCAGCGGTGGCGACGACGGCCATGGCGACGCCGGCGATCATGCCGGCCACCCCGCCGCCGAGGACGCGCGTGAATCCGACGTTGCTGCTGGTCAGGCCCAGTGAGGTGGCGATGTGCCAGAGGCCGAACAGCAGCGAGCCCGCGGCGGCGACGCCGCGGAATCCCCAGGCCCGGTCGAGCGTGCCGTGCAGAACGCCGCGGAAGGCCAGTTCCTCGGGGATGACGGTCTGCAGTGGGATGACGATCATCGACGCCAACAGGGCGCCGGAGATGGTCGCGTAGTGGTTGTTGAGGAACATCGGCCGGGTCCAGGGCAGCAGTACACCGACGGCGATCACCGACCCGACGAGCAGAATGGCACCGAGTGCGTAGCGCATGCCGGTCCGCCAGTGCGCGCGGCCGAGTCCGAGTTCGGTCCACCCGAGGCCCCTTTTGCGGACCAGAGCCACCAGCCCGAGCGCGGCGAGGGGCACGACGACGATGTTCGCCCAGGGGGTGGTGAAGTGGGCCAGCAGATTGGTCGCGACCAGGACGGCCACGACCACGGCCACATCGATGTAGACGCGCGGGTGCCGCACGGCTGGTGAGCCGGTCGGTAGGCATGGTGCAGCGGCGGCTGCCGAGGCGTCGATCATCTCTGGCGAGTGTACCGACAGGCGCCAAAGGGCCAGGTCACAACAGTTGGCGACGACCCACTAACGTGATGGAGTGCCCCTTGATCCCCGAACCCCGGTGCTCGTCGGCTATGGCCAGGTCAACCAGTACGACGAGAACCCGGGTGGCGAGCCCGTCGACCTGATGGAGGCCGCGGCACGGGAGGCGGCCGATGCGCGCGTGCTCGAGGCGGTCGACGCGGTCCGGATCGTCAACGTCTTCTCCTTGCGGTACCGGGATCCCGGGCTGTTGCTCGCGCAGCGCATCGGCGCGCCCGGCGCCGTCACCCGCTACTCCCCGGTCGGTGGCAACGTGCCGCAGTCGTTGGTGAACCAGGCGTGCCTGGACATCCAGCAGGGCCGCAATGACGTGGTGCTGATCGCCGGCGGCGAGACCTGGCGGACGCGGACGCGGTTGAAGGCGCGCGGTGAGCGCCTGGCCGGAACGGAGCAGGACGAGTCGGTGCCGATGGCGCCCAGCGACCCCGACGTGGACATGGTGGGGCCGGCCGAGCTGCGGATCGGTTTGGTGGCGCCGTCGCATGTGTACCCGATGTTCGAGCAGGCGTTGCGGATCGCGGCGGGGGAGGGCGTCGAGGACTACCGCCGCCGGATCGGGGAGCTGTGGGCGCGGTTCAGTCAAGTGGCAGAAGGCAATCCGCATGCCTGGAGCCGGGAGGCGGTGCCTGCCGAGCAGATTTGGCAGCCCGGTCCGGACAACCGGATGATCAGCTGGCCGTACACCAAGCTGATGAACTCCAACAACATGGTCGACCAGGGCGCCGCCCTGATCCTGACCTCGGTGGGCAAGGCCGAAGAACTGCGGATTCCCAGGGACCGTTGGGTTTTCCCACATGCGGGTACCGATGCGCATGATCCGTACGTGCTGGGTGAACGCGGCAGTTTCTCGGGGTCACCGTCCATTCGCATCGCCGGGCGCCGCGTGCTGGAGCTCACCGGGCTCGGCATCGACGACATCGATGCGGTGGACGTGTACTCGTGCTTCCCGTCGGCAGTGCAGGTCGCCGCCCGTGAGCTCGGTCTGGCCCTCGATGATCCGGCGCGGCCGCTGACGGTGACCGGTGGCCTGACCTTCGCCGGCGGGCCGTGGAACAACTACGTCTCGCATTCGATCGCCACCATGGCCGAGCGCCTAGTGGCCCATCCCGGCCAGATCGGGCTCATCACCGCCAACGGTGGCTACCTGACCAAGCACAGCTTCGGCGTCTACAGCACCGAGCCACCGGCAAACGAATTCCGTTGGGCAGACGTGCAATCCGAGGTCGATGCCGAGCCGACCGTGGTGGCCGAGGACGACTGGTCCGGTACTGGCACCGTCGAGTCCTGGACCACACCGGTGACCCGCGAGGGTACGCCCGAGAAGGTCTTCGTCGCCGTCCGTACACCCGATGGCGGCCGGGCGCTGGCCGTCATCACCGATGCGTCGCAAGCCGAGGCCAGCACCCGCGAGGACCTCGCGGGTGCCACCGTGACCGTCAAGCCGGACGGCACCGCCGGGCTCGATTGACATCCCGGGCGCGTATCAGTGCCCGTCCTTCCACTGCCGGTACCCCTCGGGCAGACACACCGCGCAGGGGCGGTATCCCGCAGCGGTGGCAGTGATTTCGTCGGCGAAGAACACCCGATGGGTCACGTAGCCGCCCTTGGCGATGGCGCGCAGCGCCGATGGGCAGTCCAGCCTGCCGTACAGCTTGTTACCCCGATGGCCACCCAAGCGCCCCGGTGTCGCGCTGGCATAGGGGCGGCCGTCGGCATCGACGAGTGTGTACGTCGTCATGCGGCGTCGTGGAAGATCAGGCCGAGCGTCATCCGGTTTCCCGAGCGCAGGGTCGAAACGCCATGGCGCACAGGGCCGACGGCCCACCCGCGTTTCGATGCCACCGGCCGTTCGCGCGTGGTGATGACCAGCCCGTGCCCGAACGGGATGGAGATGGCCGAGCCGCGCGACTGCGCGCGCGGCCGCTGCTCGTACAGCAGGAATTCGCCGCCGGTGTAGTCGACCTCCGGGCGCGTCAGGTTGATGACGACCTGCAGCGGAAAGACCAAGTCCCCGTACAGATCCTGGTGCAGGGCGCACCAGCCGCCGGCGCCGTACTTGAGCAGCAGCGCGGTGGTTCGCGTCTGCCCGGCCCGGTGGCAGGTGTCTAGCCAGTCGTCGAAACTGTCGGGCCACGGCGGGTCGCGTCGCAGCCTCGTCCACCAGTCCCGGGCGATCGGCAGCAGCTGCGGGTACAGCGCGTACTTGAGCTCGGTGACGATCTCGGGGTAGGGCCGGTGGAAGTAGCGGTACTGGCCTTCGCCGAACCGGTAGCGGGCCATGTCGATGGTCGACCGGAATCGGTTCGTATCGGGGTAGATCGCCGCCAGCTCGGCGGCCTCGGCAGCCGTGACGAGAGGTCCGGTCAGCGCGCCGCCGACCGTCTCGAGCTCGGTGCGGACGGCTCCCCAGTCGGTGGCGGCGACGCGCTGCTGCCAGACGCTCATGCTGCGGCCTCCAGCTCCAGCAGGAGACGCTTGGCTTCCGGACCACCGAGGTAGCCGCCCATCGCACCGTCGCTGCGAACCACCCGGTGGCACGGAACTACAACGGGCAGTGGGTTTTTCGCGCATGCTGTGCCGACAGCGCGGACCGCCTTGGGGCTGCCGGCCAGCGCGGCGACAGTGGCATAGCTGGCCGTCTGCCCGTAGCCGATCTCCGGAAGGTGATGCAGCACCGCGGCGCGGAATCCGGCGGACAGCCGCCAATCCAGCGGTACATCGAAGGTTCGGCGGGTCCGGGTGAAGTACTCGTCGAGTTCACGGGCGACCGCGTCGAGCCGGGCCGGGGCCCGCAGGATGCGCGGGCTCACCTTGTCGGCAAGCTGCTGCAGCACGGCGTCGTGGTCTTCGATGGCGTAGGCGACACGGATCAGGCCCTGGTCGGTGGCCGCCAGCAGCAGCGGACCGACGGGACTGTCGACGATGCGGTACGCGACGTCGAGCACCCCGTCGCGCTGGGCGGCGGCGGCCAGCCGATTGTGCAGTTCGCCGAGCCGGTCCGGGCCGATGTCGGTGATGCGCGTCAGGTCGTTGGTGATGATTTCGCCGTTGATCATTGCGGGCTCCCTCCTGCGGTCTGCAGCGGCGCGGTGATCTCGACAAGTTCACCGCGGTAGGTACGTCGTAGCGTGGCGATGCCGTCGCTGGCGGCGCGGCGTGCGGCCGCGGCGGTGCCGCCGAGAATCTCGGCGATCTCGTTGTAGGGCAGGCCCGCGAGGTAGTGGTACGCCACAGCGTGCTTCTGTTTGGGTGGCAGCCCGTCGACGGCGGCCGCCAGATCGTCGAAGTCGCGGACGTCGCCGGGACGTGCCGGCTCGGGTACGACGTCGGTGGGAATCGGCTGGCGTGTCCGGGTTCTGGTGATATCGATGGCCTTGTGGTGCGCGATGGTCACGAGCCATGCCTCGAAATTCGCGTCGATCGGCAGATCGGGATAGGCCTTGAGGGCCGCCAGGAACGTCTCTGACCAGGCGTCGTCGGCGTCGTGTTCACCGACGACGGCGCAACACACCCGAAAGACCGTGGGGCCGTGGTCGCGCACCACGGTCTCGAATGGCGGTTTGTCTTTCACACCCAGTAGACGCTCCGTCGCCGGCATTTGTGAGGTCTCGATCCTCACCGATTTACCGATGCTAGGTGCCGCGGAGGGTGCGTCTAGTTGGTCGACGGTATTGGTGGTGGTTCGAAGGGTTGGTACCACCACCATTGAGCGCGCTCCCCGGTGGGTCCGGGGCACGGCGGAACATCCGGACGGGCTGTGGTGGGTGGTCGCGCGAGGGATCCACCGTCGAGTTGGCGGCCTGCGGCTTCGGTGACGACCAGCCGGTCGGCCGGTCCGGTGATGGTGATGATGCCTCTGTGGTGCAAGCGGTGGTGGTACGGGCACACCAGCACCAGGTTGTGCAGTTCGGTTGCCCCGCCGTTCTCCCAGTGGATGATGTGGTGGGCGTGCAAGCCGCGGGTGGCTCCGCACCCGGGGACGCGGCAGCAGCGGTCGCGATGCTCCAGCGCGCGGCGCAGGCGGCGGCTGATGGTGCGCGTCGACCGTCCGGCGCCGATCGGCTGACCGTGCCGCTCCAACCACACCTCGCAGGTGGCATCGCACAACAGCAGTCGGCGTTCCTCATCGGTCAGCACCGACCCCACATGCAGTGCGGCCGTGCGCTGTTCGAGGTTCATGTGCACGACGACGGTGGTGTGCTGCCCATGCGGGCGACGTTCCACGTCGGCGTCCCAGCCGGCTTCGACCACGCTCATGAACGCATCCACACCGTTCGGGAACGGCGGAGCCACCTCCGACACAGCTCCTTCGGCGTCGTGGTCGCGTTTCCAGTCCGCGACCAACGCATCCTGGTGAGAGGCCAGCGCGGCATCGACCTTCGCCGCTTCCAGTTTCGGCAGCCGGATTTTGTAGGTGACCGAGCCGTCGTCGTGGCTGGTCTTGGAGATCGACCGCTCGGGTTCGGGCTTCGAATCGGGCTCGGGCTCCGGGCGCGGTTCGAGCTTCACCGCCGTGCGCAGCTGGGTGACGGTGGCGCTTTCGGCGAACTGGGCGTAGTGCTCGTCAGAACCGTCGGCCGCGTGTTCGGCCACCACCCCGACCTGGTCAAGCGACAACCGGCCCGCGCGCATCGCCTCAGCGCAGCGTGGAAATTCCTCCAGCCGGTGCGCCACCGCCACCATGACTTCCGCATTACGCGGTGACACACCGGTTTTCCACGCCATCAACGACACCATCGACCGGGCGCCGGTGGCACCCCAGAGCCCGTCACGGTCCATCTCGGCCGCGATCTCCACCAGCCGCGCGTCGATCGCATTGCGCTGCCCGGTCAGCTCACCGATCTCGGCGAAGAACGCATCCATACGCTCGCACGGCGACGGCTCGACATCGAAAGCCGTTGCGGTGCTGGACATGACACCATCAAAGCAGAGGGGTACGACAAAAACGGCGACGCGCTATCCGGCCAACGTGGACAACGAAACCGACGGATCGGCGAGCGCTCTGACGTCGACCGGTCGCCGAGACCGGATGAGCTTCTTGATGTCGTCGAGGCCTTCCCAGATGTTGACGTTCATGCCGGCCAGCACGCGATGTCCGCCGTCGAGCCAGAACATGGTGAACTCGCGCGTGCCGAGATCGCCACGCGTGATGGCCATCTGATATTGCGGCGCGTATCCGACGTATTCCATACCGAGGTCGAACTGGTCGGTGAAGAAGTAGGGCAATTCGTCGTAAGTGGCTGCCGTGCCGAGCATTCCGTCCACGGCCACCGCCGGCTGCTTGAGGGCGTTGGCCCAGTGCTCGGTACGGATCGGAACCCCGAACAGCGGATGCTCGGCCGCCGCGATGTCGCCGACGGCGAAGATGTCGTCATCGCTGCTCTTGAGGGATTCGTCGACAGCGACGCCACCGTCGGCGATCACCAGTCCAGAGCGTTCCGCGAACTCGATATTCGGCTTGGCGCCCACCGCGATCAGTACCGCATCCGCCTCGACGGTGGCTCCGTCGCCGAGTCTCAGGCCCGTCGCCTTGTGGTCAGCGGTGGTGATCTCGTCGACTGTGGTGCCCAACCGGAGATCGACGCCGTGGTCCCGGTGCAGACCGACGAACACCTCACCGGCTTCCCGGCCCAGGGAGGCCTGCAGCGGTAGCGCCGCGGTCTCCACGACCGTGACGTCGGCGCCCAGTCCACGGGCGCTGGCCGCGACCTCGAGGCCGATCCAGCCGGCTCCGACGATCGCCAGCCGCCGGCCTTCGGTGAGTTGCGACAACAGTTCGGTCGCGTCGTCGATGGTCCGCAGGTAGTACACGCCGTCGGCGTCGGATCCCGGGATCGGAGGCTTGCGGGCGCGGGATCCGGTGGCCAGCAACAGCTTGTCGTAGTGCTCGTGATCGCCGTCGTTGAACGCCACCATGTGCGCGGTGCGATCCAGCGTGGTGACCTCGGTGCCGAGCTTCAGGTCGACGTCGTGCTCGGCGTACCAGCTCTTCGGCTGCACGGTGAATTCTTCGACGGTCTTCTTACCGACCATGAATTCCTTGGACAGCGGGGGACGTTCGTAGGGTAGGCGGTCTTCGGCACTGAACAGCACCACCTGCCCGTCAAAATCCTTGCTGCGCAGGGCTTCCGCGGCTTTGGCGCCCGCCAGCCCGCCGCCGATGATCACAAAAGTGGGTGAGCCGGCCATTCGAGATTCCCTTCATCGATCTGAATTGCTGCTTGTGGAGCTACGTTTCGATACGTTCGCGCACGGTGTCGTCGAGCGACGCCCGCACGAGCGCGGCCGCCAGCCGGGCGTTGCGGTTCGGGGCCAGGCTGCTGAGCTTCCGGGCATCGGTCGGCAGGCCCAGGTCCTTCGCCGTGGCGAGCGCACGATCGTCGAAATATGGTTGCGCCCAGGTCCAGACGTCCTGGATCTCGCGCAGGAAGATGTCGGCGCCCGTGCGGCCGATACCGTCGAAACCCTGCAGGGCCTTGCCTGCCGCTTTCACGTCGTGGCGGGCCCTGATCCGCAGGTTGCGTAGGTCGCCGCCGTACTCGTCGTTGACCCGGGCCGCGATGCGGGTCATCCGGGTCGCCGAGCTCTCGTCATATCTGGCGTAGCCGGCGCGTCCGAACGCTCTGATCATCTGGCTGCGGTCGGCGTCGAGCACCGCGGCGGGGGTGCGGAGCCCGGCGCGGAACAATTCTCGCGCGGCGGCGACCGCGGTTTCCGCGGCGATGGGCTTGCTCGCGAGCATGCACAGCGACAGCAGCTTGAACAGGGGCATCGGCTTGTCGCGGAGGGTTATCCCGGCTTCTTCGGCATACGTGGTACCGGCTGCGTCGAGCAACCGCGCGACGATCTGTCGATCCCGTGCCATAACCCCCGCATACCCAACGGCGCGGTGCGCAAACGCTACTTGGGCGGCAGGGTGCCTGCGTAGTCGACGCCCCGGTCGACCCAGGCCTGCAGCTGGCGTTTGGTTTTCAGGCCATCGGGCGCCACGCGCAGCCAACCCCGCATCTCGCGGCCGCCCATCACCATCAGCTCGACGTGCCGGCGTCCCAGCAACTTCTCAGTATCGTCGGGTGCAACCCGGACCAACAGGCCACGGTCGTGGCTCGCGGCCACCGACATGTGGCCGTTCAGCAGGAATGCCAGCCCGCCGAACATCCGCTTTTCCTCGATGCCGCCGACCGGGCCGAGCAGCTCACGGATCCGGTTGGCCAGATCCTCGTCATAGGCCATGTGGTCAGTCTGCACCAATCAGCCGTCGGCTTTGGCTATCTTGCCGCTGCACGGTCAGCGAACACGTTAGATTCCACACGTGCTGATCGCGGCGTTACGGGACCTGCAGTGGCGGCGCCGCCGATTTCTCATCGCGGTGGTCGGCACTTCGTTCGTCTTCGCCATGACGCTGGTGCTCACCGGGCTGGCCAACGGATTCCGGGTGGAGGCCAGCAACACCGTCAATTCGCTGGGCATCGACCACTTCATGATCCAGAACGGGGCGGCCGGGCCGTTCCTGGGATCGTCGCCGTTCGCGCAGACCGAAGTCGAACGCGCGCAAAAGCTTCCGGGCGTGCAGGCCGCCGCCGCGGTGGTCTATGCGGGCACGACGGCACTCGACAACGGGACGCCGCGGACCATGAACCTGTTCGGCGCCCCGACTGCCGGGCCGGGCATGCCGGCGATGTCGCAAGGTCGCCCGCCCGCCACACCCGACGAGATCGCGGTGTCGTCGACGCTGGGCCGCAAGATCGGCGATCAGATGCACATCGCCTCGCACACGCTCCAGGTGGTGGGGATCGTCAACAACTCCACCGTGCTGGCGCAGCAGCCCAACCTGTTCCTGACGACGGTGGGCGCGCAGCGCCTGGTGTACGGCGGACAGCCCGTCATCGCGTCGGTGGGCATCCGGGGTAATCCCACCAAGGCGCTCGACGGCTACCGGCTGGTGGACCGCCACGGCGCCATCGACGACATGATGCGTCCGTTGAAAGTCGCGGTGGACGCCATCAGCATCATGGCCGTCCTGCTGTGGGTGGTGGCCGCGACGATCATCGGCATGTTCATCTACATGTCCGCCATGGAGCGCACCCGCGATTTCGCGGTGTTCAAAGCCGTTGGGGTGAAGACGAAATCGATGATGGCCGGGCTGGCGTTGCAGGCCGTGTTCATCGCCGTGTGCTCCGCGGCGATCGGTGTGCTGCTGGCGATGGTGCTCGGGCCGATGTTTCCGATGCGGGTGGACGTCCCGGCCGGGGCCTACCTGCTGCTGCCGGTGGTGGCCATCACCATCGGGCTGATCGCCAGTCTGGCGGGCATGCGCAGAGCGGTGACGATAGATCCAGCGATGGCATTCGGGGGGCCATAGACCATGAGCGACTTACAGATTCGTGACCTGGTGGTGGAATACGGCAAGTCCGCCGACAAGATCCGGCCCATCGACAATTTCCAGCTCGAGCTGTCGGCGGGGTCGCTCGCGATCCTGTTGGGGCCCAGCGGTTGTGGGAAGACGACGTTGCTGTCGTGCATCGGCGGCATCCTCAAACCGACATCGGGTCAGATCCTGTTCGACGGTATCGACGTGACCACACTCGGGCCCAAGGCGCTGACCGACTACCGCCGCAACACCGTCGGCATCGTGTTCCAGGCGTTCAACCTCGTGCCCAGCCTCACCGCCGCCGAGAACGTCATGGTGCCGATGCGGGCCGCCGGCATGAGCCGCGGCGCGGCCCGGCAGCGTGCCGCCGAACTGCTCGACCGAGTCGGTCTGTCACACCGCATGACGCACCGCCCCGGCGACATGTCGGGCGGTCAGCAGCAGCGCGTCGCGGTGGCGCGGGCCATTGCGCTGGACCCGCCGCTGATCCTGGCCGACGAGCCCACGGCGCACCTGGACTTCATCCAGGTCGAAGAGGTGCTGCGGCTCATCCGGGAACTCGCCGACGACCGCGTCGTGGTGGTCGCCACGCATGACAGCCGCATGCTGCCGCTGGCGGACCGGGTCGTCGAGCTGGTCCCGACCGTCGCGAGCACCGAGCGTGAGCCCGAGGTCTTCGAGCTCGAAGCCGGAGACCTGGTGTTCGAGCAGACGACGATCGGTGACCTGATCTATGTCGTGCGGGAAGGCAGGTTCGAGATCACCCGCGAGATGCCCGACGGCGAGACGATGCTGCTGTTCACCGCCGGCCCCGGCGAGTACTTCGGCGAGATCGGGCCGCTGTTCGGGATTCCGCGCACCGCGACGGTGCGCGCCCTCACCGACGGCGTGGTCGTCGGCTACACCGTCAAGGATTTCCGGGCCCGGCTCGGGCCCGACCGCATCCACGAGCTCATCGAGCATCGCGCCATCCACCTGGCCGACGAACCACCGTCGGCCGACATCGCCTGAGACTCAGTCCAGGTCGACGCGGACCGGCAGCAGGTCGGTACCCATCTAACGCGAGCAGGCCCAAACGTCCCACCACCATGAGGTGAACAGGAACATTTGGGCCTGCGCGTTGGGGTTACGCCGCCGCCGTGACCTCAGCGGCCGGCTCCAGCGCCTGAGCGATGATGTCGGCGACGTCGGTCATGGGCCGCACGTCGAGTGCGTCCAGGACCTCGGCCGGGACCTCGTCCAGATCCGGCTCGTTGCGTGACGGGATGAAAACCGTTGTCAGCCCGGCACGTTGAGCCGCCATCAGCTTCTGCTTGACCCCGCCGATGGGCAGCACCCGCCCGTTCAGCGTGACCTCGCCCGTCATCCCGACGTCGGAACGCACCTGCCGTCCGGTGGCCATGGAGACCAGCGCGGTCACCATCGTCACACCCGCGGACGGACCGTCCTTGGGCACCGCGCCCGCGGGCACGTGGACGTGGATGCGGCGATCCAGCGCCTTCGGATCGACGCCCAGCTCCGCCGCGTGCGACCGCACGTACGACAGCGCGATCTGCGCCGACTCCTTCATCACGTCGCCCAGCTGACCGGTCAATTGCAGACCCGGTTCACCGTCGTTGGATCCGGCCTCGATGTAGAGCACATCGCCGCCCATACCCGTGACGGCCAGTCCGGTCGCCACGCCCGGCACCGCGGTGCGCTCCGCGGACTCCGGCATGAACCGCGGACGGCCCAGGTAATCAACCAGATCCGGCTCATCCACGGTGACCGACTCGACGCCGGTGGCCAGCTTGGTGGTCACCTTTCGCAGCGCCTTCGCCAGCAGTCGCTCGAACTGCCGCATGCCCGGTTCGCGGGTGTAGTCCGCGGCGATCTTGCGCAGCGCCGCGTCCGTCACCGTCACCTCATCGGTGGTCAACGCCGCCCGTTCGGCCTGCCGGGGCAGCAGGTAGTCCCGGGCGATGGCGACCTTGTCGTCCTCGGTGTAGCCGTCGAGCGTGATCAGTTCCATGCGGTCCAGCAGGGCGCTGGGGATGTTCTCGATGACGTTGGCCGTCGCCAGGAACACCACATCGGACAGGTCCAGATCCAGGTCCAGGTAGTGGTCGCGGAACGTGTGGTTCTGCGCCGGGTCCAGGACCTCCAGCAGCGCCGCCGCCGGATCGCCGCGGTAGTCCGAGCCCACCTTGTCGATCTCGTCGAGCAGCACAACCGGATTCATGGAACCGGCCTCACCGATGGCCCGCACGACGCGGCCCGGCAGCGCACCGACGTAGGTGCGCCGGTGTCCGCGGATCTCCGCCTCGTCGCGCACACCGCCCAGGGCGACGCGGACGAACTTGCGGCCCAGCGCACGTGCCACCGACTCGCCCAGCGACGTCTTACCGACGCCGGGAGGCCCGGCCAGCACCATGACGGCGCCGGAGCCGCGGCCGCCGACGACCGCCATACCGCGCTGCGCGCGGCGGGCCCGCACCGCCAGGTACTCGACGATGCGATCCTTCACGTCGTCCAGCCCGTGGTGATCGGCGTCCAGGATCTCCCTGGCGGCCTTCAGATCCGTCGAATCCTCGGTGCGCTCGTTCCACGGGAGCTCCAGCACGGTGTCCAGCCAGGTCCGGATCCAGCCGCCCTCGGGGGTCTGCTCGCTGGACCGTTCCAGCTTGCCGACCTCGCGCAGCGCCGCCTCCCGCACCTTCTCGGGCAGATCGGCCGCCTCGATGCGGGTCCGGTAGTCCGCGGGCTCCTCGGCCCCGGCGCTACCGTCCAGCTCGCCCAGTTCCTTGCGGATGGCGTCCAGTTGCTGGCGCAGCAGGAATTCCTTCTGCCGCTTGTCCATTCCGGCGCGGACGTCCTCGGCGATCTTGTCGTTCACCTCGACCTCGGCCAGGTGCTCGCCCGTCCACTCGATCAGCCGGCGGAGGCGACGACTCACATCTGAGGTCTCCAGCAGCTCGCGCTTCTGCACGTCGGTCAGGTAGGACGCGTAGCCCGCGGTGTCGGCGAGCGCCGACGGCTGACTGATCTGGTTGACCGCGTCGACGATCTGCCACGCCTCCCGGCGCTGCAGGATGGCCAGCAGCAGCTTCTTGTATTCGGCTGCCAGGGTGCGGGTTTCCTCGGTCGTCTCGGTCTCGGCGATCTCGTCGACCAGGACCCACAGCGCACTGCCCGGGCCCGATGTGCCGGACCCGATGTGTGCGCGCCGCTCACCGCGGACGACGGCGGCGGTTCCGCCACTGGGCACGCGGCCGACCTGGACGATCGACGCCAGGACGCCGTGGGTGGGGTAGCGGTCGTCGAGGCGGGGCGCGATGAGCAGCTTCCCGGCCTCGCCGGCGGCTGCGGCGGCTTGGGCCGCGTCGACCGCGGCACGCGCGGCCTCATCGAGTTCGATGGGCACGACCATGCCCGGCAGGACGATCGGCTCGGTGACAAACAGGACGGGAACAGCGATGGGCGCTGTTGTGGCGTCAGACATCCGTACCTCCAAAGTTGAATCTCCTGCGCTCAACCTTTGGGGGTCTCGATTTGTTCCGCGCTCGTCGGCTCGCGTTGCCCGCGCTGTTCCCAGCGGGCCGCGGCCCGCCTGCCGACCACGAACGTCGCCGTCATCAGCAGGGCGGTGGTGGCGAGCGACAACACCGAGGTCAGGGCGTTGGCAGCGTCGACCGACATGGAGAAGATGACCGCCAGATGGAGTGCGCTGCCGAGGAGCAACCCGATGCCCCACATCGCTGAGAGCAGAATGTGCACCCGCCGCCGGTAGGCGACCGCGGCCGGGCTGGTGTCCTGTTCTCCGGTCTGAACGCGCTCCGACACGACCTGGGTGAGCGGCGTGCCGACCACGCAGCTGCCGAGGAAGATCAGGCCGCCGAGGCCGCCCACCAACGTGTTGCCCGCCAGCAGCATTCGCGGATCCGACGTGCTGACGCCGACGGCCAGGCTCAGCCCGAAGTTGAGCATGAGAAAGCCCGCGAACGGGTCGAGACGGCGAGCGCTGATCGCGTCGTAGGCGACCTTGCCGCCGGCCAACACCGTGGCGGTGAGCAGGGCCACATATTCGGAGACGCCCGCGGCCCGCAGTCCGTAGTACGCGATCAGTGGCGGAGCGATGTCCAGCAGGACGCCGCGGATGATCGGTCTCATGGACTGTGCCTGGCTCACGGCGACGACAGTATGTGGTGATCCTGAGTGGCCGCCAAAAGCGGGAGCCTGCCGTCTCGGGGGTAACGGCAGGCTCCCGTGATTACAAGTGAAGCACCAGGACGCCGAGGTTCCACGGACCGATGCCGAAGAGAGACATAGCAGTTGGCTAACAGTTGAGACTCGGAACGGCGCTCACGGCCGGAAGCACGCTTCGTACAACCCCTTCATGGTGCCGGCGAGTTCCGCGACGGGGCCGTCGACCGGCACGCCGGGCGCGACGGCCGAGATGGGCAGCGCCGCAACGGGGGCGGGCGCGGCGCCCCACTCGCCGAGCCAGCCGACCAGTTGCGCCGACGACGTCGCGTAGACGATGCGGCCCAGGCCCACCCAGGCGTGCGCGGCCGAGCACATCGGGCAATGTTCACCGGAGGTGTAGGTCACCGCTGCGGCGCGCTGAGCGGGATCGAGATTGGTTGCCGCCCAACGGGCGATGGCGAATTCGGGGTGCTGGGTCTGGTCTCCGCCGGACACCCGGTTGCGGTCTTCGAAGACCACGACACCGTCGGCGTCCACCAGGAGCGAGCCGAACGGTTGGTCGCCGTCCTCCAGCGCCTCACGGGCCAGCTCGACGCAGCGGTTCAGGTGGCGCAGATCATCGGCGGTGACGGTCATGGCACGGAGTTTACGGAGTCATAGATCGTCGATACTGATGATCCGATCCTGGATGGCGCGCGCGACCAGCGCGGCTTTGGTGCCGGCCGGGCGGCCGGCGGCGATGTATTTGGCCCGGATGCGCTGCAGATGGGTGCGCACGGTACTGGGCGCCAGGAATAGCTGCTGGGCGACGAGTTCCTTGCTGTCCGTCCGGAACCACGCCAGCAGTACCTCCTGCTCCCGCGGTGCCAGTACCGGGCGCAGGCAGAAGTCCCGGTCGTCGAGAGCGGCTGCCACGTTCGGGCCCACGTAGGGGAACGGGGTGACGGCGGCCCGGATGGCCTTGAGCAGGTGCCCCCGTCCTGCGGTCTGCATCAGGTAGGTCCGGGCGCCCGAGTCGATCGCGGTGCGGATGACGTCGCGGTCGGTGAGATGCGAGTACACCACGACGTGGTAGCCGCGGTTGGTGAGGTCGCGGACGGCGGCGAGACTGTTCGCTTCGTCCGCCCTCAGTCCCAGTACGACCACCTGGGCGTCGTCTTCGGGAACGGGGTGACGTCGCAGGAACTCCTCGGTGTCGACGTAGTAGGACGTCGGGGTCGCGCAGAGCGCGTGGTCGTCGCGGAGCCAGGCCGCGATGCCGGCATGGACGACTTCATACGAGTCGACGACGGTCACGTGCGAAACCTGATAGCCAGCGAACGGATCGATCCGCATCGTCCTGAACTCCTTTACAACCGGATCCCGCCGGCTCGCCCGCAGTATCCGGGATCGCATTGCCGCGTTGTCCACCGAAATTTGCTACGCGAACACCGGCGGCGCCTGTGTCGAGACTCTAATCGGCGGCTGTGACGATGTACAGCATTCCGGCGCAAGGGGCGGATGTTTGGCAAATGTGCGTCGCGGCGATTCGGCGATGTGATACCGCCCCGGGCTATCTAGCTGCTAGAAGAGTTTCGGCCGGGTTGCTGAGCTGTTAATTTGGGGACCCGTACTGCGCGGTGCGCCGCCGCGTCGCGAGAGTCGAGGGGTGCACCGCCGGTCTCGGTAAATCTGTTCCCGGGGTTCGCGTATTGGATTTGCTGAAATTGTGTTTCGCGGTTGCTGCGGCCGTAGTGATCCGCGGCGGCGATCTGCCCGCCGGGAATCGCCGCCGTCGTGGCGAAAACCGTTGCCGCGCAGGCAATGGGACCCCACTCTCGACAGCCTGATTAGAACGTGTTCTAGTTCAAGGGTGCTCGAGGACACCATGCAGAAGCTGAGCGCCGACGAGGTGGCGCGGATGCGAGCCGTCTACGAACCGCTCACGCAGTCCGTACGCGAGCTCATCGATGCCACGATCCGGACAGAGGTCGGAGCCGCGGCCATCGCCGCCGTGCAGGCCGAGATCGACGCCGCCACCGCCCAGCTCCGCGCGCAGCAGCTCGAGGGTTCGTTCGGCATCAGGTTCGGCGCGCAGGGCAGTGAAATGCCCTGGGGCAATGCGGTGATCGGGGTTCGAAACCCGATCGCGCCGCCTGTCGTCCTCATCCGGGCTGCCGACGGCAGTGTGTCGGCCGACTTCCATCTGGGCGCCGCGTACGAAGGCCCGCCGGGCCACGTTCATGGCGGGGTGTCGGCGATGATCCTCGACCACGTCCTCGGCGAGGGGGCGAGCCTGCCGGGACAACCGCGGCTCACCGGCACCCTCACCATGCGCTATCGGCGCATGACGCGGCTCGGCGATCTGCACACCGAGGCCCGCATCGTGCGGACCGAGGGCATCAAGACCTATGCCGTCGGGCACATCGCCGATGCCGAGGGCATCACGGTGGAGGCCGAGGGCGTATTCATCACGCCGCGCTGGGCGCGGGACTGACGGGGAGATTCGATGGAGAAGGTCATGGTCACGCTCCGGCGTGACACCGCCGATGACGCCTGGTGCGAGCGGCTGCGTACCGAGGTCGCCGAGGAGCTGCTGGCGCTCGGGGTGCCCGGACTGGCGGTCAACGTCAAGGACGGCGCGGTCCGGGACTCGCTGATGCTGCTGACGACGCTCGAGCCGCCCGTCGTCGCGGTGATCAGCGTGTGGACGCAGCAGTACTACGGCGCGCAGATGACCGCGGTGCTGGATCGGCTGCGAGCCGAATGTGCCTTGCTGGCCGCATATCTGGTCACCGAGTCGGTCCCGATGGCCGGCCCGGCCACCGTCGTCGGGGAGCGCACCACGGGCCTTGCCAACGTCGCGTTGCTGCGCCGCCCCGATGGCCTGGACGAGCGAGAGTGGTTCCGCCGCTGGCACATCGACCACACGCAGGTGGCCATCGACACCCAGTCCACGTTCGGTTACACGCAGAACGCGGTGGTGCGTTCGCTGACGCCCGACGCCCCGCAGCTCGGCGCCATCGTCGAGGAGCTGTTCCCCATCGAGGCGACCACGAGCCTGCATGCCTTCTTCGGCGCCGCCGACGATGCCGACCTGGCCGACCGCGCGGGCAAGATGGCCGCCAGCACGTCGGCCTTCGGCGCCAACGTCAACATCGACACCGTGCCCACCAGCCGCTACATCATGCGAAACCCGTTTGGAGACAACCTGTGACCGACCCCGCCGCGCTCGTTGAGATCGACGACACCAACCGGGTCCGGACCCTGACCCTCAACCGGCCCGACGCGCTCAACGCGTTCAGCGAGGCGCTCTACGATGCGACGACGATCGCGTTGAAGGAGGCCGCGGCCGACCCGGAGGTGTCGGTGGTCCTGCTCACCGGCGCCGGCCGGGCATTCAGCGCCGGCAACGACCTGGTCGAAATGCAGGAGATGGTCACCAACCCTGAATATCAGATGGGGGAGTACGGCTTTCCCGGCCTGATCGAGGCGCTGACGGCGTTTCCGAAGCCGCTGATCTGTGCAGTGAACGGGGTCGGCCTGGGTATCGGCACCACGATCCTCGGCTACGCCGATCTGGCGTTCATGTCGACGACGGCGCGGCTCAAATGCCCCTTCACCAGCCTGGGCGTGGCGTCGGAGGCGGCGTCGTCATACCTGTTGCCGCGGTTGATGGGCCGGCAGAACGCCGCCTGGCTGCTGCTGTCCTCGGAATGGGTGAGCGCCGAGGAAGCCCTGCGCATGGGTCTGGTGTGGCGGGTGTGTGCGCCCGACGACCTGTTGCCCGAGGCCCGTCGTCATGCGGAAATCATTGCGTCGCGGCCGCTTTCGAGCCTCATGGCCGTCAAGCACGCGATGGTGGAACCGACCCGTGAGGCGATCGTCGCGGCGACGCAGCGCGAGTCGGGCCAGTTCGCCGAGTTGCTCGGCGGCGCCGCCAACGCCGACGCGCTGACCGCCTTCGTGGGGCGCAAGGGGTAGCGCTAACCCGCCTTGTGGACCGGGCAGTCGGTGCGGGCCGCTTCGATGATGGCCCGCACGGTGCGGCGGCAGCGGCCGCAGTCCAGGCCGGCGCCGCACTTCTCGGCGATCTGCTTCGACGTGGTCGCGCCACCCTCGACGAGTTCGGTGACGACCTGGCTCGTCACCCCGGTACACAGACAGACGAACATCAGTCGGCCGCCTCATCGATCGACGTGATGTGGGCCAGGGTTCCGACGAAAACGGTTGGGTAGACGCCGAATCCGGCGGCCGACATCCATTCGGCGGCGGCGTCGGGGTGATCGATCCAACGGCGGGCGGCGGCCTCGTTCTCGATCTGTTGCAGGATCAGTACCTCGTGGCCGTCGTCGAAGGCCCGGTACACCCAGACCTTGCACACGCCGGCGTCCCGGAACCGGGCGGCGGCGTCGTGCACCTTGTCCATCAACGCGGGGACGTCCTCGACCGCGGTCACGACGCCGACGACGACGGACGCGACGGAATGCTGGCCCGGTGGTGGCGTGGCGAGATCGATCTTCTCGACGACTTCGCCGGCGAAGACCGCGGGGATGTCGTCGACGCCGGAGGTGTCGAAGAATTCGAATATCGCGGGCGAACGCAGAACTTCGCGAACCGAATTCGCATTACGGATGCCGACGGTGGCCAATACCCGTCCCGGTTCCCAAAGTGACGAATACACCACGACGTGGTGTGCGGAGAGTTCGGTGAGAATCGAGCGGTGCGATTTCAGCCGCTCCCACATCGATTCCACATCGTCGACGCGATAATCGGCGGCAAGAATGAGCGAGTGCAGCGGCTGCTCGCTCATCGGGTCCTGCCATTCCATGGGTTCGCCGGGGACCGCGACGGACGTCGCGGGGGTTAGTGCAGTCTAACCTTACTTAGGGCAGCCAGTCCATAGCCGCTGGCCAGCGGCGGAGTCCCGGATCTCGATACCTGGGATGCGGGCCCGAATCGGATGGGAAACGCGAGGGTCAATCCCGTCGCCCTATAGGTAGCGCTGGACTAGGTTGGGAACCGGCGCGTCGTTGTTCCGCGCCTGTGACACTTGACCCAGCCCCGATGGTGTTAAAGGAGCCGAAATGCAAGGCGACCCCGAAATCCTCAAGCTGCTCAACGAGCAATTGACCAGTGAACTCACCGCGATCAACCAATACTTCCTGCATTCGAAAATGCAGGACAATTGGGGCTTCACGGAATTGGCCAAGCACACCCGTGAAGAGTCGTTCGAGGAAATGCGCCACGCGGAGACGCTCACCGACCGCATTCTGCTGTTGGACGGGCTGCCCAATTACCAGCGGTTGTTCTCGCTGCGCGTCGGGCAGACCCTGCGCGAGCAGTTCGAGGCCGACCTGGCCATCGAGTACGAGGTGGTCACCCGGCTGAAGCCGGGCATCATCATGTGCCGCGAGAAGGGCGACGCGACGAGCGCCAACATCTTCGAGGCCATCCTCGCCGACGAGGAAGGCCACATCGACTATCTGGAAACGCAGCTGGAGCTGATGGACAAGCTCGGCGAGCAGCTCTACGCGGCCCAGTGCGTGTCGCGCCCGCCGTCGTAACGGGTCCCGCTCGGACGCGGCCTCGCCCTCCGGGGCGGGGCCGTTGTCGTTCGCGCTGAATTCGTCCGCCAAAAAACTAGAACTTGTTTCAGTTTTGGCGTAGCGTGCGAAAAGTGAGCCGAATCGGAGATTTCACCGACGATGACGTAACCGCCTGGGTGGTCAAGTCACCCGACATCGGCACGGCCATGGCGGGTTTCACCAACGCCGTCTACACCAAGGGCCGCCTGCCGCTGCGCGTGCGCGAATTGGCCCGCGTGGTGATCGCCCTCGACAACGAGTGCGTGGTGTGTCAGAATACCCGCGATTCGGCGGCCGAGGCGGAGGGCGTCGACGAAGATCTCTACAACCACGCCGGCGTGTGGCAGACCTGGCCCGGCTACTCCGAGCAGGAGCGCATCGCCGCCGAGTTCGCCTACCGGTTCGCCTCCGACCACACCGGGCTGCGCGACGACGAGGACTTCTGGGCCCGTGCCGCAGAGCATTTCAGCGACGAGCTGCTGACCGACCTGGCGCTGTCGTGCGCCATGTGGCTCGGCATGGGCCGCATGCTGCGGACCCTCGACATCGGTCAGGCCTGCAAGATCACCCTCTGAGAGGGGTTTAGACCAGGCCCGTCGCGTCGAAGATCCACGACATGTCGGCGGTCGCGAAGTTCTCCAGCCAGGACGGCGGCGCGAAGTTCGACAGCGCACCCATGTCCCAGTAGTCCTTCCACAGCGTCACCTTGCCGTTCTCGACGCGGTGCACGGTGACGAACTTGAGGATCGCGGATTCCCCGGTCTCCCAATGCCATTCCTCGTGGTGCTCGTACATGGCGTCGGCGCCGTTGGTCAGTAACAGGCCGTCGAAGTTCTCATATGAGGCCAGCGGCTCCAGGCCGATCTTGAGCCGCTTGACGATGTCCTCGGGCCCGCGCGCGGCGGCGGCCGGCCCCACCGGCATGTCCAGGTAGATGCAGTCGTCGGACACGAAATCCTTCAGCCGCTCCCAATCGCGCGCCGACAGCGCCTGCCACAGACCGTGGACCGTATCCTCAACCGACACTGGCGAACTCACCTTCCTTGGCGACAGGCAGAGCCGGGGTCTGACGGGCGAACCGCAGGAAGCGGCCCGTGCGGGTGGTGCCGACCAGGTCGGTCGGCACGCCGTCGCGGACGACCTGCCGGCCGCCGACGAACACCGCGGCGACGGTGGCGTCGTTGCGGTTGACCATGCGGGACAGCCCGCCGTACTGCTCGACGGGGTCCTCGGCGTAGGCGTCGAGCGAATCGTCCAGCCGCTCGGGGTCGATGACGACGAGGTCGGCGCGGTCGCCGACGCGCAGATGGCCGGCGTCCAGGCGGTACCAGTCGGCGAGTTCACCGGTGAGCCGGTGCACCGCTTGCTCGACGGTCAGGAAGGGCGTACCGGCGCGCTCGGCGTCGCGCACGTGCCGCAGCAGGCGCAGGCCCATGTTGTAGAACGCCATGTTCCGCAGGTGCGCGCCGGCGTCGGAGAAACCGAGCTGGATGCCGGGGTCGCGGGCCAGCTTCTTCAGCACCTCGGGGCGGTGGTTGGAAATCGTTGTGCGCCAGCGGACATCGCGGCCGTATTCGAGCACCAGATCGAGGAAGGCATCGACCGGATGCAGCCCGCGGTCGACGCCGACCTGACCGAACGTCTTGCCGACGAGGGATGCGTCGGGGCAGCCGACGATCTCGGCGTCGAAGAAGTCGCGGTGCCACACGCGCACGC
The DNA here is from genome assembly GCF_005670685.2 of Mycolicibacterium mucogenicum DSM 44124. Next base: position 3,167,835 of record NZ_CP062008.1, on the reverse strand, counting down.
CGAACTTGTTCTCGTAGTCCTTGCGGAACTGGCGACGATACTCGTCGTTGCGCATCAGGTCGTTGCGCTCGACCTCGTCGCGCAGGTGCAAAGCCGCTGCGCCCGAACCGAATTCCTCGAACACCACGAGATCGATGCCGTCGGCGTACACCTCGAACGGCACCGGCAGGTGCTGCCACCGGAAGTTGCCGCCGAGCTTGTTCACCAGCCGGGCGACCGGACCCATGATGGTGATGGCGTACGGGTTGGCCTTGATGTCGGCGGCCGACAGCAGGCTGGTCTTGAGGTTCTCACGGAACAGGCCGAGCGACTGGGCCAACTGCGACACCAGGTTGAGCGGGTTCTGCAGGTCCGGACCCGACTGCAGGATGCGGCCCGAGCGACGCAGCTGTGTCTTGAGCCGGCGGAGCTCGCGCGCCTTGGCATAGGTGGACGGCAGGGTGCGGGACCGGCAGGTGTCGCCGTCGATCTTGTCGAAAAGCAGCTGTTGCGAAGACATTCCGACGAATCCGGCCTGCAGCGCGGCCGCCAGCATCTGCTCCATCTCGGCCTGCTCGCCGCGGGTGGGACGCACGTCCTTGCGGGTGGCGCGGTCCAGACCCATGACGGCGGTGCGCATGTCGGAGTGGCCGATGAATGCGGCCACGTTCGGCCCGAGCGGCCGGTCCTCGAGCGCGGTGACGTAACCCTCTGCGGTGTCCCAGGTCTTGTTCTCGTCGACGGCGGTGATGACGTGGTCGCGCGGGATGGCCTCCACCCGGCCGAACAGGTCACCGGCGTCCTCACCGCCGACGTGCACCGTGGACAGCGAGCAGGAACCGAGCATCACGGTGGTCACGCCGTGCCGCAGCGACTCGGCCAGGCCGGGGCCGGCCAGCACCTCGACGTCGTAGTGCGTGTGGATGTCCAACAGGCCGGGCGTCACCCATTTGCCGGTGGCGTCGACGACGTTCGGGCATCCGGTGTCGTCCAGGTCCACGCCGATCGCCACGACGTGTCCGTCGCGGATTCCGATGTCCCGGACCGCGGAAGGCGCGCCGGTTCCGTCGAACCAACGGCCGCCCGCGATGATCGTGTCGAACGTCGTTGCAGAGGTCACCTAACTATAGAAGCGTGCCGGTCAGGCCCATGTCAATGAAAAAGTGAACACTTTCTAAAAAATGTCTACTCGTCCTGGGGAAACCTTGTGACGACGCTCAGGATCAGGGCGGATACTGGCTCGGGTGACCCCCTTGCAGCGGTACATCGCCGAGGAAATCGCCACCGACCACGTCGACGGATTGCTGTCCCGTCGAGAGGCGCTGCGCAGGCTCGCGCTGCTGGGCGTGGGCACTGCGGCCGCCAGTGCGCTGATCGCGGCATGCGGTGAGAATCGAGGCCCCACCGCGGCCACCACGTCGAGCACGTCGAGCACGTCGTCGGGCAAGCCGTCGATCGCGCCCGGCCCACCGCCCGGTATGGAGAACGCAATCCAGCCCGAACCGATCACCTGGGCCGACGGCAAGCTGCAGGGGTCCTGGGCCGCGGCCGCCCAGCCGCGCGGTGCCGTCCTGGTGATCCACGAGAACAAGGGCCTGAACGATTGGGTGCGGTCGGTCGTCGGCCGCTTCGGCGGTATCGGGTACTCGGCGCTGGGCATCGACCTGCTGTCGGCGCAGGGCGGCACCGCGGCCTTCACCGATCCGGCCGAGGCCACCGCGGCGCTGGGCAAGATTCCGCCGGACCAGTTCATCGCCGACCTGCGGTCCGGGCTCGACGAACTGCAGCGGCGGGCGCCCGGCATGAATCTCGCGGTGCTCGGATTCTGCTTCGGCGGTGGGCTCACGTGGCAGCTCCTGGCCGCCGGCGAGCCGAGGCTGGCGGCGGCGTTGCCGTTCTACGGTCCGCTGCCCGACCCGCACGACTTCGCCGGCTCGAAACAGGCTGCGGTGCTGGCCTTTTACGGCGCCAAGGACGCGCGCGTGACGGCGAGCAAGGACGCCGCGGCAGCCGCGCTCGAGCAGGCCGGCATGGTCCATCAGATCGTCGTCGAGCCCGACGCCGATCATGCGTTCTTCAACGACTCGGGCCAGCGGTACAACCCTACCGCGGCCGCCGACGCCTGGACCCAGACGCAGTCCTGGCTGCAGAGGTACCTGGCGTGACGACGACGCGCATCCCGGCTCTGCTCGTGGCAGCGGCCCTCGCCGCGGCAGTGACCGCCGCGTGTTCGGCTCCGGCCCCGGCACCCAACAGCACCCCGACAACCAGCGCCGTACCGGTGACCGGTCCGGTGCAGGGGCCGGCCATCACCATCACGGCGCTCAACTTCGGCGACCCGCTGACCGTGCCGCCCGGCGCAAAGATCACCGTCGTGAACAGCGACGACGTCGCGCACACCGTGACGTCAAAGGTGAAGGGACAGTTCGACGTCAAGGTCGGCGGCAATGCGCAAGCCACCTTCACCGCACCCACGGCACCGGGCCGCTATCCGTACTACTGCGTGTATCACCCCGGGATGGTCGGTGTCCTGATCGTCCAGTAACCGGTCAGCGCGGCGGCGTCCAGCTGACCGGCAAGCGCTTGATGCCGTGGATGAACTGCGACCACAGCCGGTCGGGCTCGTCGGTGGCCGTCAGGTCGGGCACCCGGCGGTGAATCTCCTCGAACGCCACGGCGATCTCTCGGCGGGCCAGGTTCGCACCCAGACAGAAGTGTGCGCCACCGCCGCCGAAGCCCAGGTGCGGATTGGGGTTGCGGTGCACGTCGAACAGCCAGGGCCGGTCGAATTTCGCCTCGTCGCGGTTGGCCGAGCCGTACCACAGCGTAACCTTCTGCCCGGCTTGCATTTTCACGCCGCTCAGCTCGAAGTCCTGCGTCAAGGTCCGGCGCATGTAGACGACGGGGGAGGCCCAGCGGATGATCTCCTCGACGGCGGTGGGCGCCACCGCGTCGTAGTCGGCCCACCACTGGTCCCGCTGGTCGGGGAACCGGCTCAGCGTCAGCACCCCGTGGCTGATCGCGTTGCGCGTCGTCTCGTTCCCCGCGACCACCAGCAGGATGAAGAACGACGCCACCTCGCTCGAGGTCAGTCGTTCGCCGTCGACCTCGGCCTGCACCAGGGCAGTGGTCAGGTCGTCGTGGGGATTGTTGCGCCGATCATCGGCCAGGGCGGTGGCGTAGGCACCGATGTCCATGGCGCACCGGAAGAACTCCTCGTAATCGGTGGTCAGATCGGGATCGCCGAACCCGAGAATGATGTTGGTCCAGTGGAAGATCCGTTCGTGATCCGGCTCCGGGATGCCCATCATGTCGCAGATGATCTGCAGCGGCAGGGGACCGGCCAGGTCGGCCACGATGTCGCCGTGCCCGTCCGGGTGCCGCTCGATCATGGACTCGACCAGGCCGCGGGCCCGGTTGCGCACCGACGCCTCAGTCCGCGCCACCACTTTCGGGGTGAACGCACTGCGCACGATGTTGCGCAGTCGCGTGTGACGCGGGTCGTCCATGACGATCATCGAGCCGAAATACTCGGCCAATTCCGGCGTTTGTTCAGGGATCGTGATGCCGTCGGCGGAGCTGAAGATGTGCGGATGACGGCTGGCGAAGAACACGTCGTCGTACCGCGTCAACGCCCAGTGGCCGGGGCCCGTTTCGAACCCCTCCTGGGCCAGCTCGCCGTGGAAGGCGATGGGTGCCTCGCGCCGCAGCGTGGCGAACGCGCCGTCCCGGATCGCATCGCGCCGGCCCCAGAACTTGATCGAACCGAGGTCGATGTCGGACAGTGCGAGGTCCGCCGGGGGTACGCCGTTCTCGAGTAACGCGATGGCCATCTTCGGAGCGTAAAGCCCGGCTGTACCGCACCGCGGGAGAATCGGCTGCGAACATTCCGTTGGACGTGATAGTTCCTTGTGGTGCGCAACCCACATGCAGGACAACCGTTTACGACCTCCGACGAGGACATCGCCCGTGCTCTGCTGGACGTCAGCATCCCGACGCTGATGCTGTCGCTGGTGCACATGTCCGGTGATCCGGAGCTGATCCGCGGTGCCCTGCGCCCTGCCGGGCTGTTCCTCAACGAGGTCCAGGGCTACATGTCCGAGGACGACAAAGCCGCGGTACGCACCCTGGCTCTGCAGGTGATCGCCGACTACCGTGACCGCGGCTGTCCCGAGCCGGAACCGATTGGCGCGGAGTTGCTCAAGGAGATGATGGAGTGGCTGGTCTGCGAACCGGTGCCCGACGAGTACGTGCCGATGGTGCTGGAGGAGATGGAGCTCGACGGCACGGATGTCCGAGCCGGGGCGGCGGGACGTGACGCCGAATCGGCCGCGGATTTTCCGGTCCTCGTCATCGGCTGTGGCGAATCGGGACTGCTCGCCGGTATCCGACTGAAAGAGGCGGGAATTCCGTTCACCATCATCGAACGCGCTGCCGGGGTCGGCGGCACCTGGTGGCACAACAGCTATCCCGGCGCCCGCGTCGATGTCGGAAATCACTTCTACTGTTACAGCTTCGAACCCAGCGACCACTGGACGCAGTTCTTCGCCGAACAACCGGAACTGCAGGCGTATTTCGAACGCATCCTGGACAAGTACGGCATCCGCCCGCACGTCCGGTTCGAGACCGAGGTCACCGGCGCGACGTGGGACGAGGCCACCGCGACATGGCAGGTGACTGTCCGCACCGCGGACGGAACGGTGGAGACGGTGTCGGCGCGTGCCGTCATCAGCGCCGTCGGGCAACTCAATCGTCCTTACCTGCCGGCCATCTCGGGACGCGATGATTTCGCGGGCCCGGCATTCCACTCGGCGCAGTGGGATCACGACGTCGACCTCACCGGCAAGCATGTCGCGATGGTCGGCGCCGGCGCCAGCGGCTTCCAGATCGCGCCGTCGATCGCCGGGAAAGTCGCTTCGCTCAACATCTTTCAGCGCACCGCGCAATGGATGTTCCCCAACCCCAACTACCACGCCATGGTCGGCGACGGCGTCAAGTGGGCGCTGAGGCACCTGCCGTTCTACGGCCGCTGGTACCGCTTCCTGCTGTTCTGGCCCGGCTGCGACAAAGGTCTGGCCGCGGCCCGCGTCGACCCGGACTATCCCGATCAGCAACGCGCGGTGAGCGAGATCAACGATGTCACCCGAATCATGTTCACCGAGTGGATCAAAGGCCAGATCGGTGACAACCCGGACCTGCTGGCCAAGGTCATCCCGGACTACCCGGCCACCGGAAAACGCACGTTGCAGGACAACGGAAGTTGGCTCCAGACCCTCACACAGGACCACGTCGAACTGATCCGCACACCCATCGCGCGCATCGAGCACGACGCCGTCGTGACGGCCGACGAGCAGCGCCATCGGGCCGATGTGATCGTGTACGCCACCGGTTTTCACGCCGGCAAGGTGTTGTGGCCCATGACCGTCGTGGGGCGTGACGGCCGCGTGCTGGCCGAGCAGTGGGGTGAACGGCCCACCGCGTATCTCGGTATCACGGTCCCGGGATTCCCGAACTTCTTCTGCATGTACGGTCCCGGCACCAACCTCGCCAGTGGTGGCAGCCTGATCTTCCACTCGGAATGCCAGATGCGTTACATCTCAGAATGTTTGGACCTGCTGCTGGCCGGACACGGGAGGTGGATGGAACCGCGGCCCGAGAAGCTCGACGACTGGGTGCAGCGCAGCCAGGCCGAGATGCGCACCATGGTGTGGTCGCAGCCGTCCATCCGGCACTCGTTCTACAAGAACGCCGACGGCGACATCTACACGCTCAGCCCGTGGCGTCTGGTCGACTACTGGACCTGGACACGGACCGTCGCCCCGGAGGACTACACCTTCGGGTGAGCGGCCGGCCCGGTCAGCTGTTGACGGTCTCGTCGTCCGGCAGATCGTGCCGGACCACCCGCACCCGCCCGTGGGGCAGACACGCGGCATAGCCGTGGTGCTTGCCGTAGAGCTCCCACGAGGTGTGCTCCTGATCTGTGGGCACGTCGATGCGGTGTCCGTCGGCGAACGCCAGGTGCAGGCTGCCGTTGTCATCCCATTCGGCGTGTGTGCACTTCTGGCCGGCGAAATCGAACAACGGCCGCTCTTGCCTGCGCACGTCGGCCGGGTTGATCGCGACGACTTCCTGCGGGTCGGTCTCGGTGGCAGGCAGGGTCAGGGCCAGCGGTGCCGAGATGACGAGCTCGTTGTAGTCCTCCAGGTCCAGCACCAGTCCGTCGCGGAAGGAGATCCGCTGCACTGCGCATCCTTTAATCCACTGTTCGGTCATAACCCACTGTGTTACGGCCTGGCCCGCTGCGCAAGATCGCGCCGGACGGCGCCGCGCGGTGACGCGTTAGCGGTTGACGAGGGGGAAGGCGAGCGCGCAGCCGGATTCGATGGAGTGGGCCCAGGCGTCCTGCTCGGCAGAGGCCCGCAGGTGCCGGGGCCGCGCGGTCCAGCCGCAGGTGCACGTCGCGTAGGAGCAGCCGAGCCCGCGGACATGAACGCCCACCTCGCCATGGGACACCACGGTGGGCTGGGTGAGTGGCGGTGCCGTCATGATGTTGACCTCCTGGCCGGTCTTGTCCACAATTCTCGCGCCGCCCCGTCACAGGATCAGGCAGCGACAGGTCACAACTAGGCCACTGGATTACCTCAGCTGGCTCGCGTCAAACTTCGCGGTGGCGAGCGGGCCACGCCGAGCGGCGGTCGTGAAGATGGCTAATACTGATAACGGTTTGAACACAGCGCCGTGGGCAACTGGCAAATCATCGCAGGTCGGTGGCTTGCGGACGGGTGCATTGTGGCCCAGGTAACGGGTAAGGTCACCGGTCAAAGGGTGGCTTGTCTCACCACGATTCCGGATAGTTCCCGCACGCCGAAGCGCGCGTCATCGCCGGTCGTGCGTCGCCGCCGTGCGTTTTTTGAAGGGGTTGTTTGCGTGGACGCGGTGCTCGGTTTGGCCATGACTCCGTCGTCCATCGGCCTCGTTCTGGTGGAGGGCAACGACGTCGACGGGTTCACCATGGACCACGACGCCGTCGAGATCATGAATTCCGGTGATGCCACCGCCGCCGTGCTGCGCAGCGAGGCCCGGGCGGCGACGCGCGGGTTGCGGCTCAAGTCGATCGGGCTGACGTGGAGCGACGACGCCGATGCCGAGGCCTCGATGCTGATGCAGTCGCTGTCGGACTCGGGGTTCGACAACGTGGTGCCGGTGCGCTTCCCGGAGGCCAACGAGGCCGTGGCCCGCGGCATCGCCGACGCGCTGGGCTGTGGGACCACCGCGGTCTGCACCATCGAGCCCGAATTCGCGATCACCATGATCGTGCACGCGGCCAGCGGCGCCGTTCACACGGCCGTGAACCACTCCATCGGCTCCCGGGCGGGGCTGACCAGCTGGCTCAGCGCAGTTTTCACCCGCGCGGACTGGCAGCCGGAGGCACTCGTGGTCATCGGGTCCGCCGGTAACTTCGAGGCGATCCTGCCGGGGCTGCAGGATGCGCTCTCGGTGCCGGTGTTCACGCCGGAAGAAGCGGATTTGGCCCTTGCCCGCGGCGCGGCGCTGGTGTCGGTACGGTCGGGCGATTCCGAACTGTCCGAGCCGTACTACTTCGGTGACGAGGCGCGCCCCGACGAATGGGCCGGTCAGGATTTCGGCTGGGATCCGACCTTCGACGCGTTCGAGGAGCAGTTCGAGCGACCTGTCTTCGCGCCGGCCGGCCGGCATCGTTCGGGCGGTTCGTCCCGCTGGGAGCAGGTGTCGAGTTCGCCCGCGCTGCCCCTGACGATGCTGGCCGTGGGATCGACGGCGTTCGTGGCATCGGTGTCGATGGCGGTCACGCTGCAGTTCCTGCCCTCGCACGGTGGTACCTCGACGTCCGTCACCAAGAGCCCGCGGCCCGCGGCGGCCGAGCAGGCGGTCACGCCGGCCGAGCCTCCGACGGTGCATGTGGCGCCCGCCGCCGAGCCGTCGGCCGAGCTGTCGGCGCCCGTCGAGGCGCCGCTGTCCGATGCGCCGGTCGTCGAGCCGCCGGCGGCTCCCGTCGTCGAGCCGGAACCGGCAGCGCACCCCGACGGCCTGCCGGCAGCCGACGCGCCGCCCGCCGCCACGGACATCCCGCCGGTGGAAATGCCGTCGAACGCGGTCGCCGTCGCAGTACCGGCCGAGGCCCCGGCGCCGCCGGCTCCGGCGCCGGCCGATGTCGCCCCGCCGGCTGAGCCCGCCGCGCCACCGCAGTAAAGCCTGAGGTCGGGACCCACGGCGTGCGGCTAACCGAAGTAACGCCTGGCGCCGAACTACGATATGTAGTGAACGTATCTCGGACCGGAGGATGGACCCCTTGCCCAAAACTGTGCGTTATGCGCTGGCTGTCGCCGCATCTGCGGTGATGATGCTGAGCGGCTCCGTGGGTGCTGCTGTCGCGGCGTTGCCCGAGTCCCTTCCGGTCGTCGCGATCACGCCGAGTGGCGGACCTGCCGTCGGGGTCGGGATGCCCGTCACGGTGACCTTCGGTCGGCCGGTGGCCGACCGGGGCCGCGCCGAGGGGACCATCGAGTTCTCGTCGCCGAAGATGACAAAGGCACCCGCCGGGACATTCTCGTGGCTCGCGGACAACAAGGTGCAGTTCACGCCCACCACGTACTGGCCGGCGCACTCGTCCATCACGGTGTCGGTCGGCGGGGTCAAGCAGTCGTTCGAGACCGCCACGGCCACCCTCGGCGTCGCGAGCATCAGCGGACACACCTTCACGGTGAGCATCGACGGCCAGGTCGTGAAGACCATGCCGGCGTCCATGGGTAAGCCCAAGCACCCCACGCCGGTGGGTTCGTTCACGGCCATGTCGAAAGAGAGCCCCGTGGTCATGGACTCGCGGACCATCGGCATCCCGCTGAACGACCCGGAGGGCTACAAGCTGACGGTCTACTACGCGGTGCGGGTCACCTCGGGTGGCGTCTACGTCCACGCGGCCCCGTGGTCCGTTGCGCAGCAGGGTAATTCGAACGTGAGCCACGGCTGCATCAACCTGAGCACCGACAACGCGTCGTGGTACTACAACCAGGTGAACATCGGCGACCCGATCGTCATCAACGCGTAGCGCTTTCGCGGATAGCCTGCGCCGTCGCGTCGTCGGCGGGCAGGAACGCCTCGATGCTCAACTCCGCGGCGGTCAGGTCGAGCGCTGTGCCGAAAGTGGTGACGGTGCTGAGGAATGTCAGCGCCTCGCCGTCGGGACCGTCGATCTCCAGCGGCACCGCAACGCCGCCGAGGTCGGACGATTCGACGTCGCCACCGGGGTAGGCCTCGATCTCGGTGAGCAGATCGTGAAGCTCGGTCGAGGCACTGCCGGCCACCTCGCGGCGCAGGCGGCCGATCACGTGGTGCCGCCACTGCCCGAGATTGCGGATGCGGGGTGCCAGCCCGTCCGGGTGCAGTGAAATGCGCAGGGCGTTGGGTGGATTCAGCAGCTCGGGTGCGACGCCCTGGAGCAGCACCGCGATGCCGGCGTTGGCCGCGACGATGTTCCACAGATGGTCGACGGCCAGGCACGGGAACGGCTCGTATGCGGCGAGCACGCGATCGATCCCGGTGCGCACCGCGCTCATCTCCGGGTCGTCGAGCGACCGCTCGGCGTACACCGGCGCATGACCCGCGGCCAGGAGCAGCCGGTTCTGTTCTCGCGCAGGAACATTCAGCACACTGCCGAGCTTGAGCACCATGGCGCGGCTCGGTGTCGACCGGCCGGTCTCGATGAAGCTGAGGTGGCGGGCCGACACGTCGGCCTCGATCGCCAGGTCGAGCTGGCTGATGCGTCGCCGCTGGCGCCACTGCCGCATGAGCGCTCCGAACGGTTGCGGCGAATGTGTCGGGGCGGCGCTGGTGACGGTCACGAGTCAAGTGTCGCGGCTGCACGACCCGGTGGCGACTACCTGAGAGGTAATTGCGGCAATTACCTGACGGGGACAGTCTCGAATCGTCCGACAACGCAGCAGGAGGCGATCGAGATGCGCACCACCCACCCCGCAACCGAGCCGTCGACACCGGCGCCGCCGGTCTGGTTGCGGGCGGTCATGGCCGCCGACCGAACCGGATCGGCCTGGTACGTCGGTACCGGTTTCTTCTTCGCGCCCGTGTTGATGCTGGTATCGCCGTGGCCCGCGCTGACGACCGTGCTGTGGGTGGTCATCGCCGTCACCGGCTTGTGGCTCGGCCTGCTCGGCGTCGCGATGGCGACCGGCCTGGCGATGGTGCTGCACTCGGGCCAGGAGCTGTCCGACGACTACTGGCAGTCGCTGCTCGACTATCCCGACCGGTCGAAGGTCAGTGCGCGACAGCCGGTTTCGCGTTAGCGCCGGTGTAGTCGACCTGCCAGTGCTTGATGCCGTTGAGCCAGCCGGACCGCAGGCGCTCGGGCTCACCGAGCGGACGCAGGTCCGGCATGTGGTCGGCGATCGCGTTGAACATGAGGTCGATGGTCATGCGGGCCAGGTTCGCCCCGATGCAGTAGTGGGCGCCGGTCCCGCCGAAGCCGACGTGCGGATTGGGGTCGCGCATGATGTTGAACGTGTACGGGTCCTCGAAAACCTCTTCGTCGAAGTTGGCCGACCGGTAGAACATCACCACCCGTTCGCCCTTCTTGATCGGCACGCCGCCGAGTTCGGTGTCCTCCGTCGCGGTGCGCTGGAACGAGGTGACCGGCGTGGCCCAGCGGACGATCTCGTCGGCTGCCGTCGCCGGACGTTCCCGCTTGAAGAGTTCCCATTGGTCGGGGTGTTCCGCGAACGCCATCATGCCCTGGGTGATGGTGTTGCGGGTGGTCTCGTTGCCCGCCACCGCCAGCAGGATGACGAAGAACCCGAACTCGTCGTCGGAGAGCTTGTGGCCCTCGACGTCGGCCTGCACCAGGCGGGTCACCAGGTCGTCGCGCGGGTTGGCGCCCCGGTCGGCGGCCATCGCCATGCCGTACATGATCAGTTCGACCGACGCGGTGATGGCGTCGTTGCCGGCGAATTCGGGGTCCATGTCGCCGACCATCTGATTGGACCAGTGGAACAGCTTCTTGCGGTCTTCCTGGGGCACGCCCATCAGCCCGGCGATCGCCTGCAGGGGCAGCTCGCAGGACACCTGCTCGACGAAGTCGCCGTAGCCCGCGGTCGCGGCCTCCTGCACGATTTGTTGTGCGCGCCGGCTCAATTCGTCCCGCAGCAGTTCGATGGCGCGGGGCGTGAACATGCGCGAGATGATCTTGCGCAGGTGGGTGTGGTGCGGTGCGTCCATGTTCAGCAGCACGAACTTGCCGCGCTCGATCTGCTCGGTGACGGTGCCGTCCTGGTACCGGGGGATGGCGGTCTTCGCCTGGCTGGAGAACACGTCGCTGCGGCGGGACACCTCCTTGACATCCTTGTGCCGCGTCACCACCCAGTAGCCACCGTCGTCGAAGCCGCCCTTGCCCATGGGTTGTTCGTTCCACCAGATCGGCGCGACGTGGCGTAGTTCGGCCAGTTCCGCGACCGGGAGCCGCTGGGCGTAGATGTCGGGGTCCGTGAAGTCGAATCCGGCTGGGATGTTGGGTGCCGTCATGTGACGCTCCTCACTCTGCAACGTGTTCCAATTTAGTACCGCGTGCCGGTCGGGGCCGCAAGGTTATGCCGATAATTCGGCTCAGATTCTGGGCGAATGCCGATGCCCGCCGATGAGCGCAGCACTATTCGTCGTAGCTGACGCGCCCGCGGCAGGTGCGTTGTGGCGCCGGCCCCGATGGGGGATTCGTACGGTCGCACCACATTGATCCGGCAAATTCCCAGCAATACCGCAGTCACCTGTAGCACCATTGGTTACCGCAGACGGACGGGAGGGCAACACATGAGAATCCTGGACAGCGTCAAATTCCGCGCCGTGGGTCTGGCCTGCGCAGCGTTGCTGCTGCCGGTCGCGTCGGCAGCGCCCGCGTGGGCCGACGACACGGCGCCGGTCGACCTCTCGGCCGCGCCGATCGATCCGCCGCCACCGCCCGTGGATCCCAAGCCGGCCCCGGTCGGGAAGCCGGTCCCGGTGGCGAACGCCGCTCCGGTGCCGCACCTGTCCAGTCCCGAGAATCTGCCGCCGTACACGACGACCACCGCTGAGGGGTCGCAGGACACCGACCAGCTGTCGTATCTGCGCGATGTCTGGCACGCCGTCCAGGAGCGCGAGATCAGCCCCAAGGAGGCTCTCGTGCTGCTGGCGCAGCGACCCATGGACGCCGATGCGGCACCGCCGCCGGGGATGCCCGCCGGTCCGCAGGCGCCGGTGGCAGCTCCGCCCGCGCCGGACGCTCCGGCCGGTTAGCTCGGCCGGCCCGCGTCGCGCACAGCCGTCAGCGCCTGGTGGACGACGCGGTAGCACTCGCACGCGATCTGCCGGAGCGCGACGCGGTCGACGATCTCGATGTTGCCGCGTCGGTAGATGATCAAGCCCTCGCGTTGCATCCGTGCCGCCGTGTCGGAGATGGTCGGGCGCTGCACACCCAGCATCTGCGACAGGCTTTCCTGCGTGCTCGAGAACTGTTGGCAGTCGTATCGGTCATGGGCGGCCAGCAGCCAGCGCGCCAACCGTGCGCGCACCGAGTGCGCGCTGGTGCACAGCACGTTCTGGGCCGTCTGGATGAGCAGATAGTCGGTGAACCGGTCGATCGCGTCGTGCCACGGGCCACCTTCCGTGGTCACCTGCAGAAACTCCGCGACCGGAACGTAGGCGGTGTCGCCGGCGCACCAGCAGACGACGGTCTGGCGGCTGTTGCGCGCGCCGAGATGGCCGGCGATGCCGACCAGGCCCTCGGATCCGACGGTGCCCACTTCGATCCCGGCGCCGTGCTCGGATTCGGCCAGGACCGAATAGACCGAATCGAGGGGGAAGTGGATGTGGCTCAACGGGTTTCCGGCCCGTTGGGCGACGTGGCCGATGGGGCTGAAGTCGATCTGGATGTGCGGCAGCAGTCGGTCGAGGCGGTCGCTGTCGAAGGTTGCGAGCACCGCGTTGCGGTGCAGATCGCTCAGCTCAACCCCCGTGCCCACCCATGCAAGCTACTCGACGGGTGCGCCGTCCCGATACGGACAAGTCACGGCGCGTCGGTGATTTGTTATGTCAGAGAGCTGACATAACGGCTAGTATTTGCGGGCCCGACCGTCAACGCGGCCTGGGTGTAGCCCTCATAGAGATCAAACGATTGGTTCCGTATGCCTGATGCACTGGCCGATGACGCCGATGCCGACAACGCGCCCGAGCACTGGGAAGTCGCTGCAGTCCTGGCCGGCGGCGATTCGCCGAAAGCCGGGGGATTCAAGTTCTTCGTCGCCGATCAGCGGTGGGTCTGGTCCGAAGAGGTGGCGCGGATGCACGGCTACTCGGGGCAGGTGGAGCCCACGACCGAGTTGCTGCTGAGCCACAAGCACCCCGACGACCGGGCGAGGGTGGCCGAAATCCTCGAGCGGGTGCGGTCGGGCGGCCTGTTCAGCAGCCGGCACCGGATCATCGACACCGATGGCAAGACCCATTGGATGGTGGTGGTCGGTGACCACCTGACCGACGAATCGGGTGACGTGGTCGGGACGCAGGGCTACTACGTCGACGTCACCGACACCATGCAGGCCGACCTGACGTCGGAGATCAAGCAGGTCGTGAAATCCCGCGCCACCATCGAGCAGGCCAAGGGCATTTTGATGGCGGCCTACGGGATCGACGCCGACCGCGCGTTCGACATCCTCACGTGGCGCTCGCAACTGACGCACGTCAAAGTCAAAACCGTTGCGGCACAGTTTCTCGAAGCGGTCATGCGCGAGGGGCTGTCGCCCGAGAGTGTCAGCACGATCGACCGGCTGCTCCTGCCGGGCGACCCGGTCGCCAGCTGATCAGGCCGTCAGCGCCTCGATCCGGGCCGGCACATGCTTGTGCCACGGGGTACCCGCGAACGCATCGCGCCAGTCCGCCGAGGTGAGGTCGTTGGGCGCCACGCCGGGCACCCGCTTCTCGCCGTCGGCCTCGGTGAAGTCCACGCCGAACCCGTTGGGCAGCGAGGCGTGGCCCGGCAGCATGACGTCGGTGACCTCCACCGCGGCCTCCGCGGTCCCGGCGGCCGTCGTGATGCGGGCCCGTCCGCCGTCGACGAGTCCCAGCGCCGCGGCGTCCTCCACGCTGACCCGCAGCGCGCCGTCGGCGTCACGCTTGCGCCAGCCCGGATCCCGGATGATGTCGTTGGCCGTGAACGCCCGGCGCTCACCGGCCGACAGCACAATCGGGTATTCGTCGGAGATCAGCGGCGGCCGGTCGGTGGCGAGCGCCGCGAGTTCGGAGAGCATCTCGGGTATCTCGAGGACGAACTTGCGGTCGGGGTGCGTCACCAGCGTCCAGTCGTCCGCGTACTCGTGCTCCGTGAACGTCACCCCGGACCGGCCTTCGAGGATCGCGGTGAACAGCGCGTTGCCGTCCGGGTGGCCGGCTCGGCGGACCGCATCCGGGTAGGTCATGGCGGTCTTCTGCGCCAGCCCCCACAGTGCGGCCGCACCGGCCAGGCCCTCCGGCAGTGTCGGGCCGAGGGTCTCGTAGAGCACATACGGCAGCACGCGGCCCAGCGCCGGGTTGGCGCCCACCGCACCGAAGAACGCTCCGAGGTAGGCGTCGAGGCCGTCACGGGCGGCCCGGCGCAGCGGGTCGAGTTCCGCGTCGTCGACGACGCCGAGCGCGCGCACCAGCCGCGCCCAGATCTCGGGTTCGGGCAGGGTGCCGGGCAGCGGCGTCATCAGGGGGTGGCGCAGATGAAAGGTGTTGTGCGGGAATTCGAGATTGAAGAACGTGGCCTCGGGTTTCTCGAACTGGCTCGCCGCCGGCAGCACGTAGTGGGCCAGTCGGGCGGTCTCGGTCATCGCGACGTCGATGACCACGACCAGTTCCAGCGCGCCGAGCGCGTCGCGCACCGCATTCGAGTCGGCGATGGAGTGCGCGGGGTTGCTGCTCTCGACGATCATCGCGCGGAAGCGGTCCGGATGGTCGGTCAGGATCTCCTGCGGCACGACGTTGGACGGCAGCAGCCCGGCGATGATGGGAGCGCCGGTCACCGGAGAGCGGCCGACGCCGCCCGCGGCGAACAGTGGCGCGAACGACGAATGCAGATGCTGCCCACCACGTTTGGCGAAGTTGCCGGTCAGGATCCACAACATCTTGTTCAGGTACGAGCACAAGGTGCTGTTGGGCGCCTGCTGAACGCCGAGGTCCTCGAACACCGAAACGCTTGCCGCACCGGCAATCCGGCGTGCTGCCGCGCGCAACAGCTCGGCGTCGACGCCGCAGCGCCGGGCGAACTCGTCGATGTCCACCGCGTGCAGCGCCTCCCGTACCGGTTCGACGCCGGTGACATGTTCGGTGAGAAACGCCTCGTCGCACAGGTTCTCCTGGACCAGAACCGCGGCCAGGGCCGACAGGCACCACGCGTCCGTCCCGGGGCGGACCCGCAGGTGGAAGTCCGCCATCTTGGCGGTGTCGGTGAGTACCGGATCGATGACGACCATCGACCGCTGCGGGTCTTTCGCGATGTCCTGCAGCACGGTGCGGGCTCGCGGGAAGCTCTGTGACATCCACGGGTTCTTCCCGATGAACACCGACACCTCGGCGTGTTCGAACTCACCGCGGGTATGTCCGCCGTAGAGCTGCGCGTCGACCCAGAACTCGCCGGTCTTCTCTTGCGCCAACGCATTTGACCGATACCGGCTGCCGAGCGCCTTGAGGAACGCACCGCTGTAGGCGCCGCCCAGGTGGTTACCCTGGCCACCGCCGCCGTAGTAGAAGATCTTGTCGCCACCGTACTCGTCGCGGATCCGCGAAAAGCCCTCGGCGATCTCGGAAATCGCCGTGTCCCAGTCGATTTCCTCGTAGGTGCCGTCGGAGCGCCGGCGCATCGGTGAGGTGAGGCGGTCGCGGTTATTCTGGTAGTGATCCAGCCGCAGTGCCTTATTGCAGGTATAGCCCTGCGAGGCCGGATGTGCCTTGTCGCCACGGATTTTCGACAGGGTGCGGCCGTCGAGCTGGACGACGATGCCGCAGTTGCATTCGCACAGGATGCAGGCGGTCGACTGCCAGCCGGCCTGGGTTTCGGTCATGAAGACGCCTTCCGTTGGGTGATGGCGGCAGACACGAGGGCGCGCAGCTGCCGATGCACGAGGTCCAAGGGGGTGGTGGAGCCGGTGGTGCGTGCCACCAGCACGGCGCCTTCGATGGCGGTGGTGGCGAGCATGGCCAATTCGGCGGCTTGTTCGGCGGACACGCCGTCGGCCCGCAGCTGCTCTTCGAGCTGGCCGAGCCAGCGGGTGAAGGCGGCTGCGGCGCGTTCGATGACGGGCGGGTTGTCGGCCTCGACGGCGACCGCGACCACCGGGCAGCCGGCCCGGAATTCGGTCTCGGTGAGTTGGGTCCGGAAGCCGTCGACCAGCACGTCGAGTGCCTCGAGCGCGGTGCCGGCCTTGTCGATCCGGCGGGCGATGTACTCGCCGGCGAAATCGATTGCCTCGCAGAGTAGTTGGGTGCGACCGCCGGGGAAGTGGTGGTATGCCGAGCCGCGCGGTGCCCCGCTGTGGGCGAGCACGTCCGCGATGGCCGTCGACTGTGCGCCCCGCTCGCGGATGAGCAGTGCCGCAGACACAATCATGCGTTCACGAGGACCAGCCATCCGCGCCTTTCCGTCCGATTATGTATGCAACCATACATAATCGGCAGGCGCGGGTGAAGGGGATCGAGTCCGCTAACCCTCGGATTCCAGCCACCAGGTGACTGCAATCCGAGGTCTTGGCGGTTATCCACAGCCTGCTCACCCGGGATCTGGCGGACGACGGCGCGTTGTGGCGAAGATCGACGTCGTGGACAACGGGGGCGGGGTGGCTGACGCTGAAATTGCTGAGGTGCTCGGCCGTCAGGCTGGTGTCATCGCACGCCGACAAGTCCTCGAAGCCGGCCGACACGACCCGTACATCCGCCGGATGCTCAGGCGAAACGAATGGGCCCGCATCCATGACGGCGTCTACGTCAACCACACTGGACCGCCCACTTGGCAGCAACGCGCTTGGGCTGCAGTCCTTTACGCGGCACCCGCAGCGCTGTGTCTGGAATCGGCGATGTGGCGCGAAGGTCCGCTGATCCACGTCGCCGTGGATGTGAACCGGACTGTGTTGGTAGAGCCCGACGGCGTGCGCATCCACCATCTCGCTCAGTTGGACCAGCGCGCCCTGTGGCACGTCGGACCGCCGAGGGTCCGCTACGAGGAGGCCGCCCTCGATGTCGCTTGCCGGACCACGGAATTCGAGCGATCGCTGTTCTCGCGGATGCCTGCCAGTCGCGACGCACCACCGCGCAGCGCCTCCTCGCGGCACTGGACGGCCGAGCGCGGATACCTCGTCGACGGTGGCTGCGTGCCGTCCTGGTCGACATCGCCGACGGGACATGTTCGGTCCTCGAACACGGTTACTTGAACCGTGTTGAGCGGGCGCACGGGCTGCCCCGAGCCACTCGGCAGGCCCGGTCGCGTTCGTCGGCGGGAGTGCGCTACCGCGACATCGAGTACGGGCAGCGACTGGTCGTCGAGCTGGATGGCCGGCTGTTCCACGACTCGGCAGCCGCGCGGAACAATGATTTCGAGCGTGATCTGGACGCCGCAGTCGATGGCCGGTTGACGGTCCGACTCAGCTACCAGCAGGTTTTTGACCGGCCATGTCAGACCGCCGGGAAGATCGCCCAGATCTTGAAGCAGCGCGGCGTGGAGGTGTACGGCCACCCGTGCGTACCGGCGTGTGCGTATCCCGCCGTCGATCTCGCGGCCTGATCAGACCCGATTCGCTTAACCCTCGGATCCCAGCCACCAGGTGACTGCAATCCGAGGCGCAAGCGCGTCAGTTCACCAACCAGAGCACCAGAAAAGCGGACATGCCGGCCAAACAGAACAGATGGTCGCGGCACACCGACCGCGCCAGCCGGGACTGTTCGGCGATGGTCCCGCGCCGGTGTCCCAGTGCCACGGCGTGCGGGACGGTGCGCAGCAATGCCAAAAGGACCGGCCCGCCGGCCAGGACCGCGGCGACCCCGACCAGCCACGCCGGAAGGACGCCGCGAAAAGCGTCAAAAGCGAACGCCGCCAGCAGGATCACCATCACGGCGGCGATCAACAGGCTCATCGGCCGGGACGTGGTGGAGGCCCGGTGGTAGTACGCGGCGATGGACGCCAGCACGGGTTCCGGAAGTTCGGTCGCCCCGCGGTGGGGGAGCACCTGAACATCGAAAATCAGGTCCATCCACAGGACGGCGATCAGGAACCCGCTGCCGGCGGCCTCGATCACACGGACGCGGCTTCGTTCAGCTCCTCGAGCCGGCCGGTGGCCTCCAGGTACTCCTGCACCCAGCGCTCGATCACCGCGGACGTCTTCTCCACCTTGGTGAACTGGCCGACCACCTGGCCGACGGGGTTGAACGCGACGTCGACGCTCTCGTTCGGGTACTTGTGCGTGGCCGCCACTGCCATGCCGGAAACCATGTACTGCAAGGGCATTCCGAGCGGCTTCGGGTTGCCTTCCTTCTCCCAGGCCTCGGTCCAGTCGTTGCGCAGCATCCGTGCCGGCTTGCCGGTGAACGACCGGCTGCGCACGGTGTCCTTGCTGCTGGCCTTGGCGTACGCGGCGTGCTGCTGCTCGGAGTGTTCGCTCTCCTCGACCATCACCCACTGCGAACCGGTCCACGCACCTTGCGTGCCGAGCGCCAGCGCCGCGGCGATCTGCTGGCCGCTGCCGATGCCACCCGCGGCCAGGACCGGGACCGGCGCGACCTCCTTGACCACCTGCGGCCACAGCACGATCGAGCCGATCTCACCGCTGTGCCCGCCGGCCTCGCCGCCCTGGGCGATGATGATGTCGACACCCGCGTCGGCGTGCTTGCGGGCCTGTGACGGCGAGCCGCACAGCGCGGCGACCTTGCGGCCCTCGGCATGGATGTGGTCGATCATGTCCCTCGGCGGGGTGCCCAGCGCGTTGGCGATCAGCGTGCACTTGGGGTGCTGCAGCGCGACTTCGACCTGCGGGGTGGCGGTGGCCTCGGTCCAGCCCAGCAGCTGCAGGGCGTCGTCGTCACTGTGGTCGACCGGCACGCCGTGGTCGGCGAGCAGCTTCTTCGCGAAATCCAGATGCTCCTGCGGCACCAGGGCGTTGAGCTGCTTCTTGAGCACCTCGGGATCGAGGTCGACCTGGTCCATGCCCTCGTACTTGTTGGGGATGACGATGTCGACGCCGTAGGGGTGGTCGCCGATGTTCTCGTCGATCCACTTCAGCTCGATCTCGAGCTGCTCGGGGAGAAGCCGACCGCGCCCAGGACGCCGAAGCCGCCGGCTTTGCTCACCGCCACGACCACGTCGCGGCAGTGGGTGAAGGCGAAGATGGGGTATTCGATGCCGAGTTGGTCGCAGATAGCGGTGCGCATGGGAAGTCCTTGTGCTGGGGCCGAGGGCAGAAACGGCAAAACTGAAACGTGTTCTAATTTAGTACCGCGTCACCGACCGGGGCGCAAGACTACGCGCGGATTTGGGCCCAGATTCCGGGCGACGGCCGTTCCAGAACGTCAGCGACGCACGAGCCGCCGGAGCCAGCCGGACCGATCGCTGGGCGGGGCCGCCGCGCGGACCACCGTCCAGCCGAGTCGCTCCGCTTCGGCCGCCAGCCCGGGACGTGGATTCACCGGAATCGGGTGCCCCACGACGTGCATCAGCGGCAGGTCCTCGTCGCCGTCGGCGTAGAAGTAACTTTGTTGCAGGTCAACCTGATTGGCCTGGCTGAACGCCTCGACCGCGGCGGCCTTACGGTGGCCCCAGACGATGGGCCGCACGATGTCACCGGTGAGGGCGCCGTCGGCGTCGACGGTGAAGTGATTGCAGATGACGTGCTCGACCCCGAGGTAGCGGGCCAGCGGCATCACGTGCATGGTCAGGGCCGACGAACTCAGCACGACGGTGTGGCCGGACCGCTGGTGCGCGCGCACGACCTCGCGCATCGTCGGAAAAATCCTGGCCTGTACGTGGCTGCGGAACAGCTGCTCGCCGAGTGCCTCCTGTTCGGCGAGGGACTCGCCGCGCAGGTAACCGGCGGCGCGCACCAGCAACCGCTCAAACTCCATGCGGCCCAACTTGTATCGCAACGTCGCTTCGAGAATTCCGGTGAGTTCACCGAAGGCCGCCTGCCGTTGCCGGAACCGGTGGGCCGCATGCACCGTCGCGATGAAACCGGACACCAGCGTGCCGTCGACGTCGAAGAACGCGCCGATGTTCGAGCTGTTCGCGCCAGGGGCATCGCCGTCGGCCGCAGTGATCGGCCCGGTGATCGGTCCGGCGTTCGGCGCAGCCATGCTGACCAGTATGCCGGGCTTCCCGGCTACCCATCGGCCGGGCGGTAGCGTGACCGGTCATGGGACGCGTGGACGGAAAAGTTGCACTGATCACTGGCGGCGCACGGGGCATGGGTGCGGCGCACGCCCGGATGCTGGTCGCCGAGGGCGCCAAGGTCGTCATCGGCGACATCCTCGATGAGCCGGGCGAGGCGCTGGCCGCCGAACTCGGGGATGCCGCGCGCTACGTGCACCTCGACGTCACCGACGCCGACCAGTGGGCAGCCGCGGTCGCCACGGCCACCGAACAGTTCGGTCTGCTGAACGTTCTGGTCAACAACGCCGGCATCAGTGCCCTCGGAAAAATCGGCGAGTTCGACATGGCCAAGTGGCAGAAGTGCATCGACGTCAACCTGACCGGCACCTTCCTGGGTATGCAGGCCGTCGTCGCGCCGATGCGGGAGGCAGGCAGCGGCTCGATCATCAACATCTCGTCCATCGAGGGCATGCGCGGTGCGACACTTTTGCACGCGTACGTCGCATCCAAATGGGCGGTGCGCGGCCTCACCAAGTCGGCGGCCATCGACCTGGGCAAGGACAACATCCGGGTCAACACGGTGCTGCCGGGCTTCATCCGCACGCCGATGACGAAATATTTTCCCGACGACATGATGACGGCCCCTCTGGGGCGGCCCGGACAGTCCGATGAGGTAGCGACTTTCGTGGTATTCCTGGCCAGCGACGAATCGTCGTTTGCCACCGGCAGCGAGTTCGTCGTCGACGGCGGTCTGACGACCGACGTGCCGCATAAGTTCTGACCTCAGCGATTCCGGAACTGGCGGTCTGACGGGGCACAATGAGGTGCCCCCACATCGCGCATTCGGTTGTAGAAGCGCGTTCAGATGCTGATGTTCTCGGAGGGAGCAGGGCTATATCAACCGAGTTGCGCCGCGGTGCAGTGCTGGGTGCCGTCATGTCTCTGGTGCTGCTGTTCGCGTGCACCGGTGATCTGCCGCGCCTGCTGAAGCCCATGAGCGCGGCCGCAGAGGTCGAGCTCGCACAGGGCTGGCAGCTGGCGTCCGCGCAGGGCCTGGTCGCCACCGGAGCGCAGCTCAGCCTCGACGGATTCCCCGCGGCGGGCGCCGGCTGGCACCAGGTGCGGCACATGCCGTCCACCGTGCTGCAAGCACTGCAGGACGACGGCACCTACCCGGACCTCTACTACGGCGACAACCTGCTGACCAAGGTGCCGCAGGACCTGTACAAGCAGGACTGGTGGTACCGCACGACGTTCGTCGCGCCGGCCGGGCACTCGACCTACCGGCTGAACTTTCCCGGCATCAACTACCGCGCCGAGATCTGGCTGAACGGGCATCAGATCGCCGACAACCGGCAGGTCGCGGGCATGTACGTCGACCACACGCTGGACGTGTCGAAGTGGGTCGACCGCGGCCGGACCAACACGCTCGCCGTCAAGGTCACCCCGGAGCGCGCGCTGCAGGACGTCGACGGTGTCGAGCTGGCCGACAGCTGGTTCGACTGGATCAACTGGAACTACCTCGGGTATCAGGGCCCCGGTAAGAACCCGGCCAACGGCAACTCGTTCGTGGCGGACCGCAACGCCGGCATCCTCAAGCCCGTCACCCTCAAGATGTCCGGCGACGTGGCGATCACCGACGCGACCGTGAACAGCCAGCTGCCGTTGCCGCGCACCGACAGCGCGCAGCTGAGCGTCCGGTCGGGTCTGACCAATTACTCCGACCAACGCGTCAACGGAGTCGTGCGGGCGACCATCACCCGCGCCGGCAAGGCGGACATCGACATCGAGAAGCCGGTGTCGCTCGGACCGGGGGAGAGCCGCGACGTCACGTTCAGCCCCGGCGACTACGAGGCGCTGCGGGTCTCGCACCCGGACCTGTGGTGGCCGTACACCATGGGCAGGCCCGACCTCTACGACCTCCGTATCCAGTTCCTGCAGTACGGCCAGGCCACCGACGAGTTGAAGCAGCGCTTCGGCATCCGGTCCATCGAGCAGGGCCGCGACGGCAGCGAGGAGTTCCCGCAGCTGGGTTCGGGCGGCAACTTCTACCTCAAGGTCAACGGCCGCGACTTCCTGGCGCGCGGCGCCACCTACACGCCTGACCTGCTGTACCGCGACGACCCCGACCGCGACAACGCGATCCTGCGCTACGTCAAGGATCTGGGTCTGAACATGATCCGGATGGAATCGAAGATTCCGGGTGCGCGCTTCATCGAACGGGCCGACGAACTGGGTATCCCACTCATGGTGGGCTGGATGTGCTGTAACCAGTGGGAGAAGTGGCCACAGTGGGGCCAGGAGGACCACCGGGTCGCGCAGGACAGCCTCCGCTCGCAGATCATGATGCTGCGATCGCACGCGTCGGCATTCGTCTGGGCCAACGCCAGCGACGGGCACCCGCCCGCCGACATCCTCGAGCAGTACCACGAGATTCTGCGAAAGCTGCACTGGCAGAACGCCGTTGTCGACACGGTGTCGTCGTACACGACCGATTCGTCGGGCAATCGTCTGTGGGACGGCATCCAGATGGCCGGTCCCTATACGTGGCGGCCCCCGGCGTACTGGTTCGACGGCGACTACGCCGCCGCGCGCGGCGCGTCGGCCGAACAGGGCGACAACGAACACATCCCGCCGTTCGCGAGCCTGCGCAAGTTCATCCCGCCGGACAAGCTCTGGCCCATCAACGACATGTGGTACTTCCACGCCGGCTCCAATCCGGGCAACGAGGCGTTGGCCAGCATCCGCGACGCCGTCGTGCAGCGTTACGGATCGTCCAGTGGCGCCGAGGAATTCACGCGCAAGGCCCAGCTCGCCCATTACGAGGCCACACGGGCCCAGTTCGAGTCGTTCGCCGCGCTGGGCTGGGCGGACCACAAGATGACGATCTACTGGATGCTCAACAACCACTGGCCGTCGTTCTTCGGCAACATCTTCGACTACTACCTGCGGCCGGGCGGTGCCTATTACGGGGCCAAGAAGGGCCTGCAGCCGCTGTCGGTGACGTTCGATTCGTACGCCACCGGCGACCACAGCACCGCCAAGGTCAGCATCACCAACCAGAGCCCGGAGAACGCGGTGGGCCTGCGCGTGCGCACACGGGTGTACGACATCAACGGGACCCTGCGCGACGACCGCACCAGCGACCCGTACGACGTCGCCTCCGGTGCCGCCGCGGTGGCGCTGACGCTGCCGCGGATGGTGCCGGATTCGCGGGTGTTCTTCGTCCGGTGCGAGCTGGTGAACCCGGTCGGCGAGGTCATCGCCGACAACGACTACTGGCAGTCGCAGCAGGACGACATCGGTGACCCCCGCAAGGACGTCGCCTTCGAGCTGCACCAGACCGCGTGGGCCGACATGACGCCGCTGAACTACATGACGAAGGCCCGCCTGGAGGTCAGCGCCGCCGGCACGGTGAACGGGGACGGCCAGCAGGTCGTCGACATCACGCTGCGCAACCCGACCAAGCAGGTCGCGTTCTTCGAGCGGGCCGAGCTGACCACCGCTCCCGACGCCGACGAAATCCTGCCCATCGAGTACAGCGACAACTACGTCACCGTGTACCCGGGGGAGACCGCGCACGTCCGGGGGCTGGTGCCGAAACCGGGCGTGAACGCGGGCTGGGTCCGGGTCGGCGGCTACAACACGCCGCCCGTGACGGTCCCGGTGACCGGCAGCCGTCCGCCGCAGGACTCGGCGGAGGCGGCCGCGCGGGCCTCGGTGGCCGACCCCGGTCTGGCCGAGCCCGACGTCCGGCCCGCGGCGCCCGACGCGGTACCGCGGGTCCCGAGACCGGGCGCATAGGACATGATGGTGAGTCGACGTGAAGGAGAAACACATGGCTGACGAACGCTCCGCACTGGCCGAGCGCACCGCCGCAAGCGGGTGGCAGCGGCACACGGACGACCGCGTCGACGTCTACCTGCGTGGCGCGTCCCGGGTCCGCGTGATCTGGCGCGGTGACGACGCGATCAGCGGCGGCACGCGGTTCCAGGACGACATCATGGAGCAGTACACGCGCGAGCTCGACACCGTGCGCGCCTGGCTGGCGGTCTGACCCGGCCCGCAGCGCCGTACCCTGATCGCCATGGGCGTGCGTGCGGGCATCGTGGTGACCGGGACCGAAGTTCTCACCGGCCGGGTCCAGGACCTCAACGGGCCGTGGCTGGCCGACCGGCTGCTCGAACTCGGCGTCGAGCTGGCCCACATCACCATCTGCGGTGACCGGCCCGAGGACATCGAAGCGCAACTGAATTTCCTTGCCGCACAAGGTGTCGACCTGATCGTCACCAGTGGCGGGCTCGGGCCGACGGCCGACGACATGACCGTCGCCGTGGTGTCGAAGTTCTGTGGCCGCGAGCTGGTGCTGGACGAAGCGCTCGAGGAGCGCATCGCCGAGATCCTGCGGTCCTTCATGGGCCGGTTCCCGGGCGCCGATTTCGAGGCGGTGCGGGCGGCCAACCGTAAACAGGCACTGGTGCCGGCGGGTGACGGCGTCGAGATCCTCGACCCCGTCGGCACGGCACCGGGTGTCGTGGTCACCCGCGGCGGCGGCGCACCGACGGTGATCGTGCTCCCCGGACCGCCCCGCGAGCTACGGCCGATGTGGAGCCGCGCCATCGAGACGGCGACGGCACAACATGCGATCGCCGGCCGCACCGTCTACCGCCAGGAGACCATCCGGATGTTCGGGCTACCCGAGTCCGGGCTGGCCGAGACCCTGCGGGAGGCCGAGACCCTGGTGCCCGGCTTCGCGGGGCTGGAGATCACGACGTGTCTGCGTCGCGGCGAGTTGGAGATCGTCACCCGCTACGAACCCGATGCCGCCGACAGCTACCGGCAACTGGCCGCGTTGCTGCGTGAGCGTCATCCGCACGATGTCTTCTCCGAGGACGGCGCACTGGTCGATGATCAAGTGGCGCAACTCCTTTCGGGCCGCACCATCGCGACGGCCGAGTCGTGCACGGCGGGTCTGCTGGCGGCGCGCCTGGCCGACCGGCCCGGCTCCTCGGCCTACCTGGCCGGTGGCGTGGTGTCGTACTCGAACGAAGCCAAGGCCGACCTGCTCGGCGTCGATCCCGCGCTGATCGCGGCCCACGGTGCGGTATCCGAACCGGTGGCCGAGGCCATGGCGGCCGGCGCGCTGCAGCGGTTCGGCGCCGACGTCGCCGTGGGCATCACCGGCATCGCCGGACCCGGCGGCGGCAGCGACGAAAAGCCGGTCGGCACAGTATGTTTCAGTGTCGGGCTGGCCGACGGTGCGACCCACACGCGCACGATCCACCTGCCCGGCAACCGGGCCGACATCCGCGAGCGGTCGACGACCGTCGCCATGCACATGCTGCGCCGCGTCCTCAGCGGCCAGCCTGTGACGGTCTGACCGGCGTTACTGGTCCGCCAGGTCGGCGTCCCAGACCTCGAGAATCTTGGTCAGGATCTCCTCGGGCACACCGAGACCCGCCAGATGGCTCTCGCCCGGCAGCGTGAACATCTCGGCGTCGGCGATGCGCGCGACCGCGTGCTCACCGTGGGCGTAGGGCACGATGTGGTCGGCGTCGCCGTGCCACCAGCGCACCGGCACCTTGATGTCCTCGAGTCGGAAGCCCCAGTCGCGGGCGAACACCACGATGTCGGCGAACGGCGCGGCCAGCTGCTTGCGGCTGCCGTTGAGCAGGTCGTCGAGGAACATCGCCTTGAACTCGGGGCGGCTCAGCAGGTTGCGGTCGCCGTCGGGGGAGATGCGCGCGTACAGGTCCAGGGCGGGGGAGCCGAAGGGCGCGATCACCTTGATGAGCGACCCCGCCACCCAGCGGATGGGGGTGTCGGCGACCTCGAGGATCGGCCGCACGATCTTGGCCAGCTCCATCAGGCCGCTGCTGATGCCGTCCTCGCCGATCAGCGGAGCGACGCCGCCGAGCACCGCGGCCATCACCACCCGGTCGGGCATGGCGGCCGCGGTGGCCAGCGTGTACGGGCCACCGCCGGACAGGCCGATCACCGCGAACCGGTTGATGCCGAGGGTGTCGGCGATGGTCCGCAGATCCTCGGTGAACCCGAGCACGTTCTCGTACTGGTACGGCGTCGAGGAACCGATGCCGGGACGGTCGATGCCGATCAGCCGGATATTGTTGCGGGAGGCGAAGCTGCGGGCCTCGGTCGGGATCTGCCGGCGCGCGCCGGGCGTCCCGTGCAGCCAGAACACGGCGCGCCCCTGCGGGTTCCCGAACTCGGCGAAACCGATCTGGCGGTCCTCGCCGACGGCGATGTTGCCTTCCAGCTTCGGGCGATCGATCGACATGACCATGGCCGAATTGTTGCACGCCGCAGTTTGCGGGCTCAGAGGCGCGGGTAGCGGTCCGCCCAGGGCGCGGCTTGTTCCAGCTGCCGGGCCAGTTGCAGCAAGATGGTCTCGTCCGGCGCCATCAGCTGGACGCCGATCGGCAGTCCGTCCGCGGTGCGGCCCAGCGGCAGGGAAATGGCGGCCCAGCCCGTCACGTTGGCCAGTGACGTCCAGCCGGTGGTGGCGAATTCGACGTCGAAGAATTCCCGGGTGCTGGCTCGGGGCTGATCGAGCAGGCCGTACGGCGGCGGTCCCGACAACAGGGTCGGCACGAGCAGGACATCGTGGCCGGCCATGCCGGCGGCGAACCGCCGGGTCTGGTCGTGGACGGCCGCGATGGCTTCGGCGTAGGCCAGACCGGTGGTGGCGAATCCCTCGCGGATCATCATCCAGGTGCTCGGTTCGAATTCGTCTTCGCGTGGCGGGCGGCCCAGGTGCGCCGCGGCCAGCTCATGCAGTTGGACGTTGCTGACCCGGTGCAGCACCGCGACGGCGTCGGCGACAGCGTCTGGATCGATGCTCGGCGCCGACGGTTCGACGTTGTGGCCCAGGCCCGCCAGCAGCGTGCCGGTGGCCTCGACAGCGGCGGCGACCTGCGGGTCGGTGCCCGGCCCCGGGAACGGCGAATCCACGGCGATCGCGATGCGTTGCGCCGCCGGGGTCTGCGCGATGGCGTCGAGGAACGGCTGGGCGGGCCGGGGCGCAGAGTACGGATCGCCCGGCGCACTACCGGTGACGGCATCGAGCAGCGCCGCGCTGTCGCGGACGGTGCGGGTGAGAGCGTGCTCGTTGACCAGCCCCTCCAGCCCGTGCCCGGCGCTGGGCGCGAACGAGGTGCGGGCGCGGCGCGGTTTGAGGCCGACGACGCCGCAGCATGATGCCGGCACCCGGATCGAGCCGGTGCCGTCGCCACCAGAGGCGGCGGGCACGATGCCGGCCGCGACGGCGGCGGCGGACCCTCCGCTCGATCCGCCTGGGGTGACCTCCGGTGACCACGGATTGACAGTCGGCCCGAACAGGGACGGTTCGGTGGTGCAGTGGTTGCCCCACTCCGGGGTGTTGGTCTTGCCGAAGATCACCAGCCCGGCGTCCAGATACCGATGCACGATCCAGGCGGTCTGGTCGGCGACATGGCTGCGCAGCGCCCGTGACCCCATGGCCTCCGGGGCGCCGGCCAGCGACGCCCCGAGGTCCTTGAGCAGGAACGGCACCCCGGCCAGCGGTCCGGCGGTGCCGGTGCGCAGCACGCCGGACTCATCGAGCCGGCGGGCCTGTTCACGGCCGCGGTCGAACAGATCGGTGACCACGGCGTTGAGCGCGCGCGCCGATTCGAGCCGGGCGATCGCGGCCTCCAGCAGCTCGGCGCTGCTCACCGCCCCGCCGGCCACCAGTTGCGCTTGCCCGACGGCATCGTCCACGAGATCGGTCACCAGGGCATCCTGCTGGCGCGCAAGCGATCTGGCAACCGTGACCGGTTGATTTGGTCAGCCGGCGACGGCCTTGCTGTCGGCGCGGGTCTTCCACAGGCTCGCCACCGTCGTCACGACGAGCGTGACGATGATGACCGCCAGCGACAGCAGCGTGGGAATCTGCGGTACGTGCACGGGCTCACCGCCGTTGATGAACGGCAGCGTGTTCTCGTGCAGTGCGTGCAGGACCAGCTTCACGCCGATGAACGCGAGGATGAAGGCCAGGCCCTGCGACAGGTAGACCAGCCGCTTGAGCATGTCGCCGAGCAGGAAGTACAGCTGGCGCAGACCCATCAGCGCGAACACGTTGGCGGTGAACACCAGGTACGGCTCCTGCGTCAGGCCGTAGATCGCCGGAATCGAGTCGAGCGCGAACAACAGGTCAGTGGTCCCGAGCGCGATGATGACCAGGATCATCGGGGTCAGGACCCGCTTGCCGTTCACCAAGGTGTGCAGCTTGCTGCCGTCCCACTGGTCCGAGGCCTTGAGGTACTTGCGGGCGAACCGCACCATCGAGTTCTCGGCGTCGTCGTCGTGCTCGGTGTCGCGGGCCAGCTTGATCGCGGTGTACACCAGGAACGCGCCGAACAGGTAGAAGATCCACGAGAACTTCGAAATGGCAACGGCGCCAAGGGCAATGAAGATGCCACGGAAGATCAGCGCCAGGATGATGCCGATCAGCAGCACCTCCTGCTGCAGGATTCGCGGCACTTTGAAGCTGGCCATGATGATCAGGAAGATGAACAGGTTGTCGATCGAGAGGCTGTACTCGGTGAGCCAGCCCGCGAAGTACTCGACACCGTATTGACCGCCGTGGAACTGCCACACCCAGATGCCGAACGCGATCGCGAGGCCGATGTACAGCGCCAGATATCCGGCGGTTTCGCGGGTGGTCGGTTCATGCGGGCGGCGGCCGATCACCACCACGTCGAAGAGAAGTACGGCGATCGTCACCCCGAGGGTGATGGACCATTCCAGCGTCGAAACATTCATATGAGGGTGCCTCCGGGCGTCAGTAAACGACCGAGGTCTCTACCACCGCCGTAGCGGCCCACAGCACCGGCTGCCCGACATTGGACAACGTGATGACGACACTGCGGCGAAGGAATACTCCCCTCAGGAACCATTATCGCAGACCGCCGGCGTCACGCCGTGACCACCACCGTCAACTGCGACCCGTCGCGTTCGACGCGCATCCCGGCACGGCGGGCGACGGCGGCGACGGCGGCGGCGTCGCCCGGTTCGGCGCGGCTGCCGGCGAGCGCCCGGGCCAACCGGCCCTTGTGGGCCTTGTTGAAGTGACTGACGACGGTGCGCCGCCCGTCGGGATGTTCGGTGTAGACGTCGACGGTCACCGCACCGGGAATCTTGCCGAGCGCCTCGTATGAGCCGGACCGCAGATCGACGATGAGCTCCTGTTGCTGTAGCTGCGCCAGCACGGGTTCCAGGACCGGCTTCCAGCGGCTGGCCAGGGTCCCGCCGGCGGGCAGCTTCGACGATGCCGACAGCCGGTAGGCCGGAATCGGGTCGTCGGCGCGCAGCAGCCCGAACAGCGCCGATCCGACGGCCAGCCGCGCGCGGGCCCGGGTTGCGGTGGCGCCGCGCAGCGAGCCGATGTCCAGGGCGTCGTACAGCACCCCGGTGTAGCGGTCGATGGCTGGCATCGTCGGGGCGCTGCGCAGTTCCGCGTTCCGCTGGATCTCGGAGTCCTGCGACGCGGAGATGGCGAGGGCCTTGCGGCTGGCTTCCGGGTTGGCTGCGAGCGCGACGAGCTCGTCGAGCAGTGCCGTGCGCAGCGGCGTGAGTTCCGGCACACTGAGCGCGCCGAGCCGCAGCGGCGGTCCGTCGCCACCTGGGCGCTTGGTCTCCGAGGGCGGCAGCAGCACGATCACGGCGAAGACGGTAGCCGACGCCGGTTGGTACGACGCGTACCATCTACCTGTCAATCAGGGGTGTTTGCTTTGCCGCTGTGGTCGCGGTGGCCTAAAGTTCGGTACCTACTGACGTCGGGGCAGAGGTCGGTGGGCCGAGGTTCCGTACCTGCGGTGATTACCAGAAATGCTGGGGTGGTTATGGGTAGGAACGCCAAGTTCGCCGTTGACATGCGGGTTCGCGTCAACCGTGGCGACGCCAAAGACGTGCGTGGTGTGATCGTGGAGGACTACGGCGATCATGCGGGCTATTCGGTCGATGTCGGTGAAGACCATATTGTCGACGCGGCGCGCCGCTGGGCTGTCCTGCTGGACAGCGGCACCCTCGTTTTCGCCGACGACGCACACCTGAAGCCCGAATAGTCCCGGTTAACCGGAAGCGATGAGCAGCGGCACCAGCTGCTCGGCATCTGTCCACGATCCGTGCTGCCCGATGAGGGCAGATTCCAGAGGCTCGACCGTCCGACGTACCAGTCCGGCGTTGTCCCGGGCCGCTGCCACGACATCGCCGATGCGGCTGCGCGCCGCGTCACCGACCCGCGCGCCGAACCAGCCCTCGGCGATGGCCTGCTCCTTGGTGCGCACCCAGGCCTTGGCGCCCAACGTTTCTCGCCACGCGTCGGCGACCGCATCGGCTGCTCCCGCCGCGACATAGACGTGCCGCGCCCGGGCCTCCCCGGCGACGGCGACGACGCCGTCCAGCAGCTCGGGACGCGCATCGATGTCGACGACGTCGGCTTCGTCGAGGTTGACCATGCCGTGGTCGGCGACGACCGCCAGCAGCCCGCCGGCCGGCAGGGCCTCGACGATCGATTCGACGAGCCGGTCCACCTGCCGCAACTGCATCCGCCATGCCGTCGACCCGGCGCCGTACAGATGGCCGAGCATGTCGAGATCGGCGTGGTAGCCGTAGCAGAAGCCGCCGTCGGCGACGGCCTGCTGCACGCGGGCGGCGAGGTCGCCGAGCCGATGCACCCCGACGTACTGCCCGCCGCGGAGCACCGCGCGGGTCAGCCCCGAATTGGTGAACTCGGCGCCCGAGATGACGCTCACCGCCACGCCGGCGGCGGTGGCCTGACCGAACGTGGTCGGCAGGGGCTGCACGTCCTCGGGCACCAGCACGTCGCGCAGATCGGCGCCGAAGGGGTGCGGCGTCCAGCGCAGCGCGTTCACCACGCCGTGGTCGGGAATCCGGAACGAGTAACCGACCATGCCGTGTTCGCCGGAGCGCCGGCCGGTTCCCACCGCCGCCAGACCCGCGCTGGTGGTCGACGGATACCCGACGCGCAGGTTCCGTCCACGCAGTCCCGCCAACACCGGAGCGTCGTCGGCGTAGGTGTCGAGGAGTTGCGCACCGAGACCGTCGATCAGCAGGACGCACGCGCCGCGAACACTGCCGGGCAGGTCGATGGGCCGGTGCACGCCGTCGAGTTGCGCATCGGCCACACCCATCGCGGCCAGCACGGCCGGCACCACGTCGGCCAGATGTGGCGCGTCGGGTCGCGGGCTCGGGAGATCCATGGCCGCGAGCTTAGGGATTTCCCGGGTGAAGTAAATGCAATTACTGCGTGGGAAGCCCCAGCGGCGCCGAGAGCAAATTCCTATTCAGCACCGTGAATAGGGAAAACGCAATCATCTCGCGGTGCGAGCAAATGCGTCGTTATCCGCCCCAGCCCTGGGTGCCGTCCCAGCCGCCACAGATGCCGTTGAAGCAACCGTGTCCGAAGCCGCCGGTGACGGGGTTCCAACCGCCGCAGCCGCGCCAGTTCGCACCGTCGCCGCAGCCACCGCCGCCGCCCTGGCCATCGGGCCCGCCGTAGCCGTTGTCGGCAACCACGGTCCGGTCCGCGCCGATGCTCCCGGTGAGGGTCATCGCTGCGGCCGGAGCGGCAACTATCGCTGCTGTGGCGGCCACCGCGGCGACCGCCGATGTCGTGAATTTCCGCCTAATTAGCATGTCTACAGAATGCTCCTGAGCGGCCGAATATTCCAGCCTCGGGCGCTCCTCATTGGATTTCTGTGAGCAGAGTTACTGCACGGACACGCCATTCTTGGGAAAAGAAAATCGGCCGGGTATCACGCGCTCGGGAGTGTCATCCAAGAAAAGTCACAGGTTTCCCATCGGGACCCGGGTGTTCGCCGCTGTTACCCTTTTCCCGTCATGAGTGTTGTGCCGAGCGGTGAAATCAAGGCACTGTCCGGCCTGCGCATCGTCGCCGCAGTGTGGGTGGTGCTGTTCCATTTCCGTCCGCTGTTGAAGCAGGCGTCACCGCCCCTGAGCGACGCTCTGGCCCCGATACTCGACTGCGGCGCGCAGGGCGTCGATCTGTTCTTCATCCTCAGCGGGTTCGTCCTCACCTGGAACTACCTCGAGCGCATGGGGCCGGCCTGGTCGACACGGGCGACGCTGCATTTCCTGTGGCTCCGCCTGGCCCGGGTCTGGCCCGTCTATCTGGTCACCATGCATCTTGCCGTGGCCTGGATCATCTTCACGCTCAACGTCGGCGACTTCCCGTCGCCGGAGGCGGCCACCCTCACCGGCCCCAACTACCTGCGTCAGCTGTTCCTGGTTCAGCTGTGGGTGGTGCCGTACTTCGACAACTCCAGCTGGGACGGCCCGGCCTGGTCGATCAGCGCCGAATGGCTCGCCTACCTGTTGTTCGGGTTGTTGGTCATCGTGCTGTTCCGGGTGGCCCGGGCGAGCCGGGCGCGCACGCTGCTGTGGCTGGCCTTCGCCGTCACGCTGCCGCCGCTGCTGTTCCTGGCCGCCACGGGCGAGTTCTACACGCCGTGGAGCTGGCTGCCGCGCATCATCCTGCAGTTCACCGCAGGTGCTCTGGCGTGTGCCGCCGTTCGAAAGCTGAACCTGACCGATCGGGGCCGCACGATCGCCGGGGTGCTGTCGGTGGTGCTGCTGGCCCTCATCGTGGGCCTCGTGTACTGGTTCGACGCGCATCCGATCCCGACCATCCGCGACGACTTCGGCCTTGTCGACGTCTTCTTCCTGCCGCTGGTGGTGGCCCTGTCGGTCGGCACCGGAACTCTGCCCGCACTGTTGTCGACCCGCGTGATGGTCTACGGCGGCAAGGTGTCGTTCGGCCTGTACATGGTCCACGAGCTCGTGCACCAGGGCTGGAACTGGGCCGCGGCGCAGTACCGCATCGAGATGTTGCCGAGCTGGAGCACCAAGTTCATCGTGCTGGCGCTGCTGGCCGGCTCGTTCGCCGGTGCGGTCGTGCTGTTCCACTACGTCGAAGAGCCGGCGCGGCACTGGATGCGCCGCATGGTCGGTCCGGCGGACGGCTCGAAAGCCGTTGTAACGCAACGCAAGCTGCAGGCGATATCTGACGACGACGAAAAGCGCGCCGAGCGGGCGGGCTGACCGGAATCCGTCCTACCACCGAGTGATCATGGGAGACCAGTGCGCCATCTGACCACCTTGTTGCTGACCGCTGCGCTGTGTGCGGTGTCCGTGGTGAGTGCGCCCGGTCCGGCACACGCGTACCGGAATGTGCGCCCGGGGATGCCCGACCGCGTCGCGGTGATCAGCGATTCGTACACCAACGGCACCAACTTCGGCGGCCAGGGCCCGCACAGCTGGCCGGCGCAGGCCGGCCGCAATCTGGAGGCGTGGGGCGTTCCGATCACCGCCGACGTCGCCGCCGAGGGCCGGGCCGGATACGTCGTGCGCGGCGATCACGGCAGCATCTTCCTGGACCTCACCCGGCGTGCAGTGCGTCCGGACGACGCGCTGGTGGTGTTCTTTGGCTCCCGCAATGACCAGGGCGCCGACCTCGTGCAGCTGTCGGGCATGGCGTACGACGCTTTCGCCCAGGCGCGGGCGACGGCACCCGGCGCCAAGCTGCTGGTGATCGGGCCGCCTTGGCCGACGGCCGACGTACCGCCGGGGGTGCTGCAGATCCGCGACATACTCGGCATGCAGGCCGGGATGGCCGGCGCGACGTTCATCGACCCGATCGCCGAGCGGTGGTTCGTCGACCGTCCGGACCTGATCGCGCCCGACGGCGTCCACCCGACCGACGCCGGGCACGATTACCTGGCGGGCCTCATCGCACCGCGGATCCGGGCCGAACTGCCTACTCGTTGATCGGCAGGTCGTCCCGCACGTCGTAGCGGACGTCGTTGCCGCCGTCCTCGCGGGCGCGTTCCATCGCCTCCTCGGCGGCGGCCAGCAGCGCGTCGATGACGATCTCGGGCGGGTGCACCGTAAGCGGAGCCAGCGGCGTGCAGACCACGCCAATGCTCGCCGTCACGCGGGACGGTGTGGACTTCATGGCGCCCTGCACGCGGTCGATCAGCGGTGACGCATCGGGGCTGGTGAAGGTGTCCGCGACGATGAAGTCGCTGTCGGAGATGTGCGCGGCGATGGCGTTGCGGCGCACCGTCTCCCGCAGCGCCTGGCTGACGTCGATGCGGGCCCGGTTGGCGCGCCGTTGGCCGGACATCGACGACAGCAGCGGAAAGCTGTCGATGCTGACGACGGCGAGCACCATGTGACGGTCGTCCTGCCGGTTGCGGGCGGCGAGCAGGTTCGCGGCGCGTGAGTACAAGCCGTCGGTGTTGAGCAGCCCGGTCAGTGGTTCGATCTCGCTGTGGTGGATGTCCGTCGAGCTGAGCCCGATCGCGACGCGGCACGTGAAGAACACGAAGACGTTGAGCAGCGCGATGATCAGGACGGCGCACGCCGCCAACGCGGGGTCGTGCGACGCGACCCGGATTCCGAGGTATCCCAGCGTGAGCCCACCGAGGAGCCAGGGGCCGGCCAGCACGCTGGGGCGGTGCAGGAAGGCCACATAGCCGCTGGAGAAGATGAACGCGCTGGTCGCCAGCAGCCCGAGCATCGGATCGGTCATGATCAGGCAGGCCGCGCTCATCGGGATCGCGCCGAGGGTCACCGAGATCGCCGAGAACTGCTGCGAGGGCCAGGAATGGCGCAGCCAGACGGCGCCGACGCCGAGCGCGAAGACCCCCACCGCGACGGCGATCGCCTGGCGCGCCGGGCCGTGCGGACCCGCGGGGCTGAGCATCAGCACGACGGGAACCATCCCGAGCACCGCGTTGAGTGCGGCGATCACCCGACAGGTCCTGGTCTGCAGGCCGCGGACAGCGAGCAGTGAGGTGAGCCAGTAATAGTGATTTTGTCCGGCAGCGGTCATGCGGCTACCCGAGGTCTCCCGCGTCAGCCGGCCGGCGAACCGGAGGGCCTGTCACGCTGCGTTGCATATGCAGCAGATTAACAATCGCGCGACACGGTTTAGGCGGCCGTCGGCAAACTCTGTGCATACGCTCAGCCTCAGATGCTGCAGCCCGCGGCGAACTGACGGCCGCGATTCGCCGGTTCGGGCGATTTTCCTGCGCGGGCGCGCCGGGTCGCCTAAAGTGTCTGCGGAACAACGGCTTTGACCTCTGCCAATGGCGTCGTCGCCGGTTTCCCGCCGCAAATTCGCGTGACACGCATCACTCCCAAGTCTTGACTCAGTCCAAAAAAGCGCGTAGAAGTGAACACGTGACGACCGACTACACGGAGCAGCTGCGTTCCGCAGATCTCCGTGTGACACGGCCCCGCCTCGCGGTCCTGGAGGTGGTGGCGGGACGTCCGCATGCCGACACCGAAAGCGTCTTCGACGCGGTCCGCGCGATCCTGCCCGACGTCTCCCGCCAGGCGGTCTACGACGTACTGGCCGCACTGACCACCGCCGGGCTGATCCGCCGGATCCAGCCCTCGGGTTCGGTGGCCCGGTACGAGACCCGCGTGGGCGACAACCATCACCACGTCGTGTGCCGTTCGTGCGGCGCCATCGCCGACATCGACTGTGCCACCGGGGAAGCGCCCTGCCTGACCCCGTCGGACACTCACGGCGTGCTCGACGGTTTCGTCGTCGACGAGGCCGAGGTCATCTATTGGGGCATGTGCCCCGACTGCGCGGCAGCCACAACTTCACGATCACATCCGTGATCGCAGCACAATTCACCACCCTCGAAAGGAAGTGCAGTGCCTGAGGAAACTCACCCTCCGATCGGAGAAGCACAGACCGAGCCCGCCGAAAGCGGTTGCCCGATGCGCATCAAGCCGCCTGTCGAGGGAGGTAGCAACCGGGACTGGTGGCCCAACGCCGTCAACCTCAAGATTTTGCAGAAGAACCCCCGGCGATCAATCCGCTCGATGAGGGCTTCGACTACCGCGAAGCCGTGCAGACCCTCGACTTCGAGGCCTTCGAGCGCGATTTCGACGAGCTGCTGACCAACTCGCAGGACTGGTGGCCCGCGGACTTCGGCCACTACGGGCCGTTTTTCATCCGGATGTCGTGGCACGCCGCGGGTACCTACCGCGTGCAGGACGGTCGCGGCGGCGGCGGACGCGGCATGCAGCGTTTCGCCCCGCTCAACAGCTGGCCCGACAACGTCAGTCTGGACAAGGCGCGCCGCCTGC
Source organism: Mycolicibacterium mucogenicum DSM 44124 (assembly GCF_005670685.2). Next base: position 3,131,264 of record NZ_CP062008.1, on the reverse strand, counting down.
TGTGGCCGCTGAAGAAGAAGTACGGCAAGAAGATCTCGTGGTCCGACCTGATCGTCTACGCCGGCAACCGCGCCATGGAGCACATGGGCTTCAAGACCGCCGGCTTCGCCTTCGGCCGTCCCGACTACTGGGAGCCCGAGGAGGACGTCTACTGGGGCGCCGAGCACGAGTGGCTGGGGTCGCAGGACCGCTACGCCGGCGGCAAGGGTGACCGCACCAAGCTGGAGAATCCGCTCGCAGCCAGCCACATGGGTCTGATCTACGTCAATCCTGAAGGCCCCGAAGGCAATCCGGATTACCTGGCCGCCGCCATCGACATCCGCGAGACCTTCGGCCGCATGGCGATGAACGATGTCGAGACCGCGGCCCTGATCGTCGGTGGCCACACCTTCGGTAAGGCCCACGGCGCCACCGACATCGAGAACGGCGTGGAGCCCGAGGCCGCCCCGCTCGAGCAGCTGGGCCTCGGCTGGGCCAACCCCGGCGTCGGCAACGAGACCGTCAGTAGCGGCCTCGAGGTCACGTGGACCCACACCCCGACCAAGTGGGACAACTCGTTCCTGGAGATCCTCTACGGCAACGAATGGGAGCTGACCAAGAGTCCGCAGGGCGCCAACCAGTGGAAGCCCAAGGACGGCGGCTGGGCCAACTCGGTGCCGATGGCACAGGGCACCGGGAAGACCCACCCGTCGATGCTGACCACCGACCTGTCGATGCGGTTCGATCCGGTCTACGGCGAGATCACCCGCCGCTGGCTGGATCACCCGGAGGAGCTCGCCGAGGAATACGCCAAGGCGTGGTTCAAGCTCCTGCACCGTGACCTGGGCCCGGTCAACCGCTACCTCGGGCCGCTGGTGCCCAAGCAGACGTGGATCTGGCAGGACGTCATTCCGGCCGGCACCCCGCTCTCGGATGCCGATGTCGCCACCCTCAAGGCCGCCATCGCCGGCTCGGGTCTGACGGTGCAGCAATTGGTTTCGACGGCGTGGAAGGCGGCCTCGTCGTTCCGCTCCAGCGACTTGCGCGGTGGGGCCAACGGCGGCCGGATCCGGCTGCAGCCGCAGGTGGGCTGGGAGGCCAATGAGCCCGACGAACTGCGGCCGGTGATTGCGAAGCTCGAGGAGATCCAGGCCTCGGCCGGTGTGGCGGCGTCGTTCGCCGACCTCGTTGTCCTCGGCGGTGTCGTCGGCCTCGAAAAGGCAATCAAGGACGCCGGTTTCGATGTCGCGGTGCCGTTCACCTCGGGCCGCGGCGATGCCACCCAGGACAGCACCGATGAGGAGTCGTTCGCCTGGCTGGAGACGCTGTCCGACGGGTTCCGCAACCACGTCGGCAAGGGCGATCCGCTGCTGCCCGAGTACCGGATCATCGACAAGGCCAACCTCCTCGGTCTGTCCGGTCCGGAGCTGACGGTGCTGATCGGCGGTCTGCGGGTCCTGGATGTGAACTACGGCGGCACCAAGCTCGGCGTGTTCACCGACAAGCCGGGGGCGTTGACGACGGACTTCTTCGTCAACCTGCTCGACATGTCCACCAAGTGGGCCCCGTCGTCGGACGACGACGGCACCTACGTCGGCACCGACCGCGCCAGCGGCGCGCCGAAGTGGACCGCCAGCCGCGTCGACCTGCTGTTCGGCTCGAACTCGCAGCTGCGGGCGCTGGCCGAGGTGTACGCCGAGGACGACGCCAAGGAGAAGTTCGTCAAGGACTTCGTCGCGGCGTGGACCAAGGTGATGAACGCCGACCGGTTCGACATCTAGTCAGAACCTGACTCAGTACCCCGTGGGCCTTCGGGCTCACGGGGTACTGTGCTTTTCGTGCTCCTCGACGAACTCCGCTGGTTCGTCGTCCTGGCTGAGGCCGAGCATGTCACCGATGCCGCCGCAGAGTTGGGCGTCGCACAGCCGACCCTGTCCCGGGCCCTGGCCCGACTGGAAAACCAGGTCGGCACACCGCTTTTCGACCGCACCGGTCGCCGGCTCCGGCTGAACGGGTACGGGCAGATCATGCTCGAACACGCCCGCCGCGGCATTGCGGAAATTGATGCGGCGCAGAGCCGCATCGCGGCACTGCTGGATCCGGACAGCGGACTGGTCCGGTTGGCTTTTCTGCATTCGGCCGCGAATTGGTTTGTGCCGGAGGTGCTTCGGCAGTTCCGGGCGCTGGCCCCGGCGGTGCGCTTCGAGCTGTTCCAGGGTGCGGCGCACGACATCGCGGAACGGCTGCGTACCGGGCAGGCCGACGTCGCGATCACGTCGCCGCGGCCGACGCAGGTCCCGTGCATCTGGCGCGTGCTGTACGTCGAACGGTTGTGCCTGGCGGTGCCCGCCGACCACCGATTGGTGGGCCGTGTCCGCGTGCGCCTGAGCGAGGTGGCCGACGAGACCTTCATCGCACTCGGGGCGGATTTCGGGCTGCGTCAGCTGACGGATCAGGTGTGGGCCGAGAGCGGCATCACGCCCGAGATCGCGTTCGAAGCCATGGAGATTCCGACGATGGAAGGCTTGGTCGCGGCGGGATTCGGCGTCGCCGTGGTACCCGTGCCGCGGCCCGGTCGCGGTGATCCGGCGGTGATCTACATCCCATTGTCCGATACCCGGGTCAAGCGCGAGATCGGCATGGCGTGGGTCAAGGGTCGCGAATTATCCCCTGCCGCAGCACGATTCGCCGAGCTGGTGAGCACGACGGCATCTGATGCACGAAACGCATGAATTTACCCAAACTAATGTATTGGACACATGAACTCGGGCGTTCCTAGCCTGCGTTCGTGACTGTTGATGCGCCCGTCTGGACCGGCCATGTGCGCGGTTCCACGGAGTACCGCAGACTGCTCGGTGCGCTGTTCTGCGCAGGCGTGGCGACGTTCGCGCAGCTGTACTCGCCGCAGGCGGTGTTGCCGCTGATCGCGCGCAGCCTGAATACCGGCGCGGCGGCTTCCGCGCTCATGGTGTCGGCGTCGACGATCGGTCTGGCGCTCGGTGTCATCGGCTGGTCGACGCTCGCCGACCGCATCGGCCGGGTGCGCGCAATGTCCTACTCGGTCTGTGTGGCAACGGGTTTGGCGCTGCTGGTGCCGTTCGCGCCGACATTCCAGCTGCTGCTGGCCGGACGATTCGCCGAAGGGTTGGCGCTCGGGGGAGTGCCTGCCATCGCGGTGGCCTACCTGACCGAGGAGATCGAGGCCGGCCACGCCGCCCGGGCCGCGGGCACCTACGTGGCCGGCACCACCATCGGCGGTCTGCTCGGCCGCCTGGTGGCCGCTCCGGTGGCCGAGTTCACCGACTGGCGGTGGGCCATGTTCGTCGTCGGATTGCTCTGCAGCGCAGCAGCTGTCGGCTTCATGCGGCTGGCTCCCGAACCTCAGGGCTTCGTCCCGGCCGACGAGGAAACCGAGGGCTCTCTGGCGCACCGGCTCGCCGCCAACCTACGCAACCCCAGGCAACTGGTGCTCTACCTGCAGGGCTTCCTGCTCATGGGCGGGTTCGTCGCGATGTACAACTTCCTCGGCTTCCGGCTGAGCGCAGCGCCGTTCAGCTTGCCGCAGACCGTCGTCAGCCTGGTGTTCGTGGCCTACCTGGCGGGCACCTGGGCGTCGGCGTGGGCCGGCGCCGCGGCCAGCCGGTACGGCCGGCGCCCGGTCCTGCTGGGCAGTGTCGCGGTGATGGGGATCGGTGTGGTGATCACCTTGAGCCACAACGTCTTCGCGGTCCTCGCCGGTCTGCTGGTCGCCACCGCCGGGTTCTTCGGCGCGCACGCCACGGCCTCGGGCTGGACCGGCCAGTTGGCCACGGTGGGCAAAGCGCAGGCCGGCTCGCTGTACAACCTGGCGTACTACGCCGGGTCGAGTGTCATCGGATGGGTCGGCGGTATCGCCTTCGACACCGCCGGGTGGGCGGCCGTGGCCGCCGTCATCGTGGCGCTGCAGGTCATCGCCGGACTCGCGGCGGCTGCCGTGCTGCGTGACTAGTGCTGGTTCGCCCGCTGGTGGACCCGGTCCTTGATGGCCTCGGGCAACGCGTCGGCCGGAAGCAACCGCGGTAGCAGGTCCGGTTCGAGGGTCAGGGCGCGGAACACCATCGCGACGGTGACGTCGTGCGCCGGGCGGGAGATCACCGTGATCGATGCCCCGGCACGGAGCACTCCGGGAGTCACGACCCGCAGGTAGGCGCCGGGCACGGCCTGCGTGGTGAAAGTCTTGACCCAGCCACGGATTTCGAGCCACTCGGCAAAGGTGCGGCACGGGATGCGGGGCCGGCTCACTTCCAGGAGCGGACCGCCGTCGCCGATCTGCCAGCGCTCGCCGATGAGGGCATTGTTCACCTCGAGCCCCGCGGTCGTGAGGTTCTCGCCAAACGAGCCGTTGGCCAGCTCGCGGTCGAGGCGCACCTGCCAGTCATCGAGGTCTTCGCGGGCATAGGCGTACACCGCCTGGTCGTCACCGCCGTGGAACTGTTGGTCGCCGATGGTGTCGCCGACCAGACCGCTGCCGAGGCCGCCGTGCATGGGGCCGGGGGCGCGGACCGGTACCGGCTCGGACGTCGGGCGCTTGTCGATTCCGGTGCTCAGCTGATCCTTGTCGGGGCTGGGTCGAGGGACCGCCAGATTCACCGTGAGAATCGCTGCCATGGCGCAAGCCTAGAGGTGCGGCCCGGCGCCTTCGACTGGGAGTGGTGCGGGTCACCGGCAGCGCCGAATTTGGCCGCCCTGGATCACCTTTCGATCACATTTTCGATAAAGATCGCGCGCTGACCTGCATTTATGTGGGATAAGACCCGCGCGTGGGGTAAAAGTGACGTTAGTGAAATTTGTGGCGAGAGGGACCACCGGGGTCACGACCCCTGCGTAGACCACGCAGCGTCGTGTGCCGGTGGCGCACGACGAGAGGTGGCCGAGATGCGGCGGATCATTGTGACGGTGGCGAGCGGGGCACTGCTGGCGGCGCCCATGGCGGTGGCAGCTCCGCTGGTGTCGGCGCCCCTCGCGTCGGCCGACAGCACCTGGACCGGCGGCACCCACCGGCAGGCCATCGACTTCGTCATTCAGCGCGCGCTGTCGCAGCGCGGGGTGCCGTTCGTCTACGGCGGCGGTAACGCCAACGGCCCCAGCCTGCCGCCGGCCAGCGTCACGACCGCGGCCGCTCCGGTGGCCCAGCCGGCGCCTCAGGTCGGCCTGCAGCCGATGGGTGTCGCGCAGCCGGCGGCAGCGCCGCAGACCAACGCGATCATCCCGGGCCTGTCGGGTCTGTTCGGCCCGTCGCCGACCGCGGGCGCCCTCACCCCGGCGCCGACCACGCCGGGCTTCGACGCCTCCGGTCTGGTCCAGTACGCGTTCGCCGGCGTCGGCATCAAGCTGCCGCGGTCGTCGGGCGAGCAGTACAAGGTCGGCCGCAAGATCACCGCGGACCAGGCCCTGCCGGGCGACCTGCTGTTCTACGGGCCGGCCGGCTCGCAGAGCGTCGCGCTGTTCGTCGGCAACGGCCAGATGATCGAGGGCACCGAGCCCTCGGTGACAGTGGGCCCGGTGCGCACCAATGGCATGGACCCGTACCTGAGCCGCATCATCGAGTGGCAGTAGCCGCGACCACCTCTTAGCGCCTCGGATCTCAGCCAGATATTGACTGCGATTCGAGGCGTAAGCACAGGGATTCGGGTCAAGCGGCGATATCGGCGGCGGGATATCTGCATCCTGGTCCGCACGGACGACCACTCACGGGGATCCCACGCCGTCGCAGAATCTGTGCAATCTTCGTTGCCGTCTGACATGGCCGTTCGAATACCTGCTGATAACTGAGTCGGACTGTCCACCGGCCATCGACCGCGGCATCCAGATCGCGTTCGATGTCAGTGTTCCGGGCGGTCGCCGAGTCGTGGAACAGCCGGCCGTCGAGCTCTATCACCAGCCGTTTCCCGTACTCGACGTCGCGGTAGCGAACACCAGACGACGACGCAGACCTGTTCTGACGACTGCCTCGGGGTAACCCGTGCGCTCGCTCCACGCGATCGAGGTAGCGCTGTTCGAGGACCGAACACGTGCCTTCTGAGATGTCGAGCAGAATCGCCCGCAGCCAACGTCGGCGAGGTACCCGCCGTCGACTCTCGAGTACTGCCATCAGTCGCGGTGCGGTGGTCCGTCGGGACTGGCAGGCGTCCGCCAAGACAGCGATCGCCTCGAATTCTGCGGCCCGGCATGCGACATCCAGTGCCGCCTCCTCATAGCGCAGCCGCGGTGGTCCCAGGTGCCACAGCGCCCGCTGGTCCAAGTGGGCAACATGATGGATGCGCACTCCGTCGGGCTCGACCAGCGCGGTCCGGTTCCGCTCAACCGCGACGTGGATCACCGGGCCTTCGTGCTGCATGGCTGACTCCAGACAGAGCACCGCGGGCGCGGCGTAAAGCACTGCGGCCCAGGCCCGTTGCTGCCAGCTCGGCGATCCGGTGTGGTCGATGTACACGCCGTCGTGGATGCGAGCCCATTCGTTGCGCCGGAGCATGCGCCGGATGTAGGGGTCGTGCCGGCCGGCATCGAGCACCTGCCGCCGCGAAATGACACCTGCCTGACGGCCGAGAACCTCGGCGATCTCGGCGTCGGCGGCTCGGCCCTTGTCGTCCACGTCGTCGATCTTGGCTGCAGTGTGCGGGCCTCCACCAGACCCCGGGTTGCTCGGCTGTGGATAACCGTCTACGCCGCGGATCTCAGCCAGATATTGACTGCGATCCGAGGCGTAGTGCCCGCAGCAGCACCCCAGCGCTGCGGGCGTGACGCAGTCTTGACAGACTGTCGGGTATGGCACAGATAACCCTGCGTGGAAACCCCATCAACACCGTCGGCGAGCTGCCCGCTGTCGGGTCCGCGGCCCCGGCATTCGCCCTGACCGGAGCCGACCTGGGTCCGGTGACCAACGACCAGTTCAGCGGTAAGTCCGTGGTGTTCAACATCTTTCCGTCGGTCGACACCCCGGTGTGTGCCACCAGCGTGCGGACCTTCAACGAGCGGGCGGCGGCCGACGGCGCCACCGTCGTGAACGTGTCCAAGGACCTGCCGTTCGCGCAGAAGCGCTTCTGCGGTGCCGAGGGCATCGAGAACGTCACCACCGCGTCGGCGTTCCGCGACAGCTTCGGTGAGGACTACGGCGTGACGATCGCCGACGGCCCCATGGCCGGCCTGCTTGCCCGCGCCATCGTGGTGATCGGCGCCGACGGCAACGTCGCGTACACCGAACTGGTGCCCGAGATCGCCCAGGAACCGGACTACGACGCAGCGCTGGCCGCCGCCAAGTAGTACCAGCTCTTCGACGGACGGGGCGTGTGCCAGGGGCACGCGCCCCGTCCGCTTTTCTGCATCGGGCATGATGACTTGGTGCAGCTGCGATTACCGATACCGGCTTTGTCGTTGCGAGCCATCGTCGTCGTCGCCGCGTTGTCGGTGGTCGCGACGGTGCTGATCATCGGAACCTGGGTGTGGATCGGTGTCACCAACGACCAGTACAGCCAGCTCGATCGGCGGCTGGACTCGCTGAGCAGCCTGCCCGACGTCAATACCCTCCTGAGCATCGCCCGGCAGAACCCCACCGGCACGCCGCAGTCCGAGGGTTCACTGGTCCAGACCGTCCGCATCGGCGCCGCCACGGTCTCGATGCCGCCGGAGATCGTGCTGCCGCAGTTCGAGGCCGGGTATGCCACCACCACGATCAATGGCGTCGAGTACCGGGTCCGCACCGTCACCACGGGTTCGGCGTCGATCGCGCTCGGCGCACCGCTGGCGGAGGCACAGCGGCAGATTCGCAACCTGCACATCCGCATTCTGGCCATCTGCAGCGGCATCATCGTCGGCACGTTCGTGGTCGGCGGCTCGATGTGGTTCGTGATGATCAACCCGTTCCGCAAGCTCGCCCAGCAGGCCCGGCAGATCAATTCCCAGTCGAAGCCGGAAGAGGTCCACGTGCGGGGCGTCTCGGAGGCCGTGGAGATCGCCGAGGCGGTCGAGGGCATGCTGGCCCGCATCGGCGAGGAGCAGGAGCGCACCAAGGCCGCGCTGGAATCGGCCCGCGACTTCGCCTCGGTGGCATCGCACGAATTGCGCACACCGCTGACCGCTATGCGCACCAACCTCGAGGTGCTGTCCACGCTGGACCTCGGGGCGGAGCAGCGCGCCGAGGTGATCGGCGACGTCATGCGCACGCAGAGCCGCATCGAGGCGACGCTGACGGCGCTGGAACGGCTCGCGCAAGGCGAACTCACAACGGCTGACGATCTGGTGCCCGTCGACATCACCGAGCTGCTCGACCGCGCCGCCCACGACGCGGTGCGGGTGTACCCCGACCTCAACGTCGCTCTCGTGCCGTCCCCGACGGTGCTGATGTTGGGGCTGCCCGTCGGGCTGCGGCTGGTCGTCGACAACGCAATCGCCAACGCCGTCAAGCACGGTGGCGCGACGCGGGTGCAGTTGTCCGCCGTCAGCTCGCACGACGGGGTGCAGATCGCCATCGACGACAATGGCACCGGCGTACCGGAACACGAGCGTGACGCGGTGTTCCATCGCTTCGCGCGAGGATCCACCGCGTCACATTCGGGTTCGGGTCTCGGTCTGGCATTGGTGGCTCAGCAGGCCGAACTGCACGGTGGCACAGCGTCTTTGACGCAGAGTCCGCTCGGCGGCGCGAGGCTCCTGCTGGAGCTGCCCGCGCCGCGTCCGCAATCGGACTGAGCTAGATGCAGGCGCCGAAGATGCAGAATCCGCCGTCAGGCTCCCAGCCGCCGTTCCAGGTGCCCGGCGGGTTCCAGCCCCAAGCGGGCGGCGGCGGCGGACCCCAGCCGGGTCCGGGTCCCGGACCGTTCCAGCCTGGGCCGTGACCCCAGCGCGCCGGTACCGGGGCCATGCCGGTATCCGCACTCGCGGTACCCGCGCCCAGTCCGACGGCTCCGGCGGCAACGCCGCTGGCGAGAGCCAAACCAGCAATGAGTTTTATCGATTTCATGATCTACTCCACTCCTCGACTCAATCGATTGCTGCAACAACGTTGCGGCGCTCGCTGTTTCTCGGTCTGTAGCCATTATCGTTAGTCAACCTATGTATGGCCTGTGCTCGCCTTAGGTGGTGGCTTTCGGTTTCCGCGGCCGACTGCACCGCCTAGATGCAGGCGCCGAACAGGCACACTCCGCCGTCCGGTTCCCAGCCGCCGTTCCAGGTGCCCGGTGGGTTTCCAGGTGGTGGTGGCGGGCCCCATGCCGGTGGCGGCGGCGGGCCCCAAGCCGGTGGCGGCGGAGGTCCCCAGTGGTGGTCCGGTGGCGGAGGTCCCCAGCCGGGGCCGGGCGGCGGCGGCGGCGGACCCCAGTCGGCGCTGGCGACACCGGTGCCCAGCGCGAGCGCGCCGGCGGTCAGGCAGCCCGCGACCGCCAGGCCCGCAATCATTTTCGGTGGTTTCATCGGGAATCGTCTCCGTTCTCGGTTGTCGGCGGAAGCCATCGAGCTCCGGCTTGCCCATGCAACGCCGCCAGGTTGTGGATCAGCTGTGCCCGACGTATGTAGTGGGTCTCGATTTGGGCAAGGGGAGTACGCCCCGGACCTCGTGCGGGCGGGCCGGTCAGTTCGCGCTCCCTACAATTGGCCGATGTCCGTCAATCGTCGGGTCACCCGAGCCAGAGCCGCGCAATGCTGATCGGCGTCCTCGCGGCGCTGGTCGCCTGTTTCAGTTATGGCACCGCGTCGGTCCTGCAGTCCCGTGCCGCACGTCGAGACGGCGAGGCTGCCGAAACCGGTCCGACGTTGCGCTCGACCGTGACGGCGATCCTGACGCCCCTGTTCCTCGCCGGCATGCTGCTGGATGGGCTGGGATTTCTCGGCAGCCTGGTGTCGGCGCGGCTGATCCCACTGTTCCTGTCGCAGACCATCATGAGCGCCAATCTCGCGGTGACCGCCGTCCTGAGTGTGCTGGTGCTCGGAGTGCGGCTGCGCGCGCGGGACTGGGCTGCGATCGCGGTAGTCCTTGTGGCACTGTGCATCCTGGGCTTCAGCGCCGGTGAACTCGGCACCGAGGTGCCGGGCCGGCACATGCACTGGAGCGTGCTGGCGGCCGCGGTGCTGATCTTCGTCTTCGGGGTGGTACTCGTCCAGGTGCTCGGCAAGAAGGCGGCGGTCCCGGCCGGGCTGATCGCCGGCGTGCTGTACGGCGCCATGGCGGTGGCGGTCCGGATCGTCCACGGGCTCGACCCGTTCCGTTTGGACGTGCTGATCTCCGACCCGGCGGCGTGGGCGGTCGTGGTCGCCGGCGGCGGTGGCTTCTATCTGTTCACCGTCGCACTGCAGATCGGTTCGGTGAACGGTGTGGCCGCCGCGCTCGTCATGGGGGAGACGGTGATTCCCGGCGTGGTCGGCGTCCTGCTGTTGGGCGATGTGGCCAAGCCGGGACTCGGGTGGCTGGTCGGGGTCGCTTTCGCCACCGCGGTCGCCGGGGCGGTCGCGATCGCGATCTTCGGTGCGGCAGAAGAGGAACCGGCGGTCGCCACGGCTCAGGCGTGAACCGTGGCGACCTGACCGTCTAGTCCTCCTTGCGGATCAAGCGGCCCAGGGCCTCGCGGTCCGGTGCCAGCAGTTCGTCGATCCGCGCCTTGTTCACATCGGCGACGATGATCTCGCCGACCTCCTGGTAGACGTTGCTGAACAGGCCGTGCGACTTCATCTTCTCGGTCTGATAGATGTTGTCCTCGGTCGGCGTCACGTAGTAGACGATCTCCGACTTGAAGCGGTGGATCAGCCAGACGTGGATCAGATCCATCAGGCGCTTCTGCCGCAGCTTCTCGGCGAAGGTGTTCTGGTCGCGCACCGTGAGGATGTTGCGGCCGTAGCGGTCCTTGATCGGGTCGACGACGACGTTGGCCAAGGGCTCGTCGCCGCTGCCGTAGATGCCCAGATCCAGGACGTCGGAACCGGCGCGGCGGGGCCGCAGTTGCACGTGCAGCTTCTCTCCGATCTGGTAGTGATCGCTCCACATGGCCAGCCACTCTTCGAGCAGCTTCTTGGGCACCTCGGTCTGGACCAGGTGCTGGTGTTGCGTGGAGCCGGCACCCATTGCCTTGGTGGTCGCGGTGCGGCCCGACGACGCGGCCAGCGCGGCATCGCTGCGCGGCCCGCCGACGAGCGTCTGCGGTGTGCGGTAAGGAGATTCGACGAGCCGCATCTTGCGTTGCAGCCGGGCGAGTGCCAGCATGCCCTCCTGTCGCAGGGACGTCGCGAACTCCTCGCACGCCACACCGTCCACCTGGTGGCCGCCGTAGGTGATGAAGTTGAAGACGAAGCCCATCTTGCCGAGTTCCTCTGGGAACGCCCGCATCTCGTCGTCGGTCATGCCGGTGGTGTCCCAGTTGAACGACGGCGACAGGTTGTACGCCAGCATCTGGTCGGGGAATTCGGCGTGGATGGCTTCCGCGAATTCTCGGGCGTCGGCCAGGTCCGCGGTTTTCGTCTCCATCCACAGGATGTCCGCGAACGGCGCGGCCGCAAGGGATTTCGCGATCGCGTACGGGATGCCGCCGCGCACCTGGTAGTAGCCCTCGGGGGTCTTGGCGAGCTCGCAGTCCCACGCCACGTCGGCGCCCAGTTCGCGGGCCTTCTCCCGAGCCGCATACAGCGACGCGCGGGCCGCGAACTTGCGCCACTCCTCGGGGCTGACCGTGGTGGCCTCACCCTCCTTGGCCCGGAACTGCAGCACTTCGGCCACGGCCTCGCAGTAGGTGTTCAGGCCCGAATCCGCCTGCCACGCCTCGACGAACTTCGACTCGACCTTGTCGAACGCCGAGTCGACGGACTGCCCGGAGTTCTGGTCCCAGGCGGCGGCCGCCTCGTCGACGAGGCCCGCGATGCCGTGACTGTCCAGCCATGCGTCGGCCGACGCGTACTGGCCTTCGGGCAACGCGTAGAGCAGGTGCCCGCGCAGGTCGGTGACACCCTTGTCGTGGAAGCGGCGCACCATCGCCAGGAAACAGGACTTGTACGACGGGATGTTGAGATTGGTGGCGCCCAGCAGGAACGGCTGGTCGCGCTCATCGGCCGCGCTGTCGATGAGGTTGGCGGCCTCGGCGTCGGTGCGCGCCACGATGATTCCCGGCACACCCATCATGTCCAGCTGGAAGCGCGCGGTGTTGAGGCGCTTGAGCTGTTCATCCGAGGGCACGAGCACCTTGCCACCCTGGTGACCGCACTTCTTGGTGCCCGGCCGCTGATCCTCGATGTGGTAGCCGGGGACGCCCGACTCGACAAAACGGCGAATCAGGTTGCGCACGTGGGCATCTCCGCCGTGACCGGTATCGGCGTCGGCGATGATGAACGGCCGATAGTCGATCGCGGGCGTGGCCGCGCGCTGTTCCTCGGTCATCTGCAGGCGCAGGTACTGCTGGTTGCGGTCCGCGGTCAGCAGGGCACGCACCAGCCCGGCGGCCTCGTCGGGCACCTGGCTCAGCGGGTAGCTGGCCAGGTCGGGCCCGGGGTCCTCACTGATGGAGCCCTTGGCCGAGGTGGCCCAGCCACCGAGGTAGATGCCTTCGATGCCGATCCGCTTCATCACCACCGCCTGGCCGGGGGAGTACGGCCCGAACGTCGTGATGCTCTTCTTCTGCGCGAACAGTTCGCGCAGCCGCGGATAGAACGCTTCGGCGGCCTGCCGGGCCACCGGATAGTCGGACGGGATGGTGCCGCGCTGTTCGACGACCTGCCGCGCGGTGTAGAGCCGCGTGATGCCGTCGAAACGGGGGCTGTCGAAATACTCCTGCACGTCGGCGACGTTCTGCTCGAACGACGTCGCAACTGCTTCGAGAGTCATGGACTGCTCCTTGCTGAGCTGGTTTCCGATGAGCTCTCCGAGCCTATCGCCGCGGGGCTGCCGTGAATACGCGATCAGACATTCACATCGAACCCGAGGGCGACGTCGCAGGCGGCCTGTCCGCCGCGGATACCCCAGTTCTCGAGCGCGCTCTCGCGGAGCAGGATCGTGATGTGGTCGGCCGGTATGTCGAAGGCGGCAAGGCGGCCCGTGATCTCGCGGTACAGCGCACGCTTGGCGTCCACCGACCGCCCGGCGAAACAGTCGACGGTCACCAAGGTGTACCGCTCGGGATGCGCGAGATGCGGCGCATGCGAAAACCGGTGCGGCTCATGGACCAGGAGCCGGACGTGCTTGTCGCCGACCGGGATCTGGAACGCGGCGACCAGTGCAGCGTGGACGGCATCGATGATGGCGACCTCGTCGGACTGGCTGTACTGACGTCGGACCTCGATCAGTGAACTCGGCATGGCGCTGATCGTCACACCCGGCAGCCGTCAGCGCACCTGAATTTCCGCCGGTGTCGCCGGTTCGAACCGCACCCGGTAGACCGCCGGCCAGTACTTGCCCGTGACCAGGAACTGCCCGTTGCCGCTCGCCCCGCCGAGATGCGCGATGCCGTTGAGCACCCCGATGTCGCCCTGCCAGGCGGCGTCGCGCAGGCCGGTGGCGTATGCCACGGCGGTGACGACGCCCGTGGTGGCGTCGATCTCGATGATCTGGTCGGTGGGGAACACGTTGGCCCAGACCCGGTTCCCGACGCAGTCGAGGCTGTTGAGCCCCGACACCTGAATTCCGTTGTAGGTCACCGCCAGGGTGCCGGTTTCGCGCATGTCGCCGAGACGATGGATGCGCAGAACCGGGGACCCGTCACTGCGGATCAGCCGGTCGCCCGCGCGGCACAGGCCCCAGCCCTGACCGTCGAGCGGCACCTCGCGCAGCATCGTCAGCGTGGCCTTGTCCCACTCGATGGCGACGCCGTTCTCGTACGTCAGCTGCCACAGATGCGCGCCGGCGTCGGCGATGCCCTCGCCGAAATACGCCGGCGGCAGCGGGACCGCGCGACGCAGCTGGCCCGTGCCGGCGTCGAGCTCACGCAGTTCGGATTTTCCTTCGAGGCCCGTGCTCTCGTACAGCGTCGCGCCGTCGACGAACATGCCCTCGGTGAAGGCGACGGTGTCGTGGTCGAACTGTTCGAGCACGACGGGCCGCAGCCGGGCGACCTGATCGGCGGCGGCGGTGGAGACCATCGTGAGCCCCACCAGCAGTACCGCGGCCATCAGGTATCTCACAATGACGCCACCACGACCAGGAGCGAGCCGACGGCCGTGAGCGTCACGGCGGTGATCGCGGCGGTGTGTTCCTGTACCCAGTGGCGCATCCGCTCCAGGCCCTTGTCGGCGTACCGCGAGGCGACGAGGTGCGCGAGGATCGGCGCGGCAGTCGTGGATCCGGCCAGTACGACGAAAAAGCCGATGGCACCGGCCTTTTCGGCGGGCGCGGTCAGCAGGGCGTCGATGGCCACGCCGCCGGCGACGCACGCCAGGATGAACTTCGGGTTCGCGACGGCGAAGACCAGCCCGGTGACACCCGTGACCACTGGCGACGCGGACTGCAGCCGCGTGAGCCAGCCCGTCGCCTGCGCGTAGTGCGCGCGCCGCAGCCACGTGACGACACCGAGCACGATCAGCACGATGCCGATGCCGAGCTGCAACCGGGAACTGGTCGCGGCGGCGTGCGACCGACCGACGGGCGACACCAGCACCACCGCGCTGATGACGGCCGCCATCCCGGCGAGCCACCCGCACAGGTAGGTCAGGCCGGTGCTGCGGGGCCGGTCCGAGTACAGCAGGAGCAGCACCGGCGGCAGGACCGCCATGGGGGACAGCGCCACGATGAGCGCGTCGGGGATCAACCACGTCACACGAGCCATCTTGCCTGCGCGCAGCCTGCCCGCCGCAGACGCGCGTCCGGTGATCGGGCAGGCTGGTGTCCACGATGGCACCCCGCATATCCCTCTTGGACGACCCCGCCGACCTGTCCGCGCTGCGCGCGGCGGGCGCTGACCCCGACGAACTGCTGGCATCGTTCGCCGAGTGGGCCGAGGCGTCGGGGACCGCGCTGTACCCCGCGCAGGAGGAGGCCCTGATCGAACTGGTCAGCGGCGCCAACGTCGTGCTGGCGACGCCGACCGGTTCCGGCAAGTCGCTGGTGGCCACGGGTGCGGTGTATTTCGCCCTCGCCGCGAACCGCCGCAGTTACTACACCGCGCCGATCAAGGCGTTGGTCAGCGAGAAGTTCTTCGCATTGTGTGACGTCTTCGGCGCCGCGAATGTGGGCATGCTCACGGGCGACGCGGCGGTGAACGCAAGGGCGCCGATCATCGCGTGCACCGCCGAGATCCTCGCGAACATCGCGCTGCGGGAAGGCGCCGAGGCGGACATCGGGCTGGTGGTGATGGACGAGTTCCATTTCTACGGCGACCCCGACCGCGGCTGGGCGTGGCAGGTGCCGCTGCTCGAATTGCCCAAGGCGCAGTTCCTGTTGATGTCGGCGACGCTCGGCGACGTGACCGTGCTGCGCGAGGACCTCACCCGGCGCACCGGCCGGCCGACGGCACTGGTCGCCGGCGCCGAACGCCCGGTGCCGCTGTTCTACAGCTACGCGACGACCGCCATGCACGAGACCATCGCCGACCTGCTGCAGACCAAGCAGTCGCCGATCTACGTCGTGCATTTCACCCAGGCCGCCGCGCTCGAGCGGGCGCAGGCGCTGATGAGCGTCAACGTGAGCACCAAGGAGGAGAAGGCCGCCATCGCCGACCACATCGGCGGCTTTCGCTTCACGACGGCGTTCGGCTCGACGCTGTCGCGGCTGGTTCGCCACGGCATCGGCGTGCACCACGCCGGCATGCTGCCCAAGTACCGGCGCCTGGTGGAACAGCTCGCCCAGGCCGGGCTGCTGAAGGTCATCTGCGGCACCGACACTCTCGGCGTGGGCATCAACGTGCCGATCCGCACCGTCGTCTTCTCGGCGCTGTCGAAGTACGACGGCACCCGTACCCGGCTGCTCAACGCCCGCGAGTTCCACCAGATCGCCGGCCGCGCCGGACGGGCCGGCTATGACACCGCGGGCACCGTCGTCGTGCAGGCTCCCGAGCACGAGGTGGAGAACCTCAAGCAGTTCGCCAAGGTCGCCGACGATCCGAAGAAGCGGCGGAAGCTGGTGCGCCGCAAAGCTCCCGAGGGCATGGTGCCGTGGGGTGAGAACACCATGAAGCGGCTCGTCGAGGCCGCACCCGAGGCGCTCACGAGCAACATGCGGGTGTCGACGGCGATGATCCTCGACGTCGTCGACCGTCCCGGTGATCCCTGCCTGGCCATGCGCCGGTTGCTCAGCGAGAACCACGAACCACGGAAACGGCAGCTGCGGCACATCCGCGAGGCGGTCGGTATTGCTCGTTCGCTGCTGCAGGCCGGGGTGCTGGAACGCCTGGCCGAACCGGAACCGGATGGGCGCCGGTACCGCCTCACGGTCGACTTGCCGCCGGATTTCGCCCTCAACCAGCCGCTGT
Source organism: Mycolicibacterium mucogenicum DSM 44124 (assembly GCF_005670685.2). Next base: position 3,114,879 of record NZ_CP062008.1, on the reverse strand, counting down.
CGACGTTCGCGCTCGCGGCCGTCGAGCTGCTCGACCCGGAGTCGGATACCTTTGCGCGCGATGTGGTTTCGGTGATCGAGGCGACGCTCGAGGACCCGCGCCAGATCCTTGCGGCGCAATTGAAGAAGGCCCGGGGCGAGGCCGTCGCGGCGATGAAGGCCGAGGGCATCGAGTACGACGAACGCATCGAACTGCTCGACGACATCACCTACCCGCGTCCGCTCCACGATCTGCTGACGCACTGCTTCGAGGTGTATTGCCGGAGCAACCCGTGGGCGGCGGACGGGCACCCGGCGCCGAAGTCCGCCGTCCGCGAGATGTGGGAGCAGGGACTGACGTTCAAGGAATACGTCAGTGCCTACGGCCTGACCCGCACCGAGGGCGCGGTGCTGCGCTACCTGTCGGATGCCTTCAAGGCGCTGCGTTCCGGCGTGCCGGCGGCCGCCCGCACCGACGAGCTCACCGACATCGTCGAGTGGCTGGGTGAGCTTGTGCGCCAGGTCGATTCGAGCCTGCTCGACGAATGGGAGCAGTTGACGAGCGCCGATCAGGTCGACGAGGTGGCCGTGATGGCGCCGGTGCGGCCGCTGACCGGCAACGAGCGGGCATTCACCGCGATGGTCCGCAACGCGCTGTTCCGGCGCGTGGAGCTGTGGGCCCGGCGCCGCTGGGCGGAACTCGGGGCCTTGGATTCCGGATCGGGGTGGACGGCGCAGCGCTGGGAGGCGGTGGGAGAGCAGTACTTCGCCGAGCACGACGACCTCGGCACGGGGGCCGACGCCCGCGGGCCCGCCATGTTGATCTTCGATCGGGCGCCCGGCGTGTGGTGCGTCCGTCAGATCCTGGACGACCCGGCGCACGATCACGACTGGGGTATCGACGTGGAAGTCGACCTGGCCGCGTCCGACGAGGACGGCGCACCGGTCATCCGGGTCGTCGATGCCGGGCTTTTCGGTAGCTGAGCGCACTTCTCGGGCACACTGGGCGCATGACCGCCCCTGCCCCCGAGCCCGTCAGCGGGACCCGAGGGTTCCTGCCTGCGGTCGAGGGGCTGCGGGCGGCGGCGGCATTGGGTGTCGTGCTCACACACGTGGCGTTGCAGACGGGCTACACCGACGGTGTCGTCGGCCGGTTGCTGGCCCGCTTCGATCTGTCGGTCGCCGTGTTCTTCGCGTTGTCGGGTTTTCTGCTGTGGCGCGGTCACGCCGCCGCGGCGCACGGGCTGCGGGCCGAACCCGAGGTGGCGCCGTACTACCGCTCCCGGCTGATCCGCATCATGCCCGCGTACCTGCTGACGGTGGTCACGGTGCTGACCCTGCTGCCGGATGCCCGCAGCGCGGACCGCACGGTGTGGATCGCGAACCTGACGCTGACCCAGGTCTTCGTTCCCAAGACGCTGATCGCCGGGCTCACCCAGATGTGGAGCCTGTCGGTCGAGATGGCCTTCTATCTCGTGGTGCCCCTGCTGGCGCTCCTGGTCGCGAAACTGTCGCTGCGACTGCGGGTCCCGGTCATCACGGGCGTGGCGCTGCTCAGTTTCGGCTGGGGATATCTACCGATCCCGGCGTATCACGGGGCCAATCCGCTGAATTGGCTACCGGCGTACGCGTCGTGGTTCGCCGTCGGGATGTTGTTGGCAGAGTGGATGTTCCGGCCGTACGGCTGGCTGCACCGGTTGGCGCGGCAGCGTTCGATCCTGATGCTCGTGGCGGTCGTCGCGTTCCTGATCGCGGCTTCGCCGCTGGCGATGCCCGGGGCACACCACCACGCCACCCTCGGACAGTTCATCGTGCGGACCGCGCTGGGCGCCGTGATCGCCGGGGCGCTGCTGGCGCCGCTGGTCCTGGACGCCCCGGACGGCCGGCATCGTGTGCTGGCCGGTGCCCCGATGGTGACGCTCGGCCGGTGGTCGTACGGACTGTTCCTGTGGCATCTCGCCGCATTGGACATGGTGCTCGCCATGCTCGGGCAGACGACGTTCCCCGGCGCGCTGCCGGTGGTGATGGTCCTGACCACGACGTTCGGTTTCGCGGTGGCCGCGGTGAGTTACGCGTTGCTCGAGGAGCCGTGCCGGGTGGCGCTGCGGCGCTGGGAAGCCCGGCGACGGGCCACGGTGGCGACAGTCCCGACCTAGAGTTGCAGGGTGCGATTCACGCGTCAGGGGCCGCTGGACCAGATGAACGCCGCGGTGGCGGATCTCGAATTGCCGGACGCGGTGTACAAGACGTGCCCTTGGCAGCCACGGGATCTCGTGACGGAGGGCCTGCGGCAGTGGTTGCGGTGCTGCGGGGCGGCCATGCGCGACGGTCAGGTGATCGGTATGCCGTCGCACGCGGTCGATGAGGCCTGGCACGGCCTGATTCTGTGCACCGCAAGGTATTCGGCGTTCTGCGACGCCGCCTACGGCCAGTTCCTGCACCATCATCCGGAAGGCGGGGCACCCGCCGGTGCGGTGTCGGAGCCGATGCACGAGCAACTCCGGCGGACGGTCATCGCCTGGGAAAAGGTCGCCGGTCCCGGTGAGAATTGCGTGCTGTGGGACCTCGATGAGCGCGTCGGCGTCGAGAAACCGTGGGGGATCGCTGCGGCGCGGGTCGACGAAATCAGGTCGGCGTACCGGGCTTTTCAGGCCCGAACGAGATGACGGGGGCCGGTACACGCGATAGCCTGACCCGTTACGGACGCCGGTGAAAGGACAGACGAGCATTTTGAAGACCGAGCGACAGCGTTTTCGACCGCCGGTGATCGTCGGCGGCATGCTGCTGGCCGGTGCGCTCGCGGCGGCCGGTCCGGCTGCGGCGGACCCGGCCACACCGACGACACCTCCTCCGGGCCAGCCGGTCGTGGAGCCTGCGAGCGGTCCCGGCGGCCCGGTGGCCGCGCCGCCGATCGGCGCTCCGACGGTCCCCGAGATCGAGAACCCGCAGTACGGTGCGGGGAACACACCAGGTCAATTCGGCTACATCCGGGACCTTTGGCACACGTTCCACAGTGGAAATCCGCTGGCAGAGCTGACCATGGTGCCCGAGGACGGCGGGTCCGGGGCTCCGGTGGGTGCCGGCCCTGCGCCCAAACTGCCACCAGGGTTCATCTCACTGACCGATCCGGCGTCGTCGAACCCGATCGTCGACACCGGACCCAAGACCGGTGGACCAGCGCTGCCTCCGGGCTACTACCCGCTGAACGGTCCGCCGCCGCCCGGGTACTACGACGCTCCGGCCACGCCGGCGCCGGGTGCGCCCGGCGCGCCGCCGCCGGCCGCCGGATTCGCGCCCACCCCATCGCACTGACTCGACGGCGTAATGTGATTACATACGCTAAGTAATCGCAGTCTACGCAGGGGAGCATGTGCATGACCTCGATCAAGAAGACCTTGTCTGCCGCCGCCGTCGCGGGGTCGCTCGCCGCGGCCGCGCTCGGCTTCGGTGTGCCGCTGGCCGCCGCGCAGCCGCCGCCACCGGCGCCCGGGCTGGGCGAGGAGGTCCCGCCGTGGGCCCCGAAGAAGCCGGCTGAGGTCTGGGACGGTCAGCCCGTCGTGTGGACCTCGGCATGGGGTGGCCGGTGGGGCGTCTGGATCAACGACGGCTTCATCCCGCTGACGTCGAACCCCGTCACCAACGGCGGGTAGCCGCCGCCGTCACCATCGTGCCGCGACGTTGGTGCCGATCTGGTTGGCAATCTGGACCGCCGTGTCCGCCGGATCGGGACTGCACGTGTTGATGTCGATGATGACGTTGTTCTTGTGTGCCAAGGCGCGGCCGCACGCCCAACCGGGTGCGGCCGCGTCTTGTTCTGTCGAGACGACGCTGAGGGTGTCGTGCGCGTTGGTGATCGGCCCGACGGACCACTGCGACTGACTCTGCGTGTGCGTGTACTGCTTGCACGCCGGCCACAGCTGCGCTGACACGTTGAAGAACTCCTGCGCCTTGTCCTGCGTCGGGAACAGGACGACAGCCTGCTTCAGGTAGTGGGTGAACTTGTCCCCGTCGTTCATGCTCTGCTCGCGCTCGGCCCAGAAGCCGCTGTTGGCGTACACCGCCGCTTCGGCGGCGCCGTCGATGACCAGGCACTCGGGCGGCGCCATCGTGGCGCTGTTGTCCGACATGGTGGCCTGGGCGCTGAGCACCGTCATGGCCGCAGACCCCATGGTCGCGTTGACCTGTTCGGGGCTGAGCAGCAGACCGTCCAGTTCCCGTTCGACCAGGGGCCGGGCCACCATCGGCGGCGTGGTCACGGGCACGGCCGTGCCCGTGGTGCTACCACATCCTGCGGTCAGAACCGCGACCATGACGACGGTGACGGTGCCGACTGAGCTGCGCATATATCCTCCCGTCGCGGCAGCGGCGACCAACTGACATGCGGCGCTGTCCTCCCCAGCGCGGCACTCCAACGCTTCCATTGTGGCGTCAGTTGAGGTCGGGGCCACCTTTGCTCGACGGTGTTTCGCGGTAACGATGAACCAAGTTCTTGATAACAGGTGCGCCGCACCGCCGCAGCATGACGGTCAGTTCGACACGTCGAGGATCTTGATCGCGAAGACGAGCGAGTCACCCTTCTCGATGCCCGCGCTCGGCTGGCCGTCGGGGTAGCCGTCGGCCGACGTCATCGCGACGGCGACGGTGGAGCCGACCTTCTGTCCGGCGATGGCCTTCTGGAAGCCGGGCACCACGCGCAGGAGCGAGAAGGTGGCCGGCGCGCCGCGGTCGTAGGCGCTGTCGAACTTCGATCCGTCCCGGCCATTGAAGCCCGCGTAGCAGACCGAGACGGTCGCGGTTTCGGGGACGACGGGGCCGGTGCCGGCCTTCAGCGTCTGCACCTGCGTCTGGTTCACGCTGAACGGGCCCTTGACGGTGACGACCGGGGCCGCGGTATCGGTGGATCCGGTCACGGCAACGCTGCCGGTGGCGCCGTTGAGCGTCCACTCGGGCGATCCGCCCTGTCCTTCTGCCGTCGGGCAGGTGCGCGCAGCTGCGGTCGTGGAGTTGTCCAGGGCGGTCACCGGGCTCGGGGTGGTGGTCACCAACGGTGCCTGAGTCGTGGTCGCCGCCGCAGGCTTTTCGTCGGAGCCACACGCGGTGAGGGCGACGGCGAGAGATGCGGCGCAGGCGGTCAGGGCAACGGAAGAGGACACGCGGGAGAAGTTCACCGGTGCCACGCTACCGGGGCGCAATCGGGATGAGGACCGCGACCAGGAAGTCGGATTTGTCGGTGAAGACCCGCAGATCCCAGGTGGACAGCAGCAGATCCGGGGTGAGGCCGGCTTGGCTGGCGTCCTGGAAGAACTGACCGAACTCGTAGTCGCGGCCGGCGCCGAACCCGATCACCACGCGGCCGTCGTCGGCCAGGTGGGCACGGAGTCGGGAGAGCACCTGCACGCGCGTGCTGGGGGCGACGAACGTCATGACGTTGCCGGCCGACACGATCAGGTCGAACGGCTCCGGAATACCGCGGGCCGGCAGGTCGAGTTCGGCGAGGTCGCCCACCAGCCAGCGCGGCCCGGGGTGATCCTGTTCGGCGGCCGCGATGAGAGCGGGATCGACATCCACCCCGACCACGTCGTGCCCGGCCGCGGCGAGGTAACCGCCGATCCGGCCGGGGCCACAGCCGGCGTCGAGAATGCGCGCGCCGCGTGATGCCATGGCGTCGATCAGGCGGGCTTCGCCGACGAGGTCCTCACCGGCGCGGGCGAGCGCCCGGAAGCGTTCGATGTACCACTGCGAGTGGCCGGGATCGGCTTCGACTTTCTGCATCCACAGGCTCTGCTCGACCATGTGTCCCATTGTCGCAAGTCCGATCTTCAGCGCGGCGTGCTGTCGACCACGCTCTTGGCGATCAACATCGTCGCGGCCTCCTGGATGTGGTCCGCGTCGATGCCCGCCCAGGCAAGCAGCTCGCGTGCTGTGCCGGACCCGGGCATCCCGCGGACTGCCAGATGCGCGAGGCGAATATCGGCACGATCGTGCGCGACGAGGGCGTCGAGCACCGCCGATCCGAGACCGCCCTCGGGGTGGTGGTCCTCGGCGACGACGACGCGCCCACCGGTGGCGCCGACAGCCGCGGCGACGGTGGCGGTGTCCATCGGCTTGATCGAGTAGCAGTCGATGACCCGCGCGGTGATGTTCTCGCTCGCGAGTTGCTCTGCGGCGCTGAGGCATTCGTGCACCGTCACGCCGGCGCCGATCAGGGTGACGTCATCGTGATCGGATGCGCGCAAGAGCTTGGCACCGCCCACCGGGAACTCCTCGGTGGCGTCGTACAGCACCGGATAGGCGCCGCGCGTGGTGCGCAGGTAACAGATTCCCGGGGTCTCGGCCATCGACTGCACCAGGGCGGCCGTGCTGGTGGCATCGCTCGGGTACAGCACGACGGCATCGTGGACGGCGCGCATCATCGCCAGGTCCTCGAGTGCCATCTGCGACGGGCCGTCCGCCCCGATCTCGACACCCGCATGGGAACCGACAAGTTTCACGTTCGCATCTGAGATCGCGCCCATTCGGATGAAGTCGTAGGCGCGCGTCAGAAATGCGGCGAACGTGGAGGCGAACGGGATGTATCCGCGGACGCTCAGGCCGGTGGCCGCGGCCACCATCTGCTGTTCGGCGATGAACATCTCGAAGTAGCGGTCGGGGAATGCTCGCGCGAATTCGCCCGCGTGGGTGGAATTTCCGACCTCGCCGTCGAGTGCCACCACATGACGGTTGCGGCTGCCGACCGACACCAGCGCATCGCCGTAGGCCTTTCGGGTGGCGATGTCGGCACCGAGTTGGTAACCGGGGAGGTCCACGGCTTCGACGGCGTCCCATTCCTCTGCCGGCGCGGGCGTCGGTGGCTCGAGGCCGCGCACGATCAGTCGGCGCCGGCCACCGAGTTCCGCAATCGCCCGTTCGGCCATGTCTTCGGGCAACGGTTTGCCGTGCCAGTCCGGGCTGTCCTCCACCTCCGAAAACCCTTTGCCCTTGATGGTTTTGGCGATGATCACCGTCGGCCGGTCCACGGCATCCGGAGCGGCCACGCCGGCCATCGCGTCGTCGATCGCGGTGAGGTCGTGGCCGTCGATGACGACTGTCCGGGCGCCGAAAGCCTGACAGCGCCGCTCGTAGGCCGCGACGTCCCAGCCGAGGTCCGTCGGGCCCCGCTGTCCCAGCCTGTTCACGTCGATGAGGGCGACCAGGTTGTCGAGCTTGTAGTAGGACGATTTGTCGAGTGCTTCCCACATGGAGCCTTCGGCCATCTCGCTGTCACCGCACAGTACCCAGACCCGGTAGGGCAGGCCGTCGAGGTATTTCCCGGCCAGCGCGAGTCCGACGCCGTCCGGCAGGCCCTGGCCGAGTGAACCGGTCGCCACGTCCACCCACGGCAATACCGGTGTCGGATGACCTTGCAGGCGTTGGCCGAACCGGCGGTAGCCGTCGATCAACTCTTCGTCGGTGATCGCACCGACGGCCGCGAAGGCCGAATACAGCAGCGGCGACGCGTGACCTTTCGAGAAGATGAGGTGGTCGTTGGTGACGGCGGCCGGATCGCGCCAGTCATACCGCAGGTGGCGGCTGATCAGGACGGCGACGAGATCCGCGGCCGACATGCTCGACGTGGGATGACCGGAGCCCGCGCTGGTGCTGGATCGAATCGAATCCACGCGCAGACGAGCGGCCACTTCGGCCACGGTGTCCATGGGGGTTGGTGGTGGTGTCGTATTCACACACAGCCCATACCCGGTGTCACCGTCGGTACACGCGCGCTCTAAGCGTCACGGCAGACACCGCGTGGATTCGACGATCTGGGCCGCCATGTTGCGCTGCATCATCTTCAGGGCCGCGTCGCCGAGTTCCGGGTCGATGTGCGCGACCGCGTCCGGTGGGACGATGACGTCGTAGTGCCGCAGGTACCCGTCGAGGGCGCTGTAGAGAATGCACTGTTCGGTGACCTGCCCCGTCAGGATCAGCGTGGTCACGCCACGTTGCCGCAGCAGGTAGTCGAGCGCGGTGGCATAGAAGACGCTGTGCCGCACTTTGGTCAGGAAGGTGCTGCCGTCCGCCGGCACCAGCGGCTTCACGAGCTCGGGGTGGCGCCCGGACAACGCGGCGTCGACGATGCCTTCGCCGCCGACGCTGAAGTCTTCGTGATTGTCGTTGACGTACACGACGTCCACGCCTTCGTGTGCCCGGGCCGCCGTCAGCAGCCGGTGCAACGGATCGAGAATGTCGGCGACGTTCGCCGCGAGTTCGTCGCCGTCCTCGTGCCGGTAGTCGTTGAACATGTCGATGATCAACAGGGCGGTGTCACTCACCGAAGGTGCATACCCGGACGTCACCGCAGGCACACCTGCCGCCATTAGCGTGCGGCGTCGCGCAAGATCTGCTGCAGCCCTTGCAAGGGGTCGGCGCCGTCAGGCGGCGGCAGGGGCGGCGGAAGTGTCGACGTGGCATCCCTGGCCGCGGGTGGCGGCGGCGGTGGTGGTGCCGCGGGAGGCGGCGATGGCGGTGGCGCGGCCGGCGGCGGACCGGTCTCCGCGAGCTTGGCGTCCAGCCGGGGCAGTGCCTCGGCGCGGATCCGGCGACGCTGCGTATCGGCGTCGGTGTTGCCCGCGAAACAGGTGGCGGGTGCGTGCGTGACGGCATCTCTGGCCGCGGCGTACTGCCGGACGGCGGCGTCGCGGTCGTCCGCTGCGGCGGCTTGGTCGCCGAGGGTTTCCCGAATCAGCTCGAGGTTGACGCGAACCGGGCACGACTGGTCGGCCGCGGTCTGCGCCAGTGCTCGGCTGAATTCGCGGTCGGCATCGTGGAGCCGGTGCTGCAGCACCGCGAGACTCCCGCCGGCGTACGACGTCCGGTTCGGCTCGATCACGTTGAACTGACGCAGGATTGCGACGTCGTCGGACAGCGCGGCGGTATCGCGGTTCGCATAGTCGGTGACCGCCGAGTCGCCGACGACAGCGACGGATCCCAGCTTCGCGGCGAGGATCAGCACAGCCGCGACGATCGGTGCCGAGCCCAGGAGCAGTCGGCGACGCAGCCTGCGTCGGTCGGTTGTCATAGCCGTACCCGGTCCAGTCGGGTGCGGGCGGCTTCCCGCAACGTCATGAACAGCTCGATGAGAAGCAGCGCGGCGGCGAGCCCCGAGAGCACCCAATAGAGTTCCGTCCCGCTGTACGCGGAGCCGGCGGCCTGTGGGACGGGGCGGGCGACGTCGGTGAGCGCCGTGTCCGGCAGCCCTGCCTCGCCCCGCTGCACGTACGGCACCCCGATCTGCTGGGCAACGGTCCGCAGCGTGGGGGCCGCGTCGTCGCCGTACCCGATCACCGCCCCGCCGGCGACCACACCTTCCGGCAGGTCGAATTCCCTTTGCGGAGTGGCGGATTCCGATGTTCCGGCGCCGAGGTAGTAGACGAGGTTCTTGGCGTCGGGGTATTGCTGGACCGCGCTGAGCAGCTGATAGCGCAGCACCGTACTGGCCGCGCCGGCGTCGACATGCGACAGTTCCGGTGTCTGATACGTGACGGGTGTCGTCACGACCGGTTTCAGACTCCACGCATCGGCTGACAGCGGCCACTCCAGTGCCGGGCCGGAAGCGAATCCGAGTACGGCGAACCGGGCGGTCGGATAGCGGTCGACCAGTTGCGCGATGTCGGCGCTCGCCTCGGCGGCGCGTGAGCGGCCGTCGGGACCCGGTGCCGCCATGTTCGACGAACGGTCGAGGACCAGGAAGACATTCGGCTCGAGCGCGCCTGCGGTCTGGGGCGGTGGCGCTGTCGCGCCGATCGTGGGGCGCGTGGCCGCAGCAATCAGCAGCAGCGCGGCCATGCCGAATCCGGCCCAGCGCCAGGTCCGCCATCCGGCGTGTTCGGTGCTCCGGCGGCGCCACCATGCGGCGCCGCCCGCTGCGAGCAAGGCCACCAGGAGTGCGGCATCCGGTGTCTCCACCGGTTTGGCGGCAACGTTCGTCCGATTCGCCGGAGGCGGATGGCGGGTGATGTCACGCAACGACGCTCCGATGTCGGTGGCCGGGTGTGACCTGCCGCCGGTGTCGTGCACGAGCTCGGAAACCGTGCCCGCGTCGTCACCGATGATGAGTGCGTTGACCTGAATCTTGCTGCTGGTAGCCAGGTCCCGAAGTGCGGCGCCGTCGAACAACCGGCCGGCCCCGCCGCTGGAAGCCTCTGGCCCGACGTAGATGAGCGACCGGCGCGTTGCCGAGTCCTTGGCGGCCGGCGGGAAGCCGGTCATGCACAGCGCGAGCAGGTCGCCGATGTTCGGGGTGTATCCGGTGTAACGCACCGGCGCGACAAAAGGTCTGGCGTCGCTTCGCTTGATCTGACGACCATAGGCGGTGAACTCCGCGGCAACGTACTGGTAGTCCCGAGTCAACGGGACGACACGGCGATTGGCAGACGTCAGCCCGATCCGCTCCGTGCTGAACCCACGGGCGGCATCAGCGAAGTACTGCAGCGTCGCGGTCACGGGGGCGTCAGAGACCGGGGCGCCGACACAGACCATGATGTCTTGCGGCGCAGCGGCTTCGGACCGGCGGTCCAGCGTCGGCAGTCCGGTCGGTCGCGCCGTGGACACGAGGGCGGCGCCGAAGCTCACCGCGAGCAGCGCGACAGCGGACCACACCGAGATCGTGTTCCGGCGCTGTGCCCGGCGATATTCGGGAAGCCGCCTCAGGCGGCCGGTGTTGGCGAGCGGTCTCACGTCGCCGCGGCGGTGGCGGTGGGGCCACAGCACGGCGAATGCCACACACGCCGCCAGTGCGACGCATCCGATGATCGCGGCAATCGGCCAGGTCAACTCCATCGCATGACCAGTCCTTCGGCCGTTGCACAGGCCTCGTCGACATCGACGGTCGAGTATGGATTGAATTGCACGTCAACGAGTTCGGACAGCAGCGGTGCGGCGGCGCCCGCCGGGCCGGCCGCGATGGAACCGACGTGCATGTACTGCACCCGAAGCCCCGTAGCCGCATGCAGGAACCGGCGGAGTTCCCGGCTCAGCGCCGCCCCGGCCGCCGGCGCCGAGAGGTCGCCCGACCGATGGCGCCGGGCGATGCCGCGAATGTCCCGAACCGCGCGCAGCTTGATCAGCTCGTCCCGTACGACGCGGACCAACCGGACGTCACCGATCCGGCGTGACGCCGACGTCGCCAGGAACAGCCAGGCGTACCAGGCGATTACACAGAGGATCAGTGCGGCCGAGGCCCACGGCCACCACCCCGAATAGGGCTCGGGGCCGATCACGTAGCGCAGCAGATCGTCATCTGGCACGTGCGTAGACCCCCGTCATGGCCGTCAACGCAGATTTGATGTGAGCGCTGGAGCCGATGCGTGCATGTGGTACGCCGGACACGGTCAGAAACTCCGAAAGACTCTGGCGCCGTTTGTCTTCCGATCGCCGGTACGCCTCGGTGACGGCGCGGTCGAGTGTGGACGGCGGTAAGAGGAACTGTCCGTCGGCGGTGTCGTAGCTGCGGCCGGTGCCGGAGTCGACGGGTGGCATGTCGGTCACCAACGCCCACAGCACATCGTGCCGGGCGGTCAGTGAGCGCAGCACGTCTCGCAACGCGTCACTGATCTCGGGCTCGTCGGACACGATGAACACCAGCAGCCGGTGGCGGTAATGCGTGGCAAGCCAGCGGAGTTGGACCAGCAGGTCGCTGCGGGCGGGTGATTCGCCCGTCAACTGCAGGTAGTGGTGCAGCATGCGCTCGATGTGCGTCTCGCCGCGGCGCAGCCGGGTGTCGATACAACCCCGGCGGTCTCCCGTGACCAGGCCGATCTCGTCGGATCGGCGCAACGTCATGAGCCCGATCGCGCCGATGACGTGCATGGTGATGTCCTTCTTGAGCTCTCCCGATGGCGCGAGCGCCGACGCATTTCGGCCGGCGTCGGCGACCACGACGATCTTGTGGTGCTTCTCGGACACGAATTGCTTGACCAGGGTGTGGCCGGAGCGCGAACTCGCCTTCCAATCGATGTCCCGGACGTCGTCGCCCGGAACGTAGGGGCGGAGTTCATCGAACTCGAGGCTCCGGGTGTGAATCAGCGCGTAGCGGCCGCCTTCCAGCAGACTGCCCGGGTCGCGGCCGATGTGAATTTTCGCGGCGTCGAGGTGTTTCCCCATGTCGGCCTCACGGCACCGGGACCGTCTGCAGCACCGCGTCGACCACTGCGTCAGGCGTGATGCGAGCACTCGCGGCCTCGAAGCCGAGAATCAGTCGATGCCGCAGTACACGGTGTGCGAGCATCGAAATATCCTCGGGCACAACGTGTCCGCGGTCGTGGATGACGGCGAGTGCGCGTGCGGACCGGCAGAAGGCGATGGTCGCGCGGGGGCTCGCGCCGTATTCGATCAGTCGGGCGAGGTGCGACGGTAGGTGTTGGGCGGGGCTGCGCGTGACGTCGACAAGTCGGCTGGCGTACGCGACGAGCGCGCGATCGAGGTGGACCGCGCGGACGATCTCCTGCACACGGCGCACATCGTCGAGTGATACCACCGGGGCCGGGTGACGGGCTCGGTCGTATCTCCCGGCGTCCATGCGGTCGATGATCTCGATCTCGTCGGTGATCGACGGGTAGTGCACGAGCTCCTTCAGCATGAACCGGTCTGTCTGGGCCTCCGACAGGGGATAGGTGCCTTCCTGGTCGACGGGGTTCTGGGTGGCGATGACGAGAAATGGCTCTGGTAGTGGGTATTCGACGCCGGCGATGGTGGTCTGACGTTCCTCCATCGCCTCGAGCATGGCGCTCTGCGTCTTGGCGCTCGAGCGGTTGACCTCGTCGAGCAACACGATGTTGGCGTGCACCGGGCCAAGCTGGGTGGTGAACGAGTTGGTGTCGGCCTCGAAGATCTGCGTGCCGATGATGTCACTGGGCAACAGATCCGGCGTGCACTGAATGCGGCGGAAGCTGCCACCCACCGACGCCGCCAGGACACGCGCCGCGGTGGTCTTGGCGAGACCGGGCACGCTCTCGATCAGCAGGTGACCACCACCGAGCAGCGCAAGGAGCATCGTTTCACGCAGGTGCTCCTGGCCCACGACGTGATGTGAGAACGCCGATGCCACGGCACCGACGATGTCTCTGGCCTCGGCAATGTCGCGTTGGCCGGGCTGCATTCGGGGTAGCGTCATCGGTCCTTCCGCATACGGCTTGAGCAGCACCTTCACGGCACCGTCCGTTTTCTCCCGACATCGGCCTTCTTCCGGTATCGACCATCGACGGGGCCCGTTGACGGTTTGCAAGAATGAGCAGTGGCTACCCCAACTCTGGTATCCCAAAACCCGAGGCCAGGACCGGTGATGAAACCAGACACCGCATTTGACGATTTCGTCGACGTGCTCGACTACCCGATGTTTGTTGTCACCGTGCAGGCCGACGGCGAGTCCGGCGGATGCCTCGTCGGTTTCGCCACGCAGGCGAGCATCGATCCGCCGAGGTTTCTCGTCGGGCTGTCCACGGAGAATCGCACGACCTCGATCGCAGGGACGGCAACCCACCTCGCGGTGCATCTGCTGCCGCGCGAGCTGGTGAAGGTGGCCGAACTGTTCGGCGGTGAGACGGGTGATGCCGTCGACAAGTTCGAGCGATGCGACTGGCACGTCGGGCCGGAAGGTACTCCGGTACTCGATTCTGCGCTGGCCTGGTTCGTCGGCGAGATCATCGCGAGGTTCGACATGGGCGACCATGTGGGGCATCTGCTGGCACCTGTCGCCGGCGGCGCCTCCGGCGCCGCGGGCCGCCCGGTGTTCTTCGACGACGTGAAGGATCTCAACCCCGGACACGGTGCGTAGACGGGGCTGAGATGACCGGTATCGCAGGCAAAGTCGTCGCCATCACGGGTGCCAGCAGTGGCATCGGCGAAGCAACAGCCCGGCTGCTCGCCGAACGTGGCGCGGCGGTGGTTCTCGGTGCCCGCCGGGGCGCCCGGCTCGACGATCTCGGCGGCGAGATTCGCGCCGCCGGCGGGCGGGTCGTCACGTGCACGACCGATGTGACACTGCGTGCCGACGTCGAGGCACTGGTGGCCCGCGCGGTGGACGAGTTCGGCCGGCTGGACGTGCTGGTGAGCAATGCGGGGATCGGCAAGATCGGACCCGTCGCCGCGCTGGACACCGACGGCTGGTCCGAGATGATCGACGTGAACCTGCGCGGCGTGCTCCACGGCATCGCTGCGGCGCTGCCCGTATTCCAGCAGCAGGGTGCCGGGCATTTCATCACGACGGTGTCGACGGCAGGGCTGAAAATCGTTCCGGGGCAGGCGGTTTACGCCGCCACCAAGAACGCGGTGCGGACCCTGATGGAAGGTCTGCGGCAGGAGTCGACGAATGGCGTCGTACGAACGACGTCGATATCTCCAGGCTTTGTCCGCACCGAGCTCGATGCCGCGATCGACGATCCCGCCCTTCGCGACCAGATTCGCCGCAATATGGATGACTTCGGCCTGCCCCCGGAGGCGGTCGCACGTGCGATTGCGTTCGCCATGGAGCAGCCGCACGACGTCGAAATCGGCGACATCACCATCCGCCCGACGGTGCAGGGCTAGCCGGCGTTAGCGCGCCGATAACTGCCGGGCGATCTCGCCGTACCGTTCGAACCGGTCGGTCCCGCCGAGGGCGTTGTAGAGAACGACGCGGGTAGCGACACCCTCGTACTTGGCAATCAGCTTGTCCGCCAGGTCATCCCAGGTGGATTCGGTGGCGAACGCGGCGATGTGGTCGTCGGTGATCTGCGCCATCATGCCTGCCATGTCGCCGGCCTTCTGCTTCTCCCGCAGGCGCGCGGTGGTGCCTTCGAAACCGGCTTCGTCCCAGATGAACGCGTAGTTGGGGGTACTGCCGTAGAAGCTCATGCTGGCGCGGACGAATTCACGTTCGTTGTGGCGTTCTTCGTCGGTGTCGCCGACGATCGTCATGGCCGGGATGATCGTGTCGATATCGGCGGGGGAGCGGCCCGCCTTCTCGGCTCCGGCAGCCACATTGGGCAGCACGTGGCGGGCGACGTAACCCGGCTCGCCGAGTGGGTGGATGTGCACGCCGTCGGCGACCTCGCCGGCCATGCGCAGCATCCACGGATTCACCGCGGCGATGTCGACCTTGGGATCGGGCGCATCGATGGGTCCCGGGCTCCACTGCGGCGTGATGAAGTCCAGGTCGTAGAAGTCGCCGTGATGGTCGAGCTTGCCGGTCCGGAAGGCCGTGAAACACGCCTTCACGGCGCGCACGTAGTCGCGCAGCCGCGGGCCCGGCTGTTCGAAGGGCATGCCGTAGCGCCGCACCACATGCGTCCGCACCTGGGTACCGAGACCGAGCCTGAACTTGCCGCCGGTGGCTTCCTGCAGCTCCCACGCCGAGGCCGCCGTGACAAAGGGGCTGCGCGGAAACGCGACCGCGACACCGGTGGAAAGTTCGAGTCCGGGAGCGGCCTGGGACGCGACCGCCGCGCTCAGATATGCGGTCCGGCCGGTCTCGGTCAGGAGAAGACCGGAGAATCCGGCGGCCTGGGTGCGCTGGGCGAGTGCGCCCATCTGAGCGAAGGGCTGCGGAACTGTCATCACGTCGATGTGCACAGCGGCAGCCTACGGTTGTGGCGCCTGACGACGGTCAAATACCACGTACCACTGGCCAACTCCACCGCACCGCCGGGGCCCCAAGCACTACGCATCGTCAGACGCGATGTCTACATCGCGCGGATCCACCCTGCGGCGTGATGGCAGGTACTAGCGTCTGGGCAGCGGCAGTTCACTTCGGAGGGGGTAGGCGTCATGCGGGTGCTGGTCACGGGCGGGACCGGGTTCGTCGGTGGCTGGAGTGCGAAAGCCATTGCGGACAAGGGACATTCGGTCCGGTTCCTGGTGCGCAACGCGGCTCGGTTGCAGACCAGTGTGGCCCAATTGGGCGTCGGCGTCTCTGACCATGTGGTCGGCGACATCACCGATCGTGACTCGGTGCTGCGCGCGCTGGACGGGTGCGACGCCGTGCTGCACGCCGCGGCGCTGGTCGCCACCGATCCGAACCAGGCGGCGCAGATGCTGAGCACCAACATGGACGGTGCGCGCAACGTGCTGGGCGGCGCCGTGGAACTGGGCCTCGATCCGATCATCCACGTATCGAGCATCACCGCGCTGTTCAATCCCGACGTGGAGAAGCTCGAGGCCGACCTTCCGGTGTTCGGCGGCACGGACGGCTACGGGCGGTCCAAGGCCCAGGTCGAGATCTACGCCCGCGGGATGCAGGACGCCGGGGCGCCGGTGAACATCACCTATCCCGGCATGGTCATGGGTCCGCCGGTCGGCAACCAGTTCGGCGAGGCCGGCGAAGGCGTGGCGCAGGCACTTCAACTCGGTGCGATTCCGGGTCGCAGCGCGGCGTGGACGGTGGTCGACGGTCGGGATCTGGCCGATCTCCACGCGGCATTGCTGGAGCCGGGCAAGGGACCCCGCCGCTACATGGCGGGCGGCCATCGCATTCCGGTGGACGAGCTGGCCCGGCTGTTGAGCGAAGTCGGCGACAAGACCATGCTCTCCGTTCCGATTCCCGACACAGTGCTGCGGATGGCCGGCCAGGTGCTCGATCGGCTGGGACCATTGCTGCCGTTCCAGACGCCGTTCACCGAAGCGGCGATGCAGTACTACACCCAGATGCCCGACTCGGATGACACCCCGAGCGAGCGCGAACTCGGTGTCACCTACCGCGATCCGCGAATCACCTTGGCCGACACCGTTGCCGGCCTTCGTAAGCTCAACCGCTGAGGCGAATAATGGCTGCTGTCAAGAAGTTTCAGGTCACCTTCGACTGCGCGGTACCCGAGCGCGTGGCGCGGTTCTGGTGCGACGTGCTGGGGTACGTCGTCCCTGCGCCGCCGCCGGGATTCGCATCGTGGGACGACTTCGATCGCGCGCTGCCACCCGAGCATCGAGGTTCGAAGTTCGCGTGCGTCGATCCCGAAGGGGTCGGCCCACGACTGTTCTTTCAGCGCGTTCCCGAAGACAAGACGGTGAAGAACCGGGTGCACCTGGATGTGCGGGTGGCCACCGGGCTGGCCGGGGAGGAACGCCTCGCAGCGCTCGAGGCGGAGTGCGAGCGGCTGGTCGCGCTCGGCGCGGTCCGGGTGCGCCTGCTTCCCGCCGACGACATCAACGAGTCGTGCATCGTCATGCAGGACGTGGAGGGCAACGAGTTCTGCCTCGACTGATCGCAGGCGCCCGTCCAGCGATTGCCAGGAACTGCTGGTACCTTCCGGGCCGTGTCCGTGCTGAACCGAAGAGCCTTCTTGGCCGGCCTCGGCGCAGCCATCACCATCCCGCCTGCCGTGGCGACCATCGAGGTGGCGCGAACGGCGCTGGCCACCGCCTTGACGGCGCCCCACGCCGCGGCCTCGCCGCACCCGCCGGAACTGCTGCGCGCAGCCGCGACAACAAAACCGGCGCTGCTGCCACCACCACCGGCCGCGGCCCGCGTCGCACTGCCCGGGACCGGCGTGCTGAGCGTCCTGCCCGGCCACGGCGACCTACTGGCCCTCACCGTCGACGACGGCGTCGACAGCAACGTCGTGCGGCTGTACGCCCAGTTCGCGAAGGACACCGGCATCAGGCTGACGTTCTTCGTCAACGGCACCTACCGGTCCTGGACCGACAATGCGCCACTGCTGCGGCCGCTGGTCGAATCGGGCCAGATTCAGCTGGGCAACCACACCTGGTCGCATCCGGACCTCACCACGCAGTCGCCGGCGCAGATCGCCGCCCAGATTCAGCGCAATCATGCGTTCCTGGCCAACACGTACGGCATCGACGCGCGACCGTATCTGCGGCCGCCGTACGGCCGGCACAACGCTGCCGTCCGGTCCGTCGCCGCCGACCTCGGCTACACCGTCACGACGATGTGGACGGGGTCCTTGGCCGATTCGACGGTCATCACCGAGGACTACATCGTGAAGATGGCCGACACGCATTTCCGTCCGCAGAACATCGTCCTCGGCCATCTCAACCATGCCCCGGTGACCCACGTCTTCGACCGGCTCGCCGACGTGGTCCGCACCCGGAACCTGCGCACGGTCACCCTCGACGACGTCTTTCTCCCCAATCACCCGACGCCATAGACCTGGGTCCGTTTATGACTGCCGCCGTGGGGTATTCGCTGATTGCCGGCAGGCTGGCCATCGAGCAGTGGGACTTTTGGCGGTTCGGCAATTTCATGCCGATGTAGGCATGGTGCCGTAGCCATCGGAGAGAGCCGGTCGTCGCATCTCAGAAAAGAAATGCGGCGACCGGTTCAACGGCGTAGATGTGGTCAAGCAGGGTTTGCGACGACGACAAAAGGGGCGCCATGAGGCAACAGGTTGCGATCGGTGTGGTGGGCATGGCAGTCATCGTGGGGGCCGCGGGCTGCAGTTCCGAGAAGCCGCCGTCGGAGAAGACGAGCTCGACCAGCAGTAGCACCACCACCAAGTCCACGTCCTCGTCGGCATCCACCACGACGGCCTCGCCCACTCAACCGGCGACGGGCAATCCGCCACCGGGCCAAGCCGAGGTGACCGTCGACAGGGTGCGGCAGAACATCACCGGCAATGTGGTCTGTACCAACGCCGTCGGAAACTTCAACATCGCCATCGGACAGAAGGTTTCGGGCGTGGCGGTCGTCCTGACACCCGACGCCGCGACCGTGCACTCGGTGATCCTCGGCAACGTCAATGGCGTCATCCTCGGCTACCAGCAGGGCATGTCGGGCGGTCAGGCCACCGCGTCCAAGGACGGCAACACGTACACCATCAGCGGTAGCGCTACCGGGGTGACGGCAGCGCTACCGCCAGTGATGGTGACCAAACCCTTCGAGATTCGCGTTACCTGCAGCTGAGGGTCACGCCGCGATCTGGGTGACGTTGAGGTGCTTGTGCGCCTCGGCCTTTCGCTGCGCGAGCTTCGAGTGGGACCTGCCGTAGACGAAGTACAGCGCGACGCCGACCACCATCCACACGACGAACCGCAGCCAGGTCTCGACCTCGAGGTTGATCATCAGCCACAGGCACGACAGTGCCGCGAGGATGGGTATCACAGGGACGAAGGGCACCCGGAAGCCGCGCTCGAGATCGGGCCGCGTGCGCCGCAGGATCGGTACGCCGATCGCCACGAGGATGAAGGCGACGAGCGTGCCGATGTTGACCATGCCCGCAAGCGTGCCGAAGTCCACGAACGCTGCCAGTACCGCGCACACCACGCCCACGATGACGGTCAGTCGCACCGGGGTGCCGTGCTTGCCGGTGTGCGAAAGCCGCTTGGGGAGCAGACCGTCGCGGGACATCGCGAACAGTACGCGGGTCTGGCCGAGGAACATCACCATCACGACGGTCGACAGGCCCGCCAACGCGCCGATGGAGATGATGTTCTTGGCCCACGTGTCACCGTGGAGGGCGAATGCCGTTGCGAGGGTGGCATTTTCTCCCTGCAGCTCGGTGTACGGCACCATGCCGGTGAGGACGAACGACACCGCGACGTAGCAGACGGTGACGATGGCCAGCGCGCCGAAGATGCCGCGGGGAACGTCGCGTTGCGGGTTGCGGGTCTCTTCCGCGGCGGTGGCCACCACGTCGAAGCCGATGAAGGCGAAGAACGCGATGCTGGCCGCGGTCAGCAGACCCAGCCACCCGAAGCTCGTACCGCCAGTTCCGGTGAGCCAGGCCAGCATTGACTGGTGCACGCCGTCCGCCTTCGCCGACGGCTGCGCGGCCGGGATGAACGGCGTGAGGTTCGAGGCCTTGAAGTAGGTGGCACCGACAACGAGGATCAGCACGATCACCGACAGCTTGATCGCCACGGCGACGGCCGAAACTCGCGATGACAGCTTGGTTCCGGTGGCCAGCAGCACGCCGACGATGGCGATGATCACCAGCGCACCCCAGTCGAACTTGACCGACCCGAGGTGCACCACCGGTGACACCGTCCCGCCCAGTACGTGGCCGAGATACTGCGACCAGCCTTTGGCGACAACGGATACCGCGAGCGCGAACTCGAGGATCAGGTCCCAGCCGATGATCCACGCGACCAGCTCACCGAAGGTGGCGTACGCGTAGGTGTAGGCGCTGCCGGCGACGGGCACAGTCGAGGCGAACTCGGCGTAGCACAGCGCGGTGAGCCCGCACGTGATCGCCGCGATGACGAAGGCGACCGACACGGCCGGCCCCGCCATGTTGCCCGCGGTCTGAGCGGTAAGGGTGAAGATGCCGGCGCCGATGACGACGGCAACGCCGAAAACAGTGAGATCCCTTGCCGTCAGGTCTTTGCGGAGCTTCGAATCGGGTTCATCGGTGTCCCGGATCGACTGCTCGACTGACTTGGTGCGGAAAAGCCCGCCGCCGGCGCCCATCAGATGGCTCCGTCGAGCCGCTGTTCGGCGAACAGGTTCGCGGCGGCGCCGATGCTGATGCCCGCCTCGCGCGCGGTGGCGATGATGTCGCGGCAGCGGTCGTAGATGCGGGTCACGTCGGCCTCGACGGCGGTGCGGTCCGCGCCGTGCAGCTCACCGGCGACCTGGATGAGGCCGCCGGCGTTGGCGACGTAGTCAGGTACCCAGGTGATCCCGCGACGGCCGAGCAACAGCTCGACGTCCGGGGTCGCGAGCTGGTTGTTTGCAGCACCGCAAATCAGCTTCGCCTCGATGGTGTCAGCGCTCATAGGCGTCAGAGTAGACCCGAGGGCACACGGAGCATAGACATCGACCGGGGCGTCGGCAACCGAATTGAGGAGGCGCACGGACGGGTGGTCGTTCGACAGGCGCAGCAGTGCCGCGGCGTTCACATCGGTGGCGTACACGTCCGCGCCGTCCGCGAGCAGCAGTGCGATGAGTTCGCGGCCGACCTTGCCGACGCCCTCGACACCGACGGTCCGACCGGCCAACGTCGCTGCGCCCCAAACGGATTCGGCGCCCGCGCGCATCGCGTTGAAGACACCAAGCGCGGTGAGGCGGGCACTGTCACCCGAGCCGCCGGCCACGGCGCTGCGGCCGGTGACGTGCGAGGTGTACTTGCCCATGATGTCGAGATCGTCGGTGTTGGTGCCGACGTCGCCCGCGGTGACGTACCGTCCGCCCAGGGTGTTGACGTAGCGCGCGAAGGCCGCGAACAGTGCTTCGCTCTTGTCGCTGGTCGGGTCGCCGATGATCACGGACTTGCCGCCGCCCAGGTTCACCCCGGCCGCCGCGGCCTTGTATGTCATGCCCCACGACAGCCGCAGCACGTCCTCGAGTGCCTCGAATTCGTCGGCGTAGGGGTACATCCGGCAGCCGCCGAGGGCCGGGCCCAGCGCCGTCGAGTGGATGGCGATGATGGCCTTGAGGCCGGACTCGGCGTCCTCGCAGAAGACGACCTGCTCGTGACTGCGGGAGCTCAACTTGTGCGAGCGACCGAAGACTCCGGCGGGGGTGGACACCGGTGAGGTGGACACAGAGGTCACTACTACTTCCTTTCTGGTGCCGCATGTTCGGCGGCATGGGTTGACGCTGCCGCAGGTGTGGCGGCAGGACAGCTGCGGTGGTGGCCGGTCAGGCCGGGATGCCGAGCTCGCGCAGGCGGGCCCAGTACAGCTCGACGTTGCCGAGTTTGATGTCCTCGTAGCCGCGGACGATGTCGGGCAGTCCGGCTGCTTCGACGGCGGTGGCGTAGTTGTCGACGGTCAGCTCGGCGGCGAGGCGCAGCACCATGTCCGTGTAGTGAGACAGCAACTGCCGCTCCACTTTCCGGACGTGGGCATAGCCGAACGGGTCCAGCTTGGTGCCGCGCAGTACCTTGGCCTTGGCCAGCATCTGCAGCGCCACATGCGATCTCGGACCGAAACCGACCTTCTTCGTGCGGCCCATGGCGCGCAGGACGGGCGGATGCAGCTTGTAGGTGAGGTTCTCCCCACCGGGCACCTGCGCCTGCACGTCCGCCAGGAAGGCCGGATCGACCAGCAGCCGGGCGACCTCGTACTCGTCCTTGTAGGCCGTGAACTTGTGCAGCCCGCGGGCGACGGCCTCGCTGAACGCCGTGTTGCCGGTGATGGTGCGCTCGGACTGCCATACGGCCTGGACCGTTTCGACGTACCGCCGCGCGACCTTTGCGCTCTGGTAGCGGACCAGCTCACCGGCGCGCAGTTCGACCAGCCGGCGGACCTCACCGTCGAACGTGGTGCTGGCCAACAGCTCCGGGCTCGCCACGGCGGGCGCGGCCTTGGGCCGCACGGAGTCGACGGCGGCGGCGAACGCGGCCGGATCGGCGACCGCGACACGGCCCCAGCGGAACGCTGCCACGTTGGCGGCGACCGCGACACCGTTGATGCCGATGGCCTCTTCGATGCTCGCCTCGGGCAGGCGCAGGCCGCCGTTCTGGAAGGCGGCGCCGACGACCAGGAAGTTGGCCGCTGCGGTGTTGCCGAACAGGGCCTGTGCCGCGGCCAGTGCATCGAAATGAGTCAGCGTGCGGGTGGCGGCGGTCAGCCGGTCCAGCAGCAACTGCGTCTCCGGGTAGGCGACGGACTTGTCGTACACCATGTCGCCGGTCGGGGTCTGGCTCGTCGAGGCGACCGCGACGGTGCGTTCGGCACTGCCGTAGGCCAGGTTCCGGTTGTCGGTCGCGGTGAGCAGGTCGATCGCGATGATGCAGTCGGCGCTGCCCGAGGTGAGCCGGTTGGACGGCTCCAGGGCGGCTGTCGAGAACCGCAGGTGCGACACGACCGGTCCGGCCTTCTGGCTCAGGCCGATCTGGTCGAGGCTCTCCACTTCGTAACCGGCGCGCAGTGCGGCGGTCGCGAGCACCTGGTTGACCGTGACGATGCCGGTGCCACCGATGCCGGCGAGCAGGACGTTCTGGGTGCCGGTCGGGACACCGAACCCTGGATCCGCGACCCGCGGCGGCTCCGGCGCCTTGCGCCGGGATGCCTTGCGGCCCTTCTTGTCCGGGGTCAGCTCGACCGTGACGAACGACGGGCAGTCGCCGTCGAGGCACGTGTAGTCGGTGTTGCACGACGTCTGGTCGATGCGGGTCTTGCGGCCGAATTCGGTGTCGACCGGCTGTACGGACAGGCAGTTCGACTTGGTGCCGCAGTCGCCGCAGCCCTCGCAGACGGCTTCGTTGATCACCACGCGGGTGTTGCGGGTGGACAGGGTTCCGCGCTTGCGCTGACGGCGGGCGTCGGCGGCGCAGTGCTGGTCGTAGATGAGCACGGTGACGCCCGGGATGTCCCGCAGCACCTTCTGCGCCTCGTCGAGCCGGTCGCGGTGCCACAACAGCGTGCCCTTGGCGAGGGCTTTCTTGTTGTGCCGCTTGGGTTCGTCGGCGCAGATGATGATCTGCTTGACGCCTTCGGCCGTCAGTTTGTGGGTGAGGCCCGCCACGACCAGGCCGCCTTCGACGTCCTGCGCGCCGGTCATGGCGACGACCTCGTTGTAGAGCAGCTTGTAGGTGATGTTGACACCGGCCGCGATGCAGGCCTGCACCGCGAGCTGTCCGGAGTGGAAGAACGTGCCGTCGCCGACGTTCTGGAACAGGTGCGGCACGTCGGTGAACGGCGCCTGCCCGATCCACTGGCTGCCCTCGCCGCCCATCTGCGTCAGACCCACCACGGCGCTGTCACTGCGGCCGGACATGGTGACCAGGGTGTGGCAGCCGATGCCGCCGCCGCCGATGGAGCCTTCCGGGATCGCGGTGGAACGGTTGTGCGGGCAGCCGCTGCAGAAGTAGGCGGTTCGCTTGGCGGACAACACTTCCAGCGACAGCGGTGGGGGCGGGGTGCGCTTGAGCTCGACGTGATCGCGCAGCACCCGGCGCAGCGGGGCGAGCAGGCGCGCGGCGGTCAACTCGCCGCCGAGGGGGAACAGCGGCGCACCGGCCGCGTCGTGCTTGCCGACGATCTGCGGGGCATCGGCGGTGCCGTAGAGGATTTCACGGACCTGGGTTTCGATGAACGCCGTCTTGTCCTCGACGACGATCACCTGCTCGAGACCGCGCGCGAACGTCCGGACAGACTCCTGCCCGACGGGATACGGCATTCCGATGCGCAGCAGGCGGACTCCCGCGCGGTGCAGTGCCGCGTCGTCGACGCCGAGGTCGAGCAGCGCCTGGCGGACGGCGTCGAAGGTGGTGCCGGTGGCGGCGATGCCGACTTTGGCGCGCACCGGATCCACCTCGAGTACGTCCAGCTGGTTGATGTCACCGAAGGCACGGACGGTCGCCCAGCGCGGACCGTAGAGGTCGGCCTCGGCGAGCAGGCTGTCGGCCGGGGCGGCCATCGGCCGCTGGACGTAGGTGAACGGCTTTCCGTCCCAGAGGATTTCGGGTGCGGTGATCGCGAAGTCGGCGACGTCGGCGTCGACCGTCCAGGCGCCGTCAGCCACGTCGGCGACGATCTTCATCGCCACGACGCAACCCGAGGCCCGCGACAGCGCGACACCCTGCATGCCCATCGTGATGATCTCTTCGGCGTTGCGCGGGAACAGGACCGGGATACCGAGGGCCGCGAGGGACCGCTCGCTCACGGCGGGCACGGTCGAGGATTTGGAGGCCGGGTCGTCGCCGACCAGCAGCAGCACGCCGCCGCGGGGGTTGACGCCGTACATGTTGGCGTGACGCAGAGCGTCCGTCGCGCGGTCGACGCCGGGCCCCTTGCCGTACCAGACGCCGATGACGCCGTCGTGGGTTGCCTTGCCGGCGGGCAGGTCGGTCTGGCTGCCCCAGACCGCGGTGGCGGCGAGTTCCTCGTTGAACCCGGGGGTGAAGACGACGTCGTGCTCGGTCAGGACGCTCGGCATGCCCAGCAGCATCTTGTCGACGCCACCGAGGGGGCTGCCCTGGTAGCCGGAGACGAACGTCGCGACGCGGCGGCCGGCGCGCAGGTCGCGGACGTGCTGCTCGACCACCATCCGCGCGATGGCCTGCACGCCGGTGAGCAGAACCGGGCCGGCACCGGAGCGGTACCGGTCGTCGAGGTCGTAGGGCGCGGTGGGTTCCACCGCGGTGAGTCCGGATCGGGACAGAACACTGGTCACTGACAACCTCCACACTTCCCACAACCCAGATCGTGAGCTGCAAAGCGAGAACTAACTGCAATCGGTGCAGCGAAATCTGCCGTGGAGTGTGTTCTGCGTCAACAGTCGGCGCAAATATTGATCAGACTGCTCAATTGTGACGTGGCGCACTGTGACGCACGCATCATTTTGCTCGACGCCCCGTCACGTACTGCACAAGGGGGAGTGATCGGTATTCGACCGGAGTGGCCATCGCCAGCATGGTCTCGGAGTGCTTGACCCCGTCGATCCGGTGCACGCGCTGAATGACGCTGAGCAGTTCTTCCTGCGTCTGGGCGGCGATCCGGACCAGCAGATCCGCCCGCCCCGTCGTCGCGTGGACTTCCAGCACATGCGGGACATCCCGCAGCGCCTCGATGATGGCGTCCATCTTGGTCTGGTCGGTCTCGATGAAGACCAGCGCGTGCACGGCGAAGCCGAGTTCGGACAGGTTGATGTTCGGCGGGTAGCCGCGAACGAGGCCGGATTCCTCGAGCCGTTTCATGCGCGCCTGCACGGTGTTGCGGGCGACCTTCAGCCGCGACGCCAGTTCAAGGATCGGGGTGCGCGGGTCGGTCGCCAGCGCCGACAGCAGCGCGGAATCGAGTGCGTCGATCTTGATGGCCATGCGGCATTTTCCCACGGGGTCACCGTGGGTCATGCCGATTCGGCGACGCTCACCTGCGCTTCGCACCGGACGTCGAAGTTGACGGAATTGGCGATGAAACACAGGTGATGTGCCCGCTCGTGGACGCTCGTGAGCGCCGCGCGGTGCCGGTCGTCGGTGATCTCGACGACCGGGCGCAGTACCACCTCGGTGAAATGCCCACCGCCGTCCGGGGTTTGGGTCATGGTGCCCGACGGGTGATCGGAGTATCCGGTCACCACGATGTCCTCTTGCGAGCACAGGGCCAGCACCCACAGCATGTGGCACTGCGACAGCGAGACCACGAGCAGTTCTTCGGGGTTCCAGCGCTGCGGGTCGCCGCGGAACGACGGATCAGCGCTGCCGAGGATCGTCGGTTTGCCGTCGGCGCTGACGTCGTGCGCGCGGTCGTACTCGCGGTAGCCCGAGGTTCCGGTGCCGGTGTTGCCGGTCCACGTCACGTCGAGTTCGTAGTGGTGCGTCTTCGCCATGGCGGGCGTCCCCTTCGTCGGTGCGGTCGCGTACCTCCGTTCTAGCGCACGCGCACCGACGCTCAGTGCTTACGGCTCCCGCGGTCGCCCTTCTCCTTGGCCGCTTTGGAGGTGTCCGCCTTGCCCGTGTCCGCCTTGCCCGTGTCTGCTTTGGCCGACGAGTCGTCGCTCTTGGCCGCGCGCTTGGACTTCTTGGTGGGCGTGGCCGGCTTGGCATCCTGCGGGTCGGCGGCAGCCGTCGACTGGTCCGCGTCCGACGGCTTCGACGTGGCCGGTGTGGCAGCCGATTTGGGTGCCGTGGCGTGGTCACCCGGCTTCTTGGCTGCCGATTTGCGCTCGGAGGCGGGCGACTCTTCCGGCTTCTCTTGGGATTTGGTGCCCTTTGTCAGAGCCCGAGCGACACCCGCCGTTGGCTTCGCGGCCGTTTGCGCCGCGGTGGCGGTCGATTGGGTGGTCGACTCGGCGGTCGTACCGGTCGAAGCCGCGGCGGCCGGCCGTGGCGCGTGGGTGAGGACGTTGGCCAGGCTCTGAACCGACGACACGACGTTGGCAACCGCCGTCAACGGGTTCTGCCCGCTGAGCACGGTGCCGACTCCCGTGGTCGAGAGCGTGGCGACGGCGTAGTAGACGCCGACCGCTGCCCGCAGCACCCTGACGACATAGATCACCGGGGTCAGCGGTGCGAGGTGGGGCGCCAGCGTGGCCGTCACGGTCCGCGTGGCGCCGGCCGCGGCGGCGCCTGCCGACCCGATTCCGCTGACCAGCTGCTTCACCTGAGGTGAGGACGATGCGCCGGGGAACGCGGTGACCGCGCTGACCAGACTCTGCAGGTGCGCCGCCGTCGACGTCACCTTCTCCACGGCCTCGTACTGGCCGGTGCTGGAGTCGACCTGTGCGCTCAGCACCAGCAGCGGGAAGTCCGGTGTCTGCCAGTAGATCACGTCGGAGGCGACGGCCTGGGCCGCACCGCCGACGTTGCCGACGTACCGAATCGGGTTGAAGGCGGCGTCGACGGCCGCCGCCGTCAGCGCGTACCGGTACTCGGCGCTGTGCACCGGCGTCGGGTGCGTCGTCGGGAGAACCGGCGCGGCACTGGTGACCACGACGGCTGCCGAGCACATCACCGACAGCGTCACGGTCTGCGTCTTGACCCACATGCGAATTACCTCCTCGATTCCCCGCCATGGCGAGTTTTCCGAAAACCGAACCCCCGCTTAGGCTTCGGCGCCTTCTCTTTGTCTTCCCTCGCAGCCGACGCGTCCGCGCTCTGGGGTGGCGCCGGCTTGGCCCTGCCCAGAGCCTTTGCAGCCAGGGCGACGATCGACGGCCGGGCCGCGGGTTCGCGCGGTGCGACCTGCGGGCGGCGGACGTAGGCCCGATCGATCTGCGGTCGGAGCAGGGCGTCGATGAGGGACGTGTTCAGCCCGGCATCACGCAACGGTTGTGTGAGTGGCAATCGCCGGGTGGGCACCACGTAATGCGTGGTGGTGCCGCCGGCGGCATTGGTGCGGACGGTCGTGAGCGTTCCCGGTGTCGCCGGGTTGGCGGCCGACCCGTAGTCGGTGTGCACGAATCCGATTCCCATGACGGCGTTGAGGACAGCCAAACGCGTCGGCTTGTCCGGCCAATCCGAGAAGCCGTCGTACTCGCGGACGATTTCGGTGGTGGGGTATGCGCTTGCCCTTGGCACGTTCGGTGCGAACAGTTGCAGTGCCGGATTCTTGGTCGTGATGCCGCCTGTGGTGTTCTGCGGGTCACCGAAGGTCACGAACTGGAGATTGTCTGCACGACGACGGCTGAACGAATCCTGCAGCGAGCGCGAAAGTTTCACATAGTTCAGGACGATGGCGCCCTGGCTCAGGCCGGCGAGGGTGACGTCGGCGCCGTCGGGGACCGTGGCGAGGGTCGCGTTCACCTTGGTGGTACCGATGACGGCGTCAGCTCCGAACAACAGGCCGGCGGGGTAGCCGATGCCATGGATGGTGCCGCTGGAATCCAGATATCCGTCGGCCAACCCGAGGGCCTCGCGTGAGGTGGGTGAGACGTCGCACAGGCACGTGCCCTGCAGATAGAAGGTGACGTCGGGCCTTTCAACCGATGCCGCCGCCGACGGCTGCACACTGATCGCCACGCAGAGTGCGACAACGAAACCTGTTGCACTGCAGCGGTTCAAACCGGCCACGGGGCAGTTCCAATCTGTGCACGAGGAGGGGATTGCGGTTGATACGCAGCGCGCGACCATTCGGGCGACGATGTCGCCCGTGGTGACGTACGTGGAATCTCGCTGATGAGTCAGCGGCGGTGATGGCGGCGTGGAGCGAATGATTCTCGCCGGCGCGTCTGATGTGCCCTGCCGTCCCCGACTACCCCCGTTTGGTACCTCAGTACAACTTGACCAGGCGAAATTAACACCGCTGCAGCATCTTTGCATGCCATGAGACGCAGGTCACCGCAAGGTCAGCGCCGGAACACCACCCAGCGCATCGCCGCGTACATGTAGACCGCCTCGCAGGCGCCCGCGGCCATCCGGGCGACGTGGTACTCGACGCCGAGCGCCGACAATCCGGTCGACACCCCCAGGATGAACGCCAGGTAGTTGACGGCGACCACGACGACGTAGACGGCCAACTGCGGACCGACCGCACCGTGCGAACTGAAGTTGAAGATCCGGTTCAGCACGTAACTGAGCCCGAACGCGCAGACGTACGACACCGTGACCGCCACCGCCAGTGGCAGCCCCAGCCCGTCGCGCAGTCCGGTGAGCAACAACAGGTCGATCGCGAACGTGCAGCCGTTGATTAGGGCGAAGCCCAGGAACGTCGGAGCGACAACCGTTTTGAGTCCGAAGGGCAGCCGGCTGACGGCCAGTTCGCAGCCCCGGTGGAATCGGTCGACGGCGCGCTGCAGGCCACTCGCCGAGTCGACGGTCACGCGGGCACTGTGTCATGGGCCGGCATCGGCCAGGTAGCCGCGAGACGAACTCTGCGCTGCGGACCGGCGGCGTCCCGTATCGTCCACCGCGATGAGCGTCACCACCATCTCGTCGGCGGTCGCGACGTTCGCGGTCACCAACATCGACGACCTCGTGGTACTCGCAGTGTTCTTCGGCCAGGCGCGCGGTCACCGCAGTGCGGCGACGAGGGTCATCGCGGGGCAGTATCTGGGCTTCGTCGCCATCGTGGTGGTATCGATATGCGCCGCGCTTCTCGGTGCGGCATTGCTTCCGGCCGCCGTGCTGCCGTACCTCGGGCTGCTGCCGATCGCATTGGGGCTCAGGGCCGCCTGGGCGACCTGGCAGAGCCGCGGTGCGCAGCCGTCGGAAGCCGAGGGCGGGCCGTCGTCGTCCGCGCCGGGTGTCTGGCAGGTCGCCGGCGTGACCTTCGCGAACGGCGGCGACAACGTCGGCGTGTACGTGCCGATATTCGCGGTCGCCACCGCCGGCACGGTCACCGTGTATGTCGCGGTGTTTCTCGTCGGGGTCGGGGTCTGGTGCGTCGCCGGCCGATACTTCGCGTCCCACCCGGTCGTCGCCAACACGTTCTCGCGGTGGGGACACCTCATCCTGCCGGTGGTCCTGATTGCGGTCGGGACCACGATCCTCGTCGAAGGCGCCGTCTTCGCGCGGTGACCGCAGTATGTTCACCCGGGTGACCAGCAAACGACTGTCGCCGCTCGATTCGATGTTCCTGGCGGCCGAATCTCCCGAGAC
Organism: Mycolicibacterium mucogenicum DSM 44124; assembly: GCF_005670685.2. The sequence goes on along the minus strand of NZ_CP062008.1, from coordinate 3,085,013 downwards.
GATGATGCATGTGGCGGGACTTATGCAGTTCCGCCCGACATCGGGCGACGCTGGGGACATCCTGGATCAACTGCGCGACGAGATCTACGGGTCGAACGAGATCGAGCCGCCGTGGAACATGAAACTGCAGACGCCGTGGTTCCTGCTCAATCCGCTGCAGCGGTGGGTCGAGGACCCGAAGTTCGACGTCATGTATCACGTGCGGCGGTCCGCGTTGCCGCGCCCCGGCGACCAGCGCGAGTTGGGAATCCTGATCTCCCGCTTGCATGCTCGGCAACTGGACCTGACGCGGCCGCCCTGGGAGCTGCACATCATCGAGGGCCTCGACGACGGCAACGTCGCGTTGTACGTGAAGATGCACCACTCGCTCGTCGACGGCTACACGGCGATGAAGACGCTCATCCGGTCGATGTCGACCGACCCCTCCGATACCGATACCCCGTTGTTCTTCCGGAACCCGGTGCCGAAGCGGGAGCGCAAGAAAGACGAGAAGGACAGCAGCCTCATTCCCGACATCGGTGGGCTGCTGCGATCCATCACCTCGGAGTTGTCGACCGTCATCGATCTGCCTGCCGCGTTCGCCAAGCTGGCCGTGACCGCGGTGAGCAGGAGCAATCCGCTCGTCGGACCGGGGCAGGCGCCGCACACCATTTTCAACGGTCGTATCGGCCGGAGCCGGCGGTTCGCCACGCAGCAGTACGACATCGCGCGCTTGCGGGCCGTCGCCGATGCGGCCGGCGCGACCCTCAACGACGTCGCGCTCGCGATCTGTGGCGGCGGACTGCGCGACTATCTCCTCGGACTCGACGCCCTGCCCGACAAGTCGCTGATCGCCATGTTGCCGGTCAACATTCGGCCGAAAGACGATCCCGGCGGCGGCAATGCCGTGGGCGCCATTCTCGCGACCCTCGGTACCGACCTCGCCGACGCCCGCGAGCGGATCGAGGCCATCAGCGCGTCGACGAAGGCGGCCAAAGATCAGCTGTCGGGGATGACCGGTACGGCGATCCTCGCCTATACGGCGGCACTGATGGCGCCGTTCCTCGTGCAAACGGGGGCTGCGACAGTGGGTGCCCCCAAGGTGGCCCCGGCGTCCTACAACGTCATCTTGTCGAATGTCCCCGGACCCGACTATCCGCTGTACTTCCGCGGCAACGAGCTGGTGTCCACCTATCCGGTGTCGATTCCCGTCCATGGTGTCGGCCTGAACATCACGTGTCAAAGCTATTCGGGCACATTGAATTTCGGCTTCACCGGCTGCCGCGACTCGATGCCGCACATGCAGAAGCTGGCCATCAAGACCGGTGCGGCATTGGTGGCGCTGGAGCAGGCCTACGGTCTGCTGTGAAAACAGTGTGTAAACGCAATTGACTCAAGTGCAGGAACGAACCATCACAGCAGCCTCAAGGGTGCTACCTTCACCGGACCAGATAGCGCCGGAGAGTGGGTATGAAATGAGTGCAACGACGACGCGATTCGCTCGCATGTCAATGGGGGCAGCAACGTTCGGCGTTGCATCAGCGGTGGCTGCATTGATCAGCATGCCGATCGCGCACGCTGACGAACTCCAGTGCTCGGACGGCCTGGTCGCCTCCGAAGGCACCTGTGTGCCGCCGGCCGACGGCCCCGCCGCCCCGGAAGCGGCGCAGGGTCCGTTCAACGCTCCTGAGTCGTCGCTCGACGACCCCAGCTTGTTCACGCCGCCCTACCAGTTGACCGAGGACGAAGTGGCCTCGCCCGGGTACAACGCCGGAGGCGGCCGGCGGTAAGCCGGCCATGGCCGAAACCGGACACCCGAGCCGCCGGGGAGTACTCCTCGGCGCGGGCGCCGTCAGTGCCGGGATGGTGCTTGCCGCCTGCGGCGGGAAAGAGTCGCCGTCGTCGGGTGGCCAAGCGATGAGCACTGAGACCAAAGCCGCGTCCCCGTCGGTGAAGACAGCCGACGTCCCGGTGGGTGGGGGCGTGGTTCTCGCCGCGGCGAAGGTCGTCGTCACTCAGCCGAAGGCCGGCGAGTTCAAGGCGTTCACCGCGGTCTGTACCCACAAACAGTGCACGGTGTCGAAGGTCGCCGACGGCACCATCGACTGTCCTTGCCACGGAAGCAAATTCAGCGTCGTCGACGGCTCCGTCGTCACCGGGCCGGCGGACGAGCCGCTGGCGCCGAAGACGGTGACGGTCGCCGGGGATACGCTGACCGCCGGCTGACCTCGGCCCGTCGGCTGACCTCGGCCCGTCGGCTACACCGAGCCGTCGCATCCGCGGATGCCGCCGGCGGTCACCTTGGGTGCGGTGGAGCTGCCGCCACCGATCGAACTCGGCGCGGTGGTGTGCGACTGGACCGAGACGGTCGGCTTGGTCGGAGGTTCCGGCTGCGGATTGAACGCCTGGGCGGTGCCCGAAGCCAGTCCGAAACCGATCAGTGTCAGGCCGCCCGACAGCAGCGCCGTGCCCGCGGCCTTTTTCATGGTGGTGATCATGGTGTCTCCCTCTCGCTGGTTCGGCCTGCGTCGACCGTTGTGAGCAATGGTGAGATGCCGCCCTTGGTGGATTCTTGGCAGATTCCTGTGGCTCGCGGGTATCGCCCGCCATCTGCTGTGTGTCAGCATGGAAAAGCCGGTCGCAGTGAGCTGGAGCTGATATGGACATCATCAAGCTGTTCCACGCCAGGCGGTTACCCCACCTCGCCGGGGTCGCCACGGTCGTCGCTTCCGCTTTTGTGGGTGCTCCGGCACCACCGGCGTCCGCCGAGCCCTGTCCCGATGTCGAGGTGGTGTTCGCCCGCGGCACCAGCGAGCCACCGGGTATCGGGATGGCCGGCCGTGCGCTCGTCGATGCGCTGCAGGCGCAGGCAGGCAACAAGTCCGTCGCGGTGTATCCGGTGAACTATGCGGCCAGCAGCGATTTCGGGAACCGGCTGGACTTCGTGCAGAGCGTCGTCGACGGGGTCAAGGACGCCGCCACCCACGTCGAAGCGACCGCGGCGGCCTGCCCGCAGACCAGGATCGTCCTCGGCGGATACTCGCAGGGCGCAGTGGTGTCGGGGTTCACGACCGCGAACGCGCTCCCGAAGGAGATCCCGGCGGATTTGGCGGAGTACACCTGGTACGCGCCCAAACCGATGCCGCCGGCAATCGCGAACCACGTTGCGGCGCTTGTGCTGTTCGGAAAGCCCTCGTCTCAGTTCATGGCGGACATCGGCGCGCCACCGATAGCCATCGGGCCCGCGTATGTGGCCAAGACGATCGAGCTGTGCGTGCCCGACGACACCATCTGCAACGGGGCGCCCGCCGGTGGGCCGTCGTTCGCGCACATCACGTACGGCTCGAACGGAATGGCCGACCAGGCCGCGACTTTCGTCGTCGGAAGGCTGTGACCGCGGCCCCATGACGACGTTCCTGCTCGTTCCGGGTGGTGGGTGCGATCCGTCGTACTGGCGATTTGTGGTGCGCGAGTTGGCTGTTCGTGGGCATCGCGGAATCGCGGTTGACCTGCCGTGCGACGATGATGCGGCCGATCTGAACACCTATGCCGACGTGGTCGCGGCACAACGACTCGATGACGGCGAACCTCCTGTGGTCGTGGCGCATTCATTCGGCGGCTTCACCGGAGCGCTGGCCTGTCCGCGGGTAGGTGCGGCGGAGTTGGTCTATGTCTCGGCGATGGTTCCGCGGCCGGGGGAGCGCCCCGGTGATTGGTGGAGCGCCACCGGATGTGTTGCCGCGCAACGGGAAGCGGCCGCAGTGGGTGGGTACGACATCGACGATGCCGTCGCGCTGTACTACAACGGCGTCGACCTCGCGGTGGTCGCGGAAGAGATCGAACGCGCGCAATCCGAGACCCCGTCGCTGAAACCGTGGCCGGCGGAAGCACTTCCGCAGGTTCCGACGCGGTTCATCCTCTTCCGCGACGACCGGTTCTTCCCCGAAGGATTCATGCGGCGCGTGGTCGCGGATCGTCTCGGCATCGAACCCGAGGTCATGCCCGGCGGCCACATGGCGATACTGTCGCATCCGGTCGAACTCGTCGACCTGCTGACGAAATCGCGCTGACGGCCGGGATCCGGTCAACTGTCCAAGGCGTCGTGAGCGCGGCGCAGGTATGCCTCCTCGATGGGGTTCGCGGTCAGCGCGGCCGCGCGGTGGTAGGCCTCGGCCGCCTCGGCTGTGCGGCCGAGGCGAGACAGCAATGCGGCCCGGACCGCGTGGTAGACGTGGTAGCCGGCCAGATCGAGCGCTTCCACCAGGTCCAGCGCGGTCTGCGGGTCATGTACCTCGGCGACCGCCACGGCGCGATTGAGCGCGACAACCGGAGTCGGAGCAATGGCCATCAGCTGGTCGTACAGCGCGAGAATCTGGCGCCAGTCGGTGGCGGCGGCAGTCGGCGCGTCACTGTGCACGGCGTTGATGGCGGCCTGGATCTGATACGGCCCGGGCTGGTTTCGGCGCAGGCATCGGCGCACCAACGCCTGCCCTTCTCCGATGAGGCCGCGGTCCCACTCACTGCGGTCCTGGTCGGTGAGCAGCACCAGATTGCCGTCCGCATCTGTCCGCGCCGTGCGTCGTGCATCGGTCAGCAGAATCAGCGCGAGCAGTCCCCATATCTCGGGCTCGTCCGGCATCAGCTCGGCCAGCAGCCGGCCGAGCCGAACCGCCTCGCCGGTGAGATCGGCCCGTACGAGATCGTCGCCCGAGCTGGCGGTGTGTCCCTCGTTGAAGATGAGGTACACCACGGCGAGTACCCCGTGCAGACGGTCGGGCAGGTCGCTGTCGTGCGGCACGCGGTAGGGGATGCGGGCATCGCGGATCTTGCGCTTGGCGCGGACCAGCCGTTGCGCGACAGTGGTTTCCGGGATCAGGAAGGCGCGGGCGATCTCCTTGGTGGACAGGCCACCGAGCAGGCGGAGCGTCAGTGCGACCCGCGCATCAAGGGCGAGCGCCGGGTGACAGCACGTGAAGATCAGGCGGAGCCGGTCGTCGTGCACGGGGCCTTCTTCGAGCTGTTCGTCGTCGGCCGCCGGGTAGAGCAGTGCCGCCTGGGCGTGTCGCTCGCCGCGGACGGATTCCCGGCGGAACCGGTCGACGATCGTGTGGGCGGCGGTGGTGACGATCCATCCGGCAGGGCTCGGCGGCGCGCCGGTCTGCGGCCAGCGATCGACCGCTTTGGTGAAGGCGTCCTGGACCGCCTCCTCGGCGAGGTCGATGTCACCGAATCGACGGACCAGGACGGCCACCGCCCGCCCGTACTCCCGCCGGAACACACCGGCGATCTCTACGGGCGCCATCTGCGGCACGGTTGTGTTCAGCCCCTCAGATCGCCCCGGAACGGGCGCACCTCGATGGGTAGGAGCCGCACGGCTTCCGCCTGCCTGCGCGCCCAGCCGAGCGCGGAATCCAGATCAGGCACGTCGATGATGGTGAATCCGCCCAGATGTTCCTTGCCCTCGACGTACGGGCCGTCCGTCGTCAGGACCGCGCCGTCGCTGACCCGCACGACGGTCGACGCATCGGGACCGTGCAAGCCGCCGGAGAACACCCACACGCCCGCCGCCTTCATATCGTGCTCGACCGCGTCCAGCGCATCCATGATCGGTCCCAGCACCTCCGGCGGTGGCGGATCGCCGACCGGCTGATGCATGGCGAGTAGGTAGTGCATGACCGTCACTCCTCGGTCTGGGGGCGGCCGGTTGCCACCCTTCACCTTCTACACGAACGACTACCCCGGATTTCGACAGAAACGGGATTTTCCTCGGCGATCGGCAGAATGTCGGGATGGCCTGGCACCATCGAGAAGCGTGACTTCCGTGCAGCGGCCGGTGCCGCCCATGAATGCCGACGAGCGCACCACACTCGAGGGTTGGCTCGACTTCTACCGCGCGACGTTGGCGGCGAAATGCGAGGGCCTCGACGACGAGCAGCTGCGCACCGCGTCCGCACCGCCCTCTGAGCTGACGCTGCTGGGGTTGCTGCGGCACGCCGCGGAGGTGGAGCGCAACTGGTTCCGCCGGGTGCTCGCCGGTGAGCAGGCACCACCGATTTTCGGGCCCTCGGATCACCCCGAGGGCCACGACGGCGGGTTCGAGCTGTCACCGGAGTCGTCGTACCCGCTTGCGTTTCGCATCTGGCACGACGAGATCGCCCATGCGCGTGCACACTGCGCCGCGCGCCGGCTCGACGACACCAGCCCGTTCATGGGCGGCGAGGTGAGCCTGCGCTGGATCTACACGCACATGATCGCCGAGTACGCCCGCCACTGCGGGCACGCCGACGTCATCCGCGAACGGATCGATGGTGTAACCGGCGTCTGAAACACGTTCTCGCAGAACGCGGTTAGACCTGGCCCGTGAGATGCTCCAACGGCCCGCAGCGGACGTCGTAGCGCTTGTGGATCGTGTCGAGCGTGGCCCGATGACGTTCCCGGTCCCGGCGGTGCGTGCGCTGGAACCGCACCATCGCGGCCAGCCGTCGAGGCAGCGGATACCAGAGCAACAAGTCCGAGCCGAAACCGGCGAATACCTTGTTAGGCAAATAGTCGAAGGCCAAACTCAGGTTGTAGAGAGTCAGGGGAAAGCCTGGGGGGACCGGGGACCGCCCCATCTTGTCGCGCAAGTCCTCGGCGTCGAGTTCATATAACGGCAGGGTGTGCAGCCCTTCCGTGAACATCAAGTGGGTCAGGAAATACGCCGCTTGGAGCGTGAGGGGAATGGCAGTCGACCTCTGTTGAATCGACAATGTGCATCCCGACGGTGAGACGAACGGTTCATACGGATGCGAGCCACGCAACAACAGTCCTGTGCAGTTGACCAACCAGGTGCCTTGGGGTACTTGCTCGGTGCGGCCGCTGCGGAACTTGAGTTCCGTTGAGCCATCACGGTCAACCGCGTCGGTGAAGTACTCGTTGTCGGCCCGGCGGAGGCCGCCGTTGATGACGGCCATTTCCGCGTCGGACGTCACGCCGCCGAAGCCATGCGCGAAGTCGCATTTCTCGCCGGTTGGGCCGGTACCGAGCGTGGCGTAATACCAGCGGAGGACCTCGTCTTCGTTGGTGCCGTCGTAGCGCTTGGCGAGTCCGTCCCCGAGGGTGGTGAACGGCAGCCCGCCGAACCACCGCCCACGAATCCCTTCAGGCAGCAGGACATCCCGTCGGAGTGCGATCGAGCCGCGGCCTACCACCATATTCACCTCGCGTCCCGGGCAACGGGTGATGAGCAGGTGGGCGGTGTCCAGGCCGGTCTTGCCGCCGCCGATAATCCACACCGGCGCGTCGGATTCGATGACCTGGGCAAGGTCGTTGGGTGTGGTCGACCGGACGCGATGACTGGTAACGGGTAGTGGCGGGTTCGGCTCGACCTGGAAGCCGAACGCTTTGATCAACCGCTTTGTCTCCACCAGTCGCTCATGTCCTGAAGGGTCCCGCAGCGTCACCCGGACTATGCCGTCGGTCTCCTCGTGCGATACGTAGGCCCAGCCGAAGCGCGCGTCGAGATCGACTCGCCGGGCCACCACATCCATACAGTGCTGCAAATGGTCGAGGATCTCCGGCTTGCTCGCCAGGTAACCGCGTTCCCTACCCAGCGTCCATTTGATGTTGCCGGCGGTGAACAGCTGATACGGCTGATGAAGGCGTACGTAGTCGTAGGTGTCGAGCCACATCCCGCCGACACGCGGCCGCTGGTCTACGAGGACGACTTTGCCATTGGGCCCCAGGTATTGGGCGGCGACCGCCAGCGCGTTGAGGCCGGCGATACCGGCGCCGAGAATGCAGACATCGGATCGATCGACGCGCTGTGAATCAGTCACGGCAAAGATTCACCACCGATTTCCTTTGGCCATCGAGACAATCTCGCATCGAGTATGCGCTGGTGGTCGAAAATTTGCCGGCGTTCTGGAAATCGGGCGGACCCGCTGCTCAGGGGACGTAGAGCAATCCCGAACTGATGTCTGTGAGGGTGAGTGGGATTCGGACAAATGGCGAAAATATCTCTTGAAATGCCCAAACCCCCAACCTACCCACAACCAGCGTTCGTGGAATCGCTGCGGCCCTAGGGCTGTACGCCGATTCGCGCTTGCGGGAGGGGCACCATCTAGGGTCCGTTCGGCGCCCTACGGGGCAGTGAGCACCCTGGCGGATACCGTGGACGCCGTGACCAAGCCGCACAAGGTGCCCCTTTCCCCGATGCTCGTTCAATACCTCGTCGGCTTGTTCGCGCTAAAGCACGGCGGCGGCGTGGGCCATAACGTCATCGTCGGTGATGAGGTTGCAGACGAAGCGTCTGAGACTCGACGCGATGTAGACGTGACGGTCTCGATACCAGGCGGCGAGGTCTATCACTTCGCTGGTTACGAAGTGAAGCACCGGAAGAAGTCGCTTGATGTGTCGCACGTCGAAGCACTCGCCCTCAAGCTGAAAGACATGCCTTCGGTGACGCACCGAGCAATCGTCTGCACCTCGGGGTACTCCGAAGCCGCGATAAAGAAGGCGGCCTATCACGGTGTCGACCTCTACGTGATCAAGGAATGGACCAGGCCCATCGAACTTGACTTTCCCGACCTCGCCCCGATGAAAGGCCCGCCATCGGAGGTGTTCAGAGCCTCGCAGCACTACCTGACATGGCCGCAATGGCACATCCACGTTCACATGTGCGACGCGCCCGAGTTCTTGACAATCCCCTGGGCGACTCCGGTTCTCGACGCAGAAGCCAAGCCGCACCCGGCTTATACTGACTTCCAAGAATTCGCAGAATCCATGCTCGTCGCATCGACCGAAACCCTCTGTCTCACAAAGCCGATGACAGATCGGCTGCCGTCAGGATTTCCGCCGTCCAGCGATGAGCCGGCCCCAGCCGAAAATCCGACGTGGTCACACGGTCACACGTTCGATGTTCACCAGATAGGGGCTTACTTACGGGGTCCAGAGGGCGCATTACACCGAATCGAGGCGGTGACACTGCAGGGACAGATGAGCTGGGAGCGAACACCCATGTTGTACCTCGCAATGGAGAAAGTCCCGACTGGCGAGATGTTCACGTCCGCCCTGATCGGCCTGAGTCCGGTGCCAGGACGCATGCACGCCATCCTATTTCCAAAGGAGGGGCGCGAACTCACAATCAAATGGGTGACACTGACTCGGAATCAGTTGAACTCCATCAAGCAATTGCAGGTGACACTTGAGGGCAACTAACGGATCGGCGGCTGACGCTTGAACGGCAGTGGGGCCGGTACCCCCCGTGCCGGGGCTCGCGCAATTTCGAGTTGACCGAGGCTTGTAGGTGCTCAGGGCTCCCGTTCCGACATTCCCAACGTCGTGCCTGAACGCGAACCCCTCGACTTCATGCGCCACGAGGTTCACGTCTAACGCGAAGCGCAAATGCTCAAGGGCGGCGGAGTCGAACTGCGGTCACCGAAGTACGGCAGTGAGCGCATCGTCTACGCACCGGGGGCTTGATTGCCGCCGGGTGCGACGCAGTCACCGTGCAGCGGGTAATGGCCACTGCTCGCCGTCGTTGACGCTGAACACGTATTCGCACCTGTTGCCCAAAGCGGAAGACCGTACGCGCAAGGCTGCGGACCAGATGCTGACAGGAGCACTTACTGCGGCCCGCGTGCGGTCCGAGGCGCAGTAAGTGCCCACTGGCCAGCGGTTCTAGAGGACGTAGAGCATCTCCTGATATGTCGGCAACGGCCACAGGTCGTCGGCCACGACAGTCTCCAGCGTGTCGGCCGCGGCACGGACGGCCTCCATGGCGGGCAACAACGCAACTTGCGCGTGCTTGGCCTCGTCGTAGGCGGACTCGGCCGAATGATCTGCCAGCGCCGTCGTCAGCGTTGCCAACGCGTCACTGAGTGCGGTGATCGGCTCCGAGATCGATTGCAGCAGCGTCAAACTCGGTGTCATGCCGGCTGCCGTCAAAGCAGCGACGTTCTGCGCGAGCTCGGTTTGGTAGCGCAACGCCGCCGGCAGCACGATGGTGGAACCGATCTCGAGTGCCAGCTTGGCCTCGACGCCGATCGTCAGCGCGTACTGCTCCAGGCGAACCTCGTAGCGACTGTGCAACTCCCGCTCGTTGAAGACGCCGTACTTCTCGAAGACCGCGACCGCCTCGGGCTTGATCAGTTCCGGGATGGCATCCAGCGTGGTCTTCAGGTTCGGCAGCCCGCGGGAGGCCGCCTCGGCTTGCCAGTTCTCCGAATATCCGTCGCCGTTGAACACCACCGCACCGTGCTCGGTGATCACCTCGGTGAGCAGCTTCTGCACCGCGGTGTCGAACTCCTCGCCGTCGGCCACGGCCTGCTCCAGATTGGTGGCGATGTAGTCGAACGAGTCGGCCATGATGGTGTTGAGGACGATCATCGGCACCGCCACCGTCTGGCCCGAACCGGGCGCCCGGAACTCAAACCTGTTGCCGGTGAAGGCGAACGGGCTGGTGCGGTTGCGGTCACCGGGGTCGGTCGGCAGCACCGGCAGGGTGTCGACGCCGATGATCATGCTGCCCTTGCCCTTCGACGACGTCGCGGCGCCCTTGGCGATCTGCTCGAAGACGTCGGCGAGCTGATCACCCAGGAAGATCGAGATGATCGCGGGCGGTGCCTCATTGGCACCCAAGCGGTGGTCATTCGTCGCCGACGCCACCGAAACCCGCAGGAGCCCACCGAATTTGTGCACGGCGCGGATGACGGCGGCGCAGAACACCAGGAACTGGGCGTTCTCGTGGGGCGTGTCGCCCGGCACCAGCAATGACCCCAGCTCGGCGTTGCCGACGGAGAAGTTGACGTGCTTGCCCGAACCGTTCACGCCGGCGAATGGCTTCTCGTGGAACAGGCATTCCATGCCGTGCTTCTTGGCGATGGTCTTGAACACGGTCATCAGCAACTGCTGGTGATCCGACGCGATGTTGGCGCGCTCGAACATCGGGGCCACCTCGAACTGTCCGGGGGCGACCTCATTGTGGCGGGTCTTGGCGGGGATGCCGAGCTTGAACAGCTCCCGCTCGGTGTCCATCATGAACCCCAGCACCCGGTCGGGGACGGCACCGAAATAGTGGTCGTCGAACTCCTGGCCCTTGGGTGGTTTGGCGCCGAACAGCGTACGGCCGGAGTTGATCAGGTCGGGCCGAGCGAGGAAGAAGTGGCGGTCGACCAGGAAGTACTCCTGCTCGGGACCACAGAACGAGACGACCTTCTCGAGATCCTTGTGGCCGAACAGCGTCAAGATCCGTTCCGCGTGGATGCCCATGGCCTGCTGGCTGCGCAGCAGCGGCGTCTTGTAGTCCAGCGCCTCGCCGGTCATCGACACGAAAACCGTTGGGATGCACAGAGTGTTGCCGTTCGGGTTCTCCAGGATGTACGCCGGGCTGGTCACGTCCCAGCCGGTGTAGCCGCGGGCCTCGAACGTGGATCGCAGGCCGCCGGACGGAAAGCTCGACGCGTCGGGCTCACCCTGCACCAGGGTCTTGCCGGCGAACTCGGCCAGCGCCTGCCCGTCAGAGACCGGCTCGAGGAAGCTGTCGTGCTTCTCGGCGGTCAGGCCGGTCATCGGATAGAAGACGTGCGCGTAGTGCGTCGCGCCCTTCTCCAGCGCCCAGTCCTTCATCGCGGCCGCTACGGCATCGGCGACCGTCGGATCGAGCTTGGCGCCTTTCTCGATGGTGGCCACCACCGATTTGTAGATCGCCTTCGGCAGGCGTGCCTGCATCTCGGCCTTGGTGAACACGTTCGTGCCGAAGATCTCGCCGGGCGCTTCAGCCGGATCGAAGGTGTACGCCGGTGGCGTATAGGCCTGGACGCCGGCGATCGCTCGCAGCCGGGTGGCATTTCCGCTCAATGCAGTTCCTATCCCTACGTGAATGACCGCTTCACACTAGGGACGCCTCATGGCAGCAGTGTTACGTCGATGTCAAGGGCGGCGTTCAGTACGAGTCAGCTTCGGCGGCCGACATCCTGGCTCAGAATCTTGGGCCAGGTTTCGACGTCCTCCGGGGTGTGCGCGATCGTCAGGGTCGACCGCAGCATGAGCGCGGCGAGGGCTTCCGCGGTCGAGAGCGGGTGCGCCGGGTCGTCGATCCAGGCCAGGATCGTTGTCGGCACGTCAATCCGCGCGATGGCTTCGGGTGCTGGTAGGTCACTGAGCGCGGCACCGCGGAACAGTGACGGCAGCAGGGCGTCGGCGACGTCGGGAACTGTTTCGGGTGCACCCACGGTGGCCGGCGGCTGGACCGCGCCACGGCTGGCGGCGATGAATGCCCCGACGCCCTCGGTCTCGATGAGTGTGGCCGCAGCCTCGTAGTGCGCGGCCTGGGCGCGTCGGGTCTCCCATGCGGTGGCCGGAACCATCAGGGTCAGACCTGTGAACCGTTCGGGTTCGCGGGACGCCGCGTGCAACAGCGTTCCGGTGCCCATCGACGGGCCGACCCCGTGCACCGGTTCGCCGGGAAACCACCGGTCGAGCAGGTTCAACAAGTCAGCGGCGAGCTGTTCCCAGCGATAGTCCTCGGGAACTTTCCGACCCGTCGACTTGCCGTGGCCGCGTGCGTCGTAGCGCAGCAACCGCGTGCCGCTGAGCCCTCGGCCCAGGTCGAGATTGAGTACGCGATCGCGTGCACGGCTGGAGGTGAGTCCGTGGAGTTGCACAACGGGATGGCCACCTTCGTCGCTCAGTTCAACCGCAAGCTCGGCTCCGGGAACTGCGAAAGTAGGCATCAGGCAACTCTTTCCGTAACCGATCGCCTCGTCCTGGAGTCGACCTGCTGACCGAGCATTCAGGCTAACCGGGGCGCTAGGGTACCGCCATGCGTCTCACGAACGTCTCGCACCTGCGACTACCGTTCGGACGCCTCTGGGGCTATGACGTCTCGGTGTCCGCACCGGGTCGACGCCTTCCGGTGTCCTTTGACCAGCGGATTCATGTCGGTGCGGGAGCCCGGCCCGGTTCGTGGATGGCGTTGTCCATTCGCTTGCCGGAGCGGGTGAGCCGGGAATCGCTGGCCGACGCATGGCTGGCGGTGGTGGCCCGCCATGGCACGCTGCGGACCGCATTCTCGGCGGGGCCGGACGGCGATCCGCAACTTCACGAGATCGAAGTCGGCCCCGGTGGTTGGGTCGAGCACGAGATAGCTGCCGGCCAGGCGGTGAACGACGCGCTGCGCGGCGTACTGGATGCGGCCTGCTCGCCGTATCAGCAGCCCTCACATCGGTTGTGTCTGTTGGAGACCGCCGCTGGGTTGACCGTGGTGATAGCCGCCGACCACAGCCACGTCGACATGTGGTCGATGCTGGTGATCGCTCGGGATCTGCTCACGCTGCTCGCCGGTGCGCGCAACGGCCGGGCGGCTTCGCTGCCGCCGGCACCCGCATTTGTCGAACACACCCAGGCGCTCCTCGACCGTCCCGCGGCGCCGGACCACGTCCGGGAGACGTGGGCGCGCATCATCGCCGACAGCGGCGGGGTGATGCCGTGCTTCCCGTTGCCGCTGGGCGAGCCCGAGCTGGGGCCCGAGCGCGTCGAAGTCCGGGATGTGTTCGACGTCGATGCCGGCGCGGCGTTCGCCGTGCAAGCCCGCAACGACGGAGTGTCGACGCTGGCGCTGGCGGTAGCCGCGATGACGGCCGTGACACGGGAGCTGGCGGACGCGCCGCTTCGCGCCGTCTTCCCGGTGCACAGTCGCTTCGACACCACCTGGCACGACTCGGTGGGTTGGTTCATCACCAACTCGGTACTGGAGTCGACCGTCGCCGATCCTCGAGCCGCGGCCGGGGCGGTCAAAGAAGCAGTGCAACTCGGCTCGTGGCCGTTGGCGGACGTGCTGTCCCCATGGGGCGGCATGCCGATGGCGCCGGGGATGTTCGCGATCTCGTGGCTGGACCTGCGGCGGCTTCCGGTCCGGATCGATGACGTCGGGCTGGACGCTCAGTACGTGAGCGCCGCCATCCAGACCGACGGCGTCATGCTCTGGTTCATCCTGGACGAGTCCGGCCTGCATCTGCGATGTCGCTATCCCGACACCCGTGAGGCGCGAGCGAATGTCGGGGCATGGCTCGACCTGTTGGTGACGCGTCTGCAGTCGCAAGCACGCACATCGGTACGGGGACTGCTGCGGGTGGGGGACCGTAGTTTCCGCGTGGAACGGGCGGCCCGCGACGATGTCGCGTCGATCGTCGCGCTGCTGTCCGACGACGAATTCGGCCAGGACCGGGAAACCGCGGATATCGAGGACTACGAGGCGGCCTATGACGTCCTCGCTCGTGACCGTTCCAACTACCTCGGGGTGGTCCGCAACTGTGCCGATATCATCGTCGCGACCGTCCAGTTGACCGTGATTCCGGGTCTCTCCCGCGGTGGCTCGACCCGGCTGCAGATAGAAGGACTGCGGGTCACCGCTGCCGAGCGCCGGCAGGGTTTGGGCACGGCCCTGGTGCAGTGGTCGCACGAGTACGGCCGGGCACATGGTGCGCGGTTGGCTCAGGTGACGACCGACGAAGCGCGCGAACAGGCTCGGGCGTTCTATGACCGCCTCGGGTACCACGCCGCGCACGTCGGCCTCAAACGCACCATCTGAGTTCGGCTCAGAGTCCGGCAATCGCTGAATGTCGTTGCAGGAAAGCCGTTTCGACACGCACATCGGGGCGATCGACGACATCCTCATCGAGGCCACCATCGAGGCGGCACTCACCGCATGTGGAGCGGTCGACCGCCGGTCAGCAGACCGGCGACGAGAAGTGCTGCGCCACAAGCGCCAATGGTCGCCGGCCAGCCGAATGAGGCCACCGCCGCCGCGCCGAACGCCGTGCCGAGACTTCCGCCCACGAAGTAGACCACCATGTACGCGCTGTTGAATCGGGCGGGTGCGGACGGATCGATCGCCAAGATCGTGGTCTGATTCGCCACCTGTGCCGCGAACAGACCGGCATCGAAGGCCGCCAGCGCGACCATCGTCGCCCACGGGCTGCCCAACCCGAAGGCAAGGACCGGACAGGCGGCGCCCGCCACGGCGAGACCGACAAGGATCACCGGCCGGAAACCCAATCGGTCCGTGTAGACACCCGCAACGCGCGTCGCGAAGATCCCGGTGATGCCTGCCAGGGCGTACAGCCCGATCTGCTTGGCGGACAAGAAGTATGGACCCTGCGACAACGCGACAGCAATCCCGGACCAGACCGCGCAGAACGCGAAGAACCACAACGATCCACGCAGCGCGCCATGGCGGAGCACCCGGCACTGCAGGAGGAGTCCGGGCACCGACGCCAATTCGGCGAGGTAGTTTCGCTCGATCGTTCCGGCGGTGGTCGGCAGGAACCACAGGCAAGCGCCGGCGACGCCGACGGTGGCTGCCGCGACAGTGAGAAGCATTGCGTGCCAACCGATCAGGTCGGTCAACCAACCTCCGGCGATCCGTCCTGCCAAGATGCCCGCCGAGATGCCGGCGGTGACGATACCCAGGATGGTCGCACGCCGATGCTCGGGCGCGAGCCGGCCGACGATGGAGCTGAGACCCGCGCCCACCGAGGAGCAGGCGCCGGTCAGCAGCAATCCCAACCCGACCAGCCAGACGGTATCGGCAACGGTGGTCAACGTGAGCGCGCCGCCGAGGGCCAGGAATTGCGAGGCGACCACCCGCCGTGGCGACAATCTGTCGACCAGCGGAACCAGGAGCGCGAGGCCCAGCAGGTAACCGATCGGCCCACACGCCAGTGCCGCTCCGACGGCCGTCGGACCAGACCCGAGCGACCGTGCGATGTCTGCGATGGCCGGTTGCAGCGGGTAGATGGTCGCGGTCCCCAAGGCGGCGGCGAGCGACATGAAAAGGACTGTGGGACCGGTGATTACCGGATCTTCTTGTGCAGTTGTGGTCACGCGTCGACGTTATTGGCCACGTCGCGCGCAGCGCTGGCGGAAATCCGCCATCGCAGTCGGCTAGCTCTTCCAGACCACCTTGTCGGTGCCGCCGGCGTCGCGGTACACGACGCTGTCAGGAGCGGTGCCGTTGCGGACGTCGAAGTAGAGGCGACCCGTTGCGTAGCTGCCCGGGGCGATCGGCTGATTCGGCAGGCCGTCGACCTCGTTGCCCTTCATGTCCGCATATGTCGAGCTGTTGACGGCCCGTGCATTGAAGTCGGAGATGTTCGGCGTCGGGGCACCACTCACGGCACGTGCTGTCACGTCGGAATACCAGATGCCGTCGTTGTGGCCACTCGGCTGCAGGTTGATGACGGTGTATTCGATCGCGCCTCCGGGGCTGGGAATCTCTGCGCGCTGACCGAACATCACCGCTGTGGGGTCGGCGAGGGCCGGTGTCGCCGCCAGGATTCCGGCTGCTGCGATGCCGGCAGCGGCTGCCATTGTTTTCGATGCGATGTGCGTGAACGCCACGTCGAGCTCCTTCCGTCACGCTCCTGTTCCAGGAGTCAGCTGTCTTTGGTCCTTCTGAAGGGGTATCCAGAGGCAGCGAAGACGAAACTGGCCGGCGTGAAGACCGGGCCTGCCGCCGGGGAGGTGTTGCCTAGATTGGGCATCGGCGCCTCTGCGTGCATGCCGTGGTGCAGGAGGGCGCCCAGGGTGTGGCCCTGGCGGCGTTTGGCCCAGCCTTCGTGGTGGGGGAGGAACCACCGGCTCACATGACTGTTGCAGCGGCTGTGGCTCCCGGAGGGCTGCGCTGCACCGGCGTCATGCGACGCACCGGCCCGCGCCGTGGTCGCTGACGTGTGTACTCCAAAGACCGACCAGCGGACCGGGGCCCGAGCAGGGCGCACCCGATCGCTGGTGGTGTCGGTTGCTGACGGCAAGGAGCTTCGGCGGCACAGAAGATGGCGTCGACTTCGGCGATCAGCGCTATCACCATCGTGGGGTCGTCCAGACCCAGGGATTGGGCCAGCTCTTCTGGCGCGATGGTGTCAGGCGCCGCCGGCGCCGCAATCGTGCTGTACTGCATCACTTTTCACCTCCTTGCACTGTCGGCATGGCACCGACCATTCAAGAATGTGCCGCAGTTCGCGGGAAGTTGGCCGGCCGGTGCCGGGCTGGACAGTGTCGCAGCCCGGCACCGGCTGTTCGGTCCGGTCAGGCGTTCACCGGCTCCTTGGTCGCCGCCGTGTTGGTGACGGGGCTGCCGTCTTCGGTGATCACTCGACTTTCGTCGATGGCCTTGGCATTGCCGGCTCTGCTCACGCTGATCTTGCGCGGCTTGGCCTTCTCGGCAACCGGGATCACGAGCCGGAGCACTCCGTCTCGGTACTCCGCGGTGATCCTCCCGGTGTCCAGGTTGTTGCCCAGTACCAGCTGTCGGGAGAAGACGCCGCGTGGCCGCTCGGCGGCCAGCATTTCCCGTGACGAATCCACGGGCGCTCGTTCGGCGCGCACAGTCACCACATTGTTCTCGATATCGAGGTCGAGCGAGTCGGCGTTGATGCCGGGCAGGTCGAACTCGACGTGGAATTCGTCTCCGTCGCGCCAGGCGTCCATGGGCATCGCCGCCGGCCGGGCCGCGGTGCCAAGGACTTCTTGGGTAAAGCGATCCAGGTCCCGGAACGGGTCAGTACGCAGCAGCATCGTGGCCACCTCCATCTGTCCTTTCTCTTATGCCATCTATGCGCTTCCAGCTCGATTATCTGTATCGGCTGGCATAGATTTGTTTTAGCACTCGACGCCGGCGAGTGCAAGCACATGGCAACAAGATTTTTCGAAATGGGCGGGCAATCGTCATCGCGGAACCGGACCGGGTCTCGCGACGGTTGCAATCGTGCAAAGGTATGGCAGTGCACCCGCGGCTCGGGCGATGGCACGTGTCGGCGAGCCTTAGTCTGGGGTGCGATGACTGGACCGGACTCTCTCGTGAAGCGCTGGCGCACAGCGCTTCACGTCGTGGTGTCCGTGTTGACCGTCGCCATCATCGGACTCGCCGGCACTCCGATGGCTCATGCGGCCGCAGCCGGGGCGCGGTTGGTGGTGCAACACACCTGGCAGGACGGCTTCATCGCGCGCTTCGTTGTCACCAACTACAGCACCGTGCCGATGGCGGATTGGAAGATCGAGTTCGACATGCCGGTCGGGCAGTCGATCTCGCATGCGTGGAGCAGTACCTTCGCCCAATACGGCACGCACTACGTGATCACCCCGGCGAGCTGGAACCGCGTGATTCCACCCGGTGGCTCTGCCAACGGCGGCATCCGCGGAATTCTCAGCGGTACCTACACGCCACCGTCGAATTGCGTGCTCAACGGCCAGGTCTACTGCTCCTAGCGTGATGGCGGTCTGATGACGAGCGAGGCCCTGACGGACTGGCTGCTGGACTCGGATCCGACGCTGCGCTGGCAGGTCGAGCGCGACCTGCTCGACGCCACGCCGGCGGTATGGGAGGCAACCCGGTCGCGAATCGCAACCGAGGGCTTCGGCGCACGACTGCTCGCGCTGCAGGATCCCGACGGCCAGTGGGCGGGCGGTGCGTTCTTCCCTGCGGACTTCGACTTCGACGACCCTGACGGGGCCGACGAAGGGCAACCGTGGACTGCGACGACGTGGACGTTGAATGCGTTGCGCGAGTGGGGACTTGACGCATCGGTGTTACAGGAACGCCGGACCGTCGAGTTGCTCGACGAGCACTCCCGCTGGGAGTACGACGATCTGCCCTACTGGTCCGGTGAGGTGGATTGCTGCATCAATGCCTGGACCCTGGCCAACGGTGTGTGGCTCGGCGCGGATGTCAACGGCCTCGCCGGCTGGTTTCTCGAGCATCAGTTGCCCGATGGCGGGTGGAACTGCGATTGGGTCGAAGGTTCGCGCCGTTCTTCGTTTCATTCGACGCTGAATTCGCTGAAGGGACTGCTCGCGTACGAGGCCGCCACATCGGGCAACGCCGACATTCGTGCGGCACGCCGGCGCGGGGAGGAGTACCTGCTCGAACGCCGGTTACTCAACCGGCTCAGCACGAATCAGCCTGTGGGTCACTGGATCAACGATTTCACCTATCCGATGCGGTGGTCGTACAGCGCCCTCAACGCGGCTGAGTACTTCCGCAGCGCCGCGCTACAGGATGGCACCACTCCGGATCCCCGGATACGCGACGCAGTCGACATCGTTCGGGCTGCCCGTCAGCCGGACGGCACCTGGTTGCAGTCCGGCCGGCAGCCGGGGCGGGTGTGGTTCGAGGTCGATGTGCCGGCCGGACAGCCCTCGAAGTGGCTCACCCTTTACGGCACACGGCTACTCGACTGGTGGGATGCCGCGGCATAAGCGGTGGAACAGGCTGCAGGGCGGAGCCTCTCGCTCTCAGGTGCGAGACGCGCGGAAGGCCCGTGGGCTCATTCCGTGCCACCGGCGGAACGCCTGCGAAAAGCTCGACAGCTCAACATAACCCAGTCGACTCGCCGTCTCGGCCACGGTCAAGCGGCCGCCGATCAGCATCTCTTCCGAAAGCCGCTGCCGGATTTCGTCGAGCAGTTCGCGGTACGACGTGCCCTCGGCGCCGAGTCGGTGGCGTAACGTCCGCGGACTCATCAGCAGCGCATGGGCGATCTCGTGCGCATTCGGAGGCTGTGCCGGGGACGCCAGCAACAGGTCACGAACCTGGCCCGACAGCCCGGTCCGGCTACGCCGCTCCTCCAAGAGATTGCGGCACTGCTCCTGCGTTGCGGCGGAGTTGTAGGCGTTGGCCTGCGGCAGGGGGAGGTCGAGCAGACCGATGGGCAGAATCAGCAGATTCTCGGGTGCATCGAACTGCGGCTCAGAGTCGAATGCGGCGATGTACCGGTCGAGGTCGGCGGGGCGGCGGTGGGTGAACCGGACGCCCAAGGGTGGCAGGTCAGCCGACAGTTCCCGCTTGATCACCGCGATCGCCGTGGCCAGCCGGTCGATCTCGAATCGCCGGACGCGATCGGGCGTGCCCGGCGCCTCCAGGACGAAGTGGAACTCGTCGCCGACCACCCGGGTGCCGAGCGTCGACGACGCAAACGTGAGGTCGAGATAGCGCACACCGACGTCGATCGCACTGCGCAAGGTCGGGCTGCTGATCAACGCGAATCCGAATATGCCGTAGGTGGCAAGTCGATAGCGGAGTCCCACCTCGACACCGAGATCATCGGGATAGTCAAGTGCCTCAAGCAGATTCGTGACGACAGCCAGTTCCTGCCGCGCAGTGACTTCGGCGCTGGGACTCTGCAGGCCACGGACGGTCAGGCGCGAGCCGGCCAGACACATTTCCGGGCTGATGCCCCGTTCACTGGCCAGACCGAGCAGCACGCCGACGCTTGTCGGCGTGCGGGGGATGTCCCAATCAACCACATTGCCAAATCTAGTAAGTTGCGGCACCAAGATCGTTTTGCTTCGCCGAATTCATTGTGGCAGTTTCGGTTTCGTCCAGTAGGCGGGCGCGAAGGGCGGCGACCACGGGTGCGTCGACGCCGATTTCGCCCAGGTAGGCGTCAAAGCTGCCGAACTGCTCGTCGACCGTCCGCCACGATGCGGCGATGAAGTCGCCGTGGACCCCGAGGATCTTGTCCGAGAGTTGGGATACGTCACCGTTGCGGTCGATCACATGCTTGCGCAGCGGTTCCACGGCCTCGTTGCTCCGCAGGTAGTCGGCCAGGATGTCGGCCTCGCGGACTCCGGCAGCGCGCAGGAGCGCGGCGACGATCCAGCCCGCGCGATCCTTCCCGGCCGCGCAGTGAATGAGGACGCCGCCTTCTGCTTCCAACACCACGCGCACTGTGTATGCGAGTGCGCGCTGTCCTGTCGGCAGCAGCGGAAAACGACTGTAGGCGTACTCCAGGGCGGCCTCGAACAACTCTGGCGTGGCGACGCGTTCAGGCTCGTGAGGGGCCTTCTGCTGCCCGTCGTCGTGGACCGCCGCGGCGTGCAGCGTCACGCCCGGCGGTAGGACATCGCGACCGTTCCACGCGATCTCACTCTCGCTGCGGAGGTCGATGACGTCGGTGATCCCCAGTTCGCGCAGGTTCTCCTGACCGTCCGCGTCGAGCGCACACAGCTCCGACGACCGGTACAGAACTCCGGGCCGGATCGCACGTCCGTCGTCGGTTCGAAGGGCGCCGACGTCACGAAAGTTCCAGGCACCGGAGAGGTGGTACTGATCGACGACGGCCACGGCCGGTAGCTTACATCTGCCCTCAGCCTTGCCACTTCGAGTAAGTTTTCAGCCGCTTAGGGTCTCCCAGCTGCACGTTTTGGTTCGTAGCGTGATTGCCAACGAACAGTCGATGCGAGGAGGCCCCGATGGTTGCAGTCAACGACACCGCAGAGCGGCTGGCCGGCGGCTGGGGCGGCACGGTTCTGCGCACCGGGGGCACGGTCCGCCGTTCGACCGGCCACTGGACCCCGGCCGTGCACGAACTCCTCAAGCACCTCGAGTCGGTCGGCTTCGCGGGTGCGCCCCGGGTGTTCGGCGTCGACTCCGAAGGCCACGAGGTGCTGACCTTCATCGACGGGCAAACGGCCGCCAGCGCCGAGGGCTGGCCCGTCTGGTTGCGCTTCGAAGCGAACCTGGTGCGGGTCGCGCGTCTGCTGCGGCAGTTCCACGACGCCGTGGAGAGCTTCCGCCCGGGGCCCGAACTGCACTGGCGTGACGGCAGCCGCGGCTTGAAGGACGGCGAGATCATCGGGCACAACGACGTCAGCCTCGCGAACCTGGTGGCGGACTCTACCGGCCGGATCCACTCGCTGATCGACTGGGACCACGCGGGCCCGACCACTCGGCGCCGCGAACTGGCCTATGCCGCATGGCATGTCGTGGGTCTGCACGCGCGCGATCACGCCCGTGCCCGGGGCTGGTCCAAGGCTCCCGATGTCGCGCGACGCCTCCGCATGTTCCTTGACGCATACGGTCTCGACGACCGCGAAGGATTCGTCGACGACATCATCGGTCGCATCGGTGAGGCCGTCCGCTCGTGCCGTGCCGCGGTGGACGCCGGCGACCACGGCGCCCGGCCGTTCGTCGCACTGCTGGAGCGCGACCTCGAGTTCGTCCGGCGGCACCGCTGCGCATTGGAGCAAACCGTGCCGGCATGACGTAGAAGTGGCCAATTCCTGGATTGCCGCACAGCAACGGCATGAGAATTGGTCAGATGCCGATCCACAGCCCGAAATTCCAGATCTGACAAGACGGAGAAACTCGTGAACATTCTCGATCAGGCAATCACCAAGGCGCAGGAAGCGATCGTCGATCCGGTACTCAACCGGGCTCAGTCGACGATCCCGATGCCCTTGCAGATCAAGGGCATGCACCTCTACCAGAAGACGAAGAAGTCAGTGGTCGGCGACAAAACGCCCGTCTTCGTCGAGAGCCCGATTCCTCCTGTCGAGGATGTCGACCTGGCAGACATCGACGTCAGTAACCCGTTCATGTTCCGTCAGGGCCGCTGGCAGGAGTACTTCAAGCGGCTGCGCGACGAGGCGCCGGTGCACTACCAGCCGAACAGCCCGTTCGGGCCCTTCTGGTCGATCACCCGGTACGACGACATCGTCACCGTCGACAAGGACAACGAGCGATTCTCCGCCGAGCCGCAGATCATCATCGGCGACCCGCCCGAGGGCCTCGACGTCCAGATGTTCATTGCCATGGACCCGCCGCGTCACGACGAGCAGCGCGGCGCGGTGCAGGGCGTGGTGGCGCCCCAGAACCTCCAGGAGATGGAAGCACTGATTCGGACCCGGGTGCAGGAGGTCCTCGACGGTCTGCCCCTGGACGAACCGTTCGACTGGGTCGACACCGTCTCGATCGAACTGACCTCACGCATGCTGGCGACGTTGCTCGACTTCCCCTACGACGAGCGCCGCAAGTTGGTCTATTGGACCGACACCGTGGCCGGCAGCGCCTCGGCCACCGGCGGTGAGGCCGACATGGATGAGATGTTCAGCGCCGCGGCCGATATGGCGCGCGCATTCAGCGCCCTCTGGTACGACAAGAAGGCGCGGTTGGCGGCGGGAGAGAAGCCCGGCTTCGACCTCATCACGCTCATGCAGTCGTCCGACGACACCAAGGACCTGATCGATCGGCCGATGGAGTTCCTCGGCAACCTGATCCTGCTGATCGTGGGCGGCAACGACACCACCCGCAATTCGATGACCGGTGGCGTGCTGGCCCTGAACCAGAACCCCGACGAGTTCGCCCGGCTGAAGGCCGATCCGGGCCTCATCACCAAGGCGGTCCACGAGATCATCCGGTGGCAGACCCCGCTGGCCTACATGCGGCGCGTGGCCAAGCAGGACACCATCCTGAACGGACAGTTCATCCGCAAGGGCGACAAACTCGTCATGTGGTACGCCTCGGCCAACCGCGATGAGCGCAAGTTCGAGAACCCGGACGACTTCATCATCGGCCGCCACAACGCCCGCCATCACCTGGCGTTCGGCATCGGCATCCACCGCTGCATGGGCAGCCGTCTCGCCGAGCTGCAGCTGAAAATCCTGTGGGAGGAGCTGCTGGCCCGATTCGAGGACATCGAGGTTGTGGGGGAGCCCGAGTACACCCAATCCAACTTCGTAAAGGGCTACTCCAAGATGATGGTGAAGGTCACCAGGAAGCAGCCGGCCGCCACGGTGTGATGAGAGGACAGCGATGGGCTCGTTCGATGTACTGCTGGACGACGAACGGGCCCAGCTCGACGCCTTCGTGGAGGACTACCGCCGTGCCGTCGAACTGACTCTCGACGGCCTCACCGAGGAGGAGTCCCGCCGGCGCCTCGTCCCGTCAGCGACAACGCTTCTCGGGTTGCTCAAGCACGTCACCTGGATGCAGCGCGTGTGGTTCGAGGAATGCGTCGGCGGCACATCCCGTCAGGCTCTCGGCCTGGTGCAGAGCGTCGACGAGTCCTTCCAGCTGGATGACGACGACACCATCGCATCGGTTCTTGCGGCGCACCGTGATGTCTGTGCGACAGCGCGGGCGGCGGTCGCCGATCTACCGCTGGACACCGTCGTGACGGGGCACCAGTCCGGGCCGCGAACCCTGCGTTGGGTCACGTTGCAGGTGCTGCGGGAGCTGGCGCACCACTGCGGGCACGCCGACATCCTGCGCGAACAGGTGCTTGCCAGTCGTACGTGATCAGCGCGCATATCCTGGGTGATAGACGCCGCGCTGTGCGACGCCCGGACCCCCGGGAGGCAGCGATGTTCGAGGAAGCGCAGTTGTATGCGCCGGTGACGCGCTCGGGAGATGACGTCACCGTTCATCTGGCTGCGGATCATCCTGGCGCCGTCGACCCGGAATACCGGGCCCGGCGCAACGCAATTGCCGCGCTCGCCATGGATTGGCAGCCCGGGACACCGCCGCCCGTCGCGACCTACACCGACGACGAGCAGGAGGTCTGGCGCATCGCGTGCGCCGAGCTGCACCGGCTGCACCAGCGCCGCGCCTGCACCGAGTATCTGCAGGGCAGGGAGCGGCTGGGGCTTCCCGAGGATCGGATCCCACAACTGGTAGAGGTCAATGAGAAGCTCGGGCCGCTGACCGGCTTTCAGTACGTGCCGGCGGCCGGTCTGGTGCCGCTGCGTGAGTTCTACGGACTGCTCGCCGACGGCATCTTCCACTCCACCCAGTACATCCGGCACCACTCCGTGCCGCTCTACACTCCCGAGCCGGACCTGATCCACGAGGTGGTCGGCCACGGCAATTGCCTGGCGCACGAGCGGTTCGCGGCGCTGTACCGGCTGGCCGGGCAGGCAGCACAGCGGGTGAAGACGACTGAGGCGCTTGAATTCATCTCGAAGGTCTTCTGGTTCTCGCTGGAGTTCGGTGTGGTGCGTCAGCATGGTGAGGTACGCACGTACGGCGCCGGCCTGCTCTCCTCGTTCGGCGAGATCCAGCAGATCGATGTCGCGGATTTGCGGCCATTGCACATCGCCCGGATGGGTGTGCAAACCTACGACATCACGCACTACCAACCGATTCTCTTCTGCGCCAGGGGATTCAGCGAGATCGAGGATGTCGTCGGCGGATTCTTCGCCGAGGTCGACGA
Source organism: Mycolicibacterium mucogenicum DSM 44124 (assembly GCF_005670685.2). The sequence continues at coordinate 3,060,063 of NZ_CP062008.1, read as the reverse complement.
CACCATGGTGGAGCGCCTGGTGCACGACGCCTCTCAGGTCACGGGTAGGTGATGGCCGATTGGACGACGGCGACGCACTCGCCGAACCCGATGGTGGCCGCGCCGGGGCGATGAGCCCTTGCGCTGAGCGTGATTTCGTCACCATCTTCGAGGAACGTGCGCGTTTCCCCGTTGGGCAGCCTGATCGGGTCTGTGCCGCCGTGACTGAGCTCCAGCAGGCTGCCTTCGGAGCCAGTGTCAGGACCGGACAGGGTGCCGCTGCCGAGCAGGTCGCCGGGCTGCAGGTTGCATCCGTTGCTCGTGTGGTGAGTGACCATTTGCGCGAAGGTCCAGTACATGTGGCGGCTGGATGAGCGGGTGATCGGGTGCGGCGGCTCGCAGTCGTCGCGCATCCGGGCCGTGCTGATACGGACCTGCAGCTCGATATCGAGCCCACCGCTCGCACGGTGCGGCGGGCTGTCGAGGTAGGGCAGGGGCGCGGGATCACCCTCGGGACGATCGAACGGAATCCGGAACGGCGCCAATGCTTCTGGAGTGATCACCCAGGGAGAGACCGTGGTGCCGAAGCTCTTCGCCAGGAATGGGCCAAGAGGCTGGTATTCCCAGGCCTGCACGTCGCGCGCAGACCAGTCGTTGAGCAGGCAGAAACCGGCGATGTGGGATTCGGCGTCATCGATGCGTACCGGCGTGCCGAGTCGGTTCTCCGGGCCGATCCACGCGCCGAGCTCCAGCTCGAAATCCAGGCGCCGCGTGGGTGCCAGCACGGGCGCCGACGCATCGGCGGCCTTCAGCTGCCCATTCGGTCGGCCGATCGGGATCCCACTGACGCGCACGCTGGAGGCACGCCCGTGATAGCCGATGGGCACCCATTTGTAGTTGGGCAGCAGGGGGTTGTCGGGCCGGAACAGCGCACCGACGCTACGGGCGTGGTGGATGCCAACGTAGAAATCGGTGTAGTCGCCGATGCGGGCGGGCAGTAGGACGTCGACGTCACGCAGTGGGATGAGCAACGCCGAAACGGCCTGCTGCTGCGGCGCACCCTCGGCAAGCAGTGCGTGCAGCGCCCTACGAAGTGCTAAACGGGGACCAGATCCCAAGGCGAACAAAACATTCAATGCTCCGTCCGACCCGGCTTCGGCCGCCGCCTGTGCCTCTCCGGTGAGCAGCCCGGACTCGGCGAGGCCACTCAGATGCAGAACCATGTCGCCGATCCGGACAGCACCGCGCGGTTCGACGTCGGCACCGGCCACCACGCCGAACGGAAGGTTCTGCAGCGGAAAGTCAGTATCGGGGCCCGCGGAGGCGACCCAACTCCGTCGGCCCGGATCGTGGGTGAAGTCCAGTGCTGTCACGGCTTGTCCGGGTCGAATCGCTTGACCAGCCCACTCCAACAGTCCGCGTAATCCTGTTGCCGCTGCGGTGAATTCGCGGCATAAGCTGTCACCTGCTGCGGGAACCGGGTCTCGAACATGAAGGCCAGCGTGTTCGCCTGCTTGACCGGTTTCAGTTCGTCGGTGCTGGCGGCGTGAAATGCGTTGGCGTCCGGACCATGTGGCGTCATGCTGTTGTGCAGGCTGACGCCGCCGGGTACGAAGCCGTTCGGCTTGGCGTCGTACACGCCGCGCACGAGTCCCATGAACTCGCTCATGACGTTCATGTGGTACCACGGCGGCCGGAAGGTGTTCTCCGCGACCATCCACCGCTCGGGGAAGCAGACGAAGTCGACGTTGGCCGTTCCCGGCGTCTCGCTCGGCGAGCTGAGCACCGTGAAGATGGATGGGTCGGCATGGTCGAACAGCACTGGGCCGACGGGGGAGAACCGCCGCATGTCGTACTTGTACGGTGCGTAATTGCCATGCCAGGCAACGACATCCAGCGGTGACTGGGCGATGTCCGCCCGCCAGAGCATGCCGCCCCACTTCACATACATCGTGGATGGGACGTCCCGATCCTCATAGGCCGCGACCGGTGTCAGGAAGTCGCGCGAGTTGGCCAGGCAGTTGGCGCCGATCGGGCCGCGCTCGGGAAGAGTGAAAGGGCCGCCGTAGTTTTCACACAGATAGCCGCGGGCCGGACCGTCGGGCACCTCGATGCGTATCTTCACACCGCGCGGGACGACGACGATCTCACAGGGCTCGGCGTCGATGATCCCGAACTCGGTCCAGAATCGAACATCGCCGTGCTCGAGGACGAACAGCATTTCGGCGTCGCCGTTGTAGAAGTAGGTGTCCACCATCGATGACGTGATGGTGTAGATGCTGTTGGCGAATCCGGTTCGGGTGTTGACGTCCCCGCCGGTGGTGACGGTACGGACGCCGGTGACGAACGTCGTGTCCTCGACCGCGGGATCCGGCAGCGGCAAGGGATTCCAACGCATTTGGGCGATGGGAACGGCAGGAGCGTCGTCGGGTGGGGAGCGCCAGTGCTTGCCGGGGACGGCGGTGAAATCGCCCCAGTGGGCCACGCTCGGCCGAATCCGGTACAGCCACGATCGTTTGTTGGCGGCGCGGGGCGCGGTGAACGGCGACCCGCTGAGCTGCTCGGCATAGAGGCCGTAGGCGCACCGCTGCGGAGAGTTGCGGCCGATGGGCAATGCGCCGGGCAGCGCTTCGCTTTCGAAGCTGTTGCCAAAACCGCTTTGGTACCGAGCCATCACAGGTTCCCGCGCTTTTCCTGCTCACGCTCGATGGACTCGAAGAGCGCCTTGAAGTTGCCCTTGCCGAAACCCAGTGAACCGTGGCGTTCGATGAGTTCGAAGAACACGGTGGGCCGGTCTCCCAACGGCTTGGTGAAGATCTGCAGCAGATATCCGTCCTCGTCACGGTCGACCAGGATGCCGCGCTCCTGCAGTTCCTGGACCGGTACGCGCACCTCGCCGATACGGGCACGCAGTTCCGGGTCCTCGTAGTACGCGTCGGGGGTGTCGAGGAACTGCACACCCTGCCGGCGGAGCGCGTCGACACTGGCCAGGATGTCGTTGGTGGCCAATGCCAGATGCTGGACGCCCGGTCCACGATAGAACTCGAGGTATTCATCGATCTGCGACTTGCGCTTCGCCACGGCTGGTTCGTTGAGCGGAAACTTCACGCGGTGGTTGCCGTTGGCGACCACCTTCGACATCAGCGCCGAGTAGTCGGTGGCGATGTCGTCGCCGATGAACTCGGCCAGGTTCACAAATCCCATGACCCGGTTGTAGAAGCCGACCCACTCGTCCATCCTGCCAAGTTCGACGTTGCCGACGACGTGGTCCAGCGCCTGGAACAGGCGCGGGGGCGCGCCGTCGCGCCTGACTTGGCCACTTGTCGCGGGCTCGTAGCCAGGCAGGTAGGGACCGTTGTAGCGGGCCCCGCCGAGTTCGCGCTGCACCAAGGTGTGGCGGGTCTGCCCGTAGGTCGCGATGGCTGCGACGCGTACGGTGCCGTGGTCATCAGCGATGTCGTGCGGTTCGTCGAGGACCGTCGCGCCGGCTGCCTTGGCCTGGGCGATGCACTTGTCGACGTCGGGCACCTCCAACGAGATGTCGACGACGCCGTCCCCGTGGGTGGCGTGGTGCGCGATCAGGGGGCTGTCGGGACTCACCGCGCCCTTCAGCACGAACCGGACCGATCCCGAGCGCAACACGAAGGCCTTGTGGTCGCGATTGCCGTTTTCGGGCCCCGAGTAGGCGACCAGTTCCATGCCCCATGTCGATTGGAAGTAGCTCGCGGCCTCTGTCGCATTGCCGACCACGAAAACGATGGCGTCCCAGCCGGTTACGGGGAACGGATCATTGCTCGGGTCGTACTCCACCAGGCCCACCAACTGCTTGAGCTGGTTGACGTCGAGCCGGGCCTGCTTCTCCTGGTCGGTCAGGGCGCTCTGGTTCGCCATGTAGACATTCTTCTCCCAAAGACGGGATTACTCGATGAATTCGCCGCCGTGTTCGGTTACACCGCGATCGTTGGCGGGAACCTCGGCGAGCGCACAGTGGTAGTGGTGACTCGGGGGTGCCTCGTCCGGTTCCTCGGCAAGCAGGTCGTTGGAGATCGTCGCGAACGCGAGCACTCCGCCGAGGGCCGCTAGGCCGGCCGAGATCAGCATCGCCGTGTGGAAGCCGGCGGTGATCGCGGCGGGCGATCGGAACGCGTCGCCCGTCAGCCCGGAGAGCGGTGGCAGTAACGCCACGGCCAGCAGCCCGGCGGTGCGTGCCACCGCGTTGTTGACGCCGGATGCCACACCAGCGTGACGCTCATCGGCGGCCGCGAGGGCGGCGGCCGTGACAGGTGCGACCGTCGCCGCGAGCCCCAACCCGAAGACGACCACGGCCGGGAGCACGACGGTGCTGTACGAGGCGCCCGGGCCGATCCGCGTCATCAGCACCATGCCGGCCGCGATCACGAGCGGACCGATGGTCAGGGGCAGTCGTGGGCCGATGCGCTGGGCAAGAGCACCGGACGCCGACGACAGGGCGAGCATGATCGCGGTTACCGGGAGCGAGGCAGCGCCGGCGGCGACGGGGGAGTATCCGAGCGCGGTCTGTAGAACGACCACCAGCAGGAAGAAGACGCCACCGAGTGCGGTGTAGACGACGAAGGTCACCGCGTTGGCGCTCGTGAACTGCCGCGAGGAGAAAATGGCCAGCGGCAGCATGGGATTCGCGGTGCGCCGCTCGATCAGGACAAATGCGACCATGGCGATGACGCCGAGCACCCCGGCTGCGAGAACGACCGGTGAATCCCAGCCGCGGTTGGGTCCCTCCACCACCGCGTAGGTCGTACCAGCGAGCCCTGCCGTCGCCGCGGTCGCTCCCGCATAGTCAAGACGGCCGGCGGTCGATGGGTCGCGGCTTTCGGGCACGTGGCGTAGTGCGAGCCACGCGACCAGGCAGCCCAACGGCACATTGATCAGAAAGATGGCGCGCCAATTGATCGCCTGCACCAGATAGCCGCCGAGCAGCGGACCGATTGCCGCGGCGACGCCGCCCAGGGCCGACCACGCGCCGATCGCCTTCGCACGGTCGGTCGGCATGAACACCGATTGGATGATGGCGAGGCTGCCCGGTGTCAGTAGCGCGCCGCCGATGCCCTGCAAAGCGCGTGCCGCGATGAGCATTTCGGCGTTGGGTGCCACCGCACAGATCGCTGAGGCCACCGTGAACCACGCCACGCCGACGACGAACACCCGCTTGCGGCCCAATCGGTCGCCAAGGCTGCCCGACAGCAGGATCAACGCGGCGAGTGTCACCGAATAGGCGCTGACCACCAGTTGCAGGCCGCCGACCTCGGCGTTGAGATCCTGTCCGATTGCCGGTAGCGCGACGTTGACGACTGTCGCGTCGAGCTGCGCCATGCCCGACCCCAGAACGGTGGCGGCGAGAACCCAGCGTCCCGCGGCGCTGCCGAAGCGGACACCGAAAGGTCGACTGCCAACATCGCTCATGCTCGAAGCGATGATCTGTTCGCGAACATTTGTGATCCCCACTGAATCGCTGTCCTGCTGTGAGTGACCGCGCTGATGCGCTCTAAACCTTCGCACAGCATGACCGCTGAGCGGACCGATCGAAGCGATTCGGTGTCGCTCCAGCGGTAACGTGCCGATATGGCAGGACTGACGGAGGGGAGCGTCGATCCCGCGTTCACCGCTGTGCGCGACATCTTCGAGGCAAGCTTCGCCGACGGACAGAACTGGGGCGCTGCCGTCTCGATCGTGATCGATGGCAGACCCGTGGTCGATCTGTGGGGCGGAGTGGCTGACACGCGCACTGGCCGACGCTGGCAGCGCGATACGGCGTGCGTCACCTTCTCGTGTACCAAGGCGGTAACCGCGACGGCCGCGCTGATGGTGGCGGAGCGCCACGGTATCGACCTGGAAGCGCCAGTGGTGAGTTGGTGGCCCGAGTACGGTGCGGCGGACAAGGGCGAAACCACGAGTGCGCATCTGCTGTCGCACGCGGCCGGCCTACCCGCTGTGGAGCGTCCCGTTTCGATCGAGCAGGCCGCCGATCCGGAACTGATGGCGGGTCTGCTCGCCGCTCAGCGTCCGTTGTGGGAGCCGGGATCGAGGCACGGCTATCACGCATTCACGTTCGGCTGGCTGGCCGGCGAGATCATTCGCCGGCACGCGAAAACCACTGTGGGCGAATATGTTCGATCGAACGTCAGTGCAGACCTCATGATCGGCGCCAGTACAGCCGCACTCGACGGTATCGCCCGCACCGGTTTCCCAGACGCGAGCGAACAGCAATGGGCAACGGACACAACCACAATCCCCGCGACGACGGTCGCACGGCTCGTCGAGGCTTATCGCGATCCACAATCCTTGTTCACCCGTGCCACCGCCAATCCGCCCGCGCGCTACAACCATCCCGACGTTCTGGCAGCTGGCTGGCCGGCGAGCGGATTGATAACCACCGCGCGCGCACTGGCCGAGTTCTACGCACGGCTGAGTGCCGGCGAGCTGTTGCGTCCGGAGACTCTGGACGACGCAATCCGTCCGCGGCACAGCGGGTCTGATGCTGTCTTGATCCTCGACTCCAGCTACGGACTGGGGTACATGCGACCGTCTCAGCTGTTCTCGTTTCCGCAGAATGCCGGACCTGGGGCATTCGGGCATCCCGGCGCGGGTGGCGCGTTCGCGTTCGGCGACGCCGATAATCAACTGGCGTTCGCGTTCGTGCCCAACCTACGTCGCGACGCGCTGGCCGGGGATCGCCGGGCCATCGATCTGATCGAAGCCACCTACGCCGCGTTGTGAGTTGCTCAGCGGTTGGTTGACTTTTCGTCCCGCCGCCGGCCGAGTTGACGGAAGCCCGGGTGTACCGCCGGTGTCAGGCCCTGCTCGTCGGCGAGGGTCGCGAGCAGTTCGTTGAGCGTCTTGCGTTGTTGGCTGGTCAAGCCGGACGTCAGCTCTTGTTCGTGCTCGCGAGCGATCTCCGAAAGCGTCTGCATCAACTTTTCGCCCGATTTGGTCAGGTACAACGCGTACAGACGCCGGTCGGTCGGGTTTCTCCGGCGCTCGACCTCACCTCGTGACTCGAGTTCGTCGAGGTATGCGACCACCCGGCTGGGCAGCAGACCCAGCAGCCCGCTCAGTTCCTGCTGACTGAGGCCCGGCCGGGTGGCGATCATTCGCAAGATGCCGGCGTGTGGCGGCGTCAGCTTCACGGCCACAAGGCGTTCGGCGAACAACTGGGCGGCGTGGTGGCCGAGCTGGGCGAGCAGGAACGCAACACCGCCCCGCTGCTGGGCGCTGGAAGCTGATGACATGGACGAACAATACACGGACGAAACCGTTCAATTTGTGAATGAGGTTGACGTGTCCAGTTCACCGAGAATATCGTTCATTGCATGAACGATTACACCCGCGATCGACCGACCGCTACTAGCCGGGCGCCGCAGCAGGGCGGGCCGCCGCTGTGGCTTCTGGGCACGATTTCGCTCGGCCTGCTGCTCTGTGGCGTCATCTTGGGTGTCGTGCTGGGCGGCATGCCGCCGCTGCCGTACGGGAATTCAGCGGCAGTGCTCGATTACTTCCGCGCGTATTCGTCGTCGGCGCAGGTGTGCGCGGTCTTCGTCTTCGGGTCGTCTGTGCCGCTCCTGATCTACGCGGCCACGGCCAGTGCGCGACTACGGCAGCTCGGCGTCACCGCACCGGGCGCCACCATCGCCCTGGCCGGCGGCGTACTGGCTGCTGGGGGACTGGGGTTGTCGAGCTTGCTGCTGTGGACACTGTCGCGGCCGGAGATCCTCTCCGACAGCCCACTGATCAACGCGCTCTACTACCTGGTGTTCCTCACCGGCGGCGTCGCGCACGTCGTGATGCTCGGACTGCTGACGGCTGGCCTCGCAGTACCGGCGCTGATCCTGCGTCTGGTGCCGCGGACCCTGGCGTGGATCGGCCTCGGGATCGCCGTGGCCGCCGAGCTGACGACGCTCGTTCTCATCTGGCCACCGGCCGCGCCGCTCCTTCCGATCGCCAGGTTCTCGGCTCTGATCTGGCTTGTCGCCGTTGGCTTCCTGTTGCCGAAGCGCCGCGCCGCCCGCAACCGGCCAGAGCATGCCGTCCCCGGTGGGCCGGCATGAGACTCAGCGTCAGCGTCACCAACTTCTCGTGGCCGGAGGGACCAACCGCCATTCGCGCAAATCTCGCCGCCGTGGCTGAATTCCTCGACGGCACAGCCGTTGACACGCTCTGGGTGGCAGACCATCTGCTGCAGGCCGACCCTGCCAGCCGGCTGGATGAGCCGATGCTGGAGGCGTACACCACGCTCGGGTTCCTTGCCGCCAAAACCTCGGAGTTGCGGCTCGGCACCTTGGTCACCGCAACGACGTTCCGCGACCCGGCGGTGTTGATCAAAGCCGTCACCACTTTGGACGTATTATCCGGCGGGCGAGCATGGTTGGGGCTGGGTGCCGGCTATAACGCCGACGAAGCGCGAGCGCTCGGGCTGTTCCTGCCGCCGACTGGCGAACGATTCGACCGCATGCGCGAGTTGCTCCAGCTGGCCCGCCGAATGTGGGACGGCGACGAATCTCCGTACGAGGGTAGCTATTACCGCGCTGAACACCCCATCGGCAGGCCACGGCCGATCGTGCGGCCACCCGTTCTGATCGGCGGCACCGGTGAACGTCGTACCTTGCGCATGGTTGCGGAATACGCAGATGCCTGCAACCTGTTCGATATCCCGAACGGGGACAGCATGATTCGTCGTCAGCTCGACGCGCTCGGGCGGCATTGCGACGAGATCGGGCGGCCACGTCAGGAGATCGAACACACTCTCACTAGCGCATTGACTCCCGGTGAGTCCGCCGACCAGCTGGTCGAACGTTGCCGGAAACTGGCGGGTCTCGGCATTCAGCACGTCGTCGTGATCGCCCGCGGCCGGCCGTGGACGCTCTCCGAGCTCGACGTCGTGGCCAGTGCCGCGGCTCTGCTGAAGGGCGACTAGTTCGTGTGGAGCACTCTGGCGACACTCCAAGAGAAGGGGACTCGTCGCGGTTCGGCGTTGCACGCCTGGCACGACATGTACGTACGCGCTACTGGCCACCGATGAACGCCCTGACCGAAATGTAGATGCGTTCGCAGTAGCCAGCTGAAACAATCGGCTCGTGGCCACCGAAACAGGAGTGCGGTTGCGCGCAGCGACCTTTGGCGACGAGGCCTTCGTCGTCGAGATGGCGCGCCATGCCTGCGTCATCGAGGACCGACCGCTCCCTGATCCCGAAGACGACGAAGTACGCGAGATGCTGCCACCTCGTGGCGTGGTGCCGATCATCGCCGAGGAACTCGGTGGTAGCCACGTCGGTGCCGTCTGGACGTATCTCAGCGATCCGCCGCTGCGTGTCGACGCGCAGGGAACACCGTTGCGCGAATTGTGTATCGGTGTCGTGCCGGGGCGGCGCGGCTCGGGTGTCGGCGGTTTGTTGTTGGACGCGCTGTTTGCCGATCTCGCACCACATTTCGACACGATGTGCACCAACGTCCATGTGCGTAATCCCGCCAAGCGACTTTACGAGCGCAAGGGTTTTCGCGTGGTCGGCCAAGGCAACGGGCCGCTCGGGCTCGCCATGGTGAAAGCTCTGCGTTGACGGCCGACGTCATGCAATTGGTCGCTGCGCGCATACCCGCCTCCGACGACGGCCGCTGTCCGCGGGTTGGGATCGACGGACCGGACGGAGCCGGAAAGACTTACTTCGCAGACGAACTCGCGGCGCTGTTACGAGCGCAACGACGGCCCGTGGTTCGCGTCTCGCTCGACGACTTCCATAACACTCGGGACGTGCGCTACCGGCGCGGACGCGACTCTCCGGAGGGATTTTGGGCGGACTCATACAACTACGAACGCTTCCATATCGACGTGATCGCGCCATTCTCGCCGGGTGGATCACGGACGTACCGTACTGCCGCTCATGACCTCGCAACCGACGCGATTCTCAACCCAGTACCGAGATCAGCCGCGCCGGGAACCGTCCTCATCGTGGATGGAATCTTCCTGCACCGCAACGAATTCGCCGCGACTTGGGACGTGTCCATCTTCCTCGATGTTCCATTTGTTGAAACGGCGAGGCGGATGGCTCAACGAGACGGAACCAACCCGGATCCCGAACATCCCAGCATGCGACGCTACGTCGAAGCACAGCGGCGGTACTTCCGAGAATGCACGCCGCAGCAGCGGGCAACGCTACTGATCGACAACAGCTCAATCGGAAGGCCGGTGCTACTCCGCGGATGAGCGCATGCTGAGACTGGTTTGCAGTTGACGAGATGACCGCCGGGCGGGGGCGACATGCGGATGCGTGAGTGGCGTGGTGGCGACGAGCGGCAACTGCCGAGTCTGTTGGAGCCAGATGCGGACCCGCTGTGGGTGGCGCAGTTTCATACGCTCCACGGGCCTGATCGTGATGGCCCCGAATGGCGGCGTACCCGAGTCGCGGTCGATGCCGGCGACCAGATGATTGGGTGCGCGACGGTGGCCAAGAGTCTGCTGCACAGCCGCTGGCCGTGCGCCGTAGAGGTCGTTCCTCACGCTCGACGGCTCGGCGTCGGCACCACGCTGATCGAAACGATCAGAGCGTTACCTCGTGATGGGGCGCAGCCATTCTCGACCAAAGTACGCCGGCGCAACACTGCTGCAATCGCGTTCGTGGCGGCGATCGGCGGCCGCGAATACCAGTGCAGCCCTGGAATTGTCATCGATCCTCGCGGAGCCGGCGTGCGGCGATGGGTCGCGTCACGACCGCTCCGGAATTGCCGGAATCTGAGGGACATGGACTTCGCTGAGGTCGCGAGTGCATATGCCGCGGTCTATGAGTGGATTCATGAACCTTGGTCGCCGGTAACCAAAAAGGACCTACTGCTGGAAGTTGCGGCCATGGAGGTTGGAGAGGTCGATCGAGCGTGCAGCGCGGGAACGTGGGTTGACGGCCGACTTTCGGCAGTGGCATTCGCGTTTCCCTCAGCGCAGGGCTTTGAGGTGGTCGCCGAGACGATGCGGCCGGGCGAAGCCAACGGTATTGATGCGGTTGCGAACGCCGTTGCACTGGTGCTGCGGTCGGTTGCCAGCGTCAGCGGTAGTGCGGTGTCGTTTGATTCCCACGTCACCGACCCTCATCTACAGCCGGTACTGGCTGAGTTGCCTCATGCGAGCAACGATCCGCTAAGTCTCATCGAGATCGCATGATCACGGCCTAGCCCGGACTGACCGGTGCCGGCGCGAGCGAGACGGGGAGATAGCTGATTCCGCGCAGCAGCGTGCTGTCGTTCGTGGCCGGCGTACCCGCGAGAGCGAGATTGGGGAACCGCGCGAACAGTGCCTCCAGGCCGATCTGCAGTTCCATGCGCGCCAACGGAGCACCCAGGCAGACGTGACTGCCGGTGCCGAAACTGACGTGATCACGGGCGTTGGCGCGTGCCGTGTCGAATTGGTCGGGGCGTTCAAACACCGCTGGGTCGCGATTGGCGCCGGCAAGGAGCTGGAAGACGGCGGTCCCCTTTTGCACCGGGTATCCGTCGACCAGAACGTCCTCCGTCGCCACTCTGACTCCGATCTGGGAGACCGAGTCGTAGCGCAGGATCTCCTCGACGGCGTTAGGCCAACCCTCCGGATGGGCCTGGAGGCGTGCCAGCTGGTCGGGATGATTGAGCAGTGCTACGACGGCATTGCCGAATTGATGTGCGGTAGTGAGGAATCCGGCACCGAGGAGTAGGCCCGCGAACGTCCTGACCTCGAAGTCGGAGAGTTCGGTGTCCTGGACAACGGCGGCCAGGATGCTGTCATCGGCGCTTGCGCCGCGCAATCGCTCGATGTGGGCGGCAAGGTAGCCCTCAAGCTCGCGCAGCGCCGCGACGGCGGTCTGGAAGTTCCGCCACGACGGTGCGGTGGTGGTGATCAACTTGGAGATGGCTTCACCCATTTCGTAGAGGTAGGGCGCCTCCGCGCGGGGAATTCCCAGCATGTCCGCAATGATCTCGATGGGGATTCGGGACGCGTAGGCGACCGCCAAATCGCATTCGCCGCTGCCGTCGTCGAGTTCGTTCAGCAAGCGGTCGGCGACGTCGTGGATGCGATGCCGAAGCCCGTCGGTGGCTTTCGGCGTGAAGGCCCGCGACACCAGGCGGCGCAGGCGCGCATGGTCGGGTTCGTCGACCATCAGGAGTGACGGCGGTTCGACGGGATTGATCACGCGGGGATTGGTCTTCTCGAACAGACGCTGGATGGTGCGGAACGGCGACCGATCGTACGGTTTTGCAGTGCGGAACCGATTGTCGCGCAAAGTTTCTCGAGTGATTTGCAGATCGGCTGTCACCAGGGCGTTGCCGCCGAATGCCGGCGCCATTCGTCCTTGCCGGCGAATCTGCTCGATCAGGTCGTACGCGCGATCATGTTGACCGTCATCAAGGAGGAGTTGCGCGAACGGGTCGCCCCGGCGCGCGAGCAGTTTCAGTGTCGCGCGGGGGAGCCCATACCCCATCAGCCAGTGCGCCCGGTTCTTCAGATCGATATTCACGTTGTTCGCCCCCCGCGGATCGACTACCGCCAGGCTAGACGGAATGCCGCGCGCATCTCCCAGGATCGAAATCATCGGTAGTAGCCATCGCTGGCCAGGATCTCGACTCCGCGCCAACCCCAGTAGACGCGATGAGCCTGGATCAATCCGTGCTCGATCTCCATTACCTCGACAAAATCCATCTGCTGGCCGTCCGGTGTCTCGCGGGGATACTCCCAGGTGGCGCGGTGGCCGTCGGTGAAGAATCCGGCGCGGTAGTAGTGCCGCTCGTCCGGGGTACGTGCCACCACCTCGGTCAGGAAAGATCTGAGCTCCTCATGGCCCCGACACACCCCAGGCCCGCCCAAGATGTGCGCTGCCACCGGGCTTTCCAGGATGGCGTCCGGTGCGTAGCAAGCCAACAGGGCCTCGACATCGTGGTTCGCCAGCGCTTCTTCCCACGCATGCGTCACTGCTTCGATTCCTCGGTTATCGACTTCGTCAGAGTTTGCAGAGTTCATGGCTCCAGAATGCGCCGCCGATGCTTCGGCGCCGGTCGAAGTGTGGCGGCACAGCCGCATCCCGTGACGAAAATGGTTGGCCGCAAAAAGAAGCCGCTGCTAGTTTCGTTGGCGGGCCATGCGAGAGGACGAGGAGGTGGTACCCGTGAACGAATCGACGTGGGTGCTCCTCACCAGGGCCACGGTTGGGCGATAGGTCGTCCCGGGAGCGCCGTCTCACGAGCACTCCCGAAAGGCACGACCATGCATTTCATTTCCGAACAGCGTCTCGACGACGGCAGCGTCGAGCGGTCATTCACTCTTGACAACATCCCGGGCATCCTCTGGACGCCCGGCTCTTCACCCGCACCGCTGATCCTGTTGGGGCATCCCGGCGGCCTGCGTCAGATGTATCCGCGACTCGCGAACCGTGCCCGCGGCGCCTTGGCGAACGGGTTCGCCGCGGCGACCATCGAGCTACCCGGCAGTGGTGATCGCCCCCGCTTGGCTGATCTTGAGCGGGCCCGCGCCGATCTGCACCGGGCGCTGGCCGCGGGCCAGCCTGTCAGCGACATCGTCCACCGCCTCGTCATGCCCTTGGTCGACGCCGCGGTCCCGGAATGGCAGGCGACCCTTGACGTACTCCTCTCGTTGCCGGAGGTCGGCGGTCCGGTCGGCTTCTCCGGCGGGGTGATGGCCATCGGTATCCGGTTGGCGGTGGTCGAACCACGCATCGTGGCCGCTGGACTATTCGCCGGTAGTTTCGTCCCTCGCTCCATGTTCGACGAGGCCCGTCAGGTCACGATCCCCGTGCACGTCCTGCTGCAGTGGGACGACGAATCGAACGACCGCCAGATGGCGCTCGACGTGTTCGATGCCTTTCGCTCCCGAGAAAAGACGTTGCACGCCAACATGGGTGGCCACACCGGCGTCCCGAAATTCGCGGGGGAGGACGCGGCCCGCTTCTTCACCCGGCACCTCGCCCCAGGCGCTGAGCGCGCGCGACGCTGAAGCGGCTCCGTTATGGTCGTGACCGGGCCGGGGCATCAGCTGCAATATGACGCGCACCACAGGAAAGACGTGAGGGGAAACCTATGAACACGAGCACGTACCGCCGCACAACACTCGCCGGCCTGGCCGCCGTCGCACTGACCGTTGCCGGCTGCAGCACTGACACGAGCAGCGATGTCGCGGCGCAGCCGCAGGTCGCGTTGGTTGTGACGTCCGAAGTTCCGGCGCCGCCCACCCAGGTGAAGCTCACAGGGGAGAGGGACGTCGAAGTCACGCTGACCGGCCCGATCGCCGCCAAATACGCGTCGGCCACGGACAAGCAGAAGGCGGCCCTCGGCAAGCCACTGACAGGCGATCACAACGCCGGGACCCGCGACAGCGGCGTCGTCTTCCAGCAGTTCCAGGGCGGCGCGATCGTGGCCAAGAACAGCCAGCCGGGCACGCCCGCCTACATCATCTGGGGCAAAATCCGCGAGGCCTGGAATGTGCAACGCGACGCGGACGGCGTGCCGTCGGTCACCGGCACGAACGGCTCGGCAGGCCCGCTGGGCGTCCTCACAAGCGACGAGAATCCCGTCGGCGATCAGCTCGTCACCACATTCGAGCACGGCAAGATCGCGTACAACACGACGACCGGCCAGGTCGAGGTAACGGTCAACGGCAAGGTCGTGCCGTCCGGGCTTTAGCTTCAGATACACCGCGCTGCGCGCGGGATGATCAAAAGGCCTCCGATGAACGCAACCGACCGCTGATGCGGCGCCTGAACGGCGACCCGGCTGCGCACCTAGCTCAGCACAGAATGTCAGCTGGTGACACGGTTTGCACGAAAGCGCTTGCGGCTGAAGCAAGGTCCTGGTCCGAAGTGGCCAGTGCGTCGGCCTGCAACCGAGTGAGTGCGATGTACTCGGCTCGGTAGGTATCCGGCCAATTCAACTCGGCCGCTATTCGCCATGCGGTGTCCTGCAGGGATCGATCGCCGAGAAGCCGGATTCGTAGCCCGCGGACGCCGTCGAGCACTTTCCGGCCTGCCCGTTCATCGATGTCGCCGCGGCGCACCGACTCGTACACAAGGGCAAGGACCTGCGAGCGCAAGAGTGTTGGAGCCGCCAGACTGTGCTGCGGCGGAATGGCAGCTTCGGACGTGGCGAGCAAGATGGCCACCGGCGCGTCGATGACGAACGTTGTCATCTCAGCACCATCGCACGCCCGAGTTCGCGACGCACCCAGCATCGATAGCTGCCTGTCACTGCCAGGGACAGGCGCGCCGCGGATCCGTCACGCACGATGGAAAACATGACGGACGCACGCGGATCGGGCGGGCAGCAGCTCGCGGACTTTCTTCGTAGTCGGCGGGCAGCCGCCGACACGGCGCTACTGCCGGGGCTGGTCGGTCTGGGGCCACGCCGGGTGCCCGGGTTGCGCCGCGAAGAACTGGCCGAAGCGGCTGGGGTGTCGTTGACGTACTACACGCGCTTGGAGCAGGGGCTGGCCACCAATCCCTCGACCCAGGTGCTGGACGCGCTGGCAAGGGCCCTCGGGCTCGACGAGGCCGAACGGGCGCACTTACAGCGGCTGGCCGCGGTCGGCGACACCAAGGTGCGAGCGGGGCGAACCCAGCTGCGTCCCGATTGCGTCACCCTGCTGGACGCGATGCCCGACATCGCCGCCGTCGCACTGTCGCCGTTGCAAGACATCATCGCCTGGAATCGACTGGGCCATGCGCTGCTTGCACCGCACCTGTCACCGGCTGCGCCATACAGTGCCGAACCGCCCAACAAAGTGGCGATGATGTTCATCGACGCACACGCGCGCAGCCTCCATCGCGAGTGGGAAGCCGAAGCCACCTTGGCAGTGGCCTCGCTGCGCTATGTCAGCGCCGGCCATGTTGCCGAGGCCGACCTCGCCCGTCTGGTCGGCAACCTGAGTGTGGCCAGTGAGGACTTCGCGCAATTGTGGGCGGCGCAACCCGTGGCGCTGTGTACGCACGGCATCAAGCGCTACCACCACCCGGTGGTGGGGCGGCTGGACCTGCATTTCCAGATCCTGCATCTGCCCGAAGACAACGGTCACCGGCTGCTGTTGCAACACGCCGAACCCGGGTCCAGCGATGAGGCTGCGCTGCGCCTGCTGGCCAGCACCACCATCACCGAGTAGCGCTGCGTAGCGAATATCGCTGCGCGGCAACAGGAAATTCTCAATCCAAGGAGCTCGCCCATGGATAGTTCCACCCTGCCCAAAAACAGTCTCGCCGCGCCGACGCGGCGACTTCATCCCGGCCTGCCTGCGCTGGCGCTCGGCGGGTTCGGCATCGGCCTGACCGAGTTCGTCATCGCCGGACTGCTCACCGACGTGGCCGACGCACTGCACGTCAGTGTGCCCACTGCCGGCGCCCTGATCTGGGGGTATGCCCTGGCGGTCGTGGTCGGCGCGTTCACCGTCACGGCCGCGTTGTCGCGCCGCCCGCCGAAAGCCGCGCTGCTGGTGCTACTGACCCTGTTCGTCATCGGCAACGGATTGACCGCGCTGGCAACGGGTTTCGGCGTCGCAATGCTGGGCCGGATCATCACCGCGCTATGCCACGGCGGATTCTTCGGCATCGGCGCCGTGGTCGCCGGCGATCTGGTGGCGCCCGAACGCAAAGCGTCTGCCATCGCCTTCATGTTCGGCGGGCTCACCCTGTCGAACGTGCTCGGCGTACCGTTCGGCACGTTCGTCGGCCAGCATCTCGGTTGGCGCAGTGTGTTCTGGATCATCAGCGCACTCGGGGTGCTGGCAATCGCCGGCGTCGCCGCGCTGGTACCCCGGTTACCGACGCCGATACCGGCCGGCGGCAGCCACTTCGCCGTCCTGTACCGCCGTCAGGTCATCGTGTCGATCGTGCTGACCATGATGATGTTCGGCGGCGTGTTCGGGGCGTTCATCTATGTGGAACCGCTGGTGACCCGACTGACCGGCTACAGCGACGGCGCCGTGCCATGGCTGCTGGTCCTCTTCGGAATCGGTTTGTTCATAGGCAATTTCGTCGGTGGCTGGGCCGCCGATCGTGATCTCACCTGGGCCCTGCGCATCTTGTCGCTGCTGCTGCCCGTCGTGCTCATCGCGTACGGGATGCTCGCGTCCTATCGGATACCAGTGGCAGTCCTGCTGGTCGTCATGGGCCTCGTCGGATTCGCTGCGACGCCCGCTCTGCAACTGCGCGTCATGCGTTTCGCCGATGACGCACCGACCATGGCCTCGGCGGCCAACATCGCGGCGTTCAACCTCGGCAACGCCATCGCATCGGCGATCGGAGCCGCGACCATCGCCCTGGGCCTCGGCTGGCGTTCCCCGGTGTGGGTGGGCGCGGCGATGGCGCTTGTCGGCACGTTGCTGGTGTTCACCAACAGTCACGAGGAGGCACAGTGACCGAGTCACCCGCTCTGCATCCTCAGGCGCGCGCCCACCTCGCCGCGGCGGCGACCGCGCCCGGTATCGCGACGCTGTCGGTGCCCGACGCGCGCCTGGCAATACTGGGCTATCTGGACCTGCAACGGCCGGCCCCGGTGATGGCGCAGGTGCAACACCGATTCATCCCAGGACCGACCGCCGACCTTCCCGTCCGGATCTACCGGCCGACGCGGGATCCCGGGCCGCATCCCGTCATCGTCGTGCTGCACGGCAGTGGCTGGGTGATCGGCAACCTCGACCTCGTGGACGAACCAGCCCGGGTCCTGGCCCGCGACACCGGGTACGTCGTGCTCGCCGTCAACTATCAGAAGGCACCCGAACGTCGCTTTCCGGTTCCGCTGCAGGACTGCGTGGCCACCGTGCGCTGGGTGCATACCCACGCCAGTGAACTGGGTGTCGATCCGAGCCGGCTGGCCGTGGTCGGTGACAGCGCCGGGGGCAACCTGGCCGCCGCGACCACCGCCGAGTTGGCCGGCACCGACGTCATGGTCGCAGCCCAGGCTCTGCTCTATCCGGCACTGGATCGGCGCATGGCCACACCGTCGTATGCCGCGTTCGCCCGTGGCTTCGGTCTCGACGCCGCCGACATGGCCTGGTTCTGGAACCACTATGTCGACGTGGACGCAAGCGAGGACCCGCGGGTTTCACCGTTACGCGCCAACAGCTTTGCGCATCTGCCGTCCACGTTCGTGGCGACCGCCGGCCATGATGTGCTGCGCGACGAGGCAGAGACGTATGCCGGGTTACTCAGCGACGCCGGCGTGGACGTCGTCGTCCGGCGCTACCCCGGGATGATCCACGGCTTTTGGTGGATGGACGGTGTTCTCGACGATTCACGCACACTGCAAAGAGATCTCGCCGAATTCTTGGTCGACCGCCTGAGCCGCTGACCACGCCGGCTTACGTCAGGATCGCCCGCGCCGCACGCTCGGCGATCAGCATCACCGGCGCGTTGGTGTTCCCGGACGTGATGTTGGGCATCGCCGAGGCGTCGACGACGCGTAGACCGGCGACGCGGTAGACGCGACAGTCGGTGTCGAGCACCGTGGCAGCTGACCGCGGAACTCCTTGTGCGTCAAAGGCTCCCATCGCACACGTACCGACGGGATGGAAGATGGTCGTGCCCAGTTCCCGGGCCGCCTGCTGCAGATCGTCGTCACTCACCACCTGCGGGCCGGGAAGCATCTCCTCAGGCCGGTAGCGCGACAGGGCCGGAGCGGCCATGATCTCCCGCGTCATCCGGAGACCTTTGACCGCGGCGTCATGATCGGCCTCTGTCGACAGGTAGTTGCAGGAGATCTTGGGGTAGGTCAGCGGGTCCGCACTGGCAATGCGCACATGCCCCCGCGAACTCGGCCGCAGATTACAGACCGAGGGAGTAATCGCGCCAAACGAGTGCAGTGGGTCGCCGAACTTGGGCAGCGACAACGGCTGCACATGCCACTCCAGATCGGGGCTGGCCAGCGCGGGATCACTTTTCGCGAAAGCCCCCAACGTCGAAGGCGGCATGGTCATCGGCCCGGAGCGCAGCATCGCGTACTGAACTCCCATGCCACCGCGGGTGATCCAGTTGCGGTACAGCGTGTTGACCGTGCGCGCGCCTTGAACGCGGTACACCGTTCGCAGCTGTAGGTGGTCCTGCAGGTTCTCACCCACGCCCGGCAGGTCGACGGCCACCGGCACGTCATGCTCGGCGAGCAATCCTGCAGGACCCAGACCCGAGGCCTGCATGAGATGCGGTGATCCAATCGCGCCGGCACTCAGGATCACCTCACGGCGGGCGTGGACGTCAACGATTCGGCCGTCTTTGCGCAGCCGCACACCGGTGGCACGGTGTCGAGCGGTGGTCCAAGCTCCGGATCGCTGGTCCGCCCGGACCTCGTCGTCCATCAGTAGCTTCACGGCCTGGGTGTCGGTGTAGACCGTGAGATTGGGGCGGTGGGCGACGGGATGCAGGAAAGCGTCGGCCATCGACCAGCGCCGGCCACGCCGTTGATTGACATGGAAGTACGCGCTACCGGCGTTGTCGCCGCGGTTGAACTCGTCGATCGGGGCGATGCCCACCTGGGCGGCGGCGGCCTGCCAGGCGTCGAGGATCTTCCAGCGCACACGCGGTGGCTCGACGCGGATCTCGCCACCGACGCCGTGCCAGTCGTCGGCTCCGCCGAAGTAGTCCTCCAGCTGCTTGTAGATCGCGAGGGTCTCGCCGGTGCTGTCCGGGCCACCCCATCGCCATCGCTCGTCGCCCGTCGCTTGCGCCCAGAGGTCGTAATCGCTTGCCTGCCCGCGCATGTGGATCATGGCGTTGATCGACGAGCATCCGCCGATGACGCGGCCGCGCGCGTAGTGAATGCTCCGGCCGGCCAGACCCGGGTCGGCCTCGGTGGTGAAGCACCAGTCGGTGCGGGGGTTGGCAATGGTGTACAGGTAGCCCACCGGCACCTTGATCCAGAACCAGTTGTCCTTGCCGCCGGCCTCGATCAGCAGTACGCGGTGATCGGGGTTGGCGCTCAGCCGATTGGCGAGCAGACAGCCGGCACTGCCTGCCCCCACGATGACGAAGTCGAATTCGGCAACGGGGCTCATTCCGGAATCGGTCCTCCAAGGCGTCGGATTGGTGTCCCAGTGTGCGTGATCACGGGCCGGTCCGTACACATCCCCGCAGCTGAACGCACGGTGGTGTCGCGGCAGTCGTCCACCATCACGGCCGTATGTACCGGCTTATCGAAGTTTGGCTACCTCGAATAGCGGAGAATTCCCAGTTTGCACCCCTGGCAACCTGGCCGAACATGTGATGCAATCAGTCGTCAGCAAATTTGTGTCACGGCGGCGAGCAATGGCTGCGACGGGTTTGACTGCGGACACCCAGGTAACCCGTTGGGGGGAGATGCTCCATGCGTTGGCTCCAGCAGTGGTGGCGGCAATCCGATCACTACGACTGGCTCATGGGGTACGTCAAGTTCCGTGGTCTGTCGGGCCTGGTCCGCACGATGATCGCCGGCGTCGCCATCATGACCAGCCTGGTCCCGATGGCACTGATGACGGTTCCCGAGGGCCCGGTCGGCGTCGTCCCGCGGTTGGTCACCCGCGCGGCCATCATCGGGTTGCTGCTCGCCGGCCTCATCTGGGTGGTCGGACTGCCCAGCCGCCGACGGTCCACGGTCTTCGCAACCATGGTCACTACGTGTATCGCCGCCGTCGCGCTGTCGTGTAGCGACCCGGCAGTCGGCGTCCTGGTCTGCACGACGTTCGGCGTACCCGCGGCGTATGTCGCGTTCACCCACCGGGCGATTCAGGCCGCCTACAACTTCCAGGTGGCGATGATCGTGGCGACGGTGATCGCCCTACGACTGACTGCGTCCGGGCACCCTGTGCTTGCGGGGTGCGCGATGTGGTTGATTTTCATCCTCACCGTCACGGTGCCGGCCAGCATTCAGATCGTCGTCCACGCGCTGGGCACCGACCTCATCCGAGCGGACTGCGACCCGCTGACGTTCCTGCTGAATCGGCGCGGGTTCGGGATCAAAGCCCAGGAACTGATCCACCGGGACCGGGGTACGGCCGCGCATCTCATCGTGACGGTGATCGATCTCGACGGCTTCAAACTCCTCAACGACAGCCGGGGCCACCTGTTCGGTGACCGTGCGCTGATCGCCGTGGCCGACATACTGCGGAAGCAGGCCTCGCACGATGCCGTGATCGGGCGCAGCGGCGGCGACGAATTCCTGATCGCCGACACCACGCACCGACCCCAACAGTCGTCGGCCGCCGAGCGCCTGCGTACGGCCATTGCCGCGACGCCGTACGCCATCACCGCCAGCGTCGGTGTGGCGACGGTTGCACTGGCCGATGTCGATGACGCCGCCGCCCCCACGATCATCGATGACCTGGTGATGGCGGCAGACCTGGAGATGTACGCGGCGAAACGCTTGGGCGGCAATGCTTCCAGGCACGCGGGCGGAGCACATGGGCAATCGGCTGTAACGCTCGCGGAGTAGCGCGACGGGGCGTCAACGTTGGGCGACTCCGTGGGTGTCGACGGGGTTCACTCGCGAAACCACCAGTGGGTCTGCGGGAGTGAAGGGGAACGTCGGCAGATCCTCGATGTGCGTGTTGAACGCGGCGGCCAGGACTTCCCGTGAATAGGCGGTGGCAGAGGCTTTGAAACCGATGTCGGCCGGGAACGGCTGGTCGAAGAAGATCAGGAAATGCCAGTCGTCGGCGCCGATGTTCTCGATGTGATGCGGGTAGGCGCGGGGGATGAAGTACATATCTCCGGTGGTCATGTTCCACGTGTCGAGGGTGCCGTCCGGATTCATGATGGTCATGCGCGCGTCGCCGTGATGCACGTAGCCCATCTCCGCGGTGACGGGATGCCAATGCGGTTCGCGCATACCGCTTTCGGTGACGCGCAGCGAGTACATCGAGATGTCTTTCAATGCGGGCCAGAACTGGTCGCGAGCGAACCGTGCGTTGCCGCTGGCGTAGTTGAGGCCCGGCGCTTGGGCTTCGATGTCGAACTTGTGCGGATCGTTGAAGTGGGCTGCGGCGGGGATGCTCGGGTCGCCGGTGCGGGCTGCCAGTTTGTGGTCGACGGTGCTACGACGGATCTTGCTGATGTCGGACGACGGTAGGTCATAGGTGTTGCCCAACACGGCGTCGGTGAACGCGCCGAAGGTGGCGCCCAGGCCGAAGTCCTCGGGACGTTCGTTGCGGAAGGCGATGATGAACTCGGCGACGTCGGTACCGATGTTCTCGATGTGGTGCAGCGCACCGGAGTCGATGTGGAACATCTGCCCTGCGGTGACGATGAAGTTCGAGAACACGCTGTGGTTGTCCAGGACGGACACCAGCGCGGTTCCCGAGACACAGTAGGTGAGTTCGTTGGCGTTAGCGTGCCAGTGGGGCGTGCGCATGGCACCCGGGTTGAGCAGCAGACGCTTGATCGACAGATTCTTCAGAATCGGCATGGCGTCAGCGGTGACCCGACGCATCGAGCCGTATTCGGATTCCTCGACGATCTCGCCGCCCAGGAGCGAGACGGTGTGGCTGCTGCGGGCGATGGACGTTGTCATACGGAGCCTCCTCGTTGATCAAAGCCGACACAGGTCAGTGTTGTCGGACGGGACGGTGCCGTCATGGACGCCGGCGGTAATCCGAGGTGGCGGCGAGCGCTACTCCGTCCATTCCTGCTGGCGGTAATGGCCCATATCAGCCGGATTGAGCAGAACCCTTGGTGACCGCCCACCGACTTGCTAACTTCCGGCGGTGCGCTACATACGAGGAGCCCTCCTGCCGGTGTTGCTGCTCGTCGCCCTGGCACTGGCGGCGTGCGGGTCGCCGGCGGGCAAGAACGGCGAGAATCCGGTCAAGGCGGCGGGCGTGCTGCGCGTCGGTACCGAAGGTGTCTATTCGCCGTTCAGCTATCACGACCCCGCCACGAACGAACTGGTCGGATATGACGTCGATGTCGCCAAGGCGGTCGCAGGCAAGCTCGGTGTGCGTGTCGAGTTCGTCGAGACACCGTGGGACTCGATCTTCGCCGCGCTGGAGGCCAACCGATTCGACGTCGTCGCCAACGAAGTGACGATCAACGCCGAGCGCAAGGCCAAATACGATCTCTCCGAGCCGTATTCCGTGGGGGAGGGCGTCATCGTGACGCGGGCGGACGACAAGTCCGTCAAGTCGCTCGACGACATCAGAGGCAAAGTCGCGGGTGAAACGGCGACCAGCAACTGGGCGCAGGTCGCACGAGACCACGGCGCCAAGGTGGAGGTCGTCGAAGGCTTCACGCAAGCCATCAAGCTGCTCAACCAGGGCCGCATCGATGTGGTGGTCAACGACAGCATTGCGGTGTACGCCTACCTCGCCGAGACCGGGGACAAGTCGGTCAAGATCGCCGCCAACACGGGGGAGAAGAGCGAGCAGGGCTTCGCAGCCCGGAAGCACAGTGGGCTGTTACCCGATCTGAACAAGGCCCTCGACGAACTTCGGGCCGACGGGACCCTCGCTGCCATCTCGCAGAAGTACCTCAAGGCCAACGCATCTGGTGGACCCGACACCGACCGCGCGCAGCACGCACCGCGGTCGACATGGGCGCTGATCGGCGACAGCCTCGCGCCGTTGGCGAAGGCCGCGATCACGAAGACCATTCCGCTGACGGTGATCAGCTTCGTGATCGGTCTGGTACTCGCGCTGGCCGTAGCGCTGGCACGGCTGTCGTCGAACGTCGTTCTCGCCAACGTGGCGCGGTTCTACATCTCGATCATCCGCGGCACTCCACTGCTGGTGCAGCTGTTCATCGTGTTCTACGCGCTGCCCGAACTGGGAGTGAAGATCGATCCGTTCCCCGCGGCCGTCATCGCGTTCTCGCTCAACGTGGGCGGTTATGCGGCGGAGATCATCCGCTCGGCCATCCAGAGCATTCCCAAAGGTCAGTGGGAGGCGGCCGAGACCATCGGCTTCAATTATGTTGGTGCACTTCGGCGCATCATCCTGCCGCAGGCGGCCCGGGTGGCGGTGCCGCCGCTGTCGAACACGTTGATCTCGCTGGTGAAAGACACGTCGCTCGCCTCGACGATTCTCGTGACGGAACTGCTCAGGCAAGCACAGATCATCGCGGCACCGACGTTCGAGTTCTTCGCGTTGTACGGCACCGCCGCGGTGTACTACTGGGTTATCTGCCTGGCGCTCTCGTTCGGCCAGGGCCGAATTGAACGCCGGCTGGAAAGGTATGTGGCGCGATGACAGAGAACCGCGTGGTGGCCGAGGGTGTTCACAAAGCCTTCGGCGACAACAAAGTGCTCAAGGGTGTTTCGTTCACCGTCGAGCAGGGCACGGCGACGGCCATCATCGGGCCGTCCGGGTCCGGCAAGACGACGCTGCTGCGCACCCTCAACGCCCTCGACCGGGCCGACGCGGGTGTTATCCGGGTGGACGACATCGAAATCGATTTCTCCACGCCCACACCGAAACCCGAGGTGCGCCGGTTCCAGTCGCGCAGCGGGTTCGTGTTCCAGGGCCACAATCTGTTCCCGCACAAGACGGTCTTGCAGAACGTGACCGAGGGTCCGGTCATCGTGCAGAAGCGGCCGAAGGACGAGGCCGAGGCCGAAGCCCTTGCGCTGCTGGACCAGGTGGGGCTCGCCGCCAAGAAAGACCAGTACCCGTATCAACTGTCCGGTGGGCAACAGCAGCGCGTCGGCATCGCTCGCGCGCTGGCATTGAAGCCGAAACTGGTGCTGTTCGACGAGCCGACGTCAGCGCTCGATCCCGAACTCGTCGGCGAGGTGCTGTCTGTCATCAAGGATCTCGCGGTCGAGGGATGGACCATGGTGATCGTCACACACGAAATCCAGTTCGCCAGGCAGGTTTCCAATCAGGTGCTGTTCACCGATCAGGGCATCATCCTGGAGCGGGGGACACCCGACGAGGTGATCGGCAACCCGAAGGAAGAGCGCACACGACAGTTCCTGGACCGCATCCTCAATCCGCTGTAGCGCGGCTCAGCTCGCGATCACGCGCCGTCCCGCCAGGCTACGACCTCTTTGAGAGAGGTGAGGTCGTAGCCGTTGTCGGATGTGAGCTCGGTCTGGAAGAGCGTGACGCCGGCCTCGCGGAAACCGTCGGCGGCTTCGGCGTTGGTCCAGAGCGTGGAGCGCTCGATGTCAGCACCGTTGCGGCCGTACGTCGCTGCCAGCTCATCGACGCGTTCGCTGGACCTGCGGAACGCCTCGAGATCCTGGAATGCGTGCCAGATGTCGGCGTGCTTGGCGACGGCGGGCAATGAGCGCTTGGGCCCGGTGCCGCCGATGAGGATCGGAATCTTGCGGACCGGCGGCGGGATCAGGGCGGCCAGCCGGTTCTCGATGCGGACCAGGCTCTCGTCGAACAGGTCGAAGCGCGAGCCGAAGGTGCCGAAGTCGTAACCGTAAGTCGTGTAGTCCTTTTCGTACCACCCGGCGCCCAGGCCGAGGATCAGCCGGCCACCGCTGATGTGGTCGACGGTACGCGCCATGTCGGCCAGCAGGTCCGCGTTGCGGTAGCCGACGCCGGTGACGAGGAGCCCGATCTCGGCATGTGAGGTGATCTCGCCCCACGACGCGAGCGCGGTCCAGCCCTCGAAGTTGGCGACGTCGGGCTGCTCGTCGAACAGGACGGGCTTGCCGTCGACGATGGCCTTCATCGCCGGGCGGTGGAAGTGGTCGTAGCCGAAGATCACGTCGACACCGAGGTCGTCGGCTGCCATGACGGCATCGCGCCACGTGGCGTAGTCAGGCGTGCCGCCGGGCTGGATTTGTACCGCGACGCGGACGGGACGAGTCATTGATGCTCCATGGGTCGGGAAAGTGCGACTCTTGAGAGCAAGGTCATCGATTGCCGGTTTATTCCGGATCGGGTGGGTCACTTGATCTCGCCGCCTGTGAAGATGCCCTGAAGTGCTTGAGAGAACGCGTGTTTCAGGACAACTCGGCAGGTCGAGACGACGAGTACGGCAGGCGGTTTCGGCCCGGCCGCACCCGGGTACCCAGCCGAGCGGCGCCGTCAGACGCGGCGGCGCAGGCAAGGAGTTCACGATGCGTGCTGAGGAAGGCGACGAATCGATCGCCGAACTGGCCGACTATGCCGGGCAAGCCGAACAGAATCTGGACGAGAGCATTGCCCCGCTCGAGGGCAAGAAGGTGGCGATTCTCGCCACCGACGGCGTCGAACGCCGGGAACTGCAGGAGCCCCGAGACGCCGTACAAGCAGCGGGTGCCAGCACCGAAGTGGTATCGCTGCAAGAAGGCTCCATCGACATGCGCGACAACGACCTGAGCCCCGGTGGCACGGAGCCTGTGGAACGTCTGGTCGCTGACATAACACCTGCCGACTTTGACGCACTGCTGATTCCTGGCGGCACAGTGAATGCCGACAAGCTGCGCACCGACGACAAGGCCGTGAAGTTCGTCCGCGACTTCGTCGAATCCGGCAAGCCCGTCGGCGTCATCTGTCACGGCCCGTGGACGCTCATCGACGCCGGCATCGCCAAAGGCCGAACGCTGACGTCGTATCCGAGCCTTCGAATCGATTTGCAGAACGCGGGAGCGACCGTGGTCGATCGCGAGGTCGTCATCGATGGGAACCTGATCACCAGTCGCGGCCCGGACGACCTGCCGGCGTTCTCGTCGGCTGTTGTGGAGGCTCTCGCCGGCGGCGCTTAGCCGCTATTTGCGCCGATTCAGGGTGTTGCGCAGTTGTTTGGCCAGATCCCGGTTCTCGATCGGCTTGCCGAGGTAGGGCGCGATAGCTCGCGCGATCCGCACCACCGCCAGGGGACGTGGCGGGATCTTGTAGAAGTGGTTGCCGATGATCAGCCACCCGCCACCGTCGCCGGCGACGCCGCCGAGAAGATCGCCGACAAGGTCGGGCACGTCGGGGAAGTGCCGAACGTGGTCGCCGATCACCGACACCGAGTCATCGCCGAGATTCACCACATAGATGCGCTTTTCGTCGGAACTGACCGCCAGAGCCCACGCGTCTTCGCCGACGTCGAGAGTTTCGGTGACATCGTTGGTGGCGGCGTTGATCACCTGCAATGAGCCTGGTCCGGGATAACCACGGTTGGTGATGTAGACGCGCGCGCCGCTGGGGCCGACCGCCACGCCGATCGGTGAGTTGCCGACAGGGATCGTCTCGGTGACGGTGTTGGTCGCAGCGTTGATCACCGAGACCGTTCCGATGGGCGCCGCGTTCGTGATGTAGACGCGGGAACTGTTGGGGCTCACCGCAACTCCGCTGGGCAAGTCACCGACTTCAACGGTCTTGATCACGGTATTCGTCGCGGTGTTGATCACCCACACCGAACCGTCCAGGTCCCAGTTCGTGACGTAGGCGCGTGTGCCGTTCGGGCTGACCGCGACGCTGTGGGGATGCCCGTCGACGGGGATGGTCGCGGTGACTGTGTTGGTGGTCGTGTCGATCACCACGACGTCTCCGGACGTGGCCGGACTATGGGCCGCAGCGACATACGCCCGCGTGCCGTTGGGGGTGAGCGCGATTCCGCCCGCGAAGTCGCCGACCGGAATATCCGCTGTGACGGTGTTGGTGGCAGTGCTGATCACCGTGACCGTGCCGGCGTTTTCGATCGTGACGTAGGCACGCGTGCCGTCGGGAGAGATCGCCACCGAGTCCGGGAAGTCGCCGACGGGGATGGTGGCGGTGACCGTATTGGTCCAGGTGCTGATGACCGAGACCGAGTGACCGCCGCCGTTGAGCACGTAAGCGCGGCCACCATCGGGAGTGAGTGCCACCCGACTCGGGGTCTCGCCGACAGGGATGGTCTTGATGACTTCGAGCGCCATGGTTTGCCTTCCGGTCGCATCAAATTGACCTGACCCAGCGCCAGCCAAGCTACAACACGCAGATGCGCCCGACACCCGAATCGCAATACTGCCGCCGCCGATGAGTTTTCGGCGGCGCCGCAGTCTTATTGGGCAGAGGCACCTCAAAACCGACGGAATGGAACTTGACGTGGCGCGAACCAACCTATCGATGTCCATCTCAGCCGACGGCTACATCGCCGGGCCAGATCAGTCCGAAGAGAATCCGCTAGGAGTGGGTGGGCTCGCCCTCCACGAGTGGCATATCGGGCCCATCCGAGATCATCCAGTTAACCGACAGGTGGTATCCGAGATGTTGGACGGAATGGGGGCAACCATCATGGGGCGCAACATGTTCGGACCGGTTCGCGGCGATTGGGACGGCTCGGACTGGCGAGGGTGGTGGGGCGACACCCCGCCGTATCGCTGCCCGGTGTTCGTCCTCACCCACTACGCCCACGAGCCAATCGAGATGCAGGGCGGTACGACATTCCATTTCGTCACCGACGGCATCGAATCCGCATACGCCCAGGCGCAAGCGGTAGCAGGAGGGAAGGACATCTCGATTGCCGGTGGCGCATCGTGCGCACGTCAGGCGATCAAGGCCGGTGTGGTCGACGAGATCGACCTGCAGGTGTCGCCGGTGATCCTGGGTTCGGGCGAGCGCTTGTTCGACGGATTCCAGCCCGGCCTACCGAAATTGGAACTCGTGCGCGTGCTGAACGCTCCCGGCGTCGCACACCTCCGCTATCGCGTCGCGCGGGAAGTCGAGGGCAACTGAGATGTCGACATCCGAGTGGAACGGCACCGTCGTCGACAAACGTCGGGCGCTTCTCGACGGAGCAAATCTCTACCGGCGCATGCGCATTCGTCTCGACGACGGGCGAGTGATCACGGTTCGCGTCGACCGCGCGACGTGGAAAGCGCTGGAAGTCGGAGACGCGGTGAGCAACACCGCTGAGGGCGGACTGCAAAAGGCTTAGGTTCCAAAGAGTGCTTCTATCGCTCGCCTCCACATGCAGGTCGGTGTTTACGCCGGCCGGACGCGGGTAGCCGGTCGGTGTCGACTCGGGTCCCACGAGTTGTCACGCCCGCACGCGTGATACCCGCCATGGCCGGTTGTCCGCACCGGACGCAACCGAAGGAGGAGCAGTGATACGAGTTGGTCTGTTGGTTCGGGTACACGCAAAACCGGGCAAAGAGGGAGAGGTTGCCCAATTCCTGGCAGACGCACAGGCAATCGTGGAGCAGGAGCCTGATACCCGGGCCTGGTTCGCCGTCCAGTTCGACGCGTCGACGTTCGGCATCTTCGACGTATTTCCCGACGACACCGGCCGACAAGCACACTTGGCGGGCGGTGTGGGTACCGAACTCGCGCAGCGCGCTGACGAACTGTTCACTGCGGCACCGGCGATCGAGAACGTCGACGTGCTGGCATCCAAAATTCCGTCATAGCGCTCGGAAAAGCAATCCCGACCCGAGAAGCTTTGCAACGCAGCACCTATGAGGCCTGCGCGCTTGGCTGAGTTGCGAAAGCCGCTGCGTCACTGTGATGTCGGATATCCGCCAGACATCGGCCGCGTGTCATCGAGACGATGGTCGTCATGGGCTCATGGCGGTCACTGGCAGTGGGTGCCCAATTCGCCGCTTTGGCTGCGGCATGGGGATCGAGCTTCCTGTTCATCAAAGTGGGCTTGCAGGGCGTGTCACCGGCGCAGGTTGTCGTGGGGCGCCTGGGCGTTGGTGCGTTGACGTTGGCGTGCGTCCTCGTGTTCGGCGGTCGTCGGACGGTGCCGCCCATGCGCGTGTGGGGACACATGACGGTGGTTGCCCTGATGTTGTGTGTGGCGCCGTTCCTGTTGTTCGGGTACGCCGAACAACACGTGTCCTCGGGGTTGGCCAGCATCTACAACGCCACGACCCCGTTGATGACGATGGCCGTCGCGATGCTGGCGCTGACCGATGAGCGCCCCAACGCGCGCCGCCTCGCTGGTATGGCGATCGGGCTTTTGGGGGTTCTTGTGGTGCTCGGGCCGTGGCGCGGCCTCGGCGGGGGCAGTGCGATGGCGCAGCTGGCGTGTCTAGCCGCGACGGCTTGCTATGGCGTCGGTTTCGTATGGCTGCGGCGGTTCATCAGCCCGTACGGCCTCCCGGCGCTCACCATCGCCGCGATGCAAGTCGGCATCGGCGCGGTGATCGCGCTGATACTTACTGCGCTATTGCCGGCTCACCCGATCGAGGCAACCCCGTCGGTGGTGGGCAGCATTGCAGCACTGGGTGCGCTGGGGACGGGATTGGCTTACGTGTGGAACACCAACGTCATCAATGCCTGGGGAGCCACCACCGCGTCTACCGTCACGTATCTCACCCCGGTCGTTGGCGTGACGCTCGGCGTGGTGATCCTCTCGGAGCGGTTGACGTGGAACCAGCCGATCGGCGCCGTCCTGGTGGTCGTCGGAATCATCGTCACCCGCACGGCCGGCGCGACCAAGGCGTCTGACAGACCCAGCGCGATGTCTGCCGCGCATTCATCGAGCGCGCCGAAATGATCAGCGGCGTCGGGACGAACCTGGCGCTTGTTCACTGCAATTGCTCGGGCGTGAAGGTGACGTCGACGCCGCCTACGGTCATCGTCACCTGACCTTCGATCACCATCACCTGTGCCGCGACCCGTCGATCGACAGACTCGGCCAACTGCTGCACCGGTACGTGCAGTATCTGCACCACTGACAGGTTCGCCAGCCCCGCCACTTTGGGGCCGACGGTGCGCCACCAGGTGGCCACGCCGGCGGCGAAGGGGAAGAGCAGCACCTGATCGGCCTGGCTGGCCGCCTTGCCCAAGACGCGTTCGTCAGGCTGGCCGACATTGATCCACTCCAGCGTCCGGCCGGTGTAGTCGGCGAGCCGCAAGTCCGGTACGCCAGGCGTGGACAGGCCCGGCCCGAACGCCAACTCGCCGTCGATGTCGCTGAGTCGGTGTGCGCGAAGCCCAAAAGCCAACAACCGCACCACCATCCGCTCATCGGTCTCACTGGGGTGACGGGCCACGGTCAGCGCGTGATCGGCGTAGTAACCGTGATCGACATCGGAGACGCCGAGTTCGACTTTGAATACCGTTGCAGAAAGGGCCACGTCATAGTGTCCACCCAGATGGTATCCGCCGAGCAGTCGGGCCGCGCTTTAGTGGTCACCGCCGAGTCGTCAGCAGGAAGTGGGCAACTGGGGCGTGGCTGATTTGATCTCCCACCCGCCATCGGTCAAGCTGTTCTATGGCACACATCGTCGAGGGCGTCTCCCGCACATTCAATGAGTTCTTGCTCCTGCCCAACAAAACATCGGCCGAATGCCGTGCCGATGGTGTGCAACTCGCGGCACCGCTCGCACGTCACCTGGTCGGGGAGCAGTCACGACTTCAGCTACAGGTGCCGTTCACCTCGGCCATCATGCAGGCCGTCAGTTCACCGGAGTTGGCAATCGCACTGGCCCGTCACGGTGGGTTGAGTTTTCTGCATCACAATCGTCCAATTACCGAGCAGGTCAAAGACATTCAGGCAGTAATGGCGTACAACGCCGAGATGCGATTGCGGGTCGGTGCCGGGGTCAACACCCACGACTATCGCGAGCGGATTCCTGCGCTACTGGACGCCGGCGCCGATGCATTGTGCCTCGACTCTTCGGACGGCTATAGCGAGTGGCAGGCCCGCGCGCTGGACTGGACGAAGAGCCGCTATCCCGATGTGGTGATCGGAGCGGGCAATGTTGTTGACGGGCAGGCATTTGACTATCTCGCCGATGCCGGGGCCGACTTCGTCAAGATCGGTGTCGGGGGTGGGTCGATCTGCATCACGCGTGACCAGAAAGGTATCGGCCGCGGACAGGCCAGCGCGGTACTCGACGTCACGGCTGCCCGTGATGCCTACGCTCGGCGCACCG
The DNA here is from genome assembly GCF_005670685.2 of Mycolicibacterium mucogenicum DSM 44124. Next base: position 3,028,347 of record NZ_CP062008.1, on the reverse strand, counting down.
GCCAGTACGTGCCGGTGTGCTCCGACGGCGGACTGCAGCGGGACTATCACGTGGCACTCGCCTTGGCCATGGGCGCGGACTTCGTCATGATGGGTCGTTACTTCGCCCGGTTCGATCAGGCGCCCGGGGCGAAAGTGCCCACTGCCGACGGCTACGTCAAAGAATATTGGGGGGAAGGGTCCTACCGCGCCCGCAACTGGCAGCGCTACGAACAGCCCGGCGGCGGCCTCGCTTTCGAGGAAGGCGTCGACGGCTACGTACCCTACGCAGGCGACCTCAACGAGGGACTCGCAGTGACCATCGCCAAGATCACGGCCACCATGACGTCCTGTGGCGCAGTCACGCTCCGACAATTCCACGACAACGCACGTCTGACCCTGGTCTCGGATCAGAGCTTCCACGAGGCGCACGCCAGCGTCGACGTCCGACCCTCGCTCAACTGACGACGGCATTGGCCCAGTTGTGCATCCAGTAGCCCACTGACTGATGTACACGGAACCCGCTGGGGCGCAACGTAACACCAGCGTGGCGTCGATGAGCGCTCGTCGGTCGGGTACGAGAGTTGTCCGTAGAGGATTGGAATTCTCGATCTTGGGGAACAGACATACGACAGGTCGACAGGGAGGCGAACTACTCATGACATTGACAGCTGACAAGACCATTCGCTCGAGATCACGAGCACCTAGTGTCCTGCGCCGTAAATTAGTTGATTAATTGTAGAATTGGCGGGTGGGAACCAGGGGTAGGCCGGTAGTCGAGTTGGTGTTGACCGACGACGAACGTGAGACGTTGCAGCGGTGGGCCCGTCGATCGAAGTCCTCGCAGGCGTTGGCCCAACGTTGTCGGATCGTGTTGGGTTGCGCGGCAGGGAAATCCAACAAGGAAGTCGCCGCTGATGAAGGTGTGTGGCCGCAAACGGTCGGCAAATGGCGTGGACGGTTCCTGGAGGCGCGACTGGAGGGTCTGGCCGATGAGCCGCGTCCTGGTGCGCCGCGCAAGATCACCGACGAGGCGGTCGAGCAGCTGATCGTGGCCACGTTGGAGCGTCAACCCAAAGGCGCCACGCACTGGTCGCGGTCTTCGATGGCGGCTGAGACCGGGTTGTCGAAGTCAACGGTCGGACGGATCTGGAAGTCGTTCGGCCTCAAGCCGCATCAGGTGGACACCTTCAAGATCAGCAACGACCCGCAGTTCGTCGACAAGGTCCGTGACGTCGTGGGGTTGTATCTGGACCCGCCGGAGAAGGCACTGGTGCTCTGCGTCGATGAAAAATCGCAGATCCAGGCCTTGGATCGCAGCGCGCCGGTCCTGCCGATGATGCCCGGCATGCCCGAGCGCCGCACCCATGACTACGTGCGGCACGGAATCACCACCTTGTTCGCCGCCCTGGATGTGGCCACCGGCGAGGTCTACGGCTCGATTCACCGCCGGCACCGCGCGATCGAGTTCAAGAAGTTCTTGACCAAGTTGGACAACACCGTGCCCGCTGACCTGGACGTCCATCTGATCTGCGACAACTACTCGACGCACAAATCGCCGACAGTAACCAAATGGCTTGCCGCCCATCCCCGATTCCACATGCACTTCACCCCGACCTACTCGTCGTGGCTCAACCAGGTCGAGCGGTGGTTCGGGTTACTCACCGACCAGAAACTGCGCCGCGGCGTTCACCGCTCAATTCAGGCCCTCGAGAAGGACATTCGCGAGTGGATCGCAGACTGGAACGACAACCCCCGCCCGTTCAACTGGACCAAGACCGCCGACGAGATCTTCGAACGACTCGGTTCATATCTTCAACGAATTCCCGGCGCAGGACACTAGGCGCAGGACTTCGGCGTGGATCGGCCTGGTCGCAGGCATCGTCATGCTTCCTGTCGCCACTGCATGTGGCTCCGACGACGGCGGAAACCCGACAAAGACGGATATGTCGACTACCACGACGACGCCCACGACGAGCTTGACAACTGTCACGACGTCCTCGAGCCCAGTTCCGGGCGGGGCTAACGGCGGTGGTGGTCCAGCCGGAGGCGGTGGCTCTGTTCCTGGTGGACCGACCGGCAGCGGAGGTCCCGGTGGCGGCGGGGGGAGTATCCCTGGTGGACCCACTGGCAGCGGCGGCCCCGGAGGCGGCGGGGGTTCGATCCCGGGTGGACCGACCGGCGGCGGTGGGCCCGGAGGCGGCGGGGGCAGCATTCCCGGAGGCCCGTCCGGTGGCGGAGGTCCCGGTGGTGGCGGAGGTTGCGTGCCGGGCGTGGGCTGCGTGTCGGTTCCCTGACCCGAGCGCAGCCAGAGACGCCATCAGGTCGCAGTCACGGTATTCGGGCAACGCTCACGGGCGCTCGAATACCGTGACTGTTTACTGAAAGCTGCTGGCGTCAGGTCCTTTTCGCGCGCCCGTGTCCAGCCAGGCCCCAGCCGCCGAACAGTCGGGCGGCAGGGCTCTAGCCGACTGGTGGTTGTGAGCCGGACGGCCCGTAAGGTCCGTTCTGACTGTTTCCGCCGCCGCCGGAGGCGCCGCTACCGCCTTGATCGGGTGGCGTGGCAATGACGTTGGCGTTTCCTGGTGCCTGACAAACGGTGGCACTGCCTTCATCGGCACACGGAGCGGACCCGCCATCTGCGTAAGCGGCCGGCGCAAGTACTACCGCGGCGGACGCACCAGCGGCGACAAGCGTCGACGTGACCGAGATGTTCGACAACATGAGTTCTCCTGTGGTGGCTGCGCATACGTTGCCGCTAAGAGCCGATCCAAAATATTCATGCCGCTTCGGGAGCGGTCAGGGCTCTGCGGCGTTCTCCTGTAGTGGCTACCCGTGCCCGACCGACGACAAACGTTGGGTCCACGGTGCGAGCTGCGCCGACCTACGGCCAGCGACTACGCAGCTGCTCCGGAGTCCACGACGGCCATCGGGGCGTGTCGACACTCAGTCCGCCACTCATCTGCGCCACGATCTGCGGTCCGCTGGCCGCGGAATTGTCGTAAATCGTTGCGCTGTCGACGCGAACGATCGCTGCAGCCACCAGGGCCCACAGCCGGCGATACCGTTCCCGGATCTTCTCCTCGGGCACATCGTGGCCACCGGCGGCAACCCGGTAGCGGACACGGTGAACGGCCAAGTCTTCGGGAACAAGCACAATGTGCAACACCACGACGTACCCCGCATGACGGGCCGCATCGATCAGCTCCAGCTTGGAGGGGTGCGAAAACACTGTCTCGGCGATGAATGAACGCCCCTGCTCGATCAGCGCTTCCCGCGTCGCCGCAGCGATCCGCGCGGCCTCGTACGCGTGGCCCAATGCGTCGGCAGGCCAACGCTGTTTGGCGATCTCATCGGCGTTGACGAACACGCTGCGGGGGAGCAGCGGAGCCAGCGTGAGTTCGACGAACGTCGATTTTCCGGCACCGTTCGAGCCGACGACGAGGTCCAGGCGTTTCACCGACGCAGCGACTGCACCGCGCCAACCACGGACTCGGTGCCGTCAGGGCGATGCTCGACGATCTGGCCGTCCTCATCCAGTGCCACCGTGGTGATCCCACGAGAGGCGAGCACGGCACCGTAATCGGTGCGGGCCAGGCTCTCCTCGATAGACGCGGAAACCTCGGCGTTGAACACCACGCCTTCTTCGGTGTTGAGGACGGCGACGTCGATCTGGCCGGCGAGGGCAGCCTCGACCCGGCGCCGTGAGGCGGTGTGCTGAGTCGATACAGCGCGGCCCACCCGGGCCCAATGGTCGAGTTGCTGCTTGGCAGAGCGACTCTGCCGGGCGCCCTCAGCGGCCGCGGCCTCGAAAAGGTCAGCGGCGACCCGGGTGACCCGATCAGCGACGTCGGACATGAGACACCTCCCGTGTAGCACGTTGCTACCAATGTAGCAGATTGCTACCAGCGCGGCATTTTCCAGCTTACGGCTCGATATCCTCGAAGTTCCCTGTCTGCCAGCGCAATCTGCAGCGTTTACCGGCAACCCGCCGTATTCGGACGCTCGCAGCCCGCCAGATCGCCGAACACAAGGTTCCCCGTAACCTTTCGCTGCCCGGCCCCGGACCGGCTAGGACTCGTCTAGCACAGACGAGGTCAAACAAGATCGCGGCGCACGGTTGCCCAAACGAACTAGTTCGTCTGTTAATGTGGCGTCAGGTCAACGAGGCCAGTTATCTGCTTGGAGGCACTGGTGAGTGAAGCAACAACGGTTCCATTGTCGATCGCCACGATGCCGCGGGGTGGACCTATTGCGTCCTGGCTCGACCGGCGACTGCAAACGAACGCCTTGGAGTTCCTGGACCGCGATGACGTCTCCGACGAATTGAAGCAGCGGGTCATCACCGGATTGGATGTCATTGGAACGCGGCTGAAACAGCATGAGAAGAATGCCCGCACCGCGTTGGGCGTCGTCGCTGACGTGCCTGAGCCACGCATCCTCGAATTGGGTGCCGGACACGGGAAGTTGTCGGCCAAGATTGTCGAGTACCACCGCACGGCAACAGTCACGGTCAGTGACGTCGACCCTACGTCGGTCGCCAACATTGCCGCTGGCGAGCTCGGCAACCACCCGCGGGTGACTACGCAGGTGGTGGATGCGTCGGCCATCGACGCTCCCGATAACAGCTACGACCTCGTGGTCTTCGCCATGTCCTTTCATCATCTTCCGCCGGCCGCCGCATTCAAGGCGATCGCTGAAGCGACACGGGTGGGGAAGCGGTTCTTGGTCATCGACCTCAAACGCCAATCGGCGTGGGCACAGCTGCTGCCCCCGGTCTACGCGGGCCCGATGATCGCGATGATGCCGCTTCGGACCGTGTGGCCAGTCATGCACGACGGGTTCATCAGCGGGTTGCGCGCATACAGCCCTGCGGCATTCAAGGCGCTCGGTCGCGCTGTCGACCCACAGATGCGCATCGAATTCTTGCCGTCGCCAGGGCTTTTCGGATCGATATCTGCGACGGTCGTCTACTCACGGCCGGCGTAGACGTCGAGTGTCGCGACCACGCGTAGAGCGCCACTCGTCAGCGACACCCAGGACGCTACGCCTGCAAATCCGACCAGATCCATCGAGCCAGAGCCAGTTCCATTGAGCAAGAGAAGGAGAACCATATGTGGGACATGGACAACATGTTCTTGAACGGCCCGTATGAGCCCTGGCGCGAAGAGGGAGTCGCTTATGACCTGGAGATCGACGGCGAGTTGCCCGCCGGGTTGAACGGTGCACTGTTCCGAACGAGCACCAGTCAGCTGTTCCGGCCGCCCGACACTGCTCGACATCATTGGTTCGACGGCGACGGAATGATCCACGCCATCTATCTTCGCGAGGGCCGCGCCGCAGCCCGAAACCGATACGTGATGACTGCCGGCCTGAAGCTCGAAATACAAGAAGGCCGAGCGCTATTCGGCAGCTTCATGAACGGCGGCGCCGCCCGAACGGGCGAGTCGGGACCTCCTCTGAAGAACCCCGCCAACACCAACGTGACGCTGTTCGACGATCGAGTGCTGGTCTTCTGCGAAGGGGACGTTCCGCACGAACTCCGACCGGACACCCTGGAGACCGTCAACGAGCGGTACGACTTTCACGGTGCGGTGAGCGGGCCGACGACGGCACACTTCAAAGTGGATCCCGACAATGGCGATCTACTCTTCTTCACCAACCTCGGCGGAACGATCCGGTGGTATCGCGCCGACCGCCACGGCGTCGTCTTGGACGTCCACACCCTCGAGCTGGGAGTGCCTGCGTTCACTCATGATTACGTGGTGACCGCTGACTATGCGGTGTTCCTGGTCAGCCCGTCCATGGTTCGTCTGGAGAATGTCATGAGCGGGTTGCCATCGACGGTCTGGGAGCCGGAGACGCTCGCGGCCAGCCGATGGGCGGTGCTGCATCGTCGAACGGGCCAGGTCCGCTGGATCGAGACCGACGAGCCCTTCGCACAGACCCATTTCCTCAACGCCTACCAGGACCGATCGAAGATCATCGTTGACGGCCACCGCACCGACAGGTTCGGAGCAACCAGAGCGGAGGTCGAGCAGTCCTCCCGCACGGGCGAGTGGAACAAATGGTTCACCGAGCTGGTCGCTACGCCGTGGCGATGGGAGCTGGATCTGGCGAGCCGGACCGTGTCCGAGCGCCAAATCACCGACATCCTTGGCGAATTCCCGCGGATCAACGACGCCTACACCGGCCGCGCGCACCGGTTCGGCTACTACGCCACGACGCGGGGCGGGGGCCGCTGCTTCACGGACGGCCTGGCCAAACACGACTACTTGACCGACCGCACAGAACTACAGACGCTCAACGGCACGCTGACCTCGCCCAGCGAGCCGACCTTTGTGCCGCGGGATGGGTCCACCACGGAGGACGATGGCTGGGTTCTGTCCACGTGGTACGACCCTGCACGGGACCGGTGCGAGGTGATCGTCCAAGAGGCACAGCGCTTCACCGCGCCACCCATCGCCCGCATCAAGCTCAATCACCGCATACCGATGGGCTTTCACGGTAATTGGGCATCAGCCGCAGAACTGGACGCCGCCCTCGCCTCCTCGTGAAAGGCCTTGAGGCAGAGACTTACTCAGGTGGAAGCGCAGACGGCGAGCGTCGGTGTGCTGCGCCACCTACTCGGGTGCTTGATGAAGGGCTTCAGGCTCGGGCGGTGATGATCCGGGTGGCCGCTTCGACGGCGGCGGCACGGCGGCTTGCGATGACGGCGGCGTCGTCGGTCACCGCGTCGGGGTGCGGCATTTGCGCCCACGCCAAGGCGACGCCGAACAACAGGACCAGCAGATCGATCGGTAGCCAAGTGCGATCGACGTAACCGTCGGCTTGAGCAGCCTCGATCGCGGCGATGGCGTGAGCAAAAATCGGTCCGTCGTCATCGGCGCGTGGTTCGTCGAGTGTGAAACCTTCCAGCTTCGCCCAGGTGATCATGCGATGGTGCTCGGGCTGCGCGAGGACCAGATCGTAAATGTCGCCGACGAATCCGGGCACGTTGTCGGGGCTCAGGGTGACCGCATCGAAGAACCCCGCGAAGTCCGCGGTAACCACCTCACGAAAGAGCGTCTCTTTGTCACCGAAGTGCGCGTAAAGACGCTCCTTGCTCGCATGGGCCGACCGCGCGATGCGGTCGATCCGAGCGCCGGCCAACCCGTATTGGGCGAACTCGGCCCGGGCGGCAGCCAGGATTTCGCCGCGAAGCTCGGCGGTATCTCTCACCGGCAAATCATAACCAGACGGAACTGTTCGTTCGATTAGCGCACGCGCCTGGGACGTCGGGCTACGGCCGGAGCTGCGGCCAAACCGGCGATCAGCATTGCTGGGTCCGCAATTCACACCCAATATCGCCAACGCTGCAGCTAATACCTTGACACGGGTCTAGATAACGGCAACACTGTTTCCATAACAGTGGGCTCGCTTCGAGCCCAGATGTGAATCTGGGCGGCCCAAGGCGGATTGATGTGCTGAAACATCCTGCTGCCGTGCGCTATTGGGATCGATAGCGGCAAACGTTGGAAATCGAGAGGTGTTCATGAATACCAGCGATCGATCGCACACCGAGGCAGTGGAGCGCACCGGCGTTTGGAAACTCGATCCGGCAACTGCGGACATCCGGTTCAGCGCACGCGGGCTGTGGGGGCTGCTTTCGGTCTCTGGCCGCTTTCGACACGCCTCCGGCTCGATGACCTGGAACCAGGACGGCACCGCCTCGGTGTTGCTGGAAGTGCAAGCCGCCAGTATCACGACCGGTATGGCGATGCGCGATCGGCATTTGCGTGGGGCCGAATTCCTTGACGTGCAAGCACATCCGGTGATCATCTTCAGCGGTCACGCGATCGGTCACGGCGAGACGCGTCTCGTTGTGACCGGAAAGCTCGTTGTTCGCGACGCCGCGATGGAAGTACAACTCGACGTCGAGTTCGAACCGGACGCATCCGGACTCGTCGCCGCCACGACCGCGCGGATAGACGTGTCCGCCTTCGGTGTCGTACCGCGATCCGGCATCGCCCGCCCCAACGTCGACCTCGAACTACGAGGCCGCGCCCACCAAACCTCTTCGATGCCTTAGCCGCAGTCTGCATCGCGCAAAGCCCGTCACGTCGCACCACCAACCGGAGAACAAATGCCAAAGACCCAACGCAGCCCAGAGGATTACACTCCAGACCTTCGCCGACGGAGTGCTGTGCCATCCGAAGTCACAATCGTCGGCGGGGGATCGACCGGATGCACGCTGGCATTGCTGTTGTCCCGCTACGGCATTGCCACCACCGTTCTCGAACGTCGGACCGAGGTGTTGAACCATCCGGCCGCGACCATCTTGAATGCCCGCTCGCAAGAAATCTGGCACCACGCCAACCCGAACCTGGCCGAGCAGATCGCCGCGCTGGCCCCGCCGGCGGAACAAATCGCCATGGCCCGGTGGTACACCGACTTGAGCAGTCCGCCGCTCGGTGAGATCGACTTACTGGCCGATCACGAGCGGGTGGAATCCGTCAAGAGCCACAGCCGCTATCTCATTACGCACGTCGGCCAACAACGGCTCAACGCCGTGCTTTGGGAAAGCGTTGATGCCGACCCGCTCGTGACGGTGCGGCGCGGTGTGCAGGTGAAACACGTTAGTACAACGCCATCGGGCGCGACGGTGCGCGCGGTAGCCGCGAACGGCGCCGAAGAGGACATCTCGTCGCGATTCGTGATTGCTGCAGACGGCTCCAACAGTGTTGTGCGCGAAGCGATGAACATCGCGATGCGCGGGCCGGTGCTGGCCAACATGGCCAGCGTCTACTTCAGCGCGAGACTGTTCTCCGATGGCATCCACCCAGTGCTCAGCTTCATCTACACCCCGACGTTCTGCGGCATTCTGGTAGCGCACACCGACGACAACTACGTCTTGATGACCCCATACCTGAGCGACAAGCAGGAGATCGCACGTGACGCGCGCGCGTACTGGACGCGAATTCTGCCACGGGTAATCGGGCGCGAGGAATCCTTCCGGATACATTCCACAGGTACCTGGACGATGACCAGCCAAATGGCAGAGACCTTCGCCAAAGGCAACGTGATCCTAGTCGGCGACGCAGCCCACCGGTTCCCGCATACCGGCGGGTTCGGCCTCAACAGCGGCGTGCAGGACGCACACAACCTCGCATGGAAACTCGCAGCTGTCCTGGAGGGGCGCGCACCGGCCGGTCTGCTCGACAGCTACGAGCCGGAACGGCGGCCCACTGTGGAATGTTTTGCCGCACAAAGCGTTGCGAATCATTTTCGGATGGACGCCATCCTCGAAGGACTGACCTCGGGGAACCGGGCTCTTGCCCGGGTCACCCGCGCCTTCGCCCACCCTGCGGTCGATCGCCTGCCCGCCGCCGTGACGCGACGCGTCGCCGACGCAATGATGAATCGCGCGATGCGTCCGATCGCGAAACTGTCAGGAGACAGCGCATCTGCGCGCAACTGGCGCGAAACAATCAGACAACGGATACCCGGCCAGATCGAGGAGGTCGCTTCTACCGGCCTCGAATTCGGGTATGCCTACTCCGGCGATCTCATCCGGACGGAGTCGACGCCGCAACCGAAACTGGGCGAAGGCGTGATCGACTACCGGCCGACGACGTGGCCCGGCGCGCGCCTCCCACACATGTGGCTCGCGGGCGAGGGCGACCCAGAGGCTACTCACGACCTGCTCGACTTGCGCGACTACACGCTGTTCACACCCGACCCGCTGTCTTGGCATGCGGCGGTCCCGAGCACGCTCCCGGTCGTCATCGTGGCTCTGGATCCCGCGCCCGGCATAGACCGCAGGCAGGTGCTCGATCTGTTCGAGGTTGGCGAGCACGGCGCAGTGCTGGTCCGGCCGGACGGACACGTCGTCTGGCGCACCACGTCCGCTGCCCTGTCAGCGGCTACGGAACTGGAGCGGACAGTCAGCAGGATCGTCATCACCACCGAACGGGCAAGCGCGGCGACCTGATCGGCAGTCAAGGTAGATGGGGGAGCGGCCTGGGAGCAACCGGTGGCTGCCGGCGAGCGATCAGGCCCCGCGCACCACAGACTGACAAACAGCTGGCGATAGGCGGACAATTGCTCCATGGCCACTGCGTTCTGGATCGTAGTTGCGGTGCTCGCCGTCGGGACTATCGCCGGCGGCCTGTTGCGGATTCGGGCCTGGTTGCAGAAGCCGGCCCCGCCAGAGGTGATAGAGGCCGCGCACCGTCACGACGACGAAGACGGCTGACAGTCGGGACCAATCGTGTACACCGAGAGTGTTACCGCGGCGTAGAAGTAACCCGTCGTACGGCCCACGCAGAGGCCGTAGCAGTGCTATGCGGGAACGCCTGAGCCAGCCTGGAGGCACTTCGCCCCGGGACGGGGTTTCGATGCAAAGTAGTGAAAGACGGCGCTGGGCGATGGCAGTGATGATTCATCGGCGGTCAACCAATGAATTACTGGTAACCCTGCATATTCGACTACTGCATATTCGACGTCGCAAGGAAAGCAAGTGAGGTGAGCCCCCTGTAGTGGTCCAGTTGATCAATACCCGTGTTGTTGGTCCACTGTTATGAGAGTTGGGGGCAGAGTGATCATCAGGAGGTCACATGCCCCGTCGGTACTCCACATCGGTGCGTCGGCAAATCATTGCGCGGCTGAGGTCGGGTGAGCCGGTGGCGCCGTTTCGGTCGACACCGGGATTTGTCAGGCGACCCTGTTCCGGTGGAAACACCAAGCCCTAGTCGACGCCGGCGTCATCGACGGCATCCCGAGCGTGGAGGCCGACGAGCTCGCCGCGGCGCGTAAACGCATCGCGGCACTGGAGGCCGAGCTGGCCTTGACCAGAGATGCCTGTGAGTTGTTCAACGAGCAGGCGGTGGTGCCCCCAAAACGCCGCCGCGCGATCACTGAACAGTTGATCGCGCGAGGGCATTCAGCTCGATCTGCATGTCGGGTAACTGGATTGACGCGGTCCTTGCTGCAGTATCACCGGCGCCGCCCAGTTCCAGATCGTGAGGTTCGCCGGCTGATTGTTGCCGATACGATCACCTGTGGCTTCTTAAGTTCGATGTCCAGTTCTCAAGTGGAATGTCCACACGATGTCCAATTGGACATCAAAGTGAGACTTGCCGGCTCCTAGGACTAGTAAGGGTGGCGGTGTCCGTCTGACAAGCTTGGGTGGAACCCGCGTCGGATGGCCGAAACGATCCACGACACGGCCCGATCGCTGATTGATTGAGGTCTCGTTTCATCGTTAAGCAGCCGTCCGCCTGCTGAGAACAGATTCTTGTTTTCGCTTTTGGCGTCATGCGCAGTCAGGGAGCTGACTACGGTGCTCGCGATTAAATGCCCGCTGCGACCCGCTTGTCGAGCGGGTCGTCGGTGTCACTTTGCCGTGATTGGTCCGTTCCCGGCATGCTGCAAAGTGAGTGTCGCGGGTCCGGCCCGCGTCGGTTCACTCGACGGTGACGGACTTGGCCAGGTTGCGTGGCTTGTCGACGTCGTAGCCACGGGCTTGGGCCACCCCGGCGGCGAACACCTGAAGCGGAATCGTCGACAGCAGGGGCTGGAAGAGCGTCGACACCGCAGGCATCTCGACGAGGTGATCGGCGTAGGGCCGGACCGTCTCGTCACCTTCCTCGGCGATGACGATCGTGACCGCGCCACGCGCCTGGATCTCGCGAATGTTGCTCAGCAGCTTGCTGTGCAGCATCGCGGCGTTCTTCGGCGACGGCATCACGACGATGACGGGCAGGCCGTCCTCGATGAGCGCGATCGGCCCGTGCTTGAGCTCGCCGGCCGCGAAGCCCTCGGCGTGCATGTACGCCAGCTCCTTGAGCTTCAACGCACCTTCCAACGCGACGGGGTAGCCGACGTGGCGGCCGAGGAACAGCACCGTCTGCGACTGCGCGAACTGATGCGCCAGCGCCGTCACCGGCTCCATGCACGTCAGCACCCGGGCGATCAGATCGGGCATCGCCTCGAGTTCGCCGAATTCGCGCGCCACCTCGTCGGGATACTTGGTGCCGCGGGCCTGGGCCAGCGCCAGCCCGACCAGATAGTTGGCGGCGACCTGCGCCAGGAACGTCTTGGTGGACGCGACCCCGATCTCCGGCCCGGCGCGGGTGTAGAGCACCGCGTCGCATTCGCGGGGAATCTGCGAACCGTTGGTGTTGCAGATGGCCAACACCTTGGCCTTTTGCCCCTTGGCGTGGCGGACCGCCTCCAGCGTGTCGGCCGTCTCGCCGGACTGTGAGATGGCGATCACCAGCGTGCTGCGATCCAGCACCGGGTCGCGGTACCGGAATTCGCTCGCGAGCTCCACCTCGACGGGCAGCCGCGTCCAGTGTTCGATGGCGTACTTGGCCAGCAGCCCCGAGTGGTACGCCGTGCCGCAGGCGACGATGAAGACCTTGTCGATGTCGCGCAGTTCCTGATCGCTGAGGCGCTGCTCGTCGAGCACGATGCGACCGTCGGCGAAGTGTCCGAGCAGGGTGTCGGCGACCGCCGCGGGCTGCTCGGCGATCTCCTTGAGCATGAAGAACTCGTAGCCGCCCTTCTCGGCGGCCGACAGGTCCCAGTCGATGTGAAAACGGCGAGTGGGGACGTCCTCGCTGCCATGGAAGTCGGTCACCCGGTAGCCGTCCGCCGTGATCACCACGGCCTGATCCTGGCCGAGCTCGACCGCCTCGCGGGTGTGCTCGATGAAGGCGGCGACGTCGGACCCGAGAAACATCTCGCCCTCGCCGACACCGATCACCAGCGGCGTCGACCGCCTGGCGGCCACGATGGTGCCGGGGTCGTCGGCGTTGGCGAACACCAGGGTGAAGTGGCCTTCGAGCTGGCGCAGGACCGACAGTACCGAGCCCTCGAAGTCTCCCGCGGTCTCCCCGTCGCGGTAGGCCTGCGCCACCAGGTGGACCGCCACCTCGGTGTCGGTGTCGCTGGTGAGCTCGACGCCGGCGACCTCCAGGTCGGCGCGCAGCGCCGCATAGTTCTCGATGATGCCGTTGTGCACCACGGCGAACTTGCCGCTGCTGTCCCGATGTGGATGGGCGTTGCGGTCGGTGGGACGGCCGTGCGAAGCCCAGCGGGTATGGCCCACGCCGGTGCTGCCGGCGAGAACGTCGCCGTCCGTATCGTCTAGCGCCGCCTCAAGATTGGCCAACCTGCCGGCACGTCTCCGGACGGTCAGCCCGCCGTCTCCACCGAGCAGCGCGACGCCCGCTGAGTCGTAGCCGCGATATTCCATCCGGCGCAGAGCGCCCATCAGAATGTCGCAGGCGGGCCGGCGCCCCACATAGCCGACGATTGCACACATGTCCGCAGATCCTTTCGTGGGTCGTGGCGTCGGGCGGTGGAAGGGGCCGCAGATCAGCGGCGCGCCAGCCAGTCGACCAGCCGCGTGGTGCCCAGTTCGGCCTCGTCGTCGGTGACGAGCGTCGTGTAATCGATGTTCAGCCCGCTGTAGGTCGCCGACGGGTCGTCGAGGACGTTGAGCGTGCGGCTCTGGTGGCGCAGCACGGCGCGGGCCATGTCGGAGAACGACATCTTCTGCGGGCCTCCGACGTTGTGAATGGTGTAGAGCGGCTCGTTGACGGCAACGCGGGCCAGGATCGCGGTGACCTCGGAGGAGTCGATCGGCTGGATCAGTGCGGCCGGGGCGTGCACCTCGTCGCCGGCGATCAGGGATTCGGTGATGGGTTCAGCCAATTCGTGAAACTGTGTGGCCCGCAGGACAGTCCAAGGAACCCCCGAGGTCGCAGCCGCGCCCTCCTGGGCGACCTTGCCGCGGATGTATCCGGCTTTGGGGGCCATCTCGTCTGCGCCGACGATGGACAGCACGACGTAATGTCTGACGCCGGCCTTGGCGGCGGCAGCGGACAGGTTGGCCGCGGTCTTTTGGAAGAAGGCTTCAGCGGAGTCCTCGGGGGTGGCGGAATTGATCACGTCGACGACGACCTCAGCGTCGGCGAGGGCATCGTCAAGGCCCTGTCCGGTGAGCAGGTCGACACCGGAGTCACGGGAGGCTGCGGTGACGTTGTGACCAGCGTCGCGGAGTAGGGGGACGAGTTGACGGCCGATCAGCCCGGTAGCGCCGATGACGGTAATGCTCTTCGTGGGTTCGGCCATTGCCGTGCTGCCTTTCTGTCGAGATGACGCGGTTGAAAAGTGTTCCGCTACATAGTGTTCGGCTTTGGGTTGGTGCGTAGTCTGTCCGGACGGATTCTCCCGGGTTAGGAGTCGCCCGACCGGGCGTCAGTCCATCGTGAGCGATCCATACGCGCGACCCGCTGACGCGTACGCCCGATGGCGGCTCCACCGTCAACGCTCAGGGTGGTGCCGGTGATGCAGGTTGCGCGGGGTGAAGCGAGAAATGCGATGGCTGTGGCGATTTCACTGGGCTCCGCTGTGCGCCCGAGTGCGTTGTCGGTTCCCGGGGGGCCGGGAGCGACGCTGTTGACCCGGATGCCGTGCGGGCCGAATTCGGCCGCCCAGGTGCGGGTTAGAGATCGGAGGGCAGCGCTGAACTCGGGCGCGCTGGGGAGAACGTTGATTATCGCGCCGCCGCCACGGCGGATCATCGGTGGGGCCACCGCGGCCACCAGGAAGTACACCCCTTGGAGAAGGTGTAGGTCGGCGATGACGGCGGCGGCAATCAGGATGTCGATCGGGGTCTGCCGCGCAAGAAAATCGACGTCACCTAGGTCGGCAAGGCTAGCGGGAAGGAACCGCGTGCCGCTGCCGAGCCGAGATGCGGCTAGCTTGCCCCGGTCGGGGTCCTCGTCACTGACGATGACGTGGGCGCCGGCGTGTGTGAGCAGCTGCGCGGTGGCCAGTCCAATGCCCGAAGTCCCGCCTGTTACCAGGGCGGTGCAACCCCTTAGTTCCGCAACGCTCACGTAGCCTCCAATACCGCGTTGCGTCAACACTGTCAGGCGCACCGGCGGTAAGGCCCACGGAAACCTCGTAGTCCGCGAGCAGGCACGCTAGCCGCCGACCTTCGGTTCGCCCGGGGCGCCGTCCCACCGGGTGTCGGCCAATCTAGAAGTCCGTCGGGTGTCCGTCCAGCGCGCTTCTGTCGTCGCCCCGCCAGTGCGATCCACGGGTCAGTGCGTGTTCTTTCCAGCGATGATTTCCCGCACCAAAGCGGCACCGCGTTCCAGGAAGTCGATGCCGTCCGCGACGACCCTGCGCATCTGCGTCTTCGTCGGACGTTCAGGTCCCAACAGCGCGGTGACGGCCTGGGCCAAGACAGTCGCAGGATCCGACGTCGCTGGTTCGGTGTGCTTCTCGTCGCCGAGAAGCAGGAAGCCGCGATAGAGCGCCATGAGTGCATAGGTTTGCGCGTCAAGACTCCAGTCCGTGCGCGCAAGGCCGTTGTCCCGCCAGGTCGGCAGCAGCGTGTTCATCAGCGCGTCGGGCCCCAAGGCGTCCACGAGTGCCGCGGACGTCGGGTCGTCGGCAAGCGACCCCAGCAGTTCGTCGTCGTCGCGCAGCATCGCTTTGACGAACGGTCGATGTGCTGCCCGGTTCATCAGGCTCGGGAACAGCCGAGAGGGCCGGGCCAAATCTGGGTCGGTCCGCAGGTCGCCGATGAACTGTTCGGCAAGGTCGAGGAAGTCGCGACCGATCAGACCGAGAAGGAGTTCGGATTTGCTGGACCAGTAGAGGTATACGGTGCCCGTGCCGACGTGCGCCTTCTGCGCGACGGCGGCGATGGTGACCGCCTTGCTGCCGCGCCGCTGCAACAAGTCCTGAGCAGCGTCGACGATGCGTGCCGCCGTCGGAGAATGGTGCTCCGGGAGTTCGGATGTCACGTCTGTATTCATACCGTCGCCGGCGGCTTGATTCCGAGACGTTGCAGCGCCGTGGCCGTGATGTCGGCGGTCCGCGCCTCCACGGCGCCCTCCAGGATGGCGCTGAGAACCCGACGCCCAATCGAGAAGCGTGTCACCACGGACATCGCCCGCCGCAGCCGGACCTGGCCCGACGTGTCCGGAACGAAGAACGCCCGCTGTTTCAGGCCCACCGCCTGATATTCCTGGACATAGGGGCGCAGCCCCTGCTCCCATTCGCTCAACGCGGTCGCGGTGTCGTGGGGGTGGCGTTCAAGAAGCTCACCCAGCAGGTCGGCGCCGATCAGACCGGCCGAGACGCCCATCCCCGCATAGAGCGTGACGCACCATGCTGAATCGCCGAGCAGCACCACCCGCCCCTCGTGCCAACGGTTCATGTGGACCTGCTCGGCGGAATCGAAGAGCACATCGTCGGCGTGGTCGAGGACGCCGAGCACGTCGGCGAGCGTGGCTCCGAGGGGTTGATCGGAAAAGATTTCACGGATGCGTTCAGGGGCGGGGCGGGTGAACTCGGCGTCTACGTCGTCGGTCCGGTAGGAAATCATGATGGTCGGGTTGTGGTCTTCGAACGCGAACACCCACATCGCCCGGTCGGGCTCGACCAACTGCACGCTGACGCCCGGCTCGAGACCGGCCGGAGTGCCGGGAAATTCGAATGCGGCGACCATGTAGCCCAAGCGATGCAGGTAGTTCTCGTGTGGGCCGAATGCCAGGGACCGTACCGTTGACCTCAGTCCGTCGGCGCCGACCACGAGGTCGAAGCGTTCTGTCACGGTGTCGCCGGACTGCGAGTTCAGCAAGGTGACGTCAACCCCCTGGTCGTCCTGTGTGATGGCCGTCGGCACCGTCGAGTAACGGACCTCCACATCAGCGGGCAGCGTAGCGAAAGCGGCTTGCTCGACGTCACCGCGCAACATCAACCACGGACGCCCCGGCAGATCCTTCATGGAGAAGGTGCGAAGCTGGTGTCCGCTGCGGTCAATGAGGTAGCTGAGGGCGCCGGGATTGCGGTCGTGAAGGTGGCCGAGGATGCCGAGTCGATCCGCGGCGATCATTCCTGCCTCGAAGAGTCCGATGAAGTAGCCGCCCCGTCGGCGTTCTGCGGCGCGCTCGATGATCACGGGCGTCCATCCCGCGGCGCGCAGGCGCGTTGCTGCGGCGATCCCGCTGACACCCATTCCGACCACCAGGGCACGGTTGTTGTCGGGCCTCTGTCGCTTCAATGCTGCTTGTTCGGTAGTCATACTGAATATAATCGTCATTTATTCAGTTTCATTCCCCCGACGTTGGGGTTGCTGAGCGCGGACTATTCCAGCTCCCCGGCCGGTTGCACCGATCGGCCCCGCCGAGGCGCCCAAGAGCGAAAGGACCCCCCACGATGACTCCGATCCGGTGCTGTGGGACCACAGCTGTGACCCAGCGCGAGCTGGAGGTCCTCTACGACAAGCTGGACCCCGTGGGGATGGAGGCGTTGATCGGCACCTGGAAGGTGGACCCCAGTTACGCCGAGACGCCGGGCGGCAAGATGTTCATCGAGAGTGGTTGGTGGGGGGTGCGATTCGTCGACTCCGAGACCGTCGATCCGCTGTTGTACCCGGACACGGACGGCACAGGAGTGTTCGCCGCCGACCTGGTGTCGCTGCTTGCGCTGTTCGACACGGGTTCGCGGGACGTCTCGGCGCGGAGAAGGGACGTCGAGACCATGACGCCGAACGGGCGGGTGCGCTCGATCGAGTACCGCGGCGTGGTCAGCAGCGCACTGATTTATGACCGGGCGCCGGTCATCGACTATTTGCGCGCCGTAGACCGCGACACGATCGTGGCCGCCGTGGAACGGCGTGGCATGGTGGACCGTCCTGCATACGCGCTGCTTCGCCGTTGCGCTGAACCGCGGTGAATGGCATCGCTGCGAATGCGCTGCAACGCCCGCGAGACCAGTCGACACCGGTTCGGAAGAGTTCGCGTCGCCGAATCAACGGGGCGGCTGGCTTACTGCATTTCATTGCGCTGGGCTCGACCCGGCTCCGTGTTTGTCGGCATCCGGGGATCACGCGTAGCTCTGCCGTCCGTGCGCAAGCGTGGCAGAATTTGCCCGTGTTTGGCCCACGGGTCGTGAGTTGACGACAACCTCCTACCAGGTCGTGGCGTTGTCGGGCCGCGATCCCGAGTGGCAAAGGCTGCACCAGCTGCTCACCGCCCTGCGGTCTGGCCGCAGCGAGGTTCTGGTGCTCGTCGGCGAAGCTGGTATCGGCAAAACCGCTCTTGTGCAGAACCTCCGGGACTCGGCGGCTGACTGCACTGTGCTGTCTGTGGCTGGCGTGGAGTCCGACAGGATCTGGCGTTCGCCGGTCTGCAGCAGCTGTGCGCACCAGTGCTCGGCTTCCGCGTGGGACTTCCGCTACCGCAACGCGAGGCTCTAGAGCACGCCTTCGGCATCAGCGATGCCGGCGGTGCGCCCCATCGCTTCTTGGTCGGGCTAGCGGTGCTGGGGCTGCTGGCTGCCGCCGCCGAGGAACGGCCGGTGCTCTGCTTGGTCGACGACGCGCAGTGGCTGGACTCGGTGTCCGCGCAGACGCTGTTCTTCGTCGCGCGTCGCCTGGACGCCGAGGCGGTCGGTCTGGTGTTCGCGCAGCGCAGTGCGATCGACGGCACGGCAGGTCTGCCGACCCTGGAGGTGGGCGGGCTCACCGACGGGGACGCCCGCAAGCTGCTGGAGTCGGCCCTTCCGGGGCGTCTCGACTCCGCCGTCGCGGACCGCATCGTCGCCGAGTCGCGCGGTAACCCCTTGGCACTGCTCGAAAGCTCACGAGCCCTCAGTCTTCTCGATTCCACCGGAGCGCAACACGGGCCGGTGAGCGCTGGCGTCGAAGGGCGATACCTCCAGCTGGTGTCGGAACTACCCGCCGAAACGCAGATGTGTCTGGTGACGGCGGCCGCGGAACCAGTGGGTGATCCGGCGCTGCTGTTCGGCGCCTTGGCGCACCTGGACCTCAAACCCGTCGCGATGCTGCCGGCGCAGGACATTGGACTTCTCAGGATCGACACCCGCGTGCAGTTTCATCACCCGCTGGCGCGTTCGGTTGCCTACCGATCGGCTACCCCGGAACAACGGCGGCGCGCGCATGGAGCGCTGGCCGCAGTGACCGACCCCGCGGTGGATCCGGACCGTCGGGCCTGGCATCGTGCGCTGGCCTGCGAGGCACTTGACGAATCGGTGGCGCTCGACCTGGAGGCCTCGGCGGGCCGAGCGCGGCAACGGGGCGGAACAGCCGCCGCGGCAGCTTTTTTGACGCGGGCAGTCGAGTTGACACCCGACCCGTCCATGCGTAGCACCCGCGCGCTGGCCGCCGCGGAAGCTCACCACGAGATCGCGTCCTTCGACCAGTCACGCCACCTGCTGGCGACGGCCGAACTGGGTCCGCTGACCGATTTGCAGCGGGCACGATTGGCTCAGTTGCGGACGCGATTGGCGTTCACGTCGGCACGGGCCAGCGGGCATGCCGCTGCCTTGTCCGAGGCGGTCACCGAATTCACGGCGGTGGCCGCGCAGCTGAAGGTCCTGGACGCTGCTCTGGCTACCGAGACGTACCTGGAGGCGCTGAGTGCGGCGATGTACGTGGGTCGCAGCGCGCCTGGTCTGACTGTGCAGATCGCCGAGACCGCCCGGGCAGCGCTGGCGAACCTGCCACCGCAGACGCCACTCGACGTGATCACCCACGCGCTGGCCGATCGCCTGGCCCTGGGCGCCGCGGCGGCGATGCCGGCGATGCGCCGCGCACGGGATGCCCTCATGGGGTGCGTCCGCTCGGATACAGGATGGTTCTGGCGAGCCTTTCCGCTGGTGCACGAATGCTTGATCCACGAGACGTGGGAGGACGGCTGGAGCGTGGTGTCGGCGCACGCCGTGCGGTTGGCCTCTGATGCCGGGGCAATGGCACTGCTGCCGTCGGCGCTGCTGTCGCGCGCCGGTGCACACGTAGACAACGGTGAATTGACCACAGCCGCTGGGTTGGTCGCCGAGGCCGGCGATTTGTCGAACGCCATCAACTACGTCCCGTTGCGGTATCACGGCCTCAGCGTGGCGGCATGGAAGGGTGACGATGCCGAGGTTGCCGCGCTCGCAGCCGCCGCAATCGAGTCGAGTCGACTCCGCGGCGAGGGTCGCGCGATTGGGTTGGCGCATTACGCCACGGCGTTGGTGAACAATGGGCGTGGCCGCTACCCCGACGCCCTTGCCGCCGCACGCCGAGGACTCGAGTATGACGACCTCGGCTTCCACGGCTACGTGTTGGTCGAAGCGATCGAAGCGGCTGTGCGCACCGACGACCTGCAGTTCGCCGAGCAAGCACTTGAGCAACTGCGCGAGCGGACACTGGCGGCCGGCACGCCGCGGGCGCTGGGTTCGCTGGCCCGCTCGGAAGCGCTTCTCAGCAGCGGAAAGCGCGCCGAAGCGCTCTATCTGCAGAGCATCGGGTATTTCGAGGCCACCTCCCAGGTGGTGCAACTGGCTCGGGTTCGGCTGTTGTACGGAGAGTGGTTGCGCCGCAACGGTCCTGCGACTGCGGCGCGAGAGCCGCTGCGAGTTGCCCATAGGGATCTAGTCACGATGGGGTCGATGGCGTTCGCTGAGCGGGCCCGCCGCGAGCTGCAAGCTGCGGGGCAGAAGACCAGGAAGTCGCCCACCGCCGTCGGCGATGACCTGAGCCCTCAAGAGCGCCAGATCGCCGAACTGGCAGGCAAGGGTCTGACCAACCAGGAGATCGCCAGCCAGCTGTTTCTCAGTGCGCACACCGTAGATTGGCATCTGCGCAAGGTGTACACCAAGATGGGCGTTCGCACCCGACGTGAGCTCCGGCAGAAGTTCGCTTAACCGGGGGCAGGGGCCGGAGCCTCCAGGGGCAGGCACACGATGAACCGCGTGTCACCCGGTTCGGACTGCACGGTGATGTGGCCATGGTGCCGGTTCACCACGACCCGCCACGCCAAGTCCAGACCCAGGCCGGAGCCGGATCCGACAGGCTTCGTGGTGAAGAACGGATCGAAGATGCGACCGAGAATGTGCTGGGGGATCCCAGGGCCATCGTCGCAGATCTCCACCCGGACCATGGCGTCGCCGTCGCGTAGGGTGCGGACGGTGAGAGTGCCGTGTCCGTCCATTGCGTAGAGCGCGTTGCTTATCAAATTGGTCCACACTTGGTTGAGATCAGCGGGATAGCAGTGTATTTCGGGTAGAGAGAAATCGAGGTCCTTGACCAGGGTGACGGGCTTTCCCTTGTCGGCCATGGCGATCTTGTCGCCGAACATCAGCACGGTGCTGCGTAGCATTTCGTGGATGTCGATGCACTGATATGGGCCGCGGTCCATCTGCGAGTAGGGTTTGACGCCGTTGACCAGGGTTGCGATGCGGGCGCCGGCCTCGGAGATCTCACGGACCCTCATCTCGGTGTCGACGAACTGCTTGATCCAGCTCACGGCGCACTCCAAAGTTGCCGCTGTCACCGCCGTCTCGATGCGCTCAAGCCACTCTTCGTCGACGCCGGCGTCGACGAACGCCGAAGTGTAGCGCCAACTGTCGGCGATACCGCGCCTCGCGAGCCAGTCGTCGAGTGCTTCTTCGCGGTCCGCGGTCTCCAGCGGAGACAACGGTGATGGGGTCGCTACCAAGCTGGTGATGCCGGCACGGATGTCGAGCAGGTCGCCCAGCGCTTCGGGGGCGGTCATGGCGAGCGCCCTGAGATTTCGGTCGGACTCAGCCATACTGTCGCGCAGGTCGGCCACCGCCCGGACGGTGGCTGCAGCCGGGTTGTTCAGCTGGTGGGTGAGGCCGGCGGTCATGGTCGCCAAGGCGTGTTGGCGTTCCTGCAAACCGAGCAGTTGACGCTGACTCAGACTGCGGGCAACACTGGTGTCGAGCAGGTGCATCGCGATCGGCCACCAGCTCTGAGTAAAGCGGGCGAACGACTCGGCCTCAACAACGAATAGCCGCGATTGCAGCGTCATTCGGACAGTGACGTCGTGGACGTGGGTGGAACTGGAGATCGCGCCGAAGTACGTTCCGAGCTCGGAAGTGCGATGCAACTCGACGTCACGGCCGCCGGATCGCTTGGTCGCAACCACTTCACCGCCGTCGAGGAACACGTAGAAGAAACTGGCCGGCTCACCTTCACGAGCTACCGGCCCCGGCCCGACAGTGTGGACGCTTCCATTGCTGCACAACGCATCGAGTTGCTCGTCGGTGAGGAACTGAAAGATGAAGACTGTCCGAAGCTC
The DNA here is from genome assembly GCF_005670685.2 of Mycolicibacterium mucogenicum DSM 44124. The sequence continues at coordinate 3,006,248 of NZ_CP062008.1, read as the reverse complement.
GTCTCGAAGGTCTGCAGTCACGTTATTCGTCAAGAAGAACGACGTTTTCGGAGACTGGATTTCGCGGAGTGTCGATGCTGTTGGCCACAAAGGCAGGGTCGGCGTAGCCGATGCAGATGCCGCACAGAACGGTCAGGTCGTCGGGAATGTCGAGCTGCTGGCGCACCAGGTCCGGGTAGAGCGCGGTCGAGACCTGCACGCAACTGTCAAGACCGCGTTCGGTCAGGGCGAGCAGCAGGGTCTGCAAGAACATACCCACCCCGACGGCGTCGGGCAGTCCGAGGTCGCGGTGCATGCAGACGATTCCGGCGACCGGGGCGTTGAAGAAGTCCCAGTTGCGCAGCTGGGCGTTCCAGCGTCCCTGGCTGTCGTCGCGTGCTACGCCCATCGCACCGTAGAGCAGGGCGCCGAGCTGGCGGCGCAGGTGGCTGTGGGAGTCGGGCAGACCCAGTGTGGGCGGCGGGTCGGTGCGCACCTTCGCGGCCAACGACGCGGCGAGGCGGTCACGGCGGGCGCCCGATGCCAAAAACAGCCGCCAGGGCTGAACATTCGAATTCGACGGTGCCCGCATGGCCAGCGTCAGAGCTTCGCTCAGCAATTCTCTCGGGACGGGCTTGTCGGACAGGAACATACGCGAGGAGTGGCGGCGAATCACCACATCATCGAAGTCCATCATGATCCTTTCAGACGGCGGTGCCGCCGCCGTCGACGTGCAATGTGGTGCCGGTGATGAAACTGGCGCTCGGTGAGGCCAGGAAGTAGATCGCCTCGGCGATCTCCGCGGGATCTGCGGTGCGCCCCAGGGGGAGGGCGCGGCCGAGTTCGTCGTTGGTTTCGCCCCATTCGGTGACGACGCCGTCGGTGGCGGTCGGGCCCGGGGCGACGTTGTTGACCCGGATGTTGTGGGCGCCGAATTCGACGGCCCAGGTCCGGGTCAACTGCTCGACCGCGGCTTTGGACGCGCTGTACACCGAGGCGCCGGGAACACCTTTGGACGCCACCATGGAGGTGATGTTGACGATGGCCCCGCCACCACGGCGGATCATCGCGGGAACCGTTGCAGCAACCAGGAAGTAGAGACCACGCACGTTGGTGGCGAACGTGTGACCGAAGTCGCTCTCGTCCTGGTCGACGGTCAGGGCGGCGGGAAATCGTGCCGCATTGTTGACCAGGATGTCGAGTTCAAGGTCACGGGAGAGCCGGTCCACGCCGGCCGGATCGGCCATGTCGACGGCAACGAACCGGGCGTGCGGTCCGAGTTCGCCCTGCGCATGTTCGCCGCGTTCCCGGTTACGTCCGGTGACGACGACGAAGGCGCCGGCGTCCACCAGTCGACGAGCGGTGGCAAGCCCGATGCCGGCGGTGCCGCCGGTGACCAGCGCGGTGCGGCCTGCCAGCTCGCCTTCGATCACTGTTGACTCAGCCAATCGACCAGGCGGGTGCTGCCCCGCTCAGCACCGTCGTCGGTGACGAGGCTGTTCTGCTGGACGGGAACGCCGAAATAGGTCGCCTGTGGGTCGACGGTGATGGGCAAATTCTTGCCCTGATGGGTGAAGACGGTGCGGGCCATCTCGGTGAACGGCATCTTCTCCGGCCCGCCGAAATTCAGCACGCCGTGGCGAGGCGCCTCGGCGGCAACCCGGGCGACGAAGCCGGCGACCTCGGCCGCGGCGACGGGCTGGATAAGCGCATCCGGCGCGCGGACTTCACCGTCGACCATCAGTGACCCGGCGATGCCTTCGGTGAATTCGTGGAACTGGGTGGCCCGCACGATGGTGTAGGGCACACCGGAGGTGGCCACTAGCTCCTCCTGCAGGTGTTTGCCGCGTAAGTAGCCGTCGGCCTCGATGCCGTCCACGCCGACAATCGACAGCAGCACGTAGTTCTTCACCTGTGCCGTCTTGGCCTCCGACAGCAGCGTGGTCGCCGAGCCGGTGAAGAATTCCAATGCCGGGCCGGGTTCCAAGCTGGGCGAATTGAGGACGTCGACGATGACGTCGGCGCCGCCGAACGCGGCCGCCACACCATCGCCCGATACGGCATCCACCCCTGACGACCGCGACGCCGCGGCGACCTGATGGCCTGCGTCGGAGAGCAATTTCACAACCTGGGAGCCAATCTGTCCGGTGGCGCCCACAACGGTGATCTTCATCAGTGTCCTTTCGGGATGCGGCGGTCTTTGCGTTGTTCGAGTTCGGCGTCATCGACGAGGACGAACATGTCGACGCCCGGGCGGCACAGCATGGTCACCAGGAACCGCAGCGGGACGTCTTCGCGGTTGTTGCCATCGGAGTAGTGGATGACGTCGCCACCCGGTTCCCAGAAGGCTTCGCCGGCCTTGATGACCCGCGGCGCTTCACCTTCCAGCTCGAAGAGCATCTCGCCTTCCAGGACGTAGCCGAAGCACGGTCCGCCGGGGTGACGGTGCGGCGGCGCGCCCGCGTCGCCGGGGCCCCATTCGATGATCGCGGTCATCGCATCGGCGTCCTGGGGGATGATCGGCGGTGTGACGGACTGGATGACCGTCATGGCCTTCGTGAGCCTTTCCATGACCTCAGACATGTGCCGCACCCTTCTGTAGATTCTGTTGTCTCTTACCGCCTTTGGGCCAGAAGTAGCTACCCGGCTTACGAGCCTCCTTGATCAAGAACGACACAGTGCCCTTGCACACTTGCTCTTTGATGGTGGCCGCGAGGCGCCCGCCGAGATGCATCGGCATGGCAACATCATTGAAATGCGACATTTGAATGGTGCCGGCGTGGCGGCCCAGGCTGATGCACTGACCCACTGAGGCAGGGTTCAGGTTCGTGGGTTTCTTGCCCTCCAGGCGGGCCAGGAGGGTGTCGGCGGCGTGTGAGGCCAGCGGCATGGCGAGCTGGCAGCTCATCCGAAACGGCACACCCGACGGGGAGGCGGCGTCGCCAGCGGCGATGATCGAGGAATCATCGACGCTGGTGAGGGTCTCGTCGGTGAGCAGCCGGCCGAGCCGGTCAGTGGTCAGGCCGCTCGCGGCGGCAAGGTTCGGTACACCGAAACCAGCTGTCCACACCGTCGCTGCACTGGGCAAGTCTGTGCCGTCGCGCAACGTGATTCGATCCGCGTGCACCTGGGTGACGGTGGCGTTCTCTACCACGTTGACGCCCAGCATCTTCAGGCGTTTCGCCACCGAGCGGCGGCCCCCCTTTGCCAGCGACGGGCCCAAGGCACCGGTGACCAATGTGACGCGTCGGCCGGCCTCGGCGAACTCAGACGCCGCTTCAATCCCGGTCAGACCTCCGCCGACGACTACGATGGGCGCCTGCAACGGGACATCGGACAGGCGTTGTGTAAGCCGTTGCGCCGCTTCATATTCACCAAGCGGGACGGCGTGGTCGCGGGCACCGGGCACCGCATCGGGCAGCGGTGCGGTGCTGCCAACGGCATATACCAGGTAGTCGTAGCCCATCGTGGCTCCCGAAGCCAGGTGCAGTTGACGGCTGGCGGCGTCGATGCGCGTGACGGAGTCGACCACCAGCTTGGCGCGGTCGGTCAGCACCGTCGCGTAGTCCTGCACGGCGTCGTCATTGCCGGCCACCAACTGGTGCAGACGAATTCGCTCGACGAAATGCGGCCGAGGGTTGACCATGACGATGTCGGTATCGGAACGCTGGCTTAGCCGGTTGGCGGCCAGGACGCCGGCGTATCCGCCGCCGACGACTACAACGGTGGTGGTCACGAGATCTCCTGTGCATAGGCGCTGTTACTGAAATGGCCGGCCTTCGCGAGCAGCGCGTCAGCCGAGTCGGTGGGTGGGTAGATCCATTGAGTGTTGATAGCGTGCTTGATCGCTTTGGCTTCGGAGCCTTCCTTGTCGACTGTGCGTTCCCAGCCCACCGTCGTCAACGCCCCGGCGGCGCCGAGATCGATGCAGTTGCTGTATGGGTCCGCAGTGAACGGAAGCATCGGCAAACCGAGCAGATCCGCGGCGACGTTGTGGCCCGCGTACTTACCCATCGGCTGCGCGTGTTGACAGCTCTGGATGGTCGGGTGGCCGCCATCGGCAACGGCGGCAGCGGTGTCGCCGGCAGCGTAGACGGTGGGTGTCACGCGCAGGTACTCGTCTACCAGCAGGCGGCCGAACCGGTCACGTTCGGCTGGGATCTGTGCCGTCAGCGGGCTGGCGGACATGCCGACGGTCCAGATCAGCGTCGCGGCTGGGATCACCTCACCATCGTCCAGAGCCACCTGTGTCTCGGTGGCCGAGGCGACGGTGCGGCCCAGGCGTCGCTCGACACCCAGCGTGTCGAGAGCGTCTACGATGACGGGGCGCGGAACATCTCCCAACTCAGGACCCAAAACCTTGGCGCGCTCCACCAAGATCACCCGAACTTCCTGGCCTGCCGCCACATCGCGTAACCGTCCGACGAGTTCCGTGGCGATCTCCAGTCCTGTGAAACCGGCACCGACCACGACCGCCGTATACCGAGCTCGTGGTGGCAGCTGCGACACATGGTGCAAATGGATGTCAAGTGCGACCGCGGCGTTGAGAGTGTCGATGTTGAATGCGTGCGCGGCGCCGGGGAAAGCAGGCCGCTTCAGCTGGCTTCCTGTGGCCAGCACCAGCCGGTCATAAGACGCTGTCACCAACACGCCATCGGCGCCGTGGGCCATCACAGTCTGGGAGGCGGCGTCGATGGACTCCACCCGTGCGTTGAGGCGCTCGACACCGATAGGGTTAAGCAGCCGATCCAGGTCGATCCGCATCTTGTCCGGATTGCGTTCGTAAAGTCGCGGCCGGATCACCATGTCATCACCGGCGCTGATCAGCCGCACCCGCAACCTATCGCTGCCCGCCGATCGGGCCAGCCGCACCGCACTTGCCGCACTCCACACTCCCGCGAAGCCGCCGCCAAGTATCAGAGCGTCCTTCATGACCGCCGTGCCCTTCTGTCTCATGTGATGTCTTGACAGTTGCATGCAACGAGGTGCCAAGGACCACGCAAATCCCGTAGTCCACGAGAGGGCTACGTGGCCACCCCGGGTTTGGCGACGTGCGGGCCTGCTCGACCACCGCGGCAACTACCGTGTTCTTCGGCACCGCCACGCCTACTGGCACGGCAGCATTTTCGACGAGCAAATGGCCGCGACACTCCACATCGTCGTGTGACGGAAGCTTGAGTAGGCGGTTTGGTAGGGCGAACTGGGCCGGCGGGAGTAGTGCTGGCGACGATGCGGCCGCCAAGGCGGACGTGCTCGTCTCGAAATAGCCCACGCTGGAACACATCTGCACAGAATGGCGTTCGTAGAACCCATGACCACGACCACCGAACTCATCACCACACCGTTTGACGCCACCTCCACCGCCGCGGAGGTGATCGCCGACGTCGACCTGCGCGGCGCGCGCGCGATCGTCACCGGCGCCGCGTCCGGTATCGGCGTCGAGACCGCGCGCGCCCTGGCCTCCGCCGGTGCGACCGTCACCCTCGCGGTGCGCAACACCGCCGCCGGGGAGAAGGTCGCCGCCGACATCGGCGGATCCACCACCGTCGCCCCGCTGGACCTCTCCGATCCGGCCAGCGTGACCGCGTTCGTCCGCGCCTGGGACGGGCCGCTGCACATCCTGGTGAACAATGCCGGAGTCATGGCCATCCAGGACCGGCAGATTTCGGCAAGTGGACACGAAATGCAGTTCGCCACCAACCATCTCGGCCACTTCGCCCTCGCCACCGGCCTGCACGCCGCGCTGGCCGCTGCCGACGGAGCCCGCGTGGTCTCGGTCAGCTCCAGTGGACACCTGCGCTCCCCGGTCATCTTCGACGACATCGACTATCGATTCCGTGAATACGATCCCTTCAGCGCCTACGGCCAATCCAAGACCGCGAATGTCCTGTTCGCCGTCGGCGTCACCCAACGCTGGGCCCGGGACGGCATCACCGCCAACGCACTCATGCCCGGCGGCATCATGACCGCCCTGCAACGCCACCTCGGGAAGGACTTCCAAGACGGCGCCGACGAACGCTTCCGCCGTGCCGGCAGCCGCGTCAAGACCCCCGAACAGGGGGCGGCCACCTCGGTCCTGCTGGCCGCATCCCCGCACGTCGCCGGGGTCAGTGGCCGCTACTTCGAGGACTGCCGTGAAGCTGCCGTCGTCGACCACCGCGACGAGTTCGGCATCACCGGCGTCGCGCCCTATGCCCTGGACGCCGACAACGCCGAGCGGCTTTGGGACCTGTCGCTTCGCCTGACCGCGTAAGACCCCGCACCGCGGCCCCACTCGTCGCACCGCGCACAACGCACCGCGGCGACGAGGACTCAGCCACCTCACCTTGCTGTCGACCGGACAACCACGTTGAATACGGACCACTCAGTCCGGGACCGAGTGGTCCGTCAAGAAGTGCGGTTCCTGCTCGCCTCAATGGCGGACCAATCGTCGAGGACTGGCCTGACCCAGCAGGCCTGGGCCCCGACGTGAATGCCGGACACCTGGCGAAGAAGCCAAGACCAGACCCACCTTCGAAGCTGGCTTGCATCGGCAGAGGAGGCGATTCTTCTGGAGGCCGATGGGAAAGAACGTGCCGCTGATCGACAAGTGGCGCGGATTGTTCGTCGACCGAATGCCACTACCCTAAATCGCCGCCGGTCCTACCGGCCGGCGGAAGGACGGTGCACGCCGAACACGAGACTCATCCGAGCGGAGATGGCATGACGTTGACGACCCCCTCGATCTTCGAGGCAAAGAATACCCGCGACGCGCGCCGCCACGTTGCCGCACAGGCCCGCACCTACTGTGATGCCAAACGCGTGCTGTCGTGGCGAGTCGCCGCGGTATTTCTCCTCGCTCTCGCCTGGGCAGTCTGCGCAGTGAAATCCCCGAGTGTCCGATCCGTTGTCGGGGGAGTCGGTGCCGTAGCGGTTCTGTTGCTCTCATTCGCTGCAGGAAATCTGGAGAAGGTTTGGCGATACCGGGCCGCAGCGATCCAAGAAGAGTTCGACACCGATGTATTCAGATGCTTTGGAACAGCTTTCAGGCCGACCGTCCAAACCCGCATGACGTTAACCACGCCGCGGATCGCTACCGGGGGGACCGCGACAGCAACTGGTACGACTCTACGAGAGGGACATATCGGCCCTACGGCGGACGCCAAGTTTGCGGCGGAAGCACCTCACCTACGCCGGAGGCGATCTGATCAAGCTGACCATCGAGGAATCCGGCGAGTACATCAGCACAGTTCTCTACTACGGAATGGTCATTGCCAACCGTCACCGCGCCAAGCACGATTTGCCACCAGTATCGCCGGGGGCAAGGCGGCTGAGAACGCCATTGGGCACGCCTATATCGAGATGTACAACTCCCCGCACTAGCGCAACCGCTACCGCCGGCGGAGCGATGAGTATTGGCTGCCGATGGGCGTTCCAGCCCTCGCCGCCGTTTCGTGGATAATGACTAGTATCCATGAGCCCCATTTAGAGATGCGTTGCCGCTGAGCAACTTTGGGTCCACAGCAGACGTCGACGACGTTGTTCGCCACGTGACGAAACGCCGGGTACTACTCCCGTTAGGGCGGTGTAGGCACGTCGCGAATCAATGCCCCGTCCTGTGGCAGTGGACATCAAAGCGAGAATTCGCGGTGCGGACACCAATTGAGAACGTCGTCAACGACGCAGGTCAGCGAGCCGGGTGTGGACACGAAACTTGAGAAGCCACATCACCGAGATCCACCTGCGTTCTCGCGGGACCTACGGGCGCAAGAGAGTCCGCGCTGCGCTGCTGGCCGACTACGAGATGAACGTCAATCACAAGCTGGTCAACTCCATCATGTCCGAACGCGGTCTGTATGGGCTGCCGCGCCCAGAGCGGCGAAAACCGAATCTCATTGGGGTTGACACCTCCGTTGACCTGGTGAATCGGCGCTTCACCGCCGAGATGCCCAACCAACTGTGGTGTACCGACATCACCGAACATCCCGCTCGCGACGGGAAGGTTTACTGTTGCGCGATCCTGGACTGCTTCTCGCGCTTGATCGTGGCCCGTACGTTCTCGACGTCCGCTGACACCGCACTGGTCAACAACGCGGTCAACATGGCCGTCTCTAACAGGAATCGTTGGGGGCCAACAATTCTGCATGCAGATCACGGCACGCAGTTCACCTCCTGGAGCTCTCGGGGAGAACATGCGGCGATGGGGCCTGCTCGGCTCTTTCGGGACCGTGGGCGACTGCTTCGATAACGCCGCTATGGAGTCATTCTGGGCACGGTTACAGGTCGAGTTGCTCAACACCCGCAAATGGGCCACCACCATCGAATTAGCAGCCGCCATGGCCGATTACATCGACAACTTCTACAACATCGAACGCCGCCATAGCTACCTCGGTAACATCAGCCCCACAGAGTTCGAAACGCTCTGGACATCAATCAGCTCGACCCCTCAACTCGCATGATCGTGGCTCGAAACAGCGGGGATAGATCAACTGGACCACCAAACGGGTCCCCCTCACGTGCACTGAAACCCGGCCGGCGTCGTGCACACCCCGTCATATCCGCGGACCCTCATAGCGCCCCGAATTCAATCACTGTTTCAATCAACGATTGATTCCGCGGTCGATCAGTGCTTTGATGAGCCCATGGCCAACGTTGACGCGGGCACCAGAGAACGGTTGTTGACAGTGGCGGAGCGGCTGCTGCTGGAGTCGGGATACGACGAGGTTTCGGTTCGGGCGGTCTGCACGGCAGCGAACGTGAACCCGGCTGCGGTGCATTACCACTTCGGCTCGAAGGTGGGACTGGTGTCGGCGCTGCTGGAGGACCGCCTCGGACCGCTGTGGAAGGTGACCTTGGCCGACCGCGACGACGCCGAACAGTTGACGGTCCCCGATGCGGTCCGGGTCGTCGTCGACCCGCTGGTGGTGCTGGCCGCCGACCCGGCCGGGCGCCTCTACCTGAACCTGCTGTCGCGACTGCTGCTGTCTCGGCGGGAGCTGAACTGGACACAACGATGGTTTTCCCTCACACCGTGGGCAGAGTTGTTGCAGCGCAACGTGCCCGGCCTGTCCCCTGCCGAGGCGAAACACCGCTGGATGCTCGCCTTCGAACTCATCTTCGTGCAGTTCGGTGATCCACTCGCCGGGGATAGGAGATTGACCGGCCGACAAGTGGACACGCTGTGCACGGTGGTCTCGGCAGGGCTGTCGGCACCGGCGGTGAACCGATGAGCGGCCCAGCCACCGACGTGTTCGCGCCCGCGACGCTCGGGCCGATCACGCTGCGCAACCGGGTGATCAAGGCGGCGACGTTCGAGGCGCGCAGTCCTGCAGGAGCAGTCACCGACGACTTGATCGCCTACCACCGCGCGCCGGCTGCCGGAGGGGTGGGCATGACCACCGTCGCGTACTGTGCGGTCGCCCCCGAGGGACGCACCGCACGCGATCAGATCGTGATGCGACCGGACATCGTCCCAGACCTGACCCGGCTCACCGACGCCATCCACGCCGAGGGCGCGAAAGTGTGCGCGCAGTTGGGTCACGCGGGACCCGTCGCCAACGCGGCCTCCAACGGCGTTGCCGCAATATCACCGAGCCGCATGTTCAGCCCGCTGGCCATGCGGGCCACCCGAAGGCCCCACTCCGCGGCACTGTCACGGGTGGTCGCCGATCATGCCCGAGCGGCGGAAGTGGCCGTCGAGGCCGGCTTCGACGGGGTCGAACTGCATTTCGCGCACAACTATCTGGTGAGTGCGTTCCTCAGTCCACTGCTCAACCGGCGCAGGGACGACTACGGCGGAAGTCTGGTCAACCGTGCCCGGCTGGCCCGGCGGATCGCGATCGCCGTGCGAGAAGCGGTGGGAGACCGAGTCGCGGTGATCGCCAAGCTCAGCATGGACGACGGTGTCGCCGGCGGGTTGCGGCTCGAGGAGAGTCTGCAGGTCGGGCGGTGGCTGCAGGACGACGGTGCCCTCGACGCGCTTGAGCTGACCGTGGGCAGTTCACTGCTCAACCCGATGTTCTACTTCCGCGGCGATGCGCCACGCAGCGAGTTCGCGCGGACCTTCCAGCCGCCGCTGAGCTGGGCGTTGAGTACCGCCGGGCGGCCCTTCCTACGGCGCTACCCGTACCAGGACGCCTATCTGCTCGACCACGCCCGCCAGTTCCGTCGCGAGCTGTCGATGCCGTTGATCCTGCTCGGCGGCATCACCACCAAAGCCACCATGGACATGGCGATGCGTGAAGGTTTCGAATTCGTGGCCATGGCACGTGCACTGCTGCGGGACCCATCGCTGCTCAACCGAATTCGGCAGGACCGGGATGCCGCTTCGCTGTGCACGCACTGCAACAAGTGCATGGTGACGATCTTCGAGCGGACCCACTGCGTGCTCACCACTGAACCGGTGACGCTTCCCGACCGGGAGTTCATCGGCGGGAGCAGCTGAGTGCCCCAACCTCAATCGCCAGCGTATGCGGAAACGTCCTGCCGAACCGTGGACGTTGACCTGACCCACCCGAGCGGCCCGAGGCTGGACTCCCTGGTTGACAGGCTCATAATTGTTGTCGCCTTGCGACTTCGGGTGAGAACTGGATGCGAAATCCTCTGCCGGTCGTACTCTGCGGCAACGTGGGTTGCGTCCAGCAGAGTGGGGTCAAGTCCAGGGACGTGGTGTACGACCTCGTCGTGTGATTCTTCGAGGTGATGGTTCAGTCGGTCAGTGCTGCGGGGGTGGCCTCCTGTTCGGTCGGGGTATTGTTGACGGTGCGTGATTTGCTCAGCACGTCGAGGCCGAGGTAACGCCGGGATTCGGCCCATTCGTCGAGTTGCTCGGCCAGCACGGCGCCGACGAGGCGGATGAGGGCGTCGCGGTCGGGGAAGATGCCGACGACGTCGGTGCGGCGGCGGATCTCCTTATTGAGGCGCTCCTGAGGATTGTTGGACCAGATCTGACGCCAGATCTGCTTGGGGAACGCGGTGAACGCGAGCAGGTCCGGGCGGGCCGCTTCGAGGTGCTCGGCCACCTTGGGAAGTTTGTCGGACAGCGCGTCGATGATCCGGTCATACTGGGCGGCAACAGATTCCGCGTCAGGTTGATCGAACACCGAATGCAACAGGGTGCGCACCCACGGCCATGACGCTTTCGGGGTCAGCGCCATCAGATTCGTTGTGTAGTGGGTTCTGCAGCGCTGCCAGGCCGCGCCGGGCAGGGTGGCGCCGATGGCGGCCACCAGCCCGGCGTGGGCGTCGCTGGTAACCAGTTTGACCCCCGATAGGCCCCGTGAGGTTCCCCCCGGGTGGTGGACATCGAGATAGCAGGTTGGATGATCCTGCTGGAAGGATGTCACCATGTCCCGAACCCGTCGGTCGTTTACGACCGAGTACAAGGTCGAGGCCGCTCATCGGGTGATCGATTCCGGGCGCACCATCGCCGAGGTCGCCCGCGAACTGGGTCTCAACGAGGCCCTGCTGGGGCGGTGGGTCGCCGACGAGCGGCGTCGCGTGGAGGCCGCGGCGGCCCGCAACGAGGAGCCGTTGACCCCGGCCGAGCGCACCGAGCTGGCGCGGTTACGAAAGCAGGTCGCCGAGCAGGAAAAGGACATCGCGTTCCTTAAAAAAGCCTCGGCGTACTTTGCGGCCAACGGACTGAAGTAGATCGGTTCGAGTTGATGGCGGCAGAGTGCGCGACCACGGAGATCACCCGAATGGCACGCTTGCTGGGGGTCTCGACCTCTGGCTACTACAAGCGTGTGAAGCGGTCGGATACAACGGAATTGACTAATCGAGAGCAACGGAAAGCCGATCTGACCGTGAAGGTCGTCGCACACCATCGCGACTCCGGTGGGACCTACGGGTCACCCCGGATCACCGCTGATCTGCGGGCTGCCGGTGAGCAGGTTTCGGAAAAGACTGTCGCCAAGATCATGGCCGAGATCGGTCTGGTCGGGATCAGTCCGCGCACGTTCAAGGTGCTGACCGCGTGGTCCAGTCGCTTTAGGTAGGTGCCGTGGTGCTTCTCCTCGTACTGAGGGCTCAGCGACTGGAGCGGCTTTTCAGCGAACTTCTCCGCAGTCACGTGTCCTTTGGTCGAGTCATCAAGTGCTTGGCCTAGATGCGGGTACGTACCTGCCCCATGGCTGCGCAGCGAGTTCCGCATGCCGATGTACCACTTGGTCGCTGTAGCCGAGCATTTCGGCCACGACCGGAGGAGGCACCTGGGTAACGAGTTCGCGCAACGCGATGTTTCGAGCGCCGAGCAGGTCGATGCCGAAGCGCCGCAGACGGTCCATGACGGTGTTGGGGTGCAGGTGTTCGCCGGGTCGGTTTCCCGGAAAGAGCCAAGGATTGTCTGCCCCAGCGGTTCGGAGGTTGGGCCGGCTATTGATGTGCCTCTTGAGCAGGTCAGCGAAGGGCTCGGGGACGGGCGACGGAGTAACACCGAGGACCAGCGAGAGTCCCTCGGGAGCGACGAGCACCTTGCTCATCGGGATGGCTGCGACCTTCACGAGTGGCTGGGCGTAGAGGAGTAGCAGGGTTCCGGCGACGCGGTAGGGGAGCGATTCGCTGTCGCCGGACAGGAGCTCGCGAATCCACTCAAGTCGCTGGTCTTGCGTGAGCGCTCGGACCGTCTTGGCCTGCCGATGCCCGAGGGTGATTGATCGGTTGACCCGCATTTTTTCGCACCAGATGATGAATGTCCGGATGAGGTGCCGCGTTGTCGGACCGGTTGTGACCCACTGGTCCACATCTTGCTGTGTGCAGTTGGCGATGGTCCGTCCGTGTTCGTCGCGAAGCCACTCAAGGAACTTCAGTGCTTCGGTGATGTCCTGCTTCGAGGCGTGAACGGGCCCACGGGTTGGCTTTCCGGCGAGCGCAATATCGTTGATTCGTTTGAGGTGGTGCCAGGTGGCGAACTGTCTGATCGGTCTGGCGATCTCGGGGTCTGATACTGGGTGGAGCTTGTCGTCGATCCACCGCTCGAAGTAGGCAAGGTACTTGTCACGGGCCTGCAACACCTCATGGTGCTGAAGGATGGCCCGAAGGTGCTCGACGTGCCGGCCCCTGGGCTCGTACTGGTCCAGTCCGTCGTGGGTGAGGGGAGTGGTGCCGTCTCCGAGGGAACGAAGGAGTGCCTGAACCTTGTCCGATCGTTTCCAAGTGATTATGCTCTCGGCGCGATCGGCTGCGCACAGGGCGTCGATGAGATGTGTGAAGCTCGCGGGGGAGTCCGGGTGGAGGAACGCTCGCTCAAGGTTTTCGCGGAGGCTGCAACGTGCGCATACGTTGCCGCGGTAGGGTCGCCGCTCGTCGTTGCACGACGTGCAGTGGAAGTTCTGGCGGATACGTGCGCAGTCTCGACACACCGCTTGATCGCCGATGTCCAGTCGGCCGGGCAAAAGGCGGTGGAATCCGCAGCTGGGACAGTCGCCGTAGAGGCTGGTTGCTTCGTAGTAGCAGGAGTTGCAGATGCGGCCGTCTGGCCATGTTGCTGCCGTGCGCCGCATCTCGCGGTGACAGCGAGCGCACTCCATTGATCCGTCCGTGACCTTGGGTCGCCCGCGAACGGTGTTCCGGCGCTGCGGTTCAATCGTCATCGCTGAGGATCCGAGCACGCTTGGGGCGGATGGTCTTGTTCAGTTCTACGACGTTCTCTCGGCCGGCGCTGGCGGCCTTCCTTCGGGCGTCCGCGGCAGTAACGGTGACGAGATCGTCTGGGCCGCAGTCGAAGATGTCGCAGAGTGCGGCGATTAGCTTCAGAGAAACTCGTTCGGGTCTTTGGTGGACGAGTCGGTAGACCTGTGGCCGTGACAGCGTGATGCCGCGTTCATTCAGCCGTGGGATGAGGTCGGTGCTGTTGTGCATCTGGTTACCCGCCATAAGCTCGGCGAGCCGCCATTGGTAATCGACATCGCGTTTCATCCGGCGCCGCCGTTCTGCTTCGGCTGAAGCGCTGCGGCGATAGTGGCGTCGAGCGCATTTCGCAGCGTCCGGGTGCGGTAGTCGCTGCTGACACAGCTATAGATCGCTGTGGTCGACGCATGCTCATGGCCCATTTGGTGTTGGACGAACATCGCGTCCCAGCCGGCTTCGAGCAAGTGCGTTGCATAGGACCGTCGGAACGAGTGGAGGTCGAGGACGGGCGAGAGGTCGAGATCGTCACAGTAGCGGCGGAACCGCCTGATGAGGGTGGTTTCCGAGACGAGATTTCCACGTTCGCTGGGGAACAGGTCGATCCCGTCGTCCATATGGGGCTGACCATTCTCCAGCCAGTCGACCAGTACTTCGGGTGTCCAGTCGAAGACTGTCAGGACGCTGCGCCGCTTCGGCGGGGAGCCCTTCTTCGCTTTGCCGTATCGCACATGAACCAGGCCGAACTTTCCGAACTCCTTAGCGTGGGGGTTCCTTGCGAAGTCGACCGTCTGCAAGTGGGCCAGTTCGTTGAACCGCAACCCATACGAGTAGGCGATCTTGAACATCACGGCGTCGCGGTATGCGGGCAGCCAACCCTTTCTGCCCGAAGCTACGACGGCAGATACCTGCTCGTCGGCATGATCGAAGAAGTCTTGAAGTTCGCGCTTGGTGAATGCGCGTTTCTCGGGTTGGGCCTCGTTCTCCTGGACATGGCGAGCGGTGTTCCAGTCGAAGAAGACTTGGGATGGGTGGGTCCCGAACAGTGCTTCGCAGATGCGGTCCCAGCCGTAGTCCGGATTGCTGATATAGGAGCAGAACTGTCGTAGGCCGACCTGATACGAACGGATCGACGACTGGGCGAGTTTGTGGATACTTCGAAGATCGCCGAAGAACTCGTCGACCATGGCGACGGTCCAGGTCCATGGGAATTCGTTCGAGTGCTCGATGAAGCGCTGCACCTGCTTGATGCGGGCGTCGATAGTCTCGAACTGCAGATTGCGGCTGAGTTGCTGGTTGCGCCAGCCCTGGAGCATTTCGGCGACTGTCTGTTCTTCGGGGTGCAGGGGCCTGACCGCGTCAACGAGATATGCACGTCCGACGTCGTCGACTGCCACCTGAAACTCCTGCCAACTGGTATCAACAGATGAATCAATGATTCATCTGTTGCATCATCAAGTCAAGACCCCAGGTCCGCGTGTCGCCGGAACGGCTACGGGCGTAGCGAGGATGGCTGCCGATACGAGTCCGCAGATCGGGGACGGAGGGCGGAAAGTGTTGCAACGCTGCCGAAAACGACGGGAGGAGTGGTGACCGCCAAGCGGCAAGGCGCTGATTCATCTGATGCAATATGCAGTGGTTTAGTTGACATAATGTCGATTATCGGCGTTTTGCTTTCGACTGGTGGGCAGCGCCGGCCCAGACGTCGGCCGCGTCACCCCGTTGTGCGCCATTGCATTGGAAGACTTTCGGGCGTCCCGCCGTCCGGCGCGCACACTTCGCGGGCGCACGCCCGAGCACCGTTGGCGGGACACCGCTGCGCGTCTTGTCGCAACTTGATGCGCTGCGTATCAATGCCTCGATTACACGCCCACGCGCAGCCGTGCTGTCCGTTCTCATTGAATCTGGGGCACATTTACTAGTCTGACCTGCATTGCCCCAGATTGGATGAGAATTTCGATCGCGACGTTTCTCATTGAATCTGGGGCAACCCTGCTTCCGCGCCCGGCTGCGAGCGCAGCAGGGTAGCCGGAATGGTCTCCTGTCGATTCCGTTGGCTCGGGTACGTCTTCGGTATAACTACTGTGATCGTGTCTCTCGTGACACACGATCATGATTCTGTGGTGCGCTCGCTCGTGTTGGTAGTTCGGGTGCCGGCTGCGGCCTTTGAGCACCTTGGCCACCGCCCGTTTTAGATTGTCATAGCGGATACGGGCCGGGACATCACCAAAGTGGTTGAACGCCAACACATGCCGATGCAGGAGCGCCTCCTGGCCCTGAGTGGTGAAGTTGCTCCGAGCTAGAGGGCGAACGCTCCGCCTTTGATGAGGATGAGGGCCCCGATTGTGATCAGTGCAACGGGCAGAACGATGTGGCCCCAGCGTGAGAGTGCTTTGGCGATGATCGGGTGGGAGGCGAAATATCGGCCGGCCGCGCACCAGATGGCCACACCGATGAGGAACACGATGATGTAAACACCGATGGTGGCGATCGTTGAGACGGCGAAGATCGGAACGTACACGCCGATGTTGTCGCCGCCGTTGGCGAAGGTGATGACTGCGACCTGCCAGGTGCCAGGCGTCAACAGTGTTGCGGGATCATCGGTCGGCGCCGGTTGGGTGCGGCGATCCCGCCAGGCCAGCCATGCCGCCCGCAGCCCCAACACGATGGGCAGCAGCCCGAAGTACGGCAGTGCGGCTGGAGGAAGCAGCGTGGCACCCAGGAGTGCGCCGCCGACCGAAACTGCCAAGATGGCGGTGAAGCCGAGGTACTGACCGGCGGTCACTCGGATGGCTGCGCCACGATGACCGGGCGCCTGGCCGAACATCACCGCGAGGACCACGATGTCGTCGATATTGGTGATGGCGAAGGTGGCGATCGCCTGAACGAGTGTGGCTGGGCTCAGCACGGCCAATGCGACCAGCTTCGAGTGAAATCCCACCGCATCGGGTGAGCCTACTGCTCAGCAGGCCCCGCGCTCCCGCGCACCAACGACCTCCAGTGGGGCGGAAATTCATGACGACTGCCGGGGTCAACGGACTTGACGAAATACATGCCTCCGGTGCCACGGAGGTGGCTCCTAGAGGTATCGACATACGTCATCGGCGCTGCATGATTCCGGGTCGACGCTTTCGGCGCCCTGCCGCAGCCGGGCGATGGTCTCGCGCAGTGCCACCAGTGCGCTGATCTGCTCGTCGAGGTCGGTCAGTCGGATGTCGAGCAGGTCGCGCACGTGCGTGCACGGCGCGTGGCCGCTGTCACGGATGTCGAGGATCTGCCGAATCTGGGCGAGGCTGAACCCGGCGGCCTGTCCCCGTCGGATGAAGCCGACCCGGGCGATCGTGTCGGCGGCATAGTCGCGATACCCCGCCGGGGAACGTTCGGCGGGCGGGAGCAGGCCTTCGTCTTCGTAGTAGCGCAGCGTCGCGGTGGTGGCCCCGGTCGCCTCGGCGAGCTTCCCGATTCTCACGATGTCTCCTCAGAACACTTGACCTTCAAGCCTACTTGAAGGTCAAGGATGGGTGCATGAGTCAGGGATTGGACCTCGCGGTCATCGGTTCCGGCGGCGCGGCGATGGCCGCGGCGATCCGCGCTACCGCGCTCGGCAAGTCCGTCGTCATGATCGAGCGCGGCATCTTCGGTGGCACGTGTGTCAACACCGGCTGCGTGCCGTCAAAGGCCCTGATCGCAGCGGCCGAGGCCCGGCATACCGCAGCCGACACTGCCCGGTTCCCGGGGATCGCCACCACGGCCGGCCCGGTGGACATGGCGGCCCTGATCGCCGGCACGCACGATCTGGTGGAGTCGCTGCGCTCAGAGAAGTACCTCAACGTGGCCGAATCGTATGGCTGGCAGCGCATTCAGGGCCAAGCGCGGTTCGCCGGAACCCCGGACGCGCCCGTCATCGAGGTCGGCGATGCCACCATCGAGGCCGAGCACTACCTGATCGCCACCGGCGCGAACCCAGTCATCCCGCCCGCATTCGAGGGCGTCGCCTACCTGACCTCGACCACCGCGATGGAAGTCACCGAGGTCCCGGAGTCGCTGCTGGTGATCGGCGGCGGCTACGTCGCGTTGGAGCAGGCGCAACTGTTCGCCCGGCTCGGGTCAACGGTGACGGTGCTGGTCCGCTCCACGCTGGCATCGAAGGAAGAGCCGGAAGTCGGCATGGCGCTGCTGGAGGTGTTCGCCGACGACGGCATCCGGGTGGTGCGCCGCGCCACGGTGAGCGAGGTCGAGCAGGCCGACGATCAGGTCACGGTCACCGCGACCATCACCGGCGGAACGCAGCAGTTCCGTGCCGCGAAAGTCCTCGTCGCCACCGGCCGCCGTCCGAACACCGACGGCCTGAATCTCGAAGCGGTGCAGGTCAAAACCGGCGAGAACAACGAGGTCGTGGTGAGCGACGGGCTGCAGTCGTCGAACCCACGGATCTGGGCGGCCGGCGACGTGACCGGGCACCGCGAGTTCGTCTACGTCGCCGCCCATCACGGCGCGATGGTCGCCGACAACATCTTCACCGACGCCGGCCGCAGGGTCGACTACCGCCATCTGCCCCGCGTGACGTTCACCAGCCCCGCGGTCGGTGCGGCCGGGACGACCGAGGCCGAGCTCCTCGCCGCCGGGACACGGTGCGACTGCCGGGTGCTGCCGCTAAAACATGTGCCGCGTGCGGTGGTCAACCGAGACACCCGCGGTTTCATCAAACTCGTCGCCGACGCCGGCACCGGCCGCATCCACGGCATCACCGCCGTCGCCAAGGATGCTGGCGAGATCGCCGCCGCCGCGGTCTACATCCTCGACGCCGCGATGACCGTCGACCAGGTCGCCGGGTCCTGGGCCCCGTATCTGACCATGGCCGAAGGCATCAAAATCGCCGCCCAGTCCTTCAGCGCCGATATGTCCCGACTGTCCTGCTGCGCATCCTGACGCATGGCTCACTCGAAAGGTTCCTGATGCCCAATTTCCTTGACCGCCTGACCATTCCGGAAGAGTCCGGGCTCGACCCGACGATGCTGGTGCCGTTGCTGCGGCTGCTCGCCGCCGGCGAGCCGGTCACCGTGGAGGCGCTCGCCGCGGCCGTCGGCCTCCCGGTTGACGAGGTGACCCGGCGTCTGGCCGCGGTACCCGACACCGAATACGACGAGCAGGGCCGCATCGTCGGCCAGGGCCTGACCCTGCGCCCGACCCGCCACCGATTCACCGTGGCCGGCCAAGAGCTCTACACCTGGTGCGCCCTGGACACCCTCATCTTTCCCACCATCCTGGACCGGCCGCCAGCATCGAATCCGAATCACCCGTCAGCGGGCACCCGATCAGGGTCTCGGTCGGCGAAAACGGTGTCACCAGCGTGCAGCCCGAGACCGCGGTGGTCTCGCTGGTCAACCCCGACGACCTCACCTCGATCCGGTCCTCATTCTGCAACCAGGTGCACTACTTCACCTGCGCGCAGGACGCCGCGCCGTGGCTCGCCGAGCACCCGAAGGTCAGATCGTCAGCGTCGCTGAGGCCCACCAACTCGGCGCAGCCCTGACCACACAAATCCTTACCCAGCTCCATACCCCGCCAACTGCCCACCCCGGCTGCTGCAGCTGACCAGCCGCACCCAACCTGATGAGGAGAAATCAATGAATCAACGTCCACGAAGAAATCCCGTGCTGCTGGGTGCGGCAGCGGTGCTGGTGACGGCCCTGTGTTGCGCCGCGCCAGTCCTGATCGCCGGCGGCGCGCTCGCCGCCGTGTGTGGACTGCTCGAGAATCCATGGGTCATCGGGGCAGCCGTCGCGCTGCTGCTGGCGGCTGTGGTCGCCTTCGCCCGCCGCGGTCAACGCGGCGATCACTGCTGTCCCGCCGACAGCCATTCACCCGCGACGCACACGCTCGACGACCTGACGAAAGGAAGCATCGACAATGTCTGAAACGCGTTCGTTTACACCCCACAGGTGGGCGGGCGTTACGGCTGTGATGCTGGCAGCGGCGCGCTGACCGCGTGCGGCCATCGGCCACAACCAGCAATCCGACCTCACCGCCACACGCCAACGCCACAACCCAGGCGACGGCGGCGACACTGACCACGGTGGACGGCAAAACCGTCGAACTGCCGCTGCCGCCCCGACCGCGATCCTGTTCTTCTCCTACGGGTGCGGCGAATGCGTCGGCGGCGGTAAATCCTGGCCGCTGCTCGGGCGGCCGTGGAGAAAGCCGGAGGCAGCGCCAAGTTCCTAGCCGTCGACATCGTCCCCACCGAGAAACCCGCCGATGTTCGCCACTTCCTGGACAGATCGGCGGCACCAGCCTGCCCGCGGTCGTCGATACTAACGGGGCCCTGACCAGCCGCTACCAGGTGACCGCGCCGACCACCGCCCTCGTCATCGACCCGTCCGGGCAGATCAGCTACCGCGGCCACGCCCCGTCCCAGGATCAGATCCTGGCCGCCCTCGGCAGCAGCGCCGCACGGTGAACCTGCTCGCGCTCGCGTTTACCGCTGGCATGCTCGCCCCGGTCAACCCTGCGGGTTCGCGCTGCTACCGGCGTGATCACCGGCACCATCGCCACCGGCGGCACGATGCGGTGCTCGTGCGGCTGGCCCGGGCACTGCGCACCGGGGCCGTCCTGACCATCGGGTTCACCGCACCCTCACCCTCGCCGGTATCGCGATCAGTGCCGGTGCCCGGACCCTGGTGACGGCTGCTCCCTGGCTCGGGATCACGATCGGGCTCACCCTGGCCATCTTGGGCGGCTTCATGCTCACCGGCCGCACCATCGGTCTGCGTATGCCTGCCCGGACGCGTCATCGGCCGGACTCCCAACACCGGTGGTGTGCTCGCGGCCGGAATCGGCTACGCCCTGGCGTCACTGTCCTGCACCTTCGGGGTACTGCTCGCGGTGATCGCCCAGGCCCAGGCCACCAGCGGATGGGGCGGTCTGCTGGCAGTGTTCACCGCACACAGCCGGTGCCGCCACCATCTTGATGCTGGTCAGCGTCGGCACCGCCATCGCCGGCACGGCCCTGACCCGGCATCTGGGTATCCTCGCCCGCCACGGGACCCGCGTCACCGCCGTTGTCCTCATCGCCACCGGCGCCTACCTCGCGTGGTACTGGCTGCCCGCGGCCACCGGGCACACCGCCAGCGGCGGCAACCTGCTCACCGGCTGGTCGGCCACCGCGACCGGATGGCTGCAGGACCACGCCCTCCCGGCCAGCGTCATTGCC
Organism: Mycolicibacterium mucogenicum DSM 44124; assembly: GCF_005670685.2. The sequence continues at coordinate 2,985,451 of NZ_CP062008.1, read as the reverse complement.
GCCTTCGCTGTGGTGGTCAGCGCGGTGGCCGCGTACTGGACCACCCACCGCCGGCCAATCACCGGCAAGCAGCGCCGCCGGTGATGATTCACCGGCCGATACACCCAGCCAGATACCACTGTCCTAACGATTAGAAAGCCGATAGATACAACCGTCGGACACAGTCAGATGCACACCACAAGTGCCTTACTGATAAGGCACATTCAAGACTGCCGACCCCTAAGCGCGACACGCCAGTTCTGCGCCGTCTGAGCGTGTCGTCAATACGGCAGTGGCGAATAGGCGTCGGTACTGCGCCCATTGCTCGACGGGGGTGGCGTCGGCATGGTGGGCGCCGGTGCGTTCGTTGATGCGGTCGAGCAGTAGCGTCGGCCAGGCGGGTTCCGTTGGCGTCCTGGGCTGTTCAACCCGAGGGCGAGCTGTGAGCAATGTTGCGGCTACGGCGATCACATCGGGGTAGGCCACCACGTGCGCTTCTAGGCCATTCTGCAGAATCCCCGCCGCACGTGACGCTCTGCGTGAGCCCAGAAGACCAGGATGTGGCGGGCGTCGCCCAAGGCGTCATGAAGGTCGACCTCTGAATACTGACGGGCCAAGCGCCGATGCGTGCGCCCGGCACTGAGCACCGTGGGCCGGTCACGAAGATCCACCTGGTCGTCAGAACGCGCGTTGGTGAACCGATCCAGCGTCGGTGACGGTGGCATACGGAGACATGTGCAGGCAGGTAGCAGTAGACGGGTTCGTGTATTCCCTTGCGTGCCATACATCTTTGACACAAAGGGCGGCGGAGATATTGCTTGAGCGCGGTGGGGTCGCCAGCAAGCCCGCAGAGACGGGACCGGATTACCTGCTCAGGTTGGCCGCTGACGACGGCCAACCAGTCCGGTCGCGGCCGGGCTGCGCATGATTCGGCGACATGGCCGCGCAGTGTGGAGACGCCGATATGGTTGGCGCGGGCCAGCCTGTCGATGTAGGACGATACGGCTTCCCAACGGAACGGTGCGATCGTTCGCGGAGCCGCTGGCGTGGTCCGCGCGGCCACGGCCTGACAGTTGCCACGTCAGCTGGCCGTTGCGGGCCGCGGCCGTGTGGGCGGCGTAGTCGATCAAAATATCGTCCATGGCCTCGCGGGTGATGTGCTCGGTGCCGTCGAGCATCGCTTGGATTGCTGAAGCCCGGATCAAGTGGGCCAGGCTGCCGATCATCCCGCCGGTGCGGCGGTGCAGGTAACGGGCCTGGGCGACAAGGCTTCCCGGTTCGTGTCGATGCAGACGCAAGGTACCTTCCATGGCGGCGACGAGTTGTCGCCACTCCTTGGCGTCGGGGAATGCGCTGGTGTGGATCACCCCGCAACGGCCGGCCAACTGCCGTCCCCGCGTGCCGGTGAACAGCCCCGAGCGTTCCACTTCGATCCCGGCGTAAACGAATGTCGCAGGCAGATGCTCGGTGAAGTATTTGAGGTGGTCGGACAGTTCTTCGCCGGCGCGGGTGTCGAGGTTGAGGTTGTGGATTTCATCGACCACCACGATGTCGGTACGGGCATCGATGAGCACCTGGCACACGGCATCGGAAATATCGGTCACGTTCATCCGCTGATTGAGCGTGGGAAGCCCCAGAAACCGTGCGAACTCCATCGCCAACTTGCGGGGCGACCCTTTCGGCGGGGCCGTCACATACACCACCGGAATCCGGCTCTCATCGCCGGGAAACCGTGCACGGGTGCGCAATTCGTGAAACCGACCCAGTTGCTTGATCGCCGTAGTTTTCCCCGTCGCTGCCCCGCCGGAGATGATCAGCCCGCGCCGGGCCCCGATCTCGCGCTGGTTGAGCAATGTCAACAGCCGGCCCTGATGGGTGATCGCTTCGATCGCCGACGTGGTGACCACCACCAGCTCCGAATGATGCGCAACCCGGGCCTCGTTGTAGGCCGTCCGCTCGTCCTCACCGAGGCTGGCCCACTCGTCGTCGGCGAGCAACGTGAACTCCGGCGGATCGGCATCAACAAAACGCCGCCAGCCCTCCAGCGTCGTGGTCGGCTGGCGGCGATCCTCTAACTGACCCACCGCCGCAATCTCGGTCACAGTCGCCACGTTTGGGCCTCCTTGCGTGCATCAAACACCGGCAGGGGTATGACCTCCGCCATCTCGCCGTCATCGTCGAAAGTCTCGTTGTCGGCGGCCCGTTCCGACGGTGACGGGCCATGATGTTCGGATGATTCCGTCGGGTCCGGCCAGTCCCGGCCGGCGCTCGCGGCGCTGGTCCGTCCAGTCACTCGGCGCTCGGCTTTCGTCTGCTGCTGCGGCCCAGCGGCGGCGCGGTCCAGCAAGTCCTCCGCGATGGCCGCAATCTCCGCTTCCTGGGTCTTCTGGGCCCCTCTGCGGTCGGCTACGGAGCGGGCGTGGCGCCACAGTGTCTCGCCGAACGGCACCGGCGAGGACCGAAGGTGCGTCCACGTCGCGGCCAGCCATCCGTCTTCGTGGTGATTGCGCACCCAAATCCTCGACACGTCATACGGGTCGTAGTGCACTTCCCACTGTCCGTTACGGGCATCGACCCCGGAATGCTGGCGCCGGTATGGGTTGAGCGCCTTGGCGTCATAGGTGCGATGGTTGATCCGGACCCCGTAACTGTTGATTGTGCGCCACTGCACGGGAAGCAATTCGATATAGTCGTCGGCGTCCAGTGGGACCGGTACATAGCCAGCCACCTCAACGAGGGCAGTGTATTTCTCGTTGGGAGACAACGCTTTCCCCGGCGTCACCGGATCCCGCAGGCCATCGTGGGGGCGGTTCTGCCACACCGCGATGATCCACTCGTCCAGCAGCGCCTGCAGCTCAATCATCGACCACACCGCGTCGTCCTCGGCGTTTTTCCCACGCCGCTCCACCGATGAACCGACGTAACCGGCCACGTACTGTGCGAACAGGGTGCCCACCGACTGCAATGTCCGCTCGATCTTCGGCTTATCGGTCGGGCAGTCGGGATGAGCCGGCTGCAGATTGATCCCCAATGTGCAGCACGCTTGCCGAAATGTTTGGGACAGATACGCTTTCCCGTGATCGCAGACGATCGTCTCGGGAGCGATCACCGGCCTGGCCGCAGCATCGGCCAGGCGCTGATCGACACTGGTCAGGCTGTGGTGCGGAAGTACCGACCGGGACATCCGCAGCGCATCGGCCCATCCCGGGCGCATCGGTTCGGGCGTCAATGCCCGCGCCAAGAGCAGTGACGCGTCCACTGCTTTGGTCGTCGGTCGCAGCACCGCGGCCGGGATGGACCGCGTAGCGTTGTCGACCATCGCAGTCAGCTCGACTCGGTCTACCATGCCGTCATCGAGCACTACCCGTACATCCAGAAGGGTTGAATCGATTTCCACCATCTCGCCGGGGCGCACCACGGTGATCGACCCGAATGGGCCATCGGGCTGCTTGGACAGCGATCGCCGCGTCCGTGCTGACCCGAACGTGTGCCGTCCTTCCGCGAGGCGCTTGACCAGCCGGTAGAAGGTGGGCTGCGACGGCATCGCGGGCGCGTCGTCGGCACCATAGGTGGCCACCAGCGTCTTGGCGACCCGCCGTTGCAGACGCTGCACCGTTCCCGTTGACAGGTCGGTCTCGCCCTCGATCGCATCCCGCACCGCGGCGACGACACGGTCGTCCACACGGCCGAATACCGCGCGCCGCCGATTATGGCGCCCGTCAACCACTCCCAGGAGCCCGTCCCGTTCGTAGGCAAATCGGCGACGCTGCAACGCATTCCGACTCACGTCGTGGCCGGCGGCACGCAGCTCGTCCAACTTGGCCAGCTCACGCTGCCGCAGAGATCGTTTTGCCGTGTCGAACTCTGGGCGGGGACGAATGCCCGCGGCCGTCCCAGGCGGGCGGCCGCTGAGGATCTCCACGATGTGGCGCTCCCACCACCGTGCTTGCTCGACGGCTGCCTCGGGAATGCCAGCCAGCATTTCCTCAGAACACAGTGGCGGTCGCGACCCCGACACCAATTCCAATGCCGGATCAACCATCAGCTGCGAGAGCGGCACCACAATCTGCTCGCCGACAGCGTCAACCAGTCGAGCTGATCCGCCCGACAGGGTTACGACGGTGAAAACACCTGCTGATAAACGGATTTCGTCTCCCTCTCGGACGACACCCGTTCGCACGTCAGGTCACCACCCGGTCCCGAGGCCAATCGCCGTGTCGTCGCCAAGTGCCGCTCCTTGCAGATCGGCAACTAAACGGCCGTGCCAGAGCAGATGAAACAGTACGGGCAGCACCACCAAAGGAGTCCCGACCGCGTGCACACCAGCCATCAACGGACGGACCCGAGCGAAGACCTCCGCCAGTTGATCAGCCAAACCGATCTTCAATACTCGCGGATGCCGATAACCCGACAACCAACGTAGATTCGCCCGCAGCACTGGATCGAGGGAACCGACACGCAGGTAATCCCAACCGACCATCGCGCACGTGGCGGCAGACCGATCGAACACGTCCCGATCAGCGTCAGAGATCCGGTCGTCCTCACGAACGTCGACTACGACGACAGATCCATCGCGGCGCCGCACGAAGTAGTCAGGAGCATGCCGCGTGCCGTCACGCCAATGAATCCAAAATGGTTGCGACAGAACACCAACAACATCCGGATCGGCATCCAACGCCATCAACTGGTCACGTTCTACCCAGGACTCGTGACCTACATGTGCGCCGGTTGTGGCGAACCACCACAGCCCGGGAAAGTTACGCTGACCTCGAAACGAGGGGAAATTCCGCACTGGTGAACAGTCCAACTCAAACCGGGTTGCAGCACATCGGTCCAGCGATTGCCGCGTGCATCCCTCGCGGGTGTTGAACTCCAAGTCCACTGCACTCGCTACACCTGGCCCAGCCGAAACAGCCGACGTCAGCACACATAAACGCTAAGCCTCGTGCCCCAGATTCAATGAGAAAGACACGCACTTACCCCAGATTCAATGAGAATGCCCCAGAATCAATGAGAACGGACACGTGCCGCCAACTCGGCAACCCCCAGCGACGCTTGAGCGCGCAGGGCGGACTGAACCAATTTGTCACTGTGACGTTTTAGCCACGGCTAACCGGGTGCGCGAATATCGCTGCGGCGCCCAGCTTTTCGATCCGAATTGGCGGTCTGCCGTTCAATGCCGCGGTGTGCGCATGAGTGGCTCAAGCGCTGACTGGCCATCGATATGACGACAGGCGAAAGTCGACCGCCATGCACCCCCTGCCGCCTCGGGAAACCTGCCGCGACACTATTCGTCACTGTGACGAATAGTGTTGGGCTGCAATCTGGTTCACCCTTTCGCCGACGATGCCATCGGAGTTTCGGCACATCCGTGCAGAAACCTGACTTACACTGCTGTCAATTATGCGGGAGGGGTCGCCGATGAAAGTCCGGGTAGTCGCGAGTGTGGCGGTTGTAGTCGCCCTGTACCTCACGACAATCGCGCTGTACGCGAGGACCGGCCTCGGACACCCAAGCCAAATCAGCGAGCCGATACCGACAGCCGATGGCACCACCGTCACCATCGACTTGAACGAGGTCCATTCGGTCAAAGGCGACATGGTGGCCAACGTGACCGTCGTGCCAGGTCCGGCGCTGCTGGACCCGCAAACGCACAGCCTTACCGAAGACCTCAGTGTCGCAGTGCAATCCGCAGTGACACCGACCCGCCGCACATGGACGAAAGGCATGGTGCCCGACGTCTTTCCCGTCGCGCTGATCCTGTCCGGCGACCCTGGCAGCTATCCATTCGACCATTACCGCTCAGGCCCGATCACCGTCGAACTGTTTCGGGGTGCGTCACACGTACCGATACGAGTGACGCCCGCGTTCTTCGATCGGGTGCCCGGATGGATGTTCCACATTCCGGCCGGCAGCAACGACGCCGCACCGGGTGTCTACCGCGTCAAGGCGCAACGCTCCCCCAGCACAGCCGCATTCGCCGCAGTCCTCGTCGGCGCGCTCGTCACGATTGCGGTACTGGGAGCGGTGGTCGCGGTACAAACCGCACGCAACCGCCGCAAGTTTCAGCCGCCCATGACGACATGGTTTGCCGCAATGCTTTTCGCAGTGGTGCCGCTGCGCAACGCGCTGCCCGATGCTCCGCCCATCGGAACGTGGATCGACGTGTCCGTAGTGCTCTGGGTGATCGCGACACTAGTGGCCTCGATGAGCTTGTACATCACCTGCTGGTGGCGCCACCTCAAGCCCGAATAGAACGGCCGCCGGCGGACCCTCCTAGCGCGTGTCCAGTTCCTTCAGGAAGTCGTCGATCGCCGGCCACGTCTCGGTGACACCGGCCGACAATGCGACCAAGCCGAGATGGCTGGCTTCCACAGTGGCGAACCGAACATCGGCCGACTTCAGCATGGCCACACCGTTGTGCACGCATTCCCACGGCGCGATGGCGTCCCGGTGGCTGCCGAACAGTTGGATCGGCAGTGCCAATGACGTCAGGTCAAGGGTCCGGCCCGCGACATTGACGACGCCGGTGGCGATCTCGTCGTGGTAGATCAGCCGGCCCCACATCTGAGAAACGGCGCGCCCCGGATATCCCGGAAACGCATCCTGGAAGCGGTCGATCACTTCGGCCCTGGCCAAGGCTTCGGTGTTGCCCAGGTTGTTGAGGACGAACCACGGTCGCTTGAGTTCACGATCCCAGGACGTCGCTCGGTACGCGGCCTGGACCACCGGGGCGGGCACCCCGCCCATGGCGCGCAGGACAGTGGTGACCGCATAGCCGTTGGTGGGCTTGGTGATTCGTCGGACTTCCGGGTAGCCGGGGATCCGGCCGTAATCCAGCGGCGTGCCGATGCCGGTGATCGAACGGATGGGCAGGTCCCTGTTGGCAGCCGCGGTGAACAGGCTGAGCGTGCCGCCGAGGCTCCAACCGATCAGGTCGAGTTCCTGAGCCCCGGAATCGATGAGCACCCGCTCGATGGCTTCCGGCAGGATGTCTGCGAAGAAGGCCTCCAAGCCGAGATGCCGGTCAGCCCAGCCGATTTCGCCGTAGTCGACCACATACGGGGTACGGCCCTGTTCCAGCAGGTGTGCCACCAATGATTGACCCGGCGACAAGTCGTAGCAGGTCGCCGAAGCGGCCAGTGGCGGTACCAACAGAACCGGCACCAGTGCGGACTCGCGCCCGTCCGAACGGCCGTAGCGCCGCAGTTGGCGGTGCGGTTCATCGAACAGCACCGCGTGCTCGGTCGGTTCCGGTGGGCACACGCCATCGCCGAGGGTGATGGCGAACAGGTTGCGTGCCGAGGTCGCAAGCGAGGGCATGGTCGGGCAGTCTATCTTCTTCTACCCCCACAGAATGGTTGGGAATAGGCACGCATTCGTCACACTGACGAATAATGCAGCGGTGCAGCGCGTTCCAATCTTCGTGATTCCAAAGCGTTCTCGGCGAGCCCGCCGCCAGCGGCGTCCTGATGCCATCTCGTCGTCTGGGATGATCGAGGCGTGACCGATGTGCTCGCCGACCCCGTCAACGCCGCGCTCGACGGCCCACACAGCCGGTTCCGTGAAGTCAGCGGACGGATCCAGCGATACCGCGCGGACGTTTCGGTGTTCTATGGTCACCCACGCGAACTGACCGCCGAGGACTACATCCACGTCGCCCGCCTGGCCGGCGACACCGGGATCGCGGTCCTTCGCGACCGCGCCACCGCGCTGCCCGCGGGCTGGTCCGTCGTCGAGACGTTCGGTTTGGTCCAATACGAGGGCAGCGAAATCGAAGCTGCGCCCGATCCGGCGGCGATACCACTGACGCCGGCCGACGTGCCCGAGATGACCGCCCTGGTCGAGCGGACCAAACCGGGACCGTTCCTCCCCCGGACCATCGAACTCGGGACCTATCTGGGTATCCGCGCCGCCGATGGTTCGCTCGTCGCGATGGCCGGCGAGCGGATGCGACCGACCGGATTCACGGAAATCAGCGCAGTGTGCACCGCCCCCGAAGCCCGCGGACAGGGCCTGGCGTCCCGCCTGATCCGCGCAATCGCACACGGTATTCGCGAGCGCGACGAAACTCCGTTCCTCCATACATCGAGCGACAACCCGGCTCAGAGGCTCTACAAGGCGATGGGTTTCACTCTGACGCGTACGGTCCCCCTCGAGATCGTCCGTATTTCCTGACTCGGGTCGCTTCGCCGACACTCCACGTCCTGGGCCGTCTGCGATGGTCCCGGAATCCGTGTGTCGGCTTCGCCCGTTCCATGAACTCCTGACCAGTCAGAACCGCCGACCTCACAGGAGTCGGGCTTCAAGTGTGATGGCCGTAACACGCGTTCGTTAGGTGTCCTACTTGCCGGTTCCAAGCCTTCGGTATAAATTTGCTAAAAATCGCGTTCGTTAACAAGTAGCCCCTCGCGCGAGACCACCGCCGGTCACCGCGCTGATCCCAAATCGGCAGGTGAACCCTGCAAGCAGCCTGGGGTCGAACCAACCGAGTGAGTCCCGCCCAGCAGAGAGCGCCCCGGTAGCCATGTCGACATCTACAGTTGAAAACCCGCAGGTAAACAGTTCAAACGAGTCCACCACCGGCCAATTCTCCGCTGCAAACGAGCTTGCGCTGCAGCTACCAGCTGCTACCACAATCAGCAACCGGGGCAGGTCAATGCGTGAGCAGCGTCACGCAAAATATGCACGCAAGCTCATTTTCAGCGATGCTTTAGTTATTTGCTCTTCCGTCATCCTTGGGCAAATTTTCCGGTTCGCCACCACCAGCGGCCACCCCGTCTACGTGTCCCTCGACAACGGTCCGCACGTCCGGTATCTGGCGGTGTCGGCCGTCATCGCGCTGGCGTGGATGGGCTTCCTATCACTGGGCAGCCGGTCGGCGAAGGTCGTCGGCCGAGGTTTCGATGAATACGTCACCCTCGCCGCGGCCACGTTGCAGCTGTTCGGCCTCATCGCCATCGCCTCGACGCTGTTCCACCTGAACATCTCGCGCGGCTACCTCGCGATCGCTCTGCCCACAGGCCTGGTCGGCCTGATCACCACCCGCTGGATCTGGCGCAAATTCCACGCGAACAAGCGCCGCCTGGGCTACAACCAAAGCCGCCTCCTGGCTGTCGGTGCCACCAGCGCTGCCGCAGACATCGCCACCGAGTTCGCCAAAGACCCCTGGGCCGGGTACCACGTCGCCGGATTCTGCACCCCCATGGGACCGACGCACGCCAAAGAAGTCATCACCATCGCCGGCCGCGACATCCCGATCGTCGGCACCGACGAAGCCATCCTCGCCGCCGTTCAGCGCACCAACGCCGACACTGTCGCCCTGGCTGCCACCCACCATCTCAGCCCCACCGAGATCCGCCGACTCATGTGGGAACTGGAGACCCACGGTATCGACCTCATGGTTGCACCCGGCCTCATCGACATCGCCGACCAACGCCTCACCAGCCGCCCCGTCGCAGGCATGGCGGTCTTCGAGATCACCAAACCCCAATACAGCCGCGCAAATTCGCTGATCAAGCGCACTTTCGACATCGCCTTCGCCGGTGCGGCGCTACTGGCGGTTGCCCCGCTCATGCTCGTCACCGCCCTGGCCGTCAAGCTCACCAGCGCTGGCCCGATCTTCTACAAGGCGGAGCGCATCGGCCTGGACGGAAAACCGTTCCGCATGACCAAGTTTCGCAGCATGTACCGCGACGCCGACACCCGCCAAGCCGACATGATCGCCGCCAGCGGAGGTGGCGCGATGTTCTTCAAGATGAAGGACGACCCACGCGTCACCCCCATCGGCAAGATCATCCGCAAGTACTCCATCGACGAACTCCCCAGTTCTTCAACGTCCTCACCGGACACATGAGCGTCGTCGGACCCCGCCCACAAGTCCGCCGAGAAGTCGACACCTACGACGACCTCGTCAGCCGCCGCCTGGCCGTCAAACCCGGCCTCACCGGCCTCTGGCAAATCAGCGGACGCTCCGACCTCGCGGTGGAAGACGCTGTGCGCCTGGACCTTTCCTACGTCGAAAACTGGTCCCTACTCCAAGACATCCTCATCATCACCAAAACCGTCCGTACCGTCCTCACCGGCAGCGGCGCCTACTGACAACTGTGGCGACCTGCCCACGAAACTCCTGGACCTCGAGCGAGACCGCCCCCGATCAACGTCGCTCGGGGTTCAGGCATGCCAGGGGATGCGCGGCAGAATGACGGGACCGAGTCGGCACGACGCAGCGCTGTGGCTGGCGATCATGACCATGGCTGGTGCGTTGGCCTGCTGCCCACCAGCCATGGCGGACCCGTCACCGACGTCGCCGGTTGACTCGCGGCCGGGGGCATCCGCAGAAGCAGACGGCCGTGTAGCGCGTTTCGGGCACACATCGGCCAAGTCCCCCAAGGGCTTACCCGCGCCACATGTCGCTGGCGCACTCGCTGCACCGACTCCGTCGCTGGCCAAGACCGATGCCGAGCGACCTGCGGCCAAAACGGCCGAGCCGAGCGACTCGGAAACGTCGGCCCGCCCGGGCCGTGCGCCGGCGCGCAAGGAATCATCGACCGGTAGCCGCGCAGTTCCCCGCCAACGGACAGCCTCCGGTCGGCGGCCGAGTACGTCCACCGAAGCCACCCGGCGCGCGTCGCGGCCTCCAATCGACTCACCCGAGAAACCCCACCGGGTGCCGTTGAGTGATCATGCCACCACCGGCTCCCCCGTCGCGCCGCACGAATTGGTCTGGGGTACAACGCCATCTGACGACCGACCGGATGCACCGCCACGTTCGGCGCCGACTAGCGGTATCAGCGTCAGCAGTCCGCTCGCTGACCTCGCCCGGTTGCCGCTGGTGATAGGGCCGGATTCAGACAGTCCGGTCGCACTGCGCGGCGACTTGGTCAATGCGGCCGCGGTCCCCGGGTCCGTGGCGATGCTGTTGGTCGTCGCAATCGGCGTTGCCCTGGGCTACCGCCAGGCGAAGCGGCATGACGTCGCCGGGGCGGACGTCATGCGCTTCATCTCCTGAGCTACCACCCGAGCACTTCGCGTACGGCGATCGGCCACGAATCGGGCCGTAGACCATGGGTTTTGAGCAGGGCAAGGGCGATTCGTTCCATGCCGAATCCGACGCAGGCGCTGTGTGCGACGGCCCCGTCGGCGGTCGACAGCCCAAACGTCTCACCAAAATGATTCCGATGGCAGTTCGCCGACACCACGGCGGTACCGTCATCGAGATCGCCGTAGAGCCGCACCAACAGCTCCGTCTTGAGATTCTCGTCCCGCTGGTTCGCCGCCAGCATTCGGCCTGCTCTGCCGAAGAACGGATCATTGGCGGGCGCGGGCCGGGCGTCCAGGCCGAGGGCGGTGAGTACCTCCATGCCGTGGTCCACCCACGAGTCGCGATGTCCCTCCGCTTGTTCGGGTGAGCCGACGCGCACATACTCGTGCATCCGGAAGGCTTGCATACGCGCTGGGTCGATCGCAGGCTCATGCCGGAAGCAATAGCCGTAGATGTCCATCAGTGCCCCGCCTTCGGGAAGGACCTTCGGAAGCGTGCCGTAGCTGGGATGGCACGCGGCCGAAACCAGCATGGTCCCAGCAGGGTTCAGGTGACCATCCCACGACAGTCCGGCGTCACGATCCGCCAGCAGCGCGCGATGCTCGGGGTTGCCTCCGGTGAATGTCGAGATGGCGCCTGTCAGATTCGGGAAAGACGCGATGTAGTCGGTCTTCTCGAACGCTTCGCGTGGGTACAAGGGCGGAAAGCGCAGGACCGCAGGCGCGTTGCCGTGCACCTCGGCGCCCTTTCGGCGCACCGCGACATCGATGCCGTCGATGATCTTCTCGAAATCACCGCCGCGGCCATAGAGTCCGTCGATGCCCAACGGCACCAAGTGGCCGACATCGACCAGCTCATCGCGAAATTCTTTGCGCGCCAATTCGAGCGGCTCGCCAGCTGTCGTCAATGCTCTCACCCCCGGTAGGCCAACACGAGATTGGCGTTGTTTACTCGAATACGTTCGTTCGAGACCATCAGCTGTGGACCGAATGCGTCCCGTAGGAGACGTCCCATGGTCAGCGCGTGGTCCTCGCGGTAACCATTGAGGCCGACGATCTTCAACGCCTCGGTCACCACATCGATCACCGCCGTCGATGCGGCGATCTTGAGATTGTTCATGGCGACGGTGAAGCTGATGGTCGCTTCATCGGCACCGGACTCGGCCAAGGACTGATAGCGCAGAACCTCGTGTAGCACCATCGATTCGAAGCGCTGGTGCGTCACGGTCAGATCAGCCAGCACCGACGCTTGCGGGACGGTCTTGTCCGGCGCCTTGCGCGCGGCTTGTCGAACGACCGTGCGGGCTTTGGCGTATGCCGCGTCGGCGATTCCCAACCACACCGACGCCCACAGGGTGTGTGACGCGGGCAGCATCGTGGTCGCCAGGATGCTCGCGTAGTCGGCCGGAATCAGGTTGGCGGCCGAAGTCCGCGTCGACAACAGATAGCCGGGACTGCACGTGCCACGAAAGCCCATGGTGTCCCAGGTGCTGGTGCGCTTGAGATCGGTGTCGCCGGCCGGACACAACAGCAGGACTTGATCGTTCTTGGCCGCATCCGGGTGACGCCTGGCCGTGGCGCCGATGTAGTCGGCCTGCTCGGCGTACGAGATCACCGGCGCGTTCTTTTCCAAGAGAACTTCGTCGCCTTCGCTGACGATCGCACACGTCGACGAGCCGAGATCACCACCAGTTGTGCTCTCAGTTGTTGCTGACGCAATGAGCGACTGATTTGCTGAGATGCTTCTTGCCACTTCCGCGGCGGGGCCGCTGCGCGCGTACTTCGCAAGGACCAGGGCCTGTGTCTGGTGCATGGCGAAGACCATGCCCGCGGCGCTGCATGCGGTACCCAGCGCCCGGGCGATCACCGACAGTTCGGCGATGCGGAACCCCTGACCACCGAGTTCGGCTGGAAGGCCGCACGAAAGTAATTGTGCCTGTTTGAGTGCATCGACGGCTTCGTGCGGGAACCGCGCCTGCTGGTCAACCTCGTCTGCGGCGCCAGCGGCGACGCGCACGGCGTCGACGAGCCCGGGAATGGTCGACGCGGTGCGCGTGACCGCACCGTCAAGATCGGGCATGAGACCCCCTCGGGCGATGAACCGACCTTCGGTTCCTCGCAGAATTGTAGTTAGCTGTGATGAATACAGCGAACTATCAGCGGCGAATACTCTGTATGATACGGGTATGCGGGAAACCATCGAACGCGTTTTGGCTGCGCACGGCCGGATGGCCGTCGACCCGATCGGGGTGGCCGACGACGCCGACCTCTATGAATTGGGCCTGACCTCCCACGCTTCGGTGAATGTGATGCTGGCGCTCGAAGACGAGTTCGACATCGAATTTCCCGATGAAGCCCTCAAGAAGTCCACCTTTGCCTCGATACGGAACATCCAGGCGGTCGTCTCGAATCTCGCCAAGTAGGGCTCATGAGTCGCGCCATGGTGCCGCAAGCTGCCGCTGCCCTGCAGATCGACGCCAGGCCCGACGGTTACGAACCGCATTTCACGCACCACGCCGACCGGCTCTGGGTCGAGACGAACTGCTACCTCGACCTGTGGATCGAGATTCTGAATTGTCTTGGGCTGGACCCTGTTCCGAGCTTCGCGTCACTGCTTTCGGTTGACCATGACGGGCTCAGCTGGACCTTCGGCAAGCAGCAACCCGACGACCTGCGTCGGCTGTACGGCATCGAGGTAACCGAAGAGAATTCGTGGCTCCCGGTGCTCGAATTGGTGGAGACGGGGCCGCGGCGCGGCGTGCTGCACACCGTGGAAGTCGACAGCTGGTGGCTGCCCGACACCGCGGGAACCGCCTATCGCAATGAGCATGTCAAGACCACGATCACGCCGCTGAACGTCGACCGGAATGCAAGGCAGATGCGCTACCTGCACAACGCGGGGTTGTTCGCGCTCGACGGCGAAGACTTCGACGGCGTGTTCGGGCTGACTGCCGCGTCGGCACCGCTGCTCCCGCCGTACATCGAAGTCGTCCGTCTCTTTCCGGCCCGTGCACAGCCTGGTGCCCTAGCAATCATTGTGCGCGAGCATCTTTCACGTCGCCCGAGCGGAAATCCGATCGATCGTCTGGCAACCTGCGTCGAGGAGGCCGGGACCTGGCTGCCTGAGGCGGGGATGGCCCGCTTCCACTTGTGGGCCTTCGGTTCGCTGCGTCAGTGCGGGGCGTCGGCTGAACTGCTGGCCGATCTGGCCGAACACCTCGATGCCGAGTTCTCGGGTGCGGCCGCCGCAGCAGTGTTACTGCGTAACGTCGCGGCGGCGGCGAAGGCAGTGCAGTTCAAGATGGCGCGCGCGGTGAGCGGGCGGAAAGTCGATGTGTCCGCCGCGCTTTCCGCCATGGCCACCGATTGGCAGGACGCGCTCGACGTCATCGCCGACGCGGTGGGCTGAGGCGATGCCGGCACGTTGGCAGATGTTGCGCCGGGACCCCGGCTCCGTTGCGGGACCCGGGGAGCTGACTGACAATTGGGCTGCCGCACCGACCCTGGACATCCCGGCGACGGTGGCGACCGCGTTCGTCGGCAACCCCGACGACCACGACTGGTGGTACCGGACCACGTTGACCACGGAACACGCGGCCAGTATCGAATTCGAAGGACTGACCTTCCCCGCCACGGTCTTTCTCGATGGGTCGCCGGTGGCCGACTGTGAATCGATGTTTCTGCCGTTGCGCATCGAATGCGATGCCGGTGATCACGAGCTGGTGATTCGCTTCGCGTCGCTGAATCATTGGCTCAAGACGCGAAGGCCAAGAGGACGTTGGCGCTCCACGCTGGTCGGTGCGCCGGGCCTGCGGTGGGCTCGAACGACGCTAATCGGCCGCGCCCCTGTGTATGGGAATCTTCCGGCACCCGTTGGCATCTGGCGTCCGGTGACTGCTGTCACCGCGCAGACCCGGACCGATGTCGTCACCAAGGTCGACGGAAACGTCATCACAGTTGCGGGAACCAGCGGTGCGCGCACGATCCGGCTCACCGTGGTGGATCCGGCCGGCCGACAGATAGCCGACGACACCACCGCACCGACCCAACGTGGCTTCCGGTTCAACGTCGCCGTTCCGTCTCCGCTGCTCTGGTGGCCCAACGGCTATGGCCCGCAACACGTGTACCGGGTACGCCTTGAGGCCGATGGCGTGGAAGTCGCCGATCGGCCCGTCGGATTTCGGACACTGTCGGTCGCAGCGGACGGATTTCGGATCAGCGTGAACGGCACTGCGATCTTCTGCCGGGGCGTGACGTGGTCTCCTCCGGACCCCATCCGGGCATTCGCCGATCCCGATCAGATTCGCGATCAGGTAAGGACTTTCGCGGCCGCCGGTGCCACGATGGTGCGAGTGGTGGGTGGCTTGCTCTTCGAGCAGGCCGAGTTCTGGGAGGCCTGCGCCGAGGCGGGCCTGCTGGTGTGGCAGGACGCCATGCTGGCGACGTTCGACCCCCCGGTCGAGCAGAACGAGTTGATCGCAAGAGAACTCATCTCTGTCCTGCAAGGAGTGTCTGGAAACCCAGCGCTGGCGGTGGTCAGCGGTGGCAGCGAGACGCTGCAACAGCCCGAGATGCTCGGACTCAGCCACGACGAGTCGGTGATGGAGGTCCTGGAATCAGTACTTGGTGCCGCTGTCGCGGAACACTCTGATGCCCACTACGTCCGGGCCTCACCGTCGGCCCCACCCGGTACCGCCGATCTCGCGATCCGCCCGGACACCGGCATAGCGCACTGGTACGGGGTCGGTGGCTACCTACGACCGATCGCCGACGTGCGGAGCGCCGGAATCCGGTTCGCTGCCGAGAGCCTGGCGTTCGCCAATCCCCCGGTGTCCGACTACATCGAACGCCATTTCGGTTCCGCCGCAGTGGCCGGCCATCACCCCGACTGGAAGGCCGGCGTGCCGCGGGACCGCGGCTCCTCGTGGGACTTCGAGGACGTCCGCGACTTCTACGCGCACGAGGTGTTCGGTGAGGGTCTGCTCGCCGTACGGCGCACGGATCCTGAACGCTATCTGCAGCTCGGTCGCCTTGCCGTGGCCACCGCGATGCGCGAATGCTTCGCCTACTGGCGGCGAGCCGACTCAGGCTGTGGCGGGGCCCTTGTGCTGTCCGGCCGGGACACAGTGCCCGGCGCCGGGTGGGGACTTCTGGACTCCGACGGCGGGGCGAAACCGGCACTGGCTGTGCTGGCCAGGACCTGGGCTCCGGTAGCGGTCTTGCTCTCGGACGAAGGCCTCGCCGGCGTCAGAATCGACGTGTACAACGACACCGACGCGGAACTGCGTGGTGAATTGACCTTGACGGCAACGAATTCCGTGGGCGTTGCGGTGGACGTCACTCGACCGATCACGGTGCCCCCGGCCTCGTCGACCGCATTCGTCGATACCGAGCTGTCAGGACAATTCCGAGATCTGTCACAGGCCTATCAATTCGGCCCGCCGACAGCGGATGCGGTCCAGGCCCGGGTCACCTTCGACGGCAGACCGACCGTGTACGACGTGCTGGTCGTGAATCCTGCAGGCAGGCAAGCAGCTTCACTGCTGACCGCGACGGCATCCCCGGTGTCGGAAGGCATATGGGTGCTCGAGTTGGTGTCCGAGGTCGCGTTGCGCTACATCGAGATCGAGATCTCTGGTTGGCTGGTCAGCGACAACTATTTCCACGTGGCCGCACGACTACCGCGTCAGATCACGTTGACCCGGCAGAGCGGCGGTGAGTCGCCGACCGGAACAGTCGGGTCGATCGATCTGCGCGCGCCGATTCCGATACGGAGATCGGCGTGATCGTTCCTGAGGTACAGGTTCCGGGTCACCACGTCCGGGTCGGTTGCGATGTGGTGAGTCTCGACGAGATCGAACACTCCGTGTCGACGTTCGGCGCGCGGTTCCTCGCCAAGATCTATACCGACGACGAGCTGGCCGCATGTGCCGGACCGAGCCGGCTTTCTCGACTCGCGGCCCGATTCGCCGCGAAAGAGGCCGCTATCAAGGCATTTTCACGCCCAGACGCCGCCTTCGTGCCCCGCGAGATCGAGGTGGTGACGGCGAAACCGCTCGTCACCCTCCGGCTGAGTGGCTCAGCCGCAGAGCTGGCGGACGAGCAGCAATGGCGGCAGATCTCGCTGTCGCTGACCCACGCCGAATGCCACGCCGCCGCCGTGGTGGTGGCGGTCTGCGCGACCACATCACTTGACCTTCCTTGATTCGGCGATGTTGCTGTAGTCGCAATATAGAGCTTCTAGCAACGCCATGCGATGGAGTCGTCGGCCATCAATTCAGTCAGGGCAATTGACGTTAAATGCCATGTCGAAGGCTATTTATGGCGATCATTGGATCATCTCGCCGACCAGCTAGACCAAGGCATCACTCGCGCCTCAGCGATGATTGCTAACATCTCTGTAAATTTGCCATCTGGCCCAGCCTTCATTACTGTCTAGGCCACACGAACAGGTTTGGAGGGAGCCGACGTGGGACAGCGACGTAGGTCTGCGATTTCGAAGTGGGTTACGCCGCTGTGGCCGATCACACTGGTGGGCATCGTGCTCGGCGCACTGATCGGTGCACTCGCCTTGGCCCCGAGCAAAGATGTGACCGCCAGCACCACGATTCGGGTCGACGAGCCGATCGAGGCGAACCAGATCATGCTCGGCACGCAGCCGCTGCTGAACACGATGCCCGACTACATGTCGGGTGAGTTGGCGTACCTGTCATCTCCCAGCTATCTCGACTCCGTCGCCAAGAAACTCGGGGAAAGCAAGAAGCCCACGCTCTCTGCATCGCAGGCGGGCAAGTCGAACCTCGTCACGCTCTCGGCCACCGCCGCCAATTCGGACGAAGCTCGGCGGACGGTCGATGCCGCCGTCACCGTCTTCACCGGTCACGTGTTCGATCAGAACCAGCAGCGGTACCAGTCCAGCCTCGACGCCGTCAACGCTGTCATCCCCAAACTCGAGGAGGCGCAGCGGATCAGTGAACCGGCAGCGACTCGCCCGACCGACGAGCTCGTCCAGCTGTATTTCCGGCGCACGTCACTTCAGGTCGAACTGCTTCGCACGCCGGGTGTGCAGACAGTAGAGCCGACCCGCATCGCCGAAGCGACCGGACTGCTCAGCTCGCCGGCGTTGGGACCCATCGGGGGCGGGCTCCTCGGTGGCATCGTGGCAATGGCCGGGGCCATGGTGTGGCGCACGCGTACGGGCATCGTCACGTCGGTCACCCAGTTGGACGGCGAGGACCAGCTCGCGCTCAGGCCGGTACTTCGGCTCGCGCGCCGGCAGGTCGACGAGCCGGCAGCGCGAACGATCTATGCGCAACTCCCCCGCCCATGCACCGGCACCATCCTCGTGGTCGGGGCGTCCGCTGATTCGGGCTCCGCGACAGTGGCGAGGCACATCGCCTTCGCCGCAGCCGAGCACGGCGAGGCCGTCAGTGAGGATCTCGCCGATGGCGACAGCACCCGCCGCGCCGAGACGACAATCCTCGACGCGGGCACCTGGAGTTCACCCGTCGCGGTCGAGGCAGCCGACACGGCCGACCAGATCGTCGTCGCCGTTCGGATCGGGTTCGACACCGCTCACGACGTCGATGTCGCCGCCCGTTCCGTAGCGCACCGCGACATTCCCGTCTCTGTCGTGGCGACGCGCGCGTGACAGCCCGGGTCAGCCGGCAAGCACGGCGGTGATCGCCGCATGCTGATGGCAACGAAACCCCGCGCCGCAACCGGGTCGACCACAGGTGGCGAACTCCGGCTGGGATGGCTGTCGCCGGCTGTGGTGTCTCTTGCCGTCGGCTCGAGCGCGATCCTGCTCACCGCATCGGTCGACGATCAGCAGTTCCGAACGTATTGGCAGGAACCAAAAGTCGTGACGGACAGCATGCTATGGCTGTTCGAGTGCGGCGTGCTCGCCTTCGCTTTCGGCGCGATGATCGCCATCGCAGCCATGCCCGCCCGAGACAATCTGGCCGCGGTATGGCCGGCGCTGTCCGAGCGGCGCCGCGCCGCCCTCGAACGCGCGAGCACGGTACTGACGACCCTCACCATCGTCGGATACGTCGGGTTCGCGGTTCTGATCGTCAAGAGTGGACTCGGGCCCGCCGAGCTGTTCGGCGGCTCCGACCACCCGTGGGATGCTCCGGCAAAAACGGCCATCGGCAACATTCCCGGGGTAACCGCCCTCACCCAGATCGGCATCGCCGCAGTCGTCGTTTCCGCAATCCTGCTGGCGCACAAGTACACCCGCGCGGAGCTCATCAAGCTGCTCGTCGTACTCCTGCTGTCGGTACCGCGCTCGTACATCTACTCGGAGCGCCTCGCCATCCTCGAGCTCGTCGTCCCCGTGGTGGTCGTCGGCGCGGGCTGGCTGTCCACCCGCGACCGGAAGCGGCGCACCATCGCTCGTGCCATCCCCGTCGCCGGTATCGCTCTGGTGATCGTCACGTTCGCGTTCTTCGAGTACTTCCGGTCGTGGATGTTCTACCGGATGCACGGAGAAGATTCGTTCCCCACGTTTGTGCTGAATCGACTGGCGGGCTATTACGCGACAGCCATCAACAACGGCGCGGTCATCGTCGATCACATGAGCTGGCCGGGCCGGATCCCCTACGACACGCTCGAGTCATTCTGGTCGGTGCAAGGCATCTATCAACTGCGGCTCTACGAGCGCCTCGGTGGTCATGATCGGCCCTACCCCAAGACATTTGATCCGGATTCGCCCTACTACCGGGTGCTCGAGCAGTACGCAAACCCTGAGTTCAACAACCCCAGCGGGTACGAAGCTCCATTCGTCGATTACGGCCAGATCGGCGGCCTCGTGTTCTTCTTCGGTCTCGGCGTGGTCGCCGGACTGCTGTATCGCCACTTCTGCCGGGGAAGCCTGGGCGGCCTCCTGGTGTATCCGATGTTCTTCACCGGGCTCGTCGAGTGGCCGCGGTACATGTACTGGGTCCAGGGTCGCGTCACCTACGCCTGGGTCGGTCTCGCCGCGGTGATCATCGGAGTGCTCATCACCGAACGCAGGGCTCGCCGGCGCGCGACGATCTGGCCGAAGCAGCCCACGCCACTGAATCAGCAGTAGTCGCAGTCGTCTGAGAGGGGACGCTCCGTGCGAGGTCGGACAACGTTTGCGGTACAGGCAGCCGTGGTGATGATGGTCGCCGCCTGCAATCCGCTGTCGGCCGCGGACGGCGGTGACGTCCGGGACGACACCGCCGCACTGCAGGCGCAATTCGACGCGCTCCAACCCGGCGCGACGCTGACCCTGGAACCTCGGGCCTATCATCACCGGGGCATCCTCACCGTTCGGACACCCAACGTCACGATCAACGGCAACGGCGCCACGCTGACTGCGACCAATGATGAGACGTCCGCTGTCGACATCCTCGGCGACGGCATCACCATCACCGACGTGACGCTTGCCGCCCCGTCCGACGGTAAGCGCTGGATGGGCGAACAACAGCACAAACTCGTCGTCAAAGGGCAGCGCGCGACCGTCAGCAACGTCAGGGTGCAGGGTTCGGCCGGTGCCGGCATCTACTTCAGCGGTGCAACGCATTTCGTTGCCCGGGACATCACGATCACCGGTACGCGCGCCGACGGCTTGCACATGACGGGCGGCTCGGCCTTCGGTCAGGTCGAGAACATCAAGACCGATCAAACCGGCGATGACGGTGTCGCAGTCGTGTCGTATGACCACGACCCGACGCCGTGCCACGACATCACCGAAAGGAACATCACCGTCGGGAGTACCCGCTGGGGACGCGGCATCACCGTGGTCGGCGGAAACAACGTTGACATCAGCCATTTTTCAGTCGCACACACCAGTTCCGCCGGCATATACGTCGCCAACGAGGGCAATCCATTCTTCACGCGATCCGTCGAGCGGGTTGCGATTTCCGACGGCACTGTGACCGCTGCCAATTGGGACAAGGACATCGAGCAGGGCGCCATTCTCGTGTATTCGGGCAATCAGGGACGATTCGTGCACGACGTCACCATGTCGAATGTGACGGTCACCGCCACGAGTACCACCGTGAACCGCAACGTGGCAATTGTCGATGAGACGAACGGCGGCGACCGCGCGATGCACGGCATCTACCTGTCGAACATCAATCTGACTGCGACGACCGTCGCGCCGTTCTATACCAATGCGCCGGTGGGCAGCTACACCGTGGCCAACTGGACCAACGACGGCAAGCGCATCGACGTCACTTCGATCTAGAACCTGCCGCCTGGTCGCCGGAGCCATGTGCAGCAAACGTCATTTGCAATGCGCTACAGGCGGGGCGACGGTAACATCTGTTACTCTGCCGCGCGTCGAAATTGAACACAAAACTGACGTTGTGGCAAAATGATTCAAAAGGTATTGAACATCAATATGCTGCAGATATGATGCATTCTGCGTCAATAAACTCAAATTGTGGCGAAGTTTGAATGTTTTTTGCTTCCCGTCGACATCTGGGATGAATTTCCGAAATGCCACACATTGCGCCCAATGCTCGTCATCATCGTTGCGACAAATGACGGCCGCGTAGCTCCGCGGCCCGATAAAGCGTCGAGAGGTCGGGCAAATGGACATCACCATGTGCGTTGGGCGGGTCGGCGCATTGGCGGTCGCGTTGGGCATCGGTACCGCCATCGCCGGCATGGGCACCGCGGCAGCAGCACCCGAGGTCACGTCGACCGCGCCACACCAGAGCGACCAGAAAACCGGAAGCGACCAACCTCATCGGGCCAAAACGTCTCGCGCCCAAGGGAAGACGGACGAGCCGCGGAAAGCGCGCTCCGCGCAGGCGGTCGCCACGGTCGCGGCCCCCAAGGTGCCACCGCAGAATCCTGCCGCGGTACAGCCGAACCCCGGTACCCCGCGCGCGGTGGTGACACCACCCAAGAAGGTGCCATCGCAACTCTCCTCGGCTGCACCGAACGTCGGGGCCGCCAACGCGAAATCAGTACAGGTGGAAGTGATTTCGACCGGCGTCAGCACTCCGGCAGCACAGTTGCCCACGACGGCAAGCGTCACCACGCCAGCCGGTCCGTCGTCCA
This sequence comes from Mycolicibacterium mucogenicum DSM 44124, assembly GCF_005670685.2. The sequence continues at coordinate 2,963,386 of NZ_CP062008.1, read as the reverse complement.
ACGGCGCGGCACCTTCGGCACCCATCGGTGCGCCGATCGCCTGGACCATCGCCGCGTGGACGCGACGCGCGCCCAGTCCGTCGCAGGTCACGGCGCCCGCCGCCCAAACCACCACGAGTGCCCCAACCCAGACGACCGACATCGCGGCTCAGCCCACGCCGGCCACCGCAACCACCACGAGCACAACGTCGCTGACAACCCTCCTCAAACCGGTGACCGCGATCAGAACGAGTCGCAGTTCACTCGCTGCGGGCACGCCGACCGTTGGTACGCCGGACGCCACAACGGGCGCCGTTTCGGGGTCGCTCAATGTCAAGAACCAGGGCACAGGCACGGTCACGTATACCGTGTCATCACAACCGAACTACGGCACCGTCACGGTGAATTCGAACGGCACCTTCACCTACACGCCGACCAAGTTGGCCCGGGACCTCTCCGCGGTCTCGGCCAACGCGAACACCTCGAGCTTCACCGTCCTCGCCAGTAGCGGTTCGTCCAAAGTATCCGAGACGGTGACGGTGCCGGTTCTGGCGACGCCGATCACGGGCGACAGCACCGCGGTACTGCAGAACGTATTCAGCAATCTCAAGCCGGGCTCGACGCTCACCCTGGCCCCAAAGACGTTCTACCACTCCGGAATTCTGCAGATCACCGTGTCCGGCCTGACCATCAACGGCAATGGCGCGACGCTCCAGGCCACGAACGACGCAACGTCGGCGGTCGAAATTCTCGCCGACCACGTCACCATGAGCAATCTGACTCTCGGCGCCAACTTGACCGGCCCTCGCTACTACGCCGATGAACAGCACAAGCTGCTGATCAAAGGCAACTACGCCACGGTCAGCAACGTCACCATCAACGGTGCTGCCGGAGCCGGGATATACGTCCTGGGTGCCGGCTGGTTCAACCTGACCGGCATCACGGTGAACAACTCACGCGCGGACGGGATTTCGATGACCGGTGGCGCTCACGACGGCGTCGTCAACAACCCGGTGACGAACAACACCGGTGACGACGGGGTGTCTGTAGTGTCCTACATCGCCGACGGAACCATCTGCTCCAACATCACGATCAACAACCCGATCGTCAACGGCACGACCTGGGGCCGCGGTGTGACCGTGGTGGGCGGACAGAACATCACGTACAACAACATCAAGGTCTCCAACACCAACGGCGCCGGCGTGTACATCGCCTCCGAGCCCAGCTACAACACGATGGGTGTGTCCAACATAATCGTCAACGGCGGCACCGTGACTGGCGCCAACTACAACTCGGGCGTCGTGCACGGGGCCATCCTCGTCTACGCCGGCAACACGGGCCAGCCTGCCACCGGCGTGACCATCGAGAACCTCTCGGTGACCGGAACACCACTCACGGCGCAGCGTGAGATCGGCCTGATCCAGGAGACCGGATCGAGCATGAGCGGCATCGTCTTCAAGAACATCAGCTTCGACAAGACCACCCTGCCGATCTTCTACACCAACACGCCAAGCGGAAGCTACAGCGCAAGCGGCATCACGATGGGTGGTACGACGATCATCGCGTGAGTTCGCGCCGCGAGTCCGGCAACAGCGCATCCAGCATCGCCGGAAACGCCCGCCGCGCATCGTGGACGGCACACACTCGTTCGTACGCCCGCTCGACCATTTCGGCTACGCCGGAGGGGTTTTCGAGCACACGGGTGATCGCCGCACCCAGCGCTTCGGCATCCCCGACGGGAACCAGGACGCCGGCGCCGTCGCGCAACAGCCAACTGCTGCCGCCGTGATCGGTCGCGATCACGGGTACGCCGACGCTCATCGCCTCGAGCGCGACGATCGGACCGGCCTCGGGCGAGGTACTGGCATTGACCAAGATGTCCCAGTTCAGCACGGTCGCGACCGGATCGACATGGCCGAGGAACCGCACCCGACCGTCCAGTTCAGCGTCCGAAAACCGTTGCAGCTCAGCAAGATAGTCGGCGTCGGCATGGAACGCGCTGCCCGCCACCTCACACCGCACTTCGGGTACGTGGGTGAGCGCCTGGAGCAGCACCTGATGGCCCTTCCATGGCGTGATCACTCCCATGATGCCGATCACCGGCTGCGGACGGGCCTGCCGCTGCGCGAATACACCGGGTATGTCGACACCCAATGGGGACACTGATACGTCAAGCCCGAGCTGTTGCACGGGCGCGGCCGTCGGCGGTGACACCGCCACGGCGCGGCGAATGGCCGGCCTGCCGATCTTCACCATGGCCCGCTGCTTGGCTTCGTCGATGGTGTCGTGGACGAGCCACGACACCCCTTGCCGAAGCCGCGCGAAGCGGGCGGCCGGCAGCGCCAGCAGGGAGTTCACAATGACCACATCGTGTGCGTCGACGTTGCGGCGGATCACCGCTGCGGCACGGATCCACCGGCGCGCCAAGGTCCCCAGTGCCAACACCCGTGCGACCCCCGAGGCGCCGCCCAGGTCGAGTTCGTCGATCTCGACGTGCGCGACGTCCTCGGGCAGCCGGTCTGCCAGGACGCCCACCGGGCTGATCACGCGAACCTGATCGCCGCGTTCACGGGCGGCTTGAATCAGCCGCAGCAGCACGACTTCCGCACCCGATACCCGCCCGGCACGGTTGACGAAGACGATGGAAGCCATGGTCATGCCGCTCGCGCCGGCCGCAGTCGCGCCAACAGCTGGCGGTCGAGCAGTCGCAGCGCGAACGCGCCACCGACGAAAAGCACGACCGAGCATGCGGCCACGACCACCCACGGCACATAGCCCTGCATGACTTCGGTGACCGCGCATACGCCGACCGTCAGCGCGACGATCAGGAGCAACTTGGACACGGGCATCAGCCGGTCGATCGGAATGGTCCGGGCCGCGAGCGCCCACATCGCGACGAACATGACGATCTCGGTGATGACCGTGGCTCCGGCCGAACCGTTGAACGAAAACCGCGGAATCAGATACACGTTCAGAACGACGTTGAGTACCAACGCGCCGCATGCCACCCACGGATAGGCCCGTTGCCGCGTCGCCGACACCAGGGCCACCAGGATCAGGTGGGACAGTGCCGCGAACACGGCCCCGATCAACAGCATGCGGACGGCGTCTGCGCAGACGCCGAACCGCTCGCCGTACAGCAGCGACACGATCTCGTCGCCCGAGGCCCACATGCCCGCGACCGCAAGACAGGTCATCAGTCCGATCAGCACCGCGGAAGAGCGCACCCGGCTGCGGAATTCGTCGGTCATCAGCGGCCACGCCGCAACCAACAGAGTTGCCACCGGCGTCACGATGGCCAGGACCGCATACGACAGCACATCGGCGAACTTGTAGGCCACGCTGTACAGGCCGACCGAGTCGAACTGATCCAGCTTGCCGAGCATCAGGATGTCGACCTTGGACAGCAACGTCATCATGGCCAACCCGATGCTCAGCGGAATGGCTTCCACCAGCATCTCGCGCCACAGCTTGAGGCGCGGCTGTTTGGTGATCCGCGGTCCGACACCGCCGCGGCGGACGCCGATCAATTTCCATGTGCCCGAGAAGATTTCATTTGCGATGGCCGGCAGGATGAAGATCATCAAGCCGGGGTGGGTCGTCGCGATGAGGACGGTCAGGATCAATTGGAACAGTTGGGCGAACGCTTCCGCCGCGGCGACGGTCACCATCTTCAGCCGGCTCTGGTAGAGGACGGACAGCGCATGGCTGGGTGTGGCGATGACGACGACGAGGCCGGCCAGGGCGGTCGCCCGGATGACCTCGCCCGAGTAGCCCATCGCGACGACGTAGCCGACGGCGATCCCATATCCGAGTAGCCCCAACGCCGCTCGCAGACCGACAAACGAACTTGCGAAGACGTCGGCGTCTTCGTCATCTGCTTCCAGCAGCCTGCCGAGCACCACCCGGCCCACGCCGAGATCGGTAACGATCGACATCATCCCGAGAAGTCCGAACACGAACGAGAACACGCCCCAGTCCGTCGGCGACAGCAACCGGGCGATCAGGACGGTCCCCGACCACCCCATCAAGGCGATCGCAAGGCGGCTCAACAGCAGCGCGACGGTGTTTCGCCCGGCGGCCGCATGTTGTTCGTCCCGCCGACGCTGGTCCGCGTCAGCGTCTACGGACGCGCCAGGACCGCTGTTGCCCGTGGCAGTCACCTGACCGCCAGATTCCACACGCTCGTCCGCGTCACGCCGCCTACTTCTCATTCCGATGGTCACCGTCGCTCACAGCACGGCGCGGGTGGATCTGCGTTGCGATGCAACGTGGTACGTCGGGCGTCGCCATCAACCGATTCTGGCAGTAGTTCGGCAAACTCGCGCTGCGCGACAGCCAGAATCCGTGCACTCGCGACATTCTGGATGTCGCGCTGCAGCAGGGGGTGATCGCCGGTCGGTGCACGCGTGATGGTCGGTGCCCAGCCACGACGCTCGAGCCGTGCCATGCCGTGCTGCCCACGTTGTTTGTCGAACCACGCCTGGTCCTCGGGCGACATCACCATGTCGACGACGATGCCGTGACGTCCCAAGGCGGTCAGCAGGACTTCGGGCACTTCAGTCAAGCCGACCCGGCCCATCAGCAGCCACAGCCGGTACGGCAGCCAGCGCCTGACCAGTCTCTTGAGACGGGCTTCGAGCGTGCGGGGCTCGGGTGCAGGTTCGACGCCGGGATTCGGCGGCGTCATACCGATCAACTTCTCGGGTCCGATGGCCTTGTGACGGATGCTGAAGAGGATGGCGTTGACCAGCACCACCGCGCGGGCGCCGTACCTGATGGCCCCGATCGCCGAATTCCACGCGCCGGAGCAGATCCCCGTCATCATGAGGCGTTCGGCAGGGATCCCGGTCGCCACCATCGCGTCATGCACATCGGTGTTGGATTCCGGCGAATAGATTGTTGCGAATTCTGCTGTGGCCCAACCGGTGTCACCAGTACCACGACGGTCGTAGCGCACCGCAGCGAGGCCGTGCGCGGCAAGTTCGCGTGCGGTGTCGGTCCACACCCGCCCTGAGCCGACGCGATGTTCACACGCCGTGTTGTGGATGAGCAATGTCGGGGTGTCCGGTGCCGTATCCGCCAGGGCGGTCCTGATGGCGAACAACCGGTTGGGCCCCAACTCGTCCAACGTCTCGACGACCGCGCGGCCGTCGGGCAGCTGGGCCACCTGTGCGCGGCGCGCGATGGCCGGCGCCACCGGTGCTCGGCCGGTGTCCATCGCCTGATGAAGCCACTCCGCGATGAGCGTCAGCGTTGCCACCGGGATCTGCACCACGAATGTCACCGGCTCGACGTACTCAGGCTGGCCGGCGACAGTCGCCAGCTCGCAGTTGCCGTTCGCCAGCAGCGCCTTGATCTTCGGCTCGTCCGCCCGCTCGGGCCTGGCGACGATGAGCGTCGGGACGGTTGCGCTGAGCGATTCCGGCATCTGGATGCCTTTGAGTTGTCGTGCGCACTCGGGCGAGAAGGTCGTGCCAAGGATGGACTCACGGTCGACGTCGACCAGGTCCGCACCGACCGTCATCTTGTACAGCGTCCGTTGCTCGCGGAGATATCGTCGCCCGTCGAGAACGGGGTCCCACAGGACAAGCGCGGCAAGCCCGTCGAGATCGGATGCGACGGTAGCCGCGAGCATGGCACCCATCCGTAGCCCGATCACGCCGATCCGCGTCACCCCGGCAGTTCGCAGATACCGCACCGCGGTGCCGATACTGTCCTGATAGTCGCTCAGAGCCGAGTCGGCCCCGAGCTCCCCGGCGGAGTCGCCCGTCGCGTGATAGTCGAACCGCAGCACCATGAAGCCGCGCTCACACAACTCTTGAGCCAGCAGTTTGAGTCCTCGGTAGGTGTCGACGTGCTCCTTGCCCAATGGCGGGCAGATCACGATGCCGCCGCGCGCGCGTCGCCCTGCCGGAACGTGGACGACTCCGTACAGGGGTGCCGTTTCGGGGCCGAACCATGTCGGCTGCGTATGGGCAGCTTCCTCGTCCACGAACCAGAGCCCCCTCTGTGATCCAAGTGCCATATGGTCGCGCTCCACGATACACAGTCACGGAGCCGTCCGATATTCGCTAGAAGTGCACCATCAAACATTTAAGCCGACCAAAATGAACTCCGCTGGACATGCGACAGGCCTTCGAATTGTCGAGACCGGCCGGTATAGCCGCTGCAATATGGGATTTCTCACCGCAAACGATCGCGCCATGTCCCGAATCCGGCTAGACCGTCACACGGAGAACGGTTACGGTATGCGATATAGAGCAATGGCATCCAAGTTTGCTAAATTCACGTCCGGAGGCACGAAGTGGCAGACCCCAACTCCTCGTTGGGCATCGTGGCCAGCCGACGTCCGTCGATCATTCACGTCGCGGAATCATTCGCCAGCGGTACCGCGTCAGCGATTGGGGACTTTGTCCGCAACTACCCCGAGGCCCAGCATCACCTCGTCTACTCGTTTCGCGACGAGGCGCGGCTGGACATCGACGAGTTGACGTACTTCGCAACGAAGACGCAGCTGCCCCCCGGCACCATCGCGCGGGTCAGGTTCCTTCGCCGGTTGCTTCGCGCTACACCAGGCCACGTGATCGTGCACGCGCACTCGAGCATGGCCGGCGCGTACGTGCGCTCCGCGGTGCGCCGGACGAGCAAGCGCCCGCTGGTATACACGCCGCACTGCTACTCGTTCGAACGGCTGGACGTGTCCTGGGCGGTGCGGCAGGGATTTCGCATACTCGAATGGTTGTTGTCGTTCAACACTTCCGCCTACGCGGCGTGCTCTCCCCGCGAGGCCGAGCTGTCAAGATGGCCGCTGAGCTCGCCGCGCGTGGTGACGGTACCGAACGTACAACCCCCCGGGTTGCCCCGAGCCGACCGTCCCGCAAGCGAGCCGACATTGCGGATCGTCGGCAACGGACGCCTAGGGCCACAAAAAGATCCGCGGTTCTTCGCCGAGGCGTTCCGCGCCGCAGCCGAGGTGCACGGCGGGCTGGAGGCCGTGTGGATCGGTGGTGGCACCGACGAGGACATCGACCTTCTCCGCGCGCACGGAGTCGAAGTCACCGGCTGGCTACCGCGTAGTGCGGCCCTCGATGTGATGGCCGGGTGCGATCTGTACCTGCACACGGCGTCGTGGGAGGGATTTCCGATCTCCATCATGGAGGCCGCGGGCATGGGGTTGCCGGTGGTCGCACGTCGGCGTGCGTACTTGCACGGTGTCGACCTACCGGTAATGCTCGACCGTCCCGAGGATCTGATCACCGCCATCACGGCGCTGCGCCGGGTCGGAGGGCTGGCGGCGCTGCGGCAGCAGACCGCGATGGCATTGGCCGGTAATTGCGAGACCGAACAGCGGACTGCACTTCGCGCCCTGTATGAGCCGCTGAGGGGAGATCATTGATGCGGAAAGTGCACGTGAACGGAAAGTGGCTGGCGCAGAAGCTGACCGGCACGCAGCGCTACGCCACTGAAATCGTCCGCGCAGTCATCGACAATGACGTCACCGACCTGGTCGTCCATGTGCCGGCCAACGCCGAGATCCCCGACTGGCTGCGCAGCCCGCGGGTCGAGATTCGGCAGTCGCGCAGCACCGGCGTGGTTTTCGAGCAGATATACCTACCCGCCGCAACGTTCGGGAACCTGCTGCTCAATTTCGCCGGGCCGGCGCCGGTGGTGAAGCGCCGACAAGTTGTCACCATGCACGACGCCACGCCCTTCCGGTTCCCGCAGACGTTCCGCCGGGCTTTCGTGGCCTTCTACCGCATCTCGTACTCGTTCCTCGGGCGCTGGGCACGCCATCTGATCACCGTGTCCCACTTCAGCGCCAGGGAACTCGACGACGTGCTCGGCATCCGCGCGCAGAAGTTCGTGGTCGCCGGTTGTGCCGCAGATGCCTTGACGACGGTGGAACCCCAGCGACCCGACTTGGCCCCGGACGAACCGTTCTATCTCATGGTTGGCACGCTCGCGGTCCACAAGAACCTGCCGGCACCGGTGCGTGCCGTCTCTGATTCCGGACGCACCGTCGTCGTGGTCGGCGCGTCCGGTAACGACCAGGTGTTCAGTCAAGCGGCAGCACTTTCCCCGAAAGCCATTGTCGCCGGGCGTCTTTCCGATGCCGAGCTCGCATGGTTGTACCGCAACGCGCGTGGTCTGATCTTCCCGTCACGGTACGAGGGTTTCGGCCTGCCGCCGCTGGAAGCCCAGACTCTCGGTTGTCCGGTAATCACGTCGAACGCGGCATCGCTGCCCGAGATCGCGGGTGACGCCGCCCTCTACTTCGACCCCGATGACATGCCCGGCCTGCTCGCCCAACTGGATCGGCTGGAGTCCGAGGTGGAACTGGCGAACACTTTGCGCGAGCGCGGCGTTCGCAACGCGCGCCGCTACTCGTGGGAAGTCTCCGCCCAGCAGATACTCGACACCGTGGGCATCGTGCCGCCGGCCGGCAGGGACCAGAACTGACGCGCTAGGTACTCGCGCCGACGGGTCGCGGAATACTCGGCGGGAAGTCCGGCCGCTCACGCAGCCAGGCGGGCACGCGATCGGCGGCGATGGGCGTGCTGTAGAGATAGCCCTGCACGACGTCGCATTTGAATTGCTTGAGCCGGGCGGCAGTTTCGCCGTCCTCTACGCCCTCGGCGACCACGCGAGCCCCCAGATGATGAGCCAGAGAAATGATGGAGCGGACGATTTCGGCGGCACGATCATCCTTGAGGACAGACGCGACGAACTGCCGATCGAGCTTGACCTCGTCAACCGGAAGGTCGCGCAGGTAACTCAGGGTTGAATAGCCGCTGCCGAAATCATCGATTGCGACCCGTACTCCGGTGTGGCGCAATCCGTTCAGGACGTATTGAACTCGTCCCAGCTTGCTCAGCATGAAGTCCTCGGTGATCTCCAGCGTCAAGTCGGCCGCGGAGATCCGGCGTTCTTCCAGCGCCCTGGCAATCCGCCGGGGCAGGGCGATGTCGGTGAGGCAATTGGCGAATACATTGACTGCCACGGGCACGGCCAATCCCTCACCGCGCCACCGGGCGACGTCGTCGAGTGCCCGCTCGATCACCAGATCGTTCACCAACGTGGTGAGGCCGTGCGAACGCACCAGGGGCAAGAAGCGGTCGGGGGCCAGCAAGCCGAGTTCGGCGTGGGGCCAACGCAATAGGGCTTCCACGCCCATCATGTCGCCCGAGATCAGGTCGAACTTCGGTTGGTAGTAAAGGCAGAGAGCCTCACTGTCGATCGCCTGGCGTAGCTGGCCCAGCAGCCGGACCGTCTCGGTCGGTCGCGCACCCAACGCCGCGATACGCGACGTCGTCACAGTGTCGTCGATGTCGCTGTCTATGCCGTGGATGTACGCACTGCGCAGGTGCGAGTTCTTCGCGATCTGGACGGCCGCCGCAGCGCGCGCGAGGAGTTCGTCGGCTGTGAGGTCGGCTTCTCCGTCGGTCGCCACCGCGAGTCCGACGCTCGGCCGGATCAGCAGATCGTGCCCGTCGATGATGAACGGCTCTGCGAATGCCTGGACCAGGCGGTCTGCCACAGCCCGGCCGTGCTCGACGCCGCCGTCCATGAGCACCGCGAACTGCCCGCTGTCAATCCTCGCGACGGCATCATCGCGGCCGACGCTCGATCGGATGCGGCCGGCGGCCAGGTTCAGCAGCTCGTCTCCCGCGCCACGGCCATAGGCCGCAGTCACCAACGCCAACTCGTCCATATCGAGACGCACCACCGAAACGCCTTCGGTGTCGCGGTCAGCGCGGGACAGCGTGCAAGACAGCCGGTCGCGCAACGAGATCGCATTGTCGAGGCCGGTCACCCGGTCTTGCTCCAAGAGCTCTCTCGCGGCGGCCCGTAGGCGCTGGTTCTCGTTGAACGTGACGACCTGTCGGACCACGGTCGTCACGACGAGCACGAGGGCGGTGATCGCCATCGGGATGCAGCAGGCCGCCGCCACGTGCAGCAATTCGATGCAGCAAGTCGCGGTCGCGATGACCAGTGGCACCACCGGAATGGCTGCGGACCAACGCGGCGCGACCGCCGTGTCGACATCAGTGGCGGACAGCACTTTTCGCTGTTGGCGACTTGTCAACGCGGCAAACGCCAGGCAGATCAGCGCCGCACTCCAGCCGAGATCGATCAGGCGGTGCGCCGTACCACTGCCCCACATGTCGACGAACAGTATGGCGATGTTGGAAACCGCACCCAGAACGTTGCCGATCGTCAGCAGCAGAAGCACCGGGCGATGCCGGCGATCAACGGCGCTCAACACCGCAATTGCGACCGCGACCAAAACCAGGTCCGCGATCGGGAAGGCCATGGCAAACCACGAATGCCAGCGGTGCTCAGCGCCCATGGCGAAGCCGTCTTCGAGCGCCACGACCCAAGCCAAGGCAAATGCCGCAAGGCCGATGATCGCGCCGTCGAGAAGCAACCGGGCTCTGGTCCACGGCGAGGCGCCGGATGCCAGCAGGACGAGACTGACGCACGCCCCGACCGGATAGAGCAACCCGACCATGTCGACCGCGGCCGGCACCACCTCCGGGGTGGCACCCAGCCGAAGTTCGGACAGCGTCCATATCGTCTGGGCGACTACCCAACCGCACAAGCCGACAGTCAGGCTGGTCCACGCCGCACGGTGTCGACCGTGCGATCCCACCGCAGCAGAGATCGCGCACACCACGGCAAACAGCGCAAGCGCGACCATCACGGCGTCGACGACGACCGCGCCGGCGACGCCGCTGTTCGCGCTCGCAATCAGAACCTGCCGCACCACAGGTGCCTCCAGTCCGGTGTGTTCGTGCAATCGTAGCGACAAAGACACGGTTAGCGTGAACAACCCGCCGAACCTTGTCGAGTCGGAACCGACTGACGTTTCCGCCGGGAGAAACCGGCCGCTATCACGCTATTTCTCTGCATACCGGCAAACCTGCGCTCGCTCTACAGCCCTGGTATGCCACTTGTCGGGATATCCTACCCCAGATTCAGCAAAGTTTCGGAAACGACAATTTATCGTGGAACCGCACGAATAGATGGCCTCCGGTCAGCGCCGCCGCAACGGAGAGGGGTCATCGCACGGCGTCGAATTGCCGTCGCAACGGCAGACGATGTCGTTGCCGACAGCGAACGTCATGCGCACTGCCGCATTGCCTCCGCCGCGCTTGGCCGAGAACATCGCATGGTCAGCGCACTCGATGGTGGCGTCCAATACGGACTGGGCATCCTCGTCCCCCTTGGAGAAGTCCGGCAAGGCAACGGAGGCGACACCGATGCTGGCAGTGACCGGCGCCATGTCGGCGGGTGCGGCGATGGCCGCGCGTATGCGCTCACTGATGCCCAGTACCTGCTGCGGTGACGTGACATCGACGACCACAAACTCTTCTCCGCCCACCCTGGCGACGAGTGCAGTGCTGCGTACGACGCCGCGTATCCGTTCCGCACTGCGCATCAGGACGGCATCGCCCACGGCGTGCCCGTACGTGTCGTTGACGTTCTTGAACCTGTCCAGATCGATGACCAGCACCGTTACGCAGGCGCCGGCAATCGATCGGTGCGCCCGGTCGGCGAGGAAGCTCTCGATCCGCAGATTCAAACCCCGGCGGTTGAGTAGCCCGGTCAGCTGATCGGTCACCGAGTCGTGCGCGTCGTTCCGCAGCACCCAGATCCCGAATTGCACGACAGCGGGCAGCACCACGAAAGATGCGATGGCCGCTAACGTTTTCGCGAGCGCCAGATAAGGGTCTCCATCTGGCCCCCACGCGATATCGGCCGCGAACAGCGCCGTCACCATGAGCACCCACACCGTGTGGAGCGCCAGGACCTTGGGGCCTTCGAAGAACTTCGTATAGACGGAGATGAGAAGGAGCGCATTCAAGCCGAAGAACCCGGCCAGCCGGTTGGAGTCGAGCAGTGCGACGACGCTGATACCGATGTCCGCATAGACGATGAAGGCAATCGACATCGCGCGCGACGGCCAGGGCCCGAACCACCACAACAACGCCCAGACCAGTGCGGACACCGCAAACACCGACGAGACGCCACGAGACAAGGCGGTGGACGGCCCCGCGGGCGAGAACTGAATGACGATCGAGATTGCGGCGAGCAGGGCCGCGCATCCTCCGACAAGCAGTTGTATGCCACCGAGTAGGCCGCGCTGAGCGAAGTACCCGATTTGCGCGTCGTAGTCGACCGGTTCGGACCACCAGACACGGGCCAGCCGCGCAACAGCCAATAGCTCGCGCAGCCGTGTCAGCACGTCGAACCCCGTTTCAGGTGCACCTGATGAATGCGATCTCCCCAAATCGCGACAGCAAAGCGAACGCTAGCAGCCCGATTTGGCAATGTCCATGGCGATTCATTTCCGCTAGTCAAACCGGCTCGATCGCCAATATGGCAAATTTTCATAGCTCATCCACAGCCGCCTGGTCACGTCAAGCGGCCATCGCGGCCCGCCGGCAAGTGCCGCGACCTCACCGCCTCACGCATTGAAGTGTGATGGCCGTAACAGGTGTTGGTTAGGTGTCCTACTTGCCCGCTCCAATCCTTCGGTATAAATTTGCTGAAAATCGCATTCGTTAACAAGTAGTGCATCGCGCGAGACCACCGTCGGTCTGCGTGTCGATCCCGAACTGGCAGGTGAATCCTGCAAGCACCGCGGGGTCGAATCGACCGAGTGAGTCCCGCCCAGCAGAGAGCGCCCCGGTAGCCATGTCGACACCCGCCGTAGATATATCCCAGTTCACGAACGATATCGGCCCTGCTCGCGTGCGTTCCGGCGCCGCAGCAGGGGCCCTGCTTCAGCTACCGCCAGCTGCCGCAACCAACCACCGAGGACGCTCGATCCGTGAGCAGCGTCATCAGAAACTTGCGCGAATACTCATTTTCAGCGACGCCATAGTTATTTGCTCTTCCGTCATGTTCGGGCAAATTTTCCGGTTCGCCACCACCAGTGGCCACCCCGTGTACGTGTCCCTCGACGGCGGTCCGCACGTGCGGTATCTGGCGGTCTCGGCTGTCATCGCGGTGGCGTGGATGGGCTTCTTGTCACTGGGCAGCCGGTCGGCCAAGGTCGTCGGCCGGGGTTTCGATGAGTACGTCACCCTCGCCGCGGCCACGTTGCAGCTGTTCGGCCTCATCGCCATCGCCTCGACGTTGTTCCACTTCGACATCTCGCGCGGCTACCTCGCCATCGCCCTGCCCACGGGCCTGGTCGGCCTGATCACCACCCGCTGGATCTGGCGCCGCGTCGTCGCCCGGAAGCGTCTTTCGGGCGACGACCAGAGCCGTCTCCTGGTTGTCGGTGCCACCAGTGCTGCGACGGACATCGCCACCGAGTTCGCCAAAGACCCGTGGGCGGGGTACTACGTCGCCGGGTTCTGCACCCCGATGGGACCCACGCACGCCAAAGAAGTCATCACCATCGCCGGCCGCGACATCCCGATCGTCGGCACCGACGAAGCCATCCTCGCCGCCGTTCAGCGCACAGGGGTGGATACCGTCGCTCTGGCTGCGACCCATCACCTGAGCCCCACCGACATCCGACGGCTCATGTGGGAACTGGAAGAACACGGAGTCGATCTGATGGTCGCCCCCGGCCTCATCGACATCGCCGACCAACGCCTCACCAGCCGCCCCGTCGCAGGCATGGCGGTCTTCGAGATCGCCAAACCCCAATACAGCCGCTCGAATTCACTGATCAAACGAACTTTTGATGTCTTCTTTGCCGCGGCAGCGCTGGCGGCCATTGCGCCGGTGATGATCGTGACGGCACTGGCGGTCAAGCTCACCAGCGCCGGGCCGATCTTCTACCAGTCCGAACGCATCGGCCTGGACGGAAAACCGTTCCGCATGACCAAGTTTCGCAGCATGTACCAAGACGCCGACACCCGCCAAGCCGACATGATCGCCGCCAACGGTGGCAACGCCCTGTTCTTCAAGATGAAGGACGACCCGCGCGTCACCCCCATCGGCAAGATCATCCGCAAGTACTCCATCGACGAACTCCCCCAGTTCTTCAACGTCCTCACCGGACACATGAGCGTCGTCGGACCCCGCCCCCAAGTGCGCCGCGAAGTCGACACCTACGACGACCTCGTCAGCCGACGCCTGGCCGTCAAACCCGGCCTCACCGGCCTCTGGCAAATCAGCGGACGCTCCGACCTCAAACCTGACGACGCCATCCGCCTCGACCTGACCTACGTCGAGAACTGGTCGCTGCTCCAGGACCTCCTCATCGTCGGCAAGACCGTCCGTACCGTCCTCGCCGGTGACGGCGCCTACTGAGACCGAGGTGCGGCCGGACATGAACATGGGTCCGCCATGATCCGGCGCGCGGCACGCTTTGCGCAGGTGAACGACCGAAATCGCCTGTTGGGCACCGCCAAAAGAAACATCCGTTACATTCTTGTTTGTGATTGCGAGCGTGACGCTTCGTGCGGTGGCTGATTTTGGTGGTGCGGATACCTGCAGTGCCCTCTCGGCATCGGGTGGCGACGTGGCGCGAGCTGCGGCGGGGTGGCGCATTACAGATCGGGCAGGGTGTGTGGGCGATGCCCGACGTTCCGGTCTTCGCCGACGGTGTCGCACGAGTGGTCCAGTTGGCGCATCGCGGCGGCGGCGAAGTGTTGACGCTCAGCGCGGCCGGTCGTGACAGATCGGAATCGGCGCGACTGCAAGACATGTTCACCGCTGAACGAGCCAACGAATGGACTGGCTTCCTTTCTGGATGCGCAGAGTTCGACGCCCAGATCGACACGGCAATCGCCAACGGTGAACTCACCATCACAGCGCTGGTCGACCAGCAAGAGCGGCTCGAGCGGCTGCGTCGGTCGCACCGAGACATCAAGGCGCGCGACGTCTTTGGCGCGCCAGTCGCCGCAGAGGCCCACCTACGGCTTGAACGGTGCGCGGGCCACTTGGCCGACTACGCCGCACGGGTGTATCGAGCACTGCACCAGATGTAATTACTCCGCAGCGCAGGCGATCAAGTCACCGCGGAAGCCGCGATGAGTACATCGCCCGGAGAACCGGATGGTGTACCCCGCTCGGGCCTGCTGGCGGTCTATGGCGCCGGATTCGCAATTGCGTTGAGCGCCACCAGCATCGCGGCAAATTTGGCGAGCTATCTGCGGATCAGCCATGGGACATTGCTCACGTTGGGGCTCCTGCTCGCGCTCTATCCTGCGGCCGAACTGCTGCTCAAACCGCTCATCCGTGCACTCTCCGCCATTATGGGGCCACGGGGAGTGCTGCTGACCGGGTTGGTCACCTCGGTAGTGGCATCGGGGGCGTTCGTCATTGCGGAGGACGCGTTCGGCGTGGGACTGGCGCGACTCGGCCAAGGGGCAGCCGCCGCGGCTGTCGGACTTGGTGCCGATGCGGTGCTGACCCGGTTGTCCCCCGCCGGCACGAGCCACTCCTTCGGTGGGTACCGCACCTGGAAAGCGGCGGGTTACGCGCTGGGCCCCCTGCTCGGCGGCATTTTGGTTGGCGCTGGCGGGCATTCGGCACTGTTCCTGCTGCTCGCCGTCCTTGCCGCCGTGCTGACGGCATGGGCAGCGATGGCCGTGCCGACGATTGATGCCGCGGCCCCGACGAGTGAGTCGACGACGGATCTCGTCCGGGCTCTGTTCACGACATCAGGTGTGCGGCCGGCTCTGGCCCTCGCTGCGGGCGCGGCGGCGGTGTCCGTCAGCCTCGGGTTCTTGCCTGTCCTGGCCACTCAACAGGGCCTCGGGCCGTTGGCCTCCGGTGCACTCGTCTCCAGTCTGGTTGCGGTCGCCGCATTGGTACAGCGACCCGTGCGCCGTATCCGCGATGCCGGACGATTGGCCGACCACACCGGGATCGGCATCGGACTGCTGTTGGTGGCACTAGGTTTCGCCTCGGCGTCACTGGCTCCGACTGTCGCCGGCCTGGTGGGTGCCGGCGTGCTGGTCGGTGCCGGCGCGGGCGTGATTGCACCACTCGGGTTCACCTACCTGGCCCGGAGAAATCCTCCCGAGCGGCTCGGCCAGGTGGTCGGCATCGCCGAGATCAGCCGCCTGCTGGGCGCTTTCGCGGCACCACTTCTCGTCGGCGCCATCTCTGCTGCATCGACTCTGACGGTGGCGCTCCTGGCCGTGACGGTCTGCCTCGCCGCCGCAGCCAACTTCCTCGTACTTGCCGGCCGCGGGTCCAGCTGATCAGGCTCAGCCGGATCTGATGTCAGGGCATCGGGATCGGGGGCGGTGACGGAATAGGCGGCGGCGACGGTATCGCCGGTGGCGCAGGAATGGCCGGTGGCGCCGGGACCATCGGCGGTGCGGGCATGGCCGGTGGCGCCGGGACCATCGGCCGACCGGTCTCCGTCGCAGGCATCTGCGGCGCGGGCGTTTCTGTGACCGGCCCCGACGAACTCACGGTCGGCGCAACCGACGTCGGAAATATTGTGGTCGTGGATGTTTCGGTGGTCGACGTCGTCGTGGTGACCGATGTCGTCGACTTGTCGTTCGAGGCTTTGTCGCCACACGCGGCAAGGCCGGTCACCGCCAGCGCCACTGCGCCGACGTAGACGGTCAGGCGAGCTCGGGACAGCGGTTTCGGGTTGGTAGGCATGGCGCAATCCCTTTCGTCCGGCAGCATCGTGGCAGCAGATACCCCTGATTCTGCACACCAAACTCTGCTCCACGGTTGTTTACCTGATGTGCCGTCACGGGTTGATCGTGCGCTCCCCCAGCTGACGCCCCCACACGTAGTCGACCACCAGTGGTGAGTTCAGGCCGATGTGGTTGTAGGGCGCGATGGAGGCGCCGACATCCATGACCAGATACGGCATCGGAAGGATGTCTTAGGCGGCGAGGTCCCCTGGATCAGGACAACGGCGCGCTTGCGTCAGTTCGGCGCCGGACCACGGCGGCCGACGCCGCGACGACGATCCCGACGATCGCGACTGGGATGGCCCAGGTCCGGCGACCGGACAGCGCAGATTCACACAGCGCCACGTAATCGGTATGCGGGACAATCTCATTGAGGATCGGTACGCCCGCGATGCTCGACGCATTCGCCGAGCGGGCTTGGTCGAGATCCTGGAACAGTGCGCTGCCGCAACCGATTTCCTTGCCGTCATTGGACGAGGCAGAAACGGGCACCAAGAGCCCTATCACGCCGGCCAACAGCAAGATGGCACCCGCGAGCAAAAGCATTCGTCGAACAGACATCGTTGCTCCTAATCTCAGTTGGCTCAAGACTTCTTGGAGGGGATGACGATCACGACGATGAGCGTCAGGATCGAGAAGAACAACCCCAGAATCCCCCAACCGAGGGCGCTGCGGCCCTTCGTGCCGGCGATCACCGCGCAGATGATCGCGGCAATGACGCTGCCGATGGCGACGAAGATTCCCTTGATACCCCGCAGGATGAATCCGGCTGCTTCGGGCTGGCTCTGTACGGCCAATACCAGTTCGTGGACCATCTCGATTCCTCACACTGAGTGACGCGCCGACGGCATCAGCTGATTTCCCCTATTCCCGCTGATCGGTTGTCCCAAACGTCACCATCGGCCTGACGTCCCGCGTTTGGATGTAGCCGGAATAGATACGGGGTCAACAGCGTTGCCCACCCCCGTGCACACGTTTTGCGTCGGGAACGCGACCGTCACGCAGCTCACGGAGTTGGATGTCTGGCCAATCGCGCCCCGGCTCTGGTACCCCGCGATCAGCGACGCACAGCTGGATGCCGCGCAGCAACTGTTCGCACCGTCGGCCCTCACCGACGACGCCGGCACGATGCTGTTCGCGATCCACAACTACGTCATCGAGATCGACGGCAGCGTGATCGTCATTGACACCTGCTCCGGCAACCACAAGAACCGACCGTACTTCGCGGATCTTCATATGCTCGACACCGACTATCTGAACCGCCTTGCGCGGGCAGGGTTCGAACCGGCCGATGTCGACATCGTCATCAATACCCACCTGCACCTGGACCACTGCGGATGGAACACCCGTCTGATCGACGGCGTATGGGCGCCGACCTTCCCGAATGCCACCTACTGGTTTCACGATGCCGAGCTCGAATACCTTCGAGCACAGTGGAAGTCGGCCCCGGTGGGGCAATGGCGAAGCGACGCGGGCTGGGTCTACCAGGACAGCGTGCTGCCCATACTGGAGAGCGGCGCACACCGCGGCGTCAGCCCGCGTGACGTCATCCATTCGAGCGGGGCCACACAGATCCGCGCGGTCGACGCGGCAGGGCACACGCCCGGACATCTAGCGGTCGAGATCGCCAGTCCCGGAGGCGGTCTACTCATCGTGGGCGACGCACTGCACCACCCCGTGCAGGCGCTGTATCCCGAGCTCGTGTTCTTCGCCGACCACGACCCACAGCAGGCGATCGGCACGCGCCGCGCCATCCTCGAGCGCAGCGCGAACGAAGGGCTGGGCCTGGTTACGGCCCACTTCCCCGCGCACGGCCCTCTGTTTGTCGGCCGGGACGGTGATGGCTTCCGTTGGCAAAACTATGTCGACGCTGTCCAAGTTTGCTGAGATGGACAGACACGGGTGAGTTCGCCGGCCGGCGGACTCACCCGGAGCGTTTGGTTTTGGCGATCTGTAGGACCGCGCGTGCCGCCACGGTATCGCCGGTGCCTCCGGTGACGCGGGCGATGTCGGCAAGCGTGGTGTCGATAGCGGACACGACATCGGCCAGGCCGGCCGGGTGCGCCGTGGTGACGGTCAATTCGACGGTCGCGGTGCCGCGGTCGGCAATCGTCTTGCCCTTGGCGGACTGCACATTCGATTCCTGCGCCAACGCGGCGGCGGCCGCCGTGGCGACGCCATCGAGGTTCACGGTGATGAATCCCGGGTCACTCGTGCCGGGAACGCGCAGGACCTGCGCCTTGCGGACCGGCACATGGGCGATGAGCCAGACCAGCCCCAGTATCACCAGCAGCGCGCCCGCTCCCGCCAGTTCCCACGGCCACCACGTCGAAGAGGTCGCCCGCGCGACCGGCCCCGTACTGATCTGTTCCGGAGCCGCATGCACCACGTGCGTCGGCCACAGTGCCGCCGCGGCACCCAGGGATGCCACGACGATCCCGGCGACCAGTGTCGCCGCGCGATCCACGAGGTCGGTCGGCAGCAGGCTCATGCAGCCCCGCTCGTGCCGATGCGCACGACGATTTTCGGTGTGGGGATGAGAATTTCGGTCGCGCTGCCCACGGCGGCGGCGACCGCACCCTTCGCCGCGGTGTCGGACTCGATGCCGGTGATTCCGACATACATGGTGACCTTGCGGCGAGTGGCCGCGGAGTTCAGCACCTCCACGCCGGGTACACACGACGCCGCGTGGGTTGCCAGCCGGGCCACGTCGCGCGGGCGCATCCACACCGACCCCGCCGCGTCGACGGCGACGACGGTCTTGCGTCGGGGCCGCAGCGCGACGAACACCAGCCAGAGGCCGAGCAGCAGTGCGCCGACACCGGCGGGCACCATCCACCACTGACTCCGCAGGCCGTTGAGTGCTGCGATGGCCGTGCCGATCCACGGCGTCCCGCCGACCCAGCCCAACACGACACCTGCCTCACGCAGGGACACGACACCGACGAACATGACGACCAGTGCCAGCGCCACCGCAACATATCGGGCGGTGGCCACGGCGGCCGGGGACCGGCCGGGTGCGGGAAGTGCGACGTTGTCGGCAGTCATCAACGGGTCCTCTTCGTGTCCTTGGTGACGGTGCTCAGCTGCTCTACGGTGACGTCGACGCGGTCCACCTGCAGTCCGCCCATGCTCGACAAGGTCTGCGCGACATTGCGCTGTACCGCACGCCCGACGTCCACCGCCGGCGCCGGCCACGCCACGGTCACTTTGAGATGGGCCGTGACGCGGTCGCCGGTGACCGTCAGCTGCGCTTGCGGCAGAGACCGGCCCGGGATCTTGGCGCGTCCTTCCGGGAACGGCAGCACGTCGGGAGTGTCGAGTGCGGCGCGGACGGCAAGCCGCTGCGCGACCTTCTCGCGGACGGTCAGGCTGCCGCGAGTGGCACCGTCGTCCTCGGAGTCAGCCAGCGCCGCAACGTTTTCGACGACCTCTGGCTCAGTCACGGTCGCGCCTCTGCAACAGGGAGGCGAGATCGAGTTCGCCGTCGCGGTGTGCGCCGATCAGATAGCCCGCCACGCCGAGAAGCAACGCGATGAGAAATCCACCGAGCCCGCCGGCGGCCGCAGCGATGCCGAGTAGCAGACCGGCGACCAGACCCAGCGTCGATGAGGTCATGATGTGAACCTTCCGCGTTACGAAGTAGTACTGGCACTTAGGAATTCGTGGCCCGTGGTGAGGCGGCGCGCCCCTCGTCGCGCCGCCGCACCACGGCGGTCTACAGCAACCCCCGACCAGGCGTTGGTGTCACCGGCACGAGATCTTCGATCGTGACGTCGACAGGTAGTTCGATCAACTCGGCGACGGCCCGCTGGATCGCGGTTGCGGTCGGCCGCACCGGCACGCCGAGGACCAGACTGACGTGGACGTCGACCCGGTCGGCCCCAATCCGGACGCCGGATACCCGACGTCCCGGCAGGTAGGTCGCCACCTCGCCGAACATGCCCGCGTGCAAACCGGCCACGCCCGCCACGGCGATCACCGCCGCAGCGATGCGTTCGGCCGGGTCCTCGACAACCGCATCCCCCGTCGGGGCATCACTGGACACGGGCGGGCGCGGCGTCGGCGTCGTCGCCGCTGTCACCGTCCAGGTGCACGTCGTGGACGGTGATGTTGACCTCGGTCACCTCGAGGCCCGTCATGCGTTCGACCGCGGCGATGACGTTGCGGCGGATACCTGCAGCGAGGTCGGCGATCGCCACGCCGTACTCGGCGACGATGTCGATGTCGACCGCCGCCTGCTTCTCGCCGATCTCGACCGATACGCCCTGGCTCTGGTTGACGCTCGCGCCGGGGATCCGTTCGCGGATCGCGCCGACCACCCGCGACGCCCCGCCGCCCAGGTCGTACACGCCGCTGACCTCGCGGGTCGCGATCCCGGCGATCTTGGAGACCACCACGTCCGCAATGGTCGTCTTGCCCTGCGTGCTCACCAACGGTGAACCCTGGTACGGGCTGACTTCTTTGCCGGACGGCTCCGTGTCGGCCTGTGCGCTGGTCATCACCGCTCCCCTTTCGACGTCGTTATTGGGTAGTCGTTACTCAGAACTCGAACCGAACGTCCCATTTGAGTGATTCAGGACACATCGCAAATCTACTCAGCCGAACTTGTCTCACACAGCCCGTTGGGCATTCAATTCTGGTACGAATGCCTATATTTCACGAGCGGTGAAGCGTAGTTGAGAGCGGAGTGTGGTGACAGCGCCAACCGGTGGCGACCTACGCGACGCTGACGACGAGGCCTTGCGCGCCTCGGCGGTGGTCGGCGATCGCGAAGCGTTCGACACCATCGTCAACCGCTACGGACCAGTGCTCTACCGCTACGCGCGGCGAATGCTCGCTTCCGAGGCCGACGTCCCGGATGTCGTGCAGGACACCTTCGTTGCCGCGTGGCAGCAGATCGGCTCGTTCCGCGGAAGCTCGTCACTGCGGACGTGGCTGTTCGCGATCTGCTACCGAAAGATCGCCGACACGCACCGGCTCAAACGTGCACGACCGGTTGAGGATTGGGTACTGGAACCGCTGGCAGGACCCGACACGTCCGCGGACCCTTTCACCGCGGCATCCAATGCCGCCTTCCTGGATGCCCTCGAGCTGGCACTCGGCGAACTGCCGGTCCGCCAGCGTGCGGTCTGGATGATGCGGGAGGTCGAGCAAATGACGTTCCCTGAGATCGGCGAGGTGCTACAGCTCAGTCCCGACGCCGTGCGCGGTCACCACCTGCGGGCTGTGAAGACTTTGCGAGTTCTGTTGAGGAGGTGGCAGTGACTGAGCCTGATCCCTTCCTGCACAGCGCGGCTTCATACCTGAGAACTGTGCCCGAACCCGGCTGGGACGCCATCAGCGACAGAGTGCGCGCGGCGGTGCATGCTGCGCCGCGCGTCGGTTGGCCCGTCCGCGCGTCACGCGATACCGGTGACGGCGTCGTGTACATCACCGATCACGCGCTGCGCAGCCTGCTGGCCCGCGAGTTGCGTCGCAGCTTCGTGTGCCAGCCGACCCGAATCGCCTTCACCCTGGACGGTGCCGTGCTGCGCGCCATCGACATCGACGTCACCGGCAGCTACGGAACCCAACTTCGCGACCTCGGCGACGACATCCGGCGCTTGGTGCTGGACACCATCCGAACGATCCTCGACGACCTCGACCAGGACGGCAGCGGTCCGTCCGGACCTATCGACGTGACCATCACCGACGTCGTCGAGGGTGACCCGCTGGGGTGACCGCGGCGCCGTTCAGGTCAGCCCGCGGCGAGGTCCGTACTGGTGTCGGCGATGCCGGCGCGCTGGGCTTCGCGGTCAGCCATTCCCAACACCCGCCGTAGCCGGCCGGCGGCTGCATGCTTCGTCAACGGAGGCTCAGCGAGGCGACCGAGATCCTCCAACGACAGGTCAGGATGCTGGATTCGCAACCGAGCGATCTCGACGAAATGGTCAGGTGCCTTGTCGCCGAGGATTTCCAGCGCTCGTTGCGCCCGCACGGCCGTCGTCATCGCCGACTGCTGCGCACGGCGCTGGTTGGAGTCCACCAGTGCCGCACCTGCGGTGGCGGTGCCGGTACGGTCGCGGTACGACTGCCAGACGACATGAGTCTGTTGGGCGCCAATGAGATTCAGCAATGCGGAGATGGTGTCCGCGTCGCGCACCGTGACCCGATCAGCGCCCCGCAGCTGTCGTGCCTTCACCTGCACGCCGAGCCGTCGGGCAGCCCCTGTCAGCGCCAGGGCAGCCTCCATCCCCGGGCATTCCACCTCCAGCCCACGGGCGCGGCCGGCCAGCGCCAACGATCCGCGGGCGAGAAAGGCGCCGCGCCACACGGCTTCGGCTTCGGCCCGGCTACCGCCGACGATCTGCGCGGGCATCCCCCGGACCGGCCGTCCCCAGCGGTCGATGAGCCCGGTCCATCGGGCCACGTCTTCCGCCTGGTGGGTGATATGCACCAGGTAGCGACGCCGCGAAGCGACGCTCGGCAGCACGCGTACTTCCGCCGAAGACCCACACAGGTCTTTGAGGTCCCGGCACACGCGGTTGGCAACGGATTCGCGGTCCACGTCAGCGTCGATCACGACGCGCCCGTTGGCCACGCGGAGTCCGCCCGCGAACTGGAGCAGTGCGGTCACCTCGGCTTTGCGCGCACTCGGCAGGTGCACGACGGTGCTGGCCAACTCGTCTTTCACTCTCGGTGTCAACACCGCAAATCCCCCACAACACATTCGTTCCGTATTCGCCACCGCACCGGAAATCACGAAGGTGCCGACGATCCATTCGGTCGCCGGGACACTTCTACGCCGGGCGCACAGGCGACAAGCCGGCGCAGGTAGTTCCGCTGATCAAAGGTCAGTCGCTGCAGGTAGTTTGCCAACGCCGACGCTTCGGTGCCGTCGTCGGGCATGTTCCGGGGGAACACCACCCACACCGAGTCCTCGCCGGTCAGACCGATCTCGGCGAGGAACCCGCCACCGGCGAGCGGTTCCCCCAGCGCGCGCAGGCGCCAGCCTTGCGCCTGGAGTGCATTGGCCCACCAATACGCCACCCGCACGGGACGCGGTGGCTGACAGATCATGCCCGGGATGTGCGCGGAGTTGCGCGCCACCGGGCGCGGCTGGTTCGCCAGCGGTGAACCGCGCAGCAGCGCCAGAACCTCTGCGGTCTCTCCGGTCCATTCTGTGCAGTCGTGCTGTGGGCACCCCTGCTTTCCAACAGAATTCATTCAAGTCTCCATATCGTGCACGGCGTCTCCGTGACGTCGTGAAGCAGCAGGGTGTGCGGCTCATGGCACGGCCCCGGCCAACGCGGTCAATCCCGCGGCGGCACCAGACCAGCAACCACCGAACGTGACACCCTCACAATCGCCACTACGGCGATGTGAGCAGCGCCAAGGTCGACACGACACTCCGCGACACCCGCGGCAGAACACGAAACACTGCATCCCCCTTGAGAAGACCGGCCCCAAGCCCCCCGGCTTTACTGGCACTCAACTGATGTCACGAGAATTCCACGAACCTACCGGCGCGTCAACTCTTCGCAAACATTAGCTGACATTGCATTCACAGAAATGTGAGCTAATGTTCGTGCGACGGGCTCGCGCCCGAACAACGCCCTGTGGCATCTGGCCCAGGAACCGCACCCCCGGGCGGTCAGCATCAGGTCACGCCGGCACCACGACCAGGCCGGCATCAACTGAGTCACCGTAAGTCACTGCACTGCAGCTTGATTCGAGGGGGAACTCGATGGCCAGCAAGAATCGTCGCCAATATTCAGTGGACACAGCAACTTTCGCGGCACGTCTCAATCGATTGTTCGACACCATCTGGGCTCCCGGCCGGGGGCCGTATCGCAACTTCGAGGTCACCGAAGCGCTCGACCGACGCGGGCACCGGCTGTCCGCTCCCTACCTGTCGCAACTGCGCTCGGGTATCCGGAGGTACCCGTCCCCGCGCACCGCGGTGATGTTGGCAGAGTTCTTCGGCGTCGAGGTCGAGTACTTCGACCCCGATACCAGTTATGCGCGTGCGCTCGACGCCGAACTGGACTGGCTCGATGTTGTCCACGACAAGAGTGTCCGCGAACTCACCACGGCACTCCTGACGCTGACGCCCAGCCAGCGTGACGAATTGCTCGAACAGGCCGGCGGATATCAATTCGACTGTATGGCAACCATTGCCGAGCCGATGGAGGCGCTGCCGCCGACCGTCGTCGTCACGGGGCGACCCAACCGTCGGGCCGCACGGGCCGGGTGTGCTCGGGCTTGATCTCGTCGCCCCCGGGCGATTGATACTGCAATCTCGGCAATGCCACACCGGTACGCGAGTCGACGTACGCCGTGCGCGGTTCATCATCGGTGAACGCGTTGTCCGCACCCCATTCCCGCAGCGCGACCATGAGGTGAAAGAGCTTCTCCCCCTTGGGCGTGAGTACATATTCTCGATAGGACGAGCCACCCGCGTCGGGACGCGACTCCATCACTCCGGCTTCGACCAGGTGCTGCAGACGTCCCGACAGGATGTTCTTCGCGACGCCGAGGCTGCGCTGGAACTGCGAGAACCGCGATAATCCTTCGAAGGCATCGCGAAGGATCATCAACGTCCACTTGTCGCCGACGATGTCGACGGTGCGCGATACCGGACAGGTCGATCGAGCCAGTCGACTGCTCATGACACCCCTCAGATTCATGTGGTTGCAATTTGCAACCACATTGCCTATGGTTTGGTTGCAATCTAGTACCACTTTCTCGGATGCTCCAGAGGGACGGCCCATCGAATGTCGTGCACGACCGAAACCGATACCCGGCAGATCCAGACCATCGGCACCGGGATGGCCCTGCTACTGGCCTTCGTCAGTGGCGCGGCCGTGGCCAATGTCTATTACGCTCAACCACTTCTGGACGACCTCGGCTTGCAGCTGCACATGAGCGCGGCTCAGTTGGGCTGGGTCACAACGGCGACGCAGGGTGGCTACCTCCTCGGGCTGATCCTGGTGGTGCCGCTGGGCGATCGCTTCGACCGGCGCCGCATCATCCTCGTGCAACTCGCGGTGACCGCGCTGGGACTTCTCGGGGCCGCTGTCGCGCCGTCGGCGTGGACGTTCCTCGCGTTCTGCGCTCTCTTCGGCGCGGCCTCGACGGTTGTCCAGGTGATCACCGCGTTCGCCGCGACGACCAGCCCGCCCGACCGGCGCGGGCGCACCGTCGGCGCCGTCACGACGGGTGTGGTACTCGGAATCCTGTTGGCCCGCACCGTTTCCGGAGCCATCGCCGGCTTGTGGGGCTGGCGCGCGGTGTTCGTCGTGGCGGCACTTGCCATGGTGGCGGTCAGCGGTTGGCTGGCCGCGACGCTCCCTCGCGACACCGTTGAGAAAGTCGCAGCGCCCTACCGTCGGGCGATCACCTCCGTCGTCGCCCTCAGCCGGAGCGACAGAGCATTTCGGGTGCGAAGTCTCATCGGCGGACTGATGTTCGCCAGCTTCGGCGCCGCATGGGGATCGATGGCACTTCCGCTCGCCGCGCAGCCGTGGCACCTGACCACGACACAGATCGGACTGTTCGGCATCGTCGGCGCCGCCGGGGCACTCGGTGCATCGGGTGCGGGCCGGTGGGCCGACGCGGGTCACGCCCAGCTCGCCACCGGCGGGATGCTCGTCGTGTTCCTCGCCTCGTGGCTTGCCATCGCCCAGGCCCCGAGCTCGCTGCTACTGCTCGGAATCGGTTTGATTGCACTCGATTTCGCGGGCGAGGCACTGCACGTCATCAACCAGCACATCATCGTGGAGTCCGATCCGACAGCGACCACCAGCCTCATCGGCGGCTACATGGTCTATTACTCGATCGGTACGGGTCTCGGCGCCATCGCCGCCACCGTCGCGTACGCACACACCGGATGGAGCGGCACGAGCGTGGTGGGTGCCGTGTTCGCACTGGCCGCGCTTGGCGTGTGGATCGGCGACCGGCTCAGGTGATGGCCAGCGCGCTGCGGCAGCGGTCGAGCAGGCCGGCGAGCTCCTGGATTTTCGGGTTCGCAAGCGCGATCCGGATGGCGTTGGGTGCGGTACCTCCGATCGCGAACGCGTCGCCGGTCGAGACGAGGATGCCGGTCTGAGCCAGGCGGTGTGCGGCCTGATCGCTGCGGATCTCGGCGGGCAGCTGGAGCCAGCCCGAGTACGACGCCGGATGAGCCTGATAGTGGAAGCCTTCGAAGGCGCGTCGCGCGATGGCCTGCCGTTCCCGCGCGTCTTCACGCCGGGCCTTCTCGAGCCGCGACACGGTACCGTCGCGAATCCAGCGGGTGACGAGAGCCGTTGCGAGAGAACTGGTTCCCCAGCTCGTGGCTCGCAGCGCCCGGACCAGCCGGCTGCGGTCCGCGGCCGGTGCCACCAGATACCCGGCGCGCAGACCTGTAGCGAGATTCTTCGAGAAGCTCCCCACGTAGAAGGTCCGTTCCGGCGCCAGCGTCTGGATGGGTGCGGGCGCGCCAGACGCCAGGAACGCATAGGTGGCATCCTCGATGATGGCGAAGTCGTACCGGCGGGCCAATGCGGCGATGTGTTGTCGCGCAGCCGAATCCAGGACGAACCCGAGTGGGTTGTGCACGGTCGGCACCACGTACAGAACGGCGATCTTGCGCCGCCGAGCGAGCCGGTCGAGCGACTCGAGGTCCGTGCCGTCCGGCCCGCACCGCACTGCCGCCAGATCCAGACGGCGGCTGTCGGCGAGCAGCTTGAGCCCCGGGTACGTGACCGCATCGGCGGCCAGCGTCGACCCCGGGTCGGTCACCGCGGTGAGGACGACGTCGAGTGCGTGTTGCGCACCGGCGGTCAAGAGCACATTGCCCGGCGGGACATCGATTCCGCGATCGAGCAGATGGGTGGCCACGGCGGCAGCATCGACAGTACGGCCACCCGGCGGCTGCTGGAGCAGCAGCGCCCCCAGGTCACCTTCGGCCGCCAGGTCGCGGAGCGCATGACGGAGCTGCTCCGACTGCTCGGTCGCGAGAGGCTGGTTGAAGGACAGGTCTGCGACGCGCGCGCCGGCCGGCAACCGCAGCGGCTCCAGGCCCGCGAAGCCACTGAGATCCCTTACGTACGTACCTCTTCCGGGCTCCCCCACCACAAGGCCCGCCGCCGTGAGTTCGCGGTACACCTTGGTGGCGGTGGGCAGCGCGATCCCGCGCTCCAGTGCCAACTCACGATGGGTCGGCAGTCGCGTTCCCGCCGGCAGGTCACCGGCACGGATGGCGGCAGCGATCTCATCGGCGACGATCTTGTAGCGCTCCGTCCGCACCGCGGTCCTTATCCCTATGACAATCTGTTGATTGCATCAGTTTAAGGATCGTAGGTTCGGGTGTCAGCCACTCCCGGCTGCAACCCCGAGGAGAAACAGATGCCCGATACCGAAGCCGACCAGCTGCCCGTGCTGGAGTTCCTGCAGCGGCGCCTGGCGGGCACCTCGCAGCCGGACGACCGTACTCATATGAGATATCCAACGGCGATCTCGCAGCTGCTCGACTTCGATATCACCGAAATCGGTTCCGGCACTGCGTCTGTGACCGTCAAGGTCGACGCGGACCGGCACGGCAATCAACAGGGGACGGTGCACGGCGGGTTCCTCGTCGAGCTCGCCGACGCGGCGATCGGGACGGCGCACTCCACGCTCATGCGACCGGCTGAGTCGTTCACGAGCATCGACCTACGCGCGGTGTTTTTGCGTCCGGTGTGGAGTGACACGCTGACCGCCCGCGCCGTCCCAACGCACTCGGGCAAGACGATCACGCACTACCACTGCGACATCGTGCGCCAGAGTGACGGCAAGACCGTCGCCACCGCCACGAGCACCGTCATGACGCTGGTCGGTGACCGGGCGTCCGGACGCTGACCACGACGGGCCTGCCGGCCTACTTCGGCCGGTGGCGGGTGAGGCTGGGCAGCAGCACATCGTCGACCATGATGCGCACCGTCTCTTCGGTGGGTGGCCGATCGGAGACGAGCGCCCGGAACACCAGGTATCCGGGCAGTACGTCGAAGATCTCCTCGTCGATGGCTGCGGCGTCGATCTCGCCGCGTTCGACAGCGTCGGCCAGGACACCGTCGATCACCAACTTGCGCTGTAGGACGAACTTCTCCTGCATGACCGACTGGAGGCCGGGGCTGTGTGACATCTCGTTGAGCACAGCCCGCATGGTCCGGGTATGTACCTGAGCCTGCTCGCAGACGGACCGGCCGATCTCGAGGAGATCTCCACGGAGCGAGCCGGTGTGCGGCGGCACCGCCGAGTTCCGGGTGCCTTCGATGAAGGCGGCCAACACCAGATCGGCCTTCGAGGGCCAGCGCCGGTACATCGTCGCCTTGCTGGCCTTGGCCCTGGTCGCCACCGCTTCGACGCTCAGCCGGTCATACCCGTGCTCCTGCAACAACTCCAGCGTGATCGCCAGCAGTTCGGCTTCGCGCTCACTCCACGGGCAGCTCGAGGCATCGCACATGTCGCCCGACATCGCCACACCTCTTCCTGATCGCACACAGATGGAATACCAGAGTTACACCACGGTGTTGCACCTCGTTAAGGCATTGAGCGCAGGGTTTTGCTCATATGTCAACCCGGTTGCGATCGCGCGTACGGTACCGTACCGTTCTCCGTTACGGGACGATTTGACGAGATCGCTGCGGCTCTTCGTCATCGGGGGCGTCGAAAGGCTGTGGCTTGAGCAAGTTTTCGGTGAGCAAGTTGGCACGCCGGCAGTGGATCGCCATCGTGGCGATTGTCGTGGTCGCCTTGGTCGCATTCAGTGTCGACCGATTGCGGGGCATCTTCGGCTCCGACAACGAGATATCGCGGCCCGGATCAGAAGCCCTGGAGAACACGGGCTACAACCCGAAAAAGGTGCTGTTCGAGGTATTCGGCACGCCCGGATCCGTGGCCACCATCAACTTTCTGGACATCAATGCGCAGCCGCAGCGCGTCGAGAACGTCACCCTGCCGTGGTCGCAGGAGCTGACGACCGACGACCCGACCATGTACGCCGACCTGCGCGCCCAGGGTGACGGCAGCACCATCGGGTGCCGCATCACCGTCAACGGCATCGTCAAGGACGAAAGGTCCACGAACCACGTGAACGGATACATCTCGTGCCTGGACAAGACCGCATGAGCGAGCACCGGACCGATCCCGCCGTCGAGGGCTCCCTGCCCGCCCGCCTCATCCGCAAGCTGTCCCTACCGATCCTGCTGATCTGGATCGTCATCGCCGCCGGCTCCAACACCATCGCACCGCAGCTCGAGGTGGTCGGCTGGGAACGCTCGGTCGGGCAGAACGCAGCCGATGCGCCGGGCATTCTCGCGATGCGGCACATCGGCGAGGTCTTCCACGAATTCGATTCCGACAGTGCGGCAATGCTCGTCATCGAGGGCGACCAGCCGCTCGGGCCCGAGGCACACAACTACTACGACGGCTTGGTGAAGCGGCTCCAGGCCGACAAAGAGCACGTCGAACACGTCCAGGACTTCTGGGGTGACCCGCTCACCGCCGGCGGCTCCCAGAGCAAGGACGGCAAGGCCGCCCTGACGCAGCTGTATCTGCGCGGCAATCAGGGCGAGGCGATGTCGAACATCTCCGTGGACGCCGTGCGCAAGATCGTCGCCGATGATCCGCCGCCGCCCGGTATCCGGGCCTACATCACCGGCGCTTCGCCATTGGTGACCGACAACTTCGAGGTCGGCAGCGCGGGCACCAACGAGGTCACCGGTGTCACGTTCCTGGTCATCGGCATCATGTTGCTCTTCGTCTACCGATCACTGGTGACGATGCTGATCGTCCTGCTGACGGTGGCCGTCGAGCTCATGGCGGCCCGCGGTGTCGTGGCCGTTCTCGCCCATGCCGGCGTCATCGGTCTGTCCACTTACGCGACGAACCTGTTGACCCTGCTGGCCATCGCGGCGGGCACCGACTACGCCATCTTCGTCGTCGGCCGCTACCAGGAGGCGCGCGGCAAGGGCATGGACCGAATATCGGCCTACCACGACATGTGGCACGGCACGGTCCACGTCATGGTGGGCTCCGGCCTGACGATCGCCGGCGCCGTCGCGTGCATGAGCTTCGCCCGGCTCCCCTACTTCCAGACCCTCGGAATCCCCGCGGCCATCGGGGTTCTCGTGACATTGGCGGCCGCGCTGACGCTGGGCCCCGCGGTCTTGTTGATCGCCACCCGCTTCGGACTGATGGAGCCCAAGGTCGCCCAGCGGGCGCGCGGCTGGCGCAAGATCGGTACCGCCATCGTGCGCTGGCCCGGACCGATCCTCGTGGTCACCGGCGCGATCGCGCTCATCGGGGTGTTCGCCCTGCCCGGCTTCGAAGTCAGCTACGACAACCGCCCGTACATCCCCGCCAGCGCACCCGGCGTCGTCGGTATGGAAGCCGCCGAAAGGCATTTCACCGAGGCCCGCATCAACCCCGAGCTCGTGATGATCGAAGCCGACCACGACATGCGGAATCCGGCGGACATGCTGATCCTCGAGCGCGCGGCCAAGGCCGTGCTGCACACACCGGGAATCGCTCTGGTGCAATCGATCACGCGCCCGCTGGGCACGCCGATCACGCACAGCTCCATCCCGTTCCAGATCAGCGCATCCAGCGCGAGCCAGATCATGAACCTGGGCTACCAGAAGGACCGGGCCAACGATCTGCTGAAGCAGGCGGGCGAGATCGACAATACGATCGGCGTGCTCAAGCAGCAGCTCTCGCTGCAGAAGCAGAGCGCGGCAGCGACCCATGAGCAGGTCGAGGCGTTCCACGACACCGTCGTCACGGTCAACGATCTGCGCAACAAGCTCGCCGATTTCGATGACCAGTTCCGACCGTTGCGGAACTACTTCTACTGGGAACCGCACTGCTTCGACATCCCCATGTGCGCGGCGCTGCGGTCGGTGTTCGACTCGCTGGACGGTATCGCCGATCTTTCCGACAAGTTCGGCAACATCACGGCCAGCCTCGACAAGTTGGACGCTCTGCAGCCGCAACTGGTCGCGCTGATCCCGCCGCAGATCGCCATCCAGGAACGCAATCGTGAACTGACGCTGTCGAATTACGCGACCACGGGTGGCACCAACTCCCAGAGCGACGAGGCCCTGAAGAACGCGACGGCCATGGGCAAGGCGTTCGACGACGCCAAGAACGACGACACGTTCTACCTGCCGCCCGAGGCCTTCGACAACGCCGACTTCAAGCGCGGGCTCAAGCTGTTCCTGTCACCCGACGGCAAAGCGGCGCGCATGATCGTGACGCACCAGGGCAACCCCGCCAACCCCGAGGCCATCCCGCACATCAACGCGATCAAGGACGCGGTGTTCGATGCCCTCAAGGCGACACCCATGTCGGACGCCAAGATTTACATCGCAGGTATCGGCTCCACCAACAAGGACATTCAAGAGGGCACCAAGTACGACCTGTTGATCTCCGCACTGGCGGCAGTCGCGCTCATCCTGCTGATCATGGTGATCGTGACCCGCAGCATCGTCGCCGCGGCCGTCATCGTCGGTACCGTCGTGCTGTCGCTGGGCGCATCGATCGGTTTGTCGGTTCTGGTGTGGCAGTACATCTTCGGCATCCATCTGTACTGGGTCGTGGTGCCGCTCGCGATCATCCTGCTGTTGGCGGTCGGCGCCGACTACAACCTGCTGCTGGTGTCCCGGTTCAAAGAGGAGATGCATGCCGGCCTCAACACCGGCATCATCCGGTCGATGGGTGGCACCGGCAGCGTCGTCACGGCAGCCGGTCTGGTGTTCTCGGCGACGATGGCCGCGTTCATCTTCAGTCCACTGGTGATCCTCGGGCAGATCGGCACGACCATCGGCCTGGGTCTGCTGTTCGACACGTTGGTGGTGCGCTCGTTCATGACACCGTCGATCGCGGCACTACTGGGCAAGTGGTTCTGGTGGCCGCAGATCGTGCGCCAGCGCCCGGTTCCCGCCCAGTGGCCATCGCCGGCCCAGAAGTCCGACGACGACGACCTGTCGCTCAGCGAGCGCTGACGGAAGGGAGCTGGACGACGTGCGCGCCGGCACGTCGTCCGGAGAACACGCAGTCGGCGAGCGACAGTCCGCTCACGTAGGAGTTGGCGCAGATGCCGAGCGCGGTGCGTCCTGCTGCGAAGAGGCCGTCGATCGCTTGTCCCTCAGAGGTTTTCACGGCGCCGGTGTCTTCGTCGACGATGAGGCCGCCGAGGGTGAACATCGGGCACGGGTTGATCAGGCTGCGCTTGATCGAGATCGCGATCAGCGAGTAGGGCCCCTGTTCGATGGGGTGGACGTATTCGGCCGGCTTGCCCATCGGATCCGGGCGCCCCGCTGCCGCCGCCTCGTTGTGCTCGGCGACGGTCCGGCGCAGTCCCGCCGCGTCGACGCCCGCCTTGGCGGCGACGGCCTCGATGGTGTCGGCCTCCACGCGATCGGCCCGCAGCATCGCCTCCATCTGCAGGCGCTGGAACCAGATCGCCTGCTGCGGTAGCTGTTTGCGCGCCTGTTCGAGCAACGTGCGGTCGGCGAGGACCCAGCCCCGGCCGTTGTGGCCCTGCACCATCGCGTTGCCGATGGCTGCGCCGTACCGGGTTTCGTCGATGAAGCGCTGTCCGTGTTCGTCGACGACAAGCCCGCCGAGCATCGCACTGGGCGGCGTGATGAACCGCCACGCGGATACGTTGTCCAGGCGGTCCACGGCCGCGCCGACGTCGACAGCCAACTGCATGCCGCTACCGTCGTCCGCACTGGTGCCGAGCTGCAGGCCATCGCGATAGCCCGGAGCGTGCTGCTCGATCAGTTCGCGATTCGCGATATAGCCACCGGCACAAAGGATCACGCCTTTGCGGGCAAGGATATCGACCGTCTGGGCGTACCGGCGCTCGATGGCGGCCAGACGCCGCTCCATCACCGCGCGCAGCGGCGGGTAGTAGATGCCCGGCTTCACGGCGAGCGCGCCGTACATCGCGTAGCGCCGCTGCACCCACGCCGGGGCGTGCGCCAAGGTGTTCGTCCGGACCCCTACGACCCGACCGGCAGCGTCGGTCAGCAGTGTGTCGGCGCGCGTGTGGAACATCGTGCGCACGCCCGCCCGGCGCGCTGACGCCGCCAGTGGGTGATAGATCTTCTTGCCCGAAGCACCCGGCCCCTTGGCCCGGTGACCGCGCTGCACCGGTGGGGTGAGCGCACGGAAGTGTCCGGAGTTCTCGCTCCCCGAGTAGTACAGGTAGTACTTGTTGTTGGGGTACGACGTCTTGTACGGGCACACCGATGCTTCGAACGGCACGCCGTGTGCGGTGAGCCAGTCGATCATCGCGGGGCTGCCGTCGACGAACCGCCGCAGTGTTTCCGGCCGCACCGAGTCGCCGACCTCGGCGTGCAGGTAGGTGTACATCGCGTCGGCACTGTCGTCGATGCCGGCCTGGCGCTGGACCCACGTGCCACCGCCGGCGTAGATGATCCCGCCGGACACCTGCGTGGCACCGCCCCCGTTGAAACGGTCGATGGCAAGAACGTCCGCGCCCTGAGCGCGCGCTTCGAGCGCCGCCGACACGCCCGCGGCTCCGTAGCCGACCACAACGACGTCTGCGGTGACGCTGCTCATGTTGATCACTCCCGACCTTGCACCTAGAACTGGTGGTTTAGACTCTGAGTACAACATATCAGTTTGGATGTCAGTTCCACGGTCCCAGAATTCCGCCGGCGTGCTGCTCGTACACTTCGATTCGTGGTTGAGCAGACGGGACGGGCCGTGCCCGCGGCGGTGGCGAGCAAGCTCTATGCCGCGGCCGACCTGATCGCCGCCAAAGGCCTGGAAAACACGAAGATCGAAGAGATCGCCGCCGCATCCGGCGTGCCGAAGGCCACGCTGTACTACTACTTCACCGGCAAGGACGACATCCTCGGTTTTCTGCTGCGGGATTCACTGGGCGACCTGGCTCGTGACGTTGCCGCTGCCGCCGACTCCGCCGGTAGCGGGCGGGAACGACTCAAAGCCGTCATCACCGCGCAGGTTGCGCACACGATGAATCGGCCGGGAACCAGCATGGCGCTGGTCGGCGACCTGGGCCGCGCCATCCGCCTCCCCGACCTGGCCTCCGCCGTCCAGGACGCGTTCTACGAACCCATCGCGCGTGTGCTCGAGGCCGGTGCCGCCGACGGCACCCTGAAACATGTCGCGGAGCCACACACCGATGCGGTCAGCATCTTCGGCGCGGTCATGATGACAGCGCTGTTGCACAACGCCGTCGGCTCGGGAAAGACGCAGCGCGACGTCGCCGGTGCCGTCATCGACTTCGTCCTGAACGGCGTCGCGCCGGCGAGCTAGGCACGCCGCCAGCGCCGGCATCGTGCCGTGGGTGGCGATCGATACCTACCCCGGGAGTAGGAAGCACCAGGCCGATCTCCGACCGCAGCACGATCCGGGCCGCCCCCTGACCTTCATAGGCTGTTGAACACGCAGTGCGTCAATCTATTTCACGCACGGACAAGAAGGTTCACAGTGACCACCGCAGCAACTACCCGGGCCGCGATCGCGCGAGCCGTGGTCATCTCAGCGGCAATGAGTGCAACCTTGACGACGGTGGCCACGTCGGCATCCGCATCGCCTGCCCATCGGATGCTCCTGCTCGCCAACATGCACACGTGCGACTTTCAACTGGTGACTACGCAATTGGGTCGCGCGAGCGCAAGACCCTTCGCCGAGGTCACCTCGGATGGGCACATCGCGGTCGCGCACATCGACGTGACGAACGGCGCCGACGACGCGCGCTACGTCGTGCGGGTGATCCCCGCACCACACGCGGCGTTGGGCTGCCTGGCCGGTGATCCCAGCATCACCACCGGGACACTCGTCACCGATGCCTACGGCAGCGGCAGCGTCACACTGCAGGCGCCCATCCCGGCCGGCACCACCGGCTTGTGGCTGGCAGTGGACCTGCCGTCGGCTCACTCGCAAGTTCCGGCGGAGTTCTACAGCAGCAACTACATCGCGCCGGTCTGATCAGTACGAACCATCGCGCGTGACAACAACTTTCATCGTGGGCTCCGCCAGCGCGTCGATGGCATCGTCCCACGCGGCATTGGTGGTGGTGACGAGCGTGGGGTCGAACTCGCCGGCTGCGACGAGTTTCAGCACCTCGGGAATCGCCGGGCGGACGTGTGCACGTCCGGCGTGCAGGGTGCAGCAGCGCGAGTACATCGCGAACATCGGGATCTGCGGATCCTGAAGGTACACAGAGGTACTCGTGCACACCCCATCGGCAGCGGTGCTGTTCAGCGCACAACGAAGTCCGGCTTCGGTGCTACTGGAGTCCACCGTGATCGCGAAACTGCCGACCTTTCGGGCCGGTACACCGTCCACCACCGCCGCACTGCATTTCTCCGCGATGGACAGCCGCTGCGGGTCGGTGTCGACATAGGTCACCGATCCGGCCCCCGCCGCCACTGCGAGCCCAACCGCATACAGCCCGATCGAGTGCGGCCCGCCCGCGCCGCCGACCACCAGGACTTCCGCGCCTGGCTCAGCGGCTAGTTGAGGCCCGACGGCCCGCCAGGCGTCCGGGATGTTGTCGCTGGCACTGGCGACGACGGCGGGGTCGACGCCGGGCGGCACGGGGACCAGCATGGCGTCGGCGTGCGGAACCCGGACCCGATCAGCGAGCAGACCGCCCCACTGCAGCCCGCCCATCTGCCCCAGCCCGAACGTCGACATCCTGGGATGGCTCGCACAGTTGCCGGTGCGCCCGCGTCGGCACGGTTCGCAAGTGCCGCATGAGATTTGGAACGGTACGACGACCAGATCCCCGATCGCCACGCTGTGTACGTCGGCGCCGATTTCGATGACCTCGGCGACACCTTCATGCCCCAACGGATACGGACCCGGCAAGGGATAGCTGCCCCGGAGGACGAGCGTGTCGAGGTCGCATGTCGCGACCGCCACCGGCCGAACGATGGCCTCCCCGGGGCCGGTGAGTACCGGGGCGGCGACATCATCCCACCGCAACGAGCCGGTACCGAGCAAGGTCAGAGACTGCATCAACGACATAGGACGAGTGTCTTAGTATGACGTTTGTCTTGTCAAGCTATTCTTTCTCGATGCCCCGCATCTCCGATTCGCGCGATCGCATCGTCCGCTCGGCCGCAACGCTGTTCCGGCGTCAGGGTTTTGCCGCCACGGGATGGCGTCAGGTCATTGCCGAAAGCAGCGCACCATGGGGATCGCAGGCCCACCACTTCCCCGGCGGCAAAGAGCAATTGGCCGTCGATGCGTTGACCGGCGCGGCGGCGGAGTACGAGCAGATGCTGCGGTACGCGATGTCACAGCACGGGCCGGCCGACGCCGTCCGCATGTGGACCAAAGTCGGTGCGCGCGAACTCGAACGCAGCGGCTGGGCGGACGGCTGCCCGATCGCCACGGTGGCCCTCGAAACCTCCGCCCAGTCCGAGACGATCGGCGCGGTGTGCGATCGAGCTTTCACCAGCTGGCGGAAGGTGATCGCCGAAGCCATGACCGCGGCAGGGCTGTCAGGTGACGAGGCCGCCGACGTGGCCCTGACCGTGCTGGCCGGAATAGAAGGCGGGCTCCTACTCGCCCGCGCGGGCCGCGACGGCAGCGCGCTGATCACGGTCGGTCAGCAGTTGGCCGGACTCATCGAGTCGCGGATCTCCGCTGCAACCGGGAGCTAGCGGCATTCCGCCGCTAAGGCGCACCGATTCCCTTGACGAGCAGGACGACGGCATCCGACCCGGCCCGGCGGTCGACCGAGATTTCCTGATACTCAGGTGAATTCGCCCATTCACGGAACGACGACTCGTCGGGGAACGACATCAGGACCACCTTCTCGCGATCCCAGTCGCCTTCGATGACCGCGGGCGCCTCGTCGGCGGCGAGGATGGTTCCCGCGTACTTCGCGAAGATGCCCATGAACCGGCTCTGATACCTGTCGTAGGCGGGCCGATCCGTAAACCGAAGCTGCGCAATGGCATACACCGTCATGCAGGCACGGTACCCCGTCGGCGCCGTCAGACTCCGGTCCAGGCGCTGGCAATCCGCTTGCCGATGTCGACGACTTTCGCCTGCTGCGCCTCGGGCGCTTCGATCCGGCGGCCCACCTGCTTGGCGATGACGCGCTTGATCTCCGAGTCGACATCGGCCACGATCCGCAGGAGCTCGCCCCGCAGCGTCTGGGACGTCACGTTGACGGTGATGTCTTTGCGATGCGGCTTCGGGATATCGATGATCAGCAGCAGCGGTTCCGCGGCGCGTGCGGTTGCAATCAGCGCGATCTCGCCCGTCACCTCGAACCGGGAGCGGTCCACGCGCAGGTCGATGAGCAGATCGATGTCCAGCGGAATGCGAACGTCGAACGCGATCATGTCGCCGTCTCTACGTGTCACCTGTGGTTGCTCGATGCTGACCCGCGCCGTCACCCGCGCGATCCCGGCCGGCCCCGCGGGAAACGGCCCGAGCTCGAAGGTGTCGCCGGCCATCGTGCCGAAGCCCTCGGCCACGCGGTCAGCGGTGACCGCGACCTCGAAGAACTTTCGGCCGAACTCCTCGTAGGTGGCGTAGTCGTGCGTCGACATGGGCACCGGGTCAGTCGACGGTGTGCACGATCAAGATGTCGATCTTGGCCTTACGCGCAACGTCGGCAGGCACCGAGCCCAACAGGCGTCCCGCTGTCGTGTTCAGTCCGACATCGCCGACGACGATCAGGTCGGCGTCGACGTCACGTGCCAGCGTGGTCAGTGCTTCCACGGGCGCACCGATCACCGACCGCTCCACGACATCCTGTGCGCCCGCGCCACGCGCGAGTTCGCCGGCGTCGCGGAGAATCTCGTACACGTGCGCGTCACCGTGCACCCGGTATCCGGCGTCACGCCCGAGGACATCCTCGGCCCGCCGATCACTGGCCTTTTCCGGTGCGGCCGCTCGCGCCCAGCTCCCCTTCTCGACTTCGTGGAAATGGGCCGTCGCAATCACCAGTTTGGCGCCCTGCTGAGCGGCGAACGTGGCGGCGTGCTCGACTGCCTTCATCGACGAGTCTGAGCCGTCAGTCCCGACGAGAACGGTCCGATAGCTGCCCATGGCTGTCTCCTTACGGGAGTGAGGTCGAGACGACACTAGCGCGGATACGCCGGTTGACGTGGGCTTTTGACGTTCATCGCCGGTGGGCGACGCCAGCAGCTCCCCCGTTCGGTGGACAGCGATTTCGTCCCCCTCGTCAACCGTTCGCCCGACAGACCCGCGGCGGCCCGAGCGAGACGCTGTAGGCATCGCTGAACCGCGAGGCCACCGACTCGTCCGGGAAGGACATCACCATGACCGCCATGTCGATCGACACCATCGGACCGGAGCCGGTCGACCGCCCGGACGTCGCCCGATCCGCTGCCAAACGCCCCGTGATCATCCGGACCGTCCTCGAGATCGGCACCCCGTTGGTCGCCTTCTACGGCCTTCGTGCCACCGGGCATTCCGAGTACTTCGCATTGTTGGCCGCGACGATCGTCGCCGGTATCCCGGTGGCATACGGGCTTGTGAAAGCTCGTCAGCTCGATCCGTATTCCGGATACCTCATGTTGATGTTCGGCCTGACCCTGGCGGTCGCACTGGTCACCACCGATCCCCGGCTGGTGCTGGCCGGGCAGACGCTCGTCGGCGGCGTGGCGGCGGCGGTGTTCCTGGCGAGCTGCGTGCTCGGAAAGCCCATGACGCACTTCGTCGCAGCCCGATTCATGCCGGCGGCCACGACGCACACCCCGACCGCCGCACTGCACGCGTTGCACATCCGGCTGAGTGCCGTGGTCGGCGTCGGCCTGCTGATTCAGGTCGCCGTCCTGCTGGGCATCGTCTTCACGTTCCCGTTCGACGTCGCCAACGGCTTGGTCAACGTCGTCGGGTCCGTCGTCGTTCTGGTCATCGGCGCGGTGGTGGCCCTCATGGTCCGTCGCTTCAAGCAGTCCTTGGCCGGCTGAGCCAGCGCTGCCGCAACAGACCCTGCGCCGCTTCGACGCAGGGTCTGAGCCGTTCTGCGGGGCCGACGCCGGCCAACGCCAGTGCGCGTTGTGGTACTTCCAGTCCGATGACGACGTCGTCGGGAAGTGCCGCAAGGATTTCCGCCAGCGGCAGCTCACCCTCCCCCGGCACCATCCGTTCGAACATGGCTTCTTCGGCATAGTTGTCGGTCTGTGGCGCCAGGGTGGTGTCGCAGAGTTGCGCGTAACCGATCCGGTCTGGAGTGAGCGCGGAGATGTCCCCGGCGCCCGAACCCGACCGCACCAGGTGCATGGTGTCGACGAGGAGCCGGACGTCGGGCCGCGAAACCTGTTGGAGCACAGCAATTGCAGTGGACAGATCACCGATCGTCAGGCCTGGCACGGGTTCGATGACGGTCTCGATCTGCCGCTGGGCGGCGAGTTCTGCAAGGGTGCCCACCTGATCGCAGGTGCGGTCGAGGTCCGGATCGAGGCTGACCACGTTGATGCGCGGCACCCCCAGCGCGGCCATCAGGTCGAGATCCCGCGCGAATGACCGCATGTCGGCGCCGGGCAGCACGAGGAATCCGTCCCCCAGCGAGATGCTGACGCCGCGGTGATCCATGGCGGCCAGCAGGTCTGCCCGCAGCCGACTGTCGTCCAGGAGCGAGAACGGTGGATAGCCCAGTGGCAGCATGGCGAGGGTCCGGAGGAAGACCGTGATGTACCGGCACCCGAGATCCGCGGCCAGATCCACGAATTCGAGGGGCGGCAGGCCGAATGCACTCAGTGCCTCGACGCCGAGCCGATCCCCAGGCGGTGTCATGCCGGCTCCCGCACCGGAAGTCCGGCGGCCCGGTAGACGGCATCGATGACGGTCATGTTCTCGACCGCATCCTGTGGCGTGGTCTTGACCGGTTCGCCGCGCAATACCGCACCGGCGAAGGCGTCCAGCTGATAGCTGTAGGACGCGCGCCGTGGAAATCGTTCCACGCGTTTGCCGTTCGCGGTGCGGACCGCGAGGCGGTGGTACAGCTGGGGCAGCACGGGATTGAGGACCCGCAGCTCGCCGTGCTCTCCGATGACCCGCGCGCTCATCGCGAGCAGGCTCGTCGACCACATACTGCAGCGCATGCGGCCGGTGTGCCCTGCGGGGTAACGCAATTCGGCCGTCATGGCGCGGTCGACCTGCCCGTCCCGGAGTTTCGCCTGCGCCGATACCACCTCGGGAGTACCGCCGCCGAAGATGCGCGCCATGTGGATGGCGTAGCAGCCGCCGTCCATCGTCGCGCCACCAGCGAGCGCGTAGTTGTACCGGATGTCGGAGAACTTGGGCAGCGGAAAGCACATCGCCGTCTCGACGTGCTGCAGCTTCCCCAATTCACCTGAGCCGATGATCTCCTCCACTCGCTGCGCCAGCGGGTGGTAGCGGTAGTGGAACGCCTTCATCACCACGGGTTCTGTCGCCGCCGCCCGCTGTGCGATGTCCTGGGCCTCAGTTGCGTTGGCGGTGAACGGTTTTTCGCAGAGCACATGTTTACCGGCGTCGAGGGCGGCCCGGATCCACCTGCCGTGCAGGCCATTCGGTAGCGGGATGTACACCGCGTCCACCTCGGGATCCGCGATCAGCGCGTCGTAACTCCCATATGCGGTACCGATGCCGTGACGCGCGGCGAACTGGTCGGCCCGCGCGGTGTCACGTGCGGCCACCGCCGCCACGACGACATCGCTGCGGCCCCTCGCCGGTTTGATGAGCGCCAGCGGCGCGATCCGGGCCGCACCGAGAACGCCGATCCGCACCGGCGGGGCCGTCGCCGTCACCTGCTGCCGCCCAACAGGTCTCGTGACTGCAGTGCCAGCCACAGCTGCGCGATATCGGCGGTATCGGTCAGATGGGCTCCGGTGAGTTCTTCAACTTTGTGGATGCGGTAGAGCACCGTCTGGCGGTGCACGTTCATCGCTTCGGCAGTGCGCTGCCACGACCGTTGGTTGGCCAAGAACGCCTCCAGAGTTTCGACGAGCCCCGTCCGGTGCTGCGCATCGTGTTCGATGAGCGGACCCAACCACCGCTCCACCATGGCCTGGGCATCGTCCACCCCACCCACGCCCAACCACGAGGTGGCGCTGCCGTACCGAACCAGTCGCGCGTCGGTCCGTTGCGCGGTGCCCAGCGCCCAGGTCGCTTCGCGCGCCGATTCCGCGGAACGAGCCACCGATTGCAGCGCCCGGCTGGCACCGACCCTGGCGTTCGGACCGAGCGATGCGACGATGGCGTCGACGGCTTCGTCGGTACCGGGGACGACGGCGTGGGCGACGCCCGAACGAAATGCCGTCACGTGCGGAATCCGGCGGCGCCACAACGCCACATGGAGATCCCGTAGCCGTCGTTCATCGGCACCGGTTGCCGAGACGAACACCGAGTGCGTCGGATCGAGTCCCAGGGACAGCAATTGGCGACGCCCGCCCCGGCGGTCGATACTGCCGTCCATGAGCTGGGCCGTGAGCTCGGCGCCGGAGCGGCGGGTGTGTTCGAGCGCCAGGTGCGTCTGAGACAGCTCGAGGGCCACGACTGTCGCCGCATGCTGGATGAGCACGCCGTCGAGGGCCACGCCGCCCTCGCGGATGACCGCCAGGACCGCGTTGTCGTGCGTGGGCACCTCGCCGACCAGGACCTCGACGCCGCTGGGCGTCAGCACCGACCGGGCACCGGCGACCAGGGTGCCCTGTGACGCCGTCCGGACCGTGGCTTTCACATCGTCGGGCGGGTGCGGGCCATCGGGGTGATACGCCTCGGCGGTAACGCGATCGCAGACGAAGACCGGGCACCGCAGCTCCTTGGTGAGGGCATCGGCGGTGCGCGACCGGGCCACATCGCCACCGGTGGTCCGGCGCAGTGCGTCGTAGATACGTGCCGTCCGCATGAGGCGCTGAGACTGTTCGAGGAGCGTGGCCTCGGCGATGGCCCGCGAAATCGCCACGAAGGGCATGGGATAGCGGATCCAGAGCACCGGCAGCCCGAGGCGTTCACTGGCCTGCGTGAATCGCCCCGTGAGCTTCGGGCAGTACATCTGCTCGCCGATGGCCAGCCCGCTGGCGCCGATCCGGTGCAGTTCGTCGAGCAGTTGTTCCTGGCCGTCGGCGTCGGCGGGAAACGACATGCCGTTGGTCATCAACAACTCACCGCTGCTGACCCATTGCCACGGTTCGGGCAGATCCGACGTGTGCGTCCAGGTGACCTGACGGTCCAGACCTGCCTTGCCCGAATGCAGCCGAAGCTGAAGGTGCGGCATGTCCAGCAGTTCGCGAACGGTGATGCTCACCGGCTAACCGTATCTCGCGACACGATCACCGAACGCGATTGCGGACAACTGGCTTATGGCGTGACCTCCGCGGCGACCGCCACCGGAAGGGCGTCGGCGCGCTTCTGCCACAGTTTGATCAGGCCGAGATAGATGAAGAAACTCGCCACCGTGCCAACGACCCACGCGGTATCAATGCCACCGATTCTGTTGGCGACCGGGCCCGTGTAGATAGCCGTTGACATGAACGGGATTTGGATCACGAAGCCGAGGAAGTAGCTGAGGACAGCCGGTACGTTGAAGGCGCCGTAGCCGCTCCTCGGGTCACTGAACGACGCCGGGTCGTAGTCGCCATGCTTCACCATGTAGTAGTCGATCAGGTTGACGACGCTCCACGGAATCAGCAGGTACATCAGGATGCTGATGAAGTTGGAGTACTCGGCCAAGAAGTTGTCGGTCAAGCTGATCGCCGCGACGAAGACCGCGATCCCGATCACCGCCGCGACGACATTGCGGGCCGACGACTTGGGCGACCATGTCAATTTGAAGGCCTGGATACAGGTCAGCGTGCACAACGATGATCCGTACATGTTGATGACGCCGGCGTCGATGGCGCCGAAGAAGAACACCAGCATCACGAAGACGAAAACTGGACCAGGCATGATGCTCGACAGATTCGCCAGCTGGGCATCAGCGCCCAATCCGGCAACCAGGAGCGCACCGACGATCATCGCGCCGACGGCGCCGAAAAAAGTGCCGGCGTAGGTGTACCAGAACGCAGCACGCGACGAGGTCGACTTCGGTAGGTAGCGCGAGTAGTCGGAGACATACGGCGCATACGACAGCTGCCAGATCCCGGCGACCGACGCCATGCTCAGGAAGCCGATCCAATTGAAGGAGCCACCGGCACCGCTGCCGGGGTGGTGGTGCAGTGCGGCGCTGGACGTATAGACCAAAGTGAGCACCAGGGCCACGGCCGAGACCAATACCATCACCCGGTTCAGCCGGAGGATGAGCTGGTAGCCGATCACCACGGTGGCCACGGTGAGCAGGGTGCTGATGGCAACTGCGGCAGTGGTATTCAGCGACGTGAAGACCGCGCACAGGGTCTGCTGTGCCAACACCATGAGGGCAACGATCCAGCCAATATAGGCGAATATCACCACCACGATGACCAAGAGCGAACCATACATGCCGAACTGCGCGCGCGCCTGAATCATCTGCGGTACGCCGAGGCCCGAACCCTGTACCGAATGCAGGGCCATGAACACCG
This sequence comes from Mycolicibacterium mucogenicum DSM 44124, assembly GCF_005670685.2. The sequence goes on along the minus strand of NZ_CP062008.1, from coordinate 2,919,231 downwards.
CGCCGATGGCACTGCCGACGATGACGGCGATGATCGTGGATTTGACGTCCAGCTTGTAGATCGTCGGGCCGAGAAGGCCGGTCACCACCGCGAGCGGGATGATCTGGACGGTGAACCAGAACGAGAACAGGTGTCGCACCTGTCCGGTGCGCTGGGATTCCGGCACCGGTTGAATGGTCAGATACTCGACCCTCGAGCCACTGTCATGCGGCATGGGACACGTCCTTACACGTTGGGGTGGTGTTGATTTCAGGATGTTCGGTGAAGAACGGCAGGATCAGCGGATGACGAAGCCGCGGTCGACGACGGTCTCGAGCATCTCGATGTACGTGTCCGTGTCGTCGCGTGCGACGCGTGGTGCCGCGTCGTACGGCATCGCGGATTTGACTGCGGGACTGAGGAAATAGGCTCCTGCGGCGAGGACCGTGAGCGCCTCGAACTGCTCGGGCTGCCCGATCGCGAGATCGTCGAGCGCGGTTTCGGGGTCTTTCCCGGCGCTGGCGTCCAGTGCGGCGGTGAGATCGTCGAGGAGGTCGTGCCGGTAGCGCAAGACCTGATCGAGCAGGACGCCGGAGACCTCGGCCGTGGTGGCCGACGGCATGGTCTCGCTTGCCGGGATGAGCGCTTCGGCCAAGGTGGCGAACACCTGGCGCTGTTCGGAAGTGAGCATGGTTCTTCCTCAGAATGCCGTCGGGATGCTGGAGCGGGTTTCGGCCAGATGCCGCATGGAGCGCAGGGCGACGGCCATGATCGTGGCGGTGGGATTCATGCCGGTGGAGGTGACCATGGTGCTGCCGTCGATGATGAACAGGTTCGGGATGTCGTGGGTGCGGCCCCATTCGTCGACGACGGACGTGGCCGGGTCGGCGCCCATCTTGGTGGTGCCCAGCAGGTGCCAGGCGCTGTGCCGCACGACCGGAACCGGGTGCACCTCAACGGCTCCCGCGGCCTCATGCGCCTCGATGGCGCGTGCGACGTTGAAGTCGAGCATCCGCTGACAGTTCTCGCCGATCTCGTAGTGGATCTTGGCGGCGGGGATGCCGTCGGAGTCGGTGACGTCGGGATCCAGTGTGACCGTGTTGGATTCGTCGGGCAGGTCCTCGGTGGTGATGCCCCACTCGGTGTAGCGGCCGAACGTGCGCGCCAGGCGCGGATGGAAGTTGGCGCCAAAGCTGTCACGCCAGTTGCTGCCCGGCTCCCACAACGTCTGGGCCAGCGGGCCGCCGGTTGGCATCAGGTTCCACTTGGCGCCGCGCACGAAGCCGCGGCTGGTGTCGGTCTCGTAGAACTGCAGCGACTGCAGCGCTTGGCCGGCAGGGCCGAGCCACGTCTCCAGGTCTTCGTCGTAGGCGCCGTAGACCGACGCGTAGGGATGGGTCATCAGCCGCTTGCCGACGAGGCCTGACGAGTTGGCCAGGCCGTCGGTTGCGGAGTTCAGCAGGAGGCGCGGCGTGCCGATTCCGTTGGCCGCCAACACCGTTACCCGCGCGCCTTGGTGCCGCAGGGTGCCCTTGCGGTCGATGTATTCGGCGCCGGTGACCAGGCCCTTCTTGTTCGTCGTCAGGCGGCTCACGCGGGCACCGGTGACCAACTGCACGCCGAGTTTGATCGCGTCGCGCCAGTGGGTGATGTCGGTACTGGCCTTGGCGCCGACCGGACACCCGGATTCGCAGGCGCCGTAGCGCTGGCAGCCTTCCTGGTTCTTGTACTTGCGGGAGGCGATGGCGTTGGGCGCCGGCCACCAGTGCCAGCCCAGCTTGTCCATGCCTTTGGCGGCGACGAGGCCGTACTTGCCGATGGGCAACGGCGGCAGCGGGAACGTGTGCGAATCGGGATAGGCCGGATCGCCTTCCAGACCGGAGGCGCCGATGTGGTGGGTGACCTCGTCGAGGAACGGGCGCAGATCGTCGTACGTGAACGGCCAGTCCTCGGCGACCCCGTCGAGGGTCTTGACCCGGAAGTCCGACGGCATGGGCCGTACCCAGTGCCCGGAGAACATGATGGTGCTGCCACCAACGCCGTTGAACATCAACGGTTCCACCGGGCTCTCGCTGCTGTCGATCGGGTAGTCGGCCTGGTTCTGCCGGACATTGGGGCTGGCGTTCCACTGCTTGAGCCGGGTCAGTTCCCACTCGGGCTTGCCGGCAGTGAAATCGTCGGGCAGGTTCCAGCCGCCCTGTTCCAGGCAGACGACCTTCAGGCCCTGCTGGGCCAGTTCGAGGGCCGCCACGCCACCGGACGCGCCGGCCCCGATGATCAGGACGTCGGGCTCGTCGTCGATGTGTTGTGTGTTCACCAGTCGCACTCCAAGTCGGTCACTTCTGTTGGTCAATGATGCGTGGATCACACCCGCGCAGTGAGCGCGAATCCGCACAAGCCCATGAAGTCGCCTTGTGCAATCGCACAAGGTCAGACAACGAGCCTCGACAGTTCATCCGTTGCCGCCGGTAGAGCAGCGACGGCAATGTGATCAGCACGGCGAACGCCAAGGAAAAGGAAGACAACGATGACCACACTCGTCACCGGCGGCCGCGGCTTTGTGGGCCGCCATCTGGTGGACCAACTACTGGCCGACGGTGAGCGGGTCATCATGTACAACCGCGACTACTCCGTAGACCCCCGAGCCGGAGTAGTCGCGGTTCTTGGCGAGCTGTTCGACATCCCCCGTCTCACCGAGACGCTGCGCGCGTACGAGGTGGATCGCATCATCCATACCGCGGGACAGAGCCACCCCGCGCTGTCGATCGAGCTGCCGGTGACCACGTTCGCCGCGAACGCCGATGGGACACTTGCGGTTTACGAAGCGGCGCGGATGACGGGCGTGCGCCGGATCGTCTTCTTCTCCTCGGAATGCGCCCTGGGCAACATCACCGAGCCAGGCCCCGTCACCGAGGACATCAAGCCTGCGCCGACCACCGTGTACGGCGTGACCAAGGTGACCGGCGAGATACTGGGCAGCGCCTACAACTCGCTGTACGGCACGGAGATCGTCTCGCTGCGCATCACCGAGGTGTACGGCCCCGGGCTCTGGATGCCCAGCCTGCTCGGCGACATGATCCGGGCCGGGCTGCGCGGCGAGACGTTCACCCTCGAGTCCGGCGGTGACCATGGTTTCCAGTTCGTGCATGTCGAAGACGTCGCCACCGCAGCCCGGCTGGCTTCCACCACCGACACGCTGACCCAGCAGGCCTACTTCGTCTCGGGCGGCGACCGTATGACGGTGTTCGAGACCGCCGCGCTGCTCCAGAAATACCTACCGGAGGCCCGCTTCGAGATCGGCCCGGGCTACCTGCCCGACTGGGACCGTCAAGTGCAGTTCGATCTGTCCCGCTCCACCCGCGACCTCGGTTACGAGCCGGCATGGGAGCTCGAGAAAGGCCTGCAATCACAGATCGACTGGATCCGGTCCACTGAGCAACTCTGACGAATCGAAGGGACAACGCTTCATGGGAGACATGGCGAACCGTATTGCCCTGGTGACGGGAGCCTCCTCGGGGATCGGGTTGGCCACCGCCGCGACGCTGGCCCGGGAAGGCGCCGACGTGGCAGTGCTGGCCCGCCCGGAGGACGACCTGTCCGAGGCGGTGCGGCAGGTGACGGCGTATGGCCGGCGGGCGCTTCCGGTGAGTGTCGACGTGCGTGATTCCGCCGCGGTGCGGGCTGCCTTCGCCCGGGTCGAGGCCGAGCTCGGGCCCATCGATGCCGTCCTGAACAATGCCGGAATCTCCCGTGTCGCACCGCTTGTCGACACCACCGACCAGGATTTCGACGACCTCATGGCGATCAATGTCGCCGGATCGTTCTACGTGCTGCGCGAGGCCGCACGGGTCATGCAGCCCCGCGGCGCCGGCGCCATCGTCAACACCGGCTCGGAACTTGCTCTCATAGGACAGCCCGGCTTCGTCGCCTATACCGCCACCAAGGGCGCCATCGTCGCGATGACCCGCAGCGCCGCAGCAGAATTGGTGTCCTGGGGCATCCGCGTGAACTCGGTGTGCCCCGGCACCACACGCACTCCCCTGTTGATGGTCGAATTCGAGGACAGCGCCGATCCCGAGGCCGAGATCGCCGAAATCGCCTCCAGCGTCGCCGCCGGACGGTTCGGCGAGCCGCAGGAGATCGCCGAAGCCGTGGTGTTCCTGCTGTCCGACCGGGCCAGCTACGCCGTGGGCACGCATCTCGTCGTCGACGGTGGACGATCCACCTGCATCCCCGCCGGCAACATCGGCGTCTCCCAGAACGTCTGACCCACAAGGAGTTCCACATGACCGAGCAGAAGCCGTCCCGGCTGTACCGGGAGATGACGTGGCCGGAAATCGCCGCGGCCGCCGCCGCCGACATTCCGGTGGCCATTCCGATCGGCTCGACCGAACAGCACGGCCACCATCTCCCGGTCTGCACCGACTGGCTGATCCCCGAGAAGCTGCTGGAAGCCGCCAGCGAGCGGACCGATCTCATCGTCGGGCAGTTCGTGCCGTTCGGCTACCGGAGCCGGCCGGGAAGCGGTGGCGGACAGCATATTCCGGGCACGCTGTCGCTGCGGGCCACCACGTACATCGCACTGCTCGAGGACATCCTCAGTGAGCTGAAGCGCGCCGGCTTCCGCAACATCGTCCTCTACAACTGGCACTACGAGAACAGCGGCTTCATCTACGAACCGGCATTCCTGATCTCCGAGCGGCACCCCGAGTTGAAGATCCTCGTCATGGAGGACGCCAACCCGGACTTCACCGCCGACCGCCAGCACGCCATCTGGCCCGGCGGCTTCCCCGGCCTGGCGCTCGAACATGCCGCCGTCATCGAAACGTCGCTGCTGCTGCATCACGCACCGCACCTGGTGCGCCCCGAGCACATCAAGGCCGACGCCCCCGAACGCGTCGTGAGCTACGACGTGCTGCCGATCGACACCCGCATGTCGACCGCCACCGGCACGCTGTCCTCGCCCGAGGCCGCCAGCGCCGAGAAAGGCAAGCTGCTGACCGAGTGGATGGTCGACCGGCTGGTCGCGATTCTCGATGAGGAGTTCGGGGACCGCCGGGACGGTTTGGCCTAAACCCGCAACGCCGAGGATTGCAGCCACATGGTGACCGCAATCCTCGGCGCTACGTCAGCCATGCAGGTGCAGCGGCGCTCCGGACACGGCCATCAGCGCCTCGCCCAACGCCTCGTTCTGCGTCGGGTGGGCATGGACGAACCGGGCAGCCTCGGCGGCCTTGACGCCCAGGTTGTAGAGCAGCTGCGCCTCGCCGATCAGCTCGGAGACCCCGGCGCCGATCATGTGCACGCCGACCACAGTGCCGGCGGGATCCACGACGAGCTTGACCGCGCCGGACGCTTTGAGGATCTGGCTGCGGCCGTTGCCGGCGAGGTCGTACGTCACGGTCTCCACGCCGTCGCCGTACTGCTCGCGGGCGGCGCCTTCGGTGAGGCCGACGGAAGCGATCTCTGGATCGCAGTAGGTGACCCGGGGGATGCCGAGTTCCGCAACGGCCTCGGGATCGCGTCCGGCGATCTGCTCGGCGACAAACAGGCCCTGCTGAAATGCCCGGTGCGCCAATTGAAGTCCGGCCACGATGTCGCCGATCGCGTAGACGGTCGGCACGCTGGTGCGCAGCTTGTCATCGGTCACCACGAAACCGCGGTCGAGCTGGACGCCGGCCTCTGTCAGGCCGAGGTCCGCGGTGCGCGGGCCCCGGCCGACCGCGACCAGCAGCACGTCGGCCGAGAGCACGTCACCGGACTCCAGCGTCACGTGGACCGCATCGTCGTCGGAGGTGACGCCGGTGACGAGAGCCCCGGTCTTGGCGGTGATCTTGCGGCGGCGGAACAACCGCTCCAGGTAGGCCGAGATCGCGGTGTCCTCGTTGGGCACGAGCCGGGGCAGGGCTTCGACGATGGTCACCTTGGCGCCCAATGAGGTCCACAGGCTGGCGAATTCGACGCCGATCACGCCGCCGCCGAGAATGATGGCCGAGGACGGGATGCGGTCCAGTTCGAGTGCCTGATCGCTGGTGAGCACGCGGTCCGAGGTCTGGATCATCCCGGGGACCTTGGGTGCGGACCCGGTGGCCAGGATGATGACCCCACCGCTGATGGTGGTGCCGTCGACCTCGACGGTGGTCGGCCCGGTCAGCCGGCCGCGGCCACTGATGACGGTGATGCCCAGGGCCGCAATCAGACCCGTCAGGCCCTTGTGCAGGCGCGACACCACGGTGTTCTTGAAGCCGTGCAACTTGGTGACGTCCACCCCGTCGAACGACGCGGTGATGCCGAATTGCGCTGCGGTGCGAGCGGAGTCGGCTACTTCCGCGGCGTGCAGCAGCGCCTTGGTCGGGATGCAGCCGCGGTGCAGGCATGTCCCACCGACCGCGGCCTCGTCGATCAGCACGACCGACCGTCCCAGCTGCGCGCACCGGATCGCGGCGGCGTACCCGCCCGGCCCACCGCCCAGGATGACGACGTCTGCTTCGGTCACTGCGTGCTCCTCTGTTCTTGGATGACGGTGCGGGCCTGCGCGTAGAGCGCACCCGCCCGGTAGGAGGACCGCACCAGCGGTCCGGACATGACACCGAGAAAGCCGATCTCGCGAGCGGCGGTGTCGAGGTCGTCGAATTCGGCTGGGGTGACCCAGCGTTCGACCGGATGATGCCGTGGGGTGGGCCGCAGGTACTGGGTGATGGTGACCAATTCGCAGCCGGCCTCGCGCAGGTCCCACAACGCCTGTAGCGCCTCTTCGGTGGTCTCCCCCATGCCCAGGATCAGGTTCGACTTCGTGATCAGGCCCGCACCCCGGGCTCGCGCCAGCACCCCGAGCGAGCGCTCGTAGTCGAAGCCCGGACGGACACGGCGGAAGATCCGCGGCACTGTTTCCAGGTTGTGCGCCAACACTTCTGGCGCGGTGCCGAAGACCTCGTCGAGCTGCTCGGGTGTCCCGGTGAAGTCCGGGATGAGCAGTTCGACACCGGCGCCCGGGCAGGTGGCATGGATCTGCCGGACGGTCTCGGCGTACAGCCAGGCGCCGCCGTCGGGCAGGTCGTCACGCGCCACTCCGGTGACGGTCGCGTACCGCAACTGCATCTGCGCCACCGATTCTGCGACACGGCGCGGTTCGTCACGGTCCAGTTCGGCGGGCTTGCCGGTGTCGATCTGGCAGAAGTCGCAGCGCCGCGTGCACTGGTCGCCACCGATCAGGAACGTCGCCTCACGCGATTCCCAGCACTCGAAGATATTGGGGCAGCCCGCTTCCTGGCATACCGTGTGCAGGTCGTTGCGCTGCACCAGCGCGGACAGCTCACGGTACTCGGGGCCGGTCCGAAGCCGGGCCTTCATCCAGGGCGGCTTGCGTTCCACCGGGGTCTGCGCATTGCGAACCTCGAGCCGCAGCAAGCGGCGCCCTTCTGGGGCGATGGTCATGTCAACTCAGCATTCGACGACGTTGACCGTGACGGCGAGGCCACCGGTCGAGGTTTCCTTGTACTTGGAGCTCATGTCCATGCCGGTGGCCCGCATGGTTTCGATGACCTGGTCGAGGCTCACCCGGTGGGTGCCGTCACCCCGCAGGGCCATGCGCGCGGCGTTGATGGCCTTGCCGGCGGAGATGGCGTTGCGCTCGATGCACGGAATCTGGACCAGGCCGCCGATCGGATCGCACGTCAGCCCCAGGCTGTGCTCCATCGCGATCTCGGCGGCATTCTCTACCTGTTGCGGTGTGCCGCCGAGGATTTCGGCGAGGCCGCCGGCCGCCATGGATGCCGCGGATCCGACCTCGCCCTGGCAGCCGACCTCAGCACCGGAGATCGATGCGCGTTCCTTGTAGAGCGATCCGATGGCGCCGGCGGTCAGCAGGAAGCGGACGGTGGCGTCGTCGGGATCGGCCTTGCCTGCCGCGGTGTAATGCAGCGCGTAGTACAGGACGGCCGGGATGATCCCGGCGGCACCATTGGTCGGTGCGGTGACGATGCGTCCGCCCGAGGCGTTCTCCTCGTTGACGGCGAGCGCGACCAGGTTCACCCAGTCCTCGGCGAACGCCGGATCGCGCTGGGGGTCTTCGGCATTGAGCCGCAGGAACCAGTCCTTGGCCCGGCGACGAACCATCAGGTTGCCGGGAAGGTAGCCGTCGCGGGACATCCCGTTGGTGGCACAGGCGAGCATCACGTCGCGGATGTGCAGCAAGCGCTCACGCACCTCGGTGTCGGTGCGAGTCGCGGACTCCTGGCCCATCATGGCCTGGCTGATGGAGATGCCGTTCCGCGCGGTGAGGTCCAGGAGCTCCGCCGCCGAGGTGAATGAGCCCACACCACTGGCACGTTGGGGCGGATGTGCCAGGTCTTCTTCGGTCACCACGAAACCGCCACCGACCGAGAAGTACGTCTCGCTGTAGAGCACGCCGCCGTGTACCGACATGGCTGTCACCGTCATTGCGTTCGGATGACGGTCGAGCTGCTGCGTGGGGTGCAGGGCGATGTCGGATTCGGTGAGGGCGAGCACGATTCGCCCGCCCAGACGGATCTTGCCCTCGGCCCGGATGACCGACAGCCGCCGTTCCATCTCGTCGGTCTCGATGGTCTCGGGCCGGTAGCCCTCCAGGCCGAGCAGGATGGCCGGCATGGTGCCGTGGCCGCCGCCGGTGGCGGCCAGCGACCCGTACAGATCGACGCGGACATCGGTGACGTGGTCGAGCACGTTGCGCGCGGTGAGTTGGTCGACGAACATGCCGGCCGCCCGCATCGGGCCGACGGTGTGTGAACTCGACGGCCCGATCCCGATGGAAAACAGGTCGAACACGCTGATCGCCATTACAACTCCGGGTAGAGCGGGAACTGTTCGGCCAGCGTACGCACCTGCGCGGCAAGATGTTCGGTATCGGCGCCACTGTCGGCGATGAGTGCGGCGGCGATGACGTCGGCGACGCGGGCGAACTCTGTGTCCCCGAACCCGCGGGCGGCGAGCGCCGGCGTCCCGATCCGCAGTCCCGACGTCACCATGGGCGGCCGGGGATCGAACGGCACCGCGTTGCGGTTGACGGTGATGCCGACGGCGTCGAGCCGGTCCTCGGCCTGCTGGCCGTCGATGGCCGCGTTGCGCAGGTCCACGAGCACCAGGTGCACATCGGTGCCGCCGGTGAGAACGGTGATGCCCGCGGCCTTCACGTCCGGTTGGCTCAACCGGTCGGCCAGGATCTGTGCACCCCGCAGGACGCGCTGTTGACGCTCTGCGAACTCGGGCAGGGCAGCCATTTTGAAACCGACTGCCTTGGCCGCGATCACGTGCTCCAGCGGACCGCCCTGCTGGCCGGGGAACACCGCCGAGTTGATCTTCTTGGCGATGTCGGCCTCGTTGGTCAGGATGACACCGCCGCGGGGCCCGCCGAGAGTCTTGTGCGTCGTCGAGGTCACCACGTGTGCGTGCGGCACCGGGGACGGGTGCAAGCCCGCGGCGACGAGCCCGGCGAAGTGGGCCATGTCCACCATCAGGTAGGCCCCGACCTCGTCGGCGATCTCGCGGAAACGGGCGAAGTCCAACTGACGCGGATATGCCGACCAGCCGGCAATGATCAACTGCGGCTGATGTTCCCGGGCCGCGTCGGCGACCGCATCCATGTCGACCAGGTAGTCCTCTTTCGAGACCCCGTACGCGGCGACGTTGTAGAGCTTGCCGGAGAAGTTCAGCCGCATGCCGTGCGTGAGGTGGCCGCCGCAGTCCAGCGACAGGCCGAGAATGGTGTCGCCCGGTTTGATCAGCGCGTGCATCACCGCGGCGTTGGCCTGCGCACCCGAATGCGGTTGCACGTTGGCGAATTCGGCGCCGAACAGTTCCTTCACGCGGGCGATGGCGAGCCGTTCGATGACGTCGATGTGTTCGCAGCCGCCGTAGTAGCGGCGGCCCGGGTAGCCCTCGGCGTACTTGTTGGTCAGTACCGACCCCTGCGCCTGCATCACGGCCAGCGGCGCATGGTTCTCCGAGGCGATCATCTCGAGGCCCAGGCGCTGACGGTGCAGCTCGTCGCCGATCGCCGCGGCGATCTCGGGGTCGAAATCTGCGAGCCGTTCATCCAGGATGCTCATGGCTAGCCCTCGTTCCGTGCGGCGTATTCGGCTGCGGTCAGCAGGCTTCCGGCCTCGGTGGCCTGCACTTCGAACAGCCAGCCCGCGTCGTAGGGATCGGCGGTGATGATGCTGGGATCGTCCACGGCATCGGAGTTGACCGCCGTGACGGTGCCACTCACCGGTGGGTACAGCTCCGAGACGGTCTTGGTCGATTCCACCTCACCGCACGTTTCGCCGGCGGTGATGGTGGCCCCGACCTCGGGCAGGTCGACGTACACCAGGTCGCCCAGTGCCGCCGCGGCGACCGAGGTGATGCCGACGCGAACTGGAGTCCCGGGAAGTGCCGCACCGGGAGCGATGAGCACCCACTCATGTTCCTCGGTGTAGCTGCGGTCGTCGGGAATGGTGTTGGTGGCCATGGTGATCCTTGTCTGAAGTAGTGGGCTGAGCTCGGTTGGGCGCAGCTCAGGAGCGGCGATAGAACGGCGCGGGCGTGACTTCGAAGGGCTCCCGCCGCCCGCGGACATCGACCTGCACCTTGGTGCCCGGTTCCGCGAGCGCCGAGTCGAGGTAAGCCAGCGCGACGGGGTATCCCAGGGTCGGCGACAGCGTGCCCGACGTCACGGTGCCCACGACGGCGTCGTCGCCATGATGCACGGTGTACCCGGCACGTGCCGCCCGTCGGGTGTCACCCCTGAGTCCGACGAGGACCTGCGGGACGGCCTGCTGAGAAAGCTCTTGCAGCGCCTCACGTCCCACGAAATCCTTGCCGAGCCGTACGACCTTGCCGAGGCCCGCCTGGTAGGGGTTGGTGGTCAAGTTCAGCTCGTGCCCGTAGAGCGCCATCCCGGCCTCCAACCGGAGCGTGTCGCGGCACGCGAGGCCCGCGGGCACGCCACCCGCTTCCGTGGTTGCCGTGAGCAAGGCCTGCCACAGCGCGACGGCGTGGGCGTTGGGTACGTAGAGCTCGAAGCCGTCTTCACCGGTATAGCCGGTGCGCGCCAACAACACGTCGATGCCGCCGACCCGGGCTTCGGTCACCGCGTAGTACTTGAGATCCGCGACCGTGGCGCGCTGGTCTGCCGGCACGAGCGAGCTGACGATGGCCTCAGACGCCGGACCCTGTACGGCGATCAACGCGGTGGCGAGTGACTGGTCGTCGACCCGCGCGTCGAATTGCGCTGTGCGGCTGATCAGTTCACGTGCCACGGTCGGCGCGTTGGCGGCGTTGGCGACGACCAGGAAGTGCTCGTCGCCCAGCCGGTACACGACGAGATCGTCGATGACCCCGCCATCGGCATCGCACATCAGCGAGTACTTGGCCCTGCCGACGCCGATCTTGGAGGCTTCACCCGCCAGCGCGAAATCCAGGGCGGCGGCCGACTGCGGTCCGGTGACCGCGATCTCACCCATGTGCGACAAGTCGAACAGGCCCGCGACCGCGCGTACCGCGCGGTGCTCGGCGAGCTCGCTGCCGTACTTCAGCGGCATTTCCCAGCCGGCGAAGTCGGTGAAACTGGCTGCCAGGGCGCGATGTTCGTCCAGCAAGGGCGATGTGGGCTTCATACGAGGGCCTCCTCGAGGATGTCGGCGGATTCGATCTGGAACGCTTCAGGAGCGGGGCAGGAACAGGCCAGATTGCGGTCACCGTGGGCGCCGTCGATGCGGCGGACCGGTGGCCAGTACTTGTTGCGCCGCAGTGTGGCAACGGGATACGCGGCGTACTGCCGGCTGTACGGCAGCGTCCACTCGGCGTCGGTGACCTGCTCGGCGGTGTGTGGGGCCTGCCGCAGCGGGCTCTGCTCCAGCGTCCACTCCCCTGAGCCGACGCGGCTGATCTCGTCGTGGATGCCGACCATCGCGGTGATGAACCGGTCCAGTTCGGTCAGGTCTTCGGACTCGGTCGGTTCGACCATCAGGGTGCCGTTGACCGGGAAGGACAGCGTCGGGGCGTGGAAACCGTAGTCGATCAACCGTTTTGCGACGTCCTCCGCCGTCACGCCGGTGCGCTTGGTGATCTCCCGCAGATCCAGGATGCACTCGTGCGCGACGAGTCCGGTTTCGCCCTTGTAGAGCACCGGGTAGCGGTCGGTGAGGGATGCGGCCAGGTAGTTGGCGGCCAGCACCGCGTTCTTGGTGGCCGCCGTCAGCCCCTCGGGACCCATCAACGCGAGGTAGGCCCACGTGATCGGGAGGATGCCCGCCGATCCGTAATTGGCTGCCGACACCGGTCCGGGACCCTCGACCGCCAGCGGATCGCCCGGCAGGAACGGCGCGAGGTGTGCCCGCACCGCGACGGGCCCGACGCCCGGACCGCCACCGCCATGCGGGATGCAGAACGTCTTGTGCAGGTTCAGATGCGAGACGTCGCCACCGAACTCACCCGGTTTCGCCAGGCCGACAAGGGCATTCAAGTTGGCGCCGTCGACGTAGACCTGACCGCCGGCGTTGTGGACGAGCTCGCACACCGTGCGTACATCGGCTTCGTACACACCATGCGTGGATGGGTAGGTCAGCATCATCGCCGCGACCCGGCCGGCATGTTCGGCGAGCTTGGCCTGCAGATCGTCATGGTCGATGTTGCCGTTGGCGGCCGTGCCGACGACCACCACGCGCATGCCGGCGAGCACCGCGGAGGCCGCGTTGGTGCCGTGCGCCGACTGCGGGATCAGGCAGATGTCGCGGTCGGCGTCGCCGCGGGACCGGTGGTATGCGTTGATGGCCAGCAGACCCGCGAGCTCGCCCTGCGATCCGGCGTTGGGCTGCAAGGAAACCCGGTCGTAGCCGGTGATCTCGGCCAGCCAGTCCTCCAGGTTCCCGATCAGTTCCAGGTACCCGGCGGTCTGCCTGGCCGGGGCATACGGATGGATGCCGGCGAAGCCGGGCCAGCTGATCGGTTCCATCTCGGCGGCGGCGTTGAGCTTCATGGTGCACGAGCCCAGCGGGATCATGGTGCGGTCCAGCGCGAGGTCCTTGTCGGACAGTTCACGCAGGAAACGCAACATCGCTGTCTCGGACTGGTGGTCGTGGAACACGGGGTGCTGCAAATACTCCGAGGTGCGCAGCACGTCGAGCGGCAGTGCGCCGGCGCCGGCGGGTGCGACGGGCGTCGCACCGAACACGTCGAGCACCTGGCGGATGACGTCGTCGGTGGTGCACTCGTCGCACGCGATCGCAACGTGATCGGCGTCGACGTGGCGCAGGTTGATGCCCGCGTCGTCGGCCGCCGCCACGATCTGTGCCGCCGCACCGGGCACCCGCACCAGCACCGTGTCGAAGAAGTGCTCGTGGACGATCTCCCGGCCGGCGGCCCGCAAGCCGTCGGCCAACGCGGCGGCATGGCCGTGCACCGCAGATGCGATGGCACGCAACCCTTCCGGGCCGTGATAGGCAGCGTACATCGCGGCGACGTTGGCCAGCAGCGCCTGTGCGGTGCAGATGTTGCTGGTGGCCTTGTCCCGGCGGATGTGCTGTTCGCGGGTCTGCAGCGCCAGGCGATAGGCGGGCTTGCCGTCCACGTCGACCGAGACGCCCACGAGACGTCCGGGCAGCATGCGCTCCAGGCCAGAGCGCACCGCCATGTAGCCGGCGTGCGGGCCACCGAAGAACAACGGCACGCCGAACCGCTGGGCCGAGCCGACGGCGATGTCGGCGCCCTGTTCACCGGGGGCGGTGAGCAGTGTGAGGGACAGCAGGTCGGCCGCGACCGCGGTGAACATGCCGCGGTCCCGCGCGGCCGCGATCAGTGGGGCGAGGTTTCGGACGACACCGCTGGCACCCGGTGCTTGGAAGACGACGCCGAACGCGTCACCGTCGGGCAGGGCGTCGGTCAGGTCGGCGAGGACCACCTCGATGCCGACCGCCTCGGCCCGCCCGCGCACCACAGCCACGGTCTGGGGCAGGCAATCCGCATCGAGCACAACACGATTGGACTTCGCGGTCTTGTTGGCCCGGCGCATCAGCAGCACGGCTTCCATGACCGCGGTGGCTTCGTCGAGCAGTGACGCGCCCGCGACCGGCAGTGCGGTGAGGTCTTCGATGACGGTCTGGAACGTCAGCAGCGCTTCGAGCCGGCCCTGCGAGATCTCCGGCTGATACGGCGTGTAGGCGGTGTACCAGGCCGGAGATTCCAGCATGTTGCGGCGCAGCACCGGCGGGGTGATGGTGTCGTGATAACCCAGGCCGATCATCTGGATTCGGCTCTGATTCCGGTCCGCCAGGGCGCGAAGCGCGCCGAGCACCTGCTGTTCGGATCGCGCGGCCGGGAGCTGCAGACCGCCGGGGCACCGGATCTGCTCCGGCACCGCCGCATCGATCAGATCGTCGAGCGACGAGTAGCCGAGAACATCCAGCATATGCCGGCGGCCGGCGTCGTCAGGACCGATATGACGGTCACGAAAGCTGCTGTGAGCCTTGCCAATTGCAGTGCGGTCAAACATGAGGTGACTCCGGTTCGCGGGGCGTCGCTGACTGCTCGACGCGTCGTTGGGTAGCACCTCCCCGCTCTGTCCTGAAACCTGAGAGTTTTGACGCGTGCGCGCCGTTCACCTTCGGTAAGCGTGGATCGATGGATCCGCACTGTTCTCCAGAGTTGCCTCATCGCTGCGGTATTTGGGCCTGAGAGTTTCCCGGGGAGGACTTGCTCCTACGGCGCCTCCGTTTTCCGGAGGTTCTCCCACAGCGCGTTGTCGGCGTATTGAGTTGTCTGCGGCAATCGTAGCCTGTCAGGTCAGTGCGTTCGCAACCTCACCGTTGACCGGCAGACCGGTGCGTACGCCGGCGGCCATCAGGGAGATGATGTCGAAGACGACCGTTGCCGCTGCCACACAGGTGATTTCGGCGTGATCGTAGGCCGGGGCCACCTCGACGACGTCGGCGCCGACGATGTTCAGGCCGGTCATCTTGCGCAGCATCTTCAGCAGTTCACGCGACGTGAGGCCGCCCGCCTCGGGCGTGCCGGTGCCCGGCGCGAAGGCCGGATCGAGCACGTCGATATCGATGGACAGATACACCGGCACGTCGGCGACGCGGCGCCGGACGACGTCGATGGCCGCGTCGATACCGATCACGTCGAGGTCGCCGGCGCGGATGATCTTGAAGCCCATACGCGCGTCGTCCTCCAGGTCGATCTGGTCGTAGATCGGGCCGCGGATGCCGACGTGGATCGAGTGGTCCTCGATCAGCAGACCTTCCTCGAAGGCGCGCCGGAAGATGGTGCCGTGCGTGACGGGCGCGTTGAAGTAGGTGTCCCAGGTATCCAGGTGGGCGTCGAAGTGCACGAGTGCCACTGGTCCGTGTTTGGCATGCAGCGCACGGAGATTCGGCAAAGCGATGGTGTGGTCGCCGCCGATGGACACGATGCGCCGATCGCCGCCGCGGAGGATCTCGGCAGCATGATCTTGAATCTGTTGGCAGGCCTCGTCGATGTTGTACGGCGTGACGGCGACGTCGCCGGCGTCGACCACCTGCAGCTCCTGCACCGGCGCGACGCCGAGCTCGACGTGGTAGCCGGGACGCAGGGTGCGGGCGGCCTGCCGGACCGCCATGGGGCCGAACCGGGCGCCGGGCCGGTACGACGTGCCGCCGTCGAACGGCACCCCGAGGATGGCGATGTCGTAGTCGGACACCTCGTGGATGTCGGCGATGCGGGCGAATGTGCCCTTACCCGCGTACCGGGGCACCTTGGTGGCAGGCACCGCACCGATGATGTTGTCTCGCGTGCTCATCTGTCGTGTTCAGCCTCTCGACTCGCGGGGTGTTCGATTGCCAGCATCGCTGCCCGTGACGGCGGGTTGCGAGTGGTTTCTGCCATAAGCGGCGCGGGCTCGTTTGAGCATTCGCACAAGCGGAGTGTTCACAGGCGTTCGCCGACGGGTTCGGTGATGCGACTGCGGCACCGCGCGTACACGAACGCACCGACGATTCCCAGGCTCACCAGGCTGATCACCATGCTCCAGTTCACGAACCACGGCTGTCCGGGCTGCGTGCGCGGCCAGAGGACGTTGATCACCTCGAAGGCCAGCCACACGGCGGCCGCATACGTCACCGGCGCGCCCCAGCGCCCCAGCGAGAAGACGCCGGGTACCCAGCGCCCCGCGAGGCGGGTGAGTGCGGCGGCGAAAACCGGTACGGCGAAGGCGATGTAGGGGCCCATCACCGAGAAGTTGACCAGTACGTTGTACAGATCGGAGCCGGCGAACAGCAGGAAGAACGCGGCGACGACGGCGGTGAGGCCAATGGCGCGGATCGGCATGCGTTCGGGGCCACCGAGTTTCGACAGGAACGCGGCGCCCGGGAGGGCACGGTCGCGCGCCATGCCGTACACGGCGCGCGAGACCGCCGACTGCACGGCCAGGCACGCGGACATGAAGCCGATGACGAACATCACCAGCAGCGGCTTGGCGATGGACGAACCGAGCTGCGCCGTCAGCGTCGCCGATACGGGGTCACCGCTCTGCGCGGTCAGTACCGCCGACAGGTCCGGGATCGCGAGAATGACGGCGGCCGCCGAGTACATGACGATGACGCCCACCAGCAGCAGCGCGAAGACGATGGCCTTGGGCACATTGCGCTCGGGGTTCTCCACCTCTTCGGCGATCGAGCCGGCGGACTCGAAGCCCAGGAAGGCCCAGCCGACGAAGGCGACCGCCACCAGCATCGTGCTCATGGTGCTGCCGGAGCTGTCGGGCAGGCCGTCGAACAGCGTCGAGATCGGGTTCACGCGGTGGAACAGCAGCAGCACGGTGCCCAGCACCACCGAGCCGACGATCTCGCAGATGATGCTGGCGACGATCATCACCTTGAGGACCTGACGGCCGATCATGTTGGCCGCGGTGGTGAAGCAGATGACGCCGATCGAGACGGCGGCGAGCAGCCACCGGCTGGGCGCCTCGACCCCGATGACCTCGAGCATGAATCCCGCGGCGGCATACGCCATGGTGGACAGCGTCAGCGTCAGGCCCCAGATGTACGCCCACGCCGCCGTCCAGCCCCACGTCGTGCCCTTCACGTGCCGCGCCCACTGGTAGACACTGCCGGCGTACGGGAAACGCGATGCCAACTCACCGAAGACCAGCGCCACCAGCAGCTGACCGCACAGCACGATCGGGAACGCCCAGAAGAATCGCGGCCCCGCCGCGAACAGGCCCAGTGCGAAGATGGCGTAGAGGGCCACGATCGGTGAGATGTCGGCGAAGGCCAGCGACAGCGCGGCGCGAAATCCGAAGCCGCGGTTGAGAATGTCGTGACCGCGTTCGCGGGGTCGGGCCGCCACGTCGTCGGCAGCGCCCTCCAGGCTTCGAATTCCCACCAGTGTCCTTCCGGTTCGTGCACAAGTAGCCCCAGCGTGCTGAACACGGCGTGCCCGGAATACCCGTCGATCGATAGATGCGCGACCGGCCTCTTTGTGCGAACGTCTAATCCGGGGCAGACAGGAGGTCGGCACGTGGGCAGATGGGTTACCGCGCTGGCTGTCTCGGCAGTGGTCCTGGCGCCCGCGTGTAGTCCGAAGGTCGTCGGCGGCTACTACGTCGAGGACGGCAAGGTCTACTGGACGGGCGGCATCGACTCGTCACCTCGCGAAGTGGCCGGCGCGGACGCCGGCTCCTTCAAGAAGCTCTCGAGCGGCTACGCACGCGACAAGTCGCACGCCTATTACCGCGGGGCTCAGATCGCCGGTGCGGACGTCGCCACCTTCGACTGGCTGAATTACGGCTGGGCCAAGGACCGGAACCACATTTGGGCGGGCACCCTGCCCCTCAGCAGCGACCCAGACCACTTCGAGATGATCAACGGCGATCTGGCGAAAGACGGTCAGGCCGTCTACTGCAAGGACCGTGCGATTTCAGACGATCCGGCGCACTTCGAGATCCTGCGCGTCTCCCGCGACGACCGAAACCTGGACTACACCAAGGATATTCACGCCGTGTACTACCGATGTGACGTGATCCCCGGGGCGGACGCGGCAACCTTCCGTCGGCTCAACGACAGTGTGTTCAGCTACGCCGTCGACGATCAGCGGGCGTACTACCAGGACCGGCCGATCCCCGGCGCTGACCCGCATACGTTCCGGGTGCTGTACGACACCGCCAACCAAGGCTGCGCCGCCGACGCGAACCATGCGTACCGCTGGGACACCGTCATCCCCGACGTCGATCCGCACGGCTTCCCACCCGGCAAGCCGGTGACCGGATGCGACGCGACGCAGGTTACGTTCGGGCCATGACAGCTGACCATGGAGAACCGCGCCGACCGAGCCGGTTCCTCGTCATCGGAGCGGTGTGCGTTCTTGTGGGGGCGGTACTGGCGGTGATCGCCATGAAGACACACGGGTTCGGCCTCGTCGGCCCGGAGCCGCGTCGCGCGCAGGACGTCGCTCGCGACAGGTGCCAAACCGACGTGCGTAAGCAATTGGCGTCGCCCGAGTCGGCCCAGCTTTCCGACGTGCGCGCGGTTACCGGCACACTGGAGACCGATGGACAGGACATGTTTCCGCTGATGACGGACGAACCGCTGAAAGGCGTTGACCACAGCCGCATCACCGTGTGGAACGTGTCGGGGATTGTCGACGCCAAGGCGGAAGCAGGCGGCACGATTCATGATCCCTTCACCTGCCGCGCCTACTTCGTCGACGGCAATCTGGCCGACACCCTGGTTCTGTTCGACCACGCTCACTAGAACTCCGACTAACGCGGCGGTGGGATGTCTTGTTGCTCTGCGGGTTCGGCGGCCTGTGCAGCCTCGGCGGTTTCGCGTTCTTGGCGTTCTTTGCGTTGGCGGTCGAAGTCTTCTCGGGCGGCTTCGCGCTCGTCGATGTCGGCTTGGTTGAGGGCGCGTTCGTAGGCGATCTGCTGGGCTTGGTTTTGGGCGCGGGTGCGGCGGCGGATCGGCATCATGATGCCCCGGCCGGGAGCCGGTGGGGTGTCCAGATCGGGGGCGTCCGGCGGCGGCCCGTCCGGTAGTGGGGTGTCGGTGACCTTGCGGGGGAACAGGATTCGGCTTTCGGGCACGCTGGTGTAGGTGTGGCCGGTGGGTGCGGTCCACACAATCGTGCCGTCAGGTTGTTGACGGTCACTCCAGCCGTCGGGCCCGCCGTAGAAGGTCTTGAGCAGGTGGTGTTTGCGGCATTTCGGGCTCAGGTTGCCCGGATGCGTCGGCCCGGCCGGCCACGGAATCGTGTGGTCCACATCGCAGTTGGTGGCGGGCTGATCGCAGCCGGGGAACATGCATGTCATGGCCCGCATGCGGACAAATTCATCCATCGCGGTCGAGGGCCGGTAGCGCGGCACCGCGCCCAGATCGGTGGCCGAGGCGACGGTGCGCACTTTCGCGCCACGGGCCACCAAGTCCGCGAGCACCGCCGGTGGAACCACACCGCCGCCGAGGACGTACCCGACCGGGGTGCGTACCGGCGCTGGGGGTTTGGCGGAAGCCTGGACCGGCGCGGGCGCCACGTGAGCCGCTGCCGTGGTGGCCGCGTCGCTGGCTGGTTCGGCCGCAGCAGGAGTCGGGGTTTCGGCAGACTGCGTATCGGCTGCCGGTGCGGGGTCGGGCATCGGAGTCTGCGCTGTGTTGTTCAGGGGCGCAGGTGCGGGCGTGAAGACCGCCTCGGGCGCGGGCTCACGGTCGGGCACGGGCTCGTTCACCGGCTCAGGCGCAGGCGGGGCAGGCGTGGGCACCAGCGGCGCCGCCGGGTCCCCACTGAGCAGCGGGTCCGCCACCGGGACCGGCAGGGAATCAGTCAACACGTGGATCACCACCGCGGTGGCACGGGCATCAGGCCCGGCCGCCGGGCAGTCGGGATTGCCGCACTGGCAGGCCAGCCGGTCGCCGCGGGCGGCCAGCACACCGAGCGCGTCGGCGCGGCGTTGCCCGAAGGTGCGGGGATCGTTCTCGCACACCTGCCGGGCCATCTCGGTCAGCACCCGATCGAGTAGTTCGGCGTCGGTGGCCAGGAGTGCACCCCAGATCGACGCGACACCGGTCTCATCATCCGGTTTGCCGATCCCGACCCCGCGGCTGCGGGCAGCCGAGCGGACCTTGATCACCGCGGCCGGATCGAACTTGTGCACCCAGCCGTCGATCTTGCGTTCAATCTTCTTGCGGGACAACCCCGCCCACTCACACAACGCCCCCGCCAATGCGGCATCAATGACAGCGAGCGTGTTCGGGTCCTCCACCAGGCGGGTGCGCCAGCAGATCGTCCCGACCGTTCTTGCCGACACGCCGCCGTCGGCGAACACCGCCGCCACCTTCGGCAACCGGAAGCGCAACGCGACCGCGATCGACAACTGCCCCGACGCCTCGCGCTTCCCCAGACCCAGCGCGGCTCCAACTTCGGCGACAGCAGCATCCCAGCCGTCACAGGCCCACCACTGCCGGCCATCCTGATCGTCGACACGCAACATCGCCAGGTCGGCAATAGCAGTGAACTTCCCAGACTCGGCGATATTCGACACCCGGGCGAAATGGATCATCGCGTCGACCACAGAGACGTCGTGCACGAGAACTCCCGTGCCATCGTGTGATGTATCGGGACATCGGTGACAGTTCTGCATCAGCACATCGGTGACAGTTGGTGTATCAGGACATCGGTAACGTTTCCTCTGGTTTGGGGTGTGAGCCGCGGGGCTTTCCGTTGCCGACGTAGGTCACTCCTGGTGCGGCCCGGGTGTGCTCGATGAGGATCTCGCCGTCGAGGTCGGCGACGATGATTTTGTCGCCGTCGGTAGCGACCAAGACCTCTTGGAGGCCGTATCGGCCCCCGACTTTGTAGATGACCCCGGCGAGCATGAATGTGCCGGCGGTGGTCAGCGTGCGGATGCTGGTGCTGGCCGGTAGCGCTGGTACGGGCTGAAGCTGCTTGATTGTGGCCGCGATGAGCAACGGCGCGTCGGGCTGCGGGCGGGGCGGGGCGGCCTTGGCGGTCGCTTCCCACGCGGTCTGCGGGGTGACGCGGCCGGGGAGACCTTGGTGGGGTCGTTCGGTGTTGTAGATGTGGTCGAATTTGTCGACCTGGGCTTGTAGTTCGGCGAGGCTCTCGGCGAGGGGCTGTTGGTCGAGGTAGCGGAACAGGGTTTGGTGGAATCGTTCGTTTTTGCCCTGGGTGGTCGGCTTGTAGGGCTTGCCGGTGATCGCTTCGGTTCCCAGCGCCGCAACGTGTTTGACGAGTTTGCCGACCAATCCACGGCGCGAAAGGTTCAGCGCCGCCCCGTTGTCAGTGAGTAGTCGTTGGGGTACCCCGTGAGCGGCCACGGCCTTGTCGAAGACGGCGATCGCGGCTTCGGCGGTCTCGCTCCGGGCAACGTGCGAGGCCACGGCATAGCGGGAGTGATCATCAATGAGCTGGAAGATCACGCACGTACGTCCACCGACCAGGACGTACTCGGTGGCATCGAGTTGCCAGCAGGCGTTGGGGGCGGGATAGACGAACCGTCGCCACGCCGAGCGGGGTTTCTTCTTCGGCTCCTTACGGGCCACTCCAGCTTGGCGGAAGACGCGGGCCAGGGCTGCTGTGGAGGGGACCTGGTCCAGGCCCATCGCGCGCATCTTGTCGTGCACACTGATCGGCCCGCAGTCCAAACCGGAGGATTCCAGAGCCTTACGCACCGCGATGGCCTGCTCCTTGACCTCATCACCAAGTGTCGACGGACTCGACTTCGGTCGCCGGGTCCTCGGTTCAAGCACCGCAGCCTGACCATCTGTCACGGCCCGTTTACGTAACGCGTAGAACGACTTTCGAGAAATTCCATGCTCGACGCAGAACGTCGAGACCGCCCCACGAGGCGCGTCATCGGGCCACTGCGCGATCGCCAGACGGACACGAGGATCGATGGGTTCATTGACAGCCACCGCCCGAGCCTGGTGGCAGAAGTGTCACCACCAAGACCACCGGAACTGTCACCGATGTCCTGATGCAGAACTGTCACCGATGTCCTGAGACATAACACTCCCGTGCCATCGACGCCCACGTGTTCGAACATACATTCGATTATGCCAGACGGGTCCGACACGTGCCAGGTATCGCCGCCGGGTCCCGTGCACAATCGGTGCGTGACCGGCCGACCACTCAAGCCCTGGCACTTCGTCCTCGTCTTCGGCGTGGTCAGCCTGTTCGCCGACATGGTGTACGAAGGCGCCCGCAGCATCATCGGCCCCTATCTGGCGACGCTTGGCGCGTCCGCCGCTGTCGTCGGATTGGTCGCCGGCGCAGGCGAATTCATCGGATACGGACTGCGCGTCGTCGCCGGCTATGCCGTGTCGCGCACCCAGCACTACTGGACGTGGACGATCACCGGCTACGCGCTGACCGTGCTGAGCGTGCCGTTGATCGGCGTCACCGGCTCTCTCGTTCCGGCGCTGCTGTTGTACGGCACCGAGCGTCTCGGCAAGGCGGTGCGCTCTCCGGCGAAGGACACGCTGCTGTCGCATGCGTCGACGAGCACGGGTCGCGGCAGCGCGTTCGGCGTGCACCAGGCCCTCGACCAGACCGGCGCCATCGCCGGGCCGCTGCTGCTGGCGGCCGTGTTGAGCGCCCACGCCGGCGACTACCGACTGGCGTTCGGCGTGCTGATCGTCCCTGGCGTGCTGGTACTGGTCCTCCTCGGCTGGCTCCGGTTCCGGGTTCCGGACCCACGTGACTACGAGCAGGTGCATGCCGCGCCCGCGACCCCGACAGACGAACCCCGGCCCGCCGCCCCCAAGCCACGCCTGCCAGTGCAGTTCTGGCAGTACGTCGTCACCATCGGTCTGCTGTCGTGCGGCGTCGCCTCGTTCCCGTTGCTCGCGTTCCACGCCCAACGCACCGGACTGCTCACCGATGCCCAGGTGCCGGTCCTGTTCGCGATCGCGATGGCCGTCGACGGCGCGGCGGGTCTGGTGATGGGCCGCGTGTACGACAAGCGCGGACCGATCGTGCTGCTAGCGGTGCCGCTCGCCGCCGCGTGCTCGGCCATCGCGTTCACCGGCGACCGCACTCTCGTCTGGATCGGCGTCGCGGTCTGGGGCGTCGTCAACGGCGTGCTCGACTCCACGGTGAAATCGGTGGTGACCGAGCTCGTGCCGGCAAACATCAGGGCCATCGCGTTCGGCTGGCTGGCGCTGCTTCGGGGCGTCGCATTGCTGATCGCCGGTGGCCTGCTCGGTGCCGTCTACGACATCTCCCCCGGCTACACGATGGCGCTGATCGTGGTGGCGAACATCGCGGCGCTCGCCGGTTTGGTGCCGGTGTTGCGGCGGATCCAGCCCGCCGCGCGCTGAAACACCTGGGTGAGCGCCTGTTCGGCGCACGTGCCGACGGGCCTGTCAACCCCTACGCGCCCTGCCAGCGGGACGACCTGCAGAACCGGAAATGCCGATCGCTAACATGAATGCGCTGCTCAGCGCGATCGGCCAAGCGACCCGTAGGACAGATGAGTTGAATACACCAGAACTTGCCAATTGGAACACCCAGGAAGCCCTGGCGGAGGCGATGATTCCGATCGTCGGCACCTTGCACCGCACGCGCGGCGTCACCGTCCTGCTGCACAGCCGGTCGCTGGTGAACAAGTCGGTGATCAGCATCCTGCGCACCCACCGTTTCGCTCGGCAGATCGCCGGCGAAGAGCTGTCGGTGGTCGAGACCTTCCCGTTCCTGGAGGCGCTGGCGAACCTGGACCTGGGTCCGGCCAAGATCGACCTCGGCCTGCTGGTGCACGCCTACCGCGCCGACGAGCGTGGCCTCTCGGTCGCCGACTTCGTCGCCGACGCGCTGTCCGACGTCACCGGTGACAACAAGGCCGAGCCGCAAGGCCCGCGTGACGTGGTGCTCTACGGCTTCGGCCGGATCGGTCGCCTCGTGGCCCGACTGCTGGTCGAGAAGGCCGGCGGCGGCAACGGTCTGAATCTGCGCGCCGTCGTGGTCCGCAGCGGTGGCGCCGACGACCTGAAGAAGCGCGCTTCGCTGCTGCGTCGCGACTCGGTGCACGGCCACTTCAACGGCACCATCAAGGTCGACAAGGAGAACAACCTCCTCATCGCCAACGGCAACGTCGTCAAGTTCATCTACGCCAACGACCCCTCTGAGGTCGACTACACCGAGTACGGCATCAACGACGCCATCCTCATCGACAACACCGGCAAGTGGCGCGATCGCGCGGGCCTCGAGCAGCACCTGCGTCCGGGCATCTCCAAGGTTGTGCTGACCGCACCGGGCAAGGGCGATGTGCCGAACATCGTGCACGGCGTCAACCACCTCGGCCAGGACGTCAGCCAGCAGATCTTCTCGTGTGCGTCGTGCACCACCAACGCGATCGTGCCGCCGCTCAAGGCGATGGACGAGAAGTTCGGCATCATCCGAGGCCATGTCGAGACGGTGCACTCGTTCACCAACGACCAGAACCTGCTGGACAACTACCACAAGGCCGACCGTCGTGGCCGTTCCGCGCCGCTGAACCTGACCATCACCGAGACCGGTGCCGCGTCGGCCGTCGCCAAGGCCCTGCCGGAGCTCAAGGCCAAGATCACGGGAAACTCGATCCGCGTTCCCACGCCCGACGTCTCGATCGCCATCCTGAGCCTGCAGCTCAAGAAGGAGACGACGAAGGACGAGGTGCTCACGCACCTGCGCGAGACGTCGCTGTCGGGCCCGCTGAGCCGCAACCTCGACTACACCGCGGCGACCGACGCCGTTTCGAGCGACTTCATCGGTTCGCGTGCGGCGTCGATCATCGACGCGAACGCCGCCATCGTCGATGGCGACCAGGCGATCCTGTACTGCTGGTACGACAACGAGTTCGGATACTCGTGCCAGGTCGTCCGCGTCGTGCAGTTCCTGTCGGGCATCGAATACCCGACGTACCCGCGCAGCTGATCCGCCTTCCGCCGAAACGGCACTCCCGCAGGCAAGTTCACGAAACTTGCTCTGCCGGAGTGCCGTTTCGGCGTTGTGGCCTGTTCGACGGGCGCTAGGCCGGTTCCGGCGGCAGCCCGTAATGCGTCGCAATACCGGTCATTAGCAACGTGATTCGATGCTGGAAGGCCTCGTCACCGAACGGGTCGTCACCCGATTTCGCGATGGCTCGCAACGTCGGGAACTCCGACGGTGAACGCTTCGCGGTGAGCGCGAGGATCCGCGCCAGCCAGGGCTGCCCACTCTCGGAGTACAGGTATTCGCGATGGGCTTCGGTCACGCTGCCGACCGCCATGGTGCTCACCGACGCCCACACCGCAAGGGCGTCGCTCGGCGACAAGCCTTGCGCGGCAAGCGCTTCGACCGCCTCCGCGGTGTACTCCATCTCGACGTCGTGGCCGACCGCACCACTGACGAACTTCTCCACCAACGCGGGTTCGGCGGCCAGCACCGTCCGGATGTAGGACGCGTAGTCACGGAGCCAGGTGGCCCAGTGCTCGCCGGCGTACCGCGGCGGCGGTGAGTTCGTCAGGGCACTGACGGTGGCCAGGCGCAGCAGGTCGTGCTGGTTTTTCACGTGGTGGTAGAGCCCCGGCAGGCTGATGCCGAGATGCTCGGCGACCCGGCGCATGGTGGCGTTCTCGGTGCCGATCTCCAAAACCGCTGCGGCGATGGCACTCTGGTCGATGCGCGGCGGCCTTCCCCGCCGGGGCGCTGCGTTGTTGACGCTCATCGGACTCTCCTGGCGACCACTTCCACATTCGGGGTTGACGATAACCGAGAGGACTTTTAATAATCAATATGAAAACTCACCGGTACCCACAGAAACGACACGATGAACCGAGATAACCGTCAGATCCTGCTGCGGCGCCGCCCCAACGGCCTGGTCTCCCCCGACGACACCGAGATGGTGACGGTGCCCGCACCGGTCCCCGCCGAGGGCGAAGCACTGCTGCGGACGACCTATGTCGGCATCGACGCCGCCGCCCGCACCTGGCTGGACGGCGAACCCGGCTATCTCCCGGCGCTGGAGCTCGGTGAGGTGGTGCGCGTGGCCGGCATCGGCGAGGTCGTCGAATCGCGTTGCGACGCCTACAAAGTCGGCGATCTGGTCACCACACTGACCGGCCTGCAGGACTACGCGATCATCCGCGACGACCTGTTCAGCACGCCAGTGGTCGGCTACACCGACCCACTCGCGGTGATGTCGATCTACGGCCCCACCGGAGCGACCGCCTACTTCGGCATGACGGGTGTCGGAAAGCCACAACCCGGCGAGACGGTCGTGGTCTCGGCCGCGGCGGGTGCCACCGGATCGGTGGCCGGGCAGATCGCCAAGATCGCGGGCGCGCGCGTCGTCGGGATCGCGGGCGGTCCGGAGAAGTGCCGCGTGGTGGTCGAGGAGTTCGGCTTCGACGCCTGCGTCGACTACAAGGCCGACGACTTCCCGGCGGCGTTGAAGGCGGCATGTCCGGGCGGCATCAACGTCTACTTCGACAACGTCGGTGGCGACATCCTCAATGCCGCGCTCGGCAACCTCGCCCACCGGGCCCGCGTGGTCATGTGCGGCATCATCACCACGTACCTCAACGGCGACCACCCCGGTCCGTCCAACTATGTGAACCTGCTCTCCACGGCCTCGACGATGCAGGGCTTCATCGCGCTCGAGGAATGGGCGCGGTTCGACGAGGCATTCGCCGCGCTGAGCGGCTGGGAACAGCAGGGCCTGCTGGTGCATCGCGAAACCGTTTACGAGGGACTGGAATCCAGCATCGACGCGCTGAACGGCCTGTTCACCGGAGCGAACATCGGCAAGATGCTGGTGAAGATCAACGAACCGGCGCGGTGACGGCCCCGTGCTGACGCCCTTCGACGACTACCCGATCCACGCCTCGGCCGACCCCGTCGGCGTACCGGCCAGCGGCGACCCCAACCACTACGACCGCTACTGGTTCAACGGCCACCAGCGTGACGGCGATTTCTACTTCGGCGCGGCGATGGGGCACTACCTCGTTCGCGGCATCATCGACGCGGCCTTCAGCGTGGTGAAAGACGGTGTCGAGCATTCGATTTTCGTATCGGGCGCGATGCCCCTGGACCGGTCGGCGACCATTGGACCCTTCCGCATCGAGGTCATCGAACCGCTACGAACCATCCGCTATGTCGTCGAAGCCAACGAGCAGCACATCTCCTGCGACCTGACGTTCCGAGCCACCACCGTGGCCGTCGAGGAACCGCGTCAGCAGCGCCGCACCGCGGAAGGCATCGTGCTGACCGACCACACGAGGCTCACGCAATGGGGGTCGTGGGAGGGGACGATCACCGTCGACGGCGAAGAACTCGCGGTCAAGTCGGGCGACGTGCCGGGGACCCGGGATCGGTCCTGGGGTATCCGGCCGGTCGGCGAACAACTCGCCGTGTTGCGCCAACCCATGCCGTTCCAGGTCTTCTGGCTCTGGGCGCCACTGCATTTCGGAGACCGATTCACCCACTACGCGTTCCACGAGCACGAGGACGGGCGCCGCTGGCTGGAGACCGCCGCGATCCTGGACCCGTTGCCGGAAGGTGCGTCACCGTGCAGCCGGGTCGGGGTACGCGAGTGCTACGACATCGGCTACGAACTCGACTGGGAGCCGGGACGGCGCGAAATCCGGCGGGCCCATCTGTGGTTCACCGATCCCATCGAGGGCAAGACCCACATCGAACTGGAGAAGCTCTACACGTTCCGGATGCGTGGCATCGGATACTGGCACCCGCACTGGGGACACGGCTCGAATCACGGCCAGTACGAAATCGGCCGGGAATCAATCCGTTTGGACGATTTCGATCCGACGGACTTCACGTCGCTGCACCTGCAGAACATCGTGAAGGCGACCATGGGCGAACGCACCGGGATCGGCGTCGTCGAACAGATCGCCATCGGTCCGCACACCCCGTCAGGGCTCACCGGATTCCTGGACGGCTACCAGGGCTGACCCGTCACGGCACAGACCTCCCCCGCTTACGCGACCGTCAGTGGAGTACGGCACAGTAGACGCCAGCTATCCGAACATCCTTTGCGGTCATCTGGGGAAATGAGGGGTCGAGTTGTCTGACGCGAGTGTCGTGGCGCCGGTACTGCCGAACGGTGGCGTGTTGCCATTCCCGCCGGTTCCATCCGCCAGCATCGCCGGCCGGACGCTGCAGGAATCGACGTACCAGCCGCGCACGGTCCCCAAGCGACTGCACGACGACACCCCCAACATCGTCATCGTCCTGATCGACGACGCCGGTCCTGGGCTGCCGTCCACCCTGGGCGGTGAGGTGACCACCGCGACGCTCGACCGGGTGTGCGCGGAGGGTGTCGCGTACAACAGGTTCCACACCACCGCGATGTGTTCGCCGACGCGCGCCTCGCTGCTGACCGGTCGCAACCATCACGAGATCGGTAACGGGCAGATCGCCGAACTCGCCAACGACTGGGACGGGTATGCGGGGAAGATTCCGCGGTCCAGTGCCACGGTCGCCGAAGTCCTCAAACAATACGGTTATGCCACGTCGGCCTTCGGCAAGTGGCACAACACCCCGGCAGAGGAAACCACGGCGGCCGGCCCGTTCGAAAACTGGCCCACGGGTTTGGGTTTCGAGTACTTCTACGGCTTTCTCGCCGGTGAGGCATCTCAGTACGAGCCGAATCTGGTCCGCAACACCACGGTGGTGGCCCCGACGAAGACTCCCGAAGAGGGCTATCACCTGTCCGAAGATCTGGCGGACGACGCGATCTCGTGGCTGCGCCGGCACAAGGCCTTCAACGCCGACAAGCCGTTCTTCATGTACTGGGCGAGCGGCTGCCTGCACGGCCCGCACCACATCATGAAGGAATGGGCGGACAAATACGCCGGCAAGTTCGACGACGGTTGGGATGCCTACCGCCAGCGGGTGTTCGAGCGTGCAAAGGAAAAGGGCTGGATCCCGCAGGACTGCGAACTCACGGAACGCGATGAGACCCTGCCGGCGTGGGAGGACATTCCCGAGGACGAGAAGCCGTTCCAGCGTCGTCTGATGGAGGTCGCCGCCGGCTACGCCGAGCATGTCGACGTGCAGGTCGGCCGGATCGCCGACGAACTCGATGCCCTCGGCTACGCCGACAACACACTGTTCTTGTACATCTGGGGCGACAACGGCTCCTCGGGTGAAGGCCAGAACGGCACCATCTCGGAGCTGTTGGCGCAGAATGGCATTCCGACGACCGTCCGTCAGCACATCGACGCACTCGATGAGCTCGGCGGACTCGACGTCCTCGGCTCTCCCCTGGTCGACAACCAGTACCACGCAGGATGGGCCTGGGCCGGCAGCACGCCGTACAAGGGTATGAAGCTGTTGGCGTCGCATCTGGGCGGGACGCGCAATCCGCTGGCGGTGCGCTGGCCCGCGAAGATCGCCGCCGACGCCGTGCCGCGCGACAACTTCCTGCACTGCAACGACATCGTGCCGACGATCTATGAGGTGGTCGGCATCGAACCGCCGCGCACCGTCTATGGCGAACCGCAGATGCCGCTGGCCGGCGCCAGCTTCGCCCGCACCCTGGTAGACCGGAACGGCCCGGGCGGCAAGAAGACTCAATACTTCGAGATCATGGGCAGCCGGGCGATCTATCACGACGGCTGGATCGCGTCGGCGCGTGGGCCGCGGTTGCCGTGGGTCCCGGGACAACCCCCGGGCATCGCGACCTGGACACCCGATCTCGATATCTGGGAGCTGTACAACCTGGACGAAGACTGGTCGCAGGCCAAGGATCTCGCCGAACAGCTGCCGGACAAGCTCGCGCAGATGCGGGAGATGTTCGCCATCGAAGCGGCCCGGAACGCCGTGCTGCCGATCGGTGGCGGCCTGTGGGTTCCCGTCTACCACCCGGAATTGCGCATCGCGCCGCCGTTCCGGGAGTGGCAGTTCTCCGGCGACATGATCCGTATGCCCGAGTTCTGCGCCCCAGCACTCGGTAACAAGAACAACGTGGTGACCATCGACGCCGACGTCCCGGAGAACGCGTCCGGCGTGCTGTACGCCCTTGGCAGTGGCGCCGGCGGCCTGACCTGCTACCTCGAGAACGGGCACGTCCGCTACGAGTACAACCTGTTCATCCTGCAGCGCACCAAGATTCAGTCCGAGGCCGCGATCGCGCCCGGCCGGCACACCATCACGGTGACGACCCAGTACGCGGAACTACGTCCCGGCGGCCCGCTGGACATCACCGTCGCCGTTGACGGCTCAGAGGTGGCATCCGGCACGGTTCCGATCAGTGCGCCACTGCTGTTCACCGCGAACGACTGCCTCGATATCGGCACCTGCCTCGGGTCGCCGGTGTCGATGGATTACCGGGAACGCGCGCCCTTCCCCTTCGAAGGGCACATCCACCAGGTCCACGTCGCGTACACGTAGTACGCGGTGCGGGTTGCCGGATTACCGGTTGATGGAATGCACCACGTCGATGGCGGCACCGAGTGTGGTGAACCGTTCCTCGAGCGTCTCGCCCGCCGGGTAGATCCGGACGGTGTCGACGCCGGCATCGCACCACACCTGCAGGCGATCGCGCACCATGTCCGCCGTGCCGATCAACGTGGTGGCCAAGATCATCTCGTCGGTGATCAGCGCCGCCGCGCCGTCGCGGTCGCCGGACTGCCAGCGTTCGCGGACCGCTGCCGCGACCTCGGCCCAGCCCTGCCGGCTGTACGCCTGGTTGTAGAAATTGGTTGAGGCCGAGCCCATTCCACCGAGGCTGAACGCCAACTCGGACTTCCGGGCGTCGATCAGCGTCTTGAGATGGGCCTCGTCACGCGCGAACGACACCTCGGCGCCCTGGCAGATGTCGAGGTCGGCCCGCGTGCGGCCGGAGCGGGCGAGGCCGTCATCGAGATGGGCGAAGTACGCGTCGTCCGCACCTTCGGGCACAAAGCTGGTGCCGAGCCAGCCGTCGGCGACCTCGCCGGTCAGCCGCAGCATCGCGGGCGTGAGACTGGCGATGTACAGCGGGATTTCGTGCTCGGCCCGCATCGACAACCGCATCGGCTTCACATCGCCGCCCGGCAGCGGGATGTGGAACTGCTTGCCTGCGTACGAAACCCGGTCGCCCGCGATGGCCTGGCGGATGATGTCGATGGTCTCGCGCATCCGTCCCATCGGCTTGGCGAACGGTACGCCGTGCAGTCCCTCGATGACCTGTGGTCCCGACGCGCCGAGGCCCAGCAGGAAGCGGCCGCCCGACAGATTCGACAGAGTGATCGCGGCCTGCGCGATCGCCACCGGCGTGCGGGTACCGAGCTGAATGATGCCCGAACCCAACAACATCCGTTCGGTGGATGCCGCGTAGTAACCGAGCGCCGACGGAGCGTCGGATCCCCATGCCTCGGCGACCCAACAGATATCCAGGCCCATCTTCTCGGCCTCGGAGACGAAAAGTCTTTGATGGTTCCAGTTTCCGAGGCTGGCGGCCTCGACCGTCGTCGCCGCGCGCATCAGCTCTCCGCCCGCTGCTTGATGTGCTCCAGGACCCGCTGCATGCCGGACTCGAATTCGCGGAGCCGGTTGAAGACGATCTTCTGCTCCTTGTCGGGCATCCGGGCGATCGCCAATGACAACCCCGACGGCGCAGGCCCCATCTGAGCCCATTCCACGAGCCGGGTTCCGGTGCCCTCGGGGTGCAGGCTCAGGCGCCAGGTTGCGGTCGGATTGCCGGCGTCGCCGATGGCCCAGGCCATCACCTGCTGGGGTTCGTACTCGATGATCTCGGACTCCGTCGACCAGTCCCCGAGTGCGGGATGACTGTTATGGCCGACGAAACGGGCGCCGAGACAAGGTGCGTCGCAGTCCCCCAGCCACTCGACTCGCTGCAACTCGGGGCTGCACTCGGGCATCACCGTGATGTCCGACGCCAGCTCCCACACCCGGGCCACGGGTGCGTCGATCCACGTCGAAACCTCGACGGTCGGGGCGTCGGCATACACCGCACCGGTCCACTCCATGATGTCAACTTCCCTTCGGAGTACGTGAGTCGGCGGCAAAGAGTGACCGGGCTGCCAACAACAGCTTCAGTTCGGCGTTGACATCATCGAGCGGCTGCAGGCTCGACGTGGCGCGGCACATGGTGATCGCACCTTCGATGGCCCCGAGCGACATGGTGGCCAGCCTGCGGGCGACTGCGGTGTCGAGGCCATCGGCCACCAGGCAATCGGTGACCAACTGATGCCAGGTTCGGAAAATCTGATTGGCGTGCTGGGCCAGCGCCGAGCCGGGCACAGCACTGACGGCAATGGACACCACCGGACATCCGGCGGCGAAATCGCTCTGCTGCAGCAGCTTTCGCCAGAACGCGGTGAACGCATCGACAATGGCGGCCGGCCCACCAGGCGCGGCATTGGAGATGAGCCGCGAGATGGCATCACCGCTGAGCTGCGCGGCCTCGTCGATGATCTGCGCACGCCCGGCGGGGAAATGATGGTAGATCGAGCCCCGAGGTGCGCCGCTGCGGCTCAGCACGTCGTCGAGCGTGACGCCGTCTACGCCGCGTTCACGCAACAGCTCGACGGCAGCGAGCACCATCGACTGGCGGGTGTCGGGCGGCATTGGACGACTCCTGGCGGGCGGATCAATTGAGTCGAATTATGATCGTGTTCATATTGGAGAGTCAAGAGTGGACTGAATCCTGCCGAAACTCGCACGATGAGTTGCCTGACAGCCGCCCGAATATGAAGGTGTTCATAGCGGCTCGTGGGAACTACGGGGACTACAGGCTGCCGTCCAGATAGGCAGCCCTGCAGGCACGGCGCGCCAGCTTCCCGCTGGTGGTCCGCGGGATGCCGCCGGCGGGCAGCAGTCGGACGTCGGCGACGGTCACGCCATGACGCTCCGCAACGAGCGCATGGACCGACTCGATCGCCGGCTGAGGATCATGGCGGGCCGTGCCCGACGCACGTTCGGCAATGATCACGAGCTGTTCGCCGCCATCCCCCGGCACGCTGAAAGCCGTCACGTAGCCACGCCGCACCAGTGGCGACGCATCGGCGGCCGTCGTCTCGATGTGCTGCGGATAGTGGTTCTGCCCGCCAATCGTGATCACGTCGGCCAGACGACCCGTGACATACAATTCTCCGTCGAGGTAGAAGCCCAGATCGCCTGTCCGCAACCAGGATCCGTCGACATCAGAGCCGTCGGCGTGACTGTTCAGCGGCAAGGTGCGGCGCAGCCGAGCATGGAAAACCTCTCGGGTCTCCTCGGGCAACCCCCAGTAACCACGGCCGATGTTGTTGCCCTGCAACCAGATCTCGCCGACTCGACCGTCGGGCTGTTCGCTGCCGGTGGCGGGGTCCGCCATCACCACCCAGAGACTGCTCGCCGGCTGCCCGCACGCCACCTGCGCCACCGCACCCGGTGCGTCCTCGGCCACCGGCACCGCCGCGCCGGACGCGAGCTGCTCGCGGTCGAAGTACCGCACTGTCGCCTCCGCGTCGGGCGCGATGTTGGATACGAAAAGTGTCGCCTCGGCGATGCCGTAGGACGGCTTGATCGCCGTCTTCGGGAGTCCGTACGATTCGAAGACCGAGTTGAAGCTCTTGATGGCGTCCATGCTGACCGGCTCAGAGCCCACGATCATCACCACATTCGCCAGGTCGATGTCGTCCCCCGGGCTCGGCGCACCACGATGCGCGGCCCATTCGTAGGCGAAATTCGGTGCAGCCGTGACCACTCGGCCGACCTTCGAGCCCTCGGACAACGCCTGGATCCACCGCAGCGGCCGGCGGATGAACGCGGTCGGCGACATCAACGTCGAGTGCCCGCCGTACACCGTGGGAAAGCCGATCATCGACAGCCCCATGTCGTGATACAGCGGCAGCCAGCTGACGCCGTGTGTGTTGCGATCCAGCATGTCGATGGACAGGATCATCTGAATCAGGTTGGTGCCCACCGCTTTATGGGTGATCTCTACGCCGACGGGCGGGCGGGTCGCGCCCGAGGTGTACTGCAGGTGCGAGACGTCGTCGATCTCGAGGTGGACGGGTTCGAACGAAACGCCCGCGTCGTCCGGCACCTCATCGATGGCGATGACCGTCGGAGCACCCAGGTCTGGATGCGCGGACAGGAATTCGGTGACGGCCGGCCGCGCCGCCGCAGTCGTCAGGATCGCCGCCGGTCGCGCGTCGTGGAGCGCGATGTCCAAACGCTCGGCATGCCCTGGCAATTCGGGCGCGAACAACGGCACCGCGATGGCGCCGGCCTTGATCGCCGCGAAGAACCCGGCGACATAGTCGAGGCCCTGCGGCGCCATGATGGCAACGCGGTCACCGCGCTCGATGACCGCCTGCACCCGGGCCGCGATGGCCGCCAGCCGCACCCCGAGCTCGGACCACGTCACTTCGAAAGTTCGCACATCGGCACCGGAGTAGTCCAGGTAGCGGTACGCCACCATGTCGGGCAGATGCGCGACGTTCCCGTCGATCAGGGCGATCAGCGTCGCGCCGGGTGGCAGCGTCACCGCCCCGGCGTCGTCGACGCAGTCCTCGATCTGGAAAAGGCCGCTACCCGGTGTCATGAGTCCAGCCTAAGCGCACCCTTGAAAAAGGCTGCGCCGCTACACATCTATTTGTAGCTGTTCACCGCCGGGACCACTCGTCGGCCAACAGCTCGTAGGAACGCACCCGGTCCCGGTGGTCATGGGCGATGGTGGTGATGATCAACTCGTCGGCCCCAGTGGCATCGCGCAGCCGTTCCAACTTGTCGGCGACCTGTGCGGCGGACCCGACGAACTGGGTGTCAACCCGGTCCGCGACGAGTTCACGTTCGGCGGCCGTCCAGTTGTGCGCCCGCGCCTCGGCCGGGGTCGGAAACGGGATGGCGCCTTCGGCGGTGCGGATGCTGCGCACCCACAGGCCGTATCCGGTGGCGAGTTCGCGCGCCGTGGCCTCATCGTCGGCGACGACGACGTCAGCCGACACGGCGACGTAGGGCGCGTCGAGTTCGGCCGATGGGCGGAACGCGGCCCGGTAGGCGTCGGTCGCCTCGAGTACCGACGACGGTGCGACGTGGTAGTTGCTCGCGAACCGCAGCCCTCTGGTGCCGGCTACTTCGGCGCTCTCCCCGCCGCTGCTGCCCAGGATCCAGATCTGAAGGTCGGCGCCTTCCCCGGGGACGACCCGCGCCGCCAGGCCGTCCGCGTCGCGGTAGACCCCGGCGATGAACGCCAGGATGTCGTTGATCTGGTCGGTGTAGTCCTGCGACTGCGCGCCCGGCAGCTGCAGCAGCGCCCGTTGGAGGGCGAACCGCGGAGAATTCAACAGCGGCCGCGGGTCGAACTTCGGTGGGATCAGCAGCCCGTGCGCCCCGTTGCGGGTGCTCGGGGTGCCCACCGCGGCACCCACCGGGACCTTGGGTTCCCGCGGCTTGCCGCCCGAGCGTCCCAGGCCGAGATCGAACCGGCCCGGGTGCAGGGCGTCGAGCAGACCGAACTCTTCGACCGTCGCAACCGCGGTTCGGTGACCCATCTGCACCGCGCCCGAGCCCAGGCGGATCGTGGAGGTCTCCGCGGCGGTCAGCGCGAGAAGCACAGCCGGTGAGGTGCCGGCGATACCGGGATTGAGGTGATGTTCGGCGAACCAGAAGCGCGTGTAACCCAGGGCCTCCGCGCGCTTGGCGAGGTCGATACTGTTGCGTAGCGCCTGCGGCGCAGTCGAACCCGACGAGATCGGCACCAGATCGAGCACGGTCAGTGGAGTAGCCATGAGCTACGACGCCACTTCTGCGGAGACATTCGTGCGCACTGCCGGCCGCGGCAGCGGCGCCAGTCCCAGGTGGTCGCGCAACGTGGTGCCCGTGTAATCGGTGCGGTACGTCCCGCGCTCCTGGAGCAGTGGCACCACCCGGTCGACGAACGGGTCGAGCCCGCCGGGTGTGATGTGCGGGACGAGGATGAATCCGTCGCTGGCATCGGCCTGAACGAATCGGTCGATCGTCTCCGCGATGGTCTGGGGCGATCCGATGAACGACTGGCGCCCGGTGACTTCGACGATCAGCTCGCGCGTCGTGAGGTTCTGCGCCTCGGCTTTGGCCCGCCACTCGGCGGCGATCGCGAGCGGGTCCCGGAACATGCGCACACTGGCCCGCCCTCGCGCGATGGTGTTCTCCCCCACGACCGGGTCCACCGCCGGCAGCGGCCCGTCCGGGTCATGATCGGAGAGGTCGCGGTTCCAAACCTGTTCGAGGAACTTGATCGCCGTCTGCCCGGACACCTGGGCGCGCCGGACCTCGTGTGCGAGGTCGGCCGCCTCGTCATCGGTGTCGCCGATCACGAACGTCGCGGCGGGGAGGATCAGCAACTCGTCATGGCGCCGCCCGTAGCGCGCCAACCTGCCCTTGACGTCGGTATAGAACGCCTGCCCGGCTTCCAGCGTGCTGTGCCGCGAGAAGATGGCGTCCGCAGCGGACGCCGCGAACTCGCGACCTTCGTCCGAGTCGCCCGCCTGAAAGATCACCGGACGCCCCTGCGGGCTGCGCGGCACATTGAACCGGCCGTGGATGTCGAAGTGGCTGTCCGTGTGCTCGAACGCACCGGCATCGGGATCGGACAGGAACACGCCGCTCGTCTTGTCCGCCACGATCTCGTCGCCGTGCCACGAGTCGAACAACTCCAGCGCCGTCTGCAGGAATGTCTTGGCCCGCTCGTAGCGCTCATCCTCCGCCAGGAACCCGCCACGGCGAAAGTTCTCGCCCGTGAACGCATCCCACGATGTGACGACATTCCAGGCCGCGCGGCCGTCGGAGAGATGGTCCAGCGAGGCGAACTGCCGAGCCACCTCGTAGGGCTCGTTGAAGGTCGAATTGATGGTGCCGGTCAACCCGATTCGCTCGGTCACCGCGGCCAGCGCGGCCAGCACGGTGAAGGTGTCCGGACGCCCGACGACGTCGAGGTCGTAGATCTCGCCGTTCTGTTCGCGCAGGCGCAGGCCCTCGGCCAGGAACAGGAAATCGAATTTCCCGCGCTCGGCCGTGCGCGCGAAGTGCTCGAAGGAGCTGAACTCGATGTGGCTGCCGGCCGCGGGGTCACTCCACACCGTGGTGTTGTTGACGCCCGGAAAGTGCGCTGCGAGATGAATCTGCTTGACTGGCTTGCTCATTGGCTGCTCCTTGCGTAACGGTTGGCCGGATGTGACAGCCCGAGCAGGCCACGTAACGTGTCCGCTTCGTACTCGTCGCGGAAGAGTCCGCGGCGCCGCAGTTCGGGCACCAGTTGCTCGGTGATCTGGAGCAGGTCGTGCGGTAGGGCCGCCGGCCGCAGCCGAAATCCCGTCAACCCGGCGCCGTGCCACTCCGTCAGCAGGTCGGCCAATTGTGCGGCGGTTCCGGCGAAAACTGCTGCATCGCTCCGGTACTCGGCACCGGCGAGGTCGTCGAGCCGGCGCCTGCGGGCCTGTGCCGCCGACGCGCTGTCGTCGAGAAACACCACCACGTCGCCGAAGATGTGCAACGGCTCGGACCCGCGGCCCGCGTCGTGCTGCAGCCCACGGATTTCCCCGACGACAGCTACGGCCTGTGCGGCATCGCCAGGGGTGACGAACCCGACGTCCGCACTGCCGGCGATCAACTCGTGGGCGGCGCGGCCGTGGCCCAGCGCCGCGACGATCGGCTGCCCCTGCGGTGGGCGCGGCGTGATGGACGGACCTTTGACCGAGAACCAGCGGCCGCTGAAGTCGATGTAGTGCAGCTTGTCCCGGTCGATGAAGCGCCCGGTGGCCGCATCGCGGATCTCCGCGTCGTCCTCCCAGCTGTCCCACAACCGACGTAGCACCTCGACGTAATCGGCGGTCTCGGCGAAGTACTCGTCGGCCCGCGACCGGGCCGCAGCCTCACGTCGCCCGAAGTGCGCAGCGACATCCGGGCGGCCGGCGATCTGGACGCGCACGCCGGCCCGGCCGGCGCTCACGTAGTCGAGCGTCGCGATGGACTTCGACACGTGGAACGGCTCGGTGTGGGTGACGACGGCCGTCGGCACCAGCCCGATCCGCCGGGTACGTGGCGCGACCCGCGCCGCGATCAGAACCGCGTCCAACCGGCCACGGACCCGATCGACGCGATGGTCCGGCACGAAGGGATCGTCGGACTGGACCGCCAACGAATCCTCGATGGTGACGAAGTCCAACGCTCCACGCTCTGCCTCGAGGACCAGGTCGGTCCAGTAGCCGGCGCCGAAGAGATCGGCGGGTCGCGCATCGGGTTCGCGCCAGGCGGCCGGGTGCCAGCCGGCGCCGTCCAGCGCCACGGCCAGATGGATTCGGCTCGACGAATCAGGCATCACGCAACCTGCCTTCCTGACGGGATAGGACCACTCTGCCGAGCCGCGCGCAGATCGCGGCGGTGGCGGCAGCGGCAGCGCCAGGGCGGGGAATAGTCGGCCGAGTGGTCGGCACGTCCGGTAGGCGGACGCTCGGCCGGCGCGATGGCCGAGCCAAGGGCAGGCCAGCAGGATCGCCGGTGGCCGCCGGAGACACCCGAGCAGCGTGCACCGGGACATCAAAACGGCTCAGTACCAACGCGTTTCACAGCCGGTGGAAGTCGACGGCGTCCGCCCGTGGCACACCTCGCGGCGAATGACGTGGCCCCAGGGGCAGGTTGCTTCGGCACGATCTTCAGAGCGCGCTTGCCGCCTCCGCGCCGCCCCACAGGCGCCGCGATGCTCCTGAAATCATCAGGATTCCAATCCGGCCTAGCGGATGCCGCGGACCAGGCGGCCCGGCCGCGCGCCGGTGTCGATGCCGTGCCGGCGGGTGACGGTGCCGCTGACGATCGTCGCGTCGTAGCCACTTGCGCCCTGCACCAAGCGTTTTCCACCGGCCGGCAGGTCGTGCACCATCTTGGGTGCGTGCAGCGTCAGCGCGTCCAGATTGATGACGTTGACGTCGGCCTTCTTGCCGACGGCGATGACGCCGCGGTCGGACATGCCGTAGAGCTGGGCGGTGTCGTGCGACTGCTTGCGGATCACGTACTCCAGCGGCAGCTTCTCACCGCGGTGGCGGTCGCGCGCCCAGTGCGTGAGCAGGAACGTCGGGTAGGAGGCGTCGCAGATCATGCTGCAGTGGGCGCCGCCGTCGGAGAGACCGAGCACGCCGGCAGGGTGCGTGAGCATCTCGCGGATGGCGTCGTGGTTACCGTCCGAGTAGTTGAACATCGGGTACATGAGCATGGCCCCGGCGTTAGCTTCGAGCATCAGGTCGTACATCGCAGCCAGCGGGTCCACACCGCGCCCTTCGGCGATCGCAGCGACGGTGCGCTCGACAGTCGGCTCGTAGTCTGGCGGTTCGCCGATGTGGTACAAGCGATTTGCCGCATTCTGCGCCAGCATGAACATGCCGTCGAACAGCTTCGTGGGATCGATCGGCAGGTCGTTTTCTGCCAGGATCGCGGCCCGCACCGCGGGTTCGGCGAGCTTCTCGGCCAGTTCTTCGCGCGTGCATTCGGCGACCAGCCGACGGTAGGTCGGGCGGTGTGTGAACGCGTGATGGCCGGGGAAGCCCAACAGCATGCCGAACGGCCGCGCCGCCACCTGCGGGAACAACCGGCTGCCCGCCTGGTGTGCGGCGGCAGAAAGGTCCAGCTGCTCGCGCCACAGATTGGGGTCGGCGTCGACCTGGATGAGCGCGAAGCTCAGCGCACAGTCGATCTCCTCGCCGAGCCGTCGCATCCAGTCGAGTTCCTTGCGGGGCGCGATGATGTCCTCGCCGGCGGCACCCTGCGGAGCCAGCTCGAAGACGGCCGCACCGCCGGCCGCGGTGGCCCGGCCCAGCGCGAACAACTCGTCCTCGGCGGCGAAGGTGCCGGGCACGGGTTCGCCGTCCATGGCGCGGTGCGCCAACGTGCGTGACGACGAAAAGCCCAGCGCGCCGGCCTCGATCGCTTCCTGCACCAGTTTCGCCATGGCCTTGATGTCGTCGGCGGTAGCGGGTTCGTTGCGGGCGCCGCGCTCCCCCATGGCGTACGCGCGGACCGCGCCGTGCGCGATCTGGGTGCCCATGTCGACGGCCAGCTCGCGCTGCCCGATGACGTCGAGGTACTCGCCGAAACTCTCCCAGCCCCAAGTGATGCCCTCGGTCAGGGCCGTGCCGGGGATGTCCTCGACACCCTCCATGAGCGCTATCAGCCATTCCTCCTGACCGGGGCGCACCGGCGCGAAGCCGACGCCGCAGTTGCCCGCGACCACCGTCGTCACCCCGTGGTTGCTCGACGGCTCCAGGACGCTGTCCCAGCTCACCTGGCCGTCGTAGTGGGTATGAATGTCCACGAACCCGGGCGCGACGATCTTGCCGCCGGCATCGATGGTCTCGGCCGAATCACCGGACAGCACAGGGTCGTTCGGACCGCGGCGGTGCACCTCGACGATCTTGCCGTCCTTGATCGCGACATCGGCGGTGAACCGGTCGGCCCCGGTGCCGTCGACGACTGTGCCACCGGTGATCTTGAGATCGAACACATCTGCTCCCTCGTTGCTGCCCGCGAACATCCGTCAGCGGCAGTACTGTAACAGTGTTACACCGTGATGGGCGGCAGATCCAGAGACTGGACGCAGCCCTGGTGTGATTAGGTGGTCGGCAAGCCCGAAGGAGGTGGTCATGGCTCAGGCAACCCAGCGCGGGTCGGATGGCCCGTCGAAACCTGTTGACGCGCAACTCATTCTGGATACCGCCGCGGCGCTGCTGGAACGCGACGGGGTCGAGGGCTTCTCCATGCGCAGCCTGTCCGAGCACCTCGGCGTCGCCGTCACATCCATCTACTGGCACGTCGGCGGCCGGGACAAGCTGTTCGACCACCTGATCGATCGGCTGATCGAGGTGATGGCGAGCCTGCCCGCCACCGGCGATACGCCGACCGATCGCATCGCGTCCCTGGCCCGCGCACAGCGCACCGCGCTCATCGAACGCCAGCACCTGATGGCGATCGCGCACGAACGCGACCGGACGCCGTCACTGTTCCAGTCCGTGCAGCAGACCCTCGCCGCCGAACTGGCCGCGCTGGGCATCACCGGCA
The DNA here is from genome assembly GCF_005670685.2 of Mycolicibacterium mucogenicum DSM 44124. Next base: position 2,878,257 of record NZ_CP062008.1, on the reverse strand, counting down.
ACCGCGCGGCCCTGGCCTTGCGGTCCATCGAGGTGCACGTGATTTCGTCTGCGCTGATGCAGTTTTCGGCGATCCGCAGCGGCGAGCACGAGGAAGAGGACCCGTCACTGTGGGGCGACGACTGGCCGGATCAGAAACTGGTCGACGCCCTGCGCTCGCCGACCGACTACGACGCGGTGTTCGAGTACGGACTGGCCGCCCTCCTCGCCTCTCTGGGGTGATTTGTGCACGAAAATCCGCGGTGAGCGCGGAAAATCGTGCACAAATCACTTGGTGTCGAACCGGCGGGTGCGCAGCTTCGGGATCGCCTGCTCGCTGAGGACCCGGGCGCGTTCGGCCATGGCGCCGGCGATGGCGTCGGGATGCGTGGTCAGGTAGAAGCCGCCGGCTGCCGACTGGTCGAAGATGGCCTCGGCCGCGGTGAGCGGGTCCATGGCGGAGAGCTGGTGCATCGCCGCGCGCTCGGACTCTGAGGCGTCGGCGGCGTCCCCGCTTCCACTGTCGACACCGCCGGCCGCGGTGAAGATGTTGGACTGCACCGGTCCGGGCAGCACCGCCTGCACGCTGACGTGGTTGTCGTGCCCGGCGAGCTCGACCTCGACGCGCAAGCACTCGGTCAGCGCCAGCACGGCGTGCTTGCTGACGATGTACGGCGCCTGCAGTTGCACCGTCGACACGCCGCCGACGGACGACATGTTCCACACCCACGCCGGTTCGCCCGACGCCAGCATGGCGGGCAGGAAGGCCCGCACACCGTGGAAGACGCCGTTGACGTTGATGTCCATGACGCGGTCCCAGTTGGCGACCGGGGTGTCCCACAGGTACCCGAACTGCTCGATGCCGGCGTTGTTCACCAGCAGGCGCACCGGCCCGATCTCGCGGTTGACCCGGTCGGCCAGGGCCTGCACGGCCTCGGCATCGCGCACGTCGCACACCGCGTCGACGGCGGTTGCACCGGCCTCGGACAGCTCGTCACGCAGGGCGGTGATCGCGGCGGCGTCGACGTCGGCCAGCACCGTCGTCATCCCGAGCTTGGCCGCATACCGGGCCAGACCGGCCCCGATCCCCGAGCCGGCACCCGTGATGACCGAAACCCCACCACCGAACAGTTCCTGTGCACCCATGGCCGAAGTAAATCGCAGGGCACGGGCCCGGACAGGGCGAACGTCCGATCAGTGGAATGCCGGTCAGACCGGCTGGACCTCGACTTCGGCTCTCGGCGCCGCGCGCAGCACGCACCGCGCATAGCCGATCCAGGTCACCACGCAGGCCACGATGCCGATGGCGATCATCGGCGTGACCGCCTGACCGAGAACCACTGCGACAGAATCACTTCCGGCCAGCCGCCGGTCGACCGCGCCACCCGTCATCAACGGCAGCAGACTGACCACGAAGCACGCGATGGCCGCGGCCAGCGCGGTGCCGAACATGGCGCGTATCGCAGCGACGATCATCGTGCCGGCAGCGAGCACGATCAGCACGGCGAACGGCAGCGGCCGCAGCGCGGCGCCCAGGTTCCCGGTGATGTCCCAGATCCCCCAGCCGCTCATGGAACCGTGGCCATGCTCGTTGTGCGCGGTGTACCACGGCAACACGGCAGCGACGACGATCATCGCGAAGGCGATGACCCCGATCGCCCACCGCGTCAGTACGTTCTCGATCTCGACTCCTCATACCCCCGTGAACGTGGGCTGCATCAGCGTCAGCATGGCCATCGCCAGGCTGATGAGCAGACACAGACTCAACACGATCATCGCACCCACCGGCAGCCAGCGGCCCATCCGGCGGCGAATGCGCGTCAATTTTGCGATGCGGCGGTCCTCGACGTAGCTGATGGCGACCATGGCGAACGCGACGTCGATGTGCTCGTCGCCGACGGTGGCGGCGCCCGCCGCGATCTCCTGCAGGCGTCCGGGCTCGATCTGCACTCCCGCGACGGCGAAGCGCCGACTGAGTCGGCGCGCCTGACCCCGCGTGAGCGGGTGGTCGCACACGTGCACGTGGTGTCGTGGGGCTGCCACTTACGTCGTTCCCTCGATTCGGGCACCTCACCCGAGCCGGAAAATGCAGAAAGGCGCCCGAGAGTGAAGTTACTCCGACGGGCGCCTTCGCACACTGCGACAGTCGATTTAGAGGCCCATGTCCTTGGCGATGATCATCTTCATGACCTCACTGGTACCGCCGTAGATGCGGCCGACGCGGTTGTCGGCATACAGCCGGGCGATCGGGTACTCGTTGATGTAGCCGTAGCCGCCGTGCAATTGCAGGCAGCGGTCGATCACGCGCGCTGCCGCATCGGTGCAGAACAGCTTGGCCTTGGCGGCGTCGGCGGCGGACAGCTCGTCGAGATCGTGGGCTTCCATGGCACGGTCGACGACGGCTTCCATCGCGTCGACGTCGGCCTGGCAGGCGGCGAGCTCGAACTTGGTGTTCTGGAACGAGGCGACCGGCTTGCCGAACACGGTGCGGTCCTTGGTGTACTGCACGGCGAATCGGACGGCGGCCTTGGCCTGCGCGTATGCGCTGACGGCGATGCCGAGCCGCTCGCGCGGCAGGTTCTGGCCGAGGTAGTTGAAGCCCTGGTCGGCCTCGCCGAGGATGTCCTCGACCGGGACCTTGACGTCGGTGAAGTTGAGCTCGGCGGTGTCCGAGCAGCGCAGGCCCAGCTTGTCGAGCTTGCGGCCGACCGAGTAGCCCTCCAGCTTGGTGTCGACCACCAGCAGCGAGATGCCGAAGCGGCGGTCGTCTTCCTTGGGGGCCGATGTACGCGCGCAGACGATCACGCGGTCGGCGTGTACACCGCCGGTGATGAAGGTCTTGGAACCGTTGAGGACGTAGTGCGTGCCGTCCTCGGAAAGCTTTGCGGTGGTGCGCATTCCGGCCAGGTCGGAACCGGTGCCGGGCTCGGTCATCGCGATGGCGAACATGATCTCGCCGCTGAGCATGCCGGGGAACCAGCGCTTCTTCTGCTCTTCGTTGCCGATGTCGCGGATGTAGGGCAGACACAGACCGACGTGCACACTGGAGCCACCGAACGACACCGCGGCGCGGGCGAGTTCCTCGGTGAGGATCGCCTGGAACTTGTACGAGGTCAGGCCCTCGCCGCCGTACTCCTCCGGGATTTCCGCGCCGAAGATGCCGAGTTCGCCGAGCTTGTAGTAGAACTCGCGCGGCACCAGGCCCTTCTCGAACCACTCGTCGTAGACCGGACTGACCTCGGCCTCGACGAAGGCCCGGATCATGGCCCGGTAATCCTCATGCTCTTCGCTGTAGACCTCGCGTTTCACAGACAACTCCTCAAAAGTGGTGAACAGTGTTAGCTTGTTGCTGTCACCATAAGCTAACAACGTTCGCTAATTCAAGGGAGAAGCAGATGGGCAGGCCCCGCGTACCGCTGCTCAACCGCGAACTCATCCGTGACACGGCATTGGAATTGATCGATCGCGACGGCCTCGCCGAAATGTCGATGCGCAAGCTGGCCGCCGAACTCGGCGTGCAGGCGTCGTCGCTGTACAAGCACTACCCCACCAAGGACGACGTGCTCGACGCCGTCGCGAGCCGGGTCGCCGGGGAGATCGACACGTCAGGGTTCGACCGCGGCGACGACTGGCAGGACGCGCTGGCGGCGTGGGCCCGCTCGCACCGCGCCGCGCTGGCGGCCCACCCGAATCTCGTGCCCTACCTGGCGACCGGGCCGGGCCGTCGCGACGTCAGTCTCCGCATCGCCGACGCCGTACACGGCGGCCTGGTCGGCGCCGGCTGGCCACCGCGCGAAGCGACTCTGATCGGCGCTGCCACCCGGTCGCTGGTGCTCGGATCGACCGTCGGCTCCTTCTCGCGCGGGTTCACCGACGACGTGCAGGTCTACCGCGACCGCTACCCGCACATGGGCCAGGCACATCTGCTGCGCGGCAAGGCCGACCAGATCGACACGGCCGGTTTCGAGCTGGCCCTCACCGCATTCATCGACGGATTGACGCTGCGCTTCAACGCCCTGCAGTGATTTGTGCACGATTTTCCGCGGCCGGCGCGGAAAATCGTGCACAAATCACCTGTCTTGCGGCGGTTTGGGTCCCCCGCTGAAGGGGTTCAGCCTCGACACCCCGGGGATGTTGGACAGCAGCCGGAACACCTCGTTGCCGGTGTTCACCAGGGCTTCGAGTTGCGGCAGCAGGGCGTCGAGCGTGCGGAACATGGGATCGGCCATGGCCATGAACCGCTCGGTGCGGTCGATCGTCGCGTTGAGCCGCTCGGTGGCCACCGCCAGGTTCTCGATGAGATCGGGTACCTGGGCGGCGAGTTGGACGGAGGCCGGCGGGATGCGCATGGCACCGCTGGCCACCGCCTGCGTCATCTCGACGGCGGACTGGGCGGCATCGACCGCGGACTGCGCCGCGGCCTTCAGGTCACTGGGCTTCGGAATCATTTGACCGGCCATACAGTTAACTGTGCCGCACCCGGGCCCGCCTGTCCCGTGATCGACACGGCTACACGTCGGTAACGCTGCTCACGATCACGACGGGAGTACCAGGATCTTGACGTGTTCGTCCGGATTCCGCAGGGCGGTGAACGCGTCGGCGATGCCGTCGAGCCCGGTACGTCCGGTGATCAGCGCCTCGGCGTCGATCTCGCCCGCGGCCAGCCGGGCCAGTACCTTTTCGTAGGCCTGCTCGTACGGGCCGTGCCCGAAGTTGATCGCGATCTGCCGCATCTGCGCCACGACCGGGATGATGGTCTCCTCGGCGAACGGGGATGCCACCACCTGAATCCGCGAACCCCACGGCAGCGTGTGGGTCAGGGTGTTGAGCGTGCCGACCCGGCCGCTGCACTCGTAGGCGATCAAGAGCCCACCGCCGGTCTTGCCGCTTGCCAGCAACTCGTTGTAGACCTCGATCGGGTCCTGCTCATTGGGGTCGACGACGATGTCGGCGCCCATCTTCGCGGCGAGCTCGCGCCGCTTCGGCGACGGCTCCGAGGCGATGACGAGGTGTGCGCCGGCGGCCTTCGCGGCGAGGATGGTGCCCAGGCCGATCGAGCCGCAGCCGATCACCAGCGCGGTGTCCGCGGGCGCCAGCCCCGACTGCTGCATGTGCATCTCGCCGACGTGCAGTGGTTCGGCGAGGGACGCGTGCTCCAGCGAGAGGCCGTCGGGCACGTGCCGCACCCAGAACGCGTCGACGACGATGTACTCGCCGAACGCCCCGTGGTAGTCGTTCGAGTAGCCGATGATGGTCGGCATCCCGTTCTGCTCGGTGGTGATACCCAGCCCGGTGACGCGGTCGTCGACCTTGAAATCCTCGACGCCCGCGCCGGTTTCGACGACGACGCCCGCCCATTCATGCCCCAGCACCACCGGACGGGTGGCGTCGAACACCGCGAACGGGAAGCCCGCCCCGGCGGCGACGGAAACGAAGCGGCACGGGTCCTTGGACATACTCAGGTCACTGCCACAGATGCCGCACGCGGCCACCTTGATGCGCAGCTGTCCCGGACCGGTGGCCGGGGGCTCCGGAACGTCCGTCACGGTGAACTGGCCGTCGATGAACTGTGCTGCCTTCATGCGTGTGCTCCTGCGGTGTTGAGTTCGGTCGAGGGCGCCGGAGTGGCGGGGAGATCGGTCGGCCGGCCGTAGTAATCGGTGTACGCCTTGGTGATTGCGCCGACGAGGTTGCCGATCAGCACCTCGGAGTTGTCCTGCGCGAACTGCAGACTGGCCTGCCGCGCGACGTTGCGGCGACGGAAGTGCGGGATGACCTCCGAGGCGAACAGCTCGTAGCTGCGCTTGGTGTTCTCCCAGTCGGCGAGATCCACGTGCATGATCAGCAGGGTGCCGAAGCCGCCGGTCTTCTCGATCAGGCGATCGATCTGCGCGATGGCGTCTTCCGGCGTACCGATGATCGCCTGCCCGAACTCGCCGAGCGACTCGTTGCGCCAGTAGTCGATGATGCCGGCCGGGGTCTGCGCCCAATCCGGGTTGATGTTCTGCTGTCGGTTGACGTACTCGGCGATGTGGTTGATGCGACGGCTGACGGCGCGCTCGGCCTCCTCGCGCGTCTCGGCGATGAACATCGGGTTGACCAGACGCCACGTCGACCGGTCGGCGACGTAGCCGTTCTCGGCCGAAACCTGTTCGTACACACCCCAGTTGCGGTCCAGTGATTCATAGCCCGCCTGCGAGCTCGCCGCGAGCGACAACAGCGACAGGCCGTGCTTGCCGGCCAGCACCGAACCGTTGGGCGAGATGGTCGAGGCGGTGACGACCTCGATGCCGGCCGGGTTGTAGGTGGGCAGCTGGGCGCGGGCGTCGCGCAGGGTGAACCAGTCGGTCTCCATGTTGACGACCTCACCGCGCAGCAGGGCGAGCACGGCCTCCAGGGCCTCACCCTGCATGCGGCGCTGGTTGGTGGTGGTGATGCCCATCATGTGCGCGTCGAGCGGAATCTTGCCGGGGCCGGTGCCGACGATCAGGCGGCCGCGGGTCTGCAGGTCCAGCTGGGTGATGCGGTCAGCGGTGATCAGCGGGTGGTGGTACGGCAGCGACATCACGCCGGTGCCGAAGCGGATGCGTTCGGTGCGCTCGGCGGCGGCGGCGATGAAAACATCGGGGGCCGGGACGATCTCGGAGCCGGTCGAATGGTGCTCCCCCATCCACGCCTCTTCGAAGCCGAGGTGGTCCAGGTGCGTCATCAGGTCGATGTCGCGGCGCAACTGCAGCGCCGGGTCGGCATTGAGCGGATGGTACGGGGCGAGGAACGCCCCGAATTTCATGGACGTCGGGCTCCACTGGGCAACGCTGCTCACGGTGGTCTCCTGATTCTGGGTGAGGGATGTCTCGGCTTGCCCGGCCGACTGTAATCCGATCACTCGATTGGATCAAGTGATCCACAAATAACGGCCGCCGAATGCGCTGTTTGAGCACGCTCATCAGCCGCGAACGCGACGAGAATGCACGCTATTTGCGGCGTGTTGCCGTGCAGACACGGCCGCTCGCGGTTAAGAGTTCAAGAGGCGCTCGGTGCCGCCGACGACGAACGTCACGAGGTCTTCGTAGAACGCTTCGAGGGCCGGGGCCGACAGCTTGGCGCGGTCCCATTCGTCGGCGCGGCTCAGGCCCTGCACGAAGCCCATGATCGACACCGCCCAGCGCGCCTCGAGTCGGGCCTCGTCGGCGTTCGGGAAGGCCCGCCGCACCTGCGCCAGCAGGGCGACGCGCAGCTTGGGCTCGATGTTCTCGTCGGCCGGGCCGGCCTGGGTGATCTGGGCCATGATCTTGATCCAGCGCATGCCGCGGGTGCGCTGGCGCCGCAGCAGATCGAGATAGGGCGCGGTGACGGCCCGCACCAACGCGTCGGGTGACGGCGCGGCCGAATCTGCCGCCAGCACATCGACATTGGCCTGGATCGCCGATCCCACCGCGGCGCCGAGGTCCAGCACCACCGCGCGCAGCAACTCGTCCTTGGAACCGAAGTGGTAGTGCACCGAGGCGGCGCCGAGGCCGGCCGCGGCGTTGACCGAGCGCACGGAGACGGCATCCACGCCCTGCTCGGCGAAGAGCTTCTCGGCCGTCTTCACCAACTTGGCACGGGTGGCATTGCCCTGACGGTTTTGCGATGTGCCCGACACGGTCAGAAGCATGTCACAGCGGTGCGCCGCCGCCACCGAAAGCGTTGCGTGTCTCCAGGATCAGCAACGCCACATGCAGCGAGGTCGCCGACTCGCCGTCGGCAAGATCGACGCCCAGAATCTGCTCGATGCGGCCCAGTTTCGCGTACAGCGACGGGCGACTCAGGTGCAGCCGCGACGCGAGCGCCGACTTGTTGCCGCCGAGTTCGAGGTATCCGCGCAGCACGTCGAGCAGACCGTCACCGGTCTCCATGTCGTGCAGGATCAGCGCGCGCAGCTCCCCTTCGGCGAACCGCTGCACCCGTGGGTCGGTCCGCAGCATCGACAGCAGCCCGCGCAGCCTGATGTCGGCGACCCGGAAGCAGACCCGCTGCGAGGCGGGCAGCGACAGCGCCGCCTCGGCGACATGGGCGGCATCGGTGATGCGATGGATCGCGTCGATAAGCCCCGGCGCCGGCGTACCGACGCCGAGCACCAGGCCCTGGGCGTCGACGGCACGTTGGGCGTCGCGCCGCAGTGCCCGGCCGAGAGGTTCGAGCGCGCTGCCCGCGCGCGCGTTCAGCGACAACACCATGGCGATCTCGCCGGGCCCGCGCAGTGAGAACAATCCGGTGTGCCCCAACGCCTTCACCGCCCGGGTGACGACATCGAGCAGGCGCGCACTGCGGCGTTGTTCGGACACCGGGTCGGCGTCGGAACCATCCGGCGCGGCCCAGCCCGCGATCCGCAGCGTCACGGGCAGGTACTGCGCCGCCGGCCGCAAGCCCAGCGCGAAGGCGCGCGCGGTCGCCTCATCTTCGAATCGGATGCGTTCGCGCGCAACATCTTCCAGCAGGCCGGCCTGCGCCTGATGTTCGATGTCGGTACGGCCGCGCTCGGCCATGCGGTGCAGCACCAGCGCCTGGGACGCCCGCTCCAGCACCATCGTGAACCGGCCCGCCACGTCGTCCGACGGACTCAGCGCGATCAGGCGGCCCCACGCATCCTCGCCGCGGCCCACCTCGCTGATCACCCAGTCGTCGGTCCGCACGGCCCCGGTCTCGTGCTGACGGGACCGACGTTGCCAGTCCCGCAACACATCTGGGGTCGGACGCCCGGCCGTCGCCACCGCGATCGCCTGGTGCGTGAGGTCCTCGAGGACGACGGGCGCGCCGAGCAGATTCGCCGCCGCCTCGGCGATCCCGGCGGGCGTCGCCCGGCGCATGCTCAGGTCGGTGAACACCTCGTGCGTCTGCCGCGCGAAATCGACCTCCTGGTACTGGTCGGCGACGATCACCCGGTGCACCTGTTCGGTCACCTCGACGAACTTGATCACCCGGCGCACCGCCACCAGGGCCAGACCCAACTCTTCGGCGATCGACCCGACATTGACCGGCAGCGGCACGGCCCCGGCGCCCAATTCGACGATGACGCCGACGGCGTGCGCGGCCGCCACCGACCGCAGGTACTCCAGCGGCGCGGCCCGCAGCGCGGCACCCGTCGTCAGCACCAGCTCGCCACCCTGCAGGACTTCCGAGAGGTCCGGGACATCACTGACGTGGACCCACCGGATCGGGCGGTCGAACCCGGTTGCGCAGAGAATCTCGGGCTCGCCCTGCTGGATGACCGGCAGGGCGACGATCTCGGCGACGGTCGGCATTTACAAAGTGTAAATCGTAAGGTCGAACGTGATACAGATTGTCGGCCGATTCGGGGGTTCCGCCGGGGCAAGCTGAGTGCACACCCGCCCCGACCAGGAAGGCCAACCTCGACGATGACCACCTCGCAGACCATCTCGCACTGGATCAACAACGACGTCTTCACCGGATCCTCGGGACAGTCGGCACCGGTCACCAACCCGGCCACCGGCCAGGTCACCGGCCAGGTCGCGCTCGCGAGCGTCGAGGACGCCCAGACCGTCATCAACGCCGCCGTCGCCGCCTTCCCGGCCTGGCGCGACACCTCGATCACCAAGCGGGTGCAGACGCTGTTCGCGTTCCGCGAGCTGCTCAACGCCCGCCGCGAGGAGCTCGCCGCGATCATCACCGCCGAGCACGGCAAGGTGCTCTCGGACGCCATGGGCGAGGTCGCCCGCGGCATCGAGGTCGTCGAATTCGCCTGCGGCATCCCGCATCTGCTCAAGGGCGGCTACGCCGAGAACGCCTCCACCAGCGTCGACGTCTACAACATCCGCCAGGCCCTCGGCCCGGTCGCCATCATCGCGCCGTTCAACTTCCCGGCCATGGTGCCGATGTGGTTCTTCCCCATCGCCATCGCCGCCGGCAACACCGTCGTCGTCAAGCCGTCCGAGAAGGACCCGTCGTCCTCGCTGTGGATGGCCGAACTGTGGAAGGAAGCCGGTCTGCCCGACGGCGTCTTCAACGTCCTGCAGGGTGACAAGACCGCCGTCGACGAGCTGCTGACCAACCCCGCCATCAAGGCCGTCTCGTTCGTCGGCTCCACCCCGATCGCGCAATACGTCTACCGGACCGCCACCGCCTCCGGCAAGCGCGTGCAGGCCCTCGGCGGCGCCAAGAACCACGCGGTGATCCTGCCTGACGCCGACCTGGATCTGGCCGCCGACAGCATGGTCAATGCCGGCTTCGGTTCGGCCGGTGAGCGCTGCATGGCCATCTCGGCCTGCGTCGCCGTCGGTCCGATCGCCGACGACCTGGTCGCCAAGATCGCCGAGCGCGCCGCCGCCATCAAGACCGGTGACGGCGCCAAGGGCTCGGACATGGGCCCGCTCATCACCAAGGTGCACCGGGACAAGGTGGCCGCCTACATCGACGCCGGCGAGGCCGAGGGCGCCAAGGTCGTGCTCGACGGCCGCAATGTCACCGTCGAGGGGGCCGAAGGCGGCTTCTGGCTGGGCCCGACCCTGCTCGACAACGTCACCCCCGAGATGAGCGTCTACACCGACGAGATCTTCGGCCCCGTGCTGTCGGTCGTCCGCGTCGAAACCTACGACGAGGCATTGGAACTTATCAACAACAACCCCTACGGCAACGGCACCGCGATCTTCACCAACGACGGTGGCGCGGCCCGCCGGTTCCAGAACGAGGTCGAGGTCGGCATGGTCGGCATCAACGTCCCGATCCCGGTTCCCATGGCGTTCTTCAGCTTCGGCGGCTGGAAGGCCTCGCTGTTCGGCGACACCCACGCCTACGGCCCCGAAGGCGTGCAGTTCTTCACCCGCGCCAAGGCCGTCACCCAGCGCTGGGCCGACCCCAGCCACGGCGGCATCAACCTGGGCTTCCCGGAGAACAACTGATAGCGCAACCAGATAGAGGACCTGACATGACCCTCGCCGCAGACCACGTTCTGCCCGCCGGACACACGATCGACTCGATGCGCGCCGAAGCCGAGCGCGCCTACGCGCTGGACCGCGCCCACGTCTTCCATTCCTGGTCGGCCCAGGCCGCGCTCAACCCCATGACCATCACGGCGGCCGAGGGCAGCTACTTCTGGGACGGCGACGGCAACCGACTGCTCGACTTCTCGTCGCAGCTCGTCAACACCAACATCGGCCACCAGCACCCGAAAGTCGTTGCGGCGATTCAGGAACAGGCCGCGAAGCTGTGCACCATCGCGCCGCAGCACGCCAACGCCGCCCGGTCCGAGGCGGCCCGGCTGATCGCCGAGCTGACCCCCGGCGACCTCAACCACATCTTCTTCACCAACGGCGGCGCCGACGCCAACGAGCACGCCGTGCGCATGGCCCGGCTGCACACCGGCAAGCACAAGGTGCTCGCCCGCTACCGCGCGTACCACGGCGGCACCGACCTGGCGATCAACCTGACCGGTGACCCCCGGCGGTTCGCCAACGACCGCGGCGCCGCGGGCGTCGTCCACTTCAACGGACCGTTCCTGTACCGCTCGGTGTTCCACGCCGAGACCGAGGACCAGGAGTCCGCCCGGGCCCTCGACGAACTGCGGCGCGTCATCGAGCTCGAGGGCGCGTCGACCATCGCGGCCATCATCCTGGAGTCCATTCCGGGCACCGCGGGCATCATGGTGCCGCCGCCGGGCTATCTGGCGGGCGTGCGCGCGCTGTGCGACGAGTACGGCATCGTGATGATCGCCGACGAGGTCATGTCCGGCTTCGGCCGATCCGGAAAGTGGTTCGCCATCAACCACTTCGATGTCGTTCCGGACCTGCTGACGTTCGCCAAGGGCGTCAACTCCGGCTATGTGCCGCTGGGTGGCGTCGCGATCAGCAACGCCATCTTCCAGACCTTCGCCGAGCGCGCCTACCCCGGTGGCCTGACCTACTCCGGGCACCCTCTGGCGACAGCTGCCGCCGTCGCGACCATCAACGCGATGCGCGACGAAGGCATCGTCGAGAACGCGGCCCACCTCGGTGCCGACATCATCGGGCCGGCCCTGCGGGACATGGCGCAGCGGCACCGCAGCGTCGGTGAAGTCCGCGGCGCGGGCGTGTTCTGGGCCGTCGAACTGGTCAAGGACCGGGAAACGCGCGAACCGCTGGCGCCCTACGGTGGCAGCAGTGCCGCGATGAACACCGTCATCGCGTTCTGCAAGGACAACGGCCTCATGCCGTTCACCAACTTCAACCGTATCCATGTGGTGCCGCCGTGCAATGCCACTGACGACGAGGTCCGTGCCGGGCTGGAAATCCTGGACCGCGCCCTCGACGTGGCGGACCAGTACGCCCGGTAGGGGTACTGTCGGCCGGTGCGGATAGCGCTGTTCGCGACCTGCCTGGCCGATGCCATGTTTCCGGCTGCCGCCATCGCCACGGTGCGGCTGCTGGAACGGCTGGGTCACCGGGTGGAGTTCCCGGCCGGGCAGACCTGCTGCGGACAGATGCACGTCAACACCGGGTACCTGCGTGAAGCCGTGCCGTTGGTGCGCAACCACGTCGACGCCTTCACCGGCTTCGACGCCGTCGTGGCGCCGTCGGGATCGTGCGTCGGGTCGGTGCGTCACCAACACGCGATGGTGGCCCGGCGCGCCGGCGACACCGGGCTCGCGGCGCGCGCCGAATCGGTTGCGGCGCACACCTTCGAGCTCTCCGAGTTCCTGGTCGACGTGCTCGGCGTCGACGACGTCGGCGCCTACTACCCGCACCGCGTCACCTACCACCCGACATGCCACTCGCTGCGGATGCTGGGTGTGGGTGACAAGCCACTGCGGCTGCTGCGCAACGTCCAGGGCCTGACGCTCGTCGAACTGCCGCAGGCCGAATCCTGTTGCGGCTTCGGTGGCACTTTCGCCTTGAAGAACGCCGACGTGTCCACGGCGATGCTCGAAGACAAGATGGCGAACATCGCGACGACGGGCGCCGCGGTGTGCACGGCAGGTGACGCATCGTGCCTCATGCACATCGGGGGTGGGCTGAGCCGGATCGGCAGCGGCGTCCGTACCGTGCATCTGGCCGAAATCCTGGCGGCCACATCGTGACCGGGAATCTTCGTGGCGACCAGAGCTTTCCGGCTGCCGCGCGGACCGCGCTCGGCGACGCCCAACTACGCCGCAACATCGGCCATGCCACCGGCACCATCCGCGCCAAACGTCTTGCCGCCATTGCCGAATGCGACGACTGGGAACAGCTGCGCGCCGCCGGCAGCGCACTGAAACAGGACGTGCTGGCGCGGCTACCGGAACTGCTGGAGGAACTCGAAGCCAACGTCACAGCGCGTGGCGGCACCGTGCACTGGGCGCGCGACGGCGACGAAGCCAATCGCATTGTCGCCGAGCTGATCCGGGGCACCGGCAGCACCGAGGTCGTCAAGGTGAAGTCGATGGCCACGCAGGAAATCGGGCTCAACGAGTACCTGGAGGCCGAGGGCATCACGCCCATCGAGACCGACCTGGCCGAGCTTATCGTCCAACTCGGACACGACAAGCCGAGCCACATCCTCGTCCCGGCGATCCACCGCAACCGCACCGAGATCCGGGACATCTTCGAACGCGAAATGCCCGGCGCCGGCGAACTCACCGACGAACCCCGGGTGCTGGCGATGGCCGCCCGCGCGCATCTGCGGCGAAAGTTCCTGTCCGCCAATGTCGCCGTCAGCGGCGCCAACTTCGGCGTGGCCGAAACCGGGACCCTGGCGGTCGTCGAATCCGAGGGCAACGGCCGCATGTGCCTGACGCTGCCCGAAACCCTGATCACCGTGATGGGCATCGAGAAGGTGATCCCGCGCTTCACCGATCTCGATGTGTTCATGCAACTGCTGCCGCGGTCGTCGACCGCCGAGCGGATGAACCCGTACACCTCGATGTGGACCGGAGTGCACCCCGGCGACGGCCCGCAGCAGTTCCATCTGGTGCTGCTCGACAACGGCCGGACGCGCGTCCTCGCCGACGAGGTGGGACGTGCTGCGCTGCACTGCATCCGGTGCAGCGCCTGCCTGAACGTCTGCCCGGTCTACGAACGCACGGGCGGGCACGCCTACGGCTCGGTGTACCCGGGACCCATCGGCGCGATCCTCAGCCCCCAGCTGACCGGGACCACCGGTCACGACGACCCGAACACGAGCCTGCCGTATGCGTCGTCGCTGTGTGGAGCCTGCTTCGAGGCCTGTCCCGTCCGCATCGACATCCCATCGATCCTGGTGCATCTGCGGGCGGCTCAAGTCGATACAGAACGCGGCGGACTTCCCTCCGGACAGGATTTGGCGATGAAAGCCGCGGGCTGGGCCATGGGGTCCGCGTCGCGGTTCGGGCTGGCGGAGAAGGCGCTCGGCGCGGGCCGACTGCTCGCCGGCAAGGACCACCGCATCACCAACCTGCCGTGGCCGGCATCGAAATGGACTTCGAGCCGCGATGTTCCGGCACCACCGGCGGAGACGTTCCGGCAGTGGTGGGCCCGCAACCGGAGCGGCGACCAATGACCGACGCTCGGGAAGCCGTACTGGGGCGCATCCGCGCCGCGCTCGGATCGGCCCCGCCGGCCGCGGTGCGCGTGCCACGCGACTATGACCGGCAGCCCTTGACCGGCCTCGGCGATGTCGACCGATTCGCCGAGACGGTGGCCGACTACCGGGCACAGGTACACCGCGTCGCCGAGACGGAAGTGGCCACGGTGATCGCTGCCCTCGTCGGCACCGGGACCGCGGTGATCCCCGCGGACCTGCCGCCCGACTGGGTGACGGGCATCCACACCGTCGTCGACGACCCGCCCGTCACCATCGATGTGCTGGACAGCGTCGATGCGGTGGTGACCGGCTGCGCCCTCGGGATCGCATCGACCGGAACCATCGTGCTGGATGCCGGTGCGGCACAAGGCCGGCGCGCGCTGACGCTGGTGCCCGACCATCACGTCTGCGTCATCCGGGCCGACCAGATCGTCGACACCGTGCCGCAGGCGTTCGCGGCGCTCGAGCCGTCCCGCCCACTGACCTTCATCTCCGGGCCGAGCGCGACGAGCGACATCGAACTGCAGCGCGTCGAGGGCGTGCACGGTCCACGGACCCTCGACGTGGTGATCGTCGAAGCCGCCCGGTAAGAATGGATCTTCGTGACCGAGATAGCGCCTTTCCAGATCGCCGTGCCCGACGCAGTGCTGGACGATCTGCGCCACCGGCTGGCCAACACCCGATGGCCCGAAGCCGAGTGCGTCGACGACTGGAGCCAGGGCATTCCGCTCAGCTACACCCGCGCGCTGGCCGACTACTGGGCGAACGGCTACGACTGGCGGGCCCGCGAGGCGGCACTGAACCGGTTCGATCAGTACGTCACCGAAATCGACGGTCTGGACATCCATTTCATCCATCAGCGGTCACCGCACCCCGACGCACTGCCGCTGATCATCACGCACGGGTGGCCCGGGTCGATCGCCGAGTTCCAGAAGGTCATCGGCCCACTGACCGATCCGACCGCGCACGGCGGCCGGGCGGAAGACGCGTTCCACGTGGTGTGTCCGTCACTGCCCGGCTACGGCTTCTCGGGTAAACCCGCCGCCACCGGATGGGGCATCGAGCGGACCGCACAGGTGTGGGATGACCTGATGGTCCGGCTCGGCTACACCCGCTACGGCGCGCAGGGCGGCGACTGGGGTGCGGCGGTGACCACCCAGATCGGGCGAAACGTGGGTCATTGCATCGCCATTCACACCAACATGCCCATGGGCCGTCCCGCCGCCGGCACGACGGAGTTCACCGCCGAGGAACAGAACGCGCTGGCGGCGTTGAAGCACTACCAGGACGTCGATTCCGGCTATGCCAAGGAGCAGTCCACCCGTCCGCAGACGATCGGCTACGGCCTGGTCGATTCACCGGTGGCGCAACTGGCGTGGATCGTCGAGAAGTTCTGGTCGTGGACCGACCACGACGGTGACGTGGAGAGCGCGCTGAGCCGTGACGAGATGCTCGACGACGTGATGATCTACTGGGCCACCGCCACCGGGGCATCGTCGGCGCGGCTGTACTGGGAGAGCTTCCGGGTGTTCGGCGGCGGGCAGCGCAAGGTCGAGCTGCCGACCGGCGTCGCGTCGTTCCCGAAGGAGATCCTGCGGGCACCGCGGTCCTGGTGCGAGACCGGGTACAACATCACCCACTGGACGACGATGCCGCGCGGTGGTCACTTCGCGGCATTCGAGCAGCCCGAGTTGTTCGTCGACGACGTGCGCGCGTTCTTTGCGACGGTGCGCTGACTCAGGAACTCCTGAGCCGCCGGTAGCCGCCGTAGACCACCAGTGCGACAACGAAATTCACGAAGTACGCGATGTCGGCGCCATGCCACGCGACGGCGACGGGCCCTTGCAGCAGCGTGGTGTTCATGAATGGGATCGCGGCGCCGTAGGCCACCACGAACGCGACCAGGGCGGCCACGGCGTCGGCCCGCGGCGTCGTCTCCGCGGCGGGATCCACGGTCGGCCGGCCGCGGCTGCGGCGGCGCCAGTCGACGATCACGATGGCCGCGAACGCCGGAATCCAGTAGCTGATCAGAAGCAGCACATTGGTGAATCGCGTTGCGGTGTCGCCGGTGTGGAGCCAGAGGATCAGGCCGAACGCCAGCGCCGTCACCACCAATGAGGACACCGGCCGCCGCACGCGGACACCCAGCGTCTGCAGGGCGAGCGAACCGCTGTAGTCGTTCATCACACCCGAGCCGACCGACGCCAGCGCGATGATGAGCAGTGCGATGGCACCCAGTGCTCCCCCGCCCATCACCGACCGCACGCCCTCGGCGGTCTGGTCGGTGATGAGACTCCCGGCGGCGATGCCGATGGTCTCGACGAACACGTACGCGGCGGCCAGTCCGGCGAAACTGAACCCGAAAACCTTGCGCGGCGCCGAATCCGCCGGGAGGTAGCGGCTGAAGTCGGCGGCATAGCTGGCCCAGGACACGGCCAGGCTCAGGGCGATGGTGACCGCCAGCACGAAGGCGCCGGCCAGGTCGGCACCGTGCGCGGTCGCCGGTGCCACGACCTGATGTCCGGCAACGAGTTTCACCGCGAACACGACGAACGTCGCGAACAACACCACGGTGAGGACGGCCTGTAGCCGGTGGATCAGCTCGTAGCCGATGAACCCGACCGCACCCTGCACGCCCAGCACGATCAGCACCGCCGCCCAGAACGGGATACCGAGCAGCACGGCGAGCGCTTCGCCGCCGAACAGACCGACCAGTGCGTCCCACGCCACCGACGAGAGCCATTGCAGCACAGCGGGTACCGCGATCAAACCGCCGAACGCCATCCGTGCCCCGGGCAGCTGCGCGGTACCGGTGCGCGGGCCCAACGTGGAGAGGTAGCCGACGACCAGCGACCCGAGCACCGTGCCGACGATCATCGCCAGCATCGCCAGCCAGAACCCCAGACCGAGTGCGCCGATCATCGCGCCGGTGAAGACACATGTCATGTTGATCTGCGGCGCGAACCACACCGTGAACAGCCGGCCCGGCGTGCCGTACCGCCGGTCGGCCGGAACCGGGGCGATGCCATGGGTTTCCACCGACAGGTCCCCGGCCCGGCTGGGGGTGCGGCCGGTGAACGGCGAGGCGGTGAGCGCGGTGGCCGGTGGCGTCATGCCCCTATTCGACCACGAGGGCCGGTTCCCGGTGGCCCGTCCCGGCCACGGGTCGAGCGCCGCTGCGGGCGGCGCCGACACCGGCCAGAACGACGAGTGCGATGCCGGCGACGGCGGGCAGCCCCGGCACCTGATGCAGCACGATCAGCCCGAGCATCATGGCGAATGCCGGTTCGAGGCTCATCAGCGTGCCGAACGCTGCCGCGGTGAGGCGCTTGAGGGCCAGCATCTCCAGCGTGAACGGGATGGCCGGCAACAGGATGGCCAGACCCAGGCCGGCCAGCAGCAGGTGCGGCGTCAGATGGCCGACGACAGACGGACCGGCCACCATGGTGACGACCAGACCGGCCACCGGCATGGACACCGCCAAACCCGTGATGCCGGAGACCTCGTCGCCGACGCGCTGCGTCAGCAGGATGTAGGCACCGAGGCAGACCGCTGAAGCCAGCGCTGCGAGCACACCCACGGGGTCGACGGCAGCCGCCCACGGTTGGGTCAGCAGAACGACGCCGGTGCCCGCCATCGCGGGGAACAGCAGCCGTCCGCGTCCGCGCCCCTTGGCCACTGCGACGGCAAGCGCGCCCAGGTATTCCAGGGCACTCGCGGTGCCGAGCGGAATGCGGGAGACCGCCACCATGAACAGCAGCGTGAAGCCGGCGGTGGCGATACCGAGCAGGACACACGACAGCAACGCCGAGCGGGTGAACGACTTCGGCCGCGGCCGGACGAACAGCAGCATCAACGTGCCGGCCCAGGCCAGGCGGAGCCAGGCCACGCCGGCCGGCCCGATGCCGTCCATGAGCTTCACCGCAAGGGCAGCACCCAGCTGCACCGACATCATGGACGCGACGGTCATGAGTGCGCCGTTTCGCGCCGCTGCGGTGGTCATGCGTTGTATTGAACGGGAACCGGAATGTTCATGTCCACGTGATAATCGTGGATATACCGTTCATAATTTATGAATGAAGCCGTTGCTGCACGGCCGCCGCGGCTACAGCTCCCGCCTGATCCGATCGGGGAAACGGCTGTGGCCGAAGTCGATCTGAGCGGCGGGATTGCTGACCGCGGTGGTCAGACCGGTGCCGATGGGCCCGGCGCTGTCGTACAACGTGGTGGCACCGACCGCGATGCCGCGGTCCGCCCAGTGCGTCTCGGCCTCCACGCCGACCCAGTCGTCCTGCGGCAGCCGCGTCAACGCCACGGTCAGGTCGCCGTTGATGTAGCCGATGCCCGCGGTCCCCAGATTCGTGACCATGCTGGTGCCCTCGGCCGCCACGGCAGCCCGGACGAACGGTGTGTTGGTCTCGCCTTCGATGACGTCGAGGGGCTGGTTGACGTAACGCTTGCGACCCGCGTTCTGGTGCTCGGCGATGGTCCGCGTCCAGCCGACACCGTCACTGCTGATGTACGGCGCC
Organism: Mycolicibacterium mucogenicum DSM 44124; assembly: GCF_005670685.2. The sequence continues at coordinate 2,859,239 of NZ_CP062008.1, read as the reverse complement.
AGGCCGCCATCGATCTCCGCGGGCGGCTCGAAATCGGTTGCGCCGAACCACTCCTCACCAGGGGGCGCCTCAGCGAGCCGATACTGCACCAGCGTGGCCCGGGCGACGATCACGCCGTCCTGCACCACGTCGCACTCGGAATTGCGGACGCGTCGCCCGTCCCGGACCAGCTTCACCTCGGTCGTCGTCGGCACCCCGCGCGCGGCACGGAACAGGTCGACGGTGAGCCGGGCCGGCAGAAAGTCGGGCAGTCCGAACGCGGCCCCGAGCGCGTGGGCGGCCAACCCCACCACCGCCGGACCGTTGAGGTGGTCTTCACCCCACAGACTCTGGGCGAATCGGGTCGGCTGGACCCGATCGGCGTCGATCGGGATGAAGTGGGCTGGGCGTGCGGTCATTTTCGGATCGTCGCACATTGGCTAAATATTCATAACTTCGGGCCAGATGACGCAGAATCGTGCAGATTCCCTGGACAATGGTCGGATGGACACCCGACGGCTGCGCCTCTTGCTGGCGCTGTCGCGCCTGGGGTCGATGCGGGCCGTCGCCGAGAACCTCAATCTGACGACGTCGACGGTGTCGCAACAGATCGCGGCACTCGCCAAGGAGACCGGCACGCAACTGATCGAGCCGGAAGGCCGCCGAGTCAGGCTGACACCCGCCGGGCAGCGCCTGGCCGATCATGCCGTGACCATTCTCGCCGCCGTCGACGCGGCGCGCCTGGACCTCGATTCCGACGCCGAACCCGTCGGCACACTGCGGATCGGTGGCTTCGCCACCGGGATCCGCGTCTCGCTGCTGCCGATCCTGGCGGAACTGACCCGGGAACACCCCGGAATCGACGTCGCCATCAGCGAATACGAGCCCATCGAAGCATTCGCGCTGCTCACCGACGACGACCTGGACCTGGCCCTGACCTACGACTACAACCTGGCCCCGGCCTCCCCCAGCCCACTGCTGGAAGGCTTTGCGCTGTGGTCGATTCCGTGGGGTCTGGGCCTGCCGGCCGACGAAGCGCACGGACCCGCCGAGCTGTCCGACTACGCGGACCGGACCTGGATCGTCAACTCCCGCAACACCGCTGACGAGGACGCCGTCCGCACGCTGGGTGCGCTGAGCGGGTTCACCCCACGCATCGCCCATCAGATCGACAGCCTGGAACTGGTCGAGGACCTCATCGTCGCCGGATACGGCGTCGGACTGCTGCCGCTGGAACGGCCGACGAGCGCAGGCATCAAGGTGGTTCCGCTGGCCGGGCCGACGGTGATCCACACCGCCTACGCCGTCACCCGCAAGGGTCGCACCAATTGGCCACCGCTGCGGGCCGTGCTCGACCGGCTGCGACCGGGCGACGGCCCGGTGCCCCTGCCGACGTGGCCGCGCCCAGAAGCCGTCGGCACCGAACGACATTGACCGAGATCTGGGAGGCTACCGGCGTGAAACTGCTGAGGGCGGCACTGGTCGCAACGCTCTTGACCGGGCCCGCACTGCCCGCCGCGCGCGCCGAATGTACCGGCGCCTGCGACGCGCAGCAACGCGTCGCGGCGGCCGACGCCTACCTGGCGACCCGACCGGGCACCGTCGGCTACGTGCTGCGCGACCGCAAAACTGGTGCGGTGTACCGCAATTCGCATGCCGGAGACATGGTCTGGACGGCCTCGACCATCAAACTCGGCATGGTGGTTGACCTGTTCGCGCGGCAGAGCGCCGGGCTCCTGCGGCTCACCGACAACGACATCGCGCTGATGGGCAAGATGCTGCACACCTCGGACAACGACGCCGCCGACACACTGTGGACGCGGTACGGCGGACCCGACCACACCATCTTCAACAACGACTTCCCGCATTTCGGCATGACGCGGGTCCAACCGCAACGCGGATTCGGAGACATGTTCCCCTACTGGGGTTTTCAGAAGTCGACCACCGATGATCTGGACCAGATGGTCAACTACATGCTGACCCGGCTGCGGCCCAACGAGACCGCCTGGATCGTGAGCGCCATGCAGAACGTCGACCCGATCCAGCAGTGGGGCGTCTGGGGCGCCGGCCCGAACATGGCGCCCGGCAACAAGGACGGCTGGTCCGACGAGCAGGGCGGCTGGGTGACCAACACCGTCGGATTCGCCGGGCCCGGACAACGTTTCACCCTGGCCGTGATGAACGCGTTGAACGGCGCCGGCGGCAATGCGGACGGCCAGGCCACGACTACGCGGCTAAGCCAGATATTGCTGGCCGATCGGCAGTAAATTGACGCCATGACCTATGGCGAGAACTACCCAACGTCAGGCGCTTACGGCGCACCCACCCCGGTGCATCCCGGTGACCTGCTGCCCCGTTTCTTCGCACGGTTCATCGACGGACTGATCGTCGGAGTGCTGGCCTTCTTCGGTGCCTTCTCGATCGGCTCGATGTCCGATGTCATGGTGACCGGCCTGTTCTCCGGGCTGGGCACCTTCCTGTACTTCGTGCTGTTCGAGGCACTGGCCGGCGCAACACCCGGCAAGATGGTGCTGGGCCTGAGCGTCCGTGGGCCCCACGGCATGGCCAAGCCCGACTTCAAGCAGTCGGCCATCCGCAACTCGTTCACGCTGCTCCCGATCATCCCGTGGGTCGGCGGGCTGCTGGCGTTCATCGCGTACATCTTCATCGCCGTCACCATCAGCTCCAGCCCCTGCAAGCAGGGCCGGCACGACGAGCTTGCCGGCGGCACCCAGGTGGTCAAGAAGTAGCGGCCTAGCTGTACTGACCTGAGAGGTTAGGTACGCGGCTGGCGGGTGGTTGACCTTTGAGTGCTGTGTGGCCGCGATGGTGATTGTAGGTGTGTAGCCACCGCGGGAACTCGGCGCAGCGTTCGGCGTCGCTGCGGTAGAGCCGGGCGTAGGCCCATTCGTCGGCAAGCGTGCGGTGGAAACGCTCGACCTTGCCGTTTGTCTGTGGACGGTAGGGGCGGGTTCGTCGGTGCTTGATGTCACCCAGAGCATCACGAAATTTGTGTGACCGGTAGCAGGATCCGTTGTCGGTCAACACATTTTGTACCGTGAAACCACACTCGTTGAACCAGGCGTTGGCGCGCTGCCAGAACGCTGCGGCGGTTTCTTTGCGTTCATCGGTCAACAATTCGGAGTAGACCAGCCTCGAGTGCGCATCGATCGCGGTGTGCAGGTAGTGATACCCGCGGGCCGGGTCGCCGTTCTTGGCGCGGACGCCACCGGTTTTGTCTTCTCGGGAGTTGCGCTTGCCCGATACCTTGCCGAGCTTTCGCCAGCCGCCCCCGGCGGGGATCTTGCCTAGTTTCTTGATATCGACGTGCACCAGATCGCCGCATGCCGCTGATTCCATCCGGCGAACAACCCGCCCGGTGGGGCGGTCAAGCCACCGCAGTTTGGCCAGACCATAGCGAGTCAGCACGCGGTGCACGGTGGAGGGCTGTAGTCCTAGCAGATAGGCGATGCGGGCCGGTCCCCAGCGGCGGATGACCCGGACTTTGATGATGCGCCGCTCGGTTCGTGTGGGTGTTCTGTTGGGGCTGTGGTGCGGTCGTGAGCTGCGATCGCTCATGCCGGCAGCGCCGAGTTCGCGGTAGCGGCCGGCCCAGCGAGCCGCCGTGCTCACCGCGACCTGGAATCGCTCGGCAGCTCGCCGCAGCGGCCAACCGTCCTCCACGACGCAGCGAGCCAGGCGCAGACGCCCGGTATCGGACAAAGGAGCATTACGGTGGGACATGAAGACCTCCGAGATGAGTTGGTGCGTTCCTCGACAGCTCGCACTTCACTCGGAGGTCTTCTTCATGTCACCACGCCACGCCGTACCTAACGTCCGTGGTCAGTACACCTAGCCGTGGACCAGTGAAAAGCCGTCCCAGGCTTGACGCTGCTCGGCGCGGGGGTCGAACTCGACACGCGTCTTGCGGTCGAAGACGAGGACGGCGCGGTCGTCGGCGTCGTACCGTGGCCAGTCCTCGCCCGGGACGCCCGTGCGGGCGAATGCGCGCCACCGGTTCTGCACGTCATTGCTGATCCGCAGCGCCGACTTGCGGTCCATGGCGGCGGTCAGCAGCGAACCCAGCGGAGTGCGGTACACGTCGAAGACCGCCAGTAGTTCGGTGGCGTGCGTGGCACCGAGGCCCGTCCAATGCAGCGCCGGCGGCGCGTAGTCGTACCGGTACGCGTAGGTGGGCGCGTGGTGCATGTGCGCGCCGGCGATCTCCCACGACGCCGTGCCGAAGGCGAAGTCGCCGCCGAGCTTGATACAGGCGTCGGCCGATTGCGGGTAACCCGGATAGGCCCCGATGATCCGGGCGCGCTGCTCGGCCGGCACATGGGCCAGGATGCGTTCGATCATGGCCTCGTTGGTGGGCAGCAGCTGCATGAACTTGGTGAACAGGCGGCCCTCGTCGGCGTTGCTCCCCACGATCAGCGGAACCGGGTGGGCCCGCCCCTCGCGCATCGCGACAATCGGATCTTCGGGCAGGAACTCGGTTCCGCACGCCGGCCCGGCCGGGAAGGCGCCCGGCATGTCGGCCACCGCCCCGTGGATGACGCGGTCCAGCGCCGCCATCAGCTCAACCGGTCTCGCCGACATCAGCGCGGCGGCGCCGTCCCGCTCGCCGGCTCCCAGCTGCTCGGCGAACTGCTTCGCGAACTGGGCCGCAGCGTCGGGTGAACGCACCATGCCGCTGGCGGGACTCTCGGCAATCGCTTGGTGGAAAAGGCCTTTCGCCTGCGGCACGGCGAGCAGCGTCGCCACGGCATGGGCGCCGGCGCTCTCCCCGAAAATAGTGACGTTGTCCGGATCGCCGCCGAACACCGCGATGTTGGTCCGCACCCACTGCAGGGCCGCCACCAGGTCGCGCAGGAACAGGTTGTCGTCCAGTGGATGCTCCGCGGTGGCCAGGGTCGACACATCGAAGCAGCCGAGTGCGCCCAGCCGGTAGTTGGCCGAGACGAAGATGCAGCCGCGCCGCGCGAGTGCGGCCCCGTCGTAGATCGGGGTGGCAGAACTGCCGAGGATGTAGCCGCCGCCGTGGATGAAGAACATCACGGGCAGCGGCTCGCCGGTGGGCTGCTCGGGCGTCACCACGTTGAGGGTCAGGCAGTCCTCGCCCATCGGCTGGTACTTGCCCACACTGAGCATCGTGTGTTTGCGGTCCTGCGGCGCGCAGTAGGTGAAGCCATGGCAGTACCGCACGCCGCGCCAGGGCTGCACGGGTTGCGGGGCCCGGTAGCGCCACGGGCCGACCGGCGGCCGCGCGTAGGGCACGGAACGCCAGCGGTGCACGCCGTCGCGGGTGAAGCCCTCGATGGTTCCGCTGTCGATCGTCACGCGGACGGTACGTTCGTGCATAAATGGACACTATCGAAAATCTGTAATCACCGGGGTGCCTGAGCCGCGTGTTGCACCCCTGCCGGTTACCCTGGCGGGCATGCGACTTCCGGTGGTCCTCGCGGCATGTGCCCTGGTTGCGGGTTGTGCCGCCACGTCGGACCAGCACGGACGGCCCGGCGTGGCGATCTCGGAGCCGTCACTGTCGGCCACCGCACCATCGAGTCGTCCCCCGGCTCCGACGCCGAAAGCCGCACCCACCACGCCGCCGCCGGCGGGCGCACCCGTCGCCGATGTGATCGCCTGGGTGGAGGCCGGTACCCCGGCCGACCCGGCGGGCTTCCACACCGCGAGACGTGACGGCACGCCCACAGATCTGGGTACCGACATCGCGTTCACCACGGCGTCGGGCGCCAACTGCATGACCGACAAGAGTTTCAACGGCACGCTGGCATGCCTGACGCACCTGAAGTCCCCGCCGCCGCAACCGGCCGACACCTATGGCCACTGGGTGGGCGGCTGGGTCGATTTCGAGGGGCCGACAGCGGAAGTCGGCTCGGTGCACGGAGATCCGGGACGATTCAACAAGGGCAGCGGCCCCAAGCTCAAAGACGGGCAGAGCCTGCGGTTCGGCGACTACCAGTGCCGCGCCGACGCCACCGGGCCGGTCTGCGTGAACTACGCGCGCCGCACCGCGGTCCGGTTCAGCGACGCCGGCATTCAGACCTTCGGCTGCCTGACGCCGGTGCTCCCGGCACCCGAAGGTGTCGGACTGAAGTTCGCCTGCACGACGACCTGACGGTTAATTCGCCGCGGCGGCAGTCACTTTCGGTTCATGGACGGTCGGACCCGGGTCCGCCGCGTAGAGGGCCTCGATCTCGGCGGCGTACTTCTCGACGACGGGACGCCGCTTGAGCTTCATGGTCAACGTGATCTCGTCTCCCCCGGGCTCCCAGAACGTCGGCAACACCGAGAACCGCTTGATCTGCTCGACGCGCGACAACTCGGTATTGCCCTGGGCCACACCGGCGGCGATCTGCGCGATCAGTTCGGAGTCGGCGGCCAGCGCCTCGGGTGACGCGTCGGCGAGTCCACGCTGCGCGGCATAGGGGCCGGCGGACTCGGCGTCGAGCACGATGAGCGCGGTGTTGTACGGCCGCGCGTCGCCGATGGCCATCACCACGCCGATCAGCGGGCACGCGGCCTTGATGGATTTCTCGATGTTGGCGGGCGACATGTTCTTGCCGGCCGCGTTGATGATCAGTTCCTTCTTGCGGTCGACGATGGTCAGGTAACCCTCGTCGTCGATCTGGGCGACGTCGCCGGTGTGCAACCAGCCGTCCGCGTCGAGCGCCTCGGCCGTCTTGGCCGGTTCTTTCCGGTAACCCTTCATGACCAGCGGCGCCCGCACCAGCAGCTCGCCGTCATCGGCCAGCCGGCATTCGACTCCGGGCAGGGGCCTGCCGACGGTACCGAGTTTGGTGTCGCGCGGATGACTCACCGTGGCAACACAACTCAGCTCCGACATACCCCACAGCTCGGTCATCGGGAGCCCGAGTCCGACGAAGAAACCGAGGGTCTGCACCGGGATCGGCGCCGCGCCGGAAACCGCCCACCGCACCTGGTCCAGGCCCAGTCGTTCGCGCAGTTTGGACAGCACCAGGTCGTCGGCGGTGGCCCACTCGGCGGCGATCTCGTCGGGCACCGGCTGGTGCGCGAGCAGCGCCGCGGCCTTCTTGGCGCCGATCGACAGGGCCCACTGCAGCGCCGCCCGCTTCATCTCATCGCGCTCATTGGCGACCGCGAATTCGACTGCGGCCTTGAGCTTTTCCCACACGCGCGGCACCCCGCCCCACACCGTCGGCCGGACCTCGGGCAACGCCGCGGCGATCGCGCGGACGTCCGCGACACAGGTGAGCTGCGTGCCGAACACCTCCTGGAAATACAGCCCGGTCAGGCGATCAGCGATGTGGGCCGTCGGCAGGTAGGACGTGCCACGGTCGCCGAATCGGATGCCCAGCACGTCGTCCACCGCGAACGCCTCGAACAGGATGTTGGCGTGCGTCATCTCCACGCCCTTCGGCTTGCCGGTGGTACCCGAGGTGTAGATGAGCGTGACGACGTCGTCGGCGCGGACCGCGCGCCAGGTGGCCTCGAAGTCGAAGTCCGCGGGCGCGGCGGCCAGCAGCTCGTCGACGCTCAACGCACCGTCGACCGCTCCGTCGATGACGACGATGTGTTCGATCGGTGCGCCGCTGGCGCGAATTCGGTCGACGAATTGTGCCTCGCACATCACGACTTTCGTGCCGGCGTTGCCGAAGACATGCGCCAGGTCCGCCGGGGGCAACGTGTTGTACACCGAGAACGACGTGGCTCCCACGTGCTGCGCGCCGACCTCGAGCGGATAGAACTCAACCCGGTTGGCCATCATCAGCGACACCGTGTCGCCGCGGGCCACCCCGAGCCCGCTGAGCCCGGCAGCAACGGCGCGCACCTGTGCGGAGTACTGCGCCCAGGTGAGCGTCGGCCCGCCGCCGGCGGTGCGCAATGCGACGGCGTCCGGATCGATCGACGCCGTCAGTTGGAAGGCTTCACACAAGGTGGTCGGACACTGCGCTGCGGACATGGGAGCCTCCTCGTTCGGCCCCATGATCGAAGCACAGCCGGGCCCACCTCGGGATGGTTCCAGCTAACCTCCGAGACAGCCCGGACCCAGCAGCGCCTTCAAGTCACCCATCAACGCCGACGACGGTGTCACGCGCAGCGTCTGGTCCAGTTCCAGGGTGGTGATCCGGTCCCCACTGATGAGCCGCAGATGCACCTGAGAGGTGCCCGGGTGGTGGGCCAGCACCTGCTTGAGCGCGCTGACCTTCTCCGGGGTGCACTGCCGGGTCGGCAGGCTCACCGCGAGCGGACGGTCGGCCTGCGCATTCGAAAAGTCCGGCACCACAAGGTCACTGGCGAAGATCGAGACCCGCTCGTCCTCGACCCGGGCCTTGCCGCTGACCAGCACGATGGCGTCGTCCATGATGTCGGCACCGAACACGGCGTAGGTCTTCGGGAAGAAGTTCACCGTCACCGAACCGTTGAGGTCTTCCAATTGGGCTGAGGCCCAGGGCAATCCCTGCTTGTTGACCCGTCGTACCACGCCCGCCAGAATGCCGCCGATGCGAACCTGCGAGTCGTTGGCGACAGCACCCTCGAGGATGGCCGGAATCTGGGTGTCCACCTGCGCGGTGAGCAGGTGTGCGACGCCGTTGAGCGGATGGCCGGATACGTACAGGCCCAGCATCTCTCGCTCCAGGGCGAGCTTGTGCTTGTCGTCCCACTCGTCGTCGGGCACCTTGATGGTGAAGGCCGCATCGCCGGCATCCCCGGCGTCACCGCCGCCGAACAGGTCGAACTGGCCCATGGCCTCGGCCTTCTTGGTGCCGAGCACCGAGTCGACCGCGTCGGCGTGCACCAGGAACAGGCCCTTGCGGGCGTGGCCCAGCGAGTCGAAAGCGCCTGCCTTGACCAGAGATTCGGTGACCCGCTTGTTGCAGGCCGTGATGTCGATCTTGCTGAGGTAGTCGGAGAAATCGGTGTATTTCCCCTTGTCGGTGCGGGCCGCGATGATGGACTGCACCACGTTGGCGCCGACGTTGCGCACACCGCCCAGCCCGTAGCGGATGTCCTTGCCGACCGAGGCGAAGTTGTGCACCGACTCGTTGACGTCCGGCGGCAGCACGGTGATGCCCAGGCGGCGGCAATCCGCCAGGTAGATCGCGGCCTTGTCCTTGTCGTCACCGACCGAGGTCAGCAGACCCGCCATGTACTCGGCCGGATAGTTGGCCTTGAGGTAGGCGGTCCAGAACGACACCAGGCCGTACCCGGCAGCGTGCGACTTGTTGAACGCGTAGCCGGCGAACGGCAGCACCGTGTCCCAGAGCGCGGTGATCGCCGCCTGCGAGAAGCCGTTCTGCTTCATGCCGTCGGCGAACCCGCCGTAGGCCTCGTCGAGGATTTCCTTCTTCTTCTTACCCATCGCGCGACGCAGCAGGTCTGCTTGGCCGAGCGAGTAGCCCGCCACCTTCTGCGCGATGTGCATGATCTGCTCTTGGTAGACGATCAAACCGTAAGTCTCGGAAAGGATGTCGCGCAGCGGCTCTTCGAGCTCCGGGTGGATCGGCTTGATCTCCTGGAGCCCGTTCTTACGCTTGGCGTAGTCGGTGTGCGCATCCACACCCATCGGACCCGGCCGGTACAGCGCCAGGACGGCCACGATGTCCTCGAAGCCCGTCGGCCGCATCAGTTTCAGCAGATCGCGCATCGCGGAACCGTCGAGCTGGAACACCCCGAGCGTGTCGCCGCGCGCCAGCAGCTCGTAGGTTTTCGGGTCGTCCAGGCTCAGGTGGTCGAGGTCCAGATCGATGCCGCGGTTGGCCTTGATGTTCTCCAGGGCGTCACCGATGACGGTGAGGTTGCGCAGCCCCAGGAAGTCCATCTTCAGCAGACCGATGGCCTCACACGACGGGTAGTCCCAGCCGGTGATGATGGCGCCGTCCTGGGCGCGCTTCCACATCGGGATGGCATCGATGAGCGGCTCGGAGCTCATGATCACCGCACAGGCGTGCACGCCGGCGTTACGGACCAGGCCCTCCAGGCCGCGGGCGGTCTCGTAGATGGTGCGCACGTCCGGGTCGGTGTCGATCAGCGCACGGACCTCGGCGGCTTCCTTGTACCGCTCGTGGTTGGGGTCGGTGATGCCCGCCACCGAGATGTCCTTGGCCATGATCGGCGGCGGCAGCGCCTTGGTGATCCGGTCGGCGATGGCGAAGCCCGGCTGCCCGTAGTGGACGCGGGCCGAATCCTTCAGCGCCGCTTTGGTTTTGATGGTACCGAAGGTGATGACCTGGGCGACGCGGTCACTGCCCCACTTCTCGCTGGCGTAGCGCACCATCTCACCGCGGCGGCGGTCGTCGAAGTCGATATCGATATCGGGCATCGACACGCGCTCGGGGTTGAGGAAGCGCTCGAACAGCAGACCGTGCGGGATGGGGTCGATGTTGGTGATGCCCATCGCCCAGGCGACGAGCGAACCGGCCGCCGAACCTCGGCCCGGGCCCACCCAGATACCGACTTCGCGCGCGTGGCTGATGAGGTCACCGACGACGAGGAAGTACGCCGGGAAGCCCATCTGCACGATGACGCTGATCTCGTACTCGGCGCGGTCGAGGTACTCCTGCGGCGGGCCGGCCGGGAAACGCCGGTCCAGGCCACGCAGCACCTCTTTACGCAGCCACGTGGCCTGCGTCTCGCCCTCGGGCACCGGGAAGATCGGCATCCGGTCGTGGAACTTCCAGACGTCGGCGTAGGACTCGACGCGCTCGGCGATCAGCAACGTCGAATCGCAGGCACCGGGTACCTGGTGGTCCCACATGGCCCGCATGTCCGCGGCCGACTTGAGGTAGTAGCCGTCACCGTCGAACTTGAACCGCGTCGGGTCGGACAGCGTCTTGCCGGTCTGGATACACAGCAGCGCCTCGTGGTTGTGCGAGGCCTCACGGGTGACGTAGTGGCAGTCGTTGGTGGCCAGCGGCGGGATGCCGAGCTTCTTGCCGATGTCCAGCAGGCCCTCGCGGACCCGGCGCTCGATCTCGATGCCGTGGTCCATCAGCTCGAGGAAGAAGTTCTCCTTGCCGAAGATGTCCTGCCACTTGGCCGCGGCCTCGATGGCTTCCTGCTCGTGCCCGAGGCGCAGCCGCGTCTGCACCTCACCCGACGGGCAGCCGGTGGTGGCGATGATGCCCGCGGAGTGCTCGGCGATGATCTCCGCGTCCATGCGGGACCACTTGCCGAGCTGACCTTCGAACGACGCCAGCGACGACAGCTTGAACAGGTTGCGCAGACCGGTCGCGTTCTCCGCGACCATCGTCATGTGGGTGTACGAACCACTACCCGAGACGTCGTCGCTCTTCTGGCTCGGGTCACCCCAGGTGATGCGCTTGGTGTTGAAACGCGACGCGGGCGCGATGTACGCCTCGATGCCGATGATCGGCTTTATGCCCTCTTTGGTGGCGGTGTTGTAGAACTCGCTGGCGCCGAACATGTTTCCGTGGTCGGTCATGCCGATTGCCGGCATGCCCAGCCGGATGGCTTCCTGCACCATCGGCTTGACCTTCGCAGCACCGTCCAGCATCGAGTACTCGGTGTGATTGTGGAGGTGCACGAACTGGCTCATAGGGCTGCCAGTCTAAAACGGGCCACCGACACGTCTCGGCGTGTCGGGCTCTGTGTCGTCGGCGGGACTACGACGACGCCGTGGCGGCCGCGGGCGCGGGCTCTCCGGCGGGCCCGGCTGCCGTTGCCACGGAACCCACCAGCAACCCCTTGTGCAACACCTGTTGCAGTTGCTTAGTTACCGCCTCGACACGATCCCGGTCGGCCACCAGCCCGGCATAGAACCCGAGCCCCCACACCATGGTGTACAGCAGGTCGGCAACAGGGGCCACAGCCGTCCCGGCAGGCAACTCGCCGCGCGCGACCGCGTCCCGCACAGCCTGGTCCATGAATTTGCGGACGGCGGCCTTCGCGTCCCGCCGCGGCGCCGGTAGCCGGTCGGCCTCCAGATACGAACTGACCAGCAGCGCCACACTGCCCGGTTCATGGACACCGGCGTTGCGAAATTCGGTGACGAGCACCGAAATCTGTGCTGGAAGAGTGGATTCCGCGCCGGCACGGGCGATGCAGAGGTCGATCGTCGTGGCGATCTCGTTCAGCAGGCAGTGGTAGATGTCCTCGCGCGTCTGGAAGTGGTAATGCAGCGTAGGACGGCTCAACTCGGCGATCTCGGCGATGGCCTGGATGGTGGTGGCGTGGTAGCCACGGACCGCGATCACCTCGCGTGCGGCGCCCAGGATGCGCGCCCGGGTCTGTGCCGAATCGGTGCCCGCCGGGCGACCCCGACGGCGTGTTGCCTTCACTGGGAGAACATCGAGATGCACCATGCCACGTCCTCGCACAGAAAGGGATATTTACGAATTCAGCAAACTCTAAGACATAGCTGATACATGGTCAACCGCAACCTCGCCAACCGTCGACCGGCTTGCCCCGTGCGACCCGCCCGCGTGGTCGATTCAGTCCGGTGACCGGCACAGACGGCGTCGTGTCCGGCGGTCGAGCGGCGACACATTCCGCGGCGGCAACGAGTACCGCTATTCATTTGCCCGAAAATTTGTCGCCGACGTAGAGATTCGGCAACCGAATCGCGGCCCGGATGCGGCCCTCGCCCGGCGACACATAGTGATGATGTCCACATCGCGGCGGGCGCTGTGCGAATTGAATGCCCGGTCGCTCTCTGTATCGTATGAGTCCGTGATCGAGCTCATTAACGTCGCCAAGACTTTTGGCGGGTCCGTTCCCGCACTCCGCGACGTGAGCTTTTCCGTCCCCACGGGCTCTGTGTGTGCGTTGCTGGGACACAACGGCGCCGGCAAGACGACGACGGTCAAGATCCTGTCCACCTTGCTCAAGCCGAGCTCGGGCCAGGCCATCGTCGCCGGCTACGACGTGGCAAAGGAACCCGCGAAGGTCCGGCAGTCCATCGGCGTCACCGGACAGGACGCCGCCCTCGACCTCCGGCTGACCGGACGGGAGAACCTCGTCCTGTTCGGACGCCTGCGCGGCCTGCGGCGCGGCGAAGCCCGCAGCCGGGCCGACGAACTGATCACCCAATTCGACATGGGACACGCCGCGGACCGTCAGGTGAGCGGGTACTCCGGCGGTATGCGCCGCCGGATCGACATCGCGGTCTCGCTCGTCGTCCCGCCGAAGGTGCTGTTCCTCGATGAGCCGACCACCGGCCTCGACCCGCGCAGCCGCCGCGACGTCTGGAATCTGGTGTCCTCGATGAAGGCCCAGGGCATCACGGTCCTGCTGACGACGCAGTACCTGGAGGAAGCCGACATCCTCAGCGATTCCATCGTCATCCTCAACGGCGGGCAGATCGTCGCCCGCGGGACGGCCGACGAGCTCAAGCGCCAGACGGGCTCGAGCTACTGCGAGATGACGCCCCTCAACCCGGATGACCTGCCGCGCATCGCGACGGCCCTGGCGGACTTCGACGAGATCGAGGTCGACACGGACGCGACGACGGTGTCGGTACCGGCGCCGGGCGGCGTCGCGACCCTGACCGAGGTCTTCCGCCGGATGGACGAGATCGGCGTCGAACTCATCGACATCTCTCTGCGCCGCCCCTCACTCGACGAGGTGTTCCTCCACCTCACCACCCCGGTCAAGTCGAAGTGACGGCGTTCGGACTCCTGACGGCCCGCATCCTCCGCAAGGGCTGGCTGGACCTCGTCTTCGCCGTACTGGTGCCGGTATCCACGCTGATCGGCCTCACCTTCATGCTCGGTGACGTCATCGCCACCGGCGACATGAGCTACGTGCAGTACATCCTGCCCGCGGTCGTCGTCCAGGCGATGTTGTTCGGCGCCCTGACCACGACCGACCGGGCCGCCGGGGAGAAGGCCAGCGGACTCGGCGCCCGCATGCGCACGCTCCCCATCTCTCCCTATGCGCCGTTCCTGGCCCGCATGGCCTACTGCCTGATCCGCGGACTACTGGCATTGGTCGCCTCGGTGCTGGCCGCGTACCTGTTCGGATTCCGCCTGACGACAGGTTTCGGCTATGCGGCCGCCTTCATCGTGCTGGCGCTGACGTTGACCCTGGCCGTGTCCTTCGGCGCCGACGCCACCGGCTCCAAGGCCGGACGTGCCGAAGTGGCCAGCCAGCTGCTGCTGATCCCCCAGCTGTTCCTGGTGATGCTGTCGACCGGCCTGGCGCCCGTCGAAGCGTTTCCCACGTGGCTGCATTCTTTCGTGCGCTACCAACCGGTTTCGCTGATCACCGACGCGCTGCGCGGATTCACCAGCGGTCACATCGACACGGGCATCCTCGGCGCCAGCATCGCGTGGACCGTCGGGCTGTTGGTCGTCTTCGGCGCTGTCGCGGTTCGACTTCAGGAGCGCTCATCGTGAATCCGACCAAACAGCACCAACATTCGCGCCTCACCGAGAGCTGGATATTCGCGAGCCGGCTGTTCATCCAGTGGCGCCGGTACCCGATGGTGCCCGTGCAGGCCCTGGTGTTCCCGACCCTGCTGCTGCTCATCTACGGCATCCTGGTCGGCAAGTCGATGGTCCGCCTCACCGGCAACAGCGGACTGGATGTCCTGATCCCCGTGTGCACGCTGGCCGGTGCCATGTCGGGCGCCATCGGCGCCGGTCTGGCCGTCCCCCACGACCGCGACAGCGGTCTGCTGACGCGGCTGTGGATCATGCCGGTCCGGCGGACGTCTCCCCTGACCGGCGCGCTGCTCGCCGAGGCGCTGCGCACCTTTGCCGCATCGGCATTCGTGGTGGCGGCCGGTTATCTGATGGGCTTCCGGTTCTCGGGCAGCTGGATCGCGCTGGTGGTCTATCTGTTGATCCCCGTCGCCATCGTGGTGGTGTTCGCCACCATCGTGATCACGCTGGCCCTGCGACCCCAGGGCCGGATGATCCTCACCTGGACCAACACCGCGTGCATGGGCCTGGCGTTCGCGACGCTGATCCCGCCGGCGAAGATTCCGGCCGCGCTGCGCCCGATCGCCGACTACCAGCCGATCGCACCGGCGGCCGCCGCCATGCGGGCTCTGTCGAACGGCGGTGCGTTCTGGCAGCCCCTCGCCGTGGCGACGCTCTGGCTCGTGGTGATCGCGGCAGTCGTCGTGCCGCTGGCGGTGCGTTCGTACCGCGCGGCAGTCGAGGGCGGCAAGGTCGACGGCTGAGCCCGCCGGACTCGGCCCAGGCCTAGTCCGTGTCCCGGGACACGTCGAAATGGACCGGCATCTCGAACTCCTTGCGCTTCAGCTGCGCCGCGAAATAGCCGTACTGGAAAGCGATTCCGAGGATCGCGGTCGCCGCCAGCTCCGACACCGGGCGGCGCAGCTCGGCACGCATCGTCGTCCACGCTTCCGCGGGTGAGACACGTGCGGGCGCATGGGTGCCCTTGCTGACCGAGTCATTGCGGTGCGCCCAGCGGATGTACGCGTTGCTGTTGCCGTAGCGCTTCCACTGGCTGGCCAGATCGCGGATCGCCGTCCGCGGCTCCCACTCCATCAGCACCCGCGTGTCGGTGGCGATGGTGCCGAGCGACTGGTCCTGGATCCGCCAGCAGATATCGAGATCGCCGCCACCGCGCATCGCCCGGAACCCGTCCACCTTCTCGAATGCGATCCGGTCGATACCGAGATTGCAGGTCGGGTAGTAGTCGGGCCGTGGCGGCACCATGCCGACGACGGCCTTCATCGCGCCGCCGCCGCGGGGCAGCATGAACGGCTGCATCTTTGCCGCCATCCGGGCAGCCACCGTCGGCCCCGACAACGTGCGAACGTTGGTGCAGGACAACGCAACTCCCGGCTGTGCCTGCAGCGCCCGGTGCGCGTCGAGCAGACCGGGCAGCGGCCGGCAGCGGCCGTCGATGAAGAGCAGGATGTCGGCGTCCGACCGGCTCGCGGCGACCTGGCGCGCGTAGTACGGACCCCGGCTGTTCGTCAGCGTCACGACGCGCGCGCCCAACGAGCGCGCGACCGCCGCGGTCTCGTCGACCGATGCGTCGTCGACGACGGTGACCCGGTCACCGTCGGACAGCTGATCGAGCAACGGCCGCAACAGGCCCGGAAGGTGATCGGCCATGTCGCGGACCGGAATGATCACGTCGATCGTCTGACCCGCCATGGATCAATCTCCTCTACTAGACGTGCAATCCGCCACGACCGAGGGAGTACACCTGCCACCCGGCCCGCGACCAGCTCTCGCGGTCGATGACGTTCCGGGTGTCCAGCAGGCGTGGCTCCTTCACCACCGAGCGGAACGCCTCCGGGTCGATGTTGGTGTACTCGTCCCACTCCGTCGCCAGCACGATGAGATCCGCGTTCCGGCAGGCCTCCTCGGCGCTGTCGAAGTAGCCGAGCGTCGGGAACCGGGCCTTGGCGTTGTCGATCGCCTTCGGATCGTGGACGCGGACGTCGGCGCCCTTCAAGTGCATCGCGGCAGCCACGTTCAGCGCCGGCGAGTCACGGACGTCGTCGCTGTTGGGCTTGAACGCGGCACCCAGGACGGCGATGCTCTGGCCGAGGAACTCCCCACCGACGACCGCACGCGCGACCGACACGGCCTTCTCCCGGCGGCGCAGGTTGATCTTGTCGACCTCGTGCAGGAACCGCAGCGCGTCCGAGGCGCCCAGCTCGCCGGCCCGGGCGCTGAACGCCCGGATGTCCTTGGGCAGGCAGCCGCCGCCGAAGCCCAGGCCCGCGTTCAGGAAGCGCTTGCCGATGCGGTCGTCGTACCCGAGCGCGCGGCTGAGCACCGTGACGTCGGCGTCGACGATCTCGCACACCTCGGCCATGGCGTTGATGAACGAAATCTTGGTCGCCAGAAAAGCATTCGCGGCGACCTTCACCAGTTCGGACGTCGGGAGGTCCGCCGTCAGATAGGGCGTGCCGCCGTCGAGCAAAGAGCCGTACACCTCTTGCAGCGTCTTCTCGGCGTACTCGGAGGTGACCCCGAACACCAGGCGGTCGGGCTGCAACGTGTCCTCGATGGCCTTGCCCTCGCGGAGGAACTCCGGATTCCACGCCACTTCGAGATCCGTCGAGGTCTTCGCCACCTCGTCGGCAAGGCGCTGGGCCGTGCCGACCGGAACGGTCGACTTACCGACGACCAGCCCCGCACAGTCGGCGTTGGCGGCCACTGCGCGGAAGGCGCTGTTGACGTACTCGATGTTCGCGGCGTCGGAGCCGGCCATCTGCGGGGTACCGACACAGACGAAATGCACCGAAGCGCCGGACACCGCTTCCTGCACCGACTGGGTGAAACGCAGCCGGCCGGTGGCGAGCACCGTGGCGAGCAGTTCGTCGAACCCGGGCTCGTAGAACGGCGAGGTACCGGCCGACAAGGCGGCGATCTTCGACGCGTCGGTGTCGTACGCGACGACCTCGTGCCCGATATGTGCCATGCAAGCGGCGTGAACGGCACCCAGATAGCCCGTTCCAATCACGCTCAATCTCATATAGCCGAACTCCACGTCGTCGCAGTTACTTTCCGGCCACCCGAGGGGTCGCCGGTCGATCATTTCAGCGCGCTCCACGCACGGTCGGGACGCACGGACCCGGGATTATTCGAGAGCAGCAGCCGTCGCAGCTAAGTACACCACACTGTGCCGCCGGGGCTTCGGTGAGACGCCGCGAACTGAGGTCCGGCCGTCCCGACGGTGGCGCGCGCAGCTGGCGGCGTTGCGGCCGCCGCCAGGTCCTGGAATCCGGGCATGCCGCACCACCCTTTGCTCGATCGACGCCGCCGGACGTCAATCCGGTTCCTATGACGTTGCTGTGACGGTGCCGCAAATGCGATTGTGCCGATTACAGGCCCGAAATGCACACTATTTGGCGGCACTTGATTGCCGGTCGGCGGTGTCCACGACAATTGACCATGCGAACCGTTATTTGCCAGAGATATGCGAGGCAACGCAATTGTAGTCGACGTCAGAATTGCGGCCCGAAACCCCCTCCGACCACGCAATCTCTTGAAGTCCGGCCGGAGTTGGGACGGCCGTTTGCATTGGTAAACAAACGAAATTCCCGGGCGTCCCGGTAATTCCCACATATATGGCAGATTTGCGGCGGGTAACTGTAGAGTCCGCTGCATGGCGCGTTCGCTCACCCGGCCTGCACAGCCAACTCTTGATGCCCCTGCCGCCAAGGAAACAAACCCGATTCGGGTCGCGGTATGGCCACACTGGTTGGACAACCCCTATTTGCCCAACATGATCGATGGGTTACGCGCGGAAGGCCTGGAAGTTTCCGCGCCACATATTCTGAGTATCGAATCCGCGCGACTGCACAGTGGCGATTGGCTGCACCTGCATTGGTCCACCGAAGCGCACACCAGCCACGTGCGGTGGATATACGAAGCGCGGGCCGCGGCATTCAACCGGCAATTGCAAATACTGAAACGGCGCGGCGTGCGCATCGCCTGGACGGCGCACAACCTCGTGCCACACGATGATCCGCACCCCGACCTGGGCCGCAGCATCCGCAAGGACCTGCTCGCGCTCGTCGACCACGTGTTCATCCACTTCCCCAGCGCCCAGGAGACGCTCGCGCGGGAATTCGGCTACACGGGGCCGTGCACCGTGGTTCGACACCCGCACTACATCGACTCACATCCGGCACCGCCGTCGCAGCTTGAGGCGCGCGCCAAACTCGGCCTGCCCGCCGACGGCTTCGTCGCGCTGTCCTTCGGACTGCTGCGCCCCTACAAGGGCATCAGCGACATCATCCACGCCTTCCAGAAGGTCGCCAGAGACCAGGACCGGCTGATCCTGGCCGGCAATCCACAGGGTGACGTCTCGGCGGATCTCGCCCTCGCGCGGGAAGACCCGCGAATCCTCGTGTGCGCCAAACGCATTCCGAAGTCAGAGGTTCCGCTGTACTTCGCCGCGGCCGACGGCGCCGTCATCGCCCACCGGGGCTTCTTCACCTCGGGCAGCGCGCTGCTGGCACTGAGCATGGGCTGCCCCGTGATCGGCCCCGAGGTCAACCACCTCGTCGACCTGGCCGGTGGGCAACGCCTGTACCCGATCGAGCTCGGAGTCGACGGACTGGCCGCGGGCCTCGCCGAAGCACGCGAGAAGGCCGGCAGCGTCGACCGCGAGTCGATGCGCAACTGGGCGGGCAACTACAGCAACTGGCGCGAGGCCGCCGCCCGCACCGCAGCGGTCTTCCGCGACCGCATCTACGGCCACTGAAACACGTTCTCGATCCCGTCAAGGAATGCAACGAATAGCAAATATGTTCTCCGCATCAGCACTCCGCGCCCGCCAACTCGTCAACTGGGAGTTGCGCAAAGGTGAGCCCGAGCTCAGACTCCTTGCGGTACTCAAGGATTCAAGCCACGACTTTCTCGATGTCGGCGCGAATGCGGGCGTCTATTCGTACTACGCACTGAACCGCTTCCGCAAAGTAATTGCCGTAGAAGCGCATCCGGTCATGGCGTCCAGCTTGCGCCGGATCATCAAGCCGGATAATCGGGTTCTGCCGGTGGCATTGTCCGACCGAATTGGTGAGACGACATTTCATATCCCCACCCGCCGCGGCCGTGATGTCCTCACCAGGAGTTCATTACAGGAAGACGCCAATCCGGGTTTCGATCTGCGCACCATCACCGTGCCGACCACGACCATCGACGAGCTCGGTCTGAATCAGCTCGGCGTGCTCAAGATCGATGTGGAAGGCCACGAATCGGCCGTTCTCCGCGGCGGCGTGCGAACTCTGCAAACAGCGAAGCCGACGTGCATCGTCGAATGCGAGGAACGGCATAACGCCGGGGGCGTCGCACAGACCTTCGCGTTTTTCGACACGATGGGCTACCAGGGCTATTTCCTGCACCGCGGCGCGCTCCGGCACGTGGCCGAATTCGACACCACGGCATTGCAGCGGCCCGAGGCCGCGAAGTCGGTCGGCGGAAAACGCTCGCCCGACTATGTGAACAACTTCATCTTCATCCACCCGGACAACGCGGCGCAGCTGGCGGGCATTCGTCAGGTGTTCAGCGGCCGCTGACGCCGGCTCGCGGTCGAGTCCCCCCGGCATCACCCCCGCTCACGACACGAATCGACGGATTCGTCAATAGCGGCGGTGCCGCCGGCGCCGATCCGCCTGCGGCCAGCTAACACCAAATAGGCGTCCCGTCTGGTCTCCGAAGCTGGTAGCTACCTGTTAGTGTCCTGGACATCCTCACAGGGACGAGAAATTTCCGGTACCGGGGATGTCGAAGGGGGCAGTGGATTGGCACGCGTTTTTCTATCCACCTGGGGACAGAGCGACAACATCGGCGACTCAATCCTCAGACGCGGCCTGCTCCGGACTTTTCACGGAATCGACGACGCCCGGGTGCACGTCCACGTCGGCCGCAAGCTGATGCCGGATACGAATGACGAGCGCTACCTCACGGCGCTACAGCTGCGCGGTGACGAAGTGGTGCACGACACCGCGATCGGCTGGTTCAGCCGCTACGCCACGAGCGCACTGACCGGCCGGACCCTCATGGTGATGCCGGCGGGCGAACTGGTCCTGCCCGAACGCGCCGGACGCTTCTGGGGTTGGTGGACGGCGATCTGTGCGCTGCTGTCACGACCCCGCGGCGGCACCACCGTCCAGGTCGGCGCCGGGGTCCGGATGTCGTCGGACACCGCCGTCACCGCGCCGCCGATGGAGCGCTATGCCCGGCGCAAGATGTCGCTCGTCGCCTGGCGAGATCCCCGAACGGCCGCCGCGTTCGGCGTCGGCGACGTCGCGCCCGACTGGGCGTTCGGGGAAGGCCCCGACCCCCTGCGCGAAGGCCTGGGCACGCCGGCCGGCGAACGCACGATCCTCGCCGTCACCACGCGCGGGAACCGGGACCCGCTCGACGAGAACAAGATTCGCCTCCTGCGGGACATCGCCAAGTCCCGTGGCCTGCGCATCCAGGTGTACAGCCAGGTCCGGCGTGATCGCGAGGCGATGGAGAAACTCGCCTGGGTGCTGCATCCGGGCACCGAACCGCTGCTGTTCGGTGAGGAGTCGCACGCCGAGTGGGAGAAGAAGGTGCGCGCGCTGCACCGGGAATCGGCCATCGTCGCCAGCGACCGGATTCATGCGTTGATCGTGGGCGCGACCGAAGGCGCCGTCCCGCTGGCCGTTTCGAGCGGGTCGACCGAGAAGGCACTCCGCACCCTCAAACCCGGAGGCTTCGACCTGCCGGCGGACCAGCCTGCCGCCATCAACAACTATCTCGACACCATGCTCGGCGACGCGACATCCGTCAGTCGCCGCATCGTCACAGCGCGCACCCACCTGGACCAGCTCCGCAATACGCTGCGCAGTTTCGTCGGTGGCCGCCCGGTCAGCGACCCGGGTACCGCCGAACCCCTGCCCTACGAATTCCGCCACGCCGCGGCGTCCTAGCGCCGCCTACGTCGCGACCGGATCCTTCTCCGGGGCATCCGGCGCCGGCGCCCGACGACTGCGCGCCACCGCGTCACCGGTGAACACCGCGAGCGCCAGCCAGATCAGGACGAAGCCGGCCCACCGGCCGACCGGCATGGGCTCATGCCCGACGACGACACCCCACGCCATCTGCAGCGCCGGCGTCAGATACTGCAGAAGACCCATCGTGACCAACGGAAGCCGTTGCGCCGCACCGGCAAACATCAACAGCGGCAGCGCCGTCACCGGGCCGCACAACATCATCAGGAGCGTGTGGCCCGCGCCCAGTGCGGGAACCGTCGCCTGCCCCGCAACCGCGAGTACGACGAGATACGCCACCGCGAACGGGGCGGCCACCCCGGCCTCGACACCGACGCTGACCCGCGGGTCGGCGCGCACCACCTTCTTGACCGCGCCATACACCCCGAACGACACCGCCACGCCGAGGCCGATCACCGGGATTTCACCGGCCTGCACCGCCAGCACTACCACCGCGGTCGCGGCGATGGCCAGCGCCGCCGCCTGCGCGCGATTGAGCCGCTCGCCGAACAGCGCGACGCCCAGCGCCACACTCACCAGCGGATTGATGAAGTAGCCCAGTGCCGCGTCGACGACGTGGCCGTTGTTGACCGCGTAGATGTAGATGCCCCAGTTCAGCGAGATCAACGCCGACGCGCACACCAGCAGACCCCAGGTGCGGCCCGACAGCCGGCGCAGGTCACCGAGGCGGCGGCCGACGGCCAGCACCACGAACATCAGCAGCACGGTCCACACGATGCGGTGGGCCAGCACCTCGAAGGCACTCGCCGGCTTCAACAGCGGGAAGAACGCGGGAAACAAACCCCACGAGCCGTAGGCGCCGAGCCCGAGCAGCAATCCCCGGTTCTGTTTCGAAGTGGCCGTCGCGGTAGTGGTCACTGCCGATGCAACACATCCAGAGCGTGCTGCAATTCCGCCGGGTACTCACTGGTGATCTCGATCCACCGGCCGTCGGCCGGATGGGCGAACCCCAGCGAGCGCGCATGCAGCCACTGCCGCTCGAGCCCCAGCTTCTTCGCCAGCGTCGGATCGGCACCGTAGGTCAGGTCGCCGCAACACGGGTGGTGCAGCGCGGAGAAATGCACCCGAATCTGGTGGGTCCGGCCGGTCTCCAGATGCACATCGAGCAGGCTTGCCGCCACGAACGCCTCGATGGTGTCGTAGTGCGTGATGCTGTGCCGGCCGCCCTCGGTTACGGCGAACTTCCAGTCGTTGCCCCGGGCCCGGCCGATCGGCGCGTCGATGGTGCCGCTCGACGGATCCGGGTGGCCCTGCACCAGCGCGTGGTAGCGCTTGTCGACGGTGCGGTGCTTGAACGCCCGCTTGAGCACCGTGTACGCCCGCTCGGACAACGCCACCACCATGACGCCGGACGTGCCGGCATCGAGACGGTGCACGATGCCCTGCCGCTCATGGATGCCCGACGTGCTGATCCGGAAGCCGGCCGCGGCGAGCCCGCCGAGGACCGTCGGGCCGGTCCAGCCCAACGAGGCGTGTGCCGCGACCCCGGCCGGCTTGTCCACGGCGACGATGTCGTCGTCGGAGTAGAGGATCGCCATGCCCTCGATTTCCTGCGGGGTGTTCTCCACCGGCGCCGGCGCCTCCGGCAACCGAACCTCCAGCCAGGAACCCGCCACCAGCTTGTCCGATTTCGCCGCCGGCGCGCCGTCGATATCGACCCCGCCGTCTTCGGCGATCGTGGCGACCGCGGTGCGCGACAACCCCAGCAGGCGAGCCAGGCCAGCGTCCACCCGCATCCCGGCCAGTCCTTCGGGGACCGGCATCGAACGGCTACTCATCGGCCGGTGTCAGCGTCGTCGGCGGCCGCGGCGGCCGGTTCCGGCTCTGCCGACGAATCCTGTTGCGTATCAGTGGCTTCCGCGGAATCCGCGGCCGGCGGCTGCTTGCCCTCGGTGTCGAAATCGATGCCGAACATCGACAGCCCGACCAGCAACACCGCGCCACACACCACCGCGGAATCGGCGACGTTGAACACCGGCCACCAGCCGACCGAGAGGAAATCGACCACGTGCCCGCGCAACGGCCCCGGCGAACGGAAGAACCGGTCCATCAGATTGCCCACCGCACCGCCGAGGATCATCCCCAGGCCCAGCGCCCACCACAGCGAGACCAGCCGTCGCCCCATCCAGATGATGCCCAGCACCACGCCGGTGGCGATCAACGTCAGCACCCAGGTGTAACCGGTCGCCATCGAGAAGGCCGCCCCGGAATTGCGGACCAGCGTCCAGGTGATGGTGTCGCCGATGATCTCGACCGGCTGACCGGGCACCAGCAGCTTCACCGCCAGCACCTTGGTCGACACATCCAGCCCCAGCACCAGCGCCGCGACCATCAGCAACAGCCGCAGCCGCCGCGCGACGGGCTGGGCCTGCGGCGGGGCCGTCACCGGCGATTCGGCCTTCTCCGCCGTCTCCGGCCCGGTGCCCGAGGTCGCGTCAGGCTCCGTGGATTCATCAGTCACTCCCCCATCATCCCAAAGACGCCGTGAGGAACAATTTCGCCCATGACTCGCGTCGTCGTGATCGCCACCGGAGGCACCATCGCCACCAGCACCGACCAACACGGAATAGCCCGGCCGACACGCAGCGCCACCGACCTGGTCCACGACCTGGGCGCCGGCGTCCAGGTCGACACCGTCGACCTCATGTCGGTCGACAGCTCCGAGCTGACCCCGGCCGACTGGGACCGGATCGGCGCCGCGGTACGGGCTGCCGGTGATGCCGACGGCATAGTCGTCACGCACGGCACCGACACCATGGAAGAAACCTCGTTGTGGCTCGACATGACGTACGACGGTGCTGTGCCGGTGGTCCTGACCGGCGCCATGCGCAGCAGCGACGCACCCGATGCCGACGGCCCGGCCAACCTGCGGGACGCCATCACGGTGGCCGCCAGTGCATCCGCTCGCGATCTCGGGGTGCTGGTCAGCATGGCCGGCCAGGTGTGGCAGCCCCTGGGCCTGACCAAGTCCGGGCACGGTTTGCTCGGCACCGCCGTCGGGTCGGTCGACGACGGCTCGTTCGTCCCCGGCGCGGTCAAACAGCGGCCCCGGCTCGGCGCGTTGTCGGCGGCGTCCACACCCCGGGTGGACATCGTCGCGGCGTATGCCGGCAGCGACGCGGTGGCCATGGACGCCTTTGCCGCGGCCGGTGCCGGCGGACTCGTGCTCGAGTCACTCGGTTCGGGCAATGCCGGGTCCCGGGTGCTCGCCGGTGTGCAGCGGCTGTGCGCTGCCGGCGTCGCGGTGGCGATTGCGACACGGGTGCCCGGTGCGCGCGTCACATCGGGCTACGGTCCCGGACGGGCATTGCTGGACGCCGGGGCGGTGTCGGCGGGCGGGTTGCGCGCCGCCCAGGCCCGGGTATTGCTGATGGCGGCGCTCGCCGCCGACATACCGGTCGCCGATCTGTTCGCTGAGTGGGTTTAGCGAAACCGTCCCACTGGGTGGACGAGTTGTCGTTCGACGCGCACCGAATTGACGATCCAATGATAATTTCCCCCACGCCCAACTTCCGGGGAGATGAGAGTGGAATCGACGGCGCTCGATAGCCGACACAAACAGCAGAAGCGTCTCGACATTCAGGGCATGCGCGCGATCGCGGTGGCCCTCGTCGTGCTGTTCCACGCGGAGATCCCCGGATTCGGCGGCGGCTACGTCGGCGTCGACGTCTTCTTCGTGATCTCCGGATTCCTGATCAGCACGCACCTGCTGAGCGAGCTCGACCAGCGCGGGCACATCAGGTACGGCGCGTTCTACGCCCGGCGGGTTCGACGGCTGCTGCCGGCCGCCCTGACCGTCGTCGTGGCCACGGTGGCAGCGGCCGCCTACTGGGTATCGCCCCTGCAGTTCGGGTACGTCGTCAAGGACGCCATCGCGGCGACGTTCTACGTGCCGAACGTCCTGTTCGCCTACCGCGCGACCGACTACCTCGCGGACAAGACGCCGTCGCTGTTCATGCACTACTGGTCTCTCGGCGTGGAGGAACAGTTCTACCTGCTGTGGCCCGCATTGCTCGTCGGGCTGTTCGGGCTGTTCAAGCTGCGCACCCGCCGGGTGGCGGCCATCGGCGCCGTCGTCGCGGCATCGTTCGCGCTGTGCGTGTGGTTGACCGGTTTCTCGCAACCGAACGCGTTCTTCATCCTGTTCGCGCGGATCTGGGAGTTCGGCGTGGGCGGCCTCGTCGCACTCGTCCTGCTGACCCGCGGCCGCGTCTTCGGCGACCGGATCGGCGCCGTCGCCGGCTGGGCCGGGCTGGCGGCGATCGTGGGCAGCGGCGTGCTGTTCTCCACCGCCACCGAGTACCCCGGCGACGCGGTGGCGGTGCCGGTGCTCGGCACGGCGCTGCTGATCGCGGCCGGCCCCGTGCGCTGGGGTCCCGCGGCACTCCTGAGCCTACGGCCGCTCACCTGGATCGGTGACATCTCGTACTCGCTGTATCTCGTGCACTGGCCCCTGCTCGTGTTGCCCGTCGCCGCCACCGGCTACATGCACACCTCGCCGATGTGGCTGCGCGTCGCGATCGTCGCGGCCTGCGTCCCGTTGGCGTGGCTGCTCTACCGGTACGTCGAGCAACCGGGCCAGCACCTGACGTGGCTCAACGCGGCCCGCCCGCGCCGCACACTCACCGCGACCGCGGGCGTCATGGCCGCCGTCTGCGCCGTGGTGCTCACCGTCGCCGTCGTGCAGTCCCCCCGGCGGGATGCCGGCCGCCCCGCGGTTCACACGGCACTGAGCGTGAAACCCGCCGGCACTCCGTATGTGCCGAGCAACCTCACGCCGGAGCTCTCCGACGGTGCCGGCGGTGAGCCGGTCATCTACGCGAACGGCTGCCACCGCGGCCAGTGGGCCACCGACCCGGCCGGCTGCACGGTGGGGTCCAACCCGCAGGCGCCGCTCGTCGTCCTGTTCGGGGATTCCCATGCGGCGCACTGGTATCCGGCCCTGTCCGCCCTCGCCGACCAGGGCCTGATCCGGCTCGACAACCGCACCAAGAGCCACTGCCCGTCGGCCCATATTCATATCGCCACCTACCCGCGGTGTGCCGAATGGCGCGAAAACGTGCTCGACAGCCTTGCCACGGCCAAACCGGCGCTGATCCTTCTCGGCGCCTGGGGCTCCAGCTACCTGCTGAACGATGCCGACCCGACAGCGCACTGGCGGAAGGCACTGACAGACACCATCAGTGAGCTCCCGGCGCAATCGCGCGTCGCGGTGCTCGCCGACACTCCGTCGATCGGGGTGGCGCCCACCTTCTGTCTGGGCCTGTACCCCGACGACACCCAGCGCTGCGCACTGCCTCGCGACCGGGCACTGAACCAGGCCGTCCGCCGCGCCGAGACCGACCTGGCCTCCCGGCGCACATTCGACTACCTCGATTACAGCGACTACCTGTGCAACGACACCGTCTGCCCAAGCATCATCGGGGACACCCTGGTCTACCGCGACGGCCATCACCTCACGGTGAACATGAGCACCGCGCTCGCCCCGATCATCGGCGCAGACGTGCTGTCGCTCCTCACACCGGAAGGCAAGCCCGCCAACGCGGACACTCCGGCCCGCGGCCTTCATCCCCACCGGGACTAGCGTCAGGCCGCGCCGTCGTCGGTCGGCAACTGCGCCAGGTAGTCCTGCCAGTCCAGGCTGTCGACGGGGTCGGCGCGGGTGATCCGCGGATCGTCGGCCGCGACGGTGCGGGCCACCCCGGGACCGCTGGCCCGGGTCTCGAACCGCACCGTCATGACACCGTGCCCGGCGCCCTGCACCCACCCGTGGCCGTGGTCCGGATGCTGGACGTCGTCGCCGACGCGCCACGGGGATTCGATCGGCGCGGCGCTCAGCGGCCCGGCCTGATCAGCCGACGTCGCGACCTCGCCATCGTCCGCCAGCTCGAGCTCCGGGAACAAGGACTCCTGACGGGCATCCGTCAGGCCCGAAAAACCAACGCCCACAAGACGAATCGGGCCGATCTCAACAGGATCGAGCAGCAGCCGGCGGGCCGTCGCCGCCAGGGTCGACGGATCAGTGGTCGCGTACGGCAACGTCGCCGAACGGGTCAAGGTACTCATGTCGGACTTCTTCAGTTTGACCGTGACGGTGCGGGCACCGCGCCCGTCGCGCTGCAGCCGGCGGTGCGCGTGCTCGGCGATGGGCCCGATCTTCTCGCGCAACTGCTCCAGGGTGGTCAGGTCGACCTGGAACGTGGACTCCGCGCTGATCTGTTTGGCCTCGGCACGCTCGACCACCGGCCGGTCATCGATGCCGCGCGCCAGCCGGTGCAACGCCGGGCCGACAGTCCCGCCGAGGACGTCGGCGGCTTCGGCATCGCTGAGCGCCGCCAGCGCGCCGACCGTCTCGATGCCCAGCCGGTGCAGCTTCTCCTCGGCAACCGGCCCGATCCCCCACAACTTCCGGACCGGCAACGCCGCCAAGAGCGAGCCCTGCTCGTCGCCGCTGATGATCCGGACCCCGTCGGGCTTGGCCAGGCCCGACGCGATCTTGGCGACCTGCTTGCCCGAGCCGGCGCCGACCGAGGCCACCAACCCCGTCTCGGACCGCACGGCAGCCCGCAGGTCTTCGCAGAACCGCCGGACCTCGTCGGGCTCGGCACCGACCAGTTCGGCCGGCTCACCGAAGGCCTCGTCGAACGACAACTGCTCCAGCACCGGCACCACGGCACGCACCGCGTCGAGCGCCCGTCGACTGGCCACCGAATACACCGCACCGCGCGGCGGCAACACGACGGCGCCGGCACCGACCATCCGCCGCGCCTGATGCATCGGCATCGCCGAGCGGGCGCCGAACTTGCGGGCCTGATAACTGGCGCCCGCCACCACGCCACGACCACCGAGACCGCCGACCAACACCGGACGGTCCCGCAGCGTAGGCCGGGTCAGCTGCTCGACGGACGCGAAAAAGGCGTCCATATCGAGGTGTACGACCCAGCGATCCACAGTGGCCAATGCTAGGTGGCTACCCTTCTCCACATGAACGACGTGCCGATCCGCGACGAGTCGATCCGGCTGGGCCAATTCCTCAAGCTGGCCTCGCTGATCGACAGCGGCGCCGACGCCAAGGCGGTGATCGCCGAAGGCATGGTCGAAGTCAACGGCGAGATCGAAACCCGCCGCGGCCGGCAACTGAAGCGCGGCGATGTGGTTGGTTTCGCAGGAAACCAGGCGAGGGTTGCCAGCTACGACCAGTAGCGTCCCGGCCCGTGTGGGCCACCGTATTGATGTTCGCCGTCATGGCGATGTGGGATCCAGTCCGACTCGGGGTGGCGGTCTTCGTCGTGATGCGCAACCGCCCCATCCCTGCGCTGTTCGTGTTCTGCCTCGGCGGTCTCACCTCGAGCCTGCTCGTGGGCCTCAGTGCCGTGTACCTGTTGCACGGCACCACCAAACGCCTCATCGCGGACATGAATTCGACGACCGATTCCATCGATCCGGCTGATGCCAAACTGGCGATCGGCGGCCTGGTGCTCCTGGTCGCGGTGGCACTGCTGTTCCGGGCCGGCACCAAGACCCCGGTGCCGGTACCGGTGCCGGTGGCGGCAGGAGGTGCCGGCACAGCCGGGGAGCTCGAGCCGGAGGACCCGCCGGAGGCGCCGACGTCGTCCCTGACGGCGCGGTTGACGACCTGGGCCCGACAGCTGATGCGGAGCCAGTCGCTGTGGATGTCGTTCCTGGCCGGACTCTGGGCCGGCCCAGGGCCGCACGTCGAATTGGTCGGCGCGCTCGGGGTGATCCTCGCGTCCGGCCAGTGCAAGTCGACGCAGATCGCTGCGGTTGTCATGTATGCCGTCGTATCGTTCGCGTTCGCCGAAATCCCACTGCTGTGCTACTTGGTGGCGCCCGCGAAGACACAGCAGTACCTGAGCCTGGTGCCGAATTGGCTACGAGCGCGGCGCATCTGGGTGATGGCCACCGCACTGACCCTGTTGGGCCTGTACCTCGTGGTCACCGGCACGCTGTCGTAGCCGAAGCGAATCATGTTGCTGTGCGGCAACATTGAATTTCCTGAGAATCGCGGTGCCCCGTCCACTGCTGTGCCTACGCTGACCTTCGGTCGGGAGGTCGCAACTCTTGGGGGCAGCGTGGGGACCGGTGGACGTCTTGGGCAGGCGCTGGGCAGAACCGACGGTTGGCGCGCACTGGCGCCGGTCGTGATGCTCGGCAGCGTGGTGGTGTCCGTCATCGTCAATTCGGCCACCGATCCGATCGACTTTCACATCTACGTCCTCGGCGGTGCCGCGCTCGAGCAGCCGGGCTCGCTCTATCACACGGCGTATCTCGATCCCGCTCACCACGAAACGATGCCCTTTGTTTACCCACCCTTCGCGGCCATGGTGTTCTACCCACTCCATTTCGTGCCGTTCGGCCTGGCCGTCACCGCCTGGCGGCTCGGCATCATCGCCGCGCTGTTCGTGGTGATCCGGCTGTCCCAGAAGATGATCGGCGTCGTCGACGACCGAGTCGCCATGCTGTGGTCGGCGGGAGCAATCTGGCTCGAGCCCATCGTCGGCAACATCAAGCACGCCACGATCGGCGTCTTTCTGATGATTCTCGTCATGGCGGCTGCCAGTGGTTCTCGATGGTGGCTGTCAGGGCTGCTGCTCGGATTGGGGACGGGCATCAAGCTGACCCCCGCAGCCGGCGGGCTGTACTGCGCCGGCATGCGGCGCCCGGCGACGGCAGGTTTCGCTGCGACGGTTTTCATTGCCACGCTTGCGGTTTCGTCTCTGGTTGCCGGCGACAGGGTGCGCTATTTCTTCACCGACTTCATCGGGCAGGACAAGCTTTTCACCTACGGCAACGTGTACAACCAGTCATGGCGGGGCGGGATTGCCCGCATCGTGGGCCACGACCCGGGGATGGGGCCTCTGGTGTGGACTGCGATCGCCGCCACGGCCCTCCTTGCGGCATGTGCCTGGTGGGCGTTGGGTGACGCGGGATCAGCCCCGGACCGGCTGGGCCGCCTGCTGGTGGTGATGCTCGTCGCGCTGGTGGCCTCCCCGGTGTCGTGGACCGCCCATTGGGTGTGGCTTGTGCCACTGCTGATTTGGTTACTGCACGGCCCATGGCGAGAGGCACCTGGCGCCCGGTGGTTGTGGTGGGCGTGGGCGGTCACCACGCTGGCGGCCGTACCGAACATGCTGGCGCAACTGCAGGTCAACCGTTGGGAGATCAGCCGCCCCTGGTACGAGGCGTGGGCCGGACTGATCTATCCGATCCTCACGCTGGCCACCCTGGCGTGGCTGGTTGCCACCGGTCTGGCTGCGCGCCGGCGACAGCACCCGCCGACGGGTACGACGGGCCCCGGCAACTTCACCCGGAAGACCGGATACCCGACCGATATAGTCGGCCGGTGACCGCCGGGCCTGCCTCCATCACGCGTCCGGCATTGTCACGCTGGCAAACTCGGGCTCCGCTGATCCTCGCCGTCAGCGCAATCCTGCGGGTGGCCTCGACGATGGGCTATTACGTCGTCAAGGGCGATGCGTTCTTCGATCTGCGGGTGTACGTCCTGGGCGGGTCGGCGCTCACGCACCCCGGCAGCTTGTACGACTTCTTCTACGTCGACCCGACGAAGGGCGAACACCTGCCGTTCACCTATCCCCCGTTCGCGGCAATCGTGTTCGCGCCCTTGCATTTCGCCCCGTTCGGTGTGGTCGCGTTCGCGTGGCAGGTCGCGCTGATCGCGGCCGTCTACGCCACGGTGCGCCTGTGCCAGAGATTCATCGGCGGCGGCAGCGCGCGCGTTGCGATGCTGTGGACGGCGGGGGCGATCTGGATGGAGGCACCCGGCAGCAGCATCCAATCGGGACAGATCGGCATCTTCCTCATGCTGGCCGTGCTGTACGCCGCCTACGACTCGCGGTGGTGGCTGTCCGGTCTGCTGATCGGCGTGGGCGCCGGCATCAAGCTGACGCCCGCGATCACCGGCTTCTACTTCGTGGGAGTACGACGTTGGGGTACTGCACTGTTCTCTGCCGTTGTGTTCTTCGGGACCGTCGGATTGGCGTATCTGTTGCTGCCCGACGAGACCCGGCGCTACTTCCCGCACCAGATGGCCGAGGCCGGCAAGACGCTGCCGGTGGGCTCGGCCTGGAACCAGTCCTGGCAGGGCGGGCTCTCCCGGATCGCCGGTCATGACGTCGGCATGTCGCCCTTGGTCGTCGGCGCGATCGTGGGCACCGCCGTGCTCGCGGTGCTGGCCTTCCGGGCGCTCGGGGGCGAGCACGACCGGCTCGGGTCACTGCTCGTGGTGCAACTGTTCGGGCTGTTGGCCGAACCCGTGTCATGGACACATCACTGGGTCTGGGTACTGCCGCTGATCATCTGGCTGCTCTACGGGTCCTGGCGCGAGCGGCCCGGTGCCCGGTTCCTGGGCTGGGGCTGGACGGTGCTGATGGTGCTCAGTGTGCCCAGCCTGCTGTCGTTCGCGCAGCCGAACATCTGGCAGATCAGCCGCCCGTGGTACCTGGCTTGGGGTGAGCTGGTCTACATCGTCGCGGCGGTGGCGACCATGGCCTGGATCACCTGGACAGGGCGTCGTGGTGAAGTCACTCATCGGGCGTGATCGACTGCAGCGGCTGGCGCCCGTGCTGCTCCTGGCAAGTGCGGCGACGCTACTGGCACTGACCATTCCCAGCCAGCCCGATCTCGTCGACTTCCACGTGTATGTGCTCGGCGGTGCCGCACTCGAGCACCCGGGCACCCTGTACACCTTCGCCTATGCCGATCAGTCCCCCACCCAGCCGCTTCCCTTCGTCTATCCGCCGTTTGCGGCAATCCTGTTCTACCCGTTGCACTTCCTGCCCTTCGCCGCCGCCGGGCTGCTGTGGCAGGTCGCCATGATCGCGGCGATGTACGCCATCGTCCGCATCACCCAGCGGATGCTGGGCAGGGGTGACGCGCGCGAGGCCATGCTGTGGACCGCCGCGCTGATCTGGCTGGAGCCGGCACGGGTCAGCATCAACCTCGGGCAGGTCGGGATCTTCCTGACCCTGGCGGTCCTGTACGCGGCGTACAGCACGCGGTGGTGGATCTCCGGCCTGCTCGTCGGCCTGGCCGCCGGGGTGAAACTGACACCGGCCGTTACCGGGCTGTACTTCATCGGGGTCCGACGTTGGGCCGCAGCAGCTTTCGCGGCGGCAGTGTTCTTCGCGACGGTCGCGCTGTCCTGGCTGGTCGTGGGCGATCAGGTTCGGCACTACTTCACCGCGGTGATGGGCGATACCAGCATCAACCCGATCGGCATCGCGCTGAACCAATCGTGGCGGGGCGGAATCTCACGAATTGTGGGCCACGACGCCGGCGAAGGCACGCTGGTGCTCACCGCGATCGTCGCGACCGCGGTGCTGGCCGGCCTGGCCTGGAGGGCGCTCGGCGGCCGTTCAGGCACCCGCGATCAATTGGGATCACTGTTGGTCGTCCAGCTGGCCGGCCTGCTCGTGTCACCGATCTCCTGGGTGCACCACTGGATTTGGGTCGCACCGCTGATCATGTGGGCGTTCCGCGGACCCTGGCGCGACGAACCCGGAGCACGGGTCGTCGGCTGGGCATGGATCGTGCTGACGTTCGTCAGCGTCCCCAGCATCCTGGCCATGGCCGAACCGAGCCTCTGGCAGATCAGCCGGCCCTGGTATCTGGCGTGGGCCGGGCTGGCTTACATCGGCGCCGCCACGGCGACCCTCGCCTGGCTGGCGGTGACCGGCCGACGCCTGCACTCGGTGGGTCAGGCGCCCGCCGGCCACCAGCCGGTCACCAAAAACCGGTGGTGAGGCTTACGCTTTCGCGATCGCGGCCCGGACGCCGTCACCGACATCTGAGCCGTCGGCCAGCTCGCCCGCATCGACGACGTTGAACGCCGTCGCCAGGATCTCGCCGGCGATCAGGTCGGCATGCGTGGTGGCCCACGCCCGCTTGTCGGCCGGCACCGCGAACGTCACGGTGATCCGGTCGGACACGTCCAGCCCGGTGGACTTGCGCAGGTCCTGCAGTTCGCGGATGCGGTCCTTGGCCCAGCCCTCGGCCTCCAGCTCGGGGGTGACGGTGGCATCGAGCACCACCAGACCCGCACCCTCGGGCAGCGCCGCGGTGAAATCCGGTTCCGCGGCAACGAGTTTCGAGCTGTACTCCGCAGGCAGCAGCACGGCGGGCCCGGCGGTCAGCGTGCCGTCGGGGTTGACGACGCCCTCCCCGGCCTTGACCGCCTTGATCGCGGCCTGCACGTCCTTACCGATGCGCGGACCCGCAACGCGCGCGTTGACGGCCAGCTCGAACTTGCCGTAGGCGTCGATGTCATCGGTCAGCTCGACGGCCTTGACGTTGAGTTCGTCGGCGATGAGATCGGTGAACGGCCGCAACGCCTCCGGGTTGTCCACGGCCACGGTCAGTTTCGGCAACGGCAGCCGCACGCGCAGCTTCTTGGCCTTGCGCAGCGACGAGCCCGCCGAGCACACCTCGCGCACGCGGTCCATGGCGGCGACCAGCTCCGGGTCGGCCGGGACCACGCCGGCCTCGGGCCAGTCGGTCAGGTGGACCGAGCGCTCGTCGGTCAGTCCCTGCCACATCTTCTCGGTAGCCAGCGGCAGCAGCGGCGCGGCCAGGCGGCACGTCACCTCCAGCACGGTGTGCAGCGTGTCGATGGCGTCGGCGTCCTCTTCCCAGAACCGCGAACGCGACCGTCGCACATACCAATTGGTGAGCGCCTCGGCGAACTGGCGCAGCTGCTCGCAGGCGCCCGAGATGTCGCAGGCATCCAGCGATTCGGTCAGGGTGTCCCGCAGATCGGCGAGCTTGGCCAGGATGTAGCGGTCCAGCACATTCGTCGAATCCGTGCGCCAGGTGCCCTTTTTCGGCGCGTACAACGCCAAGAAGGAGTACGCGTTCCAGACCGGGAGCAGCACCTGGCGGACACCGTCGCGGATGCCCTGCTCGGTGACGATCAGGTTGCCGCCGCGCAGGATCGGCGAGGCCATCAGGAACCAGCGCATGGCGTCCGAGCCGTCGCGGTCGAACACCTCGGACACGTCCGGGTAGTTGCGCAGCGACTTGCTCATCTTCTGGCCGTCGTTGCCGAGCACGATGCCGTGTGCCACACAGGTTTTGAACGCCGGACGGTCGAACAACGCCGTCGCCAGCACGTGCATGGTGTAGAACCAGCCGCGCGTCTGGCCGATATACTCGACGATGAAATCGCCCGGGAAGTGGGCTTCTTCGCTCGCCGAACCGTCGAACCAGTCCTGATTCTCGAACGGGTAATGCACCTGCGCGTAGGGCATCGACCCCGAGTCGAACCAGACGTCGAAGACGTCCTCGATGCGGCGCATGGTCGACTTGCCGGTCGGGTCGTCGGGGTTGGGCCGGGTCAGCTCGTCGATGTAGGGCCGGTGCAGATTGTCCGGACGGACGCCGAAGTCACGCTCGAGCTCGTCGAGGCTGCCGTAGACGTCGATGCGCGGATACGCCGGATCATCCGACTTCCACACCGGAATCGGGCTGCCCCAGTAGCGGTTTCGCGAGATCGACCAGTCGCGGGCATTGGACAGCCACTTGCCGAACTGGCCGTCCTTCACATGCTCGGGGTACCAGGTGATCTGCTGGTTGAGCTCGACCATCCGGTCCCGGAACTCGGTGACCTTGACGAACCACGACGACACCGCGCGATAGATCAGCGGATTGCGGCACCGCCAGCAGTGCGGGTACGAGTGCTCGTAGGTCTCATGGCGCAGCAGCACCGGCGCATTGACCGCGGCCGGGCCGGTGCCGTTCTTCAGGTCCTTGATGATCTGCGGGTTGGCCTCGAAGACCTGCTGCCCCTGGTAGTCGGGCACGGTCGAGTCGAAGCGCCCGGTCGAGTCGACCGGCGTGACCGCCACGATCCCGGCGGCGTCACACGTGGCCTTGTCGTCCTCGCCGTAGGCCGGCGCCATGTGCACGATGCCGGTGCCGTCCTCGGTGGTGACGAAATCACCCTGCAGTACCTGAAAGGCGTTCTGCGCCTTGTCGCTGTCGACGAAGAACGCGAACGGCGGCAGGTAGTGCGTGCCCAGCAGCTCGGCGCCGAGGTAGCTGCCGACGATCACCGGCTCCTCGCCGAACTCACGGGCGTAGGCGGCCAGCCGGGGCTCTGCCAGCACGTAGTTCTGCTCGTCGGGACCCACCACCTGCACGTAGGTGACCTCGGGGTTGACGGCGACCGCCTGGTTGGACGGCAGGGTCCACGGCGTCGTGGTCCAGACCAGCAGGCGGGCACCGGCCACCGGGCCGTCGGTCGCGACGAAGCCGACGGTCAGCGCCGGGTCCTGCCGGCTCTGGTAGACGTCGTCGTCCATGCGCAGCTCGTGGTTGGACAGCGGCGTCTCGTCGTTCCAGCAGTACGGCAGCACGCGGTTGCCCTCATAGGCCAGGCCCTTGTCCCACAACTGCTTGAACGCCCAGATCACCGACTCCATGAAGGTCAGATCCAGGGTCTTGTAGTCGTTGTCGAAGTCGACCCAGCGGGCCTGGCGCGTGACGTAGGACTGCCACTCGTTCGAGTACTTCATGACCGAGGCCCGGCAGGCGTCGTTGAACGCGCCGATACCCATGGCCTCGATCTGGGCCTTGTCGGAAATGCCGAGCTGACGCTGCACCTCGAGCTCGGCGGGCAGGCCGTGCGTGTCCCAGCCGAAGCGGCGCTCGACCTTGTAGCCGCGCATGGTGCGGTAACGGGGAACGATGTCCTTGACGTAGCCGGTCAGCAGGTGGCCGTAGTGCGGCAGGCCGTTGGCGAACGGCGGACCGTCGTAGAAGACGTACTCAGGTGCGCCGTCTCGGCGCGCGATGCTGGCGCGGAAGGTGTCGTCGCGGGCCCAGAACTCCAGGACCTCGGTTTCGAGGTCGGGAAAGTTCGGTGTGCCGCTTGCGGTCTTGGGGTACGCGCTCACGTCGGTCTCCAGTGCCGTCAGCACCAACAGGTGCTCAGTCCAGGCACGGGGACGACGATCTCGCGTCTGGACGCGAGCGCCGCGGTACCACCCCGCTTGCGCGCAGCCGACCCCGGAAGGTCGCACGTGTGCGCCGCTCAACTACAGGCGATGACGGGCCTACCCGTTCGGTTCTACTGAGCCGCAGCCGTTCTTCCGAATGCTCCCCGGTGATGGCCGGATCGATGCGAATGCAGCGATTCTAACGGGCGCGGACCGCTGCGGATAACGCCGG
This sequence comes from Mycolicibacterium mucogenicum DSM 44124, assembly GCF_005670685.2. Next base: position 2,822,599 of record NZ_CP062008.1, on the reverse strand, counting down.
ACTACTCCGCGACCGGCATGGCCTCCGAGGCGAGCTCGATGACGGCGTAGGAGAACTGCTCGGCGAGTTCCTCGACGGTGTAGGGCTCGAACTGATGGCGGGCGTACCACCAGTCGACGTGCAAGGCATCGTCGGCGTGGAACGCGCGGACCTCGAGCGTGTGCGCCGGGCCCGGGTGCTCGCCGTCGATCGCGGCCATGCCGTAACTGAGCAACACGTCGGCAACGTCCTTCGGCTCGGCGGTGGCGGCCGCCAGGGCGCCGCGCACCGTCTGCACCATCGCGGTGGCGTCGACGTCCGATGCCGAGACCGCGTCGACCTCGACCCGGCGGATCACGGCGAGTCCGCCACCGGAGCGTTCCTTCGCTGCGGCGACGTCGACAGCAGCTCGGCCGGGTCCGATCACGCGCTCGATCGCGCGGCCGAGCGCCGCGATCAGCAGCACCTCGGCATCGACTCCCAGGTATTCGACCGCGCCCTCGAGCTCGGCCGTGATCACCGGCGACAGCGGGGCCTCGAGGCGCCGCATGTCGACCGCAGTACCGGCGGTGTCGTAACCGCCGAACTCGTAGTCGGCGACGTGCATCGTCGCCGCAGCAGCAGAAGGGAGAACGGCACCGATCTCACCGGCGTACGCAACAGTCATGTGATGCACACTACAACACGATTCCCAAATTTGGGACATAGCTCCCGAAACTGTGACGCCCATGTCAATTACGGCTTATGTGTCGCAAAAACAGTTGCTAGCAACCAAAGGGGGGAAGGGTCTATCGTGGCAGAGTGCCCCGAACAGACCAGAACGGCAGACAGCTCAAGGCGCTGCTCGACTACATCTTCGACGGCGATGTCGAAGCGAGGGAGATCTACGGTGCGCTCGGAACGTCGAGCAGTACGTACTACCGGCGGATCAAAGAGGCCGACTATCCCAACGCGGAAGAGCTCCGCCTGGTGGCCGATCACTTCCGGTTGAGCTACCCCGACCTGCAAGTTCGGTTCGGTCTGATGAGCCACGACGAGGTCATCAGCTACATCCAGTCGGCACCCCTCGCGGTTGCCACGGCGGCGCCGGCGGTCCCCAAACGCGCCACGAAATTGTCGGAAATGACGCGACGTGCTGATGCACCGCCGCTCTGACAAGTAAAATCTGAGCAGTCACAAAGCGCTGACACGGGCTTCCAAAAGGCTTCAACCATGGCTCTCACATTTCTCATCACGATCACTCTCGCCTGCATGGCGTGGAGTCTCTGGATCCGTCGCGTCACGTGGTCCTGCCGCTGGGAAGTCGCGGCGACCCTCAACATCGCGCTGCAGGCCGCGGCCGTCGCCCTGATGTCCCCGATGGCCGCCGACACGCTGGGCCGTGCCATCCACTCGATGACCGGCGTCTGGAACCTGCCCGCCTACCTGGGCCACGACTGCTACATCGTGGCCGCGTCGGCCATCGTCTACAACGCCATCGGCCGCCTCGCCGACGACTCGGCGATGCAGAAGATGTTCACGCAGTACATCGAGCGGCCCGCCACCCTGTGCATCCCGATCCTGCTGGCGCTGTTCTCGATGAGCGTCGCCGGACGCGAGTACTCCCCCGACCTGTTCACCATGCCCACCGACGGCTGGCTGGCCGCCTACTGGCTCGTGCTGTGCGGCACGCTGACCTACCTGCTGGTGTTCGGTGCGCGCGCCCTGCTGGTGCTGCGCAAGAACGAAGACTCGCGGCGCATCGCCAACATCTACCTGTTCGCCACCGGCAGCGGCATCCTGGCTTGCGCCACCCGCATCCTGACATCGCTCGTACCGGAGCTGCAGCCACTCGAGGACGGCAAGTTCGTGTGGGTCTTCGCCTGCATGTGCGGCGGGGTCTTCGCACTGGCGTCCGCGCACTCGTGGCTGATCAAGACCAAGTGGTTCTCGAAGGCCGCCCGCTGACCCTCCGTCACCCACCGCCGGAGACTCGTCAGCAAAAAGCCTGATACGTCAAAATCTGCGCGTATGCCTTACTCTGCTATCCGGCACCCGGTGTCAGTTTGACTGTGTTTCACCGTCTTCGACGACACCCGGCCTTCACCCCTGCCCGTATACCCCCGAGGAGGAAGTGTCCGTGATCGAGTCGTCTCTGCCGGCCGTCCTGCGCGAGCGCGCCAGCCTGCAACCCAACGACCTGGCTTTCACGTTCATGGACTACGACACCGACCCCGACGGTGTGGCGAAGACGCTCACCTGGGCTCAGCTGTACCAGCAGAGCGTCGCGGTGGCCCACGAACTGCGCCAGCACGGTGAGATCGGTGACCGTGTGGTGATCGTCGCTCCGCAGTGCCTCGAATACGTCGTCGGCTTCCTCGGCGCCCTCGAGGCCGGCATGATCGCCGTCCCGCTGACCCAGCCGATCATGGGTCACCACGACGAGCGCGTCATCTCCGTCATGAAGGATGCGCAGCCGGTCGTCGCCCTGACGACCGCGGCCAGCAAGGACGCCGTCGCGCAGTACGCGACGCCGAACGACGACGGCCGCAGCCCCGTCGTCCTCGCGGTCGACGAGCTGGACCTCGAGACCCGTCGTAAGCCGTTCTCGCGCCGCGAAGTTCGCCCCGAGACCGCGTACCTGCAGTACACCTCCGGCTCGACCCGCACGGCCGCCGGCGTCATGGTGTCGCACCGCAACGTCTCGGCCAACTACGAGCAGATGATCGCGGTCTTCTTCTCCGAGTGGGGCAAGGTCGCGCCTCCCGGAAGCACCGTCGTGACGTGGCTGCCGCTGTACCACGACATGGGCCTGCTGCTCGGCGTGTGCACGCCGATACTCGGCGGCTGGCACACCGTGATGACCAGCCCCATCTCGTTCCTGGTCAAGCCCGCCCGCTGGATGCAGCTGATGGGCAGCCACAAGAACGTCATCACCGCCGCGCCGAACTTCGCCTTCGACCTGGCCGCCGCGCGGACCACCGACGAGGACATGGCCGGCAAGGATCTGAGCACCGTCCTGACGGTCTTCAGCGGCGCCGAGCGCGTGCAGCCGACCACCGTCAAGCGCTACATCCAGCGCTTCGCCAAGTTCGGCCTGCCGGGCAAGTCCGTCCGGCCCAGCTACGGCCTGGCCGAGGCCACCCTCTACGTGGCGTCCCGCGAATCCGGCGAGCCGCCGACGGTCGTGGAATTCGACACCGAGAAGCTGGCCGACGGCATCGTCGAGCGCGTCGAATCCGGCAGCCCGCTGGTGAGCTACGGCTTCTCGCCGTCGCCCCTGGTTCGCATCGTCGACCCGGAGACCCGCCGCGAGGCCCCCGAGGGCACCGTCGGCGAAATCTGGACGCACGGCGAGAACGTGTGTGCCGGGTACTGGAACAAGCCCGAAGAAACCGAGAAGACCTTCCGCGGCGTGCTCGAGGACGCCCCCGAGGGCACCCCGTCGGACACCTGGCTGCGTACCGGCGACCTCGGCTTCATCTCCGAAGGCTCGCTGTTCATCATCGGCCGCATCAAGGACCTGCTGATCATCCGCGGCCGCAACCTGTACCCCGACGACATCGAGGCCACCGTCAGCGCGGTCTCGGGCGGCCGCACCGCCGCCGTCGGCTTCGAGGAGGACGGTGTCGAGCAGTTCGCCGTCGTCATCGAGATGAAGAAGCGCGGCGAGACCGAGGACGAGGTCCGCGAGAACCTGGCCCAGGTCAAGCACGACATCACCTCCGCCATCTCGCAGGTGCACGGCGTGAACGCCGCCGACCTCGTGCTGGTCGGCCGCGGCTCGATCCCGATCACCACGAGCGGCAAGATTCGCCGCCAGGCCTGCACCGAGCTGTACCGCAAGGGTGCCCTGGCGCGTCTCGACGCCTGATCCGCCTGATCCGCCGCCGCGACCAGGCTGCGCACCGCGCAGCCTGGTCCGGGGCGGCTGACGGCGCTAGGCGCGCGTCAGGAGAATATCGGTTCGCCGCTTCGGCGCTGTCTGCAGTTCATTGAGCGGACCGCCTTTCCATTTGAGATACCACGCATTGCTGTAGCCGTTCTCCACTTCGTAGGCGGCGAAGTTTTGCTGAATTCGCTTGAACATGACATCGAACGCGGCTTGGTCGTCTTCCGGATTGGCCTCGAAGATGATGCTCATATTCTCGGGAAACGCATCGATGTGGTCGAAAATGTCGTTGAGAATTGTCGTTTCAGCACCTTCGACATCCATCTTGATCAGGCGCACACGTGCCAATTCCTCCGGCGAGAGAATATCCAGCAACGGCGCCGCTGCGACCGTCGCGCATTTCTTTCCCTTCCGGGACGGCAACGTCGTGGTGGCACCGATGTTGCGGGGGCCGAAGTCATACAGGTCGAGTTCGCCCGCATGGTCGGACACCGCAACATTCACCGGGCGGATGTGGTCGGCGAGATCGCGGTTGATTTCCAGATTGCGCAACATCTTTCGGTAGATGTGGGGTGCCGCCTCGATCGCGACGACGTCGGCCCGGGTGGCCGCGAGCATGGCGTCGTAGCCGATGTTCGCGCCGATGTCGACGAACAGATCTCCCGGCGCGAGACTGTTTTCGATGATGCGCGAAATGGCGGGTTCCCACACGCCGTAATAGATGATGCTCCGCTGAATCGAGTCGACGGGGTCGCAATGAATGGTCGCCCCGTAATAGGTGGTCGCGTCGCGCGGCTTTCTGAGCCCGAGTTGATACCAGTCGAGAATGCCACCCCCGATCCATCCTGGGAGTGGCCGCAATGCGTCAGCGAATTTCCGGAGATCCATCGGTGATCGAATGTCCTGTTCTTCAGAGTCGCGGTGCGGGCGCATCTGGTCGCCGCACAAAACATCGACCCCTGAATCCCCCGCCGGACGCCAGGAATTCAACCAGGTTTATTGACGAGAAAGTTCAATTTCTCGGAAATTCGATATCCGCTCAGCCGAAGAAGCCGCGGTGCTGGACCGCTCCGGCGGCCTCGAAGGCCGTCGTCATCTGGCAGGCGTCACACGTGGCCGCGTAACCGCACTCCGGGCACGGCTCGACCTCGTCGGACTCCCGGCGGGCCTTGCGCTCGGCCAGCAGCCGTTCGGTGGCGGCCGCGGCTTCGGCCTCCTCGGCCTCTTCCCGCTTGCGCCGCGGCGACTTCGACGGCCACCAGTTGGCGTCACCGAGCAGTGCCGCGGTCGCCGGCACGGTCACCGTACGCACGATGAACGTGTCCAGCAGCAGGCCGACACCGATGATGAAACCGAGCTGCACGGCGCCCAGGATGCTACTGACGGTCATCGCGAGCATCGACGCCGCGAAGATCAGGCCGGCAGAGGTGATGACGCCGCCCGTCGCGGCGACCGTTTTCACGATCGCCGAGCGCACGCCCCATTTCGCCTCGTCACGTATTCGGGATATCAGCAGCAGGTTGTAGTCGGCGCCGACCGCCACCAACACCAGGAAGGCGATACCCGGCACACTCCAGGAGATGTCGTAGCCCAATATGAACTGGAAGAACACCACGCCGATGCCCAGCGCCGAACCGTACGACAGCACCACCGACAGCACCAGGTAGAGCGGCGCCACAACCGACCGCAGCAGCTGCACCAGGATCAGGAACACCACGATCAGCGTCACGATGACGATGTACTGGATGTCACTGTTGTAGTAGTCGCGAATGTCGCGGTTCACCGCGGACAGACCGACCATCGACACCTTCGCATCGGACAGCGTCGTGTTGGGCAGTGCCGTCTGGGCCGCCTTGACGATCGCGTTGGTCTGGTCCATGGCCTCGGTGCCGAACGGGTTCAGCGCCGTCTGCACCAGGTAGCGCACCGTGTGGCCGTCCGGCGACACGAACAGCGTCGCGGCCTTCTCGAACTCGTTGCGGCTCAGGATCTCCGGTGGCACGTAGAAACCGGCCATCTGCGGCGTGTTGGCGTCGCGGCGCATACCGAGCAGGAACGACGAGGCCTGGTTCAGACCGCCGCCCATGCCCCGGACCTGGTCGACCAGCAGCTTCACACCGTCGGCGAGCTGCTTGCTCGAATCGGCCAGCAGGTTGACGCCGTCGACCGCCTGCTGCAGCCGCCGCTCCAGGTCCGCGGTGTCGTACAGGCGCAGCTGCTTGAGCAGGCTGGTGATGCTCTCGATGTTGGTGCCCATCCCGCGGACCTTGTCGTCCATCCCGGGGTCGCTCTTGTACTGCTGCAGCATGTGGCCGAGGTTGATGACCTTCTGCACCGTCTCGGGGTCGTTGCCGTCGTTGACGTTCTGCAGACCGATCTTCAGGTCGTTGCACGCCGGGTAGTAGTTGCAGAACGGCGTCGCGTTCAGCGTCTCGAGGGCCTTCCCGGACCACTTGTAGACGTCGCCGACGCGGACCAGCTGCCCGCCGACGGCGTCGCCCAATGACGTCATCTGGGACACCATCTTGGCCGACTTGTCGAGGTCGTCCAGCGTCTTCGACCCGCCGTACTGCTTCTGCAGCGCCGACATCTGGGTCAGCATCTGCCGCACCGGGCCGATCCCACCGAGCACCTGCGTGCGGATCTGGTTCAGCGCGTCCGCGAGCTGGTACTCGCCGTCGACCAGCTTCTGCAGCAGCGCGTCATTGCCGTTGATGAGGTTCGAGGCGTCCTTGAGCTTGCTGCCGACCTCACCGGCCTGGTAGGTCGCCTTGGCCTGTTCCAGCACGTCACCGGTGGGACGCGTGATGCCGCGGACGGCGTCGATGTGCGGCAGCTGGGCGACGCGCTGCGCCATCTGCTCCATGTCAGCGAGCGACTTGGGGGCGCGCAGGTCGCGCGGCGACTGGATCAGGATGAACTGCTGCATCGTCGTACTGACCGGGAAGTGCTTGTTCAGGGCCTCGTACGCAATGTTGCTGGCCGCATCCGGATCGAGGTCTTTGCGGTTGTCGTAGTTGTAGCGGACCATCGTCGCGCAGCCGGCAAGCGCCAACAGCACCGCCAGGCTGCCGGCCAGGTGGGTCACCGGGCGGCGCACGATGTTGACACCCGAACGCCGCCAGAACCGGCCCGTCATGTCCTTGCGCGGCTTGATCCAGCCACGCCGACCGACCAGAACGATCAGCGCGGGCAGCATCGTCACCGACGCGAAGAAACCGACCAGGATCGTCACGGCGAGCGCCGGACCGATCGTGGCGAACACGCCGAGGGTGGCGAAGGACAGCGCCAGGAAGGTGATGGCGACGGTGCCGGCCGAGCCCGCGATGACTTCACCGATCGACGTCAGGGCCGAGATCAGCGCCTGATCGCTCGCGACGCCGCGTCGGATGAACTCCTGATATCGGCTGAACAGGAATATGGCGTAGTCGGTGCCGGCGCCCAGCATCATGCCGGTCATCAGCACGAGGGTCTGCGGGCCCACCGCGAGCCCCAGCAGACCCAGACCCGCCACCAGTTGCTGTGCCACGACCAGCGAGACGCCGATGGTGACCAGAGGCAACAGCATCGCGATCAGGCTGCGATACACGATCATCAGGATCGAGAAGACCATGATGCCCGTCGCCGCTTCGATCATGTGCTGATCGCGCGCGCCGATGTCGTTGATGTCCTGGAAGGTGGCCGACGCGCCCACGATGTTCAGCGTCAGGTCGCTGCCCTTGACCACTTCTTGAATAGTCTTCTGGGCATTGCGGTATGCCAACTGGCCCGGCCCGGTGCCCATACTGCCCACGAGGCTGACGGGCAGCTGCACCGCCTTCCCGTCCTTGCTGGCCATCACCTGGCGCAGCTCGGGAATGTGGATGAAGTCCTGCGTCGACCGGACATTCGTCTTGTCGGCATTCAGCTTGTCGACAAGGCGCCGGTAGACCTCTTCGTCTTCCTTGCTGAAGCCCTTGTCGTTGGTCAGCAGGACGACCGCGATGTTACCGGCGTCGGCCTCTCGGAACGCGTTCTTCATCGCGTTGCTGGCGATCAGCGTCGACGCGTCGTCCGGCAGGAATGGCGGCGGGCGGCGGCCGGCAACGTCGACCAACGTCGGAAGCGCCAGAAAAAGAACGGCCGCCATGCCTACCCAGGCTGCCAAGACCACGACGGGACGCCGCACCACGAACTTGCCGAGTGCGGCGAAACCCGCATGTGCCAAAGCACCGCTTGGCCTGGCACGTTTCAGCATCCCCGACAGGCTACACGCCGCAAACGGATCTGATGCACCGACCGGCAGCGCAATATCGACGCCGTCAAAGAGCCGCATTGCTGTCGCCATGCTGTAATCGGGTGTGCCACTGATGAAGTCACCCATCCCCCGCCGTGCCTCCGGGCATCCGGCGTTCCCGTTGCCATTCATGCCCCAGCAATGCGGAGATCAGCGGCAGACCGATATGTGTGGAATTCTGTGAAGTTTGCTATCGCCATTCATGGCACGCGCGGAGACATCGAGCCCAGCGGCGCCGTGGCCCGAGAATTGCTGCGCCGCGGCCACGAAGTACGCATGGCCGTGCCGCCGAATCTGGTTTCGTTCGTCGCCTCGGCGGGCCTTCCCGAGCCTGCCAGCTACGGCGTGGATTCTCAGCAGCAACTGGATGCGGACATCTTTCGTGACCACTTGAGCATCAAGAACCCCGTGAGCGTCGTCCGCGAACTTCGGGACTACATGACGCAGGGCTGGCAGGACATGAGTGCCACCCTCACGGAGGTCGCCGCGAACGCGGATCTGCTGCTCGCGGGGACCACCTATCAGGAGGTGGCCGCCAATGTCGCCGAGCATTTCGACATCCCGTTGGCCGCGCTGCACTATTTCCCGTTCCGCCCCAACAGCCAGGTGCTGCCGGTCCCGCTGCCGCTGCCGCTGATCCGCCGCGGCTTCGCGGTCGGCGAGTGGTTCCACTGGCGCATGCTCAAGGAGGCCGAGGACATCCAGCGGCGCACCCTGGGCCTGCCGCCGGCCACCGTGCGGGCGGTCCGGCGCATCGAGGACCGCGGCGCCCTGGAAATCCAGGCCTACGACGAGGTGCTGTTCCCCGGCCTGGCGGCCGAATACGGCGACGCCAAGCCCCTCGTCGGGTCGATGTCGATGGAGTTGCAGACCGACACCGACTCCGACGTGATGGCGTGGATCGCAAATGGCAAGCCGCCCATCTATTTCGGCTTCGGCAGCATGCCGGTCGAATCCCCCGCCGAGGCCGTCGCAATGATCGACACGGTGTGCGCCGAACTCGGCGAGCGGGCGTTGATCAGCTCGGGCGTCTGGGATCTGCCGGACACCACGCTGGGCGACCACGTGAAGCTGGTCGGTGCGGTCAACCACGCTGCGGTGTTCCCGCTGTGCCGGGCCCTGGTCCACCACGGCGGCGCCGGCACCACCGCGGCCGGGCTGCGCGCCGGGGTGCCAACGGTGGTGCTGTGGGTCAGTGCCGATCAGCCGGTGTGGGCCGGGCAGGTCAAGAAGCTGCAGCTGGGCGCGTCGCGCCGGTTCTCGAAGACCACGCCGGCGTCGCTGAAGGCCGCCCTGCGCACCGCGCTGCAGCCGGAGTGCGCGGACCGGGTCCGGGCCGCTGCCGCCCGCATGACGAAGCCCGCGGACAGCGTCGCACGCACCGCGGACCTATTGGAAAAGGCCGCCCAGGCCCGTTAGGGGCCTGGGCGGGACCGCCCGTCAGTAGATGGTCAGCGGCGTGAGGTCGAATTCCTCGAGCGTCTCGCGGACGAGTTCGCGCAGCATGACCCGGTTGTTCTCGGCGCCCACCTGGTAGCCGACGATGCCGAGATTCACCCGGCCGTTGTAGCGACCGGACGCGACCACCAGCAGGCCGCCGGGCCGCTCGATGTCGGCCCGCTTGACCTTCTGCTCGACGCCCCAGCAGTTCAGGAACGTCGCCTGGTTGACGCCGTCGGGGCGGCACATCAGGTCCGGCAGCTCGGCGAAGTTGGAGCACGTCACCGGCATGTCGCCGAGCACCAGGTCGGCCGTCTTGTTCACCGCGCGCAGCGGGATGAACGGCGTCAGCGGCAGCAGGATGAACGACTCGTCCGGCTGTTCCTTGGCCGTGGACAGCGACGTGCGCAGTGCGCCACGCAGATCCGTCAGGTCCTTGGCGACGTGCGTCGGGTCGACGGTGAGATTGGCGAACGCCATGGCGTTGGCGCGCGTGTCCTCCATCGACGTCCGGTCGTTGACCGCGACCATGAGCGCAATGTTGTTGTCGTGCTTGCGATGCCGTTCCATCCGCACCCCCAGCCGGGCGGCGAACGCCGCGGCCAGCGAGTAGGTGTTGCCGCCGAGGGTGGCGCACTTGGCGTCCCACTGCTCGACGTCGATGTGGGTACCGGCGAACGGCAGCAGCACGTACTCGTCAGGGTTGGCCGCCGTCGGCGCGGGCCGGGTGTCACCGGACTTGGAGATTTCATGCCGCCTGCGGTGCAGCATCTTGGCGGCGGCCACCACGGTCCGCCGGACCTCGGGCCAATCGCGCCGGGCCTGGCGCAGGTCGGCGCGCAGACCCTGCCAGCGGGTCCGGGAGCCCGGCTGGGCGTAGCCCAGGTCGCGGCCCTGTCCGAGCACCGACTCCATGATCGCGGCCACCGCGCCGGTGCCGTCGATCAGGCAGTGCGACAGCGCCAGCGCCACGCCCGTCGAACCGTCGCTGAACTTCTGGACACCCAGGTGCCAGCCGGGGCCGTGCTCGGGATCGATCGGGATCTGCGAGCGCTCCTCCAGCCAGTCGGTCAGTTCCGAACGCGGGCGGGCGGTTTCGACGATGTCCAGCGGGCGCTCGACGGCCGGCGCGGCCACCCAGCGGGCCCGGCCGAACGGCAGCGGCGAGCGCTCGATGCGCCGGGCCGCCAGGCTCCGGCCGAAGTTCGCGTGGAAACGGCGCAGGCCGTCGAGGTCGACGGGCCCTTCGTAGAACCACAGCGCCAGCATGACCTGGACCCGGCCACTGGCCCGGTACGACAGGAAGGTCGCCTCGTCCATGTAGTCCAGACGGTCCTGCGGACGGTCCAGCTCCGGGGGCAGCTTGGCGAACCGGCCGCGGCCGGTTCCGTTCGACCGGGTATCAGTGGACAAAATAGACCTGGCCCTTCACGTCGGTTATTCGGTTGTCGAACTTGGGATTACGCGGATTATTCGTAGACCGCGGACAGGCCGAACTCGGCCAGCGTCGCTTCCACGTGCGCGCGCAGCGTCGCCTTGGTGTTCTCGGCGCCCGGCTGGTAGCCGATGACGGCCATCGATACCCGCCCGATCATCTGCATCGAGATGACGGTGAGAATGCCTTTGCGGTGCTCCAGCACGCCGCGCGGAACCTGACCGTCGACGCCGCGTGCCATGACGTATTCGGCCTGAGTTCCGTCGACGCGAGCCAGATCGTCCGGCAGCACACCGAGGTTCGAGCAGAAGACCGGCAACTCGCCGAACCCGACCGCGATATCAGCGGCCTGCGTGACGGCCCGCTTGGGGATGAACGGCGTCAGCGGCAGCAGCTCCAACTTCTCGTCGGGCTCCTCACGCATCTTGCGCAGGGCTTCCTTGATGACCGCCCGCGTCTCCGTCAGATCGTCGGCGACACCCTTCGGATTGACCCGGGCATCACCGATCAGCACCGCGTTGGCACGGGTGTCCTCCAGCGTGCGGTCGTTGATCGGCACGACCAGCGGCACCACGCCCTCGGCCTCGCTGAACCGGCCCATCCGCTCGGACAACCGGGCGGCGAATCCGGCGATCAGCGCATAGCTGTTTCCACCGAGCGCCTTGGCCCGCGCTTCGAACTCGGCGGCGTCGATGAACGCAAAGATCGCCGGTACCACGAGATTTTGCTTGGCACTGTCCGAATCCAGATGGGCCGCAGGCGACTTCCCGGAGCGTCGCAGCTCGCTGCGCTTCTGATAGGCCTGCTTCGCCGCCGATTTGATCGAACGGCCGAGTTCGGGCAGATCGCGGAAGGTCTGGCGCAGATCGGCGCGCACCGCGCCCCAACGGGACCGGGAGTGTGGTTGCGGCAGGCCGAGGTCGCGCCGCTGGCCCGTCACCGATTCGAACACCGTCAGCATCGCGCCGCCACCGTCGGCGATGCAGTGCGAACCGACCAGGCTGACCACCGTGGCGCCGTCGTCGAGCGGCTGCACACCCATGTGCCACGTCGGTCCGAACTCGGGGTCGACCGGGATCTGGGCGTGCTCGTCGAGGAAGTCGCCGAGTTCCGACCGGGGACGCACGGTCTCGTACATCCGGATCGGCGCGGGCGGCCCGAGCGCCGAGACCCACCGGTGCCGGCCGAACGGCAGGATCGACGGCTCGATCTGCCGCCCGCCGAGACCGTGACCGAAGTTGTAGTGGAACCGGCGCAGACCATCCATGTCGACCGGGTGCTCGTAAACCCAGCCGAACTGCATGACAGCGGCCTGTCCGGTGGCCCGCAGACCCAGGAACATCGCCTGGTCGACGTAGTCGAGCACGCGGCTCTCGTCACCGTCGTTGTCTGCCAACCAGCGGCGCAACAAAGGCACACGCGACGGGCGCGTGGAGGTCGTCACAACTCAGCCCTTCACAGCTCGAATCAGTTCGCTGCGGCAGCCGTTGTGGCGCAAGGCATCTGAGCGCCCCGAACCAGAACCGGCACCGTCGGCGACACGCAGGTACACCGCACGCATCGCGTGCAGGTACTTGTCCACCGATTCGCGGGCGATCGGGTTGTCCGGGTAGGCGATGGTGACCGAGGTTTCCTTCTCGGAACGGTTCACCCAGATGCCGATCTGGTACGCCGAGCGGGCATCGCTGTACACGCGGCCGTTGAGCCGTTCCCACTCGTTCATGATCGCCGGCGACAGCGGCGGCAGGTTGGTGTCGAGGTACGACACCATCGGCACGCCCGGGTCCGCCTTGCGGATCGAGGCGACCTTGCCCTCGGCCAGTTCCAGCACGCGCTCGAACGGGACGTGCGCGAGGTCCATGCCGGCGTCGAACGCCTTCTGCATGGCGCGGGCGGTGTCGCCGAACGACTCCGGCACCACCGGGACGCTGATCGGCACGACGCCGGTGAACCAGCCCGTCGTCATGAACTCGGCCGGGGTGCGGCGCGTCGTGGTCGGGGTGATGACGTTGTAGATCGGCCGGCCCGTCAGCTCGTGCTCGGCGAGCGCCGCGCACGCGATGACGCCACCGATCACGCGGGCACCCGCGGACAGGCAGGCCGACTCGAACCGCTCCGACTGATGCTTGTCCATCAACCGGACGGTCAGCATCTCACCGCCGCAGGGCACCGACGGGTCGCCGAGCGGCAGCGGGAAGCACGGCAGCGTGCCGTCGTTGGCCTCGGCGAACTTGATCCAGTCCTTGACCTCCGGGGACTCCAGCGTCAGCGCCGACGTGAACTCCGCCTGCTTGACGCAGTAGTCGTCGTAGCTGCCGGCGTCGGCCAGCGGGATCGGCGGGGCGCCACTCACGAGAGCCGCGTACATCAGGTGGATCTCGACGAGCACCAGTCCCATCAGCAGTGCATCGGTGTGCACGTGGTCGATGCTGAAGTAGAAGGTGAAGTGGTCGTCGCGCTGGATGATGCCGAAGTGGAAGCAGTCCCACTGCAGCGGATCGGGCGTCGCGAGCACGTGGTCACGCCACTGCTGCGCGTTCATCTCGCCGTGCTCGGTGGCCACCAGCTTGATGTCCCGCGGGCTCTTCGCCGTCCGGCGCACCACCGAATCGTCGTCGAGCAACTCGAACCAGCTGTGGAACGTGTCGTGGCGGCGGACGTAAGCGTTGATGACGTGCGTCATCGCCCGGACATCGCACTTACCCGGCATGTCCCATGCGGCGATGTTCAGCCGGGCCATGTCCGTGCCGTTGCGCTCGTGCGAACGGAACGCGCGGATGTGCTGGCTCTGCTGGTAGCTGACCGGTACCGAGCTGACCGGTGCGTTGCGCAGCTTGGCAAGCGACGCAGACGAAGGGTTCCAGGAAGTCAGAACACCCGAGGAACCCATCCAGTCATGGATGGTCCTAATCGCAACCATGTTCACTCTCCTGTGCTTCGGTGAATTCAGCGCGCGGCTTCTGTGACGCCCTACTCTGACCCGTCATGTCGAAATCGCCGTCGAAATCGCCTCCCCCAGGCGTTCTGCCAGTGCTCGGACATTCGTGATGTCCGACGAACCGATCCGGACACCCGTCTCAGCTTCGATACGGGTCCGCAGTTCCAGCGCCCCGAGTGAATCGAGGCCGTACTCGGCCAACGGACGGTCGGGGTCGACAGATCGCCTAAGTATCATAGACATAGCGTCGGTGATCAGGCGCCTCAGACGAGCCGGCCGCTCCTCCTCCGACAGTGCGTGGAACTCCGCGAGGAATTCGCTGGTGCCCGCACCGCCCCGCCCGATGTTGGCGAACGACTCCGCAAACTTGCTGGTCTGCGCGAAAGCCACCAGCCAGTCGGCGCCGGCCACCGGCGCGTAGCCGGCGTAGGCGCGGTCGTGGCGGATGATCGCGTCGAACGCGTACGCGCCGTCCTCCGGATCGATCGCCATGGCCTCGTCGGCCGCCATGCCCTGCCCGGCGCCGATCTTGGCCCACGCACCCCAGGCGATGACCGTCGCCGGCAAACCCTGCGAACGGCGCCACTGGGTGAACGCGTCCAGCCAGCTGTTTGCCGCGGCGTACGCACCCTGTCCGGGTGAGCCCACCATGGCGGCTGCCGACGAGAACGAGCTGAACCAGTCCAGCTCGGACCCGGCCGTCGCCTCGTGCAGGTGCCATGCGCCGTACACCTTGGGAGCCCAGTCGCGTTCGATCAGCTCGTCGGTGATGTTCGGCAACGTCGCGTCCTCGACCACGGCGGCGCCGTGCAGCACGCCGCGCAGCGGCTTGCCGGTCGACTCGGCCGCGGCGACCAGGCGCGCGGCGGTGTCGGTGGCAGCGATGTCACCCAGCACCACCTCGACCTCGGCACCCTTGCTCCGGACGGCCTCGATGGCCTTCGTGGTCGCGGCACTCGGCTCCGAACGCGCGTTGAGCACGATGCGTCCGCAACCACCGGCGGCCAGCTTCTCGGCCAGGAACAGGCCCAGGCCGCTCAGACCACCGGTGACGATGTAGGAGCCGTCGGCCCGGTACACGGGAGCGTTCTCCGGCGACAGCACCGCCTCGAACTCCCCGGTGTGCGGGATGTCGAGAACGAGCTTGCCGGTGTGGCCCGCCGCGCCCATCACGCGGATGGCGGTGGCGGCCTCGGCCAGCGGGTAGTGCGTGGTGTCCGGCACCGGCAGCACGCCGTCGGCGATCTGTCCGAAGATCGTCTCGAGCATGCCGCGCGTGACGTCGGGGTTGGTCAGCGTCAGCAGCGCCAGGTCGAGCGCGTAGAACGACAGGTTCCGGCGGAACGGGAACAGGCCCATCCGGGTGTCGCCGTAGATGTCGCGCTTACCGATCTCGACGAACCGGCCGCCGAAGGTCAGCAGCTCGACACCGGCCTTCTGCGCCGCACCGGGCAGCGAGTTCAGCACGACGTCGACGCCGTAGCCGTCGGTGTCGCGGCGAATCTCCTCGGCGAAGGCGGTGCTGCGCGAGTCGTAGACATGCTGGATTCCCCAGCTGCGCAACAGGTTTCGACGATCGTCACTACCGGCGGTGGCGTAGATGTCGGCGCCCGCGGCCCGCGCGATGGCGATGGCGGCCTGGCCAACACCACCGGTGGCGGAGTGGATCAGCACCTTGTCGCCGGCCTGGATACGGGCCAGGTTGTGCAGGCCGTACCAGGCGGTGGCGTGCGCACTGGGCACCGCCGCCGCGCTGCCCTCGGGCAGGTCGTCCGGAATCTTCACGGCCAGGTTGGCGTCGCAGGTGACGAACGTCTTCCAGGCACCGGTCAGCGAGATGCCCGCGACCCGGTCGCCGATCTGATGATCGGTGACGCCCGGGCCGACCGCGGTGACCACACCGGCGAAGTCCGCGCCCGGCTGCGGCAGCCGGCCCTCGAAGCTCGGGTACCGGCCGTAGGCGACCAGCACGTCGGCGAAGTTGAGGTTCGACGCCGCGACCGAGACCTCGATCTGGCCCGGTCCCGGAGCGACGCGCTCGTACGCCGCCAGCTCGGCCGACGACAGGTCTCCGGGGGTCCGGATCTGCAGCTGCACACCGTCGGTTTCCGGCCGCACGACGGTGGTGCGACGCTCCTCGGGCTGCAGCTGGCTGAGGTTCAGGCGTGCGGTGAACCACTCGCCCGACCGCCAGGCCGTCTCGTCCTCTTCGGAGCCGGACAGCAGTTCGGCGGCGACGTGCGCCACGTCGGCCTGCACGTCCAGGTCGATCTGCGTCGGCCGCATCGCCGGGTACTCCATGCCGATCGCCCGGATGAGGCCGCGGATGCCGCCCTGCTCCAGGTTGGCCACATCGGCAGACAGCACGGTGCGGGCACCCCGGGTGAGCACGTACAGCCGCGCCGGCTGGCCCGGGACGTCGGGCAGGCCCCGCACGATGTGGACGAGCTGCTCGACCTGCGTCACGCCGCGCTGTGCGGTGGCCACCGATGCGGAAGCGGCCGAGTCCTCGGGCGCACCCGTGACGATGACGACGCCCTTGAACGGCTTGGCCGTCAGCGTCGCCTGCAGCGACTCGAGGTTCGACGCATGGTCGGCGTCGGCCGGCCACGCCATGGTGGACACGTCGGCCTCGTCGGACTGCAGCACCTCGGACAGCTTCTCGGTCAGGCTGTCCGCGTCGGCGGCGGCCGAGATCAGCAGCCAGCGACCCGGATCGACCACGTTGGCGACGGGCGCGTCCTGGCTGCGCCACTCGATGTTCAGCAGCCGCTCGTTGAGCAGCCGCTCACGCTGGCCCTCCTCGGACACGCCGGTGCCGAGCCGCAGGCCGCTCACCGCGAGCAGCACCGCGCCGTGCTCGTCGAGCACATCGATGTCGGCTTCGACCGCGGTCGGCGAGAGGCTGACGAGCTTGACGTAGCAGTAGTGCGCGTTGCGGGTCGACTCGTAGGCCCGCAGCTTGCCGACACCCAGCGGCAGCATCAGCGCGCCGGTGGTGTCGCCGTGCAGCTCGGGATGCGCGGCCACCGCCTGGAAGCAGGCGTCGAGCAGCGCCGGGTGCACGGTGTAGGCACTCTGCTGCGACCGGATGGCACCCGGCAGCGCAACCGCGGCGAGCACCGTGGTGCCCGCGGTCGTGTGGGCCGCCGTCAGGCCCGAGAACGCCGGGCCGTACTGGATGCCGCGCTCGCCGAACCAGGTACGCAGGTCGCCACCGTCGACGTCTTCGGTGTGGGCGGCGACCAGCCTGGCCAGGTTGTAGCTCGGCCGGGAGGCGTCGTCCTCGATGGCATGCAGCGTCGCAGCGGCACGGCGCACCTGCTCGCCGTCCTGGTAGGTCTCGACGAGGAAGTCGATGTCGCCCGACGGCACCGCGGTGGCCACCGCCGACACGGCGGTCTCCTCCTCGAGCAGCAGCATGGCCTCGAACGTCACGTTGCGGACCTCGGAGGCCTCGCCCAGCACCTCGCGGGCCGCGCCGAGCGCCATCTCGCAGTACGCCGCACCCGGCAGCGCCGCGACGTTGTGCACCTGGTGGTCACCCAGCCAGGGCTGGACGCCGGTACCCACGTCGGACTGCCAGACGTGCCGCTCGGGCTCCTCCGGGAGCCGCACGTGCGCGCCGAGCAGCGGGTGCACCGCGAGCGATGCCCCGCCGGGGGCCTGCTCGTGCGGATCACGCGTCAGGATCAGGTGGTTACGGGTCCACGTCGGCAACGGCACGTCGACGAGCACGCCGTCCGGGTAGATCACCGAGAAGTCGATGGCCGCGCCGGCGGTGTGCAGATCGGCGACGACGTCGCGCAGACCGTTCGGCACGTCCTGTTCGCGACGCATCGCGGCCAGCGCGGCGATGCCGATGTCCTGGTGCGCGGCGTTCTGGTTGACCGCGTGCACCAGCAGCGGATGCGGGGCCAGCTCGATGAACACCCGGAAACCGTCGTCGAGCGCGGCCTGCACGGCAGCACCGAAGCGCACGGTGTGGCGCAGGTTGTCCACCCAGTAGTCGGCGTCGTAGTCCGCGGGGTCGCGCGGGTCGTACTGCGTGGCCGAGTAGTACGGCACCGCCGGCTCGTCGGGCTCGAGGTCCTCGAGGGCGTCGGCGAGCTCGTCCAGGATCGGGTCGACCTGCGGGGTGTGCGACGCGACGTCGACGGCGACCTCGCGGGCCATGACGCCCCGCTCGTCCCATTCCTTGACCAGCGCGCGGATGGCGTCCTTGTCACCACCGGTCGACTGCGGCGAGGCGACCACCGCGAGCACGACGTCGCTGACGCCGCGGGCGCCGAGCTCGGAGAGCACCTGCTGAGCGGGCAGCTCCACCGACGCCATGGCGCCCGAGCCGGACACCTTGAGCATCAGGTTCGACCGGCGGCAGATCACCTTCACGCCATCTTCGAGCGACAGCGCGCCGGAGACGACGGCGGCGGCGGACTCACCCATCGAGTGGCCGATGACCGCGCCGGGCTGCACACCGTAGGACCGCAGGGTGGCGGCCAGCGCCACCTGGATCGCGAACACGGCGGGCTGGATGCGGTCGATGCCGGTCACCGTCTCACCGGCGGTGATGGCCTCGGTGATCGAGAAGCCCGACTCCGCCTCGATGAGCGGTTCGATCTCGGCGATGGCGGCCGCGAATGCGGGCTCGGCGGCCAGCAGGCCGGCGCCCATGGCCGCCCACTGCGAACCCTGACCCGAGAACACCCACACCGGACCGCGGTCTCCGTTACCGGCCGCGGCCTGGTACGGGGTCTCGCTGTCGGCGACCTCACGTAGCGCGTGGATCAGGCCGGCGGCGTCCTCGGCGAGGACGGCGGCGCGCACCGGTCGGTGGGCGCGGCGGCGCGCCAGCGTGTAGGCGGTGTCGGCCAGGTCGAGGGCCTCGCCCTGGGCCGCGGCCCAGTCGGCCAGTTTGCCGGCGGTGCGGCGCAGTTCCTCGGCCGAGGTGGACGACACCGGGAACAGCAGTTTGCCATCGGCGCTGTGGCTGCCCTGTCTATCCGCTTCCACGACGCGCGGCGACGACTCGGCCGGGGCCTGCTCGACGACGGCGTGCACGTTGGTGCCGGACAGGCCGTAGGCGGACACGGCGGCACGGCGCGGGTGGTCGGCGGTCGCGGGCCACGGTACGAGGTCCGTCGGCACGAACAACCCGGTGCTGATGGCCGCCATCTCGGCGGGCATCTCGTTGAAGTAGAGGTTCTTCGGAACCTCGCCGTGCTGCAGGGCCAGGACGGTCTTCATCAGGCCGACCGCACCCGACGCCGACTGCGCATGTCCGACGTTGGTCTTGACCGAGCCCAGCACGACGGGCCCTTGCTTGCCGTAAACCGTTGCCAGACTTGAGTATTCGATCGGATCGCCGACGGGCGTTCCGGTGCCGTGCGCCTCGATGTAGCCGACGGTGGCGGGGTCGATGGCGGCGAGGTCCAGTGCGCGCCGGTAGACGGCGACCTGGGCGTCCGCGCCCGGGGTCGCGATGTTGACGGTGTGGCCGTCCTGGTTGCTCGCCGTGCCGCGGATGACCGCGAGGACGCGGTCGCCGTCACGCTGCGCGTCGTCCAGGCGCTTCAGCATGAACATGACCGACGCCTCGGCGGAGACGAAGCCGTCGGCGGCGACATCGAAGGCGTGGCAGTGGCCGGTCGGCGACAGCATGCCCTGGGCCGAACCCGAGGACATCTTGCGCGGCTCCAGCATGATCGAGACACCGCCGGCGAGGGCGGCGTCGCTCTCACCGTCGTGCAGGCTGCGGCAGGCGTTGTGGATGGCGAGGAGGCTGGACGAACAGGCCGAGTCGACCGTGTACGACGGGCCGTGGGCACCGAGGTGGTACGACACACGACCCGAGGCCAGGCTGAAGTTGTTACCGGTGAAGCCGTACGGGCCCTCGATGGCGTGGGCGTCGGCGGCCAGCAGCTGGTAGTCGCCGTGGGTCATGCCCACGAAGACGCCGGTGAGTGAGCCGGCCAGGGTGGCGGGATCGATGCCCGCGTGTTCCACGGCCTCCCAAGAGGTTTCGAGGATCAGGCGGTGCTGTGGGTCGATCGCGGTGGCTTCGCGGTCGCTGATGTTGAAGAAGTCGGCGTCGAAACCGGCAACGTCATCCAGGAAACCGCCCCACTTGGAGACCGACCGGCCGGGCACGCCGGGCTCCGGGTCGTAGTACTCCTCGGCGTCCCACCGTTCCAACGGAACTTTGGTAACCAGGTCGTCACCGCGCAGCAGGGCTTCCCACAGCTCGTCCGGCGAGCTGATGCCGCCGGGAAGCCGGCATGCCATGCCGATGATCGCGACGGGTGTCGTCGGTGACCCACCCACTTAGCTACCGCCTCTCCGTGCAGTCCGGCCGGATTCCGACACACCGTGTCGGGTGGCTTTGCAGACCGCGCTCAAAATCTCTGCGAAATCGTCTTTGCCGCGTTAAACAAACTGGCTCGAAATCCTACCGGGTCAAATTAACTGATCCGCCGATTCGGGGCTACCCGTTTCGGTCGAATCGCTACCAGGCGACCGTCAGCAGCGGATATCCGCAGCACACTCGCTGCGGAAGGCCCAACCCGCCCGGCGCGCCGTTGCGCAGGGGTTTGGTTCGGAGCCATTTCGAACCAGCCACGGGGCGGAAGCATAGCGGTCCGTAGCGAACATCGTTCACCCCAGCACCGCACCCACGCGAGGGCTGCGACACCACAAATGTTTGCGTGGATATCGTTATTGAAATTCGAGCAACGCAGCGAAAATCGTAGAACTACAGGCTGCGGCCATAAAATCGTATTGTCGGCAATGGTCAATACGCATGGTACGAAATATCTACTGTGACGAACTCCGCTCGATACGGGCAAAAAATCAACATGCCGGACATCTGCGTGTATTCGAAAGTCCGGTGTTGAGGGCGGTCCGCATCGCTTCCGATGCGGGCACATATCTCGCGCGCGCAAACTCCGTCAGCCCGCAACCGGAGCCGGATCGGCGTATGACGCACCGAACTCCGTGACCCGGCAGAAGCCGTTGCTGCGCGCCTGCGCCGCGCCGTGTCGCACCATTGCCGCGAGTGCCACGAAACCGGCCTGATCGGCCAGCATCAGCGGCGTCAGCAGGCGGTTGTGCACGAAGCCGAAAGCCAGACCGCGGTCCGGATCCGCCCATCCCAGCGACCCGCCGAGACCGACGTGACCGAAGCCGGGCATGACACCGGGGAACGGCACGCCGTGGTATCCGAGGTTGAAATCCATGGGCAGGCCGAGGCCCAGATCAGGAAAGACGCTGCCGGTCCCCCGCAGCTGTGCCACCGTGCCCGCGGACAGGAAGCGCAGGCCGTCGATCTGGCCGCCGTTGGCCATCGCGCCGTACACGCGCCCCAGCGATCGAGCCGTGGCCACGCCGTTGGCGCCCGGCATCTCGGAATCGAGCAGCGGCGTGTCGCCCTGCGCCATCGACCGCATGCCGGTGAAGTACATCGAGCCGAAGCCGCCGGAGAACGGCAACTTCGCCACGTGCGGCGCCACCGCGTCGAACAGCGGATTGCGGATGCGGAACTGCGGGCCGATGATCTGCGCGGGCTGAGTGGGCGCGTCCGCGGCCGGGCGGCCGAGATGCAGGCCGTCGGTGCCGAGCGGCTCCGCCAGCTCGGTGCGGAACAGTTCACGCATGCTCTGACCCGTCACCGCGCGGGCCAGGCCCGACAACAGCCAGCCGTAGGTGATGGCGTGGTACGCCGGGCGGCCCTTCATCCAGCTCATCGGAGCCGCCGCCAGCCGCCGTTCCATGAGGCGGTGGTCCATCAGCTCGTCGCGCGTGGCGCCGTTCAGCTGCGACAGCCCGGCGCGGTGCCGCATCAGCTCCCGCACGGTCACGCCGGCCTTGCCGTTGGCCCCGAAGGCCGGCCAGTACTCGGCCACGGGCGCGTCGTAGGCGATCAGGCCCCGGTCGGCCAGGCGGTGGATGACGGTCGAGGCCAACCCCTTGGTCGCCGAGAACACCATGGCGCCGGTGTCGGCGTCCCACGGCCGGGTGCCCCACCGGTCGGCCCACCCCGTCCACACGTCGACGACGGGAACGCCGTCGAGGTACACCGAGAGGGCGCCGCCGCCCAGATAGCGACTGGGGAACATGGCGGAAAAGGCCCGCACCACCGTTGCGAAACTCGGGTCAGCGGCACCGTGGACGCCCTGCGGAAGAGGCCCGCCGGCGGACCGGAGAGGCGCGACGTTGCGCTCCCGGCGAATAGCGTTGGTCATTACCAAATGATGACGTGCGCCTGCCGCCGATCATCTCCGACGTTATCAATCTGTTAGCTAAAAAGTCTGGATACACAGGTTCGGCGCCACCGGCATTTCCACTTCAAGATCGCACTTACGCCGGCGTAACCGCTTGCGAAGGCATCGTCATGCCGGCGAGTTCAGAGGTCAGCGTGCATGCCCGAGGAAACAGTCAGATAGCCAGGAACGCGCGACCGCATTTTCTTCCGCAGTCCGTGCACGCCGCGGCACCGTCCCGAAATTGGTTTCGCCAGCGCCTAGCCGGAATACCCGCCGGGCCGGTTCCCCTATTGCGCCGGCCAACCTGCCGGCAATCTCGGGCCGGTCAGTTCGCGAGGTCGATGATGCGCTGCGCGGCCAACGCCGGCGTCAGCTCACCCTCGCGCACCTGACGTTCCACCTCGTCGCGATTGGCCTTGACGGCAGGATTCGACAGCACCCGGTCCAGGACCGTGTCCCGCACCATCGTCCAGGTCCAGTCGACCTGCTGGGCGCGCCGCCGGGCCTCGAATTCGCCTGCCGCGCTGAGGGTTTCACGATGTTTGAGCACGGTGTCCCACATCGCGGCCAGACCGTCGCCGGTCAGCGCGCTCATGGTCAGCACCGGGGGCCGCCACAGCGTGTCGCGCGGATAGATCAACCGGATCGCCCCGGACAGTTCCCGCGCCGCGGCCTTGGCTTCGATGGCGTGCTCGCCGTCGGCCTTGTTGACGACGATGACGTCGGCGAGCTCCAGCACGCCCTTCTTGATTCCCTGCAACTGGTCACCGGTGCGGGCCAGCGTCAGGAAGACGAAGGTGTCGACCATGTTGGCCACCGTCACCTCCGACTGGCCGACGCCGACGGTCTCGACCAGGACCACGTCGTAGCCGGCCGCCTCCAGCAGCACGATGGTCTCGCGGGTGGCCTTGGCGACCCCGCCGAGCGTGCCCGACGTCGGTGACGGCCGGATGTAGGCCTCCGGCTGCACGGCCAGCTGCGCCATCCGGGTCTTGTCGCCGAGGATCGAACCACCGGTACGGGTCGACGACGGGTCGACGGCCAGCACTGCGACGCGGTGGCCCCGCCCGATGAGGTGCATGCCGAGCGCTTCGATCGTCGTCGACTTGCCGACGCCGGGGACGCCGGTGATGCCGACGTGCAGCGCGCTGCCGGCTTCTGGGGTCAGCTCGAGCAGCAACTGCTGCGCGGCATCACGATGGTCGGCCCGGGTGGACTCGACCAGCGTGATGGCACGTGACAGCGCCGCTCGATCGCCGGCCCGGATCCTGGCTGCGAGTTCAGGAACCGGGGTCGTCATGCCCGCCACCTCAGAGCTTGTAGCCCAGCCGCTCGGCGAGCTTGCCCAACAGGCCGATCGCGGCGTCGGCGATCACCGTCCCGGGCGGGAAGATCGCCGCGGCGCCCGCCTCGTACAGCTCGTCGAAGTCGCCCGGCGGGATCACGCCGCCGACCACGACCATGATGTCCGGACGCCCCACCTCGGCCAGTGCGTCGCGCAGCGCGGGCACCAGCGTGAGGTGACCCGCCGCCAGCGACGACACCCCGACCACGTGCACGTCGTTGTCCGCCGCCTGCCGCGCCACCTCGTCGGGCGTGGAGAACAGCGAGCCGACGTCCACGTCGAAGCCGATGTCGGCGAACGCGGTGGCGATGACCTTCTGGCCGCGGTCGTGGCCGTCCTGGCCCATCTTGGCCACCAGGATGCGGGGGCGACGGCCGTCGGCCTCGGCGAACTTCTCGACCAATTCGGTTGCGGTGCTCACGTTTCCGGTCTTCCCCACCTCGTCGCGGTAGACGCCGGCGATGGTGCGGATCTCGGCCTGGTGCCGGCCGTACACCTTCTCCAGCGCGTCGGAGATCTCGCCGACGGTGGCCTTGGCGCGGGCCGCGTTGATGGCCAGCGCCATCAGGTTGTTGCCCAGTCCGTCTTCCCCGGCGTGCCCGGATTCGCCTGCGGCGCGGGTCAATTCGGCCAGTGCCGCCTGGGTGGCGGCCTCGTCGCGGTCGGCGCGCAGCTGCTCGAGCTTGGCGAGCTGCTCGGCCCGCACCCGGCTGTTCTCGACCTTGAGGACCTCGATCTCCTGGTCCTCGTCCACCTGGTACTTGTTGACGCCGATCACCGTCTGGGCACCGGAGTCGATGCGGGCCTGGGTACGTGCGGCGGCCTCTTCGATGCGCAGCTTCGGGATGCCTTCGCCGATGGCCTGCGCCATGCCGCCGTGCTCGGCGACCTCCTTGATGTGCGCGCGGGCCTTCTCGGCGAGCTGGTGGGTCAGCCACTCGACGTAGTACGAGCCGCCCCAGGGGTCGATGGGCCGCGTGGTGCCCGACTCCTGCTGCAGCAACAGCTGGGTGTTGCGGGCGATGCGGGCCGAGAAGTCGGTGGGCAGCGCCAGCGCCTCGTCGAGGGCGTTGGTGTGCAGCGACTGCGTGTGGCCCTGCGTGGCGGCCATGGCCTCGATACACGTGCGCGCGACGTTGTTGAACGGGTCCTGCGCCGTCAGCGACCAGCCCGAGGTCTGCGAGTGGGTACGCAGCGACAGCGACTTCTCGCTCTTGGGACTGAACTCGGCGACCAGCTCGCTCCACAGCAGACGGCCGGCGCGCAGCTTGGCCACCTCCATGAAGAAGTTCATGCCGATGCCCCAGAAGAACGACAGGCGCGGCGCGAACTTGTCGATGTCCAGGCCCGCGTCGAGGCCGGCCTTGATGTACTCGACGCCGTCGGCCAGCGTGTACGCCAGCTCCAAATCCGCTGTGGCCCCGGCCTCTTGGATGTGGTAGCCCGAGATGGAGATCGAGTTGAACTTCGGCATCTTGGTGCTGGTGTAGCCGAAGATGTCCGAGATGATCCGCATCGACGACTTCGGCGGATAGATGTAGGTGTTCCGGACCATGAACTCTTTGAGGATGTCGTTCTGGATGGTCCCGGCCAGTTTCTCCGGCGGCACGCCCTGTTCCTCGGCGGCCACGACGTAGAGCGCGAGGATCGGCAGCACGGCGCCGTTCATCGTCATCGAGACGCTGACGCTGCCCAGGTCGATACCGTCGAACAGCTGACGCATGTCGAGGATGGAATCGATTGCCACACCGGCCATTCCGACATCGCCCTGGACGCGCGGGTGGTCCGAGTCGTAGCCGCGGTGGGTGGCGAGGTCGAACGCGACCGACAGGCCCTTCTGGCCGGCGGCCAGGTTGCGGCGGTAGAACGCGTTGGACTCGGCGGCGGTGGAGAACCCAGCGTACTGACGGATGGTCCACGGCTGGTTCACGTACATGGTCGGGTACGGCCCGCGGATGAACGGCGGGGTGCCCGGGAAACTGTCCAGCGGGTAGCCGGCCGCGGCGACGGCGTCACGGTCTTCGGCGATGTACACCGGCTTGACGTCGATGCCCTCGGGCGTCGACCAGGTGAGCTGCTCCGCGGTGTAGCCGTGCGCCTGCGCCGCGTCGGCGACGTGGGTGTCAACGGCGCTGGAGGACGGCGCTACCGGGCTCTCTCCGTGTAGCGGGACGTCGGCGAAACTACCGATTGTGGTCACGTCAGAAGCGGTCATTGTCATGCCCCCAATCGGGTGAGCAGGGTCGAAAGCGCTTCGACGGCATCGATTTTCATGGTCAGGTATTCGTCCGGTCGAGCGGACGCATCCACTGTGTTTTCAACGGCCTTCTCCGGCCCGGCGAGGTAGACGTGCGCGACGCCGGCCGCGCGGGCGGCCTTGACGACATCGCTGGCCTCCTCGGCGTACCGGGCGTCGGTGCCACAGACCACCGCGGCCACCTGGCCCGCGGCAGCGGCCGCGACACCCGCTGCGTCGACGGTGCCGGGGTTGACGGCCTCGATGCCACCGGAAGCCAGCAGGTTCGCGGCGAACGTGGTGCGGATGTTGTGCTCGGCGAGCGGGCCGACGGGCAGCAGCACGGCCTGCGGGCGCTTGCCGGTCTTGGCCAGGTACGCGTCGGAGCGGTTGCGCAGCGCCTCGAAAGCCGCGGCGTAGCGCACCACGCCGGGGAACGAATCCGTCTGCGCGAGCGGGGTTTCCGCGAGGTTCGGGAACTCGTTCACACCGGTGAGCGCCGTACGGCGGTGCGCGATGTCGTCGGCACGACGGGCCGCGACCTCGGCGATCTGAGCACTCAGGTGATCACGGGCGGCGACGAAACCGCCCAGCGACTCCAGCTCCTGGAACTTCGCCCAGGCCTGCTGCGCCAGCTGATCAGTGAGGTCCTCGACGAACCACGAGCCGCCCGACGGGTCGACGACGCGGCCCAGGTGCGACTCCTCGAGCAGCAGCAGCTGCGTGTTGCGTGCCATGCGGCGGCTGAAAGTGACTGCGGTACCGGGTAATCCGCCGTCGATGGCGGCGTCGAACGTCTCGACCAGCACGGTGTCGGCGCCGCCCACGCCGGCGGCGAACGCCGCGAGGGTGGTGCGCAACATGTTCACCCACGGGTCGCGCTGCGACATCATGGCCTTCGAGGTGACGGCGTGAATTACTGCCGCACCGGCTTCTTTTGTATTGCCGGCTCCGCCGGCGGCGGGGTCACCGACGACCTCGGCCACACGGGCCCAAAGCTGGCGTGCCGCACGGAGTTTGGCGATGGTGGCGAACTGGTCGTCGTCGGCGGCGTAGCGGAAGCTGAGCTGCCGCAGCGCGTCGGCGGCCGACAGTCCGCTCTCGGTGAGCAGACGCAGGTACGCGACACCGGCGGCGATGGCACCCGCCAGCTCCAGCGAGGCACTCGCGCCGAGGTTGTGCAGCGCGGCGGCGTCGACCGTGACGGCCCGCACTCCCCCGTCGTAGTCGGTCAGTTTCGCGGCGGTGGCGACGACGTCGGCCTCGGTCGCCGCGGTGCGGCCGGACAGCGGCGCGGTCAGCGGGTCGGCGCCCAGGTCGATCGACAGCCGGGCACGCTGGTCGGCGTCGAACGGCTTGACCAGCGTCAGCAGCTGATCGGCGGCACCCGCCAGATCGGCACCGGCATCCAGGAGCACCGGAACCAGATCCAGGAAGACGCCCTCGAACACGCGGTCGAGCTGGTCGACGGGCACGCCGCCCGAACCGACCCGGACCTCGAGCGCGCTCGTGCCGTCGGTCAGGGCGAGCAGGATGGCACCGTTGACCGTGGCGACGTCAGCATCGCTCGCGATCGGGAAGGACTCGGCCACCTTCCAGCCGGCGAGCACGTCGCGGTGGGCGTCACCGCCGCGGGTGAACGGCCAGTGTCCGGGCAGCGCGGGCTCGGCCAGGCCGTCCAGGCTGGTGTACAGGGGACGGACCGGGAAGCCGTCGTACGTGGGCGAATCGAGCAACCGCTCGGGATCGGCCGGCAGATCCTCGACAGCCTTGCGCGTGCTCTTGGCGAGCACACCGGCGACGTTCGTCTGCCACCGCGCGTAGCGGTCCCGAACAGTGGACACGTCGACAGTCACCGGCGACTCCCAATCTTTCGGCCATCGGACATATGGCACTGCATGCAGAAATGCCTATCACACCTGACTTTCAGGCTAAATCACGCAGGTCGCTACTACCCAGTAGCTCTACGGCGCACCGGCTGGCCGCCTCGTCGGTGCCGGTTGTGGCCAGTGCCGCGGCCCATCGGTCGGACACCCGCCGGACGTCGGCGATGGGCGATGGCCCCGTACCCTTGGAACACGTGAACTCCGTTGTCAGCGCGCTGCGCACGGTCCTGTCTGCAGTGCAAGCCACTGCGGCTCAGATGCCGCTGCGCCGGGCCGTCGGCATCGGGGCAGCAATTGTGATTCTTGTCGCAATCGCCATCTGGGTGCCGTTGCCCAGCGCGGTGCAGATGCGCGACTGGGCCGCCGCGGCCGGCCCCTGGTTCCCGTTGGCGTTCCTGGTCGCGCACACGCTGGTCACGGTGCTGCCGTTCCCGCGTACCGCGTTCACCCTCGCCGCAGGACTCCTGTTCGGTTCCGCCCTCGGCGTCACACTGGCCGTCATCGCCAGCACACTGAGCGCATTGATCGCGCTCTGGCTCGTCCGGGTGTTGGGCTGGCAGTTGAGCAAGCTGTCGCACAAGCACATCGACAGCCTCGACGCCCGGCTCAAGGAACGTGGCTGGGCGGCGATCCTGTCGATGCGCATGATCCCGGCGGTGCCGTTCTCCGTGCTCAACTACGCCGCCGGGGCGTCATCGGTCCGGGTGGTGCCGTACGCGTTCGCGACGTTCTTCGGACTGCTGCCCGGCACCGCGGCCGTCGTCATCCTCGGCGACGCCCTCACCGGTCAGATCCGCCCGTCGCTGCTGGTCGTGTCGGCCTGCACCGCGACCATCGGCATCTGCGGGCTGATCTACGAGATCCGGCTGCACCGCCGGGCCCACGCCGCGCAGCACCCGGTCGACGCGCACAGCTGACTAGGACTCCCGCTCGGGCAGCCCCTTCGCCGTCATCGCGGTGAACAGCGCCAGGAACAGCACCGCCGGCGCGGCGTTCACCGGCTTGTCGTGGGCCCTGACGTGCGCGCCGACGGCCAGCGTGAAGTACAGCGCCAGCATGGCGGTGGTCAGCCGGGCCAGGGCCGAATTGCGTTGTCCGGCAAGCAGACCCACGGCGGCCGCGGCTTTGGAGCCGACGAGGATCCACCGGTACTCCAGCGGGAAGTTCACGCCGTTCAGCGCCTTCTCGATGGGGGCAACGGGGACGGCACACGCCGCCGCGTCACCGGCCATCAGGAGCCCCAACGCGGTGTAGGTGCTGCGGGACGTCAACCAGCTCATGGTCACCTCGAGTGTTGTCCGGCGGGCGGGTCGATCTCCGGGAACGGACGCGGCTCGAGCGGCTGCGTCGGGGGTGCCGGCGGCACGGGCAACGACGGTGCGCCGTAGCCGGGCTGCTGCACCGGCGTGCGGGCCTCGGCCTCGGCCTTGGCCACGGCCTGCGCGATGGCCGGATCGGTCTGGGTGTTGAACCAGTCGGCGACCTCGTCGTCGTCATCCTTGGCGGGGGCCTCGTCGACCGGCGACGGCGTGTAGCGGAACACCCCGTCCTCCCCCGGTGCCCCGAGCAGCTTGGTGAAACCCTGTAGCGCCGAACCGAAGTCGCTGGGCACCACCCACACCTTGTTGGCCTCACCCTTGGCCATCTGCGGCAGCGTCTGCAGGTACTGGTAGGCCAGCAGCTCGGGCGTCGGCCGGCCGGCCTTGATGGCCGCGAACGTCTTCTCGATGGCCTTGGCCTGGCCCTGGGCGTTCAGGTACTGGGCGGCCCGCTCACCCTGCGCGCGCAGGATGCGCGACTGCCGGTCTGCCTCGGCGGCCAGGATCGCCGCCTGCTTGGCGCCCTCGGCCGCCAGAATCTGCGACTGCTTCTGCCCTTCCGCCTGCTTGATGGACGCCTCCCGGGCGCCCTCGGCGGTCAGGATCATGGCGCGCTTCTCGCGGTCGGCGCGCATCTGCTTCTCCATCGAGTCCTGGATCGACGGCGGCGGATCGATGCTGCGCAGCTCGACACGCGCGACGCGCAGGCCCCACCGGCCGGTGGCCTCGTCGAGCACGCCGCGCAGCTGGGCGTTGATCTGGTCACGTGAGGTCAGCGTCTGCTCCAGCGTCATGCCGCCGACGACGTTGCGCAGCGTCGTCGTGGTCAGCTGTTCGACGCCGACGATGTAGTTGCTGATCTGGTACACCGCGGCCTGCGGGCTGGTCACCTGGAAGTAGACGACGGTGTCGATGTTGACCGTCAGGTTGTCCTCGGTGATGACGGGCTGCGGCGGGAACGACACCACCCGCTCACGCAGATCCACCCGGGCCCGGATCTTGTCGATGAACGGCAGCAGCAGCGTCAGCTGGCCCGAGACGGTCTTGCTGTAGCGGCCCAGCCGCTCGATGACCGCTGCCTCGGCCTGCGGGATGAGCGCCACCGATTTGACCACCACCACGATGGCAAACGCCACCAGGATCAGCAGAAGGACAAGTGCACCAGTCAATTTCAGCTCCCCTTGCGTTCAGATGGCCCGGAAGACCACCGCGGTCGCACCGTCGATCCGCATCACGGTTACGTGATCGCCGGGCTCGAAGACATCGTCGTCGGCCATCGGGCGCGCCGTCCAGATTTCGCCGTCGAGTTTTACCTGCCCTTCATGGCGGGTCACCCGTTCCAGCACCAGCGCCGACTTGCCTTCCAAGGCCTTCACCGGTTCGGGCAGGCCCGCGGCACCCAGCCGCTTGCGCAGCGCCGGCCGCACCAGGACCAGCAACAGCACCGACACGATGAGGAAGGAGAGGCCGTCGGCCCAGATGGGCCAGTCGGTGGCCCAGCTCAGACCTGCGGTCGCCAGGGCACCGCCGGACAGCATGAGCAGGAACATGTCACCGGTCAGCGCTTCGGCACCGGCAAGCCCGATCGCCACGATGAGCCACAGCAACGGCACCGGCATGCGACCAGAGTAGCGCCTTGCAGGCCTAATCGGCCGGAGCGTTTTACACTGCGTGCATCATGTGGTGTCCAAGTGTTTCGCTGACGGTGTGGGCCAATGCCTGGCATGCCGGCCTGGCCGCACCCGACGATGTCCTGGATGCGCTATCGCCGTGGGCGCCAAGACATTCCATTGCCGCGTACGACGCCGTGGCGGCCAGCCGCACGGGCCTGCCGTGGCCCGACCTGACCAACTACGGCGGCGTCACGTTGCTGCAGACGCTGCGGCACGCGGCCGGAGCTGCCCGCTCGGAGCCGGCGTTGAACCTGGTACTGCCCGTACCCGGGGATGTCCGGGGCCTGACCCCCGGCACCCGGTTCCAGCAGGACGCCGTCGACATGGGCGAAGCCGTCGTCATCACCTCCAACTACGGCGAGGCCGTCGGGTTGGTCCCCGATTTCGAATACGAGGACGACACCGACGACGCCGAGGTCAAGGCCCTGTCCTGGACGGTGTACTCGCTGCCCAGCGCTCCCGTGGCCGGCCACTTCGACCTCGGCGAAGAGGAGTACCGACTGCGCGACGCGGTCCGGTCCGCGGCCGACGCCCTCGGCCGCCTGCGTGCCGAACCCGGTTCGGACATCGAGGATCCGCGCGAGATGGTCGAACAGCTGCTCGAGGCCGGGCATCTGCACAAACTGCCGGACCACGCCCCCACCCGTGCGGTGCGGGTGCTCGAGACCGCGGCCCACATCGACGCGATCATCACGGTCAGCGCCGGGCTGGCGCCCATCGGCCTGCAGAGCGCATCGGAGATGCAGATCGCGACGGAGGCCATGCGGCCCCTGTCCGACATCGTGCGCTCCGCCCGGCTGGCCGCCGTGACGGCCATCCTGCATTCGGCCTGGGAGCGGTAGGACCGGTCAGTCGCCGCAGCAGCCCGGCAGGCAGGACACCCCGTTGATGCTGCAGCCGTGCCCGGGCACCGGGTCCGGGCCCTCGACCCGCGCCGGCGGCGCACCCGTGCGCAGTTCGTCGACCAACGACGCGGCCAGCCGCGCGAACCGCGGGTCGGCGTTGGGAGTCGTGGTGCGCACCAACGTGATTCCGGCCTCGGCCGCCTGCTCGGCGAGCTCGTTGTCGAGGTCCCACACCACCTCGATGTGATCGGCGACGAACCCGATGGGGCAGACGATGACGGCCTTGGTGCCGGCGGCCGCGAGCGCCGCCAGGTGGTCACCGATATCCGGTTCCAGCCAAGGGATTTGGGGCGGCCCGGACCGCGACTGCCAGACCTGGTCGTACTCGTCGTAGCCGGCGGCCGCGGCGACCAGCCGGCTGGCGTAGCCGACCTGACGGCTGTAGAGCCGTGGTCCGTCGCGCTCGTCGACCCGGACCGGAATCGAGTGCGCGGTGAACACGAGGCGGGCCGCGTCACGCAGGTCGGCGGGCAGCTGGGCGGCGGCTTCGCCGATGGCCTCGGCGAACATCTCGACGAACAGCGGATGGTCGAAGTACTGGCGCAGCTTCACCAGCTCGGGCGCCTGCGGGCCCGCCGCGACCCGGCCGCGCGCGATGTCCTCGATGTACTGCCGGCAGCTGGAGTACCCGCCCCAGGCGGACGTCGTGAACACTGCCGCGCGACGAATCCCGTTGTCCCGCATGGCGGTAACCGTGTCTTCGATGTACGGGTCCCAGTTCCGGTTCCCGAAGTACACCGGCAGCTGCGGCATCGCCGCCTCGAGCTCCGACATCAGCGCCCGGTTGATGGCGTTGATCGGCGACGCGCCCCCGAAGTGCATGTAGTGCTCGGCGACGGCGTCGAGGCGCTCCGGCGGCACCCCACGTCCCCGCGTCACGTTCTCCAGGAACGGCCGGACGTCGGCGGGCCCGTCGGGCCCGCCGAACGACAGCAGCAGCAGTGCGTCGAAATCCATCAGCGCTGTTGGTTCTTCGCGCAAGCGCTCATCACAGCAGCTGGGTGCTGGCGCCACCGTCGGCGTAGATGATCGAGCCGGTGGTCGCGGGCAGCCATTCGGACAGCAGCGCACAGACGGTCTTGGCGACCGGCGTCGGGTCCTTCATGTTCCAGCCGATCGGCGCGCGCTGGTCCCAGCCCTCTTCGAGGAGCTGCATCTGCTGGCCGGCCTCGTCGCCGAGGGCACCGCCGACGATGGCGCTCATGGCCAGGGTCCGGATGGGGCCTGCCGCAACCAGATTGGAGCGCACGCCGAACTTGCCGGCCTCGCGCGCGACGAACCGGTTGACCGACTCGAGGGCGCTCTTGGCGACCGTCATCCAGTTGTAGGCGGGCATGGCGCGGGTCGGGTCGAAGTCCATGCCGACGATGCCGCCGCCTTCGTTCATGATCGGCAGCAGCGCCTTGGCCAGCGAGGCGTACGAGTAGGCCGAGATGTGGATGCCCTTGGCGACGTCCTCGTAGGGCGCGTCGAAGAACGGGTTGATGCCCATGCCGCTCTGCGGCATGAAGCCGATGGAGTGCACGACGCCGTCGAGCTTGTTGCCCTCGCCGATCACCTCGGTGACGCGCTCACCGAGCGAGGCCAGGTGCTCTTCGTTCTGCACGTCGAGCTCCAGCAGCGGCGCCGGGTTGGGCAGCCGGTCGGCGATGCGCTGGATGAGCTTCATCCGGTCGAAGCCGGTGAGCACCAGCTCGGCGCCCTGTTCCTGGGCGACCTTCGCGATGTGGAACGCGATGGACGAGTCGGTGATGATCCCGGTGACCAGGATCCGCTTGCCTTCGAGCAAACCTGCCATTTGTGCTGACTCCTTTAAGTTCTGGTAAGCCAAAGCGTTTTCGATTGAGCGCCGCGGGTCAGTGACCCATGCCCATGCCGCCGTCGACCGGGATGACCGCACCGGCGATGTAGCCGGCGTCCTCGGACGCCAGGAAGCTGACGGCACCGGCGACCTCTTCGGCGGTGCCGACGCGCTTGGCCGGGATGAAGTCCAGCGCGCCTTCCTGGATGCGCTCGTCGAGGGCACGCGTCATCTCGGTGTCGATGTACCCGGGGGCCACGACGTTGGCGGTGACGCCGGCCTTGGAGAGCTCACGAGAGATGGAGCGCGCCATGCCGATCAGGCCGGCCTTGGCGGCCGCGTAGTTGGCCTGGTTGCCGATGCCCCACATGCCCGAGACCGAGCCGATGTAGATGATGCGGCCGAAACGCTTGCGCTGCATGCTGCGCGACGCGCGCTGGGTCACGCGGAACGCGCCGGTGAGGTTGGCGTTGATGACCTCGGTGAACCGCTCCTCGGTCATGCGCATCAGGAATGCGTCCTTGGAGATACCGGCGTTGGACACCAGCACCTCGACCGGGCCCTGGTGCTCCTCGACCTCTTTGAACGCACGGTCGACGGCCTCGGCGTCGGTCACGTCACACACGACGCCGAACAGGCCCTCGGGCGCACCCGAACCGCGGTGGGTCACCGCGACCTTGTGGCCGTCCGCGGCCAGCCGCTGCGCGATGGCCAGGCCGATACCCCGGTTACCACCGGTGACCAGCACGGAACGGGAAACGAAGGCCGGACGGCCGGGAGCAGCCTCAGTGGCAACAGCGTCACTCATGCTGGTCAACTTATCGTCTCGGCCGGTGCACGCCTAAATCGGCACGCCACGACGGCGAGCCGTCCAATGGACACAGTGGTTGACAGCTACCGGGCCGCCATGGCGCCGCGGCGACGGTTCGCCACGAACCGGACGACGTCGGCGATCCAGTCCCGGTCGGTGCGCAGCGTCAGCAGCGGGGCGTCGCATCGGCGCAGCGTGCGGGCCACTTCGTCGCGGTGCGCCTGGGCGGCGCGGGCGAAGTCGTCCCGGAGTTGCTCGTCGATGGTGAACTCCTTGGTGATGCCGGACTCGGCGTCCTGCAGCACCACGTCCCCCACGGCCGGCAGCTCCACATCGCGCGGGTCGATGATCTCGATGCCCAGCACCTCGTGCCGCCCGGCGATGGCGCGCAGCGGGCGCATCCAGTTGATCGGGCCGAGGAAGTCACTGATGATCACGGCCATGCCGCGGCGGCGCTCGGGCCGGCGCAGCGCGTCGATGGCGGCGGCCAGGTCACCACGGACCCCGGCCGGGGCCTTGGGTGTGGTGGCGATGGCGCGCAACAGTTCCTGCTCGTGCAGCCGGCCGGACAGTGCGGGTACCCGGCGGACGGTGTCGCCATTCGAGATGACCGCGCCGAGCCGGTTGCCGCCGCCGCTGTTGAGGAACGCGATGGAGGCCGCCGCGGCGACCGCCAGATCACGCTTCTCGCAGCCCGCGGTGCCGAAGTCCAGGCTCGCCGACATGTCGACGACGAGCCAGGTCTCCAATTCCCGGTCCGCGATCATTTGCCGCACATGCGGATGCGTCGTGCGCGCCGTGACGGACCAGTCCATCCGGCGGACGTCGTCGCCGGGCTGGTAGAGCCGGGACTCCCCCGGCTCGGATCCCGGACCGGGGATCAGGCCCTGGTGGTCGCCGTGGAGGACACCGTCCAGCTTGCGCCGGACGGTGAGCTCCAGCTTGCGCAGTGCGGCCGACAGTTCGGGATCGCGAATCTGGCCACGCTGCAGTGACGGCAGATCGACGGACCGGCCGGTCTGCGGCGAAGCCGAACGATCAGACCCGGGGGCGGTCACCGACCAGAGGCCCCAGCTGCGCCGGCCATCACGGGCGGAACCGAATGTCCTTGCTGCGGAATGGCATTCACCTGCGGCAGCGCGACGGTCTGCAGGATCCGGTTGACGACGGTCTCGGCGGAGATCTCGTCGGCGAGCGCGTCGTAGGTGAGCACGAGACGGTGCCGCAGCACGTCCGGGATGACCTCGACGACGTCCTGCGGGATGACGTAGTCACGGCCCCGGACCAGCGCCAGCGCACGGGAGGCGCTGATGATGCCCAGCGAGGCACGCGGCGAGGCGCCGTAGGCGATCCACGCCTTGGCGTCGGGCATGCCGAACTTCTCCGGCTCACGCGTGGCGGTCACGATGCGGACCACGTAGTCGACGAGGGCGTGGTGCACGAAGGTGTTGGCGGCCACGTCCTGCAGGCGCAGCAGGTCCTCGGTGGTGAGGATCTGCTTGGGCTCCGGCGGCTTGACGCCCATCCGGTAGATGATCTCGCGCTCTTCCTCGGGCGACGGGTAGCCGACGTTGAGCTTGAACAGGAATCGGTCGCGCTGCGCCTCGGGCAGCTGGTAGACGCCCTCCTGCTCGATGGGGTTCTGGGTCGCCATGACCAGGAACGGGCTGGGCAGCGGGAAGGTCTTGCCACCGATGGAGATCTTGCGCTCGGCCATGACCTCCAGCAGCGCCGACTGCACCTTGGCGGGCGCACGGTTGATCTCGTCGGCGAGCAGGAAGTTGACCATCACCGGGCCGAGCTCGATGTCGAACTCTTCCTTGCCGACGCGGTAGATGCGCGTACCGACGATGTCGGTGGGCACCAGGTCGGGGGTGAACTGGATGCGGGCGAACGAGCCACCGACCACCTTGGCGAAGGTCTCCACGGCGAGGGTCTTGGCGACGCCCGGCACACCTTCGAGCAGCACGTGGCCCTTGGCCAGCAGGCCGACCAGCATGCGCTCGACCAGCTGGTCCTGGCCGACGATGATGCGCTTGACCTCGAAGATGGCGCGTTCGAGGGTGTGCACCTCGGACTGCAGCGAGCCGCTGACGGGCTGCTGCGCGGCGGGGGCGGCGTGCGCCCCGGGCGGGTAACCCTGTGTGGGTGCCGGGCCTGGGTAGCCTCCGGCGCCGTCGGGCGGCCCACTCGGTGACGTCATCTAGCTTCCTCCCACAATTGTTTCGGCCGGATGTCCGGCGCAAAATCGCTGGTCTAGCGGGTAGCCGCCAATATAGCGGCGCGCCCGGAGTCAACTATTCCAGGCGGCTGCGTATCCGTCGAACGTTTGCCGACGGCGGAGCCGTCAGTGCTGCTAGGGCGGACTTTCCGCGTGTCTCAGGTCTCGATGATGCGGGACAGGTGCGGCGACATACCGGCCGTGCGGACCGGACTGACCGTCACCTTGCCGGCACTGCCGGACGCCTCGAGCATCTTTCCGTTGCCGAGGTAGATCGTGACGTGCTGGCTGCCGCCGGGGCCGTAGAAGATCAGGTCGCCGCGCTTGGCCTCCGACGGCGCGATGGCACGGCCGGTGTTGTACTGGTCGCCCGAGTACTTGGGAATCTGCACGCCCACGCCGGCGTAGGCGTAGCGGGTGAAACCCGAACAGTCGTAACCGATCTTGCCGGCGTCGTAGTCCACGCCGGGTCCGGGACCGGTCAGCGTGCCGCCGCCCCACGAGTACGGGACGCCCATCTGGGAGCCGCCGCGCCGGATGACGTACTCGATGGCCTGCTTACCGCCGACGCGGCCGCCGGGCATCATCGCGGCGGTTCCGCCGCCACCGCCGCTCGGTTTGCCGCCCAGGCCCAGGCTGGACAGAAAGCTCTGGCCGAGGTTCTGGGTGGTCTGCAGAGCCAGCTGGCTGGCCTGGAACGTCGCGTTGGCGATGGCCACCGGGTCACCGGGGGCGCCGGAGCTGGCCCGCATGGGCAGTGTCGGGTCCCACCCGCCGTCGGGCTCGGCAACCGCACTCGGCGCAGGCCCGAACGCGAGTGCCAGCGCCAGCGCGCCCACGCCCGCGAGGAGGTCTCTCCGGTGAAATTCCTTGCCCTGCAATGCAATAACCCCTGTATCAGTATTCGATGTAACGGATCACGTATGGCGTCATGCCGCTGGTTCGCACCGGCGACACCTTGACGTTGGAACCGGTGTAGGGCGCTTCGAGCATCTGCCCGTTGCCGAGGTACAGGGTCACGTGCTGGCTGCCACCCGGGCCGTAGAAGATGACGTCCCCGCGGCGGGCCTGCGATGTCGGGATCTTGCGGCCCGCCTCATATTGGTTGCCGGAGTAGTGCGGCAGTTTGATGCCGACGCCGGCGAAGGCGTAGAGGATCAGACCCGAGCAGTCGAAGCCGACGGTGCCGGCACCTGAGTCGATGCCCGTGCTGGGACCGGCGGCGGTGCCGCCGCCCCAGGAGTACGGCACCCCGATCTGCGACATGGCGCGCTTGATGACGTATTCCGAGGCCTGCTTGCCGTAGACGCGCGGGATGGCGCCGTTGGTGTAGCCCGACTTGGTGACGGTGGCGGGCACCAGGCCGAGTTTCTGCAGGAAGCTGTGGCCCATCTGCTGGGTGACCTGCGCCGACGTGGCGGTCATGCCGAGCACGTTGTTGATGACGGCGATCGGGTCACCGGGGATGTTGGCGCTCGGAATCTTGGGCAGGGTGGGGTCCCAGCCGCCGTCGTCCCACTTGCGGGGACCGGCAGCGGCGGGCGCGCCGTCCCAGTTGGCGGCGTACCGGCCGGGGTCGGCCGCGGGAGTTCCGGACGCGGGGGCGCTCGCGGCCCATTGTGTGCGCGCTGCGTTGAGCTTGGCCTGCGCCGCGTCGCGCTGGCTGACCAGCTGGTCCAGCTGAGTCTGCTGGTCGGCGAACGTGGTCCGGGCGTCGGTCAGGGCCTTGACGGCGTCGTCCTGCCTGACCTGGGCATCTTTGACGGCCTGGTCGGCCTTCTGCTTGGCCAGGCGGGCGGCGGATTCGCGGTTGGCCAGTTCGGTGCGGCTGCGCTGCAGATCGGCGATGGCCTCCTGCGAGCTGATGGTCAGCGCCTGGCCGGTGGCGGCGGTGTTGATCATCTCGCCGGGATCGGTCGCGGTCAGGTAGGACGCGGACGGCCCGTTGATGTACGCCGCCTCGGCGTACTTGTCGAAGTGCGCCTGGGCGGCGGCGATGGCCGCGTTGGCGTCCTTCAGACCGGTCTGGCTGGTGTCGATGTCCTGCTGGGCGGTCGCGGCGTCGTCCCGGGCGGTCTGCACGTCGGCGATGGCCTTGTTGACCGATTCCTGCCGGGTCTGGATGGCGGCGCCGAGGTCCTGCAGTTTCTGGTTGGCATTGGCGAGATCGGTGACCAGGGCGGCGATCTCGCTGCTGCCGGGTTGCGCCGACGCGATACCGGAGGCGAACACGGACGCGGTCATGACACCGAACACGAGCGACCCGGTGCCGACGCGACTGCCCAGCCGGGTGGCCAGCCCACCGCTAAAGGGGCGAATGCTGCGTCCCATTGACTCAGGTCTCCTAAGGCTCCAGCGCGCTGGTGCCCGCCTAAGGCAAAAGCGGGCTCGATCCGTTGGTCCCGTAAGTCGCAGAAATCACAAATCATCACATCTGCAACATGCGGTACCAACTGCACCGTACGTCACAGGTTGCACAAATGAAACGTTAGTAACAAACCACACCGTTGTAATTGAAAAAGGTGTGACCGAATAGTGATATTCGAATTCGCGGCGCCCCGCGCGCAGCTACCGAGATGCCGGCGCGACGGCGTCCTGCGGCGCCGCAGCTGCGGCCGCTTTCCGGGCCCGGACCTGCAGAAACCGGGTACCGACGGCAGCCGCTACCACGCCGAGGATGACCACCACAGTGAACGACGTCCAGGGAAATATCGGCGTTTCCAGCTGGCTCACAAAATTCTTCGAGTTCTGCACAACGCTCGGCGTCTTCGCGAGGTCCTGACCGGCCTCCAACAGCGACCGGTCATAAGTCGGACTGACCGAGCCGGCGAAGCCGGGACTGAGGGTCAGCACCGTCGACTCGGGATACACCCGGCCGACGTCCGCGGCGATGTCACGCAGCGGGGTGTCGATGCCCGGACTCGTCGGCAGCACCACGATCTTGAGGTCGATGCCCTTGGCGTGGGCGTCGGCGACGACCTGACGCAAGGCGGCGGCCTCCTGCGCGGCCTCGGCGGCCTGCTTCGCTTCCTGCGGCGTGGCCGGCGTCTTGGCGGGCGCGATGCCCGGCGCGCTGACCCCACCGTCACGCACCTGCGTGATCACCGTCGCCATGCACACGTCGACAGGGGTCTTGGCCGGGTCCTGCCCGACCGTGGCGCAGACGTCCGGCGGAATGAATGCCGCGAAAGTTGTCACGCGGCAAACGGTACTGGAATTTCCTCGAACTCCCTGACGGCGCACCCGGAACCCGACAAGACTGTAGCCACCCCCTGGGCGCTCATAGGACAAGCGTACTGTTAGGGTAGCAACGCGCCGCTGACACAGCCCGTCGCGGCGAGATCTAGCCGGGAGTTGATGTGAGCAGCAATTCATTTGGAGCCCGTGACACGCTCGTTGTCGGGGAAAACAGCTACGAGATTTTCCGCCTCGACGCGGTTCCGGGTACCGAGAAGCTTCCCTACAGCCTCAAGGTGCTTGCGGAGAACCTGCTGCGCACCGAAGACGGCGCCAACATCACCAAGGATCACATCCTGGCGCTGGCCAACTGGGATCCGTCGGCCGAGCCGAGCATCGAAATCCAGTTCACCCCGGCCCGTGTGATCATGCAGGACTTCACCGGCGTGCCCTGCGTCGTCGACCTGGCCACCATGCGTGAGGCCGTCACCGCCCTCGGCGGCGACCCGAACAAGGTCAACCCGCTCTCTCCCGCCGAGATGGTCATCGACCACTCCGTCATCCTCGACGTGTTCGGCACCGCCGACGCCTACGAGAAGAACGTCGCCCTCGAGTACGAGCGCAACTCCGAGCGCTACCAGTTCCTGCGCTGGGGCCAGGGCGCCTTCGACGACTTCAAGGTCGTCCCGCCGGGCACCGGCATCGTCCACCAGGTCAACATCGAGTACCTGGCCCGCACCGTGATGGTCCGCAACGGCCAGGCGTACCCCGACACCTGTGTGGGTACCGACAGCCACACCACCATGGAGAACGGCCTGGGCGTGCTGGGCTGGGGCGTCGGCGGTATCGAGGCCGAGGCCGCCATGCTGGGCCAGCCCGTCTCGATGCTCATCCCCCGCGTCGTCGGCTTCAAGCTGACCGGTGAAATCCAGCCGGGCGTCACCGCCACCGACGTGGTGCTGACCGTCACCGACATGCTGCGCAAGCACGGCGTCGTCGGCAAGTTCGTCGAGTTCTACGGCAAGGGCGTCGCCGAGGTGCCGCTGGCCAACCGCGCCACCCTGGGCAACATGAGCCCCGAGTTCGGCTCGACCTGTGCGATCTTCCCGATCGACGAAGAGACCATCAACTACCTGCGCCTGACCGGCCGCACCGACGAGCAGCTGGCGCTCGTCGAGGCCTACGCCAAGACCCAGGGCATGTGGCACGACGCCGACCACGAGCCGGCCTTCTCGGAGTACCTCGAGCTGGACCTGTCGACGGTCGTGCCGTCGATCGCCGGCCCGAAGCGCCCGCAGGACCGAATCCTGTTGTCGGAGAGCAAGATCGCGTTCCGCAAGGACATCCACAACTACGTGGAGGAGCAGCACCCGGCCGACCACACCAAGCTCGACGAGGCCGTCGAGGAGTCGTTCCCGGCTTCTGACCCGGCCGCCCTGTCGTTCGCTGACGACGGTGCCGTCAACGTCCAGTCCGCCGCCAACGGCGCCGAGGGCCGGCCGAGCAAGCCGGTGCGCGTCAAGGGCGACCGCGGCGAGTTCATCCTCGACCACGGCGCCGTCGCGGTCGCGGGTATCACCTCCTGCACCAACACCTCCAACCCGTCGGTCATGATCGGTGCCGCCCTGCTGGCCCGCAACGCCGTCGAGAAGGGCCTGACCAGCAAGCCGTGGGTCAAGACCAACATGGCCCCGGGCAGCCAGGTCGTCACCGACTACTACGAGAAGGCCGGCCTGTGGCCCTACCTGGAGAAGCTGGGCTTCTACCTGGGTGGCTACGGCTGCACCACGTGCATCGGTAACACCGGCCCGCTGCCGGAGGAGATCTCCAAGGCCGTCAACGAAGAGGACCTGACCGTCACCGCGGTGCTGTCCGGTAACCGCAACTTCGAGGGCCGCATCTCCCCCGACGTCAAGATGAACTACCTGGCCTCGCCGCCGCTGGTCATCGCCTACGCCCTCGCCGGCACCATGGACTTCGACTTCGAGACGGACTCCCTGGGCAAGGACACCGACGGCAACGACGTCTTCCTGCGCGACATCTGGCCGTCGGCCCAGGAGATCGACGACACCATCAAGAGCGCGATCAGCCAGGACATGTTCCGCAAGTCCTACGCCGACGTGTTCAAGGGCGACGACAACTGGCGCAACCTGTCGACCCCCGCCGGCGACACCTTCGCGTGGGACGACGCCTCGACCTACGTCCGCAAGGCGCCGTACTTCGACGGCATGGAAATGGAGCCGGCGCCCGTCACCGACATCAAGGGCGCCCGCGTCATGGCCCTGCTGGGCGACTCGGTGACCACCGACCACATCAGCCCGGCCGGCCCGATCAAGCCGGGAACCCCGGCCGCGGACTACCTGGACTCGCACGGTGTGGCCCGCAAGGACTACAACTCGCTGGGTAGCCGTCGTGGCAACCACGAGGTCATGGTCCGCGGCACCTTCGCCAACATCCGTCTGCAGAACCGGATTCTGGACACCATCGGCCTCGAGGGCACGCAGGGTGGCTACACCCGCGACTTCACCCAGGAGGGCGGCCCGAAGGAGTTCATCTACAACGCGTGCATGAACTACCAGAAGGCCGGCATCCCGCTGGTCGTGCTGGGCGGCAAGGAATACGGTTCGGGCAGCTCGCGTGACTGGGCCGCCAAGGGCACCACGCTGCTCGGCGTCAAGGCCGTCATCACCGAGTCGTTCGAGCGCATCCACCGGTCGAACCTCATCGGCATGGGCGTCATCCCGCTGCAGTTCCCGGCCGGCGAGAGCGCCAAGTCGCTGGGCCTGGACGGCACCGAGACCTTCGACATCTCCGGCATCGAGGAGCTCAACGCCGGCAAGACGCCGAAGACCGTGCATGTCACCGCCACCAAGGAGGACGGCACCAAGGTCGAGTTCGACGCCGTGGTCCGCATCGACACCCCCGGCGAGGCCGACTACTACCGCAACGGCGGCATCCTGCAGTACGTGCTGCGCAACATGCTGCGGTCGGGCAGCGAGGCCTGATAGCTGGCTGATTCGGTTGGGCAGCCTTCGGGCTGCCCAACCGAACGCCAGTAGGAGTCCTGGTGCCCAAAGTTAGCGACGATCATCTCGCCGCCCGTCGAGCGCAGATCCTCGACGGCGCCCGACGCTGTTTTTCCGAGTTCGGGTACGAAGGTGCGACCGTGCGGCTTCTCGAAGAAGCCACCGCGATGTCGCGCGGCGCGATCTTCCATCACTTCCGCGACAAGGACGCGTTGTTCTTCGCGCTCGCCGAAGAGGACGGCGAGCGCATGGCCGAGACCGTCGAGAAGGACGGCCTGGTTCAGGTCATGCGGAACATGCTGGCCAAGCCGGAGAACTACCAGTGGCTGGGCACCCGGCTGGAGATCGCCCGGCGGCTGCGCACCGATGCCGAGTTCCGCGCCGAGTGGCAGCAGCGCTACGAGGAACTCAACCAGGCCACCATCGCGCGCCTGGAGCGCAAGAAGGCCGCCGGCACGTTGCGTGACGACGTGCCCACCGAAGTGCTGCACATCTATCTCGACCTCGTGCTCGACGGCCTCATCGCGCGGCTCGCATCGGGTCAGACCGGCGAGGATCTGACCGCCGTCCTCGACATCGTCGAGGCGTCGGTGCGGCGCAAGCCCTAGTCTGATCTGCCGAACTCTTCAACGCGGCTCGTACCTCGCCGCTTGATCGTCGTCCGGCTCAGCGGTTCGCGCTCATCACCGACAGCAGCTCGTAGCCCACGTGCGCGGCTGCGATACCCGTCAGCTCGGCGTGGTCGTACGCCGGGGACACCTCGACGATGTCGGCGCCGACGACGTTCAGCCCGGTCAACGAGCGCAGCGAATGCAGCAGCTCGCGCGACGTCAGTCCCCCGGCTTCCGGCGTCCCGGTCCCGGGCGCGTGCGCCGGGTCGAGCACGTCGATGTCCACCGACACGTACACCGGACCGCCGGCCAACCGCTTCACCATGCGCTCCCGCACGCTCGCCAGGCCGTCGACCTGGTAGTCGTCGGAGCGGATCACCTGGAAGCCGAGGATCGCGTCGTCCTCGAGGTCCTTCTTGCTGTACAGCGGGCCGCGGATACCCATGTGCAGCGAGCGCTCCATGTCGATGAGGCCCTCTTCGCTGGCCCGGCGGAACGGGGTCCCGTGCGTGTAGGCGGCGCCGAAGTAGGTGTCCCAGGTGTCGAGGTGCGCGTCGAAGTGCAGCACGGCGATGGGGCCGTGGTCGCGGTGCAGTGACCGCAGGATCGGCAGCGCGATCGTGTGGTCGCCGCCGAGCGTCAGCACGGCGCTGCCGTCCTTGCGCAGCGCGGTCACCTCGGTGTCGATGGTCTCGATGGCCTCGTTGATGTTGAACGGGTTGACGCCGATGTCGCCGGCGTCGGCGACCTGCTGGTTGGCGAAGGGCGACACGTCGAGCGCCTGGTTGTAGGGCCGCAGCAGCTTGGACGCCGCGCGGATGTGCCCGGGGCCGAAGCGCGCGCCCGGCCGGTAGGACACGCCGGA
Source organism: Mycolicibacterium mucogenicum DSM 44124 (assembly GCF_005670685.2). Next base: position 2,778,523 of record NZ_CP062008.1, on the reverse strand, counting down.
GTCGAACGGGACGCCGAGGATCGTGACATCGGGTGACGAGACCTGGTCCAGGCGCGGCACCCGCGCGAAGGTGGTCGGTTCGGCGTAGCGCGGGAACCGGCTGGCATCGACCTGGCCGATGATCTCGCGGCCGTCGGGCGCGGTGGTCGTGATGTACCGGTCGAAGCTCATCAGTTCTCCAAAGTCGTGGCGTGTGGCTTGGGTCTCATTGTTTCCGGCAGTAGAATTATTGTCAACCTTTGTTTCCTAGGAGGAAAACGTGGGCGGTTCGCCGGCAACGCAACTAACGATCGCCGCACGGTTGAAGGCCGCCCGCAGCGCCAAGCGCATGACCCTCGACGAGCTCGCCGCCGCCAGCGGCGTGACCAAGGGCTACCTGTCGAAGGTCGAACGCGGCCAGTCCAACGCGTCCGTCGCCGCGCTCATCCGCATCTGCGAGGCACTCGAACTCCAGGTCGGTTCCCTGTTCGACGAAACGCCCGTCGGCGAGGTGGTCCGCGCCGGGGAGTACCCGCCCATCGAGTTCGGCGGAACAAAGATGAACGAGTTCCAGCTGACGCCGAGCAATGAGCGCCGCTTCCAGGTCCTGATGAGCGATATCGAGCCCGGCGGCGGCAGCGGGACCGACACCTACTCCCTGCCCGCCGAGGTCGAGTTCGCCATGGTCATCGAGGGCCGGCTCCACATCGATTTCATCGAGGGCAACGGCAGCCGCATCACGCTCAACCAGGGCGACGCACTGACCTTCGATGCGGATCGTCCCCATGCCTTCCACGCCGATGCGCAGTCCGGCGCGAAGGTGCTGTGGGTGCTGACCCCGGCCCTGGCGCATCGGCGCCTGGCCGAGGCCGCCGAATAGCTAGGCGGCGCTCAACTCGGCACGGCTCCGTTCGACCGCGGCGTGCTCAGGCGCCAGGTCCACGCCGCGCGTCAGCACGTAGTACGCCAGCCCTGATACCGCCAGGCCGACGACGAACGAGATGTCCACTCCCCCAAGCATCTTGGCGATGGGCCCCTCGTAGAAGTGCAACGAGATGAACGGCACCATCGACACCATGCCGACGAGGTACGCCGCCAGTCCGCGCCACGACCACCGGCCGTAGATGCCGTCCGGCCGGAAGATGTCGACGATCGAATAGTGCCCGCGCCGAACGAAATAGAAGTCGACGAGGTTGACGGCCGTCCACGGGATCAGGAAGTACAGCATCAGCAGCACGAAGGTGTTGAACGACTCGAGGTAGCCCTCGGGCAGCGACAGCGCGACGACGAAGGCGACGAACGACGTGAGCGCGATGCCGAGCACCCGCAGGCGCACGGTCGGCGTGATCGGCCGGAAGGCGTCGAGGGCGCTCATGCTCGTCAGACTGGCGCCGTAGGCATTGACGGACATGATGGTCACCAGGGCGATCGACGCCACCACGACGGTGAAAGTGCCGAAGCCGGGCAGTAATTGGTTGCCGACGGTCTGGATCGAGACGATCGCGTCCGGCGTCGGCAGTGCCGATGCCAGCACCGCGCCGAGCGACATCAGCCACACCGACGACCCGGCGGCACCGAGGTAGGTCCACCAGATCACGTGCTTGGCCGAGGTGTTCTCGGGCAGGTAACGCGAGTAGTCGGAGACGTACACCGCATACGAAATCTGGTATCCGGCCGCAGCGGCGAACTGCATGAGGAACACCGTCAGCGAGAACTTGCCACCGTCGGGAACCGCCGCATTGAGGTGCAACGTCGACACGGCGTAGACGGTGAGGACGCCGAACACGACGATCAGCAGGTATGTCAGCCACCGCTGCACAACCATCATCAGGTCGAAGCCGACGACGGCGATGACGATCGCGGCCACCATCAGCCCGAGGTACCAGAGCCAGTTCGGGCCGGGGAAGACCGTCTTGAAGCCGGATGTGGCGAGGATCGTGTTGAAGACGTTGAAGCCGATGTACACGAAGATCACGGCGATGAACGGGACGAGCGCGCCGCGCGAACCGAACTGCGCGCGCGACTGGATCATCTGCGGCAGGCCCATCGTGGGGCCCTGGTTGGCGTGGAAGCACATGAAGAGCGTCCCGAAACAGGCGCCGGCGACGGCCGCCAGCACCGACCACCCGGCGGACAGTCCGTTGGCCGGCCCGAGGAAGCCCGTGACCATCGTGGTCAGCACGAAGTTCCCGGTGAACCAGAACGGTGCCTGGTGGTGCACCTTGCCCCTGCGTTCCCCGGTCGGGATCCAGTCGATGGACCGGGTCTCGATTGCACCTGCCATGGCATCCCCTTTGATGTGGCTCAGATCACTGGCCCTAGAGTAGGCATCCGCGGTCGCCAAAGGCAACAATTGTTTCCTAGCTCACTCCACATGTTGACAAGCGGGAGTGACGTACCGCACTCTGTTACGCGAGTCACAAATCTCGTGGCGCGCCCTCCTCCCCACGGAGCTCCCCTTGGCCATCACCGAGGCCCCTCGTCCGGGCATTCTGCGCGCCATGAGCGCACAAAAATCCGTCGACGACATCGTCGCCGCCAACGAAACCCCCGACGGCCCCCACCTCAAACGCTCGATGGGTTTCATCCATCTGACCGCCCTGTCCATCGGCGCGACGCTCGGCACCGGAATCTTCGTCATTCTCGGCGCCGCCGTCCCGAAAGCCGGTCCGGCAGTCCTGCTCTCGTTCATCCTCGCCGCCGTCACCGCGCTGTTCTCGGCGCTGTCGTACGCCGAACTCGCGGGCACGATCCCCGTCTCCGGCAGCTCCTACTCCTACGCCTACGCCACCCTCGGCGAGTTCTGGGCCTGGGTGTGCGGCTGGTGTCTGATGCTCGAATACGGCGTCTCGGTCGCCGCCGTCGCCGTCGGCTGGGGCGGCTATATCAACACACTGCTCCACCAGTTGTTCGGCATCGAACTTCCCGCCGCCATCACCGGCGCGCCGGGCGAGGGCGGTGTCATCAACCTGCCGGCCATCGCGATCGTGGTCCTCGCCTCGATCCTGCTGCTCAGGGGCGCGTCCGAGTCTGCCGCCGTCAACACCGCGATGGTGATCCTCAAGTGCATCGTGCTGGTGTTCTTCTGCGCCGTCGCCTTCACCGCGTTCAAGGCCGGCAACCTCACCCCGTTCATGCCGCTCGGCTTCCTCGGCGTCTCCGCCGCCGCGTCGCAGGTCTTCTTCTCCTACATCGGCTTCGACGCGGCCTCCACCGCAGGTAACGAGGCCAAGGACCCGAAGCGGGACCTGCCGCGCGCCATCATGGCCTCGCTGCTGATCGTCACAGTGCTGTACCTCGCGGTCGCGCTGGCGGCCCTCGGCGCGATGAGCTGGACCAAGTTCAGCGCCGACGAAGGCGCCACCCTGGCCGTCGCCCTCAGCGGCATCACCACCAGCAATGTGCCGGCCATCATCCTGTCGATCGGTGCCGTCATCGCGATCGCCAGCGTCGTCCTCGCCGTCCAGTACGGGCAGACCCGCATCCTGTACACCATGGCCGTCGACGGCCTGGTGCCCGGGCTGTTCGCCAAGATCAACCCGAGGACCTTCGTGCCGACCTGGAACATCGTCATCTGCGGTGTCGTCGTGTCGCTGTTGGCCGGCTTCGTCTCGCTGGGTGAGCTGGCCAACGCCACCTCGATCGGCTGCCTCTTCGCCTTCGCGCTCGTCAACATCGCCGTCATCATCCTGCGGCGCACGCGCCCCGATCTGCACCGCACGTTCCGGCTGCGGCTGTTCCCCGTCGCGCCGGTGCTGGGATTCCTGTTCTGCTGCTACCTGATGTGGGCGCTGCCCGTCGGGACGTGGATCGCGTTCGGCATCTGGGGTGCCCTCGGTCTGGCGATCTACTTCGGCTACAGCATCCGGAAGTCCAAGCTGCGAGTGGGCGCTGCGTAGATGATCACCGTCGGCATGTTCCAAGGTCCGCAGGAATCCGGGACCGTCGCCGAGAACCTCGCCGCCATCGCGGCGGCGGCCCAGCAGGCCGCCGCCGCCGGCTGCCAGATCGTCGTCACGCCCGAGATGTCGGCGACCGGTTACAACATCGGCACCGAGATCGCGCAGCGCGCCGAGCCGGCCGACGGCCCGATCTTCCAGGCAGTCAGCACGATTGCGCGTGACGCCGGGATCGCCGTCGTCTACGGATATCCCGAGTCCGCAGAAGGCAAGCCGTACAACAGCGTCCAGGTTGTCGGCCGGGACGGTGAAGCCCTGGCCAACTACCGCAAGACCCACCTGTACGGCTTCGACCGCGACTACTTCACCGCGGGTTCGCAGTGGGTCACGCAGTTCGAGCTCGACGGCGTCACCTGCGGACTGCTGATCTGCTACGACATCGAATTCCCCGAGAACGCCCGCGCCCACGCCGACGCCGGCACCCAGTGGCTCGTCGTCCCCACCGGGCTCATGGAGCCGTGGAGTTTCGTTGCGACGCACATCGTTCCGGCCCGCGCCTATGAGAGCCAGATGTTCGTGTCGTACGTCAACCGCACGGGGTTCGAGAACGGCCTCGAGTACTGCGGACTGAGCTGCACCATCGCGCCCGACACGACCGAACTGAGTCGCGGTGGCCGCACCGAGGAACTCCTCATCACCCACATCGATCCCGCCGCGGTAGCCGTGTCCCGCGGCGTCAACACACATCTCAGCGATCGCCGCCGAGATCTCTACCAGGAGAACCAGACCCGATGACCGTCCCTCAGCCCATCGAAGAGACGCAGCTGTCGGAGACCGGACCACGGTCGTCCGACAAGCCGATCACCATGTTCGGCCCCGATTTCCCGTTCGCCTACGACGACTACGTGTCGTCCGCCGACGGTCTCGGCGAGATCCCGGCCGACCGCCACGGCACCGAGGTCGCGATCGTCGGCGCCGGCTGCGCCGGCATCACCGCCGCCTACGAGCTCATGAAGATGGGCCTGAAACCCGTTGTCTACGAAGCCGATCAGATCGGCGGCCGCATGCGGTCCATCCCGTTCGAGCACGCCCCCGACGCGGTCGCCGAAATGGGGTCGATGCGGTTCCCGCCGACGTCCACGACGCTGTACCAATACTTCGACAAGGTCGGCATCGAGACCGTCGAATTCCCGAACCCGCTGTCGGCCGCCGCCCCCAGCACCGTCGTCGACCTCAAAGGACAGACCTACTACGCCGAGAAACTCGCCGACCTGCCGCAGGCCTTCACCGACGTCGCCGACGCCTGGCGCCAGACGCTCGAGGACGGCGCCGACCTGCACGCGATCCAGAACGCCATCCGGGAGCGGGACACCCAGGCCCTGAAGTCGGCGTGGGGCAAGCTCGTTCGCGAACTCGACGACGAGACGTTCTGGGGCTTCCTGACCAAGTCGCACCACTTCAAGTCGTTCGAACTGCGCGAAATCTTCGGCAAGGTCGGCTTCGGCACGGGCGGCTGGGACACCGACTACCCGAGCTCGATGCTCGAAATCCTGCGCGTCGTGCTCACCGAGGCCGACGACAACCACCGCGGTGTGGTCGGTGGATCGCAGCAGCTGCCGCTGCGGTTGTGGAAGCGCGCCCCGCAGCGCCTCGCCCACTGGCCGGCCGGCACCTCGCTCGAATCGCTGCACGGCGGCCGCACCCGGGGCGCCGTCACCGACATCCGGCGCACCTACCCGAACCGCTACACCATCACCGACGCCGACGGGGAAACCCGCACCTACGACGCCGTCATCGTCACCGCCCAATCGTGGATGCTACTCAACAACATTCGCTGCGACGACGACCTGTTCCCGTCCAACGTATGGTCGGCCATCGAGCAGACGCACTACATGGGTTCGTCCAAGGTGTTCGTGTTGGTCGACCGCCCCTTCTGGAAGGACAAGGACGCGCAGGGCCGCGACGTCATGTCGATGACGCTGACCGACCGGATGAGCCGCGGCACCTATCTGCTCGACCAGGGGCTCGACGCCGACGGCAACGAGAAGCCCGGCGTCATCTGCCTGTCGTACACCTGGGAGGACGACTCCCGGAAGATCGTGCCGCTGAGCGCAACCGAGCGCATGGACCTGATGCTCAAGTCGCTGCAGGCGATCTACCCGAACGTCGACATCCGCAGCCACATCATCGAGACGCCCAAGACGGTGTCGTGGGAGACCGAGCGCAACTTCATGGGTGCGTTCAAGGCCAACCTGCCGGGCCACTACCGCTACCAGGAGCTGCTGTACACGCACTTCATGCAGCGCGATCTCGACCCACGGCATCGCGGCATCTACCTGGCGGGTGACGACATCTCGTGGACCGCGGGCTGGGCGGAGGGCGCGATCACCACGGCGCTCAACGCGGTATGGGCCGTGATGGATCAGTTCGGCGGGTCGACGTCGCCCACCAACCCCGGGCCGGGCGACGTCTTCGACATGATCGCCCCGGTCCGCCTGACCGACGAAATCTAGGACGCGTCAACGGGTTACGACCCGAGGAGCCGTCGTGCGCGTCCCCCGACCGCGCAGGGCGGCTCCGCGACGGTCCGTTCGCGGCGAAAGCGGCTGGGCCGCAGGATGTTCAGGCGATCTTGCGGCTGCGGTGATTCGGGCCGCCGCGGCTGCGCATGACCGCGCCGGACTGCACCAGCATGCTGTGCACCGACCCATAGGATTTTCCGGACGTGGCCACCAATGACCTGATACTGGCGCCGCTCTCGTAGGCGTTACGCAGCTGGGTCATCATCTGGTCGCGAGATGCTTTGGATTGCCTCATCGCCGGTCCCCTGACTCTCCCCCGGCGGTATACCGGGCTGACGGGAATCAGCGTAAGAACAGCAGTCGCTCGGCGCGGGCGATTCGGTGAATCAGGTCAGGCCAATTCGATGAGATCGCGGTAGGTGTCCGACCAGAAGTCCTCGGTGGCGTCCGGCAGCAGCAGCACGCGCTGCGGATTGAGCGCCTCGGCCGCACCCGGGTCGTGCGTCACGAGCACCACCGAACCGGCATAGCTGCGCAGCGCGTCGAGCACCTGCTCGCGCGACGCCGGGTCCAGGTTGTTGGTCGGCTCGTCGAGCAGCAGCACGTTGGCGGTCGAGGCGACCAGGCCGGCCAAGGCCAGTCGGGTCTTCTCACCACCGGACAGCGTGCCGGCGGGCTGATCCAGCTGCGGGCCGGTGAACATGAACGCGCCCAGCAGGCCGCGCAGATCCTGCTCCCCGGTGTCCGGGGCGGCGTGCCGGATGTTCTCCCACACCGTCGCGGCGTTGTCGAGGGTGTCGTGTTCCTGCGCGAAGTAACCGATCTTCAGGCCGTAGCCCGGTTCGATGCCGCCGGCGTCGGCGGTCTCCACGCCGGCCAGCAGGCGCAACAGCGTCGTCTTACCGGCACCGTTGAGGCCCAGCACGACGACGCGCGAACCCCGGTCGATCGCGAGGTCCACGCCGGTGAAGATCTCCAGCGAGCCGTAGGTCTTGGTGAGGCCCTTGACGATCAGCGGCGTCTTGCCGCACGGCGCCGGCGTCGGGAACTTGATCTTCGCGACCTTGTCGGCCACCCGCTCGGCATCGAGCTCGGCGATCATACGCTCGGCACGGCGCAACATGTTCTGCGCGGCAACAGCTTTGGTGGCCTTGGCGCCCATCTTGGCGGCCTGCGCCCGCAGTGCGCTGGCCTTCTTCTCGGCGTTCGCGCGCTCGCGGCGGCGGCGCTGCTCGTCGGTGGCGCGGGCGTCGAGGTACTTCTGCCAGCCCATGTTGTAGACGTCGGCCTCGCCGCGCACGGCATCGAGGAACCACACGCGGTTCACCACGTCGGCGAGGAGTTCGACGTCGTGGCTGATCACCACGAGGCCGCCGGTGTGGCTCTGCAGGAACGTCCGCAGCCAGCCGATGGAGTCGGCGTCGAGGTGGTTGGTCGGCTCGTCCAGCAGGAGCGTGGTGTTGGAGCCGGAGCCCTCGGATGCGGCGAACAGGATGCGGGCCAACTCGATACGGCGACGCTGGCCGCCGGACAGGGTGCGCAGCGGCTGCGTCAGCACCCGGTCGGGCAGACCCAGGCTGGCGCAGATGCGGCCGGCGTCGCTCTCGGCGGCGTAGCCGCCCAGGGCCGAAAACCGTTCCTCCAGAACGCCGTACCGCCGGACCGCCTTGTCGCGGGCGGCGTCGTCGACGACCTCGGCCATGATGGCCTGCTGCTTCTCCAGGTCGGCCAGCAGGGTGTCCAGGCCGCGGGCCGAGAGCACCCGGTCGCGGGCCAGGACGTCCAGGTCGCCTTCCTTCGGATCCTGCGGCAGGTAACCGACTTCGCCGATGCGCTCGACCGAGCCCGCGTAGGGCTGTCCTTCGCCGGCCAGGATGCGCAGCGTCGTGGTCTTGCCGGCTCCGTTGCGGCCGACCAGACCGATCCGGTCGCCCGGCTGGATGCGCAGCGCGGAACCCTCGAAGGCCAGCAGCGTGCGCGCTCCGGCGCGGACCTCCAGGTCCGTTGCGGTGATCACGCTGCTGCCTCCTTAGGGGTGCCGGGCTGTCCGGGCCGGCTTACTTGTCGTCTGTGAAGACCGCGGGTCGCTTTTCGGCGCGCGCGGCAACCGCCTCTTCGAAGTTGGCGGTGAGCAGTCGGATGAAGAGCTGACCCAGGCCTTCGGCCTGCATATGGCTCTCCAGACTACCGGCGTCCAGTCCACTCCAGAGAGTCCGCTTGGTCAATTCAATTCCCGGGCGGGAGAACGAGCCGATGCGCTCGGCCATGTCGAAGCAGGTTTGCAGGAGCTGATCGTCGGCGACGGTCCGCGACACCAGACCGATCCGCTCGGCCTCTGCCGAGTCGATGTCCCGGCCGGTGAGCATCACCTCGAACGCCCGCGACGTCCCGATGGCCCGCGGCAGCAGATAGGACAGGCCCAGTTCGCTGGCCGTCAGGCCGTTGTTGATGCCCGCGGCCCGGAAGTAGGCGCCCTCGGCGGCGACGCGGATGTCGCACGCCAGCGCGAGGCACAGGCCGCCGCCGATCGCCGCGCCGTTCACGGCCGCGATGACGGGTTGATGCAGCTTGCGCAGGGCGAGGATGACATCGTCGAGCACTTCCATGGAGCGCAGTGCGAACGTCGGCCGGGTCAGTCCCGCGACGTGCGGCACCGAGCCGGCCGACTTGTGGTCGGCGCCGGACGAGAACCCGCGGCCGGCCCCGGTGAGGACGACCGCGCGCACGTCGTTGTCGTTGGTGATCTCGTCCAGGGCCGCCTTGAGCGGGACCATGACGTCGAATGCCATGGAGTTCATCCGCTCGGGGCGGTTGAGGGTGACCAGTGCGACGCCGGGGCGCGGACGGTCGACGAGTACCAGTGGGTTCTGTTCGCTCACGTCCTGCACGCTAGCGGGTGCGCAAAGTCACACCCGCCGGCAGTGCTCGGCCACTCTCAGGCGTCGGTGGCGTCGCCCTTTTCGGCCATCGCGGCGTCGATGTCGAAATCCTTGATCTGGCTGATGACCTCGTCGAGCTGGTTGGCCGCGAGCATGCCCGAGTGCCGGAAGACCAGCTGGCCCTTCTTGAAGGCCATCAGGGTCGGGATGGCCTGGATCTCGGCGGCGGAGGCCAGCGCCTGCTCGGCCTCGGTGTCGACCTTGGCGTGGAAGACGTCGGGGTGCTTCTCGGACGATGCGGTGAACGTCGGAGCGAACGCCCGGCACGGCCCGCACCATGACGCCCAGAAGTCCACCAGCACGATGTCGTTGTCGCTGATGATGCCGTTGAATTCGGCGGCGGTGATGTCTTTGGTGCTCACGCTTCTCCCAACATTGCGGTGTACCTGCTTGTTCCCAGTATGTGGTCGGCTCAATCCTGGTCTGGTCAGCTCAATCGCGCCAGCGCAGTGGCCGCGTCGTAGCCATTGAACCCGTCCAGGGTGCCGCTGCGCAGGCGGTTGACCCATCCGGGGTCGGCGAGCAGCGCCCGGCCGATCGCGACCATGTCGAACTCGCCCGCGTCGAACTGCTCCACCAGCTGATCCACCGGTCCCGGTTCGATGACCTGGCCGGGCTTCTCGGAGCGGAATGCGGTCTGCAGGCCGACCGAACCGACCGTGATGACGGGCGTCCCGGTGACCTTCTTGGTCCAGCCGGCCAAGGTCAGGGCGGGGTCGGCGTCGGGGAACGCCGGCATATAGTGCCGACGCGTCGAGGGATGCAGCGCGTCGACACCGGCATCCACCAATGGCGCCAGCAGTTCCTGCAGCTGCATCGGGTCGTCGACCAGCGTCGCGTTGTAGTCGGTGCCCTTCCACTGCGAGAAGCGGTAGATGATCGGGTAGTCCGGGCCGACCGCGGCACGCACCGCCGCCACCACCTCGGCGGGGAACCGGGTGCGGTTCTGGACCGAGCCGCCGTACTCGTCGGTGCGCAGATTCGTTCTGGTCCACAGGAATTGGTCGAGCAGGTAGCCATGGGCGCCGTGCAGTTCGACGGCGTCGAAGCCGACCTCCTTGGCGTTGCGGGCGGCCTCGGCGTACCACTGCGCGACGGCGGGGAGCTCGTCGGCGTCCAGCGCCCGGCCGATCTGCTCACCGTGGCCGTTCACGCCCGACGGACTGACCGGCGCCACCCCGTCGCGGTCGCCGCGCTCGGCGCCCTGGTGCCACACCTGGGCGGCGATGGTCGCGCCGTGGCGGTGCACCGCGCTGGTGACGTTGCGCCAGCCGTCGAGCGCCTCGGCGCCCACGAGCGTCGGGATGTCCGGCGAGCCGGCTGCCGACGGGTCACCCACCCGCACGCCTTCGGTGATGATCAGGCCGACACCGCCGGCGGCCCGACGCGCGTAGTACTCCGCCACGTCGGGCCCCGGGACACCTCCGGGCGACGCCTGCCTGGTCATGGGAGCCATCGCGAACCGGTTGGGCACGGTCAGGTTCCGCAGGGCCAGTGGGGCGAAGAGTGCAGATGCATCGACGGTCATGAGCCTATGCAACACCGTGCCGGCTCAACCGATTCCGCCGGCGCCCGGCCGGCGGTCATTCTTCGGCCCTCACGCCGACGACGGGAGCTCCTGCGCGCGGCGTGCTTCGAACCGCCAGATCGCCTGGTGCAACGCATCGGCGTGCCAGCCTGCCGCCGCCGCGACAGCGGCCAGGAGCCCCGCCGTGTCGGCGGCGTCGTCACCGACCTCACGCGCGACGTATCCCGCGACCGTCGGATCAGTACCAGGCAGTTCGGCCAGCATCAGCAGGAAGCGCCAGGTGAAGCCCGACCGTTGCCCGGGCACCGCGCACCACGCCCGCTTGGCCTCCCTCGCCAACTCGGGGTCCCCGGCGATCACCCGCAGGTCCTCGGTGGTGCGTATCCCCAGTGCGACGAAGGCCTGCGCCGTCTCGGTCAGCGCCACCGATCGCAGCGGTGCGTCCTTCCTCGTGGACGTCGGCCGGCGGTTGCCGATCTGGGCGGCCCACTGCTCGGGACCCCCGAGCGCTTCGACATTGGCGAGCAGTTCGGGTGCGCCGTCGGTGTCGGCGTCACCGCCCTGCCCGGCTCGGTAGCTGCGGTACCGCTCGACGATCGAGTCGACGGTGAGGTGCCGGGCGCCGGGTGCATAGATCGCGTCAATGATGCAGAGTGCCAACGAATCCGGATAGCCGACGGGCGTCGGCCAGCCGGCGGGGTCGCCGAGATCGCGTTCGCACGCGGCCCGCAGTCGTTCGATGCCAGCGTTCATGGTGATGCCTCCTGTCGCAGCGGACCGGTGTGGTCCTGTTGCGCTGGAAGCTAGAGAAAGGCTCCGACAAGAACGCGGCGAAATGGCGTCAGAATCGGGAGTTATCCACAGGCTCGATCGGCGTTTTCGAGTAGCTGACGTCGTCGCCGCGGCCACCAGAACACCTCGATCAACAGCATGCCGAGATAGATCGCGGACACCACCGCGTTGCCGGCCGATCCATACCAGGCGTCCCACACCGCGGTTCCCGCCGCGACCGCAAGCAAGAACGCCACGAGCCAGCGGAACCCGTGTGTGGCGTCAGCTGCGGCGTGCATCGCCACTCGATAGTCGTTGGCGGCGTGGACAAGTCGCTTCTCGGGCAGCCGTTCACCCCGGCGCGTCGCGCAGGCCACCCGCACTCGATCCATACCGCTGAGCTGCGCCGCCGTCGGCCACAGGCGCGCCATCCGCCGTGCCATCCAGACGCCGTACGTGAGTCCGACGACCACCAACACGATGACACCGGTGAGCAGTAGACCGGAGTCGATCCAGGCCAAGGTCCCCAGACTCAGGCCGACCGAACCGCCGACGATCGCGGCACGAGAGAAGAATCCACCTCGCCACACGAACGCCGGGACGGTCAGCACATCGGGAGAAAACTAGACCGTGAAGCCCAGCGCCCGAAGCTGTTCGCGACCGTCGTCGGTGATCTTGTCCGGACCCCACGGCGGGTTCCACACCCAGTTCAGCTTGAGGTCGCTGACGAGGCCCGCGCCCACCAGGGCGGTCCGGGACTGGTCCTCGATCACGTCGGTCAACGGACAGGCCGCCGACGTCAGCGTCATGTCCAGCTTCACGACGGTGCCTTCGTCGCCCTCTTCGAGGGTCATCCCGTAGACGAGACCGAGATCGACGACGTTGATGCCGAGCTCGGGATCAACGACGTCGCGCATGGCCTCCTCGACGGCATCGAGCAGTTCGGGGTCGTCCACCACATTGGCCGCCGCGGTGGTGGCTTCGGGTGTGCCTTCGGTCATCGCTTGTCCTCCGCAATTGCGCCGGCGGATGCCAGCGCCGTGTCCGATGCGCTCGCCAACGCGAGCGCCGTGTCTTTGGCGCTCGCCTCGGCGAGCGCGGCTTTGAACGCGGTCCAGCCCAGCAGCGCGCATTTCACCCGCGCCGGGTACTTGGCGACACCGGCGAACGCGATGCCGTCACCCAACACATCTTCGTCCCCCTCGACGTTGCCGCGGGAGGAAATCATCTCGGTGAACGCGCCGACGGTCTTGAGCGCCTCGTCGATGCTCTGACCGATCACCTGGTCGGTCAGCACCGACGTCGACGCCTGGCTGATCGAGCAGCCCTGGCCGTCGTACGAGATGTCGGCGATGGTCTCGCCGTCGTCGGACAGCGTGACCCGCAGCGTGACCTCGTCACCACAGGTCGGGTTGACGTGGTGCACCTGCGCGCCGAACGGCTCGCGCAGCCCGCGGTGGTGCGGGTGCTTGTAGTGGTCCAGGATCACTTCCTGGTACATCTGTTCCATTCTCATGCAAAGAACTCCACAGCGCGTTTGACGCCCGCGACCAACCGGTCCACTTCGTCGAGCGTGTTGTAGACGGCGAACGACGCGCGGGCCGTTGCGGCGATCCCGAACCGCCGGTGCAGCGGCGCCGCGCAGTGGTGCCCGACCCGGACCGCGATGCCCTCGTCATCCAGAATCTGGCCGACGTCGTGGGCGTGCACACCGTCGAGCACAAAACTCACCGGGGAACCGCGGTGCTCGGTGGTGGTCGGCCCGATGATCCGCACCTGCGGAATCTGGGTCAGCCCGTCGAGCGTGGCGGCCACCAACTCGGCTTCGTGCGCCTCGACGGCAGCCATGCCGATGGCATCGAGATACCGTGCGGCAGCGGCCAATCCGACGACCTGCGACGTCATCGGGGTGCCGGCCTCGAACCGCTGCGGCGCCGGCGCATACGTCGCCTGCTCCATGGTGACGGTCTCGATCATGGAGCCGCCGGTGAGGAACGGCGGCAGCGCGTTCAGCAGATCGCGGCGCCCGTACAGCACACCGATCCCGGTGGGCCCCAACATCTTGTGACCCGAGAACGCCGCGAAGTCGACGTCGAGGGCGTGGAAGTCGATGGGCTGGTGCGGCACCGACTGGCACGCGTCCAGCACGGTCAGCGCACCGACAGCCTTGGCTCGCGACACCAGTTCCGCGACCGGCGCGATGGCGCCCGTGATGTTCGAATGATGGGTGAAGGCAACCACTTTCACCCGGTCATCGAGCTGCAGCGAATCCAGGTCGATGCGGCCGGCCTGATCGCCTGAGTCGGTCACTCCGAACCACTTCAGTTCGGCGCCGGTCCGGCGGGCCAGCTCCTGCCACGGGATCAGGTTGGCGTGATGCTCCAGCTCCGTGGTGACGATGACGTCGCCCGGGCCGACCACGCGGTCGAACCGGCTGTCCCCCACCGCATACGACACCAGGTTCAGTGCCTCGGTGGCGTTCTTGGTGAAGACCAGCTCGTCGTCGTCGGCACCGACGAACGCCGCGATGTCCGCACGGCCCTGCTCGTAGGCGTCGGTCGACTCCTCCATCAGCTGGTGCGCACCACGGTGCACCGCGCCGTTGGAGGTGGTCAGGAACGCCCGCTCGGCGTCGAGCACCTGCAGCGGCTTCTGCGACGTGGCCCCGGAATCCAGGTACGCCAACTGATTCCCGCCACGCATGACGCGGCTGAGAATCGGGAAGTCCGCCCTGATCCGCGTCAGGTCAAGGTCAACCGACGACGCGGTCATGTCAGGCCTCTGCGGCGGCAGCCGTGTAGCGCTCGTAGCCGTGCTCTTCGAGCTCGTCGGCCAACTCCGGACCACCGGAGGCGACGATCCGGCCGTCGAAGAAGACGTGCACGAACTGCGGACGGATGTAGCGCAGGATGCGGGTGTAGTGCGTGATCAGCAGGACGCCGCCGTGCTCGGCCTCGGCGTACCGGTTGACGCCCTCGGACACGACGCGCAGCGCGTCGACGTCCAGGCCCGAGTCGGTCTCGTCGAGGATGGCGATCTTCGGCTTCAGCAGGCCCAGCTGCAGGATTTCGTGGCGCTTCTTCTCACCACCGGAGAAGCCTTCGTTGACGCTGCGCTCGCCGAACGCCGGGTCGATGTCCAGCTCCGACATGGCCGTCTTGACCTCTTTGACCCAGTGGCGCAGCTTGGGGGCCTCGCCGCGGACCGCGGTGGCGGCGGTGCGCAGGAAGTTCGACATCGAGACGCCGGGCACCTCGACGGGGTACTGCATGGCCAGGAAGAGGCCGGCGCGAGCGCGCTCGTCGACGCTCATCTCCAGCACGTCCTCGCCGTCCAGGGTGATGGAGCCCGAGGTGACGGTGTACTTGGGGTGGCCGGCGATGGCGTACGACAGCGTCGACTTGCCAGAACCGTTGGGGCCCATGACCGCGTGGGTCTCGCCCGACTTGACGGTCAGGTTGACGCCCTTGAGGATCGGCACATCGGCGCCGTCCGGTGCGGTGACCGAGACGTGCAGGTCCTTGATTTCCAGAGTGGTCATGAGTTGTTGCGTCCTTCAGTCAGTTCAAGTTCGTGTTCGATGGCGGCGGTGAGGCGGTCGCGGACTTCCGGCACGGCGATCTTCTGGATGATCTCGCCGAAGAAGCCACGGACCACCAGGCGGCGGGCCTGGTCCTCGGGGATGCCGCGGGCCTGCAGGTAGAACAGCTGCTCGTCGTCGAAACGTCCGGTGGCACTGGCGTGTCCGGCGCCGACGATCTCGCCGGTCTCGATCTCGAGGTTGGGCACCGAGTCGGCGCGGGCGCCGTCGGTGAGCACCAGGTTGCGGTTCACCTCGAAGGTGTCGGTGCCGGTGGCCGCGGCGCGGATCAGCACGTCGCCGATCC
This sequence comes from Mycolicibacterium mucogenicum DSM 44124, assembly GCF_005670685.2. The sequence goes on along the minus strand of NZ_CP062008.1, from coordinate 2,762,998 downwards.
ACACGGTGTGGGCATCGGGCTTCTTCGAGTCCGGATCCCCTTGCAGCGCACCCTTGTACAGCACGTTGGAGCGGCAGTTGGGCACCGCGTGGTCGACCAGCAGGCGCGACTCGAAGTGCTGGCCGTCGTCGGCGAAGTACAGGCCGAGCATCTCGGCGTCGCCGCCGGGGCCCAGGTAGCGGGTGCGCGAAGTCAGCCGCACGACATCGCCGCCGAGGGTGACGGCGACGTGCCGCAGCACGGCGTCCTTGCCCAGCGTCGCGTGGTGGGTGCTGACGTTCACCGCGTCGTCGGCCCAGTCGGCGATCGACACGACGGTCAGGCGGGCCGCGTCACCGACGACGAATTCGATGTTGTCGGCGTAGGTTCCGCTGCCGGTCTGGTCGACGACCACGACGGCCTCGCCGAGTTCGGCGACCCGCAGCTGCAGGTGGCCGTACGCGGTCTTGCCCTCACCCGGTCCGGCGATGGTGATCTCGATGGGCTCGGCGACCTGGACGTCGCGACCGACCGACACGATGGTCGCTTCGGTGAACGACGAATACGCCTGCGCGGCAACGCGGTCCGCGGGCACGCCGCCCTGGCCCAGGCGCTCGTCGTCGCGGCCGACAGTCTCGACGGTGACGCCGTCGCGCTCCGACACCTCGACGCGCGCGGCGCCGGTGGCGACCGCGGAGCCGTCGTGCAGACCGTGCAGACGCTTCAGCGGCGTGAACCGCCACAGCTCGTCACGGCCGCCCGGCACCTCGAAAGCGTTGACGTCGTAGGACGTGAACAGCTCACCCTTGTTGGCGACGATGCCTTCCGTCGCCTCAGTCAGATTCGAACTCACTAGCCGACAGCACCTTCCATCTGCAGCTCGATCAGCCGGTTGAGCTCGAGCGCGTATTCCATTGGCAGTTCCTTGGCGATGGGCTCGACGAAGCCGCGCACCACCATCGCCATGGCCTCGTCCTCGGTCAGGCCGCGGCTCATCAGATAGAACATCTGATCCTCGCTGACCTTCGAGACCGTGGCCTCGTGACCCATCGTGACGTCGTCCTCACGGATGTCGACGTACGGGTACGTGTCCGAGCGGCTGATGTTGTCGACAAGCAGCGCATCGCATTTCACGCTCGACTTGGAGCCGTGCGCGCCCTTGTTGACCTGGATCAGGCCGCGGTACGACGAGCGGCCGCCACCACGGGCCACCGACTTGGACACGATGTTGCTCGACGTGTTCGGCGCCAGGTGCACCATCTTGGCGCCGGTGTCCTGGTGCTGGCCTTCGCCGGCGAACGCCACCGAGAGCACCTCGCCCTTGGCGTGCTCGCCGGTCATCCAGACCGCCGGGTACTTCATGGTGACCTTGGAACCGATGTTGCCGTCGATCCACTCCATGGTCGCGCCGGCCTCGGCGCGGGCCCGCTTGGTTACCAGGTTGTAGACGTTGTTCGACCAGTTCTGGATGGTCGTGTACCGAACGCGCGCACCGGGTTTCACCACGATCTCGACGACGGCCGAGTGCAGCGAGTCCGACTTGTAGATCGGCGCGGTACAACCCTCCACGTAGTGCACGTAGGAGCCCTCGTCGGCGATGATCAGCGTCCGCTCGAACTGGCCCATGTTCTCGGTGTTGATCCGGAAGTACGCCTGCAGCGGGATGTCGACGTGCACGCCCTTCGGCACGTAGATGAACGAGCCACCCGACCACACGGCGGAGTTCAGCGCCGAGAACTTGTTGTCACCGGACGGGATCACGGTGCCGAAGTACTGCTTGAACAGCTCCGGGTGCTCGCGCAGGCCCGAGTCGGTGTCCAGGAAGATGACGCCCTGCGCCTCGAGGTCCTCACGGATCTGGTGGTACACGACCTCGGACTCGTACTGCGCGGCGACACCGGCGACCAGGCGCTGCTTCTCGGCCTCCGGGATGCCCAGGCGGTCGTAGGTGTTCTTGATGTCCTCGGGCAGTTCCTCCCAGGACGTGGCCTGCTTCTCGGTGGACCGCACGAAGTACTTGATGTTGTCGAAGTCGATGCCCTCGAGGTCACTGCCCCAACGCGGCATCGGCTTCTTGTCGAAGATGCGCAGCGCCTTGAGCCGGAAGTCGAGCATCCACTCCGGCTCGTTCTTCTTCGACGAGATGTCGCGGACGACAGCCTCGTTCAACCCACGGGTCGCGGCGGCGCCGGCAGCATCACTGTCTGCCCAGCCGTAGCCGTACGTGCCCAGGGAGGCAATGGTCTCCTCCTGGGTCAACTGTTCCGGGGTGGTCGTCATTGCGACACTCCTTCTTCTTGGGTCGCGGGGTGGATCGAGTGGACTGCGTGCTCGGGGATGACGGGGACGTGCGTCGTACACGCACAATCGCCGTTGACGATGGTGGCCAGGCGCTGCACGTGCGTACCCAGGACCTCGGCGAACGCTTCGCGCTCGGCGTCGCACAGCTCGGGGAACTCCTCGGCGACGTGCGATACCGGGCAGTGGTGCTGGCAGATCTGCACCCCGCCGATCGGGCCCGTCACCGGGGTCGTCGTGGTGGCGTAGCCGGCCTGGGTCAGTGCCGCGGCCACCTGGTCCGCGGTGGCGGTGACGTCGTCGGTGGCGGTGACGCCCGACAGGATCGAGTCGATCCGGCGACGCGCGAACGTGCGGATGGCGTCGTCACCGCCGATCTCGCGCAGCTGGCGCATGGCGGCCGCCGCGAGGTCGTCGTAGGTGTGGCCGAGCTTGGCGCGCCCGGCGGCCGTCAGTCGATAGCGCTTGGCGGGGCGGCCGCGGCCGTTGTGCTGCCACGCGGCGGCGGCGCTGGATTCGGCGTCGCCGGCCTCGATGAGCGCGTCGAGATGACGCCGCACACCGGCGGCGGAGATGCCGAGCTGCTCGCCGATCTGGGTCGCGGTGACCGCGCCTTCCAGCAGCAACTGCACGATGGCCGAACGGGTGTGACCATCGGAAACAGCCGTCGCCGACGCCACCGCGGTCGCGGTGCCGACAGCTTCGGGAGCTCCGGACGGTAATTTCACAACACCATTGTGACGGAATTCAGAACCCGAATCTAGGAAGGTAACCCTTATCACCGAGTTGGCGGGGGCCGAACAGGCCTACGGCTAATCTGCTCTGATGCCCGACCGCCTTCAGCACCTGAGCACGGCCGTCGCGCATTGGCACGCCGACGAGCCGTCCGTCGGCTCCCCGCTCAACGCGTCCGAGGTCGCCTCGCTGCGCCGGACCCGGCGATTCGGCGCCACCGGAACGGTACTCATGGCCATCGGCGCACTCGGTGCCGGCGCCCGGCCCGTCGTGCAAGACCCGACGTTCGGGGTGCGCCTGCTGAACCTGCCGTCGCGCATCCAGACCGTCTCACTGACCATGACCACCACCGGCGCCGTCATGATGGCGCTGGCCTGGCTGATGCTGGGCCGCTACACGCTGGGCAAACGCCGGATGTCGCGCAGCCAGCTGGACCAGACGCTGCTGCTGTGGGCGTTGCCGCTGCTGATCGCGCCGCCGATGTACAGCAAGGACGTCTACTCCTATCTGGCGCAGAGCCAGATCGCGAGCATCGGACTGGACCCGTACCGCGTCGGCCCGGCGACCGGCCTCGGGCTCGGCCACGTCTTCACCCTGACGGTGCCGAGCCTCTGGCGCGAAACACCGGCGCCCTACGGACCGCTGTTCCTGTGGATCGGGCGCGGCATATCGGAGCTCACCGGCGACAACATCGTCGCCGGCGTGCTCTCCCACCGGCTGGTCGTGCTGCTGGGTGTCGCCGCCACGGTGTGGGCAACGCCACGTCTGGCCCGCCGCTGCGGTGTCGCCGAGGTCAGCGCCCTGTGGCTCGGGCCCTGTAATCCCCTGCTCTTCATGCACCTCATCGCCGGCATCCACAACGAGGCCCCGATGCTCGGCCTGATGCTCGCCGGCACCGAATTCGCCATGCGCGGCATCGATTCCGGCCGTCCCCTCATCCCCCGGCCACTGCACTGGCCGCGGCACCGCGAGGACTGGTCGGCGTGGTGGCCACTGGCGATGCTGCTCACCGGCACGGTGCTCATCGCCATGTCGTCGCAGATCAAGCTGCCGTCCCTGCTCGCGCTGGGGTTCGTCGCGATGGCCCTCGCACGCCGGCTGGGCGGGACGGTCAAGGCCTTCTTCCAGGCCTGCGTGCCGCTGGGCACCGTCGCGCTCGCGGTCATGGCGCTCATCGGCTGGGCCAGCGGCCTGGGCTTCGGCTGGCTGTTCACCCTCGGCACCGCGAACGTGGTGCGCTCCTGGATGTCGCCGCCGACGCTGGTCGCGCTCGGCACCGGGCAGGTCGGCATCCTGCTGGGCCTGGGCGACCACACCACCGCGGTCCTCGGACTGACCCGCGGGATCGGCGTCTTCGTCATCGGCGTGCTGGTGAGCTGGCTGCTGCTGTCGGTGCTGCGGGGACGGCTCCATCCGCTCGGCGGTCTCGGCGTCGCCATGGGCGCGACGGTGCTGCTGTTCCCCGTCGTGCAGCCCTGGTACCTGCTCTGGGCGATCATCCCGCTGGCCTGCTGGGCCACCCGGCCGGGCTTCCGCGGCACCACCATCGTGGTGACGTTCGTCGTCGGCGTCTTCGGCCCGACGGCCAACGGCGACCGGTTCGCGCTCTTCCAGATCCTCGACGCGACGCTGGCCAGCACCGTCATCGTCCTGCTGCTCATCGCCCTGACCCGCAACCGCCTGCCCTGGCGCGGATTGCCGGAATCAGACAACGGTGACGCCCCTGGTAGCGGCGCTGCCAGGCCCGACGCTTACGCTGAATCCCCGTGAGTTCCGGTGAGACGCCCGTATTGCTGCGCGGCGTCAGCAAGCGCTACGGCGATATCCAGGCCGTGAACAACCTGGATCTGGAGGTGCGGCGCGCCGAGGTGCTGGCCCTGCTCGGACCCAACGGGGCCGGCAAGACCACCACCGTCGAGATGTGCGAAGGCTTCAACAAGCCCGACTCGGGCAGCATCTCGATCCTGGGCCTGGACCCGACGGCCGACAACGCCAAGCTGCGCGCCCGCATCGGCGTGATGCTGCAGGGCGGCGGCGGCTACCCCGCTGCCAAGGCCGGCGAGATGCTGAACCTCGTCGCGGCGTATTCGGCGAATCCGCTCGACCCGCAGTGGCTGATGGACACCCTCGGTCTGACCGAAGCCGCGCGCACCACCTACCGCCGGCTGTCCGGCGGGCAGCAGCAGCGCCTCGCGCTGGCCTGCGCCATCGTCGGACGCCCCGAGCTGGTGTTCCTCGATGAGCCCACCGCGGGCATGGACGCCCACGCCCGAATCGTGGTGTGGGAGTTGATCGAAGGCCTGCGCCGCGACGGTGTCACCGTCGTGCTGACCACGCATCAGCTCACCGAGGCCGAGGAACTGGCCGACCGCATCGTGATCATCGACCACGGCGCGGCAGTGGCCGCGGGCACGCCCGCCGACCTGACGCGAGGTGGCGCCGAGAACCAGTTGCGCTTCTCGGCCCCGCCCAAACTGGACCTGACCCTGCTGATCTCGGCGCTGCCGGAGGGCTACCGCGCCACCGAAGCCGGCGCCGGCGAGTACCTGGTGGAAGGCCACATCGACCCGCAGGTGCTGGCCACCGTGACCGCGTGGGCCGCCCGCCTGAACGTGCTGGCCACCGACATGCGCGTCGAACAGCGCAGCCTCGAGGACGTGTTCCTCGACTTGACCGGACGGGAGCTGCGGTCGTGAGGGGCCAGCGAGTAGCGGAGGCGGATCGCGCATGAGTACCGAGACCAATCGGTTCGCCCCGGGAACGTTCACCCCGGACCCGCGACCGGCGGGCATCCCCGCGATGCTGGCGGCGCAGTACGGCCTCGAGCTCAAACTGCTGCTGCGCAACGGCGAGCAACTGCTGCTGACGATGTTCATCCCGATCACGCTGCTGGTCGGGCTCACACTGCTGCCACTGGGCTCGCTCGGTGATCACCGGCCGGGGACGTTCACCCCGCCGATCATGGCGCTGGCGGTCATCTCGACGGCCTTCACCGGACAGGCCATCGCCGTCGCGTTCGATCGGCGCTACGGCGCGCTCAAGCGCCTCGGCGCCACCGCGCTGCCGGTATGGGGCATCATCGCCGGCAAGTCGCTGGCGGTGATCACGACGGTATTCCTGCAGTCAATCCTGTTGGGCGGCATCGGCATTGCGCTGGGTTGGCGGCCGAGCCCGCTGAGCCTGCTGCTCGGCGCCCTCGTCATCGCGCTCGGCACCGCGTCGTTCGCGGCGCTGGGCCTGCTGCTCGGCGGGACGCTGAAGGCAGAGATCGTGCTGGCCCTGGCGAACCTGCTGTGGTTCGTCCTGGCCGCCCTCGGCGCCCTGACCATAGAGCACCGCGTCGTGCCCGAGGCGCTGCGCTGGGTGGCCCGGCTGACGCCGTCGGGTGCACTCACCGAGGCCCTCACACAGGCGATGATGCTGTCGGTGGACTGGTTCGGCATCGCCGTGCTGGCCGCGTGGGGCGTGCTCGCCGGGCTCGCCGCGATGCGCTGGTTCCGGTTCAGCTGACGGCCCCTACTACGCCGCGTAGTTAGCCCTGGCCTACGATCAGACCGTGCTCGACAAGCTGCCCATCCCCTCGCTTCGGGTCCAGCGGCTCATCGCGTTCCTGGTCATCCTGACCCAGGGCGGCATCGCCGTCACCGGGGCCATCGTCCGCGTCACCGCATCTGGACTGGGCTGCCCGACGTGGCCGCAGTGCTTCCCCGGCAGCTTCGTGCCGGTGCCACACGCCGAAGTGCCCGTCGTGCATCAGGCCGTCGAATTCACCAACCGCATGTTCACGTTCGGCGTCGTGCTGACGGCCGCCCTGGCGGTGCTCGCCGTCATCCGCGCCGGCCGCCGCCGCGAGGTCCAGGTCTACGCCTGGCTGATGCCGGCGTCGACCGTCGTGCAGGCGGTCATCGGCGGCATCACCGTCCGCACCGGACTGCTGTGGTGGACCGTCGCCGTCCACCTGCTGGTGTCGATGGTGATGGTCTGGCTGGCGGTCCTGCTCTACGTCAAGATCGGCGAACCCGACTCGGGCACCGAGGAACTCGTCGTGCCGCAGCCACTGCGCCGGTTCACCGCACTGACCGCCGTGACCCTGTCCGCGGTGCTGGTCACCGGGACCTTGGTGACCGGCGCCGGACCGCACGCCGGCGACAAGAGCGCCCTGCAGCCCGTCAAGCGCCTGCAGGTCGAGATCACCGATCTGGCGCACCTGCACTCGTCGCTGCTGGTGGCCTACCTCAGCTTCGTGATCGGGCTCGGCTTCGCGCTGCTCGCGGTGCACGCCCCCAAGCCGGTGCTGCTGCGGCTGGCGGTGCTGGCCGGGCTGGTGCTCGCGCAGGGCGCCGTCGGCGCGGTCCAGTTCTACACCGGCGTGCCCGCGGTTCTGGTCGCCATCCACGTGGCGGGCGCAGGCGCCTGCACCGCGGCCACCGCAGCGCTATGGGCGTCGATGCGAGTGCGGACGTCCGCGTAGCGAGTCCCTGGCTTCAGTCGGGTCTGCGACATCCCGTCACAGCTTGCAACCAGGGACGCCGCGACGCCGAACTTGATCCCTGACTTGGGCCAAAGTAGCGACACGTCGCCGCAGATTGATGTCAGGGATCTCGGCTCAGCACTTCGCCCGCTGACCATGCCCCAGGCAGCCTGGTTATCCCCGGCCCGACAGCGGGCCGAGGCCGAGCCGCTCGAGAGCTGACTCGACGCCGACGGCGAATTGTCGTTGGGCCGCGGCACGTTCGGGCTCGGCAAGCTGCCGCCAGCCCAGGCCCGGTTCGACCAGTTCCAGCTCGAGCAACCGCGGGTCCCGGTGGTCGCCGATGACGTCCACCCGGGCGTACAAGAACTCCTCCGGCTCGATACCGAGATGCGCGGCCGCGGCGGCCAGCGTCGCGTAGCCGACGTCCCACAATTCGAAATCCGGGTCGGCCGGTTGCAGCTGTTCCTCGGCGTACGTGCCGGATTCGTGCATCTCCACGCTGCCACCGGGCGGCGGCAGCATCGGCCCCTTGAGGAACGCGTGCGATTGCTTGCCGGCCAGGAACACCAGCGCGGTCTCCCCCGCCTCGATGCGTTCGTCATACGGCTGGATCAGCGCCGTGCGGCCGTCGGCCTGGAGTGCGGCAGCGTGCGCCGCGGCCGCGGCGGCATCGGTGAATCGTTGCGCGCCAACCGAACCCGCCCCCACCGCGGGTTTGACCACGACCTGACCACTGGGCACCGTCACCGGCTCCCCCGGCGCGAAGAAGCCGCTGGGCACCGTCGGCACGCCGGCCGCCGCCAAATCCGCCAGGTAGCGCTTGTCGCTGTTCCACGCGACCACCTCGGGTGCGTTCAGCAGATTGGGCACCTTCCTGGTCCAGGCCACGAACTCATCGTGCCGCTCGGTGTAGTCCCACGTGGCCCGCAGGATCACGAGATCGGCCTGCAGCGTGGCTGGGTCGTCCCACGCCAGCCAATGCGCGTGCAAACCGCGGTCCCGTAACGCCTTGACCAACCCGTCGTCGTCGCCGTCGCCTTCGACGAGGGCCTGGCAACCTGCGAAAACGATACGGGGATGACGGATATCGGGCCGCGCGAGTTTCACGTTGGAATGATAGGTGGCATGCATGCCATCGAAGTCGCCGAACTCGGCGGTCCGGAAGTCCTGTCCTTCGTCGAACGCCCCGAGCCCACGCCGGGTCCGGGCGAGGTCCTGATCAAGGCCGAGGCCATCGGCGTCAACTTCATCGACACGTACTTCCGCTCCGGCCTGTATCAGCGCGAAGTGCCATACATCCCCGGCACCGAGGTCTGCGGCACCATCACCGCGGTCGGCGATGACGTGGCGGCGCTCGCCGTCGGCGACCGGGTGGTCACCGCCGCGGCCGACGCCACCTACTCCGAATACTGCGTCGCCCCAGCCGATTACGTGGCCTACGTCCCGGAGGGCGTGGACCCCGAGGTGGCCGCCGCGGCACTGCTCAAAGGCATGACGGCGCACTACCTGATCAAGTCGACCTACCCGGTGCAGCAGGGCGACACGGTGCTGCTGCACGCCGGCGCCGGCGGCGTCGGGCTGATCCTGACCCAGTGGGCCACCAGCATGGCGGTGCGCGTCATCACCACGGTCTCCAACAGCGACAAGGCTGCGCTCTCGCGGCAGGCCGGCGCCATCGAGGTGTTGGACTATCCCGACGATCCCGCCGAGTTCGGCGCCAAAATCCGTGAACTCACCGACGGCAACGGCGTCGCCGCGGTGTACGACGGAGTCGGCGCCTCCACGTTCGAGGCGAGCCTGGCCAGCCTCGCGGTACGGGGCACCTTGGCCCTGTTCGGCGCCTCCAGCGGCCCGGTGCCGCCGATCGATCCACAGCGCCTCAACAGTGGCGGATCCCTGTTCCTGACCCGGCCGACGCTCGCGCATTACACCCGCAACACCGACGAGTTCTCCTGGCGGGCAGGCGAACTGCTGCAGGCCATCTCCGACGGCACCCTCAACGTGACGATCAGCCAGCGCTACCCGCTGGCCGATGCCGCCCGCGCACACGCCGACCTGCAGGCCCGGCTGACCGTCGGCTCTGTGGTGCTGGTGCCTTAGGCGGGTTCGGCCACCGGGAACGTCCAGCTGCCGTCGAGAATCTCGGGCCGCGGACGGTACAGCCGCACGGTGTAGTTCCAGCCCGGGGTGATCGGCAGCAGATTTTCAGCACCCGCGCCACCGAACTGGATGGTCGTCGAACCGTCGGCGGCCTTGACGGCAGTGATGTTGTTCACCGAGTAGGCATTCTGCTCGTTGGCGGTGAAGTAGCCGTCCTTGTTGTAGACCGTCACCGACCAGAAGCCGTCCACCGGAACGTCTTTGACGGTCAACCGGTGCACCGTGGTGCCGTCGTTCTGCGCGGGCACCACGGTCAGGTAGAACGCGTCGCGCTCGGGATTGCCGCCCCAGGCGTTGGCCGAGCCGATCAGATGCCGCACCGGGTCGGTGTCGGCCGCGGTGCCGAACATGCCCTTGGTGTCCGGCAGTGTGGTGGCCAGCGTGACGAGCGCGTCGCGGACGGTCTTCTGGCTGACCGGGTCCCAGTCGGGTACCGCAAAGCTCCCCGGCGCCTCCTGTGCGACGGTGATGGCGTCCTGCAGCGCGTGTACGGCGGCCAGATCAGCCGCATCGTTGGGATCGACCAACGTGCGGACGGCCACCGCCACGTAACGGGTACCGACGGCCGCGCGCGTCAGGTGCACCGTCGCCGGGGCATAGGCGACCTGGGTCGTGTAGTGGTCCTCGTTGATGACCTGGAGCGACATGAACCGGCCCGCGCTATCGGGCAGGGTGACAGTGACCGGTCCGGCGTCGAGGTCGAACACCGCGGCCGAGTATAGGGTGTCGCGGTTCTGCCGGATGACCACCTGGTGATCGATCGAACTCAGTTCACGGTGATGCCGAAAGCCACCGACGCCGCCGTCGTTGACGATGCCGGAGAAGTACAGATCCGATTCGGCGCGGGCGAAGTTGTCGGGGCTCACCAGTTTGGGCATGCCCCAAAACTAGCGGGTCCGTCAGTGGCCGAAGACCATCGGCAGCGCGAGCGCCGAGTCGACCGCCAGCGCGCAGAACACGACGGCGAGGTAGTTGTTCGACTGCAGGAACAGCCGCAGCGGCTTCACCGGCTCGCCGCGCTTCACGCCCGAGTACAGCTGGTGTGCCATCACCAGGAACCAGACGCCGGCGACCAGCGCCACCGCCGCGTACAGCCAGCCGGTGGCGAACGCCAGCGCGAGCGTCGTCAGCACCGTCGCCCAGGTGTAGATCAGGATCTGCTTGGTGACCTGGCGCTCGGTGGCGACCACGGGCAGCATCGGCACGCCGGCCGCCTCGTAGTCCTCCTTGTAGCGCATGGCCAGCGCCCAGGTGTGCGGCGGTGTCCAGAAGAAGATGATCAGGAACATCACCAGCGCGGGCCACTGGATGGTTCCGGTCACCGCCGACCAGCCGATCATCACGGGCATGCAGCCGGCCGCGCCGCCCCACACCACGTTCTGCGACGTGCGGCGCTTCAGCAGCAGCGTATAGACGAAGACGTAGAAGGCGATGGTCGCCAGCGCCAGGAGGCCCGACAGCAGGTTCGAACTGCGCCACAGCCACAGGAACGACGTGACGGTGAGCACCAGGCCGAAGATCAGCGCGTTCCGGGTGGGCACCGTCGCGCGGGCCAACGGCCGGCGGGCGGTGCGCTTCATCACCTTGTCGATGTCGGCGTCGGCGACACAGTTCAGCGTGTTGGCGCCGGCCGCCGCGAGCAGCCCGCCGACCAGGGTGTTGAGGATCAACAGCGGCTTGATGGGACCTTGGCTGGCCACCACGTCGAAGCGGTGCGCCAGCAGCATGGCCGGGATTGTCGTCACCAGCAGCAACTCGATGACACGCGGCTTGGTGAGGGCGACGTAGGCCAGCAACGTGTCCCGAACGCGGTGCGGCGACTTGGTCCCCGAAGCAGCGTCGTGCTCGTCAGACGCCGCAGCTCCGGGACCGAAACCGTGTGCCCCGTGGACGGAACGGCGCTCGCGAATGCTCACGCAGATATCTCCTCGGAAGTCACGGCCGCGCAGCCTCTACTACAGACGATGGTAGACCGCGCACCTGAGTGCTCCACACCGCAGGGTGCATTCAGGTGAACGGAAACCCAATCACGGACAGGCCAAAGGTGAAGCGGTCTGCACCACACCAGCGGCGCGCATTAGGGTAGTCATGCAGCTCGCTTGCGATTTGCCGAGCCCGAGACGTCCCTCAGTAGGAGTGCGCCCGTGACCACAGTCGAAGAGATTTCCGAACTCACCCGCCCGCACCACCCGGACGACTGGACCGAGCTGGACTCGGCCGCCGTCGACACCGTGCGCGTGCTGGCCGCGGATGCGGTTCAGAAGGTCGGAAACGGCCACCCCGGAACCGCCATGAGCCTGGCCCCGTTGGCCTACACCCTGTTCCAGCGCCAGATGCGCCACGACCCGTCCGACACCCACTGGATCGGCCGTGACCGCTTCGTCCTGTCGTGTGGGCATTCCAGCCTGACGCTGTACCTGCAGCTGTACCTGGGCGGCTTCGGCCTCGAGCTGGCCGACATCGAGGCGCTGCGCACCTGGGGCTCGCTGACCCCCGGCCACCCCGAGTACGGCCACACCAAGGGCGTGGAGATCACCACCGGTCCCCTGGGCCAGGGCCTGGCCTCGTCGGTCGGTATGGCGATGGCGGCCCGCTACGAGCGCGGCCTGTTCGACCCCGATGCCGCTCCCGGTGAGAGCCCGTTCGACCACTTCATCTACGTGATCGCCTCGGACGGCGACATCGAAGAGGGCGTGACGAGCGAGGCGTCGTCGCTCGCCGGCACCCAGCAGCTCGGCAATCTGATCGTGCTGTGGGACAATAACAAGATCTCCATCGAGCACGACACCAACATCGCGCTGTCCGAGGACACCTGCGCCCGCTACCGCGCCTACGGCTGGCACGTCCAGGAGGTAGAGGGCGGCGAGAACGTCGTCGCGATCGAGGAGGCGCTGGCCGCCGCACGCGCCGTGACCGACCGGCCGTCGTTCATCTCGGTGCGCACCATCATCGGCTACCCGGCCCCCACCAAGATGAACACCGGCGGGGTGCACGGTTCGGCGCTGGGCGCCGACGAGGTCGCCGCCACGAAGAAGGTGCTGGGCTTCGATCCGGACAAGAGCTTCGAGGTGAAGCCCGAGGTCATCGACCACACCCGTGAGCTGGTCGCCCGCGGCAAGAAGGCGCACGACGAGTGGCAGGTCGCGTTCGACGCCTGGGCCGCCAAGGAGCCCGAGCGCAAGAAGCTGCTGGACCGCCTGGAGGCCGGCGAACTGCCCGAGGGCTGGGACGCCGACCTGACGTACTGGGAGCCGGGCAGCAAGGCCGTCGCGACGCGTGCCGCGTTCGGCAAGGTGCTCAACGACGTGGCCGGCAAGCTGCCCGAATTGTGGGGTGGCTCAGCCGATCTCGCGGGCAGCAACAACACCACCATCAACGGGGTGAAGTCGTTCGGCCCGCCGTCGATCTCGACCGAGGACTACACCGCCGACTGGTACGGCCGCGTGCTGCACTTCGGCATCCGCGAGCACGCGATGGGCTCGATCCTCAACGGCATCGTGCTGCACGGCCCGACGCGTCCGTTTGCGGGCACGTTCCTGCAGTTCGCCGACTACATGCGTCCGGCGGTGCGGTTGGCCGCGCTGATGAACATCGACCCGATCTACATCTGGACCCACGACTCCATCGGTCTGGGCGAGGACGGCCCGACGCACCAGCCGATCGAGCACCTGGCCGCGCTGCGCGCGATCCCGAACCTGTCGGTGGTTCGTCCCGCCGACCCGAACGAGACCGCGTACACCTGGCGCACCATCCTGCAGCGCACCCACGGCAACAACCCGACCGGTTTCATCCTGACCCGTCAAGGGGTACCCGTCCTCGAGGGCACTTCTTCGGAAGGCGCTGCCAAGGGCGGCTACGTGCTCGGCGGCGGCAACCCGGCCGACGACGCCGACGTCATCATCATCGCGACCGGCTCCGAGGTACAGCTGGCCGTCGAGGCACAGAAGCTGTTGGCGGACAAGGACATCGTCGCCTATGTGGTATCGATGCCGTGTCTGGAATGGTTCGAGGCGCAGCCCAAGGAGTACCGCGACGCGGTGCTGCCGCCGGACGTCTCGGCACGTGTTGCGGTCGAGGCCGGCATCGCGCAGCCTTGGCACAAGCTGGTCGGTGACACCGGCGAGATCGTCTCGATCGAGCACTACGGCGCATCGGCCGACGACAAGACCCTGTTCCGGGAGTTCGGCTTCACCGCTGAGGCCGTCGTCGCCGCCGCAGAACGCTCGTTGGACAACTGACAACCAATTCAGAAAAGAGCACCCTCATGACTCAGAACCCGAACCTCGCGGCGCTGAGCGCCGCCGGTGTCTCCGTGTGGCTCGACGACCTGTCGCGTGAGCGGCTGCAGTCGGGGAACCTCACCGAGTTGATCAACACCCGCAGCGTCGTGGGCGTCACCACCAACCCGTCGATCTTCCAGGCCGCGCTGTCGAAGGGCACGGCCTACGACGAGCAGGTGCACGAGCTGGCAGCGCGTGGCGCCGACGTGGACGCCACCATCCGCACCGTCACCACCGATGACGTCCGCAACGCGTGCGACGTGCTGGCCAAGGTGTACGAGGCCTCCGGCGGGGTCGACGGCCGAGTGTCCATCGAGGTGGACCCGCGGCTGGCGCACGACACCGACAAGACGATCCTGCAGGCGATCGAGCTGTGGAAGATCGTCGACCGGCCCAACCTGCTGATCAAGATTCCGGCGACGCTGGCGGGCCTGCCGGCGATCACCGCGGTCATCGCCGAGGGCATCTCGGTCAACGTCACCCTCATCTTCTCGGTCGAGCGGCACCGCGCGGTGATGGACGCCTACCTGACCGGGCTCGAGAAGGCCCGCGAAGCCGGCCACGACCTGTCCAAGATCCATTCCGTCGCTTCGTTCTTCGTGTCCCGCGTGGACACCGAGATCGACGCGCGGCTGGAGAAGATCGGCGGCTCGGCGCTGGGTCTGCGCGGCAAGGCCGGCGTCGCCAACGCCCGGCTGGCCTACGCGGCCTACGAGCAGGTCTTCGGCGGACCGCAGTTCGCGAACCTCAAGGCCGAGGGCGCTCGCGTGCAGCGTCCGCTGTGGGCGTCGACCGGCGTGAAGAACCCGGACTACCCGGACACGTTGTACGTCACCGAGCTGGTGGCCGCCAACACGGTCAACACCATGCCCGAGAAGACGCTGGAGGCGGTCGCCGACCACGGTCAGATCACCGGAGACACCATCTCCGGCACGGCGGCCGCGGCGCAGGCCGTGTTCGACGAGCTCTCGGCCGTCGGCATCGACCTGGACGACGTGTTCAACCTCCTCGAGGTCGAGGGCGTGGAGAAGTTCGAGAAGTCCTGGGCCGAGCTGCTCGAGGCCACTCAGGGTCAGCTCGACGCGCTGAAATGAGCGACAGCAGCGGGCGGCCGACGGACTGGGTGAACCCGCTGCGGGACAAGCGTGACAAGCGCATGCCCCGCATCGCCGGCCCGTGCGCGGTCGTGATCTTCGGTGTCACAGGCGATCTCGCCCGGAAGAAGCTCATGCCGGCGATCTACGACCTCGCCAACCGGGGTCTCTTGCCGCCGTCGTTCGCCTTGGTCGGGTTCGCCCGGCGAGACTGGGCCGACGAGGATTTCGGCAAGGTCGTCTACGACGCCGTCAAACAACATGCTCGGACACCGTTCCGGCAGGAGGTCTGGGATCGACTGGCCGAGGGATTCCGGTTCGTGCAGGGCACGTTCGACGACGACGCGGCGTTCCAACGGCTGCGTGACACGTTGCACAAGCTCGACGAGGAACGCGGCACCGGCGGCAATCACGCGTTCTACCTGTCGATTCCGCCGAACGCGTTCCCGCAGGTGTGCGAGCAGCTGTCGACGTCCGGCCTGGCCAACAAGTCGGACGGGTCCTGGAGCCGGGTGGTCATCGAGAAGCCGTTCGGTCACGACCTGGCCAGCGCCGAAGCGCTCAACGGGGTCGTCAACAGTGTGTTCCCGGAGTCGTCGGTGTTCCGCATCGACCACTACCTGGGCAAGGAGACCGTCCAGAACATCCTGGCCCTGCGGTTCGCCAACGAGTTGTTCGAGCCGGTGTGGAACGCCCATTACGTCGACAGTGTGCAGATCACCATGGCCGAAGACATCGGGCTCGGTGGCCGCGGCGGTTACTACGACGGGGTGGGCGCTGCCCGCGACGTCATTCAGAACCACCTCCTGCAGCTGCTCGCGCTGACGGCGCTGGAGGAGCCGGTCAACTTCTCGCCGCATGAACTGCAAGCCGAGAAGATCAAGGTGCTGTCGGCGACGCACCTGGCCGAGCCGCTGGACGAGACCACGGCACGCGGTCAGTACGCCGCCGGCTGGCAGGGCGGGCAGAAGGTCGTCGGGCTGCTCGATGAGGAAGGCTTCTCGAAGACGTCCACCACCGAGACATACGCCGCGATCACCGTCGAGGTGGACACCCGACGGTGGGCCGGGGTGCCGTTCTACCTGCGCACCGGAAAACGGTTGGGGCGCAGGGTCACCGAGATCGCGCTGGTGTTCAAGCGGGCCCCGCACCTGCCGTTCGATGCGACGATGACCGACGAGCTCGGGCAGAACGCATTGGTGATCCGGGTGCAGCCCGACGAAGGCATCACCCTGCGGTTCGGTTCGAAGGTGCCCGGGCATCTCATGGAGGTGCGCGACGTCAGCATGGACTTCTCGTACGGTTCGGCGTTCGCCGAGGACTCCCCCGAAGCCTACGAACGACTGATCCTCGATGTCCTGCTCGGCGAACCGTCGCTGTTCCCGGTCAACGCCGAAGTCGAATTGTCCTGGAAGATATTGGATCCCGCGCTCGAACATTGGGCGGCGCAGGACCGCGCCGGCGGCCGGCCCGAGGCCTACGAAGCAGGCACATGGGGGCCGGATTCGGCGTTCGAGATGTTGCGGCGTACCGGCCGCGAATGGAGGCGGCCGTGATTCTCGAACTGCCCGACACCGATACCGGTGCGATCAACAAGAAGATCGTCGCCCTGCGCGAAGAGGGCGGCGCCATCACCCTCGGGCGGGTGCTGACCCTGGTGGTGGCACCTGACACCGAAGCCATGCTGGAAGAGGCTATCGACGCGGCCAACACCGCCAGCCGCGAACACCCGTGCCGCGTCATCGTGGTGATCCCGGGTGACCGCCTTGCCACCGAGGCCCGCCTGGACGCCCAACTCCGGGTGGGCCGCGATGCCGGCGCCAATGAGGTTGTGGTGCTTCGCCTTTCGGGGCCGCTGGCCGGCCACGCCAGCAGCGTGGTGACGCCATTCCTGCTTCCGGATACCCCGGTGGTCACCTGGTGGCCCGATGTGGCACCGGCGGTGCCGGCGGCCGACCCGTTGGGCAAGCTGGCCATCCGCCGGATCACCGACGCCACCAACGGCGAAGACCCGCTGGCGTGCATCAAGAGCCGACTGGCCGGCTACACGTCCGGGGACACCGATCTGGCCTGGAGCCGGGTGACCTACTGGCGGGCGCTGCTCGCCGCCGCGCTGGATCAGGCACCGTATGAACCGATCACCGAAGCATTGGTGTCGGGGCTGAAAGACGAACCGGCCCTGGACATCTTGGCCGGCTGGCTGGCGGCCTGCATCGACGGTCCTGTGACACGTGCAGTCGGCGATCTCAAAGTCGTGCTGACCCGGCCGAGCGAGACCATCACGCTGAGCCGCCCGCAGACCGGTGTCACCGCGTCGCTCACCCGCACCGGCCGACCGGAGGCCCACATTCCGCTGGCGCGCAGGGAAGCTCGCGACTGCCTCGCCGAAGAGATGCGCCGGCTCGATGCCGACGAGATCTACCATCGCGCCCTGGTGGGCCTGGACAAGGTCGTTTATGTCTGAACAGATCATCGAAAAGTATTCCGACGCAGACGCTCTGGTGACCGCGGTCGGCGATCGCCTCGTGACGGCCATCAACGGCGCCATCGAGGCCCGCGGCGTGGCGTACATCGTGCTGACCGGCGGCGGAACCGGCATCAAGTTGCTCAAGCATGTCGGCGGGCATCCGATCGACTGGGCCAAGGTGCACCTGTTCTGGGGTGACGACCGTTTCGTGCCGGCCGACGACGCGGACCGGAACAGCAAGCAGGCGCGCGAGGCGTTGCTGAATTCTGTTGCCATTCCGACGGAGAACGTGCATGCGATGGCCGCCAGCGATGGCGAGTTCGGCGACGACATCGACGCCGCGGCCACCGCCTACGCGCGCGAGCTGGCCGAGGTGGCCGGGAATGGTTCGCCGACACCGGAATTCGACGTGCACCTGTTGGGCATGGGCGGCGAGGGCCACATCAATTCGCTGTTCCCGCACACCGACGCGGTGCGCGAGACGGCACGGTACGTCGTCGCTGTCACCGACTCCCCCAAGCCACCGCCGCGGCGGATCACCCTGACGCTGCCCGCAGTCCGCCGCGCCCGTGAGGTGTGGCTGGTCGTGGCCGGTGCCGAGAAGGCCGACGCGGTCGCGGCCGCCGTCGGTGGCGCTGCGCCAGAAGACATTCCAGCAGCCGGCGCCATCGGCACCGAGGCGACGGTGTGGTTGCTCGACGCGGCCGCGGCGGCGAAGCTGTAGCCATGGTCGACAAAGGCGATGGGCGGACCCGTCCGGTCGGCGGCCGGATCCGGACGCTCACGCAGGCGGCGCTGAACGCCGATGTCACCGTCTCCCAGGTCGATGCATTGCTCGTCGACATGGAAGGCACGCTGGCCACCCTCAGCGGGCTGACCGACAATCTCGACGCGACGATGTCGCGGTTCAACGAGACCATCACCCAGATCGACGAACTCGCGCCCCGCATTTTTGGGGTCGTCGATCGGATGGAGGCGATCGTGACGCGTGTCGAGGCAATCGTCGGCGTCGCCGAGACAGTGCTGTCGCCCATCGCGCTCACCGAGAGTGCCGTGCGTGGCGTGCTGAAGTCAGTTCGCGGTTGGGCTCCGTAGCGCACCTGCTGCCTACCCAACGGCATCCCAAGGCGCCGTTAGGCCACGATTTCCACTGCCATCCGCGCACCGCCCAAAAAACTCTGGTCACTTTGTTTTCCCTGGTCACAGTAGGTAACTAGCGCCACATTTCCCGCAGGTTCTTGTCGGCGCTTCGCACTAGTGTTCGAATATGGCCACGGACCGCGCCACCGTCTTCGCCGCTCATGCGGCGCTGGAGAATGCGGTCACCGAGATCAACGAGTTCGACTACAGCGGCCTATCGGTCACTGATCAACTCGAACTGCTGTCGCGCCGGGAAGTGCTCGCGCGCCGCATGCCGGTCGCCGACCACGCACTTCTGGCGGGCCTTCAAGGGCAAACCACGCCGCGCGAGATCGGAGCGAAGAGTTGGGCCGACGCCCTGACCATCCGCCTTCACATCTCCGCAGATGAGGCCCGGCGACGCGTCCGCGACATGGCCGATCTGGGCCCACGCACCGCTGTCACCGGCGAGACGCTGGCACCGGCGTACGAACACATCGCCGCAGCCCAAGCCGCGGGCGCGATCGGCGCCGAACACATCGCGATCATGAACACGTTCGTCAAGAACCTGCCCGCCTGGGTGGACACCACCACCCGCAGCCAATGCGAAGAAACGCTGATCACCAACGCCGCCGCAGGTCAAACCCCCGAAGAACTCAAAGCGGCCGCCGATCTGCAGTTGTACCTGCTCGACCAGGACGGGCCACTACCCGATGACGCCGAACGCGCCCGCAAACGCAGCTTCCGAATCGGCAAGCAGCAACCCGACGGAATGTCCAAGGTGCAGGGCTGGCTCGACCCCGAAGCGCGCGCCACCCTCGAAGCAGTCCAGGCCAAACTCGGCGCCCCCGGCATGTGCAACCCCGCCGACCCCACACCATGTCAGTCGGGCACACCCACTCAGGCCCAGATCGACAACGACACCCGCAGCGCCGAACAACGCAACCACGACGCCCTCACCGCAATGGGCCGGATCACCCTCGGCACCGACCTCGGCCATCACAACGGCATACCCGTCACCATCGTGGTCACCACCACCCTGCAAGAACTCGAACACGGTACCGGGCTGGCCCTCACCCACACCGGCTCCAAACTGCCCATCCCTGACCTGATCCGGATGGCCGCCCGCAGCGCCCAACCGTATCTGCTCGTGTTCGACAAGCACACCAACGTCCCCCTGTACCTGGGCCGCAGCCGCCGCACCGCATCACTGGGACAGCGGCTGGCACTGTTCGGCCGCGACCGCGGCTGCACCCGCCCCAACTGCACCGCCCCCGCCTCGCGCTCCCAAGCTCACCACGTGAATACCGACTGGCGTGACGACGGACCCACCGACATCACCAATCTCGCCTTGGCGTGCGGCTGCGACAACCGCCTCGCCGACACCGGCGGCTGGACCACCACCATGAAAAACGGCAGAGCCCACTGGACCCCACCACAACTACTCGACGTCGACCAACCAAGAACCAACCAATACTGGCACCCGCAGCTCTACCCCGCCGAAGGCGAAGGTGACAGCGAAAGTGACAGTCCCGCAAATTGATTGGGCGTTTCACAGCGTCCCACCATCGCCGAGCACCCGGTCGGCTGACGAACTGCGCCGCCGGCAAATGGGGTGCGGCGCGCCACGAACCGCTCGTTGCGCCGCAGTTCTCGGAGATGAACTGGTCGCTGTTGCCGACGCTCGCCGCCGCGGTCTGCACTTCCACCCTCGCGCCCGCTACCGCATCACCGAAGAGGCCGGTCAGCCCTTCGCGACAATGTAGGTCGATGCTGTAGCTCTACACTGTTGACAGCAGGGAAAATGGGGCGTGTACTGGACTTCTAGCAGTATTAGAGGTGCCACCATGATCGTCATCATTGGACTAGTCGTACTGCTCATGGCGATGATCGCAGGATTCGCCGGCGTGCTCACCAACTCGGGAGCCGCCCACCCGCTGACCGAGAACTTCTCGCTCCTGGGCTATCACGTCACAGGGTCGACCGGCGCGGTGTTCCTGGCCGGGATCGCGGTCGGCGCAGTGGCGATGCTGGGTCTTGCCGTGTTGCTGGCAGGCGCACAGCGTACCGCTGGGCGCGGGCGAGATGCCCGACACCAGCTCAAGGATTCGCAACGTGAAACGGCGTTGCTCAACCAGGAGCGCGATCAACGGCTCGAGCATCAGCCAGCCGACACCACCACCGGATCACCGGTGAAGCGCCAGCGAACGACCTCGGGGCACAGCAGGTTTCCCTTGCTCCAGCGCTGGACGCGCGGTCTGCGACCTGCGGGCACCGCGCATGCCTACAGGCCGCGGTAACACCCGCCTGCGATCACAAGCGTCAGCCGCAGTCGCGGCGTAACCAAAAGAAGGAAGGCGACAGCCAATGAGCATCACCAGGACCATGGCCAACAAGGCCGAGGCCGCCAAAGGCGCCTTGAAGAAGTTCATCGGCCAGAGCACCGGCAACACCCGGTTGCGCACCGAAGGCCGGGTCGATCAGTTCAAAGGCAACGCCAAACAGGCCGGCTCCAACATCAAAAACGCTTTCAAACCCTAACCAGCTATCCCCCAACCACATCGGCATCGAAACGAGGTAGACGCCATGATCGTCGCCGGAATCGTCCTCATCATCGCCGGCATGCTGCTCAACACCAACCTGCCCCTGGTGCCCATCGGAGTCGTCCTTCTCGTCATCGGCTTGGTACTGATGGCCATGGGACGGATGGGACGCCCCGCATTCGGCCGCCGCCACTACTACTAGCACTGGCCGGCAACACGTCTCGCCGAGACGTGATTCACCGCGGCGTGGGCACGGCGCAATCACTTACCGCTGCCAAGTGATGCAACTCCCCGCAGCCACCCGGCCGAATGTCAGAGGAGAAACATCATGCGATACGCAGGGCTATTGGTAGTCGTATGGCTGGTCATCGGCGCCTTCGCCACCGGCCAACGCGGCTTCTTCACCCACGCCGAACAGAACTGCGCCAGCGTGGGGACCATCGCGGTCACCGTGATCGCAGGACCACTGAACTACCTGGGTGTCAATCCGAAGGTCACGAACTGTGTTGTGCCCCAGCCCAGTTCGTGACAACCATGGCTCAAGTCCGATCGACCTACACCTAGGTATCCTACTCAACCACTCCAAGAAGCCAGCATGATCATCAGCACCCAGGCTTTGATCGTCGTCGTCGCGATCGCAGCCATCGTCTTACTCATCGCCCTCGGGGCGATGTTGATGAAAAAGAGCGTTCTCCTGCTTGTCAAAAGCCGGGCAAGCCGGCCGGCGCGCGCCGCCCACCACGGCTCGACGCCGTTCGTCTAACGGCGGGCCAAAATCGCCGCTACCCGCTGTTGCGCAGCGCGGTGGCCAACCCACTCATGGTCAGGAGAATGCCGCGCTGCACGAGTTCGGCGTCGTCGCCCGAGCGGTAGCGGCGCAGCAGCTCGACCTGGAGGTGGTTGAGCGGCTCCAGGTACGGGAACCGGTTGAACACCGACCGTGCGAGGGCCGGGTTGTCGGCGAGCAGGTCGTCGTGGCCGGTGATCAGGGCGTGCATCCGGATGGTCCGCTCATGTTCGGCAGCGATCTTGTCGAACACCCGGTGGCGCAGGGCCTCGTCGTCCACGAGCTCCGAATACCGCGCCGCCAGGCCCAGATCCGACTTGGCGAGCACCTGCGCCATGTTGGACAGCACGGTCCGGAAGAACGGCCACTTCGCGTACAGGTCCTGCAGCACCTCGAGGCCGCCGTCGGTGTTGTCGATGAATTCCTCGAACGCGGTCCCGGTGCCGTACCAGCCGGGCAGCATGACGCGCGACTGGCTCCAGGCCAGCACCCACGGGATGGCCCGCAGATCGGCGATCGACGTGGTCGGCTTGCGGGACGTCGGGCGGCTGCCGATGTTGAGCGCACCGATCTCGCTGACGGGCGTCGACGCCTTGAAGTACTCGACGAATCCCGGTGTCTCGTGCACCAATTCGCTGTAGGCCCGTTGCGCGCGGGCGGCGAGATCGTCGAGCACGTCGTAAGCGGGTGCCGCGGCGTCGCCGAGCCCTTCGACG
Source organism: Mycolicibacterium mucogenicum DSM 44124 (assembly GCF_005670685.2). The sequence continues at coordinate 2,740,346 of NZ_CP062008.1, read as the reverse complement.
TCGAGCAGGGTCGATTCGAGGGTCGCGGCCAGCAGGGTCTCCAGATTCCGATGTGCGGCATGCGGTTCGGCGTACTTGGCGGCGATCACCTCACCCTGCTCGGTGATCCGCAGCGAGCCCCGGACCGCACCGGGCGGCTGGGCGAGGATCGCGTCGTAGCTCGGGCCACCACCGCGGCCGACGGTGCCGCCGCGGCCATGGAACAGCCGCAGCCGGATTCCGGTCTTGCGCGCCGATTCCACGAGATCGAGCTCGGCGCGGTACAGCGCCCAGTTGGCCGCCAGGTACCCGCCGTCCTTGTTGGAGTCGGAGTAGCCGAGCATGACCTCCTGGTGGTCGCCGCGGGCGGTGACGATCGACCGGTACAGCGGAATGGCAAGGGCCGCTTCCAGAATGGCCGACCCGCGTTGCAGGTCGTCAATGGTCTCGAACAAGGGCACGATGCCGACCGGGCTGTACGGCTCGGGCCCCGCGGCATCGAGCAGGCCGGCCTCTTTGAGCAGCACTCCCGCCTCGAGGAGATCGGATACCGACTGACACATCGAGATGATGTAGTTGGGGACGGCCTCGGACCCGAACACCTCGACGGCCCGGGCAGCCGCCGCGACGATGTCCAGTTCCTTGCGCGCCAGTTCCGACAGCTGGGCGTCGCGCCCCACCAGCGGCCGCCGCGTGGACAGCTCCTCGACCAGGACGGCGACCCGCTCGTCCTCCGGCAGCGAGGCGTAGTCGGGGTGCACACCGGCCCAGGCCAACAGCTCAGCCACCACCTGCTCGTGCACTTCGGAGTTCTGGCGCAAGTCCAGGCCACACAGATGGAACCCGAAGACGCGCACCGACTCTCGCAACCGGGCCAGCCGGTCGTCGGCCAGCACGCTGGTGCCGCCGGCGCGCAACGAGGCGTCGATGACGTCCAGGTCGGCGAGCAGTTCGGCGGGCGTGGCGTACGGCGGCAGGCCGAGGTCCAGCTCGTGCTCGGGCTGCCGGTCGAGAATCTCGGCGGCGGTGGCCGTCAGGCGCCCGCGCAGCACGTGCAGCGCCTGGCGGTACGGTTCGTCGGCGTGGGCCGGTTCGGGATGCTGGTCGGCCAACTCCTGCAGCGCATCGCTGACGCGGACCAGCCGCGCCGACATCGACAATTCGTGTTCCAGCGCAAGGAGTTCGGCGAAGTAGCGGTCGAATGCGGTGTAGGCCGCACTGCCGGTGGCCAGGCGTACCACGTCGGCGGTGACGTTGGGATTGCCGTCGCGGTCACCGCCGATCCATGAACCGGGCCGCAGGATCGGCGTCTCCAGCAGCGGCTCACCCGGCCAGCGGGCCTGCAGCGCGCCGCGCACCTCCGCGTTGACGCGTGGGATGACGTCGAAGAACGCAGCCGGGTAGTAACGCAGCCCGGTGGCGATCTCGTCTTGAATCTTCAACCGCGACAAGCGGATCAGCGCCGTCTGCCACAGCGTGAGGATGTGCCGGCGCAGCTCGGTCTCGATGTCGCGGTCGTCGCGCGTCAGGCTGTGCCCGTGCAACCGCAGCCGCATCAGGTCCGTGATCCGGTTCTGGGTGTCGAAGATGGTGCGCCGCCGGGTTTCGGTGGGATGGGCGGTGATCACCGGCGAGACCAGCGCACCGCGCAGCGCGTCGGCGACCGTGGCACCGTCCAATCCCCCGGCTTCGTCCAGCTTGCGGTACGTCGCGGCCAGGCTGCTGTCCTGCGGCGACTCCCCCGCTGCCACGTGCACCGCGCGCCGCCGTTCGCGGTGAATGTCCTCGGCGACGTTGGCCAGCAGCGCGAAATGCGTGAATGCCCTGATCACCGGGATGGCCTGATGAATGTCGATGCCGGAGAACAACGCTGCGAGCTCCGCCCGGTCGATCTCGGAACGACGCACGCGGAACGATCCGACCCGCGCCCGCTCCACGAGGTCGAAGACGGCGTCACCGTTCTGCTCGCGCACCGTGTCACCGAGAATGGCGCCGAGCAGCCGGATGTCTTCGCGCATGGGTTCGGTGGCCTCACGGCCCAGTTCGGTGCGCTGAACCGATCCGATCGGCAGCAGCGTGGTGTCGGGAGCGTTCGGAACCTCGGCCATCACTTCAGTATCGACGCCATCCGCCGTTGGCGCAGAGCACGGAGACCGACTCGGTCACGGGGAACCAACGGGGACGATCGGCGTCGACGACGCCGTGGGTGTGGCCGGGCCGCTCGTTCGCGACGTCGTGGTCGACGGTTTCTGCCCGTCGGGCAACACAATTGGGTGCGAATCGCCGCCGTCGCCGCCCTCGCCGGAACTGTCCGCATCCAGGTTCGGCGGCCAGTCCACCGATGTCGGCGGCCAGGCCTTCGCCGACGAGCTGCCGTCACCCGGTGGGGCACAACCCGATCCGGCGCCGAAGTCGCCCGCGCCGGTGCAGTCGGCACGAGCGGCCGGCGGAGAAACCATGAACCAGACGACCACGACGCCGACCACCGCGGCCCGGCGTCTCACCGGCGTTCGTACGGCGCTCATAGCTGCAGGATGTCGCCGTAGGCGTTCACGCTGTCGTCGTTCTTGTCGGTGTCGATCGTCACCGTCGAGAAGAACCGGACGGCCACTGCTCCGCCGCAGCCGTCGACCTTGACGTGGGCGTCGTGGACGGTGATGCCGCCGGTGCGGCCCTTCAGCGATTTCTTGCCGAGCACGACGTTGGTGATCGTGCCCGGCAGCAGGTTCACCGAGACGTTGCCCTCCAGATCGGCGTAGGGACCGATGGCATTCAGCACGTTTCCGCTGAATCCGGGGTTGATTCCGATGTCGGCGTCGCCGCCGACGCTGGCGCCCTCGCTGAGGTCGACCTGGCAGCCCAGCTGCAGGCCCACGATCAACGTCCCGTTGTTGACAGCCGACGAGCCGCTCCCGTCGATGGCGGCCTCGGCCCGGCCGGTGACGAAGCCTTCGCGCGTGAAGGCCGTCGCCGCCATGTTGGGCACCGAGTTGACGGTCATCTGGGTGAGCGAAACCCCAAGGCGCCAGCCATCTTCGGTGTTGACGGCCTGGCGGACATCGGCGACCGGCAGCGGATCGGCAGACGCCACACCACCGGCCACGCAGAGCAGCACCGCCGCGCCTGCGCCGATACGAAGAAGATGCACCACGAGGCGAGATTAGGGGCCGGCGCTATGCGCGCCCTGTCATCGGGATAAGCGCCGGCACAGCACCCGCTGGACGGTTGCTGTCAGTAGCTGAACAAACAGAACCGGCCACGCCTGAGAGGCGTGGCCGGTTCTGGAAGTCTGAAGCTAGGCGCCGTACTTGATCTGCAGCGCGATGCCGATGATCGACACCAGCCAGATGCCGGTGATGAAGTAGGTCAGTCGGTCGAGGTTCTTCTCGACCACGGTGGACCCGGACAGGCTGGACTGCACACCGCCGCCGAACAGGGTCGACAGACCGCCACCCTTGGCCCGGTGGAGCAACACCAGCAACACAACCAACACGCTGGTGATGATCAACGTGATCTGCAGGGCCAAAATCATGAGCCACAGCTTACCGGGTGACGTGCCGTAGCCCGGCCGCGGTCCGCCGTCGCGTCGTCCCCATGGCCACAACTGCGTTGCTGATTCCGCGCCACCGGCGACCGTGACGGCGCACCATGGACACATCAACATCCACTACTCGGCCCATTTGGAGGCCAACATGTCCGTAGTGAAACGTGCTTCCGCGGCTTTGCTGACTGCCGCATTTGCGCTGACGACACCGGCAATATCGCTCGCCGCGCCCAGCGACGACACCTGGGATATCGAGGCATACGACAACTGCATGAAGAAGACCATCCGGAATCCGGACTTGTGCTGTGTCGAGTCCGGGGGCATTCCCGGAATGGACCCCGAGACAGGTTGCCACGCGCCGCCGGCCAAGGCGGCAGACGCCCCGTTGACCACCACGCCGACCCGGCAGCTACCGGGAGGCATCAACAGGGGCAACCTGCCCACCATGGTGTTGGAGCCGGCGAACTAGCCCGTCAGGGCAGCGGACCGCCCGCGGCGATCGCCGACAGCGTCGCGAACTGCTCGCCGTCGAGGGATGCGCCGCCGACCAGCGCGCCGTCGATGTCGGGCTTGGCGACCAACTCGCCGACGTTCTTGGCGTTGACCGAGCCGCCGTAGAGCACGCGCACGGTCGCGGCGATCTCGGGCGACGCCAGCTCGCCCAGGGTCGAGCGGATGGCGGCGCACACCTCCTGCGCGTCGCCGGCGCTGGCCACGCGCCCGGTGCCGATGGCCCAGACGGGCTCATAGGCGATGACCACCTGGCTGATCTCGTCCGCCGACAGCCCCGCCAGCGAGCCCGTGAGCTGGCTGGTGCAGTGCTCGACGTGGTTACCGGCCTCGCGGACGTCCAACCCCTCGCCGATGCACACGATCGGGGTCAGGCCGTGCTTGAGCGCGGCCTTGGCCTTCGCGGCGACCAGGGCGTCGTCCTCGTGGTGGTAGGTCCGGCGCTCGGAGTGCCCGACGACGACGAACGTGCAGCCCAGCTTGGCCAGGAACGCGCCACTGATCTCACCGGTGTAGGCGCCGGAGTCGTGCTGGGACACGTCCTGGGCGCCGTAGGTGAGCAGCAGCTTGTCGCCGTCGACCAGGGTCTGCACGCTGCGCAGGTCGGTGAACGGCGGCAGGACGGTGACGTCGACCTTGGCGAAGTACTTGTCCGGCAAGGCGAATGCGATCTTCTGTACCAGGGCGATGGCCTCGAAGTGATTGAGGTTCATCTTCCAGTTGCCGGCGATGAGCGGCTTACGCGCCATGGTCTACGACCCCAGAACTTCGATGCCCGGGAGGGTCTTGCCCTCGAGGTACTCCAGTGACGCGCCGCCGCCGGTCGAGATGTGGGAGAAGCCGTCCTCGGCGAGTTCGAGCTGGCGCACCGCGGCAGCCGAGTCGCCGCCACCCACGACGCTGAACGCGCCCTTGGACGTTGCGGTGATGATGGCCTCGGCGACGCCCCGGGTGCCGTCGGCGAAGGCGGGGAACTCGAAGACACCCATCGGGCCGTTCCAGAACACGGTCTTGGCGTTGGACAGCAGCGCGGTGAAGCGCTTGACCGACTCGGGGCCGATGTCCAGGCCCATCTTGCCGTCCGGGATGCGGTCGGAGGCGACGGTCTCCGGCACGGCGTCGGCGGCGAACTTGTCGGCCACCACGATGTCGACGGGGAGGTGGATGACGTCGGCGTAGGTGTCCAGCAGCCGCTTACAGGTGTCGATCATCTCCTCCTGCAACAGCGAGGTACCGACCGAAAGCCCTTGGGCCGCAAGGAAGGTGAAGCACATGCCGCCGCCGATGACGATGCTGTCGGCCTTGGTGGCGAGGTTCTCGATGACCGCGAGCTTGTCGGACACCTTCGAGCCACCGAGCACGACGGCATACGGTCGCTCGGTCGAGCTGGTCAGCTGCTCGAGCACCTTGACCTCGGTGGCCACCAGCGTGCCGGCGTAGTGCGGCAGGATGTTCGCGACGTCGTACACCGAGGCCTGCTTGCGGTGCACCACACCGAAGCCGTCGGAGACGAATGCACCCGGCGAGCCGTCGGGACCCTCGACCAGCGCCGCCAGCTCACGGGCCAGGGCCGCGCGCTCGGCGTCGTCCTTGCTGGTCTCGCGCGGGTCGAAGCGGATGTTCTCCAGCAGCAGCACGTCGCCGTCGGTCAGACCCTCGGCGCGGGCGAGCGCGTCGGTGCCGACGACATCACCGGCCAGCTGGACGTGGCGGCCCAGCTTCTCTCCGAGCGCGGCGGCAACCGGCGCGAGCGAGAACTTGGGGTCCGGTCCGCCCTTGGGCCGGCCCAGGTGCGCGGTGATGACGACCTTGGCACCGGCGTCGGCCAGCGCGGCCAGCGTCGGGACCGAGGCGATGATCCGGCCCGGATCGGTGATGTTGCCGTTCTCGTCGAGCGGGACGTTCAGGTCGGAGCGGACCAGGACGCCCCGCCCCTCTACGCCTTCGGTCAACAGCTCATCGAGGGTCTTGATGCTCATACCTGTCTTTCTCTTACGTGCGTCTACAGCGACTTGCCGACCAGTGCGGCCAGATCGGCGATCCGGTTGGAGTAGCCCCACTCGTTGTCATACCAGGACACGACCTTGGCTTGGTTGTCGATCACCTTGGTCAGTCCCGCATCGAACAGTGAACTGTGCGGGTCGGTGACGATATCGGACGACACGATGGGCGCGTCGTAGTACTTCAAAATCCCCTTCAGCGGACCTTCGGCCGCGGCCTGCATCGCCGCATTGATCTGCGCCGCCGTCGCCGACTTGCCCAGGTCCGCGGTCAGATCGGTCACCGACCCGGTCGGCACCGGCACCCGCAGCGCATACCCGTCCAACTTGCCCTTGAGCTCGGGCAGCACCAGCCCGATGGCCTTGGCCGCCCCGGTCGAGGTCGGCACGATGTTGATCGCCGCCGCCCGCGCCCGCCGCAGATCCTTGTGCGGCCCGTCCTGCAGGTTCTGATCCTGGGTGTACGCGTGGATCGTGGTCATCAGCCCGCGCACGATCCCGAACTCGTCATTGAGCACTTTGGCGATCGGGCCCAGACAGTTCGTCGTGCACGAGGCGTTCGAGATGATGTTCTGGCTGCCGTCGTACTTGTCGTCGTTGACACCCATCACGATGGTGATGTCCTCACCGGTCGCCGGCGCCGAGATGACCACCTTCTTGGCCCCGGCCTCCAGATGCCCGCGCGCTTTGGCGGCGTCGGTGAAAATCCCGGTCGACTCCACCACGATGTCCACCCCCAGATCCCCCCAGGGCAGCGCCGCCGGACCCTCCTTGACCGCCAGCGCCTTGATCTTGGTCTCACCCACGATCAGGGTGTCCCCGTCCGCGCGCACGTCATAGGGCAACCGGCCCAGGATCGAATCGAACTTCAACAGATGCGCCAGCGCATCGGTGGAGGTCAGGTCGTTGACCGCGACGATCTCCAGATCGGCGTTCTTGCCCGCTGCTTTTTGCGCGTCCAGGGCCCGGAAGAAGTTACGTCCGATACGCCCGAAACCGTTGACGCCGATCCGAATAGTCACTGCTGTACTCCCTCGCCGGTAATCCTGGACAGGTCATGCGGTGAATCCTCAGCCAGCCTAGTGCTGTGACGAACTCCACGTGCAGTACGCGACGCGCGCCCCGCGCGTCGCGCACGCCGCCTGTCCGGCGGGTAGGGGGACTTGCGCTAGGCGTCGTCGAGCAGGTCCGGGGTGACGGCGGACTCGGTGTCCGGAATACCTTCCAGCTTGGCCTTGCGGTCGGCCATCGACAGTAGGCGCCGAATCCGGCCTGCCACAGCATCTTTCGTCATCGGCGGGTCGGCCAGCCGGCCCAGTTCCTCGAGCGAGGCCTGCCGGTGCTCGACGCGCAGCCGGCCCGCGGCCGACAGGTGGTCGGGCACCGTGTCACCGAGGATGTCGAGCGCCCGCTCGACGCGCGCCGCGGCCGCGACCGCCGCCCGCGCGGACCGGCGCAGGTTCGCGTCGTCGAAGTTGGCCAGCCGGTTGGCAGTGGCACGCACCTCGCGGCGCATCCGTCGCTCTTCCCAATTGAGCCGGGTGTCCTGGGCGCCCATGCGGGTCAGCAACGCGCCGATGGCCTCGCCGTCGCGCACCACCACGCGGTCGCTGCCGCGGACCTCGCGCGCCTTGGCGCTGACCCCGAGTCGCCGGGCCGCACCGACCAGCGCCAGCGCCGCCTCCGGTCCCGGGCAACTGACCTCCAGCGCCGACGACCGACCGGGCTCGGTCAGCGAACCGTGCGCCAGGAACGCGCCGCGCCACGCCGCTTCGGCGTCGCCGACGCTGCCGCCGACCACCTGGGCCGGCAAGCCGCGCACGGGCCGGCCACGCAGATCGAGCAGTCCGGTCTGACGCGCGAGCGCCTCACCGTCCTGCGCGACGCGCACCACGTACCGGGTGCTCTTGCGGATACCGCTGGCCGACAGCACGTGCACGACGGCGTTGTAGCCGTACAGGTCGTAGATGTCCTTGCGCAGCCGCCGGGCGATGCTGCCCAGGTCGACCTCGGCCTCGACGACGACGCGTCCGGCCACGATGTGCAGGCCGCCGGCGAACCGCAGCAGCGACGCCACCTCGGCCCGGCGAGCGGTCACCGAGTTGACGACCAGCCGGCTCAGTTCGTCCTTCACTTCCGAAGTCATCGCCACGAATCGTCACCTCTTGGTCCTTCAGGGCCGGCTGCTGACGGAGTAATCCGTCGGCCGACCGAGCGGCGGGAGTAGATGGCTCGTATGCGGGCCGGGCCGGTGCGCTGCCATTGAGACGCACCCGCTCCAGAGCAGCCGCAAGCCGTGCCGGGTCATGTAAAGGTGTACCAGGTCGGGATACGTCAGCAAACTCGACCTGAGCCTCGAGAAACGACGCCGCCCGGCGCAGTTGGTCGCGTTCCCGCTCACTGGGGACGCTCGCGGCGTCGACGATGATGTCGTGCACCGTCAGGCCCGGCGCATGCTGCGACAGCACGTGCACGTGACGTTCGGCGGAGAACCCGGCGGTCTCCCCCGGCTCGGCGGCGAGGTTGAGCACCAGGGCCCGGCGCGCCGCGGTCGCCTGCAGCGCGGCCAGCAGCTGGGGCACCAGCACATGCGGGATCACACTGCTGAACCACGAGCCCGGACCGAGCACCACGAGGTCGGCCGACATGATGGCGTCGACGGCCTGCCGGGTGGCCGGCGGATCGCCCGGCAGCAGCCGCACCCGGCGCACCTTGCCCGGGGTCGTCGCGACCGCGACCTGACCACGGATCACGCGGCTCATCCGCGGATCGGCCTCGAGCCCCGACACGTCGGCCTCGATCTGCAACGCGATGGGACACATCGGCAGCACGCGGCCCTTGACCCCCAGGATCCGGCCCAGCTCGTCGAGCGCGGCGACCGGGTCGGCCAGTACCTCGTTGAGGCCGGCGAGCAGGAGATTGCCGATCGGATGCCCGGCCAGCGCACCGCTGCCGTTGAAGCGGTGCTGGATGATGGTGGCCCACAACTGCCCGTGCGGACTGTCGGATGCCAAGGCCGCCAACGCCATTCGCAGATCACCCGGCGGCACGATGTCCAGTTCGGAGCGCAGCCGGCCCGACGAACCGCCGTCGTCGGCGACGGTGACGATGGCGGTGACGTGCGGCGTCAGCCGGCGCGCCGCGGACAGCGTCGCGTACAGGCCGTGCCCGCCGCCGAGCGCCACGATGCGTGCGGGAGCCCGATCTTCCGTCATTCGCGCCCCAGATCCCGGTGCAGCACGCGCACGGTCAGGTGGTCGCCACCACGCAGCCGGTTGGCCAGCGCTTCGGCGATCGCCACACTGCGATGCTTGCCGCCGGTGCAGCCGATGGCCACGGTCATGTAGCGCTTCCCCTCCCTGCGATAGCCGTCGATCACAACCCCCAGCAGCCGATGGTAGGTGTCCAGGAACTCGGCGGCGCCCTCTTGTCCCAGCACGTAGTCGCGAACCGCCGGATGCTGCCCGGTGTGGGGCCGCAACTCGTCGACCCAATGCGGATTCGGCAGGAATCGGACATCCATCACGGTGTCGGCGTCCATCGGCAGACCATATTTATAGCCGAAACTCTCGACCGTCACGCTCGTCCCGGCGACGGCCTCCCCACTGAAGGCGCGTTCGATGCCGGCCCGCAGCGCCGGTACCGGCAGCGTCGAGGTGTCGATGATCAGGTCGGCCGTGGCACGCACGGACTCCAGCAATCTCCGTTCGGCGGCAATGCCTTCCGCGAGTGTCTGGTTGCCCTGCAGCGGGTGACTGCGCCGGTTCTGTTCGTAGCGGCGCACCAGGATGTCGTCGGATGCCTCCAGGAACAGCACCCGCGGGAAGACGCTGCGGGTCGCCAATTCACGGCGAACGAAATCCAGGTCGCCCGTGAAGCCGCGCGACCGCACGTCCATCACCACGGCCAGCTTGGTGATGCGCGATCCGGCGGCCAGACCCAGCTCGACCATCCGGGTGATCAGCTCCGGGGGCAGGTTGTCGGCGACGTACCAGCCGAGATCCTCGAGCACCTTGGCCGCGGTGCCGCGCCCGGCACCGGACAGACCCGTGACCAGAACCACGTCGATCTCACCGGCAGCACCGTCCATCTGATCGTCCGTCACGACTTCGTCCATCCCCCGCTGCTCATCCGCTGGTGCTGCGTGCTCACTGCCCTGTCCGATCATTGCCGATATCGGTCGGCGCCGCCCCCGGTTCCGGCTGGGAATCAGAGCGCAGCGCATCGACCACCGCCTGCGCCGTCGCCGCCCCGATGCCCGGCACCGCCGTCAGTTCGTCGACGCCGGCCTCCTTCAACCGTGCCACCGAGCCGAAGTGGGTGACCAAGGCCTTGCGCCGGTGCTCACCGAGACCGGGGATGGCGTCGAGCACCGACGCCGTCATCCGCTTCGACCGTTTGCTCCGGTGATAGCTGATGGCGAACCGGTGGGCTTCGTCACGCACCCGCTGCAGCAGGTACAGGCCCTCGCTGTTGCGCGGCATGATCAGCGGGTCCGGCTGCTCGGGCACCCACACCTCTTCCAGCCGTTTGGCCAGCCCGATGACCGCCACGTCGGTGACACCCAGTTCGTCGAGCACCGCGGCCGCCGCGTTGACCTGCGGCGCGCCGCCGTCGACCACGAAAAGGTTGGGTGGATACGCGAATCGCTTTGGCCGCGCCGGGGTTTCGGTGGTTTCGGGGTCTGCGGGCACCTGGGTGTCGGCGACGTGGCGCGCGAAGCGCCGGCGGGTGACCTCGGCGATGGACGCGACGTCGTCGGACCGGCCGTCGCCGGCGGCCTCGCGGATCGCGTAGTGCCGGTAGTCGGACTTGCGCGGCAACCCGTCCTCGAACACCACCAGCGAGGCCACGACGTCGGTGCCCTGCACGTGGCTGATGTCGACGCACTCGATGCGCAGCGGCGCGTCGTCCAACTCCAGCGAATCCTGAATGCTCTGCAGTGCTTCCGATCTGGCGTTGAAGTCACCGGCACGCTTGAGCTTGTGCTGCGCCAGCGCGTCCTGCGCGTTGCGTTGCACGGTGTCGGCGAGGGCGCGCTTGTCGCCGCGCTGCGCCACGCGCAGCTGCACCCGCGAGCCCCGCAGGCCGGACAGCCAGTCGGCGAGTTCGCCGGCGTTGTCCGGAAGTACCGGCACCAGAACCTCTTTCGGCACCGGGTTGGTGGTCTCGTCGGTCGGCCCGGTGCCGCGCAGTTCGGCCTGATCGCCGTAGAACTGCGTGAGGAACTGGCTCACCAGATAGTCCTCACCGGACTCCCCCGGCTCGCCGGACTTCTCGATGACCCAGCCGCGCTGACCGCGGACCCGGCCGCCCCGGACGTGGAACACCTGCACGGCGGCTTCCAGATCGTCGTCGGCGAAGGCCACCACGTCGGCGTCGGTACCGTCACCGAGCACCACGGCCTGTTTCTCCAGCGCCCGCTTGAGTGCCGAGATGTTGTCCCGCAGCCGCGCCGCCCGCTCGAACTCCAATTCCTCGGCGGCCTCGGCCATCTGCTGTTCCATGTCCCGCGCCAGCCGGTCGGTCTTGCCGGCCAGGAAGTCGCAGAAGTCCTCGACGATCTTGCGGTGCTCGGCGGCGGTCACCCGGCCGACGCACGGCGCCGAACACTTGTCGATGTAGCCCAACAGACAGGGCCGCCCGATCTGGTTGTGCCGCTTGAACACTCCGTTCGAGCAGGTGCGCGCCGGGAACACCCGGGTGAGCAGATCCAGCGTCTCGCGGATGGCCCAGGCGTGCGAGTACGGGCCGAAGTACCGGACGCCCTTGCGCCGCGGGCCGCGGTAGACGAACAGCCGCGGGTACTCCTCGCCCAGGGTGACGGCCAGCACGGGGTACGACTTGTCGTCGCGGTACCGGATGTTGAACCGCGGATCGAATTCCTTGATCCAGTTGTATTCCAGTTGCAGCGCTTCGACTTCGGTCGTGACGACCGTCCACTCCACGCTGCCGGCCGTGGTCACCATCTGCCGGGTCCGCGGCGCGAGGGCCGACAGGTCGGCGAAGTACGAGTTCAGCCGGCTGCGCAGGCTCTTGGCCTTGCCGACGTAGATGACCCGACCGTGCGGATCCCGGAACCGGTACACCCCCGGTTCCAGCGGGATGGTCCCGGGCGCAGGCCGGTACGTCGATGGATCAGGCACTGTTACAGGTTAGTTCGACGGGCTGACAGCATCGATGAGCTCGCAGAACGCCGCGGCCTTGGCCACGTAGTTCGCATACAGGTCGTAACTCGCCGCGCCCGGCGACAGCAGCACGGCCGTCACCCCCGGCACGGCGGCCGCGACCTGCACCGCCGCCTGCAGACTGTCGACGGGGTGCACCGACGCGGGCTGCGCCGCGGCGAAGCGGCGGCCGATCGCGGTCCCGTTGGTCGGCCCCTGGATGAGGTGAACGTCACGTGCACCCGAGAGCAGATAGTCGTCGATCTGGTCGTAGTCGAGCTGACGGTCCATGCCACCGACGATGAGCGCCACCCGGTCGTCGGGCCGCATCGAGCGCAGGGCGGCGACCACGCTCTCCCCGGTGGTGGCCAGGGTGTCGTCGATCCACCGCACGTCCCCGGTACGGCGCACGACCTGAAGCCGGTGCGGCAGGGCCTCGAATGTCGTTACCGCGCCGAGGAATTCGTCTTCGGTCACCGGGCGGCCGAGCACCTCCGCCGCCGCGGCGGCAGCCAGGGCGCCGTTGACGACGTTGTGCTCGTAGGCCATGACGTAGTCGCCTTCGGGACGCGTCACGTCCGCCGGGTCGACGGTGCGCACCACTGGCGGCAGCGCGATGCCGAGGCGTTCGAGCGCGGCGAGCACCTGCGGCGTCGTGATCAGCACCTCGCCGCCGCAGGCGAAGATGTTGGCCTTCGCGCCGTGGTAGGCGTCGATGTCGCCGTGCCAGTCCAGGTGATCCTCGAAGAGGTTGGTGATCACCGAGATCCGCGGTGACGCCGTCACCAGTGCGCACTGCTGGCTGGACAGCTCGGCGACCACGACGGCGTCCGGCCCCGGCTCCAGATCCGAGAGCGGAGTGCCGATGTTGCCCGCCACCACGGCGTCCGCGCCGAGCCGGCACAGCAGGTGCGACAGGAACGACGCCGTCGTGCTCTTGCCCTTGGTCCCGGTGACGCCGACGGTCTGCGCGGCGTAGCGGCGCAGGTACCAGTCGGCGGCACTGGACAGTGTGGCGCCGGCGGCGCGCAACTCGGCGAAAACTGGCTGGTGCCAAGGTATTCCGGGGCTGAGGAACACGACGTCGGAGTCCGCCAGCCGGGTCAGGTGTTCGGCGCCGCGCCACAGGTTCAGGTTGGCGATGTCCGTCGGGGCGTCCAGGGTGCCCCGGCCGGCGTCGTCGACGGCGTCGATCCGCGCCGCGCCCGCCGCCGCCGCGGTCCGGGCCAGCGACTGGCCCTCCTTGCCGAAACCCCAGATGCCGACGGCGGCACCCGTGAGTTGCGGGCGCTGTGCCGTCATGGCCGAGCGTCCAGGGCGGCTCGGTAACGCTCGGGCACGTACTGCACCGCCGGGCTGTCGTCGTGGTCGGCGGCGACGCGCGCCAGATCGGCCCGTGCACTGCGGAACTGCTCGACCAGCGGCAGCCCGGCCCAGGCCTCGTCGTCGAGGATCGTCAGCATCGACTCGGCGGCCTCGTAGTACTCACCGACGCACTCGAACGGCTTGTGCGCGCCCACCCCGAGGATGTCCTCGAACTCGGCACGGCTGTCGGTGTCCTCGAACAGGTTTCGCCCGAAGATCGCCTCGACCTCGGCGCGGCCCAGCCGCGGTGCCATCAGCACGAAGACGAACTGGCACTTCGGGCAGTGTCCGCACCAGGTGGCGCCGCGGCGGCCGGCGTCGAGCGCGAACGGCCGGTTACAGCTGATGAACGCGCGGAAATACTGCGGGCTGGCGGCGAACCGGTCGGCGATCTGCGACTCCGACAGACCGCGCAGCAGCGAGAAGTACCGGTCCGGGTTCAGTCCGTACGCGGCGAGGGTGTCGCGCAACAGCGTCTCGTAGGTGACGCTCTTGGACCACTGGTGGTTGATGTCCTGGCCCATCCATTCGACATTGCCGACATTGGACGAGCGTTCGTTGGACAGCACGACCGGCCCCAGGCCGTTGGCGTCGGCCACGATCAAACCGATGATGCTGTTGATCGCGGTGACCGGGATGTGCCCGTTGTAGGCGCCGGCGGCGTTGACGTCGATGAGGGTGCGGTCGATGGTCCGCATGACGCGCACGTGCGGCAGCCCACTGATCTCGACACACCGGTCGATCGGGTCGAACTTGTTGACGTTGAACAACACCGGCTGCAGCGGCGCGAGCGCTTCGATGGTCACCACCGAGTCCTTGCCGCCGCCGACCGGCACCAGCGGCGCCGCGTCGGGGTTCCAGGTATCGGGTTGCGGCTCGCCGATCTCGGCACGGTCGCCGGTGATCTCCGGGCTCAGTGCGCCGGGCAGGTTGTTGCGGTAGGCGTACTCGCCCAGGCCACCGGCCAGCACCTGCCGCAGATACTCGCGTTCGAAATCGTAAGTCGGGAAGGCGATTTCGATCTGCGGCGGCGCGGCGGCCTTGTAGTAGCTCAGCGAGCAGGTCAGCGTCAGCAGGCGCAGCAGCCGGTCGTCGGGCCGGCCACCGCCCAGGGTGTCGCCGAAATCGATGGTCTCGGCGAAGCTGACATCGTCGGCGGAGTCGGCCCCGCACATGGTGTAGCGCCCGTGGAAGACGCCGCCCTCGATGTCGTAGCCGTCGATGCGGAACGACTTGTAGGACTGTGGGACAAAAGGTTTGGTCACAGTTGCTCCAGGAACGGCGGATGGGCGGGATCAACGGGAACGGCGTGATCGCCAAGTTGTGCGACGGGGTGCGTGCGGTATTGCGGCGAGATCCACCAGGCGCGCCGCACCTGGTCGACGGGCACGGCGGCGCGCCGCGGCAGGGCGCGCACCAGACCGCAGGCCTGCAGTGGCCCGAGGATCGAGACCGGTTCGGTGTTCTCGACGCCGACCAGCGCGGCACCGATGTCAAGTACCAGCGCGCCGACCACGGCCGGGGTGACGTCGGGGCCAGGTGCGATGCCGTCCACGCAGCCCTGTTCGGCGAGCCGGCGCAGCAGCAGGTCCACGGTGCCCAGGCTGGTCGTCCGGGCCGCCATGCGCAGCCACAGCTCGTCCGTCGCGGCCGGTGGGGTCCAGTCGCCGTCCCGCCGGCCGATCCGCACCGGCTCGGCGGCATGGACCTGCGACGGCGTGCCCGTCACCGCGCACCGGCAGCCGTCGGTGATCGTGACGGTCGCGGCGATGAGTCCCGGCCCGGTCGACAACGGAGCCAGCGCGGCGTCCAGATCGGCGTGAGCAGGCATGGTCAGCCCGAAGTAGTCCGCGGGTTCGGCGAGGTGCTGCCAGAGCCACGGGGTGTCGACGGTCCGGCCCTGGTAGATCGGCACGGTCACCGTCGGGTACGCACCAAGGCGGCCGACCAGTTCGGCGGGTGCGATCGCCACGGAGTCGGGCGGCGAAGGCATGCGAAAATCGGTCACTATCAGCAAATTCTATCCCATGGGAGGGAGCACCCAGGTGGGGGTGATCCGGCTCACCGAAGCCGACTGGCGGATGTTCGCGGCGCTGCGGCTGCGCGCGCTGGCCGATTCCGCGGGCACCGACGATGCCGAGTACCGCAACGAGATGAGCTTCACCGGGACGCAGTGGCGCCGGCGGCTGCGCGCGCACGCCCAGTTCGCCGTTGCTCAAGAGGACCAGCTGGTGGGCCTCATCGCGGCGCACCGGGCCAGCCCCAGCTCGGTGTACCTCTACTCGCTGTGGACCGATCCGGTCGTCCGCGGCCGCGGCGTCGCGCGCACCCTGTTGACCGCGGCCATCGACTGGGGCCGCGGCCTCGGCGCGCGCACCGTGACGCTGCGGGTGCACCGCGACAACGCCGCCGCGCTCGCGGTCTACCGCGCCTTCGGGTTCGTCGCCACGGCCGACCCGGCCGAGGGTTCCCCAAGCACCGGCCCGGTGGACGAACTCACGATGTCTTTGACGCTGAACTGAGGTCCGGGCGGTATTTCGCGACCAGCTCCCGGAGGCGGTCCATCGCGTCGACGGCCCGGGCCTTGTCGACGGTCTGGATGGCCATGATCGGGACGTACTCGTCGTCGGGCAGGTCCACCCGCGCCCATCGGGCGCCCAGCGGGAACGACACCCCGACGATGTCGGACCAGGCAATGGTCTTGTCGCTCAACACGTTACGGACGACGATGCCGGCCGGCCCGACGCGCAGCCGGGACCGGGTCGGCAGCAGCACCGCACCGGCCAGGATGACCCCGAGCAGCGCCATGGACACCTGGTCGGCGGTCTGGAAGATCACCCCGGTGGCACCGATCTTCAGCAGCGCCCCCACCGTGACGTGCACGGCGATGATGACGGCGGCCGCCGCGTACGCGACGTACTTCACGCGCTGCGGCCGGACCTCGAGGTCCCAGCTGCCGGTTTCCTTCGTCATCGACGCAGGTCGCGCAGGGTGATCGCGGTGGCAAGGGCCGCCGATGCGGCCTGCTCGCCCTTGTCCTCCGCCGAGCCGGGGAGGCCGGCGCGGTCGATGGCCTGCTCTTCGGTGTTGACCGTCAGCACACCGTTGGCGACCGGTGTCGACTCGTCGAGCGACACCCGTGTCAGACCCTGCGTGACGGCGTCACAGACGTAGTCGAAATGCGGTGTGCCGCCGCGGATCACGACGCCCAGCGCGATCACCGCGTCATGGTTCTTGGCCAGTTCCTGTGCCACGACCGGGATTTCGATGGCACCGAGCACGCGGACCACGGTCGGCTCGGCGATACCCGATGCGGTGGCGACCCGGAGGGCGCCGTCCAGCAGCGCGTCACAGATCTTGGTGTGCCACGTGCTGGCGACGATGGCCAGCTTGATCCCGGACGCGTCGAGCGCCGGCATGTCCGGCACGCCGGCACCACTCATTTACCTTCTCCGTCTGTTGCGTCACCGGCGAAATCGTCGAGGCCGATGAGGTCGTGGCCCATCCGGTCCCGCTTGGTCATCAGGTACCGGATGTTGTCGGCGTTGGGGCCGATGGGCAGCGGCACGCGCTCGATGATGTGCAGCCCGTAGCCGTCCAGGCCGACGCGCTTGGCCGGGTTGTTGGTCAGCAGCCGCATGGAGCGGATGCCGAGGTCGACCAGGATCTGCGCGCCGATGCCGTAGTCGCGGGCATCGGCGGGCAGGCCGAGCTCGAGGTTGGCATCGACGGTGTCGGCGCCGGCGTCCTGCAGCTGGTAGGCCTGCAGCTTGTGCAGCAGGCCGATGCCGCGGCCCTCGTGGCCGCGCATGTACAGCACCACGCCACGGCCCTCGTTGGCCACCATCTCCATGGCGGCGTCGAGCTGGGGGCCGCAATCGCAGCGCCGGGAGCCGAACACGTCACCGGTCAGGCACTCGGAGTGCACGCGCACCAGCACGTCGTCGCCGTTCTCCGGGGAGACATCGCCGCGCACCAGCGCCACGTGCTCGACGTCCTCGTACATGCTGGTGTAGCCCACGGCCCGGAACTCGCCGTGCCGGGTCGGGATGCGGGCCTCGGCGACGCGCTCGATGTGCTTCTCGTGCTTGCGGCGCCACTCGATGAGGTCGGCGATGGAGATCAGCGCCAGGTCGTGGTCGTCGGCGAACACGCGCAGCTCGTCGGTCTGGGCCATGGAGCCCTCGTCCTTCTGGCTGACGATCTCGCAGATCGCGCCGGCGGGCTGCAGACCGGCCAGCCGGGCCAGGTCGACGGCGGCCTCGGTGTGGCCGGGGCGGCGCAGTACGCCACCGTCCTTGGCGCGCAACGGAACTACGTGTCCGGGCTTGGTGAAATCGTCCGCAACGGCATCCGGATCGGCCAAGGCCTGCATGGTCTTTGCCCGGTCTGAAGCCGAAATACCGGTTCCCACACCCTTTTTCGCGTCCACCGTGACGGTGTAGGCGGTGCCGTGCTTGTCCTGGTTCACCGCGTACATCGGCAGCAGGCCCAGCTTGTCGCAGATCGCGCCGTCGAGCGGCACACACAGGTAGCCCGAGGTGTAGCGGACCATGAAGGCCACCAGTTCCGGCGTCGCCTTCTCCGCGGCGAAGATCAGATCGCCTTCGTTCTCGCGATCTTCGTCGTCAATGACGACAACAGCCTTGCCCGCCGCGATATCGGCAATCGCCCGCTCGACGGAATCAAGCCTCGTCATCTCCACCACCCTTGCCGTGGCCACATCAGGGCCATGTTGATCACCTACCAGTATGAACCACCGGTACCGGCCGACTTACTCCCGCCGGTCCGCTCAGCGGACAGGGTAGGACCGGGCGCTACTGCGCCGGGGTGAGCAGCCGCTCGACGTATTTGGCGATGACGTCGACTTCCAGGTTCACGGTGGTCCCCACCGGGGCACGGCCCAGCGTCGTCAGCTGCAACGTGGTTGGAATCAGAGAGATCTCGAACCAG
This sequence comes from Mycolicibacterium mucogenicum DSM 44124, assembly GCF_005670685.2. Next base: position 2,721,828 of record NZ_CP062008.1, on the reverse strand, counting down.
TCGCCCTGCTCGTCACGGCCCAGGCCGGACACCGTCAGCGACACCCCGTCGACCGTGATCGAGCCCTTCTCGACCACATACCGGGCCAGCTGCGGCGGCAGCGCGATGCGCACGACCTCCCAGTGCTCGGACGGTGTGCGCGACAACACAGTGCCGGTGCCGTCCACGTGGCCCTGCACGATGTGTCCGCCGAGCCGGCTGTTGATCGCCGCGGCGCGCTCCAGGTTCACCCGGCCGCCGACCTCGACGCCGGCGAGGCTGGACCGGTTGAGGGTCTCGGCCATCACGTCGGCGGAGAACGCGCCGTCGGGCAACACCTCCACAACCGTCAGGCAGACGCCGTTCACCGCGATCGAGTCACCGTGCCCGGCATCGGTGGTGACCAACGGGCCGCGGATGACGAACCGCGCCGCGTCGGCCAGTTGGTCCTTGCTGACGATCTCGCCGAGCTCTTCGACAATGCCGGTGAACATGGACCTCAGCCTAGTCATCGGCGTCCGGCGGGCCGATCGAGGCAACTTGTTAGTCGGGCGCACCTATTACGATGCAGGACATGCAGACGCGCAAACGCTCCGCCATGCTTGTTTCCCTACTCTCCACCGTGATGGCCGGGGTGCTCCTGGTCTCCGGATGCTCGAAGTCCGAGGCCCCCTCGGCGCCGCTGCCCGACGCCGCGGCGCTGCTCAAGCAGTCCGCCGACACCACCCGCGGCCAGCAGAGCGTGCACCTGGTCCTGACGGTCAACGGCAAGATCGCCAAGCTGACGGTCACCAAGCTCACCGGCGACATGACGCTGACCCCGGCCGTCGCCGGCCAGGGCAAGGCCAACCTGTCGGTGGGCGGCATGGGCGTCCAGGACGCCCCGTTCGTCGTCTACGACAACCACCTGTACGCCTCGCTGTCGTCCGGTGGCCCGCTGTCGGACTTCGGCCCCGCCGACGCCATCTACGACATCTCGGCGATCCTGCGCCCGGAGACCGGCCTGGCCAACATCCTGGACAACTTCACCGACGCCAAGGCCGTGGGCCGCGAGGACATCAACGGTGTGAAGACCGTCAAGGTCACCGGCACCGTCAGCGCCGAGGCGGTCAACAAGATCGCCCCGCAGCTCAAGGTCACCAGCTCGCTGCCGGGCACCGCCTGGATCGAAGAGGGTGGCAACCACCAGCTGGCGCAGGCGCAGCTGGAGACCAGCCCGGGCAACAACCTGCAGATGACGCTGACCGACTGGGGTAAGCCGGTCACCGTCAACAAGCCCGACGTTCAGTAATGGCCGGGGGTAGCAACCGCCACGTCGCCATCGCCGCAGGCAGTCTCGCGGTCCTGCTCGGCGCGCTCGACACCTATGTCGTCGTGACGATCATGACCGACATGATGAAGGACCCGCCGGACGGGATCGGCATCCCGATCAACAAGATCCAGCAGGTCACGCCCGTGGTCACGTGGTACCTGCTGGGCTACATCGCGGCGATGCCGCTGCTGGGCCGGGCCTCCGACCGGTTCGGCCGCAAGCTGGTGCTCCAGGCGAGCCTGGCGCTGTTCGCGGTCGGCTCGATCGTCACCGCGGTGGCCGGCATGTTCGCCCCGGCGAACGAGATGGTCGAGCCGCTGATCCAGCTGATCGTCGGCCGGACCATCCAGGGCGTCGCCAGTGGCGCGCTGCTGCCGGTGACGCTCGCGCTGGCCGCTGACCTGTGGGCCGCGCGCAACCGCGCCGGGGTGCTGGGCGGCATCGGTGCCGCGCAGGAGCTGGGCAGCGTGCTGGGCCCGCTGTACGGCGTGGCCGTGGTGTGGCTGCTGCACGACTGGCGGGACGTCTTCTGGATCAACGTGCCGCTGACCCTGGCGGCCATGGTGATGATCCACTTCAGCCTGCCGTCGCGTGTGGAAACCGAGACGCCGGAGAAGATCGACGTCCTCGGCGGCGTGCTGCTGGCCGTCGCGCTCGGACTGGCGACGTGGGGTCTGTACAACCCCAACCCGGACGGCAAGCAGGTGCTCCCGGAAAACGGCCCGCCGTTGCTGATCGCCGCCGTGGTCGTCGCGGTCGCGTTCTTCGTGTGGGAGAAGTTCGCCCGCACCAAACTGATCGATCCGGTGGGCGTGCACTTCCGGCCGTTCCTGGCGGGCCTGGCGTCGTCGCTGTGCGCGGGTGCGGCGCTGATGGTCACGCTGGTGAACGTCGAGCTGTTCAGCCGTGGCGTGCTCGGCATCGACCAGGCGCACGCGATCTTCAAGCTGGCGTGGTTCCTGGGTGCGCTGCCCGTCGGCGCCCTGGTCGGCGGCTGGGTCGCGACCCGGGTCGGCGACCGGATCGTCGCCTTCATCGGTCTGCTCATCGCGGCGGGCGCGTACCTGCTGGTGTCGCACTGGGACATGGATGTGCTCTCGGCGAGCCATGACCTGGCGATAGTGACGCTGCCTACGCTGCCGACCGACCTGATCATCGCCGGCCTTGGCTTGGGTCTGGTCATCGGACCGCTGACATCGGCGACGCTGCGCGTGGTCCCGACGGCGCAGCACGGCATCGCCTCGGCGGCGGTCGTCGTGTCCCGCATGATCGGCATGCTCATCGGTATGGCGGCACTGACGGCATATGGCCTGTACAAGGTGCAGCAGGCGCTGGCCTCGATGCCGCCGGTGAAGGGCGGCAGCCTTGCCGAGGCCGCGGAGCAGATCACGCGTAATACCAGGACTGCCTACACCATGCAGTACAGCTCGATCTTCCTGATCACCGCCGTCGTGTGTGTGGTGGGCGCGCTGGCCGGTCTGCTGATCGCCGGTCGCCACGAGCAGGCCGAGGAGCCCGAAACGGCTCCCGAGGTTGATCCCGCGCCGGTGGCGTAGGCCGTAACGACAACGGAGCCGCAGAGTCGATCGACTCTGCGGCTCCGTTGTATCTGGCCTGTTGTCCGGGCTAGCAGCGCTCGATGCCGGGACGCATCAGCACCACGTTGTCCGGGATGTACGCCGGGGTCGGCGCGGGGTCCGGGTGTGACCCGTTCGCGTGGGCCGCGAGGCGTTCCAGCGCGACGTCCACGGCCTCGTCGAACTCTTCGACGACGCTCAGCACCGCCCGCAGGGGCCGGCGGAACATCATGTCCCTGATGCCATCTTCACTCGGACGGAAGCTGAGCCAGTCCTGCAGTGCAGTCATGCTCTTATCCTTTGCTCGTGATCACCTTCGCTCTAACGACATCGGTGAGCGCGATATTTCAGCCGGATCCAGGTGATCCGGTTCATGGACTCAATTTTACGGATGCGAAATCGTGGCCTCCTGCACGAATGTCGAGCCGTTGATCTCGAAGTGGTAACGATTAGCAAAACTAAAGATGGGCCGCGGTGAGCCCACTCACATTGGGCACGACGGTGAATCGCACGTCTCAGCCACTTTCGGGAATCAGTTCGGGCCTTTCGGACCGCTGCGCCCCTCGGCCGAACCGCCGCGAACGGCGCGAAAAGTTCGCTGGAAGCGCCCGAGCAATCAGTTCGGAACCAGGCTGAGCCGCACGTCGGCGCCGACGGTCTCGACGCCGTCGAACCGCCAGCGGCGGGCCTGCGAGATGGTCGGTACGCCGGCGTCGTCGATCGCCGTGATCGGTCCGCCCAGCAGCGTCGGCGCCAGATACGCCAGAATCCGGTCCACGAGTCCCGCCCGGACGAATGCGCCGGCCAGCGTCGGCCCGCCCTCGAGGATCACATCGGTGCGGTCCGACAGCGCCTGCAGCACCTCGAGTGGGTCGTGCGTCCGGATCACCATGGTGCGGGAATCGTCGTTGAGGACGTTGGATTCCGACGAGATTTCGCGTTCCCCGACCACCACGCGCAGCGGCTGACGGGCCGCCAGGGTGCCGTCGGCCAGCCGGGCGGTCAGCGTCGGATCATCGGCCAGTACCGTCCCCGTGCCGACGACGATGGCGTCGGCCGCCGCGCGGTGCCGGTGTACGTCGGTCCGGGCCGCGGGGCCCGTGATCCACTGGCTCGTGCCGTCGGCGGCGGCGCTACGGCCGTCGAGACTGGCCGCGAACTTCCACGTCACATGGGGCCGGCCGGTGCGCTGACGGTGCAGCCACTCGCGCAGCGGCCCGCCACTGACCTCGTCGGCGAGGACACCCGAGGACACCGTCACGCCGGCATCGGTCAGCCGCTGGGCACCGCCCGCGGCCACCGGATTGGGGTCGGCCACGGCGAACACCACGGCCGCCACCCCGGCGTCCAGCAGTGCGTCCACGCACGGGCCGGTGCGGCCCTGGTGGTTGCACGGCTCGAGCGTCACCACGGCGGTGCCGCCCGCGGCCCGGGTCCCGGCCCGTCGCAGCGCCATGACCTCGGCGTGAGCCTCCCCCGGCGGCTGGGTCCCGCCGACACCGGCAACTTCGCCGTCACGGTCCAGGATCACCGCGCCGACCGGCGGGTTCGGGTAGGTGGTGCCCTTGACCGCGTCGGCCTGGCCGATGGCCAGCCGCATGGCCGTCTCGATGGCCTCCGGCGTCACAGCACCAGATGCGGTGACGCGGCCGCGGCCTGACGCCGCAGGGATTCCACCGCGGCACCCGGATCCGCCGCGTTGTACACCGCGGAGCCCGCGACGAAGCAGTCCACGCCCGCCGCGGCCGCGGCTTCGATGGTGTCGTCGTTGATGCCGCCGTCGATCTCGACGACCAGGGTCAGCTCACCGGAGTCGACGAGGTTACGGACCAGCGCCACCTTCGGCAGCACCTCGGCGATGAACTTCTGGCCGCCGAAACCCGGCTCGACCGACATCACCAGCAGGGTGTCGAAGTCGCGCAGGATTTCCAGGTAGGGCTCGATCGGGGTGCCGGGCTTGACGCTCAGGCCCGCCTTCGCGCCGGCCGCGCGGATGTCGCGGGCGACGGAAATCGGGTCGTCGGTGGCCTCGGCGTGGAACGTCACGTTGTAGGCGCCGGCCTCAGCGTAGGACGGGGCCCAGCGCTTGGGGTCCTCGATCATCAGGTGGCAGTCCATCGGGATGTCGGTGACCTTCAGCAGGCTCTCGACGACCGGCAGACCCAGCGTCAGGTTGGGGACGAAATGGTTGTCCATGACGTCGACGTGCAGCCAGTCGGCGCCCTCGACCGCCGCGGTCTCGTCGGCGAGCCGGGCGAAGTCGGCCGAAAGGATGGACGGGGCGATCATTGGTCCTGCCATGGCGGTCAGACTACTTTGAGCGCGGCCGCGAACATCGCATCGGTGCCATGCCGATGTGGCCATAACTGCACATGCGGTCCGGGGCCCAGCCGATCGGCCGGGGCGAACAGCGGGCGGGTATCGATCTGTTCCACCGGCTGACGGCGCACCGCGTCGGCGATCACCCCGACGGTCTCGGCCAGGTGCGGCGAACACGTCGCGTACAGCACGACACCGCCGGGCCGGGTGAGTTTGATTGCCGCAGCGAGCAATTCACGCTGCAGCCGGGCGAGGCCGGGCACGTCCGACGGCTGCCGGCGCCACCGCGCCTCGGGCCGGCGACGCAGCGCGCCCAGACCCGTGCAGGGAGCGTCGACCAGGACGCGGTCGAAGGATCCGGGCTCCAGACCGGAGTCGCGACCGTCGACCCGGAGCACCTCGACACCCATGCCGGTGGTGTTGCGCTCCACCAGATCGGCGCGGTGCTCCGTCGGTTCGACGGCGGTCACCGTGGCGCCGGACTGCGCGGCGATGGCCGCCAGCATCGCGGTCTTGCCGCCGGGACCCGAACACAGGTCGAGCCACCGGCTGTCGTTGCCCTCCAGCGGCACCTCGGTCAGGGCGCGGGCCACCAGCTGGCTGCCCTCGTCCTGCACCTGCGCCAGGCCGTCCCGGATCGGGTCCAGCTGGCCGGGGTCACCGCCGGGCAGGTACACCGCGTACGGCGAGAACCGGCCGACATCGCCGCCGATCGCAGCGGCCAGCTCCTCGGCGCTGATCTCCCCGGGGCGCGCCGCCAGGTGCACGACGGGGCGTTCGTCGTCGCTGGTGAGCATCGCGTCGAGCTCCCCCGCGTCGGCGCCGAGGGCGTCGGCGAAGGACTGCGCCACCCAGCGCGGGTGCGCATGGGTGAACGCGGTGTGGCCGATCGGGTCGGCGGCGGCCGACGGCGCGAGCTCGGCGACCCAGGCGGCCTCGTCCTTACCCGCGATGGCGCGCAGCACACCGTTGACGAAACCTGCACGCACCGAATCGAATTCGATGCCGGCCTGCTCCACGGTCGTGTCCACCGCGGCGTGCGCGTCGACGCGGGTGCGGAGCAGCTGATAGGCGCCGAGCCGCAGTAGATCCAGCAGGACCGGGTCGATCCGGTCGGTGGGCCGCCCGGCGGCGCTCTCGATCACCGCGTCCAGCAGCCCGACACAGCGGCAGGTGCCGTAGGTCAGCTCGGTGGCGAAGGCCGCGTCGCGGCCGCTGATGTCGCGCTCGCGCAGGATGGCCGGCAACGCGAGGTTGGCGTAGGCATCGCGCTGCGACACGGCGCGCAGCACGTCGAACGCGGCACGGCGGGCCGGATCGAGTGGCTTGCGACGCGGGCCGCGCGGTGCCTGCGACCGGCCCGGCTGACGGTCCTGGCGGTCCCGGCCACCCGCGCGTCCCTGGTTGTTCGGCCGGCCCTGCCGTCCGCCGCGTCCGCTCCGTTCGGTCACCGGGCCACCACACCTTCGTCCAGCCGGGCGCCGCGCGCCCAGTCCGCCGCATTCATCAGTTTCTTCCCCGGCGGTTGCACCATGCCCAGGCGCACCGGGGTGCTCCCGGTGCCCACCAGCACGCCCGCCTTCTGCACGCGAATCGCGCCGGGCGCCAACGGTTCTGCCTCGACCGGAATCACCGGTCCGAGTTTCACCCGCAGGTCGCCGATCTCGGTCCAGGCGCCCGGGTTCGGCGTGACCGCGCGGATGCGGCGGTCGACGACGTGTGCGGGCAGGTCCCAGCGCACGCGCGCGTCCTCGACAGTGACCTTGGGCGCGATCGTCACGCCGTCGGTGGGCTGCGGCACCGCGGTCAGCGCGCCGTCCTCGACACCGTCGAGCGTCGTCTCCAGCAGGCCGGCGCCGGCGTCGGCCAGACGCGCCAGCAGGTCACCCGCGGTGTCGATGGGCCGCACCGCCTCGGTCAGCACGCCGTACACGGGCCCGGAATCCAGGGCCCGTTCGATCTGGAACGTGGTGGCGCCGGTCACCTCGTCGCCCGCGGCGATGGCGGCCTGCACCGGGGCGGCACCGCGCCACGCCGGCAGCACCGAGAAGTGCAGGTTGATCCAGCCCAGCCGCGGCACCGCCAGCAGCTCGTCGCGCAGCAGTGCACCGTAGGCGACGACGGCGCAGCAGTCGGGGGCCAGCGCGGCGAGTTCGGCGACGAACTCGGGTTCGTTGGGCTTGGCCGGACGCAGCACCGGAATACCTTCGGCCAGAGCAAGTTCCGCGACCGGGGACGGTGCCGGCTTGCCACGGCGACCGGAGGCCGCGTCAGGACGGGTCAGCACCGCGACCACCTCGTGGCGGGGCGACGCGATGAGCCGACGCAATGACGGCAGCGCGGGTTCCGGGGTTCCGGCGAAGACGATACGCACGATCCACCAGGCTACTTGTGCAGCGGCCGAACCTACTCATCCGATGTGCAGCGGATCGATCTGCACCCGCACGGGCGTCTGATCGTGGCGGGCGCTGAGCACGCCGGTCGCCCGGCGCAGGGCCGCCGCCAGCACCAGCCCGCGATCGCGCGGGACCCGCACCAGCATCCGGTGCACGGGAACGCCCGGGTCCACGCCGGGCGGACGACGGGCACCGAACGGCAGATCGACCGGGCCCAGTACCTCGGCATCGGGCGGCAGGGCGGCGGCCTCCAGCAGCGCGTCGGCCGCCTCCGGGACGCCGTCGACGGCCGCGAGATGGACCGCGGGCGGCAGCCCGACCTCGGCGCGGCCGTCGAGCTCGGCCTCCGCGTGCCCGACCGGGTCCCAGCGGACCAGCGCCTGCACCGTCGGGATCGACGACTCCGCCACCACCGCGACCGTGCCGCCGGCCGCGCGGTCGACCACCATGGCCGATGCCGACATCCACCGGCGCAGCGTGTCCTCGGCCGCGCGCAGATCCTGGCGGCCCAGCAGCGCCCAGCCGTCCAGCAACAGGGCCGCACCGTAGCCGCCATCGGCCCGCGGTTCGGCGCCGGGGGTCGCCACCACGACGGCGGCGCGGGCGGGCACCTCGGTCACGACGGCATCGCCGCCGGAAGTCACGACGGGAACGCCCGGGAAGGCCCGGCCCAGCTCCTCGGCGGTGCGCCGGGCCCCGACCACCACGGCGCGCACCGCGTCCGAGCCGCACCGGCCGCAACGCAGCGCGATGTCCTGACGGCCGCACCACCGGCACACCGCGCCGACGGTGTCGCGGTCCGGCAGCGACAGCGGACCGGTGCAGTGCCGGCACCGGGCGATGGTCCGGCATTTGCCGCAGGCCAGCGCGGGAACGTAGCCGCGGCGCGGCACCTGGACGAGCACGGGCCGGCCGGCGCTCAGCGCCGCTCGCGCCGCCCCCAGCGCCATCGACGGCAACCGCGCGGTGCGGGCCGCGGCGTCGCGTTCGTGGGTGTGCGCGTCGTCGTCGAGCGCGACGACCCGCGGGGCGCTGGCGCGCACCACGCTGCGGCCGGCCACCAGGTCGTGCGCCCACTTGCTGCGGACCAGCGCCTGCGCCTCGGCGGTGCGCGCGAAGCCGCCGATGATTGCGCCACAACGCAATTGGTGCGCCCGCAGCATCGCGACCTCGCGGGCATGCGGATACGGCGCGCGCGGTTCGGCGAGGGAGTCGTCGCCGTCGTCCCACACCACGATGAGCCCGAGATCGGCGACGGGGGCGAACACCGCGCTGCGGGTGCCGATCACGAGCCGGGCCTGACCGCGCAGCACCGACAGCCAGCGCCGGTAGCGCTGCGACGGGCCGAGGCCGGCGGACAACGCCACGACCCGGGACTCGTCGACGAGCGTCAGCGCCGCGGCGTGGACGGCATCGACGTCGCGCTGGTCCGGCACGATCAGCAGTGCCGCGCGGCCGGCGTTGACGACGACGGCCGCCGCCTCGCACAGGCGCCGGGCCCAGTCCTCCCCCGGCAGCGCCTGCCACACCGCGCGCGCGGCCCGGCCCTCGGCGAGCGCCTCGAGGAACTGCTCGCCGCGGCCGTACTGCTGCCAGGCGCCGGCGTCGACGTCGCGCGGCACGAACGGCGCGAGTTCTGGGGGCGGTTGCTTCTCCACCGTGGCGTGCCGCGGCGGAATGGCCAGGCGCAGCACGTCGGGCCGGCTGCCGGCGTACCGGGCGGCGACCGCCTCGGCGAGGCGCTGCACATCCGGGGTCAGCACCCGCTCGGCCGACACCACCCGGTCCAGCCAGCCCAGCTTGCCCGAATGGTCGGTGTCCGAACGCCTTTCGAGGATGAAGGCGTCGACCAGGCGGCCATTGAACCGGACCTTGGCCCGCACGCCCGGCTGCGCATCGTCGGACAGGTCGGCCGGCACCAGGTAGTCGAACTCGCGGTCCAGGTGCGGCACCGACAGCATCGGCAGCACCCGAGCCACGGGCTCGTGCTCGGCCTGCTGTCTGGTGACGGTCACGCAGCCGGTGTAGCAGACGCGGCCGACACCGGCCTGCCGGCGAAGAAGCCGGCCGTGATCAGGAGCAACGACGCGGCGTAGGCCCACCAGATCGGGACCGCCAGCGTCTCGTCGCCGAGCACGAACTTGCTGATGCCGATCATGCCGTCGGACACCGCGAAGCACAGCGCGCCGAGGGCGGTCCAGCGGGTCGGCAGGTCGGCGAACAGCGCCGTGCACACCATGGCCACCAGTACCGCCATGTACACGGTGACGGGGATGGTCATCTTCTGCGCGACGAGGCTCGGCCAGAACCACACGATGAGCCCGATGCAGACGACGACCAGGACCGCGGCGCCGGCGGTGGCCGCCGGGGTGCGCCGGGCCAACGGCAGGAGGGCGGCCAGGAAGCACAGGTGCGCGATGAGGAACGACCCGAGCCCGAACACGAATCCGAGGGGCCAGCCCGGCACGGCCAGCAGGAAGTCACCACCGGCCGAGAACACCAGTGCGGCGACCAGCCAGTTGCGTTCGCGGACGATCGGATGTCCGGCCGCGGCCGCCGCCAGCAGCAGCGCGGGCAGCGCCTTGACCACGGGCTGCAGGGCGAATTGGCCGATCAGGTCGGCGCCCGACGGCAACCGCAGCGCCGTCGCGATGAGGAAGATGCCGTAGCCGGCGGCCACCACGGCGGCCGCCAGCCACAGCCGCCAACGCGGTGCGTACGGTGAACTCATGTCGGACACTGCGCGTCCCCCACTCGATCCCATTCTGGAAAAGGTACTGGAAGCGGTTCCGTTCCAATTGACCATGGACGGCGGCGTCGAAGCCGCCCGGGCCCGGTTCCGTGAGCTGCCCCGCAAGGCGGTTTTCCCGGAGGTCCGCACCGAGGACCGCGTCATCGATGGCGTGCCGGTCCGCGTCTACTGGCCGGCGGACGTCGAACCGTCGGCGCCGGTGGTGCTGTTCTTCCACGGCGGCGGTTGGGTCGTCGGCGATCTGGACACCTATGACGGCACCGCCCGCCTGCATGCGGCCGGGGCCGGCGCCGTGGTGGTGTCGGTGGACTACCGCCTGGCCCCCGAGCACCCCTTCCCCGCGGCGGTCGACGACGTCTGGACCGTCACGCAGTGGGTGGCCGCCCACGCCGACGACATCGGCGGTGACCCGAATCGTCTTGCGGTGGCCGGTGATTCGGCCGGCGGCAACCTGGCCGCGGTGGTCGCACAGCTGGCTCGCGATGCCGGCATCACCCTGCGCGCCCAGTTGCTGTGGTACCCCGCGACCACCTGGGACACGTCGCTGCCGTCGTTCACCGAGAACGCCGACGCCCCGGTCCTGGGCCGCGACGCCGTCGGTGGTTTCTCATTGCTGTACGCCACCGGCGTCGACCTGCGGAACCCGCCGGCCGCCCTGGTCCCGGCACGGGCCGAGTCGCTGGCCGGGCTGGCACCGGCCTACATCGCCGTCGCCGGACATGACCCGCTGCGTGACGACGGCATCCGGTACGGCGAAATGCTCACCGCGGCCGGGGTTTCCGCCGAGGTGCACAACGCCGAGACCCTGGTACACGGTTACCTCGGATACCACGGCGTGGTGCCGGCGACGACCGAGGCGGCCGACCGCGGAATTGCCGCGCTGCGCGCCGCGTTAGCCTGAGGCATGACCTCAGATGTGACGCCGGACACTCGGCCGGGTATCGATCCGATCCTCAAAGCCCTCCTGGACGCCGTGCCACTGGAGTTCACCATCGACGACGGTGTCGAGGTGGCGCGCGCCAAGATCGCCGCGATGCGGCCGCCGGCCGCGATGCTGCCGGACCTGCGGATCGAGAACCGCGTGCTCGACTGCGGTGCGGCAGGCCAGATTCCGGCCCGCATCTACTGGCCGCCGATCGACGGTGAGACCCGTCCGCTGCCCGTCGTGGTCTTCTATCACGGCGGCGGCTGGGCCATCGGCGATCTGGACTCCCACGACCATGTGGCCCGCGCCCACGCCGTCGGCGCCCGCGCCATCGTGGTGTCGGTCGAGTACCGGCTGGCGCCCGAGCACCCGTTCCCGGCCGCCATCGAGGATTCCTGGGCCGCGCTGCAGTGGGTCGGTGCGCACGCCGCCGAACTGGGCGGCGACCCGACGCGCCTCGCCGTGGCGGGCGACTCGGCCGGCGGCAACATCTCGGCGGTGATGGCACTGCGGGCGCGTGACGCCGGCGGTCCGAAGCTGGCGTTCCAGTTGCTCTGGTACCCCGTTGCGACGGGCGACGTCACGCTGCCGTCGTTCACCGAGAACGCCGACGCCCCCATGCTCAACAGCGATGTGACGGCGGCCTTCCTGTCCTGGTACCTGCCGGGCATGGACCTCAGCGACGCCTCGGCGCTGCCGACCGACCTGGCGCCGGCGAACGCCGAATCGCTGGCAGGTCTGCCGCCGGCGTACATCGGCACGGCCGAGCACGACCCGCTGCGCGACGACGGTGCGCAGTACGCCAAACTGCTTGCCGCAGCCGGTGTTCCGGTCGAGTTGAGCAACGAGCCGACCATGGTGCACGGCTTCGTCAGCCTGGCCCTGGCCTCTCCGGTGGCGACCGACGCCACCAACCGTGGACTCGCGGCTCTGAAAGCCGCCCTCTACGCCTGAGTTTCCGCAAGTATGGACCCATGACAACGCCTGATGTCCAAACGGTGATCGTCGGCGCCGGTTTCTCCGGGATCGGCGCCGGCATCCTGCTCGACCGCGCCGGGCTCGGTGACTACCGGATTCTCGAAGCCGGCTCCGGGCCCGGCGGCACCTGGTTCTGGAACACCTATCCCGGTGTCGCCGTGGATATTCCGTCGTTCTCCTACCAGTTCTCCTTCGAGCAGAGCGCCGACTGGTCGCGCACCTACGCCAACGGCCACGAACTCAAGGCGTACGCCGAGCACTGCGTCGACAAGTACGGACTGCGGGACCGCATCCGGTTCGGCACCGAAGTCACCGGCGCCGAGTACGACGACGACGCCGACCTGTGGCGCGTGCACACCAGCAGCGGCACCGTCACCGCGCGGTTCCTGATCAACGGCAGTGGCGTCCTGACGGTGCCCAAGCCGCCGGACATCGACGGCGTCAACGACTTCGCCGGCATCACGCTGCACACCGCACGCTGGGACAGCAGCATCGACCTGCGCGGCAAGCGGGTCGCGATCATCGGCACCGGCGCCTCGGCGGTCCAGGTGATCCCCGAGATCGCCCCGATCGTGGAGCATCTCACGGTGTTTCAGCGGACGCCGATCTGGTGCTTCCCGAAACTCGACCTCCCGCTGCCGGCCCCGGCCCGGTGGGCCATGCGCATTCCCGGCGGCAAGACGCTGCAGCGGCTGGCCAGCCAGGCCTACGTCGAGCTGACCTTCCCGCTGTCGGCGCAGTACTACAGCGTCTTCCCGTTGGCGGACGGCGCGGCCCGGATGGGCCGGTCGTTCCTGCGCCGCGAGGTCCACGACCCGGTGGTGCGGGACAAGCTGACGCCGCGCTACGCCGTGGGCTGCAAACGACCCGGCTTCCACAACAGCTACCTGGCGACCTACAACCGCGAAAACGTCAGCCTGGTAACCGAATCCATCGAGCGCATCACGCCGACCGGGGTACGCACCGCTGACGGCCAGGAGCACGACGTGGAGGTGCTGATCCTCGCCACCGGGTTCAAGGTGATGGACGTCGACAGCGTGCCGACGTTCCCCGTCACCGGCGCCGGCGGCCATACCCTCGGCGAGTTCTGGGAGACGCAGCGGCTGCAGGCCTATGAGGGTGTCAGCATCCCCGGTTTCCCGAATTTCTTCACCGTCATGGGGCCGTACGGCTACGTGGGTTCGTCGTATTTCGCGCTGATCGAAGCGCAGACCCACCACATCGTGCGGTGCCTGCAACGCGCGGAAAAGCTTGGCGCCCACCGGGTGGAGGTCTCGCAGGAGGCCAACGACCGCTACTTCGACGAGATGATGCGCAAGCGCCACCGCCAGGTGTTCTGGCAGGACAGCTGCCAGTCGGCCAACAGCTACTACTTCGACAAGAACGGCGACGTGCCGCTGCGGCCGGCCACCACGGTGGAGGCCTACGTCCGCAGCCGCCGCTTCGACCTCGACGACTATGAGTTCAGCGCCTGACGTTCCCGCCGCCGCGGATATGAAAGTGGTTTGAAGCCGATAACTTTTCCGCATGCGTCGGCATCGGCACGGCTATAGGCGCTGAAACGTCGGTACAGTCGCGAAGGTGACGACCCGGCCGATGCGATGGCGGGCAGCGACCCTGCTGCTCGTCGCGCTGCTGGGCCTCGGGATCGGCACGCAGCTGGGCATCAAGCCCGCTGCCGCGACGCATCCCCATGCGGCACCCGTCCTCGTGGCACCGGGCCACACGCTGCCGTCGGTGACCGCCGAACATCCACACCTGCGCGACAATTCGATCCCGTCGGCCCCGGATCTGATGATCGGCCTCCCCCGGTCCACCTCCACGCTCCTGGCTCTCGGTCTGGCGGTCGCCGTCTGCGTCGCGATGGTGTGCTGGTGCGCACTGACGCCTGTCACCGGTCGGGGCCCGCCCCGTCAGGCGGCTGTGACTCACACCGGCCGGGCGGTCCTGACCCGGCTCTGCATCTCCCGACGCTGATCGGTCAGCGCAGATCAGCCACGTTTCGTGGCTGGTCGGTGTCTGCTGTCCGATCCCGCTGCCGCGCCGCGGCATGACGCGAAAAGTGATGCACCCATGAACAATTCGACCAATCTCACCCTGCCCAGAAAATCCTCCCGACCGGCGTCGGGACCGTGCCGGCTGGCCCGCTACGACCGGCCCGGCACCATGGTCGGCGGCACCCCGGTGCTGCGGATCGCCGCCCCGTTCACCACCGACGACCGCGGCTTCTGGGCCAAGCTCGAAGGCGTCAACCCCGGCGGCATGAAAGACCGGCCCGCCATGTACATGGTCGAACGCGGCCGGGCCCGCGGCGACCTGCTGCCCGGCGCCCGGATCGTGGAATCCACCAGCGGCACACTCGGTCTCGGCCTCGCCTTGGCCGGCACTGTGTACGGGCACCCGGTGACGCTGGTGACCGATCCAGGCATGGAACCGATGATGCTGCGCATGCTGGCCGCGTACGGCGCCGACATCGACCTGGTCACCGAGCCGCACCCGACGGGCGGCTGGCAGCAGGCCCGCCGCGACCGGGTGGCCCAGATTCTGGCCGGCGACCCCACTGCCTGGTACCCCGACCAGTACAACAACCCCGACAACGTCGACGCGTACCGCGATCTGGCCCTCGAATTGCAGTCTCAGCTGGGCTCCATCGACATCCTGGTGTGCTCGGTCGGCACCGGCGGGCATTCGGCCGGGGTGGCAAAAGTGTTGCGCGAGTTCAATCCCGACCTGTCGCTGATCGGCGTCGACACCATCGGGTCGACCATCTTCGGCCAGCCCGCGCAGAGCCGGCTGATGCGCGGCCTGGGGTCGAGCATCTACCCGGACAACGTCGACTATGACGCGTTCTCGGAAGTGCACTGGGTGGCACCCGCCGAGGCGGTGTGGGCGTGCCGGGCGCTGGCCTCGACCAGCTATGCCAGCAGCGGCTGGAGCGGCGGCGCGGTCGCGCTGGTCGCCGGTTGGGCAGCGCGCCACCATGACGCGGACACCACGATCGCCGCGATCTTTCCCGATGGGCCGCAACGGTATTTCGACACCGTCTACAACGACGACTACTGCCGCCGGCACAACCTGCTCGGCATCGAGCCGCCCGCCGAGCCCGCGGTGATCGCGGACCACGCTGAGCGCGTGGTGGATTCGTGGACACGCTGCACCACGGTGCGCAGGCCCGACGCAGCATCGCGGTGATGGAAGTGCTCACCCAGTTCCGCAGCTTCGGCTGGCCCAGCCGGGTGCTGATGCTCAACCAGTTCGGCATCAACCTCGGCTTCTACATGCTGATGCCGTATCTGGCCGGGTACCTGGCCGGCCCGCTCGGTCTGGCCGGCTGGGCCGTCGGGCTGGTGCTCGGGGTACGGAACTTCTCACAGCAGGGCATGTTCATCGTCGGTGGGACGCTGGCCGACCGGCTCGGCTACAAGCCGCTGATCGTGGCGGGCTGTCTGTTGCGCACGGCCGCGTTCGGCATGCTGGCGGTCGCACATTACCTCCCGGCGCTGCTGATCGCCTCGGCGGCAACCGGTTTCGCGGGGGCACTGTTCAATCCCGCAGTGCGGGCCTACCTGGCCGCGGACTCCGGCGAGCGCCGGGTGGCGGCGTTCACGGTGTTCAACGTCTTCTACCAGGGCGGCATCCTCGCCGGCCCGCTGGTGGGACTCGCCCTGATGGCGCTGGACTTCCGGGTGACGGCGGGCATGGCGGCGGTGGTGTTCGCGGTGCTGACCATCGCGCAGCTGTTCGCGCTGCCGAAAGACCACGCCGATCACGCTGTCGCCGAACGGGTCTCGGTCCTGCAGGACTGGCGCACCGTCCTGGCCAACCGCCCGTTCCTGCTGTTCGCGGCGTCGATGGTGGGCACCTACGTGGTGACGTTCCAGGTGTACCTGGCGCTGCCGCTACACGCCGCGGTGTTGTCGCCGCACCACGAATCGGCCATCGTGGCAGCAGTTTTCGCGGTGTCGGGACTCGTCGCCATCGGTGGCCAGATCCGCATCACGGCCTGGTTCACGGCACGCTACGGCCGCGCCCAGTCGCTGACCATTGGCGTGCTGGTGCTCGCGGCGGCGTTCGTCCCGCTGATCGTGGTACCCGACGACCGATGGGGACAGCCGGCCGCGGTGGGGGCGCTGTTGGCGACGGCCGCGCTGCTGGCCGTCGGCTCGGCCGCGGTCTATCCGTTCGAGATGGACACCGTGGTGTCACTGGCCGGCGACCGGCTGGTCGCGACGTACTACGGCTTCTACAACACCATCGTCGGCATCGGCATCCTGGTAGGCAATCTCGCCACGGGTGCGCTGATGGAGACGGCGCGGCATGCCGGCCGGCCGGAACTGATCTGGGTGTCGCTCACGGCGATCAGCCTGCTGGTCGCGCTGGCGCTGTACCGAAGCCGTCGACTGGAACCACAGCCGGTCGGCTGATCCAACACAAATGCCCCCGCAGTGCGGGGGCATTTGTCTTCGTGACGGACTTAGACCGAGGCCTTCAGGTCGTCGACCTTGTCGAGCTGCTCCCACGGCAGTTCGATGTCGGTGCGGCCGAAGTGGCCGTACGCGGCGGTCGGCGCGTAGATCGGGCGCAGCAGGTCCAGGTCGCGGATGATGGCGCCGGGACGCAGGTCGAAGACCGAGGTGATGGCCTTCTCGATGCGGGCCGGGTCGAAGTGCTCGGTGCCGAAGGTCTCGACGAACAGACCCACCGGGGCGGCCTTGCCGATGGCGTAGGCGACCTGGACCTCGACGCGGTCGGCCAGGCCGGCGGCGACGACGTTCTTGGCCACCCAGCGCATCGCGTACGCCGCGCTGCGGTCCACCTTTGACGGGTCCTTGCCCGAGAAGGCGCCGCCGCCGTGGCGGGCCCAGCCGCCGTAGGTGTCGACGATGATCTTGCGGCCGGTCAGGCCGGCGTCACCCATCGGGCCACCGACGACGAAGTTGCCGGTCGGGTTGACCAGCAGCCGGAAGTCGGAGGTGTCCATGGTGTCGTGGGCCAGGTCGGCCAGCACGGTCTCGACGACGTGGCGGCGGATGTCGGGGGCCAGCGTGCCGTCCAGGTCGACGCCCTCGGCGTGCTGGGTCGACAGCACCACGGTGTCCAGGCGCACCGGGACGTTGTCGCGGTACTCGATGGTGACCTGGGTCTTTCCGTCGGGCCGCAGGTAGTCGACGGTCTCGTTCTTGCGGACCTCGGAGAGGCGGCGCGACAGCCGGTGCGCCAGCGCGATCGGCAGCGGCATCAGCTCGGGGGTGTCGTTGATGGCGTAGCCGAACATCAGGCCCTGGTCGCCGGCGCCCTGCGCGTCCAACGGGTCGCCGGCGCCCTCGACGCGTGCCTCATGCGCGGTGTCGACGCCGGCGGCGATGTCCGGGGACTGCGCGCCGATGCCGATGTTCACGCCGCAGGTGGCGTAGTCGAAGCCCTTGTCGGAGTGGTCGTAGCCGATCTGGCGGATCCGGTCACGGACGATCAGCGGGATGTCGGCAAACGCCTCTTTGGCGCTGGTGGTCACCTCGCCCACGACGTGCACCTGACCCGTGGTCACCAGGGTCTCCACCGCAACCCGCGACTTGGGATCCTGCGCGAGGAGTGCGTCGAGCACCGAATCGCTGATGGCGTCACAGATCTTGTCCGGATGTCCTTCGGTCACTGACTCGCTGGTAAACAGCCGACCTTCACTCACGTCGCAAATCCCTTCCAAAACTTTAGTCCGCGCATAATATCCACGCCCGGCCAACAACTGTCGTGTACCCCTGCACAGCAAACCCGTCCCGCGATGCGGTCAGGCGTTGTTCATTCGTCCTTGCCACGCAGGAAGGCTGCGATCGCATCGGCGATGCGACTGGCCATCAGGGTCTTGGACCCGTGCTCCAGCGCCGACTCGGCCCCGTCCGCCGCCAGCAACCAACCGTCGTTGACGTCGACCTCGAAGGCCTTGCCGTTCCCCACCGCGTTGACAACCAGCAGGTCACAGCCTTTACGTTGCAGCTTCGCCCGGGCGTGGAACAGCACGTCGCCGTTGGCGTCGCCGGTCTCGGCGGCGAATCCGACGATGGCGCGCAGGTTGGGCAGCTGACCGTCGGTGCGGGCGCGCACCGCGCCGGCGAGGATGTCGTCGGTCCGGGTCAGTTCGATGACGGGGGCGCCGTCGGTTTCGCCGGGGCCGTGCGTCTTTTTGATCTTGGTGGTCGCTACCTCGGTGGGACGGAAGTCCGCGACCGCGGCGGCCATCACGAGGACGTGCGCATCGGACACGTACTTGAACACCGCGTCCCGCAGCTGGGCTGCCGAGCTGATGTGCACGACGTCGACGCCCGCCGGGTCGGCCAGGCCGACGGTGTTGCCGGCGATCAGGGTGACCTCGGCGCCGCGCTGGGCCATCACGCGTGCGACGGCGTAGCCCTGCTTGCCGGAGCTCCGATTGCCGATGAAGCGCACCGGATCGATGGCCTCGCGGGTTCCGCCGGCGGTGACGACGACCTTGACCCCGGCCAGGTCACGGGGCAGCGCGTCGCCACGCTCGAGGAGGAGCTGCGCGAACGTGGTGATCTCTTCGGCCTCAGGCAGCCGTCCCGCACCGCTGTCGGCGCCGGTGAGGCGTCCGGAGGCGGGGTCCAGCACCACGACCCCGCGGCGCCGCAAAGTCGCGACATTCTCGACGGTGGCCGGGTGCATCCACATCTCGGTGTGCATCGCCGGGGCGAACAGCACCGGACAGCGCGCGGTGAGCAGCGTGGCGGTCAGCAGATCGTCGCCGCGGCCCGCCACCGCGCGCGCCATCAGGTCGGCCGTGGCCGGTGCGACCACGACCAGGTCGGCCTGCTGACCGAACCGGACGTGGGGCACCTCGGAGACGTCCTCGAACACTCCCGTGTGCACGGGATTGCCGGACAGTGCCTCAAACGTGGCGGCGCCGACGAACTTGAGCGCCGACTCGGTCGGCACGACGCGGACCGAGTGGCCGGCCTCGCTCAGCTGACGAACCAGGGTGCACGCCTTGTAGGCGGCGATACCTCCGGCGACTCCGACGACGATGCGTTTGCGGTCGGCCATGGTCGGCGCCTACGCGGCCTTACTCGCCCTCGGTGTGCTCGAGCAGGTCGCCGTGGATCTCGCGCATGGCGATCGACAGCGGCTTCTCCTGCAGACCCGGCTCGACCAGCGGGCCGACGTACTCGAGGATGCCGTCACCGAGCTGGTTGTAGTAGTCGTTGATCTGGCGCGCCCGCTTCGCGGCGTAGATGACCAGCGCGTACTTGCTCGACACGCGATCCAGCAGCTCGTCGATCGGCGGGTTGGTGATACCCAGCGGCGTGTCGTAGGCGATGGCGGCGTCGGAGTCGATGCTCTCGACAGTGGTGCTCACGAAGGATTCTCCCGGCGTTGGTCTGTGTTGATGGCGTCGCTATCAGCGATATCTGTGCGGTAGAGCGCAGACCGCTCAGCGGCCCACCAGCAAGGATACCAATTCTGCACAGGCGGATTCCAACCGACTGTTGACAACAGTCACATCGAAACTGTCCTGAGCGGCCAGTTCGGCCCGCGCGGTGTCCAGGCGGCGGGCCTGCACCTCGGCGCTTTCGGTGCCGCGACCGATGAGACGGCTCTCGAGCGCTTCCCAGCTGGGCGGCGCCAGGAACACCGTCAGCACCTCGGGCATGGCCTCCTTGACGGCCCGGGCGCCGGCCAGATCGACCTCGATGAGGACGGGCCGACCAGCGGCGATGGCTTCCCGGACCGGGCGGGCAGGGGTGCCGGAGCGCTGCAGTCCCCCGTGGATTTCGGCCCATTCGAGCAGCTCGCCGTCATCGATGAGGCGCTGGAACTCGTCGGCCGAGACGAATGTGTAGTCGACACCGTCGACCTCGCCCGGACGCGGTGCACGCGTCGTGGCGGAGACACTGAAATGCAGGTCGGGCACCCGCTCACGCAGGCAGCGCACGACCGTGGATTTGCCCACGGCAGAGGGGCCGGACAGCACAACAACACGGTTCATTGCCGTCCGGCCCCTACTGCTCGTCAGTCTTGCGTCAGATCAGGAAAAGTCGAACTTTTCCAGCAGGGCCTTGCGCTGACGGTCGCCCAGGCCGCGCAGACGGCGGGTCGGAGCGATCTCCAGCTCGGTCATGATCTCCTGCGCCTTGACCTTGCCGACCTTGGGCAGGGCTTCCAGCAGAGCGGAAACCTTCATCTTGCCGAGGACCTCGTCGGTCTCGGCGTCCGTCAGGACCTGCTTGAGGTTGGTGCCGCCGCGCTTGAGCCGGTCTTTCAACTCGGCACGTGCTCGACGTGCGGCAGCAGCCTTCTCCAACGCTGCCGCGCGCTGTTCGTCGGTCAACTGGGGAAGGGCCACGGGGTTCCTCCGATTCTCCGTCAAATAATTTCTGTCACGGCTGGGGTGAACCAGCCAGCGACGACGACCGTACCCACGCTTCCCGACAAGCGCTAACCCCACCCCCCGGGTAACGAAGCTAAAACCCCAGCGTGTAGTGCGAACGGCGGCTCCGGATGGCCGCGAAGTGCAAGCTCGACAACGCCGGTTTCGGGGTACTGCAGCCACAGATCTGCCTGCGTATCAAGGGTTTTGAGCACTCAGTGGGATGACGGCCGCGCGGCCGGGACCGCGTCCGGCCGTTTTTCGGGCCGCCATCCGGCGTTTATCAGGAAAATTTTCGCAGGTCACGGCGTGTCGGGCGTGTCGGTGCCGGGCCGAACGGGTCGGTGCACTGCCGGCGCCGCCGACGGCCGATTTGGGCGGTTGGACCGCCCAAATCGAGGGCTTTTTGCCGGTTCGGCGACCGGTTCCGCACCCCGCAACACGGGCGGCGCACCACAGCTGAGCGGCGCCACGCAGCCTCCGCAAACTCAGGCTCGGCCCGACGCAACGATGTGGCCGGGCTCGCCCACATCGACCCGAAGACCGTCTTGTGACGAAACCGTTTCCTGCCCAACGCTTTCCCATCTGGTCATGTGCTCCACAGGCAACGATCAGCGCCCGGTGACCGAACCGTTGCGGCATGCACAGCACACACCTAACGACACCAAAGTGGGCGCACATTAGGCGGTCCTAACTTCAATGGCGAACCCATCACGAGGAGGACTGAGCAGCCATGAAACTCAAACGAGCGTTGACCGCATCCACCCTGGCCGCCGGCATCGGCGTCGCCGGGCTGTTCGGGGTCGGCCTGGCCGGCGCCAATGCCGATCCGGGCTGCCCGCCGAACGCGCCGTGCGGCCAGCACGACAACCGCGGGCCGGGCGACAATCGTGGCCCGGGTGACAACCGCGGCCCGGCGGCGCCCGTCGGCCGTGACGACAACTGGCACGACAACCAGGGCCGCGACTGGCAGCACCGCGGCATCGACGATGCCCGCTTCGACCACCAGCCCTTCGACTACAACGGTCAGTGGGTGAACCCGGTATGGGACAACGGCCACAACGCCTGGGGCTTCTGGCTCGGCCCCATCTGGATTCCGCTGTGATCGACGCCCGCTGATCGTTCCAGCAACGAGACGGCCCGCCACATCCTGTGATGGGCCGTCTCGTCGTATTCGGAACGGCGTGCCAAAATGGCTGCCGCACAACATGTTCACAGGCCTACCGGAACCGTTCCCGCACCACGAGCGCACGCACAGCACACACCTAAGTACAGCTAAGTGCACGCCCATCGAACTCCCATAGCGTCAGCGGCATGAAGATCAAGCAGGCATTGACCGCATCCACTCTGGCCGCCGGCATCGGGGCCGCCGGCCTCTTCGGCATCGGCCTGGCGACCGCGAGCGCCGACTGGTGCGGGCCGGGCGCCCCGTGCGGGGGCCATGGCGACCACCGCGACGACCGCGGCGGCTGGCAGCGCGGCGTTGATTGGCATGACGATCGCGACGGCTGGCGCGATGACCGCGGCCGGGACTGGCGTGGGCGCGGCATCGATGACGGCCGCTTCGACCACCAGCCGTTCAGCTACAACGGCCAATGGGTGAACCCGGTGTTCGAGCCCCGCTTCAGTGCCTGGGGCTTCTGGCTCGGCCCCATCTGGATTCCGCTGTGACCTGAGGCGCACGGCCGGTACGTTCATGCCGATGGCTGTCGCGTACCGGTCGCTGTGCGTCCTGATGCTGCTGTTCGCCACGGCGAACATCGCGGCTCCGGCATGGGCCTGCGGTTGCGGCGCCTACATCCCGGACCGCGCCGGCGCCGCCGTCGTCGACGAGCGGGCCCTGATCGCCTGGGACGGCCGCACCGAGGACATCCTGATGTCGTTCGGGGTGCGCGGCGCCTCGGATCGGGCCGCCTGGGTGATGCCCGTGCCGTCGGCCGCGCACGTGACCTTGGGCGACGCGGGAGTGTTCACCGAGCTGTCGCGTATCACCGCGCCCCGGGTCGAATACCGGGACAGCTGGTGGCCCACCTTCGACTGGCTCACCGAGGGTTCACGAGGCGCGCTCGAGAGTGCGGGTGCGCGACCCGGTGGCGTCAGCGTGCTGGGCAATCAGCGGATCGGACCGTTCGACGTCACGCGCCTGGCCAGCGACGACCCCGCGGCCCTCGCCGGCTGGCTGGCAGCCAAGGGCTTCCCCCACCCCGACGGCCTCGATGCCAACCTGGCGCCGTACGTCGCGGACCGCTGGGAGATCGTCGCGATCCAGCTCGCCCCCGATGCCGCCGGCGCGACTTTGTCGGGGAACCTGCAGCCCCTGCGGCTGTCGTTCGCCTCGGACACCGCCGTGTATCCGATGCGGCTGTCCCGATCGGCGACGGCGCCGCAGCGGGTCGATCTGTACGTGCTGGCCGACCACCGGATGGATCCCCGCACGGTGCCCGTGCCCGGCAACGCGCCGACGCTGCAATACGCCGGACGCGTCGACACACCGGCGCTCGCCGAGTACCGGGGCCACTACCTGACCCGCTGGACCGACCACCTCGACGAGCCGCAGCGCATCGACGGCGACTACGTATTTGCCAGGGCCGCAACCGATTCCGATTACGCGCAGGTGATCTACCGGACCCGCAACCGCGGCGACGTCACGGGCCTGGCCCTGCTCGCGGCCGCGGTCGCCGGCGCACTGCTGGTCACGGTGCTGTGGACGCGCCGCCGCAGGCGTCAGGCCAAGTAGGCCACGGCGTCGCGGAGCTTCTCCCCCGCGGCCCGCACGGCCGCGACATCCGGCCCGGCCCGCAGCACCTCACGCGACACCGCGGGCAGCAAGGTGCCCGGCTGCGCGCCGCCGAGCCCGGCCAGCGCGTCCGGGCGACCGCCCTGCGCGCCGACGCCGGGCATCAGCACGGGTCCGCCGAGCTGCGACAGATCGGGGACCTCGGCCAGCGTGGCGCCGACGACGACGCCCACCGAGCCGTCGCCCGCGGCATTCACCGCGGCGACATCGTCGACGATCGCCTGCGCCACGGTGCGCTCGCCCGCCACCGCGCGCTGCACCGACGCACCCTCCGGATTGGACGTGGCGGCCAGTACGAACACCCCGCGGCCGTGGGCGGCCGCGACGTCGAGCAGCGGCTGCAGTGAGCCGAAGCCGAGATAGGGCGACGCCGTCACCGCATCGGCGGCGAGCGGCGAATCGCCCGCCCACGCCTGCGCGTAGGCGGCCATGGTCGAGCCGATGTCACCGCGCTTGGCGTCGGCCAGCACCAGGACGCCGGCCTCCCGCAGCCGGGCGATGGTCCGTTCCAGCACGACGAAGCCCGCCGAACCGTAGGCCTCGAAGAACGCGACCTGCGGCTTGACGATCGCGAAGCCCGCGAACGCCTCGACGCAGATGTCACTGAACGCCGCGACGCCGTCGGCCGACACCGGCAGACCCCACGCCGTCAGGAGCTCCGGGTGCGGGTCGATGCCCAGGCAGAGCGGACCCCGCTCTGCCATGGCGGCCCGCAAGCGAGGCCCGAACGTCACTTCTCGGCCAACTGACTGTGCAACTCCTGCAGCGACCGCACGCCGATGTCACCGCGAATGCCGGCCTCGATGCCCTGTACCGCGGCCGACGCGCCCTGCACCGTCGTCACGCACGGGATGCTGGCCGACACCGCGGCCGAGCGAATCTCGTAGCCGTCGATGCGCGGACCCGAGTTGCCGTACGGCGTGTTGATCACCATGTCGACCTCGCCGGCCTTGATGGCGTCGACCGCCGACATCGCCGGGCGGTCCGGGCTGGGCTCTTCGAAGTTCTTGCGGACGACCTCGCACGGAATGCCGTTGCGGCGCAGCATCTCCGCGGTGCCCTCGGTGGCCAGCACCCGGAAGCCGAGATCGGCCAGGCGCTTGACCGGGAACACCAGCGAGCGCTTGTCGCGGTTGGCCACCGACACGAACACCGTGCCGCCCGAGGGCAGCGAGCCGTAGGCCGCGGTCTGGCTCTTGGCGAAGGCGGTACCGAAATCGCTGTCGATGCCCATGACCTCACCGGTCGACTTCATCTCCGGTCCGAGCAGCGAATCCACCTGCGAGCCATCGGCTTTGCGGAACCGGTGGAACGGCAGGACGGCTTCCTTCACCGCGATCGGAGCGTTGGGCGCGACGCTCGCGCCGTCGCCCTCGGCGACCAGGATGCCCTCGGCCCGCAGCTCGGCGATGGTGGCGCCCAACATGACCCGGGCGCAGGCCTTGGCCAGCGGCACCGCGGTGGCCTTCGAGACGAAGGGCACCGTACGGCTGGCGCGCGGGTTGGCCTCCAGCACGTACAACACGTCGTCCTTGAGGGCGTACTGCACGTTGAGCAGACCGACCACGCCGATGCCGTGGGCGATGGCCTCGGTGGCCTTGCGCACGGCGGCGATGTCGGTGCGGCCCAACGTGACCGGCGGCAGCGCACAGGCCGAGTCGCCGGAGTGGATGCCGGCTTCCTCGATGTGCTCCATCACGCCGCCGATGTACACCTCGGTGCCGTCGCACAGGGCGTCGACGTCGATCTCGATGGCATCTTCCAGGAACCGGTCGACCAGCACGGGGTGCTCGGGCGAGAGTTCGGTGGCCCGCTCGATGTAGCCCTGCAGGGTCTGCTCGTCGTAGACGATCTCCATGCCGCGGCCACCCAGCACGTACGACGGGCGCACCAGCACCGGGTAGCCGATGTCGGAGGCGATCCGGCGGGCCTGCTCGAAACTCGTTGCGGTGCCGAAGCGCGGAGCCGGCAGACCGGCGGCGCGGAGCACCTCACCGAACTCGCCGCGGTCCTCGGCCAGGTCGATGGCCTTGGGGCTGGTGCCGACGACGGGCACCCCGGCCTTCTCGAGCCGGTCGGCCAGGCCCAGCGGGGTCTGGCCACCGAGCTGCACGATCACGCCGACCACGCCCGGGCCGCCGGCGCCGGAGGCCTGCTCGGCGTGGTACACCTCGAGCACGTCCTCGAAGGTGAGCGGCTCGAAGTACAACCGGTCCGCGGTGTCGTAGTCGGTCGAGACCGTCTCCGGGTTGCAGTTCACCATGACGGTCTCGAAACCGGCCTGGCTCAACGTGGTTGCCGCGTGCACGCAGCTGTAGTCGAACTCGATGCCCTGCCCGATGCGGTTCGGGCCCGAGCCCAGGATCAGCACCTTGGGCTTCTCGGTCTGCGGGGCCACCTCGGTCTCGGCCGCAGGGTCCAGCTCGTAGCTGCTGTAGTGGTACGGCGTCTTGGCGTCGAACTCGGCGGCGCAGGTGTCGACGGTCTTGTACACCGGCCGGATACCGAGCCGCTCGCGCAGCGCGCGTACACCGGCCTCGCCCGCCAATTCCGGCCGCAGCGCGGCGATCTGGCGGTCGGACAGGCCGCTGTGCTTGGCACGGCGCAGCAGACGCTCGTTGAGCACCGGCGCGTCGACGAGTTCGCCGCGCAGCGCCACCAGGGTGGCGATCTGGTCGACGAACCACGGGTCCACACCCGAGGCCTCGGCGACGACCTCGACCGAACCACCAAGGCGCAGCGCCTGTTCGATGTCGTAGAGCCGGCCGTCGGTCGCGGTGCGCAGTCCGGTGAGCAGTTCGTCGAGCGTCTTGTCGGGATCGGTTCCGGTCCAGAACCCGGCGCGCTTGGTCTCCAGCGAGCGCATCACCTTGCCGAGCGCCTCGATGAAGTTGCGGCCCAGCGACATCGCCTCGCCCACCGACTTCATGGTGGTGGTCAGCGTCTGGTCGGCGCCGGGGAACTTCTCGAACGCGAACCGGGGTGCCTTGACGACGACGTAGTCCAGGGTCGGCTCGAAACAGGCCGGGGTTTCCTTGGTGATGTCGTTGACGATCTCGTCCAGCGTGTAGCCGATGGCGAGCTTCGCGGCGATCTTGGCGATCGGGAAACCCGTTGCCTTGGAAGCCAATGCGCTCGAGCGCGACACGCGCGGGTTCATCTCGATGACGATGAGGCGGCCGTCGGCCGGGTTGATGGCGAACTGGATGTTGCAGCCACCGGTGTCGACGCCGACCTCGCGCAGGATCGCGATGCCGAGGTCGCGCATGATCTGGTATTCGCGGTCGGTCAGGGTCATGGCCGGCGCGACGGTCACCGAGTCGCCGGTGTGCACGCCCATCGGATCGAAGTTCTCGATCGAGCAGACGATCACGACGTTGTCGTGGTGATCGCGCATGAGCTCGAGCTCGTATTCCTTCCAGCCGTAGATCGATTCCTCGATCAGCACGTTGGCCGAAGGCGATGCGGCCAGGCCGTCGCCGGCCATCCGCTCGACGTCCTCGTTGGTGTAGGCCATGCCCGAGCCCAGGCCGCCCATGGTGAAGGACGGCCGGACCACGACCGGCAGGCCGAGGTCGGCGACGGTCTCGCGGACCTCGTCCATAGTGAAACAGACTCGGCTGCGGGCGGATTCGCCACCGACCTTGGCGACGATGTCCTTGAACTTCTGCCGGTCCTCGCCGCGCTGGATGGCGTCGAAGTCCGCGCCGATCATCTCGACGCCGTACTTCTCCAGCACCCCGTTCTCATGCAGCGCGACCGCGGTGTTGAGCGCGGTCTGCCCGCCGAGGGTGGCCAGCACCGCGTCGATCTTGTTACCGCGCTCGGCCTGCTGCGCAAAAATCTTCTCGACGAACGCCGGGGTGATGGGCTCGACGTAGGTGTTGTCGGCGTACTCCGGGTCGGTCATGATCGTCGCCGGGTTGGAGTTGATCAGGCTGACCTGCAGGCCCTCGGCGCGCAGCACGCGACAGGCCTGGGTGCCCGAGTAGTCGAACTCGCAGGCCTGGCCGATGACGATCGGGCCGGACCCGATCACCAGGACGTGGTTGAGGTCTGAGCGGCGTGGCATTACTTCTCCCCTGCCATGAGATCGGCGAACTTGTCGAACAGGTACTCGGCGTCGTGCGGACCGGCCGCTGCTTCCGGGTGGTACTGCACCGAGAAGGCGCGGCCGTCGAGCAGCGAAACACCTTCCACCACACCGTCGTTGGCGCAGGTGTGGCTCACCACGGCGCGGCCGAACGGGGTGTCGAACTCTTCCCCGGCTTCACCTTCCAGGGCGAAGCCGTGGTTCTGCGCGGTGATCGCGATGCGTCCGGTGGCTCGCTCCACGACCGGGATGTTGATGCCGCGGTGACCGAAGGTCATCTTGTAGGTCGAGCGGCCGAGCGCGCGACCCAGAATCTGGTTGCCGAAGCAGATGCCGAACAACGGGATTCCGGCCGAGAGCACCTGCTGGGTGAACTCGACCATGTGGTCGGCGGTGGCCGGGTCACCCGGGCCGTTGGACAGGAACACGCCGTCGACCTTGAGGGCGGCGACCTCGTCGAACGTCACCGACGACGGCAGCACATGGCTGCGGATGCCGCGGGCGGCGAAGTTACGCGGCGTGTTGGTCTTGATCCCGAGGTCGATGGCGGCGATCGAGAAGCGCTCCGCACCAACGGGTTCGACGACGTAGCGGTCGCCGGTGCTGACCTCGCCGGCCAGGTCGGCGCCCAGCATCGACGGCTGGTTGCGGACGCGGTCCACCAGGGTGTCGATGTCGGCCAGGGCCGGACCGGAGAAGACGCCGGCCTTCATCGAGCCGAAGTTGCGCAGGTGCCGCACGATGGCGCGGGTGTCGACGCCGGCGACGCCGACGATGCCCTGGCGCACCAGTTCGTCGTCGAGGGTGCCGGTGGCGCGCCAGTTGGAGGCCCGCGGCGACGGGTCGCGGACGACGTAGCCGGCGACCCAGATCTTGTCGTCGCGGCTCTCGTTGTCCTCGCCGTTCCAGCCGGTGTTGCCGATCTGCGGGGCGGTGGCCACCACGATCTGCCGGTGGTAGCTCGGGTCGGTCAGCGTCTCCTGGTAACCCGACATGCCGGTGGAGAACACCGCCTCACCCAGCGTCTGGCCCACTGCGCCGAACGGTGTTCCGGTGAACACCCGGCCGTCCTCCAGCACCAGTACGGCGGTCTGATCGCTCGTCACTTGCTGTCCTCCTCAACCCATTTGGCCAGTTCGCGACGGTCGTCGCTGCGGAATCCGGTATCGATCTCGGTACCCGACGGCAGCTGCCACCGGATGGCGAGAATCCCGTCGTATGTGAGCACCTTGCCGGCGATGGCCCGCTCGGTGCGGATCGCGGTGATGGATTCGTCGGGAATCCAGATCGGGCTGCCGCCGGTGAGCTGCAGCATGATGCCCTCGGGGTAGCGCGTCAGCACGGCCTTGCTGCGAAACCCGAGCGAGCCCACCGCGATTCGGTCCTGCCAGCTCGGCGCGAAGGTGCTGCCGATGTACATGCCCTTGGTGGCGGGCACGATCGCCGGTCCCACGGTGTCGGGCAGCGCGGGCAGCAGGCCGACGGCGCCGGCCTGCCGCTGCACCCGGTGCACCCAGCCCCTGAGCATCTGCCGGATCGCGAACCCGAGCAGCACCACCACGACGGCGGCCAGCACCAGGTAGGTGATCAGAGTCCCTGTGTTCACTGCGTCGATTCCCCGGTCGCTGCGTTCCTGCCCGCCGGTGGACTGTCTCCGTCCCGCGCGGTCACCTTGCCGCGCAGCATCGTCAGCGTGACGGTGGCGGGCAGCGTCATCGATTCGTACGGCGTGTTGTCCGAGCGGCTGGCCAGGCCGGTGCCCTGCACCGTCCAGGTCGCGTCGGGGTCCACCACGGTCAGGTTGGCGGGCTCGCCGACCGCCAGCGGGCGGCCCTGGTCGGGCAGGCCGACGATGGCGGCCGGCGCCTCGCTCATCACACGGGCGACGTCGCGCCAGCCGAGCAGTCCGGGCGCCACCATGGTCTCGACCACCACCGACAGCGCGGTCTGCAGGCCGAGCATGCCGGGGCGGGCGTGGGCGAACTCGCACATCTTCTCGTGCTCGGCGTGCGGCGCGTGATCGGTTGCGACGCAGTCGATCACGCCGTCAGCCAGGGCCTGGCGCAGCGCCTCGGCGTCACTGGCCTCGCGCAGCGGCGGGTTGACGCGGTTGCGGCCGTCGTAGTCCGCGAGGCGGCTGTCGTCGAGCAGCAGGTGGTGCGGCGTGACCTCGGCGGTGATCGAAATGCCCTGTGCCTTGGCCCATTTGATCAGCTCGACGGTGCCGGCGGTGGAGGCGTGACAGATGTGCACGCGGGCACCGGCGTCGCGGGCGAGGATCGCGTCGCGGGCGACGATGGATTCCTCGGCCGAGCGCGGCCAGCCGGCCAGTCCCAGCCGGGCGGCGTTCGGGCCCTCATGGGCGACGGCGCCGACGGTCAGGCGCGGTTCCTCGGCGTGCTGGGCGATCAGAACCCCAAGTCCCGCAGCGTATTCCAGCGCCCGGCGCATCACCAGCGGGTCGTCGACGCAGATGCCGTCGTCGGAGAACATCCGGACCTGCCCGGCACCGGCGGCCATGAGGCCCATCTCGGTGAGCTGCTTGCCGTCGAGCCCGACGGTGACGGCGCCGACGGGGTGCACGTCGACCAGGCCGACCTGCTGCCCGCGGTGCCAGACGTGGTCGGTGACCACGACGGTGTCGGCGACGGGATCGGTGTTGGCCATGGCGAACACCGCGGTGTAACCACCGAGTGCGGCTGCCGCCGAACCGGTTTCGATGTCCTCGGCATACTCGCGGCCGGGCTCACGCAGGTGGGTGTGCAGGTCGACGAAGCCGGGCAGCATGATCTGGCCGGCGGCGTCGATGACCTCGTCACCCGTCAGGCCGCTACCGATTTCGGCAATCTGACCATCGGCGATCAGCACGTCAACCGGATCACCCTCGCCGTACAGCCGGACCCCGCGAATCACCGTACTCACGCGATCACCTCCCGGCCCGCACCCACGAGAAGCTGGAACAGCACTGCCATACGAACATGCACCCCATTCGAAACCTGTTGCAGTACAGCTGATTGCGACGAGTCGGCGACCGACGAGGCGATCTCCATGCCGCGCAGCATCGGACCGGGGTGCAGCACCACCGTGTCCTCGCTCAACCCGGCCAGGCGCTTCTCGGACAGCCCGTAGCGCACCGAGTACTCGCGCGCCGACGGGAAGAACGCGCCGTTCATCCGCTCGGCCTGTACCCGCAGCATCAGGACCGCGTCGGCGGCCGGCAGTTCGGCGTCCAGGTCGTGCGAGACCGTCACCGGCCAGCCGGCGACCCCGACGGGCAGCAGCGTCGGCGGCGCCACCAGCACCACCTCGGCGCCCAGCGTCGAGAGCAGCGAGACGTTGGAGCGCGCCACCCGGCTGTGCAGGATGTCGCCGACGATCACCACGCGCCGGCCCTCGAGGCCGCCGAGGCGCTGGCGGATGGTCAGCGCGTCGAGCAGTGCCTGCGTGGGGTGTTCGTGAGTGCCGTCGCCGGCGTTGATCACCGACGGCCCGCCGTGCTCTTCACGGGTCCAGGCCGCAAGCTGTTGTGCCGCACCGGAAGCCGGGTGCCGGATGATCAGCGCGTCGGCGCCCGCGGCGCGCAGGGTCAGCGCCGTGTCGCGCAGCGACTCGCCTTTGGCGACCGACGAGCCGGAGGCGCTGACGTTGATGACGTCGGCGCTCATCCACTTGCCGGCCACCTCGAACGACACCCGGGTGCGGGTGGAGTTTTCGTAGAACATCGTGATGACGGTGCGGCCGCGCAACGTCGGGAGCTTCTTGACGTCGCGGCCCAGCAGCGCTTCGGCGAACTTGTCGGCGTCATCGAGGATGGCCGTCGCCGCATCGCGGCTCAGGTCCGAGGCGGACAGCAGATGCTTCACCTGGTGGGTCCTCCGTAGGGGGCAATGGAGACGTGGTCGTCTCCGCCGTCGGTCTCTGACAGCCGCACCTTGACGTTCTCACTGCGCGACGTCGGGACGTTCTTGCCGACGTAGTCGGCGCGGATGGGCAGCTCGCGGTGGCCGCGGTCGACGAGGACGGCCAGCTGCACCATGCGGGGGCGGCCGATGTCGCGCAGCGCGTCCAGGGCCGAGCGCACGGAGCGGCCGGAGTACAGGACGTCGTCGACGAGGATCACCGTCGCGTCGTCGATGCCGCCCTCGGGGATCGAGGTCGAGGCCAGCGCGCGCGGCGGTTTGAAGTTCAGGTCGTCGCGGTAGAGCGTGATGTCGAGCGCACCGGCCGGCAGCTCGACGCCGGAGAATTCCTTGACCTTCTCGGCGATGCGGGCGGCCAGGGTGACGCCGCGGGTCGGGATGCCGAGCAGCACCACGCGCGGGGCGTCGGGCGCGTCGAGCGCGGTCTTTTCGATGATCTGATGCGCGATGCGCGAGATGGTCCGGCCGACGTCGGCAGCGGACAGCAATTCCCGGTCGGTGGAGTCACCCACGAGACACCGGACCTCCTTCTCCGCCTCTCTGGACGGATCGTTAAAGGACGTCTAACTAGCCGCGTAGCTTAGCAGGCCGCCACGGCGTCACCGTCACGCATGTCGCCGCGCGCATCGTCGAGCTCGGTGCCGCGGGTTTCGGGCAACACCAGCGTGCAGACGATGCTGACCAGCACGAAGACGGCGATCAGCAGCCCAACGGCCCAGCTCCCGAGGGCGGCGACGAGCGGACCGGCGACCAGCGGCGGCAGCGCGCCGCCGACGATCCCGGCGAGATTGAAGGCCATGCCGGCGCCGGTGTAGCGGTAGCGGGTGGCGAACGTCTCAGGCAGGAACGCCCCGATGGGCCCGTAGGCGAGCCCGAAGATGCAGAAGATACCGGCGATCGCCACCGCGAAGGCCACCGGCGAGCCGGAGTCGATGAGCGGCATGACGAGGAATGCCCACGGCAGTGCCAGCCCGAAGCCGACCAGGATGACGCGGCGCCGCCCGTACCGGTCGCACAGCACCGCCGAGATCGCCGAGAACACCATGAGCGACACCCCGGCCAGGACCCCGACCGACAGGATCAGCGTCCGCGGATGGTGGATGCGGGTGCTGGCGTAACTCATCAGGTAGGTGCCGCCGAGGAAGCTCATGGTGAAGATGCCGACCATGCAGCCGGCACCGAGCAGCACCTGCTTGCTCTGCCGGCGCAGCAGCTCTCCGAACGGGGCGCGGGGCACGGTGCCCCGCTTCTGCTCGGCGACGAACACCGGCGTCTCGTCGATGGTCAGCCGCACGTACAGCGCCACGGCCAGCAGCACGGCGCTGAACAGGAACGGCAGCCGCCAGCCCCAGTCCAGGAACACCGGGCTCTTCTCCCCGATCGTCACGTTGGCGATCAGCACCACCAGGTTGCTGACGGCCAGACCCGCGCCGGCACCCAACTGCGTGAACATGCCGTACATGCCGCGTTTTCCGGCCGGGGCGTACTCGGCACTGAGCAGTGCCGAGCCGGCCCATTCCCCGCCGACCGCGAAGCCCTGGAACACCCGCAGCGTCAGCAGGATGATCGGCGCGGCCAGGCCGATCGACGCCGTGCTGGGCACCAGGCCGACGCCGACGGTCGACAACCCCATGATGAGCAGCGTCGCGACGAGAGTCTTCTTGCGGCCCAGCCGATCTCCGAAATGCCCGAAGACGGCCGCGCCGATCGGGCGGGCCAGGAACGCGACCGCGAACGTGGCCAGCGACGAGATGGTCGCCATGGCGGGCGGCAGGTTCGGGAAGAACACCTGCGGGAAGATCAGCGCCGCGGCTGTCCCGTAGATATAGAAGTCGTAGAACTCGATCGCGGTGCCGATGAAACTGGCGAACGCCACCTTATTCATCGGTGTGCTCGGGGTCGACACGTCAGCAGCCACGTCAGGCAGTATCGCCTACCTTCCCGATGGTTCGGACGGTACCGCGACCAACCCACCCCCACCGGTTAACGTGACGGGGTGAATCTCGACGCGAACACCGAATCGGTCAGCGCGGCGATCGACACCGGCCTGCTGGCCGGCGCGGTCACGCTGGTGTGGCAGGACGGCGCGGTGCGGCAAGTCAACACGCTCGGCCACCGCGACGTGGAAGCCAAGCTGCCGATGGAGCGCGACACCGTCTTCCGCATCGCGTCGATGTCCAAGCCGATCACCGTCGCGGCGGCCATGACGCTGGTCGACGAGGGCCGGCTGGCCCTGACCGATCCCATCGCGAACTGGATTCCCGAACTCGCCAACCCGCGCGTGATGACGAGCCTCGACGGACCCTTGGACCGGTCCGTGCCCGCCCGGCGGCCCATCACCGTCGAGGATCTGATGACCCACCGCGGCGGTCTGGCCTACGGATTCACCGTGCCGCCGCCACTGGGCCGGGCCTACAACAAGCTGCAGTCGCTGCAGGACCCGGACCGCTGGCTGGCCGAGCTGGGACAGCTGCCGCTGGCGCACCAGCCCGGTGACGCGCTGACCTACAGCCAGTCGACCGACGTGCTGGGCTTCCTGCTGTCGCGCATCGAGGGCAAGCCGCTGCCAGATGTGTTGGCGGAGCGCATCTTCAAACCGCTGAACATGGTCGACACCGGTTTCGCGGTGACGCACTCGGGCCGGCGGCGCGCGGCGACCATGTACCAGCTGGCCGCCGACGGAGACGCCCTGCGCCTGCAGCCCGGGAAGATGGGCCCGCCGCAGGTGATGCCGCCGACCTTCTGCGCCGGCGGCGGCGGACTCTGGTCGACCGTCGATGACTACCTGACGTTCGCGCGGATGCTGCTGGCCGGCGGCGAGGTCGACGGAGTACGGGTGCTGTCGGAGGAATCCGTGCGGTCCATGCGGACCGACCGGTTGACCGCCGAACAGAAGTCGCAGAACTTCCTGGGCGCGCCGTTCTGGATCGGCCGCGGCTTCGGACTGAACCTGTCGCTCGTCACCGACGAGGCCAAGGCGACGCCGTTCTTCGGTCCCGGCGGCCCCGGCACGTTCAGTTGGCCGGGCGCCTTCGGCACGTGGTGGCAGGCCGACCCGAACGCGAACCTGATCCTGATCTACCTGATCCAGAATCAGCCGGAGCTCAGCGTGGATGCCGCGGCAGCTGTCGCCGGCAATGCCTCGCAGGCCAAACTCCGTTCGGCGCGACCGAAATTCGTGAAGCGGACGTATCAGGCGCTGGGCCTGTAACTAGCCGGCCCTGGCTGCGGTGAGCCGCTGCATATCGGCCATGCCCTGCTCCTGGGCGTCATGCATCCAGGCCGGCAGCGGGGCCCGCAGCTCGGGCAGCACCTCGCCCTCGAGCAACCCCTGCAATTTGGCCTGCTTGCCGCTGCGGCCCGCCTGGTTGTCGAGTTCCTGTGCACCCGAAGGCGATTCGTAATCGTAGAGCTCGTAGTCGATCCGGCGGGTGCGGTCGGCCTCCATGCCGCCGGGCTGCCAGTACGAGTAGCGGCCGAACTTCGCGTCGGGCGTCCGCACAGCGACGATGTGACTGGGCGCCGATGTCGGTATCTCGGTGGGCACCGCGCCGCCACCGAACATCTTCTGCACCGCAGGCGATTTCATCAGCGTCGCCATCTCTTCGACCGACATGTCGTCGGTCGCGTGAGCCACCCACCGGCGGCCGGCCGCACCGGGATCGGCGGCGATCGCGGCGATGTCACCCCGTGCCTGCAGGTAGGCGAATCGGCTGTCCGACCGCCAGCCGTTGCCGCCGGCCGCAATGGTGAGCAGTAGCGGCGCGATGTCGACGCTCGAGGTGAGCTGCGTGCGGCGCTCGCCCGGTTTGGGAGTGAGGTGACCGGCCGGGTCGTGGATGTAGAGCGGCACCCGGATCGACTCCTCGTAGATCGCCGCGCCCTTGCCGCGCAGGCCGTGCGAGCCGGCGTACTCGCCGTGGTCGGAGGTGAACACAACGACGGTGTCGCGCTCCACATCGGGGCGCGAGGCGAGCGTGTCCAGCACCCGGCCGATCTGGACGTCCACCTGCTGGTGCAGCCACAGGTAGTTGTCGAGGCACCGGGCCCACTGCGCGGCCATCTCGGGACCCGAATACGGCACCGGACCGGTCATCAGCGGCGACATGAAGTTCATGTAGTCGATCTGCAGCTGCGGTTTGCCGCGCCGGCGCAGGTCGTCGGCGTTCTCGAAGTTGACGGGTGTCCCGGAGAACACGTGCGGAACATCGTCCGGCAGTGGGTTTCTCGGCCACCAGCAGATGTCGTGCGGGTTCACCAGGGACACCGTGGTGCACCACGGGCCGCTGCCCGCGTGGTCGGCGAACCAGCCGTCGAACTGGTCGACGATGGTGTGGTCGACCTTGAGCCCCTGGTTCGGGCCACCGTTGGGCGACGGGTATGTGCCGCCGGAGAAGCCGTGCGCGTCGAGGCCGTCGGGTGTGGTGTCGGAGATGTGGCCCAGGTGCCATTTCCCCCACCACCAGGTCCGGTAGCCCTGGTCACGCAGCATGGTGCCCCAGGTCGGGAAGCGCGGCGCCAGGGTGGATTCGGTGGGGCCTTCCCCGGTGTACAGGCAGCCCGTCTGGTGCGAGTAGAGCCCGGTGGTCAGGACACCGCGCGACGGCGTGCACATGTTGGACGCCGAGTAGTGGGACTCGAAGGACACGCTGCGCTGCCGCAGCCGGTCCAGGTTGGGCAGTAATTCGCCGAGTCGCTTGGTGTCGGGAAACCATTGGGGCGCCCGCATCTGGTCGACGATGATCACCAGGATGTTGGGTCTGCCCGCCACATGCTCGCGGCCGCCCCGCGACAGTAGCTGGTAACCACCGACCCCCGCCGCGGCCGCCCCCGCCACCGCCGCCGTGCCTTTGAGAACTGTGCGCCGGTCGATATCCGCCATGGGGCCAGCCTAGGAGCCAATGCTGTCAGTGCGCATAGGCTTTCGCACATGGCACAACCGACCGTGTTGATCAGCGGCGCCGGGGTCGCCGGACCCGCCCTGACGCACTGGCTGGCACGTGACGGCTACCGGGTGGTGATCGTCGAGGCGGCGCCGAACATCCGCCCGGGCGGGCAGACGGTCGACCTGCGCGGCGCGGGCCGCGAGGTGGTCACCCGAATGGGCTTGTTGCCGGCGATGACCGAGCGCTGCTTGTTTCAGCGCGGCATCGCCTGGGTGCGCGCCGACGGCACCCGGCGTGCGGAGATGCCGGTCGAGGCGTTCGGCGGCAACGGGATCGTCTCCGCACTCGAGATTCTGCGCGGCGACCTGGCCGATGTGCTCTACCAGGCGACCAGCGACGTGGCCGAATACCGCTTCGGCACGCGGGTTTCCGTGCTCGAGGAAGACGAGTCCGGGGTACGGGCCACGCTGACCGACGGCTCCGTGGTGGAGGCCGACCTCGTCGTCGGCGCTGACGGCCCGCATTCCGCGGTCCGGCAGTTGGCATTCGGGCCGGAAGAGCGGTTCATCCGCCGACTCGGCGGCTACAACGCCTGGTTCACCGCACCGGACATGATCGGCCTGGACGGCTGGTACCTGATGTTCCAGGCCGCCGGCGGGCTCAACGCCTCGCTGCGGCCGTCGCACGATGAGTCGAGCGCCAAGGCCGGTCTGGCCTTCCGGTCCGAGCCGATCGAGTATGACCGTCGCGACCTGGACGCGCAGCGGGCACTGCTGGCCGAGCGGTTCCGCGACGCCGGCTGGTACTGCGACGAATTACTGCGTGCCGCAGCACAATCCGACGATTTCTATTTCGACGATTTCGTCCAGGTACACATGGACACCTGGTCAGCGGGCCGCGTCACGCTGTGTGGCGACGCCGGCTACTGTGCGTCGCCGCTGTCCGGCATGGGCACCAGCCTGGCGCTGGTCGGGGCCTACGTGTTGGCCGGTGAACTCGGGCCGGCGGCGGCCTTCGACGCCGCCGGGATCGCTGCGGCGTTGCGGCGCTACGAGGCGGTCATGCGGCCGTACGTCGACCGGTGTCAGGACCTGCCCGGCGGCCTCGACGGATATGCGCCGATGACCGAACGTCAGATCGCCGGTGCGGCGTCCGCCATGAAGTGGGTGCAGCGCTGGCCGCTGCGGCCATGGGCGGCGCGCAAATGGTTCTCCACCGCCGAGTCGATCGATCTGCCGGACTATCGGTCGTGAGTCGGGGCGTGCCCGGTCCATTTGATGTAGGCCCGGCGGAACTCCCGCGGGTCGGTGAACCCGACCTCGGCGGCGATGGCGTGAACGGGCATCGAGGTCTCGCGGACCAGATACCGCGCACGTTCGCTGCGCACCTTGTCACGCAGCGCGATGAACTGCTGACCGTCGGCACTGAGGCGGCGCCGCAGGGTGCGTTCGGTGACGTTGAGTCGCTTGGCGACCTGGGCCATGGTCAGTGGGTCCCGCACGCTCTCGCGCAGCATCGTCTCGACCGTCTGCACCACGTCGGTCGGCTGCTCGCCCTGGGTCACCATGTCGCGGCAGGCGGCGACGGCGACCGCGTGCGTCGTCGGATCGGCTCGCGGTAGCCGCTGCGACCACAGCGGGTCGGGGAACGCCAGCCGGTTGGCGTCGGCGTTGAACAGGACCGGGCAGCCGAAGAATTCCCGGTACCGCTGCGCATACACCGGCGGCGGGTAACTGACCTGGACGTACTCCGGCGTCTGCTGCGGCAGCTCGAGCACGGTCCGGACGGTGACCAGCACGCTGCAGAACAGCTCCTCACACAGGAACGGCAGCAGCTCCGGTTCCGGGGAGCGTTCGTAGGCGCGCAATGCGAAGGTGTCACCGATGAGCTCGGCGCCGACGTCCATCAGACTGCCGGCGCTCTGGTGCAGTTCCAGGCCCACTTGCATTGCCGCGCCGAGGTTTTCGGCGGAACGGATGGCCAGTCCGAGCACGCCGAACGACACGAACATGTCGCGGGCCCCGACGTCGATGCCGAGGCCCCGGTCCGGCATGGCGCGCACCGCATGCCGCAGCACGAGGGCCGCCTGCCGGAACGACACCCGCGTCTCGGGCGAATTGAGCGTCGCTGCCGTCAGGCCCGCCGCGGCCAGCCACCGTTCCGTGGGCAGACCCGCGCGGTCGGCGACGTCGACGACGTTGACGAGCACCGACGTCGGGATCAACGCCGCGCTTTGCCTGTCCACCCCACCTCCAACACGTGTCCGGTTTTCCCCCCATTGTGGTCACCGATGCCCTCGTGCGCACCCATCGACATGCGGTTAGCTCCCGATCCATGGTGTGGTCAATGCCGGTCGATCTGTCGAAGCCGCCTTCCGTCGAGGGGTCGTGGGCACGTCCGGAGATCTACTGGCCGGCATTGACCGCCGCCACCGCGCACCTGGAGACGCCACTCGCCGCCGTCGATCTCGCTGCGCTGCACCACAACGCGCACGATCTGCGCCGCCGCGCGGCAGGGACTCCGATCCGGGTGGCGTCCAAATCGGTGCGGTCACGGACCATCCTGGACGCCGTCACGGCCCTCGACGGCTACGCGGGGGTACTGGCGTTCACGTTGCCCGAAGCCCTCTGGCTGGCCGCAGGCGACGCCGAGCACCCAGCGCACGACGACGTCGTCGTCGGCTACCCGACCGCCGACCGCGCCGCGATCGCCCGGTTGGCGTCGTCGCCCGAGCTGGCGACGCGCGTGACGCTCATGGTCGACTCCCTCGCCCAGCTCGACCTGGTGGACAGCGTCGCCGCGCCGTCGACGCGCCCAGTACTGCGCGTCTGCCTGGACCTCGACGCCTCGTGGCAGGCGCCGGTACTCGGCCACCTCGGGGTGCGCCGCTCCCCCGTCCACACCGCGGCGCAGGCCCGCACCCTGGCCGCCGCCATCGCCGGCCGTCCGGGCTTCACTCTGGTAGGTCTGATGTCCTACGAGGCCCAGATCGCGGGTGTGGGTGACGATGTCCGCGGCCAGGCCGCGCGGTCACAGCTGGTCCGGTGGATGCAGCGGCGCTCCAAGGACGAACTGCTCGAGCGCCGCGGTCTCGCGGTGGCCGCAGTCCGGCAGGTGGCCGAGCTCGAATTCGTCAACGGCGGCGGCACCGGGTCCATGGAATTCACCGCGTCGGATCCGGCGGTCACCGAGATCGCGGCGGGCAGTGGACTTTTCGGCCCGCACCTGTTCGACACCTACCAGGGCTTCACCCCGGCCCCGGCCGCGGCGTTCGCGCTGTCGGTCGTGCGCAAACCCACGCCGCAGATCGCGACGGTGCTGGGCGGCGGCTGGATCGCCTCCGGGCCACCGGCCCGGGACCGCGTGCCGCTGCCGGTCTGGCCGCCGGGGCTGAGTCTGCTATCCGCCGAGATGGCCGGCGAAGTGCAGACACCCGTGACCGGAAAAGCCGCTGCCGCACTGAAAGTCGGTGACCGCGTGTGGTTCCGGCACTGCAAGGCCGGTGAGCTCAGCGAGCACGTCGATGCGTTCGCCATGGTCGATGCCGGCAGGACCGTCGGCACAGCACTCACCTACCGAGGCGAAGGGAAGACGTTCCTGTGACGTGGACCAACTGGGGACGCTGCGAGACCGCCAACCCGACGGAAGTACTGCGGCCCAACACGATTGAGGCAGTGTGTGACGCCGTCGTCCGGGCGACGGCGACCGGGCGGCTGATCAAGGTCGTCGGGTCCGGACACAGCTTCACCGGCATCGCCGTCGCACCCGACATCCAGCTGGACCTGGGCGCCCTGGCCGGCGTGATCAGCGTCGACCGGGAGCGCAAGCAGGTCACCGTCGGCGGCGGAACTCCGCTGTGGCAGCTGACGCAACTACTTGCGCGCCACGGACTCGCGCTCGAGAACATGGGCGACATCGACCGCCAGACCATCTCGGGCGCGATCTCCACCGGCACCCACGGCACCGGCCTGGCCTTCGGCGGCCTGGCGACCCAGGTGGTCGGTCTGACCCTCGTCTCGGGCACCGGCGAGCTCGTCCGGATCGACGAGGAGCAGAGCAGCGAGTTGCTGCCGGCGGCGCGCGTCGGGCTGGGCGCGCTGGGCATCATCGTCGAGGTGACGCTGCAGTGCGTGTCCGGTTTCGCGATCCATGCCATCGAACGCGTAGAACCGGTCGACGATGTGGTCGCAACATTCGATGAACGCTGTACGCACACAGACCATTTCGAGTTCTTCTGGTTCCCGCACACCGATACCGCGTTCACGAAGGCCAATATCCGGCTGCCCGCCTACACCCCGCTGGAGTCCACCAACCGGGTGTCGCAGTGGGTCGAGGAGGAACTGATCGAGAACGGTGTGCTGGGGGCGATCTGCGCCGTCGGCAGCGCGCTGCCGTCCACCGTCCCCACGCTGAACCGCACCGTCACCCGGTTCCTGTCCGACCGGGAGCACACGCAACGCTCCGATCGCGTCTTCACCTCGCCGCGGCGGGTGCGGTTCCGCGAGATGGAGTACGCCGTGCCCTACGAGTCGATGGGCGCGGCATTCGACGAGGTGCGCAGCCTGATCGCCGAACGCGATTGGCGTATCGGCTTTCCCATCGAGGTCCGCGCCGCCGCCGAGGACGAGAACTGGCTGTCCACCGCGTACGGCCGCCGCAGCGCGTACATCGCGGTACACCGCTATGTACGCGACGATCCGACGGAGTACTTCCGCGCGGTCGAGCAGATCATGCGCCGCTACGACGGGCGTCCGCACTGGGGCAAGATGCATGGCCGCACCGCGGCGGACCTGCGCGACACCTACCCGCGGTTCGACGACTTCCTCGCGGTCCGCGAAAAGCTCGACCCCAGAAGAACGTTCGCCAACGACTACCTACACCAAGTACTCGGAGAATGAGGGCACGCATGACCACGATTCACGCCTTCGGCGATGACGCGCTCGGTGACCACGACGCCGTCGGCCTGGCCCGGTTGGTACGCGACCGGCAGGTCAGCCCGGACGAACTGGCCGCCGCCGCCACCGCCCGTGCACAACTCGTCGACCCCGAACTCCGGGCGGTGGCATGCGACCTGCCGCCCCGGCACGGCACCGATCCGGATGCCGAATTCTTCGGCGTACCAACCTTCATCAAGGACAACACCGACGTCGCCGGCCTGCCGACCACGCACGGCTCGGAGGCGTTCGCGGCCCGGCCCGCGAAGCGGGACGGCGCGTACGCGACACAGTTGCTCAGCACGGGCCTGACGCTGCTGGGCAAGACCCGGATGCCTGAATTCGGTTTCAACGCCACCACGGAGTACATGACCGAGCCGCCGGTCCGGAACCCCTGGAACACCGAATACTCCGTCGGCGCCTCGTCGGGCGGTTCGGCGGCCGTGGTCGCCGCGGGCGTCGTGCCCATCGCGCACGCCAACGACGGCGGCGGCTCCATCCGCATCCCCGCCGCCTGCGCGGGCCTGGTCGGGCTCAAGCCGAGCCGCGGCCGGCACCGCGACGGTGAGCAGGCCGGTCATCTGCCGATCAACATGATCTCCGAAGGCGTCCTGACCCGCAGCGTCCGCGACACCGCCGCGTTCGTCGCCGCGTGCGAGAACCACTGGCGCAACCCGAAACTCGCACCCATCGGCCGGGTGAGCGGCCCGGCACAACGGACCCTCCGCGTCGGCGTGCTGTTCGACAGCGTCACCGGCGAGCCGGTCGACGACGCCACCCGCGCGGCCGTCGAAAACACCGCGGCGGTGCTGGAGGCGGCGGGTCAC
This sequence comes from Mycolicibacterium mucogenicum DSM 44124, assembly GCF_005670685.2. Next base: position 2,679,756 of record NZ_CP062008.1, on the reverse strand, counting down.
GTCGTCGAGCCGATCGCGCTGCCGGTCACCGCCCAGTTCGCCGACGACTTCGTCCAATACTGGGCGCTGCTGGCCGATCTCGCGGTCGGCACCGGCCGGTTGATCCTCGACCGGTCATTCGATGCCGCCAAGGCCGACGGCCTCAGCCTGGGGCTGCGTGCGCACCATCGCCGGAACCTGCACCGCACCCCGGGTGCATTATTGCGCCTGCGCCGTGTCGCCGACCAGTACGCGCAGATGTTCGCCCGACACGAAGTCGTGCTGTCGCCGGTGCTTTCGCACACGACGCCCCGGCTCGGCTACATCGCACCGACCGTCGACTTCCCCGAACTCATCGACCGCCTGCGCCGGTACGTCGCCTACACGCCGCTCAACAACATCGCGGGCACCCCGGCGATCTCGCTGCCGCTGCACCAATCCCCCGACGGCCTACCGGTCGGCGTTCAGCTGTCCGGCGCCTACGGTGACGAGCGCACGCTGCTCGAACTGGCGTTCCTCCTGGAGGCCGAGCTTCCGTTCGCCCGGATTCAGGAAGTAGCGAGCGCGTGCCGCGCTGCATCACCGAGCGCGTGCCGCGCATAGGCCCGCACGTCGGCGTCGCCGTCTTCCAGCGCGATACCGAGCGCGGTCCGCGCGGCCTCCTCTGATTCGGCCCACCGGGTCAGGCTCAGCACCGCGGCCTTGCGCACATCCAGGTGCGGGTCGTGCAGCGCCTGTGACAGTGGTTCGACGGCGACCTCCGGCGCCGCGCCCGACAGGGCCCGCACCGCACCCTGACGAATCTGCCACGCTGATTCCCGAAGGGCGCGTTGCACTTCCGGCACGTCCTGCTCGGCGCAGCCGACGGCGGCCAGCGCGGCGAGCGCCGCCGCCCGCACCAGCGGGTCACGGTCGGCCACCAGCTGACGTACGGTGTCGGCACCCGAGCGGAGCGTGGCCAGGCCGTTGCCGGCGGCGATCCGCACCTCGCGGTTGTCGTCGGCCGCCGCCGCCGCCACGCCGTCGACGTCATCGACGGAGACCAGGGCGCGCACGGCCTCGATCCGCACGCGGTGATCGGAATCCGTCACGGCGGCACGGTAATCCGGCGCCGCACCGACCCGGCGCGAGCTCAGGACGTACAGCGTCACGGCCCGCACCACCGGGTCGGCGGAGGTCAGGTACGGCGCGACCGCCGCCGGATCGGGCAACACCTCGACGAGTTCCCGCAAGGCGTCGGCGCTTTCGGCACGCACCGCGCCGTCGGCGTCACCGAGTGCGGCGACCAGGTCCGGCTGGTAGCCGTCCGGCAGGTTCTCCACCAGCACGGCGACAGCAGCGCGCCGGACTCCGGCGTCGGCGTCCTGCAGGTACTCGGTCAGGTCGGAGAGCACCGGCTCTTCGAGAGCCACCACGGCAGCGATGCGCGGGGACGGCGGCGTCGCCGGTTCGGCCGGGCGCAGCCGCGAGCCCGCGGTCGCCGGTGCTTTGCCGCCGACCAGGTCCGGCTGGTGCACATGCTGCACGGTGTGGTCCGACGGCAGGTGGTCCAGGTCGGGCACCGGCACGAAATACGGTGCCACCGGCCGCTTCAGGAACTCCATCTCACCGTCGTCACCCTTGCGCAGGTTCAGGTGATAGCGCCACTGTTCGTCGTCGCGCTCGGGGATGTCGGCACGATCGTGGTACAGGCCCCAGCGTGATTCGGTTCGGGTGAGCGAGGACCGGGCCGCCATCTCGGCGCAGTCCCGGATGAACGACACCTCGACCGTGCGCATCAGCTCGTGCGGGGTGCGGGCACCCATCTGCTCGATCTCCTCGGCCATCCGCTCGAACGTGCGGACCGCGATCGACAGCTTGGTGGCCGTCTTGGGCGGGGCCACATAGTCATTCACGAAGCGGCGCAGCTTGTACTCGACCTGCGGCTGCGGCGGCCCGTCCGGATGCCGCAGGGGCGGTAGATCAGCTCGTGCGCCTCGGCCAGCTGGTCTTGCGGAAGGTCCACGGGCGCTTCGACGTCGGCGAGGGTGGACGCGGCGTGTTCGCCGGCCAGGTCGCCGTAGACGAACGCCCCGATCATGTAGTTGTGCGGGACGCAGGCCATGTCACCGGCGGCGTATAGCCCGGGCACGGTGGTGCGGGCGTGCTCGTCGACCCAGACGCCGGACGCCGAATGTCCACTGCACAAACCGATCTCGGAGATGTGCATCTCGATATCGTGGGTGCGGTAATCGTGGCCGCGGTTGGCGTGGAAGGTGCCGCGCGTCGGCCGCTCGGTGGTGTGCAGGATGTTCTCCATCGCGGTGATGGTCTCGTCCGGCAGGTGGGTGACCTTGAGGTAGATCGGGCCGCGGGCGGATTCGATCTCGCTCTTGACCTCGGCCATCATCTGGCCCGACCAATAGTCGGAGTCGACGAACCGCTCCCCCAGCGCGTTCACCTGGTATCCGCCAAAAGGATTGGCGACGTAGGCGCAGGCCGGGCCGTTGTAGTCCTTGATCAACGGGTTCACCTGGAAACACTCGATGCCCGAGAGCTCGGCACCCGCGTGGTACGCCATCGAATAGCCGTCGCCGGCGTTGCACGGGTTCTCGTAGGTGCCGTACAGGTACCCCGAGGCCGGCAGGCCGAGGCGGCCACTGGCGCCGGTCGCCAGGATGACGGCCTTGGCCCCCACCGTGACGAATTCGCCGGTGCGCGTGTTGAAAGCGGCCGCACCCACGGCGCGCCCGTTCTCGGTCAGGACGCGTACCGGCATCAGCCGGTTCTCGATGCGCAGCTTCTCCCGGATGGACTTCTGCCGCATCACGCGGTACAGCGCCTTCTTGACGTCCTTGCCCTCGGGCATCGGCAGCACGTACGAGCCGGAGCGGTGCACGCGACGCACCGCGTACTCGCCGTGCTCGTCCTTCTCGAACTTCACGCCGTAACGCTCGAGGCGCTGCACCATGGCGAAACCGCGGGTTGCGGTCTGATAGATGGTGCGCTGGTTGACGATTCCGTCGTTGGCCCGGGTGATCTCGGCGACGTAGTCCTCCGGGGTGGCCTTGCCCGGGACGACGGCGTTGTTGACACCGTCCATGCCCATGGCAAGCGCGCCGGAGTGGCGGACGTGCGCCTTCTCCAGCAGCAGGACCTGGGCGCCGTTCTCGGCGGCCGTCAGGGCCGCCATGGTGCCGGCGGTGCCGCCACCGATCACCAGGACGTCACAGTCGAGGCGGACGGGATTGGCGAGGTCTGGAATCTCCAGCGTGCTCATTGGTGCAGTGCTCCAAGGATTTCGGCCCGCAGTTCGGTGCGGGAGATTTCGGCGTCGCGGGGACGGGGGACGTCCAGCAGCGCACGCAGCGGCTGGCCGGCGCGGCCGAGGACCGCCACCCGGTCGCCCAGGGCGAGGGCTTCGTCGACGTCGTGAGTGACGAACACGATGGTGGTCGGATGGGCCTGCCAGGTGTCGATCAGCAACCCCTGCATGGCATGTCGGGTCTTGGCGTCCAGGGCCCCGAACGGCTCGTCCATCAGGACGGCGCGCGGCGCACCGGCCAATCCGCGCGCCAGCTGGACCCGTTGGCGCATGCCGCCGGACAGGCTCTTCGGCAGGAAGTCGGCGAACCCGGTGAGGCCGACCTCGTCGATCCAGCGTTCGGCACGTTCCCGGCGCCCGGCGCGCGGCACGCCGCGCAGCTGCAGCGCCAGCTCGATGTTGGATCGCACGGTTCGCCACGGCAACAACGCGCTGTCCTGGAACACCATGCCGCGGTCCCGCGACGTGGTGGTCACCAGCTCGCCGTCCGCGAGCACCCGCCCGGCGTCGGGCTTCAACAGTCCGGCCAGCGCCCGCAGCACCGTCGACTTGCCGCAGCCCGACGGGCCGGTCAACACCAGGATCTCCCCCGGCTGCACGGTCAGGCTCAGCCCGTCCACCACCGGCTCTCCGGTGTAGGACAGCCGGATTCGGTCGAGTTCCAGACGCAGGCCGGAGGTGAGTACAGCGGTCATCGCGCGTTCTCCTCACCACGCGGCAGCCAGCGCGTCAGCCGCCGGCCGATCAGTTCCACCGCGGCCGACGTGCCGAAGCCCAGCGCGCCGATGGTGATGATGCCGACGAAGACGGCCGGGTAGTCCAGCACCGTGTAGGCCTGCCAGGTGCGGTAGCCGACGCCGAGCCGCCCGGAGATCATCTCCGCGGACACCACACAGATCCACGCCACACCCATGCCGACCGACAGGCCGCCGAACAGTCCTGGCAGGACACCCGGAAACACGACCTGCCGCAACACATCCCAGCGACTGCCGCCGAGCGTCCGCACCGAGTCCTCCCACAGCGTCGGCAGGGCCCGCACGGCGTGCCGGGTGCTGACCATGATCGGGAAGAACGCCGCCAGGAACGTGATGAACACGATGCCGGCTTCGTCGGTCGGGAACAGCAGGATGGCGACCGGCACCAGTGCGATGGCCGGGATCGGGCGCGCCAGCTCGGTCAGCGGCCCCACGATGTCGGCGAACAGCCGCGACCGGCCCAGCGCGATACCGACGGCGGCACCGATCACCGCCGCCAGGCCGAAGCCGCTGACGATCCGGATCACCGACTGCGTCAGGTCCAGCCAGTACTGCGTGGCGCCGAGGCGCTCGACGAACTTCGCGGCGATCTGCGTCACCGTCGGCAGGTTGTCGAACCGCAGCCAGAACCGGACGTGGTTGGCAGTGAGCAACTGCCAGATACCCACGGCCGCAATGACCGACAGCGTCTTGACGAGGTAACTGCGCCACTTCGCGGATCCGCGCTGCCGCGGCAGGTCAGCCTCGACCGGCAACGCCGGCGCCGCCGACACCGCGGCGATCGCTGTCATGCCACACCCACCAGCGCCTGCTGGTAGGTCACCACCGACGCACCGGGATGGGCGGCCTGGTAGCGGCGGGCGCCGGCGTCGGTGTCGAAGGGCACGAAGTCGGTACCTTGCTGCACCCACACGGATTTGTCTGCCAGCCAACGGGTTCCGAGCTCGGCATCGGGCACGTAGGCGGCCCGGACCTTGGTGCCCTTGGCCTCCGCGGCGCGGATCGCCTTCAGCAGGCACGTCGGGTTGGCCGCCGGCTGCGTGGTGTCGGAACCGTCCAGCCACAGCTCACCGGCCAGCGCGGGGTTGTCGACGGGGACGTTGCACACCGGGTCGGTACCGTGCACCAGCGACGGATTCGCGGTGCGGGCGACCTCGGCGTTGTAGTCGCGGCCGCGCTCCGACAGCGCCTTGCGCAGCGGACCGTCCTCGACGAACTTGGCGACGTCCAGGTCCGCGAAGTCACCGATCGACTTCAGGTACGGCACATCACCTTTCAGCGCGTCCACGAGCGACGGCTTCAGCGTGGCGTCGAACCGGGTGCCGCCGGGGCCGTTGTACAGGTACACGACCTCCTGCGGCAGTCCGCTGCCCTGCGCGACGATCTTCGCCGCCTCCAGTGGCTTGGTGTTGAGGAAATCGGTGGCGTCGAGCTGTGCCTGCAGGAACGCGTCGAGCACCTCGGGATGTGCTGCGGCGTACGCCCGTCGCACGACGACGCCGTGCCAGGTCGGGTAGTTCAGCTCGGCTCCGTCGTACAGCAGCCGGGCCTTGTTCTGGAAGACGAGGAGCCCCGGCCACGCGACGAACTGCGAAAGCGCCTTCACCTGACCGGATTCCAGCGCGGACGCGCCGATCTGCGGCTGCTGATTGAGGACCTCGACGCCGGTCTTCGGATCGATGCCGTTCTTCGACAGCGCCCGGACCAGGGTGCCGTGACCGGCCGAACCGACACTGGCGGAGACCTTCTGCCCGGCCAGCTCCTTGAGCGACTGGATCGGTGAATCCGGCGACACCACAACCATGTTCAGCGCTCCGGTCGGGCTCGACCCGGTGGCCGCCACCAGTTCGGTCTTGGCGCGTTCGTTGCTCTGGGTCTTCGATCCGTTGATCAGCAGCGGATAGTCACCCATCGAGCCGATGTCGATCTTCTCGGCGACCATCTGTGCGGTGATCGGCGCACCGGTGTCGTAGTCCTGCCATTCGACGTGGTACTTCTTGCCGGTCTTGGCGCCGATCTCGTCGAGGCGATGTTCCAGGTATCCCTGGGCGCGCAACAACGTTCCCGCGGTGACGGTGTTGATGGTCTTGGACTGGTAGCCGATGACGACGTTGACGGCGTTGTCGTCCTTTCCGGCCGAATCGACCGAGCAGCCGGTGGCGGCGAGGACGACGGTGGCGGCCAGGGCGGTAAAGCGTTTCATGGGGGTCCTTAGCGGATGAGGTAGGGCATGTTGACGGAGACGGCGCCGGTTGGGCAGCGCGCAGCACACGGACCGCAGTACCAGCACTCATCGACGTGCATGTACGCCTTGCCGTTGTCGGGGTTGATGGCCAGCGAGTCGAGCGGACAGACGTCGACGCACAGGGTGCAGCCCTCGATACACAGCGACTCGTCGATCGTGACCGGGACATCGACTCGTTGGTTGTTGACCAGCGTCATGATTCACTCCGTAACAGGTTGCCGCGCATGGTGATTCGGTCACCACGCAGTCGGATGTATTCGAGGTCGACGGGACGCCCGTCGTCGAGAGTCGTGAGCCGTTCGAGCATCAGGATCGCGCCGCCCGCCGGGATGTCCAGCGTGGCCGCAGTGTGCGGGTCAGCCGAAACCGCCTCCAGCGCAATGTCCGCCGAGCCCAGCCGCTGTTCGGTGACCTGCTCGATCAACGCGAACACGTCGTTGGTCTCCAGCGAGTGCTCGAGGACCGCGGCGCCGATGTCGGGCACCAGGTACGTCAGATCCAGACTCAGCGGCAGGTCACCCAGGTAGCGCAGCCGTTCGATGAACACGACGGGCTCACCGGGAGTCAGCTGCAGCCGGCGGGCGACGGCCGCCGGGGCGGGCAGGTGCGTGGCAGCGCGGACCTCGTTACGGACCTCGCCGAAGTCCTTGAACGTCTCCTTCAGCCCGACCAGAGCGTGCAGTCCGTGATCGTATTTGCGCTGCGCCACGTGGGTGCCGACGCGTGGTCCCCGGTCGATCAGCCCCTCGGCCTTGAGGATCGCCAGCGCCTCGCGCACGGTGTTGCGCGATACCGAGAACTCGGCGACCAGCTCGGCCTCACCGGGCAGTCCCGCCGCGTAGACCCCGTCGCGCACCTGATGGCGCAGCACATCGGCCACCTGGCGGGCGCGGTCGGCGCGCCGCCGCAGCGGGGTCGGATCGGTCGCCTGGGGCGAGCGAAGCGACGGGGAGGACTCGGGCATGCGGTTGACCGTAGGGACCTGCGGCGATCAGGTCTGCACCCCCGAATCGGGTGTCTCGACGGTACCCGCATTGCGCCGCCTTGCCCCAGGCTTGACCTGCGCAGATACCCATTTCAACCACCATTGCGCCACCTCGGGAACGCCAGATAGTTCGAATCTCGATGAATCGAATCGCGTCACGCCGTGGCCAAACCTTCGAGCTCCGCGAAAATCTGCCGTGGTGATTGAACTCAGCGACCGCTTGAGTCTGAGCCCCGAAGAAGTACCTGGCTTCAATCAGAACGTCCAACAGTGTCTTGTGATTGAAACCAAGGACCTCTCCGCGCACTCGACGGGCCGCATGCGCTGGGCATGCGACTAGCAAATCCCTTGCAGCAGTTGAGATTGCACTGACGCCGCGAGAGTTCGAGTAGCGATCTGTGTAGACGCACAGTCAACACGTAGAACGCGGCCGCTAACTCCCCGCGGCCGACACCGTCACCGGAATCCCGTTGAGCGCGCCGTTGCCGGACGGCTCGTCGAGGAAGTCCGGCAGCGACAGGATGTTGGTGTTCACCCCGGGCGCCGCGTTGGCGATCCCCAGCCGGGTGCCGGGCTGTCCGTGCCCCCAGCCGTGCGGCATGGACACCACACCCGGCTTGATCGCGTCGGTCACCTCGACGGGGACGACGATCTTCCCTGCGCCCGAGGCGACTTCGGCGTTGTCGCCGTCCACGATGCCGCGCGCGGCGGCGTCGCGGCTGTGCATCAGCAGCGTGCAGCGGTCGCGGCCCTTCATCAGCGCGCCGACGTTGTGCAGCCAGGAGTTGTTGGACCGCAGATGCCGCCGGCTGACCAGCACGAGTTCGTCGGCCGGACGCTCCAGCCGTGCGGCGAGCCGGGGCAGGTCGTCGAGCAGGTACTGCGGCGCCACGCGGATCTTCTTGTCGGCGGTGCCCAGCACCTCGGGTACGCGCGGCACCATGGGCCCGTAGTTGATGCCGTCTGGATGGGCCTTGAGTTTCTCGAGCGTCAGCCCGTCGGGATTCTCGCCGTATCGGTCGCCGAACGCGGCGGTCCGCAGCGTCAGATCGAGCATGCGCTCGGGGCCACCGTGGTCGTACTTCTTGCGGATCTCGGCGCCGTCGAGACCCTGCGTGAAGCACAGGTAGTCGAACCAGCCGTCGTCGAGCGCGGCGACGTCGACGTCCTCGGCCGGGGTGCCGGTGCACAGTCCGGTGAGCCGGATCAGGATCTCCCACTCCTCCGGCGCGTCGGGGTCCTCGCGGTGGAACACCGGTGGCGAGTACCGGGCGAAGCTGTTGATCGCCGCGCCGAGCAGCAGGTCCGCGGAGTGCGCCTGTTCGAGGGCCGAGGGGCCGGGCAGGATGACGTCGGCGTGCCGGGTCGTCTCGTTGAGCCACAGGTCCACCGAGATCATCGCGTCCAGCTGCGGCAGCGCCTCGTCGAGTTTGTCGCCGCCCGGCGTCGACAGCACGGGGTTCCCCGCGACGGTGATGAGGGCCTTGAGCTGACCCTCGCCCGGGGTGGTGATCTCTTCGAGCATGCAGGAGACCGGGACCTGGCCCAGCACTTCCTTGGCGCCGCGGACCCGGGTCTGGTAGCGGCCGAAGTTGGGCGCTCCGTCCTCCAGCCCCGGAATGGTCTGGCTGGTGACGGTCCAGGCGGTCGGGGTGGCGAACATCGCGCCGCCGGGAACGTCGAAGTGGCCGGTGACGATGTTGACGACGTCGATCAGCCAGCTCGCGAGGCTGCCGAATTCCTGGTTGCAGGTGCCGATGCGGCCGTACACGACGGCGCGGGGCGTGCCGGCCAGTTCGCGGGCCAGTTCCCTGATGCGCTCCGCATCGATTCCTGTTGCGGCGCTGACCCTTTCGGGCGACCAGTCGGCGACGGCCCGGCACAGCTCGGCTATCCCGTCGAGGTGCTGCTCCAGCTGGCCGAGGTTCACCAGACCTTCGTCGAACACCGCGTGGATGACGCCCAGCAGAAGCGCCGCGTCGGTGCCGGGCGTGATGGGCAGCCACTCGTCGGCCTTGGCGGCGGTCTGGGTGCGCACCGGGTCGATCACGATGACCTTGCCGCGCTTACGGATTCCGCCGATGATGCCCATGATGTCGGGGGCGGCCAGCAGCGAGCCCTGCGACGCCGCGGGGTTGGCCCCCATCACCACGAGCAGGTCGGTGCGCTGCAGGTCCGGTGTCGGGAAGGCCCACCAGCTGCCGTACATCAGGTGCGACGACAGGTTCTTCGGCCACTGATCGATGGTGCCCGGCGAGTACGTGATGGGCATGCCGGACAGGCCGAGCAGGATCGCCGCGTACCGCGACAGCGAAAACGAATGCGCCAGTGGGTTTCCGGTGTACGCGGCGACGGCGCCGATGCCGTGCTTCGCGATGACGGGTGCCAGCAGCTCGGTGCAGCGGCGGAACGCGGTGTCCCAGTCGACCTCGTGCCACTGCCCGTCGACCTTGATCATCGGCCGGCGGATGCGGTCGGGGTCCTCGTGCAACGCGCCCAGGGAGGCGCCTTTCGGGCAGATGTGGCCCGCGCTCCACTCGTCGGCCTTGTTGGGCCGGATGCCGGCGACCTTGCCGTCCGAGACCTGAATCTCCAAGCCGCACATGGCCTCGCACAGGCAGCAGGCGTGCAGGTGCAGTCCGTCTTCGCCGACCTCGGCGATCACTCGTGGCTCGGTTCCCATCGACCCACCGTAACGCCGTTACAGGGTGTGGCAGAAGCCACAATTCCCGGTGGCCGGGAGACGGGATCGACGCGCGCTACAACGCGTGCGAAAGCTCGCGGCCGAACTGCAGCAGGCGCTGCATCTGGGCCAGGCCGCCGTCGTCGACGGATTTGGTGTACCGGAACGACTCGCAGAAGAAATCGGTGTCGATGGCCGACTTCTGCCGGCTGCGGGTGATCAGCTGCGTGTACATCCGCAGCCGCACCTCCGCCAGGCGCCGCGTGCCGTCGCCCAGCACCTCGAACTGCGTGGTCAGGATGTGGTCGGTGATGGTCGACAGCAGGATGGTCCGCACCGAGGTGTCCAGCGTCCGGCGCAGGTGCTCGTCCTCGCCATTGGCGTCGTCGTCGGCGCGCCACATGATCAGCCGCTCACCGTCGGTGAGGACGACCTCCTGCCACACGGCGTCGCCCCAGGACTCCTCGGACGCGCCGCGCGACATGATGAAGGACTTGATGGACCGGAAGTCGACCACCGACCGCAGCTGCTCGAGCGCCAGCTCCGGATCGCGCAGATAGACCTTCGCCGCGTCCTCGACACTCGAGTACGGCGCCCAGTCCTGCGGTTCGTCCACCGCTACTCGCCCCGGACCGCCGCCGCAGCCGCCCGGATCTGCGGCGTCACCAGCATCACCTGGCCGAGGACGCCGTTGACGAAGCCGGGCGATTCATCGGTGGACAGCGACTTCGCCAGCTCGACCGCCTCGTCGACGGCGACCGGCTCCGGCACGTCCGTCGCATGCAGCAACTCCCACACCGCGACGCGCAGGATCGCGCGGTCCACGGCGGGCAGCCGCTCCAGCGTCCAGCCCTGCAGGTGCGCCGAGATCAGGTCGTCGATGTGCGCCGCGTGCTCGGTGACGCCGTTTGCGACGGTCACCGTGTACGGGTTCAGCGCCGACACCTCGGGGTCGCTGTCGGCGAGGGTATTGCGCAGCTTCGCGCCCTCGGCCGCGGTGATCCCGCGGGCCTCGGCCTCGAACAGCAGGTCGACGGCGCGCTTGCGCGCCTGGTGCCGGCCCTTGTCAGAGCGACGGTCAGGCATTGACCCGACTGATGTAGCTGCTGTCGCGGGTGTCCACCTTGAGCTTGTCACCGACGTTGATGAACAGCGGCACCTGGATCTCGGCGCCGGTCTCCAGGGTGGCCGGCTTGGTGCCGGCGTTCGAGCGGTCGCCCTGCAGGCCCGGCTCGGTGTGCGAGACGACGACCTCGATGCTGACGGGCAGCTCCAGGTAGAGCGGGGCGCCGTTGTGGAACGCGATCTGCACCTGCAGGTTCTCCAGCAGGAAGCCGGCGGCGTCGCCGACGAGGGCCTCGGACAGCGGGTGCTGCTCGAAGTCCTCGGCGTCCATGAAGACGAAGTCCGCGCCGTCGCGGTACAGGTAGGTGGCGTCACGACGGTCGACGGTCGCGGTCTCCACCTTCACACCGGCGTTGAAGGTCTTGTCGACGACCTTGCCCGACAGCACGTTCTTGAGCTTCGTGCGCACGAAGGCCGGGCCCTTGCCGGGCTTGACGTGCTGGAACTCGGTGATCTGCCACAGCTGGCCCTCGATGTTGAGGACAAGACCATTCTTGAAGTCGGCGGTAGATGCCACGGTCGGTACTGCTCCTAGCTCTCTGTCATCAGAGGATGGCCAGTTCCTTGGGGAACCGGGTAAGCAACTCAGGTGTGTGTGTCGTATCGCCGCTGACGACGAGCGTGTCCTCGATCCGGACACCGCCCCGGCCGGGCAGGTAGACACCGGGCTCCACGGTTACCACGGAGCCAGCAAGCAGTGTACCGGCGGCGGCGGAGTTGATTCCCGGCGCTTCGTGAATCTGCAGACCGACCCCGTGCCCGAGCCCGTGGGAGAACTGCTCGCCGTACCCGGCATCGGCGATGACCTGCCGCGACGCCCGGTCGACGGCCGCCAGCGTCGTGCCCGGCACCAGCGCTTCCCGACCGGCTCGCTGCGACGTCGCGACCAGGTCGTAGATGTCACGCTGCCACTGCGCCACCGGCGACAGGACGAAGGTGCGGGTCATGTCGGAGTGGTAACCCTCGACGAGCGCGCCGAAGTCGATCTTGACGAAGTCACCGGCCGCCAGCACAGCGTCGGTGGGCCGGTGGTGCGGTATCGCGGAGTTGGCACCGGTCGCGACGATGGTCTCGAACGACGGGCCGTCGGCGCCGTGGTCCAGCATCCGCGCCTCCAGTTCGCGGCCGACCTCCTTCTCGGTGCGGCCGGCCCGCAGCCCGCCCGATTCGATGAGGTCTTTGAGCGCGGCGTCGGCGGCCTCGCAGGCCAGCCGCAGGATCGCGATCTCGCCGGCGTCCTTGACCTCACGCAGCGTCTCGACCATGCCGGGCGCCCGGACCAGTTCGAGGTTCCCGCTGACCCGCTGCAGCGCCGCGTGGGCGTCGACGGTCATGACATGGCTCTCGAAGCCCAGCCGCTTGACTCCGGCGGCTTCCGCGGCGCGCACCAGCTGGGGAGCACACGCCCGCTCGATGAGGATCTGCGCGTCGGGCGCCTGCTGCGCGGCCTGCGTCCGGTACCGCCCGTCGGTGGCCAGGACGGGAGTGTCCCCTTCAGTGGGAATGAGCAGGGCCGCGTTGGACCCGGTGAACCCGGACAGATAACGCACGTTGACCAGGTCGGTTACCAGGATCGCATCCAGCTCGGCGGCCGCCAGCTGGCGACGCAGAATGTGGCGCCGGTGGGAAATTGTCACGATATGTGACGCTACTCGCTACGCTGTCTGCTCATGAGTAAGTGGTTGCTGCGCGGAATCGTCTTTGCGGCGTTGATGGTGATCGTCCGATTACTGCAGGGCGCGATGATCGGTGCCTGGGAAAAACAGTCGCTGATCATCAGTGTCACGCTCGTCGTGCTGTACATCCTCGCCGCCTTTGCCTGGGGCGTTCTCGACGGCCAGAGCGATGCGAAGGCGCAGCCCGACCCCGACCGCCGCGAGGACCTGGCGATGGCCTGGCTGGTCGGCGGTCTGTTTGCCGGCATCGTCAGCGGCTTCTTCGCATGGCTGATCGGCCAGTTCTACGACAACATCTATGTCGACGCCCTGGCCGCCGAGGTCACCACGTTCGCCGCGTTCACCGCGCTGATCGTCTTCGTGGGCGGCGTCTGCGGCGTGTCACTCGGCCGGTACCTCGTCGACCGCAAGGCCCCGCCGCCGCCGAAGCACGACCACGCCGGTGAGAGCGAGCGCGCCGACACCGACGTCTTCGCCGCGGTCGCCGTCGCCGTCCCCGTCGAAGGTTCCGAGGGCAACACCGAGGTCATCGAGACCAGGCCCAAGACCAACCCCGAGTCCTGAGCAGCCACGCAAAAAAGATCGCGGCCCCGTCATCAGACGGGCCGCGATCTTTTTTGCCGAAAAGTTGTAAGACTTCCGCGGCGTAACTGCTCCTACCTGTGAGAGCGGCTCAACCGGAGCCGCAAATCCCAAACAGGAGCACATCATGAACCGCACGAAGTTCGTCACCGCCGCAGCTGCCCTGGCGATGATCGCCCTCGGAACCGGAACAGGAACCGCGCAGGCCGCGTCGTCGATCGATACGACAAGCGACGCCGCGGGCGTCACGGTCCACATCAACTCGACCGGGAGCGAAGGCCTGTGCTTCTACTCCGCGGAGCCGTGGTTCGGCTGGAAGTCGGTCAAGCCCCTGCCGGTGTACAAGGTCCCGTTCCAGCTGCAGGCAAACCAGAGCCACAATCTGTGGTTCCCGGGCATCCAGACCGGCACGACGTGGAAAGCCAAGGTCGAATGCCCTGTCGGCGGCACCGACTATTTCAACCCCGTCTACTGAGCGCAGCTCAGTCTTTCGCCACCACCGAGTAGGCGGCCGCCAGCAGCGAGGGGTCCGGGCCTTCGAGGCGGCCCGGCTTGGCCAGGCCGTCGAGCACCACGAAGCGCAGCACGCCCGAACGGGTCTTCTTGTCCCCCGCCATCGACTCCAGCAGCTGCGGGAAGGCGTCGGCGTCGTAGCTGACCGGCAGGCCCAGCGCGGTGAGCACCCGGCGGTGGCGGTCCGCGGTGTCGTCGTCGAGGCGGCCGGCAAGCCGGCCGAGCTCGGCGGCGAACACCAGGCCCACCGACACGGCGGCGCCGTGCCGCCACTGGTAGCGCTCGCGGCGCTCGATGGCGTGCGCCAAAGTGTGTCCGTAGTTGAGGATTTCGCGCAGTGCCGATTCCTTCTCGTCGGCGGCGACCACCTCGGCCTTGACGGCGATGGCGCGGCGGATGAGTTCGGGCAGCACGGTGCCGGCGGGGTCCAGCGCGGCCTCCGGGTCGGCCTCGATGAGGTCCAGGATCACCGGGTCGGCGATGAAGCCGGCCTTCACGATCTCGGCCATGCCGGCGATGATCTCGTTGCGCGGCAACGATTCCAGCGTCGCGAGGTCGACGAGCACGGCCAGCGGCTGGTGGAAGGCGCCGACGAGGTTCTTGCCGGCGTCGGTGTTGATGCCGGTCTTGCCGCCGACGGCGGCGTCGACCATGCCGAGCAGCGTCGTGGGCACGTGCACGATGTCCACGCCGCGCAGCCAGGTGGCGGCGGCGAACCCGGCGACGTCGGTGGCCGCGCCGCCGCCGAGGCTGACGATGGCGTCCTTGCGGTCGATCCCGATGCGCCCCAACACTTCCCAGATGAAGCCGACGACGGGCAGTTCCTTGCCCGCCTCGGCGTCCGGGATTTCGATGCGGTGCGCGTCGATTCCGTTGTCCGCCAAGTAACTACGGATCGCCTCGGCGGTCTCGTTCAGCACCGGCTGGTGCAGGATCGCGACGCGGTGCCGGCCCTGCAAGACGCGGCCGAGGTCACCGAGCAGGCCCGTCCCGATGATCACCGGGTACGGCCGGTCGACGTTAACCTCAACGACGACGGGTTCAGTCATTGCGAGCCTTTCAATCGTTTCGCCAGTGCCGCAGGGCTCGGCGGGGCCTCGGTGGTCGGTCCGGGGTTCAGGACCGTCGGCAGCCGGCGCCACGCCGAGCGGCGGCGGCGCCGGGAGTGCTCGTCGCAGCGTGGCTGCTCGAGCCGGTGCACGATGTGGCGGACCACGGCACCGGGATTGCGTCGGTTGGTGTTCACCCGGAGCGTCGCGACCTGCCGGAACAGCGGCACGCGCTGCGCCATCAGCTCGCGGTACTTGGCGCCCGGATCGTCACCGGCGAGCAGCGGACGTCCGCCGCCCGCGGTACGCCGAACACCTTCTGCCGCACTGATTTCCAGGTAGACGACGGTGTGGCCGACGAGCGCTTCCCGCACCTCCGGAGTCGTCACCGCGCCGCCGCCGAGCGACACGACGCCGTCGTGTTCGGCCAGCGCGTCGCGGATCACGTCGGCTTCGATCTTGCGGAACACCGGCTCGCCTTCGGCGAAGATGTCGGCGATGCTGCGACCGGTGGTCTCGACGATCTTGGCGTCGGTGTCGAGCATCGGCACCTGCAGCGCCTTCGCCAACCGTCGACCGATCGTCGACTTGCCCGAACCGGGCATGCCGACCAGTACAGCCTTGGGCGCCATCGAGTTATCCGGACATCTGCGGTTCGCGCTCATGCACCGCACGCAGGTAGTTCTCGACGTTGGCGCGGGTCTCGGCCAGCGAGTCGCCGCCGAACTTGTCCAGCGCGGCCCGGGCCAGCACCAGCGCCACCATGGCCTCGACGACCACACCGGCCGCGGGCACCGCACACACGTCGGAACGCTGGTGGATGGCGACGGCCTCTTCGCCGGTGGCCATGTCGACGGTCGCCAGTGCGCGCGGCACCGTCGAGATCGGCTTCATCGCGGCACGGACCCGCAGCGGCTGGCCGTTGGTCATGCCGCCTTCCAGGCCGCCGGCGCGGTTCGTGGAGCGGGTGATGCCGTCCGCGCCCGGGTAGATCTCGTCGTGCGCGACGCTGCCGCGGCGCCGCGCGGTCTCGAAGCCGTCACCGATCTCGACGCCCTTGATGGCCTGGATACCCATGACGGCGGCGGCCAGCTGGCTGTCCAGCCGGTTGTCGCCGCTGATGAACGAGCCGAGGCCGACGGGCAGTCCGCTGACCACCACCTCGACGACGCCGCCGAGGGTGTCGCCGTCCTTCTTGGCGGCCTCGATCTCGGCGATCATGGCCTCCTCGGCGGTCTTGTCGAAGGCACGCACCGGGCTGTCATCGATGGCCTCGAGATCCTGCGGGCCCGGGACCGGGCCGTCGTAGGGCTTGGAGGCGCCGATGGAGATGACGTGCGAGACGACGTCCACACCGAGGGCCTGCTTCAGGAACGCACGGGCGACGGTGCCGGCCGCGACGCGGGCCGCGGTCTCGCGGGCACTGGCGCGCTCGAGCACCGGGCGGGCGTCGTCGAAGCCGTATTTGAGCATGCCGGCGTAGTCGGCGTGCCCGGGCCGGGGCCGGGTGAGCGGCTCGTTACGCGCGGTGTTGGCCAGCGCCTCCGGGTCGACCGGGTCGGAAGCCATGACGGTCTCCCACTTGGGCCACTCGGTGTTGCCGATCTGGATGGCGATCGGGCCGCCGAGCGTCAGGCCGTGCCGAACGCCGCCGAGCAGTGTGACTTCGTCCTTTTCGAACTTCATCCGGGCACCGCGGCCGTAGCCGAGACGACGCCGCTGCAACTGCGTGGCGATGTCGTCCGAGGTCACCGAAAGACCGGCCACCATGCCTTCGAGCATGGCCACCAGGGCACGACCATGGGATTCACCTGCTGTGGTCCATCGCAACACGTGTCCCATTGTCCCATGAGGGGGTTTACCGGCTGAAATCCGTCAGCCCAGGCTGCATTGCAGCAGCACGGTGTCGATGTCACGGCCGTGCTTGTGCCCGACCTGCCGCAGTCGGCCGGCCTCGTCGAAACCCAGCTTCTTGTGCAGCGCGATGGACGACGGGTCGCCGCTGTCGGCGATCACCGCGATGACCTCACGCACGCCGGCGGCGCGGGCAGCGTCCAGCAGTGCGCCGAGCAGTTCCTTGCCGGCGCCCTGTCCGGTGGCCCACGGCGCAAGGTAGATCGAGTCCTCCACCGTGCCCTGATAGGCCGGCCGGGATTTCCAGGGCAGGCAGTACGCGTACCCCGCGACCTTGCCTTCGCGCTCGACGACCAGGAACGGCAGTCCGGCGGCGAAGACCCTGGCGAACCGCGCCTGCCACTCCTCGGCCGCGGGCGACTCCAGCTCGAACGACGCCACGCTGTTCAACACGTAATGCGCGTAGATGTCGGCAATGGCGGGCAGGTCAGCGGTGGTGGCGGTGCGGGTGGTCATGGTGAGGCAAAGGTACCTAGCGCGACGGCCGCGGCGCTCGCCAGGCACATCGACGGGCCGTGCGGCACGGTCCGCCCGTTGCGTCGAAGCAGGACCAGCACCGCGTATCCCGCGGTCAGCAGCGGCGCCCCGATCGCGGCGAGCACCCACACGTCGGCGCCGCACATCCCGGTCAGTGCGCCCAGCCCGAGGGCGAGCTTGACGTCGCCCCCGCCCATCGCGTCGGGGCTCAGGAGATGGATCAGGAGGTAGAGCGCGAACAGCGCAGCCGCGCCAGCCAGCGCGGGGAGTCCCCGGCCGAGGATGACAGCCGCGAGCAGAATCACCGCAGCGCCGGGCAGCGTGAGCCAGTTCGGTAGCCGTCGCTCGCGTAGGTCATAGGCACACAGCGCGATCATCCACAAACCAATAGCCAAGCCCGCCCCCATCTTTCGAGGCTAAGGGCGTTGCGCAGGGCGTCCTGACACAAGATTGCGCCACAGCTGCAGGCTCAACCACCACCACAGCCAAACACGCGTTGACCCTCACACGAGGGCACCATCTACTCGGACTTTTACGCCATAGCCGCGGAGTCAATGCCGACCTCGCGTTCACCCTGCACCCAGGGTCGTCGCTACTCGACCTTTGTGGCCGTCAGCGCAGGGTCAACGCTCATGAGCCGATTGCTTGTCGAGTGCCCAGCATGCGCCCCTACGCTCAGCTCGCAGCCAGCGCAGCCGCCATCACCTCGCGGGGCGCGGGCGTCCCGGTGAATTGCTCCACCTGCGCGTAGGCCTGGTTCAGCAGCATCTGCAGGCCGCTGATCACCCGGCCACCAGCCGCGGCAACCGCGGCGGCCAGCGGCGTCGGCCACGGGTCGTAGATGGCATCGAGCAGCACGGCCGTGTCGGCGACGGTCCCGGAGAACTCGCCGGCAACGGCGGCGGGCAGCGTATTGACCACCACACCAAGGGAATTCAGCTGTTCGCCGAGCGCGACCCACCGGCTCGCGACGCCCAGCCGATCCCCCAACGCCACCAACGACGCGGCCTTGTCGGCATTGCGGGCGACGATCGCCAGGTCCCGCACACCGAGTTCGGCCAACGCCACGACAGCCGCCGGCGCGGTGCCACCGGAGCCCAGCACCGCTGCGGCGCCCGACACCTCACCCAGTGCGCCGGCGACACCGTCGACGTCGGTGTTGTCGGCCCGCCAGCCGCCGTCGATCCGCACCAGGGTGTTGGCCGAACCGACCAGCTCAGCGCGGGCCGTGCGTTCAGTGGCGAACCGCAGCGCCGCGAACTTGCCGGGCATCGTGACCGAGACGCCGACCCATTCCGGGCCGAAACCGCCCACCAGAGCCGGCAATTGCTCCGCGGTGCACTCGATGCGGTCGTAGGTCCAGTCGGTCAGACCGAGCTCCCGGTAGGCCGCCAGATGCAGCTGCGGCGACCGCGAATGCGCGATCGGCGAGCCCAGGACCGCAGCCCTCATCGGGCACTGTCGAGCACGCCGTTGCGTTTGGCGAGCTCGATGCTGGCGAGGTGCTGCTGGTAGTCGCGGGTGAACACCGTCGTGCCCTGCAGGTCGATGGTCACGAAGTACAGCCAGTCCCCCGGCGCCGGGTCCTGCGCCGCGACGACGGCGGGCTGGCCGGGCGAACAGATCGGCGTGACCGGAAGTCCTTCGCGCACATAGGTGTTCCACGGTGTCGGCTGCTCGCGGTCGGCGTCGGTGGTCGCCACTTCCTGTCGGTCCAGCGGGTAGTTCACCGTCGAGTCGAACTGCAGCCTGCGATGGTCGGGGGTCGCCAGCCGGTTGTAGATGACGCGGGCCACCTTGGCGAAGTCCTGCGGGTTGGACTCCCGCTGCACCAGCGACGCCACGATCAGGATCTGGTACGGGTTCAGGTTGGCGGCGGCGCCGGCGTCGAGCAACCCGCCCTGTTCGTACTGGCGGCTGCTCGCGCTGATCAGACCCGACAGGATCGATGTCGGCGTCCCGGCCGGGTCGACGTTCCAGGTGCCGGGCGCGATGAGCCCCTCGAGCCTGCGGTGATCGGCGCCCAGCGCCTTCACCGGCCCCGCCGCCCAGCTGGGCACCAACAACGCCGAGACGTCGGCGGCACCGGCGGCCTTCTTCAGCTCGTCGGCCGACACGCACTTGCGCTTGCCGTCCAGGTCGACGCAGGAGGCCGCCGAGATCAGGCTGAAGATGCCCTGATTGATCTTGTTGGTCTTGACGTCGGTGGTGTCGTCGAGCTGGCGGCCCTCCGGGATCACCAGGCGGCCCACCCGATTGTTCTTCTCGGTGAGCCGGGACACCGCGTTGGCGGCCGAGATCTCGGTCCGCAGCTTGTAGAAGCCCGGCTGAATCTCGGTCATCGCCTTGTTGCCCTCGGCGGCCAGGACAAACGTCTTCACGTTCGCCACGACGCCGTGATCGAACAAGGTCTGCCCGATCGCGGTGGTCGAGTCACCGTTGTGCACCTCGACGACGAGGTCGCTGCCACCGTCACCGGAGTAGTCGTTGCCCGACCCGAAGATGCCGTGCCACAGCCGGGACCCGAGGAACACCGCGCTGACCACGACGACGATGAACACCGTCAGCGCCACCATGCTGCGGCGCCGGCGGCGCTTGCGGTTGCGCTCGGCGCGGACCCGCTCGGCCCGGCTCATGCCCCGGCGGGGCCGGCCCACCGACTCGGGCTTGATGCGGGTGCTGCTGCCCCACTCGTCGTCATCCCCCGGGGCGTCGGGGCGCATGTCCTCGGCCGGCGTCACAGATCGGCCTCCTCGGACCGCTCGCGGGCGGCCAGCACCGAACGGCGCATGTCCAGCCAGTTCTGCAGGATGCCGACGGCGGCCACCTGATCGATCATCTGACGTTGCCCCTTCGCACGCACTCCGGCCTCCCGCAGCGAGCGCTGCGCGGTGACCGTCGTCAGCCGTTCGTCGGCCATCCGTACCGGAGTCGGAGCCACCCGCACCGCCAGGGCGTCGGCCACCTCGATCGCGTCCTGCGCCGAGCTGCTCGCCCGGTCCTTCAGTGTGCGCGGCAACCCGACGACGATCTCGACCGCCTCCTGCTCACCGGCCAGCTTCACGAGTCGACCCAGGTGCTTGTCGGTCTTGTCACGACGCACCGTCTCGAGCGGCGTCGCCAGGATGCCGTCGGGGTCACACACTGCGACACCGATCCGCACCGTGCCGACGTCGATGCCGAGCCGGCGACCGCGACCAGGGTCGTCGGCCCCGGGGCGGTCGGGCATGCGGTCGGTATCGGCCAAAGCTAGCTCCGGCCCAGTTCAGCGCGTAGCGCGGCCAGACCCGCGTCGATACCCGCTGCCCCCTTACCGGAACCCTGTGCCAGATCGGCCTTTCCACCACCACGGCCACCGACCGCGGTGCCCAGCTGCTGCACCAGTTCGTTGGCCTTGAACCCGAGGTCCTGCGCGGCGGCGTTGACGGCCACCACGTACGGCACCGACTCACCCGAGTCGGCGATCAGCGCGATCACCGCCGGCTCCGAGCCGAGCTTGCCCTTGATGTCACCGACCAGGGTGCGCAGGTCACCACCGGAGATGCCGCCGGCCATCCGCTGTGCGACGACGCGGACCTTGCCGATGACCTCGGCACCGGCCGCGGCGTTGGCGGCAGCGGCCTTGGCGCCGGCCAGCCGGACCTTGTCGAGTTCCTTCTCGGCGGCCTTGAGCTTGTCCACCAGGGTGGCCACGCGGGCAGGCACCTCTTCCGACGGCACCTTCAGCGACGCGGCCAGACCGGCCATCAGCGCGCGTTCCTTGGCCAGGTGCCGGAACGAGTCCAGACCGACGTAGGCCTCGACGCGACGCACACCCGAACCCACCGACGACTCGCCGAGGATGGTGACGGGGCCGATCTGCGCCGAGCGCTGGACGTGCGTACCACCGCACAGCTCCATGGAGAACGGTCCGCCGATCTCGACGACGCGGACCTCGTCCGGGTAGGACTCGCCGAACATCGCCATGGCGCCCATCGCCTTGGCCTTCTCGAGCTTCTCGTTGAAGGTGTGCACCTCGAAGTCGGCCTGCACGGCCTCGTTGGTGACTTCCTCGACCTGCGTGCGCTGCTCCTCACTGAGCGCGCCCTGGTAGTTGAAGTCGAACCGCAGGTAGCCCGGACGGTTCAGCGAGCCGGCCTGAACAGCGTTGGGGCCCAACACCTGTCGCAGCGCAGCGTGCACCATGTGGGTACCCGAGTGGCCCTGGGTGGCGCCGCGGCGCCACGTGGGATCGACCGCGGCGGTCACGGTGTCGCCCTCGACGAACTCACCGGACTCGACGTTGATGGTGTGCACCCACAGCGACTTGGCGATCTTCTGCACATCGGTGACCGCGGCCTTGGCGGTGGCCGAGGAACCGGTGCCGGTGATCGTTCCGGTGTCGGCGATCTGGCCACCGGACTCGGCGTACAGCGGCGTCCGGTCCAGCACCAGCTCGACACGGTCCGAGCCCTCGGTGCCGTGCGTCACCACCGGCACCCGCTTGCCGTCGACGAAGATGCCGAGAATCCTTGCCTCGGAAGTCAATTCGTCGAAACCGGTGAACTCGGTGGGACCGGCGTCGACCAGGTCGCGGTAGGCCGACAGGTCGGCGTGCGCGTGCTTGCGGGCGGCGGCGTCGGCCTTGGCGCGGGCGCGCTGCTCGGCCATCAGGCCGCGGAAGCCCTCTTCGTCGACGGTCAGGCCGGCTTCGGCCGCCATCTCCAGCGTCAGCTCGACGGGGAAACCGTAGGTGTCGTGCAGCGTGAAGGCGTCGGTACCGGAGACGACGGTCTTGCCGGCGGCCTTCGTGGCGGCCGCGGCATCCTCGAACAGCCGCGAACCCGAAGCGAGGGTGCGGTTGAAGGCGGTCTCCTCGGCGACCGCGATGCGGTTGATGCGCTCGAAGTCGGTGACCAGTTCCGGGTACGACGGACCCATCGTGTCGCGCACGGTGGCCATCAGGTCGGACATGATCGGCTGCTCGACACCGAGCAGCTTGGCGGCGCGGATGATGCGGCGCAGCAGGCGGCGCAGCACGTAGCCGCGGCCTTCGTTACCCGGAGTGACACCGTCGCCGATGATGATCGCCGCGGTGCGGCTGTGGTCGGCGATGACGCGATAGCGCACATCGTCGGCGTGGTTGCCCGCGCCGTAGTGCCGCGGCGCCACCGAGGCGACCATGTCGATGACGGGACGGACCAGGTCGGTCTCGTAGACGTTGTCCACGCCCTGCAGCAGGCACGCGATGCGCTCGACACCCATGCCGGTGTCGATGTTCTGGCGCGGCAGCGGGCCGAGGATTTCGAAGTCGGTCTTGCTGGTGCCCTCGCCGCGCTCGTTCTCCATGAACACGAGGTTCCAGATCTCGATGTAGCGGTCCTCGTTGGCCTCGGGGCCACCGTCGATGCCGTACTCGGGGCCGCGGTCGTAGTAGATCTCCGAACACGGACCGCAGGGTCCCGGAATGCCCATGGACCAGTAGTTATCGGCCTTGCCGCGGCGCTGGATGCGCTCCGGCGGCAGGCCGGCGATCTCCTCCCAGAGCCCGATGGCCTCGTCGTCATCGAGATAGACGGTGGCCCAGAGCCTTTCGGGATCGAAGCCGTAGCCACCCTCGGACACCGGGTTGGTCAGCAGGTCCCAGGCGAGCGCGATGGCGCCGCGCTTGAAGTAGTCGCCGAACGAGAAGTTGCCGGCCATCTGGAAGAACGTGTTGTGCCGGGTCGTGATGCCGACCTCGTCGATGTCCGGCGTGCGGATGCACTTCTGGACGCTCGTCGCCTTGTCATACGGCGGGGTGCGGTCGCCCAGGAAGTACGGCACGAACTGGACCATGCCGGCGTTGACGAACAACAGGTTCGGATCGTCCAGGATCACCGATGCGCTCGGCACCTCGGTGTGGCCCGCTTTCACGAAATGATCGAGGAATCGTTTCCTGATCTCGTGTGTCTGCACGTGCTGATGTCCTTCATCGACCGGGTAGTTGCCCGAATAACAGTACCGGTCGGCCTTGTGCCCAGCGCCGCCGCGGCGGACAGTTGTCTCTATCCGGTGGCGCCACCGGAGCGCCGCCCTGAATAAAGAGGGGGTGGACCGTGTTCGCACGTTCTACCACGATGATGGCGAGCCCTGATCAGATCGATGCCGGCGTCGCCTATATCCGCGACGAGGTCATGCCTGTGCTGCAGGAACTTCCCGGTTCTGTCGGCCTGTCCCTGATGGTCGACCGGGCAACCGGCCGGTGCATCGCCACCAGCGCATGGGAGTCCGAGGACGCCCTGCATTACAGCGCCGGCGAGGGCCGCCGGCTCCGCAATCTGGCCGCCGAACGCTTCGGCGGCGGCGCCCCACTGGTCGAGGAGTGGGAGATCGCCGTTCTGCACCGCGAACGCGGCAACGGCGCGTGTGTGCGGGCGACCTGGCTCACCGTGCCGCCGGATCTCATGGAGGCCGGCATCGACTACTACCGCGACACCGTGCTGCGGCAGATCGAGCATCTGCCGGGGTTCTGCAGCGCCAGCCTGCTCGTCGACCGCGGCTCGGGCCGTGCGG
Source organism: Mycolicibacterium mucogenicum DSM 44124 (assembly GCF_005670685.2). The sequence continues at coordinate 2,655,935 of NZ_CP062008.1, read as the reverse complement.
TGTCGTCGGCGTCCTTCCGCACCCGCGAACTGATGGAGGACTACTGGGAGCAGGCCACGGCGTTGAAGGTCGAATCGGTGCAGGCCGCCGGGGCGTCGGAGATCGACGATTGCGCCTTCGATCTCGCCATCGCCCACCTGCGGGTGCCCGAACTGGTCTAGCGCTTGCGCCGGATGATGGCGCGCAGCTTCTCCAGGCGGCCGCCGATCTCGCGTTCGGCCCCGTACGCCGTGGGCCGGTAGTAGTCGACCCCGACCAGCTCATCGGGTGGATACTGTTGCGCCGCAACACCACCCGGGTGGTCGTGCGCGTACTTGTAGCCCTGCGCGTGGCCGAGCGCGGCGGCGCCGGCGTAGTGCCCGTCTCGCAGATGCGCGGGCACCATGCCGGCCTTGCCGGCCCTGATGTCGGCCATCGCCGCCCCGAGGGCGACGGTCACCGCGTTGGATTTCGGCGCCGTCGCCAGGTGCACCGTCGCGTGGGCCAGGGTCAGCTGGGCCTCCGGTAGCCCGATGAGCTGCACGGTCTGCGCGGCGGCCACCGCCGTCGGCAGCGCGGTCGGGTCGGCGATGCCGATGTCCTCGCTGGCCAGGATCATCAGCCGGCGCGCGATGAACCGCGGGTCCTCCCCCGCGGTCAGCATCCGGGCCAGGTAGTGCAGTGCCGCGTCGACGTCCGAGCCGCGCACCGATTTGATGAACGCGCTGACGACGTCGTAGTGCTGGTCACCGTCGCGGTCGTAGCGCACGGCGGCCTTGTCCAGCGACTGTTCGATGACCTCGACCGTCACGCGTTCGCCGGCTTCAGCAGCGACCTCCAGCGCCGTCAGCGCCCGCCGGGCATCGCCCGCCGACAGCGTCACGAGCAGCGCGACGGCGTCGTCGTCGACCTCGACGGCACCGCCCAGGCCGCGCGGATCGGTGATCGCGCGCTGCACGACGGTCCGCACGGCGTCGGCCGTCAGCGGTTGCAGCTGCAGGATCAGCGACCGCGACAGCAGCGGCGCCACCACCGAGAACGACGGGTTCTCCGTGGTCGCCGCCACGAGCAGCACCACCCGGTTCTCCACCGCGGCCAGCAGGGCGTCCTGCTGCGTCTTGGAGAACCGGTGCACCTCGTCGATGAACAGCACGGTCTGACGGCCGTGGACGGCGCTGCGCCGGGCCTCGTCGATCACCGCCCGCACGTCTTTGACGCCGGCCGACAGCGCAGACAATGCCTCGAACCGGCGGCCGGTGGCCCCCGAGATCAGCGATGCCAGGGTGGTCTTGCCGGTGCCGGGCGGCCCGTAGAGGATGACGCTGGCCGCGCCCGAGCCCTCGACCAGGCGGCGCAGCGGCGAACCCGGCTTGAGCAGGTGGTCCTGGCCGACGACCTCGTCGAGGCCGGCCGGGCGCATCCGCACCGCCAGGGGTGCGGCCACGACGGAGCCGGACGCCGGCTCATCGCCGCCCCCTACGTCGAACAACCCGTCAGACACGCCTCAGGCTTACCACGCCGCACCGACCGGCGGTTCAGTCGGCAGGTGCGGTCACGAAGTCGATGAGTTCCTCGACCCGCCCGATCAGCGCGGGTTCGAGGTCGTTCCAGTCCCGCACGCGGCCGCGGATGCGCTGCCATGCCTGGGCGATGTCGGCCTGGTCGGCGTGCGGCCAGCCGAGCGCCTCGCAGACGCCGTGCTTCCACTCGATACCGCGCGGGATGACGGGCCACGCCTCACGCCCGATGCGGGCGGGTTTGACGGCCTCCCAGATGTCGATGAACGGGTGGCCCACCACCAGCGTGTGCTCGCCTCCCGGACCGCGCCGCACCTGCTCGGCGATGCGCGCCTCCTTCGAGCCCGACACCAGGTGGTCGACGAGGACGCCGAGCCGGCGGCCCGGCCCGGGCTGGAACTCGCGGACGATGGCGGCCAGGTCGTCGACACCGCCGAGGTACTCGACGACCACGCCCTCGACCCGCAGGTCGTGTCCCCACACCTGCTCGACCAGTTCGGCGTCGTGGCGGCCTTCCACGTAGATGCGGCTGGCCAGCGCGGTGCGGGCCCGATGTCCTTGCACGGCAACCGAACCCGAGGCCGTGCGGGTGGGCGCGGCCGGCGCGGTGCGCTTGGGTGCGGTGAGGATGACGGGGTTGCCGTCGATCAGATAGCCGGGGCCGATGGGGAACGGCTTGCGGTAGCCGTCGAAGTCCTCGAGGACCATGCGGCCGTACTCGACCGAGACCACGGCGCCCACGAAGCCGGTCGTGGCGCACTCGACCACGAGCCCCTTCTCGGCGGCTTGCTCGGTCGAACGCTTCCTGGCGTTCGGGTTGCGGGCCAGTACATCGGATCCGTATCGGTCGCTCACGGCACCGATCCTAGGAACGATCGCGAGCCAGATCCGGTTGCGCCACCCGTGTTTTCGTCACAGACCGGTTACGGGGCCTTCTCGACCTTGATGTCACAGGTGATGCGCTCACCGTCGACCTTCACGATCTTCATGTGCGCGACGTACTGGACCTTGCGCGGCCCGGTGAAATGGCAGTCGAACTGGGCACCCTTGGTGGCCTCCACGTCGGACGGACACTTCACGTCGGTGGGGGTGAACTTGTTCTGATCCGAGACCAGCTTGACGACCTGCTTGGCGGCATCATCCGCCTTGACCGTGGTTTTCGAGCTACATCCGGCCGGTGAAAGGGCCACCAGACCCAGTAGCACCGCTGCCCCCACCCGTACGCGAATCATGGGCGCGATCGTGCTCTATCGCCGTGGGCCGCGTCAACGCGCCGCGCGGGAGGCATTGACCTCGTCCACCGCCGTATGGATGAACCGCATCTTCTCGAGCACCGCGGCCGGCAGCACGAACGGGTACAGATCCTCTTTGCCCATCGACCGGTTGACCATGTTCAACGCCCAGGCCAGCGGCAGCCAGAGCTCGATGAGCGTGTCAAAACCGCTGGGGCCCAGCACCCGCCGCTCGAAGGTGGCGCCCGCGGGCGCGAAACCGAAAGCTGCCGCGGTATCGAGAGTGTCCCGGATGTGCAGGTAGTGCGCGAACGTCTCGGCCCAGTCCTCCGCCGGATGCATCGTGGCGTAGGACGACACGTACTGCTGTTCCCAGCCGGCGGGCGCACCGTCGCGGTAGTGCCGGTCCAGCGCGGCCTGATAGTCGGCGTCGGGGTCCCCGAACAGGGCGGTGAAGTCCGCGACGGCCTCGGGCGACGGCTGAATCAGGCGATAGAAGTAGTAGTGCCCGATCTCATGGCGGAAGTGGCCCAGCAGCGTCCGGTACGGCTCGGCCATGGCGATCCGCAGCTGTTCGCGGTGCACGTCGTCGCCTTCGGCGAGATCCAGGGTGATGACACCGTCCTCATGGCCGGTGAAGACCTGGTGATGCTCGCTGGACAGCAGATCGAAAGCGAGGCCCTGCTCCGGGTCGCGGTCGCGGCCGATGATCGGCAGGCCCAGCTCCGCCAGTTCGACGATCAGCCGGCGCTTGGCCTGCTCGGCGGCGGCGAAGTTCGCCATGGCTTTGGTGTCGTCGTCGGCGGGCCGGGTCCGGGTCAACGCGCATGATGGGCACAGCTGCCGCACCGGCTCGATCCGCACCAGCCAATTGCATTCGGCCAGATGCAGATTCGCGCACAGCTGGTAGTCGGTCGAGGCGACCGCACCGGCATGATCGTTGTCGCCGTTACCGTCCGGTGGGGCGATCACCAGCAGCGCCATGTCGTCCAGCGAGAAGCCCAGGGCGCTACCGCAGCCCAGGCACACCGAGTTGTCGAACGCCAACCGCTGACCGCAGTTCGGGCAGTTGAAATCACGCATGCAGTGGGCCTCCCGCAATAGGTGCGACATCGACGGAGACGTCGATGATGCTGCTCTCGGAGTCGGTGTAGATGATGCCCCGCAGCGGCGGCACGTCGGCGTAGTCACGGCCGAACCCCACCACGATGTAGCGTTCGTCCACCATCTGGTCGTTGGTCGGGTCCAGCCCCAGCCAGTTGTTCTCCGGCGTCCACACCGACGCCCAGGCATGGGTGGCGTCAATCCCCACCATACGTTCCTTGCCCGGCGGCGGGTCGGTGGCCAGATATCCCGACACATAGCTGGCGGCAAGGCCGTTCGCACGCAGGCAGGCGATGGCCAGGCGGGCGAAGTCCTGGCACACTCCTTCGCGGGCGGTCAGGACCTCCGCGACCCGGGTGGACACCGTCGTCGACCCGGACCGGTAGGTGAAGTCGGCGAAGATGCGCGAGTTCAGGTCGCGCAGCACCTCGATCAGCGGCCGGCCGGGCACGAAACTCGGTGCGGCGTAATCCCGCACCTCGTCGGTGATCTCCGCGGATTGCAGATCCAGCACGAATTCGGCGGCCAGCGCACCGTCCGGCCCGGACGGCCGAGACTGCTCCCACGGTGCCAGCGCGGCTCCTGCCCCGTACCACTCGGCGGGCGGCGGATCGACCTCCACGATGCTGCGCCCCGTCACGACGAGTTCGCGATGGGGTTGTGTCACATGGAAATACGAGCTGATGTTGCCGTAGGCGTCCCGGCTCGTGGAGCGGTCGGCGGGTTCGGGGTCGATGTTGAGCCGATACGACTGGCAGCGCTGCTGACCGCTGTCGCGCGGGGTGAGGAACCCGCGGCCGTACGAGCTGGTGACGACGTCGGAGTAGCGATACCGCGTGCGATGGGTGATCTGGTACTCGCGGGTCATGGCATCTGCCGCCGTTCGTCGGGACCCCACAGCGGCTGCATGCCACTCGGGAGGGCCAGATGCGTGGCCCGGATCAGCTCGGACAACTCCCGCAGATCGGCGTGCATACCGTCGAGCAGCTCGGCGAGTTCGTCGCGCTGCCCTTCGCCGGTGACGTGCTCGAGGTCGGCGGGGTCCTGACGTCGCAGTCGGGCGGCGATCTCGTCGATCATCCGCTCCGGGCGGGTCGACCCGGTCGACGACGGCAGGGCCCGCAGGTCGGCGCGCAGACGCTCGAACTGGAAGGCCAGCGACCGCGGGTTCTCCTCGTCGAACAGCACGAGGTCGGCGATGGCCGCCACGCTCACCTGTCCCAGCATGCGCCTGCGGTACATCACCGCCGACTCACACACCACGAGCACGGACTCGCTGACGGTCCGTTCGGTCTCGGCGCTGTGGGCGGTGGTGAGGGTGGCCCGCAGCAGTGCGGTCAGGCCCAGACCACGCTCGATGCGCTTGCCGATGTCCATCATCGTCCAGCCGACGTCGCGCACCATGGACTCGGCCGCCACACCGGACAGTGCCAGCATCCCGGCCAGGGTCTGGCTGGGGGCGGTGGACAGGTACGCCTCCCCCTTGGTCTTCGAATCCGGCGGCGACAGCGCCGTGCCCTGGCGCTGCCGGGCGCGGTCTGACGGCTGCAGCACCGCACGTTCGACGGCGGCCAGCACCATCCAGGTGTCGTTCGACATCTGGTCGCGGACCGCGCGCGCGGCCAGCCCCAGCCGTTCGACGGATTGCGCCAGCGAACCCGGCCGGTGCCGGTCGGCGGTGAGCGCCCACAACGTCGTCGGCGTGATGGCCAGCTGTTCGGCGTAGTCGCCGTCGGCACCGGTGTCGGTGCCGGTGATCCGGCCCAGTGCGGTCAGCAGTACCGGCACGCAGTCACTGCCGCCGAGGTCCCGCCGGTAACGGAATTCGTGGTAGCGCTCACGGGTGACGGTGAGCAGCCGGGCGGTGAACTCGGCACGTTCGGCGTACCGGCCCAGCCAGAACAGGTCGGAGAGCACACGCGGCGAGCTCACCGCGCGGGTCGGGCTCGGCGTCATGGCCGGCAGCTCGACCGGCTGCGCCTGCACGACCGCGGCCCGGTCGGGCGATCGCACCCAGACATCCTTGGCCGCAACGGTTTCCATGCCGTAGGCGGCGTGCCCCCGCGCCAGGATGTAGCCCAGCCCGCCGATCATCGGCGCGTAACCCCCGCGCTGGGCGACGGTGAACAGCCGCATCCCGACGCTGCCCGCGGACAATCCGCTGGGGAGCAGGTCCATCGGGGCCGTGGAGAACTCGGGCAGTTCCTGGCCCATCCATTGCCACGGGGCGGCGTCGATGCGGGCCGCCAGCTCGGCCCGCTGGGTGGTGGACAGGGCGGGACCGACGATCGCCGGGCCGCCCGTCACCGGCCTGATCAGCAGGGTGGACAGTTTGGTCAACAGATGCGAGCGCTCGGCGTCGATTCCGCCCCAGAAACATCGGGCGCTCGGCAGTTCCGGGGTCTCCCCCGTGAGCAGCTCGGCCAACTCCGGCAGGAATCGGGTGATGCCTGGGCTTTCGAGGATGCCGCTGCCCAGCGTGTTCACCACCGTCACCGCCCCGCGCCGCAGCACCTCGACGAGTCCGACCACGCCGAGCCGGGAGTCCGGCCGCAGGTCCAGCGGATCGGCATACTCGGCGTCCACGCGGCGCAGTACGACGTCGACCCGCTTGAGGGTGCCGAGCGAGCGCATCAAGAGGTTGCCGTCGCGCACCACGAGGTCGGCGCTCTCCACCAGTGGGAAGCCCAACACACCGGCCAGGTAGGCCTGGTCGAAGGCGGTCTCGGAGTGGCTGCCGGGGCTGAGCACGACGACCACCGGTTCGCGCGCGGCTTCCGGCGCCGCGTCGATGAGCGCCAGCCGCAGGGCCTGCGCCCAGGGCGACGCCGGGCGCGGCGCCACCTTCTCGTACAGCTCGGGCACCGCGTGCGCGACGACCCGCCGGTCGGCGAGCGCGTACCCGGCGCCCGAGGGCGCCTGCGTCCAGTCCGCGTTCACCGCGAAGCCACCGTCGCGGTGACGGCTGACGTCGCAGCCGTGCAGGAACAGCTGGTGGCGACCCGGCACCGTGATGCCGCGGGCCGCGCGGACGTAACCGGGATGGGCGTACAGCAACTCGGGCGGCAGCACCCCGGAGGTGATGGCGCGGCGCGCCCCGTACAGGTCGGTGAGCACCGCGTCGAGCAGCCGGGAGCGCTGTACCAGTCCGGATTCGAGGTTGCGCCAGTCCGCCGCGGACAGCACCAGGGGCAGGGCGTCGAGCTGCCAGGTGTCGACCACCGGCGTGCCGTCGACATCGGTGACGGTCGTGCCGTCCCGGTCGACCTGCACGTAGCTGATGCCGTCGTTGTCGACGAGCTCGCGAACGACACCACGGAGCTGGTCCAGGCCGGTCCGGCCACGGTCGCGGACGCAGTCGGTCAGCTCCTGCCAGGCCGGCCGGACCGCGCCCGCGTCATCGACCAGTTCGTCGTAACCGGCGCCGGCCACCTCGCGGACGTCGAACAACGGCTCCTGGGCCCGGTCGGCCCGGTACCCGGCCAGTGGGTCGCCGACGGGCGCCGCCTCCTCGGCCAGCTCTTGGGATCTGTGTGTACGGAGAACCATTACCGCAGAACGGTACGCACCCGGCGCAGATCGAGGATGCCCGACGCTCCGCCATCGGTGGATTGACGGGCCCGCTTCTCCCGGAGATCGGCCAGATCGACCGCGCCCGGGGTGAAGCCGATGGCCTCGAAACGGCGGCCTCGGCGCGACTCGGCCTCGACGGCGTTGACCGGCGGGGTGTCGTACGCACGGCCGCCGGGATGCGAGACGTGGTAGGTACAGCCGCCTTTCGAAAAGCCGGTGAATCCATCGACGAGTTCGAACCGCAGCGGCCCGTCGACGGTGATCGTGGGATGCAGCGCGCTCGGTGGTTGCCAGGCCCGGTACCGGACGCCGCCGACCTGGACGTCGGGTGAGTCGGTCGCCAGCAGCGGGATGGGATGGCCGTTCACGGTGACGAGGTACCGGTTCCGGTCGGCGCCGATGAGCCGGACCTGCAGCCGCTCCACCGAGGAGTCGACGTAGCGGGCGGTGCCGGTGCCGGTGGACTCCTCGCCCAGGGTGTTCCACGGCTCGATGGCGCCGCGCAGCTCCAACTCGGCGCCGTCCAGGATGACGCTGCCGATCCGGGGAAAGCGGAACTCGGTGAACGGGTCCAGCCAACTGGTGTCGAATGCGATGCCGTGCGCCCGCAGGTCGGCGGCGACCTCGGCGATGTCTTGAATGATGAAGTGCGGCAACAGATATCGGCCGTGCAGGTTCTCCCCGTGGCGGATCAGCGGGGCCCGCAGCGGCTCGTCCCAGAACCACGAGACCAGCGACCGCACCAGCAGCGACTGCACCATGGCCATCTGGAAATGCGGCGGCATCTCGAAGCCGCGCAGCTCCAGCAGGCCGAGCCGGCCGCGGGCGCTGTCGGGGCTGTAGAGCTTGTCGATGCAGAACTCGGCGCGGTGCGTGTTGCCGGTGATGTCGGTGAGGAGGTGCCGGAGGGCCCGGTCGACGGCCCACGGAGCTCCCTCGGCCACGCGCTCGATCTCCGCGAACGCGATCTCCAGCTCGTGCAGCGCCTCGAGGCGCCCCTCGTCGACGCGCGGGGCCTGCGACGTCGTCCCGACGAACCGGCCGGAGAACAGGTACGACAGCGCCGGATGCCGTTGCCAGTACGTCAGCATCGACACCAGCAGGTCGGGCCGGCGCAGCAGCGGTGAGTCGGCGGGCGTGACGCCGCCGAGGGTGATGTGGTTGCCACCGCCCGTGCCGCCGTGGGTGCCGTCGACATCGAAGGACTCCGTGCCGAGCCGGGCCTGCCGGGCCGCCTCGTACAAGGTCTCCAGTTGTGCGGCCTGCTCGGCGAAGCCGGCCGTCGGCGCCACGTTGACCTCGATGACGCCGGGGTCGGGTGTGACGGTCATCTGCTGGAGCCGGGCGTCCGGCGGCGGTCCGTAGCCCTCGATCACGACGGGGACGCCGATGTTCGCGGCGGCCTTCTCGATACGGCTGACCAGATCAGCGAAGTCGTCGAATGCCGTTGTGGGCGGCAGGAATACGTACAGCAGGCCGTCGCGCACCTCGGCGACCAGGGCGGTGGGGGGTGCGCCGTCGGCGCTGACGACGGTCGCCGGCCTGGCGGGGGTGTCGGCGCGCTCGGGCGCGAGCGGGTCGGCGTCGGGCACCGGTCGCGGCGGCTGCCAGCTGATCGAGTTCAGCGGCAATCGCAGGCCCGCAGGCGAATCGCCGCCGATGAGCACCAATCGCCCGCGGCGCAATTTCCAGTCGGCGGAGACCCACCCGGTGTCGTCGTCGCTGCGGTGCAGCGGCAAGACGTGGGCCGCGGGTTCGGTGACCGCGGCATCGAGCTTGTCCGCCAGGGCTTTCCGCTGCGCGGCACCGTCGTCCGTCAGATCGTCGGTGACCGGGTCCCCGTCGGGCCGGCGGACGGCATCGGCCAACCGGGCGAGGGCGTCCTCGTAGGCCGGACGCACCTGACTATCCGGCAGGCCGAGCCCGTCGGCGATCTCGGTGAGCAACCGCCGTGCCGCATCCGGTGCGACCGCAGGGGATTCACCGGACCACGGATCGGCCAGCAGCGCCGCATCGGTCCACAGCGGCGTTCCGTCGGTGCGCCACATCAGACCGATCTGCCAGCGCGGCAGCGGCTCCCCCGGATACCACTTGCCCTGGCTGCGCTGCACCAGCCCGTCCGGGGCCCACGCGGCTTTCAGCTGGGCGGTGAGGGCGGAGGCGAGCGTGCGCTTGTGCGGTCCGTCGGCGGCCGTGGTCCATTCCTCGTCGGTCTGGTTGTCGATCGAGACGAAGGTGGGTTCGCCGCCGACGGTGAGCCGCACGTCACGCTCGGCCATCCGCTCGTCGATGACGGCGCCGAGGGCCTGGATCGACTCCCACGCCTGTTCGGTGTACGGCAGGGTGACGCGCGGGTCTTCGTGAATCCGCGTCACCACGTTGACGAAGTCGAGGGTGGATTCGCACGGTTCGACGGCACCGGTGATCGGGGCCGCCGATTCGGGGTGCGGCGTCGCCGACAGCGGGATGTGGCCTTCCCCGGCCAGCAGGCCCGAGGTCGCGTCGAGGCCGACCCAGCCGGCGCCCGGGATGTACACCTCGGTCCAGGCGTGCAGGTCGGTGAAGTCGGCAGCGGGACCCGACGGCCCGTCCAATGCTTCGATGTCGGCGCTCAGCTGCACGAGATAACCGGACACGAAGCGCGCCGCGAAGCCCATCTTCCGCAGGATCGCGACCAGCAGCCAGGCGGAGTCCCGGCAGGAGCCGATGCCGGTGCGCAGGGTGTAGTCCGGCGCCTGGACGCCGGGTTCGAGACGGACGCTGTACCCGACGTCGGCATTGACCGCCCGGTTCAGCGCCACCAGGAAGTCGATGGTGCCGGTGCCCGGCACCACGTCGAAGTTCCGCACCCAGTCCGCCGTCAGGTCGTCGGCGTCGTCGACGGGGCGCAGGTAGGGCTTGAGGTCTTCGAGCAGGTTGTCCGGGTACGCGAACGGGACGGTTTCGGCCCATTCCTCGATGAAGAAGTCGAACGGGTTGATGACCTTGAGGTCGGCGATCAGTCCGACGGTGATGCTCAACTTGGTGGCGCGGTTCGGAAAGACCAAGCGGCCCACGAAGTTACCGAAGGCGTCCTGCTGCCAGTTGATGAAGTGGTCGGCGGGCTCGACCTGCAGCGAGTAGGCCTCGATCGGCGTGCGCGAGTGCGGGGCGGGGCGCAGCCGAACCACGTGCGGGTACACCTTGACCAGCCGGTCGAACGTGTAGCTGGTCCGGTGCTCCAGCGCCACCTTGATTGCCATAGCGATCGATCCCACCACAAGAACGGGTAGGTCGCAGAGTGGAGAAAACTAGCGGCGGCGGGCCCTGTTGTACCCGGCCAGGACCAGCACCCCCGCCGCCACGATGCCGACCATGTTGACGGCCAACTGTCCCGCCGAGGCCAGGGCCACATCCCAGTCGCGCGTGGTGGCCGCGACCACCGACATCCCGGCCGCGGGGACCGTCGTCACCGAGATGAAGACCCCAACCAGCGCAGCCGATTTCGATGTCACCAGGGACAGCATCCCGGCGGCACCGGCCAGCAGTGCCACCACGAATGAGAACGGCCCGACCTGGAAGATGAAGTCGACGTTCTGCAGTTCGTGGATGCTGCGCAACGCCACCCAGCCCAGTGCCTCGAAGGCGAGCGTGGCCACCGCTGTGACGAGCATCGCCGCCGGGAAGCCGACGAGCAGGGCCAGCGCCGCGCGCTTCGCCAGATAGCCCTTGCGCCGCACCACCGCCACCGCCAGTGCGGCCAGCGGCCCGAACTCGGGGCCGACGACCATGGCGCCGACGACGGTGATCGCCGAATCGGTCAGCACGCCGACGGCGGCCAGCAGACACGCGATGCACAGGAACGCCATGTAGGAGATGCCGAGGCTGCTCTGCTCGCGGGTGCGCAGCACCAGTTCGTCCCAGACCACCGCGTCTTCGCCGTCACCGTCGATCTCGTCCTCGGCGCGGTAGGCGGCCGTCGACAGCACGGTGTCGAGCACCTCCATCGTGATGGCGCCGTCCTGGTCGATGCCGAGCGCCCGCAGCCCGCGGATCAGTCCGTCGGCGGCGTCGCGGGCGATGTCGGCGGTGATCACGTCGCCGCGCGGATCGATCGCCGCGCCCGGGTGGGCCACCACGTTGGCGATGCCGCCGTGGTGCCGGTAGAGCTCGAGTACCGAATCGGCGAGTTCCGGCGGGGTGATCACGCGTAGATGCAGCACGGCCGAAGATTACCGACCGCGGCGGCGCGCCAGCTTCATCCCGAGCTCGTCCGGCGGAACCTCGTGTCCCTCCGCACACCGGATCTCGACGGTGGCGTCGGCGCCGCAGCCCAGGTGGGTCAGCCGCAGGCCGGTGTCGCCCAGGTGTTTCCGGCCCCATTCGAACATCGCCCACACCACCGGCATGAAGTCCGTGCCCGCCTGCGTCAGCACGTACTCGTCGCGGCTGCGCTGCCCCGGCTCCTGGTACGGCTGTTTGGTCAGCAGGCCGGCCTCCACCAGTTCGGCGAGCCGCGCCGACGTGGCCGCCTTGGTGATGCCGACCCGTCTGGCGAAGTCGTCGAAACGCGTTGTGCCGTAGTAGGCCTCACGCATGAGCAGCATGGCCGATTTGGTGCCGACCAACGACATCGTCTTCTCGATGGCGCACTGGCCGACCGCCGACCAGTTGTCGCGTTCGGCGAGCACACCCTGTAGCGCTGTCATGCGGATCACTCTACCGCTGGGTTGCTCTTGCCATACCCAGGTGTTAGATCTGGGTATAGGAAGCAGTACTCAGCGTGGAGTTACAGGAGGATTCTCATGTCGGGATACACAGACCGCGATGCCGTGATCGTCGCGGCGGTACGCACGCCGGTCGGCAAGGGCAAGGCGAACGGCGCGCTGCACGACGTCCTTCCCGCCGACCTGCTCGCCCACAGCCTGCGGTCCGTGGTGGAACGCACGGGCGTCGACCCGGTCCTGGTGGACGACGTCATCGCCGGCGCCGTCACGCAAGCCGGTGATCAAGCAGCAAATGTGGCCCGAAACGCCTTGCTGGGCGCCGGTTTTCCCGAGAGCGTGCCCGGCACCACCGTCGACCGCCAGTGCGGCAGTTCGCAGCAGGCCATCTCGTTCGCCGCGCAGGGTGTGCTGGCCGGGTCGTACGACGCGGTGATCGCAGCGGGCGTCGAGTCGATGTCCCGCGTGCCGATGGGCGCCGCCGTCCTGCCGGGCAGCAACCCGTTCGGGGTGGGCCTGGCCGAACGCTATCCCGACGGCCTTGTCCCCCAGGGCATCAGCGCCGAACTGATCGCGGCGCGCTGGAACTTCTCCCGCACCCAGCTCGACGAGTTCTCCGCGGCCAGCCACGAGAAGGCGGCCCGCGCCGCCAAGGACGGGCTGTTCGACAACGAACTCGTGCCGGTGGCCGGCCTGGCCGCCGACGAGATCATCCGGCCGGGCACCTCTGTCGAGACCCTGTCCGGGCTGAAGCCCGCGTTCTACAGCGACGCCTACGCCGCGCGCTTCCCCCAAATCCGTTGGGAGATCACGCCCGGCAACTCGTCGCCGCTGTCCGACGGCAGCGCGGCGGTCATGATCACCAGTGGCGCCTTCGCCCGCAGCCACGGGCTCACGCCGCTGGCCCGCATCCACACCATGACCGCGGTCGGATCGGATCCGCTGTACATGCTGACCGGTGTCATCCCGGCGACCGAGAAGGTGCTGGCCCGGTCCGGCCTGTCGCTGTCCGACATCGACCTGTTCGAGGTGAACGAGGCGTTCGCGCCCGTCGTACTGGCCTGGGCGGCCGACACCGGAGCCGACCTCGCCAAGACCAACGTCAACGGCGGCGCCATCGCCATCGGCCACCCGCTCGGTGCCAGCGGCGCCCGCATCATGAGCACGCTGGTCAATGCACTCGACCAGCGCGGCGGACGCTACGGCCTGCAGGTGATGTGCGAAGGCGGCGGCATGGCGAACGCCACCATCATCGAGCGGCTGTAAGACCTCCTGAATGACGCAGCCCCGGCAGTCCGTCCCCCTGTCCTGCCGGGGCTGCGGCCACGCTCAGGCGCGTACGAGCTCGAACAGCGGGATGACGCGCGACGTCTTCGCCTGGTAGTCCGCGAAGACGGGGGCCACGGCCGTGATGAGCGGATACGTGGCCTCGCGCTCATCATCGGGCAGTTCGCGGGCGACGACGTCGTAAGCGTCCGTCCCGATCTCGATATGAGCATTCGGGTTGGCCCGCAGGTTGTGCACCCAGTCCGGGTGGGTGGGGGCGCCGGCCTTCGAGCCGACGATGAGGATCTTGCCGTCGACCGGCAGGTACGCCAGCGGCGACATGCGCGGCTGACCCGACTTGGCGCCCGTGGTGTGCAACAGCAGCAGATTGCCACCCTCAAACTGGCCTCCGACCTTGCCGCCGTTGGCGCGGAACTCGTCGACGATCGCGGCGTTGAAGGCATGGAAGGACGCGGCATCCGTGAATTCGGTCATGCCTGACCCAACCTCGCGAACCGGCCCAAATGTTCCCGTCGCGGCGCGATACTTGCGTGGGAATTGACGGAGGTGCCAATGACGCCCGAAGTCGACGCCGTCGTAGTCGGGGCCGGGTTCGCCGGCCTGTACCTGATCCACAAATTGCGCGAGCGCGGCTTCTCGGTGAGCGTCTTCGAAGCGGCCGACGACATCGGCGGCACCTGGTACTGGAACCGCTACCCTGGCGCGCGCGTCGACATCCCCAGCCTCGACTACATGTTCAGCTTCGACCCGGACTGGCACCGCGACTGGCAATGGTCGGAGAAGTACGCAACCCAGCCGGAAATCCTGCGGTACCTGAACCACGTCGCCGGCAAGTTCGATCTGCGCCGCGACATCACGTTCGGTACCCGGGTCACCAGCGCGCACTGGGCCGACGGCACGTGGCGCGTGCGCACCGACCGGGGCGACGACGTCGTGTGCCGTCATCTGGTGCTGGCCACCGGCTGCCTGTCGATCCCCAAGGAGCCCGACATCAAGGGCATCGAAACCTTCACGGGTGAGACGTTTTACACCAACCGCTGGCCGCACGAACCCGTCGACTTCACCGGCAAGCGCGTCGGGGTGATCGGTACGGGGTCGTCGGGCATCCAGTCGATTCCGCTGATCGCCGCGCAGGCCGCGCAGCTGACTGTCTTCCAGCGCACACCGTGTTTTTCGATCCCGGCGCACAACGGGCCGGTGTCGGCGGAGAAGCAGGCCGCGCTGGCCGACGAGCCCGCGTACCGGGCGGCGGCGCGGGCGTCGTTCGGCGGGGTGCCGCAGGAGCGCACGCTGATTCCGACGTTCGCGGTGCCCGAGGCCTATCGCCAGCAGCGATACGAACGCGCCTGGCAGATCGGCGAGCTCCTCGAAACGCTCAACATGTTCTCGGACCTGATGAGCAACCCGGCCGCCAACGCGTCGTTCGCCGATTTCGTCCGCGACAAAATCCGCAGCGCGGTCCATGATCCCCAGATCGCGGAACTGTTGTGTCCCAACGATTATCCGGTCGGCGCGAAACGGCTGTGCCTCGACACCGACTACTACGCCACGTTCAACCAGCCGCACGTACGGCTGGTCGACCTCCGAACGCAGCCATTGGTCGGCGTCACCGAAAGCGGCGTCGAGACCGTGGGCGAATCGTTCGACTTCGACGCGCTGGTGTTCGCGACCGGATTCGACGCCATCACCGGTGCGGTGACGGCCATCGACATCGTCGGGCGCGACGGACTCACACTGAAAACCAAATGGGCGCAAGGCCCGTCGACCTATCTCGGTCTCACCACCACCGGGTTCCCGAACCTGTTCCTGATCACCGGACCGGGCAGTCCGTCGGTGCTGTCCAACATGGCGGTGTCCATCGAGCAGCACGTCGAACTCGTCGCCGAGACGGTGGCATATCTGCGTGAACACGGCTTCGACACCATCGAACCGACGCCGACCGCCGAAGCCGGCTGGATGCAGCACGTCGCCGACGCCGGCGCCATCACCATGTTCCCGCAAGCCAATTCGTGGTACGTCGGCGCCAACATCCCCGGCAAGACCCGGGTCTTCATGCCCTACGCCGCGGGTGTCGACTTCTACGCCGCCGCCTGCGCCGACGTCGTCGGACGGGACTACCTCGGGTTCGAGCTGACCGGGCCGGCAGGTTCGCAGTGTCATGACGGTGTGGTACGGCGGCTGCAACCCGACGTTCAGATGGTGCTGGACATGGTGGCGGCGATGAATCCGCCTCCACTGGAATCACTTCCGGTCGACGTGGCACGCGCCGCCATGGTCGAGGCGAATGCCGCCCGGCCGCCGGGCCCGGACGTCGGTGAGATTGTCGACGGCCGATTCCCGGGTGCCGCAGGCGAACTCGACTTCCGGCTGTACCGGCCCGCGACGCCGCGGCCGCACCCGGTGGTCGTCTACTTCCACGGCGGCGGCTGGGTACTGGGTGACGCGGCATCCGACGACCCGCTGTGCCGCGATCTGTGCGTGCGGGCCGATGCGCTCGTCTTGTCGATGAACTACCGGCACGCCCCGGAACACCCGTTCCCCGCGGCCATCGATGACGGCATCGCCGCGCTGCGGTGGGCGGCCGCCAATGCCGCAGCCCTCGGCGGGCTCCCCGACCGGCTCGCGGTGGCCGGGTGGAGCGCCGGCGGGAACATCGCCGCGGCCGTGTGCCAATGGGCGCGCGACCACGGCGGCCCACACCTCAGCGGCCAGCTCCTGCTGACGCCGGTGACCGACGCGCAGCCGTACCCGTCGTACGAGGAGAACGCCGATGGCTACGGGCTCACCACACCGCTCATGCAGTGGTTCGCCGAGCTGTACGACGGTCCCGCCGACGATCCGCGGCGGTCACCGTTGCGCGGCAACCTGGCCGGCCTACCACCGGCGATGGTGGTGACCTGCGAGTTCGACCCGCTGCGCGACGAAGGCAACGCCTACGCCGCCGCGCTGGCCGCGGCCGGCGTGCCCACCGAGCACGTCCAGGCCCGCGGCCACACGCACCTGTCGACGACGATGGTCGACCTCGTCGTGTCCGGCGCGCCGATCCGGGCGCAGATGGCCGAAGCCTTACGCGCTTTTCTCAGGCTTGAAGTCGATCCCTGACTCCTTGCGCTGCTGCGCGGTGATGGGCGCCGGGGCGTCGGTCAGCGGGTCGACGCCGCCGCCCGACTTCGGGAACGCGATGACGTCGCGGATGGAGTCGACCCCGGCCAGCAGCGCGGTGATGCGGTCCCAGCCGAAGGCCAGGCCGCCGTGGGGCGGCGCGCCAAAGGTGAAGGCATCCAACAGGAATCCGAACTTGTCCTGCGCCTCGGCCTCGTCGATGCCCATCATCGCGAACACCCGCTCCTGGACATCGCGACGGTGGATACGGATCGAGCCGCCGCCGATCTCGTTGCCGTTGCACACGATGTCGTAGGCGTCGGCCATGGCCGCGCCGGGATCGGTGTCGAAGGTCGCGATCGAGTCGGGCTGCGGCGCGGTGAACGCGTGGTGCACCGCGGTCCAGGCACCCGAACCGACGGCGACGTCACCCGATGCGGTGGCGGCGTCGGCGGACTCGAACAGCGGCCAGTCGACCACCCAGGTGAACGCCCACGCGTTCGGATCGATCAGGTCGAGGCGCTTGGCGATCTCGATGCGCGTCGCGCCCAGCAAGGCGCGGGCGCCCTTGGCCGGGCCGGCCGCGAAGAAGATGCAGTCCCCCACCTTCGCGCCGACGTGCTCGGCCAGACCGGCCCGCTCGGCGTCGGTGAGGTTCTTGGCCACCGGGCCACCCAGCTCGCCGTCCTCGCCGACGAGCACGTAGGCCAGGCCCTTGTGGCCGCGCTGCTTGGCGAACTCCTGCCAGCCGTCCAGCGTGCGTCGCGGCTGCGACGCCCCGCCCGGCATGACAACCGCACCCACGTACGGCGCCTGGAAGACCCGGAACGGGGTGTCCTTGAAGTAGTCGGTGCACTCGACGAGCTCGACGGCGAAGCGCAGGTCCGGCTTGTCCGAACCGAAGCGGCGCATGGCCTCCTCGTAGCTGATGCGCGGCAGCGGCAGCGGCAGGTCGACGCCGATCAGCTTCCACAGCGCCGCCACCACCTCTTCGGCCACGCCGATCACGTCGTCGGCGTTGACGAAGCTCATCTCGAGGTCCAGCTGGGTGAACTCGGGCTGGCGGTCGGCGCGGAAATCCTCATCGCGGTAGCAGCGGGCGATCTGGTAGTACCGCTCCATGCCCGCCACCATGAGCAGCTGCTTGAACAGCTGCGGGCTCTGCGGCAGTGCATAGAACGAGCCCGGCTGCAGACGCGCGGGGATCACGAAGTCGCGGGCGCCTTCGGGGGTCGACCGGGTCATGGTCGGCGTCTCGATCTCGACGAAGTCGTGCTTGTCGAGCACGGCACGAGCCGCGGCGTTGACCTTGGAGCGCAACCGGATTGCGTTGCCCGGGCCTTCGCGGCGCAGGTCCAGATAGCGGTACTTCAGGCGCGCTTCCTCGCCCGGGGTCTCGTCGAGCTGGAACGGCAGCGGCGCGCTCTCGGAGAGCACCTCGAGCGTCGTCGCGTTGACCTCGATGTCACCGGTGGCGATGTCCTTGTTGGCGTTGCCTTCCGGCCGCACCTCGACGATGCCCGTGACCAGGACGCAGAACTCGGCGCGCAGCCGGTGGGCCTGCTCCAGAACGGCGGCGTCGCGGAACACCACCTGGGAGACCCCGGAGGCGTCACGCAGGTCGATGAAGATGACGCCGCCGTGGTCGCGCCGGCGCGCCACCCATCCGGCGAGGGTCACCGTCTGACCGGCATCGGTGGACCGCAACGAACCGGCGGCGTGGCTGCGCAACACGAAAATCTCCTCTGACGTCTGAATCGACCGCTAAGTCTAGAGGGGAGCCTCGACCGGTATTTTGGCGACAGTGAGCTTCGCCCTCGTGGGACCAGGCGCTATCGGATCGACCATCGCCGCGCTGCTGTACGCGGCGGGCCGCGACATCGTGTTGTGCGGCCGAACTGCGCGTGCACAGATCGAGGTGCGGCTGGACGGCAGCGCGCCCATCGTCGTACCCGGCCCGGTGCACACCGATCCAGACACCGTCACCGGACCGGTCGACGTGGTGCTGCTGGCGGTCAAGGACACCCAGTACGCCGCCTCCGCCGAGTGGCTGGCCCGCTTGTGCGGTCCGGACACCGTGGTCTGCGCGCTGCAGAACGGTGTCGAACAAACCGACCGGCTGCGGCCCTACTGCCCCGAATCCACCGTCGTACCTGCGGCGATCTGGATCGCCGCCGAGACCCGGCCCGAGGGCTGGGTGCAGGTGCTGAGCGCCCCTCGACTGGTGCTGCCCGATGACGCGGCCGCGGCCCGCCTGGCGGCCGATCTGGAGGGCAGCGGGATCGCCGTCGAGCTGGACGCGGACTTCCTCAGCGCGGCGTGGCGCAAGCTGCTGGTCAATGCCGTGGTGGGGTTCATGGTGCTGTCCGGCCGGCGTTCCGGCATGTTCCGGCGCGACGATGTCGCCGCCGTGGCCCGCAGGTACCTGACCGAGTGCCTCGCGGTCGCCCGAGCCGACGGCGCGACGCTGCCCGACGGTGTCGTCGACGAGATCGCCGACATGCTCAAACAAGCGCCCACGGACATGGCGACCTCGATGCTGATCGACCGGGAGGCCCGCCGTCCGCTCGAGTGGGACATCCGCAACGGCGTCATCCAGCGCAAGGGTGCCGCGCACGGCATCCCCACCCCGATCAGTGACGTACTGGTGCCGCTGCTCGCCGCGGCCAGTGACGGACCGGGTTAGCGCTCACCGAAAACCAGCGCGACCAGCTGGTCGCGGCTGTTGACGCCGACGCGCTGACACGCCCGGAAGATGTGCCCTTCCACCGAGCGACGGGACATCCCGAGCCGCTCGGCGATGGCGGTGTTGCTCAGCCCCTTGGCCGCCAACCCGACGATCTCGCGTTGCCGGGCGGTGATCGCCGGCGGGGTGGCCGCGGCCCGTAGGGCCGGGGTGTCGGCGCCGCCGCACTCGGCCGCCAGCCGCGCGGCGGTGCTCGCCGCGCCGAGTCCCGATCCACGTAGTCCCGCCTGCTGATAGACGGCAGCGGCCTGCGCGGCCGCATCGGCGGCCGCCACCCGGTCACCGAAGTACTCGTAGAGCTTGGCCGCCGCCACCAGGCCGTCGCCGTCGGCCGCGGCCAGCGCGACGGCGTGCGCCGCGGCGGCGGCCGCACGCGGTCCCCGTACCGTCAGCGCGAGCTCGGCGAGCCGGGATGCGGTGGTGCGGTCGCCGAATTGCGTCGCCGTCTGCAGCAGCATGACCTCCCAGCCCAGCCGGCCGAGCTGACGCTCGCGCGCCGCGGCCGTGCGGGCTATCGAAATGGCTTCGGACACAGCACCTTCGGCGGCGCACACCCACGCGCGGGCCAGGGTGCGGTCAGGATCACGGGCACAGGCGTCCGGGTCGGCCCGCCACCACGGCGTGGCGGTGAATTCGCGGCGCGCGTCCTCGGCACGGCCCGACATGGCGTCGGCACTGACGAGCCACAGCCGAGCTAGCATCTTGCGCATGCTGCCGCCGTCCCGCGCGCTGAAATCGGCGAGCGATTCCAGGCACAGCCGGTGCGCGTCGGCCAGCGCGCCCCGGCTGATGGCCGACAGTCCCGCAACGAAGGCGTGCCACGATTCGGCGACCTGCCACGAGCCCTCGATAGGGACGTCGACGGTGTCGCGGCGGATGCGCGCGATGGTCATGTCGGCCTGGTCAAGAGTGCCGGCCAGCCGATGCATGTGCAGGTGCAGAAATGCCAGCGGTAGCCGCAGGTGCGACACCTCGGGACTGGTGTCGGCCAGCCGGTAGCCGGCCTCCGCGACAGCCTCAACCTCGTCGATGCGGCCCAGCTCCCCCAGACTGCTCACCAGCGCCCACGTCGAGAGCATCCGCGCGACGGGTTCGGCGGCCGCATCGTCGACCACTCTGCGCGCCTGCTCGATGGCCGCAGCGGACCGGCCGCGCGCCACGTCGATCGACGCACGTAACGCCAGTGCCGTCGCCGCGACCGTGGCATCGCCGGGCGGTATCTCGCTGTCGAGTTCGGCTTCGGCGCGGGCCGTGTGGCCGAGGATCACCGCGAAGTTCAGGGCGCGCAGCAGGGCCACCTGCACCCGCAGCGGGCCCGAGGTGTCGGCGGCGAGCCGGGCGAAGATGACCTCGGCCTCCTCGCCACGCTCCTGCCAGATCAACGCCAGCGACAGCGCGATGTCGGCTTCCACGCCGCCACCTGCCGCCACCGCGCGCTCGGCCAGTGACTCCGCGAGCCGCATGTCGGTCAGCTGGATCGCCGCCGATGTGGCCGCGTTCAGGATCGCCGGGTCGGGGGCGCGATCGGAGTTCAGCGTCAGCACCGCGCGGCGGACCAGATCACGCGGATCGGTGGCGGGACGCGCCATCAGCGCCGCGGCGATCCGCCCGTGCAGGCGACGCATCCGCAGCGAGTCGGTGCGGCGCACTTCACCGAGCATCGGATGGGCCAGCCGCACCGAGGCAGGCGTCGCGCTGCTGTCGATGCGGATCAACCCGAGCGCTTCGGTCTCGGTGATGGCATCGGCATCCGTGACCGCTGTCAGGGTCTCGATGTCGAGTGGTTCGGTCACGGCGAGGGCGTCGAGCACATGGCGCGCCGCGGCCGGGATCTGGCCGATCCGGGTGGTGAGCAGTTCGGCGAGCGTGGGTGTCAGCCGCGGCTGGCCCTGCCACATCCACACCCCGGATTGCTGCGTCAACCGGCCGGCGCTGACCTCGGTGTCCAGCAGGTGGCGCAGATACAGGACGTTGCCCTGCGTGTACTGCCACAGCTGTTGCACACACCGCGAATGCACCGGACCACCCAGGATGCGCTCGACCAGTTTCGCGATGGCCGTCGCGGAAAGTGGTTGCAACTCAATGCGTTCCAGTACATCGTCTTTCCAGATCGCGGTGATGGCATCGGGAGCCGGTTCACCCGATCGCAGCGTCAGCACCACGGTGGCCAGCTTCCGCGAGACGAGTTGATGCACGGCGAAAGCCGACAGATCGTCGAGGAGGTGCGCGTCGTCGACACCGACGACCACCGCACCCGACGGCGCGGTGCCGATCACCCCGTCGATCACCTCACGGACCCGCCGCAACGGATCAGGGCCGAAGTCACTGGCGATGTCGGCGAACGCACCCAGCGGGATGCTGCGGGCCGACGCGGTGCCGGCAATCCACCGCGAGCGCCCCGGTGGCCGGCAGGCCGTGACGACTTCACGTGCAAGGCGGGTCTTGCCGACGCCCGCGGCGCCCGACAAGACGATGCCGCGGGCCCGGTCCGGGCGCCTGATCGCGGTCTCGATAGCCCGCAGTTCCTCGGCTCGTCCGTGCAGGGGCCATTCGTGGATCACTGACGGATCACCTCCGGCGGGCCCAGTCCCAGCAAACTCACATCATTTGCACCAGATGCTGCCAGGTTCGCCGAGGGCAAACAATAGCTGCGCTAGATGATTGGGGTAGGGCCTTACCCCAGTCCCGTGCGGTCGGCCGCCTTACTTTTCAATCACCGGCGCAATTGCCGGCGGTGGGCGGAGGCGGAAGGGGCGAACCATGGGTCATGCCAACCACATCGGGCGAATCGGGGCGCTGGCGGTGGCATTGGGCATAGGACTGGTCGTCGCGCCCGGAGTGGCCTCGGCCAAACCGGCTCCGTCTTCGCCGACATCGGACGGCCCGGGCACCACCGCGCCCACCGCTCCCGGCCAGAACATGGCCGTCGCCACCAACGGCGTAACGCGGGTGCAGAAGGGCGACGCCATCGCGATTTCCGACGGCAAGGGTTCGAAAGCCCTCGCCCGCGGTGTGGACGCGACAGCGGTCGCATCGAACGGCTCCACCGCGATCGCACGCGGCGACGGCGCCACCGCCCTCGCCAACGTCCGCGCATGCGAAACCTGCCTGGCCGGCGGAGGAAACAAGGTCACCGCCAGCGGCACCGGAGCCACGGCCACCGCAAGCGGAACGGGGAACCGCGTCCTTGCCTCCGGCGCCGGCAGTACGGCCACCGCCACCGGTGTTGACAACACGGTCACGGCCTCCGGTTCCGGAAGCGAGGCCACCGTCAGCGGGTCCGACAACACCGTGCGCGCCTCCGGTATCGACAGCGAGGCGACCGTCACCGGCTCCCGCAACACCGTCGACGCCACGGGTCTGGACAGCACCGTCTCATTGATCGGATCCGACAACACCGTGGCCGCGACCGGGGCCCGCAATGTCGTCGTCGTGCGGGGTTCGGACAACGACGTCACCAGCAGCGACAGTACGAACACCGGCACCGTCACCGTGCGAGTCACCGGCGACCACAACGACGTATCCACCGACGGCGTCGACAGTGGCGCCTCGGTCAGCGGCGACAGTAACGATGTGGCGACGGTTGGCCCCCACAGCTCTGCCTACGTGGTCGGCGACAGCAACACGGCAACCGCCGTCGGCGACCACACCACCGCCTGGGTCGAGGGAGATCACAGCACGGCCGAGGCACTCGGCAACTACAGCAGCGCACAGGTCTACGGCGACGGGAGCTCCGCCCAGGCCGGCTTGACATCGACAGATTTCGGAAACAACGTTCAGGTGAACGGGAACAACAGCGCGGCAGAGGCCGGATACGGTTCGTACAACGATGTCGACATACTCGGCAATGACAGCACCGCCGTGGCTGTCGGCACCTCCAACACGGTCAGTGCTCAAGGTCCAGACAGCCACGCCGTCGCCATCGGTTCCGGCCACGATGTCGAGTCCGGGCCGGGCGAAACCGTCGTCAATCCCTAACGCAGCAGCCGCCGCACCTCGTCGTCGCTGACCTGATCGAAATCGCGGTAGGACTCCCCCACAGCCGCAAAGGGCGTCGGCATGTCGGCGCACACCACGTCGTCCGCGATTCCCATGAGCTGGCGGCACGCCGCTTCCGTACCGACGGGCACCGCGACCACCAGGGTCCGCGGCCCGCTCTCCCGCAGCACTTCGGCGGCGACGCGCATGCTGGCGCCGGTGGCCATGCCGTCGTCGGCGAGGATCACGGTGCGCCCCTTGACGTTCGGCGGTGGCCGACCCTGGCGGTAATCGGTTTCCCGCCGTTGCAACTCACGGCCCTCGGCTTCCGCGACCTCGCACAGGGTCTGCTGCGAAATCTTTAGTGGCCCAACGACATCCTGATTGACGACGACGTGACCGCCGCCGCCGATCGCACCCATCGCGTACTCCTCGTGGCCGGGGACGCCCAGCTTGCGGATGATCAGCGCGTCCAGCGGCGCGTCGAGGGCGGCGGCGATTTCCCGGGCGACGGGAACACCGCCACGGGCCAGACCGAGCACGACGACATCACGCCTGCCGCGGTACGCCGTCAGCAGACCGGCCACTACGCGCCCCGCTTCTGCACGATCACGAAAGACGCGCCTCGAATCATGGTTTCGCGTACCTCCGATCCTATTCCCATCAGCGCTTTTCAGTGGTAATCCGTAATTGACAGGGCCATACAAAAACCGTTCGAGGAGGCAGAAGTGAAGGTCACCGGAACAGCTGTTGCGGTTTTCTCGGTCATCGGCATCGCCAGTGCGCCGATCGCGTCGGCCGGCTATCCACTCGTCGGCAAGCTCGGCAGCGCCATGACGATGACGGACAGCGTCGGTCAGGTCCAGCTGAGCTGGCAGGTCTCGGACCTCAAGCCCAGCTCTGATGTGATGCCGGGCTACCGGGTCGCGGGAAAGCTCTGGGAGGCCACCGCCACCGTTCGCGCGCTGAGCGGCCCGGTGACACCTGGCATTTCGCAGTTCAACGCCGTCGCGCCGAACCAGGCGGCCTACCGCGTGCTGTGGATGGTCGCGAGCCCGATCAACATCAGCGGCGCGACCATTCCGCAAGGCGGCCAATCGACGGGAAAGATCCACTTCGACGTCACCGGCCCCGCTCCCACGACGGTGACGATGAACAACGGCATGGAAGACCTGATGGTCTGGACTCCGTGAATCAGTAGACACCCTGTTCTAGGGTGTCTACTCATGAAGACCTACCAGTGCGAGCCCGTAGGCGTCGACTTCATCGACAGCGCACCGTTCCGCTTCGTCAGCAAAGTCGATCTGGCGATCAAGCCGGAGCAGTTGTTCGAGGTCTTCTCGGATGAGACGTCCTGGCCGCGCTGGGCGACGCTGATCACCAACGTCGAGTGGACCAGCCCGAAGCCGTACGGCGTGGGCACCACCCGCACGGTGACCATGCGCGGCCACATCATCGGCGACGAGGAGTTCATCGCCTGGGAACCGTTCTCCTACATGGCATTCCGATTCAACACCAGTACCTCGAACATGCTGTCGGCGTTCGCCGAGGGCTACACCGTCGAGGAAACCGCCGATGGTTGTCACCTGACGTGGGTGATGGCGATGAAGCCCAAGGGCCTCGCCGGTGAGCTGGGTATGCGGGCCGGCCGCCCCATGATGGCGTGGCTTTTCCAGCGGTTCCTGCACAACCTGCGCCGCTACACGGACGAGCGCTACGGCGCGTAGAGCCCTTCCCAGACCTCGCGGCGCGCGCGGTCCGGGTCGTCGATGGTCTCGTCGCGCATCGAGCCGATGACCCGCGTGGCCCGGCGCTCGGTGTCGTAGGTCGGCCAATTCGCCAGTGCCGCCGTCGCGAAATCCAGCCAGGTGCGCTGCATGCGCCGGCCGACCGACGGCTGTACCTGACGCCCGAGCGGATGCAGCATCCGGCCGAGGTACGAGCCGTAGCTGTGCTGGATGTGCACGATCTCACTGCCGTGCGTGGCGCCGAGCCCCAGCACTTTCAGGGTCCAGGTGGTGTGGTCGAACCGGTAGGCGTGCGTCGGCGCGTGCCCGCTGTAGGCGTCCGCGAACGCCCATGTCGGGGCGCCGAACATGACGTCAGAGCCGATCGCGATCAGCGCCCGGCGCCGCGGGTAGCTCGGATAGGCCTGCAGCACAGCATCTTTGGCGTCGGGCGCGACTCGCCTGAAGTAGTCGTCGACCATGGGCACCGTGGTGGGCAGCATCGGTGGTCGGCCCCAGGCGAACATCGATGCCTCACGGCTGTTGGTACCCACGATCAGCGGGACCTTGGCCACGGCCCCGGCCCGGGCGGCGAGCACCGGATGCGCGGGCAGCAGGTCGACGCCGTAGGTCAGTCCGTAGGCCAGCTTGGGACTGTTGGCCGCGCTCTCCCCCTGCAGTTGGCCGGCGGCGCGGCGCAGCTGGCGCTGCGGCAGCGTGGCGATCTCGTCGACGGGGACGTCCAACCGGCGGACGAACTCGTGCGCCTGGTGGGCCCGGGTCTCACGGTCGGCGATGAGCGGCAGCGCCGGGCTCTGCGCGATGGCCCGGCCGAACAGCCCGTCGGCGGCGGGGCTGGCCAGCAGCGCCAGCACCGATGTGGCACCCGCGGATTCGCCGAAGACGGTGACCTGGTCGGGGTCGCCGCCGAACGCAGCGATGTTGTCGCGCACCCATTGCAGGGCCGCGATCTGGTCGCGCAGACACAGGTTGTCGTCGAATCCGGGGCCCAGATCGCCGAGTTCGAAGCCGCCGAAGACGCCGAGCCGATAGGTGACGTTGACGACCACCACGTTGCCGTTGGCCGCCAGCCGGGAGCCGTTATAGAGCTGCAGCTGGCCGGCCCCGAACACGAACGCGCCGCCGGGAATCCACACCATCACCGGCAGTGTGCCTGTCACGTCGGGTGACCAGACCGTCACGGTCAGGCAGGCCTCGTCACGCATCTTGGGGTCGTCACGCCCGCCGCCGACGAACGACTTGCCCTGCGGCGGGATGGGTCCGTGATCGATGGCGTCACGAATGCCGGACCACGGGATCAGTGGTTGCGGGGCGCGGAACCGCAACGGCCCGACGGGCTGTTCGGCGTAGCCGACACCCCGCCAGACGTACACACTGCCTTCCGTGGTGCCCCTGAGGGCGCCGGCGCGGGTGTGAACGATGGTCGAACGGTCGATGGTTTCGGGCTGGACGGCCACACCGCAAATCCTAGTGTGGAAAGCTGGCATCCAGTCGTATTCGAGGCCCGGACGGAGCGGTGATGTCCTTCAACGAAGGTATGCAGATCGACACGAGCAACACGTCGACCAGCGGGGGCGGTGGCTTCGGCGGCCGGGGTCTCGCGATCGGCGGCGGGATGGGTGGCTTGGTGATCGTGGTCGTCGCCATGTTCCTCGGCGTGGATCCCAGTTCGATTCTCGGTCACCAGAGCCAGGCGCCCCAGTCCAGCCAGGGATCGAGCGCCTACGACCTGAGCAAGTGCAAGACCGGCGCGGACGCCAACAAGTACCTGGAGTGCCGCATCGTGGCCACCGGCAACTCCGTGGACGGCGTGTGGTCGCAGCTGCTGAAGGGCTACACGCCGCCGAAGATCCGGCTGTTCCGTGGGCAGGTCAACACCGCGTGCGGCCCGGCCGACACCTCGGTGGGCCCCTTCTACTGCCCCGGCGATAAGGTCGCCTACTTCGACACCAGCTTCTTCCAGACCCTGGTCGACGAATTCGGTTCCAGCGGTGGACCTTTGGCACAGGAATACGTGGTGGCCCACGAGTACGGCCACCATGTGCAGAACCTGCTCGGTGACATCGGCAAGGCGCAACGCGGGCCGAAGGGCGCCGAGGGCAACAGCGTGCGCACCGAGCTGCAGGCCGACTGCTACGCCGGTGTGTGGGCGCACTACGCGTCGACGGTCAAGCAGAAGAGCACCGGCGTGCCGTTCCTGCAGCCGTTGAGCGACAAGGACATTGCCGACGCGCTGTCGGCGGCCTCGTCGGTCGGTGACGATCACATCCAGAAGCAGGCCACCGGACGTGTCAACCCGGAGTCGTGGACGCACGGCTCGTCGGCCGAACGGCAGAAGTGGTTCACCACCGGTTACCAGACCGGTGACCCCAAGCAGTGCGACACGTACAACGCACAGAATCTGGGCTAGGCCGCAGGGTTGATTCGCGCGATGTGGACATCGCGGGTGAAGATGCGCAACCCATCTGGTGTCGGTGGCGCGGTTGAGGTGTAGACCGCGCCGGTCGGGGTGGTCAGCGCGATGGTGTGCCGGCCGTACCGGTCATAACTGGCCGCGGCCTGCCAGCCCGGTTCTTCTTTGACGTAGTTGCAGTGCTCGCACAACCCATCCCCGTTGTGCGCACTCGTCGGCCCGCCCTTGTCATGCGGCGTGACGTGGTCGGTGTGCCGAATCCGCGCATTGCAGTACGGGGTTCGGCACACCTGGTCCCGCAAGCCGATGAACGTCGCGAGCGCCTTCGGGAACGCCCGCGCCCTCGACTCCATCGCCACCAGCTTGTTGGTGTCGGGCTGGGCGTAGAGGCGCCGCAACGCCGCCCCCACCGTCGCATCGGCCGCCGCGGCCAGCACCAGATCCCGGGCCAGCACCGCCGGAATCGGCCCATAGCCGTCCAACTGCGCGGGCTGCTCACCCCCGGTCAGCAGCGTCTCATCCGACATCACCAGGTTCAGTGTCACCGGCACCGGTGTCGTGACCGGATCACGAGCCGTGACCCGCCCCACCACCACATCGGCCATCACCTGCGCACGGCTGCGCTCCGAGCCCGCCGCCACCACCGACGCCGCCTCGCGGGAGAGCGCCTGGCGCACCAACTGCCTCTGGGCGGCCGGCAGCAGCACCGTCATCGACATCATCCCGTCACCGGCCACCCGGAACCGCACATGCCGCGAGGCCCGTGCCCGCGTCATCTTCTCCGCCACGGTCTGCTGATCCAACTCATACGCGATCCGCGCGGCCTCCGCCGACACCTCGGCGTTCCCCAGCCCCGCCAACGGCGCCGGGTCCCCGCACAGCTCGACATCCAGAAGCCGGCGATCCAACGCCGACAGGTACGCCGCTTCCTTGGTGATCAGTTCGGCCCGATGCTCCGACAGCACCCCGGATTCCAACGCCGCCAGCGTGCACGGCATGTCCGCGGTCAGAATGCGGGCCATCGCCATCAACCGCTCACCCCGATGCGGAGACTCCCGCCGAGCCAGCCCCACCTCCGAGCCCAACGCGGCCCGCGAGACCCGCGGCCCACCCGCTCTCGCGGCGGCGACCCGCCGCGCCTCCAACGCGGCCGCCAACCGGGCCTGCTCCGCCGCCGCGGCAGCCTTGACCTGCTCGAGCTCGGTCATGCGACCCAACAACGCCGCCTCATCAGCGTCGGGGGCCAGCATCAGACTTTCGCTCATACGTTCGAATGTACACCGCACCCCCGACAAGTGCCACCGCCACGATCGGTTTCCCGAATCGTTGACCACATTGAACAAATTTCGTTAATGTGTGCAAATGCCCGCAAAGCCGCCGACACCGCGCACCATCTCGCCGGCACTACTGGAAGCCACCGCGGAGACGCTCCACCGTTTGGGCCCAAGGCAATTCAGTCTCACGGCCGTGGCCGAGGCCGCCGGCGTCTCCCGCGGCACCGTCTACAACGCGCTCGGCGGTCGTGACCACGCCATCAGCGTCGCGCTGGACCATCTGGCCTCGACGTTCGTCGACGGCATGGCCGCCGAGATCGACAAGCAGTCCACACTGGCCGACCAGGTCGCCGCCGCGGCCGTCCTGATCTGCGCGCACCGGCAGAGCTCGCCCTCAGCGCCACAGAAGGGCATCAACGAGGGCATCGTCGTCCTGCTGCTGCGCAACATCGGTGAAGACCTGATGAAGCGCGCCGTCGAGCTCTGGAAGCCACGCGTCAAGGCCGCGCAACGCGACGGTGAGATCGGCCCAGGCGTCGACCCGGCGCGCGCCGGCGAGTGGATCGTCCGCGTGCTGCTGAGTTTCGAACTGCTCCCGCCCATCGGCGTCAATCTAGACAATCCCCGCGCCATCCGGCGCTTCGTCACCGACCACATCATCAATGGACTCAACGGAGAGGCACCATGACCGCACCCGACCACGAAGTGGTCATCATCGGCGCTGGGCCCGGCGGCATCGCCTCGGCTCACCTGTTGCAGCAGAAAGGGATTCACGACTTCGCCATCGTCGACCGCGGCGACGACTTCGGTGGCACCTGGCGCGACAACCACTACCCCGGGCTCGCCGTCGACATCCCCTCGCTGTGGTACCAGCTGTCGTTCGCGCCCAACCCCCACTGGTCCCGATTCTTCGCGCCCGGCCCGGAGATCTACGCCTACCTGCGCGACACCGCCGACAAGCTCGGCCTGCGGCCGCACCTGCGCGCGAACTCCGAGGTGCTGCGCCAACAGTGGGACGACGACGCCGGCCTGTGGCGGCTGTCCATCCGCAACCAGCCGGATGTGACGGCCCGGTTCCTGATCAGCTCGGTCGGCGGATATGTCAACGCCAAGAACGTCATCGACATCGACGGCATCGAAGACTTCCAAGGCACCATCCTGCGCCCCAACGACTGGGACGACGACTATGACGTCCGCGGCAAGCGCGTCGCGGTGATCGGTACCGGCTCCAGCGGCGTGCAGATCACCGGGGCACTGTCCGGGGTCGCCGCCAATCTCGATGTGTACCAACGCACTCCGGCCTGGGTACTGCCCAAGATCGACTTCGACATCCCGCAGTGGATGCAGCGGCTGCTCAAGGTGCCCGGTATGGTCAGCGCCGCCAACGCATTCGGTCGCCTGCTGATGGATGTGACCATGGTCGTGCCGATCGTGCACGTCTTCTCCCGGCTGCCCCGCAAGGTGCTGACCAGGCTCATGCCCCTCTACGACGGCAACAGCCGCAACCTCTACCGGTTGCTGCTGCGGTCGACCGTGCGGGACCCGGCGACCCGCAAGGCGCTGCTCCCCCGGTACGGCATCATGGCCAAACGCCCGGTGATCTCCAGCTCGTTCCTGCCGGCGCTCAACCACCCCGACACGCACCTGATCACCACGCCCATCGAGCGGATCACCCGCGACGGCGTCCGCACCGTCGACGGCGTGGACCACCCGGCCGACCTGCTGGTAACCGCCACGGGCTACGAGCTGTGGACCGATCCGGAGACGTACCGGCCCGGAACCATCTTGGGCTCCAACGGTTTCGACCTTGCCGAGTACTACCGCGCCCACGGACTGCACGCCTACGCCGGCACGGCGCACCCCCGGCTGCCCAACCGCTGGGAGATCGTCGGCCCGCTGGGATATGTCGGGTTCGCGTGGATGGACTATGTCGAAACCGTTGCCGCCCATGCGGTTCGGATGATCACTGAAGCCCGCCGCCGGTCGGACGCACCTGTCGTGGCGGTGAGCAACGACGCCTTCCACAAGTGGAACGCCCTGATGGACCGCCGCGGCCGGACCGCCCACACGTACTACACCCGCAACCCCGAGCTGCGGACGTACTTCGTCAACTCTCAGCACGAAACGCCCTACTACCGACCGCAAACCATCACCGGCGCAAGGATTTTCGCGCGGCGATCGCCGCTGACGGACTACGAGTTCAGCAATGTGCAGGCCGCCACGATGAGTGAGGAGCTCAGCGCATGATCGATCAACCACTGGCCGGCAAGGTCGCCTATGTCACCGGGGCGGCGCGCGGACAGGGCCGTTCGCACTGTGTGCGGCTGGCGCGAGCCGGAGCCGACATCGTCGCCATCGACGCCTGCGCGCCCGTCGCGGAAGCCAACGGGTACGAGCCGGCGACTCCCGCGGATCTGGCCGAGACGGTGAACCTCGTCGAAGGCGAAGGTCGCAAGATCTACGCCAAGCAGGTCGACGTCCGGGATGCCGAAGGCCAGCAGCGCGTGGTCGCCGAGACCATCGAGCAGTTCGGGCGGCTGGACATCGTGGTGGCCAACGCGGGCGTGCTCAACTGGGGACGGCTCTGGGAGATTTCCCCACAGCAGTGGCAGGACACCCTGGACATCAACCTGACCGGCGTGTGGCACACCATCCGGGCTGTCGTGCCGGCGATGATCGAGGCCGGCAACGGTGGGTCGATCATCGCCACCAGCTCGGCGGCCGGCATCAAGGCGGTGCCGGGTTGCGGGCACTACTGCGCCAGCAAGTTCGGTGTCGTGGGCATGGTCAACGCGCTGGCCGTCGAGTTGGGCGAGTTCGGCATCCGCGTGAATTCGGTACACCCGTACGGCACCGACACCCCGATGGGCAACGACGTGTCGATGTACCAGGTCCTGCAGGATCATCCGCAGTACATCCACAGCTTCTCCCCCGGCGCGCTGCCGACGGATTCACTCATCAAGCCGGACCAGATCTCGGACATCGTGGTGTGGTTGGCGAGCGACGCATCATCGTTGGTGACGGCGGCGCAAATCCCGGCAGACAAGGGTTATCTCAAGATCTGACCGGGTAACCTCAGTCGCCATGGCGAAGTCGAACGCCGAGGTGGCAAGCAACAGTCTCGACGCGCAGGCGCGCGCCACACAGTTCATGCGCTCGGCCCTCGACATCCTCGGTGAGACCGGCCGCACGGAGTTCACGGTGCTCCAGGTCGTGGAGCGCTCGAAGACGTCGTTGCGGGCCTTCTATCAGCACTTCGCCACCAAGGACGAGCTGGTGCTGGCGCTGATCGACGCGATGCTGACCGAGTTCACCACGACGTGGCAGGCCGAGGCGGCCGAGCTGAGCCCCGCGGACGCGCTGCGTGAGCTTGTCGACCGCATCTGCGTGCCGCCCGCGTCGAGCACCCAGGACCGCATCAATCGCGGGCTGACCTTTTACCACGACCGCCTGGCCGAAACGATGCCGGACGACTACGGCCGGGTGCTCACACCGTTGCACGCGCTCATCGTCAACATCGTCGAACGCGGAATGACCGATGGCACCTTTGCTTCCGGCCTCGACGTCGAAGCCACGGCGGCACTGGTCATGCAGACCATCTTCGGTGCCCTGCGACTGCGCGCACTGGGACCGGGCCTGGACCTCACCCCCATCGGCAGCGAGCGCATCTACGCGTTCTGCCTGCGCGCGTTGGAAAACTGATGACTTCTGGCCCTGTCTGAGCCGCTTCGCGGCGGGGCAATGTGGGCACATGATGAAAACCGCCGTTGCGCTTGGGGAGATCGAGGACGCAGTTCATTCGGCCTGCCGGGCACCGTCGTTCCACAACAGCCAGCCGTGGATCTGGGTGCTCGAATCGACAACCTTGCGGCTTTTCCTCGATCCCGATCAGTTGGTGGACACCGACAGCTCCGGCCGCCAGGCCTTGCTGAGCTGCGGCGCGGCCCTGGACCATCTGCGCGTGGTCATGGCCGCGCGCGGCTGGGAGATCCTGGTGGACCGTTTTCCAAATCCGAACAACCGCCACCACCTGGCAGATATCGAGTTCCGCCAGTCGGCCGGCGTCACAACTGCCCAGCGCCGGGACGCCGACGCCATCGCGCGTCGACGTTCGGACCGGCTGCCCTACGACCCCGTCGAGAACCTGGCGGCGTTCGAGATGCTCCTGCGACTGGCTGTCGAGGACCGACCCACTCACGTCGACCTGATCACGCCGCAGCAGCGGGACAAAGTAGCCGAGGCCTCCCATCTCGCCGAGGCGCTGCGCATGTACGACACGTCATATCACGCCGAATTGGCCTGGTGGACAGCTCCTTTCGGGGCCACCACCGGAATTCCGCACAGCGCACTGGTTTCGGCCGCGGAATCGGATCGGGTCGAGGTCGGACGGACCTTCCCGGTGACGCATACCAAGGAAAGACGGCAGCACAGCGGCGACGATCAAGCCACCATCGTGGTGATCTCGGCGTTCGACGACACCCCGCAGAGCATCCTGGCCTGTGGCGAGACGTTGTCGGCGGTGCTCATCGAAGCCACCGCCGCCGGGCTGGCGAGTTGCACCCTGACCCATGTGACCGAGCACCCTGCCACCCGCGACATCATCGGTACGCTCACGGGCCATCCGCTACCGCAGGCGCTGGTCCGGATCGGCGTCGCGCCCGAATTCGACGATGTGCCACCGCCGACACCGCGCCGCCCCTTGTCGGACGTCTTTCACGTCCGGGCCGGTTGACCCCGACGTAGGCTGGGTTCATGCGCGCATGGCGAGTGCGTGAGCCCGCGCCGATAGCGCGCGGTCCACTCGAATTCGACTCCGTCGATGTCCCCGCGCCCGGTGACGGTGAAGTGCTCATCGCCGTGCGGGCGTGCGGTGTGTGTCGCACCGACTTACACATCGCCGAGGGTGACCTGCCGGTGCACCGACCGCTCGTCATCCCGGGCCACGAAGTGGTGGGCGAGGTGGTGGCGGTCGGCGAACACGCCCATCCGCAGCTCGCCGTCGGTGATCGGGTCGGGGTGGCCTGGCTCCGCCACACCTGCGGCAGCTGCCGATTCTGCCTCCGCGGCGCCGAGAACCTGTGCCCGCATTCCCGCTACACCGGCTGGGACGCCGACGGCGGCTACGCCGAATTCATCACGGCACCAGCCGATTACGTCCACCGGCTGCCCACGGGATACACCGACGCCGAACTGGCACCGCTGCTGTGTGCCGGCATCATCGGCTATCGGTCGCTGCTTCGGGCCGACCTACCCGCCGGTGGCCGGCTCGGAATCTATGGCTTCGGCGGCAGTGCCCACATCACCGCGCAGGTGGCGCTCGCCCAGGGCGCCGAGGTGCACGTCATGACCCGCGGCGAGGCTGCCCAGCAACTCGCGCTCGCCCTCGGTGCCGCCTCGGCCCAGGGCGCCACGGCGCGGCCACCGGTCGCCTTGGACGCCGCGATCCTGTTCGCGCCCGTGGGTGATCTGGTGTTGCCGGCGCTCGAAGCCCTCGATCGTGGCGGCACCCTGGCGATTGCCGGCATTCATCTCAGTGACATCCCCGAACTGAATTACCAGCGCCATCTGTTCCAGGAACGCCAGGTGCGGTCGGTGGCATCGAACACGCGCGCCGATGCCCGGGAATTCCTCGCCTTCGCCGGCACCCACCACATCGATGTCACGGCCCCGATCTACCCTCTCGACCAGGCAGACCGTGCCCTGGGCGATCTGGCCGCCGGACGTATCTCGGGCGCCGCGGTCCTCCACGTCGGCTGACTCAGAACAACGCAGGCTGCACCGCCCCGGCGGACACTGCCGCCGGGGCGG
The DNA here is from genome assembly GCF_005670685.2 of Mycolicibacterium mucogenicum DSM 44124. The sequence goes on along the minus strand of NZ_CP062008.1, from coordinate 2,621,471 downwards.
TACGCACGGTGTCAAGTCTGTTCGCCCGGCCGCCGAGGCCGTATCGCGCGACCAGTGGCGCGGCCCGATTACGCAACCGTTCGCGGTACTCCGGTCCGAGATACGCACCGCGCCCGTACAATTCGCGATACTTGGGCAGCAGTTCGGGATACGTCGAGCCCAGCCACGCCAGGAACCAGCCACGCGTCGCGCCGCGAAGATGCAGTCCGAAGACCGTCACACCCGTGGCACCGGCCGCCGCGATGCGCGACAGCAACGCCTCCAGATGCGCCTCCGAGTCGGTCAGGTACGGCAGCACCGGCGCCACCATCACGTGGCAGTCGAGCCCGGCCGCCGTGATGGCCGAGATGAGCTCCAATCGTGCGGCCGGCGTGGGGGTCCCGGGTTCGACCGACCGGTGCAGATCGGGGTCGAGCATCGCCAGCGACACCGAGACGCTGACCCCCACGCGGGTGCCCGCGTCGACGATCAGTGGCAGGTCGCGGCGCAGCAGCGTGCCCTTGGTCAGGATCGAGAACGGCGTTCCCGAATCCGACAGCGCCGCGATGATTCCCGGCATCAGCGCGTACCGGCCCTCGGCGCGTTGATAGGGATCGGTATTGGTACCGAGTGCGACGGCGTCACGCGTCCACGACCGCCGAAAGAGCTCCCGCCGCAACACTTCCGCGACATTCGTCTTCACGACGAGTTCCCGGTCGAAGTCATTTCCGGAGTCGAAGTCCAGATACTCGTGCGTGGGCCTGGCGAAGCAGTACCGGCACGCGTGCGAGCAGCCACGGTAGGCGTTGACGGTGTACCGGAACGGCAGATTCGACGCTTCCGGCACTTTGTTCAGCGCCGACTTGCAGAGCACCTCATGGAACGTGATGCCGTCGAATTTGGGAACCCGGACGCTGCGCACCAGACCGAGCCGTTCCAGGCCGGGTAGCGCGCCGTCCGCCTCGGCCCGCGCCACCGTCTGCCCGTCCCACCGCACACTTCATTCGAACAATTGTTCGACGCTTTGTCAAGCCTCGCTGGGTCCGTCGACTAGCAACAGATGGTCGATCGCGCTGACGGTGTCAGGGGCGAGTCCTTCGCGAATGACGGCGTCCAACAACCGGGCCGCGACGGTCCTGAGCTTCACCTGGGTGGCTTGCGAGCGCCATTTCAGAATCTCGAAGGCACGGTCGGCGTCGATGCCGTACGCCGCCATGAGGACGCCCTTGGCCTGGTCGATCACGGCGCGCGACTCCACCACCGAGGCCATGGCCGTGGTGAGGTCGGACTGGATGCCGGCGGTGACATCGATGTAGTAGCCGTGCGTGCCGGTGACCTCACCGTCGTCGTCGGTCATCCGGTCACTGACCACCACCACCCAGTGGATCCTCCCGTCGGCGTCGACGATGCGGTGCCGGCTGCTGAACAACCCACCCGTCTGCACCCGCTCGAGAATCTCGGCGACCTTGGCCCGGTCGTCTGGATGCTTGTGACTCAACAGCAATTCGGTGGTGGGCTCCACTTCCCCCAGCGCGTAGCCGTGCATGCGGGCCACCTCTTCAGACCACACCCACCGTTGTTCGGCGAGATTGAACTGAAAGCTGCCGACATGCTGCTCAGCGCCGCCGCTGAACACGGCGGCGACGTCCCAGGACTCGGACTCGGCGATTTCGCCGTCGGTTTCACTCATGTCGTTATGTGGTGGCAGGTGGCCGTAATCATCGTAACTCCCTAGCGGGATTGTCCGCCTCACTTGCCGGGTACGCGGCCCACATGACGCATATCGGTTACTTCCTCTGCTGTGAACAGTTCAATCCCCACGACCTGATCGCTCAGGCCAGACGAGCCGAGGAAGCCGGATTCCACGCGCTGTGGGTATCAGACCACTTCCACCCGTGGAACGACGAACAGGGCCAAAGCCCCTTCGTCTGGGGCATTCTGGGCACGCTGTCCGAGGTGACGGCACTACCCGTGACGACCGCCGTCACGTGCCCGACGTTCCGGATACATCCCGCGATCATCGCGCAGGCCGCCGCGACAGCCGCCGTGCAGCTGCGCGGCGGCTTCCGGCTCGGAGTCGGCAGCGGAGAGGCGCTGAACGAGCACATCCTCGGCGACCCGTGGCCCTCGGCCGGTGAACGGCTGGACCGACTCGCCGAAGCGGTCTCGCTCATCAGGGCTCTGCACCGCGGCGAAGAACTGAACCACGACGGCCGCTACTTCCACGTCCAGGACGCGCGCATCTACACGCTGCCGGACCACCGCATACCGATCTATATTTCGGGTTTCGGCCCGCAGGCAACCCGGCTGGCAGGGCGGATCGGTGACGGCTACTGCATCACCATGCCCGACGCCGATCGCGTTGCGCTGTTCCGCGAGGCCGGCGGCGGCCGCAAGCCGGTGCAGGCCGGGATGAAGGTCTGCTGGGACCTGGACCCGGAATTCGCGGCCGACACGGCGCACCGTTTGTGGGCCACCGAGCAGCTACCCGGACAACTCAACCAGATTCTGCCCCGGCCAACGGATTTCGCGTCCGCCGCGAGCCTGGTGACGCACGAGGCCGTCACCGACGCGATCGTCTGCGGACCCGACATCGACGCCCATGTCGCCCAGGTGCGCAAGTACGTCGACGCCGGTGTCGACGAGATCTACGTCCAGCAGATCGGTCCGGACATGGACGGCTTCTTCGACGCCTGGGAGCGCGACGTACTGCCGGAATTCCAGGCCTCGGCTTACGCCTGAGCCGCCGCCTGGCGCTCGGTGTGCGCACCGCCGGTGGCCAGCTCGCCGCCGGCGGATTCCAGGTGGGCACGGACGAACCACTGGAACTTCTCCAGTTCGGCGACCTGACCGATCAGCATGTCCTGCGTGACCAGATCGAGCTCGTCCAGTTCTTCGATCGACTTACGCGCGTCCTTGATGACGCCGTCGTAGACCAGGTCGAGCGCCGCGAGGTGCGCTTGCGCGGTGTCACGGCCGATCGAGTAGTCGTCCCAGGTGCGATGTTTGAGAATCGCCCCCGGCGTACCGTCGGGCGACGCGCCGAGCGCCGCGACGCGTTCGGCTGTCTGATCGGCGTAACCCCGCACCAGCTCGACCTGCGGATCGATCATCTCGTGCACGCCAATGAAATTGGGGCCCACAACATTCCAATGCACGTGCTTGAGCGTGAGATGCAGGTCGTTGTACGTGCTCAGTTGGATTTGCAGCAGTTCTCGGATCCGGCTGCTCTGCTCTTCGGAAAGCCCTGGAATGGTGAATTCGCTCATTGGTTGCCTCTACCCCTACGGCATCGGGGGCAAACACCGTTTAGTACCAGGGCGACCCGGGTACCGCCCCGGGGTGACTGCTGTCGAAGTGCCGTTGACGCCGCAGCGGCCGTTCCCGGCGCGCCGCAAGAGTTTGGGCGCTGTCCTGTACGGACTCGTCAGCACGACCGATCACAAGCTGATCGGCCAGATGTACCTGGCGGCGTCGTTCGCGTTCTTCTTCAGCGCCGGGATCATGGCATTGCTGATGCGCACCGAGCTCGCCATGCCCGGTCTGCAGTTCTTGTCCAACGAGCAGTACAACCAGCTGTTCACCGTGCACGGCACCTTGATGCTGCTGCTGTACGCGACCCCCGTCGTGTTCGGTTTCGCGAATCTCGTGCTGCCCCTGCAGATCGGCGCACCGGACGTCGCCTTCCCCCGCCTCAACGCGCTGTCGTTCTGGCTGTTCCTGTTCGGTGGGCTGATGGTGCTGGCCGGATTCGTCGTGCCCGGCGGCGCAGCGGATTTCGGGTGGACGGGGTACACCCCGTTGTCCGACGCTGCCCATTCGCCGGGGTCCGGTGGGGACCTGTGGGCCGTGGGCCTGATCGTGTCCGGACTCGGCACAATCCTCGGTGCGGTCAACATGATCACCACCGTGGTCTGCATGCGCTGCCCCGGCATGACCATGTTCCGCATGCCCATCTTCACCTGGAACATCGTGGCCACCGGCGTGCTGATCCTCCTCGCCTTCCCGATCCTGACCGCGGCGCTGTTCGGTCTGCTCGCGCAGCGTCACCTGGGGGCGCACATCTACGACGCGGCCAATGGCGGCACGATCCTGTGGCAACACCTGTTCTGGTTCTTCGGGCACCCTGAGGTGTACATCGTCGCGCTGCCGTTCTTCGGCATCGTCACCGAGATCATTCCGGTGTTCTCGCGCAAACCGATATTCGGTTACACCACACTGATTTACGCTACGTGGGCCATCACCGTGCTGTCGGTCGCGGTGTGGGCGCACCACATGTTCGCCACGGGTGCCGTGCTGCTGCCGTTCTTCTCGTTCATGACGTTCCTGATCGCGGTCCCCACCGGCATCAAATTCTGGAATTGGATCGGCACCATGTGGAAGGGGCAGTTGACCTTCGAGACGCCGATGCTGTTCTCGGTCGGTTTCCTCGTCACCTTCCTGTTGGGCGGACTCTCCGGCGTGCTGCTGGCCAGCCCGCCGCTCGACTTCCACGTCACGGACTCGTATTTCGTTGTGGCGCACTTCCATTACGTGCTGTTCGGCACCATCGTGTTCGCCACCTATGCCGGCATCTACTTCTGGTTCCCGAAGATGTGCGGACGGCTGCTCGACGAGCGCCTCGGCAAGCTGCACTTCTGGTTGACCTTCATCGGCTTCCACACCACGTTCCTCGTGCAGCACTGGCTGGGCGATGCGGGCATGCCCCGCCGCTATGCGGACTACCTGCCCGGCGACGGCTTCGACGCCCTCAACCTGGTCTCCACCATCGGGTCCTTCATCCTTGCGCTGTCGGTGCTGCCGTTCGTCTGGAACGTGTTCAAGAGCTGGCGCTACGGCGAGCCCGTCGTCGTCGACGACCCCTGGGGCCACGGCAACTCGCTCGAGTGGGCCACGACCTGCCCGCCGCCGCGGCACAACTTCACCGAGCTGCCCCGAATCCGTTCGGAGCGGCCGGCTTTCGAGCTGCACTACCCCCACATGACAGAACGGATGCGTAACGAGTCGCACGTCGGCCGGTGACGGTCACCGTCAGCCGGTGCTTTCGCGTTCTTCGAGACCGACGGCCTCCCGCAGTTCTTTCTCGTCGTCGCGAATGCTGTCGTTCTCGTCGCCCAGGTGGTGCATCAAATCTGCCAGGGCGTCGGCGACGGCGTTGAGCTTGTGCTGAATCGCGTCATCGGAACGCCGCTGGGTGTTCTGCAGCAGGGCGACCAACAGGAACGTGATGATCGTCGTGATCGTGTTGATGACCAGCTGCCAGGTGTCGACGGTCATGAGGGCGAACGTCGGCGCCCAGACGATCACCAGCAGCACGCAGGCCAGGAAGAACCAGGCCCGGGAAACGATTTCAGCCGTGCTGGTGGCGAATCGGTCGAACGGGGACACCTTGCCGGTGACACCGGACGGCATCACGTCAGCGACGGCATTATCGGAGGCGGTCATGGCGCGTCCTTTCCTGAGCACCGTTGTTTACCCCGGAAGGTTCGGAGACAAACTCACCAGGAACTCCACCAACATGGCCGTTCGACTTGGCATGGGACGCATCGGATTCGAATGCACCCAGCGATCGTCGGTCAGCGGGCGCTCGAGATCACGTCCCGTACCCGGTCCAGCATGGCTGCGAACGGCCCGACGATGAGGTTCGCGACCGGGGACTCCACACCGGGGTGTGGCCTGGTCGGTGCGACCGCTTCGGCGAGTTTGGCGATTTCACCCATGCGCTGAAGTTCCGTCTGCGACAGCTCGGTTCCGAGCTTGGCGAACTCCTCGGCCTCCTCGTGCTCGGCGTGCGCGATCACCGCGTCGCGGAGTTTCGTCAGCTTGGTGGTGAACTCCTTGCTATCGACATCGAGCGATTCCAATTCGGCGAGAAGCTTTTTCGCCTCGTGCTCCTCTTCGAGCCTGGCGTCGACAACCTTCTCGCCACCGGGCAGCTTCTGCTTCGCGCGCGGATGGACGATCTCCTCCTCTGCGGTCTCGTGCACCGCGAGGAGCCGGCGCAGATCCCGGAACGACCTCGCTCTCTCGTCGCCGGTCAGCACCAGGGTCTCGGTGAACAGTGACTTGATCTGCTCGTGCTGATCAGTGAGGAGATCGATCACATCAGACGGGGATTTGAGGGCGTGAGAAGCCATATTTCCTCCTGTGGGAACGTCTTACGCGCCCGGGCTGTGAGCGCGTCCCCCACCGGTTACCCGGTGCGCCGGAGGTCAAACGGGCCAGTGGTGCAGCGACGGGCACCCCGCCGCCCAGCTGGACAGCATGTGATCGGCGAGCCGTCCCTCGATCGCGTCGAAGGCCCGGATGCCGAACACGATGTCCAGTTCCAGGCCCGGCTCACGCGACAGCAGGTCTGCCACGACGTCCTTGCGGACCACCTGTTCGTGAACCGCGTCGGCCTCGACATGCTCGCGATAGAAGTCGACGCACGGCCGCGGGGCGCCAAGTCGCCTGAGGCCCTTGACTATTCGCTGCGATGCCGGCGACGAGGTCAGTTCGGTCGCGGCGAAATGGCCGACGGCCGCGCCGCGCAGGTGACGATGCAGACCGAACATCGACATGAGGTTCACCGCGGCCAGCGTGCTGCCCGTCGCGTTGCCGAGGTAGTGCAGGTAGTCGCTGCGCAGATCCGCGGCGTCGAGCAGATCGGCGAACAGGCGCTGGTGCATGGTCGCGTAGCCGCCCCGACCGCCGTATTCGTCGTATTCCACTGCCACCAGCGCGGCTTTCGCGCGTCCGGTCAACCGCGGAATGATCCACGACTGCGGGTCGGCTTCCTTCAGGTGGTACAGCGACCGGTGGACGAAGTACTCCTGCATCTGCGGCCACGTCGCCTGATCTTGCAGGTACACAGACAGACTCGAGTCATCGACAGGTTCGGTGTCACAGCGATTCAGCTCGGCGTGCGCCGTACTGTCGGGGCTGATGTCACCGACGAGCTCCCGGACGGCGGCGAGGAATCGCTCCTCGAGACGATGGCGAACATCGAGGAGCGCGGGGTTCCATTCCCACTTCTCGTCGGTGCCGGTGAAGCCCCGGTAATGCAGCTCGTAGCAGACGTAGAGCGCCAACTGCAGGTCGAGTCCGAAGGGATCGGTGTTCGCGAGTAGTGGTAGCTGTATCCGCGCCAAATACTGCGTGGGCAGTCGCTCCCCCAGCAGTCCGGTCACCACACTCGACAATGGACCGCGCGGATCCGGCAGCAAAGGCTGAACAAGTTCTTCTGTGCACATGAGACCTCCCCGATACCCGCAGGCACGGGCAGCTAAACCCGCTGGCACTGCGGCTCACGGGGTGTAGGCGTCGGCACGGCGGGTGTAGAACCGCGCTGCGCCGGGCATTAGAACGTCGAGGACTTATCCCCAGGAGGCATCCCATGAAAGACCCCGTCGACCATGCTCGCACCACCCGGCCGCATGCCGGCGAATCCTTCAAGGACGGCACGAATGCTCCGGGTCTGGTGGCTCTTGCCCTCGCAGTTGCCACCCTGGTCGTGAGCCTGTACTTCTTCGCCGAGGCTCAACCGGACACAGGTGGAGTGACGCTGGCAATCGCGGCCGTGCTGGCTGTGGTGGGTGGCGCGTGGCTCTTCACGCGGCACCGCCGCATCCGGCGCCGTGAGCTCGACTATCTCCACTCGCATCCTGGTGAGCCGCGGACGCCGCCGACGAGCTGACTCGGAGCCGGGATATCTCCCCTTGCCGCGCAGTCGATCTCGCCCGGCCCCTTGAACACGAAGTGTTTTCCGGCGGGCGGGGCGGGTATCTGCTCTGTCATGACACCACAACAGTTCCCGGACGCAGTTCCCGACGCGGACGCCGTCGAGCAGTCGCGTGACGTCCACGAACAGGTCCTCGACGATGAAGCAGCGGTCACCGGCAGCGACAACCCACCGACGGAGGCCGCCCCGCACGATTGGGTGGAGCAGACCACGGACGTCGAAATAGACGCCGATGAAGACGATTTCGGACGCGACGCCTGAGATGGGCACGCCGATCGCCTATCCCGCGCCAGGATGATGTTTGGGCGCAAGCCGCACGGGAAATCCCAGCTCCATGATCATTCGTAGGATCGCCCGCCCGCTTCTTGCCACCGCGTTCATCGGACAGGGCGTCGAAACCCTGTTGAACACCGATTCCGGCGCCGAGGCCGTACAGCCGGCGCTCGACGGGCTGAAGGACATGCCGGATCCCGTGGCACGTAACGTGCCGTCCAACGCCGTCGCCGTGGCGCAGGCGACCGCGGCCGCCCAGGTCGCCGGTGGGCTGCTGCTGGCCACCGGACGCATCCCACGCGTGGCCTCGGCGGTACTCGCCGCGACGGTGATTCCGGCAAACCTGGGGCACCACATGTTCTGGACCGAGAACGATCCCGAGGCGAAGGCCGCCAAGCGCCGCGGCTTCCTGGCCGACCTCAGCCTGCTCGGCGGTCTGATCCTCGCCTCGGCGGATACCGCCGGAAAGCCGTCGCTGGGCTGGCGGGGACGGCGGGCCGCGCAACGGGCAGCCGAGGCCCTCTCATCGACCGTCCCATCGCGGACGGAAGTCGCGCTCGAGCACGGCCGTGAACTCGCCGGCGTCGCGCGCGAGAAATTGGAGGACGGACTGGAAAAGGCTGCCCCCTATGCGGAATCGGCCTACCGGAAAGCCAGCGCACGTGCTTCTGAATTGGCCGACACCCTAGGAGACGGCTTGGAAAAGGCTGCCCCGTATGCGGAATCGGCCTACCGGAAGGCCAGCGCGCGTGCTTCGGAGCTGGCCGACACCGCAGTCACTACCGCGAAGAAGGCGAAAGCCCGGGCCTGAGGCCCGGGCTTTCGCCCCCTCGCGTTGTGTCAATACCAGTAACGGCGTCCGGCGACGGCGTGACCGGCCGCCCCGAGGAGCCAGAAGACCGCGCCCACCACGACGAGCACGATGCCCAGGACCCACAGCAGATACACGTTGAAGACGAAGCCCAGGATGAGCAGGACTACTCCCAAAGCAATCATGATGATCGTTTCCTTATCTCAGACGCGGCTTACCGCATCGCACTTGGTTGTGGCAGTCGGCAATCGACGACCTTCGGATTGACCCCGGCGTAGTTCAACGGCCCGGCGACCACGGTCAGCGCGATACGCCCTGCCGAGCCGCAGCTGGTGTCGCCGCCGCGGAAATAGTCGCGCTGCCAAGCTGCCAATACACCGATCAGCAGCCAGACCACCACGATGACGCCCACGCTTCCTCGCAACATGGCTCCTCCTACACAGACCTCTCTGGTCTCATGAAAGAAGTACCCATGGGCGCGTGATGGCAAACTAACGCGCGGGAAAGCCGTCACTGGTCCAGCCGAAGACGTGTCGCCAGCTCAAGGAACGCCATGGCGAAGTCGTTCCCGGCCACCAGCTCTCGAATGCGCGGCCAGTCGAGCTGCTCACGGACGGCGCGCACCGCCGGCAGCAGCGGCGCGAAGTCACAGTGATGCTCATTGAGGGTCAGCAGCTTCTGAGTGATCACCGCATCGGGGGTCAGCACCGGCATCGAAATGGCCAGCACTTCACGCACCACGGCGCCGGCGAGCAGGGCGGAGTCCACCGGCACACCGTTGAGCCGGTGCAGGACGTCGACGAGGACGCCGTCGACGTGCGCCTTGAACAGCCAATCCTCAGGTGTCCGCTCGATGTCGAAGCCGTTCTGCCCCAGGATTTTCACCGCCGACTCGGTGTCCTCCTCAGGCACGACGAAGTCGACATCGTGGTCGGGCTCCGGGGCGCCGTGGACCCACAGGGCGTAGCTGCCGGCAAGGGCGAAGCTCTGGGCATTGGCCTTGAAGGCACTCGCCGCGGCGCGCAGTGCATCTCGCAGTTGGGTGCGCTCAGGACACATGACGGACCGCGCGATCAAAGCCGGTATTCGCGGGTATCGAGACATCATGACTTCGATGCGCCTCGCGACCTTCAACATCCTGCACGGCCGCACCGTCGGCGACGGCGTCCACCTCGACAGGCTGCGCCGCAGTATCAGCATTCTCGACCCGGACATCCTGGCGCTGCAGGAAGTGGATTTCGACCAATCGCGTTCCGGCCGAGCGGATCTGACCGCCATCGCGGCTGAAGTGATGAACGCGGTCTCGCACCGGTTCGTCGCCGCCATCACCGGAACGCCGGGCGCCACCTGGATCGCGGCCACCGGCGAGGAACATCCGGAATCGGCGGCATACGGCATCTCGCTGCTCTCGCGCTATCCGGCGACCAGCTGGCAGGTACTGCGGCTGCCGCGGATACCGACCCGCTTTCCGATGTATCTGCCGGTCCCCGGAAAAGTGATGATCGTGCACGAGGAGCCCCGCGCGGCGGTGCTCGCACGGCTCGATACGCCGTTGGGCGCCATGACGATCGCCGGTACGCACTTGTCGTTCGTGCCCGGCTGGAATCGGCATCAACTGCGGCAGCTGGCCCGTACCGTTCGCGCCCTGCCGGGGCCGCACATCATCGCCGGCGACTTGAACATGGCGACGGGGCCGGCGGTGCGCTGGACGGGCATGCGCCCGCTCGCGTGTGCCGACACCTTCCCGGCCGAAGAACCGACTCAGCAGCTCGACCACCTTCTCACCGACGACCGGCAGCTGACCGTGCTCCGACATGCCACTCCGCGGGTGGAACTCTCGGATCACCGTCCCTTGGCTGTCACCGTGACCCGGCATTGACGGTAGTTACCCGTTCCGGCGGCATCAAAACCGTTCACCTCGAGCCGCGTTACCGATTCGATGCGTTTGCCGATACAACTTCGCGGCTATATCGGAGAGGTTGAATCCAGAGAGGAAGCCCGATGCTGAGCTCCGAAATCTCCCGCGAGTGCGCAAACGTATATCTGCCGCAACATGATTCGCGACTGCTGATCGATACCATGCACCGCTGCTGCCACCCGGCGGGTATGCGCGTCGCGGACCTGTGTACGGGAAGCGGGGTGGCAGCGATTGCTGCGTCCGGTGCCGGAGCAGACAGCGTCGTCGCCTTCGATACGTCACGCGCCGCCATCGCGGCGGCCCGCGCCAATGCTCGACTCGCCCAATCCCCGATCGATGCGCGGCTCGGTTCCTGGTCGGCGGCGCTGGAACTCGAGCCGTTCGACCTGGTGCTGTGCAACCCGCCGTACGTGCCGGAGCCCGCCAGCCGGGAGCCGGTGATCGTCGGCGCCGGCGGCCCGCCCACATCGTTCAATGCCGGTCCCGACGGCCGACTCATCCTCGATCCGCTCTGCGCCGCGGCACCCGCACTGCTCAAGCGCGGTGGCACACTGCTCATCGTTCAGTCCGAGTTCGCCGGTGTCGCGAGCAGCGTCACCGCCTTGCGGGACGGCGGACTTCAGGCCGCTGTGGTGGCGCGCCGGACCATCCCGTTCGGGCCCGTGATGACCGCACGGGCACGCTGGCTGGAAGACACCGGTCGCTTGACGCCCGGACGACGCACCGAAGAACTGGCCGCCATCAAGGCGGTGAAGCCATGAGCCCCAGCCGAAGAACCGTGCGCATCGTCCCCCGCGGCCCGATGTTGATCCAGGGACCGGTCGAGGTCGAACTGGAAGACGGCACCCGGGTCTGCTCCGACAGATTCATGGTCGCCATCTGCTGCTGCCAGCGCAGCAAAACCTATCCGTGGTGCGACACCAGCCATCGGCGACAGAACCGTTCTGCCGCCGATGGCCGAAAGTCCGGCGTCGATCAGGCGCAACCCACTTGAGCTCGCAAATCGCGCAAGGTGCGGTCCAGTATCCGTGACACATGCATCTGGGAAACGCCGATCGAGTCGGCGATCTGACGCTGCGTCATGGCACCGAAGTACCGCAGATAAAGCACCTTCTGCTCGCGTCGAGGCAGCGCCGCCAGCAGGGACCGTACCGATTCGCGATCCGTCACACGGTCGAAGCCGGCGTCCATCTCACCGAGCGAGTCACCCAGCGCCTGCGCGCGCGCATCGTCGTCGCTGACGTTCACGTCGAGCGACTGGGGCTGATACGCCTTGGCTGCCACGATGCTCTCGACGACCTGGTCACGGTCTATCTCCAGTTCCTTGGCGAGCTCCTCGATACTCGGCGCCCTTCTCAGGTCGCTCGTCAAATATGCAGTAGCACAGGCAATATCGTGCTGCCGATCGCGAATTCGCCTGGGTACGTGCACTTTCCAGCCATAGTCACGGAAGTACCGGCGCAACTCCCCCATCATCGTGGGAAGGGCGAACGCGACGAATCGTGATCCCCGCGCGGGATCGAATCGGTTGACCGCCTGCAGCAACCCCACCCGGGCCACCTGGATCAGGTCTTCGAGGTTCTCGCCTCGGCGGTCGAAGTGGCGGGCCACCCGGTCCGCCAGCGGGCAGCACCGCAGCACGATCCGTTCGAGTTGACGCGCGTAGGCGTCCGAGTCGGGCGGTAATTGACGGAGCACCGCGACCATCGCGACCACGTCCGCGTATTCGTCAGGACTTTGATCCGAGCCCGCCTCAACCGGCTCGCTCGTTTCGCGAAAGTCGTTTTCCAACACAGAAACTGACATGCAGCACCCCTTCCAGGGTGTGACAGCACGCACGACACCACCGATTGACGGCATACACAATTACGGGGTCCGCGACGTGCTGGCTTCCGCCGTGGAGGCGGAACGGCAATCTGCCGAAGTCGAGCCCGGCCGCAACCGGCGAATCCTGAGAATGGAGGCCCCGCTCTGGACCGGATTCACGCGCCGAGCTGCAGTCTCTCGACCGACGCCGCTTTTGGCTAAGCGGCCACGCTGTACAACAGCGTCGTGCTTCTCACACTACACGGGGCTACCCGGCGCCACCACCAGAACGGGCGATGTATTCCTGCGCCTTGGTCTTCATCCCCTGATACACCAGGTGCCAGCCGTTGGGATCGCCCTTGAGAATCGCGGCCGTCAGATCTTTGATCTGTTCGTAGGTGGCGTGCGGCGGGATCGGCGGCACTTCGGGGTCGCACCGCACGTCCAGCACCACGGGGTGGTCGGCACCCAGCGCCCGATCCCAGGCCTCGCCGAGCCGCTCGGGGTTGTCAACCGCGATGCCATCCAGCCCCATGGCACAGGCGATTTCGGCATACGAGACGTCCGGTAGCGATTGTGACGGCACGAACTTGGGCGCTCCTCCCATTGCCCGCAACTCCCAGGTGACCTGATTGAGGTCACCGTTGTGGAAGACACACACCACCAGGCGCGGGTCGGACCATTGCTCGGCGTAGCGCTTGATGGTCAGCAGCTCGGCCATACCATTCATCTGCATCGCGCCGTCTCCGACGAGCGCCACCACGGGACGGTCCGGATGCGCGAACTTCGCACCGATCGCGTATGGCACCCCGGGTCCCATGGTGGCGAGCGTGCCCGATAGCGAACCCCGAATCTCACCACGGAACTTCAGACACCGCGCGTACCAATTGGTGGACGAACCGGAGTCGGCCGTCACGATGGCGGTCGACGGTATCCGCCGCGAAAGTTCCCACGCGATCCGCATCGGGTTCACAGGTCGGGCCGACAACATGCACTGACGCTCGATGGTGTCCCACCAGCGAGAGACGTTGTGCTCGATGGTATCTCGCCATGTGCGGTCGGTTTTCGGCTCCACCAGCGGCAGGAGCGCACCGAGCGCGGCACCCGCGTCGGCGACGATGTTCACCTCCGTCGGGTAGCGCATACCGATCGCGGTTCCGTCGATGTCGATCTGAATCCCCCTGGCCTGCCCGAACTTCGGCAGGAACTGGCTGTACGGAAAATTCGATCCGACGATCAGCAGGGTGTCGCAGTCGCGCATCATCTCGTAGCTCGGCCGCGACCCGAGGAGCCCGATGGATCCGGTGACATACGGCAGGTCGTCCGGCAGCACGTCCTTGCCCAGCAGCGCCTTGGCGACCCCGGCGCCTGTCTTGTCGGCGAGTTCGCGCACCTGGTCGGCGGCCCGGCGGGCACCCTGACCGACCAGAATCGCCACGCGCTCACCGGCATTGAGTACATCGGCGGCCTTGCGGACCTGTTCGTTCTGCGGATACACCGCAGGTGGCACGTACTCCGGATCGCTCGACGGCACCTGCTTGAACTCGTGTTGCGGCGGTTCGTACGGCTGCTCCTGCAGGTCCGACGGGATCACCAGGGCCGTCGGCGCCCGCCTCGCCAGCGCGATGCGGATTGCCCGGTCGAGCGCGTTGGGCAGCTGGTTGGCGACATTGACCTCGACCAGATAGTCACTGGCGACATCCTTGTAGAGACTGTGCAGGTCGACTTCCTGCTGATAACTACCGCCCATCGCGCTGCGCGCCGTCTGGCCCACGATTGCCACCACCGGAACGCGGTCGAGCTTCGCGTCGTACAGCCCGTTCAGGAGGTGGATGGCGCCCGGACCCGACGTCGCCATACAGACACCGACACCCCCGCCGAATTTGGCGTACCCCGTGGCGCCGAACGCTGCCATCTCTTCGTGGCGGGTCTGAATGAATTGCGGCTCATCGTCACTGCGGCCGAATGCGGCGACGATCCCGTTGATGCCGTCGCCCGGATAGGCGAACACGTGACGGACATGCCATTGCCTCAGCCGCTCGAGCAGGTAATCCCCAACAGTCATCGTCATCCCGGCGTGATACCCCTGAGGTACCGGACGAAACAGGCGTTTCGCGGTTCGGCCGCCCGGGTACGCCCCCAGCAGGACAGTACGAAGGAAGCCGCTACCACCCGGGAGGTGTCGATGTCTGAGGTCCAGGCCGGGGCGATCGCGCAACACGATGCAGACGCACAGGAAGCCGGACACCGGCGACGCACCGTCATCAACTGGGTGCTGGCCGGCCTCACCGTGCCAGGCGCCTTCGCGATCATCCTGTATCAGTACGCCCAGGTCCTCGCGACCGCGGGCTGTTCCGAACGGACCTGCGCCAAGCTGGGCCCGAGCCCGTTCGTGTTCGGCCTCATCGAGTACGGCGCGCCAGTGGTCGCTGTGCTGGCCATCGCGCTGTCCTTCGTGACGGCACGCACCCGACGCGGCATCGTGGTACCGCTGGTCGCCTGGGCCTTGTTGATCGCCGGATTCGTCGTGCTCACCTTCACCTTCGAAACCCCCTGAGAGTCAAGGGGTTCCGATGACCATCGATACCAACATCGAAGCCGTCCGACCTGCGAACGTGACGAAGGGTGACATCATCGAGGACCCGGCCGGTGGCCGGTGGCTCACCGTCCGTGAGATCCGGGTGG
This sequence comes from Mycolicibacterium mucogenicum DSM 44124, assembly GCF_005670685.2. The sequence continues at coordinate 2,606,276 of NZ_CP062008.1, read as the reverse complement.
ACTCCTCACGCTACCGAGACGTCTTCAGTTTTTACGGTTCGGGGCCCGACGACCGCGTCATCGTCGTCGACACGGAAAAGGTTCGACGCAAGAGCGATGTATCCGATGACGGACGAGCACGGTGATCTGGGACCGTCCGACCAGAGATGGGACCGGATGGCCCGTCACGAGACCGAAACCCAACGGCTGGACCGCAATTGGTCGAGTCTGTTGCAGGAACTGCGTGTCGCGCAGACCGGAGTACAGCTGCTCACCGGTTTCCTGCTGACCCTGCCGTTCCAACAGCGGTTCAGCACACTGGATGACCAGAGCCAGACCGTCTACCTCGCGACCGTCGGCTTCTCGGTCGCGTCGACGATTCTGCTGATCGCCCCAGTCGGCATGCACCGCATCCTGTTTCGGCAACGGCGCATGCCGCTGATCGTCGCCGCGGCACATCGATGCGCCTTCTACGGCCTGTTGTTGCTCGGGATCGCCCTGACCGGCGTGACCGAGTTGATCTTCGGCACCGTCGCGGGCCAGGTGGCGGGCTGGGTCGCCGGCGGCATCGGGCTGGCCGGCTTCTGCACGTTCTGGGTATTGGTGCCGTTGGCGATGCAGAACAGCAGAAACAGCGATACCGCTCGCGCACAATAGTTTTCGAACACGAAGCGGCCCGGCCTCCCCACGGTTGAAGGAGGCCGGGCCGTTCTGGCTTACTGGTTCTGCTGCTGGCGCTTCTCAGCGGCCGCCGCGCCGGCACGGGCCGACTCAGCTTCCGCCTCACGCTTCGCCGCATCGCGTTCGGCGTCGGCCTTGTCCTGCTGTGCCTGTCCCTCACGGACCAGGTCATCCCGGCCGACGACGCTGCCTGCGGCTTCCTTCAGCTTGCCCTTGACACCCTCGACGGTGCCCTTGATGCCCTCTTCGGGACCGCTCTTGTGCTCTCCCACTGCATTTCCTCCTTGTATTGCGGCTCTTGAACTCCGGCACTACCGACATACCTGGTCTGTACCCATCGGAAACCTCCTCTGACGCAACGTTTCACCAAAATCTGGCACGGGTACCCGAGTGTCCAGGAGTTGATCACCATGCGAAATACCCGGCGTGACCAGGGAGTACGGCATCACCATCGCCGACGCAGTCCGCAATCTCAGGCGATCGGCGCCGTCTGTCGGGTGTTCGTGAAGAACGTGGTGCGGATGTGGGCCCTGCAACCGAATCTGCATTGGCCCTTCAGTTCCATCGATCAGGTCGCCGCGCTGGCCCCGCTGCCGAGATCGACGACTGTGCAACGGGTCCGCCTGCCGTCCTGTCCGGCCGAATTGATCGGCACCGCAGGCTCGTCGGCGCGTCGCGCCATCCTCTATCTGCACGGTGGGGCGTTCCTCACCTGCGGCCTCAACACGCACCGATCCCTGGTGGCGCGGCTGGCCCGCAGCGCTGAGGCCGAGGTGCTCAACGTCGGCTACCGCATGCTGCCCGACCACGGGCTGTCGGCGGCGCTGGCCGACGCGGCCGACGGGCTCCGCTGGCTGCTGCACCGCGGCTACCGCTGGTCCGAGATCGTGGTGGCCGGGGACTCCGCGGGCGGCTACCTCGCGCTGCAGACCGCTGCGGAACTGCTTCGGCACGGTCACCCGCCGACCGCCGGCGTGGCGGCCATCTCTCCCCTGACGACGCTGAACCCGCGCGACAAATCCCCCGGTGGCAAGGACCGCTGCGCCATGTTCACCGCGCGCGCGATGACATCGTTCATGCGCTACGTCGCCACGCACGGTGAGAAGAGCTCGTCCGGGCAACCCATCGCCTCACCCGTCGATGCGGACCTGCACCAGATGCCGCCGGTGTCGATCCACGTCAGCAGCGACGAGTTCCTCCGGCCCGACGCGGAACTGATGTACGAGCGGCTGACCGCAGCGGGGGCGCGGTGCGAACTTCATATGTGGGACGGGCAGATTCACGATTTCCCGCTCGCCGCCGCCGTCCTGCCCGAAGGACGGCGGGCCATCCGCTACATCGGCGACTTCGTCAAGGAAGTCACTCCCGCAGCGGACAGCGACACACCGGAATATCCGTCGGCCGCCTCGCTGTGAACCAGGGCCGCCAACCGCCGCGTTTGTTGGCCATCGCCTTGGGTAACCAGACACGGTGGACGAAACATCGAATGCGAAGCACGAGCAGCTCGACGCCGCGCGGGTCGACAACAACGCGGGGTACCTGACCACCCAACAGGGCGTGCGGGTTCCGCACACCGACGACGCCCTCACCGCAGGTGAGCGCGGTCCGACCCTGCTGGAGGATTTCCATGCGCGGGAGAAGATCACACACTTCGACCACGAACGCATTCCGGAGCGCGTCGTGCACGCGCGCGGCGCAGGGGCCTACGGTTACTTCGAGCCCTACGACGACTCGCTGGCCGACTTCACCACGGCGAAATTCCTGACCACGCCGGGCCTGCGCACGCCGGTGTTCGTGCGCTTCTCCACCGTCGCCGGCTCCCGCGGCTCCGCAGACACCGTGCGTGACGTACGCGGCTTCGCCACCAAGTTCTACACCGAGCAAGGCAACTACGACCTCGTCGGCAACAACTTCCCCGTCTTCTTCATCCAGGACGGCATCAAGTTCCCAGACTTCGTGCACGCGGTGAAGCCGGAGCCGCACAACGAGATTCCGCAAGCCGCGTCCGCCCACAACACGCTGTGGGACTTCGTGTCGCTGCAGCCGGAAACGCTGCACACGATCATGTGGCTGATGTCCGATCGCGCCCTGCCACGCAGCTACCGGATGATGCAGGGCTTCGGTGTGCACACCTTCCGGTTGGTGAACGCCGCCGGCCAGGGCGTCTTCGTGAAATTCCACTGGACGCCGAAACTCGGGGTGCACTCACTGCTGTGGGAGGAATGCCAGCAGATCGCCGGTAAGGATCCGGACTTCAATCGCCGTGACCTGTGGGACGCCATCGAGGCCGGCCAGTTCCCCGAGTGGGAGCTGGGTGTACAGCTGATCCCCGAGTCCGATGAGTTCGCCTTCCCGTTCGATCTGCTCGATGCGACCAAACTCGTTCCCGAGGAGCGGGTTCCGGTGATACCCGTCGGCCGGATGGTGCTCGACCGCAACCCCGACAACTTCTTCGCCGAGACCGAACAGGTCGCCTTCCACACCGCCAATCTGGTACCGGGTATCGACTTCACCAATGATCCCCTGCTGCAGCTCCGCAATTTCTCGTACCTCGACACCCAGCTGATCCGCTTGGGTGGGCCCAATTTCGCGCAACTGCCGGTCAACCGGCCGATCGCGGCAGTCACCAACAATCAGCGGGATGGCTACGGCCAGCACACCATTGCCCAGGGGACCACGAGTTACCTCAAGAACAACCTCGGCGGTGGCTGTCCGGCGCTGGCGGATGCGGACGCCTACCGGCACTACACCGAACGCGTCGACGGTCAGAAGATCCGTAGCCGCGCAGAGAGTTTCAAAGACCACTACAGCCAGGCCCGGATGTTCTGGCTCAGTATGTCGACCGTCGAGAAGGACCACATCGTCGCCGCGTTCTCGTTCGAACTCGGCAAGGTCGGACCCGAGACCGGCATCCGGCCCCGAGTCATCGCACAGCTCAACATGATCGATCACGAGCTCGCCGAGCGGGTCGCCGCCAAGCTCGGACTGCTTGCGCCTGACGAGGTCGCCGTGCCCGACCACGTGACGCCGTCGCCGGCACTGTCGCAGATGAATACCGCGACCGATTCCATTGTCAGCCGCCGAATCGCCGTCCTGGCCGCCGACGGCGTGGACCTGCGCGGCACCGAGCGGACTGCCGCCGCGCTCAGGGAGCAGGGCGCCACCGTCGACGTCGTCGGCCTCATCGGGGGCGGCACCATCACGACCGACACCGGCCAGGAACTCGGCGTGGATCTCGGGCTCAACACCACGTCGTCGACGCTCTACGATGCCGTGCTGGTTCCGGGGGCGCTGGACTCCGTCGAGCTGCTCGCCCAGGACGGTTCGGCGATCCATTTCGTCGCCGAGGCCTACAAGCACCTGAAGCCCATCGCCGCGTTCGGTGCGGGCGTCGGCCTGCTGCGCGCCGCGGGCATCAATCCCGAATCCGCCGGGCTCACCGAAACCCGCACGGACAGAGGCGTTGTCACCACGACCTCACACGGTGGCGCGCTTGACGCGCTGTTCATCGAGGCCTTCATCGACACGATCCGGCGGCACCGGACCTGGAACCGGGCGACGGAGGCGGTGCCGGCCTGATGTCTACGCCCCGCGACCGAGTCGTTCTTTCCCGTCGTGGACGACGATTCGGACACCGATCAACCACCGTGAGGAGGAGTCATGCCGAAGACCACGAAGCAGGGGCAAGCCACTCGGCCGCCGAGGAATACGGCGAAGGTGAACGTGCCCACCGGGTCGCGTACTCAGCCCTGAAGCACAGCTATGAGAAGGTCGGCGACCACTGGGAGAAGAAAGACCACAAGGGCCCGTCCGACGAGCGGGCGCGCAGCGGCGGGCCCAACGCCCGCGGCAAGTCCGCCGAGGGCGTGGATACCCAGGCCACCAAGAAACACCTCATGGACGTCGCGCGCCGGCTCGATATCCGCGGCCGGTCGACCATGAACAAGGGCGAGCTGGTCGAGGCGATCGAGAAGGCCAACCGACGGGCGAGCCGCCGCTAGCGAACTACCACTGACCGAGCTGGCACTGCACGTTGTACGGCGCGGTCTGGTGCGCTGCCGACTGCCCGTCGACCGCGATGTCGCACGTCGAGTCCGGGGCGGCCTGGCCACCGTGCGTGGTGCTGCTGACGGTGAAGATGGCCCACTGCGGGTCGGCGAGCGTCGTGGTGAACACCCACGGGGCGTCCGGACCGACGGTGACCGTCTCGCGCTTGAGGTAGGCGTAGGCGTCGGCGTTGTACGCGGCCTTGTTCGCCGGCTGATTGACCAGGTAGAGCAGGTCGAAGGTGGCGGGGCCGCCGACCGACAGCGTGTACCGGACCTCGTGGCCGGCCGGGGCGGCAGACGCCACCGGCGCCATCAGCCCAGCGGCCGCCACTGCTGCCGCGCCACACACCACTGACAACTTGACTGTCGCTTTACGCATGCCGGTCATATCGACTGACCGTACCGGACCGTTACACCCTGCATCAGCCGTATCACCCCGCCTGCAGCTCCAGCAATACCGTCACCGGGCCGTCGTTGACCAGTTCGACGTGCATGTGGGCGCCGAACTGCCCGGTGGCGACCTCGGCCCCCAGCGCCCGCAGCGCCGCCGCGAACTCGTCGACGAGGGGCTCGGCAACCGGACCGGGCGCCGCGGCATTCCATGACGGCCGGCGCCCCTTGGCGGTGTCGGCGTAGAGGGTGAACTGACTGACCACGAGAATCGGGGCGCCCGCATCGGCGGCGCTCAGCTCGCCGTCCAGGATGCGCAGCCGCCACAGCTTGTCGGCCATCTTGCGCACCACCGCGGCGTCGTCGGTGTGGGTGAGACCGACGAGCGCCACCAGGCCCTGAGGGTTCGGGGTGATCTCACCGACGGTCCGCCCGTCGACCGTCACCCGCGCCAACGTCACCCGCTGCACCAATACCCGCACATTCGCAGATGCTGCCACAGCAGTTTCGTGGTACCTCTGGTGGTCATGGACGGCCCATCCTGGCGCGGTACTCCCCTGACCCGGCGTTCGATCCTGGTCGGCCTCGGCGCCGTCGGGGCGTTCCTCGCCGTGGACCTCGGACTGGTCGCGTACACCAGCCGCGCCGGGACGCTGACCCGCCAGACGTTCCTGGACGGCTTCCGGAGCGTCTTCGGCGCTCACCCCGGATTCCGGAAGAACCATGCCAAAGGCGTCTCGGTGGTCGGCCACTTCATGAGCAACGGCAACGCGGCCGCCCTGTCCCGTGCCGCGGTCTTCGGGCCGGGTGAGACGCCCGTCGCAGGTCGCTTCTCTCTGGCCGGTGGGGACCCAACGGTTGCCGACACCCCGGGCGCAGCGCGCGGGCTCGGGCTGGCCATCGGCTTCCCGGGCGCCGGCCAATGGCGTACCGCGATGCTGAACCTTCCGGTGTTCGTCGACAATTCACCGCAGGGCTTCTATGACCGACTATTGGCGTCCAAGCCGGTGGCCGGCACGGGGAAGCCCGACCCGCAGCTCATGGCCGACTTCCTCAGCCGGCATCCCGAGACCGCGGCGGCGACTGCACTGGTCAAGAAGAGCCCGCCCACACCGGGTTTCGCCGACAGTACGTTCGCGGGTCTGCACAAGTTCTATCTGGTGAACCATTCCGGTGTCCGCACGCCGGTCCGGTGGTCGTTCGTGCCGCAGCAGACGGCGCTGCCACCGAAGTCCGACGATCCCAACGCGTTGTTCGACGCGCTGATCATCCAGTTGAAAAAGACTCCGCTGCAATGGAATCTGCGACTGACGGTCGGGCGCGACGGCGACCCGACCGACCCGACGCTGCCCTGGCCGGCCGACCGGCAGGTCATCGACGCCGGCGTCCTGACCCTCACCGAAGCCCAGACCGACGCCGCCGGCAACGCTCGCGACATCAACTTCGATCCGCTGGTCCTGCCCGACGGCATCGAGCCGTCCGACGATCCGCTGCTCAGCGCCCGGTCGGCGGTGTACGCCGGGTCATACCGGGCCCGGACCATCGAACCGAAAACCGCTCCGGCCGTTCAGGTTCAGGAGGTCAAGCCGTGACCGACCGCTTCCCCATCCGCACCCGCGTGTTGCACTGGCTGACCGCGGTCGCCGTGTTCGCCGCGCTGCTGATCGGCTTCACCATGACCGACCGGATCGGCTCCCACGGCGCCCTGGTCGCCGTCCACATGACGCTGGGCATCAGCATCCTGGTCATCGTGATCGTCCGTGCGGCAAACAGATTCACCCACAAGCCGCCGAAATGGCCAGACACCGTGGGGCCGCTGGAGGGCAAACTGGTCGCCGCGTCCGAACTGGGGATGTACGCCATGCTGCTGGCGCAGCCACTGGTCGGCTGGGCCATGGTGTCGGCGTCGGGCAGCCCGGTGCGGGCGTTCGGTTTGACGCTCCCCGGCCTCGTCCCGTTCGACGGCGACCTGTACGGCATTCTGCGGCAGGCACATTCGGTGGTGGCCTACCTGTTGGTGGCCGCCATCGCCGCGCACGTCAGCGCCATCCTGCTCCACACCCTGACGCTGCGCGACGGCATGCTGCGCCGCATGACGGGCTAACGCAATCCCCCGAGCCGGCCTGGGGGTACCTCCCGCTTGCGGGGGAGTTTGTACACCGAAACGCCGTGTGGGATGTGCATTTTGGGGCCGCCCAGCGCTGACGAGCGGCCCCAGAACGCCGAGGATGGGCGGCGTGTCGCGTACAGACACGGCCGCTCGCGGTTAATGAAGTAGGGCGACGACCTGGGTGACGACGTCGGCGATGGGCACGTCGACCTGCTCGCCGTTCGACAGGTCCTTGACGCCGACGGTGCCGGCCTCGATGTCGCGGTCGCCGGCCACCAGGGCCACCTTGGCGCCCGAGCGGTCGGCGGCCTTCATCGCACCCTTGAGGCCACGGTCGCCGTAGCACATGTCGGTGCGGACACCCGAACCACGCAGGGCCGCAACGATCTTCGCCAGTTCCAGCTTGGCCGGTGCGCCCAACGGCACGGCGTACACGTCGACGGCCGCGGGAGACGCCACCGTCTTGCCCTCAGCCTTCAGCGCCAGCACCGTACGGTCCACGCCGAGGCCGAAGCCGATGCCGGACAGGTCCTGCCCGCCCAACTGCTTCATCAGGCCGTCGTAGCGGCCGCCGCCACCGATACCGGATTGGGCGCCGAGGCCGTCGTGCACGAACTCGAACGTGGTCTTCGTGTAGTAGTCCAGGCCGCGGACCATGCGCGGGTTGATCACATACGGCACGCCCAGCGCATCCAGGTGCGCCAGCACGGTGTCGAAGTGTTCCTTGGCGGCTTCCGACAGGTGATCGAGCATCACCGGGGCGTCGGCCGTCATCTCCTTGACGTGCGGCCGCTTGTCGTCGAGCACCCGCAGCGGGTTGATCTCGGCGCGGCGCCGGGTGTCTTCGTCGAGGTCGAGCTTGAACAGGAAGTCCTGCAACAGCTTCCGGTACTGGGGCCGGCAGGTGTCGTCACCCAGCGAAGTGATCTCCAGGCGGAAACCGTCGAGGCCCAGCGAGCGGAAGCCGGCGTCGGCGACGGCGATCACCTCGGCGTCCAGTGCCGGATCGTCGATGCCGATGGCCTCCACGCCCACCTGCTGCAGCTGGCGGTAGCGGCCGGCCTGCGGCCGCTCGTACCGGAAGAACGGTCCGGAGTACCGCAGCTTGGCCGGCAGCGCGCCGCGGTCCAGCCCGTGTTCGATGACGGCCCGCATGACGCCGGCGGTGCCTTCCGGCCGCAGCGTGACAGAGCGGTCACCGCGGTCGGCGAAGGTGTACATCTCCTTGGACACCACATCGGTGGACTCACCCACACCGCGGGCGAACAGCGCGGTGTCCTCGAACACCGGCAGCTCGATGTGGCCATACCCGGCCAGCCGCGCGACGTTCAGCAGTCCGTCGCGTACCGCGACAAATTCCGCCGAGTCCGGGGGCAGGTAATCCGGGACGCCCTTGGGCGCCTGAAAATCGCTCAACTTGATAAGCCTTCGAGGAATGGGTTGGTGCGGCGTTCGGCGCCGATCGTGGTCTGTGGGCCGTGCCCAGGTAGTACCACGGTGTCGTCGTCGAGCACCAACAGTTTTGTCACGATCGAGTTCAGCAGGTCCCGGCCGCTGCCGCCCGGGAGATCGGTGCGGCCCACCGACTGCTTGAACAAGGTGTCGCCGGTGAACGCCAGCTCGGCGGGACCGTCGCTCACGCGGAACACCACCGAACCCCGGGTGTGCCCCGGAGTGTGGTCCACCGTCACGGTGATGCCGCCCAGGTAGAGCTTGTCACCGTCGCGGTCGAGTTCGACGACCTGCTTGGGCTCGGAGAACAGCACCCCGAACGCCAGCTGGGCCAGCCGCGGACCGAACCCCTTGATGGGATCGGTCAGCATGAACCGGTCCTCGGGGTGGATGTACACCGGACAGCCGTAGGTGTCCGCCACCTTCTGCGCCGACCAGATGTGGTCGACGTGGCCGTGGGTGAGCAGCACCGCCGACGGGGTGAGCCGGTTCTCATCCAGAATCTCGCGGATGCGGCCCATGGCCCGCTGGCCCGGGTCGACGATGATGGCGTCCGACCCGGCGCGCGCCGCGAGGACGTAGCAGTTGCACTGCAACATCCCGACCGGAAACCCCGTCAACAACACGCAGCCATTTTCCCACGTGGGAAACTGCCTCCATGACGCAGCCAGGACCCTGGGGACCCCCGCCGCCCGACCAGCCCCAGTACTACGGTGCGCCGCAATACGTTCCGGGCTTTCCGCCGCCGAAGAAGTCCCGCACCGGCTGGGTGATGTTCGCCGTGATCGCCGTCATCGCGCTGGTCGCGGCCGGCGTCGCCGCCGTCATCGTGCTTCGGCACAAGAACGTGCCCGTGGGTGGGGCCGCCGAGACGTCGTCCGCCGACGCCGGCCCGACGCCGCTGCGCTCGATCCGGCTGGCCGCGCCCAACGTCGCCACCAAACCGGGCAGCTCCGAGCCGAAGGCCACACTGACGGTCTACGAGGACTTCCTGTGCCCGTTCTGCGGCCGGTTCGAGCAGGTCTACGGCCCGACCATCGGCAAGCTGATCACCGACGGCCGTATCGCCGTGGACTACACCATGGTGTCGATCCTCGGCCGCGGCGACCTGACGTCGTACTCGGTCCGGGCCGGCGCGGCGGCGTACTGCGTGGCCGACGCCGACACCGCGGCGTTCCAGCGGTTCCACGCCGCGCTGTTCGCGCATCAGCCCGACGAATCGGCGCAGACCTTCCCGTCCGACGACGAGCTGGTCGCACAGGCCGAGAAGGCCGGCGCCCCGGATTCCGTCGCCGATTGCATCACCGGTGGCAAGTACCGCGCCATGGTCAACAACGCGGTGAAGAGCGCGGGCATCAATTCGACGCCGACGGTTCTGCTCAACGGCACCGACATCGGGGACGCCGTGCTGCTGCATCCCGATCCACAGGCGCTGCTGGACCAGCTCAAGACCGTCTCAGGGTGACCTGGCACACTCGGTGCCGACCATAAGTCGGGGCACTTCGCCCCGACCGTGACGAGGAGGGCTTCGGCGGTGCCGACGAATGAACAACGGCGGGAGACCGCCAAGCGCAAGCTGGAACGGCAGTTGGAGCGCCGGGCCGAGAAGGCCCGCAAGCAGCGCATCATGACCATCGCCGCGTCGGTGGTCGCGGTGCTCGCGGTGATCGGCGGCGCCGTCTTCGGTGTCATCTATCTCAACAAGGACTCCAAGTCCTCGTCGGCGACGGCATCGGCCTCGACCGAGAGCTCGACCGCCCCGGCGCAGAACCCGCCCGCCGACGGCAAGCTGCCACCGTTCGTGGCGCCCGCCGGCCTCGGCGAGAACTGCCAGTACCCGGCGTCGTCGGAGCAGGCCAGCAAGAAGGTCAACCCGCCGCGCACCGGCAAGATCCCCACCACCCCGCCGACGGTGACGGCCAGCATGAGCACCAACCAGGGCAACCTCGGGCTGACCCTGGACAACGCCAAGGCCCCGTGCACCGTCAACAGCTTCGCCAGCCTGGCGCAGCAGGGCTACTTCAACGACACGCCCTGCCACCGGCTGACCAAGGGCGGCCTGGACGTCCTGCAGTGCGGTGACCCGACGGGCTCCGGCATGGGCGGCCCCGGCTACCAGTTCGCCAACGAGTACCCGACCAACCAGTACCAGCCCGACAGCCCGGCGCTGAGCCAGCCGGTCGTCTACCCGCGCGGCACGCTCGCGATGGCCAACGCCGGCCCGAACACCAACGGCAGCCAGTTCTTCCTGGTCTACCAGGACTCGCAGCTGCCGCCGGGCTACACCGCGTTCGGCACCGTCGACGCCACCGGCCTGGCCACCCTGGACAAGATCGCCCAGAACGGCATCGAGGGCGGCGCCGGCGACGGCAAGCCCGCGCAGCCGGTCACGGTGAAGTACATCCAGCTGGACTGACAGTCCACGAACAAGGCCCGGTCACCACGGTGACCGGGCCTTGTTCGTGTTAGGCCCTGCGCGGACCCGGCAGCGGTGGAATCATGCGCATCGTGGCGAACACCAAACCGCAGACCATCTCGTACCCGGCGCCCGGCTCCCGGCCGAACCGCCACGACGATGTCGCCGTCGACCCACACGTGATCGTGCTGTTCGGCGCGACCGGCGACCTCGCCAAACGCAAACTACTGCCGGGCCTGGCCTATCTGGACCAGTCCGAACTCGCGCCCGACATCCAGATCGTCGGGACCTCGCTGGAGGACCTGAGCATCGAGGAGTTCCGGGAGCTCGCCAAGGCCGCGATCGATGAATTCGGCAGCCATCACCTGACCGACGAACAGTGGGAACGATTCGCCGCGACGCTCACCTACGTCCCGCAGAGCGCCGGGCCGTCCGGGCTCGCGGCTGCGGTCGCCGCTGCCGAGAAGAAGCTGGGCCCGAATGTGCGCCGCCTGCACTATCTTTCGGTACCGCCGAAGGCCGCGCGCGCCGTCATCGCAACACTGGACGAGGCCGGCCTCGTCGAGCGCTCCCGGGTCGTCATGGAGAAGCCGTTCGGGACCGACCTGGCCAGTGCGGTCGAACTCAACAACTTCGTCCACGAAACCTTCGACGAGGCACAGATTTTCCGGATCGACCACTTTCTGGGCAAGGAAGCCGCGCAGAACATCCTGGCGTTCCGGTTCGCCAACGGCCTGTTCGAGCCGATCTGGAATCGCAACTTCATCGACCACATCCAGATCGACATTCCCGAGATGCTCGGCCTGGACGCCCGCGCCAACTTCTACGAGAGCACCGGCGCCTACAAGGACATGGTGGTCACCCACCTGTTCCAGGTGATGGCCTTCGTGGTGATGGAGCCGCCGACGGCACTGGAACCGCGCGCCATCAGCGAGGAGAAGAACAAGGTCTTCCGGTCCATGTTGCCGGTGAAGGTGTCCGACGTCGTCCGCGGGCAGTTCACCGGCTACCGCGAACTCGAAGGCGTGGCAAGGGATTCCGATACGGAGACGTTCATCGCCCTGAAGGTCGGCATCGACAACTGGCGCTGGGCCGGCGTGCCGATCTACCTGCGCACCGGCAAGAAGATGGCCGAGGGCATGCGCATCATCTCGATCGCCTTCAAGGAGGCACCGCGCACCATGTTCCCGTCGGGTTCGGGCGTCGGGTCTCAAGGGCCCGACCACCTGACCTTCGACCTGGCCGACAACTCGAAGGTGTCGCTGTCGTTCTACGGCAAGCGGCCCGGGCCGGGAATGAAGCTCGAGAAGCTCTCGATGCAGTTCTCGGCCACCGAGGCCGACGGCGCCGATCAGGTACTGGAGGCCTACGAGCGGTTGATCCTCGATGCCATGCGCGGCGACCACACGCTGTTCACCACTGCCGAGGGCATCGAGTCGCTGTGGGCGAATTCGGCTGCGCTGCTGGCGGATCCGCCGCCGGTCAAGAACTACCAGCCCGGCACCTGGGGCCCCAACGCCATCCACCAACTGATCGCGCCCAACGCCTGGCGGCTGCCGTTCGAACGGGGTTGGCGGGAGGCCAAGAAGAAGTAGGTTCTACGGCCGTGGCGCCGCGGTCGCCTGCTCGAGCTGCAGGATGGCCGCGTCGACCATGGTCTGGATGATTTCGCAGGTGCTGAAATCGCTCATCCACAGGTGCGGCGTGTCGGTGCGGTGCAGCATCGCGACACCGTGCAGCGCGACCGACAGCGCCGCGGCCACCCGCTTCGCGTCGGGTCCCGGCTCGGAGTCGGGGTCCATACCGCCGGCGGCCAGCAGGCCGCGCGTCACCACCTCGAGCGCCTGGCGCGCCGACGGGGTGATCTCGTCCACCTTGACCATCAACACATAACGCAACGGAAAGCGTTGGGCGAACGCGACATACGCGCGGCAGCCGAGCAGCAGACGCTCGCGCCGCGTCTTGCCGCTCGGTACCTGCTCGGCGATGTCCTGGTTCACCTGATCCCAGCTCAGCTCCGCCACGGCCGCCAGCACGTCCTCGCGACTGTCGAAGTGGGCGTACACCGACATGTTGGAGATGCCGGCCTCGCGCGCGATGCTGCGCAACGACACCTCGTTCGTGGACTCGGACGAGTCGACCACCCGGATCGCAGCGGCCAGGATTTCATCGCGCAACAGCGCGCCTTGCCCCCGCACATTCCGCTGCCGTGTCGAGCCCGCCATGCCTTCACCCTAATAGCCGTCGTGACGAGGTGTGATGGTCGCCACCGCACCGTAACTATACATGCGTATACATACAGTCGTATGGTGCTCGTCATGAACTGGTTGCTCAAGACCGCGCAGCGCGGCTGGGTGCTGCTGACGGTGGTCGGGGTCGTCACGGTCGGCGGTTTCGTCATCGACCGCTTCCACGGCGTCTTCGGCAGCCAGCACTCCGCCGAAACCCGCACGGACAACATCGTTTCGACGATCCCGAAGTACGTGACCTACGAAGTCGACGGACCCTCCGACACCACGGGGATGATCAGCTACGTCGATGAGCGGGCCCAGCCGCAACGGGAGCGCTTCACCTCCCTGCCCTGGTCGAAGACCCTGACCACCACGGTGCCGAGCGTCTTCGCCAACCTCGTCGCCCAAGGTGACAGCAGCCGGCTGACCTGCCGCATCACGGTCAACGGCGAACTGCGCGACCACCAGTCGTCCGACGGCGCCTCGGCGACCACGTTCTGCCTGGTGAAGGCGGCATGAGCGGCCAGCACAGCAGCCGGGGCGGCTATCCCCGGCTGATCCGGATCCTGTCGGTGCCGATCATCCTGATCTGGCTGGCAGCCACCGCGGCCACCAACCTGCTGGTGCCCAAACTCGAGGTCGTCGGCGCGAACAACGCCGTGTCGCTCTCCCCGCAGGACGCGCCGTCGGTCATCGCGACCAAGCACATCGGCACCACGTTCGGTGAATTCGATTCCGACAGCGTGCTGATGATCATCATCGAGTCGGATCAGGCGCTCGGCGACACCGCACGGCAGTACTACGGCGAGCTGGTGCACCAGCTCGAGCAGGACACCGCACACATCGAGCACGTGCAGGACTTCTGGGGCGACCGCATCACATCCGCAGGTTCCGAGAGCGAGGACCACAAAGCGGCCTATGTCCAGGTCAACCTGCGCGGTGACCAAGGGTCCACCGAGGGCGTCGAATCCGTCGACGCGGTGCGGCACATCGTCGACCGCAGCCATCCACCGGCCGGGGTGAGGGCGTTCGTCACCGGCCAGGCCGCCCTCGTCGCCGACACCAACGAGGCCGGCGACAAGAGCATGGTCAAGATGACGGTGGTGACGCTCGTCGTCATCGCGGTGATGCTGCTGGTCGTATACCGCTCCCTCGCAACGACATTCATCGCTCTGCTGGTCGTGCTGACCGAGATGAGCATGGCTCGCGGGCTCGTCGCCGTCCTGGGCAACGCCCAGTTGATCAGCCTGTCGACCTTTGCCGTCAGTGTGCTGACCGCTCTCGCGATCGCCGCGGGCACCGACTACTGGATTTTCCTGGTCGGCCGCTATCACGAGGCCCGTAACGCCGGCGAGGACCGGGAAACCGCCTACTATTCAACGTTTTCCAGCGTCTACCACGTGATCCTCGGCTCGGGCCTGACCATCGCCGGCGCCATGATGTGCCTGCTGTTCACCCGGCTGAACTACTTCAACACCCTGGCGCTGCCGTGCGCGACCGCGATGGCCGTCATCCTGGTCATGGCGCTGACCTTCGCACCCGCGGTGATGGTCGTCAGCACCCACTTCGGACTACTCGACCCCAAGCGCGCCAACAAGACCCGCGGCTGGCGTCGAGTCGGTACCGCCGTGGTCCGGTGGCCCGGACCCATCCTGGTCGCGGCCACCGCCGCCGCGTTGGTCGGAGTGCTGGCGCTGCCCGGCTACCGCACCAACTACGACAATCGCTTCTACGTACCGAAAGACGTGCCGTCCAACATCGGCTACGCGGCCGCCGAAGAGCACTTCACCTCCGCGCGCATGAACCCGGACATGCTGATGGTCGAGGCCGACCACGACCTGCGGAACTCCCGGGACATGCTGGTGCTGGACCGGATCGCCAAGAACATCTTCCGCGTACCAGGTATCGCCCGGGTGCAGAGCATCACGCGGCCCCTCGGCCCGCCGATGGAACACGGCTCGGTGCCGTTCCAGATCAGCGCGCAGGCCGTCTCGATGAACGAGAACCTGCAGTTCATGAAGGCCCGTCTCGGCGACATCCAGACCATGACCGACCACCTCACCTCGATGATCGGCATCATGCGGCACATGCACGACCTCAGCGTGCAGCTGGCCGATGCCACACATGCCGGAGATGTTGCCGCGCAGGACATGTCGGCCACCACCGCCGAGTTGCGCGACCAGATCGCCGATTTCGACGATTTCTTCCGACCGCTGCGGAACTACTTCTACTGGGAGCCGCACTGCTTCGACATTCCGGTTTGTCACGCCATGCGCTCGGTGTTCGACGCCACCGACGGCTTCGACCGGTTGGCCGACAACACCAAAGCGCTGTCCGACGCGATGGGCAAGCTCGACGTGGTGACGCCGCAGATCGCTGCCCAGCTGCCACCGCTGATCAGCCTGTCGACCGACGTCCGCAACCTGATGCAGACCATGCGCAGCACCTTCGACGGCATGGTCACCCAGATGGAACGCATGACCGACACCGCCGCGGCCATGGGCCAGACGTTCGACGACGCGAAGAACGACGACATGTTCTACCTACCGCCAGAAGCGTTCAGCAGCCCCGACTTTCAGCGCGGCATGGAACTGATGCTCTCCCCCGATGGCAAGGCGGCCCGCTTCATCGTCACTCATGATGTGGATCCCGCTACCCTGGAAGGCATTTCGCACGTCGACGCCGAACTGCAGGCCGCCAAGGAAGCCGTCAAGGGCACGCCGCTCGCCAGTGCGAAGTTCTATCTGGGCGGTACCGCCGCGACCTACAAGGACATCCAGCAGGGCGCGCACTACGACCTGCTGATCGCCGCCCTGGCCGCCATCATCCTGATCTTCGTGGTGATGCTGCTGATCACCAGGGCGCTGGTCGCGTCGATCGTGATCGTCGGCACCGTGGTGCTGTCCCTTGCCGCGTCGTTCGGGCTGTCGGTGCTGATCTGGCAGTACTTCCTGGGCATCGAGTTGCAGTGGCTGGTGATCGCCATGTCGGTCATCGTGCTGCTGGCCGTCGGCTCCGACTACAACCTGCTGGTGGTATCCCGCTTCAAGGAAGAGATCGGCGCCGGCCTGCGCACCGGACTGATCCGCGCCACCGGCGCCACCGGTGGCGTCGTCACCGCCGCCGGTCTGGTGTTCGCGTTCACCATGATCTCGATGATCGCGAGCGATCTGCGATCGGTCGGCCAGATCGGCACCACGATCGGACTCGGTCTGCTGTTCGACACCTTCGTGGTGCGCTCCCTGATCACCCCGTCGATCGCGGCGCTGCTCGGGCGCTGGTTCTGGTGGCCGCTGAAGGTCCGGAGCCGTCCCGCCCGCACCGCGGCAACCGCAAGCACAACACCGGAACTGGAGATGGCATGACACTTCGACCCTTCACCGATCTGACCACCGTCACCGCGATCGATTCCGGCGTGTTCAGCGCCAACATCGACGGCAGATGGACCATCGGACCCAAAGTGCACGGGGGCTGCATGATGGCGCTGTGCGCCGCCGCCGCTCGACAGAGCGTTCCCGACGCCGCCGACCTGGCACCGATCGCGTTGAGCGCCAACTACCTCAACGCGCCCGATCCCGGCGAGGTCCATCTGAGCACCACGATCCGCAAGCGCGGCCGGCAGGTGAACCTGGTTGAGGTGGAGCTGTCGCAACGCGGCCGGGTCGCTGTCACATGCTCGGTCACGCTGGGCCGACTCGACGCCAAGCCGCCCCGCCACCAGGTGCCGCTGGACGTGACCGCAATGACGGTCGAGCCACCGGCTGATGCGGTACCGGTGACCGCCGATCACCCGCTCGGGCAGGTCGTCCACGTCGCGCAGGGCTGCGACATGCGTCTGGACGCCGCCACGCCATTCCTCACCGGCGCCGAAGGCGACCCCGTCACCCGGATCTGGTTGCGTCCCTTCGCCTCCGATGAAGCCGATCCGGATGCGGCCCTGCTCTTCGCGCTGATGGCCGGGGACATCACACCGCCGGTCACGATGAACCGCGGCCACTTCGGGTGGACGCCGACGGTCCAGCTCACCACCTACCTGCGCCGCCGGCCCGCACCGGGCTGGCTGCGGGTCATGGCGAGCTCCACCGTCATCGGCGACACCTGGTTCGAGGAGGACCACCTCATCGTCGACGCCAACGGCCAGGTGGTCGTACAGAGTCGCCAGATGGCGATGCTGCCGCTGGGGTCCTGACGGTCAGTACGCGGACACCGCGTTGTCTGCGACCCAACGCTTTTCGGCGTCGGAGCCCATCGACGGCGGAATCAAGCCGTTGATCATCCAGAGGTCCTCGCTGGTCTCGTCGACGTGGAACTCCCAGTGCGGGTTGTCATGCGCTTCGAGATACGGGCTGAGGATCGACTTGATCCAGTGCGCGATGCGGTGGCGATGGTCTTTGTCTGCGGCGCGGCGGGCGATGTGGTCGATGACCACCCGCAGCGCGGTGTCGGTCTGCTCACCACCGACATACAGGTCACCCGAACGGGTTTCGTTGAAGATGACCACGACATAGAACCGCGGCAGCCCGGCCTTCTCGTAGTGATCGGTGATGCTGCGCGCCAGCTCACGCTTGCCCTCGGCGGTAAAAAAGCCCGGCGTGTGGTGAATGGTCCACAGCGGCATGCTTGTCAGACCGCCAACGCGAAGGTCAGGTTCTCCACGGGACCGGACAATGCAGACTTCACGCCCACCGAAACCTCATCGGCAAGGACCTCGACCGCACCCTCTTCCAGTCCGTCGATGATGCGCGTCGCGATGTCCACCGCCGTCGTCTTCGGGCCGGGAATGTCCGCGACCATGTCGGTCTCGATCAGCCCGGCATGCACACCGACCACCTGCGTGCCCTGCCCGGCCAGCTCGCCACGCAGCGAGTTGGTGACCGACCAGATCGCGGCCTTCGAGGCGCCATACGCCGCGCTTCCGGCCACCCAGGACAGCACCGAGTGCATGTTGACCACGGCGCCGCCGCCATTGGCGGCCAGAATCGGGGCGAAGGCTCGAGCCACCCGCAGTGGCCCGAAGACGTTGATGTCGAAGGTCGCCGCGATATCGTCGAAGCCGCCGGTCAGCAGCGAGCCGGGTAGCAGGATGCCCGCGTTGTTGAAGATGATCTCGGCGTCCGGTGCGAGCGCGGCGAACGCGGAAACCGATGCCTCCGAGCGGACTTCGAGTTCAACCGGAACCACCTCGGGGCGTTCGTCGGTGAACGACGACCGGCCCGTCGAATAGACCTTGCGTGCTCCCCTGGCCAGAAGCTCGTCGACGAGTGCGGCGCCCAGACCCCGCCGTCCGCCGGTCACCACGACCACCTTGCCTGCCACTGCGACCATCTGAAGCTCCCTTGCTGAATAACGATGACGTTACTAAGATGGAAGCACGGATATCTGAGTAACGCAAGCGTTATCCAAAAAGAGGGTGTGATGGAGTTCGAGGAAAGACTGCGCGACCGCCAGTGGTCGATCAAGGACGGCTGCTCGGTGGCCAAGCTGCTGGACTTGCTCAGCACCAAGACGGTTTTTCTTGCTGTCCGCGAAAGCCTCTTCGGCACAACGCGATTCGAAGACTTCGTCGAGCGGATCGGAACGTCGGCGCCCGCGGTGTCACGCGCACTCAAACAACTCGAGGCCGCAGAGCTGATGGTGCGGGTGCCCTATCAGGAGCCCGGCAAACGGGCCCGGGACGAATACCGGCTGACCGAGGCCGGCGAAGACCTGCTGCCGGTATACCTGGCGATGAGCCAGTGGGGCGACAAGCATCTGCAGAAAGACGGCCGCGGTCCGCTGTGCTTCGTCGACCGGGAGTCGGGCAACCGGGTTGGCGTGATCGTGACCGATGATCCAAATGCTGCCACCGTTTCCGCAGGTGACATCGAGATCCGGCTGAATCGGTCGTGAGCTTTGCCCGTTCCGGAATCAGCAACCATCGCGCCACCGTTGGAGATGAAATGACAGCGCACCCCTTCACGGACCTCGTCACCGTCACTGCGGTCGGCGACGGCACCTTCACCGCCACCATCGACCCGGTGTGGACGATCGGCCCGAAGGTGCACGGGGGCTGCATGATGGCGGTGTGTGCCGCCGCCGCGCAGCAGGCCATCGGTGCAGAATCCGACCTGGCGCCCGTCGCCGTGACCGCCAACTACCTGAATGCGCCCGACCCTGGGGGGGTGCAGCTGACGACGACGGTCCGCAAGCACGGGCGACAGGTCGCCCTTGTTGATGTCCAGCTGTCGCAGAACGGCCGGGCGGCAGTCAGCTGTGCAGTCACCCTCGGGCCGCTGGACGCCAAGCCGCCGCGCCATCAGGAATCTCTCGAGGTGTCGTACCTGCCGGTGGAGCCACCTGCGGATGCCGTGCCGGTGAGCGGTAGCCATCCGGTTGGTTCGATTGTCCACGTGGCGCAGGGGTGCGAGTTCCTGCTCGATGCAGCGACACCATTCCTCTCCGGTGAGGAGGGCGACCCCGTCAATCGAATGTGGTTGCGGCCCTTCGCCGATGACGAGGCCAACCCCGACACCGCGCTGCTGTTCGCGCTGATGGCAGGCGACATCACTCCCCCGGTCACCATGAATCAGGGGCACTTCGGCTGGACTCCCACCGTGCAGCTCACCACCTATGTGCGACGGCGGCCGGCGCCGGGCTGGCTGCGGGTGCTGGCCAGTTCGACCGTGGTCGGCCAGACGTGGTTCGAGGAGGACCACGTCATCCTCGACTCCACCGGTGAGGTGGTCGTCCAGAGCCGCCAGCTCGCGATGCTGCCCAAGGGCGTGTAGGCCGGGTTAGGCGCCCAGCTCCACGAGCTGGGCGTCGCCCTGGATCGTCGAGAACTGTTGCCACCACACCCAATCTGTGATCGCGGCCCGCAGGTCGGCCGCGTACGGCGCGGTGTAGGCCCGGTACAGCGCCGCCGACTCCTGCAGCCGGCCGTAGGCGGCAAGCTTCTCCAGGTGCGCCGTCCGGTACGTCTCGCCCGTCGTCTGCATCAGCGGACGGATCGATTCCATCCACGCCTTGCCGATGGCCGCGGGGTCCGGCGGGACCAGTTGAACGGGCTGCGGCGGCAACGCTTCATGCAGCTGCGCATCCGGCCACTCCGCGAGCTTCGCGGCGGCCTCGGGTGCGATGACCTCCAAGCGGGTGCGACCCTTCATCAGGCCGTCCGTCGGAATATCCTCGGGCGGAATGACTTTCGTCTGCAGGCTGCCGGCGAACGGCTGCACTTCCTGCTGGGTGCCGATGACCACCTTGAGCGTCTTCTCATGGAAGGTGCACCACGCCTGCAGGGCGACGAACGGCTCGCGCACCCACCGGCCGCGCTGGCCGGCCGGGATGCGCTCGTCGGCGCTGACGAAGATCACCTGCGACGGTAGGCACATGCCGTCCGGAATGAACGACACCCCATAGGAATTCGCGGCGATGATCTCGCCGTCGGTCGTCACGCCGACCGCCCACACGAAGTTCCAGGCCATTGGCGGGACCGACGGTGGCGCGTGCAACGCCGCCGCGATTCGCTCGGCGAACTGCACGTCCGCGTCACCCGCGGACTTGCGCACCAGACCGGCCCGCGCCGCGGCAGCCATCGCGTCGCGCTCCGCGCGCGCCGCCGTGACCGGGATCGGCGCCGCGGCAGCGGCGTTCTGCTGCTGGTTGGTCGACATCGGCGCGACACCCGGACCACCCGGGCCGCCCGCACCTGCGCCGGGCTGAGCGACCGGCGCGGCCGGTGACGGCGTCGGCGCCGGGCCCAGCGGAGCGGCCGGCGCGGCACCGGCCGGTGTGCCGGTCGGGGCTGCGGCACTTGCCGCGCCCGCTGTCTGGGTCACTGGTGCGGCACCCGCACCACCGGTGCCTGTCGCCGCCCCACTGGCAGCGGCCGGGGTGCCCGACGCTGCGCCCGTCTGGGTGGCGGGTTCGGGCGTCGCCAGCGAGGCAGCAGTTGCCGCGGCGCCCAACGGCTGCGTTGGCAGTTGGCCGAACGGGTTCTTGGGCGTCTGCGGGCCTTGGCCCTGACCCTGTTGGCTGGCTTGTTGTCCTGTGCCTTGCTGGCCGGCTCCTTGCTGCCCCGACCCCGGGCCGCCTGGAGTTCCTGACGGGCTGCCTGCGGCTGCACTGGAGGCAGACGACGTCGAGGGTGAACCGGTCGACGTTGTCGCCGGGGGCGTCGGACGCGATCCCGGTGACCCCATTGCCGCGTTGATGCCACCGCCGGGCGGAGGCGCAACTACCTGGCCATTTCCCGACTCAGTGACGACGGGTTTACCGGGCTGCGGTGCATGATTCTGGGCGGCACTATCGATCGACCCACCGCCGGCGCCAGGCGCCGGATTCTTATCCACAACAGGCTTAGCGCCTGGTGCCGGCGCAGTGTTTTGCCCCGCACTATCGATCGATCCACCACCGGCAGCAGGCGCCGGATTCTTATCCACAACAGGCTTAGCGCCTGGTGCCGGCGCAGTGTTTTGCCCCGCACTATCAACGGAGCCGCCGCCACCCATGCCACCAGACCCGGGCGAGCCGCCCGGCAACCCCGATGCTGGCGGCTCGCCAGAGATTCCAGGGGCCTGGGGTTTCGGAGGCGGAGGCGGCATTAGTCCGTTCGCACCAGGCGTACTCGGCGGAATGCCCAACTCTTGCGCGAGCCCTGTCGCGCAAGCCGCCACCGCGGCAGTGTTTTCCTTGCGGCCATTAGCGATCGTGCTCTGAATCAGCGCCGCAAAATCCCTAGCCGCCTTGAAAAAGGCGTCCCCTTTTTCAAAATCCTTCGATAGATAGGCCGAATACCCCGCCGCCAGCATCCGGAAGCACACCTCCTTGAACGTCCGGCAGAGGTGCTCGATAATCTCGGCGTTCTTGTTTACCGCATGCTTCGTCTGAACCACCGCAGACTCAGCGCGATACACCTTTCGTGCCGCCGCGTATACAGCAGCACACGCGTCGCTGTAAGAACCAAGAACACCGCTAGCCGCAGCCAACGCAAGCCGGCCAGCCTCCCCCTGCCAGTCAGCTAACTCCATCCGCTGGTGCGCGTGATGTGGAATCACCTCGCCGTCGACGCGATCCCCGAGCGCCATGAGTTGCTCAGCTATGTGATTAAGCACAGTTTCATCGACGTCTGGAAACGCAGGACCCTCGACCGTCAACGGACCGAACTCACCGGGGTGGAAGGGCGGAATCGCCATTGCTTATCGCCTTTGATCGCATCGATCGTCAGCCGCAGAATCATTCTGGGTGACGACATCAATTCCGTTTACGACAATCTGCACTAGATCGATGTCCGCCATGCGACCACTACTCCTCATCGTGCGGAGGATTTGCAGGCTCCCGCCAGGATGCCGGGTGCGTACTGACCGGCTAAATACACATATTGGTCGTTCGGCTGATAGGTCGGCAACGACTGAATAAACGTACGCCGATACTGCACACCCAAAAGCATGAAATCCCGAACGACTGCATTCGAACTTCTTTGCGCCAGATTCTCCAATGCATCAGCGGTCGAGGTCATCACGGGAGTAACTATGTCGGTTAGGGATTGCCGCTCCGGCGGCCAGTTACCTACCGCAATGCTCGGATCATTCTTTATCCATTCCATAAAACTCGGGTTAGTCAGCAGCTGGTCCAACGTGGGGCTCAGATCAGCGCACACGGTGTCAGGTGTGTCGAACATCCGTCGCGGATTGGAGATATCGCCTATCGGCGCGATCGATGTCGGCGATGCAGGAACACTGACCAACGATGCACGAGCCGCCGCAGAACCGAAGGAAATAGCGGCGCAGATATTCGTAATGACGTTACCGGCCGTGGACGCTGTCCGCGCCAAGCCATCGTCGGCTGATGTGTAAGCAGGAAGACTGTCCGCGTACGCCCGGAAATATGCAATGGACTGCTCATAAAGTTCACGCATCACCCGATGGGGTGTCATCTTGGCCAGAGGCACTATCTGATCGGCAGTCTTTCGCATCGCCTTGCCGACGGTCTCGTACTGGGCACGAACCTCAGGCGTCCACGATGAGGCCGGAATGGACGGATCCCGCGTCAGCCAACCCTTGCCTTCGATATCAGCGAGCGTGTTAGTGATCGGAGTCCACGGCGCACACGATGGATCCTCCGTGATGATCCCAACCGGCCCTTTGTCGTTCGCGCTCGCAACGTCGGACGGCGCATCTGAGGTCGTACTAGCACCGCCACCATTGCTGCCACCACTGTTCTTCGTGCACGACACTGCGACTACCGCCGTTATCGCGATCACCGCAACCAACGACACCGCCCCGATAGCCCACTTGGCGGCGCCGCCCTTCTTCGGCGGAACCGGAGCCGGCCACGGCTGCTGCGGGCCCCACAGCCCACCCGGTCCAGGCTGACCCGGCCAGCCACCCGGCTGCTGCGGCGGGGGCGCACCCCACGTCGGCGGTTGCGTCACAGATCGCCCTCCCTCAGAAACTCACAACGCAAAACAGTCAAGACCGAAAATTACACATCGACCGCAGGATTTGCGGCGTGGCGCCCCGACCGCGGCGCAGGCGTGGAAGGTGGCACTGGCGCGGACGGGCCGCTGCTGGGCCCGGCAGCCGCGTGCTTCTTGTCGGCCTCGGGGTCCTTCTTTTCCTCGGGCTTCTCGTCCCGCTTCTCCTCACGGGCCTTCTCGTCGCCCGGCTTGCGATCCTCCGGCTTGAGCTGTTGACCAGCGGCACCACCGACTCCCCCGGCACCTGCATCTCCCGGCTTGGCCCCGTCTTTACCGGCCTGTCCGGCGAGCTGCTGGACCTGCTGCCCGATCTGCTGGGCCGCCTGCATCGCGGTCTGCGGAACCGATCCGAGCGCCTGCATGGCCTGGGCGGGGGCCTGGAAGGCCTGCATCGCCATGCCCATCATCTGGCCGAACTGGCCCATTCCACCGTCAGCGCCGCCGCCAGCCTTGCCGGCGGCGGATGCGGGATTGAGGCTCTCGCTGGCCTTCTGGATCGCTTGACCGCCCGCTTCGTCCCCACTCTGGTACGCAGCCTTCGCCGACGAGACCTTGCCTGCGAAAGCGTGATCTTCCGCCTGTGCGGCCGCAACCTTTGCATTCGCGCCGTCGACTAGCCCTGGGATATATGACGAAAGCATCAAGCTGACCGGGTCAGCGCCCGCGGGGATATTCGCACTCTCGGCAGGATTCACCGTGCCCGCCGACCACGACATGGTCTCCAGGTCGACCTTCAACTCACCGCTCAACGCGTCCACCCCCACATCTGGACAGTCCCGCATCTGAGATTACCCGCACCACCAACCCCAGTCCTGCACCAATCTTGCGCAGCGCTGAGTACGGGTTTGCTCAAATCACGAGCGACAGCGGAAAAACAGCGCCTAAGCGGCCGAAGTCACCCGGTAGACGTCGTACACGCCTTCGACGTTGCGCACCACGTTCAGCACGTGTCCGAGGTGCTTCGGGTCGCCCATTTCAAAAGTGAAGCGGCTGATCGCAACTCGATCGTTGGACGTGGTCACCGAAGCCGACAGGATGTTGACCTTCTCGTCGGCCAGCACCCGGGTGACGTCGGACAGCAGGCGGTGCCGGTCCAATGCCTCGACCTGAATGGCCACCAGGAACACCGACGACGGCGACGGCGCCCACTTCACGTCGATGATGCGCTCGGCCTGCTGCTGCAGCGACGCGGCGTTGGTGCAGTCGGTCCGGTGCACGCTGACGCCACCGCCACGGGTCACGAAACCCATGATGTTGTCGCCCGGCACCGGCGTGCAGCACTTGGCAAGTTTGCACAGCACCCCAGGCGCACCCGGAACCGCCACGCCCACATCGTCATTCGTGCGGCGGCGCACCGGCATGGTGGCCGGCGTCGACCGTTCGGCGATTTCGTCGGCAGCGTCGTCGTCACCACCGAGCGTGGCCACCAGTCGCTGCACGACGTGCCGGGCCGAGACATGTCCCTCACCGACAGCGGTGTACAGCGCCGAGACGTCCGCGTAGCGCAGTTCGCGCGCGAGTGCGGCCATCAATTCGGCGTTCATCAATCGCTGCAGCGGCATTCCGCCGCGGCGCACCTCGCGGGCGATGGCGTCCTTGCCGGTTTCCAGCGCCTCTTCACGCCGCTCCTTGGCGAACCACTGCCGAATCTTGGCCTTGGCCCGCGGCGACACCACGAACGTCTGCCAGTCCCGCGATGGACCGGCATTCTGCGCCTTGGAGGTGAAAACCTCGACCACTTCACCGTTTTCGAGCTTGCGCTCGAGCGCCACCAGGCGACCGTTGACACGGGCGCCGATGCAGCGGTGCCCGACCTCGGTGTGGACCGCATACGCGAAGTCGACGGGCGTGGAGCCGGCCGGCAGCGTGATCACGTCGCCCTTGGGCGTGAACACGAAGATCTCCTGCACGGCAAGGTCGTAACGCAGCGACTCGAGGAACTCGCCCGGGTCCGCGGCCTCACGCTGCCAGTCGAGCAGCTGGCGCATCCACGCCATGTCGTCGATCTCGGTGGCGTGTCCGCCCGCCGGTAAGCCGTTGCGGCCCTTGGCTTCCTTGTACCGCCAGTGCGCGGCTATGCCGTACTCGGCGGTGCGGTGCATGTCGATGGTGCGGATCTGCACCTCCAGCGGCTTGCCCTCCGGGCCGACGACCGTCGTGTGCAGCGACTGGTAGACGCCGAACCGCGGCTGCGCGATGTAGTCCTTGAACCGCCCGGCCATCGGCTGCCACAACGAGTGCACGACACCGACGGCGGCGTAACAGTCCCGGATTTCGTCACAGAGGATGCGGACACCGACCAGGTCGTGGATGTCGTCGAAGTCGCGGCCTTTGACGATCATCTTCTGGTAGATGGACCAGTAGTGCTTGGGCCGGCCTTCGACCGTCGCGTTGATCTTCATAGCGAGCAGCGAATTGGCGATCTCGGCGCGCACTTTGGCCAGATAGGTGTCACGCGACGGCGCCCTGTCGGCGACCAGGCGCACGATCTCCTCGTACCGCTTGGGGTGCAGGATCGCGAAGGACAGGTCCTCGAGCTCCCATTTGACGGTGGCCATACCGAGCCGATGGGCAAGCGGCGCAATCACTTCGAGCGTCTCGCGGGCCTTGCGGGCCTGCTTCTCCGGCGGCAGGAACCGCATGGTGCGCATGTTGTGCAGCCGGTCGGCGACCTTGATCACCAGCACGCGGGGATCGCGCGCCATGGCGATGATCATCTTGCGGATGGTCTCGGCCTCGGCCGCCGAGCCCAGCACCACCTTGTCCAGCTTGGTGACGCCGTCGACCAGGTGGCCGACTTCGGTGCCGAACTCGGCGGTGAGCGCCTCGAGCGTGTAGCCGGTGTCCTCGACAGTGTCGTGCAGCAGCGCCGCGACGAGCGTCGTGGTGTCCATGCCGAGCTCGGCGAGGATGTTGGCGACGGCCAGTGGATGGGTGATGTACGGATCACCGGACTTGCGCAGCTGCGGCGCATGCCGCTCCTCGGCGATCTCGTAGGCGCGCTGCAGGATCGCGAGGTCGGCCTTGGGGTAGTACTCGCGGTGGACCGCGACCAACGGCTCGAGGACCGGGTTGACCAGACTGCGCTGCGCGGTCATCCGGCGGGCGAGCCGGGCACGGACACGGCGGGACGCGCTGACGGTGCCCTTGGCCGCTTCCAGTGACGCCGCCTGTGGCGGCTCGGGCGGCGCCGACTGGACCTGCGTCACCTTGTCGTCAGCCAACGCCGCACACCTCCTACACCTGGTTTGTCGAGGATAGCTCCTCAGACCACGTACAGGCTGGTGACCTGTAGGGGTTCCAGCACAGCGCGTCCACCGAGGCCGTTCAGCTCCAACACGACCGCCGCCGCGGTCACCGTCGCACCTGCCGCCTGCAGCAGCCGGACCGTCGCAGCAACCGTTCCACCGGTAGCGAGTACGTCGTCTATTACGACAACGCGCCGGCCGGTCAGATCGATCCCATCGGCGGGAATCTCCAGCGTGGCGCTGCCGTATTCCAGCGCGTAGGACTGGCTGTGCACCGGCGGCGGCAACTTGCCGCCCTTGCGGACCGCGAGCACCCCGGTACCCAGCCGGGTCGCGACGGCGGCGCCCAGCAGGAATCCGCGGGCATCGATGCCGGCGACCAGATCGACGCCGTCGGCCACCTCGGCCAGCGCGGCCGTGACCGCTGCCAGCCCGCGGCCATCGGCGAGCAGTGGCGTCAGATCCTTGAACTGGATGCCGGGCTCCGGGAAGTCCGGCACCTCACGGACCAGTTCGGTGAAGAGGGCGTTCAGATCGGTCACTTGCTCCCCCAGCGGTCCATGTTCCAGCCGGCGCCCCACCGCGTGGGGTTGGCGCGCACGAGCGTCAGGTCGTTCGTCACCAGCAGCGTCCGCTGCTGACGGTACAGCGGCAGAGTCGGCACGTCGCCCCATAGGACCCCCGCTCCCTCACCGAGCAGGCGTGCCTGCTCCTTGGGGTCGGTGGTCACGGCCAGGGCGGCGATGACGCCGTCGACGCGTTCGTTCGCGTAGCCGGACAGGTTGTTGCCGTTGCCGCCGTGCAGCGCATAGGAATCCACCACCGACGATCCACTGGACCCGCTGCCGGCCGCTCCCCCGCCACCGGACAGGAGCACGTCGATGTCGTTGGCGCGCAAGCTTTGTGCACCCACCGTCGGCGAGGCGACCTCCTGTACGGTGATGCCCGCGGCGGCGCACGACTTGGTGATCGCGGCGACCACCGCGGCCAGTCGGGCATCCGGCCCGCGATATCCCATCCGCACGGTCAGGGGCTGGCCGTTGACGGCGGCGCGCGCCCCGTCCACGTCGGCGGCCGCGAACTGTCCAGTCGCGTCGACGTTTTCGGCCACCGCCAGGGAATCGTCCGACGCCGTGTTCAGCCGCGCGTTGCTGACATAGACGCCGACCGCGGCGGCGATCGCGTCCCGCGGCGTACACAGCGCGACGGCGCGGCGCGCGGCCGGATCGGCCAGCGCGCCCTGGGCCGCGAAGATCAGCTGCTGAATGTCGTCGGACGCGCTGTCCCTGCGCACGTAGCTCGACGGCACATCGTCCTTGCCGACGACGCCGGCGGCGATGTCGACGACCTCGACCTTGCCGGACTTGATCCGGCTGGCGATGTCGGCGCCCCGCGGCGACACGGTGATCTTGCCGATCACCGGCTTGGCACCCCACCATTTGTCGTTGGCCGCCAACGTGATCGAGCCGTCCTTGGCCACCGACGCGAGCTTGTAGGGTCCGGCCGACGGGAACTTCTTGAGGTCCGCGTCGGGCTTCAGATCCCAGGTGGTGTTCCAGGCATCGGCGATCTTGTCGATGGTCGGCGCGTCACCGCTCTGAATTGCCTTCGTCACGCCGCCGTCGCCGAGCCCGAGCGCGTCGTCGAGCACGTGCGCCGGCAGCAGCGACGTCGCGGCGAACAACTGGCCGTAGTCGGTGATGTCGCGGTCACGGATGAAGGTGACCCGGGCGCGCTTCTGGCCCGGGGTGCAGTCGACGACCGCAACGTCGCTGTACCCGGCGCGGCTGGCCGCGTCGAACGCCGGGAACTGCCCCGACTGCGCGGCCCAGGCCAGCACCATGTCGTCACACGTGACCGGCTTGCCGTCGGAGTAGACGGCGCTGTCGTTGATCTTGTAGTCGAGAGTCAGCGGAGCCCGGCCCATCACCGAAACGGTGCCGAAGTCGCGGTCGGCGACCACCTGCCCGTCGGGCCCGCGAAAGTTGAACCCCGTCTGCACCCGCGAAAACGCTTGCGGCGCACCCGAAGCCGCGCCGACAACCGACGCGGTGTTGTAGGTGGGCAGGGCACCGTCGACGATGTAGTCGACGGTGTCAGCCGAGCTGTCACAACCGGACAGGCCGAAACCGGCCACCAACATCACCGCACCGGCCAAGGCGGTTCGGCGGAACCGGGCGGGCATCGAGGGCTAGCCCCGGGTGTTTCGCTTACCCGACGGCTTACCGGTGGGCCGCAACGGCTTGGCCCCCGGCGCCGGCTTTTCCGGCGCGTTCACCGCACCGACGGCCACCTCGTCGCCCCCGGTGACACCGCGCTCGGTCGACGACTTGCGACGGTTGAGCACCCGGCGGGTGTGGTTCTTCACCAGGTCGGTGCGCTCGCGCATCGAGACCAGCAACGGGGTGGCGAAGAAGATCGACGAGTAGGTGCCCACGATGACACCGACCAGCTGCACCAGCGCCAGGTCCTTGAGCGTGCCCACACCCAGCAGCCACACCGCGACCACCATCAGCGAGATGATCGGCAGCGCCGAGATGAGGCTGGTGTTGATGGACCGCATGAAGGTCTGGTTGACCGCCAGGTTGGCCTGCTCGGCGAACGTCCGCCGGGTGGTGTGCTCGAAGCCGTGGGTGTTCTCCTCGACCTTGTCGAACACGATCACGGTGTCGTAGAGCGAGAAGCCGAGGATCGTCAACAGACCGATGACGGTGGCCGGCGTGACCTCGAACCCGACGAGCGAGTACACGCCCGCGGTGCTGATCAGGTCGAACGCCAACGAGGCCAGCGCCGCCAGCGCCATGTAGCGCTCGTAGCGGATGGTGATGTAGATCGAGACGATGACGATGAACACCACCAGCGCGATCAGCGCCTTCTTGGTGATCTGATCACCCCAGGTCGACGACACCGCCGAATCGCTGATCACCGCCTTGGACGCCTTGCCGTCCTCGCCCTTCGGCTGGAACGCGTCGAACAACGCGTTGCGCACCTTGTCGGTGTCCGCGGTCGACAGGGTCTCGGTGCGGATCTGGAGGGTGGCCGAGTCGCCGTTGCCGACGCGCACCACCGACTCCGGGGCATGGCCGAGCGTCTTGTTGAAGACGTCCTCGACGGCCTGCGGAGTGGCGGTGGTGGAAACGCCCGCCACCGGCATCGCGATCTTGGTTCCGCCCTCGAAGTCGATACCGAAGTTGAAACCACGCACCAGGATGCTGGCGATCATGACCAGCATGATCACGCCGCTGATCGCGTACCACATGCGGCGCTTGCCGATGACCTCGAAAGCACCGGTACCGGTGTAGAGCCGGACGAAGAATCCGTGCTGCGGCAGGTTGCCGCTCTGCTCGGTGGCGGCGGTATCCTCGATCTCGGTGGCCGAATCTTCTTCGGCCGCAGCCGATTCGGTCAGCTCCAGGTCGGTGTCGTCAGTTGAATGCTTCGACATGTCGGTGTTACCCCTGTCCCGTCAGGCTGGCCGCTCGCCGCTCGCGCGCAATCTGCTGCACGGCGCCGAGACCGTTGTACGCAGGCTTGGCCATCCGCGCCGACTTGGACGCCAGGAAGACCAGCGGCCACGTCACCAGGAACACCACCACGATGTCGAGGATCGTGGTCAGGCCCAGGGTGAACGCGAAGCCCTTCACCTGGCCGACGGCCAGGATGTACAGCACCAGGGCGGCCAGGAAGGTGACCGCGTTACCCGAGACGATGGTCTTGCGGGCGCGTGCCCAACCACGTGGCACGGCCGAGCGGAAACTGCGTCCCTCGCGGATCTCGTCCTTGATGCGTTCGAAGAACACGACGAACGAGTCGGCCGTCGTACCGATACCGATGATCAGACCCGCGATACCCGCCAGGTCCAGCGTGTAGTTGATGTACCGCCCCAGGAGCACGAGGATCGCGAACACCATGGCGCCCGACGCGACCAGCGACAGGGCGGTGAGGATGCCGAGGACGCGGTAGTAGGCCAGCGAGTACAGCAGCACCAGACCGAGGCCGATCAGACCCGCCCACAGGCCGGCGCGCAGCGACGTCAGGCCCAGCGTGGCCGACACCGTCTCCGCCTCGGACGACTCGAACGACAGCGGCAGCGAGCCGTACTTCAGCACGTTGGCCAGGTCTTTCGCCGTCGAGGCGTTGAAGTGCCCGGTGATCTGCGTGCGTCCGCCCGGGATCGCCTCCTGGATGGCCGGCGCGCTGACCACCTGCGAGTCGAGCACGAAGGCGGTCTGGGTGCCGATGTTGGCGGCGGTGAAGGTGGCCCAGACGTCGGCGGCCTTCTCCTTGAACGTGACGTCGACGACGTACTCGCCCTGCTGCTGATTCAGACCCGACGACGCGTCCTTGATCTCGTCACCGCTGATGATCGACTTGTCCAGCAGGTAGACCTCTTTGTGGTCCTTGGAGCAGGTCACCAGCGGCAGGTTCGGATCGTCGTTGCCGGCCAGCACGTCCTGCTGGTCGCAGCGGGTGGCCTGGAACTGCAGGGCCAGCAGCTGGATCTGCGGCTGCGTGCTCTGACGCAGTGCCTTCTCGTCGGCGATGCGCTGGGCCAGTTCGGCCTTGGGGCCGTGCGGTCCCGGCGCGGGCGCGGGGGCACCTGGGGCCGGAGCCGGAGCGGCGGGGGCACCCGGTTCAGGCGCGCCCGGAGCGGCAGGGGCCGGCGGCGCCGGGTTGGCCGAGGTGTCCGACGGCGCCGGAGTCGGCTCCTCCGGGAAGGGCCGCGGCTGCGGGGCCGGGGCGGGGGCCGGCTCGGTGGATGCCGGGTGCGCCGGCATACCCGGCGTCGGCGGGACGACCGGGGCCTCGGGCTCGGCCGGGGCGATCAGCGGCGGCATGCCGGGCAGACCGGGCAGGCCGCCGGCGGGTCCGCCGGGGATGCCACCGGGAGCCGGAGCAGCCGGCGCGGCGGGCGTCGCGGGCTGCGCGCCCTGCGCCGGGATGACGTGCACGACGGGCCGGATGTACAGCCGCGCGGTCTGGCCCAGGTTGCGGGCCTCGCTGCCGTCCTGACCGGGCACGGTGATGATCAGGTTGGAACCGTCGATCACAACCTCGGAACCCGAGACACCGAGGCCGTTCACTCGGGCACCGATGATCTCCTGCGCCTGGATCAGCGCCTCGCGCGTCGGGGTCGAGCCGTCAGGGGTACGTGCAGTCAGGGTGACCCGGGTACCGCCCTGCAGGTCGATGCCCAGCTTGGGCTTGGCCTGCTTGTCGCCGGTGAGAAACACCAGAAGATAGGCGCCGATCAGCAGCGCCAGGAACAACGACAAATAGCGGTATGGGTGCACCGGCGCCGAAGACGATGCCACGGTTCTAGGGTCTCCTTGAGATCGGTACGTCAGCCCCGCAAAGGGTACGTGTTGGAGCGGGAATGTCAGCCTTCGGTCTTCGGCGTGCCCTCTTCGGCGGTAGCCGAGGTCAGGTCGTCAGCGGCCTCGGTCTCGGGCTCGATGCGGTCACGCACGGCGAGCTTCATCCAGGTGGTGACGACGCCGGGAGCGATCTCCAGATCCACGTTGTCGTCGTCGATCCGGGCGATGGTGCCCTGCAGACCCGACGTGGTGTGCACGCGGTCGCCGACCTGCAGCGAGTTGTGCAGGTCGATCGTGGCCTGCATCTGCTTCCGCTGCCGCCGCGACGCGAAGAACATGAAGGCACCCATGACCAGGAGCAGCGGCAGGAAGACGACCAAATCCATGACAGCGAAAATCTTTCGTTCTGTTGAGTCTGTGAACAGGCAAGCGAGCCGGACCAGCCGTACGCCGTGCCGCGGTAGTGACCAGTGTGCCATCTAGGGCGTCAACGCCGACCACCCATACCGCGGGCGATTCCCCGGCCCACCGAGCGGGACAAGACACTAGCAATTATTTTCGCGAAAGTAAGATGGGAATTTCATGCGCATAAGCCACTACGCCGTGCAACTCAGTTAACGATGCGCTAGCTTTTCTCGGGGGCGAGGGAGGTTCGGGACGTTGGCCTGGCAGCGAATTCGGCATTGGTGGCACCGGCCCGACCACTATGAATGGCTGTCCGCATACATCGAGAACCGCGGACTCCAGCCCTATACCCGCATCGTCGTCGGCCTGATCGTGTTCAGCGGCGGCGCGGTCGGCCTCGCAACAATCTGGAGTCCGTCCGGTCCGGCGACGGTGTTCTCGGTCGCGGTGCCGGTCGTCGCCGGCGTCGTCTCCATCGGGTGCTCGATCGTCTGGCTGACTCGCTGGCCGCGGCGCCGCCAATCCACCGTGATCGTGACCCTGCTGCAGTTCTGTATCGCCGGCGTGTGTCTGGTGCAGCGCGATCCCAAGGCGGCGGCCCTGGGCGGCTTCGTGTTCGCGCTGCTGGCCGCATATGTGGCGTCATTCCATACGCCGAAATATCTGGCGTCGGTGGCCTTGACCGCCATCCTGACCGCGGCGGTCTGCAGCTTCCGGCTGGCGGCGCAGGGCGATCCCCAACTGGCGGTCGCGGTGTTCGTCGGGCTCGTCTCCAACACGCTGTTACTCCCCCTCGCCGTGCATGTGCTGGTGATGCTGCTGGGCGACGACTCCGCCGTGGCCCACCTCGATCCGCTGACGCAATTGCCGAATCGCCGCGGGTTCGATCAGGCGATCCGACCGCTGCTCGCCGGCACCCAGGCCGAATCCGAGATCAGCGTCATCCTCCTGGACCTGGACGACTTCAAACGCATCAACGACACCCTCGGGCACGCCGCCGGCGACCGGGTTCTGATGAACGTCGCCGGGGTCATCATGAATGCCCTGCCCAAAGGTGCGGTGGCAGCCCGGATCGGCGGCGAGGAGTTCGTCATCGCCATCCGTGGCAATCAGGCCACTGCCCTTCGATTCTCCGAACGGCTACGCCGGAGCATCGCCACGAAACCGTCTTACATGACGGCGAGTTTCGGGATCGCCCACGCGCCGGCCGGCAGCCGGCCCGTCATGGATCAGCTCCTGGCGTCGGCCGATCACGCCATGTATGTCGCCAAACGTGCCGGCGGCGACCAGGTGAGCACGCACCTGGTGTCACATCACTGAGTGCTAGGCCGGGTAGCCGACGGGCAGCAGCACGTCGCCCGACGTGGTCCGGAAATAGACCTGCCATTGGTAGTAGCCCGCGAACGCGGCGGGATCGGCGGCCAGCACTGCGGCATAGTCGTTGACGGCACGGACATACGCGCCGGAATGGTTGTAGTGGTGCACGGCGCCGTCATGGTCGGTGGCGAAACCGTTGGCCGCCAGGTAGCGGCCGGCCGCGAGAATCGAATCCCGCGGCGAGCGGATGTCCCCGGAGCCGTACGCGGCGAACGTCGACGGCAGGAACTGCATGGGTCCCTGCGCTCCGGCCGTGCTGTCGCCGTTGATCCGGCCGAACCGCGACTCGATGAGGTTGATCGCCGCCAGATACGTCCAGTCGACGCCCGATGCCGCCTGTGCCTCGCGGTAGTAGCCGAGCAGTTCGTCGGCAGGCGCCGGCGGCTGGATGGTCCACGGCGGGAGGTTGTCGCGCGGCGGTGTCATCCCGAACAGCTGACGGCCGGCGTCGACGTTGCGGCCGTAGGCCGCCGCCAGCGCCGGCGGGATGCGCGGCGCGATGACCGCATCCCACTCCGGATGCCTGGCGATCTCGCGATAGGCCACCTGCTGCCGGTGCGCGGCGTCGATCAAGGCCGGCTCCGGCGTCGCCGGATCGCGCACGGCCTGCTCGTCGGCGACGAGCAGGCCGGCGAGTTGCACCGGGTCGGGCGCCGGGTCAGCGGCGGAGGTTCCGCCACCGGTGAACGCCAGCACGACGGCCGCTACAGCGGCCGCGCACCGAGACCTCACCTCACTGCCACGATCGCCAGCAGAATGACCGCGATCGCCGGGAACAGGCCCTGCGTGATCGCCGCGCGCGCCTTGTCCGGCGACGACAGCAACAGCACCAGCGCCGCGGCCAGCATCGAACCAACCCCGGCGAAGATCAGCGCCAGACCGATGCCACAGTGCCCCACGGCGATTGCCCCGATACCGATGGCGGTGACGATGGCCAGGAACAGGTTGTAGAACCCCTGGTTGAACGCCAGCTCCTTGGTGTCCACCGCCTGCTGCTCGGTGAGCCCGAAGGTGGCTCTGGTCCGCGGCGAAGTCCAGGTGAGCGACTCCATCACGAAGATGTACACGTGCAGCAACGCGGCGAGGCCGGCAACGATCAACCCTGCAATCAGCATGGGTCCTATTCAAACAGCCCGGCCTGCCCGAGTCCGTTTATCGGCGGTTGCAGGCCCAGATGCGTCCACGCCTGCGGGGTCGCCACGCGCCCCCGCGGCGTCCGGGCGATCATCCCGGCCCGCACCAGGAACGGCTCGCACACCTCCTCGACGGTGGTGGCCTCCTCCCCGACCGCGACCGCCAGCGTCGAGACCCCGACCGGGCCGCCCCCGAAACTCTTTGTCAGCGCGGTCAATACGGCCCGGTCGAGCCGATCCAGTCCGAGTTCGTCGACGTCATAGACCGCTAGTGCGGCCTTGGCCACGTCGCGGGTGATGACGCCGTCGGCGCGGACCTCGGCGTAGTCGCGAACCCGGCGCAGCAGCCGGTTGGCGATACGCGGCGTGCCACGGGACCGCCGGGCCACCTCGGCGCCGGCTTCGGCACCGAGTTCGATGCCGAGGATGCCGGCCGAGCGGGCGAGCACCCGCTCCAGCTCGGGCGGCTCGTAGAAGTCCATGTGCGCCGTGAACCCGAACCGGTCGCGCAGCGGGCCGGTCAGCGCTCCCGACCGGGTGGTCGCCCCGACCAGGGTGAACGGCGCGACCTCCAGCGGAATCGACGTCGCGCCGGGTCCCTTGCCGACCACCACGTCGACCCGGAAGTCCTCCATCGCGAGGTACAGCATCTCCTCGGCGGGCCGGGCGATGCGGTGGATTTCGTCGATGAACAGGACGTCGCCCTCGACCAGGTTGCTGAGCATGGCGGCCAGGTCGCCGGCGCGCTCGAGCGCGGGCCCGGAGGTGACACGCAGCGACGAGCCCAGCTCGGCGGCGATGATCATGGCCAGCGAGGTCTTGCCGAGACCGGGCGGGCCGGACAGCAGGATGTGGTCGGGTGTCCCGCCGCGGTTCTTGGCGCCTTCGAGCACGAGCTGCAACTGCTCGCGCACGCGGGGCTGGCCGATGAACTCACGCAGCGATTTGGGCCGCAGGCTGGCATCGACGTCGCCCTCACCGACGGTCAGCGCCGGCGAGACGTCCCGCTCGTCGGGCTCGGCACCCTCGTCGTCGAACCGGCTCACTTCTTACCCAGCATCGACAGGGCCGACCGCAGCGCGGTGGCGGTGTTGGCCTCCGGATCGTTGGCCAGCACCTTGTCGGTGGCTTCTTCGGCCTGCTTGGCCGGAAAGCCAAGTCCGATAAGGGCTTCCACGACGGGCCCACGGATGGAGTGACCGCCGGCGACGCCGACGCCGGCACCCGCCGTCGCGCCGATCTTGTCGCGCAGTTCCAGCACCATGCGTTCGGCGCCGCGCTTGCCGATGCCCGGCACCCGGGTGAGTGCGGTGACGTCGCCGTCGGCCAGGGCCTGCCGCAGGGTCGGGGCGTCGTAGACCGCGAGGGTCGCCAGCGCGATCTTGGGGCCGACGCCGGAGACGCCGAGCAGCGTGTTGAACAGGTCGCGGGCGTCGGAGTCGGCGAAGCCGTACAGCGTCTGGGAATCCTCACGCACGATCATGGCGGTGATCAGCCGCGACTCGGTGCCGCGGCGCAGCGTGGACAGCGTCGCGGGGGTGGCCATGATCTTGTAGCCGACGCCGGCGGCCTCGATCACCGCGTGATCGAGCGCGACGTCGATGACCTCGCCACGGACCGATGCGATCATGCGCGTGCCGCCTTCACCTTCGCTGCGTACTGCTTCTTGAACTCCGCGGCCTTGGCCTCGGCCGCGGCCATCCGGGCGATCATGGGCGCCCGCCAGCAGTGGCAGATGGCCAGCGCCAGCGCGTCGGCCGCGTCGGCCGGAGTCGGTTTCTGTTGCAGCCCAAGAATTTTGGTGACCATGGTGGTGACCTGAGCCTTGTCCGCGCGACCATTTCCGGTGACCGCGGCCTTCACCTCACTGGGCGTGTGGAAGTGCACGTCGATCCCGCGGCGCGCGGCCGCCAGCGCGATGACGCCGCCGGCCTGCGCGGTACCCATGGCGGTGTTGGCGTTCTGGTTGGCGAACACCCGCTCGATGGCGATGACGTCGGGACGGTGCGTGTCCATCCAGTGCTCGACGGTGTCGCTGATCGTCAGCAGCCGCCGCTGCAGTTCGACGTCGGACGGGGTGCGCACCACGTCGACATCGAGCGCGGTGACCTTGCGCCCCGTGCCCCCCTCGATCATCGAGAGGCCACAGCGCGTCAGACCAGGGTCGACGCCCATCACCCGCACGCCCACTCCTCACTCGGTCCCGAACAGCTGTTCGATAGCTTAGCGGGCGGTGCCGACAGGTTGCGCCAGGGACACGCTCAGATCTGGAAGTACCCGGACCGCGCGCCCTGCTGAATCTCCTGGGCCAGCTCGCCGATGCGCGCTTCGGACGCTCCCCACCAGCGGACCAGTTCACGGTGCGCCTCGGCGCCGTCGCGTTCCACGACGATCTTCCAGCGCACCCCGAACAGCTTGGCCAGCAGCCAGAACGGCCACGCCAGCAGGAACGGCAGCACCAGCGCGACGGCGAACCAGTCCAGCAGGAAGAAATCTTCCCCGTCGAGCGTGTCCGAGTACGGCCACCAGCGCCGGCGCACGCGCCACTCGGTCCCGTCGGGGTCCCTCACCGCCACCATCGGGACATCTTGCAGTGCATCAGCGGTTTTCCGCTGCGCGACACCGATGTGACACGCCCGCGGGATGCTCACACGTACTTGGACCCGGGGTGCACGACCATCAGCACGACGACGATCACCCACAGCAGGTTGAACACGCCGGTCACCATGCCGAGGGTGCGCAACTGCCGCCCATCGTCGGGCGCGGCGAGCGCCTCCCGCTGTCGCGGCACGATCTGAACCGCCAGCAATCCGCCGGCGATGGCCGTCAGCACCATCGCCACGATGACCCAGATCTCGGTCGAGCGCCCCTGGACACCGGCGAGCGCGAGGCCGACGACGGGCACCGCGAGCGCGAGCACCCCGTAGACGCGGGTGATGCGGTGCAGCGCACGCGCTACGCCCTCGTTGCGCTCCATGTTCGCCGACGGGCCACCGACCGGCGCATAGCGGGGAAACAGGCTGGTGGCCACGGCGATCGGCCCGACGAAGAGGATGCCCGCGACGACGTGGACGGACAGCAACAACGCTTGCATAACCTTCAGCCTAACTGAAGGTTATGGCGAAACGGACGTGACCCGTCTCATGTACTCACGTAATGCCTCGGTCAGTTCGGGATTTTGCGCCGCGAATTCGGCGTCCAGACGGGCCACGACGTCAGCCGCGCGGTTCAGTAACGACTCCCCCGCGGCCGTGACCCGCAACGTGGAAGCAGCACCGGCATGCGCCGTGCTGTCGTCGACGAGTCCCGCATCGACGAACGAGGCAACCGCCGCGTGCGCACTCTGCACGGTGATACGCGAACGCCGGGCGAGTTCACTGAACGAAATTCCGGCGCTCCCCCGGATGTGTCCGAGCAGCCCGTACTTACGCGTCGTCAGCCCGAGAGGCTTCAGAGCGTCGGCGAAGGCTGCGTCCCACACCCGACTGACGGTCAGCAGCGTGACAGTCGGGCTGAACGGAGGCGGCTCGGGCATGCTCGGCACGCTACCGCCGGAAGCGGCTATTCCTCGTCGAGCTGCGCGGCGACGTCGTCCGGGATCTCGACGTTGGTGTAGACGTTCTGCACGTCGTCGCTGTCCTCGAGGGCGTCGACGAGCTTGAACACCTTGCGGGCGCCCTCGAGGTCGACCTCGACGGACACCGACGACTGGAAGCCGGACTCGGCCGAGTCGTAGTCGATACCGGCGTCCTGCAGGGCGGTGCGCACCGCGACCAGGTCGGTCGGCTCGCAGATGACCTCGAACGAGTCACCGAGGTCGTTGACCTCTTCGGCACCGGCATCCAGGACGGCCATCAGCACGTCGTCCTCGGTCTGGCCGTTCTTCTCCAGGGTGATGATGCCCTTGCGCGAGAACAGGTAGGCGACCGAACCCGGGTCGGCCATGTTGCCGCCGTTGCGGGTCATCGCGACGCGGACCTCGCCGGCGGCGCGGTTGCGGTTGTCGGTCAGACACTCGATGAGCACCGCGACACCGTTGGGGCCGTAGCCCTCGTACATGATGGTCTGCCAGTCGGCGCCGCCGGCTTCTTCACCGCCGCCGCGCTTGCGGGCCCGCTCGATGTTGTCGTTGGGGACCGAGCTCTTCTTGGCCTTCTGGATGGCGTCGTAGAGGGTCGGGTTACCGCCCGGGTCGCCGCCGCCGACACGGGCCGCGACCTCGATGTTCTTGATCAGCTTGGCGAACATCTTGCCGCGCTTGGCGTCGATGACGGCCTTCTTGTGCTTGGTTGTCGCCCACTTGGAATGGCCGCTCATGCGTGTACGCCCTCTTTCTGATCAAACGTCAGCTGACCAGTTTACGTGGGCGCGTTGCATGGTCTGCGCAGACTCGGGACGGGCGTGCTGGTTGCGCGTCCGGCGGGTCGCTCAATGCCCGTACGAACAGCTGTGCACGAGCTTCTGCACCGACTGCGGAAAATTGGGACACACGAAATGCAAGTCCGTGCCGGGTCCCTCGACCACCCGCAGCCTGCCCCCGGAGATCGTGTCCTGTCTCAGCACGACGGTGCCCGGCTCGAGTTCCATGTCGTCGAGCTTGATCGTTGCGACGTACCAACCGTGCTCAGCTTCTTCGAGATCGTCCACATGGAAAACCGCCTTGCCGTTCTTGAACAACCCGGTCGGTTTATCGGCCTTCAACGCATTGATGACGTCATCGTCCGACGGTCCACTGAACGCCGACACCGCGATGGTCAAGCCCGCGATGACCGCGACGCCGGCGGCCGCCGCAATCAGCGCCCTGCCGGTCGTCATCGCGGGCGGCGCCGCCACACCACCGGCCGCGGCCCGATTCCAGTCGGCGATCAGTTCACGGTCGTAGCCCTCCTGCCGGATCCGGACGTCGGTGTAGATCAGCGCCTGCAGGACACGGAAGAACCCGATCATCACCCCGACCACGGCCGCGAACACCAGCAGGTCGGCAGCGGCCAGCACCGGACTATCGAACAGGTTCGTGAGAATCTGCTCTCCCAGCAGAGCGAAGTAGCCCCACAGGACCAGCACCATGCAAATGCTCCACAGCACGTGGATGCCGAGGATCCGCCCGAACGCGGGCTTGAGCAGTTGCACCGACCGCTGCAACGCGGCACCGATGCCACGTCCTTCGACCACGACGGCGATGGGCGCGAGACTGAGCAGCAAGCCCAGCCCGAAGTACAGCGGGAACATCACCAGGAACGCCAGCACCAGGCCGGCGGGTCCAGCCATGGCGAGCATCACCTTCGGGCTGCTGGTCAGGATCAGATAGAACACGAACTGCGGCAGAAACAGGATCACGTAGAACGCCAGCGTGAGGCGGCATACCGCGAACATGCGCTGCCGCGCTTGCCGGAGGACGTCGCGCGACTGGATCGGCAGGCCGCGGACAGCCCGGTCGGTCGCGATGACCGTCAACGAAATCAGTAGTGCGTCCGCCGGCAACGCGATCGCCGCGATCACCGCGAAATAGACGACCCACAGGACCAACATCCCGGTCATCAGGCTGTCCAGGTTGGCCAGGCCACCCGCACCGACGGTCGTGGTCGCTTTGACCACAACGGTGCTGATCGTCGCAGCCGACGCGTAGACGAACAGCGCGAAGCCGACCAGGATCGCGACCGGTATGCCCAACAGCGCAGGCCAATACCGGACCATGATCTTCGCGGTGCCCGTGAAAATCTCGGGAATCGTCATGGCACGCAACGGAATCATCGGGGCGGGGTACGGTGCCTGCGCTTGTCGGACCGGCGCCGCCGCAGCTGCCTGCCGCTGCCGCAGGTACGCCCCGCCGAGCCCGCAGGCCGCCGCCAGCAGCACCCAGCCCACGCCCGACGAGACGAACAACGCCACGAGCAGAAACACCCCGGCCGCGATCCACAGGAAGTGCCATGGTTTCAGCACCAGTCCCGTGCCGGACGCCTGCGGTTGATAGAAGCCGGACCCGTGATCAGTTTGCGGTGGCGGGGGCGCAGCACCCCATTGCGCGGAACCCGCGAACAGCGGTGGATGCGGAGCAGGCGGGCCGTAGTGCTGTCCGGCCGGGCGGCGGAATTCTGCGTACGGGTCGGCGGAGCTGCTCGACTCGTTGTGTCCGGCATCCGAATTCGGCATGGCCACCCCTTCGACCGATAGGAAGTCGCTGGATTACAGCACAGCCGCGGGGTGGCTGATATCGGTCGAACGGACGACATGCCGGTGCCGGGGTAGCGCGGCGGCCGATGCCGACGGCTTGTTAGCTCAGATGCTACTTCCGGACCGGCTGCAGCAGGTTGTAGACGGTGTCGGACCCGACCTTCATCGGCGCGAAGTTGGCGCCCACCCAGTCGGCGATATCGCTGTGCGCGTCGGCGCCCCAGTGGCCCTTGTTGTCGGAGACGATGTAGTACGCCACCTCGTGGGCACCGACGTAGGACTGGAACTGCTGCAGCGTCGGCGCGGGGTCGCTGCCACCGAAGCCACCGATCGCGATGACCGGGGTCCGGGTGTCGAGCTCCAGACCGGCGGCCGGCGACGACCGGTCGATCGCCGCGGACCACTTGGTGGTCGTGGCCTTGAGCAGCGCATTCAGTTGGGGATTCTCGTCGCGCTGGCCGAAGCCGCCGTGTTTGTCGTCCTTGTCCGCGGGGCCGACGGACGGCCCGCCGCCGAGGTGCGGCTGGCCGAAGGTCGCGAGCGAGTAGGCCACCGATCCGCCGACCGCGCCGAACATCGCCAGGCCCAGGGCCAGCGTCGCCAGGTGCTTGCGGTTGACGCGGCCGGACCAGATGAGTGCCGCGGCGCCGATCACAGCGGCAGCCAGGATCACCCAGCGCAGCGCGGGCAGCCAGTCGGAGTTGCGGCCGAGGATCACGAACCCCCAGACCCCGCTGGCCAAAAGCACTGCGGCCAAGCCGATCCGGTGGAACAGGGAGTCCCGGCAGCGCCAGAACTCGATGACGAAGATGGCGAACATCGCGGCCATCGCCGGCGCCAGCGCCAGGCAGTAGTACGGATGCACGTTGGTCTTCATGAAGCTCAGCACCAGGCCGACACTCACGAGCCAGCCGCCGAACAGGAGGGCGCCGGCGCGGACCCGGCCGGTGCGGGGCGCGCGCCCGCGCGAGATCAGCACGAGCACGGTGGCCAGCAGCGCGGCCGGCACCAGCCAGCCGATCTCGAAGCCGAATTCACCGGTGAACAGCCTGGGCAGGCCCTGCGTCTGATCACCCATGCCGAAGCCATGGTGCCCGGCGGTCTTGATCGTCTCGCCGGCTGCGTGTCCGGCGTGTTCCCCGGTGAGGGTGTGCACCGTCGACGGTTTGTCGGGGTCGCTCTTACCCATGTGGTTCTTGCCGAGCACCCGGCCAAAGCCGTTGTAGCCCAACACCAGATTCATGAAGCTGTTGTCGGTCGAGCCGGCCATGTAGGGCCGGGACGACGTCGGCCACAGGATCGTCAGCACCACGAACCAGCCGGCGGAGACCAGCATGGCGCCGAGTGCACCCAGCAGGTGCCACAGCCGGCTGCGTAGGGCGGTGGGCGCCGCGATGAGGTACGTCAGACCGAGAGCCGGCATGACCATCAGGCCCTCGAGCATCTTGGCCAGGAACGCGAAACCCAGTGCGACGCCGGCCAGGGCCATCCACCTGACACCCTTGTCGTTCAGCGCGCGGACGGTGAAGTAGGCCGCCAACGTCATCAGCAGCACCATGGCCGCGTCGGGGTTGTTGAAGCGGAACATCATCGCGGACACCGGAGTCAGCGCCAGGACCGCGCCGGCCAGCAAGCCGGCTTGTGGACCACTGATCCGTCGCACCGCGGCGTAGAGGAGCCACACCGAGCCGACGGCCATCAACGCCTCGGGGATCAACATGCTCGCGCTGCTGAAACCGAAAATCTGACCCGACAGCGCCATCACCCACTGCGACAGCGGCGGCTTGTCGACGGTGATGACGTTGTTCGGGTCGATGGACCCGAACAGCAGCGCCTCCCAGTTCCTGGACCCGGCCCACACGGCGGCGGCGTAGAACTGGTTGCCCATGCCGTTGATGGTGATGTTCCACAGGTAGCCGACGGCCGTCACGATCAGCAGCAGGGCCAGCGCCGCGCGCTCGCGGGTCTTGGTGGGTGCCGTGATCTCCGGCTCGGCCGTCGGGGCGTCCAGGACGGCGGCGGATGTCGTAGTCACCCGACCATTAAGGCAGTCCCAGCTATGGCCGAGCTGTGAAGCGGACGAGCCGTCGCTATGACACCGACATGCGATGAAACTGCTCACAGTCAGCGGATTCACAGGAGGCAATCCAGTGAACAGTCGTACACTCAGCCTATGCACGACCCCCTCGCCAGCGAAGCCGCGGCCCTCACCGAGCTCGGCCTCAACGAGCTGGGCACCGCCGTCGACGGCATCCACAAGGTGCAGCGCGCCATCTCCGAGCGGGTGTTCCGGCTGGTGGGCCTCGGTGTCGGCCCGGCCGCCAAGCCCGTGAAGGTCGTCTACGACGCCATCACCGACGGCGTCTACTCCACCATCAGTCACGTGGCCACGACGGCGGCGCCCATCGCCGGCAAGGCGGTGCACGACCAGGCCGCCGGCAAGCTGTCCGATCAGGCCGGCGGCGCGCGCGTCCTCGCGGTGCTGCAGGGGTTGATCGGCGACAAGCTCCACGAGCAGGGTTCCGTCCTGGCGACGACGATGTCGGTGCGCGTCGGCGGCCGGCCGGTCGACCTCGACACCGACAGCCTGCGCGCCGCCTACCCCGCTGCCACGGGCGACATCGTGGTGTTCGTCCACGGCCTGGTCGAGACCGAGGCCTTCTGGGCG
Organism: Mycolicibacterium mucogenicum DSM 44124; assembly: GCF_005670685.2. Next base: position 2,562,192 of record NZ_CP062008.1, on the reverse strand, counting down.
CTCGGCAAGAGGCCGACCTACGGCCAGCGCCTCGGGGCCGACATCGGCATCACCGGAGTCGAGATTCGCTACAACACCGGCCTGCACATCTCCGACAACGGCGTGCTGCTCTCCGAACTGCTGGACCAGCTGGTGGCCGCCTGGCCGGAGCCGGTGACGTCGATCTCGCTGGTCGGCCATTCGATGGGCGGCTTGGTCATCCGGTCGGCCTGCGCGATGCCCGGCGCGTCGTGGGTGAATCGGGTGCGCACCGTCGTGACTCTGGGCACGCCGCACACCGGCGCACCGCTGGAGAAGGTCGTGCACTACGGGTCGGCGGCGCTCAGCGCACTGCCCGAGACGCGCCCGTTCGGCAGCCTGCTGCGCCGGCGCAGCACCGGGATTCGCGATCTGCGCTTCGGTTCACTCGACGAACGCGACTGGCGCGATCGCGAACCTGACGCCTTGCGCGCGGAACCGCCGATCGACGTGCCGCTGCTCGACGGGGTGTCGTACTACTGCGTCACCGCGACCCTGGCCCGCACGCCGGCCAACCCGATCGGCTGGGTACTGGGCGACGGACTCGTGCAGGTGCGCAGCGCGCAAGGCCGAAGCCGCAAGCGCGACATGGGGTTTGACCGCGAGAATCGCCTGCACCTGCCCGAGGCGCACCACTTCACGCTGCTCAACGACGAACGGATCTACGAGCGCCTGCGCGTGTGGCTGGCGCGATCAGAGCGAGTCGACGAAGAGCTTGTGGATGCGCCGGTCGCCGGTGACCTCGGGATGGAACGAGGTCGCGAGCATGCGGCCCTGACGGACGGCGACGGGATGTCCGGCCGCGCGGGCCAGGACCTCGACGTCGGGTCCGACGCGCTCGACCCAGGGCGCCCGGATGAACACCGCGTGGACGGGGTCGTCGAGGCCGACGAAGTCGAGGTCGTCTTCGAACGAGTCGACCTGACGACCGAAGGCGTTGCGCCGCACCGTCATATCGATCCCGCGTAGCGGCAGGGCCTCGCGGCCCGGCACACCCGCGTCATTGATCTCGGTGGCGAGCAGGATCATGCCGGCGCACGATCCGTAGCACGGCATCCCCGCGGCCAGCCGCTCGCGCAGCGGCTCCAGCAGCTCCAGCTCACGCAGCAGGTGACTCATCGCGGTGGATTCGCCGCCCGGGATCACCAGGGCGTCAACGGTATTCAGCTCCGTGAGGCGCCGGACCGTGGACACCTCGGCGCCCGCCTCGCGCAGGGCGGCCAGATGCTCTCGGGTGTCCCCCTGCAAGGCCAGGACACCGACGTGCGGGCTCACTCCGCCGGTGGGACGAAGCCGCGGTTGTAGCGGGTCAGTCCCTCCTGCATCACAGCGGCCACCATCTCGCCGTACTGGTTGAAAATCTTGCCCTGGGTCAGGGCCCGGCCGCCGGTCGCCGACGGTGACGACTGGTCGTACAGCAGCCATTCGTCAGCTCGGAAGGGCCGCATGAACCACATGGCGTGGTCCAGCGAGGCGATGTTCATATGTTTGCGTACCTCAAGGTGATTCACCTGCGCCGAACCCAGTAGCGTCAGGTCGCTCATGTAGGCCAGGGCGCAGATGTGCAGGACGTGGTCGTCGGGCAGCGGGTCGCGGTGCCGGAACCAGACCTGCTGCTGCGACGCCTTGCCGGGCACCCGGGCCACCTGGTCGCGCGGCACGATGCGCACGTCCCACTCGGCGAACTGGGCGAACCCGGCGTCGTCGAACGCCCCGGCAGACCGGAACCCCTTCGACAGGTCGGGCGGCGGCGGCACCGGCATGGCGTCCTGGTGCTCGATACCGGTCTGGTCGGTCTGGAACGACGCCGACATCGAGAAGATGGTCTCGCCATGCTGGATGGCACTCACGCGGCGGGTGCAGAACGACCCACCGTCGCGAATGCGCTCCACCATGTACACCGTCGGTGCGCGGGCGTCACCGGGACGCAGGAAGTACCCGTGCAGCGAGTGCACCTGGTACTTCGGTTCCACGGTGCGCACCGCGGACACCAACGACTGACCGGCTACGTGGCCACCGAAAGTACGCTGCAGGAAACCCGATTCCGGGCTGAAGACACTGCCGCGGTAGATGTTGACCTCGAGTTGCTCGAGATCGAGTATCTGCTCGATTGCCACCTGTTGGTTTTACCAGCCCCGCTCGGCGAGCCGATGAGGCTCCGGCACATCCTCCACGTTGATGCCGACCATGGCCTCGCCCAGACCGCGCGACACCTTGGCCAGCGTGTCGGGGTCGTCGTAGAACGTCGTAGCCTTGACGATGGCCGCGGCGCGGGCCGCCGGGTCGCCGGACTTGAAGATGCCCGAACCGACGAACACACCCTCGGCGCCCAGCTGCATCATCATCGCGGCGTCGGCCGGGGTGGCGATGCCACCGGCGGTGAACAGCGTCACGGGCAGCTTGCCGGCCCGCGCGACCTCGACCACCAGCTCGTACGGCGCCTGCAATTCCTTTGCGGCGACGTACAGTTCGTCCTCCGACAGCGACGTCAGCCGACGGATCTCGCCGCCGATCTTGCGCATGTGGGTGGTGGCGTTGGAGACGTCACCGGTGCCGGCCTCACCCTTGGAGCGGATCATCGCCGCGCCCTCGTTGATGCGACGCAGGGCCTCGCCCAGGTTCGTGGCGCCGCAGACGAACGGCACGGTGAACTTCCACTTGTCGATGTGGTGGGTGTAGTCGGCCGGGGTCAGCACCTCGGACTCGTCGATGTAGTCCACACCGAGGCTCTGCAGAATCTGCGCCTCGACGAAGTGGCCGATGCGGGCCTTGGCCATCACCGGGATGGTGACGGCGTCGATGATGCCCTCGATCATGTCCGGGTCGCTCATCCGCGAGACGCCTCCCTGCGCGCGGATATCGGCGGGTACGCGCTCGAGCGCCATGACGGCTACGGCGCCTGAGCCTTCGGCGATACGTGCCTGCTCCGGTGTGACGACGTCCATGATGACGCCGCCCTTCAGCATCTCGGCCATGCCGCGCTTGACCCGGGCGGTGCCCGTCTGACCGCTGTTATCCGCTGCGGTATCCACTGCAATCTCCCTCAAGAATTTGGTACCCGCCAAGTCTAGTGGCCGTACCAAATCGGTTATCCGCGCAGGTCAGCGGATGGTCTGCGGCGCCGTGCCGGCCGTGGCCGCCGGAACCTTCCCGTCGGCCAATTCGCCTGCGAGGGAAAGGTATTCACCGAGCTGCAATGGATAGACAGTCTCACCATCGGCGGCCAGCCGGGCGATGACCGCGGCGTCGCACCAACGGTGCGCGTGAATCGACTGCCGCTCCACGGTGGTGTGGCCGGTGGTCACCGGCTCGAACCGTGAGGTGCGGTACACGAAGAAGAACTCCTCGCTGCGGATCACAGACCCGTTGAACTCGAACATCGCCTCACGACGCCACACCGGGCCGATCAACTCGGCCGGGTCGACCTTCAGCCCGGTCTCCTCGGCCATCTCCCGGGCGGCCGCGTCGGGCAGCGACTCGTCCGGTTCGACCGCTCCCCCGACGGTGAACCACCACCGCGGCGCCATCAGCGGGTCGGCGGCCGGGTCGCTGCCGCAGAACAGCAGCACCTGCCCGTCCTGGTCCAGCAGCACGACGCGGGCCGACGTCCGTCGTCCCACCGCGCCGGGCTCGTGCCGCGACGCCCGCTCGACGATCTCGAAATACGTTGGCATGGCCGCGGTTCCGCCCAGGTGCAACCAGCGCACCAGGGTGCGCTCGCGCAGCGCGAGGGTGTCGCGGACGGCGTCGTTGTGGAAGCGGCGGGCCAGCAGTACCCGGGCCTCGGCATCGGCGAGTTCGGCGACCAGCGTCACCGGGATGGACGCCGGGTCGACCTGCGCCAGGGCCGCGGACAGTTCGTTCTCGGCGGCCTCGCGGGCCGCGCGGGGTGCCCGTTCGGCATCGTCCGCCAGTGCGGCCAGGCGGCGGCCCGCCGGCCGGGACCCGTAGGCGTCGGCGGCGACGGCCCGCGCGACCACCGCGCGCCGGGCCAGCGCCCCGTCCAGGGCCTGCCACGACAGGTCGTAGCGCACGTGCAGCCGGTCCAACCGGTGCGCGGTCTGGTAGGCCCACACCACGGTGATCAGCACCGTCAGCGCCAGCCAGACCAGCGCGACGATCAGCAGCCAGCTCATCAGGCCTCCACCCGGACCTTCGTCCCCGACCCGGCCACGGTCTCGTAGACCAGCATGATCTGCTGCGCGACCACCGACCAGTCGTAGCGGCGCACCGCTTGCGTGGCCGCCTCGGCGTACCGGCGGCGGGCGTCGTCGTTCGACAGCATCTCGACCAGCGCTTCACCGAGGGCCTCGGCGTCGTCGACCGGCACCAGCCGGCCCGCCTCGCCCTGGTTGAGCACGCGCCGGAAGGCGTCCAGGTCGCTGGCCACCACGGGCGTGCCCGCGGCCATCGCCTCGACCAGCACGATGCCGAAGCTCTCACCGCCGGTGTTCGGGGCGCAGTAGACGTCGGCGCTGCGCATGGCCGAGGCCTTCTCGGCGTCATCGACCAGGCCGAGGAAGCGCAGGTGTCCCGCATGCTCGCCGACGGTCTCCTTGAGCGCCTCCTCGTCGCCGCGGCCGACGATCAGCACCTCGACGTCGGGACAGGCCGCCACCAGTTTGGGCAGCGCCCCGACGAGGACCTGCATGCCCTTGCGCGGCTCGTCGAACCGGCCGAGGAACAGCACCGTGCGGCCGGGCCGCGGATAGCCGGGCAGCAGCGGCGCGTTGTCGAACGCCGACACGTCGACTCCGTTGGGAATCTCGACAGCGTCCGAGCCCAGGGCCTCCATCTGCCAGCGCCGGGCCAGATCGGACACCGCGATGCGGCCCATGATCTTCTCGTTCCAGGGCCGCAGAATCCCCTGAAAGACGTTGAGCGTCAACGACTTCGTGGTCGACGTGTGAAACGTCGCGACGATCGGGCCGTTGGCCACCATCAGCGCCAGGAGCGACAGGCTGGGCGCGTTGGGCTCATGCAGGTGCAGCACGTCGAAGTCGCCCTCGACGATCCAGCGCTTGACCATCCGCCGGGTGGCCGGACCGAATCGCAGCCGCGCCACGGACCCGTTGTACGGGATGGGCACGGCCTTGCCGCCGGAGACGACGTAGTCGGGCAGGTCGGCGTGCGTCTCGGCCGACGACGGCGCCAGCACACTGACCTCGTGGCCGTAGCCGCGCATCACCTCGGCCAGTTGCAGCACGTGTGCCTGAACGCCGCCCGGTACGTCGAACGAGTACGGGCACACCATGCCGATGCGCATCAGTCGTTCCCGGCCAACCGGGCCCGACGTTCCTCGGACAAGTCGGCCAGCCACTGCGGCTGCAGCATGTGCCAGTCGGTGGGGTGCGCGGCGATGCCCGCCTCGAAGCGGGTGGCAAGGTCCTGGGTGATGGCCGCGACGTCGCCGCTGGACGTGTCGAGCGGCGCCGAGACATCGAACTGCCAGTCGTTGGGTTTGTTCCAGCAGTGCACGGTCAGCAGCGTCGCACCGGTGGTGACGGCCAGCTTGGCCGCACCGGCCGGCATACGAGTCGGCTCGCCGAAAAGGTTGACCTGCACGCCATTTCGCGACAGGTCCCGGTCCGCCATGAGGCAGACGATGCGGCCCTCCTGCAGCCGCTCGGTCAGGACGTCGAACGGCGGGCGGACTCCTCCGGTCAGCGGCAGGATCTCGAACCCCAGCGATTCGCGGTACTCGACGAAGCGGTTGTACAGCGACTCGGGCTTGAGCCGCTCGGCGACGGTGGTGAACTTGCCGTACTGGTGCACCACCGAGACGCCGGCCATGTCCCAGTTGCCGCTGTGCGGCACCGCCAGGATGACGCCCTTGCCGTTTTCGAGCCCGCGTGCGATGTGTTCGGTGCCGACCAGGCAGTGTCGAAGCCGCTCGCCGAGGGTGCGCTGGTTCATCGACGGCAGCCGGAAGGCCTCCCGCCAATACCGGGCGTACGACGCCAGCGAGGCGCGGATGATGCGGCCGGGCACCTTGGCCGGCCGCACACCCAGCACCCGGGCCAGATTCTTACGCAGCTGCTCGGGACCGCCGCCGCGCGCCGCATACAGCGCGCCCGCGTCGAACATGTTGCGGGCGGCGAACTCCGGCATGGTCCGGATCAGCCCCCACCCCGCGGCGTAGCCGAGGTCCTTGAGCTGCTCGCCCATCGGGACGTCGAAACCCCCGAAGGACGGCACACCGCCGGTGGGGACGCTCATTGCTGCTCCTTCGACGGCGAACTCGACGGCAGCGGCTCGTCGGCGCCCGGCGAACGGCGCACCGAGGCGAGACGTTGGCCCAGCGTGATGATGCTGGCGACCGCCAGCAGCCACATCGCGATGGGCAGCGCCAGCGGCAGCGGATGGATCGGCAGATCCGAGAAACCGGCGCCGACCAGGACGATGATCAGCCGCTCCGGGCGTTCGATGAAGCCGCCGTCGGCGTTCAGTCCGCTGGCCTCGGCGCGGGCCTTGATGTACGAGATGACCTGCGAGGTGACCAGGCAGATCAACGTGGCAATGACCAGCGGCTTGTCGTGCATCTCGAACGCGATCCACCACAGCAGGCCGCAGAACACCGCGCCGTCACCGATGCGGTCGCAGGTCGCGTCGAGCACCGCGCCCAGCCGCGTGCCGTAGCCGCGTTCGCGGGCCATGGCGCCGTCGAGCATGTCGGCGAGCACGAAGAACCAGACCACCAGGGCGCCGTACCAGAGGTGCCCCGTCGGGAACAGCGTCAGCGCGCCGACGACCGACGCGGTGGTGCCGAGGACGGTGACACTGTCCGGCGTCAGCCCGATGCGCAGCGCTCCCCGGGCCAGCGGGCGGCTCAGCTTGGTGTAGGCCGCGCGGGTCAGGAGGTAGAAGTCGCTCACGGCTTCGCTTTCTGATCCTGCGCCGCCCACTCGTCGGCCAGCAGCTTGCGGGTGTCACGCAGGAGCTGCGGGATCACCTTGGTGCCACCGATGACGGTGATGAAGTTGGCGTCGCCGCCCCAGCGCGGCACCACGTGCATGTGCAGGTGATCGGCCAGCGAGCCGCCCGCCGACGTGCCCAGGTTGAGCCCGACGTTGAAGGCGTGCGGGTTCGAGATGGCCTTCATCACGCGAATTGCCTTCTGGGTGAACGCCATCAGCTCGCTGCTCTCGGCCTCGGTGAGGTCCTCGAGCTCCGACACCTTGCGGTAGGGCACGACCATGAGGTGTCCCGGGTTGTACGGGTACAGGTTGAGCACCGCGTAGACCTGCTCGCCGCGCGCAACGATGAGGCCTTCCTCGTCGGACATCGTGGGAATGTCGATGAAGGGCTGCTTCGAGCCCGCGGACGTGCCCTCGCCGCCCTTCATCGGAGCGTCGACGATGTAGCTCATCCGGTGCGGCGTCCACAGCCGCTGCAGGTAGTCGACGTCACCGACACCCCGGTCCACGATGGCGTCTCCGACGCCGGGGTCCACGATGCTCCGATCCTCGGTCACGCCTGTGCGCCCCGCGCCTCGTTCACCAAATCTGCGGTCGGGAAAGCGTTTTCGCGGCGCGCGATCCAACCGGCGATGAGGTCGACGGCCTCGGCCACCGGGACACCGTTGACCTGGGTACGGTCACCGAACCGGAAGGAAATGGACTCGCTGGCTGCGTCCCTGTCCCCCGCCAGCAGCATGAACGGCACCTTCTGATTGGTGTGGTTGACGATCTTCTTCGCCATCCGGTCATCGCTGCCGTCGACCTCGACCCGAATGCCGCGCGACTTCAGTTGCGCCGCAACGTCGTACAGGTAGTCCAGGTGCGCGTCGGCGACGGGGATGCCGACGACCTGCACCGGGGCCAGCCAGGCCGGGAACGCGCCGGCGTAGTGCTCGGTGAGCACGCCGAAGAACCGCTCGATGGACCCGAACAGGGCGCGGTGGATCAGCACCGGCCGCTGCCGGCTGCCGTCAGCCGAGGTGTACTCCAGCTCGAACCGGTCGGGCATGTTGAAGTCCAGCTGGATGGTCGACATCTGCCAGCTGCGGCCCAGCGCGTCCTTGACCTGGACGGAGATCTTCGGGCCGTAGAACGCCGCGCCACCCGGGTCGGGCACCAGGTCCAGACCGGAGGCCTCGGCGACCTCGCGCAGGGTCTCGGTGGCCTCTTCCCACAGCTCGTCCGAGCCGACGTACTTGTCGGGGTCCTTGGTGGACAGCTCCAGGTAGTAGTCGTCGAGGCCGTAGTCGCTCAGCAGATCCAGCACGAACTGCAGCAGCGTGGTCAGCTCGTCGCGCATCTGTTCACGGGTGACGTAGATGTGCGCATCGTCCTGCGTCATGCCGCGCACGCGGGTCAGACCGTGGACGACGCCCGACTTCTCGTACCGGTACACGCTGCCGAACTCGAACAGCCGCAGCGGCAGCTCGCGGTACGACCGCCCCCGCGACCGAAAGATCAGGTGGTGCATGGGGCAGTTCATGGGCTTGAGGTAGTAGTTCTGCCCCGGCTTGCGCAGCGTGCCGTCCTCGTTGAACTCCGCATCGATGTGCATCGGGGGGTACATGCCGTCGGCGTACCACTCCAGGTGCCCCGAGGTGATGTACAGCTGCTCTTTGGTGATGTGCGGGGTGTTGACGAACTCGTAGCCGGCTTCCTGGTGCTTGCGGCGCGAGTAGTCCTCCAGCTCGCGGCGCACGATGCCGCCCTTCGGGTGGAACACCGGCAGGCCCGAGCCCAGCTCGTCGGGGAAGCTGAACAGGTCCAGCTCCACGCCCAGCTTGCGGTGGTCGCGGCGCAGCGCCTCCTCGATCAGCTCGAGGTGCTTATCGAGGGCCTCCTGCGACTCCCAGGCGGTGCCGTAGACACGCTGCAGGCTGGCGTTCTTCTGGTCGCCGCGCCAGTACGCGGCGCTGCTGCGGGTGAGCTTGAACGCCGGGATGTGCTTGGTGGTCGGGATGTGCGGGCCACGGCACAGGTCGCCCCAAACCCGTTCGCGGGTGCGGGGATTGAGGTTGTCGTAGGCCGTCAGCTCGTCGCCGCCGACCTCCATGATGTCGGCGTCGCCGGACTTGTCGTCGACCAGTTCGAGCTTGTACGGCTCCTTGGCCAACTCTTCGCGGGCCTGCTCCTTGGACTCGTACACGCGACGGTCGAACAGCTGACCATCCTTGATGATCTTCTGCATGCGCTTCTCGAGCTTGGCCAGATCATCCGGCGTGAACGGCTCGGCGACGTCGAAGTCGTAGTAGAAGCCGTCGGTGATCGGCGGGCCGATGCCGAGCTTGGCCTCCGGGAACAGGTCCTGTACCGCCTGGGCCAGCACGTGGGCGCACGAGTGGCGGATGACGCTGCGGCCGTCCTCGGTGTTCGCGGCGACCGGAATGACCTCCACGTCGACGTCCGGGGTCCAGGATAGGTCGCGCAGGCGGCCGTCGGCGTCCTTGACCACGACGATGGCGTCGACCTCGCCACGCTGCGGCAGCCCGGCCTCACGGACCGCGGCGCCGGCGGTAGTCCCGGCAGCGACCCGGATCGGGGCTGCTGGTGCGGGGCTGGCGACGGCGGTCATCGAGACACTCCTACTGGTTAGGTGACGATCGCGACCATGCTATCGGCACCGGTCATCGCTTCGCGGGCCAGCGCCGCCTCAAGGCTGACCCGGCTTGAGCTTGACGAAGAGGGCCTCGGCGTCGGCGAGCACCGTGTCACCGTCCAGCAGCGCGCCGGTGATGAATATCTTGCGGCCCTCGACGCGCTCCAGCGTCGCCGTGGCGCGCAGGTCTTTTTCGACCGGGACGATCTGCCGATAGTTGATGTGCAGGTAGGCGGTGCGCTGGAACGGGCTGTCGGTGAGCCGGTAGGCGGCATGCCCCAGCACCGAGTCGAACAGCAGCCCGATGGACCCGCCGTGCGCGGCGCCGTTGCGGCCCAGATGAAAGCGCCGGAAGCGGACGGGACCGGCGATCCGGCCGTCATCGGTGACCTTGAGGTCCGACGGCACGTTCAGGACGTTGCCGCGGTTGGGCAGGTCGAGGCGGCGGCCCGACGGTGAGTGCCACTCGTCGGCGCGGTACGGCGCCAGCAGGGCATTGGCCTGTTCGATGAGGTTCGCGGCCTGGGTGATGACATCGTCGGGCGCGTCGGCACCGCGGGCGTGGTCGCCGGCCATGCGGACGGATTCGACGAACCTGCCGTAGTCGGGGCCGCCCTGGGTGGTCGGTTTGGGCGGGTTGAATCCTCCACCGGCATGCTTATCCACCTGTTTCTCTTATCACGGTGGCAAGGTGGCCCTATGCGACTGAGCGACCTGGCCGGGCTGGCATTCACCTACCCCGACGTCGGGGCGACCGCAGGCGAACTGCCGGACGGCTACCACCACGTGCACGCGGAGGCCCAGATCGGTTCGGGTCGAGCACGATTCGACGAGGCGGCCGCCGCGGTCCTGCGGTGGGAAATGCAACGAGGTGTCGGCATGCGGGTGGAGGCGACCACCGTCAGCGCCGCAGCGGGTACCGACATGCTGGGCCGCCTCGGGCCTGTGCAGGTGCCGTGCCGCGTGGTGTACGTCGTCGACGAACCCGACCGGCGCGGGTTCGCGTACGGGACGCTGCCAGGTCACCCGGAGTCCGGCGAGGAGCTGTTCAGCGTGCGCTTCGACCCGGCCAGCGGCGCGGTCTTCGCCGAGGCGACGGCGTTCTCGCGGCCGGCGCTCTGGTGGAGCCGACTCGGAGCTCCGGTCTCACGGGTCGCGCAGCGCGTGATCGCGCAGCGCTACCTGCGCGCAGTCTGAGCGCCCGGGCGGCCTTCCGGGTGCGGGCCTGCTGCTCCCATCCCGCTGTTGAAGCAGCAGGCCCGCGGTGCGTTGTCACTGTTGAGTTGTCAAGGTGCGCAGTGCTTTAGGTGTTAGGCGGCCACGTGGTCGAGGTGCATGGTGCGGCGGTTGTGGGCGGGTATCGGTGTGCGGTGTGGGTCGACGGTGGCCGGTGGGATGAGCCAGGGGTGTTTGTCCAGTCCCATGACGACGTCCCAGCCGTCGTGGTGGATGTTGGCGTGACACGCCGGGCACAGCAGACACCCGTTGGCTAGTGATGTCTCACCGTGGTGGGTCCAGTGGATGATGTGGTGGGCGTGGGTGCGTCCGGGTGGGGCGCCGCATTTGATGCAGCACTGATCCCGCAGATACAGCGCTTTGCGTAGCTGTGGCGGGAACAGGCGTTTCTCCCGCCCCATATCCAGCGGCACCCGTTCGCCGTCCACGACCATGGTGGTGACCGTCGTGTCGCAGGACAATCGGTCCAGGGTCAGGGTGCTGATCGACCCGATGAACTCCAGCGTGGCCAAATCCGGAGCATCCGCCGGGACGGTCAGCAGCAGCTGCGTCCGCGGCGCCGAGGCTATCTCGCCGCCGCGGGCCGCGATATCCAACACCGCCTCCAACGCATCAGCGCGTCGACGCCCCGCCGAGCGCACATCGGGGCTGCCGTCGGGTTCGGGCCGCGGCGCGGATCCTTGTTCCATCGCCGCGATGTACTTGGCACCGACTTCGGCGTCCAGGTCCGCGCGGATCTGCACCCGCCCGTCGCTGGTGACGCGGTGGTCGGCGGTGTTGATCGACCGATCCTCCGCCGCGGGCAACCCACCCTCACTCGCAGCGAGCCGGTTCCCCAACCGCCGTGCGCGGTTGCCGATGTCGGCGGGGTGGCGCCGGAGAAGAACTGCCCCAACAGATCGGTCACCTGCGCAAACCGGGCCTGCTCGTCCACGGGTCCGGGTGCGCGGGCCTGAATGTGGTTGATGCCTTTGACGATCGCATCGACATGCTCCCCCGAGATCACCCCGTCGACGGCATGCGCCGCCAGGGTCGGCAACATCGGCAACGCACCACCGACACGCACCAGCCGCTGCGCCACCGACGGCGCACACCCCAACGCCATCAACAACTCCCGCGGCGTCCGGCCCTGCGCAGCCGCCGCCCCGCAGCGGTCCAGCACCCCCGTCATCGTCGCGACCAGATGATCGGCGATGTTGCGGATCGTGATCAGCTGCCGCGCTGTCGCGAGGGCAGCATCTCCGGCCATGTTGTCGGGGATGACCACGCCACGAAGGTGATCGACAAGTGGGTTGAGATCCGGTGCGATTCCCATGCCCAATTGTATCGAACATATGTTCGAACCGCAAGGAGTTTCTAGCTGTCCTCACCGACTCCCGCCAGACCACCTGACTGTGATTCACCCGGCCACTGCTGACCAGGTGTTGTAGCTTTCACACGAAACTGACACGCCAAGGAGTGCTGGGTGGAGCCGACACGATTCGGGCAGTACGAGCTGCGCGAACTGATAGGCCGCGGCGGCATGGGCGAGGTGTACATCGCCTATGACACCAACACCCAGCGCACCGTCGCGCTCAAGGTGCTGCCGCCACACCTCGCCAAGGACCCCGTGTTCCAGGAACGGTTCAAGCGCGAGTCCCAGGCCGCCGCGGGCCTCAACGAGCCGCACGTCGTCCCCATTCATGGTTTCGGCGAGATCGACAGTCAGCTCTACCTGGACATGCGGCTCATCGAAGGCCGCACCCTCGCCGAAATCCTGGCCGACACCGAGCACCGCCCAAGCCCCGACTTCTCCGTCCGAATCATCGAGCAGATCGCCGCGGCCCTGGACGCAGCCCATGGGACCGGGTTGATCCACCGGGACATCAAGCCCTCCAACATCCTGGTGACCGACCACGACTTCGCCTACCTGATCGACTTCGGCCTCGCCCGCACCGCAGGTGAGCACGGATTGACCACGGCCGGAAGCACTCTCGGCACCTTGGCGTACATGGCGCCCGAGCGGTTCGAGGGCGGCCAGGCCGACCCGCGCTCGGACATCTACGCACTGACCTGCGTGCTGTATGAATGCCTCACCGGTCGGCGGCCGTATCCGGCCGACAGTCTCGAGCACCAGATCGCCGGGCACGTCAGCGCTCCGGCCCCGAAGCCGTCCGACGTCGATCGGCGACTCGTCGCATTCGACGACGTGATCGCCAAAGGCATGGCCAAGAAACCCGGCAAGCGCTACCAGCACGCCGGTGAACTCGCCGCGGACGCCCGCGCCGCACTGAGTGCGCAGGTCCGCGTTTCGGGCCGCACCGGCCCGCGCACGGGCTCGGGACGCCATGCGGTGCAGACCGACGAACCGAAGCGCCGCACCCGGCGGATCGTCATCGCGGTCGGTGCGGTGATCGTGCTGGCCGCCGGTGCGGGAACCGCGTGGCTCTACTGGTCCCGGCAATACCAGGTCGGGCCGTCGGGTTCGGTGCCGTCGATTGCCGCCAAACTACCTGCCGATCTCAAGGATTCGGGCCGACTGGTCGTCGGAGTCAACATTCCTTATGCACCAAACGAATTCAAGGGCACCGACGGGAAGTTCACCGGTTTCGACGTCGATCTGATGACGGCGGTGAGCCGGGTCCTCGGGCTCGAACCGGAGTTCCGGGAGATCGGCATCTCCAAGATCGTCGCTTCGGTGCACGACGGCATCATCTCGGTCGGGGCGTCCTCGACCACCGACACCAAACAGCGCGAGAAGTCAGCCGACTTCGTGACCTACTTCAAGGCCGGTGTGCTGTGGGCGCGGCGGACCGGATCGAGCGTGGATCCCAACGCGGCGTGCGGATTACGGGTGGGCGTGCATCTGGGCTCGGTCGAGGAGACCGACCACCTGCCGGCCCGCAGCGCGGCATGCGTGGCGGCCGGCGTGGCACCCATCGAGATCGTCCCGATCGCCGGCCAGGACGGCGTCACCGCGGCACTGCTCGCCGGCACCGTCGACGCCATGGCGGCCGACTCGCCCGTCACCGGCTACGCGATCAAACTCAGCGGCGGCAAGCTGGAAGCGGCCGGCGGCATCGTCGATGCGCAACCCTACGGGTGGCCGGTGGCCAAGGGCTCGTCGCTCGCCGCCGCGTTGCAGGCGGCGCTCAAACACCTGATGCAGACCGGTGAATACCGGGAGATCGCCACCAAATGGGGTGTGGAGATGGGCATCATCGACAAGCCGGTCATCAACGGCGCGCTGCGCTAGGCCGTCTACTTCGGCCCGATGTTCGCACCCAGCCATTTCCGGCTGACGGCCGAGTAGCTGCCATCACCTTGAATAGTGCTGAGCCACTTGTTGATTCGCTGCTGCAGCGACACTGCATCCTTGGGCATCAGGTAGGCCTTCTGCGCGACGGTGAACGGCTGGTCGGTCGATACCGCGCACAACTGCGGATGTTGCGTGACCTGCCAACGAACTTCACTGCCGTCGGTGATCATGACGTCGGCCTTGCCCTCGATGACCTGATCGAAAATGGTGTTGTTGTCCGGGTATTCGACGATGCTCGCGTGGTGCAGATTGGCGCGGTCGAATTGTTCATTGGTACCACCCGGATTGACGACAACCCGCACTCCCCCGCGATCGATATCGGGCAGCGAGCGGTACTTCGCGGCATCGGCGCACCGCACGATCGCCGCCTTGCCATCGCGCAGATACGGCTCGGAGAACAGCGCCTTGGCGGCGCGGTCGGCGGTGATGCTGATACCCCCGACTGCCAGCTCACATTTGTGCCCGAGGTCCGCCATGAGCGTCGGCCAGGTGGTGGGCACCAGATGCAGCTCCACGCCGGATTCCCGAGCGAAATCCCGGACCAGATCGATGTCCATACCGCTCCACTCACCGGCGGCGTCACGGTAGGTGAACGGGCGATAGTCGCCGGTGCTGCACACCGTCAGTGCCTTCGGTGTGGATTCGTCCGGCGGCGAGCTGCACGCCGCAACCGCCGCAACGACCAGCACCGACGCCATCGCGAACACTGTGCGCCTCATGCAGCCAGACTCTCACGCGACCACCAACTCGCCTACGCTGGCTGTATGCGTCGAGTTGCGGTACTGGCAGTGGCAGGTGCACTGCTCAGCGCCTGCACACAGACCGTGCCGGGCCAGGCCGGCGCGCCGGGCGACCTCACGTGGCAACGTCCCATCACCGATTCGGTGTCCAGCCTGGGCGGCACGCTCGGCACGGTCGGGGAAGCAATGACCGCGCACGACTTCGTCGCCATGTCGCGGGATTGCACAAAACTGCAAGGCACTCTGGACGATCTCGGCAAGAACCTGCCGACGCCCAACGCGGACGTCAACTCGTCGTTGCAGGACAGCATCGACAACTTCCGGTCGTTCGCCCGCGTCTGCACGATGATGACGCCGGGCACCGCGGACGCGTCGCTCGACCAGCTGAGCGGCTATCTGGACCGCGGCGACAGCTCCATGCGAAAAGCCTTGCAGCAGATGGGGATCGAGTTGCCGGCAGCCGGGCGCTGACGCCCGGCCTCCAGTTGTCACCCATGGCGGAGCGATTGCCAGTATGTTTGCCCTGTCGTTCGGTCCTACGTTGCGCCCGAAGGAGCCACATGACCATCGCGTCCCAGCGTCATCGCGTCGTCGTCATCGGATCGGGATTCGGTGGCCTGCAGGCCGCCAAGGCCCTCAAACGCGCCGACGTCGACATCACCTTGATCTCGCGCACGACGACCCATCTCTTCCAGCCATTGCTCTACCAGGTCGCCACGGGCATCTTGTCCGAAGGCGAGATCGCGCCGACGACGCGGCTGGTCCTGCGTAAGCAGAAGAACGTCACCGTCCGCCTCGGCGAGGTCGAGCACATCGACCTGAAGGCGCAGACCGTCACCTCCAAGCTCATGTCGCAGGAGACGGTCACGCCGTACGACAGCCTGATCGTCGCGGCCGGCGCCCAGCAGTCCTACTTCGGCAACGACCACTTCGCGACGTTCGCGCCAGGCATGAAGACCATCGACGACGCCCTCGAACTGCGCGGCCGCATCCTGGGCGCATTCGAGGCCGCCGAGGTGGTCACCGACCCGGCAGAACGCGACCGCCGGCTGACGTTCGTCGTGGTCGGCGCCGGGCCCACCGGTGTCGAACTGGCCGGACAGATCGCCGAGCTTGCCGAACGCACCCTGGCCGGCGCGTTCCGCAGCATCAAGCCGCAGGACTGCCGCGTGATCCTGCTGGACGCCGCGCCTGCGGTGCTGCCCCCGATGGGTCCCAAGCTCGGCGCCAAGGCGCAGAAGCGCCTGGAGAAACTCGGCGTCGAGATCCAGCTCAACGCGATGGTCAGCGACGTCGACTACAAGGGCATCACCGTCAAGGACAAGGACGGCACCGAGCGCCGCATCGACTGCGCCTGCAAGGTGTGGTCGGCCGGTGTGCAGGCGAGCCCGCTGGGCAAGCTCATCGCCGAGCAGTCCGACGGCACCGAGACCGACCGGGCCGGCCGCGTCGTGGTCGAGCCCGACCTCACGGTCAAGGGGCACCCGAACGTCTTCGTCATCGGTGATCTCATGGCCGTCCCAGGCGTGCCGGGCATGGCGCAGGGTGCGATCCAGGGCGCCACCTACGCCGCCGACATCATCAAGCGGTCCCTGGCCGGCCATGACGACCCCGCCAACCGCGAGCCCTTCAAGTACTGGGACAAGGGCAGCATGGCGACCGTGTCGCGGTTCGACGCGGTCGCCCAGGTGCCGGTGCCGCTGACCAAGAAGAAGCTGGAATTCGCCGGACCGTTCGCGTGGCTGTCGTGGCTGGTGCTGCACCTGGTCTATCTGGTCGGCTACAAGAACCGGGTGACGACACTGTTCACCTGGTTCGTCACCTTCCTGGGCCGCGGCCGCGCGCAGATGGCGATCACCAGCCAGATGATCTACGCACGCACCTCGATGCAGCTGCTGCAGAACCAGCTGAACGCTTTGGCCGCGGCCGACAAGGTCGAGAAGAACGAGTCCGCCTAGCCGTTCTCGTCAGGGCTCCAGGTACTCGGCAGCATCGGCGCGCGCACCTCGTCGCCGGACACCGCCGTCAATCCCGCTGGCGTACCGCCCGCGCGCGATACGGCTCCGGTGAACCCCATGGGGCCGGCGCCGCTGTCCGAGGCGCCGGATTCCCATTCCGGCGCGACATCGAGGTCCATGTATTCGACAGCGTCACCTTCTTGTTTGCGCCGACCGCGACGCCGGCGCGCCTGCCGGGCCGACGCCGCAGCAGCCGAGGCTTCTTGGGCTGTCCTGGATGCCCGTGCCGACGCGGCGGCATCGACGCGCGTCTGACGCTGGAGCCACGCGCTCGCGCCGATACCCGAACCGTCACCGACCGCATATGGGAACCCGGGGTCTCCCACGGGCGGCGGCGAGGTCGGTGCCGGAGCAGCGGGCGACGACACCGTGCCGGTCGGTGCCGACGCGGAGGCACTCACCGGGGCCGACGCAGAGGTCGCCGTTGACGCCGGGCTGGGCGCAGGGGCCGTCGCGACGGCAGGCGTGGGCGTTTCCTGCGGCGCCGGCAGCGGCTCTGCACCGATCGCCGCCGGGGGAACCTGGATACCGGCCAGTCCCGCGAACCCGGCCACCCAACCGAGGTTGGCGATCGCCAGGCCGAGTGCCGGCTGGATCAGTGCCGGGGCGAACTGACCCAGCACCGAAGCCAGCTGCGACGCATGGAAAGTCACGTCCGCCAACACCATCGGCAGATTGGTCAGCAGCGCGGCCGGATCGTAAAGCAGGTTGTTCCACAGCAGTTCGAGGTGCTCGCCCATCTCGGCGCCGACCTCGAACCACCATTCCAGATCGGTCGGGTCCAGATCGCCGTGGCCGTGATCGTGATCGTGATCATGGCCGTGATCGTGATCGTGATCATGGTCGTGATCGTGGTCGTGGTCGTCGTGCCCGACGATCGAGGGCGCGGGCGTGGACTGCGGAGCGGACGTCGTCGCCACGTCGGAAACGGCTTCGTACGTCGCCATCGAGGTGGCGGCCTGTACCCACATGCGGACGTAGTCGGCCTCGGTGACCGCGATGGGAATCGTGTTGATACCGAAGAAGTTTGTGGCCACCAGCGCGGCCTGCGTGGCGTGGTTGGCGGCCAATTCGGCGAGTGTGGGCATCGTGGCCAACGCAGCGCTGTATGCGCCGGCGACGGCCTCATGCCGGGCCGCGCGGGCATGGCTTTCCAGGCCACTCTGGGTCAGCCACTCCAGATACGGAACGTGTGCGGCCACATATCGCTCTGCCGTCGGTCCCTGCCATGCTCCCGCATGCGCTGCCGCGAGAACGGCCCGAAGCTCCTCGGCGACCGCTGTGTAGGTCGCGGCGAGCGAAGACCATTGGGCCGCGGCCGCGAGCAGTGGGCCCGGACCCGGACCGCTGCCGAGCAATGCCGAATGCACCTCTGGCGGCGACGCCATCCACACCGGCATTGCCATCACGCATCCCCCGCTCCGTTAACGGTAATGAAAACTATGTTCATTAAGGTAGCAGCCCGGTTGCGTGGCGCAAGAAAATGCGTTGCCGAACGGACGAGGGCTCTGAAGGATGCGACCTACCTAGGTCAACCCGCCAGCGTCCCCAGGAGTTCATCCGTGCCCGACTTCTCGCCGGTCATCACCGACTACTGGACCGCCGCGTTCAGCGGAAAAACGTTGCACCGCAACAAAAACCTGACGATCAACGTCAACCCGGACCTGCAGCACGACGAACGCGCCGCCATCCTGCGGACCGCCGACGACGACCGCGTGTCGATCGCCGTGAGCTCCGCCGTCGCCGATGTGCTGACCAATGACATTGCCGCACTCGACAATCCGACCGAGGCCGACATCAGAGCCGCACTGGCCACCCAGGGCGTCGTACTGAACGGCGCCGACAATGTGTTTTATCTCTCAGAATCGGCGGCCGCCGACATTCTCGGCGACACCGGAGCAATCAACGTCCGGCCGCTGACCGATCGCGACGCCGACATCTTTGCGTCGTTCAAAGCGGCTGTCCCCGAAGAGGACTGGGACGGCGCGTACGTCGAACTCGACCACTGGGCGGTGTTCGGCGCGTTCGACGAGCGCGGACGTCTTGTGAGTATCGGCAGCGTGTATCCGTGGGACGACGTGTTTCCGTTGGCCGACATCGGAGTGCTGACCCTAGGCTCCGTACGAGGCCGAGGACACGCAAAGTCATTGGTGCGTGAGATGTTTCGCTACGCGCTCACGCAAGGATTCGAGCCGCAATACCGCTGCCAGCTGGACAATGCCGCCTCGATCAAGCTGGCCGCCAGCGTGAATCTGGAACCGTTCGTGCAGTGGGAAACCGTCATGCCCGACGACGCGTGACGGTGGGATTGTGTGGTGGTCCCGACTGGGATCGAACCAGTGACCTTCCGCGTGTGAGGCGGACGCTCTCCCCCTGAGCTACGAGACCGGGGAATCTCACCGACCGGATCGGTGCGACGACAGACACTAACACGTCCCCCGACCCGAACGGGAATCGCGCCCCGCCGGCGTCGGGCGGCACCCGTCCCGGCCACCCAAACCCACCACCGCGCCGCCTCAGGAGTCACGGGACACAACGCCCGAAACACCGGCCAAGACGCCGTCACCTCCACGAACCAGCCCGTTTACCAGCGGTTTTCACGCGATTTGTATCTGCTCGCATTCGTGCACTAATGTCTTGCATCGCAACGGACGAACAAAGTTCAACCGAAGCGAAACGCGGATGTAGCGCAGTTGGTAGCGCATCACCTTGCCAAGGTGAGGGTCGCGGGTTCGAATCCCGTCATCCGCTCGAAGGTGCGAATGGCATCAGCCCCAGTGGTGGAGTGGCCGAGTGGTGAGGCAACGGCCTGCAAAGCCGTGCACACGGGTTCGATTCCCGTCTCCACCTCCAAAAGTTTCAACCCGGCGCGATTAGCTCAGCGGGAGAGCGCTTCCCTGACACGGAAGAGGTCACTGGTTCAATCCCAGTATCGCGCACCAGAGTTTCACGACAGGCCCGGTTTTCGAACCGGGCCTTTCTTTTTACCCACAACCAGCAACCCGCAATATATTCGTACCATCGCGCTGTTTTTTCTCGAATTCACGTACAGGCCAGTGGCGATGACGGTAGCGTCAATCTCGCAATATCGGCATATTGCCGAACCGAGCTAACTCTCCGAGGTCGAAATGTTGCGTGCGTTGATCGTTGCTGCCCTGATCACCTCCGCCGGCGTGGCCATCGCCCCCGCCGCGCAGGCATCCGGGTACAAGAACTGTTCGGCAGCCCATGCCGATGGTCGGTACAACATCCCGCAGGGTGATCCCGACTACAAGGCATCCCAGGACCGCGATGGCGACGGCATCGCCTGCGAGGGCTGAACAGAGCTGACCGGAGAGGCCTCAGACCGCGGCGGCCCGCAGGCCTTCATCCAGTTCCTCACGGACGTGTCGCTCGACAAGAAGAGGCACGAAATCCCGCACCGTGCACGATGCGAAGCCTTCGTGTGCGCGCCGAACCGCGGTGGCGATCTGCGCGGGATCAAGTGACGGATAGCGCGCCGCCAGGCGTGCCACGACTTCGCTGATCGCTCGCTCTTCGCTGAACTCGCGCATCGACACATTCTCGCGCGGCGCTCCCCCACGCGATGCCGAAACGAGGTAAAAGAGTCCGGTCACCGACCGGCGGTGACCTCGTCATAGAAGATGCCCAGCCGGTCGATCCGCCACAGCTGCCCGTAGACCACGAGGACGGCGCCGAACACCGTCGGCCAGATGAGCAGTGCCACGAGTCCCCAGATCAGCAGCACGGCCCCGCCCACCGCGCCGACGACCCAAATTCTTTGGACGACAGCGAAACCCGCCGGCATGCACGACCGGTCCTGCATCCACAGCCGCTCGCCGTAGATGCCGCGGGAGGACCAGGCGACCGGCTTGTCGACGGGCGCGAACGCATGCGGGTTCCACCACAGCCACAGGACGACGACGCCGACGGGCACGAGGGCCCACCCGCCGATCCAGACGCGGCTCCAGATCGCCAGCAGCATCAGCGGGATGGCCGCGAATCGCGTCCAAACGCTCCACGGGTTGGCGTGGCGCCGCCAGGCCTCGTCGCTCATGCCGGCAGCGCGCGCGTACTTGTCCAATAGCTTCACCGCAGCATTCCCCTCGCCAGTGTTCGGATGGTCGCCTCGAGCACGTCGTCGTATCCGGCGCCGAACCGGTCGCGGTTCATCACCACCAGACCGACGGTCCGTATGACGCCCAGAAGGGCCTCCGGCGCGATGTCGTCGACCAGGACGCCGTCGCGCTGGCCGGCCGCGAGATAGTCGAGCACCGGGCTGACGATCTGCGGCATGACGCGCGCGAGCTGCTCGGGCCCGACGCGGCGGGTGACCGCCGTCAGTTCGTCGCCATGGCTCAGCAGCCTCCGATAGAAGGGATCGTCGACGAGCACGTCGGTGATGGCATGCATGAGGTGAACGAGGTTCTCCTCATCGACGGGCCGACCCAGCGCCTCGGCAAGCCGAGCTCCCACCAGAGGCGCCCGCCGCAGCATCACCTCGAGATAGAGCGACTCCTTCGAGTCGAAGAACGCATAGAAGCTGCCCTTGGCGATCCCCGCCGGCTGGACGAGTTCGTCCAACGACGTCTTCTTGAGGCCCTGCGTGCCGAACAACCGCTCGGCCGCATCGACCAATGTGCGCGCTATGCGGTCCTTCTCCTCAGAAGTGAACGCCACTGCCATAGCTATGACTCCTTTGGTCAGATAGTCATAGCCTACGTGTTTGCGACCCTTACCGCTAGGGCATCCCACCACTACTCGACGCCCCGAAGGCGCCGGCACAGTGAACGCCGGCAGATTTGCCTCAGCCGGTGCGTAACGATTTACTGTCGCACTTCGATGAACTAGCTCAGGACGGTGCTGCCAATAGCCACCGCGCGATGTTGACGGTTCAGCTAGCTAATTCGCCGCAAGTACCTACGCAGCCTCGCGCACCGGTCGGCGGGCCGCCCACTCTATTGACGTAACGAAACAGTCATCGGCGCAGTTCAAATAGCTTGCCAACCAGATGCAAGCGATCGGCCGGGAGAATCCGTCGAGTGCCACACCAGCCCCATCAGGTAACATGCGGGCCAACTCATACTTTCAGTCAGCAAATCCAAATCTGTTACATGGATATTTCCGCAAAGTTCGCTCAATTGGTTGCACAACGCCCGAATGTGGACTACAAATGTTTGCTGTAAGCGAGTTTCGCTCCAGGAGGGACACCAATCATGGCTAACATCACCACTCGCATCGCAGGATCGATCGCTCTGGCTGGAGGCGCCGCCATCGTCGCGCTCGCCGGCGCCGGTGCCGCTTCGGCCGCCCCGACCCCGCCGCCCCCGAACCCGATCCAGCAGATCGGCCAGTTCGGCACCCAGCTCAACCACGCCATCGGTCAGTTCGGCACCGACAACGAGCAGGCACTGGGCAAGGCCGGCACCTACTACAACCAGGCCGCAGGCACCGCCGGCACCTACTACGAGCAGGGCGCAGGCCAGCTCGGCACCTTCGCCACCCAGCAGCTCGTCGGCTTGGTGGGCGGCGTCTTCGCACCGCAGCACTGATCTCACGCGAGACATTTCAGGGCGTGGGCCGCAACGGCCCACGCCCTGCGCTGTTTTCTCCACCACTCAGCGCCCCACACACATTGCTAGAAGAGCTAAACTTTGTCGTCATGAGCTCAAAAACGTCGATCGCCGCTGCCGCGGCACTGGCCGTGGTGAGCTGGGGCGCATCGACGGCGGTTGCCGTGGCCGACCCCACGCCCGCTTCCCCGGGACCCGCGGCTCCCGCCGGAGGCCCCAAGACCAGCATCGACGGTGACGGGCTGTTCATCGTGGGCAAGGACATCGCGCCCGGCACCTACGCCACCGCCGGACCGGTCGGCGACAAGCGCTGCTACTGGCGGCGGATGAACAACGTCGACCCGCACGCCAAGAACAACGTCATCGACAGCGCCATGACCGCCAAGCCCCAGGTCGTGCTCATCGACGAGACCGACAAGGCGTTCAAGACCAGCGGCTGCCAGCCGTGGCACGTCACCGACGCCGCACCGGACTCCACCGGACCGGGCCCCAACATTTCCCCGCAGGCCCGCGCGGCGATCGCGATTCTCGGCACCCTCGGAGGAGGCGGCGGCGCTCCGGCCCCGGCGCCCGCACCCGCACCGGCGGCGCCCGCACCTCCAGCTACGCCGTAGTAGTGCATCCTTAGCGGCATGGACGTCGACGCGCTGCTGCAATCGATCCCGCCGGTCGCGGTGTATCTCGTGGTCGGGTTCGTGATCGGGCTCGAAAGTCTGGGCATCCCCCTGCCGGGCGAGATCATCCTGGTCACGGCCGCCGTCATGTCGTCCCGGCACACGCTCGACATCGACCCGGTGGGCGTCGGACTGTCCGCCGCGGCCGGCGCCATCATCGGCGACTCGATCGGCTACAGCATCGGCCGCCGGTTCGGCATGTCCCTGTTCGAACGCCTGGGCCGCCGGTTCCCCAAACACTTCGGGCCGGGCCACGTCGCACTCGCCCGCCGGCTCTTCAGCCGCTGGGGCGTCTGGGCCGTGTTCTTCGGCCGCTTCGTCGCACTGCTGCGCATCTTCGCCGGGCCGCTGGCCGGGGCGCTCAAGATGCACTACACGCGCTTCCTGGCCGCCAACGCGGCCGGCGGCATCGTGTGGGCCTGCGGCACCACAGCCGTCGTCTACTACCTGGGCGTGGCCGCCGAGAAGTGGTTGGCCCGGTTCTCCTGGGTCGCGCTGCTGGTGGGTGGCCTGCTCGCCCTGACTGTGACGATCGTGCTGAAAGAGCGCACCGCCAAGGCGATCGAGGAACTGGAAACCGAACACGACTGGGACACCCTGCGACAGTCATAGCTTCGTCAACTTGCGGTTGACGATTCCCTTTCGTCAACCTACGGTTGACGCATGGCTACATCTGCTGAATCCGCACACACCTCCACCCCCAATCCGATTGCCGGCACCATCCGCCTCGACGACCTCATCGAGGCGATCAAGAAGGTGCACACCGAACCGCTCGACCAACTCACCGACGCGATGCTCGCCGCCGAGCATCTCGGCGACATCGCCGACCACCTCATCGGCCACTTCGTCGACCAGGCCCGCCGCTCGGGGGCGTCGTGGACCGACATCGGCACCAGCATGGGCGTCACCAAGCAGGCTGCCCAGAAACGCTTCGTCCCCAAGGAACCCCGGCTCGACACCATGGATCCCAAAGACGGGTTCAGCCGCTTCACGCCGCGCGCCCGCACCGCCGTCGTGGAAGCCCAGCAGGCCGCGCACACCTCACGCAGCACCGAGATCACGCCCGACCATCTGTTGCTCGGACTGCTGACCGATCCGGGATCACTGGCCATGGTCCTGCTGAGCAATCAGGGCGTCACCGCCGACCAGATCCGCGCGGCCGCCGCCGTTCCCGTCGGCACCGCCGAACCCAAGGCCCTGATCCCGTTCGACGGCGCCGCCAAGAAGGTCCTGGAACTGACCTTCCGCGAGGCACTTCGGTTGGGACACAACTACATCGGAACCGAACACATCCTGCTGGCTCTGCTCGAATCCGAGGACGCCGACGGACCCTTGCACCGCCTCGGTGTCGACAAGGGCCGCCTCGAAACCGAACTCGAGAAGATGCTCACCGACTTCGTCGCCGCCCAGCAGCAGGCCACAGACCAGTCGGAGCAAGCATGAGTGTCCACTGACAGGGACGAAACGCCCCACCGACCTCGACCAAGTGGCGAGATCTAGTCCATTCCGGCGAGGCCATGAGGGCGGTGTGCCATCATGCGAGGCAGTCATTACGGAGAGGACGCGATGAGCACGGGCGTGAACGGCAACAGGACCTACCGCTGGTTGGCGGGCTTGCTCGGCGCGTTGACCCTGCTGGCCGCCGCCCTGGCGCCGTCGGCAGCGGCCGAGACGAGCATCGGCGACGTCGGCCAGCCCCTCCGAGTCAACTACAAGGGCCTCGTTGCGGACATCACCGTCCACAATGTGCTGCCCTCGGACGAACCGCCGGGCTGGACGTGGAACGGCACGCCGCGGTGGCGCAATCAAGGTGGCCCGTGGAAGTCCGATGTCACGGTCCACGTGATCTCGACACCCAACCCGTACTGGATGGCCTCCAACGTCACCTTCACCGGCGTCACTCCCTTCGCCGACGCCTACGCGTCCAAGCACACCGACGACCCCAACGCGCTGGAGCTCAAGCTGCTGAACGCACCCGCCGGGTCCACCGTCGATGGCGTCGTCTACTGGGACGTCTACCGCGGACTGGTCAGCAACGTGGTCATGCTCAACCCGGCCACCGGCACGCACCTCGCACAGTGGAACCTCTGGCAGCCGGGCACACCGATCCCCTGAGTCGCTGTCGAACCGACATAAACTGCCCCTGTCCCGTGCGGACTGGGGCAGTTTTGTGTTTCCGGACAAGGAGATTCCGATGACGGTGCAGGTGCGGCAGGCGCAAGCCGAGGACCTCGGCGAACTCGCCGACGTAGCCGCCGCGACGTTCCCGCTGGCATGCCCGCCGTCGTCGTCGCCGGAGAACATCGCGGCATTCATCGCCGCCAATCTGTCCGCCGACCGCTTCGGCGACTACCTGCGCGATCCCGATCGTGCCGTGTTCGTCGCGCACGACGACGCGCGAATCCTGGGCTACACCATGCTCATTCGCGGCGTGGCCGATGACGCCGATGTGCAGCGCGCCGTACCGGAACGGCCGGCCGTCGAACTGTCCAAGTGCTACGTGCTGCCCGACGTCCACGGCGGCAAGGTCGCCGCAGTGCTCATGGACGCCTCGGTCGCCTTCGCCCGCGAGCTCGGCGCCCGCTGCGTGTGGCTGGGCGTCAATCAGGAAAACGAACGCGCCCAACGCTTTTACCGCAAGCACGGGTTCGAGGTCACCGGGACCAAGACGTTTCAGCTCGGCGCCCGAACCGAGAGCGACTATGTACTGGTGCGGCCGCTGTAGACCTCAGGCGTGCAGCTGGGTGCCCTCGTGGGTCAGCGCGAGCAGGCGCGACGTGGCACGCAGGTATTTCTTGCGGAAGCCGCCGGCCAGCATCTCGTCGCTGAAGACGGTGTTCATCTTCTCCCCCGACGCCACGACGGGAATGCCCGCGTCGTAGAGCCGGTCGATCAGCGACACCAGCCGCAGCGCGACGGACTGGTCGTACACCACGTGCACGCCGGTGATGAAAACCTGCTGCACACCTTCGATCAACGCGTGATAGCGCGAGGGGTGCATGGTCGCCAGGTGCGCGCACAGCGCGTCGAACTCGTCGAGCGTGGCGTCGTCGACGCCGACGGCCCACGACCGGACCTGCTCGTCCGACGGCGGCACCGGGGCCGACGGCAGCGCGCGCTGCCGGTAGTCGGGGCCCTCGACCCGGACGGTGGTGAAAATGCTCGACAGCGTGTTGATCTCGCGCAGGAAGTCCTGGGCGGCGAAACGGCCCTCACCCAGCTGTTCCGGCAGCGTGTTCGACGTCGCGGCGATCGACACGCCACGCTCCACGAGCGCCGAGAGCAGCCGGGAGATGAGCGTGGTGTTGCCGGGATCGTCGAGCTCGAACTCGTCGATGCAGACCACCACGTAGTCGGACAGCAGCTCGATGCACTCGGTGAAGCCGAAGACACCGGCCAGCTGCGTCAGCTCACCGAACGTGGCGAACGCGGCCGGGCCGGCGTTCGCGCCGGCCAGGGTGTAGTACGTCGACGCCAGGAGGTGGGTCTTGCCGACGCCGAAGCCGCCGTCGAGGTACATGCCGACCCCGGGCAGTGCTTCGCGCTTGCCGAACAGCTTCTTCTTTCCGGCCCGCTGGCGGATCGCGTCCTCGCAGAACTTGCGGGCCGAGACGACCGCCGCAGCCTGCGACGGCTCATTGGGATCCGGCCGGTAGGAGTCGAAGCTGACCTCGGCGAATGTGGGCGGCGGAACCAGCTCGGCGATCAGTCTCTCCGGCGTGACGGTCGGGTGACGATCGGTCAGGTGCGCGACTTCGCTGGCCCCAGGCATGAAGGCACCATAGCGGCGTGCTGGAATGATTCACGTGTCCGATCCCGACGCTGCGACGCAGCTCACAGAGCTCAGCGCGGTCGGTGCTGTCTTCCGGACCGACTCCGCCACCAACGATGAATCCCTGCTGACTCCGCTCTACTCCTACCCCGACCAGCTGGACCGGCCGTGGGTGCGCGCCAACATGATCACCAGCCTGGACGGCGGAGCCACCGACGACGGCAGTTCCGGTGGCCTCGCCGGTCCCGGGGACCGGGCGTTGTTCGGTCTCATGCGCCAGCACGCCGACGTCATCCTGGTCGGTGCGGCCACGGTCCGCATCGAGAACTACTCCGGGGCCCAGATGTCCGCCGCTCAGCGGCAGGCCCGCCAGCTGCGCGGCCAGGCCGAAGTGCCGCCGATCGCGGTGATCACGCACAGCGCCGACATCCCGCACGACGCCAAACTGTTCACCCGCACCGAGGTGCCGCCGCTGATCCTCACCAGCCGCGACAGCATCGACGACACCTGCCAGCGGTTCACCGGGCTCGCCGAGGTCATCGACGCCTCCGGCACCGCACCCGACCGCGTCGACCCGCACGTCGTCCTGCGCGTCTTCGCCGAACGCGGGCTGATGCGGGTGCTGACCGAAGGCGGCCCGTCACTGCTGAACATGCTGATCGAGGACGACCTGATCGACGAGATGTGCGTGACCATCGCACCGATCCTCGTCGGCGGGCAGGCCCGGCGGATCGCCTCGGGCCCCGGCGAGGCACACACCCGGCTGCGCCGCAGCCACGTGCTCACCGACACCGCGGGCTACCTGTACACGCGCTACGTCCGCTGACGGATCCGGACCACGGGCATCGCTACTGTGGTGGCCATGCGTCGCCGCCTGCTGCTCCCGGCCCTGAGCCTGTCGACCGTGGTGCTGTCGACGGTCGTGGCGGGCTGCGCTCCGCTGCTGGCCGCCAACCCCCGGTACGTCACCGACTCCGGTGCCCGCCCGCAGGGCGCGGCGACCACGTCCAAGGCACCCGAAGGCCCGCCGCCGATCGCCGTGCCGAAGAAGGATCTGACGTGGCGTGAATGCACGTCGCGGGTGTTCGGCGACGCCACGGTGCCCGCCGTGCCGGGGGTCATCCTGGAGTGCTCCGACTACGACGCCGATCTCGACTCCCTGGGCGGCTCCTCCGGGACCGTCGGCATCGGTGTGGTGCGGGCCCGCCTGGCCACGACCCCGGCCGACGCCGGACCGATCGTCATGACCACCGGATCGGACATCCCGACATCGCACCAACTGCCGGTGTGGCTGCAGCGCGGCGGCGTCGACCTGTTGAAGACGCGCCCGGTCGTCGCCGTCGACCGCCGCGGCATGGGCATGTCCGGGCCGCTGAGCTGCGTCTCGAGCAATGACCGCCAGGACCTGCTGGACCAGGCCCAGTTCCTGTCCGGCGACGACCAGGTGGCCAACCTGGCGAAGGTCGCCACCTCGGCCACCACCGACTGCACCGACAGCATCGCGCCGGGCGAGTCGGCCTACGACAACGCGCACTCGGCCGAGGACCTGGAACGCCTGCGCAGCACGTGGGACGTGCCCGCGCTGGCCGTTCTCGGCATCGGCAACGGCGCCCAGATCGCGCTCGCCTACGCGGCGTCACACCCCACGAAGGTCGCCCGGCTGGTGCTGGACTCCCCCTTGCCCCTGGGCATCTCGGCGGAAGCCACGGCCGAGCAGCGGGTGAAGGGACAGCAGGCCGCGCTCGACGCATTCGCCGCGCAGTGCGTGGCCAACAACTGCCCGCTGGGCCCGGACCCCAAGGGCGCCATCGACGGCATGCTGGCCGACGCCCGCGCCGGACGCGGCGCCGGCGGCGCCTCGACGGCCGGTCTCGTCGAGTCGATCACCACGGCGCTGGGCTACCCGCGCGGCGACGGGCTGGCCAACACCCTGTCCCTCGCCGGCGCACTGGCCGCGGCCCGCGGCGGCGACCCGACCGCGCTCAACGCGCTGAGCGCGACCGCGGAGGCGACGCGCCAGACCGACGGACAGTTCGTCAACCGGTGCGACGACTCCGTCAACCGCCCCACACCGGACCGCGTCCGCGAACTGCTGGTGGCCTGGCCCAAGAAGTACCCGCAGTTCGGCGCCGTCGGGGCGCTGAGCCTGGCGCCGTGCCTGAGCTGGCCCAGCAGTCCCGCACCCGCGGCCCCCAAGGAACTGAAGGTGCCGATCCTGTTGCTGGGCACCCACAACGACGCGATCGTGGGCGGCGACGGCGTCGCCGCCGTGGCGGCCATGGCGATCAACGCGGGCAACAACAGCCGTCGCGTGATGTGGCAGGGCACCGGCCACGGCACCCTCGTCTACACGCCGTGCGCCCTGCCCCCGGTGCAGGGCTACCTGACCTCCGGCAAGCTGCCGGACACCGACACGTTCTGCCCGGCCTAGACGAGGCGTCCATCGCCCCGTTATAGGGTTCGGTGGTGACGCGCCCTCTATCGCTCCTGAGCGTCTTCGGTCCCCGCACCGGCCCGCAGAGCACCGCGGATATCGTTCGCAATGCACTGTGGCCCATCGCGATCGTGTCGATCATCCACCGCAGCTATGTGCTGACCACCAACGGTTACATCACCGACGACTTCGGTCCGGTGTACCGCGCGGTGTCGAACTTCCGGCGGCACTGGGCCATCTACAACGAGCACTTCAACTACGTCGACCCGCACTACCTGTACCCGCCCGGTGGCACCCTGCTGCTGTCGCCGTTCGGGTTCCTGCCGGAGTTCGCGTCGCGGTTCTGGTTCGTCGCGATCAACTCGGTGGCGATCATCATCGCCGCCTGCCTTCTGGTACGGCTGTTCAAGTTCTCGCTGACGTCGGTGGCGTTGCCCGCACTCCTGCTCGCCATGTACTGCACCGAATCGGTCACCAACACTTTGGTTTTCACCAACGTGAACGGCTGCATCCTGCTGGCCGAGGTGCTGTTCTTCACCTGGCTGCTGGACGGCAAGAAGAACCACGAGTGGCTGGCCGGCGCCGCCATTGGCCTGACCCTCGTGCTCAAGCCGCTGCTCGGCGTCCTGCTCCTGCTGCCGCTGCTCAACCGCCAGTGGCGCGCCCTGGTCGCCGCGTTCGCGGTACCTCTCGTCTTCAACGCCGTGGCCTGGCCGCTGTCGGCCGACCCCATGGGCTTCGTCCGCAACACCGTGCCGTACATCTTCCAGACGCGCGACTACTTCAACAGCTCGGTGCTCGGCAACGGGATCTACTACGGCCTGCCGATGTGGCTGATCATGCTGCTGCGCGTCGCCTTCGTGGTGCTGGCCGCGGCCAGCCTGTGGCTGCTGTACCGCTACTACCGCGAGCGCGACCAGCTGTTCTGGATGCTCACGTCCTCGGGTGTCCTGCTCATCACCTCGTGGCTGGTGCTGTCCCTGGCGCAGGGCTACTACTCGATGATGCTGTTCCCGTTCCTGATGACGGTGGTGCTGCCGCGGTCGACGATCCGCAGCTGGCCGGCCTGGCTCGCGGTGTACGGCTTCCTCACCATGGACCGCTGGCTGATGTGGCGCTGGCCGACGACCGGCCGGTTCCTCGAGTACATCAAGATCACCTACGGCTGGTCGCTGATGCTCGTCGTGGTGTTCTGCGTCCTGTACTTCCGCTACCTCGACGCCAAGAAGGACGGACGGCTGGACCAGGGCATCGACCCGTTGTGGTTGTCCAAGCCCCAGCCCGCTCCCACGGGTAGCGTGAGCGCATGAGCATCCCGCCTCCCAAAGTGGAACTCACCGACTCCCAGTGGCGAGAGAAGCTGAGTCCCGCCGAGTTCCACGTGCTGCGTGAAGCCGGCACGGAACGCCCGTTCGTCGGCGAATACACCGACACCAAGACCGAGGGCGTCTACCAGTGCCGGGCCTGCGGTGCCGAGCTGTTCCGCAGCACCGAGAAATTCGACTCCCATTGCGGCTGGCCGTCGTTCTTCGACCCGGCCGACTCGGACGCGGTGATCCTGCGGTCCGACAACAGCCTCGGCATGCGACGCGTCGAGGTGCTGTGCGCCAACTGCCACAGCCACCTCGGACACGTCTTCGAGGGCGAGGGCTACCCCACGCCGACCGACCAGCGCTACTGCATCAACTCGATCTCGCTTCGCCTGGTTCCGGCCGAGAGCTGAGACGTGGTCGCGCAGCCCACCGACGCACAATTGCGGCGGTGGCGGCAGCACCTGGCCAATGAACGTGCCGAAGCCGCCGTCTACCGTGATCTGGCGCAGCGCCGCCAGGGCGCCGAACGCGACATCCTGCTCGAACTCGCCGTTGCCGAAGGCCGGCACGAAAAGCACTGGCTGACGCTGCTCGGCGATCAGGTCGGCAAGCCGCATCGGCCCGACCTGCGGACCCGGGCCCTCGGGTTTCTCGCCCGCCACCTCGGCTCGGTGTTCACCCTCGCGCTGGCGCAACGGGCCGAAGCACGCTCGGAGTACGAGACCGACGTCGACGCCACGCCGACCATGGCCGCCGACGAGCGCATCCACATGGAAGTTGTTCGCGCCCTTGCCAGTAGAGGCCGCGACCAGCTGTCGGGCAGCTTCCGTGCCGCGGTGTTCGGCGCCAACGACGGGCTCGTCAGCAATCTGGCACTGGTCCTGGGCATCGGTGCCACCGGGGTGTCGAGCGCGACGATCCTGGCCACCGGACTCGCGGGGCTGATCGCCGGGGCCCTGTCGATGGGGGCAGGCGAGTACGTCTCGGTCAACTCCCAACTCGAACTGCTCGAGGCGTCGACGCCCAGCGCCACGGCGGGCACCGCCGTGCGGGCCCTCGACGTCGACGCCAACGAACTCGAGCTGGTGTACCGGGCCCGCGGGATGAGCCCCGAGGACGCGGCCGTCCGCGCCGCCGACGTGTTCGCGAGCCTGCGGGCAGGCGCGCTGGCAGACTCGCCGCTGGGTGAGGTGTCGACCGAGCACCACGAAGCCGTCGGCACCGGTTTGCGTGCCGCGGTGTCCAGCTTCCTGTTCTTCGCGTCCGGCGCGCTGATCCCCGTGCTGCCCTACCTGTTCGGGCTCACCGGCATCACCGCCGTCGTCGTCTCGGCCGTCCTCGTCGGGTTGGCACTGCTGTCCACGGGCATGGTCGTCGGCCTGCTCTCCGGCGGGCCACCGCTGCGACGGGCGTTGCGCCAGTTGATGATCGGCTACGGCGCGGCCGCGGTGACCTATGTGCTGGGCCTGCTGTTCGGGACCGCGGTCGGCTGATGAAGCAGTCCGTGCAGGAACGCCGCGACGCCGGCCGCGCCGCCCGCGCCCGGCTGCCGAGAGCGGCGCTGGCCGACGTCCACATCACCGCCGACCGGCCCGACCCGATGGCGCTGCTGCAGTCGCAGGCCACCTCCCGGATCGCCGAACTCGTCCCGATCCGATACGGCCGGATGCTGACCTCGGCACTGGCCTTCTATCGCGGCGCGGCCCTGATCATGGCGGCCGATCTGGCGGCCGGCCCGCACACCGGGCTGACCGCGCAACTGTGCGGTGACGCCCACCTGTGCAACTTCGGCCTGTTCGGCTCACCCGAACGCAATCTCGTGTTCGATGTCAACGACTTCGACGAAACCCTGCCTGGCCCGTGGGAATGGGACGTGAAGCGGTTGGTGGCGAGCCTGGCAATCGCCGGTCGGGACAACGGCTTTCGCGCCGACGATCGCGCGGAGGTGGTCCGCAGCTGCGTCAGCGGCTACCGCACCCGTATGCAGGAGCTGGCCGGTATGGGCGAGCTCGAGGCCTGGTACACACAGACGACCGTGGACGCCGAGCTGCAGAACAGCGTCGACACCAAATTCGCGCGCGAGATCCAGCAGACCGCGGCCAAGGCCCGCGCACATGACAGTCTCCAGGCCGTCGCGAAACTGACCGAAACGGTCGACGGTCAGAGCCGGCTCATCAGCCGGCCGCCGTTGGTGGTCCCCATCGAGGAACTGGTCGGCGCTGACCGGGCCCGGCAATACGAACAGCAGATGACGCCGTTCATGGAGCGCTACCGCGACAGCCTGGAAGACAGCCGGCGCGCCCTCATCGAGCGCTTCGACTACGTGACCATGGCGCGCAAGGTGGTCGGCGTCGGCAGTGTCGGTCTGCGGGCCTGGATCGTGCTGCTGACCGGGCGCGACAGCGACGACCCGCTGTTGCTGCAGATGAAGGAGGCCCAGCCCTCCGTCTTGGAACGCTTCCTCGGCGCCAGCCCGTATCCGAATGCCGCTCAACGGGTTTCGGCCGGACAGCGACTGATGCAGGCCAGCAGCGACATCCTGCTCGGGTGGCTGCACGCCGTCGGGCCGGACGGCTACGAGGCCGACTACTACGTCCGTCAGCTCCACGACTGGAAGGGTGCGGTGTCGGTGCAGACGTCGAACCCGAAGCTGCTGGCCGACTACGGACAAGCCTGCGCCCACGCACTGGCCCGGGCCCACTCCCGCACCGGCGATCGCATTGCGATCGCCGCCTACCTCGGCAGCAGCGACGCCGCCGATATCGCACTGACCCGGTTCGCCGAGGCGTACGCCGACCAGAACGAGCGTGACTACGCGGCGTTGCGCGAAGCTGTCGACGCCGGACGGATCACCGCAGAGTCCGATCTCTGACTCGTTGTCAGCTTGTGGTGCGATCCTGATTCCATGACCGGCCAACAGAACGAGCACGGCCACCTGCATGCCCGTCGGCTCCTGGAGAACAACGTCCTCCATCACCCGGCGGTCATCCAGGAGGCCGTCAAGCGCAACCAGAATCTGCAACTACGCGTGGCGGATGCCATCACCGCCTTCGCAGGGTCGATGAGCTTCGTCTACATCCACGCCGTGCTCTTCGCGGCATGGATGCTGTTCTTCGAACGCACCCCGTGGCCCACGCTGACGCTGGTGGTGTCGCTGGAGGCCATCTTCCTGTCGACCTTCGTGATGATCGGTCAGAACCGGCAGTCCGAGTTCCAGCAGGCCAAGGCCGATCACGACTTCCAGACTCAGGAAGTCGAACTCAAGACCAACACGCAGCTGACCCGTGAAATCCACGTCCTTACAACGGAATTGCACCGCCGAATCATGGCGGCCGACGACGGCAAGGCCGGCGGCCCCAACTAGACGCCGAA
Source organism: Mycolicibacterium mucogenicum DSM 44124 (assembly GCF_005670685.2). Next base: position 2,528,189 of record NZ_CP062008.1, on the reverse strand, counting down.
GTTACGGCAGATTGGCGACCAGCTGCTCGATGCCGACCCGCGGGCCGGTGAAGAACGGCGTCTCCTCACGGACGTGGCGGCGCGCGTCTGTGTAGCGCAGCTTCCACATCAGCTCAACGATGCGGGCCAGGTCCGGACCCTCGAAGGCGAGAATCCATTCGTAGTCGCCCAGCGCGAAGGCCGGCACAGTGTTGGCGCGGACATCGGGGTACTCGCGGCCACCCATGCCGTGCTCGACGAGCATGCGGCGACGGTCGTCGTCGGGCAGCAGGTACCAGTCCAGCGACCGCACGAACGGGTAGACGCAGATGTAGTCGCCCGGGTCCTCGCCTGCGATGAACGCCGGCAGGTGGCTCTTGTTGAACTCGGCCGGACGGTGCAGCGCGACGGCGCTCCACACCGGCTCGGTGGCGGCGCCGAGCGCGGTGCGACGGAAGCCGGTGTAGGTGGCCTGCAGGTCCTCGACGCGCTCGGCGTGGGTCCACATCATGAAGTCGGCGTCGGCCCGGAAGCCCGCCACGTCATACAGCCCGCGGACGACGACGCCCGCGTCTTCGCGCTTCTTGAGGTACGCGGCAGTCTCGGCGGCGATGCCGGCCCGCGACTTCTCGTCCGCCGGCAGCTCGTCCGGCTGCACGGCGAAGACCGAGATCATCATGTACCGGGTCACCGCGTTGAGGGCGTCGTAATCGAGCTTGGCCATGCGTCTATCGTGCCCTATCGCGGAAGGTCGCCACCGACCACCTCCATGGCCGCCCGGGTTCCCGACGCCACGCAGGCCGGCACCCCGATGCCGTCCAGATATCCACCCGCGACAGCCAGTCCCGTGGGCAGCCCGGCGCGCAGCTCGTCGACGAGTTCGAGGTGCCCCGGACCGTACTGCGGCATGGCGTCGATCCAGCGCTGCACCAGGTAGTCCACCGGCTCGGCGGTGATCCCGAACAGCGCCCGCAGGTCCTCCAGCGACCATGCCAGCAGCCGGTCGTCGCCGACGTTGCGGGCCAGATCGTCACCGAACCGGCCGTACGACAACCGCAGCAGTTCGACGTTGCCGCCGCGTCCCCACTTGCGCGATGTGAGGGTTATCGCCTTGGAGTGCAGCGCTTCTCCCGCGGCCATCAGGACGCCGGACTGCTGCGGCAGCGGTGTGCCGCCGGGCAGCGCGAGGGCAACGACTGCCGCGGACGCGATGGGGATCAACCGCGCCATGGCCGCACTGCCCGGCGCGATGTTCTCGAGCAGCTTGGCCACGCGCGGGGCCGGCAGCGCCAGCACCACGGCGTCGGCCGACCAGTACTTGCTCTCGTCGTCACGCAGTTGCCAGGCCCGGCCCACCGAATCCAGTGCCTCGATACCGACCTGCGCCCACTGGGCGCCGGTCCGCCGGACCAGTTCGTCGAGGAGGACGGCGTACCCGCCGTCGACGGCACCGAACACCGAGGCGCTCGTGGGTGGCGCCGCGGCCAGCACCGAGGCCACCGCGGCCGTCAGACTCGGCGCGCCGCGATCGAGCGCAGCGGCCAGCGCGGGCACCGCACTGCGGATGCCGATGGTCTTGGCCGAGCCGGCATAGACGCCGGCCAGCAGCGGGTCGACCGACCGGGTCACCACCTGGGCGCCGAACCGGTCACCGACCAACTGTGCGACGGTCGGGTCGGCATCCAGCTGCCAGTTGAGGGGTCGGTTCGGCTCGCTCGCGATCTGCGCCAGTGTCGCGTCGTCGACCAGGCCGCGCAGGTTCGCGCCCGGCCCGGGGATGCCCTGCATGGTGCCCTCGGGCATCGGGTGCAAGCGGCCGCCGCTGTAGATCAGCGGGCGGACGCCGGTGGTGCCGATCTGCCGCAGGCCCAGCTCTTTCAGCAGCGACGTGACCTCGGGCCGGCGGGCCACGAAGGCCTCGGCGCCGACGTCCAGGGACTGACCGGCGAGCCGTTCGGTGCGCAGGACACCACCCAGCCGGTCGGCCGGATCGAAGATCGTGATGCGTGCCGCAGGGTCGGCCTGGCGCAACCGGTAGGCCGCGACCAGACCCGAAATGCCACCGCCGACAACGCAATACGTCTTGCTCATCTACAGACTCACAGCGAGTGGGCCAGCGCCACCGCTTCGGTGACCACACCGGGATCGGTCGACGGCAACACACCGTGGCCGAGGTTGAAGATGTGTCCGGCGGCACCGGCCTCGACGGCCCGGCGACCGTCCGCGACAACCTGGCGGACGGCGTCGTCGACCACGCGCCAGCCGGCCAGCAGCACGACCGGATCGAGGTTGCCCTGCAGTGCCTTGCCCGGACCGACCCGGTGCGCGGCGTCGACGAGGTTGGTGCGCCAGTCGACGCCGACGACCGTCGCGCCGGCCTCGCCCATGGCACCGAGCAACTCGGCGGTGCCGACGCCGAAGTGCGTCATCGGGACGCCGTGGTCTTTCAGGGCGGCGAAGATGCGGGAGCTGTGCGGCAGCACGTAGTCCCGGTAGTCGGCGAGTGACAGGGTGCCGGCCCATGAGTCGAACAGCTGGATCGCGTCGACGCCGGCGGCCAGCTGGGCGCTCAGGAACTCGATGGTGAGGTCGGTCAGCTTCTCCATCAGGTCATGCCACGTCGCCGACTCGCCGAGCATCATGGCCTTGGTCTTCTCGTGGTTGCGGCTCGGGCCGCCCTCCACGAGGTAGGAAGCGAGCGTGAACGGTGCGCCCGCGAAACCGATCAGCGGCACGTCGCCCAGTTCCCTGGTGAGCAGGCCGATGGCCTCCGCCACCGGCGCCACCTGATGCGGCTCGAGCGGCTTGATGCCCTCGACGTCATCCGGGGTCCGGATCGGGTGGGCGATCACCGGCCCGACGTCCGGGACGATGTCCAGATCGATCCCGGCGGCCTTGAGCGGCACCACGATGTCCGAGAACAAGATGGCGGCGTCGACGCCGTGCCGGCGCACCGGCTGCATGGTGATCTCGCAGACCAGCTCCGGGTTGAAACACGCCGAGAGCATGGTGTGGGTGGCGCGCAGGGCGCGGTACTCGGGCAGGGACCGGCCGGCCTGCCGCATCATCCACACCGGGGTCCGGTCCGGGGTGCGGCCGTTGGCGGCAGCCAGATAGGGCGATTGCGGCAGTTCACGACGGGTGCTCATCACCGCTAATGCTGCCATGTCCGCATCGGCCGCTTATACCCTGTCGCGCGGCCAAATATCGGGCTATCGGCGCGCCTGCTTACGCGACCGGCCAGATCGGGCTAGCGTCCCAGAATGTGACCTCCGCCGAGCCGGCCCAATTCCGCACTGCTGTTGCGGCGATGAACGCCGCCACCGTGCGCCCGGAGATCGAACTCGGCCCGATCCGTCCGCCGCAGCGGCTGGCTCCCTTCAGCTACGCGCTGGGCGCAGAGGTGCGTCATCCCGACGCCTCCGTGGTCCCGGAAAGCTCGGAGGGCGACGCCTTCGGACGTCTGATCCTGCTGCACGATCCCGAAGGTGCTGAAGCCTGGGACGGCACCATGCGTCTCGTCGCCTACATCCAGGCTGATCTGGACTCCACCGAGGCCGTCGACCCACTGCTGCCCGAGGTGGCGTGGAGCTGGCTGGTCGATGCGCTCGAGTCGCACGCCGACGGCGTCACCGCCCTGGGCGGCACGGTCACCGCGACGACGTCGGTGCGGTACGGCGACATCTCCGGCCCGCCGCGTGCCCACCAGCTGGAGCTGCGGGCGTCGTGGACCGCGACGTCGCTCGAACTGGGACCGCATGTGCAGGCGTTCTGTGAGGTGCTCGAGCACGCCGCCGGACTGCCGCCTGCGGGCGTGACCGATCTGGGTTCGCGCACGCGCGCGTGACCGCATGACTGACGCTGATCCGGTCGAGACGTCTGACGACGATCCCGACGTCACTCCCCTGCTGGCACCCGCCGACGGCGTGCCTGCCGTCGCCGTCTATGCGAGCGACATCGCCCGCGCCGGCGAGCTCCTGGCGTCCGGGCACGGCGCCTTCGCGATCGATGCCGAGCGGGCGTCGGGCTTCCGCTATTCCAACCGCGCGTACCTGATCCAGATTCGCCGCGCGGGTGCCGGTTCGGTCTTGATCGACCCCGTCAGCCACGGCATCGACCCGCTGAAGGCGCTGGCGCCGGTGGCCGAGGTCGTGAATTCCGACGAGTGGATTCTGCACGCGGCCGACCAGGATCTGCCGTGCCTGGCCGAACTGGGCATGAGGCCGCCGTCGCTGTACGACACCGAACTGGGCGGACGGCTCGCCGGCTACGACCGGGTGAACCTCGCCGCCATGGTGCAGCGGTTGTTGGGGCTGGGGCTGAAGAAGGGCCACGGCGCCGCCGACTGGTCCAAGCGACCGCTGCCCGCGGACTGGCTGAACTACGCGGCGCTGGACGTCGAGGTGCTCCTGGAGTTGCGTGCCGCCGTGGCCGCGGAACTCGAGTCGCAAGGCAAAACCGAATGGGCCGCACAGGAATTCGAGTACATGCGGACCGTCGAACCCACCCCGACCCGGCGCGACCGCTGGCGGCGGACCTCGGGTATCCACAAGGTCCGCAACGGCCAGGCGCTGGCCGCGGTGCGCGAGCTGTGGCAGACGCGCGACCGGATCGCACAGCGGCGGGACATCGCGCCCGGCCGCATCCTGCCCGACTCGGCGATCATCGCGGCGGCCGTCGCCAATCCGGACACCATCGAAAAGCTCACGGCGCTACCGATTTTCGGCGGCTCGCGGCAGAAGCGCAGCGCGCAGGTGTGGCTCGACGCGCTGACCCGGGCCCGGGCGGCCGATCCCCCGGCGTCCGAACCGAACAACGGGCTGCCGCCACCGGCACGGTGGTCGCGCCGCAAGCCCGAGGCGTTCGAACGGCTGGAAAAGTGCCGCGCTGGGCTTTCCGAACTGTCCGAACGGGTTTCGGTACCGACAGAGAATCTGCTGACGCCCGAGACCGTGCGGCGACTGTGCTGGGACTGGCAGCCGCTTCCCGACGTCGCCGCTGCGGTCGACGAATTCCTCGCCGCGGCGGGCGCCCGGCCCTGGCAGCGGGAGCTGTGCGGCCCGGTGTTGGCCGCTGCTTTGGGTTGACCCTGTAACGAGGGCGCGAAAGTTCGAGTGGGTTGCGCCACTGGCGCAGGCTCAACACCGATCCGGCTCGGCACAACGTTGACCCTGATGCCAGGGCTCAACAGTGCGAGTAGCGGTGTGCGTTGGCGCAGGCTGAGCGGTTACGGACTCCCGATCGCCGGGACGGTGTCATGCGGATGGGCGTCCTGGTAACCGGCGCAGGCGGTCTGGATTTTGAACGTATGCCACCCCGACTCACCCTGATTCGGCGGCATGCGCCCGCTGACGGTGTAGGTGTCGTCGACCTTGATACCGGTGATCTCCTGCGGGTCGGCGACGAATCCCGTCGCGTCGCCGTCCCGCAGTCCGACCTTCTGGACGACGATGCGGCCCACCTGCGTGAGCTGAATCCGCACCAGCTGTCCCGACTTGCCCTGCGCCAGGATGACCAGGCCTCCCCCGGTCGGCTGCCGGGTACAGACGACCGTGCCGGTGTTGATGGTGTGCGGTTCCCCGTCGAAGACGATCGAGGTGACGGTCGGCGTCCCGGACTCGCACGCACTGATCAACAGGACAGCCAGCACCGCCACCAGATCCGGGCGGTGGACGCGCATGTCGCAAGTGAACCAGTTGCCGCCGCGTTCCGCGCGCAAAAGCGCGCAGGGGTCAGCGGGCGCCGAACGGCCGCCACAGCAGCGGCGTGACGAACTCCAGGAAGTGCTCGAGCACCGCGTCGGGCGCTTCGATCTGCGGCCAGTGCGCGATGTCGTCGGCCAGCATCACGACGTCCGGGTTGGGGATGACCTCCCGGTACCTGGCGGCCATGTGGGCGCCGGAGTTCGGATCGGACGGGCCGTCGATCAGTCGCATGGGGATCGTCGTCTCACGCATCGCGCGCACCCAGCGGTTGCGGTGGGTGTAGCGGTCGTTGATGAAGCGGCCGACCTGGTGCATGACCTTCTTGCCGTCGTTGTAGTCGAGGATTTCGTGGAACTTGTCCATCAGTTCCTTCGACGGTTTGGTGTTGACGCCGAACATCTCGTTGATGGTCGGGTCGGCCAGCCGCCGCGACAAGGGCGTGCCCTGCAGCGGGCTGATGATGTCGCCCAACGGAGTTCGCGACAGCGCCTTCTGCAGCAGCCGCGGGGTGTACGACTCGACGAACAGCCCACCGTTGAGCCAGGTGATCGACTCGATGTTCAGCTTGCCGTACGACTGATCGCCGAACCGGTTGCGGGCCAGCAGTTCCTGGCACACCGAATCGCCGATGTCGTGGGCCAGGATATGGGCGGTCTGCACGCCGAGGTGGTCCAGCAGCGCCTCGTGCATATCGGCGTGGTCGTGCACCGAGTACTGGTACGCCGACGGCTTTGCGGAGAATCCCATGCCGATCATGTCCGGCGCGATCACGGTGAACTTCTCGATGAGCGCCGGCCAGATCAGTGACCAGTCCCATGAATTGAACGGGTAGCCGTGGATGAGCAACAGCACCGGTCCGCTGCCGAGCTCGAGGCCGTCCTGGCGGTAGAAGATGTCGAATCCGAGGTAGTCGAAATACTGGCCGGCGGACTTCCAGGCTTCGAGTTCGGCGTGCATGGGTTGAGCGTAGGCCGCAGACAGTCTGACGTCGCCGCACCGCGTCAGCCAGGCATGTTGGCGCGCCGAATTACCATTGACAGCACGGAACAGAGAAGGACATCGGGATGATTCGGCTCCTGCTAGTACTCGGCGTCGTCGCGGTCATCCTCGCTGTCATCATGATCCTCGGCGGCGCCGCGCTCGGGGCGGTCTTCTCATCCGATCGCAAGGCGCGCCGCCCCCTGCCGACCATGACACGGGCCTGGCTGCTGTCGATCGCCGTAGTGGTCCTGATCGGCATCGCGACGGAGGGCATCCTGCTGCTGCCCGCCGTGGGCATCGCCGCCATCGGGTTGCTGATCATGCACATCGTGATCGACAGTCGGTCCGGCTCCACGACTGCGCGCGAACCGTCGTCCCAGGAACGGGAACGGGCGCGGCTTGTTGAGGAGTTCGGAGACGACGGTGTCGAGCTGCTAGACGGCGCACAGGCCGCCATCGAGCGGATCGAGCGCTCGAACGCCGCAGTCGACGGCTGGCTCGGTAACGACCTCGACTTCACCGGCGACCTGACGGCAATCCGTGAAAACTGCCGAGCCACACAAGAGCTCAAGGGCTTGATCGCAGAGCTCGGCGGGATCGCCGAGCCCGATTCCGACGATCTGGCGATGCTGGAGGACGCCCGGGCGAAAGTTCGGGAGCTGGGGTCACGGTCGTGGGCGCGGGTGTATGCCTTGCAGGGCTGCGCCGAGAAGGCCGAGGAGATCGACCAGTCGCTGCGCGACGACCGCGCCCGGGCACAGCTCGCCGAAAAGCGCGACGACATCCGCAGCCGCATGGCCGCGAGGTTGTACGGCGCCGAGGCGGCACCGGCTCAGACCCCGTCGTCGTCGGTGGACAAGATCACGGCGCTCGCCGAGGCGTATCAGGAGATCCGGGGCAAGATCGACCGCGACGGCCGGGACCGTTTCGCATGACCCACGACCCCGAACCGTCGGATGGCGAAACGCCGACTCGCCCATGGCTTCCGACACATTGGGCCTGGTTCGCGGGAATCGTGGGAGGACTCGGAGTCATTGGGTGCGGCTTCGCATTCCTGCTGATGCTCCCGCTGGCGATGGCCACCGACGGCTGCCACGACGGCAGCACCGAGTGGGTGTGCACGCTGTCAGCGCGCGGTCAGAATTTCCTCATCGCCATTCCATGGCTGTGTCTGATGGCGGGCATCGTCGCCGCCGTGGTGACGGCTGCCTTGGTGGCACGTCGACGCTGGAGTCCATTGATCGGCATACCCGTTGGCCTCGTTGTCGCCTGGGCGATGATCCCGATAGGGAAAGCGATCGCGCTGCACGTGTAAGCACGCGACCCTCACCGCCGCCGAGCGTGCTCAAAGTGCACGCGACACACCGCAATTGGGCGTACAAACACGGCCGCTCGCGGGAAATAAAGGAGCTACTGGGACGCGATGTCGACCGAGCTGCCGAGGGCGGCGACCCAGCCGGTGACCTGGCGGGCGATGTCCTGGTCGGTCAGACCGAGCGACACCAGGACCTCACTGCGGGTGGCATGGTCCTGGAACTCCTGGGGCACGCCGACGTCGCGGCACGGCACGTCGATCTCGGCACGCCGCAGCGATGCCGAGACCGCGGAGCCGATACCGCCGGCGACACCGTTGTCCTCAAGTGTCACAACGAGTTTGTGGGCCCGGGCCAGGTCGGCGATGGCTGCCGGGACCGGGAGCACCCAGCGCGGGTCGACGACCGTCACACCGATGCCCTGCTTGCGCAACCGATCGGCGACCAACAGCGCCATCCGGGCGAACGCACCCACCGCGACCAGCAGCACGTCGTCGGACAGGCCGTCGGCGGGCTCGGTCAGGATGTCTACGCCATGCTGACGGCGGACGGCCGGAATGTCGTCGCCGACCGCACCCTTCGGGAACCGCACTGCGGTGGGTCCGTCCGAAACCGCAAGTGCCTCACCGAGTTCCTCACGCAGCCGGGCGGCATCGCGCGGCGCGGCGACCTGCATGCCGGGCACGATGCCGAGCATCGACATGTCCCACACGCCGTTGTGACTGGCACCGTCGTTGCCGGTGACGCCGGCACGGTCGAGAACCATGGTGACGGGCAGCTTGTGCAGCGCCACGTCCATCATGATCTGGTCGAAGGCCCGGTTCAGGAACGTCGAGTAGATGGCGACGACGGGGTGCATACCGCCCATGGCCAGACCCGCAGCCGACGTCATCGCGTGCTGCTCGGCGATACCGACGTCGAAGAACCGGTCCGGGAAACGCTGCCGGAACGCCGACAGACCCGTCGGCCCCGGCATGGCCGCGGTGATCGCGACGATGTCGCGCCGCTTCGTGGCCTGCTTGATGAGCTCCTCGGAGAACACCGACGTCCAGCCCAGTACCGACTCGGCGGTGGACCGCCCGGTGTGCGGGTCGATGATGCCGGTCGAGTGCATCTGCTCGGCTTCGTCATTCTCCGCGTGCGAGTAGCCCATGCCCTTGCGGGTGACGACGTGCACGATCACCGGCGCGTTGAACCCGCGGGCGTGCCGCAGCGCCGCCTCGACGGCGTGCTCGTCGTGCCCGTCGATGGGCCCGACGTACTTGAGACCCAGATCGGTGAACAGCGCCTGCGGTGCCAGCGCGTCCTTGATGCCGGCCTTGATGCTGTGCACGCACTGGTAACAGAACTCGCCGACGACGGGCACGCCACGCAGCGCATGCTTGCCGCGTTCCAGCGCCTTCTCGTAGCCGGGCTGCAGACGCAGGGCCGCGAAGTGGTCGGCCAGGCCACCGATGGTCGGTGCGTAGCTGCGACCGTTGTCATTGACGACGATGACGATGGGCCGGTTGGCGGCCGCGATGTTGTTCAGCGCCTCCCAGCACATGCCGCCGGTGAGCGCGCCGTCACCGACGACGGCGACGACGTGGCGGTTGCGGTAGCCGGAGAGTTCGAAGGCCTTGGCCAGGCCGTCGGCGTAGGACAGCGCGGTGCTGGCGTGGCTCGACTCGACCCAGTCGTGTTCACTCTCGGCGCGCGACGGGTAGCCCGAGAGGCCACCCTTCATGCGCAGGGTGTCGAAATCGGGGCACCGGCCGGTCAGCATCTTGTGGACATAGGCCTGGTGACCGGTGTCGAAGATGATCGGATCGTGCGGCGAATCGAAGACCCGGTGCAGGGCCAGGGTCAGCTCGACGACACCCAGGTTGGGGCCGAGATGCCCGCCGGTGGCGGCCACCTTGTGCACCAGGAATTCCCTGATCTCGGCGGCAAGTTCCGTCAGCTGAGGCTGCGACAGGTGCGCCAGATCAGCTGGGCCGCGGACCTGTTCAAGCATTCCGACAGTCTACGCACGCACCCCGGGTACAGCCGGTCAAGGCTGATAGATGTCCGGCACGCCGTCGCCGTCGTCGTCGGCGGTTTCCCGTTCGTGGATGCGGCGGTATGCCGCGTTGCGAGACAGCAGCACCACCGCGGCCAGCATCCCGGCGATCACCGAACCGGTGAGCACGCCGATCTTGGCATCGGCGCCGGTGGCCGTGCCGGTACCGAACGCCAGCTCACCGATCAGCAGCGAGACCGTGAAGCCGATTCCGGCCAGCATCGCCACCCCGGCGACGTCGAGCCAGCCCAGGCCCTCGTCGAGCTCGGCGCCGGTGAATCGCGCCAGCAGGAATGTGGTGCTGAACACACCGATGGCTTTGCCGAACACCAGCCCCAGAAGGACGCCGCCGGTCACCGGATGGGTGATGGCGTCCACCAGACCGGGCCAGCCGCCGACGCTGACACCCGCGGCGAAGAACGCGAACACCGGCACCGCCACCCCGGCGGACAGCGGTCGCAGCGCGTGCTCGAACGCCTCGGCCGAGGCGTGCTTGCCCAGGACCGGCACGCCGAATCCGAGCAGGACCCCGGCCACGGTGGCGTGGATACCGCTCGCATGCACCAAGGCCCAGGTCGCCACCGCCAACGGCAGCAGCAGCCACCAGTGCCGGATGCCGCGCTGCACGGCCGCCACGAACAACCCACCGGGGACGACGGCGAGCGCCAGCGCCGTCGGATTGAGGTGATCGGTGTAGAAGCACGCGATGACGATGATGGCCAGCAGGTCGTCGACCACCGCGAGCGTCAGCAGGAACGTGCGCAGCGCGGTGGGCAGATGCGTGGAGATGACGGCCAGAACGGCGAGCGCGAAGGCGATGTCCGTCGCGATCGGCACCGCCCAGCCGTCGAGATTCTCGGGATGCCCGAGCGCGAGATTCATGCCCACGAAGATGGCGGCGGGCGCCAGCATGCCGCCGACTGCGGCGGCGATCGGCAGCGCGGCGCGCGCCGGGTCGCGCAGGTCGCCGGCGACGAACTCGCGTTTGAGCTCGACGCCGACGACGAAGAAGAAGATCGCCAGGAGCCCGTCGGCCGCCCAGGCCGACAGGCTCAGGTGCAGATGCCACGACTGCGGCCCGATCGCGAACTCAGACAGCGCGTGATAACTGTGCGCGGCAGGCGAATTCGCCCACACGAGGGCGGCGCCGGCCGCCAGCAACAGCAGGATGCCGCCGACGGTCTCCTTGCGGAGAATCTCGGTGAACCGCTGGGCTTCGGGCCAACTGCCCCGGGTCAGCAGCCGCCGGCGCGTGTTGCGGTTGGTCATCGGAACTCTCCTGGGCAGCGTTGAACGGCGCCGACCAGGCTTCCCGGCACACCTGTCCGCAAACTTACCGGGTCAGCAGCGCCACGCACTCGACGTGGTGCGTCAGCGGGAACGAGTCGAAGACACGAAGGTTCGCCACCTCATACCCGTGTCCGCGGTAGAGCCCGATGTCGCGGGCGAAAGAGGCTGCCTCACAACCGATGTGGATCACCCGCGGCACCCCGGCCGCGGCCAGCTGGTCGATGACCTCGTGCCCCGCGCCGGTGCGGGGCGGGTCCAGTACCGCGACGTCGGCCGCGATCCGCTGGGTACCCAGCGCCCGGCGCACCGAATCGGTCACCACCTCGACGCACCCCAGGTCGCCCAGCGCGGACCGGGCCGCGCGCGCCGATCCGCGCGACGTGTCCACCGTCACCACGCGACCCGACTCCCCCACCGAACCGGCCAGCGCCGCGGCGAAAACGCCTGCGCCGCCGTACAAGTCCCACGCCGTCTGGCCTTCGGACAGCTCGGCCCACTCGGCGACCAGCGCGCTGTAGGTGGTGGCGGCGTCGCGGTGGGACTGCCAGAACGCCGTCACCGGAACGAGCCATTCCCGATCGCCGACGCGCTGCACTGCCTCGTACTGGCCCGAGATCACCTCGGTCATGCCGGCCTTGCTCTTCTTGCCGGCACGCGGACCGGACCGCACGACGTGCCGTTGCCCGGCGTCGTCGAGTACGACGTGCAGGTGCGCGCCGGGCGGTTGCAGCGGCAGATCGTCCAACAACCCGGCCGGCACCTGGGCGCACGACAGGTCGGTCACCAACTCGTCGCTGTGATACCGGTGGAACCCGGCCCGGCCGTCGGCCCCGACCTCGAGCCGCACCCGGGTACGCCACCCGGTAGCGCCGACGGTGCCGACCTCCGCGGCCTCGAGGTCACCGGCCTCGTAACCGCCGAGGCGGGCCAGCTGGTTGGCCACCACCTCACCCTTGAGCCGCCGCGCCGCCGCCGGATCGACGAAAGCCAGGTCGCAGCAACCGGATCCCTGCGCACCGGCGATCGCGCACAGCGAATCCACGCGGTCGGGCGACGGCTCGAGCACCTCGACAGCGTCGGCGTGCCAGTACGACCCGCGCTCGGATGTCACCTCGGCGCGCACCACCTCACCCGGCAGAGCGTGGCGGACGAAGATCACGCGCCCGTCGTGGCGCGCGACGCAGCTGCCGCCGTTGGCCGGCGGGCCAACGGTCACTGTTACCTCAGTCATTCAATGATGCCGGTCATTCGATGATGCCCCGTCTCGTGTCGCCCGGCGCCGAACCCGGAGTCATGGTCACCTTCACGCGCTCCGACGAATTCAGCTGCCACGGAACGGAAGTCACCATCACGTTCGGGATGAACAGCAGCCGGCCCTTGAGGCGCAGCGCGCTCTGGTTGTGCAGGATGTGCTCCCACCAGTGGCCCACCACGTACTCCGGGATGAACACCGTCACGACGGTGCGCTTCGACTCGGCGGTGATGCGCTTGACGTAATCGAGGATGGGCCTGGTGATCTCGCGATACGGCGAGGCGATGACCTTCAGTGGCACCGACACGTCACTGTCTTCCCACTTGTGCACCAGCTCGCGCGTCTCGGCGTCGTCGACGCTGACGGTGATGGCCTCCAGCACATCCGGGCGGGTAGCCCTGGCGTAGGCCAGCGCACGCAGCGTCGGCAGGTGCAAGTTGGACACCAGCACCACGGCGTGGTTGCGGCTGGGCAGGACGACGTCCTCGTCCGGCCCGGACTGGGAGCGCAGTTCCTGGGCCACGGTGTCGTAGTGCTTGTGGATCGCCTTCATCAGGACGAACAGCAGGCTCATCGCCAGGATCGCGATCCAGGCGCCGGCCAGGAACTTCGTCACGATGACCACCAGCAGCACGGCGCCCGTGCAGATGAAACCGATGGTGTTGACGATCCGCGCGCGCTGCATACGGCGTCGCTCGGCCGCTTCGGTCTCGGTGCGCAGCAAGCGGTTCCAGTGCCGCACCATGCCGATCTGGCTCAGCGTGAACGACACGAACACGCCGACGATGTACAGCTGGATCAGCGCCGTGACCTCGGCGTTGAACGCCACCACGAAGGCGATGGCGGCGAACGCGAGGAACAGGATGCCGTTGGAGAACGCCAGCCGGTCACCGCGGGTGTGCAGCTGTCGCGGCAGGTAGCGGTCCTGGGCCAGGATCGAGCCCAGCACCGGGAAGCCGTTGAACGCGGTGTTGGCGGCCAGGACCAGGATCAGACCCGTCACGCCGGCGATCAGGTACAGGCCCACCGGGAAGCCCTGGAAGACCGCCTCCGCCAGCTGCGTGACCACCGTCTTCTGGTGATAGCCGACGGGCGCGCCCTCCAGCTGGTCGACGCTGTCGGCCATCTTCAGGCCGATCTGCTTCGCCAGCACGATGATGCCCATGAACAACGACACCGCGATGGCGCCGAGCAGCAGCAGCGTCGTTGCGGCGTTGCGCGACTTGGGCTTCTGGAAGGCGGGCACACCATTGCTGATCGCTTCCACACCCGTCAGGGCGGCACAGCCGGACGAGAACGCGCGGGCGACCAGGAACACCATGGCGAAGCCCAGTACGTCGCCGTGCTCGGATTTGATGCTGAAACCGGCAGACTCGGCCCGCAACGGGTGGCCCAGCACGAAGATCTGGATGAAACCCCACGCCAGCATGAGGTACATGCCGATCATGAAGGCGTAGGTGGGAATCGCGAACGCCGTGCCGGACTCCCGGATGCCGCGCAGGTTCAGCGACGCCAGGATCAGGATCGCCAGCACCGAGAACAACACCTTGTTCTGGGCGATGAACGGCACGGCCGATCCGATGTTGGACATCGCCGACGCCGTCGACACCGCGACCGTCAGCACGTAGTCGACCAGTAGCGCGCTCGCCACCGTCAACCCGGCGGTATGCCCGAGGTTCGTGGTGACCACCTCGTAGTCACCGCCGCCGGACGGATAGGCGTGCACGTTCTGCCGATAACTGGCGATCACGATCAACATGACCCCGGCCACCGCGAGACCGATCCACGGCGCCATCGAATAGGCCGACAGACCGGCGACCGACAGCACCAGGAAGATTTCCTCCGGCGCGTAGGCGACCGACGACAGCGCATCCGACGCGAAGACCGGTAAGGCGATACGTTTGGGCAGCAACGTGTGGGCGAGCTTGTCGCTGCGGAAGGGTCGGCCGATCACCAACCGTCGCGTAGCGGTCGAAAGCTTGGACACGAGAGCCAAGGGTAAGCCCCCCAGGCTCGGGTTGTAGCGTTCGGACTGAGCTGAGGCATGAAATTCGCTTCGGGGCCGGTTCCTGGCCCAGAAAGGATCGGCTGGTGCGAGTAGTCGTGATGGGCTGCGGCCGGGTTGGCGCATCGCTGGCAGACGGATTGGCCCGCATCGGTCATGAGGTCGCCGTGATCGACCGGGACAAGACGGCGTTCCATCGCCTGTCGCCCGAATTTCCCGGAGAACGCGTGCTGGGCATGGGTTTTGACCGCGACGTGCTGGAGCGGGCCGGTATCGAAGAGGCCGGCGCGTTCGCCGCCGTGTCCTCCGGTGACAACTCCAACATCATCTCGGCGCGAGTCGCGCGAGAGACATTCGGCGTGCAGCGCGTCGTCGCGCGTATCTACGACGCCAAGCGCGCCGCGGTGTACGAGCGGTTGGGCATCCCGACCATCGCGACGGTGCCGTGGACCACCGACCGGTTGCTGAATCTGCTGACGCGCGAGACCGAGACCACCAAGTGGCGCGATCCGTCGGGCAACGTCGGCGTCACCGAACTGTCCCTGCACGAGGACTGGGTCGGCTACCGCGTCACCGCACTGGAAGGGGCGACCGGCGGCCGCGTCGCGTTCCTCATCCGGTTCGGCAGCGGCGTGCTGCCGGACGCCAAGACCGTCATCCAGGCCGGCGATCAGGTGTACATGGCCACGGTGTCGGGCCGTGTCGCCGAAGCCATCGCCATCGCATCGCTGCCGCCCGGCGACGACGTCGAAAGCCACTAGGAGCGCACATGAAGGTCGCAATCGCGGGCGCCGGCGCCGTCGGCCGCTCCATCGCGCGGGAACTGGTCGATCACCACGAGGTGACGCTGCTGGAACGCAATCCGGACCACATCGACGTCGACGCCGTCCCCGCGGCGCAGTGGCGTCTCGGCGATGCCTGCGAGATCTCGCTGCTCGAGTCCGTCAAGCTTCATGAGTTCGACGTCGTCATCGCTGCCACCGGCGACGACAAGGCCAACGTGGTGGTGAGCCTGCTCGCCAAGACCGAGTTCGCGGTCCCCCGCGTCGTGGCCCGCGTCAACGACCCGCGCAACGAGTGGCTGTTCGACGACAGCTGGGGCGTCGACGTCGCGGTGTCGACGCCCCGCATGCTGGCGTCACTGGTCGAAGAAGCCGTGTCGGTGGGCGACCTGGTCCGGCTGATGAGCTTCCGCAAAGGCCAGGCCAACCTGGTCGAGATCACGCTGCCCGACGACACCCCGTGGGGCGGCAAGGCGGTCAAGCGTCTGCAACTGCCGCGCGATGCCACGTTGGTGACCATCCTGCGCGGCCCGCGCGTCATCGTGCCCGAATCGGACGAGCCGCTCGAGGGCGGCGACGAACTGCTGTTCGTCGCGGTGGCCGAGGTCGAGCAGGAGCTGCGCAACCAGGTGCTGAACCCGGGCTAATCCTCGGTGACGTGATGTTCGGCGTCGCGGAGGGCCTTCTGGGCCGTCCGGATGGCCAGGTAGGACGCCAGCGCGGCGACCGCGGTGAGCGGCCAGCCCATGGCGATCCGGGCCACCCCGAGCAGACCCGTCTGGTCCAATCCGTACAGGTGGTTCTGGACCAGGAACCGCGCCCCGAACACCACAACCCACACCGCGGTCGCGATGTCGAACGCGAGCACCGCCCGCCGGACGTCGCGCCAGCTGCGGTCGTGTCCGGTGACCCAGCTCCAGCCGTAGCCGACCAGGGGGCGCCGGATCAGGATCGAGATCGCGAACACCGCGGCATAAATCAGCGATGACCAGATGCCAAGCAGGAAATAGCCTTTCGAGGCGCCGATCATGTAGGCGATCAGCGCGCTGATCCCGACGCCGATGAATCCCGACACCGCCGGCTGCACCGATTCGCGCCGAACCAGCCGCCAGACGAGCACCAGGGCGGCGACGCCGAGCGCCGCGTAGATCGCGGCCGTCAGACCGAAAAAGCTGGAGACGGGGACGAAGACGAGGACCGGCAGGGACGAATAGATCAGGCCGCTGATGCCGCCCATCTGCTCCAGCAGAACGTGCGCCGTCAGTTTGGCGTCGCCGTCATCCTGCTGGGCCTCGATGTCGGCTTCGGTCTGCTCGTCGTTCGCGGTCCCCTTGTCGGGGAAAGTCACTTCTGAATCTCGTAGTGCGGGTTGTAGATCGCTTTGGCCCCGCTGTCCAAGTTTCCGAGTCGTCCGTGCACCCGCAGGGTGCGTCCGGATTCGATGCCTGGGATGCGCCGCTGACCCAACCAGACCAGCGTGACCGTGTCGGTGCCGTCGAACAGCTCGGCTCGCACGCCACCCGAACAGCCCTTGCCGTTGGTCTCGACACACCGCAGCGTGCCGACCATCGTCACTTCCTGTCCGCGCGTGCAGTCCACCGCTCGCATGGCGCCGGTGTTCAGGGCCTCGTCGTTCAGCTCCTGGACATCGCTCTGTTCGAGGTCCTCGGTAAGCCGCCGGGTGAGTCGGCGCAAATAGCCTTCCGCCGTAGCCATGGTCTCTCCTGAGACTTGCTGCGAATCCACCGTGGACCCGCTATCTAACCAACGTCACGCTAGACCTCTTGGTTCCGATTTGCCATTTCGGCGCGGGATATATCTTCGTTATCCCGCTCACTGGACGGCGCACCCGCCCGGACCCCCTTGCGTGCGCCGTTCGGGCCGCCGGGCACCATCGAGGGATGACGGCCAACTTGCAAGGGATGACCGCGGTACTGCTGCCCGGCACGGGATCGGACGACGACTACATCCGCCGGGCGTTCGGCGGCGCACTCCTGGAAGCGGGCGCCGTGGTGATTGCCCCGCGGCCGTTGCCGGGCGACCTGATCGCCGGGTATCTCGAAGCGCTCGACGCCGCCGCACAGCACGGCCCCATCATCGTCGGCGGCGTGTCCCTGGGCGCCGCCGTCGCCACGAACTGGGCGCTCGAGCACCCCGACCAGTGCATCGCCGTCCTGGCCGCACTGCCCGCCTGGACCGGCGAGTCCGACGGCGCACCCGCCGCCCAGGCCGCCCGCTACTCGGCACAGCAGCTGCGCGAGATCGGGCTCGACGCGGCCGTCGCCGGCATGCGCGCGGGCAGCCCCGCCTGGCTCGCCGACGAACTGACGCGGTCGTGGACGGCACAGTGGCCGGGCCTGCCGGATGCGATGGAAGAAGCAGCGGGTTATGGCGGGCCGACGCGCGAACAGCTCGCCGATCTGCAGGTGCCGATGGGTGTCGCCGGGGCGGTCGACGACGCCGTACACCCCGTCGCGGTCGCCGCGGAATGGGCCGTGGCAGCCCCCAGGGCCGCGCTGCGGACCGTCACCCTCGATGCGATGGGCGAAGAGCCGACAGTGCTCGGCGACGCCTGTGTGGCCGCATTGCGGGAGGCCGTCAGCCTCCGGTGATGGTGCCCATCTGCTGGGTGCGCAGCTGCTGCATGGCCGAGCCCTGCTCGCTGCGACGGGCGTCCGGCTCCCCTTCGGGCTGCTGCCCGAACTGCTGCTGCAGCTGTTCGAGCGCCTGCTGAGCCTGCTCCATCTGCTGCTGCGCCATCTGCTGGGCGGCCGCGCGCAGCTGCTCCAGCAGCGGCTCGGACAGCTGCACCGGCAGCGGGCTGCGGACCGGCAGCGGCGTGTCACCACGACGAACCACGGTGTCCGCCAACGAGGTTCGCGCCTCGTCGGCGATGGCGTCGATGGTCTCCTCGGTGCCCACGACGACACAGCGCACCATCCACCGGTAGCCGTCGGTCCCGATGAAACGCATCACGACCTGCGGCTGGCCCGGCTGCGGCACCGGCAGGCCCACGACCTCGCGGCCCCACGGCCCGTCCTCGATGCGCGCCTCGGCGTTGTCGCCCCGAAGGGATTCGGCCAACTCGGCGGCGATCTCACGCCACAGTCCGCCGGTCTTGGGCGCGGCATACGCGGCCACGGAGAACCGGCCGTTGGGCGTCATGATCCAGACGGCGTTCGGCACACCCTGTTCATTGACCTCGACGTTGAGCTGCGAACCGTCGGGCACCGGGACGAGCACCCCGCCCAGGTCCAGGCGGGCCGCCTCGGCGTCGGCCGGGTCGTCGAAGTCCTCGATGTCGAACGGGCCGTCTTCTTCGGGGTTGAACTCGAATGCCATCACAAACTCGCATGTCCGCCGGAGGAACCGTGGCCGCCCGCGCCACGTGAGGTGTCAGCCAGCCCGGCCTCGTCGAACGACGTGACCTCGACCAGCTCGGGCAGCTCGACCCGCTGCACCAGCAGCTGAGCGATCCGGTCACCGCGTTTCACGATGATGGGCTCGCTGGGGTCGAGGTTGATGAGGGCCACCTTGATCTCGCCGCGGTACCCGGCGTCGACGGTCCCGGGCGCGTTCACGATCGAAAGACCAACGCGGATGGCCAATCCCGACCGCGGATGCACCAAACCGACCATGCCGTGCGGAACCGCGACGGCGATCCCCGTCGGCACCAGCTCGCGCTGACCGGGGGCCAGTTCGAGGTCGATCGCGCTGAACAGATCGACGCCGGCATCGCCGTCGTGTGCACGGGCCGGCATCGGCAGATCCCGGTCCAACCGAACTACCGCCAGAGAGGTGGACACGACCGCACAGACTACCCTTGGCCGCGTGTCAGACACGCGAGCAGCCACCCAAACCGTCCGCTATCGCGAGCGGTTGACGGTGCCTTTGTGGTGGTGGTTACCGGGTTTCGGGCTGGCGGCCCTGATCGCGCTGGAAGTGGTGCAAGGCGTGTCGGGCGTGCCGGCCTGGGCGCCGTTCGCCGTCCTGCTGCCGGTCGCCGCGGCGACGCTGGTGTGGATGGGGCGCATCGAGCTGCGCGTGGTGAGCACCGGAACCGGGCCGGACGCCGAGACCGAGCTGTGGGTGGGACCGGCACACATCCCGACGAGCGTCATCTCCCGGTCGGCCGAGGTGCCGCGCTCGGCGAAGTCGGCGGCGCTGGGACGCCAGCTGGACCCGGCCGCGTACGTCGTGCACCGGGCCTGGGTGGGTCCGTTGATCCTCGTGGTCCTCGACGACCCGGATGACCCCACGCCGTACTGGCTGGTGAGCACCCGTCATCCCGATCGGGTCCTGGCGGCATTGCAGGGCCGCTAGCGCGGCCCATAAGACGCCGAATGGCCGGTCCCCGCGCGGAAGCGCGAGAGACCGGCCACTGACGTCTGTGAATCCCTAGGCGGCGCAGTCGGTGCAGATCATCACGCCGTTCTTCTCGCTGGCGAGACGGCTGCGGTGTTGCACCAGGAAACAGCTCGAGCAGGTGAACTCATCGGCCTGCTTGGGCACCACGCGGACCGAGAGTTCCTCGCCCGACAGGTCAGCGCCCGGCAACTCGAAGTTCTCGGCCGAGTCGGTCTCGTCGACGTCGACGACGGCGGACTGTGCCTCGTTGCGCCGTGCTTTCAGCTCCTCCAGAGAGTCCTCGGAAACCTCGTCAGTCTCAGAACGCCGCGGGGCGTCGTAATCGGTAGCCATGGTCATCCCCTCCGTTACCTTGCAGCAGAGCTTTGTACCAGCGTCGAACGCTTCCGCCAAACGATTCGTGCCCGAAAAGCGCGCCGACTATATGTGATTTGCATCACAGACACAAGAGGTGCTTGGTAATCATGCAGGGTGCGGTGCATCTACAGTGCTCATGTGGTCGCACAAATCACCGAGGGCACAGCCTTCGACAAACACGGTCGGCCGTTCCGCCGCCGCAACTACGTGCCCGCCGCGGTCCTGTTCGCGGTGCTGGCCGTGGCGACGCTGATCGCCTGGCTCGTCGTCGCGAACCAGCCCGCCGAAATCCACCAGGCGATCACCTGCAATCCCCCGCCCGCGCCGACCGATCCGAATCAGCCGAAGCTCGGCGACGAGGTGTCGCAGTCCTCGATGGTCAACGTCGTGCCGGCCAAACTCGCCGACACCAAGATCAAGGTGCTCAACGCCAGCGGCCAGGGCGGCCAGGCCAGCGAGGTCGCCGGTGAGCTGCGCGACCTCGGCTTCGGCCAGCCGGCGGCGAGCAATGACCCGGTGTACGCCAGCACCCGCATGGAATGCCAGGGCCAGATCCGGTTCGGCCCGGCCGGCAAGTCCGCGGCCGCCGCGCTGTGGCTCGTCGCGCCGTGCACCCAGCTGTTCCAGGACCAGCGCCCCGACGACTCCGTCGACCTCGCGATCGGCACCGAGTTCAACGAGCTCGCCCACAGCGACGACATCGAGGCCATGCTGGCCAGCCTGAAGCCCGACGCGACCCAGCCGGCCGACACCTCGCTGCTGCCGAAGATCCACAGCGCGACCTGCTAGCGGTACCCGACCCGCTCCAACTGCCCGGTCAGCGCCGCCGCCACGCCGGGTGCCGCGGCGATGACCAGGTCGTCGCCGTCCGCACCCGGTGCGGGCAGCCGCACCACCGCGCCCGCCTCTTCGGCGACGAGGGCCGCGGCCGCCCAATCCCACACGTGCACACCGGATTCGAAGTACGCGTCGAGCCGGCCGGCGGCGACCATGCACAGATCCAGCGCGCACGAGCCGACCCGGCGGATGTCCCGCACCTCGGCCAGCAGCTCGGCCACCGCGCCGGCCTGCTGCCGCCGCCGCTCCCGCGCGTAGGCGAACCCCGTCGCCACCAGCGCCATCGGGAGCTCGTCGATGACGTTGCAGCGCAAGGACGTTGACACGCCATCGCGGGTCACCACGGCCCCGTGGCCACGCGCGGCGGAGAACACCTCTCCGGTCGCCGCGTTGGCCACCGCACCGGCCACCGACACGCCGTCGATCTGCACCCCGACCGACACCGCATAGGCGCCCAGCCCGTACATGAAGTTCACCGTGCCGTCGATGGGGTCGAGCACCCACACCGGCACGCCCGCGGGCGCCCGCGCCGCGCCGCCCTCCTCCTCGCCCAGGATCGCGTCGTCCGGCCGCAGGGCCGCCAGTCGCTCACGCAGCAGCCGCTCGGTCTCGGTGTCGACCACGGTCACCGGATCGGTCGGGCTGCTCTTGGTGCGCACCGCGCCGTCGTCCTGCTGCGGGCCGGCGAAAACCTCGCCGCGCCGCCGGCGGACGAACGCGGCGGCCTCGGTGGCCAACTGCTCGGCGAGCGCGCGCAGTGCGGCAGGTGCGGTGCCACATTCGGGTTCGCGTGCTGTCATGACACCTATCGCAGCACACGCGGTTAGGGTGTGGGTCGCGCCCTCTTGCCCACCCCCTCCAAGGAGTGCAGATGACCGAGACGCCCACCGCCGCGACCGACGCCTCACAGCATCGAGCGCTGGGGATCGATGTCGGCGGCAGCGGCGTCAAAGGCGGCATCGTCGACCTCGACACCGGCCAGCTGATCGGCGAGCGCTTCCGGCTCCCCACCCCGCAGCCGGCCACGCCCGAAGCCGTGTCGGAGACCGTCGCCGCCGTCGTCCGCGAGTTCGGCTGGACCGGACCACTGGGCGTCACGTATCCCGGCGTGGTGACCGAGGGCATCGTGCGGACCGCGGCCAACGTCGACAGCAGCTGGATCGGCACCAACGTGCGCGACATGTTCGCCTCGCGGCTGGACGGCCAGGACGTCACGGTGCTCAACGACGCGGACGCCGCGGGACTGGCCGAGGAGAAGTTCGGCGCGGGCCGCGAGGTGAACGGGCTGGTCGTGCTGCTGACGTTCGGGACGGGCATCGGCTCGGCGGTGATCTACGACGGGGTTCTGTTGCCCAACACCGAGTTCGGGCACATCGAGGTCGGCGGCAAGGAAGCCGAGCACCGGGCCGCGTCGTCGGTCAAGGAACGCAAGGACTGGTCCTACGAACGCTGGACCGAGGAGGTCACCAAGGTGCTGGTGGCGGTCGAGAACGCCATCTGGCCGGACCTGTTCATCGTCGGCGGCGGCATCAGCAAGAAGGCCGACAAGTGGGTGCCGCTGCTGAAGAACCGCACTCCCGTGGTCGCCGCGACGCTGCAGAATTCGGCCGGCATCGTCGGTGCCGCGATGGCCGCCGACGGCGCCTTGCACCGCCATTAGCGACCCCTCAACGCTCCGAGACCGGCGCTGATACGGCTTCTGGCCACTATGTCGTTACAATGGTCAACGGCGGCCGCCTGAACGGATAGCGGTGAACATCCGATCGAAGATCGACGCCAATATTCGACAGCCGACGCTTTTCGGTGGCGCACGCCCACGCCACCGATGTACGAAAGACCGAAAGGGTGGCCGTGGTAGCGACCAAAGCCAGCGAGACAGCCGACGAGCCGGTGAAGCGCACCACCAAAACCCCCGCGAAGAAGGCCGCCGCCAAGGCGCCCGCCAAGCGCGCTGCCAAGGCACCCGCGAAGAAGGCCGCCGCCAAGGCGCCCGCCAAGCGCGCGGCGAAGGCCGCGACCAAGCCTGAAGACGGGGGCGTCGCCGACGACGTGACCGACGTCGACGACCTCGCCGTCGAACCCGACGAGATCGACGTCGACGACGCCGACCTGGAACTCGACGACGACCTCGAGGCCGACGACGTCGCCGACGATGACGACGAGGACGACGCCGAAGAAGGCGAGTCCGAGGGCGAAGCCAACACCGAAGGCGCCAAGGCCGCGCCGAAGGCCGCCGACGGCGACGACGCCGACGACACCGCCGAGCCGTCCGAGAAGGACAAGGCCTCCGGCGACTTCGTCTGGGACGAGGAAGAGTCCGAGGCGCTGCGGCAGGCCCGTAAGGACGCCGAACTCACCGCTTCCGCCGACTCGGTGCGTGCCTACCTCAAGCAGATCGGCAAGGTCGCGCTGCTCAACGCCGAGGAGGAGGTCGAACTCGCCAAGCGCATCGAGGCCGGCCTCTATGCCACGCAGCTGATGTCCGAGCTGATGGAGAAGGGCGAGAAGCTGCCCGCCGCGCAGCGTCGCGACATGCAGTGGATCTGCCGCGACGGCGACCGCGCCAAGAACCACCTGCTGGAAGCCAACCTGCGCCTCGTGGTGTCGCTGGCCAAGCGCTACACCGGCCGCGGCATGGCGTTCCTGGACCTCATCCAGGAAGGCAACCTGGGCCTGATCCGCGCGGTCGAGAAGTTCGACTACACCAAGGGCTACAAGTTCTCGACGTACGCCACCTGGTGGATCCGTCAGGCCATCACCCGCGCCATGGCCGACCAGGCCCGCACCATCCGTATCCCGGTGCACATGGTCGAGGTCATCAACAAGCTCGGCCGCATCCAGCGTGAGCTGCTGCAGGACCTGGGTCGCGAACCCACGCCCGAAGAGCTGGCCAAGGAAATGGACATCACGCCGGAGAAGGTGCTGGAGATCCAGCAGTACGCGCGTGAGCCCATCTCGCTGGACCAGACCATCGGTGACGAGGGCGACAGCCAGCTCGGTGACTTCATCGAGGACAGCGAAGCCGTCGTGGCCGTGGACGCCGTGTCGTTCACGCTGCTGCAGGATCAGCTGCAGTCGGTGCTGGAGACCCTGTCCGAGCGCGAGGCCGGCGTCGTCCGGCTGCGCTTCGGCCTCACCGACGGCCAGCCGCGCACGCTGGACGAGATCGGCCAGGTCTACGGCGTCACCCGTGAGCGCATCCGCCAGATCGAGTCCAAGACCATGAGCAAGCTGCGGCACCCGTCGCGCTCGCAGGTCCTGCGCGACTACCTGGACTAGTCCCCCGGTTCAACGAAAACTGCCCCGAAACTCCGGTTTCGGGGCAGTTTTCGTTTGTCCGGCGAGTCAGCAGGGGACGCAGCGGTATCCGTTCCAGATCCAGCCCGCACCGCAGCCGTGGTCGCCGGTTTCACCGCGACAGTTCATCGGTTGCGCGACGACCGTCGGCTGTGGACTGAACGTCGTGGTGTCGGTGGAGCTTTGCGCCGCCTGCGCGACGGACACGGGGCCGACGGGCGCGACCAGCAGCGCCGCAGCGGCAACAGCCAGGACAGTTTTGGTGTGCATGAAAAGCCTCCGGCGTCGGGGTCGAATTGGATGCGAACCGTCAAATTTTACGCTTGCGTCAGATTGCTGACCAGAGGTCAGGCTCCCCCACTGCCCAAAAACCTGAGGCGGGGAAAACCCTGCATATGAAAGGCTTTCGCGCATGCCAACCTCGGAGCATCCACTAGGCCAAGCGATGCTGGACGTCTCGTCCGAGTGCTTCGCGGCGATGGCTGACGTCCTCACCGCGCTCGGTGACGACCTCGCCAATCGCCGGCCCGACCTGCCCGGCGCGAACAGCTGCTATGCCATCATCAACCACTGCATCGGGGTGGTCGACTACTGGGCGGGCTCTTTCATTGCCGGACAACGGATCCCGCGGGACCGCGACAGCGAGTTCACCGCCACCGGACGGGTCGACGAGCTGCTGGAACGGCTGACGGCGCTGCAGCAGCGCCTGCCCGGCTGGGTCGAGGTGGCCGTCACCGAAGGTATCCGGGACCGCTCGCTGGCCGACGGGATACGCGGCGGCACCACGCGTGCCGCGGTGCTGGCCACCGCCAGCCCGGAGTGGACGCTACTGCACATCCTGCACGACATCGCGCAGCACGTCGGGCACCTGGAAATCACCCGAGACCTGCTGCTCTCCACGCGAACGGAGAGCTGACGCAAGTCGGCCCCCTGCTCCGCGGAGCCGGGGGCCGATCGCTCGACGGTAACCGTCAGTCGGTGCTGCCGGCGCCGGCGCCGGAGCCGGCGGTGGCGTGCGCCGTGGCAGTGTCGGCCTTGGCCGCTGCCTTCTTCTCCTCCGCCGCAGCCTTCTTGGCGTCGGCCTTGGCCGCTGCCTTCTTCTCCTCGGCCTTGGCCTTGGCAGCGGCCTTCTTAGCCTCGGCCGCAGCCTTCTTCGCCTCGGCCTTGGCCTTGGCGGCGTCGGCCTTGGTGGGCCCGTCGGCCTTGGCGTTTGCATCAGCCTTGACGTCGTCGCCCTTGGCGGTATCGGCCTTGGCCTGGTCCGACTTGGGATCGGCAGCCTGCGTGTCACCGACCTTGGCCGGCGAGTCGCCCGCCTGAGCCACGGCCGGAGCCTTGGCCGCAACCGGAGCCGGAGCCGAGAAGGCAGCCGGCGAGACCACTGCGCCCGAAGCCGGGTCGGTGGTCTTGGCGCCTGCCGAAGCAGGAGCCGGCGGGTTCAGCTTCTTCTGCAGGTTGTCGATGGCCGTGGTGACCCCACCGATGACCTGGGCGTTGATGGCCCGCGCGAACTTGGTGGTCGAGAACAGCGCGTCGGCCGCACCGTGGTTGATCGCGGTCAGAATCTTGCCCACGTCACCGGTCTTGAACGCCGTGGCGACGTCCTGCACCACCCCGCCGAGCTGACGAGACAGCGTGCGGACCTGGGTCAGCACCTGCTCGATCGGCCCCTTCTGCATGCCGGCGATCTCGACGCCGTTCCAGTTCACGAGGTTCCAGCCGTCCTCGGGGTTGCCCTCGACGACGACGTAGTTGGTGTTGGACAACGGATGCTGCGTGAACAGCATGATCTTCTGCTCGACGCTCAGATTCTTGGCGTTCATCATCGTCCAGATCATGATGGTGCCGCCGTGCGAGAAGACGGCCGCGTTGCGGTCGCCGTTGTCGTAGATCGTCTGCAACGCACCGTTGACCCGGTCCTCGAACTGATGGCCGTTGAGGCCCGTCGTGCTCCCCGGTGCGCTCGGGATGAACGCGTCCAGGTTCGGGGTGATCGGGTTGAAGCTGACGTTCGGCGGCGGGGTCACCGACAGACCCGCCCACGCCAGCGGCGCCGTCAGGTAGCCGAACAGCGCCGCCCGTTCCGGCGTGCCCTCGTACATGCCGGCTTCGATCTCCTGGATGCCCGGCAACACCGTGATCGGCAGGCCCAGGTACTGCGACATGGGTACAGCCGTCTGCTGCGTCCGGACCATCGTCGAGGCGTAGATGGCGTCGAAGTTCCGGTCGCCGAGCTTGGCCGCGATGTCCTTGGCCTGCTGCTGGCCGAGGTCGGTCAGCGTCGGCCCCGGCGTCGATGTGTCACCGAGCCCCGACAGGTTGCCGTATGACTGACCGTGCCGGATGAACGTGATCGTCATGTTCTCGGCCGCCCATGCCGGCAGCGCTGACATGACCAGAAGTGCGCCCGCCGTCAGTGCGACGCCGAGTCCCTTCAGCCCACGCGCGCGACGACGATGTCCCGCGCCTGAATTTGTGTGGTTAATGGTGTCCTCACTGTCTCGGGGGATATTTACCCGCGCGACAGTGCCAGTCCTGTAATGGTGATACAGGCCACAATCCCGGCCAGTGGACAGGTTTCGTCACAATTGACGAAACCTCGACGACGCAAATCGGCCCCCTTCCCGTAGGAGAAGGGGGCCGATCTGTTGTTACCCGACAGCGAACCGTCAGTCGGTGCTTCCAGCGCCCGCGCCGGCCGTGGCCTTCGCAGACTCTGCCTTGGCCTTCGCTTCGGCCTTCTTGGCCTCGGCGGCAGCCTTCTTGGCGTCAGCCTTGGCCTTGGCCTCGGCCTTCTTGGCCTCAGCGGCAGCCTTCTTCTCCTCGGCCTTGGCCTTGGCAGCGGCCTTCTTGGCCTCGGCCGCAGCCTTCTTGGCATCAGCCTTGGCCTTGGCGTCGTCGGCCTTGGTCTGGCCCTCGGCCTTGGCCGCGTCGGCATCGGACTTGGCCTCGTCAGCCTTGGCCTGCCCCTCGGCCTTGGCCGCGTCGGCATCGGACTTGGCCTCGTCAGCCTTGGCCTGGCCGTCAACTTTGTTGTCCGACGCCGGAGCGTCGGCAACCTTGGCCGGCGAGTCGCCCGCCTGCGCCGCGGCCGGAGTCTTGGCCGCAACCGGAGCCGAGAACGCCGCCGGCGAGACCGCAGCACCCGAGGCCGGGGCGGTGGTCTGCGTGCCCGCAGCCGGAGCCGGCGGAGCCAGCTTCTTCTGCAGGTTGTCGATGGCCGTGGTGACGCCGCCGATGACCTGGGCGTTGATGGCTCGGACGAACTTGGCGGTCGAGAACAGCGCGTCAGCGGCACCGTGGTTGATCGCGGTCAGGATCTTGCCGACGTTTCCGGTCTGGAACGCCGCGGCGACGTCCTGCACCACCGAGTTGAGCTGACGAGACAGCGTGCGGACCTGGGTCAGCACGTTCTCGATCGGGCCCTTCTGCATGCCGGCGATCTTGACGCCGTTCCACTCGACCAGGTTCCAGCCGTCCTCGGGGTTGCCCTCGACGACGACAACGCCCGTGTTACCCAGCGGATGCTGGGTGAACAGCATGATCTTCTGCTCGGCGCTCAGGTTCTTGGCGTTCATCATCGTCCAGATCATGATGGTGCCGCCGTGCGAGAACACCGCTGCGTTGCGGTCGCCGTTGTCGTAGATCTTCTGCAACGCGCCGTTGACCCGGTCCTCGAACTGGTGACCGTTCAGACCGGTGGTCGGATCGGCCGCGGACGGGATGAACGCGTCCAGGTTCGGGTTGGTCGGGTTGAAGGCGATGTTCGGCGGTGGCGTCACGGTGATGCCCGCCCAGGCCAGCGGAGCAGTCAGGTAGCCGAAGATGCCTGCGCGCTCCGGGGTGCCTTCGTACTTGCCGGCTTCGATCTCCTGCAGACCTGGCAACACCTGGATCGGCAGACCCAGGTACTGCGACAACGGCGTCGCCGTCTGCTGCGTCCGAACCATCGTGGACGCGTAGATGGCGTCGAAGTTCCGGTCGCCGAGCTTGGCCGCGATGTCCTTGGCCTGCTGCTGGCCGTCCGGCGTCAGCACCGGGCCCGGCACCTGCGTGTCGATGTTGCCCGACGTGTTGCCGTACGACTGACCGTGCCGGATGAACGTGATGGTCATGTTCTCGGCCGCCCATGCCGGCAGTGCCGACATGACCAGAAGGGCACTCGCCGTCAGTGCGACGCCGATTCCCTTCAGTCCTCTTGCGCGACGGCGCTTGCCCGTCGCGTCTTCAGAATTCGTGTGGTTGATCATGTCCTCACCGTGTCGGGGATATTTACGCGCGCGATCGTGCCAATCCCCCGACCGTGATTCGGGCCACATTCCCGATGAGTGGACAGATTTTTCATACTGTCGTTCATTTTCCGTTAACCAACGGCATCGACTCCGAAATTTGCCGGAAGAACTGCGAAAACCCCCTCGGCGTCGGGCCGGTAGGGCACGGTGCGGGTCACCGCGCCGACGGGCAGTGCGCCGTACAGATGAGGGAAGAGCATCGAGGCCGGGTCCGTCGGCACCCCGGGTTCCCAGCGAACCGGTGAGCCCAGCGACTCCGGATCGCAGACCAGCAGGAGCAGGTCGGACTGCCCGCGGTAGAGCCGGTTGGCCGGCAGGTGCACCTGTTCGGGAGCCGACAGGTGCACGAACCCGACCTCGTCGAGCGAGGGTGGTCTGAGCTCACCATCGAACTGAGCACGCGCCCAATCCGTTTCACTACATAGATGGACCAGGACTGCGGGCGCGGCGATCATGCGGTCAGCCTGCCGCGCCCGCAACTCCAGCGATAGGTGAGACACGACACACCCGTGAACACCCGGGGAACAACGCTGGAATCCAAATCGTCTGAGAGAGTAGAGATGTGTAACCGGCAAAGCGCCCAGGCGGCGACGAGCAGAAGGAGGAGCCATGAACGCAACTCTGACCGGCCCGACACTGACACGGGCCGACCGCTGTGACCGGTGCGGTGCTGCCGCCCGCGTTCGCGCTACCCTGCCCTCCGGCATGGAGCTCCTGTTCTGCCAGCACCACGCCAACGAACACGAATCCAAGTTGGTCGAACTGGCCGCCGTGCTGGTGGTCAGCAGCGAGGACTGAGTGACCCGCCGGTCACCTCAAATACGGTCCTGATGGGGTCTCTTCGGTAATGCTGGTCTGGTCATGAACGACCAGACTTCTCCGATCAAGCCGACACGTCATCACGTGTTACGGGTAATCCGTCGCGCACTGGCGAAAAGCTGGGACGACTCGATCTTCTCGGAGTCGGCGCAGGCGGCGTTCTGGTCGGCGTTGTCACTTCCGCCACTACTGCTCGGGATGTTGGGCAGCTTGGCGTACGTGGCACCGTTGTTCGGTCCCGAGACCCTTCCGATGATCCAGGAGCAGCTGATCGGGACGGCGAAGAACTTCTTCTCGCCGAACGTGATCAACGAGATCATCCAGCCGACCGTGCGCGATATCGCGGTCGGCGCCCGCGGCGAGGTGGTGTCCCTCGGGTTCGTCATCTCGCTGTGGGCGGGCTCATCGGCGATCTCGGCCTTCGTGGACGCGGTCGTCGAGGCACACGACCAGACACCGCTGCGCCATCCGGTGCGGCAGCGGTTCTACGCCCTCGGGCTGTACCTGGTGATGCTGCTGTTCGTGATCGCGACTGCTCCGGTGGCCGCCATCGGACCGATGAAGATCGCCCAGCACATCCCCCAGACCTGGTCCAACGCGATGAAGTACGGGTACTGGCCGGTGCTGCTGCTGGGCATCGTGTTGGCCGTGACGGTGCTCTACCGGGTGTCGCTGCCCAAGCCGCTGCCGACCCACCGGTTGCTGTTCGGCGCCGTCCTGGCCACGGTGGTCTTCGTGGTGGCGACGGTGGGACTGCGGTTCTACCTCACCTGGATCACCGAGACCGGCTACACGTACGGCGCCCTGGCGACGCCGATCGCGTTCCTGCTGTTCGCATTCGCGCTGGGCTTCGCGATCATGCTCGGCGCTGAACTCAACGCCGCGATCCAGGAGGAATGGCCGGCGCCGGACACCCATGCCCGACGCCTGCGCGAATGGCTCGAAGAAAAGGCCGAGACCCTCACGGGCGATCAGCCCGCCGAGCCGGCAGAGCCGCCGGCCTGACCTGCTGGACTACTTCTTCATCTGTTCGTAGATGCGCTTGCAATCGGGGCACACCGGCGAACCGGGCTTGGGTGACTTCGTCACCGGAAAGACCTCGCCGCACAGGGCGACGACATGAGTGCCCATGACAGCGCTCTCGGCGATCTTGTCCTTCTTGACGTAGTGGAAATGCTTAGGTCGGTCGTCGTCCGTACCGTCGTCGACCTGTTCATCGGAATCGGTGCGTTCGAGGGTGTCGGTCTGCATGCACTCATTGTGCACTCCACCCGAACCGGTCGCGGCGGCACTGAGTCAGATGTGGGACAGTAGAAGGATGAAACACGGCCAAGAGCTGAGTTTCGACGACGACGGTCGGCCGGTCCTCATCACTCGCGCAGCACCCGCCTACGAAGAGCAGCACCGCGCCCGCGTCCGCCGCTACCTGACCATCATGTCGTTCCGCGTGCCGGCGCTGTTGCTGGCAGCCCTCGCCTACAGCATCTGGCACAACGGCCTGATCTCGCTGGCGATCCTCATCGCATCCATTCCCCTGCCGTGGATCGCGGTACTCATCGCCAATGACCGCCCGCCGCGCTCCGCGCAGGAACCGCGCCGCTACGACGCGGTCCGCCGTGCGCCCATGTTCCCGACCGCCGAGCGGCCGGCGATCGAGGACCGGCACCCGGTCATCGACGGCGATATCGAGTCTTGACCTCTACCTGAGTTTCCTTCTTTCTCCTTTCTAAGGACATTCTCAGGTCGACCCGGGAAAACCGCTGGTCAGAGGCCATGAGTCGAGAGCGCCTCGGGAACTTCTCCTGCCGCTGCGGCGTTGAAGCAAGTGACAGTTCGAGCTGAGCACGAGCAGGAGGCCGCAAATGGCAAAAGCCACCACAAGCCGTATCGATTCCGATCTTGACGCCCAGAGTCCCGCCGCGGACCTGGTGCGCGTGTACCTGAACGGCATCGGTAAGACCGCTCTGCTCAACGCCGAGGACGAGGTGGAACTGGCCAAGCGCATCGAGGCCGGTCTGTACGCGGCTCACCTGCTGGAGACCAAGAAGCGACTCGGTGACAACCGCAAGCGTGACCTGGCCGCCATCGTCCGCGACGGCGAGGCCGCACGCCGGCATCTGCTCGAAGCCAACCTGCGCCTCGTGGTGTCGCTGGCCAAGCGCTACACCGGCCGCGGCATGCCGCTGCTGGACCTGATCCAGGAAGGCAACCTCGGCCTCATCCGCGCGATGGAGAAGTTCGACTACGCCAAGGGCTTCAAGTTCTCGACGTACGCCACCTGGTGGATTCGTCAGGCGATCACCCGCGGCATGGCCGACCAGAGCCGCACCATCCGGCTCCCCGTCCACCTGGTGGAGCAGGTCAACAAGCTCGCCCGCATCAAGCGCGAGATGCACCAGAGCCTGGGACGTGAGGCCACCGACGAAGAGCTCGCCGAAGAGTCGGGCATCCCGGTCGAGAAGATCAACGACCTGCTCGAGCACAGCCGCGACCCGGTGAGCCTGGACATGCCGGTCGGCACCGACGAGGAAGCCCCGCTCGGCGACTTCATCGAGGACTCCGAAGCGCTCTCCGCCGAGAACGCCGTCATCTCGGAGCTGCTGCACACCGACATCCGGCACGTGCTCGCCACCCTGGACGAGCGCGAGCAGCAGGTGATCCGCCTGCGGTTCGGCCTCGACGACGGTCAGCCCCGCACCCTGGACCAGATCGGCAAGCTGTTCGGCCTGTCCCGCGAGCGGGTCCGCCAGATCGAGCGCGAGGTCATGTCGAAGCTCCGCAACGGCGAGCGTGCCGAGCGCCTGCGGGCCTACGCGAGCTGATCGCCGCCACCCACAACTGCACACCCTGGTGCCCGCCGGAATACCCGGCGGGCACCGTTTTTTCCGGCCGGTCTGCCCGCCGTCGCCCGCCGGAGGAATCACAGCGTCGATCGGCCGTGGTGGATGCCTGTTGACCCGGCCAAACCGGTAAGCTGGGCACCGGCGGAGGCCTGGAGGAATTTGGCATGAACGATCTGATCGATACGACCGAGATGTACCTGCGGACGATCTACGACCTCGAAGAAGAGGGCGTGGTGCCGCTGCGTGCGCGCATTGCCGAACGACTCGAGCAGAGCGGCCCCACCGTCAGCCAGACGGTGTCGCGCATGGAGCGCGACGGGCTGCTGCACGTCGCCGGTGATCGCCACCTGGAACTGACCGACAAGGGCCGCGCGCTGGCGGTGTCGGTGATGCGCAAGCACCGGCTTGCCGAGCGCCTGCTGGTCGATGTGATCGGCCTGCCGTGGGAGGAAGTCCACGCCGAGGCGTGCCGCTGGGAACACGTGATGAGCGAGGACGTCGAACGCCGACTGGTCCAGGTGCTCGACAACCCGACCACGTCCCCGTTCGGTAACCCGATCCCCGGCCTCGCCGAACTCGGCGTCAGCTCGGCCGGCGACACCGACGTCAGCCTCGTCCGGCTCACCGAGCTGCCCACCGGATTCCCGGTCGCGGTCCGGGTGCGCCAGCTGACCGAACACGTCCAGGGCGACACCGAGCTGATCGCCCGGCTCAAGGACGCCGGCGTCGTGCCGAACGCGCGTGTCACGGTGCAGGCCACCGACCAGGGCAGCGTCCTGATCGTCATCCCCGGCCACGAACAGGTCGAGTTGCCCCATCACATGGCGCACGCCGTCCGCGTCGAGAAGGTCTGACCCGGGCGCCCACGAGGCTCACGCCGACCTGCCGAAGATGCGGCGTGGCGGCATCTGCACGCCGAGACGCTCGGCCAGCTTGTAGCCCGTCAGCGCCAACTCGCGAATCCGGTCCGGCCTCATGCCGGATTGCAGCGCGGCATCGAGCATGCCCGCCATCCGGTGCCCGCTGTCGACGTCCAGCGCGGCCTGCAATGCCACCCCGGCGAGCGGTCCGTCGCCACGGGCATACGCGCTGAACGCGAGCAACACCAACGCCTCCACCCGCCACGGCGCGGGCAGGGTGCGGGTCAGCGAGGCCCAGACCGACTCGGCCGCGGCCGCGCGCTCACCGACCGCCAAGGCGTACAGCGTGTCCCGCACCCGCGAATCCGTCACCGCACACGCCAGGCGCACCGCGTCGTCGTCGGGTAAGGGCGAGCCGTCCGGAGACCCGGTCGCACACGCCACCGCGTGCTCGATATCGGCGCGCGCCTCGGCGTCGGGGCGGCCACGGTAATCCACTGCGGCAGCACGCTTTTCGATCGCCGGCCGCAACGCTTCGGCACGCCGGGCGTCGGTGACGGCGACGACCTCGACGAGGTCCGCGCGCCGGGCGTAGAGACGCCGGCCGTCGAGCACCGCGGCCATGGTGACGGGCGACGATTCGGGGTCCTCGACAACGCCGGCGTTC
Organism: Mycolicibacterium mucogenicum DSM 44124; assembly: GCF_005670685.2. The sequence continues at coordinate 2,494,501 of NZ_CP062008.1, read as the reverse complement.
CCGCAGCCGTCGGCGCACTGCCACCGGCCACCAGCCGCCACCCGGTCGACGACGTGCACCGCGAACAGCTCGATGCCGTGGTCGGCCAGCGCCTCCTCGAGTTCGTCGCTGACGTCGCGGTACATGTCCGCGCACATCGGGCAGTCGACGCTGTGTTCGTCGACGATCACCCCGATGGCCGCGTCCGCATCCGCCGCGGCAGCCATGTCCGCGAGATGGCCGAGGGCGTCGGGCAAGGCCTCGAAGAATCCTTCCGAGAGGTCCACGCGCAGGACCGCGCCCATCTCGCCGCCGATGATGGTGACGAGGACCAGTGACTTCTCCGGCGCGAACCCCAGGACCGCGGGCACTGCCGCGATCAGTGCGCCGGGCCGGTTCAGTTGAAAATCGAATGAGCTGAAAGTTGTCATGGCCTGAAGGTGGCAGCACGGTCCGTCAGGAATCGGCGGCCGACGCAGTGGGCGGGCGGGTCTGTGGATGAACTCGGATCTGTGGATAACGGGCCCCACTCGAGGTGTTTCCGCAAAGTTCGCCGGTGATCGGGCTGCGTGATCACCCGCGCCGTGCCAACCTGGCTGTCATGGGTTCCACGCAGGAGTTCGACCTCGTCGTCATCGGATCCGGCCCCGGTGGGCAGAAGGCCGCGATCGCCGCCGCCAAGCTGGGAAAATCCGTCGCAGTCATCGAGCGTGGACGCATGCTCGGCGGCGTCTGCGTGAACACCGGGACCATCCCGTCCAAGACGTTGCGTGAGGCGGTCGTCTACCTCACGGGGATGAGCCAGCGCGAACTGTACGGCTCCAGTTACCGGGTGAAGGAACGGATCACCCCTGCCGATCTGCTGCGCCGCACCACGCACGTCATCGGCCGGGAACAGGACGTGGTCCGTAACCAGCTCCTGCGCAACGGGGTCGAGCTGTTCGAAGGGCACGGCCGCTTCCTCGACCCGCACACCCTGGTCATCGAGGACCCCACCCGCGACGAGAACGTCAACATCCGCGCGCGGTATGTCGTCATCGCCACCGGTACCAAGCCCGTGCGGCCGGCCGGGGTGAAGTTCGACGAAGAACGTGTCCTGGACTCCGACGGGATCCTGGACCTCAAGAGTCTGCCGCAGTCGATGGTGGTGGTTGGCGCGGGCGTCATCGGTATCGAGTACGCGTCCATGTTCGCCGCACTCGGCACCAAGGTGACCGTGATCGAGAAGCGCCCGACGATGCTGGACTTCTGCGATTCCGAGATCATCGAGTCCCTCAAATTCCACCTGCGCGACCTCGCGGTGACGTTCCGCTTCGGCGAAGAGGTGACCGCGGTGGACGTGGGTCCCGCCGGAACCTTGACCACGCTCGCCAGCGGCAAGCAGATCCCCGCCGAGACGGTGATGTACTCGGCCGGCCGGCAGGGGCAGACCGAGCACCTCGACGTCGCCCAGGCCGGGCTCGAGATCGACAGTCGCGGAAGGATTTTCGTCGACGACAACTACCAGACCAAGGTCGACCACATCTACGCCGTCGGCGACGTCATCGGCTTCCCGGCACTGGCCGCGACCTCGATGGACCAGGGCCGGCTGGCGGGGTACCACGCCTTCGGCGAGCCCTGTAAGGGCATGACCGACCTGCAGCCGATCGGCATCTACTCGATTCCCGAGGTGTCGTACGTCGGCGCCACCGAAGTCGATCTCACCGACAGCGCGGTTCCGTACGAGGTCGGGGTGTCGCGCTACCGGGAACTGGCCCGCGGACAGATCGCCGGCGACTCGTACGGAATGCTCAAACTCCTGGTGTCCACCGAGGACCTCACGCTGCTCGGCGTGCACATCTTCGGCTCCAACGCCACCGAACTCGTCCACATCGGCCAGGCCGTGATGGGCTGCGGCGGGACCGTCGAGTACCTGGTCGACGCCGTCTTCAACTACCCGACCTTCTCCGAGGCCTACAAGGTCGCCGCGCTCGACGTGATGAACAAGCTGCGGGCGCTGAACCAGTTCAAGGTCTAGCTGCTGCAGCCGTCGTCGGGGGCGCCCGTGGCACGGTCGGCGGGTCCGCCCTCCTGGGCCCGCTGATAGAGCACCTGGATCTGCACATCGAAGGGCGACGAGTACGACAGGTCGTTGCCGCTGCAGCCACCGCCCTGCAAGCCGCCGACCACTCCCCTGACCTCGGCCGCAGACACCCACGGCGAGCCGCTGGTGCCGTCCACCAATCCCGGGCAGCGCAGCGCCGGGAACCCGCGGTCGGGGCGTGACGTCGGCCCGCTACAGCTGACCTGGCCCCCGCCGTCGCCCAGCGGGTATCCCGTCACCGTGATCGGAACATCCGGGCCCGGCGCGGTGCCGAGCACGAAGCCGCCGCCGGCGCGATGTTCCAGCGTCTCGGTCGTGGCCGCGCCGCCGTGGCTCACCCGGGCGATCGCGAAGTCGGCGGCCGGGTCCTGGCCACGCACCCAGCGCGGATCCAGGTACACCGCGTCGATGTGCCAGAAGTCGCCGGGGACACCGCCGCGGTAACCGGGCGCGAATGTCGCGTCGAACGACGCATCCAGGCAGTGTGCGGCCGTGATGATCAGATTCCCGGCGAGCGAATCGAGCACCGCGCCACTGCAGGTGTGCACCGAATCGCTGCCCAGGAACACCGCTCCGACGCGCGGATCGGGACGGGGCCCCGGGACCGCTGCCGCACCCGCGGCGACCGTGCCGGCGTCCCCACCACGGGGATCGGCTTTGATCGTGGGCGGGCTGCACGCAGTGGCCAGCAGCGCGACGCACGCGCTCACGGCCAATCGGGTGCCCAGCATCTGTCCGATCTTGCCCGATACCAACTGCACGAGCAGCACCTGGTGCACCATGCGTACTGCGGCCCGACACCGGGAACAACACAAGAATGCGCGACACTTGTAAGAGACACATCCGGCGAGGTGTGGCACGCAGGACGGCAAGGAGTGTGAAGGTGAGCGAGCACGACGGGAACGCGCCCGACGCGAGCGGCCAGCGGCCCGACGACAGCCCGGGCCAGCAGTATCAGCCCGAGCAGAGCGGCATGTACGAGCTGGAGTTCCCCGCGCCCCAGCTGTCGGCCGCCGACGGCCGCGGACCGGTGATGGTGCACGCCCTCGAAGGCTTCTCCGATGCCGGCCACGCCATCCGCCTGGCCGCCGAGCACCTGAAAAACACGCTGGACACCGAACTGGTCGCGTCGTTCGCCATCGACGAACTGCTCGATTACCGGTCGCGCCGGCCGCTGATGACGTTCACGACCGATCACTTCACCAAGTACGACGATCCCGAGCTGAACCTGTACGCGCTGCACGACACCGCCGGGACGCCGTTCCTGCTGCTGGCCGGCATGGAGCCGGACCTGCGCTGGGAACGTTTCATCACCGCGGTGCGGCTGCTCTCCGAGCGGCTCGGGGTCCGGCAGGTCATCGGGCTGGGTGCCATCCCGATGGCGGTCCCGCACACCCGCCCCGTCACCATGACCGCACACGCCGGCAACAAGGAACTGATCGCCGATCACACGCCGTGGGTGGGCGAGGTGCAGGTTCCGGCCAGTGTGTCGAACCTGTTGGAGTACAGGCTGATTCAGCACGGCCACGAAGCCCTGGGCTTCACCGTGCACGTGCCGCACTACCTGGCGCAGACCGCGTATCCGCCCGCCGCGGAGGCGTTGCTGGGTGAGGTCTCCCGGATCGCGTCGCTGCAGATTCCGCTGCACGAGCTGTCCGAGGCGGGCGCCGAGGTGTACACCAAGATCAGCGAGCAGGTGGAGGCCAGCGCCGAAGTCGCTCAAGTGGTCAGTGCACTGGAACAACAGTACGATTCGTTCGTCGCTGCTCAGGAAAATCGGTCGTTGCTGGCACGTGACGAGGAACTACCCAGCGGCGACGAGCTCGGCGCACAGTTCGAGCAGTTCCTCGCCGAACAGTCCGGCGATGGGTTCTCCGATCCCCAGGCCGGCGACGACGGCACTGTCGGCGACTGACCACGCGGTCGGCTTGGCCGACACGATGGGAAGGAGCTGGGACGATGTCCGACGGGAAGCCCAACCTGCACTCGGTGCGTGACGTGACGCCGCGGCTGGAGTACCGCACCATCCACGGCTACCGGCGAGCCTTCCGGATAGCAGGTTCCGGGCCGGCGATCCTGCTGATCCACGGCATCGGCGACAACTCCACCACGTGGGAAACCGTGCAGACGCGCCTCGCCCAGCGATTCACCGTCATCGCTCCGGACCTGCTCGGCCACGGCCAGTCCGACAAGCCGCGCGCCGACTACTCGGTGGCGGCGTACGCCAACGGCATGCGGGACCTGCTCAGCGTGCTGGACATCGAACGCGTGACGGTCGTCGGCCATTCGCTGGGCGGCGGCGTGGCCATGCAGTTCGCCTACCAGTTCCCGCAATTGGTCGAGCGCCTGGTGCTGGTCGGCGCCGGTGGCGTCACCCGCGACGTGAACATCGCGCTGCGGCTCGCGGCGCTGCCGTTGGGCACCGAAGCGCTGGCACTGTTGCGAATCCCGTTGGTACTCCCGGCGCTTCAGTTCGCCGGGCGTCTCGGTGGCGCGCTCCTCGGGTCGACCGGTCTGGGACACGACCTGCCGAACATGCTGCGGATCCTCAACGACCTGCCCGAGCCCAAGGCCTCGTCTGCCTTCGCGCGGACCCTGCGTGCCGTTGTCGACTGGCGCGGCCAGGTGGTGACGATGCTGGACCGATGTTATTTGACCGAAGCCATTCCGGTGCAATTGGTTTGGGGCACCCAGGATGCCGTCATCCCGGCCGCGCATGGCGAACTGGCCCACGCCGCGATGCCGGGTTCCCGGCTCGAGTTCTTCGACAACTCAGGACATTTTCCATTTCACGACGATCCCGATCGGTTCGTGAAACTCATCGAGGACTTCATCGACACGACCGCGCCGTCGGTCTACGACCGTGACGCGCTGCGCGGCCTTCTTCAGGCCGGCGTCACAACAAAGACGATGGACGCCTCGGTCGATATGAAAGCCGCGGTGTTCGACGCGATGGAGACCGACGAACGCAGCGCGACCTAGCGGCCGTTCAGCCCGACGACGTGACGCCGCGGTGCGCGCGCAGCGCCTCGATTTCGCGTTCGAAGTCCTCAGCGGACGAGAATGAGCGGTACACCGAGGCGAACCGCAGATAGGCGACCTCATCGAGGTCACGCAGAGGACCGAGGATCGCCAACCCGACCTCATGGCTGGGCACTTCGGGAGATCCGGTGGCCCGCACCGCATCTTCGACCTTCTGTGCCAACAGGTTCAGGGCATCGTCGTCGACCTGCCGCCCCTGGCAGGCGCGCCGTACGCCCTTGATCACCTTGTCCCGGCTGAACGGTTCGGTGACGCCGCTACGTTTGACCACCGCAACGACTGCGGTCTCCACCGTGGTGAACCGGCGGCCGCATTCCGGGCATGACCGGCGACGCCGAATCGCCTGCCCTTCATCAGCTTCTCGTGAATCGACCACACGCGAGTTCGGATGCCGGCAGAACGGACAGTGCATCACCGCTCCTTCGCCGCACCGACAATCGACCGTTTCGAACGGTCTCGAGCCTACCCGTGCCGCTCGGACGCGGCCGGGCGCCGTGCCGATCGAGGTGCGCACGGGCCGTCCTCAGCCGACCGGCGCGATCAGCGTCTGCCCGGCATTCAGGGCCACCGACGGCAGCTTGTTCAGTTCCTTGATGCGGTCGACGACGGCGCTGACCGGCGCATCGGGCGCCACCCGCCGGGCGACCTGCTGGATCGACTCCCCGGTCTGCACCCGGACCACCGCGAGCTGCGCGGGCACCGATGCTGCCGAAGACGTCGGCTGGACAGCTTCACCGAACTGCGCGACCAGACCCAGCCACACCGTGATCCCGGCCGCGACGAGGGCCAGCAGCACCGTGGTCAACGGCGTGATCGGGTTGCGGCGGTGCGAGGCGCGGGAGGTCAGGACACCGGTGCCCCGGTGGCGGAAGGCCGCGCCCGCGGGACGAGAGCCGGCCGGCCGCAGCCGGGCCTGGCGGTGCCGATTCACATCTGAACGCCGAGGCACGGTGCGGACGACGACGTCGGTCGGGTATTCGCGGGTGATGACGGTCATGTCGGTTCCTCTCAGGAGTTCGTACATAGGTTCGATCGCTCTTATGTTCGACTATATCGCCCAAATGTTCGAACGGTAGAACATGTGATCGAACTGTTGCGAACGATACGACCACCCACCGACAAGTTCCGTTCCCCGACTCCGCGACCCCTTTCGCGACGTCACAACCGGATCCACCCCGCGACACGCCGAGCCGCCCGATCTCGAACACATGTTTGATGAATCGTGCGCACTGGGCTAGATTCGTCTCCATGAGCGACAGCACCGACACAACGGACGCCCAGCCAGGCGGACGGTCCAGCAGCCTCACCGAGCGCCAGCGGACCATCCTCGACGTCATCCGCACCTCGGTCACCACGCGCGGTTATCCGCCCAGCATCCGGGAGATCGGCGACGCCGTCGGGCTCACCTCGACCTCGTCGGTGGCCCACCAGCTGCGCACGCTGGAGAAGAAGGGCTATCTGCGCCGCGACCCGAACCGCCCGCGCGCCGTGGACGTGCGCGGCGCGGACGACTCGACCGGCGCCACCATCACCACCGACGTCGCCGGTTCGGACGCACTGCCCGAACCGACCTTCGTCCCGGTGCTCGGCCGGATCGCCGCCGGTGGCCCGATCCTGGCCGAAGAAGCCGTCGAAGACGTCTTCCCGCTCCCCCGCGAACTCGTGGGCGAGGGCTCGCTGTTCCTGCTGAAGGTGGTCGGCGAGTCGATGATCGACGCCGCGATCTGCGACGGCGACTGGGTCGTCGTGCGGCAGCAGAACGTGGCCGACAACGGGGACATCGTCGCGGCGATGATCGACGGTGAGGCCACGGTGAAGACCTTCAAGCGCACGAAGGGCCAGGTGTGGCTGATGCCGCACAACCCGGCGTTCGATCCGATCCCGGGCAACGACGCGGTCGTGCTCGGCAAGGTCGTGACCGTCATCCGCAAGATCTGACGCCCGCCGGACCTACAGATGAGCCCCGCTGCAGTCGCTCGCAGCGGGGCTCAGTCGTGACTCACGTCAGCCGCGGATGAACCCGTTGGTGACCGCGAATTCCTCACTGGCAAACCAGATTTGGACGGGCGCTTCGTCATATCCGGGGGACCCCGGCACCCAGTACAAACCCGACTCCGTATTGGCCTTGATGCCGTAGCCCTCGGGCGGCTCCGCACCCGTGGCAACGCGGAACGACATCTGCGCGGTCTCGGGCTCCTCGGCCCCCAGCGCGTGGTGCCTGCCGCTGGCCGGGCCGGCCACCACGGCCTCCTCGGCCGGCGTCGCGATCGCCGGCGGCTCGTCCACCGGCGCTTCCACGGGCGCTTCGGCAGCCGGTTCCGCTGCCGGCACGTCCTCCGCCTCGGCCTCGGCGATCTGCTCCTGCGGCTCGGGCGCACCCTCGTCAGCCGCCCGCTCGCCGGCGTCCCGGGGCCGCAGGCCCGCGAAGCCCGCCAACCCGGCCGCCGTCAGGCCCGCTGCCGCACCACCGCGACGCAGGGCCTCGGGAAGCTGCACCGACTTAGTCGGCTCGTCGCCTTCCGGCTCCGACTCGGTGGGCTCACTGGGCTCGGCTGCGTCCACCGGCTGGGCCTCGGCTTCGGCCTGTGCCTCGAACTCGGCGTCGGCCGGCTCATCCGCGGCCGGCTCATCCGCGGCCGGCTCGTCCACGGGCTGCCCGGCCGTGAAATCGGGGTACACCGTCGGCGCTGTGTCGATGACGTCCGGGTTGCTCTGGAACTCGGGTCCCCCGTGCGGGCCGTCGAAATGTTGGTCCTCGGCCGGGTACTCGTCGCCGTACTCGCTGTCGGCGCCGCCGTCCGCATACTGCGGATCGCCGTACTCCCCGTCGCCGAACTCGTGGTCGTCGTAGTCGTACGCGTCCTGGTCGTCGACGGCGTCCTGGCCGGCACTCCGCCGGCGTCGCAGCAGCGCTGCGATCACGATGCCGACCACCACCAGCAACAGCGGGATGATCGCCAGCAGCCACCACCAGTGGAACTGGTACCACTTGCCGGACTCGTCGGCCTGCGAGGTCACGCCACCCGGCAGATCGACGCTGGGCACCTGCAGGCCGCCCAACTGCGACGCCAGCTCGGCCGGCTCGGTGCTGAACGCCCGGGTGGACTTGTTCCACGAGATCGACCCGCCGCTGAACTTCTGGCTGACGACGTCGCCGTTGACCGTCTGGTCGGCGGTCGGTGCGCCGAGCTTGCCGGTGGCGCCGCCGAGCTTGTCCCACGCCGCGTTCATCGCGCCGCGGACGACGAACGCGCCGTGCTCGGGCGTCCAGAAGATCGCCGGGTTGTCGGCGGCGGCAAAGGTGGCGATCCGGCTCTTCGGCGCAATGCCGCCGTCGGTCTCGTTGCTCGCGGGGAATCCGAGATCGCCCTGCGGTCCGCCGGCTGCGCGGTACTTGGCCAGCACGTCGCCGGTGATCGCGTGCGCACCGGTCGCCGGCGAATAGAAGATGGTGCCGCCGGCGAAGTTCTGCGCCACGCCGTCGCCGACCTTGTACTGAGCGCCCTGCTCGTCCCCGAGGGTGCCCTGCGGGCCGCCGGCCGCGCGGCGCGCCGCGGCGATGGCCGTCGTCGCGTCGCCCGGCACGTCCACCCCGGTCAGCTGGCCGGCCAGGTCGGCCGGCGTGGTGGTGAAGGTCTTGGTCTTGGCGTTCCAGCTCACCTCACCGCCGGTGAAGGGCTGGGTGACGACGTCACCTTTCCAGGACTCGTCGGCCGTGGGCACACCGAGGGTGCCCGCCGAACCGCCGAGCTTGTCCCAGGCCGCGTTGATGGCACCGCGGACCACCCAGGCGCCGTTGTCGGGCGTCCAGAAGATCACCGGCTTGTCGGCGGCGCTGAACGTGCTGTTCCGGCTGTCGGTGGCCTTGCCGGCACCCTCGTCGATGGTCGGGAAGCCGAGATCGCTGTCCGCGGCGCCGCCCAGCGCCTGATATTTGTCGAGAATCGCGCCGTAGATGAGGTGGGCGCCGGTGCTCTCGCTGAAATAGATCTTGCCGCCCGCGAAGTTCTGCGCAAAGCCCGCGCCGACCTGGTAGACGTCACCGTCCTTGGCGCCCAGCTCACCTGTGTCACCGCCCGCGGCATCCCACGTGTGGGATATCGCCGCGTCGGCGTCGCTTTCCGGTGTCGCGTATGCCGTCGGAGCCATGAGCAATGCCACCGCGACAGAAAGGGCCCAGACACCAGCCCATCCGCCGCGGGTTCGCAGCCCGGTCATCGAATTCCTCCCGCGGTCGGCAAAACTCCGGATACAAATTCCGTCAGACAAACTCTCTTGATTGAGAGATTCTGTCAACTTTGCTTCAGTTCATGCCCATCGTGCGGGATATCGGGCAGTGACGCACCAGTGTGTCGCGGTTCGATATGCAAATAAATTCGCGCGGCAATTAGTTAAACGCCCAATCCGCGGCCGATGATCTCCTTCATGATCTCGGTGGTTCCGCCGTAGATGGTCTGGATCCGCGAGTCCAGGAATGCCCGGGCAATGGGATATTCGCGCATATACCCGTAGCCACCGTGCAGCTGCAGACACCGGTCGACCAGACGGACCTGCGCCTCTGTCGAATACCATTTGGCCATCGCCGCCTGGTCGATTGTCAGCTTTCGATCGAGATGCAGGCGAATGAACTCGTCGACCATGATTCGCACCGCGGTGGCCTCCGTCGCCAGTTCCGCCAACACGAATCGGCTGTTCTGGAAGCTGCCGATCGGCTTGCCGAACGCTTTACGCTCCTTGGCGTATTGCAATGTCGATTCCAGAACGGCCTCCATCGCGGCGGCTGCCATCACGGCGATGGAAATGCGCTCCTGGGGCAGGTTCTGCATCAGATACACGAATCCCATGCCCTCGACCCCGAGCAGGTTCTCGGCCGGAACTCTGACGTCGGTGAACGACAATTCCGCGGTGTCCTGCGCGTCGAGGCCGATCTTGTCGAGATGACGGCCGCGCTCGAAACCCGCCATGCCGCGCTCGACCACGAACAGGCTGAAGCCCTGCGCGCCCTTGTCGGGGTCGGTGCACGCCACCACGATCACGAGGTCGGCATGAATGCCGTTGGTGATGAACGTCTTCGAGCCGTTGAGCACCCAGTGGTCGCCGTCCTTGACCGCGCGGGTCTTGATGCCCTGCAGGTCACTGCCGGTGCCCGGTTCGGTCATGGCGATGGCGCAGATCAGTTCACCGCTGCAGAATCCGGGCAGCCAGCGCTGCTTCTGCTCGTCGTTGGCCAGCTCCAGCAGGTACGGCGCGATGACGTCGTTCTGCAGCGTGAAGCCCAGGCCGCTGTGCCGTCCCGCCGCGGTCTCCTCGCTGACGATGACGTTGTAGCGGAAGTCCGGGTTCCCGCCACCGCCGTACTCCTCCGGTACGGCCATGCCGAGAAAGCCCTGCTTACCCGCCTCGCGCCAGACCTCGCGGTCGACGATCTTGGCCTTCTCCCATTCCTCGCGGTAGGGCTCGGCGTGCCGGTCGAGGAACGCGCGGTAGGACTCCCGGAACAGCTCGTGCTCGGGTTCGAACAACGTGCGGTCGTACTTGATGACACCCATGCGAGACCTCCGGTACTGGATAAGTTTGCAACAACTTATCCCAACCGGACGGTTGGTTGTGAGCGGGCCCACATCCGGCGCGTCGCCGGGCACGAACTACCGAGACTGGCTACGTCCCGACTGCGAACGGCCGGCCTGCGAACGACCCGACTGCGACTGCGAACGTCCTGCCTGCGAACGGCCAGGAGCCTGCAGACCGCCTGTGCTGCGGCGGCGGCGACGCTGCGCCTGTCCCGCCGTCGCGGTCTTGGCCGGACGGTTGCCGCCGCGAGGCGCGGGCGCCTCCTTGGGTGCCGGCGCGCGGTACGGCGCGATCTCGCCGACCAGTGCCTGCACCGGCGCCGAATCGGCGACGACTTCCTGCGGCCGGGCCGTGATGCCGGCCTTGCGCAGCAGCTGCTGGGCGTCCTTGCGCTGCTCGGGCAGCACGACGGTCACGACATCGCCGGCGCTGCCGGCGCGGGCGGTGCGTCCCGAGCGGTGCAGGTAGGCCTTGTGCTCGGCCGGCGGATCGACGTGGACGACGAGCTCGACCTCGTCGACGTGCACGCCGCGCGCGGCGATGTCAGTGGCGACGAGCACGCGCGCCTCGCCCGAGCTGAACGCGGCCAGGTTGCGATCACGCGCCGGCTGCGACAGGTTGCCGTGCAGGTCGACGGACGGCACGCCGGCCTCGGTGAGCTGCCGGGCCAGCTTGCGGGCCTGGTGCTTGGTGCGCATGAACAGGATGCGGCGGCCGGTGCCCGACGCCAGTCGCTGCACCAGGTCGCGCTTCTCGGCCGCACCGGCGACGTGGAACACGTGGTGCGTCATGGCCGGCGGCGGCGCGTCGATCTCGTCGACAGAGTGAGTGATCGGGTCGGACAGGAAGCGCCGCACCAGCTTGTCGACGCCGTTGTCGAGCGTCGCGGAGAACAGCATGCGCTGCCCGCCGGCGGGCGTGGCCGCCAGAATCCGGGTGACGCCCGGCAGGAAGCCGAGGTCGGCCATGTGGTCAGCCTCGTCCAGCACGGTGACCTGCACGGCGTCGAGGCTCACCAGCTTCTGCTTCATGAGGTCTTCGAGACGGCCCGGGCAGGCGATGACGATATCCACGCCGCCGCGCAGCGCGTCGACCTGGCGGTTCTGCGACACGCCACCGAAGATGGTGGTCACCTTCAGTCCGACGGCGGTGGCCAGCGGTTCGACGGTCGCGGCTATCTGGGTCGCCAGTTCGCGCGTCGGGGCGAGCACCAGACCGGTGGGACGCGACGGGTGCCGCGCGGCGCCGGCCAGCCGGGCCACGAGCGGAATGGAGAAGGCCAGCGTCTTGCCACTGCCCGTGCGGCCGCGGCCGAGCACATCCCGGCCCGCGAGGGTGTCGGGCAGCGTGCTGATCTGGATCGGGAACGGCGCAGCGATGCCGCGGCCGGCGAGCGAGGCGACGAGCGCCTCGGGAACGCCGAGCTCGGCGAACGACGATGATTGTTCTGCGGACATGAAGGGACACAGCCTTTCCGGCACGGGGGGTCGACAATGCCGGCGGCAGTATCGGTCGCCGCGAGAAATGCTGGTGCAGAGGGAACTGAAGGCTCTCAGCCGTTCCACGACGTGATCAGCGGGCGCGTCCGGTAGGGGTGCGCAGCCGATGTTGTTCAAAGCTTAGTGCCGAACGACTCGCACCGTTGACGACCACAGGCAGCCCCACCCCTCCCGCGCAGCGAAAGACCTTGCCCCACAGGCGGTATGGCTACGGTGTGATTTCACCCACGGTCAGTCGGTACGGCCGTACCGAAGAATCGACACGGTCGACAAATTTTCGGCAAACGCCGGGTACCGGCCAGGCCACAGTGCGACGATGCGAAACGGGTGCCGATGACCGGGGTCGGCGACGTCGAAAGGGGGCGAGGGATGCGCACATTCGGACGCACCATCCCCGCAGCCGCAGCCGTGATGCTGACGGTGCTGAGCACCGTTCTGCTGGGCGTGGTTTCCATGGTGACCGCCGCGTTCACCCTCGCCGCGACCGCCTTGATCGTCCCGGGCACCGGCACGCCGAATGCCAACATCGTGGCCGGTTACCGCGAGAACGCCGACAACTACTACATCGCACCGTTCAACCCGTTGTGCACTCAGCCGACCTGCACGCTGAAAGGCATCAACTATCCCGCCCAGTTCTGGCCGATCCCCCTGCCCGGCTGGGGTGGACTGTCCGGCGCCAAGTGGAACGACTCGACGGGCCAGGGCATCCAAGCGCTGGATACGGCGCTACAGCTGGCCCTGCCGACAGCGACGCCCCAGAATCCCGTCATCATCTTCGGCTACTCCCAGGGCGGCAACATCGTCAGCCGGGAGAAGTCCACACTCGGCGGCCTGACCCAGGCACAGAAGGACGCACTGGCGTTCGTCATGATCGGCAACACCAACCGGCCCAACGGCGGCCTGTTCGAACGGCTGGCGCTCCTCGGCACGGTGCCGATCTGGGACGTCACCTTCGGCCTGCCGGCACCCACCAACACCGGTATCAAGACCACCGACATCGCGTTCGAGTACGACGGCGTCGCCGACTTCCCGCTGTACCCGATCAACCTGCTCGCCGACCTCAACGCCATCGCCGGTTTCTGGTACGTCCACGGCACCTACCTGGCGCCGAACGCCAACAGCGACGTCGGCGAAATCCCCGACCTCGAATACACGGCTCCGGAACTGAACGCCGCGCTCACCGATCCGAAGAATCAAACCGTGTACGGCGACACCACCTACATCACCATCCCGACCAAGACCCTGCCGATCGTCCGGCCGTTCCTGGAATTCGGCGGCTTCACCCACACCAGCTTCATCATCAAGCCGATCGTCGACCTGGTCTCCCCCGTGCTCCGCGTGCTCATCGACACCGGCTACGACCGCAGCCTCAGCCCGGGCGTCCCGGCGCCGTTCCGGCTGATCCCGCTGCTCAACCCCATCACGCTGACCGTGGACCTGATCAACGCGGCCGGCCAGGGCGTCAAGGCCGCGATCAGCGACATCACCGGCGGCAAGGTGCAGCTTCCGATCGCCGCGACCACTCCGGCCCCGACGCCGACGACGGTGGCGGCCCGCAACACGTCGAGCACGCCGACCGCGGTGTCCGCCACGCCGACCGGTGACACCAAGCTCGCGCCCGCCACCGCCCCGAAGCTGTCGACGACCTCGGATCCCAAGGACACCGACACCAAGGCCACCGACACCAAGACCTCGGATACGAAGACCCCGGATACGAAGACACCCGATACCAAGGTGACCGACCCCAAGACCACCGACACGACCGGCCCGAAGCAGGACCCGAAGCCCGGCACCGATCCGACCTCCGATCAGGGCCCGGCGAAGGACGGTCAGACCTCTGCCACCGACAAGGGCGGCGAGAAGGCCGGCGACAAGACCAAGAAGCCGAAGAAGGACAAGAAGGTCAAGACCCCCAAGGCCGTGAAGCCGGCTGCCGAGAAGGCCGACAAGCCGGCCAAGGCTGCCGCCTGAACTAGGCGGTGACGAACTCGCCGAGGCTGGCGGCCAGCGCCATCGGCACCCAGCCCTTGATCCGGGTGCCGTCAGCGGTGTGCTCGGTGGCCTCGACCCGTCCTTCGGCGTGCACGCGGGCCACGAGGTCGCCCCGCTCGTAGGGAATGGTCACGTCGACGGCGGCGTCGGTCGGCTCGACCAGCTCGCACATGCGCAGCCGCAGCCGGTCCAGCCCCTCACCGGTGTGCGCTGACACGAACACGGCGTCCGGCAACGCGCGCCGCAGGTGGGCCAGCGCCAGGTCGCCGGCGGCGTCGATCTTGTTGACCACCAACAACTCTCGTGGAGCGGCGATGTCGTACTCGGCGACGACTTCCCCGACGACCTTGCGCACCGCGTTGATCTGCGCCAGCGGATCGGCATCGGAGCCGTCGACGACGTGGACGAGCAGGTCGGCGTCGACGACCTCCTCCAGCGTCGACCGGAACGCCTCGACCAGCTGGGTCGGCAGGTGCCGGACGAATCCGACGGTGTCGGTCAGCGTGAAGGGCCGGCCGTCGTCCAACTGGCCACGGCGTGTGGTGGGTTCGAGGGTGGCGAACAGCGCGTTCTGCACCAGGACGCCGGCGCCGGTGAGGGCGTTGAGCAAGCTGGACTTGCCGGCGTTGGTGTAGCCGACGATGGCGACGGACGGGGTGTCACTGGCCCGGCGGCTGTGCCGCTGGGTGTCGCGGATCTTCTTCATGTCCTTGATCTCGCGGCGCAGCTTCGACATCCGCTCGCGGATGCGTCGCCGGTCGGTCTCGATCTTGGTTTCACCGGGACCACGCGTACCCACACCGCCACCGGCACCACCGGCACGACCACCGGCCTGCCGGGACATGGACTCACCCCAGCCGCGCAGTCGCGGCAGCATGTACTCCATCTGGGCCAGCGACACCTGGGCCTTGCCCTCGCGGCTGGTGGCGTGCTGGGCGAAGATGTCGAGGATCAGCGCCGTGCGGTCGATGACCTTGACCTTCACCACCTTTTCCAGCGAGTTCAGCTGCGCGGGGCTCAGTTCACCGTCGCAGATGACGGTGTCGGCGCCGGTGGCGAGCACGATCTCCCGCAGCTCCTGGGCCTTGCCGGAGCCGATGTAGGTCGAGGCGTCGGGTTTGTCGCGGCGCTGGATGAGGCCTTCGAGGACCTCGGAGCCGGCGGTCTCGGCGAGGGCGGCGAGTTCGGCCAGGCTGTTGTCGGCGTCGGCCGACGTGCCGTCGGTCCACACGCCGACCAGCACCACGCGTTCGAGGCGCAGCTGGCGGTATTCGACTTCGGAGATGTCGGCCAGTTCGGTCGACAGACCGGCAACGCGGCGCAGTGCCGCACGGTCTTCGAGGGCTAGTTCACCGACGCTGGGTGTTTCGGGATAGGTCATAGGTAGTTATCGATGGTGCCCGCAATGTCAGCGGGCCGCATCTGAATTTCCTTCGTTCTCGTGCCACCATTCGGCGGCCAGTTCACCGTGCGCCAGCAGCACCGACGGCCCGCGCAGGAAGCTGGTGTCCGCGGTGATGGTCACGTTGACCTCACCGCCGGGGATCACCACCCGCATGGTGCCGGTGTCCGCGCCGGTGTGGTTCAGTGCTGCCAACGTGGCAGCGACGGTTCCGGTTCCGCAGGAGCGGGTTTCGCCCACCCCGCGCTCGTGCACCCGCATGGCCACCACCCCGTTGGCGGGCGCGGTCAGCACCTCGACGTTGACGCCCTCGGGGAACTGGTCGGCGTCGAAGGACACCGGCGCCGCGACGTCCAGTGCGGTGAGCCCGGCCATGTTCAGCGACGGATCGACGCAGGCCAGGTGCGGATTGCCGACGTCGACTGCCAGGCCCTCGAAGGTGCGGCCGGCGATGACCGCCTTGCCGTGCCCGAACGAACGGGCCTTGCCCATCTCGACGGTGACCTCGGCGTTGACGGCGTCGGCGCCGTGCAGGACCACCGGACGCGGCCCGGCCAGGGAGCCGACGACGAATTCGTCGCGGTGTTCGAGCCCGGAGGCGCGCAGGTAGTGCGCGAAGACGCGGACGCCGTTGCCGCACATCTGGGCGATGGAGCCGTCGGCGTTGCGGTAGTCCATGTACCAGTCGTCGGCGGCGACGCCGTCGGGAAGCCGGTCGAACACGCCGGCTTCCTGCGCGGCCCCCGCCTTGGTGACCCGCAGCAGGCCGTCGGCCCCCAGTCCGCGGCGCCGGTCGCACAGCGCGGCGATGACCGAGTGGGTCAGCTTCAGTTCGGCGTCGACGTCGGGCAGCACCACGAAGTCGTTCTGGGTGCCGTGCCCTTTCGAAAACCGCACAGCTTCAGGATACGTGGCGCCACCGACGGATGGTCTCGGCCGCATTGGCCCCGCTGTCCGAGGCGTCCCCCGGAAGCCAGACGATCCGGTGATCGCGGCGGAACCAGGACCGCTGCCGCCGTACGTAGCGCCGGGTGCCGATGAATGTGCGTTCCTGCGCCTCGGCCAGGGCGGCCGCGTCGCCGCCGGCGTCCAGCGCCGTCAGCACCTGCGCGTAGCCCAGGGCCCGGGCCGCCGTCACCCCGTCGCGCAGGCCGCGGGCGCGCAGGGCGACGACCTCGTCGACCAGCCCGGAGGCGAACATCAGGTCGGTCCGCCGCTGCAGCCGGTCATCGAGAACCTCTGTGTCCCAATCCAATCCGACGATGAGGGTGTCCCAGCGCGGGGCCCCGATCTGTGGCGCCGAGGCCGCGAACGGCCGGCCGGTGAGTTCGACGACCTCCAGCGCCCGCACGATGCGCCGACCGTCGGTGTTCAGGATCGACGCGGCGGCCTCGGGATCGACGCGCGCCAGCTCGCCGTGCAGGGCCGTGACCCCGACCTCGGCCAGCCGGTCCTCCCACCGGGCCCGCACCGCGGGATCGGTCGCCGGGAACGACCATTCGTCGAGCAGTGCCTGGATGTACATCATCGATCCGCCGACGATCACCGGCACGGCGCCGCGCGCAACGATGTCCTCGATGTCGGCCGCGGCGGCCGCCTGGTACTTCGCGACGGTCGCGTTGTCGGTGACCTCGAGGACGTCGAGCTGATGGTGGACGATGCCGCGCCGCTCGGGCACCGTCAGCTTGGCGGTGCCGATGTCCATGCCGCGGTAGAGCTGCATGGCGTCGGCGTTCACGATCTCGCCACCCAGCTGTTCGGCGAGGTCGAGTCCCAGGGCCGACTTGCCGCTTCCGGTGGGGCCGACAACCGCGATGGGCCTCACTGCGGGGTCCAAGTGCCGACGAAGTAGCCGACGCCGTAGGGCGCGCCGCGGTACAGCTCGGTCGCTTTCGGGTCCGGTCCGGCCAGCCCGGCCAGCACCTGGTAGGCGACGCGGCCGAGTGCGCCGGACAGGCCGGCGATCGTGGCGACGTCGCCGGTGCCCAGCGCCTCGTCCCACTGTGCTTGTCGCGCAACCGAATCCGGATCGAAGCCGCCGGGCGCCGCGGCGGTCAGGGTGTTCGCGCCGTCGGCAACCACGAGCACGCCGACGGGGTCAGCGGCCGATTCCAGCTCGGCGCGCAAGGCACGACCGCGCTCCAGCGCGATGTCCGGAGCCAGGTCGTCGGCGAAAACCCGCACGTCGACCGTCGCTCCCGCGGTCACATTCCCCCGCACCCAGCCGGCGATCAGCGCGCACAACGGCAGTGGTCGTACCTCACCGGACGAGTCCGGCGTGAAGGTGACCCGGACGTCGGCGCCGTAACCGGCGAAGGTGCCGACCGCGTCGGAGGACACCCGGTCGTCGTCCGGACCGACGCCGATCGCCACCCAACGCGCCGGGAGGTCCTGTGCCGCGCACCGCACCGCGGCCGTCAGGTCGGCCAGTTCGGCCGCCGCGCCGGACGCCAGTTCAGGCACCAGAATGGGGGCCGACGGGACGATGGCGATATGTGTCAGGCCGGCGCTACGCACGCGTCCACGCTAACGAGTCCGGCAAACGCCTGCGCAGACGGCGGGTCGACCTGTTTGAATAGCGTGCGAGTACCAGATGACGGCGCCGCGTCGCGCGGCAGAAGCGTGGGTCACCCACGCGCGGGCATGAGGAGCACGAGATGACCACCACCGAACCCGGCAACACCCCGAAACCGACTCCTCGGCCCGGTCCGCCGCGCCCCGGTCCCAAACCGAGCGCCATCGCGCACCATCCTCCGGCCCCACCGGTGGCCGCCCCGCCGACGTGCGATCCGCACCGCTTCGGCCGCGTCGACGACGACGGCACGGTGTGGCTGATCACCGCCGACGGCGAGCGCAAGATCGCGTCGTGGCAGGCGGGCGACGCCGAGGCCGCGTACGCCCACTTCGGCCGCCGCTACGACGATCTGAGCACCGAGGTGGCGCTGCTGGAGCACCGGCTCGGCAGCGGCAGTGGCGACGCCCGCAAGATCAAGTCGGCCGCCGCGACGCTGCTGGAATCGCTGCCGGAGGCCTCGGTACTGGGCGATGTCGATGCCCTGACCGCCCGGCTGACCACGATCGTCGAACAGGCCGGCGCCAGCGCGCAGGAGGAGCGGGCCAAGCGCGACGAGCACCGGGCCGCCCAGACCGCCCGCAAGGAAGCCCTGGCCGCCGAGGCCGAGGAGATCGGCGCCAACTCGACGCAGTGGAAGGCCAGCGGCGACCGGCTGCGCGCGATCCTCGACGAGTGGCGGACCATCACCGGCCTGGACCGCAAGGTCGACGACGCGTTGTGGAAGCGCTACTCGGCGGCCCGCGAGGCGTTCAACCGACGCCGGGGCTCGCACTTCGCCGAGCTCGATCGCGAGCGCGTCGGCGTGCGACAGGCCAAGGAGGCGCTGTGTGAACGCGCCGAAGCGCTGTCCAGCTCCACGGACTGGGGCGCCACCTCCGCGACGTTCCGCGATCTGCTGACGCAGTGGAAGGCCGCGGGCCGCGCCGCCAAGGACGTCGACGATGCCCTGTGGAAGCGGTTCAAGGCCGCCCAGGACACGTTCTTCAGCGCCCGCAACGCGGTCAACGCCGAGAAGGACGCCGAGTTCAACGCCAACGCCGACGCCAAGGCCGAGCTGCTGGCCGAGGCCGAGAAGATCGACATCAGCGATGTCGACGCCGCACGCGCGTCATTCCGGGCCATCGGCGACAAGTGGGACGCCATCGGCAAGGCCTCGCGCGACCGCACCGCGGAGTTGGAGCGCCGGCTGCGGGCCGTCGAGAAGAAGATCCGCGACGCCGCGCAGAGCGGCTGGAGCGACCCGGAGGCGCAGGCCCGGGCCGACCAGTTCCGCGAGCGCGCCGAGCAGTTCGAGCGTCAGGCCGAGAAGGCCGAGGCCGCCGGCAAGACAAAGGATGCCGAGAAGGCGCGGGCCAGTGCGGCACAGTGGCGTGAGTGGGCTTCGGCGGCGGACGCCGCGATCAAGAAGTAGGTGAGTCCGGGCCGTCGAGCAGCCCGCGTTTCTGCTGCTCGGCGGTGGACTCGCGGCGCTGCGCCTCGGCGGCCAGCTGCACCGCGGTGCGTGACCACACCACGCGGGCCCAGTGGAACGTCAGCAGGATGACGGCGATCCACGCCAGGTAGAGCCCGAATCCGGGTCCCGGGTACGGCTTGACGACGGTGTTGCGCGACCAGATGGCGAGCATGCCGAGGAAGCACGACACGGCGGAGCCGGCCAGCGCGATCCAGGCCAGGCCCCAGCGGCGGGTCAGCAGCGCCAGCATCGAGAAGCCGACGCTGAACACCAGGATCAGCCAGACGAACACGCGCGACGGCAGCAGGATCTTCGCGTCGAGGGCGACCTGATCGCCCAGCAAGACGTCGAAGCCCTTGACGCCGCCGGTGTGCGGCAGCACGAACGACAGCAGGATCACGAAGACGCAGATCGCCACGACCATGGCGCGCCCGCCCGGATCGATCTCCCGGGCGATGCGCTGTTCGGCGGCGTCGATGTCGCCTTTGAATTCCTCGAATTCGCCGTTCGAGCCGCCGGTCGGCTGTTCGGGCTTGGTGTCGTTCATCGTGAACATCCCTGCTCTACGGGCGTGACGGGGGGCGCGCCGATCTGCGGCATGCCCAGCCCGACGCCGGTGGTGGGTTTGCGGCCCGCGGCGTGCGCGTCGCCCGCGCGGGTGCGGCGGTGGCTGATGATCGGCGCGTCGGCGATCAGGTGGTGCGGCGCGGCACCGGTGACGGTCGTGGTGACGATGTCGCCGGGGCGAATGTCGGCAGCCCGATTGTCGCCGAAGCCCGGGGTGAAGTGCACCAGGCGGCCGTCGCGCGCCCGGCCCGACATTCTCTCGGTGGCCGAATCCTTGCGGCCTTCGCCGGTGGCCACCAGCAGCTCGACCTCGCGGCCGACCTGCGCCAGGTTCTCCTCCCAGGAGATGCGCTCCTGCAACTCGATGAGCCGCATATAGCGTTCGGAGACAACCTCTTTGGGGAGTTGGTCGGGCAGCTCGGCGGCCGGGGTGCCGGGCCGCTTGGAGTACTGGAAGGTGAAGGCGCTGGAGAACCGGGCGCGCTCGACGACGTCGAGCGTGGCCTGGAAGTCCTCTTCGGTCTCCCCCGGGAACCCGACGATGATGTCGGTGGTGATGGCCGCGTGCGGGATCGCGGCGCGCACCCGCTCGATGATGCCGAGATACTTCTCGGCCCGGTAGGAGCGGCGCATCTCCTTGAGGATGCGGTCCGATCCCGACTGCAGCGGCATGTGCAGCGTCGGGCAGACGTTCGGGGTGGCCGCCATGGCTTCGATGACGTCGTCGGTGAACTCGGCGGGGTGCGGCGAGGTGAACCGGACCCGCTCGAGGCCCTCGATGTCGCCGCAGGCGCGCAGCAGTTTGGCGAACGCGCCACGATCGCGCTCGATGTCGGTCCAGGCGTCCGGATTTTCGCGGAGTCGTTCGTCCTGCGAGAACGAGACGCCGTACGCGTTGACGTTCTGGCCCAGCAGCGTGATCTCCAGGACGCCCTGATCCACGAGGGATTGCACCTCGGCCAGGATGTCGCCCGGACGCCGGTCGACCTCCTTGCCGCGCAGCGACGGCACGATGCAGAACGTGCAGGTGTTGTTGCAGCCCACCGAGATGGAAACCCAAGCAGCGTAAGAGGATTCACGCGTGGCCGGCAGTGCCGAGGGGAATTCCTGCAGGGCCTCGACGATCTCGACCTGGGCTTCGCGGTTGTGGCGGGCGCGTTCCAGCAGCACCGGCAGCGAGCCGATGTTGTGCGTGCCGAACACCACGTCGACCCACGGCGCCTTGCTCAGCACCGTGTCGCGGTCCTTCTGCGCCAGGCAGCCGCCGACGGCGATCTGCATGTTCGGGTCGGTCTGCTTACGCGGCGCCAGGTGGCTGATGTTGCCGTAGAGCTTGTTGTCGGCGTTCTCGCGCACCGCGCAGGTGTTGAAGACCACGACGTCGGCGTCGTCGCCGTCCTCGGCACGCCGGTAGCCGGCGTCTTCGAGCAGACCGGCGAGCCGCTCGGAATCGTGGACGTTCATCTGACACCCGTAGGTGCGGACCTGGTAGGTGCGTCCCGCGCCGGAACCCGTAGCGGACTCCGTGGCGTCAGCTTCCACGTCCGGGGTCGCTGTCGAAATCACGTGCCAATCGTACGGGCGGCGCGGTTTATACCAAATTTGCCGAAGGGTTTCCGGGTTTCTGTGACTGATCCGCGCGCCGAGGCTTACCTGGGTAGTGTCTGTGCGCATGGTCACCGGCGAGCCGTCACCTGCCACCCCGATGATCTCGGTCAAGGGGGTCAACAAGCACTTCGGCGCACTGCATGTGCTGAAGGACATCAATCTCGAAGTCCCGCGCGGACAGGTGGTCGTGCTGCTCGGGCCGTCAGGTTCGGGTAAGTCGACGTTGTGTCGCACCATCAACCGGCTGGAGACCATCGACTCCGGCTCGATCCACATCGACGGTGAGCTCCTGCCCGAAGAGGGCCGCAAGCTGGCCACGCTGCGGTCCGAGGTCGGCATGGTGTTCCAGTCGTTCAACCTGTTCGCGCACAAGACAATTCTCGAGAACGTCACGCTCGCGCCGATGAAGGTGCGGCGGAAGAACAAGGACGAGGCCCGCAAGAAGGGGCTGGAACTGCTGGAGCGGGTCGGCGTCGCCAACCAGGCCGACAAGTACCCGGCGCAGCTGTCGGGCGGTCAGCAGCAGCGCGTCGCGATCGCCCGGTCCCTGGCCATGGGCCCGAAGGTCATGCTGTTCGACGAGCCCACCAGCGCACTGGACCCCGAGATGGTCAACGAGGTGCTGTCGGTGATGACGTCGCTGGCGACCGAGGGCATGACCATGATCGTGGTGACGCACGAGATGGGCTTCGCCCGCCGCGCGTCGAACCGGGTGGTGTTCATGGCCGACGGCACCATCGTCGAGGACGCCGAGCCCGACGAGTTCTTCACGGCGCCGAAGTCCAACCGGGCCCGGGACTTCCTGGGCAAGATCCTGGACCACTGATCGTGGAACGATCGATTGGGCAGAGGTTCGTGACGCGCACTCTCCGCCGCCTGGCCGCCGTCACGGTGCTGATCGTGGCGCTGCTGTCGCTGAGCGCGTGCGGCGCGAACAGCAAGAAGATCACCATCGGCACCAAGTTCGACCAGCCCGGCCTCGCCGCGAAGAAGCCCGACGGCACGCTGGCCGGCTTCGACATCGACGTCGCGACCTACGTGGCCGGGCAGCTGGGCTACAAACCCGACGACATCGAGTGGAAAGAAGCACCGTCGGGTCAGCGCGAGAACCTGATCCAGAACCACCAGGTCGACTTCATCGTCGCCACCTACTCGATCACCGACGCCCGTAAGCAGAAGGTGTCGTTCGCCGGACCGTATCTGGTCACGGGCCAGAGCCTGCTGGTACGGGCCGACAACAACGAGATCACCAGCGTCGAATCGCTGCAGAACCACAAGAAGCTGTGCTCGGTGTCGGGTTCCACACCGGCACAACGCATCAAGGACAAGTACCCGGGCGTGCAGCTGCAGCAGTACGACACCTACTCGGCGTGCCTTGAAGCGGTGAAGACCGGCGCCATCGACGCGCTCAGCACCGACGAGGTGATCCTGGCGGGCTACGCCGCGCAGACCCCGGGCGCCTTCAAACTGGTCGGCAAGCCCTTCTCGGTGGAGAAGTACGGCATCGGATTGCTCAAGGGCGACAAGGAATTACGCCAGAAGATCAACGACGCCATCGAGAAGATGCAGAAGAGCGGCGAGTGGCAGGCCGCCTTCGACCGCAACCTGGGTCCGGCCGGTCTGACGGCGCCGCCGCCTCCCCCGCTGGATACCAACATCAACGCCGCCGGCGGCGCGAAGCGCGTCGATCTGTGGGGCACCTACGGCGGCAAGATCGTGAAGGCGTTCTGGACGACCATCCAGCTGACGCTGCTCGCCGCCGTCGGAGCACTGATCCTGGGCACCGTGCTGGCCGCGATGCGGCTGTCGCCGGTGCCGGTGCTGCGCTGGCTGGGCACGGCGTACGTCAACGTGGTGCGCAATACCCCGTTGACGCTGATCATCCTGTTCTGTTCGTTCGGCATCGGGAACACCCTGCGGATCACCCTGGTCGATCCACATTCACCGACGGCCGTGGTGGACAGCAACTTTCGGCTCGCGGCGCTCGGGTTGACGGTCTACACCGCGTCGTTCGTGTGCGAGACGCTGCGTTCGGGCGTCAACACCGTGCCGCTGGGGCAGGCCGAGGCCGCGCGCTCGCTGGGCCTGAGCTTCGGCCAGAACCTGCGGTTGATCCTGTTGCCGCAGGCTTTTCGCGCGGTGATCAATCCGCTGGGTTCGGTGCTGATCGCCCTGGTGAAGAACACCACCATCGCGTCGGCCATCGGCGTGGCCGAGGCGGCGCTGCTGATGAAGGAGATGATCGAGAACACCGCGGCACTGCTGGCGGTCGGCTCGATCTTCGCCGCTGGTTTCGTGGTCCTGACGTTGCCGTTGGGGCTGTTGTTCGGTTGGTTGGGTAAGCGATACGCGGTGGTGCGGTGATGAGCGCTCGCGCGAAGAACAGAGGACACCGATTGAGCGCTTGCGCGACGGGCGGACACCGATTGAGCGCTTGCGCGAAGGGCGGACCCAGATGAGCGAAGCTTCCGTCCTCTACGACGCCCCGGGACCGCGGGCGCAGCGGCGCAACCTGTTGTTCGCGGCCGTCATCGTCGCGGTGATCATCGCGATGGCCGGCTGGGTGCTGTGGCAGTTCGAGTCCAAAGGCCAACTGACCGAAGCGAAATGGCATCCATTCCTGACCGCGAACCTGTGGACGACGTACGTGCTGCCCGGCGTGGCCGGCACGTTGACGGCGGCCGCGGTCTCGATCGTGCTGGCGCTGGTGCTCGGTCTGGCATTGGGCATGGGCCGGTTGTCGGATGCCCGCGCGGTGCGGTGGGTCTGCTCGGTGTTCGTCGAGTTCTTCCGCGCCGTCCCGGTGCTGATCATGATGTTGTTCGCGTACTTCCTGTTCGCGTTGTACGACGTCTTCCCGTCGCGCCAACTGGCACTGGCCGGCGTGATCACCGGCCTGACGCTGTACAACGGCGCGGTCATCGCGGAGATCGTGCGGGCCGGCGTGCACGCGCTGCCCCGCGGACAACGCGAGGCCGCCGTCGCGCTGGGCCTGCGGCCCGGTCAGACGCTGCGGCTGATCCTGCTCCCGCAGGCCGTGACATCGATGCTGCCGGTGTTGGTGTCCCAGATGGTGGTGGTGCTCAAGGACACCGCGATCGGCTACCAGATCACCTTTGTCGAGATGGTCCGTCAGGGCACGAACATCGGTTCGGCGTACAGCAATTACATCCCCGCGTTGCTGGTGATCGCGGCGCTGATGATCAGCCTCAACTTCGCGCTGTCATCACTCGCAACCCGGCTCGAAGCCCGGCTGCGACAGTCTCGGCGCAGCCCCGACCCGCTGCCGGTGACGACCGGCGTTCAGGAGGACGCGCCGGGAACCCCAGCGTGACGCGGTTCGGGCCAGGCGCGCAGGGCTTGATCGGCGACTGCGTGCAACTCGTCGCGCTCGGCACCGCTGTTGGCCTGGACCGCCAGGCCTTGGCACACCGCCGAGATCCAGCGCGCCAGCAACTTCGGGTCCGCTCCGGGTAGTTCGCCCGCCAGCTGCGCGGCCGTGAACCGTTCGGCCAGCCCGGCGATCCCGTCTTCGCGGAGCTGCGCCAGTTCGGCGTGCAGTGCCGTCGCCTCATCGCCGGCGGCCAGCGCGCTCTGCACCAGCAGGCAGCCGCGCGGACCCGCTGCCCCGGATGACGCGTCGACGGCGCCGTGCACCATGGCGTACGCGGTATCCCATGCGGTGGGCAGGGCCAGCGCTCGTTCCGCGTACCCACCGGGCCCGGCCTGGTAGCGCCGCACCGCGGCCCGGAAGAGGTCGGCCTTGGAACCGTATTCGGCGTACAGGCTGCGCCGGTTGACACCGGTGGCGGCCGTGAGATCACTGATGGACACTCCGTCATAGCCGTGCGCCCAGAACAACCGCATCGCGATGTCCAGAACGCACTCCGGATCGAACATGCGAGGTCTGCCGATCGCCATCAGCCCTCCTGGTGTGATCCGGGCCACAGCCCGGAATGAAGTCCGGCCGTAGCGGCTTGTGCTGAGCGTACTTAGTAACCGATCGGTTCGAAAGAATCATCCCCACGACTTGGAGACGCCATGAGCACCACCTCGGAAGCACCACTTGCCGGCCGACGCGCACTGGTCACCGGCGGTTCGCGCGGCATCGGCGCGGCGACCGTGCGCCGGCTCGCCGCCGACGGCGCCGCCGTCGCGTTCACCTACCAGTCGTCGCCCGACGCCGCGCAGAACCTGGTCGACGAACTCGAGGCGACCGGCGCCAAAGTGGCCGCCATCAAGGCCGACAGCGCCGACGCGCTGGCCGTCGCCGCGGCGGTGGACGAAGCCGCCGAGCGGCTCGGTGGACTCGACATCCTGGTCAACAACGCCGGCGTCGCACAGGGCGCGCCGATCGAGTCGTTCCCGCTGGAAGACTTCGACCGGATGCTGGACATCAACGTGAAGGCAGTGTTCGCCGCGATCCAGCGTGCCGTGACCCACCTGGGCACCGGCGGCCGGATCATCACCATCGGCAGCGTGAACGCCGACCGCGTGCCGACCGTCGGCTTCTCGGTGTACGCCCTGACCAAGGCCGCCGTCGCCGGACTGACCCGCGGCCTGGTACGCGAGCTCGGCCCGCGCGGCATCACCATCAACACCATCCAGCCAGGCCCGGTCGCCACCGACATGAATCCCGACACCGGCGACTTCGCCGACGAGCTCCGGCCGCTGATCGCGACCGGCCAGTACGGGCAGCCGCGTGACATCGCCAGCGCGGTGGCCTACCTGGCCCATCCCGAGTCGGGGTTCATCACGGGCGTCACCTGGAACATCGATGGCGGCTTCGTGATCTGACGCCGAATCACCTCAGCACTCCGCGGGGTTCGCCTTCCCGGTGAACCTCGCGGACGTGCATGTCGTGTCTCTGATGGAGGTTCACTCGATCCGGGAGGCGTCATGAGTGCCGCGGTACGTGCGTTCACAGCAGTTCCAGCTCCAACCCAAACCGTCGCGGCACTGTGCACCGCGTGCCTGGTTCTCACCGCGGCACCGTCGCCAGGGCGAGCCGCCGCCCACGCGGTGCCCGTCCTCACCGAGCCGAGCATCTCGCTGACGGCGCAGCGGTTGCCGCTGCCCCTCGATCTGCTCAACCAGCAGGTGGTGTTCAACGTCGGGCTGTTCGTCGACTGGGTCACGACCGGCGCCGCACTGTTCCAGCGCCAGGCGCAGATACCCGGAAACTTCGTGGCGGCCATCAGTTCTGGCACGCCACCTCCCACCGCCGCCGCGCAGGCCCTGAGCGCGTTCGCCGACGTCGAGTTCGAAGCCGGACGCGATCTCGTAGGGTTCGCCCAGGACATCGCGGTGTTCCAGCTGCAATTCAGAGCCACCACCCTGTCGGCGTTCCCACCGTTCAATTCGGGACCCGGTCAGCAATTCGTCGTCGACACCACCGCGTTCGGCCTCAACGTCACGCAGCAGATGGCGAACTTCGCACGAGCCGTGATCACGTCAGTGGAGCAGTTCACCCACAATGTGCTGCATACCCCGGTGCCACTCACCACCGCCGCGAAGCCGGCCTCGGCGGTCGACGTCCCGGCTCCGCCGAAGACTCTGGTCTCGCCGAATACACCTACGACGCAACAGGATTCGATTGCCTCGACGTTCAGCCCGAAGCCGCCCAAGCTCCCGGCGCCGCCAAAGAAGCCCCGGCAACTCCTTGACGCGGCAGCTGGCGACGTCGGCAACCCCCCGGCCGGGAAGTTCGCGGCACCCAAGCTGCCGGCACCCAAGTTCACGGCGCCGAAATTCTCCGCGCCCAAGCTGTCGGTACCGAAGCTGTCCCTGCCCAAGGTCAATCATCCGCAACCCAAGGGGCCGGCCAAGGACTAGACCGCGCGGCGCTGCCGCTCCTGCGTGAGCTGGGTATTGACCACATCGAAGGCCATGCCCTGGCTGTACCCGCGGCGCGCCAACATCGCCACCAGGCGCCGGGTCACCTTCATCTCGTCGTCGAGGTTCTCCCGCCGCAGCTTCGTGGCGACCAGTTCCTCGGCGCGCACCCGCCACTCACCCGCGTCGACACTGTCGAGCGTCTCGGCGATCACGTCGGCGTCGATGCCCTTGGTTCGCAACTCAGAAGCCAAGGCACGCTTGCCTTTTCCCGCATTGGTACGACGTTCGCGCACCCACTGCTCGGCGAAGGCCACGTCGTCGACGAGGCCGACCTCGGTGAGCCGATCCAGCACCCGGGCGCTGACGTCCTCGGGGAAACCGCGCTTGGTCAGCTGGGCTTCGAGTTCGGCCCGGCTGCGCGCCCGGGTGGTGAGCAGACGCAGGCACACGTCCCGCGCCTGCTCCTCACGCCGCGGCGCGTCGGCCGGCTCAGCCTCAGAAGTCGACCGGGGCGGGAAGGACGTCATCAGCCGCACCATCGGTCAGCACCGCACCGATACCGAGCTTCTCTTTGATCTTCTTCTCGATCTCGTTGGCGGCGTCCACGTTCTGCAGCAGGTAATTGCGGGCGTTCTCCTTGCCCTGCCCCAGCTGCTCACCGTCGTAGGTGAACCACGAACCCGACTTACGGATGAAGCCGTGCTCGACACCCATGTCGATGAGCGAGCCCTCACGCGAGATACCGCGACCGTAGAGGATGTCGAATTCGGCCTGCTTGAACGGCGGCGCCACCTTGTTCTTGACGATCTTGACGCGGGTGCGGTTACCGACCGCGTCGGTGCCGTCCTTGAGCGTCTCGATGCGGCGCACGTCCATACGCACCGAGGCGTAGAACTTCAAAGCCTTACCACCCGTGGTGGTTTCGGGCGAACCGAACATCACGCCGATCTTCTCGCGCAGCTGGTTGATGAAGATGGCGGTGGTACCGGAGTTGTTCAGCGCACCGGTCATCTTGCGCAGCGCCTGGCTCATGAGGCGGGCCTGCAGACCGACGTGGCTGTCGCCCATCTCGCCCTCGATCTCGGCGCGCGGCACCAGGGCGGCGACCGAGTCGATGACCAGGATGTCGATGGCGCCGGAGCGCACCAGCATGTCGGCGATCTCCAGGGCCTGCTCACCGGTGTCCGGCTGGGACACCAGCAGCGCGTCGGTGTCGACACCGAGCTTCTTGGCGTACTCGGGGTCCAGCGCGTGCTCGGCGTCGATGAACGCCGCGATGCCGCCGGCCGCCTGCGCGTTGGCCACCGCGTGCAGGGCCACCGTCGTCTTACCCGAGGATTCCGGGCCGTAGATTTCGATGACGCGGCCACGCGGCAGACCGCCGATGCCGAGGGCGACGTCCAGGGCGATGGACCCGGTCGGGATGACCGAAATCGGTTGGCGGGTCTCTTCTCCCAGCCGCATCACCGAGCCCTTGCCGAAGCTCTTGTCGATCTGTGCCAGCGCGAGTTCGAGTGCCTTCTCGCGATCCGGGGCCTGTGCTGCCATGGGTGGTCTCCGTCCTCGTGGATGTCCGTTGATCGGGTTTCCGATCGGTTGGCCGTGACGCTAGATGAGGCCACCGACAAGTTTTTCGAACTGACACCACAGTAGCGAACAGATGTTCGACTTCAAGCAGACACGCCGATCCATGACCGGTCACACCGTGATCGCCGCGGTCTTCGTGGTCATGCTGCGCGTCGAGGTCACAGCGACCGCTGGCGCCGCAGGCCCAGTGCTCTCATCAGGGACAGGGCGCGCAGACCGACGGCAGGCGCCACATCGGTGCCGCGCGCGATCACGCCCCGCCAGCGCGGTACGACGCGGAAAATCTGGTGGGAGTCCATGAGTTCCAGCGCGGCCCGCGCAATGTCCTCCGCAGCCAGGGGCTTGGGTCCGGAGAACAGCAGGGCCGCACCGGGATCGTGCGCGCGGGTGGTGACCATCTCGGTGTTCACCACATCGGGGCACAGCGCACGCGCCTTGATCGGCAGACCGGCGGCGCGCAGCTCGCCCTGAAGCGACGTGGTGTACGACAGCACGGCGGCCTTGCTCGCGGCGTACACGGCCAGGCCGGGCACCGGCGTCAGCGCCGAGATCGACGCGATGTTGAGGATGACGCCGCCGCGCGCACCCATGGCGTTGACGGCCGCCATGCAGCCCGCCATCATCCCGCGGACGTTGACGTCGAGGGTCTGGACGACGTGCTCGGCGGGCTGCTCCCAGGAGTTACCGGCGTGCAGCACGCCGGCGTTGTTGACCCATACCGCAACTCGGCCCTCCTGCGCGGCCAGTGCCGCAACGGCCTCATGGCCCGCGACGTCACGCACATCCTGGGCCACGCCCCACGCGCCGCGCCCGACGGTCTCGGCGGCGCGCTGCGCGGCGTCCCCGTCAACGTCGGTGATCAGTACGCGGTGTCCCGCCGCGGCAAGGGCTTTCGCGATGGCGAGGCCGATTCCCCGCCCAGCTCCGGTGACTACGGCAATGCTGGCGCTCATCGGCGTGATGTCGTCCTTCCATCGTGGGGGTTCACGAACGACGTTATCGGGACAGGCTCGGCGAACACCATGTCGCCGGCCGACAAACACCGAAGCGCGATCAGTGCGCAGAGACTAAACGGCGGTCACCACTGATCGCGCGGGACGTCGAAGTCCGCGCACAGGGCCCGCCAGACATCACGGGGTTCGACGCCGGCTTCGATCGCTTGAGCCGGGGTACGGCCGCCCAGAACGGCCAGGACGTGGTCCGACACCAACGCAGCGCCGCGCGCCGCACCGAACTGCTCTTCGATCAGCAGGGTGAATTCGGTCAGTCGCACCGCACCAACCTACTAAGCGGCGGCACCGAGCGCCGCTCGGCATACGGCCACCGGGTCGGCGACGTCCGCTCCGCTGGCACCGGCACGACGCGCCGCCTCCCGGTAGGACGGTGTCGCCAGCACGCGGCCCACGGTCGCCGTCAACGATTCCGCGGTCAACGGCCGGATCAGCTCGCCACTGCCTTGCCGCACAATCCGATTGGCGATCTCCCACTGGTCGCCACCACCGGGCACCACCACCAGTGGCACCCCGGCCAGCAGCGTCTTGGACACGATCCCGTGACCGCTGCCGCAGATCATGACGTCGGCCTGCTTCAGCAGTTCGTCCTGCCGCCCGAGCCCGACCGCCGCCCACGGCGGCACCAGCGCGTCGGGACCGCGCAGCCGCGACACGACGACGCGCGCGCCGTCGGGCAGCGTCTGCCCCGGGACCAGCGCCTCCAGTGCCAGCTCGTCGAGGCCCTGCATCCCCGTCGTCGCGGTCGACGGCGCCACCACCACGACCGGCCCCGAGCCGGGCGGTACGTCCAACACCGCCGCCGTCGGCTCGAAGTGCAACGGCCCCACGACGACGGCTTCGGCCGGCCAGTCCGGCCGCGGCACCTCCAGCCCGGGCAGGGTCGCGATCAGCCGCAGCGCCGGCCCGGGATCGGTTGCGGGCAAACCGATTCCGATGCGCGCCGCGGACCGCTGCCGCTCCCCCTGGCGCACCGAACGGGCCGTGAGGAACCGCAGCGTCGCGTCCCGCAGCCGGCCGCGCACACCGACGCCGGGTGCCAGGCCACTGCCCAAAGGCGGCAGTCCTTTCGACGGCAGGTACAGCGGGTGCGGGGTCAGCTCGACCCATGGCACGCCCAGTAGTTCGGCGGCCATCCCGCCGCACACCGTGATGACGTCGGACACGACCAGGTCAGGCGCGAGTTCCCGCAGCGACGGTTCGTTGAGGACCGTCATCCGCGCGGCGCGCTGATGAATCTTGGCGCCCGAATCGAGGTCGTCGTCGCCATCCTCGGGATCCAGCCCGAGCAGTTCCCGCGCGTCGACGCCCGCCTCCCGGGCGGTGTCGAGCCATTGCCGGCCGGTGAACAGCACCGGATGGTCACCGGCCGCCAGGAACCGGAGGCACAGCGCGATGGCCGGAAAGGCATGGCCGGGGTCCGGCCCGGCAACGACGGCGACGCGCATCGGGTCACCCTGTCACACCGGCCCCTGTGCGCCGGAGTCAAGGGACATTACGGTGGGCTCTATGACACAGAGCACACCGGCATTGACCCAGACCAACGCCGAGATCGTCGAGTCCTTCCTGTACTCCCTGCAGGCCGAGGACATGGACACCGCCGACCGCCTGCTCGACGACAACCTCGTCTACGAGAACGTCGGGCTGCCCACCATTCACGGCCGCTCCCGCGCGATGAAGCTGTTCCGTCCCATGAAGAAGAGCCCCGTCAGTTTCGAGGTCAAGTTCCACCGCATCGTCGGCGAGGGCACCACGGTGCTCAACGAGCGCACCGACGCGCTGGTCATCGGGCCCGTGCGCCTGCAGTTCTGGGTCTGTGGGGTCTTCGAGGTGCACGACGGCAAGATCACGCTGTGGCGCGACTACTTCGACATGTTCGACATGGCCAAGGCCACGCTGCGCGGCCTCGTCGGCGCCGTCATCCCGGCCCTGCGTCCGACCATGTAGTCACCGGTAAAATCGGCCACCATGGCCAATGAGAATCGCCCGAAGCCCAACGCCTGGCAGTACATCAAGTACAGCTACGGCGGCCGGCTGCCCGACTCGATGCGGGCGTGGGTGACCGAGGACCTCATCGGCCAGGGCGCGACGCTGCGGATCGTCATCCGCATGTTCGTCCCGGCATTTCTGATCCTGATCCCGATCTGGTTCCTGCCCGAGATCCTCGGCATCACCGGCGGGCAGGACCTCGTCATCCGCCTCAGTGCGACGGTGCCGATCCTGATCCCGGTGATCTACTTCTCGCACGCCCTGAACAAGATCTGGCGCCGCCACATGCTGGTGAAGCACGGCATCGACCCGAAACTCCTCGAAGAGTCGTTGCGGCAGAAGAACGCCCACATCCACGCGGCCTACGAAGAGCGGTACGGCCGCCGGTCCGACGACGGCACCGGCAGCACCACGATCTAGCGGCTCGTCAGGCCTGGCGCAGCCGTCCGAGTTCGTCGAAGGCCTGCGCCCAGGCACTGAGCCGGTCCGTGGCAGCGACCAGTTCGCTGCGGTAGCGCTGCTCGGACATCGAGCGCGCCGAGCCCGCACCACTGTTCGCCGCTGACACCAATTGCGCTGCGGCCGTGGCGATGTCGGTGTACTGCCGCACGCCGGCCTCGAGCTGGGCCGTGTAGGCCTTGATGGTCGGGGCCAGATGCCCGCGAGACTGCGGCACCGAGCGGGCCGCGCGTTCCATCGACACCACTTCCCCGGCCGTACCGGCCAGCGCCGCAGCCGACACGTTTGCCGCGGCGGTCACCTCGGCGATCTCGCCGGCCGGCAGCAACTGGCCGCGCTGGATGAGGCCGAGCAGCGAGTACAGCCCGCGTTCGGCCGATGCCAGGGTCTCCATCGGACGCCGCGCCGCCGATCCCCGGGGCGGCAGCAGCCGCGACGTCCGTGCGGGCGGCAGGGGCTCGCCGCGGAGCCACCGGTATCGCAGGAAGCACAGGGTGGCCAGGAAGGCGGAGCCGCCGGCGATGGGGCCGGTGATGATCAGCACCCAGAACGGCGTGCTCCACGCCGCCAGGAGTGCCGTCAGCCCGATCCAGAAGGCGCTGGCACCGGCGAACAGCCAGCCCAGCCGCAGCGCCCAGCGCCGCTTGCGCAGCAGCCGGGCCCGCGGGTCGGCGGCCGCGCCGAGGCGCTGGGCCACCAGGTCGGACAATTCGGCAGCGGTGTCGATGCTGCGTTGCAGGACCGCCTGCCAGCCCCGGGTCTCCCCGGGACGGCCGGCCGATTGGGCGTTCACCGCTGCCCCCTCACATCTCGAAAGTTACTGCGACAGCGGGTTTTCCGGAGCCGGGTTGGCTGCCGGGGCCGCGGGAGTCGCCGGTGCGGCAGCGCCGCCGGACGGCAGGGAGTTGCCCTGCATCGAAGCGCGGATCTGCTCCAGGCGCGAGTGCCCGGCCATCTGCACGCTGGCCTGCTGAACCTCCATCATGCGGCCCTGAACCGAGTTCTGCGCCAGCTCGGCGGAGCCCATGGCGTTGGCGTAGCGACGCTCGATCTTGTCGCGCACCTCGTCGAGGCTCGGGGTGTTGCCCGGCGCGGCGATCTCGGTCATCGAGCGCAGCGAGGCGCTGACCTGCTCCTGCATCTTGGCCTGCTCGAGCTGCGACAGCAGCTTGGTGCGCTCGGCGATCTTCTGCTGCAGCACCATGGCGTTCTGCTCGACGGCCTTCTTGGCCTGGGTGGCGGCCTGCAGCGACTGGTCGTGCAGCGCCTTGAGGTCCTCGACGCTCTGCTCGGCGGTCACCAGTTGGGCCGCGAAGGCCTCGGCGGCGTTGTTGTACTCGGTGGCCTTGGCGACGTCACCGGCACCAGTGGCCTGGTCGGCCAGGGTCAGAGCCTGGCGGACGTTGGCCTGCAGCTTCTCGATGTCGGCGAGCTGCCGGTTCAGGCGCATCTCGAGCTGACGCTGGTTGCCGATGACCGAGGCCGCCTGCTGCGTCAGGCCCTGGTGCTGACGCTGGGCCTCCTCGATCGCCTGCTGAATCTGCACCTTCGGGTCGGCGTATTCGTCAACCTTGGAGCTGAACAGCGCCATGAGGTACTTCCAGGCTTTGACAAAGGGATTGGCCATGAGATCGGTCCGCCTTCGTGTCGTTCGTTGATTCGGGATCGGTTGTCAGGTTGCCGGCCACGTCGGTGGCAGCGCGTCTAGAGCCAACCTAGTGGGTATGGACAGCTGGACGCAGCCCGCATGCAGTATTGCGGCGCGGCGAATGCCATACGCGTCGTGCTGCGGTTCAGGCCCCGATGGCTCAGGCAACCGCCATGGCGAGCGGCTGCGGGATGACGACCTTGGTGGCGACGTCGATGTTGGCGACCGTGCGGTCGGCCTCGGCGCGCTCGGTGTGCAGCATCTGCTCGGCGGCGTCGGCCAGCACCTGCGACAACGGCACGTCCAGGGCGCCGCAGATGGCACCGAGCAGCTCACTCGACGGCTCCTTGCGGCCCCGCTCGACCTCGGACAGGTAACCCAGGCTCACCCGAGCACCGTCGGACACCTCGCGCAGTGTGCGTCCCTGCCCGGTACGGGCCTGACGCAGCACGTCGCCGATGACCTCACGAAGTAATGTCGTCATCGCGTTTCCCCTTCGCCCTGAAGTAACACAGCCGCGCAGCCCGGCCGGACCACCCGTTCTACACGGTCTTGTAGGCACCAACGTGGCGACGCACCGCTTTGGTTCCCGAGGCGGAGATTCAGGGTCGGCGAAACGCCGAGACGGCGTAGTCGATGCCCGTCAGCACCGTCAGCACCACCGCGGCCCACATGAACACCCAGGCGGTGGTCAGCCATGGCGAGGGCCAGGCATGCAGGGGCAGGACGAACAGGCCGATCGCGACGGCCTGCACCAACGTCTTGAGCTTGCCGCCACGGCTGGCGGGAATGACGCCGCGCCGGATCACCGCGAAGCGCAGCAGCGTCACCGCGAGCTCGCGGGCCAGGATCACGACGGTGATCCACCACGGCAGGTCGCCGAGCATCGACAGTCCGATCAGTGCGGCCCCGATCAGGGCCTTGTCGGCGATCGGATCGGCCAGCTTGCCGAATTCGGTGACCATGTCGAAGCTGCGGGCGATCTCGCCGTCGAACCGGTCGGTGATGACGGCGGCCGCGAACACGACGAAAGCGGCGATCCGCCAACGGGTTTCGTGACCGTCACCGGCGAAGAGCGCCGCCAGGAACACGGGCACCAGCACGATACGCAGGCCGGTCAGCAGATTGGCGATGTTCGCCACGCCGGCGCGGGAGGCGCGCGGATCGGTATCTGACTGGCCTGTCACCGACACAGGATATCCGGTCACCTACCGGGCGATACGCAGCCGATACCCTCCACATGTGAGCGACGCACCGAAACCCGCCACCACAGGGCTGGTGGTTCGCCGCGCCCGGACGTCCGACGTGCCGGGAATCAAGGCCCTCGTCGACATCTACGCGGGAAAGATCCTGCTGGAGAAGAACCTGGTGACCCTCTACGAGGCGGTCCAGGAGTTCTGGGTCGCCGACCTGCACGGCGAGATCGTCGGCTGTGGCGCATTACACGTGCTGTGGGCCGATCTCGGCGAGGTGCGTACCGTCGCGGCCCACCCCAAGGTCCGCGGCATGGGCGTCGGGCACGCGGTGGTCGCAAAACTGCTCGACGTGGCCCGGGAACTGCAGCTGCAGCGCGTCTTCGTGCTGACCTTCGAGACCGACTTCTTCAGCCGGCACGGCTTCAAGGAGATCGAGGGCACACCCGTCACCGCCGAGGTGTACGAGGAGATGTGCCGCTCGTACGACACCGGTGTGGCGGAGTTCCTCGACCTCTCCTACGTCAAGCCGAACACCCTGGGCAACACCCGGATGCTGGTCACGTTGTAGCTAATCGGCGCTGTCGGCCGCGGCGTTGCGGCGTGCGACGATGCGGTCCCGCATGTCCATGATCGCGGCCCGCCGGCGGGACCGCCCGCCCCGGCCGAACGACGGCAGCGTCGGGATGACCTCGATCTTGTCCGACACGCCGATCATCAGCTCGGCGATCTCCAGCACCAGTTCGTTGAGTTCGTCGACCTGCTGACCCATCGCCATGAACGAGCTCAGCGACTCGAGGACCACGCGCGCCACCAACACGATCGCGATACAGGTGACCGGGCCGGCGAGCACCAGCCAGAAGACACCGAGCAACGCGGACAACTCGAACGCCACCACAGCGCCCGTCAGATACAGCACCACCGCACCGGCGATGACCAGTCCGTACAGCAGCGGAACCACGTGCTGCGCCGCCGACTTGCGGAACCCGAAGTCGGTGAACGCCGTCAGCGCGGGCCAGCTACGGCCACCGGATTCGAAGTCGGCGTCGAGCTCCGATTCCGTTGCTGCGCTGCGCGAAATGTCAACCACGGCAAAGCCTCCTTAGGAGTCCAGCCTCCCACAGTCGGCGCCGTCAGCGACCGATCGTCGGTGTTATCCGCACCGCCGATCAGCCCGGGTGTGATCTCGGCAACACCGGTCAGAAGCCCGGGTCGTCGCCCATCGAGCCGGTGGCGTCGGAACCGCCCTGGATCAGCATCAGCGTGCCGGCGAGTTCGTCGGGCTTGACCAGGACCTCGCGGGCCTTGGACCCCTCCGACGGGCCGACGATGCCGCGCGTCTCCATGAGGTCCATCAGACGGCCGGCCTTGGCGAACCCGACCCGCAGCTTGCGCTGCAGCATCGAGGTCGACCCGAACTGGCTCGATACGACGAGCTCCACGGCCTGCAGGAAGACGTCCATGTCGTCGCCGATGTCGCTGTCGATGTCGCGCTTCTCGACGGTCTTGACCGTGACGCCGTCGATGAACTCGGGCTGGGCCTGCTGCTTGGTGAAGGCGACGACGGCCTGGATTTCGTCGTCACTGACGAACGCGCCCTGCACACGGATGGGCTTGGGCGCCTCCGACGGCTGGAACAGGCCGTCACCCTTGCCGGTGAGCTTCTCGGCGCCGATCTGGTCGAGGATGACGCGCGAGTTGGTCGCGTTGGTGACGCCGAATGCCATGCGGGACGGCACATTTGCCTTGATCAGGCCGGTCACCACCGACACCACGGGCTGCTGGGTCGCCAGCACCAGGTGGATGCCCGCGGCGCGCGCCTTCTGGGTGATGCGGACGATGGCGTCCTCGACGTCGCGCGGCGCCTGCATCATCAGGTCGGCCAGCTCGTCGACGACACA
Source organism: Mycolicibacterium mucogenicum DSM 44124 (assembly GCF_005670685.2). The sequence goes on along the minus strand of NZ_CP062008.1, from coordinate 2,457,105 downwards.
CAGGATGTACGGGTAGGTCTTGTAGACCCGCTCGCTGCCCAGCGGCGCGGTGATCTCGCCCGAGCGCACCTTCTTGTTGAAGTCGTCGATGTGCCGCACACCGCTGGCGCTCATGTCCTGGTAGCGCTGCTCCATCTCCTCGACCAGCCAGGCCAGCGCGGCCGCGGCCTTCTTCGGGTCGATGATCACGGGCGTGATGAGGTGCGGAATGCCTTGGTACGGCGGGAATTCCACCATCTTCGGGTCGACCAGGATCATCCGGACCTCGTCCGGGGTGGCCCGCTGCAGCAGCGACACCAGCATCGAGTTGATGAAGCTCGACTTACCCGAACCGGTGGAGCCGGCCACCAGGAGGTGCGGCATCTTGGCCAGGTTGTAGCTGATGAAGTGGCCTTCGACGTCCTTGCCGATACCGAACACCATCGGGTGGTGGTCCTTGCGCGTGCTCGGCGCGTTCAGCACGTCCTTGAGCCGCACCATCTCGCGGTCGCTGTTCGGCACCTCGACACCGACCAACGACTTGCCCGGGATCGGCGCCAGCAGGCGGATGTGCTCGTTGGCCACCGCGTAGGCGAGGTTGCGTTGCAGCTGCGTGAACCGCTCGACGCGGACGCCGGGCCCGAGCTCGATCTCGTACCGGGTGACGGTCGGGCCGCGCTGGAAACCGACGACGGTGGCGTCGACCTTGAACTGCTCCATGACCTCGCCGATCGCATTCATGATGCGGTCGTTGTCGCGGCCGACCCGCTTCGGCGGGTCGCCGTCGGACAGCAGGTCCAGCGGCGGCAGAGTGTAGTCGCCCTCGATGACTCGGTCGATCGACAAACCGTCGTCCTGCGCCTTCTCGAGCGCCTTGGCCTTGGCGGGCACCGGGTCCGCGACGTTCTGCGCCTTGCGGCGGCGCGGTGCCTTGGCCGCCGGCTCGGGCGCGGTCGGCGCCTCGTCTGCGGCCGGCTCGACCGGGTAGTTGTCCATCGGCGTGCGGCCCAGCGGCCGCGTCATCGCCGCGGTGGTCTGGTCCGAACCCGGCCACGCTTCGGGCTCGTCGCGCGAGTAGGTCGGGTCGTCGTAGTAGCCGTCGGCGAAGTCATCGGCGAAGTCGTCGACGAAACCGGCCGGTGCGTCGTAGTCCTCGTCATGCTCGCCGTGCAGGCGGCCGGAGACCATGTAGCGCAAGGTGTCCGGCAATTCGCGGATCGTCGTGCCGGTGACGAGCAGCAGGCCGAACAGCACGCCCATGATGAGCAGCGGCGTGGCGATCCAGACGGTGAGTCCGTCGGAGAGCGGCCCGCCGATGACGAAACCGACGAAGCCGGCGGCGCCGCGGCGCTCCCCCGGCTCGGTGGGCGCGCCGGCCCAGATGTGCCAGAGGCCCAGCACGGGCAGACCGATCATGGCGGCGCCGAGGATCAGCCGGGGCCGGGCGTCGGGGTTCGGATGGGTGCGCATCAGGGTGACGGCCAGCGCGAGCAGCAGCACGGGCAGCACCACGACCGCGGAGCCGATGACGGTGCGGACGCCGTAGTCGATCCATGCACCGACCGGCCGGGCCGCGTCGAACCACGAGCTCGCCGCGATCAGGAAGGCGACGCCGAGCAGCGCCAGCGCGATGCCGTCGCGGCGGTGTCCGGGCTCGAGTTCGCGCGCGCGGCCGACGCTGCGGGCGGTGGTTCCGGCGCCCTTGGCGAGCATCAGCCAGCCGGCGCGGGCGCCACGACCGACCGCGGCACCGGCGGTGGCGACGGGCGACGGATGCGGTGCGGGTTTGCGGGCCGGCTTGCGGGCGGGCGATTTCGGGGCCGGCGGACGTGCCGACCGGCCCGACTTTGCACTGCCTGACTTCGATGAACGCGCCCCCGAACCGGCTGCGCCACGATTCGCCGACCCGGCCTTGGCCCGGTTAGCTGAGCTCGTTGCGGTTTTACTCGCCATGGCTGCCAGCCTAGTCGCAATTACCCCATCTGCACCATCTGCCACACAAGTAACGCTTGGGTCACGACCCCGTCCACATATCCGCTGGTCACGCAGCAGTGGGAGCCACGTCACACGCGCCGCGGAGCCCGGTCTAACGTGGACACCTGTCTAGGTCAGCTAGCTATCGAGGAGTCGTTCATGCCCGTCGTTGTCGTCGCCACCATGAAAGCCAAGCCCGAGTCCGTCGACGTGGTCCGCGCCGCGTGCGTCGAGGCCGTCGACGCCGTCCACGCGGAACCGGGCTGTGAGCTCTACTCGCTGCACGAGGCCGACGGCGGCACTTTCGTGTTCGTCGAGCAGTGGGCCGACGCCGACGCCATCAAGGCCCACAGCACCGCCCCGGCCATCGGCAAGCTGTTCGGCGCCATCGGCGAGCACCTCGACGGTGCGCCCGACATCAAGATGCTCGCTCCCGTGGTCGCCGGCGATCCGGCCAAGGGCCAGTTGCGAGGGAACTGACCATGGGTGAGCTGAGCGGCAAGGTCGCCTTCATCACCGGCGCGGCGCGTGGCCAGGGCCGCGCGCACGCGGTGAAGCTGTCGTCGATGGGCGCCGACATCATCGCCGTCGACCTGTGCGACCAGATCGCGTCGGTCCCCTACCCCATGGCCACGCCCGACGATCTGGCCGCGACGGTCAAGCTGGTCGAGGACAACGGCGCGCGAATCGTCGCCAGTCAGGCCGACGTCCGCGACCGCGGCGCCCTCAAGACCGCACTGAAGGCCGGCGTCGAAGAGCTCGGTGGCCGGCTGGACATCGTGATCGCCAACGCCGGGATCGCCCCGATGGCCGGTGAAGACGCCTGGCAGGACGTCATCGACGTCAATCTCACGGGCGTCTACAACACCCTCGATGTGGCGATGCGCCCGATGGTCAAGGCCGGCAACGGCGGGTCGATCGTGCTGATCAGCTCGGTTGCCGGACTGGTCGGGCTGTCCTCGCCGATGGCCGGGTCGGTGGGCTACGCCGCCGCCAAGCACGGCATGGTCGGCCTGATGCGGGTGTACTCGAACCTGCTGGCCTCGCAGAACATCCGGGTCAACTCGATCCATCCGGCCGGGGTCAACACCCCGATGATCGACAACGAGTTCACCCGGAAGTGGTTGAGCCAGTTGACCGAAGAAACCAAAGCGGGCCCCGACATGACGAATGCACTGCCCGTGCAGGTGCTCGAGGCCGAGGACATCGCCAACACCGTGGCGTGGCTGGTGTCGGACGCCGGACGGTACATCACCGGCGTGACGCTGCCGGTGGACGCCGGCTTCGTCAACAAGCGCTGACGCGACCCATTTCGGTTCGAAACCCGGTCACGGCGCGACGCCAGGTAGGGCCGGCTCCCGTTCTTCGGGTGCGCGGCGGGTTGTCGCCGGCTGCTGCACGTCGACGTGTGTGCGCCGAACGAGATTGCGACTGCGCCGGCGCAACCGGCGAAGTCCGCCCCACCGCGGCATCGGGTATCCGAGCGCATGAACGAAGTCGGTTTCACCGTGCAGCAGCACGTTGATTTCACTCGGGCCTGACAGGGGATAACGGCTGTCGGAATCGCCGAATTGAACGGTCTCGATCTCGTTGCCGAGGAAGACGGTGACGCGGACGACCTTCGGTGTACCGAAAAGCAGCTGCCGGTTCCGGTTATGACGATCGCCCACGGCCAGGACACCGGTGGCGATGTCGAGATGCCCGTCGAACGCAGGCACTCCCATTCCGCGGGTTTCCGTACCCGAATACACCCGCACGCGCACCATCCTGCCGACGAGGTCGCATTCGTGGACGTTCATGGTGTGCACCCACAGCGCTCGCACAACACCCCCGTCACCGCGCACATCCGGGTGCACGTAGACGCCGGAAACACCGCCGGCGCCAACATCTTCGATCACCACCACGCTGCCGTCAGGTGCGATCTCGCTATCGCACAGCACCTTGTTCGTCGTGACCCCCACAGCGAAACCCCTTCCGCCGCCACATGTGGCGGGCGTCCCCTCGGTTCCAATGTCACTTTGTGCGGCCTGGGCTCATCGAATTGCCGAGGAGCGTCTCAGCACTGAGACCTCGCCGGCCCATTCGGTGGCTGCCGACATCCCCCGTCCCGACAGCGCCGCGGATTCAACGTTTCAGCAACAATTGACGCCGATTAGCGGTATTCCCCACTGTTCCTCACAGCGAACACACAGCTACGAACGTCCAGCGTGGTGAACACCCCGCAGTTCACCATGCAATCGCCCCCTTCCAGCGCAAATACGGCGCACACTCCCCCAAGTTGACCGGATTCTGCTTTCCGAGCCGAGGATTACATATAGCGGACTGACGTGTCAACATTTCATTCTCCGACAGCTCTAGCGAAGTTGACGGCCGTGAGCTAACGTACTCGCTCCGGGTACGTTGGCGAACATCTGTTACATCGCCAACGGACCCGGAACGCTCCCCCAAGCGGCTAATACCCGGCCATCTGGTTCCCGCACGTGCGCAGCACGTCACGTCAGGACCTGGCAACACCATTTGGGGGAACGACATGTTCAGCAGGAAGCACCCGCAGAAGCCCGCGGGAAACATCACCTTGTTCGCCGAGCGGCTCAACAATCTCTTCACCGCCATCTATCCACCGACACGAGGCCCGTACCGGAACTGCGAAGTGACGCAAGCGCTGGCCCGCCGCGGCTACGACTTGTCGGACCCCTATCTGTCGCAGCTGCGCCGTGGCCTGCGGACTCGCCCGTCACGCCTGACTGTGCAGATGCTGGCCGAATTCTTCGGCGTCCGAACCGAATACCTCGAGGGCCGGGACTCCATGTACACCCGTGCGCTCGAAAGCGAATTGGACTGGCTCCGTCTCGCCCGCAACGAGTCCGTGCGTGAGATCACCACTGCTCTCATGACGCTGCGGCCAAGCGTCCGTGAGGCCCTGCTCGACTCGGCGGGTTCCCTTGCCAGGCTGGGCGAACCGGTTGTAGACCAAACACAAGGGATCCTGGTCAGCGCGATAGCCATTGATGTCAAGGCAGGCCACATTGACGCCTGGTGATCAACCCACCGACCGCGCCGCGCGCGGCGCACGCGTCGGGCAGGTCGCCGCCCGCGCCGCGGCACGGGCGGCAACGAGCGCTGTCCGTCAGCCTTTTCTGTCCGAGGAGCAGAAAGCGCAAGCCCGCGACGAACAGATGCTGCGCTTGGCCGACGACCTCGCCGCCACCTTGGGCACCATGAAGGGTGCGGCGATGAAGCTCGGCCAACTGCTTTCGCTGCTGAATTTCGGCCTGAGCTCCGCACAGACCCGAGATGAATTCTCCCGCCGGCTATCTCCGTTGTTCAGCAGGGCCCCCGCCGTCGACAACGCCGTCATGTTTCGGTTGATGGACTCCGAGTGGGGTGCACGGCGCGGCCGGGTGCGCACGATCGAACCCGAGCCCGTGGCGACGGCGTCGCTCGGTCAGGTCTACCGGGCCCGCCTCACCGACGGACGCGACGTGGCAGTCAAGGTCCAATACCCGTGGGCGCGTAGCGCGGTCCGCGCAGACCTGAAGAACCTGGCCCTGCTGGTCCGGCTACGCGCCGGGGCCTATCCGGTCAGAGGACTGAATGCGGTGGTGGCCGAGGTCAGCCGGCAGATCACGGCCGAGCTCGACTACCGCCGGGAGCTGACCAACCATCGCGCGGTCTTCGAAGCTCATCGCGAACATCCGGTGTTCGTGATACCCGAGCCGATCGACGAATTGTGCACCGACCGCGTCCTGGTGACCGAGTATCTGGACGGCACCCAACTTCATCACCTCACCGACGTCGACCAGACGGTGCGCGACCACATCGGCGAGGCGGTCTTCCGCTTCTACTGCGCCAACATCTACACCAGCGGCGAGTTCTGCGCCGACCCGCACCCGGGCAACATCCTGCATCTGCCGGACAACCGAATCGGTTTCGTCGATTTCGGCCTGTATGTACGGATGAGCCGAGCCGAAGTCGATCTGGAACGGTCCGTACTGAAGGCGGTCATGCGCGGCGACGCCGCGACCGCACATCGCCTGGCCAGCGTGGCCGGATTCATCGTCGATGCCGAGGCGCTGCCCCCGGTGATGGCGTTGGAATACATGCGGGCCGTCGCCGGGTGGTATCTCACTCCGGGCCTGAGCCAAGTGACCGACAAGGTCGCGTACAAGGCGCTGTCGCAGGCGATGCTGCCCCAATCCGATTACCGGTCAGGCATATTCAAGCAGCGCATGCACAGCGCACACGCGTTCTCGCGCCGGACGGAGATGAGCGTGTGTGCACTGTTGGGCACGCTGCAAGCGCAGGGTCGCTGGCACGATATCGCTTCGGAATGGGCCCTGGACGCTGCGCCCGCGACCGAGATGGGACAGCAGATCGCCCGCTGGCGCTCACGAATCCGGTAGTACCCGGCGCATCCCGCCCAGCAGAAACGCCGCACATGCCTGCGCGATGGGCTCCGGGTCGACGTCGGCGCCGTCACCGACGAGCATCGGGAACGTCGCCATCAACACACACGACACCACCGCCTGCCCGGCGATGCGCACGTCCACACTGTCGCGAATCCATCCCTGCCGGCGTCCCACCTCCAGGAATTCCGTCGCCTGCGCACCGAGTTGGTCGTACGCGGCGAGCACTGATTCGTAGGCCTGTTCATCCACGCCAGGCGCGGCGATCACCACGAACGACACCAGCGCACGGTTTTTCGCGATGTAGGTCACGGCCCGGCGCGCCCGGTCGGTGAACTCGGCGACGTACTCGGCGCGACAGGTCCAGTCGGACGGCGGCCGCTCGCCGGCGACCGCGGCCGAAAGTTCTTCGACCGTCCGGGACTGGATGGACTCGAGGAGGTCCCGCTTATTGCGGAAGTAGTTATAGAAAGTGCCGTGGCCGACGCCACACCGGGCGGTGATGTCGGCGACGTCGACGTCGCGGTATCCACGCTCGATGAACAACTCGGTGGCCGCCGCGTACAACTGGGCAGCTCTTTCAGGCATCGCCGATCTCCCCATCGGCGGGCTCCTCGGCCAGCAATCCCTGATCGGCGATCGCCGAGATCGACGCCAGGAACGTGGCACGCGACTCGGCCGTCCTGTCCCCCCGCATGGACATCAGCAACCCCGGGCCGGACAGTCCCATCACCAGGCGGCCCAGCAACGCCCACGTGGCACGGTGATCCACCGAGGCGTAGTCGGGGTTTGCCGTCTCGAACAGCCGCGCGAACGCGACATCCAGCGTCGACAGGAGCCCGCTGACCCGGAAGCGCAGTTCGGGGTCGATGGCGCTGCTTTCCACCGTGAGCAGCCGGACGATCGCAGGATCCTCATCGACGAGGTCGAACAGGCGGGTACCGAATACCGTGATGAGCTCCATCGCCTGGTGGTAGTCGCTCAGGTCCAGGCTGGCCAGCGAGCCGATGCGAAGTGCCCGTGCAGCTTTCGTGACCGCGTAATCGAAAACGTCGTCGAGCAGCTCTCGCTTGCTCGGGTAGTACCGGTACAGAGTGCCCTGCCCGACGTTGGCGTGACGGGCGATATCCGCCATCGTCGTCTGGTCATAGCCGCGATCGGTCAGCACGGCATAGGCAGATCGCACGATCTCCTTGCGCCTGGCAGCTCGCAAATCGGCGTTGGCCGGCCGGCCGCGCGCACGGCGCTCGGAGGCTTGACCCCCCCGTGGCAAAGACACCGGGCCGAGTTTAGTGGTACGGAGCGACCCAGATGGGGGTTTCCCTCGCACCGATGCGTTACACCGGCTTATTGTCGCGGAGCTAAATTTCGAGGACCGTCGGCACGATCATCGGCTGGCGCCGATAGGTCTCGCCGACCCATTTGCCGACGGCCCGCCGCACCGCCTGGGCGATGCGCGCGGGGTCGGTAACCTGCTCGGAGACAAGGGTTTCCAACGCCGCCTGCGCCTTCTCGGCAGCCGGCTCGAGGGCCTTGGGATCCTCCGAGAAGCCACGCGAGTGCAGGTGCACCGGGGCCACCGGCTTGCCGGTCTCACGGCTGATCACCACGGTGACCGCGATGAAACCCGAAGTCAGCGTGAGCCTTTCGCCCAGGGTGGCGTCGCCGACGTCACCCAGCACCAGACCGTCGACGAACACCTTGCCCACCGGCACGGCGCCGGCGATGCGGGCCTGCCCGTTGATCAGATCGACGCTGACGCCGTTCTCGGCGAGGACGACGTTCTCCTCCGGCACCCCGGTGCGGATCGCGAGCTTGGCGTTGGCGCGCAGGTGCCGCCAGGTGCCGTGCACCGGCATGACGTTGCGCGGCCGCACCCCGCGGTACAGGAACAGCAGCTCGCCGGCAAAGGCGTGGCCGGAAACATGCACGCGCACTTGCTGATTGGTCACGACGCGGGCGCCGATCTTGGCCAGCGCGTCGATCACGCCGTAGACGGCTTCCTCGTTGCCGGGGATCAGCGAGCTGGACAGGATGATCAGATCGCCGGCCGTCAACGTGATGCTGCGGTGCTCGCCGCGGGACATCCGGGACAGCGCCGCCATGGGCTCGCCCTGAGTCCCGGTGGTGATCAGCACGACGCGGTCGGCCGGCAGCAGCTCGGCCGCACCGATGTCGATGACGTCATCGTCGTCGACGTTGAGGAAGCCGAGTTCCTTGGCGATCCCCATGTTGCGGACCATCGAGCGGCCGACGAAGGACACCTTGCGCCCCAGCGCCACGGCGGCGTCGATGATCTGCTGCACGCGGTCGACGTTCGACGCGAAGCACGCCACGATGACGCGGCCGTCGGCGCCGCGGATCAGGCGGTGCAGGTTCGGGCCGACCTCGCTCTCGGAGGGACTGACCCCGGGAATCTCGGCGTTGGTCGAGTCGCACAGGAACAGGTCGACGCCCTGTTCGCCGAGCCGGGACATGCCGGGGAGATCGGTGGGCCGGCCGTCCGGCGGCAGCTGATCCAGCTTGATGTCACCGGTGTGCAGCACCGTGCCGGCACCGGTGTGCACGGCGATCGCGAGGGCGTCGGGAATCGAGTGGTTGACCGCGAAGTACTCGCACTCGAACACCCCGTGGGTGCTGCGCTGCCCCTCGGCGACGATCTGCATGTTGGGCTTGATCCGGTGCTCACGGCACTTGGCGGCCACCAGGGCCAGCGTGAACCGCGAGCCAACCACGGGGATGTCGGGCCGCATCTTGAGCAGATACGGGATGGCGCCGATGTGGTCCTCGTGCGCGTGCGTGAGCACCAGCGCCTCGATGTCGGCCAGCCGGTCCTCGATGTGCCGGATGTCCGGCAGGATCAGGTCGACGGCGGGCTCGTCGTGCGTCGGGAACAACACGCCGCAGTCGATGATCAGCAGCCGGCCCAGGTGCTCGAAAACGGTCATGTTGCGGCCGATTTCGCTGATGCCGCCCAGTGCCGTCACACGCAGACCGCCCGGCTCCAATGTACCGGGCGGTGCGAAGTCGGGTCTGGTCACGCAAGCACCGATGCCGTGCGCAGGTCCGCGGCGAGTGCCGTCAGCTGATCCGGCGTGGCGGGCACCTGCGGCAACCGCGGGTTACCGACCTCGATGCCCAGCAACCGCAGGCCTTCCTTGCTCATGGTGACGCCGCCGAGCCGGTTCTGCGCCTCGCCGAGCGAGTACAGGCCCACATGAATCTTGCGTGCGGTGGCGATGTCGCCGGAGTTGAAGGCCGACAACATGTCCCGGAGTTGGCCGGCGGCCACATGACCCCAGACGCTGACGAACCCGGTGGCGCCCATCGCGAGCCACGGCAGGTTGAGCGTGTCGTCGCCGGAGTAGTAGGCCAGCCCGGTCTCGGCCATCATCTGCGCGCCACCGTTGAGATCGCCCTTGGCGTCCTTGACGGCGACGATGTTCGGGTGCGCCGACAGCGTCCGGATGGTGTCCCATTCGATCGGGACGGCCGAGCGCGGCGGGATGTCGTACAGGACCACCGGCAAGTCGGTGGCGTCGGCGACGGCGGTGAAGTGCGCGACGAGGCCGGCCTGCGGCGGCTTCGAGTAGTACGGCGTCACGACGAGCAGACCGTGCGCGCCGGCAGCGGCGCTGGCCTTGGCCAGGTGGACGCTGTGCGCGGTGTCGTAGCTGCCGGCGCCGGCGATGATGCGGGCCCGGTCGCCGACCTCTTCGAGAACCGCCTCGAGCAGGGCGATCTTCTCGTCGTCGGTGGTGGTCGGCGATTCGCCGGTGGTGCCGGAAACGACGAGGCCGTCGCACCCCTTGTCGACCAGGTACTTGGCTACCTTCTTCGCACCAGCCAGATCAAGCGAGCCGTCCGGGCCGAACGGCGTCACCATGGCAGTCAGCACGGTGCCCAAGCGTGCGCTGACGTCGATTCCGGTGGTGGTCACGGGCGACAAGATTACCCGCTGGTTCGCCCTGGTTTTGCACCGCCGCCCGCTGCGCCCGCGCGCGGCTCCGGGCGGCGGGTTCAGTCGATGAGCATCCCGGCACGCCGCATCGCCGCCGTGATGTTCTCGAAATCGATGGCGACGTGAGCACGCGCCAGTTCCTCGGCGTCATCGCCGCGGCCTTCGGCAATGGCGTCGACGAGCGTCGTGTGCTCACCCAGCGCGCGCAGTTCCATCTGCCGCATCGTCACCGGCTCGCCCCACACGTGCGCCGGAGCGCCGATGCTGACCGATGCTTCCAGGTCGAGCAGCACCTGTTTGAGGACGGCGTTGTGGGCGGCATCCATGATCGCGAGGTGTAGGGCGCTGTCGGCTTGCTGGGCGGCCAATCCGCTGTCGGCCCGGCGGTAGTCGTCGAGACACTGCCGCAGCACGTCGATGTCGCCCGCGGTGCGGGATTCCGCCGCGGCCCGGCTCACCGCACCGTGAACGCGGCAGATCGCGTCACACCGGTCGCGAATCTCGTCGACCCGCATCCGCAAGGTGCGGACCACCGCTTCCGTCGACGAGTCCGGCCATTGCTGCAACACATACGAGCCACCGCCACGGCCCCGCCGCGTCTCCACCAGACCGCGGTCCACCAGTCGGGCGAGTGCCGCGCGCACCGTCATCCGGCCGACTCGCAGCGACGCCGCCAGTTCGCGTTCGGCGGGCAGCCGGGCATCGGGCAGGTATTCGCCGATGGCGATGGCGGTCACCAGCCGGTCGGTGATCTCGTCAACCCGAGTGGACGACTCGAGTTCACGGTCGAGTAGGCCGGGGGCATCCACACCGTGGAGATGTGTCATCGCCGGCTCCCTTCCTGTCGCCACACAGAGTATCGACACGGATTGTTAAATCTCGATTAATGGTCTTGTGATGAGACCATTAATGAAACATGCTGGCCGACATGCCGACCACCAGCCACCATGTGCCGTTCCGCGACTACGAGACCTGGGTCCAGGTGACCACGCCGTCGTCGCCGGAGCCGGGAGCACTTCCGCTGTTCGTGCTGCACGGCGGGCCGGGCATGGCACACAACTACGTACGCAACATCGCCGAACTGGCCGCCGAAACGGGCCGCACGGTGATCCATTACGACCAGATCGGCTGCGGCAACAGCACTCACCTGCCCGATGCGCCCGCCGCGTTCTGGACGCCAGCGCTCTTCGTCGAGGAATTCCACACCGTCCGCGCTGCCCTGGGCATCGACGAGTACCACCTGCTGGGCCAGTCCTGGGGCGGCATGCTGGGCGCGGAGATCGCAGTGCGCCGACCGCCGGGGCTCGCATCGCTCGTCATCTGCAACTCCCCCGCGTCGATGGAACTCTGGATGGCCGGCTGCGCACAGCTGCGCACGCAATTGCCACCGGACATCCAAGCCGCACTGACCCGGCATGAGGACGCGGGGACGGTCGACGATCCTGAGTACCTGGCCGCGACCGACGAGTTCTACGCGCGCCACCTGTGCCGCGTCGTACCCATGCCACAGGATCTCGTCGACACCATCGCGCAGATGGAGGCGGAACCCACCGTCTATCACACGATGAACGGGCCCAACGAGTTTCACGTCATGGGCACGTTGGGCGCATGGAGCATCATCGACCGGCTGCCCGCGATCAACGCGCCCACACTGATCGTCGCCGGCGAGTTCGACGAGGCCACCCCCGACTCCTGGCAGCCGTTCCTCGACCACATCCCCGGTGCCGTCGGGCACGTCTTCCCCGGCACCAGCCACTGCTCGCACCTCGAGAAGCCAAGGGAATTCCGCGCTTTCGTCGCCGCGTTCCTCGCCAACCACGACGCCAACCACGATCTGGCCACCGACGCCCTGGTCTGACCCCATCCGCTCGACCCGATAGGACTGCCATGGCAACCACCACCCGCCTCGCCACCGGCGAAGGCCAGCGCGCCCTCGAATCATTCGGCTACAAACAGGAACTCAATCGTTCCGTCTCGACCGTCGACCTCATCGTCTACGGGTTGGTGTTCATGGTGCCGATCGCACCGTGGACCATCTTCGGCGTCGTGTACAACAGCGCCGGCGGCATGGTGCCCCTGGTTTACCTCATCGGCCTGATCGCGATGGTGTTCACAGCGACGGCGTATGCGCAGATGGCCAAGTCGTTCCCGCTCGCCGGATCGGTGTTCTCGTATGTCGGCCGCGGAATCCATCCCGGCGCGGGCTTTTTCGCGGGATGGGCGATCCTCCTGGATTACCTGCTGATCCCGACGCTGCTGTACGTACTGGCCGCCGAATCGATGATCGGCCTCTTCCCCGGGACGCCGCGATGGCTGTGGGCGCTGGTGTTCGTCCTGGTCAACACCGTCATCAATCTGCTCGGCGTCGACTCGCTGAAGATGGCCAACCGGCTCTTCCTGGTGCTCGAGCTGGTCTTCCTCGCGATCTTCGTCATCATCGCGGTGCGGGCCATCAACGGTGACTCGCTGCCGAATGTGCACTGGAGCACGACGCCGATCTGGAATCCGGACGCCGTCAGCGCTCCGCTGATCGCCGCCGCACTGTCGATCGCCGTCCTGAGTTTCCTTGGCTTCGACGGTATTTCGACACTCGCCGAGGAATCCACCGGCACGCGCAATCCGGCCGGCAAAGCCATGGTCGGCGCGTTGTTCATCGTGGCGCTCCTGTTCATCGGCCAGACGTGGTTGGCCAGCCTGTTGGCCGGCGGCCGGGCATCATTCAGCGACGACGAGGCGGGCAACGCATTCTTCAAACTGGTCGAGGCAGCGTCCAGCACGGGGTGGATGAACGCATTCTTCGTCGTCAACGTGCTCGCCGTGGGATTCGCCAACGCGATGGCCGCGCAGGCCGCGACCAGCCGGCTGCTGTTCTCGATGAGCCGGGACCGACAGCTACCCGCTTTCCTGTCCAATGTCAGCTCACGCAAGGTGCCGTACGCCGCGATCCTGTTGGTCAGCGCGATCAGCGTGGTCCTCGTGCTGTTCTTCGTCGGCCAGATCGCGCTGATCTCGTCACTGGTGAACTTCGGCGCGCTGTTCGCCTTCTGCCTGCTGCACGTATCGGTGGTCTGGTACTACCTGGGCCGCAAGAAGTCGCGGAACTATCTGCTGCACCTCGTGGTGCCGACGCTGGGCTTCCTGATCATCGGCTATGTGCTGTTCAACGCGGATTCGCTGGCCAAGATCGGCGGCATCGTGTGGCTGGGCATCGGCGCGGTGGTGTTCCTGGTCAACAAGCTGCGCGGCCGCGGCGTGCCGACGCTCGGTGACGAACCACAACTGGAGGTGGCCGGTTAGCATCCGGCATTAGAGTCGGATGATGCTCGGCCATCTCGGCATCAACGTGCCCGATCTCGGGGCGGCGAAGAATTACTACGACGAATTCATGCCATTGGTAGGTTTCGAGTCTTTCATTGCCGCCGACGACGAGTTCGCCTTTCGCCCGGCCGGCGGCAAACCTGGCACCTACCTGTTTTTCTATCCGACCGCAGCGCCCGGCGATCACTCGCGACATCGCACCGGGCTGCAACACCTCGCTTTTATGGTCAAGACGCGATCCGCGGTCGAGCGCGTCCACGAGTTCGTGCAGCGAACCGGCGGCGAGGTGCTGCATGCACCGCAGTCGTTCCCGCAATATCCGCCGCCCTACTTCGCCATGTTCTGGCTGGACCCGTTCGGCATCATGCTGGAAGCGGTGTGCCATCACGACGCGCAGTGATCAGGTTCGCATGGGGACGCGGGGCGAATCAGCTTGGGGCCGTGGCAATTACCGCCCCTTTTTGAATTTTCGATATTCAGTCGGATTGCCGCTAAAAAGCTGTGAACCGGCACACTACTACCGGCAATGGAGACTCCGGAGTGCCCTTCTTATTTTTTATCGTTACACTTCCGGCCGAACACCCCCGATAAAGGAGATCATTCGTGGCCGAACGCATTGTCGTCCAACTTGTTGACGATATTAACGGCACTGAAATCACCGACGACACGGGTGAGCGGATTAACTTCTCGGTACGTGGGGTTGATTACCAGATCGATCTTTCCGCTGCGAACGTGGCGAAGTTCGAGAAGGCGCTGGCACCGTATCTGGACGCCGCGACCCGCGTCGGCGGCCGTCGCACCCGGACCCAGAAAGTCGCCGAGCCGAGCACTCGGGCCCCCAAGAGCGGCACGGCGCGCCGCCGCGGCAAGAAGGCCGCGTCCTCGAAGGAGCAGCTCGCCGCCATCCGCGAGTGGGCACAGGAGAACGGCTACGACGTCGCGGCCCGCGGCCGCATCAAGGCAGACATCGTCGAGGCGTACCACGCCGCGAACTAGCCGGCGCTAGACCCGTCGTCGCAACTCGGTCACCAGATCCCCGCGATCCCCGACCGTCACGTCGTCGACGCCGAGCCACGTCGCCATCGATCTGAGTTCCGGCACCAGGGCCGCGGCCACCCGCGCGCGGTCCTGGCCGTCCTCGGCGAACGCGCCCACGACATTCAAGGAGTCGGCGGTGCGTTTCAGGTCGACGCGCCCCACCAACTGGCCGTCGAGCAGGAAAGGCCAGACGTAGTAACCGAATTGGCGCTTCGGGGCCGGGGTGTAGATCTCGATCCGGTAGTGGAAGCCGAACAGCCGCTCGACTCGGGGCCGGAAGAAGATCAGCGGGTCGAACGGGCACAGCAGTGCGGTGCCCCGGTCCGCGCGAGGCACTTTCTGCCCGGCGCGCAGGTAGGCCGGAACCCCGTCGATCGTGACGGGTTCCAGCTCTCCGGAGGCCACCAGCGCCGCCAACGCGGGTTTCGCCTGGCGGGCGCCCAGCCGGAAGTAGTCGCGGATGTCGGCCTCGGTCCCCACGCCCAGCGCCCTGGCCGCCTTGAGCACCAACTGCCGGACCGCCTCTTCGTCGGAGACCTCCCGGGCCAGCACCTCCGCCGGCAGCACCCGCTCGACCAGGTCATAGTGCCGCGCGAATCCGGCCCGGGTGGCGGTGGTGAGCACGCCCGACGACCACAGCGCCTCTGCGACCCACTTGGTGTCACTGCGCCCCCACCAGGGCCCTTTCGCGCCGCGAGGTTCGGCCTCGAGGTGGGCCTCGATCTGTCCGGCGGTCGACGGCCCGAGTTCGGCAACAGCGGCGACGATCTTCTCGGCCAGCTCACCGTTGCGCTTGACGATCTCGGTGCCCCAGCGGCCGTGGGTGTACTCACGCATGCGCCAGCGCAGCAGCGGCCAGTCGTCGACCGGCAACAACGCCGCTTCGTGCGCCCAGTACTCGATGAATTGCCGCGGCGACCGGGCACTGTGGCTCCACGCCAGCGCGTCGAGCGCGTCCCGATCGTAGGGGCCGAGCCGGCTGAACACCGGCGCGTAGTGCGCCCGTACACAGACCGATACCGAATCCAATTGCAGCACTTGTATTCTGGACATCAAACGCTTCAGGTGCGCCCGGGTTACCGCCCCGGACGGCTTGGGTTCGTGAAGGCCCTGGGCGGCGACGGCGATGCGACGGGCCTGGACCATGGTGAGTGCTGCCACAGTCACATCGTGGCGCAGGCCACCGACAAACTCGCGCATGGTTCTGCAACGTTGTCGGCCGAACCGCCTACCATTCCTGCGGCACACCCTGTATTGGGGCTTCGGCTGTTCCCGGCCGGCCCTGACGGAAAGGACCAGCAGTGAGCTACAACGCTGCGGACATCACCGAACTCGACGATGTTCAGCACACCCGCCTGCGCCCGGCGGTCAACCTGGGCCTGGATGTGCTCAACACCGCTCTGCGCGAGCTGGTGGACAACGCGGTCGAGGAGGTCGCCGACCCCAGCCACGGCGGCTCCACCGTCACCATCACCCTGCATGCCGACGGCTCGGTGAGCGTCGCCGACGACGGCCGCGGCCTGCCCATCGACTCCGACCCCGTGACCGGCAAGAACGGCATCGTCAAGACCCTCGGGACCGCACGCGCCGGCGGCAAGTTCTCCGCCCACAGCGATGCCACCAGCACCGGCGCCGGCCTGAACGGCATCGGCGCCGCGGCCGCGGTGTTCATCTCGGCCCGCACCGACGTCACCGTGCGCCGCGCCGGCAAGACCTACCTGCAGAGCTTCGGCCACGGCTACCCCGGCACATTCGAGGGCAAGGAATTCGACCCGAACGCCGAGTTCACCCGCGCCGACACCCAGAAGCTGCGCGGCACCGGCAACCGCAAACCCGACGCGCACGGCACCACCGTCCGGATCCTGTTCGACCAGGCCGTCGTGCCGGACGCCACCGTCGACATCGGTGAGGTCCTGCTGCGCGCCCACGCCGCGGCCCGCATGTGCCCCGGCGTACACCTGACCGTCGTCGACGAGGGCTGGCCCGGCGAAGACGTCCCGCCCGCATTGCTGCAGCCCTTCAACGGCCCGTGGGGCACCGAGGCGCTCCTGGAGCTCATGTGCACGTCGGCGGGCACTCCCCTGCCCACGGTGCGCGCGGTGGTCGAAGGCCGCGGTGAATACACCACCGGCCGCGGCCCCACCCCGTTCCGGTGGTCGCTGACGGCCGGTCCGGCCGAGCCGACCACGGTGGCCGCGTTCTGCAACACCGTGCGCACCCCCGGCGGCGGGTCGCACCTGACCGCCGCCATCAAGGGGCTGTCGGAGGCCCTGGCCGACCGCGCGTCCCGCATTCGCGACCTGGGCCTGGCCAAGGGCGAGGACGGACCCGAGCCACAGGACTTCGCCGCGGTCACCGCGCTGGCCGTCGACACCCGTGCGCCCGACGTGGGCTGGGACTCGCAGGCCAAGACCGCCGTCTCGTCGCGCTCGCTGAACGTCGCGATGGCCCCCGATGTGACGCGCAGTGTCAACGTGTGGGCGGCGAACCCCGCCAACGCCGACACTGTGACGTTGTGGACGCAGCTGGCGCTGGAGTCGGCCCGGGCGCGCCGCAGCGCCGAGGGCGCCAAGGCGCGGTCCCGCGCGGCATCGAAGGCCAAGGGCCTGGGCACGAACCTGTCGCTGCCGCCGAAGCTGCTGCCCAGCCGGGAGACCGGCCGCGGGTCGGGCGCCGAACTGTTCCTGTGCGAGGGCGACTCGGCGCTGGGCACCATCAAGGCGGCCCGCGACGCGACGTTCCAGGCGGCCTTCCCGCTGAAAGGCAAGCCGCCCAACGTCTATGGCTTCACCGTCAACAAGGCGCGGGTCAAGGACGAGTTCGATTCCATCGAGCGCATCCTGGGTTGCGGCGTGCGCGACAACTGCGACCCGGAGCAGTGCCGCTACGACCGGATCCTGTTCGCCTCCGACGCCGACCCCGACGGCGGCAACATCAACTCGAGCCTGATCTCGATGTTCCTGGACTTCTACCGCCCGCTCGTCGCGGCCGGCATGGTCTACGTGACGCTGCCGCCGCTGTTCGTGGTGAAGGACGGTCAGGAGCGCATCTACTGTCAGGACGAGTCCGAGCGCGACACCGCCGTCGCCGAGTTGAAGGCGCGCTCGAAGCGCCGGGTGGAAGTCCAGCGCAACAAGGGTCTCGGTGAGATGGATGCCGACGACTTCTGGAACACCGTGCTGGATCCGCAGCGGCGCACCGTGATTCGGGTGCACCTCGACGACGCCGAGAAGAAGTTGCACCACACCCTGTTCGGCGGGCCGCCCGAGGGCCGGCGCACGTGGATGGCCGAGGTGGCCGCCGTCGTCGACACCCTTGCGCTGGACCTGGACTAGAAGGACGCGATCGTGACCTCCCCACTGGACCTTCCCGAACAGAATCCGGACCTGGTGCTCGACCAGAGCGCCGACGACTACTGGAACCACTACCAGCTGACGTTCGCGCTCTACAGCGTCAGCGACCGCGCCATCCCGTCGGCGTTCGACGGCCTCAAGCCGGGCCAGCGCCGCCTGCTGTACCAGATGCACGACTCGAAACTGCTGCCCGGCAACAAGCCGCAGAAGTCCTCGAAGGTCTGCTCGGCCGTCACCGGCAACCTGCACCCGCACGGCGGCGCGTCGATGTACGGCGCCGCGGCGCTGATGGCCGCCGAGTTCCAGCGCGTGAAAGTCATTGACGGACAAGGCGCTTTCCCGCGCATCCAGGGTGACATTCCGGCCGCCGACCGGTACACCGAGATGCGGCTGTCGGCCCCCGGTGCGGCGCTGACCGCCGAACTCGACGACCACGCGGTGCCCATGGTGCCCACGTTCGACGGCGAGTGGATCGAGCCCACGATGCTGCCGGCCCAGTGGCCGGTGCTCCTCTGCAACGGCGCCGTCGGCATCGCCGAAGGCTGGGCCACCAAGGTGCCCGCGCACAATCCGCGCGAGATCATGGCGGCCTGTCGCGCGCTGCTGAAGACCCCGAACATGACCGACGACCGGCTCGCCAAGCTCATTCCCGGCCCGGACTGGGGCTGCGGGGCGACGGTGGTCGGCACGGCCGGGTTGCGCGAGTACCTCACCACCGGCCGCGGTGCGCTCACGGTGCGCGGCACCCTGTCGATCGACGGCAAGAACGTCGTCATCACCGAACTGCCGCCCGGTGTCGCGAGTAACACTGTGCAGGACCGGATTCGGGCGCTCGTCGAGTCCGGCGAGCTGGCCGGTGTGGCCGACATGTCCGACCTGACCGACCGCCGGAACGGGCTGCGCATCGTCGTCACTGCCAAACGCGGGCACGCCGCCGAGACCATCCGCGACCAGCTGCTCGCGCTGACCCCGCTGGAGTCGACGTTCGCCGCCAGCCTGGTGGCGCTCGACGAGGACCGCGTGCCGCGCTGGTGGACGGTGCGCGAGCTGATCGGCGCGTTCCTGCACCTGCGCGACTCCGTGGTGCTGCATCGCAGCCAGTACCGGCTCGAGAAGGTCACCGCCCGCAGGCATCTGGTGGCCGGCTTGATGAAGATCCACCTGGACATCGACGCCGCCGTCGCGGTCATCCGCGGCTCCGACACCGTCGACGACGCCCGGCGCGGGCTGCAGGAACGGTTCAGCATCGACGAGGAGCAGGCCAACTACGTTCTGGCCCTGCAGCTTCGGCGGCTGACGAAGCTCGACGTCATCGAGCTGCAGGCCGAGGCGGACAAGCTCGACGCGGAGTTCGCGGAGCTCACCGAGCTGGTGTCGAACCCGGACGCCCGCCGCGTGGTGATCGACAACGAACTGAAGGAGACGGCGAAGCTGTTCGCCGGGCCCGAATTCGACCGCCGGACGGTCCTGGACTTCGAGGGCACCCCGACGGCGTCGAGCTCCGACGACGACGGCCCGCGGGAGAAGAAGGTCAACGCCAACTGGCGCCTTGACGATCGCGGCGTGTTCTCCGACACTCACGGCGACCTGCTCTCCGCCGGGCTGGGCTGGGCGGTGTGGACCGATGGCCGCATCAAGTTCACGAACGGCAACGGCCTGCCGTCCAAGACCCGCGACATCCCGGTCGCCCCGGACATCACCGGGCTGCTGCGCTCGGGTGTGCTGACGCCGGGCTACCACCTGGCGCTGGTGACGCGGCGCGGCAAGATTCTGCGCATCGACCCGGCGGCGGTGAACCCGCAGGGCGCGGCTGGCAATGGCGTGGCCGGTGTGAAGCTGGTGGCAGGCGACCCGGAAGACGCTGTGATCGCGGCCTTACCAATTTCGTGCGGCAACGGCGAAGCGATCCTATCGACCTCTGAAAAGGGTTGGAAGGTAACCGAAGTCGCCGACATCCCGGTCAAGGGCCGCGGCGGCGCCGGCGTCGGTTTCCATCCGTTCGTGGCGGGCGAGGACGCGCTGCTGTCGGCGGCGGTCTCCCCCACCGGGTTCGTGCGCAACGGCAAGGCGGTGCGCGCCGAGAAGCGCGCGAAGTCGTCGGTGAAGGGCACCGGTTCGGACGTGTCGCCCGCGGAGGCGTGACCCGCGGGGTTCACGTGAACGGTCAGGTGATCGATACCAATTCGTGGACCGAGTCAATCGGCAGATCGGCATCAGTCGCGGCGGTGACCGCGACGCGGTTCAGGTTGATGGCACCGTTGTGATTGTCCAAGAAGGCGATATCAGCGGCATCGCGCCCGGTGGCGATGCGCACCATGGATTGTCGTGGCGCCAGCCCGGTTGCGTCGACGACACGCCATTGTCCGTCGACGAGCGCCTCGGCGACGGTGTGGAAGTCCATGGGAACACACCCGGGCGCATATACGGCCACCAGGCGAGCCGGGACTTTCACGGCGCGCAGTAGCGCTACGACCAAGTGGGCGTAGTCCCGGCAGACCCCCCTGCCGGCCAGCAGGGTGTCGACGGCGCCGTCGATGGGATCACTGGAGCCGGGAACGTAGTTGAGCCGGTACCCGACCCAGTAGGAGATTTTCTCCAACAGGGTTGCGGCGTCTAAATACTGGCCGAATTCGGCTGCGGCGAAGCCGTAGAGCCTGTCCGCTTCTGCGTACCGGCTGGGCCGCAGGTACATCGTCTTGTCGTATTCCGTAACCGAAGCCGCGTCGCTGCGCCCGTCGATCGTCGCCGAGTAGTGGACGCTCAGGTTGCCCGGGGCTGAATCGAAGGTATGAATACGGGTTCCATGTGCCCCGGATACCTCGTGGGGAATTACCGCGTTGCCGTTCAACATGAAGGACAACGACTCGACGACCGTGGCGCCGGGGTGCGGGGCGACCGCGATCTGAAACTCGAGCGTGGTCGGTTCGGTCACGTCGACGTTGAGTTCGGCGCTCACGAGTCGCTTCATGCGACAGATGATGCCAGCACGAGCGACGGTCGGCAGGCTACTGCCGACGCCGGTAGCTGCAGAAGCGGTAGCGCAGGCCGGTCTTGCTGGTCTGCCACTGCCCTGACGTCACCGTCCAGGAGTCGTCCAACGTCGGCGCGAAGGCGTCACCGTCCGGCACGTCGACGTCGATCTCGGTGACCTCGCACAGCGTCGCCGACGGCAGCGCCAGCGCGTACAGCTGCGCCCCGCCCATCACCCAGCCGTCGACCTCGGCAGGCAATGCCGTCACGACCTCGGCGCCCTCGGCGATATAGCCCGCGTCCCGGCTGACCACGACGTTGCGGCGGCCGGGCAGCGGCCGGAACCGCGGCGGCAGCGACTCCCAGGTGAGTCGGCCCATCACCACGGTGGAGCCGAGCGTCAGGTCTTTGAAATGCGCCATGTCCTCGGGCAGCTGCCACGGAATGTCGTTGTCGCGGCCAATGACGCCGCCGTTGGCCTGGGCCCAGATCAGCTTCACCGCGCCGTTCCTCCGCGTGTCGTAGTCGGCGTGTCGGCTCTCCTGTGGCACTTGCGAATTGAACCGGTCAACTTTCCTTGACGGGTCAGGGAAAGTTGACCGGTCCAGATCGAACATGTCACCAGAGCTCCGGGCCCCACGGCGTCAGACCGCAACGGGCGCCTTGATGGCCGGGTGCGGGTCGTAGTTGACGATCGCGATGTCCTCGTACTGGTAGTCGAAGATCGAATCACGCGGCGCGAGAACAAGTTCCGGGTACGGCCGGGGCTCGCGGGACAGCTGCAGCTGCACCTGCTCGACGTGGTTGTCGTAGATGTGGCAGTCGCCACCGGTCCAGACGAAGTCACCGACCTCGAGGCCCGCCTGCGCGGCCATCATGTGGGTCAGCAGTGCGTAGGAGGCGATGTTGAACGGCACGCCGAGGAACAGGTCAGCGCTTCGCTGGTACAGCTGGCAGCTCAGCTTGCCGTCGGCGACGTAGAACTGGAACAGCGCGTGGCACGGCGGCAGCGCCATCTGGGCGATCTCGCCGACGTTCCACGCCGACACGATGTTGCGGCGCGAATCCGGGTTGGTCTTCAGCATCTCGAGTGCGGCGCTGATCTGGTCGACATGCTCGCCGGACGGCGTCGGCCACGACCGCCACTGGACGCCGTACACCGGCCCGAGTTCGCCTGTCTCCGAGGCCCATTCGTCCCAGATGGTGACGCCGCGCTCCTGCAGCCACCGCACGTTCGAGTCGCCGCGCAGGAACCACAGCAGTTCGTAGATCACCGACTTGGTGTGCACCTTCTTGGTGGTCAGCAACGGGAAACCCGCGGCCAGGTCGTAGCGCAGCTGATGGCCGAAGAGGCTCCGGGTGCCGGTCCCCGTGCGATCCGATTTGGGCGTGCCCTGTTCCAGCACGAGGCGCAGCAGGTCTTCATAGGGAGTCGGCACAGCCACACTGCCAGCTTACGTTCTGGGCCGAGGAGTAGAACGTAATGGGCGAGCGAAGCGACGGGAAGAGGACCAAGCCATGCCAATTGCAAAGGACACCATCACCACCGCCGACGGCAGCTGTGCCGTCACCGTCGCCACTCCCGAAGGCACCGGCCCCTGGCCCGCGGTCGTCATGTACCCCGACGCGGGCGGCCCCCGGCAGACCTTCGACGACATGGCCGCACAACTCGCCGGGCTGGGCTACGTCGTGCTGGTACCGGACATCTACTACCGCGAGGCCGGCTGGGCACCGTTCGACATGGCCACCGCCTTCTCCGACGAGAACGAGCGCGCGCGGCTGTTCGGGATGATGCGCAACGTCACACAGGACGTCATGGTCGCCGACGCCGGCGCCTTCTTCGATTACCTGGCGGCCCGGCCCGATGTGGCGGGCGAGAGCTTCGGCACCACCGGCTACTGCATGGGTGGACGGACGTCGTTCGTCGTCGCCGGCAAGCTGCCCGAACGCGTCGCCGCGGCGATGTCGTTCCACGGCGGTGGCCTGGTCACCGATACCGACGACAGCCCGCACCTGCGCGCCGACCGGATCAGCGCCGTCGTCTACGTCGGCGCCGCCGAGAACGACGGGTCCTTCACCGCCGAGCAGGGCGAGACTCTGGACCGCGCGCTCACCGACGCCGGCGTCGAGCACACCGTCGAGTTCTACCCGGCCGCGCACGGCTTCGCGGTACCCGACAACGTCGGCGCCTACGACGAAGCGGCGGCGAAGCGGCACTGGGATGCGATGCAGCGGGTGTTCGGCGCGGCGCTGAAGTAACCCCCGGGGCGGGGGCTGCTCCCGCTGTGCGGGACGATTGACGGGTGTATGACCAGACCAGCACCTATGAACCTGATGCCAACGAGCACGGAGCCCGACTGGACCCGGTACTCGCGCGCAGCTGGCTGCTGGTCAACGGATCGCAGTTCGACCGCTTCTCGCCGGCGACGCGCTCCAGCGCCGACATCGTCATCATCGACATCGAGGACGCGGTAGCGCCCAAGGACAAGGACTCCGCCCGCGACAACGCGGCGCGTTGGCTCGGCGACGGCAACACCGACTGGGTGCGCGTCAACGGCTTCGGTACCCCGTGGTGGGCCGACGACCTGGAGATGCTGTCGAAGACCTCTGTCGGCGGCATCATGCTGGCGATGGTCGAGTCCGTCGACCATGTCACCGAGACCGCCAAGCGGCTGCCCAACGTGCCGATCGTCGCGCTGGTGGAGACCGCCCGCGGGCTCGAGCGCATCACCGAGATCGCGTCGGCCAAGGGCACGTTCCGGCTGGCGTTCGGTATCGGTGACTTCCGCCGCGACACCGGCTTCGGCGACAACCCGGCGACGCTGGCCTACGCCCGTTCTCGGTTCACCATCGCCGCCAAGGCCGCGCACCTGCCGGGCGCCATCGACGGCCCGACCATCGGTTCCAGCTCGCGCAAGCTCAGCGAAGCCACCGCGGTGTCTCTCGAGTTCGGCATGACCGGCAAGATCTGTCTGACCCCGGAGCAGTGCGGGACGGTCAACGAGGGCCTGTCCCCGTCACTCGACGAGATCGCTTGGGCGCAGGAGTTTTTCGCGGAGTTCGAGCGCGACGGCGGCGAAATCCGCAACGGCTCGGACCTGCCGCGTATCGCGCGCGCCAACAAGATCCTCGATCTGGCGAAGGCGTACGGCATTCACCCGTCGATGTTCGGCGACGACCCCGACCACGTGTCGGCGCCGTCGGACACCTACCACTACTGAGCGGCGTCCCCGGCCTTCTTGTTCCGGCGCAGCACTGACGAGAACGCCCGGACGATGCCGCGCAGCGCGTACCAGCCGGACAGCGCTGTGAAGACGATCAGCGCGATGAACATCGGCAGCCAGCCGGTGCGCGAGTGCTTGAGGTTCCACCAGATGATGCAGAACAGCACCGCCATGATGAAGACCAGGATGTCGCGCAGCCGGCCCTCGCGGTTGAACGCGTAGCCGATCGCCGACGACTTGAGCTGGCGGCTGCGGTCGACGGCTGCGATCACCTCGTCGATCCGCATGTCGATGGTGCGTTGCAGCTCGGCGCGACGCTCGGTCTGCTCGGCCGGGATGCGGTCCAGCAGGTCCATGTCGGCCTTGATCGCGGCGCGCACGTCCGGTGGCTTCAGGTTGCCCGCGACGGCCCCGAGCAGCGCGCCTCCGGCCAACGGCGCGGCGCCCAGCGCCAGGTCCGCGATTCCCATGTCGGCTCCTCACTGATCGACGCAAACGTCAATCACCATACGGCGTTTTCACATTTGATCCTGAATCCAGGGCGCATTTGTTCGAGTGCGGTGCGCCGTCACGTCAGGGTCAATGGTTCTGGGCACAGAAACCGAGTTGACCGTGCATCCTCGACCTACACGTTCCGCCGCCAATGCCTGAGTTTCGAGACGGGGTAGCCGAATGAGCGAAGATCAGGACTTGCCACCGATCCCTGCCGAATTCGAGCAGTTCACGCCCCGCACCGCCCGCGTGCTGGTCCGCGAGGGCTATCGCTGCCTCGCCGACGTGCAGGCGGCCAGCGACGACGAACTCCTGAAGCTGCGTAACTTCGGCTACCTCAGCCTCGCCGAAGTGCGGGCGGCGGGCCAATGACGTAGACCTCGATCTGACTCAGCCCATCAACGTCGCCGCGACCGTCGCGCCCAGGTTCCAGCAGGCCTCCACGTCGACCTTGCTGGGCTTGCCCGAAACAACCACGTAGTCAGCCGCTTTCACCCACCCCAGACCTGTGGTGATGGAGGTGACGGCCCGCTCGGCGCCTTCGGTGCCCTCGTTGCCGTGCAGCCACAGACCGAACGGCCGGCCACGTGTCGCGTCGAGGCACGGGTAGTAGATCTGGTCGAACGCGTGCTTCAAGGCGCCCGACATATAGCCCAGGTTCGCCGGCGAGCCCAGCAGGTAGCCGTCGGCCTCCAGGACGTCGGCGGCCGACAGCGTGAGCGCCGGACGGCGCACGACGTCGACGCCCTCGATCTCGGGATCGGTGGCTCCGGCGAGCACCGCCTCGAACATCTCCTGACAGTGCGGAGACGGAGTATGGTGCACGACAAGGAGTTTCATCGCGATGCTTGTTCCAGCCGGACGGCCTTGCGGATGGTCTCGCGGGCCCGGGTCCGGTCCCCCGCGTAGTCGTAGGCCCGCGCCAGCCGGTACCAGCCGCGCCAATCGTCGGGGCTGGCCTCCACCTCGTCACGCACCGACTCGAACAACGCGTCGGCGGCGTCGCGTTCGATGCGGCCCGACGGGCGCTTGGGCAGGTCACTGACGTCGAGCTCGACGCCCTCCTCGTGGGCCAGCCGGGCCAGCCGCTGGTGCGCGAAACCGGCGCGCAGCGTGGCGACCATGGCCCACAGACCGATCAGCGGCAACACGAAGATGCCGATGCCGAGCCCGATCGCCGCGGCCTCCCCCGACTGCATGAGGATGACGCCGGAGCGCCCGAGCATCACGAAGTACACCACCAACGCGACGCACAGGAATGCGACGACCAGTTGAATGCGGAGTACCTGCGAGCTCGGTTTCGTCATCACCGGCCCGTCACAGCCCCATCAGTTTCTCGATGCCGATGGTCAGCCCGGGGTACTTGGCCGCCTCGCGGACACCGAGCAGCACGCCGGGCACGAAGGACGTGCGATCGATGCTGTCGTGCCGGATGGTCAGCGTCTCGCCCTGCGTGCCGAACAGCACTTCCTGGTGCGCCACCAGACCGCGCAGCCGCACCGAGTGCACGGGGATGCCGTCGACGTCGGCGCCGCGCGCGCCCTCCAGACCGGTGCTGGTGGCATCGGGGTTGGGCGGCAAGCCTTTTCGCGCCTCGGCGATCAGCTGAGCGGTGCGGGTAGCGGTGCCCGACGGGGCGTCGGCCTTCTGCGGGTGGTGCAGCTCGACGACCTCGGCCGACTCGAAGAACGGGGCGGCCAGCTTGGCGAAGTGCATGGACAGCACCGCACCGATCGCGAAGTTCGGGGCGATGAGCACCGCGACGCCGGGCTTCGCGGCCACCCACTCGCGAACCTGGTCGAGGCGTTCCGCGGTGAAGCCCGTGGTCCCGACGACGGCGTGAATGCCGTTGTCGATGAGGAACTTCAGGTTGTTCATCACCACGTCGGGGTGCGTGAAGTCGACGACGACCTCGGTACCGCTGTCGGTGAACAGGCTGAGCTCGTCACCGGCGTCGACGCCGACGGTGAACGTCAGATCGTCAGCGGCTTCCACACCGTCGACGATGGTCGCACCGACTTTGCCCTTGGCACCCAGAACTCCGACTCGCATGAGGTCAACCCTAGCGGCCCCCTACTATCAGCCCCATGCGCGGCGCCAAGATCCTCATCACCGGAGTCACCGGCCAGGTGGCCACCCCGATCGCCACCGCCCTGGCGGCCGACAACGAGGTGTGGGGCGTCGCCCGGTTCAACAACCCGCAGGCCCGGCAGCACCTGGAGCAGGCCGGCGTCCAGTGCGCGGCGCTCAACCTGGCGGTCGGCGACTTCGACGCCCTGCCAACCGATTTCGACTATGTCGTCAACCTCGCGGTGGCCAAGACCGGCCGGTGGGACAAGGACCTCGCGGCCAACGCCGAGTCGGTGGGTCTGCTGATGGCGCACTGTCGCGAGGCCAAGGCGTTCCTGCACACGTCGTCGGCCGCGGTGTACGACCCACCCGGCGACGAGCCGCGCGCCGAGTCGGCGGCGCTGGGCGACAACCACAAGCACCTCTTCCCCACCTACTCGATCTCCAAGATCGCCGGCGAGACGGTCGTGCGCACCATGTCCCGCGCGCTGGGTCTGCCGGCCACCATCGCCCGGTTCAACGTGCCCTACGGCGACAACGGCGGCTGGCCGTACTACCAGATGGAGATGATCCTGGCCGGGATCCCGATCCAGGTGCCGCCGGGCGGGCCGGCGCAGTACAACCCGATTCACGAAGACGACATCCTGGCCACCCTGCCCAAGCTGCTGGAGGTGGCGTCGGTGCCCGCCACGACCGTGAACTGGTGCGGCGATCAGACCGTCAGCCTGCAGGACTGGTGCACCTACATCGGCGAACTGGTCGGCCGTGAGCCGATGTTCACCGAGGACCCGAATGCGCTGCGCGGCGGCCCGACCGACACCACCCGCATGCACGAGCTGATCGGCGGCACGTCGGTCGACTGGCGCGACGGCATCCGCCGGCTGGTGACCAAGTTCCACCCGGAGCTGATCGGCGCTTAGCCTCCCGCAGGCGCGAAGTAGTGACCGGCCTTGAGGTCTTCGAGCAGGGTCGGCTGTACGGGCTCCCAGCCGAGCAGGGCCCGCGTGCGAGCACTCGAGGTCGGGTTGTCCAGCGCGGCAAAGCCCGCGAGAAAACCGAACTGCGCCGCGGCTTCGTCCGCGGGAATCGGGTGCACCGGCACGCCCAACCCGTCGCCGATCGCCTGCGCGATGTCACGGAAGGCGATGCCCTGTTCAGCCGCTCCGTGCAACACCGAACCGGCGGGCGCCGACTCCACCGCGAGCCGGTAGAGCCGCGCGGCGTCGACGGTGTGCACTGCCGGCCATCGGTTCGAGCCGTCACCCTGATACCCGGATCGTCCTGCCGCACGGGCGAATTCGATGAGACTGGGGATGAAGCCGTGGTGATCGGTGTCGCCGTGCACCGTCGGGGCGAGCCGGACGACTGATGACCGCACGCCCCGGTCGGCCAGCGCGAGCGTGGCCCGTTCCGATGCGCCCCGCGGCGCGTCCCTGTTCACGTCGGTGTCCTCGGTGCCGAGCCGGCCCGGCTCACCGAAGGCCAGCATGAGGGTGCCCGAGGTGTTCACGAACGGCTTGCCCGAGCCCGCCAGGGCCTCGCCCATGGCCTCTACGGCGCGCAGGTCCAACTGGAGCGAGTCGGCGTAATTGGCGAAGTCGTGTTTGAAGGCCAGATGGACGACGCCGTCCGAGTCGGCGGCCGCGGCAGCGAGCCCGTCCGGGTCATCCAGACTGCCGCGGTGCACCTGCGCCCCCGCGGCGGCGACGGCGGCGGCCGAGGCGTCGGATCTGGCGAGTCCGGTGACCTGATGACCGGCTTCCAGCAGGTCGCGGACGACGACCGATCCGATGTGTCCGCTGGCGCCGGTAACGAATATGCGCATGGTTTCAACTCCTCAACTGATGTCAGTCCACGACATCACCGAACGTACACCTGATGTCAGCCACTGTCATCAGTCGTGGTGACAGTCACTGACATCGCCTACAATCCGCCCGTGGGCCGATGGGAACCGAACGCGCAGGGCCGCCTGGAACAGGCCGCTCTGGAGCTGTACCTGGAGCAGGGCTTCGACGAGACGACGGTCGCCGAGATCGCCGCTCGCGCCGGCCTCACGGAGCGCACGTTCTTCCGGCACTTCACCGACAAGCGCGAGGTGCTGTTCCGGGGCCGCGAACTCGCCGACGCGCTCGAGGCAGCCATCGACGACGCCCCGGCGGCCGCCGCGCCACTCGACGCCGTCAGCGCGGCGCTGGAATCCGTGTCGGATTTCTTCGCCGAGCGCCGCCCGCACGCGCGCCGGCGCCAGACGGTGATCAATGCCAACCCCAGCCTGCAGGAGCGCGAACTCATCAAGCTCGCGTCACTGGCGACGAGCATCGCCGACGCGCTGCGCCGACGCGGCGTCGCCGATCCCGCGGCCGGCCTGGTCGCGGAGACCGGTATCGCGGTATTCAAGGTGGCATTCGACCAGTGGCTCACCGATCCGGCCGACCGCAGCCTCGCCGAGCACATTCGCGAGGCGCTCGCCGAACTCAAGTCCGCGACGCAATCCTGAACCGCGGCAACCGGTTACAGCGGGGATGCGCCGCGCAGGTGCTCGAAGATCAGGGACGTCTGGGTGCCGGCCACATCGGCGTCGGCGTTGAGGTGCTCGACCACGAACGCACGCAGATGTGGGGTGTCGCGCGCGGCGACGTGCAGGATGAAGTCGTCGGCGCCGGCCAGGAAGTAGACGTCCATCACCTGCGGCAGCCGCCGCATGTGGGCGATGAAGTCGCGAATGCGCGCCCGGGCCCCTGACTGCAGGCTCACCGAGATCATCGCCTGCAGGCCCAGGCCGATGGCTGCCGGATCGATGTCGGCATGGAAACCACGGATCACCCCGAGCTGCTGTAACCGGCGGACCCGGCCGTGACAGGTCGATGCGGCGATGCCGACCAGCTCCGCCAACGCGCTGTTGGGCATGCGTGCGTCGGCATGTAGCGCGGTCACGATCTGCCGGTCGACGTCGTCGAGTTCGACGGGCTGAACATCCTTCGGCTGAACCCCCTCCTGGACCGTCGAATTCGAAGATCGTTCACTAGCAGGCGCCATATCGAGAATTATAGTCACAGATATTGCAGGTCAGTCGACGTTTATTCACACTTAGGGCACCACCTGATCCGCCCTGAGGAGAACCCCAGATGCACGTCGGTATCCCGACCGAAATCAAGAACAACGAGTACCGGGTGGCCATCACCCCGGCCGGTGTCGCCGAACTGATCAAGCACGGCCATGAGGTGCTGATCCAGGCCGGGGCCGGCGAAGGATCCGCGATCACGGACAACGACTTCAAGGCCGCCGGCGCACAGATCGTCACCACCGCGGACCAGGTGTGGGCCGAGGCCGACCTGCTCCTGAAGGTCAAGGAGCCCATCGCGGCCGAATACCACCGCATGCGCAAGGGCCAGACCCTGTTCACCTACCTGCACCTGGCCGCCTCGCGCGAGTGCACCGACGCGCTCCTGGCGTCGGGCACCACCTCGATCGCCTACGAAACCGTTCAGACTGCCGACGGCCGCCTGCCTCTGCTCGCCCCGATGAGCGAAGTGGCAGGCCGGCTGTCGGCCCAGGTGGGCGCCTACCACCTGATGCGCAGCCACGGTGGCCGCGGCGTCCTGATGGGCGGCGTGCCCGGCGTCGCCCCCGCCAACGTCGTCGTCATCGGCGGTGGCACCGCGGGCTTCCACGCGGCACAGATCGCCAGCGGCATGGGCGCGCAGGTCACCGTCTTCGACGTCAACCTGGACACCCTGCGCCGCATCGACGCCGAGTTCAACGGCCGAATCCACACCCGCTACTCATCGAGCCTGGACCTGGACGAAGCCGTCAAGCAGGCCGACCTGGTGATCGGCGCGGTGCTGGTCCCCGGCGCCAAGGCACCGAAGCTCGTGACCAATTCGACTGTGGCCCACATGAAGTCGGGTTCCGTGCTGGTCGACATCGCGATCGATCAGGGCGGCTGCTTCGAGGACTCGAAGCCCACCACGCACGACGACCCGACCTTCACCGTGCACGACTCGGTCTTCTACTGCGTGGCCAACATGCCCGGCGCCGTGCCGCGCACCTCGACCTACGCACTGACCAATGCCACGCTGCCGTACGTGCTCAAGCTCGCCGACCAGGGCTGGCAGGCGGCCTGCCGGAACGACGCCGCACTGGCCAAGGGCCTATCGACGCACGACGGCGAGCTGCTGTGCAGCCAGGTCGCCGCGGACCTCGACATTCCGCTCGGTCGCGTCGCCCTGTAACCCCCGAACCCGATACCCATCGCCCGGTCAGCGCAGCGTCGCGCTGGCCGGGCGATGACTTTTCCGAGCCCGGCACTGCCATACTTGACAGGTGTCAAGTATCGTCGTGGCCATGCTCTTGCAGGAACTACTGCCCGCCCCGCCGACCACGACGGCCGAAGCCCTCGAGATTTTCGATGCCGCGCCGGCCGTCGAAACCGACTTCATGATCGGCACGTGGCACGGGGCGGAAGTGCCCACCGGACATCCGATGGACGGGCTACTGGAAGCCAGCGGCTGGTGGGGCAAGCAGTTCGTCGACGCCGAGACGGTCCACCCGCTGCTGTTTCCCGATGCCTCGGGCGCAACGCTGTGGCCCCTCAACCCGGTGCTGGCATTCTCCGGCGCCGGACTGGCGAACAAGGTGCCCCTGCACCGGCTTCCCGTCGCGAGGGTCATCACCGCGCTCCGCCCGCTACTGCAGGCCCGTTCGGCCAAGGCCCGACTGCGCACCACGCGCTATCGCGGAGTCGACACCGCGACAATGGTTTACGACCAACTGCCTATCAACGACGTCTTCCGCAAGCTGACCGACGACGCCGTCCTGGGCGCCATGGATCTCCGCGGCGAGACGCAGCCGTACTTCTTCGTCCTGCGCCGGGAAGGGTGATTTGTGCACGAAAATCCGCGGTCCGCGCGGATTTTCGTGCACAAATCGCTAGTCGATGGCGCGCAGCTGCTTCGGCAGTGAGCGCTTGGACCGGTGCGGGCCCAGTACCGCGGCGCCGAAGGGCCGCGTCAGCAGTTCGCGCGCAACGGCATTGACCTCTTCGAGCGTCACGGCGTCGATCGACGCGAGCGTGTCCGAGATCGACTTGTGGTTGCCGTAGTTGAGCTCGGCGCGGCCGATGCGGTGCATCCGGGAACCGGAATCCTCGAGCCCGAGCACCAGACCGCCGCGCATCGAGCCCTTGGCGATGCGCAATTCGTCGGCGGTGATGCCTTCGCGCGCAACGTCTTCCAGCACGTCGGTGGTGACGCGGACGACCTCGTCGAAGCGGTCCGGCAGGCATGCCGAGTACACCGACAGGGCACCGGCATCGGAGAACGTGTCGATCGTGGAGTACACCGAGTAGGCCAGGCCGCGGTTCTCGCGGATCTGCTGGAACAGCCGCGAACTCAGGCCACCGCCGAGCGCGGTGTTGAGCACCGACAGCGCCCAGCGGTGTTCCCAGTTACGGCCGGGCGTACGCACACCCAGGTACATGTGGGCCTGCTCGGAGTCACGCTTGACGAACTGCAGTGTCGGGGTGCCGGGCACGCGGCCGGCACCCTTACGCGGCGGCACGGGCTTGCGGCCACGAACCAGATGCGGCCGAAAGTGCTTGCGCACCATGGACACAACTTCGTCGTGGTCGACGTTCCCGGCGACCGCGACCACCATCCGGTCCGGGGTGTACCGGCGAACGTGGAACGAGTGCAGCTGGTTGCGGGTCATCGACGCGATGGATTCGACGCTGCCGATCACCGGACGACCCACCGGGTGCGTACCGAACATGGAGCCGAGGAAGACATCCGCGAGGGTGTCCTCGGGATCGTCGTCGCGCATGGCGATCTCTTCGAGCACCACGTCACGTTCCAGCTCGACATCGCTTGCGGCACAACGGCCGTTGAGTACGACGTCCGAGACCAGGTCGATGGCCAGCCCGAGATCGCTGTCCAGCACGTGGGCGTAGTAGCAAGTGTGCTCGCGCGCGGTGAAGGCGTTCAGCTCACCGCCGACGGCGTCCATCGACTGGGCGATCTCGACAGCGCTGCGCGTCGGGGTCGACTTGAACAGCAGGTGTTCCAGGAAGTGCGCGGCGCCGGCGACACTGGGGCCCTCGTCGCGTGAACCGACGTTGACCCACACGCCGACCGACGCCGAATGCACGTGCGGCAGGTGTTCGGTGACGACCCGCAGCCCGCCGGGGAGATTGGTCTTGCGCACAGCGGCCGGGGCCTGCAGCGATGTCGCTGCAGGACCCCGGCCGTTGCGCAGTGTGGGATTAGGAGTTTGCAGGCGCGGCATCTGCCGGTGCAGTCTCCGATTCGGCGGGAGCGGAGTCGGCTGGCGTCGCGGAGGCGCCTGCGTCATCTCCCTCGTCCACCAGGATCAGCGAAATCTTCTGACCCTTGCCACGGTTGTCGGCGGAGATGTCCGCGATCTCCACGCGCAGCTTGTCGCCGACGTTCACGACGTCCTCGACCTTCGCGACGCGTTTGCCCTTGCCGAGCTTGGAGATGTGCACCAGACCGTCACGGCCCGGCAGCAGCGAGACGAACGCACCGAAGTCCGTCGTCTTCACCACGGTGCCGAGGAACCGCTCACCGATCTTGGGCAGCTGCGGGTTGGCGATGGCGTTGATCTTGTCGATCGCCGCCTGCGCCGCCTCACCGTTCGAGGCGCCGACGAACACGGTGCCGTCGTCCTCGATGGAGATGTTCGCACCGGTCTCCT
This sequence comes from Mycolicibacterium mucogenicum DSM 44124, assembly GCF_005670685.2. The sequence goes on along the minus strand of NZ_CP062008.1, from coordinate 2,423,609 downwards.
CGGTGATCTGGTTGATCACCTTGCCCTTGGGCCCGATCACCTCACCGATCTTGTCGACCGGCACCTTGATGGTGGTGATGCGCGGCGCGTACGGGCTCATCTCGTCCGGCTCGTCGATGGCCTCGGCCATCACGTCCAGGATGGTCAGACGCGCGTCCTTGGCCTGGGCCAGGGCACCGGCCAGCACCTTGGACGGAATGCCGTCCAGCTTGGTGTCCAGCTGCAGGGCGGTGACGAAATCCTTGGTGCCGGCGACCTTGAAGTCCATGTCGCCGAAGGCATCCTCGGCGCCCAGGATGTCGGTCAGGGCGACGTAGCGGGTCTCGCCGTCGACCTCGTCGGACACCAGGCCCATGGCGATACCGGCGACCGGGGCCTTCAGCGGCACACCGGCGTTCAGCAGCGCCAGGGTGGAGGCACAGACCGAACCCATCGAGGTGGAACCGTTGGAGCCCAACGCTTCCGAGACCTGACGGATGGCGTACGGGAACTCCTCGACGCTCGGCAGCACCGGCATCAGGGCCCGCTCGGCGAGCGCGCCGTGGCCGATTTCGCGACGCTTGGGCGAGCCCACGCGGCCGGTCTCACCGGTCGAGTACGGCGGGAAGTTGTAGTGGTGCATGTAGCGCTTGGTGGTCTCGGGACCGAGCGAGTCGATCTGCTGAGCCATCTTGATCATGTCCAGCGTGGTGACACCCATGATCTGGGTCTCACCGCGCTCGAACAGCGCGCTGCCGTGCGCCCGCGGGATCACGGCGACCTCGGCGCTCAGGGCGCGGATGTCGGTGATGCCACGGCCGTCGATGCGGAAGTGGTCGGTCAGGATGCGCTGGCGAACCAGCTTCTTGGTCAGCGAGCGGAACGCCGCGCCGATCTCCTTCTCGCGGCCGGCGTAGGTCTCGGCGAGGCGGGAAAGCACCTCGACCTTGATCTCGTCGGTGCGCTCTTCGCGCTCCTGCTTGCCGGCGATGGTCAGCGCCTGCGACAGCGCGTCGGTCGCCACGGCGGCAACGGCCTGGAAGGCGTCGTCGGCGTAATCGGGGAACAGCGGGAATTCGCCGGTCTCCTTGGCAGCAGCCTCGGCCAGCTCGGCCTGGGCGGTGCACAGCGCGGCGATGAACGGCTTGGCGGCCTCCAGGCCCTCGGCCACGACGGCCTCGGTGGGGGCACCGGCGCCACCGGCGATCAGGTCGATCACGTTGTCGGTGGCCTCGGCCTCGACCATCATGATCGCGACGTCACCCTCGACCTTGCGGCCGGCGACGACCATGTCGAAGACAGCCTTCTCGAGCTGCTCGATGGTCGGGAACGCCACCCACTGACCCTCGATCAGCGCGACGCGGACGCCACCGACCGGGCCGGAGAACGGCAGGCCGGAGATCTGGGTGGACGCCGACGCGGCGTTGATAGCCACGACGTCGTACAGGTCCTTGGGGTCCAGGCTCAGCACGGTGACGACGACCTGGATCTCGTTGCGCAGACCCGAGACGAACGACGGGCGCAGCGGCCGGTCGATCAGGCGGCAGGTCAGGATCGCGTCGGTGGAGGGGCGGCCCTCACGACGGAAGAACGAGCCGGGGATACGGCCGGCGGCGTACATCCGCTCCTCGACGTCGATCGTCAAGGGGAAGAAGTCGAAGTGGTCCTTGGGGCTCTTGCTCGCCGTAGTGGCCGACAGGAGCATGGTCTCGTCGTCCAGGTAGGCGACGACGGAACCGGCGGCCTGACGTGCGAGGCGGCCGGTCTCGAAGCGGATGGTGCGGGTGCCGAAGCTCCCGTTGTCGATGACGGCGGTCGACTCGAAAATGCCGTCTTCAATTTCAACTGCAGACATGTATGTCGCAATTACCTCTCTCGGGCCCGCCCTATGCGGGATTCCGTATTTTCTGGTTCCTCTTTGTTACAGCTGTCGCATCGTCACACGCGCGCATCCAGAAAACCCGAAAACCATCCCGCTAACTGCTGACGGCCGTCGATCGAAGCGGCCGGGAGTCAAACCCGACAGCCACTACCGAAGACCGCCCCACGAGGTTCAGGCGGACGCTGTGTGACGTTCCGACGTCTTGAGCACTAGGCCCAAAACAGTTTCATGTTACTACCCGTACCAACAGCCATCGCCAGGCCTGCCGGAGCAGACCTGGCGACGGTCGTGAATCAGTGGTGCGTCAGCGACGCAGACCCAGACGCTCGATCAGCGAGCGGTACCGCGCGACGTCGACCTGAGCGACGTACTTGAGCAGCCGGCGGCGACGGCCGACCAGCAGCAGCAGGCCGCGCCGGCTGTGGTGGTCGTGCTTGTGCTGCTTGAGGTGCTCGGTCAGGTCCGAGATGCGCTTGGTCAGCAGGGCGACCTGAGCCTCCGGCGAGCCGGTGTCGGTCTCATGCAGGCCGTACTGACCCAGGATCTCTTTTTTCTGCTCGGCAGTGAGTGCCACGAAACAACTCCATCAATTCGGTCCGCGAAGAACAACGAGGGCGCGGCCGCCGCGAACTGCAGCACGCGCGTCGGGCAGTTTATCAGGAAGCTACGGCGCAGCGAGAATCGTGCGAGCCCGCTTGGTATCGCGGTCCATGGCCACGACCAGGTCGTCCACCGACTCGAACTTCTCCTGGCCGCGGATCCGCGAGACGAAATCGACCGCCACGTGCTGCCCGTAGAGGTCGGCCTCCGTGTCGAGCACGAAGGCCTCGACGGTGCGGGTGCGTCCGGAGAACGTCGGATTGGTACCGACCGACACCGCGGCCTGATAGCGCTCCCCCGGCGTCACGGTGCCGACCGACGGGCCGTGCCCGAGGACGGTGAACCATGCGGCGTAGACACCGTCTGCGGGGATCGCCGAGTGCATCGGCGGGGCGACGTTCGCGGTCGGGAAACCCAGCCCGCGGCCACGACCGTCACCCCGGACGACGACGCCCTCGACGCGGTGCGGCCGGCCCAGGGCCTCGGTCGCGGCAGCCATGTCACCGGCGTCCACACAGGACCGGATGTAGGTGGAAGAGAAGGTGACGGTCTCGGCCTGGTGGTGCTCGGCCACCAGCGAGATGCCCTCGACGGCGAAGCCGAAGCGTTCGCCGGCCTTGCGCAGCAGCGGCACGTTACCGCCGGCTTTCTTGCCGAAGGTGAAGTTCTCGCCGACCACGACCTCGAGGACGTGCAGGCGCTCGACGAGCAGCTCGTGCACGTAGCGCTCGGGCGTGAGCTTCATGAAGTCGGTGGTGAACGGCATCACCAGGAACACGTCGACGCCGAGTTCCTCGACGAGCTCGGCCCTGCGGGTCAGCGTCGTCAGCTGCGCGGGATGGCTGCCCGGGAGGACCACTTCCATCGGATGCGGATCGAACGTCATCAGCACCGTGGGTACGCCGCGGGACCGGCCGGCCTTCACCGCGTGGCTGATCAGTTCTGCATGTCCACGATGTACGCCATCGAACACCCCGATGGTGAGCACACATCGGCCCCAATCCGTGGGGATCTCGTCCTGCCCACGCCAGCGTTGCACGACCGCAAGCCTACGGCGCGCCGCCGCGGCAGGCACCGTGAGATCCCCGGATGAGGTGACGATTGCCTAAACTTTGTGCTGTGAGTCCTGCAGAAGACGGTGGCAACCCGCCGGATCTATCCCCGGTTGCCCAGGACTACCTCAAAGTCATCTGGACCGCGCAGGAGTGGTCGCGCGAGAAAGTCAGCACGAAAATGCTGGCAGAGCGCATCGGGGTCTCGGCCTCGACGGCGTCCGAGTCGATTCGCAAGCTCGCCGATCAGGGCCTGGTGCACCACGAGAAGTACGGCGCGGTGACGCTGACCGACACCGGCCGCAGCGCGGCGCTGGCCATGGTCCGCCGGCATCGCCTGATGGAGACGTTCCTGGTGCGCGAGCTCGGCTACGGCTGGGACGAGGTGCACGACGAAGCCGAGGTGCTCGAGCACGCGGTGTCGGACCGGATGCTGGACCGCATCGACGCCAAGCTCGGCTTCCCCACCCGCGACCCGCACGGCGATCCGATCCCCGCGGCCGACGGCCAGGTGCCCACTCCCCCTGCCCGGCAGCTGTCCGCCTGTTCGGATGGCGACGCCGGCACGGTGGCCCGGATTTCCGATCACGACCCCGAGATGCTGCGGTACTTCGACAGCGTCGGGATCACGCTCGATTCACATCTGCGCGTGGTGGCCCGGCGCGACTTCGCCGGGATGATCTCCGTGGCGGTCACTGGCCCCGAAGCGCTCGGCGCCGTGTCCTCGGAGACGACCGTCGACCTGGGAAGCCCTGCGGCCGAAGCGATCTGGGTCGTCGCCTGACCGGTCAGCGGGTAGTCACCAACCCGGCCAGCAGCAGGTCGAACATCCGACCGCACTGCTCGGGCGACGAGCTCGCGAGCATGATGCCGAGCAACCCGGTGACGACATCATCCGCCGCTACGTCGGAGCGCAGGGTCCCGTCGCCGGCGCCGGCGGCCAGCAATGTGCCGACCGCTCCGACCACCCCGGCACGGGTATCGCTCGCCGTCACCGCACCAGAATCGAATATCGCTCGCAGAGATTCGGCCATGCCCCTCTTGGCGGCGACGAACATCGCGTAGCGGTCCATCCAGAGCCGTAGCGCCTCGACCGGCGGATGGCTCCGCAACAGTTCCTGGGCCGTGGCGGCCACCTCGGCAAGTTCAGCGCGGTAGACCGCCTCGACCAGCGCTTCACGGCTGGGGAAATGTCGGTAGAGAGTGCCGATTCCAACACCGGCGTCGCGCGCTATCGCCTCGAGCGACGCCGGACCGTCGGCGGCGCCGAACGCGAGCGCTGCTGCTTCCAGAATGCGTTCCCGGTTACGGCGGGCGTCGGCACGAATACCGTCGGCCATAGCGGAGGCTCCTCCGTTTTTGTTATCTTGAACTAAGCGGAGGTTCCTCCGAATTACTCGAGTATCGCAGAAACCACAGCTGAGGAGCGACGATGCCCGATACAACACGCCCCGGCGGATTCGGTTCGATCGGCGGCCGGCCGGTAGCCCGCATCGGCTACGGGGCCATGCAGCTGCAAGATGCCGGCTCCCCGGCCGACGCGGTTGCGCTGCTGCGCCGCGCTGTCGAACTCGGCATCAATCACATCGACACCGCGTCCTTCTACGGCGGCGGAGCGGTGAACACCCTGATCCGGCGGGCACTGCGGCCGTACCGCGATGAGCTGGTCATCGTCAGCAAGGTGGGAGCCGTCCACGTCCCGGACGGGCCTGCGCCGCTGGCGGCCGCGCAGAAACCGGCGGAGCTGCGTGCTGCGGTCGAGGCGGACCTGAATCAGCTTGGGCTGGAACAAATTCCGGTGGTGAACTTGCGTCGGCTGGACTTGGGACCAGGCCTGCAAGCCGAAGGCGATCAGATCGTCGATGTCGACGATCAGTTGGCCGAGATGATCGCATTGCGTGACGAAGGCAAAATCGGCGCTATCGGGCTCAGCGCCGCGCCGGTCGAGCTGGTGCGGCACGCGCTGCCGGCCGGCATCACCTGCGTCCAAAACGCCTACAGCTTGTTGGCCCGCGCACAGGAGGACACCTTGCGCCTGTGCGCCGAAGAGGGCATCGCCTGGGTGCCGTTCTTCCCGCTCGGCTCGGCGTTCCCCGGATTCCCCAGCGTCACCGACGATCCCGCGGTGTGCGCCGTCTCGGCCCGGATCAACGCCACCCCGGCGCAGGTCGGACTTGCCTGGCTGTTGTCACACGCGCCCAACACCCTGCTGATCGCCGGCACCCGGTCGGTCGCCCACCTGGAGGACAACGTCGCGGCCGGCTCGATCCGGCTGGATGCCGAAGCCCTCGCCGCCTTGGACGGCATCGGCTCCCGGCCCGGGGACAGCGCCGCCCACCAGCACGGCGCCGCATTGTTTCTGACCGAAAACGACTGACGCCGTTCAATTCACGAGCCTGCGGTGGTACGCCTCCCGCAGAGCAGAGTCGGTATGGGTGAACGAGGTGTCGAAGTGCGCGACGTGGGATATCCAGTGCCGAGCCCCGTCCGGAAGCGCACCCATAAGCTTGATCATCGCGCCAAGGGCTTGCGGTACAGCCACTTTCGCTTTGCCCCGCGCGACAGCTTCGACGATGGCCGCCGCGACATCGTCGGGCTCCACCTCACTGATGGGCTGAATCCACCGCGGGGCGCTGTGGCCCGCCGAGAGCTCGGTGTGTACGACGCCCGGGAGCACCGCGGTGACGGCGATGCCATCACCGGCGAGTTCGAGGTGCAAGGTCTCGGTGAATCCGACGACGGCGTGCTTGGTGGCGCAGTAGGTGGCGAGACCGGGAAAAGCGCTGACGCCGGCCAGCGAGGCGACGTTCACGATGTGTCCGCCGCGCCCGCGCATCCGGATGGCGGCCTGCTTCGACCCGTTCAGCACGCCACCGAGATTGATGGCGACCATGCGGTCGGTCATCTCGTCGATCTCGTCGGCGAACAGTCCGGTGGGCATGATGCCGGCATTGTTGATCAGGACGTCGACGGGTCCCAGCCGGCTCTCGACGTCGTCGAGGAAATCGGAGAACGACGCCCGGCTGGTGACATCGAGGTGTAACCCGCAGACCTGCTCTCCGGTGGCGGCGAAGTCAGCGGCGGTCTTTCCGACCAACTCGATGTCGACGTCACCGAGGGCGACACGTGCGCCGGCGCGCAGGAAGGCCAGGCCGGTCGCGCGCCCGATGCCCCTGGCACCGCCGGTGACCGCCACCACCCGGCCGCGAATGTCGTTGTATTTCTTGGTCATTGCTCCACCGCCTTCTGCAGTTGCGCCTTGAGCACCTTGCCGGTCTCGTTGCGTGGCAGCACGTCGACGAATACGATGTCGCGCGGCACTTTGTGCCGGGCCAACTCGGCCCGGACGTAACTCTTGATCTCGTCGGCCTCGAGGTCGGCACCCGGGCGGCGGACCACGAACGCGCACAACCGCTTTCCGAACTCCACATCATCGACTCCGACCACCGAGGTCTCGACCACCGCGGGGTGGCCGGCAAGTAGATTCTCGACCTCCAACGGGAAGACGTTCTCGCCGCCGGAGACGATCATGTCGTCGTCCCGGCCGTCGACGAACCACAGTCCGTTCTCGTCGAAGTGGCCGGTGTCCCCCGACGACAGCAGTCCGTCGACGGACTCCTTGTTTCCGCCGTCGGTGTAACCGGCGAAGCTGAGACCGCTGGAGACGAAAAGTGTTCCGCTGCGTCCGGGTTCGGTGATCCGGCGTCGCTGTTCGTCGTATGCGGCGAGCGTGCAGCCGACGGGCGGGCGGCCCACCGTGCCCGGCGCGCTGCGCAATTCACTCGGGGTGGCCACCGCGGCGACCGCAACCTCGGTCGAGCCGTACAGGTTGTAGAGCACGTCGCCGAACGCGTCCATGGTGCGTCGGCACAGATCGGGTGAGAGCGCCGAGCCGGCGGCGAACACCACGGTCAGCGAGGAGGTGTCGTACCGGGCCAGCACCTCGGGTCCGAGGTCGAGCATGCGCGTCAGCATCGTGGGGACGACGATCAGGGCACTGACCCGATGTCGTTCGATCGCCGCGAGTGTGGCTTCGGGGTCGAATCGGCGCGCCAGCACAACCTGGTTCCCGAGCGCGAAGCCGAGCGAGCACGTGGCCAGCCCGGTGGCGTGAAACATCGGTGCGGCAACGTAATAGACACTGCGCGACGGCCACGGTATGCGGTCGAGCAGCTGCGCAGATTGCAGCGGGCTGACCTTGTTGCGCGGCGCCCCCTTCGGTGTGCCGGTGGTGCCACTGGTCAGCAGGACCATGCCGCCGACCGAAGCCGGCGCGGGCAACGGCGCCGTCGACCGGCCGGCTGCGAGCACGACCAGTCCACGTTGGCCGGACCAGCCGACGATGCGGTCGACCTCGAACGGCAGCACGTCGATCAGGTCGGTGAACTCGTCATCGGCGATGACCGCGGTGACGTTCTCGCGCTTGCAGACGTCCGCGAGTTGCGGCGCCGCGAAGCCGGTGTTGAGCAAAACGACTCGGGCACCGACCTTTCCGGCAGCGAAGAGCGCCAGGGGTAGCGCGCGGTGGTTTCGTACGAGCAGACCGATCACCGAGCCGGCAACGATCCCCCGGTCCGCGAGTCCCCACGCGAGGGCATTGGACAGCGTTTCCAGCTCGGCGAAGCTCAACGTGCCGACCTCGTCCGTCAGTGCGGGGGCATCGCCGTAGCGCGCCGCGACGTGCCCGACCAACCCGCCGAACGATCCGTAGCGGCGGAGGCCGCGGGAGGCGGACACCGCGTCCAGTGGCCGGCAGACATCCACCAATCCCCGGCGCTGCAACACGATTGCCGCCGCAGCAGCGTCGCGTACCTGGCTGATCAGGTGTGTCATCTCGCCCCTCACTCCTGCGCCATGGGCTGATATGGCTGAGCCACGGCGGCGCGCAGGAACTCGCCGCCGGCCCGCATGCTGTCCAAACTGCCGTCGTGGCTCCGTGGAACCATCCAGTAGGCATGCGCCAGCCCTGTCCACACCCGTTGTTCGCAATGACCGCCGGACGCCGTCACTCGGGCCGCGAAAGATTCGGCGTCGGCGCGCATGACTTCCCTTGTGCCGTAATGTAATTGAATCGGCGGTAGCCCCACGAGATCGGCGTTGAGCAGGCACAGCCGCGGATCGGCGATGTCCGCGTCACCGACATACAACGCCAACGCGCGAGCTGCGGCCCGCGGGTCGAAGGGCTGCCGACGTACCCGGGGATCGACGATCGGCGCCCGGTAGGACGGATCGATCAACGGACCCCACAACGCGAGTGCGGCAGGCGCCGGTAGGCCTTCCCGCTTGGCCCGCAAGGCCACCGCCACCGCGAGGTGGCCGCCGGCCGAATCACCGGCGATCACCACTTTGCGCGCGTCGTAGCCCTGGCTCAGCAGCCGTCGATAGGCAGCCATTGCGGCATCCTCGGCGGCGGGAAAGGTGTGCTCAGGCGCCAAGGGGTACTCGACGACCAATGCCGGCAGCCCTGAGTGCTGCGACAGGTACGACGCGAATCCACGGTGTGTGCGTGGTGAGCAGACCAGGTATCCGCTGCCGTGCAGCACCAGTAGGACGCCCGCATCGTCGCGGGCGGCCGGTGCACGGACCCACTCACCACGCAGCGGCGCGTCGACGGGGTCGACCGTCGTGCCCGCGACGACCGGTGCGAGGCGGACAATCGCCTTGTTGGCGACCGGACGCATCAGCGTGATCAGCCGCGGGTTGGCCACCAGTAGCCGGATGGCGGCGCCGGCGACTACTCGCGCCGCCGAATTCCCGGTCAGCCGATCGACCATCGCCATGACAGTGAGTGGGTCCGCCGTGCTCATCCGGCGAGCAGTCCCTTCGCGATGTGGGTCACCTGTACCTCGTTGCTGCCGGCATAGATCATCAGCGACTTGGCGTCCCGGGCCAGCTGTTCCACCCGGTACTCGGCCATGTAGCCGTTGCCGCCGAACAACTGCACCGCATCCATGGCCACATCGGTGGCCGCCTCCGAGGAGTACAGCTTCACCGCGGACGCTTCGGACAGCGACGGAATCTTTCCGGCCTGCACCTTCTCCAGCGTCTGGAACACCATGTTCTGCACGTTGATTCGCGCAATCTCCATCTTGGCCAGCTTGAGCTGGATCAGCTGGAACTGGCCGATGTTCTGGCCCCACAGCGTGCGGGTCTTGGCGTAGTCGAGGCAACGCCGATGACATTCGTTGATGATGCCCAGCGCCATCAACGCCACGCCGAGCCGCTCGGCGGCGAAATTGGCTCGGGCACTTTCCCGCCCGTCTCCGCCACCGTGGTCCTCGGTCTCGCCGAGCAACCGGTCCGGCGTGATGCGCACGTTGTCGAAGAACAACTCGCCGGTCGGCGAGGACATCATGCCCATCTTCTTGAAGGCCTTGCCCTGCGTCAGGCCCGGCATGCCCGAGTCCAGGACGAAGGTGAGGACCTTGCGGTTGCGGCGGTCGGCATCGGGATCGCCTTCATCCAACTTGGCGTAGACGATCAGCACGTCGGCATCAGGACCGTTGGTGATGAACGTCTTCTGGCCGTTGAGGATGTAGTCGGCCCCGTCGCGCTTGACGTAGGTCTTCATGCCGCCGAACGCATCTGAGCCGGCGTCCGGCTCGGTGATCGCCCAGCACGCGATCTTCTCCAGTGTCACCAACTCGGGCAGCCAGCGCTCCTTCTGCGCCAGCGTGCCGCGGCTGGCGATGGTGGCCGCGCCGAGACCGAGACTGACGCCGAGGGTGCTCAGCAGTCCGATGCTGACACCGGCCAGTTCGGACACCAGCACGGCCGCCATCGAAATCTGGCCACCCAGATCGCCCAGGCCGCCCGACGACCGGTCGCTCTTCTCGGGCTTGGGCTCCCCCGCGGCGATCGCCGCGGCTTTGGCCCGTTCCTTCTCCAGCATGGTCTTGATGACTTCGGCAGCCACCGCGTCAAGACCGAACTCGCTGAACAGTTTTCGCGCGATCGGATACGGCGACACCTCACCGCGCTCCAGGCCGTCGCGGTGCGGCTCGATCTGCTTGTCGATGAACTCGCGGACGCTGTCGCGAATGAGCTCATCGGATTCGGACCACTCGATCATGACAGCCGCCCCGCGATGTCGTCGATCTCCCACAGACCGTCGGTCTCGATGGTGGTCAGGTCGTGCCAGCCACCGAGCTCAGAGATCGCACCGCCCTGCACCGCGAAGACCTTGCCGGTCAGCGGGCACTTCTCGGTCGCCAGGTACGCCACCAACGGCGAGATGTTCGCCGGGCTGAACAGGTCGACCTCGCCGTCGTCGGGCTCGGCCATCAGGGCACCCATGCCCGGCGTGGCCAGCGTCAGCCGGGTCCGCGCGATCGGGGCAATCGCATTGGCCCGCACGCCATAACGTTCCAGCTCTTCGGCCGCGACCAAGGTCATCGCGGCGATGCCGGCTTTGGCCGCACCGTAATTCACCTGCCCGGCGTTCGGGACGGTGAGACCCGATCCCGATGCCGTGTTGATCACCGCGGCATTCGGCTGGTTGCCGGCCTTGCTCTGCGCCTTCCAGTACGCGGCGGCGTGCCGGAGCACCGAGAAGTGACCTTTGAGATGCACCGTCACCACGGCGTCCCATTGGGATTCCTCCATGGTCGGGATGAAGCCGTCGCGCAGGATCCCGGCGTTGTTCACCACGACGTCCAGGCCGCCGAACTCGCTGACCGCCTGGTCGATCAGGCCGGCCGCGCCATCCCACGTGGCGATGTTGTCGGTGTTGGTGACGGCCTTACCGCCAGCGGCGCGGATCTCGTCGACAACCTCTTGCGCCGGGCCGGCGTCGGCACCCTCACCGGTGTTGCTGCCACCGAGGTCATTGACGACGACGCTGGCGCCTTCCCGGGCGAACAGCAGCGCGTGCTCGCGGCCGATGCCGCGCCCTGCGCCGGTGATGACGGCGATCCGTCCTTCCAGAGCTCCCATGTTGTGCAGTCCTTTCAAGTCGATTAGTCGGCGAAGACGGCGAGGCCGTCGGTGATGGCGAATTCCTCGCCGGCGGTTCCGTTTCGTACCGTCTCGAACGCGTACCTGGTGGTGCGGTTGCCGCGGCCCGACTGCCAGATTCGGGTCTCCAGATCGTCACCTGGGAAGACCATCTTGGAGAATCGGACGGCAAATCTCTTGAGCCGGTTGACATCTTCCCCACCGACCTCGGTCAGCAAGGCCCACGAGGTGAATGCCATGGTGCACAGGCCATGGGCGATGATGCCCGGCAGTCCCGCGTCCTTGGCCACCTCTTCGTCGAGGTGGATCGGCATCGGATCGCCCGATGCCGGTGAGTAGCGGAACGTCTGGTCCGCATCGACATGCTGAACGACTTTCGCCAGTGGGGGCTGGTCGCGCAGCGCGGCGTCGAACTTGTGATTCGGGCCCAATTCACCAATCTTCTTGCCGGCGTTGAACCCGCGGAAGAAGCACGTCACGTACTGTTCGTTGACGAGATCGCCGTCATCGGTCCGACATTCGAGGTAAACCGATGCTCGCGTGCCGTTCTCGAGCCCTTCGTAGCCGAGCATCATGCCGCGTGACACCAGTTTGTCGCCCGGATAGATCGGCCGATGGAAGTGAAAGTCCTGTTCCCCGTGAACCACCCGAGGAATCAACTCCACGGGTGCCACATCGACGGTGGGCGTCAATAGGGATTCGAACACCGGCACGATCGCGAAGATCGGCGGCGCGACATCACCCGCAAGATGCGCGGATATCGGGTCGTTGGTGGCCTTGGCGTAGTCGATGAGATGTTCCCGGGTGACCTCGAAGTGGTCGTCGTCTGTCCATTTGTTCAACCCGGAGTCATCGAAAACCAGTTCCTCGTCGGCCATTTCAGACCGCCGCCGACGCAAGTGCGTCGAGCTGCTCGAGTGTCTTGTCGAGCTGCTTGGCGCCGTCCTTCTCGACCGCCTTGGCCAGCGCACCCTTGACCAGCGCGCCCTCGAAGTCGCCGGCCACCTTGAACTCCGAGCCGCTGCCCGATGGGGTCACGGTGAACTCGAAGAGCGCCTTGACGCCGGCCATACCAGTGCCGGACAACACGAACGTGGTCGGCGCCTCCATCTTCTGGATCGTCCATTCGATCTTGTTGGCCATGCCGAGCATGACGATCTTCGCGGTCAGCGTGGTGCCCGGTGTGACCGTTGCCGGCACGTCACACAGCCACTTCTCGTGGACGGTGAACCACTTGTCCCAGTTGGGCAGATCGGAAACAATCGCCCACAACGCCTCCGGTGAGGCCGACAGCTGCTTGGTTGCTTCGATGTGTCCCATGATGGTGCTCCTCAGTTCTGATTGGTTGTGTTGTGTTGTTTGATGTTTCGGTTCAGCGCTCGGCGCGCTGGTAGGCGGTGACGACGGCCGCCCCGCCCAAGCCGATGTTGTGCTGCAGGGCGGCCGTGACGTTCTCGACCTGCCGCTTGTCCGCGGTACCGCGCAGCTGCCAGGTGAGTTCGGCACATTGCGCCAGGCCGGTGGCACCCAGCGGATGCCCCTTGGAGATGAGCCCGCCCGACGGGTTGACCACCCACCTCCCGCCGTAGGTGGTGTCGCCGTTGTCGATGAGCTTGGCCGCTTCACCTTCGCCGCACAGGCCCAGGGCTTCGTAGAGCAGCAGTTCGTTGGCGCTGAAGCAGTCGTGCAGTTCGATGACCTGGAAGTCCTCGGCCCCGAGTTCCGACTGCTCGTAAACCTGCTGGGCGGCAGCGACATTCATGTAGTAGCCGATGAGCGCCTTGCAGGTGCCGTCGAAGCTGTCCTCGAAGTCGGTGGTCATCGCCTGCCCGACGATCTCGACGGCCTTCCCAGCCAACCCGTGCTTCTCGACGAACGCTTCACTGGCCAGGATCGCCGCACCGGATCCGTCCGACGTCGGCGAGCACTGCAGCTTGGTCAGCGGGTCGTAGATCATCCGCGCGGCCAGGATGTCCTCAAGGCTGTATTCGTCCTGGAACTGCGCGTACGGGTTGTTGACCGAGTGCTTGTGGTTCTTGTAGCCGATCTTGGCGAAATGCTCTGCGGTCGAGCCGAATTGCTTCATGTGCTCACGGCCGGCGGCACCAAACATCCACGGCGCCGGCGGGAACAGCACCTCCGAGATTTCCGCCATCGCCATGATGTGCTTGGCCATGGGCTGTTCGCGGTCGTCGTACATCGACCCGAGCGAGCCCGGCTGCATCTTCTCGAAACCGAGCGCCAGCGTGCAGTCGGCGAGGCCGCTGCGCACCGCTCGTGCGGCGAGGTACAGCGCGGTGGATCCGGTCGAACAGTTGTTGTTGACGTTCACCACCGGGATGCCCGTCATCCCCAGCTCGTAGACCGCGCGCTGCCCCGAGGTCGACTCGCCGTAGACGTAGCCGACATAGGCCTCCTGAACTTCGCGATAGTCAATCCCTGCGTCCGCCAACGCTTTTGACCCGGACTCGCGGGCCATATCCGGGTAGTCCCACGCCGACCCGTCCGGATTGAGCCGAGAACCGGGCTTCTCGAACTTCGTCATCCCGACGCCGATCACATACACCTTGTTGGGCATGAAACCCTCTCTTTCTGTGCGGTGTCAGAAACATACCAACCTGTTTGTATCTTTACAAGAGGGTAGCCGAATACCCCGGCTCGATCAGCCGAGCGATCTCTGGCAAAAACGAAAAGAGCTGGCTAGGAAGTGATTTCGGCGTTGCCGGGTTGAACGGCCAGAGCCTCGACAAACATGCCGCGTAGCTGCTCACACACCCGGGCCCAGCGCTTGCGCGCCTTCTTCGTATCCCGATCCACGAAGGCCAAGAGCAGAATCCCCCGCAACGCATCCATTGCGGTGAACGCCAGGTCGCGCAAGTCCTTCTGTGCGGCCCGGCTCGGAATCAGTTGGGCCAGTGCGCTGATCAGCGCACCCGTGACGATGGGTTCGACACGCTCAATATGCTCGGCCAGCACCCGGTCAGTACGCGCCGCCACCCAGAGCTCCAAGGTCGCCACGAAGATCGGTCCCTGGTGGGATTCCCACAGGTAGTCCAGCGTCATCGTCACCGGATCCGGGCTGTTCGCCACCCGTCCGAGATCGCGGATGGCGGCCTGCACGCGCTGCTCGGCGAGGTGCTCGATCGCTGCGGCGACAAGATCTTCCTTGGACCGGAAATGGTGAACTTGGGCGCCACGCGTCACGCCGGCGATTTCCGCGACACGTTGCGTCGTGGTCCCGGAATAACCGTAGGTGACCAGGCAATCCACTGTGGCATCGAGCAGGCGGGTGCGCATTGCGGCACTCCGCTCAGCCTGGGTACGGCGCTTGGCCTGCCCCTCCACACCCGCGGTCACGATTGCATCGTACGTGGCCAAAAGATGAATTCCGGGCAGAAACCATTCCAATTGGTACGTAAATGTGCCATCTGTGGCCGCCGCTACAGCGTGGCCGGGCGCAGCACCACGACGCTGCTGGTGCGTTTGGGCCCGTCCTCCAACAGGGCGATCACGCGCCCATCGGCAGCGGTCGCGGCGTAGGTGCCCTCGATGCCGGCCGGCGCGAGGGCCCGGCCATGGCGCGTGTCCTCGGTCTCGGCGTCGGTCAGGTCCCTGCGCGGGAACCCCAGCAGACAAGCCGCATCCAGCGAGTAGCTCAATTCGGCGGCGTCGGTCAGCTGCTCCAACGTCCGCGCCTCGTCCAAGCCGTAGCGACCAACCTTGGTGCGCCGCAACGCCGTCAGGTGCCCGCCGACACCGAGCGTCGCGCCGACATCACGGGCCAGCGCCCGAATGTAGGTGCCCGACGAGCAGTCCACGGTCACGTCGACGTCGACGAAATCCTCGACGCGCCGCACCGCGTCAACAGTGAACTGAGAGATCCGCACCCGGCGGGCCGCCAGTTCCGGCGCCTTGCCTTCGCGGACCAGCTTGTACGCGCGCTCGCCGTCGACCTTGATGGCACTGACCGCCGACGGCACCTGGTCGATCTCGCCGCGTAACGCCGCGACCGCCGACTCGATCTTGCCGTCGGTCACGTGCGCGGCCGAAACCGTCTCCAGCACTTCGCCTTCGGCGTCTTCGGTCGACGTGGTCTGGCCGAGCCGGATGGTCGCGATGTACTGCTTGTCGGTGGCGGTCAGCAGACCGAGGATCTTGGTGGCCCGTTCGATGCCGACCACCAGCACGCCGGTGGCCATCGGGTCCAAAGTGCCGGCATGCCCCACTTTGCGGGTGCCGAACAGTCGCCGGCACCGGCCGACGACGTCATGGCTCGTCATCCCGGCGGGTTTGTCGACGATCACCAGGCCCGGTGGCGGGGCCGGCTTCGATGCAGCCTTCACAGTGAGATCGCCGTCAGGACAAGGCCGTTGGACACCGTGAAACGTCCCGGCAGTTCGGTCAACGGCGGCCCCGACTCAGCGGCCGGGTCGATGAGGATGCGCGACAGAAACGTGCCCGAAGTCCCCGACGAATCCAGCTCGAAGGTGATGTGCGCGTCCTCGAAACCCAGCCAACGGTGGGTCAACGGGAACCAGGCCTTGTACGTCGCCTCCTTGGCGCAGAACAGGATTCGGTCCCAGTGCAGGTCGCCCTCCAGCGTCCCGATGGCGCTCTGCTCTTCCGGCAACGCCACAGCGCCGAGCACGCCCTTGGGCAGCACGCCGTGCGGTTCGGCGTCGATACCGACAGACCGCACTTCGGTGGCGCGGGCCACGACCGCGCCACGGAAGCCCTCGCAGTGCGTCAGGCTGCCGACGATCCCGTCGGGCCAGCACGGTTCACCCTTGTCCCCCTTGAGGATCGGGACCGGGCCGACGTCGAGCTTGCCCAATGCCTCACGGGCGCAGTGCCGCACGGTGATGAACTCGTTGCGCCGTTTGGCCACCGAGCGCGCGATCAGCGGTTCTTCCTCCGGCAGTGGAACCAGATCGGCCGGGTCGGAATAGGTCTCGGCGGTGGCTACCACGTCGGGCAGCACCTGGGTCAGCAAGGTCACAGTCGCCTCGAATTGATTCGGTCCTGCATCTTCTGCGCGTGCTCCCGCATTTCCTGGGTGATCTCGAAGTGACCACCGAAGTCGTTGAGGTAGCCGGGTGGGTACTGGGGGTCCGGCAGGATTTGGCGCATCCACCGATAAGGCTTGCGGCGCCGCCACTCTCGCGGATAGCCGACCGAGACCTCCTCGAACCGCACCCCGTCGTAGTAGGTGGTGCGCGGGATGTGCAGGTGGCCGTACACCGAGCAGATGGCGTTGTAGCGGGTGTGCCAGTCCTTGGTCGCCGTGGTGCCGCACCACAGCGAGAACTCCGGATAGAACATGGCGTCGCAGGGTTCGCGCACCAGGGGGAAGTGGTTGACCAGGACCGTGGACTCCATCCAGTCCAGGTCGTCGAGCTTCTTACGGGTGATGTTCACCCGGTCCCGGCACCACGCGTCCCGGGTGGCGTACGGCTCGCTCGACAGCAGGAACTCGTCGGTGCCGACGACGTTGCGCTCCTTGGCCACCGCGAGCCCCTCGGCCTTCGTCGCGGTGCCCGCGGGCAGGAAGCTGTAGTCGTACAGCAGGAACATCGGCACGATCGTCGCCGCGCCGCCGGGGCCGGTCCAGACCGGGAACGGATGCTCGGGGGTCACGATGCCCATCTGGTCGCACATGTCGACCAGGTAGTCGTAGCGGGCCTTCCCGAAGATCTGCATCGGGTCCTTGTTGGTGGTCCACAGTTCGTGGTTGCCCGGCACCCAGATCACCTTGGCGAAACGCTTGCGCAGCAGGTCCAGGGACCACCGGATGTCGTCGGTGCGCTCGGCGACGTCACCGGCGACGATCAGCCAGTCGTCCGGCGAGGCCGGGTGCAGCGACTCGGTGACCGGCTTGTTTCCGGTATGCCCGATGTGCAGGTCACTGATTGCCCAAAGGGTCGGCTGGGTCGACACAAAAATCCAGCCTACTTGGGTGGCAGCAACACCCGCTGAAGTGCCAACCGTCCCGCGCAGCGGGAGAAACTAGAACAGGTTCTCCCATCCTGTCCGGTGTGACGCAGGCGACTTGTAGACTCCCCGCAGTATTGCTCGGATCTAAGGGGTGTCATGGCAACGATGGCCGGGAAACTGCGGCTGGTGTCGGCGCTGTGTGCGCTCGTGACGGCAGGCGTGGTGGTCACACAGACCAACCCGGTGTCACCGACCGGCGGCGACAACGTGGAGCTACGCTCCACCTCCGCTCCACTCAGCAGCACCATCAAGTCGCCGATCATCTCCACGACGAACCCGAGCCCATTCGACCCGTGCGATCAGATTCCGCTCGACGCCATCAACGCCATGGGCCTGGGGTTCACCCCGCCCGACCATGAAGACGGCCTGCGCTGCCACTACGACGCCGGTAACTACCAGGTGGCCGTCGAACCGATCGTCTGGCGCACCTACGAGCAGACGCTGCCGGCCGACGCCGTCGAGCTGAACATCGCCGGACACCGCGCCGCGCAGTACTGGATCATGAAGCCGACCGACTGGAATGACCGGTGGTGGGTGACCTGCATGATCACCTTCAAGACCAGCTACGGCCTGATCAACCAGTCGCTGTTCTACTCGCCGATCGAGTCGCCGGACCGCCCGGACTGCCTGCAGACAAACCTGCAGCGCGCCAACCAGCTGGTGCCGTTCTACAAGTTCTGATCGCGAGGCGACGGGCCCTGTGTCGCCACGTCTAGCTGGACTCGAGCGCTGACCGGACACCCGTGTGTCCGAAGTCATCGCCCTTCCACAGCAATGGCTCGCGGCAGTCGATCGCCAGTGCATATGCGAAGCAGTCACCGAAGTTCAGGCCCGCTGGGTGGCCGCTGCCTTTCCCGAAGTCACGATAGGCCTGGCGGGCCAGCCGGGCCTGACGCTCGGTCACCGGTTCGATGACGAATCCGGCGCTATCCACCAGGTCATCGAACCGCGTACTGATGACTGGATCACGGCGTGCATCCAGGACGATTCCGCATTCGAGATAGCTTGCCGCCGACAACCGCGGCACCACTGCGGCGGCGATCGCCCGGGCATAGACTCCCACGTCGTCCTCGTCAGCAATCAGCGCGACGATGGCCGATGTGTCCACGATCATTTGGGCAGTCCGTATTCGTCGTAAAGCAGCTCGCCATGGTCGGGAAGTCCCTCGGGGCCCAGCCGGCTCCTGATACTGCGGGCAATATCCAGCAAGCGCTCTGCCAGATCATCGGCCTGCAATCGTCGCAGCCGATCGTTCACCGCGGTCGCGACGGCCTGCGCCTGCGACTCGCCGGTGATCCTTGCGATCTCTTTCACGGCGTCATGGACGGCCGGGTCTTTGATATTCAGCGCCATGATTGGTACCTTTCTACCCCTTTGATGGTACCAATATCCCTCCGGGGCGGTCATGCCGAAT
Organism: Mycolicibacterium mucogenicum DSM 44124; assembly: GCF_005670685.2. Next base: position 2,404,732 of record NZ_CP062008.1, on the reverse strand, counting down.
TCACCTGGCGTGGCCGCGCACGCTCATAGGCCGCCGCGAACCGGGCCCATTGGTCTGCACTCGGAGGGACAGCAGCGTAGCTGCGGTCCATACCGCATGCTCTCTCGCGCAACCAATTCAGAACTTCGTCGAAATCTGCCTCCTCCACCGCAGGCAGTCGCAGCGCACCCCCGCAGACGGCGAGTTGCTCTTCGTAGCGATCCTCCCAGCATTCGGTCCGCCAGCCGCTCCACAACTCAGGCAGCGCCCGGAATACACCCAAGACGTCGGCGGTGTTCCACACCCCGACCGCATTTCGGGGCACATCGATATGCACCCCGCCTTCGGGGATCTTGCCCAGCTTCAGTCGCTGGACGCCTTTACCCGGCAGCTTCTCGAGCAGAGTCGGCCCGTGCCATGCCTTGCTGTCGCCCCACCACAACGGCCACATCCGCCGCTCCCCCGACGCGTCGATCACGGAAACCAAGTGGCACAAAGCATTTCGCGATCTTGCCAGCTTCGGTATGGAGAGGACGTCCAGTGGCGGTAGGTCAAACCGCCTCCCGACGTATCCGCCAATTTCGGCGGTGCCGTCGTAGGCGTAGCAGATCTCATAGCCCGGCCACACCTCGGTGAGCGCCGCCAGGATGGTACGCCGGAACGGCATGTCCACCATGAGGCTGTCGCCGAAGAACACGACCCGCCGCCGGTCGAAATCGAAGACCGCACCACCGTCGCACCACAGCGGATCGGTCCACCAGTCATGGGAATTCTGCCGCCGCAGCGATTCCAGGAATTCCAGCGCCAGGTCCGGTCCGCCGATCAATAGGTCCACCATGCGGCAGCCCTCGCAGTGTGAGTAAACGTACTGCCACTCTTGGTCTTTCACGACAACAATGTTCGCTCGATTACCCATCGGATCCCCCCGCCTCGTGGGGTGCAGACATGTGCCGCACCGGCCTGAGTCCGGTCTACTCCGGGGGTCCGACAGATTGCGGTCCACAAGCATCGGAGGCGCTCACGGCCGTCACGGTCCCCAGCAAGTGGGTACCCTTCGAAAACGTGAGCTCACGAACCACCCGCTTCGCTTCCCGACTACTGAGCCGCATCCTCGGCGTCCCGCCCCCGACGACGGACTACACCGTCAGCCGCGTCACCACCCCGATGCGCGACGGCGTCGAACTCGTCGGTAGCCACTACGCGCCCACCGGCACTGCGAAGGGCACCCTGCTGGTGCGGTGCCCCTACGGCCGTGGGTTCCCCTTCGGCCCGGTGTTCGGCGCTGCATACGCCCGCCGCGGCTACCACGTGCTGCTGCAGAGTGTGCGCGGCACGTTCGGCTCCGGTGGCGACTTCGAACCGATGGTCAACGAGATCGCCGACGCCGTGGACACCGCGGCCTGGTTGCGCGATCAGCCGTGGTTCACCGGGTCGTTCGCGACAATCGGGTTGTCGTACCTGGGCTTCACCCAGTGGGCGCTGCTCACCGATCCCCCGCCCGAGCTCAAGGCCGCAATCATCATGGTCGGCCCGCACGACTTCGCCGAATCAACCTGGGGCACCGGCGCTTTCACGCTCGACAACTTCCTGGGCTGGAGCGACATGATGGCGCACCAGGAAGATCCACCTCTGGCCGTGCTGACCCGGCGCTTTCGGGCACCGCGCCTGGTCGCCCGCACACACGACCAGGTGCCGGCCGGAGCCGCCGGACGCCGGCTACTGGGTTCCGGAGCGACCTGGTACGAATCCTGGCTGAGCCACCCCGACGGCACCGACCCGTTCTGGGAGAACATGGCCTTCAGCGACACGCTCGACAAGGTCGACGTGCCGGTGCTGCTCATCGGCGGCTGGCAAGACCTGTTCCTGGAGCAGACCCTGACGCAGTTCCAGCGCCTGAAGTCGCGTGGCGTGCCGACCGCCGTCACCATCGGATCGTGGACCCACACCCAGGTGATGACCCGCGGCGGCGCCACGGTGCTGCGGGAATCGCTGGCCTGGCTCGACACCCACCTGGCCGAGCGCACCCCGGAGTCCGAACGGGCGGCCGTCCGGGTCGAGGTCAACGGGCAGGGCTGGCTGACCATGCCGGACTGGCCACCGGCCGCCACCGAACTCGAGCTCTACCTGCAGCCGGCGCACCGGCTCAGCGCGACCGCGCCCGCCGACACCGTGCCACCGTCGCGATTCACCTTCGATCCCGCGGCACCGACGCCCACGCTGGGCGGCCGGTTGCTGTCGTCGGCGGCGGGCTACCAGGAGGATTCCGCCCTCAGCCGGCGGCCCGACGTCATCGACTTCACCGGTGAGCCGCTCGCCGAAGACCTGTACCTGGTCGGAAACCCGGTGATCGAGCTGACCCAGTCGTGCGACAACCCCAACCGGGACGTCTTCGTCCGGCTCAGCGCGGTCGACGCAAAGGGCAAGTCCCGCAACGTCAGCGATGGATTCCGCAGGCTGACAACACCTTCCGACGAGCCCGAGACCCTCCGACTCGAACTCGACGCAGTCGCGCACCGGATCCCCGCCGGCTCCAGGCTGCGGGTGATCGTCGCGGGCGGTTGCCACCCGCGGTACGACCGCAACCTCGGCACCGGCGAGCCCGTCGTCACGGGCGAGCGGATGGTGCCGGCCACCCACGCGGTGCACCACGGCTCCGGTGGGGTGTCCCGGCTGCTGCTGCCGGTGGTCGCGCTGTCAGCCGACTGAGTCGCGCACCCGCTCGGTGATGGCGGCCAGCGCCGCGTCGTCGTACACCGGCGGTCCCCACTCGGGCGTCACCGGCAGGTCCACCCAGCTGCGGCAGCCTGCATAGTCGGGGGTACGCGGCAGCCGCACCGGTGCCACGAGTGGTTTGGCCTGCACCACCAGGACCGTCAGCCGGTGCCGGGGCCGGAAATCCAGCCGGTCGTTCTGCACGGATTCAGCGGTCCAAATATGCAGATCGGCGATGGCATCCAGCTGCCCCGGACGCTCAACTGGCACGGCCGCAACGACTTTCGCGCCGCCGCGCAGTACCACCTCGGTTTCGGTGCTGTCCCCCGCAGACTGCTCGAGAAGATCGGTGAACTCAGGACGGACCCGCGCCGCGTGGCTGTGCTCGACCGTCGGGAACAACACGAACTCCGGCGCCGATACCTCGAAACGCTTCTCGCCGATACCGCCCTTGCGCAACAGCACCGTCTGACGTCCGTCGAGCAGCGCCTGTACCGCCGCGCCCCACTCCTTGAGCGCGGGCGAATTCACTTGGCGGCCAACCTCGCCTGCACCTCGGGCCGCCGCAGCGGCGGCACCGTCTTGGGCGGCTGCCGACGGGCCGGCAGTTGGTTCAACAGTCTCTCGGTGACAGCCGTGACCTCCGCGACCGCGGCTTCGAAGGCGTCGACGTTGGCGGCGGTGGGACGGGTGATCCCGCTGACCTTGCGGATGTATTGACGCGCGGCGGCCTCGATCTCCTCGGCCGTGGCGGCCGGCTCCAGGCCACGCAGTTCGGTGATGTTGCGGCACATGGCCTCCACGATAGGCGCGTTCAGGCCGCAAGTTACGGTGTCGGTGGGTGACCGCAACGCAAGGAGCCAACGTGACCGACGTCCTACTGATCGACACCACCGACCGGGTTCGCACCCTGACGCTGAACCGGCCGAAGTCCCGGAACGCGCTGTCCTACGAGCTGCGCGATGCCTTCTACGGCGCGCTGCGCCAGGCCGAGGCCGACCCGGACGTCGACGTGGTGATCCTGACGGGCGCCGACCCTGTGTTCTGCGCCGGTCTGGACCTCAAGGAACTCGGCGAGGGCGCGGACCTGCCGGACATCTCGCCGAAGTGGCCCAACATGACCAAGCCCGTCATCGGCGCCATCAACGGCGCGGCCGTCACCGGCGGCCTGGAGCTGGCGCTGTACTGCGACATCCTGATCGCCTCGGAGAGCGCCAAGTTCGCCGACACCCACGCCCGCGTCGGACTGCTGCCGACCTGGGGTCTGAGCGTGCGGCTGCCGCAGAAGGCCGGCGTCGGCCTGGCCCGCCGGATGAGCCTGACCGGCGACTACCTGTCGGCGGCCGAGGCGCTGCGCGCCGGGCTGGTCACCGAGGTGGTGCCGCACGACGAGCTGCTCCCGACCGCGCGCCGCGTCGCCGCCTCGATCGTCGGCAACAATCAGAACGCCGTGCGCGCGCTGCTGGACTCGTACCACAAGATCGACGGCTCGCAGACCGATGCCGGGCTGTGGATCGAAGCCGCGTCGGCCCGCAAGTGGATGGACGCCTCCAGCGGCAACGACATCGCCGCCAACCGCGACGCCGTCATGCAGCGCGGCCGCACCCAGGTCTAGTAGCTGTTCCCTCTCCCCGCGAGAGGTGGGTGACGACGCCTTTCGGGCGCCCTGCTCACGCCCAGCGGCCGGACAGCGCGCGCCAGCCGACGAAGACGAGCCGCAGCACCAGGAACGTGGTCAGCCCGGACCAGATGCCGGCGAGGCCCCACCCGAAGGCGAGCGACAACCAGATCAGCGGCAGGAAGCCGACGAGCCCGCTGATCAGGGTGGCGTTGCGCATGAACTTCGCGTCACCGGCGCCGAGCAGCACCCCGTCGAGCGCGAAAACGATTCCCGCGATGGGCAATTGGGCCACCATGAACCACCACGGGATACCGATCTGATCCCGCACCGCATGGTCCGCGGTGAACACTGCCGGCAGCACACCGGAGCCCACTGCGAAAACCGCCGCCAGCACCGTCGCCGCGGCCGCCGAATAGACCGTCACGCGCCGCGCCACCGCCTTGGCATGCGCCGACTCCCCCGCGCCGAGGGCCGCGCCGACGAGTGACTGCGCCGCGATGGCCAGCGAATCCAGCACGAGCGCAAGGAAATTCCACAGCTGCAGCACCACCTGGTGGGCGGCGACGGCGGCCGCACCGAACCGGGCCGCGACCGCGCCGGCAGACAGGAAACACACTTGGAACGCCAGGGACCGTAGCACCAGGTCGCGGCCCATGGTCAGCTGCGCGCGCAGCACGTCGGGCCGCAGTCGCAGCGAAACCCGTTCGGACAGCAGCGCATACCCGAACAGCGCCGCGGCGATCCACTGCCCCACCAGATTGGCTACCGCCGATCCGGTCAGGCCGAGCCGCGGCAGCCCGAGCCACCCGAAGACCAGCACCGGACACAGCACCGCTGAAATACCCACGCCGACAAGCACATACCGCAGCGGCCGGACGGTGTCCTGCACACCGCGCAGCCAGCCGTTGCCGGCCATGGAGATCAGGATCGCGGGTACGGCCAAGATCGCGACACGCAGCCACGGCAGTGCGGTCTCGGCGATGCCGCCCCGTGACCCGGCGATGGCCGTGAGCAGAAAGGGCGCCAACGCCTGCACCACCACCACGATGAGCACGCCGACAGCCAGCGCCAGCCAGGTGGCCTGCACGCCCTCCCCGACCGCACCGGCCCGGTCACCGGCGCCGAAGCTCCGGGCCGACCGCGACGTCGTGCCGTACGACAGGAACGTCAGCTGCGAGCCGACCAGGCTGAGGATCAGGCCGCCGACCGCCAGGCCAGCCAACGGCAGTGCGCCGAGTCGGCCGACGACCGCAGTGTCGAGCAGGAGGTAGATGGGCTCGGCGGCGAGCACCCCGAGCGCAGGGAAGGCGAGGCCCGCGATGCGCCGGCCGGTGACCTCGGTGGTCACGACGCGCACACTCGCCGGCCGCGAGCGGCACCAAGGTGCACGCCGAAGACGGCGTGTCGGCGTACAAACACGGCCGCTCGCGGGAAGGGGGCTGGCACGGGCAAGGGCCGGCTAGGAGAGCGCGGCGACGAGGGCCGCGACGACGTCGTCGGCGGTTCCGGTCGGTGAGTAGCCGGCCGCGAACCGGTGGCCGCCGCCGCCGAACGAACTCGCGAGCACCGACACGTCGACCTCGGTCTTGGCCCGCAGGGACACCGACCACTGCCCCGGTTCGATCTCTTTGAGCACCGCAGCCACCTCGGCCTCGGACGTGGTCCGCACGATGTCCACGATGCTCTCGACCTCTTCCGAGCGCGCCGCCGCGTATTCCCGATGCGACACAACGGCATACACCAGGCCTTTACCGCCGGCGGCGTCGGGCACGAGGCACGCCGTCGACAGCACACGGGACAGCATGGGCAGCCACGAGTACGGGTGCGTGTCGAGCAGGGCGCGGCTGACGGCGGCGTTGTCGACGCCGATGTCGAGCAGCCGCGCCGCGAGCCGATAGGCCCGGGCACTGGCCCACCGGAAAGAGCCCGTGTCGGTGGTCAGACCGGCGTACAAACAATGCGCCACCGGCAGCTCGATCGGCTTGCCCCACGCGTCTAGCAGCTCGGCGACCAGCATGGTGGTCGAATCTGCCGACGGATCAACGTAATTCGCGGTACCGAACAACCGGTTCGAGGCGTGGTGATCGATCACCAGCACCTGCCGTCCGGGATCGGCCAGCTTCGCCAGCGACCCGAGACGGTTCACGCTCGGGATGTCGACGGTCACCACCAGGTCGGCGTCCGGACGCATCTGGTCCGGCGGCACCAGCAGGTGCCCGCCGGGCAGCGTCTGCAGCGATTCCGGCACGGTCGCAGGGGCGGCAAAACCGACCTGCACGTCCTTACCGGCCTCGCTGAGCACCAATGCGAGCGCGAGGCCCGCTCCGATGGTGTCGGCGTCGGGGTAGACGTGGGCAACCACGCTCACGCTCTCGACCGCACCGAGCAGATCAGCCGCACCGCGCGCGTCAACCCGCGCGCCGTGCGGCCGAATCTCAGTCGTCGGTTCGATCGCCGTCACCTGCGTCCTCGGAATCGCTGTCCCCCACCACACGGTACGGATCGGCGTCACCGGCGTGCGTCGCACCCTCACGGATGCGAGCCACGTCCTCGTCGGCGGCACGCGCCCGGGCCAGCAGCTCTTCCATCTTCAGAGCCGCATCGGGCACGGTGTCGCGCTCGAAAGTCAGTGTGGGCGTGAACCGAACCCCGGTTCCCGCACCGACTCTCGTGCGCAACGCGCCCTTGGCCTTCTCCAGGGCAGCCGCGACGCCGGCGTAGTCCGGCTCCTCGTCGAGGCTGGTCCCGATCACCGTGTAGTACAGCGTGGCATCGTGCAGATCACCGGTCATCTTGGCATCGGTGATCGTCACGCCGTCGAGCCGTGGATCCTTGATCTCGTACTCGATCGCCGAAGCGACGATCGTCGAAATACGCTTGGCCAATCGCTTGGCGCGTGCTGGATCGGCCACCTAGGTACGAGCCTTCTCGACGAGTTCGTACGTCTCGATGACGTCGCCTTCCTTGATGTCGTTGTAGGTCAGCGTCAGACCGCATTCGTAACCTTCGCGCACCTCGGTGGCGTCGTCCTTCTCGCGCTTGAGCGAAGACACCGTGAGGTTCTCGGCGATGACGATGTTGTCACGCAACAGGCGGGCCTTGGCGTTACGCCGCATGATGCCCGACTGCACGAGGCAACCAGCGATGTTGCCGACCTTCGACGACCGGAAGATGGCGCGGATCTCGGCGCGGCCGAGCTCCTTCTCCTCGTAGACCGGCTTGAGCATGCCCTTGAGCGCGCTCTCGATCTCGTCGATGGCCTGGTAGATCACCGAGTAGTACCGGATCTCCACGCCCTCGCGGTTCGCCAGCTCCGTCGCCTTGCCCTCGGCACGGACGTTGAAGCCGATGATGATCGCATCCGAAGCCGACGCCAGGTTGACGTTGGTCTCGGTGACGCCACCGACACCGCGGTCGATGACGCGCAGTTCCACCTCGTCGTCGATCTGGATGCCCATCAAGGCCTCCTCGAGCGCCTCGACGGTGCCCGAGTTGTCGCCCTTCAAGATCAGGTTCAGCTGGCTGGTTTCCTTCAGCGCCGAATCCAGGTCTTCCAGGCTGATGCGCTTGCGCGAACGTGCGGCCAGCGCATTGCGCTTGCGCGCGCTGCGCCGGTCGGCGATCTGCCGGGCGATGCGGTCCTCGTCGACGACCAGGAAGTTGTCGCCGGCGCCGGGCACCGAGGTGAAACCGATGACCTGGACCGGACGCGACGGGAACGCCTCTTCGACGTCCTCGCCGTGCTCGTCGACCATGCGGCGGACGCGGCCGTAGGCGTCGCCGGCGACCACCGAGTCACCGACGCGCAGCGTGCCGCGCTGCACCAGCACCGTGGCGACCGGGCCGCGACCGCGGTCCAGGTGCGCCTCGATGGCCACACCCTGGGCCTCCATGTCGGGGTTGGCCCGCAGGTCCAGCGAGGCATCCGCGGTCAGCAGCACTGCTTCGAGCAGGCCGTCGATGTTGGTGCCCTGCTTGGCCGAGATGTCCACGAACATGGTGTCGCCGCCGTAATCCTCGGCCACCAGGTTGTACTCGGTCAGCTGCGCCCGGATCTTCTGCGGATCCGCGCCTTCCTTGTCGATCTTGTTGACCGCCACCACGATCGGCACATCAGCGGCCTGAGCGTGGTTGATGGCCTCCACCGTCTGCGGCATGACGCCGTCGTCGGCGGCGACCACCAGGATCGCGATATCGGTGGCCTTGGCACCACGGGCACGCATGGCGGTGAACGCCTCGTGACCCGGGGTGTCGATGAACGTCACCAGACGCTCGTTGCCGTCCAGCTCGGTCAGCACCTGGTAGGCGCCGATGTGCTGGGTGATGCCACCGGCCTCGCCCTCGCGGACGTTCGCCTTACGGATCGTGTCGAGCAGTCGCGTCTTACCGTGGTCGACGTGGCCCATGACGGTGACCACCGGCGGCCGGCTGGCCAGGTCGTCCTCGTCGCCGGCGTCCTCGCCGTAGGTGAGGTCGAACGACTCGAGCAGCTCGCGGTCCTCGTCCTCCGGGGACACGACCTGCACGACGTAGTTCATCTCGCTGCCCAGCAGCTCGAGGGTGTCGTCACCCACCGACTGGGTGGCGGTCACCATCTCGCCCAGGTTGAACAGCGCCTGCACCAGCGAAGCCGGGTTGGCGTTGATCTTCTCGGCGAAGTCGCTCAGCGACGCGCCGCGAGCGAGGCGGATGACCTCGCCGTTGCCGTGCGGCAACCGCACGCCACCGACGATCGGGGCCTGCATGTTCTCGTATTCGGCGCGTTTTGCGCGCTTCGACTTACGGCCACGACGGGGTGCGCCACCGGGACGCCCGAAGGCACCCGCGGCACCGCCGCGCTGACCGGGACGACCACCGCCGCCACCGGGACCACCGCCACCGGGAGCACCGCCGCCACCGGGGCGACCGCGGAAGCCACCACCGGCACCGGCACCTGCACCACCGCCGGCGCCACCGCCGCGGTAGTTACCGCCGCCACCGGCACCGCCGGGACGAGGGCCACCACCGGGACGCGGACCGCCACCGGGGCCGGGACGCGGACCACCCGGACGACCGACGGCACCCGGACGGGCACCCGGCGGACGCGGGGGCATGTTGCCAGGCGTGACACCCGGACGCGGGCCACCGCCCGGACGGGGTCCACCGGCGCCGGGACCCGGACGCGGGCCACCGGGACCGGGAGCCGGACGCGGGGCCGGGCGCTCGACCGGCTGCTGGGAAGAGAACGGGTTGTTGCCGACGCGCGGAGCTCGCGGGGCCGGCTTGGGTGCGCCAGGTCGCGGACCCGGGGTCGCGCCCGGGGTGGCCGGACGCGGCTGAGCCGGAGCGGCCGGGGCGGCCGACGCTGCCGGAGCGGCGGGCTCTGCGGGAGCCGGAGCCTGGGGCTGCGGAGCCGCGGGCCGGGGTGCGCCCGGCTTGGGTCCACCGGGAGCGGGAGCCGCCGGTGCGGGTGCTGCGGGTGCCGGAGCAGCCGCGGCCGGGGCCGCGGGCGCAGGCGCGGCAGGTGCCGCGACGGCAGCCGGCTTGGGTGCGCCGGGCTTCGGGGCACCCGACGGCTTGGCGGCCGCGGGGGCCGGTGCGTCGGACTTGGCGGGCTTGCCGCCGCCGAACGCCTCACGCAACCGGCGTGCGACGGGCGCCTCCACAGTGGAGGACGCAGATTTCACGAATTCGCCCTGTTCGCTCAGTCGGGCGAGCACTTCCTTGCTGGTGACACCGAGTTCTTTTGCCAACTCGTGTACGCGTGCCTTACCTGCTGCCACTTCTCTCCTCGTCGTGAGGCGTCAGCGGTGGGTAGGCCGCGCCTCGGTTTAGCTATGACGCATGGTCATCGGGACTTCACGGTGTGCTCATGTTCTTCGCTACCTGTTCTCTTGCTGTGGCGTTCCGGGTTCGTCAGGCGGGTAAGGCACTGAAGAACTCTTCGACCGCAGAGGTGTCCGGCGAACCGGTGATGCGCAACGCTCGGGCGAATGCTCGCCGCCGAACTGCCGCGTTGAGGCACTGCTGAACCGGGTGCAACCACGCACCCCGACCCGGCAGGCTACCCGCTGAATCGACCGAGACGGCGCATTTACCGTCCCCGTCGCGTACAGCTGCCACTCGAAGCAAGTCGACGGCCAGCTCTCGTTTCCGGCAGCCGATGCAGGTACGCACCGGAGCTGTCGGAGTCTCGCGCTGGATCACAGTGCAGTCTACCGTCTCGGGGCCCTTGAACTTCAATCGCGGTCTCGGCCCCGACACGCCGCCGGTAACTGCGGGTTTTTGCTCAGCGGTCGCGGCCGCCGCCATGGCCTGCCGACCGGCCACCGGCGTCCGCACCCTGACCGTCGGCGTCACTGCGGATGTCGATGCGCCAACCGGTGAGACGCGCCGCCAGGCGGGCGTTCTGGCCCTCCTTGCCGATCGCCAGCGACAGCTGGAAATCGGGCACCACGACGCGTGCCGCGCGCTGTGCCTCGTCGATCACCGTCACCGATACGACCTTGGCCGGCGACAGGGCGTTGGCGACGAACTTCGCCGGGTCCTCGTCGTAGTCGATGATGTCGATCTTCTCGCCGGACAGCTCGCTCATCACGTTGCGCACGCGCTGACCCATCGGGCCGATGCAGGCGCCCTTGGCGTTCAGCCCCGGCACCCGCGACGCGACGGCGATCTTGGATCGGTGCCCGGCCTCACGCGCCACCGCGACGATCTCGACCGACTCGTCGGCGATCTCGGGGACCTCCAGCGAGAAGAGCTTGCGCACCAGGTTCGGGTGGGTCCGCGACAGCGTGATGACGGGTTCGCGGGCGCCGCGGGTGACCCCGACGACGTAGCAGCGCACGCGGTCGCCGTGCACGTAGCTCTCCCCCGGCACCTGCTCGGCGGCCGGGATCACGCCCTCGGAGCCCTTGGCCTCCGTGCCGACCCGCACCACCACGAGACCGCGGGCGTTGGCCCGGGCGTCGCGCTGGATGACGCCGGCGACGATGTCGCCCTCACGCGCCGAGAACTCGCCGTAGTTCTTCTCGTTCTCCGCGTCGCGCAATCGCTGCAGGATCACCTGACGCGCGGTGGTCGCCGCGATCCGGCCGAATCCCTCGGGGGTGTCGTCCCACTCGTGGATGACGGTCCCGTCGGTGTCGGTCTGGCGGGCGATCACCCGCACGATGCCCGACTTGCGGTCGATGTCGATGTACGCGTCGGGCTCGTGCCCTTCGGTGTGGCGGTACGCGGTCAGCAGCGCCGTCTTGATCGTGTCGACGACGACGTCGACGCTGATTCCCTTGTCCGCTTCGATGGCATGTAGTGCCGCCATGTCGATGTTCATCCGTCGGCCCCCTCTCCGGTCATACCCGCCAGCTCCAGTTCCCGGCGATTGGGTGGTGAAAATTCAACCTGTACAACAGCTTTCGTAATGTCCGCGAGCGCGACGGTCTGCACCGACAGCACTCCGCGGTTGGCGACGACCAGTTGGATCGTGCTGCCGTCGTGCTCGCCCAGCCGGCCCGTCAACGACGTGCCGTCGGCCAGGGTCACCGCGACCTTGCGACCACGGGCGCGGCGGTAGTGCCGCTCCGCGGTCAGCGGACGCTCCACGCCGGGCGAGGTGACCTCCAGCACATACGGCTCGGAATCGGCGGCCACCTGGTCCAGCAGCTCGGATGCGACGCGTGAAAGGTCGGCGACCGCGTCGAGGTCAAGACCCGAGTCGCCGTCGGCCACCACGACGATGCGCGGAGGTCGCTTGGCAGCGTCGACCCGCACATCTTCGATGTCGTATCCGGCGTCCGCAAAAGCACTGCTGAGCAGCTCAAGCACTTGGCCTGTGGTCGGTAACCGACTGGGTGGCAGCGGTCGTTCCGGCGTGTCCCGGGCCACGGCGAGCTCCTCATCTTGAGTTGTGCGGACAGGGCCCCCAGAAGGGTGAACCCGGTACCAACGATACGCCAGCAGCGCATGGCCGAATGGCAATCGCGATCGCGGCACCGGAGAACATCCGACGCCGCGGTGCCCGATGGCCGCTGTCCGCAATGGCAGGATGTGCCTGTGCCGCACACCGAAACCACCGTCAGCCGACGGCGTGTCCTGTTGGGCACGGCAGCTCTGGCGCTGCTCGGCGGCGCGGCGTCGGCCTGCGGGTCGGCACCGCAGCGCGATCCTGCCCTGGACATCCTGACCGCCGAACTCGACCGGGCCCGCCGCGACAGTCAGCTGGCCACGTCCGCCGCCACCGGCGTACCGCCGCAGCTGGCGCCGGCACTGACGGCCGTCGCAGCACTCCGGGACGCACACGCCCGCGCGCTGTCCGACGAACTGACCCGGATGGGCAACCCGCCGTCTCCCGCACCGTCGTCGACCACCGAGACCTCAGCCACCACCTCGCCGACCCCCGGCGCCACCCCCACGCCCGCGCCCCCGACACCTCAGGAAGTCGTTGCGGCACTGGAACAGGCCGCCGACAGTGCGGGCCGCGCCGCGGCCGGCCAATCGGGTTACCGGGCCGGGCTGCTGGCCTCGATCGCCGCCGCGTGTACCGCGGCGCACACCGTCACCCTCGCCGGACAGGCCGCGCCATGACCAGCCCGCAACCGACCCCGACCCGCCCGGGCAGCGCCGCCGACGCCGCGCTGTACGACGCGATCGCCACCGAACACGGCACCATCTACGGCTACGGCCTGGTGTCGGCGCACACCACGCCGGACGTCAACGATCTGGTGGCCGAGGCCATGGCCAAGCACCGCGCGAACCGCGAAGCCGGCATCACCGCGCTGGCCGGACGATCGGTGCCGGCTCCGCTGCCGGCCGCGGGCTATCAGCTCCCCATCGACGCGAACAACCCGGCGGACGCGAGCAAGCTGGCGCTGCAGATGGAAGAGGACACTGCCGTCGCGTGGCGCGCGGTGGCCGAGCAGGCCACCACCACCGAGGACCGGACCCTGGCCGTCAAGGCCCTCACCGATTGCGCGGTGCTGGCCGCCCGGTGGCGCGCGGCCCTCGGCATGACGCCGGCCGTCGTGGCGTTCCCCGGCGGCGCCGAGCAGTCCTAGACGTCAACGCCGCGGATCGCAGTCACCTGGTGACCGCAATCCGCGGCACAACGAGGCCTACCCCGCCAGCGCGGCCGTGATCGCCGCCGCGGCGCCGTCGACCGGCACTTCGGTCTTCTCGCCGGTGAACCGGTTGCGCAGCTCGACGGTGCCGTCGGCCCAGCCGCGGCCGACCACGACGATCCACGGCACACCCAGTAGCTCGGCGTCCTTGAACTTCACGCCCGGCGACGACGTGCGGTCGTCCAGCAGCACGTCGAGGCCGAGGCGGTCGAGTTCGCCCGCCAGCTCGGTCGCGCCGGTGCGGGCCTCGGCGTCCTTGTTGGCGATGACCAAGTGCAGGTCGAACGGCGACACCGACGACGGCCAGCGCAGGCCGAGCTCGTCGTGGTGCTGCTCGGCGATCACCGCGACCATGCGCGACACCCCGATGCCGTAGGAGCCCATGGTCAGCCGCACCGGCTTGCCGTTCTCGCCCAGGACATCGGCACTGAAGGCGTCGGTGTACTTGCGGCCCAGCTGGAAGACGTGCCCGATCTCGATGCCGCGCGCCGACACCAGCGGTCCGGCGCCGTCAGGCGAGGGGTCGCCGTCGCGGACGTCGGCGGCCTCGATGGTGCCGTCGGCCACGAAGTCACGGCCGGCGACCATGCCGACGATGTGCTTGTTGGGCTCGTCGGCGCCGGTGATCCACGACGAACCGTCGACGATCCGCGGGTCCACAAGGAAGCGAATGCCGTTCTCCAGCAAGGCTTTCGGACCCACATACCCCTTCACCAGGAACGGGTTGGCGGCGAAGTCGGCGTCGTCGAGCAGCGCGTACTCCGCGGGCTCGAGCGCCGCGCCCAGGCGCTTCTCATCGATCTCGCGGTCACCGGGCACACCGATGCCCAGCAGTTCCCACTCGCCGCCCGGCTGACGCACCTTGAGCAGGACGTTCTTCAGGGTGTCGGCGGCGGTGATCTCGCGACCCAGTCCGGCGGTGTTGGCCCAGTCCACCAGAGTGGCGATGGTCGGCGCGTCAGGCGTGTCGTAGACGACGGCCTCGGGCTGGCCCTCGATCGGCAGCGACTCGGGAACCGCGGTGACGACGGCTTCGACGTTGGCCGCGTAGCCGGACTGCAGGCAGCGCACGAAGGTGTCCTCGCCGACCTCGCTCTCGGCCAGGAACTCCTCGGAGGCACTACCGCCCATGGCACCCGACACCGCGGACACGATGACGTACTTGACCGCCAGCCGGTCGAAGATGCGCTGGTAGGCCTCGCGGTGGGCGTGGTAGGCGTCCTTGAGTCCGCTGTCGTCGATGTCGAACGAGTACGAGTCCTTCATGATGAACTCGCGGCCGCGCAGGATGCCGGCGCGCGGACGTGCCTCGTCGCGGTACTTGGTCTGGATTTGGTAGAGCCGCAGCGGGAAGTCCTTGTACGACGAGTACTCCCCCTTGACCGTCAGCGTGAACATCTCCTCGTGGGTGGGCCCCAGCAGGTAGTCGTTCTTGCGGCGGTCCTGCAGGCGGAACAGGTTGTCGCCGTACTCGGTCCAACGGTCGGTGGCCTCGTAGGGGGCCCGCGGCAGCAGCGCCGGGAACAGGATCTCCTGCGCGCCGATGGCGTTCATCTCACTGCGGACGACGTCCTCGATCTTGCGCAGCACCTTCAGGCCCAGCGGCAGCCAGCTGTACAGGCCGGGCGCGATCGGGCGGACGTAGCCGGCCCGGATCAGCAGCTTGTGGCTCGGCACTTCGGCGTCGGCGGGGTCGTCGCGCAGCGTGCGCAGGAACAGCTCGGACATGCGGGTGATCACGGGTGGCCAGCTTAATCGCGGCCCTGCCAGGTGCAGACACACACCTCGTTGCCTTCGGCGTCGGCGAGCACCCAGAACGCGGGCGCCTCCCGATCGCTGAGCAGCACGCCGCCCGCCGCCAGTGCCGCCGCGATGCGCGCGGACGCCTGGTCGTGCGGGACGTCGACGTCGAGGTGGATGCGATTGCGTTGCGGCCGTGGCACATCCATCTGCTGGAACCACAAGGCTGGGCCGCGGCCGGCAGGATCGACGAGTCCCCCGCTCAGATCCGTCGGCCCCGCTTCGTCGACGTAGCCGGTGACGGCCTTCCAGAACGGGCGCACCGCGGGGATGTCGATGGCGTCGATCGCGACCTCGATCGCCTGGACGGAAACGTCGCCCGGCGTGGTCACCGCGCCGCGCTCGGCGAGCGATTCAGAGATGCGGCGCGCCAACGCGATGTCGTGCGCGGTGACGCCGTCGGCCGAGCGCAAGCGCAACACCACACGGTCGGCCCGTACGTCGAGGGTCAAGTGTCCCTGCGCGTCTGGGCCGGTCTCCTCGGCCACTTCGGCGGCCAGTGCCGCCGCAGTGCCCAAGCCGGCCGCCGGCACTTCCGTGTAGACCGCGCCGAGCACCAGGCGCCACCCCAGCGGGGTCACCGCATCCGAAATGTCCTGCCGCTGCATCATGATTCGGCCCCCGCGACCATGTCATACCCCCTGGCGGTCATGCCTCATGCATAGCACTGCGGCGCGTGAGACGCCCTCAGAGCAGCGCTTTGTTCACCACCTGCTCGTACGCGGTCTTGTCTGTCACGCTGACCGTCGGGCCGAACTTCAGGACGATGTTCATCGCCTGGAACGTGCCCGGCGTCGCCCCCGCGTACCCCTCGGCAGCGCCGGTCGTGGAGAACACCAGCACCGTGACGGTGTCGGTCTCGATGGCCTCGATGCACTTGATGTCGGGGCATTTCTGCGTGGCCACATCCCGCGGGTTGGCCACCGGCAGGCCCGCGGCACCCATGTCCCGCACCACGGCCTGCGCGGTGACGGTGTTGAGGATCGGGGCGCCCGTCAGCGCACCGGCCTGTGGCCCGGGAGCCGGCGGGCGCTGGCATCCGGTGATCACCGTCGCGGCGAGCACAGCCGCCACGATCACAGCTCGGGCTCGCATTGCAGTCATGCACCATCAATAGCAGTGAAACCTGGAGCGCCGGCCACCGGGCGATGAAGCCGACGGCCAGCTACAGCGTCGGGACCGCGTGCGGGCCGGCTGCCCCACCGCCGGCATTCGAGGTGGTCGCCGTACCGGGCGCGCTCGGCCGGCCGGACGGTGCCGCGGCTCCCGGCGTGCGCAGCTTGCCTGCCACCCACGGCAGTGAATCCGCGAAGGCCTCATTGGCGAAGCCCCAGTCGTGAAGTCCGAGCAGCGCCCGGATGTCGGCGTTGATGCCGTGCTGCTGGGCGATTTCGCACAAGGTGCCGGCCGCGATGTCCTGGCCCTCCGGGTTCGCGCGCGCATCGCGCGGCACACCGGGGCCGGGTGCGTGGCAGGCCGCGACGGTCCCGGGGATTTCGAACAGCCCGGAGATGCCGTGGTACCGGCCGTACTGCCGCATCACGGTGCTCGGATCGAACTCGGCCCATTTGGCCGCGTCACCCCCGTAGAGCTTGGCGATGGTCTGGTCCTTGCTGCCGATGTTCGGGCTCAGGTCCCCGGCGATGTCGACGAATGCGCTGAACAGGTTGGGATGGCGCGTCGTGAGCTGCACCGCGCAGGTGCCGCCCATGGACCAGCCGACGATGCCCCAATTCTCGGGCTTGGGACTGACGCCGAAGTTCGAGATCAGATACGGAACGACCTCTTTGGTCAGGTGGACCGACGAATTGCCGTGGCTGCCGTTGACGCATTCGGTGTCGTTGTTGAACGAGCCGGTGGCATCGGCGAAGACGAACACCGGCGCCTCACCGCCATGGGCGGCCGCGTAGTTGTCGATCGTGGCCTTGGCATTGCCGGCCCAGATCCAGTCCGCCGGGGTGTTGAGCTGCGAGCCGATCATCATGACCGTCGGCAGCTGCGGCGGCGGATTGCTCGCGAACCATGCCGGTGGCAGGTAGACGAGCTCGGCGCGGTGCGTGAAGTTCGATTCCTGTGAGCTGGTCGAGATGGGCACCACAACACCGCGCGGCGGCCGGATGCCTTTGAGCTGCATGGCCGTGACCGTCCAACGGTCCACCTCGTCGGGCACCTTGCCGACGGTGAACTTGTGCCACGCCACGTACGCCGTCGGGAAGTATCCGACCCAGACATTCATCATCAGCAGTGCGCAGAGTGCACACAGGGGCACCGCGAGCAGGGCCACCCCGCGGCGCCGCCAGGGCGATCCGCGCCAGCCGAGGATCAGGACCGTGGCGGCGAACCCGCCGAGCGCCGTCCAGATCCACAGCAGTACCGGGGCCGGGTCGCCGGCGATACCGAGCGAGGTGATGTACCAGTACAAGCCGGCCGCGCACGCGACGCCGACCGCGAGTGCCCACGGCAGCCGGCTGATGCTCCACTGCCGCGACCGTCGCCCGACCGCACAGCACAGCGCCGCGAAAGTCAGTAGCTGGATCAGAAACGGAAGCCACCCATGCGTCAGCGACGCATGGGTGACGAACGAAGGCACGCCGATCCTCCAGGAAGCTGCGTCGAGATCGAGCTACAGCTCTCCGGCGTCCAGCGCTTCCTTGGTGTCCTGCGCCGCCGCAACCTCGTCGGCGGTGTAGGTGATGAACAGCGCCACCACACCGACGATCACCGCCACCGCGGCGACCCAGAGCAGGCCGTACGTGTAACCGTGGTCGAGCGCCGTGTGCTGCGCGGCATTCATCTTGGCGACCGGACCGGTGGTCCCGCCGAGGTACAGCGTGCGCGAGGTGATGACGGCCTGGATGACGGCCAGCACGACCGGCCCACCCAGGTTCTGCAGCATCAGCGCGATGGCCGACAGCGGGCCGATGTCGCTCAGCGCGACGCCGGCGATGGCCGAGACGGTCAGCGGCACCACGATCATGCCGATGCCGAAACCACCGACGGTGATCGGGATGACGAGGTTCGGGAAGTACGGGATACCGCCATTGAGGGTGGAGCCGTAGATCATCGCGGCGAGCACCAGGACACCGCCGGCGATCACCAGCACGCGCGGCGAGAACATCGCCACCAGCTGCGACGACAGGCCCAGACCGATGCCGAGCGCGATGACGAACGGGATGAAGCCGATGCCGGCCTTCAGCGCGCTGTAGCCCATGATGTCCTGCACGTACAGGCCGATCAGGACGGTCAGCGTGAACATCACGCCACCGGCCAGGAAGACCGCGGCGAAGGTGGCCACGCGATTGCGGTCCCGGAACAGGCTGAACGGAACGACGGGGTGCTCAGCGCTGCGCTCGACGAACAGGAACGCCAGGAACAGCACGGCCGCCGCGGCGCCGGAGCCCAGCGTCAGCGGGGACATCCAGCCCTTCTCCGGGCCCATCGAGAAGCCGAACACCGCCGCGGTGCAGGCCAGCGTCGCCAGGATGGCGCCGGCCGCGTCGAGCTTCATGCGCTCGCGGGACGTCTCGGTCAGGGTGGTGCGGGCCAGGTAGATCATGACGAGGCCGATCGGCACGTTCACCAGGAACGCGTAGCGCCACGAGAACACCGTCAGCGCGCCGCCGACGACGAGGCCCATCACCGAGCCGACGCCGGTCATGGCCGCGAAGATCGCGGTTGCGGCGTTGCGGGCCGGGCCCTTCGGGAAGGTGGTGGCGACGAGCGCCAGGCCGGTCGGCGAGGCGATCGCCGAACCGACACCCTGCAGCAGCCGGGCGATGACCAGGGTCGTCTCGTCCCACGCGACACCGCACAGGATGGAAGCGATGGTGAAGAGCGCGACACCGACGATGAAGGTGCGCTTGCGGCCGATGGTGTCGCCGAGGCGGCCACCGAGCAGCATCAGACCACCGAAGGTCAGCACATAAGCAGTGATCACCCAGCTGCGGCCGGCATCGGAAAGGCCGAGCTCGTCCTGAATCTTAGGAAGGGCAACGATGGCGACGGTGCTGTCCATCGTGGCCAGCAGCTGCATGCCACCGATGGCGATGACCGCGGAAAGGAAGCGGGGGGACGGAAGCCAAGCTGGATACCAGCTCTTTCGTTCGTCCTCGGTCTGCCCCACGTGAATCGTGAGCGGTTCGCGGCGGCTGTGTGCCATGGCGGTGCGCTCAGCGTCGTTGAGAGCCGTCATGGAAAGCTACCTTACAGTAATCTTAAGATTTCTTTAACCCTGCGAAGGCCGCCACATCCCCGATCACGATGATCGCGGGGGGTCGGATGCCCTCCGAACGGATGTCCTCCGCCGCATCGGCAAGCGTGGTCTGCAGCGTCTGCTGCGCCGCCGTCGTCCCATGTTGAACCACCAGCACCGGTGTTTCCGCAGGTCGGCCGCCTTGCAGCAGAACCTTGGCGAAAAGTTCGATGCGCTCGACGGCCATCAGCAACACGATCGTGCCGCGCATCGCGGCCAGTGCGTCCCAATTCACTAACGATTCCGGGTGTCCCGGCGCGACGTGCCCGCTGACCACCACGAACTCATGGGTCACGGCCCGGTGGGTGACGGGAACACCGGCGAGGGCCGGAACGGCTATGGCACTGGTCACACCGGGTACGACGGTGACCGGAATGCCCGCGTCGGCGCACGCCAGCACCTCTTCATAACCGCGCGCGAAGACGAACGGGTCGCCGCCTTTGAGCCGGACCACGAACTTGCCGTCCTTGGCCCGGTCGATCAGGACGGCGTTGATCGCGTCCTGGGCCATCGCCCGGCCGTACGGAATCTTGGCGGCGTCGATCACCTCGACGTGCGGGCCGAGTTCGGCGAGCAGCTCCTGCGGGGCCAGCCGGTCGGCCACCACGACGTCGGCATGGGCCAGCAGTCGGCGGCCGCGGACGGTGATCAGCTCGGGGTCCCCCGGGCCACCGCCGACGAGCGCCACACCGCTGTAGCTGTCGGGTTCGGAGGCGTCGCCGATGGCGCCGCGCTGCAGCGCCTCATGGATGGCGGTGCGCAGCGCCGCCGAGCGCCGGTGTTCGCCGCCGGCCACCACGCCGACCGTCAGGCCGTCGTATTCGAAGGACGCCGGGGTCACCGCCGACCCCTCCAGGCCCGCGTCGGCGCGGACGCAGAAGATACGGCGACGGTCTGCCTCCGCGACCACCGCGGCGTTGACGGCCTCGTCGTCGGTCGCGGCCAGCACGTACCAGGCGCCGTCCAGATCGTCGGTCTGGAATTCCCGCGAGGTGAGGTTGATGCCGGTGCCGTCGGGGTTGTCGACGAGTGCTTCGACCACCGGGGTGGCGGCGGGCGCGACGACGTGGACGTCGGCGCCACTGGCGATGAGCAACGGCAAGCGGCGCTGGGCGACGCTGCCGGCACCCACGACCACGACCTTCTTGCCGGACAGATGCAGCCCCACGAGGTAGGCATGCTGGGACGTCATTTTGCTCCTCGCGTGCGCAGTATCACCCGGCGAGTTTAGTTGCCGCCGATACGAACCGACGCACCGAGTGCGGATGCGCAGCCGGATGGGTGTGCAGGTAGCCGGCGTGCACGCCGCCGCGGACGGCCCCGTCGTGCACGGTGGCCTGCCCGGCGCCCCGGAAAACCCACGCCGGCGGCTGCTGCTCGGCGAATTCGACTGTGGTGCGGTGAAATTCGTGACCGGTGGCGCGCTCCCCCGCGGCGTGCATGCTGGAGTCGACCATCGCCACGGCATCCCGGTACCCCAGGGTCAGCCGCTCGGTGAAGCGCGCCGAACCCGGCAGCACGCCGCACATCGGGTGCCCGTCGAGGTCGTCGACCAGGTAGGTGAGGCCGGCACACTCGGCATGCACCGGTGCGCCGGCGGCCGCCAGCGCGGCAATCTGTTCGCGGACAACGGCATTGGCCGACAGTTCCGCGGTGAACTGCTCGGGGAAACCGCCCGGTATGACGAGCGCCTGCGTGCCGTCCGGCAGCGGGTCGGTGAGCGGATCGAAGGCCACGACCCGGGCGCCCGCCATCTCGAGGAGTTCGGCGTGCTCGGCGTACCCGAAACTGAAGGCCTTGCCGGCGGCGAGCGCGACGGTCGCGGGCGGACCGGACTCCAGCTCGGGAGCCCACTGCGGTGCGAGTGCGCCGATCCCGGCACACCGGGCCACCGCTTCGATGTCGACGTGGCGGGCGACGAGCTCGGTCATGACGTCGACGGCCTCATGCGCCCGGCGGCCGTGCTCGACGGCGGTGACGAGGCCGAGGTGCCGCGACGGAATCTCCAGACCGCTGTTGCGCGGGATGGCACCGAACACCGGGATGCCCGCTTGCTCGCAGGCCTGCCGCAGCACCTCTTCGTGCCGCGGTGAGCCCACCTTGTTGAGGATCACCCCGGCGATCCGCACAGCTCGGTCGAACGTCGAAAAGCCGTGCAGCAGTGCGGCAATGCTCTGGCTCTGCCCCCGGGCGTCGACGACCAGCACCACCGGTGCGCCGAGCAGCCCGGCGACGTGGGCGGTCGACCCGGGCGCCGGGGACATCGGCTGATCGGTGATCCGGCCGTCGAACAGGCCCATGACGCCTTCGATGACGGTGACGTCGGCACCCGCGCTGCCGTGCCGGTAGAGCGGACCGATCAGGTCGGCGCCGACGAGGACCGGGTCCAGGTTGCGGCCCGGCCGGCCGGTGGCCAGGGCGTGATAGCCCGGATCGATGAAGTCGGGGCCGACCTTCGCGGCGCTCACCGTGTAGCCGGCGCGGCGCAGGGCACCCATCAGCCCGGTGGCCACAGTGGTCTTGCCGCTGCCCGACCCAGGTGCCGCGATCACGACCGCCGGGACGGCAGCGCCGGCGGTGGCGGTGCCGGTGGTCACTTTTCCCCCGCGAGCAGACACAAAACTGTCGTTTTCGTGCGGAAACTGACAGTTTTACGTCTGCTCGTCAGCGACACTTTCACCATTCGATGCCGCGCTGGCCCTTGCGGCCGGCGTCCATCGGGTGCTTGACCTTGGTCATCTCGGTCACCAAATCGGCGGCGTCGAGGAGCTGCGGCGGGGCGTCGCGACCGGTGATGACGACGTGTTGGGTGCCGGGGCGCTCGGTCAGCGTCGTCACCACCTCGTCGATGTCCAGCCAGCCCCACTTGAGCGGATACGTGAACTCGTCGAGCACGTAGAAATCGTGCTGCTCGGCGGCCAGCCGGCGCGAGATCTCGGCCCAGCCTTCGACGGCCGCGGCGGCGTGATCCTCGTCGGAGCCCTGCCTGCGGGTCCACGACCAGCCCGAGCCCATCTTGTGCCACTGCACCGGTCCCCCGACGCCCTGCTCGTCGTGCAGGCGGCCGAGCGTCTGGAACGCCGCTTCCTCCCCGACCTTCCACTTGGCGCTCTTGACGAACTGGAACACCGCGATGTCGAAGCCCTGATTCCAGGCGCGCAGCGCCATCCCGAAGGCGGCAGTGGACTTTCCCTTGCCCGGGCCGGTGTGTACCGCCAGGATCGGCGCATTACGGCGCGCCTTGGTGGTCAGTCCGTCGTTGGGGACGACGAGCGGTTGTCCTTGTGGCATGACGTTCTTCCTGCTGTTCTCTTACGCTGCGGCTTGCCCGGCCCGGACCACACGGGCCAGGTTGTCGGCGCGCAGCTGCGCCAGTTGCACGGCGGGCGCACCGAGCTGGCCCGCGAGCTGCTGCGCCAATCCCAGTCGAATGTAAGAGGTTTCGCAATCGACGACGACGGCGGCCGCACCCTCGGCGACGAGGAGTCCGGCGGCCGTCCGGGTCCGGCCCAGCGGATCGGGCCCACCCGTGGCGCGACCGTCGGTCAGCACGACCACCAGCGGACGACGGGCCCGGTCCCGCGTCTTCTCGCGCAGCACCACGTCCCGCGCGGCCAGAAGCCCTTGCGCCAGTGGCGTTTTCCCACCGGTGTCGAAACGGGCCAGGCGCCGGCTCGCGATGTGCACCGACGACGTCGGCGGCAACAGCAGCGTGGCCTCGGCGCCACGGAAGGTGACGACGGCGACCTTGTCGCGGCGTTGGTAGGCATCCCGCAGCAATGACAGCGTCGCTCCGCTGACTGCGGACATGCGGTCCCGCGCAGCCATGGAGCCCGAGGCGTCGACCACGAAGATCACCAGATTGCCTTCGCGCCCTTCGCGAATCGCGTGACGGACGTCGGTGGGAGCCACGTGCAGGCGCCCGGCTTGCGGCCGGCGGTCGGCCGCGGCGAGCAGCGTGCCGAAGACATGCACGCCGTGCCCGGCCTGGGCGTCGTCGGTCGCCGAGATCGGGGTGCCGGTGCGGTTGCGCGCCCGCGACCGCCGGCCGGGGGCACCCTCCCCGACGCCGGGCACGACCAGCGCACGGGTCCGGAACGTCGCCGACGGCGGCGCACTGGGCCGCGATGCGCTGCCGGGTCCGGCCGAGTTTCCTTGCGGCGCCGCCTCTTCCGAGCTGTCTGCGGAAATCCCGCCGCCCGGTGGGTCGGGATCGGGATCCGGCTCCGACTGGGACTGCGATTCGGCTTCGGCCTGCGCCATGGCATCGTCGAGCTGCTGCGGGTCCAGACCAGGATCGTCGAAGGGGTCCCGACGGCGCCGGTGCGGCAGCGCGAGTTCCGCGGCGACCCGGACGTCTTCCGCATCCACCGCCGACGCGCCGCGCCACGCCGCGTGGGCGACCGCCGTGCGGGCCACCACCAGATCGGCGCGCATGCCGTCGACGTCAAAGGCCGCACACAGCGCTGCGATCCGGCGCAACTCGTTGTCCGGCAACGACACCGATGCCACCGCGGCGCGGGCCTTGGCGATCCGGCCGGCCAGCTCGGCGTCGTCGACGGCGTACCGCTCGGCGAAACCGGCCGGGTCGGCCTCGTACGACATGCGGCGCCGGATCACCTCGACCCGGACGTCGACGTCCCGGGAGGCGTAGACGTCGACGGTGAGTCCGAAGCGGTCGAGCAGCTGCGGACGCAGCTCGCCCTCCTCGGGATTCATGGTGCCCACCAACATGAATCGCGCCTCGTGCGAATGCGAGACACCGTCGCGCTCGATGTGCACCCGGCCCATCGCGGCGGCATCCAGCAGCACGTCGACCAAATGGTCGTGCAGCAGGTTCACCTCGTCGACGTAGAGCACACCGCCGTGCGCGCGGGCCAGCAGACCGGGCGAGAAGGCATGTTCGCCGTCCCGCAACACCTTCTGCAGATCGATCGATCCGACCACGCGGTCCTCGGTGGCGCCGATGGGCAGCTCCACCAGGCGGGCTTCGGCGTCCACGGCGGCCAGCACTTCGGCCAGACCACGCACCGCGGTCGATTTCGCCGTGCCCTTCTCGCCGCGGATCAGCACGCCGCCGATATCGGGACGCACCGCGCACAGGATGAGCGCCAGCCGGAGCTGGTCCTGGCCCACCAGCGCGCTGAACGGATAGGTCACTACTGCTGCCCCGCTCCCAGACCCGGTCTGATCATCGGCACATGCGGTATGCCGTCCTCCAGAAATTCCTCACCGTCGCGGACGAATCCGTGGCGGGCGTACATGTCCTCGAGATAGGTCTGGGCGTCGATCCGGCAGGGGTAGGTGCCCACCTCGGCCAGGGCCGCCTGCATCAACCGGAGGGTGTGGCCCTGCCCGCGGTCGCTACGTTTGGTGCACACCCGCCCGATGCGGAACACCTTCTCCCCGCCGGGATGTTCCTCCATCAGCCGCAGCGTCGAGATGACTTGTCCGTCAGGGCTTTCCAGCCAGAAGTGCCGGGTCTCCGCCAACAGGTCGCGACCGTCGAGTTCGGGGTACGGGCACGCCTGCTCGACCACGAAGACCTCGACCCGCAACTTCAGCAGCTCGTAAAGTGTTGCGGCATCGAGATCCTTGGCCCAGCTGCGCCTCGGCGCGACGCTCATCCGACCCCCCGGCTTCAGGCCGGCTGGTCGAGCTTGAGTACCTTGGTCCCCCAGTCCCACACCTCGCGGTACAGCTTGGGTTCGCCCGACAGGCTCACGCCCAGCGACGGCACCATCTCCTTGAGCTTGGGCAGCCAGGTCTGGTAGCGGTCGCCGAAGCAGCGCTCGAGCACCTCGATCATGGCCGGCACCGCGGTGGAGGCACCCGGCGACGCACCGAGCAGACCGGCGATCCGGCCGTCCTCGGCGGTCAGGACCGTGGTGCCGAACTCCAGCACGCCACCGATGCCCTTGCGGCGGATCACCTGCACGCGCTGTCCCGCGACATCCAGCTCCCAGTCGGAATCGACTGCGCTGGGGGCGAATTCGCGCAGCGAATCGACGCGCTCACCCTCGCTGAGGGCCAGCTGCTCGAGCAGGTACTTCACCAGGCCCAGTTCGGTGACGCCGACGCCGAGCATCGACGCGAGGTTGTTGGGCTTGACCGACAACGGCAGGTCGGTGATCGAGCCCTGCTTGAGGAACTTCGGCGACCAGCCGGCGAACGGCCCGAACAGCAGCCACGACTGGCCGTTGATGATGCGGGTGTCCAAGTGCGGCACCGACATCGGCGGGGCGCCGACCGATGCCTGGCCGTACACCTTGGCCTGGTGCTTGACCGTCAGGTCCTGGTTGTCGGTGCGCAGGAACGCGCCGCCGACCGGGAAGCCACCGAAGCCCTTGGCCTCCGGGATACCGGCCTTCTGCAGCAGGTGCAGCGCACCGCCACCGGCGCCGAGGAACACGAACTTGGCGTTGATCTTCTGCCGGTCGCCAGTGCGCCGGTTCACGACGTTCAGCTTCCAGCTGCCGTCGGACTGCTTGCTGAGGTTGGTCACCTCGTGCCCGAACAGCGTCTCCATGCCGCGCTGCGCGGCGAACCCGATGAGCTGCTTGGACAGCGAACCGAAGTCGACGTCGGTGCCGTCGGTGGTCCAGTTCAGTGCGACCGGGTCACTGAAGTCGCGCTGTTCGGCCATGAACGGCAGCCGGCGGGCGAACTCGTCCTTGTCGTCGATGTACTCCATGGTGGAGAACAGCGGGTTGGTCACCAGCGTCTCGCGCCGCTTGCGCAGGTAGTCGATGCTGTCGGCACCGTGCACGAAGCTGACGTGCGGGATGGGGTTCAGGAAGCTCTTGACGTCGGGCAGGACACCGTTCTCCACGGCGTACGCCCAGAACTGGCGCGTCACCTGGAACTGCTCGTTGACGTTGACGGCCTTCTTGATGTCGATGGTGCCGTCGGAGTTCTGCGGCGTGTAGTTCAGCTCGCACAGCGCCGAGTGGCCGGTGCCCGCGTTGTTCCACGGATCGCTGCTCTCGGCGGCGGCGCCGTCGAGGCGCTCGATCATGGTGATGGACCACTCCGGCTCGAGCAGCCGGATCAGTGCGCCGAGGGTCGCGCTCATGATCCCCGCGCCCACGAGGACGACGTCGGTCTGTGCGCTCCCAGCTACGTTTGCATTCGACACGTGATCGCTCGTCCTTCGTACTCGGGTTACCCGCCGGTATTGACGGTTGCTCGGTGCTCAAGGTTATCGCGACCGGTTTCGCCGCCGACGCGCTATCTCCTCCCATCGACCATGATGTTCGTCGCAGTTAGTGTTGAGCCCGTGACGCCGCAGGAGCCACAGGGACAACCCGAGTGGCAGCCGGACGTGCTGCCCGGGTACTGGCAGCAGACCATCGCACTGGGTCCCGACCCCGACGGCGAAGGTGACCTGGTCGCCACCGTCGTGCGGCGCGGTCAGCCCGGCCGCGCCGAGCACGCCGTGCTGGTGGTCCACGGCTACACCGACTACTTCTTCCACACCGAGCTCGCCGATCACTTCGCCAGCCGCGGCATCGCGTTCTACGCCATCGACCTGCACAAATGCGGGCGCTCGCGGCGTCCCGGGCAGACCCCGCACTTCACCACCGATCTGGCGTCGTACTACGGCGAACTCCGTCGGGCGCTGCAGCTCATCGGCGCGGACACCGCCGGCGCGCGGGTGTGCCTGTACGGCCACTCCGCCGGCGGACTGATCGCGACGCTCTTCACCGACCGCCTGCGCCGCGACAGCGCGCTGGGGACGCACCGGGTGACGGGCCTGATCCTCAACAGCCCGTTCTTCGATCTGCACGGGCCGGCCGCACTGCGTTCGGCGCCGGTGTCCGGCACGCTGCGGGCCCTGGCTCGCATCCGCAAACTGGCGGTGATCCGCAAGCCCACCGAGGGCGGCTACGGCACAAGCCTGCACCGCGACCACGGCGGCGAGTTCGACTACAACCTCGACTGGAAACCGTTGGGCGGCTTCCCGGTCACCGTCGGCTGGATCAACGCCATCCGCCGGGGACAACTGCAGCTGCATCGCGGCCTCGACGTCGGGGTGCCGAACCTGATCCTGCGGTCGGACCACACCGTCGCCGAGACCACCACGGCGGCCGGGATGGAGCGCGGCGACGCCGTGCTGGACGTCAGCCAGATCGCCCGGTGGGCGGGCTGTGTCGGCAACCGCAGCACCGTCGTCCCGGTCACCGACGCCAAACACGACGTCTTCCTGTCACTGCCGGCGCCACGTGCCGTCGCGTTCGACGAGCTGAACCACTGGCTGGATTGGTATCTCCCCCAAGCGGTCTCCCGCACCACCCAACACGAACAGGCCTGACGTCATGGAGCACTACGACCTGACCATCATCGGAACCGGCTCGGGCAACAGCGTGCTCGACGAGCGGTACGACGGCCTGAAGGTCGCCATCTGCGAGCAGGGCAAGTTCGGGGGCACCTGCCTGAACGTCGGCTGCATCCCCACCAAGATGTTCGTCTACGCCGCCGACGTGGCCCAGACCATCCGGCACAGCGCCACCTTCGGCGTCGACTCGCACATCGACGGGGTGCGCTGGCCGGACATCGTCGAGCGCGTCTTCGGCCGCATCGACCCGATCGCGGCCGGTGGCGAGGACTACCGCCGCGGCCTGCCGAACATCACGGTCTACGGCAGCCACACCCGCTTCGGGCCGACGCTGCCCGACGGCACCTACACATTGCGGACCGCCGACGGCGACGAATTCAGCTCCGACCGGGTGGTCATCGCCGCGGGCTCTCGCAGCTGGATTCCCCCGACCATCGCCGGCTCCGGCGTCCCCTACTTCACCAGCGACGACATCATGCGCATCCCGGCGCTGCCCGAGCATCTGGTGATCATCGGCGGCGGCTTCATCTCGGTGGAGTTCGCGCATGTGTTCTCGGCACTCGGATCGAAGGTGACGATCGTCCTGCGTGGCGATCGGCTGCTCCGCCGCTGCGACGAGGAGATCTGCCGGCGGTTCAGCGCCGTGGTGGGCAAGAAATGGGACCTGCGCACGCAGGAGAACGTCGTCAGCGCACAGCGCGACGGTGACGGCGTCGTGCTCGAGTTCGACGACGGCGAGACCCTGCGCGCCGACGCCCTGCTGGTCGCGACGGGCCGGGTGCCCAACGGCGACCTGCTCGACGTGCAGCTGGCCGGGGTGAGCCTCGACGACGACGGCTACGTCGTCGTCGACGAGTTCCAACGCACCACGGCGCGTGGGATTTTCGCGCTGGGTGACGTGTCGTCGCACCACCAGCTCAAGCACGTGGCCAATCACGAGGCGCGGACGGTGAAGGAGAACCTACTGCGCGACTGGGACGGCGAGCTGGTGGCCAGCGACCACCGGTTCGTGCCCGCCGCGGTGTTCACCGATCCGCAGGTCGCGATGGTCGGCATGAACGAAGCCGAGGCGCGGGCAGCCGGTTTCGACGTCGTGGTCAAGGTGCAGGACTACGGCGACACCGCGTACGGCTGGGCCATGGAGGACACGACGGGCATCGTCAAACTGATCGGCGAGCGCGGCACCGGCCGGATTCTGGGCGCGCACCTGATGGGTTATCAGGCGTCGTCACTGATTCAGCCGCTGATTCAGGCGATGTCATTCGGGCAGACGGCACAGGACGTCGCCCGCGGTCAGTACTGGATTCACCCGGCGCTTCCCGAGGTGATCGAAAACGCGCTGCTGGGCTTGATCTAGCCGTCGGCCGGGCTGAGCCGGGCCGTCCACTTCTCCTCGATCCGGCCCCACCGCCACACCAGCAGCGCCACCACCCAGGTGACGACGAACAGCCCGACGATGCCGAATCCGACGGTGTTCAGGTCGATTCCGCCGATCCAGGCCCAGACGCCACCGGACCAGCCCAGCTCCTCGGCCAGCAACCCGAGCAGCTCGATGGTGCCGATCACGAGTGCCACCATGACGGACAGTCCGGTGATGGTGAGGTTGTAGTAGACCTTGCGCACCGGCCGGGCCAGCGCCCAGCCGTACGCGACGTTCATGAACGCGCCGTCGATGGTATCCAGCAGGCTCATCCCGGCCGCGAAGAGCACCGGCAGACAAAGGATTGCGTACCACGGCAATCCGGCCGAGGCGCCGGTTCCGGCCAGCACCAGCAGCGCCACCTCGGTCGCGGTGTCGAAGCCGAGGCCGAACAGCGCGCCCAACGGGTACATCTGCCACGGCTTGCTGATGGCGCGGGTGAACCGGCGCAGGATGCGGTTCATGAACCCGCGATTGTTGAGTTGATGTTCGAGTGCGGCCTCGTCGTACTCACCGCGGCGCATCCGCATGAACACCTGCAGGATGCCGACCAGGACAACGACATTGATGGCGGCGATCAGGTACAGAAAGAAGCCCGAGACGCCGGCGCCGATGAGCCCGGTGTACCGGTGCAGCATCGACGAATCGTCCTGCAGCGGACCGACGATCGACGTGATGCCCAGCGACAGCAGCAGCGCCAGGCCGAACACGATGGTCGAATGCCCAAGGGAGAAGAAGAATCCCACGCTGAGCGGCCGACTGCCACGTGCGTGAGGAGCCAGGGCGTTGTCGGCCATGAGCTTGCGGGTGGTGTTGTCGATCGCCGCGATGTGGTCGGCGTCGAACGCGTGCCGCAGGCCCAGGGTGTACGCCGTGAGGCCGATCCCGATGCCGAGCGCCGTCCCGCCGACGGTGTGACGTTCCGGCACGACGACGAGGATCAAGGTCCCCCAGCCGATGACGTGCAGCGCGGCGATGACGCCGAACATCGCCGACAGCCGCCCCCAATCCTGACCCGACAACGAAAGCCGCATGCGGTCCAGTCTCCCTCAGCCGAGTAGTTCGCGAATGTCGGAGGCGGTGATTGCGGTGCCGAACATGTCGCCGTCGTCGATGACCGCGGCGAACAGCGCGCGCTTGCGTTCCTGCAGAGCGATCACCTTCTCCTCGATGGTGTTCTCGGACACCAGCCGGTAGACGTTCACCGGGCGCTGCTGGCCGATGCGGTGTGCGCGGTCGACGGCCTGCGCCTCGGCAGCCGGGCTCCACCATGGGTCGCACAGGAAGCAGTAGTCGGCAGCGGTGAGGTTGAGTCCGAAACCGCCGGCTTTGAGACTGATCAGGAACACCTTGGTCCGGCCGGCGCTGAAGTCGTCGATGGCCTGCGCCCGGCTCCGCGCGTCCACCGACCCGTCCAGGTAGCTGTACTCGATCCCGGCGGCATCCAGGCGGCCGCGCAATATCGCCAGAAAGCCGGTGAACTGGCTGAACACCAGCGCGCTGTGGTCCTCGGCGACCAACTGGTCCAGTTGTTCGATCAGGAAATCGACCTTGGTGGAGCCGGCCTCCATGGTCTCGGCATCGACGAGCCCGGGATGCAGGCTGAGCTGCCGCAGCAGGGTGAGCGACCGGAAAATCTGGAAGCGGTTCTTCTCCCACTCCCCCAGCAGGCCGAGCACCTTCTGTCGCTCGCGCGCCAGCCGGGTGTCGTAGATCTTCCGGTGTTTGGCCGACAGTTCGATGGCCAGTACCTGCTCCTGCTTCGGCGGCAGCTCCTTGACGACCTGATCCTTGGTGCGGCGCAACAACACCGGCTTGATCCGCCGTCGCAACAGCGCCAGGCGCCCGGGTTCGCCGTCGGACTCGATGGGCCTGCGGAAGTAGCGTTCGAAAATCTTGGGGCTGGGAAACAGACCGGGCACCGTGATGGACAACAGCGACCACAGCTCCATCAGGTTGTTCTCCATCGGGGTGCCGGTGATGGCCAGTTTGAACGGCGCATCGAGGCGGCGCGCGCACTGGTGCGTCTTGCTGTGATGGTTCTTGACGAATTGCGCCTCGTCGAGAATCATTCCGGCCCAAGCGATTTCCCGATACTTGTCGTTGTCGATCCGCAGCAGCGTGTAGGTCGTGACGACGATGTCGGCCGCGGCGACCTGCTCGGCGATGGGCACCGCGCCGCGGGCTTCGGTACTCGATACGACGACGGTGGTGAGCCCCGGCGCGAACTTCGCGCACTCCGCGGCCCAGTTGGATGCCACGCTGGTCGGCGCGACGACCAGAAACTTCCCCGCGCCCTGCTCGACGGCGCGGCTGATCAGGGCCAGGGTCTGGACCGTCTTGCCCAGGCCCATGTCGTCGCCCAGCACACCGCCGAGTCCGTTGTCCCACAGGAACGCCAGCCAATTGAGCCCGTCACGCTGGTAGTCGCGCAGCTCGGCCTGCAGTCCGGCGGGCGGGGACACCGGAACGGGCGGCTGCGCCGCGGCCAGCCGCGCCATGTTGTCGCGCCACTGCGCCAGTTCCCGGTCGACGACGCCGAGGCCCAGCAGCTCGTCCCACAATGTCGCGTTCAGCGACGACGCGTTCACCCGGTCGCCGTCGAGCTCCCCCAGCGCCTGGGCTTCCTCGATCAGGGCCCGCAGCCGCAGCAGTTCCGGGGTGTCGAGCCGGAAGTAGACCCCGTTCGACAGCAGCATGTGGGTGGCGCCCGACGCCAATTCGGCGATGACGGACGACAGCGCCACGGGGTAGCCGTCGACATCGATGGTGATGTGCAGGTCGAACCAGTCCTGCGCCGGCGCATCGTCGGAGGACGCGGTGCCGAACCCGAGTTGCGCGCCGGCGACCGAGCGCCGGAATGCCGCGGCCCGCTCGTCGATTTCGACGATCAGCTGTTCGTACCCGGCGAGCTGCGGCAGCACCTCATGGCACAGCACCGCGATCTGCGGCAGGGACAGCCGGCGCGACAGCAACAGCGAGGCCAGCGGGTCGTCCTGCGCCGACAGTCCCGAAATCAGTTCCAGCGCCGGTGCGATCGCCCGCCACATCGCATCCTCGGCAGCGTTGTCCCGGATACCGCTCGTGCGCGTGACGCCCGCCGCGTCGAACTCCTGACGGCGCCCGTTCACCTCGTAGCGGGTGCGCCACTTCACGCGGCCGTCAACCTCGTCGGCCGTGATGCTGAGTACGGGCCACGGCCCCGCGATGTCGGGTTCGGCGAACAGGCCCTCCGGCATGTCGACGGGCACCGTCCGGCGCAGCCGCGGCAGCACGTCCACCGCGAACTCCGACAGCGCCTCGGGCGGAATCTGTACCTTCTCGTCGTTCGCGATCAACTTGAGCAGCGTGGGCCCGGGCACCGGCGCGAAGGCCCCGAGATGCAGGATGCCGTCCACCAATTGATGGATGCCGTGTGGCGTGGGTGCGCCCACCAGCCCGACGCCTTCGGGCGACCGTGGTTCGCCGTCGACCACGAGCACCGTCGACATCTGCGCACCGCCGGTGTCGGAGACGGTGAAGTCCAGCCGCAACTGGACGTCCTTGGCAAGCTCCACCGCCCGGATTCCCGCTCCGGGGACGAGCGTGACGCCGGCCTCGACCGCCAGGTCCAGATCGGTCCAAAAGCTCTGTCCCACAGCGGAAAGCACCAACTGGTCGCTGCTGTACGGGTAGTAACCGGGCACCGCGAGCACCAGCGCCCGCAGCGCGCTGTACTGGTCCCGGTCGAACTCACCCGGGTCGGCCATGTCGAACAGGCGCCGCCAGCTGATGCCGCTCTTGATCCAGTTTCCGCGCTTGCCGACCGTCAACGTCCGGAGCGTCGCGATGGGCGTCGTGTGGTACCGGCCCGCCGGCAGCATCCCGAATTCCAGGGCCAACGACTTACCGGCGGCGTCGGTATCGGCGTCGGTCATCTCGTCCAGCAGCGAACCCAGCACCACTTGCCAGCGTTTTGGGGCCGCCCGGTCAGGTGCGCTCGGGATCGCCGCCAACAGCAGCGCGACCGCATGCTTGCAGTAGCGCCCCACCGGGCAGGTGCAGACCGTGTACTCGATCTCGAGGCCGGTACGGGGACCCGACAACGCCACTTCGACGTCGTAGTACTCGGACTTCGAACCGAGGCACGAGCCGGTGAGCGTCCCGTCGACCGCGTCATACCTCGCGGCCACCACGCGTCCCTGGTTGGCGTAGGTCTCGCCGCGGGCCAGCGTCTGGGCGTTGAAGGCACGAAGCACCTCGTGGGGCGCGAGCGCTAGCCCGGCCGTCGAGTCCGTGCCTTCCATGTCGTCACGATATCGGCCGGGACCGACAGCGGCAGATCCCGTCGCTTCGCTCGCCCCAGCGGCAGATCCCGTCGCTTCGCTCGCCCCAGCGGCAGATCCCGTCGCTTCGCTCGCCCCAGCGGCAGATCCCGTCGCTTCGCTCGCCCCAGCGGCAGATCCCGTCGCTTCGCTCGCCCCAGCGGCCGGTCACCAGGTACTGCTGCGCAGCACGATCTCGTTGGCCACCTGGGCGGTGAACTCCTCGGCACTGCGCCGGCCCATGAGCTCGGCCAAGCGGAACTCGCCGTAGATGAAGCGTTGTCCGGCCTGCGCCCGCGCACGGGCATCGGCGCTGGTTACGACGACGGTGGTGTTGATCTCCACCGGCGGGCACCCGTCGCCCGACTCCCCGTCGGCCCGCGGATGGCTGCCGTCGACGGCCACCAGGGCGGTGAACCGGTCCAGACGAGTGGCCGCCAGCCGCCAGGCCAGCTCGCCCGCGCTGCGGTCGGCGAACAACAGCGCCCACTTCACCCCGAGCGTATCCAGAATGCCGACAACCGAATTCACGGTCAGCCGGTCATCGGCCTCGATCACCACGGTGCGCAGCGAAGCGGTGTGGAGCAGCTCGCACAAGGCGCTCGTCGCCTGCTTGGTCGTGAGCATGACGACTGTCGTGGCGGCGTCGGGGCCAGACACGTCGACGGTGGCGCCGAAACCGTCGACGGTCGGGATGATTGGCATGACGCCACCGTAGCGAACGTAACCGGACCGCAGGTACCGATATTCAGCAGCCGCCACCACCGCCGCCCCCGCAACCACCGCCGCCCCCGCAACCTCCACCACCGCAACCACCGCCGCCCCCGCAACCGCAGCCGCTCGAGCCACCGCCGTCCAAGAATCCGGCGCCCCACCCGCCGTCGGAACCCGCGCCCACGCCATAGGCCGCGGCACCGCGTCCGCCCGCACGAAGGCGGCGCGCTGCCCGACGGCGGCGCGAGCGCCAGGCCGCGAAGATGTGCATTCCGAGGATCGACCCGACGACCAAGAGGGACACGAGCATCGGCACCCACGAGGAATCACTGTCGGCGGCGTCCGCCATTCCGATCTCGGCTACCACGCTGACAACGTTCATGGTTTTCTCCGTTCCGTCGTCGCTCAGGCCGTCGGCCGCGAGTTGAGGTCCCAGTAGGCCCGGCCGACCGTGGGCGACGTGCCGTGGCGGTGCTGCCCGCCCTGGCACAGCGTGTGCGCCACGACCACGACATCGCAGGAGTGGCCGGTCGCCACCGGGTCCGATGCCGGCGCGAATCCGGTTGGGCTCGAGGCAGACCCGAGGGTTCCGAGGGCGACCAATGCGCCGGCCACGACGGAGACCGTCGCCTTGGCGAAATGGGTGTTCTGGTACATCGTGACCTCCTCATGTCTGTTGATGAGCACATGGTTTCCGCGCACCGCGTCCACCGGAATACTCCACGGGCCGCGCCGGGCCTTTCCTTGCACGATCCTCAGATTCAGCGCGAAATCAGGGGGTTCACCGACCACGAGCCCTACCATCGGCCCATGCGCGTGCTGCTCGTCGAGGACGACCAGGGTGTCGCCGCTGCGCTCGTCGAGCTCCTCGAACAGACCGGGCTCACCGTCACCCACACCACGCGCGGCGACGACGCACTCAATCGCGTCAAGGGCTGCGACCTGGTGTTACTGGATTTGGGTCTGCCCGACATGGACGGGCTGGACGTGCTGCGGACGCTGCGCCGCGCGTCGACCGCGCCGGTCATCATCATGACGGCGCGCGACAGCGACGGCGCCGTGGTGCTGGGGCTGCGCGCCGGGGCCGACGACTACCTGGTCAAGCCCGTCCGAAAGGCGGTGCTGCTGGCCCGGATCGAGGCCGTCATGCGGCGGGTGCAGCGCGGCACCGGCCCCGTCGCCCGCCCGCCGGTGGTGGCCGGGCCGGTGACCATCGATCGCGACCGGCACGAGGTCACCGTGGGCGGCCAGGCGCAGGCGCTGACCAAGACCGAGTACCAGATCCTGGCCACGCTGGCTGCCCGTCAGGGTGAGGCGGTCAGCCGTGAAGAGGTGATGCTCGAATGCTGGGGCACCGCCGTGGTGGGCCGCTCGCGATCCCTGGATTTCTTCGTGGGCCAGATTCGGTCCAAGCTGGCCGGAATACCTCTGCACACCGTGCGCGGCTTCGGTTACCGGTTGGACCACTGACGTGGGTCTGCGGGTTCGCGCGCTGCTGATGACGCTGCTGCTCATCGCGACGGCGGCGCTGGCGATCCCGCTGGCCCTGAGCCTGGCCGACCACCGCACCAACGTCCTGCACACCGAACGCGAGCGGCAACTGACGACGCTGGCCGACGTCGCCGCCAGCGCGGGCGCACTCGACACCGAACTGGTCGAGCGTTACCACCGGGTGTACGGCGAAGGCGTGTTGATCGTCGACGCGGACGGCCGGACGCTCGCCGCCGCCGGCTTGTCGGTCACCGATCCGGGGGTGACGACGGCCGCCGAGCGGGCGTTGTCCGACGCTCCCGCCGCACCGCGGACCCGGATCATGCCGTGGGACCGGCGACCGATGCTGCAGGCCAAGGGAATTCGGCGGAACGGCGAGCTGGTCGGCGCGGTGGTCCTGGGCGTCGACCCGGCCACCGCCGCACACGACATCACCGTGGACTGGTTGTGGATCGCGGCGGGCTGCATCGTCTTGCTCGGGGTTGCGGCCGTCACCGCGCAGAGCGTGACCCGGTGGGTGCTGCGGCCGCTGGTCGGGCTGGAGCGGGCCGTCGAGGACATGGCCGGCGGCATCGCCGGCCAGCCGGCTCACGTGTCGGGACCGCCCGAGCTGCGGCGCTTCACGTCGGCGTTCAACGCCATGGCGCAGGCGGTGCACGCCTCGCTCGATCATCAACGCCGGCTCATCGCCGACGCCTCCCACCAGTTGCGCAACCCACTGGCCGCCGTGCGGCTGCGTGCCGACACCCTCGAAGACCACGTCGCCGAATCGGGGCGCCCGACCTACGACTCGATGTCGGCGGAGCTGGACCGGTTGGAGAACCTGCTGGCCCAGTTGCTCCGCCTGGCGCGCGCCGAGGAGGCCAGCCACAGCCACCGTTCCGGTCTGGTTGCGGCAGTGCATGACTCGACAGATCTGGACAGCGTCGTCGAGCAGCGGCTGGACTTCTGGCAGACCACCGCAGACCCCAACGACCAGCGACTGCGTTTCGAGACCGCCCACGCCCACCTCGCCGTCCAGATGCCGCGCCACGATGTCGAGCAACTCTTGGACATCGCGCTGGACAACGCCTTGCGCTACTCCGGCACGGGCACCACCGTCACCGTGTCGACGGTGCCGACCGACACCGGCATCGATCTCACCGTCAGCGACAACGGCCCCGGCCTACCGGCCGACACCGTCTCGCAGGCGGCCACCCGGTTCTGGCGCGGGCACGACGACAGCCAGGGCACCGGCCTCGGCCTGGCCATCGCCACCGAAATCGCGGCCGCACACGGCGGATTGGCGTCGGTCGAGCGGTCCCCCGACGGTGGTCTCGCGGTCCGCTATCACCTGCCGGCGAGCACATCATGACCCTGACCCGGCGCGCTTTCCTCGCCTCCTCTGCCGCGGCGGTCGCCGCGGGATGCCTGCCGAACAACACCCAGGGCACAATCCGGCTGGCCGCCGGAGATCGCGGTGGTCTCTACCTGGCGGTGGGCGAGATCTTCGCCCAGCGCCTCCGGGTTCGGTATCCCGGCATCACGGTCACCGTGATGCCCACCGCGGGCAGCGTCGACAATCTCGAGCTACTGCGGTCGGGCCAGGCGGACATGGCACTCGCACAGGCCGACGTGGTCGAGCAGCAGTTGCGAACCCGGCCGCCCACCGACGTCCCGCCGGCGGTCGCGCGAGTCTACGAGAACTATCTGCAGCTGGTCGTCCCCGACCACTCCGCCATCCGGCAGGTGAATGACCTTGCCGGACTGACCGTTTCCACCGGACCGTCCGGTTCCGGCGTCGCGGCCATCACCACGGTGCTCTTTCGTGCGGCGAATCTGACCGATCGGGTCCGGCGGGCCGACCTGCGCCTGAACGAGGCGGTTGCCGCGCTGGGCAACCGCACCATCGACGCGCTGGTCTGGTCCGGCGGCATCCCGACGCCCGCCATCGCCGAGCTCGACAAGACGCTGCCCCTGCGCATTCTGGACCTGACGCCGTGGGTGGCACCGATGACAGAACTGGCGTCCTACCCCTATCTGCTCCTGCGCGCGCCGATCGGCGCCTACGTGCCGTCGAGCGTGTACACCATCGGCTCCCCCGACCTGCTGCTGTGCCGGCCCGGCCTGCCGAACGCACTCGCGGCGGCCGCGGTCGATGTATTGGCGAACGACGCAACGCAACTCATGCCGCCCGAAGTCCGCGGACTGCAGTACCTGCAGCCGCCGTCGATGATCCAGACCGGCCGAATCCCGTTGCACCCCGGCGCCATCGAGGAATACCGCATCCTGCACGGCTGAAAACGGGCCGAAACATCCCCGAAACGGCGGCATCCGTTGGCCAGCGCGAAACCCTGACGCACCCTATTGTTCTTCAACATCCGGGGGTCCCAAGGAGGTCACAGTGCCAGAAGGACACGAAGCACTCACCGAAGACGAGCTGCTACTGGCCAAGCTCGGCTACAGCCAGGAACTGCATCGCTCCTGGTCCGGCTTCAGCAACTTCGCCATCTCGTTCTCGATCATCTCCATCCTCTCGGGGTGCTTCACCTCGTTCGGGCTGGGCTGGAACAATGGCGGACCCGCCGCCATCGCCTGGGGCTGGCCGATCGTCGCGACGTTCATCCTCGTCATCGGCCTCTGTATGTCCGAACTGGTGTCGGCGTTCCCGACCTCCGGCGGAATCTATTGGTGGGCAGCAAAACTCGGCGGTGCGAAGGCCGGTTTCTATGCCGGCTGGCTCAACCTCATCGGCCTGGTGGCCATCCTCGCCTCGGTGGCCTACGGCTGTGCGACATTCATCGACCTCACCTTGGGCACCCTCAGCGCCGACTGGCTGGCGGGATACAGCCTCACCCGGACATTCGTCATCTTCGTCGCCATCCTGGGCATCTCGGCGCTGATCAACATCTTCTCCAGCCACCTGCTGGCGATCATCAACAACGTCTCGGTGTGGTGGCACGTCTTCGGCGCGGCCGCCGTCATCGGCATCCTGATCTTCGTGCCGAGCCACCACGCGAGTTTCTCGGACGTCTTCGCCAAGACGATCAACAACAGCGGCATGTTCGGCGGCGCGACCTCGGGCGCCGGTTGGCTGTTCGTGGTGCTGCCGATCTCGGTGATCCTCACGCAGTACACGATCACCGGGTACGACGCGTCGGCACACCTGTCGGAGGAGACCAAGAGCGCGGCGGGCGCGGCTGCCAAGGGCATCTGGCGGTCCATCTTCTACTCGGCCGTCGGCGGCTGGATTCTGTTGCTGGCCTTCCTGTTCGCGGTCCAGGATTCCGATGCGGTGTCCAAGGGCGGCGGCGCGGTGGCCGCCATCTTCAACCAGGCGATGAGCTCGAACTGGGCGACGGCGGTGCTGTTCATCTCGACGGCCGGCCAGTTCTTCTGCGCCGTCGCCTGCCAGACCAGCGCATCCCGCATGCTGTTCGCTTTCAGCCGGGACCGTGCCGTGCCCGGCCACCGGTGGTGGTCGGAGGTCAACAAGCATCGGGTGCCGACGCACAGCGTCACGATCACCGCGGTCGTGGCCGCCGCACTCACGCTGCCGGCCCTGGTCAAGGTCGACATCAACGGCACGCCCACGCCCGTGGCGTTCTATGCCGTCGTGTCCATCGGCGTCGTCGGGGTGTACCTGTGCTTCGCCGTCCCGATCTACTACCGCTGGCGGGCCGGTGATGAATTCGCCACGGGCAGTTGGAATCTGCGCGGCCACCACAAGTGGATGGCACCGGTGGCGCTGGCCGAGATCACGATCACCTCGATCATCGCGATGTTCCCGACGTCCCTCGGCGGCGTGCCGTGGGACCCGAGTTTCGAGTGGAAGTTCGTGAACTACACGCCGCTGCTGGTCGGTGGCGTCCTGTTTCTGCTCTACATCTACTGGCACGTGTCGGTGAAGAACTGGTTCACCGGGCCCATCAAGCAGGTCGAGGAGCCCGTAGAACCGACAGCACCGGCAGAGCCGGTCGGCGAACCGGGCTGATCACCGGCACACGCTGCTGATCACCGGCCGGGCCGGCGCACCGGATTCGACGAGCTTCAGCACCGCGTCGATATCCACATGTGCGGCAAGCAGATCGGCCATCACGTCGAGTTGCACGTCGCGCAACGCGGCGACGTTCACGTCGTCGGCGACGACGAACCCGTCCTTGCCACAGCTCGTCGCGACCTCGGTGAGCCAGGTCCGCCGCACGGCGTCGTTGTCGAGCAGCCCGTGCCAGTGGGTGCCGTACACCTGGCCGCGCCGGATGCCGACTCCCAGCCAGTCCGGCTCCGCGCACCGCGCGACCCGGCCGTGGTGAATCTCGTAGCCGTACAACGGCGTATCCCAGTGTTTCAGGGTCTTGTCGGCATCGAACTCGATGTCGGCATCCAGCAGACCCAGGCCGGGGACCCGGCCCGCGCCGGACTCGACGGTGTCGTGGATCGTCGTGCACAGCATCTGGAACCCGCCGCAGACGCCGAGCACCGCGCGACCGGACCGGGCATGCGCCGTGGCGGCTTCGGCGAGTCCACGCTCGCGCAGCCAGTTCAGGTCGGAAACGGTCGCCTTGCTGCCGGGCAGCACCACCACATCGGCGCCGGCCAACTCGGCGGCGGTGTCGACCCAGCGGACGTGCACCCCCGGCTCGCACGCGAGGGCCTCGACGTCGGTGGAGTTCGAGATGCGGGGCAGTCGCACGGCGGCCACCGTCAGGACATCCCGGCCGCGCGGCGCCGTCGGCCGGCCCAGCTGCCCACGTGGCGTGACCGACAGCGAGTCCTCGGCGTCGAGCCACAGGTCGTCGCAGTACGGGATCACGCCGTAGGTCGGGCGTCCGGTGAGCGATTCCAGTTGCCGCAGGCCGGGTTCCAGCAGCGCCGGGTCGCCCCGGAACTTGTTGACGAGGAACCCGGCGATCAGTTTCTGGTCCGCGGGTTCCAGTACCGCCACCGTGCCGTACAGGTGCGCCAGCAGCCCGCCGCGGTCGATGTCGCCGACGACGACCACCGGCAGGTTCGCGGCGCGGGCCAGGCCCATGTTGGCGACATCGGTGGCCCGCAGGTTGATCTCGGCGGGCGAGCCCGCACCTTCACAGATCACCACATCGAATTCGCTTCGCAGCGAGGCCAATTCGTCGGACACGACGGTGGCCAGCTGTGTCCGGCGGGTGAAGTAGTCCCCCGCCGCCACCGTACCGGCGACGACGCCGCGCACCACGAGCTGCGAGGTCCGGTCGCCGCCGGGCTTGAGCAGGACCGGGTTGAACCGCACGCTGGGCGCCAGCCCGGCCGCCCGGGCCTGCATCGCCTGGGCCCGCCCGATCTCGCCGCCTTCGACCGTGACGGCCGAATTGTTCGACATGTTCTGGGCCTTGAACGGCGCCACCCGCACACCCTTGCGGGCGAGCAGCCGGCACAGCCCGGCCACCACCATCGACTTACCGGCGTCCGACGTGGTGCCGGCGACCAGCAGAGCCCCTCCGGTCACATCACGGCAGGGTCAGGATTTCGGCGCCGTCTTCGGTCACCACGAGGGTGTGCTCGAACTGCGCCGTCCACTTCTTGTCCACGGTCGCGACGGTCCAGTCGTCGTCCCAGATCTCGTAGTCGAGCGAGCCGAGGTTGATCATCGGCTCGATGGTGAAGGTCATGCCCGGCTCCAGCACGGTGTCGACCTCGGGCTTGTCGTAGTGCAGCACGATCAGGCCGTTGTGGAACGTCTCACCGATGCCGTGTCCGGTGAAGTCGCGAACCACGTTGTAGCCGAACCGGTTTGCGTACGACTCGATGACCCGGCCGACCACCGACAGCTGCCGTCCCGGCTTGACCGCCTTGATGGCCCGCATCGTGGCTTCGTGGGTGCGCTCGACCAGCAGCCGGTGCTCCTCGGACACGTCGCCGGCCAGGAAGGTGGCGTTGGTGTCGCCGTGCACGCCGTCCTTGTAGGCGGTGACGTCGATGTTGACGATGTCACCGTCCTCGATCACCGTCGAATCGGGGATGCCGTGGCAGATGATCTCGTTCAGCGAGGTGCAGCAGGACTTGGGAAAACCCTTGTAGCCCAGCGTCGACGGGTAGGCGCCGTGGTCGAGCATGTACTCGTGCGCCACCCGGTCCAGGTGGTCGGTCGTGACGCCGGGTGCGACGGCCTTGCCGGCCTCGGCGAGCGCCTGGGCAGCGATGCGGCCGGCGACGCGCATCTTCTCGATCACCTCGGGAGTCTGCACCCAGGGCTCGCTGCCCTCGCGCACCGTCGGCTTCCACGCGTACTCGGGGCGCGGGATCGACTTGGGCACCGGCAGGGTGGCGGACACCTCGCCGGGGCGAAGCGCAGTACGAACAGACATCGTCCCAGCTTAGCGAGCGCCGGAGTTATCGGTCGCCGCGGCCGAACCACGTCCGGCGCGGCCCGCGGATATCGACCGACCCGAACACCACCCGCCCGGTCAGGATGACGTGCGGGGTGCCGTCGGCGGGCGCGTCCTTGCGATGGTCGGTGGCACTGCCGACGGCCACCTCGACGTCGTCGATGGAGGCGCTGGCGCCGTCGGGCAACCGAAGATCCAGCGAGCTGAACTTGAGATCGAGTTCGATCACCACGATGGGCCCACCGAACCGGGCCCGCGTCAGGTCCAGGTCGATCGAGCCGACGCGCCGGACCAGCGCGAGCCGGGTCGGCACGACCCACTCACCCTGCCGCTTGAGCGACCCCATGACACCGCGCAGTTCGACGCGGTCGGCCGAGCCCGTGACGATCGCGTTGGGCGCGGGCAGGTCGCCGACCAGCACCGCCAGCTCAGCCTGCTGACGGGCGAGGGCGACCAACGCGGACCGCTCGGAGAACTCGTCCATGTCGATGAGCCCCAGAGCCACCGCGTTGTGCAGCCGCCGGAGCGTGCCGTTGCGGTCGGCGTCGGAGACGCGCAGGACCGCGATCTCGTCGCTGTCGGTCATCCAAACAGGCTACTCAGGCCGGGGCCTTCGGTCAGGCCAGGTAATCGGGT
This sequence comes from Mycolicibacterium mucogenicum DSM 44124, assembly GCF_005670685.2. Next base: position 2,362,029 of record NZ_CP062008.1, on the reverse strand, counting down.
GGCAGGCCCTTGAACATGTCCCGGCACATGCGGACCGCGGTCTCCGACCCACCGCCGCCGACGATCAGGGCCGCGAAGGCCATGTCACCGCGGTAGCCGGCGAACCAGGCGTGCGAGCCGCCCTGGAACTCGGCTTCCCCGGTCTTCCCCCGTACGTCGCCGCTGCCGCGCAGATCCTTGGCTGTGCCGTTGGTCACCACCAGCTGCATCATGGGCCGCAGGCCGTCGATCATCTTCGTCGTGATCGGCGCCGTGTTGCCGGACACGGTCGTCGGGCGGCCCTCGATCAGCTGCGGGAGCGGGGTCTTTCCGGCCGCGACGGTCGCCGCTGCCAGTGCCATCCCGAAGGGGCTGACCACGACCTTGCCTTGACCGAAGCCGTCCTCGGTGCGCTCGGCCAGGTTCACCGTGGGCGGCACCTTCCCGGTGACGGTGTCGATGCCGGCGACCTGGTAGTCGGCGCCGATGCCGTACTGGGCGGCGGCATTCGTCAGGGCGCGCGGCGGCATCCGGCTGGCCAGCTCGGCGAACGTCGTGTTGCACGAGTTCGCGAAGGCTCTGGACATCGGGACGACGCCCAGGTCGAACCGGTCGTAGTTCGGAATGGTGCGATGCCCGATGTCGATCGTGCCGGGGCAGCCGAGCAGCGTGTTGGGCCCGGCCATGTCGGTTTCGATGGCGGCGCCTGCGGTGACCATCTTGAACGTCGACCCGGGCGGGTACAGGCCCATGGTGGCGGTCGGGCCGTCGGCGTCGGCGGCCGCGTTCTGGGCCACGGCCAGGATTTCGCCCGTCGACGGCTTGATCGCGACGATCATCGCCTTGCGGCCCACCATGTTCACGGCGTCCTGGGCGGCGTTCTGCACGTTGCGGTCCAGGCTGATGGTGATCGACGGCGCCGGCTTGCCCGGCACCTCGTTGAGGACGTCGATGTCGGCGCCGTTCTGGTTGACGCTGACGACGCGCCAGCCGGGCTGGCCGATCAGCTGATCGGCCACCTGCTTCTTGACCTCGGTGACGATCGCCGGCGCGAATCGGGGGTCGGTGGGCACCATCTCGGGCTGCGGCGTGATGACCACACCGGGCAGGTGCGCGAGCGCCCCGGACACCTTGTCGTTGTCCTCGCGGCGCAGGGTGATGAGGTTCAGCGGTCCGGTGGACGAGCTGGCCTGTTCGGCGAGCCGCTGGGCGTCCATGGTGTTGTCGAACTGTCGCAGGACGTCGGCGACCACGCGGGAGGTCCGCATCAGCTCGCCCGCCGCGGAACGGGCGTTCAGCGCGTAGTTGTAGTGGTACCCGGGTACCAGAACATTCGTGCCACCGAGTTCGTTGACCGAGGCGCGGACCGGTTGGTCGGCGCGCAGCTGGAAGCTCTGGTGCTCCCCCAGGTTGGGATGCAAATCCGTGCTGCCCCAACGGACTTGCCACCGGCCGTCCTGCCGGATCATGTTGAGCTGTCCGGTGTAGGCCCAGATGCGATCCTTGGGCAGGTGCCAGGTGTACCGGTAGGTGATCTTGCCGGTGTCCTGGGTGTACTTGGAGCCGAGTACCTGCGCGTCGAGCTTGGTCGCCTGCAGGCCCGACCAGGCCTGGTTGATCGCGGTGCGGGCGTCATTGGGCTTGTCGGACAGGTCGGCGGCGGCACCGGTGTCGCCGCGGCCGAGCGCGGCGAAGAACGCCTGCGCGGTGGGCTCGGGGCCGTTGGGCTTCGGGGTGCAGGCCGTCATCGCTCCTGCGACCGCCACCACCGACAACAACGCGGCCGAGCGTGAAACGGATGATGTGTGCGTTGCCATTGGGGCTGATGTTAGAAGTGTGACTAGCCCGCGACGTGGAGGCACACCGAGACGCAACCGTGACAGTTTTGTGAGCTACGCCGGATTGTGAGCTACGACGGGCCCCGGCGGCTACCTCGAGATCGACGTGCCATACCGCCCGCCCGGCGTGTCGCGTGCACAACGCGCATGTCGGGCGCGAAAACGTCAGTCCAGCAACACCGTGGCGTACGTGCCCAGCTGACTGAACCCGATGCGCCGGTAGATCGCCCGAGCCGGGGCGTTGAAATCGTTGACGTAGAGGCTGGGGGTCCGGCCGCTGCGCAGCACCGCCGACGCCAACGCCGCGGTACCCGCGGCGCCGAGGCCACGGCCACGCCAGTCGGGGTGCACCCACACACCCTGGATCTGACCGACTCGTGACGTCTGAGCGCCGATCTCGGCCTTGAACACCACCTGGCCATCCTCGAACCGCGCCCAGGCCCGGCCCGCCGCGATCAGCCCCGCCAGCCGGCGGCGGTAGCCGCGGCCGCCGTCGCCCATGCGTGGGTCGACCCCGACTTCGCCGATGAACATGTCCACTGCCGCAACGACATACGCGTCCAGCTCGTCCATCCGGACCGGACGCACCGCGGGGTCGACGGGGCACTGCGGAGCGTCGGACAGCGTCAGCAGCGGCTGGCAGTCCCGGACCTCGCGGGCCGGGCCCCACACCTGGGCCAGCTGCTGCCACATCGGCAGCACCAACTCGGCGCGACCCACCAGCGACGAACACCGCCGCGGCGCACTCATGACCTTGTCGGCGAACACCATCATGTCGGCCGCGGTGCCCCGCATCGGGATCAGGTTCACCCCGGCAAAGCACAGGGACTCCATGGGCTGGCTACGCGTCCACAGCTCGCCGCCGATGGCCACCGGATCGAGGCCGTGGTCACCGACCCGGGCGGCCACCATGCAGGTGCCGACCGGATCCTCGTCGAAGACCTGCTGCACCTGGGCAATTTCGCGCACCACTGATATCCGGCGCGCATCTGCGATCCGGAACAGAGGAGGTGCCGACATTCACCGACCTTTGTGAGTGTGACCTGGTTGCTATTCGGGGCCGTCCGTGACCGCAGTCACAGGACTGTGCTCAGCTTACGGTTACGACGGGCGAACCGCTCGCATCGGTTCCCGACTCGGCGGCGATTCGCATCGCCTCTTCGATCAGGGTCTCGACGATCTGCGACTCGGGCACGGTCTTGATCACCTCACCGCGCACGAAAATCTGGCCCTTGCCGTTGCCCGACGCCACGCCGAGGTCCGCCTCGCGGGCCTCACCCGGGCCGTTGACGACGCAGCCCATGACCGCGACGCGCAGCGGCACGTCCAGCCCGTCGAGGCCCGCCGACACCGCGTTCGCCAGCTTGTAGACGTCCACCTGGGCACGTCCACAGGACGGGCACGACACGATCTCCAGGCCGCGGGGCCGCAGGTTCAGCGACTCGAGAATCTGGTTGCCGACCTTGACTTCTTCCACTGGCGGCGCGGACAGCGAGACCCGGATGGTGTCGCCGATGCCCTCGCTCAGCAGCGCCCCGAACGCGACGGCGCTCTTGATGGTGCCCTGGAACGCCGGACCGGCCTCGGTCACGCCGAGGTGCAGCGGGTAGTCGCACTTGGCGGCCAGCTGGCGGTAGGCCTCGACCATGATCACCGGGTCGTTGTGCTTGACGCTGATCTTGATGTCACCGAAGCCGTGTTCCTCGAACAGCGAGGCCTCCCAGAGCGCCGACTCGACGAGCGCCTCCGGCGTGGCCTTGCCGTACTTCGCGAGCAACCGCGGGTCCAGCGAACCGGCGTTGACGCCGATGCGGATCGGGATGCCCGCGGCACCGGCGGCCTTGGCGACCTCCTTGACCCGGCCGTCGAACTCCTTGATGTTGCCCGGGTTCACGCGCACCGCGGCGCAGCCGGCGTCGATGGCCGCGAAGATGTACTTGGGCTGGAAGTGGATGTCGGCGATCACCGGGATCTGGCTGTGCCGAGCGATCTCGGCCAGCGCGTCGGCGTCCTCCTGCCGCGGACACGCCACCCGGACGATGTCACAGCCCGACGCGGTCAGCTCAGCGATCTGCTGCAGCGTGGAGTTCACGTCGTGGGTCTTCGTGGTGCACATCGACTGCACCGCGATCGGGTAGTCGCTGCCGACGCCGACGTCGCGCACCATCAGCTGACGCGTCTTACGGCGCGGTGCGAGGGTCGGCGGTGCCGGGGGCTCGCTGCCGACGCCCGGCATACCCAAACCGATGGAGGTCATCACGGTCTCCTACTGGAAAAGTCGAATGGGGTTCACGAAGTCTGCCGTCACGGTCAACAGCATGTAGCCGCCGACCACCACCAGCACGACATAGGTGGCCGGCATCAACTTGAGGTAGTTCACCGGCGCCGCGGCGACTTTGCCGCGGGCCGCGCGAATCATGTTGCGGATCTTCTCGAAAGTCGCCACCGCGATGTGTCCACCGTCGAACGGCAGCAGCGGCAGCAGGTTTACCGCGGCGAGGACGAAGTTCAACTGCGCCAGGAAGAACCAGAACATCACCCAGATGCCGTGTTCGACGGTCTCCCCGCCGATCCGGCTGGCGCCGACGACGCTGATGGGAGTCTCCTTGTCCCGCTCGCCGCCGGCGATCGAATGGACGAGCGCGCCGATCTTGGTCGGAATCTTCGCCAGCGACTTACCCAGTTCGACGGACAGGTCACCGGTGAAGGTGAACGTCGCGGGTATCGCGGTCAGCACGTTGTACTGCGTCGGTCCGGGCTGCGGCGGCGCGGTCACGCCGATGGCGCCGACCGTCGCAGCGGTGTCGGAGTCCTTGTTCGTGAATCGCTGCGTCTGCTCGACGTTGACGGTGGTGGTGAACGTCCGTCCGCCGCGTTCGTACACGACGGGGACGGCGCCGCTGAGGCCGCGGATGGCCTTCGCCATCTCCTCGAACGTGCTGACCGGCTTGTCGCCGACCTTGACCACAACGTCCCCGGCTTTCAGGCCCGCCGCCGCAGCAGGTCCGGCGCCCGGGTGCGGGCACGGCCCGAACGGGTTGTCCCCCGTCTTGGCGACCTGCGGTGCGACACAAGCGGTCTCACCGATCACCGCGCTGGTCGGCGCGTGGAGGTCCGGCAGGCCCCACGACACCGCGATGCCGTAGATCAGCACCAGGCCGATGACGATGTTCATCGCGGGTCCGGCGAACAGCACCGCGACGCGCTTCCACACCTTCTGCTTGTACATCGCGTAGGGCTCGTCCTGCGGCGCGATCTCGTCGACCGACGTCATGCCCGCGATGTCGCAGAAGCCGCCCAGCGGGACGGCCTTGATGCCGTACTCGGTCGAGCCGAGCCGGTTCGGCCGGTGCGTGGACCACAGCGTCGGGCCGAAGCCGACGAAGTACCGCCGCACCTTCATCCCGGTGGCCCGCGCCACCCACATGTGGCCGCACTCGTGCAGGGCCACCGATACCAGCAGGCCCAGCGCAAAGAGCACGATGCCGATCGCATACATCATCGGGCGGGCACAACCTCCTGTGCGACGATGCGCCGCGCCCGGTCCCGGGCCCAATCCTGCGCATCGAGTACGTCCTCCACGGTACTGGGTTCGGCGGCCCATTGATCCGCGGCGCCCAGGACGTCAGCAACAGTCCGCACGATCGCCGGGAACCTGATCCGGCCGTCGAGGAACGCTGCCGCCGCCTCTTCGTTGGCGGCGTTGTAGACCGCGGTCAGACAACCGCCGCGGGTACCGGCCTCGCGGGCCAGCCGGACCGCCGGGAAGACATCGTCGTTCAGTGGCTCGAACTCCCAGGTCGAGGCCGTGGTCCAGTCGCACGCCAGGGCGGCGCCCGGGACGCGCGCCGGCCAGCCCAGTGCCAGCGCGATGGGCAGCTTCATGTCGGGCGGGCTGGCCTGCGCGAGCGTCGAGCCGTCGGTGAAGGTGACCATCGAATGCACGATGGACTGCGGGTGCACCACGACGTCGATGCGGTCGTAGTCGATGCCGAACAGCAGGTGGGTCTCGATGAGCTCGAGCCCCTTGTTGACCAGTGACGCCGAGTTCAGGGTGTTCATCGGCCCCATGGACCAGGTGGGGTGGGCACCGGCCTGCTCGGGGGTGACGTCCTCGAGGTCCTTGGCGGCCCAACCGCGGAACGGTCCGCCCGACGCGGTGAGCACCAGCCGGGCCACTTCGTCGCTCGTGCCGCCGCGCAGGCACTGGGCCAGCGCCGAATGCTCGGAGTCGACGGGCACGATCTGGCCGGGCTTCGCCGCCTTGAGCACCAGCGGTCCGCCGGCGACCAGCGATTCCTTGTTCGCGAGGGCAAGGCGGGCACCCGAGTGCAGCGCCGCCAGCGTCGGCTTCAGCCCGAGCGCGCCGACCAGGGAGTTGAGGACGACGTCGGCGTCGGTGTCCTCGACCAGCCGAGTGGCGGCGTCGGCGCCCGCGTACGTGACGTCCCCGATGCGCTCGGCCGCGGCGACGTCGGCCACCGCGATGTTGGTGACGCCCGTCTCGGCACGCTGCCGGGCCAGCAGTTCGGCATTGCCGCCGCCGGCCGCCAGGCCGACGATCTCGAACCGGTCGGGGTTGGCGGCGATCACCTCCAGGGCCTGGGTACCGATCGACCCGGTACTGCCGAGCACCAGGACTCGTAGCCGCTCACTCACGTCTCTATTGTGCCGCCCCGGCCGGGCTTCGGCGCCGGTGGTGGCACATCAGATCAGCAACGACGGGTCGCGGGGACGAGGCACCGCGTCAGGCCGGCACAGTCGTGGCGCGCCGGATGGTGATGTCGCCCGAGGCGGTGCGGGCGTGCACGGTCAGCCGCCGGTCGTCGTTCTCGGGTCCTGCCGCGGGAGTCAGGTCGCTGCGCACGGTCCCGGACCGGCTGTCCAGATCGAGGTTCGCGGCGGTCCCCTGGGCCACGCCGACCTCGACGTCGCCGCTGGCGGTCGCGGCGGAAATCGATCCCGACTCGGCGGCGGCCACGGTCAGCGATCCGGACGCGGTCCGGCTGTGCGCGCTCCCGCGCAAGGTGCCGACGGTCGCCGAGCCACTGGCTGCCTGAAACTTCAGGCCGCCGTCGAGGCCGTCGATCGACAGCTCCCCCGAAGCCGTGGACGCGTTGGCGTTGCCCAGCACGCGGCGGACTGCCAGGTCACCGGAAGCGGTGGCGGCCTTGATGTTTCCCTCGACAGCGTCGAGGGTGGCGTTGCCACTGGCGGCGTCGAACCGGCAGTCGCCGACTGTTCCGTCGACCCGCAGGTCCGCTGATGACACCGCGACCGCGAGCCTCGACAGCGACGGCAACGCGATGTCGACGTTGACCGCACCGCGCGACAGCGACAGCAGCTTCTTGCCGACGGTCACCGTCAGCGCGCCGTTGGCGAAATCGATGTGCGCCTGCTCGGCCGCCCGGACGTCGGCCGCCCGCAGCGGGTCACGCGGCGTCACGCGCACCTCGGTGTCAGCGCGGTCGGCAGCGGTGACATGCACCGCGCCGGCACCCAGTTCGATCGCGGCGGTGATGGGGCCGGGCGTGGGAAAAGTTCGCATTGTGGTCTCCGATCGGTGGATGGGTTTTCTTGTGTTCGGCGTCGTCAGCGGACCCAGCCGGTGACGGTGTTGCCGCGCTTTCGGTCACGTGGCGTCGACCCGCCGAGGGCGGCTCCGACCGCGCGCACCAGCCAGGCGTTGACCGACAGGCCGTCGCGTCGGGCGGCGGCATCGACGCCACCGCGCAGGGCTTCGGGCAGCCGGAGGGTGACGCGCCAGGTTCCGCCGTCGTCGCCGGCCGGCACTGCGTCCCCGTCGGGAAGGTCCGTATCGGCAGGGTTCGCACCGCGCGGATCGGCATCGGTCGCCAGCCCGGTCACAGCGAACTCCGGGTCTCGGCCGCGCAGGCGCACGTCGACCGACGCGGGCGCCAGTTCGCGGGTGATGTGCTCGGCCCCTTCGGACAGCGCCTCGAGAAGCGCCAGCCGCAAGGCGGAGTCCAGTGGCGCGGTGAGCCGTTCGGCGAGCTCAGCTGCTTCCTCGCCACCGGCCGCAGCGGCGATTTCCAGCTCCAGCCGAACCCCGTCGACATACGGTTGCAGATCCATGACACCAATATGACATCACTATGGTGTCATCGCAAGTGTCATCTTGACGTCACGCATCGCGGCGGACGCACCGACTGCACCTGACCCGCCGCACTCCTCCGCACGAATACGACCGAGCGTCGTATGTAAGAATGTCGGCAATCCATCGGATCGTTAAGGAGTAGCCGTGGCCACCACCGAGGTCGAACGAAGCACCGGCGTCGACGTCGAGGACGTCCCCTCTGCCGAGTGGGGCTGGTCCAAGATGAACCGCGGCGTGATTCAGGCCGGTGGCATCCTGTCTGCCATCTTCTTGCTGGTGATGCTGCGCGGCAACCACGTCGGCCACGTCGAGGACGCCTGGCTGATCGGCTTCGCCATCCTGCTCCTGGTCATCGTCGTGCGCGGCTGGTGGCTGCGGCGCCGCGGCTGGATCCGCTGACCTCAGTCTTTACGAAAAGGCCACGAACTCTTGCGAGTTCGTGGCCTTTTCATTTGCCTTCCATTGCCGCAGTTCGTCAGCTCACGGGCGTCAGGTCCGGACCCTCGGGCGGATACCACGAGCCACAGCTCCGGAACTCCTCCGCCAGGCCGGCCGACGTACACGACGACCCGGACGCGGCAAGGGCATGCGACTTGAACGCCCGGGCGGCCCCGCTCAGCCGGTGCCGGTTGATCGCCAATCGGCCGGCCAGCGCGCCGGCCGGCATGGTCCCCCACACGGTCAACTCCAAACCGCTGCGATCGACCGCCCGTAGCACCTCGGCGCGCAACGCCTCGTTTGCATCGAGGAACTCGGCCGAGATCGCCAGCGCCGCCGACGTCGACCGCACCAATGCGATCAGATCGGTATCCGCCGGCAGCAGGCGCACACCCAGAACCCCAGCGGCCGCGGGCGCCGCGGTGGCGGCGGTGAACATGCCGACCTTCCACCCAGCCAGCACCCGGTCGCACAACCAGCCGCCGGCCGCCCGCACGACATCTTCGGCATCGCTCGCGATGACCGTCAGGTCGTACTCCAAAAGACTTGCCGCAGAACGCCCCACCCCGATCCGGTCTCGATCGGCGATCACGATCGGGCCGTCGATGTCAGCGGTATGTGCGGTCATCGTGTCACTTCCTCCGAATGCGGTTGCTGGGCCGTGGTGCGGGCGTGAGACCTCGGGTGACATCCCGATGGTGTGACGCATCCCTCAACACAGCGTGACACTTTTGCGCAAATCTGTAAAGATCGAATTTTGCCTGCACTGAAACAGCGCCCGCCCCTCGACCACGCCCCATCCCACATTCGAGCCCGACCCCACAACCATCCCCCACCGCCACACAAACGATGGCCGAAGTACCGGAATCTTGTTGACATGCAGCCGGTTTGAGCGAGTATCAGACACGGCGCAGGCCACGCGCCCGCCGCCGGCAGCGCCACCGGCATTCGCCTTCAGAGATCTGAAATTTCCCGTCGGCCATTACATTTGTGAGTTAATCTGTAATGCATGGGTGTCGTTACCACCAGCTCACAGAACACGTTTCAGCACCGGGCAGAAACCATCTATGACTTCGTGACCGACCCGGCCAACTGGACCAAGACCTATCCCGGCAGCAAGTACGTCGGCAACCTGCACGACCTGCCCCTGAAGGTCGGTGACACCTGGGAAGAAGGCGGACCGGACGGCGACCGCATCTTCACCTGGCACCTCGCCATGGCCTATCGACCGACGCTGTGGATGTTCACCTCCGTCGGCCGGCTCGGGCACGACCGCTCCGGCGAAGGCGGCATGGCCGGGCGCATCACGGTCGAGTACCGGTTCAGCCAGCCGACGGAGGGCCTGACGCTGTTCACCCGCACCATGACCGTCGAAGCCCCGAGAGATTCCCCCATGCCGGACAACTTCTTTCGAATTGTCAACCCGGCCAACATCGATCGCTATCACGACGCCATCGCACGGGAACTCGGCGCTACTCAGCGGCCGGGCCGATAGCACGGCACCCGCCCTAGCGGCACAGGGCGCGCCGCAATGCACCGGCGTGCAGCGCCAACAGGTCCCGGCTGGTCTGCCAGTCCGGCAGGAATGACTCAAACCCGTGGCACGTGCCCGGATACACATGCAGTTCCGTGGTGACACCGGCCCACATGAGCCGCAGCGCGTAGTCGACGGCTTCATCGCGCAGTGGGTCCAGTTCCGCGCAGGTGATCAGAGCCGTTGGCACACCGGCCAATTCGGCCGTCCGCCCGGGTACTGCCCCCGCCGGCACCGGCGCACCGGCCAGGTAGTGCTGCCACATCAGTTCGACCGCCGGACCGTCGAATCCGGGCGTAGTCGAGAAATCGGCCTTCGACGGTGTCGGCCGGTCATCGAGCACCGGCTGATGCAGCAGCTGGAAGACCACCGGCGGCAACGCCCCCACAGCCGACGCCTGGGCCACCAACGCGGCCAACCCACCGCCGGCGCTGTTGCCCGCCACCGCAATCCGCTGTGCATCCACGTCCAGCGCCGCGGCATGGTCCGCAATCCACTCGAGCACCGCCGCGACGTCATCGAACGCGGCCGGATAGGGGTGTTCGGGAGCCAGGCGGTAGTCCACCGAAACCACCGCGCAGCCGACGGCCCTGGCCAGTTCCAGACACCAGCGGTGATCGGTGTCCAGGTTGCCCAGCACAAAGCCACCGGAATGGCAGAAGAGCACCGCGGGGACAGCCCGGCCGCCGGCCCGGTATATCCGAACCGGAATCACCCGCCCGGCTGCCGCAACCTGGGCATCGGCGACGTCGACGCCCGTGACATCGACCGCGGCGGCAGCGAGACGCCGCCGGCTATCAAGAGATTCACGTAGCTGGACAAGGGTTTCCGCTGCCAGGTCGATCCGCGCGCCAACCAGGTGCCGCAGCGCGGGATCCAACCGGCGTTCGATGGACACCTACCGGTCCCCGAAATCGTAGTCGGCCGGGCGGAATCGACGAGTCATCGCCCAGAACGTCCGGGCGCTGCGCGGCCATTGCGTCACCACACGTCCACCTGCCACCCGGAAGTAGTTGTTGCACCGTGTCGTCCACACCGTGCCGACCATCCACCGGTCGACCTTGGCCAGGAAGTCCTGCATCACCGGCTCCCGCACCGCGATGTACCGCTTCCGCTTGCGCCGCAGATATTTCAGCGCACGCACCACGTAGTGCGCCTGCGCTTCCAGCATGAAGATGACGCTGTTCGACCCGACGTTGGTATTGGGCCCGTACAGCATGAAGAAGTTCGGGAAGCCGGGCACGGCCATGCCGAGATAGGCGTGCGCACCGTCGCGCCATCGCTCGCTCAGCGGCCGGCCACCTTCTCCGGTCACCTCGATCTGCCCCAAATAGTCGGCCGCTGCATACCCCGTGGCGCACACGACGACGTCGACCTCGAATTCGTCTCCTTCGGCGGTGACCAGTGACCGCGACCGCAGTGCCCGGGCCGGGCTGGACACCACGTCGACGTTCGAACGGGTCAGCGCGGGAAGGAAATCCGACGAGAACACCAGCCTCTTGCAGCCCAGCGGGGTATCCGGGGTCAGCCGGCGCCGCAGTTCTCGGTCCGCGACCGTGGACTCCAACATGTTGACCGCAACCGCCTTGAACTGCTGGGTCTTGTCGCTGCCGTTCTCGATCACCGCGATGTTCGACTCGCTGCGCAGCCACAGGCGGGTGCGGTAGATCTTCTTCGCCAACGGCACGCGCCGGAACAGCCAGCGTTCGCGGTCGGTGTAGGGCCGGTCCGGTTTCGGCAGAATCCACGTCGGCGAACGCTGGATCGAATAGACGTGTTCGGCGGTCTTGGCCAGCTCCGGAAGCAGCTGCGCGGCAGTCGATCCCGTTCCGAGGACGGCGACCCGGCGGCCGTCGATGGGTACCGAGGGATCCCACCGCGCGGTATGCATGACCGTGCCGAGGAACGGTTCTTCCTCGGACAATTCAGGCAGCACCGGCCGGGTGAACAAGCCGATGGCAGACACCACGACATCGAAGCGATGCCGTTCCCCCGTCGCGGTGGTCAGTTCCCAGTCGCCGGTCTCGGCATCCCACCGCGCTGCCGCGATCTCGGTGCCCAGTCGTAAATGCGGTCCCAATTCGTAACGTTCAGCACAGTTTTCGAAGTACGCCAGAATCTCTGCCTGGCCGGACCACATCCGGGACCAGTCCGGGTTGAGGTCGAATGAGTACGAGTAGAGATGCGACTTCACATCACAGGCCAGCCCCGGGTAGGTGTTGATGCGCCAGGTGCCGCCGACACCGTCCTCCCGGTCGAAAATGGTGAAGTCACGAAAGCCGGCTTTCTTCAGGAAGATTCCGAGCGCCAGTCCGCCGGGGCCGGCGCCGATGATGCCGACCGACAGGTCACGAGTCACCGCCGTCATCCGATCTGCAGGCATTGGCCACCATCCACCACCAGCTCGGCACCGGTGATGAACGAGGCCTGGTCGGAGACGAGAAATGCGACCGCATCGGCGATCTCACCCGGCCGCCCCAGACGGCCGAGCGGGGACCGTTCGGCCAACCGGGCCTGCGTGACATCGTCGAGCATCGGGGTCTGCACCGGTCCCGGGAACACGGCATTGACCCGAATACCCGACGGGGCCAGCTCGGCCGCCGCAACCTGGGTCAACCCACGCAGCGCCCACTTGGACGATCCGTATGCGGCATGGCCCGGGAACGGCCGCACCGCGCCGGTGCTGCAGGTGTTCACGACGGCCGCACCGTCGGCCGCCCGCAGCGGCTCCAGGCACGCTTGGATGCCCAGGAACGGGCCGAGGCAGTTGACCCGCCAGCTGTCTTCGAAGCCCGCTGCGCCCTCCTTGCTCAGCGACGCACGGTGCAGCACACCGGCGTTGTTGACCAGAGCGTTGAGCCCACCGAAACGGTCGACGATCTGGTCCACGGCGGCGTGCCATTGATCTGCCGACGTGACGTCGAGCCCGATCGGCAGGACACCGGCGTCGTCGCCGGCCACCACGGCAAGTTCATCGACCAACACGTCACACGCCGCGATCTGGAATCCGTCCCGGCGCAATCGAGCGACGATGGCGGCACCTTGGCCACGGGCAGCGCCGGTGACCAGTGCCACCGGCTGTGCTGTGGTGGTCATCGGTAGCCTCCCGTCTGCCGGCTGCCGGTGTCCGGCGCCGCACCCGTTGCCTCCCTGAGGTTTTCGGCCGCACCCCGCCGCAATGCCTGGGATTCGGACGCCAGGGTCAACATTCGGAACCCGAGGCCGGCGGCGGTATGACCCACCAGGCCCGCACCCGCGTGCGCAGCGGCCACCAGACCGGCGGCGGTGGTGACCGCGCAGATGCCGCTCATCTGTTCCAGCACCGCGGGATCCCGCCACGAATCCGCGACGGTTCGGCCCATCGACACCGCAAGATCGGCAGGTCCGACATACACCCCCGCGATTCCGGGCACGGCAAGGATCTCCGGCAGCGCCGCGGCGCCCGCCACCGTTTCGACCATCGGGAAAACGCCGACCCGATCCTGCAGGGCGCCGATGTCATGGCCCAGCGAGGCCCGTAGCGGTCCGAAGCTGCGAATCCCCTCCGGCGCAAAGCGGGCCGCGGCGACCGCTGCGGCCGCCTGCTCGGCGGATTCCACCATCGCGATGATGACGGCATCCGCTCCGGCGTCCAGCACCCGGCCGATCGGGGCCGGATCCGCCGATGGCAACCGCACCGCCGTCGCGATCGGCACGTGTTCGAGGCGGCGCAGGATGAGGGCGACAGCGGCATCGTCCAGATAGCCGTGTTGCAGGTCGAACCCGACGTAGTCGTATCCCGCCGCGGCGAATTCCTCCGGGCCCAGGATGGTCGGGCCGGTCACCCAGCCGCCCCAGATCCGGTCTTTGGCGGCCAGCAGGTCCTGCAGTCGTGATGTCATGCGGTGATCGCGATCTTCACGCGACCCGGGCTGGGCCGGGCAGCCAGTTCGAACGCCTCCTGCACCTGATCCGCGATGAAGGTGTGGGTCAGATATCGCGGCAGCAGCTCCGGATGCGCGCGCGCAAACTGGCCGGCTGCCGTCAACACCCGCCGACGATCCAGTGTCACACCGGATTTCAGTGTCAGGTTGTTGCGCAGCAGGGTCCGCATACTGATCGGGTAGCTGTCGTCATCGGGCACGCCGAAGTAGAAGACGGTGCCGCCGAAGGCCGCCGCGTCGAGTGCGTGGTTGAGCGTCGCGACCTGATGCCCCACCGCCTCGATCACCACATCCGCCTTGTCGCCGGGATCGAGATGACTGATCCACCGGTCACTGGTCGCCCGCACCACGGTGTCGACCCCGAACGCCGGCGCGACGGCCGAACGGTCCACCGGGTCGACACCAGTGACATGCCCGGCCCCGGCTGCCTTCGCCAGATACGCGAACAAGAGGCCGATCGACCCGAGGCCGATCACGGCGACCCGCTTGCCCGTGAGGTCCGGCAACTGCTCCACGGTGTACAGCACGCAGGCCAGCGGCTGCAGCCCGACGGCGAGTTCGGGTGTCAGCGCCGGATCGTATGCGGCCAAACCGTTTCCGTCGGCCACTACCGTGTCCATCAGCCCGTCGAACCCGGATGCCCAGCCGACCACGAGGTCCCCGATCCGGTGGCCCGGGTGTCTGCTGGCCAACACCTCGCCCGCGATCTCGTGTACCGGGAAGCCGTTCATCTCGGCGGCGCAGGGACCGGTGTCGCCCGGCAGTTTGCCCTTGGTGCCGCGGAATCCGGGAATGTCGCTGCCGCAGATGCCCGCGGCGCCGAACTTCAACAACACCTGACCGTCGGTCAACACTTCGGCGGTCGGCCGGGGAATGTCGATGCGCTCGAAGGTGTACGGCGCGACCAGTCGGTAGCACCACATGCTCACACCTCCACCGGGACGCGGTTCCAGCCCCACTGGAAGCTCGACGGCGGCCGCGACGCACCGTTGGTGTCGATGTCGTACTCCCCCACCCGTTTCAGCCACTCGGTCACCAGGATGGTGATCTCCAGGCGGGCCAGATGGACACCGAGGCAGAAGTGCTGTCCCCGGCCGAATGCCAGCAGACGCTCGATCGGCCGGTTCCAGATGAATGTCTCGGGGTCCGGGTATTCGCGTTCGTCTCGGCTCGCGGACCCGAGCAAGGTGATGATCCGCTGCCCCGGTTCTACGGTGGTGTCGTGAATGGTGAACGGGCGCCGTACGGTTCGCGCGAACCATTGTGCGGGTGCGCAGTACCGGATCATCTCCTCACGCGCCACGGGCACGTGGGCCGCGAGATCGCCACGCACGGCCGTCATCTGGTCGGGATGCCTCAGTAGTTCCCACAGTCCGTGCGCGACGATCTTGGGGACGGTCTCGGTGCCGCCGATGAACACGCCCAGCAGCTGGACTGCGGCTTCGGTATCGGTGAGTTCGGAGCCGTCGGGCAACCGGTAACCCAGCAGCGCATCGACGATCTGCAGATCGCCCTGACCCGATCCGGACCGTCGACCGCTGACCAACGGCGTCAGATACTCCAGGTAGCCCGGCCGGGCGTTGCCGACCTCGACGCCGCTCCCCGGCTCGGCCAGGCTGCCGGCGTTGACCGTGGCGAGCACCTCGGACGCCAATTCTGTTGGTAGTCCCAGTAGTTCACACACGACCGAAGCCGCGACGATGCCGCCGTAGTCTTGCGTCAGGTCGAAGGTGCCCTGTGGCAGCAGCACGTCCAGTCGTTCGTTGGCCAGCACGCGGATCCGGTCGGCGAGCCGGCCGACCGACTTGGGCCGGAATTGTGCCGCGGTACAGCGACGGACGTCCTCGTAGATCGGGGAATCGAAGTTGGCGTGGAACGGCATCGGGTGCAGGGCCGGGTCCGGTACCGCACCGGCGTTGTGTACGGCAAGCACATTCGCAGCGGGGAGGGTGCCCTCGGATGCGACGAACGTGCCGTCGTTCACCTCCAGGACGCGCCAGATGTCTTCGAACCGCGACAGCGCGTAGGTATCCCATGCCTCGACGAAATAGACCGGATACCGATCACGCAGCACCCGGTAATACGGCCGCGGGTCGGCCATCACGGCGGGGTCGAACGGATCGTACGAGAAGTCTTGCATCACAGTGTTTTTCATCGGATGGTTCCGGATCATTTGAGCGGTGACGGCGGCAGGGCGGACAGAACGGAATCTTCCCAACCGTCGCGTAGCGCGGGAGCCACGCTCATCCAGGTGACGATCTCGGCCGGCGGGTCGCCCTTCCACGACGGGTAGTGGTTCTCGAAGCAGTCCCAGCCCCCGTCGAGCGCCCAGTAGTGGATCACTTCGTTGAACCGGAAGGTGGTGATGAACGAGCCGAGCCAGCGCTTGCCGGTCGACTCCGACCACGGCACGTAAAGCCGCTCCAGTTCGCGGATGTAGTCGTCCTGCTTACCGGGTTTGGTTTCCATGATCTCCTGGATCACCAGCCCGGCTCCGAAGTCGGCTTCCGTCAGTTGCGCCAGCGTCCGGTTGTACTTGCCCGCGTACATGATTCGGCCCTCACCGCGAGCATTCAGTCCGGCCAGGGCCGAGGCCCACCGCAGAGCCGGCGCCTCGTGGCTCCCACCACGGCCCTGCGCCCGGCCGACCCGGGCGTAGTCGGCGAACGTGTCGATCTCCCAGATGATCGTGGCCTGCGGCCAGTGCCCGTTGTACCGCGTGGTCTCCCAGATCGCGAACAACCTGGCCCCGAGCTCTTCCATCATCGGCTGATAGATGTCACCGAAGACCTCCAGGAAGGCGTCGATCGTGCCCGGACCGGAGCCGTTGTCGCGTCCGCTCCCGAAGTCGATGGTCTCGTGCAGGTACAACAGGGTGTGGCCGTGGAACTTCTTCATCGCGGCGTCCCCGCGGTTGACAGTGACACCACGAGAGCGTGACACTTTAGGCGTGTTTTGTAAAGGTATGCCACGGTGACGGTCGAAGCTGAACCCACCATGACGACTGCTCTCGCGGACGGCTTCTGCTTCGGCGAAGGACCCCGCTGGTTCGAAGGCCTGCTCTGGTTCTCCGACATGCTCGGCGAGGCGGTGCACACGGTGAACCTGGCCGGCGACGGCACGACCCTCCCGTTGCCCGGACATCGCCCGTCCGGCTTGGGTTTTCGGCCCGACGGCGCGCTGCTCATCGTCTCCATTGCCGCGCGGCAGATCCTGCACTACGACGGCGACAGCGTGGAATTGCTGGCGGACCTGAGCGATCTGGTTCCGGCCGACCTCGGCGACCTCGTCGTCGACCGGGTGGGTCGCGCCTACGTCGGCGCGCAGGCCCGCGGCAACGGGGTGATCGCGCGGGTAGACCTCGACGGCTCCGTCCGCGTGGTTGCCGGCGATCTCGACTTCCCGAACGGCATGGCTATCTCCCCCGACGGCGGGACGCTGATCGTCGCCGAATCCACCGGCCGTCGGCTGAGCGCGTTCACCATCGATACCGACGGCGATCTTTCCGGTCGGCGAGTCTTCGCCGACCATCTCGACGGCCCGCCGGACGGCATCGCCATCGACGCCGACGGCGGCGTGTGGGCGGCCATGACCCTGGCACACCAATTCGAGCGCATCGAAGATGGCGGAGCGGTCACCGACCGGGTCCACGTCGGTGACCGCATGGCCATCGCGTGCGCCCTCGGTGGCCCCGAGGGCAAGACCTTGTTCCTGGTCACCACACACGACGCCTACCCCGATCGGATGATCGGCACCAAGCTGTCCACCGTCGCGGCGCTGACGGTCAGCGTGCCAGCCCCCGGCGACTTCGGCCACCACCACTGACAGGACGAAATGTCTGACTGCTATTACGAATTGCTGGACGCCTGCGGACCCGACGGTGACAGGTTCAGGGCCACGGACCTGGTGCGGGGCACCTGGTCCGCCGATATCCAGCACGCGGCACCGGCGTCGGCCCTACTGGTCCGGGCCCTCGAGAACTGCGAACGCCGCGACGACACCCGGCTCAGCCGCGTCTCGATCGACCTGATGGGTGGCGTGCCGTCCGACGGCGATCTCTGGGTGCGTGCACACGTGGAGCGACCCGGCCGACAGATCGAATTGGTCAGCGCCGAGATGCTGGCCCCGGGCCCGGACGGCGCGACCCGGGCCGTCGCGCGGGCCAGCGGTTGGCGCATGCTGCAGATCGATACCACGGCCATCGCGAAAGCCACGGCGGTGCCACTGCCGCCGCTGCAGCAGGCCCGCAGCCGGGACATGGCGAAGAACTGGGAACCCAACTATGTGCACAGCGTGGACTGGCGCTGGCTGACCGTGCCGCAGGCCGCCGGCCCCGGCGAATCCTGGCTGCGCCCGACGGTCGACCTGGTCAAGGGTGAATCGATGACGCCGCTGCAGCGGCTGTTCGCGGTGGCCGACAATGCCAACGGCATCGGTTCCAAGATCGACATTCGCAGGTTCACGTTCCTGAACACCGATTTGGTGGTGCACATCCACCGTGTCCCCGACGGCGACTGGATCGGCATCCGGTCGGACACCAACTACGGGCCGGACGGCATCGCCGCTACCGTGGGCACCCTGTTCGACGAGGCAGGCTCCGTCGCACACATCCAGCAGTCGGTTCTGGTGCGGCCGCGTCCGCCCAGAACGACCTGAGCGCGGGACCTGCGGGGCTACTCGACCGCCGACCCGTGGCGCCGGTCGGTATGGAAGAACGTGACGAGTGTGGTTGCGCCGCAGATCAATCCGACGGTACCGATCAGCTGTGGGCCGGTGAGACGGTCGGCCAGCCCGCCGCCCACACCGGCGCCGATCATGAACGACCCCAGCAGGGCGAGATATCCGAGCCAGTCATAGACGGTGCCCTTGCCGCAGATGTGGCGTTCCAGCCCCTGCCCCAGCTTGACGACCGTACCGGTGACATAGCTGAGCGGTACCGCCACTTCACCGTTCTTGACGAAGCTGGTGTTCAGCGCGCCCACCGAGAAACAGATGATCAGGATTCCGGTGAAGTTGACGTCCTCGTAGTACCAGCCGTCCTCGTAGAGCTCGACCACGGACGCCACCAACAATCCGACGGTCACCAGGGCCGTGGCGCCGTGCGGATGGTTCTGCCAGTACCTGCGCCGCAGGAATGACGCCACGAAGACGCCCGCCAGGAAGCAGGCCATCAACCACAACGCCGCCTGCGGCCCGGCCCCTGACACTTTCTGCCGTTCGGCGACGTCGAACCACCCGAGCACTGCTCGTTCGGTGTTGCCCGTCATGAAGGTGACGAAGTATCCGGCACTGTGCAGGAACGCGACCGCGCCGATCATGCCGGCCAACCACGACAACAGCCACGACAACCGTGCCTCCGGTCCGATGGCGGCTTCCTTGCTCACAACCCTGTCGGGCGACTGCTGATCCACCGGCCCATTATGTAGGGCAGCGATCGGCGAACAGCTCAGATCAGTCGCGGCGCGGTCAGCGGTCCTGCGGCTGGCAGGTGAAGGTCAGGCGGAACTTGCCGATCTGGATTTCGTCACCGCTGGTGAGCGGGAGGGACTGGACCTGGGTCCCGTTGACGTAGGTGCCGTTCAGGCTGCCGGTGTCGACGATCCAGTATTCGTCATCGAGCCAACGGATTTCAGCATGGTTGCGGCTGACGGTGATGTCGTCGAGAAACACCGCGCTGTCGGGGTGCCGACCGGCGGCGACGACGTCGTCGGCCAGCAGGAACCGTCCGGCCGAGCCGGGGCCGCGGCTGATCACCAGCACACCCGAGCCCGGACGCACCTCAGACCCGCGCCGGCGCACGGCATGGCCTTGGGCGGGTGCGCCGATGACGCGGTGTGCGGCGGTGGCGTCAACGGTGACGTCATCGCCGAGACGTGCGTCGTTTGTCAGACTCATATCGATTTCCTTTGCCTGGATGGGTTTTCGAAGCGCTACCGGGTGGTGTGACTGCGGGCGTGGGCGATGGCGTCGTCCAAGTTCTCGATGAGGTGGTTCTCGTGACGCAGGGAGTCGATGATGCCGACACCTTCGAGGAGGTCCCGATGCTCGGGCCGGACACCTTTGATGATCACGGTGATGCCCCGCGCCTCGAGATCTTCGACGATTTGCGTCAGGGTGTGCGCACCGGTGGCGTCGAGCATGCCGAGTTGCGACAACCTGATGATCACCACCGACGTCTCGGGATGATTGCCGTCGGTGATGGCGGCGGAAAGCCGTTCGGCCGCACCGAAGAACATCGCCCCGTCGAGCCGTAGCAAGGCGATGCGCTCATCGCCGGGCACGTAGGAACCCGGCAACTCCTCGCGGGTGACGCTGCTGCGCCGGGCCAGCGCGCGCAGGGCGAACACTGCCGTGGCCGCGATGCCGATCTCGACAGCCTGGATCAGATCGAAACAGACCGTGACCGTCGCGGTCAGCAGGAACGTCACCGCATCCGAACGCGTGGACCGCAGAATCCGCATGACCGTGTGCGGCGAGATCATCCGGAACGCCGTGACCATCAAGACCGCCGAGAGCGCCGCCAGTGGGATGGTCCCGACGAGTCCGCTGACGAGATACACCACAGCCAGCAGCACCAGCGCGTGCACGATCGCCGCGACGCGGGTCCGCGCGCCGGACCGCACGTTGACCGCGGTACGGGCTATCGCCCCCGTGGCCGGCATGCCGCCGAACAGCCCGGAAGCGACCGACGCCAGCCCCTGTCCGACGAGTTCCCGGTTCGGGTCGTACGGCCCGGTCGGGGACATCGTCGCCGCGACCCGTGCCGACAGCAGCGATTCGATGGCGGCCAGTGCGGCGATCGCCAGCGCCGCGCCGAACAGCGAGTGCAGCACGGCCAGGTCGGCGTGCGGCCACACGGGCGCGGGCAGCCGCGACGGCAGCACCCCGATCCGGGGCGCCGACAATCCGGTACCCGCCACCAGTGCCGTCGCGGCGACAACGGCCACCAGCGAGGCCGGCACCGCGGGGTGCAGCCTGGGCAGCACGATCATCAGGACCGCCACCAGCGCCGTGACGACGAGGGCCGGCCGTGCCGCACCCACCTCGATGTGCGACAGGACCATGCCCGCGGCCACCAGCGGGGACCGTCCGGCGGGTGTCGCCTGTCCGAATGCGGCCGGGATCTGCTGTAGGAAGATGATGACGGCGATGCCGAGGGTGAATCCTTCGATGACCGGCCACGGTATGAAGGTCACCGCGCGCCCCACCCCGGTGATGCCGGCGACGACGACGATGACGCCGGCCAGGATGGTCACCGCGGCGACGCTGCCCAGTCCGTACTGGGCCACGATCGGCGCCAGGACCACCGTCATCGCCCCGGTCGGCCCCGACACCTGGACGTGCGACCCGCCGAACACCGCGGCCACCAGCCCCGCCACGACCGCGGTGACCAAACCGGCCGCAGCACCGACGCCCGAGCTGATCCCGAATGCCAGCGCGAGCGGCAACGCGACCACCCCGACCGTCACCCCGGCGAGGACATCGCGTCGCCACGAGCGGCTCAGGCCCGCGTAGTCGGTGCGCGACGGCAGCAGCCGGGCGATGCGGTCACCGGCGACCGTGGTCATCTGTTGGTGCCGATCGGCGGCAGTGCGCCGACGGCGTCGAGCTGATCACGTTGCGCGGCAAGGGTATCGGCGAGGAAGGTCCGCGCGATGAGGAGCAGTTCGGCGATCTTCGGATGTGCCAGTGTGTAGTACACCGCGTTGCCGGCCCGATACCCACTGACCACGTGATGGCGTTTGAGCACGGCCAGATGCTGTGAAAGCAACGTCGGTTCGATGTCGCTGGCCGCGAGGATGTCGCTCACCGGCGTCGGCCCCTCAGAGGTCGACAGAATCTCCAGCACCCGGATGCGGGCCGGATGGGCCAGCGCTTTGAAGAGGTTCGCCTTGATTTCGTACAGCGGCCGTTCGGGACCGTCGAGCACGCTGTCGACCATGTGCCGCACCCCTAATTGATGGATTGAGGAAATTCTCAATCCATAGTAGCGCGTCCGGCACACCCGACCGATTCACAGGATGAGCCTCCCCCAGACAACTCACAGGCTCGCGCAGCGAAATATTGTGGGCTGGGTAACATTCGCGACATGACCGTAGCCGACAACACGATCGACCTGGGAGATCAAGCCTCCTTCACCGGCTTACGGGCGCTGGGTCGCGGCCCGCTCATCCAGTACACCTGGATCTACGAACACCCCGTCGACATCGAGGGCCTGCGCCGGCTGCACCGCAATCTGGGTAGCGGCGGCCTGCTGGGCCGCCGGATCGAACGGTCGCCGCTGCCGTTCGGCCGCCACCGGTGGGTCCGCTCCACCGGACCGGTGGACCTCGACGTCTCCCCTGGAACGCGGCCCGTCTCCGAGCTGAACGACTGGGTCAATGAACGCGGTTACCTCCCGGTCGACCCGGAACACGGCCCGCCGTGGCACCTCGGTGTGCAACAGCTCGAGGGCGGCGGCGCGGCCGTGTCTCTCGTGGTGTCCCACACCGTCGGTGACGGCCTGGCCATCGCCGAAGCCGTCGCCGACGCGGTCAACGGGTCGCCGCGCGATCTCGGCTACCCGATAGCCGGCGCCCGGACCCGGCGTGAGGCACTGCGCGAAGACCTCCGCCAGACGGTCCGCTCGGTCCCCAGTTGGTTCAAGGCCGTGGTCGGCGCCGCCAAGATCGCCCGCGACCAGAAGGGCGACCTGGCGGCGTCAGCCAAATCGGTGAGCGCGCCGGTGTCCAGCGGGATCACCACGCCGGTGACGCCGCCGTTCGTCGTCGTGCATGTCGACATCGACGAGTGGTACCAGCGCGCGAAAGCCCTTGGCGGCACCAGCAATGTCCTGTTCGCCGCGCTCGCCGCCCGGGTCGGGCAGGTGGTGGGACGGTTGGGCGACGACGGCCGGGCGATGCTCTCGTTCCCGGTCAACATCCGCACCGAGGGCGACACCCGGGGCAATGCGCTCAGCACCATCACCGTGATGGCGGACCCAGAGAAGGTCAGCACCGACCTGTCCGAGTTGCGGGCCGACGTCAAGCGCGAACTGGCCGGTGTCGACGAGTGGACCCGGATGATGCTCACGCCCCTGCCACTGACTCCCCTGGTGCCCAAGTTCGCGGTGCGACGGCTCGAGAAGATGGTGCTCAAGGTCGGCAAGCCGATCGGTTGCTCCAACCTCGGGCAGTTCCCGCCGGCGTTCAACCGGCCCGACGGGACCGACGCCGACAATTTCCACGCCCGCCTGGTCGAGCCGGGACTGACCCCGGTGGACCTCGAGCGACTGAACGGTCACCTGTTCCTGGTGCTGTGCCAGACACCGACGTCGATGATCGTCACGGTCACCGCGTGGGAACCGGGCGACACGAACACCAAAGCGGCACTGGAAGAATCCACCCGCAAAGCGCTGGCCGAACTCGGCCTCAACGGAACGGTCGAGTAGTCGGGCGCCGCGCGATCTCGACCCCGTCGTGACTCAGCGATCCACGAAGATGTCCACGATGGGGTCGGCGCCCCCGCCGTACCGCGAGAGGTCTATGACCCCGCGTTCGGCCAGCACGTCGGTGTCGATATAGCACTTGCCGTTGGCTTCCCGCGCCGGTCCGGTCAGAATGGCCACCGCGGCATCGGCCATGATCTCGGGACTGCGCGAGCGCGCCATCATGTCCGCCAAATCCGCCGAGTTGGCGACCGCGCTGGTCGCAATGTAGGTCTCCGGCCACAGACAGCTGAATCCGATTCCCGCACTTGAGTATTCAGCGGCCCATCCCAGCGACAGCAGCGTCATTCCGTATTTCGACACCGTGTAGGCCGGATGCGCGCCGAGCCAATACGGGTTCATGTTGAGGGGCGGGGCCACTGTCAGAACGTGGGCGTTCGTCGACTTCCGCAGGTACGGCAGTGCGGCTTTCGTCAGCAGGAAAGTGCCGCGGACATTGATGTCCATCATCAGGTCGAATTTTTTGGCGGGCAGCGTCTCGGTTGGTTCGGTGGCGATGGCGCTGGCGTTGTTGACGACGATGTCGATGCCCCCGAAACGCTCGACCGCCGCGTCGACCGCACGCTGCACGTCGGCCTCGTTGCGGACGTCGCCCACCACGGCCAGTCCCTTGCCGCTGGCAGCCTCCACTTCCGCGACGGCCGTATGGACCGTTCCCGGCAACTTCGGATGCGGCTCGCTGGTCTTGGCCAGCAGCACGACGTTGGCGCCGAGCCGGGCCGCCCCGATTCCGATGGCCAGGCCGATGCCCCGGCTGCCACCGGAGACCACCATGGTGCGGTCTGCCAACGATGCCGAATTGTTGTTCATGAGTGGGCCTTTCGTCGACAGCGCAGAGGGTGATCCCGGCGACGTGCTGTCATCGCCGGACCCGCAGGGGCACGTTCTCGTAGCCGTTGACGCTCGTCATCGCGACGCGGCTCAAGCCCTCCTCGTGCACCTCGAACGCCGGCATGAGGTCGAGCAGATACTCCAGCGCGATCTTGCTCTCCATCCGCGCCAGCGCCGCACCGAGACAGCTGTGAATGCCGTATCCGAAGGCGAGGTTCTGCGCCTCGGTGCGGTCCCGATTGATGTCGAACACGTCGGCATCGGTGAATGCCCGCTCGTCCCGGTTGGCCGCCGCACCGAGCAGCATCACCGCGCGGCCCTGCGGAATCGTGGTGCCGTGCAGGTGCACATCGGTCATGGTGAATCGGCAGTCGTATTGGACGGGTCCCTCGTAGCGCAGGACTTCTTCGACGGCGGACGGGACGAGGCCCGAATTGTCCTGCAGTAGCTGCCATTGGTCCGGATGGCGGCCGAACAGGACGGCCGCCGTACCGACGAGTTTGGCCACGGTCTCGGCCCCCGCGCCACCCAGGAGGGTGCAGAAGCCCGCTATCTCGACGTCGTTGAGGGAAGTGCGGGTGCCGTCTTCACGCTCGACCTCGACTTCGATCAGGGCACTGATCATGTCGTCCTGCGGATCGGCGCGGCGCTGCTGAATCAACTTGTAGTAGAGGAGGCCGATCTCGGCCATCGCCTCGGCACCACGGCGGCTCATGCGCATCTGCCCCGGCTGACGCCGCAACGCGACGTCCTGCAGAACGCGGACTTTCTGCCGATCCTCCTCGGGCACCCCGAGCATCGTGGTGATGACCTCGACGGGGAACAGTGCCGAGAACTGCGCCACCACATCGAAATTCGTGCGGTCCAACCGGGACAGGTGGTATTCGATGCGCTCGCGAACGACGATCTCTTGAGCTTGGATCGCGCGCGGTGTGAACACCTTGTTGACCAGGCTGCGCATTCGGCGGTGCGCCGGCGGATCCATCCAGATGATGGATTGATCGTGCCCGTGTTCGCCGGAGTGGATTTCGTCGAGCGTCACGCCCCGACTCGACGAGTATGTCGCGAAGTCCTTGAACGCCGGCGCGACGTCCGCGTGGCGACTCAGCGCGTAGAAGTCGTACTGATCGCTGTAGTAGACGGGCGCCTCATCCCGCAACAACCTGTAGGTGTCGTAGGGGTCGTTGTAGTGGCGTTCGGAGAACGGATCAAAGATCAATTTCGACGTGGTCATCGCGGCCTCCAGTCGCTCAGTCGACGAGTCGCAGCGCCGCAGCGGGGCACTGCGTCACCGCCTGTTGCATGCGGTCCCGGTCCGATTCCGGCCGCGATCCGCCGATGATCCGCACGCTGCCGTCGTCTTGAACCTCGAAGACGTCGTCGGCGAGGGATTCGCAGATTCCGTGCCCGGTGCATTTGTCGAGGCTGACTTCGATCTCCATCGACCCCACTTCCTCTCTCGCCGGGCAGCGCACACTCCCCGACCCGGTTAGGTTGTCCGACAGCGGTTTTGCGGCCCGCTACCGCCCACCCCTATTGGCAGCCGGCCCGGCCACCGATGCGGCGAAGACTTTTCCAAGAGTGACAGTTTTGAGCATTTTTGTAAAGCCTCCACCCCGCCGACCGGGCCGCCGATCGGCACACCGCAGGTCACGTCGGCGGTTGTCAGGCCACGTACGCCGGCAAGTGTTTGATGCCGTGGACGAAGCTGCTGTACAGCAGGTCGGGCTCGCCGAGCTCGATACGCTTGAGGCGAGTCAGCAACTCCCGGAACAGGTTTCGCAGTTCGACCTTGGCCAGCTGGTTGCCGAGACAAAAATGCGGGCCGCCGCCACCGAAGCCGAAGTGCGGGTTGGGGGTCCTGCGCAAGTTGAAGGCGCCGGGCGCGTCGAACACCGCCTCATCCCGGTTTGCCGAGCAGTAGAACAGCCCCACCTTGTCGCCGGCGGTGATGCGCTGCCCGGCCAACTCGGTGTCCTGGGTGGCGAAGCGGGCGAACTGCAGGACAGGTGTGGACCACCGCACGAACTCCTCGACGGCGATGTCGATACGGGACTCGAAATCCTCCAACAGCCAGGCCAATTGGTCGGGATGCTGCTGCAGCGCGAGCATCGCGTGTGTCGTGGTCTGCTTGGTCGTGTCGTTACCGGCCGATGCCAGCAGGATCAAGAACGCACCGATCTCATCGTCGGTCAGGCGGTGCCCATCGACCTCGGCATCGACCATGGCGGTCATCAGATCGTCGCCGGGGTTGGCCCGGCGATACTTGGCCAGCTCAACCCCGGTGCCGGACAACAGCATGATCTCGTTGATGGTGTCCGCCGCACGTTCCTCCAATGAGGAGTACTCGTCGTCGCTCATGCTGAACAGCTTCTCGGCGGCCTTGGCCAGCGCTTCACGCTCGGACGGCACCACCCCGAGCATCTCGGAGATCGTCATCATCGGCAGCCGCGACGAGCAGGCCGCCACGAAGTCGACGTCGCCGGCGCCGACGAGCTCGTCGACCACCCGCACCGCGTTGTCGTGGATCTGCTGCTCGATCCTCCGGACATTGCGCGGCGTGAAGGCCGAACTGATGAGCCGGCGGTATCTGGTGTGCTCGGGTGGGTCCATGGTCAGGAAGAACGACGCGAACCGCTGCACCTCGGCGGGCATCGGGTCCAGGGCGACGCCCCGCACCGAGGTGAACAGCTCGGGGTGCTGACTGACGTAGCCGATATCGGCGCGGCGGGTGACAGCCCAGAAACCGGGCTCCTCCATGGGGAACAGCGACGGCAGCGGCCGGTGCCAGGTCAGCCCGTCCGCCGCCCGCAATGCGGCAAAAGTCTTGTCGCGCTGGGCAAAAGGCTGTTCCCAGAATGCGTGCGAGGTGATGTCATGCGGGCTGTACGGGCGCTTCTGCGGCTCACTGACCACGCTCACCGGCGCTCCTTCCCACTGCGGTCGGCTACCCCGACGCAGCCGACTCAGCGTGACACTTGATGTAAATTTTGTAAAGTAGTCACATGTCCGCCGCCGACGACACCGATACCACGCGCGAGCGCCTCCTGGTCGCCACCGCCGCCGTACTCGGCCGTCAGGGCATGACCAAACTCAGCCTCTCCGAGGTCGCCGCCCAGGCCGGCGTGTCACGCCCCACGCTGTACCGCTGGTTCGCCTCCAAACAGGAACTGCTGGCGGCATTCGTGGAGTGGGAGCGCGGCTTCTACGAGCGCGGCGTGGCCAAGGCCATCGCCGGACTGCCGCCGGAGGACCGGCTCGACGCGGCGTTGCGCGTCATCGTCGATTACCAGCGGTCATATCCGGGATTCCGGATGGTCGACATCGAACCCGAGCAGGTGATCGCCCGCCTGGGCAGTGCGCTGCCGGTGATGCGAGCGCGCCTCGAGCGGCTGATCCCCGGCCCGCACTCGGCAGAGATCGCAGCCACAGTGGTGCGCGTCGCGGCGTCGCACTACCTGGTCCGCAGCGACGACGAAGATCAATTCCTCGAGCAACTGCGCTACGCCGCACGGGTGCGCGGGCCGGGTTAGATCGAGCCGGTCCCACCGTTGGTCCTCGTCCCCATTTACAATTTCAGTGCTTTTTGTAAACTTGCGTGATGCTTCCGGTCGCCCCTGTCCTCAACCTGACGGCCCACCTCGGTCACGGCGTACAACGCATCGCGACGGACACCGCTATCGGATGGACACGCGCGCTGCCGCGCGAAATCGCCGATCTGGACGCCACTTATCTGTCGGCACTGCTCCGCAAACCGGTCACCTCAGTACAGGTGATCGGAGGCGAAGCAGGCACCTCGTCCCGCGCCCGGCTGCGCATCACCGGAACCGACGTACCCGAGACCGTCTTCGTGAAGATGGCCGCCAAAACCGCCGCGACGCGGCTGATGGGCGAACTGGGCCGACTGGCGTCCACCGAGGTGCACTTCTATCGCGAGCTGGCGCCCCACCTGTCCGACGTCCCGGCCTGCCACGGCAGCGCGTTCGACGGGCTCACCGGCCGATTCGTCCTGGTGCTGGAAGACCTGGCGGCGTCCGGACCGTGCGAATTCCCCGACACCTTGCATCCGTTGACCGCCGACCAGGCCGCTCTGGTCGTCGAACTGCTCGCGCGGCTGCACGCGACCTTCTGGGGCCGGGCCGACGGGTACCCGTGGGTGTACTCGGCCTCGAAAGACGCCACGTCACTGCTGACCGGCACACTGGCAGCGGCCTCTGTGCGCAAACTGGCCGGCCGCACCGACATCCCGGTACACAACGGCCAATTCATCATCGACAATTACCGGGCCGCGGCCACCCTGATCGACCGCGACCCGAACACCGTCATGCACGGCGACGCACATCCGGGCAACGTGTACTTCCGCGACGGAAAGGCCGGCCTGCTCGACTGGCAGGCGGTCCGTCGCGGACACCCCGGCCGGGAATTGGCCTACACCCTGGTCACCGGCATGACCACCCGGGACCGGCGCGCCCACGAACGCGACCTGCTGGACGTCTACCGGAAGGCGCTCACCGCCGCCGGCGGGCCCGAACTCGACGGCGACGACCTGCTGCACCGTTACCGGCAGGGCGCGTCGTACGCCTACATCGCGACACTCATCACCTCGGGAATGGGCGGCATGCAGGACGACACCATCGCGATGACCGGCCTGGCCCGTTCGGTGGCCGCCCTGGACGATCTCGACACCGTCACAGAACTTCAGCGATGTTTGTGACCCGACAGGAATTACCATCGGTACCGTGAACAGTCCCCTGAGCAACCAGACCGGCTCCGTCGACGACACCTCGACCCGCAACCGGATTCTGGTCGCTACAGCGGAAGTGCTTGCCAGCCACGGACAAACGAAACTCAGCTTGTCCGAGGTGGCGACGCATGCCGGAGTGTCGCGCCCGACGCTCTATCGGTGGTTCGCCTCCAAGGAGGAGTTGCTCGCATCGTTCGGGCGATATGAGCGCCAGTTGTTCGACAGCGGCATGAGTGCGGTCACGCAGGGGTTGCGCGGCAACGAAAAGCTCGATGCCGCACTTCAATTCATCGTCAACTACCAGCAGTCCTACTCCGGGGTGCGAGTGATCGACATCGAGCCGGAGGTGGTGATCGCACAGCTGAACGATGTGATCCCGATCATGCGGGCCCGGTTGCAGAAGCTCCTCACCGGACCCAACGCCGAGCTCAAGGCCGCGACCGCCATCCGCGTCGCGGTGTCGCACTACATCGTCCCCAGCGATGACGGCGACCAGTTCCTGGCTCAGCTCCGCCACGCCGTCGGCCTGCGGTAGCCGGCTAGCCCTCGGCCGCCAATTGCCCACAGGCAGCGGCGATTTCCCGGCCACGGGTGTCACGGACCGTGCACGACACCCCGGCCGCCTGCACCCGGCGCACGAACTCCCGCTCGACCGGCTTGGGACTCGCGTCCCACTCGCTGCCCGGGGTCGGGTTCAGCGGAATCAGGTTCACGTGCACCAGCGGACCGAGCGCGCGGTGCAACTTCTTGCCCAAAAGGTCTGCGCGCCAAGGCTGATCGTTGACATCGCGGATCAGCGCGTACTCCACCGACACCCGGCGACCGGTGACGTCGGCGTAATACCGTGCGGCGTCCAGGACTTCGGAGACCTTCCACCGGTTGTTCACCGGGACGAGCGTGTCGCGCAACTCGTCGTCAGGGGTGTGCAGTGACAGCGCCAGCGTCACGCCCAGCTTCTCGTCGGCGAGTTTGCGGATCGCCGGAGCCAGGCCGACGGTCGAGACCGTCACCGACCGGGCGCTGATGCCGAAACCCTCCGGCGGCGCTGCCGTGATCCGGCGGACGGCGGCCACCACCCGGTTGTAGTTGGCCAGCGGCTCGCCCATGCCCATGAAGACGATGTTGGACAGCCGGCCGTCATGCTCGTTGCGCATCGCCGCCGACGCCGCCCGCACCTGCTCCAGGATCTCGGCGGTCGAGAGGTTCCGCTTCAGGCCGCCCTGGCCGGTGGCGCAGAACGGGCACGCCATACCGCAGCCGGCCTGCGACGAGATGCAGACGGTGTTGCGCTGCGGATAGCGCATCAGCACCGATTCGAACGTCGTACCGTCCACCGCGCGCCACAGGGTCTTGCGGGTCTCGCCGGCGTCGCACTGGATCTGCTTCGCGGGGGTGATCAGGTCGGGGAACAGCGCCGAGGCCACCTGGTCACGCACCGAGGCCGGCAGATCGGTCATCTCGTGCGGGTCGGCGATCAGCCGGCCGTAGTACTGGTTCGCCAGCTGCTTGGCCCGGAACTTCGGCAATCCCAGCTCGGTGACGGCCTCGACCCGGCCGTCGGCGTCGAGGTCGGCCAAGTGCCGCGGCGGCGTGCCGCGGCGCGGTGCATCGAACACCAGAGGAAGGGAAACGGCCATAACGGGCTCCAGTATCGCACCGACGGCACCCCCGGGACGAAATCACAGCCGAAAATCGTTGGACTCAGCGCCTATGACCACTCACCATGAGCCCATGCCACCCCGTCCCGCGTCACTCCTGGCCTTCGTCTACGCGTTGGGTTATCCCATTGGGGCCCTTGCCGTTTCAGCCCTGGCGCCGATGGCGACCCTGGTGTTCCGGTTCGGTCTGGCGGCTGCCATCCTGTCCACCTGGGCACTGGTGGCGCGTGTGAAATGGCCCACTGGTACCAAGCTCGTGCACGTCGTGATCAGTGGTCTGCTCACACAGGCCGTGCAGTTCATCTGCCTGTACCTGGCCTTGCTGCACGGCGCCCCGGCGGTGCTGGGCGCCGTCGTCATCTCGATGAACCCGGTCGCCACCGCGCTGCTGGCCGCGGTGTTCCTGGGCGAACGGCTGACGGCCATGCGCGTCGTCGCCCTGATCCTGGGCGCGCTGGCGGTGCTGGCCGCGTGCGCCCAGCGGCTGCTGATGGTCGGTGGCGTCGACGCGGTGATCGTGTTGCTGGTCGTCTCGCTGCTGGCCCTGGCCTCGGGCGGCGTCTACCAGCAGCGGTTCTGCCGCGGCGTCGATTTCCGCGCCACCGCGGCGGTGCAGAACGCGGCGTCCTTGGTCCCGGTGGCGATCCTGGCCGCCTTCATGCCGTGGACGGTGACCAACCTGCACACCGCTGTCCTCGCGGTGGGCGCCGTGGTCCTGCTCAACGCGACGCTGTGCATGACGATGTACGTGCGGGCGATCGATCGCTACGGCGCCGCCGCGGTGGCCATGCTGTTCGCGGTCATCCCGGCGATCGCCGGCGTGCTGTCGTGGCTGCTGCTGGGCCAGCGTCCGGACCTCGGTGTGGTGGTCGGCCTGGTGCTCGGCGCGCTGGCCTGTTGGCTCAACTCGCGAGCCGTGGCGCGGACCGTCAGGCCAGCAGCTCCAGCACCAGCCACGCCGCCACTCCAGACGGCAGAATCGAGTCGATCCGGTCCATCAGACCGCCGTGACCAGGCAACAGAGTGCCCATGTCCTTGATCCCGAGGTCGCGCTTGACCTGCGACTCCACCAGGTCGCCCAGGGTGCCGGTGATGACGAGCATGATGCCGAGCGGCACACCAACCCACAGCGGCCGGCCGGCCAGGTAGTGCACCGACAGCACCGAGACGACGATGCTGAACAACAGCGAGCCGCCGAGACCCTCCCAGGACTTCTTCGGGCTGATCGCCGGCACCATCGGGTGCTTACCGAACAGCACGCCCGCGGTGTAACCGCCGATATCGGAGGCCACGACGCCGAGCATCATGCAGAACACCTGCATGGCGCCTTCGTGGTAGCCGCCATGGTGCGGGTAGATCAGGAGCGCCGTGAAGGCGCCGAACAGCGGCACCCAGGACGCCAGGAAGATCGTCACCGAGACGTCGCGGGTGTAGTTGTCCGGCGCGGCTTTGAGTCCGCCGGACAGCAACCGCCAGATCAAACACAGCGCGACGGTGGCACCGAACGCCCCGAGGGCGCCGGCTTCCCGGTACGGCCAGGTCAGCCAGATCATTGCCTGGCCGCCGATCAACAGCGGGATCACCGGGACGGCGTAGCCGCCTTCCCGCAGCCGGCGAACCACCTCGTGCGTGGCCAGGGCGACCGCCAGGGCCACCAGCGCCACCCACAGCTGCGGGACGAACAGCAGGGTGGCGATGACGGTGCCGCCCAGGAGGACTCCGACGGAGATGGCCGCGGGCAGGTTGCGCCCGGCGCGCGATGTCTTCTTGGGCTCCCCGGTGGGGGCTGTTTCGGTGGCCACGAATGTGCGGATGCGGACGACTGGAGGGTCCTCAGACCTCCAGCAGTTCGCCTTCCTTGTGCTTGACCAGATCGTCGATCTGAGCCGTGTAGGTGGCGGTGGTTTTGTCCAGATCCTTCTCGGCGCGCGCGACCTCGTCCTCGCCGGCCTCGCCGTCCTTCTTGATCCGGGACAGCTCGTCCATCGCCTTGCGACGGATGTTGCGCACCGACACCTTGGCGTCCTCGCCCTTGCCCTTGGCCTGCTTCACCAGTTCTTTGCGGCGTTCCTCGGTCAGCTGCGGGATCGAGATGCGGATGACGCTGCCGTCGTTGCTCGGGTTGACGCCGAGGTCCGAGTTGCGGATGGAATCCTCGATGGCCTTGAGCTGGTTGGCCTCGTACGGCTTGATGACGACCAAGCGCGCCTCGGGGACGTTGATGCTCGCCAGCTGGGTGATGGGCGTCATCGAGCCGTAGTACTCGATGTTGATCCGGTTGAACATGCCCGGGTTGGCCCGGCCGGTGCGGATCGACCCGAGGTCGTCGCGGGCCACCGAGACGGCCTTGTCCATCTTCTCTTCGGCATCGAAGAGGGTTTCCTCGATCACTTCATCTTCTCCCGTCAGTCCCGCTCGCCCGGCCCCAGCTCTAGCTGGAGACCAGCGTTCCGATCTTCTCACCCGCGACCGCGCGCGCGATATTGCCTTCGGTCAGCAGATTGAAGACCAGCATCGGCATGCCATTGTCCATGCAGAGGCTGAACGCGGTGGCATCGGCGACCTTCAAGTCGCGTTCCAACACCTCACGATGAGTGATGCTGGTGATCATCTGGGCGTCGGGCACCTCACGCGGGTCCGCGGTGAACACGCCGTCGACGGCCTTGGCCATCAGGACCACCTCGGCACCGATCTCCAGCGCGCGCTGCGCGGCGGTGGTGTCAGTGGAGAAGTACGGCAGGCCCATGCCGGCGCCGAAGATGACCACACGACCCTTCTCGAGGTGCCGGCGCGCCCGCAGCGGGATGTACGGTTCGGCGACCTGCCCCATGGTGATGGCGGTCTGCACGCGGGTGTCGATGCCTTCCTTCTGCAGGAAGTCCTGCAGCGCAAGGCTGTTCATCACGGTGCCCAGCATGCCCATGTAGTCGCTGCGGGTCCGCTCCATGCCGCGCTGCTGCAGCTGCGCACCGCGGAAGAAGTTGCCGCCACCGATGACGACGGCGACCTGGGCGCCGGCGCGCACCACCTCGGCGATCTGCCTGGCGACCAGAGCGACGACGTCGGGGTCCAGACCCACCGCGCCGCCGCCGAACATCTCACCACCGAGCTTGAGCAGCACCCGCTGGTAGGCCGGCCGGATCAAACCCTGGCCACCGTTGTCTGCCTCGTTGTCTGGGCTGGCCATCAGACTCCTTCGGTCCCCACACGTCACAGCTGCCCCGGCGATCGGCAGCGGCTCCATCCTGCCTCATGGCGATCGAACCGGAGGCAAGGAGGGTGGAACCCGATGGGCGGGCGGCCAGCTGGCGGACTACCCCAGGTGCGCCTGCAACAACCACGCACGAACAGACTTGAGTCCGTTCGGCTCGTCCCTGACGTCGACGTCGGCGAATCCCGTACCGGGCGCGCCCGTCGCCCCGAAACCCGCGGGCATGTTGCCGTGGATGCGGGCCGGCGAGATGTCGTCGATCACCCAGTACTTGCCGACGACCTCGCGCAGCTCGTCCTCGGTCACCGGGTTGGCGGGGCCGGCGGGCATGCCGCCGCGGTCGAAGACGAGAACGATGTAGGTGGCGCCGGGCGCGGCGGCGCGCACGATCGAGCGCTGGTAGCCGTCCCGGAGTTCGACGGGCATGGAGTGGAACAGCGTGCTGTCGATGATGGTGCCGAAGCGGCCGTCGTATCCGGTGAAGTCGCTGATGTCGGCGACCGCGAAGCTGGCGTTGTGCGCGCCGCGGCGGGCGGCTTCGGCCCGGGCCAGTTCGATGGCGGTGGCCGACTGGTCCAGACCCACGGTGGTGAAGCCGTGCTCGGCCAGGTAGATCGCGGTGGCGGCCTCGCCGCAACCGGCGTCGAGCACGTCGCCGTGCACCTTGCCGGCATCGATCAGCGCGGCGATCTCGGGCTGCGGCCGGCCGATGCTCCACGGGGCCGGGCACCCATCTCGGGAGCCTCGCCGCGGTAAGCGCTTTCGAACAGGGCATCTGTGGGTCTGGTCATGCCTCCGGTTTATCAACGCACTTGATATATGTCAATATAATTGACATGTTCGAAGGTGAAGACGCTCCCCTGGGCTACCTGCTCAACCGGGTCGCCACTGCCCTGCGCGCCGAGATCACCGCCAATGTTCTTGACCCGCTTGGCCTGACGTTCCCACAGTTCGTCTGCCTGCGCATGGTGGACAACCGCCCCGGCATGTCCAACGCCGAGATGGCGCGGTTCGTCGGGGTATCGCCACAGGCGATGAACATCGTGGTGCGTGCGCTGCAGGACCGCGAGCTCATCACCCGGCCGTCGACCGTCGCGGCCGGGCGGTCCCGACCCACCGAACTGACCCGGTCCGGCCGCACCCTGCTGGGCAAGACCGTCGCCGGAATCCGCGCAGCCGACGACGCCCTGCTGGCCGACCTGAGCCCCGCCCAGCGCCGGCAGTTCCGCGAGACGCTGACCAGCCTGGTACCGCCCGAGTAGCGGGAATCAGAGAATCGCGGCCGCGACGATCAGGCCGAACGCCAGGTACGAGGCCGCCACGTCGAGCACGACCGGGGAGAACTTCTCCTCATGGAGCATCTCGCCGATGTCGAGGCCTTTGACGGCGCCGATCAGGCGCACCGAGAGTGCCTGTGCGGCAATGCCGACGAGGCCGAACACCAGTGTCTTGATCAGGCCGGCCGCCAGGTCACCCGACGAGCTGTAGATGGCGAGCACCACGATGAAGGCCATGGACACCACACCGGAGGCCGCCACCGCCGCGGCGTTGGGCCGGCCCGAGCGGACCAGCTCGCGCAGTGGCCCCGGCGTGGTCCAGTCGATCACGAAGAAGCCGAGGATCATCAGCGCGCCGCCGACGATCGCGTACAGCGCGATGGCCGACGCGCCGTGTCCGACGATGGACCAGTAGTCGTTGCCAAGAGCGGTCAGGGTCATGAAGTTCGTTTCCTTCCGGTCACTGCGGGATGCGGTGGGGCACAAAGGCTGCGCCGTTGTCGGTGACCAGACCCGAGGTCTCGCGGATACCGAGGCCGGCCGATTCGTCGCCGACGATCCAGGCGCCCAGGGCGGGACGCATGTCGTCGAACTGCGGTAGCGGATCGAGCAACTGGTACACGTAGCCCTCTTCGCCGTACACGCCGCCGGTCTGCGTCTCGTAGCCCGCGCCGACGATCGTCACGTTCGCCCCCTCGCGGCCGAGCTTGGGCTTGCGGACGTATTCGGTCAGCTCGTGCGGATCATCGATGTACGCCGGAAGCAGGTTGGGGTGTCCCGGGTACATCTCCCACAGCACCGCCAGGATGGCCTTGTTGCTCAGCAGCGATTTCCACAGCGGCTCGATCCACATGGTCTCCGGCAGGGATTCGGCTGCGTACTTGCCGAATTCGTCGTCGAGCACCCATTCCCAGGGGTAGAGCTTGAACAGCGTCGAGATCGGGGCGTCTTCCAGATCGACGAACCGATTCAGGTCCCGGTCCCAACCGAGTTGCTCGATGGCCAGGCCGACGGTGTTCATGCCGGCCTCGGCGGCGCACTCCTGAAGGTAGGCCAGCGTCACGTTGTCCTCACCGCTGGTGTCGGCAGAGGACCAGGTGAAGTGGGCTTCGTTGCCGGGCAACCGATCCTGGATTTCCTTCCACCGCTCCACCAGCTTCTCGTGCAACGAGTTCCACTGGTCGTCGGCGGGAAAGACATCGGTCTTCCAGTACCACTGCAGGATCGCGGCTTCGAGCAGCGACGTCGGGGTGTCGGCGTTGTACTCCAGCAGAACCGGGGGCCGGCGGCCGTCGTAGCGCAGGTCGAAGCGGCCGTACAGGTGCGGATCGCTACGGCGCCAAGACTTTTCGATGTGCGGCCAGCTCCACTCCGGCAACCCGAAGTCGCGGTAGCGCTCGGTCAGCACGATGTTCTCGACGGCTTCCAGGCACATCGAGTGCAGCACCTCGACCGAGGCCTCGATCGAGAGCACCTCGTCCATGTCGAACACGTAGTGCACCGACTCGTCCCAGTACGGACGGTCATTCCCGTGTGCGTCGGTGGCCGGGGTGTCGAAACACATGCCCTGGCTGGCAACGATCTGCTGCCACCCCGGTCGCGGGGCGTGACGTTCGCGCCGCATCAGCTACCGGAGCTTCCGTGGCTCGACGAACCGAAGCCGCCGCGCGACACCGACGACCCGGACTTGGAGATGGAGGTGCCGGATTTCGTTGTGGCCGTAGTGCCTTTCGGCAGGGTCAGGGTGCCACCGTGGGCGATGCTGCCCACGCCGGAGTTGGAGCCGCCGTAGTAGTAGCGGTACGGCGATCCCATGTACAAGAACGTGCTGCCGCCGCCGTAGTTGGTGCCGCTGCTGCAGTAGCTGTCCGGCACCACTTCGTTGGTGCCATCCTTGACGCAGGAAGCGCTGATCTGATCGTCGCGATGGAAGATCGCATAGCCGGCGGCGACGACTGCCACCACACCGACGCCGACCGCCGAACCGATGAGGACCTTCTTGCCGGTCGCCGCGCGCTTGCGGGCCTTCTCGGCCTTCACGCGCTCGATCTCTTCCTCGGCTTCGCGCGCCCGCTTGGCTTTGTCCCGGGCCCGTGCCTCACCGACCGTCGGCTGCCGCGGCTTGGCCGTGGCCGGGTCCTGCCAGCGGACGGAGCCCTGCGGTTCTGCCGGGGGTGCCGGCGGCGTGAATTCCGGGGTCGGATTCGGGGTGGGACCCGCCGGAGGCACCGGCGGCGAACTCGGCTCGGACCCGGGCGCAGGGTCCGACCCGCCGCCTTGAGCCGACGATTTCCACGGCTGCCTTTCAGCCCCGTTCTCGGGCCCGACAGTCATGCACACCCCCAATTGACGCAACCTGTGAGACAGCATAAGGCTGGCCGCGCGACAAAGCGGTCGTTGACGCTGCTTCCGTGGAGCAAAAGTGGCCGCCGTCGGCCGGGCTGCGTCAACGCGCCGCGAGCGACGGCCAGCCGATCTCCCGCTCGAGCTCGAAGGCCAGCGCCAGGAGCGTCGCCTCCTGCCCCGCCGCCGCGCCGAACATCATGCCGACCGGCAGTCCCGACGCGGACTGGGCCAGCGGCAGCGAAACCGCCGGTGCTCCACTGGCGTTCTGCAGCGGGGTGAATCCAACCCAGTCGATGAGCCGCGACATCACCTGGTCGAAGTCGGCGGTCGGGTCCAGGTGCCCGATCGGCGGGGTGACCTCGCTGAGGGTCGGGGTGAGCACCACGTCGTAATCGCGGGCCAGGCGCGCCGGAATGCGCCGCGACGCGGCCAGCCGGGCGATGGCGGCCGGCACGCGGTGCAGATTGCGGGCCGCCTTCGCTTCCAACCCCAGGGTCAGGTTGTCCAACCTGCTGCGATCGAAGCTGGGGCCGAAGGTGCGCTTTCCGCCGCGAACCAGCGCGAAGGCCAGGAAGGACCAGTAGAGCAGGAAGTCGTCGCGGAACCGCTCCGGTGCCGGGTTGCCGATCTCGGTGACGCGGTGGCCGAGCTCCTCCAGCCGGGCCGCGGTCTGCATCGTCAGCTCCCGGATTTCGGGGGCCGCGTCGCGGCCGATGGAGCTGGTGCACACCGCGATGCGCAGCCGCCGCGGTCCGGGCGCGGTGACGTCGCCGATCGGCGCCAGCTTCGGGTTCCGGTAGACACGCTCGGCCTCGCGGTAGAACGCCGCGGTGTCCCGGACGCTGCGGGTGAGGACGCCGTTGGCGACGATCTGCAGCGGCATCCGGGTCTCGCGGTCGAGTGGCAACCGGCCGCGGGTGGGCTTGAGACCGACCAATCCGTTGCAGGAAGCCGGGATTCGGATGGAACCGCCGCCGTCGTTCGCGTGGGCGATGGGCACCACGCCGGCCGCGACGAACGCGCCCGACCCGGACGACGACGCCCCCGCGGTCACCATGGTGTCCCACGGGTTGCGCACCGGGCCCAGCCGCGGGTGCTCGGCCGAGGCGCTGAAACCGAACTCGGACAGCTGCGTCTTGCCGAGCGCCACCAGGCCCGTCGACAGGTACAGGCGCGCCCACTCCCCGTCCGCCGGCAGCGGCCTGGGCGTCCAGGCGTCGGCACCCTGCATGGTCGGCCAGCCGCCGACCGCAACGTTGTCCTTGATGAACGTCGGAACACCGTCGAAGAATCCACCGAAAGACCTTGGTGTGCTGGCCTTTTCGACCGCCTGGTCAAAGGCTTCGTACGCCAAGCCGTTCAGTTCGGGCTGCGCCTTCTCGGTACGGGCGATCGCCGCCTGCACCACCGCGGCTGCCGACACCTCGCCGCTGCGGATCGCGTCGGCGACACCGACCGCGTCGAGGTCACCGAGGGCGTCGTCACCGAATGTGCTGATCCGTGTCATAGGAGCCACGGTACCAAGCAGTACCACCGGCCCGCCTTACCCCCAGATTTCACGATGTGAGTCCGGACACCGACTTCCGGCGCCATTGAACGCGCTGCGTAAACGCCTAGTTTCCCCGGCGTAACTTTCCATTTGAACTAGTGCCATATGGAAGTAACTGGTGCTAATTTCCGTTCACCCGGCTGCTGCAGGTCGCGGACCGGTCCGGTCATTGGCGCCCGCATCCGACCTGCCTGCCTGATGCATTGCATCACTGGCGATTACGACGGATTCGACAGGAAACGCGTTCATGACAACCGAGCAATCCCTAGACGAAGTGCACGGCCAGCCGATGGCCGCAGCACGCGTCGGCCCCTGGTCCCGCTTCGTCACCTGGGCGAACCAGGACACCATCGAGGACTTCTCACTTCGCTACGCGCCCAAGTCTTTTCGCAAATGGTCACCGATGGCATGCGCCGTGGCCGCACTGGGCGGCATCGCGTATCTCGCCGACTACTCCATCGGCGCCTCGATCGCCGTCACCCACGGCGCGGCCAGCGCGGTCGTCGCGATCCTGGTCGCCGCGGTCACCATCTTTCTCACCGGTATCCCGATTGCCTACTACGCCGCCAAGTACAACATCGACATGGATCTGCTCACGCGCGGAGCGGGTTTCGGATACTTCGGCTCGACGCTGACGAGCCTCATCTACGCCAGCTTCTGCTTCATCTTCTTCGCGCTCGAGGGCGCGATCATGGCGCAGGCGATGAAGTTGGCGTTCGGCATTCCACTGGCGCTCGGCTACATCATCGGCTCCCTGATCATCATTCCGCTCGTGCTCTACGGCATGACGGCCCTGGCCAAGTTCCAGGTCTGGACCCAGCCGTTGTGGCTGATCCTGTTCGTCGCGCCCATCGCCTTCATCGCCACCGCGGATCCGGCGGGCTTCCACGGGTTCCTGAGCTGGGCGGGCAACGGCGGCAGCGAACAGGTGACGGCCATCGGAGTCGGCGCGGGCGCCGGCGTGGCACTGTCGCTCATCGCCCAGATCGGTGAACAGGTCGACTACCTGCGCTTCATGCCAGAGAAGTCGGAAACACCGCCACTGCGGTGGTGGGCCGCGGTACTCGCCGCGGGCCCCGGTTGGGTGATCCTCGGTGCGGCCAAGCAGATTTGCGGCGCCTTCCTGGCCTTCTACGTCGCGGGCAAGGTCGGTTTCGCGGCCGCCACCGAACCCATCGAGCAGTTCCTCGGCGGTTTCGGCTCGGTGATCCACAACGACGCCCTCGCGCTCGGATTGGCCACCCTCATGGTGTTGCTGTCGCAGGTGAAAATCAATGTGACGAACGCCTATTCGGGCTCGCTGTCCTGGTCGAACTTCTTCAGCCGGGTGCTGCACGTACACCCGGGCCGGGTGGTGTACCTCGGTCTGCACATCGCCATCGCGCTGGCGCTGATGCTCAGCAACATGTTCGCCGTGCTCAACACCATCCTGGGGTTCTACTCCAACGTCGCGATCGCCTGGATCGGTGCGATCGTCGCCGACCTGGTGATCAACAAGCCACTGCTCAAGCTCAGTCCGTCCTACGTCGAGTTCAAGCGGGCCTACCTCTACAGCATCAATCCGGTCGGATTCGTCTCCATGCTGGTGGGTTCGGTGTTCTCGATCTTGGCCTTCTACCACGCTTTCGGGGATTTCCTCGCGGCCTGGTCGCCGTACCTGGCGCTGACGCTGGCATTCGTGCTGTCACCGGTGATGTGCATCGCGACCAAGGGCAAGTACTACCTGGCGCGGCGCAATCCACTTCGCGAGGAGATCGAGAAGGAGCCCCTGTGGGCGGGGCAGACGCTGCTGGACGTCGTCGACCAGAAGCGGTACGAACTGCCGGACATGGTGCACGACTGCCCGTTCCACAACGGCACCGTGTCCTCGCTGACGTGCACGCTCACGAAGGACTGCCATGACATGTGCAAGAAGGACGGATACACCGACTCCACCAGCGCGGAGCTACTGAAAACCGCGGTGGCACCGCAGTCGAGCTGATGAACCGTCATGGCCTCGCCCAGAACACCGGGCGGGGCCATGGCTGTCCGTCAAGGGGTGAGCTCGGCGATCACATCGAATTCGAGTTGGTCCGCGCTGGCGAGGTACACGGGTTGACGAGTATGAGCACCACGCATGACGACCTCGCCGCGCGGACCCTGGTACGCGACATTGGCGCGCGCCCGGTCGATCGCGGCCACCTCCAGGCTGCGGGCCGTCTGTGCGAGCGCCGTGAGCAACAGCAGCCCCTCGTAACAGGATTCACCGATGTTGTTGAGCGCCGGGGCCGCACTGCCGAACCGTCGCAGATAGTGCGAGCCGAACCCCATGTTCACCTCGGTGGGCAGGCTCTCGAAGTAGCCGCACGCGGTGTACAGACCCGTCGTCGCCCCACTTCCGCTGGCGCACAACACATCCTCACCGATCATCAGCGACAGGCGCACGACGCTCTGGTCCAGGCCGGCGCGGGCGAACGCGCGGTTGAACGCCGCGTTGTCCGCACCCACCATCAACACCAGCACCCCATCGGCGTCCGAGCTCGCGATGACGTCGAGCATCGTCCGGAAATCGCGCCCGCCCAGCGGCACGAACGCCTCACCGACGAATTCGAGGCCCGATCGCCACATGTACTCCTTGGTCACGCGGGCGGTCTGCCGCGGCCAGATGTAGTCGTTGCCGACGATGCACCAGCGCTTCAGCCCGAGGTGCTCACGCAACCACATCAACGCCGGAAACAGTTGCTGCTCCGGCGTTTCCCCCACCATGTACACGCCGTCGGTGCTCTCGCCACCCTCGTAGAACGTGGTGTACACGTAGGGCACCCGCCCGGCCGTCTGCGGCGTGATGACACGCCGGGCATTCGACAGGTGCCAGCCCACCACGGCGTCGATCTGCTGCTGGGCGACGAGGCGGCCCAGCTCGTCCGCAAGCTCGCTCAACGGTGCTCCGGCGTCGACCGGATGAATCCGGACGGGCCGGTCCAGGATGCCGCCGGCGGCGTTGATGTCCTCGGCGGCCAGTTCAGCGCTCGCCTCGCACGACGGTCCGAACATCCCGGCGGGCCCGCTCAACGGCACCACGAGCGCAATGTCGACCACATCCCGGTCGGGGCGCGCGGGAGTCGTCGCAGGTTTCGGATTCACCATCACCTCACCTTGGGACACCGGCCCAGCCATGCCACACCAATCGCGACGACCACGACGTCCGTCGCCCGGGTGACCAGAATTCAATTTGAAGATACCTGCCGATCAGCGCTGTTTCACGGCGAGATGCAAGGTCCGACCACGGTAGGCTGGTCGCCACCATGGAAATGAAGCCCGGCGCGCGTGCAGACACCATCGAGGAGCTCGCTCGATTGGTGAAGTCGGTCGCCTTCGAACTGGACCGCGTCGTGACCGATCACCTGGGCGGTTTGACGGTGCGTCAGTGGCACGTGCTGGCCGCACTCGAGGGCGGTGCAGGAAAGCCGATGACGGCACTGGCCGAGGTGACGCTGCTGCCCGGGCCGAGCCTGACCAGGCTCGTCGACGGGATGGTCGACGACAATCTGGTGTTGCGCAAGGCCGATGTGGTCGATCGCCGACGGGTGTTGGTGTACCAGACCCGGCGGGGCAGCGCGCTGTACCGCCAGATCCGGGAGCGGCTCAACAAGTCCGAACAGCTGGCCGCGCTGTGCACGTCAGCGTCGCTGCAGCCCGAAACACTGACCGAACTCCTGGGCGTCCTGCAGGGTTCGACCTCCCCGGCAGATCTGCGCGGCTGACCACCGCACCCGCCAAACAGCCAGTCCCCCAAGGAAATCGGGGAACTGGCTGCCGGCTGCGGGATCAGAAACTGGCGTGTGGCGCGCCCATTCCGGGATCGATCTGGTACGGCCCGGACGCCGACGGCGCCACCGGGAAGTCGAAGATCGCCGTCGGGATGTACACCGTCGCACAGGAATTCGGGATGTCCACCACGCCGGAGAGCCGGCCCTCGATCGGGGCGGACCCGAGCAGCAGGTAGGCCTGCTCCGGGCTGTAGCCGAACTTCGTCAGGTAGTCGATGGCGTGCAGACATGCGCGCTGGTACGCCAGATCCGAGTCGAGGTACTTCTGCTCGCCATCGAGAGTGACCGAGGTGCCGGAGAACGCCAGCCATTCCGAGTACTGCGGGTCGGTGTTGCCGGGCATGAAGATCGCGTTCTCATGGACGCCGTAGGTTTCCATGCCGCCCTTGATCAGATCCACGTGCAGGTCCATGAACCCGCCCATCTCGATCGCGCCGCAGAACGTGATCTCGCCATCGCCCTGCGAGAAGTGCAGGTCGCCGAACGACAGGTTCGCGCCGGGGACGAACACCGGATAGAACACCCGGCTGCCCTTGGTGAGGTTCTTGATGTCCTGATTTCCGCCGTTCTCGCGGGGCGGCGCGGTGCGGGCGGCCTCGGCGGCAGCCTTGGTGAAGGCGTCGCCGCGCAACGAGCCCAGGATCGCGTCCTGCGGTTCGGGCGGCAATGCCAGCGGCGGCACGCGGTCGGGATCGGTGGCGATCAACGCGCCTTCGCGGGCGTTCCATTTGGCCAGCAGGGCCGCCGACGGCGCGGTGCCCATGAGGCCGGGATGCACGATGCCGGTGTACTTCACATGGGGCACGTGGCGTGAGGTGGCCTTCTGGCCGGAGAAATCCCAGATCGCCTTGTAGGCGTCGGGGAACTGGTCGGTGAGGAACCCGCCGCCGTTCTGCTTGGCGAAGATGCCGGTGTATCCCCAGCCCTGCCCTGCCAGCGGCCCCGAGTCTTCCTGCGGAATGGGCCCGACGTCGAGGATGTCGACGATCAGCAGGTCACCCGGCTCGGCGCCCTCGATCGCGAACGGCCCGGACAGGCAGTGCACGCCCTTGAGCGGCGCGTTGAGGATGTCCTCGGCCGAGTCGTCGTTGTGGATGGCGCCGTCGAACCACTCGCGGCAGTGCGCCCGGAAGCTGTCCCCCGGCTTGACGGTGACGGCCGGCGGGATGTCCGGGTGCCATCGGTTGTGACCGACCAACTGTTGGTCGGTGAACTTCTTCGCCGAATCCAAGGGGAACAGCAATTCCGGCACGTTGACCTCCTAGCGACACAAAAACACTTGCTTCCGAATGGAAGTATTCAATAGTGAAGGTGTCTCGTCTGCGGTTCGGGCAAGTTACATCCGGATGACGTTGACGCAGAGGGCTTATGGTGTCGTTGTGCCTACCTACGTATTCCGGTGTGGACAGGGTTGCCCGGACTTCACCGAACAGCATTCGATGGCGTCCGCGCCCGCCGATACCCCGTGTCCGAGCTGCAGCGGCGCGGCCAAGCGCCGCATCGGCTCGCCTGCGCTGGGTGCCGGCAGCTCGCCGGGCATGCGGGCGCAGGACGCCACCCGCGCCACGGCGGATCGCCCCGATGTCGTCCAGAGCCTGCCTGCGAGTCGCCGCCGCGCGCCGGTGACCACGAATCCGTTGCACCGCAAGCTCCCCCGGCCCTAGCCGGACAAAGCAAAACCCCGCGCACTCCGGGATCGCCGGGTTTGTGCGCGGGGTTTTGTCAGTGAGCGGCGACGGCGAGCCGTCAATCCTGGGTGTGGTGTGCCGCCCAAACTCTGTTACTGCTGGCCGACCTCGAACCGCACGAAGCGGGTCACGGTGACGCCGGCCTCGTCCAGCAGGGCCTTCACGGTCTTCTTGTTGTCGGACACCGACGGCTGGTCGAGCAGCACGACG
The DNA here is from genome assembly GCF_005670685.2 of Mycolicibacterium mucogenicum DSM 44124. Next base: position 2,317,389 of record NZ_CP062008.1, on the reverse strand, counting down.
TCCTTGTAGAAGCCGGTGACGCGGCCTTCGACGATCTTCGGCAGTGCGGCCTCGGGCTTGCCCTCTTCCTTGGCGGTCTCCTCGGCGATGCGACGCTCGTTGGCGACCAGGTCGGCGGGCACGTCCTCACGGGTGAGGTACTTGGCCTTCAGCGCGGCGATCTGCAGCGCGACCGCGTGGGCGGCCTCTTCCGAAGCACCGTTGTACTCGACCAGCACACCCACGGCCGGCGGCAGGTCCGCGGCACGCTTGTGCAGGTAGGTCTCGACGGTGCCGTCGAAGTAGGCGACCCGGCGCAGTTCGAGCTTCTCGCCGATCTTCGCGGACAGGTCCGCGACCAGCTGCTCGACGGTGGTGCCGTCGACGGTGGCGGCCTTGAGGGTCTCCACGTCGTTGGCCTTGGCCGCGACGGCAGCGGTGAGGATCTGGTCCGCGAGAGCCTGGAATTCGGCGTTCTTGGCGACGAAGTCGGTCTCGGAGTTCAGCTCGATGAGGGCGCCGTCCTTGGCGGCGACCAGGCCCTCGGCGGTGGCGCGCTCAGCGCGCTTGCCGACGTCCTTGGCGCCCTTGATGCGCAGGACCTCGACGGCCTTGTCGAAGTCACCCTCGGTCTCAACCAGTGCGTTCTTGCAGTCGAGCATGCCGGAGCCGGTGAGCTCCCGCAGTCGCTTTACGTCAGCAGCGGTGTAGTTAGCCATCTCAGCTTTCTGTGGTGGTGGTTTCGGTGGCGGCTTCCGGAGAAGACGCGGTCTCGGTTCCTGCCGTGGCCCCGGCGAGCAGTTCCTGCTCCCACTCGGCGAGCGGCTCGGCGCCTTCGGCCTCGGTCTTGGCACCCGAGCGGGCCTGCAGACCCTCGGCAACCGCGGAAGCGATCACCTTGGTCAGCAGCGCGGCGCTGCGGATGGCGTCGTCGTTACCCGGGATCGGGTAGTTGACCTGGTCGGGGTCGCAGTTGGTGTCCAGGATCGCGATGACCGGGATGCCGAGCTTGATGGCCTCGGAAACGGCCAGGTGCTCCTTGTTGGTGTCGACGACCCAGATGGCCGACGGAACCTTCTGCATGTCCCGGATACCGCCGAGGCTGCGCTCGAGCTTGTTCTTCTCACGCGTCAGCATGAGGATTTCCTTCTTGGTGCGACCCTCGAAGCCACCGGTCTGCTCCATGGACTCGAGTTCCTTCAGGCGCTGCAGGCGCTTGTGAACGGTCGAGAAGTTGGTGAGCATGCCGCCCAGCCAGCGCTGGTTGACGAAGGGCATGCCGACGCGGGTGGCCTCGTCAGCGATGGACTCCTGCGCCTGCTTCTTGGTACCGACGAAGAGGACGGTGCCGCCGTGGGCAACGGTCTCCTTGACGAATTCGTACGCCTTGTCGATGTAGGTCAGCGTCTGCTGCAAGTCGATGATGTAGATGCCGTTGCGGTCGGTGAAGATGAACCGCTTCATCTTGGGGTTCCAGCGACGGGTCTGGTGCCCGAAGTGTGCGCCGCTGTCAAGCAGCTGCTTCATGGTCACTACGGCCATGTTGGTGCCTCACTTAGTTATCGGTTGTCGTCCGGTATCGGGTGATTCCGGACCCTGGCGTCTGCTGCGTGCCGGACCCAACTCGGTTGTCCGAGGTGGGACCGCCCGGCATGCGGTGGCGACCCGAGATCGAGCCGCTGTGCAGGCGCGCGAAGTCAACCCACGAATGCGGATTGCAACGGGAAGTTTACACGCTTCCCAGGGGTGCTTTTGTCCACAGTGCGCCGGTTATCCACAGATCGGGTTTCCGGGGGTGCCGAAACCGCCGCCGAAGCGCTGAACTGGCCTGATGCGGACCCTGGTGGTGCTCCTGATCTCCGGACTGTGCTCGACCGGCGTGGCGCACGCCACCGACGGCCGGCTGGACTGGCCGCTGCGGCCGCGACCGGCCGTCGTGCGCACGTTCGACGCGCCGCGGCCGAACTGGCAGCGCGGGCACCGGGGCGTCGACCTCGCCGGCGCCGCCGGCCAGGCGGTGTACGCCGCGGCCCCGGGCACCGTGGTGTTCGCCGGGGAGCTCGCGGGCCGGCCGGTGGTGTCGGTCGCCCATCCGGGCGGGCTGCGGACCAGCTACGAGCCGGTCCGCGCCGCGGTCCGGCCCGGCGCCGTCGTCGCCGCGGGTGCGCCGCTGGGCACGCTGCTGGCGGGGCACCCCGGGTGCGCGAGCTGTCTGCACTGGGGCGCGATGTGGGGTGCGTCGTCCGATGCCGACTACGTCGATCCCCTCGGTCTGCTTGCCGAGACCCCGATCCGCCTGAAACCCGACTCCCCCTGACCGCGAGCGGCCGTGTTTGTACGGCGACACGCCGCTATTCGCGTGCACAATGTGCACCCTCGCCGGCCGCGAGCGGCCCCAAACTACACACCTGGCCCCGCGTGTCGCTGTGCAGACACGGCCGCTCGCGCGGAGAGGAGTGGAGTGGCACCGGGTGAATCAGGCGCGGGGGTGGGCCTGGTCGTGGACGGCACGCAGCCGGGCGACGGTCACGTGCGTGTAGAGCTGGGTGGTCGCGAGCGACGAATGGCCCAGCAGCTCCTGCACCACCCGCAGGTCGGCGCCGCCTTCCAGCAGGTGGGTGGCCGCGCTGTGGCGCAGCCCGTGCGGCCCGATGTCGGGGGCACCGTCCACGGCCGAGATCGTCTGGTGCACGACGGTCCTCGCCTGGCGGGGGTCGAGCCGTCGCCCTCGCGCCCCGAGCAGCAGTGCCGGGCCTGACGTTGCGACTGCCAGTGCCGGGCGGCCGTCGGACAGCCAGGCCCGAAGCGCTTTGGATGCCGGCTCACCGAAGGGCACGGTGCGCTCCTTGTCGCCTTTACCGAGCACGCGCAGCAACCGGCGGCTCTGGTCGACGTCGTCGATGTCGAGGCCACACAGCTCACTGACGCGGATGCCGGTGGCGTAGAGCATCTCGACGATCAGCCGGTCGCGCAGTGCCATCGGATCGCCTTGTTCCGCACCGGAATTCGCCGCCGACATGGCATCGACGGCCTGGTCCTGACGCAGCACGGCAGGCAGTGAGCGATGCGCCTTGGGGGTCTGCAGCCGCACGGCGGGGTCGGTCTCGAGCAGGCCCCGCCGCACGGCCCAGGCAGTGAAGGTCTTGACCGCCGACGTCCGGCGGGACAGCGTCGTCCGGGCGGCGCCCCTGCCGGCCTGCTCGGCGAGCCACGACCGCAGCGTCATGAGGTCCAGGTCGGCGATGGTTGCGTCGTCGCCGAGGAATTCCCCCAACGACCGCAGATCACCGAGATAGGCACGCCGGGTGTGCTCGGAACGGCCGCATTCGAGTTCGAGGTACTGATCGAACTCATCGAGAACCGCCTGGTGCACTCCCCTACGTTCGCAGAACGCTCGGCCGATCGCCCGTCACGCCACCCGTCGGTGGCCGAGCTGTGACCTCAGACGTCGACGCGGCGCAAGGCATCCGGCGTCAGGTCGGCCAGCGAGCGGTAGCCGTCGATGGCCATGGTCAGGTCGGTCTCCGCCAGCAGCGACCGCACCACGTGAACGACGCCGGCGGTGCCGGCCAGTGCCATGCCGTACGCGTACGGCCGGCCGATGCCGACCGCGGTCGCCCCCAGCGCCAGTGCCTTGACGACGTCGGCGCCGCTGCGGACGCCGGAGTCGAACAGCACCGGCATGCCGTCGGCCGCCGCGACGACGCCGGGCAGACAGTCGATGGCCGGGATTCCGCCGTTGGCCTGTCGGCCGCCATGGTTGGAGCAGTAGATGCCGTCGACCCCGGCGTCACGCACACGACGGGCGTCGTCGGGATGACAGATGCCTTTGACCAGCAGTGGCAGCTTCGTCAGCGAGCGCAGCCAGGCCAGGTCGTCCCAGGTCAGCGAGTTCCCGAAGTCCTGCACCCACTGCATCACCACGCCCTGCGGGTTCTGCTCCGGCGGCGTGGGCAGCTTGGCGCGGAACACCGGGTCGCTGGTGTAGTTGGACAGGCAGTGGCCACGCAACTGCGGGAAATTGGCCGTCGATAGGTCGCGGGGACGCCAGCCGGGCACCCACGTGTCGAGGGTGACGACGATGCCCTGGTAACCGGCGGCTTCGGCGCGGCTGACCAGGCTGGCCGCCAAGTCGCGGTCTTTCGGGGTGTACAGCTGGAAAAAGCCTGGGGTGTCACCGAATTCGGCGGCGACGTCCTCCAGCGGATCACTGGTGAGCGTCGAGACCATCATCGGCACCCCGGTCTGGGCCGCCGCGCGTGCGGCGTGCAGGTCGCCGTGGCCGTCGCGGGCGCAGATGCCCATGACGCCGATGGGCGCCAGGAACAGCGGCGACGGCAGCTTCAGGCCGAACAGGTCGATGGTCAGGTCGCGCTCGGTGGCCCCGACCAGCATCCGCGGCATCAGGCCCCAGCGCTCGAAGGCGCTGACGTTGACGCGCTGCGTCCGCTCGTCACCGGCGCCGCCGGCGACGTACGACCAGATCGACGGCGGCATCGCGGCCTCGGCGCGCTCCTCGAGCTCCGCGAACGAGATCGGCAGCGTCGGCACGACACCGCCCAACCCCTGCAGATAGATCTCGAGTTGGTAGTCACCGAACGCCATCAGGCCCGCCTTTCCGTTGCCACTTCGGCTGAGGATCGCACATTAGCGTCGGCCCGCGCCGTTGCTTCGGGCTATGCGCGTCGACCTACGCCTCGGCTTCGGCCTTGGCCAGCTCCGCCTTCCACTGCCGGAAGGTCTCCTCGGTACGGCCGCGGCGCCAGTAGCCGGAGATGGACGCCCATTCGGCGCCGACGCCGCGTTCCTTGCGCAGGTAGGGCCGCAGGTTGTGCATGACCGCCTGCGCCTCGCCGTGCACGAACACCTGGACCTGCCCGGGCAGCCAGTCGGCCGCGCGGACCGCCGCGATGAGCGGCGCGTTGTCGCCGGCCCGGTCGTCTGGCACCAGGTCGGCGCGGCCGCCGCGGTGAATCCATTGGATCTTCACGCCGGCGGGCGCGGGCAGGTCGAGCTCGTCGTCGGGGCCGTCGACCTCGATGAAGGCGTGGCCTATCGCGTTGGGCGGCAACGCTTCCAGCGCGGTACTCAGCGCGGGCAGCCCGGCTTCGTCGCCGGCCAGCAGGTGCCAGTCGGCGGCCGGGTTCGGGCTGTACGCCCCGTTGGGCCCCATGAGGTACGCCGGGTCGCCGGGTGCCAGCGACGCCGCCCACGGCCCCGCCACGCCGGTATCGCCGTGGACCACGAAGTCGACGGTGAGTTCGCGCTGCTCGACGTCGACGTTGCGCACGGTGTAGGTCCGCACCGTCGGGCGCTGATCGGCCGGCAGCTCCTCGAAGCTGTCCAGCGTCAGCGGCTGCGCGAGACCGGCGACCTCGACGCCCGCGGGCACGATGACGAACTTGACGTAGGAATCGGTGAATTCCTTGGGAGTGAAGGTGTCGAACCCGTTGCCGCCGAACACAACACGAATCATGTGCGGGGTCAGGCGCACGGTGCGCAGTACTTCGAACGTATGAATCGGACGGCCTGCCACGCCTCGACTATACGAGCGGCGCCGCCGCCGTGGTGGGCTACCGAGCCAGCACCGCCGCCGTGAACTTGGGCTTCCAGTCCGATGTCAGCAACGCGCCGAAGTTGGATTCGAGATCGTCACGTTTGGCGGTGTCGGTGTCGCGCACCGCAAAAATGAATGCCGGGCCGCTCCAACCGGCCCCGGCCACACCCGACAGCACCTGCAGGATCTGACGCGCCTGCTCGTCCTGGCTGACACCGCGGGCCTGCGGAGCGCAGGTCGAGGCGCCCAGTTCCGTCATCCAGACCTTCTTGTCACCGTCACCGTTGACGGTCATCAGATCGTGCACGCGCACCAGGTCCGACCACCCGTTGTCACCGTCTTCGGCGATGCCGCCCGGGAACACATACGGGTGCATCGCGGTGGCATCGAAGAACTTCCGCGCGCCATTGGCATACATGTCGGCAAGGAATTTCGTCGGCGCGTCCGGGCCGGTGGCGCGGCTCAGCCCGGCGGCGATGACCGTGGCGTCGGGCTGAATGGCCTTGATCGCCGGATACGCCGCCTTGAGCAGTTCGGTGTAGACCGCGGCGCGGTTGTCGGTGAATCCGAAGAACAGCGGCAGGTTCGGCTCGTTCCAGATCTCCCAATGGGCGACCCGGTCGCCGTAGCGTTGCACGACGGCCATGACGAACGCGGCGTAGTCGGCCGGATTCACCGGTGGCGCACTGAAATACGAGCCCGGTGCCCGAGCCCACGTGGGGCTGTACGCGATCAGGCCGAGCACCTTCAGACCCCGCTTCTTGGAGCCGTTCACCCAGTGGTCGACGTAGTGCCAATTGTATTGCCCCTTAACGGGTTCCACGATGTGCCAGTCGATCAGCACCCGCATCCACTCGGCCCGGGTTCGGGCGACGGCATCGAGTTCACGGTCGGCGTCGGCGTCGCTCATCCAGGACTGGGGCGCGCCGACGCTGAATCCGTAACCGGCGTCGGGCACCACAGGCATCGCGACGAGCGAGGGACGCACCCAGAGACAAGTACCTACCGTCAGCACGCCGACCAGCCCGACGACCACGGCGAGTCGACGGAACAAGCTGCTGACATGGTGGGTCACCGCGGGGGTCACGTGCTCCGGCCGAGATCGAAACTCATGCTGTGCCGGCGATCTGGCCGGCTCATGCAAACGGCGCCACGCCATCGAGATCGGGAAGTGGCCGCTGACAGATTTGATGCGCTTCGTCGGCGGGCAGACCGAACAGTCGTAGCAGGTCTTCGGTCACCCGATCGGTCGCTCCCGCGTCGTCGCGTTCAGGCTCTTGTTGCAGGAGCTTGCCGAGCCCGAGGAGTGCCCCGGCGGCAAGGGCCATGGCCAGTTTGGGGTCGTCGACGGTGAACCGGCCAGCGGTGGCGGCGGCCGTGATGTCCCGTAATGCGCGCGGCCCCAGGCCACGATCCGACGTCATGAGATTGAGGCCGTTGGCGAGCAGGATCCGACTCTCCTGCGGGCGGCGCCGGAACAGGCGACCGGTCAGCCGGTAGCTGCAGGCAAATGTTTCGGCCGGGTCGTCGATCGACGAAGCGGTGAGCTGGTCAAGCAGCGCGCCATAGTTATCGAGCACATCGGCCACCGCCGCCTCGAACAACTCCTCCTTGCTGTCGAAGTGGTTGTAGAACGAGCCCATTCCGACGTCTGCCGCTTGGGTGATCTCCAGGACCGGGACGTTCAGTTTTCCTTCTGCGATCAGCGCCTGCGCGGCCTGGATCAGCGCCGCGCGGGTGCGCTGTTTCCGGCGTTCGAGGCGGTTGACCGGCTCGTCCTGCAATGCGCTCACCGACTCAGAATAGCAGCGCTTATCAGTTTTGATGATTTCGTCAGAAACACTTGACTGAGCGTCACGTCGTATGTGACGATTTCGTCAGAATGAAAGGGGTCAGGCGATGAACGACCTGGTCGGCGCACACAACGATCTCCACAGCGAGCAGGGTGCCTTGGAAGGCGAGCATTGCGGGCGCTCCCGCAACCCCTTGATCAAGGTGACGGACGTCGCCTGGCTGGAATTCGACAAACCCGACCTGGCGCGCGCCGAGGCCTTTGCCCATGCGTTCGGCTTCGGCACAGCGCTGCGCACCGATACCGAATTGCATTTGCGCGGCAGCGATCCCGACGCCCCGTGCGTCCTCATCCGGCGTGGCCCGCAGACGCGTTTCCGCGGCATGGCGTTCGCCGCCGGCGACGACGCAGACCTGGTGCGACTGGCCGACAAGACCGGCGCGCCGGTCGCTGCGCTACCCGAATCGATCGGCGGCTCGGGTGTGCAATTGACCGACCCCAGCGGCATCCCGGTACGTGTGGTGTCCGGCACCCATCCGCTGACCCCGCTGCCGGCCCAGGCCCCGCACACCTTCAACGTCGGCCACGACGTCGAACGGATCAACGCGACCCAGCGGCCGCCCCGGGTGCCGACGACGGTGCAACGCCTCGGCCACGTCGTCGTCCAGTCCACCAAATACCATGCGGCACTGGACTGGTACCTCGATACGCTCGGCTTGATCGTCAGCGACTTCCTGTATTTCCCGGGGCAACGCCAACGCGGCCCGACGATGAGCTTCATCCGATGCGACCGCGGCTCGATCCCAACCGACCATCACACGCTGGCGCTGGCGCTGGGACCGGCGAACCGCTACGTCCACTCGGCCTATCAAGTCAGTGACCTCGACGCTCTCGCCGCCGGCGGCGAATACCTCAAAGACCATGGCTACCAACGTTCCTGGGGTATCGGTCGGCACATCCAGGGCAGCCAGATCTTCGACTACTGGCGCGACCCCGACGGATTCATGGTCGAGCATTTCACCGACGGCGACATGTTCGACAACACACTCGAACCCGGATGGGCGGAGTTCACCGCCTCCGGCCTCGCGCAATGGGGACCGCCGGCCACCTCAGACTTCCTGGGCACCAGTCCCCGGCACGCGCGCGGCGAGGTGCGAGAACTGCTCACCGCACTGCGCAGCCACAACGAATTCGACGTCAACCGCCTCATCGGCCTACTGAAAGCAGCCAAATCATGACCATCTCCGTTCTGCGCACCGCCGACGCTTGGTGGGTGTACACCGCCACCGGAGCGGCCAAGATCGCCACCGACGCGACCACCACGGGCGCCCTGCTCGGCGACCGCGCCGCCATCGAAGCCGCTGCCGCCGACACCGCCACGGTGCCGGTCGACAGCCTCGAACTCGTGTCACCCGTGACCGCACCCTGCCGGGTGGTCGCCCAGATGACGAACTTCGCCTCGCATGTCAAAGACGCGGGGATGGAGCCGGCCTCGATCCCGTTGACCTTCTTCCGTAAATCGTCGGCGTCGATCACCGGCCCATCGGACGCGATCGTCAAACCCAGCCACGTGCGGTTCCTGGACTATGAAGTGGAGATCGGTCTGGTCATCGGTACCGACATCCCGGTGGGCAGCACCATCACCGAGTCCAACCTCGCCGACTACGTGGCCGGACTGGTGGTCACCAACGACGTCTCCGCCCGCGACATCCAGCTGCCCCAGACACAGTTCTACGAGGCCAAGTCCTACCCCACCTTCACGCCCGTCGGCCCGGCCCTGGTGCTGTTGACCGCGGCCGAGCTCAAGCGCTTCGGCGAGCTGCGACTGCAGCTGCGCGTGAACGGCGAACTGCGGCAAGACATGCGCGTTGCCGGCGACATGATCTACCCGCCGCTGCAGGCCCTGCAATCGCTGACCCGCTTTCAGGACCTCAGTGCCGGCGACCTGATCCTGACCGGCACGCCCCTCGGCACCGCGCTGAGTGCGCCGCCCAAGGCCGTCGCCTTCATCGGGTCGCTGCTGCCGCCCGCCGTGAAATGGAAGGCCTTCTTCAAGAGCCAGGCACGCAACCCGAAATACCTGCACGACGGTGACATCGTCGAGACGACCATCGCCACCGATGACGGCGCCATCGACCTTGGCGCCCAGCGCAACATCGTGAAGTACGCATGAGCGCGAACCTGTTGTGGCCCAGGTACTCCAGCCCGACCGACCTGGCCGACATCGAAGCCGTCCCGCTGTCCGAGCGGGGATTGCCGGCCTCCACCTACGCGCTGCTGGCACGCGCCGCGCAGATGTGGCCGGACCGGATCGCCATCAGCGTCCTGCCCGACGGCGAACGTTGGGAGAAGCCCGTCGAGCGCACCTTCGGCCAACTGCTGCACGACGTGCACCAGAGCGCAAACCTACTGCGCGACTTGGGTGTTCAGCGCCATGATGCGGTTGCGCTCATCGCCCCGAACTGCGATGACCTGATCACCGCGACCCTGGCGGCCCAACTGACCGGCATCGCCGCGCCCATCAACGGCGCACTCTCCCCGGAGCACGTCAGTGAACTGGTGCGGCGATCCGGCGCCCGGGTCCTCATCACGGCGGACGCTCAGCTCGACGCCTCGGCATCGGCGGTGGCAGACCGCCTCGTCGGTGCCGGCTTGATCGACACCATCCTGCTGATCGGACCGACCGGCGCCACGCCGATCGACGTCCCTACCGTAGCCGGGGCGAACGTCGACTACCTGACCCGACTGTCCGCGGCACACGACGGCACCCGATTCCACGGGGCCGCAATGGAATCCACCGATCTGGCCGCGTTGTTCCACACCGGCGGAACCACCGGCGCGCCGAAACTGGCCGCACACACGCACGCCAACGAGGTGGCCGATGCATGGATGATCGCCGCCAACACCTTGCTCGATGAAACCTCGGTGTTGTTCGCCGCGTTGCCACTGTTCCACGTCAACGCACTCGTGGTGACGCTACTGGCGCCGCTGCTGCGCGGACAGCAGGTGCTGTGGGCCGGCCCGCTCGGCTACCGGGACATGGGGCTGTACGGCAACTTCTGGAAAATCGTTGAGCGCTACCGAATCTCGACTATGAGCGCGGTACCCACGGTGTACTCGGTGCTCAGCCAGATCCCAGTCGACGCCGACATCTCCAGCATGGAAATGGCCATTGTCGGCGCCTCCGCACTGCCAGATGCGGTGCGCCACGACTTCCAGTCGCACACCGGCGTCCCGCTGCTGGAAGGCTACGGATTGACGGAGGCAACCTGCGCCAGCGCGCGCAGCTTCCCCGGCCATCCCCGGCCCGGTTCGGTAGGCCAGCGACTGCCCTACCAGCAGGTCAAGACGGTCGACATCGACGACCATGGCGTCTGGCACGAACTGCCGTCCGGCCAGATCGGCACCCTCGCGATCGGTGGCCCCACCGTGTTCGCGGGCTATGTCACCGGCCGCAACACCGACGGTTTCGTACTCGACGGCAACGGCAAACTGGTCGACGGCTGGCTCGACACCGGCGACCTCGCATGGGTCGACGACGACGGCTTCGTGCATTTGTGCGGGCGCGCGAAGGACCTGATCATCCGCGGCGGGCACAACATCGACCCGGCGATGATCGAAGATGCGCTGCTGGCCCATCCCGACGTCACCGGTGTCGCCGCGGTCGGCCGTCCCGACGTGCACGCCGGTGAGGTACCGGTCGCGTATGTCACATTGCGGCCCGACGCTGCCACGACTCCGGATTTGTTGCGGCAGTGGGCCGTTGAGCACGTCGCCGAGAGCGCGGCTGCTCCGAGATCGGTGATCGCGATCGACGCCATCCCGGTCACCGCCGTCGGTAAACCGTACAAACTGCCGCTGCGGGCCGACGCCACCCGCAACGCGGTCCGTGACGCACTGGCCGCTGTACCCGGCGTCGCCGACGTCGAAGCAGCCGTCGACGACGGTGCCATCGCCGTGACGGTTGTGGTCGGCGCCGATGCCGACACCGACGCCATTGCCGCGACCCTGGGTCGCTACGCGCTCGCATGGGACATCAAGGAACGACCATGACCGACCCCTCCTCGACAGCATCGGCGCTCAAGTCCGTCATGCGCGTGGCGGTGCCGAACTATCTGCGGTGGTACCACCGCCACGAAATCCACATCGACGCCGAGATTCCCGAGCCTGCATTGCTTGTCGCCAATCACGGCTTCGGCGGCCTCGTGGACCTGAACGTCCTCGCCATGATCGCCGTGCGCGAAAAAGCGGCGCTGAGGCGGCCGACCACCGCGCTCGTTCACCAGGTGGCGTGGACGGTCGGCGCCGGCCGCATCGCCGAGTTTCTCGACGGCCGGCCCGCAAGCCAGGAATCGGCAGACGCCGCCTTCGCCGCCGGGCACAACGTGCTCGTGTTTCCCGGTGGTGACGTCGACGCCGGGAAGTCTTGGTGGGATCGCAATCAGGTGCATTTCGACGCGCGCTGCGGGTTCGCCCGGCTGGCCATGAGCCACGGCGTACCGGTGGTCCCCGTCGTGACGGCAGGCGCCGGTGATTCGTTGTTCGTCGTGTCCGACGGTCGACGGCTCGCACAACAGCTGGGCCTGCCGCGGCGCCTGCGCATGAAGGCACTGCCGATCAGCGTCACCATCCCGTGGGGACTCAACATCGGCGTCGCCGGCATGCTCCCCTACGTCGCATTGCCGACCAAGCTGGTGACCGCCGTCCTGCCCCCGATGACGCCACATGCCGGGGAAACCGCCGAGGACTTCGCAGCCAGAATCGAGGCCGCCATGCAGGCCCGCCTCGACACTCTCGTCGCCAACCGCAAGCCGATCATCGGCTGATCCGAGTCGAGGACCGAAATGCCTGACCCTGTAACACAATCCATTCCTGTTGTCGTCGTCGGAGCGGGGCCGACCGGTGTCACTGCCGCGACGTTGCTCGCCGACCACGGCGTGTCGACGCTGGTTCTGGACCGCTGGGAATCGGTCTATCCCCAGCCACGCGCGGTGCACCTCGACGACGAGATTCATCGCATCGTCGCCCGCCTCGGCGTGGCCGAAGAGTTCGCCGCGATTTCCCGGCCAGCGCTCGGGTTGCGGCTGCTCGACCAGAACCACCACACGCTCGCACAGTTCGACCGCGACCCCGCCCGCAGCCGGCACGGCTTTCCTCAGGCCAACATGTTCGACCAACCCGAACTGGAACAGCTGCTACGCGCCAACCTGGCCAAGCGCCCAAATGTGCAGCTGCGCGGCAATTCCGAGGTCACCGGCATCACCCAGCACGAGCCCGGCCGCGTGCGCGTGACCTACTCCGACCGCGCCACGGGAACCGAGCACGTCGTCGAAACCAGCTACGTGCTGGGCTGCGACGGGGCCAACAGCATCGTGCGAGCCTCCATCGGTGCCGCCATGGACGACCTGCGTTTCGAGCAGCGCTGGCTGGTGGCCGACGTCGTCACCGACGCCGAGCTCGACCAGTGGGATGGCGTGCACCAGGTATGCGATCCCGTTCGGGCGGCGACGTACATGCGGATCGGGCCCAACCGCTACCGGTGGGAGTTTCGGCTGCTGCCGCCCGAAACAGCCGCCGACTTCAGCACGATCGAGACTCTTCGGCCGTTCATCGCACCGTGGATCGGCGGTGCCGCCGACGACGACCTCGACCTGGTGCGGGTCACCGAGTACACCTTTCGCGCACAGATCGCCGACAGGTGGCGGGACCGCAACGTGTTCCTCCTCGGCGACGCCGCCCACCTCACACCGCCGTTCATCGGGCAGGGCATGGGCGCGGGCCTGCGTGACGCGATGAACCTGGCGTGGAAAGTCGCCGGCGTGATCAACGGCGAGCTACCCGAGGCACTGCTGGCGACCTACGAGCAGGAACGGAAACCCCACGCGCGCAGCATGATCGGGTTGGCATTGGCCATGGGCTGGGCGATGACGGCCGGTGGCCATGCGGGAAACTTGGTGCGGCGCACCGTCGCACCCCGGCTGCGATTGATACCCGGTCTGCGAGACAAGCTCACCCACGGCACGACCCCCCGGCTGCGCGAATCGGCCCTGGTGCACAGGAGCCGCACGCCCTGGCACCTTGCCGGAACCCTGTGCCCCAACCCGGTTCTTACCGACGGCCGGCGCTTGGACACGTTGTTGGGCAATGGCTTTGCGCTCGTCACCAGGACCCGTCCGCTGGCGTTCCAGCTCGCCGCGCTCGCTGAGCACGGCATCGTCGTTCATGTCGCCGAACCCGGGGGCGAACTGGAGCGGTGGCTGCGCCACGGACATGCAACCGCTGCCGTCGTCCGGCCTGATCGGACGGTCATGTGCGCGGGCCGCGACGTGTCGAAACTGTGTGCCGCGATACCGGGATTCACGTCAGTCGCTCAGGCACGCGACGCCCAGCCACCCATCCAGACCACCAGTTAGGCGATCAGGATGCCTTCCACTGCCGACGCACACCCAAACCTGCACCGCGAGAGCGGTGCCCGTTCAGGCGAGCACACCGGGCAACCTACCGTCCCCCTGGTGGACGTCCACGCACACTTCCTCACAGAGGAGTACATCGCCGCCGCGATCGCTGAAGGCATCGAGCATCCCGACGGCATGCCGCAATGGCCTTCCTGGAGCGCCGAACAGCACCTTTCGCTGATGCAGGACAATGGGATTCGGCACGCCATCCTGTCGCTGTCCTCTCCCGGTGTGTCGTTCGCCGGTGTGGCCAACGCCCCCGCGCTGGCGCAGCACGTCAACGACTTCGCAGCTCGCACAGTCGCCGCGCATCCTGAGCGCTTCTCCTTCTTCGCCTCGCTACCACTCCCCGATGTGGATGCCGCCGTCAACGAAGCCATTCGCGCAACGGATATCCATGGGGCCGCAGGTGTCGTACTCATGAGCAACAGCGGAGGACGCTACCTCGGTGACGAATCGCTGGACCCGTTGTGGGAATGCCTCGACAAGCGGCAATCGATCGTCTTCGTCCATCCGACGTCGCCACCCGACGCAAGCGCCATGTCACTGGGGCGGCCCGCGCCGATGCTCGAGTTCATGTTCGAGACGACGCGGACGATCACCGATCTGATTTTCGCGGATGTCATGAGTCGCTATCCGCACATTCGCTTCTTGATCCCACACTGCGGCGCCGCCCTGCCGCTTCTTGCCGCACGGATCGAACTGTTCCGCAGCCTGTGGCCGGCTCCCAACGGCGCTGCACCCGGGCTCCTGACAACCGATGCACAGCTGCAGCGCATGTGGTTCGACATGGCGGGGCATCCACTGCCGACCCAGGCCGGAGTACTTCGGAGCGTCGTCGGGGCAGATCGCATCCTGTACGGCAGCGACTACTGCTGGACACCAGCGTTTGGCGTGGCCCAACAGATCGCCGTCCTGGACTCCGACCCCGAAACAGACTGGCGGGCAGTGACGTCCGCGAACACAGCACAGTTCCTTCATCACCGTTCGTGAGCAACAACCACCCAATCGTCCACTGCCGAAATCATGAGAGGAACGTCAATGCGACGCCCACCCGCCGCCCTGCCGATCTACAAACCCGACATCTATGCTCTCGACGCCATCACCGACCCCTACCCGCACTACCAGAGGATGCGTGACCTCGGTCCGGTGGTATGGCTGGCGAAGCAGCGGGCATATGCGTTGCCTCGCTACACCGAGTGCAAATCGGTACTGCGCGACGACAAGACCTTTCTGTCGGGCCAGGGTGTGGCGCTCAACCCGATCACCAACCGCATGTCGCGCGGCACCACGCTCAACAGCGACGGTGTCGAGCACGAACAACGCCGCAAGCGCGTCGCGCACCGCATGCTGCCACGTGCTCTGCGCGCCATCAGTGACACCGTCGACGACACGGCCCGCGGCGTCGTCGAAACAGCGCTCGGCAAGGGCGATGTCGACGGTGTCAACGACCTCGCGGCCGCGCTACCGCTGGCGGTGGTGCCCGACCTCATCGGTTGGCCGCGCGATCAACGCGACCACCTGATTTCCTGGGCCGGAGCGACATTCGACGTACTCGGCCCACTCAATTGGCAGGCGATCAAAGCGGTGCCCAACACCCTGCTCATGCTGCGGTTCGCCCGGCGCGTGGTTCGCGAGCGCAACGTCATCGAGGGCAGCATGGCCGACGAGCTGCTCACCGCGGCAGACGAAGGCCAACTGGCACACGACGAATGCCCGCCATTGCTCGTCGACTACATCGCCCCGTCGATCGATACCACCATGAGCGCGATCTCCAATGCGTTGTATCTCTTCGCCAGCCACCCCGACCAGTGGCAACTGCTCAAGGACGAGCCCGGCCTCATGGCCAACGCCGTCAACGAGATAGTCCGCTACGAGCCACCGCTGCGCGCCTTCGCGCGGTGCACGGCGCAGCAGACCGAAATCGCCGGAGTGTCAATCCGTTCGGGTGCACGAGTCCTGGTGATCTATGCCTCCGCCAACCGCGACGAACGTGAATGGGAAAACCCGACGGTTTTCGACATCCGACGTGACGCCGGCCGCCACGTCGGTTTCGGACAGGGTGCGCACGCGTGCGCGGGACAAGCCCTGGCCCGCTTGGAAACGACGGCGATGTTGCGGGCGCTGCTCGAGCGTGTGGACCGGATAGAGCTCACCGGTACACCCAGGTGGGCGATCAACAACATCATCCGCCGCCATGAACGATTGCCGCTCAAGCTGATTGCCGCGTAGTCGCACCTCATCCCGCCCTCCTGATCCGCCACTGTCCGTCCTGTTTCTCCACCAGCCCGCTGATCTCCAGCAGCGCCAGCGGCCCGAGCACACGTTCGGGTGGCAGGGCCGCACCGACCGAGATCTGCTCGAGGCTGCGGAAGCCCCGTGCCGGCAGCGCCTCGTACACCTGAAGCTGGTCCGGGGTCAGGTCATCGAGCGGTGTCTCTGGATGCTCGGGTTCATCGGCCAGTTCGCCTATCCGCCCGATCAATTCGACGACCTGCTCGGCCCGGTCGACCAGGGCCGCACCGTTGCGGATGAGGACGTGGCATCCCGCCGAAGCGGCCGACGTCACCGGGCCGGGCACCGCACACACCTTGCGGCCCATCGCGGTCGCCCACGCCGCGGTGTTGGCCGCCCCGCTGCGCAGCCCAGCTTCAACCACCACGGTGGCCCCGGATAGCGCCGCCGCCAATCGGTTTCGGGTCAGGAACCGGTATCTGGTCGGCCGCTCCCCCGGCGGATACTCGCTGAGCAGCAGCCCCGAGGTGGCCACCCGGTGCAGCAGCGCCGAATGCCCCGACGGGTACGGCACGTCGATACCCCCGGCAAGCACTGCCATGGTGACGCCGTCCGACGCCAACACCGCGCGGTGCGCCGCTCCGTCGATGCCATAAGCGCCACCAGAGACCACCGCGGCGTCACGTTCGACGAGGCCCGCTGCAATCTCGGCAGCGACATGTTCGCCGTACGCCGTGCACGCCCTGGTGCCGACGATCGCGGCAGCGCGTTCGGCGATCTCATCGAGGCGGGCCGGGCCGAGCGCCCACAACACCATGGGCGGGTAACCCGATGGCCGCTCCCACACCGCCTTGTTCGCGAACGCGACGAACGACAGGTACGGCCACTCATCGTCGTCGGGCGTGATCAACCGCCCACCGCGGCGATCGAGAATCTCCAAATCCCGCGCCGCGCAATCAACCTCACGGCGCGCGGCGACGCTGCCGGTGAGGTCCGAATCCTCGCGGCCGCGCCGGATCATGTCTGCCACCTCGACCGGCCCGTGATCGGCCACCAATACCGTCAACCTCGGGCACGGCGGTTCAGCCACCCGCGACAGATACGCCCACGCCCGCAGTTCCTGCTCGTCGGCACTCATCGGACATCTCCCTCGCGGAAACCCAATGCCGTGCTGACGTCCTCGAGGTTGGGCGCATCGCGGCCCGCCAGATCGGCCAGGGACCACGCGACGCGCAACGTGCGGTCAACGCCGCGGATACTCAACCGGCCGGAATCGAGGGATTTGCGCAGCGGCTCCATGGCGTCCCGGCTCAGCCGGAATCTGCGGCGCAGCAGGGGCCCTGGTACCTCGGCGTTGGTCCGGACTCCGACGTCCTGCCATCGCTCGGCGGCGGCCGCACGGGCGGCGGCGACGCGGGCACGGACAGCACTGGTGGATTCGGCGGCGTGGTCACCGAAGGCGCCGGCGAGTACAGGGTGCATATCGACACGCAGATCGACGCGGTCCATCAGCGGCCCGGAGAGCTTGCCCAGATACCGACGCCGGTCGGCTGACGGGCACACACAGTCCCGCGGGTTCGGCGGAGCGCACGGGCACGGATTCGCCGCGAGGACCAACTGGAAGCGAGCGGGATAGCACGCCACGCCGTCACGACGTGCCAGCCGAATCTTGCCTTCCTCCAACGGGGTCCGCAGGGCTTCGAGCACGCTGGTCCCGATCTCGGCGCACTCGTCGAGGAACAGGACGCCGCGATGCGACCGGCTGATGGCGCCGGGGCGTGCCATCCCGGAGCCACCGCCGACGAGTGCCGAGACACTGGACGTGTGATGCGGCGCCACGAACGGCGGGCGGGTGATCAGCGGCGTATCACCGGTGAGCAGCCCGACCACCGAATGGATGGCGGTGACCTCCAGCGCTTCCTCCTCGGTCAGGTCGGGCAGCAGCCCCGGGAGCCGTTGGGCCAGCATCGTCTTGCCGATCCCCGGCGGCCCCGTGAGCATCAGGTGGTGGGCGCCGGCGGCGGCGATCTCCACTGCCCATCGAGCTTGGGTCTGACCGACCACGTCGGCCAGGTCGACGCCGTCGTCGGCGGCCGGCGCCGTCGTGTCGACCCGCCCGTCCAGCGGCGCCTTCCCATTGAGCCACGCCTGCATCTGTCCGAGCGTGCGAACGCCCCATACCTCGATGCCGTCGACGAGACTGGCTTCGGCCAGATTCTCGGCAGGCACGACCACCGACGGCCACCCTTCCCGCTTGGCAGCCATGACGGCAGGCAGCACGCCCTTGACCGGACGCACCCGACCGTCGAGTGCCAGTTCGCCCAGCAGGACCGTCTTGTCCAGCCGTCCCCAGTGCGTCTTCAGATGCGCCGACAGCACCGACGCGGCGATCGCCAGGTCATACATCGACCCACCTTTCGGCAGCGTGGCCGGCGACAGCCCGAGAGTCAGCCGCGACATCGGCCAGCTGTTGCCGCAGTTGGTGATCGCGGCCCTGACCCGGTCCCGCGACTCCTGCAGCGCCGCATCGGGTAGGCCGACCAGATGCACCCCCGGCAGCCCCGAGGTGATGTCCGCCTCAATCTCCACCATGACGCCGTCGAGGCCGCGGATGGCCACCGAGTAGGCCCGTCCCAGCGCCATCAGCCGATACCTCTCAGATGCACCAGCTCCGGCTCCCGGCCACCGAGCCGGACGCCGACCACATCGATCCGCACATCGGGCCAGTGCGCGTTCTGCTCAGCCAGCCACACGCTGGCCAACCGACGCAGCCGACGGGCCTTCTCGGGCGTCACCGCTTCCTCGACACCGCCGAACTCCGTGGTGGTGCGGGTCTTCACCTCGACGAAGACCACCGCACTGTGGTCCCTTTCGGTGGCGATGACGTCGAGTTCACCCCACCGGCAGCGCCAGTTCCGGGTCAGGACCGTCATTCCCAGCGAGACCAGGTGGTCGACCGCGAGCTGTTCACCGAGCGCTCCGATCTCGGCGCGGGTCATGCGTGGTGGTGTGTTCATGCCGTCACCGTGGCCGGAGCCACCGACAGATCACGAGACGAAGACCCCCGGATCCGGCGTCCGGAAGACAGTTATGCACAGTGCGCGATTCATCCACAGGACCGGCCGACAGACTGATTACTGCCGAAGAACGATCAATTGCTGCCAACGCCCAACTACAGAAATACTGCCGGCCCTCCACCCGTTGAACCGAGCATCAAAGCTTCAGATACAAGGAGTTGGGGACAATGAAGAAGCTCGGAATCGCCGCACTGGTGGCAAACGGATTGGCAGCAGCGGTGCTGGGACTGGCCGCGCCGGCGTCGGCGGACATCTCCCACCACGACTGGGTCAACGACATCCACCCGCGCGCCGAGGCGCCGCAGGTGGACAACAGCGTGCACCAGAGCCGCTGACCGTCAACAGGATTCGGGGCCCCTCACCGAGGGGCCCCGAATTTCTTTGCCCGGCACCTACAGCAGCGCCGGCACCGCCGCGTCGATCAGGTACGGCCCCGGTGTGGCGTAGCCCACGCGGAGCAGGTCGGCCAACTCCGCCGTTGTCGTCGCCTTCGCCGACGGCACGCCCATGGCCGCCGCCAGCGCCGCGAAATCCGTCGTCGGGCCCGAGAGATCAAGCATCGCCGCGGCTTTCGGCCCACTGGCCTCGGCCCCGACGCGCTGCAGCTCCATGCGCAGGATCGCATAGGCGGCATTGTTGAGGATGACCGTCACCACGTCGAGCTGCTCGTGCGCCATGGTCCACAACGCCGAAATCGTGTACATCGCACTGCCATCGGACTGCAGACACAGCACCGGACGGTCCGGGCGGGCCACCGCGGCACCGACCGCACTCGGCAATCCGAACCCGATGGCGCCGCCGGTCAACGTCAACAGGTCGTGCCGCGGCGCGCTCATCGTCGCCTGCGGCAGCAGGAACCCGCTGGTGTTGGACTCGTCCACGATGATCGCGTCGTCGGGCAGCGTCGCGGCCACCACCTCGACCCAGTTCTGCGTCGTCAGAGCCGAGTCTGTCGGCAGCTCCGGCACTTTCAGCTCGGTCAGCACCGGCTCGGTACCCGGCGCCACCGAATCGGCCAGTTCTTCCAGACGCGCGACGATGTCGCTGCCCACGGTGTGTATCTGGCAGCCGGCCGGCACCAGGTCACTCGCCTTGCCGGGGTAGGCGAAGAACGACACCGGGGACCGGGCGCCGGCCAGCACGAGGTGCTCGGCGCCGGTGAGCTGGAACTGAGCGGCTTCGGCGAGATACGCCAGGCGTTCGAAGTTGGGCCGGCCGGCGCCGCGTTCGAGCCGGGCCGGGAAGGTCTCGATCAATACCTTGGTTCCGGTGGCCTCGGCGATCCGGCTCGCGGCACGAAGTCCGCGCTCCCGGCAGGCCGCGCTGCCCAGCAGCAGGACGGTGCCGGCGCCGAAGACTTCGGGACCGGCGTCGAGCAGCTGGTGTTCGTCGGGGTCGACGCCGGCGCGGTAGTCGAACGACGCCGCGCTCGTGGCCGGCTCCCCCGCCGCCGGCTCGGCGCCCTCGGTCCACGACACATCCGCCGGCAGGATCAGCGTGGCCACCTGTCCCTGCTGCGCGGCCTCGATCGCGGCCACCGCGTCGTTGGCGATGTCGGCCAATTTCTCGCACCGGCGCACCCATCCCGACACCGTGCCCGCCATCGCGTCGATATCGGATTCCAGTGGTGCGTCGTACTTCTTGTGGCCGAGCGCATGGTCGCCGACGACGTTGACCACCGGCGAATAGGCCCGGCGGGCGTTGTGCAGGTTGGCGATACCGTTGCCGAGTCCGGGGCCCAGATGCAGCAGGGTGGCCGCCGGCTTCTCGGCCATGCGGGCATAACCGTCGGCGGCCCCGGTGACCACGCCCTCGAAAAGGCAGAGCACACCACGCATCTCGGGCACGGAGTCCAGTGCCGCGACGAAGTGCATCTCGCTGGTTCCGGGATTACCGAAGCAGACGTCGACGCCGGCGTCGACCAGTGTGCGGATCAGTGCCTGTGCGCCGTTCATCGTTCTCCTAGGGTTCTTCACCAGCCTGCCGACGACGGTACTACCGGTCCGCGATCAGACCTTCCTGCACCATTGTCGCGACCCTGGTTCCGTCTGCGCCGACCAGACTCCCGGTGATCACACCGCGGCCCCGGCCCGCGGCCGGCGAAAGCGATTCCAGCAGATTCCAGTGATCGGCCCGGATCGGGTGGTGAAACCAGATCGAGAAATCGGTGGTGCCGCTGCGGTGGGTGCGTGCCTGCATGGAGTGTCCGTGGACCTGCAGCGCCGGGTCGATCCCGTAGAGGTCGGTGATGTAGCAGGCAATCATCATGTGCGGCAACTGTTCCGGTGGCATCGGCACCGTGGCCCGCCACCACATGCGCCGGACGAACTCGCCCGGCGACCGGTCGTCGACGATCCGGATGTCGATCTCGTCCAGCGGCACCGCGGGCGCCGGCCCCGGCGGCCCGGTCAACGGCAGCAGCTCGGGATCCTCTGGCAGTGACCGTGTTTCATCGTGTTCGGGGCCGGCCAGGTCCACCGAGAAGGACACCGTCGCGACGGTCAGCAGCCGCCCGGCCTGGCAGGCCTCGACCCGCCGCGCCGCCGCGGTCCGTCCGTCGTACACCCGGACCACCGTGTAGTCCGTGGTCGCGCCGGCCTCTCCGCCACGCAGGTACTGCAGGTGCATGGCCGTCGGGCGCATCTCCGGATTCACCGTCTGACATGCGGCGGACAGACTCTGCGCCATCAGCAGGCCGCCGAAGGCCCGCTTGCCGTCGGGTCCCCCGGCCTCCCCAATCCAGAAATCGGGCCCGGCACCGGGTGACACCACCAACAAGTCGGGCAGCACGGTCATGCCACGGTCCCCGCTTCCGTCAGCCCGGCGACGTCGGCTGCGGTGAGCCCGAGCCGCTCGGTCAGCACGGCGGTGGTGTCGTCGCCGAGCGCCGGCGCCGGTCGCGCGGGCGGATACTCACCGTCGATCCGCAGCGGCAGGCCCGGCGCCAGGTGGCGGCCGATGCGCGGCTGGTCGAGTTCGGTGAACAGCGGGTTGGCGGTCACCTTGGGGCTCCCGGCCACCTCGCTGAAGTCGCGGTAGCGCTCCCACAGGATCGACGTCGCACCCAACGCCGCCGTGATCTGCTCGGCGGTGTGCGCACAGAACCAGACGGTGAACAGACCGGTGAGCGCGTCGCGGTGCAGGTAGCGCTGCCCCTCATCGGTGAAGTCGGCGCCGAGCGATTCCGACAGCGCGGCAACGGCTTTCGTCGTACCGGTGACCTCGACCAGATCGCGGAAATGGCGTCCGGTCAACGCGACGATCATGAACGCGGCGCCGTCGGCACTGACGAACTGCTGCCCGTACTGCCCGAAGATCGAATTGCCGATGCGTTCACGGCCGACCCCGTTGACCATCACCTCGGTCAGGAAGCTGAGATTCCCGGCCGTCGCCAGGGCGACGTTCTCCAGCGGGATGCTGACCTGCTGGCCCTCGCCGCTGCTGTCGCGGTGGCGGAGCGCCGCCGTCACCGCCAGCGCCAGGTACAGGCCGCACGACACGTCCCAGGCCGCCAGCACGTGGTTCACCGGAGTCTGCAACTCGGACGGACCGGTGACCAGCGGAAAGCCCAGCCCGGCGTTGACGGTGTAGTCCACGGCCGTACCACCGTCGGCCCGGCCGGACACCTCGGCGTGGATCAGGTCGGACCGCAGCGCGGAGAGGGTCTCGTACGAATGCCATTGCCGGCCCGCCACATTGGTGATGAAGACCCCGGCGTCGACGATCAGCCGGGTCACCAGGTCCTGACCTTCCGGTGAGCGCATGTCCACCGCGACGGATCGCTTGCCCTTGTTCAGGCCCGCCCAGTAGATGCTCTCGCCGTCATCGGTCACCGGCCAGCGGTGGTAGTCCGCGGCGCCGCCGATGGGATCGATCCGGATGACCTCGGCGCCGAGCTGCGCCAGCGTCATCCCCGCCAGGGGCACTGCGACGAAACTGGAGATTTCGACGATGCGCACGCCCGCCAGTGGACGCGCAGACTCCGGCACGGTCATCTGGACACCATAAAGGCCGCTCGCAGCACAACGGGGCGCCCCCGGGCGCGACGCGTCCCGCCGGACGGGAGGTGGTGGCGACCGCGTGACATCCGCACCGTAATTTGGAACGCATGAGTGAGCTGAAGGAAGTCCAGACCGAGCGCGGAACGCTGCGTTATTACGACGAGGGCAGCGGCCCTGTAGTGCTGTTTCTGCACGGTTCGGGCCCGGGCGTGACGGGCTGGCGGAACTTCCGCGGCGTCCTGCCGACGTTCGCGGCACACTTCCGCTGCCTGATCCTCGAGTTCCCCGGCTTCGGCGTCAGCGACGACTTCGGTGGCCACCCGATGATCGACGCCCAGTCCGCGGTCGTGCCCTTCCTCGACGCGCTCGGGGTCGAGAAGGTGGACATCGTCGGTAACTCGATGGGCGGCGGCGTCGGCATCAACTTCGCCATCAACAACCCCGACCGCATCGGCAAGCTGGTCACCATCGGCGGTATCGGCACCAACATCTTCAGCCCCGGCCCGAGCGAGGGCATCCGGCTGCTGCAGGAGTTCACCGAGGACCCGACCCGGCAGCGGCTGGTCGACTGGCTCAACTCGATGGTGTACGACGAGAAGATCGTCACCGAAGAGCTGATCGAAGAGCGCTTGAAGCTGGCCTCCGATCCCGAGACGCTCGAGTCGGCCCGCCGGATGTACGGCAAGGCCGCCTTCAAGATGATGATGAAGTTCATGCGGTCGGCCGATGCGCCGCCGCAGCCCTGGGCTCAGATGCACAAGGTGAAGGCGCCGACGCTGTTGACGTGGGGCCGCGACGACCGCGTCAGCCCGCTGGACATGGCGCTCATCCCGATGCGCACCATCTCCAACGCCGAGCTGCACGTGTTCCCGAACTGCGGGCACTGGGCGATGATCGAGGCCAAGGAGGCGTTCGAGAGCACGGTGCTGGGCTTCCTGCAGCGCTGATCGTCTGCGCGGGCGGCCGCGTACCGCACACCGGTCCCATGGTGTGCGGTACGCGGCCGCCCGTTGGCATCTGGGCGCCGGAATATATTGTCCGGCTTATCAATTGACCGGAATGGAACATCGACCGTCGACGCCTGACCATCGGGTCACGTTGCGCGCCAAGACGATTGCCGAGCCACGGCGCGCGGAGACAACCGTCGCACCCCGAAGTTCGTACCAATCCGCCGATTTCAAGCGAGGCGCACCGCGCGCATTCTAGGATCAGCCCCATGAATCGCTTGTCCGGTGCCGACGCCACCTTCTGGTTCGCGGAGACCAACAGCTGGCATATGCATGTCGCCGCGTCGTCGATCTACGACCCCACCGACGCACCGGATTTCAGCTTCGAGTCCGTGAAGGCGCTCATCGCGGCGCGTTTGCCGGAGATGCCGCAACTGCGGTGGCGGGTGACCGGCGCGCCGCTCGGCCTCGACCGGCCGTGGTTCGTCGAAGACGAGGAACTCGATCTCGACTTCCACGTCCGCCACATCGCGGTCCCCGCACCCGGCGGCCGCCGCGAACTCGACCAGTTGGTGGGACGGCTGATGTCCTACAAGCTGGACCGGTCCCGGCCGCTGTGGGAACTCTGGTTCATCGAGGGCGTCGAGGGCGGCCGCGTCGCCGTGCTGATGAAGATGCACCACGCCATCATCGACGGCGTCTCGGGAGCCGGGCTCGGGGAGATTCTCCTCGATTTCACGCCCACCCCGCGACCGCCGGCGGCCGAGCCGAGCGGATCACTGGTCGGCGTCAAAGCGCCCGGCATCGAATTGCAGGCCCTGGGCGGTCTGATCAACATCGGCATCAAGACGCCCTACCGCGTCGTGCGTTTCCTGGAACAGACCGTGCGCCAGCAGATTGCGGCACTCAGCGTCGCCAACAAGCCACCCGGCTACTTCGACGCACCGCCCACCCGGTTCAATGGCCCGATCTCACCGCACCGGCGGGTCAGCAATTCCGGCGTGTCCCTGGAGCGCGTGAAAGCGGTCAAGGAAGCATTCGGCGTGAAGGTGAACGACGTCGTGCTGGCGCTCGTCTCGAGTGCCATGCGCACATATCTGGAGGACCGGGGCGAGCTGCCCGACAAGTCGCTCATCGCGCAGGTCCCGGTGTCGACCCGCACCGAGAGTTCCAGCGACCAGGTCGGCAATCAGGTGAGCGCGATGTCGGTGTCGCTGGCATCCGACATCGTCGACCCCGCCGAACGCATCAAGGCCATCTACGCCAGCTCCCAGAGCGCCAAGGAAATGGCGAAAGCCCTTACCGCGCACCAGATCATGGGGCTGACAGACACCACCCCACCCGGCCTGGTGGCCCTGGCCGCCCGGGCGTACACGGCGAGCAAGCTCGGCGGCACTCTCAAACCGATGAACCTCGTCGTGTCCAACGTGCCCGGGCCGCCCGTGCCGCTGTACATGGACGGCGCCGTCCTCGAACAGATGATGCCGATGGGTCCCCTGGTGATGGACGTCGGACTCAACGTCACCTGCTTCAGCTACCGCGACCGCATCGATTTCGGCTTCGTCACGACGCCCGAGATGGCGAACGACATCGACGCCATGGCCGACGCCATCGAGCCGGCACTGGTAGAACTCGAGATCGCGGCCGGGCTCGTCGAACCATGACCGCGCACAGCCATATGCCAGGTTGGACACTTCGCGGGTGGGCATCCGAGTCAGCGGGCGAAGTCGACGAATTCATCCGCCGACGGTCCTGAAGTCCTATTCCGAACGCCGGTCGATCATTTCGATCAGCGCCTCGATCGCGCGATCCACGCGACGTCGGTCACCCGTCAGCAGAAGATCGACCTGAAGACCACGCACCTGCGCCAGCACCAGGGTCGCAAGGGTGTCCGCCTCTTTGGGCGAACAGCCGGTCCGCACCAGCTGTGCCGCAATGATATTGAGCCAATCATGGATGCTCGCCTGCGCCAGCTCAGCAACGCGGCCACCCTCTCGGGTTGCCCGACCCACCACCTCGAAGAGAAGGACGAACTGCCGCTGCTCAGCCGGGTCGCAAAGCCGTTTCCACGTCGTGCGCAACAGCCGCGACGCCGTCCGGTCAGGATGCATCTGGTCATCACCGGACAGCTGATCGACGAAGTCCGCCCTGATCTTTGCGATGACCTGTAGCAGTAGGTCTTCCTTCGACACGAAGTGCCGCAGCAACGTGGCATGCGTGATCCCCAGGGCGCGTGCCATGTCACGCAGTGACAGGTCACTGATTCCGTTATCGAGCACGTACTCGGTGGCGGCGGCCAGTAGCTCAGGCCGCCGATGCTGGTAACGGAGCGTACGTCCGTCCACTCGACCTTCGCTCGCCTGCATTCCGGGCCCCACTTTCAGATAGGCGTACCAACTGGTTGTACTAACCAGTTGGTACGCCTATATTAGGCGCACCGCCGCAACATGAGAGGTTGACATGGCCGACCACACCCCTTCCTCGTTCGTTGAACTGGGCTTGTTCACCGGAATTCCACAACACGAAAACTTTTCCCGGATCCCCGAACTGCTTCCCACCAGCAAGATGTCCCCCTCCTCGACCCCACACGACTGGCCCGTCGGCGATCCCCTCGAATTGCCGAAGTCGTACGCGCTCAACGGAGAATGCAAGTCGACAGAGGACTTCCTGGCCCAAACGGACACCGCCGCACTCTTGGTTCTGCGCGACGGCGCCATCTCCCACGAGTGGTACGGGCTGACCGGCGGCCCGAACGTTCCGTGGATTTCGATGTCTGTGGCCAAGAGCGTCATCTCGGCACTTGTCGGCATAGCGGTCGAGGACGGGCACATTGCGGGTATCGATCGGCCCATCAGCGACTACATTCGCGTCGCCCCGGGCTCTGCGTATGACGGCGTCTCGATCAAGGATGTGCTCCAGATGTCTTCGGGTGCGCGGTGGAACGAGGACTACAACGACGCGGGGTCCGACATCTTCCGGTTGGCGGCCGCGATGGGCGAAGGTGGAACCCTCGAGGAGTTCGTCGCAACCATGGTCCGCGACATCGAACCGGGGCACGTCTGCCGCTACAACTCCGGCGATACGCAGGCTCTCGGAGCGCTGCTCGTCGGTGCGACGGGCCGTTCCATCACCGACTACATGCAGGAGAAGCTCGTCGAGCCCTTGGGCATCAGCTCACCCGCGTACTGGTTGGTCGACTCGACCGGCATGGAGGTTGCATTCGGCGGCCTCGTCATGACTGCGCGCGACTACGCGAAATTCGGTGAGCTGTATCGCAATGGCGGCCGCTGGCGGGGTCAGCAATTGGTTCCTCAGTCATGGGTGGACGCGTCGCTGGCGGCTGATGCCGAACATCTTCTACCGGGGCGTCCGATCATCGGCAGCCATCCGCTCGACCTGGGTTACGGCTACCAATGGTGGCTGCCCGCCGTGGATTCGGGAGAGTTCAGCGCCATCGGCGTGTACAACCAGTTCATCTACGTCGACCCAGGCAAGAAGACGGTGATCGTGAAACTGTCGGCGAACCGCAGGTACGGCACCAGCGACGACGAAATCACCAACCGCGAACTCGAGACGGTCGCCTTCCTCCGCACGCTGGTCGGTGAACCAGCCCGCTGAGCCGCATCGAGCGCCGGACCAGGAGTGGCCGATCATCGTTGCATCGCAGCAGAGTTCGTTTTCTGCACGTTCGAGGCGGGTCAGGCCTTCTGCGTCAGCCCAGCGTCGACGACCAACTGGGTACCGGTGATGTAGCGGGCCTCGTCGGACGCCAGGAACACCACGGCGTTGCTGATGTCCTCGGGCTCCACCCACGGCACCGGCAACAGGTTGCGTGCGGCAAGCACTTCCGCGACGTCGTCGGCGGTCGGGTTCTCCAGATCGGGCCGGATGCGCTTGAAGGTCTCCGGGTTCAGCACCATCGGGGTGCCGACCGCGCCGGGGTGCACGGTGTTGACCCGAATCCGCTTGGGCCCCAGCTCGTTCGCCAGCGTGCGGGCCAGACCCACCACCGCATGCTTGGTGGAGGTGTACGCGGCGGTGTTCGCGGAGCCGCGAAGTCCGTTGGTGGAGCTGATGATCACCACGGATCCGCCGGACGGGCCGAAATGCGGAACGGCGGCCTTCACCGTGTGCCACACCCCGGTGAGGTTCACGCCGATGACGCGTTGCCAGTCCTCGGTGGTGACCTCCCACGACGGCGTCGACGCCGAATGGATGCCGGCGTTGGCGACCACGACGTCCAGCCGGCCGAACTCCCAGGCCCCTTCGTCGACCGCGGCCTGCACCTCGTCGAACGACGACACGTCGGCCACAGCGGTGAAACAACGCTGACCGCGCTGCTTCACGGCATCGGCAAGATCGGCCAAATCGGCTGCCGCACTGGCGACGTCGAGAGCGATGATGTCGGCGCCCTCGTCGGCGAACCGCTCACAGTGGGTCCGGCCGGTGCCGCGGGCGGCACCGGTGACGAGGGCGACCTTGTTCAGCAGCCCTGACATCAGCCGGCCTTGGTCAGTTCGAATCCCTTGTACCCGGCGGCCGCAACCTCGGCGCAGATGTCGTTGTAGGCGGCGAAGCCACCGATGAACAACATGAAAACCCGTGGCTTACCGGGCACATTCGCGCCCATGTACCAGGAGTTCGCCTTCGGGAACAGCGTCTGGTCGGCGCGGCGCACCAGTTCGGCGCCCCAGGCGTCGACCGCGTCCGTGGTCGCCTCGATGGCCGCATACCCGTTCTTGCCGACGTACTCGATCGCGTCGGCGATCCAGTTCACGTGCGCCTCGGCGTGCAGCACCATGTTGGCCAGCACGGCCGGCGCGCCGGGTCCGTTCACCAGGAACATGTTCGGGAAGCCGTCGACGCCCAGGCCCAGGTAGCTACGCGGTCCGTCCACCCAGTTCTGCTTGAGCTTCTCACCACCGCGGCCGGTGATGTCGATGCGTCCCAGAGCGCCGGTGAGCGCGTCGAATCCGGTGGCGAAGATGATGGCGTCCAGGTCGAACCGGGCCTCAGTGGTGGTGATGCCGGTGGCGTCGATCTGCTCGATCGGCGTCTTCTTCACGCTGACCAGCTTCACGTGTGGCTGGTTGAACGTCTGGAAGTAGTTGGTATCGGTGCAGATCCGCTTGGCGCCGATCGGGTGGTCGTTCGGGATCAGCAGGTCGGCGACCTCGGGATCGTCGATGACCGCGCGCACCTTCTCGTCGTAGAACTTCTTGGCCTCGGCGTTGGCCACCGGGTCGACCATCTGGTCCAGGAAGGTCTTGCTGAACAGCACGCCGCCCAGCTGCCAACGCTTTTCGAACTCCGCACGGCGCTCTTCGTCCGACAGCTCCATGGTGAGCTTGGGGTGCGCCAGGTGCGGTGAGCCGCCGCCGCTGCGCCACGACAGCTCGCGGCGCTGGTCGTAGCTGGCCTTGACCTCGGCTTCCCGCTCGGCCGTCAGCGGCTCGTTGCCGGCCGGCACGGAGAAGTTCGGAGTGCGTTGGAAGACAACGAGTTCGGCGGCCTGCGCGGCCACGATCGGCGTGGTCTGGATGCCCGACGACCCGGTGCCGATGAGGCCGACGCGCTTGCCGGTGAAGTCGACGCCCTCGTGCGGCCAGTTCGCGGTGTGGTAGGTCTCGCCGGCGAAGGTCTCGACGCCGGGGATGTTCGGCAGCAGCGGATCGGACAGCGCGCCGGTGGCCATGACGCAGAACTGCGCGTCCACCGTCTCACCGGTGTCGGTGGTGACGGTCCAGCGCAGCGTCTCCTCGTCGAGCGTCGCCGACACCACGCGGGTGTTCAGCCGGATGTCGCGGCGCAAGTCGAACCGGTCGGCGACATGGTTGATGTACGTGAGGATTTCGGCCTGGGTGGCGTACTTCTCGGTCCAGGTCCACTCCTGCTGCAGGTCCTTGTCGAACGAGTAGCAGTAGTCGATGCTCTCGACGTCGCACCGGGCGCCGGGGTACCGGTTGTAGAACCACGTGCCACCCACATCTGAGGCCGCCTCGAACACGACGACCGAATGGCCTTCCGACCGCAGCTTGTGCAGTGCGTAAAGACCGGCGAACCCGGCACCGACTACTACGACGTCAACCTGTCCAGCGCTGCTCATAGTGCGAAGTTAGCCGCCCTCGGAATGTCCCAGTACGAGGCGTCCCGGTGAACGGACGACCCGCCGGATCGCGTCCCGACCATCGGACCGGACACCCAAGGCGCGATGGCGCCGACGTTCACGGCACAGTCGGGTCGGACTCCGCCGGGCCGGGACTCGGATCTCCCGGAACGGGCGTGGCGCCCGATGCGACCGTTCCAGAGCCCGGTCCCCACTCGCCGTGCCCGTACGGGCCAGGTCCGAGACAGTCCGGATCCACACCGTGGGGTCCCCAACAGCCGGGCGGCTCGGCGACCATCGACTCGAACCCACCCGGCGCGCCTGAAATCTGGGCCACGGGCACAACCACGGCGCCGGCGATCGCCAGTACGGCGGCAACGGACACGGTCGGTCCGATCACCTGCTTCCAACGGCACGTCCATCCGTACATCGCGCTGCCTCGCCTCTGTCCGGTCGTCAACCTTCGGGCTCGATGATCCGCCGTCTCGGGCCGGGGAGGTAGAGCCCATCGGTCCGGCGACGAGAGCCTTAGGTCCCGTCGTGCGGTGAGCCAGGAATGCGATGCGCCAACCAGATCCACGTCGCTGAAGGATTTTCGCCCGCTGACCGGGAACAGCCTCCCGGTGCGCCGCGGGTGCGGTAAACCATTAATTAGCCCATCACAGGAGTTAGGAAAACGACCATGACCCAGCGGGTTATCGACAAACTCGGTGACATCGCCGACCAGCTTCGCGAACAAGCCTGGGAGGCAGAGAAGTTGGGCCAGCTGCCCGACGAGACCGTGAAGCTGATGAAGGCCGCCGGCAACATCAAGCTGCTGCAGCCCAAGGAATATGACGGCCTGGAGGTGCATCCGCGCGAGTTCGCCGAGACCGTGATGGCGACCGCCGCCCTGGACCCGGCCGCCGGCTGGATCAACGGCGTCGTCGGTGTGCACCCGTACCAGCTCGCCTACGCCGATCCGAAGGTCGCCGCCGAGATCTGGGGATCGGACACCGACACCTGGGTCGCGTCGCCGTATGCCCCGCAAGGCGTGGCCCGGCCCGTCGATGGTGGCTACATCTTCAACGGCCGCTGGCAGTTCAGCTCGGGCACCGACCACTGTGAGTGGATCTTCCTGGGCGCCATGCTCGGTGACGCCGAGGGCAAGCCCCTCATGCCGCCGCAGATGCTGCACATGATCCTGCCCCGCAGCGACTATGAAATCGTCCAGAACTCCTGGAACGTGGTGGGCCTGCGCGGTACCGGTTCCAAGGACGTCATCGTCAAGGACGCCTTCGTCCCCACCTACCGCACCATGGACGCCACCAAGGTGATGGACGGCCGGGCCCAGATCGAGGCCGGCATGACCTCCCCGCTGTACCTGATGCCGTGGTCGACGATGTTCCCGCTCGGCATCTCGTCGGCCGTCATCGGCATCGCCGAGGGCGCCCTGGCCGCCGCGCTCGACTACCAGCGTGAGCGCGTCAACTCCAGTGGTGTGGCCATCAAGGACGACCCGTACGTCATGTACGCCATCGGTGAGGCCGCCGCCGACATCAACGCCGCCCGCCAGGAACTGCTGGCCAACGTCGACCGGATCTACGACATGGTCGCCGCCGGCAAGGAGGTGTCGTTCGAGGACCGCGCCGCCGGCCGGCGCACCCAGATCCGGTCGGTGTGGCGCGCGGTGTCCGCCGTCGACGAGATCTTCGCCCGTTGCGGCGGCAACGCCACCCGCATGGACAAGCCGCTGCAGCGCTACTGGCGCGACGCGCATGTCGGCCAGGCCCACGCCATCCACGTGCCCGGCACCACCTACCACGCATCGGCGCTGAGCAGCCTGGGTGTGGATCCGCAGGGCCCGCTGCGAGGCATGATCTGACGTGAGTGACCTGAAGAGCCTGGGCTATGTGAAGGTCCAGACCGCCGACATCGAACGCTGGCGCCAATTCGCCTTCGACGTACTGGGTTTCGCGAAGGGCAGCGGTCCCGATCCCGATGCGCTGTACCTGCGGATGGACGAGCGCACCGCCCGCATCATCGTGCTGCCGGGCGATGCCGACCGCATCGTCACCGTGGGCTGGGAGGTCCGTGACGGCGCCGCCCTGCGCCGGGTGCAGGCCACCCTCGACGGCGCCGGGGTGCCGTGGAAGCAACTGTCGCTGGACGAGGCCGACGCCCGTCGCGTCGACGAGGTCATCTCCTTCGTCGACCCGGCCGGCAACGACGTCGAGGTGTTCCACGGTGCGGTGCTCGATCACACCCCCGTCGTCACACCGTTCGGCGCCCGCTTCGTCACCGAGGGCCTCGGCCTCGGCCACGTGGTGCTGCCTGCACAGGATGCCAAGGGACTGTTCACGTTCTACACCGAGGTGCTGGGCTTCCTGCCCCGCGGCGCCTTCCGGGTGCCCGCTCCCCCGGAGTTCGGCCCCCTGCGCGTGCAGTTCCTGGGCATCAACGAGCGGCACCACAGCCTGGCGATCTGCCCGGCCGCGACGCTGCGTGACCCGAAGCTGATCCACCTCATGGTCGAGGTCGACACGCTCGACGCCGTCGGGCAGGCACTCGACCGCGTGAACCGCGACGGCTTTCAGCTGTCTTCCACGCTGGGCCGGCACACCAACGACAAGATGGTGTCGTTCTACGTGCGTTCGCCCGGTGACTGGGACATCGAGTTCGGCACCGAGGGCATGAAGGTCGACGAACGGCATTACACCGCAGAGGAAATCACTGCCGACAGCTACTGGGGCCATGAGTGGATGGGCGTTCCGCCGCGGGCGATGCTGCCATGAGTGCCGACCTGAAACCGGTCCCGGCATCGGCCATCACCTCGTGGGATGACGAGGCCGACGTCGTGGTCGTCGGCTACGGCATCGCCGGTGCGGCCGCAGCCGTAGAGGCCTCGGCGGCGGGCGCCGACGTCCTGGTCGTCGAACGCACCGGCGGCTGGGGCGGCGCCGCCGCCATGGCCGGTGGATTCATCTACCTCGGCGGTGGCACCGATCTCCAAAAGGCCTGCGGTTTCGACGATTCCGTGGAGAACATGGCCGCCTTCCTGAAGGTGGCCATGGGTCCCGGCGCCGACGCCGAACGGATCGACGACTACTGCGCGGGCAGTGTCGCCCACTACGACTGGCTCGTGAGCTGCGGTGTGCCGTTCAAGCCGGTGTTCTGGGGTGAGCCGGGCTGGGAGCCACCGAGCGACGAGGGCCTGATGTTCACGGGTGGCGAAAATGCCTTCCCGTACAACACGATTGCCGCCCCCGCACCGCGCGGCCACGTGCCGCAGATGACCGACAAGGTCGCCGGTGAGCGCAGTGGCGGCTACATGCTGATGAAGCCGCTGGTGGAAACCGCCACCGCGCAGGGCGTCCGGTCGGTGTACGACACCGAGGTGCAGTCGCTGATCACCGCGGCCGACGGCCGGGTGGTCGGCATCGTGGCACGCCGCTACAGCGACACCGTGGCGATCAAGGCGCGCCGCGGCGTGGTGCTGGCCTCGGGCAGCTTCGCCTACAGCGACGCGATGGTCGCCCAGTACGCACCCCGCATCGCGGGCCGGCCGGCGGCGAGTATCGAGCAGCACGACGGCCGGGCGATCCGGATGGCCCAGACGCTCGGCGCCGACCTGGCACACATGGACGCCACCGAGGTGGCGTTCTTCTGCGACCCGCAGCAGCTGGTCCGCGGCATCCTGGTCAACGGCTTCGGCCAGCGCTACATCGCCGAGGACACCTACGCGGGACGCATCGGCCAGCAGACGCTGTATTACCAGGACAACACCGCCTACCTGATCATCGACGGCGACGCGATGGAAGAGGCCATTGCCGCGACCTCGGCGACACCGTTCCTGCGCCGCCCGGCCACCTGGGTATGCGAGACGGTCGCCGAGCTCGAAGCCGAGATCGGCCTGCCCGCGGGGGTCCTGCAGCACACCGTCGCCTATTACAACGAGCACGCCGCGAACGGCGCGGACCCGCTGCTGCACAAGAAGCCACAGTGGCTGCGTCCGATCGGGTCCCCCGTCGGCGCGATCGACCTGCGTAACAGCACCGGTGGGTTCACCCTCGGCGGCCTGCTGACCACGTTGGACGGCCGCGTCGTGCACGTCAGCGGCGAGCCGATTCCGGGTCTGTTCGCGGCCGGCCGGAGCGCGGCAGGCCTGTCTGCCTGGGGTTATGCCAGCGGGGTGTCCCTGGGCGACGGCAGCTTCTATGGTCGCCGCGCCGGGAGGTCCGCCGCGCAGAGCTGAAACCTCAGGTTCCGCGTGTCGTCACCGCGCGTGTCGCCGCCGCGGTAACCACCGTGATCGTGTCCCAAATCTGGGCCATGAGCTGCAAAATTGATAGACGAGGCGTCCCTTGCCAAACCGGCTCGGGGCGCCTCGTCGTGCATATATTCTGCCGCGCTCCAGCGAAATGTGTGACAAGCCCCACCGCCGTGTGATACAAACAGTCATATTCCTAATAGGAATATCCCACGGAGCAACGGAGCTTGGAGGCCGACATGACAGCAGCAGTCGAATCCACCACCCCCAGCGCGGTCATCGACCGGGTCTCGCTGGTCCTCGACGCGTTCGACGGCCCCGGCCGCCTGACCCTGGCGCAGATCGTGCGCCGCACGGGTCTGCCCCGTTCCTCTGCCCACCGGATGCTGGAGCGCCTCGTGCAGCTGCGCTGGCTGCGCCGCAACGGCCGCGACTACGAACTGGGGATGCGCCTGGTGGAGCTCGGCTCGCTCGCCGTGCACCAGGACCGCATGCACCGGGCCGCCGGCCCGCTGCTGCACGAACTGCACCGCGCCACCGGCCTCGTCGTGCATCTCGCCGTGCTCGACGGCGGTGACGTCGTCTACCTGGAGAAGGTCGGCAACGGCATGATGACCGTGCTGCCGTCGCGGGTTGGTGGCCGCCAGCCGGCGCACTGTACCGCCGTCGGCAAGGCGATCCTGGCCTACAACCAGGACGCCGAGGTCGACCTCATGAGCCGCAAGACCAAGTACTCGATTGCCAACCGCGCCCAGCTCGCCACCGAACTGGCCAAGGTGCACGCCCACGGCGTCGCCTTCGAGCGCGAAGAATCGGTGCCCGGATTCGGTTGTGTCGCAGCGCCGATCGGTCGCCAGGGTGAGGCCGTCGCCGCCGTCTCGGTGTGTGGTCCAATGAACCGCATGGCCTTCGAACAGCTGACCGCGCCCGTGCGCATGACCGCCATGGGCGTCTGGCGCAACGCCGAGGATTCCCGAGTCGCGCCGACGCTGCAGCCGATGCGGCCGCTGCGCATGGGCCCGGCGCTGCAGTACGCATGAGCCGCCGGCGAGTAGCGCTAGCGGATCGCGCATGAGCCTGGACCCCCAGATCGCCGGCCTCCTCGAGGCACTCAACAGCGGCTTCCCCGACCTGCCGAACATGACCGGGGCGCAGGCGCGCGCCGCCATTCGCGCGCGGTTCGTGGCACCTGCCGAACCCGAGGCGGTCGCCTCCGTCACCAACACAGAGGTTGACGGCATCGGAGTCCGTATCTACCGCCCCGCGACTGACGGTCCGCTGCCGATCTTCGTGTTCGCGCACGGCGGCGGCTTCGTCTTCTGCGACCTGGACTCGCACGACGGGCTGTGCCGCAGTTTCGCGAATTCGATTCCCGCCGTGGTGGTTTCGGTGGACTACCGGCTGGCGCCCGAACATCAGTGGCCGGCCGCCGCCGAAGACGTCTACGCCGTGACCCAGTGGGCCGCCGCCCATGCCGCCGAACTCGGCGGCGACCCGGCGAAGCTCGTGGTCGGCGGCGACAGCGCCGGCGGCAATCTCTCCGCGGTCACCGCGCTGATGACCCGCGACCGCGGCGGCGCGCCGCTGGCCGCGCAGGTCCTGCTCTACCCGGTGCTGACCGCCGACTTCACCTACGGCTCGTACCACGAGTTCCGCACCGGCTACTACAACACCACCGCCGCCATGCAGTGGTACTGGGACCAGTACGTGCCCAACACCACCGACCGCGAAAACCCCTATGCGGCACCACTGTCCGCGTCCGTCGAAGGCGTCGCCCCGGCCGTGCTCGTGGTCACCGGCTATGACCCGATGCGCGACGAGGCCCTCGCCTACGCCGAGGCACTGCGCGCGGCCGACGTACCGGTGACCGAGCTGTACTACGGAGCCATCCACGGTTTCCTGACCATGCCGGTGCTCGACATCGCGCATCGTGCCCGTCGCGACGTCGCCGACGCACTGACCAAGTTGCTCGCCGACTAGACGGCGATTCCCCCACCAATCGAGGAGATCATCATCGGCACCTACGCTGTGACCGGTTCGGCATCCGGCATGGGATACCAGGCGGCCAAACAGCTACGCGCTCAGGGCCATACGGTGATCGGTGTCGACCTCAAGGACGCCGACGTCATCGCGGACCTGTCGACCGCCGACGGCCGACGTACCGCCGCCACCCGGGTGCTGGAACTGTCCGAAGGCACGCTCGACGGTGCCGTGCTCGCAGCCGGGATCGGACCCGGGGCCGGCGCCGATCGCGCGCGCCTGATCGCCCAGATCAACTACCTCGGCACCGTCGACCTGCTGACGGCCTGGCAGCCGGCCCTGGCGGCCGCGGGCAACGCGAAAGTCGTTGCACTGGGCAGCAACTCGAGCACAACGGTGCCCGCGGTCCCCCACCACGCCATCCGCGCGCTGCTGGCCGGCGACGCCGACCGCGCGGCCCGCGCCGTGCGGTTCTTCGGCGGCGGCGCCTCCGCGCTCATGTACGCCGCGTCCAAGATCGCCGTGGCCCGCTGGGTCCGGCAGACCGCGGTGACGGCCGACTGGGCGGGCCGCGGCATCCGGCTGAACGTCCTGGCGCCCGGCGCCATCATGACCCCACTGCTGCAGGCGCAGCTCGATTCGCCGCGTGAGGGCAAGGCCGTTCGTGCCTTCCCGATCCCGACCGGCAACTTCGGCGATCCCGTGCACCTCGCCAACTGGATCACCTTCATGCTGTCGGACTCCGCCGACTTCCTCTGCGGCAGCGTCATTTTCGTCGACGGCGGCACCGATGCCTACTTCCGGCCCGACGACTGGCCCAAGGGTGTTCCCCTGCGCGGCATTCCGCGGTACGTGTGGCGGCACCGCCGCTTCGCCAAGACCCGCTGACCGCCCTCCGGGCTACCCCTGGGCGCGGATTGCCTTGGGGCTCATGCCGTAACGGCGCTTGATCGCGGTGCTCAGCGCGAAGGCGGTGCCATAGCCCACGCGGCCGGCGACGGCTTCGATGGTGGCATCGGAGCCGCGTAGCAGGTCGACGGCCAGCGCCAGGCGAATCTCGGTCAGCAAAGCCATCGGTGGCTCGCCGACGAGTTGGGTGAAGCGCCGCGCCAGTGCCGCCCGGGACAGCCCGACCTCGGCGGCCAGCGACCCCACGGTCCAGGGATGTGCCGGGTTGTTCTCGATGAGCCGAAGTGCCGTGCCCACCTGAGGATCTCGATACGCGCGGTACCAGGCCGGCGCCTCGGCACGGGAGAACCAGCTGCGCAACGCGGCAATGGTGAGCAGATCGAGCATTCGGTCGAGCACCGCACCTTGGGCCGGCTCATCGCGCGACATCTCGTCGAGCAGCAGATCGACCAGCATGGTGTTGAGCTCGCCCCGCCGGACCACCACAAGCGGCGGCAACGCGGTCAGTAGCCGCCGGCAGACCGCCCCCACTTCTTCGTAGGTGCCGGTGATCAACAAGGTCTGCGCATCGGGGCGGGTGCCCCAGCTGCGGATTCCCAGACTCAGTGCCTCACACAGTGGTTCCCCGTCGATGGTCGTGGTGACCTGCCCCGGGTGCACGACGACTTCGGGTGCGGTGGCCGCGTCATCGGCGACGGTGTAGCAGTCGGGTCCGCGGAAGACCGCGATGTCGCCCGCCTCGAGTCGGTGGCCGGCGGCGCCATCCGGCAGGACGGTCGCCGACCCGCGGGCGACCACCACGATGGTGAGCGGAGCCTGGTCCTGCACGCGCAGCGACCACGGCGGGTCGAGCAACGACCGCATCAGAAATGCGCCACGGGCACGTGGCCCCTCCAATAACCCGGCCAGGGCGTCCACGCATCCACGGTAGACGACCGCCGATGTAGACGCTCACGTATGGAAGTGAGCCTTTTGACGATGGAACGTCCAACCTCCGGTCAATACCGTCAGCTCATGACCTTCACCAAGCTCCCCCAGCCGCTCGGCACGACGGCGCTCATCGTCGCCCTGTTGTCCTCCGGGCTGCTCGCCGGCCTGTACTACGCGTATGCCGTGTCGGTGATGCCCGCACTCGGTGCCTTCGACGACCGCACCTTCATCGACGTCATGAACAAGATCAACGTCGTCATCGTCAATCCGCCGTTCCTGCTGGCCTTCCTCGGATCGGTCGGCTTCACCGCGCTGGCCGGGGCGTTCTACCTCAAGCCCGGCGCCCGGCCCGTACTGATCTGGATCGGCATCGGCCTGGCCCTCAACCTCGCCAGCCTCGCCGTCACGTCGGTGGTCAACGTGCCGCTGAACGACAAGCTCGCCACCGCGGCCGCTTCGAGTAGTCCCGCCGATCTGGCGTCACTGCGCCAGCAGTTCGAGACGTCGTGGGTGCGCTGGAACATGATTCGCGCACTGGCCAACACCGCGGCCACCGGCGTCCTGGCCTGGGCGCTCGCCGTGCCGGTCCGCGGTTGACCCGGGCTACCGCCCCGCGGCCAGGATGCTGATCGCGATATCGGTGGCTGGGCCGATGACGGTCTCGATGTCGAGGTCGTCTTCGGCGGTCTGCGCGGCGAGTTCGCGCACGCCGGCGAGCAGCATCACGGCTTTGGGCTTGGTGACGGGCGGCAGCCCGGCCCGCTGAAATCCTGGGTTGGTGGCGAGTTCGCTTAGCAGAGCGGCGAGTTCGGCGAAGTTTCGCCGCTGGATCGGACGGGCGGCGGCCCCCAACGCGGGCAGGTCGCGAATCCAGCTCAGTGAAATCGCCGGCCGTGCTGTGAGATGCGCGATGTAGGCAGTGAACATCTGGCGAATCTGATTGTGCCAGTGCGCATCTGAGTCGACGGCCGCCCGGATGTCGGCGA
The DNA here is from genome assembly GCF_005670685.2 of Mycolicibacterium mucogenicum DSM 44124. The sequence continues at coordinate 2,278,186 of NZ_CP062008.1, read as the reverse complement.
CCAGATCGTCGGTCACCGAGGCCAGCAACGCGAGGTAGCACTCCTGCTTGTTCGCGAAGTGCAGGTAGAAGGTGGTCTTCGAGGCCTGCGCCACCCGCACGATGTCGACGACGGACGTCGCGGCGTAGCCGCGTTCGGCAATCAACGCCGCGAGGGCGTCGACGAACCGCTGACGGGCCACGTCGGGCGACTCGCCGGCCGGTTCGCTGCTCTCGACCTCCGTGTTGCGCATCCCAGTACGTTATCGTACTGTCCCCTGACGTGCGAGTACGACGACGTACTCGCACATGGATCAGGTGCGGGACGCCGGGTGACTGGGTGCGGAGGAAGACGATGGTCCGTGAGGTACGACACCGCAGACGCGCCGCCGTCGCCCGCCTGGCATCGACCGTGGCGCTGGCGCTGCTGGCCGTCATCGGCACACCGCCGGCACCCGCGTCCGCCGTGGCGATCACCCGCTGCCCGTGGCGGGCCACCACCGTCGCGAGCGGACTGGGCTCGCTGGAGAACCTCGCATTCGACGGTGCCGGCACCATGCTCGTCTCGCGCACCGTCGGCACTTCGGGCCAGCTGTACCGCCTCACGCCCGACGGCAAGGGCAGCACCCTCGTACCGAATGTTGCTGCGCCGGGCAGCATCACCGTCGCCGACGGGGCGGCGTACTTCACCACCGGCAACAACTTTCTCTCCGGCGTCTTCGGCAGCAAGGACGGCAGCATCGCCCGTGTGGACCTCGGCACCGGCGCCCTGACGACGATCGCGACCAAGCTCACGATGCCCAACGGCATGGTCCGGTTACCCGACGGCTCATTCGTCGTCTCCCGCAACATCGGCTGGACCACCGGACTGACCAGGATCAGCGCCGACGGCACCCGCGAAACCCGCCTCGCGCCGTCGGTGACCATGGCCAATGGCCTGACATACGACGCCGCGCACAACGCCGTCATCGCGTCGATGGACCTGCACCCCGTCAGCACCCTGGCCATCGTGGACGTCAACGATCCCACCCACATCCGCACCGTCAACCTGGGCCTGTTCGGGCTGTTCGGGTTCCCCGACGACCTCACGGTCGGCCCGGACGGCCTCATCTACCTGGCGATGGACGGCGGCGACATCGTCCGCATCGACCCCGACCACCACGCCGCATGCATTCTGGCCTCGGGGATGTTCGGCAGCACCTCGGTGCGCTTCGGCGCGGGCACCGGCTGGGATCCCCTCGCGCTGTACAGCACGGACCTCTTCGGCACCGTCCACAAACTCACGCCGACCGCAGGTTGAGAAGGCATCCCGGTGACCGGGCACCGGCCGTCCCGCCGGGCACGGGTGCCGCAAGAATCCTTCGGCAACGAAAGGACTTGCAGCATGGATAGATTCAGCGACCGCCGGGTCATCGTGACCGGCGCCGGGTCAGGCATCGGCCAGGCCACCGTGGCCCGACTGCTCGACGAGGGCGGCACCATCGTCGCGTGCGACATCTCCGCCGAAGGGCTGGCCCGCACCCGGGAAGCCGCCGAAAAAGCCGGCACCGCAGCGCGTCTGACGACCACGGTCCTCGACATCTCGTCCGAAGAGGACGTCACCAAGGGCGTCGATGCCGCGATCGCCGGCATGGGCGGCCTGGACGTGCTGGTCAACGTGGCCGCGATCGAAACCTGCTCGCACACCCATGAAACCACCCTGGCCGACTGGAACCGCATCATCGCGGTCAACCTCACCGGCACTTTCCTGATGACCCGCCAGGCCCTGCCGGCCCTGCTGGAATCGGGGCGCGGCGTGGTCATCAACTTCACCTCGACCTCGGCTAGCTACGCCCACCCGTACATGTCGGCCTACTCGGCCAGCAAGGGCGGCATCCTGAGCTTCACCCATTCGCTGGCGCTCGAGTACGCCAAGAAGGGGCTGCGCGCCGTGAACATCCAGCCCGGCGGTGTCTCGACCCCGCTGGCCAACGGCACGTTCGCCAAGATGCCCGAAGGCACCGACTATGGGCTGTGGACCAAGCAGGTCCCGATGCTCAACACCGGCAACGACGCGAACCTGGGTGATCCCAGCGCGGTCGCCGCAGTGGTCGCCATGGCGGCTTCCGATGACGGCGCGTTCCTCACCGGCACCGAGATCCGCATCGACGGCGGCGCGCACTGCTGAGGCGCAACGAACTTCCGCGGGTGCTCAGCGGACGACCACGTCGCTGGGCACCCGCGGATCACCAAGCATCGCCCGGTGCGACGGCGGCGTGCGGCCGTCGACATCGGTGATGCCGTAGCGCTGGGCTTCTTCCGCGGCGATCACGGTCTGCCCGCTGATGCCGTCCAGGTCCGGGTCCAGGTACAGCGCGTTGATCACATGCCCGATGAACTCCGGCGTCTCGAAGTTGCCCGCGGCCTTGGCCAGCGTCTCGGCGTCGAACGCCTGCTTGAACTTGTCGGTGAGCAGGATGCCCATCCAGATCGACAACGTCGACACCCCCGTGCCGTGGAAGTCGACGGCCATGTCGGCGGCCATCTTGTCCACACCGGCCTTCTGCGCACCGTAGGCGGGGCCGTGCATGTAACACACCGCACCCGGCGACGACGTGAACGCGATCAGGCCGCGGCCCTGTGCCACCAGTAGCGGTGCGGCGTGCCACGACGCCACATAGGCCGACCGCAGGCCGACGTCGAGCACGTCACCGAGGCCGATCGGCTTCTCCCAGAACGGCTTCGGATCGACGAGGTTGTCATGTACCACGGCGGCGTTGTTGACCAGCAGATCGAGCCGTCCGGCCTCGTCGGCCACCCGGGCGAACAACGCGGCCACGGCGTCGTCATCGCGGTGATCCACCGGAACGGCGATGCCGCCGTCGCCGGGATCGGTGACGGTCCGACCCGTCAGGTAGACCGTCCAGCCGTCGGCCACCAACGCCGCCGCAATGCCCTTGCCGGCGCCCCGGCTGGCTCCGGTGACGACCGCGACCCGCTTGTCTGAGCTCATGCGGCTATGGTGCCACGCCCAGTTCGTCCTGAACGACGTGCACGACACCGGCCGCCACCGCATCCGCGATGGACTCCTTCAGCTGGCCGCACGCCAGGAAGATCCGCCCCGGCAGGCACTCGGCCCGCTTGCGCTCCTCGCACCGCGCGGCCGACTCGCGCGTCCACTGCACGCTGGTCTGCTGCCAGCTGCCCTTGCGCGCCAACACCTCTGCGCCACAGGCACGGCAGGCCACCGGCACCATCGGCATGTCGGCCAGCCGGATGTCGGGCCGCGCGGTCATCAGACCGACTCCGCGGCCCGTGCGGCTGCGATGTTGGCTTCCATCTCCTTGGTCCACGCCTCACGCGGGACGGTGGTGTCCAGTTCGTATTCGAAGCGGTCGGTCATCTCCGGCACCACATCCGCGACGTCGACGTAGAACTGCTCGTACCACCGGCGCAGCTGGTAGACGGGGCCGTCCTCCTCGACCAGGAGCGGGTTGTCGATGCGGGCCTTGTTCTTCCAGATCTGCACGTCCTGCTCGAAGCCCTGTTTCACCCAGTCACCGAGCGCGTGCGCCGTCGCCACGGCAGCCTCCTCGGGCAGGCCCGCCATCTTCTTCACGATGATTCCGTACTGCAGCACAAACGAATTCGCGTCGATCGGGTAATGGCAGTTGATCAGGATGGTGTTGTGATCGGCGTCCGGGTAGTGGTACGTCAGGTCGTCGATCATGAAGGACGGCCCGTAGTACGACGCCACCGATGTCGAGCCGAGCATCTTCGCCCCCTCGGTGCCCTGCATGTCCTCGCGGCCGCCGCCGTTCATGTACTGCGTCGCGACCTGGCCTTCGAAGATGTTCTTGAAGTGCGACGGCACCGCGCCGTGGATGTAGAAGAAGTGCGCCATGTCGACGACGTTGTCGATGATCTCGCGGCAGTTGACGTTGACAACCGTTGTGTACCAATGCCAATCGGTCCACTCGTCGCTGCCCGCCTGCTCGATGCGCGGGATGTAGTTCTCCGCCGGCGGCGCGCTGCCCTCGGGGTCGTTCCAGATGAACAGCATGCCGTCCTGCTCGAGGGTCTCCCACTTCGCGGTACGCGCGAGGCGCGGCGTGCGCTTGGCGTACGGCACGAGCTTGCACTTGCCGTCGCCACCCCAGCGCCAGTCGTGGAACGGGCAGGCGATCTCGTTGCCCTTGACGGTGCCCTGGCTCAGGTCACCGCCCATGTGCCGGCAGTAGCTGTCCAGCACGTTGAGCCGGCCGTCCGCACCGCGGAACACGACGAGCTTCTGCCCGAAGGCCGTGATCGAGTGCGGTTTGCCGTCACCGAGGTCCTTGGTCAGGCCAAGGCAGTGCCAGCCACGGGCGAACCGGGTTGGCGCTTCACCGGCTTCGATCTGGCGAACATCGACATCCTCCAGCGACATCTGATGACCATCCTCACATTGAAAACTGGGCTGCAGTTTGATGTTTCAGGTCTAACAGCAACGGGGCGGGCGATGCACGTGTTCTCCCGCTGGCAGGGACGCCCGAGGCCGGAAATCCGTCTCTCGCAATACGCTTGGCGGCCGTGACGACATCTGCCGCGGCCACGATTCCGGCCGGCCTCGACATCACCGACACCACCGTCGATCTGCTGGTGATCGGTTCCGGCACCGGCCTGGCCGCCGCGCTGAGCGGTCATGAATCCGGGCTGAACGTCCTCGTGGTCGAGAAGGCCTCCGACATCGGCGGATCCACCGCCCGCTCCGGTGGTGCCCTCTGGCTGCCGACCACTGGACTGCTGACCGACAAGGGCACCGCCGACACCGCCGATCGCGCCGCGACCTACCTCGACGCCGTCGTCGACGGGACCGCGCCGGCGGCCCGCTCGGCCGGCTTCCTCCAGCACGTCAACGCCACCGTCGACATGCTGGCCCGGACCACCCCGATGCGACTGTTCTGGGCCCGCGAGTACTCCGACTACCACCCTGAGCGACCGGGCGGCCGCGCCACCGGGCGCACCTGCGAATGCCGCCCGCTCAACGCCCGTGTACTGGGCACCTACCGGGACCGGCTGCGCGGCGGCGTCATGGAGGTCAAGGTCCCGATGCCGACCACCGGCGCGGACTACAAGTGGATGAACCTGATGGCGCGGGTGCCGCGAAAAGGCTTGCCGCTCATCGCAAAACGGCTCGCGCAGGGCGTCGGCGGCAAGCTGCTCGGGCGCGAGTACATCGCCGGCGGCCAGGCCCTGGCGGCCGGGCTGTTCGCCGGTGTGCTGCAGGCCGGCATCCCGATCTGGACCGACACGTCGCTGGTCCGGCTGACCGGCGACGGTCAACGGGTCACCGGTGCGGTGCTGTCGCACGGCGGCCGTGAGGTCGCCGTCACCGCCACGCGCGGTGTGGTGCTGGCCGCCGGTGGCTTCGACCACGACATGGCGATGCGCCACAAGTACCAGTCCGATTCGCTCGGCGACCACGAGAGCCTCGGCGCCGATTCCAACACCGGTGAGGCCATCCGGGCCGCCACCGATCTGGGCGCCGCCACGGCGTTGATGGACCAGGCCTGGTGGTTCCCCGCGGTCGCGTCCGCCAACGGCCGCCCGCCCGCCGTGCTGCTGGCCGAGCGCTCGCTGCCCGGCTCGCTCATCGTCGATCAGGACGGCAAGCGCTTCGCCAACGAGTCGACCGACTACATGTCGTTCGGCCAGCGCGTGCTCGAACTCGAGCGGGCCGGCACCCCCGTCGAGTCGATGTGGATCGTGTTCGACCAGAAGTACCGCAACAGCTACGTCTTCGCCGCCGGCTCGTTCCCGCGGATGCCGCTGCCCAAGTCCTGGTACCGGGCCGGCATCGCCGCCAAGGCCACCAACTTCGCCGATCTGGCGGCGCAGATGGGTGTCCCGGTCGCCGATTTCGAGCAGACCATGACGCGGTTCAACGAGAGCGCGGCCGCCGGCATCGATCCTGATTTCGCCCGCGGCCTCAGTGCCTACGACCGCTACTACGGCGATCCGACGGTGACGCCGAACCCGAACCTGCGCCCGCTGGTCAAGGGCCCGTTCTACGCGGTGAAGATGACGCTGAGCGACCTCGGCACCTGCGGCGGCGTCGTGGCCGACGAGCGTGGCCGGGTGCGCCGCGAGGACGGCGGCGTCATCGAAGGGCTGTACGCGCTGGGAAACACCGCGGCCAACGCCTTCGGCGCGGTGTACCCGGGCGCGGGCGCGACCATCGCGCAGGGCCTGGTGTACGGCTACATCGCGGGCCGGGATGCCGCCGGAAAGTTGTAGAGCTCAGAGGCTCCCGAGATCGTCGGGCACGTCGACGGCGTACGCCTGCAGCACCTCGAGCGGCACGACCTCGAGGGTCCGCTCGTGCGTGGAGGCGAGCACCACCGGTGCCGCGTAGCCGTCGTTGTGCGCCCGCAGCCAGTTCACCGCGGTCACGCACCAGCGGTCGCCCGGCGACAGGCCCGGGAAGCGGTATTCCGGCATCGGCGTGGACAAGTCGTTGCCGATCGAGCGCTGGTGCGCCAGGAACTCGCCGGTCACGACGGCGCAGATGGTGTGCCGGCCGGCGTCCTCGGGCCCGGTCGAGCAGCAGCCGTCACGGTAGAAGCCGGTCAGCGGTTCGGTGCCACACGGTTCCAGCGGAGCACCGAGCACATTGCGATCTGCCACCGGTCAATCCTTCCTTACCTTGTTCGCAGTGAAAAGGCTTGCCCCGCACTCGATGTCCGCACCCGCGGTCACCGCGGCCGACAACGTCACGTTCTCCGGCACGCGTTCGTCCATGACCACCACGGCGACAATGGGATTGAGCCCCTTGGCCTCGACCGCGGGCACGTCATAACCGATGACGACCTGCCCCGCGGTGACGTCGTCACCCTGACTGACATGAGCCGTGAAACCGTCGCCGTTCAGCGTGACGGTGTCCAGACCGAGGTGCACGAGAACACCGACGCCGTCCGCGGTCAGGACGACGTAGGCATGGGGCATCAGTTTCAGGAGCCTGCCGCTGACCGGGGCGACCGCCTCGATCACGCCGCGCGGCGGGTCGATCGCGGCGCCGTAGCCGACCATGCCCGCCGAGAACACGGGGTCCGGGACGTCCTCGAGCCGAACCGCACGCCCAGCGACCGGGGCGAGAACCGACGTCTGACTCACTGGCGTATCTCCTCTGTTCGTGCGCTCCAACAATACGAGCGCCACCGAACGCGCTCTCACTGACGCATCTTCTCGTCTAAGCTTCCGCAAAGCTTGCGCGCCGAGTGGCGTTTTTGCGGCACAGAAGGGTCTCGCACATGAACGGCACCGCGAAAATCTCAGGAGCACAGGAAAAGTCGGAACTGCGCATCCCCGGCTTCGCTCAGCTGCAACGGCTCGGCAAGAGCCTCATGTTGCCGATCGCGGTGCTGCCCGCGGCGGGAATCCTGCTCCGGCTGGGGCAGGACGACCTGCTGGGCAAGATCAAGGCGCCCGTCATCGGGCCGTTCGTCCACGCGATGAGCGCGGCCGGCGACGCGATATTCACCAATCTCCCACTGTTGTTCGCCGTCGGTGTGGCCATCGGTTTCGCCCGGAAGGCGGACGGCTCGACAGCACTGGCCGCCGTCGTCGGCTACCTCGTGGTCCAGTCGGTGTTCAAGACCATGTCACCCGTCGTGCTCGCCGGCGAGGTCGACGAGGCGGGCAGCCAATCCCAGATCAACTACAGCGTGTTCGCGGGAATCGTGGTCGGCCTGCTCACCGCGTGGCTCTTCGACCGCTACCACACCATCCAATTGCCCGCGTACCTAGGATTTTTCGGGGGCCGGCGGTTCGTCCCCATCGTGGTGTCGGTCACCTGCCTGTTCCTCGCGTTCGCGATGAGCTACTGCTACCCGCTCTTCGACGCGGGCCTGACAGGCCTGGGCAAGTTCATCGGCGGTTCGGGTGCCTTCGGCGCCTTCGTGTACGGATTCGCCAACCGCATGCTGATCCCGTTGGGCCTGCATCACATCCCGAATTCCTACGTGTGGTTCCTCTACGGCGACTACCAGACTCCCGACGGCCACGTCGTCACCGGTGAACTCACGCGCTTCGCCTCGGGCGACCCGACCGCGGGCATCCTCACGTCGGGGTTCTATCCGGTGCTCATGTTCGGTCTGCCGGCCGCCGCCCTGGCGATGATCCACGTGGCGAACAAGAAGCAGCGGAAGGTCGCCGTCGGCATCCTGTCGGCGGCCGCGTTGACGGCGCTGCTGACCGGGGTCACCGAACCGCTCGAATTCTCGTTCATGTTCGTGGCGTTCCCGCTGTACGTCATCCACGCCGTGCTGACCGGGCTGTCGTTGGCCGTCGCGTACCTGCTCGACATCCACCTCGGCTTCTCCTTCTCCGCGGGGCTGGCCGACCTCCTCCTCTACGGCACCGCCCCCGCCGCGAAGAACATCCCGCTGCTCATCGGCATGGGCGTCGTCTTCTTCGTCGTCTACTACGTGCTGTTCCGGTTCGCCATCACCAAGTGGAATCTGCGGACCCCGGGGCGGGAGCCCGAGACCGAATTCGAAGCCGAGGAGCAGGCGAATCTCGGCGAAGGCGCGGACTCCACGACGGCGGTGGCCGCCGGCGGCGCAGCGGCGGAGAGCAGGCCGGAGCAGGTGATCGCGGCGTTCGGCGGCCGGGACAACCTCGTCGCCGTCGACGCGTGCATCACGCGCCTGCGCATCGAGGTCGCCGACAAGAGCAAGGTCGATCAGGACCGGCTGAAGAGTCTCGGTGCCGCGGGCGTCATCGAGGTCGGCAACAGCGTCCAAGCGGTGTTCGGCACCGACTCCGAAGCCCTCAAGAGCGACATCACCGACATCCTCTAGACGTCGTGGCGGCCCTGAACCTCGCGCTCGACCTCACGCCACAGGCCCGGCATCGAACGCGGCATGCCCGCAACGCCTTTCGCCGCGGTCTGTAGCACCGCGTCGGCGTCGTCGATGTCCTTCATCAGTTCGAGCGCCAGTTCCCGCTCGGCGGCGTAGTACTTGGCCGCCCAGCGCAACGCGATCACCGAATACGCCCACACCGGCTGGGCCTTGGCCCCATCGGAGTCCTCGGCGGCCTGCCGCTCCATGGCCTCGCAGTAGGCGACGTGCTGCTCGAGCAGCTCCCGCAGCCGCGTCGGGTTGCTCAGGTGGCCGAACGTAACCCGCAGCAGCACACTGTGTTTGAGCACCGGCGGGTCGACGGGAGCGTTGTTGGTCCAGTCGGTCACGGCAGCCATGCCGGACTCGGTGATCTTGTACAGACGGCGCGTGCGCAGGCCCTCGTCCTGCTCCACGCGGGACTCGAGATAGCCAAGTCCCTCAAGCTTTTTCAGCTCGGTGTAGATCTGGCTGTACGACGGGCTCCAGTAGTAGAAACCGACGCTCCAGTCGATCCACTTCTTGATGTCGTAGCCGCTGAGTTCCTCTTCGTACGACAACATGCCCAGCAGCGTCCAACTCGTCGCCGCCAGCGACGGTTTGCTCTGCGGCTTGCTTGCCATCTGCTTAGCCTAACAATCTATTGCCGCAAAGGCCCCAGTCATGACCGCCTGTCGGGACAGTCATTGCCGGGCCACCGGCGGGGCTACGGCGGCCACATACCGGCGTACCACCAGCTCTTCGGCTTTTTCGTCGGCCAATGGCCAACACAGCAACGACAGCACGACCCGCACAATCCAGTCCGCGAGAAGCGGATCCGTGATCCCTGTCAGCTCGGCTGCCGCCTGTGAGAGCCGGGGTGAGTCGAAGTCGATGAGGGCGCCGGCACGCACGACACCCGAGGCCAGCGGGTCGGCCCGGACCACCCGCAGGGACGTCAGCACGGCCGCCGCGATCCGCTCGGGCCCGGTGTGCCCGGCCACCGCCTGCGCGATCTCCTGCCCGACCCGCATGACCGCGCGCGCCAGCACGCCGTCGCGCAGCGCCTGTTTACCGCCGACGTGCCGGTACACCGTGGCGCGCGAACAGCCCACGCTCGCGGCGACCTCGTCGATGTTCAACCGGTCCAGGCCCCGGGCCGCGGCGCTGGCCGCGGCGGCGGCATAGATGCGTTCGACGCCCGCATCGCGGCGATCGGCGCCGATCAACCAGTCCATCTGCCTGATACTAATCCATCAATTTGTCTCACAGCGAGACGAAAATTCTGAATCCGTCTGCATCACCGCAGCTCGCGGACCGTGCGTGAGACAGCCGAATTTCGGCCTTGACATGCTGTTATGTGAGCCCAAAACTCAAGGCGTGCAACTAGTTTCAGATCTGCTCAGCCCGTCCACGCTGGACGATCCGTACGACTGTTATGCGCAGCTTCGCCTGGCCGGCCCGGTGCACCGCGTGCCCGACACCGACTTCTATCTGGCCACCACCTGGGATGCCGTGCAGGAGGCCGTCAGCCGCCCGGAGGACTTCTCCTCCAACCTGACCGCCACGCTCGTGAATGCCGGAGCCCAGACGGGGGCGGTTCGGCCGGGGACCTTCGACATGGGAGCCGTCGACACCGCCGGGCATGTCCTCGCGACGGGCGACGACCCGCGGCATGCGCACGAACGCAAACTGGTGCTACCGGCCCTGGTGGCCAAGAGAATTCGGGCGCTCGAGCCGGCGATCGCCGACATCGCCCGGCAGCTGTGGCACGACGCGGCGGCGGACGGCAGCATCGAATGGATGTCCGCCATCGGCGACCGCCTGCCGATGACGTTGGTGGCCAGGCTCATCGGGCTGCCCGACGACGATGTGCCGCAGCTGGTGCAGTGGGGCTACGGCAGCACCGAACTGCTCAGCGGCGTATTCGACCTCGACCACATCGGCACCGCGGTCGAGACGTCGGCACAACTGGCCGGCTACCTGTACGCGAAATTCGCTGAGGCACAAGCAAATCCGGGCGACAACCTGCTCGGTGACCTCGCCCGCGCGGTGGCCGAGAACACCGTCACGGCCGAGGTGGCGGTGCTGATGCTGCTTCAGCTGGTCGGCGCCGGCGGCGAATCCACCGCCGGGCTGATGGGCAACGCCGCGCGGCTACTCGCCACCCACCCAGACGTCCAGGAACAGGTACGGAACGACCCGCAGCTGGTGCCCGCGCTGCTGGAGGAGACGCTGCGGCTGGAGTCACCGTTTCGCAACCATCACCGGCACATCCGGCAGGACACCACGCTGGCGGGCGTTCCGCTGCCCAAAGACGGTCACCTGCTGCTGCTCTGGGGGTCGGCCAACCGCGATCCGGCGGCCTTCGATGACCCCGACCTACTGCAATTGGGCCGGCCGAACCTGCGGAATCATCTGGCGTTCGGGAAGGGCCTGCATTTCTGCGTCGGCGCCGCACTGGCCCGCACCGAGGCCCGCATCGGGATCACCACACTGCTCGAGGCCACCAACTGGTTCGAGCTCGCCGACGCCGAATGGGTGCCGAGCCTCATGGTGCGCCGGCACCTGCGACTGGAGCTGCACTACCGCTGACCGTCGCCGGTGGCGCCACCGGCGAACAGCTCGCCGAGGGGCGGCACGGGCTATTCGGGCAGGCGCAGCTCGGGCTTCTCGACCTCTTCGATGTTGACATCTTTGAAGGTGATCACCCGGACCTGCTTGACGAACCGCGCCGGCCGGTACATGTCCCAGACCCAGGCGTCGGCCAGACGCAGTTCGAAGTAGACCTCACCGTCGGCGTTACGCGGGATCAGCTCGACGCTGTTGGCCAGGTAGAAGCGCCGCTCCGTCTCGACGACATAACTGAACTGCCCGACGATGTCCTTGTACTCGCGGTACAGCGAGAGCTCCATCTCGGTTTCATACTTCTCGAGATCCTCGGCACTCATCGGCACAGACTCATCAGTTCAGCGGTCCTTCGGTTTACTCGGTGTTGCAGGGCCATGTCTTGTTCGGATCGGCGGCCGGTTCCCATTTTCCCCTACCCGGATCGGCAGCGCTGCCCTATCGCCGGGTTGGCAGCGAGCTTGCGCACATTGGCGAACGAGAACCGGTGTTCGGGACACGGCCCCAGTTCGGCCAGCGCCGCGGTGTGGGCCGCGGTGCTGTACCCCTTGTGTACCGCAAACCCGTAGCCCGGATGCACGGTGTCCATCTCGACCATCAGGCGGTCGCGGCTGACCTTGGCCAGCACGCTCGCCGCCGCGATGCAGGCGGCTGCGGCATCCCCGCTGACCACCGGCAGCGACGGCACCGACAGGCCCGGCACCCGGAACCCGTCGGAGAGCACGTAACCCGGCCGCACGGACAGGCCCGCGACCGCGCGGCGCATGCCTTCGATGTTGGCGATGTGCACCCCGCGCCGGTCGACCTCGACCGACGGGATGAACACCACGTGGTACGCGAGCGCGTAACGCCGGATCAACGGGAACAGCCGCTCCCGCTCGGCTTCGTTCAGCTTCTTCGAATCATCAAGGGCCGCGAGGCTTTCCAGCCGATTCGGCCCCAGCACACAGGCCGCCACGACGAGCGGGCCGGCGCAGGCCCCACGGCCGACCTCGTCAACCCCGGCCACCGGCCCCAGCCCGCCGCGGTACAGCGCGGACTCCAGGGTGCGCAGGCCCGCGGACTTGCGGATCACCGTCCGGGGCGGCCAAACGGGCACCGAAGAACCTTATTGACCGGTCTGCGGATTGACCGTGACCACACCGCCCCAGCGCGACGGCGGCCAGGCGATGAACCGGGCTTTGCCGATCACATTGGCGACGGGCACGGTGCCCGCGATCGGGTCACCGGTGCACATCAGCGCGTTGATCGCATCCGTCGGTGTGTTCGTGCAGTGCGCGCGCGAGTCGGCCGAGTGGGTGCGGTTGTCCCCCATCACCCAGAGCCGACCGTCCGGCACCTTCACCGGGCCGAACTCATTGCCCAGGCAGGGGTCTGTCGCCGGGTCGACCATCATGGTCGCCGGGTCCAGGTACGGCTCCTTGAGCTTCTTGCCGTCGACCGTCAGTCCCGTCGAGTTGCGGCACTGCACGGTCTGGCCACCCACGGCGATGACGCGCTTCACCAGATCGTTCTCGTCCGGCGGCACGAAGCCGACGACCGAGAGCGCGTTCTGAATCCAGCGCATGGTCGGGTTGTCCGAACGGATCGACTTGTAGCTGATGTTCCAGTTCGGCGGGCCCTTGAAGACCACCACGTCGCCCGGCTCGGGCGAGCTGAACCGGTAGGTCAGCTTGTCCACCATGATGCGGTCGCCGACGCAGCCGCTGCAGCCATGCAGCGTGGGCTCCATGGACTCCGACGGAATCAGGTACGGCCGCGCGACGAACGTCAGCACGAGGTAGTACAGCAGCACCGCAGTGACGACGAGGACGACGCCCTCACGCAGCGCGGCCAGCTTCGACTTCGGCTTCTCGTCGGCTTCTTCGGCCTTGCCGGCCTCGTCTGCCTTCGTGACCGAGTCAGCGGTCGCTGCCGTGTCGGCGTCGTCCGTCGTCGGACTGTCCGGAGTGGTGCTGTCTTCGCTTGGGCCGGTCACGGCACCAGGCTAATCAGCTCGGCGGAAAGGTCGCCGAACAAGCTCAGCGCTTTTCCTTGATCTTGGCCTTCTTGCCACGGAGCTCGCGCAGGTAGTACAGCTTGGCGCGACGGACGTCACCGCGGGTGACGACGTCGATGTGGTCGATGTTCGGCGAGTGCACCGGGAAGGTCCGCTCGACGCCGACGCCGTAGCTCTCCTTGCGGACGGTGAAGGTCTCACCGATGCCGCCACCCTGACGACGGATCACGACGCCCTTGAACACCTGGATGCGGTGCTTGTTGCCCTCGATGACCTTGACGTGCACATTGAGGGTGTCGCCGGGGTTGAAGGCCGGGATGTCGTCGCGCAGCGACGCCTGGTCGACGAAGTCCAGCGTTTTCATCGGTGACACTTCCTTGCTAACTCGCGGGCTACAGCCGCCGGACGCCATGCGGCGCGACGGAAAAGCCATTCTCTTTACGGACGTTGGTCGGATGCCGTAGCGGGCGGGGACACATCCGAAACAGACGCCGACCCCGCGCCCAGCGCAGACAACTGCTCAATTGTGCCAGACAGCCGCCGGGTGACGAAATCGTGACCCCAACGGGGCCGGTGCAGCCGACATCACACCCGGCACCGTCACAGACGTCACACCCAACACACAATTACCCGTTACGCTGATCAATCAGATTTTTATCCACCGTGATCTGAGGAGACCCATGCGCCCGCAGCACTTCAAGCTGCTGACCATCACCGCTGCCGCGGCAACGGTGATGCTCACAGCTGGTTGCGAGGCCAAGGTCTATGGGGCCGCGCCGCCGAACAAGATTGCGCTGACCGTCGTACCGGTCGTGACCGCGCTGGAGATGCCGGAGGCCCCGGCCGCCGAGCCCGCCGCGGCCCTGACGGGCCTCGATGCCCGCGAACGCAGCGCCACCAACGACGCCGCGGCAGCCGGCGCGACGATCAGCGCCGCGGTCCTCGATCGGAACACGGGCCAGCTGATCGCCACCGGCAACGGTTCCGCCATGCCCATCGCGTCGGTGGCCAAGCTCTTCATCGCCGACGACCTGCTGCTGCAGGAGGCCAAGGGCCAGATCGAGCTCACCGCGGCCGACCGGCAGTCGCTGGACACCATGCTGCGCTCGTCCGACGACTCCGCGGCGGAGATCTTCTGGAACCGCAGCGGCGGCAACAGCGTCGTCAGCCGCGTCGCGGCCCGCTACGGGCTGACCGGGACAACCGTGCCCTACGACGGCAAGTGGTGGAACACCATGAGCACCACCACTGACCTCGTGCACTACTACGACCAGTTGCTGAACGGCACCGGCGGGCTGCCGCCGGAGCGGGCCAGCATCATCCTGGCCAATCTGGCCGCCTCCACGCCGACCGGCGCCGACGGCTACCCACAGCGCTTCGGCATCCCGGACGGCCTCTACGGCGAACCGGTTGCGGTGAAGCAGGGCTGGATGCCCGAGTGGGGCGGCAACAACTGGATGCACATGTCCACCGGCGTGATCGGCGCCGACCGGCGCTACGTCATGGCGATCGGCTCGCTGCAGCCCACCGATGACGCCACGGCACGCACAACCATCACCAACGCGGTCAAGACGATGTTCCCGGGCGGGCGGATCAGCTAGCCGGGACGAGCGAAGCGGTCTAGCGCAACAGGTCAGGTCTTCTTTCGCGCGTCCGCTGCAGACCCTGTTCGCGGCGCCAGGCAGCAACCTTGGCGTGATCACCCGACAGCAGCACCGGCGGCACCTCGAGGTCACGCCATACCGGCGGCCGCGTGTAACTCGGCCCCTCCAGTACTCCCCCGACGTGCGCCGAGTGCGAATCATCCTGGTGCGACGCCGGATTGCCCAGGACGTCGGGCAGCAAGCGGACCACGGCCTCGATCATGACCAGTGCCGCGGACTCACCGCCGGGCAGCACGTAGTCACCGATCGACACCTCCTCGACCCGCATGCGCCGGGCGGCGTCGTCGGCGACGCGCTGGTCGATGCCCTCGTAGCGGCCGCACGCGAACACCAGGTGCTTCTCGCCGGTCCAGCGGTGCGCGTGTTCCTGTGTGAACAGCCGGCCCGCCGGCGTCGGGACCACCAAAACGGTTTCCGGCGTACAGATTTCGTCGAGGGCGGCACCCCAGATCGGCGCCTTCATCACCATGCCCGGCCCGCCGCCGTACGGCGAATCGTCGACCGACTTGTGGACGTCATGCGTCCAGTTCCGCAGGTCGTGCACACCGAGTTGGACGGTGCCGTTGGCGATCGCCTTGCCCGGTAGGGACTGCTGCAGCGCATCGAGATACGCCGGGAAGATGGTGACGACGTCAATCCGCATGGGCGTCAGTCCAACTCGAGCAGGCCGTCAGGCGGATCGATCTCCACCAGACCGTCGGCCAGCGACACCGTCGGCACCATGTGGGTGACGAACGGCACCAGTACCTCGGCACCGGATTCGGTTCGGATGGACAGCAATTCGCCGCCCGGGGTGTGCAGCACCTCGGTCACGACACCCACGTCGACGCCGTCGACGGTGCGGACCTTGAGGCCCTCGAGCTGGTGATCGTAGAACTCGTCGGGCTCGTCGATGGGCGGCAGGCTGGCGGAGTCCACCAGAAACAGCGTGCCGCGCAACGCATCTGCCGCGTTGCGATCGGTCACACCATCGAGGCGGACCAGCAAGCGGCCGCCGTGCTCGCGCATCGATTCGACGACGAAGGTCCGTTCGGGACCGGGATTTCGGGCTCCCGGGCGGCCACGCAGCGATGATCCCGGCGAGAAACGCTCGCCGGGATCATCGGTACGTACTTCGACGACAACCTCGCCGCTGATGCCGTGCGCCTTGACGACGCGGCCGACCACGAGGTCCATATTTACTGGTCGGTGTCCACCACGTCGACGCGGATGCCCCGGCCGCCGATGCCGGCGACCAGCGTCCGCAGCGCGGTGGCCGTGCGGCCGCCGCGCCCGATGACCTTGCCCAGGTCATCGGGGTGCACGTGCACCTCGACGGTACGACCGCGGCGGCTGGTCACCATGTCGACCCGGACATCGTCGGGGTTGTCGACGATTCCGCGGACCAGGTGCTCTACGGCGTCGACGACGACGCTGCTCATTCGGCGGGCGCTTCGGCCTCGGCCTCAGTGGCCTCGGCAGCCTCGGTCTCGGCGGCAGCCTCAGCCGCTTCTTCCTTCTTGTCCTTGCGCTTCTTCAGCGTGACGGCCTCGCCACCGGGGGCGGCGTCGGCGTTGGCCAGCGCGGCGTTGAACAGGTCCAGCTTGGACGGCTTGGGCTCCTTGACCTTCAGGGTGCCCTCGGCGCCCGGCAGGCCCTTGAACTTCTGCCAGTCACCGGTGATCTTCAGCAGGGCGGCGACCGGCTCGGTCGGCTGTGCGCCGACGCCCAGCCAGTACTGCGCGCGCTCCGAATCGATCTCGATCAGGCTCGGCTCTTCCTTCGGGTGGTACCGGCCGATGACCTCGATGGCGCGGCCGTCGCGGCGGGTGCGCGCGTCGGCGACGATGATGCGGTACTGGGGGTTGCGGATCTTGCCAAGCCGGGTGAGCTTGATCTTGACAGCCATGTTCTGCACTTCTCCTGATGATTGCCACGCTGCAATTCAGCGACTCAGGCGGATTGCCCGGTCCGGTCTTGCCTCACGTGTGTGACCGCCGCGCGGCGCATTGAACGAGTCGCGGACAGACAGCCGACCATTCTGCCAGAGCAGCTGCGACCGGCCCAAATCCCGAGGACGCGCTAAACCACCCGGTGCCGGAGGCGACTCAGACCACCCGGTCGAAGCACTTGGTCTCGACGCGGCGGGTCATGCGCCACCCCTCGGCGGTACGGACGAACTCGTCCTCGTACCAGAGGCCGCAGAACAGCACCTGGGGCTGCGCATCGGCGTCCGCCGCGGGCAGCACCATCGGGTTGAAACAGATGGTGCGTGACTTCGCGGTGTCACCGGTGATGGTGACGTCGAAGTTGCCGAGCATGTGCGCGTAGGCCGGGAAGTTCGGCAGCACCTGCGCCAGCCATTCCTTGACCTCGGGGAAATGCCCGTCGATGCCGCCCATCGCGCGGTAGTCGATGTAGGCATCGGGCGTGAAAACCTGTGCCAGATCATCGAATCGGCGGGTATCGATGGCCGTCGAGTACGCGACCAACAGTTGTTGGATTTCCAGACGGTCCGAGATCTCTTCGAGGCTCAGCATGGTCCGATTGAACACCACCGGACAGCTGTCCGGATGGTGGGCCGGAGCTTGACGGAGTGGCGGCCGTCGGACCCGTTCGCGTCTCAGGCCCATCGAACATGCTCCAGCCGCTCCGGTACGCAAACTGAATCAGACATGAGGACCTCACGCGGCGGTCCTCATTACCCCGTCGCGCAGTCCAATCACGTCGCCGGACTGTCACTTTCACCGTCACCGCCCTCGCCCTCGGCCGGGTAGAGCGTGGGGTGGTGGTAGTGGTTGGTTCGGGGTTGGCCGATGTCCAGTAGTGGTGGTGGGGTCCAGTGAGCGCGGCCGTTTTTCATGGTGGTGGTCCAGCCACCGTCGGTGGCCAGGCGGTTGTCGGGTCCGCAGGCCAACGTGAGGTCGGTGATGTTCGTCTGGCCGCCGTCGCGCCAGTCGGCGACCGCGTGATGGGCTTGGCAGTCGGCGGCGGGCCGTGTGCAGTCCGGGCGGGTGCAGCCTTTATCGCGGGCGAACAGGGCCAAGCGTTGACCGGTGGTGGCGGTGCGCCGCGCCCGACCCAGATACAGCGGAACATCACCATGGTTGTCGAAGACGGTGAGGTAGCAGGACGCCCCGGCGCGGGCGGCCAGGTTCACCAGATCCTTGACTGGCAGCGGCGATCCGGTGTGGGTGTCGGCGACCCCGGCCCGGTCTTCTAACTGCTCGAGCGTGCAGGTCGCCACGATGGTGACCGGAAATCCGTTGTGCTCACCCAAATCGATGGACAGCAGCAACCGGCCCATCGTTTCCCAGGCATCGTGGTGACGCTGAGCCAAGGTGCGGTGGTCGTTATCGATCTGCTCTTGGGTGGGGGTGCCGCAGGTGCACGGGTGTTCGTCGGCGGGGTTGCACATACCGGGGGCGGCGTACTTGACCATCAACGCTTCGTAGACCGCGCGGGCTGTCGGGGTGAGTCGGCCCCGCAGTTCACTGCTGCCATCGGGACGCTGTTTACCGACTACGATGCCCCGCTCGCGGTCGGGGTCAGGGTCGCGGTCATCAGGTTCGGGACCGTCCTGATCCAACTCGTAGAGTTTGCGTTTGACCACCGACCGCAACCCCTCGGGGGTCAGGTGGCGGGCGGCGGCCACCAGAGCGCATTCAGCCTCATCGACAGCGGCCAGGCCCGCCCAGGCGGGCAGTTTGACGAAAAACGACTCGATGACATCGACATGATCACCATTGATCACCCCCGCAGCCACCGCGTCCGCGACATGCGGCCGCAGCGGCGGCAGCACTTCCCCGGTCAGCGACCGCCGCGGGCCCAGAAGTTCGGCGTGCCGGACCCGGCGACGAGCCTCCTCGCTGCTGAGCCGGTCCCGGGCACGCAGCACGTCGGCCCAGTTTTTCGCCCCGATCTCGTTGGCGGTGGTTTGGGCCTGCAACGCGGCCACCACGGCATGATCAACGGCTTCGGCGGCGCACCGCATCTGCTCACGGTGCGACTGCAGCGCCAACAACTCCGGCACCGACAGGGTGCTGTAATCCAGGGCGGCGGCCCGGACCAGTGCCGAATCGAGGTCGTCGTAGACCTCCTCCACGAGCGTGGCCGTGCCGATACCCATATTTCGAACACTAGTTCGAACCACCGACATTTCGCTGTGACGAATGAGGCCCTAGTCACCCACCGTGACCAGCGCAAACAAAGTGACCAGAGTTTTCCAAGATTGTCGGTCGCGCCGAACAGGAGCCACTGGTGCGACGACGTCCAGGCGGCGCCGTCCAGGTTCGGCCAGTAGGCTGCTGGCTCCATGGGAAGGTTCGCAACCGCCGTCATGGCGACCCTGACGCTCGTGTTCCTCGTCGCGCCGCCGGTTGCGGCCGCTGACCCCGACATCCAACCGGTCGGCACCGTGCAGATTCCGGCAGGGCCGGCACCGGCCTGGATCGTCGCCGACATGGACTCGGGCCAGATCCTCGCCGGTCAGGACATCGACCTGCGGCATCCGCCCGCCAGCACCATCAAGACGCTGCTGGCGCTGACGGCACTCAGTGAACTGCCGAACCTGGACGCGACCGTGGCCGGCACCGTCGCCGACACCCAGGTGGAGTGCAACTGCGCCGGCATCGTTCCCGGCCACGTCTACACCGCCCGTCAGCTGCTGGACGCGGTGCTGCTCGCCTCGGGCAACGACGCCGCCAACGCCCTGGCCGACATGATCGGCGGCTACGACGTCGCCGTCGCCAAGATGAATGCCAAGGCCGCCGCCATCGGCGCCGTCGACACCCACGCCGCCACCCCGTCGGGCCTCGACGGCGCGGGCGGTTCCGGCTGGACCACACCCCGCGACCTGGCCATCATCTTCCGTGCCGCGATGGCCAACCCCTACTTCGCGCAGATCACCGCGCAGCCCGCCGCGACGTTCCCCGGCAAGAGCGGCAACGAGCAGATCGTCAACGAGAACCAGCTGCTGCAGCGGTACCCGGGCGCCATCGGCGGCAAGACCGGGTTCACCAACGCCGCCAAGAAGACCTACGTGGGTGCCGCCGACCGCGGCGGCCGCCGCCTCGTCATCGCGATGATGTACGGCATGGTGCGCGAGGGCGGGCCGACCTACTGGGATCAGGCGTCACAGTTGCTGGATTGGGGCTTCGCGCAGGACCGCTCGGTCAGCGTCGGCTCCCTCTAACCGAGACCCGACCGGAATCTCGGCGCGAGCTGATCGCAGCCTGGGATCCGTAGCGTCGGCGCTCGTGCGCAAACTGTTCACGGCGACCGCGCTGGCCCTCGGCGCACTACTGGTGACGCCGATCGCTACACCCCTCGCCGCGGCCGAACCGTCCGGGCAGCCGACGGGCGCACAGGCGCTGGCGAACGGCCCCGCCAAAGCGTGGCTGGTCGCCGACCTCGATACCGGCCAGGTACTGGCGTCGCAGGACCCCAATGGCTCGTACGCGCCGGCCAGCACCATCAAGCCGCTGCTGGCGATGGTCGTCCTGGACAACCTCCGGCCCGATGCCCTGGGCCGGGCCAACGACTCGCACACCAAAGTCGAGTGCTCGTGCGTCGGGCTCAAACCCGGGCAGGTGTACTCCGTGCGGCAGCTCCTCGACGGGCTGCTCATGGTGTCGGGCAACGACGCCGCGAACATGCTGGCGGACATGCTCGGCGGCCAGCGCGTCACGGTGGCCGCCATGAATCGCAAGGCGGCGGCGCTCGGCGCCCGCAGCACCCGTGCCGGCTCACCGTCCGGGCTCGACGGGCCGGGCTGGGAATCGATCACCACACCGCGCGATCTCGGGGTGATCTACCGGGCGGCGCTGACCTATCCGGTGATCGCCGAGATCTTCCGGCAGACGTCGGCGCAGTTCCCCGGCCGGACCCTCACCAGTCAGAACGAGTTGTTGACCGGTTACCCGGGCGATTTCGCCGGCAAGACCGGCTACACGGACCGGGCCCGCAAGACGTACGCCGGTGCGGCACAACGCGGTAACCACCGGCTGGTCGTGGTGCAGATGTACGGCACCGGCGATCTCTACCCGCAGGCCCGGCAGTTGTTCGACTGGGGTTTCAGCCAGTACGCCTGAGTCAGTAGACCCGGCCGCGCAGGATCACCAGGGCTGGGTGGTCGAGCACGCCCGGTAGCCGTGGGTCCTCGGCGTAGCAGACCAGGTCGGCCGACGCGCCGTGCTCGAGTGCCGGACGCCCCAACCACTTTCGCGCATTCCAGCTGGCCGCTCCCAGCGCATCCGTCGGGCTCAGCCCCACCCGGCCGAGGGCGGCGACCTCGTCGGCGATACGGCCGTGGGCGATCATGCCGCCGGCGTCGGTGCCCGCGTAGATGGGAACGCCGGCCTCGTGTGCGGCACCGACCCGCTGCGGGCACGTCGCGTACAGGTCGCTCATGTGCTTGGCGTAGGCCGGGAACTTGGTGGCTTTCTCCGCGATACCGGGGAAATTCTCGATGTTGATCAGGGTCGGCACCAGCGCCGTGCCGTGGGCCAGCATCAGCTCGATGATGTCGTCGGTGATGCCGGTGCCGTGCTCGATGCAGTCGATGCCCGCGTTGATCAGTCCCGGCAGGGCCTCCTCGCCGAACACGTGTGCCGTGACGCGGGCACCGTTGGCGTGGGCGGCGTCGATGGCCTGTTTGAGGATGTCGTCAGACCACAACGGCGCCAGGTCGCCCACTCCCCGGTCGATCCAGTCGCCGACGAGCTTGACCCAGCCGTCACCGCGGCGGGCCTGCTCGGCGACGTACTGCGGCAGCTGCGATTCGTCTTCGATGTCGATCGGCAGCCCCGGCATGTAGCGCTTGGGCCGGGCCAGGTGCCGTCCCGCGCGGATGATCCGTGGCAGATCGTCACGGTCGTCGAAGGCGTGGGTGTCGACGGGCGATCCGGCGTCGCGCAGCAGCAGCGCACCGGCCTGCCGCTCGGTCTCGGCCTGGCGCTCGGCCTCGTCGAGTTCGACAGGGCCGCCCGGCCCGATGCCGACGTGGCAGTGCGCGTCGACGAGGCCGGGGATGATCCAGCCGCCGTCGAAGATCGTCTCGGCGTTCGCGATCGGCTCGGCCGAGAGCACGCCCTGGTGTATCCACCACTGCACCTCGTCGCCGTCGGGCAGTCCCCGACCGCGGATGTGCAGCCTCGGGGCGAGCGAAGCGACGGGAGAAGCCGCCCGCACGGCTACTTCTTCGGGAACTTCAGCTGTGACAGATCGAAGTCGGCAAGGCCCGGCGGCAACTCGTTGAGCCCCTGCGGCATGTTCGACAGGTCCGGGAAACCGCCCGGCAGCGCACTCGGGTCGAGACCGAACGGGTTGGCGGCCGCCTTCGGCGCCGTCGGGCCCCGTCCGCCCTTCCGCCCCTTGCCGGCCTGCTTGTTCTTACCCTTGGCGGCTTTGCGAGAGCTCTTGCGGCCGAACGGCATTCCCATCTGGCCGGCCATCTGCGACATCATCTTGCGGGCCTCGAAGAAGCGGTCGACCAGCTGGTTGACCTCGGCCACCGTGACACCGGAACCGTTCGCGATGCGCAGGCGCCGGGAGGCGTTGATGATCTTCGGGTCGGACCGCTCGGCGGGGGTCATGCCGCGGATGATGGCCTGAATGCGGTCCAGGTGGCTGTCGTCGACGGCCGCCAGGGCGTCCTTCATCTGGCCGGCGCCGGGCAGCATGCCCAGCAGGTTCCCGATGGGGCCCATCTTGCGGATCATCAGCATCTGCTCGAGGAAGTCCTCGAGCGTCAGTTCACCGGAGCCGATCTTGGCGGCGGCCTCTTCGGCCTTCTTCTGATCGAAGACCTGCTCGGCCTGCTCGATCAGGGTGAGCACGTCGCCCATGCCCAGGATGCGCGACGCCATGCGGTCCGGGTGGAAGACGTCGAAGTCCTCGAGCTTCTCACCGGCGGAGGCGAACAGGATCGGCGCGCCGGTGACCTCACGCACCGACAGCGCGGCACCACCGCGGGCGTCGCCGTCCAGCTTGGTCAGCACGACACCGGTGAAGCCGACGCCCTCACGGAAAGCGTTGGCGGTCGTGACGGCGTCCTGACCGATCATCGCGTCGAGGACGAACAGCGTCTCGTCGGGCGTGACGGCGTCGCGGATCGCCGCGGCCTGGGCCATCAGTTCCTCGTCGATACCGAGGCGGCCGGCGGTGTCGACGATCACGACGTCGAAGTGCTTGGCCTTGGCCTCGGCCAGACCCGCGGCGGCGACCGACACCGGGTCACCGGTGGTCATCTGGTCGATGGTCACGCCGTCGGGCGAGACTCCCGGATGCGGCGCGAAGACGCTGACGCCCGCCCGCTCACCGACGATCTGCAGCTGGTTGACGGCGCCGGGGCGCTGCAGGTCACAGGCGACCAGCAGCGGCGTATGTCCTTGGTCCTTGAGCCATTTCGACAGCTTGCCGGCGAGGGTCGTCTTACCGGAACCCTGCAGACCGGCGAGCATGATCACCGTTGGCGGGGTCTTGGCGAACGCCAGCTGGCGCGTCTCACCACCGAGGATGCCGATGAGCTCCTCGTTGACGATCTTGACGACCTGCTGCGCCGGGTTCAGCGCACCGGAGACCTCGGCGCCCTTGGCACGTTCCTTGATCCGGCCGATGAACTCGCGCGTGACCGGCAACGACACGTCGGCCTCGAGCAGGGCCAGGCGGATTTCGCGGGCGGTGGCGTCGATATCGGCGTCGGTCAGCCGGCCCTTGCCGCGCAGGCCTGACAGCGCACCGGTCAACCGGTCGGACAGGGATTCAAACACGGGGTTAAGCCTAACTGCAGCGCCCGTCGCCGGTACTTCGGCACCACCGTCCCCTTGACACGGTGACACCTCGACGCGCAGTATTTCATCACGTGATGAATTCATTGCCTGATGAATTAATTGAGGAGCCGGAGATGACCACTTTGAACAGCACCGACGTCGTCGTTGTCGGCGCCGGCCCGACGGGCCTGGCGTTGGCATGCGAACTGGCCATGCGCGGCGTCGCGGTGCAGCTGCTCGAACAACGCCGCGACATCCCGAACATCACCCGGGCCTTCGGCGTGCATGCGCGGACGCTGGAACTACTGGACGCCCGCGGCCTGGCCGACGAACTCGTGGCGCGCGGCCTGCCGGTCCAGAGCGTGAGCCCTGTCCCGGGCGCCGCGATCAACCTGCGGGAAGTACCCACCCGCTACCCCATGGTCTTGATGGCACCGCAGAGCCTGACCGAACGGGTGCTGACCGCCCGCGCCATCCAACTCGGCGTCGAAATCCGTTACGGCGCGGAGGTTGTCGGCCTGACACAGGACACCGACGGCGTCACCGTGCGCCTCGCGGACCAGAGCACGGTCCGCGCCGGTTACCTCGTCGGCTGCGACGGCGCACACAGCGCGGTGCGCACCATGCTGGGCATCGGATTCGCCGGCAAGCAGTACCAGACCCACATCCTGCTGGCAGACGTTCAACTGGCGAACCCGCCGGCCGACGGGCTGGCCGCCGCCAACAGTCCCGACGGCGTCGTGCTGCTGGTCCCGTTCGGCGACGGCTGGTTCCGCGCCATCGCCTGGGACCGGACCCGGGAAGACGTGCCGCTCGGCGAGCCGGTACCGCTTTCCGAGATCACGGCCTCCATGCGCCGCATCGCGAAAACGGACTTCGGCATGGGCGAGATGCGCTGGAGTACCCGGTTCCTGTCCGAGCGACGCCAGGCCGACCGCTATCGCGTCGGACGCTGCTTCATCGCCGGGGACGCGGCCCACATCCACTCGCCTCTCGGCGCGCAGGGCATGAACACCGGCATCCAGGACGCGATGAACCTGGGCTGGAAGCTGGCGTCGGCCGTCAAGGGCACCGCACCGGCCTGGCTTCTGGACAGCTACCAGACCGAACGCCATGCCGTGGGCGCCAACGTCCTGAAACTCACCGACGCTTTCAATCAGCTGGTGCTGGGACGCAGCCTGCCGCGGCGACTGCTGCGGCGCGTCGCGATCACCGCGCTCCTGAGCACCGGACCGACCCGGCGTGCGTTGGGCGGCCGACTCAGCGGAATTGCGATCAGTTATCCACGCAAGCGCGACGATCATCGACTCGTCGGGCGACGGATACCCGACATCGCGTGCGCGGGCACCCGCGTCTACGAACTGCTGCGCGACGGCCGGTTCCTGCTGCTGACCAAGAGCGGTCTGGCGCTCGGCCGCACCGACGTCACCTGCGCGGTCACCGGCGATGACCAGTTGCCGCCCGCCGTACTGATCCGGCCCGACGGATACGTCGCGTGGGCCGGGGCGGCGGCCGATGCGCCCGCCGCCGTCCGGAAGTGGTGCGGCAGCGCCGAACTCGCTAACTCACCTCAGCGGTGATCACCGCGGGCTTGGCCGGCGCAGGCGCGGGCAACACCGCGTACAGATCCTGTTCGAACGCCGTCCGGGCCTCGTCGGCCGTCAAGGATTCCGGAACCACCAGACCGAACGCGTCGACGACGGTGGCGCCGAGCGTCGTCACCTTGGCCCAGGCGACGTCCGCGCCCTTGCGTTCGACCACCGCGGCCAGGCGCGCGAGCAGGCCGGGCCGGTCGGCGCTGCGGATCTGCACGACCAACTCGTCGTCCGAGGAGCCCGGGAACCACCGCACGCGCGGCGGCGCGACCGTGTGGTAACCCGGCACCGCTGCCAGAACCTCACCGGCGCGCCGGGTCGGGGCCGGAGTCTCCTCGTCCCTCTGCTCGAGTGCGGCGATCACGTCGAGATCACCGTCGAGAGCCAGGATGAACTGCTGACGCAGCAGTTCCGCGGCGGGCGGAGAGCCGAAGTGCGGCGACACCACGAACGTGTTTATCGCCAGTCCCTCATGGCTGTTGACCGACGCCGAGTGCACCCGCAGCGAATGCAGGGCCAGCACGCCGGCGGCTTTGGACAACAGGCCGCGCCGGTCCGGGGCGAGCATGGTGACGTTGAACATGTGCGCACTGTCCGCCGCGGTGAGTTCCACGTGGACGCCGCTCTGATCGGCACGCGAAAGCAGTTGCGGATCAATGGGATCGGGGTGCGGCAGGTCCTCCCCTGCCATCATCAGCCGGCAGCGCCGGACCAGATCGCCGATCAGGGAGGCCTTCCAGTCACCCCACACGCCGGGGCCGGTGGCGAGCGAATCCGCCTCGGCCAGCGCGTGCAGCAGCTCCAGCAGCAGTCCGTCACCGCCCAGCGCGTCGACGACCGCGGCAATGGTGTTGGGGTCCTGCAGGTCTCGTCGCGTCGCCGTCTCCGGCAGCAGCAGGTGGTAGCGCACCATCTTGACCAGCACCTCGATGTCGGCCGGCCACAGGCCGAGCCGGATGCCGATCTGGTTGGCCAGCTCGGCGCCGATCACACTGTGATCGCCACCCCGGCCCTTGCCGATGTCATGCAGCAGCGCACCCAGCACCAGCAGATCGGGCCGGTCCACGCGGGTGGTGAAAGCGCTTGCCCGGGAGACGGTTTCGATCAGATGACGGTCGACGGTCCAGATGTGCACGACATCGCGCGGCGGGAGGTCGCGGATCGCGCCCCACTCCGGGAACAACCGGCCCCACAGCCCGGTCCGGTCGAGGGCCTCCACGGTGGACACCGCACCGGGCCCGGCCGCCAGCATCACGAGCAGGTCGTTGAGCGCTTCTTTCGGCCACGGTGCCCGCAGTTCGGGCGCTGATTCGGCCAGCCGCGCCAAGGTCGATCCCGCGATGGGCAGTCCGTTGGTGGCCGCAGCGGCGGCCACGCGAAGAATCAGGCCGGGATCGCGCTGCGGCTTGGCGTCGCGGGCCAGGATGACCTCGCCGCCGAATTCCAGCACGCCCTCGTCCAGCGGTCGCCGGACCGGTCGCTTGAGCGCCGCAAATCCCCTGCGCGGCAGGGCATTCCCCGCGGTACGCACGCCGGCGTCCACGTAGAAGCTGATGGTGCGGGCGGCATCGCTGATCATGCGCGCCAGATCGAAGCGGTCACCGATACCCAGTGCGGCGCCGACCTCGTCGGCGTACTGGGCCAGCACCATCTCACGGCCCTTGTGCGAGACGCGATGGAGCTCGGTACGGACGTTGAGCAGTGCCAGGTGGGCGTCGCCCAGGGTGCCGATCGGTGACGCCACCGAACGGCTCGGGTAGACGTCGGCCAACTGCGCCATCGCCAGCGCGTTGAGCAGCTGCACATCACGCAGGCCGCCGCGGCCGTTCTTCAGATCCGGTTCCGCGCGGTGCGCGATCTGACCGGAACGTTCCCACCGCGCCGCGGCGTGTTCGATCAATTCGGTGAAGCGGGAGGTGATCCCGGTCCGCCACTGCCGCCGGGCACCGCCGACCAACAGCGACGACAGATCCGAGTCGCCCGCGATGTGCCGGGCGTCGAGCATGGCCAGCCCGGCAGAGACGTCGCCGGCGGCGGTCTTGAGTGCCTGCGGCACCGTCCGGACGCTGTGGTCGAGGTGAATGTTGGCGTCCCACAACGGGTACCAGAGCGCCTCGGCGACCTCGGTGACGGCGGCCTGCGGCAGGTCGTCGTGTAGGAGCATCAGGTCCAGGTCCGAGTACGGCAGCATCTCCCGACGCCCGAGACCACCGGTCGCCACGATGGAGAATCCACTGGTCTCGGTGATGCCGATCTCGGTTGCCTTTGCGGCAAGCCAGAATTCGTACAGATCAACCAGCGCTTCGCGCAACGCCGCCGAATCGAGGCGGCGTGCGCCGCCGTTGAGCAGCTGCTCGACAGCAGCGCTCAGGTCGCTGGCCGGACGGGGTGATCCCGCTGCCGGAGCAGGCGAAACCGAAGTATCGTCGGCTCCGGCAGCGGAATCTGGTGTCTGCATTGTCATCTGGTGGTCAGCCGACGTCAGATGGCGTCGCTGCCCCGCTCACCCGTGCGGACGCGCACAACGGTTTCGACAGAGGTGACCCACACCTTGCCGTCGCCGATCTTGCCCGTCCGCGCGGCCTGCACGATGACATCCACGACCTTGTCGACCGACGCGTCGTCGACGATGACCTCGACCCGCACCTTGGGCACGAAATCCACCGAGTACTCAGCACCGCGGTAGACCTCGGTGTGGCCCTTCTGGCGGCCGTAGCCCTGCACCTCGCTGACGGTCATCCCGAGGATTCCCATTTGCTCCAGACCGGTCTTGACGTCTTCGAGCGTGAACGGCTTGACGATCGCCGTGATCAACTTCATTTGATCAATTCCTTCCAAATAACCGCGAAACCCGTGGATGTCACCGTAAATCCTTCCCGATCACGCGAATTCATAAGCGGTTTCCGCGTGTTCGGCCTCGTCGATACCGGTGGCCTCATCTTCCTTGTCGAGGCGCAGGCCGATGGTGTACTTGACGATCAAGGCCAAGATAGCCGTACCGATCGCCGAGTAGGCAAGCACCGCGAACGCGCCGACGGCCTGACGCCACAGCTGGTCGAACCCGCCGCCGTAGAACAGGCCCTTGACCGCGGCCGGAGCCTCGGGAGCGGCCACCAGGCCGACCATCAGGGTGCCGAACAGACCACCGACGAGGTGCACACCGACGACGTCGAGCGCATCGTCGAAGCCCAGCTTGAACTTCAGGCCCACCGCCAGCGCGCAGACCACACCGGCGCCCGCACCGATCGCCAGCGCACCGAGCACGTTGACCGACGAGCAGGACGGGGTGATGGCCACCAGGCCGGCCACGATGCCCGACGCCGCACCCAGCGAGGTGGCGTGGCCGTCACGAATCTTTTCCGTCAGCAGCCAGAACAGCATTGCGGCGGCGGTCGCCACCGTGGTGGTGACGAAGGTCGTCGCGGCGACACCGTCAGAGGTCAGCGCCGAACCGGCGTTGAAGCCGTACCAGCCGAACCACAGCAGACCGGCGCCCAGCATGACGAACGGCAGGTTGTGCGGCCGCATCGGAGTGGTGGGCCACCCGGCGCGCTTGCCCAGGATGATCGCCAGCACCAGACCCGCGGTACCGGAGTTGATGTGCACCGCGGTACCACCGGCGAAGTCGATTGCCTTGAGGTGGTTGGCGATCCAGCCGCCGTGCTCGCCGGTGATGCCGTCGAACGCGAACACCCAGTGCGCGACAGGGAAGTAGACGAAGGTGGCCCACAGGCCGGCGAACAGCAGCCAGCCGCCGAACTTGAGGCGGTCAGCCACGGCGCCGGAGATCAGGGCGACGGTGATGATCGCGAACATCAGCTGGAACGCCACGAACACCAGCTGCGGGATGGTCCCGGCGAGCGGGATCTTGACGGCCGCGGTGGTTCCCGCGGCAAGATGCGACACCAACGAGTTGCCGCCGATCAGGCCCTTGAGTCCCCAGTATTGCGTCGGATCCCCGACGAAGCCCCACTTGTCGTTGCCGAATGCCAACGAGTAGCCGAACAGCACCCACAAAACCGTGACGACGCCCATCGCACTGACGCTCATCATGATCATGTTGAGCACACCCTTACGGCGCACCATGCCGCCGTAGAAGAACGCCAGACCCGGTGTCATCAGCAGCACGAGTGCAGCACTCGCCAACATCCATGCTGTGTCACCGGTGTCCGGCGTGCCCAAGATAGGGAATCCATCCACTGGCCGCTTCCTCCTTAACCCATGTCACAGGCAGATGCCGATGACCTAGGCCAGAACTTTGCGCATCGGTTGTTTCGCCGACGGCGCGCGGGCGTTTCACATATGTGAACGGATCGACCAGTTACGTTTCGGCGCGGTTAATGCCCTCTTCGTAGGCCCCGGCCCGCCCTGTGAGTTCCCGACGCGCAACAACAAAACCGCCCTATTCCGGGTGGAATAGGGCGGTTTCGCATCTTCTCGTCAGCGGGAGGCAACCACTCGGCCGGCGGTGGCGACTACCCCAGGAGGGCGTCGACGAAGGCTGCGGGCTCGAACGGCGCCAGGTCGTCGGGCCCCTCGCCGAGACCGACGAGCTTGACCGGCACGCCGAGCTCCTGCTGCACCCGGAACACGATGCCGCCCTTCGCGGTGCCGTCAAGCTTGGTCAGCACCACGCCGGTGATGTCGACCACCTCGGCGAAGACCCGGGCCTGCGGCAGGCTGTTCTGGCCGATCGTGGCGTCGAGCACCAGCAGCACCTCGTCGACCTTGGCGCGCTTCTCGACGACGCGCTTCACCTTGCCCAGCTCGTCCATCAGACCGGTCTTGGTGTGCAGCCGGCCTGCCGTGTCCACCACGACGACGTCAGCGCCCGCTGCGATGCCCTTGTCGACGGCGTCGAAGGCGACGGAGGCCGGGTCCGCGCCCTCGGGGCCGCGCACGATGTCGGCGCCGACGCGGGCGCCCCAGCTCTGCAGCTGGTCGGCCGCGGCGGCGCGGAAGGTGTCGGCCGCGCCGAGCACGACGCGGCGGCCGTCCGCGACCAGCACGCGGGCCAGCTTGCCGACGGTGGTCGTCTTACCGGCTCCGTTGACGCCGACGACCAGCAGCACCGACGGCTTGTCGGCGTGCGGCAGCGCCTTGATGGACCGGTCCAGATCGGTTCGCAGTTCCTTGATCAGCACCTCACGCACCACCGCACGGACGTCGGCCTCGGTGCGCACATTGGCCTCGGCCATGCGGCTGCGCAGCGCGGTGACGATCGATTCGGTGGCGACGGGCCCCAGGTCGGCGATCAGCAGGGTGTCCTCGATGGACTCCCACGAGTCCTCGTCGAGGTCGCCGCCACCGAGCAGGCCCAGCATGCTGCGGCCCAGCGTGGTCTGCGACTTGGCCAGGCGGCCGCGCAGGCGCTCCAGCCGGCCCGCGGTCGGTGCGATCTCGTCGCGCGGGGCGACCTCGGGCTCCGGCTCGGGAGCTGCCTCGGGTTCGGGTTCGGGTTCGATCGTCGGCTCGGGCTCGGCGACCACTTCCGGCTCGGCAACCAGGTCGGGCGCCTCGGCGACCACGTCCGGCTCGGCCACGACCTCCGGCGCCTCGACCGCAGGCTCGGGCAGCTGGACATCGGCGATGGTGCGCTTGCGCGAGTCTCGCGGAATCTCGGCGTCGTCGCCGACGGTCGGCAGCTTCTCCGCGGTGTCCGAACTACTGAACGTGATGCCTGACGACGCCGTGTAGCCGCCGGACCGGTCCAGCTTCGGAGTCTCCTCCGGCGCGGACAGCGAAATCCTGCTGCGCCGGTAGCGGACGAATCCGACCACCAGCGCGGTGACAACGAGAACAGCAATGATCGCTATCGCGATCCAGAGACCTTCCGACACCGTGCCATTCTGTCAGCCGCTCCCCCGACGCCCACGCCTGGCGCTGACTCCGCGATAGCGGCGCGTAAGTGCGAGTGGACGCACCCCGGACGCAGGGTGCACCCCTACGACTGGCTGGAGACCAACTCCTGGCCACGCATGCGCTGCGAGATCACCTGGGTGATGCCGTCGCCCTGCATGGTGACGCCGTAGAGCGCGTCGGCGACCTCCATGGTCGGCTTCTGGTGCGTGATGACGATCAGCTGCGACTTTTCCCGCAGCTGCTCGAACAAACTGATCAGACGGCGCAGGTTCACGTCGTCCAGCGCGGCCTCGACCTCGTCCATGACATAGAAGGGCGACGGCCGCGCCCGGAAGATCGCCACCAGCATCGCCACCGCGGTCAGCGACTTCTCACCGCCCGACAGCAGCGACAACCGCTTGACCTTCTTGCCCGGCGGCCGCGCCTCGACCTCGATGCCGGTGGTGAGCATGTCGCTGGGATTGGTCAGCAGCAGCCGGCCCTCGCCGCCGGGGAACAGCGTTTGGAACACCTGGCTGAACTCGGCCTCCACATCGGCGTACGCCTCGGTGAACACCCGCAGGATGCGCTCATCGACGTCGGCGATGACGTCCATCAGGTCCTTGCGGGCGCCCTTGACGTCCTCCAGCTGAGTGGACAGGAAGTTGTAGCGCTCCTCGAGCGCGGCGAACTCCTCCAGCGCCAAGGGATTCACCCGGCCGAGCTCGGCGAGTTCCTTCTCGGCCTTCTTCGCGCGGCGCTCCTGGGTGGGCCGGTCGAAGGCCATCGGCGTGGGCGCGCTGACCTGCTCGCCACGTTCCTTGGCCTGCTCGTACTCGGCCATCTCGAGTTCGGTCGGCGGCAGCGGCACGTCCGGTCCGTACTCGGCGACCAGGTCGGCGACCGCCATGCCGAACTGTTCCAGCGCCTGCTGCTCGAGTTGCTCGATACGAAGGGCCGCTTGGGCTTTCGCGACCTCGTCACGGTGCAGCGCCTCGGTCAGCGCAGCCGCGCGGGCGCTGAGTTCGGACACTTCTGCCCTGACCCGCGTCAATCCCTCGGAGCGCTGAGCGCGCTCGGTGGCGAGCGCGTCGCGTCTGCGCGCCGCCAGAGTCACTGTGGCAGCCAGCTTTTCGGCCACCAGCCGCCCGGAGTCCGCGACCGCGGCCGCGACCTTCGCCGCGTTCTCGCGCGCTTCGCGGGCGCGCGCCGCCCGCACCCGGGCCTCACGCTCGGCCGCCGCGGCGCGGCGCAGCGAATCCGCCCGTCCGCGAACGGCATTCGCGCGCTCCTCAGCGGTACGCACTGCCAGCCGGGCCTCGACCTCGATCGCGCGCGCCTCTTCGGCGGCCGCAGTCGCCTCGGACCGGTCGACGAACTCGACGTCGAACATCGGCTCCTGCTGCGCGTTGTGGAACCGGTCTTCCAGCTCCGCCAGCTCGGCCAGGGTACGGCTGCGGCCGGCTTCCAGCTCGTCGCGCTGCCGGATCAGCTGCTGCCACTCGGCCTCAGCGGTCCGGGCCTCGTGCCCGAGCCGGGCCAGCTGCTCATAGATCGCCGAGATCGCGGCGTCGGACTCGTGCAGCGCGGCCAGCGCGTGTTCGACGGCGTCACGACGCGCCTTCTGTTCGGCGAGGGCACCGGACAGCGCGGCACCGTATTCACCGGTCTGGCGATCGGCCTCGACCAGCGCGGCGCGGGCCTTGTCGATCTCTGCGGTGATCTCGAGGGCGCTCGGCTTACGGTCCGACCCGCCGCTGACCCACCCGGCGCCGACCAGGTCACCGTCGGCAGTGACGGCCCGCAGCTCCGGGCGCGCAGCCACCAGCTCCAGCGCCGCCGGCAGGTCGTCGACCACAACGACCCGGCCGAGCATGGCGTGCATCGCTCCCGCCAACCGGGACGGCACCTCGACCAGGTCCAGCGCCGACAGTGCCCCGGAGGGCAAATCCCCACGCGGCGAAGCGGTTTCGCCGGGCCAGTCACCCAGCACGATGGCGGCGCGGCCACCGTCGCCCTTCTTGAGCGCGTCGACCGCGGCCCGGGCGGCATCGAAACTCTCGGCCGCGAGCGCGTCGGCGGCGGCGCCCAGCACCGCCGCGATGGCCGTCTCATGGCCCGGCTGCACCCGCACCAGCTCGGCGACCGAACCGAAAAGCCCTGCGCCGTCATGATTTTCCTGCAGCCACGCCGAGCCGTCTTTGAGGTCCAGGGTCACCGACAAGGCGTCGATACGTGCGCGCAGCGAGGCCACCTGCTTCTCCGCGGCGCGCTCGGCGGCCTGCAGTTCGTCGACGCGTCCGTCGGCCTGCAGCATGGCGTTGATGGTGCGGTCGTGGTGTTCGTCCAGCCCGTACTCGCCGGCATCGAGCTCGCCGACCTTGCTCTGCACCAGTTCGAACTCGGCTTTCGCGTGCTCGACCCGGGCGGCCGCCTCCTCGATGCTGCCGGTCAGCCGGACCGCGCCCTCGTCGATCGATTCGATACGGGTGCGCATCGTGTCGACCTGTCCCGACAACCGCGCGAGCCCTTCGCGCCGGTCCGCCTCGGCGCGGGCCGCTGCCATCTGGGCGCGTTCGGCGTCGGCCGCGGCACGTTCGCATTCGGCCAGCGCGCCGCGGGCGGCTTCCAGCCGGGTCCGGGATTCGGCGAGTTCGGCGAGCAGTTGTTCCTCGTGCTCGGCGACGGCGTCGGCCTCGGCGTCGAGCGCGTCCGGGTCCGGCCCGGTCGACACCTCCGGATCGGCGTCGAGCAGATTGGTGCGCTCGGTGGCGATGCGGACGGTGGCGCTGACCCGTTCGGCCAACGCGGACAACCGGAACCAGGTCTGCTGCGCGGCCTCGGCCCGTCCGGACAGGCCCGATACCGCGGCTTCGTGGCCGGCCAGCTCCGCCGAGGCGGCCTCGAGGCGCTCGGCCACTTCTCCGTGCTCGCGCCGCAGCGCCGTCTCGGTCTGGTTGGTGTCGTCGAACTCGGCCTGCCGTGTCACCAGGTCGTCGGCGGCCAGGCGCAGCCGCGCGTCGCGCAGATCGGCCTGGATGGTCTGCGCGCGGCGCGCCATCTCGGCCTGCCGGCCCAGCGGCTTGAGCTGACGGCGCAGCTCGGTGGTGAGGTCGGTCAGGCGGGCCAGGTTGGCCTGCATGGCATCGAGCTTGCGGACCGCCTTCTCCTTGCGCCGGCGGTGCTTGAGCACACCGGCGGCCTCCTCGATGAAGGCGCGCCGGTCCTCGGGGCGCGATTCCAGGATTTCCGAGAGCTTGCCCTGGCCGACGATGACGTGCATCTCGCGGCCGATACCGGAGTCCGACAGCAGTTCCTGGACGTCCATGAGCCGGCAACTGCTGCCGTTGATCTCGTACTCGCTCGCGCCGTCGCGGAATACGCGCCGCGTGATCGAAACCTCGGAGTACTCGATAGGCAGGGCGTTGTCCGAGTTGTCGATGGTCAGGGTCACCTCGGCCCGGCCCAGCGGCGCTCGCGACGACGTGCCGGCAAAGATGACGTCTTCCATCTTGCCGCCGCGCAGGGTCTTGGCGCCCTGTTCGCCCATCACCCAGGTCAGGGCGTCGACGACGTTCGATTTGCCCGAACCGTTCGGCCCCACCACGCAGGTGATGCCGGGTTCGAAGCGAAGAGTCGTCGGCGACGCGAAGGACTTGAAGCCCTTCAGCGTCAGACTCTTCAGATGCATGGGGTGAAACCCTACCGTCGCGCCGGTTAAATGCCGGGGACCCCTGGGCGTCTAACGCTCAGAAAATCCCTCGATCGGGTCGCCCGCGGCGGCCCAGTCGTCGACGACTGTCGTGACCGTGCCCGGGGTCGTGCCGCTGCGCAGGAGCTCCAGCAGCCGCTCGCAATCGGCGCGCGGCCCCTGCGCGACGACGTGCACCCGGCCGTCCGGCTTGTTGCTGGCGTAGCCCGTGAGGCCCAGCTCCAGCGCCCTGGCCCGGGTCCACCACCGGAACCCGACGCCCTGTACCTGGCCGTGCACCCAGGCCGACAGCCGGACCACGTCGGCGGAGCCGACAATCGGGCCTTCAGCGGTCACTCGGCAAACTCGAAGGTGACCTCGGTGCCCGCCTTGAGCGTGCGGCCGACCGTGCAGACCTTGTCGATGGCCCGCTCGACGACGATCTTGAGCCGCTTGATCTCGTCTTCCGACAGGCTCGAGAGATCCAACTCCATGGACTCCTGCAACAGCGGGTAGACCTCGTTCTCCCGGTCCGGCGGCCCCGACACCCGGATGGTGGTCTGGTAGTCGTCGCCGAGGCGGGTCCGCAACGGCGCATCGCTGCTCATCCCGCTGCACGCCGCCAACGCGATCTTGAGCAATTCCCCCGGGGTGAAGACGCCCTCGACGTCCTCGGACCCGACGAGGACCTCGGCTCCTCGCGAGCTGTGCCCGGTGTAGCGGCGCACCCCGGTGCGTTCGACCCACAGTTCCGTCATGGCTCATTTGTACCGTGCCGACGGCACTGTTCCTGCAGGGAACCTTGTTGAGGCCCAGGTAATGTCAGGGGCCGCACAACTCTCGGGGGGGAGAGATCACATGACGTACTCACCGCAAGGCCCGTATCCAGGCCCGTCCGGGTACCCGCAGCAGGGCCCGTACGCCGTCGGCCAACCGGTTGCTCCCGGCTACCCCGCTTACGGACCGCCCGCCGCATATGGCCCGCCGGGATACGGTCCGGTGCCCGGTCAGCCGATGCCCTACGGCTATCCCGGTGCCACACCGCCGAACTCCGGCGGTCCGGGCAAGTGGATTCTCATCGTCGGCGCCGTGGTGCTGGTCCTGGTCCTCGGTGGCGTGGGCATCTACGCGCTGACCGGTTCCTCCGACGACGACCAGTCCACGTCCGCGAGCAGCGCCAGCAGTCAGTCTGGCCAGACGCGCAGCGGTGGAACCGCCCCTAGAACGTCGAGTGGCGCCAATTCCGAGGAAGACGAGATTCGCCAGTTCCTGGCCTCGTTCGGCGGCGGCGACATCGCCTCGATCTCCTGCGCCAACGACCGCAAGTTCTTCGGTCAGGCGGGCGGCGGCGCATTCGGCAGCATGCCGGTGCCGAAGGTCGCAGGTGACCCGGAGAGCATGAAAACCCTCGACATCACCGTCACCGGTGACCGCGCCACGGTCCAGCCCCCGGGGTCGTCGCAGGTTGCGATCTGGCTGCGCAAAGAAGGCGGCGAGTGGAAGCTCTGCTCCACTGACAACCCGGTGTTCAAGAACCTTCCCGGGATGAAGTAACGCCCGAGGCTGACCGGCGTTTCCGGTGGTAGACGGCCCAGCGGTGTTAACTTGGACGGCAAGCACAGTTCACAGGGAGCGACCAGACATGACCTATCCCCCGCTCGGGCCGCAGCCAGGCGGTCAGCCGTGGCAGCAGCCGCAGCAGCCGGCACCCGGGTTCCCGCCGAGCGGCTACGGTCAGCCGGGATACGGCCAATCCCAGCCCGCCTATGGGCAGCCCACCTACGGACAGCCCGCCTACGGTCAGCCCGCCTACGGTCAGCCGGCGTATGGCCAACCGGCCTACGGCCAGCCCGGGTACGGACAGCCGCCGGGTTACCCGCCGATGGGCCCCGGGTTCCCCGGCGCACCGCAACCCAAGCCGAACGGCCCGAAGTGGGCCCTGATCGGTGGGCTCGCGGCCATCGTCGTCGTCGGCATCGTGCTCGCCGTGGTCCTGGTCACCAATTCCGGCGGTGGGCTCAGCGCACTGGGCGGCAATTCCGATGAGGATCAGATTCGGAGCCTGATGAGCTCGGGGCCGTCGTCGATCAAAGAGCGCTCGTGCGAGAACGACCAGAAGTTCTTCAGCAAGTTCCCCGGCATCGCCGACAGCACGGGCACCAATCCGACCGGGGCCAAGGGCAAGGCGACCGTCGACAGCGTCAACGTGACCGGGGATACCGCCACCGCGGAAGTCACCGCGACGTCGAGCAGCGGCCTGGAGCGTTCCGGCACCCTCTACTTCCGCAAGGAAAGCGGCGAGTGGAAGATCTGCTTCACCGACTCACCGCAGCTGAAGCAGCTGCAGAACCTGCCCGGCATGAAGTAATCGACCTGTGACTTACCCGGCCGCTGTTGGCATTTCGGGTAACGGCGCTGGTGTTACGTTGGACACCAAGCACAGTCCACAGGGAGCGCGCAGACATGACCTATCCCCCGTCCGGTTCGGATCCGGGCGCCCAGCCCTGGCAGCCGCCACAGCAGCCGACCGAGGGATACGGCCAGCCTGCGTACGGTCCACCGGCCTATGGGCAACCGGTCTACGGGCAGCCTGACTACGGCCAACCCGCCTACGGCCAACCCACGTACGGGCAGCCGGCCTACGGACAGCCCGTGTACGGACAGCCCGGCTATGGACAGCCGCCCTACGGTCAACCGGCCTATGGACCGCCGCCCGGATACCCGATGGGGCCCGGCTTCCCGGGTCAGCCGGGGTTCCCGCCGCCCACACCGCCCAACAACACCCGTAAGTGGGCGCTCATCGGCGCGGCGATCTGCGCCGTCGTCCTCGTGATCGGGGTCGTCGTCGCGGTGGTGGCGACACGCTCCGATTCCGGTTCGGACACCGCGTCCGGCGGTGGCCAGGTGTCGATCGGCGGGTCGTCGACGGACGAGGACAAGATCCGCGACCTGATGACGTCGCAGATCGATACCTTTGACGACTTCAAGGCGCACTCCTGCGCGAACGACGTGAAGCTGTACGACAAGGTGCCCTCGATCGCGGGCAAGTTCGGCAAGGGCAGCGACAGCGACGCCGGCCCCGGTTCGACCAAGAGCGCCGAGATCACCGACATCAACGTCAACGGCGATCGCGCGACGGTGAACGTCAAGTCGGCCAGCGGGGTCACCAGCGTTCCACTGCGCAAAGAAGGCGGCGAGTGGAAGTTCTGCATGACCGATTCGCCGAAGTTCAAGGGCATTCCCGGGCTGAAGTAGCCCGGACTGTCAGATCGGTCGCGGAATGCGTGGCCGCGGTTGGCATTTCGGACAGTAGTACGACGAGCGGTTCATGAACTTCTCCCGCCGGATCGCCGTGCCACAGCGGCGGCACGGCTCCCCTTCTTGGCCATAGGCGTCCAGCGACCGGTCGAAGTACCCGGACTCGCCGTTGACGTTGACGTACAGCGAGTCGAATGACGTGCCGCCTTGTGCCAGAGCCGAATTCATCACGTCGGCCGCGTGCACGAGGAGCTCCCCCAGCCGGCGGCGAGCCAGCGCCGAGGCCGGGCGAAACCCGTTGACCTGCGCCCGCCACAGCGATTCGTCGGCATAGATGTTGCCGACACCGGACACGACGGTCTGGTCCAGCAGCTGACGCTTGATCTCGGAGTCCTTGCGCCGCAAGATATTCACCACGGCATCAGGATCAAATGCGGGATCCAGCGGATCACGGGCGATGTGCGCCACCGGCACCGGCACGACGCTGCCGTCGACCTCGACCAGGTCGCACACCTGCCAACCACCGAAAGTCCGTTGGTCGACGAAACTCAGTTCGGTGCCGTCGTCGAGCACGGCCGCGATGCGCAGGTGCGACGGCCGGGCCGGCGGCCCGATCAGCATCTGGCCACTCATGCCAAGGTGCACCACGAGCGCCTCGTCACCGTCGAGGGTCAGCCACAGGTACTTGCCGCGGCGGCCCGTCCCGGTGATCCGGCGTCCGGCCAGCCGGCCGGCCAGATCAGCGGGACCGTTGTCGTGCCGTCGCACGGCGCGCGGGTGCAGCACCCGTACCGTGGTGAAACCTTTTGCCACGACATGTGATTCGAGGCCGCGGCGGACGACCTCGACCTCTGGAAGCTCAGGCATTGCTGACGGCGTCGGGATCGACCGCGGGGCTGGCCTCCAGCGCCTGGTACGCCGCCGCGGCGGCGTGCTGTTCGGCTTCCTTCTTGGTGCGCCCGGTGCCTTCGCCGTAGTCGATGCCGCCCACCACCGCCCGTGCGGTGAACTCCTTGTCGTGCTCCGGACCGGTGGACGTCACGACGTACGAGGGGACGCCGATCCGGCGGGCCGCGGACAGCTCCTGCAGGCTGGTTTTCCAGTCCAGACCCGCACCGAGACTCGCCGCGGTATCGAGCGCGGCGCTGAACAGCCCCATCACCACGGTTTGGGCCACCTCATGGCCGTGCTCGACATACGTTGCACCGAGCAGTGATTCGAGTCCGTCGGCCAGCAGGTTCGCCTTCTGGGCACCGCCGCTGGCCATCTCGCCGCGGCCCAGCAGCAGGTAGCTACCCAGCCCGTCGGGGGTGAGGCTGCGCGCGATCTCGGCCAGCGCCTGGGTGTTCACCACCGCGGACTTGAGCTTGGCCAGCTCGCCTTCACTCCGGTCCGGGTAGCGGCGGAAAATCTCGGCCGTGATCACCAATCCGAGCACGGCGTCGCCCAGGAACTCCAGCCGTTCGTTGGTCGGCAGGCCGCCGTTCTCGTACGCGTAGCTGCGGTGGGTCAGCGCCACGGTCAGCAGATCATCGGGCAACTGCACGCCCAGCGCCGCCAGCAGCGGCGCACGATCTACCGTCACGAACCGCCCTCCGACGAAGCCCCGTCGGCGTCGGAGGTCTCGGGCAGCAGCGCCGACAACTTCGCCCATCGCGGGTCGATCTTGTCGTGGTGATGGTCCGGTTCGGCATCGAGCAGGCGCACACCACAATCCGGGCACAGCCCCGGGCAGTCCGGCGTGCACAGCGGCGAGAACGGCAGCGACAGCCCGACCTCGTCGATGATCGACTGTTCGAGATCGACGGCGTCGTCGACGACGTGGCCGACCTCGTCTTCCTCGGTGGTGGCCTCGGTCGCGCTGTCGGGATACGCGAACAGCTCGGTGAGGTCGACGGTGACGTGCCCGGACATCGGGTTGAGGCACCGCGAACACTCGCCGGTGGTCGGCGCGGACACCGACCCCGTCACCAGCACGCCCTCCGACACCGACTGCAGTAGCAGGTCGAGTTCGATGGGCGCCCCGGGCGCGATCGCCATCAGATCCAGGCCGATCCGCTCGGGACTGGGCACGGTTTCGACGTGCGTGATCATCGACCCGGGCCGGCGGCCCAATCGGGCAATGTCAATGGTCAGCGGACTCGGGCCAGGCATTCCTCAATCCTACGTCGGCGCCGATCATCGACCGGACACCATTCCCGCAAAGCGGTTCAGCGCTGGGCGTAGTCGTGCGTGCCGGCAGCGGTACGCAGCTGGTGCCGGCCCCGGCTGACCGAGCGCAGCGTGCCCTGGAGGTGCTCCTCGAACTCGGCGAGCTTGGTGTCGACGTAGATGTCGCACTCGCCGCGCAGTCGGTCGGCCTCGGCGTGCGCGGAGTCGATCATGCGGGTGGCCTCGGCGTGCGCGGTCTGAACGACCTCGGTCTCGGACACCAGGCGCTGCTGCTCCTTGATGCCCTCCTGCACGGCCTTCTCGTAGGACAGATTGCCGCTCTCCAGCAGCCGGTCGACCTCGGCCTTGGCCCGGTTGGTGCTGGCCTCGTACTCACGCTTGGCGGTGCTGGCGATCCGGTTGGCCTCTTCGCGGGCCTCGACGACCATGCGCTCGCTGTGTGCGCGCGCCTCGGAGACCATGCGGTCGGCCTGCGCCTTCGCGTCGGCCAGCAGCCGGTCCGCCTCGGCACGGGCGTGGTTGACCAGCGAATCCGCCTCGGCCGTGGCCGACGACACCATCGAGTCGGCGTGCTGCTTGGCCTCGCGCAGCATCCCGTCGCGGGCGTCCAGGACGTCCTGGGCGTCGTCCAGCTCGCCGGGGATCGCGTCCTTGATGTCGTCGAGAAGTTCCAGAACATCGCCCCGCGGCACCATGCAGCCCGCGGTCATCGGCACTCCGCGTGCCTCTTCCACGATCGCGCCGAGCTCGTCCAGCGCCTCAAATACTCGGTACACGGCAACATCCTCCAGGCGTAGTTGGTTGTTACCAGTGTGCCTGTTGTTACTCGTGTGACTGGGCTTTGGCGGCCGGTGTGTCGCGAACAGGATTTGCTTGTTCGCTGACTCTGCCGCTGAGGCGCAGAAGTACAAGTAGCCCGAGCCCGGGTAACAGGACCGGCGATGACGTCCCGTCGGCTCTGCCAACAGGGCGCACAAGTGCGGGACGGCCGGGCCGTCACCGCGGGGTCAACGCCCTCAGCCGGCCAGCTTGGCCTGCAGCCGCTTGTTCACCACCGGCGGCAGCAGGTCGGTGACGTCACCCCCGAGGGCCGCCACCTCCTTGGCCAACGACGACGACACGAACGAGAACTGCGGCTTGGTCGCGACGAAGAACGTGTCGACGCCGGCGACGTGCCGGTTCATCTGAGCCATCTGCAGCTCGTACTCGAAGTCGGTGCCGGTGCGCAGGCCCTTGACGATGGCCGTCAGCCCGCGCGACCGGGCGAAGTCGACGACGAGACCCGACCCGGCCTCGGCGCGCAGGTTCGGCAGATGCGACGTCGCCTCGGCGATCATCGCGATGCGTTCCTCCGCGGTGAACATGCCCTTCTTGTTGGGGTTCACCAGCACCGCCACGACCACCTCGTCGAACTGGGCCGCCGCCCGCTCGAAGACATCGAGGTGACCAAGGGTTATCGGATCGAAGGATCCCGGGCAGACCGCACCACTCATAGCCCATGACGGTACAAGGCGCGGCGGCGTCAGTCCCGACTGGTCAGAGGAGTCCACTCCGCCATTTCGAGTCGGGTGTCGCCGTACCGCCGCTCCTTCAGCACGGTCCAGCCGGCCGGCCAGACGAGCGCCGGACCGGACGCCGGGCGCTCGATCACCGCGATGGCGCCATCGGCCAGCCAGCCACCCGAAACGAGTTGCCCGACAACGGCTTCCACGTCCGCGGCCGGCACGTCGTAGGGCGGGTCCGCGAACACCAGGTCCACCGGCCGCGGCGCCGACGTCGCCGCCACACTGGATGCCGTACCGCAACGGACGACGGCGCCGTCGACCCCGAGCTCGGCGATGTTCCGCGAGATCACCGCCGCGGCGCGCCGGTCGGCCTCCACGAACAGGGCCGACGCCGCACCGCGTGACAGCGCCTCCAGCCCGAGCGCACCTGACCCGGCGTACAGATCGAGTACCCGGGCCCCGTCGAAGTCCACCCGGGCCGCCAGCACGTTGAACAGCGACTCGCGGACCCGATCCGTCGTCGGCCGAGTCCCTTTGGCGGGCACCGAGATCCGGCGGCCGCCGTGGCGGCCGCCGATGATCCGGG
Source organism: Mycolicibacterium mucogenicum DSM 44124 (assembly GCF_005670685.2). Next base: position 2,235,676 of record NZ_CP062008.1, on the reverse strand, counting down.
TCAGCTGATCACCACGAGCAGATCGCCACCTTCCACGCCCGCGGTGGGCGTGACGGCGATCCGCGCGACGGTACCGGCCTTGGGTGCGGTGATGGCCGCCTCCATCTTCATGGCCTCGATGGTGGCGATAGTCTGGCCCGCGTCGACCTGGTCACCGACCGCGACGCCGACCGTGACGACGCCCGCGAACGGCGCGGCGACGTGGTCCGGGTTGGTGCGGTCGGCCTTCTCGGCGGCCGGCACGTCCGCGGCGATGGCGCGGTCGCGCACCAGCACGGGCCGCAGCTGCCCGTTGATCAGGCACAGCACGGTGCGCATGCCGCGCTCGTCGGGCTCGGACACTGCTTCCAGTCCGATGAGCAGCTCGACACCCTTCTCCAGCTGCACGCGGTGCTCTTCGCCGCGGCGCAGGCCGTAGAAGAACTGGTTGGCGCTGAGCCGCGAGGTGTCGCCGTACTCCTCGCGGTGCGCCAGGAACTCCTTCGTCGGACCGGGGAACAGCAGCCGGTTCAGCGCACCCTGGCGCACGGGGCCGGGGGTGGCCAGCTGGGCCTCGTCCTCCGCCGTCAGCTGCTGCTCGGGCCGGGCCGGGCCGCGACCCTCCAATGCCTTGCTGCGCAACGGCTCCGGCCAACCGCCGGGCGGGTCGCCCAGCTCGCCGCGCAGGAAGCCGATGACGCTGTCCGGGATGTCGTAGCGCGACGGGTCGGTCGCGAAATCATCGGCGGTGACGTGGGCACCGACCAGCGACAGCGCCAGGTCACCGACCACCTTGCTCGACGGCGTCACCTTGACCAGCCGGCCCAGGACGCGGTCTGCGCCGGCGTAGGCGTTCTCGATCTCCTCGAACCGGTCCCCCAGGCCCAGCGCGATCGCCTGCTGGCGCAGGTTGCTCAGCTGGCCGCCGGGGATTTCGTGGGTGTAGACGCGACCGGTCGGCGCAGGCAGACCGGACTCGAACGGCGCGTACACCCGGCGCAGCGCCTCCCAGTACGGCTCCAGGTCGCAGACCGCCTCCAGCGACAGCCCGGTGTCGTACTGCGTGTGCGCGGCGGCCGCGACGATGGACGATAGCGCGGGCTGGCTGGTGGTGCCGGCCAGCGGCGCCGAGGCACCGTCGACCGCGTCGGCGCCGGCGTACCAGGCGGCCATGTAGGTCGCGAGCTGCCCACCCGGGGTGTCGTGCGTGTGCACGTGCACCGGCAGGTCGAAGCGAGACTTCAACGCGGACACCAGTTTTGCCGCGGCCGGCGGTCGCAGCAGACCGGCCATGTCCTTGATGGCCAGCACGTGCGCACCAGCCTCGACGATCTCGTCGGCGAGCTTGAGCCAGTAGTCCAGCGTGTAGATCGTCTCGCCCGGATTCATCAGGTCGCCGGTGTAGGACATCGCGACTTCGGCCACCGCGGAACCGGTTTCGCGCACCGCCTCGATGGCGGGGCGCATGGACGACACGTTGTTGAGCGCATCGAAGATCCGGAAGATGTCGATGCCGGTCGCCGTGGCTTCCTCGACGAACGCCGACGTCACCAGCTCCGGATACGGCGTGTAGCCGACGGTGTTGCGGCCGCGCAGCAGCATCTGCAGACAGATGTTGGGCATCGCCTCACGCAGTGCGGCCAGGCGCTCCCACGGATCTTCCTTCAGAAAGCGAAGGCCCACATCGTAAGTGGCGCCACCCCAACACTCGACCGACAGCAACTGCGGCGTCAACCGGGCGATGTACGGAGCGATCTCCAGCAGGCCGGTGGACCGCACGCGGGTCGCCAGCAGCGACTGGTGCGCGTCACGGAAGGTGGTGTCGGTGACGCCGACGGCCGGGGTGTCACGCAGCCAGCGCGCGAAGCCTTCCGGCCCCAGTTCGTCCAGCCGCTGCTTCGACCCCGCGGGCGGAGCCGCCTTCAGGTCGACGGCGGGCAGCTTGTCGCGCGGGTACACCGCCGCCGGGCGCGGCCCGTGCGGCTGGTTGACCGTGACATCGGCCAGGTAGTTGAGGATCTTGGTGCCGCGGTCGGCGCTACTGCGGGCGGTCAGCAGCTGCGGACGCTGGTCGATGAACGACGTCGTCACCTTTCCGGCGACGAAGTCGGGGTCGTCGAGCACCGCCTGCAGGAACGGGATGTTCGTCGAGACGCCGCGGATACGGAACTCGGCCAGGGCCCGCTTGGCGCGCGCCACGGCCGTCGTCAAATCCCTTCCGCGACAGGTCAATTTGACCAGCATGGAGTCGAAGTGGGCCGACACCTCGGCGCCGAGGTTGGTGCCGCCGTCGAGCCGGATGCCGGCGCCGCCCGGCGTGCGGTAGGCGGTGATGCGGCCGGTGTCGGGACGGAAGCCGTTGGCGGGGTCCTCGGTGGTGATGCGGCACTGCAGCGCGGCGCCGCGGGCCTGCATGGTCTCCTGGCTCAGGCCCAGCTCCTCGAGCGACGAGCCGGAGGCGATACACAACTGCGACGCGACGAGGTCGACCGCGGTGATCTCCTCGGTGACGGTGTGCTCGACCTGGATGCGTGGGTTCATCTCGATGAACACGTGCTGGCCGCGCTCGTCGACGAGGAACTCGACGGTGCCGGCGCACGTGTAGCCGATCTGCCGGGCGAAGGCGACGGCGTCGTTGCACATGCGCTCCCGCAGTCCGGGATCCAGGTTCGGCGCGGGCGCCAGCTCGATGACCTTCTGGTGCCGACGCTGGACGCTGCAGTCGCGCTCGAACAGGTGCATGACGTTGCCGTGGGTGTCGGCGAGGATCTGCACCTCGATGTGCCGTGGGTTGACGACGGCCTGCTCCAGGAACACCGTCGGGTCACCGAACGCCGAATCGGCTTCGCGGGACGCGGCTTCGATGGCCTCGCGCAGGTCGGCCGGGTCGGCCACGCGGCGCATACCGCGGCCGCCACCACCGGCGACGGCCTTGACGAACAACGGGAACTGCATGTGCTCGGCGGCGGCGAGGAGGTCGTCGACCGACGACGACGGCTCCGACGAGGCCAGCACGGGCAGCCCGGCGGCGCGGGCCGATTCGATGGCGCGCGCCTTGTTGCCGGTCAGTTCGAGGATGTCGGAGCTGGGTCCGACGAAGGTGATGCCCGCGGCGGCGCAGGCGGCCGCCAGTTCGGGGTTCTCCGACAGGAAGCCATATCCCGGGTAGATCGCGTCGGCGCCGCACGCCAGCGCGGTGGCGACGATGTCGTCGACGTTCAGGTACGCCCGGACCGGATGGCCTTTCTCCCCGATCTGATACGACTCGTCAGCCTTGAGCCGATGCAGCGAGTTGCGGTCCTCGAACGGGTACACCGCGACGGTGGCGATACCCAGTTCGTTGGCTGCGCGAAAGGCCCGGATCGCGATCTCACCGCGATTGGCCACCAGGAGTTTGGAAATCACCCAGTGACCCTAGCGGTTACGGCCAGCTGAAGCACTAGATCAGCGTGGACCAATAACTCCAGAATCGATCAAGGATCAGCAGGGCGATCGCAGTGATCCACACGGCGTACAGCGGCCACCGCCACTGGTACAGGGTGTTCACCACTTTGTTGTCAGCAGCCAAGGGCCGCAACGCAATTGATGTCACCACAATCAGCAGCGCCACGGTGACGACCCAGACCACCATGCAGTACGGGCACAGGGCGCCGATCTCGTACAGGCTCTGGTAGATCAGCCAGTGCACGAACACCGTGCCCAGCAGCGTGCCACCGGCCAGACCCGCCCAGTACCACCGCGGCAGCCGAACGCCCGCGACGGCAAGCACACCCGTCACGATCACGACGCTGAAGGCGGCGATGCCCAGGAGCGGGTTCGGGAACCCGAACAGCGAGGCCTGTTTGGTCAGCATCACCGACCCGCAGGACAGCACCGGGTTGATGCTGCACGACGGGACGTACGACGGGTTCTGCAGCTGCCGGACCTTCTCGACCGTCAGCACGAACGCGGCGAGTTCGCCGATGATTCCGGCGAGGAGAATCCAGACGGCGGCGGGGCGGCTGACTGCCACCCCCGCCTGCCGTTCGGATGTGTCGACGTCGGTCACGGGTGTGGCGCCGGAGCGGGCTGCGGCGCCGGGGCGCCCGGAGCCGGAGCGGCGGGGGCCGCCGGCGCGGCGGGCAGGCTCGGCAGATCCGGCGCGATGGCCTTGATCTTCTCGATCAGGCTGTTCGGGTCGCCGTTCGGGACCAGGCTGGTCTCGGTGCCGTTGATCTTGATGGTCGGCGTGCCCTGAATCTCGGCGTTGCGGGCCATGTTGTTGACCATCTCGGTGTAGACGCCGTTCTCGACGCACTTGCTGAGCGGATCATTCGGCCCGACGGCGACACCGGACTGGCGCGCGTACTCCAGCAGCTTGGCGTTGTCGGGGAACGACGCCGCGGTCTCCTCGGGCTGGTTCTTGTACAGCGCTTCGTGGAAGCGCCGGAACGCGGCCTTGTCCTCGTCGGCGACGCAGTACGCCATGGCGCCGGCGCGCGTCGAGTACGACTTCGGGTCGCCGCGGCCGATGATCGAGACGATGTTGTAGTCGACGGCGATGTCGCCGTTGTCGATCAGCTTGGCGATCGTCGGGCCGTACGTCTTCTCGAAGACGCCGCAGACCGGGCAGAGGAAGTCCTCGTAGATCGTCAGGGTGACCTTCGGATCCTTGGTGCCGGGGTTGGTGACGACGTTGCTCGCCGCGATCTGGACCGCCTGCACCTTGTGCGGGTCGGCTTTGGGCTTGCCGTTCATGACGATGTACGCCACCAGTACCACCGCGAAGATGATGACAAGCGCGGTCAGCCCGCCCTTGACCACCCAGTCCCGCTTGCGGTCCGCAGCCTTCAGGTCATAGCTGGCGTTCTTCGATGACTTCGACGATTTCGACGGCACGGCGTCAAGGGTACCGACGCCGTCCCCGAACTCGGCCGGAGCCGTACCTCAGCGGGTGAGGTGAGCCCGGAACGCGGAGATGAAATCCGCCGTCGCGACCGCGCTGTCGCCGCCGAGGGGGAAGAAGTTCGCGAACGCGTGGACCAGGGACCCGTACCTGCGGTGGTCCACCGGCACCCCGGCGGCGGCCAGTGCCGCGGCGTAGGCGTCGCCTTCGTCGCGCAGCGGATCGAACCCACCGGTGAGCACCAGCGCGGGCGGCAGCCCCGACAGATCCTCTGCCAGCAGCGGCGACACCCGTGGATCCGCCGGATCGAGCGCCGATTCGGCGAGGTAGTTGGCCCGGAACCAGTCCATGTCGACCTTGCTCAGGAAGTAGCCGTCGGCGAACAGCACCTTCGACCGTGTGTCCCCCGCGAAATTCGTGACCGGATAGATCAGTAGCTGCAGGGCCGGCAGCGGCGCGTGGTTGTCGCGGGCCCGCTGCGACACGACGGCCGCCAGGTTGCCGCCGGCGCTGTCACCGCCCACCGCGATCTTCGCCGGGTCGGCGCCCAGCCGCGCCGCGTTCTCCACGCACCAGAGATAGGTGGCGTAGCAGTCGTCGGAGGCGGCCGGAGCCGGATGCTCGGGAGCCAGCCGGTATTCGACGGAGACGACGTGCACGCCGGCGTCGCGGCTGATCAGCCGGCACAGCCCGTCATGTGACTCGATACCGCCGACGACGAATCCGCCGCCGTGAAAGAAGACCAGCAGCGGCGCGGGACCGGTGCCGTCGGGCTGGTAGTGCCGCGCGCGCAGGGGTTCGACCGGACCGGGAACCGTGAAGTCGGTCGTCGTGACGGCGATCGCCGGGTCGAGGTACTGCGACAACGCCAGCAGCTGAGTGCGCGAGACGTTGATGTCGCTGCTCACGACCAGGCCCCCGGCGCCGGTGGCGTTCTGCGCCGCCAGCATCAGCTGCAGAGTGGTGTCGAGGGTGTTGCCGTCGATCGTGACGCGACGCCCGCCGAGCAGCACGCGCTTCAGCCGATCGGGAATCTTGGGAAGGATGCGCAGGGCGATGCCGCCGGCCCGGGTCAGGACCGCCAGGCGCAGGCGACTCGGCCGTCCCGCGGCCGGATGCTCTGGCCGGACGACCAGTTCGACGTCGGTTGTCACTGCCGCCGGCACAGCGTCGCCTGGCATGCTCATGGTCATGGCTGATCCTTCAGGTGCTCCGAGTCCAACACTGACGCTCAACGACGGTACGTCCATTCCGGTGGTGGGTCTCGGGGTGTGGCAGACACCGGCCGAGGACACCGAACGCGCCGTCAGTGCAGCATTGCACGCCGGATATCGCCATATCGACACCGCGGCGGCCTACGGCAACGAAGACGGCGTCGGACGGGCCGTCGCCGCCTCCGGCCTCCCGCGTGAAGAGGTCTACATCACCACCAAGCTGTGGAACTCCGAACAGGGTTACGAGAAGACCCTCGCCGCGTTCGACGCCAGCATGGCGCGGTTGGGGCTCGACTACCTCGACCTCTACCTCATCCACTGGCCGACGCCCGCGCAGAACCTGTTCATCGACACCTTCAAGGCTTTCGCGCACCTGCGTGACCAGGGGCGAATCCGCGCGATCGGTGTCAGCAACTTCGAGCCCGAGCACCTCAAACTGCTCATCGACGCCACCGGGATCGTGCCCGCGGTGAACCAGATCGAACTGCATCCGCGACTGCCGCAGGCCGAGCTGCGCGAAACGCACGCCCGCTACGGGATCGCCACCGAGGCCTGGAGTCCGCTGGGGCAGGGTTCCCTGCTCGAGGACCCGATCGTCACCGCCATCGCAGAGCGACACGGAAAAACGCCAGCGCAGGTGCTGATTAGGTGGCATATCCAGCTGGGTAATATCGTCATCCCGAAATCGGTGAACCCAGACCGGATTGCGAGCAATTTCAACGTGTTTGATTTCGAGCTGAGCGAAGCGGACATCGCGTCCATCGCGACCCTCGACAACGGCACCCGCCTGGGCCCGGATCCACGAACATTCAACTTCACAGGGTAGGTGACATGGCCTCCGCAGAGATTCCCAATGTGGCGCTCCACGACGACAATACGATTCCGGCGCTTGGCCTCGGCGTCGCCGAGCTGTCGGACGCCGACACCGAGCGTGCCGTCTCGGCCGCGCTCGAGATGGGTATCCGCCTGATCGACACCGCCGCCGTCTACGGCAACGAGGAAGCCGTCGGGCGGGCCATCGCGTCGTCGGGCATCCCGCGCGCCGAGATCTTCGTGACGACCAAGCTGGCCAACGCCGACCAGGGTTTCCAGGCCGGCCAGGACGCATTCAAGGTCAGCCTCGACAAGCTCGGCCTGGAGTACGTGGACCTCTACATGATCCACTGGCCCGCCGGCGACATCAGCAAGTACGTGGACAGCTGGGGCGCCCTGATCAAGCTGCACAACGACGGCACCGCGAAGTCGATCGGCGTCTGCAACTTCACCGACGAGGACCTGTCGACCATCATCGACCTGAGCTACGTCAGCCCGGTGGTCAACCAGATCGAGCTGCACCCGCTGCTGAACCAGTCGGCGCTGCGCGCGGTGCACGCCGAGCGCGGCATCGTCACGCAGGCCTACAGCCCGCTGGGCGTCGGCAACCTGCTGACCCACCCGACCGTGCAGTCCATCGCCGCCGAGTACGGCAAGACCCCGGCGCAGGTGCTGATCCGCTGGAACCTGCAGCTCGGCAACTCGGTCATCCCCCGCTCGTCGTCGCCGGAGCGCATCGCCGAGAACCTCGACGTGTTCGGCTTCGAGCTGGCTGCCGAGCACATGGACGCCCTGAACGGGCTGGACGACGGCACCCGCTACCGCCCGGACCCCGCCACCTACACCGGCATCTGAGGCCGCCGGCGGTTCATCAACCGCTACCGACACAAATGGTCGTTCTCCCCTGGGGAGGACGACCATTTGTGTTTGGCGCGAACGATTTTGGGTAGTCGCGACGGGCGACTGCGCTCACCTGTCACAGATGTGCCCAGTGGGTCACGTGTGTCGATTGTGGAAAAACTCGCAGCAATTGATTCGTGTTAACTATCCCACTATTACCTCCGGTGCGTTAATTTGATATTGCGTCCATTTATTCCGGCGCAACCAGACATCATCGAGCAGGGGGTTCGAGAAATGGTTCACTCATTCAGGAACACTTCGCAATTAACGACTCCGACAATTGGTCGCCTCTCCCAGCGCTTGCTAATGGGCGCGGCAACAATTGGACTGGGCGCATTGCTATTCACATTCGGAGCGGGCACGGCGCAGGCCGACACCTCCACCTCCGGGGTCACGAGCCACGCCAACGCACCCACCTCGAGTAGCCCGGTGGGCGGCATCGCAGGCGCGCTCGACGGCACGGTGAAGACCGTTGCCGGTGCGCTCCACGGCACCACCAAGACCCTGGCCGCCGACCTCAACGGCACCACCCACACCGTCGCCGCCGACCTCGACGGCACGACCAAGACCGTCGCCGGCGGACTCCACAACACCACCAAGACGGCCGCGGGCGCACTCGATGGCACCACCAAGACCGTCGCCGGTGCACTCAACGGCACCTTGAAGACCATCGGCGGCATTTTCGGACGCCGCTGAACAGGTCCCACGACAGGCAGGAGCGAATTTGGCATCAGGCTGCGGCGAAATATCGACAGAACACTGAATCGACGGCATTCCGGCATCCAATTCAGTAGCCCCGCTATCGATTATTTCGTCGTGTCCGCCGAATGAGATGAGCAGATATTGGTTGCCGAGTTGCGGTAGCTCGGCAACCAATATCTGCGCAATTCGCGCCAGACCCTATTCGAATTAGCCGGTTCGCCACCTAGACACATTCCAGCAAATGACCAACCGCCATTTGTTGTGCAGAATCACCCATACCGGCAACAAAACCGCAGAAGCTCGGTGATGTACTACGACCTAGCCCGTCGGGCAGGTGGCCGCGGCATCCCGTAAGACGGGCACCGACGGCGCGTCCACGGGCAGCCCATAGCCACGCAGCACCGCGATGTACTGCACCGCGTACTGGCACCAGAAGCCATGGTTCGGCGGCATCCAGTCCGAGGGCTGCTTGTCGCCCTTGTCCTGGTTCGCTTTCCCCGACACCGCCAGCAGATTCGCCGGGTCGTTGGCGAATCGGAGCCGGAGCTCGTCGTTCCAGTCCCTGGCCCCGAGGTCCCAGGCCAGTGCGAGCGGCACGATGTGATCGATCTGCACCGCCGCGCCGATCTGGTTGCCGCGCGTGAAGGCGATGGTGTCGTTCGTGTACGGATCGCGCAGCACACCGGTCTTCACCGCCTGCGGGCACCGTTTGAGCGACACGACGGTCTTGTCGGTCAGATCCCGGTTCAGGATGTCGTTGCGGGTGTCGCAGCCGTTGTGGCCCTCGGGCGCCGAATTGTCGTCGGTCCAGGACTCGCCGAACGCCGCGCGCCGGTAGTTCGGGTCGCGCACGCGCCGCGGGACGACGGCCAGGCCCGCCAGGAGGTCGGTACCGGGGGCGACAGTCGGGACGACGGCACCGTCGACGCCATCGGCGACCGCGGCCGGCTCGTCGGACGTGCCGACCTGGATGGCCACCACCACCGCCAGCACCACAGCCGCCACCAACCACAGCAGGCGCTTCACGCCTTGTCCAGGTACTCGACGCGATCGGTATCGACGAACTGCGCGGCCAGTGCGGACATGCCCGGATCATCGGGATTCTGCGCGTACGCCGCCTGGCAGAAGACCCGGGCCGACTCGATGACTTCCTGATGGTCGGCCAGCGACAGGAATCGCAGGTGCCCGGCCCGCCCGGATTGGTTGAGGCCCAGGACGTCGCCCTCGCGGCGCTCCTGCAGGTCGAGATCGGCCAGTTCGAAGCCATCGAGGGTCCCGGCCACCGCCTCCAGCCGGGCGCCGGCCTTCGATCCCGGCGGCAGCTTGGTCGCGAGCAGGCACAGGCTGGCGTGTGAGCCGCGGCCGATGCGGCCGCGCAGCTGGTGCAACTGGCTGATGCCGAAGCGGTCCGCGTCCATCACGACCATGACCGTCGAGTTGGGGACGTCGACGCCGACCTCGATGACGGTGGTGCACACCAGCACATCGATCTGTCCGGCCCGGAAGGCCGACATGATGGCGTCCTTCTCGTCGCCCGGCAGCCGGCCGTGCATGAGCCCCAGCTTCAGGCCCTCCAGCGGCCCCGCGCGCAGCTTGTCGTACAGCTCGACGACCGTGACCGGCGGCGGACCGGCCTGATTCTTCTCGTCACCCGTCTTGTCGTTCTCATCGATGCGGGAGGCCACCACGTAGGCCTGCCGGCCGGCCGCGACCTCTTCACGGATGCGGGCCCACGCCCGGTCGAGCCACGCCGGTTTCTGGGTGACGAAGATGGTCTTGGTGTCGATCGGCTGCCGGCCCCGCGGCAGCTCCCGCATGGTCGAGGTCTCCAGATCGCCGTACACGGTCAGCGCGACGGTACGCGGGATCGGGGTCGCCGTCATCACCAGCAGGTGCGGCGTCAGACCGTCGGGAGCCTTGGCGCGCAAGCGGTCTCGCTGTTCCACCCCGAACCGGTGCTGCTCGTCGACCACCACCATGCCGAGCCGGTCGAACTCCACCGCGTCCTGCAGCAGGGCGTGGGTGCCGATGACGATGCCGGCCCGCCCGCTCGCCACCTCCTCGCGCACCTGCCGTTTCTGTTGCGCGGTCATGGATCCGGTCAGCAGCGCCACCGACGTCGCATCGTCGGGGGCACCGAGCTGGCCCGCCATGACGAGCGGCCCCAGCACGTCGCGAACGGACCGCGCGTGTTGCACGGCAAGCACTTCCGTCGGGGCGAGCAGCGCGCACTGGTATCCGGCGTCGACCATCTGCAGCATGGCGATCAGCGAGACGATGGTCTTGCCCGAGCCGACCTCGCCCTGCAGCATCCGGTTCATGGGGCGGGACTCGGACAGCTCGGCCGACAGCACCTCGAGCACGTCACGTTGGCCCGCGGTCAATTCGAACGGCAACCGGTCACGCAGGGCGGCCGCGAGACCGGTGTCGATCGGCGGCGCAGGCGGACCGGATTGCGACTGGGTGCCGTGCCGACGGGCGGCCAGTGCCCACTGCAGCCCGGCGGCCTCGTCGAAAGTCAGCCGCTCCCTGGCCTGTTCGCGATCGGCTTCACGCTCGCCGAGGTGGATGTCGCGCAGCGCCTGGTCCTCCGAGATCAGGCCCCGCTGCGCCCGGATGGATTCCGGCAGCGGGTCGGCTATCGGGTCCAGCACGGCGAGCACCTGCAGGATGCAGGCGTAGATGTCCCAGCTCTGCACTTTCGCGCACGCCGAGTAGATCGGGAAGAACTCCCGCTCGAACGCCGACATCTGCAGTTCGCCGTGCATCTTCTCGGAGGCGTCGGCGATCTTCTTCAGCGCCGGCGAACCGAACGTGCGGCCGGCGCCCGAACCCAGGACCAGGTGCGCGGGATGCGTCAATTGCATTGTGCGGCCGTAGAATCCGACCACGCCCGACAGCATCACCCGGGTGCCCTCGACGAGGGATTTCTTGAGGAACTTGGCGTTGAAGAAGGTTGCGGTGACCTTCGGGTTGCGGTTCCCGAGGGTGACCACCAGGTATTCGCGCTTGGGCGCCCGGTTGGTCCAGCGCGTCTCCGCCTTGGTGATGACGTCGACGAACGTCACGTGGTCGCCTTCTTCGGGCAGCTCGGTGTCTTCACCGAGCACCGTCATGCCCTGGCTGTACTTGCGCGGATAGTGCCGCAACAGATCGTTGACGGTGCGGATACCGAGGAATTCTTCCAGTGGCGCAGCCGATTTCGCGCCCAGTACGTGCACCAGTGAGTCGGTCAGCGCGACCACTGCTACTCCACCCCTATCAGTAGCGCATCGCCGCGGTGACCGGTGTGATAGGTCACCAACTCGGCCGCCAGGTGCTCCTGGCGCACGTGTTCGGCGAGCGCGACGCCCACCTCGGCGTCGACACCCGCGCCGGTCAACACCGTGACCAGTTCTCCGCCCGACGACAGCAGCAGGTCGATCAGCCCGCTGGCGGCACTGACCAGATCGTGCCCGACGATCAGCACCTCGTCACCGGCGATGCCCAGCCCGTCCCCCGGACGGCACCGCCCGGCCCACGTCAGCGCCGCCTCGGTCGCGATCCGTACCGATCCGTGGCGGGCGCCTGCCGCGGCGCGCGCCATGTTGTAACCGTCGTCGACGGCCTGCCGGGCCGGGTCGTGCACGGCCAGCGCCGCCAATCCCTGCACCATGGATCCGGCCGGCACCGGGACGACATCCATGCCCCAGCTGATTGCGGTGGCGCAGCCGGCCACCAACTCCTCGGCGGCCAGAAAACCGTTGGGCAGCACCATGATCTGCGCGGCACCCGTGCCGACCAGCCCGGCCAGGAACTGCTGCGCACTGACCGGTCCATCGCCGGGCCGCAGCACGTGCGCGCCCTCGCCGCCGAACAGCTCCCCCGCGCCGTCGCCGTCGACGATCGCCAGCACGGCGCGGTCGCGGCTCCAGCCGCCGGACGGGCGGGCCCCGGCCGCCCCGATCAGCGCGGTGACCTGAATCCGGCTGACGGTGCCCAGATCGAGGGCGGCCTCGATCGCGGCGCCGGCGTCGTCGGCGTGCACATGCACGCTGTATTGGACGCCGGCGATCGCGGCGGCGATGGCAACCGATTCACCGAGTCGCAGCAGCCGGGCGCGCAGGACCTCGACGTTGTCCGGGTCGCAGTCGCCCAGCAGGTACATCACCTCGAATTGTGGTGCTGCGCCGTTGATTTCGTGGTGGTCATGGTGGTCGTGACCGTGCTCTGCCCGCGCCTGCCCGGGTTGGTACTGAGGCCGGGGCGTCGAGCCGCCGGACAGCGTCACGGTCAGGGCGTCGAGCAGGACCAGCAGGCCGCGTCCGCCGGCGTCGACGACACCCGCTTCCGCGAGCACGTCGAGCTGATCGGTGGTGCGCTCGAGCGCTGCCGCGGCGGCATCCGAGACGGCGGCGGCCATCGTCGCGAGGTCGGTCACCCCGTCCTGACTCTCGGCTTCCAGCGCGGCCGCCTGCAGCACCGACACGATGGTTCCGGGCACGGTCTGCCCGACCGACGCGACGGCCAGTACCTGGGCGTGGTGCAGGGCCGCGGTGAACTCCGGCGCCGTGATCTCGCCGCACTCCCTGTCCTCACCGCGTTGCAACGCGGCCTCGGCGACCACGTCGGCCACGCCGCGGAGGATCTGCGACAGGATGACGCCCGAGTTGCCCCGGGCGCCGTGCAACGCCCCGGCCGACAACGCGGCCGACACCGCCACCACGTCATTGCCCGCCGTCTTGACGGCCTCGTCGGCCTGCGCGGCGGCAGCACGCATGGTGAACAGCATGTTGGTGCCGGTGTCGGAGTCGGCGACGGGATAGACGTTCAGCCGGTTGATCTCGTCGGTGTGGGCGATGAGGTGCAGGACCGCGGTGTGCGCCCAGTCACGCAAGGCGATCCCATCCAGCGGACGGGGTGTGCGACCCACGCCAGCTGACATGTGACCTCCATCGCGTCCGCCCGGGTTCACCCCGATTCTCCAGTCGCCCGCCGGGTGCCCCTCGGCGCCCCGCCAGCCTAGCCACTGGCCCCGACAAATCTCCTGACCAGCTCCCGTGGAACCGCCGTCACCAGACCCATTTTGGTGATCGTCGGGCCGCCCGGTATCCTGGTCAGGTTGTCTGTTCGCGCCGCACAACCCTGTGGCCGTCGGACTCAGACCCCAAGTACTGATTTTCGAGGAGTTCTTCATGGCCGCCGTGTGCGACATCTGCGGAAAGGGACCGGGCTTCGGCATGTCCGTCTCGCACTCCCACCGTCGGACCAACCGCCGCTGGGATCCGAACATCCAGACCGTGCGTGCCGTCGACCGTCCGGGTGGCAACCGCAAGCGCGTCAACGCCTGCACCTCCTGCCTCAAGGCCGGCAAGGTCACCCGCGGCTAGTTTCGGCTACCGCCGGGCGGATTGATTCCGCCTGACAACTGAAAGCTTCACACCTAAGCGCTGCACGAATCCCGTGCAGCGCTTTCGTGTGTCTTCAGTTCGCACTGTCGGTTGAGCGTGCGTCCACGCTGCGGCCTACTCGCACGATTACGCCCAGGATGCAGGGTCAACTCGATATCAGCGCTCAGAGCCGTTGACTCTCACGTGAGGGCGCACCTCACTCGAACAAATACGCCCTGGGTACAGGGTCAACGGGCACGCAGCGCTAGGGCAGGCGCCAGTCGATGGGTTCGGCGCCGAGGCGCGTCAGCAGCTCGTTGGCCCGGCTGAACGGCCGGGACCCGAAGAACCCGCGTGACGCCGACAGCGGCGACGGGTGCACCGATTCGATGCTCGCGCAGCGTTCGCCGGTCAGCATGGGCTTGAGGGTCTGCGCGTCCCGGCCCCACAACACCGCCACGAGCGGCTGCGGCCGCGCGATCAGCGCGTTGATCGCGCATTCGGTGATGGCCTCCCAGCCTTTCCCGCGGTGCGACGCGGGATTGCCCGGCCGGACCGTCAGCACCCTGTTCAGCATCATGACGCCCTGCTTCGACCACGGGCTCAGGTCACCGCAACTGGGCGGCTCGTAGCCCAGGTCGGCGGTGTACTCGGTGAAGATGTTGGACAGGCTGCGCGGCAGCGGCCGCACGTCGGGTGCCACCGAGAAACTCAGCCCGACGGCATGCCCGGGCGTCGGATAGGGGTCCTGGCCGACGATCAGCACCCGCACCTCGTCGAAGGGGAAGGTGAAGGCGCGCAACACGTTCTCCCCTGCCGGCAGATAGCCGTGGCCGGCCGCATTCTCGGCGCGCAGGAATTCACCCATCGCGGTGATTTGCGGGGCGACGGGCTCCAGGGCCGCGGCCCAGCCGGGGTCGATCAGGTCGTGCAGGGGTCGGGCAGTCACGCCAGTACCTTACTGACCGAACGATTCCCAGCCGCCGGCTCCATGCCAGGGCGCGCCGTCGACCGTCACGCGCGGGTCCCCCGAACCGACCGTCCCGATCGCCCGCCACCCCACGGGCAGTGCGCCACCGAAGGTGCCGACCAGCACGTGATCCTCGCCGCCGCCGAGCACCCAGTCGCGGGCGTCAGCGCCCACCATGGCGGCCGCCGGCGTCAACATCGCCACGTCGGCCTCGAGCGCTGCCATCGACAGGTCGATCGCCACACCCGACGCCGCCGCGATGTGGCCGAGGTCGGCGACCAGGCCGTCGGACACATCCGTCAAGGCCGTCGCGCCCGCCGCCGCGGCAGCCGGTCCCTGGCCATAAGCCACGTGCGGCACCAGATGCCGTCGGCGCAACTCGTCGAACTCGTGGATACCCGTGCGCCACAAGTCATATCCCGCTCCCGACCAGCCCACGTCACCGACCACCGCGACGGTGTCCCCCGGTTGCGCACCGGAGAGCAGCACGGGCGGGCGGCCACCCAGGTCACCGAGCACCGTCACCGACACCACCCACTGCGGCGCGGCCACCAGATCACCACCCACGATTCCGGCACCGAATTTCGTTGCCTCCGACCACATTCCGTCGGACAGCAGCTGCGCATCCGCGGCCTCCGTGTCGACCGGCGCCCCGAAGCCGACGACGAACGCGTAGGCCCGCCCGCCCATGGCCTCGATGTCCGCGGCATTCTGCGCAATTGCCTTGCGCCCCACGTCATACGGCGTCGACCAGTCCCGCCGGAAATGCCGGCCCTCGACCAGCATGTCGGTGGACACCACGACCCGGCCGTCGGCGACCGTCAGCAGGGCGGCATCGTCACCCGGGCCGACGACGACCTCGGCGGGCTGGGTGCGGCGGGCGGTGATCCGCCCGATGAACGCGAACTCGCCGAGCCCCGCCAGGGTCTCCCCGGATTCCGCGCTGGTCATGGTGGTGGAGTCTATGCAGGCTCACCGCCGTCAGCTTCCCCGGGCGGCGGGCGCTTAGAGTGGCCGTCATGACCGAACCCGGTGACCGCAACGATCTGACGGGCGATCCGGATGGGCCGCCCCGCGGCGCCATCATCGCTGCCGTCGTCGTGGCGATCGCCGCGATCGTCGGTCTGCTCGCGTATGCCGCGCTGCGGCAGGCACCTGCCGACAAGCCCGTTGCGCTCCCGCTCGCCGGCGCCCCGGCACCGCAGGCCGACAGCGATCAGTGCCGAGCCCTCCTCGCGACGCTGCCGGACACCATGGGCGACTTCCGGCGGGCGACGCTCGCCGACCCCGCCCCGCCCGGCGCCGCGGCGTGGCTGGGCCCGACCGGCATCGACACCGTGGTGCTGCGCTGCGGCGTCGAGCGGCCCGACGATTTCGTCGTCGGCGCGCCGCTGCAGATGGTCAATGCGGTGTCGTGGTTCGAGGCCAGCGGACCGAGTGCCAGTACCTGGTACGCCGTCGACCATGGCACGCCGGCCACCTACGTCGCGCTGACGCTGCCGCAGGGCTCCGGTCCCACGCCAATCCAGACCATCTCCGAGCTCATCGAAAAGGTGATGCCGGCCCGCCCGCTGGACCCGGCACCGGCTCGCTAGCGCAGGCCCGTCCCGCGCCGGAGCGCGGTGTCCACCATGACACTGAGCAGTGTGGCGTAGTCGACCCCGCTGGCCGCCCACATCTGCGGGTACATCGAGATGGTGGTGAAGCCGGGCATGGTGTTGATCTCGTTGATCACCGGCCCGTTCTCGGTCAGGAAGAAGTCGACGCGCGCCAGGCCCTGGCAGTCCAGCGCCTTGAACGCGCGGATGGCCAATTGCCTGATCTCGTCGGCGGTTTCGTCGTCGACCTTGGCGGGCACGTCGAGCTCGGCGGCGTCCTCGAGGTACTTGGTGGCGAAGTCGTAGAACCCGCCACCCACGCGAATCTCGCCCAGCTCGCTGGCCGCGACACGGCCGTCCGGGTACTCCAGCACACCGCATTCCACTTCGCGGCCCGGCATCGCGGCTTCGACGATCACCTTCGGATCATGTTGGCGCGCATAGGCGATGGCCTGATCCAGCTCGTCCCACGAGGCAACCCGGCTGACGCCGATGGACGATCCACCGCGGGCCGGCTTCACGAACACCGGCAGTCCCAGGCGCTCACGGTCATCCAGGCTCAGTGTCACATCGCGCGGCCGCAGCACCACCTGGTCGCCGATCGGCAGTCCGTCGGCGGCCAGCAGCTTCTTGGTGAATTCCTTGTCCATGCCGGCGGCACTGGCCAGCACACCGGCGCCGACGTACGGCACCCCGGCCAGTTCCAGCAGGCCCTGGATCGTGCCGTCCTCGCCGTACGGTCCGTGCAGCACCGGGAAGACGACGTCGACGGCCGTCAGCACCTGCGCGACGCCGTCCTGCAGCGACAGCAGTTCACCGCGGCGGTTCGGATCGGCGGCCAGCGTCAGCGCGGTGCCGGACGCCTCGGTGACACCCGGCAGCTGCCCGTCGGTGATGGCGAGGGTCTCCGGGCGGCCGTCTCCCAGCACCCAGGATCCCTCCGGGGTGATGCCGACGGCGACGACCTCGTAGCGGGCCGGGTCCAGGTTGCGCAGGATGCTCCCGGCCGAAACACAGGAGATGGCGTGCTCCGAACTGCGTCCGCCATAAACGACGGCGACCCGGGTACGGCCGGTGGCTCCTGAGGATTGAGGGGCAGTCACAACCTAGAGAGGCTACCTGGCTACCCCAGTGCACCCGTGATGTCGGCCAGCAGGTCGTCGGTGTCCTCGATGCCGAGCGATATCCGCGCAAAACCCGGCTCGACCGCATCGCCCCAGCGTGCGCGCCTGTCGACCGAGGTGTGGATGCCGCCGAAACTGGTCGCGGCGACGAGCAGCCGGCTGCGGTTCACCAGGTCCCGGACGGCGGCGGCATCGGCCAACTCGATCGCGATCAGGCCGCCGAAACGTCGCATCTGATCGCGGGCGACGGCATGCGCCGGATCGGTGGGCAGGCCGGGATACCGCACCGCCCGCACGGCGGGGTGCCCCTCGAGTGTCATCGCCAGCGCGAGCGCGTTGCCGCATTGGCGCTCGAACCGCAGACCGGCGGTGCCGAGGCTCCGGAGCGCCAACCAGGCCTCGAAGTGGCCGAGGATCGCGCCGGCCAGCAGCCGGTCCCGTTCGATGGCGGCCATGAGCTCGCGGTGGCACCCGGCGACGTAGCCGGCGATCAGATCGCTGTGCCCGGACAGCCCCTTCGTCGCGCTGGCGACCACCAGATCCGCGCCGAGCGACAGTGGCCGCTGGCCCAGCGGGGTTGCGGCGGTGTTGTCGACCACCAAAGTCGCGCCGCGGGCGCGGCAGATCGTGGACAGCCGGTGCAGGTCGACGACGTCCAGCGTCGGGTTGACCGGGGATTCGGCGAGCACGACGTCGGCGCCGACGGCGGCGTCGTACATCTGCGCGGCGCTCGCCTCGATCACCGTGACGCCGCGGGCCGCGAGATGCTCGGCCGCGTATCTGCGCACCTGGTAGTAGCCGTCGGCGGGGACCACCAGAGTGGTGCCCGGGGTCGCCAGCACCCGCAGCGCCGACGAAATGGCGGCCATTCCCGAGGAGAACGTGAGCGCCGAGACGGCGCCCTCCAGTTCGGCCAGAGCCGATTCCAGTTGGCGCCAAGCCGGATTGGAGTTGCGGCCGTAGAAGTCCAGACCGTCCGATTCATCGTCGGACAGGTGGTAGGCCGCCACCGGAACCGGCGGCGGCGCCACCGGCTGACCTGGAACCCGTTGCGACGCAGTCGCTTTGACGCTACGGGTGGAGTCGCCGAGCTGACCGTCCACGACTCACTCCGGCTTGGTGCTGCGGCCGAGCAACAACGCGAACGCCTGGTCCACCGACAAACCCTTGTGGCACACCCGGTTCACCGCGTCGGTCAGCGGCATCTCGACGTCGTAGCTCTCGGCGAGCGCCAGCACCGACTGGCAGGACGTGACGCCCTCGGCGACCTTGCCACTGGCCGCGGCCGTCGCCGACTCCATGGTGCCGCCGCGCGCCAGACGTTCGCCGAAGCTGCGGTTGCGGGACTGCGGCGAGGTGCAGGTCGCGACCAGATCACCGACGCCGGCCAGCCCGGCCAGCGTTACGCCCTTGGCGCCGAGCGCGATTCCCAATCGCATGATCTCGGCCAGCCCACGGGTGATGATCGCGGCGGCGGTGTTCTCGCCGAACCCGGCGCCCGCCGCCATGCCGCACGCCAGCGCGATGACGTTCTTGCAGGCCCCGCCCACTTCGGCACCGATCACGTCGGCGCTGGTGTACGGGCGGAAGTAGCCGGTGGCGAATGCGCGCTGCAGCGCGACCGCGCGTCCGGAATCTGTGCACGCGATGAGGGTGGCGGCGGGCTGCTCGTCGACCACTTCGCTGGCCAGGTTCGGGCCGCTGAGGACTGCGACGCGACTCGGATCGGCACCCGTCACCTGGACGATGACCTGGCTCATGCGCAACAGGTTGTCGAGCTCGATGCCCTTGGCCACGCTGACCAGCGTGGTGTCGTCACCCAGATATCCGGTCCAGGCGGACAGGTTGGTGCGCAGCGTCTGGGACGGCACCGCCAGCAGCACGGTGCAGGCACCCGTCAGCGCCTCGGCGGGATCCGCCGTCGCCTTGATGGACGCCGGCAGCGCCCGGTCGCCGAGATATTTCGAGTTCCGGTGGGTCTCGTTGATCTCGCGTGCCACCTCGGCGCTGCGCGCCCACAACGTCACATTGTTGCCCGCGTCCGCCAGGACTTTCGCCAGTGCCGTCCCCCACGCGCCGGCACCCATCACCGCTGCCTCCACCACGCGTCAACAGTAGCCCCGCCGACGCTTTGGCAGTATGGCGGTCATGAGCGGCGACCCGAGGGTGCAGACGGCCGGTGATGTCACCGGTGTCGGGTTGATCATCGCGGTGAAACGGCTGGCCGCGGCCAAGACCCGACTGGCCCCCGTTTTCGCCGGCGATCTGCGCGAGCAGGTGGTGCTCGCGATGCTGCTCGACACCATCACCGCCGCCCTGGCCGTGCCGGCCGTCGGCTCGGTGACGGTCGTCACCCCCGACCCCGACGCCGCCGCCGCGGTGCGTGAACTCGGCGCCGATGTACTGGTGGACCCCACTCCGGCCGGACACCCCGATCCGTTGAACCACGCACTGGCCGCCACCGAGCGCGCGCTGCGGGACCGCGTGACGAACATCGCGGTGTTGCAGGGCGACCTGCCTGCACTGCGCACCGCCGAATTGGCCGACGCCATCGCCGGCGCCAGTCGGCATGCCCGGAGTTTCATCGCCGACCGGCACCGCACCGGCACCGCGGCCCTCTTCGCATTCGGCGCCCCGCTGGTCCCCGAGTTCGGCACGGATTCCGCACGGCGCCATGCGGATTCGGGTGCGGTGGAGCTGGACGGCGAGTGGCCGGGACTGCGCTGTGACATCGACACCCCCGACGACCTCGAGACGGCGCGCCGGCTCGGTGTCGGCCCCGCCACGACCCGGATCGTCGGCGCGACGCTGCGTTGACCGTGCCCCGTTTCCGCCATCGGCATTCACCAACCATGTGGCTTGCGTCCCGCCGATAGGGAATGATCGTCGGGGTGACCGACGCCGACATCCGACCCGCCCATACCGACCGGACACCCGTCGACTCGGACCCCGAACCGCTGCCGGCGGCCACCGCGGATCCGACGGACGGCGCACTACCTGATGACCGCTACCTCAACCGCGAGCTGAGCTGGCTGGACTTCAATGCCCGCGTCCTGGCGCTGGCTGCCGACCGGTCGCTGCCGCTGTTGGAGCAGGCCAAGTTCCTGGCGATCTTCGCCTCGAATCTCGATGAGTTCTACATGGTGCGGGTGGCCGGGCTGAAGCGCCGCGACGAGACCGGCCTGTCGGTCCGGTCGGCGGACGGGCTGTCGCCGCGCGAACAGCTGCGCCGGATCGGTGAACGCACCCAGCAGATCTCGACCCGGCACGCCAACGTGTTCGGTGAGGTGGTGCGTCCGGCACTGGCCGAGCAGGGCATCACGATCGTCAACTGGAGCGAGCTGGACGAGCACGAGCAGTCCAAGCTCTCCACGTATTTCCACGATCAGGTGTTCCCCGTGCTGACACCGCTGGCCGTCGACCCCGCGCACCCCTTCCCGTTCGTCAGTGGCCTGAGCATCAACCTCGCCATCACCGTGCGCAATCCCGACGACGGCACCCAGCATTTCGCCCGAATCAAAGTGCCGGACAACGTGGATCGGTTCGTGGAACTGCCCGACCCGGGGACGGCGGCCGACGGCGTGAAGTCGCGGGTGCGGTTCCTGCCGATGGAAGAACTCATCGCCGCATTCCTGCCGGTGCTGTTCCCCGGGCTGGACATCGTCGAGCATCACGCCTTCCGGATCACCCGCAACGCCGACTTCGAAGTCGAAGAGGACCGCGACGAGGATCTGCTGCAGGCGCTGGAACGCGAGCTGGCGCGCCGCCGGTTCGGCTCGCCGGTGCGGCTCGAAGTCGCCACCGACATGACCGAGAACATGCTCGACCTGTTGCTGCGCGAGCTGGACGTGCACCCGGGCGACGTCATCGAAGTTCCTGGACTGCTGGACCTTTCGTCACTGTGGCAGATCTACGGCGTCGACCGGCCCGACCTGAAGGATCGGCCGTTCGTGCCGGCGACTCCCCCGGCGTTCGGCGAACGCGAGACGCCGAAGAGCATCTTCTCGACGCTCCGCGACGGGGACGTCCTGGTGCACCACCCGTACGACTCGTTCTCCACCACGGTCCAGCGTTTCATCGAGCAGGCCGCCGCCGACCCGAATGTGTTGGCCATCAAGCAGACGCTGTACCGCACCTCGGGTGATTCGCCGATCGTCAACGCGCTGATCGACGCCGCCGAGGCCGGCAAGCAGGTGGTGGCGCTGGTGGAGATCAAGGCCAGGTTCGACGAGCAGGCCAACATCAAGTGGGCCCGCCAGCTGGAGCAGGCGGGCGTGCACGTGGTGTACGGCCTCATCGGACTCAAGACCCACTGCAAGACGGCGTTGGTGGTGCGCCGCGAAGGTTCGACGATCCGCCGGTACTGCCACATCGGCACCGGCAACTACAACCCGAAAACCGCACGCCTGTACGAAGACGTGGGCCTGCTGACGGCCGCACCCGAGATCGGCGCCGACCTCACCGACCTGTTCAACTCGTTGACGGGCTACTCACGCAAGGTCTCGTACCGCAACCTGTTGGTCGCTCCGCACAGCGTGCGACGCGGCATCATCGAGCGCATCGAGCGCGAGATCGAAGCCAAGCGCGCCGGCGGCGACGGCCGCATCCGGATGAAGATGAACGCATTGGTCGACGAGCAGGTCATCGACGCGCTGTACCGGGCGTCGCAGGCCGGGGTGCGTGTCGAGGTCGTGGTCCGGGGTATCTGCGCGCTGCGTCCCGGCGCCGAGGGATTCTCCGAGAACATCGTGGTGCGGTCGATTCTCGGCCGCTTCCTTGAACATTCACGCGTTATTCACTTCAACGCCATCAATGAATTCTGGATCGGCAGTGCCGACATGATGCATCGTAATCTCGACCGTCGCGTCGAGGTGATGGCGCAGGTGAAGGACCCGAGACTGACCGAGGAGCTGAGCGGCGTGTTCGATTCCGCGATGGATCCGGCGACCCGCTGCTGGGAGCTGGGTCCGGACGGACACTGGACTGCGCTGCCCCGGGAAGGCGAGAAGGTACGGGATCACCAGGTGTCGATCATGGAGCGGCACCGCACACCGTAGTTGTCGCATGGCAACTGACGCACCGCGAAAACCTGATCCCGACAACCACATCCAGGAGCACAGGTGCCGAACAAGACGGCGCACGACAACCGCGTGACGCCGGTGCTGGCGGCCGGGGCGGTGTTGTGGCGCCCCGGCGAGTCCGGAGAGCCGCTGATCGCCGTCGTCCACCGACCGCGCTACGACGACTGGTCGCTGCCCAAGGGCAAGGTGGATCCCGGTGAGACCGAACCGGTTACCGCCGTGCGGGAAATCCTGGAAGAGACCGGGTACGCGTCGGTCCTGGGCCGCCGGCTGGCCTCCGTCAGCTACCCGCTGGAGTACGGCACCAAGAAGGTCCGCTACTGGGCGGCGCGCACGACCGACGGCGACTTCAGTCCCAACTCCGAGGTGGACAAGCTCGACTGGCTGCCGGTGGCCGAGGCGATGCTCCGGCTGCAGTACCCGCATGACCGAAAAGTTCTGCGGCGCTTCACCCGTCGACCCGCCGATACCCGCACCGTGCTGATCGTCCGGCACGCCACCGCGGGCCGCAAGGCCCGGTACAAGGGTGACGACCGGCTGCGGCCTCTCGACAAGAAGGGCCGGGCACAGGCGGAATCGCTTGTCGGCCAACTGCTCGCTTTCGGTGCCAGCGACGTCCACGCGGCGTCGCGGACCCGGTGCCATCAGACCGTCGAGCCGCTGGCGCAGGAACTCGGTGTCCGGATCCGGGACGAGCCGACGCTCACGGAAGAGGCCTTCGCGGCCGACCCCGACGCTGCGCGGAAGCGGGTGCTGAAGATCGCCGCGAGAAGCGACAGCGAAACGGTCCCCGTTGTCTGCACGCAGGGAAAGGTGATCCCGGACCTGATTTCGTGGTGGTGCGAGCGCAGCGGTATCCGGCCCGACAAATCGCGTAATCGCAAGGGCAGCATGTGGGTGATGTCACTGCACGGTGACACGCTCGTCGCCGCCGATCACATCGGCAGCCCCTTGCCGACCAAAAGCTAGCGCTCCACACACAGACACGCCGTGGATCGGTTGATCCACGGCGTGTCCGAGTCGGACCTATCGGATAGGGCTTAGCGGCGGCCCTTCTTGGCGGGAGCAGCCTTCTTAGCCGGAGCGGCCTTCTTGGCGGGAGCGGCCTTCTTGGCCGGAGCCGCAGCCTTCTTCGCCGGTGCAGCCTTCTTGGCGGGAGCGGCCTTCTTGGCCGGAGCCGCAGCCTTCTTCGCCGGTGCAGCCTTCTTGGCGGGAGCGGCCTTCTTGGCCGGAGCCGCAGCCTTCTTCGCCGGAGCGGCCTTCTTGGCGGGAGCGGCCTTCTTGGCCGGAGCCTTGGTGGCGGCAGCCTTCTTGGCGGGAGCAGCCTTCTTGGCCGGGGCGGCCTTCTTGGCAGCGCCGCGCTTGGCCGGAGCTGCGGTGGCGCCGCGCTTCACGGCGGGGCCATCAGCCGAAAGACGCTGCTGGCCAGCGACAACGGCCTTGAACTGAGCGCCCGGGCGGAAAGCCGGAACCGACGTCGGCTTCACCTTGACGGTCTCACCGGTGCGCGGGTTGCGCGCGACGCGGGCGGCGCGGCGACGCTGCTCGAAGACGCCGAAGCCGGTGATGGTGACGCTCTCACCCTTGTGCACGGCGCGGACGATGGTGTCCACGATGTGCTCGACGGCCGCGGTGGCCTGACGACGATCGGTGCCCAACTTTTCTGTCAGGGCATCGATGAGTTCTGCTTTGTTCATCCAAAACCTCCGATTTCAGTGGCCCTGGCTGGACCGACTAATGCACACGGTAAACCCAGTACCCGCCGATTTCCAAGAGCCACGCCCGGTTTCGGGCATAGCTATGACGAAATTCGGCAATCCGGTTGGCCCACTTGGGAGGTGGTTGAGAGGTTTCGAAACGTGGTTGCGGGGGCAGGGATTCGAGCTGCGCCCGAGTGCCGAAATTGCTCCGCAGGCCCTCTGACGGGACCTGCGGAGCCCCTTGGTCAGGCCGGCAGAGTGCGCGGTTTGTAGCTCGGCCGACGCTTCTCGAAAGCCTCGATCTCGTCGCGTTTCCGCAGCGTAAGGCCTATATCGTCAAGTCCTTCGAGCAGCCGCCACGCGGTGTAATCGTCAATCTTGAAGGGCAGCACGACCGTTCCCGCGGTCAAATTCCGATCTTGAAGATTCACAGTGATTTCCAGCCCCGGATTCTGCTCGATGAGCTTCCAGAGCAGTTCGACATCGTCCTGTGCGACCTCCGCGGCGAGCAATCCGGCCTTGCCAGAATTTCCCCGAAAAATATCTGCGAAGCGCGACGAGATGACGACCCGGAATCCGTAATCCATCAATGCCCACACCGCGTGTTCGCGCGACGAGCCGGTGCCGAAATCGGGTCCGGCGACCAGAACCGAGCCGCGGTCGAACGGCGGGAGGTTGAGGATGAACGACGGATCGGTGCGCCAGCCGGCGAACAGCCCGTCCTCGAAACCCGTTCGGGTGACCCGCTTCAGGTACACCGCGGGGATGATCTGGTCGGTGTCGACATTGGACCGGCGCAGCGGAACGCCGATTCCGGTGTGGGTGTGGAAAGCCTCCATTACAGTGCGCTCCTAGCTCAGATCAGCGGGTGAGGACAGGGTTCCGCGCACCGCGGTGGCGGCGGCGACGGCGGGAGACACCAGGTGGGTGCGGCCGCCCTTGCCTTGGCGGCCTTCGAAATTCCGGTTGGATGTCGAGGCGCTGCGCTCGCCCGGAGCCAGCTGATCGGGGTTCATGCCCAGACACATCGAGCAGCCGGCCTGCCGCCACTCGGCGCCGGCGGCGGTGAAAACCTCTCCCAGACCCTCGGATTCGGCCTGTGCACGCACCGCCATCGACCCGGGCACCACGAGCATCCGCACGCCGTCGGCGATCTTGCGGCCACGCAGCACATCGGCCACCACCCGCAGATCTTCGATCCGGCCGTTGGTGCAGGAACCGACGAACACGGTGTCCACCGCGATGTCCCGCATGGGCGTATTGGCCCGAAGGTCCATGTAGGCCAACGCCTTTTCGGCGGCCAGCCGGTCGCCTTCATCGAACATTTGTTCTGGGTCAGGGACATTCGCGGACAGCGGCACACCCTGCCCGGGGTTGGTACCCCAGGTGACGAACGGGCTCAGGGTGGCCGCGTCGATGTGCACCTCGGTGTCGAATTCGGCACCCTCGTCAGTACGTAACGCCGTCCAGGCCGCCACGGCCGCGTCCCAATCCGCCCCCTGCGGCGCATGCGGACGGCCCTTGAGGAACTCGAACGTCGTCTCGTCGGGCGCCACCATGCCGGCGCGGGCACCCGCTTCGATGCTCATGTTGCAGATCGTCATGCGGCCTTCCATCGACAGCGATTCGATGGCACTGCCGCGGTATTCGATGACGTGACCCTGGCCGCCGCCCGTACCGATCTTGGCGATCACCGCGAGAATGATGTCCTTGGCACTGACACCCGGCGGCAGTTCGCCGTCGACATTGACCGCCATGGTCTTGAACGGCTTGAGCGGCAACGTCTGGGTCGCCAGCACATGCTCGACCTCGGACGTGCCGATGCCCATCGCGATCGCGCCGAAGGCGCCGTGCGTCGAGGTGTGGCTGTCACCACACACCACCGTCATACCGGGCTGGGTCAGACCCAGCTGCGGTCCGATGATGTGCACGATGCCCTGCTGCGCGTCACCCATCGGGTGCAGGCGGATGCCGAATTCCGCACAGTTGCGCCGCAGCGTCTCAACCTGAGTGCGGGACACGGGATCCGCGATCGGCTTGTCGATGTCGATCGTGGGGACGTTGTGGTCCTCGGTCGCGATGGTGAGGTCCGGGCGATGCACGGGACGACCGGCCAGGCGCAGGCCGTCGAATGCCTGCGGGCTGGTGACCTCGTGCACCAGATGAAGATCTATGTAGATGAGATCGGGTTCGCGGGCGGCGCCTTCACCGGCACCCTCGACCACCACATGGTCCGCCCAGACCTTCTCCGCCATGGTGCGTGGCTTGTTCGTCATGACTGTGCAGTTCCTTCCGCGATACCCGGGAGGGCTGACCTACCATCTCACAATGCGAGACGTTAGTATCTCCCTGTGAGACAGGATAGCGGCATCGGCGTCCTCGACAAAGCGGTGGGTGTGCTGCATTCAGTGGCCGAGTCACCGTGTGGACTTGCCGAACTGTGCACCCGCACCGGGCTGCCCCGGGCGACCGCCCACCGACTGGCAGCAGGCCTCGAGGTCCACCGACTTCTGGCCCGCGACAACGAGGGACGGTGGCGGCTCGGCCCGGCACTGACCGAATTGGCCGGGCAGGTCAACGATCCGCTGCTGAGCGCAGCGGGCGCGGTGCTCCCCCGGCTGCGCGAGATCACCGGCGAGAGCGTGCAGCTCTACCGCCGGGAAGGCATGGCCCGGGTGTGCGTCATGGCCCTCGAACCACCGTCGGGCCTGCGCGACACCGTGCCGGTCGGCAGCCGCCTGCCCATGACCGCCGGCTCCGGTGCCAAAGTCCTGCTGGCGTACAGCGATCCCGCGACGCAGCAGGCGGTGCTGCCGACGGCGAAGTTCACCGACCGGGTACTGGCGGAGGTCCGCCGGCGCGGTTGGGCACAGAGCGCCGCCGAGCGCGAGCCCGGCGTGGCCAGCGTCTCGGCACCGGTGCGGGACAACCGCGGTGCGGTGATCGCGGCGGTGTCGGTGTCGGGGCCGATCGACCGGATGGGCCGCCGCCCCGGCGTGCGCTGGGCGAGCGATCTGCTGGCCGCGGCCGAAGCGCTCACCCGTCGTCTGTGACACCAATCAGCAAACCTTTGAATCCGCCACATCCGGTGACGACGGCGGCGCTGATCACCTAAGTTCCTAAGAGGCCCCGGCAGCGCCGGCGGGGAGTACCGCCGTAGGAAAGTAGGTTTCATCGTGTCGCAGCCACCACAGTGGCTGGCAACCGCACGGATGCTGCGCCGCACGGGCTTCGGAACCACCGGAGCCCAGGTGGACGCTGTCGTCAAGCAGGACTGGTCGGGGTATCTCGATTGGGCGCTGAGCCTCGATCCGAACGCCGACCCGGGTGCCATCGCGACCCCGATGCCGAAATCCCCCATCCCGCAGTACCCGCCGTCGGGTGCCTCGGCCACCGAGATCGCCGCATTCGGCCAGGAACTCGTGGCGCGCATGCAGGAACTGTCGGGCTGGTGGTTGCGCCGCATGGCCGCCGTGCAGCAGCCCATCCACGAGAAGCTGACGCTGTTGTGGCACAACCACTTTGCCACCTCGGCAGAGAAGGTCAACGCGGCCCAGTTGATGGGCGAGCAGAACGAGAAGCTGCGCACCCTCAAGCTCGGTGACTTCGGCAGCCTCGCGTGGGCCATGCTCACCGACGGTGCGATGCTGCACTGGCTCGACGGTGACGTGAACACCGCCGCGGCGCCCAACGAGAACCTGTCCCGCGAGTTCATGGAGCTCTTCACCATGGGACATGCCAACGGCTACACCGAGATCGACGTCAAAGAGGGCGCCAAGACCCTCACCGGGCGGCACCTGAAGCCCGACGGCAGCACCGTCATCTACGCCGAGCATCACGACGAGTCCGTCAAGACCGTGCTCGGGGTCACCGGCAACCTCACCGACACCGACTTCTGCAACATCGTCCTGCGCCAGCCCGCCTCCGCCGCGTTCGTCGCCGGAACCCTCTGGCGCCTGCTGGCTTCGGACCAGCCGGCCTCCCCCGACACTGTGACCCGCCTGGTCGCCGCCTACGGCCCCAACCGAGATCTCAAGGCGCTCACCAAGGCCGTCGTGCTCGATCCCGAATTCACCAAGGCCGCGGGCACCGTCGTCAGCACTCCCGTGGAATGGCTGATGGGCATCGTCCGGTCGCTCGCGGTCCCCCTCGACGACGAGCACGTCCTCGCCGACCTCGACCAGGTGCTCCGGGTGATGGGTCAGCGCCCCTTCTATCCGCCGGACGTCGGCGGCTGGCCCCGCGGCCAGCTCTGGTTGTCGACCAACAGTGCGGCGGCGCGGGTCTGGGCCGCCAACCGGCTGCTGGCGCTCAGCGACATCAGCGCCGTCGAGCAGATGGCGTCCAGTGAGCGGATCGACGGCGTCGGTTACCTGTTCGGCATCGGCGCCTGGTCGGATCGCTCGGCAGCCGCGCTCAAACCGTTGGTCTCCGATCCACACCGGCTGGTGGCAGCGGCCGTCATCACCCCCGAGTACGTGACGTCCTGAAGAGATCCCCATGCCCGAGTTCAATCGCCGCAAGTTCTTGATCGCCAGCGCCGGTGCCGGCGCCGCCGGTCTGCTCGGCGGTGTCGCCGCGGTGACGCTGCCCGATCTGCTGCGCGAAGGTCAGGACCGTCCGCTGCCGACCAACCAGGGCATCCTGGTGATCGTCACGCTCTACGGCGGCAATGACGGCCTCAACACCGTTATCCCGTACGCCGACAACGCCTATCACGACGCCCGCCCCGAACTCGCCTACAAGCCCGAGGAAGTGCTCCACCTCGACCCGGCGTTCGGGCTCAACCCCGCGCTCACCGGGATGTCGAAGCTGTGGCAGTCCAACAAGCTCGCGATCGTGCGCGGTGTCGGCTACCCGAAGCCCGACCGCAGCCACTTCCGCTCCATGGACATCTGGCAGACCGCCAACCCCGTCGACGCGGTCACCAGCGGCTGGATCGGCCGCTGGCTCGACACCAGCGGCGACGACCCGATCCGGGCCGTAAACATCGGCACCGTGCTGCCGCCCCTGGCCGTCGGCCAAAAGCACGTCGCGGCATCA
Source organism: Mycolicibacterium mucogenicum DSM 44124 (assembly GCF_005670685.2). The sequence continues at coordinate 2,206,298 of NZ_CP062008.1, read as the reverse complement.
CTTTCCGACTTCGTGCCGGCCATCCCGCCCGACGTCGCGCGCACGTTGGCCGCGCTCAGCGCCGACGACCCGAACGACACCACCGCCATGAGCCAGGTGTGCGAGTCCTACCGTGCCAACCACTCCACCAACAGCCGCTTCGCGCCGGTGATCAACGGCCGCCTGCAGACCATCGGCCAGGCCGACAACCAGTTGGCCAGTGACCTGGAACTGGTGGCCCGCTGCATCCGCGCCGGGGTGCCCACGCAGGTGTACATGACGCAGCTGCTGGGCTTCGACACACACGCCGACGAGCGCGCCCCCCAGCAGGCATTGCTCAAGACCCTCGACGACGCGCTCACGCCTTTCTTCCACAAGCTTCAGGGCACGCCGTACGGCCGCAACGTCGTGGTGCTGATGTACTCGGAATTCGGGCGGCGCGTCGCGGCCAACGCCTCACAGGGCACCGACCACGGCACGTCCGGTCCGGTGTTCATCGCCGGCACTCCCGTCAAGGGCGGGTTCTACGGCGACGAGCCGAGCCTGACCGATCTCACCGACGGCGATCTGAAGACCACCGTCGACTTCCGTGACGTTTATCACGAACTGCTCCACGGCACCCTCGGCGCCGATCCGGAGCCGTCGGTCGGGCGCGGCCGGCGGGATCTCGGATTCCTGGCCGGCGGCAGGTAAGACCCCGAGAAAGACAAAACGCCGGACCTGTTGTCAGGTCCGGCGTTCGTACGTACCCCCGATGGGATTCGAACCCACGCTACCGCCGTGAGAGGGCGGCGTCCTAGGCCGCTAGACGACGGGGGCTAGAACTTCCGGAGCGATAGCTTAGCTCAGTTGCGCTGGCTGACCTAATCGCTCCGGCAGCTGGGGTACCAGGACTCGAACCTAGAATGGCTGAACCAGAATCAGCTGTGTTGCCAATTACACCATACCCCATTTGATGCCCATAACCGCAGGTCACGGGCATCTTCGGCCTGGAAACCTCAGCGGATGTTCGCCGCTTTGCGCTTTCCGGGCCGACGAGCAGACTACCAAACAGTTGGCCCTGCCTTTAAATCGCCCGCTCACAGGCCGTTTCGGGCCGCCTGCAACCGCGCCAGACTGCGCTCACGGCCGAGCAATTCCATCGACTCGAACAGCGGCGGGCTGACCGTCGCGCCCGTGACCGCCACCCGGATGGGACCGAACGCCTTGCGGGGCTTGAGTTCCAGGCCGTCCAGCAGCGCCGCCTTGAGCGCGGCCTCGATGTTGGCGGTGTTCCACTCGCCGACGCCCGCCAAGGCGCTCAGCGTCGCGTCCAGGACCTCGGCAGCCTCGGGCTTGAGTTCCTTGGCCGCCGACTTCTCGTCGATCACGTAGGCGTCGTCGTTGAAGAACTTCACGAGGTCCCACGCGTCGCCGAGGACCACGATGCGGGTCTGGATCAAGTCGGCCGCCGCGGCGAAAGCCAAGGCGTCCAACGTGGTGTCGTGGCCGTGCGCGTCGAGGTACGCCTTGAGCCGTGCGGCGAAGTCCTCCGGGGCCAGCCGGCGGATGTGCTCGGCGTTGATGGCGTCGGCCTTCTTCTGGTCGAAGCGCGCCGGGTTCGAGTTGACGTCGGCCACGTCGAAGGCCGCCACCATCTCGTCGAGACTGAAGAGGTCGTTGTCGTCGGCGATGCCCCAGCCCAGCAACGCCAGGTAGTTCAGCAGGCCCTCGGGGATGAATCCGCGGTCGCGGTGCAGGAACAGGTTGGACTGCGGGTCGCGCTTGGACAGCTTCTTGTTGCCGTCACCGAGAACGCTTGGCAGGTGGGCGAATTGCGGGACCGCGTCGGCGACACCGATCCGGATCAGCGCCTGGTACAGCGCGATCTGCCGCGGCGTCGACGGCAGCAGATCCTCGCCGCGCAGCACATGGGTGATCTTCATCAGCGCGTCGTCGACCGGATTGACCAAGGTGTACAACGGCTCTCCGCTCGCGCGCGTGATCGCGAAGTCCGGAACCACGCCGGCGGCGAAGGTCGTCTCGCCACGCACCAGGTCCACCCAGGTGATGTCCTCGTCGGGCATCTTGAGGCGCAGCACCGGCTTTCGGCCCTCGGCCTCGAACGCGGCCTTCTGCTCGGCGGTGAGGTCGCGGTCGTAGTTGTCGTAGCCCAGCTTGGGGTTACGGCCCGCCGCGAGGTGCCGGGCCTCGACCTCTTCGGGTGTCGAGTAGGCCTCGTAAACCTCGCCCGCGGCAAGCAGTTTCGCGATCACGTCGCGGTAGAGGTCGCCGCGCTGCGACTGCCGGTACGGCTCGTAGGGGCCGCCGACCTCGGGCCCCTCATCCCAGTTCAGCCCGAGCCAGCGCAGCGCGTCGAGGATCGCGTTGTAGCTCTCCTCGCTGTCGCGCGCGGCATCGGTGTCCTCGATCCGGAAGACGAAGTCGCCACCGGTGTGTCGTGCGTACGCCCAGTTGAAGAGGGCGGTGCGGACCAGGCCGACGTGCGGCGTGCCGGTCGGCGACGGACAGAAGCGAACCCTGACAGGTGTGGTCACGTTATTTCCCTTTACGCACAACAGGATTGGAGAGGGTGCCGATACCCTCGACGGTGATGCTGACGGTGTCGCCGTCCTCGATGGGGCCGACGCCCTCGGGGGTTCCGGTGAGGATGATGTCGCCGGGCAGCAACGTCATGACGGCCGAGACCCATTCGATGATGGCGCCGACGTCGTGCAGCAGCAGCGCAGTGTTGCTGTCCTGCCGCTTCTCGCCGTTCACCTCGGTGCGGATGTCCAGATCGGCCGGGTCCACCGCGGTCTCGATCCACGGGCCGACCGGGCAGAACGTGTCGTGCCCCTTGGCCCGCATCCACTGGCCGTCCTTCTTCTGCTGATCACGTGCCGAGACGTCGTTGGCGATCGTGTAGCCGAGGATGTAGTCCTTGGCCTTGGCGGCCGGGATGTCCTTGCCCGGACGTTCGATGACCACCGCCAACTCGCCCTCGTGGTGCACCGGGTTGGCGTCTGCGGGCAACTGGATCGGGATGTTCGGCCCGATGATCGCGGTGTTGGGCTTGAGGAAGATCACCGGATCCTCGGGCGGCTCGCTGCCCATCTCACGAGCATGTGCCGCGTAGTTCTTGCCCATGCAGATCACCTTGCTGGCCAGGATCGGCGCCAGCAGCCGGACGTCGGCCAGCGGCCAGGAGCGTCCGGTGAAGGTGGGGTTGCGGGACAGGTACTGCTCAGCGATTTCTTTGCAGACCGCATCGGAGTTCGGGTCGCCCTCGATCACCACAAAAGCGACGCCGTCTGGACTGGCAATTCGACCTAGGCGCATCCGCCCAGCCTAGTGAGGCCTGCTGGTCAGCCCGCGAACTGGGCTTGAAGGAACGGGGTGGAGTCGGCCATCGAGGTCAGCACAGTGCTGGAGTGGTCGTCTTCGGGGTAGACGTAGAGCGCCACGTCCTGGCCGTTGGCCTTGAGCTGATCGGCGAACTTCAGGGTCGACGACGGCGGCACGTCACGGTCCTTGAGGCCGACGCCGAGGAAGATCGGCCGGTCGTAGCCGGTGATCGGCGTGCCCATGAAGTCGGCCAGCGCGCCGCGCATGCCCGGTAGCGATGCCAGTGGGGCGGAGAAGAACTGCGACGGCGTCAGACCCGTGACCGCCGCGCTCAACGGTGCCGTGCACAGCGTTTCGGCCTTGTCGGCAGCGGCCAGACCAGCCGGTGTGAGCACACTGTTGACGTCCGGGCGGAGCTCCCGGAATCCGGCGAGGATGTACGCCGTATAGGCCGACGCGATGGGACCCAGCCCGGGCGGCAGCACCATGTCGGGACCGGCCGTGATGACGACATCGTCGATGTTCGCCGGGGTGCCGGTCGCCACGACGCCGCGGTAATCCAGGCCTGTCCCCTTGCTGAATTCGGTGGCCCACCGCGCGCTCGCGACCGCCGCCGCGCCGCCCTGGGACTGGCCGACGAGCGCCCACTTCGGCGACAGCGGCAGATTCATGTGATGCGCGGCGATCACCGAATCGATGATGGCGTGCGCGGTGGCGACGCTGTTGAGGTAGCTCATCAGGCCCGGGGTACCCAGACCCGTGTAGTCGGAGCCGACGACGACGTAGCCCTGATCCAGCCAGTGGGACAGGTATTCGTTGTCGCGCGCACTGCGCGGCTGCGCCGAGGGCGTGCAGTCGTCACCGAGGCCGACGGTGCCGTGCGCCCAGGCGATGACGGGCCACCCGCCCGCGGGGGCTTCGCCGTTCGGCACGAACACCGCTGCGGTGCTGACGGCGGGCGAATTGTGTTGGTCGGTGGTCGAATACAGGATCCGGTACGCGCGCGCCGCACCGGCGACCGACAGCTCGGGGCGCAGCGGGACGGTCCGGATGAGCGCGCCCGCCGGCGGCACCCGGTCCGCGAATGCCCGGGCGTCCAGGCCCGACCAGTTCGGCGCGGCCGCCCATGCCGTGGGCAGCGGCGCCGCCACCAGCGCCAAGCCGACCGCGAAAGCCGCCGCCAGCCGGGAAAGGTTCACTCGCAGAGCCATGACGGAACCCTATGCCTTCTCATATATTGAGAAATAGATTCATATCTTGAGAACCACGGTGGCACCATGAAGCCATGGCCACCAATGTGTCAGCCGTCCGCCGCTGGTCGATGCTGGTGATCGCGCTCGGTTCGACGATGTGCGCCAACGTCTTCATCAACGGCGCGGCCTTCCTGATCCCGACGCTGCATGGCGAACGCGGGCTGGACCTGTCACGCGCCGGGCTGGTCTCGGCCATGCCGAGCTTCGGCATGGTGCTGACGCTGATCGCCTGGGGCTGGGTCGTCGACCGGGTCGGTGAGCGGTTCGTTCTGGTTGTCGGGTCACTGTTGACGTCGTTGGCGGCGTTCGCGGCGGCCTGGGCCGACTCGTTGGTGGCGGTCGGCGCCTTCTTGTTGCTGGGCGGCATGGCGGCCGCGAGCTCCAATTCGGCGAGCGGCCGGGTGGTCGTCGGCTGGTTCCCGCCGGAGCAGCGCGGCCTGGTGATGGGCATTCGCCAGACGGCGCAGCCGTTGGGAGTCGGATTGGGCGCCTTGGTGATTCCGCGTCTGGCCGAGTCGTCAGGGGTGTCGGCCGCGCTGCTGTTCCCCGCGATCGCCTGTCTGGTCGCCGCAGTGGTGACCGTGCTGGGCGTCATCGATCCGCCCCGGCCGCCCCGATCCTCCGCCCCCGCAACCGATCTGGCCAATCCCTACCGCGGGTCGTCGGTACTGGCACGCATCCACGCGGTGTCGGTGCTGCTGGTCGTGCCGCAGTGCCTGGTGTGGACCTTCTCACTGGTGTGGCTGATGACTGCGCACGGTTGGTCCGCCGGAGCGGCGGGCACCATGGTGACGGTGGCCCAATTGTGCGGTGCCGCAGGGCGCATCGGCGCCGGCCGGTGGTCGGATCTGGCCGGATCGCGGCTGCATCCGGTGCGGGTCATCGCGATTCTGGCCGGTGCCACCATGGGACTGCTGGCGCTGTGCGACTACCTGCACTGGCCGGTGGCGGTGTTCGTGATGGTGGTCGCGTCGGTGGTGACGGTGACCGATAACGGGTTGTCCTTCACCGCGATTGCCGAGATCGCCGGGCCGTTCTGGAGCGGCCGGGCGTTGGGTGTGCAGAACACGGCGCAGTTGCTGACGGCAGGCATCGTGCCGCCGGCATTCGGCGCCTTGATCGGAGTCTTCGGGTTCCCGGCGGCGTTCGCGGTGTGCGCGCTGTTCCCGGTGCTGGCTGTGCCGCTGGTACCGGTCGCGGCAGACCCGTTGCGGGCCAAGCCCGTTCCCGACGTCGACTCCTACGCCGAACGTGAGGCCTGACGAGACGACGCGCCGCCGGCGCCTCGAAATCCCCCACGCTCGGCCTAGGCCATAGCGCTGGCTGCCCAGCGATATCGCGGTGTAGGCCCCGTACCCACCCTCGTTGTCGTAGATCTGCACGTGGTGATGCGTTGTGCCCCGTGCTCTGTCACCTGTGCACACTGCTGGGCTGCGATGTGCTGGCGGGATTCGAACCCATTTGCACTGCCCTCCGCGCGCCTGGAACGGTTAGGAGCCGTTTGCGGTTTGTGCACGCCTCCGCGACAACTACCTGCTACACCATGCCGCTGTCAGTCCAGCAGCTCGATCTCCCAGTTGGCCTTCTGGATTCGGACGTCGAGCTCGCGCAGCTCCTGCGCCACGCGATCGGCCCGCGACCGCAGATCGCCGACAGACAAGGCCGACAACATCTTCAGTTCCGAACGCAGCTGCCGCGAGTAGCCATGCTGGTTGGCGCCCGCTGCCGCGTCCGCGGCCGTGGTCAGCACGTGGTGCCGCAACCGCAGCGCGTCACGCCGGCCGAGTGCGTCGGTGAGCGTGCCGTCCGCCCCGACCGAGTTGGCCGCGTTGGTCAGGTTGATCCGCCGGATCAGGGATTCGTAATCGCCCAGCGCGCCTTCGATCTCGACGAGTAGCGCTGCGGCGTCCTCGGCGGGCTCCTCGCCCTCCTGGAACCGGGCATTACCCACCACGCGCACGCGCAACTGCTCGATTCGGCGAACCGCGTTCGCCCGCAACGACAAAGCTTCTGCCAACTTCATGATTTTCACCTCGCTTCTCGTGGCACAGGCCGAGCATTCGTTTCTCGGCCCGAACCATGATGAGCGCAAAAGGGTTGGCCGGCAACGCATTTTTCAGCGGGCCGGCCCGCCGGCCGCGATCAGTTCTGCGCGCCGACAAAGAACAGCACGAGTACCGCAACCAGACCGAACAGGGCGGCGAAGAATGCGCCACATGCCACGTCGTCGAACCGTGGCCGCACCGTCGCAACCAGAACCGCTGCCGCGGCGACCAGTAACGCGCCCGCCGGCGCGAACAGCCAGTAATACAACAACGGCGCCGGCGACATCACGACCAGGCCGAGCGCGTAGCCACCGAACAGATATCGCGGATCAACGTCCCGCTCGGTCCGTGGATCAAGCGTGCTTTCATGCTCGAAGGACATACCCACCTCCTCTGGTCAGCGATACATCGTCACCGTGGCAACGGCCTGCAGGTACAGCAGACCGACAATGAACCAAACGCTCGCGGGTGCGACCACCAGTGCCACGGCGACGCTGGTGAGTACCCGTGCGCGCGACAGCAGCGCCGCAATCAGTAGGCATATCAGCGAAAGACACACCGCTGCAGTCAGATTCGTTCCGCCGACCCGGTCGAGGTGCGGATCATCGCCGGGGCCCATGGCCCCGACCGCCAGCAGACCCCAGCCGATTCCCCCTAAGACCGCGCCGGCGAGTACGCCGCGCGTCAAGTCCCTACCAGTCAAACGTCCCCCCGATCCGGTGCACTCATATCCCCCGTCGCCGGCACGCCCTCGGCCAGCCCGTACTGCAGGTACACGATGCCGGCCGGGCTGGATACCGGGGCCTTGAGCAGCGTCAGATTGGACGGCACCGCGCCGCCGTCGAACACTTTCTTGCCGACCCCCAGCACAATAGGATGCACCCACAGGTCGATGCGATCAAACAGTTTTTCGCGCAACAGGGTCTGTACGAAGTTCAAACTCCCGACCACCTTCACGTGCTCGTGGCGTTCGCGGATTTCGCGCACTTCGGTCACCAAATCCGCGCCGATCTGCGACGAACCCGACCACGACAGGTCCGGCGTGCCGCGCGAGGCGACGTACTTGGGAATGCGATTGAACATGTCGGCGAATTCGTCATCCTGGTGCGGCCAGTAACCCGCGAAGATGTCGTATGTCCGCCGGCCCAGCAGCAGCGCATCGGTGCCCTCGTACGCGGCGCCTACCTGCTCCCCCGACACATCGTCGATCAGCGGTGCCTGCCACCCTTCGAACGGAAAACCGCCGTCGGCGTCTTCTCCGGGACCGCCGGGCGCCTGCCCGACGAGGTCGAGCGTGGCGAACAGCGCGAGGTGAATCTGGCCCATTTCTGGCTCCTGACGAGTCGGTGGTGTCTGTCAGTGAGGTAGACCATCGGACTCGGCGAAACTCATCGGAGCGGCCGGCTACTTCCCGGACAGCACCCGGTACTGCGCCGAAATCTGTTGGTCCACAGCAGTTTCGTCGTCGGCGAAGACCTGGAACACAAATCTGTCGGTACGCGCGAGGCAGCTGTAATGCCACCCCAGGATGCGCCATGTCACGGTGGCATCCGGGCGCGCGAAGTCGCGAAGGTGCTCGAAACACCGCGCACCGGGGAACCCCGGCACCGGCCCCGCCATCTGCACGTCCGGATTCGTCATGGTCAAAGCGCTGGTGGCGTCCAGCAGCTGTGCGGCTGAATCCGCATTGGGCGCCTGGTAGACCCGGCCCCACCGCTGCGTCACCCACTGAACGCCGGCACGTTCGAACTGGGTGGTCATGCTCACCGGGTCGGATTCGAAATGCAGCCATGCCCGCGGTCGCCACGTACCGATCAGCACCCCCTGCTGCCGATCGGGGGTGGTGATCGTCTTCGACAACAACTGGTCGTCGCTCGGATCTTTGGGCAGGTCAGCGAGTTTCGCCGGTTCGGTCGGCACGAAGCTCTTGATCAGCGATTGCTGCCTGCCGAGCAGGTCGGAAGCCAGCAGCTTGGCCCGCAGCGGCGCATTGGTCGACTTGGTGGCTTTGGCACTGACGAATTGGTACAGCACAAACCGCCCCTGCGCGGTGTACGCCGCGACGCCACTGGCGCCCGTGCCGTAGTCCGCGCCAAGCGCCGGCACCGTCCCGACACCGACCGAGATCTGGACCGGATACGTCGGGAACGGAGTGGCCACGATCGGGCCGAACTGCGCGGTGAACTCACCCGCGGCCGCGGCCGCCTGGGCATCATCGGGGAACATCAGCACCGCATTCTGGATTTCCAGATCAGAGTCTTTGGACCCGGATGACCGGTACGACCCGAAACCGGCAACCAGGTTGTGCGCCCTGGCAATGCCCTGCATGACATTGTCTTTGGACACCCCGAGGATGTTGTCGACGCCGAACTCCGACGTCATGGTGCCGGTCCCGATCGCCCCCGGTTTCGTCACCGACGCATCGATTTCCCAAGGCCCGACGACGTATTCGGCCATGCGGGTGGATTCGACGATCGACTGCGTGAGCGGGTTGGGGCCGGCGCTGAAGAACGGGGTGCTCGGCTTGATCTGGTAGTTACCGGTCCGCAGTTGGCTGACGTCGGGTTCGGGGTCGCTCAGGGAGCCGCCGAACCGCGCGGTGCCGGTCGTGGTCGTCGAGCAGCCGGCGATCACGCACACGCACGTGACCACGGCCAACGCCAGGTTCCGGATCCCCACGATCCAACACTAACTGTGGCCGAGGCGCGCCAGCACTGATCGCACGCACTCCGCGACCGCCTCGTTGAACGGCCCGGCGTCCCGCCGCACGGTGCGGGTGCGGATCAACACCGTGAGCATGACCCGCTCGCGTTTGGGTCCGATGAGCATGCCGGCGTCGTTGGTCGACCCGTAGTCGCCGCTGCCGGTCTTGTCCGCGCTGGTCCATCCCTCGGGCAGACCCGCGCGAAAACGCCTGGTGGACGTCGCCGTCTCGCCCATCCACCGTTGCAGCTGAAACTGCGCCGCACCCGGCAATGCATCACCGACGAGAATCGCGCGGTACCCGCCGCACAGGGCCCGTGGCGTGGTGGTGTCGCGGAGGTCGCCGGGCGCCGCCTCGTTGAGGTCCGGTTCCCAGCGATCCAGCCGCGTCTGCGAATCGCCGATCGAGCGGGCGAAATCCGTCAGGGCGGACGGCCCGCCGATGGTCCGCAACATGATGTTGCCTGCGGCGTTGTCGCTCTGGGTCAGGGCCGCCGCACAAATGTCCCGTAGTGGCATCCGCGCCCCGACCGCGGGGCCCAGCACCGGCGAGTTGACAACGATGTCCGCGGTGGTGATCGGCACCATGGCATCGAGATTCGCCTGACCCGCCTTGGCTATCTGCAGGATGCGTGCCGCCGCATACGCTTTGAATGTCGAGCAGATCGCGAACCGCTCGTCGGGACGGTGCTCGACCGTCGCCGAAGACTCCAAATCAACTGCGTAGACGCCGATTATCGCCTGATAGCGATCTTCCAGTTCTTCGAAGCTGGTCGGCTCGTCCGCCTTGGTGGGCTGGCACCCGGCCAGCACGCCCGTGGCGGCCAACCCGACGATGAAATCCCGTCGGCTCAGCGATACCCCCACGCATCCCAGCCAACCATGTATCGGCGCGCCACGCCAACGCGGGGTGCCGTCCCGGCACCCCACTGGTCTGCACTGCGTTGGGCCCCAACAGATCCCGTGGTGTCAGCAACGACGACGTCAGGCGATGTGCTTGTCGAACCATTCGATGGCCACCTCGGGGTGGACACCGAAGTAGTTGTAGCCGTCGAATCGCCTGTTGGTTCCTTCGATCCAGTGCAGGCTCTTGTCGGCGACCGGGATCGCGTCGTAGATGCCCTGCACATCCTGCGGACGCGTCATGGTGTCGTCGTGCACCTGTGCGACGAGCGTCGGCACGGTCACGGCCTTGACGTGTTCGAGCGGCGACTGCTCGGCGAGGTGGAAGCCAGTGCGTTCGTGCACGGCCTGATCGAACTTCGCGTAGCCGTCGGCCATCCCGACGGCCTTGACGAACTCCTCGACGATGTAGCGACCCGACACCGGCTGCAGCATCACCATGGCCTGGATTTCCGCGAACTCGTCGGGATGCCGGGACCAGGCCACCGCCGTCGAGTCGGCCCCCAGACAGACCGACAGTAGGGCCTTCTTCATCGTTTTCGTGTCCGGCCGAGCGGCGGCGTACCGCAGGGACCCGATGACATCTCGGTATTCGGTCAGGCCGATGCCGACGATACCGCCATTGCCTTGGCCGCTCCGGCCGTGGTTACGCATGTCGTACGCGAGAACGTTGTAGCCCGCGTCATGCAGGGCCTTGTACTCGGGCAGAAAATTCACCTCGAAGCCGCCGAGGCCGCCGAACTCCGGCAGGTGCCCGGGATAGCCATATCGGTTTCCGGGAAGAAAGTGGTTATGGATGACGAGCCGGTCGGAGTCGGCCGGAATGAACCAGCCCTCCAGCGGGACGCCGTCCATCGACGGGAAGAACACGTCTTCATAGGCCAGCCCCACCTCATCGGGGCGCCGGAGCACCGGCGCGCGCCGTCCGCCGGTGGTCCCGGTGGTCCACATGGCGACAAAGGCGTCGAACGCTTCCTGGGCTGCGGTGTCACTGGACATGAGCGGTTCCTTCCGTCGAGAGGTGGTGTCAGAAACGACGGTAGGCCGGGCGCGGTCCGGTCAGGCAGGGCCGAGTTGTCCAGGGTCCAGCAAACCCCCTCTCCCGGCTGCCGAGCCCACTACTGTCGAAAACGTGGACCAGCGCAAAGATATCCGGGAATTCCTCACGTCCCGGCGCGCCCGCATCACTCCCCAGCAGGCCGGCCTGCCCGACTACGGCGCCAAACGACGAGTCCCCGGCCTCCGCCGGGAAGAGGTCGCGCTACTCGCCGGCGTCAGCGTCGACTACTACACCCGGCTCGAACGCGGCAATCTCACCGGCGCCTCCGACTCGGTACTCAACTCGGTGGCCACCGTCCTGCAACTCGACGAGACCGAGCGCGCGCACCTGTTCAACCTGATCAAAGTCAGCCACGGGCCGCGGCGGACCCCACGCAAGACCGGCAGCAGGATTCGGCCGACTGTCCAGCTGATCCTGGACGCGATGGTCGGTGTGCCGGCCTGGGTCAGCAATGACCGGCTCGACATCCTGGCCGCCAACGCCGTCGGCGCCGAGCTGTACCGCGATGCCATCGACGGAGCCGACGGACGGACCAACATCGCACGATTCCTGTTCCTCGACCACCGGGCCCGAGAGTTCTTCGTCGACTGGAACCAGCAGGCGGACAACGTCGTCGCGATCCTGCGCGGCGCCGCGGCCCGTGATCCGTACGACGACCGGCTCACCCAACTGGTCGGTGAATTGAGCACGCGCAGTGACGAATTCCGGGTCCGCTGGGGTGCCCACATCATCCGGGCACACGAGTCCGGCCCGAAGGCACTCAAGCATCCTGCCGTCGGCCAACTCGACCTGACTTTCGACCGGCTCGAGCTCGCCGCCGATCCGGGGCTGATGATCTATGTCATGACGGCGGAGCCGAATTCACCGACCGCTGACCGGCTGAAGTTGCTCGGCAGCCTGGCGGCAACGCGTCGGTCACCCGGCTAGAGCTCGACCAGACTGCGCGTATTGTCCTGTCCCCCAGATGGTTACGCCCGGTCGTCCGACTCAGTGGCAGCGAACGGCGCGAGCAGGAACTCGTCGACGAATCTGGTGAACGTCTCGTCGACAAAGGCCGGGTCGGGTGCGGTGAAGTACTCGATGATCAAGCCCTGGAAGGTGGCCAGCGCGATCCGCGAGCGAGTTTCGGCGACGTGGTCGGGCATCCCCAGGGCGAGCAGGCGCGCCTTCGAATTGCGCGTCAGCAGCGACAGGGTGTCCCAGGTGTATTCGCGGTAGGGACTGTCGACCCCACATGCGGCGCCGAAGATCTGCAGCACGATGCGCAGACTGTCGCGGCGGTCTCCGCGGGTGCACTCATACCAGTCGTCGAAGCACCATTGCCGATGTGCGGCAACGGAATCCGGCAGGTCCAGCTCCTCGGTGGCCGGTATCGCCGCACGCTGTTGCCGGTTCAAGACTTCGAGCATGAGGTTCTCTTTGGTACCGAAGTAGTACACGAGCATCCGGGCACTGGTCCCGAGCTGAGATGCGAGCTCGCGCAACGAGGTGTCGACCACCCCGGTGCGCGCCAAAATGGCGCCGGCAGTGACCAATAGCTCTTCGCGTTTCGCGTGGTCGAATGGCCTCGGCACGCTTGACTGTAACAGTTGCTTCGGATACTGATGGTGTGGTGGGTGTGAACACGAGGGCGGGGGGCGCTCGGTGAGCCTGGTGCGCGATGACGCCGACTCGGTGACCAACGACGAGCCCGAGACCCCACTGGCCGGTGCCGACCGCCCGCTGCGCCGAACCCGGTGGGTGGCGATCGTGGCCGGCCTGGTGGGATTCGTTGCCAGCGTCATGATTCCGGTGCTACCGGTGGTGCAGACGACCGCGACGCTGAACTGGCCGCAAGGCGGGCAGCTGGGCAACGTCACCGCACCCCTGCTCTCGTTGACGCCGGTATCGCTGACGGCATCGGTGCCGTGCACGCTGATTCGCGAAGTGCCGGCCGCCGGCGGCCTGATCCTGGGGACGGCGCCTGCGGCAGGTAAGCAGGCGATGCTCAACGGGCTCTTCGTCACCGCCACCGAGCAGCGCGTCGACGTGGTCGCACGCAACATCGTCATCCTCAGCGTGCCGCGCAGCCGCTTCAGCGACCCGCAATGCCGGCGGTTGCAGCTGTCGTCGTCGACGGCAGGCACGTTCGCCTCGATCATCGGCCTCAGCGATCCCGAAAACGGTGCGGCGCTGGGCGGCGGTTTCACCGACCCGAACCTGCGCCCCCAGATCGTCGGCCTGTTCACCGATCTGACCGGTCCGGCCCCGGACGGGCTCACCTTCTCGGCCACCGTCGACACCCGATTCACCAGCTCTCCCTCGGCGTTGAAAGCGGCAGCGATGCTCGCCGGTATCGCGAGCACAATCGTTGCGCTACTGGCGTTGTGGCGCCTGGATCGCCTCGACGGCCGTCGCGCCCGGCGGCTCATTCCCGTGCGCTGGCGGGCGTTCACCGCAGTGGATGCCACGGTGATCGCGGTGTCGGTGTTCTGGTACGTCGCCGGAGCGGGTTCCTCAGACGACGGCTACCAGTTCGGCATGTCCAACACGGCAAGTCACGCCGGGTACATGGCCAACTACTTCCGCTGGTTCGGCAGCCCCGAGGATCCGTTCGGCTGGTACTACGACCTGATCGCCGCGATGACCCGCGTCAGCCACGCCAGTCTGTGGCTGCGCCTGCCGGACCTCATCTGTGCACTGGTGTGCTGGCTGCTGCTGTCCAGAGAAGTGCTCCCCCGACTCGGCCCCGCCGTCGCCAGAAGCAAGCCCGCGGTGTGGGCGGCCGCCCTGGTGTTCATCGCGGCGTGGATGCCGTTCAACAATGGATTGCGTCCCGAAGGGCAGATCGCTACCGGCGCCCTCATCACGTACGTCCTGGTCGAACGAGCCATCGCGACGCGCCGACTCACACCGGTGGGGCTGGCGATCATCGTGGCGGCTTTCACGCTGGGCATCCAGCCCACCGGGATCATCGCCGTCGCCGTTCTGTTGGCCGCCGGCCGACCGATCGTCCGGATAATCGTGATCCGAGCCCGGACGATCGGGATCTGGCCCGCGCTGTTACCGCTTGCCGCAGCCGGATTCGTCGTGCTGACCATCGTGTTCGCCGACCAGACCCTCGCGGCGGTACGCGAGGCGACCGCGGTGCGCACCGCCATCGGACCCGCTCAACCCTGGTACACCGAGAACCTGCGCTACTTCTATCTGATTCTGCCGACCACCGACGCCGCCCTGTCGCGCCGCTTCGGAATCTTGATGACCATCGCCTGCGTCTTCCCCTCGATGCTGATGTTGTTGCGCCGCAAACGAATTCCGGGCGTCGCCACCGGCCCCGTCTGGCGACTGATCGGCGTCATCTTCGCCACCTTGTTCCTGCTCACCTTCGCCCCGACGAAATGGATCCACCACTTCGGGCTGTTTGCCGCCGTGGGCGCCGCGATGGCGGCGGTGGCCACCGTGCTGCTCGGTCCGGCGGTACTTCGTTCGCCGCGCAACCGGATGGCGTTCCTGTCGGCCGTATTGTTCGTCCTGGCATTGTGTTTCGCCTCCACCAACGGCTTCTGGTACGTCTCCAGCTACGGCGTGCCGTTCAACGACAGCAGCCCCCATCTGGGGCCGGTCACCGTGAGCGCCGTCCTGTTCGCACTGTCTGTGCTGACCGCCGGCTACGCGGGCCGGCTGCATCTGGCCGCGCCCGCCGACCGCGAATCCCGCCTCACCCGGCTACTGACCGTCGCGCCCGTGCCGATCGCGGCCGGGTTCATGGTGCTGGTCTGTGTCGGGTCGATGCTGTACGGAGCCATCAAGGAATACCCCAGCTACTCCAATGGCTGGGCCAACCTGCGCGAGCTCGCCGGCGGCTGCGGGCTGGCCGATGACGTCCTGGTCGAACCGGACGCCAACAGCGGATTCCTGACGCCGGTCCCCGGAAACTACGGCCCCCTGGGGCCGCTGGGTGGCACCGATCCGATCGGCTTCGATCCGAACGGTGTACCCGAACACACACTGGCAGAGTCGGTTTGGCAGGATCATCCCAAATCAGGGACCGACTACGACTGGGACGCGCCCACCGCTCTCGACGCTCCCGGAGTCAACGGCTCCGGCGTCGTGTTGCCCTACGGCCTCGACCCCGCGCGGGTGCCGGTCGCCGGCAGCTTCGGCTACGGCCCGCAGCGCCTCAGCACGCTCGCGTCCGCCTGGTACCGGCTCCCCGCCGCCGACGCCGCCCACCCACTGGTCGTGGTCACCGCGGCCGGCACCATCACCGGCAACAGTGTCCTGTCGGGGCATACCGACGCCCAGACCGTCGCACTCGAATACGGCACACCCGGCCCCGACGGCGCACCGACCGCGCGTGGCCGACTCACGCCGTACGACATCGGCCCGCAACCGGCCTGGCGCGACCTGCGCTTCCCCCGCGCCGCAATCCCCGCCGACGCCCGTTACGTCCGGATCATTGCCGAAGACCAGTCGCTGGACGTCGGCGACTGGGTGGCCGTCACCCCGCCGCGTGTCCCCGAATTGCGTTCAGTTCAGGAGTATCTCGGCTCAACCCAACCGATCCTCCTCGACTGGGCGGTGGGCCTGGTGTTCCCGTGCCAGCAGCCCATGTTGCACGCCAACGGCGTCACCCAGGTCCCCACTTACCGCATCTCCCCGGACTATCCCGCCAAGATCGAAATGCCCGACACCTGGCAATCCGGCGAGAACGGCGGCCCACTCGGCATCACCGATCTTCTGCTGCGCGCCCACGTCATGCCGACCTACCTGTCGCGGGACTGGGGACGAGACTGGGGATCACTGCGCAGATACACACCGGTCGTCGATGCGCCCGAAGCACGTCTGGACCTCGGGACCGCGACCCGCAGCGGGCTGTGGAGCCCCGGCCCGATCCGTATCGGGCCGTGACACCTAGCGCGGGTGCCGAGGCCGCACCAACAGCGCGGCCACCAGGAAGCACAGTGCCCCGACAAACGTCCCGAAGTTGGCGAGCCACTCGTCGACCGTGACGCCGGTCTTGCGGACGAACGCCGCCAGCGCCGAGACCTGGAACGCGACGCAGCCCATCATGTTGATCCACGATGCCTGCCAGGCAACGGATTTCGGCGACCACAAGCCGACGACCATGACCGCCAGCAGACCACTGAGCAAGAAGGCCAGCGATCCGGCGGCGTCGGGCGCCCAGACGTAACGCCGTTCGGCGAGCACTGCATGCGCCCACACCGCCGCACCCGTGCTGACGTTGAACAGCACGGTGCCCATGAATTGGATTGCCGCCGACCACCATTGGATCCCCGGCGGGGCCAGCACGTATTGCATCAGGGCGGCGGTGGTGAAGAACCACGACCCGATGAAGCACAGCACGTTCGTCGCTCCGGCCCCGGCCACCGAGGGAAACCCCGGGACCGTGGCCAGCGCGAAGAACGTCGAGCCGATGGCGAACAGCCAGCACTGCCTGGTGAGGGTGGCAAGGCCGGTCATGCCGCTCACGGCATTACAGGAAGCTGCGAATCCGCTCGCCGGTCTCCGACGTCGACAATTTGGCGTCGCCGCGCGTCGAAAGGTGCTCGGCGACAGCCTTGTCCACGCGGGCCGCGGCGTCGGTCTCCCCGAGGTGGGTCAGCAGCAGCGCCACGCTCATGATGGCGGCGGTCGGGTCGGCAAGACCCTGGCCGGCGATGTCGGGTGCGCTGCCGTGCACCGGCTCGAACATCGACGGGTTGGTGCCCGTCGCGTCGATGTTGCCCGATGCCGCCAGGCCGATGCCGCCGGAGACGGCCGCGGCCAGGTCGGTGATGATGTCGCCGAACAGGTTGTCGGTGACGATCACGTCGAAGCGGCCCGGATCGGTCACCATGTAGATGGTCGCGGCGTCCACGTGCATGTAAGCGGTCTGGACGTCCGGGTACTCGGCCCCGATCTCGTCGACCGTGCGCGTCCACAGCGAGCCGGCGAACGCCAGCACGTTGTTCTTGTGCACCAGGGTCAGGTGCTTACGGCGCGTCCGGGCCTTCTCGAACGCGTAGCGGACCACACGCTCCACCCCGAACCGCGTGTTGGTGGACACCTCGGTGGCCACCTCGTGCGGGGTGCCGACGCGGATGGCGCCACCGGTGCCGGTGTACGGCCCCTCGGTGCCCTCGCGGACGACGACGAAGTCGATGTCCGGGTTACCGGCCAGCGGGCTGTCGACGCCTGCGAACAGCCGCGACGGCCGCAGGTTCACGTGGTGATCCAGGGCGAACCGCATGGTCAGCAGCAGGCCGCGCTCGAGCACGCCGCTGGGCACCGACGGATCGCCGATGGCGCCCAACAGGATTGCGTCGTGCGTCTTGAGCTCGTCGACCATGCCCTCGGGCAGGGTCTCGCCGGTCTCGTGGTAGCGCTTGGCGCCCACGTTGTACTCGGTGCGCTCGACACCGGGCAGCACGACGTCGAGGACCTTCAGTGCCTCGCCGATGACCTCGGGGCCGATGCCGTCACCGGCAATGACGGCGAGCTTCACGACAGATCCACCAGTTCCAGCGTGGTCGCGCCGACGGCCTCGCCGATCGCGCTGAGCACCTCGGCCGGCACCTCGCGGTCCAGGCGCAGCATGATCGTCGCGCCCGAACCGTCGGCGTCCTGCGACAGCTGGGCCGCCAGGATGTTGACCTCGGCCGCACCGAGCAGCGTGCCGATCTTGCCCAGGGCACCCGGCTGGTCGCCGTAGTTGAGGATCAGGTTGACGCCCTCGGCGCGCAGGTCCAGGTTGCGGCCGTTGATCTGGACGACCTTCTCGACCAGCTGCGGGCCGCTCAGGGTGCCCGACACGTTGACGACCGAACCGTCGGCGGCCACGGCGCGCACGTCGACGACGCTGCGGTGGTTGGGGCTCTCGGTCTCGGTGGTGAGGACGGCCTCGACGCCACGCTCGGCGGCCAGCGCCGGCGCGTTGACGAACGTCACCTGGTCCTCGATGACAGCCGAAAACAGGCCACGCATCGCCGAAAGCTTCAGAATCTCAACGTCTTCCGACGCCAGCTCGCCGAGCACCTCGACGTTCAGCGAGGCCGGGAGCGCCGGCGCCAGCGCACCGACCAGCAGGCCCAGCTTGCGCACCAGGTCGAGCCACGGGGCGACCTCTTCACCGACGACACCGCCGCCGACGTTGACGGCGTCCGGCACGAACTCGCCGGCCAGCGCCAGCTTCACGCTCGCGGCGACGTCGGTGCCGGCACGGTCCTGGGCCTCTTCGGTGGAGGCACCCAGGTGCGGGGTCACGACGACCTGCGGCAGCTCGAACAGCGGGCTGTCGGTGCAGGGCTCGGTGGCGAAGACGTCGAGGCCGGCGCCGCGGACGTGGCCGCTGGTGATCGCGTCGGCCAGGGCCTGCTCGTCGATCAGGCCACCGCGGGCGGCGTTGACGATGATGACGCCCGGCTTGGTCTTGGCCAGCGCTTCCTTGTTGATGAGGCCGGCGGTTTCCTTGGTCTTGGGCAGGTGCACCGAGATGAAATCAGCGCGACCCAAAAGCTCATCGAGGCTCAGCAGCTCGATACCCAGCTGGGCGGCGCGGGCCTGCGAGACGTAGGGGTCGTAGGCGACGATGTGCGCGCCGAACGCGGCCAGGCGCTGCGCGACGAGCTGGCCGATACGGCCCATGCCCACGACGCCGACGGTCTTGCCGAAGATCTCGGTGCCCGAGAACTTGGAGCGCTTCCAGGTGTGCTCGCGCAGCGTGGCGTCGGCGGCCGGGATCTGGCGGGCCGTCGAGAGCAGCAGCGCCAGGGCGTGCTCGGCGGCGCTGTGGATGTTCGAAGTGGGGGCGTTGACGACCAGCACGCCACGCGCGGTGGCGGCGTCTACGTCGACGTTGTCCAGGCCGACGCCGGCGCGGGCGACGATCTTGAGCTTGGGCGCGGCGGCCAGCACCTCGGCGTCCACCGTGGTGGCCGAGCGCACCAGAAGGGCGTCGGCTTCCGGCACGGCGGCCAGCAGCTTCTCGCGGTCGGGTCCGTCGACCCAACGGACCTCTACCTGGTCGCCGAGGGCGGCGACGGTCGATTCGGCGAGTTTGTCAGCGATGAGTACGACAGGAAGGCTCACGCGCACAGACTAGTGGTCCAGGTTGCGCGCATTCCAATCGCGGTTACCTTGACTTCCCGCTCCCTAGGATCGAGTGGTGGACGTCACCGTCGTCGGTAGTGGGCCCAACGGACTGGCCGCGGCCGTCATCTGCGCGCGAGCCGGGCTGTCGGTCCGGGTCATCGAAGGTCAGCCGACTCCGGGCGGCGGCGCCCGCAGTGCCACTGACCCCGAGTTTCCCGGTGTTCTGCACGACGTCTGCTCGGCGGTGCATCCGCTGGGCGTGGCATCGCCGTTCTTCGCGGAATTCGACCCCGCGGCCCGCGGGGTGGAGATGGTGACGCCGGAGATCTCCTATGCCAATCCGCTCGCCGGACGCCCGGCCGCGATCGCCTACCACTCGCTGGACCGCACCTGCGCCGAGCTCGAACACGGCTCATCGTGGCGACGGCTGCTGGGCCCGCTGGTCGAGCACGTCGACGGCGTCCTCGGCTTCTTCCTCGGCGACAAGCGGTCGCTGCCGCCGGACCTGCCGAGCACCGTCCGTGCCGGGCTGCGCGTGCTGGCCCAGGGCAGTCCGGCGTGGCATCTGCTGCGCGGCGACGATGCCCAGGCCCTGTTCACCGGCGTCGGGACCCACGCCATCCACCCCATGCCGTCGCCCGTCAACAGCGGCGCGGGCATCATGCTCAGCACCGTCGCGCACACGGCGGGCTGGCCGGTCCCCGTCGGCGGCACCCAGACGATCACCGACGCCCTCATCGCCGATCTGCGCGCGCATGGCGGCGAGCTCATCACCGGCTCCCCTGTCACGAGCCCGCCCGGCGGCGTCGTCATCTACGACACCTCGCCGACCGCGCTGCTCGACATCTACGGCCCGGCCGTTCCCGACCGGTATGCAAAAGCGCTGCGGCGCTACAAGTTCGGTCCCGGCGTCTGCAAGATCGACTTCGTGCTGTCCGGCGAAATCCCGTGGCGCGACCCGCGCATGGCGTCGTCGCCGACCGTCCACCTCGGGGGCACTCGGGCCCAGATGGCGCACGCCGAGCGCGAAATCTGGCAGGGCCGCCATGCCGAGCACCCCATGACACTGGCCTCGCTGCCGCACCTCGCCGATCCGTCGCGCATCGACGCCCAGGGCCGGCGACCCCTGTGGACCTACTGTCATGTGCCCGCGGGCTCGACCGTCGACCAGACCGAGACCGTGATCGCGTTATTTGAAAACGCCGCACCGGGTTTCCGCGATCTGGTGCTGGCGGCCCGGGCGGTGCCGGCAGCCGAGATGTCGCGGTACAACGCGAATTACGTCGGCGGCGACATCATCGTCGGCGGCGCGACGCTCAAGGCCGCGATGGTCGGGCCGACGCTGCGGGCCAACCCGTGGACCACGCCGATCCCCAAGGCATACCTGTGTTCGTCGGCCACCCCGCCGGGCACCGGCGTGCACGGGATGGCCGGCCTGTACGCCGCGCGCACCGTACTGCGTCGTGAATTCGGGGTGAAGACGCTGCCGTCGCTCGCGCCATAGTGTTGGCTTGGCGCATGGCCAAGCTTTCTGTGATCTTCTACTCCGCGACCGGGCACGGCACGTCCATGGCGCAGCGCATCGCGAGCACCGCCGAATCGCTGGGTGCCGAGGTGCGGCTGCGGCCCGTCGCCGAGACCGCCACCCCCGAGTCGTTCGCGCACAACCCGGCCTGGACCGCGAATTATGAAGCGACCAAAGACCTTCCGGCCGCCACGGGCGACGACATCGTCTGGGCCGACGCGGTCATCTTCGGTTCGCCGACCCGTTTCGGCTCGGTCGCATCGCAGCTGCGGGGATTCCTCGATTCCCTCGGCGGCCTGTGGTCGAAGGGTGTGTTGGCCGACAAGGTGTACGCCGGGTTCACCTCGACCAACACCGCACACGGCGGCCAGGAGACGACGCTGCTGTCGCTCTACATCACGCTCATGCACTGGGGCGGCATCATCGTGCCGCCCGGCTACACCGACCCGCTCAAGTTCGCCGACGGCAACCCGTACGGCGTGAGCCTGCTGGCCAATCACGACAACATCCGCCAGTTCGACGACAACACCTACGCCGCGCTGGACCACCTGGCGCGGCGGGTCGTCACGGTCGCGGACCGGTTGGGCGGGTAGAAATTTGGCGTCGGGACACCCCTGTCGGCCGACTTACGGTTGAGGGGTGACGTTCGCAGGCACAGCCCGGCTGGTGGGCGCGGTACCCAATGAGCGCTGGTTCGCCGTCGGCGATCTGGAGCTCTATCAGATGCGCCCGCCGTTGTGCGGGTATCACGTGATCGCGGCCGAACGGAGCATGTGGGCCATGCGCGCCCAGGCCATCTACCCAGATGGCCGCATCGAACCGCCCGAGCCCGATGATCCCGTGTCCACCGACTTCTACGGGGTCGCCGGCGAGGGCCTCGACATCGACCGGTCCGTGAAGCTGCCGGGCAGCGCCGACGGCCGCAACGTCGCCCGCGCGCTGGCGGGCATCGGGTACGCGTTGTACTGAGACGCCCAGAAACGCCGAAAGGCCGGTTATCGCACGCTTTTTCGTGAATCGCGTGCGGTAACCGGCCAGTCGGTGATCGAAAACCTAGGCGGTCTCGGTGATCGGCCGGTCGACCCAGCTCATCAGGTCGCGCAGCTTCTTACCGGTGACCTCGATCGGGTGCTCGGCGTTGGCCTTGCGCAGACCCTCGAGCTCCTTGTTGCCGCCCTCGACGTTGGCGACCAGGCGCTTGACGAAGGTGCCGTCCTGGATGTCCTTCAGGATGGCGCGCATGCGCTCCTTGGTGTCGGCGTCGATGACGCGCGGGCCCGACAGGTAGCCACCGAACTCAGCGGTGTCGGACACCGAGTAGTTCATGCGGGCGATGCCGCCCTCGTACATCAGGTCGACGATGAGCTTGAGCTCGTGCAGCACCTCGAAGTAGGCCATCTCCGGGGCGTAGCCGGCCTCGACCATGACCTCGAAACCGGTCTTGACCAGTTCTTCGGTACCACCACAGAGCACGGCCTGCTCACCGAACAGGTCGGTCTCGGTCTCTTCCTTGAAGGTGGTCTTGATGACGCCGGCGCGGGTGCCGCCGATGCCCTTGGCGTAGGACAGGGCCAGCGCCTGGCCCTCGCCCTTGGGGTCCTGGTCGATGGCGATCAGGGCCGGGACGCCCTTGCCGTCGACGAACTGACGACGCACCAGGTGGCCGGGGCCCTTGGGGGCGACCATGCCGATGGTGACGTTGGCCGGGGGCTTGATCAGGCCGAAGTGGATGTTGAGGCCGTGGCCGAAGAACAGCGCGTCGCCGTCCTTGAGGTTGGGCTCGATGTCGTTGGTGAAGATCTCGGCCTGTGCGGTGTCGGGCGCCAGCAGCATGATGACGTCGGCCCAGGCGGCGACGTTGGCCGGGGTGTCGACCTCGAGGCCCTGCTCGGTGACCTTCTCGCGGGACTTCGAGCCCTCCTTCAGGCCGACCTTGACCTGCACACCCGAGTCGCGCAGCGAAAGCGAATGCGCGTGTCCCTGGCTGCCGTAGCCGATGACGCCGACCTTGCGACCCTGGATGATCGACAGGTCCGCATCGTCGTCGTAGAACATCTCAACTGCCACTTGACTTTTCCTTACCTTGTTTCTCTTGTTCGAAGTTCTGCTTGGGATCCAGCTCGGTTACTTGGCCGCGCCGATGCCGCGCGGGCCGCGCGCCAACGAAACCACACCGGACTGCACCAGCTCGCGAATACCATACGGCTCCAGCACTCGCAGCAGTGCTTCGAGCTTCTCCTGGGTGCCGGTGGCCTCGATGGTCAGTGATTCGGTCGACACGTCGACGACCTTCGCGCGGAACAGATTGACGGCCTCGATCACCTGGCCACGGGTGGTGGCGTCGGCCCGCACCTTGATCAGCGCCAGCTCACGGGAGACGGAGTTGTCCGGCTCCTGCTCGACGATCTTGATGACGTTGATCAGCTTGTTGAGCTGCTTGGTGATCTGCTCCAGCGGCAGCTGCTCTTCCACGCAGACCACGATGGTCATGCGGGACATGTTCTTCTGCTCGGTGGCGCCGACCGCCAGCGACTGGATGTTGAAGCCACGCCGGGAGAACAGCGCCGCCACGCGGGCGAGCACGCCGGGGGTGTCCTCGACCAGAACCGACAATGTATGAGTAGTAGCCACTAGACCTGATCCTCGTTGTCGAACAGCGGACGGATATCGCGCGCCGCCATGATCTCGTCATTGCTGGTGCCTGCGGCGACCATCGGCCACACCTGGGCGTCGGCCCCGACGATGAAGTCGATGACGACGGGCCGGTCGTTGATCTCGCGGGCCTGCCGGATGACGTCCTCGACGTCCTCGGCACGCTCGCAGCGCAGACCGACGCAGCCAAGCGCCTCGGCCAGCATCACGAAGTCCGGGATGCGGTGCGAGTGGGTGGACAGGTTGGTCTGGCTGTAGCGCTCGTCGTAGAACAGCGTCTGCCATTGGCGCACCATGCCCAGGTTGCCGTTGTTGATCAGCGCAACCTTGATCGGCGCCCCTTCGAGGGCGCAGGTGGCCAGCTCCTGGTTGGTCATCTGGAAGCAGCCGTCACCGTCGATGGCCCACACCTCGGCCTCCGGGCGGGCGAACTTGGCGCCCATCGCGGCCGGGATGGAGAAGCCCATGGTGCCGAGACCGCCCGAGTTCAGCCAGGTCTTCGGGTTCTCGTACTTGATGAACTGTGCGGCCCACATCTGGTGCTGACCGACGCCCGCCACGTACAGCGCGTCCGGTCCGGCGATCTGGCCCAGCTTCTCGATGACGTACTCCGGCGAGAGGCTGCCGTCGCTCTGCGGGCCGTAGCTCAGCGGGTAGGTCTCCTTGACCCCGTTGAGGTACGTCCACCAGTCGGCAAGGTCCAGCGTGTCGGCGGCGACACCGTCACGGCGCAGCGCCGCGAGCAGATCCACGATGACGTTCTTGATGTCACCGACGATCGGCACGTCCGCGTGCCGGTTCTTGCCGATCTCGGCGGGGTCGATGTCCGCGTGGATCACCTTGGCGTCGGGCGCGAACGACGACAGCTGGCCGGTGACCCGGTCGTCGAAGCGGGTGCCGAGGGCGATCAGCAGGTCGCTCTTCTGCAGCGCCGCCACGGCCGAGACCGTGCCGTGCATGCCGGGCATGCCCATGTGCTGCGGGTGGCTGTCGGGGAACGCGCCGCGCGCCATCAGGGTGGTGACGACGGGAATGCCGGTCAGCTCGGCGAGTTCCAGCAGCTCCGCGGACGCCTCACCGCGGATGACGCCGCCACCGACGTACAGCACGGGCTTGCGCGCCGCGGCGATCAGCTTGGCGGCCTCACGGACCTGGCGGCTGTGCGGCTTGGTGTTCGGCTTGTAGCCGGGCAGGTCGATGACCGGCGGCCAGCTGAAGGTGCACTGACCCTGCAGCACGTCCTTCGGGATGTCGACGAGGACGGCGCCCGGACGGCCGGAAGCGGCGATGTGGAACGCCTCGGCGATGACCTTGGCGATGTCGTCACCGTTGCGGACCAGGAAGTTGTGCTTCGTGATCGGCATGGTGATGCCGGAGATGTCGGCTTCCTGGAAGGCGTCGGTGCCGATCAGCCCACGGCCGACCTGGCCGGTGATCGCGACGACCGGGATCGAGTCCATCTGGGCGTCGGCCAGCGGCGTGACCAGGTTGGTGGCGCCCGGGCCCGAGGTGGCCATCATCACGCCGACCTTGCCGGTGGCATGCGCATAGCCCGACGCGGCGTGGCCGGCGCCCTGCTCGTGCCGCACCAGGACGTGGCGCACCTTCTTGGAGTCGAACAGCGGGTCGTAGACCGGCAGCACGGCACCACCGGGGATGCCGAAGATGGTGTCGACGTCGAGTTCCTCGAGCGACCGGACGACGGCCTGGGCACCGGTCATCTGCTGCGGGGCAACGATTTTCGAATGACCATTGACCGCGCCGCCGGCGCCGTTGGGCTGCTGCGTCGACTCTGGCGGTCGCGTGGTGGGTGCGCTCACTCTTGTCCTCTTGATCGTGTTGCGGTTTTGGCGTTCCCGGGCAAACAAAAAACCCCCGTCAGCGTCTGCTGCTGTACGAGGGTTGCGCGTCGATGCTTGTAGTCGGCTTAGTCAGCCTGGTCACGCACCAACGCGCCCAGTTACTACAAGCAATGCCGAGGTCTGCATAACGGTGACGGTAGTCCTCGCGGCGCGCGCAGGTCAAATCACATCTCTTGCCGGACACACCCGGCAACCGCCCGATCCGCCGCCTGGGAAGATGAACGGTGTGAGCCGCCGAACCGCCTCGACCGCACCCCGACCCGTCGTGATCAAGATTCCGGGGGTCGCCCATCTGGCGGTGGGGTTCTTCGCCATCGGCCTGCTGGCCCTGGTGTTCGCCGGTCCGGCCTGGTGCGCGGCGCTGCTCGTCATCCCGATTCTGTTGTCGGCGATGGTGATTCGCTACCGCACGGTGGCCGACAAGAAGGGCGTCACCGCGCGGTCGCTGCTCGGCAGCCGGACGGTGACGTGGCAGGACATCAAGGGGCTCCGCTTCGACCGCTCCAAGTGGGCCAAGGCCGAACTGACCGACGGCACCGAATTGCGCCTGCCGGGTGTGACGTTCGCGTCACTGCCGGTGCTGACGGCCGCCAGCGGCGGCGTCGTGCCCAATCCGTACAACGAGTGAGGCCGGTCGAGCGTCGATCAACCTCAGTGCAGCGGGTTTGATCCGTTCAGCAGCAGCCACACGCCGACGCCCGCGCCGATGCCGAGCAGCAGGCACAGGATCGACCCGATGAACGGCCGGCGGGCCCAGCCGCGTCCGGCGTCGAAGCCGTAGAGCCCCGGCCCGGTGAGGGTCAACGCCGCGGCCAGCACGATCAGGGTCACCAGGTACTCGTGCCCCTCGGGCAGGAAGTACGGGAAGTAGCCGTGCACGGGCTGTGCGGCCACCTCGACGGCGAGCGCGTTGACCAGGTAGGCCACGGCGACTGCGGCGGCCACCGGCGTGAACAGCCCCAGGACCAGCAGGACACCGGCCCCGATCTGCGCCCCGGTGGCGAGGTAGGTCAGTATCCCGGCGTGCTGGAAGCCGGCGGCGGCCAGCGCGTGCTCGTACCCGTTCAGGCCCTGCCCGCCCCACCAGCCGAACGCCTTCTGCAGGCCGTGGACCACCAGCCATGCGCCCAGGCCGACGCGCAGCACCATGAGACCCAGGTCCTGGGTGCCGCGGCGCTTGGCGACGCGCACCCGGGCATCGGTCTCGGGATCGGGCTCGATCTCGGCGGGGCCCAATGTCTGGGCCTGCTCCGCGTTCCTCTCCCGGGGTTGCACGTACGGCAGTGGCTCGGGTTCATGCATGAGATCGAAGGCCATCGAGGACGGCGTCGAAGACGACGCGGCCGTCACCTCGGTCGCCTCGTCGGACGACGCATTGTCGAACCGCGGGATGGCCGTGGTCGCGGCGGTCTCACCGCCGTCTGCGCCGCCACTGCCGCGGTAGGTCGTGATGGGCAGGTCGTCTTCTGGATCGACCAGGCGTGCCGACGCGGGCCTGGCGGCCGACTCATCGGGCCGTTGCCATGCACGCGGGTCATGGGAAGTACTGGTCATGGTTGCCAGGGTAAGTGCAATTGCACTGCTGACCGTGGATTTAAGGGGTGGTTTGGGCGGCTTGTTCTCGGGATTTGCCCGGCCCGGCGCGTGGCCCCGACGTGGCGAGCATCGTCAAACAGTCCGTAACCTGACGGGCATGACATTGCGGCGGTCGACGCGGGCTGCGCTGACGAGGCCCGAACACCGGCCTGGGCGTTCCGGCTCTGCACCCGCTCGGCGGGTCCTGGCGTTGTGCGCCATCGCTTTGCTGGCGCTGCCCAGCTGTGCCCGTTTCGATTCGGCGGCGTCCGAGCCGTTCACCATCGAGCCCGACCTCGGCGGGGCGCCCGCCTCGCCCCCGCCGCCTCCGCCGCCGCTGCCGCCCAACCCGTTCCCGAAGGCCTGCCCGGCGCCGGCCGTGCTGCAGGGCTGTCTGGAGAGCACCAGCGGCCTCATCATGGGCGGCGACAGCAAGTCGGCGATCGTCGCCGAGCGCGTCACCGGCGCCGTCAAGAACATCGCCACGAACGCAGAACCCAAGGTCAAGACCGTTATTCCGGTCGACGCGTCCGGTGACGGCGGGCTCATGGACATCGTGTTGTCGCCGAGCTACCAGCAGGACCGGCTGATGTACGCCTACATCACCACGCCGACCGACAACCGGGTCATCCGCATCGCCGACGGCGACGTGCCGAAGCCGATCCTGACCGGGATTCCCAAGGGCCCCACAGGCAACACCGGAGCGCTGATCTTCAGCAGCCCGACGACCCTCGTGGTGCTCACCGGCGACGCCGGAAACCCCGCTGCCGCAGCCGATCCGGCTTCGCTGGCGGGCAAGCTGCTGCGCATCGAGCAGCCGACGACGGTGGGCCAGGCGCCCCCGACCACCGCGCTGTCGGGCATGGGCTCCGGCGGCGGGCTGTGCATCGACGGCGCCAGCGGCTCGTTGTACGTCACCGACCGAACCCCGACCGGCGACCGGCTGCAGCGGATCACCAAGGACTCCAAGGTGTCGACGGTGTGGAGCTGGCCCGACCGCCCCGGTGTCGCGGGCTGCGTGGCAACCGACGACACCGTCATGGTCAACCTCGTCAACACCAAGAAGACGGTGGCCGTGCGGCTGTCGAAGGAGACCGGCGCGGTCACGGGTGACCCCGAGGCGCTCCGCACGGACACCCACGGCCATGTCTTCGCGCTGAAGCTCTCCCCCGACGGCAATGTCTGGGGCGCCACGGTGAACAAGACGGCCGGCGACGTCGAGAAGTTCGACGACGTCGTGTTCCCGCTGTTCCCGCAGGGCGGATTCCCGCGTAGCACTGACGACAAGACGTAATTGGCACCCGACGTGCGAGAGGTCGCTCGATGATGCGCGCCTGCCCGGCCGACTTCGCTCGGTTGGCCGGCTACCTGGGCTTTTCCTGCGACGACGATTCCTGGGTCAAGCTGCGCAACCCACTGACCCTGACCCACTGGACCATGCCGGTCGTCGAGCTGCTGATGCTGATCGGCGCCGCACTGGCGCTGGCCTACGCGCTGCGGCGCGTCCGGCGGGACCCGACCGGGATCGCCATCTGGCTGGCGTCGGTGGTCTATGCGCTGGTGACCGAACTCCCCCGCCATCCACCCGACATCTTCGCGGGCACCCGGCTCGGGGTCATGTTGGTGCACAACGTGTTCAGCGTCGATTTCGTCGACGGCCGCCTACCGCTGTACATCGTGGCGTTGTACCCGGCGACCATCACGCTCGCGTATGACATCGTCCGCGCCACCGGGGTTTTCGAACGGCGCGGCGCGGTGATCGGCGCCATCTGCGTCGGCTTCGTGCACGGCTGCGTCTACGGCGTGTTCGACCACCTCGGCCCGCAGCTGCGCTGGTGGGTCTGGAACACCGCGAACCCCCTCAATCACCCGACGCTCGGCTGCGTACCGGTCAGCAGTTGGGTCAGCCTGGCGGTCGTCGGACCCGCGGCGGTTGCGTTCCTGGTGCATGTGCTGATCGGGCGCCGGGTAGCCGCGGGCACACCGCCGGGTGCGGTGTCGCTGGCCTGGCGCATACCGCTCATCAGCGTGCTGGCACCGGTCATCATGGGGCTGCTCAGCCTGCCGACGTTGCTGTCCGCCCAGCACAGCGCGACGCAGTACGCGGTCCTCGGTGTCGAGGTGGCGGTGTTCTTCTTGGTGGCGGTGCCGGTCCTGATCCAGGACTGGCGGATCACGCGCCGCGTCGGCACGGAGCACCCGAGTCCGTACGTGCGGGTCTTCGGGGTGCTGTACCTGCTCACCTTCACGGTGCTGTGGCTGGCCGCGCTGCCCGACTTCGCCGGCGCCATCGACGGCGTCACGGGTGCGGGCACGCCGACCGGCAATCTGCCCTGCGCCGCGGTGTGTTTCGTGATCGCGGGCTACTGCGTCGCGGGCGTCTCGTCACTCCGTCCGAAGACCACGCCCGCGCCGCAGGCGGCGCTGCGCTAGCTGCAGGCCGCGATGACCAGTTCGCGCACGCGCGCCGCGTCGGCCTGACCCTTGGTCGCCTTCATCACCGCGCCGACGATCGCACCGGCGGCCTGGACCTTGCCGCCGCGGATCTTGTCGGCGATGTCCGGCTGGGCCGCCAGCGCCTCGTCGATCGCGGCCTGGATGAGCGAATCATCGCGCACCACAACGAGTCCGCGGTCGTTCATCACCTGCTCGGGCTCGCCCTCGCCGGCCAGCACACCCTCGACGACCTGGCGGGCCAGCTTGTTGGACAGCTTGCCGTCGTCGACCAGCTTGACCACCGCGGCGACCTGCGCCGGGGTGATGGCCAGCTCCTCGAGCGTCACTTCACTCTCGTTGGCCTTCTGCACCAGGAAGTTGCCCCACCACGCGCGGGCCGCCTCACTGGACGCGCCGTGCTCGACGGTCGCGGCCACCAGCTCCACCGCACCGGCGTTGACGAGGTCGCGCATGACCTCGTCCGAGATGCCCCAGTCTTCCTGAATCCGCTTGCGCACCAACCACGGAAGCTCCGGGATGGTGCCGCGCAGCCGCTCCACCAACTCGTCCGACGGAGCGATGGGCTCCAGGTCCGGCTCCGGGAAGTAGCGGTAGTCCTCGGCGGTTTCCTTGCTGCGGCCCGCGGTGGTGTGCCCGTCCTCGTGGAAGTGCCGGGTCTCCTGCGTGATGGTGCCGCCGGACTGCAGCACGGCGGCCTGCCGGCGCATCTCGTAGCGGACCGCCACCTCGACGCTCTTGAGCGAGTTGACGTTCTTGGTCTCGGTACGGGTGCCGAACTCCGCGGCGCCCTTGAGCTTGAGCGAGACGTTGGAGTCGCAGCGCATCGAGCCCTGGTCCATGCGGACGTCGGAAACGTCCAAGCCGCGCAACAGGTCCCGCAGCGCGGTGACGTAGGCGCGGGCGATCTCGGGGGCGCGTTCGCCGGCGCCCTCGATGGGCCGGGTGACGATCTCGACCAACGGCACCCCGGCCCGGTTGAAGTCGGCCAGCGACGTGGTGGCGCCGGAGATGCGGCCGGTGTCGCTGCCCAGGTGGGTCAGCTTGCCGGTGTCCTCCTCCATGTGGGCGCGCTCGATCTCGACGCGCCAGGTGCTGCCGTCCTCCAGGGGAACGTCGAGGTAGCCGTTGACGGCGATGGGCTCGTCGTACTGACTGATCTGGTAGTTCTTCGGCTGGTCCGGGTAGAAGTAGTTCTTCCGGGCGAACCGGCCCCACGGCGCGATGTCGCAGTTCAGCGCGAGCCCGATCCGGATCGCGGACTCCACGGCCGCCTCGTTGACCACCGGCAGCGCACCGGGCAGGCCCAGGCACACCGGGCACACCAGCGTGTTCGGCTCGGCGCCGAACCGGTTCGCACAGCCACAGAACATCTTGGTCTCGGTGGACAGCTCGACATGGACTTCCATGCCCATGACGGGCTCGTACGTCGCGAGGACGTCGTCGTAGTCGAGAAGGTCTGCGTCAGCCATGCGTTGATCGTAGTGTCGGCCCCATGAGCGCCGGTCAACCGCTGCCCCCAGCACCCGTGAACCGGACGTTCGCGGCGCTGGTGGTCGGGGCGATCGTGGCAGTGGCCGTGGTGGTCACCGGTGGTGTCATGGCGATCCGCGGCCTCGTGGATCCGGGTATCACCAACCTCGAGGCGTCGATGGCGGTGGGGCGGCAGGACTTTCCCGACTGGCCGACGGCCAGGTTCGACGGTCCCACGCAGAGCACGGCCACCCGGCCGTCCACAGAAGACGTGTCACCGCAATCCTGTGTGGCGCTGGCCGGCGCGCCGAGCCGGCAGGCCGTCCAGGTACAGCTGAAGAAGGACACGCACCACGCCCTCGCGGTCTGGCTGAGGCTGCCGTACACGTGGCCGAACTACGCCGAGGCCGCGCGCACCTGCACCCGCTACACGATCAACGACCTGCTCGTGATCGACGTCGACCGCCGGCCGAATCCCGCTGCCCTCCCCGCCTGGGTAGTGACCGTCCGCGAGACCGTTTCCGCCCGCGGCGGCCTGGTGACGCCGTTCATGAGCGTCAAGGTGCTCGGGCAGTACCGCGGGGTGTCGGTCACCGCCATCTGCCTCATGACGGCCACCGACCCGCCGCAGACCTGCGACCAGCCCCTGGCCTCGTTGTTCACCGCGCAGGTGCACAAGCTCGCCGCGGTCTGACCCGTCGTTCACCGGCCATTTCCCGAGACCCGTTAATCTCCGCCGATGCTCGCACGCATCGGCGCCCTGCTGACCACCTTCGCGCTGACGGCCACGCCCGTCGCATCGGCCGATTCCGGCACTTTCGACCTGCAAGCGCACCGCGGCGGACGCGGCGAGACCACCGAGGAATCGCTGCGCGCCTTCACCAAGGCCATCGAGCTCGGTGTCAGCACGCTGGAACTCGACATCGTCCTCGCCAAGGACGGTGCGCCCATGGTGTGGCACGACCCGGCCATCCAGCCCGAGAAGTGCGACGACACCGGCCCCGCCTTCCCGGGCGACCCGCAATACCCCTACGTCGGCAAGCTCGTGCACGACCTCACCCGGGCCCAGCTGCACACGCTCAACTGCGGCAAACTGCTCGACGGATTCCCGGCCGCCGAAGTGGTGACCGGCAACAAGATCGCCACCCTCGATCAGGTTTTCGCGCTCGCGGACGCGCACCACGCCGCCGTCCGGTACAACA
This sequence comes from Mycolicibacterium mucogenicum DSM 44124, assembly GCF_005670685.2. The sequence goes on along the minus strand of NZ_CP062008.1, from coordinate 2,174,212 downwards.
TCGAGACCAAGATCGAAGCCGACAAGCCCGAAACCTCCGCCACACCACAGCAATTCGTCGACGTCATCCTCGCCGCCGTGCGGGCTGCCGGGAAGGTCGACAAGGTGGAGATCCAGAGTTTCGACTGGCGCTCGCTGCCGCTCGTGCGTACGCAGGAACCCGGTATCCCCTTGGTGGCGCTGTGGGATGAGACGACCTGGGTGCCGAACTCGGCGTGGACGGCGGACGTGAACCCGGCCGTCGTCACCGACCCGATCGCCGGGGCGGCGTCGGTCGGCGCGGACATCCTGTCGCCCGGCTACTCGGTGCCCTACGGACTGACGCCGAAGGACCCGGATTTCGCGCTCGTGGCCGACCGGGCATTCATCGACCGCGCACATGCCCGTGGGCTCAAGGTGATTCCGTGGACGATCAACGACGCCGACACCATGAAGGCACAGATCGCGGCCGGCGCCGACGGCATCATCACCGACTACCCGAGCCGGCTGCGCGCGGTGGAATCGGAACTCGGCATGCCACTGCCGAAGGCCTACCGCTAACCGAAGAACTCCGCGGCGTCGTCGTAACGGCTCTGCGGCACCAGCTTCAGTTGCCGGACGGCGTCCGCCAACGGCACGCGGCCGATCTCCTGGCCCTGCAACGACACCATCATCCCGTACTCCCCCGCATGAGCGGCGTCGGCGGCGTTGATCCCGAACCGGGTCGCCAGCACGCGATCATGGGGCGTCGGCGTGCCGCCGCGCTGCACGTGACCGAGCACCGTGGTGCGGACCTCCTTGCGGATCCGCTTCTCGATCTCGATGGCCAACTGCTGCGCGACGCCGGTGAATCGCACATGCCCGAATTCGTCAATTCCGCCGTCGCGCAACTGCATTGAGCCCTCGGCCGGTCGCGCGCCTTCAGCAACGACGCAGATGAAATGCGAATCTCCGCGCACGAAGCGCTGTTTCACCAGCCGGCACACCTCTTCGACGTCGAACGGCTGTTCCGGGATCAAGGTCATGTGGGCGCCGGCCGCCATGCCGGCGCCGAGCGCGATCCAGCCTGCATGCCGTCCCATCACCTCGACGAGCATCACCCGCTGATGCGACTCGGCCGTGCTGTGCAGCCGGTCGATCGCCTCGGTGGCGATCATCAGCGCGGTGTCGTGGCCGAAAGTGACGTCGGTGCAATCGATGTCGTTGTCGATGGTCTTGGGCACACCGACGACGGGGACGTTCTCTTCGGCCAGCCAGTGCGCCGCCGTCAGCGTGCCCTCCCCGCCGATCGGGATCAGCACGTCGATGCCGTTGTCCTCGAGCGTCTGCTTGATCTGGTCCAGCCCGGCCCGCAGCTTGTCGGGGTTGACGCGCGCCGTGCCCAGCATGGTGCCGCCCTTGGCCAGTAGCCGGTCGTTGCGGTCGTCGTTCTTGAGCTGCTCGCGGCGATTCTCGAGCAGGCCACGCCAGCCGTCCCGGAATCCGACGACCGTCGAGCCGTACCGGGCATCGCACGTGCGGACCACCGCCCGGATCACCGCATTCAGGCCAGGACAGTCACCGCCACCGGTCAGCACACCTATCCGCATGACCCCATACTGCCCGCTCGCGGGTTCTCGTTCTCGTCGAACGTGCAGCAGGCTCGCCGAATCGACAGATCCGGCGAGCTGTGCGCACGTTCGGCGCTAGACGGCGGTGGGCAGCGCGCCGCGGGCGGCTTCGTAGGCCGCACCGACGCGGTACAGCCGGTCGTCGGCCAGGGCCGGCGCCATGATCTGCAGCCCGACCGGCAGATTGTCGTCCGGCGACAGGCCCGACGGCACCGACATGCCGCAGTGGCCGGCCAGGTTCAGCGGCAGCGTGCACAGGTCGAACAGGTACATCGCCAGCGGGTCGTCGACCTTCTCGCCCAGCCCGAACGCGGTGGTCGGGGTGGTCGGGGTGACCAGCACGTCGACCTTCTCGTACGCGCGATCGAGGTCGCGCGCGATCAGAGTGCGCACCTTCTGGGCCTGGTTGTAGTAGGCGTCGTAATAGCCCGACGACAGCGCGTAGGTGCCGATCATGATGCGGCGCTTGACTTCTGGCCCGAATCCGGCGGCACGCGTGAGCGCCATGACCTCTTCGGCACTGTGGGTGCCGTCGTCGCCGACCCGCAGGCCGTAGCGCATCGCGTCGAAGCGCGCGAGGTTCGACGACACCTCGGACGGCAGGATCAGGTAGTAAGCCGCGAGCGAGTAGTCGAAGGTCGGGCAGTCGACCTCGGTGATCTCGGCGCCGAGCTCGGTCAGCTGGTCCACCGCGGTGTTGAACGACGACAGCACGCCGGGCTGGTAGCCCTCGCCGGTGTGCAGCTGCTTCACCACACCGATCCGGATGCCCTTGAGGTCACCGGCGGCGCCCGCCCGTGCCGCTGCGACCACATCGGGCACGGGAGCGTCGACCGAGGTGGAATCGCGCGGGTCGTGGCCGGCGATCACCTGGTGCAGCAGCGCGGTGTCGAGCACCGTGCGGGCGCACGGCCCGCCCTGGTCCAGCGACGACGCGCAGGCGATCAACCCGTACCGCGAGACGGTGCCGTAGGTGGGCTTGACGCCGACGGTCGCGGTCAGCGCGGCGGGCTGACGGATCGAGCCACCGGTGTCGGTGCCGATCGCCAGCGGCGCCTGGAACGCCGCGAGCGCCGCGGCACTACCGCCACCGGATCCGCCCGGCACGCGATTGACGTCCCAGGGGTTGCGGGTCGGGCCGTAGGCCGAGTTCTCGGTCGACGACCCCATGGCGAACTCGTCCATGTTGGTCTTGCCGAGGATCGGAATCCCGGCCGCGCGCAGTCGCGCGGTCACGGTCGCGTCATACGGCGACCGCCAGCCCTCCAGAATCTTCGAGCCGGCCGTGGTCGGCGCGTCGGTGGTGGTGAAAACGTCCTTGAGCGCCAACGGAACACCGGCGAGCGGCGAGGCCAGCGGCTCGCCGGCGGCCACCTGCTTGTCGACGGCCGCGGCAGCGGCCAGGGCCTCCTGGGCACCCACGTGCAGGAAGGCGTGGTAGGTCTCGTCGGTGGCGGCGATCTGGTCCAGGTGCGCCTGGGTGACCTCGGTGGCCGACACGTCGCCGGCGGCGATCTTCTCGCCGAGCGTGGCGGCGTCGAAACGGATCAGGTCGCTCACTCTGCTTCTCCCAAGATGCGGGGCACGGCGAACCGGCCGTCCTCGGCCCGCGGGGCCTCCGCCAGCGCCTGCTCCTGCCCGAGGCTGGCCACCTCGACGTCGGGCCGGGTGATGTTCACCTCTTTGAGCGGATTGCCGGTCGCCTCGATACCGGTGACGTCGACGGCCTGAATCTTGCCGACGTGCGCCAGGATGGCATCGAGCTGGCCTGCGAAACTGTCCAGCTCACCATCGGTCAGGGCGAGCCGGGCCAGATTCGCCAGATGGGCGACATCGTCCCGGGAAATCTTCGACACGTCGAAACAGCCTAGTGGGGAGCCCGATGGGTCCCGCGACGGGGAACGCATCCGTGACACGCGACGCACCTGCACGTCCTGCCATCGCCACGACGCTGTGCCACAGTTGTCGCGTGTCCTCCTATCTGCTGCGGGTGCAGCTCGAAGACCGCCCCGGTAGCCTCGGCTCCCTCGCGGTGGCTCTCGGCTCGGTGGGCGCCGACATCCTGTCGCTCGACGTCGTCGAGCGCGGACCGGGCTACGCCGTCGACGACCTGGTGGTCGAGCTGCCGCACGGGTCCATGCCCGACACCCTGATCACCGCCGCGGAGGCGCTCAAGGGCGTGTACGTGGACAGCATTCGGCCCCACACCGGGCTGCTCGAAGCCCACCGCGAACTGGAACTGATCGACCATGTGGCGGCCGCCAAGGGCAAGGCCGCCCGCCTCCAGGTGTTGGCCGACGAAGCACCGCGCGTGCTGCGCGTCGGATGGTGTGTGGTGGTGGCCGGCGGCGCCGAGCCCCGCCGCATCGCCGGCAGCCCGGGTGCGCCCGAGACGCTCGCCTACTCGGCGCCGTGGCTGCCGCTGGAGCATGCCGCTGCCCTGGACGCCACCGGCGACTGGGTGCCGCAGTTCTGGCGGGATATCGACACAACCCTGGCCGCGGCACCGTTGGGCGACCCGTACACCGCGATCATGCTGGGCCGCCCGGGCGGGCCGGCCTTCCGCCCGTCAGAGGTCGCGCGGCTCGGATACCTCGCCGGCATCATCGCGACCATCGTGCGCTGACCGTCTCGTTCGCAGCCACTTCACCTGCGCGAATACGGTCGCGGAAACGCCGAGACTGCTAGCGTGAGCCCACATCTCGCTGGAGGGCACCGTGAGCACATTCCTGATCGTCGTCGGCGTCCTGCTGATGATCGCGGCCATCGTCGTCGTGGTGCTCGCCTTCACCCGGGCCAAGAAACCGGGAACCGCGGGCGCCCGCCAGGATCCACTGAAGGCCGGCGAGATGCCCGTGTTCGGACCGAAGCAGCTCGGTCCCGGCGCGATCGTCGGCTATGGCGGCGTCGACTACGTGGTGCGTGGCTCGGTGACCTACCGCGAAGGGCCGTTCATCTGGTGGGAGCACCTGCTGGAAGGCGGTCAGGGAGAACCGATCTGGTTCAGCGTCGAAGAGGACGAGGGGCGGCTGGAACTCGCGTTCTGGACCAAGCGGCCCGACCTGGCACTGCAGCCCATCGGCCCCCTCACCATCGACGGGGTGCAGTACGACGAGGTCGAGACCGGTGATGCCCAGTACAGCTCCGAGGGCACGACGGGCCTGCCCGCGCACGGCCAGATGAACTACGTCGACTACGCCAGCGCCGGCCGCGCCGCCCTGCTGAGTTTCGAGCAATGGTCACCGAACTCGCCGTGGGAGGTGTCGACCGGCAAGATCATGTCGCCCGGTGAGCTGACGGTGTATCCCGCTCCCCCCGCCGGCTCGTAGGTCAGTGTCATGACCCGGGGCAAGATGCTGATTCTCGCCGGGGTGCTCGCGGTCGCATCGGTGATCTGCCTGGCGATCGGCATCAGCACCGCCCGCACCATTCAGTCGTACGTCAAAGACCGCTATCAGAACGTCGGCTACAACACCTACCGGTGCAGCGGATCGCCGAGCGCCGTCGCCGACGACCTCGCCCGGGCCCATCGACCGGAGGCGCGCGCGACCGATCGCGGCAACTACTACCTGCGCTACAACGACTCCATCGCCATTGTGGGGGCGGGCTCCGGACAGGCGTGCACCGTCCGGCTGGAGAGCCTCAACTCGGGCTACAACCACGGCAGCTACGTATTCCTGGGTCCCGGGTTCAGCCCGGGATCGCCGTCACACAGTTCCGGCGGCAGCTCGGGCGGACCGGGCGGCGTCAAGTGACCACATCAATTCCGAGGAGACCCCGATGAACCTGGCCGCCATCGACTTCGGCACCGTCCACACCGACGCGATCATCCAGAACGTGGTCGCCTCGGTGCTGTACTTCCTCGTGGGAGTGCTGGTGCTGGCCGCCGGCTTCGTCATGGTCGACGTGCTGACGCCGGGCAATCTGCGCCGTCAGGTGTTCGTCGAGCGGCGGCCCAACGCGGTGACGATCACCGCCGCGATGGATGTCTCGTTGGCCGCCATCGTCATCACCGCGATCCACTCCAGCTTCGACCGTCTCGGGCAAGGCCTGATCGACACGGTCATCTACGGGCTGATCGGCGTCGCGTTGCAGGGCCTGGCGCTGGTGGTCGTGGAGTTGTTGGCGCCCGGCCACTTCCGTAACGACATCAACGCCGAAGAGTTCCACCCCGCGGCGCTGTCCGTCGCGGTGGTGCTGTTGGCGGTCGGCGGTATCAACGCCGCCGCGCTCAGCTGATGGTCGCCGAGGCCGTCGGGGTTCCGGCCGCCCCGGTCGTCGGAACCCGTTGGCGCGCCCTGCTTCTGGCGGCCGTCGCGGCGTGCGCCGCGTGCGGCATCGTCTATGAGCTTGCGCTGCTGACCCTCTCGACGAGTCTCAACGGCGGTGGTGTCGTGTCGACGTCGCTGATCGTGGCTGGCTACGTGGCGGCCCTCGGCGTGGGCGGGCTTTTGGCCAAGGCGCTGCTGGCGCGCGCGGCGATCGGTTTCATCGCGGTGGAGACGGCGCTGGGTGTGGTGGGCGGCCTGTCCGCGACGGTGCTGTACGTGACGTTCGCGTTCCTCGGCGACTCGGATTGGGTGCTCGGCATCGCGACGGCACTCATCGGCGGACTGGTCGGCGCGGAAGTGCCACTGCTGATGACGCTGCTGCAGCGCGGCCGGGTGGCCGGTGCCACCGACGCCGGCCGGGTGCTGGCCAACCTCAATGCCGCCGACTATCTGGGCGCACTGCTGGGTGGGCTGGCGTGGCCGTTCCTGGTGTTGCCATATCTGGGCATGATCCGCGGTGCAGCGGCCACCGGGATGATCAATCTGGCTGCCGCGGCAGTGGTTTCGGTGTTCCTGCTGCGCCGCATCCTGAGCCGGCGGGAGTTCGTCGCCGCGCTCAGCGTCCTGGTGCTCGCGTTCGCGGTACTGGCCACGCTGATGGCGTCCGCTGACGGCATCGAGACGACGTCCCGGCAGCGGCTGTACGCCGACCCGATCGTGGCCTACCGGCATTCGGCCTATCAGGAGATCGTGGTGACCCGCCGGGACGACGACACCCGGCTGTATCTCGATGGCGGACTGCAGTTCTCGACGCGCGACGAATATCGCTACACCGAATCGCTGGTGTACCCGGCGCTGGGGCAGGGCGCGCGTTCGGTGCTGGTGATCGGTGGCGGTGACGGCCTGGCGGCGCGGGAATTGTTGCGCCAGAAGGGCATCGACCGCATCATCCAGGTCGAGCTCGATCCGGCGGTGGTGGCGGTCGCGCGGACCAAGCTGCGCGACGCGAATGCCGGCGCGCTCGACGATCCCCGTGTTCGGCTGATTCTCGACGACGCCATGACGTGGCTGCGCGTCCCACACCCGGACGCCGTACCGCCGGGCGGGTTCGACGCGGTCATCGTCGACCTGCCCGACCCCGACAACCCGGTGCTCGGCCGGCTGTACTCCACGGAGTTCTACAGCCTCATCGCCCGGGTGCTGGCGCCCCAGGGCCTGCTGGTGGTGCAGTCCGGCAGCCCCTACTCGACGCCGCTCGCGTTCTGGCGCACGGTATCCACCATCGCATCGGCGGGGCTGGCCGTGACGCCGTACCACGTCGAGGTACCGACGTTCGGCGACTGGGGTTTCACGCTGGCCCGTCGCGGTCCCCTGCCGCCCGCGCCGATGGTGCCCAAAGACGCTCCGCCGCTGCGGTTCCTGAATCAGCGGGTGCTCGACGCTGCCACGGTCTTCGCACCTGACACGGCGCCGCAGCACCTCCCGCCGTCGACGCTCGAGCATCCGCTGATCGTCGACGACATGCGGCGCGGGTACCGCTAAGCCTCCTCGGGGGACGCCTCAGGTTCCGGCCCCTCTTCCAGCAGCCGCCGGAAGCCGTCCTCGTCGAGGATCGGGACGCCGAGCTCAACAGCCTTGTCGTACTTGGAACCTGGCGCGTCGCCGGCCACCACGTAGGCGGTCTTCTTCGACACCGAACCGGCCGCCTTGCCGCCGCGGACCAGGATCGCCTCTTTCGCCTCGTCGCGCGAGAACCCAGTCAGCGAGCCGGTCACCACGATCGACAGGCCCTCGAGGGTGCGCTCGATGCTCGCATCGCGTTCGTCAGCCATCCGTACGCCTGCGGCGCGCCACTTGTCGACGATGGCACGGTGCCAGTCGACGGTGAACCAGTCGATCACGGCGGCGGCGATGGTCGGGCCGACGCCCTCGACAGCAGCCAGCCGCTCTTCGGACGCTTCGGTGATCGCTTGCAGGTCACCGAATTCGGCGGCCAGCGCCCGCGCCGCCGTCGGGCCGACGTGCCGGATGGACAACGCCACCAGCACCCGCCACAGCGGCTGCTGCTTGGCCTTGCCGAGATTGGCCAGCAGCCTTGCTCCGTTGGCCGAGAGCTCACCCTTCTGGGTTTTGAACAGGCTGGTGCGCAGCAGGTCGTCTTCGGTGAGGTTGAAGACGTCGCCCTCATCGGTGATCACGCCCGCGGCCAGCAGTGCGGTGGCCGCCTCATAGCCGAGGCCCTCGATGTCGAAGGCGCCACGACCCGCGACATGGAACACCCGCTCACGCAGCTGCGCGGGGCATGACCGGGTGTTGGGGCAGCGGATGTCGGCGTCGCCCTCCTTGGACGGCGCCAGCGTGCTGCCGCACTCGGGACATGTTGCGGGCATGACGAATTCACGTTCGGTGCCGTCCCGCAGATCGACGACCGGGCCGAGCACCTCGGGGATGACGTCACCGGCCTTGCGGATCACCACGGTGTCGCCGATCAGCACGCCCTTGCGCTTCACCTCGGTGGCGTTGTGCAGCGTCGCGAGCCCGACGGTCGATCCCGCGACCGTGACGGGCTCCATGTACGCGAACGGCGTGACGCGGCCGGTACGGCCCACGCTGACCCGGATGTCGAGCAGCTTGGTGGTGACTTCCTCGGGCGGATACTTGTACGCGATGGCCCAGCGGGGCGCCCGGCTGGTGGCGCCGAGGCGGCGCTGCAGGGTGCGGTCGTCCAATTTGACCACCAGACCGTCGATTTCGTGATCGACGTCGTGGCGGTGCTCGCCCCAGTACGCGACGCGTTCGGCCACGGCCGCGATGCCGGTGACGCGGGTGGTGTGGTCGGACACCGGCAGGCCCCAGGACTGCAGCGCGCGGTAGGCATCGTGCAGCGAGGCCGGCTCGAAGCCTTCGGTGTAGCCCAGACCGTGGCAGATCATGTGCAACCGACGGCGCGCCGTGACGGCCGGGTTCTTCTGCCGCAACGACCCGGCCGCGCTGTTGCGCGGATTGGCGAACGGCGCCTTGCCCTCCTCGACGAGGCTGGCATTGAGCGCGGCGAAATCCTCGACGCGGAAGTACACCTCGCCACGGACCTCCAGCACTGCCGGCACCGGGAATTCGTCGGTGCCGGTCAGCTGCTCGGGGACGTCGGTGATGGTGCGGGCGTTGAGCGTGACGTCTTCACCCGTGCGGCCGTCCCCGCGCGTGGCGCCGCGGACCAGCTTGCCGTCGCGGTACACGAGCGCCAGCGCGACGCCGTCGACCTTGAGCTCGCAGAGGTACTCGAGGTCGCGGCCCAACTCGTTGGTGAGCCGCGCGGCCCATGCGGTCAGCTCATCGGTGTTGAAGGCGTTGTCGAGCGACAGCATCCGCTCCAGGTGCTGCGCCTCGCCGAACTCGGTCGCAAACCCGGCACCGCCGACCAGCTGCGTCGGCGAATCCGGCGTCCGCAGCTCGGGGTACGCCTCTTCCAGCTGCTGCAACTGGCCCAGCAGCTTGTCGAACTCACCATCGGAGATGATCGGTGCGTCCTTGACGTAGTAGCGGAACTGGTGGCCGCGAACTTCTTCGGCCAGTTCCTGCCATTGCCGGCGCACGTCGGGGTCGGGTGAGCTCACTCGGTAAGGCTAGCGAAGGGGTACGACGTCAGGCCGCGATGATCCCCGACGCCGGCCCGCACGCCACGAGGACCGTGCACGCGGCCACCGGACTCAGCGGCGCCTGCGGATCCTCCGTACCCACCAGCGGCGGCAGCGGCGGGATGAAGATCGGGACGAGGCTGGCGCCGGTGACCCCGGTCAGCCTGGCGACGACCTGCGCGACGACGTTCGTCGCCGCGTACGTCAGGCTGCCGACCAGCTGCACGGGCACGGTCAGCGCCTGTGCCAGCGGGCTGATGACGAAGATGTGCTGTGCCGCGATCGACTCCAGCTGCGCCGTCACCTGCTGGAACGCCTGATTGAGGAAGTAGGGCACGGACGCGGCGACAGTGCGCACACCGAGTTTCAGATCGGTGCCGATGTTCGGGTATCCGTACTTGCCGATCACGTCCAGCACCGCGGCGCGCAGAGCCGCGTCGTCGTCGATCGGCGTGACCGTGCTGCCGCCGAGGCCCGTGATGGAGACGCCGTCGGACTTGAGCGACGGCGTACCGCCGAACAACGTCACGACCGTCGGCGTGACGTCGACGATCTGGTACTTCAGGTTGACGCCGCCCGCGGTGAACAGATCCGGGTTGTTGGCGATGACGAAAGTCGATGTCTCATTGGGTGATTGGAAGCCGTGGCCGAAGCCCTTGCTGTCCTGGTGACCGTGGTCGGTGACGACGATGACGGTCCACTGCTCGCCGGTCGCCGCTTCCCAGTCGTCGACCGACTGCATGATCTCGCCGATGTTGCGGTCGACATTCCGCACCGCCTCGGCGTATGCCGTGGACGCGCCGCCGTAGTTGTGCCCGTTCTCGTCGACGCCGACGAAGTAGCTGAACACGAAGTTCGGCTTGCTGGGGTCGGCAGCGGCGATCGCAGCCTCGGTCGCATCGCCGACGGCGTTGTCGGTGAGTGACCAGTTGGAGTCTCCCGCGATGTGCGAGATGTTGACGACGTGGTCGGCGCCGACCGAACCCGACACCGCGATGGCCGAGATGACGTCCCAGTTCGCGATGGCCGTGGTCTGGATACCCGGATTGAACGTCTCGAGCTGATCGAACACCGTGGGCCACTTGTTGTAGACGGCCGGATTGAAGATGTTGTTGATGACGCCGGTCTTCTCGCCCCAGACGCCGGTCAGAATGGCGGTCCATGACGGATTGCTGATCGTGGTGTGCCCGACGATGCTCGCGGGCGCCGTGGTGCCGCCCTGCATGAGCTGGAAGAAGTTGGCATTGGCCGGATCAGCCAGCACCCGGCTCAGATTGGTGCCGTCGACGCCGATCACCAGCACATTGGGCGTGGTGTCGGCGAGCGTCGAAACCGGCTGTGACGCAACGGCACTGGTGGGCTTGAGCGTCTTGCGTTCCAGTTCGTCGCGCACCGCGGCCAGGGCCACCAGTACCGATGTCGAGCTGAGCGGCGATACCGGCGCCTGAAGCGACCGCAGCGCCCTGGTGAGTTTGGCGATGGGATCTGTCGATACCGCGGCCACCTTGACGGTGGGCTGCTCATTACTCGCTTGCGGGACGACGGCGGCGGTGACCGTCGGGGTGCCGGCGGCCTTGGCCGGTGCAGCGGCCGTCAGCTGCTCCTCGTGTTTGAGGCTTGCGACCCGCGGCGCGGGTTTGGTGCGCTCGGCCGCCGCCGGTTTCCCGGCGGCAGCCTTGTCGGTGGCGGTCTTGTCGGTGGCAGCCTTGTCCGTAGCAGCGGACTTCTCGCGCTTCTTGTCCGGCTTGCCGGCCTGTTCCTCGTTGGCGGGCTTCGACTTCGACTTGGCGGGCTTGCGCTGCTTCTTCGCCTTCTTCGCCGGAGCGTCCGACGACGCGGCTGCCGTCTGGGATGTCTGGGATGTCGTGCCTGCGCCTGCCGTTCCCGCCCCTGTGGTGTCTGCCCAGGCCGGGCAGTCACTCCAACCCGCGAGCGCGGTCCCGATTCCCAGGGCGACCGCCAGTCCCCCGACCCGACCAATGCATCTTCCCGCTGTCATCCGGAATGTATAACGCGCGACAATTATCGACCGCACAGGAATCGCGAACCTGACGCACAGCCATCTCGAAGGTTGGACACCCGCCGCGCCGCCGCGGGTTACCGTGGCAACGTGCCGCATCCGATCATGTTCGACGATGACGACCCCGGCCTGGCAGAGCTGCGCGCGGTCGCGCTGAGCTTCCCCGAGGCCTTCGAGAAAGTGTCGTGGGGCCGGCCGGTGTTCTGCGCGCCCAAGATGTTCGCGATGTACGGCGGCAATTCGAAGACGACGGGCGAAATGGTCGCCTACCCGCATTCACTGCTGGTCAAGGTCGACGAGTCCGACCGCGCAGCACTGGAACAGGATTCGCGCTTCTACTATCCCGCCTACATGGGCCCCTCAGGCTGGCTCGGGCTGGACTTCACCGCGGCGAAGGTCGACTGGGACGAGGTCCGGGAGCTGCTCGACGCATCGTTCCGGCTCGTCGCGACCAAGCGATTGATCAAGCTGCTCGACGCGCAATGAGGTAGGCCTGCGGCGTCGATTCGGCGTCATCGGGTTGCCGGACCGTTTCGGCATAGACGCGAAACCCGCTGGTCGACAACAGCTGTGCGACCGCCTCAGGCCTGCGGCGGATGAACGTCAAGTCCACCTGCTCGCCGTCGAAGTCCGTCAGCACCCGCGGCTCATCACCGACCTGAAACGCCAGCAGCAGCACGCCGTCCGGCGCCAGGACCCGGTGGAACTCGGCGAAAACCCGCGGCAGGTGCGCGTCTGGGACATGGATGATCGAGTACCAGGCGCAGAGCCCGCCGACGCTGCCGTCGGCCACGTCGAGGTCGAGCATCGACCCGATGCGGAACTCCAGACCCGGATTGTGCTGCCGCGCCTGCGCGATCATGTTGGGAGACAGATCGATTCCGGTGACGTCCAGGCCGGCCGCAGCGAGCGCCGCGGTGGCCACGCCGGTGCCGCACCCCACGTCCAGCACGCGCGGCTTCCCCGTCTTGGTGACCAGTTCGGCAAAGGCATTGATCATGGCGCGGTCCACCGGCCTGTCGTCGAGATGGTTTTGGAAGCGCCTGACGTAGTGCGCGGCCGCACGGTCATAGCCGTCGCGGGGCGTGGCCAGGAAATCGGGCATCAGCCAACGGTACGCGGGCATGCCGACACGGTCGGCCGGACGCGCGGCATCCGCAGCGCGCCGACTTGCCGTATCACCGGGCGCCGTCGACCCCCGGTTAGCTTGCGGGACTGTCACTTTCGCCGCTCTCGTCATCGCCGCTCTCGGCTGGGTAGAGCGTGGGGTGCCAGTATTGGTTGGTTCGGGGTTGGCCGACGTCGAGTAGTGGTGGCGGGGTCCAGTGGGCGCGGCCGTTGGCCATGGTGGTGCTCCAGCCGCCGGTGTCGGCGAGGCGGTTGTCGCAGCCGCAGGCGAGGGCGAGGTTGGTGATGTCGGTGGGGCCATCATCGCGCCAGTCGGTGTCGACGTGATGGGCCTGAGAACGCGAGGCGGGGACGGTGCAGTTGGGTTTGGTGCAGCCCAGGTCGCGGGCGAAGAGGGCGAATCGTTGCGCCACAGTGGCGGTGCGACGCGCTCGGCCCATGTACAGCGGTTGTTCGGTGTGGTCGTCAAAGACGACGAGGTAGTGGTCGGCGCCGCGGGCAGCCATGCGGATGAGATCGCAGATCGGTAACCGGCTGCCGGTGAGGGTGAGTGCGTGGCCGGTGCCGCGCTCCAATTCGGCGACAGTGCAGGTGGCCGCGATGACGACAGGTAGGCCGTTGTGGTCGCCGAGGTCGGTTCCGAGGGCGATGCGGCCCATGGCGGCGAGGGCGTCGTGGTTGCGTTGGTCGGCGCTGCGGGTGTCGTTGTCGATCTGGGCCTGGGTGGGCGTACCGGACTGGCACGGTGTGGGGTCGGCGGGGTTGCACATGCCGGGGGCGCCGAGTTTGTCTTGGACTGCTTCGAGGGTGGCGCGTGCTTCGGGGTCGAGCCAGCCGTCCACTTTGGACATGCCGTCGGGTTGTTGTTTGCCGATGCGGAAGCTGCGTTTGCGGGCGCGTTCGGCATCATCGGGTAGCGGCCCGTCCTGATCGAGCAGGTAGAGCAGCGCCTCAGCCGCGGCACGCAGTTCTTCCGGGGTCTGGTGCCGCGCACCAGCAACCAGGGACTGCTCGAACTGTCCATTGGTGGTGGGGTCGACCCACCCGGGGAGTTTGTTGATGAACTGGCCGATCACCTTCACGTGCTCGGTGTTGATCATGCCCTCGGCCTGGGCCGCGGCGGCGAACTCCCACAGCGGCGGCAACGGCTCCCCGGTCAACCCGGTGCGGGGCGCCAAATGCTGGGCGTCGCGGACCTGGCGGTTGGCTTCAGTGCTGTCCAGGCGTAACCGGGTACGCAGCACTTCGGCCCAATTTTTCGCGCCAAGCTCTCGGGCCGTGACCTGAGACTGCGCCACAACCAAAATCCGGTGATCCACGGCCTCGGCGGCGCACTTCAGGGTTTCACGGCGGGACTTCAATTCCAACAATGTCCGCACATCCAGGCCGGTGTAGTCCAGGGACGCGAGCCGAGCGTGCGCAGCTTCGTAGGCGGCGTAGGCCTCCTCGACAGCGGCTGGATCGGTCAATCCCATACTCGAACACTAGTTCGAACCACCGACAAATTTCCGCAGTTTGGGACGCCTGTGCCGAAAGTGACCAATGAGGTCAAATTTGTTGCCCAACAAGACGTTTCACCAGCCGCAACGACTCCGGCGTTGCCGCGCCGAACTCGTCAGTCCTCGCGGAACCCGGGCACCCACTTGTCGACGATCTCGGCGTAGTTGATGGTCGCGTCCAGCTGCGCGGCAATGCCGAGCAGACCGCCGAGCACCCGGAACATCATCAGATAGTTCGGCGGCAGGTTCAGCTGGCGGCTGGTCTTGAACGTGGCGGCGAACTGCTCGCTACGGATGTCCGCGGCGGTGGCGGCGATGCCCTGCAACCATCTGCGGCTGAAGTGGAAGCTCTCGTGACGCAACGGCTCGATGTACGGCAGCAGGTAGGCGTTGATCTCTTCGTGAGAGACGGTGGCCCCGGCGGGGATGAAGCCTTCCTCGCGCAGATACGCCGTCATCTCCTCCCACTTCTCGTCGCGCGCGAGCCGCAGAATGGGACCGGTCGCGCGCGGCAGACCACCCTCGTGAACCGCAACGGCACCGAAGTCCATGACACCGAACCGGCCGTCGTCGAGCAGCATGAAATTGCCGGGGTGGGTGTCCACGTGGAGCAGCCCGCAGCGATACGGGGCGCTGATGGTGACCTCGAGCAACAGGTGCGCACACTTGTTGCGCTCGTCTTCCGTGCCGCCCGCGATGATCTCGGAGAGCTTGCGGCCCTCCATCCATTCGGTGATGACAACCTTGGGTGACGACGCGACGACCGCCGGGACGTAGAACTGCGGATCGCCCGCAAAAGCCTTGGCGAACGCCCGCTGATAGTCCGCCTCGATGCGGTAGTTCAGTTCTTCCTCGGTGCGCTCGATGAGCTCGTCGATGATGCTCTTGACGTCGGCGCCCGGAACCACCTGCTTGAACAGTGTGGTCAGCATGCGCAGCGTCTTGAGGTCGGCACGCACGGCTTCGTCGGCACCCGGGTACTGCACCTTGACCGCGACGCGGCGGCCGTCGCTCCACACCGCGCTGTGTACCTGACCGATGCTGGCGGAGGCAACGGGCGTGTCGTCGAAGGACTGGAAACGCTCACGCCACTTGGTGCCCAGCTGGGCATCGAGTACGCGGTGCACCTTCTCGGCGGGCAGCGGCGGGGCGTCGCTCTGGAGCTTGGTCAGGGCTTCGCGATAGGGCTCGGCATACGCCGGTGGGATGGCGGCCTCCATGACCGAAAGCGCTTGTCCCAGCTTCATGGCCGCGCCCTTGAGCTCCCCCAGCACCTGGAACAGCTGTTCGGCGGCCTTCTCGACGAGCTCGGCGTTGACGTCCTCTTTCGACTTGCCGGCCATACGCTTGCCGACGCCCAGGACGGCGCGGCCCGCGATCCCGGCGGGAAGGGTTGCCAGTTTGGCGGCACGTCCCGTGCGGCCACGGCGGATTTCAGCCATGGCGTCGATCTTGTCTTTCTTAGCCGATCTTGACAACAGCCCGCTATGAAACCGGGACAACCACCAATTCGTGCGGCTGGTTGTTCATCGACACGCAGCCGTCGTCGGTGACGACGACGATGTCCTCGATCCGCGCGCCCCACTGCCCCGCGAAATACACACCGGGCTCGACGCTGAACGCCATGCCGGGCTCGAGCGTCAGGGCGTTGCCCGCCACGATGTACGGCTCCTCGTGGACCGACAGTCCGATGCCGTGGCCGGTGCGGTGGACGAACACCTCGGCCAGCCCCTCGGCGGCCAGGACGTCGCGGGCCGCGGCATCGATCTGCTCGGCGGTCATCCCGGGCCGGACCGCGGCCACGGCGGCAGCCTGCGCGCGTTGCAGCACCGAATACTGCTGTGCCACCGCGGGATCGGGTTCACCGATGCTGTATGTCCTGGTGCAGTCCGAGTTGTAGCCGGGCTCGACGGGCCCGCCGATGTCGACGACGACGATGTCCCCGACCTGCAATTCGCGGTCGGAGCATTCGTGATGCGGGTCGGCACCGTTCGGTCCGGAGCCGACGATGATGAACGCCACCTCCGAATGCCCTTCGGCGACAATCGCTTCGGCGATATCCGCGGCGACGTCGGCTTCGGTGCGGCCCGGCACCAGGAACTCGGGCACCCGCGCGTGGACGCGGTCGATGGCCGCACCGGCCTTCGTCAGGGCGTCGATCTCACTGGCGTCCTTGATCATTCGCAACTGCCGCAGCACGTCGGTGGCCAGCACCGGCACCGCGCCGAGGACCGACGCCAGCGGCAGCAGGTGCAGTGCGGGCATCGCGTCGGTCACCGCGACGGCACTGCCCGGCAGCGCCGCGGCGACCAGCGCGTAGGGGTCGTCGCCGTCGACCCAATCCTGCACTGCCAGGCCCAGTTCCAGGATCGCCGACTCCTTCAGCGACGCCAGCTCCAGCCGCGGCACGACGACCGTCGGCGTCGAACCATCAGCCGGCACCACGAGCGCCGTCAGCCGTTCGAAGGTCTGCGCCCGCGACCCCACCAGATACCGGAGGTCGTAACCCGGCGTGATGACGAGCCCGGCCAGGCCGGCGGCCTGGGCGGCCGCGGCGGCCGAGCGCAGGCGCGCGGCATAGACGTCGGTGTTGAATCGACCAGCTGTCACATTCCCCGTCACTTCGCTCGCCCGCATAGCAATAGGCTAGTGCGATGCTGACCGACACCCGTGACAGGCGGGCCTGAACATGAACCAGCCGATCCTCCTGCTCGACGGCGCCAGCATGTGGTTCCGGTCGTACTTCGGGGTCCCGTCCTCGATCACCGCGCCCGACGGCCGTCCCGTGAACGCGGTCCGCGGCTTCATCGACAACATCGCGGCCCTGGTCACCCAGCATCGTCCCGGCCGCCTGGTGGTGTGCCTGGACCTGGATTGGCGGCCGCAGTGGCGCGTCGACCTGATCCCGTCCTACAAGGCACACCGGGTACTCGAGGAGCATCCGGACGGTGAGCCCGACCTCGAGGAAGTGCCCGACGATCTGACGCCCCAGGTCGCCATGATCATGGAGCTGCTCGACGCGTTCGGCATTGCCACCGCCGGCGCAGCAGGTTTCGAGGCGGACGATGTGCTGGGCACGCTGGCGACCCGGGAGCAGACCGACCCCGCCATCGTGGTGAGCGGTGACCGCGACCTGCTGCAGCTGGCCAGTGACGACGGACCTGGAATCAGGGTGTTCTATATCGGTCGCGGCCTGGCCAAGGCGGTGCTGTACGGGCCCGCCGAGGTCGCCGAGAACTATGGCGTCCCGCTGGATCGCGCCGGCGCGGCATACGCCGAACTCGCCCTGATGCGCGGCGATGCGTCCGACGGTCTGCCGGGCGTCGCCGGCATCGGCGAGAAGACCGCGGCGACCCTGCTGCAGACCTACGGTTCCCTGGCCGCGATCGAGGCGGCCGCGCAGGACCCGACCTCCAAAATGGCTGCGGCGCAACGCAAGAAACTGCTGGCCGCGGCGGACTACATCACGGCCGCGCTGCCCGTCGTCCTCGTCGCGACCGACGCGCCGGTGTCCCTGTCGACGGAATCCGACGCCCTGCCGCTGGCTGCCCGCGACCCGCAGCGCGTGGCCGACCTGGCCGGCAAGTACGGCGTCACCAATTCGGTCGCGCGGCTGCAGAAGGCGCTCGACAAGCTGTAATCCGCCGGTTCATGCGACGAGTGTGCCGTCAGATCGCAGATCTGCTCGGTGGGGCGATCCAGCCGCACGCTCGACGGCGTAAACGACTCAGGCCGGAACCCCCGTGTCATATGTGACGTAGAGGTTCCGGCCTGGGCCTGGTGAGAGTTGAGTGGAACTACTTCGGGCGGCCGACCTCGTAGGTGCCCTTGTCGTCCTTGAAGGTGACCTTGACGGTGCGCTTGGTGCCGTCGATGTTCACGTCGCAGTCGAACGTCTGCCCGGACTTGACCTCAGGATCGCTGCCGTTGTTGCACTTGACGTCCTTGACGTTCTTGGCGCCGTAGCCGTTGGTCTCGTCGGTCAGGATCTTCTGCACGCCCGACTGCGCGGCGTTGATGTCGAGCTTGGTGGTGACGAAGAAGCCCGGCCACAGGAACCCGAGGACACCGACGACCGCGACGACGACCGCGGCCACGACCCCACCGATGATCAGCAGGGTCTTGCTGCTGGCCTTCTTGGCGGCCGGGGCGCCGAACTGCTGATCGAACTGCTGACCCGCGGCACCCTCACCGAACTGCGGCTGACCGTAGGCGCCCGGCTGGCCGTACTGCGGCTGACCGTACTGACCCGGCTGGCCGTACTGCGGCTGACCGTAGGCGCCCTGCTGCGGGTAGCCCTGCTGCGGGTAACCCGGGTACTGCTGCTGCGGGTAGCCCGGAACCTGCTGTGCCCCAGGCTGCGCGGCGCCGGGCTGCACCGCCGGGTACTGCTGCTGGTACTGCTCCGGGTTGTAGGCCGGCTGCTGCCCCCACGCCGGGGCGGCAGTGGTCGGCTGCTCGGCGCCGGACGCCGGCTGACCCCAAGCGGGCTGCTGACCTTGCCACTGCTGTGACGGATCAGTTCCCTCTGGACCGCTCATCGTCTCTCCCTCGGTGCTCTACTACTCGGACGTCATCCGAGCTGCTGGTCAACCACACTACCGGTGTCACCGTTCCTGGATGACCCGCACGCGGGGCGCGTGTCTGGGCATCGCCTGACCCGGCCGGCCTTAGTCTCGCGGTATGACGGACCAAATCCGGCTCGGCAACGCCATCTTGACCCGCGTCGCGGAAACCCAGGTTCAGATCCCCACCACGCTGTGGCCGTCGACGCCGCCGGAGGCCTGGCACGCCGAGGCCGAGCTGCTGGCCCCCCGGTTCTGGAACCCCGAGACCGACCTGTTCCGGATCGCGATCCAGAGCTGGGTGCTGCAGGTGGACGGGCTCACCATCGTCATCGACACCGGCGCGGGCAATGACCGGCACCGGCCGCACATGCTGCCGCTCGATCACCTCAACACGCCGTTCCTCGACACCATGCGGGCCGCGGGCATCGACCCGGCCGACGTCGACGTCGTCCTCAACACGCACCTGCACACCGATCACGTCGGCTGGAACACCCAACTGGTCGACGGCGCCTGGGTACCGACGTTCCCCAACGCCCGGTACCTGATGCCCGAGGCCGACTACCGGTTCTTCGCGCCTGACAACCCCGAGACCACCGACGAGATGCGAACGGTGTTCGAGGACAGCGTCATCCCGGTGGCGGACCAGACCGTGCAGTTCTCCGGCGACTACCAGCTGAGCGACTCGGTGTGGCTGCGGCCGGCACCCGGCCACACGCCCGGATCGTCGGTGCTGTGGCTCGATGCCGGTAAGCCGGCGGTGTTCGTCGGCGACCTGACGCACTGCCCCATCCAGATTCCGCGGCCGGATGATCCGTGCGCGTTCGACGTCAACGCGGCCGAGGCGACCGTGACCCGCAAGCGGGTGTTCACCGAGGCATCCCGGCGGCGGGCGGCCGTGGTGCCCGCGCACTATGCCGGCCACGGGGGCGCCACCATCGTGGCGCGCGGCGACCGGTTCATGGTCGACGACTGGCTGGATCTCAGCCTGGCCTGAGCCGGCCCGCGGTCACATGGAGTCGATGGCGACGACGCCGCGACGCACGGCCCCGATGGCCCGCTTGGCCGTCACCCGCAGCTGCGGCGCCGGCGCGGCGAGCCGCACCTGGTCCAGCAGGTCCAGCACCTGACGGCACCAGCGCACGAAATCACCTGCGGGAAGCGCATTTCCGTTGCCGTTGTCGGACATCAGCAGCGCCGCGGTCAGGTCGCCGTAGGTCGCCCAGCTGTACATGGCGGCGACAAAGCCGGCATCGGGTTCGCGACTGAACGGCAACCGGTGCCGGCGCTCGTCGCCCCGGATGTCGGTCCACAGCCTGCGGGTCTTCGCCAGCGCGCGACGCACCTCGTCGGTCGCCTGCTCGGCACCCGGCGGCACGGTCGGGCCGTCGCCGCGTGACTCGAACAGCACCGCCGACACCACCGCGGCCAGCTCGGCCGGGTTCAGGTCGTCCCACACCCCGCCGCGGAGGCACTCGGCGACCAGAAGGTCGCTCTCGCTGTAGATCCGGGCCAGCAGCCGCCCGTCGTCGGTCACCGCCGGCTCGCCGTCGACGCCTTCGATGAAGCCGCGCTCGCTGAGCAGCGACACGATGCGGTCGAAGGTGCGGGCCAGGGAGTTGGTGGCCGCGGCGACCTTCTGCTGGGTCTGGTCGTTGTCGCGTTCGATGCGCAGGTAGCGCTCGGCGGCGCGCACTCGGGCTTCGCGGTCGGGCAGTTGATGCGCGGGGTGACGGCGCACCTGCTCGCGCAGACGGGCCAGCTCCGGGTCGATGTCCGGTGTGGCCTCGGTGGCGCCACGGCTACGGCGCACCGACGGCACATCGAGCGCTTCGGCCGCCGACAGCAGCGCCGACGCCAGGTCCCGGCGCACCTTCGGCTGGCGGTGTTCCACCCGCTTGGGCAGCGACATGCTACCCAGACGCTGCGACGTTCCCGCGTAGTCGGCCGCGGAAATCCTTCCGGCCCAACGATGTTCGGTCAGTACCAGCGGGCGGGGGTCGTCGGCGTCGTACGCCGGCTCCAGCACCACGGCCAGTCCGCTGCGGCGGCCCAGGCCGATGGCGATGACGTCGCCGCGCTTCAGGGCGGCCAGCGCGTCGTTGATGCCCTTGCGCCGTGTCAGGCGACCGGCTCGGGACTGCGCCCGCTCGCGTTCGGTGATGCCGGCCCGCAGCCGCGCGTACTCGAGCACCGACTCCCAGTCGTCACCCTGCTCGGCTGCGATCTCGGCGAGCATCCGCTCACCGCGCTTGATGCCGCGCACCAGCCCGGTGACCGACCGGTCCGCCTGGTACTGCGCGAACGACTGCTCGAGCAGTCGGTGCGCCGCGGCCGGCGTCATGTGCTGCACCAGGTTGATCGTCATGTTGTACGACGGCGCGAAGGAACTGCGCAGTGGGAACGTTCGGGTCGACGCCAGACCGGCGACCTGGGCCGGGTCGGCCATCTCGTCGGTGGCGTGCCACAGCACGACGGCGTGGCCCTCGACGTCGATGCCGCGGCGCCCGGCGCGACCGGTCAGCTGCGTGTACTCCCCCGGCGTCAACGGGGCGTGCTGCTCGCCGTTGTATTTGACCAGGCGTTCCAGCACCACGGTGCGGGCCGGCATGTTGATGCCCAAAGCCAGTGTCTCCGTAGCGAAGACGGCCTTGACCAGGCCGGCGGTGAACAGCTCCTCGACGGTGTGCCGGAACACCGGCAGCAAGCCGGCGTGGTGGGCCGCCAGGCCGCGCAGCAGGCCTTCGCGCCACTCGTGATAGTCCAGCACCGCCAGATCGGACTCGGCCAGATCGGCGCAGCGCCGGTCGACGATCTCGGCGATCCGGTCGCGCTCGGTCTTGTTCGTCAGCCGCACCGCGGACCGCAGGCACTGCTTGACCGCGGCGTCGCACCCGGCGCGGGAGAACACGAACGTGATGGCCGGCAGCAGCCCGGCCTGGTCGAGCGTGCCGATGACGTCGGGCCGGCTGGGCGGCCGGTACATGGCTGGCCGACCACGATGGCCATCTCGGCCACGCCCGCGCGGCTGCCAGTCCATCAGCCGGTCCGCCTCGCGGCGATGCGCGATGTGCCGCAACAACTCCGGGTCGACGCGGGCCTTCCCCTTGCCGGGGGCCGCGCCCTTGGACAGGTCGAACAGATCGAAGAGCCGCTTGCCCACGAGCATGTGCTGCCACAGCGGCACCGGGCGGTGTTCATCGACGACGACGGTGGTGTCACCACGAACGGTCTGGATCCAGCCGCCGAACTCCTCGGCGTTGCTCACCGTCGCCGACAGGCTGACCAGCCGGACCTCGTCGGGCAGATGCAGGATCACTTCCTCCCACACCGCGCCGCGCATGCGATCGGCCAGGAAGTGCACCTCGTCCATGACGACAAAGGCCAGGCCGTGCAACGCGTGAGAATCGGCGTACAGCATGTTGCGCAGCACTTCGGTGGTCATCACCACGATGTCGGCATCGCCGTTGATCGCCTGATCACCGGTGAGCAGGCCGATGCGTTCGGCGCCGTAGCGGGCCACCAGATCGTTGTGCTTCTGGTTGCTCAGCGCCTTGATCGGAGTGGTGTAGAAGCACTTGCGCCCGGCGGCCAGCGCCAGATGCACCGCGAACTCGCCGACCACGGTCTTGCCGGCACCCGTCGGGGCGCACACCAGGACGCCGCGACCGTTCTCGAGCGCCACGCAGGCCTCGGTCTGGAACGGATCAAGGGTGAATGACAGGCCGGCGGCGAAGTCGCGGAGCTGCGGCCCCGGTTCGATCGGGGTCACGTCCTGCGGGTCAGGTGGCGTCGTCATCGATGGTCAGCCGGGTCGGGGTGGGCACGGCAGATGGCGCATCGATGGGTTCGACGGGCCCGATCGGGGCGGCTTCGTCGTCGGGCACGGTCTCGGCTTCGCGCCGGGCCTTGCGCCGGTCGTGCAGCCGCGCCACCTGGATCGACATCTCCAGCAGCACGGTCAGCGCCAGCGACAGCGCCAGCATCGAGAACGGATCCGAGCCGGGCGTCACGAACGCCGCGAACACGAACAGACCGAAGATCAGCCCGCGGCGCCAGGCCTTGAGTTTCTCGTAGGTGAGCACCCCGACCAGGTTCAGCATGATGATCAGCAGCGGGAACTCGAAGCTGATGCCGAACACAATCAGCAGGTTGATCAGGAAGCCGAAGTACTGCTCACCGGACAGTGCGGTGATCTGCACGTCGCTGCCGACGGTCAACAGGAACGACAGGGCCGTGGACAGCACCACGTAGGCCAGGACCGCACCGGACACGAACAGCAGCGCGCCGACGCCGACGAACAACGACGCGAAGCGCCGTTCCTTCTTGTAGAGGCCCGGGGTGATGAAAGCCCAGATCTGGTAGAGCCAGACCGGGCAGGCCAGGATGATGCCCGCCGCCATGCCGACCTTCAGACGCAGCATGAACTGGTCGAACGGCGCGGTGGCCAACAGCCGGCACTCGCCGTCGGGCGCGATCGACGCTCGCGATGACGCCGGCAGCGAGCAGTACGGGCCGCGCAGCCAGTCACCGAGACTGGGGAATCCGAAGAAGCTGTGGCCGTACCAGAGAAAGCCGACGACGGTCGTCAACAGGACCGCGATGACGGCGATCAGCAGCCGGGTCCGGAGCTCCTCGAGGTGATCGACGAGCGACATGGTGCCGTCAGGATTGACCCGCGACCGTCGACGGCGCGGGTCAAGCTTTCGGAAGATTCCAGATATTGGCACGTGAGTTGAAAGAGGCCGACCGCCGCGTGCACTGGGCCCGCGGCGGGATCACGGCAAAGGTCAGGCCGGGTGCTTGTCCGCGGCGTCCGGCGCGGCCTGCGGTGCAGGTGCCGGGTTCTCGACGCGCTCAGCAGTGATCGGACGCGGCGCAGGCTGCTGCTCCGTCGTGCCGTCCGACTGCATTTCCTTCAATTCGGACTTGAAGATGCGCATCGACTTACCAAGCGAACGCGCGGCGTCCGGCAGTTTCTTCGCACCGAAGAGCAGCACGAACACCGCGATGACGATCAACCAGTGCCACGGTTGCAAACCGCCCAATTTGGGTCACCTCCAGAAGTTGAGGCCGAGTCTACTCGCCAAGGCCGGGTTCATATGCCGCCAGCGCCGCGACCGCGGACTCCCGCACCCGGTCGGCGAGTGCCGGCGGGTCCAGGACCCGGACCGCCGAACCGAAACCGAGGACGAACCGGGCCATCCAGTCGGTCGACGCGTAACTCATGGTGGCTTCCCAGCTGCCGTCGGGAATCTCGCGCTGCACCGCCAGCGGGTAGTAGTCGAACATCCACGCCGCGGACTCGTCGATCAGCAGCGTCGCCACCGGGAGTGTCGGATCCGCGGTCTCCGCGGAGAACAGCGACGTGTCCGGGCCGGCCTGCACCGCGGGCGCCGGCGGTGCGGCGGGTTCGTCCAGCGCGGTGGCGTCGACGACGCGGTCGAAGCGGAACAGCCGCACCCCCTCGGCGGTGCGGCACCACGCCTCGAGGTAGCTGTGGTCACCGATCAGGGCCACCCGGATCGGGTCGACGATGCGTTGCGAGACGGTGTCATGCGACGCGGAGTAGTACTCGAGGGACAACGCGCGCTTGTCGCGGACCGCGGCCCGCACCGTCGCGGTCGCCTTGTTCTCGACGTCGCCGGTGACATCCGGGGCCGGTACCGCCGCGGCCGTTGCGCCGGCGGTCCCGGCAGCGGCCTCGATCTTGGCGATCACGCTGCGTGCCACGTCGGGATCCACCACACCGGGTACGTCGACCAGCGCGCGCAGCGCCATCAGCACACCGGTGGCCTCCGGCGAGGTGAGTCGCAGTGCCCGGTCCATCCCCGCCGAGAAGATCACCTCGATGGTGTCGCCCTCGAAGTCGAGGTCGATCAGTTCCCCGGGACCCCCACCGGGCAGTCCGCAGACGAACAGCTGCCAGAGGTCGGCTTCCAGCTGCTTGCGCGTCACGCCGAGATCAGCGGCGGCCTTGGTGTGGCTGACCCGCGGATTGGCCTGGAAATACGGGACCATGTTCAGCAGCCGCACGAGGCGGGTGGATACGTTGCTCACTTGTGAAGGCTCTCCCCCGCCTGCGCACGCAACCGACCGATCACGTTGTCCCGCAAAGATTTCGGCTCCAAGGCCACGGCGTCGGCGCCGTAGCCGGCGACCTCCCGGGCCAGCCGGTCGACCATGCCGATGTCGATGACGATCTCGTCGCCGCTGCGCCCGCCGCGCGTACTGGGTGACGTGCTGACGGCCTGCCGGCGCAACGCCGTCGCCCGCCCCTCGGCGACCCAGATGCGGGCCTGCTCGCCGGCCGGCCACTCGGCGACCGCGCGGTGCACGATGTCCCGCAGGTTGACGCCCTCGGGCCGCGTGACGGCGTGGTCGGGTCCGACGGCGCGCACCTCGCCGGCGATGCGCGACACCCGGAAGGTGCGCGCGTCGTTGCGATCGCGGTCGTGGCCGACGACGTACCACCGGCCGCGGTAGGTGACCACACCCCAGGGCTCGAGGGTGCGGTCGACGTATGGCGAGCTCCGGTTGGGGCGGTGCGCGAACTGCACGGCACGGCCGGAGTCGATGGCGGACAACAGAATTCCCAGGGCCTCCTCGGAACCGCGCAGCCCCTGCGTGGTTCCGGTGGTGATCGCGACGCCGGCGTCGGGCGCGTCGACGTCCACGCCGGCCGCCCGCAGCTTGAGCAGCGCGCTCTGCGTGGCAGTGACCATCTCCTGCGATTCCCACAGCTGGGTGGCGATCGCGACGACGGCCCGTTCGTCGCCCGTCAGCTCGACGGGCGGCAGCTCGTAGGCGGTGCGGTTGATGCGGTAGCCGTCGTTGACGTCCATCATCGAGGCGCGCCCGGTCTCCAGCGGGATGCCGAGGTCGCGCAGCTCGTTCTTGTCGCGCTCGAACATCCGGGAGAACGCCTCGTCGGTCGGCGGGTCCTGGTAGCCGGTGACGTTGGCCCGGATCTGCTCCGCGGACAGATAGCTACGGGTGGACAGGAGCGCAATGACGAGGTTCATCAACCGCTCAACCTTGGACGTCGCCACGTCCAACAGACTAAGTGGTTGCTGTGCGCCGTCCGGTTACCGGCGCGCCCGCTGTGCGGGACGCGCCCGTCACATGCTGGCGATCAGCCGGTTCACCCGCTCGTCGACCGACCGGAACGGGTCCTTGCAGAGCACCGTGCGCTGCGCCTGGTCGTTGAGCTTCAGGTGCACCCAGTCGACGGTGAAGTCGCGCCCGGCTTCCTGTGCGGCGGTGATGAATTCGCCGCGCAGCTTGGCCCGGGTGGTTTGCGGCGGGGTGTTGACCGCCGCGTCGATCTCCTCGTCGGTGGTGATGCGGGCGGCCAATCCCTTGCGCTGCAACAGATCGAACACGCCGCGTCCGCGCTTGATGTCGTGGTAGGCCAGGTCCAGCTGCGCGATCTTGGGGTCGGACAGCTCCATGCTGTAGCGATCCTGGTACCGCTGGAACAACTTCCGCTTGATCACCCAGTCGATCTCGGTGTCGACCTTCGCGAAGTCCTGGCTCTCGACGGCGTCGAGCTGGCGGCCCCACAGGTCGACGACCTGCTCGAGCTGCACGTTCGGCTCGCGGGTCTGCAGGTAATCGACGGCACGCGAGTGGTATTCACGCTGGATGTCCAGGGCCGAGGCCTGCCGCCCGCCGGCCAGCCGCACGGCACGTCGGCCGGTCAGGTCGTGGCTGACCTCGCGGATGGCCCGAATCGGGTTGTCCAGCGAGAAGTCCCGGAACGGCACGCCCGCCTCGATCATCTCCAGCACCAGCGAGGCGCTGCCCACCTTGAGCATGGTGGTGGACTCGCACATGTTGGAGTCGCCGACGATGACGTGCAGCCGGCGGTACTTCTCGGCGTCGGCGTGCGGCTCGTCGCGGGTGTTGATGATGGGGCGTGATCTCGTGGTCGCGCTGGAGACACCCTCCCAGATGTGCTCGGCGCGCTGGCTCAGACAGAACGTCGCGGCCTTCGGGGTCTGCAGCACCTTGCCCGCGCCGCAGATCAACTGGCGGGTGACCAGGAACGGCAACAGCACGTCCGAAATCCGGGAGAACTCGCCGGCCCGCACGATCAGGTAGTTCTCGTGGCAGCCGTAGGAGTTGCCCGCCGAGTCGGTGTTGTTCTTGAACAGGTAGATGTCGCCGCCGATGCCCTCGTCGGCGAGCCGCTGCTCGGCGTCGACCAGCAGGTCTTCGAGCACGCGCTCGCCGGCGCGGTCGTGCGTGACGAGCTGCGCGAGGTTGTCGCATTCGGCGGTCGCGTACTCGGGGTGGCTGCCCACATCGAGGTACAGCCGCGCACCGTTTCGCAAGAACACGTTGGAACTGCGGCCCCACGACACCACTCGCCGGAACAGATACCGCGCTACCTCGTCAGGGCTGAGCCGGCGATGACCATGAAAAGTGCAGGTCACGCCAAACTCGGTCTCGATTCCCATGATCCGTCGCTGCACATAATCGAGCTTACGGGTTGGGAATGGGTATTAGGTGGGCAACAGGCCGGGCATCACGCAGAGATACCGGCGGCCTGCCGGGCGGCCCTGACGAAGGCGGTCTTGGTCGAGTCGATTCCGTCGAGGTATCCGCCGACCAGCGCGGCGTCCCGCAGCAGCACGAGCGATGCCGCGATCTGCTCAGGGTTGGCACGGCCGCCGGCCGCGTCCTGCAGCGCACCGCGAAACCAGTTGCGGTGCCGGGCGATGAGTTGCCGTACCGGGCTGTCCGGCGCGGGGTACTCGGCGGCGGCGTTGATGAACGGACAACCGCGGGTGTGGTACCTCGCGATGTCTTCGGCGATGCCGTCGATCACCAGCTCCAGCATGTCGGTATCCGGGCCGGCGGTGGCCGCGGCGTCGCGGAAGTAGCCGCGAATGGTCTCGTCCTCGAGGCCGAGGTACGCCTCGACGAGGCCTTCCTTGCCTGCGAAGTGGCGGTACATCGTGGCGCGCGTGACGCCCGCTTCGGCGAGTATCCGGTCGACGCCGACGGCGTGGATGCCTTCGCGGTAGAACAGCTCCGCCGCGACCCGGAGCAGCCGCTCACGTGGGCGCAGAGCCGGTTCCGCGGTATCCATAACCCCAGCGTACTCGCAAGCTAGAACGTTCTTTCTGAATTCGGGAACACATCCCGGCCGTCGACGGTTACACCGAGAAGAACGACCGTTCTTTCTACTTCAAGGAGACGCCATGACCATCACCCCGACCGAACAGGCCGACATCGACCGCGCCAACCGCTCAGGACGGCAGCCCGTCGTGTTCGTCCACGGCTTGTGGCTGCTGCCGAACAGCTGGGACAACTGGCGGACGTTGTTCGAGGAGCAGGGCTTCGTGACCCTCGCCCCCGGTTGGCCGGACGACCCGGCGACCGTGGCCGACGCCCGTCGCGATCCGTCGGTCTTCGCACACAAGGGCGTCGGCGACATCACGCAGCACTACGCCGACGTCATCCGCGCCCTCGATCGCGAGCCCATCATCATCGGCCATTCGTTCGGCGGATTGATCACCCAGAAACTGGCGGGCCTCGGCCTCGCCAAGGTGGCGGTCGCGATCGACCCCGCGCCGTTCCGCGGGGTGCTGCCGTTGCCGCTCGCGGCGCTGCGCTCGGCTTTCCCCGTGCTCGGCAACCCGCTCAACCGCGGCCGCGCGGTCGGCTTGACCCCCAAGCAGTTCCGGTTCGGGTTCGGCAACGCGGTCTCCGAGGAAGAGTCGAACAGCCTCTACGAGAACTACTCGGTCGCCGGCCCGGGCCTGCCCCTTTTCCAGGCCGCCACCGCCAACTTCCACCCCGGCACCGAGGCCAAGGTCGACACCAAGAACCCAGAACGTGGTCCGCTGCTGATCATCTCGGGCGAGAAGGACCACACCGTGCCGTGGGCCATCGCCAACGCGTCCTACAAGCGGCAGCAGAAGAACCCGAACGTCACCGAGATCGTCGAAATCCCGGGGCGCGGCCACTCGCTGGTCATCGACAACGGGTGGCGCGACGTCGCCGCCACCGCACTGGATTTCGTCCGGCGCTTCTGACCCACCCGACCAGAAACGGCTCCGTCCGCCACCCGCAGTGGGTGGCGGACGGAGCCGTGCCGACTGGGCGGGATCAGAACGACGTATCCAGGTAGCCCGAGCTCTGGTTGGCCTCGTCGTGGTTGGAGAAGTGCTCGCCCAACACGTACGACGAATGCGGATCGGTTCCGTTGGGGATCAGCGGATCAGTGTCGGCGCTGGCGATCGGCGCCAGCAGGAGGGCGCCGGCGATGCCGGCCGCGGCCATTGCGGGGGCGATGAACTTGATGGGGTTCTTCATGATCGGCGCTTTCTGTCGAAGGGCTCGTCCGCTTTCGGACTGACTCAATCGTCGGCTCTGACCAGGCAAAAGTCGCTACTGCAGGCACCCATTCCGTATTGCAGCCAGCCGGAAGACGCAGTTGGGTGCCAGCGCTGACGACAACGAGCGGGGCGACGACGAACCTGTCCGCATGATGATCAATCGACGGACGATGCTCGGCGGCGCGGGCGCAGTCGGGGTTGCGGCGATAGCCGGCGCAAGCGCCGACCGCGCGTTCTCATCCCCGTTGTCCCGCAACGACACTCAGGACGCAACCATGACCGACAACGCCGCCCGGTTCGGCAACCCACGCATCCCGGCCGAACTGAACACCGCGCAGCCGCACATGTTCCACCTCGGCGCCCTGGCGCCCACCCAGTTCGAGGGCGGCACGCTGCGCCAGGCCTACGAGGGCAATTGGCCGATCCTGACCGGGCAGGAAGCCAGCGTCGTGATGGTCACCCTGGAACCCGGCGGCATCCGCGAACCGCACTGGCACCCCAGCGCCTGGGAGATCAATGTCATCACGGCCGGCGTGGCGACCTGGACCCTGCTCGACCCGCTGGGGCACGCCGAGCAGTTCGAGGCCAACGTCGGCGACGTGGTGTTCGCGCCGCAGGGCTCACTGCACTACTTCGAGAACAAGGGCACCGAGAATCTGAGCCTGCTGATCGTGTTCAACGCCAGCACGCAGGAGGGCGAAGACGACATCGGCATCGGCGCATCCATCAGCAAGCTGCCGCCAGATGTTCTCAGCGTGGTGTTCGGCGTTCCCGCAGACACTTTCACCAAGTTCAAGAAGATCGACCAGTCGCTCACGATCATCAAGCGGCCGGCCCACTGAGCCGCCTCACGCCAGCGACAGGAAGAGCTTCTCCAACTCGGCCTCGGTCATCGGCTCACGGCCCTCCTCGGCGTTACCGGCCAGGCACTCGCGCAGCCCGGTGGCGACGATCTTGAATCCCGCCCGGTCGAGCGCCTTCGACACCGCCGCAAGCTGCGTGACGATGTCCTTGCACTCCCGGCCCTGCTCGATCATCGAGATGACGCCGGCGAGCTGACCCTGCGCGCGGCGCAGCCGGGCCAGAACGGCGGCCATGGCCTCTTCATCGCCGACCATGTCGCACCTGCCTTTCGTTGGTTCGCAGCCTGAGCCGCTATACCCCTCAGGGTATCAGCGCCCGGCCGGGACGGCGGCGCGCTCCCACAGCGCCCGCCACTCGTTCTCTTCGGTCTGCTTGTCGTGGTGGAGCAGTTCGGACGGCTCGGTCAGATGGATCGTCGGGTGCGGCGTCGCAAAGAAGTTGCCCTTGCCCTGAGCCGAGACATGGCCACCGACGTCGATGTAGCAGTAGCCCTCGCCCGACATCGCCGCGCCGTCGCCGACCCGCCCGAGATAGCGCAGTGCGTTGCGGGCCGCGGCCCTCGCCCCGTTCTTGGCGAAGATCGCCGCCTTGGGCAGCGGCCGCCCGGACTCCGCGGTCACGGCGGCCGCGTCACCGATGGCGAAGATGCCCGGGTACCCGGTGGCCATCTCGGTATCGACGGCGATCCAGCCCGCGCCGTCGATCGTCACGGCCGGCTCGTGTGGCGGGACGAACACCAGGAGGTCGAACTCGGCGGCGGCACCGTCGGCGAAGTGGACCACCTTGCGCTCGGCGTCGATGCGCGCGACGGCATGCTCGCCGTGGAATCCAATGTCATTGGCGCCCAGCATCTCCACCAGTTCCAGCCCGGCGTACGGGCCCGCCGACGGCATGGGCTGCTTTTCCGGGGTGTAGACCGCGATGTCGGTGGCATCCCGGTGGCCGTTGTCCCGCAACAGGTCCGCGGCCAGAAGGGCACCCTCGTAGGGTGCGACGGGACAGCGGTACGGCAACGAGGTGACCAGGAAGACGAGCTTGCCACCCGAGAACTGCTGCAACGCGGCGTGCGCGGCAGCGGCGGCCTCGGCGCTGTAGTAGTGCACGGCGGACCCGGCGCCGACGGCCTCACGCAGGCCCGGCACCTTGTCGATGACGTTGCGGGCACCGGTGGCGATGATCAGCGCGTCGAAGGCGATCTCGTCACCGTCGGCCAGCGTCACGACGCGCGCCGAATGGTCGATGTCGGCGACCGTCCCGGTGACGGTGTTGACCCCGCGCAGGGCGGAGACGGTGGGCTCGATGGGCACGCTGCCCTCCGCACGCCAACCGCGCAGCACCCAGGGCAGGGTGAAGCCGAGGAAGTGCGAGAAGTCCTCGTCGACGATGGTGAGGTCGAGATCGTCAAGGGCCACACCGGATTCGGCAAGCTCCTTGACGACCGACAACCCTCCGATGCCGGCGCCCAGGATGACGAGCTTCTTGTCTTTCACGTTCCTACCTCCAGAACTTCATACGGGACGGTCGATCGGATTTGGGGTGCCCGTCGCACCACTGGCCGGCGGGTACCGTGGCCTTGACGGCGTCGACGTGCATCCCACAGCCCGACCAGGTGGTCTTGCCGCATTGCGAACATCGCTTGGCCTGGCACATGATTCACTCCCTTCAGTGGCCGCACGGGCGATCGAGCCGGTGAGCTGTTGCGCTCTTTGGCGATTCGATCCGGTCAGACTCTCCGCCGCGGCTCGTACCCTTCCTTCATAGCATGCCCCCTGGGGTATGTGCCAGTGATCTTGTCGGACATCTCACGGCATCGTTTATACCCTAGGGGGTATGGTACGTTCGGCCTCGACGCAATACCCCACTGGGTATGTACAAGATCAGTCGCAGCCGTGGTCTATCGGCTGCTCCGGGCCGGCGACAACCGGCCCATCGGCGAAGGGAGACAACGATGCCGGCAGTCCTGGCGAGAATCTGGGTGCCCGCCGTGACCGCGGCGGCTGTCACGCTGGGCGCGGTGGCCGTCACGCAGCTGCGTGGCGCGTTCGGCTCCGAACCGATCTTCACCGCAACCGGCAGCAGTGCCCAGCCACTTGCACCCACACACGTCAAGCACGTCGTCTATGAGGTTTTCGGCCCCACCGGCACCGCGGGCAGCGTCAACTACCTCGACCAGAACGCCCAGCCGGTGCAGGCGAGTTTCCGCAGCCTGCCGTGGACCGTCGAGATCAGCACGACCGCGCCGGCCACGATCGCGAGCGTGGTGGCGCAGGGCGACAGCAACCGGCTCGGTTGCCGCATCACCGTGGACGGCGAGGCCCGTCAGGAGCAGTCCGCCACCGGGCGAGATGCCCAGACCTCATGTCTGGTCAAGAACGCATGAGCGGCAACAACAGCGCCCACGACACCCGCCCGGCGTACATGCGGTTCATCCGGCGGTTCGCCTGGCCGATCATCGTCGGCTGGCTGCTGCTGACCGTGGCCCTGAATGTGCTTGTACCGCAGATCGAATCGGTGGCTCGAGAACACGCGGTGACGATGTCGCCGCAGGACGCACCAGCGTTGATCGCCGCCAAGAAGATCGGTGCGACATACCGTGAGTCGGATTCCGACAGCATCGCGATGGTCGTCCTCGAAGGCGACCAAAAACTAGGCGACGAGGCACACCGCTATTACGACGGCCTGGTGCGGGCGCTGCGGGCCGACCCCGAGCACGTGCAGCACGTCCAGGACGTCTGGGGCGATCCGCTGACCTCGGCGGGCGTGCAGAGCCGCGACGGCAAGGCGGCCTACGTCCAGCTGAATCTCGCCGGTGACCAGGGCAGCACGCTGGGCAATGAATCGGTCGACCGCGTGCGGGAAATCGTCGAGCGGCAGACGCCTCCCCCGGGCCTGAAGGTCTACGTCACCGGGCCGGCGCCGCTGACCACCGACATGAACGAGGCCGCCGACAAGAGCATGCTCACGATGATGGGTGTGACGGGTGTCGTCATCATCATCATGCTGGCCGTGGCCTATCGCTCCGCGAGCACTGTCGCGCTGGTCCTGGTGATGGTCGGGTTCGAGATGGGCACCGCCAGGGGCCTGGTCGCGCTACTCGGCGATCACGGTCTGCTGAGCTTCTCGACGTTCGTGGTTGCCATGCTGTCCTCGCTGGCCATCGCCGCGGGAACCGACTACGCGATATTCCTGGTGGGCCGCTACCACGAGGCCCGCCAGGCGGGACAGGACCCGGAAGCGGCCTACTACAACATGTTTCGCGGCACCGCCCACATCATCCTGGGCTCCGGCCTGACCATCGCGGGCGCGACGCTGTGCCTGCACCTGGCACGCCTGTCGTACTTCAAGGCGCTGGGTATCCCGTCCGCGCTGGGGCTCGTCGTGGTCGTCGCGGGCGCATTGACCGCCGCGCCGGCCGTGGTGGCGGTCGCCACCCGCCGCGGCCTGCTCGAACCGAAGCGGAAGGCCAAGACCACGGGCTGGCGGCGCATCGGCACCGCAACGGTCCGGTGGCCGGCGCCGATCTTCGTGGCGTCCCTCCTCGTCGCCCTCGTCGGAATCATGTTCATGCCCACCATGAAACTGAGCTTCGACGACCGCTTCTACATCCCACGCGACCTGCCGTCGAACGTCGGATACGACGCCGCCGAGCGTCACTTCAGCGCTGCCACGATGAACCCCGACATCCTGATGGTCGAGACCGATCACGACATGCGCAACAGCGCCGACATGATCATCCTGGACAAGCTGGCCAAGGACATCTTCAAGTTGCCCGGAATCGCGATGGTGCAGAGCATCACTCGGCCGTTCGGCGGGCCGACCGAACACACCTCCATCCCCTTCCAGGTCAGCGCCCAGTCCATTCCGATCCAGCAGAACCTCCAGATCATGAAGGACCGGATGGGTGACATCCTGAAGATGAGTGACGACCTCGGTGGCCTGATCGGACCGATGAAGCGGTTGCAGGCGCTGGTGGACCAGATGAGTGGCGCCACGCAGCACCTGGCGACGGACGTACACCAGATGCACACCACCATGGGCGAACTGCGCGATCATCTGGCGGACTTCGATGACTTCGCCCGGCCGCTGCGCAACTACTTCTACTGGGAGCAGCACTGCACCGACATTCCGGTCTGCGCGGCAACAAGATCCGTCTTCGACGCCATCGACAACGTCGACACCTTCAGTTCGGACATGGCCGCAATGGGCACCGACATGGACAGCACCGTGGCGCTGCTTCCCCAGATGAAGGCGCAGTTCCCGCCCATGATCGCGACGGTCGAGTCCATGCGCGGCACGCTGCTCACCCTGCACAGCAGCTTCTCCGGGTTGATCACCCAGATGTCCGCCATGACCGATACCGCAGGCGCCATGGGCCAGGCCTTCGACGCATCCCGTAGCGGCGACTACTTCTATCTGCCCCCAGAAGCCTTTGCCAATGCGGACTTTCAGCGCGGTCTCAAGCTGTTCCTGTCCCCTGACGGCAAGGCCGCGCGCTTCATCATCACGCACGCCGAGGACCCGGCCACCCCGGACGGTATCGCCGCGGTCCTGCCGACACTCGAGACCGCGCATCAATCGGTGAAGGGATCGGCCCTCACCGACGCCAAGTTCTACCTCGCCGGCACCGCCGCGATCTATCGCGACATCCAGTCGGGCTCGCAATACGACCTGCTGATCGTCGGTACCGCCGCGCTGACCCTGATCTTCGTCGTCATGCTGCTGATCACGCGGGCGCTGGTCGCATCGCTGGTGATCGTCGGCACCGTGCTGCTGTCGCTGGGTGCGGCGTTCGGGCTCTCGGTGCTGGTGTGGCAGAACCTGCTTGGCCTCGAGTTGAACTGGATCGCACCGGTTTTCGGGCTGATCATTCTGCTGGCGGTCGGGTCCGACTACAACCTGCTGCTGGTCTCCCGGTTCCAGGAGGAAATCGGCGCGGGACTGAAAACCGGCATCATCCGCTCGATGGGCGAGACCGGCAGTGTCGTCACCACAGCCGGTTTGGTGTTCGCCTTCACCATGATGTCGATGGCGGCCAGCGATCTGAGCTCCATCGGCCAGGCCGGTACGACCATCGGACTCGGATTGTTGTTCGACACCTTGATCGTTCGGTCATTGATGACGCCGTCGGTCGCGGCCCTCCTCGGCCGGTGGTTCTGGTGGCCGCTGCGACCCCGCCGCACGGCGGTGGTCGCAACCGAACAGCACTCCCCTGTGCCGGTGGGCTGATCAGTCGCCTCAGTCGCCCGGCGTCCGCGCCAAGATCGCCAGCAGCAGTTCGGCGCGGACCCGGGCGACGGCCAGGTCGACTCCGAGCAGCGCCTCGGCGGTCTCGATGCGCTTGCGCATGGTGTGTCGGTGCACGCCGACGGCCGCGGCAGCGGACTCCCAGTGGCCGTTGGCTTCCAGGAAAGCGCGCAGCGAGGTCAGCAGCCCCGTGCCGAACTCCGCGTCGTGGTCGAGAACCGGGGTCAGCACCGCCGCCCCGAGCGCAACCAGCACGTCCCGGCTCTCCCCGAATGCCAGCAGCGCGCTGCCGGCCAGCGCGGAGAATTCGAGCGGAGGCCGGCCGCATTCCGCGACGGACGCCGCCAGCCGGGCGTTGTCGACGGCCTCGGCCAGTTTGGTCAGCGGCTGAATTCCGCTGAGCCCCAGGCGGATGGTCCGCCGCAGCGACGCATCGATCCGCGCCACCAGCGCGGCAGCGATCTCGTCGGCCTCCGCTCCCGGCAACAGCACCGCCAGCCATTTGTCGGCGCCATGGACGAATGCGGACTGACCTGCCTGATCCAGCTGATCGTGGATCGCCGCGCTCACCTTCCTGAGCAGGTTGGCCGCGTCGGCATCCGTGTCCGAATCCGCCTGGACGACCAGCACTCTGATGCGGCCCCGGTGGTCGGCGGCCTGAGACAGCTGCGCCCAGGCCGGCTCCAGGTTGGCCTCGCCGGTGAGGATGAGGCCCAGCGACTGTTCGTTGAGTCGCTGCTGCGCTTCCTTCAACCGCACCGGTTTCTCGAAATCCAGCGCGAGCAACGAGTTCGCGTGGCCCAACAGCACCTGATCGACCGGGCTCAGTGCCGTTTCACTGACCACGCCGAGCACCCCGTGCGAGCGGCCACCGACGCGGATGGACTGCTGCGCGACGGTGACGCCTTCGGCCAGCACCGCGACGGCCGACGCGGCCCCGGGCTCGATGGCGTCGCGCACCAGGTTGACGGTGGTGACGTTGAGATTTCGCGGGTGGGACGCGATCACCGTGCCGGACGGATCCAGCACCACGACGCTGGCCCGCAGCGCCCGCCCCAGTTCGGCCGCAACCTCTTGCGGGCCGCCACTGACGACGGCCCGGGTGATCCGTGGCTGCGCCCGGGACGCCCGCAGCACCGCGTCGTACTGCAGTGCCGCGATGCGTGAGCTGACGCGCTGCACGACGGCCGCGAACGGCGTCCGCAACGGAATCTCCAGCAGCGGCAGCCCCAGCTCCTCCGCGGCGGCGACCAGTTCCTCGGGCACCTCGTCGAAGGTGAGTCCGATACCGAATCCCACGCCGGCGACGCCACTTTCGTGGAGGCGCTGGAGATAGTGCCGCCGGTCCGCAGGCCCCGCCGGCAGGCCGATGCCGGTGGTCAGCACCAGCTCCCCACCGGACAGCCATTTGGCCGGGTCAGCCAACTCGGTGGTCAGGACCAGACTGATCTCGCTACCGACGCCGCCGGCACCGCCGCGCAGCCGGATTCGCAGATCGGCTTGGTCCAGCACCCATCGCACCGGAACCGTCACCGGCATGAATGTACAGAATGTCGAAAAACCGCACAGAAAATCCCGAGAATGTCCGATGCTCAGGTGTGTGTCCTGGCGCACACTTGTGCAGCCAGTTGTCTGACCAACTTCACCCGAGGACGGCGCGATGTCGATCGAAACACTGCAGAACTACATTGACGGGCAATTCGTCGCGTCGTCATCATCGGAAACGATCGACCTGATCAGCCCGGTCGACGAAGCCGTCGTCGGACGCTCGCCGGTATCGAACCGCGCCGATGTGGACGCTGCGGTCACGGCCGCCGAACGTGCCTTCCAGACCTGGGGCCGCAGCACCCCGGGCGACCGGCAGGCCGCGCTGCTCAAGCTCGCCGACGCCATCGAGGCACATGCCGACGAGATCGTCGAGGCCCAGTGCCGCAACACCGGCCAGCCCAAGGCCATCGTGCACGCCGAAGAGGCCATCGCCGGCGCGAACCAGCTCCGCTTCTTCGCCGGTGCCGCCCGGATGGTGCACGGCCTGTCCGCCGGTGAGTACCTGGAGGGCTACACGTCGTACGTCCGCCGCGAACCGATCGGTGTCGTCGGCCAGGTGGCACCATGGAACTTCCCGTTCCTGATGGCGATCTGGAAGATCGGCCCCGCCCTGGCCACCGGCAACACCGTCGTCCTCAAGCCCAGCGACACCACCCCCGAGAGCACCCTGGTCCTCGCGCGGCTGAGCAAGGGCATCCTGCCCGACGGCGTGCTCAACGTCATCCTGGGCACCGCCGAGACCGGCGCCGCCCTGGTGGAACACCCTGTGCCGGGCCTGGTTTCGATCACCGGATCGGTCCGCGCCGGCATCGCCGTGGCGGAATCCGCAGCCAAGCAGCTCAAGCGCAGCCACCTGGAACTCGGCGGCAAGGCACCCGTGGTGGTCTTCCCCGACGTCGACATCGCCAAGGCCGCGGCCGGCATCGCCGAGGGCGGCTGTTTCAACGCCGGCCAGGACTGTACGGCGGCCACGCGCGTGATCGTGCACGAGTCCATCCACGACGAGTTCGTCACCGCACTCGCCGCGGCGGCGCAGAACCTGCGCCCCGGCCTGCCCGACGACCCGGACGCGTTCTACGGGCCGCTGAACAACATCAACCACTTCAACACCGTGATCAAGAAGCTGGACAATCTGCCGCCGCACGCCACCGTCGTCACCGGCGGAAAGCGCCTCGGCGACAAGGGCTTCTACCTCGAGCCGACGATCATCAGCGGCGTCCACCAGGACGACGCGATCGTCCAGGAGGAGACCTTCGCCCCCGTCATCACCGTGCAGCCCTTCTCGACCGACGAAGAGGCCATCGCACTCGCCAACGGCGTGCGTTTCGCGCTGGCGTCCAGCGTGTGGACCAAGGATCACGCCAGGGCCGAGAAGTTCACCCGCGCACTCGATTTCGGGTGTGTCTGGATCAACTGCCACATCATGCTGACCGCCGAGATGCCCCACGGCGGCTTCAAGCAGTCGGGCTACGGCAAGGACCTGTCGATCTACGGCGTCGAGGACTACACCCGGATCAAGCACGTCATGAGCTCGCACGACTGATCCGTCCCTCGTTCCCCCGCTGACTCGAATCTCACCCTGCCGACAGGAGTTTCACCGATGCCCGACACCTTCCACCCCCTCGACCCGCTGACCGCAGCCGAATTCACCAAGGTCGCCGAGCTTCTCGCGGCCGCGCACGGCGTCGGAGACGGCTGGCGGTACACCTCCGTCGAGATGATCGAACCGGCCAAGGTCGAGGTGGCCGCGTTCGACGCCACCGGCACCGCGCCGGACCGGCGCGCGCTGGCGACACTGCTCGACACCTCGAACAACCGCACCTACAAGAGCGTGGTGTCGTTGACGGACGAGTTGGTGCTGTCGTGGGACCACATCCCGGGCGTGCAGCCGAACTTCACCGTGGACGAGTGGGAAGAGGCCGACGAGGTTCTGCGCAAGAACCCGGAAGTCATTGCGGCCCTGGCCAAACGCGGCATCACCGACATGGACCTGGTGTTCATGGACACCTGGACCTACGGCGACGTCGTGATGCCGGAGAAGTACAAGGACCGCCGCCTGGGCTGGACCGACACCTGGGTGCGGGCCGCCGAGGGCGCCAACCCCTACGCCGGCCCCGTCAACGGATTCCACTGTGTCATCGACATGAACACCATGGAACTGCTGGAGATCGAGGACACCTTCACCGTCGATCGGCCGGAGATGATGGGTGAATATGTGCCGCAGCACATTCCCGAGCGCATCCGCAAGGCCAGCACCCGGGAGCCGCTGCAGCCACTGAACATCACTCAGCCCGAGGGCGTTTCGTTCACGCTCGAGGGAAATCTGCTGAAGTGGCAGAACTGGTCGCTGCGCGTCGGGTTCAACTACCGCGAGGGCATGACGCTGCACGCGGTGAGCTACAACGACAACGGCAATGTGCGGTCGGTGGCCAACCGGATGTCGTTCGCCGAGATGATGGTCCCCTACCGCGACCACTGCACCGACCATTACCGCCGAACGGCTTTCGACATCGGCGAGTGGGGCATCGGCTTCATGACCACCTCGCTGGAGCTCGGCTGCGACTGTCTCGGTGAGATCCGGTACCTGGACGCCGTGCTGCACAACAGCAAGGGCGAGCCGTACACCATCAAGAACGCCATCTGCATCCACGAAGAAGACAACGCCGTGCTGTGGAAGCACGTCGACCACCACGCCGGCGCCGAGGTGCGCCGCATGCGCCGGCTCACGGTGTCGTTCCACGTGACCGTCGCCAACTACGAGTACCTCACCTACTGGCGCTTCTACCAGGACGGCAACATCGAATGTGAGGTCCGCGCAACGGGAATCATGGTGGTGAGCAACTTCCCGGAGGGCCAGGCCCACCCGCACGGCACGCTGGTCGACAACCGCACCTACGCGCCGTACCACCAGCACTTCCTCGTCGCCCGCCTCGATCTCGACGTCGACGGCACCGAGAACACGGTGTACGCCAGCGAGACCGAGATCGAGCCGATGGGACCGGACAACCCCTACGGACTGTCGCTGCGCCAGCGCAACACCCCGCTGCGCACCGAGGCCGAGGGCAAGCAGGACATGAATTTCCAGACCCAGCGGGCGTGGAAGGTCGTCAACGACAACGTCCGCAACGGAATCGGCACCGCGCCCGCCTACAAGCTGGTGCCCGGCGGCGCCTTCCCCGCCATGTTCGATCCGAACTCCCCGGTCCTGGCGCGCTGCCGGGCCATCGAGCACACCGTGTGGGTCACCCCCAACTCCCCCGATGAGCGCTGGCCCGCAGGCGAATTCGTCACGCAGAGCAAGGAAGACACCGGCCTGCCGATGTGGACCGAGGCGAACCGCTCGATCGAGAACACCGACGTGGTGCTGTGGTACGTCTTCGGCATCCACCACATCACCCGCCCCGAAGACTGGCCGATCATGCCCGTCGACACCGTCAACTTCTGGCTCAAGCCCGTCGGCTTCTTCGATCGCAACCCCTCGATCGACGTGGCACCGACGCCGCCGAAGGCCTGCCACACGTCCTCCAACTGTGAAGAAGGCTAGCCCGTGAGCAATCCACGAATCGCCGTCGCATATCTCGCAACTCCCGGCGGTGACGACGCCGTCGCCGTCGGCGAGCAGATCGCCCGCACCCTCGGCGCCGAGATCGATCTGTGCATGGTGCTGCCCAGCGACCGGTCGGCGCTCGCCACCACGCCCGGCGGCATCCTGCAGCGCGAAGCCGAAAGCTGGCTCGCCGCAGCCGCGGCCGGGGTCCCCAGCGACCTCAAGGTGACGACGCATCTGAGCTTCGACGAGTCCAGCACCGCGGGCCTGATCGCGGCGGCCGAGGCCGCCGGGGCCGAGGCCCTGGTGGTCGGCGGCGCGGGCGGCGGCATCGCCGGCTCGCTGTCACTCGGCTCGGTGGTCAACGATCTGGTACACGCGTCGCCGATTCCCGTGGTCATCGCACCCCGCGGCGCCCGGCTGAAGCACAATGATCGGATCCGGGAAGTCACCTGCGCCGTCGGTACCCGGCCCGGGGCCAAGCTGCTCCTGGACAGCGCGCTGCGGCTCTGCCGGGACACCGGGACGCCGCTGCGCCTGGTGTCGCTGGTCGCCGTCGACGACGCCGACGATCTGGAACTGGCACAGCAGCACGCGCAGAAGGCCCTCGACCAAGCGAAAGCTTTCCTGCCGGAAGGCATTCCGGTCAGCTCGCGCGTGGCCACCGGCGCAGGCGTCGAGGACGCCGTCAACAAACTCGGCTGGCATGACGGCGACGTGATCATGGTCGGGTCCAGCCGGCTCGCACAGCCCCGCCGGCTCTTCCTGGGATCGACCGCGGCGAAAATGCTGCGCGTCCTGCAGGTCCCCATGATCGTGGTTCCGAAAGATGAAGGGGCTGATAATGACTGAACAACTGGCCGATTCCGACCTCGCTCGCGTAGAGCGGGAAGAAGGCCTCGTCGCCAAGGGCCTCGCCGCAGGCAGAATCGGCACCTTCACCGGGGCCATCCTCGGTATCTCGACCGTGGCACCGGGCTACACGCTCACCGCCAGTATCGGCCTGATCGTCGCGGCGGTCGGGCTGAAGATGCCGGCCATCCTGATCGCCGGCTTCATCCCCATGTTCCTGACCGCCTACGCGTACCGCGAACTGAACTCGCGGGCACCCGACTGCGGCGCGTCGTTCACCTGGTCCACCAAGGCTTTTGGCCCGTACGTCGGCTGGATGTGCGGCTGGGGCATGGTGATCGCCACCATCATCGTGCTGTCCAATCTCGCCTCGATCGGCGTCCAGTTCGGCTATGAATTCCTGGGCAGCGTGCTCCACAACGAGAAGCTCGCGACGCTCTCGGCCGACAACGTCTGGGTCAACATCGGATCCACCGTCGCGCTGCTGGCCATCGCCACCTACATCTCGTGTCGCGGCATCACGACCAGCGAGAAGGTGCAGTACGTCCTGGTCGGCTTCCAGATGATCGTCCTCGTCACATTCTCGATCGTTGCGATCGTGCGATCGGGCGGGGCCGAAGGGCACCTGAGCTTCGACATCGATTGGTTCGACCCGTTCACCGGATTGACCATGAGCGCCTTCGTGATCGGGCTCATCGGCTCCATCTTCGCGTTCTGGGGTTGGGACACCTGCCTCACCCTCGGTGAGGAATGCAAGGACCCCACCAAGGTTCCCGGCCGCGCCGGCCTGCTCTGCGTCCTGTCGATTCTGCTGACGTACCTCCTGGTGGCGGTCGCTGTGATGATGTACGCCGGGATCGGAGACACCGGCCTCGGGCTGGGCAACAAGGACAACGCGGCCAACGTCTTCGGCGCGCTGGCCTACCCGGTACTCGGCAGTTGGGGCGGCCCGCTGCTCCTGCTGGCGGTATTCGCCTCGTCGATCGCCAGCCTGCAGACCACCGTGCTGCCGGCCGCCCGCACCATGCTCGCGATGGGCACCTACGGCGCCTTCCCCAAGCGGTTCGCCAACGTCAGCCCCCGCACGCTGTCGCCGGTGTTCAGCACCGTGGTCGCGGGTGTCGTCACCGCCGCGTTCTACACCATCGTGACGCTGCTGTCCGAGCGCACACTGCTGGATACCATTGCCGCCCTTGGCATCATGATCTGCTGGTACTACGGCATCACGGCGTTCGCCTGCGTCTGGTTCTTCCGCAAGGAACTGTTCCTCAACGCGCACAACGTCATCTACAAGCTGGTGTTCCCGCTACTCGGCGGCATCATGCTGCTCTCGGTCTTCGTCAAATCGGTGCTCGTCAGCATGGATCCGACGGCCAGCGGCAGCGGCGCGGAGATCGGCGGCATCGGGCTGGTGTTCTACCTGGGCTTCGGCATCCTGCTCTTCGGCGCGGTGCTGATGCTCGTGATGCGCGCGTCACAGCCGGCGTACTTCCGCGGCGAGACGCTGACGATGGATACTCCCCCGCTGCCCTGAACGGGGGTCGACGCGCCCCGTCACGCTTCGGCGTGGCGGGGCGCGTTTTTTGTGGGGTAGTTCGCTTGTGCCCGTTCACCCTGCAACCTGGGCGCAAAAGACCGAGTAGCGGTGTGCGCAGGCACAGGATCAACGCCCAAACCAGGCATTCCCGCGTTCACCCTGCAACCTGCGCGCAAAAAGCCGAGTAGCGGTGTGCCTGGCTGCAGGGTGAATACCCGGGTGCACCAGACAAGTACCTCACTTCAATCACGATGCACTGCAGGACAACATGATTGAAGCGAGGTATCTATCTCGGCGACTGGACGTCCCTGGCTTCAATAGCCAGCGGTAGATCGCCGCATGATTGACGTCAGGGACCTCGTTACGCCGTCAGACGTCGTAATCGACCGACACCGCCGGGCTGGTCGGATGCGACTGGCAGGTGAGGATGTAGCCGGCATCGAGATCACCCCGCCCGAGGGCGAAGTTCTGCTCCATGTCGACTGTGCCCTCGAGCAATTTGGCCCGGCAGGTACCGCACGCACCGCCCATGCACGAGTAGGGCGCGTTGCTCCCGGCTTGCAATGCACCTTCCAGGATCGTGTCGCCGGCCGCGAGGCCGAAAGTCTGCCGCTTCCCGGACAATTGGACGGTGACGGCGGCGGCCTGATAATCGCGGGCGGGCGCGTCGCCGCGGTCGAACCCGGTGAACAACTCCAGATGGATCCGCTCGGGATCGACGCCACCCTCGATCAACGTCTCGCGCGCGCCGGTGGACATCGCGGCAGGGCCGCACAGGAACCACTCGTCGACGGTATCCGGACGAAGATCCGCCGTGAGCCAGCCGGTCAGTCGCTCCGTATCGATGTGGCCGGACAACTCAGGGGTGTGTCGCGGCTCGGCCGACAACACGTGCCGGATTTCGAGGCGGTCGGCGTACCGGGATTCGAGACGGTCGAGTTCGGTGCGGAACATCGTGGACTCTGTGGTGCGGTTGCCGTAGACGAGGGTGAAGCGGCTCTCGGTTTCGAGCTCCATGACGGTCGCCAGGATCGACAGCACCGGAGTGATGCCGCTGCCGGCCACCAGGCCCACGTAGTGCTTGCGGTGCAACGGATGCAGCGCCGAACTGAAGCTGCCGGCCGGGGTCATCACCTCCAGGACGTCGCCGGCCTTGAGCTGATCGGCGACAAAACCCGAGAACGTCCCTCCCGGAATGTGTTTCACCGCGATCCGCAGCTGAGCCCGCGTGGCCGGCGCGCAGATGGAGTAGCTGCGGCGCACGCCCTCGCCACCCAGATCTGTGCGCACCGAGACGTGCTGGCCTGGTTCGAATCGGAACTGATCCTGAAGTGCCTCGGGAACGGCGAAAGTCACCAATGTGCTGTCAGCGGTGATCGGATCGACGGCAGCCACCGGAATCCGGTGGAACACCGCGTGCGGCGAACTCGAGCGCACCGGCATCCGCACCGGCAGCAGCCGACCGAGCTTGCCGTTGAGTTGCTTCCATTCCCGGAACTCGCCGGACTCGAGCGACTGTCCGAACACCGTGGAAATCGCGGCGTTTCGGTCCAGGTATGCCTCCTCGTTGCGGCGCCAGGTCTTGGTGTACCGATAGAACGGCACCGACGGGTGCAGGTGGTGCACCAGATGGTAGTTCTGCGACAGCATCAAGGGCGTGTAGAGCCACTCCATGCCGACGCGGGTTCTGGTCGCCCGGTAGCGGTCACTGCGCTGGGTGTCCGCCAGACCGT
Organism: Mycolicibacterium mucogenicum DSM 44124; assembly: GCF_005670685.2. Next base: position 2,129,829 of record NZ_CP062008.1, on the reverse strand, counting down.
GGTGCGGCATCCAGTCGAACCACCACGCCAAGACCACCACTGCGATGCGCTGCGGGATGATGAAGACGACGGCGAGCGTCCAGAAGTGGCCCGACATGATGGCGGCGATCAACCCCGCCACCGAAAGGGCCACGCACGCCAGGGTTTCGGCGACCTCGGCCTTGGGGCGGCTGCGGATCTTGCGGATCAGATAGTTGCCGTAGGACACGTCGAGAACAGCCCAGCGGAACGGCAGTTGCCACGCCGGTCCATGCGAGGCGAAGGTGTCCGGATCGTTCTCGTCGTCGTTCGAATGCCGATGGTGCTCAATGTGAATGAACCCGAACGACGGAAACGAGATCAGGGGCTGGACGAACAGCACCGCCAACCGTCCGAACAAGCCGTTGACCCAACGGGTGGAACTGATCGCATAGTGCACGGCGTCGTGGACGACGGTGAACATCGTGAAGGTCACCACCGCGTTGACCACGATGGGCACCCACATCGGAGCAGCACCGTCCAGATAAGCGACTGTTGACGCGACGAATGCCACCAGTCCCGCCAGAAACAGCGCCACGGTCGGCCACGCCAACTTCGGTACCTGCTCACCGGGATCCGGCAAGGCCGCTCGCACGGCGGCTTGGCTGTCCGCCCGATCGGCCACTTCCACTGACGCCATTCGACACTCCGTCTGTCAGGCAACCCGCGTTGGTTGCGTCTGCCGAAAAACGCTACGGACAGGGCCGATGCGATTGAATGTTTCAACGGGACGCCGATTTGGTATTTTCGGACAGTGGGTATGACCCCGGTCTGGGCGGTGCCGCGGGGCACCGAAGGCGTCCGCATCATGGTGCAGGGCGCCATCGCGCATGGGATGACGGCCGCCGAATGTCTGGCGGGCAGCGGGCTGACCGAAGCCGACCTGGACGACGAGAACGCGGAGATCTGGGCGCACCAGGAATTCGACGTCATCCGCAATCTCATTGCCGGGCTTGGCGACAGCCCGGGCGTCGGCATCGAGGTGGGAGTGCACTCCACCCTGGGTCGGGCCGGCCTGCTCGGTTTCCTGATCCTGGCGAGCCCCAATCTGCGGCAGGGCGTGGAACTGATCCTGCCTTATCTCGCACTCTCCCCCACCCACCTCCGCTTCTCGGTGGAGACCGACGACGAGTACGGGTACCTCGTCGCCGATGACAGTGAATTACCCACGGATGTCAGGTCATTCATCGTCGAGCGGGACCTGGCCGGATTCGTCGCCGCGACGCAGGGCGCGAACCTGGCACTCACACCGTCGTGGGCAGAGACGACGCTCGACGCCGAGCGCGCCGCAAAGCTCGCCGAGCTGTGGGGGCTTCCCGCGTCCGACGTACGTTCCGGCCGGCGCACCAACCGCCTCGCCGTCACCCATGAGGTGCTGGAGATGCCGTCGCCGCTCGCCGACGCCAACACGGCGCGCAAGATCGAACAGCAGTGCCGGGACTTGCTCGAACGCAGGCTGTCTCGCGTCGGCGTGGCGGGCCAGGTCCGCAGCAGGCTACTGCACAACCCCGGTGAGCTGCCGGCGATGCCGACCATCGCCGACGAACTGCACATCGATCAGCGCACCCTGCGCCGTCGGCTCGCCGCCGAAGGCACGTCCTACCGCGCATTGCTCGACGAGGTCCGCCGTCACCTGGCCGTCGAGCTGCTCCAGCAGGACCTCTCCGTGGAGGAGATCTCCCGGCACCTGGGGTACGCCGAAACAGCCAACTTCACCCACGCTTTCAAGCGCTGGGAAGGCACTGCGCCGAGCTACTTCCGCAAGCCACGGTCGTAGCTCGGCGCCGGGCTCACAGCAGCGAGGCCGCCACCGCGTCGAACGCGCGCAGCGTGGAGAACAGCATGTGCGCGTGTTGCGGCAGCGGCCAGCTCGACAGCTTGGCGGCCACCACACCTGCGGGCCGGTTGACGTAGATCATCTGGCCGTGGATGCCCAGACACAGCAGCACGTCGTTGCCCGGGTACGGGAACCAGACCTGGTTGCGGTACATACCGCCGGGCATCCGGTTGTCGCCGGGGCTGTAGGCGAACGCTTCACGCGAATCTGCGCCTCCCACAACGGTATCGGCGATCCACGCCGCGGGCAGCACCTGCTCGCCGAGCAGCGACACCCCGTCGTTCAGATACAGCGAGCCGAAGCGCACCAGGTCGCTCAGGCACGCGCTGATGCCGCCGTCGAACATGCCGCTGCCCATCGAGTCGATGCCGATGTTGGCATCGTGGGCGGCGCCGAGCCGGCTCCACACCAACTGCGACATCAAGTCCGGCATCCGGGCGCCGGCCGCGGCCTCGCAGACCCAGCCGAGCACATCGGTTTCGCACGAACGGTATTCGAACGGCCCGCCGTGCGGCCCCTTCTGCCGCAGCGTGAGCAGGAAGTCGTACATGGTGGCCGGGACGTCGGGATGGGTCCGCGGCGACCAGCCGATGGCCTGCTCCAGTACCCGTACCTCGGCGGCCGGGTCCAGGTAATCCTCGGAGAACGCGATGCCCGAGCGCATGTCCAGCAGGTGCCGGACCGTCGCGCCGTAGTAGCCCGAGTTGGCCAGCGCCGGAACGTAATCGGACGCCAGGGCGTCGACGTTGAGTGCTCCGGAACCGGCCAGCGCACCGGCCACCGCGGCGATCAGGGTCTTGCTCACCGACATCAGCAGGTGCGCCGTTTCGGGCTGCATGCCGCCGTAGTACTGCTCGGCGAAAACCCGGCCGCGATGCGTCACGATCCAGCCGTCGGTGGCGGTCGCCGCCATGACCTGCCCGACCGTCGAGGGCGTGCCGTCGGGCAGCATCACCCCAGTAGCCGAGACGTCGGAATGGGCCGACGGCAGCGGCGCCACCGGACCCGCACCGCGGGAAATGGTTGCGGTGGGCAGGAATTCAGCGACGTGCTGGAACGACCAGTGCAAGTGTGGCGCGGACTGCCAGTTCGCCAGTGAAATGACGGACGGCGTGCGGCCCGGGTCTGAACCAAGCACGCCCGCTCCTGTCGCACGACGCCGAGTGAGCCGGCGCGATGACCTCATCATAGAGACTTCACACTCCCGCCCACGACGGCCGGCGACGCCGCGGACTGCGCCAGCGGAACGCCGCGGTACAGCGCACGGATCGAATCGATCAGGTGCCGGGCTCGGATGGTCAGCGCCGTGCCGCCCTGCGCGGCATCCCACTGCAACCGGCCTTTGGTCACCAGCACGCCCAGATCAGCCCCCTTCCACCGGTAGTCACCGGCGGGATAGATCCGCAGGAAGAAGGCCTCGGACTCGTCCTGCAGCTGATGCCAGTCGAGCGCGGCCCGCCGGAACACCAGCGCGCCGTCGGCATCCAGGGCGTAGTGCCCGGTCGCCGGCGTGCCGACCAACTGCTCGACGGTGTCGCTGGTCTCCTTGATGACCATCTGACTCCAGACGTCAGCGGACGCCAGCTGCTCCCAGCGTTCGTTGATCTCGTCGACATCGAGGGCGAAGTCGACGTCCATGTACTCCAGCAGGTGGAACAGGAACAGCGGGACGTCGGCGTAGGCACCGGCCGTCACATTGGTGATCGACGTGGCGCCGCTGATGCGGGGATTGAGCTCACCCAGGTACACCTCGCCGTCATCGGTGTCGACGAGGACGTCGACCTCGAAGTAGCCGCGGTAACCCTCGGCCGCCAGCCGGTCTCCGAGCCGTCGCACCAATTGTGTTGCCGCGGCGCGGCGTTCGGGGGTCAGGACATCTGCGTACATCTCGTTGCCGCACCATCCGCCGCGGTACGGCGTCAGCTCGGCATAGCCTGTCAGCTCGCTCATGAACGGGCCGACGACGGTGCCGCACCGGGTCAGCACCGCCTCGACGGCAACGGGCCGGTTGTTGATGCGGCGCATCACCTTGATGTCCTGCCCGACGATGTGCTGGGCGTGCTTGCGCCAGTCGGCCTCCGACGAGATGAAGAACGTGGTCTTGCCCGAGTCGCCATACGGCGTCTGGATCACGAGTTCACTGCCGAGGGCGGCCTTTTCGGCGGCCGCGGTGAGCTGCTCGTAGCTGTCGACGTTGGTCAGTACGTTGGGGACGCTCGGCGCACCGGCCTCGTTGCCCAGCCGGGTCGTGACGAGCTTGGAGTCCAGGTGCTCGCGCAGCGCGGCCGGCGGCAGGATCAGGTCGTAGCCGAGTTCGGCGCAGATCGCCTCGGTCTCGGCGTCGAAGAACACCATGGCCACCTTCGGCCGGACACCCGGCGCCAGGCCGCGCTGCATGTGCGCCCGCACCTCGGGATTGCGCAGCAGCCAGTTGTTGATCTCCTCACCGCTCTCGAACTCGCGGTAGGGCTTGTGCCTGGGGCTGAACACGTGCGGGTGCGAGCCGTCCCAGCCGTCGTAATAGGTGACGAACGAGAACCTGCGCACCCACCGGTCCAGGCCCAGCAGGTTGAACGGGGTGGCGCCGACGAAGTAGATGGGCACGTCGTTGGTGCGGAAGAAGTGCCGGACCTCGGACATGTTGCGCAAGTTCCGCAGATGCGGTGTCGGGGCCGGCGACGACGCGAACGCGGCGTCCGTCCCCACGCTCACCTCGGGCGCCGGCGCGGGCGACGGCACGACGGGGACTGCCTTGGCCTGCGCGGCCACGCGCTTGGCCGGCGTCTTCGCCGGGGTCTTGGCCGCAGCCTTCGTCGGGGTCCTGGCGGGGCTCTTGGCCGGCGCCTTCGCCGATGTCGTGGCCTTCGCGGCACGGGTGCCGCGGGCTGTGGTGCGGCGAGTTGGTTCGGTCACAGTTCACCCCTCGTTGTGATGTTGGCGGTGTTCACAGTGTCGTTTCGGAGCGACCGCCGCACACACGACAAAATGGCGCATCCCCCGTCGACCAAATCGACAACATGGACATGGTCATCGGGCTCTGGACGGCACAGAATCAGCAGTACACAAGCCGTTCGATCACCAGGAGCAACCGATGACCGACATCACCTATCGACTGGCGCAGAAGCGCAACATCGTCACCGCGCTGCCCGGTCCGCGATCGGCCGAGGTGTCGGCGCGCCGCCAGGCCGCCGTGGCCGGCGGCGTCAGCTCCTCGGCTCCGGTCTACGCCGCGGACGCCGACGGCGGCGTCATCGTCGACATCGACGGCAACTCGCTCATCGACCTGGGTTCGGGCATCGCCGTCACCAGCGTCGGCGCATCGCATCCCGGTGTCGCCGCGGCGGTGGCGCAGCAGGCAGCCCGCTTCACCCACACCTGTTTCATGATCACCCCGTACGAGGGCTACGTGGAACTCGCCGAGCGGCTCAACGCCATGACCCCCGGCGATCATGAGAAGCGCACCGCATTCTTCAACTCGGGCTCCGAGGCCGTCGAGAACGCCGTCAAGGTCGCGCGCCTGGCCACCGGCCGGCAGGCCGTCGTCGCCTTCGACCACGCCTACCACGGCCGCACCAACATGACGATGGCGCTGACCGCCAAGGCCATGCCCTACAAGACGCAGTTCGGTCCGTTCGCGCCCGAGATCTACCGGATGCCTGCGTCGTACCCGTACCGCGATGGCCTGACCGGTGAGGCCGCCGCCAAGGCCGCCATCAGCCGCATCGAGACCCAGATCGGCGCCGCGTCGCTCGCCGCCGTCATCATCGAGCCCATCCAGGGCGAGGGCGGCTTCATCGTGCCCGCGCCGGGATTCCTTGCCACCATTGTTGATTGGTGCAAGGCCAACGGCGTCGTGTTCATCGCCGACGAGGTGCAGACGGGCTTCGCCCGCACCGGTTCGTGGTTCGCCTCCGACCACGAGGGCATCGTCCCCGACATCATCACCATGGCCAAGGGCATCGCCGGCGGCATGCCGCTGGCCGCCATCACCGGCCGTGCCGACCTGCTGGACGCCGTGCACCCCGGCGGCCTGGGCGGTACCTACGGCGGTAACCCGGTTGCCTGCGCCGCGGCACTCGCCACGCTCGACGCCATGGCCGACATGGACCTGCCGGCCCGCGCCCGCGCCATCGAAGCGTCGGTCCTGCCGAAGCTGCAGGCCCTCACCGACACCGGGGTCATCGGCGACGTCCGTGGCCGCGGCGGCATGCTGGCCATCGAGATCGTCAAACCCGGCACCAGCGATCCCGATCCGGTGCTCACGAAAGCCATTGCGGCAGAGGCGTTCAAGCGCGGCGTCATCCTGCTGACCTGTGGCTCGTACGGCAACATCATCCGCCTGCTCCCGCCGCTGGTGATCAGCGACGAACTGCTCGACGAGGGCATCGCCGTCCTGAGCGACATCGTGCGCGAAATGGCGGCGGCCCGATGATCGACCGCACCACACTGCTGGAGTCCATGCCCACCGAGCTGTGGCTCGGCGGCCTGCAGGTCCCCGCGTCCACCGGAGCCCGGTTCGCCGTGCACGACCCGGCCACGGACGCCGTGCTCATCGAGGTCGCCGACGCGTCACCCGCCGACGGTGCCCGCGCCCTCGACGACGCGGTCGCCGCGCAGGCATCGTGGGCCGCCACCCCGGCCCGCGAACGCGCCGAAATCCTGCGCCGCGCTTGGGAACTGGTCATGGAACGCCGCGACGACTTCGCGCTGACCATGACCCTCGAGATGGGCAAGCCATTGGCGGAGAGCCAGGGCGAGGTGAACTACGGCGGCGAGTTCCTGCGCTGGTTCGCCGAAGAAGCGGTCCGGATCAACGGCCGCTACACGCAGTCCCCCACCGGCACCGGCCGCATCCTGGTCACCAAGCAGCCCGTCGGGCCGACCCTGGCGATCACGCCGTGGAACTTCCCGCTGGCCATGGGCACCCGCAAGATCGGCCCGGCGCTGGCGGCGGGTTGCACCATGATCGTCAAGCCCGCCGCCGAAACCCCGCTGACCATGCTGCTGCTGGGCCAGGTTTTCGCCGACGCCGGCCTGCCCGCCGGCGTGCTGTCGATCCTGCCGACCACCGATGCCGCCGGCCTGACCGGCCCGCTGCTGGCCGACCCGCGCCTGCGCAAGCTGACCTTCACCGGTTCCACCGGTGTCGGCCGGAAGCTGTTGGCGCAGTCCGCAGATCGGGTGTTGCGTACCTCGATGGAACTCGGCGGCAACGCCCCGTTCGTGGTGTTCGACGACGCCGATCTGGACGCCGCGGTCGACGGCGCGATGGCCGCCAAGATGCGCAACATGGGTGAGGCCTGTACCGCCGCCAACCGCATTCACGTCGACAACGCCGTGCGCGCCGAGTTCACCGAGAAGCTTGCCGCCCGCATGGCCGCACTGGCCACCGGCCCGGGCGACCAGGCCGGCAGCCAGGTCGGTCCGCTGATCACCGCCAAGCAGCGGGCGACCGTCGACGAACTGGTGCAGGACGCCGTCAACAAGGGCGCCACGGTGGCCACTGGCGGCAAACCCGTTGAAGGCGAAGGCTTCTTCTACCCGCCGACCGTGCTCGCCGACGTGTCGACCGACGCCCGCCTCCTGCGCGAGGAGATCTTCGGACCGGTCGCCGCGATCATCGGATTCGACGGCGAGCAGGCCGGCATCGATGCCGCCAACGACACCGAGTACGGCCTGGCCGCCTACGTCTACACGCAGGGCCTTGACCGGGCGCTGCGCGTCGCCGAAGCAGTCGAGGCCGGAATGGTGGGCGTCAACCGCGGCGTCATCTCCGACGTGGCCGCGCCGTTCGGCGGCATCAAGGAATCCGGCATCGGTCGGGAAGCCGGCAGCGAGGGCATCGAGGAGTACCTCGAGACCAAGTACATCGCCCTTCAGTAGTTGCGCCGCAACACCTTTCCTTCTACCCCCCTGCAACCACACAGACATCCAAGTAAATAGACCGGAGTAGTCCTCCCCATGCAGAATTCCGCTGCCCGGGTGTCTTTCGACGCCGACGGGCTGAACAACCACGCCCAAATCCAGTGGCCCGCACAGCCGCCGCTGCTCGCCGACGTCTGCGCGATGTTCGAGTCCTTCGGCCTGCGCGTCGCCTCCTACCACCATTCCGATGACGCCGGGCACTGCTACGAGTTCGGCGACCTCTCGCTCTCCGACGCGACACGTGACCTGGTCGCGCAGGCCTGCGAGGCCGCCATCGCGGGCCGCTGGAACGTCGACCGGTATGCGATGCTCATCGCCGCGGCAGGCATCGATTGGCGCCGGGCGGTGCTTATCCGCGCCGCGTGCCGGTTCCTCCGGCAGACGGGGCTGGGGTTCTCCGAGGACTACATCGTCGAATCCCTCGTGGCCGCGCCCGATTTCGTGAACGCGCTGCTGACCCTGTTCGATGCCCGGTTCAACCCGGGCACCGACGCCGACATCGAGCAGGCGGATCGCGACGTCGCAGGCCTCGTGGAAGCCGCCACCTCACTGGACGACGACCGGATCCGCCGGGCGCTGCACGCCTTCGTCACCGCGACGTTGCGCACCAACTGGTTCCAGGTAGGCGCCGATGGTCAGCCCAAGGACTACGTGTCGTTCAAGATCGACTCGTCACGCCTGTCGATCACCGGACCCGTCGTGCCTTATCGCGAGATCTTCGTGCACTCCGACACCGTCGAGGGCGTGCACCTGCGCAGCGGCGCCATCGCCCGCGGCGGCCTGCGCTGGTCCAACCGTGCCGAGGACTTCCGCACCGAGGTGCTGGGTCTGATGAAGACACAGGCCGTGAAGAACGCCCCGATCGTGCCGACCGGCGCCAAGGGTGCCTTCGTCCTGCGTTCTGCCACTGTCGATCCCGCTGACGGTTACCGCACGTTCATCCGCGGCCTGCTCGATGTCACCGACAACATCGTCGACGGCACCGTCCGTCACCCCGACCGCACGGTGTGCCCCGACGGCGATGACGCCTACCTCGTGGTCGCCGCCGACAAGGGCACGGCCACCTTCTCCGACCTGGCCAATTCCATTGCCGCCGAGTACGACTTCTGGCTGGGCGACGCCTTCGCCTCGGGCGGGTCGGCCGGATACGACCACAAGGCCATGGGCATCACTGCCCGCGGCGCCTGGCTGTCGGTGCGGCGGCACTTCGCCGAGGCCGGTCATGACATCGACGTCGACCCGTTCACGGTCGCCGGCATCGGCGACATGTCGGGTGACGTGTTCGGCAACGGAATGCTGTTGTCCCACAACATCAAACTGGTCGCGGCATTCGACCACCGGCACATCTTTCTCGACCCGAATCCGGACCCCGAGACCTCGTACGTCGAGCGCGAGCGTCTCTTCCGCCTCCCCCGCTCCAGCTGGCAGGACTATGACCCGGCGCTGATCTCCGCCGGCGGTGGCGTGTGGCCGCGCACCGCCAAGTCGATCCCGCTGTCGGAGCAGGCCAGGGCGAGCCTCGGCGTCCAGGCCACCGAATGCACGCCCGACGAGCTGATCAGCGCAGTGCTGCGGGCACCGGTCGATCTGCTGTGGAACGGCGGCGTCGGCACCTACGTCCGCGCCGACGACGAGACCGATGCCGAAGCACAGGACAAGGCGAACGACCGGGTCCGCGTCACCGCATCGCAGTTGCGCTGCAAGGTGATCGGCGAGGGCGGCAACCTCGGCCTGACGCAGCAGGCCCGTATCGCGTTCGCGCTGAACGGCGGCCGTGTCAACGCCGACTTCATCGACAACGCCGCCGGCGTCGCCACCTCCGACCTCGAGGTCAACCTCAAGATCGCACTGGACTCCGGCAATATCGCCACCGCACAACGCAATAAGCTGCTCGCCGACGCCACCGACGATGTCGCCGCGCGGGTGCTGGCCGACAACGCCGACCAGATTCTCGCGATCAGCATGGCGGCCGCTGAAGCAGGCTCGCTGTTGGAGCGGCACGTCCGGCTCATCAGCAACCTGCAGGACGTGGCCGGCGTCGACCCCGATGTCGAGGGACTGCCGTCGAAGCAGGAACTGGATCGCCGCCGTCTCGTCGGACTCGGACTCACCCGCCCCGAAATCGCCGTGCTGCTGGCACAATCCAAGAATCTGGTGTCGCAGGAGCTGTTGGCCTCCGACGTACCGGATCACGAGATGTTCGTCGGCCGCCTGGCGCAGTACTTCCCGGCCGGCATCGCCGAGCACGTCTGGGCAGAGATCGCGAACCACCCGCTGCGGCGCGAGATCGTCGCGACCTCGGTCGCCGGTGAGCTGATCAACCGCGTCGGGCCCGGCACCATCTACCGCATGCAGGAACGGCTGTCGGTGAGTACGGCCGACGTGGCGATGGCGTACGCGACGGTGCGCGACATCCTCGATCTCGACAACCTGTGGTCCGAGGTGCTGACCGGTAAGACCGATGAGACCCAGCGCATCCAGGCGCTGCTGGAGATCCGGGAGCTGCTCGAGCACCTGACGTCGTGGGTGGTGCGCAACGGCGCGGGCAACCGCGACCGGGTGAGCGCCGCGGTCAGCCGGCTGATGGCCGTCAGCTCTTCTTGAGCTCCTCGGCGAGCATCACGATGATCCCGCTGGGGCCACGGACGTACGTCAGCTTGTAGATGTCCTCGTAGGTCGCCACGCCACGCAGTGGGTGACACCCGTGGCGGGCGGCGATCTCGAGGGCCGCATCGATGTCGTCGACCGAGAACGCGACGCGGTGCATCCCAATATCGTTGGGGCGGGTGGGTTCAGACTCGTTCGCCTCGGGATGGATGTACTCGAAGAGCTCGATGCGGCCGTGACCGTCCGGTGTCTCGAGCATCGCGATGTTGGCGTGGTTGCCGTCGAGACCCACCGCGGTTTCGGTCCATTCGCCACTGACCGTGGCACGGCCGACCACCGTGAGACCGAGGTCGGTGAAGAACGCGATGGTCGCGTCGAGATCGCGCACGGCGATGCCGACGTTCTCGAGTTTGATGGCCATATCTCGGATGCTACCCAGCAGGGACCGGCGTCAAACGATGTCGGCGCCGGCCCCCTGCCGACTAGCCGTTGTGCAGGGCGTCCCTGAGCGCATCGATGGCGAGCTTGCGCGCGGTGTTGGTGGCCGGGGTGTCCCGGAGCGAGTCCAGCAGCATGAAGTCGTGCACCGTACCGCTGATGCGGACCGCCGTGACCGTCACGCCCGCCTCGCGAAGTTTGTTGGCGTACAACTCGCCACCATCGCGCAGCACGTCAGCTTCGGCGGTGATCACCAACGCGGGCGGGAGACCGCGAAGCTGATCGAGGGTGGCTCGCAGCGGCGATGCGTACGGCTCCGCACGTTGCGCCTCATCCTTCGTGTAGGCGTCCCAGAACCACAGCATGCCGTCGCGCGTCAGGTAGTAGTGCTCGGCGAACTGGTGATAGGACTGCGTGTCGAAATCGGGTCCGGTGACGGGGTACAACAGAATCTGGGCCTTCAGATCGATGCCGCCGCGTTCCTTGTTCATCAGGGCGAATACCGCCGACATGCAGCCACCGACCGATTCGCCCGCCACCGCGACGCGCGAGGTGTCCAGCCCGTGCTCGGCGCCGTGCTCGAGGAGCCACTGCCCGACGGCATAGTTCTGCTCCACCTGCGTCGGATAGCCGTGTTCGGGAGCCCAGTCGTAGACCGGGAACACACCGGCCGCACCCGCGCCGACGGTCAGTTCCCGGAACAGCCGATCGTGCGTCTTGTCGTCACCGAAAACCCAACCGGCGCCGTGGATGTAGAACACGACCGGCAGCGGACCCGTGCTGCCGGCGGGCTTGATGATCCGGGTTCGCACGATGCCCCACTGGCCGGCGTCGACGTCGACCCATTCCTCGTCGACGTCGGGGCGCGCGACCGTGGGATCGCTCTGCAGGTCCAACAGGATCTTGCGCCCCTGCTCGGGCGGCAGCTCGTAGATGCGCGGATGCGGGTCGGTGTTCTCGGCGAGTTCGCGGGCGGGGCCCTCCAGGTACGGCGTGGTCGGGGCTGGCAGGTCGGCCATGGTTCTCCTTCGGAAACGTCGCTCGTGCGCGGGTGGCACGGTGGTGCCAACTCCGGTGTCGACGCTAGATCGCTGCTAGCTTGGCGACAATGGGCGCAAACGACACTTTCCGAGGCGATCGCGACAAACGCGACACCGCTTCCGAGGTACGCCTCGTGGGCGAGATCGGTCTCGTGGACTATCCGAGCTGTCAAGAGTCGGCCATCTACGGGCTCGGCGATGTGTTCCGGGTCGCCAGTGACTATGCCACCGATACCGACGACCAGCCCGCCGCGATCCGTGTCAGCACGTGGACCGTGAGCGGAACCGGGCCGGATGCCGGGATGGTCTGCACCTTCGACAGCCATCCGGGAACCGAGCACCGACTCAGTCACATCATCGTGCCGCCCAGTCTCGTTGTGCCCGAAGACATGACGAACGTCGACACCCTCGGTGACTGGATTCGTGATCTCAAGTCCGGCGGCACGATTCTGTGCGCTGTCTGCGCCGGCGTGTTCGTGCTCGCCGAGACCGGGATGCTCGACGGCCGGGACGCAACGACACACTGGGCCTTCGCCGACTACCTGGCAACACAATTCCCGAAGATTCGCGTCGACGCCGCGCGCATGGTGATCGACGATATCGACATCATCACGGCCGCAGGGATTTTGGCATGGGTCGACCTCGGACTGACGTTGGTCGACCGACTGTTGGGCCCCAGCGTCATGCTGCACACCGCACGGTTCATCCTGGCCGATCCGCCCCGCCGGCAACAGCGCACGTACCAGGAGTTCACGCCGCGACTTCGCCACGGCGACAAGGAGGTTCTGACGGCGCAGACCTTCATCCACGCGAACGCCGGCCGGCAACTGGCCGTGGCGGAACTCGCGCAGGTCGCCGGGGTGCAGCCCCGAACGTTCCAGCGCCGCTTCAAAGAAGCGACGGGGTCAACCCTGACCGAGTACCTGCAATCCGTGCGCGTCGCCAAGGCGCGCGAATCGCTCGAACTGTCCAGGACTTCGGTCGAGCAGATCGCGATGGACGTTGGCTACCTTGATGTCTCGACGTTCCGGCGACTCTTTCAACGGACGACCGGACTCACACCCAGTGAGTACCGGAAGCGGTTCGGAATCGCGGACGGCAGACCGGAACGCCGCTATCCGTAGAGCTTGGCGACGATGGCGCCGAACTCATCGTCCTCCAGTACCGGGGTGGCTTCGATCTGGAGATACTCCTGCCACTCGGAGATGAGCTCGAACACCGGCTTGGCATCAGCGGCGTCGATCACCGAGCAACCGCTGCCGTTGAGACCGAACCACCGCCCGAGTTGGGTGGCGCCGTCGGGCGGCTTCGCCCCGGTCTGCAGGAAGTGTTCGGCCGTCGCCCGCATCCGAGCCGGATCGATTGCATGCCATTGCACCAGGTATTTCATGAGAAGCCGCCTTTGAAGTCAGTTGTCGGGCACTGCAGGTCGCGGCCAAGGAGCCGCCGCGACCTCCCGAACAATCGGCGGCGTCCATGGGGCGATGACTTCAATAAAGCACCACTCGGGCGGCCGGGCATCAGCCAAATAGCTGAGATCCCAGTCGGCTCAGATCACCGCGGCGACGGCTGATGCTGTGTGATGCAGTGGATGCCGCCGCCACGCTCGAACAGCGGCCGCGCGTCGACGCTGACCACGCGCCGGCCGGGGTACTGCTCGGCCAGGATCGCCGCCGCATCGGCGTCGCGCGGATCACCGAACGCGCACGCGATGACGCCGCCGTTGACCACCAGGTGGTTGATGTAGCTGTAGTCGACGTAGCCCTCGGCATCGGTCAGCAGATCGGGTGCGGGCAACTCGACGATCTCCCACGGCCGGCCCGCGGCATCGCGCGTGTCGGCGAGGGCTTCGCGAATCTCCTTGCACACCAGATGGTCCGGATGTGCGTCGGAGCGCTGCGCATGCAGCAGCAGCCGACCGGGCGATGTGATGGCGGCGACGATGTCGACGTGTCCACGGGTGCCGAAGCGCTCCGAGTCGCGGGTCAGACCACGCGGCAACCACACGGCGTGCGTGGCGCCGAGGGTGCGGGCCAGTTCGGCTTCGATGTCGGCCTTGGTGGCGCCGGGATTGCGGCCGGGGTCGAGTTGGACGGTCTCGGTGACCAGCACCGTGCCCTGCCCGTCGACCTGGATACCTCCGCCCTCGTTGACCAACGTCGAGCTGATCACCGGAACACTGGCCCAACCGGCCACGGCGGCACCGATTTTCGCGTCGCGATCCCAGCGCGCCCAGTCCTGGGCGCCCCAGCCATTGAACACCCAGTCCACCGCCGCCACCGAACCGTCGTCGGCGTGTACGAAGGTGGGTCCGATGTCGCGCATCCAGGCGTCGTTCAGCGGCGCCTCGACGATGTCGACGTCGGCGGACAGGTACCGCCGCGCGGCAGCCGTTTCCGCGGGGTCCACCACCACGGTCACCGGCTCGAACTCAAGCACCGCATGGGCAACGGCGGCCCATGTCGAGCGGGCCTCGTGGTGTTCGGTTTCGTTGTCCCCCAAGGAATATCCCTCCGACGGGAACGCCATCCACACCCGGTCCTGCGGCGCGCTCTCCGCAGGCATCACGTAGTCGGTCATTTCACCACCGCGGTGGCTTCGTGGCCGGCGCCGTACGGGCGCTGCGCGTCGACTGGTGCGGTCAGCGCGCCATAGCTCTCCGGGCGCCGGGTCAGCAGGAACGGGAACAGCTCGAGCCAGTCGCGGCGTTGGTCGAGGTCCAGATCGGCGACCAGCACCGCCTCCTCGTCGCGCGGGGCCTGCACCAGCACCCGGCCGTACGGATCGGAGATGAACGACGAACCGTAGAAGGTCACGGTGCCCTCGTCGCCGATTCGGTTGGGCACCACCATGAACAGGCCGCTGTTGATGCCGTTGGCGACGATGACCTGCTGCCACAGCGGCTGGGTGTCGAAGGCGGGAAAGACCGGCTCGGAGCCGATGGCCGTCGGGTAGACGACGATCTCGGCACCGCCGAGCGAGTAGTTGCGGGCCACCTCGGGGAACCATTCGTCCCAGCACGTCGGCATGCCGAGCTTGGCCCCGAGCCCCTCGGGCTCGTAGACCGGGTACGGGTTGCCCTCGGCAGGGCCGGCCCGGAAGTAGGTGTCCTCGTAGTAGCCCGCCGAGATCGGGATGTGCATCTTGCGGGTCCGGCCGGCGAGCTCACCCGACGGGGAGACCAGGATCGCCGTGTTGAAGCCCAAACCGTCTGCGGCCGGCGACTTTTCGTACAGCGACGCGTGCACGAAGATGCCGTTGGCCCGGGCCGCCTCGGCGGCGAGTGCGAACGTCGGGCCATCAAGGAGATCTTCTGCGGTATCCCCCGGGTTCGGGCCGGCCGGTGTGTCGGCGGGGTACCGCAACAGCGTGATCTCCGGCAGGCAGACCAGCGCGGCGCCCTCTCCGGCCGCGCGGTCGATACCGTCACGCAGCACCTTGGCGAGCTCGTCGGCGTCGGGACGCCAGCGGTGCTGCACCAGGCCGACCCGCACCGGCGGGCGCGTCGACTCGGTGCTGCGGGACAGCGACTCGGGTGCGGTGGCGGTCAGGGTGATCATCAGCTGGACTCCTAAAACGAATTTGATTCGTTTTATTGTGACCCCACTTACCCCTACTTGTAAAGAGGTAGTAGACATATGCCATGGGCCGCCCCTCCAAACCGCTGCTTTCCACGGATCGCATCGCCAGCGCAGCAATGGATTTGGTCAACAAGACCGGGGGCTTCACCGTGCCGGAACTGGCCCGGGCCCTCAAGGTCAGCCCGTCATCGCTGTACAACCACGTCGCGGGACGTGAACAGATCGTCGAGCTGCTGCGCGAACGGGCGATGTCCGACGTCGCGCTGCCTGCCGACGACCCGCACCGCCCGTGGACCGACGTCGTCGCCGACATCATGCGGTCGTACCGCCAGAGCTACGCCCGCTACCCGCGGCTCATCCCCCTGCTGACCTCGCACGCGGTGAACAGCGACCACGCCCTCACCATGTACAACGTGCTGGCCGTCGCGTTCGACCGGGCCGGGTTCGATCCCGCGGACACCTTGCGGGCCATCACCCTGATCGACTCGTTCGTGCTGGGCTCGGCGCTCGATGTGGCCGCGCCCGACGAACCCTGGCAAGCCGGCGCCGATGTCGGTCCGGAGTTCGCGGCCGCACTGGCCACCGGCACCGCCAAACCCGAACGCGCCGATGACGCCTTCGAATTCGGCGTCAGAGTGCTACTCCGCGGACTGGCGGCGGTCCCGTCGGCCGACTGATTACTCGGCCGCGTCGCCTTCGGGCTTGCTCTCGCCGCCGGCGGACTTGGCCTCGTCCTTGGCCTCGTCCTTGGCCTCGTCCTCGGCCTCCGACTCCTCGGCCTTCGGCAGGACGGCGTCGAGCGCTGCACCGGTGATCCGGCGGAACGCGCGCCGTGGCCTCTTGGCATCGAGGATCGCCACCTCGAGCGTCGCAGCCCCCAACACGCGGTCGCCGGCGCCGGCGTGCAGCGCGTCGACGGCGATCCTCACCGCGTCGGCCAGGCTCGCGTTCTCCTGGTAGGAGTCGCCCAGCGCAGCGATGATCGGCTCGGTCGTACCACCCATGACGACGAAATGCGGCTCGTCGGCGATGGACCCGTCGTACGTGATCCGATACAGCTCAGGGGCTTTCGTCTCGCCGTGGTGCGCCACCTCGGCGACGCACAGCTCGACCTCGTAGGGCTTGGCCTGCTCGGTGAAGATGGTGCCGAGAGTCTGGGCGTAGACGTTGGCCAGCTGTCGGCCGGTGACGTCCCGCCGGTCGTAGGCGTAGCCCCGGGTGTCGGCGAACTGGATGCCGCCGCGACGCAGATTGTCGAACTCGTTGAACCGGCCGACCGCGGCGAAACCGACACGGTCATACAGCTCACTGACCTTCTGCAGCGACCGCGACGGGTTCTCGGCTACGAACAGCACGCCCCCGTCGTAGGCCAGCACGACCACGCTGCGACCCCGCGAAATGCCTTTGCGCGCAAGCTCGGAGCGTTCCCGCATCGCCTGTTCGGGCGAGATGAAATACGGAAAGCTCATCAGGCATTACCTCTCGCGCGCGTCCGGTTGGCGATGACTTCCCGGGCCAGCGCGGCGATGCGCTCCTCGGTGACCTCTTCGGCGCCCTCGGCACCGATCAGTACCGCGGTCGGATAGATGCCACGCGTCAAGTCCGGTCCGCCGGTGGCCGAATCGTCGTCGGCCGCGTCGTACAGCGACTCGATGGCGACCTTCAGCGCCGAATCGGCATCGGTCACATGCGAATACAGCTTCTTGATCGACGACTTGGCGAACAGCGAGCCCGAGCCCACCGACTGGTAGCCCTCGTCCTCGATGTTCCAGCCGCCCGCGGCGTCGAACGAGACGATGCGACCGGCGTTGCCCGGGTCGGAGTCGTCCAGGTCGTAGCCCACCAGCAGCGGCAGCGCGACGAAGCCCTGCAGGGCCGCGCCGAGATTGCCGCGCACCATGATGGCCAGCCGGTTGACCTTGCCACGGAACGTCAGCGGCACGCCTTCGAGCTTCTCGTAGTGCTCGAGCTCGACGGCGTACAGCCGCGCGAACTCCACCGCGATGGCCGCGGTGCCGGCGATACCGGTCGCGGTGTAATCGTCGGCGATGTGCACCTTCTGCACGTCGCGGCTGGCGATCATGTTGCCCTGGGTGGCGCGGCGGTCACCCGCGATCAGCACGCCCCCGGGGTATTTGATCGCGACGATCGTCGTGCCGTGGGGCAAGTCGGCACCGGACCGAACGTCACCGGCTGAAGCCCAAGTGCTCCGCACATCCGCAGTCGGCAGCAGGTGGGGCGCCTGCCGGCTGAGAAAGTCCGAAAACGAGGACAGGTTCAGGTGGGGTGAGGTGACATCCAGTCGATCAGAGAAAGGCCCGAACGCTGCCGTCACTGGCCGCCCTTTTGGACGTATGCGCGCACGAAGTCCTCAGCGTTCTCTTCCAGCACGTCGTCGATCTCGTCGAGCAGGTCGTCGGTGTCCTCAGCGAGCTTCTCGCGACGTTCCTGACCTGCGGCAGACGTGCCGGAGAGGTCGTCGTCCTCGCCGCCGCCGCCACCGCGCTTGGTCTGTTCCTGAGCCATCGCCGCCTCCTGATTGCTCGATTCTCTGACTTCACACTACCGGTCCGCGCCCGGGTTCCCCGGGAACACAAGCAGTTACGTGGTGAGCTGTTCCACCAACTCGACCGCGCTGTCCACCGAATCGAGCAACGCACCGACGTGGGCCTTGCTTCCACGCAGCGGTTCCAGCGTCGGAATCCGCACCAGCGACTCGCCACCGAGGTCGAAAATCACGGAGTCCCAGCTGGCCGCGGCGATGTCCGCACCGAACCGGCGCAGGCACTCACCACGAAAGTAGGCGCGGGTGTCGGTGGGCGGGTTGTCCACCGCGTCGAGCACCTGCTGCTCGGTGACCAGCCGCTTCATCGAGCCACGCGCCACCAGGCGGTTGTACAGCCCCTTGTCCAGCCGGACGTCGGAGTACTGCAGGTCCACCAGGTGCAGGCGCGGCGCGTTCCAGCTCAGGTTCTCCCGCTGGCGGAAGCCCTCCAGCAGGCGCAGCTTGGCCGGCCAGTCCAGGAGTTCGGCGCACTCCATCGGATCGCGTTCCAGCAGGTCCAGGACGTGCGCCCAGGTCTCGATGACGTGGTCGGCGCGCGGGTCGGGATCGCGGCGTTCCTGCAGCTTGGCCACCCGGTCCAGGTAGATGCGTTGCAGCGCAAGGGCGGTCAGCTCGCGGCCGTCGGCCAGGGCCACGGTCGCGCGCAGCGACGGGTCGCGGCTGATGACGTGCACCGCATGCACCGGGCGCGCCAGAGCCAGATCGGACAGTTCGATGCCTTCCGCGGCCCCGAACTCGATGAGGTCGAGCACCAGTGACGTGGTGCCCACCTTGAGGTACGTCGACGTCTCGGCCAGGTTGGCGTCACCGATGATGACGTGCAGCCGGCGGTACTTGTCGGCGTCGGCGTGCGGCTCGTCGCGGGTGTTGATGATGCCGCGCTTGAGCGTCGTCTCGAGGCCGACCTCGACCTCGATGTAGTCGGCGCGCTGCGTCAGCTGGAAGCCCGGCTCATCCCCCGACTGCCCGATGCCGACGCGGCCGGACCCGGTCACGACCTGACGGGACACGAAGAACGGCGTCAGCCCGGCGATCACCGAGTTGAACGGCGTCTGCCGGCTCATCAGGTAGTTCTCGTGCGTGCCGTACGACGCGCCCTTGCCGTCGACGTTGTTCTTGTACAGCTGCAGCCTGGCCGCGCCCGGGACGCTGGCCACATACCGGGCCGCGGCCTCCATGACCCGTTCGCCGGCCTTGTCCCAGATGACCGCGTCCATCGGGTCGGTGACCTCGGGAGCGGAGTACTCCGGGTGGGCGTGGTCGACATACAGCCGGGCGCCGTTGGTGAGGATCATGTTGGCCGCGCCGATCTCGTCGGCGTCGACGATCGGGGCCGGGCCCGTGGAGCGGCTCAGGTCGAAGCCACGCGCGTCGCGCAGCGGGGACTCGACCTCGTAGTCCCAGCGCGTGCGCTTGGCCCGCTGGATGCCGCTGGCCGCCGCGTACGCCAGCACCGCCTGGGTGGACGTGAGGATCGGGTTCGCGGTCGGATCAGACGGCGAGGAAATGCCGTATTCGACCTCTGTTCCGATGATCCGTTGCATGCCGCCAAGACTAGACGGCTGTTGATACGCGACGATTAGCCGCATGACCACATCGGGGCGAGCGGAGCGACCGGAAATGCCCGCGCGGAGCGACCGCGTCGCCGCCGAGACCTGGTTTCTGCGCCGCGGGCTGCCCGCGGTGCTGCGTCCGGGGGCGCTGGTGCGACGGCTGTGGCAACGCTCGGCACCGGCGCTGGCCGGGTTCGCGGTGTTCATGGCCAACTCGATCCTGGTCACTGCGGTCACCGGCAAGCACACCATCAACATCGAGGGCCAGCCCACCCGGACCGAATGGTTCATCCTCGCCCTTCTCCTGCTGGTGGCGCCGCTGGCCGCACTGGCGGGCTGGCTGGTGTCGCGGATCGCGTCGTGGCGTAACCGCGCCACGGCGGCCGCGGTGTCGGTGGCGGTCTGCCTGGCCGGCGCGGTGTTCGGCGGTCCCGGGGCCTATGTCAGCAGCAACGTGATCTACGTCGGCGTGGTCATCGCCGTCATCCTGGCCTGCACCGCGACCGGCATCGGCTCGATCCTGGGCTGGGCCTTGGACACCACAGCGCACAACCTGACCCTCGTGGGCAACCTCTTCGTGCGGGCCCTGCCGATCATGCTGTTGACGGTGCTGGTGTTCTTCAACACCTACGTCTGGCTGATGGCGGCCAACGTCAGCCGGGCCCGGCTGTGGTCCGCGCTGGGCTTCCTGGCGCTGATCGCCGTGGCATTCGTCATCGCAACCACCATCGACCGGGTCCGGCCGATCCTGACGGCCACGACGCCCGACACACCGGATGCCCAGCGCGAAACCCTGGCCGGCACCCCGTTCGAGCATCTACCCGCGTCCGACCACCGAATCCCGTTGTCCCGCATCGAACGTGTCAACGTGGTGTTCGTCCTGGCCATGTCGCAGGTGTTGCAGCTGCTGATCGTCGCGCTGGTGACCGCATTCATCTTCCTGGTGCTCGGCCTGATCCTGATCAGCCCGAAGCTGCTGGCGGAATGGACGCGCAACAACGGCTCGCCCGAGGGCACCATCTTCGGCATGACGCTGCCCATTCCGGAGTCGCTCATCCAGACGACGCTCTTCCTGGGCGCCCTGACCTTCATGTACATCACCGCCCGCACCACGACCGACGCCGAGTACCGCGCCGAGTTCGTCGACCCACAAGTCGACAGCCTGCGTCGCCGACTGGACGCGCGCGACCGCTACCTCGCCGACCGCGCGCGCTGAGCCGCGATCGGTCAACAGACACAAAACCGTCCCTCCTCCGGGGAGAAGGGACGGTTTTGTGTGCGGGTCTACAGGTACTGACCCAGGTTGCTCTCGGTGTCGATGGCCCGGCTCGCGGACGAGCTCTTGCCGGTGACCAGCGTGCGGATGTAGACGATCCGCTCGCCCTTCTTGCCCGAAATCCGCGCCCAGTCATCGGGATTGGTGGTGTTGGGCAGGTCTTCGTTCTCGGCGAACTCGTCGAC
The DNA here is from genome assembly GCF_005670685.2 of Mycolicibacterium mucogenicum DSM 44124. Next base: position 2,108,803 of record NZ_CP062008.1, on the reverse strand, counting down.
GATCGAGTCCAGCAGATGCTGCACCCGCAGACCGCGCTGCCCGGTTTCCAGCACCGACTTGATCGCGTACTTCTTGGCCCGGTCCACGACGTTCTGGATCATGGCGCCGGAGTTGAAGTCCTTGAAGTACATGACCTCCTTGTCGCCGTTGGCGTACGTCACCTCGAGGAAACGGTTGTCGTCGATCTCGGCGTACATCCGGTCCACGATCTTCTCGATCATGGCCTTGATCGTCAGCGTCCGGTCGCCGTTGAACTCGGCCAGGTCGTCGGCGTGGACGGGCAGTTCCTCGGTGAGGTACTTGCTGAAGATGTCCTGCGCCGCTTCGGCGTCCGGCCGCTCGATCTTGATCTTCACGTCCAGGCGGCCGGGCCGCAGGATGGCCGGGTCGATCATGTCCTCACGGTTGGAGGCGCCGATGACGATGACGTTCTCCAGGCCCTCGACACCGTCGATCTCACTGAGAAGCTGTGGCACGACAGTCGTTTCGACGTCGGAGCTGACGCCGGTGCCACGGGTGCGGAAGATCGAGTCCATCTCGTCGAAGAACACGATCACCGGGGTGCCCTCGGAGGCCTTCTCGCGAGCCCGCTGGAAGATCAGGCGGATGTGCCGCTCGGTCTCGCCGACGAACTTGTTGAGCAGCTCGGGGCCCTTGATGTTCAGGAAGTAACTCTTGGCTTCCCGGGCGTCGTCGCCGCGGATCTCGGCCATCTTCTTGGCCAGCGAGTTGGCGACGGCCTTCGCGATGAGCGTCTTGCCGCAACCCGGAGGGCCGTACAGCAGCACGCCCTTCGGCGGCCGCAGTGCGTACTCCCGGTACAGGTCCTTGTGCAGGAACGGCAGCTCGACGGCGTCGCGGATCAGCTCGATCTGCCGCGTCAGGCCACCGATGTCGCTGTAGGCGACGTCCGGCACCTCTTCGAGGACCAGGTCCTCGACCTCGGCCTTGGGGATGCGCTCGAAGGCGTACCCGGCCTTGCTGTCGACCAGCAGCGAGTCGCCCGGCCGCAGTTTGCGCGCGCGCTCGTCCGCCAGGTCGTCGACACCTTCGAGCACCTCGGCGACCTCGGGGTCGAGGTATTCGAGCGCGACCAGCGGCTCGGCGAGCCAGACGATGCGCTCCTCGTCGGCATGGCCCACGACAAGGGCGCGCTTGCCGTCGTTCAGGATTTCGCGCAGGGTGCTGATCTCACCGACCGACTCGAACGAGCCGGCCTCGACCACCGTCAGCGCCTCGTTGAGGCGGACGGTCTGGCCCTGCTTGAGTTCGGACACCTCGATGTTCGGCGACACCGACAGCCGCATCTTGCGACCGGAGGTGAAGACGTCGACGGTGTCGTCGTCGTGCGTGAGCAGCAAGACGCCGTATCCGCTGGGCGGCTGCCCCAGCCGGTCGACTTCCTCTCGAAGCGCCAGCAACTGCTGCCGCGCCTCTTTGAGCGTATCCATCAACTTGCCATTGCGGGTTGTCAGCGAATCGATGCGGGCTTCGAGCTGCTGCACGTCACGCGGTCCGCGATGCGTCGCGGCCGCGTTCGTGAGCTGCTCTCGTAGCGCCGCCGTCTCACTGCGAAGCCGCGCCAATTCGGCGGCATCGGTGCTGGACATGGGGTTCTGACGAGGTATGCCCGGGTTGCCGAAGGCGTCCGGGCGATCCATTTCAGACATCTTGCGCTCCTTTCCCACACCGGAAGTTGGTGCGGCGGATACCTCAACGCTACCGGCGATCTGCCATTCATGGGCGTCGAAGGAATTGCGACACACGGGTGTCCCTCTGACCGCGCTGTTAATCTCATACGCGAGTCGGGCTCATCGAAAGGACCGCAGTGATCGTCAAATCCCTCGTCACCGGCATCGCAGCCACCGCCCTCGTCGGTGCCGCAGCCGTCGGTACGACCGTGGCTTCGCAGACGGCCATCCCGACCGCCGGAACGTCGACGGCGGTCGCGCCGGTCGTCCGCCAGGTGCCGCTGCCCCAGGCGCCCGCGCCGGGACTGCAGACGTCACTGGTGTCCACGCTCACCGGGCTGACCGCCGCCGGCAGCTTCGCCGGGTCCAAGGGCAGCTACATCCAGGGCGGCGTCGGCCGGCTCGAGGCGATCACCGCCGACCGGGCCTACAGCAATGCCGTGAAGCAGGGCGTGTTCCCCATGAGCTTCGCCATTGCCGATATCGATGACCTCGGCGATGGCACCGCGACGGCAAACGTCACCGCCACCGCCGCCACGGGTGCCACCGCATCCCAGCCGCTGACCTTCGTCGCCGGCCCCAGCCCCACCGGCTGGCAACTGTCCAAGGGGTCGGCCATGGCCCTGCTGTCGTCGGTGAAGTAGGCGCCAGGACCAGCCCGGTGAATCCGACCCGAGGAACCCTGATCGCCGTCGTCGCGACGGCGATCGGGTTGGCCGGGTGCAGTGAACACGTCGAGCCGCCCGCCGACCCCATGCCCCGTTCACTGCTGACCACCGACGCCAAGACACCCGCGGCCGCGCCGCTGCCGTCACCCGACGCGATCACCGCGGTGCTGTACAAGATCGCGGACCCCGCGGTGCCCTCGGCACAAAAGATCGGACTGATCCAATACGGCACCGCCGAGGATCAGGCCGGGCTGGACAACTTCACCAAGGCGCTGCGCGACAACGGCTTCAATCCGATGAATGTGACGGCGACCGACCTGCTGTGGTCGGCCGGGCAGCCGGGCGACATCATCGCCACGATCACCATCAGCTCGGTCGCCGCGCCGGACAACAAGTTCACGTTCCCCATGGAGTTCAGTCCCATCCGGGACGCCTGGCAGCTGAACCGGCAAACCGCCAACCTGCTGCTCAAGCTCGGGCAGCCGGGCGGGCCGGGCGCCTCTGGTGCGGCCCCGACACCTGGTCGCTGAGCTGCCGATGTGGGTCGGTTGGCTGGAGTTCGACCTGTTGCTGGGCGATGTGCACTCGCTGAAAGAGAAGCGCTCCGTGATCCGGCCGATCATCGCCGAACTGCAGCGCAAGTTCTATGTGTCAGCGGCCGAGAGCGGCAATCAGGATCTGCACCGCCGGGCGGCGATCGGGGTGTCGGTCGTCGCGGCTGACCGCCGTCACGTCGTCGAGGTGCTCGATGCCGCCGAACGTCAGGTTGCGGGGCGCCCGGAGATCGAGCTGCTGTCCGCGCGGCGCGGCCTCGTCAGCAGCGAGGACTAGATGTTGCGCTTGCGCCGCAGCGGCTGCGGCGTCACCGCCCCCGGCGCGAGGCGGCGAGCGCTGATGAGGAACGCCGTGTGGCCCCGCATCGAATGCTGCGGGCGCACCGCGAGGCCGACGACGTCCCAGCCGCGCTGCAGCGACTCCCAGGACCGCGGCTCGGTCCAGCACTGCTGCTCGCGCAGCGCCTCGACCGTCTTCGACAGCTGTGTGACGGTCGCGACGTAGACGATCAGGACGCCGCCGGGGACCAGCGCCTTCGACACCGTCTCCAGCACGTCCCACGGCGCGAGCATGTCGAGCACGACGCGGTCGACCTCGCCGCCGTCGTAGTCGTTGAGATCGGCGATGACGAGGTTCCAGTTCTCCGGCCGCTCACCGAAGAAGGTCTCGACGTTGCGCACCGCGTGCACCGCATGGTCGTCGCGCACCTCGTAGGACGTCACCGAACCGCCCGGGCCGACGGCCCGCAGCAGCGAACACGTCAGCGCACCGGAGCCGGCACCGGCCTCCAAAACCCTTGCCCCCGGGAAGATGTCGCCCTCGTGCACGATCTGCGCGGCGTCCTTCGGGTAGATCACCTGCGCGCCGCGCGGCATCGAGAGGACGTAATCGATCAGCAGCGGGCGCAGCACCAGGAACGGGTCGCCGTTGGTGGATTTCACGACGCTGCCCTCGGGCTGGTCGATCACCGAATCGTGGGCGATGATGCCGCGATGGGTGTGGAATTCCCCACCTGTCGCCAGCACCATCGTGTAGTGCCGGCCTTTGGCGTCGGTCAGTTGGACGCGGTCGCCGACGGTGAAGGGTCCGGTGATTCTCACCGGGCCAGCCTGCCAGCCGACCCGTCCCGGCAGACGGCCGGGGTTCGCGAACTTTGTCGTGGCCCCCACCTAAGCTGCTGGCATGAGTACCGCCAACGAGGAGCCGAAGGCGGATCGCCGATGACCGCCACTGCCCCCACCCGGCGGCCGGCGCTGTCGCCGTCGCGGGCCGGCGACTTCAAACAGTGCCCGCTGCTCTACCGGTTCCGGGCCATCGACCGGCTGCCGGAGCCGCCGTCGACCGCGCAGTTGCGGGGCTCGCTGGTGCACGCCGCGCTGGAGCAGCTGTACGCGCTGCCTGCCACCGACCGCGTGCCGGAGACCGCGCTGTCCCTGGTCACGCCCGCCTGGGACGCCGTGATGGCGGAGAAGCCCGAGCTGGCCGAGGAGATCGCGCCCGAGCTGCGGGAGACGCTGCTCAAAGAAGCGCGGGCCCTGCTGTCGGGGTACTACCGGCTCGAGGACCCGACGCGCTTCGACCCGCAGAGCTGTGAACAACGCGTCGAGGTCGAGCTGTCCGACGGCACCCTGCTGCGCGGCTTCGTCGACCGGATCGACGTCGCGCCGACCGGTGAGCTGCGGGTCGTCGACTACAAGACCGGCAAGGCCCCACCGGAAGCGCGCGCACTGGCCGAGTTCAAGGCCATGTTCCAGATGAAGTTCTATGCGGTGGCCCTGCTCCGGCTGCGCGGGGTGGTGCCGGCGCGGCTGCGGCTGCTGTACCTGGCCGACGGCCAGGTTCTCGACTACAGCCCAGACCTGGCCGAGTTGGAGCGGTTCGAGAAGACCCTGATGGCCATCTGGCACGCCATCCAGAAGTCGGGCGAGACCGGTGACTTCCGGCCCAACCCGTCCAAGCTATGTTCCTGGTGCACGCACCAAGACCTGTGCCCCGCGTTCGGCGGCACTCCCCCGCCCTATCCGGGCTGGCCCGACAGTTTCGGAATCGCATGATCGACTGCTATTACCGTCGGCTCGACGCCGACGGCGATTTTCAACGCTTCGAATCCACCGAAGGCACCGGTAGTAACTGGGATTCGAGCATTCAGCACGGGTCGCCACCGCTGGCACTGCTGACCAAATCGATCGAAGAGCTCGCCGCCGGTAGCGGCATGCAGGTGGGTCGGCTGACCCTCGACATCCTCGGCGCCATTCCGGTTGCGCCCGTTGCGGTTCGGGCGTGGGTGTCGCGGCCCGGCTCGCGGATCTGCATGATGACCGCGGAGATGACGGCGGCGCAGCGGGACGGTTCCGACCGTGCGGTGGCGCGGATGTCGGCCTGGTTGTTGGCGACCACCGACACGCGGGACGCGGCCCTGGATCGCTACCCGCCGATGAAGCGGTTGCCCGACACCGGTTTCCGGCATCACTGGCAGGGCCGGCCCGGCTATCTCGAGACCGTCACCTGGGAGCCCCAGCCCGACGATGCGGGCGCGGCCGTCGTGTGGATGCAGCCGCTGGTCTCGCTGGTCGACGACGAGAAACTGACCGCCCTGCAACGGCTTGCCATGGTCGTCGACTCCGCGAATGGCGTTGGCGCAGCACTGGATCCGAATGAGTTCATGTTCATGAACACCGACACCACGGTGCACCTGCACCGCGCCCCCGTCGGCTCGGAGTTCTGCCTGCGGGCGCGCGGTTCTATCGGGCCCGACGGCCTCGGGTCGACCACTGCCGAGCTGTTCGACGAACAGGGCTTCATCGGGACGTCAGCGCAAACGCTGCTGGTGCAGCGACGCTGAGTCGGGATCACTTCGCGACGTCGACGGCGGACGTGGGCGCGTCGAAGAAGACGCGCAACGCCGCGAGGTCGCCGGTGATGTCGACGAGCGGGGCGACGTCGTCGAGGGCAAGCAAGCCCGCCGCGAGCCCGAGAACAATCTGCGCCTCGGCCGTCAGCACGGCCTCGAGCTTGCCGCCGTCGGGCCAGCCGACGTCGATGCCGGCCGCGGTCGCGCTCAGTTGAACGGTGACACCGTCCACCACGATTCCCACCGTGGTCGGCCGATCGCCGGGCACACGCGCGGACAACAAGGCCGGCAGCGCCAGCAGCAGCCCGTCGGCGCGGAAGGAATCCCCCTCCGGGCCGCGGATCATCAGCGGCGTCGACCACCGGATCATGGCGTAGATCGGCTCCCGCAGCTGAGCACCCCACTCGGTGAGGGCGTACGTGATCGCGTTGGCCCCGTCGGACAGTCGCCGTTCCACCACGCCGGCGGATTCGAGATCGCGAAGCCGGTCTGTCAGCAGGTTCGTCGCGATCCCCGGCAGCCCCTCCCGCAGCTCACCGAAGCGTGCCGGACCGATCAAGAGCTGGCGCACGATCAGCAGGTTCCACCTGTCACCCACCATATCCAACGCCCTGGCAAGCCCGCAGTACTGGCCGTAGTCTCGACTCATCATCACCTACTTGCTAATTTAAAGTACAAATTATTATATCAACCATCTAGAGGGACGGCGGCCATGACCATCGAACAATCACCAACTCGGCCCGCGCGCCGCAAGGCTGGCATTCTGGCCGCCGTCTACGTCGCCGTGCTCGCCATCAACATCGACGTGACGATCGTCAACGTCGCCCTGCCCAGCATCGCGACCCAACTGCACGCCGATACCCGCGGCCTGCAGTGGGTCGTCGACGGCTACACCCTGACCTTCGCGGCGCTTGTGTTGGCAGCAGGCAGCCTGTCGGACCGCTATGGCCGCCGACCGGCGCTCCTCATCGGACTGCTCGGATTCGCCGTCACCAGCGGTATCGGCGCCGCGTCGACGAGCACGGAAGCCCTCGTCGCGGCGCGGTTCGGCATGGGCGTTTTCGCCGCGCTGATCTTCCCCACCACCCTGTCGATCATCACCAACACGTTCGACGACCGCCGCCAGCGCGCCGCGGCACTCGGCGGTTGGGGCGCCGTGGTCGGCGTCGGCGTCGCCGCCGGACCGGTCACCGGAGGCCTTCTGCTCGAACACTTTTCGTGGAGCAGCGTCTTCTGGGCACTCATCCCGTTGGCGCTACTGGCCGCGGTTCTCGGGTTCTTCCTGGTGCCGGAATCACGCGACCCGGGTGTGCCCCCGCTCGACATCCGGGGCCTTGTCACCTCGACCGCGCTCCTCGGAGTGCTCGTCTACACCATCATCGAAGCCCCCGCCCGGGGCTGGCACAGCCCCGCGACGCTGTCCGGATTTGTTGCTGCCGCAGCGCTGACCTTGGCCTTCGTGACGATCGAGCAGGCCGCTGAGCACCCCATGCTCGATGTCAGGTTGTTCACCGACCGCAGATTCAGCGCCGCCAGCGCATCGGTGGCCGTCACCTTCTTCGCGCTGTCCGGCTTCATCTTCCTCATCACGCAGTACTTCCAGGTGCTCCGCGGATTCAGCCCGTTCTCGACCGGCGCCCGCATCCTGCCCGTCGCGGGCTCCATCGCCATCGGCTCCATCGCCGGCGGGTTGCTCGCACCGCGAATCGGTACGCGCGTCGTCGTGGTCAGCGGGCTGGCATCCTTCGGCACCGCCATGGCCTGGATCGCCGGCAGCATCGACACCGCCACCCCCTATTGGGCCACCATCGTTGCGCAGATGGTGCTCATGGGTCTGGGCATCGGCCTGGTCTCCACTCCCGCAACCGAATCCATCATGCTCGTGCTGCCACCAGCCCGGGCCGGTATCGGATCCGCGGTCAACGACGCCACCCGTGAGCTGGGCGCCACGCTTGGCGTGGCCATCGTCGGCTCGCTCTTCTCCTCGATCTTCAGCGACCGTCTCGCCGACAGCGCGTTCGCGGTGACCGGGAAGGCCGAAGAGGCCGGCAACTCCGTGCCGACCGCGTTCGGGATCGCCACGGCGAACCCCGAACTCCTTGCCGCCGTGCAGCATTCGTTCCTCAGCGGCATCACGACGGCGTGCGGCGTCGTCGCGGCGCTGTGCTACATCGCGGCTGCCGCCGGTGTCTTCGCACTACCCGGTCGACGGTTTCAGCCTCCGGTCAGCGCGACGAGCACCTCGGATGAGTCGGAGCCACGCGCATCGGTTGCACAGCAGGCGTGACGTAGGACAACGACCCCGAAAAATCCGGGCGTTCGCGCCGGCGTTGCCGTTTGCTGTGCGCTAGATCACCGCCCCGCGCCATTCGGTTTCGGCGCCGGCTCCCGACTACACCTGCAGAACGTGTCCGACATTGGCGACGGATATCAGAACTCGTGTTTTCAGGGGGAATCGTCGTGACGAACTTCATGTCGGGTGACCGGTCATGGTGGAGTCGCAGTCGTTGGTGGCGGGTGCCGGTGGCTTTGATGGTCACCATCGTGCTGTCGATCTGCGGAATACTCTGGTTGGCCGGCATGGATCGTCCCCGTTCGGAAGAACACGCGGGCGCGCCCCGCGCGCAGCGGGTCTCGGACGCACCGGTCACGCCCCTCGAGGCGCCGACAGCCCCGCTGGCACAGCGGGTCCCGTGCGCGGGTCAATCATTCAGCCCGGACACGCTGGTACTGATGGCCGATGGCAGCAAGCGCCCCATCGCGGAGCTCAAGGCCGGCGACCGCGTGTGGTCGGTCGACCCGGAAACCGGGCACCGCAGCAGTGAGCTGGTGGAAGCGGTCCTGGTCGACCACGACACCGACCTGCTCGACCTCACGATCACCAACCCCGCCGATGTCGCTTCGGTGGTGCACACCACCGCCAGGCACCCCTTCTACAGCACGGGGCGGGCACAAACCGCGTCGTCTGAGGTCTCCGGGTTGGCAGCCACCACCGGCGCACCGAGTCGGCCGGCGGCCGAATGGGTCGATGCGAAAGACCTGCGTTCCGGCGATCGGTTGACCACCCCGTTCCATGACAGCGTTGCGCATGTCGCAGGCAGCACGCCGGTGTTCGGCGCGGCCGACATGTGGGATCTGACGGTCGCGAACACCCACGCCTTCTTCGTCGCCACCCTCACCGCAGCGGTCCTGGTCCATAACTGCCCGGCGCGGTAATCCGGCTGCGGCCGCGGACATCAGCTGAGCTGGAGGTCCTCGACGTCGCCAATGGTGGCTTTGGTGGTAGTCGTATCGCGGCACTCGCCCAAGAGCTCGACCGATGCCAGGGCAACGCTGGCATCCGGCGGCGACAGCAGAGCGTTCACTGCACCCTTCTTCAACGCCGTTGAGTGGCTTATGAGTCGCCGTCCGGAGACCATCCACCGCGTCGAAGCCGCTGGGTCATGTCGTCGAACTCCGCCGCCGCAGCCTGTGGGTCAGCGGGCGGGCGATAGGAGATTCTGACGTCGCCGCGAAACGGCCCCTGGTTACCGTCGCTGCACGATGAATGCCAAAAGTGTGCCGATTCAATGGGTTTGGCGATGAGTCGGCTGACATCTGTTGCAGCGTCGATGACTTGACTCCTGGACTGCTGCGGTGTCATCGGCTGGAGCACACCATTGGCGAGTGCATTCAGCGTGTCGCATCCCGCCAGTACCGTTGCCGCCGCGATTGGGATCACTACACACAGGGCACGGTTCACGGTGTCGAGCTCCGTCCGCGGTGCTCGTGACCGCTGGTCGGCGGCTCGCGAAGGTCGATCAGTCCGCCGTCGGCCCGGTATCCCTCGACGGGTCTCAGCACGTAGCCTTCGCCGATCACGTCGGTCCGGTAGAACCGCTCGAACATCTCGGCTGCCTCCTGTGCAGTGAATACTTCGTGGCGGCTGATCGTCTCGACGCTGCGCGGCAGCACGATGTCGACATCCAGCTTCGCTGTACCGGTATGGGGGTGGCCAACTACCGAACGCACTGACACCGCACCGATCTCGGCCCCTCCGGGTTCGCAGTACTCGATCGTCATCGCGTCGGCACTGCCCGCGGCTTGCAGGTAGTGCGACGTGGAGAAGTCTGCCGGCACCCCAGCCGGTGGGCGGGCGCTGAGGACGATGGCCCACGGATCGGAGCTGTCCATGTCATGCACGTGATGGGCCATCATGCCGCGGTGGTGTTCCCGGCTCAGGTCGACGGACACGTTGCTGCGTTTGGTCTCGTACATCGCCGAGTAATCATGCGTGGGTTTCAGACTGACCCTGAAGTCGTAATACGCCTGCGGGCCTTTCGCCCACGCGGACAGGTACTTGAGTACGTCGACCGTCGAGGACATGCCACCGCTCTCCCCCGCGGCGATGGCTTGGTCCGCCATCTGTGCAGCCTCTTCGGCGCGGCCGGCGGCGATCAGCGCGGTGACCGTCCGGGTCAATGCCCGGTTCGGGGCAATGCCGTCGCCGCGCTGCTCGAGCGCCGACACGTAGTCGGCCGCAGTGGGGTACGCGGCGATGAATGCAGTTCTGGCGCGGTCGAATGCGTCAAGTACCGGGCTCCAGTTCGGCTCGTCGGTGGCCAACACATCTAGTGAGCCCTCTTCGATGCCCAGCGGCTGAACCCTGAACGCCCCGTTGACCCGGCGGTTGATCCGCATCTGCGGACCCATGACGACGTCGGGAAGGAAGGCGTCCCAGAGGATTTCGTCGACAGCCAGCGGCTTGATGTCGACAGTCCAAATGACGCGCAGCCTGTCTGGGTCTTTGTCCGGATGAAAAACCCGCGGATAACACAGTTCGGTGAGATAGATATCGTCGACCACGAACCCGGAACCACCGACGAACCTGATCCCCCGGGCGCGGCACGCCGGTCGCAGCGTGTCCATCCACGCCTGCTCCACCGATGAGCGTTTCGCCATGCGTCCCCCATGCCGCAGTACTTGTTGGCGCAACGCGCCGGATGTTTTCAGGCTACGAGCAGCCAAAGGCCGCACCCGACACCAATTTCCACCACCCGCTCGGCGATCACGTGGCGTACAGCGAGCGAGTGTCGAGGCCATGGCCGTGGCGTCAAACCCCTTGTCTCGTTTCTAAAGAATGTGGGCGGCTCAGCGCCAGTCTCGGTCATCGGCACGTGTGGCGCGGCCGAGTTCGGCGCGGTATCGCTCTACGCCCGGATACTTCTCACCGAGCGATGTCACCGTGAAGCCTGTGGCCCTGTAGAACTGGACTGCCTCACGGTCCGTCTCCGCGACAACTGGCAACTCAGGTGGCGCGGTTCGGCGCACCTTCACTAGTAACCGTCGGCCGATGCCCATACGACGAACGTGTGAGGCGACAGCGAGGTGCAAAAGCACCACCATGGCGCCGGCCACGACCTTGTAGCCCACCAGGCCCACCGTTTCGTTCCCCAGTGTCGCCAGGAAGAGCTTCGCGCCTGAGTCATTCCGATATTGCAGGACAGCCTCGGCAATGCGGGGCTGGCCGCCGCCGGTCGCCAGCGCAAGTAGCAGACGCACGGCGGCGTCATCGGCGGCGTTGCTGGGCGCCGCGAGTACTTTGATTTGGTCGCCCTTTGCCGCATCCCGGCTGGCGTTGGGTCGTGGCTGCATCTCGATGGCTGCCTGTTTCAAGAGCTCGGTCACAAAGTCAGTTTTCGCCGAGGTGTACGCCTCACGATCTGTTCGATACTGCTGTGCCAGTTGCTCTTTGAGTGCTGCGTAGGCCTGCCGCGCTAGTGCGTCTGTCCGCAGCAGGTCACGGAACGCGGTCAGCTCCCGTAGGTGTGGGTCATCGTGTTGTATCAGGTAGAGGTGATGCGTTCGGGTATCCGGTCGCGGACGCAGAAGCCAGAGCCGCCATGCGCTGTTCGGATCGGACGGCCAATACAACCAGCCGGACCGTTCCAGCACGGGTATCGCGCGGCGTGCCTCGACCAACGATCTGATCGGTGCGGCGATGTCGACGATGGGCTTGGCTGCTGAGCCTGGCACTGCGGTCGATCCAACATGCTCGACTGGGCCATACAGCCAGGGCTGCAGAATGACCTCCAACTGGTCGCGCTGCGTAGCGAATCTGTCGGCCCATGCAGCGTTGTACTGCGTGACCTGAACTGGTGCATCCCCCATGAGCCCAGACTATTCGCGAAGCGGGCTGTGTCTCATTTCTAGTGAATGTGGACGACTCAGAACTTGTCTCAGCTAAACAGGCTTGCTCGCCTCAAAAACCTGCTGCCAGGTGCTGGGGCTTGTGAGGCGCGGTCGGGCGTGGCGGTAGGTGCGGCGCATCCTTGGAAATAGGGTGCTGACACGGATGCTGAGCCCGACTGATTCGCGCAGCAGGGCGAACATTTTGGCCCGGTCGCGCTGACGGTAGACCACGCCGCGCCCGTCGGCTGTTGTCACGGTCACCCCGTCGACCTTGCAGAGGGTGAACCACCGCGCGTCCTGCGTCGCGACGTTGATCTGCGGACGCTGGTGATGGATGGGGTCGTGCGGCTTGAGCTGGTGCACGACACCACGGCTCAGCCGAGTGGCGATCGCCAGCGGGTTGGTCGGGATGTTGACCTTCCTGCGCCACTTCTTGTCCGACGGCGCGGGCAGCGCCGTCGCGCTCTCCAGCACCACCGCGTCCGGGTACTGTGCGCGCAACTTGCGGACGTCGGGTAACGCGGACTCCAGTATCGAGAAGATGCGGTCGGGCCCGGCCAGGAAGTCGTTCATCGCCCTGTTCTGGATGGCGACGGTCGAATACTCAAGGCAGATAAGGTGTTTGATCGTCGCCTTGAAGTGGCTGGCCACCAGGCCGCGAATGTTGCCGTCCCAGTGCATGGCCGCGACGACGAGTCGGTTGCGCAGGTGGAAATACGCCTGCCAGTCGATGGCGTCGTCCTTGTCACTCCAGGCCATGTGCCAGATCGCCGCACCGGGCAGCGTCACCGTCGGATAGCCGTGTTGCCCGGCGCGCAGCCCGTATTCGACGTCGTCCCACTTGATGAACAGCGGCAGCGGCTGACCCAACTCCTCGGCGACCTGGCGCGGGATCATGCACATCCACCAGCCGTTGAAGTCGACGTCGATACGACGGTGCAAGAGCCTGCTGCGGTACTCCTCCTCGTCGCTGAGCCGGTACTTGGCGAAGTTGTGGTCGTATTCGGTGTTGACCGCTCCCGACCACATGAAGTTCTCGGAGTCGACCATCTCACCCATCACGTGCAGGTGCGAGGGCTCCTGCAGGTTGAGCATCTGGCCGCCGACGAGCGTGGGCACCTTCGCGAACCGGTTGAATGCCAGCGCCCGCAGAATCGAGTCGGGTTCAACGCGGACGTCGTCGTCCATGAACAGGATCTGTTCGCAGTCGGTGTTCTTCAGAGCCTCGTACATGACCCGGCTGTAGCCGCCGGACCCGCCGAGGTTGGGCTGATTGTGAATGGACAGCCGATTGCCGAGCGCGGCCGCGGCGGCGTCGAACCCGGGATGATCCTTGGCCTTCTTGGTGCCCTGATCCGAGACGATGACGGCGCTGATCACCTCGTCGACCGCGGGGTCCGAGGTCAGTGCGGCGAGTGCGTTGACGGCGTCCGACGGCCGGTTGAACGTCGGGATGCCGACGGCGATGTTCGCCCTCCCAGGCGCGGCGATCGGCGCGTACCAGCCTGCGTGGTGCAGCGTGGACTTCGCGTCGGTGGTGATGTCGAACCAGATCCAGCCGCCGTCCTCGAACGGGGTCAGCTCGATCTCGACCTCGAGCACCGCGGGCTCACCCTCGGTCGCACTGTGGATCGGGGCGCCGCCGACTGTGATCCGGGCTCCGGTGGACTTGGAGCGGTAGACGTCGACGCGGGCACTGCCGGTCAACTCGACGCGCAGCACGACCGATTCCAAGATCGACCAGCGCCGCCAGTAGCTGGCAGGGAAGGCGTTGAAGTATGTCGCGAACGAGACCTCGGACTCGGCGCCGATCTCCAACGTCGTCCGGGTGGGCGCGTGGGCCCGCCGTGCGTTGGTCTCTGCTTCCTCGACATAGAGCTTGCGAACGTCGAGCGGCTCACCCGGCCGAGGAAGGATGATGCGGGCCAGTGGGCTGACCGCCCGTGACTGCCCGGCCTCCAACGCGCCCGACGAGACATCTGCGAAAACCAGCTCAGACATATCCGCGATTAGACCACCACCAAACAACTCTCGTTCCTAGCGAAACGAGCATGGTCAGAATCTGCCTCGGCCCTGCATCTCAATTTTGGTGTCACCACCATCGATCGCGGTGAACAACGGCGTCGGCGAACAATGCCACTCCAGCTACCAGAAATAAGAGGCGCACCCCGATCGGCCCGTATCGGGTGAGACTTCGCACCAACCAGCGCTGCGCCTGGTCGGCCCGTTTACTTCGGCTGGTGGATAGGCCGAGGAGCACCATGCACGGCAACATGGTGAGGACTGAGTACACGATCACGATTACTGGCCAGGTCGGCGGCCGCGGATGCAGGGCTGAGATCATTGCCAGGCCCGCCAAGTAGGGAACAGCAGTAGGAGCCTGGCCGAGACCGATTGCGGCGCCAAGGAATCCGAGCAACCACGGGCGCTGGCGCATCGCCGCCAGGGCCCAGCCTGGCGCAGTCGTTTGGGCAACCAGCGGGAAGAACGCCAGCAAGATCAGCACCAGCCCCAGCACCATCTCGCCCCAGTACCTCACTGGAGGAGTCAGATGGAAGCTGGTCAGATCGGTGAGTAATCCCAAGCCGAGCACGACGCACAGGCCGAAAGTGGTAGTTACCGCGAGGACCCCGGCAATGAAGCTCACTCCACCCGGGAGCGCAGACTGACGATTCAATCGACTGCCGTAGATCAGTGCCGAGACGACGCCGATGTTCAGGACGTTGAGCGAGTCGAGGAACGCCAAACCCGCCAATGTCAGCAGCAGCGCCGTCATCGTCGCGTTTCCCCCGACACCCTTAGAGTGTCGGCAAGGGTGCACCGAAACGTTCGCGATGAACGTCTCATTCACCATACGGCGCCTGGCCGAACAGTAAGCAAACGATAAGACCGTGTCGGTCGCCGAGGGTTGCTTAGTGCGTCACCCGCGATGTCGGATCGATTGCACGAGGACGGGTTATCTCTTATCTAGAGACACGAGACAACAAGGCGCAACAGCTTGGGCGGACCCACGCGGTTGTGACATTGCGTGATATCTGGGGCAATTGGTGACATCGGTGGGACATCGATTTTGAGAATGTGACGTCACGTTTGAGAACGGACAGACAACCGAACCTCGCCGTTCAAGCCTCCGCCTATATCTACTTGCATCTATATAGACGTCTAGGCATACTGACTTCATGGACGTGTTCGAAGCGGTTGCCGAACCGAACCGGCGCGCACTGCTCGACGTACTCGCCGAGGGCGAACGCACCGCGGGCGAGCTGGTCGCCACCCTCCCCGGACTGACCCAGCCGACGGTCTCCCGTCACCTCCGGGTGCTCCGGGAAGTCGGACTGGTCGAGGTGCGGCCCGATGCCCAACGACGCATCTACGCGCTACGCGCCGACGGTCTGGTCGAGATGGACCAGTGGATCGATCGCTACCGCCGCTACTGGACCAACCATCTGGACGCCCTTGAGCGCCATCTGGATTCGACATTCGAGGAGGAACATGACAACCGATGAACTCGAGGGCGTCGTCACGGTCGACGGTGACCGCGCAACGCTCACATTCGAGCGGCGCCTGAAGCACCCCGTCGAGCGGGTGTGGGCCGCGATCACCGAGCCCGCGCATCGCGACATCTGGATGGGCAAGACCGTCATCGACGGACGTGAGGGCGGCTCGATCGAGACGGTCGCCTCCGGCCCGCCCGTGCCACCGGACATGAAGCGCATGACGGGCCGCATCCTGGTCTGGGATCCGCCACACGTGTTCGAACATGAATGGCACCAACAGATCGTCGAACCCGGCGTGGTCCGCTACGAACTCACCGCCGACGGCACCGGCACCCTGCTCCGCATGACCCATCGCGGCCTCGGTGTGCCCAACGCCAACGGATTCCGGCCTGGCACACAGGCTTTCCTCGACCGGCTGCAGGCGCTGCTCGACGGCACTCCCCTGCCCGGCTGGCTGGAGCGATACGCCGAGATCGCCGGGCACGGCCCGCTCGACGCCCCACCCGCAGGTCCCAACACCTAGGAGCACACGATGTCGGACAACACCTTTCACGACGCCCCATCGGTGGCTGTCGCCTACCAGTCCGGGTTCGGCCACACCGCGTTCCTCGCCGAGGCAGTCGCCGCCGGAGCCAGGTCGGCCGGCGCGGCCGTCACCCCGATCCGGTTGGGTGATCTCACCGAAGAGGATTGGCAAACACTGGACACCGCGGACGCGATCATCTTCGGCACTGCCACCTACATGGGCAACGTGTCGGCGGCATTCCAGACGTTCGCCGAGCAGACCGGCCGCCGGTGCCAGCAGGGCACATGGCGCGACAAGGTCGCCGCCGGATTCACCAACTCCGGGAGCAAGAGCGGCGACAAGCTCAATTCGCTTGTTTCGCTGGCGGTGTTCGCCGCCCAGCATCACATGCACTGGGTGAACCTGGGCCTGGGTCCGGGCTGGAATCACTCCACCGCAAGCGCGGACGAACTGAACCGGCTGGGCTTCTGGCTCGGCGCCGCAGCGGCAACCGACGTCGATGCGAACCCCGACCAGGTGCACCCGTCCGATGTCGCGACGTGCGAGCACTTGGGCCGGCGGGTCGCCGAGGTCACCCGGCAACTGGTCGCCGGACGTGTTGCGGCACAGGCTGTTACGGAGCCCGTTACTGCAGGGGCCTGAGCCCCTCGAGCATCGTGGGCACCAACTCGGCGACGGTCGGATGGATGTGCACGGTGTGCGTCATTGTGGTGTACGGGGCTTTGGCGGCCATCAGATCGAGGATGCAGTGCACCACCTCATCACCGCCGACGCCGAGAATGGACGCGCCGAGAATCTGGTTGGTCTCGGCGTCGACCACGACCTTCATGAAACCCTGTGTCTCCCCTTTTTCGACCGCGCGGCCGACGCGGGTCATCGGCCTCTTGCCCACCAACGCTTTTCGGCCCGACTCCCGAACCTGGGCCTCGGTCAGGCCGGCCCGCCCGAGCGGCGGATCGATGTACAGGGCGTAGGTGGGGATGCGGTCGCTGACGCGGCGGGGTTCGTTGTCGAGCAGGTTGGCGGCGACGATCTCGAAGTCGTTGTACGACGTGTGGGTGAACGCGCCCTTGCCGTTACAGTCGCCCATGGCCCAGATGTGGTCGGCGGTCGTCCGGAGCTGATCGTCGACGGTGATGTATCCCCGCGAATCCGTCGCCACCCCGGCCTTTTCGAGACCCAGGTCGTCGGTGTTGGGCACCCGGCCAACCGCGACCAGCAGGTGCGAGCCCGATACGACGGCGCTGCCGGTGCTGACCGCCACCCCGTCACCGTCTTTGGCCACCCGAATGTCGCTGGCGCTCAGATGGATTGTGATGCCCTCATGTTCGAGGATGTCCTTGATGGCGGCGCAGACGTCGTCGTCTTCGCGTGAGGCGAGCCGTGGTCCCCGCTCGACCACCGTGACTTCGGCGCCGAAGCGGCGGAACATCTGCGCGAACTCCAGACCGATGTAGCTGCCGCCGATGATCACCAGATGCTCTGGCACCGTGTCGAGTTCGAGGATGCCGACGTTCGTGAGGTAGTCGACGTCGGCGAGACCAGGGATGTCCGGGGCCGTCGCGCGGCCGCCGGTGTTGAGGAAGATCTGTTTGCCGGTGATCTGTTGGTCGCCGACCTGGAGGGTGTGTGGGTCGAGAAAGCGTGCGTGGCCGCGCAGCAGCGTGCAGCCGTCCATGCCCTCCAGCCAGCTTTCGACGCCCTCACGGTCTGCGGTGACGATCCCGTCCTTGCGGCCCTTGACTTTTGCCATGTCGACGGTGACGTCGCCGGTGCCGATGCCGTATTCGGCACCGCGGCGGGCCAGGTGTGCGGCGTAGGCGCTGGCGACCAACGTCTTGGTCGGGATACAGCCGTAGTTCACGCACGTGCCGCCGACGAGCTTGCGTTCGATGACGGCGACAGTCCGGCCGGCCTCGGTGAGTCGGCCGGCCAGAGGCGGTCCCGCTTGTCCCGCGCCGACGATGATGGCGTCGAACGCGGTGGCCTCAGACGACGACATACGGACCGATGGCACTCAGTACGACGGCCGCAATCGCGAAGCCACCACCGACCGCGAGGACATCCTCGGCGAGTGCGACCGGCAGGTCGTGTCCGCCGTTGCGCGCCACCAGGATTCGGCGCGCATGAAAGCCTGCCAGCGTCCCGATGACCGCGCCGATCATGCCGCCGCCCATACCGATGAACGTGTGGTGCCACCCGGCGCCGATGACCGCACCGGCGAACGCACCGGTGAACAACCGGGCCCCGAACTGCGACGGCACCGTTCGCGCCGGCGTCTTGGGCAGCTGATCGGTGATCAACTCAACCACCAACAGGATCGTCAGCACCGTCACTGTGATCCAGTTGCCGACCCATTCGGCCCAGGTACCCACCAGCGGCAACCAGCCGAGCTTGGCACCCCAGGCCACCACGGCGGGTGGAGTCAGCGCCCGCAGGCCCGCGACCACACCAATGAGTAAGGCGAACAGCAGAACCAGCGCTTGCGTCACGTGACCCTCCGTCAGATTGCGGACCTCACGGCGACGCTAACACCGGCACGGGTCAGAAGCGACAGAACCGGATATCGGACGCCAAGATCGCCTTCGCCCCGATGGCCGCCAGCTCATCCATGATGGCGTTGACCTGGCGCCGCGGCACCAGGGCGCGCACCGCGACCCAGTCTGCGTCGGCCAGCGGCGCGATGGTCGGCGATTCGAGGCCCGGCGTGATGGCCGTCGCCTGCTCCAAAACGCTGCGCGGGCAGTCATAGTCGAGCATCAGGTACTGCTGCCCGAACACGACGCCCTGGATGCGGGCCGCGAGTTGGTCGCGCGCCGGGTCCGGCGCGACGTCGGCGCGCTCGATGAGAACTGCTTCCGAATCGCACAGCGATTCACCGAAGGCCACCAGGTTGTGCAGCGCCAGGGTCCGGCCGGATCCGACGACGTCCGCGATGGCGTCAGCGACACCGAGCTGGATCGAGATTTCCACCGCGCCGTCGAGGCGGATCACCGTGGCGTCAATCCCCTTGTCGGCCAGGTCTTTCCGCACCAAGTTCGGGTAGGCGCTGGCAATGCGCTTACCGGCCAGGTCGGCGACGGTCCAGTCGCGTCCCTTGGGTGCGGCATACCGGAACGTCGAGGATCCGAAACCTAGGGCCAACCGCTCGTTGACGGGCGCCATCGACTCAGCGGCCAGGTCACGGCCGGTGATGCCGAAGTCCAACTGCCCGGAGCCCACGTAGATCGCAATGTCCTTGGGGCGCAGGAAGAAGAACTCGACCTTGTTCACCGGGTCGACGACCGTCAGATCCTTGGGATCGGTACGGCGGCGGTATCCGGCTTCGGACAGGATGTGGGCGGCGGACTCGCTGAGCGCGCCCTTGTTCGGGACGGCAACGCGGAGCAGGCCGTTCGATGCGGCGGTCACAGCTTGCCGTAGACGTCGTCGAGGGTCAGGCCGCGCTTGATCATCAATACCTGCGTCCAGTACAGGAGCTGGCTGATCTCGCCGGCCAGCTCGTCGTCGCTCTCGTGCTCGGCGGCGATCCACACTTCGCCGGCCTCTTCGATGATCTTCTTGCCCAGATGATGCACGCCGGCGTCCAACGCCGCGACGGTGCCGCTGCCGGCCGGTCGGGTCTTCGCTCGCTCACTGAGCTCGGCGAATAGCGCATCGAAGGTCTTCACGGGCTGCAATTGTTTCACGCTGCGGGCGCGGGCCGTGCACGTGGCTACCTGGGGGCGGGCTGCGGGACTACAACCGCTCTCGAAAAAACTTTGGTCACTTTGATTCCGCTGGTCACGCAAGGTAACTAGCGTCACGCTGTCGACGGTTTCTTGTCGGTGATTCGAACTAATGTTCGAAGCATGGGATTGACCGATCCAGCCGCTGTCGAGGAGGCCTACGCCGCCTACGAAGCTGCGCACGCTCGGCTCGCGTCCCTGGACTACACCGGCCTGGACGTGCGGACATTGTTGGCGCTGCAGTCCCGCCGCGAAACGGCCAAATGCGCCGCCGAAGTGGTCGACCATCAGATCCTGGCCGCCGCACAGACGCAGGCGACGGCGAAGGAGATCGGGGCCAAGGATTGGCCTGAGGTTTTGCATGTGCGGCACCGCATCAGCCGGGAGGAGGCCCGCCGCCGGGTGCGGGACTGCGATCACCTGGGTCCGCGCTCGGCCATCACCGGGGAGGCGTTGGGCCCGGTGTGGGAGCTGGTCGCCGCCGCTCTGGCTGAGGGGGCGATCAATGCCGAGCACGTCGCGGTGATCACCTGGTTTTTCGGCAAGGTCCCGTTGTGGGCGGCCGACCCGGTCACCCTGGCCCAGTGCGAAACAGATCTGGTGGCCGACGCGAGGGTGAAAACCCCCGAGGACCTGCGCAAAGTCGCGGCGGATTTGTTGTACCGGCTCGATCAGGACGGGCCCGAGCCCGACGACGATGAGCCCGACCCGAAGCGGTCGTTCGTCATGGGCAAGCAGCGACCTGATGGCCGTACCGACGTCACCGCCGAGCTGGATCCGGAAGGCCGGGCCTACTGGCAAGTGTTGTTCGACAAGTACGCCGCCCCGGGCATGTGTAACCCCGCCGACCCGGAACCCTGCTTCTCGGGGACGCCGACGCAGGAGCAGATCGACAACGACACCCGCACCCTGGCGCAGCGGCAGTACGACGCCTTCAAATTCGTGGGCCGGATGATGCTGGCCACCGGGACCCCCGGGGTGCACAACGGCTTCCCCGTCGCGGTGGTCGGCACCTGCACTGTCACCGAGCTGGAAAAACGTGCCGGGATGGCGCTCACGCACACCGGCACGAAACTCCCGGTCAAGGATCTGGTTCGGATGGCCGCCCAGGGCTCGGACAACTACCTGGCGGTGTTCGACGAGCACACCGGCCAACCCCTGTATCTGGGCCGGGCGGCCAGAACAGCCAACACCGCGCAACGGTTGGCGTTGTTCGCCCGCGACCTGGGCTGCACCAAACCCAACTGCACCGCCCCCGCATCCCGCTCCCAGGCCCATCACGTCAACACCAACTGGCGCGATGACGGACCCACCGACATCACCAACCTCACCCTGGCCTGCGGACCCGACAACCGCCTCGCCGACACCGGAGGCTGGACCACCACCATGAAGAACGGCCGCACCCACTGGACCCCACCACCCCTGCTCGACGTCGGCCAACCCCGAACCAACCACTACCACCACCCCACCCTGTATCCGACCGAGAGCGGAGACGATGACGGTGAAACAAACAGGCCTGCAAGCTAATCGGGCACCCGCCACGGCATCCCATGCCGCGACGGCAGTGCCGCACGCGCCGCGGCGCTACGGGCCGAAAAAGAGCCGCCACGCCCGAGAGCCGCCTAAGCCAACGCCAATGCCAATGCCAACGCCGAGACCCAACCGCGCCTAGGAGTTGCCCTTGTCACCGCGAACCGACCGGCTACCGTGGCCCGCCTTCGAGGAACGGGACGGCGCAGCCCCCGCTTTGCCGGCACCCTTGGGATTGCCCGCCTGCGATCCCGAACCCGGGCCGCCGGCATCGCGATCCTGGGACTGGCCGCCGGCAGCAGGCGTCAGGCCGAGGGACACCGACTGCCGCGCCGTCGACTTGAGCTGCCCCGCCACGTCGTCACCGGTCGTGTCCGCAATCGCGACCGCGCCTTTCGGTGTGTGCGACGTCGGCAACGCCCGCCCCTTGTGGGTCGCCTTGGGAGATGGCGTCACCGGGTCGGAGACGGTCACGGTGGGCGCGACGGTGCCAGTCGACTCGGCTGCCGTCGGCGTGGGCGCCGCGAAGACCGGTGCCGGCACCGCCGCGAACGGCAACAAGTTGAGTATCGGGGCAGCGATGGAGTTGAAAATTGTGAGCGGCACACCCACGACCAAGCCGTACAAGATGATGCCCAAGAACACGAAGGGGCCGAAGATCGCGGCCAACTGGGGCGTACTGACCAGCGGCTGGGCCAACGTCAGGAACGCCGTCGACAGCGCAGACACGATCGCCTGCTCGATAACGGCTACGGCGCCAGCGGGCTGCGGGGTGGGTAGCGCTGTTGACGTGGCTGCCAAAGACGTTGGTGCCGTGCCGGTCCCCGCCAGAGGCGTTGGCGCCGTGCCGGATCCGATCCTCGGCGTCGCTGCGGCCGCAGCACTGAGATTCGAGCCACCACCTACCACCACGTGCGCTGCGGCCGCCATCAAATCGGTGTGGGTGGCCGCGAATTGGTCCAGCGCGGCCCACTGCACCGCCATCGACGCCTTCGCGGCCGCTAGCCGGACGGCGCTGACGCTGACCGTGGAATCACGGCCGGGAGGGGCCGCGCCCACAAAGCCGATCACCACGATCGCGGCGGTGGCGACCGCGACAACGACGTTCAGACGAGCCACACAACGAGAACCGGCGTCGACCATGGCGCACCCCTTCCACGAAGGAGCGTCAGAACCACGGCAGCACCAACGCTCACCGCCGGTAATTATCTCGAACGTCAATACCGTGGGCATCAGCCATCTGGTGGAGATTCACGGGGTTCGAGGCCGGATTCAGCCCGTCAGATTAGCCGAGTCAGCCACATCAGCTACCCGGCACACCCAACGACCTCACTTCGCCAGCAACTCGGCGTGCATATCTTCCAGCGCAACACCTTTGGTCTCGCGAACCCACTTGGCGACGAACACCAGCGACAGGAACGCGCACAGCGCGTAGAAGCCGTACGCGACGCCGAGCATGCTGCGCAGTTCGGGGAAGGTGACGGTGATCGCCCAGTTGGCGACCCACTGGCCGGCCGCAGCGAGACCCAGCGCCGCGGCCCGGATGCGGTTGGGGAACATCTCCCCCAGCAGCACCCACACCACCGGTCCCCAGGACATGCCGAACGCGACCACGAACAGGTTGGCGGCGACGAGGGCGACGGGCCCCTCGACGCCACTGAGCTGCGGCACCCCGTTCACCTGTGGGGCGGTGCCGAAGATGACCGCCATGGTGGCCAGCGTCAGCGTCATGCCGGCGGAGCCGATGAGCAAGAGCGGTTTGCGGCCGATCTTGTCGATCAGCATGATCGCGATGACCGTCGTCAGGATGTTCACCACCGACGTGATGACGGTGATCAGGAACGACGAGCTCTCGTCGAATCCGACGGCCTCCCACAGCACGTTCGAGTAGTAGAAGATCACGTTGATCCCGACGAACTGCTGGAACACCGACAGCGCCAGACCTACCCAGACGATGCCGTAGAGGCTCAGCGGTCCGCCGCCGGGCTTGCACATGTCGCGCCACGTGGGCTTCTCTTCGGATTCGAGCGTCTGCTGGATGCGACCGATGGTGATCTCGAGGTTCTTCTCCCCCCGCAACGTGGTGAGCACCTTGCGCGCTTCCGGAATGCGATGTGTGGCAACCAGATAACGCGGGGACTCGGGAATGGTGAAGGCCAGCAGTCCGTACACGGCGGCGGGGATGGCCATCAGGATGAACATCCAGCGCCAGGCCTCCTGGCCCAGCCACAGCATGTTGCTCGCGCCACCGGCCAGATGCGCCAGCAGCGCATCCACAGCCAACGACAGGAAGATGCCACTGACGATGGCCAGCTGCTGTAGGGACCCGAGCCGGCCACGGATGCTCGCCGGGGAGGTTTCAGCGATGTAGGCCGGCGCGATCACCGACGCGATACCGACGCCGAGACCCCCGACGACCCGGAACGCAACCAGCACCCAGATGTTCCACGCCAGCCCGGCCCCGATCGCGCTGATCAGAAACAGCAGCGCGGCCAGCTTCATCACCGAGAGCCGGCCGATCCGGTCGGCGAGCCGGCCGGCCGTCATGGCGCCGACGGCCGCACCGAGCAGCGCCGAGGCCACCGCGATCCCCAGAGACTGGTCGTCGATCGCAAAGTGCAACTGGATCGACTTCACCGCACCGTTGATGACGGCGCTGTCATAGCCGAACAGCAGACCACCGAGCGCGGCTACCGACGCTATGCGCACCGCACTGCGACCGGAGTCGAACTCCTCGCCATCGAAGATCGCTGTTGTGTCGTCACCGATCGGGCCATGGGACATCGGACGTCCTTTCGCAACGCTGCGTGGGGTGCGTCAACAATCGCACAGCAGGCCGCGCCGCAGGACCAGAACCAGCGGCTACGAACACATTTCGGTGTAGATGTCGCGGAGGTCGGAGACCCCGAGGCCGGCCAGCGACTCGATGTGCCGGCGGCGTGGTCCGTCGGGCACCTCGACATCGTTGGGCACGACGAGCACGACGCAGCCCGCGGCATCGGCGGACGTCGCACCGGTCACCGAATCCTCGATGGCCAGGCAGTCCTCCGCCGCAACCCCCAGCAGTTCGGCGGCCCGCAGGTACGGCGCCGGGTGCGGCTTACCGTCGGGCACCTCGTCGCCGCAGACCGTGACCGTGAAGTAGTGGCTACCAATGGTTTTCAGCGCCTGCTCGGTCAGTGTCCGCCGAGTGTTGGTCACCAGCGCAAGCGGAATGTCGCTGGCGGCCAACGTCTCCAGCAACTCCTGCGCACCCGGCCGCCAGGGCAGCCCCTGCTCGAACAGCTCACCGGTGTAGTCGTGCAACCAGTCCGCGGACTCGGCCATGGACTCCGGCGTCGGGTCCAGGCCGAGGTCGTCGTAGACGATCCGCATGACGTTCTCGGCCGAGCCGCCGACCGTCGTCTCCCGCACGGCGTCGGTCAGCACCCCGCCCTTTTCGGCGTAAAAGGCGTGCATCGCGACGTCCCACAGCTTTTCGGAGTCGACGAGCGTGCCGTCCATGTCGAACAGGACAGCTTTGAACATCTACCTCAGTCCTCCGGGTTGTAGCCGAGGTTGGGCGCGAGCCAGCGCTCGGCTTCCTTCAAGGTCCAGCCCTTGCGCCGCGCGTAATCGGCGACCTGGTCCTGGGCCAAGCGGCCGACCACGAAATACTGCGACTGCGGGTGCGAGAAGTACCAGCCGCTGACGGCGGCGCCGGGCCACATCGCCATCGACTCGGTCAGCTCGATGCCGGTCCGCTCGGTGACGTCCATCATGGAGAACAGCGTCGTCTTCTCGGTGTGCTCGGGGCAGGCCGGATAGCCCGGCGCCGGGCGGATGCCGACGTACTTCTCCCCGATGAGCGCCTCGTTGTCGAGCTGCTCGTCGGGCCGGTATCCCCAGAACTCCTCGCGCACGCGCTGGTGCATCCGCTCGGCGAACGCCTCGGCAAGGCGGTCGGCGACCGATTCCAGCAGGATGGCGCTGTAGTCGTCGAGCGCCGCTTTGAATTCGGAGATCTTGTCGGCGCTACCCAGCCCGGCAGTGACCGCGAAGGCGCCGACGTAGTCGGCCAGACCCGTGTCTTTGGGCGCGATGAAGTCACCCAGCGACTTGTTCGGGATGCCGTCGCGGTGCTCGCCCTGCTGACGCAGGTTGTGCAGCGTGGTGAGCACCTCGGTGCGGGTTTCGTCGGTGTAGACCTCGATGTCGTCGCCGACGGCGTTGGCCGGGAAGAAACCGATCACGCCGTTGGCGCGCAGCCACTTCTCCTTGATCAGGGTGTCGAGCATCTCCTGGGCGTCGTCGTACAGCTTGCGGGCGGCCTCACCCGACGCCGGGTTGTTGAGGATGTCGGGGAACTTGCCCTTCATCTCCCAGGCGTTGAAGAACGGCTGCCAGTCGATGTACTCGCGAAGCTCGGCCAGGTCGTAGTCAAGGAACTCCCGAACGCCGACGCCCTGGGCCGGCACCGGCGGCGTGTAGCCGTCCCACTCGATCGGCGTGCGGTTGGCGCGCGCCTTCTCGAGCGTCAGCATCGGCCGCTCGTTCTTCTGCGAGTGCCGTTCGCGAAGGGCCGCGTAGTCCTTCTCGGTGGCCTCCATCAGGGCGGGACGCTGCTTGTCGTCGAGCAGCGCGGCCGCCACCGGCACCGACCGCGACGCGTCCTTGACCCAGACCACCGGGCCGCTGCGGCGCGGCGAGATCTTCACGGCCGTATGCGCGCGCGAGGTCGTCGCGCCACCGATCAGCAGCGGAATCTCCAGGCCTTCACGTTCCATCTCGACGGCGAAGTTCACCATCTCGTCGAGTGACGGCGTGATCAGGCCGGACAGCCCGATGATGTCGGCGTTGTGCTCCTTGGCGGCGTCCAGGATCTTCTGGGCCGGCACCATCACACCGAGGTCGATAACCTCGAAGTTGTTGCACTGCAGGACGACCCCGACGATGTTCTTGCCGATGTCGTGGACGTCGCCCTTCACGGTCGCCATCACGATGGTGCCGTTGGTGTCCTTGCTGTCAGCCGTCCCGTTCTCGGCCTTCTCCGCCTCGATGAACGGCAGCAGGTAGGCCACGGCCTTCTTCATCACGCGGGCCGATTTCACGACCTGGGGCAGGAACATCTTGCCCGCACCGAAGAGGTCACCGACGACGTTCATGCCGTCCATCAGCGGACCCTCGATCACCTCGATGGGCCGCCCGCCGGCGGCGGCGATCTCGGCGCGCAGCTCCTCGGTGTCGGCGTCGACGTGGGCGTCGATGCCCTTCACCAGGGCGTGCGTGATGCGCTCGCGGACCGGCAGGCTGCGCCACTGCGCCGCGACCGGATCCTCTTCCTTGCCCTTGGTGTTGAACCGCTCGGCGATCTCGAGCAGTCGCTCGGCCGCGTCCTCGCGCCGGTTCAGTACGACGTCCTCGATGCGGTCCCGCAGCTCGGGGTCGATCTCGTCGTACGGCACCAGCGCGCCGGCGTTGACGATGCCCATGTCCAGGCCCGCCTTGATGGCGTGGAACAGGAACACGGCGTGGATCGCCTCGCGGACCGGGTTGTTGCCGCGGAACGAGAACGACACGTTCGAGATGCCGCCCGAGATGTGGACGCCGGGCAGGTTCTCCTTGATCCAGGCGCACGCCTCGATGAAGTCGATGCCGTAGGTCGCGTGCTCCTCGATGCCGGTCGCCAGCGCGAAGCAGTTCGGGTCGAAGATGATGTCCTCGGCCGGGAAGCCGACCTCCTCGGTCAGAATCCGGTACGCGCGTCCACAAATCTCCTTGCGGCGCTCCAGGTTGTCGGCCTGCCCCTGCTCGTCGAAGGCCATTACGACGACGGCGGCGCCGTACTTACGGCACAGCCGCGCCTCCCGGATGAACTTCTCCTCGCCCTCCTTCAGGGAGATCGAGTTGACGATCGGCTTGCCCTGCACGTTCTTCAGGCCGGCTTCGATGACCTCGAACTTGGAGGAGTCGATCATCACCGGCACGCGGCTGATGTCGGGCTCGGCCGCGATCAACTTGGTGAAGCGGTCCATCGCGGCGACGCCGTCGATCATGCCCTCGTCCATGTTGATGTCGATGACCTGCGCACCGACCTCGACCTGCTGCAGCGCGACCGACAGCGCGGTGTCGTAGTCCTCGGCCTTGATCAGATTGCGGAACCTGGCCGAACCGGTGATGTTGGTGCGCTCACCGATGTTCACGAACAGCGAGTCCTTGGTGATGTTGAGCGGCTCCAGCCCCGACAGGCGGGTGGCCACCGGGATCTCCGGCAACTCGCGAGGCGCCTTGCCCTCGACAACCTTGGCGATCTCGGCGATGTGCGGCGGCGCGGTGCCGCAGCAGCCGCCGACCAGGTTCACCAGACCGGCCTCGGCGAACTCCTCGATGTAGCCGGCCTGACGCTCCGGGGACTCGTCGTACTCGCCAAAGGCGTTGGGCAGACCCGCATTCGGGTAGCAGGAGACGAAGGTGTCCGCGATACGCGCCACCTCGGCGATGTACGGCCGCATCTCGGGCGCGCCGAGGGCGCAGTTGAGGCCGACCGCCAGCGGCTTGGCATGCCGGATCGCATTCCAGAACGCCTCGGTGACCTGACCGGACAGGGTGCGGCCGGACGCGTCGGTGATGGTGCCCGAGATGATCAACGGCCAACGGCGGCCGCGCTCCTCGAACAGCGTCTCGATGGCGAACACCGCGGCCTTGGCGTTCAGCGAGTCGAAGATCGTTTCGATGATGAGAATGTCGGCGCCGCCGTCGACGAGGCCGTTCGCCGCTTCGAGGTAGGCCGCGACCAGCTGGTCGTAGGAGACGTTGCGAGCGCCGGGGTCGTTGACGTCGGGCGAGATCGACGCGGTCCGCGTCGTCGGGCCCAGGGCGCCGGCGACGTAGCGCGGCTTCTCCGGGGTGCTGAACTCGTCGGCGGCCTGACGGGCCAGGGCGGCGCCGGCGTAGTTCAGCTCGTAGGCGAACTCCTCCATGCCGTAGTCGGCGAGCGAGACCGCGTTCGCGTTGAACGTGTTGGTCTCGAGGATGTCGGCGCCCGCCTCGAGGTACTCGCGGTGGATGCCCTCGATGATCTGCGGCTGCGTCAGGGTGAGCAGGTCGTTGTTGCCGACCAGATCGCTCGGCCAGTCCTTGAACCGCTCGCCGCGGTAGCCGGCCTCATCGGGGCGGTCACGCTGGATCGCCGTGCCCATTGCGCCGTCGATGACCATGATCCGCTGGCCCAGCGCAGCCGTGAGTTCGGCGGTGCAGTCCGGGCGGATGTTCGGCACGAAGGTTTTCACCGGGGCGGCAGTCACATGCGTTCCTTCCATTGCGGAAGGCGTCCTTAACTCTGCCGAGCGTGGCGGACACCGGAAAACCCGGATCCGTTGCAACGCCTCTCGACGCCAAAGAGTCTACGTCGTCAGCTGACAGACGTTCGGACGCCCACTTTGGACAGTCGTTTGTCCAGTGCAGTCACATCACCATGGTAGGTGGAGCCGCCAAACCGGTTTGCCGGCCCGACCCGCCCGGGGGTAGCACTCGCGGGTGCCGATAAGGGCTTACGCTGGCGTTGTGAGCCCGTCCGACCGGCCCTTGCCACAGGGACTTGACCTGCCCGAACTGCACGACGCCGTCGTCGTCGCGGCGTTCGAGGGGTGGAACGACGCCGGAGACGCCGCCAGTGACGCCCTCGAGCACCTCGATGCCATGTGGGAGGCGCGGACCATCGTCGACATCGACGATGAGAGCTACTACGACTACCAGGTGAATCGCCCCGTGATCCGCCAGGTCGACGGCGTCACACGCGAGCTGGTGTGGCCGTCGATGAGCATCTCCCACTGCCGCCCGCCGGGTTCGGATCGTGATGTGGTGCTGATGCACGGCGTCGAACCGAACATGCGCTGGCGCACCTTCTGTGCCGAGCTGCTGGCGATCCTGGACAAGCTGAACGTGCAGACCGTCGTCATCCTCGGTGCGCTGCTCGCCGACACCCCGCACACCCGCCCGGTGCCGGTGTCCGGCGCGGCGTACTCGGCTGATTCGGCCAAGTTCTTCGGGCTCGAAGAGACCCGCTACGAGGGACCGACCGGCATCGCCGGGGTCTTCCAGGACGCCTGTGTGCAGGCCGGTATCCCGGCCGTCACGTTCTGGGCGGCGGTACCGCACTACGTGTCGCAGCCGCCGTGTCCCAAGGCCACCGTCGCCCTGTTGCGTCGGGTCGAGGACGCCTTGGACGTCGAGGTGCCCCTCGGCGACCTGCCGGCGCAGGCCGAGGAGTGGGAGCAGTCGGTCACCGAGATGACGGCCGACGACGAGGAGATCGCCGAGTACGTGCAGTCCCTCGAGGAACGCGGCGACGCCGAGGTCGACATGAACGAGGCGCTCGGCAAGATCGACGGCGACGCGCTGGCCGCGGAGTTCGAGCGGTACCTGAAGCGCAGAGGGCGTTAGCCCGGTAACCGCGAGCGTGCGTGTCTGCGCCCGACACGCCGCTGGCCCGGTGCCGAACTCGCACCCTCGACGTCGCCGAGCGGCCCCGTTTTGTACGCGAACACCGGTGTGTCGCGTACAAACACGGCCGCTCGCGGGAGGTGTCCCTTAGGCCGGCTCGCGGGAATGACTAGGCGCGGACGGGCTTGGGGGCCTTCCAAGTGCCGTCGAGCGCTTCGGGTTTGGGCCAGTACAGCCGCATGGCGATGACGAACGGGCCGGTCGGGGCGGGCAGCCAGTTGGCTTCGCGGGCCGGTCCGGGCGACTTGTTCTGCACGTTCAGCGTGATGCCGCCGTCGGGGTCTTTGATCAGGGCGGGCAGCATCGCCGAGTTGATCAGGTAGCGGTTGATGGGGTTGGCCACCAACAGGCTCTGCGGCATCTCGTACATGGTCACCGACCAGAAGGCGTTGACCGGCGGCAGCTGCCCCGGGGCGAACCGCAGCGTGTAGTTGTTGGCGCCGGTCAGCGGCGCTCCGGTGCTGTCGTTCGACGCGCCCGGGTAGATCGCCTCGGCCGCCGTGTTGCCGTAGATGCCGAGCACCGCGCCGGCCATGCGGTACAGGTAGTTTCCCCTGAGATCAGTTGCGGTGCCGAACAATTGGGCCGACGTCACCTCGCCGGTGTCGAACTTGTCCTTCTTGAAGGTCTCGAAGGCCGCCCAGGCATCCGCCATTCCGTCCGTCACGGCCTTGCGGTTCTCGGGCGTCAGCTGGTCCGCGCGGAACGAGCCGTCGGGACCGATCCCGATGGCCGCGAAGCGCTGGCGCATGACCTCCTCTGCGGGCTGCGCCGGCGCGAACTTCATTGCGAAGTTGAGGATTTCGAAGAACTTCGGTGAGGTGCGCTCGTCCTGCGCCGACAGCGGGGCGACGAAGTCGACGGGCGGCGCCGGCGGTGCAGGCGGCTGCTTCAGGAACGCCGACAGCGGCGTCACCTGATAACCGGCCTGAATCTTCTTGACGTTCTCGATGTCCGTCGGTCCGAACAGCTGGGTGCGGTACAGGACGAAGGCCAGGTCGGTCGAGCTGCGGATGACCCGTTCGATGCCCGGCGGTGTCGCGCCGTGCCAATTCGGCCCCGCCAGAAGGTAATTGCCCGCGCCATTGCCGGTCGCGCGGCTGCCGACGTACGCGATGTTGTAGGTGTAGCCGTCGACGAACTGCAGCGAGTAGTAACGGCCCGGCTCGACCTCCGGCACGCTGAGTACCAGGGGCTCGGCCCGCAGATCGGCACCCAGGAACGAGTACGGGGTGTCCGAGTTTGGCGTCTGGATCGCTTTGTCCTCGGGGGTGAAGACGCGTGCGACGTTGTGGATCTGATTCCAGGCGCCCTTGTATTCGGGACCGGCCTTGTCGGCGAAGTACGAGTACTGGACCCGGTAGTTGTCGACCATCGGAAACCCGTACGTGTACGCGGATTTCGCGATGGCCCGCACCTGCTCCGGAGTGGGTGGCTGCGGGGTGGAGGGGCTCGACGAATCGTGGCCGGAACACCCGGTCGCCGCCAGCAGCAGTGCGACGAGACCCAACCGCGCCAGACCGACCCGCACCGTCATCCCTTGTCGAGCTGCTCGGTGTGCGCGCTGGACGAGCGGCCCAGGGCGACCACCTCGGCGTCCATGCGGGGCAGCAGATCCGGCACGAACTTGGCCACCGGCACCTCACCGATGCGCGTCGCCAGCAGCGGCCGCAGCCAGCGCAGCGCGCCGACCCAGCCGGGGCAGTTCACGCGCGTCTTGCGTCCCTCGATACCGGCGACGAAGGCCTCGCCGCACTTGTCGACCGACGTGGTCTTGCTGATGGGCCACGGCAGCTTCGTCAGCATCTCGGCGAACGTCGACAGGTCGGACTTGGTGTCGCGGACCATGGCGGTGTCGATCCAGGACATGTGCGCCGAGCCGACGTCGACACCGCGGTAGCCGACCTCCAGGCGCAGCGCGTTGGCGAAGTGCTCGACGGCGGCCTTGGAAGCGTTGTAGGGCGCCAGGCCCGGTGCCGCGGTGTACGCGGCCAGCGACGACACGATCAGGACGTAGCCGCGGCGGTCGATGACCGACGGCAGCGTGGCGCGCACGGTATGGAACACCCCGAGGACGTTGATGTCGAGCAGCCGCTTGAAGGCCTCGGGATCGACCTGCAGCACCGAACCGTAGGTCGCGATACCGGCGTTCGCCATCACCACGTCGATACCGCCGAAGCGTTCGACGGCCGCATCTGCGGCGGCCTGCATCGACGACAGGTCGCGGACGTCGGCGACCACGGTCAGGACGTCGTCACCGAGCGTCGCGGCGGTGGCGTCCAGCGCCGCCGCGTCGACGTCGGTCAGCACCAGCTTGGCGCCCTTGCGGTGCAACCGGCGGGCCACTTCGGCCCCGACCCCCGCAGCACCACCGGTGATGAAGACGACTTTTCCGTACACAGAACCCATGGTGGCAAAAAGTACTCTCACGCCGAAGTGACTAGAGGGTCACCCCGAGCAGCGCGTCGACGGCCGAGGCCACCAACCGCGGCGACGCGGGGTCGTGACCCCCGTACTCGAGCGCGTCGGTCGACCAGCCATCAAGGGCGGCAAGGACTTTCGGGGTGTCGAGATCGTCGGCCAGGTACCGGCGGACCCGGGCGAGGAGATCGGTGGCATCGGGTCCGGCGGGCAGCGCGGTGGCCGCGCGCCAGCGCTGCAACCGCACCTGGGCGGTGCTGAGAACCTCGGGGCTCCAGAAGCGGTCGGCGCGGTAGTGCCCGGCCATCAGACCCAGTCGAATGGCGCCCGGGTCGACACCGTCGGCCCGCAGCTGCGACACCAGCACCAGGTTGCCGCGGCTCTTGCTCATCTTGTGGCCGTCCCAGCCGATCATCCCGCCGTGCACGTAGTGGCGGGCGAAACGCCGCTCCCCCGTTACCGATTCGGCGTGTGCGGCCGAGAACTCATGGTGCGGGAAAGTGAGGTCGCTGCCGCCGCCCTGGATGTCGAGACCGGGGCCGATGCGGTTCAGCGCGATGGCGGCGCACTCGATGTGCCAGCCCGGGCGGCCCGCGCCGAACGGCGACGGCCAGCTCGGCTCGCCCGGCCGCTGCACCCGCCACAGCAGGGCGTCCAACGGACTGGCCTTGCCGGCACGGTCGGGATCGCCGCCGCGCTCGCCGAACAACGTCAGCATGGTGTCGCGGTCGTAACCGGACTCGTAGCCGAACTGGGCGGTGGCGTCGGCCCGGAAGTAGACGTCGGGGTATTCGGAGTCGTCGATCACGTACGCCGCGCCCGAGGCCAGCAGCTTCTCGACGAGCTCGACGACCTCGGCGATCGACTCGACAGCGCCGACGTAGTCGTGCGGCGGCAGCACCCGCAGCGCCGTCATGTCCTGGCGGAAGAGCTCGGTCTCACGGTCGCCGAGGGCGCGCCAGTCGATGCCGTCACGCGCGGCCCGCTCGAACAGCGGATCGTCGACGTCGGTGACGTTCTCCACGAACTGGACGTCGTGGCCGGCGTCGAGCCAGTACCGGTGCACCAGGTCGAAGGTCAGGTAGGTGGCGGCGTGGCCGAGGTGCGT
The DNA here is from genome assembly GCF_005670685.2 of Mycolicibacterium mucogenicum DSM 44124. Next base: position 2,075,575 of record NZ_CP062008.1, on the reverse strand, counting down.
GGCGTCGTACGGCGTGATGCCACAGACGTACATGGTGGCCTTCGGACCGGCCGAGACCGGCCGGACCTGACGGTCGGCGGTGTCATAGAGCCGGAGTTCGGGGCCGCGGCCCGGCAGGTTCGGGACACTGGGCGCCAGCCACGATCGCATGACGTCGACTTTAGCCGTCGTCAACTCAGTGGAATGCCGCTGCCCGGCTTCGACTCCTGATACTGCTCCGAGAGTTCTTGATACCGCCGTGCAATCCGCGCGATGCGATCGTGCAGGTCGCCGCGGCGCGGTTCCGGCTCTTCATCGGCAAGATCGCGAATCCCGTGAGCGGTCCAGAACGCGTTGGTTCGTCGATAGCCGCCCGGATCCAGACCGAACAGCTCTTTCAGGATTCGCAGATCATGCGGAATCGCGAAGCTGTCGCGCGAATCCTCGTGGCTGAACAGGTAGTAGTAGTTGTCGAAACCGGCCCAGGTGATCGCCGACATGCACAGGGTGCAGGGCTCGTGCGTGCTCAGGAACAGCAGGTCACGCGTCGCCGGGCGGTCTGCGATCTCGTAGAACTGGTTGAGCGTGCTGATCTCGCCGTGAAAAAGCGGATTACGCGTTTCCGCGTTGGTCCCCGCCAGCACCAACGACAGATCCGATTTGCGCAGCAGCGCAGCCCCGAAGACCTTGTTGCCCGCGGCAACGCCCTGCGCGGTCAACGGAAGGATGTCGGACTCGATCACGTCGAGCAGTCTCGGGACGAGCTCCATGTGAATACTCCTCATCGGTGGTTTTCGGAGCGGATGGTTACGCCTGGGCCGGTATCGTCCGCACGGTGAGGCCGCCTGATCAACCCCGAGTCGCCGGGCTGTTGTTGGCCGCGGGCGCGGGCCGCCGGTTCGGCATGCCGAAAGCCTTGGTGCCCGGGGCAATTGAACGCGCCGTCGACGTGTTGTTCTCGGGTGGCTGCGCCTCTGTCGCCGTCGTTCTCGGCGCCGAACACGAACGCGCCGCGGCGCTCGTGCCCGACACGGCGACGACCATCGTGGCGACGGATTGGGAGGAAGGCATCGCGGCATCGCTGCGCGCGGGACTCGCGGCGATCGATGGTGAGGCCGCGCTGATTCATCTCGTGGATCTGCCGGATGTCGGGCCGGGCGTCGTCGCGCGCTTGTGTGCTCTGGCGGATCGCGACCGGCTCGCCAGGGCGACCTACTCCGGCACGCCCGGGCATCCCGTCGTGATCGGCCGCAGTCACTGGGACCGGGTCAGTGCGAGTGCTCGCGGCGACCGCGGCGCACAGGAATACCTGAACAGCGTTGGCGTGCTTCATGTTCCCTGCGAGGATCTGGCGACGGGTGCGGACACGGACACACCGGCCCGCTGATGAACATCGCCGTCGCGGTCGCGCAGCGGTAGACCTGTGCCGCCTTCACGCCGGCTGATGATCTCCGCCATGATCGCGATCGCGATCTCCTCGGGAGTTCGGCCGCCCAGATCCAGTCCGATCGGAGAGGACAGCCGGGCCAGTTGACTGTCGTCGATCCCCCGCTCGCGCAGCCGTGCCACCCGGTCGTCATGGGTTCTGCGCGAGCCCATCGCGCCGACGAAACCGATCTCGGGCACCGCCAGGGCCACCTCGAGTAGCGGCACGTCGAAGCGGTCGTCGTGCGTCAGAACACAGATCGCGGTGCGGGCATCGATCAGCCCGGCATCGACCTGTTGCCTGAGGTAGCGATCGGGCCAGTCCACGACAACGTCGTCGGCCATCGGGAACCGGTCTTTCGTGGCGAACACCGCTCGCGCATCGCACACCGTCACGCGGTAGCCGGTGAATGCCGCCGCGTGCGCGACAGCGGCGACGAAGTCGGTCGCGCCGAACACGATCATCCGCGGTTTGGGCGTCAGTACGCGCGCGAAGACGACGTCGCCGTCGGGGCCGCTCAGCGTCTGACTGCTGGTCAACGAGTCCGCGGCGCGCACCACGGCGTCGTCCAGCGAGCCGACGCCGAGGCTGCCCTTCACCGACCGGTCGGCGATCACCAGGTGGGCGCCGCTACGCGGCGGAGCCGGCCCAGTAGAGGTGACGAGCGTGGCCAGAACAGCAGTCTGGCCCCGGTCGGCGACCTTTACCGCGAACTCGAGTTCCGCGACGTTCGACGGGCCGACTCGTTCGACGAAGACGTCGATGGTTCCGCCGCACATCAGACCGACAGAGAACACCGACTCGTCGTCGGCGCCGTAGCTGACGAGCCTCGGCTCGCCCGAGGACAACACCTCCAGCGCCAGCTCGTACACCTCGCTCTCTACGCAACCGCCGCTGATGGAGCCGACGACGCAGCCGTCGCCGGTCACGAGCATCGACGTACCCGGCCCGTGAGGCGTCGATCCACTGGCAGCGACCACCGTGCACAGCGCCACCGACTCGCCGAATCGGGTTCGGGCCAACAAATCCTCGATGACGTCCATGGTCAGTACTGAACCCGGTTGCTGTTGCCGATCCACGTCTCGAACGGCAGGAATGACCGGTCCAGGCGGTGCTGCTGGACGGGGACGTCCCAGTGCGCCCGAGGCTTGTCGAACAGTTCGTAGAACGCCCGGTCGTCGAATCCGCCGACGGCCGCGTCGTGGCGGTCTGCCGCGAACACGATCCGATCGACCCTGGCCCACAAAGCCGCGGACAGGCACAGCGGGCAGGGTTCGCACGACGAGTAGAGCGTGTGCCCCGCAAGACTGAAGTTCCCGACCCGCTCGCAAGCGGCCCGGATCGCCATGACCTCGGCGTGCGCGGTCGGATCAAGGTTCTGCGTAACCCGGTTCTGCCCGGTGGAGACCAACTCACCGGCACCGACGACCACTGCACCGAACGGCCCGCCGCCGGCTTCGACGTTGGCCGTCGCCAGGTCGATTGCGACGCCAAGCCACTTCGGGTCGGTACCTGTGGATGCGTTCATTGCGGTGTTCCTTCCTGCGCCAGCCGCCAGACTCGGTCCCGCGACATGGGGAGTTCGTATGGACGCACACCGAGGGCGCGACGAATCGCGTTGGCCAGAGCGGGCGCCACGGGGTTGTACGGGGATTCGCTCATCGATTTCGCGCCGTAGGGACCGAGGTCGTCGGCGGTCTCGGCGAACAGCACTGCCGTCGCCGGAATGTCGGCCATCTGGGGCACCCGGTACAGGCGGAATGTGGGCGTCGACACCTGGCCCGAGTCGTCGATCATGATCTCTTCGTAGAGCGCCGATCCGATGCCCTGGGCGACGCCGCCTTCAACCTGCCCCCGGCACTGGGCCGGATTGACGACGACGCCCGCGTCGGCGGCGTGCACCGACTGCAGAATCTTGACCGTCCCGGTCTCGGTATTGACCGCGACCCGAAATCCCTGCACGTTGAACGCGATCGAACGCAGTTCACCCGTTTCGGCACCCGTCGTCTGGATACCATCGCCCACCCGATACTGCGCCGGCGCGGCCGCGATGATGTCGCCGAATCGCACCAACCCGGTCGAGGTCTGCACCCCGTGTTCGCCCAGCGCGCCGACTTCGCCGGTCAGCTGAAAGACCGTGTCCAGGATCAGCTCTCGCATGCTCGACGCCGCGGCGTACAACGCCTTGCCCGCGACCGTGGTCCCCGCCGAGGCGAAGGCTCCCGTGTCGTAGTCGGCGGCATCGGTATCGCCGTTGCGCAGCCTGATCCGCTCCGGTGTGGTGGCCAGCGCGGTGGCGGCGATCTGCGTGTGGACCGTCGAGGTTCCGTTGCCGAATTCCACGGTCCCGATGCCGACCTCGTAGCCGCCGCTCGGGGTGAGCCGAACGTTGACCGAGGAGAAATGGCCCCGCGGAGCCATGGTGGCGATCGCCGACAATGCGATGCCCTCCCCTGTCCGCCACTGAGCTCCCGCCGGGGCACTCTCGCCGTCGACACCGGCCAGGGCCCGCTCGACGAGGTCGAGGCACTGGTCGAGCCCGTAGCTGCCGTAGACCAGGTCTGGTTCGGGTTCGGGATGCGCGATCAACAAGTCGTCGCCTTCGCGCACCATGTTCGTGCGACGAATGGTGAACGGGTCGATGCCCAGCTGCAGCGCCAGCTCATCGAGTGCGCTCTCGATGGCGAAGATCACCTGACCGAGCCCATACCCGCGGAACGCGCCCGACGGCGGGTTGTTGGTGTAGACGGCCTCGGCGTCGACCCGCTTGACGGGGCATCGATAGACCGAAATCGACTCCGCGCAGCCGTGGAACATGACGCCCGGCGAGTGGTTTCCGTAGGCGCCGCCGTCGCTCAGCACGGCCAGCTTCATCGCCGTCAACGTGCCGTCGGAGCGGGCGCCGAGGGTCACGTCGACACGCATGGGATGGCGATAGGCGGTCGCGGTGAGCTCATCGGTCCGCGACATCTCATACGCGACCGGCCGCCCGGTGCGCAACACGGCGACCGCGACGAGGTCTTCGGTGAACATCTCCTGCTTGCCGCCGAAACCGCCTCCGACACGCGCGGTGTACACGCGCAGCCGGTCCTCGGGCAGGCCGAGCAGGTAAGAGAGTTCCTTGCGAACCAGAAACGGAACCTGTGAGCTGGTGCGCAGGGTGAGCCGGCCGTCGTCGTCCAACCAGCCGATGGTGCCGTGGGCCTCCAGCTGCGCGTGCGTAACCCGCGCGGTCCGCCACGTACCGCCGACCGTGACATCCGCGTTCGCCAGGGCCTCGTCGATGTCGCCGCCGAAACCGTCGTGCATCGCCGCGATCACGTTGCGCGACGCGTCGGCGACGCCATCCTCGAGCGTCCGGTCCGGATGCAACAGCGGCGCGCCCGCCGACCTCGCGGCCTCCGGATCGAACACCGCGGGCAGCAGCTCGTACTCGACCACGATGCGCCGTGCCGCGTCCTGCGCGGCCGCAGGCGTGTCGGCGACCACCGCCGCAACCCGTTGACCGATGAAACGGACAACCGGGTCGAACACGAGGGTGTCGTCCGGGTCGTCGGTCCGGATCTCGTGGCGCGCAGTGGAATAGCGCGGCGTCTCGACGTTGCGGTGCGTGAGGATCACTTCGACACCGGGCACCTGCTCGGCGGCCGCGGTATCGATCGCCAGGATGCGGGCGTGCGCATGAGGTGACCGCAGCACCGCGAGATGCAGCAGCCCGGGCACGTCGATGTCGAAGGTGAAGGGCTCGCACCCGGTGACGATGCGTCGGCCGGCGGGCGGCCGCAATGACTGTCCGATGGCCGGACCCGCAACGGCCACGCCGTCGCCACTGCCCGTGACGGCCGCATGGATCGCTTCGCGAATCGGACGGTAACCCGTGCAACGACACAGGTTGCCCTTCATCCGGCGGTCGAGATCACCGAGGTCGTCCGGCTTCAGGGTGGACGCGGTGACGATCATTCCGGCGGTGCAGAAGCCGCACTGGAAGGCGAAGTTGTCGCAGAACGCGCGCTGCACCGGATGCAGCTCGTCGCCGTCGGCGAGCCCGGCAACCGTGGTGACGGCGCGGCCGCCGACCCGGGCGGCGGGGTAAATGCAGGAGTGCACCGGCACGCCGTCGAGGATGACCGCACACGCTCCGCAGTCGCCGGCGTCGCATCCCCGCTTGACGTCGAGGTGCCCGGTTTCCCGGAGCAGGGTGCGCAAGCACTGCCCCGGGCGAGCATCGGCTTCGACGGTCGTGCCGTTGACATCAAATCTCATACGCCCGCCATTACGCGGTGCCGCCGGACGGTCGTCATCGCGCGATTCGCAGGCGTCGGGCAGAGGCAATGGGATTCGCGTCGGCCACCAGGTCGTCGAATCGCCACGCCGCGATCCGCGAGATCTCACTGAGCGCCGCCATGTGCTCAACCTGTGGGGAATTGTCCAGGCGCCGCCAGCCGAGGGTCAGGATGTGCTCGCGCCTTTCCAGATCCCGAAGGCAGATGATGAGGGGGAAGCCGAATTTGGCTTCGTAGGCCGCCGACAGCTCGCTGAATTCCTCGGCTTCCTCCTCGGTGAGACCGTCGAGACCCAGGTAGGCCAGATCGACTTTCGACACGTTGTGTTCCTGGGTCTGGGCGAGGTCCGGATACGCCTGCATCAACTCCATCTGCTCGGCGGGGGTGGCCGCGAGCAGCGCCGTCTGGACGGCGCCACGCAGTGCGCGGGTGTCGGCGAACGGCCGTTGCGCGAACGCGCGCTCGACCGGCCAGGCGAGGCCCTGATAGAGGACCGAGAACGTCTTGACGAACTCCTCCTGCGTCATCTTGTTGACGGCATCGAGTCCGACTTCGCCGGTCCGTGGCGTGCCCGCAACCATCGGGCCGCGGTTCGGCCCGATGTGGAAGAACACGATGTTCAGGACGATCGCGGCAAGGGCGCCCAGCGTGATCCCTGAGCCACAGATGATCTGGGCCCACGCGGGAAAACTGAATTTCAACAGCGGTTGGGCGGTGACGAGCATGCCGAGGCCGAGTGCGGTGCCGACGATCACCGCGTTGCGGTGGTCGTTGAAGTCGACCTTCGACAGGGTCTGGATGCCCACCACAGCCACCGTGGCGAACAGCGCCAGCGACGCCCCGCCGAGCACCGAATGCGGGATCGCGGCCACGACGGCCGCAGCCTTGGGGAGATAGCCCAGCACGATCATGATGACCCCCGCGGTGGCGACCACCCAGCGGCTCTTGACCTGCGTCAAGCGAACGAGCCCGACGTTCTCCGCGAAGCACGTGTACGGGAACGAGTTGAGGACGCCGCCGATCGTGGTCGCCATGCCGTCGGCGCGCAGTGCTCTGGCAATGTCGCCCGCGCCCACGCGCTTACCCACGATCTCGGCGGTCGCGAAGACATCACCCGTGGTTTCCACCGCGGTGATGATCATGACGACGATCATCGAGATGATCGCGGTGGCGCTGAATGTGGGCCAGCCGAAGTAGAACGGCGTGGTCACGCCGAGCCAGTGGGACGTACCTACCGCACTGAAATCGACATCCCCGAGCACTGCGGCAACCGCAGTGCCGAGGACCAGCCCGGCCAGCACGGCGATCGTCGCGAGGAACCCGCGGAAGAGGCGTTGCATCACGATGATGATCAGCAGCGTGCCCGCGGCATACGCGAGATCCTTCAGCGCCACATCCGTTTTCATCGCCTCGGTGGTCGTGCCACCGACGATGTCGTTGGCCGCGACGGGCAGGAGCGCGATCCCGATGATCGTGATGACCGATCCGGTGACGACCGGTGGGAAGAAGCGCAGCAGCTTCGAGAAGTACGGCGCCATGAAGAAGGTGAAGAGCCCGGCGACGATCACCGACCCGTACACCGACAGCAGACCGGGAACCCCTGACAGGCCGCCGGCTGTGCCGATCGCGATCATCGGGCTGACCGCCGCGAAGGTCACCCCCTGGATCAACGGGAGTTTGACGCCCACTTTCCAGAAGCCGACGGACTGGATGATCGTCGCGATGCCACACGTGAACAGGTCGGCATTGATGAGGTGGATCGTCTGCTCGGGCGACAGCTTCAGGGCGCCGGCGACGATGATCGGAACCAGCACCGCGCCGGCATAGAACGCCAGCACGTGCTGCATCCCGTAAACCGCGAGCTTGGGAATCGGCAACACCTCGTCGACGGGATGCACGGCCTTGCGCGCGACGTCGGCTCGGTCCGTCTCAATCGGCATGGTCCACCTCCAGGCGAGAAGAAATTTCTGAGCGAATGTCCACAGCGAGCACCGCGCTGACGGCCCGGCGCCAATCCGCGGACCCGAGTGGGTCGGTGTAGTAACCGGATGCGGCCAGGACGTCGGACCGGAGAGCTTCGGCGTCGGGCAGCTCCGGATAGCGAAAGACGGTGGGCGCGAGCGTCGCAGCCGTGACGGTGAAGACCGCCGACCCGTCGTCGTCGCGGCGGCCGCTGACGACGGCACCGGAGCGTCCGTACTCTGCCAGCGCGATGGTGCGCAGTGCCGCGGTGGACCGCAGCGCCCGCTCGGGCAGGTGCAGGGCCCGCAGCACCTCGCCGTGGGCCAGCGAGTTGGTCCCGTTGCCGGTGACCAGATCCGCGACGGGTTCCCATCGGGTCTGGCCGTCAGGAGTCCAGATCTCGGCCACGCCGTCGAGCGCGACGGCAAGCGACACCATCGACGCGGCCGCGAACGACCGGCAGATGTTGCCTCCGACGGTGGCGACGTTCCAGATCTTGAACGAGGCGAGTAGCGCGTTGGCGCAGTCGCCGAAGAGCTGCTGGGCCGGCCACTCGGCGCGGCGCGGATAGTGCACGAGTTCGGCGATGGTGCAGGTGGCGGCGATGCGCAGCCCGTCGCCGGTGCGCTCGATGGGGCACCAGTCCATGGTCGTGAGGTCGACGACACCGGTGAGCTCGGCCTGCGGTTCGGAGAACGTCCACGTCCCCCCGGCGACGAAAGATTCGCCGTCGGCAAGGCGCAGGTCGTCGCGTGTTCGCGCGAATCGATACCGGCTGATGGTGTGCAGGTCCATGGCTCAGCAGAAACCTGGAATCGTGGCCCACGCCTCCGGCACCTGATCCGCGCCTTCGCGGGTGATGGTGGCCTGGATCAAGCCGTACGGCCGGTCGGCGGCGTAGAAGACCTCGTTCGGGTTCTCCAGACCGAACGGGCTGAGGTCGACGACGAAGTGGTGCTTGTTGGGACATGACAACTTCACTTCGGCGACCACGTCGAACTTCTCGAGGATCGCCTTGCCGATCTCGAACAGCGTCTGTTGCAACGCGAGCGAGTGGACGCCGGCGAACGTGGCGAGCACGACCTCGGTGATGGCCTCGTGCAGCGCGTTGAAGTCGAGGTCGGTGTCAGTGCTCAGGTAGCGCCACCAGGCGGTGATGGACGTGGCCATGATGCGGTCGTCCGTCTCGACCAGCGTGGTGTATTTGTCGCGGGGGAAGCCGTGGAACTCCGATCCGGTCGACTTGAGCACGACGCAGTCCTTGATGCCGGACACCACCCACGTCGTGTCGCCGGCCATCTGGACGACCGTCGTCCTGACGAACTTGCCGGCCCGCACAAACGAGTGGTCGTGCGGCTTGCCGTCGACGACGATTCGCTCCCACGCGTATTCCTCTGCCTCCCAACGGCCTCCGGTGACCCACTCGAAATCACCGACGAAGTGCCGGCCCAGGGCGATCAGGAAATCCTCGGGCGACTTCACGCCCACTTCTTTCGCGTAGGCGTACACGGTGTTCTTCTGCGTGTCAGTCGCGACGACGTGCGAGTTGTCACCCGCGTAGTGGCATGCGCTGAAATCGCCCCGCAACTGCGAGGTGACGTTCAGATCGATGATGCGATGTACGGGGGTGTCCCGGACGATGCGCACGAGGCGGTTCTCCGCCTTGCCGTACTGATTCGACCCGAGGACGATGTCACCCACTGCCACGATTTCCCCTGACGCACGTTGAAACGGCTTACCGCTGCAACGTACGTTTCAGTTTTTGTTGTGGCGTCACCATTTCGTTTCAACCGTGTGACGGTGTTTCCGCCCCACAAATGGCCGGAATGGCCTGGACCTGGACGTAAACGGATCGTAACAATCTCGTCAGGGCGAATCTTTGCTGCAACGCTAGATTCAGTCCATGGATCTTCAGACCTTCAACTCTGCGTTGCCTGAGGAAGCCGAAGAGGTGCTGCGTCCCTGCGCCGATATTGCGTCCTGGCTCAGCGCGGTTGTCGCCGCGCGGCCTTTTGCGACCATCAACGAACTCGAGTCGACGGCCGCGCGCGCCGCCGCCGACTGGAGCGTCGACAACCTGGACCAGGCACTGGCACAACACCCGCGCATCGGTGAACGAGCCGACGGAACATCGGTCGAGTCCGGCCTCTCGCGCGGCGAACAGCCGGCCATGCCCGACGAGCTTGCGACAACGATGGCCAGGGCCAACGCGGACTATGAAGCGAAGTTCGGGCGCATTTTCCTCATCCGCGCGAAGGGCCGCAGTGCTGCCGACATCTATGACGCCCTGCGATATCGGCTGTCACTCGACCGCGAGGAGGAAGCCGCCATCGCCATCGGCCAGCTTCGTGAGATCGCACTGCTCCGCCTGGCAGAAAGGGTGACGCCATGACATCGCCGGCCAAGCAGACATCCCTGTCCACTCATGTGCTCGACGCCGCCCGCGGGAAACCCGCCGCGGATCTCGAGGTCGTCCTGAGCCGAATGAACGAGCAGGTGGCGACCGCGCACACCGACGAAGACGGCCGAATTCGTTGGGACGTCCCACTGAATCCCGGTGACTATTTACTGCATTTCGCGACGGGTGCCTGGTTCGCGAGTGCCGGTCGGGAGACGTTGTACCCCGCCGTCGACGTGCACGTCACGGTCGGAGCGGGCCATACGCACGTCGCGCTGTTGCTCAGCCCGTTCGCATACACCACCTACAGGGGCAGCTGATGCGCGCGGACGAGCCGGACTCGCTGGAGGCGAGAATCGCGAATTGCTATGCGTCCCTTAGCCCGCAGGAACGCCGCGCTGCCGATGTGCTGCTCGCGCATGCGGGCGATGCCGGTACCTATCGCGCCAGCGAACTCGCCACCATGGCCGACGTCTCGAAGGCGACGTTCTCCCGGCTGGTGCGCGCCCTGGAATTCAGCAGCTTCGACGCCATGCGTGAGCACCTGCGTGCCCTGCGGCGATCAGGTGTGCCCGTCGCCATCGAGCGCGCGCCCGACGTCAGCGCCATCATCTCGCAGGACATCGCGAACCTGCACGCCATGCATGCGCTGCTGGATGAGGCCGTGGTCGAGGCTGTCGCAGAGAAGATCGCCACTTCCCGTCGCGTCGCCGTCTGCGGCTACCGGAGCAGCCTGGCCGCGGCAACCGTGCTGAGGCTGAACCTCGCACAAATCCGGCCCGACACCTGGCTGGCGCCCAGTTCGGGTCAGTCCGTCGCCGAGGACATCGCGGACTTCGATGAGCGGGACCTCGTCATCGCGATGTCGTTCCGGCGCCACGGCCGGTGGGCCAAAGAACTCGTCGACTGGGCTCGCGAGTCGCGAATTCCGTTGGCGCTCTTCGCCGATGACCAACTGCGTGCGCTCGCGCCACGCTCCACGTGGTGGCTCGAATGCCCCAACGTCTCCCCCGGCGCGTTCGACAGTCACGCTGCGGTGATGAGCCTCGTTGCCGTTCTCTCCGATCGCGTCCTGGCCCTCACGCCTGACGGCGCACAGCGCATCGACCGCGTCAACTCGGTCCACGAGACACTTGGCGCACCGCCTCGAGCAACGAGTCGGCGAACTCCGGGCGGCACATGACGAAGTCCGGCAGGTAGGGGTCGGGCCGGTTGTACCGCAGCGGCGAGCCGTCCAGGCGCGACGCGAACAGCCCCGCCGCCTGCACCACGCCGGCCGGTGCCGCCGAATCCCATTCCCACTGCCCGCCGGCGTGCACGTAGGCGTCGACGTCGCCGCGCACCACAGCCATGGCCTTGGCGCCGGCCGAGCCGATGCCGACGAGCTCCATGTCGAGCACATCGCGCAGCCACCAGACGATGGCCGGCGGCCGGTAGGTACTGGTGGCGACGCGAATGGGGCCGGGACGACGCGGCGGCGGTCCGGTCACCGTGTCGGTGCGGTGCACCTCGCCGTGCGCGGGTAGCGCGACAGCCGCGTCGGTAATGGACCCGTGCGGGGTGCCGTCGCGCTGCCACAGCGCGATGTGGACGGCCCAGTCCGGCCGGCCCCGCCCGAACTCGCGGGTGCCGTCGACCGGGTCGACGATCCACACCCGGTCCGAGCGGAGCCGGACGAGGTCGTCGGCGGCCTCCTCCGACAGGATGGCGTCGTCGGGGCGCGCCGTGCGCAGCCGGTCGAGAATCAGCGTGTTGGCGTGCCGGTCGCCTGCCGCGCCGAGGGTGTACGGATCGTGGGAGCCGAGCCGGTCGCGGACCGACAGCAGGAACTCCCCTGCCTCCTGCGCGACCTCGGCGGCCAGCGTGACATCACTGCGCTCGCTGTCCGCCATGCCCATGAGTATCGCCGAGGGCAAGGTCACAGCCGAAATCGCCTATTCACAGGCACGTTGCAGGCTGCTGGCAGGTCCTGCCGAAATAGGCCTCATAACATTTCGAACAACTATTTACCGAGTAGTCATTAAGGAGGACGTCATGAAGGTGGCGAAGACATTCGGATTCGTGGGCATCGCCGCAGCAGTGACGATGGGCGTACTCGGCGTGACCAACGCACCTGCGCCGGACAACACGCCCGTCGCCTCGTCGGGTCACGGTTCGAGTTCCGGCGAATACACCCAGCCGACGGTCGCCGATATCAACATGGGCGCGACCGCCACTCCGACGACGCCCAGCAGCGTCGAGCCCGTCACTGTCGCTTCCCCGCCGGTGAAGGCCAAGCCGTACTCCGGCTGAGCCGCCCACAGGCACGAAAAGGGCTCCGGGAGATCCCCGGAGCCCTTTTCCGTTGCGGCACAGCCTAACTCGGGGTGGCTCCCGGAGCGCGGACGACCATGGGCACGGCCGGGAAGTACGACGCCATCTCCGACCGCGACCGGCGCAGCGCCGCGGTGCCGTAGCCACGGTGGCGGTATTCCGGGTGGACCCAGATCCGGACGTTGACCTCGCCGCCGACCAGTTCACCGAACACCATGCCGACCTTGGCGCCGTCTTCCTCGGCGACGAACCACACCGCTTCCTCGGCGTTGACGCGGCCGAGAGCGGCCTTGATCTCGTCGTCCAGGTCGCCGGCAGCACGGCCCGAGCCGTCACCGGAAGCACCGACATCGGCGGTGCGGGTGGCGAAGATGTCGCGGTCGTCGGCACCGGAGAACGGGCGCAGCGACAGGTTGTCCCCGAAGCTGGCGGGGCGGTCTTTCACTGTGAAAGACAGCTGGCTGTTCAGGTCTTCGAGCTCGTCGGCGATGCGCTTGCGGGCGTCCTTGGTCAGCAGATCGAAGGACATCGCCATGACCTGCTCGCCGCCGGCATGCGAGGTGCCCAGCAGCGTGGCGATGGCATCAACGGCGGCGGCCTTGTTGTCGGCTTCGACGATGACGTCCAGCACCTCGTGCCGGCGGTCCAGTGCTTTCTGGAGGGCATCGGTGATCTCGCGGCGGGCTGCGGCCTTGTCGTGGTCGGTCATGCCGACGAGCCTAGAGCACTACCGATCGGTAGGGCTGCCGAAATCACTACGCAAATCGCTACCTGTGTGCAAACTGCGATCAAAAGGCCGGCCACGGGATCGGCCGGTGCCGATCCGGGCTGGGCATGATCGGATTGTCAAGCAGCTCAACAACTCTCGCCTGCAACGCGGCGATCTCGTGCCGGGTGAGGTGCGGTGCCAGCGTCGCGGCGAGGCCGTCGCGCAGGGTGTCCCGCAATACGGCGACCGCACCGAGCACGTCGTCGTCGATCGGTTTTCCGGCCCAACCCCACAGCACGGTCCGCAGCTTGTCCTCGGCATGCAGGCTCACGCCGTGGTCGACGCCGTACACCTGGCCGTCGGCGCCGGCCAGCACGTGCCCGCCCTTGCGGTCGGCGTTGTTGATCAGCACGTCGAACACCGCGAGCCGGTGCAACCGGGCGTCGTCGGCGTGCACCAGCACCACTTCGTCACCCTTGTGGTCGTAGGCCCGCAGGATCGGCAGGTACCCCGCCGGCACCCGGCCGGCGGGAACGAGGTCGACGAGGTCCGGTCCGGGCGGGGGCTCGGTCTCACTGAGCGCGTCGCCGGGCTGGTCGACCCAGCGCTGCACCATGCCCGGGCCCGCCGGTCCGTCACGAATAATGGTGTGCGGCACCAGGTTCCAGCCCAGGGCGGCAGACACCAGGTAGGCCGCCAGCTCCCGTCCGGCCAAAGTGCCATCGGGGAAGTCCCACAGCGGCGCCTCCCCGGAGATCGGCTTGTACACGCAATGCAGCAGGGCGCCGTCGAGCTCGGCCTCGCACAGGAACGTCGCGTTGCTGGCCGACCTGATGCGCCCGAGCGCCGTCAGCGCACCGCGCTGCAGAACCTGCTGCGCGTCAGGAGGCGTCATCCGGCTCATCACCGTCGGCATCCAGCATGCCGCGCCGATATCCGTTGGTGCGCACGCAGATATGGCCCTCGGGGTCGAGCGGCTCCTCGCACAGCGGGCACGGCGGCCGGCCGGCGGAGATCACCCGGTTCGAGCGGTTCGCGAAGTCCCGCGCCGACTGCGGACTCAGGAACACCCGCACGGCGTCGGGGCCTTCCTCGGCATCGTCGAGCACGACGGAGGCGTCGAACTCCGAGTCGGTGACGGCCAGCAGTTCCACCACGACGGTCTGCGCTTCGGAGTCCCAGCCGAGACCCATGGTGCCGACCCGGAATTCGGCGTCCACGGGCATGACGAGCGGGTTGAGGTCGGTCACCTCGCCGGTGTCGGGCGGGATCGGCGTGCCGAACCGGCGGTTGATCTCAACCAGCAGCGCCGAGATGCGTTCGGCCAGGACCGCGACTTGCTGCTTCTCCAGCATGACCGAGACGACACGCTGTTCGTGCACGGCCTGCAGGTAGAACGTCCGGTTACCAGGCTGCCCAACGGTCCCGGCCACGAAGCGGTCGGGAGATCGGAAGACGTGAATTGCGCGAGCCATGGCACCTTTCAAAATACCGGTTCACCGGTCTAATCGGTCGAGCCGCCGACGGTTGCGTCGTGTGTCGGGACGGCATCGTCGGGCTTGCCGGCCTCGTCGGATTTGGGCTGCTCGGGCTGCGGGCGCAGCGACGAGCTGAGATCCGTGCCGGTGTGGTTGACGTGCAGGACGAACGGCCGGTGCGGCGTGTAGCGGATGACGCTCATCGAGGCCGGGTCGGCGACGATCCGCTGGAAGCCGTCGAGGTGGACGCCGAGAGCGTCGGCCAGGACCGCCTTGATGACGTCGCCGTGGGTGCAGGCGATCCACAGCGTGTCGCCGTCGTGTTCCTGCGCCAGCGCCCGGTCGATCTCGCGGACCGCCGCGACGGCGCGGGACTGCACCTGTGCCAGCCCCTCACCGTCCGGGAACACCGCTGCGCTGGGCTGCTGCTGGATGACGGGCCACAGCGGTTCTTTGACCAGTTCGGCGATCTTGCGGCCGGTCCAGCCGCCGTAGTCGACCTCGGTCAGCCGGTCGTCGACGCGCGGTTCGATACCGAGCGCCGCGGCCAGTGGGGCGACGGTGTTCTTGCAGCGCAGCAGCGGCGACCGGACGATGGCCTTGACCGGCAGTTCGCCGATTCGGGCGACGACCCCCTCGGCCTGGGCGCGGCCCTTGTCGTCGAGGTCGACGCCCTCGGACCGGCCGGCCAGGGTGTGCGCGGTGTTGGACGTCGAGCGCCCGTGCCGCAGCAGGATGACGGTCATCTGGTCCCCTCGAGTGTCACTGTGCGGCCACCACCCCGGTACCGAGCAGCGCCAGCACCGTCACGCCGAGCACGACGCGGTAGCCGACGAACCAGTACATGCTGTGCCGCACCAGGAATTTCAGGAACCAGGACACCGCGGCGTAGCCGACCACGAACGCGATCGCGATGGCGACGGCCAGCTGCGCGCCGGTGGCGCTCATGCCTTCGGTGACGGGCTTGAAGGCGTCGGGCAGCGAGAACAGCCCGGAGGCCAGCACCGCCGGGATGGCGAGCAGGAAGCCGAAGCGCGCCGCCAGCTCACGGTTCATGCCGAGGAACAGGCCGGCGCTGATCGTCGCGCCGGAGCGCGACACTCCCGGCACCAGCGCCAGGCACTGCGCCAGGCCGACGATGACGCTGTCCTTCCACGTCAGCTGCTCGACGTCGCGGGTCTGCTTGCCGACGTACTCGGCGAGGGCGATGACTGCGGAGAAGACGATCATCGCGGTGGCGATGACCCAGAGATTGCGGGCGCCGGAACGGATCTGGTCTTTGAAGAGCAGTCCCAGCACGCAGATCGGAATGGTGCCGATGATGACCCACCAACCCAGCCAGTAGTCGGCGGTGCGGCGGGCGGCGTCGGTCAGCCCGCCGAACCAGGCGGTGAGGATGCGCCAGATGTCCTTGGCGAAATAGATCAGCACCGCGGCTTCGGTCCCCAGCTGGGTGACCGCGGTGAACGAAGCGCCGGCGTCACCGGCGAAGAAGAGGCGGGAGGCGATGGCGAGATGGCCCGACGACGACACCGGCAGAAATTCGGTGAGCCCCTGCAGGACAGCCAGCACGATCGTCTGCCACCAGCTCATGGCTGCCACGTCAGTCACGCCGACGACCGTACCGTGAGCGGCGGACGCAGGCGTTAGTGGTTGCGCTGCACCGGTTGTGCGTCGGCGACGGCGTCACGGACGGCGGCGGCCAGACTGCGCTCGTCGTGCACGTCGACGTGCGCCAGGCTTCGCGAGGACACCGCGACGACGTCCTCTTCCTGCGGCACCGGCCCGGACAGACGCGGGCGGTAAATCTCCACAATCAGCACGCGCTTGTCGTCCAGGCGAAACGAAAAACTCCGGCCGTCGCCAACTTGGCCAAACCCGCTGGCCCGCAGACCTGTGGAAAGGTCTTCGATAGCAAAATTACCGTTGGCCAAATCGCCGTCGGTGGCAATGCTCATGCCTCCGACCATACCCCTCCGGTACGTGACGTACCCGCCGGAAGCAGATAATTGACGCCAATATATTTGCCTAAGCTTGTAATTACGGATCCCCCGCCGTTCGCCGAACCGAAAGACAGCCTGTGTCAATGGATCACCATCCCATTAATTGTCGGCTGCGTGAATATGGGGCGAACATAACAAGATTCGCGACGGCCGCGCTGGCCATCGGCGCGTTGGCGGCCTGCTCGTCGCATCCGGCCGAGACGCCGCCGCCCACGATCTCCCCCGCACGTGCCGCGGTATCGCCTGCGGTCACCGCCGCCCCCGACGGCGTCGTCCACCTCCTTCCCGGCCCTGGCACGGGCGCCAGCTTCGACGCGGCGACGTCGTCGCTCGTGGTGCTCGGCACCGACGGCACCGGGCGTCCGGTGGTGACGGTCCCCGGCACCCCGCCGGTGGTGCTGCCGACGGCCGCGACGGGTGTGACGGGCGACGGCGCGGGCACGGCGTTCCTGTCCACCCGTGGCGGCTACCTGCGGTTCGACATCGGCAAGCGCGCGGTGCAAGCCGTCACGGTGGACGGCCAGTCGGGCACCGACTTCACCTCGATCGCCCGGCGGGCCGACGGGAAACTGGCACTGGGAACGGCCGACGGCGCGGTCCTGATCGTCGACGGCAGCGCCGTGCGGTCCCGGATGAAGGCCTTCGCCCGCGTGGACGGGCTTGCCGCGCAAGGCAATACCGTCGTGGTCCTGGACCGCGGGCAGACGTCCGTGACCGAGGTGAACGCCGACGGCACCGACGTCGCCCAGGCGCTGCGCGCCGGTGAGGGCGCCACCACGCTGGCCGCCGACCCCGCCGGTCGCGTGCTGGTGGCCGACACCCGCGGCGACGGCCTGCTGGTCTTCGGGACGACGCCGCTCATGCTTCGCCAGCAGGCGCCGGTGCGGGGCGCGCCGTACGGCATCGTCGGATCGTCGAAACTCGCCTGGGTTTCACAGACCGCGACAAACAGCGTGGTTGGTTACGATCTTTCGACTGGTATCCCTGTCGAGAAAGTCCGATATCGCACCGTGCAGCAGCCCGACGTCCTGTCCTTCGACGATCGCACCGGCACCTTGTTCGTGGTGTCGGGGTCGGGCGCCGGGGTCCAGGTGATCGCGAACGCCGCCGCGGGGCCGGGGTCGGGCGGCCACTGATGCAGCGGGGGCGGATGCCGGCAGCGTGGGCGGAGGACTTGTCCGACGACTACGAATGGATTCCGCTCCGGTTGCCCCCGGAGGTGACCAGGCTGACGGCATCCACCCGATTGTCGATCGAGGCCGAATATCGCGGGTGGGAACTGACCCGGGTGCGCCTCTATACCGACGGTTCGCGCCGCGTGCTGCTGCGCCGCCGCAAGATCAGGGCGAGCGAAGCGACGGGAAATGGTTCCAGGGCGGGCGAAGCTCCGGAACAGCTGCCCGATAGGTTGGCGCCCGAACAGCCGTCGATGTGAGGAGCCGTTGATGTATCGCGCCCTGCTGTGGGTGTTCTTCCGGATTCCGCCCGAGCGGATTCACACCTGGGTGTTCGCGGCGTTCCGTGCGGTTACTGCGCTGGGGTTCAGCCGCCGCTTGCTGGCGAAGTGGCTCGCCCCGTCGGACCCGGTGCTGGAGACGACGGTGTTCGGCGTGACGTTCCCGGGCCCGGTGGGCCTGGCGGCCGGCTTCGACAAGAACGGCAGCGGCATCAACGCTTGGGGCCCACTGGGTTTCGGCTACGCCGAGGTGGGCACCGTGACGGCGCAGGCGCAGCCGGGTAATCCGGCGCCGCGGCTGTTCCGGCTGCCCGAGGACCGCGCGCTGCTGAACCGCATGGGCTTCAACAACCACGGGGCCGGTGAGCTCGCCATCCGGCTGACCCGCAGCCAGTCCACCGTGCCGATCGGCGTGAACATCGGCAAGACCAAGGTCACCCCGCCCGAGCGTGCCGTCGACGACTACGCCGAGAGCGCCCGGCTGTGCGGCCCGCTCGCCGATTTCGTGGTGGTGAATGTCAGCTCGCCGAACACGCCCGGGCTGCGTGACCTGCAGGCCGTGGCGTCGCTGCGGCCCATCCTGGCCGCCGTGCGCGCCGAGACCACCAAGCCCGTGCTGGTGAAGATCGCGCCCGACCTGTCCGATGACGACGTCGACGAAATCGCCGACCTGGCCGTCGAATTGGGGCTGGCGGGCATCGTCGCGACCAACACCACGATTTCCCGCGAAGGGCTGCGGACCCCCGGCGTGGCCGAGCTCGGTGCCGGTGGCGTGTCCGGCGCGCCGGTGGCCGCGCGGTCGCTCGAGATCCTGCGGCGGCTGCACAAGCGCGTCGGCGATCAGCTGGTGCTGATCAGCGTCGGCGGCATCGAGACCGCCGACGACGCCTGGGAGCGCATCCTCGCCGGTGCCTCGCTGGTGCAGGGCTACACCGGCTTCATCTACGGCGGTGGCCTGTGGGCCAAGCACATTCACGACGGCGTGGCGGCGAAGCTCAAGGCCGGCGGGTTCGCGTCGCTGGCCGACGCGGTTGGTTCGGGAGCCTGATCGCGCACGGCTGAGCGCCGATGCGCTGACGCCGAGGTGCCGAACCAGCGTTGGCTCGATCGCGACAGCACGCTCTGCTCGCTGTAGCCGAGCAACCCCGCCAGCTGTCCCAACGGGATGTCGGTGCTGCGGAGATAGCGGTCGGCCTCCTCGCGGCGCACCTGGTCGACGAGTGCGGCAAACGACGTGGCCTGCGTCTCCAGTTGCCGCTGCAGGGTGCGCGGATGCACCGCAAGATGCTGCGCGACCAGGTCGAGGGTCAGGCCCCCGGTGGGCAGCATCCGGCGGATCAGCAGCCGCACCGGTTCGGCGATCTGCGAATCGGCCGGTACCGCGATCGTGTTCAGGTAGTCCCGCACGACGTCGTGCACCGCGGCGTCGGCCGCCAGCGGCCGGGCAAGCACCGACCTCGGGATGCGAAAACCGTTGTCGGGCTGAGCAAAACGCACCGGGCACCCGAAATACTCGGCGTAGTTCTGCGGGCTGGTCAGCGGTTCGTGTCGGAAGTGCACCGCCGCCGGCGTGAAGTCGGGACCTGTCAGCAGCCGGAACACCCGCAGCGAGACGCCGAGGGCTAGCTCGGCCGCCTGCCGGTGCGCGATGGAGCGGGGTACCGCGAGGCGCCAGTCGAACCGGGCATGGCGTGCCGCCGGCTGCGCGTCGATGGTCGCCGTCAGAGCCGGGCTGTAAACGGACATGTACTGGTCGATGGCCTCGAACGCGGCACCGACGGTCGCCGCGGTCCGGGCGGCGATCCCAACCGGGCCGAGGATATCCAGGCCCTGGCGCAGCGCCAGCTGCCTGCCGAAGTCGGGCGTCGCCGTCATCGTGGCCGCAGTCTCCAGCGTGGTGACGACGCTGCGGTAGTTGATGAAGCTGTCCTGGTCACCGACCGCCTCGATCGGAATGTGGCTCAGGGCGAGCAGTGGCGCGGGGTCTTCACCGAGTTCCCGGACGAGTTCCAGGAAGCCCTGCAACGACGTGCCGCGCACAAATGGCATGTCGTCTACTGTCAAGAAATTGTCATTTGATGTCAAGTATTGGACTCCGGCGCACCGCAGAATCGATGCATACCAACCGAATCCACCCGACATCGAAAGGCCCGAAAATGACCGCCATCGCCTCCCCCGAAATGGTCACCACCCGCAGCGGCGCTCCTCTTCCGCTGGTCGCGCTGCCGCAGGGTGAACTGCTGAGCGTCAACCTCGCCGAGACCTCGCTGCTGAAGGACGCCCTCGGCCCGGGCATGAGCTTCCACCCCCTGCGACTGGACACCGAGCGTGGCGAGTACGTCATCCTCGCCAGGATGGCCCCGGGCGTCGGCCTGCAAATCCACTACCACACCGGACCCGCGCAGGTGTACACCATGCAGGGCTGCTGGCTTTACCGCGAATACCCCGACCAGCCCCAGACGGCCGGCTCCTACCTCTACGAACCCGGCGGCTCCGTCCACACCTTCTACACGCCTGAGGACAACACCGAGGACACCGTCGCGCTCATCTGGGTCGACGGCGCGAATGTCAACTTCAACGAGGACGGCACGTTCCACTCGATCCTCGACGCGGTGTCCCTGCACTACCTGACCGAGACAGTGTCCGCAGCTCAAGGCACCAAACCCGTCTTCGTCCACGGTGGCGCCGCCGGCGTCGCCAAATCCTGATCCACAAGCCGAGACCCTGAAAGGACCGGCCATGACCTTCCGGAAATTGACCAGCCTCGATGCCCAGTTCCTGGCGATGGAGGACGGGCGCGCACACGGCCACGTCAGCGTGCTGAGCACCTACGCGCCGTACACCGCAGACGGCCGCCGGCTGACCGCCGAGGTGATCCGGGACCTCGTGGCCGAGCGGTTGCCGCTCCTGCCGCCGTTCCGCTGGCGACTCGTCAGGGTGCCATTCGACCTCGACCACCCGTACTGGGTCGACGCAGACGACGTCGATGTCACCTATCACGTACAGGAATCCGCGCTGTGGGCACCGGGTGACGATCGCCGGCTCGCCGACCACGTCGCCGAGATCATCGCGAGGCCCCTGGATCGGTCACGGCCGTTGTGGGAGATCCACGTGATCAGCGGACTGGCCGACGACTCCGTGGCACTGCTGATCAAGATGCACCACGCCGCGGTCGACGGCGTCTCGGGCGCCGAGGTGCTGCGGGTGCTGCTCGATGACACCGTAGAAGGACAGCCAGTGGTGGCTCCCCACAGCGTGGAACCGCAGCACCGGCCGTCCCAGGCCGAACTTCTCGGCCGCGGGTTGACCAACATGTGCCGATACCCCGCACGGTCCATTCGCGCCGCGGTGCGTGCGCTGCCTCACCTCGACGAGGTGCCCACGCTGCGAGGTGTGCCCGGCGTCAGCATGGTGGCGCGGCACAGCCGGTCCGCCAAGGCGATCCTGGAGCGCACGAACACAGCCGAAGGCACCGAACTCGTCGCACCGCGCACGCGGTTCCAGACCGCGATCTCGCCGCGCCGAAGTGTGGCGTTCGGTTCGGTGTCACTGGCTGAGGTGAAAGCCGTCAAGGATCACTTCGGATGCAGCATCAACGACGTCGTGATGGCGATGTGCGCGTCGGGGTTGCGGTCGTGGTTGGCCGACGAAGGCGAACTGCCGGACGGACCACTGCTGTCGTTCGTGCCCGTGTCCGTCCGCACCCCTGAGCAAACCGGCACGTTCGGTAACCGGGTCACGGTCATGATGGCCGAACTGCCGACCGATGAGGCCGATCCCGTCGAGCGGCTACACCGGGCGCAGGCCACCATGACCGCAGCGAAACTGCGTCACCAGGCACTGCCGGCGTCCCTGTTGGAAGACGCCAACGACCTCATCCCGCCGGCGCTGTTCGCCCGCGCCACCGGCACGGCGTTGCGCCACGGGGCAGCGTTCCTGCAGCCGGCCGTGAACGCCGCGATCTCCAACGTGCCCGGCTCCCCCACGACGCTGTACTGCGCAGGCGCCGAACAGCTTTCGCAGTTTCCGATCTCCGGCGTACTGCACGGAGTCGGGCTGAACATCACGGTGTTCAGCTACCGCCAAGAGCTGTCGATCGGCATCGTCGTCGACCGCGATCAACTCGACGACCCGTGGCCGTTGCTCGACGCGGTGCGCGCCTCCCTGTCAGACCTGACTGCGGCGATCAGTAGACGACCGTCGGCGTGACGCCGAGTTCGTCCAGGGTCTGCTGCACGTGGTCGCGCAGGACGGCCTTGGTGTTCTCGGCACCGACCTGGTACCCGACGATGCCCAGGGTGACCTTGCCGTTGTGACGTAGGGCCGTCACCACGAGTAGACCACCGGGCTGCTCGATGTCCGCCTTCTTCACGTTCTGCTCGACGCCCCAGCAGTTCACGAAATCGGCCTGGTGCGTCCCGTCGATGCGGCCGACCAGCTCCGGTACGTCACCCACGTTGGAGCAGGTGACCGGTAGCTCGCCGAGCACCATGGCCGCGGTGTGACGGACCGCGCGCCGTGGGATGAACGGCGTCAGCGGCAGCAGTTGGAAGGACTCGTCCGGCTCCTCCCGGGCCCGGCGCAGGGCGGCGCGGATCTCGCCGCGGAGTTCGGTGAGGTCCGTCGTCGCCAGTGCGGGGTCGACGGTGAACGTCGTGAACGTCATCGCGTTGGCCCGGGTGTCTTCGAAGGACGTGCGGTCGTTGATGGCGACCATCAACGAGATGGCGCCGTCCCGCGCACGCTGGCGACCCATCCGCACACCGAGGCGCGTGGCGAACGCCGAGACCAGCGAATAACTGTTGCCGCCGAGCTCGGCGGCGCGCGCGTCGAAATGGCCGATGTCGATGTTGGCGGAGGCGAACGGCACGTGCACGATCTCGTCGCCGCCCGTCGCATCCACTGTCGCCGGCGCTGCCGTCATCTCACCGCGTCGCTGGTAGGCCAGCTTGGCGGCCACGGCGATCGTGCGGCGCACTTCGGGCAGGTCCCGCAGCGTCTGGCGCAGGTCGGAACGGATCGCCTGCCACCGGCTGCGCGAGTGCGGCTGCCCGTAACCGAGATCGCGTTCGTTGCCGAGGACCGCGTCCATGAACGCGACGACCGATCCGGTGCCGTCGATGAGGCAGTGCGACAACACCATCGCGACCGCCGTCGAGCCGTCGGTGAAGGGCTGCACGCCGAGATGCCAGCCCGGCCCATGCTCCGGATCAATCGGGATGCGTGACCGCGCCTCCAGCCAGTCGCTCAGTTCGGAACGCGGACAAGCTGTTTCGGCAATGTCGATCGGGCGTGGGGCGCCCGTTGCGGCCACCCAGCGATGCCGGCCGAACGGGACCGGCGACCGCTCGATATACCGCGCCACCAAGCCCTTGCCGAAGTTCTCGTTGAAGCGGCGCAACCCGTCGAGATCCACCGGGCCCTCGTAGAACCACAGCGCCATGCCGACCTGGACCCGCCCGCTGGCCCGGTACGACAGGAAGGTCGCCTGGTCGATGTAGTCGAGGCGGTCCTGATCCGTCGGTGCCGCGCGCTTACTCACCGGCGCAGATGTGGACAAAGCGGATGGCCCCCTCGCTTCAGGCTCGGTGAGCGTCGCTGCCACCGACCTCGGTCTGATGGTAGGTCGGGCCGCGAGCAGTCGCGACCCGACCGGCCGGGCTACTTCTGCTCGTACGTGCCGTGGATGACGGCCCGCGCGATCGCCTGCATGAACAGGTTGAAGCCCAGGAACGCCGGGGTGGCGTCCTCGGGGATGTCGAGCTTCTCGACGGGCAGCGCGTGCACGGCGATGTAGTACCGGTGCGGGCCGTGGCCGGCCGGCGGGGCGGCGCCCAGGAAGCGCTTGAGGCTGGCGTCGTTGGCCAGGGTGATGGCGCCGCCGGGCAGCGCATCGCCGTTGCCCGCGTCGGCGGCGAGCTCGGTGACGTCGGCGGGCAGGTTGGCGACGGCCCAGTGCCAGAAGCCCGACGCGGTCGGGGCGTCGGGGTCGTACACGGTGACGGCGAAGCTGCGGGTCTCGGCCGGGAAGCCCGACCAGCTCAGCTGCGGCGAGACGTCTTCTCCCCCGGCGCCGAAGATGCCACTGACCTGGGCGTTGGCCAGCGGGCCGCCGTCGGTCAGCGACGTCGAGGTCAGGGTGAAGGTCGGCAGCTGCGGCAGGTTGTCGTACGGCGAAGCGGTCATGATGTCCTTTCGATGGCGGGCAGAGCTGTCAGCAGTGCGTCAGGAAGTGTTCGAGGACCTTGGCGCCGAACTGTAGTGCGTCCACGGGGACGCGCTCGTCGACCCCGTGGAACAGCGCGGCGAAATCCAGCTCGGGCGGCAGCCGCAGCGGGGCGAAGCCGAAGCACCGGATGCCCAGGCGGACAAACGCTTTCGCGTCGGTGCCGCCCGACATCATGTAGGGCACCGTGCGGGCGTCGGGGTCGACGGCCAGGATTGCGGCGTTCATCGCGTCGACGAGGTCGCCGTCGAACGTGGTCTCCACGCTGGGCAGGTCTCGCTCCCAGGTGCGGGTGATGTTGGGGCCCAGCAGTGCGTCGAGTTCGCGCTCGAAGGCCTCCTTGCGGCCCGGCAGGACGCGGCAGTCGACCATGGCCTCGGCCGTGGCCGGGATGACGTTGGCCTTGTAGCCCGCCTTGAGCATCGTGGGGTTCGCGGTGTCGCGCAGCGTGGCCCCGACGATGCGCGCGATGCCACCCAGCTTGGCGATACTGCCCTCCAGGTCCGGGGAGGTCGGGTCGAGGTCGTAGCCGGTCTCTTCCGACACCGCCGCCAGGAACTGCTCGACCGACTCGGACAGCACCAGCGGGAACTGGTGCCGGCCCAGTTTGGCAACGGCTTCGGCGATCTCGGTGACGGCGTTGTCGTCGTGCACCATCGAGCCGTGCCCGGCCCGGCCGCGGGCCGTCAGCCGCATCCAGGACAGGCCCTTTTCGGCCGTCTCGATGAGGTACAGGCGGCGTTCGCCGCCCGCCTTGGTCGGGACCGTCAGCGAGAAGCCGCCGACCTCGCCGATGGCCTCGGTGATGCCGTCGAACAGGTCGGGCCGGTGGTCGACGAGCCACTGGCAGCCATAGGTGCCGCCGTGCTCCTCGTCGGAGACGAAAGCGAAGACCAGGTCTCTTGGCGGCACGATGTTGTTGCGTTTCAGATGCCGTGCGACGGCGATCATCATGCCGCACATGTCCTTCATGTCGACCGCGCCGCGGCCCCAGACGTAGCCGTCCTTCACCGCGCCGGAGAATGGGTGCACGCTCCAGTCGGCGGGCTCGGCGGGGACGACGTCGAGGTGGCCGTGGATCAGCAGGGCGCCGCGGTTGGGGTCGGCGCCGGGCAGCCGCGTGAAGACGTTGCCGCGGCCGGGCGCCGTCTCGACATACTCCGTTTCGTACCCCACCTCTTCGAGCTGAGCGGCCACCCAGCGGGCACATTCGGCCTCGCCTTTTGTGGTCTCCGGCTCCCCGGTATTGGACGTATCGAATCGGATGAGCGAGCTGACGAGCTCAACGACTTCGTCTTCGGGCGCAGTCACAGTCACATTCGTACCACCTCGGTTTTGGACTGAGCACCTCGATCCGTTAGCCTAAGCTGCCCGGCCAGACGGCAGGGCAGGTCCGAGTGGCGGAATGGCAGACGCGCTAGCTTGAGGTGCTAGTGCCCTATTAACGGGCGTGGGGGTTCAAGTCCCCCCTCGGACACACTGAGCGGCTCAGCCGCGATCACACACCAGCGACAGAAACCCCGGCCTTTGGGCCGGGGTTTCTTCGTCTCGGCTGACCGCTCAGCGGCCGCGCGCCGGTTGAGCCGCGGTCGATGCCGACGACGACGGCAGCGTCGACGGGCGGTCGATGATCGTCGATGACGGCCCACCGACCCGGTATCGCGCGCCGCGGTGCTCCTGCGGCAGCCTGTCGCCATTGCCGAGCAGCTTGTGCCGCAACGACCCCGGCTGGTAATCCGCCTGGTAGGCACCCCGTTCGGTCAGCACCGGAACCACGTGCTCGATCACGTCGGCAAAGGAACCGGGGGTGATGGCATAGGCGAGGTTGAAACCGTCGACGTCGGTCTCGGCGACCCACTCCTGCAAGGTGTCGGCCACCGTGGCGCCCGAGCCGACGATCCGTGGACCCATGCCGCCGATCTCGCCCCACTCGGCGATGTCCCGGACCGTCCACTCCCGGCCGTCGGGGTCGGCCGACTGGAACGCCTTGACGGCGGACAGGATGGCATTCGAGTCGACGTTGCCGATCGGCTCGTCCAACCCATAGCGGGCCAGGTCCACACCCATCCACCCGGACATGAACACCAGCGCGCCTTCCGGGTCGCCGTAGGAGAGCAACTCGCGGTGCTTGGCGTGCGCCTCGGCGTCGGTGGCCGCGGTGATCACCGTCGACAGATTGAAAATCTTGGCCGAGTACGGATCCCGGCCGGCCAGTTCCAGCTCCCGACGAATCGTCGAAACCGTCTCGGCCAGAATGGCTTTGGTCGGCGCCGCGGTGAAGATCGCCTCGGCGTTCTCGGCGGCGAACCGTACCCCGCGCGGCGACGAGCCGGCCTGGTAGATCACCGGGGTCCGCTGCGGCGACGGCTCGGCGAGGTGCACCCCTGGCACACTGAAATGCGTTCCGGAGTGCCCGATGTGGTGCACCTTGTCCGGGTCGGTGAACACCCCGCGCTCGCGGTCGCGGACCACCGCGTCGTCCTCCCAGGAGCCCTCCCACAGCTTGTACAGCACCTCGAGATATTCGTCGGCGTGGTCGTACCGGGCGTCGTGGGCCGGCTGGTCGGTCTGGCCCATGTTGCGCGCCGCCGCGGGCAGATAGCCGGTGACCACATTCCAGCCGATCCGCCCCTTGGTCAGGTGATCCAGCGTCGATATCCGGCGAGCGAAGGGATACGGGTGCTCGAACCCGGTGCCGGTGGTGATGCCGAAGCCCAGATGCTCGGTGACCAACGCCATCGCCGATACCAACAACAGCGGGTCGCCGACCGGAATCTGCGCGGCCTGCCGGATCGCGGCCTCGTCGCTGGCTCCGTAGACGTCGTAGGTACCGAGCACATCGGCGATGAACAGGCCGTCAAACCTGCCGCGCTCCAACAATTTCGCCAGTTCGGTCCAGTACTCCAGGTCCTTGTAACGCCAGGACTGATCCTCCGGATGCCGCCACAGTCCGGGCGACTGATGAGCGACACAGTTCATGTCGAAGGCGTTGAAGCGAATTTGTCGGGTCACTACTCCACCGTGCACACATCTCGCGTATCAGACACCGATTGCACTCAGCACGAACATTTTTCGCGGCATCACCCGGGTGGCGAACCGGCTCAACGCAAGCTGTACCCGCCGTCGGGATAGATCGTGGAACCCGTCGTCGCGCCGTTGAGGAACAGATGAACGACGGCGGCCGCGACCTCGTCCTCCCGCGCCAATTTCCCGGTGGTCGAGGCGTCGACAAAATGGGCGAACGCCGCTTCCCGCACGGCCTGGGGTCGCTGATTCCACAAGTTGCCGTCCACGGTGCCTGGCGATATCGCGTTCACCCGTACCGGCGCGAGTTCAACGGCCAAGCCGCGGGCCAATCCCTCGATGGCGGCGTTGGCTGCGACGTAGGCGGGCGCCGCCCCGGCAGGCCGCACACTGGCCGCCCCGGCCATCAGGACGACGGACGCATCGGCGGTCAGCACCGGCAGCGCGGCCTTGACGACGCGGTACTGACCCCAGAACTTCGAGTCGAAGGGCGACGCGGCGTCGGTCAGCGAGAGTTCGCGCATCGCTCCGGTGACGTAGGTGGCCGCGGTGGTGAAGAGGGCATCGACGGCGTCGAGCCGGGCGAACAGAGCGTCTATGGTGCGCTCGTCGGCGGTATCGACGACCTGCCATGTCGCCGCCGGGCCAAGATCGGCGGCGGCCTTCTCGAGCACCCCGGCGCGGCGCCCGCCCAGCACCACCGCACCCCCACCCGACACCACCAATCTGGCCACCGCGAAACCGATTCCGGACCCGCCGCCGATGAGGACGACCGTGCGATCCGCGAATGCGTCGCCGGCAAGGAAACTCTTCATGGCGCCGACACAATCGTCTGCACCCGGCACCGTCAATCGATTCGATCAGCTTGACTCGCTTGGCATGGTTTCGCGATGTCGTGGAACCCGTTGCGACTCAGGGCTGTACGTCAGATGCCGTCGACGTAATCGCCCGTGCAGATGTTGTAGTGCCCCGCCGGGTTGAACGACTCTCCGTAACCGGGGAAGTACCACTTCGCCGCCTGGTACATCAGCTGGCCGTCGCAGTAACCGAGGTTGTAAGCCACGATCGTCGCCGATTCCTTGACCGACTGCGAGACACTGACGACGCCCGGCGGCATGCCGTACGACGTGCCCGTCCCGGTGGCCCGTTCCCCACCCCAGGACGACCACGTGATGCCCCAGATATCGCCCGTCGGGTCGCCGCCGTTGAAGACCCGCGCGGGCTGCACCGTGCCGTAGCCGCGCGCACTCGGGTTCCAGGCACGGCCGAGCGTCGGTTGCGGGTCGGCCCGCACGGCGGGCGTGCCGGTCGTCGAGCACGCGGCCACGGCCATGGTGGTTGCGATGGCTGCGGCGATCTGCGCCGCGAACTTCTTCGTTGTCATCGGCTTCATGGATCAGCCCAGCTCATACGAATCGCGTGACACTCGGAAAAAGTGTGCGGTGGTGGAATCGCTACACGTCACTCCCGTGGGTTCGCTGTCGCAGGTGATAGAACCCACCACCCGCTTCTGGCCATAGCCGAGAGTCGGTGCGCCGTCGGGAAATTCGTGATCCGAATGCCAGTCGCCCCCGATGGGCGCGCGGCCCACATCAAGAATGAACCGGTTCCCCTTCCCGCCCATCGTGTAGCCCGCGGGACGCGCGATGAACCACGTGTAGTCCTTGATCTCGCACATGGCACCGCCCGCGCTCATCTTGCAACCGACGTTCCCCGATGGGGAGCGAAAGTCATAGGTGTCGTCGGCATGCGCGGTTGCCGCCAGGCCGATCGTCGCCGCGACCGCCGTGGTCGCGATCAGCGCCAGCTTCATCATCGTCGTGGACTGTCCCTTCTCGGAATGGCGCATGACGGGCGCCGTTCGCCGTCGACGGCCGTCGTGGCCGGTCACTCACCAAGGGTGCGACTGACGCCTTGGCGGTTTCTTGGTGCGCGAGCGCCACCCTCCGAACAGGTGCTGTGATCGGCATCTCCATCGCCGACGTAGGCCTTGCGGTACCCACGTACCAATTTAGGCTTGCCTTACCTAATTGATGGAGGTGCTGAGTGCGTGACATCCGCGTGGCGGTGATCGGGGCAGGTCCGGCCGGAATCTATGCGTCCGACATCCTGGTCGACGAATACCCGCAGGCCAGGGTCGATCTGTTCGATCGCCTGCCGGCCCCGTACGGGCTGGTCCGGTACGGCGTGGCACCTGATCATCCCCGGATCAAGGAGATCATCAAGGCGCTCCGGCGAGTGCTCTCACGCGACGAGATCCGCTTCATCGGCAACGTGCACTATGGCACCGATGTGAAACTGTCCGATCTGCGTCGCCACTACGACGCCGTCGTCTTCGCCACCGGGGCACGCGCGGACCGCCCGCTGGACATCCCCGGCATCGAACTGCCCGGCAGCTACGGCGCCGCCGATTTCGTGTCCTGGTATGACGGCCACCCCGACGTGCCACGAACCTGGCCGCTGGAGGCCAAGAGCGTTGCGGTGCTCGGCGCAGGCAATGTGGCACTCGACATCGCCCGGATGCTGGCCAAGCCCGCCGATGAACAGTTGAGCACCGAGATCGCCGGTAATGTGTACCAAGGCCTTTCACTGAATCAGGCCACCGATGTGCATGTCTTCGCCCGGCGCGGCCCGGCCCAGATCAAGTTCTCGCCGATGGAATTCCGCGAGCTGTCCCACTCCCCCAGCGTCGACGTGATCGTGCACCCGGAGGGCTTCGAGATCGACGAGGCCAGCCAGCAGGCCATCAACACCAACAAGTCCACCAAGCTCGTCGTCAACACCATGATGCGATACCTCGACGTCGAACCCACCGGCGCGCCGCACCGCATCCACATTCATCTGTGCCAATCCCCCGTCGCGGTGCTCGGCACCCACCGCGTCGAAGGACTGCGGACCGAACGCACCGAGCTGATCGGCGACGGAACCGCCCGGGGCACCGGCGAATTCACCGATTGGCCGGTGCAGGCCGTCTACCGCGCGGTCGGTTACCTGTCCTCACATCTGGCCGATCTGCCGTTCGACCACCACGCCGGCGTGGTCCCCCACGACGCCGGCCGGGTCCTGGACCTCGATGGCGAGCTGATCGAGGGCACCTACGTCACCGGCTGGATCAAACGCGGGCCGATCGGACTCATCGGGCACACCAAATCCGATGCGTCCGAGACGATCACCAGTCTGCTGGCCGATCTGCCGGGACTGCGCGCACCGGAGATCGGCGAACCCGATGCCATCCTGGAGCATCTGGCCGGCAACGGCATCGACTACACCACGTGGGCGGAATGGGAGCGCCTCGACGCCCACGAGATGGCCCTCGGCGCACAGCAGGGCCGCGAGCGGGTCAAGGTGGTGCCCCGCGCCGACATGATCAGCGCCGGCCGGCGGTAGGGAGCCGACTCCGGACACTTCCAGCCGCGGTTGTCGCTAGCCTCACGTCATGCCAACTGTGGGGCGGTATGCCAAGGGCGAGGCCAAGCGCGCGGAGATCAAGGCCGTCGCACTCGCGGTGCTGGAACGCGACGGCGAGGCCGGTGCGTCGATGCGCGTGATCGCCAATGAGGCGAACATCAGCCTGGCGGGCCTGATGCACTACTTCCCCACGCGTGACGTCCTCCTGACCGAGTTGCATCGCGACGCCGATGCGAAATTCGAAGAACGGTACCGAAATTCGGGCGTCGACATAGATCCGGGCGAGGCCATGGCGCAGGCGATGGTGGACAAGGCCGCCAAACCCGGATCGGGGACGGTCTATCTGTCCCTGGCTGCGGCCGCCGCCGTCGATCCGTCCCATCCGGCCGCGGATTACCTGCGCCACCGATACGAGAGCATGCGCGCGACCATCAGCGACTACGTCCGCCGCCGGCAGGCGTCCGGCGCGGTCCCCGCGCACGTCGACGCCGATTTCGCCGCCACCGCGCTGATCGCCGCGGCGGACGGGATTCAGATCCAGTGGATGTCCGATCGATCGATCGACATGGGCGCTCACGTGCGCGCGGTGTGGGGCGCATTACTGTCCTGACCAAAACAGTGCAGTGTATGGTTTTTGGTATGAAGTGGAACCGGGTTGTCGTGGCGTCGGCCGTTGCCCTCTCGCTGGGCCTCTCCGCCTGCGGCGCGAAGCAGGACGCAAAGCAAGAGCGGACGGACAGCAGTTCGTCGTGGAATCGCAACTTCTACTGGGGTACCGCAACGGCCGGTTACCAGGTGGAAGGCGACGCTCCCGACAGCAACTGGCGCCGGTACGTCGACCGGACGGCCGGCAAGCCCGTCCCACCCGGCGCCGACGTCCTGAGCGCAGCTCCGGTGGAGCCCTACAAGCAGGCCGACGACTTCCGGCACCGCTACAAGGAGGACATTGCCAACGCGCATGCCATGGGCGTCAACACTTTTCGCTTCGGGGTCGAATGGGCGCGGGTGATGCCGCAGCCCGGCAAGTGGGACGAAAAAGAACTGGCCTACTACGACGACGTGGTCGCGACGCTGCTCGCCAACGGCATGACGCCGATGATCACGCTGATGCACTGGGTCTACCCCGGCTGGATCGCCGACCGCGGCGGCTTCCTCAACAATGTCGCCGCGTTCGAGGACTTCGCCAAGGCGATCACCAAACGCTATGCGGGGCAGGGCGTGCTGTGGGTGAGCATCAACGAGCCACTGGCCTTCGGCGCGATGGAACTGCGCACCGGCGCCATCAAACCTGACCAGTTCGGCACGTTCCTCGACCGCGTCGCCGACGCCCACCGCGCCGTCTACCGCGCCGCCCACGACGCCGACCCCAAGGCCAAGGTCACCACCAACGAGGCCTACATTCCGCCGGAAGTGTTGGCGCAGTTCAGCGGATTCGGCGTCAAGGGAATCGAGGGGTCGTTCTTCGACCGCGTCCGGGACAGCCTCGACTACCTCGGCTTCGACTACTACACCGGTACGGCCGCGGACAATCCCGCGTCGGCGCAGAGCATGGCGGCGCGGTGGAACATCAAGCTGCAGCCCGAGGACATCTACTACGTGGCGCGTCACTACGCCCAGCGGTATCCCGGCCTGCCCATCTATGTCGTCGAGAACGGCATGGTCACCGACAACGCGAAACCGCGCACCGACGGCGTGACGCGATCGCAGTACCTCAGCGACACCGTGTTCTGGCTGCAGCGCGCGAAAGCCGACGGCATCCCGATCATCGGCTACAACTACTGGTCACTCATCGACAACTACGAGTGGGGCAGCTACCAGCCACGCTTCGGCCTGTATTCGGTTGACGCCCTGGGCGATCCAGCGCTGCGTCGAGTGCCGACCGACGCCGTCCAGACCTACACGCAGATCACCCGCGACGGCGGTACGCCGCCGGCATACCGGCCCGTGATCCCTGCGGCGAAGTGCTCGACGACCGTCGGCAAGGACAGCTGTGCGCCGCTGGATATGAACGGGCCGACGGTCGCGCTGCGCTGAGTTGGGTCCCAACACGCGGGCCGAATTCCACGCAATGCCCCCGAGATCGCCGGGTTTCCAGCAGGATCACGGTATGAAACTGACTGCCATGCTCGCGCTCGCCGGGTTCGCCTCGCTCACGATCGCCATCCCCAACGCGACCGCAGCGCCGTGTACCGCCAGCGGACTGGCCAGCACCGCGGGCTCGGTCCTGGCCCAGGCCGGGGCCTACCTCGACGCCCACCCGGGCGCCAACGAAGCCCTGACCAACGCGAGCTCGTCAGGCGACGCGGAAGGCGCCGTCCGGGCGTACTTCACCGCTCATCCCGGCGAGTTCTTCGACCTGAAGAACATCGCGCGGCCCCTGACGACGCTGCGCGGTCAGTGCGGCGGCATGTCGGTCTCACCGGCTCAGATGTCTGCGTTGTTCGACGCGCTGTCGTCGTGAGGCGCCGCGGCCCAGGGACGTCAGCGCCAGTAGCCCTGATGTGCTTGTGCCGCTTCGTCTTCCAATAGTGGCCCGATGACGGTGATCGGGCGGTAGCCGTGCAGCAGGATGTCGCGGCACGGCAGTGCGTAGCCCGCGTTCCTCGGGTCGCCGCCGGTGAATTGGAGCAGCCGGGTGTTGGACATGCCGTACACCACCCGGCCGATGCCGCTCCAGAAGGCGCCGCCCGCACACATCGTGCACGGCTCGGTGCTGGCGTACAGCGTCGCCGGCTTCATGCCGTCGTCGCCGAGCGCGCGCCACGCGCTGCGGACGGTGACCATCTCGGCGTGGTCGGTCGGATCACCGCCGTCGACCGACGACGTGTTGCCGTGCGCGGCCACCACATTGCCTGCGGCATCGGCAACCAGGGCGCCGTAGGGGGCGCCGCCGGCCTCGCGCGCCTGCTCGGCCAGCACGAATGTGCGCCGGAGGTGGGCCAGGTCTTGCGGGCCGGGATCGGGCTGGGCGTGGGCCTGACCCGCGGCGCCGGCGGCCGCCGCCGACGCGCCGAGGGCGATCCCGGCGCCGCGCAGCACGGTCCGCCTGTTCAGGTTCTGCATGACTACTTGGTGCCGAAGATGCGGTCGCCGGCGTCGCCGAGGCCCGGCACGATGTAGCCGTGCTCGTCGAGCTGCCGGTCCAGCGCCGCCGCGTAGATCGGGACCTCGGGGTGCGCCGCCTGCATGGCCGCGACGCCCTCGGGACAGGTCAGCAGACAGACGAACTTGATGGAGCGCGGCCGGTACTCCTTGAGCCGGTCGATCGCGGCCACGGCCGAGTTTCCGGTGGCGAGCATCGGATCGCACACCACGATGTCGCGCTCGTGCAAATCGCTCGGCATCTTGAAGTAATACTCCACGGCGACATGGGTTTTCGGGTCCCGGTACAGCCCGATGTGGCCGATGCGCGCGCCGGGAACGACGCTGAGCATGCCGTCCAGGATGCCGCTGCCCGCCCGCAGGATCGAGGCGAAGACGAGCTTCTTGCCGTCGATCACCATGCCGGTGGTGGACTCCAGCGGTGTGTCGATCTCGATCTCGTGCATGGGGATGTCGCGCAGCACCTCGTAGGTCATCAGCGCGGAAATCTCGTTCAGCAGCGCACGAAAGCCCTTGGTGGACACGTCTTTCTGTCGCATCAGCGTCAGCTTGTGCTGAACCAGCGGATGGTCGACGAGATGCAGGTTACCCATGGCGCCCTCCTAGAAAACCGTGCCGTCACTGCTGATGGACAGCGGCGGGTTGCCGGCCCGCAGCTGCTGCGCCAGGGTGCGCCCGGCTGCCCAGGTGCCACCCTCCAGAACACAGGCCAGCGGCAGCGCCGCGGAATCGAGGCCGAGCGCGGTGCGCACCAGCGGCGCAAGCTCGTCCAGCAGTGCGACGGTCAGTGCTCGCCATTCGACGACCAATTCGTCGGCCACCGACCAGGTTCGGTCCGCGGCCGACGGATCCCGCAGGCGCAGAACACCGGTATCGAGCAGCAGGCCGCCGTTGCGGTATTCGGGCAGGCCGGTGAGCGCGTCCAGCCCGGTGACCGGCACGCCGGCCCATTCGAACGGCTCCAGTAGTGAGTAGGTCAGCCACTGCGACAGCTTGTGGAACGGCATCCACCCACGCGACAGCCCCGGTCCCGGCACTGCCGGGTGCGGCCAGCAGTCACCGAGTGGGATGCCGCCAATGTCGTTGTCGGCCAGCCAGACTCCGGAAAGGGTGCCCAAGAGCCGCACCAGGATGTCGTGCGCGTGGACTTCCGGGCCGGCCAGCACGTCGAACAGGCCGCCGGGACGCCCCTGCGGGCCGAAGACCTCAGGACGATCGTCGAGCGCGGCACCGAGCCGCCGCAGCAGCTGCACCCGGCCGCTGAGCCCGACCAGCGGATTGTCCGGCGCGGCCTGAAATGCCCGGCCGAGGGCGGCGTCGTCGATGGCGCGCAGTGCCGCGGCGTCGACCTGCCAGGGCTGGGCCGGGTCACTGGAGAACAGCCCGTCGGCGAAGGCATGCCAACTGGCCACCCCGAGGCCTTCGGACCGCGTGAAGCGTTGACCGGTAATCGGTTCCGTGTAGCCCCAGTCGGGACCCGCACCGGCGTCGAGCAGCACACTGACCACGGCCAGGTCGATCATGGCGCGGGCCTGAGCGGCGGCATCCAACCCGGCCAGCCGGGCGCGCAGGTCGGCGGTGCGGTCGACGCCGCCGGCCTCGAAATGGCGCCAGCGGCTGTGGTACGGGATCGCCAAATCCGGGTAGCGCGTGCGGGTGACGTCGGCGACGAGGTCAGCGGCCTGCGCCAGTGCGTCGTCGTCGACCACGAACCAGCGGGACTCCCCCGCGCGTGCCCGGCACAGCAGGAACTCGGCGCGTTCGCGGACGGCGCCTGTGCTGCGCAGGATGCCGACCGCGACGGCGCTGTCGGTGCCAGTGCCGGTGCTGATCGTCATGACGTGAGTCCGCGGCCCTTGGCGATCTTGAGTTCGTCGGCGTCGGGCACCGGTCCGGGGGTGAAGTAACCGGCGGCTGTCTTGGCGTCGATCTCGACGCGGGCATCGGCCGGGATCAGGTCGTCGGGGATGTTCACGCGTTCGACGACCTCGATACCCGACCCGGTGATGGCGTCGTACTTCATGTTGCTCATCGACACCAGGCGATGAATCTTGCGGATACCCAGCCAGTGCAGCACGTCGGGCATGAGCTCCTGGAATCGCATATCCTGCACTCCGGCAACGCATTCCGTGCGGGCGAAGTACTGGTCGGCGGTGTCGCCGCCGACCTGACGCTTGCGCGCGTTGTACACCAGGAACTTGGTGACCTCACCGAGCGCGCGACCTTCCTTGCGTGAATAGGCCACCAGCCCTACCCCGCCGCGCTGCGCACCCTGGATGCACTCCTCGATGGCATGCGTGAGATACGGCCGGCACGTACAGATGTCGGAGCCGAAAACGTCGGATCCGTTGCACTCGTCGTGCACGCGGGCGGTCAACTCCACGCTGGGGTCGGCGAGATCGCGGGCCTCGCCGAAGATGTAGACGGTCTGCCCGCCGATGGGTGGCAGGAAGACCTCGAGGTCGCCGCGCGTGACGAGTTCGGGGTACATACCGCCGGTCTCCTCGAACAGCACGCGGCGCAGTTCCGTTTCGCTGCAACCGAATCGCGCGGCGATCCCGGGGAGGAACCAGACGGGCTCGACGGCCGCCTTGGTCACCAGCGCGGCGCCATTGTCCAGCAGTACCCGGCCGTCGGGGCGGAGCCGGCCCTTGACGATCGCCTCGGCGACCTCCGGCAGCATCACGTGGGCCTTGGTGATGGCGATGGTCGGCCGGATGTCGTAGCCGGCGGCCAGTTCGGCGGGGAACGCCTCCGCGACCATGGCGCCCCACGGGTCCAGACTCACGATCGCCCCGGGGTCGGCCCACTGTGGGTACGGGCCGACCACATCGGTGGGCGCGGTGTTGGTCAGGTCGGCGCGGTGCTCGGGCGACAGCGCCCCCGCCGCCACCGCCAATGCCCGGTAGACGCTGTAGGAGCCGCTGTGGGTGCCGATCACGTTGCGG
This sequence comes from Mycolicibacterium mucogenicum DSM 44124, assembly GCF_005670685.2. Next base: position 2,038,860 of record NZ_CP062008.1, on the reverse strand, counting down.
TGCGCGCGCGTGGTCGTGGTACCGATCAGCGGGCCGCGCTCAGCGGCGGTCGCTGCACCCCAGTGGATCGCCAGCGCGTCGGCCGCGCCGCTGTGCGACGTCAGCCGGATGTGGCGGGCAGGGCCGCGCGGCGGCACCGCGGCAGAAGGACCTGACGCTGCGTCCGAATCCAAGACCATCGACATCGCTCCTTCCCGGCAAGCTCCAGTCAACCCCGAAACCGCCGGGTGTGCAGCGGTACCGCCGGACCGCCTGGCCCGGCACGCCGATCAGTAGACGTCGCGGACGTAGCGCTTGTCGGCGATCAGCTCACGCTTGTAGTCGTGCGCCGCCGATTCGGACATGCCGCCGTGGGTCCTGATGATGTTGGTGAGCGCCGCGTCGACGTCCTTGGCCATCCGCGTCGCGTCGCCGCAGACGTAGAAGTGCGCGCCGTCCTCGAGCCAGCGCCACAGAATCTCGCCGCGCTCGCGCATCCGGTGCTGCACGTACACGCGGCGCGCCTGGTCCCGGGAGAACGCGGTGTCCAGCCGGGTCAGCAGACCGTCGGCAGCGAAGGCCTCCAATTCGTCTTGGTAGTAATAGTTTTCGGCCCGGTGCTGGTCGCCGAAGAACAGCCAGTTGCGGCCGGTGTGCCCCAGTGCCCGACGCTCGTGCAGGAAGCCGCGGAACGGTGCGATGCCCGTGCCGGGACCGACCATGATCATCGGGGTCAGCGCATCCTCGGGCGGCCGGAAATGCGGTGCCGGCTGCAGGAACACCGGCACCGTCTGCGCTCGGTCGGCGAGGTAGGTGGATGCGACGCCGTGCCGGGTGCCGCCGCGGGCGCCCGCGTAACGGACGACCGACACCGTCAGTTGGACCTCGTCGGGACTCACCAGCGGGCTGGACGAGATCGAGTACGAGCGTGGCGCCAGGCGCACCAACGCATCTCGCCACTCCTCGGGTTCCGCGCGGACCGTGAACTCTTCGACGAGGTCCAGGCCGGTGCGGCCGTCCAGCCAGCGGTCGCGTTCCCCCCGGGGCGCCCGCAGAATCTTGGCGCGGCCGCGTTCGGCCACGAAGTCGATCAGGTTCGGCGACACCTTGCAGATGTCATATGACGTGGTCAGGGCATCGCGAAGCGCGGTTTCGCCGCCGTCGATCTCGATGACCTCATCACCGGAGAGGCCGGTTGCCGTCAGCCACGCCGAGACGGTCTCCGCGCAGTTGGCCACCACCACGCCGAGCGCGTCGCCGACGCCATAGCTGACGTCGTGCCCGGACAGGTCGAAGCCGATCTGCCGCACTTCCTTCATGCCACCCTTGGTCAGCACAGTGTTGCGGCACAACGGGACCGGCAGCGGGTTGTTGCGGGTGAACGGCTTGGCAGGTGCGGCAGGTTTGGCGGGTGCGGCGGGCCTGGCGGGTTTGGCCGGCGCGGTCGGCACCTGCGGTGCTGCCGCGGCCAACTCGACGACCGCATCGGACCAGTGCGCAAGCGGCTCGTCGTCGTACGCCTCGCAGTCCGCGCGGTCCAGCAGCGCCGTGGCCCCGAGTTCGGCGAAGCGGCCGTCCAGGGATTTGGCGTAGCCGCAGAAGTTCTCGTACGCCCGGTCGCCGATTCCGAGTACGGAGTACCGCACCCCGGAGAGATCCGGCGCATCGGCGGCGCTCAGGCGAGCCCAGAAATCGACGCCATTGTCGGGCGGCCCGCCGTCCCCGAAAGTGCTTGTCACGACCAGGACTTCGCCCGCGGCGGCGAGCTCGTCCAGCGCGGTGTCGTCCAGAACCTGCAGCCGGGCCCCGGCGATCCTCGCGGCCAGTCCGGCGGCGAACTCCTCGGCGGTGCCGGTCTGCGAGGCCCACAGCACCAACGGTCCCGCGGGCTCCGGTGGGACATCGAGGGCGGGCACCGGACCCGCGACGCTGTGTGCTCCGGCCAGCGCTCCGTCGACCCACAGCCGCACCATGCGGCTGACGGGCGCCGACGCGGGCAGCACCGGGACCCCGGTGGATTGCTCGACGCCACTGAAAAAGCCGGACAGGTAGACCTTTTCGGTGTCGCTGAGCGCGGGAGGTCCGGCCAGGCCGAGCGCGGCGGCCAGCGGGTGGGTGCCGGCACCGATGAGTGCGGCGAGAGGCTCGACAACGGCCTCGGTCACGACCGGCGCCAGTCGTACCGCGCACACCTTGAATTCGGGCTGCAGCGAATCGGGGTCCACCGCGTCGTTGGTGACGGCGTTGATCGTCAGCTGGTCACCCTGCTGGTCGTTCCAGTGGAACGGCGCGAAGCAGCTCCCCGGCCGCACCCGGTCGGTCAGGACGGCCGGCAGGACCGCCGTGCCGCGGCGGGACGAAACCTCTACGGACACACCGTCGGTGATCCCGAGGTCAGCCGCGTCGGCGGGATGAATCTCGATGAACGGCTTCCCGGTCAGCTTGTTGAGCTTCTCGACCTTGCCCGTCTTGGTCATGGTGTGCCACTGGTGTTGCAGCCGACCGGTGTTCAGCACCAACGGGAATTCGTCGTCGGGCAGTTCCCTGGCGTCCAGGTGCGGGCGGGCGTGGAACACCGCTCGGTGCGAGGGCGTCGGGAACGCCAGCCGCGGCCGGTGCCCGTCCGCGCCGACGAACAGGTCCTGGCTCACGCCGTCGTTGAGATAGCGGATCGGGTTCCGGTCGCCACTGTCCGGCGGGCACGGCCACTGCAGTGGGGTCTCCCGTAGTCGCTCGTACGTCACGCCGCTGAGGTCGTAGCCCGTCCGGCGGTTGGTGAACTGACGGATTTCGGCGAACACGTCCTCGCTGGACTTGTACTCGAAATCGTCGCCGAAGCCCATGTGCCGGGCGACATTGCAGATCAGTTCCCAGTCGGGCCGCGCGTCTCCGGCGGCGGGGATGCTCTGCTGCAACAGGGTCAGGTTGCGCTCGGAGTTGATCATGACGCCGTCGGCCTCAGCCCACAGCGTCGCGGGCAGCACGATGTCGGCGTGGGCGTTGGTCGCGGTGTCCTGGTAGGTGTCCTGGGTGATGACCAGCTCGGCGGCCCTTAGGCCGTCGATGACGGTCTGCCGATTGGCCACGGAGGCAACGGGATTGGTGCAGATGATCCAGACCGCCTTGATGTCACCGGTCCCCAGCTGCCGGAACATCTCGATGGTGCCGGGGCCGACGTCGGTGCGGATGGTGCCCGGTTCCAGCTCCCACTGCTCTTCGACGAAGGCCCGGTCGTCGGCCGACGTCACCGCACGCTGCCCGGGCAGACCCGGTCCCATGTAACCCATTTCGCGGCCGCCCATGGCGTTGGGCTGGCCGGTCAGGGACATCGGGCCGCTGCCGGTGCGGCAGATGGCACCGGTGGCCAGGTGCAGGTTGCAGATGGCGTTGGTGTTCCAGGTGCCGTGCGTGCTCTGGTTCAAACCCATGGTCCAGCACGACATCCACTCCCCCGCCTCCGCGATCATCTCGGCGGCGCGGCGGATGTCGGCTTCGGGGATGCCGGTGATCTCGGCAACCTTCGCCGGCGGATAGTCGGCGAGGAACGCGGGCATGGTCTCCCAGCCCTCGGTGTGCTCGGCGATGAATTCGTGGTCGATCGCACCACTTTCGACCAGGAGGTGCAGCAGGCCGTTGAGCAGCGCCAGGTCGGTGCCGGGTTTGATCTGCAGGAACAGATCGGCCTTGTCGGCGGTCGCGGTGCGGCGCGGGTCGACGACGATCAGCTTGGCGCCCTTGGCGATCCGGTCTGCCATGCGAAGGAAGAGGATCGGGTGGCAGTCGGCCATGTTGGCGCCGATCACGAAAAACAGGTCGGCCGAATCGAAATCGGTGTACGACCCGGGCGGGCCGTCGGCACCGAGCGACTGCTTGAATCCGGTCCCGGCGCTCGCCATGCACAGCCGGGAGTTGGACTCGATGTGCACGGTGCGGATGAAGCCCTTGGCCAGCTTGTTGGCCAGATACTGGGCCTCGATGGTCATCTGCCCCGAAACATACAGCGCCACAGCGTCGGGACCGTGTTCGTCGATGATGGCCCGCAGCCGGCGCCCGGCTTCGGCGGTGGCGTCGTCGGTGGCGACGCTGACCATCTCGCCATTGCGCCGCACCAGCGCGGTGGTGAGCCGGCCGTCGTCGGCATGCATCAAGTCGGCGTGCGTGGCGCCCTTTGTGCACAGCCGTCCGAAGTTGGTGGGGTGCAAGCGGTCCCCGGATACGCGTGCGATCACAGGCAGCCCGGTACCGGCGTCGGTGCGGGTTTCGACCGAAATACCGCAACCGACACCGCAGTAGGAGCACGCGGTGCGTGTGGTGTGCGCTCCCGGGGTGGCCATGACTCAGTTCTACGGGCCGCCGATGCCGCATCCGTTGCGCGACTATGTACTGCGCGTCAACCCGAGCTCACCTGGCCGTCAGGGCCTGGTGCGCAACATGTTTCATGCCGGAATCATGATGGAAACCTGTCGGAAATCTGTGAGCTGCGTTACGCCCTGTCGGGCGACCAGCCCGGTCCGCGGAACGTGTGGCCGAAGCGCTGCTTCCACGTCTTCGCCGTTCGCACATCCTGCCAGATGGCGGTGTATTCGTGCGTGGCAACCCGTAGCGGATTGAAGGTCTTGATGTTCTTGGTCAGACCGTAGCACACGCGCTCGCCCTCCTGCCGGAAACTGCCGAACAGCCGGTCCCAGATGATCAGGATGCCACCGTAGTTGGTGTCCAGGTACTGATCGTTGGAGCCGTGGTGCACCCGATGGTGCGACGGCGTGTTCATCACGAATTCGATGGGCCGCCAAAGCTTTCCGACCCGTTCGGTGTGGATGAAGAACTGGTAGAGGAGGCTGACCGACTGCTGCAGCAGGATCATCCACGGCGAGAAGCCGAGGAACGCCAAGGGCAGCCAGAACGGCAGCGCCGTGAACGGCGTCCAGGTCTGCCGCAGTGCCGTCGACAGGTTGTAGTGCTCGCTGGAGTGGTGCACGACGTGGCTGGCCCAGAACACCCGGATCGTGTGGTGGGTGCGGTGATACCAGTAGTAGACGAAGTCGTCGGCGACGAAGAGCGCGATCCAGGTCAGCGGATTGTCGGCGGGAAGATGCACCGGCGCGACCAGATAGGCCGCGCTGAGCGCCGCCAGGACCACCAGTTTCCACCCGATGTTGATGATGACGTTGCCGATCCCCATCGTGAGACTCGTTCGGGAATCCCGGAATTCGTAGCCGACCTCGTCGTCGTCCGGCAGGAAGCGGAAGGACAGCGCCTCGAGCACCAGACAGAGCACGAACACCGGCACGGCGTGCAGGATCAGATCGAACATGGGCAATGACTCCTACTGCTGAGCGGAAAGGATTTCGACGACCCGGCCCAGCAGGTCGTCGGCCACGCGGTGAGCGGCATCGGCGTCGCGCGCGACGAGGTGCTCGGCCAGCGTGATGTGGGCGTCGCGGTCGGCCAGTTCGGCGGACGTACCGAGGTCGGCGATCGAGCCGAAGCCGATGTCGGCGAATGCCGCGACCAGCGTGTTCAGCGCCAGCCGGTACGCCAGGTTGCCGCTGCCGTCAACGATCGCGGTCCAGAACGTCAGGTCAGCGGCGATCGATTCGTCGGTGTGCTGCGCCGGGTAGGCCGCAGCGGCATCGGCGATGGTCGTCAGCTGTTCGTCGGAGGCGTTCCTCGCGCACAGCCGGGCCGCATCGGCCCCGACAGAGCGGCGCATCACCATGATGTCGCGGGCGATCTGCAGCGCCGGCACGGCGCCGGTGGCGGCGAGGGCGCTGAGGACGTCCAGGCCGGCCGTCTGCTGCCAGTCTTGGACCCGGGTCTTGCCGCCGTGGCTGATGCGTACCAGCCGGGCCTGCTGCAGCCGCTTGAGCGCTTCCCTGATGGCGTGCCGGTTCACCGCGAAAGCGAGGGCCAGCTCGCGCTCGGACGGCAATGCGTCGTCGACCGCGGCACGGCCGGACAGGATCTCGTCGACGAGGTGCGCGAAGACCGAGTCACTGACCGCGGACCGCGTGACGGGTGCGATGTCCATGGGGTCAATGATCGGGGCCACCGCGACAAGTGGTCAACTGGTTGGACCAGTTATCTGGATCACAAACACGGCTGGACCAAACAGCGAAATGCCCCGCGGGAAACTCCCGCGGGGCATTTCGGCGAACTTCCGGCTACGTTGCCGGAACGAAATCCCGGCCGACGTGCTCGCCCGTCGCCGCGCGCAGATGCGGCTGGCGCAGGAACACGAACCAGGTGACGACACCGCACACCACGTAGAAAGCGAGGAACACCCAGAACGCGGTGGTCGCCGAGTGGGCCGGCCCGGCGTACGACGCCCGGAGCACGACGTTGACGAGCACACCACCGAACGCGCCGACCGCACCGGCGAAGCCGATCAGTGCGCCGGACATGCTGCGCGACCACAGGGTCTTCTCCGCGGCACTCAGCTCGTCCTTGCTCTGCGCCTTGGCCTCGAAGATCGACGGGATCATCTTGTAGGTCGACCCGTTGCCGAGGCCGGTCAGGATGAACAACACCATGAACGCCGTGATGTAGACGGCCATCTGGGCGCCGGTCGCCGCGCCCTTGGTGGCGTCGTCCCACATGCCGGTGCTCACCAGCACAGCGGTGACGATCGTCATCGCGGTGAAGGTGTACAGCGTGATCTTGCCGCCACCGATCTTGTCGGCGAGCTTGCCGCCGAACGGACGCGAGATCGAGCCGAGCAGCGGGCCCAGGAAGGCGATCCACGCGGTGTGGATGGAGGCGTCGAAGTTGGCCTTGGCCAGCTCCTTGGCGGCTTCCTTCGGCAGCTTGGCCACCGACGCGACGTGGTACTTCTCCAGCAGCGGTGCGACGTCCTGCGCGGTGAAGTTGATGTTCAGAATCTGGGTGAACGCGAAGCTGAACCCGATGAACGAACCGAAGGTGCCGATGTAGAGGAAGCACATGACCCACGAATTGCGGAACTTCATGGCCTCGACCATCGCCGAGAGGTTCGACTTCTGCCCCTGGATGTTGTCCATGAACAGGGCGGCACCCAGGGCGGCGCCAGCCAGCAACACCAGATAGATGGCGCAGACGACCTCGGGACGACGGTTGCCGAGCGTCGCGATGGTGACCAGGCCGATGATCTGGATGACCGGCACACCGATATTGCCGCCGCCGGCGTTCAGGCCCAGGGCCCAGCCCTTGAGTCGCTGTGGGTAGAAGGCGTTGATGTTCGTCATCGACGACGCGAAGTTGCCGCCACCGAAACCGGCGACTGCGGCGACGATCAGGAACGTCGTGTACGACGTCCCCGGATGCATCATGAAGTACATGGTCAGCGCACACGGGATGGCCAGCATCAGGGCGCTGAAGATCGTGAAGTTACGGCCACCGAACTTGGCCGGTCCGATGGTGTACGGAATGCGCATGAACGCGCCCACCGCGATCGGGACGGCGCCGAGGACGAACTTGCCCAGCGCATCGATGCCGTAGACGGCCTGCGGCATGAACAAGACCATCACCGACCAGATGCTCCACACCGAGAAGCCGACATGCTCGGCGAAGATCGACCAGATCAGGTTCCGCTTGGCGATGTTCTTGTTGCCCGCGTCCCACGCAGCAACATCCTCAGCATCCCAGTGCTCGATGTCGCGGTTTCGACTCAACAGACTCACAGTGCCTCCAGGCCTCCCAGGTAGGAAATTGGTTGGCTACATATGTACGGGGGCGCGATGCCGCAGCTGTTGCCCTTCGGTGTCAGCAAAGTCAATAGAGGCTCATTCGCCCACGCGGGCTCGAGTGACCCGCGTGATTCACAGCCGTCGTCTCACCGCAACAAGCACGAAATGTGGGCGCGAACGCCCGGGTGGACGCCTGGCTGCCGACGGCGGTGCCGATCAGGCGGCCGATCCTGGCGGAGGAGGCCGAGGAGTACGTGAATTCACTCGTGGTGGCGATTCGCGGCGGTTATTGAAGCCAGGGACGTCTGACGGCCAGAAACTAGTACATGGCCTCAATCACGACAGCTCACCGTGCCTGGCGATTGAAGCCATGTACTTCTCCGGCTCGGTCAACGAAAAAAGGCACCGCCGCGACGGGAATCGGTCGCGGCGGTGGCCTCAGTATGAAATTGGGAGCGCCGGGCTCAGGCCTTCTCGGCCTCGCCCTCGTCCGCTTTGGCTTCCTCGGTGCCTTCGGCTTCGGTCTCGCCGGCGGTCTCAGGCTCGTCGGTTTCCTCGGCAGCGTCGTCGGCCTCGGACTCCTCCGATTCCGCGTCGGTCTCGTCGGTAGCTGTTTCAGTCTCGGGCTCGTCGGCCTCGGGCTCGTCGGACTCGGAGCTTTCGGCTTCGACCGCTTCGGGCTCGTCAGACGCCTCGGCTTCGGGCTCGTCTTCCGAAACCTTCTCGGCCACAACCGTTTCGGGCTCGTCAGCCGGGTAGTCCTCGACAGGCTCCGCGGCCGCTTCTTCTTCCGCCGCGTCTTCTTCGCCGGCCTCGGTGGCCAGCGCGTCGTCGACATCGGGGACGGAGTCGGCCGCCGCACCGCCGCGCGAGCGCTCCCGCAGCGCGTCGACGATGAGCAGCAGCACCCCGATGACGCTGGCGCCGATACACACCCAGGCGATCAGCTCATTGCTCGTGACAATCGCGGTCACCAGTGCGGTCAGCCCGATGAGGGCAAGGACCAGGGCAATGATCAGCATTGGTCAGCCGTCAGCTGTTGCCCCGGTTGAACTGGCCGAAGCCAGCACCCTCGCCACCGGCCGCCGAATCCGCCGGTGCGGCAGAACCACGCTGGCCGAGCTCTTCGAGCTGCGACTCCAGGTAGGTCTTGAGGCGGGTGCGGTACTCGCGCTCGAACGTGCGCAGCTGCTCGAGGCGGCCTTCCAGCACCGTGCGCTGCTGGTTGATGTTGCCCATGATCTCGGTGTGCTTGCGCTCGGCGTCGGCCTGCAGGGCGTCGGCCTTGTCCTGGGCCTGACGCAGCTGGGCCTCCGAACGGGTCTGCGCGTCGGCCAGCATGGCCTCGGCGCGCGCCTTGGCATCGGCGACCGTGGTCTCGGCGGTGCGCTTGGCATCGCTGACCAGAGCGTCGGCCTGGGCGCGGGCGTCGGCGAGGGTCTTGTCGGCCTCGGCCTTGGCCGAACCGGTGAGACGGTCGGCGGTGTCCTGGGCCAGGCTCAGCACCTTGGCCGCGCGGACGTGGTGGTCCTCGCCGACCGGCGCGGCGACGGGAGCGGCCACCGGCGCGGGCGCCGCGACGGGCTCGGGCTCCGGTGCGGGTGCAGGCGGGGTGTAGACCGGAGCCGCGACCGGCTGGCCGGTGCGGGCGGACTGGAGCTCGGCGTCGAGTTCGGCGACCCGCTGCCGCAGATCACTGTTCTCTTCGATCAGCCGGGTCAGCTCAGTCTCGACGAGATCGAGGAACGCATCGACCTCATCCTCGTTATAACCGCGCTTGCCAATCGGCGGCTTGCTGAATGCGACGTTGTGGACGTCAGCCGGAGTTAGCGGCATCTTCTGCCCCCTTGCAGTCTGGACCGTCAATCGGTGTCAAAGTGTAGAGCGATCAAAGTGTAGAGCGATCGTGGAGTAACTGGCGTCCATCCTGTCACAGCAGACCCGTCGGTTGCAGGCGAGGTCCGGAATTAAGAACGAATTTCAATGTTTCATTGGAATTCGGCAACGCAGCCCGGCGTTCGGCGCGAATTGACCAAAACGAAAGAAGCGCATTAATTACATAAATGTAATTAATGCGCTTCTGCAGGTCAGAGGAACGTCGCGCTCAGGCCCCGACCTGATCGAACGACAGCCGCATGCCGATGAACACCACCATGAGCAGCACCACGATGGACAGGTCGACCCGGACCGGCCCGATGGTCAGCGGAGGAATCAAGCGCCGCAACAGCTTCACCGGAGGATCGGTCACCGTCATGATCGCCTCGAGGATCACCACGGTCAGTCCCCTCGGCTGCCAGTCCCGGCTGAATCCGCGGATGAACTCCACCACCACGCGGGCGATCAACAGCAGCCAGAAGACGAACAGCGCAAAACCCAGAATGTCGAAGAACAGGGTCAATGCAACAGACCTCACTAGCGCGGGAAAAGCGCCGACTGCTGTCGGCGCTTGAGAGCGAGCCTACCTAACGCAGACCCCTCCGGCCGGGGGCCGAAGGGGTCTTGCGTGGAGCTGCGTAGGTATTACTGGTAGCTGTAGAAGCCCGCCTCGGCGATCCGGCGACGCTCTTCGGCGCTGACGTCGACGTCGGCCGGCGACAGCAGGAACACCTTGGTGGCGACCTTGTCGAACGAGCCGCGCAGCGCGAAGGCCAGGCCTGCGGCGAAGTCGACGAGGCGCTTGGCGTCAGCGTTGTCCATCGACACCAGGTCCATGATCACCGGGGTGCCGTCGCGGAAGCGCTCACCGATGGTGCGGGCCTCGCTGTAGTCCTTGGGGCGCAGGGTCGTGATCTTGGCCAGGGCGCTGCCGGCCTCGAACAGCTCGGCCATGCGGCGGGGCTCCATGGCGACGGCGCCACGGGTGGCACCACGCAGGGTGTTGAAGCGCGGGCGCTCGAACTCGCGCGGGCCGCGAGCCGGCATCTCGTCGTAGCCACCGCGGTAACCCATGGGGGCGCTTTCGTATTCGCGGTCGTAGCCGCGCGGCTCACCACGGCCGTAGTCCTCGTCCTCGAAACGCTCGTCACGGGGGCGGCGCGGCGCCTGGTAGGCGCGCGATGGACGGTCTTCGTCGTCGTAGTACTCGTCGTCATAGTCGTCCATCGGCGCCATACCGAAGTAGGCCTTGACCTTGTGCAGTGTGCTCATCGGATGCCCCTAGCTAAGAATGTGGTGTCTGGTGACTGTGATGTAAGTGTGACTGGAGTGACTACTCATGGTGACGTTAGAGGACGCGGTCCCATTAGCGCGGTACCGACACGCACACACGTTGACCCGTGTCGCACCGCAATTTCCAGGTCGTTCGACATGCCCGCGGACAGCCCCAGCCGGTGGGGGTATTGCGTTTGGACCCTGAGCAATTCAGCCTCCAGCCGCGCAAACTCCGCTTCGGCCTCGCTGGCCAGCGGCGGGATGGCCATCAAGCCAGCCAGACCCAGCCCCGGAGCGGTGTGCGCGGCCGCGCACAACTCGTCGACCAGATCAGGCCGGTCCACCGGCACGCCGCCGCGGGCCGGATCCGCGTCGAGGCTGACCTGGATATATACCTGCAACGGCTCGGACCTGCGGCCCTGGTCCAGCGCCTCGATGGCGCCGCGGGACAGCGCCGCGATCAACGGCGCGGTGTCGACCGAATGCGCCACCGCAGCCCAGCGCGCCACGGCTCGCGCTTTGTTGCGTTGAATTCGGCCGATCATGTGCCATCGAATTGCATTGTTCGACTCTATGTTCGATGACGCATCCAACAATTCGCCCGGCGCTGTGATCAATTTCTTGTCCGACAAGGCGCCCGATACCTCGGCGACTTTGCCCGCCGCTTCCTGTTCCCGCGATTCACCGAATGCCCGACAGCCCAATCCGAACAGCGCAACAACATCACTCGCCGGAAAGAATTTGGTCACCGGAAGAAATTCGATGTCGGCCCGATCCCGGCCGGCGGCTGCCGCGGCAGCGTCGATTCGCGCCTGAATCCGGGCCAGCGACGCGGCCAGTTCGGCCTCGCGCGGCGCGCTGGTCATTCCATCCACACCACCGACGCCAGCCGCCCGGTCGGGGCGCCACGTCGGTGGCTGAACAGATTCGGATCGTCGACCGTACAGCGCGGGTCGATGTCGATGGCCTCGATGCCCAAGCCGGCCAACTGCTTGGCGATGCCGGCCCGCAGGTCAAGACCCACCGTGCCGCGGGCGGTCGTGGTGATGCTGCCCGGCAGCACCGCCTCGACGTCGTCGGCCATCTCGTAGGGCACCTCATAATTGCGCCCGCTGACCGCCGGGCCGAGCAGCACCGAGATGTCCTGCACCTGCGCGCCGAGTTTCTGCATCGCCTCGACCGTGCGCAGCACCACGCCCTTCTGCGCACCGACCCGTCCGGCATGCACGGCGCCCACCACACCGGCGCGGGCATCGCCCAACAACACCGGCACGCAGTCGGCCGTGATCACCGCGAGCGGAAGCCGCGGCGTCGCGGTGACCAGGGCGTCGGTGTTGTCGTAGGCTCCCCCGGCTCCAGTTCCAGGGCCCTCGACAACTTCGACATGGTCACCGTGCACCTGGTTCATCCATACCAACGGGCCGTGCCCGATCGCCTCGGCCAGCCGAGTCCGGTTCGCCGCCACGGCCTTTGGGTCGTCGCCGACGTGGTCACCCAGGTTGAACGTGTCGAACGGGGCCTTCGAGACCCCGCCCGCACGCGTCGTAGTCACTCTGCGGATACGGAACGTCACGATGACAAATTTATCCGGCGTATCCGCGCCACTCCGTCACCGTCAGTGCTTCATGAACGGCGGCACGTCGACGTCGTCATCGTCGTCGCCACGGCCGCCGACACTCACCGTCACACCATTGGTCGCCGCCGGGACGCTGCCCGGGTCGGCGTTGAAGGCACCGAGCTTGCCCGCGCTCGCCGCCCCGAAGGTCTGCGCCCGGTGTGCGCCACCGGCAGCCGGCGCCGCCGTCGCACCCGGCACCGCCGAGGTGACGGGCTTGCGGCTCTGACCGGCGGTGTCGAACCCGGCCGCGATGACCGTGACCCGGACCTCGTCGCCCAGCGAATCGTCGATGACGGTTCCGAAGATGATGTTGGCCTCGGGGTGTGCGGCATCCTGCACCAGCGACGCGGCCTCGTTGATCTCGAACAGACCCAGGTCGCTACCGCCGGCCACCGACATCAGCACGCCCTGCGCGCCGTCCATCGAGGCCTCCAGCAGCGGCGAGTTGATGGCGATCTCGGCGGCCTTGAGCGCACGACCGTCGCCGCGGGCCGAGCCGATACCCATCAACGCCGTGCCGGCGCTGCTCATGACGCCCTTGACGTCGGCGAAGTCGACGTTGATCAGGCCGGGCGTGGTGATCAGGTCGGTGATGCCCTGCACACCGTTGAGCAGCACCTCGTCGGCGCTGCGGAACGCGTCCATCAGCGAGACGGCGGCGTCGCCCATCTGCAGCAGGCGGTCGTTGGGGATGACGATCAGGGTGTCGCAGCTCTCGCGCAGCGCCTGGATGCCCAACTCGGCCTGGTTCGAGCGGCGCTTGCCCTCGAACGAGAACGGGCGGGTGACCACGCCGACGGTCAGCGCGCCGAGCTTGCGGGCGATGCCGGCGACGACGGGCGCGCCACCGGTACCGGTGCCACCACCCTCACCGGCGGTGACGAACACCATGTCGGCGCCGCGCAGCAGCTCTTCGATCTCGTCCTTGGCGTCCTCGGCAGCCTTGCGCCCCACCTCGGGGTCGGCGCCGGCACCCAGGCCGCGGGTCGAGTCGCGGCCGACGTCGAGCTTGACGTCTGCCTCACTGAGCAGCAGCGCCTGCGCGTCGGTGTTGATCGCGATGAACTCGACGCCGCGAAGGCCCTGTTCGATCATGCGGTTGACGGCGTTGACGCCGCCGCCGCCGACACCGATCACCTTGATGACGGCTAGGTAGTTATGCGGGGGTGTCATCTGACGTCTTCCTCCCTGGCTCGGTTTGTCCTGAGCAAAACTTCTCGAATCAAAACCCTAAACCTCAACCATAGGGTTAGAGTTATGTCAAGTTGTTCCGCGCAAACAGAACGGTAGGGTGCGGCCGCGCCGCAGCCGTGCAGGCGCGCCGAGAGTTCACGCGATTTTTCTGCCCAGGCGAGCGAAGCGACGGGGAAATAGGTGGCCTGGCGAGCGAAACAGCGGCGACAGGCTGGAAGTCGATGAGCTACTTCACAGTGGGCAGGTCGGGACTGGACACGTCATAGGTGTGCCCCGGCTGCGTGAGCAGCGCGCCCAGCTTGAGCGCCTTCTCCTCCGTGCGGTCGGTGGTCCCCCAGATGACCTCACGACCGTCGTTGAGCGTCAGCGTGACAGCGGCGACCGACGGCGCCCCCACCCGCGCGACCTGGCTGAAGACCTCAGGACGCAGCGACAGCAGAACCTCGAGGGCCGCCAGGGTCGCCGGATCCTTCGGGCCGGGATTGTCGGCGTCGAGGTACGGCAGTCCCTGTGGCGGCGGCTCGGTCGCGAAATCCACGCCGTCGCGGTCGAACAGGTGCGGACCGTCCGGATACTCCTTGGCCGCCACCGGGACCCGCTCGGCCACCGTGATCCGCAGCGTCGACGGGTACTCGCGCTGCACCCGGGCACTGGCCACCCGCCGGATCGTGGCGACCCGTTCGGCCACCGCGTCGGTGTTGACCTGCAGCAGCGGCGTCTCCGGTTTGACCGCGGCCGCCGCCGTCACCTCGTCCTCGGTGAGGGTCGCCAGGCCGGTGACCACCGTGTGCCGGACCGCCATGATCGGCGTGAAGTACAGCACCAGACCCAGCGTGACGGCGACGACGGCCGTCACCGCCGACCACAGCAACAGCTTCAGGCCGCGGATGACGCCGCGCGTGGGCGCCTTCGGCTGGTCGGACAGGCCCGCCGCCCGGCGCCGGGCCTCCTGGCGCGCCTGTTCCAGTGCCCTGGCCCGCTCCAGCGCGATGCGGCGTTCCTCCCGCTCGCGCCGGGCACGGCGACGCGGGCCCTCGTAGTCGGGTGACGCAGGATCGGCCGATGCGGCGTCCGGCGCCTCGGCGGCGTCCTCTTGTGCCGCCGCGTCCGGCGCGACGTCGTCTGCCACCTCGTTCTGCACTGTATCGCCCTGCACCGTATCGTCCTGCGCCGCAACAGGTTCGGTAGCCGGCTCCCCCGAGCCGTCCTCCACGGTCACGGCGTGGGCCGTCCCGGGGCGGCACGGTTGGCCTTGACCTCGAGTGCGGTCAGAATCTCGCGACCCAGCAGCGTGACGTCGCCGGCGCCCATGGTGACGATGACGTCACCGGGGCCGGCCTTGGCCGCCACCTGATCGGCCACGGCGGAGAAGTCCGGCACGTAATGCACCGGGGCCGAGACGTGCTCGACGATGCTCGCGCCGCTGACGCCGGCCAGCGGGGCCTCCCGTGCGGCATACACGTCGAGGACGAACACCTCGTCGGCACGATCCAGGGCCTGACCGAATTCCTTCGCGAAAGTCTGTGTCCGGGAATACAAATGCGGCTGGAACACCACGATGGACCGCGACGTGCCGGCCACGGCCCGCAACGCCTCGAGCGTCGCCCGAACCTCGGTGGGATGGTGCGCGTAGTCGTCGAAAACCCGGACGCCGTAAGCGGTTCCGACCGCCTCGAAGCGGCGCCGCACACCTTCGAACCCGGTGAGACCGTCGAGCACGGCCTCCGGATCGGCACCGACCTCCCGGGCCGCCAGCAGCGCGGCCAGCGCGTTGAGCGCCATGTGCTTGCCCGGCACCGACAACCGCATGCCCCGGCGGTGCGGCTCGCCCGCCAGCTGGATGGCCGCCACGCCGCCGGTGCCCTGCTGCTGCCAGGTCAGCAGCGTCGCCTCCAGATCCGCACGCTGTGCACTGCCCATGCCGTACCGCAGCACGCGCACGCCGCGCTCCGCCGACCGCTGTGCCAGCGCCTCGGCACCCGGATCGTCAGCACACACCACCAGCGCACCACCGGGACGCAGCCGGGCCACGAAGTCGTCGAACACCGCGGTGTAGGCCTCGACGCTGCCGAAGTGGTCCAGGTGATCGGCCTCGATGTTGGTCACCACCGCCACATCAGGGGTGTATTCGAGCAGCGAACCGTCGCTCTCGTCGGCCTCGGCGACGAAACAGTCACCGCTGCCGTGGTGCGCGTTGGTGCCGGCCTCGCCCAGGTCCCCACCGACGGC
This sequence comes from Mycolicibacterium mucogenicum DSM 44124, assembly GCF_005670685.2. Next base: position 2,023,026 of record NZ_CP062008.1, on the reverse strand, counting down.
GAACGACGGGTCAAAACCGCTGTGCTGCAACGCCACAATGACCATCGATGTCGTCGTGGTCTTGCCGTGCGTGCCGGTCACCAGCACCGAGCGGTAGCCATCCATCAGCTTGGCGAGCACGACGGGGCGCATGATCACCGGGATGCCGCGCCGGTGGGCCTCCACCAGCTCGGGGTTGTCCTTCGGGATGGCGGCGTGCGTGCTGACCACGACGGTCGGACCGCCCGGCAGCATGTCGAGCGACGACGCGTCGTGCCCGATCCGGATCTCGGCACCGCGGGCCCGCAGCGCCGCGACACCACGGGACTCCTTGGCGTCCGAGCCGGACACCTGGCCGCCGCGGTCCAGCAGAATCCGGGCGATACCGGACATCCCGGCACCGCCGATACCGACCATGTGCACCCGAGCCAGCTCGGGTGGCAGCTCCCGCGCCGTCACCGGATACCCAATGCGGTGTCCAGGGCGATCTGCGCCACCCGCCGGGCCGCGTCGCGGTGGCCGGCCAGCGCGGCCGCCGTCGTCATCTGATCCAGTGCGGCGGTGTCGCGCATCAAGTTTCCGATCCGTTCGGTGACGAAGTCCGGGGTCAGCTCGGCGTCGTCGACCAGGAGGCCGCCGCCGGCGTCGACCACCGGGAGTGCGTTGAGTCGTTGCTCGCCGTTGCCGATCGGCAGCGGCACGTAGACCGCGGGCAGACCGACGGCGCTGACCTCGGCGACGGTCATGGCGCCGGACCGGCAGATCGCCAGATCGGCGGCGGCATAAGCCAAATCCATGCGGTCGAGGTACGGCACGCCGACATACGGCGGGGCACCCGGCGCCGGTTCCGGCAGCTCGAGGGTGTTCTTGCGGCCGTAGGCGTGCAGCACCGAAACACCTTGTGCGGCGAGGTTTTCCGCCGCGCCGGACACGGCACGGTTGAGCGACTGCGCGCCCTGGGATCCGCCGAACACCAGGAGCACGCGGGCGTCGTCGGCGAAACCGAAGAACTCGCGGGCCTCGGCGCGCAGCGCAGCCCGGTCCAATGAGGTGATCGACTCGCGCACCGGAATCCCGACGACCTCGCTGCCCTTGAGACCCGAATCCGGTACCGCGGCCAGCACCCGGCGCGCCGAGCGGGCACCGACCTTGTTGGCCCAGCCCGCACTGGCGTTGGCCTCGTGCACCACGACCGGGACGGTGCGGCGCCGGCGCAGTCCCCCGCCGCGGGCGGCGAGGTAGGCGGGCAGCGAGACGTAGCCGCCGAATCCCACGACGACGTCGGCGTGGACGGCGTCGAGCACGTCGCGGGTCTCGCGGACCGCGGCCCGGACCCGCAGCGGCAGCCGCGCCAGGTCAGCAGAAGGCTTGCGCGGCAACGGAACCGGCGTGATCAGCTCGAGGTCGTAGCCACGTTCGGGGACCAGCCGGGTCTCCAGCCCGCGGGCCGTGCCGAGGGCGGTGATCCGGACGTCGGGCCGCAGCGCCACGAGTGCGTCGGCGACCGCCATCGCGGGTTCGATGTGACCTGCGGTGCCACCTCCGGCCAGAACCACCGAGATGCGGGGCCCTCCCCCGTCGCTCCGGCCCGAACTCACACTCACCCGTACCGCTGACCTTCCAATGTGCGGACCCGCGGGTCCGACCGGCGCGGGTCACGTCTTTGTTGACCCTTGAGGTCACCATTTTGCCTTGCACGCCGTCCGGCACCGTCGGCCGGTACGGGGTTTCGGCGGGCTCGGTCCGACCGCCGGTCCGGTTCCTCGGTGCGTCGCGTGCGCCGCGGGGCGTCGGTCCGGCGCTGCCGGGGCGGGGGCTCCTGCCTGGTGGCCTGCCGAGTGGGTCGCGCAGACTTCGTGGGCTTTGCCGGCTTGGCGGGTTTGGCCTGCCGGGCGGGGGGCTTGCGGACCGGCTTGTCGCCGCGGCCACGCAGCCGGTCCCGGGCCGAGTCCAGGGTGGTCGGCGAATACGGCACCGGCGGCGGCAGCCGCAGGATCCGGTTCATCCGGTCGTCGCGGCCGGCCCGCAGCGCGGCCACCGCCTCGGGTTCGTGGCGCGCCGCATTGGCAATCAGACCGATCAACAGAAGTGTTGTGGCCGTTGCGGTTCCACCGGCGGAGATGAGCGGCAGCTGGATGCCCGTGACCGGCAGCAGACCCAGCACGTAGCCGACGTTGATGAACACCTGGCCGACCACCCACAGCGTCGTGGTGGCCGTCAGCAGCCGCAGGAACGGGTCGACCGACCGGCGCGCGATACGCATGCCGGTGTAGGCGAACAGGCCGAACAACGCCAACAGTCCCGCCGCGCCGATGAAGCCGAGCTCCTCGCCGATGATGGCGAAGATGAAGTCGTTGTGCGCGTTGGGCAGGTAGTTGAACTTCGCGGTGCCCTGCCCCAACCCGTCACCGAACATGCCGCCGTTGGCCAGCGCGTACTTGGCCTGCCGCGACTGGTAGCCGATGCCCTGCAGGTCCGAGTCGGGGTCCAGCCAGGCCCGCACACGGTCGGAGCGGTAGCCGGCGGAGACCGCCATGATGGCCGCCGCACCGATGCAGAGGACCAGGGAGCTCAGGAAGATCCGCAGCGACAGACCGGCGTACCAGAGCAGGCCGAGCAGGACGATGCTGACCGACACCGTCTGCCCGAGGTCGGGCTCGGCGACGATCAGGCCCAGCGCCAGCACCGCCGCCGGGACCAGCGGAAACAGCAGCTCTTTCCAGCCGGCGTGCTGCATGCGGCGGGTCGCCAGCAGGTGCGAGCCCCAGATCGCGAAGGCGATCTTGGTCAGCTCGGACGGCTGCATGGAGAAGCCGGCGACGACGAACCAGCCGCGGGCGCCGTTGGACAGGTGGCCGATGCCCGGGATCAGCACCAGGGCGATCAGCACGAGGCTGACGATGAACGCCGGCAGCGCCATCCGGCGCATGAACGCGATGGGCAGCCGCAGCGCGACGTAGAACGCGATGAGGCCGATGACGGTCCACAGCACCTGCTTGGCGAAGATGGTCCAGGGCGAGCCGTCCTCGTCGTACGAGTGCACGCCCGAGGCCGACAGCACCATGGTCAGGCCCAGCGTGATCAGCAGTGCCGCGCAGGCGATGACCAGGTGGAACGACGTCATCGGCCGGCTGAGCCAGGCCCCGAACCGGGCCCGGGGGCCCTGCCGCTTGGGTGCGGCGGGCTTGGCGGTCGACTCTGCGGCCGCGTCTTTGCCCGACTCTTTGCCGCCGTCGGTGGAGTCGCTCGGGTTCTTCTCGTCCGGAGCCTGCGGTTCTTCGGGGCCGGCTTTGCCCCGGCGGAGCTTTGCAAGGATGTCCGGCATGTGACTACCCGACCTCGTCGTTCACATTGGTCACAAAAACCACAACTGTCCCTTGCATCCCAAAATCCTCCCCTGTCGCACCCGCAGGGCGCGGCACATCCGGCGCGTGTCGCCGGAATGGGGCGATTTGCCAGGAGGCCGTCGTCACATGGCGCGCGAGGCCGCCGCCCCGCGTTGACAGTGCGCCGAGGGCGCACGTTCCTCGGCTGTGCGTCGCGAATGCAACGTCACGGCGAGATTCGGGGCGTTTTGCCGCCACCCGGTTACGTTCGCGGCGTGGCCCGGCGGACGATCAGCTCTTGATCGCCGCAACCGCCTTGGCGAGCAGGTCCTTGGCGACCTGCGGGTCGACGTCGGCCTGGACGACGGCGACGGTCTTGTCCCCCAGGACGGCGGTGTAGGTGGTTTCCTCGATGGCCTTGCCATTGGCGGTGATGTGCGCCTGCACGCCCATGGTCTTCGCGCCCGCGATGTCGGGGCCGGGGACGCGCTCGACCGTCGCGGTGACGCCGTCGGTCGAGTCGACGGTGAACTGATCACAGCCCGCATGGCCGAGTTCGCCTGCGGTGCCGACCGCTTCCGCCGCCACCACGATGACGGTGTGGCCCTCCTGGTTGCTGCCGATGAAGCCCGCGGTCTTGGCACCGACGCCGGCCGGCGCGAGCGGCTTGAGCAGCGGCGCGCACTCGGCGGGAGTGACGACCGACGGTGGCGTGGTGGTGAGCGCGCCGACACCGGGTGCGTCCAGCTTCTCCTGGGTGACGGTGTCCGCCTCCAGATCCATCGGGTCGTAACCCGGCGGCAGGCTGCTCTTGGCGCCGCCGACCTTCGAGATGTCGTACTTCGCCGCGGCCTGGCCGCCGCTCCCGGACTTGCCGTCCGAACCGCCGCAACCGGCGATCAGCGCCGCGCCCGTCAGCACGACAACAGGCCCGACCAGGTACTTCTCGACAGTCATGGCGCGAACCCTAACAGCGGGCTCCGGCACCACCGCGCAAATGCTGAATGTCGGCTGGGAGCCGCGTGTCTAGCGGCCACCCGCCGACAGCCACTCGCTGTAGAACAGCGCCACCCCGAGCCCGCAGGCGATGGCGGTGAGCAACCAGAACCTGATGATCACCGTGGTCTCGGCCCAGCCGGCCAGTTCGAAATGATGATGGAACGGCGCCATCCGGAACACCCGGCGCCCGGTGGTGCGGAAGGCCAGAATCTGGACCACCACCGAGGTCACCTCGGCGACGAACAGGGCGCCGAGCACGATGGCCAGCGTCTCGGTCCGGCTGGTCACCGACAGGCCGGCGATGATGCCGCCGAGCGCCAGTGAGCCGGTGTCGCCCATGAAGATCTTCGCCGGCGCGGCGTTCCACCACAGGAACCCGATGCAGGCACCTGCCGTCGCGGCCGCGACGAGCGCCAGGTCCAGCGGGTCGCGGACGTTGTAGCAGCCCGGTCCCGGGCTGGTGGCGCACGCGTTGCGGTACTGCCAGAACGTGATCAGCACGTACGCCGCGCTGACCATCGCCATGGCACCGGCCGCCAGTCCGTCCAGACCGTCGGTGAAGTTGACGGCGTTGGACCACGCGCTGACCAGCACCACGATGAACAGCACGAACAGCAGCGGGCCCAGGGTGACGGTCGCGATCTCGCGCACGTAGGACAGGCCCGCGCTGCCCGGTGTCAGCCCGTAGCCGTTGCGGAACTGCAGCACCAGCACACCGAACAGGACGGCCGAGACCAGCTGGCCGACCGTCTTGGCGGTCTTGTTCAAACCCAGGTTGCGGGCCCGGCGGAGCTTGATCAGATCGTCGATGAAGCCGACGGCCCCCAGTGACGTGGCCAGGCCGAGCACCAGCAGGCCCGAGGCCGACGGGCCTTCGCCGTCGACCAGCAGCCCCACGAGATGGGTACCGAGATACCCGCACCAGATGCCGGTGACGATCGCGACGCCGCCCATCGACGGCGTGCCGCGCTTCTTCTGATGGCTAGCCGGACCGTCCTCGCGGATCTCGTGCCCGAAGCCCCGGCGGGTGAACAGCCGGATCAGCACCGGCGTCAGCACGATCGACACCGCGAGCGCGATACCGACGGCGAACAGGATCTGAATCATGCGTGTCCCTCCCGCGCCAGCTCCTCGGCAAGCGCGCCGAGCCCCGCGGAGTTCGAGGCCTTGACCAGCACGACATCGCCGGGCTCCAGCTCGGCGCGCAGCAAATCAAGCGCGGCTTCGGCATCGGGGACGGGCGATACCTCGCTGCCCCACGAACCTTCCATCACCGCGCCGTGTTGCATGGCGCCCATAGTCCTCCCGGTTCCGACGACGACCAGTCGTGACACATCTAAACGCACGGCCAGTCGACCGATGCTGTCATGTTCGGCAATCGCGTCGTCACCCAGTTCGGCCATCTCGCCGAGCACCGCCCAGCTACGCACCGGCGCGCCGGTTTCGGCACGCGCCGACTTGGCCATCCAGGCCAGCGCTTTGAGGCCCGCGCGCATCGAGTCGGGGTTGGCGTTGTAGGCGTCGTTCACCACGACCACCCCGTCGGCGCGGGTGGTGACCTGCATGCGGTGCTTCGAGACGGGGCCGGCGCCGGCGAGCGCGTCAGCCACCTGCTGCAGGGTCGCGCCGCACTCCAGGGCGACCGCGGCGGCGCTGAGCGCGTTGGACACCTGATGGTCGCCGTGTACAGCGAGTGCAACGTCGACGTGCTGCTCCCCCGCGTGCAGGGTGAAGCGCGGGCGGGCCAGCTCGTCGAGGGTGACGTCACCGGCCCACAGGTCTGCCCCGGGAGACCGGGACACCCGCACCACGCGGGCCCCGGTGACGTCGGCCATCGCGGCGACGGCACCGTCGTCGGCGTTGAGGATGACGACACCGGATGCCGGAACAGCTTGCGGCAGTTCGGACTTCGTCGCGGCGATGACGTCGCGCGAGCCGAACTCGCCGAGATGCGCAGTGCCGACGTTGAGCACCACACCGATCGACGGCGGTGCGATCGCGGCGAGCGCGGCGATGTTGCCGGGGTGCCGCGCCGACATCTCGAGCACCAGGAAGTCGGTATCGCCGGTGGCGCGCAGCACCGTCCACGGATGACCGAGCTCGTTGTTGAACGATCCGGGCGGCGCGATCACCTCGCCGAGCGGCGCGAGCACCGCGGCCAGTAGGTCCTTGGTCGACGTCTTGCCCGACGAGCCGGTGACGCCGATGATCCGCAGGCCCCCGGCGGCCAACCGGTCGGCCACGGCGCGGGCCAGCTTCCCCAGTGCGGCCAGCACTGCGGCGCCCGAACCGTCGGTGTCGTGCTCCAGCGCGCCCGAAGCCGAATCGACCTGTCCGGCAACCGGTTTGACGACGATGGCCGGCACCCCGACCGGCCGCGCCGCCAGCACCGCGACGGCACCGGCCGCCACGGCGCCCGCGGCGAAGTCATGTCCGTCGGTGCGGGCGCCCGGCAACGCCAGGAACAACCCGCCTTCCGTGACAGCCCGCGAGTCGAATTCGACGGTTCCGGTCACGCGTGTCGAGGCGGCAGCCTCGGGCGTGATGTCGGACAGCTCGCCGCCGACGATGTCGGCGATCTCTGCCAGGGTCAGGTCGATCATGCGGGTGACTCCCCAGCTTTCCCGGCCGCTGCATCGAGCGAGGCGGCCAATTCATCACGATCATCGAAGGGCCGGGTCTGGCCGGCGCGGGTCTGGCCCGACTCGTGGCCCTTGCCCGCAACCAGGACGGTGTCCCCGCGCGCGCCCAGGCGACGGCGTGGTCGATGGCGGTCCGGCGGTCACCGATCACCACCACCTCGGCCGAGCCGTCGGCGGCACCCGCGGCGATCGTGGCCCGGATGAGGTCCGGATCCTCGTCGCGCGGATTGTCGTCGGTGATCACGACCAGGTCCGCGAGTTGCGCGGCGATGCGTCCCATCGGCTCACGTTTCCCGGCATCCCGGTTGCCGCCGGCGCCGAAGACCACGGCCAGCCGGCCCCGGGTCTGCGGGCGCAGCGTCTGCAGCACCGCTTCCAGGGCGCCGGGCTTGTGCGCGTAGTCGACGAGGGCCAGGAAGTCCTGCCCGCGGTCGATGGGCTGCAACCGGCCGGGCACGGTGGCGGTCGCCAGTCCGGGTGCCGCCTGCTCCGGCGTGACGCCGACGGCATCGAGCAGTGCCACCGCGAGCAGCGCGTTGGCGACGTTGTAGCCGCCGGGCAGGCCGATCCGCAGCGCGTGCCGAGCGCCTTCGGGCCCGACGGCGGTGAACTGCTGGCCACCGCGATCGGCGGCGATGTCGGTGACGGTCCAGTCGGCGTCACCGGTGGTGCTGACGGTCACCGGATCGGCGGCGCGGGCCGCCATCTTCCGGCCCCAGTCGTCGTCCACGCAGACGACCGACACCTGGGCGTGGTTGGGCGAATCAGGTTGGAACAGCCGGGCTTTGGCGTCCAGGTAGTCGTCCATGGTGGGGTGGAAATCGAGGTGGTCGCGCGACAGGTTGGTGAAGCCGCCGGCGGCGAAGCGCAGCGCGTCCACCCGGCCCAGCGACAGCGCGTGGCTGGACACCTCCATGACGACGGTGTCGACGCCGCGTTCGACCATGGTGGCCAGCAGCGCCTGCAGCGCCGGCGCTTCGGGGGTGGTCAGGGAACTCGGCAGGTCGCGCCCGTCGATCCGGATGCCGACGGTGCCGATGAGCCCGGCCACCCGCCCCGCGGCGCGCAGCCCCGCCTCGACCAGATAGGTGGTCGTGGTCTTGCCGGAAGTCCCGGTGATGCCGATGACGCGCAGCCGTTCGGAGGGCCGGCCGTAGATTTCGGCGGCGACCTCGCCCAGGACCGCCCGCGGGTCGGGGTGCACGAGGACGGGCACACCCACGTCGAGGAGTTCCCGGCCCGCCGGGTCGGTCAGCACCGCGGCGGCGCCGGCCGCGACGGCGTCGGCGGCGAACCGCGCGCCGTGTGCGGCTGATCCCGGCAGTGCCGCGAACAGGTCACCGGCGACGACGTCGCGGCTGCTCAGCGTGACACCGGTGACGCGCAGCTCCCTGGCCTGGGGCTCGGATGGCAGCGCGGCGCCGACGTGGTCGGCCAACGAGCCCAGCGCGGCCCCGACAGGGTCAGCGGGGCGCAAGGTAGGCGAAGACATGGCCATGACACAGTACCGGGCCGGAGACGGGCGCCCGGCCCGTCAGGTGGCCTGCAGGACCAGCGGCGGACCGGGGTCCGGTGACAGCGGCACGTTCTCCCGCTGCATCAGCCATGCCGCGATGTTGTGGAACAGCTGTGCCATGGAGTGGCCCGGCGTGCCGTCGGCATTGCGCTGCGGGTTGTTGGCCATGATCCCGACGACGTAACGCGGGTCGTCCGACGGCGCCATGCCGGCGAAGGTGATCCAGTAGTGGTCGTCGTCGTAGTAGCAGCCGCAGGCCGGGTTGATCTGCTGGGCGGTGCCGGTCTTGCCGGCCATCTGGTAGCCCTCGACAGCGCCCGGCCAGCCGGTGCCCTGCTGGGTGCCGCGCGGGTCGCGCTGGAGGGTCGCGCGGAACATGTTGCGCAGCGTCGCCGCGGTCTGCGGAGACACGACCTGCACGCCCTCGGGCGCCGCCTGGTCCTGATGCGTGCCGTCGGCCGAGACGATCGACTTGACGATGCGCGGCGGGATGCGCAGGCCGTCGTTCGCGATGGCCTGATACATGCCGGTCATCTGCAGCAGGGTCATCGAAAGGCCCTGTCCGATGGGCAGGTTCGCGAACGAGCTGCCCGACCACTGGTCGATCGGCGGGACCAGCCCCGCGCTCTCACCGGGCAGGCCCGAACCCGTGCGCTGACCGAGGCCGAACTTCGTCAGCATGTCGGCGAAGCGCTCCGGGCCGACCCGCTGGGCCAGCATCAGGGTGCCGATGTTGGACGACTTCCCGAAGACACCGGTGGTGGTGTACGGATCGGTGCCGTGGCCCCACGCGTCGCGGATGGTGACGCCACCCATGTTGTAACTGCCCGGAACCTGAAGCACCTCATCGGGATTCGAGAGCCCGAACTCGATGACCGACGCCGCGGTGACGATCTTGTTCACCGAGCCCGGCTCGAACGGCGACGTCGCAGGCAGGTTGCCCATCTGCTTGTCGTCCTGCCGGTTCAGTTCCTGGGCCGGATCGAAGGTGTTGTCGTTCGTCATGGCGAGAATCTCGCCGGTCTTCGAATCCAGGACGACCGCCGAGACGTCGTGCGCGCCGGACATGTCCTTGGCCTGCTGCACCTGCTGCTGTACGTAGTACTGGATGTCGTTGTCGAGCGTGAGCTGGATGGTGGCGCCGTTGATGGCGTCGTGCCGGTCCCGGTAGCTGCCGGGGATCACCACGCCGTCCGAGCCGCGGTCGTAGGTGACCGAGCCGTCGGTGCCGGAAAGCTTTGCGTCGAAGGAATCTTCGAGGCCGAGCAGGCCGTGGCCGTCCCAGCCGATGTCACCGACGACGTTCGCGGCCAGCGAGCCACCGGGGTACTGCCGGATGTCCTGCCGCTCCGCGCCGACCTCGGGGTACTTCTTGGTGATGGCGTCGGAGATCGCCGGGTCGACGGCCCGCGCGAGGTAGACGAACGAGTCCCGGCCGGTGATCTTCTTGGCCAGGGTCGCGGCGTCGGGCTTGTTGTTCAGCAGGCCGGCCACACCGACCGCGATCTCGTTGAGCCGCTTGTCGGGGTCCGGCGCCGCCGGGGTCTTGGCCTTCGCCTCGGTCAGCTGCTGGCGGATCCGGTTCGGCTGGAAGGTCAGTGCGCGGGCCTCGATGGTGAACGCCAGCTTGGCACTGTTGCGGTCGACGATGCTGCCGCGCACCGCCTTCTGCACGTCGGTGACCTTGAGCTGGCTGGCGGCCTCGGCGCGCAGACCGGCCGCCCGCGGGCCCTGCAGGAAGAACAACTGCACGGCCGCGGCCAGCAGCACCACCGCGATGACGATGTTGCCGGTCTTGTGCCGGAACCCGAACGAGCCGGTCCGGCCCTCGGGAACGACGGCTTCGCGGGTACGCCGGTCGTGCGCCGAATGCGGTTGCGCGGGACGCGGTTTGGCGGCCGGACGCTTGCGTGGCGTGCCCGGCACGGCACCGGTCTTGCGCGGTCGCGTGCCGCTCATGCGGGAAGGCCGGGGGCAGGCTGCGCCGGCAACGCGGCCGGGACCGGAGCCGGGGCGACGGGGGCCTGTGCGACGGGGGCCTGTGCGACGGGGGCCTGTGCGACTGGGGCCGGGGCGACCGGGGCCTGTGCGAAGGGCGCAGGCAGCGCGGCCTCAGGCTGCAACGCGGGGCCGGGCAGCGTGCCCTGCCCAGGCACCGGGAGCGCCGGAGCCGCAGGCACGGGCGCCGCGAGGGCTGGCGCCGGGACCGCCGGAGCCGCGGGCGCCGGTGCGTGCACGACCTGCTCGCGCGGGTCGACCACGACGGGCGCCGGAGCGGCGGCGGGGGCCGGAACGGCCCCCGGGACCGCAGCTGCGGGAGCCGGAACGGCACCAGGGACCGGTACAGCTGCGGGAGCCGGAACACCCGCCGGAGCGGGGACGGGAGCGGCAACAGGTGCCGGCACCGGGGCGGGTGCAGCGGCCGGGGCCGGGCGCGGGGCCGCGGCCGGGGCCGCCTCGGGCAGTGGCGTGTTCAGCGGTGGCGGCGGAACCCCCTGCGCCGGCTTCGGGCTGCCGACCAGCAGCCAGTTGCCGGTGGGGTCCTGCACCAGGTGCGCGGTGTCGCGCGACGGGATCATGCCGAGGTTGCGCGCCGCATCGGCGAGGGCCGGCGCGGCCTGCGCGACCAGCACGTCGCGCTCGAGCGCCTCTTTCTGCTGCTGCAGAGCCTGATTGATCTCTTTGGCGCGGCCCAGCTCGTACGACCGTTCGGCCGCGGAGGTCGACAGCCACAACGTGACGCCCAGGCCCATGCCCAGCGCCCCGATGATCAGCACGACGAACGGCACCCGCGCGATCAGATGCCGCGGGTTGAGGTCCATCTCGGCGATGCGGATGAGCAGCCGCTCCCGCAGCGGGGTGCGAACAACCTTGGGCGCCTTGGCCTTCCGAGCCTTGGCGCGGGCCTTGGCCTGCGAGGCGCTCTTGGGGCGCGACGGCGCCGCCGTGGGCCGCGCGAACGGCGTGGTCTGCGGGCCGGCGCCGGTCGGCTTGGACCGCTGCGGCCGGACGTCGCGCTTGCCGCGCTTGACGCGGGCGTCAGTCTTGTTGTCGCGCTTGGCTTCCCCCTTGCCACCCTCGCGACGCGATGCCGGGTCGCCGCCGCGGCGTGTGGCGCGGCGGCGCGGATCGGGGTCGGAGTCCCGTCGAGCATTGCCGCCGCGTACCGGTGCTGGCCGCTTTGCCATCACAGACCTCCCCTTGTGACAACTTTTTCCAGTGCACGCAGGCGGACGGACGCGCTGCGCGGGTTCAATTCGAGTTCGTGTTCGTCGGCCCGCTCGGCGCCCCGGGTCAACGAGGTGAAGAGCGGCTCGTAGCCGGGCAGCTCCATGGGCAGGCCCTCCGGGGTACGCGATGCGATGGCATCGGTGAAGTACCCCTTGACGATTCGGTCTTCCAGCGACTGATACGCCTCGACCGCGATCCGGCCGCCGGGACGCAGCGCGTCCAGCGCGGCGGGGATCGCCGCCCGCAGGCAGTCGAGCTCGCCGTTGACCTCGGTGCGCAGCGCCTGGAACGTCCGCTTGGCCGGATGCCCGCCGGTGCGACGTGCCGGGGCCGGGATCACCGCGTAGAGCAGCTCGACCAGCTCGGTCGTCGTGGTGAACGGGCGGCGGGCGCGCTCCCGGACGATCGCGCCGGCGATGCGCGAGGCGAACTTCTCCTCGCCGTATTCGCGCAGCACGCGGGTGAGCGCCTTGGCGTCGTAGGTGTTCAGGATGTCGGCCGCGGTCAAGCCCGAGGTCTGGTCCATCCGCATGTCCAGCGGTGCGTCCTGCGCATACGCGAAACCGCGCTCCGCCTGGTCGAGCTGCATCGAGGACACCCCGAGGTCGAACAGGATGGCGTCCAATTCGCCTGGCCGGTAACCGGATTGGGTCAGCGCCTCGTCGATGCCGTCGTACGGGGTGTGGACCAGGTGCACGCGGTCACCGAACGGCGCGAGGCGCTCCCCCGCGAGCCGCAGCGCGGTCTGGTCGCGGTCCAGGCCGATGAGCGTCACAGCGGGGAACCGCGTGAGGAAGGCTTCGGAGTGGCCACCGGCGCCCAACGTCGCGTCGATCATGACTGCGCCGGCACCGTCGGCGCTGCCCCGGGTGAGTGCCGGGGCCAGCAGCTCGACGCAGCGGTCCAGCAGCACCGGAATGTGCGGCCGACGATCGGTCAACGCAACACCCCCAAAAGGCTTCAGCTGGTGGATTTGTGCGGCCCCTGCAGCGAGGTCTCTGTCCGAGTTCGCGAACCTGACGTTGGGGAAGTACGCCAGGGCCGGTTCGGGCAGAGGCCACGCTGCACGGGCCTGCAGGTCAAAGGGTGCTGCCGAGCGCTTCATCGCTTGCCGCGGAGAAGTTCTCTTCGTGAGTTTCTTGGTAGGTCTGCCAGGCCGCGGCATCCCAGATTTCGAGGTAGTCCACCGCACCGATCACGACGCATTCCTTGGTCAGGCTCGCGTAGCGACGGTGATCGGCCGACAGGGTGATGCGGCCCTGAGCGTCGGGGTGCTGCTCGTCGGCGCCCGCGGCGAAAACGCGCAGGTCGGCACGAGCGGCGGGGTCGTTCCGGGGAGTGCTCGCCACGCGGCGGGCGATCTCGGCTTCGAACTCGGCCCTCGGGTACACGGCGAGGCTGTGATCTGGACTTTTGGCGACCATCAACCCTCCTGCCAGTGCATCGCGGAACTTGGCGGGCAACGTCAGTCGCCCTTTGTCGTCGAGCTTCGGCGTGTAGGTACCCAGGAACATCAGGCACCTCCCACCACTCCGGAGTCCGTCTCTCCGATGTCCGCCACATTACCCCACAATCCCCCACTTCTCTCCATCTCAAGTCTAAAAATCGCCTTATCTGCCCCACCTGACGCAGCAATCACGAGAAATCAGCGGTGGAGTTCGGCATCAAACAGCCTGGATGAGCGATGAAATCCCAGCTGGAGACCCATGTGGGAGATTGGTGGGGCGTTGTGGGGAGTCGCGGAGCGCAGCCCCTGAAAAATCGTGGCGCACGGCGCCGCCGGCAAATTTCGCTACCAACCCGGCGTGTCGCGCGTCACACCGCCACGAACAGGCAAGAGCGCGTCGAAAACAAACCAGGCCGAGCGAAAAACAAAACAGGGGCAGCCGAATCGGCTACCCCTGTGTCACGCGTCAGCGTCTATTCGTCGAACCGGCGACGGAAGCGGTCTTCCATACGGTTGGTGAACGAGTTGCCGGCACGGGACCGCTTGGACTTGCCACCCGCCGGGGACGACTTCTCCTTGGACAACACCCGGGGACCGGTCACCGCGAACACGGCACCGGCAAACATCACCACGAAACCGATGACGCTCAGGATCGGCAGCTGGTTGATCCACAGAATCCGAAAGGCCACACCCAGCACCAGCAACGCCAGACCCAGGACGAACAGCCCCGCGCCCTGCAGTCGCCGCCGCGCCGACGGCGCGCGCAGCGTGCCGCCCCGGACACTCGAAGCGAACTTCGGGTCCTCGGCGTACAGCGCACTCTCGATCTGGTCGAGCATGCGCTGCTCATGATCGGAGAGTGGCATCCGCGCCTCCCAACTCACACCGCTGCCCGCAGCGGCTCCTGACGTCTGCACCCGTGGTCACGGATACCTAACAGTCATGATACGAGGTCACACAGACACGTACCACATACTTCAGACTCCCGAATTGTAAGACTGGGACGTCGGCCGGGCGACAGCGCCTGTTCAGAAACCCGACACCCGACTTCCCTGCCGCACCGAAAGGCTCACACCGTGGCGACGCTCCTGACCGATCTGTCGCCGGCTGACATGCAGCACCGCCTCGACGACGCGCTGTCCGTCTACGTCGACGCGATGCGCTACCCACGCGGCACCGAACGCCAGCGGGCCTCGATGTGGCTGGAGCACACCCGCCGCGACGGCTGGACCGGAGTGGCGGCGTTCGACGTCCCCACCACCGACGAGGCACCGGAGGCCGCACTTCGATCCGCCCCCATGCTCGGGGTCGCCTACGGGTACCGCGGCGCACCCGATCAGTGGTGGTACCAACAGGTCGCGACCGGTCTGCGCCACGTCGGCACCCCCAGCGAACGCATCGACCAATTGATGAACGGGTATTTCGAGCTCACCGAACTGCACATCCACCCGCGGGCGCAGGGGCAGGGACTCGGCGAGGCGCTCACCCGGCGGCTGCTCGCGGGCGCCACGGAATCCCACGTCCTGCTGTCCACGCCGGAGATCCACGGCGAGGACAACCGGGCCTGGAAGCTGTACCGCCGGCTCGACTTCCACGACGTCATGCGCAGCTACTTCTTCCCCGGTGATCCCCGGCCGTTCGCCATTCTCGGCCGGGCCCTGCCACTGTGATCCATCCGGCGTGCCGCTGTCCCTACCGCGATCTGGCACGATAACGGCGTGAACCGCCGCCGCCACCTGCGTGCCTTGCTGCTGTTTCTGATGCTGCTCCCCCTCGCGGTCGGCTGCGTGCGCGTCCACACCTCGCTCACCATCTCGCCCGACGACCGGGTGTCCGGTCAGATCGTGGCCGCCGCGAAGGCCAAGAACGCCGACGACAAGGGTCCGCAGCTGACCAACAGCCTGCCGTTCGCGCAGAAGGTGGTGGTCTCGGACTACCGCAAGGACGACTACGTCGGCTCCGAGGCGGTGTTCTCGGACCTGAACTTCTCCGAGGTGCCGCAGCTGGCCAACCTGAGCCGGGACTCGGCCGGCGCCGACATATCCCTGCGCCGCGCCGGTGACCTGGTGATCCTCGAAGGCCGCGTCGACCTGACGACGCTGAGCGATCCGGATTCCGACGTGACGCTGTCGGTGGCGTTTCCGGGCGACGTCACGTCGACCAACGGCGAGCGCGTGGCCAGCGACATCGTCCAGTGGAAGCTCAAGCCCGGCGTCGTGACCACCATGAAGGCCCAGGCCCGCTACACCGACCCGAGCGCGCGCTCGTTCACCACGGCCGCCATCTGGATGGCCGTCCTGGCCTTCGCTGTCGCCGGCGTCATCGGCGGCCTGGCCTACTGGAGCCGCGACCGCTCGCCCAAGCTCGCCGCCGTGTCCGATGAGTGAGTTCGCCGCAGTGCCGACAAGCGACTTCGCCGCAGTGTCCGACCGCCGGCCCGGCACCCTCTAATCTGAATGCACGATTTCGGGGTCAGGAGAGGGGACGCGCGCTGAGCGTCGATGCCGCAGGTCCGTCGGCTGGCGAGCTGGCGAATGCCATCACAGATCAACTGCGCGACTATCTCGCCGAGCGCCGGCGGGACAGCGCCTACATCGGCGACGCCTATACCGATGTGACGGGAGCACTCGAAGAGTTCGTCCTGCGCGGCGGCAAGCGGGTCCGCCCGGCCTTCGCCTACTGGGGCTGGCGCGCCGTCGCCCCCGATCCGGGCCACCCGGCCGACCCGGCGGTGCTGCGCCTGTTCTCCGCACTGGAACTGCTGCAGGCCTGCGCCCTGGTCCACGACGACGTCATCGACTGTTCTGCGACCCGGCGCGGCCTGCCGACAGTGCACCGGCTGTTCGCCGACCGGCACCGCCGGCAGGGCTGGCGTGGGTCGTCCGAGCAGTTCGGGCTGTCCGCGGCCATCCTGCTCGGTGACCTCGCCCTGTCCTGGGCCGACGACATCGTCGCGAACGCCGATCTGTCCGCCGACGGGCGCCGGCGCGTCAACGAGGTGTGGGCGCACATCCGCACCGAGGTCCTCGGCGGGCAGTATCTCGACATCGTCGCCGAATCCAGTGGCGCCGACACCGTGGCCTCGGCCATGAACGTGAACCTCTACAAGACCGCGTCCTACACCGTCACCCGGCCGCTGCAGCTGGGCGCCGCGGCCGCCGCCGACCGCCCTGACGTGCAGAAGATCTTCCACTCGGTCGGCAACGACCTCGGTATCGCGTTCCAGCTGCGCGACGACGTGCTCGGCGTGTTCGGCGACCCGGCCGTCACCGGCAAGCCGTCGGGTGACGACCTGCGCTCGGGCAAGCGCACCGTGCTGCTGGCCGAGGCCGTGGAACTGGCCGAGGCCTCCGACCCGGCCGCGGCGGCCCTGCTCCGCGACTTGATCGGCACCGATCTGACCGACGGCCAGGTCGGCGAACTCTGCGGCGTGATCGAGGCCGTGGGCGCCTTGGGCGCCGTCGAACAGCGCATCGCGCTGCTCACCCAACGTGGACTGGACGCCCTCGCGGCCGCCCCCATCGACGAGGGCGCCAAGGCCGGCCTCACCGAACTCGCCCGGCGGGCGTCCAACCGGTCCGCGTAGGCCACGATGTCGACCTCGACCACGGCCCCCGGGGCGCTGGCCCGGCTCACCGCCTTCGGACGATCCGACGAGGGCCGCCCCGCGCTGCTCGGCTTCGCCGGCGCCATCCTGATCGCCCTCGGCGGCCTCGGCGCCGGCAGCACCCGGCAGCACGATCCCCTGCTGGAGTCGATGCACCTGTCGTGGTTCCGGTTCGGCCACGGGCTGGTGGTGTCGTCGATCCTGCTGTGGACCGGCGTGGCCCTGATGCTGGTCGCCTGGCTGGCGCTGGGCCGGCGCGTCGTCGACCGCACCGCGACCGACTACACCATGATCGCGACGACCGGCTTCTGGCTGGCGCCGCTGCTGCTGAGCGTGCCGGTGTTCAGCCGCGACACCTACTCCTACCTGGCGCAGGGCGCGCTGCTGCGCGACGGGCTGGACCCCTACCTCGTCGGGCCGGTGGACAACCCGAACTCGTTGCTGGACAACGTCAGTCCCATCTGGACCACCACCACCGCGCCCTATGGCCCGGCATTCATCCTGGTGGCCAAGTTCGTCACCATGATCGTCGGCGACCACGTCGTCGAGGGCACCATGCTGCTGCGGCTGTGCATGCTGCCCGGCCTGGTCATGCTGATCTGGGCGGCGCCCCGCGTGGCCCGCCATGTCGGCGCCAACAGCGCTGCCGCCCTGTGGATTTGCGTCCTCAACCCGCTGGTGATCATCCACCTGATGGGTGGCGTCCACAACGAGATGCTGATGGTCGGCCTGATGATGGCCGCCATCGCGCTGACCTTCGAACGGCATCCCATCGCCGGCGTCAGCCTGATCGCCCTCGCGGTGGCCGTGAAAGCGACCGCGGGACTGGCACTTCCGTTCATGGTGTGGGTCTGGATGCGCCAGTTGCGCGAACGGCACCCGTGGGGTCAGGTCCGCGCCTGGCTGGCGGCCACCGCGGCGTCCGGAGTGATCTTCACCGTGGTGTTCGCCGTGGTGACGGTCGCGGCGGGCGTCGGGCTCGGCTGGCTGACGGCACTTGCCGGTTCGGTGAAGATCGTCAACTGGCTGACCGTCCCGACCGCGGTGGCCAATCTGATCCACGCCATCGGCGGACTGTTCACCACCGTCAGCTTCTACGCGGTGCTGGACGTCACCCGCATCATCGGCATCGCGATCATCGCGATCTCACTTCCCTTGCTGTGGTGGCGATTCCGGCACACCGACCGGGAAGCGCTGATCGGCATCGCGCTGGTGATGGCGGTCGTGGTGCTGTTCGTGCCTGCCGCGCTGCCCTGGTACTACACCTGGCCGCTGGCGATCGTCTCGGCACTGGCGCAGAGCCGGTCGGCTGTCGCCGCGATCGCCGGGTTCTCGACCTGGATCATGGTGATCTTCAAACCCGACGGCTCGCACGGCATGTACTCGTGGCTTCACGTCATCCTGGCGACGGGATGCGCGGTAGCCGCCTGGTATTCGCTGGCGCACGCGCCGGAGCCGAAGACGACGGCGGCCGAGCCGGCTAGTACGCCATAGCCTGAGCGCGCCGCAGCACTTCCCTGGCCTGGTGCGAATGCAGCGCGTCGACCGGACGCGCATTGGCGACGCGCTCGGTGGTGCCGTCGCGGGTCAGGGTCAGCGACTCGTCGGCGGTGAACAACCACCGCACGATGTCGGTCTCGTGGTAGCCACCGTCGCGCAGCAAGACGAGCAGGCCCGGCAGCTGCTTGACCACATGTCCCTTCGCGTCGAAGAAGAGCTTGGGCACCACGATGGCACCGTTCCGGCGCACTCCGAGGAGATGTCCGTCCCGCAACTGCTGGTGCACTTTGGTCACCGGGATACCCAGCATGGATGCCACTGCGGGAAGGTCGTAGACCGCTTCATCGGGATCGATAACGTCCTCGGCGGCCGGAATGCTGCTCACGCAGGAGATTCTAGAGCCGTACGATTGCCGGGTGCAGCCATCCCGACAACCGGACCCACTTATCGGTGCGGTGCTGGACGGGCGCTACCGCGTGGATGCGCCGATTGCCAGTGGCGGCATGTCGACGGTGTACCGCGGTGTGGACACCCGGCTCGACCGCCTGGTGGCACTCAAGGTCATGGATTCGCGGTACTCCGGCGATCAGCAGTTCCTGACGCGCTTCCAGCGCGAGGCCCGCGCCGCCGCCGGCCTGAAAAGCCCTGGGCTGGTGGCGGTTTACGACCAGGGTTTCGACGGTCGGCACCCGTTCCTGGTGATGGAACTCGTCGAGGGCGGGACGCTGCGCGAGTTGCTGCGCGAGCGCGGCCCGATGCCTCCGCACGCCGTGGCGGCCGTGCTGGCCCCCATGCTCGACGGTCTGGCGGTGGCCCACGAGGCGGGCCTGGTGCACCGCGACATCAAGCCCGAGAACGTCCTGATCTCCGACAGCGGTGAGGTCAAGATCGCCGACTTCGGACTCGTGCGCGCCGTCGCTGAGGCCAAGATCACGTCGACGAGCGTGATCCTCGGCACCGCGGCGTATCTCTCCCCCGAACAGGTCAGCACCGGCGACGCCGATCCGCGCAGCGACGTCTACTCCGTCGGCATCCTGGCCTACGAGCTGCTGACCGGCACCACGCCGTTCACCGGCGACAATCCCCTCAGCGTCGCGTATCAGCGACTGGACCAGGACGTGCCGCCGCCGAGTTCGGCAATCGCCGGTGTGCCAAAGCAATTCGACGACCTGGTGGCCTGCGCGACGGCCCGCGTGGCCGACGACCGCTACCTCGACGCCGGCGACATGGGGGCCGAGCTCGCCGCGATCGTCACCGACCTGGGACTGCCCGAATTCCGGGTCCCGGCGCCGACGAACTCGGCGCAGCACACCGCGGCGGCGGCCCAGCGTGGCCGTGCCGAGCGCACCACGGTCGCGACGGGCCGGGCAACCGCCCCGAAGCCGGCACCGCAGCACACCCTGCAGTTCACCATGGACCCGGCGATGGACCCCGCATTGCTCGAATCACCCGTGGTGACAAAGCAATTCGCCGGCATCGACCTGGACGACTTTGCCTGGGCGCGGCAGCGGTCGCGACGCGCGGTGCTGTTCTGGCTCATCGCGATCCTGACGCTGACCGCGTTGGTCGCCGCCGGCGCCTGGACCCTCGGCACCAACATCGACGGGCTGTTCTAGAAACGCCGAATGGCCACCTGCCGCACGGGTTTCGCGTGAAAACCATGCGCCGGGTGGCCACTCGGCGGGGTGAGGCTAGTCGCGCAGCATCTCCGCGACGAGGAACGCCAACTCCAGGCTCTGCTGGGTGTTCAGGCGCGGGTCGCAGGCCGTCTCGTAGCGGCCGGCCAGGTCGTCGTCGGAGATATCCTGCGCGCCACCAAGACATTCGGTGACGTTCTCGCCGGTGATCTCGACGTGGATGCCGCCCGGGTGCGTGCCCAGCGCGCGGTGCACCTCGAAGAAGCCCTGCACCTCGTCGACGATGCGGTCGAAGTGCCGGGTCTTGTAGCCCGTCGAGCTCTCGTGGGTGTTGCCGTGCATCGGGTCGCACTGCCAGATGACCTGGTGGCCGGAGGCCTCCACCTTCTGGATGATGCCCGGCAGCACGTCGCGCACCTTGCCGTTGCCCATCCGGCTGACCAGCGTGAGCCGGCCCGGAATGTTGTGCGGGTCAAGGCGTTCCACGTACTCGACGGCCATCTCGGGCGTCGTCGTCGGGCCGATCTTGATGCCGATCGGGTTGGCGATGGTCTCGACGAACGCGATGTGCGCGTGGTCCAGCTGACGGGTGCGCTCGCCGATCCAGACGTAGTGCGCCGACAGGTCGTACAGGCGCGGTTCGTCGAACTCGGTGGACAGGCGCAGCATGGCGCGCTCGTAGTCGAGCACCAGGGCCTCGTGGCTGGCGTAGATCTCGGCGGTCTGCAGGTTGCGGTCGTTGACGCCGCAGGCCGTCATGAAGTTCAGGCCACGGTCGATCTCGGCCGCCAGCGCCTCGTACCGGGCACCCGCCGGCGACGTGCGGACGAACTCGCGGTTCCATTCGTGCACCTGCTGCAGCGACGCCAGACCCGACGAGGTCAGCGCCCGCACCAGGTTCATCGCGGCGCTCGCGTTGGCGTAGGCCCGCACCAGGCGCGACGCGTCGTGCACGCGCACCGCGGGGTCCGGGTCGAAACCGTTGACCATGTCACCGCGGTAGGACGTCAGGCCCAGCGAGTCGGTGTCCGACGAGCGCGGCTTGGCGTACTGCCCGGCGATGCGGGCCACCTTGACCACCGGCATGCTGGCGCCGTACGTCAGCACGACGGCCATCTGCAGCAGGGTCCGGATGTTGGCCCGGATGTGCGGCTCGGTGTTGTCGACGAACGTCTCGGCGCAGTCGCCGCCCTGCAGCAGGAACGCCTTGCCCTGCGCCACGTCGGCCAGCTGCAGCTTGAGCTTCTCGATCTCGGACGGCACGGTGATGGGCGGCACGCTCTCGAGCACCTTGCGCATCGCAGCAGCCTGGTCCGCAGGCCAGCTGGGCTGCTGCGCGGCCGGACGGGACAGCGCGTCGGCAAGGCGCGTGCGCAGGTCCTCGGGCAGCGGGGGCAGCTCGGGCAGCTGGTCGATGGGTACGTCGACGGTCCAGTTCACGTGTCTATGGTACCGGCGCCGACCAGCGACTATTTACCCGCCAAAACGGCACCGATCGACGGATTCGGGACCACCGGGAGAAAACCTGGCCCGGTGCGCGACTATTGACGATGTGGAGTGCGAGATTGCCCGGGAGGCGCTGTCCGCGCGCATGGACGGCGAGCACGAACCCGTCCCCGCGCGCCGCGTCGACGAGCACCTGGCGTCCTGCCCCGAGTGCCGGCAGTGGCACGACGAGCTGGACAGCCAGATGCAGCTGCTGCGCGGACTGATCGCCGCCGACCGCACCCGGATCACCACGGTGGCCGACACGGTCTCGCCACCCGCCCTTCCCGAGACCCGCACCGGCCTCGACTGGCTGCGCATCGGCCTCGCGGTGGTGGGCACCATCCAGATCGTCCTGGCCGTGCTGCAGGCGGCCGGCGTCAGCATCGGCGTGCACGTCGGGCACACCATGGGCGGGCACGTGGTCAACGAGTCGACGGCCTGGTCCGTCGCCCTCGGCGTCGGCATGCTGGTCGCCGCCGCCCGGCCTGCCGCGGCGATGGGCCTGGCGATCGTCGGCGGGGTCTTCACCCTCGTACTCACCGGCTACGTCGTCGTCGACGGGCTGACCGGCGCGGTCGGTGCGGTCCGCATGCTGAGCCATCTGCCGGCGCTGGCCGGCGTGGTGCTGACCGTGCTGGTGTGGCGCCGCCATGCCGGCGAGCCCCCGCGGCCGGACCGCGACGCGGCACCCACGCTCGACGACATCACGCTGCCGGACAACGCCTCCCGCGGCCGCCGCCGGGGCCACTTGTGGCCGACCGACGGCAACGCGGCCTAGATCATCACGCCGAACATGATCGCCATGCCGGCCGCCGCCATGGCCTGACACGCCACGGCGAACCACAAGCGAGCCGGGGCCTCGGGGCGCTCGTGCCGCAGCGCGAAGTAACGGATGCCCCACCACAGTGCGGCGATCCCGAACAACGCTGTGACCGCCCAGTTCACGGCGTCGACCCACGCCGACGGGTGCCCACAGCCACCCATCGGACCCGCATGCGCCGTCGTCCCGGACATGTCCATGCCCGGCATGGACGACATCGAGGACGCCGGCTGCGATGCCTCGGCAGCGGTTCCGGCGCACTGCCCGGGCAGCACCCGCCCGTCCATCACGGCGTACATCCACGCCATCGCCAGCATCATCACGGCGTGATAGCCGTCGGCCACCCGATGGCCGGAGCGCACCACCAGGAGGACGGCGAACCAGCCGGCCGCCAGCAGGAAGAACACCAGCGGCGGCCGGTTGGGCACGCCCATCCCGGCCGGCCACGCCATGACCAGCATCGCCACGGCCATCACCAGGTGCAGCACCCGGCTGGTCTGGTCGGCCCACGTCCGGTTCTCATGGGCCGTGACCAGCGCGTACACGCACTGCGCCGCGCTCAGCAGGAACAGCCCGGTGACGAGCAACCGGAGCCAGATGTCGGCGATCACCGCGTCGCCTGCCGCCGCCGGCGCCAGCCCAGCGCCACGTCGACCGCGACGAACAGGGCCAGCGTGAGGCCGAACAACGGAGCGAAGCACCCGACGCCGCCGAGAACCAGCACCAGCAGCGCCGCCTCGTAGGGCCGCAGCGCCGACAGCGCACCGCGCCGCTGCCCGGTCGGCAGAGTGAAACCGGCGCCGCGGGTCGGCCGCCGTCGCCACCACATCCGGTACCCCAGCACGATCGCGACGATCATCGCGAGGGCGACCGCGATCAGCACCAGCTGGTTGACGAGGCCGAACAGGACGCCCATGTGCAGGTCGATGACCCAGTCGGTCATCTTGGCCATCAACGGCCACTCGGCGAAGTCGAGGCGCGCCGTCACCGTGCTCGTGGCGGGGTCGACGACGATCGCGTCGTACTGCGTCGGCCAGTCGCGCTTGCGTTCGGCGACCTGCCAGCCCTGGCCGGCCGTCGTCGGCGGATACATCCACATCGGTGTCCGCAGGTGGGCATCATGGGCGACCTGAAGCGCCGTGTCGGCGCCGCGCAGCGCGGTGGCCTCGTCGAGCGTCGCGCCGGCGGCCTGCCCCGGCAACGCGGTGTCGACGGACGGACTGGTCCAGCTCAGCTGCGTCCGCAACTGGGCGACGTTCTCCCCGCGAACCGCGACCACGTCATGCCCGAGACCGCCAGCAGCGCCACCGCCGCGAGAATCCAGACCCCGAGCGTGCCGTGCCACGACAGCAGCCGGCGCCGCCCGGTCGCCCGCACATCGGGGACGACGAGCCGGCGCGGCTCGCCCCTCGTGTGCCCGATCCACAGCAACAGGCCCACGCCGGCGATCACCCACGACCAGCTGGCCGCCAGCTCGCTGTAGTTCCGGCCGAAGGCCCCGAGGTGCAGGTTGCGGTGCAGTTCGTCGAACCAGGCCCGCACCGGCAGCCACTGGCCGTAGGTGGTCAGGGCGCCGCGGACCGCGCCCGTATACGGGTCGACGAACACCGTGCGCGCGTAGTCGGCGGGGACGTCGTCCACCGCGAGCGTCACCTGCGTCGTCTCGTCCGGCGCGGCCGGCGGCCGGATGCTGGTGACGGTGCCCTCCGGGTGCGCGGCACGGACGGCCGACAGCTGGGCAGCCAGCGGCAGCTGCCGGTCGCCGACGTGGTCGACGGTGAGTTCGTGCCGGTACACCGCGCTGTCGATCTGCGGGATCACCGCGTACAGCAGCCCGGTGACGGCGGCGATCAGGATGAACGGCGCGACGAACAGGCCGGCGTAGAAGTGCAGCCGCAGCAGTGCCGGGCGGAAACGCTTCCACGCCGACGGATCGGACGCGACGGCGACGTCCGATTCGGGCAGTTGGGTATGACTCACAACTTGTATTGGTCGGCCCGCGGCGCCAGGAGTTCCTGCGCCCGGAAAATTTCTACGACACCTGGTCGTAGACTGGGCGTGATCAGTTCTTCAGGTGGAAGGCCGGTATTTCGATGGGCTCGGACCGGGCCGGCAGACTAGCGCTGCCACTGTTGGGTTATCTGGCCGCGGTCGCCGCCTTGGTCACCTACGCGCTCATCTCGGGCGACCAACGCTTCGTCGCCACGGGCGACAGCTACCCCGGCACGTTCACCTCTGTGGCCGAACCGGTCGGCTACTTCACGGCCACCATCGCCGCCGCGATCTGCCTCGGTGGACTGCTATACGTCGTCACCACCGCGCGACCCGACTCCAAGGGCGTCATCGACCCGCCGTCGTTCCGTATTCACCTTGTGCTGGAACGGGTTTCACTGGTCTGGCTGGTGGCCTCTGCGTTCATGGTCGTGGTGCAGGCGGCGACCGACGCCGGCGCCCCGGCACTGCGACTGCTGGAAAGTGGCCGCCTCGGTGAGGCCATCGGCGCGTCCGAGATGGCCCGCGGCTGGATCGTCGCCACCCTGTGCGCCGCGGTCGTGGCGCTGACGCTGCGGTTCAGCGTGCGGTGGATCGCCATGGTCGTGCTGTTGCTGCCGAGCGTGATCGGCGTCCTGGCGCTGCCGGTGACCGGCAACGCCAGCGAAGGGCCTGACCACGACTACACGACCAGTGCGGTCATCGTGTTCGCGGTGGCGCTGGCGGTGCTGGCCGGCACCAAGATCGCAGCCGTCATCAGCCCGCCGGCCGCCGACCTCTACCGCCGCGTACTCATCATCCAGGTGGCCTGCGGCACCGCGGCCCTGATCTACGGCGTGCTGCTGCTCGCCGAACAACTCGGCCCCACCGGGCTGACCGGCAGCGCCTACGGGCGGTGGGCCATCGTCGCCGCGATCGCGCTGGCCGCGTCGTGGATCACCGATGCCGCGGCACTGCGCCGCGCCAAGCCGTCCCGGCTGGCCACCTGCCTGCCCGCGATCACCGCGCTCGCCGCGGTGTCCGCCATGGCGGTGCAGACCGCGCCGCGCCTGTTGCACCACAAGTACACGACCTGGGACGTCTTCCTCGGGTACGAGCTGCCCGACCCGCCGAATGTGGTTCGGCTGCTGACGGTCTGGCGGTTCGACACGTTCATCGGCATCGGCGCGATCGCGCTCGCCGGGCTGTATGTCTACGCCTACCTGAAGCTACGGCGCCGCGGCGACGAGTGGCCGGTGGGCCGCCTGATCGCCTGGGTGGTTGGTTGTGCGGTACTGCTTTTCACCAGCAGCTCGGGCGTGCGGGCCTACGGCTCGGCGATGTTCAGCGTGCACATGGGCGAGCACATGACGCTCAACATGTTCGTCCCGGTGCTGCTGGTGCTGGGCGGGCCGGTGACCCTGGCGCTGCGCGCCCTGCCCCCGGCCGGCGAGGGCGCCCCGCCCGGACCCCGCGAATGGATCCTGTGGCTGGTGCACTCGAAAGTGACGGCCGCCCTGTCGAATCCGATCGTGGCGTTCGTGCTGTTCGTCGCGTCGCTGTACGCGGTGTACTTCACCCCGATCTTCAACACGCTCGTCCGCTACCACTGGGGCCACGAGTTGATGAGCGTGCACTTCCTGCTGGTCGGCTACCTCTTCTACTGGGGCATCATCGGCATCGACCCGGGCCCGAAGCGCCTGCCGTTCCTGGGCCGGCTCGGATTGTTGTTCGCGGTCATGCCTTTTCACGCGTTCTTCGGTATCGCGACCATGACCATGACCGACACCATCGGCGGGCCGTTCTACAAGTTCGTCGGCCTGCCTTGGCTGTCCAGCATCGGCGCCGACCAGCACCTCGGTGGCGCCATCGCGTGGGGTTCGAGCGAACTGCCGGTGATCCTGGTGGTCATCGCCCTGGTGGCGCAGTGGGCGCGGCAGGATCGCCGCGCGGCCTCCCGCGCCGATCGGCACGCCGACGCTGACTACGGCGACGGCGACGACGACCTGGATGCCTACAACGCCATGCTGCGTGAGCTGGCCCGCCAGCGCGGCCAGCAGTAACCCCAGTCCCGACGTCAACCAGTGATTTGTGCACGATTTTCCGCGTCACGCGCGGAAAATCGTGCACAAATCACTTGAAGTTGCGCAGCCGCAGGCTGTTCGACACCACGAAGAACGACGAGAAGGCCATCGCCGCGCCCGCGATCAGCGGGTTGAGCAGCCCGGCCGCCGCCACCGGGATGGCGGCGATGTTGTAGCCGAAGGCCCACACCAGGTTCATCTGGATGGTGCGCATGGTCGCCTTGGCCAGGTCGAGGGCCTGCGGCACCGAATCCAGGCTGTCGCGAACCAGGATGATGTCGGCGGCGCCGATCGCGACGTCCGTGCCACGGCCGATGGCCAGACCCAGATCCGCACAGGCCAGCGCCGGGCCGTCGTTGATGCCGTCACCGACCATCGCGACCATGCGACCGCGGTCGCGCAGCTGCTGGATGACGTCGACCTTGCCGTCCGGCAGCACATCGGCGATGACGTCGTCGATCCCCACGGCGGCACCCACCGCGGCAGCGGCCGCCGGGTTGTCGCCGGTCAGCAAGATGGTCTTCAGACCACGCTCGTGCAGCGCCGCGATGGCGCCCGCCGCCGATTCGCGCACCGCGTCGGCGACCGCGATGGCACCGCACAGCTCGTCGTCGACGGCCACGAAAACGACTGTCTCGCCGCGGGATTCGGCGCCGCGCCGCGCTTCGGCGAGGGCCGCGGGCACCGCCGCGCCGCCGGCCGCCCAGGACGGCTTGCCGATGCGCACCTCGCGCTCCCCCACGGTGCCGACGACGCCACGACCGGGAACAGCCTGGAAATCAACGACTTCCGCATGCTCGGGCGCCGACGTGGTGATGGCCACCGCGACCGCGTGCTCGGAAGCCGACTCCACTGCCGCGGCGAGGGCCAGCACGTCGTCGGACTCCCAACCGTCGGCAGCGGTGACCGCGGTGACGGCCAGGTGCCCGGTGGTCAGGGTGCCCGTCTTGTCGAAGACGACGGTGTCGACGGCCCGGATCGCCTCGAGCGACCGGTGTCCCTTGAGGAAGATGCCGAGTTGCGCGCCGCGTCCGGACGCCACCATCATCGCCGTCGGCGTGGCCAGACCCAGCGCACACGGGCACGCGATCACCAGGACCGCCAACGCGGAGGCGAAAACCTTGTCGGGACCGGCGCCTGCCAGGGTCCAGCCCAGCGCGGTCAGTGCGGCGATGGCGAAGACGCACGGTACGAACACCGAGGCGATGCGGTCGGCCAGGCGCTGCGACTCGGCCTTCTGCGCCTGCGCTTCCTCGACGAGCCGCACCATGCCGGCGAACTGGGTGTCGGCGCCGACGGCCGCGGCCTCCACGATCAGGCGTCCGTCGAGGACGATCGTGCCGCCGATGACGCTGCTGCCGGGCGTCGCCCGGACCGGCTTGGCCTCGCCCGTCATCACGCTGGTGTCGACGGCGGCCGAGCCCTCGACCACGAGTCCGTCGGCCGCGATCGTCTGACCGGGCCGCACCACGAACTTCTGCTGTTCGGCGAGCTCCTCGGCGGGGATCACCATCTCGGTGCCGTCGGCGAGCAGGATCGTGACGTTCTTCGCGCTCAGCGCCGCGAGCGCCCGCAGCGCACTGCCCGCCTTGGACTTGGCGCGGGCCTCGAAATAGCGGCCCGCCAGCACGAACACCGTGACGCCGGCCGCGACCTCGAAGTAGATCGCGTCACTGCCGACCAGGGCCTGCCAGATGCCGGTGGCCTCGGTGGCGTGGTGTCCGAAGAAAACCGTGTAGAGCGACCAGACCGTGGCCGCGGACACGCCGACCGAGATCAGGGTCTCCATGGAGACCGCGCGATTGCGGGCATTGCGCAGCGCGACGCGGTGGAACGGCCAGGCGGCCCACGTGACGACCGGCAGCGCCAGCGCGGTGAGCACCCACTGCCAGCCGGTGAAACGGGTGCTGGGGACGACGGCGAACATCACCGACAGATCGGCGAGCGGGACGAACAGCACCGCGGCCACCAGCAGGCGGCGCAGCAGATAGTTGGCGTGCGAGAGGTCCTCGTCGTCGCGGTCGCCGGCGATCACCCCGGAGCGGGGCTCGGCTTCGTAGCCGGCCTTGCGGATCGCGTCGCACAGATCGGAATCGGCAACCTCGGGAAGGGCGTCGACCGTGGCGACGCGGGTGCCGAAGTTCACCGAGGCGCGGACACCCGGCATCTTGTTGAGCGTCCGCTCGACCCGCGCGGAGCAGGCGCCACACGTCATACCGGTCACATCGAGCTGCACCCGGCGCGCGGCCGCACTGTCGTCGGTGGTTGCGGCAGCGTCGACCGCGCTGCCAACCACTGTGCTGGCCGTCATCATCCTCCTATTGTCCCCGGCGGAGCCGAGGTACCCAAAAACATTGGTCGGACGTGCCCGGCTGTGAGTTCCCGGCACTCGTCACATATGGTCGGGCCGTGAACAGCCGCGGCGACGACGACGAGGTGACCCGCCTGGCACTGGCGGCCGGCCGGGGCGATCGCGCCGCATTGGAGCAGTTCATCAAGGCTACCCAGCGCGATGTCTGGCGCACCGTCGCCTATCTCGACGAGCCCGGCAGCGCCGACGACCTGACGCAGGAGACCTACCTGCGCGCCCTCGGCTCACTGCCCCGGTTCCGCGGCCGGTCGACGGCCCGCACCTGGCTGTTGTCGATCGCCCGCCGCGTCGTCGTCGACCACATCCGGCGCAAGCAGTGCCGGCCGCGCAGCAGCGCCGCCATCGAGCCCGAGACCGTCATCGACATGCACCAGCCGACCGCCCGGTTCGAGGACATCGTCGAAATCCGCATGCTGCTCGACGGCGTCGACGCCGACCGCCGGGAAGCACTGCTGCTGACCCAGGTGCTGGGCCTGTCCTACGCCGAGGCCGCCGAAATCTGCGGCTGCCCCGTCGGCACCATCCGCTCCCGGGTCGCCCGGGCCCGCGACGACCTGCTGCGCGCGGGGAACCAGGACCAGAGCGCGGGCTGACCGCGCCTTCGCGTCCGGACTACGGGCTTGCGGCCCGCTGCCCGGACGCGTCGCGCCGGCTGGGATCAGACGTGTCAGCTGCTGGAGTGGCCGGCTGCCCCAGCTGCGTGCTCGCTCTGGCTGTGAGTCGTCGACGTCCCGGACGCGTCGGTGGTCGGCGCGGTTTTCTGGGTGGTCGGCCGATTCTCGCTGGAGCGAGTCCCGCCGCCGCGGACCTTGGGCGACCTCGGCGACACCTTGGACGATGATGCATCGGTGCGCGGCGCTGCCGCCTCACTGGTGCTAGGTGTGCCGGTGCTGTCTGTGACAGAGTTCGTCGGCTTGCCGGCCTTGCCTTTCGCTGTCGATTTCACGGATTCGGGCCGGCTCGTCGACGGCGACGAGGGTGCGGTCGACGAGGTGGACGTTGCCGACGGGGTATCCGCGGGTGCCGCCGCGGAACCAGACGCCGCGGGCGACTTGGCCACTGCGGCAACCGAACTCGAGGCAGCGGACGGCGCGCTCACCGCGGCCTGGGTGGGGCTCGGCGGCGTGGCTGGGGTGCTCGCCGCAGCCGGTGCTGAACTTGTTGCCGAGGCCACGGCGGAACTCGACGCTGGGGCCGGCGTGTTCGTCGGCAACAAGTAGCTGGACCCGGCCAACATCAATTGAGATGCCGACCGTCCGAACTCGGTGATCCGATTGAACGCGCGCCCGAAATCACCCGGTGAGAGCTTGTAGCTATCGGCGTGCATCAGCGCCACCGACAGGTCGTCACGGGCATTGAGAAATCCGGCGGTGACACTGGTAGCCGGGTCGGTCAGGGTCTGGCCGACCAACGTGCCCAGCCCCTTCACGCCCGAACCCAGGTCGCCCAACACATTCTCCGGGTGTCCGGAAGCGAGATCGTCGACGACGGCCTGGATGGTCTGTCCGATGTGCATCTGCAGGCGGAGCACGGCCAAGACCATCGGCAGGCCGATGTCGTTGACCACCAGAGGCAGGTTGTTGACCACCGCAGACAAGCTTCCGGCCGGATTGGCCAGCACGGCGTGCGCGACGGCGCTGACGTTGGGCACCAGCGCCGCCGACGTCACGCGATCCAGCACCGAGGGCACCCCGGTTTGGCCGACGAACAGGCGGTTGAACGCGTCCTGGCCTACCGCAGCCTTGATCTGGTCGAGCTCCAGGTTGCTCGTGATCCAACCCAGATTGTTGTTCTGGTGCAGCGAATAGCCCCATTCGAGCAGGCGCTGCCGCAGTTCGGCTTTCCGCTGCGCCGGGGTGACGACCGGGGTGTCCGCCGGAAGCGCGTCACGGACGTCGGCGACATTGACGACCTGCGTCTGTATCGGGATGGACGGGGCCGTCCCGTCCGGCAGAGCCTGCCAGCGGAGGAACACATTTCCGTCCGGATTGTTGCTCGAATCAATCCAATTCGCCACGCCCGGATCGGTGCTACTGATGACGTAATAGGTGAAGCCATCAGAACCTTTGAAGGTCTGAGTGTTGTTGAGGGTGCCGGAGGCCGTGGCATACGGCAGCGCATAGGTCCAGGCGTCGTTGATTTGAAAGCCGGTATAGCCCGCGTCGATGTTCGGCACTTTCACGATGAGCGCCTGGCCGGGCTCGAGCGAAAAATGCCCGAAACTACTCAACTGGAAAGAATTCGAGGCCCCCACGGCATTGCCGGTCACCGTGATCGGCGTGAATGTGTTGCTCGGCAACGTGTTTTGTATCGTCTGCAAGCCCAGCAGGAAGCGGCTGTTGTTGACGGACGCAAAAGTCGTCGAGATCTGATTCAGCACCGCACTGATCTGCGTTTTCGACAGACGCGGCGGGAGCACGACGTCTGGCTGACCCGGCGTTTGCAGGGATACCGTGGCGCGCAGCAATCCCCAGTCATCGGTGGTGTTGCGCACCAGCATCGACTTGTCGCCGGAGGTGTCGACCCAGTTTCCGGGCTGCGGCGTGGGGCTCAGAACGATCGTGTGGGGTACCGTCACTGTTAGGTGTGAAGCCGGTGAGGTTGTAGGCGCGGTGCGGAATGATGTCACCATTTCCGAGATAGTCACCTGTGGACGTGGTGATGCTGAAATCGGCCGTACCGGGACCGGGGCGAACCGTCATGATTTGCGTACCGCTACTCACATGGGTGAACAGATACGGAGTGTCCGGATTCGAGATGTTCATATTGGTGATCGGGTTGGTGCCGGGCGCATTCCAGGTATAGGGCACCGACTGCCCGTTCTGAGTTATCGAATTATCCAGATTGAATTTGCCGAGCGAGTTGAAGAGCTGGCCTGTCGCAACAAGACGCACATATTGCGGCAGCAATGTCTTGTCGAAGTCTGTGACGAACTGGTAATTGCTGTTATTGGCGACAACGGCCTGCTGAGCCGCGAGAATCTGATCGATTTCAGTTTGAAACGGACTCGTGGCGGACGTCAGCGTGTACGCAAACCTGGCCGCCTGGTGATGCTCTCGGGACACCGTCTCGACGGGCTCGGCCGCGGCCGTCAGCGCGAACACGAGCGCACTCGCCGTGGCGATGGTCGCCACCCGAGCGGCCGGAACCCGCCCCGCACGTGGCAGCCGTCGGCGGGCCTCGCGGTTGAGGGAGACGCCGGAACCGTGATCGGCGATCAGGGATGAGCCGCGCGTGGCGGCCGCACCGCTAGCGACCGGCCGGCGGCGGACCCGCAGCATCGATGACGGTGAGATGGGTGTGACGTCTCGCATAGGTTGCCTCGCTGTGTGACAGAAATCTCGAATCGACTTGAACGAGACGAAATGGTTCCGCAGCTCACAAGCCCCAAACAAGGGCATACCGCACAGACATTGACATCTGATTGTGCATAGTGCCTTGGTGCCATACGCTCCGCTGCATGGAGCCACGGGGCTGGGAGCCGCCGACACCACGCATCTGCGAGTTGATGCGCCTTGCCGCCGAGAGGGTCATCAACCTGCCCCAAGATTGGCTCGACGAGTTGCATACCGCCACGCTGGCATCGGATTACATGCCGCCGGCCATCGTCGAGGATCCAGTTCTCGCCGGCGAGGTCCGCCGCAGCAACCGGGCAAACCAACTGCACTGGGCCGCTGCCAATATCGGGCACCCCGGCGAACCGGTGCCGGCCAATGTCGGAGCGGACTCGCTGGCCATCGCACGCGACCTGATCCGGCGCGGGCTCGACGAATCAGCTCTGCTGGACGCATACCGGATCGGCCACAACGTGGCGTGGCGGCAGTGGATGCAGGTCGTCTTTGAACTGACGTCCGATGCCATCGAGCAAAGGGAGCTGCTCGAGCTGTCGGCACGGTCGATCACCGCATTCATCGACGCGACAATCGCCGGCATCCACCGACAGTTGCGGATCGAACGCGACGACCTGATCCGCGGCACACATGCCGAACGCCGGGAGATCGTCGCACTGATCCTGCATGGCGCGGCAATCACGGAGAAGCACGCCGAGAACAAGCTCGGATACCACCTCGGACAGTGGCACACCGCAGCCGTCATCTGGGGCGACAAGTCCGACACCGACTTGGCCGACCTGGACCGCGCCGCGGAAGCGCTCACGCACACGGTCGACGGACCCCGACCGTTGTCGGTGCTGGCCGATGCCGCCACCCGATGGGTGTGGGTGCCCGGACATACCGGTCCCGACCTGGATCGTGTCCGCGCCGCGGTCGATCAACTGCCAGGCGTGCGGATCGCCCTCGGACCAACGGCGGCAGGAATCGACGGGTTCCGCCGCAGCCACCTCGATGCCATCACCACAGAACGCATCATGGCCCGGCTCGGCGCCGGCCGGCGGGTCGCCAGCTTCGCTGACGTCGAACTCGCCGCCCTTGTCACCGCCGACCCCGAATCGGCGCAGCGATTCATCAAACACACCCTGGGGGAATTCGCGACGGCCGATCCAGAACTCCAACGCACCGTACTGACGTTCGTCCACGAGCAGTGCAACGCCTCACGCGCAGCCGCTCGCCTGTTCACCCATCGAAACACGTTGCTGAACAGGCTCACTCGCGCCAACGAGCTGTTGCCACAGCCACTGGAACACGCCAGCGTGAAGATTGCGGTGGCGTTGGAAGCACTCCGGTGGGGCAACGGCGGTAGATAGGCCACGTGAGCCACCGCGGAACCCGGGCCGCCACTTGTCCGACCAACTCTGCGAAACTGGTCAACAGACTGAACGGAGTTCGGCTTGTCCACCCGCCACGCGATCGACCTCGAGCACACCCTGAGCGCCATCGGGCGCCGGGTGTTCGACGAGGTCTGGATCGGTCCTGCCCGCCGCTACCCCACCGCCGTCGCGGTTGTCGTGCTGGCGGTGTCGGCCGGGGTCAGCTGGTCGGAATCGCATCGGTGGGTACTGAAGGTCGTCGCCATCCTGTTCACCCTGGCCGCGGTTGCATCGGCAACAGCGCTGTGGCGCAAGCGGTTTCGCGTGTGTTGTGCGGCGCTGTACCTGTCGGGCGTGGCCACGGCCGCCGGGTTCGGCGCGGTCTGGTGGTGCCAGACGTCACCGGCGAGGGTCGCGGTGTGGTGGCCGCTGGCCGGTTTCGTCGCGGCTGCGGTGCTGGCCGTCTGCTGGCTGGGCGTGGTGCTGACACCGTTGGAGCGGTCCCAGCCCGACATGCGGTTCAAGCCCGCCGGGAACTGAATCCCCTTTCCGTACGACTAATGACAGCGTGATCGCCGATTCCGCCCTGCGCTGGGCGCTGACTGCCGTGTTCGCGGTGGCCGCGCTGCTGTTCGCGGGCGCCGGGCGGCGCGTACCCGGACAACGCGGCGTCGCGGTGCTGCATGCGCTGGCTTCGGTGGGCATGATCGCGATGCTGTGGCCGGCCGGTATGCAGGTGTCGCCACTGCTGTACGTGCTGGTGTTCACCGCCGGCGCGCTGTACTTCGCCTACCTCGCCCTGTTCGGCTTCGAGCTACCGCACCCCGTCTACCACTGCACCATGATGGCCGCGATGGCACTGATGGGCCTGCTGATGGCGCCGAACGCCGGCGTCCCCATGGCGACAGCTCAAACCTCCGGTCACCACAGCGCCCACCTCGGTCACGGCGCCATCGCCGTGACTCCCCCAGGCTGGTTCACCGTGGTCTGCATCGTGCTCGCGATCGGATTCTGCGCCGCCGCGCTGTGGTGGTTCTACCTGCTGGTGCGCGGGCCGAAGCGCCCGTACGCCGACCTGCTCATGGCGCTCGGCATGAGCGTCGCCTTCGCTGTCATGGCCGTCTGACCCCTCTCGAAAGGACAACATGCCCAAGCTGATCCAGACCCTCGCCGCCGTCACCGCGACGACGGCCTGCGCGGTCGCTCTGGCCGCACCGGCCGCCGCCCACGTCAAGGTGACCGGCGACGCCACTCAGGGTGGCTGGGGCGTGCTGAACTTCCGCGTGCCGACCGAGTCGGACACGGCGTCCACCACGGGCCTGTTGGTCGTGCTGCCCGACGACCAGCCGATCATCTCGGTGAGCACGCAGCAGAAGGCCGGCTGGACGGCCACCATCACCAAGAAGAAGCTGCCCGCCCCGCAGAAGGACGACGATGGCGCCGAGGTCACCGAGTACGTCTCGTCGGTCGAGTGGAAGGCCACCGCGCCGGACGCGCCCATCCCGCCGCACCAGTTCAACGTCTTCGCCATCTCAGCCGGGCCGCTGCCCAAGGTCAACACACTGACGCTGCCCGCGGTCCAGACCTACAGTGACGGCAAGACCGTCAACTGGAACGAGAAGGCCAACCCGGGCCAGCCCGAGCCCGAGCACCCGGCGCCGGCCCTGCACCTGAAACCCGCCGGCGGCGGCGACCACGACCGGCCCGCGGCCGCGGCTCCGGCTGCCGCGGCGCCGACGTGGCCGGGCCTGACGGCGCTGGCCGTGTCGGTGGTCGCGTTGCTGGTGGCGATCGCTAGCCTGGCAGCCTCCCGACGAAAGACGAGTCACGACTAGAAAACCCAGACCGGTCGCAGCGCTGCTCGCGGCTCTGCTCGCGCTCCTGCTGCCGGCTCCCCTCGCACACGCGCACGCCGTCCTGGTCTCCAGCGATCCGGTGGACGGCGCCACCCTGCCGGCCGCGCCGAGCCGGGTCACCTTGAGCTTCGATGAGCCGGTTCGCCTGATTCCCGGTGCGGTCCAGGTGATTTCGGGCTCCGGCACGCGGGTCGATCGGGAGGTCCGGCAGCGGTCGGGCAACACCGCCATCGAACTGGACCTGCCGCCGGACCTGCCGCGCGGCAGCTACACCGCGACGTGGCGGCTGATGTCGGCCGACGGGCACGAGGTGTCCGGGTCGGTGAGTTTCGGTGTGCAGCAGGCGCCGGACGCGCCGCCGGAGGCTCATCCGGTCGCCTCGTCGTCGACAGCGTCGGACATCGCCCGCAGTCTCACGTACGCCGGCCTGGTGCTGTGCGTCGGCGTGCTCGCGGCGGCCCGGCTGGTGTGGGGGTGGGCGCTCGCGTTGCGCCGCACCCGCGTGCTGGCCGGCATCGGCTGGCTGCTGCTGGCCGCCGCGACCGTCATCAACGCCATCACCACCGGACCCGACGTCCAGCTCTACGTGCAGGCGGTTCTGCTCGTGCTGCTCGCCGCGACGGTGCGCGCCGGTACCGCGCTGTTCGTCGTCATCGCGACGGCGCTCGCGGCCGGTGTGGCCGCGTCCGGGCACGCCTCGGCCGGCCCCGACCCGTGGCTCGCCACTTCCGCCACCACCGTCCACCTGCTGGCGATGGCACTGTGGCTGGGCGGGCTGGCTGTGCTGACGCTGGTGGTCCTGCCTGCCCGTCGCAGCGACGAGCTGCAACGGTGGTCCCGGGTGGCCTTCGGCTGTGTCGCGGCGGTCCTGCTCACCGGCGAGTACCAGGCCTGGCGGCAGGTGTCGCCGATCGAGTCACTGTGGTCGACCGGCTACGGAATGGCCTTGTGCGCCAAGGTTTTCCTGGTGACGCTCATGGCCGCCCTGGCCTACCTCGGGCGGCGCCGGCTCACCCCGGAGCGGCTGCGTCGGACCGTACCGTGGGAAACCGCGCTCGCGGTGCTGGTCTTGCTCATGACCACGGTGCTCACCGGCGAGCCGCCCGCCCGCACCACCTACGGCCCCGCGTTCACCGCCACCGCCGCGCTCGATGAGGGCCGGCAGGCGCAGGTGCATCTCGACACCACGCGGCACGGCGCCATCCCGATCGACGTCGCGGTGCCCGGTGCCACCGGGCTGCGGGGCACCCTCTCGAGCGCCGAGATCGCTTCCCTGCCGGTGCGTTTCACGGCGGGTCCCGACGGTCGCTGGCACAGCACCTACGCCACCGCGCCGCGGCCGGGACTGTGGACGCTGCAGCTGACGGTCCAGTTCGGCCCGAACGACGCCACCGTCACCAGCGTGCCGTTCCGCGCCTGGTGAGCCGGCCCCGCTGAGTTACCGGGGCGCCGTCATCATCTCGGCGATCAGCCGGTAGCGGTGCAGGTTGTGGCGCGCGTCGACCAGCGCGTCGTGGGAATCGCGCGGCCGCGGTGGCATCCGCGGGCTGCCGCAGTCCTCCCAGAACTGCCGCAGTTCGCGGGTGAAGCGCGGCATCGCCGGCGGCAGGTCGGCCATCGGCCCCCACAGCTGGCACAGCACCACGTGGTCGTACGCCCCGACCCAGGCCCACAGCTCGATCGGCTCATCACCGTCGATGTTGAAGAAGTCCTCCAGCTCGGACCGGATCTGCCGCCGCGAGCGCCACACCTTCGATGACGGCGACGGCAGCTTCGGCAGCACGTTCTTGCGCACCCAGGAACCCGCCCGGTCCGGGTCGAACTCCGAGGAGACGGCGTAATACTCGCGCCCGTCCTCGGCGGCCACACCGATCGAGATCAGGTCGATGGTGCGACCGTCGTCGATGAACTCGGTGTCGTAAAAAAACTTCATTCAGGCAACCTCGGTCGGCGTTCGGTCCGGCGGCGCGGGTGCCGCGTGGATCTCGCGGTCGAGCTGTTGGTCCACGGCCGCGTCGTCGGGAAACTTTGGCATACCGGCGATCGCATCCTGTAACCACAGCTTCGCCCGCACCACCGGCCGGCGTAGCCACCGCTCGCGTTCCAGCGCTTTGTGCATCTTGCGCGGCCGGCTCGTATACCGCCACCGGGCCCACGGCGCGTGCGGTCGCGAGAGCCGGATTGCACCGATGACCAGCAGCGGTGTGATGAACATCCCAATCAGACCGGTCCACACCTTGCCCTTGAGCAGCACGATGACGGCCATCGCCAGCGTGATGAGGGCCAGCGCCACGACCATGACCCGGGCCGCCACGTCCTGATCGTCACGCCACACGGTGATGTCGAAGAACGACAGCGGGTTGAACCCCAGGATCAGCAGCCCGGCGACCGCGATCGCGACGAACACCGCGTCGACCGAGGTACGGCCATCCTCGGCCCAATACACGTCCGACAGATGCAGGATCAACGCGAACTCGTCCAGGACCAGGGCCGCGCCGATGCCGAAGAAGATTGCCGCCACGGTGAATTCGGTGACGCCGCCGTCGACCGCCAGCGTCACCATCGTCACGCCCGACACCATCACCAGCACCACGCCGATCACCGCGTGATGGATGTGCAGGCCGCCGTGACCGATGTTGCGCGGCTGCCACCACTTGCGCGGCGCCGGATTGTCGGCGTGGGCCCGGATGTAGCGCACCACGGTCCGGGTCACGAAAAACGTCAGGATGAACGCAATCAGGCACCACAACAACGGCAGCCGCCCACTGGACACGAACTCCGTAGGCAAGGGCGACCGCACGGTGAAAAAACTTACGCCCGGGTATGCGTGTCACTGCCCCGCAGGGCGCCGACGCGCCGGGCCCCCCGATAGGCTGTCCGGCGAGATGCGTATGGGAACTTGGTCGTGGCCCGCCTCCGGTCAACGGCTGGCCTGGCGGCTGTTGCAGTTGCTGGCCACGTTGACGTTGGTATGGGGCGCCTGGCGACTGCTGGGTCATACGCCGTACCGGATCGACATCGACGTGTACCGGATGGGCGGCCGCGCCTGGCTGAACAACACGCCGCTGTACAGCGAGAGCACGATCTTCCGTACCGAGGCCGGCATCGACCTGCCGTTCACGTACCCGCCGCTGGCCGCGATCATGTTCGCGCCGTTCGCCTGGCTCCCCCTGCCCGCGGCGAGCGTGGCCATCACCGTGACGACGTTCGTGTTGTTGCTGGTGTCCATCGTGATCGTGCTGACCCGGCTGGACGTCTGGCCGCAGTCGCGCCTGCGCGGCTCGGCCCTGGCCCGCCGCTGCTGGCTGGCCGTCGCGATCGTGGGACCGGCCGTGCTGTTCCTCGAACCGGTGCGGTCCAACTTCAACTTCGGTCAGATCAACGTCGTCCTCATGACGCTGGTGATCGCCGACTGCGTCCCCCGCCGCACCCCGTGGCCGCGCGGCGTCCTGCTCGGCGTGGCGATCGCCCTCAAGCTGACCCCGGCCGTGTTCCTGCTGTACTTCCTGCTGCGCCGCGATTTCCGCGCGCTGCTCACCACGGTGGCATCGTCGATCGTGGTCACGCTCATCGCCTTCGCGCTGGCGTGGGGCGACTCGTGGGAGTACTGGACCAAGACCGTGCGCAACACCGACCGCATCGGCACCGCGACGCTGAACACCAACCAGAACATCTCCGGCACGCTGGCGCGGTTCGGGCTGTCGGCGACGCCGCGGTTCGTGCTCTGGGTTCTGCTGTGCTTCGCGGTGCTGGCTCTGACGGTGTGGGCGGCCCATCGGGTGCTCCGCGCGGGCCAGCCGGTGCTGGCCCTGATGTGCGTGGCGATGTTCGGCCTGGTGGTGTCGCCGGTGTCGTGGTCGCACCACTGGGTGTGGGCCCTGCCGACCATGGTGACCATCACCGTCGTCGCCTACCGGGAACGCAGCGCCGCCCTGGCCGCGGTGAGCGCGCTCGGCGCGTTCCTGCTGGTCTTCACGCCGATCCGGCTGCTGCCCGAGCACCACGAGGTCGACGCGACGCTGTGGCGTCAGGTGATCGGCAGCTCGTACGTGTGGTGGGGACTGGCCGTCATCGCCGCGGCGGGCACCGTCACCGGCCGCGGCACACCGTCAGCCGACGCGGCCGAGCACGTCGCGCCGGTCTCGGCGACGAACTGACCGTGGCAGGGACCCGGCCGGCGCGGCCGTAACCCCACGGCGGTCCGAGAGCCGATTTTCCGCCACCGCGTTACGTTGGCGGAGCCGCGCGCCGGCTGTGGGCAATCACGAAAGCCGAGGACTGCCGCCTGGTGACGACGGCAATCCTCGGCTTCAGCGTTCTGTTCAGCCGGCTTTGATCGCGGGCGGCGGCGTCTTGCCCTCTTTGACGTCGGCCGCGTACAGGTCGACGTACTCCTGGCCGGACAGCCGCATCAGCTCGTACATGACCTCGTCGATCACGGCGCGCTCGATGAAGCGGTTACCGGCCAGCCCCTCGAAGCGGCGGAAGTCCATCGGCTTGCCGAACTTCACCTCGACGCGCGCGAAGTGCCACATCTTGCTTCCCGGCGGGTTCACGACGTCGGTATTGATCATGGCGACGGGAATGACGGGGATGCCGGTCTCCAGCGCGATGCGGGCCAGGCCGGTCTTGCCCTTGTAGAGCTTGCCGTCGGGCGAGCGCGTGCCCTCGGGGTACATGCCGAGCAGTTTGCCCTGGTCGAGGATCTTGGCGGCGGCGGCCAGCGCGTCGGCGGCGGAATCGGCGTTGGTGCGGTCGATCGGCACCTGGCCGGTCGACGAGTAGAAGAACTTGATCAGCTTGCCCTTGATGCCGGTACCGGTGAAGTACTCGGCCTTGGCCAGGAAGAAGATCCGGCGGCGCAGCACCAGCGGCAGATAGAAGCTGTCGACGACGGCCAGGTGGTTACTGGCCAGCAGAACAGGCCCCTCGTCGGGAACGTATTCCAGCCCCGTCACTTTCGGACGGCCCAGCAGGCGCAGCAACGGGCCCATCAAGATGTACTTGTAGAACCAGAAGAACATCGAACCTCCCGCTGAGGGCCCCCGGACGGTGCCCCCGACAACTTTACCCACCGACTGTCGGCCCGACCACAGCCCGCAGCGGACTGGTCATTCCTCCACAGATACCGGAATGGACTGGTATCGACCCGGCCCTGGTGGGCCGTCCGGATCGTCGGGCTGGCGGTGCTTGCCACCGGGACCGGACGGGTCCGTCGGCGGCTCGGGGTGCGGGCCGACGGGTCCCTGGTCGGCGAGCGCGGCACGCACCGCGTCGAGAAAAGTCGTGCTGTGTTCGGCGATGGCCGTCAGCATCGGATGCTGTTCGTCGTTGGCCAGGGCGACCAGTGCGCACACGGGGCACCACACCTGGTTGCAGTCGCTCGGGTTCTCGCCGTCGGCGAGCATGGCCACGGACAGCCGGACGACGGGATCGATCTTGTCGAGGAGCGCCTGGGCCAGCAGCCGCAGGTCCACTGGTAGGTCGCCCAGAGCGTCCGCCCCGAAATTGGTGTGCGTCACTTGGGCCACACCTCCGGGTCAGGGCGAAAACGGACGGTCAGTTCACAGCCGCGCAACGACGCGCCGATCACGATGCACCGGCGCAGGACTGATGCCAACGGGACCCGGCGCCTAGTGCCACCCGAGCCGATGATCAGGTCGTCGTCGACGCGGCCCAGCGTCAGAGACCCCGGGTCGATTTGCGGCAATTCTATCCGCAGCCGGTAGACGGCATCCAATCCTGAGCCCGATTCGCGGTCGACGATGGGGCGCGGGGGCGCGGGCGGCGGGGCGCCGTGCCGCAGCCGTGACGCATCCAGCAGCTCCCCCAGCGCCTTCGGCCCGATGGGCTCGCCGGCCAGGTGCGGCACCAGCACCAGACGTACGTCGCCGACGGCGGCATCCAGGTCGCTGAGCATGCTGCGCTGCTCGGCGATGCGCTCGGCGTACCAGTCGAAGGCGGGGTGCGCGGGCAGGTTCACGTACTCGTACGAATCGTCTTGGACCAGAACCTGATTCACGATCAGCTCCGACACGTGCACGCCCATCAAGGTGAGCGACGCCAGCGTCCGCACCGCTTCGGCCACCACCACCCGTTCCGGGGTGAGCACCAGGTGCGCGGTGACGTCCGGCTGGTCGAGCAACTCCCCCAGCGCCTCGGTGGCGGCGGCGAGGCGCTCGACGAGGGTGACCATGGCGGCCGTCTTCGCATCGGCCAGGCCGACCGACAGGCGCCGGTGCCGCGGCCAGGCCTTCTCCAGATACAGGGCGAACGCGGCGGGCAGCGTCAGCATCCGCATCGCATCGGCGGTCGAGGCGCAGTCGACGATCACGTGGTCCCAGTTGCCCGACGCCGCCAGCTCGGCGACCTCGTGCAGACCCAGCACCTCCTGGATCCCGGGCAACGCCGAAAGTTCCTCGGGTGCAACGTCTCCCACATCGGAGTCCGGGAACCGGGCGACCAGCACCGCAGCCACCTCACGCCACCGCGCCTCCAGCAGCGCCAGGGTGTCGAGCGCCAGGGCATCGAGCACGACGCCGGCGCCGTCGTCGACGGGGACCTGCGTGGGCGTCCGCAGCCCGGTCGGCGGGACGTCCGCCCCGAGCACGTCACCGGTGGAGTGGGCCTGATCCGTCGACACGATGAGGACCCGCTGCCCGGCCCGGGCATCACGCACCGCGGTGGCCGTGGCCACCGTCGATTTGCCTACTCCACCCTTACCGACGAACAGACTGATCCTGGCACGCCCAGCAGGGTCCGTGTCACTCAGACTCGACTCGCTTCTTGAGGTCCTTGAGCGCCGTGTCGGTCAGCCGGCGCTCTGCCTTGCGTTTGAGCAATCCGATCATCGGAATCATCAGATCGACCGACAGTTCGTACGTCACCTCGGTGCCAGAACCCTTGGGCGACAAGCGGTATGTGCCTTCGAGCGCCTTCAGCAGGGTGCTGGACACCAGGGACCAGCTCACCGACTTGCGGTCGGCGGGCCACTGGTACGTGAACACCATGGTGTCCTTGAGCACCGTGGCGTCGAGGACCATCCGCGCGGTCTTCGGGTAACCGTCGGCGTAGACGTCCAGGACCTCGGTCTCCGGGTACTCGGCGACCCAGTCGGGATATGAGCCGATGTCGGCGATGACGTCCATCACGGTCGCCGGGTCGGCGTCGATGTAGATGGTCTGCGCAGTCTTGTCAGCCACGTGTCCACTTCCCGAGTTGACGATGCCGGCGCGGGCGTCAGACGCCCGTCTGCCGAGTTCTCAATGTACCGCCAGCGCCCGGCCCTGGCCGGGCGATACCGGGCCTCAGGCCAACCGGGACACGCCCACCGGGCGCGTCCGCTCGAGATCGGTCTTGATCTCGAAAGCCATGTTCTTGCCGGCCACCCGGCGACGGTGGTTGAGGTCCGCCAGGTTCAGCTCGGCCAGCGCGGCACCGGACACGCCCGTCGGCTCGGCGTGCAGGAAATAATGCAGCACGACGCCGTCCATGACGGTCTCCAGCCAGACCTCCATGGTCCCGGTCAGTGCACCGGTGACGGTCCACCGCTGCCCCGCCGGACCGCGGTCTTCGACGACCGTCAGCTTGAGGTCCGGCCACCAGCGCCGCCAGCTGCTCTGGTTCGCCACGGCGGCACCGACGGCGGCGGGGTCGGCACACACGAAGGTCTCGTCGGCGATCTGGATGCTGTTCATCAGGACCAGCTTCACATACGCCTCCACAGTGTGATGAAGCACCCGACTACGCTGAGCACGGCATTGCTGTCACGGCACTGCTGCCAGTACTGCTTTGCTCTGACCCGAAAGGCCACACCGTGCGTGAGTTCAGCGTTCCCGCATCGTTCACCATCGGCGAATACGACAACGTCGTCGCCCCGGTGTACTCCCTCGAGCGCGATGACCCCAAACACGTAGCCATCC
Organism: Mycolicibacterium mucogenicum DSM 44124; assembly: GCF_005670685.2. The sequence goes on along the minus strand of NZ_CP062008.1, from coordinate 1,979,925 downwards.
AGCGCCTGGTCGGAGACACCTGGACCGACGTCACCAGCGCCGACGTTGCCGCCCAGGTCCGGGCCACCGCCCTCGGCCTGATCGCCAAGGGCGTCAAGCCCGGTGACCGCGTGGTGCTGCTGTCGGCGACCCGCTACGAGTGGCCGATCATCGACTTCGCGATCCTGTCGATCGGCGCGGTGACGGTGCCCATCTACGAGACCTCCGCCGCCGATCAGATCCGGCACGTGCTGGCCGACTCCGGCGCCGTCCTGGCGTTCGCCGAGGCCGACTCCCACGCCGCCAAGATCGAGTCAATCCGGTCCGAGGTGCCCGCGCTCGGTGAGGTGCTGGTCATCGACGGCGGCGCCCTCGATCAGCTGGCCGACGCCGGCGCCGGCGTCGACCGCGCCGAACTGGACGCTCGCCTGGCCGCCATCAAGTCGAGCGACCCGGCCACCCTGATCTACACCTCCGGCACCACCGGCCGCCCCAAGGGCTGCCAGCTGACCCACGCCAACCTGCTGTCGGAGCTGCGCGGAGTCAAGGCCTGCTTCCCCGACCTGCTGGCCAAGGGCCAGAAGCTGCTGGTGTTCCTGCCGCTGGCGCACGTGCTGGCCCGCGCGGTCGCGGTGGCCGGCTTCAGCAACCAGGTGACCCTCGGCTTCACCAGCGACATCAAGAACCTGGTGCCGATCCTCGGGGTGTTCAAGCCGACGCTGGTGGTGTCGGTGCCACGCGTGTTCGAGAAGGTCTACAACACCGCTGAGCAGAACGCCCGCAACGACGGCAAGGGCAAGATCTTCCAGATCGCCGCGGACACCGCCATCGAGTGGAGCAAGGCGCAGGACACCGGCGGTGCCGGCCTGCTGCTCAACCTCAAGCACACGGTGTTCGACAAGCTGGTCTACGGCAAGCTCAAGGCCGCCCTCGGTGGCAACTGCGTCGGCGCCATCTCCGGCGGCGCCCCGCTGGGCGCGCGGCTCGGCCACTTCTACCGCGGCGTCGGCGTCACCATCTACGAGGGCTACGGCCTGACCGAGACCAGCGCCGCCATCACCGTGAACCGGATCGGCGAGCTGAAGGTCGGCACCGTCGGAAAGCTGGTGCCCGGCAACAGCATGCGCATCGCCGAGGACGGCGAACTGCTGCTGTCCGGCGGTGTGGTGTTCGGCGGCTACTGGGGCAACCCGACCGCCACCGACGAGGCCTTCACCGACGAGTGGTTCCACACCGGTGACCTCGGCGCCATCGACGACGACGGCTACCTCTCGATCGTCGGGCGCAAGAAGGAGATCATCGTGACCGCGGGCGGCAAGAACGTCGCCCCGGCCCCGCTGGAAGACGTCATGCGGGCACACCCGCTGATCAGCCAGGCCATGTGCGTGGGTGACCAGGAGCCGTTCATCGCCGCGCTCGTCACCATCGATCCCGAGGCGTTCGAGGGCTGGAAGCAGCGCAACGGCAAGGACGCCGGCGCGTCGGTGGGCGACCTGGCCGAAGACGCCGCGCTTGTCGCCGAGATCCAGAAGGCCGTCGACGACGCCAACCAGACGGTGTCCAAGGCCGAGGCCATCCGGAAGTTCCGGATCCTGCCGGTCGACTTCACCGAGGACACCGGCGAGCTGACGCCGACGCTGAAGGTCAAGCGCAAGGTCGTCGCCGAGAAGTTCGCGGCCGAGATCGCGGCGCTCTACAGCTAGACGATTCCTCGCGAGCAGACGTAAAACTGTCGTTTTACCAAGCGAAAACGACAGTTTTGCGTCTGTTCGGCAGAGAACTAGAGCAGCTCCGAAAGCCGCTCGCCCTTGAGCTTCCACTGCCAGTTGTCGACGACGAACTGACGGCCGGCGGCGCCCATCGCAGCAGCCAGGTCGGGGTTGGCCAGGACGTCGATGATGGCGGCGGCGATGTCTTCGACGTCGCGACCGTCGACCACATGGCCGGTCTTGCCTTCCACGACGGTTTCCGGTGCGCCGCCAGAGTCACCGGCGACCACCGGCACGCCGCACGCCGAGGCCTCGAGGAAGACGATCCCCAGGCCTTCGACATCGAGCCCGTTGCCCCGGGTCCGGCATGGCATGGCGAAGACGTCGGCCATGGCATGGTGGGCCGGCAACTCATCGCCGGGCACCCCTCCGGTGAACACCACGTGGTCGGTGACGTCGTAGCGCCGTGCCAGCTTCTGCAGATCGTCGCGGTACGGCCCGTTGCCGACGATCACCAGCGCGGCACCGTCGATCCGTTGCCGGATGACGGGCAGCGCCCGGATCAGCATGTCCTGTCCCTTGCGTGGCACCAGTCGTGACAGGCAGACGATCACGGGCCGCTGCCCCAGCCCGTACCGGGCGCGCAACTCGGCCCGGGCCACCTCGTCGGGGACGAAGCGGTCGACGTCGACTCCCGGCGACAGGTATTCCAGCGCGGCGTCCGGCCCGAACGCCGCGGCGAACCGGTTACGGGTGTAGTGACTGACGAAGGTCACCACGTCGGTGTTGTTTCCGATGTGCCGCAACGCGTTTCGCGCGACGGGCAGCATCGACCAACCCACCTCGTGCCCGTGCGTGCTGGCGACCACGCGGGTCGCCCCGGCATCGCGGGCCAGCGGGGCCAGCAGCGCCAGCGGCGCGGCGGCGCCGAACCACACGGTGTCGATGTCGTGCTCGGCGATGAGGCGGCGCATCCGCAGCGCGACGGTCGGTTCGGGCACCATCAACGTCGTCGGGTGGCGGACCACCTCGTACCCGGCGGCCCCGGCGGCCTTGTCGTATTCCGGGGCGCCCTTCCATTTCGGGGCGTAGACCGTCAGCTCGTGCGACCCGCGGACGAGCAGCTCGCCCACCAGATTCTCCAGATACGACTGGATGCCACCGCGGCGAGGCGGAAAATCGTTGGTCAACAGCAGCACCCGAGACATCGCGGTCAGGCTATCGCGTCAGCCGCCGGCCGCGAGCCACCGCTGCCACGCAGCGGTCAACGCGTCGCGATCCGCGCCGAGGGTGGCGGTCAGCGCGGTGTCGAGGTCGGGATGTCCGGCGCCGCACGCCGCCAGGTACAGCCGGCGCAGGACCGGATCGCCGAACTGCGCGCCCACGAACCGGGCGAACCACCAGGCGCGGTCATACGCCAGCGACAGCGCCGGCCCGGTGACCTGGAAGTCGGCGTTGGTGGGCAGCACCGCCATGGCGGCCGGCGCCGGCCGCGGGGTGCGCGGGCGGCTGACGTAGTCGGCGACGCCCTCGGTGAGGCACCACGGCGCGTCGGCCGCCGTCACGGGCCGGGAGGCGTAGTGGAAAAGCTCGTGGCGCAACACGATTCGCAGTGCGCCGGGACCCATCGCGGCGGCGCCGGGCGCGAATACGATGCGGTCGACGGTGGTGGCCGCGGCGAACTCTTCCTTCCCGCCGGCCAGCGCCCGGAACTCCTCGTCGGTGCCGGTGGTCACGATGGTGATCTGACGACGCCAGTCGTCGCCCCAGAATGCGGTGACCGCGGCGACCGCGCCGTCGAGTTCCGCGGTGATGCGTCCCGGCAGCGTCGAGCCGGGGTCGAGGACCAGGAGTTCAGCGGTCCGGCCGTCGGCCAGCCGGATGTCGGTCGGCGCCGTCGGTGCGGCGAGCGGCGGTGCCGTGGCCCGCAACGGGGCGGCATCGTTCTCGGGACCCCGGTTCAGTACGACGGCCGCGGCAGCCGCTTCCGCGGCGAGAAGGCCGAGGACGGCCCGTCGGGAGAGGCTCAGTAGCGACGCACGTTGTAGATCGGCGCGTTGTCGACCGGCGCCACCCGCACGGGCACACCGAACGTCGATGCGTGGACCATCATGCCGTCGCCGATGTAGATGCCCACGTGCGAGGCGTCGGAGTAGTAGCTCACGACGTCACCGGGCTGCATCTGGTCGCGCGACACCGCTTGGCCACCGGCGGCCTGCGCGTAGCTCGAGTGCGGCAGCGAGATGCCGGCCTGCTGGAACGCCCACATCACCAGGCCCGAGCAGTCGAACTGGCCGGGACCGGCGGCACCCCAGACATACGGGTCGCCGATGCGGGTCAAGGCGGCCTGCACCGCGATGGCGCCGGCAGCGGTGCCGCCACCGTTGTCCGACGGTGCGGGCAGCCCCTCGACAGGCGGGTTCGGGCCGGCCGCGTTGATGGACGGGTCCTGGCCGGGGGCCGGCGGAACCGCGTCGGGGTTCTGCGGGAGACCGTCGGGGGCGGGGGCGGGCGGCGCGGCAGCCGGAGCCGGCGGGAGTGCCGCCAGCGCCTGCCGCTGGCTCGGCGTCAGCGCGGTGTAACGGGACTTGACGATGGCGATCTGCACCTGCAGCTTGCTTTGCTTGGACTGCAGATCGGCACGAACGGCGGCGGCCTGCTCGGCCGCGGTCTTGGCTTCGGATGCCGACTTGGCCGAGTCGGCCTCGGCCTTCGTGGCGGAGTCGGAGGCGCTGTGGAAGTTGGCCATCTGCGCGGCCATCTCACCGGCCATCACACGCTGGACCGAGAGCTGGTCGATCAGGCCCTGCGGGGAATCGGCGGTAAGGATGGCGTCGATGCCGTCGGTACGGCCGCCCATGTACTGCGCTGCAGCAATCTTGTCGACCGAGTCCTGATAGGTAGCCAGGTCGTTCTTGGCGACTTCCGCGGCGGCAGCGGCGGCCTCGTGCTTGGAGTCGGCGGCCTTCGCGGCAGCCAGCTTCTTGTCCAGATCGAGCTGCGCGGCGTGCATGGCCTCGGTGGTCTGTTCCGCCTGGCGCGAGAGCTCGTTCAGCTTTGCTACGGCATCGTCGGCCGGATCGGCCATGACGTTGCCCGCAAACGCACTACCAAGTATGGTGAGCCCCGCGATCGCACCGGCTACTGGTCGTTTAAGACTGCATATGGTGCGGTGTGTGCGGTGGAGACTCAAGATTTCGCGTCCTTCAACTGCGGGTTCGAGCCGCTTCGAACTCAGTGAGGTCTCGAATAGGTTACGAAACGGCATCGGCGTTGTCCAACGGGAATGGCCAATCTATCAGCCCGCCCCCCGATCCCGTTAACCAGCATCACAATGTGAGGGTCGTCACGCTACGCCCGTAGCGCTTGACTCGCGACCGATGTCGTCTTTCGGCCTGCCGATGGGAACCAACCGCAGCCGCGGCGCCATGCCGGCATCGGCGAGCACCTCCAGCGCGCGGCGCTCGTCGTCCATCAATGTCTCGGGCACGCCCAGCAAAACACTCACCACGCAGTCACCGCAGCCGGGACCGCGCACCGCGCAGTCGTCGCAGTCGATCTTGACCGGCCCGTTGTCGAACTTCATCTCTGACTCCTTCATCGGTTGAGGCGCACGCTAGCGACGTCCACCGACAAAAAAGTGCGGGTGATCAGCAACCGGATAACGGAATGACATCGATGGGATTTCTTGTCGGTGCCGGCCCCTACTGTCACGTCATGGGCTCCGGCAGCGCCACCGACCAGTTGGCTTTCGATCTCGATGAGGCGTTGCTGCGCGACACCACATTCGTGGTCGTCGACCTGGAGACCACCGGCGGCCGGGCCCGGGCGGACGACACCGGAGGCGGCTGGGACGCCATCACCGAGATCGGCGCGGTCAAGGTGCGCGGCGGCGAGATCATCGGCGAACTGGCCACCCTGATCGACCCGGGCCGCGCCATCCCGCCGCAGATCGTGCAGCTGACCGGGATCACCACGGCCATGGTCTGCGACGCCCCGCGCATCGAATCCGTGCTGCCCGCTTTCCTGGAGTTCTGCCGCGGCGCCGTCCTGGTCGCCCACAACGCGGGCTTCGACATCGGCTTCCTGCGGGCCGCGGCCGAGCGGGCGCAGCTGCCCTGGCCCAACCCACCGGTGCTGTGCACCGTCAAGCTGGCCCGCCGCGTACTGACGCGCGACGAGGCGCCGAGCGTGCGGCTCTCGGAGCTGGCCCGGCTGTTCCGCGCCACCACCACACCCACACACCGCGCCCTCGACGACGCCCGCGCAACGGTCGACGTGCTGCACGGGCTGCTCGAGCGCATCGGCAACCAGGGCGTGCACACGCTGGCCGAGCTGCGCGGGTATCTCCCGGACGTCACCAGGGCGCAGCGCCGCAACCGCAAGCTCGCCGACGCACTGCCCAGCTCCCCCGGCGTCTACCTGTTCCGCGGTCCGTCCGAAGAGGTGCTGTACGTGGGCACCGCGGTCGATCTGCGCCGCCGGGTCCGGCAGTACTTCACCGGCGCCGACCCCCGGGCCCGCATGAAAGAGATGGCGTCCCTTGCCATCCGCGTCGACCACGTCGAGTGCGCCCACGAGCTCGAGGCCGGGGTGCGCGAACTGCGGCTCCTCGCCGCGCACGCGCCGCCCTACAACCGGCGCTCGAAGGCCCCGCACAAGTGGTGGTGGGTGGTGCTCACCGACGAGGCCTTCCCCCGGTTCAGCGTGGTGCGCGCACCACGACACGACCGGGCGGTCGGCCCGTTCCGGGCGCATGCCGACGCCGTCGACGCGGCGCTGCTGCTGGCCCGCTTCACGGGCGTGCGGACCTGTACGACGCGGCTGGCGCGGGCCGCCCACCACGGGCCGCAATGTCCGGAGCGGGAACTGTCGCCATGTCCGGCGCCGCGCGGCATCACCGCAGGCGCCTACGCCGAATTCGCCGACCGGGCGGCGGAAAACATTGCCGGCGTTGATGATTCCGCACTCTGCACGGCACTGAAACACATCGACGACCTGGCTGCCGAGGGTCGTTTCGAGACCGCGGCGCGGCTCCGCGACCATGCCGCGACCGTCATCGACGGACTGTGGCGTGGTCAGCGTCTGCGCGCCCTGACCGCACTGCCGGAGCTGGTGGCGGCCCGGCCCGACGGCGCCGGCGGCTGGCACCTCGTCGTGGTCCGGTACGGCCAGTTGGCAGCCGCCGGCAATGCGCCGCGGCGCGTCCCCCCGATGCCCGTCGTCGACGCGATATCCGCTGCGGCACAGGTGATCCTGACGTCGGAACGGCCACTGGGCGGTGCGCCCGTCGAGGAGGTCGCGCTGATCGTGCGCTGGCTGGCCGCGCCCGGTGTGCGCATCGTGCGCACCGATTCCGGCACGGCGTCGGAGGCCGGCTACTGCCTGCCGATCACCGCGGCCGGACGGTGGGCCGAGTGGGCCGCCACCGCCCGGTCGGCCCGGGCGGCAGCGCAGCAGGCGGAGCGGTCAGACCTTCTGAGTGAACCGAGCCCACCGCGCGAGCAGCTGCTCGGCCGCGCCCGAATCGATCGCCTCGGTGGCGCGGGCCAGACCCCGCTCCCACGCCGGCACCCACTGGGCGTCGCTGGATAGGCCGGCATGAGCCACCATGGCCCCCGCGGCGTTGAGCACCACGGCATCCCGGACCGGACCCTTCTGGCCCGCGAACACCGCCCGCACCGACTCCGCGTTGGCCTTGGCGTCACCGCCGCGCAACTCGCTCAGGTCGGCGCGCGCGAAACCGAACGCCTTCGGGTCCAGCGTCAGCCGCTCGACGGTGCCGGCCTGCACGCGCCAGATGGTGCTCGTCGTCGTGGTGGTCAGTTCGTCGAGCCCGTCGTCGCCGTGCACAACCAGGACGCTGGAACCGCGCGCGGCGAACACCCCGGCCATCACCTCGGCCAGCTCCGCCCAGGCGCAGCCGATGAGGCCGGCGCGCGGCATCGCCGGATTCGTAAGGGGCCCCAGGAGATTGAAGACCGTCGGTACCCCGATCTCCCGGCGTACGGAGGACGCGTGCCGGTAGGACTGATGGAACTGCGGAGCGAAGGCGAACCCGATGCCCACCTCGGCGACCGAGCGGGCCACGTCGCCCGGCGACAGGTCGATCCGGACGCCCAGGGCCTCCAGGGTGTCGGCACCACCCGACAACGACGACGCCGCCCGGTTGCCGTGTTTGATCACCGGCACCCCGCACGCGGCGACGACGATCGACGCCATCGTGGAGAGGTTGACGGTGTTGGAGCCGTCCCCACCGGTCCCCACGATGTCGACAACGTCATTGCCGATCGCGGCGAGCGCGTCGGCGGGCACTTTTCGGGCGTGTCGCAACATCACATCGGCGAGTTCGGACACCTCCGCAGAGGTGGGTCGCTTCATCTTCATCGCAATGGCGAATGCAGCGATCTGCGCCGGGGTGGCAGTACCCGTCATGACCTGGTCCATTGCCCACCCCGCCTGACCCGCGGCAAGGTTCTGGCCGGTGGTCAACCGGCCCAGGATCTGGGGCCACAGGGGCCCGTCGGTGGTCGGTTCCTGATGAGGATCGGTGGTAGGCACGGACCCGATTATGGCCAATGTCGGCACCCGGGTGGAGTTCAACAACTACAAAGCGTCATACTTACCGCTGTGACGAGCGCTGTAGGTACCTCCGGAACCGCGATCACGTCGCGGGTGCATTCGCTGAACCGGCCGAATATGGTCAGTGTCGGCACCATTGTGTGGCTTTCCAGTGAGTTGATGTTCTTTGCTGGACTGTTCGCAATGTATTTCACCGCGCGCGCCCAGGCAGGCGGCGTATGGCCGCCTCCCCCCACGCACCTGAACCTGGCCGAGGCCGTTCCGGTGACGTTGGTGCTGATCGCGTCGTCGTTCACCTGCCAGATGGGTGTGTTCGCCGCCGAGCGCGGTGACGTCTTCGGCCTGCGCCGGTGGTACGTCATCACGCTGCTGATGGGCACGTTCTTCGTCGGTGGCCAGGCGTTCGAGTACTTCATGCTCGTCAGCGAAGGCACCACGATCCCGAGCAGCGCCTACGGTTCGGTGTTCTACCTGGCGACCGGCTTCCATGGCCTGCACGTCATCGGCGGTCTGGTGGCGTTCATCTACCTGCTGGCCCGCACGAAGATGAGCAAGTTCACCCCGGCCCAGGCCACCGCTGCCATCGTTGTGTCCTACTACTGGCACTTCGTCGACATCGTGTGGATCGCCCTGTTCGCCACCATCTACTTCGTTCGATGATCGGCTCGCCGATGCGCTTCCTGACCAACTCGTCGATGAGAAGGGGTTCGATGACCAGCAAGTCCCGCCGTCGGTTACACCGGCGCCTTTCAGCAGCCATGTTGCTGCTGCTCGGACTTCTAGTCGCTGGTGGCCTGGCGGCCACCCTGACGCCGCGGCCCCAGGTCGCGAAGGCCGACGAGTCGCAGTTGGCTCTGCTGCGCACCGGCAAGCAGCTGTTCGAGACGTCGTGCGTCTCCTGCCACGGCGCCAACCTGCAGGGTGTGACCGACCGCGGCCCGAGCCTCATCGGCGTCGGCGACGCGGCCGTCTACTTCCAGGTGTCCACCGGCCGCATGCCCGCCATGCGCGGTGAGGCCCAGGCACCCCGCAAGGACCCGGCGTTCGACGAGCACCAGATCGACGCCCTCGGTGCCTACATCCAGGCCAACGGCGGCGGCCCCCAGGTTCCGCGTGACGCCAACGGCCAGATCAACCAGCACTCGTTCCTCGGTGAGAACGTCGCCCGCGGTGGCGACCTCTTCCGCCTGAACTGCGCGTCCTGCCACAACTTCACCGGCAAGGGCGGCGCACTGTCGTCGGGCAAGTACGCGCCCGACCTCGGCAAGGCTGCCGAAGTGCCGGCGCAGGTGTACACCGCCATGCTCACCGGCCCGCAGAACATGCCCAAGTTCTCGGATCGTCAGCTGACCCCGGAAGAGAAGCGCGACATCGTCGCCTACGTCCACGAGTCGGCGAATGCCCGCAGCCAGGGCGGCTACGGCCTCGGCGGCTTCGGCCCCGCGCCCGAGGGCATGGCGATGTGGATTATCGGGATGGTCGCCGTGATCGGCGCGGCTATGTGGATCGGAGCTCGCGCATGAGCGAGAACGTGAACATTCCCAGTGACGATGAGCTGCGCGAGATGTCGCGCGAGGAGCTCGTCGAACTGGGCGGAAAGATCGACGGCGTCACGACCGTCTTCAAGGAACCCCGCTGGCCCGTCGAGGGCACCAAGGCCGAGAAGCGCGCCGAGCGTCAGGTCGCGGCCTGGCTGCTGCTCGGTGGCCTGTCCGGCCTGGCCCTGCTGCTGGTGTTCCTGTTCTGGCCGTGGGAGTACAAGCCGTTCGAGTCCGAGGGCGAGTTCATCTACTCGCTCGCGACCCCGCTGTACGGCCTGACGTTCGGTCTGTCGATCCTGGCGATCGGCATCGGCGCGGTGCTCTTCCAGAAGAAGTTCATCCCCGAGGAAATCTCGATCCAGGACCGCCACGACGGCGCCTCCCCCGAGGTGCACCGCGCCACCGTCGCGGCCAACCTGACCGACGCGCTGGAGGGCTCGACCCTCAAGCGCCGCAAGCTGATCGGCCTGTCGCTCGGCGTCGGCCTGGGTGCGTTCGGCCTGGGCACCGCGGTCGCCTTCATCGGCGGTCTGATCAAGAACCCGTGGAAGCCGGTCGTGCCGACCGCCGAGGGCAAGAAGGCCGTCCTGTGGACGTCCGGCTGGACCCCGCGTTTCCACGGCGAGACCATCTACCTGGCTCGGGCCACCGGCCTGCCGGGTGAGTCCCCCTTCGTGAAGATGCGTCCCGAGGACATCGACGCGGGCGGCATGGAGACCGTGTTCCCGTGGCGTGAGTCCGACGGCGACGGCACCACCCTCGAGTCGCACGAGAAGCTGTCGAAGATCGCACTCGGTGTGCGTAACCCGGTGATGCTCATCCGCATCAAGCCCGAGGACCTGTCCCGCGTGGTCAAGCGCAAGGGCCAGGAGAGCTTCAACTTCGGCGACTTCTTCGCCTACACCAAGGTGTGCTCGCACCTGGGCTGCCCCTCGTCGCTGTACGAGCAGCAGACCTACCGCATCCTGTGCCCCTGCCATCAGTCGCAGTTCGACGCGCTGCACTTCGCGCGGCCGATCTTCGGTCCGGCGGCCCGCGCCCTGGCGCAGCTGCCGATCACGATTGACAAAGAGGGCTACCTGGTCGCCAACGGCGACTTCATCGAACCCGTCGGACCGGCATTCTGGGAGCGCAAATCATGAGTCCCAAGCTCGCTGACATCGCTGCCGCACAAGGCGACGCGATCGACTCGCGGTACCACCCGTCGGCCGCCGTACGCCGGCAGCTGAACAAGGTCTTCCCGACGCACTGGTCCTTCATGCTCGGTGAGATCGCGCTGTACAGCTTCCTCGTGCTGCTGCTCACCGGTGTGTACCTGACCCTGTTCTTCGATCCGTCGATGACCGAGGTCATCTACAACGGCGTCTACCAGCCGCTGCGCGGCGTGCAGATGTCGCGTGCCTACGAATCGGCCCTGGAGATCTCGTTCGAGGTCCGCGGCGGTCTGTTCGTCCGCCAGATTCACCACTGGGCCGCGCTGATGTTCGCCGCATCGATCATGGTGCACCTGGCGCGCATCTTCTTCACCGGTGCGTTCCGCCGCCCGCGTGAGGCCAACTGGATGATCGGCTCGGTGCTGCTGATCCTGGCCATGTTCGAGGGTTACTTCGGCTACTCGCTGCCCGACGACCTGCTCTCCGGTATCGGTCTGCGCGCCGCCCTGTCCTCCATCACCCTGGGTATCCCGGTCATCGGCACCTGGATGCACTGGGCCCTGTTCGGTGGCGACTTCCCGGGCAACATCATCATCCCGCGCATGTACGCCCTGCACATCCTGCTGATCCCGGGCATCATCCTGGCCCTGATCGGCGCCCACCTGGCGCTGGTGTGGTTCCAGAAGCACACCCAGTTCCCCGGCCCCGGCCGCACCGAGAAGAACGTCGTCGGCGTGCGCGTCATGCCGGTGTTCGCGATCAAGGGTGGCGCGTTCTTCGCGCTGGTGACCGGCATCCTGGGCATCATGGGTGGTCTGCTGCAGATCAACCCGATCTGGGAACTGGGCCCCTACAAGCCCTCGCAGGTGTCCGCCGGTAGCCAGCCCGACTTCTACATGATGTGGACCGAAGGCCTGGCCCGTATCTGGCCGGCCTGGGAGTTCTACCCCTTCGGCCACACCATCCCCGCCGTCATGGGTGTCGCCGTGATCATGGGTCTGGTGTTCGGTCTGCTGATCGCCTGGCCGTTCCTGGAGAAGAAGTTCACCGGCGACGACGCCCACCACAACCTGCTGCAGCGTCCGCGTGACGTCCCGGTCCGCACCGCCATCGGTGCCATGGCCATCGCGTTCTACATGGTGCTCACCCTGGCCGCGATGAACGACATCATCGCGCTCAAATTCGACATCTCCCTGAACGCCACCACCTGGATCGGCCGCATCGGCATGGTCGTTCTGCCCGCAGTGGTCTACTACCTGACCTACCGCTGGTGTGTGGGTCTGCAGCGCAGCGACCGCGCCGTCCTCGAGCACGGCATCGAGACCGGCATCATCAAGCGGCTGCCGCACGGCGCGTACGTCGAGCTGCACCAGCCGCTGGGCCCGGTCGACGACCACGGCCACCCCATCCCGCTGGAATACCAGGGTGCCGCACTGCCCAAGCGCATGAACAAGCTCGGCTCCGCCGGCTCCCCCGGCACCGGCAGCTTCCTGTTCGCCGACTCCGCCGTCGAACAGGAAGCCCTGGCCGACGCCGAACACGCCGCCGAGCACAAGGCACTAACCGCCCTCAAGGAATACCAGGACGAAATCTCGCCCAACGGCTCCAACGGGCATCACTAGTTCGATCTACGGTTTCGGCCCGGTCTGGTTTCCACCAGACCGGGCCGAAGTCGTTTTCGGGTCCCACTCCCCTACCCCACCCGTTTTTCTTGCGTTGCGTCTGCGCTGAGGGTGAGAAAAGTCGAGTGCCGTGCGTCCTCAGCACAGGCTCGACGGGGCGGGAACGCCGAGCTAACCGTTTGCGGCGAACGCCGCCTCGATCCAGTTGCCGAACTCGCACGCCAGGTGCCACCGGTGCTGAGCGATCATGTACGGCGCGGTGAGCCAAGGGAATTCGACGCACAGCCGCGCGTGCGGACCATGCAGACCAGGTTCTGGGAGGAACGCTTCCGGCGCAGTGGCGCGGTCGTCGACCGCGCGATCACCCGCGGCGAACTTCCGCCGGGCACCGATCCGCGCGCAGTGCTGGAGATGGCCGCCGGCCCGGTGTATTTCCGCTCCCTGTTCACCGTGGACGCGGTGACACCCGCGTATCTCAGTGAGACAGCGCGACGCACCATCCGCGCCTTCGCGCAGCGCTGAGCGTCAGGCTGCGCGGGCGTCCTCTGCCGACGCCTCCAGCACGGCGTGCAGACCGCGCAGGCAGTACCAGGGAATGGCGACCATGGCGACGGTGATGACGACTGCGAGGCCGTACAGGATCCAGGCCAACTCGTCGTGGCGGTCGGCCAGCATGTACGCGCCGAGGAAGACGAACAACGTCGCGCCGCCCATGGCCGCGGCGATCCCGAGCGTGCAGCGCAGCCACAGCTGATCCACCGCCGCCACCGGAAACCCGAGCATGCTGGTCGCCGGCGACGCCGAATAGCGGCGCACGACCGGATCGTCGAAGGAGCGCAACGCACTCTGCGGGAGTTCACCGGCGGGACGACGGTCGTCGCCCTCGGACGGACCGCCCCCGAGCAGCGGCAACGGTGCCGCCCCACCGCGACGGGCACGCAACAACAGCGGGATGGCGCCCACGATCACCGCCGCGGACACCGCGATGACGGAGTACAGCAGCCACGGCGTGTGCGACGACGCCGCACCCGACGGGTGCCGGGTACCAAGGTCCACCATCGCGACGACAGCGGCCACCCCGGCGCCCAGGGCCGCCAACCACAGGGCCACAGAGCCACCGAGCAGAAGACGGTCCAACTGGTCGGGGCTGCCGCCGGTCACTCGCGACCGGGTTGAAGTCTCAGCGTTGTACGGCATTTAACAGCTCGTCTGCCAATCATCGTTTGTCTGCGAGGCCAGCGTCTGGCCGTCGCTGGTCACAATCGAACAGTTCAGGTGACTCAGCCGCAGGAGGCTGGAGGCCTGCACCGAGCCCACGTCGGACATCGAGATCGGTGTCAGAGTGATCATCCACGGGATGTAGACGTTCTGCTGGGTGCGCTGGCGTCCCGCGGCATCGGTGTACGTCACCGAAATCCGGTCCAGCGGCGCCTTCGTGCCCCAAATCCGGTACGTGACATACCGCGGCCCGGTCGGCGGCGCCGACGTCGTCGCCGGCGGCGCGGCCGCGGCGGTGCTGGGCGGCGGAGGCGGCGGCTCTTCCGACGGCGGTGGCGGCGGCGGCTGGGTCACGGTCACCGTCGACGGAGGCGGCGGTGGTGGCGGCGGGGGCGGCTCGGTTGTCGTGGGCGGAGGCGGCGGTGTGGTCGTGGTGGTGAACTCGTCCTGGAACGGCGGCGCCGACGTGGTGCTCGTCGACGGCGTCGCCACATTCTCCGAGTCGGTGTTGCGGGTCACCAGGATGGCGACGGACGCCACCAGCGAGATGGCGGCGATGATCGCGACGACGCCGACGACCCACGGCCACCGCGGCGGCGGGGTGTCGTCAGCTTCGGATTTGGCCTCGTAGCTGTCGTAGTCGTACAGCGCGGGCTCCGGTGGCACGTACGGCGCGATGGTGAAGTGCTCGGATTCGGGCGCAGAGTAGGCCTGCGAATAGATCTCGGTTTCGCCGGTGCCTTCACCGGCGCCCGATGGCTCCCGGGCCGCATCATCCGAGCCCGGGGAATGTGACCCGCTCACGTACGCCTATCCCTCTCGACCACTGTGTCGCTGCAGCTGGGGAACACCGCCTACGGCGACATTCCAGCCTTCGGCAGACATTACCCAACATGGGCCCGGCATGGCCGTACCGGACGGTGCCAGAGGACCATCTGACATACGGTTGTGACCTGACCGCAGAGCGATCAGGTCACAGGGGCCGTATGTGTCAGTGCTTCTCGGGGCCGGTGTAGTACTCGAAAACCAGGCCGGCAACGGTGGCCAGCACGAAGCAGACGCCGGCGACGATCAGCCAGGGCAGCCACAGGCCGATACCGACCGCGGTGGTCGAGGCCGACAGCGCGATCAGCAGCGGCCACCAGCTGTGCGGGCTGAAGAAGCCCAGCTCGCCGGCGCCGTCGGAGACCTCGGCGTCTTCGTAGTCCTCGGGCCGGGTGTCGAGGCGACGGGCCACGAACCGGAAGAACGTGCCGATGATCAGCGACAGGCCGGTGGTCAGCACCAACGCGGTGGTGCCGGCCCACTCGATGCCACCGTTCGCGTACAGCGCGGTCAGCGCGCCGTAGCCGACGGTCGCCAAGGCGAAGAAGGCAGTCAGAATCTCGAAAAGTCGGGCTTCGATATGCATGGCGTATCCCCTACTTGCTCGCCTGAGCCGGCGAACCGACCTGCTCGCCGCGGCGAGAGTCGAACGGATGGGTCGTCTGGGCCACCGGCGGCAGGCCGATCGACACCAGGGCGTCGGCGTTGGTCGCCTTCGGGTGATCGATGCGGTACTGCAGGTAGGCCTTGAACTGCTCCGGCTCCACGACGCGCACCTCGAAGTTCATCATCGAGTGGTACGTACCGCACATCTCGGTGCAGCGGCCGACGAACGGACCGGTCTTCTCGATCTCGGTGACCTGGAAGATGTTGTCCGAGTGGTTGGCCTCGGGGTTCGGGATGACGTCCCGCTTGAACAGGAACTCCGGCACCCAGAAGCCGTGGATGACGTCGGCCGAGGCGATCTGGAACTCGATGCGCTTGCCCTTCGGCAGGACCAGGATCGGAATCTCGGTGCTGGTGCCGATGGTCTCGACCTTGTCGAAGTTCAGGTAGCTGCGGTCCTCGGGGTTCTCGCCGCGGATCGGGCCGACCTTCTCCTCGCCGTGCTCGTCCTTGCCCTCGGGCTTGGACTTCATGGCTTCCTTACGGGCCGCGTCGGCGCCGTCGTAAGAGAAGGTGTTGTCCTTGAAGGCAACCTTCTGGTAGCCGAACTTCCAGTTCCACTGGAACGCGGTGACGTCGATGGTGACCTCAGCAGGCTTGCTGTGGTCCATCATCTTCTCCTGCACCACGACGGTGAAGTAGAAGAGCACCGAGATGATGAGGAACGGCACGACGGTCAGCACCAGCTCCAGCGGCATGTTGTAGCCGAACTGGCGCGGCAGCTCCGTGTCCGTCTTCTTCTTGCGGTGGAACGCCATGGCCCAGAAGATCAGCGCCCACACAATGGCGCCGACGACGAACGAGGCGATGACCGACCAGACCCAGAGGTCACGGTTGGCGTGGGCTTCGGGGGTAATACCCTCCGGCCAGCCCAGGCCGAATACGGTCTGCCAGCTGCATCCGCTGAGCAGCAGCGTCGACGCGCCGAGAATGGCGGACAACGCCACCAAACGGAGCCCGCGAGCGGTCACGTTGAGGCCCTCCTAGAGGTCGGTCAAGCCGGTCGAATACTACGCAGCGTAGACCACGCCCGCAGCGCCGAGCGAAGCGACCGGCCAATCGGCAGCGTCGGTTCTGAGTTCACCTGCCTGAACAGGCATACTGGCGCCGTGTGCGGACTGCTGGCCTATCTGGCCGACCCTGTTGCCGACCATTCCACTGACCTCGTGAACGCGGTCTCGGATGCCACGCATCCGATGCGTCACCGGGGTCCGGACGAGTCGGGCGCCTGGGCCGACGACAGCGATCCGACCGACGGTCATCACACCGTCGTCCTCGGCTTCAACCGGCTGTCGATCATCGACATCGCACACAGCCACCAGCCGCTCCGCTGGGGTCCGCCCGAGGCCCCGAACCGCTACGCGCTGGTGTTCAACGGCGAGATTTACAACTACCTCGAGCTGCGTGAGGAACTGCGCGCCGAGTTCGGTGCCGAGTTCGCCACCGAGGGCGACAGCGAGGCGATCGTCGCCGCCTACCACTACTGGGGCACCACGGCGCTGAACCGCCTGCGCGGGATGTTCGCCTTCGCGCTGTGGGACACCGAGACCCGCGAGCTGTTCTGCGCGCGCGACCCCTTCGGCATCAAGCCGCTGTATCTGGCGACGGGCCCCGGCGGCACCATCGTGGGCAGCGAGAAGAAGTGCATCCTCGACCTGGCGGCCCGCGCCGGCGTCGACCTGAGCATCGACGAGCGCGCCGTCCAGCACTACACGGTGCTGCAGTACGTGCCCGAACCCGAGACGCTGCAGCGCGGGATCCGCCGGCTGGAGTCGGGCAGCTACGCCCGTATCCGCCCGGGCCAGCAGCCCGAGGTGACGCGCTACTTCAAGCCGAAGTTCGCCGCTGTGCCATTTGTCACAGGGCAGGAGCAGGCGCGGTACGACGAGATCACCGCCGTCCTGGAGGATTCGGTCGCCAAGCACATGCGGGCCGACGTCACCGTCGGCGCATTCCTGTCCGGCGGCATCGACTCCACCGCGATCGCCGCGCTGGCGATGCGGCACAACCCCAAGCTGATCACCTTCACGACGGGCTTTGAGCGCGAAGGCTTTTCGGAGGTCGACGTGGCCGTCGCCTCCGCCGAGGCCATCGGGGCGCGGCACGTGACCAAGGTCGTCAGCCAGGCCGAGTTCGTCGCGGCGCTGCCCGAGATCGTCTGGTACCTGGACGAGCCGGTGGCCGACCCGGCGCTGGTGCCGCTGTTCTTCATCGCCCGCGAGGCCCGCAAGCACGTCAAGGTGGTGCTCTCCGGCGAGGGCGCAGACGAGCTCTTCGGCGGCTACACCATCTACCGGGAACCGTTGTCCCTCAAGGCTTTCGACCGCGTCCCGCGGGGCCTGCGGCGCGGGCTCGGCAAGGCCTCGAAGTCGCTGCCGGACGGTATGCGCGGCAAGAGCCTGCTGCACCGCGGGTCGTTGACGCTCGAGGAGCGCTACTACGGCAACGCCCGCAGCTTCTCCGACGAGCAGCTGCAGGCGACCCTGGCGCAGTTCAACCCGGAGTGGACCCACACCGATGTGACGGCGCCGATCTACGCCGAGTCCGCGGGCTGGGACCCGGTGGCGCGCATGCAGCATCTGGACCTGTTCACCTGGCTGCGCGGCGACATCCTGGTCAAGGCCGACAAGATGACCATGGCCAATTCACTGGAGCTGCGGGTGCCGTTCCTCGATCCCGAGGTGTTCGCGGTCGCGGCCAAGCTGCCGTACGACCAGAAGATCACCCGCACCACGACCAAGTACGCGCTGCGCCGGGCCCTCGAGCCCATCGTGCCCGCGCATGTGCTGCACCGCGCGAAGCTGGGTTTCCCGGTGCCGATCCGGCACTGGCTGCGCTCTGGTGAGCTGCTGGAGTGGGCCTACGCGACCGTCGACGCGTCGCAGGCCGGGCATCTCATCAACCTGGACGCCGTCCGGCAGATGCTCGAGGAGCACCGCAACGGCGTCAGCGATCACAGCCGCCGGCTGTGGACGGTGCTGATCTTCATGCTGTGGCACGCCATCTTCATCGAGGGCAGCGTCACGCCGCAGATCAGTGAGCCCGTCTACCCCGTCGAACTCTGACCACTACGCCGAAAGTGCGGGAAACGACCGCGAATTCGCACTGAATTCGGTCATTTCCCGCACTTTCGGCGTAGTGCTTAAGCGAGCGCGGCGGTGATCTCGTCGGCAGCTTCGGCGCCGAACGCGGCCGACAGCCGCGGCAGCGCGGTGGCCTTGTCCCAGGTCCACTCCTGCGGACCCGGCGCCTCGAGCACCAGGGTGGCGACGAGTGAGGCCAGCTGAGCGGCCCGCTCCAGGCTCAGGCCGGCGCCACGGCCGGTGAGGAAGCCGGCGCGGAACGCGTCACCGATACCGGTCGGGTCGACCTTCTCGTTCTCGGGCACGACGTCGACGTGGACGAACGAACCGTCGCCGACGATGTCGACGCCCTTCTCCCCCAGTGTGGTGACGCGCAGCTCGATCTGGCTCATCACCTCGGCCTCGGACCAGCCGGACTTCTGCAGCAGCAGGTCCCACTCGTAGTCGTTGGTGAACAGGTAGGCGGCGCCGTCGATGAGGCGGCGGATCTCCTCACCCGACAGGCGGGCCAGCTGCTGGCTGGGGTCCGCGGCGAACGGCAGACCCAGCTTCCGGCATTCCTCGGTGTGCAGGAACATGGCCTCGGGGTCGTTGGCGCCGATGATCACGAGCTCGGGCTCACCCTGGGCGGCGACAAGATCGGCCAGCTTGATGTTGCGCGCCTCCGACATGGCGCCGGGGTAGAACGACGCCAGCTGCGCCATGTCCTCGTCGGTGGTGCAAACGAATCGGGCGGTGTAGGCGGAGTCGGACACCAGCACCTGCGAGCAGTCGACGCCGTGCGACGTGAGCCATCCGCGGTACTCGTCGAAGTCCTTGCCCACCGCGCCGACCAGCGTCGGGCTGCCGCCCAGGATGCCGATGGCGTAGGCGATGTTGCCGGCGACGCCGCCGCGGTGCACCACCAGGTCGTCGACCAGGAAGCTCAGCGACACCTTCTGCAGGTGTTCGGCCAGCAACTGCTCGGCGAATCGGCCCGGGAAGCGCATCAAATGGTCGGTCGCGATCGATCCGGTCACGGCAATGGTCATTCGGCGAGCTTACCCAGCGCAGCCGTAGTAGTCGGACCGGTCCACCCGCGCGGGTGCGCTAGCCTGTGGACAACATGGACGGCGCATATCCGTACCCGGAATCGATTCCCCCGCAGCCGGGTCCGGGGAACCCCACCTACGGTGCCCCCTATGGTGGCCCGCCCGCCTCTTACCCGACGACACTTCCACCGGCCGTGGAGTATCCGTCGGGCGGCGGTAACAACACCAAGCGAATCCTGCTGGTCGTCGGCGCCGTGGTTGCGGTCGTCGCCGTCATCGGCGGCATCATCTTCGCGGTTCGCAGCACCAGCGATCGCGGCCTGACCGACGCCTCCGCCAAGTCCGCCATCCAGGGCTACCTAAATGCGTTGCTGCAACAGGACAAGCAGACCGTGGCACGGCATGCCCTGTGCGGCCTGTATGACGGCATCAAGGATCACGCCACGGATTTCACCGTGGCGAATCTGGCCAGTGATGCGTTCCGCAAGCAGTTCGGTCAGGCGGATGTGACGTCGATCGACAAGATCGTGATGCTGTCACCGAATCAGGCGCAGGTGCTGTTCACCATGAAGGTGGCGCCGTCAGGCCGGCTGCCGCGCGGTTCGGGACCGAAGAACAACGAATTGCAGGCTGTCGCCCAGCTGCTGGTGCAGCCGCGCGAGACCCTGGTCTGCTCGTACCTGCCGCGTCCGGCGGACTCCCTGTAGGAGACCGCCGGACCAGCACGGTCGGCTATCTCAGTTGAACGAATCGCCGCAGGCGCAGGAGCCGGTGGCGTTCGGGTTGTCGATGGTGAAGCCCTGCTTCTCGATGGTGTCGACGAAGTCGATGGTGGCGCCCTGCACGTACGGGGCACTCATGCGGTCGACGGTCAGGTTGACGCCGCCCACGTTGGTGGTGAGGTCACCATCAAGGGTGCGGTCATCGAAGAAGAGGTTGTAACGCAGGCCGGCGCAGCCGCCCGGTTGCACGGCGATACGCAGCGCGAGGTCGTCACGGCCTTCCTGGTCCAGCAGAGCCTTGGCCTTGGCGGCCGCCGCGTCCGACAAGATCACGCCGTGGGTCTCGGTCGAGGTACCGGTGCTGGTCGCGTCCTCAACAGTCATTGCATCTCCCTGGTGCATCGATTACCTGGCACTATCCAGGCACCATCAACGGTACCTTGTCGGGCCGTTATTCCCGAGTTCAGCGGCTACGCCCGTAGCTAATCCGGTCAGCTGGTTGGCCGCGTCGCTCATGGCCAGCTCCACCGAACCGGCGTGATCGGTGATCGAATACGCGGCCTCGATGCCGGCGTCGGCCAGCGCGGACGGGTCCAGCGTCACCTGCCCGGCCAGCACCAGGACAGGCGTGCCGCCGGCCTGGCCCACCAGTGCGCTGATCACCTTGCCGTGCAGCGATTGGTCATCGAACCGGCCCTCACCGGTGATGACCAGGTCCGCGGCAGCCAGGTCGGCGGCCAGCCCGGTGTGCTCGGCGATGACCGTCGCGCCCGATTCGCGCCGTCCGCCCAGCGCCAGCAGCGCCGCGCCCAGGCCGCCGGCGGCGCCGGCTCCCGGTTCGACGGCGACGTCGCGGCCGGCCACCGATTCGAGTTCGCGGGCCCACGCCGTGAGCCGCTGCTCCAGCAGTTCCACCGTGGCGGGGTCGGCCCCCTTCTGCGGACCGAACACCGCGGCCGCACCCATCGGCCCCAGCAGCGGATGTTCGACGTCGGAGGCGACGATGACCTCGACGCCGGCCAACCTCTGACATGCCGGCGTCAGCCCGCCCAGCGCCGCGACGAGACCCAGACCGCCGTCGGTGCACGAGCTGCCGCCGAGGCCCACGACCACTTTCTGCGCGCCCGCCGTCAGCGCCGCGTCGACGAGTTGCCCTACCCCGAAGCTGGTGGCGTCCAGCGCGGTCCGCACCGTCGGCGGCCCGCCGAGCAGCGCCAATCCGCAGGCCTGCGCACACTCGATATATGCGGTGTCCTGGTGCAGCACCCAGTGCGCGGTGACGTCGCGATCGAGCGGGCCGCGCACCGTCGCCGTCTGCAGACCGCCCAACCGTTCGGCCAGGACGTCGACGAAACCTGGGCCGCCATCGGACTGCGGGGCGAGCACCAGCGTGTCGGCCGGCCGCGCGACGGTCCAGCCCGCGGCGATGGCCGCCGCGGCCTCGACCGCGGTGAGGCTGTCGCCGTAACAGTCGGGGGCGACGAGGACTCTCATCGGAGCAGGTTAAGCCGCCTACAGCTCGGGTGCATGACGGCCGAGCCCGGCGACCGAAGTAACCTGACACCGTGAATCTGCTGGGCCGCAAGAAGGACAACGCCGACTCCGGGGACGAGAGCGGCGGTGCTGACGACGTCAACGTGACTGTCGACTCGGACGACGATGCCGGGGCCCGGACCACCGCGCCCAAGGGCCGCCCGACCCCCAAGCAGAGCGCGAACCGCAAGCGCGGCCCCGTCGCACCGGCGCCGATGACGACGGCCGAGGCGCGCAAGCGGCGCAAGGAGCTCCGCAACTCGAAGACGAAGGAAGAGCGCAAGGCCGACCGCGTCGCCCGCCGCGCCGACATGGATGCGCGCCGCGCCAAGATGATGGCGGGCGACGAGGCCTACCTGTTGCCCCGCGACAAGGGCCCGGTCAAGCGCTACGTCCGCGACCTCGTCGATTCCCGGCGCAACGTGCTGGGGCTGTTCATGCCGTCGGCACTGGTGCTGGTGTTCTTCATGATGGCGCTTCCGCCGGTGCAGACGCAGGGCCTGTTGTCGGTCGCGATGCTGGGTCTGATGGTGATCATGGCCATCGACGGCGTCCTGCTGAGCCGGCGCATCAACAAGCGGGTCGACGCGAAGTTCCCGGGCAACACCGAAAGTGGTTGGAAGCTGGGCTTCTACGCGTCCAGCCGGGCCTCGCAGCTGCGCCGCATGCGCGTGCCGAAGCCGCAGGTCAACCGCGGAGACAAGGTCGACTGAGCCCGGTGCGCACCCTGGTGCTCGGCGGCATCCGGTCGGGAAAGTCGCAGTGGGCCGAGGATTGGATCGCCCGTACGGCGGGTCCGAGCGGATCGGTGCGCTATGTCGCGACCGGGTCCGTCGACGGCGACGCCGACTTCGCGGCCCGGGTTTCGGCCCATCGGAACCGTCGGCCGGCGCACTGGTCGACCGTCGAATCCGCTGACGTGGCAACGACTTTGCGTGAGTCGGCTGCCGCCACCATGGTCGACGACATCGGCGGCTGGCTGGTCGCCGCGATGGACCGGCGCGGCGCATGGGAAGGGGCTCGGTCCGGCGCCTCCCTTCGGGCCGATATCGACGAATTGACCTCGGCAGTCAGCGCATTCACCGCGCCACTGGCCCTGGTCAGCCCGGAGGTCGGCCTGACCGTCGTCCCCGCCACGGAGTCGGGCCGCCGTTTCGCCGACGAACTGGGCTCGCTCAACCAGCGCCTGGCCGCGGTCTGCGACCGGGTGGTGCTCGTAGTGGCCGGCCAGCCTCTCACCGTCAAGGAGTCCTGATGAGCGATCCCCGCGCCCAGTTTCCCGATCTCACCAAACCGGACGCCGACGTGCGGGAGGCCGCTCTCGCGCGCCAGAACACCCTGACGAAACCGCCCGGCTCGCTGGGGCGCCTGGAGGAACTGTCGGTCTGGGTGTCGGCGTGCCAAGGCGTCTGTCCGCCAAAGCAATTCGAGCGCGCCCGCATCGTGGTGTTCGCCGGCGACCACGGGGTGACGGCCGCCGGCGTCTCAGCGTTCCCATCCGAGGTCACCGCGCAGATGGTGGCCAACTTCGACGCCGGCGGCGCCGCCATCAACGTGCTGGCCGAGGTGGCCGGCGCGACCGTGCGCGTCGCCGACATCGCCGTCGACGGCGAGGCCCACTCCCCCGCGATCGGCGCCCACAAGGTGCGGCGCGGCAGCGGCAACATCGCCGTCGAGGACGCACTGTCGACGGAGGAGGCCGTCGCGGCGATCGCGGCGGGTCGCACCATTGCCGACCAGGAGGTCGACGCGGGCGCCGACCTCCTCATCGCCGGCGACATGGGCATCGGAAACACCACTCCGGCAACGACTCTGGTCGCCGCCCTCACCGCAACCGAACCCGTCGCCGTGGTCGGCCGTGGCACCGGCGTCGACGACGAGGGCTGGGCCCGAAAGACCGCGGCCATCCGCGACGCGCTGTTCCGCGCCCGTCAGGTCAAGGCCGATCCCGTTGCGCTGCTTGCCGTTTGCGGCGGCGCGGACCTGGCGGCCATGGCCGGCTTCCTGGCCCAGGCCGCGGTCCGGCGCACCCCCGTCCTGCTCGACGGCGTGGTGGTGACGGCCGCGGCGCTCGTCGCCGACCGGCTGGCCCCCGGCGCGAAGGCGTGGTGGCAGGCCGGCCACCTGTCGACCGAACCCGCTCACGCGGTGGCGCTGCAGCGCCTGCAGTTGACCCCGATCCTGGACCTGGGCATGCGCCTCGGCGAAGGCAGCGGTGCCGCGGTGGCACTGCCGGTGCTGCGGGCCGCGGTCGCGACGCTGGTGTCCATGGCCACGTTCGGCGAGGCGAACGTCAGCGACAAGCCGGCCGACAAGACATTGTGATCTCTTCCCTGGCTTCGGCTTTCGCATTCAGCACCGTCCTGCCGGTGCGCAGTAGCCGGTCGTTCGGCCGGGGCACACTGACCGCGCTGCCGGCGGTGGGCATCGTTCTCGGCGGTATCGCCGCGGCCGTCGTGTGGGGCGCGGGGCATGTGTACGTGACCGGCCCGCTCGCCGGGCTGCTCGCGGTGGCGGTGCTGCTCCTGCTGACCCGCGGACTGCACATTGACGGACTGTCCGACACCGTCGACGGCCTCGGCTGTTACGGCCCGCCCGAGCGAGCCCTGGCCGTCATGCGCGGCGGCACCGCGGGCCCGTTCGGGGTGGCCGCGATCGTGGTGGCGATCGGCGCGCAGAGCATGACGTTCGCTGCGCTGAGCCCGGTGGCGGTCGTCGTCGCCGTCACCGCCGGCCGGGTCGCCGCGCTGGCGGCCTGCCGCACGTCGGTACCGGCCGCGCCGGGCAGCACGTTGGGCGCGCTGGTCGCCGGTAGTCAGCCGGTGTGGGTGGTCGCGGCGTGGACGGTGGCGCTGGCCGCCGCGTCCGCGTCGGCGACGCCGCGACTGTGGCAGGGTCCCGTGGTCGTGCTCGTCGCGCTGGGAGTCACCGCGCTACTGGTGGCGCATTGCGTCCGCCGGTTCGGTGGGATCACCGGCGACGTACTGGGTGCGGCCGTCGAGGTCACGACGACACTGACCGCCCTGGGACTGGCCGTCCACTAGCCGCCGAATGTGAAGAAGATCGCGAGATTTCAGACTGGAATCTCGCGATCTTCTTCACGTTGGCCCTGGGTCAGCCCAGGCGGGTCATCCAGTTGTGGGTGTCGGCGAAGGTGCCGCGCTGAATACCGGTCAGGGTGTCGCGCAGTGCCATGGTGACCTCACCGGGCTGGCCGTCGCCGATGGTGAACTCGCCGGCCGATTCGCCGTGCCCGTACTTCACGTGCGCGACGGGCGTGATGACGGCCGCGGTCCCACAGGCGAACACCTCGGTGATCTCGCCCGCGGCGGCCTTCTTCTGCCACTCGTCGATGTCGATCTTACGTTCCTCGACGGCGAAGCCGGCGTCAACCGCCAACTGCAGCAACGAATCCCGTGTGATGCCGGGCAGCAGCGAGCCCGACAGCTCGGGGGTGACCAGGCGTGCCGAGCCACCGCTGCCGAACACGAAGAACAGGTTCATGCCACCCATTTCTTCGACGTACCGGCGCTCGATGGCGTCCAGCCAGACCACCTGGTCGCAGCCCATCTCGGCAGCCTGCGCCTGCGCCAGCAGCGAGGCGGCGTAGTTGCCGCCGAACTTGGCCGCACCGGTGCCGCCGGGGCTGGCCCGCACGTACTCGGTCGACAGGTACACCGACACCGGCTTGATGCCGCCCTTGAAGTACGCGCCGGCGGGCGAACCGATCACCAGGTAGCGGTACTCGTTGGCCGGGCGCACGCCCAGGCCGGGCTCGGTGGCGATGATGAACGGCCGCAGGTACAGCGACGCCTCGCCACCGGCGGCCGGCACCCATTCGTTGTCGACGGCGATCAGCTGGCGCAGTGACTCGACGAAGACGTCGCCGGGCAGCTCCGGGATGGCCAGGCGCCGGCACGACGACTGCAGCCGGGCGGCGTTGGCCTCCGGACGGAACGACACGATCGAACCGTCGTTCCAGCGGTACGCCTTCAGACCCTCGAAGACCTCCTGCGCGTAGTGCAGGACGATCGCCGACGGGTCCAGCTCGATGGGCCCGTATTCGGTGACCCGCGCGTCGTGCCAGCCACGGTCGACGGTGTAGTCGATGGCCACCATGTGGTCGGTGTGGAACCGCCCGAATCCGGGGTCGGCCAGTACCTGAGCCCTTACCTCGTCGCTCGCCGGGTTGCTCGCGCGCGAAACGGTGAATTCGAGGGGGCCATCGGTCATATGCCGATTGTATCGCCCGTGGCTAGCGCGTTTTCGCCGCGGCTAACGCGTCTTCGCCGCCACGAACGGCGGCGCCACGACCTCGCATTCGAGCGCCCGGCCGCGGACGTCGACGGTCACCCGCGCGCCGTCGGCGATGTCGGCCGCGGTGTCGAGCAGCGCCAGCGCGATGCCGACCTTGAGGCTCGGCGAGAAGGTGCCCGACGTGGTGATACCCACCGGGTTGTCGCCGTCCAAGACGGTGAGGTCGGCCCGCAGCACGCCACGGCCGACCGCCTTGAGGCCGCGCAGCGTCCGCTTCGGACCGGCTTCCTTCTCCGCGAGCAGGGCGTCGCGGCCCCAGAACGCATCCTTCTTCCAGCCGATGGCCCAGCCACAGCGGGCCTGCAGCGGCGAAATGTCCAGCGACAGTTCATGTCCGTGCAGCGGGTAGCCCATCTCGGTGCGCAGGGTGTCGCGCGAGCCCAACCCGGCGAGTTCACCGCCGGCATCCTTGACCGCGGCGACGAGCGCGTCGAACACCACGCCCGCGCGGTCCCACTCGGGCAGCAATTCGTAGCCGTGCTCGCCGGTGTAGCCGGTGCGGCACACGCGGACCGGGACGCCGTTGAACTCGGCGTCGGCGTAGCCCATGTAGTCCATGTCGGTCGGCAACCCGAGCGCGGTGAGCACCTCGGTGGACTTCGGCCCCTGCACCGCCAGCACGGCGTACGAGCGGTGCTCGTCGGTGATGGTCAGTTCGGGCGGGGCGACGCGCTGCAGCTCGGCGACCACCGCGGCCGTGTTGGCCGCGTTGGGCACCAGGAAGATCTCGTCATCGGAGACGTAGTAGGCGATCAGATCGTCGATCACACCGCCGGACTCGTTGCAGCACAACGTGTATTGCGCCTTGCCCGGGCCGATGCGGCGCAGGTCGTTGGTGAAGGCGGAGTTGACGAACTCGGCTGCGCCTGGGCCACGCACCAGCGCCTTGCCGAGGTGGCTGACGTCGAAGAGCCCGACGGTCTCGCGGGTGGCGTTGTGCTCGGCCACGGTGCCGGCGTACGACACCGGCATCAACCAGCCCCCGAATTCGGCGAAACTCGCCCCGAGTTCGCGGTGACGGTCTTCCAGCGGGCCCTGCAACAGTTCGCTCACGGCCAGTCAGCCTAGTGCTTACGCCTCGGATCGCAGTCGGTATGTGGCTGTGATCCGAGGCGTTGTCGATGGTCAGATCGCCCCGCCATTCCGCTGATAGCTGTCAGACTCGTCTCGTGGTCGATTTCGACGCGTTGGAAGCCGCGGGCATCGCCGATGCGCGCCGGCGCGCGCCGCTCATCCAGTATCTGGACAGCCTGGGACTCACCGCTGAGCAGATGATCGAGGCCGAAAAACAGGGCCGGCTCTTCGGGCTGGCGGGCGACGTCGTGCAGTGGTCGGGGCAGCCCAGACACAGCTTGGCCGATGCCGCGAACACGCTCGGGGTACCGGTGGCCGACGTTCAACAGACGTGGGCGGTGCTGGGCCTGACAGCCTCCGACCCGACCGCGCCGACGCTCTCCGACGCCGACATCGAGGCACTGCGCACCTGGGCGGACCTGCGGACCACGATCGGCGACGATGCCGCGTGGGGATTCCTGCGGGTCGTCGGTACCAGCGTGGCACGGATGGCCGAGGCACTGGCGTCGATGAGCCGCACCGGTCTGCCCGACCTCGACCTGGCCCAGACCCACGACGAACTCGTCACCGCGCGCGCCTACCGGGCGGCGGCCCAGTTCATCCCGCGCATCGGCGGCATGATCGACGCCGTCCACCGCCACCATGTCGCCTCCGCCAGAGAGTATTTCGACGCGATCGACCACCGTGAAGCGTCAACGGTGGTGTGCGGCATCGGGTTTGCCGATCTGTCCAACTTCACGCAGCTCACGCAGCGCCTGACACCTGACGATCTGACCAGCCTGCTGAACGAGTTCAACGCCATCACCAACGATGTGGTGCACGCCGACGGTGGCCGGGTGATCAAGTTCATCGGCGATGCGGTGATGTGGGTCAGCGCGACACCCGAATCGCTGGCGCGGGTCGCGGTCGACCTGGTGCACCATCCCCGGCCGAAGATGGCCCACATCAGCGTGCGGGCGGGCCTGAGCTTCGGGCCGGTGGTGGCCACCGGCGGCGACTACTTCGGCAACGCCGTGAATCTGGCAGCCCGCCTGGTCGCCGCGGCCGAGCCCGGGCAGATTCTGGTGGCCGCGCCCTGGTACGACATGCCGGGCAAATGGCCGGTCGCGCCACGGGAGCCGTTGGTGCTCAAGGGCTTCAACGACCCCGTGACCGCGTTCGAGGTGTGCGCAGAGGCTGAGCAGGCGGCCCGACTGGCACAGTGACTAGGGTGGGCCTGGTGAGCAGCGCACCCGGTTACCAGTCCCCCGCCGTCACCGTCGCATCCGCCCTGCCGTCCGATCTGGACGCCGCGGTGCTGATCGTGCCGGTCATCACCGGCGACAACGACGAGGCCACGGTCGTGGCCAACCCGTTCCTGGACGCCGAAGCCACCGGTGAGATCGAGGTGACACTGAAGGCCCTGGGCGCGAAGGGCTCGACCGAGCAGGTGACCCGCGTACTCGTCCCGTCGCTGCCGGTCGCCAGCGTGCTGACGGTCGGCCTCGGCAAGGACCGCGACGAGTGGCCGGCCGACGTCATCCGCCGCGCCGCAGGCGTGGCGGCGCGCTCCCTCAACGGCACCGAGACGGTCGTGACCACGCTGTCCGAGCTGGATGTGGCGGCGACCGTCGAGGGCCTGATCCTCGGTGCCTACCGTTTCTCCGAATTCCGCAGCGCCAAGACCGCCCCGAAGGAGGCCGGCCTGACGGCGCTGACGGTGCTGTCCACCGCTGACGACGCCGAGACCGCCGCGGCCCGGGGCGTCGACGTCGCGACCGCCGTGGCGACCGCCCGCGACTTCGTCAACACCCCGCCGAGCCACCTGTACCCGGGCGAATTCGCCAAGCGCGCAAAGGCTTTGGGCAAGTCGGCGGGCCTCGAGGTGGAGGTGCTGGGCAAGAAGGAACTGGAGGACGCCGGATTCGGCGGCATCGTGGGCGTCGGCAAAGGCTCGTCCCGCGGGCCGCGCCTGGTGCGGCTGACCTACCGTTCCGGCAAGAAGGACGCCAAGAAGGTGGCGCTGGTGGGCAAGGGCATCACCTTCGACACCGGCGGCATCTCGATCAAGCCGGCCGCCAACATGCACCACATGACCTCCGACATGGGCGGTGCCGCGGCCGTCATCGCGACCGTCGTGCTGGCGGCGCGCCAGAAGCTGGCGGTCGACGTCACCGCCACCGTGCCCATGGCCGAGAACATGCCGTCGTCGACGGCGCAGCGGCCCGGCGACGTCCTGACCCAGTACGGCGGCACCACCATCGAGGTGCTCAACACCGACGCCGAGGGCCGGCTGATCCTGGCCGACGCCATCGTCCGCGCCTGCGAGGACAATCCCGACTATCTGATCGAGACGTCGACGCTGACCGGCGCGCAGCTCGTGGCGCTCGGCACGCGTACCCCGGGCGTCATGGGTAGCGACGAGTTCCGCGACCGGGTGGCCAAGCTGTCGCAGGGAGTCGGCGAGAACGCCTGGGCGATGCCGCTGCCCGAGGAGCTCAAGGACGACCTGAAGTCGACGGTCGCCGACCTGGCGAACGTCAGCGGCGCGCGCAACGCCGGCATGCTGGTGGCCGGGGTGTACCTGCGCGAGTTCGTCGCCGACGGCGTGCAGTGGGCGCACCTCGACGTCGCCGGCCCGGCCTACAACACCGGCGGCCCCTGGGGCTACACCGGCAAGGGCGGCACCGGCGTCCCGACCCGGACCATGTTCGCGGTCTTGGAGGACATCGCCGCCAACGGCTAGGTCCGCCAAGACGGCGACAATGCGGTAGCTGGATCAGCTCCAGTTACCGCATTTTCGGCGCGCATGCCCGCTCAACGGCCCAAAATTCCTGCATGAATAAGTTGATTCAGGCGGCTGCCGTCACAGCCACCGTTATCGGCATGGAATTAGCCGGAGTAGGCGGCGCCGCGCAGGCGCTGGCCGATCCCGAAGACGAGGACATCATCGCCGACCAGTTGTGTCCCTTCCGGAACGTCATCGATCGGCTGGGCGGCGACGATCAGTGCGACCCCGGGTTCGACAACGGCGACAACAACGGTGGCGGGCTGTTCTACAACAACGGCATGCCGTGCGACAGCGTCGCGTTCCAGAACCCGGCCTGCAATCCCACCGTCAACGTGAACGTGAACCACGAGGGCGAGGTCACGCACAACGTCAACGTCAACGGCGACCACCCCTGACGCCGGCCGAACGGACCTAGCCGGCTTTGCTGCCGACCTGAGCCAGCTGCAGCTCCGGCGTGGGCGCGGCGCCGGTCACGTGCTCGGCGAGTTCACGGGCGGCGGTGGCGAGCAGCTCCGGATGCGACATCGGCGACCAGTGCCCCGACTCGATGTCCCGGCGCCACAGCTGCGAGACCCATTGGGGCGTCTCGTCGTACAGGTACGGGCGCACGAACTGGTCTCCGCGGTTGACGATCACCTGCACGGGAACCCTGACGTAGTGGTCGCGCCGGCCCTTGAACAGGGTGCGCCAGTAGTTGGCCGGGTACACCTTGAGGCTGTTCGCGGCGTCGGTCGCAAAGGTGTCCGAATGCCGAATCTGGTTGTCGGACATGCCATCGAGACGCTTGAGCAACTGGGGGATGATGGTCGGCACGCTGGCGCGCACCAGGACTCGAGCCACGAGCGGGATCGAGAAGAAACCCTGATACGTCAACCGCAGGAACTGCGACACCGATTGCAGGAACCGCACCGGCCGATACGGGCGCTTGAGACCCTCCATGATGAAGCGCCGGGTGTGGTCGGCGCTCGGCCCCGAGGTCGAGGTGAACGACGCGACGCGGTCCACCGAATCCGGTCGCGACAGGTACTCCCAGATGCCGACCGAGCCCCAGTCGTGGGCCAGGACGTGGACCTTCTCGCCGGGCGCCAAGGCGGCGATGACGGCCGCGAAGTCGTCGGCGTAATGCGCCATGGTGTACGACGAAACCTTCTTGGGCACACCGGAATTGCGCGATCCGCGGTTGTCGTAGCGGATCACCCGGTACGTGTCGGCGAGGTGCGGCACCGTGGCGTCCCACATGTCGTGCGAGTCCGGCCAGCCGTGTACCAGCACCATCACCGGGCCGTCGGGGTTGCCCTCTTCGTAGGTCGCGATCCGCGTCCCGTCGGCACTGTCCACAAACTGCATCGCCACACCCGCCTGACCTCAAAGTATCCCGTACCGCCGGTACTGGTTTGAATGCGACAGTAGCCTGCTCAGCGAGGGTGTCAACACAGCGGGACAAAGTCCCGACCCGCCCCTCCTCGACTGCGCGAGCATGACAGGATGGGCTCTGTAGACATTCGAAGTGACGAGCGACTTTTCGAGGAGTCAACGTAATGGCCATCTCCGTCCAGATGCCCGCACTCGGTGAGAGCGTTACCGAGGGGACCGTCACTCGATGGCTCAAGCAGGAGGGCGACACCGTCGCGGTCGACGAGCCCCTGCTCGAGGTGTCCACCGACAAGGTCGACACCGAAATCCCGTCGCCGGCAGCCGGTGTCCTGACCAAGATCGTCGCGCAGGAAGACGACGTGGTCGAGATCGGCGGCGAGCTCGCCGTCATCGGTGAGGCCGGAGAGGCCCCCGCACCGTCGGCCCCCGAGCCCGCCGCGGCGCCCGCGCCGGAGCCCACCCCGGCCCCCGAGCCCGCTGCAGCGGCTCCGGCTCCGGCCCCCGAAACTCCCGCTCCCGCGCCCGCTTCGGCTCCCGCCCCGGCAGCCTCCGACGCGACCGACGCCACCTCGATCGTGATGCCGACGCTCGGCGAGTCAGTCACCGAGGGCACCGTCACCCGCTGGCTCAAGAAGGTCGGCGACTCCGTCGAGGTCGACGAGCCGCTGGTCGAGGTCTCGACCGACAAGGTCGACACCGAAATCCCGTCGCCGGTCGCCGGCGTGTTGCTGTCCATCACCGCCGACGAGGACGACGTCGTGTCCATCGGTGGCGAGCTCGCCAAGATCGGTGCCGCCGGTTCGGCTCCGGCCGCCGCTCCAGCCCCGGCCACTCCGGCGCCGGCTTCGGCACCAGAGCCCGCCGCCGCACCGACGCCGCCTCCGGCTCCCCCGGCCCCGGCCGCACCCACCCCGCCGCCGGCCCCCGCGCCCACTCCCGCCCCGGCTGCCCCGGCCCCCGCGGCCGCAGCTCCGGCCGCGCCGTCCGCCCCGTCCGACGACGCCAGCCCGTACGTCACCCCGCTGGTGCGAAAGTTGGCTGCCGAGAACAACGTTGACCTCGCTTCGGTGCAGGGCACCGGTGTCGGTGGTCGCATCCGCAAGCAGGACGTGCTCGCCGCGGCCGAGGCCGCCAAGGCGCCGGCCGCACCTGCCGCCGCCGCACCCGCTGCCGCCCCGGCAGCTCCGGCCGCCAAGGCCCCGGCCGCCGCGCCGGCACCGGCCCTGGCGCACCTGCGTGGCACCACGCAGAAGGCCACCCGGATCCGTCAGATCACGGCCAAGAAGACGCGCGAGTCGCTGCAGACCACGGCGCAGCTGACGCAGACCCACGAGGTCGACATGACGCGCATCGTCTCGCTGCGGGCGCGCGCCAAGAACTCGTTCGCCGAGCGCGAGGGTGTGAACCTGACCTACCTGCCGTTCATCGCCCGCGCGGTGATCGACGCGTTGAAGATCCACCCGAACGTCAACGCCAGCTATAACGAGGAAACCAAGGAGATCACCTACTACGACGCCGAGCACCTCGGCTTCGCGGTGGACACCGAGCAGGGCCTGCTGTCGCCGGTCGTGCACAACGCCGGTGACCTGTCCCTCGGTGGCCTCGCCCGCGCGATCGTCGACATCGCCGACCGTGCCCGCTCGGGCAACCTGCGGCCCGACGAGCTGGCCGGCGGCACCTTCACCATCACCAACATCGGCAGCCAGGGCGCCCTGTTCGACACCCCGATCCTGGTTCCGCCGCAGGCGGCCATGCTCGGCACCGGTGCCATCGTCAAGCGGCCGCGCGTCGTCGTGGACGAGGGCGGCAACGAGTCGATCGGCGTCCGGTCGGTCTGCTACCTGCCGCTGACCTACGACCACCGCCTGATCGACGGCGCCGACGCCGGACGGTTCGTGACCACCATCAAACGTCGTCTCGAAGAGGGTGCGTTCGAGGCCGACCTGGGGCTGTAATCCCATGGCGCACGCGGTCATAGCCATCGCGGGCTCGTCGGGACTCATCGGTTCCGCACTGGTGTCGGCGCTGCGCGCGACCGACCATCGGGTGGTGCGCATCGTGCGCCGCCAGCCGGCCAACGCCGACGAGGTCTACTGGAACCCCGACGCCGGCGACTTCGACTGGCGCGCACTGCGCGACGTCGATGCCGTGGTCAACCTGTGTGGGGTGAGCATCGGGTCCCGCCGTTGGTCGGGAGCGTTCAAGCAGAGCCTGCGTGACAGCCGGATCGTCCCCACCGAGGTGCTCACCGACGCCGTCGTCGACGCCGGGGTGCCAGTGCTCATCAACGCCAGTGCCGTTGGCTTCTATGGCAATACGCGGGACCGGATCGCCGACGAGCAGTCCCCCGCCGGCACGGGCTTCCTGGCCCGGCTCTGCCTGGACTGGGAGGCCGCCACGCGGCCGGCCGCCGACGCCGGTGTCCGGGTCGTGCTCGCGCGCACCGGCCTGGTGCTGGCACCGGCGGGCGGCATGCTGGCCCGGCTCCGTCCGGTCTTCGGGCTCGGCCTCGGTGCCCGGCTGGGCAGTGGGCGCCAGTACATGCCGTGGATCACGCTCGAGGACGAGGTGCGGGCCCTGCTGTTCGCGCTGAATCACGACGACCTGTCCGGCCCGCTGAATCTGACGGGCCCGGCGCCGGTGACCAACGGCGAGTTCACCGAGGCACTGGGACGCGCCCTGCACCGCCCCACCCCGCTGCTGATGCCCGGTTTCGCGCTGCGCGCCGCGCTCGGCGAGTTCGCCGAGGAGGGACTGCTCGGCGGCCAGCGGGCCATTCCGGCCGCGCTGGAGGACGCCGGCTTCGAGTTCCATCAGCGCACCATCGGCGAGGCGCTGTCGTACGTCACCGCCCCCAACGCAGCGTGACTCCGGCAGGCGTAGCGTCAATTCGGTGACGATCCGATCTGCCGGCGGCCCGATCGACGTGCGCCGCCTGGGCACCATCGACTACAACGACGCCTGGGACCTCCAGCGCGAGCTCGCCGCCGCCCGTTCCGACGAGCGCGGCAACGACACGCTGCTGCTACTCGAGCACCCGCCCGTCTACACGGCCGGACGCCGCACCGAACCGCACGAGCGGCCGGTCGACGGCACTCCCGTCATCGACACCGACCGCGGCGGCAAGATCACGTGGCACGGTCCCGGGCAGCTGGTGGGCTATCCGATCATCGGCCTGGCACAGCCGCTCGACGTGGTGAAATTCGTTCGGCTGCTTGAGGATGCGCTGATGTCGGTGTGCGCCGAGCTCGGTCTGGAGACCATCCGGGTGGACGGCCGGTCCGGCGTGTGGTTGCCGGCCGACGGCCTGCGGCCCGAACGCAAGATCGCCGCCATCGGCATCCGCGTCGCCCGCGGCACGACGCTGCACGGCTTCTCCCTGAACTGCAACTGCGACCTGCGCGCGTTCGGCGGCATCGTCCCGTGCGGCATCGCCGACGCGGGCGTCACGTCGCTGACGAAGGAGCTGGGCCGCGAGATCACGCCCGAGGACGTCATCGACCGGGTGGCATCGGCGGTGTGCGCGGCACTCGGCGCTACGTCCGACAAGGCGCTCGGCGCCGCGGCACTAACATCGACACCATGAGCGTCGATCCCGGTAACCGCAAGCTGCTCCGCCTGGAGGTCCGCAACGCGGAGACGCCGATCGAGCGCAAGCCGCCGTGGATCAAGACCAAGCTCAAGATGGGCCCCGAGTACAAGGACCTCAAGAGCCTGGTCAAGCGCGAGGGCCTGCACACGGTGTGCGAAGAGGCCGGCTGCCCCAACATCTACGAATGCTGGGAGGACCGCGAAGCCACCTTCCTCATCGGCGGCGAGCAGTGCACGCGCCGCTGCGACTTCTGCCAGATCGACACCGGCAAGCCCGCCGACCTGGACCGTGACGAGCCGCGCCGGGTCGCCGAGAGCGTGCATACCATGGGCCTGCGGTACTCCACCATCACCGGCGTGGCCCGCGACGACCTGCCCGACGGCGGCGCCTGGCTGTACGCCGAGACGGTCCGCCAGATCCACGCACTCAACCCGAACACCGGTGTCGAGCTGCTGGCGCCCGACTTCAACGGCGTGCCCGCACTGCTCGAGGAGGTCTTCGACTCGCGCCCGGAAGTGTTCGCGCACAACGTCGAAACCGTGCCGCGCATCTTCAAGCGCATCCGCCCGGCGTTCCGCTACGAGCGGAGCCTGGGCGTCATCACCGCCGCCCGCGACTACGGCCTGGTGACCAAGAGCAACCTGATCCTCGGCATGGGTGAGACGCCCGAGGAAATCCGGGTGGCCCTGCAGGACCTGTACGACGCGGGCTGCGACATCGTCACCATCACGCAGTACCTGCGTCCGTCGCCGCGGCACCACCCCGTCGAGCGGTGGGTGCGGCCGGAGGAATTCGTCGAGCACCAGCAGTTCGCGGAGGGTCTCGGGTTCGCCGGCGTCCTGGCCGGACCGCTGGTCCGGTCGTCCTACCGGGCCGGGAAGCTGTACGCCCAGGCTGCCCGGTTACGGCCACCGGTTTCCTGAATCTATCCTGGTGGCATGGCGAAGACCACCAATCCTGCCGCTGTGAAGGCTGCGAAGGCCGAGGCGAAGGCGGCCCGCAAGGCCGCCTCGAAGCAGCGCCGCGCCCAGCTCTGGCAGGCGTTCCAGATTCAGCGCAAAGAGGACAAGCGGCTGCTGCCGTACATGATCGGCGCGTTCGTCCTGATCGTGGCGCTCGCCGTCGCGATGGCCGCGTACTCCGGTGGCATATTCAGCTGGATCACGCTGCCCATCCTGGGTGTGCTGCTCGGCGCGCTGATCGCGTTCATCATCTTCGGCCGGCGGGCGCAGAAGTCGGTCTACAGCAAGGCTGATGGCCAGACCGGCGCGGCGGCCTGGGCGCTGGACAACATGCGCGGCCAGTGGCGGGTCACGCAGGGCGTCGCCGCCACCGGCAGCTTCGATGCCGTGCACCGGGTGGTCGGCCGGCCGGGTGTGATCTTCGTCGGCGAGGGTTCGCCGCAGCGCCTGAAACCGCTTCTGGCGCAGGAGAAGAAGCGCACCGCACGACTGGTCGGCGAGGTGCCGATCTACACCATCGTGGTCGGCAACGAGGAGGACCAGGTGCCGCTGGCCAAGCTGGAACGGCACCTGACCAAGCTGCCCGCCAACATCACCACCAAGCAGATGGACGCGCTCGAGTCGCGTCTCGCCGCCCTGGGTTCCAAGCTGGGCCCCGGCGGTCTGCCCAAGGGTCCGCTGCCCGCCGGCGCCAAGATGAAGGGCATGCAGCGCACCGCACGTCGTAAGTAGGGATTTGTGCACGATTTTCCGCGGTCAGCGCGGAAAATCGTGCACAAATCCCTCACCGGGAAGAGGCGGGACCGTGGACAAAGCAACTTTGTGGCGGCACATCCACGCCGAGCGCGCGGCACTGGCGACGACGCTGGCAGAGCTGGACGACGGCGACTGGAGCCATGACACGCTCTGCCCCGGCTGGACCGTGCTGGACGTCGCGGCCCACGTGATCTCCACGCCGCAGATCGGCTGGCGCCAACTGGCCGAGATGACGATGCGCAACCTCGGCCGGAGCTACAACACCATGATCTTCCGCGAGGTGAAACGGCTGGGAGCCGAACAGACCGCCGGCAGCGTCCTGTCCGACTTCGCGACGTTCTCCTCGAGCACGCACCACGTACCCACGACGACAACGGTCGAGCCGCTCATCGACGCGCTGCTGCATCACCAGGACATCGTCCGCCCGCTCGGCCGCTCGCGGGCGATGGATCCCGAGGCGGCGCTCGTCGCCACGGAGCGGGTGCGCCTGCTCGCACCGCTCATGGGCACGAGTCGGCTGCTCCGAAGCGTCCGAATGGAAGCGACCGACATCACCTGGTCGCGTGGCCGCGGCCCGACGATCCGCGGGCCGATCCAGGAACTGCTGATGATCGCGTCCGGGCGGCAGCCCGACCTGAGCCTGGTCGAGGGCGACGGTCGCGCGCTGCTCGATCAGCCGGGTTAACGGCGCAGGACGGCGGTGTTGGTCAGCCGGTCCTGCAGCCCGCGGCCGTCGGCGTCGGTGAGCAGCGCGGGCACGGCCAGCAGCACCAGCAGCATTCGCACGAAGGCGCGGCCGATTCCGACGTACTGGCTGCGGCCGACGGACACGACGCGCAGTCCCAGTGCGAACTGGCCCGGCGTGAAGGTGAAGAGCCGCACCGAAACCGTGCCGACGACGACCCAGGCGATCACCGCGGGCGTGCCGTGCCAGACGTATTGGTATTCGTATTCGCTGAGGCCGCCGAACACCACGCTCAGCGTGCCGAGGCCGTAGCAGATCAGCCAGTCCACCAACAACGCGGCGAATCGACGGCCGAATCGGGCGAGGGAACCGGGGCCGGATTCCGGCAGACCGAGGGCTTTACCCGGGTACGAAGACTCATCAACGGGGCGCTGCGATTCGGGCCCGGACAGCCACGAACCGAGCCGAAATTCATCAGCACCTGCCATGGTGTCAGGATAGGCGTGCGCGCTCGTGCAACCGAACCGCGCGGTGTGTGGTCGGAGGTTCCATGAACCACCGATCGCGTAACGTCCGCGAAACATACGGTTGATTGGCGTGCAACATCGTGTCCCTAGGTTCAACCGCGGGTAACACCAGTAAAGGAGATCACTTACGTGGCAGAAAAGACGTCTGACGACATTTTCAAGCTGATCAAGGACGAGAACGTCGAGTACGTCGACATCCGTTTCTGCGATCTGCCTGGTGTTGTCCAGCACTTCTCGATCCCGGCTTCGGCGTTCGACGAGAGCGTTTTCGAAGACGGCCTCGCGTTCGACGGCTCGTCCGTGCGCGGCTTCCAGTCGATCCACGAGTCCGACATGATGCTGCTGCCGGATGCCAACACCGCGCGCATCGACCCGTTCCGCGCCGCCAAGACGCTGAACCTGAACTTCTTCGTGCACGACCCGTTCACTCGCGAGGCGTACTCCCGCGACCCGCGTAACGTCGCGCGCAAGGCCGAGAACTACCTGAAGAGCACCGGCATCGCCGACACCGCGTACTTCGGTGCCGAGGCCGAGTTCTACATCTTCGACTCCGTGGCCTTCGACTCGAAGATCAACGGCACGTTCTACGAAGTCGACTCCGAGTCGGGCTGGTGGAACAGCGGCGAGCCCTTCGAGGCCGACGGCTCCCCCAACCGCGGTTACAAGGTCCGCCCCAAGGGCGGCTACTTCCCCGTCGCACCGTACGACCACTACGTCGACCTGCGCGACGAGATGTCGACCAACCTGATCAACGCCGGGTTCACCCTCGAGCGCGGCCACCACGAGGTCGGCACCGCCGGCCAGGCCGAGATCAACTACAAGTTCGACACGCTGCTCGCCGCGGCCGATGACGTGCTGCTGTTCAAGTACATCATCAAGAACACCGCGTGGGCGAACGGCAAGACGGTCACCTTCATGCCGAAGCCGCTGTTCGGCGACAACGGCTCGGGCATGCACGCCCACCAGTCGCTGTGGAAGGACGGCAAGCCGCTGTTCCACGACGAGTCCGGCTACGCGGGCCTGTCCGACATGGCGCGCCACTACATCGGCGGCATCCTGCACCACGCCCCGTCGCTGCTGGCGTTCACCAACCCGACGGTGAACTCCTACAAGCGTCTGGTGCCGGGCTACGAGGCCCCGATCAACCTGGTGTACAGCCAGCGCAACCGCTCGGCGTGTGTGCGTATCCCGATCACCGGCAACAACCCGAAGGCCAAGCGCCTCGAGTTCCGTTGCCCGGACAGCTCGGGTAACCCGTACCTGGCCTTCTCGGCGATGCTCATGGCCGGTATCGACGGCATCAAGAAGAAGATCGAGCCGCTGGCCCCGGTCGACAAGGACCTCTACGAGCTGCCGCCGGACGAGGCCGCCAACATCCCGCAGGCCCCGACCTCGCTGGCCAGCGTCATCGACAAGCTCGAGGAAGACCACGACTACCTCACCGAGGGTGGCGTGTTCACCGAGGACCTGATCGAGACCTGGATCTCGTACAAGCGCGAGAACGAGATCCTGCCGGTGCAGATTCGCCCTCACCCGTACGAGTTCTCGCTCTACTACGACTGCTGAGTCGCGAGCACAAGAACTGCCCCTCTCCTCCGGGAGAGGGGCAGTTTTGCGTCTACTGACTGTGCGGCCCGGCCGCGCCCTTGCCCGACACCAACAAGTACGGTAGCCTAACCATCGCGAGCAGCACTGCTCGCGGTGCTGACAACCTCACAGGTCAACGGAGAGATTCGTTGGCCTTTTTCGCTTCTCTCCAGCCCTATTCACAAGCGAGAGAACGAGGTTCACCCATGTTCACGGTTTTCATGTTGGTCAAGACGAATCCCGAGTGGCTCGGTTTCCCGGTGGCCAAACGGTTCGACGAACTCACGCTGCACCTGCAGCCGATCCTCGACCGCCACCCGGCGGTCGACTTCAAGTGGATCGACACCGAGTTCTACACCGCCCGGGTCACCGACGTCTGGATGTGGGAGGCTGCCGACCAACACCAGTACGAACTCGCGGTCGAAGAGCTCCGCGAATCACCCCTGTGGGACCGGTATTTCGCCGTCGTCGAGATCCTGCCCGGCGTCGCGAACGCCTACGCGGACAACTACGGCAGGACCGCGGTCGGATAACCAAGGGCCCCAACAAAACTGTCCCTCTTCCGAAGAAGAGGGACAGTTTTGCGTCTGCTCACCAGTTTTCAGGCAGGCAACCGCTGCAGCAGCCGATCCATGGAATCGAGGAACGCGTTGTACCCCTGCTCCAGCGCGGCGCGACCCTCGGCGGGCCAGCCCGGCGTCGGCTGCACCAGGGTCAGTTCGGTGCCGCCGTCGGTCGGCCGCAGTGTCGCCGTGACCGGCAGCCGGTCCGGGTTCTCGGGTTCGTCGGTGAGGTCGAACACCACCCGGTTCGGCGCGTCGAGTTCGAGAAAGCTGCCCGCCCAGTGCTTGAGCGTGCCATCGGGCAGGTGCATGACGGCCCGCCACTGGCCACCGATCCGTACGTCCATCGCAAGCGTGTCCGGCGGCACGTCGACCTGGTCGGTGCCGAACCAGGTCGCGAAGTACTCGGGTGTGACGAACAGCGAATACACCTGCTCCGGGGGTGCAGCGAAGGCCCGGACGAGGGTCACCGCATCGGTCATACGTCTTCTCCTGGGTCGTGTCGGGTTTCGATACTGCCGCACGGGTCGGACACCAAACCGATGACGGTCCGATAACGCCACCGCCGCAAAGGCTGACGCACGTCGGCGCCACGGCGCGACGCCCCCTAGGATCAACCCATGGCTCAGACTGACATCGAATCCCGGCTCGACGCTGTCGCTCCCATCGTCCTGTCCGTTTTCCGGATAGTCATCGGCTTCCTGTTCACCATCCACGGCGCCACCACGCTGTTCAAATGGCCCGTCGACACCAATCCCGGCGTGGCCGCACCGGATTTCGGCAGTTTCCCGGGCTGGTACGCCGGCGCCATCGAGCTGATCGTCGGCATCCTGATCTTCACCGGCCTGGCCACCCGCATCGCCGCCTTCATCGGTTCCGGCGAAATGGCTTTCGCCTATTTCATGGCGCACCAGCCGAAGGGCCTGCTGCCCATCGAGAACGGCGGCGAGCCGGCGGTGCTCTACTGCTTCGCGCTGTTCCTGCTGGTGTTCACCGGCGGCGGCGCGATCGCCCTGGACTCGCTGCGTAAACGCTAGTTACAGCCCCAGGTCCACACGAAACCGCTTGAGTCCCTCGATCTTCTCGGCCAGCGTGGCCGTGGGACCGCTGTAGAACATCCACGGCATCGTGACGTTGCCCGTGATGCCGGCCTGCGCGGCGCGCTCGAAATGCTCCGGCAGGTAGGCATCGGCCAGCGGCGTCAGGATC
This sequence comes from Mycolicibacterium mucogenicum DSM 44124, assembly GCF_005670685.2. The sequence goes on along the minus strand of NZ_CP062008.1, from coordinate 1,938,844 downwards.
TCGAAACCCTCCAGCGGTAAACCATTTTCGACGCGCAGTTCGCGCACCCGGGTCGCGGCGGCGACGGCCTGGTCGGTGGTGATCAGATCGCCGATCCAGCCGTCGTTGCGCGCGGCCCGGCGCAGGGCGATCTCACTGAGCCCGCCGACGTAGATGGGCACCGGCGGCGGCGTCGGCTCCATCTCGAGCCGCGGCACCTGGTAGAACTCCCCGTCGAACGATGTCCAGCCTGGTTGCCACAGCTGCCGGATCAGCTCCAGCATCTCGTCGGTGCGCGTGCCGCGACGCTCGAAAGGCTGACCCATCAAAGCGAATTCGTCGGCACACCAGCCCACGCCGACGCCGAACTCCACCCGGCCACCGGACAGACAGGCCGCGGTCCCGACCGACTTCGCGACCGAGAACGGGTCACGCATCCCCGGGATGTACACCGTCGTCACGAATTTCACCCGGCTGGTCACCTGCGACAGGGCGCCGACCAGCACCCACGGATCCGGCCAGTGCGTGAACGGCTGCCACCGCCGCTGCCCGTCGGGGGTGTACGGGTACGGCGTGCTCAGCTTCTCCAGGTTCACCACATGGTCCGGGATGGCGATGCCGTCGTAGCCGAGTTCGTCTGCAGCCCGGGCGATCTCGGTCAGCTCGCTGACGTCGAGGAACGCCAGGCTGACGTAGAACTTCACCCGCGCGCCCAGGAGGGCCTGATGAAGATGCCGTCGGCCTCGACGGTGACGCCGTCGGCATCCGACAGCGTGCCGCGGGCGAACGTCTTGACGCCGTCGACGCGGTCGATCCAGGCCTCGGCCCGCACCGGTCCCTGCTTGGTGCCCCGCAGGTACCGCAGTGTGATGGTGCCGGTGAAATGCGGCTTGGTCAGTCCGTCGCTGGCGGATTCGCCGAGAATGTGGTCGAGCACCAGCGCGCAGATGCCGCCGTGCACCAGGCCGGGCGGCCCTTCGTAGGGCAGGCCCAGTTCGAACTCTGCCCAGCACCGGCCGCCTGCCCCCGCCCCGCCCTCATGGTGGATCTCCATCGGCGGGGCGATCGCATTGCGCACGCCCACAGCAGGATTCGTGTAGGCAAGCGGACGTCCGGTGTCCGCGTTCCGCAGCGTCGAGGTGCTGTTGTGCTGCACCGTCACGAGCCGCTCGGTGACCCCTTCGATCGCCGCCTGCGCCTCGGCGATGGTGGCCTCGTCGACACCGGTCCGGATGCCGGCATCGATCAGCCGGCGCACCGCATCGGTGAACGGCCGGTACACCGCCAGCTGACGCTCATATTCGGCATCGCTGATCACGTCGAACGGAAAATCACTCACGCTGCCTACTCCCCAAACACCTTGCGCACCACGGTTTTGGCACGACGAGTCACGCGCAGATAGTTGTCCAGGAAGGCGCCGCCGTCGCCGCTCGGCCAGCCGGCCGCCACCGCGACCGCGTTGAGCTGACGGCCCGGCCCGGGCAGTTGGTCGGTCGGCTTGCCACGCACCAGCACCAGGGCGTTGCGCGCGCGGGTCGCCGTCAGCCAGGCCTGCCGCAGGATGTCCGCCTCGTCGCCCTCGATCAGCTGGGCCGCCTCGATGGCATCCAGTGCTTCCAGCGTCGAGGTGTTGTGCAGCGTGGGAACCTGGTGCGCGTAACGCAATTGGAGCAACTGCACCGTCCACTCCACGTCGGCCAGGCCACCGCGGCCCAACTTCGTGTGCGTGTTGGGGTCGGCGCCACGCGGCAACCGTTCGGCGTCGACGCGGGCCTTGATCCGCCGGATCTCGCGCACCGCGTCCACCGAGAAGCCACTGGACGGGTACCGGGTCTTGTCCACCATCAGCAGGAACCGCTCGCCCAGCTCCAGGTCACCCGCCACCCGGTGCGCCCGCAGCAGGGCCTGAATCTCCCACGGCTGCGCCCACTGGGCGTAGTACGACTCGTAGGACGCCAGCGTCCGCACCAGCGAACCGTTCCGGCCTTCCGGCCGCAGCCCGGCGTCGACCTCCAGCGGCGGGTCGCTGCTGGGCTGTCCCAACAACGTCCGCACCTGTTCGGCGACCCCGATCGCCCAGCGCACGGCAGCGGACTCGTCCGCCCCGGCGGGGCCCTCGACGGGCTCGCACACGAACATCACGTCGGCGTCCGATCCGTAGCCAAGTTCACCACCGCCGAGCCGGCCCATGCCGATGACGGCGATGCGCGCCGGCGGGCCGTCCGGTCCCGAGCGCGCCCGGATCACCGCGTCGAGTGCGGCCTGCAGCACCGCGACCCACACCGACGTCAGCGCCTTGCAGACGTCGACCACCGACAGCAGCCCCAGCAGGTCTGCCGATGCCACGCGCGCCAGCTCCCGACGACGCAGGGTGCGCGCCGCGGCGATGGCGCGGACCGGGTCGGCGTGCCGCCCGGCCGAGGCGACCAGCGCGCGGAACACCGCATCCGGTTCCACCTCAAGGAGTTTCGGCCCCTGCGGACCGTCGGCGTACTGCTGCAGGACCTCCGGTGCCCGCATCAACAGCTCCGGCACATAGGCCGACGTGCCGAGCACCCGCATCAGCCGCTTGGCGACGGCGCCCTCGTCACGCAGTGTGGACAGGAACCAGCGCTGGTCCCCCAGCTCCTCACTGATCCGCCGGTACGCCAGCAGGCCCGCGTCCGGGTCCGGGGTGTCCGACAGCCAGTCCAGCAGCGTCGGGAGCAGCACCTGCTGCACCGTGCCGCGGCGGCCGCTGGCACTGGTCAGCGCGGCCAGGTGCGTCAGGGCGCTCTGCGGGCCTTCGTAACCCAGTGCGGCCAACTGCCTTTCGGCCGCGGCGGTGGTCAGGCTCGGACCGAACTGGTTTCCTACTTCCAGCAGTGGCTGATAGAAGAGCTTGGCGTGCAGGCGGGACACCCGTGTGTTCTGCCGCCGCAGGTCCTCGCGCAGGACCCCGAGTGCGTCGTGCTGTCCGTCGGGCCGGATGTGCGCCGCGCGCGCCAGCCAGCGCCACGCTTCGTCGTCGCCGTCCTCGGGCAGCAGGTGGGTCCGCTTGAGTCGCTGCAGCTGCAGCCGGTGCTCCAACAGCCGCAGAAATTCATAGGACGCAGTGAGATTCGCGGTGTCGTCGCGGCCGATGTAACCGCCGGAGCCGAGCGCCGCCAGGGCGTCGACCGTCGAGGCGACGTGCAGCGACTCGTCGTTGCGGCCGTGCACGAGTTGCAACAGCTGCACCGCGAACTCGACGTCCCGGAGGCCGCCCTTGCCCAGTTTCAGTTCCCGGGTACGTACCCCGGCGGGCACGAGCTCCTCGACGCGGCGGCGCATGGCCTGTACGTCGGGCACGAAATCCTCACGGTCACAGGCGGTCCAGACCATCGGCATCAGCGCGTCGATGTACTGCTCGCCCAGCTCGGCATCGCCGACGGCCGCCCGGGCCTTCAGAAGCGCCTGGAATTCCCAGGTTTTCGCCCAGCGCTGGTAGTAAGCGACGTGCGACTCCAGGGTGCGGACCAGCTGGCCGGCCTTGCCCTCGGGCCGCAGCGCCGCGTCGACCTCGAAGAAGGTCTCGCCCGCGAACCGCATCATCTCGCCGGCCACTCGCGTGGTCACCGAGTCCGCCGCCTCCGCCACGAAGATGACGTCGACGTCGCTGACGTAGTTCAGTTCGCGCGCACCGCATTTGCCCATCGCGATGACCGCGAGCCGGGGCCCGGGATCGTCGCCGCACACCGTCCGGGTCGCGACGACCAGTGCCGCCCCGAGCGCCGCGTCGGCCAGGTCGGACAGGTGCTCGCCCACCGTGACGTACGGCAGCACCGGCTCGTTCTCGACCGTCGGCGCGACGTCCAGCGCCGCCAGCACCAGGATGCGGTCCCGGTAGTAGGTCTGCAATACCGCGGAAGCCGTTGGGGTACCGGCGACTTCGGCCGCCAGCCGTTCGAAGTCGTCGAGCAACTCGGCGCGCGACGGCAGCGTGATGTCGCCGTGCAGCAGTCGCCACGAAAGGGGGTGTGCCACCAGGTGATCGCCCAGGGCCAGCGACGACCCCAGCACCGCGAACAGCCGGCCCCGCAGCGCCGTGTCGGTCACCAGCAGCTTGCTGAGTTCGGCCCAGTCGCCTTCGAGCGCGTCCGCGACCCGCACCATGGCGCGCAGGGCGCTGTCGGCGTCCGGGGCGCGCGACAGCGACCACAACAACGGGACGTGCGCGTCGGTGTTCCAGCCGAGCCGGTCGAGGTCCGCCCGGGCCGTGGGCGCCACCAACCCGAGGCGGCCGACGCTGGGCTGTGTTGGGCGCTGCGTCGCGGGGTTGGGCACCACCCGACGTTAGCGCACCGTCACGGTGTTACAGCGACAGGTATTCCTTGAGTTCGAACGGTGTCACGTGGCTGCGGTAGGTCTCCCACTCGCTGCGCTTGTTCCGCAGGAAGTAGTCGAAGACGTGCTCTCCCAAGGCCTCGGCGACGAGCTCGGACTTCTCCATGTCGGCCAGCGCCACACCGAGGCTGCTCGGCAGCTCTTTGTAACCCATCGCGCGCCGTTCCTCGGGCGTCAGGTTCCAGACGTTGTCCTCGGCCTGCGGCCCGAGTTCGTAGCCCTTCTCGATGCCGCGCAGGCCGGCGGCCAGCAGCACCGCGAACGCCAGGTACGGGTTGCATGCCGAGTCGGGGCTGCGCACCTCGATACGACGCGACGACGCCTTGCGCGGTGTGTACATCGGGACCCGGACCAGGGCCGAGCGGTTGGCCGCGCCCCACGACGCGGCGGTCGGCGCCTCGCCGCCGTGCACCAGACGCTTGTAGGAGTTCACCCACTGGTTGGTGACGGCGCTGATCTCGCTGGCGTGCGTCAGGATGCCGGCGATGAAGGACTTCGCGACGTCCGACAGCTGCAGCGGGTCATCAGCGCTGTGGAAGGCGTTGGTGTCGCCCTCGAACAGGCTCATGTGCGTGTGCATCGCCGAGCCCGGGTACTGGCTGAACGGCTTGGGCATGAAGGTGGCCCGCACGCCTTCGTTGATCGCGACTTCCTTGACCAGGTACCGGAAGGTCATGACGTTGTCGGCCATCGACAGGGCGTCGGCGTACCGCAGGTCGATCTCCTGCTGGCCGGGTGCGCCCTCGTGGTGGCTGAACTCGACCGAGATGCCCATGGACTCGAGCGCCTCGATGGCGTGCCGGCGGAAGTTCGGGGCCGAGTCGTGCACGGCCTGGTCGAAGTAGCCGTTGTTGTCGGCCGGCACCGGCACCGAGCCGTCGTTGGGACCGGGCTCCAGCAGGAAGAACTCGATCTCGGGGTGCACGTAGCACGAGAAGCCGAGATCGCTGGCCTTGGCGAGCTGCCGGCGCAGCACGTGCCGCGAGTCGGCCCACGACGGCGAGCCGTCGGGCATGGTGATGTCGCAGAACATGCGGGCCGAGTAGTGCTTGCCGGTGCTCTTGGTGGTCCACGGCAGCACCTGGAACGTGGACGGATCGGGGCGGGCCACCATGTCGGCCTCGGAGACGCGGGCGAAGCCCTCGATGGCGGAACCGTCGAAGCCGATGCCCTCTTCGAAGGCGCCTTCCAGCTCGGCCGGCGCGATCGCCACGGACTTGAGGTATCCGAGCACGTCGGTGAACCACAGCCGGACAAAGCGAATGTCGCGTTCTTCCAGCGTGCGCAGCACGAATTCCTTCTGGCGATCCATGTCCGCAGCGTAGGCAGCAGCTGTTAAATCCGTGTTACCAAGCGGACTCTCTTCGGCATGTTTCGCCGGTGATCTGCCTCGCGGAATCCCAGATGCGCACGGCCGGCCGGAGGTCTCCGCCACGTGTCGCCCAGTGGCCGTCGGCATTCCGCTACTCGGCCGGTTCGGCGGCAGGCCGATCTACGGGACCCCGTTCCGCTGAAACGTGCCATATGTGCGGCCAGGTGCCCGCAAGAAAGTAGAGCCATTAGTCCCTATATCAAGCTTCTGCCTGGCCATACGGTGACCAATCGACGGTTTAAGGAACGCGTTCTAGTAAGACGCCACTCGCCTGGAGGTGACGGAATTGACCAATTCGACGAGCGCCGATGTCCGTGAGATCGATATCGGCACGCCGCCCACACGGTTCGCCAGAGGCTGGCACTGCCTGGGATTGCTGTCGGAGTTCACGGACGGCAAGCCGCATTCGATCAGCGCGTTCGGAACGAAGCTGGTGGTCTTTGCCGACAGTGCGGGGGTTCCGCACGTCCTCGACGCCTATTGCCGCCATCTCGGTGGCGACCTGTCGCAAGGTCAGATCAAAGAGGACGCCGTCGCATGTCCGTTCCACGACTGGCGATGGGACGGCAACGGCCGCTGCGCGCAGGTGCCCTATGCGAAACGCGCTCCCCGGCTGGGACGGACCCGGGTGTGGACATCACGTGTCCGGGCAGGCCTCCTCTTCGTGTGGCATGACCCCGAGGGCTCGGCACCGTCACCGCACCTCGACATCCCCGAACTACCGGAGTTCGGTGACGAGGGCTGGACGCAATGGTCTTGGCGCACGGAGCTGATCGGTTCAAACTGCCGAGAGATCGTCGACAACATCGTCGACATGGCGCACTTCTACTACATCCATTTCGGGTACCCGACCTACTTCAAGAACGTGTTCGAAGGGCACATCGCGTCCCAGTATCTCCGGACGATCGGCAGGCCCGACGTGAACTTGGGTGGATCGCACTACGCGGGCGAACAGATCCTCGACTCCGAGGCGTCCTACTTCGGACCTTCGTTCATGATCAACCGGCTGCACAACAGCTACGGCGGCTACCGGGTCGAGGCCATCCTGGTCAACTGTCACTATCCGGTCACATCGGATTCCTTTGTGCTGCAATGGGGAATCATGGTGCGCCGCCCCGAGGGGCTGCCCGATGGAGCGACCACGATGCTGCTGCGTGCGTTCACCGACGGCGTCAGCAAGGGCTTCCTGCAGGACGTCGAGATCTGGAAGAACAAGACGCGCATCGACAATCCGCTCCTCGTCGAGGAAGACGGGCCGGTCTACCAACTCCGACGGTGGTACGAGCAGTTTTACGTCGATGCCGCCGATGTCACCCCAGACATGACCGATCGCTTCGAGTACGAGGTGGATACCACTGCCGCCAACGAGTTTTGGCGCGCTGAAGTCGCGGAGAACCTACGACTGCGAGAAACCCCGACCCCGGTCACGACGGACCGCGGTCCCAACCAACCCAGCCTCGGAAGGACAGTTCAATGACTGCAATTGAGCAAGGTATTGCCCAGACGGTGCGCGACAGCCAGTCAGTGCTGGCTGGCGTCGACGAACTGTTGCCATTGCTCCGCGACCGCGCCCAGCTCACCGAGGACATCCGCGCGATCCCTGACGAAACACTTTCGGCGCTCGAAGACGTCGGGTTCTTCAAGCTGTTGCAGCCCGCCCAGTGGGGTGGCTTGCAGTGCGACCCCACCGTCTACTTCGAGGCGGTGCGCAGACTGGCCAGCGCGTGCGGTTCCACGGGCTGGGTGGCCGGTGTACTCGGCGTGCACAACTGGCATCTGGCGCTGTTCGATCAGCTGGCCCAGGAAGACGTCTGGGGTGACGACTCGACCGTCCGCATCTCCTCGTCCTACGCCCCGATGGGCTCCGCCACGATTGTCGACGACGGCTATGTGGTCAATGGCTCGTGGCAATGGTCGTCCGGCTCCGCACACGCGACGTGGGCGTTCCTCGGTGGCCCGGTCATCAAGGACGGCCACCCGGTCGACTTCGGCAGCTTCCTGATCCCGCGCACCGAATACACCATCGACGACGTCTGGAACGTCGTCGGCCTGCGGGGCACCGGCAGCAACACCATCGTCGTCAAGGACGTCTTCGTGCCCCGGCACCGCTTCCTGTCCTACAAGTCGATGAACGACGGCACCGCCGGCGGCTACCAGACCAACACCGCCCCGGTCTACAAGATGCCCTGGGGCACCGTGCACCCCACCACCATCTCCGCCCCCATCGTCGGCATGGCCTACGGCGCCTACGCCGCGCACGTCGAACACCAGGGCAAGCGCGTCCGCGCCGCATTCGCCGGCGAGAAGTCCAAGGACGACCCGTTCGCCAAGGTCCGCATCGCCGAAGCCGCCAGCGACATCGACGCCGCCTGGCGTCAACTCATCGGCAACGTCGCCGACGAGTACGCCCTGCTGGTCGCCGGCAAGGAGATCCCGTTCGAGCTGCGGGCCCGCGCCCGCCGTGACCAGGTGCGCGCCACCGGCCGCGCCATCGCCTCCGTCGACCGGCTCTTCGAAGCCGCCGGCGCCACCGCGCTGGCCAACGGCACCCCGCTGCAGCGCTTCTGGCGCGACGCCCACGCCGGCCGCGTGCACGCCGCCAACGAGCCCGAGCGCGCCTACCTGATCTTCGGTAACAACGAGTTCGGTCTGCCCCCGGCCGACACCATGGTCTGAGGGTCGCAGCACGGAGGTGAAAGCCGAAGCCGCCCCGGCGAGTGCCGGGGCGGCTTTCGTTTGTCGGTGTCGCCCGTCTAGTCCGCGGGATGGCTTCGACCGATGTGCGCTTCGGCGCGCATCCGCTCGACCATGTGCGGGTAGTGCAGCTCGAAAGCCGGTCGCTCCGAACGGATTCGGGGCAGCTCGGTGAAGTTATGCCGCGGCGGCGGGCAGCTGGTCGCCCACTCCAGGGAGTTGCCGTAACCCCACGGGTCGTCGACCACGACGGGCTCGCCGTAGCGCCAGCTCTTGAACACGTTCCACACGAACGGAAGGACCGAAACTCCGAGGATGAACGACCCGATGGTGGATACGACGTTCAGCGTCGTGAAACCGTCGGAGGGCAGGTAGTCCGCGTACCGACGCGGCATGCCCTCGTCACCGACCCAGTGCTGGACCAGGAAGGTGGTGTGAAAACCGATGAATGTCAGCCAGAAATGCAGCTTGCCCAGACGCTCGTCGAGCAGACGGCCCGTCATCTTCGGGAACCAGAAGTAGATGCCCGCATAGGTGGCGAACACGATGGTGCCGAACAGCACGTAATGGAAATGCGCGATGACGAAGTAGGAGTCCGTCACGTGGAAGTCCAGCGGCGGGCTGGCCAGCAGCACACCCGACAGACCACCGAGCAGGAAGGTGATCAGAAAGCCGACCGAGAACAGCATCGGCGTCTCAAAAGTCAACTGCCCCTTCCACATCGTGCCGATCCAGTTGAAGAACTTGATACCGGTCGGGACCGCGATCAGGAACGTCATGAACGAGAAGAACGGCAGCAGCACCGCACCGGTGGCATACATGTGGTGCGCCCACACCGCCACTGACAACGCCGCGATCGACAACGTCGCGTAGATCAGCGTGGTGTAACCGAAGATCGGTTTACGGCTGAACACCGGGATGATCTCGGAGATGACGCCGAAGAACGGCAACGCGAGGATGTAGACCTCGGGATGGCCGAAGAACCAGAACAGGTGCTGGAACAGGATCACGCCGCCGTTGGCCGGGTCGTAGATGTGCGCGCCGAGCAAGCGATCAGCAGCCAGGCCGAACAACGCGGCGGTCAGCAGCGGAAAGACCATCAGCGCCAGGATCGAGGTCACCAGGATGTTCCAGGTGAAGATCGGCATCCGGAACATCGTCATGCCCGGGCAGCGCAGGCAAACCACGGTGGTGACCATGTTGACCGCACCCAGGATGGTGCCCAGACCGCCGACTGCCAGCCCCACGATCCACAGATTGCCGCCGATGCCCGGCGAGTGGATAGCGTCGGTCAGCGGCGTGTAGGCGGTCCAGCCGAAATCAGCGGCGCCACCAGGGGTGAGGAACCCGGACAGCGCGATCAATGCGCCGAACAGGAACAACCAGAAGGACAGCGCATTGAGCCTCGGAAACGCGACGTCCGGGGCGCCGATCTGCAGCGGCAGCACCAGATTGGCGAAACCGAACACGATCGGTGTCGCGTAGAACAGCAGCATCGCCGTGCCGTGCATGGTGAACATTTGGTTGTACTGCTCGTTGGACAGGAACTGCAGTCCGGGCAGCGCCAGCTCCGCGCGGATGAACAGCGCCATCAAGCCACCGATGAAGAAGAACATGAAACAGGCGACGCAGTACATCATCCCGATCAGCTTGTGATCGGTCGTGGTCACCAGCTTGTAGATCAGATTGCCCTTGGGCCCCATACGTTCCGGGAACGGACGGCGAACCTCGAGTTGTCCGACCACAGGCGCTTGCGCGGTCATCGGATCGAGTCTTCGGCTTGGTACCCCCGCGGATTTGGATCGTCGTCATCGAAACGTCCCGCATCCATTACGTCCCATCGCACCACCGAAATCAACCTCCCGCACAGACAGACCTGTCGGGCACGCTATTTCGTCGATGGGCAGTCGGGGCAGGGCCAAAGGTCCCTTACCGCAACAGATCAGCGCTGTGCGTCAGTTCGCAGTCAACGCGCTACGGTCAGCAACGCAATCCCGCGGCAGGCAGCACGGACTGCGTCAGGAACGCCACCACGGCCGTGTCGACGCACCGGTCGCCGTTGAAGACGACGGTGTGCTGGGTGCCCTCGTAGCTGATCAGTGAGGCGCCGAGTTCGCGCGCCAGGTTCACGCCGGCCTGATACGGCGTGGCGGGATCGTGCGTGGTCGACACGACGACGACCTTGCCCGGACCGGGCGACGCCGGTGCGTGCGGACGGGAGGTCGCGGGCACCGGCCACATGGCGCAGACGTCGCGCGGCGCGTAGCCGGTGTACTGGCCGTAGCTCATGAACGGCGCCAGCTGGCGCGCGCGCTGATCGGCGGCCGCCCACGTCGCGGGATCGGTCGGGAACGGCGCGTCGACGCACCGGATAGCGGTGAACGCGTCCTGCAGGGGCGCGTAGTGCCCGTTCTGATCACGGTGCTGATAATCGTCGGCCAGCAGCAGCAGATCGCCGGCGTCGCCGCCGCGCTGCAGTCCGATCAGCCCACTGGTCAGGAACTTCCAGTACTTTTTCGTATAGAGCGCGTTGATGGTGCCGGTGATCGCGTCGGAGTAGCTCAGGCCCCGCGGATCGGACGTCAGACCCGGGCGCACGGCGAGCGGATTGACCAGCTGCTGGTATCGCGCCACGAACTGCGTCGGGTCGGTGCCCAGCGGGCAGCCGACGGACTGCGCGCAGTCCGCCGCATAGTCGTTGAAAGCCGTTTGGAATCCGGCCAATTGGAGCAGGTTCTCGGTGACCGGATCGGCATTGGGGTCGACGGCGCCGTCGAGCACCATGGCGCGTACCCGGTCGGGGAACCGTTCGGCGTAGGCCGCACCCAGCTCGGTGCCGTAGGAGAAGCCCAGGTAGTTGATCTGCGACTCTCCGAGCGCGGCCCGCACCACGTCCATATCCCTTGCCGCCGAGGCGGTTCCGACGTTGGCCAGGAAGCTGCTGCCCATCTGCTGCAGGCAGTCCTGCGCCGTGCGGCGGCTGACGGCTTCGATGTGCGCCACGCCGGCCGGGCTGTAGTCGACCATGGGGTCGCGGCGGTTGGCGTCGAATTCGGCGTCACTGCGGCAGCGCAACTGCGGCGTCGAATGCCCCACGCCGCGCGGGTCGAAGCCGACGAGATCGAAGCTGCGGCCGATCTCGGTGTCGGACAGGACAGCGCCCATACCCGCGACGGTGTTGACGGCCGACGCGCCCGGGCCACCGGGGTTTACCAGCAGCACGCCGAGGCGCTGACCCGAGGCCGGGACCCGGATGACGGCCAGCTTCGCTTGTGGCCCTTGTGGATCCGCGTAGTCGACGGGGACGCTGATGTTGGCGCACCGCGCCGTCGGCAGGTCCGTGGTGTCACCGATGAAGGGTTCGCAGCCGGTCCAGGCCGGCGCCTGCTCGTAGAAGGACTGCAGGGATTCGGGGGCCGCGTGCGCGACCGATCCCGGCGCGGCGCTGATGGCCACCAGCAGTCCGACGACCCCTACCGCACACCGTCGTCCACGACCGCCCACCCGCCACATGGCAAACATGGTCGCACGGCGCGCAGCCGAGCCGAAGCCCGGTTCCGGAGGGAGACAAGCCGGCAATCAGACGGTGACCGAACAGTTATCTCCCGGCGGCACCGAGCTTTTCGCGACTCAGCATTTCGCGCCGGCCTCGGGCACGGTCCCGTTGACCAGATAGCCGGCCGCGTGCTCGTCGACGCAGCTGTTGCCCTGGAACACCACGGTGTGCTGGGTGCCGTCGAACGTCAGCAGGCTGCCACCGAGCTCCTTGGCCAGGTCCACACCCGCCTGGTACGGCGTGGCCGGGTCGTGGACCGTCGACACCACCAGTGTCGGCGGCAGGCCCTTGACCGAAATCTCGTGCGGCTTCGACGTCGGCGGTACGGGCCAGAACGCGCAGGTGCCCAGCGGGGCGTCGCCGGTGAACTGGCCGTAGCTCATGAACGGCGCCACCTCACGGGTGCGCTTGTCCTCCGCAATCACCTTGGCGCGATCGGTGATCGGCGGTTCGTCGACACAGTTGACCGCAACCCGGGCATCGGTCGAGTTGTCGTAGTGGCCGTCGGCATCGCGCCCCATGTAGGCGTCGGCGAGCCGCAGCATGATGTCGCCGTGGCCGCCCGCCAGCTCGGTGAGACCTGCGGTGAGGTCCTTCCACATTGCCGGTGAGTACAGCGGCAGGATGGTGCCGACCAGCGCGTCACTGTAGCTCAGACCGCGCGGATCCTTTGTGGGAGCGGGCTTTTGGACCAGCGGGTCAACGAGGCTGTGGTAGACGTCGTTGACCTTGGCCGGGTCGGTCCCCAGCGGGCAGTCCGGGCTGGTCGCGCAGTCGGCGGCGTAGTTGTTGAACGCGGTCTGGAACGCGGCGGCCTGGTTGATGTCGGCTTCGATGGGATCGGCGTTGGGGTCGACGGCGCCGTCGAGAATCATCGAGCGCACCTTGTCCGGGTAGTCCTCGGCGTACTGGGCGCCGATCCGGGTGCCGTACGAGTAGCCCAGGTAGGTCAGCTTGTCGTCGCCGAGCGCGGCCCGGATGGCGTCCAAATCCTTGGCGACGTTGGCGGTTCCGACGTTCTCCAGGAACTCCTTGCCCATCTTGTCGACGCAGCGCTGCACGAATTCCTTGGTCTGGGCCTCGATGTGGGCGACGCCGGCGGGCGAGTAGTCGACCTGCGGGTCGGCGCGCTGCCGGTCGTTGTCGGCGTCGGAGTTGCACCACACCGCGGGCTTGGAGGACCCGACGCCGCGAGGGTCGAAGCCGACGAGGTCGAAGCGCTGGCGCACCGAGTCGGGAATGTTGTTGAGCAACGACACCGCCGCGCTGACGCCGGACTCCCCCGGACCGCCGGGGTTGATCACCAGGGAACCGATCTTGTCGCCGGTCGCCTTGATCCGCAGCAGCGCGAGCTGCGCGACGTCGCCGTCGGGCTTGCTGTAGTCGACGGGCACCGACAGCATCGCGCACTCGGCGCCCTTGGGGATGCGCGACTGCGAGTCCGGGGACGTGGTCTGGCACGGCGACCATTGCAGGGGCGCACCCGGCTTCGGCACCGCGCGCGTGGCGCGTCCGTCGATCACCTGGCTGCAGCCCGACGCCAGCACCAGGACCATGGCCAATGCCGATGCGCGGGCGAGACTCCCCCGTCTGAGGTTCATGGTCGACCATGGTGCCATGTGGCCTGGTCTGACCTGATGAGGGCGTTGCCGCGCGCCATCAGATCACCTCGTCAGTGGCTGGCGGCGGCAACCAGTTCGTCCAACGCGGCGGCGAACTCGTCGGCCATGTCCCACAGGTCCGGGACCAGCTCCGGGCACGAGATCAGGCCGACGTCGAGCGTGCCGTTGAGCGACATCACGGTGATGTTGAGTCCGGAGCCGTGGAACAGCGGGCCCAGCGGGTACATCGCCTTGACCTCGGCGCCGAGCATGTACAGCGGATCCTGTGGGCCGGGCACGTTCGAGACGACGAGGTTGTGCACGGGCTTGGCCTCCGCCAGGCCGGATGCCGCGAAAACCCGCATCGCGGCCCCGAACACCGACGGCGCGGCGAACTGCGACCAGTCCTGCAACAGCGTCGCGCTGATGGCCGAACTGTGTTGTTTGGCAACGGTGCTCGAGTCGGCGATGGCGCGCAGGCGCTCGGCCGGATCCTCGATGGTGGTCTCGAGTTTGGCGAACATGCCCGACACCTGATTGCGGCCCGGGCGGTCGGATTTGCCGTGCACCGACACCGGGCACATGGCCACCAGGGTGGAGTCCGGCAGTGCGTCGCGCTCGGCCAGGTAGCGCCGCAGCGCGCCCGACACCAGCGCCAGCACGACGTCGTTGACCTTGACGTGGAAGTGGTTCTTGACGGTCTTGATGTCCGCCAGGTCCAGCTGGGCGAAGGCCACGTTGCGGTGTGCGGTGACGTTGACGTTGAAGGCCGTCTTGGGCGCGGCGAACGGTGCCGCCATGGTCAGGCCCTTCGCCGCCCGGCGGACGGTGTCGATAACAGTCGTCGCCGTCGAGGGCAGCACGCCCGCCAGCTTCAGCGGCCGGGTGAAGTACTTGACCGCGCCGCCCACCGCGATCTCGAGTTCGGAGGCGGTGCCGGCGCCCGCGACGGGCTCGGGTGCCGGCGCGTCCGGCTCGAGCGTGCACAGCTGCGACATCAGGTTGGCGCCGGTGACGCCGTCGATGCCGGAATGGTGCATCTTGGTCATCACGGCGAGCCGGCCGCCGTCGTGGGCGTCGGTGCCGGCGATGTTCTCGATCACCCACATCTCCCACAGCGGCCGGCTGCGGTCCAGCTGCAGCGCGGCGATGTGCCCGCAGATCTCGGACAGCTCGACACGCCCGCCCGGGCCCGGCAGCCCGATCCGGTGCAGGTGCCGGTCGATGTCGAAATCCGGGTCCTCCACCCACACCGGGTGGTCGAGGTTCAGCGGCGAGTCGGCCAGCTTCTCGCGGAACTGCGGCATGGCGGCGATGCGCTCGCTCAGCATCTGCCGCATCTTGTCGAAGGTGTAGCCGCCCGGAATGGTGGCGGCGTCGAGTTCCAGCACCGCGCACACGTGCAGCGGCTGCGCGGCGGTCTCCAGATAGAGGAAGCTGGCGTCGAGTCCGCTGAGCCGTTGATATCCGGGCATGGGCGTGATCGTAGGCGGCTCTCTTTACCCAATGTGAGGCATTCCACTTCACGTGTCGTTCACCTTGGGGGTGTGGTGGTGGCAGACTTGACCCCGTCAAACGTCCCGGGGACCCGATATGGGCCTCGAGGTTCGTACCGACCAACACATTTGAGGACGACGATGTCTGATCAGGTTTACGGCGCTGCCCCGGAGTCTGTCTGTAAGACCCCGCGAACCAAGATTCGTACCCATCACCTGGCGAAATGGAAGGCCGAAGGCCACAAGTGGGCCATGCTCACGGCCTACGACTACTCCTCTGCCCGCATTTTCGACGACGCCGAGATTCCCGTTCTGCTCGTCGGCGATTCGGCGGCCAACGTGGTCTACGGCTACGACACCACCCTCCCCATCACCATCGACGAGCTGATCCCCCTGGCCCGCGCGGTCGTCAAGGGTGCCCCGCACGCGCTGGTGGTCGCCGACCTGCCGTTCGGCAGCTATGAAGAAAGCCCGCGGCAGGCGCTCGCGACCGCGACGCGCTTCATGAAGGAGACCGGCGCCCACGCGGTCAAGCTGGAGGGCGGTGAGCGGATGGTCGAGCAGATCGCCGCGCTGACCCAGGCCGGCATCCCCGTGGTGGCCCACATCGGTTTCACCCCGCAGAGCGTCAACGGGCTCGGCGGTTTCCGCGTCCAGGGCCGCGGTGAAGCCGGCGACCAGACCATCCACGACGCCATCGCCGTCGCCGAGGCCGGCGCCATCGCCGTCGTCCTCGAGATGGTGCCGGCCGAGCTGGCCACCCAGATCACCGGCAAGCTGACCATCCCGACCGTCGGCATCGGCGCCGGTGCCAACTGCGACGCGCAGGTGCTGGTGTGGCAGGACATGGCGGGCATGACGGCGGGCAAGACCGCCAAGTTCGTCAAGCGCTTCGGTGACGTCGGGGCCGAATTGGGCCGCGCCGCACGGCAATACGCCGCCGAGGTGGCCTCCAGCGTGTTCCCCGCCGAGGAGCACTCCTACTGAGTACGACTGTGAGGGCTGTGCAGGCAATTCCGCGAAAATGCCTGCACAGCCCTCACACTCGTCGTCAGGCGAATTCCGGCTTGCGCTTGCCGACGAAGGCGCCGACACCCTCTTTGCCGTCCGGTGACCCGGCACACTTGGCGATCAGCCGGCCCTCGCGTTCCAGCTGGGTCTCGTAGTCGGCGCCGTAGGTCGTCAGCAGCAGTTGCTTGACAGCGGAGTTCGAGCCGCGCGCCTGAGTGGCGACGTCGGCGGCCAGGGCGTCGAGCGCGGCGGGCAGCTCTGCGTCCGGCACGACGCGCGTGACCAGGCCCCAGTCGGCGGCCTCGGCCGCGGTGAGCACGCGGTTGGTGATCATGAGTTCCTGGGTGCGGCGCAGACCGATCAGCCGCGGCAGGACGTACGACGATCCGCCGTCGGGGCTCAGACCGGCCTTGGTGTACGCCATGGTGAACGACGCGGACTCGGCGGCGAGCACCAGATCGCCCGAGACACCCAGCGGGAAGCCCGCGCCGGCGGCGACGCCGTTGACCGCGGTGATCAGCACGGCGTCCATGCGGGCGAACGTCGACATGGCGCGGTGCAGGTCGTCGGCGATGCCCTTGACGAACGCGCCCGGATCCTCGGCGGCGGCCATCGCCTTGAGGTCGCCACCGGCGCAGAAGAACCGGCCGGCACCGGTCAGGGTGACGACCTTCACCGAGGCGGTGTCGCACAGCGCGGCAGCGGCCGCCAGGTCGCGGGTGAGCGCGTCGTTCATGCCGTTGGCCGCCTCGGGCCGGTCGAGCACGATATTCACGACGGCACCGGACTGGGCGAACTTCAGGGTCTCGAATTCGGTCATGGGTCATGACGTTATCGGCAGCCGATCACGCACAGCGATATGGCAGGCTGATGGCAGCGTTGGTACTGCCCGTCCCGGGTCGCAAATGAAGGTGAACATGGCCGCTGGCAAGCGTAAACCGTCCCGCCACACCGAGATTGAACGCAAGTTCGCGGTGGTCGACAGCACGGTGTCCCCGTCGTTCGACGGATTGTCCGCCGTCGGCCGGGTCGAGCAACTGCCCGTCGCGCATCTCGACGCGGTGTACTTCGACACCCCGGATCATGATCTGGCGGCACACAAGATCACCCTGCGCCGGCGCACCGGTGGCACCGACGCGGGCTGGCACCTGAAGCTGCCCGCCGGCGCCGACGCGCGTACGGAGGTTCGGCTGCCGATCACCGCGGCGCGTGAGAGTGTGCCCGACGAACTGCGCGACATCGTGCTGGCCATCGTGCGCGACCGCTCGTTGCAGCCCGTCGCCCGCATCGAGACCGAGCGCACCGTCTCGATGCTGTACGCGCCCGACAACACCGAGCTGGCCGAGTTCTGCGACGACCGCGTGACCGCCACGGCGGGCGAGTCGCTGCAGAACTGGCGCGAGTGGGAGCTGGAGCTGGTCGGCGACGGTTCGGAGGGCGCCGAGTCGGGCCCCGAGCTGCTCGACCGGCTGGCCAACCGGCTCTTCGACGCGGGCGCGAAGCCGGCCGGGCACGGGTCGAAGCTGGCCAAGGTGCTCGCCGCGGCGCGGGGCGCGGATGCGCCGCAGCAGGCCCCCGAGCCGACGGACAAGGTGCACCGCGCCATCGCGGCGCACGTGTCCGAATTGATCGACTGGGACCGCGCGGTGCGCGCGGACACCTTCGACTCGGTGCACCAGATGCGCGTCACCATCCGCAAGATCCGCAGCCTGCTGCAGGAGACCGGCAATCTGGGCGACCGCGAGTGGGTGCTCGAGGAGCTCAAGCTGCTGGCCGCCGTGCTGGGCACGGCGCGCGACGCCGAGGTGCTGGCCGAGCGGTACGACGACGCGTTGAAGGGACTGGCGCCGGAGCTGGTTCGTGGGCAGGTGCGCGAGCGTCTGGTCGACGGTTCGCAGCGGCGCTACCAGTCCGGGCTGCGGCGGTCACTCGCGGCCATGCGGTCGGAGCGGTACTTCCGGCTGCTCGACGCGCTCGACGCGATCGTCGTCGACAACACCCAGCCGGCCGCCGCCGACGAGGACGCGCAGCCGGTGACCGTCGGCGGCGCCTACCGTCGCGTCCGCAAGTCGGTGCGGCGGGCCGAGGCCGCGGAGGCCGCCGGCGCCGAGGACAGTGAGGAGGCGCTGCACCGAATCCGCAAGGGCGCCAAGCGGCTTCGTTACACCGCCGCCGCCATGGGTGAGTCGAAGGTGGCCGACTGCGCCAAGGACATCCAGACGCTCCTGGGTGACCACCAGGACAGCTACGTCAGCCGCGGGCATCTGGTGCAGCAGGCCGAGGCCGCGCACGCCGCGGGCGAGGACACCTTCACCTACGGCATCCTGTACCAGCAGGAGGCCGAGGTCGCCGAGTACGCCCGGCTGCAATTGGACGCTTCGCTCAAGGCCCTCGCGCGGGCGATGCGCAAGGTGAAGAAGTAGCGGGGCGGACGAGCTGGCCTGTAAGCCGGATTCTGTTCCCCGCCACCATTACTGGTGGCGAGGCGGCGACCATCCATCTGGGTACACCGTCGCCGGGTACCTCGAGCGGCCTACCCGCAGGCTCGGGCGAGCAGCCCTCGGGCACCTGCGCGGGCCGCAACCAGGTTGCGGCCTTTCTTGGCCTTGCTTCGGGTGGGGTTTACCTAGCCACTCCGGTCACCCGGAATGCTGGTGCGCTCTTACCGCACCGTTTCACCCTTACCGTCTTCGCACCAGGCTCAGACGGCGGTCTGTTTTCTGTGGCACTGTCCCGCGAGTCACCTCGGATTGCCGTTAGCAATCACCCTGCTCTGTGAAGTCCGGACTTTCCTCGAAACCTCTCGGTCCCGCGGCCGCCCGGCCAACTCGTCCGCGCCGATACGATATCAGCTGGTCAGAGCGCCGCGACCAGCGAGTCCAGCACGACGACCGCGCCGTACACCAGCAGCACCTGCTTGAGCCAGCGCGGCCCGTCCCGATGGGTGCGGGCGACGGCCAGGGCCAGGCCGAACACCACGATCACCGGCACCGTGATCGCCCAGGCCGACCACACCTTCTGCGGGCCGTACACCAGCAGTGCCGCGGCCGGCCCCAACGACCAGTCGCCGGAGGTGGCCAGTGAGTTGCCCATGGCGTCGGTCAGGACCTGGACCGCCTCGACGCTGCCCCACAGCAGGCACAGACAGGCGGTCACCAACAGCATCGACTCCGCGGCCAGTCGGATGCCGAGCCGGTGTTTGACCACCTGGTGACCTCCGATCAGTGCGTGCGGCGCAGGACGATCAGGTTGTCCCGCAAGACGGCGGCTTCGCCGGTAGGGCCGATCGCCTCACGTTCCACAGTACCGACGTGCTGCGGCTGCCAGCCTTCGTCGGGCAGGCCGAGCTCGGCGACGACCTCGTCCGCGGACTGAAAGCGGTGGTCATGGATGTGTTGGGACGCCCAGGGCGGCGCCTCGCCGTGGTCGACGATCAGCAGCGTGCCGTCCGGAGCGACGGCCGCTGACGCCTGCTGCAGTATTTGCCGGCGCTCCAGATGGACCGTGGAATGCAGGAACTGCGCCGACACCAGATCGAAGCTGCCCGCCGGGAAACTGTGCGACAGGTCGTGGTGCTGGAAGTCGATGCGCTCGGCCACTCCCCTGTCCACGGCCGCGGCGCGGGCCCGATCGAGGGCGTTGGTGGCGATGTCGACCGCCACCACCTGCCAGCCCGCGGTGGCCAGCCAGATCGCGTCGGCGCCCTCGCCGCATCCCAGGTCGAGAGCGCGGCCCGGGGTTAAGCCGCCGGCGATCTTCGCGAAGTTGGCGTTGACCCGGCCGCTCCACATCTGCGGCTTCTCGGCGTACCGGCCTTCCCAGTGCTCTTGCGGTGTTTCAGTTGCGGACATCGGATTCCTCCTGCTGATCGAAGACGGGCCAGGGCATGACGGGAAGGCCGAACTGGTCGTGCACCAGACTCTGCACGATCGCGGCAGCCGCGGCGGAACCGGCGGCGATCGCCGAGGCCACCTGGGGCATCTGTGCGCAGACGTCGCCCGCGGCGAAGACGCCGGGGACCGAGGTGCGGCCAAACTGGTCGACCACCACGGCATCGACGACGACCGGACCGGGCGGGGCGATCCGCACGCCGAGTTGTGTGGCCAGGTCGGTCCGTTGCCGCAGCGCGCTGGCCACGAGTGCGCCCTCGCGTTTCAGTTCGTCGCCGTCGGCGAACACGATGGCTGCCAATGCGCCGTCGCGCGAGGCGAATTCGACGATCTTGCGCTCATCGACCTGCACACCGGCGTCGGCCAGCGCGTGGTACTGGTCGTCGTCCAGTCCGGAGGGACCGTTCGTGACGACGACGATGTCGTCGGTCCAGCCGCGCAGCATCAGCGCCATGTGCACGGCCCGGTCGCCGTCGGCAAGGACGGCCAGCGCCTGATCGCGCGCTTCCCAGCCGTGGCAGAACGGACAGTGGAACACCGACCGCCCCCAGTGGTCGTTCAACCCGGGGATGTCGGGTGCCTCGTAGTGCATGCCGGCGGCCAGGAGTATCCGCTGGGCGTGGTGCACGGAACCGTCGGCGAGTTCGAGGCGGAACGTCGGGCCGTCGTGCGCCGTTGCGCCGGTCACCAGACCGTCGACGACCTGGGCCGACGGGTACTCGGCGAGCTCGCGGCGGCCGTCGGCGTACAGTTCCGCCGGCGGTCGTCCGTCGTGGCCCAGCAGTCCCCCGATGCCGTGTGCCGCGCGATTGCTCTGCTCGCCGGCGTCGATGACCAGCGTTCGTCGCCGGGCGCGGCCGAGCACCAACGCGGCGCTCAGCCCCGCCGCGCCGCCACCGACGACGACGCATTCCCATTCGTTGTTCATGACACCGACCTTGCCGGGCGATGCCGAAAATGCCAAGCTGATTTGCCATGCAGGCAAACCCTGAGGACGACGACATCGAGGCGCGCGTCCGGCGGCGGCTGCGGGAACTGCGCACGCAACGCGGCATGACGCTGGAAGACGTTGCGCGCGCGGCCGATATCGACATCTCGACGTTGAGCCGTCTGGAATCGGGCAAGCGCCGGTTCGCGCTCGACCATCTGCCCCGGCTCGCCGCGGCGCTGTCGATCAGCACCGACGAACTCATGCGCGCACCCGAGGCCGAGGACCCGCGGGTTCGTGGGTCATCACACACCCGCGGCGGCATCACTTACTGGCCGCTGACCCGCGGCGGGCCGGCGGGCGGTCTGCACACGTTCAAGATCCGCGTGAGTGCGCGGCGGCGCACGCCACCGGCCGAGTTGCCGGTGCACGACGGCCAGGAGTGGCTCTACGTGCTGTCGGGCAACCTTCGCCTACTGCTGGGCGAGCGCGACTTCACCATCAAACCCGGTGAGGCAGTGGAGTTCTCGACCTGGACACCGCACTGGTTCGGCACCGTCGACGGCCCGGTCGAGGCGATCGCCATCTTCGGGCCGCACGGTGAGAAGCTGCACGTGCGCAACTGAGCAGGATTCGCCCCGCGAGTGCCCTAGTTGGCCGGGTACGCCGGTGCCGGGAAGACGCCGCGCAGGATCCAGGGGAACCAGGTGAGGCCGTGCTCCAGCTCGTCGCTGCCGTCGTAGTCGGGACTCGGGTCGAAGCCGTTGTTGCCGCCGCCCTCCTTCTCGTCGCGGTGCGGCGGTTCGGGCAGCTGGCCGTACACAGCGACGACGACGGTGCGGTCGAGGCTGTTCTCGGACCACACGCCCATCTGGTTGTTGGCGCAGTTGGACATGATCTGCTTGATGACGGGATCGTAGTACCACTGGTTGATCAGCTCGACTCCGCTGATCGCGAGCGCCGGGTTGGTGGCCACCGTCTGCGCCACCGGACCGCCCCGGTAACCCGCCTGCTCGGCCCGCATCTGAGGCGTGGAGCCGTCAGATCCGATGTCGCCGTCCAGGTTCCGGTTGGCCATCATGTCCTTGGCCTGCCGCTCCGCGGCCTGCTGCAGCTGCGCATTGACCGCGATGTCGTTGGTGCATCCCGCCTGATGCTGCACGGTGTAGACGTTCGACACGACAGAATCGTTGAGCCGCTTGTTGTTCGGGATGAGGGTGTTGCCGTTGTCAGCGTACGCGAGCGGTATGCAAAGCACGGTACCCAGCGGCACGACCGCCAACACCGACAGCACCCATTGCCGACACCTCATGTTGGATTCCTTTTCGTCAGGGATGCACACCGGGCGGCGACTGGTAATGCGCCGCAGAGTTTCTCAGCTGCCAGATCTGCCCGGGGCACAGTTCGTTGACAGCCTGAGAGATGAGGTAGGACGCCTGATAGTCATCGTCGGTGTTGAAATCGCCTCGTACGTCGCCCATCACCTGGGCGAACGGCTGACCGCCTGCCACCTTGTCGCAGATGCCGTAGCCATAGCCCAGTGCCGCATCGGCATTGGGAAAGTTGTAGCCGGGCCGCACGGTCACGCCGATCAGATATGCAGTCGCGTCGGCATGGGCGGCCGGGGCAAGCATCACCGGGACGGCCAGCGTCGCCGCGGCGAGCAAACCTGAACTCCACCGTCGAATCATGGCGCTCACATCGGGTCGAATTGCGAGATGAGCCAATGCCCCTCGACCTTGTCGAGAGTCACACGCACGCTCGACGCGGTACTCGTCGGGGCGCTGTCGCCGATGATCATCGTCTGATCCACGAACAGCATCACGACCGCATGGTCGGGTGTCGCCTTGGTCCACGCGGCTGCCGGCACGGTGGCGACGGCCGAGATCTTCTTCTGTTTGGACCCGGGTATCACCACATCGCGAGTGAGCGACGTGTACGAGTTGAGGAAGTTGCCGGTCATGTACTTCTTGGCGGCTTCCAGGTCCTTGTCGACCGTCTCGGGCTTGTACGACAGCAGCGCGATGGTGCCGTCGGTGGCCGCCTTCGTGGATTCCTTTTTCGCCGTGTCGGATTGGGCCAGCGATACGTCTTTCCACTGCAGGTAACCGGCTGCCCCACCGAGCGCGAGGATGGCAGCGGGCAGCAGTCCATAGACGGCAACGTTCGCCCACGCGACGCGGCGCCGCCCTGCGGCAGGCGCCGCGTCGGTGGTTTCTGCGGCATTGGTTTTTGTGACACCGGCCTCGGCCGCTTCGTCCAGCTCATCGACCGAGGCTGTTGATTCAGCGGTCTTTTCAGCGGCGACGTCAGCGCCGCGGGACTTCATCAGTTTCACGGCACAAACTCCACGTTCGACACCTTCATCACATCACCGACTTTCTGCACCGCGAGGCGCATCCGCCATTCGCGTGGTTGTTGATCCGGCGCACCGACATTCGAGGTTTTGACCGCCACCGCGACCAGCACCTGCGCCGAATCCCCCGACTCCGATTCCAGCCCGGCCTCGGTGATCGTGCCGGTGGACGTCGACTTCGCTTCCTTGACGACCTTGATGAAAGGTGCTGAGCGCCTGGCGAAATCGTCGTAGAACTCGCCTGTCGCACTGTCGAGGATGCGCTGCACGTCGGCGTCGGCCCGTTGCCAGTCGATGGTCGTCAGGTTCAACGCGCCTTGCCGGGCGGCCTGAACGATCTGGGTCTGCCGCTCGTCGGCTTGCACGGCGCGGTGCGTCCGCATCGACAACCACCCGACCAATGCGCTCAGCGCGACCACCAAGACCAGCCCGACGACCGCCGCGATCCGGCGCACCCGCTTCGGCTTCGCGGGCTTGGCGACAGGTTGATCGACACCGTCGGCATCAACGGCGTCCTCGGCGTCCAGCTCGTCGATGCCATCGATGTCGGGGTCGAGGACGGCGACCCCGCCGCCGTCGGTCAGCTCCCCGGCTGCGGCGTCATCATGCTTTGCCATGTCTTCTCCTTCGGAGCCGTGTGGGCCAAATCGGCTTGGGTATAGGTCTTTCCGTCAGGGCCGATGTACGACCCGCTGGCCGGGTCGTACTCGGCCACGGCGACCGGAGGCGGTGGCGGCGCACCAGCCGACGGGGCCGTGCCCGGCCGCAGTTGCGGCACATCCTGCCCGGTCCAGGTGGCGTTGGGATCGCCCTTCCAGTTGTAGCCGTCGCCCAGCGGCACGTACGGCTCGTCGCTCTCGCACTGTTTGACGGTCGCGGCGCGCTTGCCGGGCACCGTCTCGCACGGCAGGTTCTTGGCACCACGCACGTTGAACATGCCGTCCTGCGGGGTCCGGCAGTACAGGTCGCCGGCCGGCAGCTCGGGGTAGTCCTCGAGTGCGGGATTGCGCATCTGCTGCGCCGGCAGGTACCCGGTGGTGCATGGCGGCGGCAGGTTGAGGTTCAGGTTGAAGCTCAGGTACGCGCCCTTGTATGCCTGCTTGGTGTCGCGGTTCGCCAACGTAACACCCTGCGCCGCTTCCGTTGTGCGGGGCAGCAGCACCAGGAGTTGCTCGAGGTTCGGCTGGTAGGTGATCGCCACCTTGTTGATGGACACGAGATTCTGAAGCAGGACCGGCAATGTCGGCTGCAGCCGGTTGAACAACTGGCCCATCTCGCCGAACGCCGGGCCGCCCTTGTCGAGCAGGGTGCCGACGGCCTTGTCCTGTGCCTGCAGTTCGCCGGTCACCGTGGCGAGGTTCGCCGCCCACGCCTGGATGGCACCCGAGGTGTTGTTCTGCGAGTCGAGCACGGGTTTGACCTGATCGATCAGGCTCAGCAGCGGGTCGAGGTTCGCGCGTGCGTCGATGGCGAGCTGACTGCCGCCCTTGACGATGTGCGACAGCTCCGGCCCCAAACCACCGACGGCCGTGGCCGATTCGTCGATGACCGTCTTGAGATTGTCCTTGGGCACCGCCTGCAGACCCTTGGTCAGCGAGTCGATGACGGTGTTGATGTCCGGCGGCACCGAGGTGTGCGCCAGCGGGATGACGTCACCGTCCTTGAGCGGCCGAGAATTCGCGCTGCGCGGCGTCAGGGACACGAACTGTTCACCGATCGCCATCTGGCTGTGCACGTCGGCCTGCACGTCGGACGGGATGTCGGTGCCCGAGTTGAGCGACAGCTCCGCCTGCACCCCGGTGGGCGTCAGCCCGACGGACTGCACCCGGCCCACCACGGTGCCGCGGTAGGTGACGTTGCCGGTGGCATACAGGCCACCGGTCTCGGGCAGCTCCATCTTGACCACGTAGCGTCCGATACCGAACAGCTTGGCGGGCAACTGCATATAGATCAGGCTCATCATCGTCACCGCGACCAGGGCGACGAGGGCGAAGATCGCGAGCTGAATTCTCACGCGTTTGTCGAGATGCATTTACGGCCCCTGATCCCAGCGATACGGAATGGTCAGCGGATTACCCGGGTTGTTCGGCCCGCCGGCGGTGCACGGGCTCGGGAACTGGCCGATGGTGCGGCCCCACTGCAGTTCCAGCTCGGTCAGGTCGCACTCCCAGCGGGTGCCGGTGAAGAACGCCTGATCGATGCGGCTGAGGGTGAGGTCGACGATCGCGGTGAGGTTCGCGTAGTCGCCGCGCTGCCACTTCTCGATGGTGTCGCTCGGGAACGGCACCGTGGGGATGAAGCTCAACGCCCGCGTCATGGCCGGCCCGGCGTTGGCGAGCTGTTCGAGCGTCGGCCCCAGATCACGTAATTCCTTGATCACGTTCTGTTTTGACCGGTCCACGGTGTCCGCAGCCAGCGCCGCGAACTTGCTCAACTTGTCGGCGGCCTTGACCAGGTTCTCCCGTTCACCGTTGAGCACCGCGAGCGCTTCGGGGACGGTGTCGATGGCCTTGTCCAGGACCGGCTGGCTCGCGGCCAGCTTGCCCACGACGACGTTCAGGCTCTCGGAAGCCGCGATGATGTCAGGAGTCTGATCCTTGACGTTCGCGGTGAACGTGTCGAGCTGCTTGATGAGGCTCCGCAGATCCTCGGCACGCCCGTGGAACGCCGTACTGAAGGCCTCGGTGATGTCCTGGACGTTGCCGATGCCACCGCCGTTGAGCACCATCGACACCGCTGACAGCGTCTGCTCGACCGACGGGAAACTGCCGCTACTCGCCAGCGGGATGACCGACCCCTGGTGCAACTGCCCTTGTGGCCGTCCGTCTTTGGGCGGCCCGAGCTCGATGTGCAGCGTGCCCAGCAGACTGGTCAGACCCAGTTTGATGGTCGAGTTGGCCGGTACCTTCACATCCCCGTTGAGCCGCATGGTGACCAGCGCGTGCCAGCCCTGTCGCTCGATCTTGGTGACGGTGCCGACCGTGACGTCGGAGACTCGCACCCGTGAATTCTCTTGCAGGTTGGTGACATCGGGCATCTGCGCCTGGATTTCGAAGGCTCCGGGTCCCCCACCCTCGGTGCCGGGCAGCGGCAGGCTGTTGGCGCCGCGCCACCCCGAGCAGCCGGCCGAGGCCAGCAGCGTCAGGACCGCGAGGGTGCAGCCGGCGGCGGTACGCAGGCGGCTCATGACCCACCTCCCGGCGGCGACATCATGCCGGCAAGGCCGGCGTTGGCGTCGGTGGCCACGGTCTGGGGGGCCGCCGGCGCGGGCGCCGCAGCCGCCTGCTGTGCCACGGGGGCAGCGGGCCGCGACGGCGGCACATAGTCGGGACGCATCCAATCCTCGCTGTACGTAACCTCATTGGGCCGCGCTTGGGTACCGACGAACAAGTTCTCGCCCAGCGGCGGGAAGTTGTACTGCCGGTTCTTGACGATGGGCGCCAGATACTGCGCGCACAACTTCGACGACTGGTCCGCGCCGAGGCGCGACGCGGCCTGGATGGCGCCGCAGATGAAGCTGACCGGGTTGGCGAAGTTGTTGACCGCGAGGACGCCGGTCAGCGAACCGACCGCGGGCTCGTAGATGTTGTTCAGGTCCGCCAATGCCGTTGGCGCGACGTGCAATACCTGCTTGATGTCGTCGAGGCTGCCCACGATCGCGGTGCTGACGGACGCCAGTTTGTCCGATGCCGTCCCGACGGCTTCCTTGTTGTCCGCGACGAAGGAGCGCACGTCATCGGCCACAGCGCTCATGTCGTGCAGCGCCTGCCCGACCTTGCCCGGATCGTCGGCGAGCAATCCGGTCACCTCGGCCAGGTTGGTGTTGAGCCGTTCCAGCAAGCCGGTGCTGTCCTGTAGCGCCGACACCAGGATCGAAAGGTTCTTGAACGTCGAGAACAGGTCGTTGCTGTGGTCGCCGAGGATCGAAACCGCCTGCGACAGGCGGATCACCGATTCCCGGATGCTGGCGCCCTGCCCACGCAGATTGTCAGCAGCGGTATTGATGAAACCACCGAGCGTGCTGACCCCGCCGGGCTGATCAGGCTTGAGCAGATCGGCCACTCGCTGCAACTGGGTGCGAACCTGATCCCACTCCACCGGCACCGCGGTCCGATCGAGCGGGATCACGGCGCCGCCGCTCAGCGTCGGCCCGCCCCGGTACGGCGGGATCAGCTGAATTGCCCTGCCGGTCACCAGCTGTGGCGACAGGATCACGGCCTTGGCCTCGGCAGGCACCTTGTACTTGTCGTCGATCCAGAAGGTGACCTTGACCTTTTCGGGCCCCGGTTCGATCTTCTCCACCTTGCCGACCGGCACCCCTTGGATCAGGACGTCGTCGCCCTTGAACAACTGATTGGTGTTCTGGAAGTAACCCACCACTTCGTTGCGTGACGCGCGCTGGAACGCCTGCACCGCGAAGTAACCGCCGCCCACGACAAGGGCCACCGCGGCCGCGACGACGAGCAGGCGGGTAGACAGCTTGCTCATGGCTGTCCTCCTGGCTGCTCAACGGGATCCGACACGTGTACTGGCGGGGTCTTGGGTGGTTCCGGCATGGCGGTCTGCCCGGGCGCGAGCGCCGGCGGTCCGGGTGGCGGCCCACCCGGCGGCGGGGCCGGTTGCGTTTCGCGAAGCGGGTAGCAGCCCGGCCCGGGCAACGGGATTCCCGCTGGGCCACAAGCGGTATCGCCGGGCTTGCCGCTGATCGCGTCCGGAATGGTCAGTCGCGGGTCGCCGGTCTGACCCGTGCGCGGGAACGGCACCGGGAGCGGCGGGGTGCCCGGTTGCCCGGTCTGCGGATCCTGGAGCTGCGACGGCAGTTTCGTGTTCGGATCCACCCCGAGGTCCGAGAATGCGGCGTCGACGAACGGCTGCACGAACTGGCCCGGCAACAGGTTGACGATGTACGCCTTGAAGAACGGACCCGAGCTCACCGCATCGCCCAGTGCCAGAGCGTATTGACTCAGTCCCTTGACGGCCTGTTGCAGCCGCTCCTTGCGGTTGTCGAGCATCGCCACGACGCCGTTGAGCTTGTCCAGCGCCGGCCGCAGTTGCGTCTTGTTCTCCGCGATCAGCCCTTTGAGTTGCTGTGAGACCGACGACAGGCTGTTCCACAACCGGCTCACGGCGGCGCTCTGCGAACGCAGTTGCACCAGAAGCGCATTGGTGTTCTTGACCAGGCTCACCACCTGGTCGCTGCGCTTGGCCAGCACCGTCGTCGCCTTCGACGCGTTGTCCAGCAGGCTGCGCAGTTGCGCGTCGCGATCGCCCAGGGTCTTGGAGAATCGCGCGATGCCGTTCACCGCGTCCCGCAGATCGGGGGCGGTGTTCGCGAACGCCTCTGAGACGGTGGCCAACGAGTCCGACAGCTGATGGGTGTCCAGCCCGCTGATCGCGTTGGTCACATCACCGAGGGCGTCCGGGAGCTGGTAGGCAGACACGGTCCGCTCGAGCGGAATGGTGCCCTTGAGGTCACCGTCGCCCTTGGGGACGACCTCGAGCATCTTGCTGCCCAACAGACCCTTGGTCTTGATGGCGGCTTCGGTGCGCTCCCCGAGGTGCACGTCGTCGTCGACGGTGAATTTGATCAGCACGCGCGGACCGTCGAGGTCGATGCTGGCGACCCGGCCCGCCGGAAAACCCGAGATGTCCACGGGCGCACCGGTGTGCAGTCCGCTGGCATCTTCGAAGTACCCGGAGTACGTGGTCGTGCCGCTGACGAACGGGATCTTCTGGAACAGCAGCGCGACCGTGGCGACCACCACGACAGCACTGATGCCTATCGCGCCCAGGGCGAAATGACTTCGCTCGGCAAAAGGTTTCATCTGGGTGTGCACCGTCCCGTGCTCTGTCCGGCCACCTTCACGTAAACCGGTTGTCCCCCTTTGCCGTTGAGCTTGAGCACCGCGTCGCAGAGGTAGAAGCTGAAGAAGTCGCCGTAGATGCCCTGCCGGGACAGCGCCTTGTACTTGTCCGGCAGGGTGTTGAGGAAGTTGTCGAAATAATCGTGGTCGGCCAGCACGATCCCCGCGGTGCGGTCCACTTCGTGCACCGTCTTGGCCAACGGCGGCCGGGCCTCGGTCAGCAGGCCGGCGATCGAATTGGCGGCCGCATCGGTGTAGGCCACGGCATTCGAGACATCGGTCTTGCGTTGCGCCAGGCGGTCGACCAACTGCGACAGTGACACCACGGCCTTGTCGAGCTTGTCGCTCTTGCCGCCGAAGGACGTCAGCACCGTGTTGAGATTGGTGACGACCTGCCCGATCAACTGATCGCGATCGGCCAGGGTGTTGGTGACCACCGCGGCCTGCGCCAGGAACGAGCCGATCGACGGACCCTGTCCCTGCAGCGCCTGGATCAGCTGTCCGCTCAGATCATTGATCTTGTCGGGGCTCAGCGCGGAGAACAACGGGCGGAAGCCACCGATGACGGCATCGAGATCCAGTGCGGGCTGCGTGCGGTCGACAGGGATGGTGTCTCCCGGGTTGAGCTTCTTGGTGCCGCCGGCACCTTCCTCGAGAGCCAGGAACCGGTCACCGACGACGTTGTCGTACCGGATCACCGCGCGGCTGCCTTCGGTCAGTACGACGGAACTGTCGGCGGTGAATTCGACCGTCACCGTCGAATCGCGGTTGATCGACACGTCCTTCACCTGGCCGACCTCGACTCCGGCGATGCGAACGTGACTGTCCTTCTTCATGTTCGAGACGTTGACGAAGCGGGCGAAGTACGTGTGTCCCTCGTCGAATCGCAGGTCGGCGAAGACCGCCCAGAGGGCGACGGTGCCGAGCAGACATACCGACAGGAAGACCGACAGACGCAGCAGCGTGCCTCTAAGGTTCTCCACGGCTTCCCTCCTGCCTCGATCGTTGGTTGGTCATCACGGTCAGTTCCCGCCCGCCTCGGCAGGCAACGCGGGCGCTTCCGCCGGCAGTGGCGGAGCCTCGGCGGGCGCCGGTGCCGATTGCGGTTGTGCGTCAGCGGGATTCGGCGACGCGGGCGGCACACCCGGCCACAGCGGTACCCCACCGGGTCCGTACAGCGGTGCGCCGTACGGCGGCGCGCCGGGGTACGGGATCGGGCCGGGAGCTGGCCCGGGCAGGCACTGCCGGATGCTCGGCGTCTGAGGCACTGCGCGGGTGCTCTGGAACCACTGGCCCCAGCAGGGACTGCCGATGCCCGGGTTCGGCCGGATGTCGAGCCCGGTGCCCCATCCGGTGTTGGTGATCAGTTGCCGCACAGGGAAGTTCTTGGCCACGTCAGGCAACGAGCCACAGCCGGGTTTCCCGCCAGGTCCGCCCTTGGCCGCGTTGATCGGCAGGTTGTCGGGGAACACGTACGGGTTCTTGCCGGGCAGCAGCGTCGCGTCGAGGATCAGCGAGCGGCCGTCGGCCCCGCCGAACACGCCCCAGGCGCCGGTGTCGAGGAACTTCTTGGTGCCCTCCAGCCAGCACGTGTACCCGGGGCTGTACTTGAGCAGCAGACTCGTCGTGGGTTCCAACCCGTTGATCGCGTCGACGAGGTTGTCCCGGTTCGGACCCAGCAGATCCGTTCCGGCCTCGGAGAATCCGATGACGTTCATCAGCAGACTGTCGAGTGCCTTGGCCTTGCCCGTCACCGTGCTGCTGGTGGTACTGGCGGCGTTGAGGATCTTCACGATGTTGTCGGCGGCCGCACCGTAGGTGTCACTGAACTGCTTGAACGACCGCCAGTCGTCACGAATCTTGTCCGAGCGCGAGTTGAGCGCCGTCAGCACCTCGTTGAGATCGGTTGTGGCCTGGCCCATTCGCTCACCCTGGCCACGGACGCCTTCAGCAACAGCGCTCAGCACCGAGTTCAGTTTCGCCGGGTCGACCATGTCGAGCAGGTCGACGATGTTCTCGAAGACGGTGTCGACCTCGGTGGTGGTGTGCACGGATTTGAGCACCGCGCCGGCGGCCAGCCGGCTGCCGCTGGGCGACGAGGGATAGACCAGGTCGACGAACTTGGCGCCGAACGCCGTCGTAACACTCACCTGCGCACCGACATTGGCGGGGATGTACTTCACCTGGTCCGGGTCCAGCTTGAGCTGCAGGGTCGCCCCCGAATTGCTCACGTCGATCTGGCTGACCCGGCCCACCAACACGCCGCGCATCTTGACCTTGGCGTTGGTCTCCAGCACCAGACCCGCGCGGTCCGCCATGACAGTCACGGGCACATAGGATTTCGCGGCGCCGGTGAAGATGACCGTGGTCACCACCATGAACAGCACCACAGCCGTGATCAGGATCAGGGCCCACCATGAGTTCGAGATCCGGCGATCTCCCGTGCGCGCTTCCACCGGCTAACCCGCCATGTTGAAGTTGCCGGACTGGCCGTAGATGGCCAGTGAGATGAACACGATCTCGACGGCCGCGATCACCATCGACAGGCGCACCGCACGGCCGACCGCCTCACCGACACCCGCCGGACCACCGGAGGCGGCGAACCCGAAGTACGTGTGCACCAACATGATCACGATGGTGATGGCGACGCATTGGACGAACGACCAGATGAGGTCGGTCGGGTTGAGGAACGTGTTGAAGTAGTGGTCGTACACACCCGCGCCCTGCCCGTAGACGGTGGTGGTGCCCATGCGCGCGGCGAAGAACGCCATCATGACCGCGACGCAGTACAGCGGGATCACCACAACCACGGCAGCCAGCACTCGGGTGGACGCGAGGTAGGTGATGCTGCGGATGCCGATCACCTCGAGCGCGTCGATCTCTTCGTTGATCCGCATGGCGCCGATCTGCGCGGTGGCGCCGGCGCCGATGGTGGCCGACAGCGCGACAGCCGTGGTCGCCGGCACGATCATCCGGACGTTGAGGAACGCCGACGCGAATCCGGTGAGGGCCTCGAAGCCGACGGATGAGAACTGGTTGTAGCCCTGGATCGCCACGAGGGCACCCGTCGTCATCGTCAGGAAGCCGACGATCGCGACGGTGCCACCGACGACGACGAGCGCGCCGGTGCCCAATCCTGTTGCGGCGATGAGCCGTAGCAGCTCCGCGCGATAGTTGACGACCGCATCGGGAATCGAGCCGATGGCGTGCGAATAGAACGCGCCCTGTTCACCGATACGGTTCCAGCGCGCGGCCGAGCTCTTGGTCAGTTTGTCGAGCCGCGGGAACCTGCGGCTGGGGACGTCGACAGTCATTTCTCCCTCACGACACCGTGTACTGGATCGCGACCGCGGTCACGATGACGTTGATGGCGAACAGCACCATGAAGGTGAAGACCACGGTCTCGTTGACGGCGTTCCCCACACCCGCGGGGCCGCCGCGCACGGAAGTGCCCTTGTAACAAGCGATCAGGCCGGCAGCCATGCCGAACAACGTCGCCTTGATGAGCGCGACGATGATGTCGCCCGGTCCGGTGAGCAGGTTCAGGCCACCCACGAAGGCACCGGGCGAGACGTGCTGCACCGTGGTGCAGAACAGGAACGCACCGGTCAGGCCGACGAGGATCACCGTGGCCGACAGCGCCAGCGCCACCGTGGTGGCGGCCAGCACGCGCGGCACCACAAGCGAACGAATGGGGTTGATGCCCATCACCCGCAACGCGTCGAGCTCTTCGCGGATGGTCCGCGCCCCCAGGTCGGCGCACATCGCCGTCGCGCCCGCGCCCGACACCACCAGCACCGTGACGATGGGGCCGATCTGGTTGACCGTGCCGATCGCCGCGCCGGTGCCGGAGAAGTCGGCTGCGCCGAATTCGGTCAGCAGAATGTTGAACGTGAATGTCAGCAGCACCGCGAACGGCATCGTGAGCAGCAACGCCGGCAGCACCGACACGCGCGCCACGAACCACGTCTGCATGACGTATTCATGCCATGCGAACGGCGGCTGAAACATTTGCACGAAAGTGTCGAACGTCATGGCGAAGAAGCCGCCCAGGGAAGTAACCGGCTTAGCCGCAGTGCGAGCAATCGCTACCATTTGTCGCCCGCACTTTCCAACCGTTGCGCCGAATTCACTACGGATGGTCGATAAGCGATCGCTGCGGCCAACATGGGTGGAGACGCTATCAATGCAGCTCAGCCGCCAACCACCTCTAGATGGAGGGATTCACGGCTGTGATTTGCCCCCCATCAGGGTGATAGGCGTGTTTCAGATCACACCCCATACGCGGAATGGGAATTCCGCAGCAATAGCACAGTTAAGCCATATCAGAAGATTGCTGAATTCGCATCCGAACGAGAATTGCGACCGGATTGTTAATTCACCACTGCGGCAATAATCGGCTGCACGCCGGCGCCCTGCGGAGAGACAGCGTGTGCGGCTATTGCGCCTGTTCACCGAATCTGGATTGGGCATCCATGTAGAGCGTGATCGCCTCCAACCGATTGGCGGCGCCGATCTTGCGCAGGATGCGTTTCACGTGCGTTTTGACGGTTTCCACCGAGACGACCAGTTCCTCGGCGATCTCCGCGTTGGAGTCGCCCCGCACCATCCTGGCGAACACCTCACGCTCGCGGTTGGACAACGCCGCCGTGAAGGCATCGACCGCCGCGTCCGTCGCGAACGCGTCATCGTCACCGCCGGCGTCCAGGCTGACGGCGGTTCCGGCGATGCGGTCGGCTTCCTCCGCCAAGCGGGCGGCGGCTCCGATGATCGATACCCGAAGTTGTTCGACCCGCGCCGAATTCAGCAGCCGCTCGTAGACGAACGAATACACCGCCAGCAGCAGTCCCAGCGTATCGACGTCACCATCGGCGATGGCGCCCCGCGCGCGGGACATGTGGACCAGCGCCACCACTTTCGACTCGACGACGATGGGGGCGACCAGATAGTCGGCGGCGCCCAGTATTTCGCAGAACCCCTCGCTGGCCGCCGCCTCATCGCCGCCGGCGTGGATGATCCGCCGGAACCGCACGCAGTCCTGTTCGGCGACAGCGGCGCTGCGCGGCACCGGTTTTCCGGTTCCGCGCGTGCCGTGTGATGTCACAGGGATGAACTTGTCGGCAGCGATGGACGACAGCACCGCGCTGCTGAACCCGATGGTGTGGCAGAGCTCGGTGCACACCTGGCGCTCGAGTGCCTGCAGCGTCGGCGCCGCTTTCAACCGCCGGATGCTGTCGATCACCGACCGCGCCGTGGCACCGGAGTCGTCACCGCTGATCAGGCGCGCCTCGACCTGCGCCTGCAACGATGCCATCAGCAGCCGCTGCGCCACGGCCGGCATGAGTGCGATGCCCTCACCGTCGTCGCCGAAGAGCACTTCCTCAGTGGTTGCCGCCGAGTTCGCGATGGCTTGCTCGAGAGTGGTCGCCTTGTCCGCTCTCGGCAGGTTGAGCACGCTGCGCAGGTGTCCGTCGATCTGGTTGAGCCTGGTCACCATCGCACGGCGCGTCATCGCAGCCGTCCGCTCCCCACGCCGGCGTCCATGGCCAGATACATCGCGAGGGCGGCCGCGCGGTTGGTGGTGCCGAACTTCTCGGCGATGCGCTTGAGATGGGACTTGACGGTGCCTTCGGAGATGTCCAGGCAGCGCGCGATGTCGCGGTTGGTGGCGCCGGTCGCCACGTAGGACATGACCTCCCGCTCGCGCGGGGTCAATTCAGGCAGGACGGCGGGCTCACTCGCGGGCGGGGCCACCGATTCACAGTCACCCGCGGCCGACACAGCGGCGACACCCGGCCCGGGCCGCGTCATGAGTTGATCCATTGTGGCGCAGAGCCTGTCAACCTCGATGCGCTGCTGCGACACCTTCTCTTCCAGAACGGCCCGCTCGTACACGACAGCGAGGCATTCGGCGAACGCCTCGAGCAGGTCGAATTGATCCATGACCGTGGTGCCGGGTGCTTCGGGGAAATCGGCGTGCAGCATCCCGATCACCGCGCCGCCGACGGTGATCGGCGCCGCGAGGTAGTCCTGCCGAGCCGATGCGGTCGGACGGGATACGACGACCCCGTGTCTCCCGCGGATCAAGGCGGCCTCTGCCTCGGCGTCCTCGAGCCGGACGGGCACGCCCACCGAGAACCCGTGGAAGGAACAGGATGTCGCACCACGGCCGTGCAGGTGCCGCGGCAACCAGTCGTGCTCACGGACCGTGGAGACCATGACCCGGCTGAATCCGAAGTCTCGGCACAACAGCGTCATGGCGGCCTTGATGGTCTCGCGCGGCGAGGTGCCGCGCAACGAGTCCACGGCATGACGAATGGCACTCAGTCGCCCGGCACCATGGGCCACCGCGCGACCGCTCAGCTCACGGCGGAGCCGCTGGACGCCGGCCAACAGGTCGTCGGTCGCGGTGCCGGCAGTGCGCTGGCGTTCGAGGCGGCGCCGGAAGCGGTCCAGTTGCGTGTCCAGCTCGTGGTAGGCGCCGGGACCGTGAAGATTGCGGCCCAGCGAGTGCAGGCGGTCCGCCCCGGTCGTCGTCTCGGCGTGCCCGGCGATGAGCGTGGCCATTCACTCCCCTGCCTCGAGGTCAAATCAGGACTGGTGCCAACACGTTCCGCGGTGTGCGCGGCCAGACGGGTCGGACACGCGACAGCTCTGCCCAGCTGCGATCGATGCGCATTCAACAACCGTTCGGAATGTTGCTACGCAGATTCTGCGCGGGCGACAGCTTTCGACCTATGTCCGCAACCGACGAAAAAACGAGCGCTGCCCGCCCTGGTCTGTCCTGACGCAACAAACCTGTGAGTCAGCAAACCGCCGGACCGGATCCGGCGGGCGAGAGACGGGGCCTACAGGTAGGCGGTCTGGTTGACCAACCGGACCGCGGAACCGCCGTCGCCGAAGAACTCCGCGATGCTCAGTGACGCCAGATCCAGGTGCAGGCGGTACAGGATGCCGGGCCCCGCATCGAGCGCCTGCCGCAGGATCGTCTTGATCGGCGTGACATGCGAGACCACGAGTACCGTCGTCGCGCCGTGCTCGGCGATGATCCGGTTGCGGGCCCGGCGAATCCGGTGCGTCACCGTATCGAAGCTCTCCCCATCCGGCGGCGCGACGCTGGTGTCCCCCAGCCAGCTGCGGTGCAACTCGGGATCCCGTTCGGCCGCTTCGCGGAACGTCAGGCCTTCCCAGGCACCGAAGTCGGTTTCGATGAGGTCGTCGTCGACGGTGACGTCGAGGCCGAGCGCGCTCGCTGCCGCCTTCGCGGTATCCAGCGCGCGCTGCAGCGGCGAGCTGATCACGGCCGAGATGCCTTCGATGCCAGCGATATACGTCGCAGCCGCCGCGGCCTGCTCACGACCCAATTCGGTGAGCGGCGGGTTGCCCCGGCCCGAGTAGCGCCGGTGCACCGACAGTTCGGTCTGCCCGTGCCGCAGCAGCAGGAACCGGGTCGGCGCGCCGACGGCGCCGGTCCAGCCCGGTGGGGACGGCTGTGCCGCAGCGGCTTTCGGTTCGGCTACCGCAGCAGTCGGCGCCACCGCCGGCGCCGCCGCGGCGTCCATGGCCTCATTGGCCAACCGGTCGGCGTGCGCGTTCTGCGCCCGCGGAATCCACGTGTAGCTCACCCGCGCGAACCGCCGCGCCAGCGCCACCGCCTCGCGGTTCAACGGGATCAGGTCCGGGTGCTTGACCTGCCAGCGGCCCGACATCTGCTCGACCACCAGCTTCGAATCCATCGACACCGCAACGTCATCGGCGTCCAGGGCCGCCGCGGCCTCCAGGCCGGCGATCAGCCCCCGGTATTCGGCGACGTTGTTGGTCGCCACCCCGATGGAGGCACTGCTCTCCGCCAGCACCTCGGCGCGGTCGGCCGAAAACACCACGGCGCCATAGCCCGCGGGTCCCGGGTTGCCGCGCGACCCGCCGTCGGCCTCGACCAGAACTCTCACAGACCGGTTTCTCCCGCACGGAAGTCCTTGACCCGCACCAGGATCGCCCCGCACTCGGGGCAGCGCAGCACGTCGTCGGGAGCGGCCGCCGAAACGCGGGACAGCTCACCACGATCCAGGTCGATGCGGCAGGCGCCACAGCGGCTGCCCTGCAGCAGCCCCGCGCCGGGGCCGCCCAGCTTGCGCTGCTTCTCGTACATCTCGGCCAGTTCCGGGGCCACCGAGTCCAGCAGCGCCTTGCGGCGGTCGGCCGCCACCTTCCGCTGCTCGTCGATGGACACCAGCGCCTGGTCGCGCTCGACCTGCGCCGAGGTCAGGTCGCCCTGCAGCGCGTCGATCAGGGCCAGCTCCTCGTTCTGCTCGACCTGCAGCTCTTCGCGACGTTCCATGATCTCCAGCTGCTGCTCCTCCAGCGCGGCCTGCCGGCGCTGCAGCGTCTCCAGCTCGTGCTGCAGTTCGGCCACCTGCTTGGCGCCGACCGAGCCACTGTCCATCAGCTGCTGGTCGCGGGCCTCACGCTGGCGCACCGCGTCGATCTCGGACTCGAACTTGGCGATCTGCGCGTCCAAATCCTCGACGGCGATGCTCAGCGCCGCCAACCGATCGTTGGCCTCGCGGTGCTCGGCCTGCACGGCGTCGAAGCGCTGCTGCTCGACCAGGTGCGTCGACCGGTGCGTCAGGCGGGTCAGCGCGGCGTCCACTTCGGCCACCTCGAGCAGCAAACGTTGTTGCGACACTTCAGCTTTCATCTTCACGTCTCTCAGCAGGTTATCTCGACGTTCCAGGGGTCGGTACGGATCTGGCTGACCCGCACCGGCAACGCATCACCGAATTGTGCACGCAAGACCCCGGCGGCCTGCTCGCACCACGGAAATTCACTCGCCCAATGCGCCACATCGACCAGCGCCACGTCCGATGCGCGGCGGTGCTCGTCGGCCGGATGATGCCGCAGATCGGAGGTCACGTAGACGTCGACGCCCGACCGCGTCACCGCGCCCAACAGCGAGTCGCCCGCGCCGCCGCAGACCGCGACACGTGACACCAGCGCGTCGGGATCACCCGATGCCCGTACCCCCCACGATGTGGTGGGCAGACCGCGCGCGACACGGGAAGCGAAGGCCGACAACGGTTCCGGCTCCGGCAGCGAACAGATGCGCCCGATCCCCACGTCCGACGGCAGCGGCGCCAACGTGAGCACGTCGAATGCAGGTTCCTCGTAGGGGTGCGCCGCGCGCATCGCCGTCAGCACCGCCCGCCGCAGCCGCGACGGCGCGATCACCTCGACGCGATCCTCGGCGACCTGCTCGATGGCGCCGACCATGCCGATGGTCGGCGACGCACCCTCGTGCGGCAGGAACTGGCCCACGCCCATGGTCGCCCAGCTGCAGTGCGAGTAGTCGCCGATCTGGCCGCCACCGGCGGCGAACATCGCATCCCGGACCGCATCGGCGTTCACGTGCGGCACGAACACGACCCATTTGTCCAGGTCAGCGCGCGCCTCGGCGGGGTCGAGCACACCGTCGACCTGCAGGCCCAGCGCCTCGGCCAGGGCATCCGACACCCCGGGCGCGGCCGCATCGGCGTTGGTGTGCGCGCTGAACAGCGCCGCGCCGCGGCGGATCAGCGAGTGGATCAGAGCACCCTTGCCGGTGTCGGCGGCCACAGTGTCGACACCGCGCAGCAGCAACGGGTGGTGCGCCAGCAGCAGTCCGCCGTCGGGCACCGATGCCGCGACGGCCGCGGTGGCGTCGACCGCCACGGTCACCGACTCCACGGCCTCGGCCGGGTCGCCACACACCAGGCCCACCGAGTCCCAGCTGTGCGCCAGGGCCGGCGGGTACGCGCGATCCAGCGCGGCGATGACGTCACGCAACGGCACACTCACCAGAGCACCTCCTGTAGGGCCTCGACCAGGACCGGCCATTCCGGCCGGACCGCCGCGCGCAGGTAGCCGCCGGGCAGCCCGACGAACGTGTCGCAGCGGCGCACCGCAATCCCCTTCTCCGCCAGGTGCTTCCGGGCCAGCTCGGCGTCAGGCACCGAGAACAGCACAAAGGGGGCGACGCCGTCGGCAACCGGGAAACCGGCTGCCGTCAGACCCGCCGCCATCTCGGCCCGCAGTGCGGCCAGCCGGCGCGCCCCGGCCTCGGCCTCGGCGACCGCGGCCGGCGCGCTGCACGCCGTCAACGCCTCCAACTGCAGCGTCCCCAGCGGCCAGTGCGGCCGCTGCGCCGTCAGCCGCGCCAGCACCTCGGGGGCGCCCAGCGCGTAGCCGACCCGCAGCCCGGCCAGCGACCACGTCTTGGTCAGGCTGCGCAGCACCACGACGTCGGGCAGTGACCGCCCGGCCAGCGACTCCGGTTCACCCGGGACCGCGTCGGCGAAGGCCTCGTCGACGACCACGATGCGACCCGGCGCCCGCAGCGCCAGAATCTCGTCGCGGCGGTGCAGGACGCCCGTCGGATTGGTGGGATTGCCCACAACCACGAGGTCCGCCTCGGCCGGCACCGCCGCGCGGGACAGCCGGAACGGCGCGTCCAGGACCACGTGCGCGACGGGCACGCCGGCGGCGTCGAACACGGCCTGGGGCTCGGTGAACGACGGCGCGATGAGCGCGGCCAGGCGCGGGCGCAGCAGCGGGAGCAGCGCAAAGCCCTCGGCGCCGCCCGCCAGCAGGGCCACTTCCTGCAGGTCACGGCCGTGCCGGGCCGCCACGGCCGCGCGGGCCGCAGCCACGTCGGCGGAGGTCGGGTAGCTGCCCAGGTCGGCCAGCCGGGCCGCGAGCCGGTCGGCGAGCCACTGCGGCGGGCCGGCGCCGCGGACGTTCACCGCGAAGTCGAGCATGCCGGGCGCCACAGCCTGATCGCCGTGATAGCGCGCCCTGGATTCCACACGTAGACCCTAGTTCAGAGGTATCGGAAGCCGAGAAGGACCAAATGGTCGCTCGCAGTGCCCTCGCAGCAGCCATTTGGTCCTTCTCGCGCAGAAACGATGCGCGCGACGCAGGCGGCCAGATACATCAGGGACAATGACACCGTGACCCCGCAGTTGGTGCTATTCGACCTCGACGGGACGCTGACCGACTCCGCCGAGGGCATCGTCGCCAGCTTCCGTCATGCGCTCGGCGCCGTCGGCGCCGACGTTCCCGACGGTGACCTCGCCGGACGAATCGTCGGCCCGCCGATGCACGTGACGCTGGGCTCGCTGGGCCTCGGCGAAAAGGCCGACGAGGCCATCGCCGCCTACCGCGCCGACTACACCACCCGCGGCTGGTCCATGAACCGCATGTTCGACGGCATCGAGGACCTGCTGGCCGACCTGCGGGCCGCGGGAGTACGCCTGGCCGTCGCGACGTCGAAGGCCGAACCGACCGCCCGGCGCATCGTCGAGCACTTCGGCATCGACGAGCACTTCGAGGTCGTCGCCGGCGCCAGCGTGGACGGCACCCGGTCGGCCAAGGCCGACGTCGTCGCGCATGCGCTCGCCCAGCTGGCCCCGGTACCCGAACAGGTGCTCATGGTCGGCGACCGGTCGCACGACGTCCACGGTGCCGCCCACCACGGCATCGACACCGTCGTCGTCGACTGGGGTTACGGCGCAAGCGATTTCACTGACGACTCGACGGTCCGGCGGGTCGCCACCGTCGACGAGCTACGGGAGGTGCTGGGTGTCTGACCGCGTGCACGTGACGTTCATCTGTTCGGGCAACATCTGCCGGTCGCCGATGGCCGAGAAGATGTTCGCCCACCAGATCAACGAGCGCGGGCTGGCCGACGTGGTCCGAGTGACCAGCGCCGGCACCGGCGGCTGGCACGCCGGTGACCCCGCCGACAGCCGCGCCGAACGGGTGCTGCGCGCGCACGGCTACCCCACCGCGCACGCCGCCGCGGCCATCGACGACGACCATCTGTCTGCCGACATGATCGTTCCCATGGGCCGCAACCACACCCGCATCCTCAGCGACCTCGGCGCCGACCCGGACCGGGTCCGAATGATGCGCTCGTTCGACCCGCGTTCGGGCGCCCACGCCCTCGACGTCGAAGACCCGTACTACGGCGGCATCGACGATTTCGAGGAGACCTTCGCGGTGATCGAGGCCTCGCTGCCGGGCCTGCACGACTGGGTCGACAAGCAACTGGCGGAGCGAGGCGACTGATGCGCCGGCTCGGGTTCCTGCTCCGGCCGCAGTGGCTGGCCCTGTTCGTCGTGGTGATCGCGTTCGCCTACCTGTGCTTCACGGTGCTCGCGCCGTGGCAGCTGGGCAAGAACACCCGCACCTCGCGGGAGAACAACCAGATCGCGTCGTCGCTGAACACCGAACCCGCGCCCCTCATCTCGGTCCTGCCGCACCAGGATTCGTCGGCCCCGGACGCGCAGTGGCGACGGCTGACGGCGACGGGCCACTACCGCCCCGAGGCACAGGTGCTGGTCCGGCTGCGGACCGACGACGGTGACCCGTCCTACGAAGTGCTGACCCCGTTCGCAGTCGACGGTGGCCCGACGGTGCTGGTGAACCGCGGCTACGTGAAGCAGGGCGACGGGCCGGGCGTGCCGCCGTTCGCCGCACCGCCGACGGGGACGGTCACGATCACCGGGCGCCTACGCGACGCCGAGCCGATCATGTCGGGCAAGGAACCGTTCAAGCAGGACGGCATCCAGCAGGTGTACTCGATCGCCCCGACGCAGATTTCGCAGCTGACCAAAGTGCCGCTGACGGCGGAATACCTGCAGCTCGTCGAGGGCCAGCCGGGCGGTCTCGGGGTCATCGCGCTCCCCCACCTGGATGCCGGCCCGTTCCTGTCGTACGGCATCCAGTGGATCGCGTTCGGCATCGTCGCGCCCATCGGGCTCGGCTACTTCGTGCTGGCCGAAATCCGGCAGCGCCGGCTGGAGAAGGCCCAATCCGGTTCGAGCACCGAGACTTCCGGCGGCCCCGACCCCGGCCCGAACGCTGAGGAGCCGGCCGCCCCGCTCACCGCCGAGGAGAAGACCGAGCAGAAACTCGCCGACCGCTACGGCCGGCGCCGCTGATCCCGACGGCCAGCACGGCCGCCAGCGCCTGCACCCGGCGGGTCAGTCGCACCGCCCGGCGCAGATCGGCGGGCACGGGCGCGGGCCCGACGCCCAGGGTCGGCCGCATCTCGAGCCGGTGCGCGTACTGCGTCGCTCCCCCGAGCTGTACACCCAGGGCCCCGGCGAACGACGCTTCCGCCACCCCGGCGTTGGGGCTCGGGTGCTTGTGCGCGTCGGCGCGCCAGGCCCGCCACGCCGCGGCGGGCCGACCGGAGGCCGCCATGACGCACAGCCCCGTCACGCGGGCCGGCACGTAGTTGAGGACGTCGTCGAATCGTGCTGCCGCCCAACCGAACCGGGTGTAGCGCGCGTTGAGGTGGCCGATCATCGCGTCGAGGGTGTTGGCGCCGCGGTACACCAGCAGCCCCGGCACGCCGGCGACCGCGCCCCACAGGATCGGCGCGACCTGCGCGTCTGAGGTGTTCTCCGCGACCGATTCCAGCGCGGCGCGGGCCAGCCCGTCCGCGTCGAGCGCTGACGGATCCCGGCCGCACAGGGACGGCAGCAGCTCGCGGCCCGCGGCCACGTCGCCGCGCTCCAGCCGTGCCGCCATGTCGGCACCGGTGCGGGCCAGCGACGTCCCGCCCAGCACCGTGTAGGTCGCCGCGGCCGTGACCAATGTCCTAGCCATCGGGCCGCGCGCGAGGCGTTCCAGGCCGAAACCCAGCGCGCCCAAACCGACCAGCAGCGCCGCGGTGTGACCGGCCCCGGCCAGCCGGTTGTCGCGGTACGTGCGGCGTTCCAGGGCGGCCGCGGCAGTGCCGAACAGCGCTACCGGATGACCGCGCTGCGGATCGCCCCAGCACACATCGGCCAGGTAGCCGAGCGCCAGACCGGCCGCCCTCGGGGCGCTTCTGTCAAACACGCCGGGCAGCGTCTCACAGGGTGTTTACTCGGCAGCATGCGGCTCGGTCCACCCAGGCACCCGAAGCGGGTTGTCGACCTCATCAACCCCGCGGCGGCGCTGGCGCCGGCGGCCAACGTGATCATGCAACTGGCCCTGCCCGGGGTGGGTTACGGCGTGCTGGAAAGCCCCGTCGACAGCGGCAACGTCTACAAGCACCCGTTCAAACGCGCCCGCACCACCGGCACCTATCTGGCGGCCGCGGTGTACGGCACCGACGACGACCGTGCGCTGATCCGCCGCGAGGTGGACCGGGTGCACGCGCTGGTGCGGTCGACGGCGTCCAGCCCGGTGAAATACAACGCGTTCGATCCGAAGCTGCAGTTGTGGGTGGCGTCGTGCCTCTACCGCTACTACGTCGACCAGCACGAGTTCCTGTACGGGCCGCTCAGCCCCGAGGCCGCGGACGCCATCTATCAGGACGCCCGCACCCTGGGCACCACGCTGCAGGTCCGCGACGGCATGTGGCCGGCCGATCGCGTCGCCTTCGACGAGTACTGGAAACGCACGCTCGACGAGCTGCAGATCGACGAGCCCGTTCGCCAACATCTGCACGGCGTGGCGTCGCTGGCATTCCTGCCCACGCCGCTGCGGCAACTGGCCGGGCCGTTCAACCTGTTCGCGACGACGGGCTTCCTGCCCACCGAGTTCCGCACCCACATGAAACTGGCGTGGACACCGAGCCAGGAACGCTGGTTCGGCCGGCTGCTGACAGCGCTGCGCCTGGCCGACCGGCTGATTCCGCGCGACGTGTGGCTGTTCGGCTACCAGCTGTACCTGTGGGACATGCGGGCCCGCGCACGGCGCGGAAAACCGGTGGTATGACGCAACATTCACGATCAGGAGGCATCTCATGGCGTTCGCAGCTCTGAACCATGTCGCGGTCACTGTCAGCGACATGGCGGTCAGCGGTCCCTGGTACCGCGCCCTGATCGGCGACGATCCGGTGCTCGACGAACACACCGACGCCGGCTACCGACATCTGGTGTGGGCACTGCCCGGCGGCACGTTGTTCGGCATCCACGAGCATGACCGCGCCATCGAGCCCGGCCCGTTCAGCGAGTTCCGGGCCGGCCTCGACCACGTCGGTTTCGGCTGCGCCTCGCGGGCCGAGCTCGTCGACTGGGCTGCCAAGCTCGATGCGCTGGGCATCACCCACGGCGGCGTGGTCGACGCGCCCTACGGCTCGGGCCTGAGCTTCCGCGACCCCGATGGCATCGCACTGGAGTTCTTCGCGCCGCCCCCGGAGTGACGTCAGCGGTGCTGGCGCTCGCCGCCCCCGCCGCAGGCGCCGTTGACGGCAGGCCGCACCATCGCGAACGTCGCCTGCAGGGCACCGTTGCCGTCCTTGGTACCGCGCGCACCCAGACACATCCCGGCGGCGATCGCCTTCGCATCCGCGCCGGCGGTCTTGGTGTATCGGGTGTCGGGCGTCACCGTGACGGTGATCTGGGCGTTGTCGGCGTCGGTGACCTGGATCGTGTTGCCGTTGACCGAGGCGACCGTGCCGTTGATGCCGTGCTCGCGCTTTCCGCCCTTCTGGCCGCACTGCGCGTTGCCGGGCCGGCCGACGAGGACGTTGGCGGCCGTCACCGCGGAACCGTTGTCGTTGCCCTTCACCGGGCGGACCGCGACGCACTCGCCCGCCGTGACGTCCGTCAGCTGACCGGGGCTGAGCTGCGTGATGCGGGTCGAGGACGTGATGTCCACGGTGCCCGGCCCGTCCTTTCCGGTGATCGACACGGTGCTGCCCGACACCGAGTTGACCAGCCCGGACAGCCGGTCTTTGC
This sequence comes from Mycolicibacterium mucogenicum DSM 44124, assembly GCF_005670685.2. Next base: position 1,894,016 of record NZ_CP062008.1, on the reverse strand, counting down.
CACCCGGACCTTCGGGTGCGGGGGCGGCGGACGACGGCGACGAGCTGCCGGCGGTGGTCGAGCCGGCCGACGGTGTGCTCGAGGATCCGCAGGCCGCCAGGGACAGCGCGGCGAATCCGGCGAGGGTGACGACGCCGTAGCGCCGGGTACGAGACGTAGTGGACATGAGCCCACAGTGACCGGCCCAGCAATGAACCAGCTCAGATCTTGTTATGAAGATGCTGGGCGCCGGGAGCGGACCCGGGTTTCATATGGCGACCGCCCGAAGTCAGCACAGGACACGCGGTAAGTGAAGTTGACTCCATTCATTAACCTCACTTATGGGATTAAATGAAGTTAAACTTCAGCTATGACTTCACTTCGTCCCATCGGCTACGAAGACATTCGCTGGGAGCCGCAGAGCATTACGTACGCGGGTGCAGCGCGGCCGCGGTACGGCACCTATCACCCCGCCGTACCGACCACTATCGCGGACCTGGCCCTCGACTTATCGCCGTCGGTGCTGGCCGACGCCGAGTCCGCCAGCCGCGAGATGACGCGGTTCGATGCCGAATTGGGCGGCGAGATCGCGCCGTTCGCTTCGGTCCTGCTGCGGTCGGAGTCGGCTGCGAGCTCACAGATCGAAAACTTGACCGCATCCGCGCGCGCAATAGGTGAGGCCGAGCTGCCCGGTGGCAAAGCGAAACAAAACGCGGAGCTGATCGTTGCCAACACCGCCGCGATGCAGGCAGCGGTCGCCCTGTCGCATGCGATCAACGCCGAGGCGATCCGCGCAATGCACCGCGCATTGATGGTCAACGATCCGCGCCATACGCCAGGCGATTTCCGCGCTGAGCCGGTGTGGATCGGTGGCGGGTCCACTCCGATCGGCGCAACATTTGTCGGCCCACGCGATGAATTGGTTCCAGGGGCGATTGACGATCTGATCGCCTTCGCCCAACGCGACGATCTTCCCGCGCTGCCGCAGATCGCGGTAAGCCACGCGCAGTTCGAGACCATTCACCCATTCACGGACGGCAACGGTCGTACTGGCCGCGCCTTGGTACAAGCGATGCTGCGCAACAAAGGTCTCACGCGCCAGGTCACGGTGCCGGTTTCAGCCGGGCTGTTGGCCGACACCGACGCGTATTTCGCCGCGCTGACGAGTTATCGAGATGGCGACGCCGCGCCCATAGTCGAGCGTTTCTCACACGCTGCGATCCTGGCAATCGCCAACGGGCGACAACTCGTCGCCGAACTGCGCGCCATTCGCGAGTCCTGGAACAGCGTGATCAACGCCCGGTCCGACTCGGCGATCTGGAAGGTTGCCGACCTGTTGACTCGCCGTCCGGTCATCAACGCAGCACTGGTGGCCCAAGAATTGGGCATCGAGTCCACCAACGCGCACCGATACCTGAACCCGCTCACCGATGCGGGCCTCCTTGCCGAGGCAACCAATGGGCGTCGAAACCGAGTGTGGCGTTCTCCCGAAGTACTTGCCGCGCTGGACGCTTTCGCGGAACGAGCCGGGCGGCGGGGGTGATCGAGCCCTGGCCGCAAAACGGTTGAGGGTCAACGGCTTCAACTGAATCGCACAAAGCGGCACGGAGGCGCCGACGCGGGGATATGGTCGCTTACGTAGTCATGTGAGCCAGGACGCGGGGGTGCGTTCGTTCCTCAGTACGTGTTGGATGCCGGACCGGCCCTCGCGTCAGTTTGTGGCGTCTGCACAACCCGAGGAGCTGTCATGAGCACAGCGGCCGAGCGCGCAGCCCAACTGGGCTTGGTGTCCCGCCTGAAATCGTCCTATCCGGAGCTGCCCGACGCTCCCTACCCCGACATGCTGGACCCTGCCCGCATCCAGGCGTACCTCAAGCCTGTCCACGATGTCGGTGGTGAGCCCGATGCGCCCATGGAGTACGTCAACAAGCAGTACGAGCTGTGGGAACACATGACGTACGTCATCTGCGAGGTGCTGGCCTGGCGCGGCATCTGGCTGTCGGAGGAGCGGCGCCGCATCGGCAACGTCGACGTCGGCCGCGCGGAATACCTCGGTCTCCCCTATTACGGCCGCTGGCTGCTGTCGGTCGCCCGGGTCCTGATCGAGAAGCACCACATCAGCCTCGGCGAACTCATGGAGCGGATGGCCGAGGTCAAGGCGCGCTACGAGGGCGGACTCGACGGCAAGACCCTCGAAGCCACGCCCAGATCCGAGGGCGACGGCGCGAACGTCAAGCGCAACAAGCACCACATCGAGGCCGTGGGCATCGGGGATCCGCAGATTTACGCCGGCAAGGCCGGGACACCGAAGTTCAAGGTCGGTGACGCCGTGCGGGTGCGCGAGTTGCCGGTGATCTTCTACACCCGCACCCCGGAGTACGTGCGCGGCGCGACCGGCAAGATCGCCGTGCTGGCCTACGAGAGCCCGGCACCGGAGGACGAGACCTGGGACATCCCCGAAGCGCCGCCCGAGTGGTTCTACGTCGTCGAGTTCAACCAGTCCGAGCTGTGGCACGACTACACCGGTACCAAGCAGGACACCCTGCGCACCGAAATCCCCGAACGCTGGCTGGAAGCGGCCACCTAGCTCGAATTCACCCTTGCCAGAAAGGATTTGCATGTCTGATCCAGGCTCCGATCACCACCATGATCATGACCACGATCACGCGCGCACCGTGAAACCCATGGTCGACGAGATCACCGACTTCGAGGTCCTCGAGATCGCACTGCGCGAATTGTGTATCGAGAAGGGCATTTTCACCGCCGAGGAGCATCGGCGGTTCACCGAGTTCGCCGAGCAGATCGGCCCCACCCCGGCGGCCCGGCTCGTCGCCCGCGCGTGGCTCGATCCCGAGTTCGCCGAACTCGCCGTCAACGATTCACTGGCCGCCAGCAAGGCCGTCGGCGTCGACTGGCTGGAGCCGACCGGCTTCGGCACGCCAAGCGATTTCGTGGCGTTCCAGATCCTCGCCGATACGCCGACGGTGCATCACGTCATCGTCTGCGCGCTGTGCTCGTGCTATCCCCGGCCGATCCTGGGGAACTCACCCGAGTGGTACCGCACACCCAATTACCGGCGGCGCCTGGTGCGTTGGCCGCGCCAGGTGCTGGCCGAGTTCGGGCTCTACCTGCCCGACGACATCGAGGTCCGGGTCGAGGACTCCAACCAGAAGCACCGCTTCATGGTGATGCCGATGCGCCCCGACGGCACCGACGGGTGGACCGAAGATCAACTGGCCGAGATCATCACGCGGGACTGCCTGATCGGCGTGGCGCTGCCGAAGCCGGGTGTCACCACCAACGCGATCGTGACGAGGCGGCCGGCCATGCACCCGGGGACAGCCGGATGAGCGACATCGCCCCGCTGCGGGACATCGTGACGCGCGACCAGGTGTGGTCGCGCATGGCCGCCAAGTGGGGCGTCGAAAACCCCGTGCCCCCATGGAAAACCAGCCTCGACGGCCTGTGCGACGCACTGGACCATTCGGCCTGCGATGCCGAGGTGCTCAGCTTCAAGGAGCGCCGCGACGAGGAGGACGCCCTCTCCGCCACGGTGTATGCGGGCCTGCCGTACCCCGAGAGTCAGCTGGTCTCGCTCGCCCACTCGCTCGTCAGCCGCGGCGTCATCAGCGAAGCCGAGTTGCGGGAACGCCTCGCGAGCGTGCGCGCCCGGCTGGAGGCCTGACCTACGGTTCAGGACACCTTGATCCGGATGTTCTTGGTCTGCCGGAACTCTCGGAGGCCTTCGATTCCGCCGGACCGGCCGATGCCACTGTGTTTGTAACCGCCGTAGGGGCTTTGCGGTTGAATGTCACTTCGGCTGTTCACCCAGACTGACCCGGCCTGAAGCTGCCGTGACACGGTATGGGCGCGGTGCAGACTCGTGGTGTGGACGAAAGCGTTGAGCCCGTACCGGGTGTCGTTGGCCAGGTCCACCGCCTCGGTGTCGTCGCGGAACCGCAGCACTGACACGACGGGCCCGAACGTCTCCTGCTGGGCCAGTGGTGAGCGGTTGTCGACGTCCGCGAACACCGTCGGCTCGACGTAGAACCCCGACGCCAGCTCGCCGCCGATCCGCTTGCCACCCAGCACGAGGTCGCCGGACCCTGCGGTGACCGCCGACTCGATGCTCGCCAGGATGCGCTCGACGGCGGCCTGGTTGATCACCGGGCCGAAGAGCACGTCGGAGCGCAGCGGGTCGCCGATCGGCGCCCGCTCGACGGCGGCGAGGAACTTGTCCAGGAAGGCGTCATAGACGTTGTCGTGAACCAGGATTCGACTGCTGCAGGCGCAACTCTGGCCGGCCTGCATGATCGGCCCCTGATGCGCGGACAGATTCGCGGCGGCATCCAGATCGGCATCGTCGAAGATGACGGCGGCAGCGGTGCCGCCGAGTTCGGCGACCACCGGCGTGATGTTCTCCGCGGCAGCGGTCAGCACTCTGCGGGCAGTGGCCGTGCCTCCAGTGAAATGAACCTTGCCCACTCCAGGGTGCCGCACGAGCGCTTCGCCGCCGTCCGCGCCCGCGGGCAGCACATTGACGAGCCCGGCAGGTAAACCGGCTTCGAGGCACAGCTCGCCGAACCGAAGTGCCGCCAGCGGCGCGAGTTCCGACGGCTTCACGACGACGGCGTTGCCCGCCGCCAGGGCGGGCGCGACCGCCATCCCGATCACCACGAGGGCACCGTTCCATGGCGCGATGACGCCCACGACACCGTACGGATCGTGCTCCACCAGGTTGAGATCGAAGCCGCCCGTCACGGGAGTGCTCGCGCCATCGGCTTTGTCGGCGTACCCGGCGTAGAACCGGAAGAACCGCTCGGTCAGCACCGACGTTGCGGCCAACGACGTCGGTACGCCGTAATCGTGGGTGTTGATGCTGGCGAACTCGGCGTGGTGCTCGCCCAGGAGATCGGCCAGGTCGAACAACATGTCGCGGCGGCGGTCGGGCGGGTACGACATCCACCTCCGCTGAGCCCGCGTCGCCGTCTCCACCGCCCTGTCGACTTCCGCGGCACCGGCCATCTCGACGACGGCGTTCACGCGACCGGTGCCGGGATAGACGTGATGGTGCGTCCCGCCGGAGGAGCCTGTGACCCGGTCTCCACCGAGAAGCAGTGCACCGCTGGGTAATTCGATGTCGATTTCGATCATGCGGTCCATTCCGTGTCCAGAACGCGGCTAGGCGTCCTGCTGTGCCTGATGCGCCGCATCCGGGTCCGGCAGTGACTGCACGTCACCGTCGACACTGGAGGTGATGGTGCCGGTCAGCGACTGCTGGAACGCGTTGATGTTCGCGTCCGCCGTCAGATAGCCGGTGTGGGCTCCGGTGACGGTGATATCGGCCAGGTAGTGGACCGTCGTCTGGCTCGCGTTGTAGTCGGCCGATTCGGTGCCGTTGAGAATCTCCCCCAGTTCGTTCACGTAATTGATGTACGTGACCGTGCGGACGGTGCGCGTGGCATCGTTCGCGTCCGGCGCCTCGGTCACCACCGCGGTGCCACCACCGACGCCCGCATAGGTTCCGGTGGCCGGCAGCGGTGTCGTGGCGGCGACATAGCTGCCGAGGGCCGGGGCCCACGAATCGGAGCTCGGGGTCGAACGGTCCGCCGCCACCGGCCCGACGCTGGTGGTGTACTTCAGATTCGCGATGACCAGTCGGGACACCGTCGGATCGGTGACGCTGGACTCCCAGAACGTGACGGCGGTGCCATCGGGATTCCAGCTCGGCATGCTTCGGGCGGTGTATCCGTCGCCGGTGTCGAACAGCGGAATACCGTTCTCCCGGTTCAGCTCATCGCCGACGGCGACGATCCATTCCTGGTTGGAGACGTTGATCGGGTCGGCCCACTCCAGGTACACGGGTGCGCCGACGTACACCGGCAGGAAGTTCTGCCGGATGATCCGCGTCATCGGTGTCAGCGCATTCAGCCCGCGCGTGCTGCCGATGGCGATCCACTGCATATTCGGCGAGTAGTCCATGTCCTCGTCGTAGTCGAGGTTGGCCGTCACCCTGGTCACCTTGCCGGTGGCGAGGTCGACCTCGATGTCGTCCACATTGCCGGCGTCGTACTGGCCGCCGAGGATCACCACACCCTTGCCATCCGGGGTCCACTGTTTGCCTTCACCGGTGGGATACACGACGCGGGCATCGGTGACCGTGTAGCCGGTATCGGTGCGCGTCAGCGTGCCGACGATCGGCAGGGCCTGCAGAAGATTGTTGGGCCCGATCACGATTCGGGTGTACAGCACGTGGGTGCCGTCGGGCGACACCCGCATCTCGCGTTGCGGGTCGATGGCGTATCCACCGCCGGCCGGCGTGGTGATCGACACCAGCTCGGTCCCGTTGATTCCGGTTTCCAGCATGGAGTACCGCGGCGTCTGCCCGGCGACGTTCACCAGCACCAGCACCCGGCCCGAACCATCGTCGACGGGAACGGGTTTGGCCAGATTGCCGGTCTCACCGACGCTGACGCCGCAGGTGACACATTGCAGCGCGGTCCCGTCGGTCTTGATCTGGTAGATCTCCGAGCGGCCCCCGGAAGTCGGCTGGCCGGCGAAGAAGATGGACTTGCCGTCTGCCGAGTACCGCGGATTGGCCGGGCTGGCAATGGTGTTGGGCAGGTTCAGGATCACCCGCTCGACCTCGGGGTTGAGCACCGACACGTCGATACCCGCCTTCGCGCTGTGGGGACTGAACAGCTTCAGCAGGTTGAACTTTCCGTCGGTCACCGACACCGAGAACGAATCGGTCTGCACCGCCGTGTAATTGATGTCGTTCGGGGTGTAGGTGAAGTTGCCGGTGGCCTGGTCGATGGTCAGGGTGCCGTACTTCGGTCCCTGCGTGACCTTGTAGGTCAGGGCGTCACCCTCTGGGTCCGTGGCGCCGAGATTGCCGGTGACGGTCTGCCCGGTCTGGACCGTGGTGGTCGGGTTGTACGCGATGGTCGGAGCCTGGTTGAACACGTTGCGCCGCACCCAGGCCAGCACCGCCCACACCGCGGGACCGAACGGCTCGGGCGTGTGAGGCACCGGCTTGAGGAACGGATTGAGCAGGTTGGTCACGACACCGTTGAGGAAGCCCACCAAACCTGTTGCCGGAGAAGCTACTTGAGCGGCCACGACGGCCGGTACCGCGGCGGTGGCCGAAGCGGCCGTCGTCGCGGCGGTGGACGTCGTCTGCGTCGTGGGGGCCGCAGCCGCCGCGGTCACCGTAGCAGTCTTGGCGCTGACGTTCGGGCTGACGGCGGCGGCGCTCACCGCCGTCTGGGCGGCGGGTTTCGAGGCGGCGCTGGTGGCCTCGACGCGCGATGGCTTGAGCGAGGGCTTGGTGCCCGCACTCGACTTCGATGCGGACTTGCCGCTTGCGCTGGGCTTGGCCGCTCCGGGTTTCCCGCTCCCCCTGACACTTTCGTCGGTGCCGTCCTTCGGGGTCGTCGACGAGGTGCCGGTATGGGCACCGCCAGTGTTGCTGACGACCACGCCCGAGCTCACCTCGGTACTCGATGTGGTCGATCCCGGTGTCGCGGATGTCCCGGATGCGGATGACGAACCGGTTGTTCCTGCGGTCCCCGCAGCGCCGGTGGCGCCAGTGGTTCCCGTCGTCCCCGACGCCGTGCCGCCGGCGGTACCCGGTGTCCCGCCAGGCGAGCTCGAGGACGTCGACCCACCCGATGAGCTCGAGGAACTCGACGTGGACGAATTCGCCGATCCGCCGGCGGTATCCGCCACGGCCACGCCATGTCCGGTCGCCACCGCGGTGACCAGCCAGGCCGCGACCGCCAGGCCACCGTACCCGCCGACCTTCGCAGCTTGCCGAGGTGAGTGGTGGGCAGACACATCGGGTGCGGCTGCGACGAACAGGGGGTTGACACGAGAACTGTTATTGGCCATGGGCTTTGGCTCCGTTGCCGTTGGGTTGATGCCTATTCGGTTGTGGGCGATTCTGTTGTAGCGAAAGGGGGTTACTTGAGCATGCTTCCGGCGTCGACGGTCATGGGAAGACCTGTTACATAGCGGGATTCGTCCGACGCCAGGAAAAGCACGGCATTGCTGATGTCGACCGGTTCAACCCAGCCCACCGGGAGCACGTGCATCATCTGCGCGACGACCTTCATGTCGTCGGGGCCCGGGTTCTCCAGGTCGGGCCGGAACAGCTTCATCGTGCCCTCGTTCATGAACAGCGGGGTGTTCACGTTCGTCGGGTGCACCGAGTTCACCCGGATCGAGTGGTGCCCCAGTTCCACGGCGAAGGTCCGCATCAGCCCGACCACGCCGTGCTTGGCCGCGATGTAGTGGCCCGTGTGCGGATACGGCTTCAGGCCGCCCACCGAGCTGGTCAGAATGATCGAACCACCCTGGCCCTGCGAGATGAGATGCGGCACTGCGGCTTTCACCGACTTCCAGACGCCGGAGAGGTTGACGTCGATCATGTCGGTCCAGTCTTCCTCGCTGGTGTGGTCCAGCGTCTGACCACCGTTGCCGATGCCGGCGTTGGCGCAGATGATGTCCAGCCGGCCGAGCTGTTCGACGCCGTTGTCCACGGCGGCCTTCACCGCGGCGTAGTCGCGCACGTCGACCTCGGCCGTGACGATGCGCCGGTTCAGCTGCTTGACCAGGTCCGCCGTCTCGGCGAGGTCGTCGCGGGTAGCCGGGGCGATCTGCGGGTTGCTGCTGACCGGGCCGCAGATGTCGATGGCGATGATGTCGGCGCCTTCTTCGGCGAGCCGCACAGCGTGACTACGCCCCTGGCCGCGGGCCGCTCCGGTGATGAATGCGACCTTGCCCTCTACCCGTCCCGCCATGAGTCCACCTCGCTGTCTGATTGTCGCCGCCGCCGCAGAACTGGCGGTTCGGCTCATCGACTCAGAATTTTGTCGATCGATCAGGAACCATGGCACGGACGCACCGCGCTGTCAATGACGAGTTGGGAAGACGCCGGCGACCGCCGCCGAAGCCCCCGAGAGGATGGGCGCACCGGCCCACTCGACCGAAATCAGTCGCGCACGACTTCGGCGGACTTCGCGAGCAGCTCGATCTGCCGGTCGATGAAGTCGCGCAGCTCCTCGTGGCCGCGCGTGACACCGACCGCGGCCTCGTTGCCGACACTGCGCGCGATCTGGGCGACGATCATGGAGATCACCACCGGCGGGTACGCGTTCAGATCCACACCGCCGGCCCGCAGGACCAAGGTCACCGCCGCGGTTTCGATATCGCGCACCCGCTCCGAGTACGCCTTCAATTCGGCGCCAACTGCCTTGCGGTGGTTGGCCAATGCCATGAATTCCGTACTGAGAACGGTCTGCCGCGGGTCGCTGTTGATGCGCCACAACGCCCGCAGCGGGTCCTCGTCGAGCAGCACCTCACGGAGCCGTTCCAGCGCCACTTCGCCACCGGCGCGCAAGGCCTCGACGAACAGGTCGTCCATCGTCGGAAAGTAGTAATAGACCAGCGCCTGCTTGACGCCGGCCAGGGCGGCGACCCGCCGTGAGGTCGCCGCGGCGTACCCCTCGTCGTGCATGATCTGCACCGTCGCCTCGATCAGACGCTGCCGGGCACCGCCGTCATCGGCCTTCGATTTGCGCCCCTGAGTCATCGACGAGTCCGCCCCGAAATGCTTGACCGGCCGTCGCGGCGCGTGATAGGCATACGGCAGTCTAACATTTTGATCGATCGATCAGGAGTTGCTGTCATGCAGCCCAAGTCCACCGTGACCGCCATCGCCGATGTCGACTACTTCACGAACCCGGAAATCGCCCAGGACCCGTACGCGTACTGGGACCATCTGCGCCAGCAGGGGCCCGTCGTGTGCGAACCGCACTACGGCGTGGTCGCGGTGACGGGGTACCAGGAAGTCCAGGCGGCGTTCAAGGACGTCGATTCGTTCTCGGCCGTCAACGCCATCGGCGGCCCGTTCCCGCCGCTCCCGTTCACCCCGGACGGCGACGACATCAGCGAGCTCATCGAGGCGCACCGGCACGAGTTCCCAATTTTCGAGCACATGGTGGTGATGGACCCACCCGAGCACGAGAACGCTCGATCCCTGCTGAGCCGGTTGTTGACACCGCGCCGCCTGCAGGAGAACTCGGACTACATTTGGAGCCTCGCCGACCGGCAGTTCGACGAGTTCATCGCCAACGGCCAGTGCGAGTTCCTCGGTGAGTACGGCAAGCCGTTCGCAACGCTGGCGATCGCGGATCTGCTCGGCGTGCCCGAGGAAGACCGCCCCGAGATCCGGCGCAACCTCGGGGCCGGCAACGCGCCGGGCTCGCGGGTCGGCGCGCTGGACCACGAACCCGTCGGTTCCAATCCCCTTCAGTACCTTGACGATCTGTTCAGTGGGTACATCGCCGACCGGCGCGAGAGCCCCCGCGAGGATGTGCTGACCGGGCTGGCCACCGCCACCTATCCCGACGGCTCCGTCCCGCCGCTGCTGGAGGTGGTGCGCCCGGCGACGTTCCTGTTCGCCGCCGGACAGGAGACCGTCACGAAGCTGCTCAGCTCCGCGGTCAAGGTGCTCGGCGACCGGCCCGAGCTCCAACACCACCTCCGGGAGAACCGCGACCTGATCTCCCCTTTCATCGAGGAAGCACTACGCATCGAGAGCCCCACCAAGGTGGACTTCCGCCTCTGCCGCAAGTCCACCACCCTGGGCGGCGTGCCGATCAAGGCCGGCACCGTGCTGATGCTGTGTCTCGGGGCGGCAAACCGGGATCCCCGAAAGTTCGAGAACCCCAATGAGTTCCGCCTCGACCGCAAGAACGTGCGCGAGCACATCGCCTTCGGCCGTGGCATCCACACCTGCGCCGGTGCTCCCCTGGCCCGGGTCGAGGGTCGCGTCACCATCAACCGCCTGCTGGACCGGACGCGCGACATCCGGATCAGCGAGGCCAAGCACGGCGCCCCGGGCCACCGCACCTACGGCTACGAGCCGACGTTCCTGCTGCGCGGCCTCACCGAGTTGCACATCGAGTTCACCGAGGTGCGGCAGTGACGGTGCAGTCGGTCCTGGACGACATCGCGAATCGGCCGGGCAACGGAGACACCATCGCGATCATCAACCCCGCCACCGAGGAGGTGATCGCCGAATTCCGGGACGGCGGCGTCGAGGCCGTCGACGCCGCCGTGACCCGTGCGCGCGAGAGTTTCACGTCCGGGGTGTGGAGCGGGCTGCCCGGCAGCGAACGGGCCAAAGTGCTGTGGCGGGTGGCCGATCTGATCGACCAGCACGCCGACGAACTGGCCCAGATCGATTCCCTGAACACCGGAATGCCTTATTTCCAGGCGTTCACGATCATGTCGACGTGCGCCGAATCGTTCCGTTACTACGCAGGCTGGTGCACCAAGGTCAACGGCATCGCCCACGACGTGCAGCAGACCGGCGGCATCACCGGCGCGTTCACCACGATGCACGCCTACACGCTCAAGGAGCCCTACGGCGTCGTCGGACTGATCTTCCCGTGGAACGGGCCGGTGTTCAACGCGTGCACCAAACTCGCGCCCGCGCTGGCCGCGGGTTGCAGCTGCATCGTCAAACCTGCTGAAGAAACCCCGCTTTCGGCCCTGATACTGGAGCGAATCCTGGCCGAGGCCGGCGTGCCGGACGGCGTCGTCAACCTCGTCACCGGATACGGCCACACGGTCGGTGCGGCGATCACCGCGCATCCCGGTGTCGACAAGGTGGCCTTCACCGGCTCCACCGAAGTCGGCAAGCAGATCGTGCAGGCTGCCGGCAGCGGCAACCTCAAGCGGGTCGCGCTCGAATTGGGCGGCAAGTCACCGGTTTTGATCTATGACGACGCCGACCTGGATACCGCCATCACGATGGCGGCGATGGGCATCTTCATCCATTCCGGGCAGGGCTGCATCAGCGGATCACGAATCTTCGCCCAGCGCAGCGTGTACGACAAGGTGGTGGAGGGCGTCGCCAACATCGCGAACTCGGTGAAGCTCGGCGCCCCGACAGAGGACGGGGTCCTGATCGGCCCGATCATCAGCGCCAAACAACTTCACCAGGTGCTGGGCTTCATCGAAGGGGGCCGCAGGGACGGGGTCGAGGTGGTCACCGGGGGCGACCGGCTGGAGCGCAGTGGATTCTTCGTGCACCCAACGGTTCTCACCGATGTCGCCCCCACCGCACGGCTCTACCAGCAGGAGATCTTCGGGCCGGTGGTCGCGATCCTGCCGTTCGATGACGACAACGAAGTCGTGGCCCTGGCCAACAATTCCGAATACGGGCTGGCCGCGACCGCCTGGACCAAGGACATCGGCCGCGCGCACCGACTCGCCAAACGTCTCGACGCCGGCACCGTGACGCTGAACTGCCAGATGGTGTTCGACCACTCGATGCCCTTCGGCGGCTACAAGCAGTCCGGTTGGGGCCATGAATGGGGACGCGACGGGATCGAGAGCTTCCTGAAGACCAAGACGGTTTACACCCAACTTTGATTACACGGCAAGGAGTTCAGATGGGATCGTTGGACGGGAAGGTCGCCTTCATCACCGGCGCGGCCCGTGGGCAAGGTCGCAGCCACGCAGTGCATCTCGCGAGAGAAGGTGCGGGCATCATCGCCGTGGACATCTGCGCGGACATCGCATCGAACGGCTACCCCATGGCCAGCCGTGCCGAACTCGACGAAACCGTCGAACTGGTCGAGTCCGTCGGCGGCAAGATCGTCGCCGCCGTCGCCGACGTCCGTGATTTCACAGCACTCAAGTCGGCGCTGGACGCCGGTGTCGAGCAGTTCGGCCGCCTCGACATCGTCTGCGCGAACGCCGGTATCGCCACGATGGCGTTCCGTGAACTGACCATCGAAGAAGAACTCGAGATGTGGACCGACGTCATCGACGTCAATCTGACGGGCGCCCTGCACACCGCCAAGTCGGCGATCCCCCACATCCTCGCCGGCGGGCGCGGCGGGTCCATCATCTTCACCAGCTCCACTGCCGGGTTGAAGGGCTTCGGCGGTGCGCAGGCCGGCGGTCTGGGCTACGCGGCATCCAAGCACGGCATCGTCGGTCTCATGCGGACGTTGGCCAATGCGCTTGCCCCACAGAGCATCCGGGTGAACACCGTGCACCCGACGGCCGTCAACACCATGATGGCGGTCAATCCCGCCATGACGGCGTTCCTGGAGAACTATCCCGACGGCGGACCACACTTGCAGAACCCCATGCCGGTCGGGTTGCTCGAACCAGAAGACATCAGCCATGCCGTCGCCTTCCTGGCCTCCGATGCCGCGCAGTACATCACCGGAGTCACGCTTCCGGTCGACGCCGGCTTCTGCAACAAGCTATGAACGTCATCACTGGACGAGTCGCCGGCAAGAAGATACTGATCACGGGCGCGGCCCGCGGGATGGGCCGTAGCCACGCCGTGCGCCTGGCCGAGGAGGGGGCCGACCTCATCCTCGTGGACATCTGTGAGTCCCTCTCGGTGCTCGAATACCCGCTGGCGACGCGGGAGGACCTCGACGAAACCGCCAGTCTAGTCCGGGAATACGGGCGTCGCGCCGCGACGCACGTCGTCGACGTTCGCGATGCCGACGCATTGCGGGCCGCGGTCGACGACGGGGTCCGGCAGTTGGGCGGTCTCGACGGCGCGATTGCCAACGCCGGCGTGCTCACCGCGGGAACCTGGGACACCACCACCACCGAACAGTGGCGCGCGGTGGTCGACGTGAACCTGATCGGCACCTGGAACACGTGCCGAGCCGCGCTGCCCTATCTGATCGACCGCGGCGGCAGCATCGTCAACATCAGCTCCGCCGCCGGTACCAAGGGGACACCGCTGCACCTGCCCTACACCGCGTCCAAGCATGGGATCGTGGGGCTCAGCAAGAGCCTGGCCAATGAGCTTGCCGCGCAGGGCATTCGCGTGAACACGGTACATCCCACCGGAGTGCCGACCGGAATGCAGCCGGCGTCTCTGCACGGCCTGATCCGGGAGACGCGGCCTGACCTGGCGCCACTTTTCGCCAATGCCCTGCCGGTCGTCATGGCCGAGGCGGTCGACATCAGCAACGCGGTGCTGTACCTGATGTCCGACGAATCCCGATACGTCACGGGCCTGGAACTCAAAGTCGATGCCGGCGTCACGATTCGGTGAGTCAGAAAGGACGACAATGACAGGGCTCGGTACCGAACGCTCCGAACGCGGCAAGTCGGCGTACGCCGACGTCATGACGGTCGCCGCGCCACCGGAATCCACACCGGTGGACGACTCTCTACTGGATTTCGTCTTCGCCGACGTGTGGCAGCGCCCGGGCCTGACCCGGCGCGAGCGGCGTTTCATCACCCTTCCCTGTGTCGCGGACGCCGATGCCGAAGACCCGTTGCGCGCCCACGTGTACGCCGCTCTGAACAGTGGTGACCTCACGATCGTCGAGATCCGGGAAACCGTCCTGCATTTCGCCGTCTACGCGGGCTGGCCGAAGGCTTCGCGCTTCAACATGATCGTCGACCAGGAGTGGAACCGCATCCATCAGGAGCGCGGCCTGCCGGTCCCCGATCCCGAACCGCTGTTGCCACTCGCTACTCCCAGTGACCCCGACGAACGGCTGGCCGTCGGCGCGGCGTGCTTCAAGGACATCAACTGTCTGCCGTTCGCGCCCGACCAGGACAACCCGTTCCAAGGCGCGGGCATCCTGAACTTCGTGTTCGGCGAAATGTGGCTGCGGCCCGGGCTGGAGAGAAAGGAACGGCGCCTGATCACCGTGGCCTGTGTGGCGTTCCAGGACGCGCCGTTTCCGATCGTCAGCCACGTCTACGCCGCCTTGAAGAGCCACGACGTGTCGTTCGACGAGATGGACGAACTGATACTGCAATTCGCCGCGCACTGCGGATGGCCCAAAGCTGCACATCTGAGCCAGGTTGCCGCCGAGCAGAAACGGCGCGTCACGCAGGAGTGGGCGGCTGAGGCCGACGGCGCCCCGCAGTCATCCGATACCTGATGGCGCTTTCGGCCCACAGCCGGCGCATAGGTGCCACACTGGCGACGTGACGACGAACGATATCTACGAGCGGCTCGGCGCGCTGGAGCAATTGGTCCGACATCTCTACGCGCAGACCGGCATCCCGCTGCCCGATGTGCGTTCGATGGCGCAAACGCAGGTGTCGAACCGCGTGCTCGAACTACTGGCCTCCGGCAACAAGATCGCGGCCGTCAAGGCATACCGCGATGAGGCCGGAGTCGACCTGCCCACCGCGACCCGGGTTATCGAATCCCTTTAGACCAAGGGAGCTTTCGTCATGCTCGCAGTCATCGCAACGATCCTGGAGAGCGGCGGACCGACGGCCGCGGCGGCGAGCCCGGCCGGCGACCGGATCTACGTCGGGAACAGCAATAGCCCGACGGTCTCCGTGATCGCCACCGCGACCAACACCGTGGTCGACAGCATCGGACCAGGCGTCGGTTTGCCGGGCGCGCAGCAATTGGTTGTGCATCCGGACGGTACGCGGCTGTACTGCAACAACTTCGGCGGGCTGTCGGTGATGGACGTCAACACCAAATCGGTTGTGGCCGTGGTTCCATCCGGCTGGGCCGGCAACGTGGCCATTCACCCCGACGGCTCGACGATCTACCTCGCGTCGGGCGGGGATATCAACGGCACTGCCGACCCGAAGGTCATGCTGATCAACGCCGCCACCAATACGGTGACCGGAAGCATCAAGGTCGACGAGGCGTACTACCTGGCCGTCAGCCCCAACGGCGCCCGGCTCTACGTGGCGGGCTACGGCGCGGACGCGCTAGCGGTCATCGACACCACCAGCCACAGCGTCGCGGGCACCATTTCCGTCGGCAAGCCTGCCGCCGGACTCGTCGTCAGCCCCGACAGCAGTCGCATCTACGTGATGGGCGCGGTCGAGTTCGGCGTCACCACCAGCTCGGTGACCGCGGTGGACGCCGCCACCGGCGCGATCATCGGCGGCGTCACCTTCCCGCTCGGCAAGGAGGTCACCGACATCGCCGTCGCGCCCGACGGCTCGGCGGTATTCGCCACCCAGCTGACGGGCGACATCAACCGGATCGACACCGCCGCGATGTCCGTGACAGACACCGTCAATATCGGCAATTACGCTGGGGCCATTGCTGTTTCGCACGACGGATCCCGGATCTACGTCACCAACCAGTACAACAACACCGTGTCGGTGATCGCGCAGCTGCACGTACCGGCCGGAGGTTTCGACCTTCCCGATCTGGTCGGCAAGCTCATCGGTGGCGCTGCCGCCGGCGGAAACGGTTGGCTGGTCATCGGCGACCACTTCTTTCCCATCCCGCCTCGGGAACCCGCACTACAGGCCGTTGCCCGCGCGCTCGCCCCGCACGTCGGCAAACCCGTGCAGAACCACGAATTGGGCCAACGCCTACGCCGCACGCTGTCGGCCGAACCCGAGGCTCCGAAAATGGCACCGGGCAGTTTCCACCCCGACGAGCACCGGCCGCAGCACTAGCCGGGCCCGACCGGGCAAAAACATTGCGATAGCTCCACCCCGAGGCAAATTTGTCGCTACCGTCAATATTGCTTGAGTTCCCCCTCGGTCAGGAGCTTTCACATGCATACACTCACCGCCCGTCTGAGCCTGCCCACCGCCGCCGCTGTCATGGCCGCGGGCGTCATCGTCGCCAGTCCCCCGCCACCGGTGTTGCGGGCCCTGCCTGCACCGGTCGTCCACAGCGTCCAGATGCCGGATATCCAACTGACCGCGACCATCGCCGACATCCTGGAGTTCCCTGCCTTCAGGCAGTGGGTGAAGAATCAGGTCGACGATGCCCTGACCATCGGTGTCGGTCTGGCCAAAGCCGGCCAGGGCGTCGGGCAGACCATCAGCGCCATCCCGGGACTCGTGGTCACCGTGGCCCAGCAGATCCTGGCCCGGGACCTCGTGGGCGCCCTCGGCACCGTCGAAGCGGGGGTGATCGGCGCGGTGACCGTCATCGGCGGCCCGATCCTGGTCTCCGTCATCGAACGCAACCAGCGCCAACTGGCCGTCCAGCAGGCATTGCAAGCGGCCGTGCCCGCCGCGCTCATCGGACTCGGCGCCGGTCTGCTCGGCGGGTTCAACGACGTCGCGACCTCGGCGATCATCGCCGGCCAGAACGTCGTGGCGGCGCTACTGCCCATCAACCTCGGCAATCTCGCCAAGGCCATCACCGACGGCGTCAAGCTCGTCATCCAGGGCCTCAACACCGGCGCCGGCAAGGTCATCGACGGAATCGCCTTCGCGCAGAACACCATTGCCAACGCGCTGGCGACGCAGCCGGCACCGATCGCGGCCACCACTCCCACGCCGGCATCCGGAGTCGAGGCCACCGCCATCCCCAAGATCACCGCGACGAAGGTCAAGCCCACGGTCAAACTCGTGCCGACGGCAGCCAAGCCCACGACGACCACGCCGACGGACACCAAAGACCCGACAGACACCAAAGATTCGACGGCGCCCGACACTCTCTCGACGGCGAACCACGACACCGACTCCGGTACCAAGCCCGACACCAAACCCGACACGACCGGGGCGGCAACCAACACGAGCGCCGGCTCGGGTACGTCGGACACCGGTAGCAAGGCCGAGAAGCAGACCACCCAGAAGAAGCCGAAGTCGAAGTCCGGCAAGAAGACACAGGCCAAGAAGGCCGAGTCGACGCCGCAGGCCGCCGCCTGAGGTCCCAGCACAGTGGGAGGTAATTCACAGGCGACCGCAGCATCGCGAAAAGCGCACTGCTTCAACGATATCCACGTCCCAAGGTGAACGGCGGGAAGACTGCCGTTCACCTTGGGTTTGCACGCTGTCCCTACCATCCGCCCCTACTGCCGTCGCAGACGTGGACGCGCCGAGAGCGCGCCCCGGAGCACGAAAGCAACAGGAGCACAAGGTGATCGACACACTGGATATCGCGCTGCGGATCGGCGCCGGCCTGGGGCTGGGCGCGGCGATCGGGCTGGAACGCCAGTGGCGGTCCCGCAACGCCGGGTTGCGCACCACCGCGCTGGTGAGCCTCGGCTCCGCGCTGTTCGTGATCATGGGCGGCTACACCTTCGCGGGCGAACACGCCGACCCAACCCGTGTCGCCGCCCAGGTCGCGTCCGGCATCGGCTTCCTCGGAGCCGGCGTGATCATGCAGCAGGGTGCCACGATCTCGGGGCTCAACACCGCGGCCACCTTGTGGGCCTCCGCCGCCATCGGCGCCCTGGCCGGCGGTGGGCTGATGCTGCCCGCCGTGATCGGCAGCTGCGCCGTCATCGCCGCCAACATCTTCCTGCGGCCGGTCGGCCGCACGCTGGACCGGCACCGCCGGCCCGGCGCCGAAGAGTCCTCTGCCGAATACCGGTTCGAGGTGCGGTGCGCCACGAGCGCCGAGCTCCACATCCGCAGCCTGATCTTCGATGCCATCTCGCACCCCAACCTCACGGTGCGCTCCATCTCGGCCGTCGACCTGCCCGACGACGAGGGCGTCCGCATCACCGCCACCGTCATCGCCGACGAACGCGACGACCACCGCATCGAGGCCGCCCTGGCCGACGTCATCAAGGCGCCTGCTGTCACGGCAGTGCGGTGGAGTGCCGACGATATGAGCCCGGTCGACTAGTAAGCCGCTACCTGGGGATTTTTGGTGGGCGCGGACGGTATCGAACCGCCGACCGCTGGTGTGTAAAACCAGAGCTCTACCACTGAGCTACGCGCCCCGCCCCGGGCACGCTACACGCCGATGGCGGGTCAGGGAAAATCAGTCCAAGGCCGCCAGGGCGTCGACCCAGACCTGCTGGTCCCGCGCCTCGCCCGGCGATGTGCACTCCGCGAACCGCACAACGCCCTCCCGATCGACCAGGAATGTGCCCCGGTCCGGGTAGCCCGAAACCTCGTTGAAAACCCCGTACAGCTGGGACACCGCGCCGTGCGGCCAGAAGTCGCACAGGATCGGGAACTCGAAACCCGATTCCCGGGCCCACACCTTGTGGGTGGCCGGCGGCCCGACCGAGATGGTCAGCGTCTCCACCGAATCACTGCGGTACCGGGCCAGGTTTTCCTGAATCTCGCCGAGCTCCCCCGCACACACCGGGGTGAACGCCAGCGGGAAGAACACCAGCAGCACGTTCCGGCCGCGCAACGCCGACAGCGTCACGGCGCGACCGTGCTGGTCCTTGAGAGTGAAGTCCGGCGCGACGGATCCGACCTCGATCATGACTCAACCCGCGAATGCAACGTGGTGGCGGAAACCAGGCCGCTTTTCCGCCGTGTGGTTACAGTCGCGGCGACAGTGGCCCACAAACTGACAGCGTCCCGCGAACGTCGCACAGAGCCGGGCACCTCGGACGTACGAGACCGCGGCGCCAGGGCACCGACCACCACTAGTGCCGGCCCGCGGCCTTCGACTTGGGCTGCACCAGGCGGCTGGCGATCCAGTCCCCGAGGTTGGCCGAAGAGGTGACGACCAGTCCGGCGGTGGGCGCCGACTCGGCGATCTCAGCAGGCTGCACGTGGCCACCCTTGCCGGTCTTCGGAGTCACCACCCAGATCACGCCGTCGTCGGCCAGCGGAGTGATGGCGTCCATCAGACGGTCCACCAGGTCGCCGTCGTCATCGCGCCACCACAGCAGTACGACGTCCACGACTTCGTCGGAATCCTCGTCGAGAAGCTCTCCGCCGCACGCATCTTCGATGTCAGCGCGGATGTCGTCGTCGGTGTCCTCGTCCCAACCCAGCTCCTGGACGATCTGATCTTTGTGAATGCCCAGTCTCTGGGCGTAGTTCGGCGCGTCCGCCGCGGCCACCGGTGTCCTCCTCTAACCTGCTTGTTTGCAGTCTGTGTGTGTGGAACCCAATAGTCGCACGCGACGACGATTCATTCGACGCAAGACACATCTTTGATGTGCGACAGCTACCCGCATGCGGTCTCGGTGGCCGACTTGGCGTTATTGAACGAGTCGACCGCCGCATTGAAATCAGAGGTCGACGCGTTGGTGCTGATCGCCGTGGCCAGCGACTGGGCCGCCGCCGACCAGCCGGCGAGCGCCGCCTTGAGGGTGTCGGACTGCACGGTCGTGGCGCTCTTGGTCACCGCGTCCGCGGCGTGGTGGAGCGCGTCGACCGCGGCCTGCAGCTTGGCGGCGTCGGTGCCACCGGCGTTCTCGGCGTCGACGTAGGCATTGACCGCCTGCATCGCCGGTTTGCCGGTGTCGACGAACGTCTGGCACGCGGCCTCCGTCGCCGCCTTGGAGGCGCTCGACGAACTGGAACTGGCCGACGCTGCCGCGGACAGCGACACCGACGTGCGGTACGCCGCGGCGCCGGGCTGGTCGACCGTGGAACTTCCTTCGACGGACTTACTGCAGCCGACGATCACCATGGCGGATACCGCCACGCCTCCGGATACCAAAGCGGCTGCGCGAAGCCGCGACACACTAGCCGCGCTGGTCATCATCAGCTGACCGTACAGGGTGGATGCGCCAATCACAGGCATCCGAACGCGTACTCGCCGGTAGCCCACCCCAACGCCTAATCTGCGGAACGATGGGGGGACCATGGGCAGTGCCAAAAGCATCCCCAAAATCGCATACCAAGGAGTGGCAGTTGACCACTGAGTTCGTGCGCCAAGACCTGGCTCAAAACTCCAGTACCTCAGCCGAACCCGACCGGGTCCGGGTGATTCGTGATGGCGTCGCGTCGTATCTTCCCGACATCGACCCGGACGAGACCGCCGAATGGCTGGAGTCGTTCGACGACCTGTTGGGCCGGTCGGGGCCGGCTCGTGCCCGCTACCTGATGCTCCGGCTGTTGGAGCGCTCGCGGGAGATGCGCGTGTCCATCCCCGCGCTGACGTCCACCGACTACGTCAACACCATCCCCACCGACCTGGAGCCGTGGTTCCCCGGTGACGAAGAGGTCGAGCGCCGCTTCCGCCGCTGGATCCGCTGGAACGCCGCGATCATGGTGCACCGCGCGCAGCGGCCGGGAGTCGGTGTGGGCGGCCACATTTCGACGTATGCGTCGTCGGCTTCGCTCTATGAGGTCGGCTTCAACCACTTCTTCCGCGGCAAGAACCACCCGGGCGGCGGCGACCAGATCTTCATCCAGGGCCACGCCTCCCCCGGCATCTACGCCCGCGCCTTCCTCGAGGGCCGCATCGACGAACACCGCCTGGACGGCTTCCGTCAGGAGCACTCGCATGCCGGGCTCGGCGGCGGCCTGCCGTCGTACCCGCACCCCCGCCTGATGCCCGATTTCTGGGAATTCCCCACGGTGTCAATGGGTTTGGGCCCGATGAACGCCATCTACCAGGCGCGCTTCAACCACTACCTGCACGACCGGGGCCTCAAGGACACCAGCGATCAGCACGTGTGGGCCTTCCTCGGCGACGGCGAGATGGACGAGCCCGAGAGCCGCGGCCTGATCCAGGTCGCCGCCAACGAGGCGCTCGACAACCTGACGTTCGTCGTCAACTGCAACCTGCAGCGGCTCGACGGCCCGGTCCGCGGCAACGGCAAGATCATCCAGGAACTGGAGTCGTTCTTCCGCGGCGCCGGCTGGAACGTCATCAAGGTGGTGTGGGGCCGCGAATGGGACGCCCTGCTTCATGCCGACAAGGACGGCGCGCTGGTGAACCTGATGAACGTCACCCCCGACGGTGACTACCAGACCTACAAGGCCAACGACGGCGCGTACGTGCGCGACCACTTCTTCGGCCGCGACCCGCGCACCAAGGCGCTGGTCGACCCGATGACCGACCAGGAGATCTGGAACCTCAAGCGCGGCGGCCACGACTACCGCAAGCTGTACGCCGCCTACCGCGCGGCCATGGAGCACAAGGGCCAGCCGACGGTCATCCTGGCCAAGACCATCAAGGGCTACACCCTGGGCAGCCACTTCGAGGGCCGCAACGCGACGCACCAGATGAAGAAGCTGGCGCTCGACGACCTCAAGAAGTTCCGCGACGCGACGCGGGTGCCGATCACCGACGCCCAGCTCGAGGAGAACCCGTACCTGCCGCCGTACTACCACCCGGGCTCCGAGTCACCGGAAATCCGGTACATGCTCGACCGGCGCCGTGCGCTCGGCGGCTTCCTGCCGGAGCGGCGCACCAAGTCCAAGCCGCTACCGCTGCCGCCCCGCGACGTCTACAAGTCACTCAAGAAGGGCTCGGGCAACCAGGCCGTCGCCACCACCATGGCAACGGTGCGCACCTTCAAAGAACTGTTGCGGGACAAGAACATCGGGCCGCGCATCGTCCCGATCATCCCCGACGAGGCCCGCACGTTCGGCATGGACTCGTGGTTCCCGAGCCTGAAGATCTACAACCGCAACGGCCAGCTCTACACCGCCGTGGATGCCGATCTGATGTTGGCGTACAAGGAATCCGAAGTCGGCCAGATCCTGCACGAGGGCATCAACGAAGCCGGGTCGACGGCGTCGTTCACCGCGGTCGCGACGTCGTACGCCACGCACGACCTGCCGATGATCCCGATCTACATCTTCTATTCGATGTTCGGGTTCCAGCGCACCGGCGACGGGTTCTGGGCGGCGGCCGACCAGATGGGCCGCGGCTTCGTGCTGGGCGCCACGGCCGGACGCACGACGCTCACCGGCGAGGGCCTGCAGCACGCGGACGGTCACTCGCTGCTGCTGGCCTCGACCAACCCCGCGGTGGTGTCGTACGACCCGGCGTTCGCCTACGAGATCGCGTACATCATCGAGAGCGGCCTCGAGCGCATGTACGGCGAGAACTCCGAGAACGTCTACTTCTACATCACCATCTACAACGAGCCGTACGTCCAGCCGGCCGAGCCCGAGAACTTCGACCCCGAAGGCGTCCTGCGCGGCATGTACCGCTACCGCGTCGCGCCGGAGAAGCGCTCCAGCACGGCGCAGATCCTGGCGTCGGGCGTCTCGATGCCCGAGGCGCTGCGGGCGGCGGACCTGCTGGCCGAGAACTGGGACGTAGCCGCCGACGTGTGGTCGGTGACCAGCTGGGGCGAGCTGAACCGCGACGGCGTGGACATCGACCGGCACGCGCTGCGCCACCCGGACCAGCAGGCCGGCGTGCCGTACGTGACCGCCCAGCTCGCCAACACCGCGGGCCCCGTGGTCGCGGTATCCGACTGGATGCGCGCGGTGCCCGAGCAGATCCGCCCGTGGGTACCGAACACCTACGTCACGCTGGGCACGGACGGGTTCGGCTTCTCCGACACCCGCCCGGCCGCCCGCCGCTTCTTCAACACCGACGCGGAGTCGGTGGTGGTGGCGGTGCTGGAGGCCCTGGCTCGCGACGGCGAGATCGACCCGTCGGTGGCCGTCGCGGCCGCCAAGCAGTACCGGATCGACGACGTCTCGGCCGCCGAGGTGTCGTACGCCGACACCGGCAGCGCGTAGAGCCCGCGCACGCTGAGATGACGGTTTCTGTCAGAAACCGTCATCTCAGCGCGGCCGGATTGGCAGAAGTCTCCAGAAATCAGGCGTAGCTTTTAGTCATGCCCGACAACGCGACCAGCGGCAAGCGGTTCGTGCCGCCCAAGTCGACACTCGAAGTGCTCGAGAACGTCCCAGAGACGGTGCTGCGTCGCCTCAAGCAGTACTCCGGCACGTTGGCGACGCAGGCCGTGCACGCCCTCGAAGAACGGCTGCCATTCTTCGCCGAACTGGAGGCCTCGCAGCGGGCCAGCGTGCATCTGGTGGTGCAGACCGCGGTCGTCAACTTCGTCGAGTGGATGCGCGACCCCAACAGCGACGTCAGCTACACCGCGGAGGCCTTCGAGGTCGTGCCCCAGGACCTGCGGCGACGCATCGCGCTGCGGCAGTCGGTGGAGATGGTGCGGACCACCATGGAGTTCTTCGAGGAAGTGGTGCCGCTGCTGGCCCGCACCGAGGAACAGTTGACGGCACTGACCGCCGGCATCCTGCGCTACAGCCGCGACCTGGCCTTCGCCGCCGCCAGCGCGTACGCCGACCAGGCCGAGGCCCGCGGCGCCTGGGACACCCGGATGGAGGCCAACGTCGTCGACGCCGTCGTGCGCGGCGACGTGGGGCCCGGCCTGCAGTCGCAGGCCGCGGCACTCAACTGGGACGCCACCGCGCCCGCGACCGTCGTGGTCGGTTACCCGCGCCCCGACCGGACCGATCTGGCCAGTGAGGACGTGCACGACGTCGTCACCCGCAACGGCCGCGTCGCGCTGTCCGACGTCCACGGCACCTGGCTGGTGGCCATCGTGTCCGGACAGATCTCCCCCACCGATCGGTTCCTGGGTGAGCTGATGGGCGTCTTCGCCGACGCCCCGGTGGTCATCGGGCCGACGGCCGCCACGCTGGCGGCCGCGCACTACAGCGCCACCGAAGCCATCGCGGGGATGAATGCGGTGAGCGGGTGGACGGGTGCGCCCCGGCCGGTTCCGGCCCGTGAACTGCTGCCGGAACGTGCACTGCTCGGGGATCGGTCGGCCATCGCGGCCCTGGAACTCGAGGTCGTCCGGCCGCTGGCAGACGCAGGTCCGGCGCTGACGGAGACGCTCGACGCCTACCTCGACGCGGGCGGCGCCATAGAAGCGTGCGCCCGCAAATTGTTCGTTCATCCAAACACCGTCCGGTACCGGCTGCGCCGGATCGCGGACTTCACCGGCCGCGATCCGATGGTGCCCAGGGATGCGTATGTGCTCCGTGTGGCCTCAACGGTGGGCCGATTGAGCCGTACACCCGCTCAAGCCAATCAGTAAATGGCCTGATCAGCACAGCTACAGCAACCCTACCCACCGGTAGCTTGCGACATACGATTGTGATCCACATCGCAGCGAGGTCTCGCCAACGTTGCATAACGTGCGTTTTTGTAGACATTCCACAAAACTTTAAGACGAGGTTCATAATCTCTTACACGGCATAAAACCCGCTTCACAGTGTTTTCTTAATCCGTGCCTCAAACACCTGTGCTTGCGCTGCTTGCCCCCGGGCAGGGATCTCAGACGCCCGGCATGCTCACCCCTTGGTTAGAGCTGGCCGGTGCTGCTGACCGTCTGGCCACCTGGTCGGAGATCAGCGGCCTGGATCTGGCCCAGCTGGGCACCACGGCGACCGCCGAGGAGATCACCGACACCGCGGTGACCCAGCCCCTGGTCGTCGCGGCCACGCTGCTCGCACACGAAGAGCTGACCAAGCGCGGCCTCCTGGCCGGCGCCACCACGATCGTGGCCGGCCACTCCGTCGGCGAGATCGCCGCCTACGCCATCGCGGGCGTCATCTCCGCCGACGAGGCCATCAAGCTCGCCGCCACCCGCGGCGCCGAGATGGCCAAAGCCTGCGCACTGGAGCCCACCGGCATGGCCGCGGTGCTCGGTGGCGACGAGGCCGAGGTCCTGGCCCGTCTCGAAGCTCTGGAACTGGTCCCGGCCAACCGCAACGCGGCGGGTCAGATCGTCGCCGCCGGTGCCGTCTCGGCGCTGGAGAAGCTGGCAGAGGATCCGCCGGCCAAGGCCCGGGTCCGCGTGCTGGCCACCGCCGGCGCCTTCCACACGCACTTCATGGGTTCGGCGCAGGAGCCGTACGCGGCTGCCGCGGCGACCGTCACCCCCGGCGAGCCGACCACCACGCTGCTGTCGAACGCCGACGGCCAGCCGGTCGCCGGCGCCGCGGACGCCATGGCCAAGCTGGTCGCCCAGATGACCCGTCCGGTCCGCTGGGACCTGTGCTCGGAAACGATGCGGAAGCGCTTCAGTGCCGCTCAGGAAGGCCAGGAGGTCACCGGCATCATCGAGTTCCCGCCGGCCGGCACCCTCGCCGGTATCGCCAAGCGCGAAGTCAAGGGCGTGCCCACCTTCGCCATCAAGACCCCCGCAGACCTGGACGGACTCGCCGAGTTCTGACAGGCCCGCTTGCCGAAACAACCAACCCGGCACACCAAATCCGGTGTGCCGACACAACAAAAAGAAGGAGCCATCGTGGCTGCCAGTCAAGAAGAAATCATCGCCGGCCTCGCCGAGATCATCGAAGAGGTCACCGGCATCGAGCCGTCTGAGGTGACCCCCGAGAAGTCCTTCGTCGACGACCTGGACATCGACTCGCTGTCGATGGTCGAGATCGCCGTCCAGACCGAGGACAAGTACGGCGTGAAGATCCCGGACGAGGACCTGGCCGGCCTGCGCACCGTTGGTGACGTCGTCTCCTACATCCAGAAGCTCGAGGAAGAGAACCCCGAGGCTGCTGCCGCGCTGCGCGATAAGTTCAGCAAGTGACCAGGCCTTCCACTGCTAACGGAGGCTTCCCGAACGTAGTGGTGACCGCCGTGGAGGCAACCACGGCGCTCGCTGCTGACATCGAGAGCACGTGGAAGGGCCTCCTGGCAGGCGAGAGCGGCATCCGCACTCTCGAGGACGACTGGGTCGAGAAGTGGGACCTTCCGGTGCGTATCGGTGGCCACCTGGTCGATGACCTGGAAAGCCAGCTGACCCGCGTCGAGCTGCGCCGCAACTCCTATGTGCAGCGCATGTCGCTCGTACTGGCGCGACGGTTGTGGAAGAACGCGGGTGCGCCCGAGGTCGATCCGGACCGTTTCGCCGTCGTGATCGGCACCGGTCTGGGTGGCGGCGAGAAGATCGTCGAAACCTACGACGCCATGAACGAGGGCGGCATCCGCAAGGTCAGCCCGCTCGCCGTTCAGATGATCATGCCCAACGGTGCGGCCGCGGTCGCCGGCTTGGAGCTCGGCGCCCGCGCCGGGGTCATCACGCCGGTGTCGGCGTGTTCGTCGGGTTCTGAGGCCATCGCCCACGGCTGGCGTCAGATCGTCATGGGCGACGCGGACTTCGCCGTCGTCGGCGGTGTCGAAGGTGCCATCGAAGCGCTGCCCATCGCGGCGTTCTCGATGATGCGCGCCATGTCGACCCGCAACGACGATCCGGCGGCTGCGTCGCGGCCGTTCGACAAGGATCGTGACGGCTTCGTGTTCGGCGAGGCCGGCGCGTTGATGATCATCGAGACCGAAGAGCACGCCCTGGCCCGTGGCGCCAAGCCGCTGGCCCGGCTCATGGGCGCCGGCATCACCTCGGACGCGTTCCACATGGTGGCTCCGGCCGACGGCGGCGTGCGCGCCGGTGCCGCGATGAAGCGTGCACTGGAGACCGCAGGCCTGGACGCCAAGGACATTGACCACGTCAATGCCCACGGCACGGCCACCCCGATCGGTGATACCGCCGAGGCCAATGCCATCCGCGTTGCCGGATGTCAGGGCGCCGCGGTGTACGCGCCGAAGTCGGCGCTCGGCCACTCCATCGGTGCGGTCGGTGCGCTGGAGTCCGTGTTGACGGTGCTCGCGTTGCGCGACGGGGTCATTCCCCCGACGCTCAACTACGAGACGCCGGATCCCGCCATCGATCTCGATGTTGTTGCGGGCGAGCCTCGTTATGGCGACTACAAGTACGCCATCAACAACTCGTTCGGGTTCGGTGGACACAATGTCGCCCTGGCCTTTGGGCGTTATTAAGTCGAAGGGACATTGAGCAGTAATGGCAGGGGTAACCGCTAACAGGTTGTCAACGGGGAATGGTCTCCCCAATGTGGTCGTGACTGGCGTCGCCATGTCGACCGCCCTGGCGACCGATGCCGAAACCACGTGGCAGAAGCTCCTTGACGGACAGAGTGGGATTCGCCTTCTCGAAGATGACTTCATCGAGAAGTACGACCTCCCCGTCCGGATCGGTGGCCATCTGCACGAGGATTTCGAAAGTGAACTGACGCGGGTCGAACTGCGTCGGCTGTCATACCTGCAGAAAATGTCGACGGTCATCGGCCGGCGAGTCTGGGAAAACGCAGGCTCGCCGGACGTTGATCCCCGACGACTGATGGTGTCTATCGGCACCGGCCTCGGCTCGACCGAGGAACTGGTCTTCGCCTACGACGGTATGCGCGAGCGCGGCCTGCGAGCGGTTTCGCCGCTGGTCGTGCAGATGTACATGCCCAACGGGGCGGCGGCCGCTGTCGGACTGGAGCGCAAGGCCAAGGCCGGGGTGTCCACCCTGATCTCGGCCTGCGCCTCCGGGTCCGAAGCCATCGCCAACGCCTGGCGCCAGCTGGTGCTGGGCGAGGCCGACGTCGCCATCGCCGGTGGCGTCGAAACCAAGATCGAGGCAGTGCCGATCGCCGGGTTCGCCCAGATGCGCATCGTGCTGTCCAACACCAACGACAACCCGGCCGGCGCCTGCCGCCCCTTCGACCGCGACCGCAACGGCTTCGTGTTCGGTGAGGGTGGCGCCATGCTGGTGCTGGAGACCGAGGAACACGCCAAGGCCCGTGGCGCCAACATCCTGGCCCGCCTGATGGGCGCCAGCGTCACCTCGGACGGCTACCACATCGTGGCCCCGGACCCCAACGGTGAACAGGCCGGCTACGCCATGACCCGGGCCATAGAACTGGCAGGGCTCGTTCCTTCCGACATCGACCACGTCAACGCGCACGCGACCGGCACCAGCGTCGGTGACGTCGCCGAGGGCGTGGCCATCAACAACGCCATGAAGGGCCACCGCCCCGCGGTGTACGCCCCCAAGTCCGCTCTGGGCCACTCGGTGGGCGCGGTTGGTGCGGTGGAATCCATCCTCACCGTGCTCGCGCTGCGCGACGGCGTCATACCGCCCACACTGAACCTGGAAAACCTGGATCCGGAGATCGATCTGGATGTGGTCTCCAAGGCTCCGCGGCAGGGCGACTACAAGTACGCGATCAACAACTCGTTCGGGTTCGGCGGACACAACGTCGCACTCGTATTCGGCCGGTACTGAGCGACGAAGCGCATACCGCGAGATCAAGGAGATTAGAGAATGACGACCCTGGCACCTGAGGCGACGGCCGCCGAATCACTTGATCCTCGCGACCCGCTGCTGCGGCTCTCGACCTTCTTCGACCCGGGCAGCGTCAAGCCGCTGCACGAGCGCGACAAGTCGGGCGTCCTGGCCGCCTCCGGCACCGTCAACGGCGTGCACACCATCGCGTTCGCCACCGACGGCACCGTCATGGGTGGTGCCATGGGCGTCGACGGCTGCGCGCACATCGTCCGCGCCTACGACACCGCCATCGACGAGCAGGCCCCCATCGTGGGTATCTGGCACTCCGGTGGTGCCCGCCTCGCCGAGGGTGTGCGCGCGCTGCACGCGGTCGGCCAGGTCTTCGAGGCCATGATCCGGGCCTCGGGCTACATCCCGCAGATCTCGTTGGTCGTCGGCTTCGCCGCCGGCGGTGCCGCGTACGGCCCCGCCCTGACCGACGTCATCGTCATGGCCCCCGAGGGCCGCGTCTTCGTCACCGGCCCGGACGTCGTCCGCAGCGTCACCGGCGAGGACGTCGACATGGTCTCGCTCGGTGGCCCCGACACCCACCACAAGAAGTCCGGTGTGTGCCACATCGTCGCCGACGACGAACTCGACTGCTACGAGCGTGGCCGTCGCCTGGTCGGCCTGTTCAGCCAGCAGGGCCACTTCGACCGCACCAAGGCCGAGGCCGGCGACACCGACATCAAGGCCCTCATGCCCGAGTCGGCCCGTCGTGCCTACGACGTGCACCCGATCGTCGAGGCCCTGCTCGACGAGGGCGTGCCGTTCGAAGAGTTCCAGTCCAAGTGGGCGCCGTCCATCGTGGTCGGCCTGGGCCGCCTCGCCGGTCGCTCCGTCGGCGTCATCGCCAACAACCCGCTGCGTCTGGGTGGCTGCCTGAACTCCGAAAGCGCCGAGAAGGCAGCACGTTTCGTGCGCCTGTGCGACGCTTTCGGTATCCCGCTGATCGTTCTGGTCGACGTCCCCGGCTACCTGCCCGGTGTGGACCAGGAGTGGGGCGGCGTCGTGCGCCGTGGCGCCAAGCTGCTGCACGCGTTCGGTGAGGCCGTGGTCCCCCGCGTCACGCTGGTGACCCGCAAGATCTACGGCGGCGCGTACATCGCCATGAACTCGCGGTCGCTCGGTGCGACGAAGGTGTTCGCGTGGCCGGACGCCGAGGTCGCCGTCATGGGCGCCAAGGCCGCCGTCGGCATCCTGCACAAGCGCAAGCTGGCCGCCGTCGAGGACGCCGCCGAACGTGAGGCCCTGCACGAGGAACTCGCGTTGGAGCACGAGCGCATCGCCGGTGGCGTCGACTCCGCCATCGAGATCGGCGTGGTGGACGAGAAGATCGACCCGGCCCACACCCGGTCGAAGATCACCCAGGCCCTCGCCGAGGCCCCGGCCCGCCGCGGTCGCCACAAGAACATCGCGCTGTAATCACGCGAACAACCACAAAACTGCCCCTCGCCTTCGGACGAGGGGCAGTTTTGTCTTATCGCGATGAATTTCGGCAACCGCGGAGGTCAACACGCACATGACGCAGCTGGTGAAAGTGCAGAACTTCAACGTCTCGGCAGACGGCTTCGGCGCCGGTGTCGGACAGAGCTTCGAGCGGCCATTCGGCCACGCCGACCCCGGCAGCATGTTCGCCTGGGCCGGCGCGACCGCCAGCTGGCCCAACCGCACCGATCCGGGCGGCACCCGCGGGCTCGACGACCACCTCGTGCGCGACTTCCACCACAACATCGGCGCAGAGATCATGGGCGCCAACAAGTTCAGCCCCTACCGCGGACCGGCCCGGCTCGACTGGCAGGGCTGGTGGGGCGACGAACCGCCGTTCCACACCCCGGTTTTCGTGATGACGCACCACCTGCGGCCGTCGTTCACATTGTCGGACACGACCTTCCACTTCGTCGACGCGGGACCGGCCGAGGTGCTGGAACTGGCGCGGGAAGCCGCGCAGGGCAAGGACATCCGCATCGGCGGCGGGGCGACGACGGTCCGCGAGTTCCTCGACGCCGACCTGATCGACACCCTGCACATCGTGGTGTCGCCCACCGTGACGCTCGGCGAGGGCTCACGACTCTGGGAGTCCCCCGACGAGCTGCTCGACCGGTACCACTGCGACGTCGTACCCAGCGCCAGCGGCGTCATCCACCACTTGTTCTGGCGCCGCTGACTTCACTCGCGAGCTGGGGGTACCTCCCGCTTGTGGGGGAACGTAAAACTGTCGCTTTTCGCCCGAAAACGACAGTTTTACGTCTGCTCGGCAATGGCTAGCGCGTGGTGTAGCCGCCGTTGGCGAAGATGGTCTGGCCGGTGATCCAGTGGCCCTCGTCGGCGAGGAACACGACCAGCGGGGCGATGTCCTCGATGAGGGTCAGCCGGTCGCCCATCGCCTGCGACTTGTGGAACGCCACCCGCTCCGGGGTCTCCTGGCCGTAGAAGAACGGCGTGTCCATGGGCCCCGGACCGACGTTGTTGACGTTGATCCCGCGGGCCGCGAACTCTTTCGCGGCCGCGCGCGTGAAGTGCTCGACAGGGCTCTTGGCGCCGGCGTAGGTGCTGTAGCCATCGGTGAAGGCCGCCAGCAGCGCCGTCACGATGGTGATCACCGATCCGCCGTCGTTCAGGCGGCGACCCGCCTGCTGCAGGAAGAAGTACGCGGCCTTGGCGTTGATGTCGAACATCGAATCATATTCGGCCTCAGTCGTTTCCACGATCGGCTTGCGCAGCACCTTACCGACGGTGTTGATCGCGATGTCCACGCCGCCGAACGCCTCGACCGCCGCGTCGAACAGCTTCTCCACGTTGCCGGGCACGGTCAGGTCACCCTGGACCTTGATGGCCTTGGCGCCGGCGGACTCGATGGCGGCGACGGTCTGGTCGGCGTCGGCCTCGGTGGCGGCGCTGTTGTAGTGCACCGCGACGTTGACGCCGCGCGCGCCGAGGGTCGTGCTGATCAGGCCGCCCAGGTTCTTGGCTCCGGCGGCGACGACTGCTGTTTTACCTTCGAGATTGCTCATGCCGCCCACGCTAGCCACGGCCAACCACAAATAGAAACGAAACTTTTCTACCTATCCACAAGCAGCAGTTGTAGATAGGGTTGGCGGCATGACCAGGCCGTATCCCGATCTGCGTCGACTGCAGCACTTTCTCGCGGTCGCCGACGCCGGTGGTTTCACCCGCGCCGCGGACCAGCTGCACCTGAGCCAGCAGGCCCTCAGCAGCTCGATCCGCCAGCTCGAAAAAGAGCTGGGCGCAACGCTTTTCGACCGCGACGGCCGCCGGGTCACCTTGACGCCGGCGGGCCGGCAACTGCACAGCGATGCCCGGACCCTGCTCGCCGCCGCCCACACCGTCACCGATCACGTGCAGCGCGCGGCCAGCGCCGCGCGGGAGAACTACGTCGTCGGGCACACCCCCGCGCTCGAGAGCGTCGAGGCGTACGCGCTTCTGGAGCCGGTGATCGATGCCTACACCGACGTGTCCTTCACGTTCCGCCAGATGTTTCCGGATCAGCTGTCGCCCGCGCTGCTCGACGGATCGATCCAGCTCGCACTGCGCCGCGGTGTGGTGCCCGACCGCGACCTCGCCACCGCGATGCTGGGCTATCACGCGGTGCGCGTGGCGGTGCTGAGTTCGCACCCGCTGGCGGCGCGCGACGCCGTCGACCTCACGGACCTGACCGACGAACGCATCGCGCTCTGGGCACCGCCGGGCGCGTCGTACTACAGCGACCTCCTGCTCGGCGCCTGCCGCCGAGCCGGATTCGAGCCGGACTACGTCGTCAGCCGCGTACAGGGCGCGGCGACGGTGGCTGCGCCGTTGACAACGGGGGCGGTGGCGTTCGTGACGCACCCGGTGGGGCCGGTGCTGGACGGCAGGGTGACGGTCATCGACCTCCAGCCGCCGCTACTGGTGCCCGTGCGGGCCATGTGGCAGCGGCACACGCGCTCCCCCATCCGCGACCTGCTGCTCGCCCAGCAGGCGTAGTCAGGCGCGCGCCAGCAGTGCCTCGTCGGCGAGGTCGTCGAGCTCCTTGCCCTTAGTCTCGGGCCCGAACAAGTAGCCGATCACGGTCAGCAGCCAGATGCCGGACAGCGCCAGATACGGCGTCTGCACACCGTAATGCCCGATGGCCCAGCCGACGACGGTCGGTGCGGCGATCGACACGATGCGGCCGCCGCCGACGGCGACACCAAATCCGGTGCCGCGCAGCACGGTTGGGAACAATTCGGAGATGTACGCGTCACCAACGCCCCAGAGCCAGCCGAGGGTGGCGATGGAGATGGCGCCGTAGACCTGGTATTCGGCCAGTGAATCCGAGGTGGCCGCCAGGATCGCGGACCCGGCCTCGATGACGGCGCCGAGAATCGCCGAAGGACGGCGCCCGAAGCGGTCGGCCAACGCGGTGCCGATGAAGACGAAGACGACCTGCAGCAGGAAGAAGACCAGCGCATAGCGAATCGCGTCGGTGGTGGACGCATGGAATCTCTTGACGATGTAGGTGGTCAGGAACAGGGTCGAGCCCCAGTAGCCGACAGCGTTGGCCGTGTAGATCAACCAGCCCACGATCAGCCGCCGCCGCACGCCGGGTAGCTGCCACAGCTTCGCTCGCGGGATACCGTCTCGCTGGCGCGCCTCTTTGACCTCGGTGTAGCGGGGCGATTCCGTAATGCCCTGGCGCACAAGGAACAAGATGATGGCCGGGACGATCGCCACGATGAATGACGCCTGCCAGCCATACCGCGGCACCAGCACCAGCGCGACAGCCGCCGCGAGGACGTAGCCGAGCGAGAACAACGAGAAGATCACCCCGCCCACACCGATCGCCCGGGTCTTGGTCGGCCACACCTCGGCGGTATAGGGGGCGCCCACCGCCAGCTCGCCGGCGCCGCCCACACCGGTGAGGAAGCGCAGGCCGGTGAACGCGGCCAGATTGGTGGTGATGCCGGCCAGTGCCGTGGTGATGCCGTACAGCAGGATCGACGCACCGAGCGTGGTCTTGCGTCCCCACCGGTCGGCGGCGATCCCGAAACCGATGGTGCCGATGGTGTAGCCGACGAGGAAGATCGACCCGATGTACCCGGCCTGGGCCTCGGTGATCTGCAGGGTCTTCTTGATCTCGGGCAGGACCAGGCCGTAGATGTTCACGGCGTAGGAGTCGAAGCCGTATCCCAGCCCCGCCGTCACCGCCACGAACAACGCCGGCTTGAACGGCTGCGACTTTCGCGGGGGCGAATCGACCTGTGCCTCTTCCAGATTCGCGGCCATCTGACGACGGTATCGGGCACCGGACGTCGCCTGAACATTCAGAATCGCCCGGATCACAAGTGCGTTCAGATCTGCCCGTGATTCGGCGGTGCCACGCCGGACAGTTCCCACGCGCCGATGTGGTGGTACTTCCAGTCGACGGGGTCGTGCACGCTGTGGGTCCGCGCGTTGCGCCAGTGCCGGTCGAGATCGTGGCGGCGGTCGGTACCGCTCGCGCCGGTCAACGCGAAGAGCTGACTGGCAACGTCGACGGCCACGTCACTGGCGAAGGCCTTGGCCTGCGCGACCGCTATCGAGCCGCGCGCGGCCGCATCGGGATCGGCGACGTCGAGCCCGATGTCCTCGAGTTCGCCTGCGGCCCAACGCAGTAGCTGGGTCGACGCGCGCGTCCGGGTGGCGAGCTGGCCGAACCGCAGCAGGACGTGCGGATCGTCGCTCGCAGCGTTGGCGCCGCCGTATCGCACCGCCTCGAAGAACGGCCGGCTGCGGGTGCGGACGAACTCGGCGGCATCGGCCAGGGCGCCTTCCGCGATACCGGCTTCGATGGCGGTGTGGACCAGCTGGGCGCGGGCACCGAGCAGTTGCGGCTTCTCGAACGCCGACCAGTACGGCACCACCAGGTCGCCGTCGATGGTGACACCGTCCAGCGTGGTGGTGCCACTCACGGTCGAGCGCTGCCCCATGGCGGCCCAGTCTTCGTCGATGGTCACCCCGGGTGCGTCACGTTCGACGAACGCCAGCACGAGACGGTCGGCGGGATCGAGCGCGCTGACCGCCAGCCACCGCGACGTGATGGCGCCGGTGCAGTAGTACTTGGTGCCGTCGAGCCGCCAACGCGCGCCGTCCTGGACGAGGCGGGTCTTGAGATCTTGGGCATGGTGACCGCCGCGCTCGGCGAGCACCGGGGCGATGCGCGCGCCGTCGACGACAGCGGGCAGGATTCGGGCCCGCTGCAGTGGTGTGCCGAGCAGGCGCAGGATGTCGACGGCCAGGTAGTGCCCCTGCGGCGTCTGCGCGAGCGCCGGGTCGGCGGCCGCGACGATCCGGATGACCTCGGCCAGCGTTCGCGGCCCGAGCCCGTCTCCGCCGTCGTCGATCGGCACCGCGACGGCCGGCAGGCCCAGGTTGTCGAACTCGGCCACTTCAGCGCGGGGTACCGCGCCGGCCCGATCACGTTCTGCCGCACCGGGCTTCACCGACGCCGCGAACTCCTCCGCGACTGCGACGACTTGGGCGTGGGTCCTGGGAGCCCGGCTGCGGACCATGGTCAGGCGTGCCGATCAGCGAGCAGGCCACGCTCGGCCAGGATCGGAATGACGCCCTCACCGAAGGCGAAGGCCTCTTCCAGGTGCGGGTACCCGGACAGGATGAACTCGTCGAGGCCCAGCTCGTGGTACTCGGCGATGCGGTCGGCGACCTGCTCGTGGCTGCCGACCAGGGCAGTGCCGGCGCCGCCACGGACCAGACCGATGCCGGCCCACAAGTTGGGCGACACCTCCAAGTTGTCGGTCCGGCCGCCGTGAAGGGCGGACATCCGCCGCTGCCCCTCCGACTGGGAGTTGCTCTGCACCTGCTGGGCGCGCTTGATGCTCTCGGGATCGAGGCCCGCCAGCAGTTTGTCGGCCTGGGCCCACGCCTCCTCTTCGGTGGGACGGCTGATGACGTGCAGGCGAATGCCGAACCGCAGGTCTCCGGCCGCCCGCCGTGCTCGGCCCAGGTTCTTGACCTGGTGGCGCACGGCATCGAGCTTCTCGGCGACCTGGGCCGGCGGCTCACCCCAGGTCAGGTACACGTCGGCGTGCTCGGCGGCCACTTCCAGCGCTTCGGCCGACGAGCCGCCCAGGTAGATGTCCGGCCAGGTGTCGGCGGGGATGATCGTCGCGTTCTCCACCGACAGGTGCTTGCCGGTGAAGGTGACGGGATCGCCGGACCACAGCTGCCGGAAGATCGTGAGGAACTCCGCGGCCCGCTCATAGCGCTCAGACTTGCCGAGGTAGTCGCCGAAGCGGCGCTGCTCGACGTCATCGCCACCGGTGACGACGTTGAGCAGCAGTCGATTCCGCGAGATTCGCTGATAGGTGGCGGCGGCCTGGGCAACCAGGGTCGGGGCCTGCAGGCCCGGCCGGAAGGCCACCAGGTACTTGAAGTGTTCGGTCCGCTGGGTCAGCGCTGCCGTGAACACCCAGGCGTCCTCACACCAGCTACTGGTGGGGGTCAGCGCCCCGGCGAACCCGAGCTTCTCCGCGGCCCCGGCCACCAGGCTGAGGTAGTCGATGTCGGGAGCCCGATCGGCACCGAAGGCGTCCGCCCGGCTGCCTGCGCCGCCGACCGCGTTGCCGAGACTCAGGTCGGTGCGCGAGTCACCGTTGGTCGGCAGGAACCAGTGCAACGTGATGGCCATCGGTCTACCGCGAGAACTCGACGCGACTGCCGTTGCGAGTGGTCGTGGTCAGAACAGGCATGGCTCAACTCCCGGGAACGTGATGCCACCACAAGAGAACGCGCAGTGGCGAATGCAGACTTCTCTCCGAAATGTAGAGGCAAGCACTGCCACCGGGTACTGGCGTCGAATCGGTTCCCGGCGCCGCGGCAGGCGTGACCACCGGACGTGGCTGCTATTCGGTCAGAATCATGCTGATTCCAAACACCTGATCCGGCAGTTAGATGAATTCCTGTGCCACGGCGGCGACGCGATCGCGGTCGGCGCCGACGAGCCCGATCCGGGTCCGGCGGTCCAGGATGTCGTCGGCGGTCAGCGCGCCTTCGTGCGTGACGGCGTATTCGAATTCGGCCCGCGTGACGTCGATTCCGTCGGCCACCGGCTCGGTGGGACGGTCACAGGTGGCGGCGGCGAACACGTTCGGCGCCTCGGCGCCGTAGCGCGCCACGAGCGACTCCGGCAGCGCCGCAACACGATCCACCGACACCGGGTTCTCCGGAGCCCCGACCAGGGGCAGATTCCGCGTCCGACACTCCCCTGCGCCCAGGTCGCGCAACGACACCGCCCGGTTCAGCACATCCTCGGCCATGTACCGGTATTCGGTGAGCTTGCCGCCGATGACGCTGAGCACGCCGCTGCCGGACTCGACGACGGCGTGATCGCGGGAGACGTCGGCGGTGTTGCCCTCACCGGTGTCGATCAGCGGCCGTAGCCCGGCATAGGCGCCGCACACGTCGTCCGGTTTCAGGCTCGTCGCCAGCGCGGTGTTGACGGTGTCGAGCAGAAACGTGATCTCGGCCGGAGTTGGTTGCGGCACATCAGGAATGGGGCCGGGCGCGTCCTCGTCGGTGAGGCCGAGGTAGACGCGGCCGAGCTGTTCGGGCATGGCGAAGATGAACCGGTTGAGCTCGCCCGGGATCGGAACCGTCAGGGCCGCAGTCGGATTGCCGAACGCCGCGGCGTCGAACACCAGGTGGGTGCCGCGGCTGGGCCGCAGCTTGATGGCGTCGTCGAGCTCGCCGGCCCACACGCCGGCGGCGTTGATCACCGCACGCGCGGCCAGGTCGAAGGATTCGCCGGTGAGCTGGTCGGTCAGCCGCACCGAGGTACCGGTGGCCTCGGATGCCGCCACCCGCGTCAGGATGCGGGCACCGTGCTGGGCGGCGGTACGCGCCACCGCGGTGACCAGACGGGCGTCGTCGATCAGTTGGCCGTCGTAGGCGAGCAGCGCGCCGTCGAGTCCGTCGCGGCGGACCGCGGGCACCAACTCCGCCGCGCGGGCCGCGTCGACCCGGCCCGACCGCGGCAGGATCGACGCCGACGTGCCGGCCAGCCGGCGCAGGCCGTCGCCGGCGATGAATCCCGTGCGGACCAAAGCCCTTGAGGCCCGGTTCATCTCGGGCAGCAGCGGCACGAGTTGCGGCATGGCGTGCACGAGGTGCGGGGCGTTGCGGCTCATCAGGATGCCGCGCTCGATGGCGCTGCGCCGGGCGATGCCCACGTTTCCGGTGGCCAGGTAGCGCAGGCCGCCGTGCACGAGTTTGGAGCTCCACCGGCTGGTGCCGAACGCCAGGTCGTGTTTCTCGACGAGCACCGTCGACAGTCCGCGTGTCGCGGCGTCCAGCGCGATGCCCACGCCGGTGATGCCGCCGCCGATGACGACGACGTCGACGGTCTCGCCGTCGGCCAGGGCCGTCAGCTCGGTGCTGCGGCGGGCGGCATTGAGGGCACTGGTGGTCATGGCTTGAGGTATCCGTTCAGGGAGTGAGCAAGTTCGATGTCCAGCGCGGCGACGTCGAGGACGGGCGCGACCATCTGCGCCGACTGGATGGCGGACTGGACGATCAGCAGGCACATGGCAGCGAGTTGCTTCGGGTCGCCGGGACGGACGCTGCCGTCGGCCTGCGCCGTGGCCAGCGCGCCGGCCAGCACTTCCAGCAGGATCTGCTGGCTGGTGCCCATGCGCTGGGAGATGTAGACCATCGCCAGAGCGGGTGCGCTGCTCAGGACGGACATGATGACTTCGTCGTCGCGCAGCCGCTCGGCCATGCCGACCATGCGCTGGACGATCGCGTCGCGGTCGTCGCCAGTGACGGCAACCTCATTGAGCGCGTTGGTGATTCGTGCCGTCAGCAGTGCCGCGAGGATCGCCTGGGTGTCCGGCCAGCGCCGGTACACCGTCGGCCGGCTGACGCCGGCGCGACGTGCGATCTCGGCCAACGTCACGCGATCCACGCCGAAGGCGATCACGCAGTCAGCCGCAGCGTCGATGATTCGGGCATCCAGGGAATCCCGAGCTTCATCGTTACTGATTGACATCATGTGTAATACTGTAACGCATGACCGCGACACGTGACCACCTCGAACCGCCGATGAAGTGGAACGCCTGGGGCGACCCCGCTGCAGCCAAGCCCTTGTCCGACGGCATCCGAGGCCTGCTGACCGCGGCCCTGGGCATCGACGCGGCTCCGGCGGGCGAGCTCGAGGCCGACCAGGTCACGTTGCGTCCGTCCGCCCTGGCAGACGCCGACCGCGTCGCACTCGCGGCGATCGTCGGCGACGAGTTCTGCCGTACCGACGATCACGACCGCCTGCTGCGGGCCGGCGGCAAGTCGACGCTGGACCTGTTGCGCCGCAAGGACACCGACGAGCAGGATGCACCGGACGCGATCCTGTTGCCAGGCAACGAAGAACAGATCGCGGCCATCCTGAGCTACTGCACCGACCACCGCATCGCGGTCGTCCCGTTCGGCGGCGGCACCAGTGTGGTCGGCGGACTCGACCCGATCCGGAACGGCTTCAGCGCCGTCGTGTCGCTGGACCTGCGCCGGCTGGACCGGCTGGTCGGGCTCGACAAGGAATCCGGCGAGGCCGAACTCGAGGCCGGCGTCACCGGCCCGCAGGCCGAGGAACTCCTTGGCGCCGAGGGCTTTTCGCTCGGCCACTTCCCGCAGAGCTTCGAATTCGCCACCATCGGCGGGTTCGCCGCGACGCGGTCGTCGGGGCAGAACTCGGCCGGCTACAACCGGTTCGACGACATGGTGCGCGGGCTCACCGTCGTCACCCCGGCCGGCGTCCTCGACCTGGGCCGGGCCCCGGCGTCGGCGGCCGGGCCCGACCTGCGTCAGCTGATCGTCGGCTCGGAGGGCACCTTCGGCGTCATCACCCGGGTGCGGCTGCGCGTGCATCCGGTGCCCGAGACCACCCGCTATGAGGCCTGGTCCTTCCCCGACTTCGCCACCGGCGCAGCGGCTTTGCGCGCGGTCGTGCAGACCGGCACCGGCCCGACGGTCATCCGCCTGTCCGATGAGGTGGAGACCGGCATCAACCTGGCCACCACCGACAGCATCGGCGAGCAGACCATCACCGGTGGCTGCCTGGCCATCACCCTGTTCGAGGGCTCGGCCGCGCACACCGAGAGCCGCCATGACGAGACGCGTGCGCTGCTGGCCGCTCAAGGTGGCACGTCGCTCGGCGAAGCCCCGGCCCGCGCCTGGCAGCACGGCCGGTTCGGCGCCCCGTACCTGCGCGACTCGCTGCTGACGGCCGGCGCCCTGTGTGAGACCTTGGAGACCGCGACGACGTGGTCCAACGTGCCGGCGCTGAAGGCGGCCGTCACCGAGGCTCTCACCAGCTCGCTACAGGAAAGCGGGACACCGGCTTTGGTGATGTGCCACATCTCGCACGTCTACCCCACGGGCGCCTCGCTGTACTTCACGGTCGTGGCCGGCCAGCGCGGCAACCCCATCGAGCAGTGGCGCGCGGCGAAAACCGCTGCGTCCGAGGCGATGGTGCGCTGCGGCGCCACCATCACCCACCACCACGCCGTCGGCGCCGACCACAAGCCGTGGATGACGGCCGAGGTCGGTGACCTGGGTGTCGAGGTGCTGCGCGCCGTCAAGAACGTGCTCGATCCCGGTGGAATCCTCAACCCGGGCAAGCTGATCCCATGAGAGTCACCCTCCTGACCAACCCCGCCTCGGGCCAGGGTCGGGGCTCGGCGGCAGCGCAGCGCGCCGTCGTGCGGCTGCAGAGGCGCGGTGTCGACGTGGTCGAACTGATCGGGTCCGACGCCGCCCATGCCCGCCAACTACTCGACGAGGCGCTCGACCACGGCACCGATGCGGTCGTGGTGTCCGGCGGCGACGGCATCATTTCCCTTGCGCTACAGGCGCTTGCGCAAGGCGACGTGCCGCTCGGCATCATCCCCGCCGGCACCGGCAATGACCACGCCCGCGAGTTCGGGATTCCGCGGGACGACCCAGAAGCCGCCGCGGACATCATCGCGACGGGCCGCACCCGCACCATCGACCTCGGCCGGATCGAGGGCGCCGACGGCACCGTCCGCTGGTTCGGCACGGTGATGTCGGCGGGCTTCGACTCGCTGGTCACCGACCGCGCCAACCGGATGACGTGGCCGCGGGGCCGGATGCGCTACAACGCGGCCATGCTGGTCGAGCTGTCGCAGTTGCGGCTGCACACGGCGCGGGTCAGTTTCGACGGTGGTCCCGAGCAGGAAATCCCCGTGACACTGGCGACTTTCGGCAATGGCAAGAGCTATGGCGGCGGCATGCTGATCTGCCCGGGCGCCGACCTCAACGACGGCCTGCTCGATGTCACGATGGCGGCCTCGGCATCGCGCACCAAACTGATCCGGCTGTTCCCCACGGTGTTCAAGGGCACTCACGTCCACCTCGACGAGGTGTCCACGAGGCGGGCCCGCACCGTCACCATCGACGTGCCGGGCATAAACGCCTATGCCGACGGCGAATTCGTCTGCCCGCTGCCGGTGACGGTGTCCGCGGTGCCGAACGCGCTGCGGGTCCTGGTTCCGTAGCCTGGAGCCCGTGGACTGGGAGTTCGAAGCCGAGGTTTTCCAATGGCGTGGTCCTGCGCCGTATTTCTTCGTGGCCACGCCGGACGACGTCGATGCGTTCCTGCATGACCACCTCGGCGAACTCACCTAC
Organism: Mycolicibacterium mucogenicum DSM 44124; assembly: GCF_005670685.2. The sequence goes on along the minus strand of NZ_CP062008.1, from coordinate 1,852,578 downwards.
GGCTGGGGCTGTATCCCGGCGCGGGTGCGCATCGGTGACACCGAGGTAGTGACATCGCTGATGCCCAAAGACGACGTATACCTGGTACCGCTGAAGGTGGCACTGCGGCGGCCCGAGGGTATCGATGACGGCGACGTCGTGTCCGTACGCCTGTCGGTGACCTTCAGTCCTGCGTAGCCGCAAGCAGCGCAAGCAGATTTATCAATCGGGTGATGGCGCCGGTGACCGGCCGGGCCGGCAGTGCCGGATCGACGGCACGCTGAATCCCGAGCCCGATGCCGGCGCTGAGAAACAGGTTGCCGATGTCGTCGAAGCTGTCGATCACCCCGGCGGCGACCATCTGCTCTTCGCCGAGCCCCAAATCGACCGCGAGCGAACGCAATACATCGACGACCATCTGAGCGGCTTCGTTGCGGAGGTCCGTGACCATCTGCCCCAGCTCGGGATCGTTGCGCGACAGCACCACGAATTCGAGTTCGAGCATCGTCCAGCCCACGTCGCCGGCGGTCCGTTCCAGCCAGGCGTTCACCGCCTCGACGCGGCTCGGCACATCGGCATCCGACATCGCCAGCTCTGACATCTCGGCGAACTTCTCGCGGTGGATGGCCTCGAGCACCTCCCGGCACAGGACCGGCTTGCTACCGAAGTTCGAATACACCGCGCCCTTGCTGTAGCCGGCGTCGTCGGCGATGTCCTCGAGGCTCGTGGAGGCATAGCCGTGCTTGAGAAACCGGGCCTTGGCCGCGTCGAGCAGCTCGGCACGCGTCTGTTCCTGACGCTGCACCCTGGTCAATCGCGGCATGCGTTGATATTAGTGGTTTGTGATACCGGGAGTACTAGCTTTACTCGGAGAATTCGGATACCGTGAGTATTTGAATGAGCCGGAAAGGCTCCTACCAGCAGATACGAGGCTATCGATGCAGCTAGCACGACGCGCCATGTCACTCGACGGCGCCACAGTCATCATCACCGGAGGCGCCAGGGGCATCGGCGCCAAGACCGCCGAGCTGTTCTCACAGCACGGCGCCAACGTGTGGATCGGCGACGTCGACGCCGACATCGCCGAGCAGACGGCCCGCAAAATCCCCCGCTGTCGCAGCGCGCGCCTCGACGTCACCCGGCGCGACTCCTGGGACCAGTTCGTCGGGCAGGTCCTCAAGGACTCCGGCCGCATCGACGTCCTCATCAACAACGCCGGCGTCATGCCCCTCGGTGCCTTCGAGACCGAAGCCGAGGCGACGACCGACCTGATCCTCGACGTCAACGTCCGCGGCGTACTGAACGGCATGCGGGCCGTGATCCCCTTCATGATCACGCGCGGCAGCGGCCACGTGGTGAACGTGGCATCGATGGCCGGCATGATCCCCGTCCCGGGCATGGTCACCTACAACGCCAGCAAGTTCGCCGCGGTCGGCGCATCACTGGCGGCGCGCACCGAATACGCCGGAACGGGCGTCACGGTGTGCGCGGTGCTGCCCTCGGCAGTACGCACCGAACTCTCCTCCGGCGTCCAACTTGGCGGCGGCATGCCGACAGTCGACCCCGAAGATGTCGCGCAGGTGGTGCTGAAGACATTGCGCACCAAGGCCGCCCGCACCTCGGTACCCGAGTGGGTGGCGCCCGGCTGGGCACTGATCGACGCGCTGGTCCCCGAGTTCATCCAGCGCGCGGGGCGCTCGCTCATCGATGACCGCCGCGCCCTGACGGCCCTGGACCCCGTCGGCCGTTCGGCCTACCTGGACCGAATCGAGCGGCAGTCGAAAGACCATGACGCCGAGTCGAACTCGGAACCACGACGATGAAGCGGGCACTGGTCATCGGCTGCGGCGGGACCATCGGCGGTGCATGGATCGTCGCGGCCTTGCACGCATTGCAGGAGCAGACGGGCTGGGACCCGCGGGAAGCCTCGGTGTTGCAGGGCACCTCGGCGGGCGCCGAGATCGTCACGATGCTCGGCGGCGGCGCGTCCGTCGACGACCTGGTGGCGATGCACCGCGGCACCAGCACCGACGAACGCCTGAGCCTGCACATTGAGGCGACCCCGCCGAGCCTGCCGCCCCTGCCGGCACCGCGCTTGCTGAATCCATCGCTCCTGCGCAGTCAGAACGGCCTGGCCGCGGTGACCGGCATCGCACCCACGGGGCGCGCCGACGCAACATGGCTGCAGCGCTTGGCATCCGGATTCGCCAACAAGTCGGGGTGGCTTGATCATCCGGGAGCCCGCATGGTGGCGTTCGACTACCAACGCGGAGAGCGGGTCGCTTTCGGCGCGCCTGGTGCGCCGAAAGCCACTGCGGGCGAAGCACTTCGGGCGTCCTGGGGCGTCCCGGGCTGGATGCCGCCGGTCAGCATCGGTGACCGCAAATTCGTCGACGGCGGAGCCGCGTCCACGGCGTCGGTCGACCTCATCAGCCATGACGACGCCGACCTCATCTACGTCATCACGCCGATGGCTTCCGAAAGCGGCGTGCGCGCGCCGGGTTTGGGCGGCATCCTCGAACACCGATTGCTCCGCCGCCCGATGTCCACCGTGCTGGACGCCGAGGTGGCCACCGCGCGGGCCCGCGGCATCGAGGTCGTCGTGATCCAGCCCGACGCCGAGGATCTCGCCGGCCTGGGCGCCAACTTCATGCTGCGCAGCAAGCGGCGCGCAGCCTTCGAATCCGCCATGACCACGGCACCGAACACGGTGCGTCGAGCTTGGGAGTCCTGATGAGCACACGTGATCCGCGCATCGTCATCATCGGCGCCGGCGTCGCCGGGATCGCCTCGGCATACACCTTTCAGCAGGCCGGGTTCACCAACTTCACCATCCTGGAGAAGGGTTCGGACGTCGGCGGGGTCTGGCACTGGAACCGCTACCCAGGCCTGACGTGTGACGTGCCGTCGCACATCTACCAGTTCGCCTTCGCCCCCAAGCCCGACTGGAGCCATATCTGGGCGGGCGGCCAGGAGATTCAGGAGTATCACCGCGACGTCGTCGCGCGGTTCGGCCTCGACAACCACCTTCGACTCAACACCGAAGTCACGGCGCTGCAGTACGACCAGGATGAACACACCTGGACCGTCACGACCGAGCACGAGACGCTCACCGCCGATTTCGTCATCTGCGCCACCGGCGTGCTGCACCACCCCTTCACACCCGACATCCCCGGCATGGACTCCTTCGAGGGCACCGTCGTGCACACCGCCCGGTGGGACCCCGGACTGGAAACCGCGGGCAAGCGCATCGCCGTGATCGGAACCGGATCGACCGGCGTGCAGGTGGTTTCGGCGCTGCAGCCCACGGCCGGCAAGCTGCTGCACTTCGCCCGGTCCCCGCAGTGGATGCTGTGGGCACCGATGAAACTGCCGCAGCTGAGTGCCGTCACCGCGCTGCTGCGCGCCATGCCGCAGCTGTATCAGGCCGTCGCCGAACGCATTCCGCTGTGGGGCTCGAGCGTCCTCGTCGACATCGTGACCAAGCCGACGTGGCGCCGCAAGCTGGTGCAGCAGTACGCGCGCCTGAGCCTACGGGCCCAGGTCCGCGATCCGAAGCTGCGTGCCGAGCTGACGCCCGACTACCAGCCACTGTGCAAGCGGCAGGTGCTGTCGGGTACGTACTACCAGGCGATCAAGGCCCCCAACGCCCAGCTGGTCACCGATCGCATCGCCGCGTTCACGCCCACCGGCATCAGCACCACGGAGGGTGAGCACCACCGGATCGACATCGCCGTGCTGGCCACCGGTTTTCAGGCGCACAACTACATGCGCCCGATGCAGGTGGTGGGCCGCGACGGCGTCACGCTCGACGACGCGTGGGTCAAGGGCCCGCGGGCCTACCGCATGACCGCGATTCCCGGCTTCCCGAACCTGTTCACCGTGCTGGGCCCGAACTCGCCGACTGGGTCCATCTCACTGCAGTACACCGCGGAACTCACCGCGCGGTACATCGTGAAGTGGCTCAAGCGTTTCGAGCGTGGCGAGATCAACGAGGTCGAGGTGACCGAGGAGGCCACCGACGAGTTCAACGCCGCGGCAGTCGAGGCCATGGAGCCGACGGTGTGGAACACCGGCTGCAACTCCTGGTACTTCAGCGAAGGCGGCACCATCGACCTGTGGCCGTTCGACGTCGGCACCATCACCCGCATGCTGAGCGAGCCGGAACCGGAGCACTACCGGGTCAGTTAGTCGCTCACACCGTGAGCAGGACCTTGATCGCCCGCCGCTCGTCCATGGCTTTATAGCCTTCGGCAGCCTCTTCGAGCGGAAGGGTGAGGTCGAAAACTCTGCCCGGGTCGATCTTGCGGTCCCAGATCAGCTGGATGAGGTCGGGAAGGAAACGCCGTACGGGCGCGGGCCCGCCATGGAGATGAACCAACGAGAAGAACAGCTCGTCGCCAGGAAGCCCGACGTCGTGTGACACCCCGACATAGCCGATGTGGCCGCCGGGGCGGGTGGCCCGCACCGCTTGCATCATCGACTGCTGAGTTCCGACCGCTTCGATGACACTGTGCGCGCCGAGCCCGTCAGTGAGCTCCTTGATCTTCGCCACTCCCTCGTCGCCACGTTCTTCGACGATGTCGGTCGCACCGTAATAGCGAGCCAGTTCCTGCCGGTCGGCGTGGCGCGACATGGCGATGATCCGTTCGGCACCAAGCTGCTTGGCCGCGAGCACGCCCATCAGTCCCACGGCGCCGTCGCCGACGACCGCGACTGTCTTGCCGGGGCCGACCTCGGCCGCAACCGCGGCGAACCATCCGGTGCCGAGCACATCGGACGCGGCCAGCAGCGACGGAATCAGCTCCGGATCAGGTTGCCCCGGAGTCGCCACCAGCGTGCCGTCGGCATACGGGATGCGGGCCTTGTCGGATTGGGTGCCGATATCCCGAGACACGAAAGATCCATGGACACATCGGGATTGGTAGCCGACCAGGCAGATCTCACACGTGTTGTCCGAGATGACGAACGACCCGACGACGAAGTCGCCGACCTTGAGTGTCTTGACATCGGAACCGATCTCCTCGACGACGCCGACGTACTCGTGTCCCATGACCTGATGATCGGCTGCCTCGGCACCCCGGTACGGCCAGAGGTCCGACCCGCAGATGCAAGTCGCGGTGAGGCGAATGATCGCGTCGGTCGGATCGACGATCTTGGGGTCGTCGCGGTCCTCGACCCGGACGTCACCCGGGCGGTACATCACAACTCCACGCATATTGATGCTCCTGTCTTCAGCGGTACTGATCGTCGGTGACGTGCTCGAGCCATTCGACGACTTCGCCGTCGACCACCGACTGAATAGCGATGTGCGTCATGGCTTCTCCGTCGGTGGCGCCGTGCCAATGCTTGACGCCGGGTGGGGTCCAGACCACGTCGCCGGGCCGGATGTCCAGCTTCTGTCCGCCCCATTCCTGTACCCAGCCGCTCCCCGAGGTGACGATCAACGTCTGCCCACCGGGATGGCTGTGCCAGGCGGTACGCGCGCACGGCGTGAAACTCACTTCGGCAGAACTGAAATGGCGGTCGGCGATGGGATCGAACAACGGCTGGACAGTCACCTCGCCGGTGAACCAGCTCTCGGGGCCCAATACGGCAGGCCGCGTCTCAAATCGGGAAACCTGCATGTCAACTCCTTCAAAGGGTTTCGGCTTGCTCGGTGCGCTCGGCCGGAGTTCCCGCCCATGACGCGAGCAGTTCGAGGGCGTGGGCTGTCGGCGAGGCAGGTTCGGCGACGTAGACGGTCAACGTGAGCCCGGGATCGGAGATCATGTCGACGCTCTCGTACGCCAACTCCAGGTTGCCGACGACCGTGTGATGGAAATGCTTGACGCCGGCGCCATGCAGGCGCACGTTGTGGGAGCTCCAGCGCCGACGGAATTCCTCACTGCGGGTGGATAATTCGCCGACCAGATCATGTAGCGCCTTGTCGTGTGGGTCGCGGCCGGCCTCGGTGCGCAGGATGGCCACGCAGGTATCGGCGGCGGTGTCCCAGTCCGGATAGAACCGTTGCGCATCGCCGTTGAGGAAGGTGTAGCGGGCGAAGTTGGGCACGTCGCCCTCGCCGGCGTAGAGATCAGTGTGCATGGCGCGGCCCAGGTGGTTGGTGGCCAGCAGATCCATGCGGCCGTTGCGGATGATCGCCGGCGGCTGAATCCCGTCGAGCACCCACTGCAGCGCGGGCCGCGGTGTCCAGCGCGCCGTCGGCCGCCGCCGCGGCCGCATGCCCGCGCTCGTCCCGTCGGCGGCGTGAGCGAGGTGAAACAGGTGCGCGCGTTCGGCGTCGTCGAGCTGCAGCGCCCGGGCCAGCGCGTCGAGCACCGACGCCGAAACACCGCCCAGTGAACCGCGTTCCAGCTTGGAGTAGTACTCGACGCTGACGCCGGCGAGCGCCGCGACCTCACCACGGCGCAGGCCCGGTACCCGGCGGTGACCGCCAACCGGTAGTCCCGCCTGCTGCGGGGTGACTTTGGCACGCCGCGAAGTCAGGAACTCGCGCACCTCGTCTCGGTTGTTCACCCTGTCGACGGTACGACCGGAACCGGGTTCAAGGGATGCCCTGACAGTGCATGTCTCGTCAGTGACTCCCTGACGGCGCCGGATTCGCGTTGGCTGGTGACCATGCAACACACAGCAGAACCGACTCGGCTTCCCACGCTGGTGTACATCGTGGCGGCCGGCATCTTCCTGATGGGCACAACAGAGTTCATGCTGGCCGGGCTGCTACCCGATGTGGCATCCGACCTCGGCGTCGACGTCACCCGCGCCGGCCTGCTCATCACCGCTTTCGCCGTCGGGATGATCATTGGCCCGCCGGTCATGGCGCTGGCGACGCTGCGACTGCCCGCGCGTGCGACGCTCGTCGGCGCGTTGGCGGTGTTCGCGGCCGGACACGTCGTCGCCGCGCTGAGCGATTCATTCGCCGTCGTGACGGTCTCCCGGGTCGTCACGGCACTGGCGACCGGAACCTTCTGGGCGGTCGGCGCCGTGGTCGCGACGTCGGTGGCCGGTCCGGGTGCCAGCGCGCGGGCATTGGCGGTGATGTCGGGCGGCCTGAGTCTCGCGGTGGTCGCCGGCGTACCGCTCGGCACCTTCGCGAGCCTGTTCACCGGGTGGCGCGGACCGTTCTGGATGCTGGCCGCCTTGGCGTTGATCATCGGCGCGGCGGTGCTGCGGCTGGCACCCGTAACAGTCGGCGAACCGAGAGACGACGTTTCGATCCGCCGCGAAGTAGCCGCGTTGCGGCCATGTCGGACCTGGGCCGTGCTCGCTGTCATCGTGCTGGCCCAGGCTGGATTCCTCGGTATGTACAGCTTCGTCAGCCCGCTGCTGACTGACCGTACCGGTATCCCCCCGTCGCTGGTGCCGGTGGTTTTGGTCGGGTTCGGCATCGGTGCGCTCGTCGGTACGGCGGTCGGAGGCCGCTTCGGCGACCGGCACCCGTTTGCCGCGATCGGTGTGGCGGTGGCATCTTCTGCCACCGGGATGCTGATCCTGGCCGTCACCGCCCAGCACACCGTGGTGGCAGTCGTCATGGTGGTGCTCCTCGGCGCATGCGGCCTGGGCGCCAACCCGGTCCTGATCGCGCAGACGTTGCACCACGCCGGCGGTTCGGCCCTGGCATCGTCCTTGGCCACAGCCGCATTCAACCTCGGCACCGCCGGCGGCTCGGCACTGGCCGCGGCCACGCTCTCGAGTTCGTTGGGCGTCACCGGACCGGCGGTTCTCGGTGCCGTGATCACCGGTTCCGCGCTCATCCCGCTGGCGGTCCTCAGCGCGCGTCGTCCGTCACCACTCGAAGTACACCCCGAGCACGAACATGTCGCAGTGGCGTGACACCTACCCGAGGAGAATCCAAATGACTTCCACCGAAACCACTTTCGCCGGACGCCGCCGAATGAAACTCGCGGCCGCAGCACTGCTGCTCACGGCGCTGACCGCCTCCGGGTGCGGCGCGTCGTCGAGCCCCGGGGCCACTCCGGCCGCCACCACGGCGCCGAGCCTGGCGCCGGGCGACACCTCCCGGGGCGCCGACAATTTCTACGTCAGCGAACGGGTCGATGTGCAGAAGGTGACGTTCGCGAACCAATACGGGATGAAGGTCACCGGCGACCTGTTCAGCCCGAAAGGCTTGAATCGCAACGAGAAATCGGCGGCCATCGTCGTCGGGCACCCCATGGGCGCCGTGAAAGAACAGAGCGCCAACCTGTACGCCACCAAGATGGCAGAACAGGGGTTCGTCGCGATGTCCCTGGATCTGTCGTTCTGGGGCGAGAGCGAAGGCCAGCCGCGCAACGCGGTGTCGCCTGACGTCTACGCCGAGGATTTCAGTGCGGCAGTGGATTACCTGCGCACGCAGTCGTTCGTCGACCGGGAACGCATCGGCGCCATCGGTGTCTGTGGCAGTGGCAGTTTCGTGATCAGCGCAGCCAAGATCGATCCCCGCATCAAGGCCGTCGCCACCATCAGCATGTACGACATGGGCGCCGCCAACCGTGACGGTCTGCGCAATGGGCTCAGCGTGGCGCAGCGCAAGCAGATCATCGAGCGTGCCGCGCAGCAGCGCGATGTCGAATTCACCGGTGGCCAAACGGAATTCACATCGGGAACGCCGGAAGAGCTGACCACGCAGTCGACGCCCATCGAGCGCGAGTTCTACGACTTCTATCGCACCGCAAGGGGTTACAGCGCGAGCACCACGACGCACCCGACGCTCACGAGCAACGTCAAGTTCATGAACTTCTACCCGTTCAACGACATCGAAACCATCTCGCCGCGGCCGCTGTTGTTCATCACGGGTGATCACGCCCATTCACGGGAATTCAGTGAGGATGCCTACCGGCTGGCCGCGGAGCCCAAGCAGCTGGTCGTCGTCCCCGACGCCGGACATGTCGATCTCTACGACCGCACCGACGTCATGCCGTTCGACACACTGACCGCGTTCTTCCGCGGCCACCTGAAGTAGGCCCGGGGCCGCGGCAGGACTGCTCGCGCTAGCCGACGCCGCGGTTGAGCCAGCTGACTTCGCCGACCTCGGCGCCGCCGCCTCGATACGGCTCGAGCGCCTCGTCCCAGGCGGTGCCGAGCACGGTGTCGAGTTCGGCGGCGAGCATGTCGGCGCCGCCCTCCATCAACGTGCGCAGACGCTGCTCGCCGACCATGATGTCGCCGTTGGCGCTCATCGATCCGCTCCACAGGCCCAAGGTCGGGGTGTGGCACCAGCGGTGTCCGTCGACGCCGGCGCTCGGGTCCTCGGTCACCTCGAAGCGCAGCACCGACCACGAGCGCAGTGCGCTGGCGAGCTGGGCTCCGGTGCCGACGGGTCCCATCCAGTTGGTGATGGCACGCAGCTGACCGGGCATGGCGGGTTGGGGCGTCCACTTGAGGTTCGCCCGGGCCGACAGAGTCGACGAAAGCGCCCACTCCACATGCGGGCATACCGCCGCGGGAGAGGCATGGATATACACCACGCCCGTCGTCGCGTCGGCGAGTTGGTTCGACGCACGCATCATCTGCTCCTTCAGCTACACGAGGGACGTCTTCCCCAACGACCTGGTGTTGCTGAAATGTTGCAGTTGTTTAGTGCGTGTCTATTGTGCCGCGTGAGACCCCTGTTGCGCTAGTCTGTCGCGCAATCTCTCAGGACGGCCACAGAATCGCACCGCGATCAGGCTCGTTGTCGACATTTGGCCAACGACCCAGCCAATTCTCGGACACAGGCCAACCCCCGCACGGAGCACCAGCGCGCCATCTATCTTCTAAGCCGTGACTGCCCTGGACCGGTTCTTCGAGATCTCCGCGCGCGGCTCCACCGTCGCCGCTGAACTGCGCGGCGGCGCGGTGACCTTCATCGCGATGGCGTACATCATCGTGCTGAACCCCATCATCCTGTCGAGCACGGCAGACATCGCCGGGCACAAGCTCCCGTTCGGCCAAGTCTCCGCGGTGACATCACTGGCGGCCGGCGCCATGACGATCCTGTTCGGCGTCGTCGCCCGGCTCCCCTTCGCGTTCGCCGCCGGGCTCGGCATCAACTCGTTCCTGGCCAGCTCCGTGGTGGGCGTCCTGACGTGGCCGGAAGCCATGGGCCTGGTGGTCGTCGAAGGCCTCATCATCGTCGCGATGGCCGTCACCGGCCTGCGGCGCATGATCTTCGACGCCGTGCCCATGCCGCTGAAACTGGCCATCACCGCCGGCATCGGGCTGTTCATCATGTTCATCGGCCTGGTCAACGCCGGCTTCGTCGCGTCGACGGGACATCCGTCGCCGCCGCTGGGTCTGGGCGCCGGCGGCACCGGCTCGGTCCGCGCGATCCCCACCCTGGTCTTCGTGTTCACCCTGCTGACCTCGGGTGTCCTGGTGGCCCGCAAGGTGCGCGGCGGCATCCTCATCGGACTCATCTCGGGCACTGTGCTGGCCGCCATCATCGAGGCGATCTGGCACCTGGGCTCGGCAACGGAGAAGGCCGGCGGCTGGAGCCTGTCCGTCCCGACGTTGTCCGGCTCGCCGTTCGCGGTGCCCAATCTGTCGCTGATCGGTCACGTGGACTTCGGCAGCTTCGGCCGGATCGGCGCCATCGCCGCGCTCATGCTGGTGTTCACGCTGCTGTTCACCAACTTCTTCGACGCCATGGGCACCATGACGGGCCTGTCCCGGCAGGCCGGCCTGGCCGACGAGCACGGCAACTTCCCGCGCCTGCAGTCCGCGCTGGTGATCGAGGGCACCGGCGCGGTGGTCGGCGGCGCGGTGTCGGCATCGTCCAATACCGTCTTCGTCGAATCGGGCACCGGCATCGGCGAAGGCGCCCGCACAGGGCTGGCCAGCCTCGTGACCGGCGGCTTGTTCCTGGCCGCAATGTTCTTGACGCCGCTGACGGAGATCGTGCCCACCGAAGTCGCGGCCGCCGCGCTCGTGATCGTCGGCACCCTGATGGTCTCGGTGCTCCGCGAGATCGACTTCTCCGACTTCTCGGTGGCCCTGCCGGTGGTGCTGACGGTCGCCGTCATGCCGCTGTCCTACTCGATCGCCAACGGCATCGGCGTCGGCTTCATCGCCTGGGCCGTACTGCGCGCGGCGTCGGGCCGCATCAAGGAGATCAGCCCCCTGCTGTGGATCGTCGCCGCCGGGTTCCTGCTGTTCTTCGCGCGCGGCTGGATCGACAGCATGATCGGCGTCGTCCGCTAGGCGAACTCCCGCAAGACCGCGGCCGACACCTCGGGCCAGACGGTGTGCGTCCAGTCCCCGAAATCGCGGTCCGTCAGCACGACGAGCGCCAGGTCCACCTCCGGGTCCACCCAGAGGAACGTCCCCGACTGGCCGAAGTGGCCGAACGTCCGGCCCGAGTTGCCCGCGGCCGTCCAGTGCGGATGCTTGCCGTCCCGGATCTCGAAGCCCAGGCCCCAGTCGTTCGGGCGCTGCGATCCGAATCCCGGTAGCACCCCATCGAGACCCGGGAATTGCACCGAGATCGCATCGGCGTGCATGGGCGTCGACACCAGGGCCGGGCGCAGCAGGTCACCGGCGAACACCGCCAGGTCTGTCACGGTGGACCAGGCGCCGTAGCCGGCGGTTTCGGCTGCCCCCGGCAGGTCGGAATCGCTCATCCCCAGCGGCTCGAAAACCGCTTCGCGCAGATACTGCGCGAACTCGATGCCGGACTCCTGCTGCAGCACCTGGGCCAGCACCGCGAACCCGACGTTCGAGTAGATGCGCCGCGTGCCGGGCGCCGCGATGGCGTCGGGCGTCTGCATGGCGAGGCCCGAGGTGTGCGCGAGCAGGTGGCGCACCGTCGACCCGGGCGGGCCGGCCGGCGTGTCCAGCTCGACGACGCCCTCTTCGATCGCGATCTGCGCGGCCCGGGCCACCAGTGGCTTGGTCACCGACGCGAGCCGGAACGCGCGGTCGACGGGTCCGTGCGTAGCGAGCACACCGGCAGGTGACACCACCGCCGCCGCGGCGTTCGGTACCGGCCAGGAATCCAGCAGCTCGAGAGCGGTCACGCCCACGACCCTGTCACAGATCGCAGGACCGATGGGCACGGGCCGAGCCACCGTTAACCAGACATTTGTATGGACACCATTCCAACGCTTCCCGGAGGCATTAGGTTATAGCCATGAGTCAGACAGTGCGTGGTGTGATTTCCCGGGCCAAGAAGCAGCCCATCGAGCTCGTCGACATCGTCATCCCCGATCCCGGACCCGGTGAAGTCGTCGTCGACATCATCGCCTGCGGCGTGTGCCACACCGACCTCACCTACCGCGAGGGCGGCATCAACGACGAGTATCCCTTCCTGCTCGGCCACGAAGCCGCCGGCACCGTCGAGTCGGTCGGAGAGGGCGTCACCCACGTCGCCCCCGGCGACTTCGTCATCCTCAACTGGCGCGCCGTCTGCGGCGAGTGCCGCGCCTGCAAGCGCGGCCGCCCGCACCTGTGCTTCGACACGTTCAACGCCACCCAGAAGATGACGCTGACCGACGGCACCGAACTCACCCCCGCCCTGGGCATCGGCGCCTTCGCCGACAAGACCCTCGTGCACGAACGCCAGTGCACCAAGGTCGATTCCGAAGCCGACCCGGCCGTTGCCGGACTGCTGGGCTGCGGCGTGATGGCCGGCATCGGCGCCGCCATCAATACCGGCGGCGTGACGCGTGACGACACCGTCGCGGTCATCGGCTGCGGCGGCGTGGGCGATGCGGCCATCGCCGGTGCCGCTCTGGTCGGCGCCAAGCGGATCATCGCCGTCGACACCGACAACAAGAAACTGCACTGGGCGCGCGAGTTCGGCGCCACCCACACCATCAACGCCCGCGACCTCGACGCCGTCGAGACCATCCAGGACCTGACCGACGGATTCGGCGCCGACGTCGTGATCGACGCGGTCGGCCGGCCCGAGACCTGGAAGCAGGCGTTCTACGCCCGCGATCTGGCCGGAACCGTTGTCCTGGTGGGTGTTCCGACACCCGACATGACCCTCGAGATGCCGCTGATCGACTTCTTCTCCCACGGTGGATCGCTGAAGTCGTCGTGGTACGGCGACTGCCTGCCCGAGCGCGACTTCCCCACCCTCATCAGCCTGTACCTGCAGGGCCGGCTCCCACTGGAGAAGTTCGTCACCGAACGCATCGGGCTCGACCAGATCGAGGACGCCTTCCACAAGATGCACAGCGGCGAAGTGCTTCGCTCGGTGGTGGTCCTCAAGTGAGTGCCATCCAGCGCGTCGTCACCAGCGGCACGTTCAGCCTGGACGGCGGCACCTGGGACGTCGACAACAACATCTGGCTCGTCGGCGACGACACGGACGTCATCGTGTTCGACGCCGCCCACACCGCGGCACCCATCATCGACGCCGTGAACGGCCGCAACGTGGTTGCCGTCGTCTGCACCCACGGCCACAACGACCACATCACCGTCGCCCCGGAGCTGTCCACTGCCCTCGACGCTCCAGTGCTGCTGCACCCGGCCGACGAGATGCTGTGGCGGGATGTCCACCCGGACAACCCTTTTCACACCGTGGCCGGCGACCAGGTGCTCACCGTCGGCGGCCTGGTGATCAAGGCCATCCATACTCCGGGGCACTCCCCTGGCTCGGTGTGCTGGCACATCCCCGAGCTGGGCGCCGTGATCTCCGGCGACACGCTGTTCCACGGCGGCCCCGGCGCGACCGGCCGCTCGTACTCGGACTTCCCGACCATCCTGGCGTCCATCTCCGAGAAGCTCGGCAAGCTGCCCGGCGACACCGTCGTCTACACCGGACACGGTGACACCACCACGATCGGTGGCGAACTGGTCAATTACGACGAATGGGTGGCCCGCGGGCACTGAATCTCGACGCACGTTCAGAGCGCGCCACACAGCTCACGGCGCTACCGTGAGACATGCCCGAGTCCAGCGTGGTGGTGCAGCCCGACCCGATCGGGAGCTCGCGCCTGCAGACCGTCGGACTCCGCACGGCCACAAAGCTTTTCGAACAGGCCGCCGCCGAGGTGCCGCTCCCGGCGGCGCCGCGGCCGGTGGTGATCGCCGAGTACGGCTCGGGCAACGCGCACAACGGGCTGCTGCCCATCGGTGCGGGCATCACCGCGCTGCGCAAACGCGTCCGGCCCGAGCACCCGATCGCGGTGACGCACACCGACATCCCCGACAACGATTTCAGCGCCCTGTTCCGCACCTTGCGTGACGATCCGTTCAGTTACCTGCGTGCCGATCGGGCCACCTTCGCGTCAGCGGTGGGCCGGTCGTACCTCAGCCAGATTCTGCCGTCGGAAGGTGTGCACCTGGGCTGGTCGGCGTGGGCCATCCAGTGGCTCAGCCGCATGCCGGCCGACATCCCCGATCACATCCAGCCGTCCTTCAGCGCCGACGCGCAGGTGCGCGCGGCGTACGCCCGGCAGGCGGCGCACGACTGGCACGAGTTCATCGCGTTCCGCGGCCGCGAGTTGAGTCCGGGCGGCCGCCTCGTGGTCATGACCATGGGCCAGCACGACGACGGGCGGCCCGGCCTCGAGCCGCTCTTCGACGGTCTGATGCACGCGCTGTCCGACCTGCAGGACCAACGGCTCGTCACCGCCGAGGAAGTGCGGCGCATGCGCCTGCCGATCGTGGGCCGCAGCGAAGCCGACTTCCGGTCACCGTTCGCCCCCTCGGGTCGCTTCGAGCGCCTCCGGATCACCCACCTCGTGGTGGCCGACGAACCGGACCGCTTCTGGCTGCGTTACCAGACCGACGGTGACGCAACGGCTTTCGCCAAGAGCTGGGTCGGTTTCACCAGGGCGGCGGTGTTCGGCACCCTCCTGGAGGTGCTCGAGCCCGCCGACCCGGCGCGCCGATGTCAGGTCGCCGACGCCCTTGACGCCGCACTGATCGAGCTGCTGTCCGCCGCACCGCGCCCGATGCCGATTCCGGTGGCGCACATCGTCGTTGAGAAACAGCAGCGCGAGAGCTAGACGAACACGTCCAGGATCAGGACCATGGCCAGACCGGACACCGACAGCACGGTCTCCATGATCGACCACGTCTTGATCGTCTGACCGACGCTCAGCTTGAAGTACTCCTTGACCAACCAGAACCCCGCGTCGTTCACGTGGGAGAAGAACAGCGAGCCGGCTCCGACGGCGAGCACCACCAAGGACAGCTCGCCCGAGCCCATCCCGTGAACGAGACCGAGAATCAGCGACGACGCCGTGATGGTGGCGACGGTGGCCGACCCGGTGGCCAGCCGGATCAGGACCGCGAGCACCCAGGCCAGCACAAGCACCGAGATGTGCACACCTTCGGCCCAGCGCGCCAGCATCGTCCCGATGCCGGTGTCGACCAGCACCTGCTTGAATCCACCGCCCGCGGCGACGATCAGGAAGATGCCGGCGACCGGGGGCAGGCTCGACTCGATGCACTTGGTGATCGCGGTGCGGTCCATGCCGGCACCCCGGCCGAGGGTGACGGTGCCGACCACGACGGCGATGAGCAGCGCGACCAGCGGCGTGCCGACGGCGTCGAAGATCCGGCGGAACCACTGCGTCTTGTCGTCGATGAAGATGTCGACGAGCGCCTTGCCCAACATCAGTGCGACGGGCAGCAGCACCGAGAACAGCGTGACGCTGAAGCGGGGCCGCTTGCCGTGTGCCCGAAGGGCTTCCGGATCGGTGGTGAAGGTGTCCGGTGCCGCGACGACGACCCACTTGCCGGCGAGGCGGCCGAACAGCGGGCCCGCGACGACGATCGTCGGGACCGCGACGAGCACGCCGAGTCCGAGCGTGACCCCGAGGTCGGCATTGAGCAGTCCGACGGCGGTCAGCGGCCCGGGATGCGGCGGCACGAAACCGTGCATGGCCGACAGACCGGCCAGCGCCGGGATGCCGATGGTGATGAGCGACTGCTGCGAGCGCCGGGCCACCAGGTAGATGACGGGCATCAGCAGCACCAGCCCGATCTCGAAGAACATCGGCAGCCCGATGATCGCGCCGACCAGTGCCATCGCCCAGGGCAGGGCGCGGGGCGAGGCGGCTCCGACGATGGTGTCGACGATCTCGTCGGCCCCGCCGGAGTCGGCGAGCAGTTTGGCGAACATCGCGCCGAGCGCGATCAGGATGCCGACGCCGGCCGCTGTCGCACCGAAGCCGTCGGAGAACGATTTGAGGACGGCGGTGAGGTTCTCACCGGCCGTCAGCCCCACCGTCAGCCCGCCGAAGATCAGGGATAGGAACGGGTGCAGCTTGACCAGCGTGATGAGTACGACGATGACGCCGATGCCGGCCACGAAGGCCAGAATCAGCTGCGTCGCCGAGGAGACCGGCTCGATGAGTTTGGGTGCGTCGGCGAGGACGGTGACGGCGGTGCGCATCAGATCTTCTCCCCGTCGCTTCGCTCGCCCCGTCGGTTCTCCCCTTGGGTGCGCGAAATGTATTCCTCGACAATGGAATCGATGCTCTGTCCGACGTCGATCACGATTCCCGCCTCATCGGCTCGCAGGGGTTCCAGGGTTTCGAACTGTGAGGCCAGCAGCGAGGCCGGCATGAAGTGGCCGGGCCGGCTGGCCTGCCGGGCGCCGATGACCTCGGGCGTGCCGAACAGGTGCAGAAACCGGGTTTCCGGGCAGTTGCTGCGCAGCTGCACGCGGTACTTGTATTTCAGCGCCGAACAGCTCATCACGCCGCCGGTGCCGCAGTGCTCCCCGAGCCATTGCCCGATGGTCTCGAGCCAGGGCCGGCGATCGTCGTCGTTCAGCGGGTGACCGGCCTTCATCTTCGCGATGTTGGCGGCGGGATGGAAGTCGTCCGCATCGGCGAACGGCACGCGGAGCCGCTGCGCGAGCGCCGCGCCGACGGTGGACTTGCCGGATCCTGAAACGCCCATGACGACGATGGGTGATGGCATCTTCTGCACCCGCCCTTGTTGTGGTTTGACTCACACAGCGTGGCGCAAAAGTCATACTTTTTCAAGAGGCATTCGTAAAACATCAGTTCTAAGTTAGATCGACGGAGTTATGACAGGATGTTATGCGTGGCCACGCCTTCAAACGTCAGCGATCTGCACGACAACGTGCTGAGCGCGCTGGGGGCCGCGGTGGTCTCCGGTACCTACGCCCCCGGCGAGGTGATCACCCTCGAAGGAGTGAGCGCGGAGCACGGCGTCTCCCGCAGTGTCGTGCGGGAAGCGATCCGGGTCCTCGAATCGATGGGCATGGTCGCCTCGCGCCGCCGGGTCGGCATCACCATCCAGCCCGCCGCCAACTGGAATGTGTTCGACCCCAGGCTGATTCGCTGGCGACTCGAGTCCGGCGACCGGGCCGCCCAGTTGGTGTCGTTGTCCGAATTGCGGCGCGGATTCGAACCCGTGGCGGCCGCCCTGGCCGCCGAGCGCGCCGACCCGCACCAGTGCCGGATCATGGCCGCCGCCGTGTCGGACATGGCGGTGCATGGGCGCGACGGCAACCTCGAGGCATACCTACTGGCGGACAAGATCTTTCATCAGACGCTGCTGGAGGCCAGTGGCAACGAGATGTTCCGCGCCCTGAACGCAGTGGTGTCGGAGGTCCTCGCGGGGCGCACCCACCACGGCATGATGCCCGACTCCCCCAATCCGGCGGCAATCGCGCTGCACGACGAGGTGGCCCGTGCCGTGCGGATGCGCGATCAGGCCGGCGCCGAACGCGCCATGCGCGCCATCATCGACGAGGCCGCCGCGGCGGTCGCCGAGGAGCAGGGCTCGTCCTGATCCGGCCGTCAGCGGCAGCGCTTCAGACCGTCGTTGGGGTCACAGAACAGCGGGAACTGCTGCACCGGAATCGGCAGCGGCTTCTGGAATTCCAGCCGGAACGACTTCTTGGTCATGGCCGCCGGCACGCCGCACTGTTCGTTGTTGGTGGTGGTCCGGGTACCGGTCCAGTTCGTGTCTTCCCACTCGTAGGTTTCGACGAGCTTCATCTTGGTGCCGTCCGGGCACGTGAAACCCTGGAGGTCGGTCTGGGTGAACATCCAATGTCCCTCACCGCCGGTCTGCCGGGCATCGCCGCCCAGCGTTCCGCCGTACTGGTCGGAGCCGACGTGCACGAGGCAACCCACCGGCAGTTCCAGGTTGTTGCGCAGATCGCCGACGGTCGGGGCGCAGACAGGCCAGATGGTCCACACGCTCATCGGCGTGCCCTCTTGGATGTAGGTGTAGATGCCCTCGGGCAGCCGGATGTTGTCGGCCTGCGCCGGCGCTGCCGTCCCGAAGAGTGCGCCCGCTGCGGCGAAGCCAAGACTCGAAACCATAGCGAGAACACGTTTCATTTTCACCGCCCGAGTATCGCAAACGACTGGCCCACGGCGTGAGAAAGTCACCGTATGAGTTCACTCAGCGGGAGAGTTGCGTTGATCACCGGGGCCTCGGCCGGGCTGGGCGCGGCCACGGTCAAGGTGTTTGCCGAACGCGGCGCTTCGGTCTTCGGTATCGCGCGGGACGCCGAGCGCATGGCGACGGTGTTTGCCGACGCCTACGGCGACGAGCCCGGCGGCGCGTTCGCCGCGGTGGACATCAGCACGGCCGACGCCTGTCGGCAGGCGGTCGAGGACTGCATCGCGAAATTCGGCCGGCTCGACGTCCTGGTGAACGTCGCCGGCTTCCACGTCATGCGGCACACCCTGTCGGTGACCGACGAAGACTGGGACCGCGACCTCGCGGTGAACTTGAACGGCCCGTTCTACCTGACGCGGGCGGCGCTGCCGCAGTTGCTGGAGAACGGCGGCAACATCGTCAACGTCTCCTCGATCGCCGGCGTCGAAGGCGAGATCTACTCGGCCGGCTACTGCGCTGCCAAGCACGGACTGATCGGGCTGACGCGCGCACTGGCGGTCGAGTACACCAAGGAAAAACTCCGGGTCAACGCCGTCTGCCCGGGCGGCATGCTGACCGCGCAGGTCACCGAGTTCGCCGCGCCCGAGAACGCCGACTGGGACCTGATCATGCGCATCGCCGCGCCGCGCGGCTTCATGGAACCGCGGGACGTGGCGAACGTGATCGCGTTCCTGGCCAGTGATGACGCCGCCGCGATTCACGGTTCGGTGTACCGCGTCGACAACGGCAAAGGACCGGCGTGACCGGTTTCTCACCAACTGTCAAACGAAGTTAACGCGCCGTACTCACGAGCGCGGTTCAATCCGTGGGTGACCGACTTCGCGCTGACCGAATCCACCAACGGCACCCGTGAGCCCAGCCGCACCGGCCGCTCCGCCGAAGCCCTCGGCCGGGCCATCGCCGACCACCTGCGCTACTCGATCGGCCGGCCGGCGGCAGCCCTGCAACCGACGCACTATTACCGCGCGCTCGCCTTGGCGGTTCGCGACCGGATGCAGGACAACCGCACCGCCTCGACCCAGACCTCGCTGGATCTGGGCAACAAGGTCACGTGCTACCTGTCGGCCGAATTCCTGATGGGTCCGCAGCTCGGAGCCAACCTGCTCAACCTCGGCATCGAGGACGCCGCCCGTGATGCGCTGGCCGAACTCGGCCAGGACCTCTACGAAGTTCTGGCGTGCGAAGAGGAGCCCGGTCTGGGCAACGGTGGCCTGGGCCGGTTGGCCGCGTGCTACCTCGATTCGCTTGCCACGCTGGAACGCCCGGCGATCGGATACGGCATCCGCTACGAATTCGGCATCTTCGACCAGGAGATCCACGACGGCTGGCAGGTCGAGAAGACCGACAACTGGCTGGACAACGGCAACCCCTGGGAGATCGCCAAGCCGGACGTCAACTACCTGGTCGGCTGGAGCGGGCACACCGAGCACTACCTCGACGACGCCGGCCGCGACCGCATCCGGTGGGTGCCCGGCCGCCTCATCAAGGGCGTCGCCTACGACACGCCGATCCAGGGCTACGGCGTGAAGACCTGCAATGTGCTGACGCTGTGGAGCGCGCGGGCGGTCAAGGAGTTTGCGCTGGAGGCGTTCAACACCGGCGACTACTACAAGGCCGTCGAGGACGAGGTGACCTCGGAGACCGTCACCAAGGTGCTGTACCCGAACGACGAGCCGGAGGCGGGTAAGCGGCTGCGCCTGCTGCAGCAGTACTTCTTCGTGTCCTGCTCGCTGCAGCACGTCCTGCACATCATGGACGACCTCGCCGACGCGTCGGTCCACGACCTGCCCGAGCGATTCGCGTTGCAGCTCAACGACACCCACCCGTCGATCGGCGTGGCCGAACTGATGCGCCTGCTCGTCGACGAGCGCCGCCTCGACTGGAACACGGCCTGGGGCATCACGGTGGCGACCTTCGGCTACACCAACCACACACTGCTGCCCGAGGCCCTGGAGACGTGGCCGCTGGGGCTGTTCAGCGAGAGCCTGCCGCGGCACCTCGAGATCATCTACGAGATCAACAGCCGTTTCCTGGACGAGGTTCGCGCGAAGTTCCCCGGTGACGAGGACCGGGTCCGCCGGATGTCACTGATCGGCGAGGACGGCGGCAAGACGGTCAAGATGGCCTACCTGGCCACCGTCGGCAGCCACGCGATCAACGGCGTCGCGGCGCTGCACTCCGAGCTGCTCAAGGACAGCGTGCTCAAGGACTTCTACGAGATGTGGCCCGAACGGTTCTCCAACAAGACCAACGGCGTGACGCCACGGCGGTTCGTGGCCCTGTCCAACCCGGGTCTGCGCGCCCTGCTCGACCGCACCGTCGGCGAGGGCTGGCTGACCGACCTGGACCGGCTGCGCGGGCTGGAGGCATTCGCCGACGATCCGGCGTTCCGGCAGGAGTGGCGGGCCGTCAAGCGCGCCAACAAAGCCCGGCTCGCCGAATTGGTACAGACCGAGACCGGTATCGAACTCGACCCCTCCTGGCTGTTCGACATCCAGGTCAAACGCATCCACGAATACAAGCGCCAGCACCTCAATGTGCTCAACATCGTCACCCAGTACCTGCGGCTGAAGCAGAATCCGGACCTGCAGATGGCGCCGCGCGCGTTCATCTTCGGCGGCAAGGCCGCCCCTGGCTATTTCCTCGCCAAGCGAATCATCAAGCTGATCACCGCCGTGGGCGACATGATCAACGTCGATCCTTCGGTGAATCAGTTCATGAAGGTGGTGTTCCTGCCGAACTTCAATGTGCAGAACGCGCACCTGATCTACCCGGCGGCCAACCTCTCCGAGCAGATCTCGACGGCGGGCAAGGAGGCCTCCGGCACCGGCAACATGAAGTTCATGATGAACGGCGCGTTGACGATCGGAACGCTCGACGGCGCCAATGTCGAGATTCGGGAGGAGGCCGGTGCGGACAACTTCTTCCTGTTCGGCCTGACGGTCGACGAGGTCGAGGCACTGAAGCGCGACGGCTACCGGCCTGCCGAATACATCGCTGCCAACCCCGAACTCGCGGCGGTACTAGACCTGATCGAGCACGGCCACTTCTCCCACGGTGACACCGAGGTGTTCCGGCCCCTGGTGCACAACCTGCGCTACGACGACCCGTTCCTGGTGTGCGCGGACTACGCGTCCTACGTGGCGTGCCAGGACGAGGTGAGTGCGGCCTGGCAGGACCGCGACCACTGGTCGCACATGTCGATCCTGAACACCGCGCGCAGCGGAAAGTTCTCCTCGGATCGGGCCATCGCCGAATACTGCGACGACATCTGGGACGTCTCGGCGCTGACGGTGCACTGAGGCACCGCCAGGGCCGAGTGCGGCTAGGGCACCGCCTGCTAGTGCGCGAGCGCGACCAGCAGGTCGTGCTTCTCCGGGCAGTACGTGTCGAACGCGGCGTTGAGGAACTGGTACACCTGCTGCTCCGAGCTGCTGTTGCGCGGCAGGTTCTTCTTCAGGAACGCCGCGGAATCGGTGGCGCTGTGGTCGACGTTGTTGTCGAGCCGCTGGCAGGTGATCTTGCCGATCCAGGCGTTGTAGTCCTTGGGACCGTAGATCCCGTAGGTGTGCAGCTGGTTGGCGAAATCGGTGTCGGGATCGGCCTGCGCGGGGGCGGCCATGGTAACTGCGGCCGCCACGGCACCGGCAACTGCGACGAGAGTGCGTGCCTTCATGTGACGGAGTCTATTCGTGCTGGTTGCCATGTGCCCCTGCTCCCTGAACAGTCGTCGCCGCCTGTTCAATCCCATTGAACTGCTGCGTATTTGGTTCGATCAGCTGCGCGTTACCGGCTACGGTGATACGAGCCACCCACAGCGAAGGTTTCCCATGATTAACTTAACTGGTCTAATCTAACACTTAAATGACCTAATCTGTCGCGGTCAGGGTATGGGAAGTGGGGAGCAGCACGTGCAGTCGACCATGGTGTCCGCAGCGTGATCGGCAATGCGCTCAAGAAGGCGTGGATCCCGTTGCTCATCCTCGCCGTGGCCCTCGTCGCCGGCTTCACCGTGCAACGCGTGCGCGGCTACTTCGGCCAGAACCCCGTCATCGTCACCCCGCGCAACTTCGCCGACGACGCCAAACCGTTCAAGCCCAAGGTCGTCACCTACGAGATCACCGGCACCGGCAGCTACGCCGACATCAACTACCTCGACCTGGACGCCAAGCCGCAGCGCATCGACCACGCCCCGCTGCCGTGGAAACTCACCCTGTCCACCACCGCACCGGCAGCCTCGCCCAACATCGTCGCCCAGGGCGACGGTGACTCCATCACCTGCACCGTCCACGTCGACGACGAACTCAAAGACACCCGAACCTCCACCGGCGTGCACGCCCAGACCTTCTGCCTGGTGAAATCCGCATGACGCATTCAACCGACGAAGACACCGTCATCTTCCCGAAGGCCGAGAAGCCGCCGCACCGGCCGCTGATCGCCCGCTTCATCCGCACCTTCGCGATCCCCGTCATCCTGTTCTGGATCGGTGTCATCGTCTTCCTCGGCAGCGCCGTCCCCTCGCTGGACGAGGTCGGCAAGATGCGCTCGGTCTCGATGTCACCGGACCAGGCCGCGTCGGTCATCGCGACCAAGCGCGTCGGCGAGGTATTCCAGGAGTTCAAGTCGAACAGCTCGGTCATGGTCGTGCTGGAGAGCGATCAACACCTCGGCGCCGAGGCACACGCCTACTACGACGAGATGATCAAGAAGCTCGAGGCCGACACGGCGCACGTCGAGCACATCCAGGACTTCTGGAGCGACCCGCTGACCGCCGCCGGCTCGCAGAGCAACGACGGCAAGGCCTCGTACGTCCAGGTCTACCTGCGCGGCAACCAGGGCGAATCGCTCGCCAACGAATCCGTTCAGGCCGCGCAGGACATCATCAAGAGCATCAAGACGCCGCCCGGCCTGAAGGTCTACGTGACCGGGCCCGCAGCGCTCGCGGCCGACCAGCACATCGCCGGTGACCGCAGCCTCAAGCTGATCGAGGCCGCCACCTTCGGCGTCATCATCATCACTCTGCTGCTCGTGTACCGGTCGTTCATCACGGTGCTGCTGACGTTGCTGATGGTGGTGCTCGAGCTGTCCGCCGCACAGGGCGTCGTCGCGGCGCTCGGCTTCTACGACATCATCGGCCTGTCGACCTTCGCCACCAACCTGCTGGTGACACTGGCGATCGCGGCGGCCACCGACTACGCCATCTTCCTGATCGGCCGCTATCAAGAAGCACGCGGCGCGGGCGAATCCCGCGAAGACGCTTACTACACGATGTTCGAGGGCACCGCCCACGTCGTGCTCGGCTCCGGCCTGACCGTCGCGGGCGCCACGTTCTGCCTGCACTTCACCCGGATGCCGTACTTCATATCTCTCGGTGTCCCGCTGGCCATCGGCATGGTCACCGTGGTGTTCGCCGCCCTGACGCTGGGCCCGGCCGTGATCTCGGTGGCCAGCCGGTTCCGCAAGACGCTCGAGCCCAAGCGCGCCATGCGGGTGCGCGGCTGGCGCAAGATCGGCGCCGTCGTCGTCCGCTGGCCGGCCCCCATCCTGGTCGGCACCATCGCGCTGTCCCTCGTCGGCCTGCTGACGCTGCCGGGCTACCAGCCCGCCTACAACGACCGCCTGTACCTGCCCGCCGACATCCCCGCCAACGAGGGCTATGCCGCGGCGGACCGCCACTTCTCCCCCGCCCGGATGAACCCCGAGTTGATGCTCATCGAGAGCGACCACGATCTGCGCAACTCCGCCGACTTCCTGGTGATCGACAAGATCGCCAAGGCCATCTTCAAGGTCCCCGGTATCTCCCGGTCGCAGACCATCACGCGCCCTGAAGGCAAGCCGATCGAGCACACCTCGATCCCGTTCCTGATGAGCATGAGCGGCACCTCGCAGAAGATGAACGAGAAGTACGCGCAGGACTCGATGGCCAACATGCTCAAGCAGGCCAACGACATGCAGGTCAACATCGACACGATGAAGAAGATGCAGGGCATCACCACGCAGATGGCGGCCACCACGCACAGCATGGTCGGCAAGATGGTGAACATGACCCTGGACGTGGCCGACCTGCGCGACCACATCTCGGACTTCGACGACTTCTTCCGCCCGATCCGCAACTACCTGTACTGGGAACCGCACTGCTACGACATCCCGGTCTGCTGGACCATGCGCTCGGTCTTCGACACCCTCGACGGCATCGACACCATGACCGACGACATCCAGAACCTGATGCCGGACATGCTGAAGCTCGACAAGCTGATGCCTCAGATGGTCGCGCTCATGCCCGAGATGATCTCGACGATGACCAACATGAAGCAGTACATGCTGACCATGTACCAGACCCAGAAGGGTCTGCAGGATCAGATGCAGGCGCAGCAGGACAACGCGAGCGCCATGGGCGAGGCGTTCGACAACTCGCGCAATGACGACTCGTTCTACCTGCCGCCCGAGGTCTTCGACAACGCCGAATTCAAGCGCGGCATGAAGAACTTCATCTCGCCCGACGGCAAAGCGGTGCGCCTGATCATCTCGCATGAGGGCGAACCGATGAGCGCCGAAGGCATCTCGCACATCGACGCGATCAAGAACGCCGCCAAGGAGGCCATCAAGGGCACTCCCCTGGAGGGCTCCAAGATCTACCTCGGCGGCACCGCGGCGACCTTCAAGGATCTGCAGGAGGGCGCCGACTACGACCTGCTGATCGCCGGAATCTCCGCCCTCGCACTGATTTTCGTCATCATGCTGATCATCACGCGATCCGTCGTGGCCGCGGCGGTCATCGTCGGCACCGTGGTCCTGTCGCTCGGCGCGTCATTCGGGCTGTCGGTTCTGCTGTGGCAGCACCTGATCGGGCTGAACCTGCACTGGATGGTCATCGCGATGGCGGTCATCATCCTGCTGGCCGTCGGTGCGGACTACAACCTGCTGCTCGTCGCCCGGTTCAAGGAAGAGATCCACGCCGGCCTCAACACCGGCATCATCCGGTCGATGGGCGGCACCGGTTCCGTGGTCACCTCGGCAGGCCTGGTCTTCGCCTTCACCATGATGTCCATGGCGGTCAGCGAGCTGCACGTGGTCGGTCAGGTGGGAACAACCATCGGTCTGGGTCTGTTGTTCGACACGTTGATCGTGCGATCTTTGATGACGCCCGCTATCGCCGCCCTGATGGGCAAGTGGTTCTGGTGGCCGCAGCGGGTGCGTCAACGTCCGGTGCCCGCGCCGTGGCCCCAGCCCAAGCAGACCGGCGAACTGCAGTCAGCCGCCACCAACACAGGTATCTAGGAAACAGGAGTAAAGACTATGGTCCAGATCAAGCGTGGCCTGAAGCGCGCCGGTACCGCGGTCGCAGCCCTGGGCGCGGTCGCGACGACGCTCGCCGGACCGGCAGCCGCCGATGCCACCGACGACTACCCGATCCCCCACCGCATCATCATCACCACCTGTGATGCCGAGCAGTACCTGGCCGCCGCCCGCGACACCAGCCCGGTCTACTACTCGCGGTACATGATCGACATGCACAACCGCCCCGCCGACATCCAGCAGATGGCGCAGGACCGCATCCACTGGTTCTTCTCGCTCGACCCGGTCGGCCGCCGGCAGTACTCCGAGGACACCGCCACCAACGTCTACTACGAGCAGGTGGCCACCCACTGGGGCAACTGGGCCAAGATCTTCTTCAACAACAAGGGCGTCGTCGCCAAGGCCACCGACGTCTGCCAGAACTACCCCAAGGGCGACCTGAGCGTCTGGAACTGGGTCCAGGCGCCGTAGGCATACCTCCCAGCCGACTTCGGCGTGATCCGTACCGATGACCGCTACGGATCACGCCGTTTTCATAGCGCGTGCAGCGCGGTCACCAGGTCCCGCACGTCCTCGGGTCGCTGTTCGTAACCGGGGAAATAGCAACAGATTTCGTCGACGTACCCGCCGAAGCGGCGTCCGATCTCGGCGGCGCATTCCTCCGGGGTACCGACAATGCCGATGGTGCGCACCACGTCGTCGCTGATCAACGCCCGCATGCCGGCGAAGTCACCGACCTTGGACATCGCGTTGAGTTGGGGCTGCAGGTCCGCCCACCCCTCGGTCTCGAGCACCGGTAGATAGGCCGGCGTCGAGCCGTAGAACGCGATGAGCGTGGCGACACCGTTGATCGCCGCGGTGAGGTCCTCCTCGGTGCGTGCCACCGCCACCATGGCCTGCGCGATGATCTGCAGATCACCCGGCGCGCGCCCGGCCCGCTGCAAGCCCTCCCCCACTGCCGCCAGGGTCCGGTCGGCGAAATGGCGGGCGCTGTGGAACGGCATCACCAACAGACCGTCGGCAACCTGCGCGGCGGTGCGGGTCATGATCGGCCCCAGCGCGCCCATGAGCACCGCCGGCGGACCGAAGGGGTTGGGGCCGGGATTGAAGTTCGGCGGCATCAGGGTGTGAGTGAAGTGCTTGCCGCGAAAATTCAACGGCGCCTTGCCTTCCCAGCAGTCGAAGATCGCCTTGATCGCGGTGACGGTCTCGGCCATCTTCTCGGCAGGTTTGGCCCACTGTGCGCCGTAACGTTTTTCGATGTGCACCTTGATCTGTGACCCCAGGCCCAGCCGGAACCTGCCGCCGCTGTACACCTGCAGGTCGTAGGCGGCGTGCGCGAGATGCAGCGGGCTGCGCGGCCCGGCGATCGCGACGTTGGTCATCAGGTCCACACTCGCTGCGCCGGCCGCCGCGACGAGCGGTAGGAAGACGTCGTGCGGGCCTTCGAAGGTGAACACCCCGTCGGCGCCGAGACCGGCCAGCTCGCGGGCGTGGTCGGCGGCCCGTTGGGGCGCTCCGTCGATCTGCAGTTGTACGCGCATCAGCGTGAGCCCCTCGTCAGTTCCCGACGTAATCCAGAATCGCCGCGGCCACCTCGGCCGGGCGGTCGACCTGCAGGAAATGCCCTGCCCCCTCGATGGTTCGCACCACCGACCCGGCGGGCAGCGCCGTCAGCAGCTGCTCGGTGTAGCCGACCTGCATGGCGCCGTCGTCCGTACCGTGCAGGTACAGGATCGGCGCGCACGGCAGCTCGCGCAGATAGCGCTCGAACTCGGCGTACGGCCCACCGACGCTGCCCGGCCGAACCAGCGCCCGGTAGTAGCCGACGGCAGCCGCGCGGTGTTCGGCGGTCGGCAGCGCGGCGAGCGTCGTCGCGACGTCCTCGGCGACATCTGTCCCGGCCGGAGACCAGTCGTGCCAGAGTCGCGGGATGACCCGGTGCAATGTGCGTTCCGGCAGACCGGGGAGCTGAAAGTACATGATGTACCAACTCATTCGGAGTTGGACCAGGCCCATCCGGGCAGTCCGCGCGGCGCTGAAGCGCGTCTGGCTCATCGCCGCCAGCGGCGGGACGGACATCGACACCACCGCATCGAACGGTGAATTCGGATACGCGGCAACGGCATTGGCGGCGAAAGCACCCCAGTCGTGCCCCACCAGCACGGCGTCGGGCCCGCCGCCCAACGCATCGTAGAGGTCGAGCACGTCGGACACCAGCGCGCCGACATGGTAGTTGCCGTCAGCCGGAACACCGCTCGGCGCGTAGCCGCGCATGAAGGGCGCCACAACGCGGTAGCCCGCGGCGGCGAGCAGCGGGGCGACGCGGCGCCAGCCATGTGCGCTGTCCGGAAAACCGTGTAGGCACAACATCAATCGCCCGTCGGCCGGCCCCCACGCCAGCGCCCGCATGCGCAGCCGCGGCAGCGCGAGGTCCAGGGTCTCCTGATTGGCCATCATCACTACGGGGTCAGTGTGACCTTGATGCAGTCCGCGGTCCGCGCCGCGACAGCGGCGTATGCCTTTGGCGCATCATCGAGCGACATGGCGTGGGTGAAGATGCCGTCGACGTCGAGCCGGCCCGACTGCAGCAGCGGGATCAGCGCCGGCCAGGTCTGCTGGACGGGCGCCGTGGTCATGCGCAGCGTGATGCTGCGGATGAGCGACAGGGTCGCGGGGAACGGGAACGGGTTGAGGTCGTGCACGCCGACGACGGACACCGTGCCACCGGCGCGCACGGCGGCCAGCGCCGCGTTCATGGTGGTGTCGTTGCCGACGGCGTCGATCACGGCGGCCGCTCCCCTGCCGCCCGTCGCTTCGTGGACGGCGCCGATCTGCTCCGGCGTGATCGCGGCGGCGCCACTGCGCGCGGCCATCTCGCGGCGCCCCTCGACCGGGTCGACGGCGAACACCTGACCCGCGCCCTGCGCGATGGCGCAGCGCACGGCACACAGGCCGACCGCGCCCAGGCCAAAGACGACGACCGTGCCGCCGGGCGGGATGTCGGCGCGTTGCGCAGCCGCCCAGCCGGTGGCGAGGTTGTCGGTGAGCAGCAGCGCGGCCTCGGTACTGAGATCGCTTGGCAGTCGGTACAACTGGAAATCGGCGGACGGCACCGCGAGCAGTTCGGCCTGCGCGCCGCCGAGCACGCCGGAACCGAAGATCAGCGGACCCGATACGCAGGTGATCGGGTCTTTGGTGTCGCAGCCGACGCAGTGGCCGCAACCCGCCACCGACGAAATCAGCACCGGGTCACCGACTTTGACGGTGCGCACCTCCGGACCCACCTCGACGACCGTGCCGATGGCCTCGTGACCGAGCGCCAGCGGCGTGGCCAACGGGTAGTCGCCTTCGTAGAAATGCAGGTCCGATCCGCAGATGGCCGCCGTGGTGATCTGGACGACGGCGCCGTCCGGCCCGGGCAGCACCGGGTCGGGCACGGTGTCGACGTAGACATTCCCGGGGGCGTCGATCAATACGGTTCTCAACTGTCCACCTCTGCTGATCGGGTGTTCCGTAACGCTGTTACAGAGTCACCTTACGGAGTCCGGATTCGCCTGTGTCGAGAACCCTCGGCAAGCCCGCGCCGCGCCTACCATCGAGA
The DNA here is from genome assembly GCF_005670685.2 of Mycolicibacterium mucogenicum DSM 44124. The sequence continues at coordinate 1,823,369 of NZ_CP062008.1, read as the reverse complement.
CATGGAAGCGAGCACTCGGCGGCTGAGTGCCGCCGTGTGGGACCTCGCGATTCCGGCGCATCGGCAGCCCGGTCTGGCGATGGCCGGCTTCCGGGGCCGAGCGCCGTCGCAGCTCGCGCTGCAGCTCGTGCCCTACCCCGCGGTGACGGTGTTCATCGAGTTCGGTGACGGCACCCTGATCGACGCCGCGGGCGTTCACCGGACCGGCGGCGGGGTCGTCGGCCTGACGCCCGGCACCGTGACCGCCGTCGGCCGCAACGTCGACTGCCTGCAGATCCGGCTGTCGCCGGTGTTCGCCTGCGCGGTGTTCGGCGACTGCGACCCCACCGGCGTGCTGCCCCTCGACGCGGTCTGGGGCCACGCCGCCCAGCGGCTGTGCGACCGGCTGCACACGGCATCGTCGTGGGACGAGCGGTTCGCCATCGCCACAACGGAATTGGCGCGCCGGCGCGAATCCGGGCCCGCCGTGGACCCCGAGGTCGCGGCCGCGTGGCACGCGATGGTGCACAGCCATGGACAGATCCGGATCGAGCGCATCGCCGACGAGATCGGCTGGGGCCGGAAGCGACTGTGGTCACGGTTCGGCACGCAGATCGGCCTGCCGCCCAAGCGGGCCGCACAACTGATCCGGTTCGACGATGCCGCGCACCGCCTTGCGACCGGCGCCGCGCCCGCCGAGGTGGCCGGCGCCTGCGGCTATGCGGACCAGTCGCATCTGCACCGCGACGCCCGGTTGTTCGCAGGGTTGACGCCGGCGGGCGTGGCCGAGGCGCCGTGGCTCGACGTCGACCCCGTGGCGTGGCAATAGTCCGCGGGAACATTCCTCCAATACACCGCCACACCGGGCCGCCATGGTGATGGCATGGACCCCGAGCTGCAGCCCTTCCTGTCGCTGTTCCCGAAAGCCGAGTTGGACGACCCGGTCGCCGCCCGCCGCCGACTGGCCGAATTGTCCGCCGCCGTACCCGCTCCAGACACCACCGGCCTCCAGATCACCGACCGCCTCATCCCCGGCCATCCCGACATTCCGGTACGCCTGTACCAGCCGGCGGACCCAGTCGGCGCGATCCTGTGGCTGCGCGGCGGCGGATTCGTCATGGGTGATCTCGATACCGAACACCCGTGGGCCGCACGCATCGCGCAGGCCACCAACGCCGTCGTGGTGTCCGTCGGCTACCGCTGCGCACCCGAAAACCCTTATCCCGCAGCACTGGACGACGTCTACCAGGCGCTGACATGGGTGGCCGCCAATGCACCGCAGCTCGGCGTCGAGCCAAGCCGCATCGCCGTCGGCGGTCATGCGGCGGGCGCCAACCTGGCCGCCGCGGCCGCGCTGCGGGCACGTGACGAGGGTGGCCCCCGGATCGCCTTTCAACTTCTCAACCAGCCACCGCTCGACGACCGCCAGCGCAGCTGGTCGGCCCGCACCTTCACCGACACCGTCTTCATGACACGTGCCAAGGTCGCCGCCAGTTGGCGGCACTATCTCGGCGGCCGACCGGCGACGTCCTACGCGGCACCGGCCAGGGCCGACGATCTGTCCGGGCTACCTCCCACCTACCTCGCCACCGCGGAGTTCGACCCCAACCGCGACGAAGCGCTCGAATTCGGGATCCGGCTGCTGCAGGCCGGCGTGTCCGTCGAACTGCACCAGTGGCCCGGCACATTCCACGGATCTCAGGTGATCCTCGGGGCCGACGTCTCGGCGCGCCAGGTCGCCGAGATCAGCGGCGCGCTGCGCCGCGGCCTGACCACCGGTTCGGCGGACCTGCGGCCGGTGTCCGCATGACCACCGCCGTCGACCTGTTCGCCGCGTTCGTCCACCTCTACGACGACGGCCGCATCGAACGGGCCGAGCGCACGTTCGGCTCCGGGGAGCCGGGCTGGCACGTCATGACGTTCCACGCGGAGACCGACGCCGAGGTGCATGCCGACTATTGGGAAATCCACACGGAGGCAGACGAACTCGTCGTCTGCGTCGCCGGGGAGATTCGGCTGCACCTACGTGCTGCCGAAGACGGCCCCGGCGTCACGCTGACGACGGGGCACGCCATGGTCGTGCCGAGTGGGACGTGGCACCGCATCGCGTTGACACGTCCCAGCGACATCATGTCGATCACGTTTCCCCGCGGCAGCCGGCTCGAGCAGCGCGGCTGACCGCGGGGAGAACGTCAGACCACCTCGCGGCGACGGCGCCCGATGTAGACGGCCAGGCCGACCGCACCGAGGCTGAGCACGCCGCAGGTCACCGCGGCGATGGTCAGCGCCTTGTTCGGGTTCTCCAACCCCTTCTGGTCGTTGACCAGTTGCAGGTTGTAGTCACCGGGCAGCGGTGCCTCACGCGGCTCGTCGAGACCCGGGAACTGCTGCGTCCGGTGCACCTCGAATTGCCGTTCGCCACTGGGGCTTTGCGTCCACTGCCCCCAGGCCGGGGTGACGCCGTCGAGCAGCACGCGGCGTTCGCCGTACTGCACGTCGTCACCGGCGTCGACGATGCGCTGCACCCGGAACGGCTGGTAGACCGCGTCCGAATAGCGAACCTGCACAGGCACATTCGCGTAGCTCAGCACCGGCGGAGGCGGCGGGGGCAGCGGCACGCCGACGCCCGGGTAGTAGCCGCCACCGAAGAAGCTGCCGACCGCCACGTTGACCGCGGTGTTGACGGCGTTCACCACGACCGCGGTGAAGCTGTACGCCGCGAGGTCGGCGACCTCCATGACGATGCGCTGCAGCGGCGGGATGTACACGATGCGCGGCGCGTTGCGGTAGACGTACACCACCCGCACGGGGTCGCGGTACGGGTTGAACAGCACCGGGCGGTAGTAGTCGTCGTACTGCACCCAGTCGGGCCGCCACTGCCGCACCCGGTTGTCCCAGTCCCGGCCCATCGGCCGGTCGTCGCGGCGGTCCCAGTCGGGCCGGTTGTCACGACGATCCCAATCGGGCCGGTTGGCCCGAAGGTCCCAGTCGGCACGGCTGTCGAACTTGAAGTTCGCGACGTTGACGACCTTGGCGAGATCGGCCACGTCGTGCACCGGGGCCGGGTCCGGCAGCTTCACGTCGACCGCTGCGGCTGCCTTCGCGGTCGCGATGTCCTCGACCGGCGCGGTCAGCGTCTCGGGCTTGAGCAGCTCGATCGGCTTCACGTCGCGGGCTTCGCGGGCCGCTGCGGTCGACGGCGTCGTCGACTTGGACGAGCCGGCCGTCACCGTGGCCGACGCCGAGGCCGAGGCTTCGACCCGGCCGGGACCGGCCTCGACGCGCTCACCGAACTGGCCCTCCAGACCGGCGACCGGCTTGCCTTCTGCCACAGTGCGATCCGTGGGGGCCGTCGACTTGCCCGGATCGGTGGCACCGGCCGGCGCCGGGCGCTCTGCAAGCGCCGTGGTCGGGCCCGGCGTCACCGAGGTGGCGGACGGCGCCGACGGCGGCTCGGCGACGGCGGTCGACGGACGTGCCGGCGTGGTCGGGTCAACCGGGGCTTCCTGCGCCTTGGTGACCTTGGTGGTCGGCGCGGTCGGCGCGGGAGCTTCGGTGTGCGACGGCGGGGCCGCGACGACAGGCGTCTCGACGGGCGGCGTCGTGGTCACCGGCGCCTGCGTCTTCTCCGGCGCCTTGCTCTCGGGGACCTTGTTCTCCGGCGCCTTGTTCTCCGGAGCCGTCACCACGGGCGCGGCCGGCGCGACGGGCGCCGCGGGCGGGTCGGCCGGCGGCTTGGCCTGAACGGGCGGGACGTCGGCGGGAGCCTGCCGGCTCGGCGCCTCGGCTTCCACAGGCTGTTCGCGCTGCCTGCGTCCCCGCTGGCCGCCGTCCTGCTCGTAGCCACCACCGGAACCGGAGCCGTCCTGCGCCGAGGACGAATCCTGGCGCGGAGGCTTCGGCACCAGCGTGGTGGTGCTCGAGCTGTCTGAATCACTGCTCGGTTTGGCAGACACCGGCGCCGCACCCACGGTGAGCGCGGTCAACGTCGTCACCACACCGGTGGCGACGGCTCCCACGAGCCGGCTCTGCCGGCGTGCCTGGCCAAAATTTTTGTTATCGGTTTTATCGGTTCGAGTACCCATCGCGCATCGACTCCCTGCTGTGTCGCAACGTCTCACCGAGTCCATCTACTTAGACGGGCTCGGCGTTACATTCGACGTCTACTTGCCCGGGTTTGTTCCGGCCGCGATCGTCGCGGCCGGGCCGGCGGGCGGTGCGGGGGTCGTCGATCCTGCCGGGAAACCGGTCACCGGCACGCCGGGGGTGCCGACCCGCCCCGCCAGCCACGGCAGGCTGGTCTGGAACGCCGTCACCGCGAACGGCCAGTCGTGCTTACCCGGTTGCGCGACGACGGCGCAGTCGATGCCCAGCTGACGCCCCTGGGCGCACAGCGTCTTCCCGGCCTCGGTCTGGTCACCGGGATTGCCCGCGCCGTCGCGGCCGCCGAGGCCGATGGCGTCGGGATGCGCCTTGGCGCCCTTCCACTGGGTCGGGGCATCCGACGAGATGGCGAACCAGCCCGAAACACCTTGATAAGGACCGTGTTTGGCCATCACCGTGCGGGGGTCGAAGGCCGCCCACTGCGCTTCACTGCCGCCGTAGAGCCGGGCGATGGTCTGCTCCTTGGTACCCGCGTTGGGGCCCATGTCGCCGGCGATGTCGACGAACGTGCCGAACAGCTCGGGGTGCATCACCGTGAGGTCCACCGCACAGGTGCCGCCCATGGACCAGCCGACGACACCCCAGTTGGCAGGTTTGGCGCTGACGCCGAACGTGGACTCCAGATATGGCGGGACGTCCTTGGTGAGGTGGTCGGCGACGTTGCCGCGCGGGCCGTTGACGCATTCGGTGTCGTTGTTGAACGAACCGCCCGCGTCGACGAAGACGAACACCGGTGCATTGCCGCCGTGGGCCGCGGCGAAGTTGTCGAAGAGGCTGGCGACGTTGCCGATGCGCAGCCAGTCGGCCGGGGTGTTGAACTCGCCCGCGACCATCATCACGGCCGGTAGCGGCGGGGTGTTGTGCGCGAACCAGGCGGGCGGCAGGTAGACGACCTCGGTGCGGTGCTTGAAGCCCGACGCGGTGTCCGGGATGTCCACCTCGACCACCGCGCCGTGTGACGGGACGACACCGGCGGCCTTCATCGAGGTGACGCTGGACATCTCGGTCTCGTCGGTCAGCGGGCCGGCGGTGAGCTCACCCCACGCGGTCTGGACGGTCGGGAAATAGCCGACCCAGTCGTTGAGGGCGACGCCGGTGCTGAGCACGCACAGCGGCACGGCGAGGATCGCGACGCCGCGACGCCACCACGGGGTGCCGCGCCAGCCGAGTACCAGCACGCCCAGTGCCAGCCCCGACAGGCCCACCCAGACCCACAGGGCCGCCGGTGCCGGGTTCCCCGCCAGGCCTTGCGATGTGGTGAACCAGTTCGCCCACGCGGCAGCGGCGATGCCGAGGATGGCGCAGACCGGCAGCCACAGGTAGCGCCACCGCCGGCCGCGCCAGCCGATGGCGACGAGCAACACGATCGCGGCGATCACCTGGATGGTCACGGGCAGCCATCCGTAGAGCAGAGACAGTCCGTGGTGATTGGGGGCGACAACGGGCGGAAGAGTCGGGGCGGCGGGGCCGCCGGAGGCGTCGGCAAGGAGCGTCGTCGTCACAGAATTCGATGATGGTGGCGGTAGCTGTGCGCCGGCTGTGCTGACCGCATGAGGCACGTGAGCTTCGGACCTAGCCGATCCCCACGCCGAAATACAGCTCGGGCACGACGCCCGGATAGAGGTCACGCGGGTTGGCGCCGCCGGCCTGCCCCGGGATGCCGACGCAGACGTCCTCCTCGACGCCGTCGACGTGCCGGCTCTGGCACGTGGCCGGCTGATCGGCGGTTGCGGCCGGGGCCGTCAGAAATGCGGCACCGGATAACGCCAACAGCCCGGCGGCCAGCCGGCACTGCCGCGCTGCCTTGGTCATCGGGTTCATCGGGTTCATTGCGTTCGTCATCGCTCGTCCGGGCATTCGTGGCCACATCGGATTTCGGCCTGACCACCAGTGTGCGCCCCGCCGAATCGCGATGCCAGAACCACCTCTGAACAAACATCTGAGGCCGAATTCACTCTGGTAACACCAGTCACAGCCGTCACATAGGAAACTCTAATGTGGATTAGTAACTCAGATCACTTCAATAACAATTGCATCACTGGACGCGATTGAATCACTAATAACAAAAGAATCACGGGCCCCAGTAGTGCCTATAACCACACGGTAAACACTACTCACGTAACGACTCACTGACCTGCAGCGACACGCTAGATAACAACAGTCAGTGCCGTCGCTTCTGCATCAGAAATATGCAGAAACACTAAAATTACTCGAAGAATAACAATTACCCCATTAGCACAGCTGATTATCAGGTTTAACGTCTGTATAGACAGCACCATGCGTCAATTGCGAACCATTTTGCGAGCGGAATCAGTCCGTTCGCACAACAGGATCGAGGTGGGTATGAGCGGGCACCTATTTGTTCGTGCGGTCGCCATATCCGGCGTCCTCGCGATCTCCCAACTGTCGTTGGCGATCTCCGAGGCAAACGCCGAACCCAACTGGGACGCCATCGCCCAGTGCGAATCCGGGGGCAACTGGTCGGCCAACACCGGCAACGGTTACTACGGTGGACTCCAATTCAGCCCCGGCACGTGGACCGCCAACGGCGGCACCGGCTCACCGGCAGCGGCCAGCCGCGGAGAACAGATCCGCGTGGCGCGAAATGTCATGAAAACACAGGGAATCGGCGCATGGCCGGTGTGCGGAAGCGCGGCCGGGCAGGCTCAGGCGCCCAACGTCTGCCGCACTCTCGTGCAGTTCATCCCGCTGTCGAACCTGCCGTTCCTGTGCCGGACGCTGCTGAGCGTCTTCCGCTGACGGCCAGGAGTGCTACCGACTACTCAGCAGGGCGAGTTCCTGCTCGGTGACCAAGCGCTCCATCTCGGCGCGGTAGGCCTGGTCGTCGGACGGACGACGGGTGACGGCGGCGGTGACCTGCGCGACGATGCGTTCCACCTTGCGAGCTGTAGACATTGGACGCTCCCAACCACGAACTGAATGACCTGACTGCCCTCAAGCCACTCTGATCACACTGGTCTACACGCGTCACATTTTGGAAACGGCTGCATCACATGTCGCACACGTTGGCGTGGCGTGCGCGTGTCGCGCCCAGTCCTCGTGAGACCGTGCCGCGCCCTGCCGGTACGACGCCCGTCAGGCGGCGTCGGCGCGTAGTGCCGCCAACAGTGCCGGGGCCGCTTCATCGAAGAAGCTGTCCTGGGAGTCTCCGCCGATCTGCACGAGCGCGATGTCGGTGAACCCGGCGTCCCGGTAGGCGCTGACGGCTTCAACGACCGCGTCGATGTCGGGGCCACACGGAATCTGATCCGCCACGTCCTCGGGTCGCACGAATCGCGTCGCAGCATCAAATGCCTTGGGGTTGGGCAGTTCCGCGTTCGTCGGCCATCCGCCGCCGAACCATCGGAACTGTTCGTGTGCCCGCTGCACGGCCTTGTCGCGATCCCTGTCCCAGCAGATCGGCAATTGCGCGACGGCACGCCCCGTCGTCTCCAGGCCCTGCACCCGACGCTCATGGAGCCACTGGTCCACGATCGGTTTGTCGGGCGAAACGTCGATCATGAAATCGGCGAAGTCAGCCAACCGCCCGACGGCCTTCTCCCCCGTCATCGAGATGCCGATCGGCACGGGATCGGCCGGCAGATCCCACAGCCGCGCGGCATCGACCTGGAAGTACTCGCCCTTGTGATTGACAACGGCGCCGTCGAGGAGCTGACGAATGATCTTCGTCGCCTCGCACAACATGTCGAGCCGACGCTCGTAGGCCGGCCATCCCTGGCCCGCCACGTGTTCATTGAGGTTCTCACCAGTGCCCAGGCCGAGCAGGAACCGGCCGTCCGCCAGAATCTGTGCCGTCGCCGCCTGTTGTGCGACGACGGTCGGGTGGTACCGCATCGTCGGGCACGTGACGTAGGAACAGAGCTCCACCCGGCTGGTCGCATGCGCCACGGCGCCAAGAACCAGCCAGGCGTTCGGCGCATGCCCCTGCGATACCAGCCACGGCGAGTAGTGGTCACTGCAGACTTCGAAGTCGAAGCCCACTTCCTCGGCCCGAACAGCATGTCTGACAAGCTCTTTCGGGCCGCACTGCTCCGTCATCAGGGTGTAGCCGAATGAAGTCATACGCGCGCCTCTCCGCTGTAGCCCCAACTACTGATCCTGCTGGTTCGCGCGCTCCCGCGCTTCCGCCGCCTTCGCGGCCGCCCGGGCGGATTCCGCCTCGGCTTCCCGCTTGGCCGCATCGCGCTGCGCTTCGCCCTTGTCCTGCTGCGCCTGTCCCTCACGGAACAGGTCGTCGCGGCCGACGAGCGCACCGAGCAACGTCTTCACCTTGCCTTTGATGCCTTCGACAACACCCTTGGCAGCTTCTTCCGGACCGCTCTTACCCATGAGCTCCTCTTTCCGGTCGTGGTTTCGCGGCGGCCGGGTCATCCAGCCGCCATTGGATGGGTTCCCCGACCTTCGGATGCGAAACATCGGCCCACGCGGCTGCGAAACATCGGCAGCGCTACGGCCCGAGGAAAAGTCTCAGTCCCCCAGCGACGCCAGGTAACGGATGGCGCCGATGCCGGGCAGGAAGAAGTAGCCGCCGCCCTTCATCGTGGTGAAGGCCGGAAGTCCCTTGTGCACCTTGCGGATCGGCCGTTTCGGGACGGTGAAGTCGAGCGTGCCGTCCTGCGTGCCGCAGATCGGATCGTGTTCGTTGCCGAGCTCATGGAACGCCTTGTCATTGATCCAGACGTTCTGCGCAAACTCGAACTGGCGCACCAGATCCGCACAGATGATGAAGGCCGCGATGCCGCGGTCGACGCCATCGTCCGGCGCCCCGTCGGGCAGTGCCGGACCGTACGTCGCACCGCGCCGGATCATCCGCCGACGATTCATGTAGTGCGCGGTGTCGCGCGGATTGAGCCGCCGTGCGTGCGCCCCCAGCGGGCACGCGTAGCCGAACGGATCTTCTTTCTTGTAGTTGAAGTCGTTGTTGCGCATCGGATCCGCCCCCAATTCGGGGTCGTCCTTGTCCGGCGCCAGCACCAGCGGGGCGCCACTGCGCCACCGGCCCATGAACTTGGCAGCCAGCAGCTCTTCGCCCTCCGGGCTGTCCGCGTTCTCGCGCAGGTACTCGCGAAAGACGCCGACGTGCTCCTCGAGCCTGCGGTACGCCATGTAGCTGCCGTTGCGCGAAAGCACCTCGGGCTGAGGCAGATCCACCACCGGGCCGTTCTCGTCGTCGTACCCGAGAATGAACTCTCCGGGCTCCAACGGGTCGCCCGAGCCCGGCGTCGGCTCCTCCCCCGACCCCTTCATTACCGGTTGCGACAACCGGTCCCGGAATCCGAAGTGATCGTGGGCGTAGTTGAACGGCGGCGTGGCATTGAGATCCAGGTACGACAGGCTGCGCACGCCGTCGGTGCGCGCGAGCAGATCGTCATGCGCCGCGATGGACTTCGCATTCTGTTCGTCCGTGCGGGAGAACAGGATTGCGATGGCGTGCAGGTCGTCGCCCGCCAGCCCGCCGACCCAGTGCTCCGGCGCTGCGGGCCCGATGTCACCCAGAATGGCGGCCCGCGAGGCCATGCCCTCCCGGAACGCGTCGGGGAACGTCGCCAATGACTCCTCGGGCACGCCTAACGCACGCAGGCCATTCCATGTGAACGCCAACGTGACCCAACGATCGGACTCGTCCATCGTGGCCTTGGCGTCGGTCGCGGACTGCACCTTGTCCTGCATCTGCGACAACCACGCCCGGCCGCCCTCAGGGGTGTCGAACGTCAGGAACTCGTAGCGCCCGGTGAGCGCCGGCGTCCGAGTCAGCAGGATGTGCTGAATGTCGTCGAACTCGAGCATTACTGCATTTGATCGAGCATCGTCGAGAACGCCGCCTTGAGCCGCAACGCCTTCTTGATCTCGTCCGCGGTCACGTAGGGGTACTCGCCGTACTCAAGGAAGCTCGGCTGCTGATGGTCGCGAACGAATTTGATGAATGCGTCGGTGTTGGTCCGCCAATCCTCCGGGAAGCCTTCGAGATTGGTGAACACTGTCGTGATGCCGGTCGCGCTGAACAGTGCCACCGCGTCCTCGGTGTACTTGTCGAAATCGGTGTCGAAGATGCCCATGTACTGGAAATGCAGACCCGAGCCGACGTCGAAAAGGTTCCAGCGCAGGTAGTGCAGACGCAGCGGTGCCAACGCCTCCGGACTGGCCTTGATGGTCTCCTCGATGGTCTTGCCGTACGCCCTGACCACTTCCTCGCGGCCCTCTTTCACCTTCGCGATGATCGAGAAGCCGTAGCAGGCCGGGGTCTTCGGGAACACCGGGCCGTAGCGGCCCCGCACCTCCTCGAAGTAGCCCTCCTTGGGGATCGCCATGGCGGCCGGCTTGGTCCAATCCTGGCTGTTCTCGCTCATATTGACCCCTTCGTCACGCATACTCGACATGGCGGACCGTACCACCGCCGCGATGCCTCACGCGGCGATTGTGGTCCGGTCGCTCAGCAAACCGCACCAAGGATTAACACAGCCTGAACAACGCAATAATCGCGCAACCGCTTCTTGAGCGGCAACGCCCAATTATGCTCAGCCGACACCGGTTCCGCGCACCGGCAGCGTGCCGATCACCGCGAGCCAGCCGTTCGAAGGAAGAAGACCATGCGACTTCAGCAGCGCTCCCTGAGTTTGGGTCTGGCGCTCACGTTTGTGCCCATCGGCCTCAGTGCGGCAGCACCGGCCTCGGCCGACTGCACCGGCGCCGGATACGCCACCGTGTGCGCACAGGGTGACGTTCGAGGCGGCGGCCCGACGCCGCCCTCCGCGGCCTACCCGTCGTACTGCGCTGATCCCTGGTATTGCGACGACGGCTGGGGCGTGGACGTCGTCGTGCCCCTGCCCCCGCGCCCGCCGCTGCGCCCCGGTGGTGGCCCCGGCGGCGGTGGCGGTATCGGACCGCGTCGCTGATTCCCTTTATTTCGACAACCTCGAGGAGCAACCAAACATGAGAATCCGCAACATCATCGGTGCCGGCCTGATCGCCGGTGCGACGTTTATCGGCACGGCGACGACCGCCATCGCCGACCCGCCAGACTGCACGGCCGGCGACCTCGCCAATGTGATGTCCGGCGTGAACGCCGCGACCGCGTCATACCTTTTCACCCACCCGGACGTGAACGCGTTCTTCACGGGTCTCAAGGGCAAGACGCGGGACCAGATGCGCACCGATATCACCACGTACATGGATGCGAACCCGCAGGTGAAGACCGAAATCGAGGGCATCCGCCAGCCCGCGGCCGACTTCCGCGCGCGCTGCAACGCACCGATGCCTGACGGCCCGATGAACTGACGGGTATTCCGCGTCAAACCGCAGGTCGACACCATCGATTCGCGTTAGAGTTTCGCCAGCCATTCCGCCGCTCGCCGCAGGGCGGGCGGCGGATTTCGCCCGAGAGGAGCTCGACGCCGTGAGAACTTCCGTGAAGATCGCCAGCGCAATCGGGGCCAGCACATTGGCCGTCCTGGCAGCGGCCGGCTGCAGTAGCGATTCCAAGTCGAAGGAGTCCTCCACCTCTGCATCATCGGCGAGTTCTTCAGCGAGTTCGACGTCGAGTTCCGCTGCGGCCCAACCGGCTGACTACAGCGCACTGCTGATCAAGGGCACAGACCTTGTCGCGCCGGAGGTGTTCACCGCGAGCGCCCCGGTCCAGAACCCCAACGGCCAGCCCGGCGTCGCAGCATCTTTCAGCAACCCTGACAGCACCCACGTGGTCGGCGACACGATCCTGGTCCTGGCCGACCCCGCCGCCGCATCCAGTGCTCTGGAGGCGGCCAAGGGCGCGCTCGGCAGCAATGTCACCGGTGGGACCCCCGCCCCGATGAACGTCGGGAGCGGCGGCACCTCGGTGTCCGGGACCTCCCCCGACGGCGCCAAATCGGTGACGGTCGTGCTCTTCACCGAGGGCAAGGCTTTCGTGACTCTCGAATTCGACGGCCCCGCCGGCGCAGACGCACCGCCCGACTTCGTCGCCGACGTCAGTCAGAAGCAGGCCGCGGCGATCAAGAACGGGCTGCACTGACGAGATCCACCCCATAACCGCAGCCATCACTCCCCAATACATCACTCCCCAATATTGGGATCGGTAGCGGCGTCTGTGTTGTGTCCTTGCTCTGTAGGCGTCCCAATCGGATTCCAATCGGTGCGCCGTAACGTCCCGAGGCGGTCACCGCTGACCGCATCCGACGACGGACTTCCTACCGAGTAGTGACCGAAACAACGAGAGGCTGCAATGACTGAGATACCACCAGGGAATTACCCTCCGCCGCCGGCCGGCGGCCTTCCGCCCGCAGGTGGACCGCCCAACAACAACCTGGTGCTGGGCATCCTCGTCACGATCTTCTGCTGCCTACCTTTCGGCATCGTGTCGATCGTCAAGGCGACTCAAGTCTCGGGTCTGTGGGCCCAGGGCCAGTTCCAAGCCGCGCAGACAGCCGCGGACGAGGCCAAGAAGTGGGCGACGTGGGGTGCGATCGCCGGCGCCGTGGTTCTCGTGATCTACCTGGTGTTCACATTCGTGATCGGCGCGGCGTCCTACGGGGCTGCGTTCACCTGATGCGACTCAGCGGTGGGCCGCGACACTCACACGAGTGCCGGCGGCCCACCGCCGAGCGAATACGCTGAAAGCGTTCTCCGATAACGGATTATCGCGCAGGCGCTCAGCTTGCGCAGTGGATGTGGAACTGCTCCCAGCCGTTGGCCACTGTGGCATCGGAATGGATGGTGTCAGTGGTTCGTCCGCCACCGCCCACGGCCGTGAGGAAGTGTCCGTCGATGGTGCCGATCGAATACACGGTCTGACCGCCCGGAGCCGACGGGAGCTTGGTGATGGTGAATTTCTCCCAACCCTGCAACTGTGTGGCGTCGGAGTGGATGACGTCGGTGGTCCGTCCACCACCGCCCACGGCCGTGAGGTAGTGCCCATCGAAGGCACGGATTCCGTAGTGCGTTCCGTCACCGGCATCGACGAGCGCAAAGGTCTCCCATGAGCCGACCCGCACTGCGTCCGTGTGGATTACGTCGAACGACGGCTGGCCGAGTCCCGTCAACCCGCCGCTGTTGACTGCCGTCACATAGTGCCCATTGGCGGTCTTGAATGTGCAGTTGGTCTTCGTCGGGGTGGCCGCCGAGGCCACACCGGACAAGCTCACGGCCATGACGGCCATCGCTGAAACGCCGGCGACGGCGAGTAGTCGCCGGTGCTTGCGCATCGACGTCGGTTTCGGCGCGGACGGCTGGGGGTAGATATCGGCAACCATGAAGTGCTCCTTCGATGAGATCGGAGTCCTGGTTGGACCCCTTACACAGGTAGGAGCACCGAGTCCCGAAAGACGGGACACTTTTTCACGAACTGCCCTGGGGCCTGCAGGCCGCCAAGCATCACACCCGAACGGTCACCTCTGTCAGCGCGCGGTCGATGACATTGAGCGCCCGGACCGACGCCCGGACCGGGCCTGGCCGCATCTCCGGTAGACCGACATCGAAAAGAGCTGTATCACTGCGCTTCTCAGACGTGTTCGGATCGTCACCGGCAACCAGCTTCCGAATGCCGGCCACCGCGGCACCAGCGCGCGCCGCCGCCTGGTGGAGGGCCTCGTCGGCGCCGTCGGGAACTTGCGCACCGTGTGCCGCGGTGACCCCCGCGCGAGCCAACGCGTGGGCCGAGCGGTTCGCGACCTGCAGACCGCGCATCATGCGCCGGACCCCATGCCGGAGCTCCGAAAGTGGCCCCATCTGAAGCGGTTTGCCGGCCGTGACGGCTTCCTTCAGCGCGTTGTCCATCCGGCGGGTGTCGGCAACCAGATCGCCGGCATCGCCTGCATCGAGTACCGCCGTTACCGCGGTGCCGATCACCCGCTCCATCTGGTCGAGGTAGTCATTGACCTTCGCGGCGAAGGTGGCCCGGGTCTTGGTGGAGAAGACGAAATACGCGGACGCGATACCCACCAGGCTTCCCACTGCTGTTTCCGCGATGCGCACCTCGAGCACTTGGGCACTGAAATTGCCGAGGAGCCCGTACAACATCGCCAGCAGAACCGTGACGAAGAAGGTCAACCAGAAGTAGGCGACGGTCGCGAGGTAGAACGCGAAGAACACGCAGACCACCAGGACGACGATCTGCAACGCCGGATTGTGCCCGATCTCCGCGGCGAGCAGCACACCCGCCACCACCCCGGCGATGGTGCCGACGATGCGATGACCTGCGCGCGAAAGGATCTCGCCGCGCGTCGTGACACCCGTGAACACCAGGAAGGCCGTCAGCACCGCCCAATATCCACGATCGGGTGAGATCAGGTTGCCCAGAACCGTTGCGGCACTGGTTGCCACCGCGACTTGAATCGCCGATTTGGTGCTGGGATTGAGTCCGGTCGGCGCGTCCTGATCGTCGTCAGCGTCGGTCCCGGCCGCGGCGATGTCGTCGTCGCTGATGCCGCGGGCGTTGGTCGTGATGTGGTGAATTGCCAAGTGCGCCTGCATAGCCCGGTACGCCGTCGCCGTCGCGACGCCCGCCGAGGTCGACAGGTCGGCCTTGTCGGCCGCCGCGGCCCCCAGCCGTCGGGCCTGCCGCAGCTGTTCGTCGGTGGGGTTGTTGTCCAGGCAGATGCGCAGCGCTGCAACCGCGTCGACCAGACCCTCGGGCCACGGCTCATCCTGGTCCAGCCCCCACAGGAACGACGCCGCCTGCTCCAGCATGATCTGTGCCTCGAACACCCGCAGCGCCAGGTCCTTGCTGGTGACGCTGAGGGACTTCGCGGCCTCATGCCGGTCCAGCCAGTCGTCGATGAGCAGCGCCGTCTCACCGAGCTGGTCGAGTTGGTGCCGTGCGACGTCGACGCTCACCTCGCCGCGCCGGGTGGCGACGTCGAGTGTCGAGAGCGACGCGGCGCGCAGCGCCGACAGGAGGCGACGTGCCTCGACGCGCGGCCGCTCCGGAAACAGCAGCACGTGCACCGCCAGCGACGACAGGATTCCCACCGCAACCGCGACTGCCAGCACCGGAATCTGATGCACCGGGGTCCGCAGGAACATCACGAAGAAGTACGAGATGAACGCGACCATCCCGAGCGCGTTTCCGCGCGGGCCGTACCGCCGCACCCATACCGCGGCGAAGAGCACGGCGATGAAGCCGACGTCGACGATCTTCCCGTGGGGCACCAGGACTGCGGCCAAGGCCATGGCGCCGATCGCCGGGAAGAACAGCAGCAGCGTCGTGATGTTGCGGCTGCGCTGGTCTCGGTCCTTGACTGCGGCCGAGGCCTGCATCGCCACCACCGCGCCCAGCATCGCGACCGTCACCGGCTGGCCGGCCGCACGCGTGAACGCCAGCATCGCGCCGATCGCCAGCAGCAGCGAGAACGTGGTCGACGCCGCGCTCCGCAGCCTGATGTGCCCCGGATCGGCGGCGCTGAGGACACTCGCTCTCCGTACCGCCGCCAATAACTGCACAGGTCAATTCTCCTGCACCAACCTGGGTGCCATCGGTGCCGGCCGATTCCGCGCCGCGACAGCGCGTATCGCCCCGAATCCCACGTGACATCGGCAACCGGTATCGCGTTGCTGGATTTGCACGTCCGCGGGAATATGCTCCTGTCACAAAGCCTGGCTATCATCACCTCGATGTGGCGTTTATGGGTACAGAAGGCGCGCGACTCGCGCTGGGGTACGGCTGCCGCATCACTTTTGCTGACGATCGGCTACGTCGTCTTCGGCAGGTTGGCTTTCGAGGTGTCGGTGGAGCACGACAACGTCACCAGCGTGATGTTCGCGCCCGAAGGCATCGCACTCGCGTTCTGCATTCTCTTCGGCCGGCGCGTGACGTGGGGCGTACTACTCGGCCAGTCGATCTTGTCCATCTGGACCGGGCCTTCGGTGCTGGGCGGAGCGTTGATCGGCGCCGTCAACAGCCTGGAGTGCATGCTCGGTGCCGCACTCTTCCAGCGGTGGCGCATCTCGCCTCGCTTCGACTCGCCGCGTGACGTCGGGCTGTTCGCGGTCCTGGTCTTCTTGGTGCTGCAGCCGCTCAGCGCCACCGGTGGCGTCGCGGCAATGTGGTGGTTGGGAACCATCCCGTCCGGGTTGATGCCCGACAATTGGGACGCCCTGCTGGTCCATGGCGCACAGCGTCAGTTGACCGACGTCAGCCAGATTCCGGAAGCCTGGACGCACTGGTGGATCGGAAACTCGGTCGGGCAGTTGCTCGTCACGCCATTGCTGTTGGCATGGGCGGCCGCCGACACCGGTGCGGGGCGACGGCGGCGTGCAGACCGAACCGATCTCGTGGTCAGCGCAGTGACGATCGCCGTCAGCGGCGTACTGATGGCCGTCCTACCCATCGATCCGCTGTTGATCCTCGGCATGACCTATCCGCTCGTCATCTGGGTCGGTCTGCGGCGAGGTCTGCGCGGTGTCACCAGCGCCAACGCGTTGATCGCGCCGGCGGTGTTCTGGGCGGCCACGACCGCGAACAACCTGTTGGCCAAGATCAGCCTGCCCGGGCGCCTCGCCACCGTCGGACTCTTCGTCGCCACTACCTGGTGCATCTTCTCGATGATGTTGTTCTCGCTGCTCGAACAGCGGCGCCGAATGGCCGAGAAACTCGAGATGCTGGCCCGTCAGGACCCCTTGGTGCCGCTGGCGAATCGGCGCTATTTCGTGGAGCAACTGACCAACCGGATCGCATCGGCTGCTGCCGACAGAACACCGCTGGCCGCAGTGGTGTTCGACGTCGACAACTTCAAGCAGGTCAACGATCAATACGGACACACCATCGGCGATCGGATACTCACGGCGATCGCCACCACGTGCCAATCGTTGGTCCGCGAACATGATCTGGCTGCCCGCATCGGTGGCGAAGAATTCGCAGTGCTGCTGTCCGGAACAGATGCCGATGGAGCCGAGCAATTCGGCGAACGGTTGAGATCGGCGGTCGCAGCTCTGGCGGTTGAGGGCCGCCAGGTGACGGTCAGCGTAGGCGTCAGCGTCCTCCATGCCGACGACTCGCTCGATGACTTCCTCAATCGCGCCGATGCCGCGCTGTACACCGCGAAGCGGGCGGGCCGGAATCGCGTTGTGGTCGCCGAATTCTCGAATGTTCCCGGCACCCTGCGCCACGCCCGCATCAACCCGTTCCTGCCGACCGTGGCACCGCTGACGGAACAACCCAGGCAGCCGTAACGCACCGGACTCGCTGTGCGCCGCATTCCTGCTTCGCTGCGTTGCCAACCGGCGTAGGTTACCGTCGTGGCGCGTCGCAAAGGTGGGCTGACCAGCAGGTTGATCAGCGCTGCCATCGCATCGCGGCTAAGTCGCGATGAGGAAGCCGGCGGCATGACGCTGCCGAACGTGAGGCTGTGGCTCGGCGGCGAACGCAATCAGCCACTGGGTGATTCGGTTGTTCTGCAAGTGCGTTCGGCCGGCCTGCCCTGCGACGTGATCGCCACCGGCGAGATCGACGTTCCCCGCCGGATGCGCCAACCCCGCACACTGCATCTGCGGCCCGCCATGCTGAACCTGCCGCCGTTGCGCAAAGCCACTCTCGCCGTGGAGATTCCGCCCGTCGCCCAACGCAAGGCCGCTCGCGCGCTGAAGCGGGGCGATCCCGTCATCGCGGTGATCGAAGTAGAAGCCACCGACAGTCGGGGTAGTTCGGCGCGAGTCAAACGGCGGGTGTCGTTGAGTCCGGCGCGTCAGCGAGTTTGAGTAGGGCGGGCGGGGCTGGGTGTCAAGGATCAGCCGAAGCAGGTGTAAAGCATCAGCCGAAACACTGTCAGGCATCACCCGACAAAGAAATGTCAGCCATCAGCCGACGTCATACAGCCTTTGAGTAGGGCGGGCGGGGCTCGAACCCGCGACCAAGGGATTATGAGTCCCCGGCTCTAACCAACTGAGCTACCGCCCCATCGCGAAGATCGCGGCCACCATGTTCGCATGGCGCCACGGGAGGACGCGCCACGGGCTGATAATCGGCGCGTAAGGAAGGACGACGATGGCGACCGACCAGCTGGGCACCGGACTGCCGTGGGTCGACGCCATCGCAGCGTCGTTTCCCCATCATTCGTTCGACGACTTTCACACCCACGAACTGCCCGCCCTCAACGCGCGACACGGCACTCTCGTCGTCGACGACCTCGCCGGCGTCCCGCCGCTCGCCTTCCAACTCCCCGACGGCACGACCCGCACCTGGCACGCAACACCGGCAGGTGTGGAGGCCACCAGCGGTGACACCGGAGCCACCCTGGTCGAGCTGGACGAGACCACGTTCTCGGCGTTCCTGAACAGACTGCTCTCCGCGTCCGGTGCCGTCCGTACCGAGCGGGCGCGGCTGGCACGCGGCACGTTGCAGGACTGGCAGCGCTGGGAGCCAGCCACCCAGACCCTCCTGACCGGCACCCCGATCTACACCGCAGCGGTGCGGGAGACGCTCATCGACCGGGACGGTCGGCCGCTCGATCTGCACCAGACCTTCACCGTCGACGACGACATCGAAGACCTGCGCCACTTCTTCAACGTCGCCGGCTACCTGCACATCCGCGGCGTCTACAGCCCCGACGAGGTCGCCGCGTGGGGCGCGGAAGTCGAGACAGTCCGGGCCATGACCACACCCGGCGATCCGTTCTCGTGGTGGTCGCTGAACTCCAGCGGGGCCGAAATCGTCACGCGCATCAACTATCTGGGCCGCTACTCCGACGTCCTACAGGCGCTGTGTACAGAACCACGCACCACCGCGTACGTCCGACTGGCGGGCCCCGAGCTGCGAGTCTGCGACGACCGGCTCGACGGCCCAATGGTTTTCATCAAGAACTCCGACGTGGTCAAAGGCGACGGTGATCTGGGCTGGCACGTCGACGACGGCATCGGCGGACACCCCGTCATGTGCCCGCTCATCCAGGCGGGCATCCAGCTCGATCACGCCAACGCAGCCAACGGTCAGTTGATGGTGCTGGCCGGCTCGCACCGCTATACGAAGCACTGGCTGCAGTGGGGCCGAGAGGGCGACTTGCCCGTCGTCAAACTCGACACCGAACCCGGCGATCTCACACTGCATTACGGCGACATCATGCACAGCACTCCCCCGCCGACCGCACCGAATGCCGGCCGCCGCGTCCTGTACTACAAGTTCGCCGAGGAGAAGACGTTCGAGTGGATTCCCGCGGGATGCCACTACAACGACGCCCTCTTCCGCGCCGACGCGACGGGCAAGGTGTCCAGTCGCGCCGCAACACACTGAGGACGCCAAATCAGCACCAGGCATCATGTTGAGCGTGACCGGCTCTCATTCGTTCGACAAAGCCCTCGACCTGCAGCCCGTCGATGACACGCGCATGCGTGGGCAGACGCACCCGGACTGGGCGAACATGGTCGGCCCGTTCGGCGGAATCACCGCGGCGACGCTGTTGCACGCGGTCGAGCTGCGGCCCGACCGCATCGGTGAACCGCTGGCGCTCACGGTCAACTTCGCCGCGCCCATCGCCGACGGCGAGTTCGACATCGCGCTGAAGCCCGCCCGCACCAACCGCACGAACCAGCACTGGATCGCCGAACTCAGCCAGGACGGCGACATCAAGACCACTGCCACCATGGTTTTCGGCATCCGCCGCGACACCTGGTCGGACGACGAGTCGCGCATGCCGACTGTGACCGGACCCGAGGGACTCGAAGTCAGCGGTCCTCCCCTGCCGTGGGTCAGTCAGTACGACATGCGTTTCGTCGAAAATCCTTTTCCGGCAGAGGATGCCGAGCCCAGTGAGTCGTCGCGGACGACGCTGTGGGTGCGGGACGCCAACGAGCGCGGCATCGACTTCGCCGCCCTAGCCGCGATGTCCGACATCTTCTATCCCCGGGTTTTCCTGCGGCGCGGTGGATTCTTTCCGGCCGGCACGATCTCACTCACCACGTACTTCCATGCCAATGGGCAGGAGCTCGAAAGCATCGGCGGTGATTACGTGTTGGGCAGTGCGCACGCAAATCGCTTCTCGGACGGGTACTTCGACCAGAGTGCGCATGTGTGGGCTCGCGATGGCGCGCTGCTCGCCAGTACCCACCAGATCGTCTACTTCAAGGGCTGACGCGCTACGGGCGCTACGCCGCCGAAGGCGTCGAAGGCGTCGAAGGCGTCGAAGGCGTCGAGCGGCACTCACTGCGTCTCCGCGAGTCGCGTCGTCAGCGAGCGATTCGTAGCGGCGCACGTGGCACTGCCGTCGCGGCTCTGGATGGCGCGGCGGAATGCCGGATCAGTTTGCGGGACTGCCACTTTCGCCGCCGTCAGCATCGCCGCGCTCCGCTGGGTAGAGCGTGGGGCGGTGGTAGTGGTTGGTTCGGGGTTGGCCGACGTCGAGCAGTGGTGGCGGGGTCCAGTGGGTGCGGCCGTTCTTCATGGTGGTGGTCCAGCCGCCGGTGTCGGCGAGGCGGTTGTCTGGGCCGCAGGCCAGGGTGAGGTTGGTGATGTCTGTGGGGCCGTGATCGCGCCAGTTGGTGTTGACGTGATGGGCCTGAGACCGGGATGCGGGGGCGGTGCAGTTGGGTTTGGTGCAGCCCAGGTCGCGGGCGAACAAAGCGAAACGTTGGGCGACAGTGGCGGTACGACGCGCTCGGCCCATGTACAGCGGTTGTTCGGTGTGGTCGTCGAAGACGACGAGGTAGTGGTCGGCTCCGGCGGCGGCCATCTGAACCAGGTCCTTGACCGGCAGCTTGGTACCGGTGTGAGTGAGCGCCACCCCGGTGCGCTTCTCGAGGTCGGTCACGGTGCAGGTGGCGACCACCGCGACGGGGAATCCGTTGTGTTCGCCGAGCATGCCGGTCTTCAGGATCATGCGGCCGACCATCTTGTACGCATCATGGCGGCGCTGGGCGGCGGTACGGGTGTCGTTGTCGATCTGTTCCTGGGTCGGTGTACCCGAGATGCAGGGCACCGGGTCGGCGGGGTTGCACATGCCGGGGGCGGCCCATTTGTCATTGATCGCATCCCAGTAAGCACGGGTCTCGGCCTCGATGGTGCCGCTGACCTCGGAGGTGCCATCGGAGCGCTGCTTGCCATGGTTGATGGCGCGTTTCGTGTCGGGTTCAGAGTCGTCGGGTTCGGGCCCGTCCTGATCGAGCCGGTACAACAAATCCGCCGCGGCTTTGCGGAGGTCCTCGGGGGTCTTGACCCTCGCGTCGGCCACCAGATCGGCCTCGCACTGGGCCATGGTGACCGGATCCACCCACAACGGCACCTTGGCGAAGAAGTTGGTGATCACCTGCACGTGCTCGCCATTGATCGCACCCTCAGCCACCGCGGCGGCGACCAACTCCCACACCGGGCCCAACGGTTCGCCCGTGATGGCCGAGCGCGGACCGAGGTTGTCGCAGTCCCGCACCCGGCGGCGAGCTTCCTCCCGGCTGATGCGGTGCCGCACATGTAGCACCTCGGGCCAATCCTTGGCCCCGATCTCCTTGGCCGTCGCCTGCGTCTGTGCCGCAGCCATAATCTGGTGATCGACGGCTTCGGCGGCGCACTTCAGAGTTTCGCGGCGGGACTGCAGCTCCAACAGGACTTTGATGGGCAACCCGCTGTAGTCCAGGCCGTTGACCGTGGCGATCGCATCCTCAAGCGCCGCGTAGGCGTTGAGGACGATAGCGGAGTCAATGGCCATATTCGAACACTAGTTCGAACCACCGACAAGAAACCGCCGGAAATGTGTTATGTCTCAGGACATCGGTGACAGTTCTGCATCAGGACATCGGTGACAGTTCCGGTGGTCTTGGTGGTGACACTTCTGCCACCAGGCTCGGGCGGTGGCTGTCAATGAACCCATCGATCCTCGTGTCCGTCTGGCGATCGCGCAGTGGCCCGATGACGCGCCTCGTGGGGCGGTCTCGACGTTCTGCGTCGAGCATGGAATTTCTCGAAAGTCGTTCTACGCGTTACGTAAACGGGCCGTGACAGATGGTCAGGCTGCGGTGCTTGAACCGAGGACCCGGCGACCGAAGTCGAGTCCGTCGACACTTGGTGATGAGGTCAAGGAGCAGGCCATCGCGGTGCGTAAGGCTCTGGAATCCTCCGGTTTGGACTGCGGGCCGATCAGTGTGCACGACAAGATGCGCGCGATGGGCCTGGACCAGGTCCCCTCCACAGCAGCCCTGGCCCGCGTCTTCCGCCAAGCTGGAGTGGCCCGTAAGGAGCCGAAGAAGAAACCCCGCTCGGCGTGGCGACGGTTCGTCTATCCCGCCCCCAACGCCTGCTGGCAACTCGATGCCACCGAGTACGTCCTGGTCGGTGGACGTACGTGCGTGATCTTCCAGCTCATTGATGATCACTCCCGCTATGCCGTGGCCTCGCACGTTGCCCGGAGCGAGACCGCCGAAGCCGCGATCGCCGTCTTCGACAAGGCCGTGGCCGCTCACGGGGTACCCCAACGACTACTCACTGACAACGGGGCGGCGCTGAACCTTTCGCGCCGTGGATTGGTCGGCAAACTCGTCAAACACGTTGCGGCGCTGGGAACCGAAGCGATCACCGGCAAGCCCTACAAGCCGACCACCCAGGGCAAAAACGAACGATTCCACCAAACCCTGTTCCGCTACCTCGACCAACAGCCCCTCGCCGAGAGCCTCGCCGAACTACAAGCCCAGGTCGACAAATTCGACCACATCTACAACACCGAACGACCCCACCAAGGTCTCCCCGGCCGCGTCACCCCGCAGACCGCGTGGGAAGCGACCGCCAAGGCCGCCCCGCCCCGCCCGCAGCCCGACGCGCCGTTGCTCATCGCGGCCACAATCAAGCAGCTTCAGCCCGTACCAGCGCTACCGGCCAGCACCAGCATCCGCACGCTGACCACCGCCGGCACATTCATGCTCGCCGGGGTCATCTACAAAGTCGGGGGCCGATACGGCCTCCAAGAGGTCTTGGTCGCTACCGACGGCGACAAAATCATCGTCGCCGACCTCGACGGCGAGATCCTCATCGAGCACACCCGGGCCGCACCAGGAGTGACCTACGTCGGCAACGGAAAGCCCCGCGGCTCACACCCCAAACCAGAGGAAACGTTACCGATGTCCTGATACACCAACTGTCACCGATGTGCTGATGCAGAACTGTCACCGATGTCCCGATACATCACAAAACCGCCGGAAATGTGACGCTAGTTACCCACTGTGACCAGCGAAAACAAAGTGACCAAAGTTTTTCCGAGAGTCCCCAGAACAGCCCCTAAGAGAACACCGGCTGCCCGTCGGCTCCGAGCAGATAGCGCTCGGTGCCCTCGCTGACCCGCGGCGCGTCACCACCCAAAGCGACGGCAATCTTGTTGATGCCGTTGCGCATCACGTCGAGGGTGATCTCGATGGCCTCGGCGTCCGAGAAGTGCGACCGAACCCCCGCCGCGACGTCGGTCGGTATCCGCGACGGCGTCCACACCAGGGCGTCGACGTAGCGCAACGCGGCCTTCTGCCTGTCGTCGAGCAGCGTCGACGACTCGTACAGTTCGATCTCCGAGTACAGCGATTCATTGCCGCCGGCATCCAGCGCCGTGCCCTCACGCAGCGACTTGCACAGCCGGCAGTTGTGCGCGGCCGCGCCGCGCAGCCGCACGACCTCGGTCATCACCGGATCGAGCTCACGTCGCGCCCCTACCGAACTTGCGAAGCGGTTCAACAGCAGGTCCACCGGGTCAGTGGAGTGGTCCCAGCCGTCGGGATCGGCGATCGGCGGCAGCCCAAGTGCCGCGAATCCGGCCCGCACCCGCGGCACGAAGTCCGCGATGTACATCAACGCCACGATGCGAAAACTGTTGGCGCCCAGCGCCGCAGTGAGCTGTTCACGCTGAGCCACCGAGATCACCGACACGTCGGTGCTGAACTGCTCGGCGAACTCGGCCACCAGCGGCTCGACGTCGGACACGGGCCCGAACACCTCTTCATAGGGCAACGGCGCAAGGCCCAGGGTCTCGGCACACGTCTGCCGCATCGCCGCATTGAGCCGCCGTTCGGCGGGCGGCGACAATGCGATCAGGGACGTCAGTAGCTCCTCCACACTCCGGATTATTGCCGCGATGAGACGATCGACGCATGAGTTCGACCGTCTCGGCCGCATTCGCCTCCGACAACGCTGCTGGTGCTCACCCGCAGGTGATCGAGGCCATCGTCGCCGCCAACCAGGGCCCAGTGAGCTCGTACGGCACCGATCCCAGCACCGAACGCGCAGCGCAGGCGCTCAAAGCGACCTTCGAGGCCCCCGACGCCGACGTGCTGTTCGCGCTGACCGGCACCGCGGCCAACATCATCGCGCTGGCTTCGGCAGTGCGGCCCTGGCAGGAAATTCTGTGCAGCGATATTGCGCACTCACTGCTCGACGAAGCGGGTGGGCCGGTGCGAATCGCCGCGGCACAACTGACACCGCTACCCAGTGATGACGGCCTGATCTCACCGCAGGAGCTGGATCGGCACATCGCCCGCCGCGGCGAGGTGCACCACTCCCAGCCGCGCATCGTCACCATCACCCAGTCGACCGAGAACGGGCGCGTCTGGTCGCCCGCAGCGCTGACGGAGTTCATCGACTACGCCCACCAACACGACCTGCTGGTGCACGTGGACGGCTCCCGCATCGCCAACGCCATTGCCGCCCTTGGCATCAGCCCAAAGGAGGCCATCGGCGACGCCGACATCGTCACCGTCGGCGGCACCAAGAACGGCATGCTGTTCGGTGACGCGGTACTGATCCGCCGACCCGAACATTTCGAGGGAATTCGCTTCGTGCAGAAGCAGATCGGCCACCTTGCCAGCAAGCACCGCTTCATCTCGGCTCAGTTCGAGGCCATGCTGCACGACGATCTCTGGTTACAGACCGCAGCCCACGCCAACCGCATGGCGGCGACTTTGAGCGCCGGGTTCGCGGAGGCGGGGCTGCAACTGGCCGCGCCGACCGAGGCCAACGAGGTGTTCGTCATCCTCGACGCCGCGACCACAGCGCGCGTCAGGGAACGGTTCGCCGTCCACGCTCCCGACCCACTGCGACCGATCGTCCGGTTCGTCTGCTCGTGGGCCACCACCGACGAGGACGTCGCCATGGCGCTGAAAGTTATTGCGCCTGACTGACCGACGACATGTGGAAGTCCGGAATGCGCAATGACGGCATCTGCGCCCGGGTGGCCCAGTCACCCCACTCGCGAGGCAGCGTGGTCTCGCTGACGCCGGCCTCGGTGGCGCGCCGCAGCAGGTCCAGCGGACTCTCGTTGAACCGGAAGTTGTTGACCGCGGCCGTCACTTCCCCGTCCTCGATGAGGTAGACGCCGTCGCGCGTCAGACCGGTCAGCAGCAGCACCGTCGGATCGACCTCACGCATGTACCACAGCGTCGTCAGCAGCAGGCCGCGTTCGGTGCCGGCGATCATGTCGGACAAACTCACCGAGCCGCCGGTCATCAGGAGGTTGTCTGCCGGCACCGCCACGGGCGCGTCGAATTCCGCTGCGGCCGAACGCGGATACGCCAGTGCGTTCACGACACCGTCGCGAATCCAGTCGACGCGCCCGATGTCCAGTCCGTTGTCGAACACCGACACCCGCTCCGACGAACTCGACGTCGCCACGAACGGCAGGCAATCCAGCCCGGGCGCAACGGGATCCGAGTACAGGGTCAGCCCGAGGTCGGTGAGCTTCTCCCCCACCCGGGAGCCGCCCGGCGCCGCCAGCGCGGTGCGGCCCTCCTGTGCGCCGCGGCCGTCCATGCTCCAGCCGAGGTAGATCATCATGTCCGCGACGGTCGACGGCGGCATCAGCGTCTCGTACCGGCCGGCGGGCAGCTCGACGGTCCGCGAGGCCCAGCCGAGACGCAGGCACAGGTCGTCGAGCATGGAATCGACTGGCACATCAACGAAGTCGGCGGTGCTGACGCCCGCCCAGGCGCTGGCGCCATCGCGTTTGGCGTTGATCTCCACCGAGCCGGTCGGTTGGGTGAACCGCCGCCGGATGCCACCCGAGGTGGCCAGGTACGTGGTGTCGAGTTCGTGCCGCGCGAACCCGTACAGCGCGTCGCTGCGGTGGAAGCCGTCGACGAGGCGAGTCGCCACGTTGCCGAACACCGAGGCGCCGGTCAACGGCGACGGCGTATCCCAGTCGTCGGACGTCTCCACGCCGGTCAGCGGGGGCGCGCTGTCGCGGGCCTCGGGCGCGGCCTGTGCGGCATCCTGCGATGCCGCCACCAGACCGGCGATGGTCGACGGATCGACCTCACTGGACTTCACCGCGCCGACCCGGGCCTTATCCCCTTGGCGGACAATCGAAATGACGGTGGTCTCGCGGCTCACCGACTCGCCGTTGGTGGTCATGGTGTTGCGGGCCCAGCGCAGCGACGCGGTGGACCTGTCGGTCACCAGGACGATGGTCTCGTCGGCCCGACCCCGGCGGGCGGCCTCGGCCAGCACCAGGTCGACAACCTGCGGTGCAGTGATCATCAACGCCCCGATTCAGTTCGCGTGTTGAGCACATTGATTCCGCGGAAGAGCGCGGACGGGCAGCCGTGGCTGACGGCGGCCACCTGCCCGGGCTGCGCCTTGCCGCAGTTGAACGCGCCGCCGAGACGCCAGGTCGACTCTCCGCCAACGGCTTCCATCGATCCCCAGAAGTCGGTGGTGGTGGCCTGATAGGCGACGTCACGCACCTGGCCGTCCAGCTTGCCGTCACGGATCTTGAAGAACCGCTGCCCCGTGAACTGGAAGTTGTACCGCTGCATGTCGATTGACCACGATTTGTCGCCGACGATGTAGATGCCGTTCTCGACCCGGCTGATCAGATCGTCGGTGCTGAGATCGTCGGTACCCGGCTGCAGCGAGACGTTGGCCATCCGCTGGATCGGCACGTGGTGCGGTGAATCCGCGTACGAGCAGCCGTTGGACCGGCTGACCCCGAGCTTCGGCGCGAACACGCGGTCCAGCTGATAGCCGACGAAGACACCGTCGCGCACCAGGTCCCAGCTCTGCGCGCGGACGCCTTCGTCGTCGAATCCGATGGTCGCCAGGCCGTGTTCGACGGTGCGGTCCGCGGTGACGTTCATGATCGGCGACCCGTATTGCATGGTCCCCAGCTTGTCCGGGGTGGCGAACGACGTGCCGGCGTAGGCCGCTTCGTAGCCGATGGCCCGGTCGTATTCGGTGGCGTGGCCGATGGATTCGTGGATGGTCAGCCACAGGTTGGTCGGGTCGATCACCAGATCGGTGGGACCGGCCGTCACGCTGGGCGCCTTGACCTTCTCGGCCAACAGCGTCGGCAGCTCCGCCAATTCGGTTGTCCAGTCCCAGACCTCGTCACCGGCGACGGCCTCCCAGCCGCGGGCCGTCGGCGGCGCCAGCGTACGCATCGTTTCGAACGCACCGGCCGCGGCATCGACCGCGACGGCCTCGATCGTCGGTTGCACCCGCACCCGCTGTTGGGTGATCGACGAACCGAACGCGTCGGCGTAGAACACCTGCTCCTTGACGGCCTGCAGACCCGCCGAAACGTGGTCCACCCCGTCGGATGCGAGCAACCGGCCCGAGTACTCGCCCAGCAGCGCGATCTTGTCGGCGGCGGTGACCTCGAACGGGTCGATGCGGTACGGCGACACCCAGGACACGTCGGCGTAGACCGGCTCGGGAGCCAGCTCGATGCGCTCGGCATTGAGCGGCGCCAGCGCCACGGCGACCTGCACGGCCCGACGGGCGGTCTCGGCCGCAACCTCGGGCGTCAGCTCGGCGTGCGAGGCGAAACCCCAGGTGCCGTCCACGATCACCCGGACCGCCAGCCCGATCTCGCGGTTGACCACCGAGGATTCCAGTTCGCCGTCACGCAGCTGGATGTGTTCGGTGGTGATCCGGTGAATCCGGAGGTCGGCGTAGCTCGCACCGGCAGCCAGCGCGGCCGACACCGCGGCCTCGGCCAGCAAATGGCGCGGCAAGGCCAGGAAGTCGGCGTCAACCCGTCGCAGCGCAGTCACGGCTACACCGTAGTAGCACCGCACGCTTTAATGATCCGGTGGCACGCCGCAGGTTTCGGGAGACCGTGACCGGCTATGCGCTGCTCGCCCCCAGCCTGTTCGGCGTGGTGATGTTCCTGCTGCTCCCCATGCTGGTCGTCGGCTGGCTGAGTCTGCAGCATTGGGACCTGCTGGGGCCCATCCGATTCGTCGGGCTGGACAACTGGCACACCGTGCTGACCGATCCGACATTCGGCCGCTCGATGGCGGTGACGCTGGGTTTCGTCGCGCTGGTGGTCCCGGTCCAGACGGTGCTGGGGCTGCTTGCCGCAATGCTGCTGGCCCGCGGACTGCCCGGCACCGGGTTCTTCCGCACGCTGTATGTCCTGCCGTGGATCTGCTCGCCGCTGGCGATCGCGGTGCTGTGGCGCTGGATTCTGAGCCCGACCGACGGCGCGGTGAGCACCGTGCTCGGGCACCGCATCGAATGGCTGACGGACCCCACACTGGCGCTCCCACTCGTTTCGGCGGTGACGGTGTGGACCAACGTCGGCTACGTGACGCTGTTCTTCCTCGCCGGAATCCTGGCTATCCCCAACGACGTTCACGACGCGGCCCGCATCGACGGGGCGACGGCCTGGCAACGGTTCCGCCGCATCACCCTGCCCATGCTGCGCCCGACACTGTTCTTCGTCCTGGTGACGGGCATCGTCAGCGCGGCGCAGGTCTTCGACACCGTCTACGCGCTGACGGGCGGCGGCCCCGAGGGCCGCACCGACCTGATCGCCCACCGCATCTATGCGGAGGCATTCGGCTCGGCAGCCGTGGGCCGTGCCGCGGTCATGGCCCTGATCCTGTTCGTCCTGCTTCTTGGCATCACCCTGGTGCAGCACATCTACTTCCGCCGGCGGGTCAGCTATGACCTCACGTAACGCGCTCATCTATGCGGTGCTGGTGCTCGCCGCCGCGATCACCTTGGTGCCGTTCGGGCTGGGCCTGCTGACGTCGTTCACCTCGGCCCGCCAGTTCAACACCGAATCGCCGTTGTCCCTGCCGAATCCACCGACGCTGGCCAACTACACCGCGTTGTCCGACGCCGGTTTCGGCCGGGCCGCACTGGTCACCGCATTGATGACGGCGGTCATCCTGTTGGGCCAGCTGGCCTTCTCGGTGACGGCGGCGTACGCCTTCGCGCGGCTCGAATTTCCGGGACGCGACACCCTGTTCTGGTTGTACCTGGCCACCCTGATGGTGCCCGCGACAGTGACGGTCGTGCCGCTGTATCTCATGATGGCCGAGGCCGGGCTGCGCAACACCTTCTGGGCTTTGGTACTGCCGTTCATGTTCGGCTCGCCTTACGCGATCTTCTTACTGCGCGAGTACTTCCGGTCCATCCCGGCCGACCTCATCCGCGCCGCCCGCATCGACGGTGCCGGCACGCTGGACGTCATCGTGCACGTAGTGCTGCCGGCCAGCCGGTCGATTCTGGTCACGCTGGGCCTGATCACCGTTGTCTCGCAATGGAACAGCTTCATGTGGCCGCTGGTGATCACCAGCGGCTCGTCGTGGCGCGTGCTGACCGTCGCCACCGCGGGCCTGCAATCCCAATTCGACGCCCAGTGGACCGTGGTGCTGGCCGCGACGACCGTCGCGATCGTGCCGCTGATCCTGCTGTTCAGCGTGCTGGGCCGGCACATCGTCCGCTCCATCGTCGTCACCGGCTTGAAATGAAGTTCTCCACCCGGTTCGTCATCGCCCTGGCCGCCACCATGGCGGTGCTCCTGGTGGCCGCCGTAATCCTGGGCCGGACGCAGGACACCGGGAAAACCGTTGTCACGGTGCGGCTGTGGGACGCGCAGGTCGCGGCGGCGTACCGGTCGTCCTTCGCGGAATTCACCCGCCGGCATCCGGACATCGAGGTCCGGGTCGACGTCGTCGCCTACGCGTCGTATTTCGATTCGCTGCGCACCGATGTCGCCGGCGGCGGCGCCGACGACATCTTCTGGCTGTCCAATGCCTACCTGGCCGGCTACGCGGACACCGGCCGGCTGCTCGACATCGGAAAACTGTTGGGCCCCGGCGCCGCCGACGCGTGGGACCGGTCGGTGAACCAGCAGTTCACGCGTGACGGGACCCTGTGGGCGGTACCACAACTGACCGACGGCGGCATCGCGGTGTACTACAACGCGGACCTGCTGGCAGCCGCCGGAATCGAGACCGCCGACCTGGACACGCTGCGCTGGTCCCCCGGCGCCGATGACACGCTGCGTCCGCTGCTGTCCCGGCTGACCCTGGACCGGCACGGAAACCAGGCGGGGACACCGGGATTCGACCCCGCGCAGGTCCGGCAGTGGGGCTACAACGCCGCCAACGATCTGCAGGGCATCTATCTCAACTACATCGGCTCGGCCGGCGGCACCTTCAGCGATGGTGACCGGTTCGCGTTCGACAATCCGGGGGCCCGAACAGCTTTCGAGTACTTGGTGCGGCTGATCAACGCCGACCACGTCTCCCCCTCGGCCGCCGACACCAACGGCAACGGCGACTTCTCCCGCAACCAGTTCCTGCAGGGCCGCATGGCGCTGTTCCAGTCGGGCACCTACAACCTGGCCGCCATCGCCGATCAGGCGCGCTTCCGATGGGGCGTGGCGATGCTGCCCAGCGGACCGGCAGGCCGCGTCAGCGTCACCAACGGGATTGCCGCCGCGGCCAATTCGGCCACTCGCCATCCCGATGCGGTGCGGGCAGTGCTGCAGTGGATGGGCAGCGCCGACGGAAACGCGTTCCTGGGCGCCAAAGGCGCGGCAGTGCCGGCTGTGCTGGCCGCCCAACCGGTTTACTTCGACTACTGGAAACGGCGCGGTGTCGACGTGCAGCCGTTCTTCACCGTGCTGAACGGCCCCCGTCTCCCGGCTCCCGGCGGTGCGGGCTTCCCGGCCGGATTCCAGTCCATCAGACCGTTTTTCGACGAGATGTTCCTCGGCCGCGCGCCGGTCGCATCGACCTTGACCGCCGCGCAGCAGGCGGCCAACGCCGCGGCCGAGCGCTAGAACCGGTGGGTGGCCAGCGGCGTGGCCGCCTCAACCCACAGCGACAACGCACACATCGCGACGACCATCAGCAACGCCACCGCGTCGGCTCGGCCCGGGCGCGCCGGACTCGCGACGATCTGGCCCACCCCGCCACGCGCGGTGATGGCGTCACCCATCTCGTCGCCGCGGCGCAGCGCCACCGTGATCGCGGCGGCCAGCAGGTCGACGATCTCGGCGCGACGCTGCCGACTGCGCTCCCGGCGAGTCTCCGGCCGCACCTTTGGCCGCAACCTGCGGGCCGCGAACAGCACGCGGTATTCGTCGATCAGCATCGGGAACGCGCGCAGTCCCAGGGCCAATGTCACGGCCCACTCATCGACGGGTATCCGCAGCCACTTCAGCGGCCGGCCCAAAGTCGCCACGGCAGGCGCGATCTCGGCGACATTGGTGGTCCACGAGACCAGGCCGCCCAGCCCCAGCAGCACGATCGACAGCACGGTGATCTGCAGGAAGTTCAGCAGGCCGCCCAGGCCAAGATGCAGCGAACCGACGTCGAGGAACGGGTCGCCCCCGGCGAGGGCAGCCGTGCCGCCGCCGAGCAACAGCAGCACCCAGACCAGGCGCGGCACCGACGGCAGCACGCTGCGCGGGATGTGCGCCAGCCACGCCGTCAGCAGCACCAGCAGCGCGACCAACCCGATGGGCACCCAACCGGGATAGATCGTCAGAACGACGCCGATCAGCGCCACCACGATGAGTTTGGTGCCGGCCCACAGCCTATGGATGGGCGACGTGCCGGGCACGGGACGCAGCAGCACCATCGACCGGCGCTGGGCGGCTGGGGCCGTCATGATCGTCCTCCCGCGGTGAGCGGTGCTTGCGCCGACTGGTCGGCGAGTTCGCCGCGGTGCAGATGCAGGATGCGCGGACAGAGTTCGTCGAGCCCGGCGAAGTCGTGCGAGATGACGACGACCGTCAGCCCCGTGGTCCGGCGCAGCTCGGCGAGCAACGTCACCAGGCCGCGCTGGCTCGCGGCGTCCAGCCCGGCCAGCGGCTCGTCGAGGATCAGGGCGCGCGGACGACGAGACAGCAGCCCCGCCAACACGACCCGGCGCATCTGGCCGCCGCTGAGCTGATCGATGCGACGGTCGGCCAGCTCGGGGTCGAGCCCGACCATCGCGAGCGCCTCGGCGATCCGGACGGTGTCGCGCTTCGAGAAGCCCGCGGCCGACGCGATTTCGGCACCGACGCGCGACCGCATCAACTGCAGCCGCGCCGCCTGGAACGAGATCGCCACGGCACCAACCTGATCCGAGACCGGTTTGCCGTCGAGCAGACAGCTGCCGGTCGTGGGCACGGTGAGACCGGCCAGAATCCAGGCCAGCGTGGACTTGCCGGAGCCGTTGAGCCCGTGGATCAGCACACCCTCGCCCTCGTGGACGGTGAAGCTGATATCGCGCAAAGCCGTTGATTCCCACGGCGTCCCGCTGCCGTACTGGTGCCCCACACCCTGGACCTCGAGCACCGCCGGGCCGTCGGGTTCGCTGCCGTCGGCCACGATCGGCACCGGAGCGGTCGCGACCATCTCGATGTTGTCGCTGGCGCCGTCCAGCCGGACAACCCGGTCGGCCGAGTCGGCTTCGTCGTTGTAGTGCGTGATGTGCACCAGCGAGGTGCGGTGGTGGCGGGTCAGGTCGGACAGCACCGAGAGCAGGACATCGCGCCCTTGTTGGTCGACCATGCTCGTGACCTCGTCGGCGATCAGCAGTGCCGGTTCGCGCGCCAGGGCGGCGGCGACGGCGAGGCGTTGCAGCTCGCCGCCCGACAGCCCGCCGGTGTCCCGGTCGGCCATGCCGCTCAAACCGACCTCACCCAGCAGCCGTTCGACGTCGATCGTCGTCCCCGACGGCAGCCCCCAGACCACGTCGTCGGCCACGCGGGTGCCGAGCACCTGGCTCTCGGGATGCTGCATGACGACCGCGGTGCCGCCGGATCGACCGAGGCCGACCGCACCCGGCCGGTCGATCGTGCCCGCCGTCGGCGCGCGGCCCGCAAGCGTGAGCATCAGTGTCGTCTTGCCCGATCCATTGGCGCCGGTGACGGCGACGTGCTCGCCTTCGTTGATGTCCATGCTCACCGGGCCGAGTGCGTCTCGATTGGTACCTGGGTACCGGAATCGGACACCGCGCAGGCGTGCCGGGACCGGCGCCACCAGACCGGAGGATTCGACGGTGTCGAGTTTGTGCACATCGGGAATCCCGTAGAGCCGCTTCAAGACCCGCGACAGCGCCCACCAGCCCAGCAGGGTGACGAACAGGATGTGCAGGATCACCGAGAGCATGATCGGCAGCGGCCAGTAGTGCAGGAACGCGGCGAACCCGGTACGCAGATCGTCGGCGGCCCGCTCCCCGCCGGGCACCGCCCCGATGATGTTGGCGATGCCGTTGATGTTCGAGGTCATCGACGCGAAGATCAGCTCCCGCAGCCGTCCCACCAGCAGCAGGATGGCGATGACGTACGCGCCGAATGCGGCGCCCGCGACCACCGACGCCCACAGGACGGTGGCGATGCCGCGCCCCGTGCGCTTGACAATGCCCGTCAGGCCGCCGATGTAGGCGCAGAACACCACAGTCATCAGGCCGCCCATCCCGGCGATGAGGAATGCGATGGTGCTGCCGGCGATGGTCGCGGCGACCAGCACCCGAATCCGGTAGCGGTAGGCCAGCAGTCCCATCGGGACCGTGCCCAGCATGCCGAGCCCCGCGGCGAACGGGACGACGACGGCGATGATGGCGGTGGCCGCGCTCAGTGCCGCCATCACAGCGGCCTGGGCGTACTCGCCCGGATTGAGGGGACCGGCCTTATCTCTGGTGCCGGCAGCAGTCATTGCACAATTCTGCCAGCTGCGTAGACGGGTAAACTCGACGGTGTTGTGACCGTCACCACTCTCGATGACAGGTTCGACTACATAGAGAATCTATGAAACCATGTGGAACATGACCGTTGCACCGGCGACCGAAACGACCCTCGCCTCGGATCTGCTCGCCGTCGTTGCACGCATCAACCGCCTGGCCAATCAGCGCGTCCGGCTCCCGCTCCCCTTCGCGCAGGCCCGCTTGCTCTCCACCATCGAAGCCGAGGGCCGCGCCCGCATCTCCGATCTCGCCGCGCTCGACCACTGCTCACAGCCCACGATGACGACCCAGGTCCGTCGCCTTGAGGACGCCGGACTGGTGTCCCGCACCGTCGATCCCGACGACGCCCGCGCCGTCCTCATCAGCATCACACCGCAGGGCATCGCCACCCTGGCGCAGGTTCGCGCCGACCGCGGAAACGCCATCGACCCGTTCCTGGCGGAACTCGACAGCACCGACCGGGACACCCTGGCCGCCGCCGTCGAGATCATGCGCGGCCTGCTCGCCGCGCACTGACGCTCACGGCCCGGGAATCGGGTCCAGCGCCTTGAGCGCACCGCCGTCGACGGTGAACCGCACACTGCCGATACCGGTCGGCATCCCCGGCTGATCCTTGCCCTGCTGCCATTGGTATTGCACCGTCGCACTGTCCGGAGCGCTCGCGGTCACGGTGATGTACGGCCGCGCATTCGGCGTCGGGGTGCCGATCATCGTGTTCTTGTTGAAGAACACCACCTGCTGCAGGCTGTCGGGCGTCGAATTGTTCTGCCCGACCTGCACCCAGTACAACGCGCAGTTCGCGGTGTGGCCGCTGCTCATCTGAGTCCATTTGCCCGACGGCGGTGCCGGCAGCGCGTAGATGGCCGCGGTCACGACGTTCTGCGCCGGTCCGTCGGCGGGTGTGCACTTGTCGGCCTGAGGCACCGGGTCCGGACCTTTCGGACTCCAGCCACATCCGGCGGTGAGCAGGGCAGATGCCGCGAGCAGGACGAACGCCGAGGTGTAGCCGATGGACCGCATGCGGCCAGCCTACGGCCAAGCGCACCAAGCTTTTTGACAGCAACCTGGTTTGCCCGCAGTTTGCACGGGGCACCCAAAACTTGTGTTTGACGCCCGAGCGGGGTTAGCCGGGCGCGAAATCGATTGCGGTTAGGGGTAATTCGATGTGGCATAGACAGAAGCGAGGTCAACAGCAACGGCCGGTGATGAAGACCGGTGTGAAGGTGGCAATCTCGGCGGCATTGCCGGTCGGGGTTGCAGGCCTGATTTTTGCGAGCGTGGGCACCGGTCCCGGACCGGTGCCCTATTTGCTGTCCGCGGCGATCACCGAATCGAACACGACAGTGGGTTTCGCCGATTCGGACATCATCGGTATGTCGACGGCCGACATCAACAAGACACTCGACGAGATGCAGTCCCTCGGCGTGCAGAACGTGCGGATTCTGCTCCCGTGGAACAACATCGAGCCCGCACCGGGCTATTGGAACTGGAGCACCGTCGACACCCTGGTGAACGCTGCCGCCGAACGCAACATGGGCATCCTCGGCGTGCTCAACGCGACGCCGGCGTGGGCGGTGCAGCCCGGTTATCCGGCCGTGGCCGCGCCGCCGGCCGACAACGCGCAGTACGCGCAATTCGTCGGCGCAGTGGCGGAGCGCTACGCCGGCAAGGTGTCGGCCTACGAGGTGTGGAACGAGCCCAACGCGGCGCCCTCCTGGTACCCGACACCCGATCCCGCCGCGTATACCAGGCTGTTGCAGGCGGCATATCCGGCGATCAAGGCCGCTGACCCGAACGCGACGGTGATCGGCGGCGTGGTCGGCTGGGTCACCGATACCCCTGGCCTGGCCATCAACGCGGCGTCATACGTCCAGGGCATGTACGACAACGGAGCCCAAGGATATTTCGACGCGCTCTCGTTCCACCCGTACCAGTACCAGGTGCCCTTCGGGAACGGCACACCGTACGGGCCGATGGCCCCGATCAACCAGCTCGCGACGATTCATCAGGAGATGGTCGCGGCCGGCGACGGCAGCAAGCAGATCTGGGCCACCGAGTACGGAGAGCCGACCTCGGTCGTCGACAACAACACGCAGGCGGCGTTCATCTCCAACTTCCTGAACTCGTGGAGCAGCATCAACTACACGGGGCCGATGTTCATCTACACCACCCGTGACCGGAACACCGGCAGCACCAGCGACCAGGACACTCTCGGTGTCTTCCAAACGGATTGGACGCCGAAGCCCGCCGCGAACGTCATCGCCCAATGGACGGCGACGCATGCGCAGAAGCCGATCGGTGCGCCGGCTCCGACCACAGTCCCGAGTCCCACGGCAGCGATGACGACGCTCAGCGCCACCACCAATACGCTTGCCGGCCAGGCACTGTCGACGACGACGGACACAACCGCCAGTGGCACCACGGCAGCGGCGAAGACGACGGACACCACCGCATCCGTCACCGCGGCACCCGTTACCGCGGCCGCTTCGACAGCACCCGCATCGAGCACAGCAACACCAAAGGCGTTGGCGCCCACAGCATCGGCGACCACTGCCGACACCGCGGCGCCGGTAGCGTCCACGCAGGCAAAGCCGTCGCAACCGGCACCGAAGACGAAGTCGGCGCCCACTAACTCAGCCCCGAAGAACACCGGGCCGAGGAACACCGGACCGAAGACGGCCGGTTCGACCAACAAGTAGTCAGATCACCAGCCGGGGCGGTGCACCTGCATCGCTCCGGATAGCTGTGCGTTTCGCGGCACTGTCGCGCGGGTAAACAATGGCCATGTCGATCACGGTCGGTGGTGGACCACCTGAGTACGACGGTGATTTGCCCGGAGGCGTCGCCGGACTCTACGGCGGCGGCACGTGGCCGGCCGCGGGCAGCAAGGCACAACGTCGCGTACTGGCCCTTGCCGTCGGCGTTCTCGTCGGACTTCAGCGGCGGCGATGGCAGGACGCGGCCGTCGAATTGATCGGGGTCGCCCACGACTCCGACATGTCGCCCTACGTACTGGCCGAGGCCCTGGTCGAACTGTCGGGCGGCCATTCACTGCGGCTGGCAGGCGGGTCCCGCCCCGACGCGATGCGAACCGCACTGAAGCATTGGGGCGACCTACTGACTCCCCCGGCGGACTCCGACGACGAACCGGCCCCCGGCTCGCAGCACGTCCTGGCTTGGTGAGGCCACCAGCCCGTCATTGCCTGTCACTACCCTGTGAACGTGACCACGACGCAAGACTTCTCACTACGGCCGTGCCATGGACCCGCGGAATGGCCGGAGCTGGTACGCATTTGGCGTAGCGCGGTCGAAGCCACGCACCACTTCCTCACCGCCGACGACATCGACTTCTACGAACGGCGCCTTGCCGAGGAGTACCTGAAGATGGTCGACCTCACCGTCGCGGACTCCGACGGCGTGCCGGTGGGCTTCTCGGGTGTCGCCGGCGGGAACCTGGAGATGTTGTTCATCGACCACCGGCATCGTGGTCGGGGCGCGGGCTCGGTCCTGCTGGCCGATGCGCGGGCCAAGAACCCGGGCCTCCTGGTCGACGTCAACGAGCAGAATCCGCAAGCGGTCGGCTTCTACCACCGCCACGGCTTCGTCACCCTGAGCCGGTCGGAGACCGACGGCGACGGGCGACCGTTTCCGATCCTGCATCTGGGCCCCGCCCCGTCGACTCCGGTCGGCTGAGATGGTCAGCGCTGACGGCGCCCACCTGGAGATGCTCCTCCGAGCGGGTCATCTCCGGCCCGGTATGCGTTGTCGTCGGGTTGGTCTGGGCCGTCGTGTTCGCCGAGGTACCGCCGATCCCGCCGAGGGCCGGTGCCGCGCCGCGCAGGTGCTTGCCGCCATTGGACGGCGACGATTCGGGCTCGGGCTGCGGCGGCTGCGGGGTCGTGGGCCGATCGGACCGCATCCCGTAGTACTGCATCAGGGTGGCTTCGTCCGCCGGGCTGATCCGGTCACCGATGTCCACGTGCGGGGCGTTCTTGACGGCGCTCTTCGCCACGGCCACCCGCACCGAATCGTCGCCGTCGGGCCGGGCACCGGCCAGCGGAACCAGCGACTCCGAAATACCGAAGAGGCCGGTGTGAACCGACGCCCACGTGGGCTGCCTGCTCTGTGCGTCCAGATAGAGCTCGTGGATCTTGCCGATCTTCTCGCCAGACGGGTCGTACGCGGTCGCTCCCTTGATCTGTTCCAAAACGTTCGTCATAGATTCGCTCCCTTTCGTCCGTACTCCTATTTCCCATTGCGCCGCAGACCGATCAGGCCTGCGTGGGCGTGTTGACGGCGATCTCGGTCGAACTCGGTTGCCGCGCGCGGCAACGCCACACCGAAAAGGCGCTCAAACGCCTTTTTCTCGAGTGCTTTTGGGTTCTGCCGACGGCTCAGACGTGGTGGCCATGCAGGTGCGGGTGGTGCTCGCTGAGCAGCATGCCCGATAGCAACCACACGGCGCCGAACGTCGCAGCGGCCAATGACACGATCATCGCCACTGCGCCGAACGTCAGATATCCGGCCACCATCGCGACGGCTCCGACGACCAGGGCCACGAAACTCGTGGCGATGGTCACCAGGCCCGGCACCATGGCGCCGACCGAGGTACGCGATTCGTTCATGCATTGCGGGTACCCGTGAGCGTGGGCACCAAACTCTGGGCACGTACCGAGCGTGGGCCTTTTCGAGGTGACGCGCCGGAAAAATCACGTCAGGCCCCACGCTCGACGCAGGGCCCGAAGTCGAGGACGATGCAGCCGCCCCGGAATGCAAAATGACCGGCACTTCCGTGCTGGTCACCGTTGCTCCCCCGATTGGACTCGAACCAATAACCGCCCGATTAACAGTCGGGAGCTCTGCCAATTGAGCTACAGGGGATTGTGCTCAGGCCCCGGGCGCGTGTCCCTGAACCGAGGCATGACTCTAGCGCATGACTGTGCGGATCTTTGAATCGGCTGGTAGCTGCCGGTCGGGCCAGACGCATCGGCGATCGTGAGGCAGGATGGAGCCAAGCACCGTCATCAGGGAGGGGTCCAGTGATCCGAGCCGTCGCCGTCATGGCCGTTGGCTATGTTCTGGGAGCCAAAGCAGGCCGTCGCCGTTACGAGCAGATCGCCGGCACATACCGCGCCATCACCGAGAGCCCGAAGACCAAGGCGGTGCTGGATGCCGGCCGGCGCAAGTTGGCCGACAAGGTGTCACCGGACCCGAACATGGTGCGGTTGACGGCGATCGACTCACAGACCGCAGTGCTGCATCCGGAGTCGATTCACGACTGACCCGACCGAAAATCGGGCGGTTATCGGTTCGAGAAGCCTCAGCCGAGCGGCTGGTTCCAGGTCTGGCCCGGCAGCAGCGGGCCGCTGCTGAGGCCGCCCTGCGGACCCCAGACGCCCCACGGCGTGCCCACGTTCACCGGCTGGCCATTGGAGCGGCCCATGCAGTTGCCGTCTTCCTTGTTGCCGAACCAGGCCAGGCAGCCGCCGTCAGCGGTCGTCTGCGACGACGGGGCACTGCTCAGCGCGACGACGACCGGGGCAGCCACTGCGGTGGCCGCGAGCGCTGCTGCGGCGAAGAGCCGGGTTGCTCCGATGGTCATGATTGGCCTCTCCCCTGGGGTCGGTTCTGCCCCACCATATCGCGCACACTGCTTCCCCGCGTTACAGCAGACAAAAGCCTCAGCTGAGGTCGTCGCCGCTGGCCTGCTGCAGCAGGCTGCGCCGGTACTGCTCCATGGCGACGAGGTCGCCGAACAGCGCGTGGTACTCGTCGCTCTGCTCGACGGGCGACATGCGCTGCAGTTTCGACTTCAGCTCGGCGATCTCGCGGCCGACCCAGACCTCCTGCAGGCGGGCCAGAACGCTCGCGATGTATCGCGG
Source organism: Mycolicibacterium mucogenicum DSM 44124 (assembly GCF_005670685.2). The sequence goes on along the minus strand of NZ_CP062008.1, from coordinate 1,783,469 downwards.
CAGCTTGTCGTCTTCGGCCTGGAAGGCCTCGACCGACAGTTCGTTGATCAGGTTCGCGGCGGCTGGCTCGACCGTCCGGACCGCCTCGATCCAGTCCGCACCACCGAGGCCGGATGATGTCCCGCCTGCCGTGGTGATCGCCTGCCGGACGGCGGCGTACCCGGGATGGGTGAAGCTGTCGACCGGCAGCCCGTCGAACACCGGGCCGGCCATCGCCGGGTACTGCAGCGCCGACTTGAGCGCCTCGCGCTGCGGCCACAGCGTCGGGTCTTTCGGATTCGGGCGCCCCACGGCCGCGGCCGCGGCCGGAGCCGCCGGTGCCGACGAGCGGCGGGCGTCGCGCTTCGACGTCGCGGGACCCGACTTGGCGGTCTCGCGCACGCGCGCGATCACCTGCGCCACGTCGTCCCAACCGACCCAGCCGGCGAGCTGACGGGCGTACTCGTCACGCAGGGTGGGGTCCTTGATCCGGGCCGTCAACGGCACACACCGGCGCAGCGCGGCGACGCGGCCCTCCGCGCTGTCCAGGTCGTGCTCTTCGAGCGCGGTGCGAATAACGAACTCGAACAACGGCGTTCGGCGCGCCACCAGATCCCGCAGGGCGCCGTCGCCGGACTTGAGCCGCAGATCGCACGGGTCCATGCCGTCGGAGGCGACCGCGACGAACGATTGACCGGTCAGATTCTGTTCGCCCTCAAAGGCTTTCACGGCGGCGGCGCGTCCGGCGGCGTCACCGTCGAACACGTAGATCAGCTCGCCGCGAAAGAAGTTGTCGTCCATCATCAGTCGCCGCAGCATCGACAGGTGCTCGTCGCCGAAGGCCGTGCCGCACGACGCGACCGCGGTGGTCACGCCGGACAGGTGCATGGCCATGACGTCGGTGTAACCCTCGACGACGACGGCCTGGTGCCCCTTGGCGATATCACGCTTGGCCAGGTCGAGGCCGAACAGCACATGAGATTTCTTGTACAACACCGTTTCCGGTGTGTTGACGTACTTGGCTTCCATGTGGTCGTCGTCGAACAGGCGACGGGCGCCGAACCCGATCACCTCACCCGTCGCGCCCCGGATGGGCCAGAGCAGCCGGCGGTGGAACCGGTCCATCGGGCCGCGGCGGCCCTCGCGGGACAACCCGGCGGCCTCCAGCTCCTTGAACGTGAATCCCTTGCGCAGCAGGTGTTTTGTCAGGGTGTCCCAGCCCGACGGCGCGAATCCGCAGCCGAAGCGCTTGGCCGCATCGGCGTCGAAGTTGCGGTCGATGAGGTACTGGCGGGCGGCGGCGGCCTCGGCCGACTGCAACGCCTCGGCGTAGAACTCCTGCGCGGCGGCGTTGGCGGCGAGCAGCCGGCTGCGGCTGCCCTTGTCGCGCTGCACGTTGGTGGTCGACGACCCCTCGTAGCTGATGGTGTAGTTCAGCCGGTCGGCGAGCAGCTCCACGGCTTCGACGAAGGTGACGTGCTCGATCTTCTGCACGAACGCGTAGACGTCGCCGCCCTCGGCGCAGCCGAAGCAGTGGAACAGCCCATGGTTGGGCCGCACATGGAACGACGGCGACTTCTCGTCGTGGAACGGGCACAGCCCTTTGAGCGAGTCGGCACCCGCGCGGCGCAGCTGCACGTGCTCGCCGACGATGTCCTCGATGCGGGTGCGTTCACGAATGGCCGCGATATCGCGATCAGGAATCCGGCCGGCCACGCGCCCAGTGTAGGCGGAGCTGGATTCAGTCCAGCGGCCGCGGCGAGCGCGCCTCGTGGACGCGTTCCAGCCGGGTCTCGGTGTACGACGCGATCTGGTCGACGACAACCCGCAGCCGGGCACCGTCGTCGTCGGCGAGGGCGAACTCGGCGGCGAACTGCGGGTCGAGACTCGCCGGGGCCTGGCCCCACAGCGACAGCGCGACCTCGCGGACCATGGTGCGCTGGTCGGCCTGAATCTGCAGGTGCTGATGGTCGGACATGATGAACTGCAGGGCCAGCATCTTGAGCACCGCCACCTCGGCCCGGACCAGGGCCGGTACCGCGAGCTCGGCGTCGAAACGGCGCATCGTCGCGCGGCCCGCCTGCTTCTTGGTCTCGGTGACGGCGGCATTGGCGAACCGGCCGACCAGCTCGCTGGTGAGCCGCTTGAGCGCCACCGACGTCGCGACCGAACCGTCGTACTTTCCGACGGCGGTGACGACGGGCAGCTGCGACAACCGCGCGGCGGCGGCCAGCATGTCGTCGTGCGTCACCGTCGGATGCGAGCGGGCACCGAGGCGGGCCAGGGTGTCGGCCGCGTCGGCGTCCGCGAGGACACGCAGATCGATGCGGCCGGAGATGATGCCGTCCTCGACATCGTGCACGGAGTACGCGACATCGTCGGCCCAGTCCATGACCTGGGCCTCCAGGCACAGCCGCTCGGCGGGAGCGCCCTCGCGGACCCACGCCGCGGCGGCCGCGTCGTCGTCGTAGAAACCGAACTTCACGCGGTCCTCACGGAACCACGGGTACTTGATCACCGCGTCCAGCGCGGCCCGGGTCAGATTCAGGCCGGCCGAACGTCCTTCACTGTCAAGCGTTTTCGGTTCGAGCCGGGTCAGGATGCGGAAGTTCTGCGCGTTGCCCTCGAACCCGCCGAACGGCTTGGCGATCTCGTCGAGCGCACGTTCGCCGTTGTGGCCGTAGGGCGGGTGGCCGATGTCGTGGGCCAGACCGGCGAGGTCGACCAGGTCAGGATCGCAGCCCAGCCCCACGGCCATGTGACGCCCGATCTGCGCCACTTCGAGCGAGTGGGTGAGCCGGGTGCGCGGGGTCTCACCCTGGCGGGGCCCCACGACCTGGGTCTTGTCGGCGAGTCGGCGGAGCGCGGCGCTGTGCAGCACGCGGGCCCGGTCACGCGCGAAATCCGTGCGGTGGCCGGAATCGGTGCCGGGCAGCGTGGCGCTCTTCGTGCCCTCCCCGACCAGCCGCTGCCGGTCGAAGTCGCTGTATCCGTCGCTTGCAATGCCCACGGCCGAAGTCTGCCAGCCCGGTCGCGTCCGCTTACCACATACCCTGTCACTACATTGAGCGGCATGCGCATCGTGCGAGTGCTCTGGCTGATGATTTCGGTCCTGTTGGTGGGGACGCTGCTGGCACCGGTCGCGTGCGCCGAACCACCCATGCGGCTGCCGGACTACGTCACCGACGCGGCCGGTGTGCTGAATGGGCAACAACGCAGCGACGTCACCGGCGCGGTGCAACAGCTGTACGACAAGCGCGGTACCCGGCTGTGGGTCGTCTATGTCGACACCTTCTCCGAGTCCAGTCCCCGCGACTGGGCCGAAAGCACCTGGCGCAAAAGCTTTCTGGGGAATCACGATGCCATCCTTGCCGTGGCGATCAAGGATCGTGCCTACGCGCTCCTGGTGCCTGAGGCCGCGACAGGCGATGTGGACGTCGACCGCCTGCGCCAGGATGTCGTCGAAGCCAAGCTGCACGACGGCGACTGGGCGGGCGCGGCCGTCGCTGCCGCAGACGGACTTCGGGGGGCGTCGACTGCGCCGTTCAACTGGGTCGGACTGGTGATCACGCTTGCGGTCGTCGGCGTCGCGTTCGCCGGACTCATCTGGTGGGCCCGGAGTCGTCGCCGGAAGCGCAGGCAGGCCGACCTCAACGCCGCGCAACAGGCTGACGCCACCGATCCCGCAGTCCTCGCGAAGATGTCTCCGGAAACGTTGGAGGACCTGTCCAAGTCGATCCTCGTCGAGGTCGACAACGCCGTGCGTACCAGCGACAACGAGCTGGCCCTGGCCGTCGGCGAGTTCGGCGAGCGCGACACCGCGCCATTCATCACTGCGCTACAGAATGCGAAAGCCGCCATGGCACAGGCGTTCAGCGTGCGCCAGACGCTCGACGACGCCGTGCCCGAAACTCCGCAGCAACGCCGCGACCTGCTGACCCAGGTGATCGTCTCGGCAGCCCGCGCCGACAAGGAACTCGAGGACCGGCGCACCGCGTTCCATCAGATGCGCGACCTGGTCATCAACGCGCCGACCCGACTGGACGCGCTGACCCAGCAGATGGTCGCCCTGACCGCACGCATCGAGCCGGCACAGAAGACGCTGACCGGGCTGCACGGCCAGTTCACCGAGACCGCGCTGGCGTCGGTGGCCGGCAATGTGGACGGCGCCAAAGAGCGCCTGGCGTTCGCCGATCAGAACATCACCGCCGCGCGCGGGTTGGTCAGCAAGCCGGGCGACAGTCAGGCCGCCCTGGTCAATGCCATCCGCGCCGCAGAATCCGCAGTGGGCCAGGCGCAACGGCTGCTCGATTCGGTCGACAGTGCCGCGACCGATATCGCCCATGCGATCAGCGCCCTGCCCGCCGCGATCACCGACATCCAGAACGGCATCGCGGCCGCCGAGGCGATACCGCCCGGCGCGCGCTACACCGAGCTGACGGCCGCGCGTACCGCTGCCGTACAAGCGGTTTCGAACGCGCAGGCGTCGGGCGCGGCCGACCCGCTGACCGCCTTCACCCAACTGACCGCCGCCGACTCGCAGCTCGACAAGATCCTCGCGACCATCTCGGAGGAAACCGCGGCCCTGAACCGGCTCCGGCAGTCATACGGTCAGGCACTGCTGGCGGCGCAGTCCCGGGTGCGCGGCGTCTCGGATTTCATCGACACCCGCCGCGGCAGCGTCGGCTCCGAAGCCCGCACCCGGCTGGCCGAGGCGCAGCGCCGCCTCGAAGCCGCACAGGCAGCACAGGCCACCGACCTGCCGGCGGCCATCGACCAGGCCAACGCCGCAGACGCCCTGGCAGCTCAGGCTCAGAACCTGGCCGACAACGACGTCCGCGCCGCCCGCCAGGCCTACGCAGGGTCCGGTACGAGTACCGCAGGCGACATCGGCGGCATCATCATCGGCGGCATTCTGTCGGGCATGATCCGCGGCGGCGGTGGTGGCGGTGGCAGCCACGGGGGTGGTTGGAGCTCAACGAGTTTCGGCGGCTCAGGCGGCGGCTTCTCCGGCGGCGGCGGGCGGTTCTAATCGCGGTGAGCGATCAGCCCGCGGCGGCGAGGCGGGCCCGCTCGCGCATCGAGGCGACCACGCCACCGTCGTTCAGGATGTCGGTGCCGGTGAGGTAACCGGCCTTGTCGCCGGCGCAGAACGCGAACAGCTCGGCCATCTCTTCGGCCTTGCCCCAGCGCGGCACCGCGGCGTTCATGACCATCGCGCCGGCACCCGCGTCGGCCTCGAGCAGCCCCATCTCAGTGTCGACCGAGCCCGGTGACACCGAGACGATGCGCAGCCCCTCGGCGTTGAAACGCTCGGCCTGCGAACTGCTGTACCACTTCACGAAGTTCTTGCTCACGCCGTAGGCCATACCCGAGCGCAGTTCCTCGGGCGCGAATGCACAGGCCGCCACGATCTCGGCCAGGAACGCCGCCTCGTCAGTGAGCGCCAGCGGGAACTTCGCCGTCGGGATGATCTCGTCGGGAATCAGGTGTGCCGCCATCGACGCCACGTTGACGATCGCCGCGCCCGCGTTCGCCACACCATGGAAGGCCTCGTTGACGTTCACGGTGCCGACCGCGTTGGTGCGCGCGACGTAGTCCGCGGCCCCCATGCTCGGGCTGACACCGGCGGCGTGGATCACCGACGCGATCGGGCCGAGACCTGTTGCGGTGGTGAACAACTGGTCCACTGCGGCGCGATCGGTGACATCGGCGTTGATGATCGTCGCGGCGATGCCGAGGGCGGCCAATTCGGCCGCGGCCGCGTCGAGGCGGTCCTGACGGACATCGGCCAGCACCACCGTGTGGTCCCGCCCGACGATCTTGGCCGTCGCCAGTCCCATCCCGCCGGCACCGCCGGTGATCACCGAAACGCGCGTCATGACCGTCACGCTATACCGAAAGCACAACGGGATAGCCAACGGGTGCTGACGGACTGCTCAGCATCCGGGCTCAGGTGGTGAACAACGAGAGGTGGACGTACACCTCGTCGGGCCCGCGTTCATCGACGACGACTTCGCGGTTGACCAGCTTGTGGTCCTTGGTGGTGACCTTGTCCTGTAGGAACAGCGGCTCGGGCGCACCGGACAACGCCGGTCCGGCGAGGCCAGTCATCGATTTCGGAATGTCGGACGGCCGCGGCGGCGCCGGGAACTGGCCCAGGAATTCGCGCAGCTGGCCGTCGGTGAGCCGCAACGCCACGCGATACCGGGTATCGCGGCCCGCGTCGGTGACGGTGGCGAGAACCTGGGCGCCTTGCGGCAGTGTCACGTCACCGAATGCCGCCGCCGTCTCCGCGGAAACTGGCACCTTCTGCTCTCGGTCCACCTCGGTGGCGCACGCGGAGAGCGCGCACACCATCAGGAACCCGGCCAGCGCGCCGAGATACCACCTCATGGCTGCGCGCCGCGCCCGGCGAGTTCGTCGTAGCCCGAGCCGATCTCGCGGATCCGCGCGGCGATGGTGTTGAGGTCCGCATTCGACCGACTGAGGATTTCGGTGATGTCGGCAGTCCCCTTGGCCACCACGGGGAGCAGCGCCTGGTCCCCCGCTTCGGTGGGCGGCGCGCTGACGGCCGCGTCGAGCACCCACTGCCTGACGGAGTCGAGATCGCGGCGGCCGGCCGTCACCACGGCCGCGGACCGATCGACCTCGGCGCCGAGGCGCCGGTCGAGTTCGGCGAGCTTGCCGAGAGCCCGGGCGTGCTTGCGGTTACGGCCGTCGTACGCCTCGGCGGCAGTGCCCGTCCACTCCTCGCCGGGCGCCACCGCCTGGACCGTCCGCCGCAGTTCCTGGAACTGTGCGCTCATGTCGAAGTCGGCCCCGACGACCGGCGTGCCGGACCCGAACGCCGCGCGCGCGTCGTCCCACGTCGAAAGAAATGCGCCGAGTACTCCCACGCCGCCCCCTCTGATCCCCTTGGCTCACATCCTATTCGAGCCTGCGGCGGGTCCCCGGCGGCAAAATTTCCGCCGATGCGCACACACAACGTCAGGCTGAGGGCGTCGGTAACCGGATATCCGCTCAACAGCGCTCTCAGCCTGACGTTGTGATTGACAGCTGGCCGTCAGCAGCCTTTGAGGCGCACCGCGAGGTAGTCGCTGACGGCGTCGATGGCGACGCGCTCCTGCGTCATGGCGTCACGCTCGCGGATGGTCACGGCGTGGTCCTCGAGCGAATCGAAGTCGACCGTGATGCAGTACGGCGTACCGATCTCGTCCTGGCGACGGTAGCGGCGGCCGATCGCGCCGGCATCGTCGAACTCGACGTTCCAGTTCTTGCGCAGCTCGGCGGCCAGGTCGCGGGCCTTGGGCGACAGGTCGGCGTTGCGCGACAGCGGCAGCACCGCGGCCTTGACCGGCGCCAGGCGCGGGTCGAGCTTGAGCACCGTGCGCTTGTCGACGCCGCCCTTGGCGTTGGGCGCCTCGTCCTCGTGGTACGAGTCGACCAGGAACGCCATGAGCGAGCGGGTCAGGCCGGCTGCGGGCTCGATGACGTACGGCACGTAGCGGGTGTCGGTGCCCTGGTCGTAGAACGACAGATCGACGCCCGAGTGCTCGCCGTGGGTGCTGAGGTCGAAGTTGGTGCGGTTGGCGATACCTTCGAGCTCACCCCACGGGTTGCCGGCGAAGCCGAACTTGTACTCGATGTCGGTGGTGCCGGCGCTGTAGTGCGACAGCTTCTCCAGCGGGTGCTCGTAGAGCCGCAGGTTCTCCGGGTTGATGCCCAGGTCGACGTACCACTGGAAGCGGGTGTCGATCCAGTACTTGTGCCACTCCGGCGCGGTCGAGGGCTCGACGAAGAACTCCATCTCCATCTGCTCGAACTCGCGGGTGCGGAAGATGAAGTTGCCCGGCGTGATCTCGTTGCGGAAGCTCTTGCCGATCTGGCCGATGCCGAACGGCGGCTTCTTGCGCGCGGTGGTCACCACGTTGGCGAAGTTCACGAAGATGCCCTGCGCCGTCTCCGGGCGCAGGTAGTGCATGCCTTCCTCGGACTCGATGGGGCCGAGGTAGGTCTTGAGCATCATGTTGAAGTCACGCGGCTCGGTCCACTGACCCTTGGTGCCACAGTCCGGACAGACGATCTCGTCCATCGGCACGGCATCGGGGTCATCCAGGCCCTTCTTCAGGGCGTAGGCCTCCTGCATGTGGTCCTGGCGGTGCCGCTTGTGGCAGTTCAGGCACTCGACCAGCGGGTCGTTGAACACCGCGACGTGGCCCGAGGCCACCCACACCTGGCGGGGCAGGATGATCGCGCTGTCGAGGCCGACGACGTCGTCGCGGGACGTGACGACGGACTTCCACCACTGGCGCTTGATGTTCTCCTTGAGCTCGACACCCAGTGGCCCGTAATCCCACGCAGACTTGGTGCCGCCGTAGATTTCGCCGGACTGGAAGACCAGACCACGGCGTTTGGCCAGGTTGGCAACGGTGTCGATGATGGACGCCACGATGTTCGAGCACTCCTCGAGTCAGCTGGGATGCAACCCGTCCAGCCTAAAGGCCCCGCTGATCGGCCAATGTCGCACCCATCCTTTGACATGCGTAAGCGCGCATGGAAAGCTAAATGAAAACTATTTCCAATAGCCGGGAGTTGCCGGGGTGCCACCTACCACTACGCATGACGAGCTCGACCACCAGCACAGCGGTGCGCCGTTTCCGTCGTCCCCGCCGCGGGAGACGCTCGACGCCGCCGGCGACCTGCTGCGCGCCCTCGCCGCCCCCATCCGCATCGCCATCGTGATGCAGCTGCGGGAATCGCAGCGCTGCGTGCACGAACTCGTCGACGCCCTCGGCGTCCCGCAGCCACTCGTCAGCCAGCACCTGCGCATCCTCAAGTCGGCCGGGGTCGTCGCCGGTGAGCGCGCCGGCCGCGAGGTGATGTACCGCCTGGTCGACCACCACCTCGCGCACATCGTCGTCGACGCCATCGCGCACGTCGAGGAGGAACGGTCATGAGCGCCCCCACGCGGTCCACCAAGCAGCGCACCGCGATCGCCGCGCTGCTCACCAACGTCGAAGAGTTCCGGTCCGCCCAGGAGCTGCACGACGAACTGCGCCGCCGCGGCGAGGGCATCGGCCTGACGACCGTCTACCGCACCCTGCAGTCGATGGCCGCGGCCGGACAGGTCGACAGCCTGCGCAACGACAGCGGCGAGGCGCTCTACCGGCGCTGCTCGCAGGCCCACCACCACCATCACCTCGTGTGCCGGCAGTGCGGCGCCACGGTCGAGGTGGCCGGTACCGAGGTCGAGGCCTGGGCCACCGAAACCGCTGCCGCCCATGGCTTTTCCGACGTCAGCCACACCATCGAGATTTTCGGGGTGTGCTCGGCCTGCGCCGCCGCCTGAGATTCAGGACTCGAGAGCCGGCCGGCTCCGCGCCCACTCCAGCACCGCTTCGGCCGTCAGCGGCGCCAATTCGATGTCGCCGGGTGCATCCGGATCGATCCAGGCCATCTCTTCGATCTCGGCGGCGATCTGCGGCACGCCGTCGAGCCGCACGAAGAACAGTTCGGCGTCGACCGTGTGCCCGGGTTCGTTGGCGGCAACCGCGGTGTGGTGACCCAACTCCCGCACGTCGGTGATGCCGACCCCGAGTTCCTCCCGGATCTCGCGGGCCAGCGCGTCGACCGGCGACTCCCCCGGTTCGAGCTTGCCGCCGGGTTGCATGAACGCCGTCGTCCCGCGCTTGCGGACCAGCAGCAGGCGCCCGTACTCATCGTCCACCACCGCGGCGACGATCCGGATGACGGTCATGAGGGTGTCACGACGTCAGGTCGGCCCGCACGTCGACACCGGTGGACAGCACCAGCATGACCAGGGTGGACAGGGCGTCGTCGCTGAGTCCAGCGGCCGGGAAGTTGTAGCGCAGCATCACGTCGCCGACCTTCTTGGCGCCATTGGACCGCGGATCACCGGCCCGCTCCACCAGCACCACCGAGCCGAGCATGGTGCGACCCGCGTGATCGGCCACGCGGTCCCGAACCTTGTTGTCCAGCTTGATATCCCACGCCAGTGGCTGCGTCAGCGAGACCAGGTCGAGGCCCTCACCGATGTTCACCACGCGCAGTGACGCCACCGTTCCGTCGTGTGCGACGGTGAGCGCGCCGTCGTTCTCTTCGACGATGGTGACCGAGTCGGCGAGCACCGACGCCAACCGCTGCAACAAGTCCGACATCAGGCCCTCCCGAACCGTCGGTTCCGGTTGACGTACTCCTCGCACGCGGCCCACAGGTCGCGGCGGTCGTAGTCCGGCCACAGCTTGTCCTGGAAGACGTACTCGGCGTACGCCGCCTGCCACAGCATGAAGTTGCTGGCGCGCTGCTCGCCCGAGGTGCGGATGAAAAGGTCCACGTCGGGGATGTCGGGGCGGTGCAGATGCTTGGCGACCGATGCCTCGGAGATCCGGCTCGGATTGATCTTGCCGGCGGCCGCCTCCTCGGCGAGTTGACGCGCCGCTTCGACGATCTCGGTGCGCCCACCGTAGTTCACGCAGTAGTTGACGGTGATGACGTCGTTGCCGACCGTCATCTGCTCGGCGATGTCGAACTCCTTGATGACGCTGCTCCACATGCGCGGCCGGGACCCGACCCACCGCATGTTGACGCCCATCGCGTTGAGGTTCTCCCGGCGGCGACGCACCACCTCACGGTTGAAGCCCATCAGGAACCGCACCTCTTCGGTGCTGCGCTTCCAGTTCTCGGTGGAGAACGCGTACACCGACAGGTGCTTGATGCCCAGTTCGATGGCTCCGCAGGTGATGTCGATCAGCACCGCCTCGCCCATCTTGTGACCCTCGGTACGTCCGAGCCCGCGCTGGGTGGCCCACCGGCCGTTGCCGTCCATGACGACGGCGACGTGGTTGGGTACCTGGTCGGCGGGAATCTGCGGTGCCACGGCCTTGGACGGGTGCTGCGGCGGCCGTGCGAAGCGGCCGTTGGAGTTCGGCGGGAGCTCCGGGAAGACCACGGGCCAGGTCGAAACGTCCGGGAAAATCGGATAGTCGTCAGGCGCCTGTGGCAGCTGTGGATAGCTGGTCTTGCGCGCCCGGTTGAGTGCCATGGGCAATATCCTGCCTGAGTAGGGTCACGCGTTGCTCAATGAGTGCGGTATCGGGACGGTAGACGCGCTCGACGAGGGGCAATGTCCGCAACTGACGCTCCAGATGCCACTGCAGATGCGCGGCCACCAGCCCGCTGGCCTGGCTCCGGTGCCCCGTCGGTGAGGCCTGCGCAAACTCCCAGTCGCCGTCGTGCAGCGCGGCCATCAGATCCAGCACACCTTGCGGCGGGGTGACCGAGCCCGACGGCCGGCAGTGCACGCACACGCTGCCGCCGGCCGCGACATGGAACGCCCGGTGCGGACCGGGTGCGGCGCAGCGCGCGCACTCGGTGATGGCCGGCGCCCAACCGGCGATCCCCATGGCGCGCAGCAGATAGGCGTCGAGCACCAGTTCACGGGGCCGGCTGCCGTCGGCGACGGCCCGCAACGCGCCGACGGTGAGCCGCTGCAGCGCCGGCATCGGGTTGCGTTCCTCACCCGCCAGCCGTTCGGCGGTCTCCAGGATGGCGCAGCCGCAGGTGTAGCGGCCGTAGTCGTTGACGATGTCGGCGGCGAACGCGTCGAGGGACACCACCTGGGTGACGATGTCGAGGTTGCGGCCGGGATGCAGCTGCACGTCGATGTGGGCGAACGGCTCCAGCCGCGAGCCGAACTTGCTGCGGGTCCGTCGCACGCCCTTGGCCACCGCGCGGACCAGCCCGTGGTCGCGGGTGAGCAGCGTGACGATCCGGTCGGCCTCGCCGAGCTTGTGCTGGCGCAGCACGACCGCTCGATCCCGGTACAACCGCATCGGGCGATTGTCCCATCGCGGACCGACAACTTCGGTTAGGCAGCGCCGGGCGAGTGCGCACCACTATCCTCATAAATCGTCATGGCCGAACGTTCCGCGCAGCCCCGATTCCCCACCCTGACCCAGCAGTTGTACCGGCTCGCGAGCGGCACGGTGACGTCAGAGCAGATCGTGCGGCAGTCGCTCGATGCCATCGCGGCGAGCCAGCTCGAGTTGAACGCCTTCCGGGTGGTCTTCACCGAACAGGCACTCGCCGACGCCGCCGAAGCAGACCGCAAACGCGCTGCCGGACAACGCCTTCCGCTCCTCGGCGTACCCATCGCGATCAAGGACGACGTCGACGTCGCGGGCGTGCCGACGCGGTTCGGCACCGACGGCGACGTGCCCCCGGCTACCGCGGACGCCGAGGTGGTGCGCCGGCTGAAAGCGGCCGGCGCGGTGATCGTCGGCAAGACCAACACCTGCGAACTCGGCCAGTGGCCGTTCACCAGCGGGCCCGGTTTCGGGCACACCCGCAATCCCTGGTCGCGCGAGCACACCCCGGGCGGGTCGTCGGGCGGTAGCGCCGCGGCCGTCGCGGCCGGATTGGTCACCGCCGCAATCGGATCCGACGGTGCCGGCAGCGTCCGCATCCCCGCCGCATGGACCCATCTGGTCGGCATCAAGCCGCAGCGCGGACGCATCTCCACCTGGCCGCTGCCCGAGGCCTTCAACGGCATCACGGTCAACGGGGTGCTGGCCCGGACGGTCGCCGACGCGGCCCTGGTTCTCGACGCCGCCTCCGGCAACGTCGACGGCGATCTCCACAAACCGGCGCCCATCGCCGCGGCCGAGGCCGTCGGCCGGGCACCGGGTCCGTTGCGCGTCGCGTTGTCGACCAAGTTTCCGTTCACCCTGTTCCCCGCCAGGTTGCATCCGGAGATCCGGGCCGCGCTGAACACCGTTGCGGGACAACTCGAAGAACTCGGGCACACCGTCCGGCCGGACGATCCGGAGTACGGACTGCAGCTGTCCGTGGACTTCCTCGCCCGTTCCACGACGGGACTCGCCGAATGGCGTGACCGGGTGGGACCCGACGTGACCCTCGACCGTCGCACCCGGGCCAACATCCGGACGGGATGGCTGCTGTCGGAGCACGCGCTCCGCGAGGCACGGCGGCGCGAAGCCGCCCATCAGCGCCGCATCGGCTGGATTTTCAACCTCGTCGACGTCGTGCTGGCACCGACCACCGCGCAGCCGCCACCGCTGATCGATGCCTTCGACCGGCTCGGCAGCACCGCCACCGACCGCGCCATCATCGCGGCCTGCCCGGTGTGCTGGCCGTGGAACGCGCTCGGCTGGCCGTCGATCAACATCCCGGCCGGCTTCACCTCCGACGGGCTGCCCATCGGCGTGCAGCTCATGGGCCCCGAAGGCAGCGAGCCACTGCTGATCTCGCTGGCCGCCAGCCTGGAGGCGATCAGCGGCTGGGCCACCAAACAGCCCGACAACTGGTGGACTGACTAAAAGCCCAACTTGCCAAGCTGTTTCGGGTCGCGCTGCCAGTTCTTGGCGATCTTGACGCGCAGATTCAGATAGACCTTGGTGCCGAGCAGCTTCTCGATCTGGGTGCGCGCCGCGGTGCCGACCTCACGCAACCGGGAGCCGCCCTTGCCGATCACGATGCCCTTCTGGCTGTCGCGCTCGACGTAGATGATGGCGTGGATGTCGCACATCTCGCCCTGCTCGGGGGTGCGGCCTTCGCGCTCGGTGAACTCCTCGATGACCACCGCCAGTGAGTGCGGCAGCTCGTCACGCACACCTTCCAGCGCGGCTTCGCGGATGAGCTCGGCGATCAGCACTTCCTCGGGCTCATCGGTGAGTTCGCCATCCGGGTAGAACGCCGGGCCCGGCGGCAACTTGCTGGCCAGCACGTCGATCAGGACGTCGACCTGTTCACCCGCCACCGCGGACACCGGCACGATCTCGGACTTGCCCTCGGTGAGCTCGCTGACCGCCAGCAGCTGCGCGGCGACCTTGTCGCGCGGCACCTTGTCGGTCTTGGTGACGACCACCAGCAGCGTGGTTCGCGGTGCGACAGTACGGATCTGCTGGTAGATCCAGCGGTCGCCGGGCCCGATGGCCTCGTCCGCCGGGATGCACAGGCAGATGATGTCGACCTCGGAATAGGTGTCTTTGACCAGTTCGTTGAGCCGCTGGCCGAGCAGTGTGCGCGGCCGGTGCAGCCCCGGTGTGTCCACCAGGATGATCTGGAAGTCCTCACGGTGCACGATGCCGCGGATGGTGTGCCGGGTGGTCTGCGGCCGGTTCGACGTGATCGCGACCTTGGTGCCGACGAGCGCGTTGGTCAGCGTCGACTTGCCGGTGTTGGGCCGGCCCACCAAACAGACGAAGCCGGAATGGAACTCGTCACTCATCAGGTTCTCCTTCTTCGACCTCTTCGACGACATCGGGAGCCTCGGGGCGTTTCGGCTCGACCTGCTTCACCAGGACCGTGCCGACCCGGACCCGGCCACGATGGTCGCGCCCGCCCTCGGCCCGCAACTGGAGGTACCGGACGTCTGGCGAGCGACGCATCGGGAATGACACCCGCACCTTGACGCCCGGGAGCGGCACGCGGCCCAGCTCATGCGCGAGCAACCCACCGACGGTGTCGACGTCCAGGTCGTCATCGACCTCGAGGTCGTACAGTTCGGCCAGATCCTCCAACGGCAGCCGGGCAGACACCCGAAACTTCTTGTTGCCCAATTCCTCTATCGGCAGCACTTCGTCGGTGTCGTACTCGTCGGCGATCTCGCCGACGATCTCCTCCAGCACATCCTCGATGGTCACCAGACCGGCGATCGCACCGTATTCGTCGACCAGCAGCGCCATGTGGTTGTGAGTGCGCTGCATCTCGTTGAGCAGGTCATCGAGCGGTTTGGAGTCCGGTACGAACACCGCGGGACGCATCACCTCGACCACCTTGGTGCCGCGACCGCCGTTGGTGGAGTTGTACGTCCGCTCCACAAGGTCTTTGAGATAGACGACGCCGACGACGTCGTCGACGTTCTCCCCGATCACCGGGATGCGGGAGTGCCCGCTGCGGACCGCCAGCGAGGTCGCCTGCCCGGCCGACTTGTCGCTCTCGATCCACACCATCTCGGTGCGGGGCACCATGACCTCGCGCGCCGGGGTGTCGCCGAGTTCGAAGACCGACTTGATCATTCGCCGCTCTTCGGCGGCCACGACGCCACGCTGCTGGGCGAGGTCGACGACCTCGAGCAGCTCGATTTCCGAGGCGAACGGTCCGTTGCGGAAGCCCCGGCCCGGGGTCAGGGCGTTACCGATGAGCACCAGCAGCCGGCTGATCGGGGTCAGCAGCGCCGCGATCACCTGCAGCGGAAGCGCCGACAGCAGTGAGATGGAATAGGCGTTCTGCCGCCCGACGGTGCGGGGGCCGACGCCGATGGCGACGAAGCTGACGACCACCATGATGGCCGCGGCGGACACCAGTGCCCACCCGCGCGTCATCAGCTCGTCGAGGTAGTCGACCAGCAGGACCGTCGCCGATGCCTCGCAGACAACCCGCAGCAACACAACGAGATTGACGTACTGCGGCCGGTTCCGGACGATCTTCGCCAGCCGCACCGCACCGGGCCGCTCATCCCGGATCAGCTCGTCCACGCGCGCGATGGAGACGGTGTTGATGGCGGCATCGATCGCCGCGAAAACCCCGCCGATCACGACGAGCACTATGGCGCCGATCAACGGCGTCAACCCGGTCACGGTTCGTCGAAGTACCGCGACTTGTCAAGCAGCCGGCGGTCTTTCTCGGTCTGCCGATCCTTGTGGTAGGCGTGCACCTGGTCGGCGACCCACTCTTCGAGCAGCTGACGCTGCAGGTCGAACATCTCTTTTTCTTCGTCTGGCTCGGCGTGGTCATAGCCCAGCAGGTGCAGCACGCCGTGCACGGTCAGCAGCGCCAGCTCATGGCCCAGCGAATGTCCCGCGGCCTCAGCCTGATTCGCGGCGAACTCGGGACACAGCACGATGTCGCCGAGCATCGAGGGCCCCGGCTCGGGCGCATCCGGGCGGCCGCCTGGTTCGAGCTCGTCCATCGGGAAGCTCATCACATCCGTCGGACCCGGCAGGTCCATCCAGCGCATGTGCAGATCGGCCATCGCCGACTGGTCCACCAGCACCATCGAGAGTTCAGCGGCGGGGTTCACGTCCATCTTGGAGATGACGAACCGTGCCACGCTGATCAGCTCGTCTTCGGATACGTCGATCCCCGACTCGTTGGAAACCTCGACCGTCACTGCGTCACCGCCTCGTCCGGCCGGTGGCTCGACGGTGCGCGCGGTTGGCCAGTCCGTGCTCGCTCACTTTGGCTTCCGCCGCTTCGTACGCGTCGACGATCTCCGAAACCAGCTTGTGGCGCACCACATCTGCACTCGTGAGTTCGGCGATGTGGATGTCGTCGATGCCGTCGAGGACCTCGATGGCCGACCGCAGGCCCGACCGCATGCCGCCCGGCAGGTCGATCTGCGTGACGTCACCGGTCACGACGATCTTGGAACCGAAACCCAAGCGGGTCAGGAACATCTTCATCTGTTCGGCGGTGGTGTTCTGCGCCTCGTCGAGGATGACGAACGCGTCATTCAACGTCCTACCCCGCATAAAGGCCAGCGGCGCAACCTCGATCACCCCGGCTGCCATGAGCTTCGGGATCATCTCGGCGTCCATCATGTCGTGCAGCGCGTCGTACAGCGGCCGCAGATACGGGTCGATCTTCTCGTTGAGGGTGCCCGGCAGGAAACCCAGGCGCTCTCCCGCTTCGACGGCGGGACGGGTCAGGATGATCCGGCTGACCTGCTTGGTCTGTAATGCGCTGACGGCCTTGGCCATTGCCAGATACGTCTTGCCGGTACCGGCGGGGCCGATGCCGAAGACGATGGTGTGGGCATCGATGGCGTCGACGTAGCGCTTCTGGTTGAGCGTCTTGGGCCGGATGGTCTTGCCGCGCCGCGACAGGATGTCGAGCGTCAGCACCTGTGCCGGCGACTCGGCGTCGGCGCCGTCGAGCATGCCGACGCTGCGGCGGACGACGTCCGGGGTCAGCGTCTGCCCGCCGGCGGCGATCGTGATGAGCTCACTGACCACGCGCTCGGCCTTCGCCACGTCAGCGGGCGAGCCGGATATCGAGAGCGAATTGCCGCGGACGTGGATGTCGGCCGCCAGCAGGTTCTCCAGGGCTCGCAGATTCTCGTCGGCCGAGCCGAGCAGGCCCACGACAAGATCAGGCGGAACAGTGATGCTGCTTCGAACCGACGGGTCGAGCTCCGAGGAGCGCGACGCGGCGGCGTTCGTATCGCGGGGCGTCACGTGGTTTTCGATGCCTGCTTTCTGGTGTCGAGCTGAGGAGCACATTCTACCGCCGGGCCGAAGGCACGCCCAACGAGTTGGCTGGTCACGCAACCGCGGGCGGCACCTTTCGGTACCGCCCGCGGGTGTGAGTAGTTATGGTCGCCGATTACCGGCTCTGGTGGACGTTGGTGTCGACCTTGGGCGACTTGGCACCCTGGTGCACATCGTCCAGCCAGTTCAGGTGATCAACTCCCGTCGGCACCACTGTTGCCTGCACCCCTGTCGGTGCCGGCCCGGTGGCGGCTACGGCGGGAACGGCGAACCCCATGGCGCCGGCGGCCAATGCACCGGCGATAACTGCTGCAATTCCGAAATTCTTCATGAGGTGTTCCCCTTCGCGTCTTCTGTCCGTCTTTGCCACCTTGCGACCCGAGTCGCTGTGACATCCATGTAAACAGGCAGGTCAAAGGATTAATTCCGCTGGCAGGAAATTAGTGTTTACTGGCAGGAATTGCTGTAACCCAGGCCACACGGTTCGGCCCTTCCGACCGCCCCACAGAGTTCCGAATTAGCGCAATGGAGGGGTGTTCGCCGCTGTTAGGCTCAAATTCACCGGCGAGGGTCCGCCGGGGCGATGAGGAATCGGGGAGGGTTCTGCATGGGTAGGGGTCGCGGCAATCACGGCGGATCGCACCATACGCCGCACAACCGCCATCCGCGCCACGACGACGAGCCCACGGTGCGCATCCCCCGGCCGAACCACAACGACCGCAACGACCACAACCCCCGGCGCCACGACGATCACGACGGCAACTCGCACCGGCGCGACCACGACGGCGGTGACAGCCCGAGCCTCGGCGAGAAGATCAACGACATCCTCGACAAGGCCAACGACGTCCTGGACACCGCCTCGGACATCGCCGACAACGTCAAGAAGCTGATGGAAGGCGATCCGATGGGCGCCGTCGGGCTGCTCAGCGATGCCGGCGACGTCGCCAAGATGCTCATGCCCGCGGCCGCGGGCACACCCATCATCGAGGGCGGTTTGTGGGCCCTGGACTTCGCGGGGCTCGGTTTCGGCATCGGCGATCCAGACACCGGGGAATCGTTCTCCGACGGCGCCGAGCTCTTCCAGGCCGCCGGCGACGGACTCAGCAGCGCCTACCCGACCGTGTGGCAAGGCACCTCTTCCACGGCCTACTCCAACCGGAACGCCGAACAGATCGGCAGCGCCGAACAGCTGCTGCAGGCCGACAATCTCGTCGTACAAATCCTGAGCGCCGAAGCCGAACAGGTCGACGCGGGCCGCCAGCAGATGGACAACATCGCCACTTGCCTCGGCGCGATGATCCCCGTCTGCCTCGCGCTGGAGGCGACGGTCATCGGCGCCCCCGAGTCGCTCGCGCTGCAGGCCGCGTCGGTTGCCGTCGCCGCCGCGGCTTCGGCCGTGACGATGAACAACATGATGGCTCAATCCTCGAGCAACGCAGCGCAATTGAGCCAGGCGACAAGTATGTACCAGAGCGCCTCGCACGCCCCGCCGCTGAGCACCATGCCGCCGCCACCGGCGAAAAAGCCGGGCGACGGACCGGATTTCGGCAACGCCGACCCCAATGCGCCCGGCAACCCCAACCAGCCGGGGCGGCCGGGGACGAATTCGCCGTACGGCCCGCCCACGAACAACCCGCCCGGCACCGGCAACCCGACGGGCTCGCCCGGCACGGGCGGTGGCGGCGGTTCGGGCTCCGGCGGCGGGTCAGGCTCCGGTGGCGGGTCGGGCTCCGGCGGCGGCGCGCCGAACATGCCGAAGATGCCCGAGGTGCCCGAAATGCCCTCCGCCCCAGCGGCATCGGGTGCCGGCACCGGCGCCGGGTCCGGCATGGGCGGGATGCCGTCGCTGCCACAGATGGGCGGCGGTGGCTCCGGCAGCGGGGGCGGTGGTCTCCTCGGCACCCTCGCCGGACTGGCCGGCCAGGCGGCGCAGACCGCGACGCAGGCGGCGCAGGCCGCCCAACAGGGCAAGCAGGATCCGAACGCACAGGACCCGAACGCGCCGGGTGCCGACAAGGACGGCGACGGCAAGCCGGACGACCCGGCCGCCGACCCCAATGCCCAAGCCGCCGGGGAGAATCCGCCCGGCGCGGCCGCCGGGTCGGAGTCGCCTGCAGGACGCGCGCCCATCCAGGTGTCGTTCGACGACGGCGCCCACCACGTCGAGGTGGCCGTCGATCCCGACACCGCCAAAGGCCCCGTACACGTGAGCCTCGATCCGTCGAATCCCACTGCGCCCCCGCGCATCACGACCGAAACCTAGTTTTTCCGGCTTTCCGAAAGGAGCAACACATGGGCGGCAAGCTCACCGTGGAGACCTCAGAGTTGCAGGCGCTCTCCACCAAACAGACCGATGCGGCCGCGACGTTCAGCGCCGCCGGCAACACCACGTCCTACGTCGAGGTCAAGGTGCTCGCGACCCACGGGCCGCTGTGCATGTCGACGCAATCGGCACTGAGTGCTGCGAACAACGCGCGCAAGGCCGCCTGCGAGCAGATGATGAACAAGTCGCGCAACCTGGCCTCGAATCTGACCAAGGCCGCGGCGCAATACGACCAGACGGATGCGCAGGAAGGCTCCAACCTCGGCAAGCAGATGCAGATCTGATCGATGTCAGACCATTCTTGGGACGACCACGACGACGACGAGCATCTCGCCGAACCCGAGAGCTCGCTCGATTACTTCGCCACCGAGGGCGGTGAAGATGCAGACCCGGACGATTCGGGTCTCGACCACCTGGTGACGTCGGATGACGAGACGTACGACAACGAGACGGCGGGTTCGTACGCGGACGCGATGGAGCCGGAAACCGGTGGCGCCTCGGATGACGACGAAACGCCGGACGACGCACCTCGGGTGGTGGTGTTCGCGGTGTCCGATCCCGCCGGCAACGTCACGGCCGAGGCGTCCATCGCCGGATCCATCCAGCGGATCAAGCTGGCCCCCAAGGCGGCCTCGATGCCCGAGACCGAACTCGCCCGCAGCATCCTCGCGACCGCGAAGCTCGCGAACATGAAGGGCCGCGCGGTACAACGGGCACTCATCGAAGGCGTCCTCGCGGCCGAAGGACTCGACGACGAGCGCGTCGAGGCCATCATCGAGACCAATGCACCCGACCTGCCGACACCGCAACAGGCCGACGACGCGGTCGCCGAGGCACAGGCGGCCTACCTCCGCGGTGAGCATCGATAGCCGAGCTCCTGCCCGAACGTGGTTGGGCGAGTATGAGGTTCGTCGGCCGGGCTGAGTTCTAGACTTGCCAGCGCGGCGTCAGCACACCCAAGGCGCCCAACGCGACGGCGGCGGCGGTCGACGTCCGCAACACCGACGGTCCCAGCCGAACGGCGACGGCGCCGGCGGCCACCAGCGCCGCCACCTCACCGTCGGTGATACCGCCTTCCGGTCCCACGATCAGCGTCACCGCCTCGGTGGACGACGAAACCACCTCGCGCAATGGCACTTCCGCTGATTCATGCAAGACCAACGTGACGCCCGCTCCGATCGAGGCCACCAGCTCAGCAGTCGACACCGGGCCACTGACCGACGGCACGTACGGGCGACGGGACTGCCGCGCCGCCGACCGGGCCACCGCACTCCAGCGTCGTAAACCCTTCTCCACCTTGGCCGTACCGTCCCAGCGCGCGACGCAGCGCTCGGACTGCCATGCCACAAAGGCGTCGGCGCCGGCCTCGGTGGCCAATTCGATGGCCAGCTCGGAGCGGTCGGATTTGGGCAGGGCCTGGACCACCGTCACCGTCGGCACCGCGGCCGGGACCTCGGTGACCGACAGCACGCGTGCCGTCAACCGGCCCTTCACGGCATCTTCGATCACGCAGTGCGCCAACGTCCCGGCCCCGTCGGACAGGTCGAGTTCCTCGCCCGGACGGATGCGTCGCACCGTCGCCGCGTGGAATCCCTCGTCGCCATCGACGACGGCGAGGCCGCCGACCTCGGGTACCGCGTCGATGTAGAACAGTGCCCGGCTCACCAAGGGCCCCGAAGGCTAACGGCCGCTGAAGGTTTCGCGCAGGCGGCTGAACAGGCCGCCCCCGCCGCCGGCCACGGCCTGCGTCGACCGCACCTCGGTGACGTCGCGGGACCGCTGCTCCTTGAACTTGCGCAGCAGTTCCAGGTCACGGTTGTCGAGCCGCGTCGGCACCACGACGTCGATGTGTGCGTGCAGGTTGCCGCGGACCCCGGACCGCAGGTGCGGCATGCCGTGGCCGCGAATGGTGGTGATCGAACCGGGCTGGGTGCCCGGCGCGATGGTGATCTCGGTGGGCCCGTCGAGGATGGCGTCGACGGTGACCGTGGTGCCCAGTGCGGCGTCGACCATCGGCACCGAGACGGTGCAGTGCAGGTCGTCGCCGTCGCGCAGGAACAGCTCGTGCGCCTGCTCGTGCACCTCGACGTACAGGTCGCCGGCGGGTCCACCGCCCGGCCCGACCTCGCCCTGGGCCGCGAGACGCACCCGCATGCCCTCACCGACACCGGCCGGAATCTTGACGCTGACGTCGCGCCGCGCGCGCACCCGGCCGTCGCCGCCGCAGCGGTGACACGGGTCGGGAATGACCTCGCCGACGCCACCACACACCGGGCAGGGACGCGATGTCATGACGTTGCCGAGCAGCGAGCGCTGGACCGTCTGCACCTCACCCTGGCCGTGGCAGGTATCACACCGGGCGGGCTGGGAATTGCCGTGCGTGCCCTTGCCCTGGCACAGGTCGCACAGCACCGCGGTGTCCACGGTGACCTGCTTGGTGACGCCCGTCGCGCACTCCTCGAGGTCCAGCCGCAGGCGCAGCAGCGAGTCCGAGCCCGGTCGCACCCGGCCGATCGGACCGCGCGAGGACGCGCCGCCACCGAAGAAGGCCTCGAACACGTCGCCGAGACCCCCGAAGCCGGCGAAGCCACCGGCACCGCCGCCGCCTCCGCCACTCTCCATGGGGTCACCGCCGAGGTCGACGATGCGCCGCTTCTCCGGGTCGCTGAGGACCTCGTAGGCGGTGCTGATCTCGGCGAACCGCTGCTGGGCGCCCTCGTCGGGGTTGACGTCGGGGTGCAGCTCCCGGGCCAGCCTGCGGTAGGCCTTCTTGATCTCCGAGTCGCTGGCGCCCTTGCTCACGCCGAGCAGGCCGTAGTAATCGCGTGCCACGCCTAAGAACCTTGCCTAATCTCTCGAACTGCTGGGCACCCTCACCGGGTGCCCAGTACCTCGCCTATGTACCGGGCGACGGCCGCGACGTTGGCGATGGTCCCCGGATAGTCCATCCGGGTGGGGCCCACCACGCCCATGCCGCCGTAAACCTTGCCCAAACTGCCATAGGCGGTGCTCACGACGGACGTCCCAGCCATCTGCTCGGCCTCGGTTTCGTGGCCGATGCGTACCGTGACTTTACCTGCCTCCTGCTGGGCGGCCAGCAACCGCAGGACCACGACCTGCTCCTCCAGCGCCTCCAGCACCGACCGCAGGGACCCGCCGAAATCGGCCGTGTTGCGCGTCAGGTTGGCGGTGCCGCCGAGCAACAGCCGCTCCTCCTGGTGCTCGACCAGCGTCTCGACCAAGACCGTCGCCGCGCGGCCCACCGCGTCGCCCAGGCCGCCGTGCCCGTCCATCTGCGATGCCAGGTCGGCCACCGCGATCGACGCGGCCGACAGCAGCTTGCCCTCCAGGGCCGCACCGAGCCGCTCCCGCAGCTGCGACAGCTCGTGCTCACCGATGGAGTCGCCGAGCTCGACAACGCGCTGGTCAACCCGTCCGGTATCGGTGATGACCACCAGCAACAGCCGGGCCGGGGTGAGCGCCACGACCTCGAGATGGCGGACCGTGGAGCGCGACAGCGTGGGGTACTGCACGATGGCGACCTGTCGCGTCAGCTGCGCGAGCAGCCGCACGGCGCGGCGCAGCACGTCGTCGAGGTCGACGCCGGATTCGAGGAAACTCAGGATGGCCCGGCGCTCGCTGGACGACAGGGGTTTGACGTCGTCGATGCGGTCGACGAACTCGCGGTAGCCCTTCTCCGTGGGCACCCGGCCCGAGCTGGTGTGCGGCTGCGTGATGTAGCCCTCCGCCTCCAGCACGGCCATGTCGTTGCGGACCGTGGCACTCGAAACGCCGAGGTTGTGGCGCTCGACGAGCGTCTTGGAGCCGATGGGCTCCTTGGTGGAGACGAAGTCGGCAACGATGGCACGCAGCACTTCAAAGCGACGGTCGTCGGCACTACCCATTCGTCACCTCCAGTTCCATCGCCATTTTACGGTGACGATGGATTCGGGCGGGCGACCGACGTCATTCGGGGGTATCTGGTGGCCGGATGCCTCGGCAAACGCCCGGTCGACCCGCTAGGGTCAGCTGTATGCCGATGCTGTCACCGCGGACCCGCTCGGCTCACCGGGAGCTTGCAGAGTGATCTACTCATGATTTTCAAAGGGGTACGCGACGGAAAGCCCTACCCGGAGCATGGGCTGAGCTACCGCGAATGGGCCCAGATTCCGCCGCGCCAGCTGCGTCTCGACGAAATCGTCACCACGACGACCGTGCTCGCCCTGGACCGGCTGCTGTCCGAGGATTCGACGTTCTACGGCGATCTGTTCCCGCATGCCGTGCGCTGGCAGGGCACGATCTACCTGGAAGACGGCCTGCACCGTGCGGTGCGGTCCGCGCTGCGGAACCGGGTGGTGCTGCACGCCCGGGTGTACGACATGGATGTGCCCCTGTCGCAGCAGCTTTCGCCCACCGGCGAATGACCGCGCGCTAGCGCAAGTACGTGCCGACCAGCACGACGAGCACCAGCGCGACGAGCCCGATGCCGATACACAGCAACGCTGTGACGACGCGGCTGCGGGCGCTGCCACCCAGCCGGTAGGTGCCGCGGAACAACGTGGCGAGCGCGATGCTCGCGGCGTGCCAGCCTGCGGAGTTGCCGTTGTTCTGCGGCGGGGGCGGTTGCTGTGGGTAGCCGTAGGGCTGTTGGTACGGCTGCGGCGCGTAGGGGTACGGCTGCTGGGCATACGGCTGCCGCGGCGGTTGCTGCGGATACCGCGGATCCGGATATGTCATTGCTGCACTCCCCTGGTCAGCTCTGGCCATCCGACTTTACCGGGACAAACGAACGTGGTGCCGGCCGCTGATCCCGCCTCCGCTGAGGCGTACTCGCACAACCGCGCCCACAACGCAGGGTCAACTCGATTTCGGCGCCCGGGCTCGTTGATCCTGAAGTGACGGCGCATCGCACTCGGAAAAGTGCGCCCTGATTACAGGACCAATTAGGGGCAGCGTGGTCGACCGGCTCGCCGCGTCGGCTCAGCCGACCAGAGAATCGCGCAAAGTCTTGGGCCGGATGTCGGTCCAGGTCTCTTCGACGTAGGCCAGGCAGTCGGCGCGCGTGCTCTCACCGAACACCACCCGCCAGCCGGCGGGCACGTCGACGAACACCGGCCACAGGCTGTGCTGCTCTTCGTCGTTGATCAGGACGTAGAACGAACCGTTCTCGTCATCGAACGGATTGCTGCTCATCGCTTCTCCTCACGGATGGAGTGGAATATTCGGCACCCAGCACGCGGTCGCTGAGCAGACCGAGGCAGCTGAGGTTGGGGAATCCGGGGCCCTGCGTGAGCCAGGACAGGCTGGGCAGGAACAACTTCGGCGTGACGCCGCTGACGGCGAGGTCGTAGCCGATGGACCGCTGCAGCGCGTCGGCCGACAGCGGCGCACCGATGCCGAGCTCCAACACGTCCAACGCGTCCTGACTCAGCAGCGGCGCGAACCACATGGAATCGGCACCGGAACCGTCGATCACCAGGTCGAAGCCATGCACCGTCTCCAGGCAGCCGGAGTCGCGTTCGGTCTGCAGGGTCAACCGGATTCGATCTTCGCGGGGCACGGCATGGGCGACGCGGCCGCGTAGGTGCCGGATGCGGTCGTCGGCCAAGAGCGAATCCTGGACGCGGGCGGAGAACACGCCACGGTCGGTGCGGGCCATGGCATCCCGGCGTTCGGAGATGCTGAGCCCGGCCCAGCCCGTCGGGTCGGAGAACAGGGTGTTCTCGAAGTAGCCCTCGCCCCGGGTGAACAGGGTAACGCCCGGGGAGATCACCGTGATGGTCGAAACCCGGTGCGAGAACAGCTCATCGAGCATGGTGGCAGCGGTTTCGCCACCGCCGATGACGGCGACGCGCTCGGCGTTGATGCGCTCGTCCTGCGCGACGCGGTGCCAGAACTGGGCGATCGACAGCACCCGAGGATGCCCCGGCAGGATGGAGCGCTCGGCCTGTCCGGGTCCGGTGATCATCACGCCGTCGGCGCGCACCTGCTGATCGCGGCAGTGCAGCACCCACTGGCCGCCGTCCACCGACAGCTGGGTGACTTCGCCCGTGACCACCTGCATGGCAACACTTTCCGCCACCCACGCCAGGTACTGGCTCCAGCGCCGGTGCGTGGGAGCGGGCCGGCCGCGGTCGATCCATTCGGCGAACTGTCCCGTCGAGATCAGGTACGACTGCCAGCTGTGCCGCATCATCCGTTCGTCGAGTTCGACGTTGCGGCGCGGCACGAGCGCCGACCGGTACGGGAAGCCGACGTCCTTCTCCGGGCCGGTGCCCAGCCGGTGCCGGCCGTCGGTCCAGCCGCCCGCGGCCTGCCAGTTGGCGCCGACGCCGAGGCGTTCCACCGCGATGACGTCGGGCGCGTCCATGCCCATGGCCCGCAGTTCGGCGGCCTTGGCGGCCACGGCGACCGCTTTGGCGCCGGCGCCGATGACGGCCAAGGTATTTCGGGTCTCGCTCATTTCACCACTTCCCTGAGCTGCGATTCCCACAGCTGTTGCAATTCGGCAATGTCGTCTGCGCTGAGAATGTCTGGCACCGTGCGCCATTGGACACCGAGCATCGTGGTGCCCTCATGGTCGACGATGCCCGCCATCAGGGTCAGCTCGTGGTGCACGGCGTAATTCGGTTCGGGTACCGGTGATGCGCCGGCCAGCAGCGCACCGTCGAGTTGCAGTGCGGCACCGCTGGCCCCGAGGTGTACCCGGCCCAGGTAGTTCAGCAGCACCTGAGGTTCCGGGTGGGCCGACAACCGCTCGGCGGTATCCGAACGCAGGTAGCGCAGCAGCCCGAAGTCGATGCCATGGCCGGGGACCGCGGCGATCTCGGCGCTGACCTGGTGCGGGGCTTCGGAACTGATCCGCACCGGGTAGATGGCGCTGAACAGTCCGACGGTGTCGCCGGTGTCGACCTCGTCGCCGGAGACGACGGTGTCCGCACGACCGTGGGTCTCCAGCGCCACCAGCGGAGCGGGTGTGTCCTGGCCGCGGCGCTGCCGAAAGCGGGTGATCGTGCGAGCGGTCGCGGCGGCCAGCAGATCGGTGACCGGTTGGCCGGCCCCGAGCAGGCGCGCCGTCAGGTCCGGGTCGATGATCGCCATGGCGACCACGACGTGTGCGGCACAGTCGGTCTCGGGCCGCACCCGGCGGCTGCCGAGTGCGGGATCCGGGCCGGAGACCTGCGCTTCCCAGAAGTCCACGGTGTCGAGATCCTGCGCCCGTTGGGCGAGCAGCCGCGACCAGGCCCGATAACTGGTGTGTTCGCGGATGATTGCCGGTTGGGCACCGGAATTCATTGCGTGCCAGCCGATTTCCAGCTCGCCAAGCACAATTCGCCAGGACGCCGGGTCGACGGCGAGCACATGCGCGCTCAGGACCAGCACCTTGCCGTCGGACTCGGTGTTCAGCAGCACCGCCTGCAGCAGGCGGCCCTGCTCCGGGTCGAGCCGTCCGACCGCGAGATCAGTCTGCTCGGCGACCGCGGCCACGACGTCGCCGTCGACGCTGACCTCGGAGAGGACGCTGTCCACCGGATGGTCGACCAGGGTCATGGTGGCCCGGTCCAGACGGCTGCGCAGGGCCGGGTGTGCGGCAATGACGTTGTCCAGCAACGTGGTCAACTGCTCGGCGGTCATGGCATCCGGTAGCCGCACCGCCTGGGTCTGGGCCAGGCGGCGGCCGTCGCCGTACTGATACAGCCAATGCACGTTGGGCAGCACGGGTACCGGGCCCGCCTCCTCGACCGCCGTGGCGGCCAGTTCGTTCTCGGCGTCCAGCTCGTCGGCCAGTTCGCGAATGCTGGTGCAATCCAGCATCATCCGCGCACGCACGGCCAGACCGCGGCGGCGCGCGGCCTGAACCACCGACAGCGCGACAATGCTGTCGAGCCCCAGATCGAGGAAATCGGCGGTGACGTCGAGTCCGGCCGGATCGGCCACCTCCAGGACATCGGCGAACAACTCGGCCACGGCCAGTTCGGTCGCGGTGGCCGGAGCTGCGGCCTGCCCGGTGCCGGCGGCGGCATCCATCGCGGCCAATGCGGCGTCGTCGACTTTGCCGTTGACCGTCAGCGGAATCTCGTCCACGGCGATGATGTGGTGCGGCACCAGGTATCTCGGCAGCCGGGACGTCAGCATGCGCCGCAGCTCGGTGGCGGATGCCGCACCGGCGACATAGGCGACCAGGCGCGGCCCACTGCCGTGCCGGCGGACGGTGACGTGCGCGTGCCGCACGCCCGGGTGCGCGTGCAAGACCGCGGCGACTTCACCGGGTTCCACCCGGAAGCCGCGAATCTTCACCTGATTGTCGGACCGCCCCTGGAATTGCAGGCCACCGGTCGCGGGGTCGCGGCGGACCACGTCGCCGGTCCGGTACATCCGCGCGCCGCGCGCGTTCGGGTCGGCGACGAATCGCGCGGCGGTCTCGCCGGCACGGCCCAGGTAGCCGCGCGTGAGCTGCCCACCGGCCAGGTAGAGCTCACCGGTGACACCGTCCGGCACCGGCCGCAGCCAGGCGTCGAGGACGTAGGCGCGCGTCGCGGTCGTCGGGCGTCCGATCGAGGGTGTGTCGTGCTCGGTGAATGCGGCCACGACGGCTTCGACCGTGGTTTCGGTTGGGCCGTAACAGTTGTAGGCCGACATGCCGGTGCGGTCGCACTCGTTGCGGATGGCGGCCCACGCGTTCGGGTCGACGGCTTCGCCGCCCAGCGCCAGCGCCGTCAGCGGCACCGTCGTCAGCAGACCTTCGGCCTGCAGCTGCGTGAACATCGACGGCGTGGTGTCGATCAGGTCGACGCCGTACTGCCCGATGGTCGCCACCAATGCCTCGGCATCACGCTGCACCTCGTCACTGACGATGTGCAGACCGTGGCCGTCCAGCAGCGCGGCCAACGGCTGCCAGGCCGCGTCGAAGGTGAACGACCAGGCGTGCGCGACCCGAAGTGGCCGACCGGCTTTCGCCATCGCCGGGTGCAGTACCCGGTCGGCATGGTCGGCGGCGTAGGCCAGCACCGCGGCGTGGGTACCGATGACGCCCTTGGGCTTGCCGGTGGTACCCGAGGTGAACACGATGTAGGCGCCCTGGCTGGGATGTGTTGGTAGCGGAGTGAATTCGCCGGTGGGCTGGTTGCCCGCCGCGGCCAGCAGGGCGTCGTCCACGATCACCGTCGCGTTGGTCTGGCCCAGGATCTCCGCGATCCGGTCGGCGGGCATCGACGGATCCAGCGGCACGATCAACCCACCGGCCTTGAGCACGCCGAGCATCGCGACCACGTAGTCGGGCCCCCGGCGCAGCAGCACCGGCACCGGCGTCTCGGTCCCCACGCCGCGGCGCCGCAGTTCGGTGGCGACGCGGTCGGACGCCTCGTCGAGACCGCGGAAGGTCAGGGCGCCGCCGTCATAGGTCAGCGCCACCGAACCCGGCTTGCTGCGCGCGGTGGCGGTGAACTTCTCGTGGATGCCACCGGTTTCGGTGGTGTCGGGACGCGCTGCCACCTCGGGTGCCGTCAGGTGGATACCGACGTCGCGCAACGGGCGGTCCCAGCCGTCGACGAGGCGCTGCAGCACCGCGAGGACCTGCCGGCCGAGGCTCTCCGGTGGAACCAGCCCGGTGGCGCCGTCTTTCGTCTCGACCAGGATGGTCAGTTCGCCGTCGGTCAGGTGCGCTGCGACGGTCACCGGGAAATGCGCGAGGCTCTGCAGCGCCCGGGGCCGGAAAGCCGCTCCGCGGACGTCGAATTCGCCGCTGCCGACGAGGCCGCCCGGAGGGAAGTTCTCATAGACCAGGAGGCTGTCGAACAGTTCGCCGACACCGCCGAGCGTGCGCAGCTCGGTGTGCGACAGGTAGCTGTGCTCGCGCAGCTCTGCGGCGTCCCGCTGCAGGGCCAGGCACTGCTCGCCGACGTGGCGCAGTGGGTCCAGCCGAACTCGCAGCGGCACGGTGTTGATGAAGAGACCGACCATCGACTCGACGCCGGCCAGTTCCCCCGGCCGGCCCGAGACCGTGACGCCGAAGACGACGTCACGCCGGTCGGTGAGCACCGACAGGATTGCCGCCCAGGCCATCTGAGTGAGGGTGTTGACTGTGACGCCGCGCGCCCGCGCCGCCTCGACCAGACGGTGCGTCTCGCCCGCGGACGCCTTGACTTCGGTGGTGTGCGGCAGGTCGTCGCCGAGTGCACCGGAGCCGAGCGCCGGAGCCAGCATCGTCGGGCCGTCGAGCCCGGCCAGGTGCTGCTGCCACCGGCGGCGGCTGGCCTCCGGGTCACGGGCCGCGAGCCACCCGATGTAGTCGCGGTACGGGCGTGGCGCGGCAGGCAGCACGGAGATGTCGCCGCCGGCGGCGTACAGCGCGAGCAGTTCACCGACGAACAACGGCAGCGACCACCCGTCGATGACGATGTGGTGTGCGATGACCGCGAAACGCCAACGCCGTTCGGGCATTTCGATCAGCAGGAACCGGATCGCCGGACCGCGCTCCAGGCTGAACGGCCGGCGCCGTTCCTGGGCTTCGAGGTCGTCGGCGGCGTCGGGTGACGCGGCGGTGAGCTGCCGCCACGGCAGGTCGACCGCACTCGGGATCACCTGCACCGTGCGGGCTCCGGCCTGCACGAAGCTGGCCCGCAGGTTGGGGTGACGCACAAGCAGTGCCGCCGCGCAGTCCCGCAGCAGCGCCGCATCCACGTCGCCGTCGATGTCCGCGGACATCGCGATCAGATACGGGTCATCCGCCTGATCGAGTTGAGCCATCGAGTACAGCCCCTGCTGCAGCGGGCTGAGCGCCAGGACGTCCTCGATGACGGGCGCCGGTTGCAGTGTTGTCACTGCGGCTCCTGCGGTGCGTTCCACGATGACGCGAACGATGCGGTCAGCTCGGCGAGTTCGTCGGCGGACAGGCCCGACACCGTCATCGGTGCGTGCTCACGGTCTTCACCCAGTGCCCCTTGGGTTTCCGCCGACGACCGGGCGTCGATCGCCGCGGCCAACTCGTGCACCGTCGGATACTCGAAGACCATCCGGGCCGTCAGCTTCATGCCCGCGTCGCGGCCCCGCGCCGCCAGCTGCACGGCCTTGATGCTGTCACCACCGAGGCTGAAGTAGTCGTCGCCCCGGCCGATCTCGGCTTCGGCGTCGAGCACCTCGGCCAGCAGGGCGATGAGGGCCCGTTCGGTGTCGGTACGCGCGGGCTCGGCCACTGCCGACTGGGTGCGCGTCGCGCGCAACTGGAGGGCCTCGATGCGCTCGAGTTGTCCGTCGGCCAGCCACCTGCCGCGGTCGCCCGTGGGCTCCGAATCCTGGTAGATGTCGCCGACCACGCCGACGCCCACGGGCTGGCGCCACTCGTCGAGCACCTGCACCCCGTCGTTGCCTTGGACGGGTTCATCGACCCGCAGGTCCCGCAGCCGCTGATCGGCGTTCTCGGCGATGCCGGTGATGACCCGGACCAGCCGGTCGGCGAGGCGCTGCGCGGTTTCCGCCGTGTACAGATCGGTGCGGTAGATCAGGTGCCCGCGGTAACCGTCCTGGGTGGCAAAGAAATTCACCGACAGGTCGGCGTGTGCCACGTCGAACGTCGGCTCGAGCGCGGTGAACGTGGTGTCGCCGTCGGCGCGGGAATCGATGACGTGGTCGGTGGGCAGGTCCTCGCGCACATGCACGACGACGCCGAACAGCGGGTTGCGTGACAGCGACCGGGCCGGGCTGACGGCGTCGACGACGTGATCGAACGGCAGGTCCTGGTGCGCGTACGCGGCCAGCGCGGTGTCCCGGGCCCGGACCAGAATCTCGCGCAGCGTGGGATCGCCGCTCAGGTCGTTGCGCAGGACCACGATGTTGATGAAGAAGCCCACCAGCGCGTCGAGTTCGGCCTCGGTGCGCCCGGCCACCGGGGTGCCGAGCGGAATGTCGAGCCCCTCACCCGATTTCGCGAGCGCCACCGCCACCGCGGACTGCAACAGCATGAAGTCGGTGATGCCGAGTTCGCGGGTCAGCGCCGTCAGCTTGGTCCGCACCTCGGGATCGACGACGAACGGCACAGACGCGCCCTCACCCGAGAGCACCGGCGGCCGGGTGAAGTCGGGACGCAGACCCGGGTCGGCGGGCGGTTCGGCCAACTGGCCGCGCCAGTAGTCCCGTTGCGCGGCAAGAGTTCCCGACTCGTCGGCCAGCAGCGCCGCCTGCCAGGCCGCGTAGTCCGAGTACTGCACCGGCAGCGGCGCGAACTCGGGTGCCCGCTGCTCGAGGCGCGCCCGGTAGGCGGTGACCAGGTCGGTGAACAGCACGCCGGCCGACCAGTGGTCGGCGGCGATGTGGTGCACCATGATCGACAGCACGTGCTGCCCCGGAATGGACAGCACCGCGGCCCGGATCGGCCACTGCGCTTCCAGGTCGAACACGTAGCGGCGTTCGGCGTCGAGTTCGGCCTGCAACCACTCCTCGTCGGCGCCGCGCGCGCGGCGCACCGGCAGCGGAGCCGGGTCATTCACGACCTGGTATGGCACGCCGTCGATTTCGGTGTAGGTGGTGCGCAGCACCTCGTGGCGCTCGACCAGGTCACCGAGCGCGGCGACGAAGGCGTCGACGTCGCACGGGCCGGTGATCCGGGCCGCGAACGGGATGTTGTTGACCGGTCCGGGACCGTCGATGCGGTACTGGAACCATTGGCGCAGTTGCGATGCCGACATCTGGCGCGGGCCGGTGTGCTCGATCGCGAGCAGCGGCGGTCGGTTGCGCGGCGCCCCGGTGTCGACCCGGGCAGCGATCTCGGCGACGGTGCCCAGCTCGAACACCTCACGCACCCCGATGTCGGCGTTGCACCGCGCCCGGATCGCCGCGACGAGCTTCGTGGCCAGCAGCGAGTGTCCGCCGAGTTCGAAGAAGGAGTCGTCGGCACCGACCTGCTCGACGCCGAGCAGGTCGGCGAACAGCTCGGCGACCTTCCGCTCGGTGTCAGTCGTCAGTTCGCGGAATGCGGTGCGGGACTGGATGTCCGGATCGGGCAGCGCGCGGCGGTCGATCTTGCCGTGCGCGGTGATCGGGATTTCATCGAGTACGACGTAACCGGCCGGCACCATGTACTCCGGCAGCGCGGCCGCCACCCGCGCCTTGATCCGTTGCACGTCAACCGATTCCAGGTCGCCGCGCTCGGCCGGGGTGAGGTAGCCGACGAGGCTCTTGCCCAGCCCGGGCAGGTCGCTCGCCACGACGACGGCCTGGCCGACGCTGGGGTCCACCGCGATGGCGGCGGCGATCTCGCCGAGTTCGATGCGGAAACCGCGGATCTTGACCTGCTCGTCGGCGCGGCCCACGAACTCGATATCGCCGTCGACGTTGAGCCGGGCCAGGTCGCCCGAGCGGTACAGCCGGCCGCCCGGCGTGAACGGGTCGGCGACGAAACGCTCGGCGGTCAGGCCCGGGCGCTGGTGGTAACCGTGCGCGACATGGGTTCCGCCGATGTAGATCTCACCGATGACGCCGACCGGAACAGGGCGCAAAGCATCGTCCAGCAGGTGCATCTGCGTGTTGATCTTGGGCTTGCCGATCGGCACGATGCGGGTGCCCTGCTTGCCCTCGACACGGTACCGGCTGGCGTTGATGACCGTCTCGGTCGGTCCGTAGAAGTTGTGCAGCAGC
Organism: Mycolicibacterium mucogenicum DSM 44124; assembly: GCF_005670685.2. The sequence continues at coordinate 1,750,283 of NZ_CP062008.1, read as the reverse complement.
GCGTCGAACGTGGCGTGGAACTTGTCGGCAATCTCGCCCGGCAGCGCTTCGCCACCGATCGGCACCCGCTTGAGGCTGCGCCATTCGTTGACGCCCGGCAGGGACAGGAACAGCCCCAGCAGCGAGGGCACGAAGTGCATCGAGGTGATGCCCTCGGTGCGCAGCAGTTCGGTCAGGTACCCGATGTCGTTGAGGCCGCCCGGGCGCGGAATGACCAGGCGCGCACCGCAGGCCAGCATGCCGAACACCTCGGCGATGGATACGTCGAAGCTCGGCGAGGCCACCTGCAGCAGGCGCTCGTCGGCGTCGATCTGGTATTCGTCGACGAACCACACGAAATATTCGGCGACCGGGCGGTGCGGTACCGGGACGCCCTTGGGCAGCCCTGTCGAACCCGAGGTGTAGATCAGGTAGGCGGTGTTGGCCGCCGTGAGCGGCCGAACCCGATCGGCATCGGTCGGGTTGTCGTCCCGCAGGCCGTCGAGGTCCGTGAACGGCTCGCGGATGACCAGTTTCGGGTCGCCGTCGCTCAGGATGAACGACAGCCGGTCCTCGGGGTAGGTCGGGTCGACCGGCAGGTACACACCGCCGGCCTTGACGATGGCCAGCGCCGTGATCACCAGCTCGGGCGACTTCTCCAGCAGCACCGCGACACGGTCCTCCGTGCCGATGCCCTGGCCGATCAGCCAGTGCGCCAACCGGTTCGCCTCGGCGTTGAGTTCGCGATAGGTGTAGTACCGGCCCTCGTACGCGACGGCGACCGAGTCCGGGGTGCGCGCGGCCTGGGCTTCGATCAGCGCGGCCAGCGTCGTGTCCGGGGTGCTGAACTGTTCGCCGGTGGCCATCCGGCGCAGCCAGTCGGCATCGTGCTCGTCCATCAGATCGAGCTCGGCGAGCGCCCGGGCCGGGTCGGTCAGCGCGGACTCCAGCAGCACCACGTAGTGCCGCAGCAGTTGGTCGGCCAGTGCGGCGTCGAGGATTTCGGTCAGGTACTCCGCCTCGACCAGTGCGCCGTCGTCGTCGAATTCCACCATGAAGCCCAGCGGCAGCTGGGTCTGGTGCCCCCGGTACTCGGCCCGGCGGCAGGTGATCCCGGACGGGCTGAAGCCACGGCCGTCGGCCTCGCGGGCGCCGAACGACACCCGGGCCAACCGCTCCACACCGTGGCGGCGGTCCGGGTTCAGCTCGCGCACCACGCGGTCCAGGTTGATCTGCTGATGGGCGAAGGCCCCGTGCGTGGTGTCCTTGGCCTGCGTGACGAACTCGCCGAAACTCTGGCGCGCTTCGGGGCGCAGTCGCAGCGCCACGGTGTTGCCGTAGTAGCCCAGTGCGTCCTCGGTGCCGCCGCTGCGGTTCAGGACCGGGGTGGCGACCAGGATGTCGTCGGCGTGGGTGTAGCGGTGCAGCAGGGTGCCGAACGCCGCGAGCAGCACGGTGTACGGAGTGGCGCCGGTCTGGCGGGCCAGCTCGGAAATCCGGGCCACGGTGTCGGCGTCGATGCGCCGGGTGACGCGCTGCGAGCGGTGACCGGTCGGCACGAGCGAGCCGTGCGGGCCCGGAAGTTCCAGGGGCTCAGGCGGATCGACGAGCACCGAACGCCAGTACTCGAGTTCCTCGGTGTGGTCGTCCGCGGGCACCGCGGCCGGAATCACCTCGGCCAGCTGCTCGCCCTCGTACGCGCGCGTGAGGTCGGCGAAGAAGACCTGCCACGAGGCGTCGTCCCAGGCGATGTGGTGTGCGGTGAGCAGCATGATGTGCTCGTCGGTCCCGGTGCGAATCAGACTGATCCGCAAGGGTGATTCGGTGTCGAGCTGGAACGGCGTGCCGAACTCCCGCTGTGCCAGCACCTCGAGCCGCAGGGCGCGTGACGATTCGGACAGCTCGCTGAGGTCGTGCGTGCTCCAGCCCGGCGCCAGGTCGTCGTGGACCGTCAGCCCGGGTTCGCCCGTCGCGTCGGCCCGGTAGGTGGTGCGCAGGACCGGGTGGCGGCCGGCCACCGCGTGCACCGCCTCCCGCAGACGCTGGTGGTCGAGCGCGCCGGTGATCGCAAAGGACACACAGACATTGAGCAGTGCCCCAGCAGGGTCTGCGGTCTGCACGAACCACATCCGGCGCTGGCCGTCGGACAGCACCGGCACGACGGGCGTCCCGTCGTTCGACTGCGCCTGGCCCTGGGACCGCAGGCCGCGCTCGGCGAGCTTGCGCCGCAACAGCTCCAGGCGCGCGTCTTCCGCCCCACTTGCTCCTCGCGTGCGCAGGTCCCGGATGTCGGTCTCGGTCACGCTAGCTCTCCACCTTCTCTGTTCTATCGGTTAGCAAATCCACCAGTTCGATACCGGTGATGCCGCTGAGCAGCCCGGCCAGCGGCACGGACCGGCCGGTGCCCCGGCGCAGTCGCTTGCGCAGGTCCAGTGCCAGCAGCGAATCCAGGCCCAGGTCGAACAGGGCCGCGGTCAGGTCGATGGCGGCGGGGTCGCCCAGTTTGAGCACCGCCGACAGTTCATGACGGACGACGTCCTCGGCGTCGGCACCGGCGCCAAGGGTTTCCGGAACATGCTGCGGTGCAGCCGGTTCCGCTTCCACCGGCGCGCCGCCGAGCAGCATGGCCAGCCGCTCGGCGTCAGCGCTGAAGATCAGCGGTGCGGGCGCGCCGGTTCCGAGAGCCGCATCGATCGCGATGTCGGGGTCCATCTCCCGCAGTCCGGCGCGCTCGATCCGCGCCACCTCGTCGGCACCGACGATGCCGGCACCGGGCCAAAGTCCCCACCGCACGGCCACACAGTCGAGGCCCTTGGCGCGGAACTGCCCGGCCAGTACATCCTGCATGCGGTTGACGGCCGCGTACGCGACATGACCGAGCCCGCCCCACAGTCCGGACACCGACGAGCACACCAGGATTCGGGCGTCCGGACGCAGCGGCCAGTACTCGGCCAGCCGCGCCAGACCGCCGACTTTGGCGGCCGCGGTGGTGATGAATTCGTCCGCGCCGACCGTGGTGCCGAATGCGGCCGCGCCGGCCGCATGGATGACGAGCGTCGCACCGTCACCGCCGTGGGTCGCCGCGATGGCCGAAAGCTGTTCGGGCGACGTGATGTCGCACTGCACCGACACCACGTCGGTGCCCTCGAGGCCGGACAGTTGCTGCGCGCCGGTGCCGCTGCGGCTCATCAGCACGATGCGGCGGGCGCCCGCCGCGGCAAGGGTCCGCGCGAAATGCAGGCCGACCGCACCGTTGCCGCCGGTGATCACCACGTTGTCGAGGAGCCCGGGCGGCGGTGCATCGACGTCCGGAAGGGCCTGCAGACCGCGGCGGTACTGCTTTGAATCACGCAGCGCCACTTCGGTTCCCGTGCCCAGCATGGTTTCGATGACGGCGGTGGCCGCGGATGCGTCGAGTTCCCAGGATGCCAGGTCGAGGTGGCGGAAGGCCTGGTCGGGATGATCGAAACCGATGCTGCGGTGCATGGCGGCGACGGCCGCCTGAGCCGGCAGCGCCACCGGCTCGTCGTCGCGCACGTGCTCGCCGCCGACGGTGACGAGCCATACGTCGGTGCATTGCGGTCCGATGGCATTCGGGTAGTCGCACAGCCCGCAGCCGATCAGCTCGGCGAGGTCGGTGACCGCCGCTTCGGTATCGGGGTGGTCGAGCATCGGGGCGACGACGATGAGCAGATCGGCGTCGGCGGGCTCGACGAGCACCGTGCCGAGGTTGGCCCGCACACCGTCGCGGAGATGGTCGGCGAGCTCACCGCGCGGTCCCGGCAGTTCGACGACGGCAGCGCGCCGGATGATCAGCGGCACGGTCTCGTCCGGCTGCGGCAGCCACTGCTCGGCACTGACCGTCAGTCCGGCGACCGGGGGCAGCGGTTCGGGAGTCGCCCAGAGGTGCATCGCCGCCATGGGAGCATGCGGAAATCCGTGCAGCAGGGGTTGATTCGGCTCGATGTGTCGGGCCCAGTCGTAATCGGGGTCGGCCACGGCCACCGTGGCGATGTTGTCGGACAGCACGTCGGCGAGGTTTTCGTCGCGGCGTCCCGAACCGACGATGAGTGCCGCATCGGTATCGGCGAGCGCGTGCAACAGCGCCGGGTGTGCTGACATCTCGACGAAGGCCTCGACGCCGTCGTCGCGCGCCGCGGCGGCGGCCCGGTCTAAGCGCACGGTGTTCCGCAGGTTCCGGTACCAGTACTCACCGAACTCGGTACCCGCGCCGACCACCGCGCCGGTCACCGATCCGATGAACGGCACCGCGCCGGCGCCGAACTGCGACTTCGGCACGCCGGAAAGCAGTTGTGCGCGCAGCGGATCCAGCGCACTGGTGTGCGCCGGGAAGCTCATGGCGATGACGCGCGCGAAACGGCCGCGCGATTGCAGGTCGGACACCAGGTCTGCGACGGCGCTGCGATCGCCGGACACCACGACCGATGCCGACGAGTTGACCACGGACAGTTCCATCCAGCCGGCGGCGTCCGAAACCGCTTGCTGCGCTTCGTCGACGCTCATCCCCAGGCTCGCGGCGCCGAAATCGCCGGCCAGGCTGTCGAGTGCCCCAGCCCGGGCGATGACGACGGCGACCGCCTCGTCCAGCGTGATGGCACCGGCGACGTACGCCGCGGCGATCTCACCGAGGCTGTGGCCCAGCGTGACGTCGGGCGCGATGCCCAGCTCTCGCCACACCGCCGTCAGGCCGACGGCGTACGTGAACTGCGCGCTCTGACTGTGGATTTGCGTCCACTCCCGGCCGGCCGGGTCCACCAGGAAGGCCAGCGGCGAGTCGATGCCCGCGGCGACGAACGCGGCAGCACACCGGTCGGCCGCGGCGCGGTACACCGGCAGCTGCCGGTATGCATCGGTGCCCATCGACGGCCATTGGCCGCCGTTGCCGGGGAACACGAAAGCCGTGCGGGGCGCTGCGGTCCGTGCGGAGACCGCCACCAGGGGGTGCTCCTCCCCCGCCGCCAGCGCCCGCAGCGCGGCAGCCAGCTCGGCGGCGTCATGGGCCCGGACCACGGCCCGGAACCGGCGGCGACGGCGCAGTCGCAGCAGCATCGCAGCCACCGCGCCCAGGCCTACGGCACCATGCCGGTCCAGGTAGTCGGCGACGCCGGTCGCCTCAGCGGCCAGGAGTTCTTCGGTGTGCGCGCTGAGCAGGACCGGAACACGGCCGTCGGGAAAGTGCGAAAGGCTCATCACGCCACCAATCCCTCCGGCATCGCGACGACGACGTGCGCGTTGGTGCCGCTCATGCCGAACGCCGAGACCGCCGCAAGGCGCTCACCGTTGACGGCGGGCCATGGCGTGTGCGCGGTGGCGAGCCGTAAGCCCTGTGCGCTCCAGTCGATTTCGGCGCTGGCCTGCGCGGTGTGCAGGCTCGCCGGGATGGTGGCATGCTCGGCCGACACCAGGACCTTGGCCAGTCCCAGCGCCCCCGCGGCGGCCTGGCTGTGCCCGACGTTGGATTTCACCGAGCCCAGGACCGCGCCCTGGCCGGGCGCGGTGGCACCGTAGGTCTGCGCCAGCGAGTTCAATTCGGTGCGGTCCCCGAGTTTGGTTCCGGTGCCGTGGCCTTCGATCATCCCGATCTGGTCGGGCCGGGCACCGGCGAGAGTGAGCGCACGGCCGAACAGCCGCGCCTGCGCCGGCCCGCTCGGCGCGGTCAGGCCGGTGCTGCGGCCATCCTGGTTGAGGCAGCTGGCCCGGACCTCCGCGAGCACGCGGTGACCGCCCCGCTGCGCCACCGACTTTCGTGACAGCACGAACATGCCCGCGCCTTCGGCCCACACGGTGCCGCTGGCCTGCGCGCTGTAGGGCCGGCAGTGCCCGTCATCGGAGAGGGCGTGCTGTTTGGCGAATTCGACGAAGTATCCCGGCGACCCCATCACGCACACACCGCCGGCGAGCGCCATGCTGCAGTCACCCGAACGCAGTGCCTGCACGGCGGTATGGAACGCGGTCAGCGCCGACGAGCACGACGTGTCGATCGTCAGCGCCGGGCCGTCGAGGCCCAGCAGGTAGCCGATCCGTCCGGAGATCACGCCCAGCGACGTCCCGGTGATCAGATGCCCACTCAGGTCGGAGTATTCGGCGAGATCGGGGCCGTACCCGGTGCCTGAGGCGCCGATGTAGCAGCCGACGTCGTGCCCGGCCAGATCATCGGGGTTGATGCCGGCGTTCTCCAGCGCCCGCCACGTCACGCGCAGCGCGACGCGCTGCTGCGGGTCCATCGCCACCGCCTCGCGCGGCGAGATACCGAAGAACGCGGGGTCGAAAAGTGCGGCGCCGGTGAGGAATCCGCCGCGGTTGTGGATGCGCTTGAACCCGTCGCGGCGCGAGCCCGCGAGCAGGTCGCGCACGGCCCAGCCGCGGTCCTCGGGGAACGCGCCGAGCGCCTCTCGCCCGGAAGACAGCAGCCGCCAGTAGCTGTCCGCGTCGTCCACATCGCCGGGGGCCTCGACCGCCATCCCGACGATGACCACCGGGTCGTCCGTTGCCGAGTCAGTGCCCATCGATTCAGCGCGCACTGATCACTTCCGCGATCGTGTCCAGCTGGTCGTTGAGGTAGAAGTGGCCGCCGTCGAACTCGGCCAGGGTGAAGGCACCCGACGTGTGGTTCTCCCAGCGGCGCAGCATGTCCCGATCGATGCGATGGTCGTCGCGTCCGCCGAGGGCGTGGATGTCGGCGGCGATGCGGCCACCACCCGCGTACCGGTTGAGGGCTTCGTAGTCGGCCCCCACCGCCATCAGCAGCATTTCCACGAAATCCACGTCGGCGAGCAGCCGGGGGTCGGTGCCGCCGAGATCGACCATCTCGGCAAGCATTTCGCGCGGGCCGGTCGGCAGCGGCGGCGCGTCGACCACATCGCACGGTGCCTGGCCGGCCGACGCCCACAGGCTGTGCACGGTGGCGCCGCTCTGTTCTGCCACGCGCGCGAATTCGAAGGCCACCACCGCACCCATGCAGTGCCCGACGAGGCGCAGCGGACCCACACCCGACCAGTCGCCCGCGGCGAACAGGTCGGCGGCCAGCTGCTCGACCGTCGGATGCGCCGGATGCGCGAGCCGGTCGGCGCGGCGCGGGTACTGCACGACGTACGCGTCGATTCCCTTGCCCGACAAGGTGGTGGCCAGGTCCCGGTACGCGACCGCGGCACCGCCGGCATGCGGGAAGATCACGACCGCGCCGGTGTCACCAGCTCCTGGGTAGTGCTTGATCCAGGGCGCGAAGGCGCTTTTCGGCTCGGTCGCGGAGCCGGTATGCAAGTCGGTCATGAGACGGCCGACGGATCCAGCGCGGTGAGCACGTCGTCGTGGTTCATCTCGGCAATCTCCAGGTAGAGCTCGGCGACCATGTCCAGTCGGCCGCTGCCGTCCTCGCGGCCGGTGAGCCGCTGAGCCAGCGCCCGCACCGTCCGGGCGGCGAAGATGTCCGGCACACCCACGGTCGGGGTGTCCAGCCATTTCCGGATGCGCGCGACGGTGGCGGTCGCCAGGACCGAGTCACCGCCGAGCTCGAAGAAGTCGTCCTCGACACCAGCTTCGACCGCGAGCAGCTCGGAGACGATCGCCACCAAGGCGCGCTCCAGCGTGGTCTCCGGCTGCGCCCGCCCGGCGCCGTCGGCCGCCTGAACCAGCGCCGCGAGCTGACCGGCCGCGGCCCGGCGGTCGGTCTTGCCACCGACGGTGAACGGAATCGCCGCAACCACCTGTAGCTGTCGCGGGATCATGTGCGGCGGTACGAGTTCGGCCACCGCCGCGGAGATGCGCTCGGCGGTCAGCTCCGCGTCGTCGACCGAGACCAGGGCCGCCAGCACGTCATGCCCGCGTTCCCCACCGGAGACCACACCGGCCACCGCGGCACGCACGCCGGGAACCCGCTGCAGTGCGGCCTCGACATCACCGAGCTCGATGCGGTAGCCGCTGATCTTCACTCGGTGGTCGGCACGCCCGACGAACTCCAGGATGCCGTCCGGCCGGTAACGTGCCAAATCCCCTGAGCGGTACCAGGTTCGGCCCGCATAGCGCACGAAGCGGTCGGCGGTCAGATCGGCCCGGCCGCGGTAGCCCGAGGCGATGCCGCGCCCGGTGAACCACAGTTCGCCGGCCACCCAGTCGGGGCAGTCCTGGCCCGCCTCGTTGACCACGCGGCACGCGTTGTTGGTGAACGGCACGCCGTAGGGCACCGCCGACCAGGAGTCCGGCAGCTCGCCGGCCTCGAAGATGGTTGCGTGGATGGCGGTTTCGGTGGCGCCGCCGAGGCCGGCGACGCGCACACCCGGGGCCTGCGCCTGCAGGTGCCGGACCATGGCGGTCCGGACCCAGTCGCCGCCGGTGAGCACCACCCGGACGGTGTCCAGCCGCCCGGCACCGACCTCTACGAGCATCTCCAGCCAGCCCGGCAGGAAATTGAGCACCGTGACGCCGTGTTCGGCGATGAGGGCGGCCCAGCGGTCGGGGTCGCGCCGGTACGGCTCGTCGACCACGACGATGCTGCCGCCCGTAGCGAGCGTGGCGAACATGTCGAGCACCGACAGGTCGCACTCGAGGGTGGCCAGCGCGAGGCAGCGGTCGGCAGGTCCGATGTCGAAGTGCCCGTACAGGAATTCGGCGGTGTTCATCGCTGCGTCGTGGGTGACCTCGACGCCCTTGGGCTCGCCGGTGGAGCCGGACGTGAACAGCACGTAGGCCAACTCGTGCGGATCGGTGGCGGCCGGGACGAACGGTCCCTCGGCGCGGCGCCCGATTCGCAGCGCCTCCGTCACGGTGAGCGACGGCTTCCACGACGGCGCCAGGTCGCCACAGTAAAGCGCCATCCGGACACCGCCGGTGGCCAGGATCTTCTCGGTACGGTCGGCGGGCTGATCCACGCCGATCGGCAGGTAGACCCCACCGGCGGCCATGATGGCCAGCAGCGCGATGATCTGCTCCGCGCCCTTGGGTCCGAGCACGGCCACGGTGTCGCCCGGCTTGATACCGGCGACCTGCAGCGCCGACGCCACGGCCGAAACTTCTTCGGCCAGTTCGGCATACGTCCACTGCCGGGCCTCGCCGATCATGGCCGTGGCGGTCGGCCGGGCGGCCGCCGAGGCGAAGAAGCCGGTGTGCAGCGCCGCGCCGCTGGGCGCCGCGGTGCGACTGTTGGCCGCGTCGCGGACCGCACGCTGCGCCGCTGACATGGGCTCCGGGGTGGGCGCCTCCCATGCCGTGTCGTCGCCGGCCAGCCGCTCCAGCTCGGCGATGTGCCGGGCGAACATCGCGTCGATGATGCCGTCGGGGAACGCGTCCTCGCGCACATCCCAGTTGACCAGCACGCCGCCGTTGAATTCGGTCACCTGGGCGTCCAGCATCACCTGTGGCCCTTGCGAATTGATCCACCCGGGCGTGCCGAACGTCTCGAGCACGGCCGAGCCGAACAGTTCACCGAGGCCGAGGGCACTGGTGAAGACCACGGGGGCCAGCACCTGGGTGCCGCGGTGCCGGCTCAGGTCGCGCAGCACCTCGAGGCCGGAGTACTCGGAATGCGCTGCAGCGCTGCGGAATGCGTCCTGCAGGACGCCACAGCGCGCCGTCGCGGTGGCCGCATCGGTGAGGTCGACGTCGAGCAGCAGCGACGACGTGAAGTCGCCCACCAGGCGGTCGACGTCGGCGTGCCGCTGGTCGCGCCCGAACAGCGGCACGTTCAGCAGGAAGCGCTGCCCGGCCGACCAGCAGGCCAGGGCATCGGAGAAGGACGCGGCCAGGGCCATCGCGGGCGTGATCCCGCGCCGGCGGGCCGCCGCATACAGCGCGTCCCGGACGTCGGGGGCCAGCCAGTGCCAGCGCCGGGTGGTGTGCCGCGGGTCGTTCTGCTCGGCGACCGGGACCAGCGGCAGACGCGGCGGGTCGGGCAGTTCCGGGAGCCGCTCGCCCCACCACTGCCGATCCGCATCGGCCCGCGGATTGGGCTCCTGCGCCGATTGCGTTGTGGCCATGCGGTATTCGCGGTACGTGTAAGCCAGCGGAGCCAGCTCGACACCGCGGTACAGGGCCGCGAGATCGGCCATCAGCGTGCGGTAACTCATGGCGTCGGCGGCCTGCATGTCCAGGTCGACGTGCAGGCGGGTCTTGCCATCCGGGAGCAGGGTCAGGCTCAGTTCGAAGACCTGGTCGGTCAACTGCTGATGCGCCTTGCGGCGTTGAGTGGCGGCCAGCTGCTCGGCGATCTGATCTGCCGGCAGGTCCCGCAGGTCGGTGACCGTCACCGGGAAGTCGCCGTCGAGCGCCTTGATGCGCTGCGTGCCGTCGGCGAGGAACTGCACGCGCAGCATGGGGTGCCGCGCCGCCAACGCCGTTGCGGCGGCAGTCAATCGTTCGACATCGACGCCGTGGCCGTCGAATTCGACATAGAGGTGCCCGGCGACGCCACCCAATTGCTGGTCGTCTTCCCGGCCGATCCACATGGCGTGCTGCATCGGAGCCAGGCCGAACGGCTGGTCGTGTTCCGAATCATCCTGCGGTGCCGAGGTTTCGGCTCGCTGCAGGCCACCCGCCGCGGACAGCAGTTCGGACCAGGCCGCGATGGTCGGCTCGGCGGCCAGGGCGGCGAAGTCGATGTCGATGCCCTGCTTCCGCCAGCGCCCGGCGAGCGACATCATGCGGATCGAATCCAGGCCCTGGCTGATCAGGTCGGCACCCGGGTCGAGGGTGTCGGCACGGGCACCCAGCAGTTCGGCAACCTCCTCGCGGATGGCCTGCGAATTCACTGCCACGACGCCCACAAAACCCTCCCGAACACGTTAAAGACAGGCTGTCCTAATTTTGATTAGGCTACCCTATATTGCCGCTACCTCCATGCCTACCCCGAGGGATCCGCCGTGACGCGCACCACTGTCTCCACCGAGGCCGACCAGCATTTGCTGAACGGATTCGTCCCGTTCCCGCACGACCGCGCCGAGCGCTACCGCGAGGCGGGCTACTGGGTCGGTAAACCACTGGACAGCCTGTTGTCCGACGGCGCACGCCAGTGGCCGGACCGCGTCGCCATCGTCGACCCATCGGCGTCACACACGTTTGCCAAACTCGATCAGCTGGCCTCGGAAGCGGCCGCCGGCTTCGCCGCTCTCGGCATCGAAACCGGCGACCGGGTACTGCTGCAAATGCCCAACACCGCGGACTTCGCCATCGCCCTGTTCGGACTGCTGCGCGCGGGTGCGGTGCCCGTCATGTGCCTACCCGCTCATCGCCGCGCCGAACTCGGTCATTTCGCCACGGTCAGCGGCGCTGTCGCCCTCGTCATCGCCGACCGCTTCGGCGGCTTCGACTATCGCGATATGGCGCGCGAGCTGGTTGCCGAACACCCACGCCTGCGGCACGTGGTCGTCAACGGTGACGCCGGCGAATTCACCAGCTGGACTTCCCTTTTCGGCCACGCTCCGGCAGCCGCGCCAGCCATCAACACCGCGGAACCCGCCCTGCTCCTGGTCTCCGGCGGCACCACCGGGGCGCCGAAGCTGATCCCCCGCACCCACGACGACTACTACTACAACGCCACCGCCAGCGCCGCGGTGTGCGAAATGACCGGTGACGACGTGTATCTGACGGTGCTGCCGGCTGCGCACAACTTCCCGCTGTCGTGCCCGGGGATGCTGGGTGCGATGTCCGTCGGCGCCACCACGGTCTTCACCACCGACCCCAGCCCGGAGTCCGCGTTCGCCACCATCGCCCGGCACCGCGTCACCGTCTGCGCTCTGGTGCCCGCTCTGGCCACCCTGTGGACGCTGGCCTGCGACTGGGAGCCCCAGCGCCCCACCACGTTGCGACTGCTCCAGGTCGGCGGTGCCAAGCTGTCCGCACCGGACGCGGCGGCCGCCCGCGCCGCGCTGACACCCGGCCTGCAACAGGTTTTCGGCATGGCCGAAGGGCTGATCAACTACACCCGCCCCGGCGACGACCCCGAACTGCTCGACCACACCCAGGGTGCACCGCTGTGCCCCGACGACGAAGTGCGCATCGTCGACGACGAGGGCGCCGACGTGCCGGTCGGCGGCGAGGGTGAACTGCTGGTACGCGGGCCGTACACCCTCAACGGCTATTACCGGGCGCCGTCCGACAACGAGCGGTCGTTCAGCCCCGACGGCTTCTACCGCAGCGGGGACCGCGTGCGCCGCAGGGCCGACGGCTACCTCGAGGTCACCGGACGCATCAAGGACGTCATCCACCGGGGCGGGGAGACCATCTCGGCGCTCGATCTCGAGGAACATCTGCTCACGCACCCGTCGATCCGGGCCGCGGCCGCCGTCCCGCTGCCCGACCCGTACCTCGGTGAAAAGATTTGTGCCGTGGTCGTTTTCAGCGGGCCGGCCGTCAGCCTCAGCGACCTCAACGGCTACCTCGACAGCCGCGGTGTCGCGGTCCACAGCCGGCCCGACACCCTGGTCGCACAGCCGTCGCTGCCGCTGACCGCGGTCGGCAAGGTCGACAAGAAGGCCATCACCCGGGCCATCGCGGCCGCCACATCCGCCTGATCTTCCGAACAGCCACAGGAGCAACCCGAATGTCACAGCAAGCCGACGCCGGCATGGACACCCCGAAGACCCTGCGCGAGTACATCGTCAACACGGCGATCAACACCATTCCGCCGCTGGTCGCGTACTACGTGCTGCGTGTGTTCGACTTCGAGCCGTACCTCGCGTTGGTCGGGGCCATCATCACCGCGGCCGCGCAGGGCGCGCTGACCATGGTGCGCAAGCGCAAGGTCGAGCCCGCGAACGTCGTGGTGATCGTCGGCGCCGCGTGCTCGCTGATCATCGCGCTGACCACCAAGAACCCGCGCATCGTGCAGGCCCTCGAGCTCGTCCCCATGTCACTGCTGGTGTGGTCGTTCGCCATCAGCGGGCTGCTGCGCAAACCGAATTCGAAGAAGATGGCCGGCGTCATCTCCCCCGCGCTCGCCGAGCCGGCCCTGCCCGAACGCGGCTGGACCGAGCAGAGCATCCAGGACTGGCACCGGCTGCACACGCAGCTGTGCGTCGGGCTCGGGCTGCTCTGCGGCTTCTATCCCGTCTTCGCGCTGTACATGATCTTCAACTACCCGGTCGACATCTCGCAGTTCGTCATCGTCGCGACCGGACCCACACTCGTGGTGCTGTGCATCGTGTTCGCGGTGGCCCGCATTCGCCGGTTCGTCGGGCAGCATGACGGTGCCGCCGACGTCGCGGTGGTCGCCGGCGGGTCTGAGTAGTCACACTCATCCGCGCCGCCCGGCACTCGGGCATCATCAGCTCATGCCGAGATTGTTGCCCGACTTCCACGCCGTGATCGACGGCACCGCGCCCGACCGCGACCGCAGCATCGACGTGGCGCGCCTCGGTGCGCTGCTGGTCGTGATGTTCGGTCACTGCGCGTTGTTGCTTGCCACCATCACCGCCGACGGCGTCCAGATCGGCAACACCCTGGGCGCAGTACCCAGCCTGCAGCCGGCCACCTGGGTACTCCAGGTCATGCCGTTGTTCTTCTTCGCCGGAGCCGCCGCGGGTATTCACAGCTGGCGCGACGGGACACCCTGGGGCACCTGGCTTTTCACCCGGGCGCAACGCCTCTGCCGGCCGGCGCTGTGGTACCTGGGCGCCTGGACCGTCGCCCTGATCGTGGTGCGGTTCACCATGGGTGCCGAGTCGGCCGCGGCCCTGGGCAACGAGGCCGTCGCACTGCTGTGGTTCCTCGGCACCTACCTGATCGTGCTGGCGTTCGTCCCCGCCTTGGCCCGCTTGCGCTCGGCGCGGTCGGCCGCACTGGTCGTCGCGGCCCTCATCGCGGCCGCGGCGTTCGGCGACTGGGCCCGGATCAGCACGCACATGCTGGAAGCCGGCGCGGCGAATCTGATTGTGGTCTGGCTGATTCCGATGGTCATCGGCGCGGCGTACGCGCACCGGCTCACCGCACCCAAGCCGGCGCTGGCCGTGGCCGTCGGCACCCTGGCCGTCCAGGTGCTGGTTGCCACGTACGGTCCCTACGACGTGTCACTGGTGGTCACCGGCACGGAACGGATGTCGAACGTCACCCCGCCCACACTGCTGCTTGCCCTGCAATGCGTCTGGATGTCCAGTCTGTTCATCGCCTGCGCCGGTGCGGTCCGCCGGTGGGCCGAGCGTCCCCGCATCTGGTACCTGATCGTGGTGGGCAACAGCGGGGCGATGACGTTGTACCTGTGGCACATCGCGGCCATCGCCGTCGCGACGTTCAGCCTGCATGCCGTGGGCCTGGACGCCTACGATCCGGCAGCCCCATACTTCTGGCGCAACATCGCGATCCGCGCGCTGGTCTTCGCCGTGGCGATGACGGTCATGTTCCTGTTGCTGTCCCCGCTCGAGCACAATCCGCTGCGCTGGTGGGACGCGCGCGTCCGGGCGACGGGGCGCGCGTCGACGGTGGCCGGTGTGCTGGTCTGCGCGGCCGGGGTGGCACTACTGCTGATGGCCAAGAACGGGCTGGGCACGAGCGCGGGCTGGATGTTGTTGGCGCTCTTCATCGGTGCGCTCGCCGGGGCCCGGCTCAGTGCGGGTCGAACTCAGTGCGCGCTGACGAACGTCACGGTCGGCGCCGATGAACCCTTGACCAACGTCGGCCCGGAGGCGGACAAGACGTAGGACTCGTTGCCCGTCGGGTAGCCGCCGCCGTTGGTCGAGATGTGTACGTGCGTGTAGTGATTGGCGTCGGGGCCGCCGTAGTCCGGCATCCGGTGCGCGGTGCCGTCCGGGAAGTAGATCGCCTGCCGCCAGATCACATGGTTCAGGTCGAACCGCCCGGCGTTGGCCAGCACGTACCGCAGGATGCGGTCCCCGAGCGCCTTGCCGGCCGACGACCCGTAGTCAGGCACCATCACGTCCAGCGCCAGGCCTTCGGGATGCCAGCGCAGCGAGTCCGGGCGGACGCCGGTCATGGTGTGGATCTCCGGGAACGTGGCACTGACGGCCCGTTCGGCGAGAATGGTGTCGACCTGCAGGCCGCGCTCGGCGGCGACGCCCACCGGCAAAGCGATGGTGCGCACCATGGCGCGAGAACTCTCGGCGGCCTCGGCGACGATCAGCGACCCCGGATGCGAAGCGGCCCGCTCGGCCAGGACGACCTGCGCGCAGCAGACATCCACGTCACTGGCGGTCGTGACCGCCTGCGTCGCGGTGCCCGCGGTGACGAACGCCGCGGCCGGCATGACGAGCGCCGCCAGAGCCACCGACCAGCGGCGCCGTGCGCGCGTCGCAGTAGCTAACCCGGGCTTGTCCACCGGTGCACCATACCCCGCAGGTCACCGTTTGGTAACGGCTTCAAAATTAGCGAGCTGGTAAATTACCTCTAATCAACGAGGAGGAACCGCGGTGTCCGTCCAACCGAGAACCGTCGCCGAGCCGTCGGTCGACGCGATCACCGACGCTCTCGTGACGGCATCGCGCCTGCTCCTGGACATCACGGCCCGCGCGGTCGCCGTCGTCGACGACACGTTGACGGTCCCCCAGCTTCGGGTTCTGGCGATCCTGGCGGCACACGGCGCAACCAATCTGACGACCCTCGCCGCTCAACTCGACGTACAGCCCTCGACCATCGGCCGGATGAGCGAGCGCCTGGTCACCGCCGGTCTGATCGAACGCCACCAGAACCCGGCTTCCCGCCGCGAAATCGCCGTGGAACTGACCCGCCGGGGACGCGCCATCGTGGACACCGTGAGCGCACGCCGCCGTGCCGAGATCGCCCGGATCGTCGAGGCCATGGCGCCGCGTGAGCGCATGGGGATGGTCCGCGCGCTGCACGCGTTCAGCGAAGCCGGTGGCGAACCACCCGCCGAAGTCCCGCCCGGCCTCGACTTCTGACTCAGGCGCGCGGCACCAGGTACGGCGCGAGCGTCGTCAGCTTCTCGCAGGTCTCCTCGAACTCGCGGTCCGGAGTCGACTCGGCGATGATGCCGGCGCCGGCGCGCAACCAGGTCCGGCCGTCGGCCTCGTAGGCCGAGCGCAGCGTCAGCGCCGCGTCCATGCCGCCGTCAGCGCTGAACATCACGACCGCGCCGGAATAGAGGCCGCGTGGCGACTCGTCGAGCCGCATGATGGCGTCGACGCTCTCGGCCTTCGGGATGCCGGAGGCGGTCACCGCAGGGAAGAGTGCCTCCAGCGCATGCATTCGGTTCATCTGGTCCGACAGCTCGCCGGACACCGTCGAGCCCAGGTGCTGCACGCTGCCGCGCTCACGCACCGTCATGAAGTCGCTGACGACCGTGGTGCCCGGCTTGGCCACCTCGGCGATCTCCTCCTGCGAGCTGCGGACCGAAATCGCATGCTCGACAATCTCTTTCGAGTTCGATTCCAGGTCGGCGCGGGCAGCCCGATCGTGATCCGCGCCGCGGCCGAAGGCGCGGGTGCCGGCCAGCGGCTCGGTGATCACGGTGCCGTCGGCACGCACCGCGGCTACGAGCTCCGGGCTGAAGCCCAGCGCGCGAATCCCGCCCAGCCGCAACAGGAATGACCGCACCGGGGTGTTGTTCGCCCGGCCCACCCGGTACGTGGCCGGGAAGTCGACCGCGAACGGCACCTCGAACCGGCGCGACAGGATCACCTTCTGGTAGTCGCCCGCCACGATCTCGGCGACGGCGGCGGCTACCCGTGACGGGTAGTCACTGCCGTCCACGCTCACGTCGACGGCGCGGGTGTCACCGGCCGCCGGGATACCCGACTGCAGCAGACGATTCAGCGTCTCGGCCACGATGTCCGCGTCGCCCGACACGCACACCTCGCCGTCGGTGACGACCACCTGCGTCTGTGCGCCGAAGACTCGCGCCAGCGGGGTCCCCGCCGGCAGGCGCTGCTGCAGCCCGTAGCGGTAAGCGCCGAATTCGAAAGCGACCCAACCGAAGAGCCGGTCCGTCTCCAGGAGCAGGCGGTCGACGGCGTCGCCGAGCACCTCGCCGGGCCGGCCGCTCCACGCCTGGCGGGCGACTGCGCCGCCGGCGTCGATGATCCGCAGTTCGTCGCTGTCGAATTCGATGGCGGTGCGCACTCCGATGGCCAGCACCCACTCGCCCGAGTGCTCGTAGCCGACATAGTCGGCGCCGGAGCGCTCCGGAAGTTCGGCTGCGAGTTGCGCGATCAGATCGGCCGGGACGACGTCGGCGGGCAAAGCAATGCGCGTCACCGACGCCGCGTCTATAGCTTCAGCAGTCACGAAAGTTAATTTAGCCTAACCTCACCCAAAAAACACTGCCCGCCCCTGTGATTCAGGACCCAGCGCCGGCTTTCGCCTCCCGCGTCGCGACGGTCCACCCACTGACCGACGTCCGCTGCGCCCAGAAGTCGGCGTAGCGGCCACCGCGCGCCATCAGCTGGTCATGGGTGCCGCTGTCGTCCACCGTGCCACGGTCGGACAGCACGACGATGTTGTCGGCGGCGGTGACCGTCGACAGCTTGTGCGCGATCACGATGACGGTGCTGCGGTCCGCCAGTTCGCGGATGGACGCCGCGACGTGGCGTTCGTTCTCGGGGTCCAGTGCGCTGGTGGCCTCGTCGAACAGCACCACCGGAGCGTTTTTCAGCAATGCGCGCGCGATCGAGACGCGCTGGCGTTCACCGCCGGACAGCGCCGAACCGCCCTCACCGACCCGCGTCTGCCAACCGGCAGGCAGCCGGTCCACGACGGACTGCAGGCCGGCGGTGCGGGCGGCTTTCCGGATGTCGTCATCGGACGCGGCCGGCGCACCGATCCGCACGTTCTCCCACAGGGTTTCGTCGAACAGGTACACGTCCTGGAACACCAGGGACAGCTGGGCCATCAGCTCCGCGGTGCTCTGGTCCCGGACATCGACGCCACCGACGCGGACCACGCCGGCGTCGACGTCGTAGAAGCGCGCCAGCAGGCGGGTGATGGTGGTCTTGCCCGAGCCCGAGGGGCCGACCAGCGCCGTCATGGTGCCCGGCGCCGCGACGAAGCTGACGTCCTCGAGCACGCGACGCCCCGGATAACTGAAGGCGACGCCGTCCAGTTCAACCTGCCCGGGCGTCGAAACCGATTGCGGTGCAGCCGGTTCCGGGAGCGCCGAAGTGTCGAGCACCGACGTGATCCGATCCAGTTCCGCGCCGGCCATCCGCATCGCGGAGCCATACTCGGCCAGTTCCGACAGCGGCGAGGTGAACCGCGCTGCCAGACCGAGGATGGCCACCAGCGTCACCGGGTTGATCTCGCCACCGACGGCCAGCCAGACGCCCACCGTGATGAGTCCGCCCAGCACCGCCTGCACGCCGACGCCGCTCAGCATCATGCCCGCCACCGAGGCCCACAACGCCCGCTTGCCGACCTGCTCCTGCTCGGCCAGCGCGCCGGTCAGCGGATCGAATTCGGCCCCGGTCCGGCCGAACGCGCGCAGCACCGGCTGGCAACGCGCGAATTCGATGACCCGCGAGTTCACCTCGATCTCGGCGGCATGCGTGCGCGCCTCGGCCGACGCGATCAACGCGGCGGAGGCCCGGGTGGCCAGGATCAGGACCACCCCACCCGCCAGGGCGGCGACGCCGATCCGCCAGTCGAAGACGAACAGCCCGACCACGACGGTCAGCGCGCTGGTGGTGTTGACCACCAGCGGCGTCACCAGGTGCGCGCTGCTCGTGCCGACGAAAGTCGTGCCCTTGACGGCGATCTGGGATACCTGACCGACCCGCTCGCGGGTGAACCAGCCCAGCGGCAGGGTAACCATGTGGTCGCCGAGCCGGTGGTGCAGCAGCCGCATGGTGGTCAGGGCCATCCGCATCGACCGCGCCGCCTGCACGTAGTGCGTGACGGCGCTGAGCAGGACCACCGCCGCCAGGACGACGAGCCAGCGGCCCGCCGCACCGAAGTCACCATCGAACAACGCCAGCGAGATCGGCACCAGCAGCGTCATCGAAAGACCGTGCAGCAGGCCGTAACCGACGGCCCAGGCCAGGAAGCTGTACATCCGCCCGCGCTCCGGGCCGAGGATTCGCAGGAACCCGTTGATCATCGTCATCGCGCCGCCTCCAATTCACCGGTGGCCGTGTAGGTCTGCCACATGCGCGCGAAAACACCTTCCCGGGAGAGCAATTCGTCGTACCGGCCCTGTTCGGCGATGCGCCCGTCCCGCAGGACGACGATGTTGTCGGCGCCGACAATCGACCCCAACCGGTGGGCGATCACCAGCACGGTGCGGCCCTCGATCAGGGTCGACAGCGCGGCCTGAATCTGTGCCTCGGAGTCGGGGTCGGCGAATGCCGTGGCCTCGTCGAGCACGAGGATCGGGGTGTCGGCGAGCAGCGCGCGGGCGATGCTGATGCGCTGCGCCTCGCCGCCGGAGAAGTGCGCGTCCTCCCCGACCACCGAGTCATACCCCTTGGGCAGGGCCAGGATCCGGTCGTGGATGTGTGCGGCGCGCGCGGCGGCGTGCACCGCATCGTCGTCGGCATCGGCACGGCCCAGGCGGATGTTGTCGGCCACACTCATGCCCAGCAGCTGCACGTCCTGCAGGACGAAACCGACGTGCCGGTACAGCACCGCGGGGTCGATCTGGCGGACATCCACGTCACCGATGCGCACCTCGCCGGCGGTGACGTCGTGAAAGCGCGGCACGAGCGTCGCGAGCGTCGACTTGCCGCTGCCGGATGGGCCGACCAACGCGGTGATGCTGCCGGCGGGCAGTTCCAGTGAGATGTTGTGCAAGACAGTGTTGGTGCCGTCGTACGAGAATTCGACGCCCGAGAAGCTGACCGAATTACCCTGCGGCACTTGCGGGTTCTCGGCGACCGGCAATGCGGGGGCGGACAACAACGCCGTCAGCCGGCCGGCAGCGGCGACCGCCTGGCGGCTCGCGGCGGCGGAGTACCCGACGGCCAGCACCGCGGTGGGGATGGTGACGGCGACGAGCGTCGACCCCAGCACCTCGACGGGCGTCACCCAGCCGCTGCGGATGAACCACAGCCCGCCGGCGAGGTTGACCAGCAGCACCACCGGCGCCTCGACGAACACCGACGACACCGCACGCAGCCGCACCATGGGTCCGACGAATCCGGCGAAGCCGTCGTTGAATTCGTCGGCGGCGTCGGCAAATCGCTTGTGCGCCTTGCCGGTTTCCCCGAACGTCTTGACGACCGAGACCCCGGCGATGAACTCGACGATGGTCGCGCTGATCTGAGCGATGCCCTCGTTCATCTGCGCCATGCGAGCCATTGCGCCGCGCATCAGGACGCTGTAGACGACGAGGTAGATCGGAATCGTGCCGATGGCCAGCAGCCCCAGCCGCCAGTCCAGGTACCAGCAGTACGCCAGGCCGAACGCCGGCGTGGCCAGCGCGCCGGTCTTCTCGACCGCGGCGTGCGCCACCAGGTGGTGCAGTTCGCCGACATCATGCTGGACGGCCTTGCGCACCTCGCCGGAGGACGTCGCGCCGAACCAGCCCAGCGGCAGCCGTCCGAGCGTGGTCACCAACCGGCGGCGCAGCTCGCCCTGTAGCTGGACGTCGGCGTGGTGGGTGAGCGTCAGCGCCAGGCCGCCGGCCAGGGTGCGCAGGCCGAGGCCGCCGCCGATGAAGACCGCGACGATCGTCCACACCCGGGCTGCCTCGATCGAACCGCCGGCCAGCAGATACCGGCCCAGCTCGACGATGCCGATGAACGGCACCACGGTCGCTGCTGCCGCGATCAGCTGCAGCAACTGGGCCAGCGCGGTGCGGCCGCGTACCGGCGCCAGCAGCTCCTTGAGCGCCGCGCGGTCCTGCGCTGCCGCGAGCTTCGCCGCTTTGAGCTGCGCACGCGGCGACGGTTCTGCGTCGGTCATCGGAATACCCACTCCACCCGTAGACTAAGGTTTGCCTAACCATAGCGACTGGTTGTGGGATGCGAGGACCCGCCCGCTGGGTTCAGCCCGGTGATTCAGTCCAGGACGGTGCGCACCACGGCGTCGGCCAGCAGCCGGCCGGACTCGGTCAGCACCAGACGTTCGTCGGTGACCGCCACGAGACCGTCGGCCACCGCACCCTCGGCGCGGTCCCGTTCGGCCGCGGTGAGCACGGCGACCGGCAAACCACTGCGCAGCCGCAACCGCAACATGACGTCCTCGACGTGCCGGGTGGCGTCGTCCAACTCCTCGAAGTCCGCGACCGGCAACCTGCCCGCGGCCAGCGCCTCGGCATAAGCGTTGGGGTGCTTGACATTCCACCAACGCCGGGCCCCGACGAAACCGTGCGCACCCGGCCCGGCGCCCCACCACTGGCCGCCGTCCCAGTAGCCGAGGTTGTGCCGGCACTCACCGCCCGGACGGCTCCAGTTCGACACTTCGTACCAGTCCAGTCCGGCCCGGCTCAGGTGTGTGTCCAGCAGCTCGTAGCGGGTCGCGAGCACGTCGTCGTCGGGTGCCGGGATCTCGCCGCGCCGGACCTTGCGGGCCAGCGCGGTGCCGTCCTCGACGATCAGCGCGTACGCCGAGACGTGGTCGACACCGGCTTCGATGGCCGCATCCGCGGACCGGCGCAGATCGTCGTCGGACTCCCCCGGCGTCCCGTAGATGAGGTCGAGGTTGACGTGCGCGAACCCGGCCGCCAGCGCCTCCCGCGCCGCCGCCGGGGCGCGGCCTGCCGAGTGGGTGCGGTCGAGTGCCGCCAGCACGTGCGGCGCCGTCGACTGCATGCCCAGGGAAACCCGCGTGTAGCCGGCATCCAGCAACGCGGCGAAGAACTCGGGCGACGTCGACTCCGGATTGGACTCGGTGGTCACCTCGGCGCCGGGGCTGAGCCGAAAATTGTCCCGTACCGCGTCGAGCACGGCCCGCAGCCCCGAACCACCCAGCAGCGACGGCGTACCGCCGCCGACGAACACCGTGTCGACCGGCAACTCCACCTGGGCACCGGCCATCGCGAGCTCGGTGCGCAGCGCCGTCAGCCAGCCCTCGGGACTGGCTCCGCCCAGCTCACTGGCGGTGTAGGTGTTGAAGTCGCAGTAGCCGCAGCGGGTGGCACAGAACGGCACGTGGATGTAGATGCCGAACGGCCCGGTAGCGCTGATGTGGGCGTCGGTCATGGCAACCAGTGTCCCATCGCGCGATCAGGGGGCAATGTGCGTGGCCGGGGCACCATTTTGCTCGCGATGATTTCGAACCTGGCCCGGTTAGGCCGAATGTCCTGTTCATGGCAGAATGGCCGGGTGTCCGCCAGCCTCAACCGCGCCCTCGGTTCCGCATTGGTAATGCGGCGGCATGTCGACTTCAAGCGCGTATGCAGCTGTTGCTGTCTGCCTTGATGCTGCCTTGATGCCCTAGTTCTGACCACCAGAATCTTTCAGCCGGCACAGGATCGGCAGTGCCGGACAGCCCCCCCGGTGTACGCGTGATCCAACGCCAGCTCTTGCGCGAAGGAAACCACCCAGTGACAACAGCAAAACCCACCAAGACCCGCGACGAAGGCCAGTGGGCGCTGGGCAATCGTGAACCGCTGAACCCCAACGAGGTGTTCAAGCAGGAGGACGACGCCCTCAACGTGCGGCAGCGCATCATCGACGTCCACTCCAAGCAGGGCTTCGAGTCGATCAGCAAGGACGATCTCCGCGGGCGGTACCGCTGGATGGGTCTGTACACCCAGCGCGAGCAGGGCTACGACGGCACCTACACCGGCGACGACAACGCCGACATGCTCGAGGCCCCCTACTTCATGATGCGGGTGCGCTGCGACGGCGGCGCCCTGACCAGCGCGGCGCTGCGGACCATCGGCGAGATCTCGGTCGAGTTCGCACGCGACAGCGCCGACATCACCGACCGCGAGAACATCCAGTACCACTGGATCCGCGTCGAGGACGTGCCGGAGATCTGGCGCCGCCTCGAGTCCGTCGGCCTGCAGACGACCGAGGCGTGCGGCGACTGCCCGCGCGTCGTGCTCGGTGGCCCGCTGTCCGGTGAGGCCCTCAACGAGGTGCTCGACCCGAGCTGGGCCGTCGACGAGATCGTCAGCCGCTACGTCGGCAACCCGGAGTTCTCCAACCTGCCGCGTAAGTACAAGACCGCCATCTCGGGTCTGCAGGACGTCGCGCACGAGATCAACGACATCGCCTTCATCGGCGTCAACCACCCCGAGCACGGCCCCGGCCTGGACGTCTGGGTCGGCGGCGGCCTGTCCACCAACCCGATGCTGGCGCAGCGCCTGGGCGCCTGGGTGCCGCTCGCCGAGGTGCCCGACGTCTGGGAGGGCATCACCAAGGTCTTCCGTGACTACGGCTACCGCCGCCTGCGTTCCAAGGCCCGTCTGAAGTTCTTGATCAAGGACTGGGGTGTCGAGAAGTTCCGCGACGTTCTCGAGACCGAATACCTCGGCCGCAAGCTCATCGACGGCCCGGCGCCGGAGCAGGTGCCGCACACCATCGACCACGTCGGCGTGCAGAAGCTGAAGAACGGCCTGAACGCCGTCGGCGTCGCGGCCATCGCCGGCCGCTCGTCGGGCACCATCCTGACCAAGGTCGCCGACCTGGCCGAGGCCGCCGGCTCCGACCGGATCCGCCTGACCCCGTACCAGAAGCTGATCATCCTCGACGTGCCCGACGACAAGGTCGAGGAACTGATCGCCGGCCTGGATGCGCTGGGCCTGCAGACCCGCCCGTCGCACTGGCGCAAGAACCTGATGGCCTGCACCGGTATCGAGTACTGCAAGCTGTCGTTCGCCGAGACCCGGGTGCGGGCACAGTCGCTGGTTCCGGAGCTCGAGCAGCGGCTCGCCGACCTGAATTCGCAGCTCGACGTGCCGGTCACCATCAACCTCAACGGCTGCCCCAACTCGTGCGCCCGTATCCAGATCGCCGACATCGGCTTCAAGGGCCAGATGATCGACGACGGCAACGGTCCCGAGGAGGGCTTCCAGGTGCACCTGGGCGGCAGCCTGGGCCTGGACAGCGGATTCGGGCGCAAGCTGCGTCAGCACAAGGTGCTGGCCACCGAGCTCGGCGACTACATCGATCGTGTCGTGCGCAACTTCGTGAAACAACGTGAGGCCGGAGAGCGTTTTGCCCAGTGGGCCGTTCGGGCCGACGAAGCTGACTTGAGGTGACCGCTGATATGACGGACGTTTCGGAAACTGACCTACGGGAACTGGCAGCGCGCGGCGCTGCCGAACTGGCCGACGCCACTGCTGAGGAACTGCTGCGCTGGGTCGAGGAGAATTTCTCGGGCCAGTACGTCGTGGCCTCCAACATGCAGGACGCCGTCCTGGTCGAGATGGCGGCCAAGGTGCATCCCGGCGTCGACGTGCTGTTCCTGGACACCGGCTACCACTTCGCCGAGACCATCGGTACCCGCGACGCCGTCGAGGCCGTCTACGGCGTGAACATCGTCAATGTGACACCCGAGCAGACCGTCGCCCAGCAGGACGAACTGGTCGGCAAGGACCTGTTCGCCAGCGATGCCGCCCGGTGCTGCAACCTGCGTAAGGTGCAGCCGCTGTCGAAGGCGCTCAAGGGCTACTCGGCGTGGGTGACGGGCATCCGCCGCGTCGAGGCGCCGACGCGCGCCAACGCCCCGCTGATCAGTTTCGACGAGGCGTTCGGCCTGGTGAAGGTCAACCCGATCGCCGCGTGGAGCGATGACGACATGCAGGCGTACATCGAAGCCAACGGCATTCTGGTGAATCCGCTTGTGGACGAAGGCTATCCGTCCATCGGCTGCGCACCGTGCACCCAGAAGCCGGCCGAGGGCGCTGACCCCCGCAGCGGTCGCTGGGCCGGTCTGGCCAAGACCGAGTGCGGTCTGCACGCGTCCTGAGATTCCTGTGCAACTGATCCTCACCGCGCACGGCAGTGCCGATCCGCGGTCTGCGGCGAACGCCCGCGAGGTGGCCCGTATCGTCGCGGCACTGCGTCATGATGTCGACGTCAAAGTGGCGTTCTGCGAACAGAATTCGCCGAATCTGCGAGACGTGCTGGTCGACTCCCCTGCCGACGGCGTCGTGGTGCCGCTACTGCTGGCCGACGCCTACCACGCGCGTGTCGACATCCCCGCGATGATCGCCGACGCCAATCCGGCGGTGCGGCAGGCCATCAAACTGGCGCCAGTGCTCGGCGAGGACGACCGGCTGATCCACGTGCTGAGCCAGCGGCTCGCCCACTCCGGGGTGTCCCGGCTGGACGCCGGCATCGGCGTCCTGGTGACGGCCGTCGGGTCGTCGTCGGCTGCCGCCAACGCACGCACCGGCACCGTGGCCACGGGACTGGTCGCGGGCACCCACTGGCAGGCCACGACGGCATTCGCCACCGGCCCGCACGCCAACCTGGCCGAAGCCGCCGAACTGCTGCGGGATCAGGGTGCGACACGTCTGGTCATCGCGCCCTGGTTCCTGGCCCACGGCACGATCACCGACCGGGTCGCCGAATTCGCTGCCGCACACGGAATTCCGATGGCCCAGCCGCTGGGCGGCCACCGGCTCGTCGCAGAGACCGTGCTGGACCGATTCGACGAGGTCGCCGCCGTACCGCGCGCCGCGTAACCCGAAGCCGTCTGAATCCCGGCAAGACCGCGGCCGGCGCCGTATGGATTGCGTATAGATCGTGGCACCGCGCCGGCAGCGCCGGTTGACTCGGCCTCATGCGAATTTTCGGGACCACCGATGTCTGAGCTGCTGCAACTGCTGTCCATGATGGCGTTGCCGGCGTCGGTGCTGCTGGTGTGCCGACGTGTCAACCGGCGCAACCCGCCTTCGGGCGCGGTTCGAACCTGATCACACTCCACGGCTACGTCGCCTACGATCCGGACGGTCGGCCAACGATCCGGACAAAGGAGACACCGCGCGTGGGCACACACCCCGACACCGGTCGGAAGGGGCTCGGAGCGGGCCTGGCCATCAGTGCACTGGGCGTCGTCTTCGGCGACATCGGCACCAGCCCGATCTACACCATGCAGACGCTGTTCAATCCCGATGACCCGCATCCGGTGCCGATCAGCCACGACAACATCTATGGCGTCGTCTCCCTGGTGTTCTGGTCGGTGATGCTGATCGTCACCATCACGTACGTCAGCTTGGTGATGCGGGCCGACAACGACGGCGAGGGCGGCGTCATGGCGCTGATCACCCTGGTGAAGCAGTCGTCGGACAAGCTCGGCAGGCGCACCGCGGCCTTCCTCGCCGCGCTCGGAATCCTCGGTGCAGCGCTGTTTTTCGGTGACTCGATGATCACCCCGGCCATCTCGGTGCTGTCGGCTGTCGAAGGCTCCAAAACCATCGACCCAGGCCTCGCGGACTGGGTCGTGCCGATCACCGCGGTGATCATCATCGCGTTGTTCAGCGTGCAGCACCGCGGCACCGCCGTCGTCGGCAAGTTCTTCGGTCCGGTGATGGTCGTGTGGTTCACGGTGATCGGCGCATGCGGGGTCGGCGGAATCATCAGAGAGCCCGAGATCCTGCGCGCCCTGAATCCGCTGTACGCGCTGGGATTCATGGCCGGCCATTTCCACATCGCGTTCTTCGCGCTGGCCGCCGTGGTGCTGTCCGTGACCGGCGCCGAGGCGCTGTACGCCGACATGGGCCATTTCGGCCGCAAGCCGATCACGTTCGCCTGGCTGCTGCTGGTGTTCCCGGCGTGCATGCTGAGCTACTTCGGGCAGGGCGCGCTGCTGCTGCAGAACCCCTCCGTCCACGACGCCCCGTTCTTCCTGCTGACGCCCGAGTGGGGCCGGCTACCGATGGTCCTGCTCGCGACGGCGGCCACGGTGATCGCGTCGCAGGCGGTGATCACCGGAGCGTTCTCCGTGGCGGCCCAGGCCGCGCACCTCGGGTACCTGCCCCGGCTGCGGATCCTGCACACGTCAGCGTCCACGATGGGCCAGATCTACGTGCCCTGGATCAACAGCATGCTGCTGATCGCGGTGCTGACCCTGGTCTTCGCCTTCCGCAGCTCCGCCGCGCTGGGCTACGCCTATGGCATGGCGGTGACCGGGACCATCACCATCACGACCCTGCTGTTCCTCAACATCGCACGCGCCAGGTGGGACTGGCCGCTGTGGTCCGTGGTCGCGATCGGGGCCCCCCTGCTCACCGTCGACGTGTTGTTCCTCGCCGCCAATCTCACCAAGCTCGTGCACGGCGCCTGGCTGCCGTTGCTGATCGGATTGATCGCGTTCACCGTGATGACGACGTGGCAGGACGGCCGCGCCGTGGTCACCCGGGCGCGCGACGCCGTCGAAGGCCCACTGCGCCAGTTCGTGGAATCGATCGTCACCAGCGAGCCCCCGCTGACCCGCGTACCGGGCACCGCGGTGTTCCTCAACCGCGGCATCGAGACCGCGCCGCTGGCGATGCGCGCCAATGTGAAATACAACCGGATGCTGCACGAGCACGTCGTGGTGCTGTCCCTGGAGACGGCGACGGTGCCGAGGATCGCCGACGGCGCCCGGTTGGCGGTCGACGATCTGGGCCACCGCGACGACGGCATCATCCACGTCACCGCCACCTACGGATACATGGACCGGCCCGACGTACCGGCAGCCTTGGCGCTGCTCGACTCGGCCCAGACCGAAGGGCCGCTGGATCTCGCCGGTGCCACGTATTTCCTGTCGAAGGTCGATCTGGTGATGGCCAAAGAGCCGTCGATGGCCCCTTGGCGGACAAAGCTTTTCATCGGCACGTCCTACATCACGTCCGACGCCGCGGCCTACTTCCGGCTGCCCCTCGACCGCACGGTGATCCTGGGCTCGCGCATCGAGGTCTGAAATACCCACCCAGGGCTCGCGCGTTGTCGCAAACAGATAGATTTTGTGATGAATGAAACCCTTGACGGGACACCCGCCATTCAGCAGATTCGGCAGGTGCCTGCGCGGGCACCACAATTTCACCAAAGCTAGCGCCGACGAGAGGTCACCGATGGGCAAGATCTACGCCAATGTCACCGAATTGGTCGGGCGCACGCCGCTGGTCCGGCTCAACCGGTTGACCGACGGGGCCGGCGCGCAGGTCGTCGCGAAGCTGGAGTTCTACAACCCGGCGAACAGCGTCAAGGACCGTATCGGTGTGGCGATCGTCGACGCCGCGGAGCAGTCCGGTGAACTCAAGCCTGGTGGCACCATCGTGGAGGCCACGAGCGGCAACACCGGCATCGCGCTGGCCCTCGTCGGCGCGGCCCGCGGCTACAAGGTCATCCTGACCATGCCGGAGACCATGTCGCTCGAACGACGCGTGATGCTGCGCGCATACGGCGCCGAGATCGTCCTGACCCCGGGTGCCGAGGGCATGGCCGGCGCCGTCGCCAAGGCCAAGCAGATTCTCGCCGAGACCCCGAACTCCGTCGCCGCCGATCAGTTCGCCAACCCGGCCAACCCCGCCATCCACGAGAAGACCACGGCCGAGGAGGTCTGGGCCGACACCGACGGCGCGGTCGACATCTTCGTCGCCGGCATCGGCACCGGCGGCACCCTCACCGGCGTCGGGCACGTCCTCAAGTCCCGTAAGCCCGACGTGAAGATCGTCGGCGTCGAGCCGGTGGACTCCCCCATCCTCACCGGCGGCCAGGCCGGACCACACAAGATTCAGGGCATCGGCGCGAACTTCATCCCCGAGGTGCTGGACCGCGCCGTGTACGACGAGATCATCGACGTCTCCTTCCCGGACGCCATCGAGGTGGCGCGGCAGCTGGGCACGCAGGAGGGCATCCTCGGCGGCATCTCGGCGGGTGCCAACGTCTGGGCGGCCCTGCAGCTCGCCAAGCGCCCCGAGAACGACGGCAAGCTCATCGTGGTGGTCATCCCCGACTTCGGCGAGCGGTACGTCTCCACGGCGCTGTACGAGCACATCCGGGACTGACCGGGGCGAGCGAAGCGACGGGAATTAGATAGGGATGACGCTGCTCTCCACCCTCCGTGAGGACCTGGACAACGCACGCAGCCATGATCCGGCGGGACGTGGGGACTTCGAGAACGCACTCGTGTACTCCGGCCTGCACGCCATCTGGTCGCACCGGCTGGCCCATCGGCTGTGGGCCCGGCCGGCCGGGCGCGGGCCGGCGCGGGTGCTGGCTCAGGTGACGCGGTTCTTCACCGGCATCGAGATTCATCCGGGCGCGACCATCGGGCGGCGGTTCTTCATCGACCACGGCATGGGCGTCGTGATCGGCGAGACCACCGAGATCGGCAACGACGTCATGGTCTACCACGGCGTGACGCTGGGTGGCCGCAGCCTCAACAAGGGCAAGCGTCACCCGACCATCGGCAACCGGGTGACCGTCGGCGCGGGCGCCAAGGTGCTCGGCCCCATCCTCGTCGGCGACGACTCGGCCATCGGCGCGAATGCCGTTGTGACACACGATGTTCCGGCGGACTCCATCGCCACCGGCATTCCGGCGATCGTGCGCCCGCGCACCGAGAAACAGCGCGAGCCCGCCGTCGACCCGACGACCTACATCGACCCCGCGATGTACATCTGACGTACGCCTGACATACGGCACGAGTGGCGTTGACCCTGAAACCAGGGTCAACGCCACTCGCACTTCTACGCCCTGGTTACCGCCCCAACGCAAAACACCGCGGCCGGGCAACCAGATCGTCTGGTCGCCCGGCCGCGGTGCGAACGGGATGCGATTCAGGCCCGGGCGAGGACCGCCTCGGCTTCTTGCGTCTGCCCCGCGATCGGCGGGATGCGGGTGGCCCGGACGTACACGGTGTCGCCCTCGAGGAGCTGCAGGGCTTCGGCGTCACCGCGCGTGATCTGGGCGGTGAACGGCGTGTGGTCCGCCGCGGTCGTCAGCTCGACGCGAACCTCGAAGCCGAGCACGACGACACGGTCGACCTTGGCCCGCAGCACGCCGGTGGCGGCGACATCGTCGTCGGCCTGGGAAATGGCCATGTCGGGGTTGCGGCCCACGCGAATGTCGTGGGGGCGCACCAGCGTGCCGTTGATGGTCGAGACGGCGCCGAGGAACGACATCACGAACGGGTTGGCCGGGCTGTCGTAAACCTCGGTCGGCGACCCGACCTGCTCGATGCGACCCTTGTTCAGCACCGCGATCCGGTCGGCGACGTCGAGCGCCTCGGCCTGGTCGTGGGTGACGAGCACGGTGGTCACGTGCACCTCGTCGTGCAGGCGGCGCAGCCACGTGCGCAGGTCGTCACGCACCTTGGCGTCGAGGGCGCCGAACGGCTCGTCGAGCAGGAGCACCTGGGGATCGACCGCGAGGGCGCGAGCGAGTGCCATGCGCTGACGCTGGCCGCCGGAGAGCTGGCTGGGGTAGCGCGTCTGGAAACCGGCGAGGCCCACGACCTCGAGCAGGCTGTCGACCTTTTCTTGGATCTCGGCCTTGGGCTTCTTACGGATTTTCAGGCCGAACGCGACGTTCTCGCGCACGGTGAGGTGCTTGAACGCCGCGTAGTGCTGGAAGACGAACCCGATGCCGCGCCGCTGTGGCGGCACCCCGGTGACGTCGTTGCCCTTGATGGTGATGGTGCCGGTGTCCGGGGTGTCGAGGCCGGCGATGGCCCGCAACAGCGTGGACTTGCCCGACCCGCTGGGGCCCAGCAGTGCGGTCAGCGAGCCCTCGGGCACGTCGAAGTCGATGTTGTCGAGGGCCGCGAAGTCGCCGTAGTGCTTGTTGGCACCGCGCACCGTGATGGCGGGAGGGCTGCCCTGCTTCTGCTCGTCACTCATGATCGGTTTCTTCCTATCGAAAAGCTATTGTGCCGCCCGGACACGCCGGGCGTCGAGGATTACCTGCACGATCAGCACGATCACCGCGACCGCCATCAACAGAGTCGACACGGCATAGGCGCCGTATTCGGCGCCGCGGCTGTACCGGTCCGAGACCAGCAGGGTGAGGGTCTGGGACTGGCCGGGCAGATTGGAGGACACCATGATGACGGCGCCGTACTCCCCCAGCGTGCGGGCAACGGTGAGCACGATGCCGTAGGTCAGGCCCCAGCGGATGGACGGCAGCGTGATCCGCCAGAACGTCTGCCACCACTGCGCACCCAGGGTGGAGGCCGCCTCTTCCTGGTCGGTGCCGAGCTCGTGCAGCACCGGTTCGACCTCGCGGATGACGAACGGCACGGTGACGAAGATGCTGGCGAGCACGATGCCCGGGAAGCCGAAGATGATCTTGAGTCCCCAGCTGTTCTCGACGAAGCCGAGCAGGCCGGCCGAGCCCCACAGCAGGATCAGGGCCACACCGACGACGACGGGCGACACCGCGAACGGCAGGTCGATGACCGCCTGCAGCACGCTCTTGCCGCGGAACCGGTTGCGGGCCAACACCAGTGCGGTCGGCACGCCGAACAGCACGTTGAGCGGCACCACGATGGCGACGACGAGCAACGACAGCTGCAGCGCGGAAATGGCTGCCGGCGTGGTGATCTGGGTGAAGAACTCTCCCAGGCCGGGCTGGAACGTGCGCCACAAGATCAGGCCGACGGGCACGATGACGAGCACCGTGATGTAGGCCAGCGCCACGTACCGGGCCAGGTAGCGAACCAGCGGCGAGAGGGTCATGGAGCCAGCTCCTCACGCTTGGCCGCCCGCGATCCGACGACCCGCAACACGAACAGCACCAGGAATGAAATCACCAGCAGCACAATCGAGATCGCAGCGGCACCGGTACGGTCGTCGTTCTCGATCAGGGTACGGATCCACTGCGACGACACCTCGGTCTCGCCGGGCACCGCGCCGCCGATCAGCACCACCGAACCGAATTCGCCGATCGCGCGGGAGAAGGCCAGGCCCGCACCCGACAGCAGCGACGGCAGCAGGGCCGGCAGCACCACATTGGTGAAGATGACGAAGTTGTTGGCGCCCAACGAGGCGGCCGCTTCTTCGGTCTGCTGGTCCAGTTCGAGCAGCACCGGCTGCACCGACCGCACGACGAACGGCAGCGTGACGAACAGCAGCGCGACGCCGATGCCCCACTTGGTGTGCTGCAGATGCAGGTTGACGGGGCTGGCCGGACCGTAGAGCGCCAGCATGACGAGGCTGGCCACGATGGTCGGCAGCGCGAACGGCAGGTCGATGACCGCGTCCACCAGTCGCTTACCGACGAAGTCGTCCCGCGTCAGCACCCACGCCACCAACAGCCCGAAGACCAGGTTGATGAGCGCGACGGCCGCCGAGACCTCGAGCGTCACACGAAACGAGGCGATCGCTGAATTCGATGTGACCGCGGACCAGAAGTAGCCCCAGCCGCCACGAGCGGATTGGACCAGGATCGCGGCGAGCGGCAGCAGCACGATGACGGAGAGCCAGATGCTCGCGGCCCCCACCCGCAACGACGTGGTGCCGAATGCGTGCCGTACGCCGGACCCCGGCCCGGCCGAGCCACCATTGCTGGTGGGCTCGGGCCGGGCCGGGGTGCCGTCAAACGTGGTTGCGGATGTCATCCAGTGGCCTGCTTGTAGATCTTGGTGATGCTGCCGTTCTCCTTGTCGAACAACGCCGGATCGACGGTCTTCCATCCACCGAGGTCAGCGATGGTCCACAGCTTCTCCGGGGTCGGGAAGTCCTTGGCGAAATCGGCGGCGACGGCAGGATCGACGGGACGGAACCCGGCCTGCGCCCACAGCTTCTGTCCCTCCGCGGTGTAGAGGAAGTTCTTCAGCGCGTTGGCCTTGTCCTGGTGCTGGCTTGTGTTCAAGACAGCCACCGGGTTCTCGATCTTGAAGGTCTGAGCCGGGTTGACGTGCTCGACGTCCTTGCCCTGCCGCTCGACGTTGATGGCTTCGTTCTCGTAGCTGATCAGCACGTCACCGGTGCCGTGCAGGAACAGGTCGGTGGCTTCCCGGCCCGAACCCGGACGGGTCTTGACGTGCTCGACGACCAGCTGCCGGATGTAGTCGATGCCGGCCTGGGCATCCTTGCCGCCGTTGCTCTTCGCGGCGTACGGCGCCAGCAGGTTCCACTTGGCCGAACCCGAGCTCAGCGGGCTCGGGGTGACGACCTCGACGCCCGGCTTGAGCAGGTCGTCCCAGTCCTTGATGCCCTTGGGGTTGCCCTTGCGCACGACCAGCGACACCACCGAACCGAACGGGATGCCCTTGGTGGCGTCGGCGTTCCAGTCCTTGCTGACCTTGCCGGCCTTCACCAGGCGGGTGACATCGGGCTCGACCGAGAAGTTGACGATGTCGGCGGGGGCACCGGATTCGACCTTGCGCGACTGGTCACCCGAGGCGCCGTAGGACGTGGTGACGGCGACGCCCTTGCCCTCAGGGGTGGCGGCGAACGCCGGGATGATCTTGCTCCAGCCCGGCTCCGGCACGGCGTAGCCCACCAGGGTCAGGGTGGTGTTGGCACCCGACTGTGCACCGCCACCACCGGCGGTGTCACTCGCGCCGCCACCGCAAGCGGCGAGCACCGTGGTGCTGGCCACGACGGCAGCGACCGCGGTGGCGGGCCGCCAGTTCTTGATGATCTTGTGCATTGATGGACCTTCCTTGCTGGTTTACGGATGGATTACCCGTCACACGGCAAGGGTGATTGATCAGCACGTGGGCATAGCAGAAGCCAACGCCGATCCCAGAAACCGCGGACGGAAACGGGTCAGCGACAACAGGCGACGTCAGCAACAGCGCGGGTACCCACGGCAATGAGAGCCAGGATGTGGCCCTCGGTTGTGCCGGACGCTGCGTGCATGGCGGGAAGAATATCAGAGGTCGGCTGGTAGCAACTGCTCAGCGAGTCAACAGCCACGTGACAATGACCAGCACCACCAGCAGCACCAGAATCAGCGTCACCCGGGACTGCGGCAGTCCGTTCACAGTGCGTCCTCCTCGACGTGGCGGGCCCGGTGCAGCAGGGTGATGGAGTAGCCCAGCGCCACGTCGAGCAGCACTGCCAGGCCATATGCCAGCGCCAGCACCACGGGCATCACGATGATCGTCTGCACCACGAACGACAGACCGGACAGCCACAGCTCGACGCCGTCCCACCAATTCAGAATGCCGTTCATCGCTTCCCACCCTACGGTGTGCGCCCTTTCGAATCGCGCTGGGCCGAATCCGGCAGGCCCCCGTGAGGGCGTTCGGTGGACGGCAACCGCAGATGCAGTCGATGATGTGCGAATGGTGCTGCCACACACGGACAAGTCGGACGAATCGAGCGACCCAGGCCACATCCTGGCGAACGGCCACGGGATTCCTCACCTCGCCGCCGCGGGTGACGATTCATTGACGGGCGGTGCGATCTCGACGGCCGTCCGCACGCCGTTCCCGCCGATCGCGGACTACGCCTTCCTGTCCGACTGCGAGAACACCTGCCTTATCTCGTCTGCGGGCTCGGTGGAGTGGATGTGCGTGCCCCGGCCGGACTCCCCCAGCGTCTTCGGCTCGATCCTGGACCGCGGTGCCGGCCACTTCCGGCTGGCGCCCTACGGCGTGACGGTGCCGTCGGCGCGGCGGTACCTGCCGGGCTCGTTGATCCTGGAGACCACGTGGCAGACGCACACCGGCTGGGCCATCGTGCGCGACGCCCTCGTGATGGGGCCGTGGCACGACATCGAAACCCGTTCGCGCACACACCGTCGCACCCCGATGGACTGGGACGCCGAGCACATCCTGCTGCGTACCGTCCGCTGCGTCAGCG
Organism: Mycolicibacterium mucogenicum DSM 44124; assembly: GCF_005670685.2. The sequence continues at coordinate 1,715,755 of NZ_CP062008.1, read as the reverse complement.
GCACCGTCGAGTTCGTCATGAGCTGTGAGCCGTCGTTCGACTACCACCGCGAGAGCGCGACGTGGGAGTACTCGGCCGCGGCCTACGGCGAGGCAATCGCGCGGGCCGGCAAGAACCCGGAGGCGCACCCGACGCTGCGCCTGACCACCAACCTGCGGATCGGTCTGGAGGGCCACGAGGCGCGGGCCCGGACCCGGCTCACCGAGGGCGACAAGGTTTTCGTCGCGCTGTCGTGGTCCAAGCACCCGGCGCCGCAGACGTTCGACGAGGCCTCCGACAAGATGTGGAAGACCAGCGAGGCGTGGCGGCAGTGGATCAACGTCGGCGACTTCCCCGACCACCCGTGGCGGTCGTACCTGCAGCGCAGCGCGCTGACGCTCAAGGGCCTGACGTACTCCCCGACCGGCGCGCTGCTGGCCGCGAGCACCACGTCGCTGCCGGAAACGCCTCAGGGCGAACGGAACTGGGACTACCGGTATTCGTGGATCCGCGACTCCACGTTCGCGCTGTGGGGCCTGTACACCCTCGGACTGGACCGCGAGGCCGACGACTTCTTCTCGTTCATCGCCGACGTCTCCGGCGCCAACAACGGTGAGCGCCATCCCCTTCAGGTGATGTACGGCGTCGGCGGCGAACGCAGCCTCGTCGAAGAGGAACTGCATCACCTGTCCGGCTACGACTACTCGCGGCCGGTCCGCATAGGCAACGGCGCCTACAACCAGATGCAGCACGACATCTGGGGCACGATGCTCGACTCGGTGTACCTGCACGCGAAATCTCGCGAGCAGATTCCCGAGATGCTGTGGCCGGTGCTGAAAAACCAAGTGGAAGAAGCGATCAAGCACTGGAAGGAACCCGACCGCGGGATCTGGGAGGTGCGCGGCGAACCGCAGCACTTCACCTCCAGCAAGATCATGTGCTGGGTGGCGTTGGATCGCGGCTCGAAACTTGCTGAACTGCAAGGGGAAAAGTCCTACGCGCAGCAGTGGCGCAAGATCGCCGACGAGATCAAGGCCGATGTCCTGGCCCACGGTGTCGACAAGCGCGGCGTGCTGACCCAGCGGTACGGCGACGACGCCCTCGATGCCTCACTGCTGCTGGCGATCCTCACCCGGTTCCTGCCGGCCGACGACCCTCGGGTGCGCGCGACTGTGATGGCCATCGCCGAAGAGCTCACCGAGGAAGGCCTGGTGCTGCGCTACCGCACCGAGGAGACCGACGACGGATTGTCTGGCGAGGAAGGCACTTTCACCATCTGCTCGTTCTGGCTGGTGTCTGCGCTCGTCGAGATCGGCGAGGTCAGCCGGGCCCGGCACCTGTGCGAGAAACTGCTGTCGTTCGCCAGCCCGCTGCACCTGTACGCCGAGGAGATCGAGCCGCGCACCGGCCGGCACCTGGGCAACTTCCCGCAGGCGTTCACCCACCTGGCGCTCATCAACGCCGTCGTGCACGTCATCCGCGCCGAAGAGGAAGCCGACAGCAGCGGGGTGTTCCAGCCCGCCAACGCCCCGATGTAGTGAGCGATTTGTGCACGTTTTTCCGCGGACCGCGCGGAAAAACGTGCACAAATCCCGCGGCTAGGCGGGGCTAGAAGGTGAGCTCGAAGTCGATGACGGTCGGCGTCGGTACCGCGAGCGCGACGGGTGTCAGGCTGCTGTCGTGCGCCACGCCGGTGATGACCCGGCCGCCGAAACCGTTCTGTGCCGCAGGCACACTCGCTGTGACGGTCACCCGACGGGCACCCGGCAGCGGACGCAGGTAGATGTCACTGCCCGGAACCACAGGAGTGGTGATCGGCTCGCCTGCCGCGTCGACGAGGGTGCCGCCCACGGCGGTGAGCGCGGCCGCATCGGTGGCCTCGAACCGGAAGGGCCCCACGACGTCGCCGACCACCGCGCGGTCGGCGATCAGCCGCGGCACGACCGTCAGGCTCCGGGCCGCCTCGGCACCGGCCACGAGGTGGTTGTACAGCGCGACGACGCGTTCGGCGTTGCGGTAGTTGCCGGATCCGTCGAGGGTGAAGCTCACGTCTTCGATGTCGACGAATGCGCCGCTGTCGGCGAGCACCTGAAGGCGGTAGAAGCGGTATCCGCGGTGCTGGCGGCCCGGGCGGCTGTCCGATGCGGTGGCTCCGACGCCGATGCCGCGGCGGTGGCGCCCGTAACCGGCGGCGACGTTGAGTCCCGACGCGGCGACATCGCGCCACGTCGCCCCGTCGACCGACTTCTGCAGCACCAGCGAGACGGCGGCGTCACTGGTCAGCTCGACCGTGTAGCTCCCCAATTGCGGTTCGCCGTCGAACTCGAAGGTGATCGCACCCGGTTCCGGGGTGACCGCGACCGGCACGTTGAGGGGACGGTTGTCCAGACGCAGTCCGTTGGTGAAATGCCAGATCGCGGCCTGCGTCGCGGCGATGGCCTCGTGCTCGGCCAGGTGCGCGTCTCCGCTGAGGTGGCCGGCCCCGCGTACCCGGCGACTCAACTCGACAGTGCCCAGCGTGGGATACGAGTTGCGGATGATCCAGTCCACCTCGGCCTCGAAGGCGCGCGCCGCCACGTTGGGGACCGCCGACCAGTTCGCGGGCCGGTACTGCGACGGCCGGGTCGGGGCCACGCCCTGGAAGTCCACCGAGTACGCGTCGATGTTCGGGTTCAGCCGGATCAGGTCGGTGCGCGCAGTCGTCCCGTCGGTGAACACCACGGTGTCGACGGTCGGCGAGTACGTGCCGCCGCGGTAGCGGGTCATCCGGGTGATCTCGGCGTCCCGGCGCACGGTACGGCGGACCGCGACGGAGGTACCGGTGGGGGCGAGCAGAGAGGAGGGCATTGCGGTGTTGCTTTCTGGAGGCTGTGAACAGCGCGTTTACGTGCTCCGCCAGAAGATGGGCGGGCAGAACGCAGAGGGCCGGCGTCAGAAAATCAACAACAACAACACGGCACGACGAAGCAGCGCCGCATGGGCATGCGCAGCGATCCGTCGTGGGTCATGCCGCCTACCATACGGCACTCGCGCCGAAAAGCCACGACCGAATTCGTCACAGCAAATCTGGTTTCAACCACGCTGCGCGCTAACCATGTGGGACGCCCCGTAAAGCCGTATCGTGGCCGCCGCATCCCCATTTACGACCCGTCGGAGGTAGCCCCCCATGACGTCTGCGCAGAACGAATCGCAGGCCCTCGGCGATCTCGCCGCAAGGCAGCTAGCCAATGCCACCAAGACAGTTCCGCAACTGTCGACCATCACCCCGCGATTCCTGCTGCACCTGCTTAGTTGGGTCCCGGTCGAGGCGGGTATCTACCGCGTCAACCGCGTCGTCAACCCCGAGCAGGTCGCCATTGCCGCCGAGCAGGGCTCGGGCAACGAGGACCCGCTGCCGGAGACCTACGTCGACTACGAGACCAGCCCGCGCGAGTACACGCTGCGCTCCATCTCGACGCTGCTCGACGTGCACACCCGGGTGTCGGACCTCTACTCCAGCCCGCACGACCAGGTGGCCCAGCAGCTGCGGCTGACCATCGAGACCATCAAGGAACGCCAGGAGTCCGAGCTGATCAACAACCCGGAGTACGGGTTGCTGTCGCAGGTCACCCCCGAGCAGACCATCCAGACGCTGCGCGGCACCCCGACCCCCGACGATCTGGACTCGCTGATCACCAAGGTGTGGAAGACCCCCGCGTTCTTCCTGACCAACCCGCTCGGTGTGGCGGCGTTCGGCAGGGAAGCCACCCGTCGTGGCGTGCCGCCACCAGTCGTCAGCCTGTTCGGCGCCCAGTTCATCACCTGGCGCGGCATCCCGATCATCCCGTCGGACAAGGTGCCGGTCGTGGACGGGAAGACCAAGTTCATCCTGGTCCGCACCGGCGAGGAGCGTCAGGGCGTGGTCGGCCTGTTCCAGCCTGGTCTGGTCGGCGAGCAGGCCCCGGGCCTGTCGGTGCGCTTCACCGGCATCAACCGGTCGGCCATCGCGTCGTACCTGGTCACGCTCTACTCGTCGCTGGCGGTGCTCACCGACGATGCGCTGGCGGTCCTCGAGGACGTCGGAGTGGACCACTTCCATGAGTACAAGTGATCTGCCACTGAGCGGGAGCGAACAGACGGCACTGAGCGAGGCCCATCTCTCGGCACTGGCCAGCCAGATCTACGCCACGAGCCTGCGGCCCGGTCCGGACAGCCCGCCGGTGACCACTCAGGTGGCACCGCGCGGGGTGGCTCCGGATGCGACCACCGCGACGTCGGCGGCCGCCACCGCGGCCGGTCTGGCGCATCCGGGCACGCCGGGCGAGTTCGTATCGGTGCCGGAGCTGTTCGCGCCGGCACCGACCTCGCCCGGGCCGGAGGGCATCCCGCCGGGGACGGCGCCGGTCGCGCCGCGGGGTAACGCGGTGAGCCCGGTCGCGCCGTTCGGCGGGCTGGAGGCGTTCGCGGTGCCGTCGGGTCTGGTCCCGACGGTGCCGGGGGTGCTGGCTGCGCCGCCGAGCGCCCCGGTCGCCCCGCGCGGCTCCGCGCCGACCTGGCCGGGCACCGTCCCGACGGTGCCGGAGCTGAACTGGACGGGCGCTCCGCCACCGTCGGAGGATGCCGGGAGTTACTACTTCCTGCAGTCACCCACGGAATCCGTTGCTGCCGAACCGGTTCCGGTGGTGCCGGACGACCACGAGGTCTTCGACGTCAACGCGATCAGGGCCGATTTCCCGATCCTCAAGGAGACGGTCAACGGCAAGCCGCTGATCTGGTTCGACAACGCGGCCACCACGCAGAAGCCGCAGTCGGTCATCGACCGGCTGGCGTACTTCTACGCCCACGAGAACTCGAACATCCACCGGGCCGCGCATGAGCTGGCGGCGCGGGCCACGGATGCCTACGAGGATGCCCGCGAGGCGGTCCGGAGGTTCATCGGCGCGTCGAAGACCGAAGAGATCATCTTCGTCCGCGGCACGACCGAGGCCATCAACCTGGTGGCGTACGCGTGGGGTGGCAAGCACCTGGGCCCGGGTGACGAGATCGTCATCACCCACCTGGAGCATCACGCCAATATCGTTCCGTGGCAGCTGATCGCGAAGCAGACGGGCGCGGTCATCAAGGTCGCCCCGGTCGACGATGCCGGTAACCTGCTGCTCAGCGAGTTCGAGGACCTGCTGGGTCCGCGGACGAAACTGGTTGCGGCCACGCAGGTTTCGAATGCGCTGGGCACGGTGACGCCGGTCAAGACGATCGTCGAGCTGGGCCACCGCTACGGAGCCAGGGTGCTGATCGACGGGGCGCAGTCCATCCCGCACGTCCCGATCGACGTGGCCGAACTCGGCGCGGATTTCTTCGTGTTCTCCGGACACAAGATCTACGGGCCGACGGGCATCGGCGTGCTGTACGGCCGCGAGGACGTGCTTGCCGAGACCCCGCCGTGGCAGGGCGGCGGCAACATGATCGCCGACGTGACACTGGAGCGTTCGGTGTTCCAGGGACCGCCCAACAAGTTCGAGGCCGGCACGGGCAACATCGCCGACGCGGTCGGCCTCGGCGAGGCGATCCGCTACGTGGAACGTGTTGGTATCGAACGGATTGCGGCCTACGAACACGCTCTGCTGGAGTACGCCACCCCGCGGTTGGCGGCCATTCCGGGAGTGCGGCTGGTCGGCACGGCCGACGAGAAGGCGAGCGTGCTGTCCTTCGTGTTGGCCGGGCACGAGCCACTCGAGGTCGGCAAGGCGCTCAACGCCGAAGGTATCGCGGTGCGGGCCGGGCATCACTGCGCCCAGCCCATCCTGCGGCGCCTGGGACTCGAGGCGACGGTGCGTCCGTCGTTCGCGTTCTACAACACGTTCGAGGAGATCGACGTGTTCATCGACGCGGTCCGCCGCATCGCGGAGGGCTCGCCCTAACCCTCACGAGCAGTCACGAAAACCCCCAGTTTTCCGCGGAAAACTGGGGGTTTTCGCGTATCTCCGGCCAGGAATATATTGGAAGAGTGACCAGGGGCCGCGGCACCAAGTGTGACGTCACGGACCGGCGGTCTGCCGGCCTCTCCCCTCTCGTTGGGCCCAATCGTTCCCGACATCAAGGCCGCGCCTAGGGCCGTCCCCGACGCAGCATACGAGTCGACCGGTGCGGACGTCGTCGCCGGATCATTCCGAGAATCGGAGGACAGGATGAAGCGCTATCTGACACTTGGTTACGGCGTGCTGTGTTACGCGGTGTTCCTGGCCTCGTTCCTCTATGCCGTCGGCTTCGTGGGCAATGTGGTGGTGCCCCGCACCGTCGACCACGGCATCGCCGCGTCGATCGGCGAGGCCGTGGTTGTCAACCTGATCCTGCTCGGTCTGTTCGCGGTGCAACACAGCGTGATGGCACGGCCGGCGTTCAAACGGATGTGGACGCGCGTCGTGCCGCAATCCATCGAGCGCAGCACCTACGTGCTGATGTCGAGCTTGCTGCTGGGCTTGTTGTACTGGCAATGGCGGACCATGCCACAGGTCGTCTGGCACGTCACCGCACCGGCCGGGCGCTACGTGCTGCTCACCCTGTTCTGGGTGGGCTGGGCGATCGTGCTGATGTCGACGTTCATGATCAGCCACGTCGATCTGTTCGGGCTGCGCCAGGTGTATCTGGCGTGGCGCGGAGAACCCTACCGGGACTTGCCTTTCCGGACCACGATGTTCTATCGCGTGGTGCGGCACCCGATCATGGTCGGCTTCATCATCGCGTTCTGGGCCACCCCGATGATGACGGCGGGACATCTGCTGTTCTCCTTCGCCACCACCGGGTACATCCTGATCGCGATCCAGCTCGAGGAGCACGACCTGGTCGCCGGCCTCGGAGCCCCGTACCAGGACTACCGCGCCGAGGTGCCGATGATGATCCCGGGACTACACCCGCACCATCACTCAGCAGGGCCGCGTCACGCGGTCTGACCCGACGGCGCCGACCGCCTAATTGCCTTGTCCCCCACGCCCGAGCGCGGCGAAGTCCGGCACCGGGTCGGTGCCGTTGATCAGGTGATCGCCGAGGATGCGCGCCTTGTACACCCGCGGGTTGTGCGAGGCCAGCGTGCGGGCGTTGCGCCAATGCCGGTCCAGGCCACGCTCTTCGGACACCCCGGACGCACCGAGCGCATCGAAGATCGTCGTGGTGGCGCGCAGGGCCGCCGCGATGATCACCAGCTGCGCCTGGGACACGGCCACCTCGGCCGCGATCAGCCGCCGTCGCGCGCCGTCGTCGTCTCCGGCGATCCGGTCCAACGCCTCGCCGGCCTTGGCAAGCGCGGCTTCCGCCGCGAACGCATCGGCGGACACCTCACCGATGACGGCCAGCAACTGCGCGTCCTGCGCGGGCACCGCGGTCAGGCCCTGCGGATAGTTGCGCTTACGACCGACCAGAGCCGCCGAGCCGTCCCGCAGCGCCGCCCGCGTGATTCCGGTCAGCACCGACAACATCGCGATCTGGTAGAAGTGGCCCTGATAGGCGAACCGTTCGGCGGCCGGAAACACGTCGCCGCGTTCGGCCCGCACCCGCTCATAGCGGGCGGTCCCGCTGGCCGTGGTGCGCTGGCCGAAACCGTCCCAGTCGTCGACCAGGGTGACCCCGGGACCGTCGGCGCGCACCAGTGCGGTGAGCAGTTCGCCGTCGTCACCGCGGCCGAGCACATCGAGCCAGTCCGCGTAAAGACTGCCCGTGGCATAGAATTTCGTGCCCGTCACCCGGTAGTGGTCCCCCTCGGTGGCGACGGTGGAGACCAGGTTGGCGAGCGTGACGTTGTTGGCTTCCGTCCAGCCGCCGCCGACGAACTCGCCGGCCCGGAACCGGTTGATCCAGACGTCGTTGGTATCGGATACCGGCGCATTCAGCCGGTCCTCGACGAAGGCCAGATGGTTGCGCCAGATGTGCGCGACGTTGGCATCGGCCTCACCGAGGTCGGCGAGCAGCAGGAAGACCTGCTGCAGTGAGGCCCCGAAACCGCCGCGGTCCACCGGGATTCGCAACGTGCCGAACCCCGCTTCGTTGAGCAGGCTCACCTGCTCGTGCGGAAAGGTCCGCGTGCGTTCGCGGTTCAGATTCGCCTCGGCGATCTTGGCGAAGACCGGCGCGAAGTGCGCCCGTAGGTCGTCGAGATCGGCGGTCGCAGGCTGCAGATAGTTTGTGGCGGAACTCATTTCGCGAATCCTTCGCAGTCGATGCGGTACGCGGACTGGTGTTCGACCGCGACATATCCCAGTCGGGCATACAGCAGATGTGCCTTGCTCGCGTTGTTGATATCGGTGCCCAGCGACGCGATCGACAGGCCGCGGCGCAGCGCCGCCAGCCAAATCTTGCGCAGCAGGAATTCACCGATTCCGCGCTTGCGTTGGTCCGCGCGTACGCCGATGTAATCGGTGTGCGCGCTGCGTTCCTCGGCGTCGCCGGTCAGGTGGGTGTAGGTCGAGCCCAGCACATACCCGACCACCTCGCCCGCTTCGTTGACCACCGCGTTGCTGAAATCCGTTGTGAAAGCACGACTCTCGATGTGATGGGCGAAGCTCTCCGGCGTCTTGGACATGTTGCCGAAGTGCTCGAGGAACGTGTCGAACTGCAGACTGCGCACCTGTTCGGTCAGGCCCCGCTCGATCACCTCCGGCCAGCTCAGCAACGTGAGCCCGGGCAGCGTCAGGGCCTGCAGGTACTCGGCGTCCTCGTCGTCGAGGGCCTTGCGGGTCCGAATGAAGCGGCCTTCCTCGGCGGCGCCGAGTCGGATCAGCGTATCGAGGGCGGTCTGCTGCGTGGGCCCGATGAAACTGCGCAGGAACGCTTTCGGGATCACGGCGGCTTCCCGTTGGAACCGGGCGACTACCGCCTCGACAGTGGCGTCGACGACGTCGTCCGCGGTCGCCGGGTCGAAGACGAAGTCCGCCAGGAACTCCGGGGCCTGCCCGTGCGGCTCGTGCAATGCCGCGTAGCCCCGGACGCGCTGCGTTTCGTCGTGCACCACCAGTAGCGCGTCGGGCAGGGCGTCGTCGAATTGTTCGGCGATATCACGGGAATCGGCCGCGAACTTGCGTCCACCGATACCGACAGTGGTGGCCAGGAAATCGGCGATCTGTGGATGATCGATCGGCGTCGCGGGTGTCACCGTCCAGCTTGTGACGCGGCGTTCTGCTTCCAGTGTCACGGCGCCACCGGCTCCTTGTCTCGGTCCGGCTCACGGTCCTCATCGGCATTCGACTGCTCGGCCCGGTGATCGAGCACTTCGAGGATGCCTTCGTCGATCAGCCGCTGCTGCTCGGTTTCAGACAGGGTCTGAATGCTCCCGATCCGCCGCGCCACCTCGGGCTTGGCACGCTTGAGGTACCAGTACCAGGCCAGCCCGGCCAGCAGGATGCCCGCATAGATGAGCGGCAGGATGTTGAACGGGAACTTCGGCGCCGGATAGAAATTGCTGAAGATGACATACCCGATGGCCAGCGTCGCGGCCACGGACACGGCCAGCCGCACCGGGGTGAGGGCCCGAATCTTGTACAGCCAGATGGGTGTTGCGACGACGACCAGCAGGTAGCTGATCAGAAAGCCCCAGTTGGAGACGTAACCGCCGTAGACGTCGAACACCACGCGGCCGGCCGAGCTCACGGTGGCCACCACCGAGAAGACGAAGGACAGCACGCCGATGAAGGCGATGCCGACCCACGGCGTCTTGTACTTGGGATGCACCTTGGTCAACGCGGCCGGCAGCGCACCCTCGTGGGCGAAGGTGAACAGCGACCGCGCCGCGGCGGTGGTCACGGCGGTGACGAACACGATGAACGCAATCGCCACGGTTCCGCTGACGACCTGGTTCACCCAGTGCACGCCGGTGGAATCCGCGAGCTGCGGCAGGATCGCCTTGTCACCGTCGATCGAGTTGAAGTGCAGGATCTGCGGGTAGGTCGACACGACGTAGAGCACACCCAGCAGCAGCACCACCCGCAGTAGGGAGCGGGCGATATTGCGGTGTGCGTCTTTGGCTTCCGCGCCGAGCGAGGCGACACTCTCGAAGCCGGCGTATGAACCGACGGCGGATACCGCGGCGATGAAGGTGGTACTGCTGCCCAGGTGTGCCGGGTTCCACTGCTCCCAGTCGACGCGGAATCCATAACCGACATACGAGGCGACGATGATCACCAGAATCGACGCGATGGCGATCAGCTCGAAGACCAACTCGTACTTGGCTGCGATGGACGCACCGCGGAACGGCAGGTACGTCGCGACGCCGACGATGACCACAACCAGCAACAGCCGGAACCACGTTGCCTGCGAACCCAATCCGATGGATTCCAGGAACGAGTCGAGGTAGACGACGCCGCCCAGGGTGCCGGTGGTGGCGAAGCCGATGTATCCGATCAGCAGGCTGAAACCGGCGGTGTAGGCGAATCCCGGGCCGAGCCCGTTACCGGTGTAGGTGCCCAGTGAGCCGGACGACACGGTGCGCCTGGCCTGGAAGCTGATGGTGGTGGCGATCAGCACGGTGATGGTCAAGCCGACGAGTACCGCCCAGGTGGCACCGCTGCCGGCGGCCACGAAAAGAGAGAAGGGCACCGACGCCAGCGCCACACTGGGTGCGGCGGCCGCCAGGCCCTGCGCGAAGACGCCCCAGAATCCCAGCGCGTCCTTCTGTAACCCATGACCTTGCGCGGAGGCCAGTGCGCGACCGGCCAGTTCTACGCGATTCGGTGCGGACACCTTGCCTGCCTTTCCACCCTGCGTATCGCGTAATGCTTTGCCGCACAGGTATTTACCGATCTATTACGTGATATTCACTTTCCCTCAGTCACGGTCGATACGGCAGCGATCAAATCGACGGGATTCTTTGGTGCCGGAACGCGGTACCGGGATGATCGTCGGGCAGCAGCGCGGACGCGCCGCCGAAAATCCGCTGTCGCAACGTCTCCGAAGAACCGGCCTCCCGCGCTCGCCCGCGCCGGCGCAGCTCGGGGATCAGGTGTTCGGCGACATCGACGAAGCTGCCGGGGGTGATGTGATACGAGATGTTGAAGCCGTCGACGCCCGCGCGCTCCGCGTAACTTTCCAGGTCGTCGGCGACGGTGCGCCCGGATCCGACGAACAGCGCGCCACCGAATCCGCCGAGCCCACCGGCATAGTCACGCAACGTAAGACGCTGGCGCGCATCGGGATCGGCCACGGCGGCCAGGATCGACCGGCTCGCGTCGGTGTCGAACTGCTCGATCGGCCGGTCCACCCCGTAGCCGGACCAGTCGACACCCGACAGCGCCGACAACAGCACCAGACCGGCTTCGAGATCGTGGTAACGCGCCAGTTCGTCCGCCTTCGCCCGCGCGGCGGCATCGGTACTGTCGGTGACGATCTCGACCGAGGTCAGAAACTTGATGGCGTCCGGACGCCGCCCGTATTGCACTGCGCGGCGCCGGATATCGGCGATGTTCGCGCGCAACACCTCCGGCCGGGGATCGCTGGCGAACACCAGCTCGGCATTGCGCGCCGCGAACTCCCTTCCCGCCGAGGATGTTCCGGCCTGGAACAACACGGGAGTGCGCTGCGGGGACGGTTCGACCAGATGCGCACCCGGCACACTGAAGTAGCGGCCGTGATGCCCGATGGGGTGCACCTTGTCGGCGTCGGTGTAGACGCCGCGGTCGCGGTCGCGCAGTATGGCGTCGGGTTCCCAGGAACCTTCCCACAGCTTGTAGGTGACCTCGAGGAACTCTTGCGCCATCGCGTACCGCTCATCGTGCGGAATCTGCCGGTCGCGTCCGATGATGTTGCGGGCGGCGCTGTCCAGCAGCGAGGTGACGATGTTCCACCCGATCCGTCCGCCGGTGAGGTGGTCGAGCGTACTGAACTTGCGCGCCAGCAGATATGGACTCTCGTACGTGGTGGACACCGTGATGCCGAAGCCGAGATGCTCGGTGGCGGCCGCCATCGCCGAGACGGCGAGCAACGGGTCGGTGACCGGTGTCTGCACCGCGCCGGTGAGTGCCGCCTGCGCGCTGCCACCGAAGACATCGAGTTGGCCGACCGCGTCGGCGATGAAGAGCAGGTCGAAGCCGCCGGCCTCCAAGAGCTGCGCGAGTTCCACCCAGTACCGGAGGTCGGTGTACCGGGACGTCTGGTCCTGCGGGTGACGCCACATACCGAAGTTGCCGTGCGACACCGTCGACATGGTGAAACCGGCGAGGACGAAAGGCTCCGTCATCGGACACCCGGCTCAGCGAGAGACGGGGCACGAGCGGGGACCTCCAGCCCGAGATGCGATCGCAACGTCGTGCCCGCGTACTCGTGGCGGAACAGTCCGCGCTTGCGCAGCACCGGCACTACCTGATCGACGAACAACTCGACCTGACCGGGCAATCCCGAGTCGCGGAGGACGAAACCGTCTGCGGCGCCGTCGCTGAACCACGCCTCGAGTTCGTCGGCGATGCGTTCCGGAGTGCCGACGACGCCGGCACCCCAGCCGTTGACGGTGCGATAGAGGAAGTCGCGCACCGTCGGGCTTTCCGCAGCCAGCGCGCGATATCCGGCCAGCGCAGTCTGGTGCGTCTGTGTGGACTCGGGAAACGCCGAGGCGGGCACGGGCCCGTCGAGGTCGGCGCCGACAACGTCGACCTCGACCTCGAGCAGCCAGGCCGCCTGGTACTCGGGACTGAAGTACTCGTACTCGTCCCGTTCGGCACGGCGCGCTTCGTCCTCGGTCGAGCCGATGACGTAGCGGAACGACGGCGTGATCAGCGGTGGCGCCGCGCGGCCGAGACGCCGCGCCTCCTGGTGGATTTGCCGATAGAACTCTTGCGCCCGGCCGCGATTGCCGTGACTGGTGAAGATGACCTCGGCGTGCTGGGCGGCGAAAGTCCTTCCGGTGGTTGACGCTCCGGCCTGGAAGATCACGGGCTGGCCCTGCGCCGAGCGCGACGCACCCAGCGGGCCCGTCACATCGAAGTACTTGCCGTGATGGTCTGCCGCACGAATCGTGTTGACATCGTGGAACACTCCCGCGGCCCGGTCCTCGAGGATCGTGTCCTCGCCCCAGCCGTCCCAGAGCTTGCGAACCACATCGAGCGCTTCTTCGGCGATCGCGTAGCGCTCGTCGTGATCGACGACGCCCTGCGCGCTGAAATTGTCCGCCGCCGCGCGAGCGAAGCTGGTCACCAGATTCCAGCCGGCCCGTCCACCACTGAGGTGATCGAGCGAAAGCAGTTGCCGCGCCAGGTGGAAGGGATGCTGCAGGGTCGCCGAGCCGGTGACCACCAGACCGATGTGGTCGGTCACCGACGACAGCGCGGCCGCAGCGGTGAGTGGTTCGAAATCTTCGGGAATCTTGTAGGCCCAGGTGGCCGGTGGCCCGTAGTTCAGCCCGTCGGCGAAGAACAGTGCGTCGAAGGTACCCGCTTCCGCCAGCTGTGCGTGCTTGATGAGCCGGCGCCGCACACCCGCGGTGCTGTTGTCCGCCTCGGGATGCCGCCACGGACCGGCAGAACGGGTGTTGCCGAAGGCCAGAAGGTGAAGTTCTTTCGACACACCGTGCAAGCTACGACTCGATGCGCCCGGTAGATAGCGTTGCGCTCAGAACGATGAAATGGGAACAAACCCGAGCGATCATCCGGTCGTTTGTCGTTGCCGCGGTACAGGATTCGGCAACGAGTACACCGCCCGCTGGGCCACCGCGTCCGAATACCGGGAATACGGGAATAACGTACGGGGTTGGCCCGTTCATGCGCGCTCTCGTCTACGCCCCCGACGCTCCCGCCAATCTTCGGTTCGACGACGTCGCCGAACCCGTAGCCACCGAGTCTCAGGCTGTGATCGCAGTACACGCGTTCGCATTGAATTTCGGCGAGCTCCACTTCATCGACCAGATGCGCCGTCCGGGCGAAGTCCCGGGCTGGGACAGCGCCGGCGTGGTGGTGCAAGCCGCGGCCGACGGCTCCGGGCCTTCGGTCGGAGCTCGGGTCGTCGGATTCGCCGGCGAGGCCGGCTGGGCCGAGCGACGCGTCGTCTCGACCGACAATCTGTCGGAACTGCCCGAGTTCGTCGAGTTCGAGGATGCCGCGGCTCTGCCGGTGGCCGGAGTGACCGCACTGCAGGCCCTGCGCGCTCTGGGCCCGGTCGTCGGCCGACGGGTCTTGATCACCGGCGCGTCCGGCGGGGTCGGCCGGTTCGCGGTGCAACTGGCTGCGCGCGCGGGCGCCCATGTGGTGGCCGCCGTCGGCAGTGCACCCCGCGGCGAGGGTCTGCGGGAATTGGGCGCGGCCGAAGTGGTGGTCGGACTCGATGCGGTGACCGATCCGGTCTTCGGCGTCCTCGACAACGTCGGCGGAAAGCTGTTGGCGCAGGCCTTCAGCCTCGTGTCCGACGGCGGCTCGCTGCAGTCCATCGGGATGGCTTCCAATGAACCCACCACGATCAACTTCGAGGCGGAGCGGCGCATCGGTAACCGGAAACGCTTGGAGCCCTTCACCGTCCGCGCGCCGTTCCGCGCCGACCTGGATTACCTGCTGACGCTGCTGGCCGATTGTGAGATCGATCCGCAGATCGGACTGCGGGACTCGTGGGAGAACATCGCCGAGGCCGCGCAGGCCCTGCTGGGGCGCAAGATCGCCGGCAAAGCCGTGCTGCGGGTCGTCTGACGCGCGATTTGTGCACGATTTTCCGCGGTCACCGCGGAAAATCGTGCACAAATCCCTACTTCTTGGGCTTGTCGCTCGCCGCGTCAGTGGACAGCGCGGCGACGAAGGCCTCCTGCGGAACTTCCACCCGGCCAATGGTTTTCATGCGCTTCTTGCCCTCCTTCTGCTTCTCGAGCAGCTTGCGCTTACGGGTGATGTCACCGCCGTAGCACTTGGAGAGCACGTCCTTGCGGATGGCCCGGATGTTCTCGCGCGCAATGATTCTCGAGCCGATGGCAGCCTGCACCGGAACCTCGAACTGCTGGCGCGGGATCAGCTCCTTGAGCTTGGTCGTCATCTTGTTGCCGTACGCCGACGCCGAATCCTTGTGCACGATGGCGCTGAACGCGTCGACGGCCTCGCCCTGCAGCAGGATGTCGACCTTCACCAGATCGGCTTCCTGCTCGCCGGCCTCTTCGTAGTCCAGCGACGCGTAGCCGCGCGTGCGGGACTTCAGCGAGTCGAAGAAGTCGAAGATGATCTCGCCGAGCGGCATGGTGTAGCGCAGCTCGACGCGCTCCGGGGACAGGTAGTCCATGCCCTGCAGTTCACCGCGGCGGGACTGACAGAGCTCCATGATGGTGCCGATGAACTCGCTGGGCGCGATAACCGTCGTCTTCACCACGGGCTCGAAGACGCTGCGCACCTTGCCTTCCGGCCAGTCCGACGGGTTGGTGACGACCATCTCGGTGTTGTCGTCCTTGACCACCCGGTAGACCACGTTGGGCGACGTGGAGATCAGGTCCAGGTTGAACTCGCGCTCGAGGCGCTCGCGGGTGATCTCCATGTGCAGCAGCCCCAGGAAGCCGCAGCGGAAGCCGAAGCCAAGGGCAACAGAGGTTTCCGGCTCGTAGGTCAGCGCGGCGTCGTTGAGCTGCAGCTTGTCGAGGGCGTCGCGCAGGTTCGGGTAGTCCGACCCGTCGACCGGGTACAGACCCGAGTAGACCATCGGCTTGGGCTCGCGGTAGCCCGTCAGCGCCTCGGTGGCGCCCTTGCGGGCCGTGGTCACGGTGTCACCGACCTTGGACTGGCGAACGTCCTTCACACCGGTGATGAGGTAACCCACCTCGCCGACGCCGAGGCCCTCGGAGGCCTTGGGCTCGGGCGACACGATGCCGACCTCGAGCAGTTCGTGCGTCGCGCCGGTCGACATCATCGCGATCTTCTCGCGGGGGACGATCTTGCCGTCCACCACGCGAACGTAGGTCACCACGCCGCGGTAGATGTCGTAGACCGAGTCGAAGATCATGGCGCGGGTCGGCGCATCCGGATCACCGGTCGGCGCCGGGATCTGGCGGACGACGGCGTCGAGCAGCTCCTTGACGCCTTCACCGGTCTTGCCGGACACCCGCAGCACCTCGGACGGCTCGCAGCCGATGATGTGCGCGATCTCACCCGCGTAGCGGTCCGGGTCGGCGGCCGGGAGGTCGATCTTGTTGAGCACCGGGATGATCGTCAGATCGCGGTCCAGCGCCAGGTACAGGTTGGCCAGCGTCTGGGCCTCGATGCCCTGCGCGGCGTCGACCAGCAGCACGGCGCCCTCACAGGCCTCCAGCGCGCGCGACACCTCGTAGGTGAAATCAACATGCCCAGGCGTGTCAATTAAATGCAGGACGAACTCCTCGTCACCGACCTTCCAGGGCAGCCGGACGTTCTGCGCCTTGATCGTGATGCCGCGCTCACGCTCGATGTCCATGCGGTCCAGGTACTGCGCGCGCATCGACCGGTCGTCGACGACGCCGGTGAGCTGCAGCATGCGGTCGGCCAGGGTGGACTTGCCGTGGTCGATATGGGCGATGATGCAGAAGTTCCGAATCTGCGCCGGCGCAGTGAACGTCTTGTCGGCGAAACTGCTGATGGGAATCTCCTGGTGACGATGGGTCTGCGCGTATCACGCGCGGCTACCAGGGTATCTAGCGAGGACCCCGGCGACTAAATCGCGGCCCGGAAACTCACCTATGCTCGATGCCATGGCGTCGCAGTGGAGGACGTTCCAGCGTCTGGCGGAACAACTGGTGTTCAACGAGGCGCCCAAACTCATCCGCACCTTGCAGCAGCCCGACGGGCTGTCGCGGACCATCCAGCAGGGCATTCGGTTCGGCATCGAGGTGGGCCTCACGGCGCTCGGCGCCGTCCCGACGGAAACCCAGGCCGCCATCACCGCCGGGCGCCCGATCACCGAGACCATCGTCCCCACCGCGCACCGCGCCCGTCGCATCGTCTACGCCCCCGACCTGGACGGCCAGGCCGACCCGGGCGAGATCGTGTGGACCTGGGTCGTCTACGAAGACGACCCGACGCGCGGCAAGGACCGCCCGGTGCTCGTCGTGGGCCGCGACCGCAGCACCTTGCTGGGGCTGATGCTGTCCAGCCAGGACCGCCACCAGGGCGACGCCGACTGGGTGGGCATCGGCTCGGGCAGCTGGGACTACGAGGGACGCGCCAGCTGGGTGCGCCTCGACCGCGTGCTCGACGTGCCGGAGGAAGGCATCCGCCGCGAAGGCGCGATCCTCGACCGCGAGAAGTTCGAGATCATCGCCGCCCGCCTCCGCGCCAGTTACTCCTGGCGCTAGGCCGCTCCCCCTCTCCCGCGAGCCACCACTTCCCGCGAGCGGCCGTGTCTGTACGGCGACACGCCGTTTCAGGCGTGCACTCAGAGGCCGCTCGCGCCCGACGAGCGTGCGTTGAGTGCGCTCAGCGCGCCGGACGCCACATCGGAATCAGGCTCGGCCCGCCGTTCGGCAGCACCATCTCGCCCGTGACCTCGAAACCGAACCGCTCGTAATACGGCACGTTCACCGGGTTGCTCGACTCCAAGTAGGCGGGCGCGTGTTCCGCATCAACGCGGTCCAGGCGCGACTTCATCAGCGCCTGCCCGAAACCACCACCGCGCACGGTCGGGTCGCTGCCGATCACCGCGAGATACCAATGCGGCTCCTCCGGGTGGTGCTTCTTCATCAACTCCGCGGCCGCCTGGCCGCGCAGCACCGCGGTGCCGAACGTCAGCAGCATCATGGGCACGGCCCGCAGCTCGGTGCCGCGCGTCTGCTGCCACTTGCCCGGGGGATCCCACAACGCCGCGGCCCCGATGCCGTCCGCCGACAAGGCCACCTCGACGCCACCGTGGCCCAAATGCTGGTACTTGGTGAGCGCCGTGAACAGGCGCGGCAGCCGGCGGCGGCGCAGCCCATCGTCGGGCAGCATCCACGTCATCACCGGGTCGTCGGCGAATGCACGGGCAAGGGTGTGCGACAAGCCGCCGATGTCGGAACGAGTGGCCGCCCGGGTCTGAATTTCACGCATGCCGCCAGCTTGCCGTGAATCGTCACGCCGGTGCAGGCGCCACCGAGAATTCGCGCCCGCTCGCCGCCGGTGAGCGACCCGAAATTGCCCGCCGAAACCGGCGTGTCGCCGTACAGACACGGCCGCTCGCGGAAGTGGTGACGGGCGCTAGCCACCCTGGGTGATGTAGTCCTGCAGGTGCTGCTGCTCGGTCTCGAGCTCTTCCATCCGGGTCTTGACGATGTCGCCGATGCTGACGATGCCGGCCAGCCGGCCGTCGTCGATGACGGGCACGTGGCGCACCCGGTTCTGGGTCATCAGCACCACGAGGTGGTCGACGGTGTCGCGCGGCGTGCACGTCGCGAGGACGGTCGTCATGATCTCCGAAACCGGCTGGCCCAGTAGTCCGCCGCCGCGCTTGTGCAGCTCGCGCACGACGTCGCGCTCGGACACGATGCCGGCCAATCCGTCGGCCCCGACCACCACCATGGCACCGATGTTCAGCGCCGCGAGGCTCGCCAGAAGTTGGGACACCGTGGTCTCGGGGGCGATGGTCGCTACCGCGGCACCCTTGTTGCTCAGTACGTCCGCGATCCGCATCGCCCGCCTCCGATCGTGATCCACCTCACATCCATGGTAGTCGGCGACGGAGAGTGCGAAGCGAAAGTCAAGCGAGCCGGGTGATTTCCACGACGACGTCCAGGTCGGTGGAGCCCTCGCCCGAGTAGATGCCCTTCAGCGGGGTGACGTCCGCGTAGTCCCGCCCCACCGCGACGGTCACGTACTGCTCGTTGATCTCGACGTCGTTGGTCGGGTCGTAGTCCCACCAACCGCCGGTCCAGGCCTGCACCCAGGCGTGGCTCTGGCCTTCGATGGTGTCGCCGACCTCCGCCCTGCGCTGCGGGTGCAGATAGCCCGACACGTACCGGGCCGGAATCCCCATGCCGCGCAGCAGGATCAGCGTCAGGTGCGCGAAGTCCTGACAGACGCCCTTGCCCTCACGCAGCGCGTCCAGCCCGGACGAGTGCACACCCGTGGTGCCCGGCACGTAGTCCAATTCGGTGTTGACCCAGTTCGCCGCGGCGATCACGGCTTCCTGCGGGTCGTAGTACTTCATGATCCGCTGGCCGACGCGCTGCAGCCGCTTGCTCACCGGCGTGTACCGGGTCGGGACGAGCAGTTCGTCGAACCGGTCCCGCACGCCGGCGCCTGCCAGGTCGTCCCACGTGACCAGTTCCGCGGGCATTTCGCCCTTGTCGGTCTCGACGACCGAGGACGACGTCACCTCCAACTCGGTGTGCGGTGCGTGCAGATCGAAGGCCGTCACCGCGGTACCCCAGTAGTCGATGTACCGGTACGAGCGGGTGGCCGGGGTGGTCTCGACGCGGTTGAGGACGACGTTCTGCCGCGAGTCCGAGCGCGGCGTCAGCCGGGCCTCGTTGAACGACGCCGTCACCGGCGACTTGTAGGCATACCCGGTGGCATGGACAACTCTGAGCCGCCACATATCAGATCTCACCTTCTTCGATAACCGACACCGGGTGGCCCGCGTCCGTCCACGCGACCCACGGCGCCGCGTGAAAGTACTCCAGCGCCAATGCTTCTCCGATTTCCCGGCAGCTGCGTTGCAGACCCGCCAGACGGTCCTCGAGGGAGTCCAGCAGCAGGCCCGGCTGCAGGAATTCCAGCTCGCTGCGCGCCCGGCCCAGGAGGCGCTGCGCCTCACCGGTGGCACCGATGCGGTCATGCGGCCGGTTGTGCAGCTCGTCCAGATGCCGCTCGGCCAGTCGCAGCGAGTAGAACACCGATCGCGGAAAGAGCCTGTCCAGCAACATGAATTCGACGACCCGGCCGGCGTCCAGGACGCCGCGGTAGGTCCGCAGGTAGGTGTCGTGGGCACCGGCCGAGCGCAACACCGTCACCCACGCCGGCGACGACGCACTGTCACCGACACGGGCCAGCAGCAGGCGCACCGTCATGTCGACACGCTCGATCGCCCGGCCCAGCATCATGAAGCGGTAGCCGTCGTCGCGCGACAGCGTCGAGTCGGCCAGGCCGGCGAACATCGCCGCGCGGCCTTCCACGAAGCTCAGGAACTCGTGCGGCCCAAGCCTTCTGGCGGCCCGCTCCCGCTCGGCCAGGGCGTTGTAGGTGGTGTTGAGGCACTCCCACATCTCGGTGGACGTGACTTCGCGTGCGCCGCGGGCGTTTTCGCGGGCCGCCGAGATCGACTCGACGATCGAGTTCTGCCCGTCACCGCGCCCGAACGCGACCAGGTCGGTCAGCGACCACATGTCCAGCGGGGCCGCCGGCGGCTCGATCCCGAGGACCCGCAACAACGTCCGCGACGCCAGGTCGGGGTCGACGCTCGAGTCCTCCAACAACTGGTGCACGGTGACGTCCAGGATGCGGGCGGTGTCGTCGGCCCGCTCGACGTAGCGGCCGATCCAGTACAGCGATTCCGCGTTGCGCGCCAACATCAGTACATCACCGCCTGTTGCTGTTGCTGCTGCTGTTGATGGGCAGTTTGGACGGCCTGCTGCGGCGGTCCCTCGTCGGCCGCCTGGCCGGCGGACGGCAGGGAGCGCACGACTTCGGCGGCGCCGAGCTCGTGCGTCGCGGTCGACGCCCGCGATGCCAGCACCCAGGTGTCCTTCGAGCCGCCGCCCTGGCTGGAGTTGACCACCAGCGAGCCCTCCGGCAGGGCGACGCGGGTCAGGCCGCCGGGCAGCACCCACACGTCGTCACCGTCGTTGACCGCGAATGGCCGCAGATCGACGTGCCGGGGTGCCAGCTTGTCGCCGATGCGCGTCGGCACCGTCGACAGCTGCACGACGGGCTGGGCGATCCACCCGCGCGGGTCGGAGCGGACCTTCTTCGAGATCGCCGCGATCTCCTTCTCGGAGGCGTCCGGGCCGAAGACGATGCCGTAGCCGCCCGAGCCCTCGACCGGCTTGATGACCAACTCGCGGATGCGGTCGAGCACCTCCTCGCATTCGTCCTCGAGCCAACAGCGGTAGGTGTCGACGTTCGCCAGCAGGGGCTTCTCG
This sequence comes from Mycolicibacterium mucogenicum DSM 44124, assembly GCF_005670685.2. The sequence continues at coordinate 1,694,784 of NZ_CP062008.1, read as the reverse complement.
CCCAGGTAGTACTCGATGATGGTCGGCACGTAGGTGTAGACGAGCTTGTCGTCACCGACGCCGTTGCCCACCGCGCTGGAGATGACGACGTTGCCCGCGCGGGCCGCGTTGAGCAGGCCGGCGACGCCGAGCACGGTGTCGGGCCGGAACTGCATGGGGTCGAGGAACATGTCGTCGATGCGGCGGTAGATGACGTCCACCTGGCGCTCGCCCTCGGTGGTCCGCATGTAGACGACGTTGTCGCGACAGAACAGATCGCGGCCCTCGACCAGCTCGACGCCCATCTGCCGGGCCAGCAGCGAGTGCTCGAAGTAGGCCGAGTTGTAGACGCCCGGGGTGAGGACCACCACAGTCGGGTCGGCTTCGTTCGACGCCGCCGCGTTGCGCAGCGCCCGCAGCAGGTGCGACGAGTAGTCACCGACCGCCCGCACCCGGTGCGTCGCGAAGAGGTTGGGGAAGACGCGGGCCATGGTGCGCCGGTTCTCCATCACGTAGGACACCCCGGACGGCGAGCGCAGGTTGTCCTCGAGCACCCGGAAGTCGCCCTTGTCGTCGCGGATCAGGTCGATGCCCGCGACGTGAATTCGGACACCGTTGGGCGGGACGATGCCGGCGGCCTCGCGGTGGAAGTGCTCGCACGAGGTCACCAGCCGTCGCGGGATCACCCCGTCACGCAGGATCTCCTGGTCGCCGTAGACGTCGTCGAGGTACATCTCGAGCGCCTTGACCCGCTGCTTGATGCCCTTTTCCAGCTTCGACCACTCGGCGGCCGAGATGACCCTGGGCACCAGGTCCAGCGGAAACGGCCGCTCCTGGCCGGACAGCGAGAACGTGATGCCCTGGTCGGTGAACGCGCGGCCGAGCGCCTCGGACCGGGCCGCCAGCTCGGACGTGTCCGACGGCGCCAACTCGGCGAAGACGCCCTTGTAGAGACCGCGGACGACACCTTGGGCGTCGAACATCTCGTCGAACGCGGCGGCATAGCTGTCGACGTCGTCGTAGCCGTCGAACACACCGTCGTAGCGATTCCCTGGGGAGGTCGGCCGCGTCCGCGCGGGACCACTGTGCGATGTCCGTGGGCTCATGGCAGACATGCTGCATCAACCTGGCAGTTTCGGCAGGGCAACTTCGCATTCACAGATATGCTCGGGGTCGTCGCCGGCCAGTGCGCGCATACCGCGCTTTGGGGATTTCGCATGGACGCTGGTAACCTGAACAGTCGCTGCCCGTTGACGGGCGAATAGCGCAGACTTAAGACCGAGCATGCTCGTCCCCGTGCATGCCCAAATTGAGATTTAGAAGGAACGACACGCGTGGCCAACATCAAGTCGCAGGAAAAGCGCATCCGCACCAACGAGCGTGCACGTCTGCGCAACCAGTCGGTGAAGTCGGCGCTGCGTACGGCCATCCGCGGATTCCGCGAGGCCGTCGAGGCGGGCGAGAAGGAAAAGGCCGGCGAGCTGCTCGTCGCCACCAACCGCAAGCTGGACAAGGCCGCCACCAAGGGTGTCATCCACAAGAACCAGGCCGCCAACAAGAAGTCGGCGCTGACCCTGGCCTTCAACAAGCTCTGATCTGAGCCGGTAGTTTTCGCGAAACCGCGGCCCGTTCACCGGGCCGCGGTTTTGTTGTGTCCGGGCTAGCTGTCGGCCAGCTCGGCGACGCGCCGCACCGCCGACTCCAGCGCGTAGTCGGCATTGGCCGCGACACCCTTGACGTCGGCGTTCAGCGCGGCGACCACCCGCAGCGCCTCGGCCACGGTGTCCCGATTCCAGCGCCGCGCCTGCTTCTGTGCCTTCTGCACGCGCCACGGCGGCATCCCCAACTCCCCCGCCAACCGGTAGGGATCGCCGGACTGGCCACCGACCCGCGCAATCGAATGCACGGCCTCGGCCAGCGCATCGGCCAGCACCACGTGCGGCACCCCGCCGGCCATCGCCCAGCGCAACGCCTCGGCGACGCCGCTGACGTCACCCGAAACCGCCTTGTCCGCGATGTCGAAGCCGTTCACCTCCGCCTTGCCGGAGTGGTAGCGCCGCACGGCCGCCGCATCGATCTGACCGCCCGTGTCGGCCACCAGCTGCGAGCACGCCGCCGCCAGTTCGCGGATGTCCGACCCGACCGAGTCGAGCACGGCATTGATGGCGTCGTCGCCGACCTTCACCTTCAACGACCGGAATTCCTTGCGGACGAAGTCGGCACGCTCGGCGGCCTTGGTGATCTTCGCGCACGGATGCACCTCGGCGCCTAGCTTTTTCAGCTGATCGGCCAGCGCCTTCGCCCGGCCACCACCGGAGTGGACGACGACGAGCATGGTGCCGCCCGGTAGGTCCGCTGCCGCGTCGGCGATGAGGGCGACAGCGTCCTTGCCGGCTTCGGCGGCAGACTCCAGGACCACCACACGTTCCTCGGCGAACAGCGACGGGCTCAGCAGCTCGGCGAGCTCGCTGGTGGACACATCACCGGCCCGCAGCCGGTCGACCGGCACGTTGTCGTTGCCGGCCTGTTTGCGCGCGTTCCGCAGTACCTCCGCCACCGCCCGCTCGACCAGCAGTTCCTCGTCGCCCAGCACCAGATGCAACGCCTCGGTCGATCCACTCACCCGTTGATCGTTTCACGTCGGGCAGACACGCCCTCGCACGCACTCACACACTCCAAGCCAAACGGAACTTCTCGGCCAGTTCGGCGTCGGAAAGGCCGCCGTAGTTCTGCTGCTCGTAGCCGCGCACGCCCAGCACGGCGTCGACCGGTGCGTCCCCGAGGATGTCGCGGACCACAACGCTGTGCCGCAGCGCATCGAGCACCTCAGTCTGCTTCGCCGGCAGCGTCACCACGCCGGCGTGCTCGCGCTGGGCTTCGGTCAGGGACCCGGGGTCGACGCTGACCTCGGGCGGCAGCGGCAGTGCCCGGGTGATGCCGTCGAGCGCCAGGCCGAGGATGGTCGCCGACGCCAGGTACGGATTGGCCGACGGGTCGACGATCTTGACCTCGACGTTGGCGCCGTATGGATTTCCGGACGCAGCGCTGACGAAGCGGATGGCGGCCTCCCGGTTCTCGGTGCCCCAGCAGACGTTGGCGCCGGACCAACTTCCCGGCTGGATTCGCAACCCGGACACGATCGAGCCACACAGCACGCCCTGCGCGTCAGGCAGACCGGCTAGCAACCCCGCGATGGCCGACTCTCCGGCACCGGTCATACCGTGCTCTCCTGAGCCACCGGAGAACACCGGCACACCGTCACGACTCAGTGAAAAGTGTTGATGCGCACCGGAACCCACACTGCCGGCGAACGGCACCGGAGACAGGCTGACGCGCAGGCCGTGGCGGCGGGCGACGCGGCTGATGATGACGCGCGCGAGCACCAGCTGGTCCGCGGCGGCCACCGGATCGCGTGGTTTCAGCGAGAATTCGAATTGGTTGGCCCCGTACTCGGGATGAAACTGTTCGATTGACACCCCCGCCGCGGCGGCCGCGTCCATCACGTCCCGGACGAAGCCCTCGAATTCGAGCACACCGGCCAGCCCATACTGCGCCCACAGATTGGCCGGCAGCTGCGCGCCGTCGGGGCCGACGAGCACGAACTCCACCTCGTGCCCGACGGTGGCCGTCAGCCCGGCCGCGGCCAATCGCAGCGTAACCCGTTGCAGCACAGCGCGACTGCAGTAGGGATCCGGGTTGCCGTCCTGAGTGAAGAACGCACCGGGCGCCCAGGCGAACCCGTCGCCCAGGAGGGCCAGCCCCGTCAGGTCGACGCGGACCAGCCGGTCTCCGACCACACCGATCTCATCGCTCACCACGATGCCGGTCTGGTCGATCGCGAAGACATGCCACGTCGGGCTGGTACCGAGCCCATGCTCGGCGAAGACCGCCACCCGGTTCAGCGGAACCACCTTGACCTGGGTCAGGCCCGCGGCGTTGACCACGGTGCCGATCAGGGTCCCGACGCCCGCCGTTTCCAGCGTCGCAACCGCCGCTGCCACAGACCCGGCCAGATCGTCATCCACGTCAATAATTCTGCTACGCGGCGCGCGAGTTCATGGCCGGATCGCATTTCCTCGTCGCCGGCGCCACACGGCCAGCAGCAGCGCGCCACCGACTGTCATCGCGCCAAGCAGCAGCGCGCCACCCCAGCCTGACGGAACGCTGACCGCCGCTCCCGGAACCGCGGCACTCCACCGCGCCACGTGCAGCAGCCACCAGAGTTCGGGCCCGGTGAACCGGATCAACAGCTGCGCCGCAGCCGGCCAGCACCACGCCACCGCCGCAGCCGCGGTGCCAAGGATCGTGATGGGCGGAATGACCGGAGCGACAAGGAGATTGGCTGCCACCGCAACCAGACTCAGACTGCCCGAGATCGCCGCCACCAACGGCGCCGTCACCAGTTGCGCGGCAACCGCGACGCACACGGCATCGGCGAGCGGTTTCGGCCAGCCGCGGCCGACCAGTCGGCGCGACCACCCCGGTGCGATGACCACCAGCCCCGCCGTCGCCACCACCGACAGCGCGAAGCCGGCATCGACCGCGAGCGCCGGCGAGATCACCATGAGCACCAGCACGCTGGCCGACAACGCGGGAATGGCCTGCCGCCGCCGATGCACCAGCATGCCCATCAACATCACCGAACCCATTGCCGCGGCCCGTAATACGCTCGGTGAGGGCTGCACGATGACGACGAACACGAACAGCGTGACTGCCGCCAGCGCCACTGCGATCCGCGGACCCACCAACGCCGCGCTGAGGAGCACCGCGCCGCACACGATGGTCACATTCGCGCCCGACACCGCGGTCAGATGCGTCAACCCCGCCCGGCGGAACGCGGCTGTCGTATCCGACTCGACCGCCGACACATCGCCGAGCACCAGTCCCGGGAGCAACGCAGCCTGATCGGGCGGCAACGCCAGGCGAGCGGCCTCGCCGAATTCGGCCCGCACGTGTGCCGCCGCGCGCTGTCCGGTCGAGGCGGTCCCGTACCGGGGCGCCCCCACCGCGGCCAACACCGCCACCGACAGGTCGCGCCGCTTGGGCGGGGTGACCCGTGCCCGGAACGCCATCGGGCGGCCCACGCCGACCTCCGAATACCCGAGGGCCGGTGTGAAAACCATGACCCGTCCGGATGATTCGGCATCCTGCAGCCTCTGCAACGATGCCGCGAACATGAGGCGGCCGCCCTGGATGGTCTTCGGCGACTCGGACGGCGTGACGGTCACCGTCACCGTCGTGCCGAACCGCGCCGCCAACGGATGGGTGTCGACCGCGTGTACCCGCACCGTCGCGACGATCGCGAATGCCGTCCCCACCGCCGCCACCGCGAGCACCGCGGGCCAGCGCACCGAGCCCATCCACAACCCGACTCCCACGGTGCCCGCCACCGCGACCACCACCGCCGCCAGCGCCGCCCACGGCCCCCACCACACGCCGACCGCCGTCACCGTCCAGCACGTCACGGCGGCCGGCACCAGCCGCAGATCGATGCCGGGGACGTCCGGCGCGGGACTGCTCGTCACACCTTGACCAGGGCACGCAGTTTCTCCAGCCGGCCCGGCCCGATGCCGTCGACCTCGCCCAACTGGTCGACACTCGCAAACCGGCCGTTGGCGCCGCGCCACGCCACGATCGCTTTCGCCATGACGGGGCCGATGCCGGGCAGACCGTCGAGCTGCTCCTCCGTCGCGGTGTTCAGATCAACGGGTCCTTGTGCACCGCTGCCCTTTCCGTCGCCGGGCGGCCCCTTCTCCGGCGGCCCCGACGTCGCGCCCGCTGAACTACGCATCACCGCGGGCGCACCCAGCGGCGCGGTGATGCCGACCAGAATCTGCTCCCCGTCGGCAACCTTGCGGGCCATGTTCAGCCCGACGAGGTCAGCGCCGGCCAGCGCTCCCCCGGCCGCGGTGACCGCGTCGGCGATGCGGGCACCGGCAGGCAGGGTCACCAGCCCCGGTTTGTGAACCAGGCCCGCCACGCTGACCACGACGTCCTCGGCCTTGGCAGTCGGCGTGGGCGACCCGGGCGCGGAGGACGAAACCATCTGCACGGGAGGCAGTTTCGCCGCCGTCACCGGCGGCTTGTCATCACCAAGTACGGCGATCACGGTCACCAGGACCGCGATCACGCCGACCACTGCCAGCGCGATGACCCCCGCACGCCCGGGGTCGGCGCGCACCGTCGCGAGCCACCCGGACTTGCCAGGCATGGCGTCGGGCAACCAGCGTGACAACGAGGTGTCGTCGTTCGGGTCGGATTCTCCGTCGGGTTCCGTCGCGTCCCCGGGCTGTGCGGTGAGCCGCCGCTGCGCCCGATCGACCGGTGTCTGAGTGACCATGCCCGCGACGTTAAGCACCGCGTCCGACCGGAACGGCGCCAAAAGGCCGCCCAGCGCGCGGCCTGTGGATCAATCGCGTTCTGTGGATAAAAGGGGGCGGCTTCGATCCCAACCAGGGTCGATCGCCGCCAAAATTGGCATCGCCGTGCGCCGAACTGTGGGCCGACACGCGCCGCGAGCCCTAGAGTCGGGGGGACCATGACGACCCAAATACCTTCGCCACGTTTGAGTTTGACCGCACAGCAACGCGAAGCGCTGGCCGCGGCCGCGAGCTTCCCGTTGTTGAGCGCGATCCAGGGCAGGCGGTCGCGGCGCTTCCCCGTCGGCGGCTCCATCCCATCGGGACCGTTGGCCTACACCAGTACCCGGGACGTCGAGCCACTCGATGAGGTCGAACGCGCACTGATCCTGGCAACGGTAACCGGGGTCACCGGCTGGCATTTCGGGATCAGTCACCATCCCGGATATGCACCGGCGTTCCCGAACTACAGCGGGTCGGCATCAGGTCGCACGTTCCCGTCGGCCGCGGGATTCGAGATCGTCGAGTTCTTCTTCACCGACGATTCGGGCACCTACTTCCTGTCGTCCCGAGACACGGCACCGACAGTGCCGGTCAACGACGGCGCGGTCGACATCGACGACTGGCTGGCCGCGACGGTGTCGTCCTATCGCCAGCTCTCCACCGATCGCATCCACATTCCACGGTCGGAGCCGTACCTCGAAGGCCACAACACGTGGATCGCCAATCACCCCGGCTCGCTGCTGGTCATCCCGGTCGCCGACATCGCACAGCATCTCTTGGCCAATCTGGCGTTCTTCCTGCAGAACGGCTACCTGATCTATGACGACGTCAACAACCGGCCGATCCCGGGATTGAAGGAGGCCGCCACGGGTCTGGCGCACCGGGACGACGACCCGTTCCCGCTGACCTTCGTCGAGCAGTACTCGCTCACGGAAGCCACCGCCGAGTTGATGACGAGCGTCTACAACGGGCACCTACTACTCGGGGCGCTGGGCCTGGGCGGTTGGACGTTCGACGGTATCGACCGGCTCACCATCCTCGGCGCGTCCGGCGATCCGGATGTTCCCGGGCTGGGATTCAACGTGCAAACCGATGAACGGTGGGCACTGCCCAACCCGACGGGGCTGCCCGGCGTTTTCGAAACCTACAGCCGCCCGCACTACCCGGACATCGCGGCCGCGGTGCGCGCCTTCGCCGACCGAAAATTCGGCCCCGGCGGACCTTTTCACCCGGATACCCCGGGGCCGTGGCGGGATTCGCGAACCGTGCGTTCGGCGGCGGCCGGGCACGACGAGCAGTTCATCACCTTGCTCACCATCGCCGCGCAATACATCGACGACACGTTCGGCAAGTTTCCCGGCACCGTGCCCACCGTGCACATCATGAATTACCTTCAGGCACAACACATCGACCTCGGGTTCTACGACACGCATTTCCAGCCGGGCGCGTATCTGTCGACCCACGCCGAACACGACCGGATTTGGCATGGGTGACAAGGACTCCTGCTCAGCTACGAGTCAGAGACTCTCGTACTTGATGAATTCCGTGAGCCGGTCACGCTACTGAGAGCACTTCGACGCCCTTAGCGTAATCCCCGTCTTGGCTCTGCGCGCGGCGCGTCGCGGGCGTCGTTGATGTGCGCCGCGATCGAAATGCAGCAGCTGCAGTGGATTCCATCAGGAGACTCCCAGGAAAGCGCTACGATCCGGTGATGAGGCGGGGGGTCCCGACGTATGGGCGACGGCCATGGTGACTGAGCCAGGTTGGTACCCCGATCCATTGGGCGGTCAGGGTGCCCGCTACTGGGATGGCACTCAATGGGAAGGCGCCATTCAACCGGGACCGCCGACGGCGCCCCAGGAGTACCCAGAGCCCCCACCGACACAACAGCAAACGCATCGCCAGTGGCCGGTCTGGGTGGGATTGGCTCTGGCCGTCGTTATCGCAATCGGCTCTGCGGTATTCGTGGTGACGCGCCCAACTGGGGAACGTACGAACGCAGCGCCAATGATCACGTCGACTACGACGCCCGAGCCGAAAGTGTCTCGGGCCAACGAGGTCGCCGCGGGAGTGCAGTCGGCAATGCAGTCCAAGCTTGACACTGATCCAGACCTTTCACGTCTGCACCTCAAGGTGACTCACGTCGACCTGGCCAACAAAGCGGGCAACGAATACAAGGGCATTGCCACGGTGACAACCTCGCGCGGGAAGACCCACGATGTGCCGATTGACGTCACAGCCGACGGTGACAAGCTCGTGTGGGAGACCGCCCCCGGCGCATTTCTGTTCGCTGCCCAGGATCTGCCGGCGCAAGCGCCTGTTCCCACCGCGGCTCCGCCGCCACCTCAGACAGTCGTTCTGCCGCCGCCACAGGCAGCAGGACCCGTCGAGAATTTCAAAATCTGTCCTTCAGGTACCAGTGGCGTTGCCTCTGATGAAACAAGCTGCGCTTTCGCAGACAGCGTTCGCTTATCGTGGTATTCCCAACCAGGCCAGAGCGTTATCGCCTACAGCCCGGTCACCCACCAGTCGTACCTGATGACGTGCGTGCCGGCGGCGACCAACATCTGGCCGGGAGCAAAGCGTTGCTCAGGCGTGAATAGCCAAGGCACGACCCTGATTGTCTATATCGACTAACTAGAAGACGTCGTAAGGGCTATATACGGCGTTGTCACGATTATCTTCGTGACGTCTATGGCAGGCACGGCACGACATCCTGTGAATCCAACAAAAGACGCAACGGGCGTGGACACCCGTAGTCAGCCAACTCCAGGGAATGGAGTATCAACGGTCAAGTCCGGTCCGGCGGCCACACGACTACTGGTACGTTGCTAAGGCTCTCGATAATCAGGGCTGCACAGTGATCCAGACTCACGGGCGGACCATCTGGATCGGCTCGAACCTCTTCAGGGTCGGAGTCATTGTTTGACTGGCATGGATACCGGATGTACCGAGTGCCGTCGACCGACGCAAGCGATCCGAAGCGCAGAATCGACCCCCAAAGCACTGACCAAACGGCCGGTTATGAGGCGTGAGCGTGTTATGCCATTTGCTCTTACCAAAGCGCAAGCGAGAGGAAAATAGACCTGCCTCAGGTATCCGACGGGAGACCATGGGTTGCGGCCACGCGAGATGGAGGACAGATGAGCACGAATCCCGAGGTTCCCACACCAGACGGCGAGCCGGAACCCGGAGCGCCACTTCCGGAATCCGAAATCGGCCATGTCGAGAGCATCACGTACGAAGGACCGGGGAGCCCCGGCGGTCCCGCGGTGTGGGGAGAAGTCATACGTGGAGTGATCGGTGCAGTCGCGGGAATCGCCATTGGAATTTGGGGCTGCATCATGATCAAAGACGGGATCACGGGCGATGTCGCCTTCGCCCTCCATTACGGCGAAAACAATTCGCTGGAGATCAATACGGGGTGGGTCGGGCTTTTCGTCTTAGGGATAGGTGCTGCAATCATCTATTTCACGGCTATCAAGATCGACTGGAAATCGAGTGCTGGGCGGCCAGCACCATCGGGCGACACGAAAGCGGAAGGCGCATGAGTGCCGAGGCGTTCCAGTCCTGGTTGGACAGCCTGGTAGCGGACAACCGGTTGTTTCCACATGAACGCGACCGCCTCATGGCCAGCCGCGAACTGTACGACATGAATCGTCTCGCAGTCGAGGCCGATCTGCCGGGTCGTGTCGTTGGATTCGTCGATGATCGGCGGCTTGTCGCCAACAGTGCCAAAGAACTTCTCAATCTGACCAGCCCCGAGGACCGACCCATCTACTTCGAGTATGTCCCTGGCGTCGGCCTCCAGGGACCAACCGCGCCAGAGGAACGCGAGAGGCTAGTTCATTGACGCTCAAAGGTCGGTTGCGCCCCCAACAGCACGGCCGCGTGGTCGGACGTCCAAGACCCGATCCGGGTTCGCACGTAGGCGACCTTGCAGCTGACGTTTTATGGCTCGTCGACTCGGGAGCAGACCTCACTACCGTACGCAATTGCATCGGTGAGCAGTTCGGGTACCGTCCAGTGCACGGTGCTCATGCATTAGGGGCCGATGGCAAACGTTTTGGGCTCGTCGTCGAGGGAATTGGTGCGGAATTTTTCGTGGAAGATCATGCGGGAAAGCTGCGCACGGTTCAGAGCCGTGGACGCATGTGCATCGCATCCGACGACGCGAAGAGCGACCTGCTCGGCATGAATCATCTGGCCGATTCTGGAGCGACGCTGATGTGGAATCCGCGCAGCGGCGAGGGCTCCTTGCGTACCAGCTTGGCCGCTGGACTGGCCGCCGCAGCACGCGGCATATTCAGGCGATTGACTGGCAGCTGACGTATCTGAGCTGACCGCGGACGTTAGCTGAATCGTCCAACCACCGGAACCCTCCAAGCCGGGTAGACACCTGCGGCATAGTGTCTAGCGAAAGCACAGCCCCAACGAGGAGGCCTCCATGACCACCGACCGCCCGCTCCGCGTCATCCAGTGGACCACCGGCAACATCGGCAAGCGATCCCTGCACGCCATCATCGCCCGTGACGACATGGAATTGGTCGGCGTCTACGCGTACGGCGCCGAGAAGGTCGGGGTGGACGCCGCCGAACTGGCCGGCTGGCCCGAACCCACCGGCATCAAGGCCACCAACGACATCGAAGAGCTGGTGGCGCTCAAGCCGGATGCCTGCTGCTACAACCCGATCTGGCCCAGCGTCGACGAGCTGGTCCGGCTGCTGGAATCCGGCATCAACGTGTGTTCGACCGCAGCCTGGATCACCGGCGGCAAGCAGAGCACCGAGGATCTGGCGCGTATCCAGAAGGCTTGCGAGGCAGGCAATTCCACGATCTTCGGCAGCGGTGCACACCCCGGCCTGACGAACATGATGGGCATGGTGCTGTCCAGTGCGTGTGAGAGCGTCGACGAAATCCGCATCACCGAGTCGGTCGACTGCGGCGTCTACGAATCGGCCGGCACCATGGCCGCGATGGGCTTCGGCAAGGACCCCGAGACCCCGGGCCTGGCCGAGAGCGTACGGCTGGAGAGCGAGGTGTTCGCCGAGTCAGCCGCGATGATGGCCGACGCCATCGGCGCCCAGCTGGACCGGATCACCTTCGACGTCACCTTCACCCCCGCGACCGAGGATTCCGACCTCGGGTTCATGCAGATCCCGAAGGGCACGGTCGCCAGCGTCTACGGGTACCACCGCGGCTGGGTCGGCGACAAGAACGTCGTCAGCGTCGGCTTCAACTGGATCATGGGCGAGCACGTCACCCCGCCGAAGCCCGTGGCGCACGGTCACGTGATCCAGGTGTTCGGCGTGCCCAACATGCGCACGGTGGTCTACTGCCTGCCGTCGAAAGACTGGAGCGAGGTCAGCCTCAACGGTCTCGGCATGATCTACACCGCGCTGCCGGCCACCAACGCAGTACCTGCGGTGGTGGCCGCCGCACCGGGCATCCTGACGCTCAAAGATCTGCCGCCGGTCACCGGCCGGTTCGCCGGCTAGTCCAAAAGCGTTCACAGCCGGTACATTTCGCGCGCCATCAGGGCGTCTTCGATGAAGTCGAAATGCGTCTCGTAGACAGGGTGCGCGGGGTGGTGCTCGTCGGTCAGCCGATGCATGACCTGGCCGACGGTGCGCTCCATGTTGGTAATCCACTGGGGCACGGTCGGTGCGTGAAACGGCAGGGCGTGGGTCCAGCCGAGGTTCAGTGTGTGGCTCATCGTCGTCACCTTTCAATCCGGGTTCGCGGCGATGGAGTGCCGCTGGGGATTTCAGAGTGCGGCCACAGCGGCGCCAGAGCGCGAGTAGACGGGTACTCGAAATCCGGCCATCGGCGCGCGGCCACCCGCGTAGTTGTGGCCGGATCTCCGGGAGAGCTTCCGGAGAGTGACGGGGCAGCTACTCCTGCGTGTTGACGATCACGCCGACGGCCCCGGAGCCGACGTGCACCGCCAGCACCGGCCCCATGTCGGTCACCACGAGTGAATCGACCTGGGGCAGAAGGGAAGTCAGGGCGGCGCCGATCTGCGCGGCGTCGTCGTGGTTGTCGACGTGGTGCACGGCGATCGATGCGGGCCGGTCACCGACCAGCGCGACCACCCGCTCGATCATCGCGGCGTGCGCCTTGGCGACGGTTCGAATCCGCTGATCGAGCACCAGCCGGCCGTCGATGTCCAACTGCAGCAACGGCTTCAGCGACAACGCGGTACCGAGCCAGGAGGCCGCGGTGCCGATGCGGCCACTGCGACGCAGGTTGTCCAGGCGGTGTACGACGATGAATCCGTGCTGCCGCCCGGATTCCGCACGCGCCTGTGCTTCAACGGCATCCAGATCCGCGCCGGCCGCTGCTGCCCGGGCCGCGGCCAGGGCTACGAAACCGACGCCCATCGCCGCCGAGCGTGAATTGACCACGCGCACAGATGAACCCAGCTCACGGCCCACGGCCGCGGCGGAACTGAACGTGCTCGACAGACCGGCCGAGAGATGCACTGCCACGACGCCGTCGCCCGCACTGTCAGCCAGCGCCTGCTTGTAGACGTCGGTCAGATCCGCGGGCGCCGCGCCCGAGGTGGACACATGCGACCGGTCCTGGATGTCCTGCGGAATCGGGTCGATCCCGTCCTGGTAATCGGTGCCGTCCTGCAGCACATGCAGCGGCACGACGCGAATGTCCCAGCGCTTCAACTCATCTGGGTCAAGGCGAGCCGACGAGTCGGTGACTACCACCACGGCCATGGCTAGTCGTCGGTCCGCTGCGTCACCACACCGGCCTCGGCCAGCCCTTTGAGCATGAGTTCGGCGACGGCACGGTGCGCCTCGAAGTTCCAGTGGATGCCGTCCGGGTTGGCGCGGCCGGACATCACCTCGTCACCGACGGCGGCCTTGAGGTCGACGATCGGAATCTGCTTCGCGTCAGCCCAATCGGTGATCGCCGTGACGGTCGCGTCGCGCCACCGGTGCGAACTGCCGTAGGTCTCCGCGATGTGCACCGACGGGATGGTCGCCACGAACGGAATGCCGGGACGGTTGAAATCGATTGCCCCGCGGGTCTCTTCGAGATATTCGACCGTCAGGTGCGCCGGCAGCGCGGGCCGGGCGATCGGCGACAGCCGCGGCTGCAGCCAGCCATAGCCGTCCCGCACGACGCGGCGCAGCCACGGCGGCCGCACATAGCGGATCAGCTCCCGCAGCGCCGTCGGCAACGGTGACGGCAACGAGTCCATGCCGCACGTCGCGAAGATCACCGCGCCGGCCTTCGGCAGCGCCGCCCACGACCGCGGATCCTGCGTCGCGGCCCACCACACATCGCGACAGGTCCAGCCGATGCGGCCGATCAGTTCCAGGTCCCAACCGAGCTGGGAGGCAACGATATTCGGCCAGATGCGCGGATCGTCGGACGGCAGACCGCCGGTCGGACCGTAGTAGGACAGCGAGTCGCAGAAGACGAGGAGAACGGGCTTCGCGGGCATTTCAGAGGACATCGTTTGCCACCTGAGCCGAGGCGTTCCAGACGTCCAGCCGCCACTTCACCGGATCGTCGTCGGCGAGTCCGGCACTGTGCCCGGACAGCTGCACCCAGCTGGCGTTTCCCATGCCGCCGAGGATCGGCCAGTTGTCCACCGGTAGGTCCAGCAACGCAGCGGTCAGCGCGGCGATCAGCCCGCCGTGCGCGACGAGCACCACGGGGCGGTCGACCTCGTCGACACCCCATTCGGGCAGATTGCGCAGCTGCTCCTGAACCACCGGAAGGGCGCGGTTCGCCACGTCCACCCGGCTCTCGCCGTTGTGCGGCGCCCAGCGGGCATCGTCACGCCAGGCCAGCCGCGCGCCGGGCGCAATGTCGTCGACCTCGTGATGGGTCAGGCCCTGCCAGTCCCCCAGGTGCGTCTCGCGCAGCCGCTCGTCGATCGACACCGGCATGCCGGCCTGGTCCCCCAGCGTCGTCGCGGTGTCGAGGGCCCGACGCAGATCGGACGACACGATCACCAGAGGCTGACGCTTGGCCAGCACCTCGGCCGCCGCCACCGCCTGCGCCCGGCCCAGATCACTGAGGTCGGTGTCGAGCTGGCCCTGCATCCGGCTGGTGGCGTTGTACTCCGTCTGACCGTGACGCAGCAGCAGGAGGCGGCGGTTCCTCACTCGCCGTCCTCGTCGGACGCGTCGTCTCCGTCGGGGTTCACCGGCAGCTCACCATCCAGGTCGACCTCGATGGCCGGACAGTCCCGCCACAGCCGGTCGAGCGCGTAGTACTCGCGCTCCTCCTGGTGCTGGATGTGCACCACGATGTCGACGTAGTCGAGCAGCACCCAGCGGCCCTCGCGGGCGCCCTCGCGACGGGCCGGCTTGTGGCCCGCCCAGCGCATCTTCTCCTCGACCTCGTCGACGATGGCGTTGACCTGGCGGTCGTTGGACGCCGAAGCGATGACGAAGTAGTCGGTGATGACCAACTGATCCGAGACGTCGATGACGCTGATGTTCTCGCCCAGCTTGGCGGACGCCGCGCGGGCGGCGACCGTCGCCATGCTGAGGGCTTCGGGGGTGGCGGTCATGAACTCTCCTGCTTGTTCGTGGCTTGGTAGAGCCCACGTTTGGATACGTATTGGACGACGCCGTCGGGCACCAGGTACCAGATGGGCCGGTTGGCCTGGGCGCGGCGACGGCAGTCGCTCGACGAGATGGCCAGCGCAGGCACCTCGACCAGGGTCAGGGCGTCGGCCGGCAGTTCTTTCTGCGCCGCCTCGATGTGTTTCCCGTCCAGCTCGTAGCCGGGCCGGCTGACCCCGATGAACCGGGCCGTGGAGAACAGCTCCTCCCAGTTCTGCCAGGACAGGATCGAGGCCAGCGCATCGGCGCCGGTGATGAAGAACAGGTCGGTGTCGGGGTTCTGCCGGGCCAGGTCCCGCAGGGTGTCCTTGGTGTAGGTGGGGCCGCCGCGGTCGATGTCGACGCGGCTGACCGAGAACCGCGGGTTGGCGGCCGTCGCGATGACCGTCATCAGGTACCGGTCCTCGGCGGCGGTGACATGCCGATCACGCTTCTGCCAGGGCTGCCCGGTGGGGACGAACACCACTTCGTCGAGCTGGAACAGGTCGGCCACCTCACTGGCCGCGACGAGGTGTCCATGGTGGATGGGATCGAACGTCCCACCCATCACTCCCAGCCTGCGTCGAGTCACGATTGGCCAGCTTACGGCAGTGTTCGGAGCCAACTTGGGGGCAGGACCTCGCCGGCTAGACCGGCAGCAGGTTGTCGATCACCGAGGCGAGCTGCTTGGCCGACCGGCATTCGTGCATGGTGATGACGTCCTGGTACTTGGCCGTCGCGGAGTCGCCGCTGCCCCACAGGTGCTTGGGCTCGGGGTTGAGCCAGTGCGCGTGCCTGCTGGCGCCCACCATGTGCGCCAGCAGGTCGGCCTGCGGGTTGCGGTAGTTGTTGCGGCCGTCGCCGAGCACCAGCAGCGCCGTGCGCGGCGAGAGCGCGTTGGGCCACTTGTCCAGGAACGAGACGAACGCGTGGCCGTAGTCCGAGTGCCCGTCCCGGGTGTAGACGGCCGCCTCGCGGGTGATCTTCTGCACCGCGACGGCCAGGTCGGCGTCCGGCCCGAACAGCTCGGTGACCTCGTCGGTGGTGTCGATGAAGGCGAAAACGCGCACCCGCGAGAACTGCTGACGCAGCGCGTGCACCAGCATCAGGGTGAAGTGGCTGAAGCCGGCGACGGAGCCGGACACGTCGCACAACACCACCAGCTCGGGACGGGCCGGGTGCGGCTTCTTGAGGACGACGTCGATGGGCACGCCACCCGTCGACATCGACTTGCGCAGCGTCTTGCGCAGGTCGATCTGGCCGGCATGGGAGCGACGGCGACGCGCCGCCAGGCGGGTGGCCAACGTACGGGCTAGGGGCGCAACGACATTGCGCATCTGCCGCAGTTGTTCGCCTGACGCCCTGAGGAATTCGACGTTCTCGGCCAGCTGCGGGATGCCGTAGGTCTGTACGTGGTCGCGGCCGATCTGCTCGGCGGTGCGCCGCTTGGTCTCCGACTCGACCATGTGTCGCAGTTGCGAAATACGCTTGGCGGCAATCGCTTTGGCGATCTGCCCTTGCGTGGGCGTGGGCTCGTCGCCGTACGGCGCCAACAGGCCGGCCAGGAGCTTGCCCTCGAGCTGGTCCAGGCCCATGGCCTTGAGGGCCTGATACGAGGAGTACGACGGGCCGCGGCTCGAGTTGTACTTGCCGTAGGCGTCGACGATCTGCGCGATCATCGCCATCAGGCGGTCGTCGAGGTTCGCCATGTCGGCGTCGGACAGCAGGTCGATGAGTGCCGAGCGCATGCCCTCGACGTCCTCGGGCGGGATCCGGTCGGGCCGGTTCTCCGGATCTTCGTCGTCGTCGAGTTCCAACACGGCCCGGTCCCCCATGGCCGCGGGGAACCACAGGTCGAACAGCGCGTTGTAGGTCTCGCGATGGTCGGGCCGGCGCAATACGGCGCACGCCAGGCCCTCACGCAGCACCATGCGGTCACCCAGCCCCAGGGTGGCCATCACCCGGCCGGCGTCGACCGTCTCCGACGGCCCGACGTTGATGCCCACCTTGCGCAGGGCTTCGACGAACCCCACGAGGTGGCCCGGAATACCTTGCGGGGCAAGCGGTTGCGGTGGGGTTCGAGCTACCACTACGTCATCTCCTCTTCGCGCAAGCGCTCGCCGGCCGCCTAGTTCAGCTTCAGCTCACCGGCAGCGCGCTGCTGATCGGACTGGTGCTTGAGCACCACGCCCAGCGTGGCGGCGATCATCGCGTCGTCGAGGGTGTCCATGCCCAGCGCCAGCACCGTGCGGCCCCAGTCGATGGTCTCGGCGACCGACGGCAGCTTCTTGAGCTGCATGCCGCGCAGCACGCCGATGATCCGGACCAGCTCGTCGGCGATCTTCTCCGGCAGCTCGGGCACCCGGGACAGCAGGATGCGCCGTTCCAGGTCGGGGTCGGGGAAATCGATGTGCAGGAACAGGCAGCGACGCTTGAGCGCCTCGGACAGTTCACGGGTGGCGTTCGACGTCAGCACCACCAGCGGCGTCTGCTGCGCCTTGATGGTGCCGAGTTCTGGCACGGTGACGGCGAAGTCGGACAGGATTTCCAGCAGCAGGCCTTCGATCTCGATGTCGGCCTTGTCGGTCTCGTCGATCAGCAGCACGGTGGGTTCGGTGCGGCGGATGGCCGTCAGCAGCGGCCGGCTCAGCAGGAACTCCTCGCTGAACACGTCCATCTTGGTCTGGTCCCAGTCGCCCGACTGCTGGCCAGACTGAATCCGCAGGATCTGCTTGGCGTGGTTCCACTCGTACAGCGCGCGGGCCTCGTCGACGCCCTCGTAGCACTGCAGCCGCACCAGCTCCGAACCCGTGCACTGGGCGATGGCCCGGGCCAGTTCGGTCTTACCGACGCCCGCCGGTCCTTCGATCAGCAGCGGCTTACCCAGCCGGTCGGCCAGGAAAACCGCTGTGGCCGTTGCGGTGTCGGGCAGGTATCCGGTTTCGGCGAGTCGCTTGGCGACGTCATCGATGTCCGCGAACAACGGCACCGAACGAGCGGGTGTACTCAAGTTCTTCTCCTCCTACACGGGCCGGGTCTGGCCGTCGCCCCACACGATCCACTTGGTGGAGGTCAGTTCCGGCAGCCCCATCGGGCCGCGTGCGTGCAGCTTCTGGGTCGAGATGCCGATCTCGGCGCCGAAGCCGAACTGCTCACCGTCGGTGAAGGCCGTCGACGCGTTGACCATCACCGCGGCTGCATCTACCTGTTCGGAGAACCGCTGGGCCGCAGCAAGATTGGTGGTGACAATCGATTCGGTGTGGCCGGTGCCGTACTCGTTGACGTGCGCGATGGCCCCATCGACCCCGTCGACGACAGCTACCGCGATATCCAGTGACAGGAACTCGGCGCGCAATTCGTCTTCGCTCGGGTCCAGGTGCACCGTCACCCCGGCGTCCTGCAGGGCGGTCACCAGTCGGGGCAGCGCGGTGTCGGCGATGGCGCGGTCCACCAGCAGCGTCTCGGCCGAGTTGCACACGCTGGGACGGCGCGTCTTGGAGTTCAGCAGGATGCTCTCGGCCGTGTCGAGATCGGCGGCCTCGTGGACGTAGACGTGGCAGTTGCCGACGCCCGTCTCGATGGTCGGCACGGTGGCGTCGCGGACCACGGCGTCGATCAGGCCGGCGCCGCCGCGCGGGATCACCACGTCGACCAGGCCGCGGGCCTGGATCAGGTGGGTGACACTGGCGCGGTCCTCGCTGGGCAGGAGCTGCACGGCATCCTCGGGCAGGCCCTCGGCGGCCAGCGCCGCCCGCAGCGCTGTGACCAGAGCCGCATTCGACCGGGCCGCCGACGAGCTCCCGCGCAGCAGCGCCGCGTTGCCGGACTTCAGTGCCAGGCCGAAGGCGTCGACCGTCACGTTGGGCCGGCTCTCGTAGACCATGCCGACCACGCCGAGCGGCACCCGCTGCTGACGAATCTGCAGGCCGTTGGGCAGCGTGCTGCCGCGCAGCACCTGGCCCACGGGGTCCGGCAGCCCGGCGACCTGCCGCAATCCGGCGGCGATGCCGTCGAGTCGCTGCGGGTTCAGGGCCAGGCGGTCGATCATCGCCTCGGCGGTGCCGGCGGCGCGCGCGGCGTCGATGTCCTCGGAGTTGGCGGCGAGCACCACGTCCGCGGCGGCGAGCACGGCATCGGCCGCGGCGTGCAGCGCGCGGTTCTTGGCTTCGGTGGTCAGCGTGGCCAGCACGCGCGACGCGACGCGGGCCCTCCGGGCGGCGTCATGCACCTGCTGGCGCAGATCGGTGTCCGTAGCTGCGTGCACACTCATTAACCCAGGGTAACGAGGTATCCGCGGTTCGGGCCGGTCGGGGCTACGGTGGCCCGGTGACTCGCATCACTGTCGTGGGCAGCGTGAACATGGATCTGGTGTTCGGTCTCGCAGACCTGCCGGGACCGGGGCAGACGGTGCTGGCGTCGTCATTGCATTCGGAGCCCGGCGGCAAGGGCGGCAATCAGGCCGTCGCCGCGGCGCGCGCGGGTGCCGACGTCCAGCTCGTCGCCGCGCTCGGGGCCGACGCCACCGGGGCGGCTCTGCGAAAGCACTTGCAGGACAACGGTGTCGGACTCGTCGGGACGGTCAGCCTGCCCGTCCCGAGCGGCACCGCGGCGATCATGGTCGGTGCGAACGCCGAGAACATGATCGTGGTGGCGCCGGGCGCCAACGGGCACCTGACCCTGGATTCCGCACACGTTCGCGCGGTGGTCGCCGACTGCGATGTGCTGTTGCTGCAGTTGGAAATCCCGCCGGCCACGGCGCTGGCGGCGGCGCGGCTGGCGAAGGACAGCGGCGCCACCGTCGTGCTCAACGCCTCTCCCGCCGGCACCGATCCGCACGCGCTCGCCGAGCTGGCGGCCGTCACCGACGTGGTGATCGTCAATGAAATCGAAGCGGCCCAATGGCATTGGCCCGTCCCACACCTGGTGATCACGCGCGGCGCCGACGGCGCGGTGCACCGCACGCCCGACGGCGAGACGCATGTCCCCGCACCCGAGGTGGAAGCGCTCGACACCACGGGCGCGGGCGACGTCTTCGCGGGCGTCCTGGCCGCGGGCTGGACCGCAGACCCCGCACATGCCCTCCGGCGCGCCGTGACCGCCGGTGCCCTTGCCACACTGACCCCCGGTGCCGGCGATTGCGCACCGCGGGACGAGGTCATCGAGGACGCGCTGGGCTGAACGCGCACTACCCGCGGACGTCGTGGGCGATCGCCAGCCCGCCGGCCTGGTCCGGCGATTGACTGACCAGCACTCGGCTTCGGCTGGGCGACAACACGATCGACAGATAGTGATGCGGGCTGCCGGCGGCATAGGCCAACCGGTTGACGCGGATCAGCGCCGAGCCGATCGCCACGTCGAGCAGCCTGGCGTTGGCCGGACTGGCAACCTCGGCGGTCAGCTCATGCACCATGCGGTCGATCACGATGCCCGCGTCGGACAACAGGTCGTAGAGCGCGTTCTCGGTGAGAGATACGGGCGACACCGGTTCGGCGAGGGTGGCAGGCAACCATGCCTCGGTGACCATCAGCGGCTCGCCGGTCCGGCGCTCCCGGCGCACCCGCAGCACGTGCAGCATCTCCCCCGCGATGCCGAGTGCGTCCGCGACGACGGCCGGCGCCGCCCGGACATCGAACTCGATCACGTCGACATCGGTTTCGAACTGAGTCCGGTGCAGTGCATCGGAGTATGACCGCAACTCGGGCACTCTGGCCGAATCAGTCTGCCGGACAAAGGAACCCACGCCGTGACGGCGCTCGATGAGACCCTGGTCGGCCAGGTCCGCCAACGCGCGTCGGACAGTGATCCGCGAGACCCCGAACTGATCGCACAGCGACTGCTCGCTCGGTAGCGGATCACCGGCCACCAGCGCGCCACGTGCGATCTCGTCGCGCAGCACCAGGAACAGCTGGCGATGCAACGCCACACCAGCGTCTGCCGTCATCGCTTTGACGTCCCGGACTTCCCGCACCGCGCCATGGTGACACATTCCCCCTTGCCCAACCGCGATTTCACTTGTTATATGTATATAACAACATGATGACTCATCAGGAGGTGGCAATGTCGGGAGCAACAGCACCGGTCGACCCGACCGGGCCAACCGGGGCCTTGGCCACGTGGGTCGCCGAACTGTCGTTGGACGACGTCCCCGCGCCGGTGCTCGAGCGGGCCAAGCACCTGCTGCTGGACGGCGTCGGGTGTGCACTGATCGGTTCCGGTCTGCCGTGGTCGCGCGTGGCCACCGACGCGGTGACGGGTCTCGAGCCGGCCGGTGACGTGTCGGTGATCGGCACCGGGCGCAGCACCAGCGCCGTGGGCGCCGCGATCCTCAACAGCACCTTCATCCAGGGTTTAGAGCTCGACGACTTCCATCCCCTGGCTCCGCTGCACAGCTGCTCGCTGGTGATTCCGGCGCTGTTGTCGACCGCCGCGCTCACCGGAGCGGTGAGTGGGTCCGACTTCCTGACTGCGGCGATCGCCGGCTTCGAGGTGGGCCCTCGGGTCGGCTATACCCTGCACGGCAGCCAGATGCTGGATCGCGGATGGCACTCCGGCCCGGTGTTCGGCACCCACACCGCCGCCGTGGCGTCCGGGAAACTGCGTGGGCTGGATGCAGCCCAGCTGGAAGACGCGCTCGGACTGGCAGCCACCCAGTCGTCAGGCCTCATGGCTGCGCAGTACGAAGCCATGAGCAAGCGCATGCAGCACGGGTTCGCCGCGCGGAACGGGTTCTACGCCGCCGGCCTGGCCGCCGCCGGATACACCGGCATCAAACGGGTCTTCGAACGCGAATACGGCGGATTCCTCAGTGTCTTCGGCGAGGGCCACCAACCCGATGCGGCAGCGCTGACCGCTCAGCTCGGTCAGCACTGGGAGACCACGACCATCATGGTCAAGTCGTATGCCGGGATGGGCGGTCTGCACGGCGCCATCGACGCGGCTCGCCGTGTCCGCGAAGAGATTACGGGCCAACGGATCTCCCATATCGACATCACCGTCGGCGAGACCGTCTACAAGCACGGCTGGTGGGTGCTGGAGCGCCCGCTGGAACCGATCGGCGCCCAGATGAACATCGGATACGCCGTGGCGGCGGCCCTGCTCGACGGCAATGTGCTGCCCGAGCAATTCACCGCGAGCCGCCTCGATGCCGACGATATCTGGAACCTGATCGACCGCATCGAGGTTCATCTCGACGAATCACTGGCGGGCGCGCCGGTGACCGAACGCTTCCGAACCGATGTCGTGGTCACCACTGCCGACGGCGTCCGGCACCACGCGCGCGTCGACGAACCGCACGGCGCGCCGACCGATCCGGTCACCAATGCCGAATTGGTCGCCAAATTCCACGCCCTGGCCGACCGGGTCACCGACCGGGCACGCGCCACGGCCATCGAAGCAGCCGTGCTGAACCTCGAGACCGCAGACGGCATCGACCACCTCATCGACCTACTCGCCGCGCCGGTCACCGGCGCACTGGACTGAACGGAGACGTATGACCACGCCACGCCAGACCCTGCGACGACTGCTGAGTAGCGGTGAATTGATCATCGCACCAGGGGTTTTCGACGGCCTGTCCGCCCACCTGACCAAACGCACAGGCCATCGCGCCGCGTACATGACGGGCGCCGGTGTCGCCGCGTCCGGTTTCGGCCTGCCCGATATCGGCCTGGTCACGCAGACCGAGATGGTCGAGCGAGCGCGGATGCTCGTCGAGGCACTCGGCGACGTTCCTCTCATCGCCGACGCGGACACTGGTTACGGCGCCGCACTGAATGTCGCGCGCACGGTCCGCTTGTTCGACCGCGCCGGGGTCGCCGCAATTCAGTTGGAGGATCAGGTCTTTCCGAAGAAGTGCGGCCATCTGCCCGACAAGCAGGTCGTCGACACTGCGGTGTTCGAACAGACCCTGGCGGCAGCCCTCGACGCCCGTTCCGACGACGACCTGCTGATCGTGGCGCGCACCGACGCCCGCGCACCGCTAGGTCTGGATGCCGCCATCGAACGGGCCAACCGATACGCCGCCGCGGGGGCGGACGTCATCTTCGTCGAGGCACCGCAGGGCACCGAGGAAATCGAACGCATCGCTCGTGAAGTCGAGGCCCCGCTGTTGATCAATCTCGTGCTGGGTGGCCTGACTCCTCTGGAATCGGCCGAGCGGCTGCAACAGCTGGGCTACGCGATCGCCATCCATCCCGGAAATGTCCTGGCCCGCGCCACCTTCGCCATGGTGGAGGGATTGTGCGAACTACGTGGCACCAATGCCGCCGAGTTCGCGCCCACCGGACCGGCCGGATTCTTCGACCTCGTCGGGCTGGCCGAATGGGCCACGCTCGACGCCAAGATCGCTGGAAAGGAGTGACCATGGGCCTGACCATCATCGAGAAAATTCTCGCCCGCAAAGCCGGACTCGAGGCGGTGTCGCCAGGCGATACCGTCGTCGTCGACGTCGACATGACGGTGCTGATCGACCTGCAGTTCGCCACCATGTGGATTCCACCGAGCCGCATCAACGATCCCGACAAGTTGGCGATCGTCATGGACCACGCGGTACCCGCGCCGACTTTGAAGGACGCGGCCGGCGGCCCGCACGCCCGAAAGTTCGCCGCCGACTTCGGCATCGAGCGTTTCTATGACGTGGGCCGGCACGGCATCTGCCATCAGGTGATCGCCGAGAACGGTTTGGCGCGCCCCGGAGAAGTGTTGGCCTGCACCGATTCCCACACCTGCGCGGCCGGCGCCTTCAACACCGCCGCACGCGGCCTGGGCCCGGCGGAGGTGTACTCCATCATGTGCACCGGGAGCACCTGGTTCCAGGTCGCTCCCACCATCCGCTACGAATTCATCGGGGCCAAACCAGAAACCGTCAGCGGCAAGGATGTGTTCCTGTACCTCGCCGACAAGTACGGCGACGCCGCCAATCTGAACCTCGAATTCGGCGGGCCGGGACTCGCGTCGATCCCGATGCACGACCGCCGAACCATCGCCACACAGTGCGCCGAGGTATCGGCCGATTTCGCCACCTTCGAATCCGACGATGTCCTGGAGCACTGCCTACTCGAGCGGGGCGTCACCGGATACGTTGCCGCCCAACCTGATCCGGACGCGCACTACGCTGAGGTCCGACGCCTCGACCTGAGTACCCTGGAGCCCTACGTCGCGCGGCCCGGGACCGTCAGTCGCAACGGAGTGCCGGTGTCCCAGCTGGAGCACCAGAAGATCGACCAGGCGTTCGTCGGCTCGTGTGCCAACGGCCAGCTGGAAGACCTGGAGATCATCGCGAAGGTGTTGCGCGGCAGGTCGGTTGCGCCCGGGGTTCGGCTGCTCGTCACCCCGGCATCGCAGGCGGTGTACCGCGAGGCCATGCGCCTGGGTTACCTGCAGGACATCGCTGACGCCGGCGCCGTGGTCACCAACTCGACCTGCGGCGCGTGCTTCGGATACCACATGGGCGTCGTCGGGCCGGGTGAAGTGTGTCTGACATCAAGCACCCGAAATTTCACCGGCCGCATGGGCAGCACCGAAGCCCAGATTTTCATGGCATCTCCCGCGACCGTCGCCGCATCGGCGGTCGCGGGGTACATCACCGACGCGAGGATGGTGACCGCATGACCCCGACAGCGATCAAACCCGTGACCTTCAGCGGCCGTGTCTGGGTGTTCGGCGACGACCTGAACACCGATGCCATGTATCCGGCATTCGCCATGAAGATGGAGCCGGCCGAAGCCGCCCGGCACATCTTCTACGAAGTGCGTGCCGGCTGGACGGACGCCGTGCAACGGGGCGATGTAGTGGTCGCCGGCCGCAACTTCGGTGTCGGCTCGTCGCGTCCCGTCGCCGCACTGTTCACCGAGCTCGGGGTGGCGGGGCTGGTGGCCGAAGAATTCAACTCGCTGTTCTTCCGGAACGCGGTGAACGCCGGTCTCCCGGCGATGACGCTCCCCGGCGCGACGCGGCTCTTCACCGAGGGCGATACCGGCACCTTCGACTTGACAGAGGGGACCTGGCGCAACGACAGCACCGGCGCCGCCGGGCACGTCACTGCACTCCCCGGACTCTTGCTCGACATCATCAGCAGTGGCGGAGTCATGCCGCGGCTGGCTGAGCAGGGTTATCTGCCAGGCGAACTCGCGGGACTGCTGCGATCCTCGACGGTCGCCATGCGCAGCGCCGGGAGCGGTGCATGATGCCCATCGCGAAGCGGCACGGACCGCACGCTATCGCGGCCATCGGCCGCGTGCTGCGTCCGATGCGGGCCGACCCAGCCCGAAGTCCCTTGGTGGGCCAGGGATTCACGGCTCCGCAGACCATCACGGTGTCCAGCCCGGAATTCGCCGACGGCGCGCCGATGCCGCTCGCGTGCGCCGGTCCCGGCGTCGGCCACAACCGGTCACCCGAACTGCAGTGGGCGGGTGTGCCCGCCGAAAGCCGGCAGCTGGTTCTCGTACTCGACGATGTCGATGTACCGCTGCCAACGCCACTGATCCACAGCATCGCAGTGCTGGAACCGAACGTCAGCGGCCTTGCCGCCGGGGCGTTCACCGCAGACCAGGTGCGTGTCATCCCGACGGTACTGAGCAAGACCGGCTATTCCGGACCGCGGCCCATTCCGGGGCACGGCCCACACCGCTACCGGTTCCATCTGCTCGCGCTCGACTGCCCGCTGCCGGCGGACATCAATTCGGCCAAGCACCTGATCGCCGCGGCAGCCCACCACGTCCTGGCGAGGGGCATCCTGACGGGGAGTTACGAACGGTGATGCCTCTGGCGCGGCCTACGTAACTGACGCGCAGATATACGCCACTTAGCGGATGATCTGCCGGCCGCAGCGCCGGATAGTCGATGCATGACCATCGCCAGCGGTATTCCGAGCGTGTTCGACGTCGCGCTTCCGGCCATCGACTACTCGGACGCGCAAAGCCCCGACGAAGCGCAGGCGATCCTCGGGCCTGCGCGTGCACAGTCGCCGATCGCGATGGGCCCGCACGGACCGGAGGTGCTGACCTACGACCTGGCACACGAGGTGCTGCGGGATCCACGATTCCGGATTCCCCAGGGCATGTTCCTCGTGGCCCAGGGCATCACCTCCGGCCCGGTGTGGGACCGGGTCAGCGCATCGATCATCAGCATCGACGGCCCCGAGCACACCCGTCTGCGCCGGCTGGTGGCCACGGCCTTCAGTCGCCGCGCGATCGAGCGATTGCGCACCACGGTCGTCGACGTCGTCAGCGACCTGATCGATCGCCAGGTGGCCCGCGGGCACTGCGATGTGGTGAGCGACATCGCCCGGCAGTACCCGACCCCGGTCATCTGTGCGCTGCTCGGCGCCCCGGCCGAGGACTGGGCGCAACTGTCGGCCTGGGTCGACGACTTCATGCAGGCCTTCGACTGGCACGTCGCCGAGCACGAGACCGCGATCCTGACCGCATGGGACGCACTCGACGGCTACATCGACGACATGGTCGCCCGTCGCCGCGACAACCTCACCGACGATCTGATCTCGGATCTCATCCGCGCCGAAGAGGACGGAGACCGCCTCAGCGCCGACGAACTGCGCATGCTGTCCACCGGCCTGCTGGCGGCCGGCACCGACACCACCCGCAACCAGGTCTCCGCTTCGGTACAGGTCCTGTGCGAGCACCCCGACCAGTGGGCCCTCCTGGGGGCGCACCCGGACATGGCCGACCGCGCCGTCGAAGAGACCATGCGGCACTCCCCGATCGTGATCAGCTCTCTCCGGATGGCCCGCGAGGATGTCGAACTCGCCGGAATGCTGTTCCCCGCAGGAACTTTCCTGCAGGTCAACACCGGCGCGGCCAACCGCGACCCCGCCGTGTACGCCGATCCCGACCGACTCGATATCACCCGTGCGGGCGCCCCGGCGATGCAGACCTTCGGCGCCGGGATGCACTACTGCCTCGGCGTGCACCTGGCCAAGATGGAGCTGGCCGAAGCGCTCGCCCTCATGACTCAGCGCATGCCCAATGCCCGCGTGACCGGGCCGGTCCCGTGGAAGCCGTTGGTAGGTCTGAGCGGACCGCTCACATTGCCCATCGCGTTCGACCGCGTCGATCAGTCGTGGCGGGCGGCTTCCTGAGCGAGTTGTCTGTGCGCGCCGCCGCTCCGGCATAGCCGCTAGCAGCAACGCCTCGGCCGGACGCCTCGGGCATCAGTCGGCGTGGTGACGCTTCGCCCCGTTCCGGCACCCACCGACCGCCATCGGGCAACTCTGCGCGCGACAACTCAGCAGCGGTGCGTACGTATGCGCACATGGCGTAGATGACGCCGTCGGCGTGCACCTTTGCGAAGTACGCATCACGGCCGATGGAATGCCCGCCGCCTGGCGAGACAGTAGGAGTCACTACTCGACAAGGAGCACTCCGATGAACCAAACCCCCACCGCCACAATGCACTTCCGCATGGCGAACACCCACCCGGCAGTGACCCGCTGGTGGACCGAAGCCGAGTCCGTCATCTCGGCCGCCGTGCGGTGGCTGTCCACTCCCGCGGCGGCGGAACCGGCGTCGCGCGCGGCGTATCACAGCTATCTGGAGCAGGTGTGCATGGCTCGCGAGATGGACAGGCTCTGAACACCCCGAAAGCCGCGCGACGGTTCTGCTTCAGCAAATACTGCAAGGTGACCGGGTGTGGCCCTAGAATCTGACGTTCAAATGGACGGCCACAAGGGAATCGCGGTGTCGCGGCGATTCTTCGTGCTCACGGTCGCCATCGCCGTCTTCTATGTGCCGCTCGCACTCAACTACGCCTGGCCGCTGTTCGCGCCCGGCTTGTCGCGCTGGCAAGACACCGTCAACTCCGTCATCAACGGCCGCACCTACGCGGTCGGTGACGGATCCGTCGAATCCGTGCGCCACGGCGCCTACGCCGAGCATCGCGTCGTCCTCATGGTGCACACCACGTTGGCCGGACTTGCCTTGACGCTGGGGCTGTTTCAGTTCTCGTCGCGGCTGCGCACCCGCGGGCCGGCGGTACATCGCTGGATCGGCCGCAGCTATCTGGCACTGATGTCCGCCAGCATGCTGACCGCGTTGGTGTTCCTGTACTTCACGCCGCCGGCCCAGCACTTCATCGGCCCGGCATTCGAAACCCAGTTGCGCGCCTTGGCAATCGGCACACTCGGTAGCGCGTGGTACGCGGTCTACGCGATCCGCCGCCGCGACGTGATCACGCACCAGGCCTGGATGACCTACGGCATCGCCCTGATGATGACGGCGCCGTTGCTGCGCGTGATCTGGATCGGCATCCAGCCACTGATCCCGCAGCATGATCTGCTGACCAACATCGGCGTGGGCTCCATCGTCCTCGGTGTCGCCGCGCCCGGCAGCGCGGTGTTCGCGTTCATGCTCGCGCAGCATCCGAAGGTGGACGCGGTTGCCGCATCCACCCCGCGCCGCGTGTACTTCTTCGCCCTCGCACTGGCCATTGCCGGCTCGCTGACATACGCCGCGCTGGTCCTCCGGCTGCCCGCCGCGATACCGCACAGCCTCGCGCTCTTTCACCTGGTACCGGCCTGGATCAGCATCGCAATCGCCGCGCGAGGGGTGTTCCGGGCCCGCGCCGCGGGCGATGTGGCGCGCGAACGGCACTGGCGCTGGCTGCTGTGGGGCTTCGCCGCGGCCCCGACCGCGGCCAGCTTGTACGCGCAGATCGTGCCGCCGGCCTTCACGACGGCCGACGCCGTTCTCGCTGGCGGCATGGACGGCCCGGTCATCCCGATCACCGTCGCCTTCGCGCTGGTGGTGCATGCGGCCGCCCGGTCTCAGCGTCGGACCGACGACGACCTTGATGAGCCGAACGTGCTCGCCGCCGCCTGAGCGCGGCGGCAAGTTATCCACAGAACGCGATTCATCCACAATCTGCGCCTGCCACGTAGTTTGAAGCGGTTGAGATCACTAAAATCGAACATATGTACGAAGAACTGGTGATTGAAACCGGAGAAGCCGACGACGCTTCCCTGGTCGACACGATGACCAGCGCAACACGGACCGAAGCCCAGAGTGCCGCCCGCCGACTGGCTGCCATCGCCGAACTCACCCACCGCCGCTGCATCGACCACGAAGACCGCGACCTGTGGGCGTGCGACGGCTGGGACGCCGCGGCGTGCGAGATCGGCGCGGCCCTGACGATCAATCGCTGGCAAGCCGCCAGTCAGATGCACCTCGGACTCACACTGCGCGACCGGCTCCCACACGTCGGCGCCCTGCTGGCGCGCGGGGACCTATCACTTCCGTTGGTCACCCTGATCTGCTGGCACACCGAGCTCGTGCAAGACCCCGCTGCGCTCGCCCTCATCGACACCGCCATGGCCGGCAGCGCGCACGAATGGGGTCCATTGTCGAAAGCTGACACGATCCGGCAGATCGACAGCTGGATCGAGAAGTTCGACCCGGCCGCGGTGCGTCGTACCCGTAACGCCGTCCGCGGTCGCGATGTCGAGTTCGGCAAGCCGGGTGACCCCGCAGGCGTCACGTCTGTCTGGGGTCTGTTACTGACCACCGACGCCGAACTGCTCAAGCGCACCCTCACCGCCATGGCCTACGAGGTCTGCGACGACGATCCCCGCAGCCTCGCCCAGCGCCGCGCCGACGCGTTGGGCATCCTGGCCCTCCGCGGCGATCGACTGCCCTGCCACTGCGGCAATCCCGACTGCCCCGCGGCCGGTACCGATCCGCGCGCCGCAGCAGTCGTCATTCATGTCCTGACTGGCGCTGCGCCACAACCGGTCAGCGACCCACTGCTCGACGCGCCGGAGGCCAAACCGCCGGTGACGGCAGACACCCCGGTCACCGAGGCACTCGCGCCTCAGCCCGAGCCCGCGCCTGTCGTCGACCAGAGCGCGGTCGGATATCTATCTGGCGGGCCCGTGATCCCCGCGGTGGTCGTGGCAGACCTCGCCGCCCGCGGCGCCACCGTGAAAACGGTTACCACGCCGCAGGTTCCGGCCGACGGGCAACCGCAATACCGGCCGTCGACCACGCTCGACCACTACGTGAGGATGCGGGACATCACCTGCATGCACCCCGGCTGCGACCGCCCCGCCGTAGACGCCGACCTCGACCACACCATCCCCTGGCCGGCCGGAGCCACGCATCCCGGCAATCTCAGCCCGAAGTGCCGCAAGCATCACCTCGTCAAAACGTTCTACACCGGCGCGACCGGATGGCACACCCGCCAGAACCCGGACGGCACCATCGTGTGGACCGCACCCACCGGGCATACCTACACGACCGTGCCCGGTAGCCGAATCCTGTTTCCCGACAGGCACTTCCCTACCACAGCACCGCCACCATCGGCAGCGCCGCCACCATCGGCTACGGCGACCACCAGCGATCAACCCGGTCGCGACCTCATGATGCCCACCCGCCGGCGCACCCGCATCGACGACCGCGCTCGACGTACCCGGAACGAGCGCAAACTCAACTGGACCGAGCTCCTGGAGTCGGAGTCGACCGCCGAAGCCAAACTCCAACTCGCCCAACAACTCATCGACGGCGACAGCTCGCCACCGTTCTGACGTCCGGATGGGCGTCAGAAGCGGCCCGGTCAGGCCTCCGGCACGTTGCGGTCGATCTCGTCGAGCCAGATGCGTGCCGACATGTCCGACGGCGCCCGCCAGTCCCCGCGCGGGGACAACGCGCCGCCCGCTGACACCTTCGGGCCGTTCGGCAGCGCCGACCGCTTGAACTGGCTGAACGAGTAGAACCGCTGGACGAAGACTTTCAGCCAGTGCCGGATGTCGGCCAGCGAGTAGGCCACGTGTTCGTCATCGGGGAAACCCGCCGGCCAGTCACCGGCGTCGGCGTCGCGCCACGCATGCCAGGACAGGAACGCGATCTTCGACGGCCGGAAGCCGTAGCGCAACACCTGAAAGAGCGAAAAGTCCTGCAGTGCATACGGTCCCACCTTGGCCTGACTGCTCTGCACTGCCTCACCGTCGGCCGCCGGAACAAGTTCGGGCGTGATCTCGGTGTCCAGCACCGACTGCAACACATCGTTGACATCGTCGTTGAACTGCCCCGAGGAGATCACCCACCGGATCAGGTGCTGGATCAGGGTTTTCGGCACCCCGCCGTTGACGTTGTAGTGCGACATCTGGTCGCCGACGCCATACGTGGACCAGCCCAGGCCGAGCTCGGACAGGTCGCCCGTGCCCAGCACGATGCCGCCGCGCTGGTTGGCCAGCCGGAACAGGAAGTCGGTCCGCAACCCGGCTTGCACGTTCTCGAACGTCACGTCGTAGACGGCCTCACCGCGCGCGAACGGGTGTCCCATCTCGGTGAGCATCAGCCGCGCGGTGTCCCGAATGTCCAACTCGGAGAACGTGACTCCGAGCGCCTTGGCCAGTGCGGTGGCGTTGTTCTTGGTGTGGTCGCCGGTCGCGAAACCCGGCATGGTGAAGGCCAGGATGTCGCTGCGCGGCCGACCCTCGCGGTCCATCGCCTTGGCCGCAACGATCAGCGCGTGCGTGGAATCCAGCCCGCCGGACACCCCGATCACCACGGTCGGAAAGTTCAGGGCCCGCAGCCGCTGCTCCAGACCGGACACCTGAATGTTGTACGCCTCGTAGCAATCCTGTTGCAGCCGTTGCGGATCCGACGGCACGAACGGGAACCGCTCGATCTCGCGGCGCAGGCCGATGTCGCCCGCGGGCGGCGACAGTGTGAATCCGATGCGCCGGAAGTCGGAGGTCCGGTCGGCGAACGTGCGCCGGTTGTCGTCGAACGTGCCCATCCGCAGCCGCTCGGCGGCCAGCAGTTCGGTGTCGACGTCGGCGACCGAGCGTCGCTCTCCGCGTGGAAAGCGCTCGGATTCGGCCAGCAGCACACCGTTTTCGTAAATCATGGTCTGGCCGTCCCACGCCAGATCCGTCGTCGACTCGCCCTCCCCGCGGCGGCATAGACGTACGCCGCCAGGCATCGCGACGACGCAGAGCGGGCCAGCAGCTTGCGGTCGTCGGCCCGGCCGATCGTGATCGGGCTGCCCGACAGATTGGCCAGCACCGTCGCACCGGCCAGCGCGGCCGTCGCACTCGGCGGCACCGGCACCCACATGTCCTCGCAGATCTCCACGTGCAGCACGAAGTTCGGCAGATCGTCGGCGGCGAACAGCAGGTCGGGGCCGAACGGCACGTCGACGCCGCCCAGCCGGATGGTGCCTTCGACATCGTCACCGGCCGCGACCTGACGCGATTCGTAGAACTCGCGGTAGGTCGGCAGGTACGACTTGGGCACCACGCCAAGGATGGAGCCACGGTGGATGACCACCGCGGTGTTGTAGATCCGGTGCCGGTGCCGCAGCGGCGCACCCACCACCAGAACCGGCAGCAACTCGACCGACGCCTCGACGATCGAGGCCAGCGCCTCGGTCACCGACTCGAGCAGCGTGTCCGACAGCAGGATGTCCTCGATCGAGTACCCCGAGAGGGTCAGCTCCGGGAACACCGCCAGTGCGACGGCGTCGTCGTGGCACTCGCGGGCCAGGCGCAGCACCGACGCGGCGTTGGTCGCCGGGTCCGCGAGCGCGGTGTGGTGCGTGCACGCGGCGACGCGGACGAATCCGTGCCGGTAGGCGGAATAGAAGTCCACAACCTGATTGTCGCATCGCTGCGGCACGCGATTGTGGCGCCGTCACGTCGCGTCACCTCGCAGACGGCCTACCCTCGATGACGTGCAGGCTCCTGAACTGGTCAATCTGCTGGCCGACCGGCGTCTCGCCGTGCTGACCGGCGCCGGCATCTCCACCGACTCGGGCATCCCGGACCACCGCGGACCGGACTCGCCGCCGAGCAATCCGATGACCATCCAGCAGTTCCTGTCCGGACCGGCCTTCCGGCAGCGGTACTGGGCCCGCAACCACATCGGCTGGCGGCACATGGCCGCCCGCCGGCCCAACGCCGGCCACCGCGCCGTGGCCGCCCTGGAACGCGCGGGCCTGGTCACCGGCGTCATCACCCAGAACGTCGACCTACTGCACACCAAGGCCGGCTCCCGGACCGTGGTGAACCTGCACGGCAACTACGCGCAGGTCGTCTGCCTGAGCTGCAGGCACACCATGACCCGGGCCGCGCTGGCCGTCGAACTGGAACGGCTCAATCCCGGGTTCACCGAACGGGCCGAGGTCGGCAGTATCGGCGTGGCCCCCGACGCCGACGCCACGGTCGAGGACACCGCGACATTCCGGTACCTGGACTGTCCGCGCTGCGGCGGCATCCTCAAACCCGACATCGTGTACTTCGGCGACAGCGTGCCGAAAGACCGCGTGCAACAGGCGTACGCCCTGGTTGACGCGGCCGACGCGCTGCTGGTCGCGGGATCGTCGTTGACGGTGTACTCGGGCTACCGCTTCGTCCGGTACGCGGCCGCCGCCGGCAAGCCCGTCGCCATCATCAACCGCGGCACCACCCGCGGCGACGACCTGGCCACGGTGAAGATCGAGAGTGGCTGTTCGGAGATCCTTGCGCTACTGGCCGGCGAATTGGCCGCTCAGAACCTGTCCGGGTGCCAGTAGACGTCCTCCGGCGTACCGGACAACGCGTTGTCCACGGCCTCCCGGCCCTGCATGTAGCCGTAGTCCTGGTTCGACGACTCATAGCGCCACCCACCGAACCGGCCGCGGCTGTAGAAGCCGTGCGCACGCAGCCGCTCGTCGACGGTCCGCACGATGTCGTCACGACCCAGGGTCGGCACGGGATAACCCATCGGGACTTCCTGCACGAACCGGCTCACCACGTACTCCGAGTCGGCCCCCAGCGCCCGCAGTGATTCCTCGGTGCGCCGCACCGCATCATCGGCGGTCAGTGCCTGTCCCGGCAGCAGCGGCACCTCGCACAGGACGTTCCAGCGGCCGTCGCCGGCGTTGGCGGGGTCGTAGTTGTTCAGCATCGTGGCCCGGTACCACGGCACGCCCAGGTCCGGGCAGTACAGCCAGGTCTTGTCGGCCAGCGCCTCGGGCGCCGCACCGCGGTAACCCAGGCCGACCGCGTAGATACGACTGGCGCACAAGGTGTTTCGCTCGGCCGTCCCCTGCGCTCCGGCGCCACCGAGCCAGCCCCAGGCCGTCGTCAGCGGCGCCGAGCTGACGCAGTGGTCGTACGCGACGGTCGAGCCGTCATCCAGCGTGGCGACCCGCCCGGCCACATCGACGTCGACGACGCGGGTGCCGAGCCGCACTGTCCCTGGCGCCAGCAGCTGGTCGTGCACGCCCTGCCACAGCGCCCCGGTGCCGCCGATCGGATACGGGAAACTGCCCGCGGGGGCCGTCGCCGAGCCGGCCAAACCGAGGCGCGGCACGTTCGGCGCGGCGCTGCCGCTGCGCAACGACGTCCATTCGTGGTCGATGTGCTCGAGCGGGGCCGTCCACATCTTGTAGTTGTAGGGGCCGAAAAATTCGTCAAAAAGTTTGCCACCGAAATTGTTGCGGTAATAATCGGCGAGGTTGTGCAGCGGTGCGTCCGGGTACAGGTCGGTCGGCATCGCGTCGAGTTGCTGCTGGATGGGCGTGGGCACCAGACTCTGCGGCCCGCTGCCGTCGAGCCACACCCAGCCGTTGCGGGCGACGTCGTTCATCTTGACGCCCGAGGCGTCGACCGCACGGTCGAACTCCGCGAAGTGGCTGTGCAGCACGTGGCCGCCGAGATCCCAGGTGAAACCGTGTGCGTCGCGCACCGACGTGGCCATGCCGCCGACTTGATCGCCGGCGTCCACCACCACGTGGTCGATCCCGAGTTCGGTCAGCCGGACGGCAGCGCCCAGCCCGGTCGGGCCGGCACCGACAATGAGAAAGGTCGGCACAGGGTCAGAAATCGACGACCAGTCGGGCCGGTTCGAAACCCTCGGCGAACGCCCGGCGGCACAGGAAGCCGTAGTGCTCAGCGGAACTGCGCACCCACGAGGCACTGACCTTCTCGCTGGCCTCGGCCTGCGACACGTGCGACATCAGGGCTTCGATCTTCTTGTCCAGCGAATCGGAGATATCGACGAACGCCGTCGGATTGAAACCGATGGCCGACGGTCCGCCGTACGTCATGATCGACGACACCCAGCGCGCCGCACCGAGGGTACAGCGGGAGACCACCCGGTGGTCCTGATGACTGTCGTTGGCCGTGTGGGTGTAAACGATTGTGGCAGAGGACTTTTCGATGGCGTCTTCGATCAGGTGAACCAGCTCGAACTCTTGCAGCGAAACGCGGCAGTCGCCGAAACCCTGGCCCCACAGCAGTTCGTGGACCCCGAGCACCTCCACCGCGCGGAGCTGCTCGCGCACCCGCTCCTGCGAGTCGCCGGGCCCCTCCTCGCCGCGGGTCACCACCAACATCGTGACCCGGTCGCCGGCCGCGACATGCTTTGCCAGCGCACCGCCGCAGCCCAGTTCGATGTCATCGGGATGCGCGCCGACCGCCAGCACGGACTGTCTCGCCATCGCCCCCTCAATTCTGTTTGCTGCGTCAGGTGTCGAAGGCAGCATAACCCTAATTTAATGGGTAGGCCTTCTCCAGCAGGGAAAACACCGAACGAGGCGTCGATTCTAGCCAAATACACACAAAGTCGACGTCAAATTGCTACCAGGTCATCGGCGTGCACGGCGGGTCGGCGCAGCTCGACGGGCAGTTCGGGGGTGGACCGGCCGATGATGCCCGCGAGCTCGGAATCGTCGTACGCGACGACGCCCCGCGCCACCGCGGTGCCGTCGGGGCCATGCAACTCGACGACGTCGCCACCATGGAAGCGTCCGGCGACCGCGGTGATCCCAGCGGGAAGCAAAGATTTTCTTTGCCCGACGACCGCCCGCACCGCACCGGCGTCCAGCGTCAGGGTCCCCGTCGTCTCCGCCGCGTAGCGCACCCAGAACCGGCGCGCCGACATGCGCTCGGGGCGCGCCGCGAAGACCGTGCCCACCGAGGCGTCGGTCAGTGCGGCAGCCGCGTCGCTGGCGGCCGCGAGCAGGACCGGCACACCGGCATCGGCGGCCAGCAGCGCCGACGACAGCTTGGAGGCCATGCCGCCGGTGCCCAGGTGGCTGCCCCCGGTCGCAGACACGCCGTCGAGGTCACCCGACGCGGCGACCTCGGGGATGAAGCGCGCATTGCCCTTGCGGGGGTCGGAGTCGTACAGCCCGTCGATGTCACTCAGCAGGATCAGCGCGTCGGCCCCGACCAGCTGGGCCACCAGGGCCGACAGCCGGTCGTTGTCACCGAACCGGATTTCGTTGGTGGCCACTGTGTCGTTCTCGTTGACGATCGCGACCGCGTGCAGCGCCCGCAGCCGGTCCAGCGTGCGCTGCGCGTTGTTGTGCTGCGCGCGCTGGGCGATGTCGTGGGCGGTCAGCAGTACCTGCCCGACGGTCCGGTCGTACCGGCCGAACGCCGCACTCCACGAGTTGACGAGGGCCACCTGCCCCACGCTGGCCGCGGCCTGCTTGGTGGCCAGGTCCGTCGGGCGCCGGCTCAGGCCGAGCGGCTCGATGCCGGCGGCGATGGCGCCGGACGACACGATCACGACGTCCGAACCGGCCTTCATCCGCTTCTCGATGGCGTCGGCCAGCGTGGCCAGCCGATTGGCGTCGAACATGCCGTTGGGCGCGGTGAGCGCCGTGGTGCCGATCTTGACGACGACGCTGCGCGCGGTGCGCACGGCCTCGCGATGCGCCGAGACCGTGCCGGAGCCCTCCGTCACAGGTCGTCCTCGGTGTCCTCCGCCGACCGACGACGCTCCTTGCGGGCCGCCTTGCGTTCCGCGGCCCCGACGCGGTCGGTCTGCTCCAGGCGAATGTCGGTGCCGCGACCGGACATCTGCATGTCGACACCCGCAGGCGTCTGCGGCTCCCAGTCGAAGGTGACGTCGCCGATGGTCACCGCGCAGCCCGCGCGGGCACCCTTCTTGAGCAGTTCGTCCTCGACACCCAGGCGCGCCAGGCGGTCACCGAGGTAACCGACCGCCTCGTCGTTGTCGAAGGCCGTCTGGGCAATCCAGCGTTCCGGCCGGGTACCGCGCACGATGAAGCCGCCCGAACCGTCCGATTCGACGGTGAAGCCGGTCTCGTTGACCGCGACGGGCCGGATGATCGGCCGGCGCGGGGCCACCACGGGCTGTGCGGCGCGGTACGCCGCGACCATGTCCCACAGGGCAAAGGTCAAGGGGCGCAGGCCATCTCGGCTGACGGTCGAGATTTCGTAGACGGGCCAGCCGTACTTGGCCGCCACCTCTTCCTTCACGAAGTCGGCGAGTTCGCGGGCGTCGGGCACGTCGATCTTGTTGAGCAGCACCGCACGGGGACGCTCTGCCAGGTCGCCCAGCGTCGAATCCCCTTGCAGCGTCGGCGTATACGCGGCCAGCTCGGCCTCGAGCGCCTCGATGTCGGAGATCGGGTCACGCCCCGGCTCCAGGGTCGCGCAGTCCACCACATGCACCAGCACGGCGCAGCGTTCGATGTGCCGCAGGAAGTCCAGGCCCAGGCCGCGGCCTTCCGAGGCGCCGGGGATCAGGCCGGGGACGTCGGCGACGGTGAACGTGTTGTCGCCCGCCGAGACCACACCGAGGTTGGGCACGAGTGTGGTGAACGGGTAGTCCGCGATCTTCGGCTTGGCGGCCGAGATGGCCGACACCAGAGAGGATTTACCGGCCGACGGGAAACCGACGAGGCCCACATCGGCGACCGTCTTGAGTTCGAGGGTGAGATCCCGGATCTCGCCCTTCTCCCCCAGCAGCGCGAAGCCGGGCGCCTTGCGGGCCCGCGAGGCCAGTGCGGCGTTGCCCAGCCCGCCGCGGCCACCGGCGGCGGCCTCGAAGCGGGTACCGGCACCCACCAGGTCGGCCAGCATGCGGCCCTGGTCATCGAGCACGACGGTGCCGTCGGGCACGTGGACCTCGAGATCGGCGCCCGCGGCCCCGTCACGATTACTGCCGGCGCCGGGCTTGCCGGAGGGTGCGTCGACGTGCGGGCGGAAGTGGAAGTCCAGCAAGGTGTGCACCTGCGGGTCGACGACCAGGACGATGCTGCCGCCCTTGCCGCCGTTGCCGCCGTCCGGCCCACCGAGCGGCTTGAACTTCTCGCGGTGTACCGATGCACAGCCATTGCCGCCGTTGCCGGCGCGCGCGTGGATCACCACACGGTCAACGAACCGGGGTGCCATCTGACGTCCTCTCCCTCAAGAAAAAGAAAAGCTGCCACGAGGCGAAACCTCGTGGCAGCTTCACACCTCGTGGGAAAAGGTTAAGCCTCGACCGGGACGATGTTGACCGTCTTGCGACCACGCTTGGAGCCGAAGAGCACCGAGCCGGCGGCCGTGGCGAACAGGGTGTCGTCGCCACCGCGACCGACATTCACGCCCGGGTGGAAGTGGGTGCCGCGCTGACGGACGAGGATCTCGCCGGCCTTGACGACCTGGCCGCCGAAGCGCTTGACGCCGAGCCGCTGGGCGGCTGAATCGCGACCGTTACGAGAGCTGGACGCGCCCTTTTTATGTGCCATGTCTGTTCGCTCCCTTACTTACTTGATGCCGGTGACCTTGACGACCGTCAGCTGCTGACGGTGGCCCTGGCGCTTGTGGTAGCCGGTCTTGTTCTTGAACTTGTGGATACGGATCTTCGGGCCCTTGGTGTGCTCGAGCACCTCACCGGTGACAGCGACCTTGGCCAGCGCGTCGGCGCTGGTGGTGACCTTCGCACCCTCGACCACGAGAGCGACGGGCAGCGACACCGAGGCGCCCTGCTCAGCGTCGAGCTTCTCGATCTTGACCACGTCACCGACGGCAACCTTGTACTGCTTGCCACCAGTCTTGACGATTGCGTACGTGGCGTTATCGGCTGCCATCGTTGGTGTTCCTCTGTTCTTCGTTTCGTCTACTGCGGGGCGCGCGCCACCCGAAGGCTGCGAGCGCGGGTCTGTGGTGCGGGGCCGGTAGGCACCCACTGTCGCCGGTGTCGGCCAGGCGACAACTGGTCAAGGGTACGTGACCAGTTATTCGAGGGTCAAACCGCGTGGACCCTCACGGCATCAGCCATCGACACCTCCGACCGGCGGACCGGCGGGACGGGCCGCGGCGCGGCGCCGCTGCCGGACGACGGGAGCCCGGGCGACGGCCGGTTCAGCGGGCTGATCGTCCTCGTCCTCGTCGTCGTCGTCGTCCTCGTCTTCGTCGTCCTCATCCGAGTCGTCGTCCGAGTCGTCGTCGTCTTCGTCGGTGTCGTCGTCGAGGTCCAGCTCGTCGTCGTCTTCGTCGCTGTCCTCGAAGTCCTCGTCGAGCTCGACTTCGAGTTCGTCGTCCTCGGCGTCCTCGTCGTCTTCGGACTCGTCGGCTTCCTCGTCGTCTTCGACGTCTTCGTCGGTGTCCAGCTCGGTCAGCACCTCGGTGGACTCGACGGCATCGCTGTCGGCCGCTTCGTCGGCCAGGCCCTCGGTGTCCTCGGTGACGTCTTCGTCGTCGAGTTCGTCCTCGTGCTTGCCGTTCGCGGCCGCCATGGCCTTGAACATCGGGTGCTCGCCCTGCGGGTGCGGCGGCACCTTGGCCACCGGAGTCTCCTCGGCGCGCGGCGCGGCCTTCTTGGCGCGCTTGCTGCGCCGGCCACCGCCACCACCGGCACCGCCGGCGGCCTCGGCCTTGCGGCCGTTCGCCGATGCGGTGTCCACCGGATCGCCGTGCAGCACGATGCCGCGGCCCGCGCAGTGCGAACAAGTCGTGGAGAACGCCTCGATCAGGCCGGTGCCGAGACGCTTGCGGGTCAGCTGCACCAGTCCGAGTGAGGTGACCTCGGACACCTGGTGGCGGGTCCGGTCCCGGGCCAGCGCCTCGGTGAGGCGGCGCAGCACCAGGTCACGGTTGGATTCGAGCACCATGTCGATGAAGTCGATGACGATGATGCCGCCGATGTCCCGCAGCCGCAGCTGACGGACGATCTCCTCGGCCGCTTCGAGGTTGTTGCGGGTGACCGTCTGCTCCAGGTTGCCGCCCGAGCCGGTGAACTTGCCGGTGTTGACGTCGACGACGGTCATGGCCTCGGTGCGGTCGATCACCAGGGTGCCGCCCGAGGGCAGCCACACCTTGCGATCCATCGCCTTCGCCAGCTGCTCGTCGATGCGGTACACCGAGAACACGTCCGGACCCGTGGGCCCACCGGCGGGCTCGTACTGCGACATACGCGAAAGCAGTTCGGGCGCAACGGAACTCACGTAGCCGTTGATGGTGTTCCAGGCCTCGTCACCTGACACCACGAGCTTGGAGAAATCCTCGTTGAACAGGTCGCGGATGACCTTGACCAGGACGTCGGGCTCTTCGTACAGCGCCACTGCGGCGCCGGCGGCCTTGGCCTTGATAGTTGTGGCCTCGGTGTCGATCTGGTTCCAGCGTTCCTGCAGCCGATTGACGTCCGAGCGGATGTCCTCTTCCTTCACGCCCTCGGACGCGGTGCGGATGATCACACCGGCGTCGGCAGGCACGACCTCCTTGAGGATTTCCTTCAGGCGCTGCCGCTCGGTGTCGGGCAGCTTGCGGCTGATCCCGGTCGACGAGGCCCCCGGCACGTACACCAGGTAGCGACCGGCCAGCGAAATCTGCGTGGTGAGGCGGGCGCCCTTGTGCCCGACCGGGTCCTTGCTGACCTGGACGACGACGTAGTCGCCGGGCTTGAGCGCCTGCTCGATCTTGCGGTTGTTGCCGCCGAGGCCGGCGGCCTCCCAGTTGACCTCACCGGCGTAGAGCACACCGTTGCGGCCGCGGCCGATGTCGACGAATGCCGCCTCCATCGAGGGCAGCACGTTCTGCACGATGCCGAGGTAGATGTTGCCGACCAGGCTGGCCGACGCCGCGGACGTGACGAAGTGCTCGACGACGACGCCGTCTTCCAGCACGGCGATCTGGGTGTACCGGGCACCTTCGTGCGGCGGCTCGGTGCGGATCTTGTCGCGCACCACCATCACGCGCTCGACGGCTTCGCGGCGGGCCAGGAACTCGGCCTCGCTCAGGATCGGCGGACGGCGGCGGCCCGCGTCACGGCCGTCGCGACGGCGCTGCCGCTTGGCCTCCAACCGGGTGGACCCGGTGATGCCCTGGATTTCGTTGTTGTCCGACTTGGCGCGCGGGGCGCGCTCGTGGACGACGGTGTTGGGCGGGTCGTCCGGCGAACCGGCCTCGCCATCGGCATCGTCACCACCGGCACCGCCCGACTTGCGGCGGCGGCGACGACGGCGACGACGGCTGGCACCGTCCGACGCGTTCGCGTCGTCGTCACCGGCGTCCTCGTCGGCCTCGCCGTCGGTGTCCTCGTCGCCCTCGGCCGACGCGTCCTGCGTCTCACCTTCGGCGTCACCGTCGGTCGCGTCGTCGCTGCTCTGTTCACCCCGGCCGCGGCCACGTCCCCGGCGACCACGACGACGGCGCCGGTTGGCGGGCCGCTCACCGTCTTCGTCGGTGCCGTCCTCGCCACCCTCGTCGGCGGCGTCGGCCGCCTCGTCGGCGGTGTCGTCGTCAGCGAAGTCGTCGGGCTCGGCCGGCGGCCGGAACGTCACGGGCTGCGGCGCCACGAACAGCGGCAGGTAGTCGGCGGGCTCAGCGGCGGGCGCCGGGACCGTCTCGAGCAGCAGGCGCGACTCGGGCTCGTCTTCGTCGGGCTCCGCGGCGCCGGCATCGGCCGCCTCGCGGGCGATCTCGACAGCGGCTTCGGCGACGTCGACGGCTTCGACGGCGACCTCGGCGGTCACTTCAGAGGTTTCGCTGACGACCTCGACCAGCACTTCGGCTGCCGGCTCGGCGGCCTCCGCCGGTGCGGCGGGTGCCGGGTCCTGCGTCGCTTCGCCACCGAGTCCCAGGAGGTCACGGACGCGCTCGGCCTCGGCACGGGTCACCGTGGAAGCCGGGTTGCGGGGCCTGCCGTCGACCTCGGCGAGCGTCTCGGTGATCTTCTTGCTGGTCGTCCCGAGGATCCGGGCGAGCGAGAAAATCCGCAGGCGCTCCGGGAGCTCTATCGGCTCCGCTGCACTGCCGGCGTCTTCGGATCGGTCTTCAAGTTGGGCATCGTCGGCCACGTATTCTCCTCAAGCCCCCGGGCGCGTCCTGCGACGCGGCCACGCGAGGGCTTCTTGTATTGGCTCGGGGAACTTCTCCCGAGATTGTTGTGGTCTCGCACCTAGCGGCCCACGGGGAGCCCTCGGTGCCTGGCTGAATGATGGCTGGACGGTCGGCGCCGCACCCGGATTTCTCCGGGTGGTCGCGTCGTCTAAGTCTTCATCCGGGCGTCCGCTCCTGGTATGAAGCAGGTCACCCGTAGGCCAGTATCCCACATCGCCGGCCAATCTCCGACGAGGTGCCGCCGGTAGCTCAGCTACCGGCGGACCACAGTGTCAGTTACCGGGGAACCACAGGGCGATTTCACGGGCCGCGGACTCCGGCGAATCCGAGCCGTGCACCAGGTTGTCCTGGGTGATCAGGGCCAGGTCACCACGGATGGTGCCGGTCGCGGCCTTCTCCACCGGATCGGTGCCGCCAGCGATCTGCCGGAAGGCGGCGACGGCACGCGGGCCCTCGACGATGGCGGCCACAACCGGGCCGGAGGTGATGAATTCCAGCAGGTCACCGAAGAAAGGCTTGCCCTCGTGCTCGGCGTAGTGCTTGGTCGCCAGCTCCACGCTGACGGTCTTCAGCTCCAGCGCAGCGAAGGTCAGGCCCTTGCGCTCGATCCGGCTGATGATTTCGCCGATCAGGTTGCGCTTGACGCCGTCGGGCTTGATCAAAACAAGGGTCTGCTCAGTCACGGCGGACAGCGTACTAGTCAGTAACCGAATCGAACGATTCGGGCGGAACTCACTGCTGGCCGGGCAGCAGGCCGCGGTCCTGGCGCCGCTTGACCTCGGACCGCAGGTACGCGATCAGGACCCAGACGAGCAGGAAGATGATGCCGACGATGCCGATGGTCACGTCGATGAACGCGCCCAGGATCAGCACGAACTGCATGCCGATGTTGACCCACAGTGCCCACGGCCGGCCCTGCATCCCCGACAACAGGGCCAGTACGACCGCCATGCCGATGAGGTAGCCGCTGCTGAGCGGCGTCAGGCCACCGTGGAACACCGACACCACCGGCAGCGCCAGCAGCACCACGATGACTTCGAGGATCAGGGTCCCGGCCATCACGCCACGGAAGCTCTTCCAGGGGTCGGGCTGGTTCGGGGCCGTCATGCCGGGTCCTTTCCGAACAAGGTGCGGGCCGCACCGGCCGTCACGACCGAGCCGGTGATCACCATGCCCGAGCCGGAGAAGCCGTCCGACGAGCCGTAGTCGTTGCCCGACTCCTCCACCAGCGCCGTCGCCGCCTCGATGGCGTCGGGCAGGTTCGGCGCGGTGATGACGCGCTCTGGTCCGAAGGTCTCCTCCGCCAGGGACGCCAGCGTCTCGGTGTCCATGGCGCGCGGCGACCCGTTGTGGGTCACCACCACCAGATCGAACGCCGGCTCGAGCGCGGCCAGGATGCCGGCCACGTCCTTGTCGGCCATGACCGAGATGACACCGACCAGGAACCGGAACTCGAACTCCGTCTGCAGCGCGTCAGCGAGTGCGGCGGCGCCGGCCGGGTTGTGCGCGGCGTCGATGAATACCGTTGGGGCGCTGCGCATCCGCTCCAGCCGGCCGGGTGTGGACACCGAGGCGAACCCCTGGCGCACGGTTTCGACGTCGAGCTGACGGTCGGCCCCGGCGCCGAAGAACGCCTCGACAGCGGCCAGCGCCAGGACGGCGTTGTGCGCCTGGTGCTCGCCGTGCAGCGGCAGGAAGATGTCGGTGTAGACGCCACCGAGGCCCTGCAGTTCCAGCAGCTGCCCACCGACGGCGACCTGCCGGCCGCGGACGGCGAACTCGGAGTCCTCCCGCGCCACAGCGGCGTCGGCCGTAACCGCCTGTGCCATCAGCACTTCCATGGCTTCGGCGGGCTGGCGGGCGATCACCGCGACGGTGCTGGGGTCGGTGCCGGCGGGCACCAGGTCGGGCTGCTGGCGGGCGATGATGCCGGCCTTCTCCCCCGCGATCGCGGCGATGGTGTCGCCGAGATAATCGGTGTGGTCCAAGCCGATCGGTGTGATCACCGCGACCGGGGCGTCGACGACGTTGGTGGCATCCCAACGTCCGCCCAGGCCGGTCTCGACAACCGCGACGTCCACCGGCGCATCGGCGAAGGCCGCGAACGCCATGGCGGTGAGCACCTCGAACTTGCTCATCTTGGGGCCGGGCTCACCCAGCTCACCCGCTTCCGACTGCCGGTCGACGATCTCGACGAACGGCTCGATCTCGGTATAGGTGGCGACGTATTGCGCTGGGCTGATGGGCTTTCCGTCGATCGCGATGCGTTCGGTGGCGGCCTGCAGGTGCGGGCTCGTCGTCCGGCCGGTGCGCCGCGAGAACGCCGTCAGCAGCGCGTCGATCATCCGGGTGACCGACGTCTTGCCGTTGGTGCCGGCCACATGGATGCTCGGGTAGCCGCGCTGCGGCGAACCGAGCATCTCCAGCAGCGCCTCGATCCGGACGGTGCTCGGCTCGATCTTCGTCTCCGGCCACCGCTGGTCGAGCAGATACTCGACCTGCAGCAGCTCGGCGATCTCGTCGGGTGTGGGGGCGCTCATGCGGACGGCAGGCTCGCCAGCCGGGAATTGATCCGGTCGACCTCTTCGGTGGCCAGCTGCTGGCGGGCCTTGATCTTGGCGACCACATCCTCCGGCGCCTTCGCGAGGAATGCCTCGTTGCCCAATTTGCCTGCGGTCTGGGCGAGTTCCTTCTGCGCGGCGGCCAAGTCCTTCTCGAGCCGGCGCCGCTCGGCGGCGACGTCGACGGTGCCCGAGGTGTCCACCTCGACGACGACGGTGCCCTTGGACAGCCGGACCTCCACTGCCGCCGAGGGGTTGAAGCCGTCGGCCGGCTCGGTCAGCCACGCCAGGGACGTCACGG
The DNA here is from genome assembly GCF_005670685.2 of Mycolicibacterium mucogenicum DSM 44124. The sequence goes on along the minus strand of NZ_CP062008.1, from coordinate 1,649,930 downwards.
CGGCCACCTGGGCATCCAGGTCGGCCTCGCTGATGCCCACCAGGCGCGCGGGCACCTTCTGCCGGTCGTTGAGGCCCTGGTCACTGCGGAACCGGCGGACCTCGGTGATCAGCTTCTGCATGTCGGTGATCCGCTGCGCGGACACCTGGTCCAGCGCGACACCCGATGCCTGCGGCCACTCGGCGATGACGACCGACTCACCACCGGTCAGCGACTTCCACAGCGCCTCGGTGACGAACGGCATGACCGGGTGCAGCAGCTTGAGCAGCACGTCGAGCACGGCGGCCAGGACTGCCTTGGTGTGTTCGGCGCGCGAACCACCTTCGAACAGTTGGGCTTTCGCGAGCTCCAGGTACCAGTCACAGAACTCGTCCCAGGCGAAGTGGTACAGCGCCTCACACGCGCGGCTGAACTCGTAGCGCTCCAGCGTGCTGTCCACCTCGGCGCGGACCTCTTCGAGCCGGCCCAGAATCCAGCGGTCGGCGTCGGTGAGTTCAGCGGCAGCCGGCAGCGCGGCCGGCGCCGCACCGTTCATCATCGCGAAACGCGTTGCGTTGAACAGCTTCGTCGCGAAGTTGCGCGACGCGCGGGCGTGGTCCTCGCCGATGGACAGATCGCCGCCGGGGCTGGCGCCGCGAGCCAGTGTGAAGCGCAGCGCGTCGGCGCCGAACATCTCGACCCAGTCCAGCGGGTCGATGCCGTTGCCCTTGGACTTGCTCATCTTCTGGCCGAACTGATCGCGGATCAGCCCGTGTAGGAAGACGTTCTCGAAAGGCACCTTGGCCCCATCGAGCACCGGGTCGTCGGCGACGAACGTGCCGAACATCATCATGCGGGCCACCCAGAAGAACAGGATGTCGTAGCCCGTGACGAGAACCGTTGTCGGATAGAACTTCTCGAGCTCCGGCGTCTTGTCGGGCCAGCCCATGGTCGAGAACGGCCACAGCGCCGAGGAGAACCACGTGTCGAGCACGTCGGGGTCCTGCTCCCAGCCCGCGGGCGGCTCCTCGTCCGGGCCGACGCAGACGGTCTCGCCGTCGGGGCCGTGCCAGATCGGGATGCGGTGGCCCCACCAGAGCTGACGGGAGATACACCAGTCGTGCATGTCGTCGACCCAGGCGAACCAGCGGGGTTCCAGGCTGGTCGGGTGAATCACGGTGTCGCCGTTACGGACTGCGTCACCGGCAGCCTTGGCCAGCGATTCCACCTTGACCCACCACTGCATGGACAGCCGCGGCTCGATGGCCTCACCGCTGCGCTCGGAGTGCCCGACGCTGTGCAGGTACGGCCGCTTCTCGGCGACGATGCGGCCCTCGGCGGCCAGCTTCTCGCGCACCTTGACGCGGGCCTCGAAGCGGTCCATGCCGTCGAACTCGGTTCCGGTACCGGCGATGGCGCCCTTGGTGTCCATGATCGTCGGCATCGCGAGGTTGTGCCGTAGGCCGATCTCGAAGTCGTTCGGGTCGTGGGCCGGCGTGACTTTGACTGCGCCCGTGCCGAATTCGGGGTCGACGTGCGTGTCGGCCACGATGATGATGTCGCGGTCCAGGAACGGGTGCGGCAGGGTCTTGCCGACCAGTGCGCGGTAGCGCTCGTCGTCGGGGTGCACCGCGATGGCGGTGTCACCGAGCATCGTCTCGAGTCGCGTGGTTGCCACGACCAGGTGCGGCTCGGCGTCGTTCATCGAGCCGTACCGGAACGAGACCAGCTCGCCCTCGACGTCGTCGTACTTGACCTCGAGGTCGGAGATCGCGGTCTCCAGCACCGGCGACCAGTTGACCAGCCGCTCGGCGCGGTAGATCAGGCCGGCGTCGAAAAGCCGCTTGAAGATGGTGCGGACGGCGCGCGACAGGCCCTCGTCCATGGTGAAGCGGTCGCGGCTCCAGTCGACGCCGTCACCCAGGCGGCGCATCTGGCCACCGATGGTGCCGCCGGACTCGCGCTTCCACTCCCAGACCTTCTCCACGAAGCCCTCGCGGCCGAAGTGCTCCTTGGTCTTGCCCTCGGCGGCGAGCTGCTTCTCGACCAGGGTCTGCGTGGCGATACCGGCGTGGTCCATGCCGGGCAGCCACAGCACCTCGTAACCCTGCATGCGCTTCCGGCGGGTGAGCGCGTCCATCAGGGTGTGGTCGAGCGCGTGGCCCATGTGCAGGCTGCCGGTGACGTTCGGCGGCGGCAGCACGATGGAGTACGGCGGCTTGTCGCTGGTCGGGTCGGCGGTGAAGTATCCGGCGTCGACCCAGCCCTGGTACATGTCAGCTTCTACCGCGCTCGGATCCCACGTTTTGGGCAGAGCATCGGCCGCAGTCACGGTCGCGGGATCAGGTGTATCGCTGGCAGTCACCGGCCAATTCTAGGTAAACCCGGTGAGCTGACATAAAACTGCCCCTCGGGGGCTACTTCTTGTTGCCGAACAACCCGCCCAGGACACTGCCGAGCACGCCGCCGGCGCCCTGGTTGCCGCTACCGCCGAGGACGCTGCCCAGGATGCTGCCGAGCGGGTTGTCCCCGGAGTTCGCGTTGCTGCCCGCCTTGTTACCGCTCAGCGCGCCACCGAGGATGTTGCCCAGCACGTCACCGAGTCCGCCGCCGCCGGATGCCGCAGGCGTCGACGCCGCGCCACCACCGCCGGTGAGCTGCTTGCCGATGTAGGCCAGCACGATGGGCGCCAGGATCGGCAGCAGCTTCTGGATCAGCTCACTGTTGCCCGCGCCGCCACCGGCGAGCGCCGACGCGACCTGGCCACTGTCATTGCCGCCGAAGATCTTCGCGATGGCGTCGGCGCCCTGGTCCTGGTTGACCTGGTCGACCGTCACGCCCCCGTCGAGCAGCCCGCTCGCCGCATGGTCGGCGGCTTCGCTTTCGAGGCCGGCCGCGGTATCGGGGTGGTCCTGCGCAGTCTGCTGCACACCGCCCAGCAGCAGCGGCACCAGTTGTTGTACGGCGCTGTTCACCTCCCCTTCATCAGCGCCGAGCTTGGCCGCAATCTCTTGTGTCGGAATCTGATTGAGCAGTTCGTCAAGACCAGCCATGGCATGTTCCCCTCGTCACCGATGTGTGTGAAGCGCCTCGCCGCCGACACTAGCCGGGTCGGCGGCGTGGCACAGCACTTCGGCGCTTGCTGCGCGAATCAGCGCCCCAGCGCCTCGGTTTCGAAGGTGACGCCGGCGGCCGGCAGCCGGGTGATCAACACATCGCCCATGGCCGCGGCCGGGGTCAGGACGCCCTTGAGGTCCGAGAGCCGGTCGCGGTCGAGGGCCAGCGCCAGCCCGCTCTCGCCCAGCAGCACCGCGGTCGCCTTGTAGCCCGGGTCACCCTGCTGCGCCATGACCGAGCGGTACCGGGCGCCGCTGGTGGTGCGGGTGTACGTCTCGACGCGGTAGTAGCCCTTGTCGCGCGCCCGCTCGCTGGGCCCGGTCCCGGGCTTCGGCACGACGCGGTCGATGAGGCCACGGGGCAGCTTGTTGAAGAAGCGGCTGCCGAGGTTCATGACGGCCGCGTTGGCCGCGGTGCCCAGCGCCGAGGCCACCGGCGCGATGGGCGACGACCCCAGGCTCATGTGCTCCGCGTACCGCAACCGGCGCCCGTACTCCCAGTCCAGCAGTGCGTTGCTGCGCCGCACGATGCGGGTGTTGGCGACGGCCATGACGAAGGCACCGGTCCACGTGCCGGCGAGTTCGGGGGCGATGTCCCGGCCCCGGCGCCACGGCGTGTCGGTCTGGTGGCCGAGGTCGGGCTCGGCGCCGCGATCGGTGGTCAGCGTGTACGGATCCATCATGGTCCGCCGCAGTTCCTCGTCACCGGACGTCCGCGTGAACAGCTCGAGCATCGAGGCGACGGTGCCGCCCGACACCCCGCCGGAGAATCCGCGGAGCACGTAGTCGGTGTCGGTGAGCTCGCCGGCGCCGTCCGCCTGGGCGGCCTTGAACAGCGCATAGACCGTGAGATCCGAAGGGATGGAATCGAATCCGCACGAATGCACGATGCGGGCGCCCGTGTCGGCGGCCTGCTTGTGGAACAGGTCGATGCTCTCCCGGATGAACAGGCTCTCGCCGGTGAGGTCGGCGTAGTCGGTACCGGCCGCGGCGCACGCCGCCACGAGCGGCAGCCCGTATTTGAGGTACGGCCCGACCGTGGTGACCACCACCTGGGTCCGCTCGGCCATGGCATCGAGGGTGTGCTGCGACGAGGCGTCGGCCTGGATCAGGCCCCAGCCCTGCCCGGCCGCGCCGAGCGAGTCGCGGACCGCGGCCAGTTTGTCCATCGACCGGCCCGCCAGCGCTATCCGCGCCTGTCCTCCGTTCTCGGCCAGGTACTGGGCGGTCAGCTTCCCGACGAAGCCGGTGGCGCCATAGAGAACGATGTCGAATTCGCGCTGCGGTGCGGTCATGCTGCAAACCTAACCGAGGGTCTCCGGCAGGTCGACGTGTTCCTTGCGCACGTGCTCGGACAGGAATGCCGCCACCACCTGGTACCAGATCTTGGCGTGCTGCGGCGCGGCGATCCAGTGCCCTTCGGACGGGTAGTACAGGTAGCGGTGCGCGGTGGTGCCGGCGTCGTCGGCCGGGAGCCCCGACCGGGTCAGCAGGTCGTTCCACAACCGCAGGCCTTCACCGATCGGGACGCGATAGTCCTTGTCACCGTGGATCACCAGCATCGGGGTCGTGATGTTCTCGACATGGCGGTGCGGTGAATTGCGTTCGGCCATCTCGGGTGTCATCTCGCGGGCCCACCAGTAGGCGCCGTCGGTCGTCGGCCCGAACTGATCCAGCGCCCACAGGCTGGCGTGCGTGACGATGGCGGCGAACCGGTCGGTGTGCCCGGCGATCCAGTTGGCCATGTAGCCGCCGAACGAGCCACCCATCGCGGCGATCCGGCTGCTGTCGATGCGCGGGTGCGCGCACGCCGCGTCGACAGCGGCCATCAGGTCGGTGTACGGCGCGAAACCCCAAGCACCCCAGCCGCGTTGGATGAAGTCCTGACCGTATCCGGTGGACAGCGCCGGGTCCGGCATCAGCACGGCGTAGCCGAGCGCGGTGAGCAGCCAGGGATTCCACCGCCAGTGCCACGTGTTCCAGCTGCCCAGCGGACCGCCGTGCACCCACAGCAGCAGCGGCGCGGGGGCATCGCCGGCCGGCAGTGTCAGCCAGGAACGAACGGGCGTACCGTCGTCCGCGGTTGCCGTCAGCTCGACCAATTCGCCTGGCAATTCGGGAAATTCGACACTCGGGAGCACGGTGACGGACCCGTCGCCGTCGACCCGGACCGGATGCGGCGGGCTCAGGTAGCTGCTGCGCAGGGCATACAGCGCGCCACCGGCGACGGGCCGCACCTCGCCGTACGCGAAGTCGTCGTGCGTCAACCGGGTGACCGCACCGCTCGACGGGTCGACGGCGAAGATCGGCGCCCGGCCGTTGTCGTCCGCGGTGACCAGCAGGGTCGACCCGTCGTGCGACCAGGTCACCGATGCCGGCCAGCGGTCCCAGTGGGCGGTGAGCTCGACCGGCTCGGCACCGAAGACCTGGCGGCACAAGGTGATCCGCGGCGCCTGCTCTGGTGTCGAGTGCGTCTCCCGCAGGTACGCGACGGTGGTGCCGTCGGGCGAGATCGACGGGTGCCCGAGGTCGGCGGCCGGGTCGTCGGCGATGACGGTGCGCTCCCCCGTGCCGATGTCGATGCGGACCAGGACGCTGCGCAGCGCGGCCCCCGGTGCGGGGAGCTCCCAGGACGCGACGGCGAAGCTGCCGTCCGCGCTGATGTCGACGGTGGCCTCGTTCAGCGCCATCCCCGGCTGCGGTGTGATGTCATGGGCCGCACCGGATTCGACACGGAGCAGGTGCGTGTGATCCGGGCCCAGATCGTGGTCCCAGTGCCGCACCGGGTATCCGGTGTGCAGGATCGCCGACACCTTCTTGTCCTTGCGGAGGGTGCGCAGCCGCTTGTCATCGTCGGGCGTGCCGGCCGACGGGAGCATCGGCGCCGTCACCACCACGACGTCGGCCGAGTGGGCCGCGTGCACACCACTGACGCCGCCCGCCAGCTCCAGAATCCGTTGTGCCTCACCTCCGTTGGCGGGCAGTCGCCACAGCGCCGCCGGCGGTTCATCGTCGGTGTCGGTGGGGCGCGCCGCGACGAACAGCAGGTCACCGGCCGCGGTGAACGCCGGCTGGGACTCCCCTTTGGCTCCGTACGTCAGCCGGCGCGCCTCGCGCTGACCGTCGGCGTCGAGTTCCCAAGCCGCGGTGATGAATTCGGTGCCCTTGGCGTTCAGCTCGCTGATCATCGTGACGACGCGGCGGCCGTCGGGCGAGACCGCGAGCCCGGACACCCGGGGCAGAGAGAAGTACGTATCCAGGTCGTCGAACGGTGTCAGGGCCATGACTTCGTTGTTAGCACATGACGGCGCGCCACCTCGCGCGATTATTGCCTGCGGTGGCGGTCGAGGAAGTCGTCGATGAGGGCATTGACGGTGTCGGGCGCCTCATAGGCGGCCAGGTGGCCGATCCGATCCAGGACCACCAGCTCCGAGCCCGGAATCGCCTCGGCCATCCGGCGTACTTCGGCGACCGGGAAACTCGCGTCCTCGCGGCCCGCCACCACCAGGGTCGGGACGGCGATGTGGCCGAACAGCGCATGCTGATCGGGCCGCCTGACCACGATGCTCTCCACCGCGAAGCTGGCGGACCGGGCATCGTTGCGCCTGATCATCGTCACCAGTCCGTCGACCAGGTCGGGCCGCTGACGGCGCGTGGTCTTCCCGAGGAAGCGCGGCACGACCGTCGACCGCACGAAGAGTGGGCGCCCGGCCAGCCGGGTCATCCGGGCCGCCAGCGCGAGTTGCAGGCGGTCCCAGCGGGGACCCCCGGACGCCGTGCCGTTGAGCAGCACCGCACACCCGACCCGCTCGGGGAATGTCGCCGACATCGTGCCGCCGATCATGGCGCCCCACGAATTGCCGACGAGGTGCGCCCACGGCAGGCCAAGCGCGTCCAGGACGTCGAGGTACGCCCGGGCGCTGGCCTCGAAGGTGAAGGCACTGCGCAGCGGCTCGCTGCGCCCCTGCCCCGGCGGGTCGACGGCGATCGTGGTGTAGCTCGTAGAGAAGTGGGCCACCTGCGCCGCGTACAGCGTGTGGTCGGTCAACAGACTGGGCATCAGGAGAATCGGGTCGCCAGAACCACTGACGTGGACCCGCAGGGTGCCGAGGCCGGTCGCGATGTCGTGCGTCGCCATACCCCATAGTTTCATCAAGTGACGGATCACCCCTGGCCGCCCGGGACAACGGCCGTGACAATGACAGAGGGTGTCGGACCGTGTGGTCCGACACCCTCTGTTTGTCTCGTTCGAGCGTTTGAGGCGCTCTGAGCCTTCGGGAATTAGCCCCGACGGCCGCAGACCGGCCAAGCGCCCATGCCCTGACGGGCGGCGACGTTCTCGGCGACTCGAATCTGCTCGTCCTTGCTGGCGGTGTGGGGCATGCCCGAGCCGCCGTTGGCACGCCAGGTGCCGAGGTTGAACTGCAGCCCACCGTAGTAACCGTTGCCGGTGTTGATCGCCCAGTTGCCACCAGACTCACAGGCTGCAACGGCGTCCCAGTTGTGGCCGCCGTCCGCATTCGCGGTACCGGTACCGATGACCATCGGGGCCACAGCAACTGCCCCAGCAACGGCAACCAGTCCAAGCGTTGTGCGGATGTTCTTCACGTTGTTCCTCTCGCCGAGCGCGCGCCAAACATCGCCCGCGCATAGGCGGTGCGAACTGCTGCCTGCCGGGCAGGCGTTAGGGGGCTGGATCGTGCCGTCTCGGTCAGACACGACAGCGGGGGCGGCTTGATCGGTCCGGGCTCGAAGCCGGCGGACACTACGGGCACCAGGCCATCTGCTCTGGTCCCACCGCGATCCCGCTCACACGCAGGTTCATGGTTTTTCAGTTATTTGCTCTCTTGGAGCAGCACGAGGACCGTAGCAAGGATTCGCCGGGCAATGTCGAACCCATCCCAGCCAGATAACAGGCAGATCACGGCCGAACCTGAGAGGAACATAAGCAGGTCACGCGTTATATAAAGCCCCGCTAACAAATCACAGTTCGGCAACATTTCGTGATAGAGGTCACCATGAAATTGTGGCCTGGCACACAGAATTCCATTCACACGAGTCACAGTTGTCGCAGGTCAGCGGCACATTTCTGCAGTGTCCGCGTTAAACCTCCGGCGTGTCGCCCGGTGAAATCCGGTTGCGCCGGAGCCGCAGTTCGCTGCCGACGTACGCGTCAAACCCGGTTGGACTTCATAGGGCCGCTCGACACCGCCGCCAATCAGCGCTTTTCATGCACCCGATGTGCACTGTTCGAGCGGCGTTAACCATCAACCGGCCCGCATGACGACTCAAACCTACTGCGCGGCAACATCTTTCGAATTCACGGCGTGCCGGAGCGGACAATTGCACGGAATTGTGTCGACTAATTCGAGAATTCGGCACATATGGCGGAATTGCAAGAAGTCCGAATTCGAAGAACAGCAAGAAATGCAAGAATGCACTGCCCGCGGTCAACCTTTGCTGACAGGTCAGACCAAATCGTCCGGGCTGTTGACGTTGACGAGCGCCCGCTGCCGGTCCATCACCACGCGCTGGGTGTCGGAGGTGTCGACCAGGGCCCGCATGCTGCGCCGCCCGTGGGCCACCAGCTCGTCGGCCCGGGTGGCCAGCGCGGTCCGGTAGATACCCGCCAGGTAGTGATCCCGCCCGTCCCAGGGCAGCACCACGTCGGCGTCGACACGTGCCGCGTACTCGGCCAGCTCGTCGATCAGCTCCGTCGTCAGATACGGCATGTCCACGGCGCACACGAAGGCGCGCGAGTATCCGGCGTCGGCCGCCGCGCGCAGACCACGAGCGGTGGCCAGCAGTGGTCCCACGCCGGGAGTCGCGTCGCGCAACACTTCCGCGTCCAGGTCAGGCAGCCCCTGGCCACGGGCGGCGATGACGAACACCGCCTGGCAGCGGGTTCGCAGCGTCGCCACCGCCTGCTCCACGAACGTGATCTCCCCCGCCGGCCCGCGGAACCGCACGGTGGCCTTGTCGCGCCCCATACGACGAGACGCCCCGCCGGCCAATACAACTGCGGCCAGCGGGGCGTCTTCGGTCAATGCGTTGTTACTCGTCGACTGTCCAAGTGTCCTTGCCACGCAGCAAGGATTGCAGAGCGGCGGTGTCGTGCGCCTTGGATTCCCGCGCCGAGGCGATCTGAGCCCGCGCTTCGTCGTCGTACGTCGGCCGGTTCACCTGACGGAAGATGCCCATCACGGTGTGCTCGAGGTTCTGCTCCGACAGGCGCGACAGCGCGAAGGCGTAGGCCGGGTCGTCGAGGTGCGCGTTGTGCACCACGATGTCCGACGGATCGACGTCGGCGGTCTTGCCGATCTCCAGTCCGTAGCCGGACTTGGTCACGCAGTACTCGTTCTCCGCGCCGAAGGTGATCGGCTGGCCGTGCTGCAGGTTGATCAGGCGCTCCTCGGCGCCTTCCTTGCGCAGCGCGTCGAAGGAGCCGTCGTTGAAGATCGGGCAGTCCTGCAGGATCTCGACGATGGCGGCACCGCGGTGCTGGGCCGCGGCCTTGAGCACCTCGGTCAGACCCTTGCGGTCGGAGTCCAGCGCGCGGCCGACGAACGTCGCCTCGGCACCGAGGGCCAGCGACACAGGGTTGAACGGCTGGTCCAGCGAGCCCATCGGGGTCGACTTGGTGACCTTGCCGACCTCGGAGGTCGGCGAGTACTGGCCCTTGGTCAGACCGTAGATCCGGTTGTTGAACAGCAGGATCGTGATGTTGATGTTGCGGCGCAGCGCGTGGATCAGGTGGTTGCCACCGATCGACAGCGAGTCACCGTCACCGGTGACGACCCACACCGACAGGTCCGGACGGGCGAGCGCCAGACCGGTGGCGATGGTCGGGGCACGACCGTGGATCGAGTGGAACCCGTAGGTCTCCAGGTAGTACGGGAACCGGCTCGAGCAGCCGATGCCGCTGATGAACGCGATGTTCTCGCGGCGCAGGCCCAGCTCCGGCAGGAAGTTGCGGATGGTGTTGAGGATGACGTAGTCACCGCAACCCGGGCACCAGCGCACCTCCTGGTCGCTGGTGAAGTCCTTGCCCTTCTGCGGCTGGTCCGTGGTCGGAACCAGGGCAGTCTTGCTGAGGGCTTCGGTCAGGCCCAGATCAGCACCGATCAGATCCGTCATGCGTTTGCTCCCACACCGGTTTCCACGGTGGCGGCTGCCAACCGTGCGAACTTGGCCTTGTCAGTTTCCTTCTCGCGCAACGATCCGTCCAGCGCCGCGCTGATGATGCCCTCGACCTCGTCGGCCAGGAATGCCATGCCCTCGACCTTGGTCACCGACTGGACGTCGACCAGGTACTTGCCGCGCAGCAGCAGCGCCAGCTGGCCGAGGTTCATCTCGGGCACGACGACCTTGTCGTACTTGCGCAGGACCTCTTCGAGGTTCGCCGGGAACGGGTTGAGGTGGCGCAGCTGCGCGTGGGCAACCTTGACGCCGTTGCGCCGGGCGCGGCGGCACGCTTCGCCGATGGGGCCGTACGAGCTGCCCCAACCGAGCATCAGCAGCTCGGCTTCGCCGCTCGGGTCGTCGACCTCGAGGTCGGGCACCTTGATGCCGTCGATCTTGAGCTGGCGCAACCGGACCATGAGGTCGTGGTTCTTGGGCTCGTAGGAGATGTTGCCGGAGCCGTTGGCCGCCTCGAGACCACCGATGCGGTGCTCCAGACCGGCGGTACCCGGGATGGCGAACTGGCGCCCCAGCGTCTCGGGGTCACGCGCGTACGGCTGGAACGGCTCGCCCGACTTGGCGAACGTGTGCTCGATGGCCGGGTAGCTCGCGATGTCCGGGATACGCCACGGCTCGGAGCCATTGGCGATCGCGCCGTCGGACAGGATGATCACCGGCGTGTGGTACGCGATGGCGATCCGCACGGCCTCGACCGCGATGTCGAAGCAGTCCGACGGGGAGGCGGGCGCCAGCACCGCGACGGGCGATTCACCGTTGCGGCCGTAGAGCGCCTGCAGCAGGTCGGCCTGCTCGGTCTTGGTCGGCAGCCCTGTGGACGGGCCACCGCGCTGCACGTCGATGACGATGAGCGGCAGCTCGGTCATGACCGCGAGGCCGATGGCCTCGGACTTCAGCGAGACACCGGGGCCCGACGTGCTGGTCACACCGAGCGCGCCGCCGTACGACGCACCGATGGCCGCTCCGATACCAGCGATCTCGTCCTCGGCCTGGAAGGTCAGGACATTGAAGTTCTTGTGCTTGGACAGCTCGTGCAGGATGTCGCTGGCCGGGGTGATCGGGTAGGTGCCGAGCACCACCTGGATGTCACCCAGCTGACCGGCGGCGACGATGCCGTACGCCATGGCCGTGTTGCCCGAGATCTGTCGGTATTCACCGGACTTGAGCTTGGCCGGGGCCACCTCGTAGGTGGTGCCGAAGGCCTCGGTGGTCTCGCCGTAGTTCCAGCCGGCCTTGAGCGCCAGCACGTTGGCCTCGGCGATCTCGGGCTTGCGGGCGAACTTCTCACGGATGAAGGCCTCGCTGTGCTCCAGCTCGCGGCCGTACATCCAGGACAGCAGGCCGAGCCCGAACATGTTCTTGGCGCGCTGACCGTCCTTCTTGGTCGCGCCGATGGCCTCGACGGCGGCCAGGGTCAGCGTGGTCATCGCCACCGGGATGACGACGAACTCGGACAGCTCGTCGTTCTCGAGCGGGTTCTCCTCGTACCCGACCTTGGCCAGGTTGCGCTTGGTGAACTCGTCGGAATTGGCGATGATCATGCCGCCGCGCGGCAGGTCGGCGACGTTGGCCTTGAGCGCGGCCGGGTTCATCGCGACCAGCACGTCGGGGCGGTCACCGGCGGTGAGGATGTCGTAATCCGCGATCTGGATCTGGAACGACGACACACCGGGCAGGGTGCCCTGTGGTGCGCGGATCTCGGCGGGGTAATTCGGCTGCGTCGCAAGGTCATTGCCGAAGAGCGCGGCTTCCGAAGTGAACCGGTCACCGGTCAGCTGCATACCGTCACCGGAGTCACCGGCGAAGCGGATGACGACCTTCTCGAGCTTCTGCCGCGAGGCTGCGCCACTCCCGGCGCCGGTGCCGTTGTCGTCGTCGTTGAGACCCACGACGCCTGCCTTTCACACTCTGTTTCGACCGTCCGTCGCACTGTTCGGAGACGCCGCAGAACGGTGCTCACGATCGCCAGCCCGGCGCCCGCCAAAATTTTGATGTCACTGCTAGTACCGATTATTGCACTTCTCTTAGGGTGCACTCGCCAGGACGCGCCATTGAAGGCGGTGTGGCGGCCCAACAAATTCGCACGTCAAATCGATTGCAGCCGCTTGACACCTGTCAAAATGTGGCTTTCATCACGTTCCGGCAGGTGGAATTCCTAAGAACGCGGTTACCGATCGGTAGCGGTCCGCGCTAGCACTCGGCCGCGTCGGAAACATCCGGCGGCACAAGCGATTAGGCGTCAGTCCGGTTGCCCGTCTGGACGGGTGTCCAGACGGCGGCCATGCCACCGCAGGCGAAGCAGCATCAGCTGCCGGTGCGCCTGGAACCCCAACGCCAGCGGGTCGGCCCAGGCGCGGCGACCCGGCGTACCACGGCCGGTATCGGTATCCATACGGCCATTGTCCAGAAGCTGGGCAACCGCGCACGTCACGCGACGGGTCGCCGACATGTCGGTCTGGTGAAGATTTGCGGACACCGCTGGTCACGTCACAAGAAGCTCACGGCGACGGTGTCGATGAGCACATACGCCGCGACCGCGAAGACCAGGTAGGCGAACCAGCGCTGCAGCCGCCGGGTGTCGAGCCGGGTGCCCAGGTGGCCGGCGAGCAGCGAACCGACGATCGCGGTACCGACGAACGCCGCGGCGATGGTCCAGTCGATGCTGGTGCCGCTGAGGTGGGACAGCAGGCCCGCCAACGAGTTCGCGACGATGATGAGCAGCGAGGTACCGATCGCGATGGGCATCTCCACCCCGAGCATCAACACGAGCGCCGGAATGATCAGAAAGCCGCCGCCGACGCCGAAGAGTCCGGTGAGCAGCCCGACGAGGAAGCCCGCAGGAATCGATCTGGAGGCACAGCGGCGCCAGTTGATGCCGGAATCACCGACTCTGCAGGCGGTACCGGTGCCGCCGTTGTCCTGCAGCATCCGGATTCCGGCCAGCACCATGACCACGGCGAAGCCGACGAGGAGCACCGGCTGCGGCAGGTGGCGGCCGATGGCGCTGCCGATGAAGGTCGCCGGGATACCGGCCGCCGAGAAGACGACGGCCAACCGCCATTGGACCTGGCCGGCGCGAACCTTCGGCAGCGCGCCCACCGCCGAGGCGATGCCGACGACCAACAGCGACATCGGAATCGCTTCCTCGATACCGAGTCCCAGCACGTAGACCAACGCCGGCACCGCGAGGATCGACCCGCCGCCGCCGAGCAGGCCCAGCAGGGCGCCGATCACGGCGCCGAGGGCAAGGGCGACAACAATATTCACGGAACTTCACTCTCCTCGAACGGAACGGCGGGGCGCGTCATCGCGCATGGCGCGCGACGACATCTCGGTCAGTGCGTCTTGCCCGCGATCTGAGCACGCACATCGGCCATGTCGAGTGCCTTGACGCGGGTGATCAGATCCTCGAGGGCCGGAGCGGGCATCGCACCCGGCTGGCGGTACACGAGGATGCCGTCGCGGAACGCCATGATCGTTGGGATCGCCTGGATTTCGAGAGCGGCGGCAAGCTGCTGCTGCGCTTCGGTATCGACCTTGGCGTGCACCACATCAGGATGCGACTGTGCCGATCGGTCGAAAACCGGAGCAAAGGCGCGGCACGGACCGCACCACGATGCCCAGAAATCGATGAGGACAATGGGATTGTCGGTTATGGTCGCCTCGAAGTCGGCGGCGGTGACAGTTTTGGTGGTCATGGCGATTTCCTTTCTTGGGTCAGCAACCACATTGCTAGGCAAGGCCTTTCAACATCAGATGCCAATACATGTACGGCAGCCCGTACTTCTTCAGGTACCAGTACGCCCGGTGCGGGATGACCGGATCGAGCAGCGGGAACGAGGGCTTGAGGTTGAGGTCGTAGTCGAATTCGGCGAGCAGCATCGCGTTCGACGACGTGACGATCGGGCACGACGAGTAACCGTCGTAGGACGCGCGCAGCGGGCGGCCTTCAAGGAAGGAGTCGATGTTCTCGACCACCACCGGGGCCTGCTTGCGGATGGCGGCGCCGGTCTTCGAGTTCGGCGACGAGCCGGCGTCGCCGAGACTGAAGACGTTGGGATACCGCACGTGCTGCATCGTGTGCTTGTCGATGTCGACGTAGCCCATTGCGTCACCCGTCGACAACGCGCTGTGTTTGATCCAGTCCGGTGCGGACTGCCGCGGCACGGCGTGCAGTACGTCGTAGGGCAGCATGGCGTCGGTCCCACCGGCCCCGACGCTGGTGACGCCGACCTTGTGTGCGGTCGCGTCGACCAAGGTCACCTCGGAGTTGGTGTGCAAGGTGATGCCGTAATCGGCGATCACCTTGTCGAGGCTGTCCGCGATCGCGGGAATCCCGAAGGGCCGCGCGCCCGGCATGACGAGGTGGACGTCGATGTCCTTGAGCACGCCCTGCGACCGCCAGTAGTCCGACGCCAGATATGCGATCTTCTGCGGAGCCCCTGCGCACTTGATGGCTCCGGACGGAACGGTGAACACCGCAGTACCCGAACGCAGGTTCCGGACAAAATCCCACGTCCGCGGCGCGAGGTCGAAGCGATAGTTCGACGAAACGCCGTCCCGACCCAGCGTGTCCTCCAGTCCGTCGGTGCGATCCCAATCGAGTTGGATACCCGGGCAGACCACGAGCGCGTCGTACTCGTAGGTGGCGCCGTCGATACAGGTGACCGTGTTGGCGTCGGGATCGAAAGCGCTCGCGGCGTTTCTGATCCACGTCGCGCCCTTGGGCATCACCGACGATTCGGCGCGCTCGGTCTCGGCGGCCCGAGCCCGTCCGCCACCGACCAGAGTCCACAGCGGTTGGTAGTAGTGCTTATCCGAGGGTTCGATGACCGCGACGTCGGTGTAACCCTTACGCAGCAGCCGTGCCGCGACCGTGATGCCGGCGGTGCCGCCGCCGACGATCACGATCTGGTGCTTGGCAGTGATGGTCATATCTGTGATGTCTCCGATCTTCAGGCGTTCTCGACGGCTTCTGCCCAGGCGCCGTAACCGCCCAAGATGTCACTCACGTCGTTGAATCCATTCCGTCGCAACAGGCTTGCCGCGACAGATGAGCGGTACCCACCGGCGCAATAGACGACGGTCGGTTTGGCGGGGTCCAGTTCACCCAGGCGGGTGGGCAACTGCCCCACCGGGATGTCGATGGCGTTCGGGATGGTCCCGGCCGCGACCTCACCGGGGTTGCGGACGTCGACGATCTGGAGGTTCGGCAGGGTGGCGGCTCTTTCGCCAAAAGCCTTGGCGGTCAGGCGCGATGCCACCTGGACATCGTCCCGGTGTGCGACCAGCGCCGCGTAGGGCTCCGCCACGTAGCCGATCACCCGGTCGAAGCCGATCCGGGCGAGCCGGTTCTTACCCTCGAGTTCCTCACCGGGCTCGGTGAACAGCACGATGTCGACGTCAGACGGCAGGACGGAGCCGGCGAACTCGGCGTAACGCCCCTGCAGCCCAATATTGACCGCGCCGCGCAGGTGACCCAGGGCGAATTCTTCCGGTCCACGGCCGTCCACCAGGACAGCGCCGGCGTCAATCGCCGCGCGAGCCTGCTCGTAGGTCAGTGCCGACGGCATCTTGGTCTCGTCCAGCAGTTCACGATCCTTGCGGTTGAGGATCGCGTCATAGACGAAGTAGCCCGGCGCGGGCGGCTGGCCCTCGGTGACGAGGTCCACGAACGAGGCTTTGTCGGTGGCTCGCAACGCGTAGTTCGTCGCCTTCTGATCACCGATCGTCGACCACAGGTCCGTCGACAGGTTCTTGCCACAAGCCGAGCCCGCGCCGTGCGCCGGGTACACCCGGGTCGCATCGGGCAGCGTCATCAGCTTGTTGTGCAGCGACTCATACAGCTTGTCCGCCAGTTCTTCTCGTGTGAAACCGATCGAGGCCAGCAGGTCGGGGCGACCGACATCGCCGATGAAGAGCGTGTCCCCGGTCATGACGCCGTAAGGCGTCGCGTCGTCGGCGTGCTCGTACACCACCACGCTCATCGACTCGGGAGTGTGGCCGGGGGTATGGCGGAACTCCAGCGTCACGTCGCCCAGCGAGTACCGCTCACCGTCGGCGACGCCCATCGACTCGAACTCAGTCTCGGCGACCGCCGAGTAGACGATCTTCGCGCCGGTGGCCTCGGCCAGCTCGAGATGACCGGAGAGGAAGTCCGCATGAAAGTGGGTCTCGATGACCAATTCGATGGTCAGCCCCTGCGCTGCGGCATCGGCGATGTATCCGGCGACGTCGCGCTGCGGGTCCACAACCACTGCACGGCCGGTGGTTTCGTCACCGATCAGGTAGGACGCGTGCGACAGGCAATCCAGGTAATACTGCTGCAGGATCATCAGCGGCTTCTTTCTCTTCATTGGGTAGCACCACTCTGAGCTATACCCCTACAGGTATTAAATATACCCCCGGGGGTATCTTATTCCCAGTTCATTGTTATACGGGTGGGGGTATCGTCGAGCTCTCCTGAAAGTACCCCGGGTCATATACCCGGCATAGGGACTTAGGTCCCGGGTACCCGAGGGCGGCGCGGCGCACCGTCGCCTGCACCGGTGATAGGTGCCGCCTATCAGTGCATCTGAAATGCCGATCACGAACGCCGTCTCTCGGCCTGATCAGGCCGATCGTGAGGATTAGATTGGGCAGATGACCACCGTCAGCGACAACGACGTCGATGCCTCCTACGACGAACACGACGTAGCGGTCACCGGGGCGAAGCACGAGGCCGCCGGCGTCAAGGCCGTGATGGTCAGCATGCGCCGCACCATCGAGCAGATGGGGCCGCTCCGCACCGCGGAGACGCTGACCAGGATCAATCAGCGGCACGGCTTCGACTGCCCCGGCTGCGCGTGGCCGGAGGAACACGGCGGACGCAAGCTGGCCGAGTTCTGTGAGAACGGCGCCAAAGCCGTGGCCGAGGAGGCGACGCGGCGGCGCGTCACCCCGGACTTCTTCGCGCGGCATTCGGTCGCCGAACTTGCCGAGCAGCCCGAATACTGGCTGTCGCAGCAGGGCCGCCTCACGCATCCGATGGTGCTGGCGCCCGGCGACACGCATTACCGCCCGATCGGCTGGGACGACGCCTACGCGCTGATCGCCGGCGAACTCAATGCCCTCGGCAGCCCCGACGAAGCGCTGTTCTACACCTCCGGCCGCACCAGCAACGAGGCCGCGTTCCTGTACCAACTGCTCGCGCGCAGTTTCGGCACCAACAACCTGCCGGACTGCTCCAACATGTGCCACGAGTCGTCGGGCACCGCGCTGGTCGAGTCGATCGGCATCGGCAAGGGCTCGGTCACCGTCGACGACGTCATCCACGCCGACTGCATCGTCATCGCCGGGCAGAACCCGGGCACCAACCACCCGCGCATGCTGTCGGTGCTCGAGAAGGCGAAAGCCGGCGGCGCCAAGATCATTGCGATCAACCCCCTCCCCGAGGCCGGGCTGATGCGGTTCAAGGATCCGCAGAAGGTGCACGGCGTCGTCGGCCACGGGGTGCCCATCGCCGACGAGTTCGTGCAGATCCGCATCGGCGGCGACATGGCGCTGTTCGCCGGCCTGGGCCGGCTGCTGCTGGAAGCCGAGGACCGGGCGCCGGGGACCGTGGTGGACCGCGACTTCATCGACCGGCACTGCGCCGGCTTCGACGACTACGAATCCCGAACCCGCGCAGTCGATCTGGACACCGTCACCGCGGCTAGCGGCATCAGCCGCGACCAGTTGCAGCGGGTCGCCGATGCGTTGATCCGCTCGGAGCGCACCATCATCTGCTGGGCGATGGGCCTGACCCAGCAGAAGCACGCGGTCGCCACCATCGGTGAGGCCACCAACCTGCTGCTCCTGCGGGGCATGATCGGAAAGCCCGGCGCGGGCGTGTGTCCCGTGCGCGGGCACTCCAACGTGCAGGGCGACCGGACCATGGGCATCTGGGAGAAGATGCCCGAAGAATTCCTGGCCGCGCTGGACGCCCGGTTCGGCATCACCTCCCCGCGCAAGCACGGTCACGACACCGTCGACGGGATCCGGGCCATGCGCGACGGGCACGCCAAGGTCTTCATCGGAATGGGCGGCAACTTCGTCTCGGCCACCCCCGACACCGACGTCACCGCCGCGGCGATGCGCAATTGCGCTCTGACGGTACAGATTTCGACGAAGCTCAACCGCAGCCACGTCATTCACGGCCGCACCGCCCTGATCCTGCCCGCCCTCGGTCGCACCGACAAGGACTTCCAGGCCGGTGGCAAGCAGGTGGTGTCGGTGGAGGATTCGATGTCGATGGTGCATCTGTCGCGCGGTGGGCTGACCCCACCCAGCGACCAGGTGCGCAGCGAGGTCGCGATCGTCTGCCAGCTGGCCCGGACCCTGCTCGGGCCGGCACACCCGGTGCCGTGGGAATCCTTCAACGCCGACTACGACGGCATCCGCGACGCGATTGCCGACGTCGTTCCCGGATGTGCCGACTACAACACCCGTGTCCGTCAGCCGGACGGCTTCCAGTTACCCCACCCGCCCCGGGATTCGCGCCAATTCCCCACGCACACAGGCAAAGCCAACTTCTCGGTCGAGCCCGTCGAATGGGTGCCGGTACCCGAGGGCCGGCTGGTGCTCCAGACCCTGCGCAGCCACGACCAGTACAACACCACCATCTACGGCCTGGACGACCGCTACCGCGGCGTCAAGGGTGGCCGGCGCGTGGTGTTCGTCAACCCCTCCGACATCGCTGCCCTCGGCCTGCGTGAGGGCAGCCGGGTCGACCTGGTCTCCGAATTCGACGGCCACGAGCGCCGCGCGAAAGACTTTCTGGTGGTGCCCTATTCGACACCCGCGGGCAATGCCGCGGCCTACTACCCGGAGACCAATCCGTTGATCCCGTTGGACCACACTGCCCGGAAGTCGAACACGCCGGTATCCAAGGCAGTGGTGATTAGGCTTGTCCCAGGGGTCGAGCGCAGCGAGGGGGGATCGGACCAGCCATGGGTCGGGTAACCGCGCGCCGGCGGGCTGAACACGTCACCTCGGGTGGGTCGGTGTCACGGCCGGAGACATTGGCCGTCGAGGAACCGCTGGAGATCCGGGTCAACGGCACGCCCCTCACCGTCACCATGCGGACGCCGGGCTCGGATGTCGAACTGGCCCAAGGGTTTCTGCTCACCGAGGGCGTCATCGCCCGGCGCGACGACATCGCCCGCGTCGCCTACTGCCGCGGCGCCACCGACGACGGCACCAACACCTACAACGTGCTCGACGTGACGCTGGCACCGCACGTCCCGCCGCCGTCGGTCGACGTGACACGCAACTTCTACACCACCTCGTCGTGCGGCGTGTGCGGCAAGGCGTCCATCGACGCCGTCCGGACCGTCAGCCACTACTCCCCCGGCGACGATCCGACCACCGTCACCAATGCCACCCTGTCGGCGCTGCCCCAGCAGCTGCGGCAGGCCCAGAAGGTGTTCAACAGCACCGGCGGGCTGCACGCTGCCGCGCTGTTCAGCGCCGACGGTGAGATGTTCGTGGCCCGCGAGGACATCGGCCGGCACAACGCCGTGGACAAAGTGATCGGCTGGGCGCTCGAGCAGGGCCGAGTTCCGCTGACGAGCACCGTCCTCCTGGTCAGCGGCCGGGCGTCGTTCGAACTGACGCAGAAGGCCGTCATGGCGGGCATTCCGGTGCTCGCCGCGGTGTCCGCGCCGTCCTCGTTGGCGGTCGACCTGGCGAGCCAGGCCGGACTCACCCTCGTGGCCTTCCTGCGCAACGAATCGATGAACGTCTACACCCGGCCCGACCGCGTGGTCAGGTAGCGACTCTCCCGGCCCCAGCGGCCAATAGACCCAATGGGAAAGCCCCCGCCGGAGCGGGGGCTTTCCCTGTGGTGAGGCCTATGCGCTCTTGTCGCGACGCTCCGAGCGGGGCGCCTTGCGCGGCACGATGGTCGGCAGCACGTTGTCCTGCACGGTTTCCTTGGTCACGACCACCTTGGCGACGTCGTCGCGGCTCGGGATGTCGAACATCACCGGCTGCAGGACCTCTTCCATGATGGCGCGCAGGCCACGGGCGCCGGTTCCGCGGTGAATGGCCTGGTCGGCGATCGCGTCGAGGGCGTCGTCGGTGAACTCGAGCTCCACCCCGTCCATCTCGAAGAGCCGGACGTACTGCTTGACCAGGGCGTTCTTCGGCTTGGACAGGATCGACACCAGCGATTCCTTGTCCAGGTTGGTCACCGACGCCACGACCGGGAGACGGCCGATGAACTCGGGGATCAGGCCGAACTTGATCAGGTCCTCGGGCAGCACCTCGGCGAAGTGGTCCTGGGTGTCGATCTCGGCCTTGGAGTGCACCTCGGCGCCGAAGCCCAGACCACGCTTGCCGACCCGGTCGGACACGATCTTCTCGAGGCCCGCGAACGCGCCGGCCACGATGAACAGCACGTTGGTGGTGTCGATCTGGATGAATTCCTGGTGCGGGTGCTTGCGACCGCCCTGCGGCGGCACCGAAGCCTGCGTCCCCTCGAGGATTTTCAGCAGCGCCTGCTGCACGCCCTCGCCCGACACGTCGCGGGTGATCGACGGGTTCTCGCTCTTGCGGGCGATCTTGTCGACCTCGTCGATGTAGATGATGCCGGTCTCGGCGCGCTTGACGTCGTAGTCGGCGGCCTGGATCAGCTTCAGCAGGATGTTCTCGACGTCCTCACCGACGTAGCCGGCCTCGGTCAGCGCGGTCGCGTCAGCGATGGCGAACGGCACGTTGAGCATCTTGGCGAGGGTCTGCGCCAGGTAGGTCTTGCCGCAACCGGTCGGCCCGAGCATCAGGATGTTCGACTTGGCGAGCTCGACCGGCTCACCCCGGGAGTCACGCGACTTCTCCTGCGCCTGGATGCGCTTGTAGTGGTTGTAGACGGCCACGGCGAGCGTCTTCTTGGCGTTGTCCTGGCCGATGACGTAGCCCTCGAGGAAGTCCCGGATCTCCTGGGGCTTGGGCAGCTCATCGAGCTTGACGTCGTCGGCGTCGGCCAGCTCCTCTTCGATGATCTCGTTGCAGAGGTCGATGCACTCGTCGCAGATGTAGACGCCAGGTCCAGCAATCAGCTTCTTGACCTGCTTCTGGCTCTTTCCGCAAAACGAGCACTTCAGCAGGTCACCGCCGTCTCCGATGCGCGCCATGGGGTGAGGCCCTACTTTCTCCGGTCGCCGTCAGTCGTTACACCAGATAGTGGGTTATTCCGGGTGTGATCCCGACGCTACCCGTTCGCTCCGTTGCGGTGCGACCGAAAGGGCCGAATCGCTCCGGTGGTATTTATCCGTGTGCAGGAGAACATAGCCCGATCGGTGGCTTGCCACCCCTCGGCGCGCTGACCGTGATTCTGGCGTGTCTTTCCGGCGCCGCGTGGCGTTGGCTCGGCAAGCCTCTGATCAGGGCTGTTCACCTATCCGCAACCCTACCGTGTGCACATCGAAGCTGCCGACGCGTTTCGCGGCCAGCGCAAGAACGCGGCCCGTCCGGCCTATCCCTGGAGCCGACCGCCCAGCTCATCCACCGGGACCGTCACCGTGAGCGGGCCACCGTTGCCCGCGAGCTGGCTTTCGCCGAAAAAGAAGGTGACGGCCTCGTCGGTGAGCGCGAAGTTCCGGTACGAGCCACGGTCCGGTTCGATCAGCGCGGCGTTGCGCGCCTTCAACGCACGCTGCACCACCGGCGTGAGAATCGCCGCCGGATCGGAGCCCGGCCCGAACAGCGAGTCGATGGTGATCGGCCCGCCATTTCCGTAGGTGAAGGTCCGGTACCGGATGTCGGGGTGGCCTTCGTGGGCCAGGCCCGTCGGGTCGACGATCTTGAGCACCAGGCTCTGGGTCCGCGCCGAGCGGTACACCGTCGGCGTCACGGTCTCGGTGTACACCCGGCCGCGGCCGAACTCGTCCACCCAGCCGACGAAACCGGCGCGGTCCTGGGCCAGGAAGTCCGCGACCGCTTGCTGGTCGGGATAGTCGACCGGGAAGGCGACGGTCCGGTCATACCCGGTGCCGACCTCATGGATCCGGCAGATGCCGGTGGCGTCGGGCGTCCCGCCCAGGGCACCACACGTCTGCTGAGCGGACGCGGCCGGCGCGACGCTCAGGAACGTCACCGCCGCGGCCAGGGCAAGAACCGAAATCCTCATGCGCTCATGGTTCGCCGCTGCCCTTGGCAGATTCTTGGTGTGCTCCTACCCGAGCTCGAGGGTGAATTCATGTGCGCCGATACGGATGCGGTCGCCGTCGAACAGATTGGTGTTGGCCTCGATCCGCGTGCCCTGCACGTATACGCCGTTGGCCGAACGCAGATCCACCATCACCGGCCCGGTGCCCGCATCGACGATGACGGCGTGGTGCCGGCTGACGTCTGCCGCGTCGAGCACGATGTCGTTGTCGGCCTGGCGACCGATCCGGGTCGCCATCGCGCGCAGGGCAAACCACTGCCCGGACGCGTCGCGCAGGCCCGCCCTGGACGCCGTCGACCGGGTGGAGCCCGAGCGGAGCCGGCCGATGGTGTGCACCGCCGTCGCCTGCGCGGCGCCCTGAACGTCGAGTGGTTCCTGACGCAGAATGCGTTGCTGCAGGGCACTTATCGCCGAGCCGGGATCGATACCGAGGTCCTCGGCCAGGATCGACTTCACGCGCCGGAACGCGTCGAGCGCGTCCGCCTGCCGCCCACAGCTGTAGTAGGCGGTGATCAACTGCGCCCACAGGGGTTCGCGGTAGGGGTGTTCGGCGACCAGGGTCTCCAGCGGGCCGATCACCAGAGCTGCCTGGCCACAGGCGATTTCAGCTTCCGCACGCGCGGTCTCCACGGAGATGCGCTCGTCGACCAGAGCGGCGGCGACGGCGTCGACGAAAGCGAAGTCGGACAGATCGCCGAGGACCGGTCCCCGCCACTGCGCCAGGGCCGCCGACAGGTGTACCGCCGCGGACGGGAACTGACCGGCGGCCGCCGCGCGCAACCCAGCGAGCTTCTCCTTCTCGAAGCGCCCCAGGTCGGTTGCGTCCTCCGCCACGTCGAGCCGGTATCCGGGCGGGGCGGCGGCCAGGGCCTCCCGCGGCATTCCGGACTCCGCCAAGATCTTTCGGAGGTTGGAGATGTAGGAGTGCAGCGCGGTGCGGGCGGCCGCGGCCGGTGACTGCTCCCACACCGCGTCGATCAACGCATCCACCGACACCGGGCGGCCGCGGCCCAGCAGCAGCATCGCGAACACCGCGCGCTGCTTGGGTGCGCCCAGTGAGACGACGCGGTCGTCGACGGCCATCCGCAGCGTGCCCAGAACACCGAAATCGATTCCGGTCGGCCGCATGGGCCGAGGGTATCGGGTGCTATCGGCCGATGCGGGCTATTGCCAGTTCGGCGAACGTCTTCAGCGTTTCGCAGCGCCACACGTAGCTGCCCGTGACGCGATAGATCCGTTCGCCCGTCAACAGCACCGTGAGCGTCGTCGACGGCGGCGTGACATTCGGTTCGTACGTGCAGACCGCCTTGACGCCCACGCCGTCGACCGCGGTGGCCCTGGGCCACTCGGCCACCTGGCGGAATGTCGTTGCGGCGTCCCACGGGAACGCATCGGCGAACCGGACATCGGATTCCAGGCTGCGCCGCCCCAGTGGCTCGTCGAATGCCCGGTAGGCACAAGACAATTCAGGCAGTTGGGTCCGGATCGGTTCGGCTGTCGCCGGACCGTCGAGAAAGACCGCGGCTTCGTCGGGGTGCACCCAGCCGCAGGCCTCGGTGGTCACCTGGTCGTCAGCGTGCGCGGCCGGCGACAGGGTCGCCGCGGCAGCGACGGCCACCAGTGCGGACGCGAACCGCCTCATGACCGGTAGCCCTCCGCGAATGTCATGGCGTCGACGACGCGGCCGTCGTTCACGGTGGGGCCGAGCAGGACCTTGGTGGAATTCGCGGCGGGGTCGTAGGACATCAGCGCCGTCGACGGGCTGCAGCCGCTCGTCGACTTCAGGATCAACGAGTCGCCGGACGCCCCGACGACGTCGATCTTGTCACCCGCACCCGGCACCTTGACCCGCTGCGTATGCCCGTCAGCGGTCACGCGGGAGAGGAAGATGACGCCGCAAGCACCGAGCGACTGCACGAAGGTGCCGCTGGGCAACTGCCAGGCGTCGATATCGCCGTAGTCGCCGTCGAATCCCGGTTCGTTCTTCGCGTTGTTGACGGCGGTGAGCGCGGTCGGCGCCGAGCCGTCGATCGGCACCTTCCACAGCTGGCTTCCGGCGGACTTCTGCGCGGTGCAACTGGCGACGAAATCCGTTGGCGCCAGCCATCGTGTGGTCCGGCAGACGGCGCCGGGCATCGGTACCGGCAGCACCCGCCCGACGGTGCCGTCGTTGCCCATGAGCACGAAGCTGTTGTCCGTTCGCGGTGCCGCGTCGTTGCCCCGGTTGGCCGTCGACAGCACGAGCGTCGTGCCGTCGGGTGTTTCCAGGTAGTCGCCGCCGAATCGACCGGCGCCGGCGAGGTTCTCGGTCGGGTAGGTCAGCTGCACGTTGCCGGCGAGGTCGACGCGCTGCAAGGTGCTCGGTTGGTCCTGACTGCTGCTCGACAGCACGATCGCCTGGCCGTTCGGGCGGCTGAAACGGGCGGAGGCGCGCGTCGGGAAGGACGTCTGGTTGCCGGTGTGCAGATCGACCACGATGACGGTGTCGTCACCCATCGAGAACAATGCCCGACCGCCGTCACCCGACCAGTCCAGCAGATGCGGCTTCCAGCCCTTGTCGTTCGGCTCGAATGTCGTGATGGCGTACCGGTGCCCCGCCGGGTCGATCAGGAACAGCGTGTCGGCGGCTTTCGCGGGCGGCGCCTCGTCGGGCGCGGGCCGCTCGCCCGGGCGACGTCCGGCCACCGGGTTCCAGGTGGCCAGCGTCCAGCCGTCACCGACCTGGTTCCACGGCACCGGCATCGCGGCCTCGGGAGTGGGATTCGCCTGGGCCACCGGCAATCCGACCGCCAAGGACACGGCCAGGGCGGCCGTGGCCAGGGCGGCGGCGGTGCGGCGGGAGTGTCGGTTCATGGCAGGTCCTGTTCGAATGGCCGGGATCGTGGTCACGTCACAGGGTGCGGTGGGCGCCTTGGCGGATTCTTGGTGCCAAATACGGCGATCGACTGAAGACAGCAGTCATTGACGCACGCGACAATTACAGGAACGGTCCGCGCTGAGGGCGCCCGCCGACATCCACCCGAGGAGGCAGCCATGACCGCACACCACATCTCGAACGTCCACCGCGTCGGGTGCGCCACCATCACCGTCGGCATCCTGGCCGCGGCTCAGGTGACACATCCGCTCATCGCGGCGCCGGCCACGGCCGCCACCGGGCAAGCAGGTGTGACGGTGGTCCAATTCACTTCGCTGTCAACGGTTCTGAACTCCGTACAGCGCGATCTGCAACAGCAGTTCGCGGTTGTCCATCCGAAGCCGACGCCGACGCCGACGCCGACCTCGGCCGGCACCATGGCCGCACCGAGCCCGACCGCCGCCGTCGTACCCACACCCACGGCCGCGCTCAGCCTGCCGAGCCTGCCGCCACTTCCGACCCCGGACCAGATTGTCGCCGCCATCTCAGCCATCCCCGCCACGATCGCCTTGAGCGCGGTCGGAGTCTTCTTCGTCTCGGCGCTCATCGCCGGCGGATTCCTGCAGCAGTTCCCCATTTTTCAGGCCGTACCGCAGCTGGCCGTACCGGCGATGATCCTGGGGGCCGTCGTTGTCGCACCTTTCGTGATCGGCCTTGCCGTGTTCAACACCATCAGAGCCGTGTTGCCGTTGGCGGCGACCGCAGCCGGCACGCCCGCCCCGGTTGCCACAGTGAATCCCCTGTCGGCCCCGGCACCGGGTGCATCGACAGACACCACCGCCGACCCGGCGGCCGATACGACGCACCGCGCACCGCCGGCCCCGGCGAATACGCGAACTACTCCCGCGAACACCAGAGCCGGCAAGACCACACCCGCGACGGCGCTCGGAACGCCCGAGGGCCCGGATCCGACGCTGCCCACAGCGGACCCTCAGACCTCGCCCAAGCCGGGACGGCAAGCGCCTCCCCGTAGCGATCCATCGAGTTCATCCGCAACACAACACGGTGCATCCAAGAACAAGAAGCCCAAGTCAGACACGTCATCCCCCGCCCCGAAGGGCAAGCCCGACAAAGCCTGACCGAACGGCGGCGCATCAGGCATAAACGTGCAGCGGCCGCCAGCCCGGATGGGCTGACGGCCGCTGCACGTTGTGGGACTCAGGCCTTCTGGGCCGAGAGCTTCCGGTACTCGAGGACCGTGTCGATGATCCCGTAGTCCTTGGCGGCGGTCGCGGTGAGGATCTTGTCGCGGTCGGTGTCCTTGCGGATGACGGCGGCTTCCTTGCCGGTGTGCCGCGCCAGCGTCTCCTCCATGAGGCTCCGCATGCGCTCGATCTCGGCGGCCTGGATTTCCAGGTCGGAGAACTGACCCTGGATGACGCCACCGAGCGACGGCTGGTGGATCAGCACGCGGGCGTTCGGCAGCGCCATGCGCTTGCCCGGCGTACCGGCGGCCAGCAGGACCGCGGCGGCCGAGGCGGCCTGGCCGAGGCAGACCGTCTGGATGTCGGCGCGGACGTACTGCATGGTGTCGTAGATGGCCATCAGCGAGGTGAACGAGCCACCCGGCGAGTTGATGTACATCGTGATGTCGCGATCGGGGTCCTGCGACTCGAGCACCAGCAGCTGGGCCATCACGTCGTTGGCCGACACGTCGTCGACCTGGGCGCCCAGGAAGATGATGCGCTCGTCGAACAGCTTGGCGTAGGGGTCGACGATGCGCTCACCGAGGTGGGTGCGCTCGCTGAACTGCGGCAGGATGTAACGCGCCTGCGGAGCCAGCTCCGGGTTCAGATGCTTGGAGATCACTTCGAGGCTCCCTTGCCGCCGTTGAGGTTTGCACGGGTGATGATGTGGTCGACGAAGCCGTATTCCAGCGCTTCCTGCGCCGTGAACCAGCGGTCGCGGTCGGAGTCCGCCTCGATCTGCTCGATGCTCTTGCCCGTGAATTGGGCGTTGAGCCGGAACATCTCCTTCTTGATGACGTGGAACTGCTCGGCCTGGATCGCGATGTCCGCCGCGCTACCGGTGACGCCACCGAGCGGCTGGTGCATCAGGACGCGGGCGTGCGGCAGCGCGTGGCGCTTGCCCTTGGTGCCGGCGGCCAGCAGGAACTCACCCATCGACGCGGCCATGCCCATCGCGTAGGTGGCGATGTCGCACTCCGACAACTCCATGGTGTCGAAGATCGCCATGCCGGCGCTGATCGAGCCACCCGGCGAGTTGATGTACATGTGAATGTCCTTGGACGGATCTTCGGCCGTCAGCAGCAGGATCTGGGCGCACAGCCGGTTGGCGATGTCGTCGTCGACCTGCGAGCCCAGGAAGATGATGCGCTCGGCAAGCAAACGCTCATAGACCGAGTCCGTGAGGTTGAGCCCCGGTGCGCTTGAACGCATGTCAGTCACGACTGGATACCTGCTTTCTCGAGTTCGTTCACACGACACTAACCAACGGCCGACGGCCGCGAGTCCCCGACGCGGTCTAGTTCGCTCACAGCGTCACAGTCGCCGGAGAGCGGACGGTGCCGCAGGCATCAGTGAAGACACCTGCGGCACCTGTACCACGATCAGAGTTCGAGGACTCAGTCCTCGTCCTTCGAATCCTTGGCGGCCTTCTTGGCCTTCTTTTCCTTGGCCGGCTTCTCGTCCTTGGCCTCAGCCTTCGCCTTCTTGGCCTTGGCGGGCTTCTCGTCCTCGGCCTCGGGCTCGTCGGCGGCGGGCGCTTCGGCCTCGTCGCCGGCCTCGGCGACCTCGGCCTCAGCGGCGTCGCCGGCCGGGCCGAAGAACTCCGCGGTGTCGACCGCGTTGCCGTCGGTGTCGGTGACGGTCGCACCGGAGACCACAGCGGCGATGGTCATGCCGCGACGGATGTCGGCGAACATGGACGGCAGCTGGTTGTTCTGCTGCAGGATCTGGATCAGCTGCTGCGGCTCGATGCCGTACTGGCGGGCCATCAGAGCGATGCGCTCCATCAGGTCGCCCTGGCCGACCTTGACGTCCAGCTCATCGGCGATGGCGTCCATCAGCAGCTGCGTCTTGACGGCCTTCTCGGCGTTGGTGCGGGTGTCCGCGTCGAACTCTTCGCGGCTGCTGCCCTGCTCCTTGAGCTGCTCCTCGAACTTGGCCTCGTCGTGGTCGAGTCCGTGGATCGCGTTGTGGACGGTCTCGTCGACGGTCGCCTGGACGATGGCCTCGGGCAGCGGCACCTCGATCTGCTCGAGCAGGGTCTCGACGGCCTTGTCGCGAATCTGCTCGGCCTGGCCGATCTGCTTCACCCGGCGAACCTGGGTGACCAGGCTCTCCTTCAGCTCGTCGATGGTGTCGAACTCGCTGGCCAGCTGGGCGAAGTCGTCGTCCGGCTCCGGCAGCTCGCGCTCCTTGACCGACTTGACGGTGACGGTGACCTGGGCTTCCTTACCGGCGTGCTCGCCGGCGGCCAGCGTGGTCGGGAATTCCTTGGACTCGCCGGCCTTCAGGCCGATGATGGCCTCGTCGAGACCCTCGATCAGCTGACCGGAACCGATCTGGTGCGACAGGCCCTCGGTCTTGGCTTCCGGCACGTCCTCACCGTCGACGGTGGCCGACAGGTCGAGCGAGACGAAGTCGCCGTCGGCGGCCGCGCGCTCGACACCGGTCAGGGTGCCGAAGCGGGCGCGCAGGTTCTGCAGTTCGGCGTCGACCTCGTCGTCGTTGATGACAATCGGGTCAACGGTGATCTTGATGGCCTTCAGGTCCGGGAGGGCGATCTCCGGGCGGACGTCGACCTCGGCGGTGAAGACGAGCTCGTCGTTGTCCTCGAGCTTGGTGATGTCGATCTCCGGCTGGCCCAGCGGCTTCACGTCCTGGGCGGTGACGGCCTCGCCGTAGCGGGCCGGGATGGCGCTGTTGACGACCTGCTCCAGCACCGCGCCGCGGCCGACGCGGGCCTCGAGCAGCTTGGCCGGCGCCTTGCCGGGACGGAAGCCGGGCAGGCGGACCTGCTTGGCCAGCTCCTTGTAGGCCTGGTCGAACTCGGGTTGAAGCTCGGTGAAGGGCACCTCCACGTTGATGCGAACCCGGGTGGGGCTCAACTGCTCCACGGTGCTCTTCACAGCGTTACTCCTTGTTTTTTGATACTTGCCATCAGTCGGTGGTCGGGGTGACAGGATTTGAACCTGCGGCCTTCCGCTCCCAAAGCGGATGCGCTACCAAGCTGCGCTACACCCCGTGCCTCGTCGCGGTCGCATTACCGCGGTCGAGATACTACGTCCTAGACACGCGACACCATCAATTGGATTGGCGGCCGCTGTCCCGGTACTGTCTGCCGGTACTGTGATCGCAGCAGTGCACGCGGGCGTAGCTCAATGGTAGAGCCCTAGTCTTCCAAACTAGCTACGCGGGTTCGATTCCCGTCGCCCGCTCCATAGGACCGGCCTGACCAGGCCGGTCCTTTTGTTTTGGGGTGCGTTTTCAGGCGTCCGGCGTCTCGCCCGGACCGCGCCGCCCGGGAAACGGGCAACAGCGCTACGTCTCCCGGAAAGGGAATTTGCCCGATGCGCCGCAATCATTATTGACCGAGTGGCCAATAAATTGCTTCCATCGGTGCGGTAATTCCGTCAAATTCTGGGAGTTTCCTGACAATTTCATGCAAATCGCCGCAATGCGGGTTCGCATGTGATTCGGGCACTAATTTGCAGTTCAAAGCCGATTTGACCAGAAATATTGGACGTCCTGGCAAATAGTTTTTCCATCCGAGTCGAGACTTCATGGGGACGGCGGTATAAATGCTCGATGACCACGTCGACCACCCCATCGGACCGCCGAAACCGGCGGCCTGTCGACGTGGGTTCCGAGGTTGCTGCGGGCACGTGGCGGGACCCGAAGAGATACCTGTGGCTGCTGGTTCCGTCCGCCCCCGGTGCGGTGACGCTGTCCTGGCTCCTGGTGTGGACCACCCGCCTGCACGTCTTCTGGTGGACCGCACTCTTCGTGATCCTCGTGGCGGGGCCGGCCGCCGATCATCTGCTGGGGCGGGAGAAGGGCGATCGTGCGCCCGACCGCATCCTGGCCGAGCTGCAGCAGGACAAGTTCTACCGGTTCGCCACCCACATGTTCCTGCCCACGCAGTACCTCGCACTCGCGTTCGGCTGCTGGGTGTGGGCCGGTGGCGGCTGGGTGACGTTGACGTTCACCGACAAGCTGGGGCTGATGGTCGCGGTCGGCCTGTCCGGCGGCATCGCCAACAACGCGGCGCACGAACTGGGACACCGGCGCGACCGCGCCGAACGGTGGCTCAGCAAGCTGGCGCTCGCCCAGAGTTGGTACGGCCAGTTCTACGTCGAACACAACCGCGGACACCATGTCCGCGTCGCGACACCCGAGGACCCGGCCAGCGCCCGTTTCGGTGAGAACGTGTACTTCTTCGTCGTGCGCTCGGTCGTCGGCAGCACCCGCTCGGCGTGGCGAATCGAGACCAAACGCCTTGACCGCCACGGCCATTCACGCTGGAACGTACGCAACGACATCCTCAACGCGTGGCTGCTGAGCGTCATCCTGTTCGCCGGGCTGGCCCTGTGGTTCCGGCCCGTGGTCCTGCCGTGGCTGTTCGGCCAGGCGCTCATCGGCATCTTCCTGCTGGAGGCCATGAACTACCTGTCGCACTACGGGCTGCGGCGGCAGAAACTACCGTCGGGCCGCTACGAGCGACTGCGCCCCACGCACAGCTGGAACAGCAACACCGTGATCATGAACGTGTTTCTGCTGCATCTGCAGCGGCACTCCGACCACCACATCGACCCGTCGCATCGCTACCAGGTGATCCGGCACGCCGAGGATGCACCGCAGCTGCCGAGCAACTACACGGCGATGCTGGTCCTCAGCCTCGTTCCGATGCTGTGGCGCCGCGTGATGGATCCGCGCGTCCTCGCCATGTACGACGGCGACGTCCGGCGCACCGCGCTGAGCCCGCGACAGCTGAAGCGGTTGGGGCTCGACGGCAGCTAGCGCTGCCGACCGTGTCCCTCGAACAAGTTCCAGGACTGACTGCCCCGCACCACGTGCAGGTAGTACGCGTAATTCGCGGTCGACATACCGATGGCGGCAAGACCGAATCCGATGGCACGGGCGAGGGAATCCGACACGTTGAGGACGACGAGTACCACCTCGACCGCGACGAAGATCCCGAGCAGCGTCAGCCCCTTGCGCCACATGCCCTTGACGAAGAAGTAGATGGGGCCGAACAGGAACGCCAGGATGTTCGAGGTCAGCTTCACCCGCTCCATGAACGTCAGCGCCTTGTAGGCCGCCTTCGACTCGGGCGTCGAGTTCGGCAGGCCGTAGGTGTTGAAGAAATCGAACCGCTTCTGCCACGACGGGGACACCGTGGAACTGGGAAGTTGCTGTGACACTCCAACGACATTAACGGCCGTGCAGTTTTGTGTGCGCGCTCGGGTCGCCCTGCTAGCCGTTACCTGGAATCGGCCGCGCCACGCCGTTGGTCGTGCGAATGACGTTGAACTGCGGCGGATTGGGCGCTGCGGGGGCTTCCGAGCTCGCCGTCGCGGTCGCGGTCGCGGACGGTGACGCGGCGGGCGGGGGCTCGGGAGCGCTGGCCGGCGGCGTGTACTGCCGGGCGGGCGGCGGCGTGTAGGTCGTCGGAGCCTGGGTCGTCGCCGTCGAAGGATGGGTCGGTGGCACGGGCACGGGGCTCGGGGGCGCGGTCGTCGTCGGTGCGGGGACCGGTGCCGGCGCAGGCGAGGGTACCGGTGTGGTGGTCGTCGAGGCCGACGACGTGGCGGCGGGAGCCGACGTGGTGGAACTGGTCGGGGCGGCCGGTGGCTCCGGCGCGGGTGGCGGGATTTCGAATCCGGCAAGCGACCCGATTCCCAACAGGATCAGCAGGATGAGGACGGAACCGCCCCCGATTATCAGCACCTTGCCGGTGTCGGTGGTGAACCAACCCGTCGGTGCCGATGCGGTGTGGGCGTTTGCCACCGGTTCGGTCTCTGCGTCTGCCATAAGTCGATCTCCTCCCAGCAGGGTGCCGGGAGCGTATCCCGTAAATCAGCAGGTCGCGACTCATAGTGGAACCATTTTCCCAGGTCGGTGACGTGTTCACAGGAACGTAACGTGCGTGCCTCGCGCCGCGCCGATCCATCTACCCCAGCAATTTGCCAGCGTTTACGCAGTCGACGTTTACCTGGCGGCCCGGAACACCGTCACCGGCCGGGTGTGCGCGGGCCGGCTGCCGGCGGCGGTGAACAGTGGCGCCCGTTCCAGCCGGCGCCGCATCGCGGCCAGCGGAATCGGCTCGGCTCCCGTGCCGCCGGACAGGTGGAACAGCAGCGTCGTCAGCGCGCAGACCTCCCCGGCCGTGCAGCCGGCGCCGAACATCGCCGCGACGGTCGCGGGGTCCGTCAGCAGTCGCTGCGACACCGTGGCCGCGGTGTCCCTGATCATGGCGTTGTGGCCGAACGGCAGCGGCGGCACGGGGTCACCGTCACGCACCACCAGGGCGTCGTCGCCGGGATGTGCGCGCATCACGTTCACCAGCGAGACGGTGTGCCCGCGCTCGTCGCGCTGTGGGTCGGACACGACGAGGGCCACCGTCGGCGGTCCGTCGATCGGCTCGGCGCCGGCCCGGTCCCGGAGCGCGCGGTATGCCGCCGCGGCGACCGTCTCTCCGTTGGCCGCATCGAGCACCACCCCGGGTAGTGCCCAGTCACCCTGGTGCGGTTCGCGTTGCCGCCGCGCGAGGATGAGCCCCGGCTCGTCGCCGGGGCTCATCGCGAAGACGTCGACGCTCAGCCAGGTGGCCAGCGACTCAGCCATGACGGGCGTCCTCCTCGCCGGCGGCGTATGCCGCCCAATCACGTCGCACGGTAGCGCGCACCTGCGCGAAGGTCACCGGGTTGACGATGACGCCGTCCTCGAACACCGTCCGCATGGCGTCCGTCGTCCCGATGACACCGGCCGCGCCCTGCACCAGAGTCAGGCGACCCCGTTGGTCGCGGATGACGGCCAACCGGCCCCGGGCGCTGCGCTTGCCCGGGTCGGTGACCGGCGCCTTGGCGATGTCTCGGCCGCGACCGTCGACCTGCACCCAGGTGGCTTTCATCGCGATGGAGAAGGTGTCGCGCGTGACGTACTGGTATGTGTACGAACCGAATCCCAGCACCGGAGTGGTGGACACATAGCCCTGGGCCATCAGGTTGGCGGTGATGGCGTCGGCCCGGTCGTGGGTGATCGAGTCGCCGTAGATGACGCCGATGTGCGGATCCAGTTCCCGGTAGCCGGCCGCGTTGACCGTGCCGCCGAACACCTCCCACAGCAGGTTCACCACACCCTTGTGCGCGGGGCTTCCGGCCGGGGCCTGCGGGTCGCCGCACAGGATGCGTTCGGGGTCACCGCTGTCCGGGCGGATCACCACCTTGCCGTCGCGCGCGGTGATCGTGTCTTTCAGCGTCGGCAGGATGCCGGTGCAGACGTGCCACAGGTCCCAGGTGTCGCTGACGATCGACACGATGCCGGTCGGATACAGGCCCAGCAGCCGCGCGAACGTGGCGACTTCGTCGTCCTGGGTGCCCGCGCACATGACGCTGTGCTCGGTGGCGGGCACACTGCCGCCGATCACGGTGTCTTCGGGTGAGCCCGGGTAATTCCTGTCGATCCAGCCCAGTGCAGGCAGGCAGTCGGTGCCGGTGAACGCCAACAGGTGCGCGGCTCCCGACGCGGCGGCGGCCGCGCTGCCGGCCATGCCCCGGAAGGAGAAGTCGTGCCCCTGCCAGTCGACGGCGGCCGGGTCGGCGCCGGTGTCCCGCGCGCGGGCGTCCAGCAGCGTCCGGTTGCGCCACGCGGTGGTCGCCGACGTGATGGGCTGCCACAGCGCGGCCGACATCTCGGTCTCGATGTAGTTGGTCAGCCAGAAGAATTCGGGCGCGGTGTTCTCGACGGTCAGGTACGGGACGCCGACCGGGACGATGGTCCCCTCCGGCAGCGCCCGCACCCGCAGCGGCAGGCGACCATACGCGTGCAGCTGGCGGATGTGTTCGGCGCCAACGTCATTGGGACCCAGCACCTGGGTGACCCGGTCTACGTAGGCCCGGCACACCTCGTCGATGTCGGCGGCGAAGAAGGCGCTCCACCGCTGGTTCAGGTCCGACAGGTACGCCTGCAGGCCGAAGAACGCCGTCCAGCGCACGCCGGGGATCCGGCTGCCGCGGGCCGTCAGGTTGGAGTAGACGTACTCGGTGCCGGCCGGGTACTGGCGGCGGTGGTCCAGTTTGTAGGCGTCGGTGTCCATCAGGACGTCCAGGGCCGCAATGGTTTCCGGCCGGTAGGTGGTGGTTGCTTCGATGGTCATGATGAAAGTCCCCTAGGTCAATGCGGTCAGAGCGCGGACGATGAACGGTTCCAGCGGTTGGACGTGCACGCCGTCGGGCGTGGTGCGGGAGTCGGTGCTGGTGACGGAGGCGTAGCCGGCGAGGTTCTCCCGCCAGCGTCCGGTGAAGCAGCCGTGACTGACCCACAGGTGCAGCGCCAGCTCGGGCCGGCTTGCCCGGATGGCATCGGCCAGCCCGGCGAACGTGCCGCCGCCGTCGCAGATGTCGTCGATCACCAGCAGTCGACCACGGTCCGGCAGCCCCTCGGGAGCGACGAATCCCGACAGCTTGCCGTTGACCGGATTGCGTTGCTTCCCAGCGACATACAGCGGCACGCCCAACCGGGATGCCACCCGGCCGGCACGGTCGCGGGCCCCTTTGTCGGGCGCGACGACGCCCGCCCAGCCCGGGTGGTGTGCGGCGCACCCCACCAGGTCGACGGCCTCGATGACGGTGACGGCCGCTCCCCCGCGCCGGGCCTCGTCGGCCCAGACCGGCGAGTGCGGGTCCACCGTCACGATGTGCGCTACGCCCGTGGCGGCGGTGAGCCGGGCGGCGACGCGGGCGTCGTCGGTCGGGTCGTGATCGCCGCGGGCCGACGGCAGGTACGGCGCCACCAGCACCGGAGTACCGGTCGATCGGTTGCGATGATAGGCCGCCCACTGCCCGACCGCGGCGTAATCGACTGCACCGCAATGGTTCCAGGCGACCGGGCGCAATCCCGGGCCGAGCGGTTCCAGTTCCCGGACCGCGGTGTCGCCACCGGGATAGCTGGTGACGATTCCGGGTGCGGTCGCCAGCACACCGCGTTCGGTGTCGAAGACGTGGAATGTCAGGTTCATGATGATGACCGTAATAGATACGGACATAAATGTCCATATCTATGTGACGGTGGTCATCGGTAAGCTGCCTCCATGGAGTTCGTGCTCATCCTGATCGTCATCGCGGCCATTGGGTTCTTCCTGTTCAGCAGGCAGAACAAGGCCAACAAGGCGGCCGCGCTGGCCAACGCGAAAGCGGACGCCCGGCGCGTCATCGAGATGCTCGGCGGCCAGGTGTTCAACCTGACCGGCACCGATGACGCCTCACGCCAGGCCTTGGCCGACGCGTCCGAGCGCTACAACGCTGCCGCGTCCCAGATCGAACAGGCCACCACCGCCCAGCAGGCGGCCTTCGCGAAACAGAGCGCGATGGAAGGGCTGTACTACGTACGGGCCGCGCGGACCGCCATGGGCATCGACCCCGGTCCCCCGCTGCAGGAGCTGGCCGGCCAGCGCGGTGCGGGTTCGGTCACCGAAGATCGCCGAATCCAGTTCGACGGCAGGCAGATTCAGGCCTCACCGGGTCCGACTGCCGCCACGCCGAACTACTACCCCGGCGGCCGCGTCGCCGGGCGCCCGGTGCCCGAGGGCTGGTACTCCGAGCCGTGGTGGAAGCCGGCTCTGGTCGCCGGCGCGTGGGGCGTCGGCTCGGTGCTGTTGTTCGACGCACTGTTCGACGGCATGCACGGAGTCAGTTACGGCGCATCGGGTTTCGAGTCCGGATACGGCTCGGGATTCGACCAGGGTTACCAGCAGGGCCTCGACGCCGGCCAGGGCCAGGACGTCAGCTGGAACGACAACAACGGTTGGGATGCCGGCAGCGGCAGTTGGGACTCCGGCAGCAGCGACTCGGGTAGCAGCTGCGGCGGTGGCGGCAGCAGCTGTGGCGGCGGTGGTTGCGGTGGCGGCTGCGGCGGTGGCGGCGACTAGCCGTCACACCTGACAATCGGGGCACCAGAACAGGTTTCGCCCCTCCATGACCTCGGTGCGGATGGTGGCGCCGCACACGCGGCACGCCTCGCCCGCCCGCCGGTACACATAGGTGCGCGGCCGGTCGGCGGCGTAGGACGGTGCACCGTGGTCGTCTTCCGGACGCACCACGACAATCTTGCCGCGGCGCACCCCGACCTTCATGAGAGCGACGAGATCGGTCCACAGCTCCGCGAATTCGGCCTCGGTCAGCTGCGTGCCGGGACGGTGCGGGTCGATCCGGTGCCGGTACAGCACCTCGCTGCGGTAGACGTTGCCGACCCCGGCGATCACCGTCTGGTCCATCAGCATCGATCCGATTGTCCTGCGGGACTTACTGATTCGCGCCCAGGCCGATCCCGGGTCGGCGTCGCGGCGCAGCGGATCGGCACCGAGCCGGGCCACGACATCGTCGACGCCGCCCTCGTCGATCAGCTCACACACCGTCGGGCCGCGCAGGTCGGTCCCGAATTCGGCCCCGACCATGCGCATGCGCACCTGCCCGACAGGCGCTGTCATCGGCAGCGGCTGCTCGGTGAACGTGCCGTACAGCCCGAGATGGACGTGCACGACCGCACCACCGTCGTAGTGGTGGAACAGATGCTTGCCCCAGGCGTCGGCCTTACGCAGCACCCGGCCGCTCACCGCGGCCGCGGCATCGGCGAACCGGCCCTGCGGACTGCTGACGACCACCGGCGCCCGCCCGAAACGCTGCTGGTGCAGGCGGGCCAGCCGGTGGAGGGTATGTCCCTCCGGCACGTGTCAGGCCTTGCGATCAGGCGGGAGCGCCCGGAACCTCAGGTGCCACGTGCGTCTTCTCGTACTCGGCCAGGATGTCGATGCGGCGCTGGTGCCGCTCGGCCTGCGACCATTCGGCGGCCAGGAAGGCGTCGACGATGGCGAAGGCCTCTTCGGTGCTGTGCATACGGCCACCGATGCCCATCACCTGCGCGTTGTTGTGCTCGCGGGCCAGCTGCGCGGTCTCGACGCTCCACGCCAGCGCACAGCGCACGCCCGGCACCTTGTTGGCCGCGATCTGCTCGCCGTTGCCGGAGCCGCCGATGACGATGCCCAGGCTGCCCGGGTCCTCGACGGTGCGCTTGGCGGCGTCGATGCAGAACGCCGGGTAGTCGTCCTCCGCGTCGTAGGCGAAGGCACCGCAGTCGACGGCCTGGTGGCCGGCCGCGGTCAGATGGTCGAGCAGGGCCTGCTTGAGTTCGTATCCGGCGTGGTCGGCTCCGAGATATACGCGCATGGCGCACATTCTGGCAGAACAGCGGCCCGGGACAGAATCAGTGGCTCAGCCGGCCCGGCGCACTCGCCGGCTCAGCCGGCGGCGATCTTGGTGTCGCGGTCGATGGCTTCGGTGATCTGCTTGATGATCTCGGCCTGATCGGCGACGCCGTCGATGTTGATCTGCATGACGTACAACCCGGTGCCGTCCTGGATGACGACGGTGTTCTGGGTGATGAGCTTGGTCACCCCGTTGGAGTTCCAGGAACCGGCGATCTGGAAGGACTTGTGGCCGTCGACGGTCCCGGGCGTGCCGGTGTCGGTCGGGGTGAATCCCGGCAGGTTGTTGAGCTCACCCGGCGCGAAGTCGAGGATCTTCTGCGCGTCGGCGTTCGGGCCGAGGCGCGAGATCAGCGCCGTGGCGCTGGGCCGGTAATTGCCGGCGCTGGGACCGTTGTAGACGATCGACTGGTACGCGAAAGCCGGCGTCTGCGGCCCGGCGTCGGCCCAGCCCGGCGGCATCGGCATCGTCACCACCGGCGCGCCGGGCTCGTTGCGGTGCACCAGCGCCTCCTGAATGTTGTTGCTCTTCAGGTAGGTCGCGATGGTCTGATAGTTGCCGGGCGTACCGACCAGCACCGGCGGCGCGGGCTTGTGCGACGACGACGGCTTGTCCGCGCCGGAACTCTGGGTGCTGGTTCCCGAGGCGTCCGAGGACCCACTCGAGTCGTCACCGGAATTCAGGAGGACGACACCGATCAGCACCACGATGACCGCGGCGATGGCGCCACCGATCACCCAGATCTTGGTCTTGCCACCCGAGGACTGGGCACGGCCCGGCTGTGTCTTGCCGATATCGGCCGCGAGCTGCGCGTACGACGGCGGCGGTGCACTGGGACGGCCGACTCCGGCTGCGTGCGCCGCCGGGTCGGCGGGGATGACCGGCAGGACCACTGTCGGCGACACCGTCTCGTGAGTCGGTCGCACCGGCCGCTGCGGCGGCAGGGGCGGTGGCGGCGGAGGTACCGGTTGCCGGTACGGCGGCGCCGACGGTGACGAATCCGGTTCCGGCCGAAACGGTTTCGGCTCGAGCGGCGGCGGACCGACCGGACCGCGCCGCGGCACCGGCGGCGGCGTCGGCTCCGAGACCGGCTCGCTCGACGGTTGCGGCGCGGGCGGCACCGGCGGCACGGGCGGTTCCGGAGCCGGGGGCTGCGCGACGGGCTCCTGGGCGACCGGCTCCGGCTCGGGCTCCGGGGCAGGCGCCGGTTCGGG
Source organism: Mycolicibacterium mucogenicum DSM 44124 (assembly GCF_005670685.2). The sequence continues at coordinate 1,610,875 of NZ_CP062008.1, read as the reverse complement.
CTCGGGCGCCGGTTCGACCACCACGACCGGAGGCACCGGCGGCGGAGCGACCGGCGGCGGCGTCACCTCCGGGGCGGACGGCGCCTCGGCGGCCGGCGCCTCGGGTACCACCGGACTCGCCTCGGGCACCACCGGGGTGACGGTCGGCAGCTTCAGTTCGGCAGTGCGCAGGTTCAGCGTGGGCGACTCGGTGACCAGTTCGGCCTGCCGCTCGAAGGCCCGCGCGAACTTGGTACAGGAGTCGAAGCGGTCCTCGGGCGACTTGCCCATGGCCTTGATCAGGACATCGTTGAGCGGCTCGAGCCACGGCTTGAGGTCGCTGGCCTTGGGCGGTGGCGCGCTGAGGTGCTGGCTGATCACCGCGATCTGGTTGGTGTCCTGGTACGGCGTCTGCCCGGTGAGCAACCGGTAGGCCGTCGCGGCCAGCGCGTACTGGTCGGCGCGGCCGTCGATCTCGCCGCCCATCAGCTGCTCGGGCGCCGAGTACGAGACAGTGCCGATCGCCAGGTTGGCCGACGTCAGACCCGTCACCTCGCCGATCTGCCTGGCGATGCCGAAGTCGCTCAGCAGGATTCGCCGTTCATCAGAGTCGATGTTGCTGAGCAGGATGTTGGCCGGCTTGATGTCGCGGTGCAGCAGCCCGCGCTGGTGCGCGTAGTCCAGCGCCGAGCTCATGGCCTTGACGATGTCGACGACAAGCTCCAGCGGCAGCCCGTTCGGGTACTCGTACTTGACCAGCTGCGCGGCGTCGGTGCCGTCGACGTAGTCCATGGTGATCCACAGCCGGCTCTCGAACTCGCCGCGGTCGTGCAGGCCGACGATGTGCGGGTGCCACAGGCCCGCGGCGATGTTGGCTTCGCGCTCGAACCGGATGCGGAATTCGTCGTTGGTGGAGGCGGTTTCCCGGAGCACCTTCATGGCGTCGAGGCGGGGCAGCCGGGGGTGCTGGACGAGGTACACATCGCCCATTCCCCCTGAGCCCAGCAACCGGCGCACGGTGTACCCGGCGAAGGTTGCGCCCGTCTCCAGCGACATCAGCGCATCCTACTCAAACCCGCACGTCGAAGGACGAAACTGTCCGTCGGCACGTCGCTCCCCACCAGTTGCATCGTTGTGGCTCATGTTTCGGATGTGTCTGGCCACGGTAACCGCATCCAGACGTTCCTTGCGGAACGCCGACGAGATTACCTGGGCCGACCCAGGTGAGCGTGACTAGCGGGTGATTGCGGTCAGTCGAATTCAGGCGCCTCGTTGCGGGAGCGCTTGAGCTCCCAGAAGTGCGGGTACGAGGCGAAAATCACCGACGCGTCCCACAGCTTGCCGGCCTCTTCGCCGCGCGGGATGCGCGACAGCACCGGACCGAAGAACGCGACGCCGTTGACGTGGATGGTCGGGGTGCCCACATCGGGGCCGACAGCGTCCATGCCGGCGTGGTGGCTCTTGCGCAGCGCCTCGTCGTACTTGTCGCTGGTGGCTGCCTCCGCGAGCTCGGCCGGCAGGCCGAGTTCTTCGAGGGACTCGGCGATGACCACAGCGAAATCCTTGTTGCCCTGGTTGTGAATCCGCGTGCCCATCGCGGTGTACAGCGGCGCCAGCACCTCGGAGCCGACGGCTTCCTCCGCCGCGATGGCGACGCGGACCGGACCCCAGGCCTTCTTCATCATTTCCTGGTACTGCTCGGGCAGGTCGCGGCCCTCGTTCAGCACCGCCAGGCTCATGACGTGGAACTCGATGTCGATATCGCGGACCTTCTGGACCTCGAGAATCCAGCGGGAGGTGATCCAGGCCCACGGGCACAGCGGGTCGAACCAGAACCCCGCGACATCCTTCTTGACGGCTGGGTCTTTCGTGGCGGTGGCGTCGGCCATTGCTCGTCCTTACTGAGTCGGTACAGATCTCGTTGCCAACAACTATGCCCGGCGTCCCTATGTTCCCGGTCACGGCAACCGGTTGTCCCCTAAGTTGGTGACGTGGCACTTCCGAACCTGACCCGCGACCAGGCCGCCGAGCGCGCCGCGCTGGTGACCGTTGACAACTACCGCATCGATCTCGACCTCACCGACGGTGCCGGCGCACCCGGCGAGCGCACCTTCCGGTCCGTCACCACGGTGACGTTCAGCGCCCTACCCGGCGCCAATACCGTCATCGACATCGCCGCCGACACCATCCGCAGCGCGACCCTCAACGGGCAGCCCATCGACGTGTCCGCGTACGACGAATCGACGGGCGTGCCGCTGGCCGGGCTCGCCGAGCAGAACGTCGTCGTGGTCGACGCGGACTGCCGCTACTCCAACACCGGTGAGGGACTGCACCGCTTCGTCGACCCCGTCGATGGTGAGGTCTACCTCTACTCGCAGTTCGAAACCGCTGACGCCAAGAGGATGTTCGCCTGCTTCGACCAGCCGGACCTCAAGGCCACGTTCGACGTGTCGGTGACCGCACCGGCGCACTGGCAGGTCATCTCGAACGGGGCCGGCACGGCTACCGGGGACGGCAAGCACACGTTCGCCACCACCCCGAAGATGAGCACGTACCTGGCGGCCCTGATCGCCGGGCCGTACGCCCGGTGGGACGACGTCTACAGCGACGAGCACGGCGACATTCCGCTGGGCATCTTCTGCCGCGCGTCGCTCGCTGAATTCATGGATGCCGAGCGGCTGTTCACCGAGACCAAGCAGGGATTCTCCTTCTACCACAACAACTTCGGGACGCCGTACGCGTTCGGCAAGTACGACCAGCTGTTCGTGCCGGAGTTCAACGCGGGCGCCATGGAGAACGCGGGCGCGGTCACGTTCCTCGAGGATTACGTCTTCCGGTCCAAGGTCACGCGCTACTCATACGAGCGGCGTGCCGAGACGGTGCTGCACGAGATGGCCCACATGTGGTTCGGCGACCTGGTCACCATGCGGTGGTGGGATGACCTGTGGCTCAACGAGTCCTTCGCCACCTTCGCCTCGGTGCTGTGCCAGGCCGAGGCCACCGAGTACAAGCAGGCCTGGACCACCTTCGCGAATGTCGAGAAGTCCTGGGCCTACCGGCAGGACCAGTTGCCGTCCACCCACCCGGTGGCCGCGGACATCCCCGACCTGGCCGCGGTCGAGGTGAACTTCGACGGCATCACCTACGCCAAGGGCGCCAGCGTGCTCAAGCAACTGGTGGCCTACGTCGGGCTGGAACCGTTCCTGTCGGGCCTGCGCGACTACTTCCGCGATCACGCGTACGACAACGCCACGTTCGCCGATCTGCTTGGCGCGCTGGAGAAGTCGTCGGGCCGGGACCTGTCCGACTGGGGCCAGCAGTGGCTCAAGACCACGGGCCTTAACACCCTGCGGGCGGATTTCGACGTCGACGCCGCCGGTGCGTTCACCCGCTTCGCCATCACCCAGAGCGGTGCGGCGCCCGGCGCGGGCGAGACGCGCGTGCACCGGCTCGCGGTGGGCATCTACGACGACGACGGCTCCGGCAAGCTGGTCCGGGTGCACCGCGAGGAACTCGACATCGAGAGCCCCGTGACGGATGTTCCTGCCCTGGTGGGGGTTTCGCGCGGCAAGCTGGTCCTGGTCAACGACGACGACCTGACCTATTGCTCGATGCGGCTCGATCCCGCCTCGCTGCAGACGGTGCTGAGCCGGATCGCCGACATCGACGACCCGCTCCCCCGCACGCTGGCCTGGTCGGCGGCCTGGGAGATGACGCGCGAGGCCGAGATGAAGGCTCGCGAGTTCGTCGCCCTGGTGATGAGCGGGCTGCACGCCGAGTCCGAGGTGGGCGTCGCCCAGCGGCTGGTGCTGCAGGCGCAGACCGCGCTGACCTCCTACGCCGATCCGGCGTGGGCGGCCGAAATCGGTTGGCCCGCTTTCGGTGACGCGCTGCTGGACCTGGCCCGGGACTCGTCGCCGGGATCGGACCACCAGCTGGCCTACATCAACGCGCTGTGCACGTCGGTGCTGGCGCCGAACCACATCGCGGTCCTGTCGACGCTGTTGGACAACGAGCCCGCCGCGGTGAACGTGCCGGGTCTGGTGATCGACACCGATCTGCGCTGGCGCATCGTGACGGCGCTGGCGCGTGCCGGCGTCATCGACGCGGACGGCACGCAGACGCCGTTCATCGACGCCGAGGCCAAGCAGGATCCGACGGCCGCCGGTCAGCGCAGTGCCGCTGCTGCCGGCGCCGCGCGTCCGCAGGCCGCGGTGAAAGAAGCTGCGTGGCAACAGGTCATCGAGGACGACACCCTGGCGAACATCACCACGCGTGCCATCGTCGGCGGTCTGGTCCAGCCGGGTCAGACCGAGCTGCTGGACCCGTTCCGGGACCGCTACTTCGCGGCGATCTCCGGGGTGTGGGAGCGGCGCTCGAGCGAAGTGGCCCAGACCGTGGTCATCGGCCTGTACCCGTCGTGGGACATCAGCCAGGCCGGCCTCGACGCCGCCGACCGGTACCTGTCCGATCCGGAGATTCCGCCGGCCCTGCGCCGGCTGGTGCTGGAAGGCCGTGCGGGAGTGGAGCGCTCGCTGCGCGCCCGCGCCTTCGACGTGAGCTGACGCGACTGCGGGTGCCGCACCTGGCCACCAGCTAGGTGCGGCCCTGCAGGATGCCTTCGATGTTGCGCTCGGCGAGCGCGGTGATGGTCATGTACGGGTTGCAGCCCACGTACCCGGGTATCAGCGACGCATCGTTGACGAACAGGTTGCGGTGGCCGTTCACCCGCCCGAACGCGTCCGTGGCCTTGCCCCGCACGCATCCGCCCAGCGGGTGAACGGTGTTGGGCGCGAAGACTTTTCCACTGAACAGGTCGTTGCGGTAGTCGACCTTGTTGGCCTTCAGGATCTTGTCGAAAACCTGTTTGGCCCTGGCCTCGTTGTTCGCCGCGAAGGCGTCGGTCCACTGGATCGTCGCGGTGTCGGACTGGCGGTCGTAGGTGATGTCGGCGCGGTCTCCGGTGTCGACCATGACGTAGTACCCGAGCAGGTAGGTCTCCACCGGCAACGGCATGGAGAACATGCTGGCGTACACCGGGTTGTCCGGGTCGTCGCGACCGTCGATGTTGATCATGCCCATGAGGGACTGTGTGGTGCCGGCCGGATCGCTCTTGGCCAGGTTGTGCCCGACCATCACGTCGCCGTTGTTGCCGTAGCCCTTGCCGATCTGATCGTTGAGGTGGGCCAGGTCCCCGGTCTCCCGCGCCTTCAGCAGGAGCTTGGTGGTGCCGAGCACACCGGCCGCCAGATACAGCTGGTCACAACCGAATTCGGTCTTGGACAGCTCTTTGCCCCAGCGGTCGATCTCGCGGGTGGACACCACGAACTCACCCGAACGCTCCTGGCGGATCGAGATGACCTCGGTCAGCGGCCGCAGCGTGACGTGACCGGTCTTGAGCGCGTCGGCGAGGTAGGTCTGGTCGACACTGCCGAACCGGCCGTAATTGCTGCCGAACTGCTGCTCGAACGCCAGCGACGACTGCGGCACCTGACCGGCCGCCTCCTTGACCAGATAGTCGAACGAGTAGGAACTGCCGTTGTAGTCGACCTTGTAGCCGGCCGCCGCCGCGTACTTGCGGCCGGCGCGCGCGTACTGGAAGCACGGGGTCTGCTCGAACCAGGCCATGTCGCGATAACTGATCTTGAGCGACGACTTGGCGCGTTCGACATAGGTGCGCAGGAACTCATCGGTGCCGATGTCGGGGAACGCCTTGGCGACCTGGCGCGGCGTCGGGATGGCGGCGATGCCGGCGTTGATCATCGAGCCGCCACCGACGGCCAGGCCCCGGAAGACGTCGTGGGCGCCGTGCGTCACCTTCTGGCAGATGCCGGCCTGGATCGGCTGGGGCGACGGCGCGTGCTCGGCCACCTGCTCGACGGTGAAGCCGCCGAAGGAGGTGACCAGGCTCGGCGGAATTTTCGTGAACCAACCGGCGCGGGTGTCGGCGGGCAGCATCTTGGAGAACCGCTTGCCGTCGTCGTCGGGCTTGTCCCAGAGCCGGCCCTGTTCGATGACCAGCGTCTCGACACCGGCCTGCCCCAGCCGCAGCGCAGAGACTCCCCCGCCGTAACCACTACCGATGACGATGGCCGAGAAATGCTTCCGGGCCTCGGTGCGGTCGCGCGATCTTTCGACGAGCGCCCCGATACCCGCCGCGCCCGCGACGCCCACCACCGCCGCACCGCCGAGAAACTGGCGCCGGCTGATCGGGCTCATCGGTGACCTGCCGCGGCCGCGCCCCAGCACCGGACGTGTCGATGCCGGCCGTGCATCACTGCCAAGATCGTCCTTCCGCCTAACCGCCCAGCTAACCCGAAGCCGCTCGCGTACCAGCTCCCGAATAACGGATTCATCTCAAAAATTACACGATGCCGCTGAGTTTCCGCCGCTGCGCGAGATCCGACCCTCACCGCGTCGCCCAACCCGTACGACGCCCGGTATGTCGTACGTCACCCATATGCGTGTACGGCACTCTACCTGCAAGTTTGGTGGCAATGACGCCGAACCGGCGACAGCTGCCCACCTGTCGGGACCGAGGCCGGGCGACCATCCCGAATACCCCTGAGTGCTGACGCCTCAAACAATTTGCTGGATAACGATGAGAAAACGGACAGGAACTGGCTCTGGCAACCGACTTGTATTTGCGCAAACGGCCGAATGCGGGTACGAATACGGGGTGTTGTCGGCATTGCGCGCGGGCCAGGAGGCGTCGCAACCTCACGCGCCCGAGGCGCCCGACGCACCCGCCGCCAAGTCCAAATGGCGCGATTCCAAGCGCTACGTGTGGCTGCTGGGTCCCATCACCCCCGGAATGGTCGGCCTGTCGTGGCTGCTGGTCTGGCTCACCGGCATGGACGCGTTCTGGTGGACCGGATCGCTGCTGACGTTCGGGCTGGTTCCCCTGCTCGATCACATCGTCGGCCCCGAGGCCGAACAAGCCCCCGGCGACCTGCGCAGCCTGGAGGACGACCCGTTCTACCGGATCGCCACGCACCTCTTCCTGCCGGCGCAGTATCTGTCGCTGATCTTCGCCTGCTGGCTGTGGGCCGGCGGCGGCTGGGTGACCATGTCGCTGGCCGACAAGCTCGGCCTGATGGCCGCCGTCGGGACCGTCGGCGGTATCGCGATCAACGCCGCCCACGAACTCGGCCACAAGCGCGGCATGTCCGAGCGCCGGCTCTCCAAGATCGCCCTGGCCCAGACCTGCTACGGCCACTTCTTCGTCGAGCACAACCGCGGTCACCATGTGCGGGTGGCGACGCCGGAGGATCCGGCCAGCTCGCGCCTCGGCGAGAGCCTGTATGCCTTCATCGCCCGATCGGTCATCGGCAGCCTGCGGTCGGCCTGGAAGCTGGAATCCGAGCGACTCGCCCGCGTGCACAAGTCCAAGTGGTCGCTGCACAACGAGGTCCTCAACGCCTGGCTGCTGAGCGTCATCCTGTTTGTCATCCTGGTGGCCTGGTTCGGCGTCGCCGTCCTGCCGTGGCTGTTCGGCCAGGCCGTGATCGGCATCTTCCTGCTGGAGACCGTCAACTACCTCGAGCACTACGGCCTGCGGCGGCAGAAACTGCCCAACGGCCGGTACGAGCGGGTGCGCGCCGGGCACAGCTGGAACAGCAACACCGTGATCGCCAACGTCTTCCTGTTCCACCTGCAGCGGCACTCCGATCACCACGCCAACCCCATGCGTCGGTACCAGGCGCTGTGCCATGCCGATGAGGCGCCGCAGCTGCCGGGCGGTTACGGCACCATGCTGCTGCTGGCCATCTGCCCGCCGTTGTGGCGCCGGGTGATGGATCCCCGCGTGCTGGCGCACTACGACGGCGACATCAGCCGCACCGCGTTGCAGCCGGGCTATGAGGCCCGCCTGCGCAAGCGCTACCCCGCCGCACGCTGAACCCGCTGCGCGCCACGCTGATTCTGCGGCGACGGCGCGTTCGCGCGAGTGCGCGACTCCCTCCGCGCCAGGTCAACCGAACCCCGGATAGCACTCTGCCGGGTGCGAACCAGTGGTTCGCACCCGGCAGAGTGAACGAAATCAGGCGGGCGAGACGCCGGCGCTCAGCACGCGGACCGCGCTGATGAGGCCGTCCATCAGGTTGCCCTGCTTGAACGACGCCGCCGCCGCGGAGACACCCAGCGGAGCGGCCTCTTCGATACCGCGGCCGCGGACCTCGGCGCCGTAGACGACCTCGATGGCCTTCTGGTTCGGCGAGACGGCCAGCAGCACTGCGTTGTTCGGCGTCGGCACGGTGGCCAGCACCTCACGCGCGGTGGCGGCGGTGTCCGCACCCAGGTCGCCGATGTAGACGGCGAAGCGGGCGCCGGCGGCGCGCGAACCGTACTTCAGGGCGTCGTCGAGGAACACCAGGTCCTTGACCGGGAACGGGTAGTGCACCGACAGCTCACCGGGCTCGGTGACGCCGGAGATACGGCCGCTGTACGTGACGGCGTAGCCGTACGGCAGGTTGGCCGGATCGATGTTTGCGACCTCGGTCTGGCTACCACTTGCCACTTGCGCCACCTCCCACAGTCAGGTGCGAGTCATGGCCACCGTGGCCGTGATCCGCCGGTTCCTCGGCCGCCCACAGGATCGGGGCGTGGGTCCACTTGTCGGTCATCTTGTAGGTGTCCGGATGCGGACTCTTGCGCAGCAAGAACAGCGCGCCAAGCACCAGCAGCAGCGCCAGCGGCACGCCACCGAGCAGCGAATGAGTAAGTGCAATGCTCACGCGCAAACCGTATCAGTACGTACACCGCTCACGCTGAGGACAGGGGCAATCCGGCCGCGGATGTCAGGCGGCGCCTTCGCCGAGGTACCGCACCCAGGCCGGATCGAGCTCCTTGACCGCCGAGAGCAGCCGCCAATGCTGTCCTTTGGGCGGCAGCGGCACCGCGTGCAGGGTCCAGCCGAGTTCGGTCAGCAGCCGGTCGGCCTTGCGGTGATTGCACGGACCGCACGCCGCGACGCAGTTCTCCCAGGAGTGCTCGCCACCGCGGCTGCGCGGCACGACGTGGTCGACGGTGTCGGCCTTGCCGCCGCAGTACGCACAGCGGAACCGGTCCCGGTGCATCAACGCGGCCCGCGTCATGGGAATGCGGGCCCGATATGGGACCCGCACATAACTACGCAGCCGGATGACCGACGGGACGGCGACCGCGCGGGTCGCCGAGTGTATGACCGGCCCGGACGGATCGGCGTGCACCACATCGGCCTTGCCGCACAGCACCATGATCACGGCGCGCCGCATGGGCAGCGCGGTCAACGGTTCGTAGGTCGAATTCAGCAGCAGGACGCGGCGGCGGCCCCAGAGTGAACCGTCGGCGGGACTTGATTCGACTGCGTGCAGGGGTGATGACAGTGCCGGGCTCGACACAGGCGAACCCGCCGCGGCGCCGTGAAGTCTGTGGCCGCGGACCTTCCTCCGTTGCGACATACGTCCTCCGTGCTGACAGTTCACCACGGATCGACAGACAACGCACGAGAATTCTGACGTCTTAGCTGGACCATTCGATGAACTTCGCGTGACGAGTCCCGCATGGAACGCGTCATCGCGTCCTCGTGGACAATGGCGACCGTGACAGAGGCGCAGCGGTCGTTCTACGACGAAGTCGGTGGGGCGGAGACCTTCGGGCTCCTGGTGTCGCGGTTCTACCAACTGGTCCGCGACGACGAAATCCTGCGCCCGCTGTATCCGGAGGACGACCTCGACGGCGCCGAGCACCGGCTGCGGATGTTCCTCGAGCAGTATTGGGGCGGCCCCCGCACCTACGGCCAGGAACGCGGCCACCCCCGGCTGCGGATGCGGCACGCCCCGTTCCGGATCGGCTACCTCGAGCGCGACGCCTGGCTGCGGTGCATGCACAGCGCGCTCGCCTCGATCGGGCCCGAGACCATCGACGACGCGCACCGGCAGGCGCTGCTCGACTACTTCGACATGGCCGCCCAGCACATGGTCAACTCGGCGTTCTGATGACAGATCCGCGGTGGTGGTCACGCGCGGTCTTCTATCAGCTCTACCCGCGTTCTTTCGCCGACAGCGACGGTGACGGTGTCGGCGATCTCGACGGCGTGACCGCGCACCTGGACCATCTGCGCGCACTCGGTGTCGACGCGCTGTGGCTCAACCCGGTGATGGTCTCCCCCATGGTCGATCACGGGTACGACGTCGCCGACCCGCGTGACGTCGATCCCCTGTTCGGCGGCATGGCGGCCCTCGATCGATTGATCGCCGCCGCCGACGCGGCGGGCATCAAGGTCACCATGGACCTGGTCCCCAACCACACCAGCTCGGCGCATCCGTGGTTCCGGGCGGCGCTGACGTCACCGCCCGGCAGTCCCGAACGGGACCGCTACCTGTTCCGCGACGGCCGCGGGCCGGACGGCGTTCTGCCACCCAACAATTGGACGTCGGTGTTCGGCGGGCCGGCGTGGACCCGGGTCATCGAACCCGACGGCCGGCCCGGCCAGTGGTATCTGCATCTGTTCGACGCCGCGCAGCCGGACCTGAATTGGGACAACCCGGAGATCGCCGCGGATCTGGAACGGACGCTGCGGTTCTGGCTGGACCGCGGCGTCGCCGGATTCCGGATCGACGTCGCGCACGGGATGGCGAAACCGGCCGACCTGCCGGACATGGCCGATCCTGACGGCACCATGCTGGCCACCCGGGCCGACGACCCGCGGTTCAACAACGACGGTGTGCACGCCATCCACCGCGGTATCCGGACGGTGCTCGACGACTACCCCGACGCGGCCACCGTCGGCGAGGTCTGGGTTTTCGACAACGAGGATTTCGCCAAGTACCTCCGGCCCGACGAGCTGCATCTGGGCTTCAATTTCCGTTTGGTACGAGCCGATTTCACCGCGACCGCCGTCCGCGAGGCGATCGAGAATTCCCTGGCCGCCGCCGCACTGGCCGACTCACCGCCCACCTGGACACTGTCCAACCACGACGTCGAACGCGAGGTCACCCGTTACGGCGATGGCGTACAGGGACTTTCGCGCGCCCGGGCGATGGCGCTGGTGATGCTGGCACTGCCGGGCGCGGTGTTCGTCTACAACGGCGAAGAACTCGGACTACCCAACGTCGAGTTGCCCGACGACGTCCTGCAGGACCCCGTCTGGGAACGGTCCGGCCACACCGAGCGGGGCCGCGACGGCTGCCGGGTGCCACTGCCCTGGTCCGGAGACCGCGCGCCGTACGGGTTCTCGGCGACCGCGCACACCTGGCTCCCCATGCCCGACGGCTGGGGGCCGTTGACCGTCGCCGCGCAGACCGACGAACCGGATTCGACGTTGTCGCTCTTCCGGCGCGCCATCGAATTACGCCGGGGCCGAACAGTTTTGGGCCGCTCGGTGCGGTGGCTGCCGACCGCGCCGGAGCTGCTGGCATTCCGGTGCGAGGACGGGTTGGTATGCCTGCTGAATGCGGGCAGCACCGCGGTCGACGTCCCCGCCGGCCGGGTGGTGCTCGCCAGCGGGCCACTGCCCAACGGGCAAATCCCACCCGACACGGCCCTCTGGCTGACTTACGATTAGCCCATGCCCGTGGATGCCACCCGTGTCGCGGTGCGGATGTCCGCACCGACCGGTGACGCGCGGGCCGACCGCTGGCGGGCGCACCGCGCGACGGTGAAGGCCGACCTGATCGAGGCGACCCTGCGGGCGATCGACGAGTACGGGCCCGACCTGTCGATCGACGACGTGGTGAAAACCGCCGGCGTCCCGCGGCCGAAGCTCTATCGCTTCTTCACCGACAAGGAGACGCTGTTCGCCGCGGTCGGTGAGCGCATGCAGGAGCTGATCGTGCAGCGCGTGATGCCGTGCTTCCACGTCACCGCGACGGCGCTGGAGCTGGTGAGTTCTGCGCTGACCGGCTATGTCGACCTGGTGGCCGAGCGCCCCAACCTCTTTCGGTTCGTCGTCGGCTCCCATTTCAGCGACGACCATTCCCGGACCAAGCTGCTCGAGAACGGCCGCAACCTGTCCAGCGCGATGACCGAGGTCCTCGCGGCGATGGTGCGGGCCCACGGCGGCGACGGCGATCATCTCGAATACACGGCCGACGCGATCCTCGGCTCCGTGGCGCTCGGCGTGCTGCGCTGGCTCAACGAACCGACGATCGGCAAAGACGAACTCATCGCCCAGTTGACCCCCGTGATCTGGGGTGCGGTGTCAGCGGCGGCCGCTGCCCGCGGTGTCGTCATCGCACCCGACGAGCAGATGGCGTTGTTCGGCACCACCGACTGAGCCACGGCCGGTCCTCCTGACCTGCACACGGGCAGCTCAGAAAACGTCGTTATCCAAAACCCTTGCGCAATGGCGCATGCCGTCGTAACTTCGAACTACTAGAACTCGCGGTACTAGTTACTGATTGTTCGAGGAAAGGCTGGCGGCATGGCCGTACGCAGCAGGCAACACCCGACGGCGCCGCCGGAGCCCAGCTCCCAGGCGCCCTATCCCCGGACCCGGCGAATCCGCTTCCGATTCGCCGAGGAGGCGAGCCGGAAGTACTTCGTCGCCGGCGACATGGTGTTCAGCCATTTCGTCGCCGGTCTCTCGGGCGCATTTCCGCCCGGCGAGGAGGGCTTCATCCGATCGGTCCGCCGATTCGCCGACCGGATCACCGATCCCGGCCTCAAGAAACGGGTCGCCGGCTTCATCGGCCAGGAGTCCATGCACGGGCAGGAGCACCGGCACCTCAACGAGAAGCTGGTCGCGATGGGCTACCCCATCGCGTGGTGGGATTCAGAATCCTTCAAAGACAAGCGGATTCGGTTCGAAGACCGGTTGCCCGCGCATGTCCATCTGGCATTGACGGCCGCCGCCGAGCACTACACCGCGGTGCTGGCCGAGCGGGTGCTCTCGAGCGACGAGCTGCAGGCGATCCCGGCCGATCCCGAGGTGTGGCATCTGCTGAATTGGCATGCGCTGGAAGAACTCGAGCACAAATCGGTGGCCTTCGACGTCTACCGCGCCGTCGGCGGCACCGAGCGCACCCGCATCGCGGTCATGGTGGCGGCGTGTGCCCTGCTGCTGCCGGTGACGCTCATCTCGCTCGCCGTCTCGGTCGGGTCCGATCCCGTGGCACGGCGCCGGCCCGACCGCCTGGTACGCGAGACGTACGAACTGTTCACCGGCCCGATATTCAAGGGCCTGTTACCCGACCTCGCGGTCTACCTGCGTCCCGGATTCCATCCGGACGACGTCGACACCAGCGCACTGGCCCAGCAGTGGCGCGACACCCTCTTCGGCGCCGACGGCGTCCTCGTCGACCACCTCAGATAGCCGGCAGAACGGAAGGAATCGATCATGAGTGCTGACCCCATCACCGCGCATGCGGTCGCGTTTCCCAAGGTCCGCCGGATGCGGTTCCGGTTCGGGGAACCCGAACCGCTGCACCGGCATTTCGTCGAGGGCGACATCGTGTTCAGCCACCTGGTGGCGGTGTTGTCCGGTTCCTTCCCACCCGGCGAGGAGTCGTTCATCCGGTCCGTTCGCCGCTTCTCCGACCAGATCACCGATCCCGATCTCAAGCGACGGGTCGCCGGCTTCATCGGCCAGGAGTCCGTGCACGGTCAGGAGCACCGCAAGTTGAACACCCAGCTCGCCGACATGGGCTATCCCCTCGTCCGGCTCCTGCTGTTCGCCCCGACGAGCGTGCGCCAGAAGGTCGTGCTCCGCATCGAGAAGCTGATCCCGGCGAAGGTGCACCTGGCGATGACGGCCGCCGCCGAGCACTACACCGCGGTGCTGGGCGCACGGGTGCTGTCGAACGACGAAATCCAGGCGATCCCAGGCGATCCCGAGGTCTGGCGCCTGTTGAACTGGCACGCCATGGAGGAACTGGAGCACAAATCCGTCGCCTTCGACGTCTACCGGTCGGTGGGCGGTTCCGAGCGCACCCGCATCGCGGTCATGTGGTTCATGTACTTCCTGACCATCCCGGTCGTCACCGCCGCGGTGGCGTTGTCGATCCTGCTGGACCCGACGGCATGGCCGCGACCGATCACGGTGCTCCGCCAGACCTACGGCGTCTTCCGCGGGCCGCTGGTGCGCGGCATCCTCGGGGAGATCGCCGAATATCTACGGCCCGGCTTCCACCCCGACGACGTGCCCACCGAGGAGCTCCTGGCCCGCTGGCAGCACGACTTGTTCGGCGCCGACGGCGAACTCGTCGGCTACGTCCGGTAGTCGGGCACAGATATGACCACGAGCGCTAAGGCTGCGCGGCCGACCACGGCGGAGCGACACGATCCCGATCACGAGGTGGTGATCGTCGGCGCCGGGTTCGGCGGCATCGGCGCCGGTATCGCGCTCCAGCGCAAGGGGATCCATGACTTCGTCATCGTCGACAAGTGGGATCATGTCGGCGGCACGTGGCACGCGAACACCTATCCCGGTGTGGCAGTGGATATCCCGTCCGTGATCTACAGCTTCTCCTACGAGCAGCGCGGCGGCTGGTCGCGGGTCTTCGCACCCGGCAGCGAGTTGCGGGACTACGCCGACGACATGGTGGACAAGTACGGCCTGCGCGACAAACTGCAGCTGAACACGACCGTGACCGCTGCGACGTTCGACGAGCAGAACAGCGTGTGGCGCTTGACGTTCGATGGTGGTGCCGAGATGACCGGCCGCCACGTGGTGATGGCGGTCGGCGGGCTCGAGCGGCCGAAGCTGCCGGACATTCCCGGGCTGCAGGATTTCGGCGGGGTTCTCATGCACACCGCACTGTGGGATCACGACGTCGAGTTGGCCGGTAAGCGGGTCGCGGTCATCGGCACGGGCGCGACGTCGCTGCAGCTGGTCCCGGCGATCGTCGACGAGGTGGCGCACCTCACGGTCTTCCAGCGCACACCGATCTGGGTTTTTCCCAAGCCCGACAGCAAGATTCACGGCCTCACCCGCGCGGTGCTCGAGGTCGGCCAGGTGCGGTCGGCGCTGCGCGCCGTCGGCACCGTCGCGACCGAGATCGGGATGGGCGGCATGCTCACCGGGCCGAGCTGGATGGTCGAGGCGACGCGCAAGCTCGCCGAGGCACCCGTGCGGGCGTGGATGCGCAGCCAGATCACCGACCCGGCGGTCCGGGAGAAATTGATCCCCCGCTACGGCCTGGGCTGCAAGCGCCCGTCGATGTCCAACGACTACCTCAAGACGTTCAACCGGAGCGACGTGAGCCTGGTGACCGACGCCATCGAGCGCATCACCGAGACCGGCGTGGTGACCGCCGACGGCGTCGAGCACGAGGTCGACGTCCTCATCTGCGCGACCGGATTCAAGCTGTGGGAACGGGATTCGGTACCGCCGTTCCCCGTCGTCGGCCGGGACGGACTCGACGCCGCGGAGTTCTGGGCGGTCAATCGCTTTCAGGCCTATCAGGGTGTGTCCGTACCCGGCTTCCCGAACATGTTCATGATCACCGGCCCCTACGGCTTCGTGCTCGGGTCTTATCTGTGGATGATCGAGGCCACCGCGGCCCACCTGAGCCGCGCGATCGCCGAAGCCAAGCGCCGCGGCGCGCGGGAGGTCGAGATCCGGCGCGAAGTCCATGACGCCTATTTCCAGTACTGCCTCCGGCGGCAGGCGCGGAATGTCCTGTTCACGCCGACCTGCGCCGGGTCCAACACGTACTACATCGACTACCACGGCGATTCCCCGTTCCGGCCGACCACGCACGGCGAGATGTACTGGCAGAACCGCCATTACGACCTCGACGTATACCGGTACGGGCCCGGCACCGCCAATGCCCACGAAGTAGCCGCTACTGCGAAGGAAGCCGGATGAAGATGAACAGCCTGGACCCACAGCTCGTGGTCGTCACCGGCGCCGGCAGCGGCATCGGGCGCGCCACCGCGATCCGCTTCGCCAAAGGGGGTGCGCACGTGGTGGTCTCCGACATCGACCTCGACTCGGCGCAAGCGACCGCCGCCATGATCAAGGGCGCCGGCCGCCGCGCCTCGGCCGCCCGGCTGGACGTCACCGACCCGGAGGACTGGGAGGCTTTCGCATATGACGTACGCACCGAGCACGGGGTGCCCGACGTCGTCGTCAACAACGCCGGCATCGTCGTCGGTGGGCCTTTCCTCGAACTGTCCGCGGCGGACTGGGACAAGCAGCTGAGCGTCAACCTGATGGGCGTGGTGCACGGCTGCCGGGTCTTCGGTGCGCAGATGGCCGAGCGCGGCCGGGGTGGTCACATCGTCAACATCGCCTCGGCGGCGGCCTTCACGCCGACACCGGTCATGGCGCCGTACTCGGTGTCCAAGGCGGGGGTGAAGATGCTCAGCGAATGCCTGCGCCTCGAGCTCAAGCCGTACGGCATCGGGGTCAGTGCCATCTGTCCCGGCGTCATCAACACGAACATCGGCGACCGCGCGGTGACCGTCGGCGTGGACCCTGCGCTCGTCGCGCAGGCCCAGCGTCTCACCAGGCAGCTTCAGGAGTTCACCGAAAAGCTGCCGTTCTCGCCGATGAGCCCCGACCTCGTGGCGCGCGCCGTGGTGCGGGCGGTCAGCTACGACCTCGCGGTGGTACCCGTGCGGGCCGAGGCGTGGCTCGGCTATGTCATGCACCGCCTCGCACCGGGCGTCAATCGCCGTATGACACAGCCCTTCTCGTTCGATCTGCTCGAGAAACTGGCCGGTCCGTTACTCGACCGGTTGGCGCCGTCGACCACCACGACCACCACGGAACCGATGGCTCGCGTCTGACGGTCGCTCTGCGCTAGTCGGCGGGCACGCCCAGGACGAGGCCCACCATGCTCCTGACGAGCACGGTGACCCGTTTCGGTGGCGGCTCACCCGCGAGAAGGTGCCGCCGCACCGCGGCCAGCGGCAGATCCAGGAGGGCGAAGGCGATCTGATCCGCGGGACGTCCGGTTTGTCTCGCCAGGGTTCGCACGGCTTTGTCGAGGCGCCGCCGCGAATCGTCTTCAGCGACAGCCAGTTCGGTCCGGGCGACCGCGCTCCATTCGTCGGGCTCGAATGACCGCACGCCGGCCTGCAGCACCACGGCCGCCGGCAGATGATCGCGGCACCAGTCGACCAGCCACGTGGCCGCACGGACGGCGGTGTCCGGCGTCGGTTGTTCCCCGAGGACGTCCAGGTAATCGCGTTGAAAGCCCGCCGTGGTGCGCAGCCACAAGGCGGCCAACAACGCGGCCCGGTCGGGAAAGCGATGGTAGATCGACCCACTCGGCGCCCCGACCTCCCGCGCGACCGCGTTCATCGTCAGCGCGCGTGCTCCCCCGGCGACGAACAGGCGCGCGGCCGCGTCCAGAAAATCGTCGGCCGTGTGCCGTGGAGGTCTACCCATGATCTAGAGACTATGCTCTACTACTTTATTAGAGATAACCCTCTAATAAAGTATCGAGAGGAAGACCGATGACCACACCCGACACCACCCCGGCAACCGAGGTCGCCACGCGCCCCTACGCCGCTTTCGGCACACACGACCGCACCGCCTTGGCCGCACTGCTGCATCCCGACTTCACCGGCCGGGTCAGCGAGGGCATGCCGTTCGGCCTCGGCGGCACCGTGCACAGCCCCGAACAGATGCTGCGCGATGTCTGGGGCGGCGCGTCCAAGCACTACGAAATAGCACCGCACCCAGACGAATACGTCATCGCCGGTGAGAACCGGGTCATCGTGCTCGGCTACTACCGCGGGCGGTGCCGGACCACCGGACGCCGCTATACGGCCGCGTTCGCCCACGACATCACCGTTCGCGACGGGAAGATCGCCGCACTGACCCAGATCACCGACACCAAGCCATGGCACGACGCGCTGGCCGCGGGCTGACGCGGCTAGAGTTCTTCACTCAGCCGCCGCCAATCTGAACGGAGTCGCGATGCTCGTCGATCTGTCCCACACGATTCGTGCGGGGCTGGTGACCTACCCCGGGCTGCCGGCACCGTCGATCAGCGACCACCTCACCCGTGCGGCGTCCCGCGACGTCTACGCCGCCGGCACCGAGTTCGCGATCGGCGCGATCACGATGGTCGGCAACACGGGCACCTACCTCGACTCCCCGTTTCACCGCTACGAGGACGGTGCCGACCTGGCCGGCCTCGATCTGAACACCTTGGTGGACCTGCCCACGATCGTCGTTCACCGTCGCGACGTCACGGCACGCGCCGTCGATGCCGCCGAACTGCCCGATGACATCGAAGCCGGCTGTGCGGTACTGATCGATACCGGGTGGGACCGGCATTTCGGCACCGAGGCCTACGCCGTCGACGCACCGTTCCTGTCCGAGGCCGCGGCCGAGCTCCTCGTGAGCCGTGGGGTCGCTCTCGTCGGGATCGACTCGGTCAACATCGACGATGCCGGCCCGGCAGCCGCCGGACGGCGGCCCATCCATACCGTGCTCTTGGGCAACGGGATTCACGTCGTCGAGCACCTGACCAACCTGGCGGCGCTACCGGCCCGGGGTGCACGCTTCACCGCCGCCCCGCCGCGGATCGAAGGATTCGGCACCTTCCCCGTCCGGGCATACGCGACCATCCCGGACTGAGCCCACGGGAGGTTTCCACGCCGCACGCCGCGGACTACCGTCGCGAACATGACCAGTTGGAAAGAGTTCGCGGACGTCGCACCGCGAATCGCAACCACCTTCGTCCGCCGACACACCGCCACCGGAAACCTGTGCATGCTGGGCACGCTGCGCTCGGACGGATTTCCCCGCATCAGCCCCATGGAGCCACGATTCTTCGAAGACGAACTGTGGATCTCGGGCATGCCGCACACCACGAAATTCGACGACCTCGCCCGCGACCCGCGCTTCTGTCTGCACACCGCAACCGTCGACACCCACGTCGGCGACGGCGATGCGAAACTCTGGGGCGTCGTGGAGGACGTGCAGGACAAGGCCCTTCATCGACGGTTCGCCGAGGCGCTGTACGAACAGACCGGCTTCGACATCCGCGGCCAGGAGTTCGAGCACTGCTATCGCGCCGACCTGGTCGGGGCGTCCGCGGTCGAGGTGGAGGACGGACACCTCGACATCACGGTGTGGAAGCCCGGCAAAGCCGAGCACGTCGTCCGCAAGCACTGACCGGCGCAACTTTCGAACAACCGAACCGGCACAGACCCGGTGCGAACCGAATACCCGCAGCCGAAGTCGAGTCCCATCGACACTCGGTGATGAGGCCAAAGAGCAGGCCATCGCGGTGCGACCCAACCCAGAGGAAACGTCGTCGCTGTCCCCATACACCAACTGTCACCGATGTCCTGATACAGCTGGAAACTCCTTGCTGTTCGAACATTTGTTCGATACAATGAGATATGGGGATCACCGGGGAACTCAGCACCAGCATCGATACCGTTCGGGACATCGTCGTCCCCGACGACCTGACCGGGGATGACGCGCTGGAGGCGATACGGGGTGTGCTGCGGTTGCGCGGCGTGGTCGATCATCTGGCGGCAATGCTGGCCGGAGCACTGGACCGCTGCGGGGTGGCCGCCGCGCAGGGACGCAGCGTCCGGGAACTATTGATGGCGGTGGGGTGCGCACCGTCGGTCGCGCAGCGGCTGGTCCGTATTGGTGCCGCGCTTCCGGCGTTGCCCACCCTGGCAGCGCACGCTGCCGACGGGGCGATCTCCGGCGAGCATGTCGATACGATCGTCAAGGGCGTCAACCACATCCAGGCCCGCGCACCCGGTGAGGTCGACGACGCAGCCCGGTACGCACAAGTCACCGATCTGCTGGGCCAGTTCTTCTCCGGGGCCACCCCCACCGAGATCACAGACCGCGCCCGACGACTCGGGAACCGGGTGGCCGCTGCCGAGGGTGGGTTGCCAGCTGCCGAGGACCGGTCGATCAACACCGTGGACTACGTCGTGACCAGCGACGGGCGGGTGCGGATACGCGCGGATCTGGATGCCGAAGTCGGCGCCAAATACCTCGCAGCGTCCGAAGAACTGTCCGCACCCCGTCCAGAACCCGACGGTTCGCCGGACGTGCGCACCGCCTCGCGGCGGCGGGCCGACGCCCTGGAGACAATCCTGGATATCGCTGCCCGCGGTGGCAATGTCGCTTCGGCGCCGCGCACCCAACTGCTGCTGTCGGTGCCCGCTGACACCCCGGACCTGGCCACCCTGGAATTCATCGGAGCGATCAGCACCATGACCCTGGACCGGCTCACCTGCGACACCAACGTCACCACGATGATCGTCGACGGCGAACAGGTACCGCTGGATATGGGTCGGGAGAAGCGGCTGTTCCCGCCGCATCTGCGCAAAGCTCTGTATCTGCGCGATGGTGGCTGCATCAAATGCGGCGCACCGCCCGGGCGTACGCATGCGCATCACATCGTGCACTGGACCCACGGCGGCGAAACATCACTAGGCAACGGGTGCCTGCTGTGCCCGGCCTGCCACGCCAACATCCACCACGACGGCTGGGACGTCGCCATGGGAATGGACAAACACCCCTGGCTCATCCCACCCGCCACCGTCGACCCACACCGAACACCCATACCCGCCCACAACCGCCGCACCATGCACCTCGACAACGCTGCCGCATAGTCACGTCAAGCGCGGTCTGAAACCTATTGCGCACCTTGAAAACTCAACAGTGTTCCGGGCACTCATGCTGGCGCGGCGGGTGAAGTTCACATCCGCCGCGCGAGCAGCCTCTCAGCCTCGGCAGACTCCTAGGGCGACAGCAGGATCGGGCCACCACGGCGGCGGTACACCGACCCGAACCGCGCGTCGATGCGCAGCCACGTCGGATGCACCCGAACCCGGACCACCTCGTTCTCCGGCAGCGGATCGGGCACGAAACCCATGGCGGTCAAAGCGAATACACAACGCATCGGGATGCCGACCTCGATGTCGCCGGAGCTGACGGTGAGGACGTCCTGGTCCAGCAGTGACGGCGGCGGGCCCTGCGGGCCGCTGTGTTCCCGGGCCAATTCGACGCCGCGCTGGAACAGCTCAAGCACCGCGGCCGCCGGCACATCGTCGAGGTGGCTGAAGCCGTCGTCGGGCGGCAACGCACCACGCCACGCCGAGTCCATCGCGAATCCCGGGTCGATCCGGCCTGAGCCGGGCAGCTCGCGATTCAACGCGTCGGCCCCGGCGCTGAGATCGGATGGCGACACTCGCCCGTTCACCACACGTGCGGCCAGCACCTCGAAACCTGTTGCCGCCCAGGCAACGACGACGCCCTCGCCGCGCGCCCGCAACCGCACCACGGCCGCCTCGTCGAGGCGCAGCACGCGCTCGACAAAGGTGGCCAGGTTCTGCGCCTGCGCGGCGTCGGCGAGCCAGATGCCCCGCTCGCTCATCGTTGCACCCTGTTCTTCGCGCAGGCGCTCATCGCGCGAAACGCTGCAGGTACTCCCGCTGATGCGGGGCGATGCGCACCAGCATCTGTCGCTCGATGTTGAAGGTGGCCAGCTGGGTCTCCCCGATCACCGCGGGCTTGGAATCCGGGTCGGCCTGCGCCGACCGCACCTCATAGCCCAGCGTGAAGTCGCAGGCACGCAGCCGGTTGGTCCAGATGGTCACCTGCAGCGGTGAATCGACAAGGCGCAGTTGGTCCTTGTACTTCACGTTGACCTCGGCGATCAGCAGGCCGGTGGTGGCGACGTCCTCGGCGAAGGGCTCGGTGAGGAACGGGACCCGCGCCTCCTCGAGGATGGTCACCATGGTGGCGTGGTTGACATGCTGATACATGTCGATGTCTGACCAGCGCACCGGCACCGGCGTCGTGAATCGCTCTGTCACCCGCCCATCATCCCTGATTGCCCGTTCCTGTCGTCCGCGTGGTCATGCTGCGCAGTTGCCGCGCGGCCACCGACAGCGTCGCCAGGTCACGCACCTCGTCGCCCAGAATCTCGGTCAGGGTCCGGCGGGCCCGCATGACCCGCGAACTGTTCGTCGACGCCCACTCGTGAATCTTCTGTTCACCGGTCTCGTCGGGTTCGCCGACCGCCATCACATCGATGCACAGCGCCCGGATCGATCCGTAGATGTCATCGCGAATCGCCAAGCGCGCCAACGAATGCCAGCGGTCATTGCGGCTCAGTTCCGACACCGCGGTGAGCAGGTTGTCGATGCCCAGGTTGTCGGTCAGCGCGAAGTACGTGTCGGCCACCTCGGCGGGCTCACGCTCGGCGATGTCGGCGATGTCGATGACGTCCAGCAGGCTGTACTGGTACAGCCCGGTCGCCACCATGTAGGCCAGCTCCTTCGAGACGCCCGCGGCCACGAACTGCGCCGCATCGGTCTCGGCGATGGCCTTGTCGTCGCCACGCAGCCACTGCGCCATCTCCGGGGTGAGCTCGGCGACCTTCGCCGCGAACCGGTTGGCCTCGGCGCCGACCGCCAGCGGCTGGGGCCGGTAGTTCAGCAGCCAGCGGCCGGCCCGGTCGATCAGCCGGCGCAGATCCAGCGTCATGCGGTCGGTGACATCCACCGGGACACCGGCCAGGCCGGCCGCCCGGATGTTCCGCCACACCTCGCCGACCCGGAAGATCTTGTCCACCGCGACGTAGCTGCGGACCGCGTCGACCGGCCCCACGCCGACGTCTTCGGCGACCCGGTAGGCGTAGGTGATGCCTGCGGTGTCGACGAGGTCGTTCACCAGCATCGTGGTGATGATCTCCCGGCGCAGCTGGTGCGACCGGATGTCTGCGCCGAACCGGTCCCGCAGCTCCTCCGGGAAGTAGTCCGGCAGTCGTCCGGCGAACACCTCCTGATCGGGCAGATCGCTGCCCAGCACATCCTCTTTGAGCGCCAGCTTGACGTGCGCCATCAGCGTCGCCAGCTCCGGTGAGGTCAGCCCCAGCCCGGTCTCCATCCGCCGGCGGATCTCCTTGTCCGACGGCAGCGCTTCCAGCTCACGATTCAGGCCGCGTTCGGCGGCCAGATTGCGAATCTGGGCGGCGTGCACCGGCAGCAGGCTGGCCGCGTTGGCGCGGCTGGTGCCCATCAGATCGTTCTGAGAGATGTTGTCGGCCAGCACGAGCCGGCCCACCTCGTCGGTCATCGACATCAGCAGGTCGGTGCGCTCGGCGGCCGCGACCTTGCCCGAGGTCACCAGGGCGTCGACCAGAATCTTGATATTGACCTCGTGGTCGGAGCAGTCCACACCCGCCGAGTTGTCCATCGCGTCGGTGTTGATGTGGCCGCCGGCCAGATCGAATTCGATGCGGCCGCGCTGCGTCACACCGAGGTTGCCACCTTCGCCGACCACCTTGGCGCGCACCTGATTTCCGTTGACCCGGATGGCGTCGTTGGCGCGGTCACCGACGTCGGCATCCGACTCGGTCTCGGCCTTGATGTAGGTGCCGATACCGCCGTTCCAGAACAGGTCGACAGGCGCCAGCAGGATCGACTTCATCAACGCCGGCGGGGTCAGCTCGGTGACGTCGGCCGCCAGGCCCAGCGCCGCCCGCACCTGCGGGCTGATCGGGATCGACTTCTGGTCGCGGCTGTAGACGCCGCCGCCCTCGCTGATGAGCGATTTGTCGTAGTCGTCCCAACTCGACCGCGGCAGCTTGAACATCCGGTCGCGTTCGATCCACGAGCGGGCCGCATCAGGGTTCGGGTCCAGGAAGATGTGCCGGTGGTCGAAGGCCGCCACGAGGCGAATGTGCTTGGACAGCAACATGCCGTTGCCGAACACGTCACCGCTCATATCGCCGACGCCGACGACGGTGAAGTCCTGCGTCTGGGTGTCGTGCCCCATCTCGCGGAAGTGCCGCTTGACCGACTCCCAGGCGCCCTTGGCGGTGATGCCCATCGCCTTGTGGTCGTAGCCCACCGAACCGCCGGACGCGAACGCATCGCCCAGCCAGAAGCCGTACGACTTGGCGACATCGTTCGCGATGTCGGAGAACGTCGCGGTGCCCTTGTCGGCGGCGACCACCAGGTAGGCGTCGTCGCCGTCGCGACGCACCACCTGCGGCGGCGGCACCACGGCGCCGGTCGCCGTCTCGACGTTGTCGGTGACGTCGAGCAGACCGGCGATGAACAGCCGGTAGCAGGCGACGCCTTCGTTGCGCAGGGCATCACGATCGGCGGCCGCGTCACCGGTGGGCGCCGGCGGCGACTTCAGCACGAAGCCGCCCTTGGCGCCGACGGGGACGATGACGGCGTTCTTCACCGCCTGCGCCTTGACCAGGCCCAGGATCTCGGTGCGGAAGTCCTCCCGCCGGTCCGACCAGCGCAGGCCGCCGCGGGCCACGTTGCCGAACCGCAGGTGCACGCCCTCGACCCGCGGCGAGTACACGAAGATCTCGTATTTCGGCCTGGGCAGCGGCAATTCGTCGATGAGCTGGGGATTGAGCTTGAACGACAACGCGTTTCGCTGCCGCGCCGAGCCCGGCGCCGTCACGTAGTAGTTGGTGCGGAGCGTGGCCTGCACGAGCGCCGCGAACGCCCGCAGCACGCGGTCGGTGTCCAGGCTCACGAGGGCATCGATGTCCGCGGCGACGGCGGCCGCGGCGGTTTGGGCACGGTCTGCCGCGTCGGCCCCGGTCGGGTCGAACACCGCCTCGAAGAGATCGACGAGCGACTTCGCGGTGGCCGGGTTGTCCCGCAGCACCGTCTCGATGTGGTACTGGCTGTAGGGAAAACCGGCCTGCCGCAGGTATTTCGCGTAGGCCCGCAGGATCGTCACCTGCTGCCAGGTCAGTCCCGCGCCCAGCACCAGCTCGTTGAACCGGTCGATCTCCACCTTGCCCTGCCAGATGGCGGTGACCGCGTCGGCGAAACGGGTGGCGATGACTTCGCGTTCGGCTTCCGGGGCGTCGACGGTGGAGTGGTGCCGGGAAATCTTGAACTGGTAGATCCACACCGGCATGCCGTCGGCGCGCACGACGTTGAACGGCTGCTCCTCCAGCACCACCACGCCCATGGACTGCAGCATCGGCAGCAGCTCACTCAGCGAGGCGGACCGGCCGGCCAGGTACCACGTGAGTTGGGCGGTGCCGTCATCGTCGGCACCGGCTTCGGGATAGTCCAGCACCAGTTTGACGCTGTCGTCCTGCAGCTGGTCGATGATGCTGATGCCCTCGATGGCACCGGTCGGCGTGAAGGCCTGCTTGTACACCTCGGGGAACGCCACCGCGTAGTGCTCGGCCTCGGCGCGGGTGATGGTGCCCGGTGTGACGGCGCCGATCAGGCGGTCGCCCCAGGTCCGGGCGGCCTCGGTCAGCAGACCCTGGATCCGGGTTTCGTTGGCGGCCGACGTGTCGATCGTCGCGGGGCTCGCGGACTCGCCCAACCGGACGGTGAAATGCACGACGGCCCAGGGTGATTCACTGACCCTGGCGGTGTACTCGATGCTCTCGCCGCCGAGTTCGCGCACCAGGATGTCCTGCATGGCCAGCCGCACATCGGTGGTGTAGCGGTCACGCGGCAGGTACACCAGGCACGATACGAAGTGGGCCAGCTTGTCGGCCCGCAGGAACAGCAGCGCGCGTCGCCGCGAGCCCAGGTCGATGACGGACTTGCCCATCTCGACGAGGTCGCGTGCGGTCAGGGAGAACAGCTCGGACCGCGGCACGGTCTGGATGATGTCCAGCATCAGCTGGCCGGGCCGGCTCGGATCTCCCTGGGACAACGCCAGCGCCTCGTTGACCCGCCGCGAGATCAGGGGAATCTCGAGCACATTGGCGTTGCCCGCGGTCACCGTGAACTGACCGATGAACCGGTGCTCACGCGCAGGCCCGTTCGGTCCCGCGCTCTCGCGGACCACCACGATGTACGGGTAGGCGCCGTAGCGCAGGTAACTCGGCATGGTGGCCTGGGCCACCGCAAGCAGTTCGTCGTCGCCGGCGAGCGGTGGCAGCACGTCGGTGCGCAGCTTGGCCACGCCGAGCCGGGTGGCCGGGTCCACCTGGGCCTGCCCGTTCTCGATGGTGCACTGCTGGTAGCCCAGCAGGACGAAGTGCCCGTCGGCCAGCCAGCGCAGCAGGGCCGCGACGTCGCGCCGGTCGTAGCCGGGGAACCGGCCGTTGTGGTCGGCGTCGAGCGCGTTGGCCAGCCCGACGAGCGCGGCGTTCATCGCGGGCGTATCGAGCTCCACCGCACGGGTGTCGGTCAGGGCATGCGGCAGCACGGCGGCCGCCTCGGCGACGGCCTTGCCGTCACCCATGGTCGCCAGCTGCACATGGATCCAGGTCTCGTCGATGCCGTCGGGCGGAGCGCTGGGGTCACCCGCCGGGCCCATCGCGACGACCTCACCCGCCGAGTCACGCCGCACCCGGAACTCGGGACTCATGATCGCGGTGTAGGCGACGCCGATGCGGTGCAGCAGCACCATCACCGAGTCCATCAGCAGCGCGCTGTGATCGGTCACGATCTGCAGCGCGGGACCGAAACGCCCCGGATCGTCGGCGGGGTAGATCGCGACCAGCGTCTCCCCCGTCGACCGGCGATGACCGAGGCGATAATGCGCGGCCAGCAACTCCGGGGAGACCCGGGTTGCCAGGGCCGCGTCGATCGGGGCGGTGACCCCACCGTCGGCCGGTGAGCCATCGTTGGGGCCGCGGTAGGTCTGCAGGTATGCCCGTGCGAGACCAGCGTTACCGTCCGCGCCGGCGGACCGCGTGCTGCTGAGTCCGCCCCGATTTTCCGTCATCCGACTTGCTCCTGACGTTGCACCTACGTGCCCCGATCCGAGCACGTAGATGCGACGTTAGTCGCGAGTCAGCTTGCGGTGGGTCACTCTGTGCGGACGCGCCGCTTCGATTCCAAGTCGTTCCACTTTGTTCTCTTCATAGGCACCGAAGTTGCCCTCGAACCAGAACCATTTGGCCTCGTCCTCGTCGTCGCCTTCCCACGCGAGGATGTGGGTGCAGGTGCGGTCGAGGAACCAGCGGTCGTGGCTGATGACCACGGCGCAACCGGGGAACTGCTCGAGCGCGTTCTCCAGCGAAGACAGGGTTTCGACGTCCAGGTCGTTGGTCGGCTCGTCGAGCAGGATCAGGTTGCCGCCCTCTTTGAGGGTCAGTGCCAGGTTCAGGCGGTTGCGCTCACCACCGGAGAGCACGCCGGCCGGCTTCTGCTGATCTGGTCCCTTGAAGCCGAACGCCGACACGTAGGCCCGCGACGGGATTTCGTTCTGGCCGACCTCGATGTAGTCGAGCTTGTCGGAAACGACCTCCCAGACCGTCTTCTTCGGGTCGATGCCCGCGCGGCTCTGGTCGACATACGACAGCTTGACCGTCTCGCCGACCTTCACGGTGCCGGCGTCCGGCTGCTCCAGACCGACGATGGTCTTGAAGAGCGTGGACTTACCCACACCGTTCGGGCCGATGACGCCGACGATGCCGTTACGCGGCAGGGTGAAGGACAGGTTCTCGATCAGGACGCGATCGTCGAAACCCTTCTTCAGGTTGTCGACCTCCACCACGACGTTGCCCAGACGCGGCGGCGTCGGAATCTGGATTTCCTCGAAGTCGAGCTTCCGCGTCTTCTCGGCCTCGGCGACCATCTCCTCGTAGCGTCCGAGGCGGGCCTTGTTCTTGGCCTGGCGAGCCTTGGCACCCGAACGCACCCAAGCGAGCTCGTCCTTGAGGCGCTTCTGCAGCTTCTGGTCCTTCTTGCCCTGGACCTCGAGACGCTCGGCCTTCTTCTCCAGGTACGTGGAGTAGTTGCCCTCGTACGGGTAGGCGCGGCCGCGGTCGAGCTCGAGGATCCACTCGGCGACGTTGTCCAGGAAGTACCGGTCGTGGGTGACGGCGAGGATCGCGCCCTTGTAGTCGGCGAGATGCTGTTCCAGCCAGTTCACGCTCTCGGCGTCCAGGTGGTTGGTGGGCTCGTCGAGCAGCAGCAGGTCGGGCTTGCTCAGCAGCAGCTTGCACAGGGCGACGCGGCGGCGCTCACCACCGGACAGGTGGGTGACGGGCTCGTCCGGCGGCGGGCAGCGCAGGGCGTCCATGGCCTGCTCCAGCTGGGAGTCGATGTCCCAGGCATCGGCGGCGTCGAGCTCCTCCTGGAGCTTGCCCATCTCTTCCATGAGCTCGTCGGTGTAGTCGGTGGCCATCAGCTCGGCGACCTCGTTGTACCGGTTGAGCTTGGCCTTGACCGCGACACCGGCCTCGACGTTCTCCCGGACGGTCTTGGTCTCGTCGAGCTCGGGCTCCTGCATGAGGATGCCCACCGTGGCGCCGGGCGCCAGGAAGGCGTCGCCGTTGTTCGCCTTGTCGATGCCGGCCATGATCTTCAGGACGCTGGACTTACCGGCGCCGTTGGGGCCGACGACACCGATCTTCGCGCCGGGCAGGAAGTTCAGGGTGACGTCGTCGAGGATGACCTTGTCGCCGTGCGCCTTGCGGACTTTGCGCATCGTGTAGATGAATTCGGCCATGCCGTCGTCATGCCTTTCGTTGGCTGTTCGTCGTAGCGTTCTCGTAGCGCGCGCCCCGGCTCACTGGGTCGGGCGCGGTCCCGCGAAAACTCGCTGACCATCCTAGGCAAGCCGCCAAATCGCCCGATGGCGCGGTCGGGGCGCCCCCCGCGCCGGGCTTCGTGAGGCGCCCCGACATTTCTACGCCGACAGCACCAGCGCGCCGGAATTCTCAGCATCGGGCGATTCGGAGGCGGCCTCGGGCTCGACCTGCGGCGGCTCGAGTTCGATCGGGTTCGGCCGCCGGGGATCGACCTTGACCTGGCACCGGCCCATGTCCGGACCGACAGATGTCGCCTTCACCTCCATCGAGGACCGGCGGTTGCCCTCTTTGTCCAGGTACTCGTTGGTGAAGATGTGGCCGACGACCACCACCGGGTCGCCCTTGAACAACCGGCCCGCGACCCCGTCGGCCACCCGGCCCCAGCAGTTCACTGTCACGTACAACGAGTTGCCCGGCTCCCAACCGTCGTCGGTCTTCTTCCGCGAATTGCTCGCCACCCGGAACGTCACGAGATTGGTCTCGCCGGCGCGGCGTGACACGACATCGGTGACGACGTTCCCGACGACGGTGATGGGTGTCTCGAACATGTGCTTCTCCATCCATTTCGGTGTTGCCGGCGTTCTCGTCGGCCTGTGCGTCCATTGACCCGTCAGGCACCGACAAAAGAACCGGCGCCGCCCTCGGGACGGCGCCGGTTGTGGATGAATCGCGAACTGTGGATAACCCGGGGGCGGGTTACTCGGCCTCGATGACGTCGATGGCCTTCTTGGCCTTGCGCCGCTGCAGCTCCCGGACGTCGAACTTGATCCAGCCGATCGAGTCCACTGTCGCCAGGTCCGCCAGGATCGCCCGCAGTTCGGCGAGGAACGCCGTGCGCCGCTCCTCCAGATCAGGGGCCGCTTCGAGCAGCTTCTGGTCGGCCACCACCTGCCGCGCCGTCGTGAACAGCAGCGCCGACACCGACTCGTTGCTGCGAATCCGGCCCTGTGCGACG
Organism: Mycolicibacterium mucogenicum DSM 44124; assembly: GCF_005670685.2. The sequence goes on along the minus strand of NZ_CP062008.1, from coordinate 1,581,526 downwards.
TACTGCCGGCCGACACCGAGTGCCCGCTTCGTCAGGTCCTTCTCACTGATGTCGGGCGGCGTACCGCGCAACACGTCGGCGACCAGTTCGTAGGCCTCCAGGAACGGCCGCAGCATCGCGCCGGCGATGATCGGGCGCTTGGCCCGCAGCATCGCGTAGATGGCCTCGCCACCCTCGGCCAGCTGCTGCTCGCAGTTGGCCTGCCACGACATCTCCTCCACGATGTGGGCGCGGAACGATGCCGAGTCGGCGAAGTAGAACTCGAACTTGAGCAGGTCGCGCAGCCGCATCACCTGCGACCAGAACGCCTCCACCGGGTCGGATTCCGCCTTGGCCGCATGCGCCATGGCCAGCTCGACGATGGCGGTCTCCAGGAACGCGTCGATGGTCGTGTTGCGGTAGAACGCGGCCTCGTGCTCGTCCTGCGGCGCGATGTACCAGACCGGCTGCCGGCCGCTGTTCACCGCGGTCACCGGGTGCCCACCGGACATCGCGTCGAGCGCGGCCCGGACCCCCTCGGGGGTACGGAGCCGGAGCACCGAGTTGGTCATCGGAATCTGTTTGCGCTCAAGGTAATCCAACGCGTCCTGCAGAGTGTGGTGCAGCTGGTCCAGCGTCAGCGCCAGACCGCGGGTGGTCAGCAGCAACGCCGACACCAGCGCCGTGGCGTTGATCGGGGTGGCTCGCAGGATGCGCCAGGCCACCTCGAACGCCATCTTCTGCAGTGCGAGACGCTTGGCCGCGGGGTCGGTGGCCACCGGCCCGTCAGGTGGCCCCAGCTGTTCGCGCATCGACACCGCTTCGGGGAAGCGCACGTAGATCTTGCCGAAGTTCCGGTCGCCCTGCGCCTTGATGTAGTGGTACAGCCAACTCAGGCCTTCGGGCGTCTTCTCGCCGCCGCGCGCGTAGGCGGCGTACTCGGCCGTCTCGTGCAGCTGGTCGAAACTGATGGAGACGGGCTGCAGCAGGATGTCCTCGCTGCGGCCGTCGAGGTAGGCGTCGGCGACGTAGGCGAGCAGACCGAGCTTGGGCGGCAACATCTTTCCGGTCCGGGAGCGGGTGCCCTCGATGGACCAGTTGAGGTTGAAGCGCTTCTCCACGATGTACCCGACGTACTCCTTGAGCACGTACTTGTAGAGCGGGTCGCCCGCGATGTTGCGCCGGATGAAGATGACGCCGGAGTGCCGGAAGATCGGCCCCATCAGGCCGAAGGCCAGGTTGATGCCGGCGAACGTGTGCACCGGCGGCAGGCGGTTCTCCTGCATCGCGACCGGCACGATCACGCCGTCGAGGTAGGACCGGTGCGAGAACAGCAGGACGGCGGGGTGCAGCTCCAGCGCGTGCCGCATGGCCTCGACCTGCTCGCGGTCGTAGTCCACGTTGGGGTCGAAACCGCGGCTGAAGATGGCGCGCCCGATCTTGGGGATGAAGTCGACGGAGAAGCGGCTCCAGCCCGTCGACAGCTCGTCGAGCATCTCGCCGGCCTTCTCGACCGTCGCGCCGGGGATTTTCTCCAGGCCCTGCCGGAACCGCGCCGACGCCAGCACCTCCGGCTTGACCAGCCGGGGTGACTTGTATTCGGGCCCGAGCAGCCGCAGCTCCACCCGCTCGATGGCGAGCTGCGCCCGGCGCAGGACGAAACGGGCGAATTCCCTTGGGTTTTCGGCGGTCGTGGTGTCCTTCCACTGCTGCCGCAACTGCCCCACGGTGGCGGGCTCACCGGCCACCACCCGGGCGCGCAGCGGGTCCTTGCGCAGGATGCGGCGCTGCAGCACCTCCGGTGGCCGGTACCGGTCGCGGCCGGAGATCAACCCGACGATCTTCGAGCGCGTCGGCAGCCCCGCGGGCACCCAGAACACCCGCACGGGTACCACCGAACGGCCCTCATCGGCGCCGAGCAGTTCCACCAGGCGGGCCAGCGTGCCGGGCGAGGGCTCGCCATCGGTCGGCAGCCGGAGCACCTCGAGGCGGGTATCCGGGTGCTGCTTGCGTTGGTGCGCCAGCCAGTCGTTGAGCAGGTCCCATTCGGCAGCGGAGCCGACGGCGGTCAGCACCAGGGCGTCGTCCGTCGGGTCGAAGCTGGCGAGGTCGTCAGCGGTGTGTTTCACCGTCGGCCCTTGGCGCTGCGCGGCGCATCGCCGCTGTCGTCGGGCGAATCAGGTTGTGCTGCAGGCGCGGTCCGGTGGTACAGCGCGTTGTCGGGCACCTTGTCATGTGGCCATTTTCGGAGGGTGTCGAGATAGAGCTGACGCACCTCCGCGATACGCTCCGACAGGTCCTCCAGGGTCCAGTCCTCGACCGAGATCGGCGGGTACACGACGACGTCGACCTTGCCCGCGTGGAAGGTCGACGAATCGCGCGCGGCGATCACCTCCGCGTTGCGGATCACGATCGGCACGACAGGGATACCGGCGGCCATGGCCATGCGGAACGGACCCTTCTTGAACTCGCCGACCTCGGTGGTGTCCAGGCGGGTGCCCTCGGGTGCGATGAGGATCGAAAGGCCTTTACGGGCAAGCTCTTCCATCTTGTGCAGGCTCTCGATGGCCGACGCGGGATCATCGCGGTCGATGAACGCCGCGTCCATCACCTTGCCGATGGTGCCCATGATCGGGTTGCTCTCGAGCTCCTTCTTGCCCACCGAGGTGAAGTTGTCGCTCACCAGCGCGCCGGCGATCATCGGGTCGGCCTGGTTGCGGTGGTTGAAGATGAACACCGCAGGCCGCTGCGCCCGCAGGTTTTCCGCGCCGAGCACGTTCAGGTCGATGCCGAGCGTCGCCATCAATGCCTTGCTCCACGCCGACGTGAAGAAGTTGACGCCCGTGCGCCGGTTGCCGGTCAACAGACCGAGGCCGAGAGCACCGGCGGCGACCGGGGCCAGCGACGCGATACCGGCGAAGGTCCGCAGCTGTGCGATGGGGCTGCTGCCACTGCGACTGGAGAACTTCAGCACCGGCCAACCACGCTTGGCGGCCACGGATTCCAGCTTGGCAGCCGGATTGGTGGGCCGTGGATTGCCGACCAGGTACATCAGGGCGACGTCTTCGTCACCGTCGGCGTAGAAGTAACTCTTCGCCAGATCGACACCGTTGTTCGCCGCGAAATGCTGTGCGGCGTTGGCCTTTCCGGGCCCCCACAGCACCGGCCTGACCACCTCACCGGTGATGAGTCCGTCCTCGTCCGTCTCGAACTTGTTGCACAGCACGTTCTTGATGCCGAGGAAGTTCGCCACCGGTTCGACCTGGACCGTCAGCGCCGACGAGCTCAGCACGACGGTGTGCCCGCGCGCCTGGTGCGCGCGGACGAGCTCGCGCATCTCGGGGTAGATCCGCTTCTTGATGTGCTGGATGAACAGCCGCTCCCCCAGCTCGTCGAGGTCACTGAGCGAGTTGCCGTTCAGCATCCGCGCGCCCCGGCCGATCAGGTCCTCGAACTCGGCTCGTCCCAGTTGGTGGTTCACCGCGGCCTGCACCATGCCGATGAACTCACCGACGCCCATCTGGCGGCGGCGCAACCGGTCCTGCGTCATGATCACGCCGGTGAACCCGGCCACCAGGGTGCCGTCCATGTCGAAGAACGCGCCGACCTCCGGCCCCTCGGCGCTGGCCAGAATCTCCGCCACCGAGCCCGGCAGCCGGGCGTTGCGGAACTCGCCCGCGTAGTCGTCGTCCGAACTCATTGTGCGGCACCCCCGTTCACTGCCGGCTCGGCCTGTTCGTCCGCCAGCGCGAACGACGCCGGAATGGCCCGGCCGTCCCCACCCAGGGCCAGCACCTCGTTGAATCCGTCGAGCAGGCAGCGGGCCCACAGCTCGGGATCGTTGATCGACGCCCGGTCGTAGCGGGTGCTGATGGTGACCCAGCCGCTGCGCGAGATGAGCACCGCCATCATCGCGACGCCGGGCAGGGGCCCGATTCCGTAGTGCCGCACCACCTTTGCGCCGGCGATGTACGTGTCCATCGGCGGGCCGGGCACGTTGCTGGCCTGCACATCGGAATTGACCACCGAGCCGGCCATGGACTCCAGCAGGGGGTCCGGCACGAGGTTCAGCAGCGGCGCGACGACGCCCACCACCTCGATGGCGCGTTCCTCGCGCTTGCGGGTCATCTGGGCGCGCACCTTCTGGATGCGCTTGCGCGGGTCGACGACGCCGATGGGCGCGGCGATGTTCACCCCCGCAAACCTGTTGCCACCCGCGGGGTCCGAGTCGGAGCGCACATTCACCGGCACCGCCATGGGCAGCGACGCCACCGGGATGCCCTTGGCCTCGTGGTAGAGGCGCAGCGCGCCGCACAGCGCGGCGAGATAGGCATCGTTGATGGAGCCCTCGGCGGCCTTGGACGCCTTGTGCAGATCGCTGAACTTGATGTCGATCGCCTCGCTCCGCGACGCCAGACCACGGCGGCGCAGCACCGGCGAGGGCGGCGCCGCGGGCGTCATCACCCGTCGACTCGACCGCACGTAGTCGACGACCCCGCCGACGGCGTCGGCCGGATCGCGCATCATGCGCCCGAGCAGCCCGGCCGCACCGCGCGTCACGTCGAGCACGTTGTTGGCGATGCCCTTGGGTAACGCGTTGATGCCTTGGCGGGCAAGGTCGTTCGGCGACAGATCCTCGGGGATCGGCAACGGCGCCGAGGGCCGCGGCGCGGGATCGCGCTCGAGGTCGTAGAGGTTCGCGAACATCTCCATGCTGCCGACACCGTCGGTCACGGCGTGGCTCATGTGCACGATGTTCGCAGCGCCGCCGCCCGCCAGCCCTTCGACCAACGTCGCCGTCCACAGCGGCCGCGAGATGTCGAGCGGCGACTGCAGCGCCAGCTCGGCGAAGTCGAAGACCTCACGCAGCGTTCCCGCACCGGGCGCACGCACGCGCCGCACGTGGAAATCCAGATTGAAGTCGGGGTCGACGACCCAGCGCGCCGCCGCCGTCGGCAGGCTCGGCATCACGACCTTCTGCCGCAGGCGGATGGCCTTGCGGGACGCCTGCTCGAACCCCGCGCGGTACCGCTCCCAGTCGGGGGTGACGTCCAACAGTTCGACGCCCATGATGCCGGACCGGGTGCGCGGATTGGCCTCCCCGCGATGCATCAACTGATCAACCGCACTCAACTCTTCGGGCAACCCGGCCGTGTCAAAGTCCGGCACGTCGCTCATGGCTGTCGCTCTCCTCCGTCGTTGCCCAGCGCTGGACCCTAACGCTAGTCCGCCGCCGGACACAGCGCGGGCAATACGGCTGTTGCCATGGCCACTCGGCTAAGGCCTCGGGATAGACTTCCAGCGCGTTGCCTCCGTAGCTCAGTTGGATAGAGCAAGAGCCTTCTAATCTCTAGGTCGCAGGTTCGATTCCTGCCGGGGGCGCTTTTTGCTGGTGCGGCCGCACCAGCTCGTCGTCTGCGTCCGTCTCGGCCTCGATGACCGTCTGCGACGGTGCCGTCCGCTCCCACAGGACCGCGCCGACGCACGCCGTCACCACCCAGCCGGCGCCACTGATCCCGCACCAAGTGAGCAGCGCCATCGCGACGCCGATGGGCCCGAAGTCATCCCACCCGCGCAGCAGCGGCGGGAAGATCATCCGGGCCGCCAGCGGCAGGATGGTGCCCTCGATGACGACGCCCGCCAAGCCCGCGAGCAAGAGCGCGCGCCAGGCGCGGCCGCCGTCGCGAACCAGGAGCGCGGGGGTGATCGTCCAGAAGATCCAGACCGGGATCAGCGACACCGCGAAGAGCAGGATCTGGCTCCACCCGTGGTGCTCAGCGCCGAACGCGATCCGTTCGCGGACTCCGATCATCGTCAGATACAGGACGAACCACGTAACCCCGCGCCACAGCTTGCCGCCCCAGCCGAACGGCTCGCGGCGCCAGGCCTTGGCAAAGATGCCGGCGATGGTCATCGACATCGGGATGCCCCACACCAGGAAGCTCGCGACGCCGAAGAACGTCCAGTTGGACCGCAGACCCGACGCCCGGCCGAACGCGGCGCGGACATGGTCGGTCAGCGGAGACGCCAGACCGAGCTGCCGGCTCACCACGACCCCGGGGCTGGCGCTGTCGGCGAACCCGGTGAGGTAGCTGAACCCGATGATCGCCAGCGGGATGACCGTGGTGAACAGCTGCACCGACACCACCGTGCCCAGCGTGCCGCCGTCGATCTCGTTGAAGCGGTTCACGACGGCGACGATGGGCCGCAGCTGGCGCAGCTCGGCCAGCTGCCGGTAGCGGTCTTCGACGCGCTGCCGCATTGCCGGCGATTCGGCGTCGTCGCTCATGCTCCCCCTTCTACGGACCCGGGCATTGTGCCCGGTCGGGGGTGCTCCGCGCGCCGAAACGGCGTGCGGCTCGGATCAGACGGACTTCGTGACGCCGTAGTAGGCGACGATGTCGTCGGTGTCGGTGGTGGAGCTGGTCAGCACGGCGTACGACCGCAGGAACGACTGGCCGACGCAACCGTCGACCTTGACGTGCGTGTCCTTGAGCGTGATGCGCACCGGGGCCGACTTGAAGGACTTCTTGTCGACGGGCACCTGGGTCACGGTGCCCGGCTTCGGGTGGATTTCCACGGTGCCCGACATCGGGACGCTCACGCCCGTGGGCAGCAGGCCGGCCAGCGTCGACCCCGACGTGGCGATACCGATCGACCCGACCAGACGCACCTGGCCCAGCTCGATGCCGCAGCCGATCTGGTAGCCGGCCTCGAGTGTGCCGCCGTTGAGGGTGGTCTTGCCCTTGCCCGTCACCGTCCCGGTGAACGTGCCGCCCACCAGGTATTCACGCGAGCTGACCGCGGTCGTGAGTGGTGCGACGGGCAGTTCGGTCTCATTCTTGGCCACCACGGTGAGAGTCCAGCCGTCGGGCGTCGTGACCGTCGCCGGTTCTTCCGAGGCCACGATGCCGGTGTCCGGCGGCGGGCCCTCGTCACCGGCGGGCGCGGGGTCGGCGTACGCAGCGGTCGCTGCCCCGAACGGGAGCAACATGCCCACAGCAGCAACCACAGCAAAACGCTTCAACATGAACTCCGAACGCCTCTCAACATGCACAGCCAAAGGAATCACACAGTTGTTTCGCAGATACGACCTCGGGTAAAGGTTTTGACTCACGTGAGTCGAAACACAAGCCATAGGCTGAGGTGGTGTCCGATCTCGTACTGACGCAGGTCATCGACCGCGTCGCACTCATCACGGTGAACGATCCCGACCGCCGCAACGCGGTGACAGCCGAGATGTCCGCCGGCCTGCGGGCCGCGATCAACGCCGCTGAGGCCGATCACAGCGTGCACGCCGTGGTCGTGACCGGCGCAGGCAAGGCGTTCTGCGCGGGCGCCGACCTGACCGCGCTCGGTGCCGCGACGGTCAACGGACTGCGAGTCATCTACGACGGTTTCCTCGCGGTGGCCGACTGCACGCTGCCGACCATCGCCGCGGTGAACGGCCCGGCCGTCGGGGCGGGGCTCAACCTCGCGCTCGCCGCCGACGTCCGGATCGCCGGACCCGGAGCGGTCTTCGACCCACGGTTCCAGAAGCTCGGGATTCACCCGGGCGGCGGCGCGACCTGGATGCTGCAGCGCGCCATCGGCCCGCAGGCGGCGCGCGCGGCGCTGTTGTTCGGCATGAAGTTCGACGCCGACGCCGCCGTCCGGCACGGCCTGGCGCTGGAGGTTGCCGACGACCCCGTCGCCGCGGCATTGGCACTGGCCGCCGGTCCCGCCGCGGCGCCCCGCGAGGTGGTGTTGGCGACCAAGGCATCGATGCGCGCGACCGACCATCCCGGTGTTCTGGACAAGGAGCAGCACGCCAAGGCGGTCGACATCGAGATCGTCCCGCAGGCCGCGTCGATCGAGTCACCGGAATTCGCCGCCCGACTGGCCGCTGCCAAGCAGCGCTGACCACTACGCGTCGAGCAGCGCCAGTTCGGGCGCCTCGATGAGCGCCCGCAGTTCGCCGAGGAAAGCGGCCGCCCCGGCGCCGTCGGCGATGCGGTGGTCGAAGGCGCAGGTGAGTGTCATGGTCGGCCGTGCCACCACCTCGCCGTCGCGCACGACGGCCCGGGGTTTGAGTGTGCCCATCCCGAGGATCGCCGCCTCCGGATAGTTGATGACGGGGACGCCCTCGTCGAGGCCCAGCGCCCCGAAGTTCGACACGGTGAACGTCGAGCCGTGCAGTTCAACGGGTTTCAGCGTGCCGTCCCGGGCGGAGCGAATCAGCCCGTCCACCGCCCAGGCCAGGTCCCGGGTGGAGAGGCGCTCGGCGTCCCGGACCACCGGCACCAGCAGCCCACGCGATGTCGCGACGCCGATGCCGAGGTGCACCGATTCGTGGAGGTGAACGCTCGCGCCGTGTTCGGCGGGCACCCAGGTGGCGTTGAACTCTCGGTGGTGCCGCAGCGCGATGGTCAGCAGCCGCAGCGTCAGCACGAACGGCGTGACGGTGGCGTCGGCCCCGGCCAGGGTGTCGCGTACCCGGAGCAACTCGGCGCAGTCCACCTGAACCGACGCGTGTGCGTCCGGTATCTCCTTGCGTGACACCGACATCCGGCGCGCCATCTCGGCCTGCACGCCGCTGACGGGAACGAGGTCGGTGTCGCCGGTCTGGTGCGCCGAGGCCAGCACGTCCTGGCGCGTGACGATGCCGTTCGGGCCCGACGGCGCCATCCCGGTCAAGTCGACGTTCAGGTCGGCCGCGAGTTTGCGCACCCGCGGTTTGGCCCGGGGCCGGCGGCGGGTGGTATCGAGATCGGCGTCCGCGCCGTACCCCACGAGCACGGGTTTGCGTTTCGGCTCGTCAGCATGCGGCTGCCCAGCTTTCGGCTCTTCGACTTTCGGCTCGGCGGGTTCTGCCGCCGCCGGGGCGTCGGTGGCGATGCGGACCAGCACGGCACCCACCGCGAGCGTCTGCCCTTCTGTCCCACCGAGTTCGGTCACCACGCCGGCGTACGGGCTGGGAATCTCCACGGCCGCCTTGTTGGTCTCGACGGTGCACAACACCTGATTGAGTTCGACGGTGTCTCCCACCGCCACGGCCCACGACGTGATGGTGGCGTCTTCCAATCCCTCACCCAGGTCGGGGACCAGGAAGTCGTGTGCCGCGGTCATGGCTGGCTCATCGCCTTTTGCACGCAGTCGAGCAGGCGGTCGACACCGGGCAGCCAGAGTTTCTCCAGCCGGGCGGGCGGATAGGGCGTGTCAAAGCCGGTGGCGCGCAACACGGGTGCCTCCAGGTCATAGAAGAGTTCTTCGGAGATCCGGGCGGCCAGTTCGGCGCCGAACCCCAGGGTGCGCGGCCCCTCGTGCATGATCACCGCGCGTCCGGTCTTGCGGATCGACGCCGCGACGGTGTCGAAGTCGAGCGGGTTCAGCGACCGCAGGTCGATGACCTCCAGGTCGTGGCCGTCCGCGAGATCCGCCGCGGCCAATGCGGTGTCGACCAGCGAGCCGTAGGTGACGACGGTGACGTCGCGCCCGCTGCGCCGCACCACGGCCCGACCGATGGGCAACGCGGGCACGCTGGTGTCCAGCTCGCCCTTGGTCCAGTACCGGCGTTTGGGCTCCAGGAAGATCACCGGGTCACGGGACGAGATGGCCTCACGCAGCAGCCAATACGCGTCCGACGGCGTCGACGGGATGACGACCTTCAGCCCGGCGGTGTGCAGCCAGTACGACTCGGTCGACTCCGAATGATGTTCCACCGCACCGATACCGCCGAACGACGGGATGCGGATGGTCACCGGCATGTCGACATCGCCATGGGTACGCATCCGGTACTTCGCGAGGTGGCTGACGATCTGGTCGAACGCCGGGGCCGCGAATCCGTCGAACTGAATCTCGGGTACCGGCACCAGGCCACGGATCGCCATGCCGATCGCGATGCCGACGATGGCCGACTCCGCCAGCGGTGTATCGAAACACCTTGCTTCCCCGAAGGTTTCATGCAGGCCGTCGGTGACGCGGAAGACCCCGCCCAGCTGCGCGACGTCCTCACCGAACACCAGCACCCGGTCGTCGGCCGCCATCGCGTCACGGAGCGCGCGGTTGATGGCCTGCACCATCGACACTGTGGTGACCGTGGCGACTTCCCCCGCCGGCCGTCCCGGCTCGTCGGGCTCCGCGTCGCCGGACCACGGCGGTCGCTCGATGAGCTGCGTCATGTCAACCCTCCCAATCCAATTCGGCCAGCAACGCGTCACGCTGCCGGGCCAGCTCGGGTGTGATGTCGGCGTAGACGTTGTCGAACATGTCCGCGACGTCGAAATCCGGCGCCGTCAGCACCGTCTCGCGCAGTTCGGCGCGGAGCCGCCGGGAGCGGTTCTCGACGTGCTGCTGCAGCCGGGGCGTCCACACCCCGGTCTGCTCCAGGTACGTCCGGTAGCGCGTGATGGGATCGCGTGCCTCCCAGTGCTTCAGCTCATCCGGGTCGCGGTAGCGGGTCGGATCATCGGACGTGGTGTGCGGCCCCATCCGGTAGGTGACGGCCTCGATCAGCGTCGGCCCGTCGCCCCCGCGGGCGCGCTGCGCCGCCTCGGACATCACCGCGTAGCAGGCCAGCACGTCGTTGCCGTCGACCCGGATGCCGGGCATGCCGTAGCCGATGGCGCGGTGCGCGATCGACGGTCCCGCCTGCTGATGGCGCACCGGTACCGAGATGGCCCACTGATTGTTCTGGACGAAGAACACACACGGCGCCGACGTGACGGCCGCGAAGTTGAGCGCTTCGTGCATGTCACCTTCGGACGTGCCGCCATCGCCGATGAACGCCACGGTCACCGAGTCCTCCCCGAGCCGCTGCGCCGCCATCGCCGCGCCGACCGCGTGCAGGCCATGTGAGCCGATATCGATCGACAATGGCGCACAGTGTTTTTCGGTGAATCCGAGGCCACCGTGCCAGCGGCCCCGCCACACCGCGCTGATCTGAGCCGGCGTGATGCCGCGAACCAGCAGGGCGCCGAGTTCCCGGTACTGCGGGAACAGCCAGTCGGTCTTGCGCAGACAGGCTGCCGCGCCCACCTGTGCGGCTTCCTGGCCGCGGCACGAGGCGAACAGCGCGAGTTCACCCTGCCGCTGCAGATTCACGAATTCGACGTCGAGGTCGCGGGTGACAACCATCTCCTCGTACAGCCAGCCCAGCGTTTCGGGCGGCAGGTCGCGGCGATAGCGCACGTCGGAGGTGGCCGCGCCGTCGGGCGCGACGAGTTGCACGGGTTCAAGGTCCACCCAGTTGTCCAGGCCGAGGACCGTCACGTCAGCCATACCGCCTCCTTTCGGTGACGGCATGTTCGGCCGTCAGTCCGCGAGAAGCTCAGCGCGGTGGCGACCAGGGCAACCCCTCAGGTGGTGAGGGTCGCCGGCCGATGCCGGGGTGTGGCACCAGTCGGATGATCCGCTCTGCTCGCCGCAGTGCTGGGGCATCACCGCCATTATGCGCTCGAAGGCCATCCGGCCGCGGTTATCGCAGGTAACAGACTGAAGACGTGTCGGGCCAGCCGGCACAGTCGGCGGCAATACGGCCAACTTGTAGCCCGAACGTATGAATTCATTGTTATTTGCGCTGGTGACACGCGAATCGGCCCGGAGTCTGTCGTTGCCGCGTGCTAAAACCATCGCATCATCAACGTGGCAGTGCCAGAAGCGAGAAACCGATGAGACGTCCGAACCGCGCCGGCCCCAACGTCGCCCGAGCGTCATCCGTGCCCGCCCCCTGACCACACGCGTACGTCAGTCTCATCATGTTCGACACCGGCACAGGCGCAGCACGTCGCAACTTCCTCGCGCACACGATGCTCATCAGCCTGTTCATGCGGCACGGCGGGGCATTGGTGGTGTACGCCGTGGTGCTGGTCTCGGCGCCGCGCATCAGCCTGGCCGGCGTCGCCTTCGCCGGCCTGGCGGGCGCCTGGTCGCTGTACCGGCTGCTGACTCGCTCCGCGACGCCGCGCATCATCGCGATCGACTACGCCGTCACGATCGCCGCCTGCCTGGTCCTCCCCCTCGCGGCAGCCGACGACCAGGTGTGTCCGCCGACCTGCGCGCCGATCGCGATCGGCGGTACGGCCATCGCGAGCTTCACGGTGTTCGAACCGCTACTGAACGCGGCGATGGCCGCGGGCGTCGTGGCCGCGGTCGCGGCCGGCGCGGCGCCGGTCGGCGGTGTGCACGACACCGACCAGTGGGTCAACGTCTACTACTTCGCCTTGCTGTGGGTGGCGTCGACGTTGATCCGCATCTTGACGGTGCGCGTGGCCGAGAAAGTCGATGCGGCGCGCGCCGAGCGGCTCGCCGTCGAGCTCCGCCAGAAAGTCAACGCCGCGGTGCGCGATTACGACCGCGAGCAGACGCGGCTGCTACATGACACCGTCGCCTCCACCCTGCTGATGGTGGGGACCGGGGCCGCGTTGTCGCCCGAGCGTGTCGCCGCCCAGGCGCGCCGCGACCTTCGCGTGTTCACCGAGACGTCCCACGCCCCCGCGCCGCCGGCCGATCTCGTTGCCGCCCTGCGTGATCACGCCGCCCACACCACGACGCCCGTGAGCTATGCCGGTGTCTCGGCGATGTGGGTGGACGGGGCGACGGCGGCGCCCATCGCGGCCGCCGCGCGCGAGGCCCTCACCAACGTCGACCGGCATTCCGGCGCCGCCGCGGTCACCATCACCGTGCAGCTCGGGCGAATCCAGATCACCGACGACGGGCGCGGATTCGATCCCACCCGACCGACGCGGGGACACGGCATCGCCGACTCGATCATCGCCCGCATGCAGCAGCTCGGCGGCGTCGCAGAGATCATCACGCAGCCCGGGCAGGGCACCACGGTCGAGTTGTGTTGGCCCACGGCAATACCGGCCAATGCCGGCCCAGCGCCTGACCCGGAGCGGCTCATCGAGCGGGCACACATGGGATACGGACTGGCGCTGGTTGCCTACGGGCTGGCGAACCTGCTGGTGACGGTGCCCGCATCCCTGAGGTTCGCGGCGTACCCGTATCTGCAATGGACCCTCATCGTCGTGACGACGGCAGCGGCGCTGTCGGCGATCCCCCGGGTGATGGGCCGGACCTATCCCCGGGCACGTTTCGGCATCATGGCGCTCGTCATTGTGGCTCTGGTGCAGTCGATCTCGATGCCGATCAACGACCTCGACCCCCGGTGGCAGTGGGCCGAAGGCGCGATCGGCTGGTGTGTGCTGCCGCTGCTGCTCAGCGTGCGGCTCAGCTACGCCGTGGGCGTTCTGGTGTGGTGCTGGGTCGTTCCCGCCATCTACGCGATCATCCGGAATCCGTCGGTCCACACCGTCGTCGACCTCGGATACGACACGGCGAGTGTGCTCGTCGCCCAACTGTGCGCCCTGGTCGTAGCTGACATGATCCGGCGTTCTGCCGCAGCCGCTTCCGCCGAGACCGAGAGTCACATGCGCCTGACCGCCGCGGCACACATCGCCGACGCCGTGCAGGAGGAATACGACCGCCGCTACGCGGACCTCGCCGCCACCATCCAGCCGCTGCTGTGCACCCTCGCGGACGGAAAACCGGTCGACGCCGAGACGCGGCGCCGCGCACAACTCGAATACCAGCGGCTGCGTACCCTTTTCGACCAGTCCGCGAGCTTCGAGCACGTCCTGCTCCGCGAATTACGCCCACGCATCGACGCGGCCCAGAATCGCGGCCTCGCCATTTCCGTGGACGTCCAGGGCACGCTGCCGGCCATGGATGTGCCCACCGCCCGCCGACTGGCCCGGCTCGTCGACCAGGTTCTCCAGGCGGCCGCGTCACCGGCCCGCATCACCGTCACGGCCGAATCGGCCGCAGTCGAACTCAGCGTCATGTGTCAGCGCGCGCAGCACGCCGATTTGCCGACGAAATCCAGTGTCGACGACGAAGATGAATTCGACCTGACCACCCTCGATGACACGGTGTGGATCACCGTGCGCCACCCACTCCCAGAAAGATCGACCGAACATGTCCGCGCCGGCCAACCGATCTGAGCCCCTGGCCATCGCCGTTGTCGATGACCACGACGTCATCCACACCGGCGTCTCGGCATGGTGCGCTCAGGCCGATCCACCCATCCGCGTCGCATCCGACCACCTCGACGCCGAATCGTTCCTGGCCGTCTACCCCAAGGCTGACCACCAGCTGGCCGCGGTCATCCTGGACCTCGAACTGCGCAGTCGCCAGCCTGATTTCGATGCGGTCGCCGCCATCGTGGACGCGGGACACGCGGTGATCGTCTACTCGCACCTCGAGAACGCCGAGGTCATCCTGCGGTGCCTGGCCATCGGGGTGGTCACCTATCTGGCCAAGAGCGAAGGCCAGGGCCACCTCATCGAGGCCATCCGCGCGGCCAGCACCCACGAGCCGTACGTCGGCCCCCGCATGGCCGCGGCCATCTGCTCGGACACCGACTCCGGCCGGCCCGGACTCACCCAGCGCGAACGCGAAGTGCTCAAGGCCTGGTTCCAGACCGAGAGCAAGGACATCGTCGCCAAGCGGTTACATCTCGCCCCGACCACCGTCCGGACCCACTTGCAACGTGTCCGCGCCAAGTACGCCGCCGCGGGGCGGCCGGCGGCCACCAAGGCCCAACTCGTCGCCCGTGCCGTGCAAGACGGCATCCTCAGCGTCGAGGACCTGTAAGCCGTCACTGCCGCCCAGCGGGCCTGCCGCCGTCCCCCGAACGTACGAATTTGATTCGACGTTCACCCATAACTCCTCCACTTTGCCAGCACCGACGATCCAGGCGTGCTAGAACATTGCCACCAGCAAAGTTCTAATGTCCGAAGTGAGGAATCGATGAGCTGCCAGAAAGACGTTGCTGCCGGATATTTGGCGACTCCCAGCCAGACTGGCAAGACCTCATCGACACCATCACGGCTATTCAGCAAACTGACGTGCGGAGTGGTCGCCGGACTCGCGCTGCCGTCGCTGATCTTCGCTACACCCGCTCATGCCGACCCCGTTGCCACGGTGAAAGCCCGCACGCAGCGCATGTCCGACGCCAGTCTGAGCGCGCAGCAGAACGGTTGGTACAACCCCGGCGACAAGGTCACTCTGGTGTGCTCCAAGCGCGGCCAGGCGGTCAAGGGCTTCTTCAGTTTCAACATCCCCAACGGCGGCTGGGACAACCTCTGGTACCGGACGTCCGACAACAACTACGTCGCCGATGTCGACATCGAGACCGGCACCCTGAACGACGTGACAGCCGACTGCGGCGCAGTCAAGCCGGAGGCCGGCAGCCCGGCGCCCGCTGCCCAATCCGCCGGGCTCCGTTGGCCACTCGACGCGGTGAATGTGAATCAAGGCTTCGGCGCACGCCCCGACTTCTACCGGAAGTACGGGCAGAACGGGCACAACGGTATCGACCTGGCTGCGTCACCGGGTACGCCCGTCTACGCGGCCGGCGACGGCGTCATCGAGTTCGAAGGGTGGGGCCAGAACCATCCATGGATGACCACGCCGGCCGGCATCTGCATTCTCATCAAGAACAGCAATGTGTACACCGGCTATGCGCATCTGAGCGACACGGTCATCAACAAGGGCCAGCACGTGACCAAGGGCCAGCTCATCGGGCATACGGGTCAGACCGGTGACGCTGACGGCCCCCACCTGCACTTCGAAGTCCTGCCGCTGCGCCCCGACTTCGGGAACGGTTTCGCCGGACGCGTCGACCCCGGGCCGTATCTGGGCTGATCTTACGGCGCCAGGGCGACGATCCGCTCGGCGCGGCGCAGCACCGGCATGTCGACCATGAGACCGTCGTACTGGAACACGCCACGCTCGCGGGTCGCGGCATCGAGTACCGCACGCGCCCAGGCGATCTCCTTCTCGGTCGGCGCGTAGCCGTTCCGGATGACCGCGACCTGGGTCGGGTGGATGGCCACCTTGGCGTCGAAACCGACGGCCACGGCGTCGTCGACCTCGGCCCGCAGGCCGTCGAGGTTCTTGATGTCCAGGTACACCGAGTCCAGCGCGAGTTTGCCGAAAGCCTTGGCCGCCAACAACGACTGTGATCGGACGTGCTTGGCGACATCGCGGTAGCTGCCGTCGGGCCAGCGGTTGGCGGTGCCGCCGAGCACCGCGAACAGGTCCTCGGCGCCCCACATGACGGCGTACGTGTTGTCGACCCGTGCGGTATCGGTGACGGCGAGCGCGCCGAGCGGCGTCTCCACCAGCACCACCACGTCGAGCGGCGCCAGTGCCCGAACTTGTTCGGCTGACTCGGTTTTCGCGAGCATCACCGTGGTGTACGGCGTCTTCGCCAGCGCTTCCAGGTCCAGCGGATGATCAGCGGTGTCCGACGGGTTCAGCCGCACCACCGTGCGCGCCGGGTCCAGCGGGGTGTCGATCAACGCCTGGCGAGCCGCCGGCCGGTCCTTCGCGGCGCAGCCGTCTTCCACGTCGAGGATCACCACATCGGCTGCGGCGGCGGCCTTTTCGAACCGCTCAGGACGGTCCGCCGGGCAGAACAGCCAGCCCGGGCCCGGCGCAGTCAAGCTCATGACGGCTGCTCCGCAGGACGCTTGCGCACCATGGTCTTGCGCGTCGCCGTGGCGACGATGTCACCGTGCTGGTTGCGACCGGTATGGGCGAACGTGACGATGCCCTCCCCCGGCCGGCTCTTGGACTCGCGCTTCTCGATCACCTCGGACTCCGCGTACAGCGTGTCGCCGTGGAAAAGCGGCCTGGGGAAAGCGATGTCGGAGAAACCGAGGTTTCCGACGATCGTGCCCTGCGTCAGCTGGGCGACCGACAGCCCGACGAGCGTGGACAGCGTGAACATCGAATTCACCAGCCGCGCATGGAACGGCGGCAACGCGTCGGAGAACGCGGCGTCCAGATGCAGCGCCTGCGTGTTCATGGTCAGCGTGGTGAACAGGACGTTGTCGGCTTCGGTGATGGTGCGGCCGGGCCGGTGCTGGTAGATGACGCCCGGCTGGAACTCCTCGTACCAGAGCCCGCGCTGCTCGATGATCCGCTTCTCGGTCACAGCCCGGCCTCACGCGCGATCAGCATCAGCTGAACTTCCGTTGTGCCCTCACCGATTTCGAGGATCTTCGAATCGCGGTAGTGCCGGGCCACCGGGTACTCGTTCATGAAGCCATAGCCGCCGAACACCTGGGTGGCGTCGCGGGCGTTGTCCATCGCGGCCTCGCTGGCGATCATCTTGGCGATACAGGCCGCCTTCTTGAACGGCTTGCCCGCCAGCATCAATGCGGCGGCGTCGTAGTACGCGGTGCGGGCGACGTGGGCGCGGGCCTCCATCCGGGCGATCTTGAAGGCGATGGCCTGGTAGCCACCGATCTTGCGCCCGAACGCTTCCCGTTCCTTCGAGTACTTCACGCACTCGTCGACGCAGCCCTGCGCGACACCGACCGACAGCGCGGCGATGGCGATGCGACCCTCGTCGAGGATGCGCACGAAGTTGGCGTAGCCGCGGCCACGGTCACCGAGCAGGTTCTCGGCCGGCACCCGCACGTCGTCGAAGCTCAACGGGTGGGTGTCCGAGGCATTCCAGCCGACCTTGTCGTAGGCGGGTTCGGCGGTGAAGCCCGGCGTCGGCACCGGAACCAGGATCGACGAGATCTCCTTGTGCCCACCGGGCAGTTCGCCTGTCACAGCCGTCACGGTCACCAGCTTGGTGATGTCGGTGCCGGAGTTGGTGATGAACTGCTTGGAGCCGTTGATCACCCAGCTGTCGCCGTCCAGCTTGGCGGTGGTCTTGGTGGCACCGGCATCACTGCCGCCACCGGCCTCGGTCAAACCGAAGGCGCCCAAGGCCTTTCCGCTGGCGAGCTGCGGCAGCCATTCCTGCTTCTGTGCCTCGGTGCCGAAGCGGTACACCGGCATGGCACCCAGGCCGACGCCGGCCTCCAGCGTGATGGCGACGCTCTGGTCCACCTTGCCGAGTTCTTCCAGGGCCAGGCACAGGGCGAAGTAGTCGCCGCCCATGCCGCCGTACTCCTCGGGGAAGGGCAGGCCGAACAGGCCCATCTCGGCCATCCCGTCGATGACCTTGTACGGGAAGGTGTGGTCCTTGTCGTGCTGGGCGGCCACCGGCGCGACGACCGTCTGCGCGAATTCCCGAACCGTCTTGGCCAGCTCGGCGTAGTGGTCCGGCAGGGTGCCGGTCGAAATGAAGTCGCTCATTTGGTCTCCTCGGTTGCTGCGGTAATCCGGGCCAGCGGCTGGCCCACTTTGACCTGATCGCCCACGGCGACAAGCAATTCCACGGTGCCGTCGACCGGCGACGACAACGCGTGTTCCATTTTCATGGCCTCGACGGTGACGACGACGTCACCACTACTCACCGTCGACCCGTCCTCGACGCCCACGGCGACAACGGATCCCGGCATCGGGCTGACGATCTCGGCGTCACCACTGTGTTCGTCGTCGGCGCGGACCGGCGCCTCACGTACGTCCTCGACGACGGTGGTACGGCCGGCACCGGCCAGCCACAGCCGGTGGTCCTCGACGGCGGTCAGGTATTCGGTGCGCAGGCCGTCCACCGTGACGATCAGCCGGTCACCGTCCAACGACGCTGTCACGCTGCGTGGTTCGCCGTCTTCGATGCGTGCCGTGGCGGCCGCGGGCGTTCCGGTGAGGTGGACGTGGTCGGTCCGGTCACCGGCCCGCAGCCGGATGGTGGTCGGCGCGTGCTCCCCCACCCGCCAGCCCGTCGGGGTGGCCCACAGTTCGCCGGCGTCCGCCCAGCTGTGCAGCCAGCGGTACGCGGCGGCGGCGATGAACTCGTCGTCGCCGGCCTGCGCCGCGACGTAGTCGCCCGTGCGGCGGTCCAGCAGCCCGGTGTCGAGGCGTCCGGCGATGACGTCCTCGTCAGCCAGCAGGAAACGCAGGAAGTCGAGGTTGGTGCCGACACCCAACACGGCGGTATCGGCCAGCGCCCGGTCCAGGCCACGCCGCGCCGACTCCCGATCCGGCCCGTACGCAATGATTTTCGACAGCATCGGGTCGTAGTCGCTGCCGATCACCGAGCCGGCCCGGATACCGGAATCCACGCGGGCGTCGGCGGGCTCGGCCAGCGCCAGCACGGTGCCGCCCGTGGGCAGGAAGTCGTGCGCCGGGTCCTCGGCGTACACGCGGGCTTCGATGGCGTGGCCCGTCATCGTGATGTCGTCCTGTGCCACCGGCAGTGCCTCGCCAGCGGCTACCCGCACCTGCAACTCCACCAGGTCGATGCCCGTGACCAGTTCCGTCACCGGGTGTTCCACCTGCAGGCGGGTGTTCATCTCCATGAAGAAGAACTCGTCGGGCCGGTCGGCGGAAACGATGAACTCGACGGTGCCGGCGCCGCGGTAGTCGACGCTGCGGGCGGTGTCGCACGCGGCCGCACCGATACGGGCCCGGGTCGCCTCGTCCAGCACGGGTGACGGGGCCTCTTCGATGACCTTCTGGTGCCGGCGCTGCAGGCTGCACTCGCGCTCACCGAGATGCACGACGTTGCCGTGACTGTCCGCGACGACCTGGACCTCGATGTGCCTGGGGTTCAACACGAATCGTTCCAGGAACAGGGTGTCGTCACCGAATGCCGAGGCGGCCTCGCGGCGGGCCGAGGCCAGCGCGGCGGGTAGCTCGGCAGCCGAATGCACCACGCGCATACCCTTGCCGCCACCGCCGGCGGACGGCTTCACCAACACCGGGAAGCCCACCTCGGGGGCGCCGGTGATGAGCTCGTCGTCGGTGAGACCCGGACGCGAGATACCGGGAACCACCGGCACCCCGAAGGCCGACACCGCCGCCTTGGCGGTGATCTTGTCGCCCATGGTGCAGATGGCCTTGGCCGGCGGCCCGATGAAGACGATGCCCGCATCGTGCAGTGCGGCGGCGAATTCGGCGTTCTCGGAAAGGAATCCATAGCCCGGATGCACGGCCTGCGCGCCGGTGCGCCGCGCCGCGCTCACGATGGCGTCGATGCTCAGGTAGCTCTGCCGGGCCGGGGCCGGGCCGATGTTCACCGCCACGTCGGCCTCGAGCACATGCCGGGCACCGGCATCGGCGTCGCTGAACACCGCGACCGAACGAATCCCCATGGCCCGCAACGTCCGGATGACGCGGACCGCGATCTCGCCGCGGTTGGCGACCAGGACCGTATCGAAAGTCTTCATCTCACATCCTGAAAACGCCGTAGGACACAGGCTCGAGCGGAGCCTGCGCGACAACTGAAAGAGCCAGTCCCACCACGGTTCTGGTGTCCGCCGGGTCGATGACGCCGTCGTCCCAGAGCCGGGCCGTCGAGTAGTACGGGTTGCCCTGATCCTCGTACTGCTGGCGGATCGGGGCCTTGATGGCCTCTTCCTCCTCCGGCGTCAGGTCACCGCGCACGGTGGCCAGCACCGAGGCGGCCTGCTCGCCGCCCATCACCGAGATGCGGGCGTTGGGCCACATCCACAGGAACCGCGGCGAGTACGCGCGGCCGCACATCGAGTAGTTGCCGGCGCCGTACGAGCCGCCGATGACGACGGTCAGCTTCGGCACCCGCGCGCAGGCCACCGCGGTGACCATCTTGGCGCCGTGCTTGGCGATGCCGCCGGCCTCGTAGTCGCGGCCCACCATGAAGCCCGAGATGTTCTGCAGGAACAGCAGGGGCACCGACCGCTTGTCGCACAGTTCGATGAAATGTGCGCCCTTCTGGGCGGATTCGCCGAACAGCACGCCGTTGTTGGCGATGATGCCCACCGGGTGGCCATGGATGCGGGCGAAGCCGGTCACCAGCGTGGTGCCGTATTCGGCCTTGAATTCGGTGAATTCGCCACCTTGGGCAAGCGAAGCGCCGGGGAATGGCCCGTCGACGATGCGGGTGATCACCTCGTGCACGTCGTACGGCACCTTGGAGTCGATCGGCACGACGTCGTAGAGCTCGGTCTGGTCGCACACCGCGTCCACCGTCGGGGCGACGTCCCACGGCGCCTGCGCGCGCGGCCCGAACGTCGAGGCGATGCGGCGGACGATGCGCAGCGCGTCGCGGTCGTCGTGTGCCAGGTGGTCGGTGACGCCGGAGATCTTGGAGTGCAGGTCGCCGCCACCGAGGTCCTCGGCCGAAACCACCTCTCCGGTCGCGGCTTTCACCAGCGGCGGGCCGCCCAGGAAGATGGTGCCCTGGTTGCGGACGATGACGGCCTCGTCGCTCATCGCGGGGACGTACGCGCCGCCGGCGGTGCAGGAGCCGAGCACCGCGGCGATCTGCGGGATACCCCGCGCCGACATGTTGGCCTGGTTGAAGAAGATGCGGCCGAAGTGTTCACGGTCGGGGAACACCTCGTCCTGGCGCGGCAGGAACGCACCACCGGAGTCGACGAGGTACACGCACGGCAGCTGGTTCTGGCTGGCGATCTCCTGCGCCCGCAGGTGCTTCTTGACCGTGATCGGGTAGTACGTGCCACCTTTCACCGTCGCGTCGTTGGCGACGATCATGCATTCGCGACCCGACACCCGGCCGATGCCGGCGATCATGCCGGCGCCCGGGCATTCGTCGTCGTACATGCCGCCCGCGGCCAGCGGCGCGATCTCCAGGAACGGGCTGCCCGGATCGAGGAGCCCGTTGACCCGGTCGCGCGGCAGCAGCTTGCCGCGACCGACGTGGCGCTCGCGGGCGCGCTCCGATCCACCCAGCGCGGCGACGGCCAGCCTGTCCTTGAGATCGGCCACCAGCGCCAGGTGCTGCTCGCGATGCGATACCCGTTGGGAAACGCTCGGCGACATCGTCGCTCCATTTCACTTGAGTTAATGGCGAATAACCGAACGCGATGTTAGTCTTCATTAACTGAGATGTCCAGACCGGGTTGGAGGTGTCGATGACGGCATCAGTGTCAGACGCCGAAACACCGCGCAGCCGAGCCAAATCCGACCGGCGCGGCCAACTCGTCGCCGCCGCCGAACGACTCATCGCCGAACGTGGCTTCCTGGCGGTCCGCCTCGAGGACATCGGCGCCGCGGCAGGCATCAGCGGGCCCGCGATCTACCGGCACTTCCCCAACAAGGAAGCGCTCCTGGTCGAGCTACTGGTCAGTGTCAGCGCCCGGCTGCACGCGGGGGGACGCGCCGTGGTCGCCGAATGTGACGATCCCGCCGACGCACTCAACGGCCTCATCGAGTTCCACCTGGACTTCGCGCTCAACGAGTCCGACCTGATCCGGATCCAGGACCGCGACCTCAACAACCTCCCCGACGCCGCCAAACGGCAGGTGCGCCGCTCGCAGCGCCAGTACGTGGAAATCTGGGTGGACGTCCTGCGCCGGCTCGACCCGTCCCGCAGCGAAGCCGACGCCCGCACCATGGCCCACGCCGCATTCGGGCTCCTGAACTCGACGCCGCACAGTGTCACCGCGGGCGGCGCCCGCAAGCAGGAGGAATCCTCGCGCGCCGTGCTGCGCGCCATGACCGTCGCGGCACTGGCCCCGCACCGCTGATCCAACCCGCCGCAGCGTCCCCGCGGTCCGGCGCGCGCCGCAGGTACCCTGCAAACATGAGGTGGGCATGACCGGATCGCGCGACGACGGGCTGGACGCCACCAAGAAACTCCCGGCCATGCCGACGGCCGGCTACCAGACCGACGCCTTCACCGATCCCTACGGTGTCACCGCACCGCCGAAGGTCCGCCGCCACAAGTGGCTGTTCCCGCTGGCCGGCGCGGTACTGATCCTGGCTCTCTGCACCGTGATCGCGCTGGTCATCGTCAACAGTTCCGAACAACAGACCCTGGTCGCACCGCCGCCGCTGCCGGTCCCGACGCAGGATCCGATGTCGTCGTCGACGACTGTGACGACCACCACGACGCCCGAGAGCACCGAGCCCAGCGAAGCCGTCAGCCCACCGGCGGCGGCAGCGCCCCCAGACGACGAGAGCGGCGACACCGAAGCCGTGCTGTACGCCGTGATCGGCAACGGCCGGGCGGTGAGCATCACGTACGTCGACACCGGCGGGGTGCTGCAGACGGAGTTCAACGTGCCGCTGCCGTGGACCAAGGAAGTGCAGCTGAACCGGCCGGCCGCGCGCTCGGCCAGCGTCAGCATCGTCAACGCCGGACGCGGCATCGCGTGCACCATCTCGGTCGACGGCACCCAGATTCAGCAGCGGGAAGGCGCGGGCCTCACGGTGTGCCGGCAGTCCGGCAAACGCGGCCGCGGGCACGGGCACTAACGCCGGGCCGGCACCTTCACCAGCATCATCCCGACCAGCCCGATCGCCAGGACCGTGCACAGGCCGCCCAGGCCCGCCCGCGTCGTCGCGAAGATGTCGATGAACATCGAGAACAACCACGGCGACAGCACGTGCGCCGCCCGGCCCGTGGTGGTGTAGAGCCCGAAGGCCACGCCCTCCTTGCCGTCCGCCGAGATGCGGAGCATCAGGTTCCGCGACGCCGACTGCGTGGGGCCGACGAACAGGCACAGTGTCAGGCCACAAATCCAGAACGCGAGCGGTCCGGACAGGAACATCAGCGTGATGCCGACGGCGACCATCGCGGCCAGTGAGCCCACGATGACGCGCTTGGAACCGATCCGGTCGTCGAGCATGCCGCCGAGCGCCGCGCCCAGTGCCGCGATGGTGAACGCACCGGCGCCGAACAACGGCACGCTCGTCGGCGCGAGCCCGTAGACGCTGACCCCCACCACCGGTCCGAAGATCGAGATGCCCGTCAGCCCGTCGCGGAAGACGGCGCTGGAGAGTAGGTAGTAGACGACGTTGCGGTCGCGGCGCCACTCGCCGACGACCTCCGTCCACAACCTGCGGTAGGCGCCGAAGAATCCGACGGCCGGCGTGCCGTCGTGCGGCGGCGACTTCACCGTCAGCAGCAACGGCAGCGCGAAGATGACGAACCACGCCGCGGCCACCAGGACCGCGTACCGGTCGGGTTTGCCGTCCGAGTTCGGAATGCCCAGGAGGCCGAGGGTGTCGCCGCTACCGGACTTGAAACCCACGAAGACCAGGAGCAGCAGTACGACGCTGCCGAAAAACCCTGCCGCCAAGCCGAATCCAGAGATGCGACCCGAGGTCGTCGGCGTCGACAACTGCCGCAGCATCGCGTTGTACGGGACCGTCGCCAGGTCCATGCACGCCGCGGTGCAGGCCAACAACGCCAGGCCGATCCACAGGTAGTGGTAGTCGGGCTTGATGAACGTCATCGACGCCGTCAGCACCACGACGGCGCCCGTCAGCGCCGCGAGCGCCCGCCGCCGCCGGTACGCGGCGTCGACCATCACGCCCGTCACCGGGGCCAACAACGCCACCGCGATGCCCGCCACCAGCACCGCGCGCCCCAGCCAGCTCTCGGGCGTCGTCGGGCCCGGCAGGCCTTTGCCGACCTCCGAGATGAGATAGATGTTGAAACCGAAGGTCGTCACGATCGCGTTCACGCCCGTGGCACCGGAGTCCCACAGCGCCCAGGCGGCGACGCGGCCCCGGCCGACAGGCGGGACGTGGCTGCCCAAGGCCCGTCGATTCGCTCGGCAAGCCTCGCTCATGCCGCCACTCTATTGGTCCCTACGATTGCACCCATGTCCGTACCCGCTCCCAGTCCCGACGCCCGCGCCGTCGTCACCGGCGCCTCGCAGAACATCGGTGAAGCGCTGGCCACCGAACTCGCCGCCCGCGGCCACCACCTGATCATCACGGCGCGCCGCGGCGAGGTGCTGGCCGAGGTCGCCAAGCGCATCACCGACAAGTACGGCGTCACCGTGGAGGTCCGGGCCTGCGACCTGACCGACCCGGCCGACCGCGACAAGCTCTGCGACGAGCTCGCCCAGCGCGACATCTCCATCCTGTGCGCGAACGCCGGCACCGCGACCTTCGGTGCCGTCGCCGACCTGCCGGCCGAGGGTGAGAAGGCCCAGGTGCAGCTCAACGTGCAGGGTGTGCACGACCTGGTGCTCGCCGTGCTGCCCGGCATGATCGCGCGCAAGGGCGGCGGCATCCTGATCTCCGGTTCGGCCGCGGGCAACTCGCCCATCCCGAACAACGCGACCTACGCCGCGTCCAAGGCGTTCGCCAACACCTTCAGCGAGTCGCTGCGCGGCGAGCTCAAGCCGCACGGCATCAACGTCACGCTGCTGGCGCCCGGACCGGTGCGCACCGAGCTGCCCGACCCGTCCGAGCAGTCACTGGTCGAGCGCCTGATCCCCGACTTCCTGTGGATCGACACCGAGTACACCGCCCGGATTTCGCTGGACGGCCTCGAGAAGAACAAGATGCGCGTCGTGCCCGGCCTGACCTCCAAGGCCATGTCGGCCGCGAGCGGCTACGCCCCGCGCGCGATCGTCGCGCCGATCGTCGGCGCGGTCTATAAGAAGCTCGGCGGGTCGTAAGGCCCAGCCGCCGCGCCGAGAAGGACCAAATGGCTGCTGATTCGGCTTCGCAACGACCATTTGGTCCTTCTCGGCGCGCCCCAACTGAACCGACTTACCGCCGGCGCGTCGTACCGAACAGGCTGCGGGTGATCTCGCGGCCTGCCACGGTCGCCGCCGAGCGCAGGAAGCTCTTGAACGCGGTGCTCTGCAGGACTTCCGACACCATGCCGGGTCCCTCTGCCTCGACCTCGACGCGACCGGATGCGGTGAGGTCGGGCTCTTCGGCCGGGGTGGGCGCGGGCGCCGTGCCGGCATCAGCCGCAGGCGGCGCACCGGCCGGCGCCGGCTGCGCAGACAGCCGCTCGTGGGCCGAGTCGCGGTCGACTGTCGCGCCGTAGGTCGCTTGCAACGGGCTGGCCTTGGCGGCGGCAGCAATGGCGTCGGGGCCGATGGTGCCCATCAGCGACCGCGGCGCGCGCAGCCGGGTCCACGCCACCGGCGTCGGCGCACCGACCTCGGACAGCACGGTGACGACGGCCTCACCGATCCCGAGCGACGTCAGCGCCGACTCCAGGTCGTAGACGGACGTCTTCGGGTAGGTCCGGACCGTCTTCGTCAGAGCCTTCTGGTCGTCCGGGGTGAAGGCCCGGATCGCGTGCTGGACGCGCGCACCCAGCTGGCTGAGGACGTCGTTGGGAATATCGGTGGGCAGCTGGGTGCAGAAGAACACGCCGACACCCTTGGAGCGGATCAGCTTGACGGTCTGCTCGACCTGGTCCAGGAACGCCTTCGACGCGTCGGCGAACAGCAGGTGCGCCTCGTCGAAGAAGAAGACCAGCTTCGGCTTGTCCGCGTCACCGATCTCCGGCAGCGTCGAGAACAGGTCGGCCAGCACCCACATCAGGAACGTCGAGAACAACACCGGCCGCGCGGCCTGGCTGCCCAGCTCCAGCAGCGTGATGATGCCGCGGCCCTGCGGGTCCAGACGCATGAGGTCCTCGGGCTTGAGCTCGGGCAATCCGAAGAACGTGTCGCCGCCCTCGGCCTCCAGGTTGATCAGCGCACGCAGGATCACGCCCGCGGTGGCCGGCGAGACCGCGCCGAGCGCCTTGAGCTCCTCTTTGCCCTCATCGCTGGTCAAGAACTGGATGACGCCGCGCAGATCTTTCAGGTCATCGAGGAGCAGGCCCTTCTGGTCGGCCCAGTGGAAGATCAGCCCGAGCGTCGACTCCTGAGTCTGGTTGAGCCCCAAGACCTTCGACAGCAGGATGGGCCCGAAGCTGGTGACGGTGGCGCGCACCGGGACGCCGATGCCCGTCGTCCCCAGTGACAGGAACTCGACCGGGAAGGCGGTGGGCGTCCAGTCGTCGCCGGTGTCTTTCGCACGCTGGGCGGTCTTGTCGCCCGCCGCGCCGGGCTGCGCGAGCCCCGACAGGTCGCCCTTCACGTCGGCCATGACGACCGGCACCCCGGCCGTCGACAATTGCTCGGCGATGACCTGCAGCGTCTTCGTCTTACCGGTACCGGTCGCGCCCGCGATGAGGCCGTGGCGGTTGATGGTGGCCAGCGGAATCTTGACTTGAGCGCTGGGGTCGACGGTCCCGTCGACGACGACCGCGCCCAGGTTCAGCGCTTGGCCGGTGACGGCGTAACCAGCGGCGATCTGCTGCGCGGGGGATGCACTCGAATCGGTCGTCATGCGCCTGACCCTACTTCGTCGGGTCGCTGGTGGCCGGGTATGGACACCCCGTTGAACGCCTGGGAATAGTCT
Organism: Mycolicibacterium mucogenicum DSM 44124; assembly: GCF_005670685.2. Next base: position 1,554,481 of record NZ_CP062008.1, on the reverse strand, counting down.
GGAACACCGTGCGTGACGAACTGGTATGGATCGACTGCGAGATGACGGGGCTGGATCTCAAGTCCGACCGGCTCATCGAGATCGCGGCATTGGTCACTGACAGCGACCTGAACGTGCTCGGCGAGGGCGTCGACGTGGTGATCCACACCGACGACGCCGCCCTCGACGGCATGGCTGATGTGGTGATGAAGATGCACACCCGCTCGGGCCTGATCAACGAGGTGCGGACCTCCACGGTCACCCTCGAAGAGGCCGAGCAGATGGTGCTGGACTACATCCGCGGCCACATCGGGCAGGCGAAAACCGCTCCCCTGGCCGGCAATTCGATCGCCACCGATCGCGGCTTCATCGCCCGCGACATGCCCCGCCTCGACGACTTCCTGCACTACCGGATGATCGACGTCAGCTCGATCAAGGAGCTGTGCCGCCGCTGGTACCCGCGCATCTATTTCGGGCAGCCCGACAAGGGGCTGGCACACCGCGCCCTGGCCGACATCCACGAATCCATCCGTGAGTTGAAGTACTACCGCGGCACCGCGTTCGTGCCCGCTCCCGGCCCGTCTACCAGCGAAATCGCTGCCGTCGCCGGCGAGCTCGGCCCACCGACGAACGACGCCGTGGAGACCGATTCGGCTTAGCGGGCCCAAGCGGTTAGTATCTACGACGCTGCTTCTGAGAAGCAGCGATGGTGGCTGTAGTTCAGCTGGTAGAGCACCAGGTTGTGATCCTGGGTGTCGCGGGTTCGAGTCCCGTCAGCCACCCCGAGGTAGAACATCGCCTCACCTGCGCGTAGCGGGTGAGGCGATGTTTGTTTTCCGGGGGTCTCCGCCCGGGCTGGCACAGTGGTGCACGTGGGTGATGCGATCGAGTTGCGAGCGTCCTGCCTCGAAGGACCCCGAGTTCGCCTTCGCAAGGCGCGCGACGAGGACGCCGAGGGCCTGATCGAAACGCAGACCGACGAGCGGGTGCGCCGGTATCTGGGCGGACCGCGCCCTGTCCACGAAGTGCGCGCCGTGCTCGAAGGGGTCGGCGCGGCAACGTTATTGGAAGCCCCCGGCTGCTACATCGCGACGGCCAAGGATTCCGACGAGATGCTGGGGACGGTGACGCTGAGTCGCCGTCGCAACGACGTGCCCGGCCATCTGGACCCCGGCGGCGACGAGCTCGAGCTGAGCTACGTCTTCCGTCCGCACGCGTGGGGTCGGGGCTATGCGAGCGAAGCCGCGCGGCTACTGCTGGAGTACGCGGCCGGCGAGCTGGACGACCAACCTGTCGTGATCATCACCCAGACCGCCAACCGCGCCTCGCTCCGCTTGGCCGAGCGCCTCGGGTTCAGTGTGGTGGCGACGTTCGAGCAGTACGACGCCGAGCAGGCGCTGGCGACCGCTCGGCTGGCCACGTTCCTGCGCACCGAAGCCCTTCGCGCCGACTCCTAGGGTCAGCCGGGCACCTGGTCCAGGAAGCCGTGCACCGACCGGATGCGGCCGTCGGCGTTCGTGGCCAGCACGTCGAATCCGACGATCGGCGGCTGCTCCCCCGCTGGCCCCAGGCCCCACTGGAAGCGCGCCTGGTTGTGGTGGCTGTCCGGGCCGCTGACGAGCGAGAAGACGAATCCGGGGAATTGGGTGTGGACCGCGCCGATCACGCCGGAGATGGCGTCGTGACCCGCGACGTCGGCCATCGGATCGGTGTAGGACGCCTCGGGCGTCCAGTGGTCGTCGAGCAGCGCCTTCCGTTCAGTCGGGTCGGTGGCGTTCCAGGTCTTCAGGTACGCGGTGACGATGTCGTTCATGCTGACCTCTTTCGTGTCGGGTTGGTCAGCTCAAAGCTTGGCGGCCGAAACGCGGCAAGTCGATTACTTGGCAGGTAATGATGTTCTGCCGCTTGGGCTTTCGGCGACGACGCCTTCTTCGGCCTGCGCTTCGCGGCGTTGACCCTGGGCCTACGGCGCGAAAAACCGAGTAACGCAGGCCCTCAGCGCAGAACCAACACCAGACTGGCGTTCACCCTGCGACTAGGGCGCAGAAAGCCGAGTAGCCAAGACCCACACCGCAGGGTCAACCCGAAACGACGAAAGCCCCCTCCCGAAGGAGGGGGCTTTCGCATCTGTGCGCCGTCAGGGTTTCGAACCCCGGACCCGCTGATTAAGAGTCAGCTGCTCTACCAACTGAGCTAACGGCGCGCGAGAGAGACCTTAACAGCCCGATGGCCGCAGGGTGAAATCGTATGGTCAGCGCCGTTTCCGGACCTCGATCGCGGGTATCCATACCGGGTCGGACGGCCCCATGGACCCGCCACACAGCCTCGGAGGTGTCCAACATCACACGCGACGGACTCACCGCCCACCTGCGCACCACTTGAGCCGGCCGAAACCCGCACCACCACAGCGAATCCCGGTCGAACAGTAGCCAATGCACACCTGTCAAGACCCTGTATACACACATGATCGTCAATAGCGGTCTGCCGCCGCAAACTGTCAAAAATCACATAGACCTGCAATTTTGTGACGAGCCACCGAAAAACAGAGTTAGCTGAAACGGCGTATGATGGTGTAGAAATATAGGTGACGACGACTGAAGGGAGTTAGCTGATGACACCCATCGCCGGTGCAACCTACGCGGCGCCGAGTGCCGACGTTGCGGCAGCAGTCGACGACGCCCTGGTCATCGTCCACAACTGCACCCGGCTGGGCCGGGTTGCGAATCCCCCACGCAGCTGGCTGCCAGGCTGGCTGACACCGCGCCGCGGGAACTAGAAAGTCGGGTTATCCGCGGATCTTGCGGATGACCACCACCAGCACCACAACGCCGAGTCCGGCGAACGTTGCGATGACCGCGGGCTTGGAAGCGATCGCGATGGCCTTGGCCTTGGCGTCGTCGGCCAACCGCTGGGGGTTTGCCCGCTCTGCGAGGGCGTCCACCGTCAACGCCAACTGATCGCGTGCACGATCGATTTCCTGCTTGATCTCGTCAGGATTCCGGTCAGCCACTTCAGCCCTCCAGCTCGCGTTGCTCCTAGGCGCTCTACCCTAGAGCAGCTTGCCGCAACAGCAACGCCTGGCCGACAGAAGGGACCTCCCGGTGGCACCGACCCCGCGACTCGAAGTGGGCGACAAAGCCCCCGCATTCAGCCTGCCCGACGCCGACGGCAACACCGTGAAGCTGTCGGACTACAAGGGCCGCAAGGTCATCGTGTACTTCTACCCCGCGGCCTCGACGCCGGGCTGCACCAAGCAGGCCTGCGATTTCCGCGACAGCCTGGCCGAACTGAACGAGGCGGGGCTCGACGTCATCGGCATCTCGCCTGACAAGCCCGAGAAGCTCGCCAAGTTCCGCGACAACGAAGGCCTGACGTTCCCGCTGCTATCGGACCCCGACCGCAAGGTGCTCACCGCCTACGGCGCCTTCGGTGAGAAGACGATGTACGGCAAGACCGTGCAGGGCGTCATCCGCTCGACGTTCCTCGTGGACGAGAAGGGCAACATCGAGGTCGCGCAGTACAACGTCAAGGCCACGGGCCACGTGGCCAAGCTGCGGCGGGACCTGTCGGTCTGACCATCTGCGCCACACGGTTCCCGGCTGAGCAGGTCGCGCCGGGAACCGGGTGGCGGCCCACCCAACCACGTGTGACAGCTGCGTGGCCGTTCGGCCAATCGTTGTCTCCACCGGCGTTGCGCGAACAGCCGCAGATGCGTTCAGGTGCAAGACTTTTGGCGTGACGCACAACATCCACATCCGCACTGTCGACAGCAGCATTCGCTACCCCCAGGCGCTGAGCTATGGCGAGAAGGACCAGATTCTCTGGGTCCAGATCGGCGAAGACGCCGACCACTCGGACACCATCTATTTCAGCCCGTCCTACTGGCAGCAGTACTCCGTGGACCCCCACAGTGAGGATCCGCTCGATCTGGAATTCGACGAAGACGACGACGAAGACGATGAGGACGACGACGAGTAGAACCCCGGCGCCGGGGTACGACGTTTCGTACCCCGGCCACACCGGATAGACCGGGCGCCGGCTTCGACCACCCCGGCGCCCCGCTCTGGCACACTCGACCCGTGGCCGCGCCCGACGTCCGTTTCCGCCGCCTCGCCGAGCAGGTGGCCGACGAGTTGCGCCGGCGCATCCTCAGCGGTGACCTCCCCGACGGCAGCGTGCTGCCTACCGAGGATGAACTGCTGACCGAGTTTCCGATCAGCAAGCCCTCGCTGCGCGAGGCCATCCGAATCCTGGACGCCGAGGGCCTGCTCAGCGTGCGCCGCGGCAAGCTCGGCGGCTCGGTGGTGCACCGGCCCAGCGCGAGCAACGTGGCCTACACCATGGGTCTGGTTCTCGGCGCGAACCAGGTGAGCCTCGGCGACGTCGGCGCCGCGCTGCAGCAGGTGGAGCCGGCGTGTGCGGCGTTGTGTGCGCAGCGCGCGGACCGCAAGACCGCGGTGGTGCCGGTCCTTCGGCACATCCACGCCGAGTCGGTCGGGTCGGTCGAGGATCTGGTTGCGGTGACATCCGCGAGCCGGCGCTTCCACGAGGCATTGGTGCAGCACTGCGGCAACGAGACCATGATCATCCTCGCCGGGGCCCTGGAGAAGCTGTGGTCGTCGCACGAGCTGAACTGGTCACGGCAGTTCACCGACCACGCCGGCATTCCGGTCGACGAGCGCCGGGCCGCGCTGGAGGATCACCGCACGCTGATCGACGCCATCGAAGCCGGCGACGCCGAACGCGCGCGGGAATTGGCCGCGACGCATCTGCTCGATGCCCAGCACTACCCGGGTTCGGCCGGTGTGGTCGACCCGGCGATGGTGCGCACCCGCACGCGATCTTCGTGAATCCTTGACAAACTGGACGCTTATTTTCATATGATTTGAAGATGCGGCCTGCGGAGGCGACCACGATGGACATGGCGGTCACGAGTTCGCCGGCATTCACCGCCGAGGACGTCGCACGCTTCCACGCCAATGGCTGGTGGACCGAGTCCACGATCTCGGATGCCGTGCGCGCCAACGCCGCGCGCACCCCGGACCGGGTCGCATATGCGGATTACCCGAACCGGTCGCTGAGCTGGCGTGAATTCGATTGCGCGGCAACTGCTTTGGCCGGGCAGTTGGCCGGTGCGGGCGTGCACCCCGGGGACCGGATCGCGGTGTGGCATGGCGACACCACGGCGATCCACGTGCTGTTCGTCGCCATCGAGCGATGCGGCGCGGTGGTCGTCGGTGTCGGAGCACGCGCCGGAATCCGCGAGGTGACGGCCATCCTGCAGAGCGCCGAACCCCGACTGCTGGTCACCGATCCCCCGCGGCAGGCTCAGGCTCACACCGTGGCCGGCGCCATCGACTGCCCGCTGCTGACCCTGGACGAACTGTCCGTGGGTACCGACTCGACCGACGTGAGCCCCGAGGCCCAGCTGGGCGCCGACGACGTCTTCCTCATCAACTCGACGTCGGGCACCACCGGGCTACCGAAATGCGTTGTGCACACCCAGAACCGTTGGTATTACTTCCATCAGCAAGCGGTCGCCAACGGCCTGCTGACATCCGACGATGTGTTCCTTCCGGTCATCCCGACCCCGTTCGGCTTCGGGTTGTGGACCACGCACATCACCCCGATCCTGTTGGGCACCAACAACGTCCTGCTGGACCGGTTCAGTGTCGCGGCGGCGTGCGCGGCCATCGAACGGCACAGGGTCACCGTGTTATGTTGTGTCAGTACTCAATTGACCATGATCATGGCCGACCCGGTGGCCCGTGAGTACGACCTGAGCTCGCTGCGGGTGGTGTTCACCGGTGGCGAGGCCCTGCCCTACCGCCCCGCGCACGAGTTCGAAAAGCTGACCGGCGCAACGATTCTGCAGTTCTACGGCTCCAACGAGACGGGTCTGCTCAGCGGCACCACGGTGCACGACTCGCTCGAGCACCGGCTGCGTACCGGCGGCCGGATCGTCGCGGACATGGCCGTCCGCCTCTTCGACGGAGACACCGACGTCACCGACACCGGCCGGGGCCAGCCCGCCTGCCGCGGGCCGGCGACCAGCCTCGGCTATCTGGGTGGCACCGACCACGACAAACTGTTCACCGCCGACGGCTGGATGCGGATGGGCGACATCTGCGAAATCGACGCCGACGGCTACCTGCGCGTGACGGGCCGGAGGTCCGACTTCATCGTGCGCGGCGGCAAGAACATCAGCGCGGCCCAGGTCGAGGACGTCGTCATGACGCACCCAGCGGTCGGTCTGGCCGCCGCGGTGGCGATGCCTGATCCGGTGTTCGGCGAAAAGGTCTGTGTCTACGTCGAACTGATCGGCGCGGCCACGCTGGAACTCGACGAACTGTGCACGAACCTGCTCGCCCAGGATGTTTCGAAAGAACTGCTGCCCGAGCTGCTGATCGTGGTCGACGAGCTCCCCCGATCCTCGGGCGGCAAGGTCGCCAAAGGCCAACTGCGCGAGGATATCCGCGCCCGGATGGGAGACGGTCATGACCGCAGCTGAAAAGCCCCGCCGCGGCGGGCTCGAAGTCTGGGCGCCGTCGGTGACGCCGCCGGTCGGTGTCGACCTCACCGACGAACAGGCCATGGCCATCGCGTTCCGGCACCTCGCGACCATCGGCTTCGCCGAGAATCTGGCCGGGCACATCACCTGGCAGCCCGATGGCCGGACCGACATGTACGTCAACCCGTGGGGCCTGTGGTGGCAGGAGGTCGCCGCCTCCGACATCTGCGTCGTCGACGAGGAAGCCCGCGTGCAGCGGGGCCGCTGGGACGTCACGCCGGCCATCCACATCCACACCGAGCTGCATCGCGCCCGCCCCGATGCGCGCGTGGTGATCCACAACCACCCCTACTACGTGTGCGTGCTGGCGGCGCTGGGCCGGCTGCCGGAGTTGGTGCATCAGACCGGCTCACTGTTCCTGGACGACCTCTGCCTCGTCGACGAATACGACGGCGAGGTCGACAGCCCTTCCCGCGCAGCCGAATTGGCGGCCCGGATCGGCGCGGCGAACACGACCATCCTGGCCAACCACGGCGTCATCGCCACGGGCCGCAACCTGGCCGAGGCCGTGTACCGGGCGGCTTCCATCGAGCGGGTCTGCAAGCTGGCCTACGACGTCCTGCTGACGGGCCTGAAGCCGAGCGAGATGAAGTGGTCCGACATGGTCGGCATGAAGTCCTCCCTGATCGAGCGCGCGGCCGACGTGTACTGGGCCGGCGCTGCCCGCATGACCATCAAATCCGATCCGTCCGTTCTCCAGTAAAGGCGTTGGTACGACATGAAATCCATCGACGATCTGGCCGCCAATCTCGATTTCACCGTCGCCAAGACCGGCGCGGACCGCACCGTCACGCTGCTGCCAGACCCGCCACGTGCCGCGCGCCGCTACACCGTGATCTCGGTCGACGACCACATCGTCGAGCCACCCGACACCTTCACCGGGCGGCTGCCGAGCAGGTTCGCCGACCGGGCGCCGCGGGTCGTCGACACCGCGGGCGGCGGCCAGACCTGGGTGTACGACGGCCAGGAGCTACCCAACGTCGGGTTCAACGCCGTGGTCGGCCGTCCGGTGTCCGAGTACGGCTTCGAGCCGGTCCGGTTCGACGAGATGCGCCGGGGCGCTTGGGATATCCACGAACGCGTGCGGGACATGGACCTGAACGGGGTGTACGCGTCCCTGAACTTCCCGTCGTTCCTGCCGGGATTCGCGGGCCAGCGCCTGCAGCAGGTCACCACCGACCGCGACCTGGCGATGGCCTCGGTGCGGGCCTGGAACGACTGGCACTTCGATGTGTGGGCCGGCTCGTATCCGGACCGGATCATCCCCTGTCAGCTCCCGTGGCTGCTGGACCCCGAAGTGGGCGCCAAGATGATCTACGAGAACGCCGAACGTGGCTTCCATGCCATGACTTTCAGTGAGAACCCGGCGATGCTGGGCCTGCCGACCATCCACTCGGGCTACTGGGATCCGATGATGGCGGCCTGCGCCGAGACCGGCACGGTCGTGAACCTGCACATCGGATCATCGGGCTCCTCCCCCTCCACCACCCCGGACGCGCCGCCGGACGTGCAGGGCGTGCTGTTCTTCGCCTACGCCATCTCGGCGGCCGTCGACTGGCTGTATTCCGGCCTGCCCAGCCGGTTTCCGGAACTCAAGATCTGCCTGTCCGAGGGCGGCATCGGCTGGGTCGCCGGGCTGCTGGACCGGCTCGACCACATGCTGAGCTACCACTCGATGTACGGCACTTGGGAACGGCTCGGCGAAAAGCTCACCCCGGCTGAGGTTTTCACCCGCAACTTCTGGTTCTGCGCCGTCGAGGACCAGTCGTCGTTCGTGCAGCGCGACCGCATCGGCGTCGACAACATCATGCTCGAAGCCGACTACCCGCACTGCGACTCGACCTGGCCGCACACACAGGCAACCATCCACGAGGAGATCGGCAACCTGCCCGCCGACGTGATCCGAAAGATCACCTGGGAGAACGCCTCTCGGCTCTACCAGCACCCGGTGCCCGAGTCGGTACAAAGAGACCCCGAGTCGTTCTGACCGAGCGCGCGCAGCCGCTCACCCCAACGTGTTCGATCCAGACCCGTCGCAAATCGTGACATTGTCACAAAACCGGACATTGTCAGCCGGTGATGACAGGTCCAGATCGAACATGCCACAGAGACTCGTGTCGAATACGCGGACGTCCTAGCGCCCGAGCGCGTCCAACAACAGCGCTTCGGAGATCGCGGCCTTCTCCAGCACGCCCAGGTGCAGGCTCTCGTTGATGCTGTGCGCCTGGGTGCCGGGGTCCTCGACGCCGGTGACCAAAATCGTTGCGTCGGGGAAGGTCTCGGCGAATTCGGCGATGAACGGGATCGATCCGCCCATCCCCATGTCCACCGGGGCCACCCCCCACGCCTGCGTGAACGCCGAGCGCGCCGCGTCGTACACCGCACCACTGGCGTCGATGGCATACGGCTGGCCGACGTCACCCGGGGTCACGGTGACCTTGGCGCCCCAGGGCGCGTGACTCTCCAGATGCCGCGTCAGCGCGGCCAGATGCGCCAGCGCATCCCCACCCGGGGCCACCCGCATGCTGACCTTCGCCCGCGCCCGCGGAATCAGCGTGTTCGACGCCTTGGCGATCGACGTGGTGTCGATGCCGATGACCGTGATGGCCGGCTTGGCCCAAAGTCGTTGCACCACAGAGCCGGAACCGATCTGCTGCACGCCGTCGAGCATGCCGGTCTCGGTGGCGACCCAGTCGGGCCCCCGGTCGACGTCGGCGGCGGTGCCCTCGTACAACCCTTCGACCGCAACGTTGCCGTCGTCGTCATGCAACGTGGCCAGCAGCCGCACCAGAGCGCTCAGCGCGTCGGGCACCACGCCGCCCCACAGCCCGGAGTGCAGGCCGTGGTCCAGTGTCGCCACCTCGACGACGCAGTCGGCAAGGCCGCGCAATGACACCGTCAACGCGGGCGTCTCGGTGCTCCAGTTGTCCGAATCGGCGATGACGATGACGTCGGCCGCCAGCAGGTCGCGATGCGCAGCGAGCAGGGCACCCAGAGACGGCGAGCCCGATTCCTCTTCGCCCTCAACGAAAACCGTCACGCCGACGGGCGGGTTGCCGCCGTGGGCCCGCATGGCGGCCAGGTGCACGGCGATGCCGGCCTTGTCGTCGGCGCTGCCGCGGCCGTAGAGGCGGCCGTCGCGCTCGGTCGGTTCGAACGGTTCCGACGCCCACTGCGCGGCGTCGCCCTCGGGCTGCACGTCGTGGTGCGCATACAGCAGGACGGTCGGCGCGCCCTCCGGCGCCGGGTGGCGGGCGATGACGGCCGGCGCCCCACCCTCCTGGACGATGTGCACCTCACCGAACCCCGCCTCGGACAACAGCTTTGCGGTCAGCGCGGCGCTGCGGTGTACCTCGGCGTGCCGGGCCGGGTCGGCCCACACCGACTGGATGCGGACCAGGTCCTCCAGGTCGGCACGCACCGACGGCAGCACCTCACGGACGCGGGCGACGAGATCAGCCATGACATCGAGCGTAGTGCGCGCCCTCACCAACCGGCGTATCGTCACCGCATGCCGTCGATGGGTCATCTGTTGGCGTTCGGGCTGATCTCGTTCTTGGTGATCGTGGTACCCGGCCCGAGCGTCTTGTTCACTGTTGGCCGGGCGCTGACGGTCGGACGGCGCCAGGCGTTGCTGACAGTGGCAGGCAATGCGATGGGCGCCTATGTACAGATCCTCGCCGTGGCCCTGGGCGCCGGTGCACTCATCTACGCTTCGGCGCTGGCTTTCGGCATCATCAAATCGATCGGTGTCGCATACCTGATTTATCTTGGCGTCCAAGCCATCCGGCATCGGCACGCCCTCGGTGAGGCGCTCACGGGTGGCGCGTCCTCGATCCGGCCGCTCCGGGTGCTTGCCGACGGCTTCGTCGTCGGAATGACCAATCCCAAGACGATCGTGTTTTTCGTCGCGGCACTACCGCAGGTGGTCGACCCCGCAGTCGGGCACGTATCGACTCAGATGCTCATTTTGGGTGTCGTGTTCCTCGCCATCGCGGTGACCTCTGACAGCATTTGGGCTTTGGCGGCCGGGCTGGCCCGAGACTGGTTCGCGCAGTCGCCGCGGCGCATCGCGGCCATCGGCGGTGCCGGCGGCCTGGCCATGGTCGGCCTCGGTGTCAGCCTCGCGGTCACGGGCCGCAAAGACTGACCGGGCCGCTCACGCTGGCGAGTAGACGTGAATACCCCCAAAATCTGCTGATTTTGGGGGTATTCACGTCTGCTCGCGCAGAGAAGAACTAGTCCTGCTCGAGCACCGCGACCGCGGCCGCGGTGTCGCCCTCGTGGGTCAGGGACACGTGGATGGCCACGCCCTTGAGGTGCTCGGCGATCTCGCCGGACAGCCGCACCTTGGGCCGGCCCCACATGTCGGTGACGACCTCGATGTCGCGGTGGATGCCCTCGGGCAGCACCGGACGCTTCGAGAACCGCGAGCCCGACCACGCCTTGATCACGGCCTCCTTGGCCGCCCAGCGGGCTGCCAGGTGCCGTGCCGCCGACGAACTCTTGTCGGCGGCGTCACGGCGCTCACCTGGGGTGAACGTCTCCGCGAAGACGGTGCCCGGCTGGTCGACCTGCTCGGCGAAATCCGGAATCGAGACCAGGTCGATGCCCACACCCAGGATGCTCATGGGCAACAACCTAGCGGACCCAATCCCGATACCTCAGAAGGCCTCACGAGCGGGCGTACCACCCGTCCTCGCCCAGACGCGCATCGGCGTCGAGCAGCATGTCGGCTTCCTGACGCTTCTCCGGCGCATCGTGGTTGAAGCGGCGGTCGGCCGGCTTCTCGTACAGCGCGCGCCCACCGGCGATCGCCGACGCCAACCGGTGCTGACCGGCCAGGACCCGCTCACCGGCACGGCGCAGGTAGTCCTCGCGCTCGGCCGGATCGAGGGCCGCCACCAGCGCCTGCGGGTGCACCAGAGCGATGAGGCCCGACACGTGACCGAAGCCGAGGCTGGTCACCAGACCGGCCTTGATCGGCAGGCGGTCGCCGAACTTCAGCGTCTCGCGGACCCACACGAAGTGCTGCGCGTTGGACAGCTCGTCGTCGACGCAGTCCAGGCTGCGGTTCGGCGGGATGACGCCGTCGCGCAGAATCTGGCACAGACCCAGCATCTGGAACGCCGCGGCGCCACCCTTGCTGTGTCCGGTCAGGCTCTTCTGGCTGACGATGAACAGCGGGTTGCCCGGGGACCGGCCCATCGAGGCGGCGAGGCGCTCGTGCAGCTCGGTCTCGTTGGGGTCGTTGGCCAGCGTCGAGGTGTCGTGCTTGGAGATCACCGCGATGTCGTCCGGGGTGACGCCCAGCTTGGCCAGGTCGCGCACCAGCTGCGACTGACGTCCACCACGGCCGGCACCCAGCGCGCCCAGGCCCGGGGCCGGGATCGAGGTGTGCACACCGTCACCGAACGACGACACGTAGGCGACGACAGCCTGGATGGGCAGGCCCATCTTCACCGCGAGGTCACCACGGGCCAGCAGGACGGTGCCACCGCCCTGGCCTTCAACGAAGCCGAGACGACGACGGTCGTTGGCACGCGAGAACTTCGAGTCGCTGATGCCGCGGGCCCGCATCATCGCGGTCTCGGCGGTGGCCGACATGTCGCCGAAGCCGATGATGGCTTCCAGTGTCAGGTCGTCGTAACCACCGGCGACCACGAATTCGGCCTTGCCCAAACGGATCTTGTCGACACCTTCTTCGACCGACACCGCCGCGGTGGCGCACGCGCCGACCGGGTGGATCATCGCGCCGTAGCTACCGATGTACGACTGCACGACGTGACCGGCGAAGACGTTCGGCAGAACTTCCTGCAGGATGTCGTTCGGCTTGTTCCGGCCCAGCAGGTTGCCGTGGTACATGGTCTGCATCGAGGTCATGCCGCCCATACCGGTGCCCTGTGTGGAGGCCACGAGGCTCGGGTGCACCCAGCGCATCAGCTCTTCCGGCGAGAAGCCGGCCGACAGGAACGCATCTACGGTGGTGACCAGGTTCCACAGCGCCAGGCGGTCGATCGAGCTGGCCATGTCCGGCGTGACGCCGTAGACCTGCGGGTCGAAGCCGGTCGGCACCTGGGCGCCGACGGTCCGCGACAGCTTGACTTTGCGCGGCACGCGGATCTCGGTACCGGCCTTGCGGGTGACCTGCCAGTCGCTGCTGTCCGGCACCGGCGCGATGACGGTGTGCTCCGGATCGAACTGGTGGAACGCCCGGGCGTCGGCCTCGGCGGACACGACGAAGGAGAAGTCCTTGTCGAGGAACACCGAAACCAGCAGCGGCGCAGCGTGATCGGGATCGATAGCGCCGTCGTCCACCCACTCGCGGATGCCGACGCGCTCCAGCACGACGTCGTGGTAGCGCTCGACGAGCTCGGACTCGTCGACCAGCTCACCGGTGTTGGTGTCGTACCAGCCCGGCTTAGGGTCGTCTTCCCACTTGACCAGACCGGTGGTCCAGGCCAGCTCCAGGACGCCTGCGGCCGACAGCTCGCCGGAGACCTCCATCTCGAAGCGGGTGCGCGACGAGCCGTACGGGCCGAGTTCGGCACCGGACACCAGCACGACCATGTCGGCCGGGTCGATGTCGAGGTCGGCCCACTCCGGAGCCGGCGCGGCCTGGTAGCCACGCGGCGGTGACGGCAGCGCCGAGATGGTGCCTTCGAGGTCTTCCTCGTCGACAGCAGCCTCGGCCACCATCTCCTCGCGGGCCTTGGCGGCCAGCTCGGCCATGTCGAGCTCGATGTCGCCGAGGCCACCGGTCAGGTCGACCTGAATGGGCTCACGGGCGGCCGACACCTTGGCATCGATGCTGCACAGATTCAGCAGCATCGAGGCCATCTCTTCGGTGGTGTACGTGATGACACCGGCTTCCTCGACGGCACCCACGATGGCGTCGTTGTGGCCCATCAGGCCGGTGCCCTTGGTCCAGCCGATCAGCGCGTGCGCCAGCGAAACTCGTTGCGACCACGAGGTTTCCGCCTTCCAGCGGGCGACGACCGCGTCGAGCGCAGCCTTCGACTCGCCGTAGGCGCCGTCGCCACCGAACATGCCGCGGTTCGGCGAACCGGGCAGCACCACGTGCAGACGCGACGCGATGTCACGCTCGGAGCCGATGTGCGAGAGCCCACCGATGAGCCGCTGCACGGCCCACAGCAGGACCTTCATCTCCATCTCGGCACGGGCGCCGGCCTCCGACAGGTCCCCGGCGACGCGCGGTGCGGCGAACGGGAACAGCAGCGTCGGGGTCTGCGCGTCCTTGAGGTGGATGGCCTTGGGGCCCAGGTTCTCGACCTGCTCGTTGCCGACCCACTCGACCAGCGCGTCAATGTCGCTGTAGGAGGCCATGTTTGCGGGCACGACCCACAGCTGGGCACCGAAGCGGGCGTTGTCGCGGTACAGCGTCCGGTAGAACGCCAACCGGCTGTCGTCCAGCTTGGACGTGGTCGCGATAACCGAGGCGCCACCGGCGAGCAGCTGGCCCACCACGGACGACGCGATCGAGCCCTTGGAGGCACCGGTGACGACCGCGACCTCGTTGGCGTAGCGGCCCTTCTCCGGGTTCTCCGCACCGGCGGCCGCGCGGCCGTACAGCGCGGCGTGGAGGGTGCGGCCGGCGGCGAGCGCCTTGCCCTGCCACCAGCTGGCCTGCGTGGCCACCACGTGTCCGGCACCTTCGAAGCTCTCGGAGAGCTTGGCCCAGTCGCGGTTGACGTCGTCCTCGTCGAGCAGCCAGATGCGTGCCAGGTCCTCACGGGCGCTGGCCCAGCGGTCGTCGAACAGCACGGCCTTGCGGGCGTCGAACGACGGAGCCACCAAACGCGGCCAGTCCGAACCCAATTCGGCGGTCACGAGGTCGATCAGCTCGGAGTCGGTGGCGTCCGGTGCGGACACCGGCGTCTGCAGACCCAGCTCGCCCAGGATCAGCCGGGCGGCGCCGGCCAGCACACCGTTGGGCCCGGTGACCTTCTCGGCGAATTCGTTGAGCGCGGCCGAGTCGACCACACCGCCACCGGCACCGCCGGCGGACGGCAGCGACACGGCGATGCCCTTACGCGCACCGACCGCGGTGACCGCGGCGTCGATGACCTTGTCGACGGCGTTCGCGTCGGCCAATGCACCGGAGTGCAGGCCACCCATCTCGCCGCCACGGACACTGCTGCCCTCACGGGTGCCCAGCGCCACCTCGGCGGTGACGTGCTTGGCCCAGCCGGGGCCCAGTTCCCAGGCCTTGCTGACGCGCTCGGCGATGTACGCCGGACGCTTGCCCGAGGGGCCGAGCACCGTGCGCAGCTGGTCGTTGATCGCGTCGGAGAGGACGGGACCGAACGGCTTGTAGGTACGGGCCAGCTTGGTGACCTGTCCCTTCAGACCGGCCAGGTCGGCTTCCGCGGCACCGTCGATGGCGCCGAGGTTCAGCTCCGAACCCAGGTCGACGAGCAGCTGGTTGCGTCGCGACGACGCACCGTCGGTGATCGACTCGATGGAGTCCAGCGGCTCGATCTGGTCGATGCGCATCTTCGCCGACAGCGCGATGAGCGCCATGGTGGCGTCGGCGGCGTCGTACGTGATGTCGTCCGGACGCGGGCCACCGGCGGGCGCCGCGGGAGCGGCGGCCGGAACCGGTGCTGCGGCAACGGCTTCCGCCGGGGCCTCGGCTGCGGGCGCGGCGGGGGCATCGTCCTCGGGCTCCGGGTCGGTGTCGGTCGCGAACAGCACCGCGGCGTCGCGCTCGACGTTGAGCACCTCGGTGGTGTTGTGCGAGTACTCCGGGAGCTTCAGCGTGTTGGTGGCCAGACCGGCAACCGTCGGCATGGTCTTCACGCCGACCTCGACGAACCGCTCGACCCCGAGGCCGCCGGCGGCTTCCTCGATGAACAGCAGGTCCTGCGTCTCGATCCAGCGGACCGGGCTGGCGAACTGCCAGGCCAGCAGCTCGATGACCGTCTTGCGCATCAGCTCGGACGGGTTGTCCCGGCGCCAGGTGTCGTAGTCGGCGAGGATCTCGTCGAGCGGCTCGGCCGGCACCAGGTCGCGGATCTCCTGGATGAAGTCCTTGTCCAGGGTGAAGGGCCGCGGCACCAGGTTCGGGATGTACTTGCCGACCAGCAGTTCCGGGTCCTGCCCGTGCGGCATGACGCGGTCCAGTGCGCGGCGGAAGTCGGCGACGCCGACCCGCAGCACCTCGGAGTGGAACGGCACGTCGATACCGGGGACGAGGATGAACGAGCGCTTGCCACCGGTGATTTCGCGACGACGCTCGATCTCGGCCTCCAGGGCCTCGAGGCCGCGGACGGTACCGGCGATCGCGTACTGCGAACCACGCAGGTTGAAGTTCACGATCTGCAGGAACTCACCGGTCTCCTCGGCGATACCGGCGACGAAGTCGGTGACGTCGTTGTCGTCCAGGTCGATCTGCGACGGCCGGATGGCGGCCAGGCGGTAGTCCGACCGGCCCTTGGCGTCACGCGGGACGATGTCGTGCATCTTGCTGCCGCGGTGGAACACGACCTCGAGCAGCGCCTCGAGCTCGTACACGCCGGACACGCAGGCCAGCGCGGTGTACTCACCGACGGAGTGGCCGCAGGCGATGGCGCCCTCGACGAACGCACCCTGCTCGCGCATCTCGGCCACCTGGGCGGCCGCGACGGTGGCCATGGCCACCTGGGTGAACTGCGTCAGGAACAGCACGCCGTCCGGGTGGTGGTAGTGCACGCCGCTGGCGATGATGCTGGTCGGGTTGTCCCGGACCACGTGCAGCACCGAGAAGCCCAGGGTCTCGCGGGTGAACTTGTCCGCGGAGTCCCAGATCTTGCGGGCGGCCTTGGAGCGGGCACGGACCTCCATGCCCATGCCCTTGTGCTGGATGCCCTGGCCCGGGAAGGCGTAGACGGTCTTGGGCGCGGCCAGCTGCGCGGTCGCGGCCATCACCAGGTCGCCGCCGACCTTCGCGGTGACCTCGATGATCTCGGCGCCGCGGTCGATGCCGACGCGGTCGACGCGGAACTCGATCTCGTCGCCCGGCAGCACCATGCCCAGGAAGCGCGAGGTCCAGCCGACCAGGCGGGCCGGCGGGGTGGCGCGGCCGTCGGTGGCGGTGACCACGTGCTGGGCGGCGGCGGACAGCCACATGCCGTGCACGATGGGCGATTTCAGGCCGGCCAGCAGCGCGGCGGCGCGGTCGGTGTGGATCGGGTTGTGGTCACCCGACACCACGGCGAAGGCACTCATGTCGACCGGCGCGGTGACGGTGACGTCGCGGCGACGACGGCGCGGCGTCTCGGTGGCGTTGTCGGTGATCGCACCGCCGGCGCGGACCGGGTCGGTCAGCTCGGCGGCACCGCTGCGGCCGCGGATGGCGAAGCGCTCTTCGAGGCGGGCAAGGATGATGCCCTCGGCGCCTACACCTTCCCGGATGATCACCTCCACCGGGACCACACGGCCGACCTCGGTGTCGACCGCGGCGGAAGCCGTTGCGGTGACGGTCAATTCGGCCTTCTCGGCCGGCATCGGGGCCAGCAGGTGCGCGGCGTGGTCCAGGTGGACCAGGCTCAGCAGACCTTCGACGACCGGGATGCCGTCGTCGGTGACGGCAGCGCCGATGACCGAGAACACGGCCGGCCAGCAGCGGCCGACGAGCGCGTCGGGCACCAGCGTCAGGCCCGGCGCCAGCGGGGCGCCGAAGGTGGCGGTGACGCCGGTGTGGTCGGCGACCTCTTCGGGGTCCCACTGCGCGGTGACGGTCGCGACGTTGTCGGTGACGGCCGGCAGGGCGTCGACGCCGTCGGCACCCGCGGCGATGGCGAGCACTGCGCGCATCGCGGCCGAGGCGTCCTCGGTGGTGACGACCGGCATGCCGCCGTTCACGGTGGCGGTCGGCAGGGTGAAGCGGATCGCGATCCAGATGTCGGACAGCGGCACGTTCAGGACGACGCCGTCACCGTCGAGTTCCAGCCGGGAACCGGTGGACGGGTGTGTGGCCGAACGGTTTTCGTTGACCTGCCACTCACTCGGGGCGCCGATGCGGTGCACCGGGTTGATGGCGGTGCGGCCGGCCCACAGCACGTCGGGCGAGTCGAGGACGACGGCCAGCGGGCCGGTGATGTCGGCACGGGCCTGGCGGCGCGAGACGACCGGAACCGGCTTCACGCCGGCGGCCAGCACCTCGTCGATGGCGGCCTGCTCGAAGCGGTCCAGCAGCTCGCCGACGGGCTCGTCGACGCGGGTGATGCCGGCGACGGCAGCGGTCCCGGGGATGATGCAGACCTGGTCGGCGTCGTAGCGGGCGTCGTGCGCCTGCCACAGCGAGTCGCTGCGCCACCAGCGGCGCACGTCCTTGTCGATGACCGGGACGAAGTTGACGGGCTTGCCGAGCGTCTTGCACAGCGTGATGAAGAACGGGACGTCTGCCGGGTGCAGGCGCAGGGTCTCGGCCTCCGGGTACCGGGCGAGCAGCTCGGCGATGGCGCGCTGCGGATCCTCAAGCAGCGCTTCACCTTCCGCGGTCGCCGGGAACAGCGTCTCGATGCGGCCGGCGTCGGCCGGGTTCAGGCGGGCCTCGGCACGCTGCAGCATCTCCTCGAAGCGGTCGCGCCAGGTGATGTCGAGCCACGGCGAGTGGTCGCGCTTGGTGTCGGCGGTGCTGCTGCCGTCGCCGATCGCGAGTTCGACGTAGCGCTGCAGCCACTGCTGGTAGGTCATGTCCGCGACGTCACCGAAGTACGGCTTGGCGGTGTTGGCCATCGCGGCGATGATCTCGTCGCGGCGCTCGGCGACGGCGTCGGCGTCACCGGCGACCTCGTCGAGCAGGCGGCCGCAACGCGACGCGGTGTTGTCGATCTCGTGGATGTCCGCGCCCAGCTGGCTGCGGCCGGAAGCCATGCCGCCCTGGGCCTTACCGGCGCCGACCCAGTGATCGGTGCCCTTGGTGTCGACCAGCAGCTGCTTGACCTGAGGCGAGGTGGTGGCCTCGAGGGTGGCCATGGCGGCGGTGCCGACCAGGATGCCGTCGACCGGCATCAGCGGGAAGCCGTAGGTCTCGGCCCAGCGGCCGGACAGGTACTCGGCGGCGCGCTCTGGCGTGCCGATGCCACCACCGACGCAGATGGTCAGGTTGGCCTGCTTGCGCAGGTCCGAGTAGGTGCTGACGAGCAGGTCGTCGAGGTCCTCCCACGAGTGGTGGCCACCGGCGCGGCCGCCCTCGACGTGGACGATGATCTCCCGGTCCGGGACCTCTTCGGCGATCTTGATGACCGACTTGATCTGGTCCACGGTGCCCGGCTTGAACACCACGTTGGTGATGCCGATCTCGTGCAGTTCCTCGATCAGCGCGACGGCCTCGTCGAGCTCGGGGATGCCGGCGGTGACGATGACACCGTCGATCGGGGCGCCCGACTGGCGCGCCTTCTGCACGATGCGCTTGCCGCCCAGCTGCAGCTTCCACAGGTAGGGGTCCAGGAACAGCGAGTTGAATTGGATGGCGCGTCCCGGCTCGAGCAGCTGCGTCAGCTCGGCGACGCGGTTCTCGAAGATCTCCTCGGTGACCTGACCGCCACCGGCCAGCTCGGCCCAGTGGCCGGCGTTGGCGGCCGCGGCGACGATCTTGGCGTCGACGGTCGTCGGGGTCATGCCGGCGAGCAGGATCGGCGAGCGACCGGTCAGGCGGGTGAACTTGGTTGACAGCTTGACGTCGCCGTTGGGCAGCTCGACCGCCGTCGGCGCGAAGCTGGACCACGCGGGCTGCACGACCGGGGCGGCGCCAACGGTGAACAGCGAACGCTGGCCGGCGCGGGTGGCGGCGGGCACGATGCCGATGCCGAGGCCGCGGATGATCGGCGAGGTCAGGCGGGTGACGGTGTCGCTCGGGCCGAGGTCGATGATCCAGCGGGCACCGGCATCGTGCATGCGCTCGACCTCGGCGACCCAGTCGATGGGCTTGACGAAGATGGCTTCGGTCATCGCGTGGGCCAGCTCGGTGTCGATACCGCATTTGGCGGCCCAGCGGTCGACGACCTCGATGCCGTCGGCCAGGCGCGGGGTGTGGAAGCCGACCTCGACCTGCACGCCCTGGAAGACCGGGCTGAAGACGGCGCCGCCGCGCAGCTTGTTCTTGCGCTCGGCCTCGTCCTTCTCGGTGATCTTGCTGCAGTACAGCTCGAAGCGGGCCAGCTGCTCCGGGGTTCCGGTGATGACGACGCTGCGGCGGCCGTTGCGGATCGACAGGACCGGCGGCAGGACGGTGCGGACGTCCTTGGAGAAGTCTTCGAGCAGTTCGGCGATGCGCTCGGGGTCGACGTTGGTGACCGACACCATCGGCGACTTGTCGCCGCGGCCGACCATGCCGCGGCGGCGCGACACGAGCGAGCCGGCGGCACCGATGAGCTGGAGGAGCGCGAGGAGTTCGGCGTCGCGGGTGCCGTTGGCCTTGAGCGCCTCGGCGGCGATGATGCCCTGCGAGTGGCCGGCGACGGCGACGGGCGGGGTGCCGGCCAGGTCGAGGCCCTGACGCTGCACGGCGCGAATGGCGGCCATCTGGGCCAGCAGGATGCCGGGGCCGGAGATGGCGGCGGTGGTCAGCTGCTTGGCCGACGGCAGCGGCTCGTCGGCGGCGAGGGCGCGCACCCACTGCATGGGCTCGAAGCCGATGGGCCGTACGACGACGAGCTCGCGCGCGACGGGCTCCAGCAGCAGGGCCGCTTCGCCGACGATCTCGCTGAGCTCGGATTCGATGCCGGCCGAGCTGACGAGCTCTTCGAGGTTCTCCAGCCACGAGGCACCCTGACCACCGAACGCGACGGCATACGGCTCGCCGGCGTTCAGCAGGTCCACGAGAGCATGTGCGCTCGCCGCCACCGCCTCGGTGTTGCCACTGGTCACATTGCGGTGCTCGTTGATCGTCATGCGTCCCTCTCGTCTTTGCCGCGCGAACCGGTCAGGTGCTTGGTCTTGGTAGTCGGCCCTGGGGCAACGCGATGCGACGTCGGATCACGTGAGGCCCGTGCTACGTCTGGCTCCCGATTTTTCGGGTGCCTGAGAGCCGGGCCGACTGCACTAAGAGTGTCATAAGATTCGCGGCGTTTTTCGGCCGGAAATGGTTACCAACGAGTTCTACGGATCGGTAACCACCTACGTGGGTAACACCGCGTCGTGGGACTGCCCGTACCCAACAGGACAAACGTCCTGTTGGCGGCTGGTTACGGTCGAGTAGCAACAACATCGCTGATCAAAGCGGTATTGTTATCAAATCGTGACCATGCTTGTGACGGTGCCGAACCTTACTAATGAGTAGGAAAAGACCCGTTCCAGAAAACACTCGACAATGACGGTCTGTGTGTCTATACGGGCGGTAAGTTACCGAGCCGCCATTTGCTGCGGTTTCATCTCGTTTTCTTAGAGCCGGCCGCCAGCTAACTACTGAGCGGTAATCTGCGCGGCCGTCAGTCCCACTGCCCGAAGCGTGGCTTGAGAATGTGGTTGATGTCGACGCCGACTCCCCCGACGTGACGCTTGTCGATCTCCACCTGATGCAGTGCCGCCGCCGGATGCGCGGCACCACCGGGCGAGCCCCAGTTGTGCTGCCAGAAGTACGACCCCAAGCCGTCCTGCACGGCCCACTCGATGGTCTTGGAGTTGGCGTACACCCCGACCCGCTGGTGACCCAGCACCGATTCCCAGCCGCGCAGGTACGGGGCAACCTGCGCCTTGTACTGGGCCGGAGTCGGATCGTCGTCGATGGACGCGTAGATCGGCGCCCCGACCGGACCACCCGCCGCGGTGTGCAACGCGAACCCGCGCTGGGCGTGCTGCACGCCGGCGGCGTGCCCGCCCAGCCAGTCGGCCGTCGACTCCTTGCCGTACTGGTAACACGAGACGATCTTGAGGCCGCCCTTGTAAAGGTCACGCGCCTCCGGCAGCTCGATGGGCTTGCCCAGCATCCACGCCCCGCCCGGCCGCCGGTCCGAGACATACCGGATGGCGCCCAGCGCCCCGGCCGACCGGATATCGGACGCGCTGAGCACCCCCGCCGCGTAGTCCAGCAACACTCCGTACGGGGCCGCCGAGGCGGTCGTCGCGCCGAGCACCGATTGCAACCCGGCCCCCAGGCCGACCGCCGCCGGCGCGGCTGCAGCGTATTTCAGCAGGTCACGACGCGAAATTGCCACGCGTCTCAGGATATGACAGCTACCTCTTCCGACCCGTTAGCCACACCAGTGCGCTTTTGTCCCAGACGTGCCTGCTCAACGTCACGTTTGGCGCGCGACCGCCTCGGCGACGTGCCGGTGCCCGATGATCTCGAACCCGGCCACGCTCACCATCGGCGCCAGGCTGGCCACCAACAGACAGAGCGCCATCGGCACCCCGACTGCGGCGAGCACCACCGTCGCGATCAGGACCAGCGCAGTCACCACCACAAGCAGCACGTGCAGGGCGTCCACCGAGCGCAGCATCAGCGCGTACAGCACGTAGACCAACGCGATGTAGACGCCGACCGGGATCACCACGCTGAGCACCGTGGCCACCGATCCCAGCGTCGAGTGGTGCTGGATGTAGTACGCGGCGGTGTGCAGGCCGGCACCGGTCGCGACGATGGCGCCGTACACCGGCATGTGCAGGTACCCGAACCAGAAGCCCCGCTCGCGGTGCGCGTGCAGGGCGTCGGCTGACGGCACCATGAAGTACACCCACCACATGCCGAAGGTCAGGGCCGTGCCCGCGATGGCCAGCAGCACCGCGTCCCACGACCAGCCGTGCTCGCCGACGACAGCCGACAGTGAGGCGACGGTCCCGACGACGCCCTCCCCGAGCGCGATGATCGCGAGCAGTCCGTAGCGTTCGGCGATGTGGTGCGCGTGCCACGGGGTTCCGCCGCACTTGGTCTCGGCGATCATCGGGCCGCCCAGTTCGATGAGCGCCAACAGCACCCAGAAACCCAGTGTCACGGGCACACTCGTCGGCAGGAACACAGTGCCGACCCAGCCCACCTGGACCACCGCCACGATCCAGACGTACGTCATCGCCGCCGCACGCCGTGACGGATCCTGCTTCGCGGCCCGTAACCACTGGCCCACCAACGCAATTCGCATCACGACGTAACCCGCGACCAGCACCGCGTTGTCGACGTGGTGGCCGTGCTCGATCGAGGCGTAGAACGCGGGCAATCCGAGCGCCAGGATCAGTACGCCGACCATCTCGATCATGGTCATCAGGCGGAACACCCAGTCATCGGTGTCGTACGCCGAGGCGAACCAGGTGAAGTTGATCCACGCCAGGCAGATCGCGAAGGTGGAGAACACGAAGCCCGTGATGCCGGCGCCAATGTGGCCCGCGGCCAGCATGTGCGACAGTTCTGACGCCGCGACCCCGAATGCGACGACGAAGGTCAGGTCGAACAGCAGCTCCAGCGGAGTGGCGACGCGGTGCCTTTCATGCGGATCGCGTCCCCGCATCGGTGTCAATCGATGGGCGCGCACCGCGCTGTGTGGGTCGGGAGCGTCCTGCTGCGTCCCATGCATGCCGTGTCCCTTCAACGATCCGGGCCCCGTCCGGGCCGCATCACGGTAAGCCTGCCGCAGATCCCCGCTGTCGTCCCACTACCGTGAAGACGTGTCCGCTCCCCCGATCGCCGTCGGCGTCGTCCTTGCCGCCGGCATCGGATCCCGGGTCGGGGCCGACGGCAACAAGGCCTACCTGCAACTGGCCGGCCGCAGCATGGTGGCGTGGTCGGTGGCGGCCGTGGCCGCCAGCCCCCGGGTCGCCCGCACCATCCTGGTGTTCCGCCGCGGTGAGCGCGACCAGGTGGTTCGCCTCATGGCCGACGAACTCCCCAGCACCACAGTCGAATTCGTCGAAGGCGGTGACTCGCGGCACGGCTCCGAACACAACGTGCTGAGCTACCTCGCGGCCGATATCGATGCCGGCGCCGTCGACGTGGTGCTGATCCACGACGCCGCCCGTCCGCTGGCCGGTGCCGACCTGATGGACACCGCCGTCACGACGGCACGCGAGCGGGGCGGCGCCATACCGGTGCTGCCATCGGGCGACGTGCTGCGCCTGACCGAGAACGGGCTCAGCGCCATCGACCAGTCGTTGGTGCGGGTGCAGACACCGCAGGCTTTTCGCGCCGCACCGCTGTGGCAGGCGTACCAGGACGCGGCGGCTGCCGGGTTCGAGGGCACCGACACCTCGTCGTGCGTGGAGCGCTTCACCGACATCGAGGTCCACGCGATCGCCGGATCGGCCCAGAACTTCAAGGTGACATTCGCACACGACGTGCAGGTCGCCGAGCGCCTGCTCGGCCGGCTCGGACGCGGACAGGAATCTGAACCGCTCGCCGCGAACTAGACCGGGTCGAAAGCGGAGATCAACCAGGCGCCGTCGATCTTCTTCATGGAAATCTTCACCGCGCTCTGGGCGAACGTGCCGTCCGGATTGTCCTTGCTCACCGTGGTCTGGTTGATGAATGCCAACACGAGCGCCGACTCCGGCGACAGATCGGAGACAGCGGCCCGCACGACCGTCGCCTCCGTCTTGACGGACTTCTCCTTGACCGCGCGGGTCACGACGCTGTTGGTGAAGTCCGTGTAGAACTTGACGAAGTCGCCGGTGAGGTGGGATTTCGCCGACGCGAAGTCCTTGTCCATCGTCTGCGGGGCGTACGACAGCATCGCGACGGCGCCATCGGATGCGGCCTTGACCACCGTCTCGGCCACCGCGGCGTCGGTCTGCTGATCCGGGCGGTACTGCTTCAGATACACCCACACGGCGAAGCTCGAGGCCACCGCCAGCATCAGCGCCAACAGCGCCGGCAACAACACCCGGGCCCGCCGGGTCCGAAGCGATTCACCGCCGGCCTCGGATTCGGCCGGCGTGCCGGCCGTCGGCTCCTCGGCCGCGGGCTCGACATCGGTTGCCGCCGTAGTGGCTTCGTCATCTTCTGCGGTCACGGCACGAACTCGACTTTCGCTAGCTTGATCTGGCCGCCGTCGCGGACCACGTCGACACTGAGCCGCCATGACCTGGGCTGCTGTTCCTTGCTGACGGCGTTGGACACCCGGGTGGTCACCGCGAGCAATACGTTGGCGGTGTTCTCGGTCATCGACTGCACCGCCGTGGCATTCACCGTCGCCACGGTGACCGCCTTCGACGACTCGGCCACCTTGACGAAATCGCCTGCCTGGGCTTGGAAATCCTTCTTGAAGTCCCCGGCGGTGCTGTCGATGATGCGCTGCACATCCTGCTTGGCATGGTTGAAATCCAAGGACATCAGGTTCACCACGCCCTGGCTCGCGCCGGCCGCATATTCGGCCCGCTGGCGCGCATCCGCGTCGGTTTTGTGGTGCTGCCACATCATCCAGCCGCCCAGCCCGACCAGTCCGAGCGAGATCACGACGATCAGGGTCGCCGCGACCACGGTCAGGATGACTCGCCGCGAATCACGCTGCGCCGGCGCCGGCGGCGTCTGTGCAACAGCCAGAT
Organism: Mycolicibacterium mucogenicum DSM 44124; assembly: GCF_005670685.2. The sequence goes on along the minus strand of NZ_CP062008.1, from coordinate 1,529,457 downwards.
CGGTGTCGATGTCGTCGGCAGCATCGGCCGCCGCGGGCGGTTCGGTCTCCTCAAGATCAGCGGTGGCAGCCACTTCGACGTCTGTCGCGGCACCGGCATCGGAGTCGGCTTCGCGCGCCGCGACCTCCTCGGTTTCCGCCGCGGCGCGGCGCAGCCGGATCGCCTTGGCCCGGGCGCGGGCTGCGGCCGCCATCGCTTCCGCCTCGGCGGCCTCCGCCTCGGCCTCGTCGGCCGCCAGCGAGAGCGCGTCGGGCGACTCGGGCCGGCCCATGCTCGGTTCGTCCATACTGATCAATACTGACGCCTCATTGAGGGACGGCATCGAACCTCCTGTCCGCGTCGCAAGGCAATGTAGGAGAATGAGATTATCATTCTCGTCATACCACCGTAACCTCGCGCCACTCAATCAGTCCACAAAGCGGTCTTTGCCTGCGGAAATGTCATTTACGTGGACATATTGACGCGGAGCGCCCCGCCTCGGCCGCCGCAATCCCCAGCCGGACCGACCACATGCCCCCACACTGGACCATCGGCACCTGTGCACAGATTCCGCCACCCGCGGCCAACCGGCGATGTTATTCTCCGTTTTGGAGAACAACAGTCTCGCGGTGCCGGTTCCAGGCACCAGTCCATACCAACCCGGCTACGCGAAGCGGTGGAGGAATGTGATGAAGTTGCTGGCGATGGGCGCTGCAGCGCTGTCTGCCGCGTCGATCGCTCTGGCACCTCCCGCCTCGGCGACCATGTGGCCGGGCAACTACAACATGCACATCCCGGACCGCCGCGACTTCCATACGTGGATCTGGTCGGCGCAGTCGCCGTGTTACGCCCCGGACGGCAGCCAGATCAGCCTCGACAAATGCATCCATGTGCTGACCATCCCGCAACCGGTGGCCAAGGCCGACAGCTCCGCGGGTGACGCACAGCTGGTCAACGGCCAGTACACGCTGACCATCAACGAGGACATCGGGTTGCGTTGCGGCGATCTCTATTACGGGCCGACCATCCCGACTCATGATGTATATGTTTGGGACGCAACAACTCTCACCGGGACCATGACTTCGTCGTTCGACTCCGGTTGCGACGGCGCACCCGGAGGTACGCTGACCTATCCATTCGGTCTCACCAGGATGTAACGATGCGCACTTCGGTGATTCTCGCTGCGGCAGTACTGATCTCGTCGTCGGCAGCGCCTGCGCCCGCCTTCGCGGATGACGAAGCCGCACCGGCGCCGCCACCCGCGGCACATCACGTCCGCTACGTCGTGAGCGCGGACGCGCCGATCTTCAGCTACATCTATTACCGGGAGGTCGACCCACCGACCTGGTCCGACTACAGCCATAATCCCTATGAGTTCAGCCCGCGGGCCGACGTCACCGTCGGGCCCAACCAACCGTGGGTCTTCGACACGACGCTGAATGATCCCAATCTCTGGGCAACAGTCATGGTGCAGTCCGGCGAGGCCCCCAACTTCAAGACCCCGGCCTTCAAATGTCGACTCGAAGTCGACGGCGCCGTGGTGAAGGAGGGCAGCGGCCCCCGCGGAGCCTTGTGCTCGATCCGAAACTGGTAGCTTTCCGCGAAAGCTTTAGCGCCTCTGGCGAATTCACCGAGGTGCCGGCTCCATGCTGGTGCCGACTCAGGTGTCGCCGCGCATCCAGCGACTGACGCCGTTCATCGGAACACACGTCAGGAACAAGCCATCCGGCGCCTGCGCGACCATGCTCTGCTCGGTCATGCAGTCGCTGTTCTCGTCGCGAACGCCGGCCATCGGCGGCGAGCGGAACCAGCGGGGCTCGTAGCGTCGGGGCGAGCCGCAGAACATCAGCCGGCCCCAGTCCGTCGTGGCGAAGACGTAATAGGTGGTGTTGTCGCACGGTGCGCCCAGCACCCGGTGCGGGATGATGCCCGGCACGCAGAACGCGTCGTTGCAGGTCTGGGGGTCTGCGGTCGCGGTGGGCAGGACATCCCAGGATCGGGGCGCCATGGCCATGCCAGCCATCAGCATCGAGGCGGCCGCCAACACCATCACGCGCACGCCCTCAACTTTCGCACATTGGGAAACGAAATTCTCTGTTTCAGAGAAGGCGATTACGATGGTCGACACAACCCACCGCGACGTACCGGTGGGACCACTAACCTGGGCAACGCGCCACCCGACACAAGGAAGTCTTCCCCATGGCACCACAGGCCGTCGGCAATTCCGCAGATACCGCGGCGGCCGGCGATGCGGCAGCAGCCGAAGCCGAGGCTGTGCAGGCGGAGGAACGTGCCCGCCAGGCGCGCGCCCGCGCTGCCGAACTCCGCAGGCAGGCGACCGAGTCAGTTGCTGCAGCGAGCCCCACCACAGCCGCGCCACCACGCCAGGTGTCACGGTGGCGCCCGATCGCGGTGGGTCTCGCCGGCCTGGCCTTCTGCATCCTGCTCGGCATCGGCGCGTCCCTGAGCTGGCGTCACCAGCTGGCGCAGACGCAGCACCAGCAGCAAGAGCGCGCGGCGGTGGCAGCCCGACAGGGTGTCATCAACGTCATGTCACTGAACTTCATCAACGCCGAAGACGATGTGAAACGCATCGCCGACAACGCCACCGGCAAGTTCAAGGACGACTTCCAAGGGCAGCAGTACATCCTGGTCAGACAGCTCATCGACGCCAAGGTGGTCACCCATGTCGAGGTGACCGGGGTCGCGGTCCAATCGGTATCCGAGAACTCGGCCGTGGTCCTCGTCGCGGCGACATCGCAGGCGGCCAACACCAAAGACCCGCACCCGGCGCCGAAACGATTCCGGGTGGTCGTGACGCTGACACAAGACGAAGGTCTGCTGAAGATCGCCGATCTCGAGTACATCTGAGCGCGCCGAAGTGATACTGCAGATGGCAATCTGCCACCCGATCGGAACTGATATTCTCCAAATTCGAGAATAGAACTACCACACTGCAGAGGGACGCCATGCCGGGCTTTACATGGAGCACCAAGGCGGCGGTCGGTTCGCTCCTCGCCACCGCCGTCGCATTGTCGGGTGCGACGCCGGCCCACGCCGACGAAGACCCGAGCCTCTGGGGCATCAACGGCACGTTCGCCACCTCATCGAACGGCGCGTTCGCCAAACTCAACGAGCGATACGAGGCGCAACCCGGGAACCGGGCCACGTGGACCATCACTACCCGATGCGTGGGCCCGTCGGACTGCACAGGCACCGTCAAGAGCAGTGACGGATGGACCGCGCCGATCTACACCACGGACGGCATCTACTTCGTCAAACGGTCGGTGCCCAACTGGCGGTACTGCGACGACGGCACCGCCATCCAGGGCTTCCAGGAGTACAAAATCTATCCAGTAGCGCCCGACGGCCGCTTGGCTAACCTCTCTGACGAGTACGCCGGTGAAGACCACACCATGGGCCCCAGCGGATCCTGCGGCCGCAACCAGTGGCCGGTCGTCCGGATGCCGTTCTACATGAAGAAGGTCGCCGGCTAGCCGCGTCCGCGTCGCCGGCAGGCGCCACCGCTCCCCCGGCGCTACGACGGCATCATCTGCTCCCACGACGTCGCCGGCTTCACCAGGTCGGACTGCGCGTACAACTTTCCGTCACTGCCCAGATACTGACCACTGCGCGGATCGTAATGGGCGATCATCACGGACGGACCGGAGGAAGACTGCTTGAACGCGCTCGGCGCTGCCTGCGGCGCCGAATTCCCTTGCGGCACAGGGGCGTTGGCACCGACATCCGGAGGACCGGGCGCCGGGGTGGGCACAGTGGTCGCCCGCGGCAGCAGATCTGGGCGGTCTGGGACCATCGGCCCTTGCGGCAAGCCGCCGTCCGCTGGTGCCGCAGCCGGCGCGTCCACGTGTAGTGGTGGATACGGCAGCAGTGGACCCGGCGGCATACCTGGGTAGCTGGCAGGTGGCGGGGCCGGCGCCGGTGGCGCCTGCGGCCGGTCCGCCACGCCCGCCGGCAGTGGCGAGCCCTCGATTGGACCGTAGATGTTGTCGTCGGGCCGCGCCCGCGAATCCGGACGAATACCTTGCGCGATCAGGTTGGGGTCGATCGGGTACGGCCCCAAGGCATGCTGCCGCTGTGCCAGCGGCTGAAAACCGTTGGGGTCATTGCACAATTCGACCGTGGGCGCCCGTTTTCCCGGGTTGTCCATGCACGGGTAGTTGCGCGCACCGCGCACCGCGATCGGCGAGTCCTGCGGCAACTTGCAGTACAGATTGTCAGGAGTATCGGCGGGGCTCAGGTCGGCCGGGGACCGCCAAGCCGAGGGCGGCAGAAAGCCGACTGTGCACGACGGCGGGTCACCGAGACCGACTGAGAAGTCACCGTTGGGCATGCCGGTGGGACTGTTCACGGGCGCATACGTTTGAATCTGCGCCACGAACGGCGGCAGCAGCACCAGCAGCTGTTCGAGCGACGCGTGCCAGGTGACACCGATCTGACCTATGGTGCCCAGGTTCGCCAGCAAGATCGGAAGAGTCGGCTTGATCTGCTGCAACAGGTTTGAGGTCTCCTGCGAGAAGCCCGGACCGTTGTGCAGTATCGAACGGAACTGCGTGTCGTCATTGGCCATCGTGCCGGTGATTCCGGCCAGATGGGCCGCCCAGGCCCGGATGCCGTCGGTGTTCTGCGCCTGCGCGTCCAGGAATGGTCCTGAGTCGTCGACCAACGTACGCATCTGGTCGGAGACTCCGTTGGCGGCGGTGGTCAGCTTCGACGCCGAATCCAGCAGCGACCCGAAGTCGTAGCCCGTGCCGTTGAACGCCGCGTAGGACTCGTCGAGCAGCTTGGCCAGCTTGTCGCCCGGAATCGTGTCGACCATGGCGCCGAGCTTGTCCAGCATCGGGCCCACCGGCTGCGGGATGGTGGTGTCCGCCAGCGGAATGGTCGCGCCGTCTTCGAGGTACGGCCCAGAGTTGTTCTTGGGCAACAGTTCTACGTACTGCTCGCCCACCGCCGACATGCTGCGGACCTGCGCCTGCAGCGCAGCCGGGACCTTCGGCGAGGTGTCCAGCGACAACGTTGCCTCGGCACCCGTCGGCGTCAGCTTGATGTCGGTGACCCGGCCGATCTGCGATCCGCGATACGTGACATTGCTGAAGCGGTACAGCCCACCGGTGGCCGGCAGCTGCAGCTTGACCGTCAGCCGGTCGAGCCCGAGCAGCGTGGGTATCTGCATGTAGGCGAACAGCATCACCGTCACGCCGATGACCGACGCGATGGTGAAGAGAATCAACTGAATCCGGACGAATCGGGTGAGCATCAGTTGCCTCCGTTCGGCGGCGCCGGGGCCGGCTCGGGCGCCTGCGCTCCGTATGGACCCGCGAACAGCTGGTTCGGGGCGGTCGGCGGCGCGTCCCGCACAACGCTGCCGGCCATTCCCGCCTGCGGTACCAACGGCAGCATCGGGCCGGGGCTTTCGGCCACGGCCGGCGGCGGCGCCCACGGCGGCTGCGGTGAACTCGGCACCCAGCTGCCCGGCGGCGGTGGGTCGATGCCGGTCTTGAGCGGGTCGTAGGTGTAGTTCAGATACGACGGGTCACCTGGCGCCGGCACAAGTTGGGTGCCCTCCTGCCCCCACCGGGTACCCAGCATCGTGCTGTGCTTCAGACGCGGGATGGTGAGGTCGATGACGGCGTAGAGGTTGTAATAGTCTCCGCGGATTGCTCGGTCGATGAAGCTGCCGGTGAACGGGAAATGCGGCAGGTACTCGAGAACGGTGTCGACATCGGGCCCCAGGGCGGTGAACGCCGCCAGCGCCGGTGTGATGTTCTTGAGGTTGCTCACGAGATCGGCCTTGGAGTCGTTGACGAGCTCAGTCGCCACGTTGCTGAATTTGCCGAGTTTGGTCAGCGCGGTGGTCAACTGCGGCCGTTGCTTGATCAGCACATCCAGCGCCGGTGGGATCTTGTTGAGAGCCTGGGTGAGCACATCGCGCTGCCCGGCGAACGTAGCCGCCAGCCGGTTGAGCGCTTGGATCGAGTTGACGATGGCGTCGCGTTGGTCGTCCAGGGTGCCGACGAAGTCGTTCAAACGTGACAGCAGATCACGGAATTCGGCTTCGTGACCGTTCAGCGCGCTGCTGAAGTTGTGGATCACGTCCCCGATCTGGCCCAGCCCGCCGCCGTTGACCACGGCAGCCAAAGACGACAACGTCCGTTCGGTGGTCGGGTAGGTCGACGAGTCGTTCAACGGGATCGTCGCGCCGGGAGCCAAAGCGCCGCTCGGGTTTTGGCCGACCGGCGGGTCCAGTGCCAGGTGCATCGAACCCAGCAGGCTGGTCTGGCCGACCCGCGCCACCACATTGGCAGGGACGGTCACGCCCGGCTTCACCGAGAACTCGATGTCCGCGTGCCAGTTCTTGGCCGTCATGCGGCGGACGCTGCCCACCACGACGTCGTTGATCATCACCGGCGAATTCGGTTCGAGCGTCGCCACGTTCGCGACCTCGACGTGGTACACCGTCGAGCCCGTCCCACGGCCGACCGCGCCGGGCAGCGGAAGCGAGTTCACGCCCTGAAACGCACAGCCGGTTGTGGTCAGCATGATCGCCACGCCGGTCGCCAGGGCCGCCTTTGCCGTCCGCTCCCATCGGGAACGATATTGTGCACCAGCAGATTTCACAGTGCTCATGGGCGCGGCGCCCCTTCTGCCGGGGCCGGTGGTGGCGGGGCGGCGGACATGCCCGGGCCGAGTGGAGTGTCGCTACCGATCTGGCCCGCGGGCACAGGAGGACCGACCGGTGCCGCAGGCGCCTCGGCAGGCAACGGCGGCGGTGTGCCTTGCGGGGCGGGCCCGGGCACCGGCCCGGCCGGATTCAGCATCGACCACACCGACGGCGGCATGTTCGGCCCCGGATTCGGCAGCGCGTTGGGCAGCATCTGGTCGGCTCCCGGTGGCGGAGTGCCCGGCGGCCTGCCGGTGAAGGGCGGCACGGCCGGGCCAGGGTTGTAGGCCGACAGCACCGGATCGGTCTCCGGCGGTACCGGCGATCCGCCACCGCCACCGGGTGCCAGGCGCGCTTCGGAATACACGAGGTCCTCTGGCGACGCGGCCGGCATCAGGAACGGATCGATCCCGAACGGCAGATGGTTGAAGTTGACCAGGCGCAGGGCCGGACCGAGGTACTGCGCACAGAGCTTCGCGGTCTCGGGTGCGGTGGTGTTCTCCAACGCACCGATTGCCCCGCAGATGAATTCGACGGGTGACGAGAAGTTGTTCAGTACGAATTGGCCGACCGGACTGCCTGTCACCGGGTTGTAGATGTTGTATGCGTTGACGAACTCGTTGGGGGCGATGTGCAGGATGTTCTTCAGCTGCATCTGGTTGTCCACGAGGTTCTGCGTGACGTTGGTCAGTCGGCGCACCTGCTCGGCTGTCTGGTCCCGGGTGCCGGCGACGAAGTTCTGCACCTCGACGATCGACGTCGACAGATCCTTCAGTGCCGCATCGAGATCCGACTTGCTGCCGTCGACCACTCCGGTGAGCGTCACGAGCCGATTCTGGAACGCCACGATCTGCTGATTGCTGTCGCGCAACGCCGTGACGAAGGTCTGCAGGCTCTTGATGATGTCGACCATGTTGCCGCTGCCGGCCGCCAGCACCCTTGCTGCACCGGCCATTTCGGTGATGGTGTCGTGTAGCTTCTGGCCGTTGCCGTCCAGCGCATTTGCCGCGCTGTCGATCATCCGCGACACCGAAGTACCGGAAACACCACTCTTTGGCCCCAGATCGGTGGCCAGCCGCGTCAGCTGAGTCTTGACCTCATCCCACTCGACCGGAACGGCGGTGCGGTCCAACGGAATGACGGCATTGTCACCCAGCTTCGGACCGCTGTGCCGGTACACCGGGGTCAGCTGGACGTACCGCGCCGCCACCAGGTTCTGCGCCACGATCACGGCCTTGGCGTCCGCGGGAATCGGCACGTCGCGGTCGATGTCGAGGGTCAGCCGGGTCTGTGTGCCCTCCGGCACGATCGCGCCGATGGTGCCGACCTTCACGCCGGCCACGCGGACGTCGTCTCCCGGATAGATGCCGGTGGCTTCGGTGAACAGTGCGCTGATGGTTCGGGGCGCAAAGAACAAGTGGCGCACCAGGAATCCACCGCCGACCACCAACAGCGCGACCACCGCGGCCGCGGCCAACCGCCTACGCGTCATCAGCGCGATCCTCCGGGAATACCGTTGTAGGGCAGCGGGAGCTCGGCACGCGGTCCGGCGTTGTCCGGCGGTTGGCCGGCGTGCACGCCGCGACGGAAGCCGAACGCATAGTCGAAGAACGGTTGCAGCGTCTGCGCGGGGATCAGGTTCGGCACATAGGCGCTGTAGTACGGGCCGTTGGCCAGCGTCTCACCTTGCGACAGCATGAATTTCCGCATGTCGGGGAGAATCTTGGTGATGTTGTCGCGGTTCTTCTCGAGAATCTCGGTCACTCGGTTCAACCGCTCGAGTGTGGGCGCCAATTGTTTCTGGTTGTCGTGCACCAGACCCGACAACTGTTTGGACACCGCCGACGTGTTGGCGAGCAGCGCGACGATCGCCTCGCGCCGCTCGTTGAGCACGCCGAGCAGGTCGTTGGCATCGAGGATCAATGTGTTCAACTGTCCACTGCGTTGGGAGAGCACGTTGGTGACATCCGCTGCGCTCTTGAGCAGTCCGGCGAGGCTTTCGTTGCGGCTGTTGAGCGATCGCGATACTCGGCTGAGCCCGTCGAAGGTCGGACCGAGCTTCGGCGCGATCTGGTCGAGCGTCGCGGCCAGCGTGTCGAGCGACTGGTTGAGCGAAGCGGTATCGGTGCCGGCGGTGTTGCTGGTCAATTCGCCCACCGCATCGGTCAGCGAGTATGGCGACGAGGTCCGCGTGGTGGGGATGACGTCGTTGGGCCGCATGGTGCCCGTGCCGCGCGATTCCAGGGTCAGCACCCGCTCGCCGAGCAGCGACCCGGTGCGGATGTGCGCGGTGGTTTGCGAACCCAATGGGTACTTGCCCTTGGCGGTGAAGGTGACCACCGCATTGCCGTCCCGCAGCGCGATGTCGGTGACCGTGCCGATCTTGATGCCGGACACGGTGACCTGATTGCCTTTCGCTATCCCGCCCGCCTCGGTGAACTCCGCCTGGTAGCGCACCGAAGTGGCCCACTGGCTGATCCGTTCGGGCTGCAATCCGATGGCAATGATGAGCGCTATCAACACAACACCGAAGAATCCGGCCTTGACCAGCCGTGCACCGCGATATTTCAGCATCAGGGCTCACCGCACCTTCCGCCCTCTTGCTGAATCATCGGGAACACCGCGGTGCGACCCTGCAGGTCTGACACGCGAACCTGCAGACCACAGATGTAGTACATGATCCAGCTGCCATACGATCCGAGGCGGGCCAGCTTGTGGTAGACCTCCACATCCTTCTGAATGCCACGGTCCAGCACCGTCTTATGGTCATCGAGGAACGGAGCCAGTCGGTTGAGTTCGTCGACGGTCAGCTTCAGCGGCTCCCGTGCCTGGTTCAACAGACTGGTGATCGAGGCGGTCCCCTGATCCAGTTGGGTGATGGCGCTGCCGATCGGATCCCGATCCTGGGCCAGCCCGCTGATCAATTGCTGCAGCTTGTCGATGGCGCCGGAGAATTGGTTTCCGTCTTTGGACAAGGTGCCGACCACCTGGTTCAGGTTGTCGATCAGCTGCGACACCGTCTGGGCGTTGTCCGCCACCGTATTCGAGAACGACGACGTCCTGCCCAGCAGGGAATCCAGGTTGTCCCCTTGCCCCTGGAAGATCTGGACCAGCGACGACGTCAGTGCGTTCACGTCCTGTGGGTTCAGCCCGCGGACCACGGGCCGCAATCCGTTGAGCAGGAGATCCAGATCCAGGGCACCGGACGTACGGTCCTCACCGATGGTCGAGCCCGCGGGCAGAATCCGGGATGATCCCGGTGCGGCCGTCAACTCGAGGAAGCGGTCCCCGACCAGGTTGAGATAGCGGACCGCAACCTTGGTCCCCGTGGTCAGCGCGACGTCCTTGTCGGCGTCGAATGTGACCAGCACCTTGTGATCGTCTTGCAACTCAACATCGTTCACGGTGCCCACCCGGACACCGGCCACCCGCACCGAGTCGCCGCCCTTGAGCCGCGAGGCGTCGGCGAACACCGCCTTGTACTGCGACGTGGAGCCGCTGCGGTATTGGCCGAAGGCCATGAACAAGAAGACCGTCATCAGCACCATGACGGCGGCGAACACCGAGAACTTGATCAGTGTGGAGTTGGAACGCTTCATCCGGGCATACCCGCCTGAGTGGTGTTGCGCGGCGGACCGTCGATCGGGCCGAACAGGATCTGCTTCAGGCCGTCGGAGTTGAGCACCACCCCTGGGTTGCCGTACACCCATGGGTTGGCGGCGGTGTCCGTGACCAGATACTTGGACCGGTTACCAAATCCGATGTAGGGCAAGCCCATACAGTGCGGGCCGCCCTTGGCCGCGACTTTGGGCAGGTTCGACGGGTAGCGGTAGCGGTCGATGCCCATGACGAACGACGCGTTGACCATCACGCCGGGATTGGGCTGCGGCGGCTGGTGCGCCAGGAAGTTCATTCCGCCCAGCGCACATTTGAGCCCCGGCGCGTACTCGTTGAGCAGGTCGGTAGTCGGGGCCAACAGGTGCAGCACCTTGCTGAGCTGCTCCCGATTTCCGCCGAGCACATCGTTGCCCGTGTCCGCGAGCCCCGACATGCTGATCAGGAAACTGTCCAGACTCTTCTGTTCCTCGGTCAAGGTCGCGCTCATCCTGGTGGCGTTCTTGACCGTTTCGAGCAGGTCGGGTGCGGCATCGGCATAGGCCTGCGACACCGGGGCCATCACCTCGATGTCGTGTCCGAAGTTGGCGAGGCTCGGGTTCAGCTTGGCCAGCAGGGTGTCGAAGTCGACCATGGTCTGGCCGAATTGCTCGCCGCGCCCGGCCACTGCGGTCGACATGGCCGCCAGGGTCTGGTTCAGCTTGGCGGGGTCGATCTTGTCGAGCACGTTCGTGAGCTGTTGGAACACGGTGTTGATCTCGACGGTGACGTGGTCGCCACCCAGCTCTTGTCCGGCCCGCAGTGGTGTCGAGGACGGATCGGAAGGCGCCTGCAGGTCAACATATTTCGCGCCGAACACCGTCGAGGACGCGATGTTCGCGCGGACATTCCCGGGAATCAGATGCAGCTGCGACGGATCCATCGCCAAGTGCAGGGCGGCGGTGCCGTCCGCGCGCTGCTCGATCGATTCGACGGTGCCGACCTCGATCCCCCGCATCTTGACTTTGGCGTCCGGGTTCATGACCAGACCGGCACGCTGCGAAATGACCGTCACCGGAACCGATTCGGTGAAACTGTCGGAGAACAGGGCAATGGCCAATGCGATCACCGCACCGACCACGGCGACCGTCGCCAGGCCTGCCAGCGGTCGCGCGTAGGTCCGGGCGCCGAAATGTCCGCCGCCTTTGGCCGCCACGGGAGCCGCGGAGCTGGTGGTCTCTGACCGGTGGAGGGGGCCCGGACCCAGGTTCTTCGTCACCGTCGCCCCTAGCCCGACAGGTGGAAGTTGCCGTTGGAGCCGTAGATCGACAGTGACACCAGCAGGGTCACCGACACCACCACGACCAGGGACGTACGCACCGCATTGCCCACGGCCACACCGACTCCCGACGGACCACCGGTGGCGAAGTAGCCGAAATAGGTATGGATGAACAGGATCGTCAAGGCCATCAGGATGGCCTGCAGAAACGACCACAGCAGATCGACCGGGTTCAGGAAGGTATAGAAGTAGTGGTCGTACAGGCCCGCGGACTGGCCGAACAACATCACCGTGACGAACCGTGACGCGATGAACGACAAGATCACCGCAATGGAGTACAGCGGGGTGATCGCGATCATGCCGGCCAGGATTCGCGTGGACACCAGGTACGAGATCGGGCGGATCGCCATGGACTCCAGCGCGTCGATCTCCTCGTTGATCCGCATCGCCCCCAACTGCGCGGTCACCCCCGCGCCGAAGGTGGCGGCCAGCCCGATCCCGGCGACGATAGGCGCCGCGATCCGCACATTGATGAACGCAGACAAGAACCCGGTCAACGCCTCGATGCCGATGTTGCCCAGGCTGCTGTACCCCTGCACCGCCAGCGTGCCGCCGGTGGCCAGCGTCAAGAAGCCCACGATCGCGACCGTCCCGCCGATCATCGCCAACGTTCCGGCGCCCATGGAGATCTCGGCGATCAGCCGCACGACCTCCTTGCGGTAGTGCGACCCGGCGAACGGCACCCCGGCCAACGCCTTGCCGTAGAACAACGTGTGATCACCGATGCGCCCCAGTAGACCGATCGGCCGGCCCAGCTCGCGCGCCATCCGCGGATACGTCTGCCGCAGCGTCTTGAGTGCCATCGCCGCGTCCTACCGCGCCGTCATCCGGATACCGATGGCGGTGACCACGACGTTGATCACGAACAACGCCATGAACGCGTACACCACCGTCTCGTTGACCGCGTTACCGACGGCCTTGGCCCCGCCCCCGGAGATGGTCAACCCGCGGTAACACGCCACGAGCCCGGCGATCAGCCCGAACAGCGCGGCCTTGATACACGAGATGATCACCTCGGGCACACCCGTCAGCAGCGTGATCCCGGCCGCGAACGCACCGGGGTTCACGTCCTGGACGAACACCGAGAAGATGTAGCCGCCCAGGATGCCGATGATCACCACCAGCGAGTTCAGCAGCAGCGCAACCAGACCCGAGGCCAGCATCCGGGGCGTCACCAACCGGGCCACCGGGTTGATGCCCAGCACTTCCATCGCGTCGATCTCCTCGCGGATGGTCCGCGATCCCAAATCCGCGCACATTGCCGTCGCGCCCGCCCCCGCGACGATCAACACCGTCACCATGGGACCGACCTGGGTCACCGCACCGAACGCCGCACCCGCCCCCGACAAGTCCGCCGCACCCAACTCACGCAACAGGATGTTCAACGTGAACGACACCAGCACCGTGAACGGGATCGCCACCAACAAGGTGGGCGCCAACGACACCCGCGCCACAAACCACGACTGCTCCAGGAACTCACGCATCTGGAACGGCCGCCGAAACAGATACCGCACCGCGTCCGCCGACATCGCGAACAACCCACCGATGGCCTGCATCGGCCCGGATGCACTGCGCGCGAACGAAATCCCCGGTGACCACCGGTCCGGCCCCTTACCTGCCATCCGCGCCCGGTCCTTCCAGAATCGTCACGGCCGACACGGCAGCCGGACCGCCAATGTTGTGTGCCAACGCGATGCGGGCGCCGTCCACCTGACTGTGGGCAGTGCCACGAAGTTGTTGGAACAACTCGACGCACTGTGCCACACCGATGGCACCCGGCGGGTGGGAACCGGCCTGCGTACCAGTGATTTTCACGAGTGTCCGGATGCCGACGCCGTCCAGCTCGGGATCGAGGCCCAACCCGGCCAGTGGCCCGGCGGCATTGCTGCTCTCGGTCAACGGCAGGTACGTACCGATGGCGATGACGGTGGGCATGAAATGAACCTGGTCTAGGCGACGACCGTGGCGAAGGTCTTGCGCTCGAGAAACTCTTCGAGTCCGGCCGCACCCATCTCCCGGCCGATACCGGACTGCTTGTACCCGCCGAACGGGCTGTCGGGGCTGAAGTAATTGCCGCCGTTGATCGAAAAGGTTCCGGTGCGGATGCGCCGGGCCAACGCCAGGGCGCGCTCCTGACTGCCGAACACCGCGCCCGACAGTCCGTAGATGGAGTTGTTGGCGATCTCGGCCGCGTGGTCATCGTCGTCGTACGCGATCACCGCCAGCACGGGTCCGAAGACTTCCTCCTGGGCGATCTCACTGTCGGGGTCGACGTTCGTCAGCAGGGTCGGCGTGTAGAAGTAGCCGGGGCCCTTCTTCTCGCCGCCGGTGACCAGGGTGGCGCCGTCGGCGACGGCCCGTTGCACCATGGCATCGACCTTGTCGCGCTGCTTCTGGCTGATGAGCGGCCCCATGTAGGTGGCCGGATCCTTGGGATCGCCCCAGCGCACATGCGAGAAGTTGGCCTTGACCATCTCGACGATCTCGTCGTGATGTTTCCGCGGCACGAGCAGCCGGCTGGTCAGTGCGCAGCCCTGGCCGGCGTGGGTGACCATGCTGAACGCGGAAAACATTGCGGCCAAGGCGAAGTCGGCGTCGTCGAGCACGATGGCGGCGGACTTCCCGCCCAGTTCCAGGAACACCCGCTTGAGGGTCGTGCTGGCGGCGGCCATGATGGCCCGGCCGGTCGCGGTCGAGCCGGTGAAGGTCACGGCGTCGACGTCGCCACTGGTGGTCAGGACGATGCCGACCGCCGGGTCGGACGAACTGATGATGTTGACGACGCCGGCAGGGATGTCGGTGTGGTTGGCGATGAGCTCACCCAGCGCCAGGGTGACCAAGGGAGTGTCGGGGGCCGCTTTGAGCACCACCGTGCAGCCCGCCGCCAGTGCCGGGGCGAGCTTGGCCAGTGCCAGTTGGTTCGGGTAGTTGTAGGCGATGATCGCCGCGACGACGCCGGCACTTTCCTTCTCCACCCAGCGATGGTGCTGGGCGCCACGGATCTCGACGGTGCCGAGGTCCTCGGTCATCGGAAAGGTCTCGAGCAGGTCGGCGTAGTAGCGCACGATCGCGATGGGTTGGTCGAGTTGCGCGCCATGCGTCAGCGCGACCGTGGCGCCGACTTCTTCGATGGTCAGCGCCGCCAACTCCTCGCGGTGCTCGAGGAGAGCTTTGTGGAATTGGTCGAGGCAGCGGATCCGCAGCTCCACATTGGTGGCCCAGTCGGTGTCGTCGAATGCGCGGCGGGCGGCCTTGATGGCTGCCTCGGCGTCGGCCACGGTGGCCTCGGGCGCGTGGCCGAAGACCTCTTCGGTGGCCGGGTTGATCGAGGGATAGCTACCTTCGCCCGCGACCAATTCGCCATTGATCAACATGCGGCGGTCCACGCCCGTTTCGGCGGCTCGAGCACCCGTGATCTTGCCTGCATCAACCGTGGCCTGAGCCATCCGCGCCTCCTCGAGCTGCGACGATGTAATGGAAATTTCATTCTCATCTACGGCGAATCATACATTCACAACGGGAGAATACAATGAAGGCTAGGTGTCCTAGACATCTGGCTGGTCACCGCGGAACGCAGCCCAGCGACCGCCCCTGAACTTGGGGCTCCCGCCCGGGTTTGCGACAGCGTGGACGCCGCCCGGCCTCGGACGGCACCAAAGCCTCGTCGCATGGAAGTGCGTCACCTGACCCGGGGCCGGCGCGCGAACGGCACCGCGACCGGCGGCACGGGGCCGCGCGATCAAACGCTCCCAGGCCACTCAGCCTGCGGCGACGATGGCCTCCAGCAGGCCCCTGTCCTGCGCGAGGTCGACGGCGACGGCGTTCGGATCGCCGTCGACGATGCCGACCTTCAGACCGGCGGACGTCAGCGCCGCGAGGCCATCGGGATCGGCGCACCGAGACAGGGCCGCCGCCGAGAAGGCCCGCGGGTACTGCGCGGTGACGAGCTCCGACCGGTCCACGTTGCCGAGCACGATGTCATTCGCGGCAACGGCCTTCACACTGTCGGTCATCGGCAGGACCGGCAGGATGACGTCGTGGTCCGCCAGGCCGGCAGCCACGCGCGCCGCCAGCTCGGCAGGCGCCAACGGATACCGCACGTCGTGCATCAGGACCTGGTCCCCCGCACCGAGCGGCGCGGGCGCGGTGCGTACGGGCACGTCACTGAGGTCATGAGCCGCAAGGCATTCCACTGCGGCGTCGGACAACTCTTCGGCGGCCACCACCGAAACCGGCGCCACGTCGCGCACCGCCCGCACAGCCCGCACCAGTGCCGGTTCCCCGGCGATCGGCGCGGTGAAGTCGGCCGGGGCGAGCCCTACGGGCACGGTCACGATCGCCGAAAGAGTCACCGCGACAGCCTATCCTCGGTAGGACGCCGCTCCTGGCCGCTCTGGAGAAATCAGGCGCCGGGCGACGACATCCAGCAGGAAGCCCAGCGCACCGATCACCACGATCACCGCCACCACCTGGTCGTAGGCCAGCTGGTCACGGGCATTGAGCACCTGATAGCCCAGACCCGAACGCACGCCGAGCATTTCAGCCGGGACCAGCACCACCCAGGCGATACCCAGTGCCACGCGCACGCCTGTCTGCAGCTGTCCCCGGACGGCAGGCAGCACCACCGCGGTGATCAGCTCCCAGCGCGTGGCATGGAACGACCGCGCCACGTCGAGGAAGCCTGGGTCGACGGCCCGCACGCCGGCCACGGTGTTGATCAGCACGGGCCACACGGCCGCCACCGCGATCAGGAAGATCACCGGCTCGTTGCCGATACCGAACACCGCGACGGCGATCGGGGCCCACGACAGCGGCGAGATCATCCGGACGAACTGGACGAGCGGCGCCGCCGCTCGCTCGGCCGTGGTGTTGAGCCCGAGCAGCAGGCCCGCCGGAATACCGATGACGACCGCCACCGCCAGCCCGATCACCAACCGCCACAGGCTGATCCCGATGTCGGGCAGCAGCACGCCGCGGGAGAACAGGTCGACGATCGCAGGCACGACGCGCTGTGGTGCGGCCTGGCGCAGCAGCGAGTGCGGGGCGGACAGGACGGTGGTCGTCAGCCACCAGAGGCCGACCGCGACGACGATGGCGCCGACCGGCGGGGCCCAACGGCGCACTGCCACCGGCGGATCGATCACCGAGCGGACGGTTGTTGTGGTCATGACAGCTCCAATTGCTCGGTTCGGGTGTAATCGCCGTTGAGGCCGAAGGCGGCCGGACCGCCATGGGCCTGTATGGAATTACGGACGAAGGTGTCGTCGACCAGGTCGCTGTGCACGGTGGCGGGGTCCAGCCGCTCCAGGAATCGCCGGTCGCCGTCGATGACGGTGTCGCGCATGGACGTCACCAGTTCATCGGTGAAGCTCGGGAACGGGAACGGCTGGAAGCCGAGCCGCTGCGGCTGCCACTCCGGGTGACGCAGCGGGTAGGGCGCGGTGGGATAGGTCATCGCGAGCGTGATCGCGGGTACCGGCTGGGGCAGGTAGCGCCCGCCGCCGAGTTTCGCCGCGGCCGCCTTCCGATCTTTCGACAGCGCGAGTTGCGCCGTCACCACCGCGTCCGTGAGCTGTTGCACTGCCGCCGGTCGACTGGCGATGACGTCGTCACGGGTCACCAGGGCGCAGCAGGCATGGTCGCGCCACACATCGCCGAGGAAGGTGTGGATGCGCCCGATCTTCTTGGTCTGGGCCATCGCGTTGAACGGGTCGGCCACCACGTAGCCGCCGATGGTGCCGGTGGCCAGCGCCGGCACCATGTCCGACGGACTCATCACGACGAGTTCCACGGTGCGGTCGGCCCGCGATGCCGACCGGCGGATCACCGGTTGCAATCCGTTGGCCCGCAACAACTTCTGCAGCACGATGTTGTGAATCGACCACCAGAACGGGATCGCCAGCTGCGAACCCGCAAGATCCGGCAACTCCCGGATGTGCGGTGCGACCGTCAGTGCCGAGCCATTGGTGTGGTTCCACCCGAGTACCCGGACACCGCCACCGAGCGCATAGCGCAGCTGCACCGCCATCGGCATCAGCAGGTGCACGACGTCGAGCTGACGGTTCAGGAATGCCTCACCCAGCGCCGCCCAACTCCGGAACAGCACCGGCTTGCCGACACCCGCCGGATACAGACCCGCGGAGTGCGCGATCAACAGCGGCGCGGCGTCCGTGATCGGCAGATATCCCACGCGCAGCGGCCCGCCGGCGGCCGAATCGGTCGTGGCACTGTGCGCCAGGTCGGCCAGGCCGAAGGCGCCACCGGCAGCCGCTGCCGCGGCGATCAAGGCCTGCCGTCGTGAGATCAGCAGTCTGCTCATGCCACCCACAGTTCGGAAACGCGATAATGGCTGAGGATTTCGTCACGCAGACCCGACTGGTCCGTCTCCCCCAGGCGCCATTGACGCTGAATCCGGCCGCCGTCGGCCAGCAGCACGACGCGCTGCGCCAGGGTGAGCGCTTCCTCGACGTCATGGGTGACCAGTAGCACCGTCACACCCAATTCGGTTGTGAGCGTGGTCAACCACTGCTGCAGGTCGGCACGTGTCGCGGGGTCCAGCGCGCTGAACGGTTCGTCGAGCAGGAGCAGCTGGGGCCGGGTCGCCACAGCGCGCAGGATGGCCACCCGCTGGGCCTGCCCGCCGGACAGCTGGTCGGGATAGCGGTCGGCCAACCCGTCGACGCCGAAGCGCCGCATCAGCTCTGCCGCATAGTCCGCGTCGAATCCCTTGCGCCGGTGTGCGAATCGCCGCGCGTAGGAAACGTTGCCCTGCACCGTCAGCCACGGCAGCAGCAGCGCGTCCTGGAAAACGACTCCGATGTGCGGACGCTCGCCACCGGCGGGCCAGCTGACGGTTCCCGAGCTCAGCGATTCCAGGCCGGCCAGCACCCGCAGCAGGGTCGATTTCCCGCTGCCGCTACGCCCGAGCACAGCGACGAACTCCCCCGACTCGATGGCGAGATCGATACCGTCGAGAACGACGCTGTCCCCGAATCTCTTGGTGCCCGCGGTTATCCGAACTGCTTCAGTTCCCACCTCAGTTGTCCTTCCGATGGTGATTGCACGGGCAGAAAAGCCGCTTCGCGGAACCGGCGGTTGGCGGCCGTCCCCGCGCGATAGCCCTGACCACCGGCCAGCGCCGATTCCAGGCGGGTCGCCCCCACCGCGACATTGGCGGCATCCAGTCGTAGCCGGATCACGTCGGCCAGGTTGGCTTCCCCTGGCGCCGAGGCGAATTCGTAGAGCCGGCGGCGGTTGGCTTCGGCGTGCGACACCAGATCGGCGAGGTCGCCGTCGAACTGGGCGGCCAGCCCGTCGGTCCCCCGACCGGCCGCGGTCAGCGCCGCCCCGGTGACGCCGACGCAGAACGCGGTCTGCAGCAGCAGGAACGTCGGCTTGATCCCACGGACGAACCCGGTGAGGTCGGCGCTGATGATGCGGTCGGCTTTCACCTCGACCTCTTCCAGGCGCAGCGACGTCGACCCGGTGCTGCCCAATGCCATCAGCGTGGGCGCCGGGTCGACCACCACGCCGACCGCGCTCACGTCGACCGCCACGACATACAGGCGGCCCGTGACGG
The DNA here is from genome assembly GCF_005670685.2 of Mycolicibacterium mucogenicum DSM 44124. The sequence goes on along the minus strand of NZ_CP062008.1, from coordinate 1,510,281 downwards.
TCCGTGCCGGGAGCACGATCAACGCGTCGTCAAAGACGTTGGATGCCCAGCGGATTGGTCCGTTGAGCCGCAGACCACGACGCGTCTCCCCGGCGAAGATCGGGAGCTGCCCGAGGCCCGCCACGTGCTTGAGCCCGGCGGCCATGGCGGTCACGCCAGGACGGCGTGCGGTGAGCAACGCCTCCGACAGGTCCGGCCGGTCGGCGAGGTAGTGAATCGCCATCTGATGCGCCCACGCCGAGAATCCGGCGGCGAGGCTCACCGCCGACACCTGCTCGATCACCCGCACGGTGTCGGGCAGATCCGGTAGCCCGAACAATCCGGAAGCGCCGAGGGCGCGCAGATCGTCACGGACGTCGGTGAGGCCCGCGTCCAGGTCACCGGCCCGGGCGTCCACCCCGGCCGTGACATGAGCCAGTCTGGTCGCGACGTCGTCGGACACCAGAGTTGTCATTGCCCACCACTTTCCAATCCGTACAACCGATCAATCGGGGTCTGCACCGCCACGCGCGCCCGCCGCACCGCGTCCTCGTCCGGCGCGTCGTAGAAACAGAGGCACTTGTCCATGTCGACCCGCACGTAGGTGCGCAGGAAGCTGACCTCGGGCACCTCCGCGTATTTCGGCGCGTTGGCCTTCTTGCGGCTCAGGTAGCTCTCCATGTCCAGGTCGGCGGGCAGGTCCCACTCGACCAGGTATCCCGCCGTCGGGCGGACGGCCTTCAGCTGGTCCAGTTCCGCACCGACCAGTCGCACTTCGTGCGGGCCGGTCAGCTCGGCGGCCCCGACCGACGGCGCGTCGATCTGCAGCGGACCGCCGGCGAGCTCCACGACCACGAACAACCGGTGCTGAGCCGTCACCTGCGCCTCGATGAGTTCGCCGCCGGCCCGGTGCACTTCGGCGTCGAGCGTCTTGATGGCCTGGTCGACCTCGGCCCGGCCGGGCAGTCCTGCGATTTCGTAGAGGTACAGCGTCACGGTGTGTTCCTGTTCGTCGGGCGTCGATGACATCACGACGCTCGCATGAACAGACCGGTCTGTCTATCGACGGTTCTCCGCTATGGTGCAGATATGAGCGCGACCCGCACCCCCCCGGCCAGACCGGCCGGCACCCCGCACCGACACCGTCGGGCCGGCCCAGCGGCTACTCGACACCGCGTCGAATCTTTTTGCCGCACAGGGAATTCGGGCCGTCGGCATCGACACGATCCTGCGCGAGGCGGGGGTCGCGAAGGCCAGCCTCTACAGCTCGTACGGCTCGAAGGACGCGTTGGTGATCGCGTACCTGAACCGATTGGATCAGGCTGATCGCAACCGCTGGGAATCGAAGACTTCCGGCATCGCCGACCCGGTGGACAAGCTGCTGGCGTTCTTCGACCTCGCGGCCGCCGCGGCACGCAAGCGCCAATTCCGGGGCTGTCTGTACGCCAACGCAGCCACCGAATTCCCGGGCGACACCCTGGAACCGGTACGGGCACACCGGTTATGGATGCGTGGGCTACTGAACGAGCTGCTACAGAACGCTCAGGTGCCCGACGCCGCCGTGGTCGCCCAGCGCATCCAGCTGATCTACGACGGCGCCCTCACCGCGTCGAAACTCGAACGATCGACGGCGCCCATCACCCTGGCCCGTCAGATGGCCGCGGAGCTCATCACGAGCTACTTGCCGGCCGCCGCCGGCTGAATCCCGATGGCCGCCAGTCGCCGCTCGGACGCCTCCTGTCGGACGCGCTTCGGCCACCAGAACCACTTGCCCAGCAGCGCCGCGATGGCCGGTGTCATGAACGACCGGACGATCAGGGTGTCGAACAGCAGGCCCAGCGCGATGGTGGTACCGACCTGCGCCATGACCTTCAGGTCACTGAAGGCGAAGGACGCCATGGTGGCCGCGAACACCAGACCCGCGGAGGTGACCACCGAACCGGTGCCCGCCATCGAACGGATGATGCCCGTCTTCAAACCGCCCGGCAGCTCTTCCTTGAACCGCGACACCAGCAGCAGGTTGTAGTCGGAGCCCACCGCGAGCAGCAGGATGACCGACATGGGCAGCACCATCCAGTGCAACTCGAGGCCGACGAGGTGCTGCCACAACAGAACCGACATACCGAACGACGCGCCCAGCGACAGCAGCACCGTGCCGACGATCACGCCCGCCGCCACCATGCTTCGCGTGATGAGCAGCATGATGATGAAAATCAGTGACACCGCGGCGATTCCGGCGATCATCAGGTCGTACTGCGCGCCGTCGTGCATGTCCTTGTACGTGGCGGCGGTACCGGCCAGATAGATCTTGGAGCCCTCCAGCGGGGTGCCCTTGATGGCTTCCTTGGCGGCCTGCTTGATCGGGTCGACATGGGCGATGCCGTCCGGCGTCGCCGGGTCACCTTCGTGCTGAATGATGAAGCGAACCGACTTGCCGTCCGGCGAGATGAAGTTCTTCATGCCGCGCTTGAAGTCCTTGTTGTCGAAGGCTTCCGGTGGCAGGTAGAAGGAATCGTCGTTCAGCGAGTTGTCGAACGCCTCGCCCATGGCCGCCGCGTTGTCCGACGACGCCGCACGCTGGTCCACCTGACCCTTCTGGGTCTGGTACATGGACAGCATGTACTGCTTCATGTTCTTCATGACCTCGATCTGAGGCGGCATCACCGTGACCATCTCGGCCGTCAGCTTGTCCATCTTCATCAGATCCGGGACGAGCGTCTGGATGTCGTCGGTCATGACGTCGATGCCGTCGAGGGTGTCGAACAGCGCCCGCGTGGACCAGCACATCGGGATGTCGTAGCAGTGCGGTTCCCAGTACAGGTAGTTCCGGATGGGCCGCAGGAAATCGTCGAAATCGGAGATGTGGTCACGGAGGTCGGCGACGTCGAGCGCCATGTTGGCGGTCTTCATCGACATGTCGTGCGTCGTGGCGGCCATCTGCGTGGTGATGGCCTGCATCTTGGTCATCGTGTCGATGCTGACCTGCATGTCGTTGGCCTGCTGCAGCATGTTGGCCATCGAGTCCAGCTGGTACTTCTCCGTCATCTTCGAGGTGACGGCCTGCATGCCCATGATGAACGGAATCGTCGTGTGCTTGATGGGTTTTCCGTCGGGGCGGGTGATCGTCTGTACCCGCGCGACGCCCGGGGTGTGCACGATGGCCCGGGCGATCTTGTTGATCACCAGGAAGTCGGCCGAGTTCCGTAGATCGTGGTCGCTCTGCACCATCAGCAGCTCAGGGTTCATCCGCGAAGCGCTGAAATGCCTTTCGGCGGCGGTGTATCCGACGTTGGCGGTCAGGTCGGCCGGCACGTAGCGGCGTGCGTCGTAGTTCGTCTTGTAGCCGGGCAGCGTCACCAGTCCGACGAGGGCGAGCGCCAGCGTCGCGACGAGCACCGGTCCCGGCCAGCGCACCACGAGAACACCGACACGACGCCACCCGCGGGAGTGGATGGCGCGCTTGGGTTCGAAGCGCCCGAAGCGGCTACCGATCTTGATGACGGCGGGCCCCAGCGTCAGTGCCGCGAGGACGGCGACGAGGGTGCCGATCGCGCAGGGCACGCCCATGGTCTGGAAGTACGGCAGCCGGGTGAAGCTCAGGCAGAGCATGGCGCCGGCGATGGTCAGACCGGACCCCAGAACCACATGCGCCGTCCCGCGGAACATGGTGTCGTAGGCCTTCACTCGGTCTTCGCTGTCGCCGCGTGCTTCCTGGTAGCGCCCGATCGCGAAGATGGCGTAGTCGGTACCGGCCGCGATCACCATCAGCGTCAGCAGGTTCACCGCGAACGTCGACAGGCCGATGATGTTCGCGTTGGCCAGGAACGCGACGACGCCGCGAGCCGCGCCGAGCTCGAGGAACACCATCAGCAGGATCAGGATCATGGTGACGATCGACCGGTAGACGAACAGCAGCATCACGGCGATCACCAACAAGGTGATCGCGGTGACCCGCGCGACGCTCTTGTCACCGGCGTGGTGCTGATCCGACACCAGCGGGGCGCCGCCGGTGACGTACACGTGCAGCCCGGCCGGCGGATTCGAGTCGGCGACGATCTGCCGGACCGAGGCGACGGAGTCGTTGGCCTTCGTCTCGCCCTGATTGCCGCGCAGGTAGACCTGGACGTACGCGGCCTTGCCGTCGGCGCTCTGGGAGCCGACGGCCGTCAGCGGGTCGCTCCAGAAGTCGGCGACGTGCTCGACGTGGTCGGTGTTGGCGGTCAGCTTCGCGACGAGGCCGTCGTAGTAGTGGTGTGCCTCGGCGCCGAGCGGCTGGTCGCCCTCGAGGACGATCATCGCGTTGCTGTCGGAGTCGAACTCCTGGAAGTTCGCGCCGATCTGCTTCATCGCGATCATCGCCGGGCCGTCCTGGGCGCTCAGCCCGACGGTGTGCTCCTCGCCGACCTTCTCCAGCGGCGGGACCAGCGTGTTGGTGGCGACGTTGAGCAGGAACCAGCCGATCACGATCGGCACCGCGAGCACCCAGATCAGGTGGCCGATCTTGGATCGCTCGGTGTTGGTGGCACTCACTCGGGGCACCCTTCCGTCAGGCCCGCCAGGTCCACGGAAATGGAGCTCGTCGGCGTTACAAAATCACTGTCGCGCGAAATATACCTAGCTAACCAAACTTTTATCCATAGCAGCCACCAAAAAAGGCCTCCGACCTCCCACGAAATGGGACAAATCGGGCTCTTTTCGCCCGGTTTCGGCCGTAGCGTTGACGGCGTGGAAAATTCTCCGGCCGACACCTTCGGCAAGCGCTACGGCGAAGTGCTGCTGGTCTCCCCGACGCCGACGGGGCCGCAGGTCGCCGTGTTCAACACCTTCCCGCTGAACGACTGCCCACAAGAGGCGTGGTCCGCACTCAACCCGCAGGCCCTCGCCGAGGAGAACGGGGCCGCGGCCGCTTTACTCAACGGCCCGCGCTACTGGCTGATGAGCGAGATCGTGAAAACCCGCGAGGACGTCGGCGAGAAGAGGACGTTCGGCGGCATCGAGATGCTGCAGCAGGCGACGGTCGAACTGTCGTCGATGAACCCCGCGCCCTTCAGCGTGAACAAGGTCAGCCGCCGCACGGTGTTCGTGTTCGGCGCCGGGCGGCCTGTCTTCGAGCTCCTCGACCCGCACGGGCAGCGCTGGGTCATGCAGTCATGGAGCCAGACGGTCGACCCGACACTCTCACTGGCGGACCTGCCGGGGCTGGGTGCGCGGCTGCAGCTGCCTGACGGCTGGAGCTACCGGACCTCGACGCTGACCAGCCCGCTGCGCATCGACACCACCACCGAGGCCGCTCACGTCACACAGGACAACCTCGCCAACACCTATTCGTTGGCGAGCGCGTAATCCTCGCGGCCGTTCCCAAACCCGTCCCTGTGCGTTAAACAGAGACTGGTGTGTTTCTGACGGGTGGCTGAACTGAAGGAGGCCGTATGGCTTGGGATTTCGAAACCGATCCGGAGTTCCAGGAACTCCTCGACTGGGCCGACGCCTTCGTGCGCGACGAAGTCGAGCCGCTCGACCTCATCTGGCCGCACCTGCAATACACCGCACTCGACGAGACCCGGCGCCGGGTCGTCGACCCACTCAAAGAGCAGGTGCGCCGAAAAGGCCTATGGGCCACGCATCTTGGCCCCGAACTCGGTGGCCAGGGCTACGGGCAGCTGAAGCTGGCGCTGCTCAACGAGATTCTGGGCCGGTCGCAGTGGGCGCCGATCATCTTCGGCTGTCAGGCGCCCGATACCGGCAATGCGGAGATCATCGCGCACTACGGCACTCCCGAGCAGAAGGAGCAGTACCTACGGCCGTTGCTGAACGGCGAGGTCTTCTCCTGCTACTCGATGACGGAGCCGCAGGGCGGCGCCGACCCCACCCAGTTCACGACGTCCGCGGTCCGCGACGGCGACGACTGGGTGATCAACGGGTACAAGTTCTTCTCGTCCAACGCGTCGACGTCCACGTTTCTGATCGTCATGGTGGTGACCAACCCCGACGTCAGCCCATACCAGGGCATGTCGATGTTCCTCGTGCCGACCAACACGCCGGGCGTCAACATCATCCGCAACTCGGCGATCTACGGGGAATCCGACGGCCACGGCTCGCATGCCCTGATCCATTACGACAATGTGCGCGTACCGAATTCGGCCGTCCTCGGCGGCGAAGGCCAGGCCTTCGTCATCGCGCAGACCCGCCTCGGCGGCGGACGGATCCACCACGCGATGCGCACCATCGGACTGGCCCAGAAGGCCCTCGACATGATGTGCGAGCGCGCACTCTCGCGGCACACCGCCGGCAGCCTGCTGGCGGACAAGCAGGCCGTGCAGGGCTACATCGCCGACTCGTGGGCGCAGCTGCAGCAATTCCGGCTGTTCGTGCTGCACACCGCCTGGAAGATCGACAAGTACAACGACTACAAGAAGGTTCGCAAGGACATCGCCGCGGTCAAGGTCGTCATGCCGACGGTGCTGCACGACATCGCCTGGCGCGCAATGCAAATTCACGGCGCACTCGGCGTCACCAACGAGGTGCCTTTCCTCGGCATGGTCGCCGGCGCCGCGGTGATGGGGCTGGCCGACGGACCGACCGAGGTCCACAAGGTCACGGTCGCCAAGCAGGTACTGCGGGACTACAAGGGCACCGACGAGCTGTGGCCGACGGAGTGGCTGCCGGGCAAACGCGAAGCGGCACAGGCGAAGTACGCGGAGTACCTCGAACTCGAAGTCGGAAACCTCTAGCCGGCCGCCTCGGTCATACTCGCCGAATTGTTCGCCGACACGCTGACCGCTGCCTGAACGCATCGCTTCGGCGTGTCGAGCTCTCCTGCAGCACTTGCGATTCAGACCCGTCATCTTCGGCTGACGTTGTCACCATGCGTTGACGATGTCAGTGCATGATGACGGCCCCAGCCCGAAGTACATGCACAGCCAGGTGCGCCGGCGCGAGGCGGCTAGCGCGCCAGCAACCGGGTGACACCCCGCATCACCACGCGGCTCGCGGCGTGCTGTGCCTGCGCAATCAACGACGGCGCCGCCGGCGCTGCGGCACTGCCCAGCCGCGGGAACAGCGCCAGTGCGTTGGTGCGGTCGATCTCGCGGCGCCCGGCGTCGTCCAGTCCCCCGTACGTCTCCAGTCCGGCTGCGTACAGCTGGCTGACCTCGACGGGCGCGAACGGGAAGTCCGACCCGAATGTCACGTGACCAGGCTTGGCGAAGGCCAGCAGCGACGGCAGCGCGGCCGCCGTGGACGACAGCGCGGTATCGAAGTAGAAGCTCGCGAAGTCGTCGAGGTGATCGGCCGGGCTGCCGCCGACATCACTCGTGATGCCCATGGCCATGCGGTAGGACGCATACGGGACGAAGCCGCCGGCATGGCTCAGGATGAACCGGATGTTCGGGTAGCGGCGCCGAATGCCGTTGCGCACCAGCAGGTATGCCGCGCGACTGGTGTCCAGCAGGAAGTCGGCGGCGAACGGCAGCACTCCGTCGATCGCGTGCCCGGGCAGCTCGGCGGGGTGGACGAACACGACGGCCGAACGCTTGTCGAGCTCCGCGAACAACGCGTCCTGGCCCGTCGCACCGACATAGGTCCCGACGCTGTTGGCGAGCAGGAACACCCCGTCGGCACCCAATTCGTCGAGCGCACGCACCGACTCAGCGACGGAGGCATCCAGGTGCGGCATCGGCAGGGTGGCGAAGAACCCGAACTGATCCGGCTGGGCGGCAATCAGTTCTGCGCTGTAGTCGTTGAGATCACGGGCCAATGCGGCCGCGTCGGCCGCGGCCGACAGCATCGTCGTGCCCGGCGCGGAGACCGACAGGATGGCGGTGGCGACACCGAGCTTGGCCATCGTGTCCAGGGACGCTTCCGGAGACCAGTCCGGCATTGCCCGGCCGCCGGCATCGCCGATACCGGCGCGATCCAACGCCTTGCGGTAGACCGGCGGGACCATGTGGTGGTGGGTATCAATACGTTTCATGACGTTTCCTCCTCCGGTGATTTGTGCACGATATTCCGCGCCCACCGCGGAAAATCGTGCACAAATCCCGGGACTAGTCGCGGATTCCCACCCCGGCGAGCGCCGGGACGGTATCTTCGCGGTGCAGCAATGACCTGACTGCGGTCGAGAACTGCCCGAGCTTGTCGACGCTGGCCTGCATCTCGTGGCCCCAGATGCTGATGCCCTGGTGCGTCGTCGGCTTCCACGTCGATTCGTCGACGACCAGCGGGTTCCAACCGACCTCCCATTCGAAACCCGATGGCGTGACGGCATAGAACGACAATTCGCGGTCATTGGTGTGCTGACCGATGCCGAGCGCCATGTCGAATCCCAGGGCCCGCACGCGCTGGTAGCTGTCCGTCAGATCGTCGAGTTCGGCGACCTGAATGTTGAGGTGTTGCACCCGGGTTCGAATCGGGTTGATGGGCAGCCGATTCACCGCCGCGATGGCCACGGAGTGGTGACGCCGGTTGACCCGGAGAAACCGGATTTTGACCTTCACCCCGCTCATCGTCTCATCGATGAAGTCGCTGAGCCGCGCATCGAGCAAGGTGTTGTAGTAGCCACGCACCTCGTGCGGCCTGGTGCTGGTGACGGCCACGTGGCCCAGTCCGAATTCGCCAGTGACAAAACCTTTTCCGGCGACGGAAAGGTGGTCCCCGACGTGCGCGTGCGTGTACAACTCCTGCGCCAAGCCGTTGGGGCCGGGTATGCGCACCAAGCGCTCGACGCCGCGCAGCGCGGCTTCGTCGTCGCTCCCGACAGTGACCGGCACACCGCACCGGTGCACGCGGCGGAGGATCTCGTCGAAGGTCTCGTGATCGTCGACTTGCCAACCCAATGCGGTGACGTCCTCGGCCGGTCCGCGCCGCAGCAGGAACCGGCATTGTTGTTCGTCGAGCCGGAATCGGATGGCATCCGAGTCGAGGTCATCGAGGTGCATGCCGATCGCGTCGCGGCCGAACCGCCGCCAGTCGGCGAACCGCTCCGTCTCGACCGCCAGGTAACCGAGCGAGACATGACCGAAGACGCTCATGGCTGGAACACCGTATTGTCCGTGAGGAATTCGTCGACCATCTGATTGAACAGATCGGCACGCTCCCACTGCATCCAATGGCCGGTACGACTGGTCATCACGAGTTCGGCGTTGGGCATGATGTTCTGCAGCATGGGTCCGCCGGAGGGCTTGTTCACCTTGTCGTCGCGGCCCCACAGGATCAGCGTCGGCGTCTGCAGCGATGCCAGCCGCGAGTCGCGGGTCAGGTCCATGCGCCACAGCGTTCGCAGGGCGAACGGTCCGGACGGCCGGCTCAGCGGCGGATCGGCCACCACCTCCGGGTCGATCGATGCGGCGTAGCGCAGATCGATCAGCTCAGCAGGAATCGAATCACCGTCGTAGACCAGGTAATTACGGATGAACTCGGCCAGCTTCTCGCGGCTGGGACCGGTGCCGCCGTAATACGCCAGCAGGCTGTTCAGTCCGGCGGTCGGCAGGCCACGGGTGGTGCCGATACCACCGGGTCCCATCAGCACCAGCTTGCCGACTCGGCCCGGGGTGTCCAGCGCCAACCGCAGCGCCGCGGCGCCGCCGTAGGAGTTGCCGATCAGATGTGCTGTGCTGATGCTCAATTCGTCGAGCAGACCCCGCATCGCGTCGGCCAGCGAGCCGAAGGGATCGGACTTGTCGATGCCCTTCGACGAGCGCCCGTAGCCGGGCATGTCGGGAACGAGGACGCGGTAACGCTTTGCGAGCGCGTCGATGTTGCGGGAGTAGTTGCTGACGCCGGAGGCGCCGGGGCCGCCGCCGTGCAGCAGCATCACCGCGGGGCCCGAACCGGCCTCGGCGACAAAGATCTTCCGGTTGCCGACGGTCACGGTGTGTTCGGTGCGGGTGGTGGTCATGCGGGTGCTCCTGTCAGGGTGGTGAGGTTCAGTCCGGCCGGCGGAGCCGGGAGCCGCCCGCCGGATGAGGCTGCGGCGTAGACGAATCCGTCCGGCCGGAGTATGACGGCGTCGGCTTTGTGGTCGGCCAGCCATCGCACGAGGCTGGGTTCGGTTGTCTGCAGAGTCGCGGCCCCTGCCGCGGCCCAGGCCGCCGCTCCGACCGGCACGGCGCCGGTGTGCATCAGCGTCCAGCCGCCGCCCAGCAGATCGTCGAGTGGCACGCCGTCAACGGTCGGTTGCGGAATCTGCCGGCCCACCGCCGGGTGCGCGGCCGCGAAGAAGCCGTCGTCGTAGTGAGCCTCCGGAATCCACCAGAATTTCTGCCCCACGGCATTGGCGCCGGGAATCCTGGTCAACGCCCGCACGACGTGGTTGCGGATGGCGGCCAGCCAGGGCCTCCGCTCGGTGATGATCCGGCCGACCAGCACCGCGCGGCGGGTGACCTCGGTGACGTGCGGCTTGCGTTCTGCGGCATAGGAATCCAGCAACGAGTCCGGCGCCTGGCCCCGGAGGACCGCAGCGAGCTTCCAGCACAGGTTGGCGGCGTCGCGCACGCCCGCGGACATGCCCTGGCCGATCCACGGCGGCATGGCGTGCGCGGCGTCGCCGGCCAGGAACACGCGGCCGACGCGCCAGCGGTCCGCCACTCGCACATGGTGGCTGTAGACGACGGCTCGCAGGATCTCGACGTTGTCGGGTGTGACGCCCTGCTCCCGCAGTACCTTCCAGACGGCCTCGTCACTCACCAGGTCCTTCTCGTCCTCCGCTCCCCTGGCCGGGTACTCCCACCTGTGGTGTCCCAGCGGGGTCGGACAGTCGACGGTCGGGCGCGCCGGATTGCAGTGAAACCGCAAGCGGTCGTGGGCATCCCATTCCTTGATGACCTTCGTGTCGATGACGACCCAGCGCTCGCCGTAGGTGCGTCCGCTGTACCCGATGCCGAGCACCCCGCGCGTCGCCGACGAGCCACCGTCCGAAGCGATGACGTAGCGGGCGGTCACCCGCTTGAACGTGTCGGTACGCAGGTCGGCCAGCAGCAGTTCGACATCGTCGGTCCGGTTGGCCACCCGCAGGCATTCGTGTTCCAGGAGGACCTCGACGTTGGCGAAACGCGCCACGCCTTCGCGGAGTACCGAGTCGACCGCCGGCTGGTACAGGAACTGCTGCGACGGATGGCCGCACCCGCGGCCGTAGATGACCGTTTCGATGAACGGGCGGCCGTGGGCATCGACAAAGGCAACGGGGCGACCCGGCAGCATGTCGCGCTGAAGGCGCTCCGCCAGCCCGACCGACTGCCAGACCCGCAGCACCTCTTCGTCGGTGGAGATCGCCCGCGCCCGGCTGTAGATGTCCGGGTCACGCTCGATCACCAGGACCTTCAAGCCGAGCTGCCCCAGCAGGTTGGCGGCGGTGGCGCCGGTGGGGCCATACCCGATGACGGCGACGTCGTAGGTGTCTTCACTGCTCATTGGGGCCTCCGGGGCTTGTTCTGTAGTGATCGCTACGGTAATGTAGTGATCGCTACAGAGTCAAGAGTCGGGAGCGAAAATGACCGAAGCACCCAAGACCCGTCGCAAACGAGCCGACGGCGAGCAGTCCCGTGAGCGAATCCTGGACGCCGCCAATGCGATTGCCTCCGAACGCGGATACGAGGGCACGAGCATCGCCCTGGTCAGCAAGAAGTGCGGGCTCCCCGCCAGCTCGATCTACTGGCACTTCAAGGACAAGGACGACCTGCTGGCCGCCGTGATCGACCGCAGCTTCGAGACCTGGCTGCGCGTCTGGGAACTCCCCTCCGAAGGCGAGCCGCGGGAACGTGTCATCGGCCTGGCCAAGCAGCTCGCGAAGGGCCTGCTCGACAATCCCGATTTCCTGCGACTCGGGCTCATGCTCGCGCTGGAGCGCCGACCCGTGGAGCCGCTGGCCCGCGCGCGTTTCCTGCAAGCGCGGGCGCAAGCTACCGCGTCGCTCACGGAAGCACTCGGCGAGCTGGCCCCCGGCCTCGCCGACGCCCAAGTGCGGCTGCTGGTGAACTACTCCATCGCCGGCGCCGACGGGCTGTTCATTGCCAAGGAACTCGGCGGCGACTCCGTGGACCTGCTCGAGTTGTTCGAGATACACGCCAACGCCATCTACGACACGGCGATCCGGATGCTCGCCGAGAACGCGCAATGACCGCGACCGCCGGGGCTACCGCGCCGATCGTCGCTGCCGTCGCGAGATCGTCGAGCGTGATCTACGCCGAGATCGTGTCGTCGATTTCGGCGCGCTCCGCCGGCCCGGACATCCGGGGCGGCATCGACGATCTCATCGAAACCACCTGTGCCGCAGTGCAGACCGCGGGCGCGCGGCATGCGAAGGTCATTTCGCTGCTCAGCCCGTCCCCGTCGACGCGGAACACCATCTACTGTCTCGTCGACGGTGCTGCCGATCACGTTGCCATCGAACGAGACATCCACACCGCGGTGGCACGAATCGGCGCTGAGGTAGGCGGCTTCCGGCTCAAGCAGGCCGTGCAGTTCGAGAGCATCGGCCCGATACACATCCCAGAAATCGGTGCCTTCGCCGGCACCAAGGTGACCGTGCTCGTCGAGGTCGCCACTGAAAATGCCGGAGTGCCAACATGATCTACATCAGCGACGTCACCCTGCGGGACGGCATGCATGCGGTCCGGCACCAGTACACCATCACGCAGGCCGTGGCCATCGCCGCTGCGCTCGACGCCGCGGGCGTCGCCTCCATCGAGGTCGCACACGGCGACGGACTGGGCGGGTCCAGTTGCGTGTACGGCTTCGGCGCACACACCGACCTGGAGTGGATCTCCGCCGTCGCTGCCGCGGTGTCCCGCGCTCGCATCGCGACGCTGATCCTCCCTGGCATCGGCACCGTGCGCCAGCTGGGCGACGCTCATCGCGCCGGCGTCTCGGTCGTCCGCGTCGGCACTCACTGCACCGAGGCCGATCTTTCTGCGCGTCATCTCACCGCTGCCCGTGAGCTGGGTATGGACCCTGTCGGCTTTTTGATGATGAGTCACCTCGCCACGCCGGCCGCCCTCGCCGCGCAGGCAAAGCTGATGGAGGGGTACGGCGCGACGTGTGTCTACGTCGTCGACTCCGGTGGGGCAATGACCATGCGCGACGTCGCCGATCGGGTCGACGCCCTGCGTCAAACCTTGGACCCGGCAACCGAAATCGGCATCCATGCGCACCACAATCTGTCGCTGGGAGTGGCCAATTCGATCGCCGCTGTAGAACACGGCGCGAACCGCGTCGACGCATCACTGGCGGGCATGGGCGCCGGCGCCGGCAACGCACCGCTGGAAGTCTTCATCGCCGCAGCCACCAAGCTCGGCTGGCAGCACGGCTGCGATCTGCACGCGCTGCAGGATGCCGCCGACGATCTGGTCCGCCCGCTGCAGGAACGCCCGGTCCGCGTCGATCGTGAAACCCTGACGCTCGGCTACGCGGGTGTGTACTCCAGCTTTCTGCGGCATGCCGAGACCACCGCTGCGCGTTTCGATCTCGACGCCCGCACGCTGTTGGAGGAAGCGGGTCGACGCGGACTCGTCGGTGGGCAAGAGGACATGCTGGTCGACATCGCGCTGGACCTCACGCGCGCCGAAAGCGCCTAAGCGACCAGCTCCACCAGTGTCGCGTTGGCGGTGCCGCCGCCCTCACACATGGTCTGCAGCCCGTAGCGAATTCCGTTGTCGCGCATGTGGTTGATCATGCGAGTCATCAGCACCGCGCCCGACGCGCCGAGCGGGTGCCCCAGCGCGATCGCGCCGCCCAGTGGGTTGAGCGCCGCCTCGTCGGCGCCGGTATCGGCGAGCCAGGCCAGCGGGACCGGGGCGAACGCCTCGTTCACCTCGAAGACGCCGATGTCGCCGATCCGCACGCCGGTCTTGCGCAGCACCTTCTCGGTGGCCGGAATCGGGCCCGTCAGCATCAGGACCGGGTCGGCGCCGGTGACGGCGCCACCGACATACCGCACCAGCGGGGTGAGGCCGAGCTGCAGCGCGTTCTCCAGCGTCATCACCAAAAGCGCTGCCGCACCATCGGAAATCTGCGACGAGTTGCCGGCGTGGATGACGCCGTCTTCCTGGAACGCCGGCTTGAGGCCGCCCAGCTTCTCGACGGTCGTCCCGCGCCGGATGCCCTCGTCCTCGTGCACCACACCACCATCGTCGGTGAACACCGGCACGATCTGCGTGACGAACGCGCCCGAATCCTGTGCGGCGGCAGCGAGTTCGTGCGACCGCGCCGAGTACTCGTCCAGCCGCGCTCGCGACAGGCTCCACTTCTTGGCGATCATCTCGGCCGAGATGCCCTGATTGAAACCGAAACCGTCATACCGGGCAAGCGCTTTCGGCCCGTACGGCTGCCCCGTCTGACGGGCCGCGCCGAGCGGCACCCGGCTCATCACCTCGACGCCGCCGGCCACCACCACGTCCTGCTGGCCCGACATCACGGCCTGCACGGCGAAATCCAATGCCTGCTGCGACGATCCACAGGCCCGGTTGACCGTCGTGCCCGGGATCGACTCGGGCCAGCCGGCGGCGAGCACCGACCACCGGGCAATGTTGCTCGACTGATCACCGACTTGCGAGACGCAGCCCCACACCACGTCGTCGACGAGGTCCGGTGACACCCCGGACCGTTCCATCAGTTCGTTCAGGACCACCGCGGACAGGTCGGCGGCATGCTGGCCGGCCAGTCCCCCGTTGCGCTTGCCGACGGCAGTCCGTACGGCCTCGACAATGACGACTTCACGCATGGTCGCTCCCTGATCCGTAGACCTCGCCGATGGCACCGGCGGCCCGCAGGCCGGCGATATCTTCAGCGCGGTAACCCAATTCGCCGAGTATCACATCTGTGTGCTCACCCAGTCCGGGGATTGCCCCCATGTTCAGCTCGAGGCCGCTGATCACCGGCGGCGGCAACAGTGCCTCGATGGGGCCGTTCGGGGTGCTGACCTGGCGCCACCGGTCGCGGGACTTGAGGTGCGGATGCGCGACCACCTCACTGGGCAGGTTGTACCGCGAATTGCCGATACCGGCGGCGTCGGCGATCCGCTGAATGTCCTCGAGATCGCGCTCTGCGCACCAGGATCCGATGGCGGCATGGAGCTCGTCGCGGTGCGCGCAGCGATCCGGGTTGGTAGCGAATCGTGGGTCGTCGGCGAGGTCGGGCCGGTCGATGATCTCCCTGGCCAGGCGCTGCCATTCCCGGTCGTTGGTCGTGCCCAGCACCACCGTCTGGCCATCGCGGGTGGCGAAGGCGCCGTACGGCGCGACGGCCGGTGATGCCATCCCGAGCGGCTGCTGGTTCACGCCGGAGTGCTGGGTGTACGTCAATGGATAACCCATGATGTCGGTCATCGTGTCGAACAGGCTGACGGCTACCGACGGCGCCGCGCCGACCGATACCCCGCGAGCCCGGCCCACCAGCAGCGCCATGATGGACAGCGCCGAGTACAGACCGCTGGAGATGTCGGCGACGGGCGGGCCCGGCTTGGCCGGCATTCCGGGGAAGCCGGTGGCCGCGCACGACCCGGATTCCGCCTGTACCAGCAGGTCGTACGCGCGCTTCCGGGAAAGGGGTCCGCCCGGCCCATAGCCATCGATCTCCACGGGAATCACCTGCGGGTGCCGTTTGCAGAGCTCCTCCGGCGACAAACCCAGCCGCGCGGTGGCTCCCGGCGCCAGGTTGGAGACGAACGCGTCGGCACGGTCGAGCAACTGGTGCAGCACCGCAATGCCCTTGTCGGACTTGAGATTCAGGGTGATGGACTGCTTGCCGCGGTTGGCCCAGACGAAATGCGCCGCCTGGCCGAGCACCACGTCGTCGTAGTCGCGGGCGAAGTCGCCGCCCCGGGGATTCTCGACTTTGATCACGCGGGCACCGAAGTCGGCCAACACGCGCGTGCACATCGGCGCGGACACCGCCTGCTCCATCGCGACGACGGTGATCCCGGCCAGCGGCAGCGACTGCGCTTCGGTCACGTCCTCACATAACCATGTCGCCGCCGGCGGGTGGCCTGCGGGCCGCCCAGTCAGGAGTCCGACGCACAGGTCACGTCGACGTAGACGTTGTTGACCATGCGGGTGTCGGCGCGCTGGGTCGGGTCGGCAGGGTTCGGCAAACCGTGCACGTCGGTCACGGTGCACGCCGACAGCGGCGCGCTCGGGGCACCGTCGACCTGCACGTTGTAGCCCTCGCTGCGCAGCGTGGACACGACGTCGGCGCCATTGTTGCCGGACACACTGGCGGCCTGTGCGGGGCCCGCGGCCGTCAGGGTCGCAGTGGCCAGCGCTGCAGCGGCGGTGGAGAAGAAGGCGATCTTGGTGATCATTTCGGTGTCCCTTCGGGTTGAGGTTCTGACGGCTTCCAGCCTCGAATCGGCCGACAAGGGTTCCCCGGAGGAACGATGAAGATTCGTTAAAGAACCCGGCTCTGACTAGGTCATCCGGTCGACCCGGCCGGCGCGCGGGTGCACTATGAGCAGGTGACCGCCACCGAACCCGCGCCAGGTCTGCGCGCGCTGGTCGTCGACGACGAGGCCGCGCTGGCCGACGTCGTGGCCAGCTACCTCAAGCGAGAACTCTTCGAGGTACGCGTCGCGAGCGACGGCCCGTCGGCCCTGGTCGCTGCCCGCGAGCTGGATCCTGACGTGGTCATCCTCGACATCGGCCTGCCCGGACTGGACGGCATCGAGGTATGCCGACAACTTCGCGTGTTCTCCGACGCGTATGTCGTGATGCTGACGGCCCGGGATACCGAGATCGACACCATCGTCGGGCTGTCGGTCGGCGCGGACGACTACGTCACCAAGCCGTTCAGTCCCCGCGAGTTGGTGGCCCGCATCCGCGCGATGCTGCGGCGGCCCCGGCGCGCACCCGAGCAGGCCTCGACGGCAGGGACGCCGCCGCGGGTGTTCGGCGATCTGCACATCGACACCGACAGCCGCCAGACCCTGCTGGGCGGCGCGCCGATCATGCTGACCCGCACCGAGTTCGACGTACTGGCCGCGCTGTCGTCCCGCCCGCGCCAGGTGTGGACGCGACATCAACTCCTGGAAGCCGTGTGGGGCGAATCGTGGTTCGGCAACGACAACGTCGTCGACGTCCATGTCGGCCATCTACGCCGGAAGCTCGGCGACAACTCGGCCGAGCCGCGCTACGTGACGACGGTCCGCGGCGTCGGGTACCGGATGGGAGAAGGCTGATGGTCCAGCACCATCCGCGCAGCAAGCACGGCATTCGGAGTCGCCTGCTCGTCACCAACGCGGTCGTCGTCATCGCGGCCATCGCCACCACGACGACCGTCGCCCTCATCATCGGCCCGCCGATGTTCCGCCAGGTGATGCAGGACGTCCTCGTCCCCGGACGCACCGGTCCGCACCCCTACGAGCATGTTTTCCGGCAGGCGACCGCCGTCTCGGTGGGGATGTCGCTCGCGGTGGCCGCCACGACCGCGCTGGCACTGAGCTGGTACCTGAGTCGACGGATGCACCGGTCGACGGCCGAGCTCGCCGCCGCCGCAACCGCGGTGGCCGACGGGAACTACGACATCCGCGTCTCGCCACCCCACCTGGGCACCGAATTCGACGCCATCGCAGACGCTTTCAACACCATGGCCGAACAGCTCGGCTCCGTCGAGACCACCCGGCGTCAGTTGTTGGCCGACCTGGCACACGAGCTTCGCACACCCGTCTCCGTCATCGACGCGTATCTCGAATCGATCGAAGACGGCATCCATCCGCTCGACGCGACCACGATCGGCGTGCTGCGCGACCAGACCCGTCGGCTTGCCAGGCTCAGCTCCGACGTGCGGGCGCTGTCCGACGCCGAACGCGACATGGCGCTCGTCGACACCCAATCCGTCGCGCCCGCGACGCTGATCGGTGCGGCCGTCGACGCCTTCGCCGCGCCGTACCGCGCGAAAGGCGTTGCGCTGACATCGGATATCGCGCCGGGACTGCCTGACCTCTGGGCCGACCCGCAGCGCCTCGACCAGGTGCTGGCCAACCTGCTGACGAATGCACTGCGGCACACCGATGCCGGCGGCACGGTGCGGGTGACGGCGACGCCCGCCGGTGGTTCGGTGCGGATCCAGGTATCCGACGACGGCGACGGCATCGCCGCCGAACATCTGCCGCGGTTGTTCGAGCGGTTCTACCGCGCCGACTCGGCACGCGACCGCGCACACGGCGGTTCCGGCATCGGGCTGGCGATCGCAAAGGCCCTTGTCGATGCCCACCATGGCCGGATCACCGCGACCAGCGCCGGTGTGGGCACGGGTGCGACGTTCACCGTGGAATTGCCCAGCCGCGCAACGTCGCTCGCCGGCTGATCCCAACGCCTCCGGACCACAATTAGCCCGGAGAGTTCGGGTAATTGGGGTTCGGCGGGTAGCCCTGGTTGGGATAGCCGGGCGGCGGGTAGCCCGGATAGCCCTGCTGTGGGTAGCCGGGGTAACCCTGTTGCGGCAGTGCGGGATACGACGGCCCGCTCTTCCCGCCCCGGCGGCGCAACATCACCACGACGAACACCAAGAGGCACGCCACCCCGATCACGACGAAGACGACAATCGGCCACGACCAGCCGTTCGGCGGCGCACTCACCCAGATCCGGCTCGCTCCGGGACACCGCACGGTCACCGGCCCGCGGTCGAGCGGCAACTCCCCGACCGCGCGGTAGTACTTGCCCCTGGGGATCAGGAAGAGCCGCTTGCCACCGAAACGTTTCTCGTCGTGGGCCCCGGTGAACGGCTCCAAGGGCTCGGTCTGACCGCCAGATGTCGTTGCCGTGCAACGAATGTTCGATTGCGATCGGTCGAGATACACGACGTGCACGCGTTCGGTGGGCGTCACCACGTCGCCCGATCTGATCAACTCGGCCGGGTCGTCCTTGGCCCCGAGGAAGATGACGACCGCCAGCGCCAACATCCCGAACCCGAACAGCGTCCCGATCACTCTGCCGATCGGGCTTTTTCCCCCTGCACGCCCCATGCCCCGATTCTCACACGGACTCCCCCACTGGTCGGGCCGAGTCGTCGTCACTGGTTGTGGTTCGGCGTTCGGCGATGGCGGCCAGCCGCAGGGTGCATTCCCGGTTGCGCGGAATGACCGCCGCCAGGGCCAACTGGTCGGGCACCCAACGCATCGGTCGACCGACCGGCACCTCGGCCATCTCGATGAGGCAACCGCCGGTCGGCGTATCGGACAACCGAAGGAAGATGCGCGCCCGGCCGAACACTCCAGCGCTGGCAAGCAGCACCAGCTCTTCCAGCGGGCGGCAGTCCTGCACTTCGGTGACGTCGTTGACGAGAACCGGCCACACTCCGATCGAGTGCTGAATGCGGCGGCCGGCGGCCGGCCAGTCGGCGTCGACGGCACGCATCCGGCTGTTGCCCACCACCCACTGGGAGTATGTCCAGCCGTCGGCGATGACGTTCCAGACCTCTTGCCGGGTCGCAGTGCTGTGCCGCCGAACGGTCATGGCGCTGTCAAGGACGTTGTCAGCCATGCGATTTCCTTTCGGAGCCTGCCCCCGAAAGGAAACGACGACGAACCGCCCGGCCAAACCGGTGATGGAGAATCGCTGTGGTGCGCATGACTGTGATTAGCCTGCGGCGGACAAGCTAAACCCGCGAGCGCCAACATCCCGAACTCGACGACCGATGACGCCGCGGTGTCCGAATGGAAAACAGGTAGCGATCTACTCGGTCCTGATCACCGCGGAAGGCGCATTCTTATTACGGCCACCATCTGATCAGCGCCGAGCGTCGCGGAGGGCAAGCCCATGAGTCACGCCACACACGCAGCGTCACCCGACCGCGGGCGACTGAGCGCCAGTGACTTTCAGTCGCTCGGTATCCGCGATCTGCTGGATGCCCGCGACCAGTTTCACGTGCACCTCGCACACAAGCCGAACGTCTTCTCCACGGCGATCGGGTGCTACCTGATTCGTGACACCGATCCTGACGTACCTGAAACGACGTGCGATCCGCTCGATGCGCGGGCGCGAAAGGCACCAGAGCGCACCCTCCTGAATTCCACGACTCGGTCGTGGTCGTGGCCGTGTGTCCTGGTGTTCGTCAAGCGGTGGCAGACGCTCGACGATCTGGTCGATCGTCCCGAGGATGTGGTACCGCCGTTCATCTACCTGCCGGACGGGCGCATCGTTCCGGTGTGCGTCGTACTCGCCGAATCCGCGCAGCTCCCGTCCCCCGTGCTCGACCCGAGCCGACTCGCGGCGGATTCGCTCGGTGTCGGTTCGCCCATCTACGTCGATGCACAGGGAATGCGTCGCATGGGCACCGCCGCCTGCCTGGTTTCGGACGGCAGCGATGTCTATGTGCTGACCAACACGCACCTTGCCGGAGTGGTGGGGCGGCCGGTGCGGGCGTTGTTGCAAGGTGTTCCCGTCACCATCGGGAGCACGTTGGGAGCGCCTCACCTGGCGGAGCGCACGTTTTCGGACATCTATCCGAACCTGCCGGGCCGGGACGCCGTCGTGAATATTGATGCCGCCATCGTCCGACTCGACGATGCCCGGGTCTGGGAAACGGACGCCCTCACTGATCCGATCGGCGACGTGACGGACTTCAGCGCGAGCACCGCCGCACTCTCCTGGATCGGCCGGCCGGTGGTCGGCCAGGGCGCCGCGAGCGGAGAGATGCGCGGCGAGATCAAGGCCCTGTTCTACCGGTACAAGTCGATCGGCGGGCGCGACTACATCGCCGACTTCGTCATCGGTCCACGATCCGACCACACCGGCCCGCTGGTCACGCAACCTGGCGATTCCGGGTCACTGTGGTGCCTCGACGGAATCGAGGCACCTGGTGTCCGCTCGCCGTTCGGGCTGGAGTGGGGCGGTCAGCGGATCGGCGGCGATCCGGCCGCCGGCGACTTCCTTCAGTTCTCGCTGGCGACGTCGATGGCGGTGATCCTGCGGGAACTCAATCTCGACCTGGTCTCCGGCCCCACAGCACAGCGCATCCAGTATTGGGGGCCGGTGGGACACTTCAAGATTGGCCAACAGGCCTGCTTCCTGGTCGGAAACCCGGCATTGCGAAAGTTCTTCACCGCCAACATCAACAACCTGAGTTTCCGCAGCGACGACCAAATTCAACTCGCCACGCACCTGCAGGCCACGAAATTCGTCCCGCTCAGTGATGTCCCGGATGTGGTGTGGAAGACGAACATCAACCGGGCCAAGCCGGAAGTCGCGCGGGTGATGGAGAACTGGAATCACTACGCCGATATCGACCTCCCCGGAGCTGACGGCGGCTCGCTGATGGCGAGCTATGCGGCCGACGAGGATTCGCTGAACTACAGCAACTGGCTGACCTTCTACAAAGACGCGCCGGTGCCCAGTGCCTCGAAGACGCATTCCAATAACCAAGGGGCGCTTCCGTTCCGGGTCTGGCAGATCGTCGCCCAGATGGTGAAATTCGCGAAGAACGGTGACGGCGATCGTTTTCTCACCGCGGCCGGCTGCCTGGCGCACTATGTGGGCGACGCGTGCCAGCCCCTGCATTCCTCGCAGCACTCCGACGGCTTGAACGGAGCTTCAACCGGCGTCCACGCCACCTACGAGGACAACATGGTGAACGCGCACGCCGACGCCATCGCGGATGAGATCGGCAGCGCCATCAAAAATCTGGACTTCACACCGCGCGCGATCCACAGTCCGCGCGACGCGGCCAAGGCCACCATGGATTTGATGATCTTCGCCCAAACCACGCTGCCGCCCCAGACAATCTGCCAGACCTATGACGACGTACATCCAGGAGCCAGCCACGAGACGAGCAATCCGGCGGTGTTGGACGCACTCTGGAACAAGTGCGGAGACCGGACCGTCGAGGTCATCGCGGCGGGTGCGGTGACGCTCGGCGCGCTCTGGACCGCCGCGTGGAAGCTGTCCGGCGCGTCTAAAGATTCCCCTTGGCTGACAAAGGTTTACGACGGCACCAAGGATTTGATGCCGATCTATGAGGACAAGAACTTCCTGCGGTCCCTGCACCTGAAATATCTGGGGCAGGACGACCTGCCCGGATCCGACGCTCCCAAGAATCCACCCCCACCGCCGGGCGGCCCCGCCAAGAAGCCCGCGAAGCAGGTGGCGAAGAAAGCTGCCAAGAAGGTCCCCTAGGCGCTGGGACGTCACTCCGCGGCGTCGACGATCTCTTTGTCGGTGATGACCGACGCTCTCGGCGCGGTCGCCAGGCTCGACAGCGTCGTCGGGCGCCGCACGACAGGCAGCCAGTCCGGCACCCACTCTTGGCGAGCTAATTTCAACAGCTAAATACATCTTGCCCCAGCAAACATACTGTGGGTATTTTATGGGTGGGGTTCAATCGTTGGCGACCATGACACATGGGGCGGGGTTGGTGTGCCTGCTGCAAATGATGTTGTGGCCACTGGCATTAACGATCACGGAAACGGGGACCAGATCATGCCGGCTGCACATTCCAGCAAGTCCACAGCAAACTCACAGAAGTTGGCGGTAGCCCTATTGGCTAGCGCTACCGCGGTGACCGCGAGCATCGTCGTTGCCAATCCGCACGCCAGCACCGTGGCCGCGCCAGTGCCAGAAATCACCAGGCAGGTGAAGCTGACCGCGGCCGCAGACCCGATCTCGCTGATCGAGGGCCTACTGGCCCTGCCGACGTCTGTCGCGCAACAGCTTCTCGGCAACGGGCAGTGGATCAACAACTTGGCCTACCTCGCTGCACAACCGCTGGTGGCCGCCGACAACACGCTCTACGGACTGGACACCGCGGCGGCGCCGGTGATCTTGAACGCTGTCACTGCCCTGCTGTCGCCGCTTGCCTCGACACCGGTGGCGCCGGCGCTGGAGGCCGCCTTGCAGGAGTACTTCAAGAATGCGGCTTTTCCTCCTACTGCCTTCTCCGGCGGAGGTCTCACCGGCTTCAACTTCTACGACTTGGCGCTCGCTTCGCTCTACGACTTCGGCGCCCCGGCGACCGCCCTATTTCCGGCAGCAGTGACGTTGTTGGAGAAACTGGGGATACCGCTGCCGTTGCCCGGCAACCTGGTGCCGGATGCGGCGACCAATGCGGCGCTCGCGCCTGCCATCACGCCCGCAGCCGCGACTCCGCAAGACCTGGTTGGCGGCCTCGGTGGCCTACTGACCAGCGCGCTCAGCACAGTGTGGAATGACGGCGCCTACTTGGCGAGCATTCCCCTGCAAATCGGGGTCCAGACGGCATGGACGCTGCTGTATTACGGCGGTGCGGCCGTGTTCCACCCGGACCTGCTGTTCAGTCTGCTCACCAGTTACATTCCGAACTACATCCAGCAGTTCACCGCAAGCGGCCTCAGCGGATTCATCAGCACCACAACGCAATTCCTCGCCGGCCTCGCGGGGACTCTCGGCGGGCTGCTGCCGGCCGCAGCCGCGCCACTCGCAGCTGCAGATGTGTCAAAACTGCAGCCCAATTCGGCTGCGGCAGTGACTCCTTCGATCAGTCCCTCGGTCCCGTCACCGCAGAATCTGATCGGCGGCCTGGGCAATGTGGTGTCGTCTGCGGTGTCCATGGTGGCGAACGACGTCGCCTACGCGGTGAACCTGCCATTGGCCGTCTCAGTGCCGGTAGTGGTGCCACTGGTCGCCGGGTTGCCCTACACCCTCGCCCCACAGGCCCTGTTCGGGCTGCTCACCACCAACCTGCCGAACGCTCTGCGGTTCGCCGTCGGCAATACGGTGAACGGAATCGTCTCGCAGGCAGGACAATTCGTCTCCAGCCTCGGCGGTCTCGTTTCGGCGGCAGCGGCGCCGCTCGCCGCCGCCAGCGTGCCGAAGGTCCAGACCAATCTGATCAAGGTCAACCATCCGACAGCCGCGCTGTCGGCGCCCAACTCCACCGCCGACTCGACGTCCGGCAACACCGCTTCGGACAACAAATCGGACAAAGCAGACGCGAACAAGTCCGGCACCGACAGAGCAGATTCAGGCAAAACCAAATCGGACAAGGGCGGCAAGCACCGCAAGCCTTCAGAGTCGGGCCAGGCGGGAGGCGGACAGCCGGATACCGGTGCCGGGAAGACCGGTGAGACCAAGAGCGGCAACAGCTCTCATGACGGCGACGGACCGAAGCACGCGTCGGATACGTCAGGCTCGAACAGCCACGCAACCGGAGATGGTCAGGGCAATGCCGGGAGCCACGGTGGTAGCGGGGGCCACCGCGGCAGCAAATAGCCTGTCCGGAAACCGGTTTCGCTGAGTGGCTTCATCGGCGGCAGATGTGCCGCCGATGAAGCCACTGCCGATTCGGAAGCCTGCGTCAGACCCGGCCCGCCCGCCGGTTCTGCTTCTCGGCGTCGGCAAGTACTTCGACCTGCTCAGCCTGCTCGCGCTTGGCTGCCGCCGCAGCACGCTTGTCCCGCGCGTCCTCGAGCGCGGCTTCGGCCGCAGCCGCGGCCTTTTGTTCGGCTTTGTTGATCCGTTGCAGCCGTTGCTGTTCGGCGGTTTCGACAGCCTCGCGCTTACGTTCGGCCTCGGCCCGGCTGGCCTTCGCGGCCTGAGCGATGCGCTTGTCGGCCTCTTCCGCCGCTTGCCGCTTACGCTGCTGCGCGCGTTCGCGCGCACCGGCCACCGCGTCCTGCTTGGCGGCGATTGCTTCGTCGCGGTCGTCGGCGGCCTCTTCCAGCGAGTCCTCCAGCTGCGCGCCGGCCTCTTTGCGCCGTAGGGCCGCGTCCATGCTCCGCACGACAGCTTCGGCACGAACCTCGCTTCGGCGGGCCAGCGCCGCACCCCGCCGGCGCAGCGTGGAATCGCCCAGCACTCCGCCGACCGCAGCGTCCAAACCCCCGAGCGACCGCTCATAGATCAGCCGAGCGGGTGCTTCGGCGTCCAGGCGGGCGATCCATCGATCCTCGATGAACTGCAGGGGAAACCGGGCCAGGCGGTATTGCATGCGCAAGACCTGTAACGGCAATTCGATGATGCTCACGATATCTCCTTGGTTCTCAATGTCTTTCAGGGCAAGTTGGTTCGATCGCCGAGGGTCTCGGCGCGTTCGCGAAGGCGACGGGCCTCGGCTTGCTCTTCGTCCGCATCTCTCTGTGCGGCGCGATATTCGGCGAGCGCGTCACGTGCCTCCCTGCCGGCTGCGGCGGCGTCGGCCGTTTCCCGGATTTCCGCTTGCCGTTCCTCGCGCTGCTCCTCGACGCTGGCGCGGACCTGCTCCTCGGCAGCGCGGTGCCGCGCTGTTTGCGCGACTTGCTGGACCTGGTCCACCTGCTGCTGTTGTGCCGCGTCTTCTGCGGCGTCCGTGCCGGACCGCACCACGTCCCGGGCGCCGGCCGCCTGATGGCGGGCCTGCGACGCCAGGCCGGTGGCGGCGTCAGCTTCGGCGTCTGCAACCGCTTCGATGGCGTTGGCCTCCTTGCGGGCCCGCGCCTGCGCCTGCTCCAGCTGCCCTTCGGCGGTCAATGAATCGTTGCCGCTCACCGCGCCGGCGATCTCTTTTGCTTTACCCTTGATCGAATCGATCAGGCCTTTACGTGCCTCATCAGCTTTCTCGTGTTCGCCCATGACCATGCCATGCTCGTTTTGCGTCTCCTTCAAACACCGTGCGGTCGGGCCTGGGTCGTCCGTGATGAGCCCACAGCGCGCTGAACAGGCACAAAGCATCGATAACGACTGACGATCGAGCATCTGTGATGTGGGTCAACCCACGTAGCCAACCGCGAGAGCTCTACACCGGATTCTCGTGCGCCACAGCGCGGTAGCTGCGCGCCCCGGCTCGGTCTACGGCAGCCCTGACCAAACCGAAGACGAGGCCCTGCACACCCGCGGCGAGCAGTGCTTGCCCGCCCGAGCGGTTCAGGTCTTTGGGGTCCGGCGGTCCCTCCCCCGAGTCGTCGATCCGCTCCCACAACACACTGAAGACCTTGCCGGCCACCAGGCCGCCCACCACGCTGAACGCGGCCGACAGCGGCAGATACAGCGACTTCGATATCTTGCTCATCGTTCTCCTTGGCACACCTGACGATCCCGACTGTTCCGGGCCGTGGCTGAGAGTTACCCCGGCCGCACCGAAACCAATCGCCGTCCTCTCATCCGGACGCCATGAGCTGGCAATGTCTGAAATGGCTATGAATCGATCATGAAATTGGCATGTCGATCATTATGTGTCGCATATGAATACCTCGACGCACGTTCGAACCTGACTAGAATTGAATTTGAGAATACGCAGATAAACGTATTTAGATGCCGGAAAGGAAATTGAATTGTTGGGCGACGGTATTACCAAGGGCGTCGTGGTTGCGTGTGGAGCCATCGTGTTGAGCTTGGCATCGGCGGCGCCGGCGCTGGCGGCGCCCGAGGTGCAGAAATCGGCCCAGGCCACGATCAGCGAGCTGGAAGCACAAGGACTTCGACCGATACTCAACAAGGTCGGTAACGCACCCATCGAGCAATGTACGGTCATCGCGGTGCGCGACGGCACTGCCGTCAAGCACTCCTGGATACAGCGAGGACCGACCGGGAACGTCGGCAATCTCGTTCGGTACAAGACTGCGTACGTGGATCTCATGTGCAATCGATGAATGATGCCAGCGGGTATTTGAACCACAATTTGTAGGTGGCTGCATCAACTGTCAATTACTGCTGACAAAACCAATGGCAATTGTGTCGAACGGCTCAACGCAACAGACTCCATCACCTGGAACGTACGACGCGCCCTTCGTCCCACACCGGCACCGATGATTCGACGACTTCGCCGTCTTCTCGGAAGATCCAGAACCGATCGAAGTCGCGGGCGAACCAGCGGTCGTGCGTCACGGCGATCACGGTGCCCTCGAAGGCTGCTATCGCCTGCTGCAAGGCCTCGGCTGATTCCAGATCGAGGTGGTCGGTGGGCTCGTCGAGCAGCAGTAACGTCGCACCGCCGAGCTCGAGCAGCAGGATCTGGAATCGCGCCTGCTGCCCGCCCGACAGTGAGTCGAAAACTTGCTCGGCGGCATGCGCGAGCCCATAGCGTGCAAGGGCACGGGCGGCGGACTCACGGTCGCGTCCCTCCCGATGGCCGTCGCCATGGTGCAACACCTCGAGAAGGCTCCGGCCGGCAAGATCGGGTCGACGCTGGGTCTGCGCGAACCATCCGGGCCGGACGCGAGCGCCGAGTCTCGCGCGGCCCTCGAACTCCACGGGCTCGATCGAAAGATCAACGGGAGGCTCGTGTTCGGGTTCCGGGTCCGATCCGCCGGCTGCCAGCAGCCGCAGGAAGTGCGACTTGCCCGACCCATTGGACCCGAGTACGGCTATTCGGTCGCCGTACCAGGCCTCGGCGTCGAACGGGAACATGAGCCCGACGAGTTCCAGCTGCTCGCACACCACCGCTCGCCGACCGGTTCGCCCGCCGCCCAGGCGCATCTGGAATCGCTGCACACGCGGGAGTTCATGCGGAGGGCCCGCCGTCTCGAAGCGCCGCAGACGCGTCTGGGCGGCCTGATACCGAGACGCCATTCCGTCGTTGTTGGCTGCCTTCTGCTTGTACATCTGCACCAGGGCCTTGAGCTTCGCATGCTCTTCGTCCCAGCGGCGGCGCAACTCGTCGAGCCGTTCGAAGCGGGCCGCACGGGCCGCGTGATAGGTCTCGAAGCTACCCGGATGCGTCCATGCGGTGCTTCCCGCAGCGCCGAGCTCCAGCGTGACGACCGCCGTCGCCGAGCGTGCCAGCAGCTCACGATCGTGGCTCACGAACAGGACGCTCTTCTCGGACTCCCGCAGGCGGTCTTCGAGCCAGCGCTTGCCGGGTACGTCGAGGAAGTTGTCCGGTTCGTCGAGGATGAGAAGCCCGTCGGTACCACGCAGCAGGGCCTCGAGCACCAGGCGCTTCTGCTCACCACCTGACAGCGTCTCCACCGGACGAGATGCCGCCTGGTCGTACGGGATGCCGAGCGCGGCGTCGGTGCAGACGTCCCAGAACACTTCGATCTCGTAGCCGCCGGCTTCTCCCCATGCCGCCAGCGCGTTCGCGTACCTCATCTGCGACGCTTCGGTAGCCGACTCACACATGCTGCGCTCGGCACGGTCGACTCTCCTTGCAGCTTCGACCACCTGCGGTGGGGCGACGCTCAGCAGCAGGTCGCGGACAGAATCACCTTCGATGAACTGCCGCATCACCCCGACCCCTCCGGATCGGGCGATCGAGCCCTCCTCGGGTTCGAACTCCCCAAGCGCGATCTTCAGCAGTGTCGACTTGCCCGCACCATTGGCGCCGATCAGTGCGAGACGTTCCCCTTCGCCGGCTCGCAATGAGACATTGTTGAGAAGCGGACGGCCGTCAGGTAAGCCGTAGCTGATCCTTGACAGGTCGAGATGAGCCACACGCCAACCCTATGAGCCATCGCAAACGGTTTTTCGCGGTGCTGAGCGCGTCGGCCTTCATTGTTGGACTTCCAGTCGACTTGAAAGCCCTTCGCCCAGATCAGGTTTGGGAAGATCAGTAACACGACGCCAATTCGACTGCACCGGTTCACTTTTCATCGCAAGCCCCTAGGCGTGCCGCGACGTCACTCCCCCGTCGACGACGATCTGCGTGCCGGTGATGAACGACGCCTTCGGCGACATGAGGAACACGACGGCCGCGCCGATCTCCTCGGGCTGCCCCAGCCGGCCCAGCGGCGCCGCCGCCACGAATGCGTTCTTCACCTCAGGAACAGCCAGCGCATCAGCGAGCATCGGGGTCTCGATGAAGCCCGGGCATACCGCGTTGACGCGAATTCCCAACGGGCCCAACTGACCTGCCATCGACCGGGTCAGGCCCAGCAGCCCGGCCTTCGACGCGCAGTAGGCCGGAATGAACGGATTGCCAACCAGCCCTTCGATGCTCGAGATGCCCACGATCGCCGGCGCAGCGCCACCAGCAATGGCCTTTTCGAAATGTGGCAGCAGCAGTTGGGACAGCAGCGCCTGCGCACGCAGGTTCACATCGACGACGGCATCCCACGATTCGACGGTGAATATCCCGACCGGCTCGGGCAGCACCCGGCCCGCGGCATGCACCAGTCCGTCGATACCGTCCATGGCCGAGGCGGCCTGCTCGACGGCGGCGGCCATCGAGTCGGTGTCACTCACGTCGACGACGACGCCGTGCGCCCCGAGCGAGTCCGCGACGGCGACCACTTGCGGCGAGATGTCGAACAGCGACACCGCGCGACCGTCGGCGATCAACGCCTTGGCCGACGCCAGGCCGATACCGGATGCACCACCGGTCACCACCACACCACTCATGCCAGACCTTTCAATACGCTCCGCTACGTAGCGGAATACCGAACGGCTCGGACACTACGCGATACCGGCCCGCCCCAGCGTTTCAACGCCGGAATTCATAGGCACTCATGGTTGGCTCGAAGGGTCATGACGAAACGTACTGCGCTGCTGCTGACCTGCACGCTGCTCCTCGGCTCCACGGGATGCTCGATCTTCGGCGGCCCGGAACCCGAGGACGCCTTCAACGCGTTTGCTGATGCGTTGCACCGCAAGGACTCCGGCGCCGCCGCCAAAGACACCACCGATGCCGGCGCGTCGGAGCCGGCCATCAAGTCCATGTTCGACGGCGTGGGCAAAAACGCCACGCTCGACGTCAAGGCCACACCCGGCGACGGCGACAACAAGTCGACCGCCAAGCTCGCCTACACCTGGTCATTCGGCCCCGGCCGCGAATTCAGTTACGACACAACGGCGATCGCCACGAAGGTCGGCGAGGACTGGAAAATCCGCTGGGCCCCCGCGCTTTTGCATCCCAAGCTGAGGCAGGGCGGTACGTTCCAGTTCAGCGAAGACAAAGCGCTACTGACGCCCGTCGTCGACCGCAACGGCCAACCCCTGCTGAACTGGCAGACCGTCGGCGTCATCACCCTCAGCCGCGACCACCTCGACTCCGCCGCGGCACTGGCTCCGGTGGTTGCCCGATTCGACGAGACGATCACCGGCGACTCGATCACCAATGAGTTCAACGGAAATCAGGACGACCGTGTCACCGTCGTCAAGCTCCGGGAGGCGGACCTCGCCCAGGTCGCCGACGAGCTCACCCAGATTCCCGGCGTCACCGTCACCAAGCAGGGCGCGCTGCTGACCGCCGACCCGAACCTGCACTCGCCGGCCATCAGCGGACTGCCCGAGGTATGGCAGAAGGCCATCGACGCGACCGCCGGCTGGTCGGTGGATCTGGTCGACGAGCAAGGGCAGCCCACCGACGAACTCGCGAACAACGCCCCCGCGGACACCAAACCCATACGCACCACCCTGGACCCGCGCCTGCAGCTCCTCGCCCAGCACGCCGTGGCCACCGACCCCCGCCCGACCGTGCTCGTCGCCATCGCGCCCAGCACCGGCGCCATCCTGGCCGCGGCGCAGAACGATGCCGCCAGCGCGCAGGGACCCATCGCCTTCACCGGCCTGTACCCGCCGGGGTCGACGTTCAAGACCGTCACCACCGCGGCCGCTTTGGAGAAGGGCCTCGCGAAAGCCGACACCCCCGAGCCCTGCCCGGGCACGGTGACCATCGAGAACCGCACCATCCCCAACGAGGACAAGTTCGACCTCGGCACCGTCCCGCTCGAGCAGGCCTTCGCGCATTCCTGCAACACCACCATGGGCGCGCTGGCCGACAAGCTGCCCGCCGACGCGCTGCCCAACACCGCCCGGAATCTCGGCATCGGCGTCGACTTCGTCATCCCCGGCATCACGACCGTTACGGGCAAGGTGCCCAACGCCGATACCCCGGCGCAGCGCGTCGAGAACGGCATCGGCCAGGGCACCGTCACCGCCAGCCCGTTCGGGTTGGCCGTCGCCGAGGCCAGCCTCGCGCACGGGTCGACCATCACGCCCACGCTGCTGCCCGGCCAGCAGACCACCGCCAGCACGCCGTCGACCCCGATCGACAAGCCGACCGCCGACGCCCTGCGGGCCATGATGCGGCTGACTGTCACCGACGGCACCGCGTCCGCGCTC
This sequence comes from Mycolicibacterium mucogenicum DSM 44124, assembly GCF_005670685.2. Next base: position 1,479,370 of record NZ_CP062008.1, on the reverse strand, counting down.
AAGGACATCGACGGGCTCGGCGGGAAGACCGGGACAGCGGAATTCGGCGACAACACCCACTCACACGGCTGGTTCGCGGGCATCGTCGGGGACCTCGCGTTCGCGACGCTGGTGGTCGGCGGAGATTCGTCGGCACCCGCGGTGGCCGTCAGCGGGGACTTCCTGCGTGCGGCGCTGGCCGGATAACGGCGTGCCAATTTCGCCAACTGCCCCGGTCCTTGGGATTCTTGGCTGATGCGGGTTGACGGGCGCGAGGTCGCGGTCTCGGGCAGCCTGCTGCAACCGATCACCCGCCGGACCAACGACATCCTGCGACTGGTGGCCGCGACGGCGTTCCTTGTCACCGTCGTCACCAGCTCGCTGATCACCCGCAACGACTGGGTCCGGCTGGAACGGTCGGTGTCCCGGATCGTCGGCGTGCTCACGCCGACGCAGTCGAATCTGGTCTACCTCGCCTACGCCATCGCGATCCTGGCGCTGCCCTTCGTCATCCTGCTGAGCCTGCTGGTCACCCGGCAGTGGAAACTGCTCGGTCCGTACGCCGCCGCCGGGCTGATCGCCGTGCTGTCGCTGTCCATCAACTCCCGCGGGATTGCGGCGCCCAAGTGGCATTTCGACCTGTCCGACCGGCTCAACACCGTCTTCTCGCAGTTCCTCGACGACCCGCGCTGGATCGCGCTGCTGGCCGCGGTGCTGACGGTGTCCGGTCCCTGGCAGCCGGCCCGGCTGCGCCGCTGGTGGTGGACGCTGCTGCTGGCGTTCGTGCCGATCCATCTGGTGGTCAGCGCCATCGTGCCGGCGAGGTCGCTGCTCGGTCTGGCCGTCGGGTGGTTCGTCGGCGCGCTCGTGGTGCTGGTCAGTGGCACCCCCGCGCTGGAAGTCCCGCTGGCGGGCGGGGTCCAGGCACTGGCCCGCCGTCAGTTCGAAGTGTCGGCGCTGACGGTCATCCGGCCTGCCGGGGCCGGACCCCTGGTGCTCAGTGCCGATTCCGCCGACGGGACGCGCGCCGTCGTCGAGCTGTACGGGCCGAACCAGCGCGTGGGCGGCGCCATGAGCCAGCTCTGGCGCAAGATCACGCTGCGCAACGACGAAACCGCGCCCCTGCAGACCTCGATGCGCCGCGCCGTCGAGCACCGCGCGCTGATGACCATCGCGGTCGGCGACCTCGATCTCGCGAACACCCGGACCATCGCGCTGGCGGCACTCGACCGCGGCTGGACGATGTTCGCGCACTCCCCGGCGAGCGGCGTTCCGCTGAGCACCGAGACCCCGGTCGCCGACGTGTGGCACGCGCTGGGCGCGCTGCACCACCACCAGATCTCGCACGGCGACCTGCGGGCATCGGAGCTCACGGTCGACGACCGTGCAGTCCTGTTCGGCGGCTTGGGCAACTCCGAGTACGGCGCATCCGACGTGCAGCTGCAATCCGACGTGGCTCAGCTGTTGGTGACGACGACCGCCATGTACGGCGCCGAGGAGGCCGTCGCCGCGGCCATCGAGCAGTTCGGCGAGGACACCGTGCTGACCGCGTCGCGCCGGCTGACCAAATCCGCGATGCCGCAGCGGCTGCGCGAGTCACTGCCCGATTCCCGTGAGGTCATCACCGCGGCGCGCGACGAGGTGAAACACCAGACCGGCGCCGACCGCATCCAGACCGAGACCATCACCCGCTTCACCCGCAACCAGGTCATCCAGCTGGTGCTGCTCGTCGCGCTGGTGTACGTCGCCTACCCGTTCATCAGCACGGTGCCGACGTTCTTCTCCGAGCTGCGGTCCGCCAACTGGTGGTGGGCGCTGCTCGGTCTTGCAGTGTCGGCGCTGACGTACGTCGGTGCCGCGGCGGCGCTGTGGGCCAGCGCCTCGGAGGCGGTGAGCTTCAAGAACCTGACCATCATGCAGGTGGCCAACACTTTCGCCGCGACGACGACGCCTGCCGGCGTCGGTGGTCTGGCGCTCAGCACGCGGTTCCTGCAGAAGGCCGGGCTCGGCGCCTTGCGCGCGACGGCCGCGGTGGCGCTGCAGCAGTCGGTGCAGGTGCTCACGCACGTGGCGCTGCTGATCTTCTTCAGCGCGGCGGCCGGGGCATCGGCCGATCTGTCGCACTTCGTCCCGTCGCCGACGGTGCTGTATCTGATTGCCGGCGCGGCCCTGGGCGTGGTCGGCACGTTCATGTTGGTGCCGCGGGCGCGGCATTGGCTCGGCACTGCGGTGCGGCCCCGGCTGACCGAGGTGTGGGGCGACCTCGTCAACCTCGCCCGCGAACCCCGGCGCCTTGGGCTGATCGTGTTGGGCTGTGCCGCAACGACTCTCGGTGCGGCACTGGCACTGTGGGCCAGCGTCGAGGCCTTCGGCGGGTCGACGTCGTTCGTGACGGTCTGCGTCGTGACGATGATCGGTGGGACGCTCGCCTCGGCCGCCCCGACCCCCGGCGGCGTCGGCGCCGTGGAAGCCGCACTGATCGGTGGTCTGGCCGCGTTCGGCCTGCCCGCCGCCGTCGCGGTGCCGTCGGTACTGCTCTACCGGGTGCTGACGTGCTGGCTGCCGGTGTTCATCGGCTGGCCGGTCATGCGGTGGCTGACCGAGAAGGACATGATCTGAGTCGCCGCTCCGCGCGGTGACATGGACGCCTCCGCGCGCGGCGTGTCGTCGTCGGCGTGTCGTTCTGTCTTGTGACACCTGCGATCTGAAGTCGTCAGCCTTCCTTGACGGGTCAAGGAAAGCTGACGCCTCCCAGCGAAACATGCCAAGAGAGACAGGTGGCCGAAGCCACGGCTGCGGCCACCCGCCTCGGCATCGCACTACATCTTGGCGAGCATGCCGTTCATCGTGGTGATCTCGGCCTGCTGCGCCGTGACGATCGCCTGGGCCATGGCCTTGGCGTCGGCGTTGGTGCCGTTCTTCAGCTCGTCGTCGGCCATGGTGATGGCGCCCTGGTGATGCTCGACCATCATCTGCAGCCACATCTTGTCGAACGCCGCGCCCGACAGGCCCGTCAGTTCGGTCATCTGCTGCGGGGTCATCAGGCCCGGCATCGAGTGGCTCATGGTGGCCGACGGCGCGGGCTTGCCGAAGCCGGCGAGCAGCGTCGTCATCTGCTGCATCTCGGGGGCCTGCGCCTTCTCAATGGCCGTGGCGAGATCCTTGACCTGCTGGTTCTGCGAGCGGGTCGGGACCAGCTTGGCCATGTCGACGGCCTGGGCGTGGTGCGGGTACATCATCTGCAGGAACATGACGTCGGCGTCGTTGAAGTTGGCGGCCGGCGCAGCGCTGGTGCTGGAACCCGACATCCCCGGCATCGAGTGCCCGGGCATGTCGTGGCCCGACATCGGCATGGACGAGGTGGTGGCGGACATGGTCGAAGCCTGCTCATTCGGCGGGCTACAGGCCGCGAGTGCGATGACGGCAGCGGTTCCGGCGATGGCGATAGATGCGGTTTTGAACATGGTTGAACTCCTTGAAGATTGGATGGGTTGACGCGGGGCGCGGCCCATCAGATTCGAAGGAGCGACAGTTCCGCGAGAGTCAGTACCGTCCACGGCGGGGCTCTTTGCCTGCGTCGCAACGCCTGTCGAATGCGCGCCTGCACGTTCTGCTCGGGCGCGACGCCGAGCCAGTACAGCAAAGCCAGACCCAGGATGGTCAGCAGTTCGGTCATGACGAAGACGCAGGCGTGAAAACCGTTGTGTCCGTTGCAGTCGCAGGCATCCGACAAGGACGTTTGCGCGACCGGGGCGCTCACGTGGTGATGGACCGCCGCCTGCGGATGATGCGACGGAGCGTGCGCGGACGTGACGACCAGCGAATGCATGCCGATGATGCCGGCGATCAAGACCAAGAGACCGACTACCCACCAGCCGACGTGGCGGCGCGTGCTGCGATGCGTCACGTCGGCCTCCGGTTCGGGTATCGGTACGCAAATCATAGTACCCGAGGGGGGTATATCTTCGGGAATAAATTCCGCGGCCGCCGCCGACTGATCCGGCAGCCGCACCAAAAGCCGGTGGGCCGCATCACATCGCCGCTCCCACAGTGGTGACTTTCATAATTGTCTGACTCGTCGGTTAGTTAGATTCGCTACTAGTGTCGACATATGGGTCGGGAAGCCTTGAGTCACAGCATTATTGGGGCGGCGGAATCGCTGAACCAATACGTTCAGCCGGACGGCAGGATCGTCATACCTGACGGCATCACGCTGACGTCGTTCTTGGAGCGCAACCGCGCGGCGATGGGCGACAGTCCGTCGTACCGGTTCATCGACTACGCGCACAATCCCGACGGCGAGATCGTCGAACTCAGCTGGAACGGCCTCTGGGCTCAGGTCAACGCCGTCGCGGCCCGGCTCCAGCAGGTCACCGCGCCCCGCGACCGGGTCGCGATCCTCGCGCCGCAAGGCGTCGACTATGTCGCGGCGTTCTTCGCGGCCGTGCACGCCGGCAACATCGCCGTCCCGCTGTTCGCGCCGGCCCTGGCCGGGCACACCGAGCGCCTGGCCGCGGTGCTGGCCGACGCCAAGCCGTCCGCGGTGCTCACCACCACCGCGGCCGCCGAAGCAGTCCGCACGTTCATCAAGACACTGCCCGCCGCCGAGCGCCCGCGGGTGATCGCCGTCGACGCCGTGCCGGACACCCTCGCCGAGATGTACGTCGCCCCGGACTCCCGCACCGACGACGTCGCCTACCTGCAGTACACCTCGGGCTCGACGCGCACCCCGGCCGGCGTGGAGATCACGCATCGGAACGTGTGCACCAACGTCATTCAGATGATCCTGGCCGGCGGCCTGGACACCGACATCCGGAGTGTCAGCTGGCTGCCGCTCTATCACGACATGGGTCTGATCATGATCATGTTCCCCGCGCTGTGTGGCGGCCAGATCAGCCTGATGGACCCCATGGCGTTCGTCCGCCGGCCCTACCGGTGGATCCGGCGCCTGGCCGACGAGGCCGCACACGGCCGGACCTTCGCGGCCGCACCCAATTTCGCCTTCGAGCTGTGCGCGCAGCGGGGCCTGCCGCCGGCCGGTGAACCGCTCGACCTCAGCAATGTGGTGACGCTGCTCAACGGTTCAGAGCCGGTGACGCTGCCGTCCATCGAGCAGTTCATGGAGGCGTTCAAGCCCTACGGGCTGCCCGAGACCGTGGTCAAGCCGTCGTACGGCATGGCCGAGGCCACGCTGTCGGTCGCCAGCATCGGCGCGGACGAAAAGTCGTGCGCCACATATCTGGACCGTGAGGAGCTCGCGGCGGGCCGGGCCGTCGTCGTCGGCCGGCACGCCGACGGTGCGGTCCCCCACGTCTCGTGCGGGCAGGCCATTCCCGACCAGTGGGTGGTGATCGTGACGCCCGACGGCGACGAGGCCGCCGACGGCACGGTCGGTGAAATCTGGTTGCACGGCAACAACATCGGGCGGGGTTACTTCGGCCGGCCCGAGGAGTCCGAGCGGGTGTTCGGCAACAAGCTGCAGACCCGCCAGACCGTCAGCCACGCCGACGGCGCCGAGGACAACGCATTGTGGTTGGCCACAGGCGATCTGGGCGTTTACGTCGGCGGCGAGCTGTTCGTCACCGGCCGCATCAAGGATCTCGTCATCGTCGACGGGCGCAACCACTACCCGCAGGACATCGAGGCGACGGTCAGCCGCGCCTCGTCGGCCGTGCGCTCCGGCTACGTGACAGCCTTTGCTGTGCCTGGTGATTCGGGTGAACGACTGGTCGTGGTGGCCGAGCGCGCAGTGGGTGCGGGCCGTGCCGAATTGGAGCCGGTGGCCGAGGCGGTGCGGGCCGCGGTGGCGCGTCATCACCAGGTGCGCGTGGCCGAGGTGCGGCTGGTCGCGGCCGGCCGGATCCCGCGGACGACGTCGGGAAAGCTGGCCCGTAGCGCCGCGCGCGCGGAGTTTCTCGCCGGTCAATTCGACTAGCGATCGGCGCGCCGGGCGCTGTTGCGGCACTTCCGATTTGGGGCCACGGCAGCCCACTGGGGCACGAGTCATCAGAGTTAACAGAACGTTATTTGTCGATCGCGCCAATTTGCGCCGCCGTGGTCGCCGCTCGTGTTGGATGACGGGGTAGCCCTCAGTAGGGCCCATTCCGCCGATGGGAGCACCGAGATGACGGAGCAGCGCCCCGACATCGTCATCCTCATGACCGACGAAGAACGCGCCATCCCGCCGTACGAAACCGACGACGTCCTGGACTGGCGTCACCGAACCCTCACGGGCCGGCGGTGGTTCGACGAGAACGGCGTGCGCTTCACGCGGCACTACACCGGCTCCCTCGCATGTGCGCCCAGCCGGCCGACGCTCTTCACCGGCCAGTACCCCGACCTCCACGGCGTCACGCAGACCGACGGTCTCGGTAAGCGGTACGACGATTCGCGGCTGCGGTGGCTGCGCCAGGGCGAGGTGCCGACGCTGGGCAACTGGCTGCGCGCCGCGGGGTACGACACGCATTACGACGGCAAGTGGCACATCTCGCACGCCGACCTCGAGGACCCGAAAACCGGCAAGCCGCTCGCCACCAACGACGCCGACGGCGTCGTCGACCCGGTGGCCGTGCAGGCCTATCTCGACGCCGATCCGCTGGGGCCCTACGGCTTCTCCGGCTGGGTCGGACCCGAGCCGCACGGAGCGGCCATGTCCAACAGCGGTTTTCGGCGCGACCCATTGGTGGCCGACCGCGTCGTCGCCTGGCTCGACGACCGCTACGCGCGGCGGCGCGCCGGCGACCCGGAGGCACTGCGCCCGTTCCTGCTCGTGGCCAGCTTCGTCAATCCCCATGACATCGTCCTGTTCCCGGGTTGGGTCCGCCGCAGCCCGCTGCTCGACTACCCCGTCCTCGAACCACCGCACGTCCCCGCGGCGCCGACCGCCACGGAAGACCTGAGCGACAAACCGGCCGCGCAGGCCGCCTTCCGCGAGGCCTACTACTCCGGCTACGGCCCGGCCGCGGTCATCGAACGCACCTACCGCCGCAATGCCCAGCAGTACCGCGACCTCTACTACCGCCTACACGCCGAGGTCGACGGCCCGCTGGACCGGGTGCGCCGCGCCGTCACCGAGGGCGGGTCCGAAAATGCCGTGCTGGTGCGGACTTCCGATCACGGCGACCTGCTGGGCGCGCACGGCGGGCTGCACCAGAAGTGGTTCAACCTGTACGACGAGGCGACGCGGGTCCCGTTCGTCATCGCCCGGATCGGCGCCGACGCGACCACCGCACGCGAAGTCAACGCGCCCACGTCACACGTCGACCTGGTGCCGACGCTGCTCGGCGCGGCCGGAGTCGATATCGCCGCGGCCGCCGAAACCCTGGCCGCGTCGTTCACCGAGGTGCATCCGCTGCCCGGCCGCGACCTCATGCCGGTGGTGAATGGCGCTGCGGCCGAACAGGATCGAACCATCTACCTGATGACGCGCGACAACATCCTCGAGGGCGACACCGGGGCGTCGGGCGCGGCACAGGCGATCGGCGCCAACACCAATCCGCCTGCGCTGCTGCGCATCAAGGTGCCCGCCAACGTCGCAGCCAACTTCGAAGGGCTGGTCTCGCGCGTCACCAACGCCGAGGCGGCCGGCGGCTCCGGGCACCTGTGGAAGCTGGTCCGCACCTTCGACGATCCGGCGACGTGGACCGAGCCGGGTGTCCGGCATCTCGCGGCCAACAGCCGGGGCGGAGACGCGTACCGCACCGAGCCGCTCGACGATCAGTGGGAGCTCTACGACCTGACCGCCGACCCGATCGAGGCGTCCAACCGCTGGGGCGATCCCAGCCTGCACGAGCTGCGCCGGCATCTGCGGACGCAGCTCAAGCTGGTCCGGACGGCGTCGGTACCGGAGCGCAACGATCCGTGGCCGTATGTGAGCAGGCGGCCGCCGGAGCCGGGCAGCGCCGTCCGCCGGTTGCTGTGCCGGTTCCGCCCGTAGACGATACCTGCAGGTCACGCGGTCGCGATTACAGGTTTTGCCTGGTCGGCCAATAGCATGTCTGGTGCCATGACCGACACCGCCCCCACCACCGATACCCGCTCCGCCGGCCGAGTGGCCACCGAAGCCGCCCGTCGCCGTACGTTCGCCGTCATCAGCCACCCTGACGCCGGTAAATCGACGCTGACCGAGGCGCTGGCCCTGCACGCGCGGGTGATCAGCGAGGCGGGCGCGATCCACGGCAAGGCGGGCCGCAAGTCCACGGTGTCGGACTGGATGGAGATGGAGAAGGCCCGCGGCATCTCGATCACGTCGACTGCGCTGCAGTTCCCATACCGCGACTGCGTCATCAACCTGCTCGACACCCCCGGTCACGCCGACTTCTCGGAAGACACGTACCGCGTGCTGACTGCCGTCGACTGCGCCGTGATGCTCATCGACGCCGCGAAAGGCCTTGAGCCGCAGACCCTCAAGCTGTTCCAGGTGTGTAAGCACCGCGGCATCCCGATCATCACGGTGATCAACAAGTGGGACCGCCCGGGCCGGCACGCGCTGGAGCTGATGGACGAGATCCACGAGCGCATCGGCCTGCGGACAACGCCGCTGACCTGGCCAGTGGGCATCGCCGGCGATTTCAAGGGTGTGATGGACCGCCGCAAGGGCCACTACATCCGCTTCACCCGCACCGCCGGTGGCGCCACCGCCGCGCCGGAGGAGCACATTCCCGCCGACAAGGCGCACGACGCCGCCGAGGGTGACTGGGACACCGCCGTCGAAGAGTCCGAACTGCTGTCGATGGACGGCTCAGACTACGACCGTGAGACGTTTCTGTCCGGCGAGTCCTCCCCCGTGCTGTTCACCTCGGCCGCGCTGAACTTCGGCGTCAACCAGCTGCTCGACGTCCTGGTCGACCTGGCGCCCTCGCCCGGCGCGATCCGCGATGTCGCGGGTGAGCCGCGGCCGGTGGATTCGCCGTTCAGCGCGTTCGTGTTCAAGGTGCAGGCCGGTATGGACAGCTCGCACCGCGACCGCATCGCCTACGCGCGGGTCTGCTCGGGCACCTTCGAGCGCGGTGATGTGCTGACGCACGCCGGGACCGGCAAGCCGTTCGTGACCAAGTACGCGCAGTCGGTGTTCGGTCAGCAGCGCTCCACACTGGACGACGCCTGGCCCGGCGACGTGATCGGCCTGGCCAACGCGGCGGCGCTGCGCCCCGGCGACACCCTGTATCGCGATGTGCCCGTGGAGTTTCCGCCGATTCCCAGCTTCTCCCCCGAGTACTTCTCCGTGGTCCGCGGCAAGGATCCGAGCAAGCACAAGCAGTTCCGCAAGGGCATCGAGCAGCTCGATCAAGAAGGTGTTGTCCAGGTGCTGCGCTCGGACAAGCGCGGTGAGCAGGCGCCCGTCTTCGCGGCCGTCGGCCCCATGCAGTTCGAGGTCGCCGCGCACCGCATGGCGACCGAGATCGGCGCGGCCATCTCGCTCGAGTCGCTGCCGTACCAGGTGGCGCGGGTCGTCGAGCCCGAAGACGCCGAATTCATGAGCAAGCAGGTGTCCTGCGAGGTGCTGACCCGCACCGACGGCGTCATGCTCGTGCTGTTCTCGACGCCATGGCGCCTCGAAGGGTTCCAGCGGGACAACCCGTCCATCAAGCTGCGGTCGTTGGTGGCGGCGGCCGAAAGCTGACGCACCCCTCTCGATAGCGGGCACACCTCGGCGCTCAGCGCTTACGGTGTAGAGCACCCAAGAGAGAGGACGAGAGTTGGCCACCGCCACTCCAGCGACCCCCGCCACCCCGACGCTGCGTGAACTGACTGTCCGCGGCATCCTGCTCGGCGGCGTCATCACGCTCGTGTTCACCGCCGCCAACGTCTATCTCGGACTCAAGGTCGGCCTGACGTTCGCCACCGCTATCCCCGCCGCCGTGATCTCCATGGCGGTGCTGCGCAGCTTCGCCAACCACTCGATCGTCGAGAACAACATCGTGCAGACCGTCGCGTCGGCGGCGGGCACGCTGTCGGCGATCATCTTCGTGCTGCCCGGGCTGATCATGATCGGCTGGTGGACCGGTTTCCCCTACTGGACCACGGTCGCCGTGTGCGCTGTCGGCGGCACGCTTGGCGTCATGTACTCGATCCCGCTGCGCCGCGCCCTGGTCACCGGGACCGACCTGCCCTACCCCGAAGGCGTCGCCGCCGCCGAGGTGCTCAAGGTCGGTGACGGCACCGAAGGCGTGGAAGCCAACCGCACCGGGCTGAAGGTCATCACGTTCGGTTCGGTGGTCTCGGCCGCGTTCGGGTTGCTGGCCAATCTGAAGGTGCTCGCCAATTCGGTTACCGCATATACCCGTATCGGCGCCGGCGGGACGATGTTCAGCGCCGGGCTGTCGATGGCGATGATCGGTGTCGGGCACCTGATCGGCATGACGGTCGGCATCGCGATGCTCGTCGGGCTCGTCATCTCGTTCGGGGTGCTGCTGCCCATCCGCACCAACGGCGCGCTCGCCGGTAGTGAACCGATCGGCGACATCATCGACGGCATCTTCGTGCACGAGGTGCGGTTCGTCGGCGCCGGAGCCATCGCCGTCGCGGCGGTCTGGACGCTGCTCAAGATTTTGCGGCCGATCCTCAAGGGCGTCACCGATGCGCTGGTGTCGGCGCGTGACCGGCGGCAGGGCCAGGTTGTCGAGCTCACCGAGCGCGACATCCCCTTCCCCATGGTCGTCGGCACCGTCGTGGTGATGCTGCTGCCGATCGCCGTACTGCTGTGGGATTTCAGTCGCGGCACTGTGCTGCAGGGGCATTCGGCCGGGATCATCGCGGCCAGCCTGGTGTTCATCTTCGTCATCGGGCTCGTCATCGCGTCGGTGTGCGGCTACATGGCCGGGCTGATCGGTTCGTCGAACAGCCCGATCTCCGGCGTCGGCATCCTGACGGTGCTCATCGCCGCGGTGTTGATCAAGGTGGTGTTCGGGCGGGCCGATAGTGGCCAGTCCACCGCACTCGTGGCGTTCACCCTGTTCGCCGCCGCCATCACGTTCGGTGTCGCGACCATCTCCAACGACAACCTCCAGGACCTCAAGACCGGTCAGCTGGTCGGGGCCACGCCGTGGAAACAGCAGGTGGCGTTGGTGATTGGCGTGGCGTTCGGGTCGGCGATCATTCCGCCGGTGCTCAACCTGATGCAGCGGGCGTTCGGGTTCCTCGGTGCTCCCGGTGCCGGCGATCACGCCCTGGCCGCGCCGCAGGCCGCACTGATCTCATCGTTGGCCAAGGGCGTCTTCGGCGGGTCTCTGAACTGGGGACTGATTGGGCTGGGCGCCGTGATCGGTGTCGTCGCCATTCTCATCGACGAGACTCTCACCCGCACATCGCGTTTCGCGTTGCCGCCGCTGGCCGTCGGGATGGGCATGTACCTGCCGATGAGCCTGACGCTGATCATTCCGCTGGGCGCTGTTCTCGGCTACTTCTATAACCGCTGGGCCGACCGTACCGGCGGTGATGTCGAGCGCAAGAAGCGGCTCGGCGTGCTGCTGGCGACGGGCATGATCGTCGGCGAGAGCCTTTACGGCGTGGTCTTCGCGGGTTTTGTCGCCGGGACCGGCTCCGATGAGCCGTTCGCGCTGTTCTCTGGTTTCGGCGGTTCTCTACCTGAGCTGATCGGCGTTGTGGCCTTCGCGGCGGTGCTCGGGTGGATGTACAAGCGGACGCGCGTCATTGCGGGTAGCGAGCCGGTGTCGGTTAAGGGCTGAGTCGGCTGGGCGGCCTGATTTCGTGGTGCCTGCGCATGCTGCGAGAGCGGGCCGCCTCTCCTGACATGTTCGATTTGGAGCCGTCAAGTTTCCTTGACGGCTCCAAATCACATGTGCTGCAACACTGTCAACGCTCCGAGGATGCTTCTCCTAGCGCGGGACGACAGTGATGGCGCATCGTGGGCCATTCGCTCCTGACAGCCGAGCATCCGCGGTCACCAGAGCGCAGTCCAGGTTCTCAGCGAGGGCGACGTACATCGCGTCGTAGGCCGTCACAGCCTCACGAAGTTCCCAAATGCGTTCCAGGAGAGGTGGAGCGGCGTAGCGGATCAGCCCGAGCCCACTCCAGACATTCAAAGCCTGGCGGCCCTCCTCAGAGGTAAGCCGACCGGACGCCACCTGCCGGCGCAAGACACTGGCCACCTCCGCATCCACCAAGTGCGGCGCGTGAATCGATTCGGCAGCGAGTAGTCGACGTGCTTGGCCATCGTGCAGAAGCCCAGAGACTGCCGCCGACGCATCGACGACAATCACCGGCGTTCGGACTCCAACTGCTTGACGATGGTCTCGGTCGGGATATCCAGATCGGGCAGCGTGGCCAGCAACGCGGCATTGTCGACTCGACGAGTCGCGGCATCGAGTTCACGGATCGCGACGGCTGTCACCGAGGTGCTCGCTGCACGCGCCATCCGTTCGAGTCGATCCATGACGTCATCAGGGACGTTACGGAGGTGCAGAGTCCGCATACGACCACTGTACCCAGATTGCATGCTTCTCGCTTGCAATCTGCTAGCAACCCGTCCGAGCTGACCTGAGGAGCCATCAGCCCACATCGTCGTACCCCCAGAACTCGTGCGCCTCCCGCATGAGTTCGCGACGATAGCTTGACCTCAGCTCGTCGATCACGGCAAGAGATCGCGAGGTCAGCTCGTCGCCAATCCCGCTCTGCGCGTGCGCATATGGGATGAACGCACGAAGCAGGTCTGGAATGTCGAGCGCGACCTCCAGCGGCGTGTCATCGTCGTAATAGGACGGGTCACGCAACACGTCTCGGACGCGTGTTTCACTCCACCGCAGCGGGTCTTCCGTACCGGTCTCGAAAAGCTCCAGCAGCTGCTCCCGGTAGCCGGCGCCATCAAACGGAGCCGACGAACTGCTGACGAAGAACGACTCGCACAGCTGCTCAGCGGAAGCCCAACCCATGGATGGTGATCGGCCCACACCGCCTTCCGGGAGACGACTGATGAGCCAAGTCGCCAGCGGTCGGTTGGACATCCATCTATCGCCATCTCGCGCGAATAGTGGCTTCTTGACAGCATTTTCGATCCACGCCCTCGCGTCGGCGAGGTTCATCTCGACAACGTCATATTCGGAACCCTGCGCGGCGATCCGCGCCAGCGCGTCGTCAATCGGTTCCGGCACGATGGCGATGTCAGTGACGCTCGAGAAGCGATTGTGGTCAAGCCGCACAACCACGGTCAACCTATGCCCTCCGGTTAGCTGTGCACCGATGGCAATCTCGTCGACATCACCGAAAAGATCAGTTCGGCGGACAGCCCGGTGCACATCCACCTGCGCGAGTGAGGCGATCCATCGCGGCAGGTGCTCGTGGCGCTGTGCGAGTTCTTCCCGACATTCGAGTTGCAGAACTGGGTCATCGACCAGCAGTTCCGCGATGACAGCGAGCAAGGCAGTGACCTGCCGGTCGCGTACCGCCATCAGGTTGGTCAACATGCGGTGCAGCTTCCCGTCGTCCGGCGTGCCGGCGTCGAGCTGAGCCGGTTTGCGTTTACCCACGTTGATCGCACAGCTGGCCATACTGAGGAGATAGCCTGGATGCCGATTCATCGCGGGCCGCAACACATCTGTCAGCTCTGCGGATAAACCCTTCAGCGGCCCGTCGAGGGCATTCCCGGCGTTGCGCTTCTTCGCTCGCCGCACATCGCGTCGAGCCTGTTTGAGGCTCCGTAAACGTCGTTTGTCGGTCATGTCGCGGACGCTACGCCCGGGCTACGACAAGTACGCCGCGGCCGCTTTTCGCCCTCCGTCTGACCCACGGACGTACATCACGTGACATCACGGCAAACAAGCTCGCGTGCGTCGTCCAGCGACGGAACCACGGCGGATAGTGACCATTGTGGACGCTGTAATTCACCCGAACACCGCGTCAAGGGTTCCGCCCCCACACCCGGTGTCATCGAATGCCGCTGAACAGCACGGTGCGGTCATCGCAGACCGGCACCCGCGAGAAACGTCATCCACCAACACAATCGACGCCCGCGACGAGCTGATCCTCGAAGGTCAGGCTGTGCCGGGCGCCTGGGTCACCGTGTCGTTCAACGGCGACCCCGACGATACGGACGTCTTCCACCTTGTTCTCCCCGCCGACGCCAAGGCCTTGGGCGACACGTGCTCGGTCGAATGCCCACTCGGCAAAGCTCTGGTTGCCGCGCACATCGGCGAAACCCGGAGATACGTGACAGAATCCGGGCGGAGCATGGCGATCACGGTCCTAGCCGTCGACCGGGTGAACCCCAAGGAGACGGCCGGGCGCTGACCGCTCCCCGACCAATGTTGTTCGGGGAGCCCAGGGCGCTAGTCCGCGGCCCGACCGCCCACCACCGCGTGAATGCGGCCCTGCGGGTACGGCAGGGCGATGTCGTGTTCGTCGTAGGCGCGCAGAATCGCGCGGCGGATCCGGCGCTGCACCGCGCCCTGCATGTTCGGCCGGGTTTTCACCGACATCCGCAACGTGAGCGAATCCGGCGAGAGCTCCTGCACGCCAAGCATTTCCGGATCACCCAGCACGTTCGAGGCGATCGCGGGATCGATGATCGCGGACTCCGCCGCTTCGAGGGCCACCAGCTCGGCGCGGTCGAGGTCGGCGGTCAACGCGACCGGAACCTCAACGTGCGCAACGGCGTAATCCTGGCTCATGTTGCCGACGCGCTTGATCTCGCCGTTGCGGACGTACCAGAGGGTGCCGTCGCCGTCGCGGACCGTGGTGATGCGCAGGCCGACGCTCTGCACCTCGCCGGTCACGTCACCGAGGTCGACGCTGTCGCCGACACCGTACTGATCCTCGAGCAGCATGAAGATGCCGCTGACGAAGTCGCGGACCAGGTTCTGCGCGCCGAAGCCGATCGCGAGGCCGACCACACCGGCTGAGGCGATGAACGGCGCGATATTGACGCCCAGGACGCTCAGGATCGCCAGCACCAGCCAGACCAGCAGCAGGATCGAGACCGTCGACTTGAGCACAGAACCGATGGTCTGAGCGCGCTGACGGCGCCGCTCGGCGGCCTTGCGGGCGTTCGACGAGGCCGACCGGTCGCGCAGGTAGCGCAACAGCGGCGGACGGTTGGCCTGCGATTCCTCGTCAACAGCCACGGTCTTGCCGGTCCGACCGGTCGTGGCGCGGTCGATCACCCGGTGCAGGGCCAACCGCGCGATCAGGGCGATGACGCCGTAGGACACGATCCGGATCGGCACCTCGACCAGCCAGTGTCGGTTCGTCTCGGTCCATTCGAAAGCCAGTTGGTAGACATGCACGGGTTCGACCCTACGAGAGGACGTCGAAGCCCCTGGCCACGGTGATTCCAGGCTGCAGCCTGGACCAGCGGGTTTCGGCGATCGAGAGATCCAGTCGGCAGACGGGGCCGGTCGTAGCCTGGCTCACACTGGTGACGCTCTTCCCGAGCCGTTCCTGCCAGCAATCTGACAGAAACCTGTCTAAAACCTGTGAGCGGCAACGAAATTCGCGTCAGCGACCCCCTGGCACCCTCGGTAAGCTCCATTCGTCAGCCAATCGCGTTGGGGGTATCGCATGGCCGAGTTACAGGTCGAACCGTCGGAGCTGGTCGCGGTGTCGCATGAACTGTCCACCGTCGCGGACGGGCTTCGCACCGGGATCACGTCCCTGGACAACGAGGTGTCCGGCCTCATGGGCACCGGCTGGACCGGGTCCGCGGCCTCGGCATACGCGGACGTCTGGAAGGAATGGCACGAAGGCGCTGCCCAGGTGGCCGCCGGTCTGAGCCGCATGTCGGCGCTGCTCAACGAGGCGGCGGCCAAGTACACGAGCACCGACGCCGAGGGCGGCGCGCACATCGCGGGATCGGGCCTCTGATGAGCGAGTTCAGCGTCAACCCCGCGGCACTGGCGGCGGTCATCGACCGGATGACTGCGTTCGACAGCGACCTCGAAGCGCATCTGGCGCAGGCAGCCGGTTCAGTCGCCCGGTTGGGTTCCAGCTGGTACGGCGACGCCGGCGAGGCGGAACGGTCGGCGCAGGCGCAGTGGAACGAAGGCGCACGGGAGATGCGGGAAGCGCTCGCTCGGCTCCGACAGATCGCTGAGGGCGCTCACGAGAACTACTCGTCCGCTGCGAGCAAGAACCACCAGATGTGGTCCTGACCTGTGACCGGCCCGATCACGGTCGATCCGACGGCGCTCAACTCGGCGGGAGCGTCGGTCGGCGCTGAATCCAACGCCGTCACCAGCGCCATCTCGACGCTGACGGCCGCCTTGTCCGGGCACGAGTCCGGATTCGGTCATGATGCCGCCGCATTTGTGTTTGCACGCAGCTACACGAACGCGGCGAACGCGCTGCTGCACACGGCAGGGTCGGCCGTCAACGCCTCACGGCGTACGGGGCAAGGCATCCAGATGTCGGCCTACAACTACGGCACCGCGAACGCCCACTCAACGGTCGGGGGCGGCGAGTCGCCCGTGTCGAGGCCGGGCGATCCCGGAAAATTCTCGGCACCAGCAGTGCCGTCGGTATTCGGCGGTGCCATCGCCGCGCCGATCGGTTGGGGCATTGTCGAGGCTTTTGTCGGTGGGGTATGGCCGGACGGCGATCCCACACAAATGCGCGCGACGGCCGCCGCATGGCGCACCTTCGGCTCGTCGATCAGCGGCGGTTCGGGCGCAATGACCGCTGCAGGAACAACTTTGGGCGGATTTCAGATTCCCGAAGCCTCACAGATGCAGAAGGCCGCCAACGAGATCAGCGGCGGCCTGACCAACATCGACCAACAGGCCCAAGCGCTTGCCGCCCAGATCGATTCGTTCGCAACCACTGTCGAGAACGCGCAGAACGCCATCCGCGATCTGCTCCACCAATTGAGTCCCAGCGGCATTCTCAGCACCATCGGCGGCATGTTCGAGGGCCACAATCCCATCGAGAAAATCAAGCAGATCGCCCACGACATCGATGCCGTCCTCAACAACATGAAGCGTGAAGCCAACGCCATGGATCAGGCTGTCAGCCAAGGCATCAACGATCTCGACGGCCTGACCAACAAGCTGGAGGCCTGGGCGAACAAGGAGTTCGTCGAGGTGTTCGGGCAGGAGGTCGGCGGCGTGCTGGCCATGGATTTCACTGCCCTGGCTGATATCAGTGAAGGTGGCTTCAAATTCGTCGCCCAGACTGCAGAAGGTCTCGACCAGCTTGATCCGACCCGCTTCCTCTACGACCCAGAAGGTGCCGGCAAGGCGTGGTTGAACACCGGCAAGGCGCTGGGCGAAATGGCGCTGGTCGGCAATCCCTTGACCGCTCCGTTCGCGCTAGCGGAGCCTCACATCCGCAACGACGTGATGAATCTCGGCAAGTCGATGCTCGACGTCGAGGATTTCAAGAACGGTCACCCACTACGCGGACTCGCTTACGACGCAGCACAAGTCGGCTCACTCATCATCCCCGGCGTGGGCGAGGCGGCACCAGCCGCTGACGCTGCCGGCGGGGCGGCTCGCGTCGGCGCGGCAGAGGCTCGCGCGGGCGGGACTGTTGCGCGCGATGCGGGTGAAGTCGCGTCTCGTGGTGGCGCGGCAGCTGCCGCCGCCGACGAGGTGGCAACCAGGGCCGGAAACATCACGAAGAGCCTCGACACGGTTGGAGTGCCCGAGGCCGCGCCCGGGCCGACCGCTGCGGGGAAGGCACCGGTGGAGCCTCCGGTTTCCGCGCCCAAACCGGAGGCAGCGCCGGTGCCGAAGCCCGAGCCTGCGCCGGCACACGAGGCGCCCGCGCCGCATACGTCGCAGCCGACGGGGCCTAGCGAGCCCCATACTCCGGTGCCCGTTGAACACGGCCCGGTCGATCACAGCAGCCCGAGCGAACACCACACCGGTGCGCCTTCAGAATCCCCCCACGCCGGCGACGGCCCAGTCGAGAATCACCCATCGCCGCCTGAGCCACCTTCGACTCCTCCCCCTCCCGTTGCCGGCCACGACTATGGGTTCCCACCCGAGAGCGCCTTTGAGCACGTCAGGAACCCGGCGGACGATATCGCCCGGCTTCACGAAGGCGGCGTGCCGCACAGCGTCACCGACGGATATGACCCGCTGGCGGGCCGGACTGAAGAAGAATTCAAGCGGGAGTTCACCACAGTCGACGGCAAAGGCCGGCTGCAATGGGATTGGGACAGGCAAGCACCCAACAACGGGTTCGATGGGCCACCGTCTGTCTCGGACCGCATTCCCGCCGGACATCAACTCGATAGGCTGGGCTCGAACGGGGGTGGTTTCATGGGGGACGAAGGAGCACCTCTCTCCACGCGTTCGATGCCGCCTGGAGTCGCCAACGACTATCACACCTTTGTCGGAACCGGGCGGCCGATACCTGATGGCCTCAATTGGAGAGTTGAATACGGTCCCGCCAAACCAGCCTTCGGACAACCTGGCGGGGCCGAGCAATGGGCGGTAATCAACTTGGACACTGGTCGACCCGTGTCAGTCGAAGAGCTGAAACTCTGGCGTCTGATTCGTGAAACAACTGGAGAGTGAAGCCACGGGATGAACATGACAGGAACTGAATCTAGCTCCGATTCGCAACTGGAGGAGCTGATCAATCGGTATGACAAGTGGCGGCAGATCTACGCATATGCCGACCAACCCGCGCGCGATGCACCTGTATGGGAAGCGGGTCGTCTGCACCTACGGCGGGGATACCCGTACCCGGACTGGACGTCCTACATAGTCGAGCCGACCGACGGCGGATACAACGTCCTCACTGCAACGACCGAACGCCGAAACGAACCGCTTGAAAGCCTATCTGGATTCTTCACCGATGCCGACGATGCTGGGAAGTACGTCATTTGGAACGTCGGAGAATCCCTCCGAATGTCGTGTCGACTGGACCCAATCATGTGGGCGTGGGAGGACGCCGGATTAGACCCACGCGTCCAACAGACATCACTCGAGAAGTACGTTTCGAAGTACTCACTGAAGTCAGATCCCAGCAGGTACTTCATATTGCAGGCCGGCGGCGTTCAACCTGTAAACCATCTATTGCCACTGACCTACGGCGAGCTGGACGCCCAGTTGCTCGCCGGGATGCCGGACTCTGTCCTTTCCCATCTGTAGTCGACACGGACAGTTGATACCAATGCCTATTTCTCAAGAACTGGAAGACTGGGCGAACCTTGCCAAATTTTCGTTGACGAGGAACACGGCAGGTAGCGGCGCCGATATTTTCTGGAATCTGGGCGGCGAACTCCGATATTTTGTCCGCGAGATGGCAAACGGATGGACGCAGGTCACCTGTTCGGACAGAATGGCACCCGAGGAATTTGAATTCTCAGGCGCTTCTCTTGCGGTCGTAGAGCGATTTCTATTCGGTTGGTTTGGAAACACCTATAGAAGCATCAGCGCGTTGCCGAGCTTGGCAACACCTGTAGCAGTCCAAGAAGCGAGCAATGGCTATCGCATAGTTTCGCAAGAGTTCGAAGGGGTCGATCGATATACGCTGATCGATGCGACCGATCGGATTATTGCGGTGAGCAGCGGAGGTCGTCTCATGGCGCCCGATCGACTCACCCTCTTGTCCGCGCTTCTCCATGCCCCCGTCTATGAGATCGAAGAGTCGTTTCGACGGGAAGACGGAAGACCACTGCTCAAGATCCGTGACCAGTTGTAGCGCACCTACTAGACGTCGAATGGCGGCCGACGCATTGAACGACAGACACGCGACTCGCACACAAGTACATCGACGTCTGGTGCTGCAGAAACTCCTCGCGGCGCCGATATCTCACGCCATAGTCGAATCCGGACTCGACCAAGTCGGCGGAATGGTCGCCGAGGCCTCAAGAGCCCTCGGACTGATGACGCCCGCAGAACTGTTGGCCGCGTATGGCGTTGACGCCGCGCCCGAGTTCGTCGATGTAGTCCGATTTGAGCAACCGCGCGCGGCGACATTGACCAGGCCGAGCGAGGCGAAGCGTCCGTGGCCCACCTTTCCCCATGGCTTCTTACTCGGCGACTCACTGACACCGGTATGGAGCATGAGCCGAACCCGCTACTCCCACGGTGCCGAGTATTGGCGAATCCGTTCCGACGGCGAGCAGAGGTGCTTGTCGCACTACGCGGGGGCGGGCCGCGGCTGGGTGCGCGCCAAACGCTGGCGGCCGCCAAGCCCGATAGTGGGCACGTTGGCACGATGGCAAGGCCAGGAGTTCTTCGCCGACGTCATTGCAGAGACCGTGTTGTTGACCGCGATCGCCCAGAATGGCCCAACGGGTTTCGAGCCAGTTCGCCCCCGTGCATGGTCCAAGACCGTCCCGTTGTCGGAATGTGAAGTGTTCGAACGGGTTTTCACGGCTCAGGTCGACGGTGTGCCCGTACGCATACTGCGTCGCGCAGGTGAAGACGCCGAGGTGCTGCTGCTGAGCGATGACCCCGCTGATGCCGAGCGCGTCGGCGCTGGACTGGTCGAGGCTGGAGTGTTCGAGGCTGTAGTCGACGCCAGTCGCTTGACCGACGTCCACGGGGTCGAGAACCAGTGGGTTCCGAGCGCGGATGAGTCAAATGAGGCTCGATAGACCCACTCACGTGCAGGCGACGAATCGTTCGTCGGGATGGATGAGCGATTTCCCCGAGGAGATACCCGGGCAGATCGCCGCGATCATCAACCGCCTGGGTGACGGCCGGTACACGTACATGTCGATCTATCCCCTGCCCACAGACGCAGGTATCTACGACGATGTCCACCCGACCGAGTGGATGCAGGCCACTGGCGTCGCGCCCGATCGGCTCACGGTTGAGATCAAGCAAGTCGACGCAAAAGGCGTGCATCGGCTATACACGATCGGCACACCCGGCGGTGCAGGCGAATCGGCCGAGACCGAGCCAATTCAGAACGGCGACAACACATATCTGGTGTGTCCCTCCGAGGCACTCACAGCCACCGATGCCATCGCCTTGTTCCAGCACTACTACGACACCCACACTGTCCCCGAAGGCTGGAGTCTGCGCGGGCAGCCCGAGTTCTCCGACACCGCGGTCGCGGAACAATACGGCGAAGGTGAGCGGTGTCCACCGGAGACGAGGCTGCCATGACGTACGCAGTCAGAGAATTCGCCACGGTCGCGCTGTCAGACGAGCCGGCACGAGCGGAGATGCAGCTCAACCATCTCGTCAGGCTCATCGGTGAGCGAAAGCTCTTCATGCTCGTGTTCGAGCTACCCGAGAACTACGAGACGTCCGACTATGTCGAACCGGCTGACAATTTCGTCCAGACAACCGGCACTCAGGCCGGCCTGACCGTGGAACTGATGGAGCATGGGACGCTGTTCACCCTCGGGCATCTAGGCGGCAAGGGGCCGCTGGTTTCGCTTGCTCGAAAGGACGGCACCGCGGTCGAAGTGAACCAGAACGAAGTGCTGATGCCGGACGAAGTCGGGCAGCTCCTCGTCGAGTACGTCCGAACCAGCTCGATTGACACTTCGGGTTGGGCACTCCGCGAGCGCATGCCATGAAATTCAGCGACACGTTCGTCTCGAGAGAAGACCGCTACTCGATCGGCGCCGAGCTCGACTCGGGGCGGCTCTACGTCTCGATCCCGGTCAGCAACGGTGTGGTGGATTACGAAGAGTACTACGCAATTTCAGCTGAGCAGTCCGACGTGTTTCTGGCTGACAGGACTGCTGCGATCGAGTTTGTCGAGGCCTGTCGGCAGCGTCACCACGACGATCTGTTGATCCTGAAGCCCGGTACCAACCGCGGGACGCCCGTCTGATGCGACGAACGGAAGCTCGATTCCGTTCGACAAGTCGGAACCTCGGCTGTTCGACGGAACGCCAGAGGAACTGCGCTCCGAGAACGCTGCGCCACCCTCCACGCTAAAGATGCCAGGCGTGCGCAGGAGTGCGACCACGAAACCATTTGAAGGAGGCCAGCATGCCGGCTGACATCGCCGAAACCCTTGCCAAATTGCCTGCGACACCGGGCATTACCTATCGAGGTCTGTCGGGTGCACCTGCAACATCGGCGATCACATTGTCTCGGGTGATGCCAACGTCAGCTGATCCGCGCGTGGCCACCGAGAATTTCACGGCGGAACGCGTCGTTGCCATCGTGACCATCACCGGACGATTCATCGGACCGCTGTCACGGTATCCCGATCAAATGGAAGTCGCGCTGCTGCCCGCCACGCTCCTCCTCCCCGTGGGTTCTGTCGCGGTTCCCGGGATCGCCAATGATGTGGTCCTCCTTGCCGAGACAGGAACCGCGCCGGGCCTACCCGCGGACTTACCGGAGCTCAAGCGCGTCGTGAGCGCACAGGTGTCCGCCGCGCTCCAGCGGCCGCCAGCGAGCATCCACTCCCCCGGCCGGTTCTCGACGCCACGGGCGTAGCGGCGCGAGCCGCGCCTCGGCGCCGTGGTCCCCTACCGCGAGTAGCGGCATGGCTAAACACCGCGAGCCACGCAGCCATTCCCCAAGGTCCGTGTCATGAACCCCACACATCACCAACGGTCACATTCGTCGGCGTCGATGGTTCTATCTCAGTAACGAGATCGTTATTCAGATGGAGAGGAACGGGACATGACCGACGTAGCAGGCAAGGTGGTTCTGGTGACGGGTGGCCGACGGGGCTTGGGCGCGGCCCTGGTCGACGAGGTGCTGACCCGGGGCGCTCGCAAGGTCTACTCGACCGCGAGGACAGACTTCACCGACGACCGTCCCGAGGTGGTCACGTACGCCCTGGAGGTCAGCTCCGCGGGTTCAGTTGCCGCACTTGCGGGTGTTGCCACTGACGTCGACATCGTGATCAACAATGCGGGCGTATCCCACCTGGATGATCTGCTCACCGGCAGCTGGGATGACATCACCGACACCTTCGACACCAATGTGTTTGGGCCACTGCGGGTGACGCGTGCGTTCGCGCCGATCCTCGCCGCCAACGGTGGCGGCGCCCTGGTCAACGTGCACTCGGTGTTGTCGTGGCTCGGCGGCGCCGGCGCCTACGGCGCGTCGAAGGCCGCGATCTGGTCGATCACGAACTCGCTGCGCCAGGAGCTGCAGCTGCAGCACACGCAGGTGGTCGGGGTGCATGTCGGGTATATCGACACCGACATGACCGACGGCATCAACGCACCCAAGCTTGCTCCGGCCGAGGTTGCCCGACGCATCATCGACGGCCTGGAATCCGGTGCGGCTGAAGTGCTGGTAGACGATCTCTCGGTCCAGGTCAAAGCGGCACTGTCCGGGCCGGTCGAGAACCTGGCCTTCACCCGGTCCTAGCGAAACGCTTTGATACACCGACATTCTGGTTGCCCGAGCAACCGAACGGGCCGGAGCCGACCGCTAGGAAGCTGGTGGACGCCAAACGTCGAGTGAAAGCTCTGGTCTACCACGGAGACACGCGTTGTGACGCCGTCGAGCGATCGGCGCCGAGATAGTGATAGGTGACCTCCCCGACTTCAACGCCGTCAGTGCGGCCACGACAGGGGCAGATGCCGCGTAATTCTGCTGCCCGGGCGGATTACTGACTGATAGCGCGACCTTCGCCGAAGCCGCCAACGCGGCCGACGCGAAGGCGG
The DNA here is from genome assembly GCF_005670685.2 of Mycolicibacterium mucogenicum DSM 44124. The sequence continues at coordinate 1,455,885 of NZ_CP062008.1, read as the reverse complement.
TGGTCACATGTCGCGAGTCTCGGCCCGCCGCGATGCGAAGAGTAACTCAGCGCAACAGCATTGGCTGCCAGAGCGGCTTCTGAATGAATATGCCTTCAGCACCACGGAACTACTCTCGACGTTCTTCGCCGAATGGTCGACGTAATCGCTGCGATCCTGCCGCGCATGACCGCCAGATCTATCCGTTGGCCGGGAGCGGCGCAGCCGGATCACTATGCGATCGCGGCCCAGATCGCCGCGACATTGAACATTCCCATGCGTCACAAGCCGATCGAAATCCCAGACTTCGCAGCTGCTTTGACGGCGCGGGGGCGAACCGGCTTCTTTGTGCATCACATCAGTATGTTGCGCAGGACTTCCAGGACGGGCGTACGCCGGGAAACCAACTTGGTCGAGGCGATCACCGGACACAAGCCGGCACCCCAGTTAGTCAATGCCAACCGGGCGAAGTTTGATCAGGACGGGCGTTGGCATTGCGGGCGAAGTTGGTGAGCTCGACATGCCTCACGAGGGCTCTGGGGGTGGGTGGCGCCCGTAGGCCCCTCGGGTTCCGAAGTTGGAAGGGGTTATCCCCGTATACATCACGGTGGGCGAGCACGCCCCGCTGCAAACTTGGGTGCAACGCAGAGGGCAGCTTCGCGAGTTCAAGACGCCAAGCGGACACCTGACGCTCCTCGCGTGTAGGACCCGCTATTCGTGACGCAACAATATCCGGCTGCACATTTGTTGGTTTGCGTACCGTCAGGGTGCGAAAGCTGAGCGGGCCCAGAATGTCGCCGCCGGAGCACCACAGTTTGTGCTGAACGTGGACGCGTGCGGCAGGGTGCGGTTCAGCAGAGCCCAGACAGCTAGGATGCCGTCGTCGTCGCCCAGGCCACGATCTCTTCAACCACTGCCCGGATACTTGGCAACTCGACATCGTCAAGGTCGAGTTTCCGTACGATACTCCGCACACCGCCCGGCGTTGTAATCGGAAGACCGTACTTCTCGTACGCGTATGCCTTCCAGTTGACAGAGTCCGATGGTCCCTTGTTTAGCGCTACACGGCATTCCGCCACGAGCGCTTCCCATTCGGGAAACGGTCCTCGAAGGTACTCGCGTATCGCTTCTGCAGGAAGGGCGAACAGCAAATCCGCTTCTGGAACTCCGAAAGACATGGCCACCGGCAGCCCTCGCTCTTCCGCGATTTGAAGCACCCTCAACACCTTGCGCTCTTCCGACGAACGCTTATTTCCCGAGCGGTCCCGCATCGTTGCTGTGACGGTGGCGTCCGTGAGAATGCCAAACTTCATGCCTAGCTTGGTCACAAGCTCAGCAGAGATCAGGCCCTCCAGGTTCTTCGTACCGTGGATCGGAACGATCTTGACCCCTGCGGCGTCCAGCTTGGCCCCGCCGTACTCGTCCAAGACAGCCTCATCCAAGGGGCCTTCGACAAATAGGATCCCTCGGTTGAGCGACAGAGCCGTCGCTGGGTGGACCCCGACATCTGCCGCCAGTTCCTGGAGCTGCCGTGTATCGGCGACGGGAAGGGTGCGCGCCACGGTTTCGATCAGATCTTGGTCCCGCGTGATGTGGACCAGCGTGACGTCATCTGTTGGAGCGCGTAAGAATTCTTCATGGTGCGACGCGACCACGACGTTAAACCCGTACATCACCATTTGTTGGCACCAGCGGACGATGCTCTCGACCGCCATCGGATGCAGGTGTGCTTCTGGTTCATCGATGACCAGAATGTGACCGGAGAAGCCTCGTGGGCCCGCGTCCCGCAGATTGTGGAGTCCCGGGAACTCGTCCATGAGATGGAGCGCAAGCTGAGACGCAGCCGCGATCCAACGGGCCGCGCCGTGACCGGCGGTGTCGACCTCGTCGGAGCACTGTCGCTGCCCATCTTGTACGTACTCAATTGAAATCTTGGATGTGTCCCAATGTTCCGGGGCCTTTATGAATGCGTTGATCCTGCCGCCGACGAAGTCCGGGAGCAGATCGGTCGCCAGTGAGCTGAACTGGTCGAGGTGGTACCGCGTCTCTGATCTGAACGAATAGCGACCTACTGTTCCTTCAACCGGCTCGAGCCATGCGGAGGAAGAAAGCTTGGTGGATGACTTCTTCACCAACCGTTCGATCGAAGCCTCAACCCGATTGTGCAGGTTCCGAAATTCCCAATCCATGCTCAAGGCATGCACATTCGGCCCTTCCACAGTCGCCCCTCGCCAATGAGAGGAGTGAACTATCCCGCTTTCCGAGTAGTCATTCGGGTCGGCGAGCAGCAGCCCAGACCCAGTGAACGCAACGCGTCGTGGCGAGCGGGTACCAGTCGCCTGAACCGCCGCAGCCATAACCTCTTCGTCGAACTGTAGCCCCGGTTCCAACTGAACATAAACGGCCCCAGACGGTCCGTCGTTTCGTCGACTGGGTGTTCCGCGGACGGCGGGCGGCTGTTCAGGATTCAGTAGACCAAGCAAAGCCTCCAGGACGTTCGTTTTGCCTACGTTGTTCTTACCGAACAACACAGTAAACGGTCCAGCCTCAAAATCGAGGAATTCGACCGACCGATAGCCGTACAGATAAACCTTGAGCAAGCGCACATGCGTCACGTTACCGGCGGAGACCCAATCAGGGCCGGGGTCAGCTATGCCCGTAATCATGTGCGCTAGGCGCAGCCAGATACGGCTAGGTCGCGCGCAATAACCCAGACGGCCCGCGGGAACGCAGAGGTTCAACCTGGTCGCGTGCCATCCATGAGAGGAGCCGAAGACGCCGAGGGCCCGCGGCCTGAAGCCGGGGACGTCTTAGGCAAGAGGGGGTACGCGGTGTTGGCCATTTCGCTTGTGCCGGTGACCCTTCCCAGAGAGCAAGCGCTCCGGATCCGGCGGCGCGCATCGCGCCGAACCGCCGCCCGCCATAAACGTTCACCACCTGCTCGACCCCCGGACCCGCGATCCACGGGACGAGTGGGCCCTGTTGTCAGAAGCTCACCGTGGCGGGCTGAGCAGCTACACCAAGCCCCAGATGGCTAGCAGCACGGATCTCCAGTCCTGCTCGGCCACAGCCGCCCGAACACCGGTAGAGTGCGGATCCGCGAATTCGGCGATGTAGGTGGCGCCAATGGCCACCAGGTGAATCCCCTGGGCGATGGCAACGTCGTAGTGCTCAACCTTTCGCCGTTTGTATCGGCCGCATGTATCGGTCGCCGTTGCGGCACTGGTCATCTCACCTTGCGGGCGAGCGGATCGTTGACCCAGTCGCTGTGTACGTCGCGTACACGTATCAATGGGCTGCAATGGCGACCAGCGAGCTCACAATGGAGCTCAAAGCGCCCCGGGGAAGTACAGTCGCTCCATAATGCGTTGATACGGCCACGGGGGGTCGACATTTGAATGCACTCGGTACGTGGGACGACTGGCAACAGGCGCTGGCCCAAAGCTTCCTAGAGCCAGGCCTCATCGACGAACCAGTCATATTCTTCGTCGATGATTTCGAGCTCACGGCCATCGGCGGGGAAGACGCACGGACACGGCTGACAGGAGTGGTAAGCGCCGCGTTGCAGGAGACCAACTCGCCGTACAGCGCCATGCTGCTGAGGGCACGCGGATGGAGCCCGAGCGAAAAACACCCGCCCCCGACGCTTCCACTGCTCGCCACTACTGTGCTGGCCGCGACAGACATGGAGGCGTCACAGGGAATTTCCTCGCAGGACTATTACACCCGGCTCACTCAGGTACTAGATCCCGTGGGAGACGCAGCCGTATGGCGTCACCGGCTGGAAAGAGACTTTCCGAGCGTAGCCGCCGCGTGGCGCGATCTACACCAATGGATCGTCACCTCGGCGGGACGGGTCTCGACGATTGTCGAAAACCCTTACCCCGCGCACATTGGCTATCCGCTATCCCAGGCACTCATCCGCCGGGCAGATCAAAATGCCCTCACCCACTTCTGGGACAGGGCTGGCTTGGAACCGGGCGAGAATCAACCCACGGGCAGCGAACTGCTCCGCGATCTCAAGGAGTGGATGACGCCTTACCGCGGGTTCTCTCAGTCATTCCAGAGGACGGTCGCCGGCGTCACAGGCAAAGTCGCTGAACTATTCGAGGCGCTGCTCCGCCAGGCTGCACGCGGCTGGGACGGCCGGGTGCGTAACCGTTCCGGACGCATTGTGCCCCGCTGCCGCCTGTCGGCTTGGGAAAAGGCCCGCGTATGTGAACTGGAGTGGCTCCTCGGGCCACCAGACGATCCCGAGCAGCTCCGCCCATCACCATTCCAGCAGGCACAACTCATCGACGGCTTCTGGGATGAGGATGGGGATGGGGCTCCGCTTCATCCGGCCGCTGCAGTGATAATTTTGCGCTTCGACCCCGTGCTGCAGAGGTGGGTAGAGGTCCCTAATTTCCGACTGCAGCAGGAACACGCACTGGTCTGGAACACGCATATCTGGGGGGTGACCGCCCAGGAATTCGTTACTTCGTCATACAACGGTTCTGCCGGAATGATCCGGAGCGTGGCAGGATCACCGAAACTCCGTGCCGTCTTCGGCATCTTCTTCACTGACCAGAACGTCCTTGAATCAGCGCTGTCCAAAGCCGCACTCAAGGGCTTCGTCTTTGATTTCCAGCAGCGGCCGCGCCTAGCCCTGGTGGACGGCCTGAAGATCTCAAATGCGCTCGGCAGACGCGTATACGTCAGGGGCGGCCCCCCCGACATCATGCTGCCAGCCGGAGCGGCTGGCGAGGTTGTCGACGTCGTGCTCAACGGGGACGTTACGACATTCGCGCGGAGCGGTCTGTCCTTCGCCCTGAAACCCCTCGGCCTGGAATGCGGGGACTACGACGTCTCCGCCGACGACACCACACTTCGCTTCGAAGTCACCGAGGAACCCGAAGCGGTGCTTGGTCGGCCGGAACGCTCGGCCATAGCATTCCTAGCCGCCCCAGGAGGAGCCGCGCCGGAAGCGTGCCCTACCCCCGATTCCCAACGAGTCCGAGGTGCCCTCGTCATAACCCCTGATGGAGCGGTGCAGCCCGACCCCTGGGACTTGTACGCGATCGGCCGCCGGAAGATGACATACACGTACCTCCTAGGCCGCAAAGGTTACGTCCGCCAGGTCAGCGAGCCTGAACAGACCGACCTCTGGGCCTTGGTCGGAGGCTTGGCCGAACCCCTCACTTTCACACTGCAAATCCACCCGTGGGAGTACTGGATGGTTCAGGTCGGCAGCATACGTACTTACGTCGACAGCATCGGCGGTGTGCGCTCGAGGGCGTTCTCGGAACCTGCAACGGGTGTCGATCATGCCCGGTGGCGGCAGATCGTCATTGGGGCCGCGGGCAGCTCCAGCGCGCCCGAGTGGCTAGCGCTCGTGGCCGATGCGGAGCGTGGCAGTGATCGATGATGGCGACGCCCTGTTGTCGTGGGCGACAGGCGAGCGCAGCGGAACCATCTCGCGGCTCGCAGACACATTGTTGTGGTTCGCCTCGGCGGCCGGGATCTCACTACAACGGCATACGGCTGCCGAATACGCTTGGATGGACGACGTTTCCGCGCTCGGTTATCTGGACGTTTCACGCTCCGAAAATCGCTGGTCAATCGCCCCACCGGTATTGACCAGGTTACCCGCCATCAATGGGCTGCTGTTCCTAACTGGTGGGCGTACCGGTCGGCTTGTGCGGGCGCTCGATGGCATCCTGGCCAACTGTGACTGCTGGTGCAGCAAACCATCGTCCGAATCGGTGATTCCTCTGCCCCGTTCGATCTACCTGCAGCCTGGAAGCGAGTCGGCGGTGCACGCGATCATTGCTGAACTGGCCAGCGCCGAACCGGACCTCATCTTCAGCAGCTGCAGCTCCGCCAAACTATCGACGACGCTGGGTGCTACAGCCAGTCAGCTCGTCGGCATCGCAGGCCCGGTTGGCGACGAAGCCAACACGTTACGAGTCATGAATATCCAGAACCTTTGGACGCCAGCAGAACTCCGCTACTCGATGTGGGAAAGCACTCCGGAACCCGTTGAAGGATCTGTGCACCGATGGGATAGCCGCACCGGAAAGCGATTCGGGCTGCTGTCCTCCGGCAGATGGGTTGGTGGTCCTCGTGCTGCCGTGTTGTACGCAGGGCTAGCCTTCGCAGACATCAATGTGCTCAGATGGCAGCCCGACGTAGCCGGACCCGATGTCGGCACTCTGCTGGTCCCCATGAAGGCTGGTCTGCCCACGATCCACGACAGAGTGGCAACCCTCGCCACAGGACTGCGACCGGCGCGGGGTCTGACCGCGTTGAAGTACCGAGGTATCCCGGCAGCGACCGGTCGCAGGATTGCCTGCAGCCTCGGACAGGAGCTGGAAATGATAGGGGCGCACACGTGACCGCAACGCCAGATCCCGCTGGATTGTTCGAGAGGCTCCGGGATACGTACTTCCGCTACTACGGCACGCCTTTCCGCCTTGCTAACGACAAGCTTAATGCCGAGCGCCGGGCCCGTCTCGATCGCGCCGGAGGCGCCTGGCAGCACCCATTATTCGAAGCCCGACCGCGGTATGAGTCCGCCGGGCATACCATCGCCGAATCGTGCCAAGTCTCCGGTGCTGACCCCGACCTGGCCGCCTTCGTCTCACTCGGCATGTTCAAGAACATCCCGTCTCTGTACTGGCATCAGGAAAAGGCGCTCGAAGCAGCACTACGGGGCGACGACATCGCTGCGATTCCCGGCACCGGTTCAGGAAAGACAGAAACCCTATTCCTACCGGTCATCGCGCGCCTGCTCGCTGAATCGCGGAACTGGAAGCCTACGAGAACGGCCAGCACCGACTGGTGGAGCAATGCCGGCGACCCCTTCGTGCCCTTACGGCATACCGAAACCGGCCGGCCGTGTGCTGTCCGCGCCTTCGTGCTATATCCGATGAACGCACTCGCGGACGACCAGCTGATCCGGCTGCGGAAATCGCTTGACAGCAATGGCATTCACCAATGGCTTGATCGTCACCGAAACGGGCACCGCTTTTACTTCGGGCGTTACACCGGGACTACGCCCGTTCTTGGGGACCCGTCGAACAACTCGGCCGTCAACACCCTGCGCGACTATATGAGGGAAACCGACGGGCTATACCGGGCCGCACTCGGGGAGAGCGAACAGAAGTCGTTCTTCGTGCCCCGCCCTCTCGGAGCTGAAATGATCTCCCGGTGGGACATCCTGGCTGACCCGCCAGACATATTGATCACGAACTACTCGATGCTCCACGTAATGCTGATGCGCGACCACGAGCAGACCATTTTCGCAAGAACGGCGGCATGGCTGCGCGATGACCCAAACGTGGTTGTCTCGCTGATCGTCGACGAGAGCCATCTCTACCGGGGCACCGCCGGTACCGAAGTCGGATACATGCTCCGGCTCCTGGGCGAAAGGCTTGGGCTCGCCTCCACCCCAGAACGCCTACAGATCCTTACCGGCTCAGCGTCTCTGCAGAATCCCCGCGATGGCAACTTCCTGAAGGAGCTATTCGCCAAGGGCAAGGCGTTCACGTTCATCGAAGGCAAGTATCTTCCAGTGCCGGGCGATCGGGTGGAGCTAACCGCCCATCTCGATCGGCTGTTGCAGCCCGTCGACGACACAGCCAGCGCAGATGCAATCTTCGGCAGCATGGAAGCGGAGGAGGCGCTGCTGTCCGCATTCCACCTGGGCAACCCGCTGCCCGCCCCCGCAGTTAGCCAGCGAGAACTTGCGGAACGGCTATTTCCCGGAGCGCCCTACGCTGAAACCGCAACCCGCAATTTGCTGAGCGCCGCCGCGCTACGGACCGCTACGGGTGCTACTCCGCTGCGGTTACGCACCCATTACTACTTCCGGAACGTCCCGGGCATCTGGGCATGCACCGATCCTGGCTGCACCGCGGTGACCGACGAGGGCACATATACCGATCCGGACCGCACGGTCGGTCGACTGTACGCCGAACCGCAGAGCCGGTGCATCTGCGGTTCGCGCGTTCTAGAGCTCCACTATTGCCAAGACTGCGGCGATGTCTATTTGGGTGGCTTCACCTCAAGCGACCCTATTAGGTCACCATCGGCCGTGCATTCCTTGCTCGCTGATGTCAGCGACCTAGCACGGTTGCCTGACCAGGCCAAGACGGAACGGCTGCCGACCAACTACGTTGTGTACTGGCCTCGCGCGAGCCGCCCCGTCGAAACAGAGTGGGGAATCAACGCCCTCAAGTCGCGCTACATCAAGGCCGTACTTGAAACCGCGACCGGTGACGTCAAGGCCTTGGGCCCGCTTGACGTGGACCCCCACACCGGCTGGGTCTTCCGACTCACACCCCGCCTCCTGCGCGGTGCATATGAAGTTGAAGCCACCGTGTCCGGAGCCTTCCCAACACTGTGCGCATCATGCGGCGCGAATTGGGAACTGTCGTTCCTCAAGAAGGACGACCCGGAACGCTACCGGTCACCCGTGCGGGGACTGAGGACCGGCTTCGAGAAGATCAATCAGGTCCTCGTGGGCGAGCTCGCCGATCAGCTCGGCGAAAACGACCGCAAGCTCATCCTGTTCTCGGACTCGCGCCAAGATGCCGCGAAGCTCTCCGCGGGGGTGGGGATCCGTCACTATCAGGACCTCATTCGCTCAGTCTTCGTCGAGCAGATGCATGCTCTGAAGCCCTTCGACGGCACTACCCTCCAGCGGGCGCGCGACTGGTACACCCGCGCGAAGAGCGGTGACGACGAACGCGCGGCGGCCGCCGAGTTGCGAGAGCGGGCGGGCATCGACGGCGTACGGTTGCGCGATATCTGGGAGGACGGCGGCGACCCCGTCAAGGAGACCCCTTTAATCACCGCCCTCACTCGCCTGCCAACGATTCCCCAAGTCCACTTGCGCGTTCAGCAGGAGTTACTCGCTATGGGTGTGAACCCGGGCGGACCGTATCCCCGCTTTCAGAAAACCTCTGCAAACGATCCCTGGACCTCGGTATACGACTTTTCCGCCACCCCCATTGTGGACCGAGCCAACCCGACCCTGGAACAGGCGAGCCTGCAGCGCAGCATCCAGGGCAGCGGCCGAGACGAGTTGTATCGCGCACTCGCCGGCGGTGCAGGACGCGATATTGAAAGCCTGGGCTTGGGCTGGATCGCCCAAGACTCCGACTCGGCTCGTGAAGACAGCAGCGGCAGGATCGGGATCGCCCGGGCCAGTTTGCGGCTGCTCGTTTTGCGTCAGCGTATCGACGGCATCTACCGGTCCACGGGACCACATCGTCCGGCCTTCCTAACGCAGTTCTGGTCAGAGCTTGGCGACCCAAATTCCATCGAAGACAGCTGCCGGACCGTATGGGGCTCCGCAGTCACCTCCGACTGGGTCGCCCGTCCCAGCGAACTCGTGGTGAGAGCACCTGTCCAAGAGTGGTTCTGCCCAAAGTGCAACCGTCGGCATCTCGTCTTCGGCGCCGGCATCTGCACCCGCTGCCGCACCGCGCTGCCGTCACTGGGTCAGCCGTATACGACAGCCACAGACGACTATTACGCGTGGAAAGCGGCCACGAAGAACGGCCGCTTCCGTTTCAATACCGCCGAACTTACGGGCCAGACCGACCGTTCCGAGGCTCAAAGTCGCCAGTTGCGCTTCCAGGGCGTCTTCCTTGACAGCCGCGCAGTGAAGATCGCCGACGAAGTCGACCTGCTGTCGGTGACGACAACTCTCGAAGCAGGTATCGACATTGGCGACCTCAACGCCGTCGCCATGGCCAACATGCCCCCCACCCGGTTTAACTACCAGCAGCGAGTCGGCCGCGCCGGACGGCGAGAGACCAACGTCGCCTACGCGCTGACTGTATGTAGAGGCCGATCGCATGACGAGTATTACTTCGAGAGACCTCACGTCATCGCCAATGACGAGACGCCACCGCCATACTTGACCTTCAGCCGAGAGGCGATCTACTACCGCATCCTGCGATCTGAGATGTTGCGACGCGCGTTCCAGGCTCGTAGATCCGCCATCAGTTCCACCACACTCAACCCCCATGGCGACTTCGGCCAGTGCAGAGACTGGCCAGCCAACCGCATGCTGGTCGAGCCTTGGCTAGCCGCCAACCATGCGGAGTTTGCCCGGGTAGCATCCGCCCTCGCGCAAGGAACGTCGCTAGCTGCTCCCGTACCCGAGCCATTCCTAACCACTCTGCTGGATGACGCCACCAACGTCGCACAGCAGTCCCACGGTCCCGCCGACCTTAGCGAGCGACTCGCCCATTACGGGCTCCTCCCGATGTTCGGTTTCCCGACTCGCGTTCGGTACATGTATTTAGCCCGGCCGATCAGCAGCTACCCCTGGCCTCCCAAAGACACGATCGACAGGGACTTGTCTCTCGCCATCTCGGCGTTTGCACCCGGCGCCGAGACTGTACGAGACGGCAGCACCTATCGGTCCGCGGCCATCGTCGCCTTCCAGCGTGGCGGCTATAGGCCCGTCGCCGTCGACGATCCGATGGGGCCGCCCATTCCCGTGAACCAATGCCGGCTATGCGGCTCTGTGAGTGATGCCGATACATCGGTCCCGCACGATCCGCTGGCGGTTTGCCCGCAATGCGGTGCTGACCCAACCAGCTATCGGCGCATCGACGTCCGAGAGCCTCTCGGATTCGGCAGCACCCGAGGCCAAGACTTCGACGGCAGCTTTTCGTGGACGGGAGGGGCTGGCGCGGTCCGGGCTCTGGGCAACCCGAATGATTTCCCCGGCACGACGCATCGTCAGATGGAGGCACGCTGTGGTTGGACCAGGCGCATAGTACTTAATGACAACAACGGCAACCAATTTCGCTTCCGGAAGGCCAAGCCTGGAACGGCGTACTGGCCCGGCTACTACGCAGTAGACGCACTTGACTGGCCTGGCGTGGTCGAGGCAAAGGACCTCGAGCCCGCTGTGCTCGAAGTGGCACTGGGAGCGGCGCAACACACCGACGTCGCGTTCTTCGGTGGCCTCAGCCAAGTCGATGCGGAGGCAGGTGTCCGGGCGAATCTGGCGCTCAGGCAACAACCCGGCGGCATCCCGGATCTCAACGACGGGCGCCGTGCAGCTTGGTACTCCCTTGCCTTCATGATCAGGACCGCGGCTGCAGCACATCTGGACGTCCAGCCCAATGAATTCTCCGCCGAAATCCACATAGGCCGCCGCGGCACTGAACAAGCAGTGTGGGCATTCTTGGCGGACACGCTCGAGAATGGCGCCGGTTTCAGTACTCACCTGGCCAGCGCAGGCGAATTCGAAGGATTCGTCAAACGGATCCAGACCCTGATCGCCGAGTGGGAGCACGATGATCACAGCAAGAACTGCTCGGCGTCCTGCTACAAGTGTCTGCGCGATTACGCCAACATGCGCTATCACGCCCTGCTGGACTGGCGACTCGCCAAGGATCTGTTCGAAGTGTCCCTCGGACAGCCGCTGATCGTCCCTCCCGACTACGGATCGCGCGTTCTGAGCGGATGGGCACAGGCGTACGGCGCATCGCCGCCAATACAGACGCCAACGGGGTCCTACCTACTGATCACCCGGTCGACAGGTACCGCTGCAGTCCTCGTCAGGCACCCGTTAGAGGCCTATGAGGATGGCGCCAATTCCGTTGTGACTCCCCGACTTTCGTCCACCGCCAACGATCTGTACGCCGCGGAGACCTTCGACGCAGTCGTCGCCATCGACTCCCTTTCCCTTGATCGCACTCCTCGTGCCGCCCTCGAACTGATTGACACGGCGCTGACCAGTCTGGCTAACGTATCGTGGTAAATCCGCTGCCTTGGATCGACGCCAGCAAGGCCCACTTGCTGGCTAGGTGCGCCCTGCGCTGGACAGCCGAGACAACCTCAGATGCCGCTTCGGAGGAGCGGCGCACACCGGAAAGCACCTGGTCGGCCGCCACGCTCGGCATCCAGGCGCATAAAGCGCTCGAACAATGGGCATGTTCATCGCAATGGCGTGAAGAAAACCCGGGTGAGCTGCTCCGCGAACGGTTCCATATCCTGACAGCGTCCAATACAGCCGGTCTAGGTGCTGCCAGAATAATCGGTTCGAAACTGACCGCACGCGGACGCGAGCTAGCAGACTGGCTTCACGCCAACAACTGCGAGCTGTTGCTGCCCGAGGAGTTCGTCAGTGACGAGCAGCGGCGAATCCGAGGCGGAATGGACCTTGTGGCCGTCGCAGATCACGCCGTGCATATCTTCGATCTCAAGACAGGGCGTGGTTATGCCCGCAACCGGACCTTGCCCGAATCGGCAGTGTTACAGCTGGCCGTGTATTCAGTACTCGCTACCGACAAATGGAAACGGCCCGCCAAGGCAAGCATCCTCAGCCTCGACAGCGGCCTCCTGGACGATCAGGATCACGCCTCTGGGGCAGCAGAGATCCTCGTCAAGAACCTCGAAGAAAAGCGCGCGGCGGCCCTCGCCACTCCAACACCCACAGCGGTCGCTTCCCCAGACGCGTGCAGCTGGTGCGCCCTGCGGTGTCGCTGCACCGTTCACTGGGCCGCAGTTGAATCTGGTGTCATCACCGACACAGTCGCTGGCGAACTCGAACGCTCGACGGTCTCAGCAAACGGCAAGGTGAGCGTCATCTTGTCGACGAGCGAAGGGAGGCAACTCGTAGCCGGGCTCGACGCGGCTCCCAACGCCCCCGGCGGAGTACAGGTGGCTGCACTAAGAGTAAATCGAGTCGAGGGCAGTCCCCACGTTTGGCATGCGAACGGTTGGTCGACAATCGATCTGTTGGACGCCTTCTGAGAACTGATACGGCTTCCGCCGACCGGTCGAATACAGCGGTGGACTGCCCGGAGAAGCTAATCAATATCGCCGATAAAGCACCGCTCGAGCCTCCCTCAACGATGACCAGCGGCTATGGCCGCTCGGATTTGGAACCTGGACGCGGCGGTGAGCATCAGAGCTCAATTCGCGAAGGACATCAGAACTCTTCGTCCAGAAATACTGGTGGCAGAACTATGTCCCGGCAATGTACGGAGAGGATATTACCGCGCAGTGCTATTCAAACTAACGCGGATCTGGCTGCGGCCGCCGGAGTATCAGAGCAGACTCATCTGATTAACGAGTATCGGCTGACGTCGGCGGACAACTGCGCTTAAGCGCTGGCGCCAGGCATCCGGCGGCATCCGGCCACCGCGGTGTGGGGCTGTAACTGCGGCAGATTCCTCAGGTAGATTCCCTCGAGTGACCGAGGATGCGCACGTCGATTCGGCAATTGAAGAAGTTGCCGCAGAGATTCTTCGCCTGGACCCAACGGGCTCACGCTGGGGCGCAGTGCTCCGTCATACATACGACATGATTTACAACGGTCCGGAAACTGGCCGCTTTCGCTGGTCACAGCTGATGAAAACTGAGAAGACTCATTTCGGGACGGTCTTCGAGATCAACGCCCAGCGCGAATTTGGTTTCGCTGGAGGAGACGAGACAGACTATCGCATCGCTGGTCACCAGGTGGATGCAAAGTGGAGCCAATCCGACGGGGGCTGGATGCTCCCACCGGAGGTTTTCGACGAGATCGCCCTTGTCGCTACCGGAAGCGATCCTGATGCCCAATTTTCATTGGGGCTCATTCGCGTCGCCGAAGTGTATCGACGCGAAGGAGCAAATCGCGACAAGAAGAGTTCACTAAATCCTGACGGACGCCGAAATATCAAATGGCTGTGGCGAAACGCCCCAATACCGGCGAGCATTCTGTTGCAATTACCCGACGACGTGGTCGCGCACATCTTCGACAATCGTTTCGGCACACAGCGAGTCAATCGGTTATTCCGCGCCGCCGAAGGCCGACTCGTTCATCGCAACACCGTACGAACCGTGGCGATGCAACTGGACGACCAGAAGCGAGTGCGCATGAACGGCGGCGCCCGGAGTGCGTTAAAGCCGGAGGGCTACATCATCTTGAGCAGCTATCACACCCACCTCGCCACAGCGCTCGGCGTTCCGGAACCAGACGACAAGCACTACATCTCGGTTCGCGTGACACCCGGCAGCGGCAAAGATCCACTGATCCAGGGATGCCGGTGGAAGCGTGCAAGCCCCGGGGATCCGTGCTGTGAAGCACCCACACTGCCTGAACGCGGCGTCAGGGAGGACTAATTAGCTAGCCAATAGCTGATCCACAGCATCGGCCACTAAATCAGCAGGATCGTGCGCCCAGAACCGCAGAACAGTCCAGCCGGCAGACTCGAGCGCTCCCGTCTGCTCACGATCCCGTTTGACATTGCCCTCCAGCTTCGGAGACCAGTACTCACCGTTCACCTTCGGCCGCTGACCGTGCTCTGGGCAGCAATGCCAGAAACATCCATCTACGAAGATCGCGACTTGACGTTTCGTGAAAACGATGTCGGGACGTACGAGCCGCCCGTCGACTCGGAGCGGGAAGTCCTTCCGGAAGCGGTAACCGAGGCGGTGAAGCGCGGACCGCACTGCGACCTCCGGTCTGGTATCAGCGCGACGGATTGCGGCCATGTTGCGCGATCGCCCTGGCGACGTGGTGTAAACCGGCTCCATCGGCGTGGGTGCGCCGCGTTTGTCCGTCACACGACTAATCTACGACGGTGCTAGCACTTGTCGGTGGCGTGAGTCATGATCTAGTCAAATCGAACAAAGGTTCGATATCTGACGGAGGTATCGCTTGATGAACGCACTCAGCTGCCTGGAAATCTGCGCCGGGGCAGGTGGCCAGTCCCTTGGCTTGGAGCAAGCTGGTTTCGCGCACGAACTCGCGGTGGAGATAGAGCCTGAGCCGTGTGAGACCTTGCGGACCAACCGTCCACACTGGAAGGTTCACGAAGGTGACGTGCGCGAGATAGACGGCCATCCCTACCGCGGAATCGACCTGCTCGCTGGGGGCGTACCTTGCCCGCCCTTCTCAATCGCCGGCAAGCAACTCGGTAAAGACGACGAGCGAGACCTGTTTCCGGAGGCTCTCCGACTAGTCTCCGAAGCGAAACCGGCTGCAGTGATGCTGGAGAATGTTCGCGGGTTGTCGACTGCAAAGTTTGACGGGTATCGCCAATGGGTCCTCGAAACGCTGGCCTCAATGGGTTATCGCGCGGATTGGCAGGTTCTGAACGCCAGTAACTTCGGCGTACCGCAGCTTCGACCGCGCTTCATACTCGTTGCCGTCAAGAGCGCGTATTTCGACAGCTTTCGGTGGCCCACGCCACACGCAAAGACCACCACGGTCGGTGAGGTGCTCAAGCCTTTGATGGCACGCGACGGCTGGCCCGGTGCGACCGCTTGGGCGAAGAAGGCTAACGATGTAGGCCCTACGATCGTTGGCGGCTCGCGCAAGCATGGGGGGCCGGACCTCGGGCCGACTCGGGCGCGGGCGGCATGGCTGGAGCTCGGCGTCGACGGCAGAGGCCTCGCGAACCACGGGCCTGACGCAAGCACGCCGCTTCATCATGTCCCGCGCTTGACTCTCGAGATGGCTGCGGCGATCCAGGGCTTCCCCAAGGACTGGGAGTTCTATGGACGGAAGACCGCCGCCTATAGGCAGATCGGCAACGCGTTCCCACCTCCCGTCGCCGCGGCTGTCGGGCAAAGCATCGCCCAGGCGCTCGCGGGACGGTCGGCCAATCCACGGAGAAGTAGCCGCACGGTGGCGCGCAGCGCCTGAAGCCGAACGGCGGATTCGCGGCCGTGGCCTGGGGCCAGCAATCACTGCGTGAGGAAACGCCGTGACGCGTGCATCTGTTGACGCGGGCCACGTATTGATGCTGTTCTCGCGCTTGGCCTGAATCCACTGACAAATAGCCAGCTCTCGAGGTGCCGGGAATATTGCTAAAGCACCAATCGGTGGATTCAGGCTATGGCAGCGCTTCGATCAGCTTTCCGATGTCATCACGAACAACTGGAGGGAGTTGCCGGTACTTCGCCCAGAGCGCTTCGGTCCGGGTGAAGCTGCGTCGGCCATCCTCGATCCATCGCCGCAACTCCGCACGCTCTACCCTCCGAAGGGCTCTAATTTCTGCGCGGAGCAGATCAGCGTCGACCGGCGTGCCGGTCAGATGTCGAGATGTCTCATTGCAACGCTGACACTCAGTGCGAAGATTAGCGAGCTCATTTGTTCCTTTGCGGCCCTTTGGAATCAGATGCCCGAGCGTCATCTTCGCAAACTTGCGGTCATCTGGATACATCTCACCCGCGGCAATACCGCAGACTACGCACCGATTGCCATCCCGATCGAAAACCGCCCGGCGAACTTTGTTGCTCACCCGACTTTGCTGCGGCCACTTGTACCCTTCAACCCAGGGATGGTCACCGACTTTAACGACCCGGAGCTCTTCGTTCGCAAGCGTGTTGTCCTCGGCCGAAGTGTCGATAATCCAACCGACCTCTCGCAACGAGCGCATTCGACGATCTACCTGTTCGCGACCCGGCACAGCCTCCCTCAATCGAGCTTTTGTGAATACGTTGCCCTCACCAATCGTCTCGAATAGCCACTTCGCGGACTGTTTAGCCGCCCCGATCTGTCGCGCCACAACCTGACGATGCCACCAGCCGCGTCGAAACTAAAGCGCAACGCGCACTATGTCCAGGGACTTCACTTCTGCCCCTTCGACCGAGCCCGAAGGCCGACAAGCAGCATCCCGGCCGGTGGGCTACGTCTGACCAACCGCGCGCCAGCGATTCATGTGAAGCAGTTTCAGATGGACGCCGGATCACATCAATGTTCCGGACACGTCGACGACCTCGCCGTGGTGCCCGTCGCCGTCGTCGCATTACGTTTGAGCCGGTCGACCACCGACCCAGCCCGGCCTACTGTGGAAATTGGACGTTCCCGTAAATGAACGGACGACAACGATGGCAGCCGGTAAAGCGACGCTCTGCACGATCCCGAGATGCAGACCCGACAATCGTGAGTCGCCCGCATGTCAACTCCTCTTCTCCACCATGTCATTTCAGCCGATCACCGCCGACTTCCATCCGTCTTACGGGCAGCGCCAAGCAACATCCACCCCACCAATTAGGAGGCCCCACCATGGCTGATGCACAATCACTCCAGACCGACATCTCCGGCGTCACCGCCAACGGCATGCCCCAGCCCTGGCGCGCCGTCCTGGCCCGTCACCCGCGCAACATCGGCGACATCGTCGACGACCCAAACCGCGGCCCGTGGAACTCCGTCCACAACGGCCAGAACTACCAGGGCACCTTCGACGCCTTCGAACAGCAGGTGACCACCGCCGAGCAGATCGCCTGGGTACACACCTTCAGCGACGGCATCACCCGCGACAGCGGCGACGTGCTCATCGAACTCATGGAGTTCGCCATCCAGTGGCGCAAAGCAAACGGACTCCCCACCACCGCGAAATGAGCTGAGCGATGACCACTTTCAGTGATATCGCCGCCAACATCTCGGGGGTTTACCACGTCCGGCACGCCGTCCTGACCTTTGCCGGCACCTGGGCTGCCCCGGGCACCGGCTACCCCTCCGACGTCGTCCGCGCCGCCGACCCCGACCTCGTCTTCGAGGTCCCCATCCAGGCCCCTTGGACGTTCGGCCCCATCCCGCCCGGTGCGCCGCTCTCCCCTAGCTACGCCCAATCGGTGCGGATCGCGGTCACCAACGCGATCGGCTGGATCAACAACTACCCGAAGCAGACCTTCGCCCTCGGCGGTTACAGCCAGGGCGCCGAGGCCGCCTCCCGGGTCCTCGCCGAGATCATGACCGGCAGCCTGCAATGGGCCCGGCCCAACCTGATCGGCGGCTACACCTTCGGCAACCCCTGGCGCCTGACCGGCCACACCTTCCCCGGCGGCACCGATCCGGGTGGCCGCGGAATCGCCGTCACCAACCTGACCGCCGCGCAAATCCCCAAGGACGCCAACGGTATTGACACTTGGTGGGACTTCGCCAACCCCGGCGACCTCTACACCACGACACCCAACAACCAGGCCGGCCGCGACATCACCGCCGTCTACAAGGCCGCCGTCCAACTCGGCATCAGCATCAACGCGGCCGTCGCGCTCATCGCCGGACTCACCGGCCAGGGCAGCCTCGCCCAGCAGGTGCTGGCGTTCGTCACCGACCCGATCGTGGGCGGCCCCGCCCTCGTCGAGGCCATCGACCGGGCCGTCGCCTTCTACGCGACCAACCCGCCGACCCTTCCGCACATCACCTACGAGTACGTCGACGCGCTCCCCCACCAGAGCTCGGTGCAGGTCGCCACCAACCACCTCAACCAGATCGCCGCAGCCACCTCGGCCCGGATGGCGGCATAACGCGCGCCCGACCCCCGGTCAGTCAGTAGCGGCGGCTCCACGAGACCGCCGCCGCGTCGCACCCCACAACCCCACACCGATCCCGACAACGGCGCCGCCGAGCCCGATGTACTTCTGCGACGGCCTCATCTCGTGATGAACACCCATGCCGCCCAACAGATCTGCCGCATCGGCACCACCGGAGGCCAGGAACCAGCCTCGAGTGTCTCGGCCACGCAGTGCCGCCGAAGCGAGCAGCCCGCCGATCAGCGCATCGCGGTAACCCATTGAGTGCAGCAGCAACCACGTGGACCCGGTCGGCTTCTCGGGGTCGCCCCAGAACCGGTTGGCCCGCTCCGGGGCGACGAGAAACGACACCCCCGACGCGAGACGAATACCCCCGACGACGAGCCCAACACGGTCGATCGACATGATTCGCAGCGTAGGGCCTCACTTCACCGCGTGTGGGCAAGTTGGAAGCCCACGAACGTCAGTCCCTACCAAGGACTCTTCGCGTAATCCTTCAAGAAACATCCGTAGAGGTCCTCGCCCAATTCCCCGCGCACAATCGGGTCGTACACGCGCGCAGCACCATCCACCAGATCCAGCGGCGCGTGGAAGCCTTCCTCGGCCAGCCGCAGCTTGGTGGGATGCGGGCGCTCGTCGGTGATCCAGCCGGTGTCGACAGCGGTCATGAGAATGCCGTCCTGCTCCAGCATCTCCCCCGCGCTCGTGCGGGTCAGCATGTTCAGCGCGGCCTTGGCCATATTGGTGTGCGGGTGCCCGGGTCCCTTGTAGCCGCGACTGAACTGGCCTTCCATCGCCGACACGTTCACCACGTACTTGCGCCGCGCGGACGAGGCGGCCATAGCCGGGCGCAGCCGGCTCACCAAAATGAACGGCGCCGTCTGGTTGCACAGCTGCACCTCGAGGAGTTCCATCGCGTCGACCTCGTGCACCCGTTGGGTCCAGCTGTTGATCGACGCGGTATCCGGCAGCAACCCGCCCGCGTCGATCGCGAGGCCGGCGGCAATCCGCTCCGGCGACGCGCTACGAGCTTGCAGCGCAAGCTCGGTCAGGGCGTGCGGGGCCGGGTGCTCACCGAGACTGCCGGCCAGGGCGTGCGGATGCGCGTCGCTGACATGGTCGAAGGTGATGACGTCCACCAGCTCGGGCGGCGGGGTGCGCTCGGCCTCCACCAGCGCCGCGTAGGAGCCCGGCGGGCGGCGCACCGTCTGCGCCGCATTGTTGATCAGGATGTCCAGCGGTCCCTGCGCAGCCACTTCGTCGGCCAGCGCGACCACCTGGGCCGGGTCCCGCAGGTCGATCCCCACGACGCGCAGTCGGTGCAGCCAGTCGGCGCTGTCCTCCATCGCGGCGAAGCGGCGCACCGCGTCGTTGGGGAATCGGGTGGTGATCGTGGTGTGCGCGCCGTCGCGCAACAGCCGCAGCGCGATGTACATGCCGATCTTGGCGCGCCCGCCGGTGAGCAGCGCGGTGCGACCGATCAGGTCGGTGCGGGCGTCGCGCTTGGCCCGGTTGAAGGCGGCGCAGTCGGGACACAGCTGGTGGTAGAAGGCATCGACCACCGTGAAGTGGTTCTTGCAGATGTAGCAGTGCTGGGAGCGCAGCAGTGTGCCCGCCGTGGCCCCGACCGCGGTGGACACCAAGGGCAGGCCCTGCGTCTCGTCGTCGATCCGACCCGGCGCGCCCGTGGCGGTCGCGGCGATGACAGCGCGATCAGCGGCCGCTACCTTGTCGCGTGCGGCGGCCCGGCGCTCCTTCTTCAGCTCTTTGAACATCTTCGCGGTGGCCTGGCGGACGGCGACGGCGTCGGGATGCTCGGGCGGCAGCGCGCTCACCTCAGACAGCACCTTCAGGCAAGTGCTGAGCTGGTCAGGATCGATCGCGGTCACCGTCGAAGGGTACGGGGACGGGGCCTGAACAGGCCAATTAGCGAACCGGCTGGCCCGATCCGTCGACCGATGTCGGTGCCTGCTCGTACCGTGGCCCTTATGAGCGAAGACACGACCCCCGAGCTTGGCGTGTTGGCTGTCGAGGCCCTCGACCTGCTCACCGCAGCCGTCCGTGACGTCCCCGCCGACCGCTGGGATGATCCGTCGATCCTGCAGGACTGGACGCTGCGCGAACTGGTCGCGCACGCAACCGGCAGCGCCACCCGAATCATCGTGCTCGCCGAGGACGGCGAGCTGTGGGACGGACCTTCCGAACCGTCGGACTGGATGTACGACAGCCCGGCAGATCAATTGAGCGCGTTGGGTATTCGCCTTCGCGAGGCTCTGCCTACGGCGGATCTCGATGCGCCGCGCAAGTCTCCACAAGGTGAAGTTCCGCTGCGTCGCGCACTGCTGTTCCCGATTGCTGATCTGGCTCTGCACACGTGGGATCTGCGCCAGTCCCTCGGCGAGCCGATCGAGCTGCCCGACGACCTGCTCACCCTGTCCGAAGGGCTGGTCCACTCGGTGCCGGAACAGATGCTCCGGCGCCCCGGGGCGTTCGGTCCGGAGCAACCCGCGCCGGCAGGTTGTTCGCCCACCACCAAGCTGTTGGCGTTCCTCGGCAGGCCTGTCAGCCCCAGTGCGTAAGGCCGCCCCGTCGCGATGACAGGGGCGGCCTCAGCGGTGACGGAAAGTCTCAGCGGCGGTTGTGCTGGTGGTGGTGATGGATCGGGCTGCCCGGCTGCGGGTTGTTCTGCTGGTGCGGGAACGCGTGGTGCGTGCCGACCGGGCTGTTGGCGGTCGCGACGTCCGCGTGCGCGGTGGCGGCGCCCAGGAAGATGACGGCGGGCGCGGCGGCGAGGGCGAATCCGGCAGCGATGCGGCGGGTGATGTTCATGTCGACTCCTTTGTGCGGGAAGGCTTTTCAAGTTCTTTTCCGGTGTGTTCCGGTGTTGAACTAAGAATGCCGCGCACAGCTGTCGACCTGTATCCGCCGACCGGCCCTTCCGCCGGGTGAATCCCGTGTCCGCCGATCGGGGGAACCTCGCCCAGGCCAGCCCCTTGGGCGCGCAGGATCGTCGGTTCACCCGACCTGCGGAGAAACGCGTACGTTACGCACGAGGCCGGCGAAGAACGGAGCGGCCTACCGACGTGGGATCGTCGCTACTTAGCGAACCCTCAGGCCGGAATCCGACTCAGCCAGTCGTCGTCGTCGACGATCTGCCCATTGATCACGACCTGCGGCACCCCGGGATTCGGAAACTCGTGCAGGAGCGTGAGGTTGTTGGCCGCAATCGCCCGGGAATCGTAGCCGACCGGCAAGCCGACCCGAATCAGGTCCTGCGCCGACTGCGGCGCACCCGCCCGGCCCGCCAGCTCCGCCAACTGATCGTTGCTCAGGTCCGTATCGCCGCCCTCACGCGGCTGGTGCTCCTTCGCGAAAATCTGCTGGATGAAGCGCCACGCGACGTCACTCGACTTCGACTCGCCGGCCACGACGAAAGCCGCGTAGATCGCGCGCCGGTCGTATGTTCCACTGGCCGAATACTTTTCGAGGAAGTTCACCAGCCGTAGATTCACCCGAATTGCGCCGCTCTCGATACGACGGCCCAGCTCGTCGCCCTCTTTCCGGATCAGCTTGCCGCTGTACGGGCACAGCGGATCCAGGTACAGATCGACCTGCCCCAGGGCGTTGGGGTCACCGATGGAGATGACGTCCCCCGCCGGTGCCGCGACCTCCGCACCCGCCGACCCGGCGATCGGGCCGCACAGCAGCGACACGACCACCGCTGCGACGGCGCCGAGCGCGCGGACAAACCGGGCCAGTCGTGTCCAATCCATACATCCATCATGCCGCGCCATCTAACGCGTTCCGTCCGTTTCCCGCAGGTCTGTCAGTTCGCTCGATGTCGGAGCCGACGTATGCATCCGGGTGTAGTTGTGTCGT
The DNA here is from genome assembly GCF_005670685.2 of Mycolicibacterium mucogenicum DSM 44124. Next base: position 1,433,763 of record NZ_CP062008.1, on the reverse strand, counting down.
TGCGGCTCGCCGACATGGTCGGCGCAAATTGAAGCCGATGCGACCGGTGTCGACGGCACTCATCAAGATGCCGTCCTGCTCCAGCATCTCCCCCGCACTGGTGCGGGTCAGCATGTTCAGCGCGGCCTTGGCAGCGAACTCACCTCGGACAGCACCCGCCGGCATGTGCTGAGCTGGTCGGGATCGATCGCGGCCACCGTGCAACGGCCCGGGGGCGTTAGCGCGTCGCGCGTCGTCTATGCCACTTGGTCTGTCCAGACCCGGAAGCTCGTCAACGTGTTGGCGCCGAACGCGTTGCTCAGCGCTACGTCGGCGGCGTCACGGCCACGCGCGATCAACACCCGGCCGATCCGCGGCACGTTGTTACGCGCGTCGAACGTGTACCAGTGCCCGTCGAGAAACACCTCGAACCAGGCGGCGAAATCCATTGGCCCATAAGGCGGTGCCATGCCGATGTCGCCGAGATACCCGGTGCAGTAACGCGTCGGGATATTCATGCAGCGGCAGAAGGCGACGGCAAGGTGGGTGAAATCGCGGCAGACTCCGACACGTCCGGTGAAGGCCTCCAACGCCGTGCGGGTGCTGTCCGCCTGCATGTAGTCGAAGGTGATGTGGCGGTGCACGTAGTCGCAGATGGCCTGAACGCGATCCCAGCCTGGTGGTGTCTGCCCGAACAGATCCCACGCCGTCTGTGACAGCCGATCGGTATCGCAGTACCGGCTGCCGAGCAGGAAGATGAGCGTCTCATCGGGCAGGTCCGGGACCGGCGTCTGGCGCGCCCCTGGGACCAGGACATCAGGGAGCCCACTGTCCCTGATGATCGCGTCGCCCCGGACACGGGTGGATCCCTTCGGCGCGACGATGCGGGTGCACCAGTTGCCGAAATCGTCACGATAGATCTTCATCGGCACCGGCGGGTCGACCAGCAACGCGTCGCGACCGATGAGATCGGAGACGCGGGTGAAGTGGACGTTGAGATTGAAGATGATCGGGGTTGGGTTCGGGCACTCGAAGACCATCTCGAAGCCGACATTGATTTTCACGCTGTCTCCGTTCTCGCTGTTGGTGTTTGGTTCACGCGGGCGGGTCCGGCAGGGTTGCTCGAGCCGTGTCCAGGGCATCGATCAGCACGGCACGCAGCGCTGCCCAGGGCCGGCCGCCGGCGACCACGATGCGCTGGTTGATCTCCAGTTCGACGCCGACGTACTCGCTTGGCCCAAAGCGCTTGCGCAGGTGCGACGTCAGGCCGTCCCCCTTACCCGCGTAGGGATAATTCCGGCGCACACGGAGTTCCGGGCGAAGAGCAGCGAGCGACGCCTGCCAACGCATGCTCACCTGGACCTCTCCGCGCCGACGAGGGTCGTAGAGCAACCCGACATCGGCTCGGCGCACCACCCCGTCCAGTTCTGGGGTGAAGCTGTGGCAGGAGAGATGAATCACCCGCTGACTGCGCGAAATAGATTGTTTGACAACGTTTTCCACCGTGTCGCGGTACGGGCGGTAATACTGCTCGATGATCTGCGATCTGGCCTCCTTCGATGCGGCCCGCGTCAACGGCGAAAAGAGCTGCGGGTGCCCGATCGACCGGTTCAGATCGACCAGGAGGCGGCTGGTGGTCGATGCGACCAGCGGTGCCCGGCTCGCGGCTGCGAGCGCTTCCGCCATGACCAGCGCACCAGGGTCCCAACCCCGATGGGAGTCCAGCAGCGCCCGATGTTCTGCAAAGAGCGGTCCGAACGGCGCGGGTATGTCATTACCCCCGTGTTCGCAGGTGATGAGCAGGAAATCCGCCACAACGCAGTCACCAACGGAGATCGGGTAGCCTGCTGAACACGGTCCGGGTGCCCTCACTCCACGCCTCCCTGACAGCTGTGAAATAGGGGTCGCCTTCGTCGAATCGGCGCCGCCACGGCACGCGCAGGCTGTCCCGTTCATAGCTGATCAAATCGATCGGCATACCCACCGACAGGTTGCTCCGCATCGTCGAATCAAAGGAAACCAGAACGCATTTCGTGGCGTCAGCCAACGACGTCTGGGGCACGAGCACGCGGTCGAGGATCGGCTTGCCGTACTTCGTCTCACCGGTCTGCAGGAACATCGTGTCGGTGCCGGCTTCGATGAAGTTGCCCTCGGCGTAGATGCGGAAGAGTCGCATCGGCTCACCGGCGAGCTGACCGCCGACGATGAACGAGGCGTTGAAGCCGGCCGGGTTGCTGTCCAGGTAGCCCGCGTCACGCTCGTCGACCTCGCGCATGGCGTCCGATACCAACCGGGCGACGTCGAACATCGTCGTCGCACCAAGCAGGTTGGTCGTCGCGGGGCCGTCGGCACAACGCTGCCGCAACACGCTGATGATGGCCTGGGTGCCGGCCAGGTTTCCCGAACTCAGCAGCGCGATCACCCGATCGCCTGGCGTCTCGAACACCGTCACCTTGCAGAACTTGGCGAAGTTGTCGACGCCCGCGTTGGTGCGGGAATCAGCCGCGAAGATGATCCCGTCGTCGAGCAGCACGCCGATGCAATACGTCACGGTAAGTGCCTGCTGCACATCTGAATTCCCCGATGTTAGGACGGGTGAATCTGACTCGTGGCAGACGCAGGCGCAGTTCGAGTCAAGTTGTGATCCGGCTCGACGCCGTCGATTCTTCGACTCTACGCTGCGTGGAACATATCCGCGCGTCGCAGCCGAGCAGGTGCAGTGACGTCGGTCGCTTCACACCACGCGGGACCTACACTCCCAGCCGCCCGACAACCGGTCCAGCAGGTTCTGACTGACCCGTCGAGCCCGGCGAACCGCACGGTCTTGCCCCGTGCCTAGACCGGGGGCTATATAGCGGCGTTTGACGACCGCTTTCGCCACCTCAGTCGGCGATGCAGCGGAAGCCGATGTGCGACGTCGCGCTGTCCTGCGACTGCGACGACCGCGCCGCGGGCCGGTAGCGATGGCAGTACTCCGGCGCGCACAGGTGTGAGCCGCCCTTGAGGGTCTGCATCACCGACGGGTCACCACCAGGCGGCGGACAGCAGCCGGACACCTCCGGCGCGGCACTGTGCCGAGGCGTGTACCGGGTGGTGGTCCACTCCCACACATTGCCGATCATGTCGACCAACCCAAAACCGTTGGGAGGGAATGTGCCTACCGGTGACGTCCCGACCCAGCCTCGTGCGCCGGTGTTGTGATACGGGAACCGGCCCTGCCACGTGTTGGCCATCAGCTGCCCATCCGGCTGAACTTCGTCGCCCCACGAGTAGGCCGTGGTCGCGCCCGCCCGAGCGGCGTACTCCCACTGCTCTTCGGTGGGCAGCCGCCGGCCCGCCCACGCCGCGTACGCCGCGGCGTCCGGGTAGGCGACCTGCACCACCGGATGGTCGAGGCGGTCGGCGATCGACGACTCGGGCCCGAACGGATGTTGCCAACTCGCCCCGGGCACCCACGCCCACCACTGCCGCCAATTGCGCAGATCGACCGGGCCGGCAGTGGGGTGGAACACCAACGCCCCGGGAACGAGCTCGTCAGCGGGGACGCCGGGGAATGCGGCCGGGTCCAGCTGTTGCTCGGCGACGGTGACATATCCGGTCTCCGCGACGAATTCGGCGAACTGACCGATGGTGACCGGGTGCCGTTCGATCGAGAACGGTGCGACGGTCACCTCGTGCACCGGCGCTTCCTCGGGGTAGAAGTCCTGTGAACCCATGCGGCACGACCCGCCGGGGATGGCAGCGAGTTCCGTGAGCATTCCGACAGGTTAACCAGCCGACGAACGATGCGCCTGCGAGGTTTCGCGTCACAAGGCTGCGCCGATAGACCAGACTGGGACCATGACGGATACCACCGCCACCCGAGTCGCGGTGTACCTCGACTTCGACAACATAGTCATTTCCCGCTACGACCAGGTCCACGGTCGCAATTCGTTTCAGAAGGACAAGGCCAAGGGACTCGAACCCGACAAGCTGACCCAGGCCACCGTCGACGTCGGCGCGGTGCTCGACTTCGCCTCGTCGTTCGGGACCCTGGTGCTCACCCGGGCGTACGCCGACTGGTCAGCGGTCGTCAACGCGGGCTACCGCCAGCAGCTGGTGGGCCGGGCCGTCGACCTCGTGCAGCTCTTCCCCGCCGCGGCATACGGCAAGAACGGCGCCGACATCCGTCTGGCGGTGGACGCCGTCGAGGACATGTTCCGGCTGCCCGACCTCACCCACGTGGTGATCGCCGCCGGCGACTCCGACTACATTCCGCTGGCTCAGCGTTGCAAGCGCCTCGGCCGGTATGTGGTCGGCATCGGAGTGGCAGGCTCCTCGAGCCGCGCGCTCGCTGCCGCCTGCGACGAATTCGTCACCTACGACTCGCTGCCCGGCGTCCCGGCGCTCGAACCCTCGACAGATCCGGCGCCGCCACGACGCTCCCGCCGCAAGACCGAGCCAGATGAACCCGAACTGCCCGATCCCCAGACGTCCGCCACCGCCCTACTGACGCGTGCGCTGCAGATCGGGCTGGAGAAGGACGACGTCGAATGGCTGCACAACTCCGCGGTCAAGGCGCAGATGAAGCGCATGGATCCGTCGTTCAGCGAAAAGGCTTTGGGGTTCAAGTCTTTCAGTGATTTCCTGCGCTCGCGCACTGATGTCGTCGAATTGGACGAGAGCTCGACGACCCGCATGGTGCGGTTGCGCAGCGCGCAATGATGCCGCCGTGAGCAACTCCTACAGCCGCAGCACTGCCAGCAGCTCCGACAGTGTCACCGTGGCGAAGCCGATCGCGGCATCGCCGATGCCGTAGGGCAAAACCAGGGTGTCGGCATGCACCAACCCGCCGCACGAATACACCACGTTCGGCACATAGCCGTCCTGCTCATCAACTTCCGGGCTCAACAGCGGCTCGGGCAGCCGGCCGATGATCCGGGTGGGGTCATCCAGGTCGAGGAGTATCGCGCCGATCGAGTACGTGCGCATCGGGCCGACACCGTGGGTGAGTACGAGCCACCCCGCATCGGTCTCGATGGGCGCGCCACAATTGCCCAATTGCAGTGTCTCCCAGGACTCTGTCGGGCGCTGGCAGGGCACGGCATCAGACCACACCGACAGCCGGTCGGAATACGCCACCGTGTTCGATTCCCGATCCGACCGCGACATCGCCGCGAACCTGCCGGAAATCCGGCGAGGAAACAATGCCAAACCCTTGTTGGCGGCCGCCGCACCGACCATGGGTGCCGAGGTGAACGATCGGAAATCGTTGGTAGTCAACAGCTGCTGGCGGATTTGCGATCCGCTGTACGCCGTGTAGGTGGCGTAGTAGGTGACGGCGCCGTCGTCATCCGTGAAGCGGACGAAACGTGCGTCCTCCATACCGGCCGCCTCGGCGTTGGTGGCCGGCCATAGCACATGCTCGGAAATACCTGTGTCTGAACCGAATTCGACGGCATACGACCGATCGGCGATCGACCGGATCAACGCGATGGTCTCCGCCGCGTGCTTGCGGGTGCTGCGGTGCAGATACAGCCTGTCGAACTGCTCGTCGAGGTCGGTGCGCGTGAACTGGTCGCCGAGCGCGTCGAGCACGTAGTCGGCGACCTCGCCGGCATCGTCCAGTCTCGCCAGTTCACTGCGGAAGACGGCGGCGTCGAGCAATGTCGGCACCACCGTCCCGACGGTGGCGAACGGCCCCACGTCGTCGATCGTCACGCAGCCCGCATGGTCGACGGTGCCGGTGCGAAAGCCGATCGAGGAGCGATGCCCCTCGCCGATCCCCCGCACACTCATCACAAATCGCAGGCTGCCCGCCGCCACGCCCGTTTGATCCGGATGTGCGACGATGCTCGGATTGCACAGTGCCGCACCCTCGATGGCAAACTCGCTCGTAAATGTGGCTCCCAACAGCAACATTCGGGCCTCAGAGATCGCAAACCCGGGCTTCAGCCGGTCAGCGAGCTCACGTGCGTTGCGCCGGAAGGTGCCCGCGAGATCACGATGCCGCCGCTCGAATCGAAAGGCGACGCTGTCGAGCGCCGCCCGCACGTCGGCCTCGCTCAAGGCCAGTACTCGCGCCAGCACCGCACCGGCCCGGGACTCCTGGAGCTCGAATCCTTCCTGCCCCGGGACGAACAGCCGGGCGATGACGCGTGCACGATCTGCTGTCAACCGCTGCGGGCGCCGGGTGGCCAATCTTCTACGCACCGAAGTCATTGCGTCACAGCGACCAGGCGATGGGCCTGCTGGAAAGTGGACAGCACCGCGAGCGTCGACTCAGCGCCCTGATTGAGGTTGATTCCGTCGGCGTGCAGCCCGTCGAACCCGCCGCCGGTTGCCGAATCCCACATCACCGCGCCGACGTCGTTGGCGCCCTGGAACCAGGCCGCAGCCACCCGCACGGTGCTCGTCCAGATGGCACTGGCATCAACGCTTGCCGCGCGAGCACACGCATCGGCCAAGGCGGCAACCTCGACGGGTTGCTGATCGAAGGCCGGGCGCGGTTCCCCCGCAGCCCAACCGCCGGCCGGGCACACCGACAGATGCCCGTCAACGGTCTCGCAATCGATCAGCCATTCCAGAAGATCAAGACCGCGCTGGCACAGCGCCGAGTCGCCGCGTGCATCCCCCGCGGCGATCATCGCCTCGGGCAACAACGCGTTCACGTACGTCAGGCGTTCCTCGGGCCACTGCCAATCGACTTTACCGCTCTGCGCCGCAACACCTTCCGCGTAGTCATCGATGAGCCGGCGTGCCCCGACATGATCGGGGTCGACGCTGAGCAGCTCCGCGGCGCCCAGTGCCGCGAACGCCATCGCGCGAGGCCAGACGGACCGGCCACGGGCAGCCCGTTCGAACTGCACCACCGACAAACTGCGGACCAAGCCGAGGTCGCTGTGCGCGGCGGCCGTGCCCAGTGCCCATAGGCATCGGCCCCAGCAGTCCTCGAAGGTGAAGTCGTCGGTCCAACGACCGTTGCGGTCCAACCGATTACGGCAACCGCCCGAGAACGCCTGTGCGCCATCGAGGAACTTCACGGCCAGTCGGGCCAGCACATGCACATCATCGTCGGCATTCGGCTCGCGGCTGGCGACCACCAGGACTCGCGCCATGTCGTCGGTGCAGTAGCCGTGCTCGGGCCGCGGCTGGGTGCCGCAGGCGTGCTCGAAGGTGCCGTGCCGATCTGTCATGGCCAGCAGGTGGTCGAACTTCGGTTCCGGCACTACCCCAGCCACGTGGGCTCCGGACGTCTTCTCAGAATTCGTTGTGCCACAGATTGATACGATTTCGCCACGACCGGCCACGACATCGACGGCGCGAGCCGCCGGGCCTCGGCCGCCATGGAACCGGCCAACCGGGGCTGGGTCAGCACAGAATGCAGAGCCGACCGCATCGCGTCGGGGTCGTCATGGCCGACGACGATCCCCGCTCCTGTGGACAGCAACTCGATGGCGTGCGGGAACGCCGTCGCGACGACCGGCCGACCGCAGGCGATGGCGTCAACCAAGACGCCGGAGGTGGCTTGGTCGGTGGAGTCGTAAGGCAGCACCACGACCGCCGCGGACATCATCAGAGCGATCAGGGACGCTACGTCTCGGTAACCGGCATCGAACTGGACCGCGCGGCCCACCCCGGCACGCTGTGCTCGCTCGGCGCAGGCCTCACGGTAGGCCTCGCCGTCGGCGGCAAGCACCCGAGGATGGGTCTGGCCGGCGATCAGATAGCGGGGCTGGCCGTTGAGGCCGTGCAGTGCGCTCATCGCATCGATGACGCGCTCGATCCCCTTTCCCGGCCCCAGCAGGCCCCAGGTCAGCAGCGTCGGGCGCCCGGTACGGCCCGTGTGGAGACCGCTGGGCATGGTCGCCCCGTGCGGGATCGTGGCGATCTTCCGCTGATCGACATCGAAACCGTGACGCAGTTGTCCCCTGGCCGAGTCGGACATCACGACCACCTGATCGGCGAGCGCCACCACCTCCTCCAGCACAGCACGCTGGTGCCGGGTGGGATTCTTGGGAATCGTGTGGGCAACCACGATCGACGGGATTCGCAGACCGCCGATGATGTCCAGGACTTCGTCGCCGTCAGCGCCGCCGTAGATTCCGTACTCGTGCTGGATCACCGCGACGTCGCTCTGATTGAGCAGATCCACTGCTGCTGCGACTGACGCCGGTGATCCGTTGGTCAGTTCACCGATCACTCGGCTATCGCTGGCGCAGGCCCCATCCGCAACACGCACCACACTGACGTCGGCGCCGTTGACGGCCAGGCCGTGGCTCAGCGCGGCGCTGAATGTCGCAAGTCCGCATCGTGTCGGTGGAAATGTGCTGAGAATCCCGAAACTTGGCGAGCCGGCACGTGTGTACTTCCGCACCGCCTCATCTGAATACTGAAGACTGAGTTGCGATTTCACGGCAGTCCCGTCGCGTAATGGTCACCGATGGGTCCGGCGCGAGCTGCTGCTCGGGGAATGCAACGGCAAGAAGCTGACTTGACTACGCCAGGGGCTGGCTGGTTCCCAACCTTTCCCACGCTACACCCCGGACCTATGCGACGCGCGACGAACAACGCGCCGCCGCGTCGGTTGATGCACGCCAACGGGTGTAGAGTGAACGTTACAGAACGTCAGTTGTTGCACGCCTACGTATCGGTGATCCTCGGCGCCTTCGGATCATCAGGGCCAACAACTCGCCGACATGCCCGTCTGGGCGGCCGAATGCCAAAACCGAAGGCATATCACGTTTTTCATCGAGACGTTTGTTGCCGCCACCACTCAACGGGGCCAACGTAATTCGACGGTGTCGATGGAACCGAACCTGAACTTCAGCGCGCGTTCGCGCGCTGTGCTCATGCTGACGATAGAGAGATAGACCATGAATGTTGTGAAAACAATTGCGCGGAAAGCCGATAGCGCCTGGGAGGGCACCAAGAGCTACTTCGGCTTCGGCATCGACAGCAGTGGCACCTTGGACGATGACCACGCACACCAAGCCGCCTCCGATGCCGGACAGGCGCGGACCAAGATCAAAGCCGTGTTCGACCGCTGACTGCTATCCGCGGATGGCGGCCCAGCCCTTGTCAGGCAGCGCCAGCCGGAAGTTGGTCCGTAGGGTCTGCAGGTACTGCGTGATGAGCGAGCCCGTGGTGTAAGGCAGGTCGTACTTGTCACACAAGTGACGAACTCGGACGCTGATCTGCGCGTACCGATTGCTCGGCAGGTCGGGGAACAGGTGGTGCTCGATCTGGTAACACAGGTTTCCGCTCGAAAATGCCAGTATCCGACCGGCTTTGAAGTTCGCGGCACCCAGCATCTGACGCAGATACCACTCCGCCCTGGTCTCGGACTGCAGGACCTCCGGGGCAAACGTCTGCACACCGTCGGGAAAGTGCCCGCAGAAGATCACCACGTATGACCAGAGGTTACGCAACAGGTTGGCGACGGCGTTGGCGGTCAGCGTTCGCCGCCAGCGGCGCAGGCTGAGCGCAGGCACGGCGACGTAGTCCTTCGTGATCTGCCGGGCGATCTTGATCAGCATCGACTTCTTCGCGGCCCGCTTACCGTCCTGGCTGCCGGCCCGCTCCGTTTCGGTGTGATAGCCGTGACGGGCGATTCCCCATTCGAAGGTCAGGGCCAACAATAGATTTTGCAGCGGTTGCCATAGATATGCGGGCTTCCACGGTTGGTCACGGGTCACCCTCAACACCCCGAACCCGAGGTCGTCATCCACGCCGACCACATTGGTGAACACATGATGGCGATAGTTGTGCGAGTACCGCCACTGCGCGGACACACCCACCATGTCCCACTCCCAGGCGCTGGAATGGATCTCCGGATCGTTCATCCAGTCCCATTGGCCGTGGCTGACGTTGTGCCCGATCTCCATATTCTCAACGGCTTTCGCGTACGCCAACGCCACGACCCCCACCGCCCAACCGGCCCTGGATCGACTCCCGGCAATCTGCAGCCGAGCGCCGACGTCCAGAATCCGCTGAAACGCGATGGCGCGCCGGATGTAGGCGGCGTCCTTGGCGCCGAGGGACTCCTCGACGTCGGCGCGGATGGTGTCCAGTTCAAGACCGAACGACTCGACGTCTGCTGGAGACAGACGTGCATACGCGGCAATATCATTGATTGACAAAAGAATTCCGGTCCATTTACGCGCGTGGCAACGGGGCTCGGCCACCTAGGGTGCGTGTCACCTCCAGCCTAGGCCCCCTTTCGAAACGGCGCCACGTCGCAGGTGTTGCCGCGCAACGCTCGGATGCGTCGACGGCGCCGCGACTCGACCGCGCGCATTGCGTGGTCGTCCGCGGTACGCGTAGGGTCTGGTAATTGGGACCACCCAGGCCCCCGAACAAAGGGGCGTGTCATGTCTGACAAATCTCCGCGACAGAGCATGACCAAGAAGACCGGCAAGTCGCTCAAAGAGAAACGTGCAGAGAAGCGCGCCAAGACCGACCAGGCGCCGACCGACGGCGTACTGCATTCCAAGAAGCACTGAAGTACGTATCAGCTAAGCGGCACAACGCTTTCCGTAGGGCACACTGAGGTCTGCGATCCCGGTCGTGGTTCGCTGCCGTCTGCCACTCTGGACGAAAGTGGTTGTTTTTCAGCTAGTTTCGGCTGCCGACCAATGCGCGCCTCGGCTGGGACGTTCTCGGCATCAGCGTGGCCAAGTCGCCCGATCTGTAGCGCAAACGGCGGCATGCGGTGGAGTCGCCGCCTGCGGGGTAGCTGAACCGCAGTTCGTGACGCAACGGCGCTTGGAGTCGACTTTGGGTGAGGTGGGGTTCACCAATCGAAAGCACTGCTGATAGAACGCCGCGAACAGGGGCGCCCCCACCAGTCGGAGGGGTCGACTACGCAGATCAATCGAGTCGTCTACAACGCATGACACGATTCGGCCTACTGAGTGCGGGCGGTGGGACTCGAACCCACACGTTCTTTCGAACACGGGCACCTAAAACCCGCGCGTCAACCGATTGCGCCACGCCCGCAACACCCTGAGGATACCGGTACCGCACAGCCCAGAACTTGTCGGACCGCCGTCATAAGTTGATGACAACGATTGACGGAGGGCCGATGCGCAACCTCGACGAGTTCGACCACGTGCAATCCCTCATTGCGTCCGGCATGAACGACTGTGCCATCGCACGCGAGACCGGCATCCCGCGGACGACCATCCGCGGTTGGCGGCTACATCCACCGACGAGGCTAGTGAAGCACGACCCCTCGTCGTCGTGCGGAGTTCTGCACGACTTCACCTCGCTACCGGCCGCGCCCTACGCATATCTGTTGGGCCTATACCTCGGCGATGGCTGCATCTCGCGCTCACGACAGGTATGGCGACTTCGGATCGCTCTCGATGAGAAGTACCCCGCGATCATCACCCGCTGCCGCGAGGCGATCGACGCCGTGATGCCTGGCCAGCATGCTGCGACAGTCCAGAAGAAGGGGTGCATCGAGGTCTATCTGTACTCGAAGCACTGGCCCTGTCTGTTCCCGCAACATGGTCCCGGGCGAAAGCACGATCGGCGCATCGCGCTTGAAGCTTGGCAACAAGAATTCGTCGACCGCGCCACCGAAGAATTCGTCGTCGGGCTCATCCACAGTGACGGCTGCCGCGTCGTCGCCAACGATCGCGGCGTCATGAGCGTCCGCTATCACTTCACCAATGTGTCCGTGGACATCCTCGGTCTATTCACCCGCGCGCTGGACCGGCTGGCGATTAGATGGCGACGCTCCACACAACGAACTGTCTCTATCTACCGCAAAGTCGACACCGCTCGCCTGGACGAATTCATCGGCCCCAAGTCGCGACCAGTGCCGTGGCCCTGCATCGAGCCTCGGGCGTCCTAGCAGGCACGAATCGCAAACCCAAACCCCCGCGCGGTACCGTTGCCATATGTCCACTACACGGCGTAGGAGGCCGGCGCTCATCGTGCTGGTGACCGTCGCTGCCCTGGGCTGCATGGCCCTGGCCTGGTGGCAATGGTCGCGGTTCCAGTCGAGCGCCGGCACCTTCCAGAACCTGGGCTACGCCCTGCAGTGGCCGATGTTCGGCGCCTTCTGCTTCTACGGCTACTACAAGTTCGTCCGGTACGAGGAAGCCCCGCCCGAGCAGCAGCCCAAGAACGAGCCCACCGAAATCCCAGAGGGCCTGCTCCCGGAGCGCCCCAAGGCCGCCAAAGACACCGCGGACCCGACCCTCAACGAATACAACGCCTACCTGGCCGAACTGGCCGAGAACGACAAACAGGACAGGACCACCACATGACCGAGTCGCAGCCGACCACCCTGTCGAAAGACACCATCCGCAAGGCGCTGACCGCCTACCGCGTGATGGCTTGGGCGACCGGTATCTGGCTCATCGCCCTCTGCTACGAGCTGGTCGCGCACTACATCTTCAACGACGCCAGCCTGAACTGGATCGGCATCGTCCACGGCTGGGTCTACTTCGCCTACCTGCTCTGCACGTTCAACCTGGCGGTCAAGGTCCGCTGGCCGCTCGGCCAGACCATCGGCGTCCTGTTCGCCGGCACCGTCCCGCTCGTCGGCATCATCGTCGAGCACTTCCGCACCGAAGACGTGAAGAAGCGCTTCGACCTCTGAAGTTCATGCGCCGAGAGTGGGCGAAGTGTCCGCGAATCGCGCGCGACAGTGGTCATTTCCCCCACGCTCGGCGGCCAGACTGCCGTCAACCCAGTCGCTTGAGCACCTCGACTGCCAACTGCTCGCCACGGTCCTCCTGGAGGAAGTGCGACGCCCCTTCGATCCGCACCTGCTCGTCGACCGTCGGGATCAGGTCGACGAACGCCTCGCCCGCGCGCGGATACGGGAACACCGGGTCCTGGTCGGAGAACGCGACCAATGCCGGCTTCTCCCACCGCGACAGCGCGTCGGTGACGGCCTTCATTTCCGTCGCGCCCGCGGCGTCCTCCGTGATCGGCACCAACAGCGGGAACTGCGCGGCGCCGGCCTTCGACTCCACGGTCGGGAACGGCGCGTCGTACGCCGCGACGATGTCGTTCGGGAGTTCGGTCGTCGTCGCACCCTGAATCACGAAGCCGACGGGCAGGTCCGGGTTGGCCTCCGCGAACGCACGCCACGCCATGAAGCCCTTGGACACCCGGCCTGTGAACAGCCCGGTATTGAAAATCGCCAGTGCGCCAACCTGATCCGCGTTCTCGGTGGCCCAGCGCAAACCGATCGGCCCGCCCCAGTCCTGCACCACCGCCGTGGCGTCCGTCAAACCCAAACCGCCCAGCAGTCGGGTGACCAACTCGACATGCCGGTCGTAGCTGTACCACCGACGATCGGTGGGCTTGTCCGAGCGGCCGAAGCCCGCATAGTCGGGCACGATCACCCGGTGCCCCGCCTCGACGAACGGGCCAATCATCTTGCGGTACAGGTACGCCCACGTCGGCTCGCCGTGGAAACAGACGATGGGCTTGCCGTCCCGCGGCCCTTCGTCGAGATAGTGCAGGCGCAGCCCGTCGATGTCGACGTAGTTGGGGGCGAAGTCGTAGCCCGGCAGATTCGCGAAGCGGTCGTCGGGCGTACGGAAGACCTCAGCGGTAGTCATGTCGTCAACTTGCCACTTGTTGACCGACCGGTCAACTACTAATTACGATTCTCAGGTGCCCCGAAGTTCTGACGCCCGCGACCGCCTGGTCGCAACTGCCGCACGCCTGTTCCTCGAACGCAGCTACCAAGCCGTCGGCGTCGACGAACTCTGCCGCGCGACCGACATCAAGAAGGGCAGCTTCTACCACTACTTCTCGTCGAAATCGGAACTCGCGAAAGCCGTTGTCGACTTACACGCCAACGCATTTCAGCGCCAGCTGACCGGCTCCCCCACCGCGTCGCCGGCCGACAAGCTGCATGCCATCCCCGACGCGATCGGCGCCATTCAGTCGGCGCTGGAAGCCCAATTCGGCCGCGCGGTGGGCTGCCCGTTCGGCAACTTCGCCGCCGAACTGTCCACCACCGACGACGATCTGCGCGAGCATCTGGCGCACACCCTCAAGGCGATGGAGCACCACATGGCGGTCATCGCCACCGAGGCCGCAACAGCCGGAGCACTGCGCCCGGGCACCGATCCGCAGCAGCTCGCGCACGCCCTGCTCGCCCAGTATCAGGGCATCATCCTGCTGGCGAAGCTCAACGATTCCGGCGTCGCACACCTAGCCCCCGCGCTACACGACTTCATCGACGGGTACCTGGTCACTGCATAGCCCCAGCCGATACCTTCGGCCCGGCTCACCGAAACTTATTTGTCTACTCCTCAGACAAGTGCGATAGTTCGTCGAGCCAATCCGAAGGAGAATCCGCATGCCCGCCGACCGCCCTGCCCCGCCGAACACTGCCGTCACACGAGGCGGACTACCCGCCGAACTCGGCGTCGGAACCATCGGTGGAGTGATCGGCGGCCTGTTCGGCGGCGGCAGCGGCGTCTTCTACGTCCCGGCCCTGGAGCATCTGACCGCTCTGCCCCGCACGACGCTGCACGGCACGGCTGCCGCGGCCAACACCGCCGTCGTCGCGGTCGGCGCACTGACGTTCGCCCTGGTCGGCGGCCACATCGACTGGCACGCCGGCACCGGCATGCTGGTCGGCGGGACGATCGGCGGCCTGTTCGGCGCCAAGCTGCTCATGAAGGTTTCCCACGCCACCCTGCGCTGGCTCTTCGTCGCGGTGCTCTTGTTGTCGGCACTCAAGCTCGCCCTGGACATCGCCGGCGTCCACATGTTGCAGGGCGGCGCGGTGTTTTCCACCGCCGTCATCCAGAGCTGGTTCTACATCGCGCCCGTCTCGCTGGCCTGCGGGCTGCTGATCGGCGCTTGGGCCGCAGCCGTCGGCCTGGGCGGCGGGCTACTGGCCGTGCCTACCCTGATGCTGTTGTTCGGCTGCGACCTGCACACGGCAATCGGCACGTCGCTGCTGATGTTCGTCCCGAACTCGATCGTCGGATGGATCATGCACGCCCGCCAGGGCACCGCGTCACCCCGGCTGAGCCTGACCCTCAACCTCGGCGCGCTTCCGGGTGCAATCGCGGGCGCAGTGCTGGCCATGGTCCTGAACGCCAAAGCGCTGTCGGCGACGTACGCCGCCTTCTGCCTTTTCGTCGCGATCCGCGAACTGGTCCGGATGTATCGCGCACGATCAGCACAGGTTGAGGCCGCACCTGAGGACAGCTTCGCCGAGGTGCCGTGAGACGGGAAACTAACCCGCAGCCAACTCCCGCAGCGCCGGCACCAACTGCGCCAACGCCCGCCCGCGGTGTGACGCCGCATCTTTCTCGGCCGCACTCAGCTCAGCAGCAGACCGAGAACCACCCGCCGGGACAAACACCGGGTCATACCCAAAACCGCCCGAACCCCGCGGCTCCCGCGCGATGACGCCCGGCCATTCGCCCCGCACCACCACAGAACCCGACGACGAAACCAGCGCACAGCACGACACGAACGCCGCACCACGACGCTCGTCCGGCACGTCCTGAATCTGGCCCAACAACAGCGAAAGGTTCGCCGCGTCATCCCCGTGCCGGCCGGCCCACCGGGCCGACAGCACCCCGGGCATGCCGTTCAGTGCATCGACCGAAACGCCAGAATCGTCTGCAACACAAGGGATTCCGGTCGCATTGAATCCGTCAACAGCCTTTGCCAACGCGTTCTCTTCAAATGTCGCCCCGGTCTCGGGCGCCTCCGGATACTCGGGCACATCGGCCAGCGACAACAACGTCAGGCCGACGACCCCGGCGGCGTCCAACACCCGCTGCAACTCCACAAGCTTCTTGGCGTTGCGCGAAGCGACGAGAAGCTCAGGCACCAAACGCCTTCTTGGCCGGCGCGGTCGACTCGGGCAGCACACCCGGGTACGGCAACTCCAGCGCCTCACGCTGCAGCGCGAACAACTGGTCGCAGGCAGCCAGCGCGGCATCGAGCAGCTTGTCCAGCGTCGAGCGCGGGAACGTCGCACCTTCGCCGGTGCCCTGCACCTCGACGAGGGTCCCGGTGTCCGTGGCGACGACGTTCATGTCGACCTCGGCGCGCGAGTCCTCGGTGTAGGGCAGGTCCGTGCGGACCCGGCCGTCGACCACACCGACCGACACGGCGGCGATGGCGCACGACAGCGGACGCGGATCCTTCAGGCGTCCGGCCGCGGCCAGGTACGTGACGGCATCGGCCAGCGCCACATACGCACCGGTGATCGCCGCGGTCCGGGTACCGCCGTCGGCCTGCAGCACGTCGCAGTCGATGGCGATGGTGTTCTCGCCCAGCGCGCTGAGGTCGATGCACGCGCGCAGCGAGCGGCCGATCAACCGGCTGATCTCCTGGGTCCGTCCGCCGACACGGCCCTTCACCGACTCGCGGTCGGAGCGGTCATGCGTGGCGGCCGGCAGCATCGCGTATTCGGCGGTCAGCCAGCCCAGTCCGGAACCCTTGCGCCAGCGCGGCACCCCTTCGGATACCGAAGCGGTGCACATGACCCGCGTCTCGCCGAACTCCACCAATACCGACCCTGCCGGGTGCTTGGTGAATCCTCGGGTGATCTTTACCGGGCGGAGTTCGTCGTCAAGGCGACCGTCTTCTCGTCTGGACACCCGACAACCCTAGCGGGCCGCCGTGAGCGCGGCGGCGAGTTACCGGCGGGTGATGTCGAACGACTCGTTGCAGACGACGCCGTGCACGGGTCCGTCGAACTCGGCTTTGGCCTCACTGATGACGTCCTCGCGGGACGTCCACGGTGGAATGTGCGTCAGCAGCAGCTCTTTGACCCCGGCTTCGCGGGCGGCGCGTCCGGCCTCGGTGCCGGACAGATGCAGCTTCGGCGGACGGTCAGGCGAGTCGGTCCACGACGCCTCGCACAGGAACACATCGGCGCCACGGGCCAGGTCGATCAACGCGTCGCAGTAGCCCGTGTCCGCAGAGTAGACGAGTGTCGCGCCGGACGGATCGGTGAAGCGCATGCCGTAGGACTCGGTCGGGTGACACACCAGTCGCGGCGTCACGGTCAGCGAGCCGATCTCGACGTCCTGACCGTCAACCCAGACCTGGATATCGAAGATGTCGGTGATGTCGTCGATCTCGCCGCCCTCGGGCGACGACGCCGCACCGAGCCGGTGCCAGGTGGCCGCCGGGCCGAACAACAGCGCGCGGCCGACCGGAGGATTCGGGTGATACCGACGCCAGACGAACAGGCCCGGCAAGTCCAAACAATGGTCGGCATGCAGATGTGACAGCAATATATTTACGGCGCCCGGATCAGCATGACGCTGCAGTGCGCCGAGTACGCCTCCACCGAAGTCGATAACCATCGGTGTGGTGTCCGGAGCGGTCAGCAGATAGCCCGAGGCCGGAGAATCCGGCCCACCCACGCTGCCGGAGCAACCGAGAATGGTGAGGCGCACACCCCTAGCTTGCCACGTCAACACGTCCTGCGACGAAAAGACGGCACCTTTGGGCGTCCAGTTTCTCGATTGGTTCCGAAAGCGATACCGATCACGCTTCCGGCAACACCGCGTGCGGCGAATTCGAAATTCAGCAAATTACGTCGGAATCGACGGCAGGGCCGATCCCTTACGCCGTTCGCGCGCTTCCCTTTCCGGACTGCTCAGCAAATAAGCGGCGAGTACGCCCGCGATGCCGCCGCACAGATGGCCCTGCCACGACACCCCGAATGTCCCCGGCAACGCGCCCCACAGCACACCGCCGTAGACGAACAACACGATGATGCCGACCACGATCTGCCACGCGTGCCGAGTGAAAAACCCGAACACGATGAGGAACGTCAGCCAACCGAAGATCAGCCCGGACGCCCCGATGTGGACGGACTCCACACCGCGCGGCGCGCCGATGTTGCCGATCAGCCAGGTACCGAAGCCACCGAGAATCCAGATGATCAGCGTCGCTCCGAGGAAGCGGCCCATGCCCGCGAGCGTCACCAGGAACCCGAGCACGAGGGCCGGGCCGGTGTTCGCGATCAGGTGCGCCCAGTCGGCGTGCAACAGCGGCGCCCACAAGATGCCCCAGAGCCCGTCGGTCTCCAGTGGCCGGATGCCGTCCTGATTCAGCTCCTGGTTGTGTAGCGCGTCCCAGCCTTCGACGAGCCACAGCAACGCGACGAAGCTGACGATCGTGACACCGCCGACCTTCCACGTCGCAGGCGGCTTCGGCTTCGACGGTGTCGGCGACAGGTCGTACGTCATACGCGCTCCGCTCCGCTACTCGCTGGCGTCATAGAGCCAGGTTACCGGCGCAGCGCCTTATCCGAAGGCTCCCGGCAGCAGGTCGCGATAGGTCGGGATTTCGGCGATCGACTCGGCGGCCAGCACCCCGACCATGACGGCCGTCGCGAGCGCGTCGGCGGCGGCCGCCCCGATCTCGGAGATGAGTCGCGTCTCGGGGTTCATCTGCTCGGGCGTCGCGGGGTCCGGCTCGATGTGCACGCGGCCCGTCGCGAGTGCGAAGACGGTGTCGCCGTCGACGGCGGTGTGCGCCGGACGGATGGTGTGGGCAAGCCCGTTGTGGGCGGCGACGGCCACCTTCTTGCATCCCGCCGGGCTGAGGGCGGCGTCGGTCGCGACGACGGCGATGGTCGTGTTGAGCGGCTTCGGGTTCTTCACCCGCGTCGCATATGCCTCGATCTGGTCAGGCGGCGGAGGCTGCAGCCCGAAGCGCGCGATCTGGTCGGCCGACCATGGCAGGCCGGTCTGCGGGTCGACGACGTGGCCCGCCGCGTTGACGATGACGAGCGCGCCGACGGTGACGCCGTTGTCGAGCGTCACCGACGCCGTGCCGAGACCGCCTTTGAGCGCGCCGGCCCGCGCGCCCGCACCCGCGCCGACATTGCCGGTCGGCACCTCGGTGCCGGCATGGGCCGCTGCTTGGTATCCGAACTCGGCCGTCGGCCGGTTCGCCCATGCGCCGACCGGAAGGTCGAAGATCACCGCGCCCGGCACGATGGGCACCCGCCCGCCGGGCATCTTCACCCCGCGGTCGTGCTCCTCCAGCCAGGTCATGACGCCGTCGGCGGCGGCAAGCCCGAACGCGCTGCCGCCGGTGAGCACGATCGCGTCGACGTGCTGCACGCTGTTGGACGGGTCGAGCAGGTCGGTCTCGCGGGTGCCGGGCGCTCCTCCGCGGACGTCGACCGCGCCGATGGTTCCCGGCGGGGCGAGGACGACGGTGGTGCCGGTGGCCCAGCCGCCGCCCAGGCTGGCGTCTTCGATGCGGTCGTGATTGCCGACCAGGATGCCGGCGACGTCGCTGATGGAGCCCTCACCGCTCGTCCAGCAGGCTCAGCACCAGGTACTCCTGCAGATACGTCAGCCACTGATACACCTCCAGATGCCCGGCCATCGGATGGTCCGGCGAAAGATGTTGCGGCCCATCGGGTCCGATGTCGAGCATCGTGCCGAGCGCCAGCCGGACGTCGTTGATCGCGGCGGCCCAGGCCTCAGCCTGTTCCTCGGTCAGCTCGAATTTTCCGGCCGGGTCCGGCAGCGAATCCAGAAGCCGTTGGGCGGCTTGCCGTTTGGCGTCGACGATGGTGGGTTCGTGCAGGCTGCGCAGGGCACCGTTGAGGCTCTCACCGGCGGCGCGACCATCCGGATGCGTGGCCGGATCGTGGTAGAAGTCCGGCAGCAGCCGGCGCATGGTGTCGTCGCCGGGCGCCTGTGACGGCCCGATCTTCATGCCGGTCAGTTCGGCGAGTTCGTCACGCGGTGAGGAGGATTCGCGGTCGTCGAGCATCTCGATGAGCGAGCCGACCAGGTTGCGCAACATCGTGACCTCGTGCGCTTCCAAACCGGACTTGATCCGCACGCCCGACGACGTGTTGACCCGCTTCCACTTGCGCACCGCTCAGCGGTCCTGCTGCATGGTTGCCCACAGGCCGGCTGCGTGCAGTTTGGTGACGTCGACCTCCATCGACTCCCGGCTGCCCGCCGAGACGACGGCCCTGCCCTCGGTGTGCACCTGCATCATCAACTCGGTGGCACGCATCTCGCTGTAACCGAAAAGCTTCTGGAAGACGTACGTCACGTAGGTCATCAAATTCACCGGGTCGTCCCAGACGATGGTCACCCACGGACTGTCCAGGCCGGCCACCTCTTCGACATCAGTCGCCGGGCTCGTCCGCGCGACAACCGTCGACGAGCTGGCACCCAGAACCATGAGCCCAGAATAGCCGGGTGGTTGCCGCTCGCAGAACCAGTACGGTGAGGTCTGTGACCGCCGCGTTGCTGACCGACAAATACGAGCTCACCATGCTCGCTGCCGCCCTGCGCGACGGCACCGCACATCGCCGCGCGTCATTCGAAGTGTTTGCCAGGCGACTGCCCTTCGGGCGCCGATACGGCGTGGTCGCCGGGACCGCGCGGTTCCTCTCGGCCCTCGCCGACTTCCGGTTCGACGACGCCGCACTGGCATCCCTGTACTTCCTGGATGCCGAGACGCTGCGCTGGCTGGCCGACTACGAGTTCCGCGGCGACATCGACGGCTACCCCGAAGGTGAGCTGTATTTTCCGGATTCTCCCGTGCTGTCTATCCACGGCACGTTCGCCGAGTGCGTGATCCTCGAGACCCTCGTACTGTCGATCTTCAATCACGACACCGCGATCGCCTCGGCCGCGGCCCGTATGGTCAGCGCCTCGAGCGGCCGGCCACTCATCGAGATGGGCTCGCGGCGCACGCACGAGCAGGCTGCCGTCGCGGCCGCGCGGGCCGCGTACATCGCCGGCTTCTTCGCCTCATCGAACCTGGAGGCACAGCGGACCTACGGCGTCCCAGCGCTCGGCACGAGCGCGCATGCCTTCACCTTGGTGCACACCGCGACGAGCGGCCCCGACGAGGTTGCCGCGTTCCGCGCCCAGGTCGACGCGTTGGGCGTCGGGACGACGCTGTTGGTGGACACCTACGACATCACCCAGGGCGTGGCCAACGCCGTCGCCGTGGCCGGACCCGAGCTCGGTGCCGTGCGCATCGACTCCGGCGACCTCGGCGTCATGGCCCGCCAGGTCCGCGACCAGCTCGACGGCCTGGGCGCGCCCAAGACCCGCATCGTGGTGTCCGGCGACCTCGACGAGTACTCGATCGCCGGGCTGGCGGCTGCGCCGGTCGACGTCTACGGCGTGGGTACATCGGTGGTCACGGGCTCCGGCGCGCCGACCGCGTCGATGGTCTACAAGCTCGTCGAGGTCGACGGCATGCCCGTGGCAAAACGCAGCAGCCACAAGGAATCTCACGGTGGCCGGAAGGCGGCCCTGCGGCTGGCGAAGGACTCCGGAACCATCGTCGAGGAAGTGGTACACCCCGCCGACTCGGCTCCCACGGACGACGGCCGGGTGCTGACGGTGCCGCTGGTCCGTTCGGGCTCGGTCGTGTACGACTCGTCGCTGGCCGACGCCCGCGCGCGCGTCGCGGCCGGCCTGCACAGCCTGCCGTGGGACGGACTCAAGCTCTCCGCCGGCGAACCCGCCATCCCGACCCGACTGGTGGGCGCGTGACGACCGACGTCTCCGCGCTGCTGTCCATCGCGGTATCCGCCCTCGGCGGCGCCGAACGCAGCGGCCAGATCGAGATGGCCAAGGCTGTCGGCGACGCCTTCGACAAGGGCGAGCACCTGGCCGTCCAGGCCGGGACCGGCACCGGAAAGTCGTTGGCGTACCTCGTCCCGTCGATCGCGCACGCCGTCGCATCGAATCAGCCGGTGGTGGTGTCGACGGCGACCATCGCGTTGCAACGCCAGTTGGTGGACCGCGACCTACCCCGCCTGGCCGACGCCCTGGCCCCGCACCTGCCCCGCCGACCCGAGTTCGCGTTGCTCAAAGGACGCGGAAATTACCTGTGCCTCAACAAGGTTCACAGCGGCGCTTCCGCCGAGGAGGACCTCCCACAAGAGGAACTGTTCAACCCCGTCGCCGCGTCGGCACTGGGCCGCGACGTCAAGCGGCTCATCGAGTGGTCGTCGGACACCGAGAGCGGTGACCGCGACGAGGTGGTGCCCGGCGTGCTGGACCGGGCCTGGTCGCAGGTCAGCGTCGGCGCGCGCGAGTGCATCGGCGCCACCCGGTGCCCTTACGGCACAGACTGTTTCGCCGAGAAGGCCCGCGCGAAGGCCGGCGCGGTCGACGTCATCGTCACCAACCACGCGCTGCTGGCCATCGACGCCATCTCCGAGGTCAACGTCCTGCCCGAGCACCAGCTGCTGGTGGTCGACGAGGCCCACGAGCTGGTGGACCGCGTAACCAGCGTGGCCACCGGCGAGCTGTCCGCGACGTCCATGGCCGTGGCGCTCCGACGGGCCGCCCGCTTGGTGGAACCCGAACTGGCAGAACGCCTCGAGGCCGCCATCGCCACATTGGGTTCGGCCATCCACGACATGGAGCCGGGCCGCATCGATGTGCTCGACGACGAGCTGGCGACCTACCTGACGGTGGTCCGTGACTCGACGGACAAAGTGAAGATGGCGATCGACACGGCGCCCTCGGATCCCACCGCGGCGGCCGCGCGCAGCGAGGCCGTGACCGCACTGGCCGATCTGAGTGATACCGCGTCGCGCATCATCGACTCGTTCGTGCCGGCCATCCCCGACCGCTACGACGTGGTGTGGCTGGATCGCGACGAGTCCAGGGGCACAGTGCGATACATCCTGCGCGTCGCTCCGTTGTCGGTGGCCGGGCTGCTGCGCGGCCGGTTGTTCGGTGAGGTGACCGCGGTGCTGACGTCCGCGACGCTGACCATCGGCGGCCGCTTCGAGTCGATGGCCCGGGCGTGGGGCTTGTCGGTGCCCGAAGACAGCACCGCGACGCCGCCGAAGTGGAAGGGCATGGACGTGGGATCGCCCTTCTCCCATGCCAAGTCGGGCATTCTCTACGTCGCCAAGCACCTGCCGCCGCCGGGCCGCGACGCCGCTCCGCAGGAACAGCTCGACGAAATCTACGAGCTGATCACGGCCGCCGGCGGACGCACCCTCGGACTGTTCTCGTCGATGCGTGCCGCCAAGGCCGCCGCCGAGATCATGCGCGAGCGCCTGGACACCCCGGTGCTCTGCCAGGGCGACGACTCGACGTCAACCCTGGTGCGCCGCTTCACCGACGACGCCGAGACCTCGTTGTTCGGGACACTGTCGCTGTGGCAGGGCGTCGACGTGCCGGGGCCGTCGCTGTCGCTGGTGATCATCGACAGAATTCCGTTCCCCCGCCCCGATGATCCGCTGTTGACCGCGCGGCAGCGGGCCATCGCGGCGCGCGGCGGCAACGGATTCATGGCCGTCGCGGCATCGCACGCGGCGCTGCTGCTGGCGCAGGGCGCCGGGCGACTGCTGCGCAGCGTCAACGACCGCGGCGTCATCGCCATCCTGGACTCCCGCATGGCGACGGCGCGCTACGGCGGGTTCCTGCAGTCGTCACTGCCGCCGTACTGGTCGACCACCGACCCGGTCCGGGTGCGCAGCGCGCTGGAGCGGTTGGCTGCGTCGAGCTGACGGCACTCCCGTCCTCTCTCCCCACCATGTCGCGCCCGGACCTGTCAGTAATGGCTGACATCGTCAGCATGTGGTGACACTGTCAGCACATGCTGACGGGTCCAGGCGCGACATGTCCCAGACAGCGCCGACACGCCCGAAAGCCGGTCACATCCCCCGCAGCCGCGCGACGTGCTCGCGCTGCAATTCCGCTGTCCGCGTGAGGAATTCGGTGATCAGTTCCAGTTGTTCGGCACTGTAGCGGTTCAGCAGGGTGCGTCGCCCGTCGTCTACCAGCGGGCCGATCAGCGCGAAAGCACGCTCCCGCGCGGTGGCGGTGGCGTGGACCAGGAGTTTGCGCCGGTCACTGGGGTGCGCCGAGCGCGTCACGTAGCCGACCTTCTCCAAGCGGTCGAGCATCGTCGTGGCGCTGCCGGTCGTGAGGCCCAACCGGTCGGCCAGCTCGCGCGGAGTAACACCAGCGCCTTCCTGGATCAGAATCTCCAGGCACCGCGCATCGGTTGTGTTGATGCCGAGCAGGCGCGCGACCTCGCGGTCGAAGTCGTCGACCGCGGCCTGGTAGTCCTGCACCGCCGCACCCAAGCGGTCAGCCACCGAACTTTCGCTTGACAATCGAGCGATCCGCCTTTCATTCTATTGCTTGACAATCAAGCTATCTGATGGTCGAGACATCTGGGCACGAACCGAGGAACCACGCATGACCGAAGCACTCATCATCGGCGCCGGAGTCGCCGGCCCGGTGCTGGCCATCGCGCTGCAGCGGGTGGGTATCGACGCCCACATCTACGAACGCTCCCCCTCCGGCGCGGACCTGCGCGGAGCCTGGCTGAACTTCCAGGCCAACGGCATGGACGCGCTGCGCGCCGTCGACGCGGCCGGCCCGCTCGAGAACCTGGGCTACCCGAACGACACCATCAGTTTCATCACCGGCACCGGCAAGAGGCTGGGCCGCATCCCGATGGCCGCACAGCGCCCGGACGGGCAGCTGTCGGTCATGATGCGTCGCGCCGACCTCTACCGCGAACTCAACACGCTGGCCGCGGCACGTGGCGCCCGATACAGCTATGGAAAGGAATTCATCGCCGCCACAACGGTTTCCGGCGGTCGCGTCCAGGCTCAGTTCGCCGACGGCAGCAGCGCAACCGGTGATCTGCTCGTCGGCTGCGACGGCATTCACTCCACGGTCCGCAGCACGATCGACCCGGCGGCCCGCGCACCCCGCTACGTGCCGGTGCTCAATGTCGGCGGCTACATCCCCGATTTCACCGTCGACGTGCCGCCGCGGGAATTCCGGATGCAGTTCGGCACCCGCTGCTTCTTCGCCTGGTTCCCCACTCCGGACGGCGGCACCGTCTGGTTCGCCAATCCCCCGATGGCCCGCGAGCCCGAACGCGGCGCATTGTCCGACATGACGGACGCCGACTGGCGAAACTGGCTGCACCAGTTGATGTCCGGCGATGCCGGTCCGGCGCATGACATCATCGACGCCGCGCCCGGTCCGATGGTGGGGTGGGCCACGTACGACCTGCCGGTGGTGCACCGGTGGCACAACCACCGCAACCAGATCATCATCGGCGACGCCGCCCATGCCACCGCACCATCGGCCGGGCAGGGCGCGTCGATGTCCGTCGAGGACGCCGTGGTTCTCGCACAGTGCCTGCGCGATTGCCCTGATATTCCAACGGCATTCACGACGTTCGAGTCGCTCCGCCGGCACCGGGTCGAGAAGATCGTGCGTCACGGGCACCGGTCGGCCAACAGCAAGGCCGCGGGCCCGGTGGGCCGGCTGCTGCGTGACCTGATGCTGCCGGCGGTGTTCCGGCAGGCCGCGAAAGACGATGGCCGCTCGATGATGTGGCTTCAGGGGCACCACATCGATTTCGACAGGACCGTCGAGCGCGCACCCGCCTAGACGGGCAGCCGCACCACGAAACCGGACTCCAGCGCCACCCACAGCGCACCATCACGGTCGACGGCCAGCCCGTGCGGCTCGGAGCCCGGCGGCAGTTCGAAGCTGGACACCTCACCATCGGCGGTCACCCGCGCAATAGCATCGGCGCCCCACAGGCTCACCCACACGCCGTCGGCTTCATCGGCCACCACCGCATGCGGCTTGCCCGGCAGATCCAGCTCCTGGATGGCGTCGTTCAGCGGAATGCGGCCCAGCTTGTCCGCACCAATTGCGGTGAACCACACCGCGTCATCGTGGGTCGCGCAGATGCCGACCGGCCCTGCCGACGGTGTCGGTGTCGGCCGCACCGAGAGCTTGCCGGCGACCGTCAGTCTGCCGATCGCGGACTTCTGATTCAACGTGAACCACAGCGCGCCGTCACCACCGGCGGTGATCATCGACGGCATCCCGCCCGGCGCGGCGACCACCTCGACCGTGCCGTCGGCATCCACCCGGCCGATCGTCCCGGCGTTCATGGCGGTGAACCACACCGCGTCGTCAGGTCCGACGGCGATGCCGAACGGTGCACTGCCCGTATCCAATTCGACGAACGACACGGCTCCGTCACCGGCGATCCGGCCCAGCCGATCGGTACCCGAGCACGTGAACCAGACGGCCCCGTCGGGCCCCGCGCAGACCTGCATCGGCCGGCTGTCGGCACCGACGTCGAACCGCCGCACCTCACCCCGGGCATCGATCCGGGCCACCGCACCCGCCGACACCAACGTCACCCAAATCGCGCCATCCGGGCCGGCCGCCAGCGCGTACGGTCCACCATCGACCGCAACAGTCAGTGCACTCACGCCAGCGTGACCAGCCCGAGCTCGTTGTCGGCGGCCAGTAATGCGTTGTGCGGTAACACTCGTACGGTGTATCCGACGGGGCCGGCCACCGGCAGCGGGATGGTCGCCGAGAACACCTCGACGCCGCCCTCTCCGGAACCCGTGTGCGCCATCGGCACGGTCACCGGCTCCACCAACTGGTCACCGGCGTCGACACGACCCAGAACCGCCTGCACCACAACCTCATCGGTGCGCAATCCGGCCAGCTGGACGGTGGCGGTCAACGACAGCTCCGAACCCAGCAGCGGCGTATCGGGCAGCCCGTAGCTGTCCACCTCGGCGATCTGAATCTTCGGCCAGGCCTCGGTCACGCGCTGCCGATAGGCCGCCAGTGAGCGGGCCGCGCCGAAAGGCACGCCGTCGATCGGCTCCACCGTGCGCCGGAACGACTGTGCCGCAGGGCCGTAGTACTTCTCGGTGTAGTCGCGCACCATGCGCGATGCCAGCACCTTCGGCCCCAGCGACTGCAGCGTGTGCCGCACCATCTCGACCCACCGCGTCGGGACGCCGTGCTCGTTGCGCTCGTAGAACTTCGGCGCCACCGAGTTCTGCATGAGGTCGTACAGCGCCGCGGCCTCCAGGTCGTCGCGACGCGCCTCATCGGTGACGCCGTCGGCAGTCGGGATTTCCCAACCGTTTTCGCCGTCGTACCACTCATCCCACCAACCGTCGCGAATCGACAGGTTCAGCCCGCCATTGAGCGCGCTCTTCATGCCCGACGTGCCACACGCCTCCAACGGACGCAGCGGGTTGTTGAGCCACACATCGCAGCCCCAGTACAGCAGCCGCGCCATTGACATGTCGTAGTCCGGCAGGAAGGCGATCCGGTGCCGCACCTCGGGCCGGTCGGCGAACTTCACGACCTGCTGGATCAGCGCCTTGCCACCGTCGTCGGCCGGATGCGACTTACCGGCGACGATCAGCTGCACCGGCCGAGACTCGTCGAGCAGCAGCTGTTCCAGTCGCTCCGGGTCACGCAGCATCAACGTCAGCCGCTTGTACGTCGGTACGCGTCGGGCGAACCCGATGGTCAGCACCGAAGGATCGAAAGCCGTTGCAATCCAGCCCAGTTCAGCCTCCGTGGCACCACGCTCGAGCCACGAGCGCCGCAGCCGGGCGCGCACATCGGCGATGAGCATCTCGCGCAGCTGGGAGCGGATCCACCACAGGTGACCGGGATCGACGTCGTGCAACCGCTGCCACAACTGCGGTTCCCCGGCCGCCTGATCGATGGCTTCCATGCCCTCGACACCGACGAGTTCTCGGCCCAGCTCCAGCCATTTCGGCGCCGCCCAGGTCGGTGCGTGCACGCCGTTGGTGATCGATCCGATGGGCACTTCGGCCTGGTCGAAGCCCGGCCACAGTTCGTTGAACATGCCGCGACTGACCCGGCCGTGCAACAGCGACACCCCGTTGGCCCGCTGGGCGAGCCGTAAACCCATGTGCGCCATGTTGAATTTGTCCGGGTCGTCCTCGGCACCGAACGCGACCACTCGGTACAGCGGCACCTCGGGCAGCAGCGGCGAGGCAACGGTGTCGTCGAAGTAGCGGCGCACCATCTCCACCGGGAACCGGTCGATACCGGCCGGCACCGGCGTGTGCGTGGTGAACACCGTCGACGCGCGGACCACCGTCAGCGCGGTCTCGAAGTCCAGTCCCGATCCGCTGATGTACTCCCGAATACGTTCCACACCAAGGAAACCCGCGTGGCCTTCGTTCATGTGGTAAACCTCGGGCGCTTGGATGCCCTCGATCTCGGTGAACGCCCGGATCGCGCGGATGCCACCGATGCCGGCGAGCAGCTCCTGCTTGATCCGGTGTTCCTGGTCGCCGCCGTACAGCCGGTCGGTCACCGAACGCAGCTCGTGCTCGTTCTCCGGGATGTCAGAGTCGAGCAGCAGCAACGGAACTCGCCCGACTTGCGCCACCCACACCCGGGCCCGCAGCACCTGCGATTCCGGCAGGTTCAGCGACACCAGCGCCGGCTGGCCGTCGGCACCGGTCAGCAGCCGCAGCGGCAGGCCCTGCGGATCGAACGACGGATAGTTCTCGTTCTGCCAGCCGTCGGCCGTCAGCGATTGCTTGAAGTAGCCGGACCGGTAGTACAGCCCCACCGCGATCAACGGCAGGCCGAGATCCGATGCCGACTTGAGGTGGTCGCCCGCGAGGATGCCCAGACCGCCCGAGTAGTTCGGCAGCACTTCCGCCACGCCGAACTCCATGGAGAAGTACGCGATGCCCTTCGGCATCGCGGGGCCGCCGTCCTCAGCGAGGTCGGCCTGCTCCTGGTACCACAACGGCCGGGTCAGATAGCTGTCCAGATCAGCGGCCCGGTGGTTCACCCGGCCGACGAAGTCGTCGTCTGCCGCCAGTTCGTCGAGCCGCGCGGGGCTGACCGCGCCCAGCAACGCCACCGGGTCGGCGCCGACCTGCTCCCACAACACCGGATCGATTTCCGCGAACAACTCCTGGGTCGGCGTGTGCCAGGACCAGCGCAGGTTGATGGACAGCCGCTCCAGCGCGGTCAGGCGTTCGGGCAGGTGGGCACGGACGGTGAACCGACGAAGG
Source organism: Mycolicibacterium mucogenicum DSM 44124 (assembly GCF_005670685.2). The sequence continues at coordinate 1,404,950 of NZ_CP062008.1, read as the reverse complement.
GCTTTCACACGAGCCAACCTTACTGACATTTCGTGCTCATGTGCGGTCAGTTCGGTGACAGCCCAGCGCTCATCCAACTGGTCACTGCCCTTCAAGTGTCACGGACTACTACGGTGGGTATGGGTAACCCCGTAGTCCCGGGTAAGGAGTGATTTGGTGGCCGGTCGGATCGAGATCGACGACGTCGCACCAGTGGTGTCCGCAGGCCGATACCCCGCCAAGGCCGTGGTCGGCGAAGTGGTTCCGATCAGCGCGACCGTGTGGCGCGAAGGTCACGACGCCGTCGCCGCAAGCCTGGTGGTGCGCTATCACGGACCCGTCTACCCGCAGCTCGCCGAAACCCCGCCGGGTGCGACGCCGACGCCGGCCCCGCCGCGGGCGAAGGTCAAGCCGACCCGGCTGCCCATGGCGCCGGGCTTCACGCCTGACGTCTTCCACGGCCAGTTCACCCCGGACGCTGTCGGCCTGTGGACGTACCGTGTCGACGGCTGGGGCGATCCGATCGCGACGTGGCGACATGCCATCACCGTCAAGCTCGAAGCCGGCCAGAGCGAGACCGAACTGACCAACGACCTGCTGATCGGTGCAACCCTCCTGGAGCGCGCCGCCACCGCGGTCCCCCAGGGCGACCGCGCCCCGCTACTCACTGCCGCGCGGCGGCTCCGGGAACCGGGCGACCCGTACGTCCGCGCCGGGGCGGCGCTGGCGCCCGACGTGACCGACCTGCTGCGCAAGTATCCGTTGCGCGAATTGGTCACGCGCGGAGAGCAATACGGCATCTGGGTCGACCGGTCACGGGCCCGGTTCAGCGCCTGGTACGAGCTCTTCCCCCGCTCCACCGGCGGCTGGGATGCCGACGGCAAGCCGGTGCACGGCACGTTCTCGACGACCGCGAAAGCCATTCCGCGCGTAGCCGCAATGGGTTTCGACGTCCTGTACCTGCCACCGGTGCATCCGATCGGCAAGGTGCACCGCAAGGGCCCGAACAACAATGTGACCGCGGCGCCCGGCGACGTCGGCTCCCCGTGGGCCATCGGCAGCGACGAAGGCGGCCACGACGCGGTGCACCCGGACCTGGGCACCATTGACGAGTTCGACGACATGGTGGCCGCAGCCCGCGAAAACGGGCTTGAGGTGGCGCTCGACCTGGCGCTGCAATGCGCGCCGGATCACCCGTGGGCCAAGGACCATCCCGAGTGGTTCACCGTGTTGCCCGACGGCACCATCGCGTACGCCGAGAACCCGCCGAAGAAGTACCAGGACATCTATCCGCTGAACTTCGACAACGACCCGGCGGGCATCTACGACGAGGTGCTGCGCGTCGTCAAGTTCTGGATGTCGCACGGCGTCAAGATCTTCCGGGTCGACAACCCGCACACCAAGCCGGCGAACTTCTGGGCCTGGCTCATTGCCCAGGCCAAGAACATCGACCCCGATGTGCTGTTCCTGTCGGAGGCGTTCACCCGCCCGGCGCGGCTTTACGGGCTCGCGAAACTCGGCTTCACGCAGTCGTATACGTACTTCACCTGGCGCACCGCCAAGTGGGAGATCACCGAGTTCGGCCAGGAGATCGCCAAGTACGCCGACTTCTACCGGCCCAACCTGTTCGTCAACACCCCGGACATCCTGCATGCGAGCCTGCAGCACGGCGGCCCCGGCATGTTCGCGATCCGCGCGGTGCTGGCTGCCACGCTGAGTTCCTCGTGGGGTGTCTACTCCGGCTACGAGCTGTTCGAGCACCAAGCCGTCCGCGAGGGCAGCGAGGAGTATCTGGACTCCGAGAAATACCAATTGCGGCCACGGGATTTCGACGCGGCGCTGGCCGGCGGTCGGTCCCTTGAGCCGCTGCTGACCCGGCTCAACGAGATCCGCCGGGTACACCCGGCACTGAGCCAGTTACGGACCATCAAGTTCCATCACGTCGACAACGATGCGTTGTTGGCGTACAGCAAGTTCGACCCCGTTACCGGTGACACCGTCCTTGTGGTGTTGACGCTCAACCCATTCGGCCCCGAGCAGGCAACGCTCTGGCTGGACATGGGTGCCCTCGGCATGGAGGACCACGACCGGTTCTGGGTACGAGACGAGATCACCGGTGAGGAATATCAATGGGGCGCAGCAAATTACGTGCGACTGGACCCGAGCAAAGCGGTAGCGCACATACTGAACATGCCGCAAATTCCGTACGACAAACGGCTGACTCTCCTGCGGAGACAACCGTGACCAGCCACCTCCGTCCACCCGTCGCCGACCTGGCCCGCCTGCTGGCCGGCGAGCACCACGATCCGCATTCCATCCTGGGTGCGCACGAGTACGGCAAGCGCACCGTCATCCGGGCGCTGCGGCCGCACGCGACCGGGGTCACGGTGCTCATCGGCAAGAAGCGCTACCCGATGGAAGCCATCGAGGGCGGTCTGTTCGCGGTGGAGGTGCCGTTCAACAATCTGGCCGACTACCGCTTCGAGGTCGAGTACCCGGACGACGTCGTGCACACGACGGCCGATCCCTACCGCTTCCTGCCGACGCTCGGCGACATGGACCTGCACCTGCTGTCCGAGGGTCGACATGAGCGACTGTGGGAAATCCTTGGTGCACAACCCCGTTCGTTCACGACGCCCGACGGCGTAGTCGACGGCTTCTCGTTCGCGGTATGGGCCCCGAACGCCAAGGGCGTCAACCTGATCGGCGACTTCAACCACTGGGACGGCAGCGAGGCCCCGATGCGGGCACTCGGCTCGTCCGGGGTGTGGGAACTGTTCTGGCCCGGATTCGAAGTCGGCAGCCTGTACAAATTCCGGATCCACGGCGGCAACGGCACCAACGGCGCCGTCACCGATCGCGCCGATCCGATGGCCTTCAGCACCGAGGTGCCGCCGCTGACCGCGTCGAAAACCTTTGTCAGCTCCCATGTCTGGCAGGACGACGCGTGGATGGCCGCCCGCGCCGAGCTCAACCCCATCTTCGAGCCCATGAGCACCTACGAGGTGCACCTGATGTCCTGGCGCCCCGGGCTGACCTACCGCGAGCTGGCCGTCGAGCTCACCGAATACGTGGTGGCGCAGGGCTTCACGCACGTCGAGCTACTCCCCGTGGCTGAGCACCCCTTCGGCGGATCCTGGGGATACCAGGTGACGTCGTACTACGCGCCGACGTCACGGCTCGGCACCCCTGACGATTTCCGGTATCTGGTCGACACGCTGCACCAGGCCGGCATCGGCGTCATCGTCGACTGGGTGCCAGCGCACTTCCCCAAGGACTCGTGGGCGCTGGGCCGCTTCGATGGCACGCCGCTGTACGAGCACGCCGACCCCCGACGTGGCGAGCAACTCGACTGGGGCACCTACGTTTTCGACTTCGGCCGCAACGAGGTCCGCAACTTCCTGGTGGCCAACGCGCTGTACTGGCTGGAGGAATTCCACGTCGACGGTCTCCGCGTCGACGCCGTCGCCTCCATGCTGTACCTGGATTACTCGCGTCCCGAAGGCGGTTGGACTCCCAACATCTACGGCGGCCGGGAGAACCTGGAGGCGGTGCAGTTCCTGCAGGAGATGAACGCCACCGTCCACAAGCTGGTCCCCGGCATCGTCACCATCGCCGAGGAATCGACCTCGTGGCCCGGCGTCACGCGCCCGACAAACCTTGGCGGCCTTGGCTTCTCGATGAAATGGAACATGGGGTGGATGAACGACACCCTGGACTACATCAGCCATGATCCGGTTCACCGCAGCTACCACCACCACGAGATGACGTTCTCGATGTTGTACGCCTACAGCGAGCACTACGTCCTGCCGATCAGCCACGACGAAGTCGTGCACGGCAAGGGCACGCTGTGGACCCGGATGCCCGGCGGCGACCACGCCAAGGCGGCCGGCCTCCGTCAGCTCCTGGCTTACCAGTGGGCGCACCCGGGCAAGCAATTGCTGTTCATGGGACAGGAATTCGGCCAGCGCGCCGAATGGTCCGAGGAACGCGGGCTCGACTGGTTCCAGCTCGGCGAGCACAGCTTCTCCACCGGCGTGCAGCAACTGGTCCGCGACATCAACGGCATCTACCGGGACAACCGCGCGCTGTGGTCCCGCGACAGCAGCCCCGAGGGCTACTCGTGGATCGACGCCAACGACTCCAACAACAACGTGCTGAGCTTCCTGCGGTTCGGCGACGACGGATCAGCCATCGCGTGCGTCTTCAACTTCTCGGGCAGCGAGCATGCGCAGTACCGGCTGGGCCTGCCCCACGCCGGGACCTGGCAGGAGCTGCTGAACACCGACGCAACCGTCTACCACGGCGCCGGCGCGGGCAACATGGGCTCGGTCGAGGCCACCAACGAGCCCTGGCACGGCCGTCCGGCCTCCGCAGTCCTGGTCCTCCCGCCGCTGTCGGCGCTCTGGCTCAAGCCCGCCTGAGTTCCCTCCGCGAGGAGACGTAAAACTGTCGATTTCTGGGCGAAATCGACAGTTTTACGTCTGCTCGCGAGACTAGGTACGCAGCCCGTCGAGGAGACGGCGCACCGCGGCACCGATGTCGCGGCGTGCGCGAACCGGATCGGGCGCGCCCGCGATCGCGGCCACGGCTTGATTGCTGAGCCCCATCAGCAGCACCGCGAGCGGTGAAATCGGCTGCGGCGCAAGCACACCCTGCTCCAGCAGGCTGACGAGCCCGGCTTCGATATTGGCCAGCGTGTAGCGGGCGTTGCGCTCCTGCCATTTCTGCCAGCCGAGCACCGCAGGCGCATCGACCACGCGGATGCGCTGCAGCGGCGCGTCGACCGCGGTGTCCAGCACGGCATCCCAGCCCGCGAGGAACACCGACCACGCGTCCTCGCCGCGTTCGGCTGCCGCGGCGGCAGCCGAACGAACCCGAGCGCTCACCACCTGGTCGGCGCGGTCGAAGACCTCCTCGAAGAGCGCTTCCTTGTCCGCGAAATGGTGATAGAGCGAGCCACGGGTGACGCCGCTGCGGCGGACGATCTCCTCGGTACCCGTCTGGTGATAGCCCTGCTCGCCGAACAACTCGGTCGCGACTGCGACGAGCCGCTCCCGCGAATCCCCCTTGACGGTGACCATACAGGTTGTATGGTATCAGCATACAACCTGTATGGAGGTCGCGATGACGACACTCGACATCCACGTCCCGACCTGCCTCGGAGATCTGCACGTACGTCGCACCGGGACAGGACCTGCCGCCGTCTTGTGGCACAGCCTCTGGGTGGACTCGCACAGTTGGGGTCCACTCGTCGACAGCCTTGCCACCCAGCGACAGGTGGCGACCATCGACGGACCCGGATACGGCACGAGCAGCCCCATCCACCGGGATTTCACCCTCGACCAATGCGCAAGTGCCGCAGGCGAAGTGATCGACGCACTCGGCTTCGACGCCGTCGACTGGATCGGCAACGCCTGGGGCGGACACGTCGGCATCACACTGGCGGCGACCCAACCGCACCGGCTGCGCAGCCTGACCACCGTCGCCGCACCGCTCCTGCCCGTCAGCCGGCGGCAGCGCTGGACCCAGACGTACCCGCTCGCCGCGGCCTACCGGCTGCTCGGACCCAATCCCCTGCTGACCAAGATGCTGTTCGACGTACTCCTCGGTGGCGCCGCCGTCGCACGTACGGAGCGGGCAGCCGAGCTCAAAGCCGCATTCCGCGCGATGGACCGCGAATCAGCAAGGCGCACAATCCGATACATGCACAGTTGGCATGCGCTGACCGATCAGCTCGCCGCCGTCACCGTCCCGACGCTGCTGATGACCGGCGATCTCGGCGATCAGCACTGGAGCCCCACTGATGCCCGCGCCGCGGCCGCCACCATGCCCGACGCGCGCGTCGTCGCCCTCACCGGCTCCGGACACGTCGGCCCGCTGTTGGTCGACACCGACGCGATCGCCGAGGCCGTCACGAACTTCTGGGCCTCAGTGCCGGCGCTGTGATGCCTAGTAGAGCGCGTTGGCGAGGTTGCGCCGGCCCGCGATGACCTCGGGGTCGGCCGGGTCGAACAGGTCGAACAACTCGATGAGCCGGGTCCGCACGCGGGTGCGGTCGTCGCCCGAGGTCTTCTTGACGAGCGCGATGAGCCGGTTGAACGCGCCGTCGACGTCGCGCTGGAAGAGCTGCACGTCGGCGGCGGCGAAGGCCAGGTCGATGTCGTCGGGCGAGGCGTCGGCGAGACGCACGGCCTCGGGGCGCTGCGCGGACGCGCGCTGCAGGAAGGCGATCTGCTGTACGGCGCCCTTGGCCTCGACGTGCGCCGGGTCGGCGTCGAGGATCGCCTGGTACGCGGCCAAGGCGCCGTCGAAATCGCCGCTGTCGAGGAACTCGCGGGCCTGCGCGAGCGCGGGGTCGACCTGCTCCTCCTCGCCTTCGGCGCCGCCACCGAGCTTGCCGGCGGTCGCCTGCAACAGCGAGTCCACCCAGCGCCGCAGCTGATCCGCCGGCTGGCCGCCTTCGAAGCTCGTGATCGGCTGCCCACCGGCGAGCGCGACGACCGTCGGGACACCCTGGATGCCGAACATCTGGGCAATGCGCGGCGTGGTGTCGACGTTCACGGTGCCGAACGACCACTTGCCACCGTCCTCGGCGGCCAACGCGGACAGCGTCTGCCCCAGCTGGACACTCGAGTCGCTGCGCGGCGACCACAGCAGCACGACGACCGGCACCTCGCCGGAACGAATCAACACCTCGGCTTCGAGATTGGCCTCGGTGATCTCGATGCCACCAGGCGCGCCACCGGCAGCGGCAGCACCTTCGGCAGGACGGTTTTTGAGCGCGGAGAGGTCCACCGCGCCAGCCAGCGCGGGACCGATAGGACGCGGACGAGTCACGCTCTCCAGTCTGTCACGCGACGGCCGACGGCTCCGGTTCACCCTCCGCGGCACGGGCCTCGACAGCCAGCGCACCGCTTCGTTCGGCCCACCGTAGGAACACCACGCTGGCCAGCGGCACGATGCTCGCCAGCGCCGCCGACACCCAGGTGACCAGCGACCAGCGTGCGGCCCGGCCGACGACCAGTCCGGTGGCCAGGAAGGCCAGGAACACCACGCCGTGGACCATGCCGAAGATGTGCACGCCGACCTCGGTGCGGGGCGTACCGACGTACTTGAAGTACATGCCGATCAGCAGCCCGACCCAGCTGACGGCCTCGGCCATCGCGATCAGACGAAACCAGCCCGCCACCCGGGACACCACAGCGCTCATGGCGCCATTGTGCCCGAGTGACGGGCTGACTACTACGAGGCGTAGTTCACACCTCGCGGAAAACTACGGACGACGCAGGATCAGGGCGTCACCCTGACCGCCGGCGCCACACAGCGCCGCGACGGCGTAACCCGAACCCTTGCGGGCCAGCTCCAACGCCGCGTGCAGCGTGATGCGGGCGCCGGACATGCCGATCGGGTGGCCGATGGCGATGGCGCCACCGTTGACGTTGACCTTGGCGCCGTCGACGCCCAGCTCCTTGGTCGAGGCCAGCGACACAGCCGCGAAGGCCTCGTTGATCTCGATGACGTCGAGCTGGTCGACGGTAATGCCCTCGCGCTCGACGGCCTTCTTGATGGCGTTGGCCGGCTGGCTCTGCAGCGTCGAGTCCGGGCCGGCGACGACGCCGTGGGCGCCGATCTCGCACAGCCAGGTCAGACCCAGCGACTCGGCCTTCTCCTTGCTCATGACCACGACAGCGCATGCGCCGTCGGAGATCTGCGACGACGAACCAGCGGTGATGGTGCCGTCCTTGCGGAACGCCGGCTTCAGGCCGCCGAGCGACTCGGCGGTGGTGTTGCCGCGGATGCCCTCGTCCTCGGCGAACTCGATCGGGTCGCCCTTGCGCTGCGGGATGGACACCGCAACGACCTCGTCGGCAAAGACGCCGTCCTTCCACGCGGCCGCGGCCTTCTGGTGCGACTGCGCGGCGAATTCGTCCTGCTCGGCGCGGGTGAACTTGTCCTGATCGTTGCGCTGTTCGGTCAGGGCGCCCATCGGCTGGTCGGTGAAGACGTCGTGCAGGCCGTCGTACGCCAGGTGATCGAGCGCGGTGACGTTGCCGTACTTGTAGCCCTCACGGCTCTTGGGCAGCAGGTGCGGGGCCTGGCTCATGGACTCCTGGCCACCGGCCACCACGACCTCGAACTCACCGGCACGAATCAGCTGGTCAGCCAGGGCGATGGCGTCGATACCCGACAGGCACATCTTGTTGATGGTCAGCGCCGGGACGTCCCACGGGATGCCCGCGCCGACGGCGGACTGGCGCGCAGGCATCTGGCCCGCACCGGCAGTCAGGACCTGGCCCATGATCACGTAATCGACCTGCGAAGCCTCGACGCCGGCCTTCTCGAGCGCGCCCTTGATCGCGACGGCGCCCAGGTCGCTACCCGAGAAATCCTTCAGCGAACCCATCAACTTGCCCACCGGAGTGCGGGCTCCGGCAACAATTACCGAGGTCGTCATTTCCATCCTCCAACAAATCTGTAACGGCTAATGTGGCCGATCACACAGGCGCAAATTCGGTCGTATCAGGTTACCTTTACGTTATGACCACCGAACACGTCGATGCCCGTCCGGCGCTGGCCAGCGCCCTCGTGACCGCTATTGATCACGTCGGTATCGCCGTGCCGGATCTGGACGCCGCGATTCGGTGGTACCACGACCACCTCGGCATGATCGTCCTGCACGAAGAGGTCAACGAGGACCAGGGCGTCCGTGAGGCCATGCTCTCCGTCCGTGGCGCGCCCGTCGGCAGCGCCCAGATTCAGCTGCTGGCCCCGCTCGACGAGAAGTCGACCATCGCCAAGTTCATCGACACCCGCGGCCCCGGCCTGCAGCAGCTGGCCTACCGGACCAGCGACATCGATGCCCTGTCCGAGCGCCTGCGCGCCGACGGCGTCCGCCTGCTGTACGAAGCGCCGCGCCGCGGCACCGCCAACTCGCGCATCAACTTCATCCACCCGAAGGATGCCGGCGGCGTGCTGATCGAGCTGGTCGAGCCGGCCGCCGAAGCACACTGAGCCTGAACTAGGACCACCTTCGCGTCGGTCCCCGGTTTCCCCGATTCGCCCAGCACGGCGTGTGCCAATGCCGGCGGTCTTCGGCGTCGTCGACTCTTAGTACCACCACATGCGCTGTGCCCGGCCGGATTTCGTGATCGCATCCCGGGCACCGATAGGTCTTGACCGCGCGGGAACCGGCGACGGCCCGCACCTCGTAGTCGTACCCGTCAGGCCCGGTCTCCACCCGGCGCGACGACAGCCCGAGCAGCGGCGGCGGTTCCCGCCGAGGCCGCTCCGGACGTCGCCGAGGCATCAGAACAACCGGAACTCGTCGTTGTCCATGCCGCGCATCTTGTCGTAGTCCAAAGTGACGCAACGGATTCCACGGTCCGTGGCGAGTGTGCGCGCCTGCGGCTTGATCTGCTGAGCGGCGAACACCCCGGCCACCGGCGCCAGCACGCTGTCCCGGTTGAGCAGATCGAGGTACCGCGTCAGCTGCTCGACACCGTCGATCTCACCGCGCCGCTTGATCTCCACCGCAACCGACGCACCGGTCTCGTCGCGGCATAACAGGTCCACCGGACCGATCGGCGTCGGGTATTCGCGGCGCACCAACGTGTAGCCGACGCCCAGCAGCTCGACGTGCTCGGCGAGCAGCTCCTGCAGGTGCGCCTCCACACCGTCCTTCACCAGACCGGGATCGACGCCGAGCTCGTGGCTGGAGTCGTGCTCGATGTCCTCGACCGTGATCCGCAACTGCTCACCGGCCTTGTTCTCGACGACCCAGACCAGCGCCGAGACGCCGTCCACCGGCGCCTCCTCGACGGTCCAGCACGGCGGCGTCATCCAGTTCAGCGGCTTGTAGGCGCGGTCGTCGGCGTGCACACTCACCGATCCGTCCGCCTTGAACAACAGGAGACGACGGGCCGACGGCAGATGTGCGGTCAAACGTCCGACGTAGTCAACGGTGCACTGGGCGATCACGAGACGCACCCGACCCACCTTAGGGGTATTGAATCCCGGTCCGGACTCGCCCCACGAACTAGGCTGACGACCAATGACTGCGGACCAGACCGGGACGACGCGCCTGTCGCGGATACGGGAAGCCATCACCCCGCGTAGCAGCCTGCAGGCCACACCCGAATACGGATCGTGGATTCTGGGCCGGGTTTCCGAGACTCAGCGCCGGCGACGCATCCGCATCCAACTCATCCTGACCACCTTCGTGATCGTCGCGAACATGATCGGCGTCGGCGTCTCGATCCTCATCGAGACGGTGCTGTTCCCGACCCCCAACGTCTTCAGGGCCGATGTCTGGTGGATCACCACGATCGTGGCGCCCGCGTACATCGTGTTCGCCTTCCTCGTCGGCGTGGTGTGGGCGACCAACAGGGTGATCCAGAGCGTGCGCTGGGCCATCGAAGAACGCACCCCGACGGTCGAGGACCAGCGCAACACCTTCCGCGCCCCCGGCCAGCTGACGCGAGTGCTCCTGTCCCTGTGGGGCCTCGGCGCGGTACTGCTGACGACGCTCTACGCGCTGCACGACACCCAGTTCATCCCCAAACTGCTGCTGGGCGTCACGTTCCCCGGCATCGTCGTATCCACCAGCTGCAACCTGTACACCGAGTTCGCGCTGCGCCCCGTTGCCGCCGACGCCCTTCAGGCCGGACGACCGCCGTCGCGGCTGGCGCCGGGGATCATGGGCCGGACCATGGTCGTGTGGGCGTTCGGTTCCGGCGTGCCGATGCTGGGCGTGCTGCTGGCCGCGGTCTTCGCGCTGACGCAAAGCACGCTCGCCCCAACCCAATTCGCGTTCGCCGTGCTGGTGCTCGCGGTGTTCGCGTTGGTGTTCGGCGCGTTGTTGATGTGGATCGTGTCGTGGCTGACTGCCAGCCCGATTCGCATTGTGCGACAAGCACTCAGCCGGGTTGAGCAAGGCGACCTGACCACGGATCTGGTGGTCTTCGACGGCACCGAACTGGGTCAGCTGCAACGCGGATTCAACTCGATGGTGCACGGGCTGCGCGAACGCGAACGCGTACGCGACCTGTTCGGCCGGCACGTGGGACGTGAAGTCGCGGCGCTCGCCGAGCAGGAGAAGCCGCAACTCGGCGGCGAAGAGCGGCACGCCGCGGTGATCTTCGTCGACGTCATCGGCTCCACCCAGCTGGTGACCAGCCGCCCGGCTGTCGAGGTCGTCGACCTCCTGAACCGCTTCTTCGCCGTCATCGTCGACGAGGTGGACCGGCACCACGGGTTCGTCAACAAGTTCGAGGGCGACGCGGTGCTGGCGGTGTTCGGCGCACCGGTCTCCCTGCAGTGCACCGAGGGTGACGCGCTCGCCGCCGCCCGCGCCATCGCGTCGCGCCTGCGCGACGAGGTGCCCGAACTGCAGGCCGGGCTCGGCGTCGCGGCCGGCACTGTGGTCGCCGGCAACGTCGGGGCCAAGGAACGGTTCGAGTACACGGTGATCGGCGAGCCGGTCAACGAGGCGGCCCGACTGTGCGAACTCGCCAAGTCGGTACCGGGGCATCTGGCGGCCGCCGCCGACATGCTCGACGCGGTCAGCGAATCCGAAAGAGCGCACTGGGCTTTGGGCGACACCGTGACGCTGCGCGGGCTCTCCGAACCGACGCAGTTGGCGATCCTGGCCTGAAATTCACATCTGCTTCACACAGATCCGGAGGATCATGGTGATCATGAAGCGATATCCCGTCATGGCCGCTGCCGCCGGTGCGCTCGCCGTGTCGGTCGCGCTCGCTCCGCAGGCTGCGGCCGACCCCATCTACGACACCGGGGGCTCGGCGGCCGATGTCATCAACAATCTCCAAGCCGAGGGCTACCTCGTCCAGATCAACTGGACCAACGGTTTCGACGTCAAGCCGCTCAACATCTGCTGGGTCACGGGCGTGAACAACCCCGGCAACTTCAAACCGGGCGGCCCGGTGGCCGCGACCGTCTACGTCGACGTGCAGTGCCCGAACCACGAATGGTGAATCACGCCTGAGGGTAGGGCGCGAAGCGCTTCTCGTATCCGGCCTTCCGCTCATCGAGTGCCGCTTGGCGTTGCGCCGCAGTGACATACACCGTCCCGGCCGGCAGCACCGTACCGAGGTCACTGAGCGCCACCACCTGTGAACTCACCTTCGGCAGATTGGTACCGGTGGTGTCGATGTCCTGGAAGCGGATCGAGATGGTCCCCTGGTTGAGGCCACCGGTGGACACCCAGTTCGCCACACCGGGATCGGTCGGCGACACCACGATGGTGTAGCTGCCGTCCGCGTTGGCCACCGACTGCGCGATGTTCAGGCTGGTCTGCTGATCCCAGTAGTTCTTGGTGATGGTCCAGTCGTTGGTCACCGGCACGACGAAGTAGCCGGCGTCGCCGGGCTTGATGGTCAGCACCAGCGCCTGGTCATCGGCCAACTGGAAGTACCCCGGGCTCTGCACCTGGGTGGACAGGAACGTCGCGTTGCTCTCGGGATCGGTGAAGACGTTGGGCGGCTTCGTCTTTCCTGACGAATCCTTCGTCGCGACGTCCATGTACTGCGGTTCCATCCGCAGCCCGAGCGCGAGGATCACCGACGCTTCCAAGCCCTGCAGGAACCGCGGCATCACCGGCAGCGGCGGGACCAGCGAGACGAGGTTGGTCAGGAACGGGTTGCCGGAGACGGCCGGTCCCAGACCCGGGATGTCGAACCCGCCGATCTGCGCGAACAGGCTGTTTCGGGGGCCGCTCACCCGCTCGATGGACAGGCTCATCGGGTCCTGAGTGTTCCAGTCCGACAGGGTGTTCCGTGCGACGATCAACGTGGTGTCGGTCGGGATCTGCAGATGGTTGGTCTGGCCCGGCTCGGCCGGACGCGAACTCACCGTCACGGTGAAGGTGCCGTCCGGGTTGACCTGCATGTCCTTGGCATTGAGCACCGCTGCCGTCTTGCCGCCGAGGCCCGTCAGCACGCTGAACGTCGTCTCCGCCGGGCGCTCCCCCGGCCCGAACTTCCCGCTGATCACGTACGTCGACGTCGAGTTGACCGCCATCATCCGGTAGATGGTGTCCGGGTTGTCGTACAGGATCCGCGTGCCGGTGATCGCCTGACCGAACCAATTATGCGGCGGCATAACCATTTCCAGCACCGTCGGCCGCATCGGGTTGAGCAACTGGTATTCCATGGCGGCCTGCTGGGCGTATTCGTCGACCGCCTGGTTCAGCTGGTTCAGGTTCTCCTGGTCGGGCCCGCCGACCTGCGAGTACTGCTGCTTGGCATTCAGCTGGAACGCAAACTTGATGATCGCCTTCATGATCTGCATCGGCAGCGTCTTCACGATCGCGGTGGCTGTCCGCTCGGCGGCCAGCTGCTGCGACGTGCCGAGCACCGTGGGGACGCTCTGCAGCGACGACGGCGCGGCCGCCAACGATGTTGTCGCCGAGGTGGATGCGTTCTCACGGCGGGTGACGCCGAGCAGCGCGGACAACGCGGCATTCTGCAGCGGCGCGACGGGGTTCCCGGACGCGTTCGCCGTCCCGTTCAGGCCCACTGCCGAGAGCGCATGCGACACCGCCGCGGTAGCGGCAGCCACCGGTGCGCCGAGCGATGCCACCGGCGCGACCGCATGCACCCGCGGTGCGGAGCCCACCGGAGCGTCGGCCTTCGCCGTCGCGGCCACCTGCGCCTTCGCCGGCTTCTGAGCCGCCGTCACGGTCGGCGTGGTGACGACCTTCTTGGTCGTGGGCTTGGTGTCGGGCTCGGATGCCTTGCCGGTGTCGGCCGTGTCCTTGGCAGCCGACGGCTTCTCCGTGTCCGTCTGCGCCGCGGGCCGCTTCGACGACTTCTTCCCCGGGTTCACGCCCGAGCGCTTGGTGCCTTTGTCCTTCTTCGGCTTGTTCGTGTCGGCCTTGTCCCCATCGCCCTTGGCCGAACTCTCGCTCTTGGGATGACTGTCCGACGACGCCCCCGCGGTGTCACTCGGTGCGGCGAAGGCGATGCCGGGGCTACTCGCCACCGCCACGCCGATCCCCAGGGCGACCGCCAACGCACCAACCCGGCCGACGAATCTGGCTGCGCCAGTTGACAACTGCTCACGACCGCTGATTGGCATGTGACTCCCCTGAACCCCGACTAGAACGCGTTCCAGTTATAACAGGGCAACGGTCGCACGTCAGTCATTTACGAGACAAATGATCAAATATGTCTCGCCAGCCACGTTGATGTCGATTTTCCGCTAGTACTCGGGTCTGCCGCATGCCATTGTCGAAGACATGTACGACGACTTCGACCGCTGCTACCGGGCAGTCCAATCCAAGGACGCCCGGTTCGACGGTTGGTTCGTCACGGCCGTCCTCACCACGGGCATCTATTGCCGCCCCAGTTGCCCTGTCCGGCCTCCGTTCGCCCGCAACGTCCGCTTCTACCCGACCGCCGCAGCAGCGCAGCGGGCCGGCTTCCGGGCCTGCAAACGCTGTCGGCCCGACGCATCGCCGGGGTCACCGGAGTGGAACATCCGCACCGACGTCGTCGCCCGTGCCATGCGACTGATCGCCGACGGCACCGTCGACCGCGAGGGAGTCACGGGGCTGGCCGCCAGGCTCGGCTACACCACCCGGCAACTCGAGCGACTGCTCCAGGCCGAGGTGGGCGCGAACCCGTTGGCGCTCGCCCGAGCCCAGCGGAGCCAGACCGCGCGGGTACTCATCGAGACCACCACACTGCCGTTCGGTGATGTCGCGTTCGCCGCGGGCTTTTCCAGCATCCGCCAGTTCAACGACACCATTCGTGAAGTCTGCGCACTCACACCGACCGAACTCCGGCAACGGGCACAGGCGCGCTTCGAACCCAACGAATCCCCCGGCACGGGAACGCTTTCCGTCCGGCTGCCCGTGCGTACGCCTTTCGCCTACGAGGGGGTGTTCGGCCACCTGGCGGCCGGCGCGGTGCCCGGCGTCGAAGAGGTATGCGACGGCACGTTCCGACGTACCCTGCGGCTCCCCAACGGCACCGGCATCGTCGGGCTCTCGCCGAGTGTGGACCATGTGCAGTGCAGGCTGATCCTCGACGACTTCCGCGATCTGGCCACCGCCATCGCCCGGTGCCGGCGGCTCCTCGACCTCGATGCCGACCCCGAGGCCGTCATCGACGTCCTCAAGACCGACCAGCACCTGGCGCCCATCGTCGCCAAAGCGCCCGGGCAACGCATCCCGCGCACGGTCGACGAGAACGAGTTGGCACTACGAGTGGTGATCGGCCAGCAGGTGTCCATGAAGGCCGCAGCGACGCACACACGCCGGTTGGCGCTGGCATACGGCACGACGATCAACGACCCGGCGGAAACCCTCACGCATGTCTTCCCGTCCGTCACGCAGTTGGCCGAGATCGATCCGAGCCACCTGGCCTTCCCCGAGTCGCGCCGGCGCACGCTTGTCGCGCTGATCGACGCGCTCGCTGCCGGCACCCTGGAGCTCGACGCCGGATCGGATTGGTTGCAGGCCCGAGCTCAGTTGGCCGAATTGCCGGGCATCGGACCGTGGACTGCCGAGGTGATCGCGATGCGGGGGCTCGGCGATCCCGATGCCTTTCCGGCCAGTGACCTCGGCGTTCAGGCCGCGGCCAAACAAGCTGGGCTACCGGATAATTCACGTCGATTGATCGAGCACAGTGCGCACTGGCGCCCATGGCGCGCCTACGCCACCCAACACCTGTGGACCTCTCTGGATCACGCGGTCAACCAGTGGCCGCCGCTGACCACCAACTCACCGCAATCACCACAACAGGAGCAGGCATGACCGCCACGTTGCAGACCAGGACCATGCAGAGTCCGGTCGGAACCATCACGATCGCCGGTCGCGACGGGCGCATCCGGCACCTGCGGATGGACGATCAGACGTATGAGCCGAGCCATGACGGCTGGGAGCCCGACGAGTCGGCATTTCCAGAGGCCGTCGATCAACTCACCGCCTACTTCGCCGGCGAACTCCAGGAGTTCGACTTGGAACTCGACCTCGTCGGCACCGAATTCCAGCGCCGCGTCTGGGGTGCGCTGTTGACCATTCCGTACGGCGAAACACGTTCGTATGGCGAAATCGCTCTGCAGGTCGGATCACCGGGTGCTTCTCGCGCCGTCGGATTGGCGAATGGGCACAATCCCGTCGGCATCATCGTGCCGTGCCATCGGGTAATCGGGGCCAATGGCAGCCTGACGGGATATGGCGGCGGATTGGGCCGCAAGAAATTGCTTCTCGATCTGGAAAAAAGCCGATCAGGAGCCGAAGAGCCGACGCTGTTCGACTGACGGAATGGCATTTCGGCGCCGGGTATTGCCGCGGCGCCGAAATGCAAAGTGTCCGCAACGCAAAAATGCCTCAGCCCCCGATTTTCATCGGGGGCTGAGGTAATTTGTGTTCGGCGGTGTCCTACTTTTCCGCCCGTGCAGGGCAGTATCATCGGCGCTGGCAGGCTTAGCTTCCGGGTTCGGGATGGGACCGGGCGTTTCCCTGCCGCTGTTGCCGCCGTAACTCTATTCATTTTACGCCTCCACCAGCCTGTTGGCACCTTTGGGGGTGTTATTTGGTGGTGGGGTGTGGTCTGTTTGATTCTTTTTGTGGTGTGGTTGCGGGCACGGTTGATGTGCAATGTTCTTGTTTACACACATTGGTTTTTTGG
The DNA here is from genome assembly GCF_005670685.2 of Mycolicibacterium mucogenicum DSM 44124. The sequence goes on along the minus strand of NZ_CP062008.1, from coordinate 1,388,313 downwards.
GTGTGTGTAAGTTTTCGGCCGGTTAGTGCCAGTTCCCTAAACCCATTGCTGGGTGTGCAGGTCTGGTCTATCGATCCCGTGGTCTGCGGGGGCCTTATCCCTCTAAAAGGGTGAGAAACCTGGTCTTGGAAGAGGTTTCCCGCTTAGATGCTTTCAGCGGTTATCCTGTCCGAACGTAGCTATCCAGCGGTGCCCCTGGTGGGACAACTGGTAGACCAGAGGTTCGTCCGTCCCGGTCCTCTCGTACTAGGGACAGGTTTCCTCAAGTTTCTGACGCGCGCGGCGGATAGAGACCGAACTGTCTCACGACGTTCTAAACCCAGCTCGCGTGCCGCTTTAATGGGCGAACAGCCCAACCCTTGGGACCTGCTCCAGCCCCAGGATGCGACGAGCCGACATCGAGGTGCCAAACCATCCCGTCGATATGGACTCTTGGGGAAGATCAGCCTGTTATCCCCGGGGTACCTTTTATCCGTTGAGCGACACCCCTTCCACTCGGGGGTGCCGGATCACTAGTCCCGACTTTCGTCCCTGCTCGACTTGTAGGTCTCGCAGTCAAGCTCCCTTGTGCACTTACACTCAACACCTGATTGCCGTCCAGGTTGAGGGAACCTTTGGGCGCCTCCGTTACATTTTAGGAGGCAACCGCCCCAGTTAAACTACCCACCAGGCACTGTCCCTGGACCGGATATACGGTCCGAGGTTAGAAGCCCAATACGATCAGAGTGGTATTTCAACAACGACTCCACACACACTGGCGTGTGCGCTTCACAGTCTCCCACCTATCCTACACAAACCGTACCGAACTCCAATACCAAGTTGTAGTGAAGGTCCCGGGGTCTTTTCGTCCTGCCGCGCGTAACGAGCATCTTTACTCGTAGTGCAATTTCGCCGAGTCTATGGTTGAGACAGTTGAGAAGTCGTTACGCCATTCGTGCAGGTCGGAACTTACCCGACAAGGAATTTCGCTACCTTAGGATGGTTATAGTTACCACCGCCGTTTACTGGGGCTTAAATTCTCCGCTTCACCCCCGAAGGAGTTAACAGGTCCTCTTAACCTTCCAGCACCGGGCAGGCGTCAGTCCGTATACATCGTCTTGCGACTTCGCACGGACCTGTGTTTTTAGTAAACAGTCGCTTCTCACTGGTTTGTGCCACCCCCTCCCGCTACCCACCGCAAGGGTGTTGACGGTATGGAGGTCCCCCTTCTCCCGAAGTTACGGGGGCATTTTGCCGAGTTCCTTAACCATAGTTAACTCGTACGCCTTAGTATTCTCTACCTGACCACCTGTGTTGGTTTGGGGTACGGGCCATGTGTGCACTCGCTAGAGGCTTTTCTTGGCAGCATAGGATCACCGAATTCGCCTCACTCGGCTATGCATCACCTCTCAGACACATGAACGACGGATTTGCCTATCGTTCGTCCTACAGGCTTACCCCGGTATTACCACTGACCGGTACGGCTACCTTCCTGCGTCACCCCATCGCTTGACTACTACCCACCAGGGTCCCACGCAGCCGGCAACACGTGATCCCCGAAAGGATCATCACGTGCCATTTGGATGGTTAGCACAATGGATTCATCACGGACGCACACACACGGGTACGGGAATATCAACCCGTTGTCCATCGACTACGCCTGTCGGCCTCGCCTTAGGTCCCGACTCACCCTGGGCGGACTGGCCTGCCCCAGGAACCCTTGGTCTTTCGGCGGGCAAGGTTCTCACTTGCCTATTCGCTACTCATGCCTGCATTCTCACTCCCACACCCTCCACAACTCGATCACTCGGCTGCTTCACCGGATGCAGGACGCTCCCCTACCCATCCTTGCGGATGCCGCGACTTCGGCGGTGTGCTTGAGCCCCGCTACATTATCGGCGCACAATCACTTGACCAGTGAGCTATTACGCACTCTTTCAAGGGTGGCTGCTTCTAAGCCAACCTCCTGGTTGTCTTCGCGACTGCACATCCTTTTCCACTTAGCACACGCTTAGGGGCCTTAGTCGGCGATCTGGGCTGTTTCCCTCTCGACGCACGGAGCTTATCCCCCGCCGTCTCACTGCCACGCTTTTGTCTTACCGGCATTCGGAGTTTGGCTGACGTCAGTAACCTGGTGAGGCCCATCGGCCATCCAGTAGCTCTACCTCCGGCAAGAAACACGCAACGCTGCACCTAAATGCATTTCGGGGAGAACCAGCTATCACGGAGTTTGATTGGCCTTTCACCCCTACCCACAGCTCATCCCCTCAGTCTTCAACCTAAGTGGGTTCGGGCCTCCACGCGGTCTTACCCGCGCTTCACCCTGGCCATGGGTAGATCACTCCGCTTCGGGTCCAGAACATGCCACTACACCACTTGCGTGGATACGCCCTATTCAGACTCGCTTTCGCTACGGCTACCCCCCACGGGTTAACCTCGCGACATGTCCCTGACTCGCAGGCTCATTCTTCAAAAGGCACGCCATCACCCCACGTAAACGAGGGCTCTGACGGATTGTAGGCACACGGTTTCAGGTACTATTTCACTCCCCTCCCGGGGTACTTTTCACCATTCCCTCACGGTACTAATCCGCTATCGGTCATCAGAAGGTATTTAGGCTTACCGAGTGGTCTCGGCAGATTCACAGCAGATTTCACGGGCCCGCTGCTACTCGGGAACACCATCAAGGCAGACATCGGGTTTTCACGTACGGGACTCTCACCCTCTACGGCAGGCCATCCCAAGCCACTTCCGTTAACCACGACATTTTCTTACTGCCCTCCAGAGGGATAGCCCTGGAAAGATAGGTCCCACAACCCCGCACACACAACCCCTACCCGGTATCACATGCATACGGTTTAGCCTCATCCGCTTTCGCTCGCCACTACTCACGGAATCACAATTGTTTTCTCTTCCTACGGGTACTGAGATGTTTCACTTCCCCGCGTTACCTCCCACACCCTATATATTCAGGCGTGGGTAACACGACATCACTCGTGCTGGGTTTCCCCATTCGGACATCCTCGGATCAACGCTCGGTTGGCAGCTCCCCGAGGCTTATCGCAGCCTCCTACGTCCTTCATCGGCCTCTGATGCCAAGGCATCCACCATGCGCCCTTAAACACTTACGACACAAAAAACCAATTGAAAACAAGAATCAAAATTGCACATCAACACACCACAGACACATACACCCACGACCGAAGCCGTAGGCGACATATTCTGCGTGCATTAGATGCTCGCAACCACTATCCACGAATCAAACACCACACCCCACCACCAAAACCGGTGAGGCAACAACAACCCCCACCACCCCCAACGGAGCGGTGTCTCCCACCCCCACATGAGGAGGGGAGCGAACGGGCCTGTTGTCTCAGGACCCAACAGTGTGTCTGGCAATTTCTTCGATCAACGTGTCATCCCAGCTGATCAGCGTTTGTTGTCATATGCACCCGCCGGACAAGCCCACTACAGGCGCCGGCGACAATCCCAACCATGAACCCCGGCACGGTTGCCGGCATGGGGGAAACCCTGGATCAGGGCATGTAAATGGTGCTCCTTAGAAAGGAGGTGATCCAGCCGCACCTTCCGGTACGGCTACCTTGTTACGACTTCGTCCCAATCGCCGATCCCACCTTCGACGGCTCCCTCCACAAGGGTTAGGCCACCGGCTTCGGGTGTTACCGACTTTCATGACGTGACGGGCGGTGTGTACAAGGCCCGGGAACGTATTCACCGCAGCGTTGCTGATCTGCGATTACTAGCGACTCCGACTTCACGGGGTCGAGTTGCAGACCCCGATCCGAACTGAGACCGGCTTTGAAAGGATTCGCTCCACCTCACGGCATCGCAGCCCTTTGTACCGGCCATTGTAGCATGTGTGAAGCCCTGGACATAAGGGGCATGATGACTTGACGTCATCCCCACCTTCCTCCGAGTTGACCCCGGCAGTCTCCTACGAGTCCCCGGCATAACCCGCTGGCAACATAGGACAAGGGTTGCGCTCGTTGCGGGACTTAACCCAACATCTCACGACACGAGCTGACGACAGCCATGCACCACCTGCACACAGGCCACAAGGGAACCGACATCTCTGCCGGCGTCCTGTGCATGTCAAACCCAGGTAAGGTTCTTCGCGTTGCATCGAATTAATCCACATGCTCCGCCGCTTGTGCGGGCCCCCGTCAATTCCTTTGAGTTTTAGCCTTGCGGCCGTACTCCCCAGGCGGGGTACTTAATGCGTTAGCTACGGCACGGATCCCAAGGAAGGAACCCACACCTAGTACCCACCGTTTACGGCGTGGACTACCAGGGTATCTAATCCTGTTCGCTCCCCACGCTTTCGCTCCTCAGCGTCAGTTACTGCCCAGAGACCCGCCTTCGCCACCGGTGTTCCTCCTGATATCTGCGCATTCCACCGCTACACCAGGAATTCCAGTCTCCCCTGCAGTACTCTAGTCTGCCCGTATCGCCCGCACGCCCACAGTTAAGCTGTGAGTTTTCACGAACAACGCGACAAACCACCTACGAGCTCTTTACGCCCAGTAATTCCGGACAACGCTCGCACCCTACGTATTACCGCGGCTGCTGGCACGTAGTTGGCCGGTGCTTCTTCTCCAGGTACCGTCACTTGCGCTTCGTCCCTGGTGAAAGAGGTTTACAACCCGAAGGCCGTCATCCCTCACGCGGCGTCGCTGCATCAGGCTTGCGCCCATTGTGCAATATTCCCCACTGCTGCCTCCCGTAGGAGTCTGGGCCGTATCTCAGTCCCAGTGTGGCCGGTCACCCTCTCAGGCCGGCTACCCGTCGTCGCCTTGGTAGGCCATTACCCCACCAACAAGCTGATAGGCCGCGGGCCCATCCCACACCGCAAAAGCTTTCCACCACACACCATGAAGCGCGTGGTCCTATTCGGTATTAGACCCAGTTTCCCAGGCTTATCCCAAAGTGCAGGGCAGATCACCCACGTGTTACTCACCCGTTCGCCACTCGAGTACCCCGAAGGGCCTTTCCGTTCGACTTGCATGTGTTAAGCACGCCGCCAGCGTTCGTCCTGAGCCAGGATCAAACTCTCCAAACAAAAACTCCCCATCCAAAGACAGGGCAGAATCCAGTTCAGAACAATCTGACCTAAACAAAAGACACCAAAAACTGGCATCAAAAAAAACAACCACACCCCACAAACGGGAAAACACGAGGTGCAGTCAAAAAACAACAAACAAAAACCACCAAACACACTATTGAGTTCTCAAACAACACGCCGTTTTCGGGCAACCCCACCAACCTACTACCTCTTGGTCGGGCTGTCAAGCTCTTGCTCTGGGCTTTTTCGGCCCCGCTCGCTGCTGACTTGGAATACATTAGCGGGCCGATCTTGATTTTACAAAACGCCTGCATATGGGCGGTTTTTCGGCGAATACGCGTTGCACAGCCGTCCGAACGAACCGTCAGCGCGACACGCCAATGCCCATCAACTGACCCGTTCGACCTCCGCGCCCAGACTCACGAGGTTCTCCACGAACAACGGGTACCCGCGATCGATGTGGAAAACGTCGTGAACCTCGGTGTCGCCATCGGCGACCAACCCCGCCAACACCAAGCCGGCGCCGGCACGAATATCCGATGCCCACACCGGAGCACTCGACAACTGCGGAATTCCGCGCACCACTGCGTGATGCCCGTCGGTCCGGGCGTCGGCGCCCAGGCGAATCATCTCTTCGACGAACCGGAACCGTGCTTCGAACACGTTCTCGGTGATCATCGACGTGCCCTCGGCGATGCACGCCAGGCCGATGGCCATCGGTTGCAGGTCGGTCGGGAATCCGGGATACGGCAGCGTCGCGACGTTGACGGCCTTGGGCCGCTCGTACTGCACGACGCGGAAACCGTTGTCGTGCTGCGTCACGGTCGCGCCGGCATCGTGAAGTTTGTGCAGCACCAGCTGCAGGTGTTGCGGGTCCACCCCCGTCACAGCGACATCGCCGCGCGTCATCGCTGCGGCAATTCCCCAGGTCGCGGCCACAATCCGGTCACCGATCACCCGGTGCTCGGTCGGATGCAGCTTGTCCACGCCGGTGATGGTCAGGGTCGAGGTCCCTCCCCCACTGACCTTGGCACCCATCTGGTTCAACATGTCGCAGATGTCGACGATGTCCGGCTCACGCGCCGCGTTGTGGATGACCGTCACACCCTCGGCGAGCACGGCCGCCATCAGGATGTTCTCGGTCGCGCCCACCGACGGGAACTCGAGCTGGATCTCCGCGCCACGCAGGTGATCCGCCTCGGCGACCACGCAACCGTGCTCGATATTGCATCGCGCACCGAGCTGCCGCAGACCGGATTGGTGCATGTCGAGCGGCCGCGAACCGATCGCATCACCACCGGGCAGCGCGACTTTCGCCTTCTTGCAGCGCCCCACCAAGGGGCCGAGAACACACACCGACGCGCGGAACTGCCGGACCGCGGCGAAGTCGGCGTCGTACTTCGGCTCGTCGGGAGAGGTGATGCGGGCCACATCGCCGTCGAGTTCGACGGTCGCCCCGAGACCGCGGAGGACCTCCGCCATCAACGGCACATCCAGGATGTCCGGGCAGTTGGTGATCGTGGTCGTGCCCTCGGCCAACAACGCCGCGGCCATCAGCTTGAGCACGCTGTTCTTCGCGCCCCCCACGGCAACTTCGCCGGACAACCGGCTACCCCCGGTCACCACGAAACGCTCGCTCACGCGGCTAAGTGTAAACAGCGGCGAGGGCCGGTGTCAGACAACGAACAGGTCACCGCGAGTACGGTTTCACCCATGGCCGTGCACCTGACCCGCATCTATACCCGGACCGGTGACGATGGGTCGACCGGGCTCAGCGATTTCAGCCGGGTGTCGAAGAACGACGCGCGCCTGGCCGCATACGCGGACTGTGACGAAGCCAACGCCGCGATCGGCGTCGCGGTCGCCGCGGGCGCGCCCGACGAGCGAATCCGGTTGGTACTGCTGCAGATTCAGAACGATCTCTTCGACGCCGGCGCGGATCTGTCGACGCCGGTGGTCGAGAATCCCGAATACCCGCCGCTGCGGATCACCCAGCCGTACATCGACCGGCTGGAAGCCTGGTGTGACGAATTCAACGAGCCGCTGTCGAAGCTCACGTCGTTCATCCTGCCCGGCGGCACTCCCCTGTCGGCCTACCTGCACGTCGCGCGAACCGTGGTCCGGCGCGCGGAGCGGGCGGCCTGGCAGGCCATCGATGAACACGGCGATTCGGTCAGCGTCCTGCCGGCCAAATATCTGAATCGACTGTCGGATCTGCTGTTCATCCTGTCGCGGGTCGCGAACCCGGATGGCGATGTGCTGTGGCAGCCCGGCGGTGGGACGCCGCAATCCGACAACACCGGAACTCAGTAGGGGAATTCAGACTGCGCGGCGGCGCGAGCGCGGCGACGGCCGGGCCTCGAGCCACGACGTGAAAGCTGTCAAAGCTCCACGGTCCAAAGCGATTTCGTAACCGCTGCGCCGTTCGGGACTGTTGTCGCGCAGCTCGAGAATGACCGTTTCGATGGTCATGATGTCGAATTCGTCGCCCCGTGGGGCGCGGCGCCCGACCACTTCCAGGCCGCGACGGGACAGTCTCCGGTCCGGCCACCATCGCAGGCTCGACAAACGATAAAAGCCGGCCTCACCACCGCGGTAGCGCATGACTCCATGCCGCCACCCGTGGCCGCCGGCAGCTGGGTAGTCGCGCAGGATGGCGGCAGTGCCGCCAACCTGTCGCAACTTCCACAGCCGATAACTCAGTGCGGCAACAGCCAGCACCAACACGCCGACGAGCGCGACCATCACCAACATGGACGCGCTCATCGGGGTATCAGTCGAGCTGGCCTACGGCGCGCAGACGCGCCCGGCCCCACGCAGCGGTCGCCTCGTCGTCCGACGCGGCATCGGCCTTGGCCGCATGCGCATCGATCTCCGACTCCAGCGCCGCATCTTCAACCAGAATCCGCACGGTGTCCTCGGTTACCGAGAGGAACCCACCGGACACGGCGATCCGCAGATCATCCTCGCCCTCGCGCTCGACCCGGACCATCGCGTCCTCGACCAGCTGGCCGACCAACGGGATGTGCCGGGGCAGGATGCCGATCTCGCCGGCGGTGGTGCGAGTGAAGACGAATGTGGCCTTACCTGTCCACAGCGCGCGCTCGACGGCGACGATCTCGACGTCCATTTCGGCCATGTCACACCACCTTTCGACTAAGACTGACAGCGGTCTGTGCCAGTCGGTTCTTCGCGCAAGCGCTCATCACAGCTTGGCGCCGAGGCTTTCGGCCTTCTTCGCCAGGTCGTCGAGACCACCGATGAGGAAGAACGCCTGCTCCGGCAGGTGGTCGAAGTCGCCCTTGGCGAGACGGTCGAACGCCTCGATGGTCTCCTTCAGCGGCACCGTCGAACCCGGCTGGCCGGTGAACTGCTCGGCGGCCATCATGTTCTGGCTCAGGAAGCGCTCGATCTTACGGGCGCGGTACACCAGCACCTTGTCCTCTTCCGACAGTTCGTCGATACCGAGGATGGCGATGATGTCCTGAAGGTCCTTGTAGCGCTGCAGGATACGGATGACTTCCTGAGCAACCCGGTAGTGCTCGTCGCCGACGATGCTGGGGTGCAGGATCGTCGAGGACGACGCCAGCGGGTCCACGGCCGGGAAGATGCCCTTGGAGAACACCGCACGAGAAAGCTCGGTGGTGGCGTCCAGGTGGGCGAACGTCGTGGCCGGGGCCGGGTCGGTGTAGTCGTCGGCGGGCACGTACACGGCCTGCATCGAGGTGATGGAACGACCACGGGTCGAGGTGATGCGCTCCTGGAGCTCACCCATCTCGTCGGCCAGCGTCGGCTGGTAACCCACGGCCGAAGGCATACGACCCAGCAGGGTCGAGACCTCGGAACCGGCCTGGGTGAACCGGAAGATGTTGTCGATGAAGAGCAGCACGTCCTGGTTCTGCTCGTCGCGGAAGTACTCGGCCATGGTCAGGGCCGACAGGGCGACGCGCATACGGGTGCCTGGCGGCTCGTCCATCTGGCCGAACACGAGGGCGGTGTCCTTGAGCACGTTCGCGTCCGCGAGCTCGACCCACAGGTCGTTGCCCTCACGGGTGCGCTCACCGACGCCGGCGAACACCGAGGTACCACCGAAGTTGCGGGCAATACGGTTGATCATCTCCTGGATCAGAACCGTCTTACCGACACCGGCACCACCGAACAGGGCGATCTTGCCACCACGCACGTACGGCGTGAGCAGGTCGACGACCTTCAGACCGGTCTCCAGCATCTCGGTGCGGGGCTCCAGGTCGGCGAAGGCCGGCGGCTTGCGGTGGATGGACCAGTGCTCGAACTCCTTGCCGTAACCCGGCTCGTCGAGGCAGTCACCCAGGGCGTTGAACACGTGGCCCTTGACGCCGTCGCCGACGGGCACCGAGATCGAGGCGCCGGTGTCGCGGACGTCGGTGCCACGCACCAGACCGTCGGTCGGCTGCATCGAGATGCAGCGCACCAGGTTGTCACCGAGGTGCTGAGCAACCTCGAGGGTCAGGGTCTTGGCCAGCGCACCGAAGGTGATGTCGGCGTGCAGAGCGTTGAACAGCTCGGGCACAGAGCCACGCGGGAACTCGATGTCCACCACCGGGCCGGTGATGCGAACCACGCGACCAGTGGTCTTGGTCTCTACGGCAGAAGTCATATCTCTCTTCGCTTCCTACGGGGCCTATTTCGCGTCGGCCAGCGCGTTGGCGCCACCGACGATTTCGCTGATTTCCTGGGTGATCTGGGCCTGGCGCTCGCGGTTCGCGGCGAGGGTCAGGGCCTTGATCAGGTCGTCGGCGTTGTCCGTTGCCGACTTCATGGCGCGTCGACGCGAAGCCGACTCCGAGGCCGCGGCCTCAAGCAGTGCCGCGTAGACACGGGTCGCTATGTAGCGAGGGAGCAACGCGTCGAACAGAACGTCCGCACTCGGCTCGAACGAGTACAGGGTGTGGACCTCGGTCGGCTCCCCCGTGTACTCGACGGCCAGCGGGGCGATCCGCACGGCTTCGGCGGTCTGCGACAGCATCGACTTGAACTCGGTCGACACGATGTGCAGTTCGTCGACGCCCAAGATGCCGTCGGCACCCGGTTCGTCACCCTCGTCGTCCGCACCCGCCATGAACGCCGTCACCAGGGTGTCGGCGATCTCCTTGGCGTTGGCGTACTCCGGACGCTCCGAGAAGCCGGTCCAGGACTCGGCGACGGGGCGCTGACGGAAGCTGTAGTAGCCCAAGGCCTTTCGGCCGACGACATACAGCACCGGCTCCTTGCCCTCGTTGCGGAGCAACGTGAACAGTTCCTCGGCCCGACGCAGGACGTTGGCGTTGTAACCGCCGCACAGGCCGCGGTCGGACGACACCACCAGGACCCCGGCACGGCGCGGGTTCGCCCGCTCCACGAGCAGCGGGTGGTCCAGCGCGCTGGCCCCCGCAAGCTCGGTGAGCATGTTGGTGATCTCGGTGGCGTAAGGCCGGGCTGCATCAACCCGGGCCTGCGCCTTGGCGATTCGCGACGTGGCGATCAGCTCCTGCGCCTTCGTGATCTTCTTGATCGACGAGGCGGATTTGATACGTCCGCGTAGCTCGCGCAGTGTGGCTGCCATTGGTTACCTAGGCCTTCTTCGGTGCCGGCTTGTTGACCTTGACCGACTCCTGGCCGAGCTCAGCAGGATCCAGGGCCTCGGCCTCTGCTTCCTTGACGACGACCGAGCTACCGTCGGTGGCGGCGAAGCCCTTCTTGAACTCGTTGATCACCGAGACCAGCTTCTCCTCGTTCTCCTCGGAGAGCTTCTTGGTCTCCTTGATCCCGGTGAGGATGTCGGCGTGGCTGGCCTTCACGTGCTCGAGCAGCTCGGACGAGAAGCGCGAAACGTCTTCGGCCGGAACCGAATCCAGGTGGCCCTGGGTACCGAGGAAGATCTCGATGACCTGGTCCTCGACGGCCAGCGGGCTGTACTGCGGCTGCTTCAGCAGCTCGACCAGGCGCACACCGCGGTCCAGCTGAGCCTTCGAAGCGGCGTCCAGGTCCGAGGCGAAGGCCGCGAAGGCCTCCAGCTCGCGGTACTGCGACAGGTCCAGACGCAGCGAGCCGGCAACTTCCTTCATCGCCTTGATCTGCGCGGCACCACCGACGCGGGACACCGACACACCGACGTTGACGGCGGGGCGGACACCCTGGTTGAACAGGTCGGACTCCAGGAAGCACTGACCGTCGGTGATCGAGATGACGTTGGTCGGGATGAACGCCGAGATGTCGTTGGCCTTGGTCTCGATGACCGGCAGACCCGTCATCGAACCGCCACCGAGCTCGTCGGACAGCTTCGCGCAACGCTCCAGCAGACGCGAGTGCAGGTAGAAGACGTCACCCGGGAACGCCTCGCGGCCCGGCGGGCGACGCAGCAGCAGCGAGATGGCGCGGTAGGCGTCGGCCTGCTTCGACAGGTCGTCGAACACGATCAGGACGTGCTTGCCGTTGTACATCCAGTGCTGGCCGATGGCCGAGCCGGTGTACGGGGCCAGCCACTTGAAGCCGGCGGGGTCAGAGGCGGGAGCCGCGACGATGGTCGTGTACTCCATGGCGCCGCCCTCTTCCAGCGCGCGCTTCACGCTGGCGATGGTGGTGCCCTTCTGGCCGATCGCGACGTAGACGCAGCGCACCTGCTGCTTCGGGTCGCCGGTCTCCCAGGCCTCGCGCTGGTTCAGGATGGTGTCGACGCAGACGGCGGTCTTGCCGGTCTTGCGGTCACCGATGATCAGCTGACGCTGGCCGCGGCCGATCGGGGTCATGGCGTCGATGGCCTTGATACCGGTCTGCAGCGGCTCGCTGACGCTCTGGCGCTGAACCACGGTCGGGGCCTGCAGCTCGAGGGCACGACGGGTCTCGGCCTTGATCTCGCCCTGGCCGTCGATCGGCTCACCCAGCGGGTTGATGACGCGGCCCAGGAACTCGTCGCCGACCGGCACCGAGAGCACCTCGCCGGTGCGCTTGACCTGCTGGCCCTCTTCGATCTTCTCGAACTCACCCAGGATGACCGTACCCACGCTGTGCTCGTCGAGGTTCAGGGCCACGCCCAGAACACCGCCGGGGAACTCGAGGAGTTCCTGGGTCATGACCGAGGGCAGACCCTCGACGTGTGCGATGCCGTCACCGGCGTCGACGACAGTGCCGATCTCTTCACGATCGGTTGAGGCCGAGAACGTCGTTACGTAGTTCTCGATGGCACCTTCGATATCAGCAGCCGAGATTGTCAACTCTGCCATGGTTTTTGGTCTTCCTAGTCTTGGGTGTTTCGGAGTTAGTCGGGCAGCCGGTTGGAGGCGGCAGCCAGTCGTGACGAGATGGAGCCGTCGATCACCTCGTCGCCGACGGTGATGGTCAGACCACCGAGGAGGCTCGGATCGACATGCAGCTGGACGGACACCGGGTGGCCGTAGATGCGGGTCAGAACCGACGTGAGTCGGGTCCGCTGTGCATCCGACAGGGCCGCGGCCGCTTCGACGTGGGCGACCACCTCGCCGCGGCGGGCGACTGCCAGCTCGGCCAGATCAAGGACGGCCTGGTCGGCGCGTTCACCGCGCAGCAGGCTGACGGTCTGCGTCAGCAGCGCCTTGACGGTGCTGTTGGCCGAGCCGTTGGCACCGGTAAGGACCTTGTCCAGCAAGGCAACTCGGCCGTCGACCGGGGTGCCGTAGTCACCGAGCAGCGTCGAGAGGCGCGGCTGCGCGTCCAGCACACGGCTGAACCGGAACAGCTGATCCTCGACCTCGGCGACGTCACCGCTGACCTCGGCCCGCTTGATCAGTGCCAGGCGAGCGACGTGCTCGATGGCGTCGACCAGGTCGGACTGCTCCGACCACCGCGAAGACACCGCGGCACGCAGCAGTTCCAGTGCGTTGGCGCCGATCTTGCCGGACAGCACCGCGTCCAGCAGAGCGACCTTGGGGGCGGGGTTGTCGGCGGGCTCGGCCAGGTGCCGTCCGAGGTTGACCTCGGTCAGCAGCAGCCGGGCGACGGCGGCCAGATCATCGGCCAGCGCGGTCAGCGCGGCCGCGTCCAGGCCGTTGGCGGTCGCGTCGAACTTCTGGACCAGCGCGGTCAGTGATTCCCGGCTCGCGGCCCGCAGCTTTGCCTCGGCGTGGGTGCCGACCTCAGCCGAGGACGGCGCCATCTGCTCGAGATCGTCCAGGAAACGGTCGACGGTGCCGGCCTGCGCGCCGGGCTCGGCGACGTAGCGCCGCACCAGCTCGTCGGCCTTGGCGACGGACTCCGCGCCCAGCTCCTGACGGAGCTCACGGATGACGCCCTGGCGCATCAGCTCGACGTGCTGGCCGCCCTGCGCCTTGATCCGCTCGGCGTCGATGGCGGCCTGCTCGGTGAGCTGCTCGACGATGCGCTGCGAGTCGTGCCGCGCCTCGTCGGTCACCTTGGTCGACTCCGCCTTCGCGTCGGCAAGAGCCTTGGCGTGCATCTTGTCGGCGTCCGCGAGTTTCTGTGCGGCTTCGGCACTTTCGGCCAGCGCGACGCGAACGGCCTCCTGCTGCTTGGCCATCATGCCCTTCACCGGAGGTACCACGTACTTCCAGATGATGGCCACGATGACGGCAAAGCCGATCAGCTGCCCGATGAAGATTTCCATCTACTGGCTCCCGCCTGATTTCACGTCAGCCGCCAACTCGACGCCGAGAATGCGGCTCGCCAGCGTCTGGGACAGGTTGTCGACCGACGACTGCAGTTCGGTCTGTGTGGACTGTCGCTGTGCGGACAGTGCCTGGTCGGCACCCTTGAGGGTTTCGGCCACCTCACCACTCGCCGCTGCACGCGCCTGGTCGACGACCTTGCGGCCCTCGTTGCGGGCCTCGTCACGGATGGCCGAGGCCTCCGTGCGAGCACCCGCCATCGCCGCGTTGTAGTCCGCCTCTGCGGCGGCCACCTGCTCAGCCGACTTCCGGTTGTCAGCAGCGGTCTTGGCGAGCATTTCCTCGCGTTCGACCAAGACCTTGCTGACAGGTGGCACAACCCACTTGCCGATCACGCCGAGCACGATCAGGAAGATGATCAGCACGACGAAGAAGGTCGCGTTGGGGATCAGGAAGTTCTGACCCCCGCCGCCTTCCGCTGCTGCCTGGCCCGAGGCCAGGATGGTTGCGCTCAATTCACCCATGTCGACGGATTACGACAGGCCCGGGGTGGCGAACACGAAGAGCGCCATGAAGGCCAGGTTGATGAAGTACGCGGCTTCCACCAGACCGACGGTGATGAAGAACGGGGTGAACAGGCGGCCCTGGGCCTCCGGCTGACGGGCGATGCCCGAGATCAGCGCGTTACCGGCGATACCGTCACCGATACCGGCACCGATGGCGCCACCGGCCATGATCAAGCCACCGCCGATGAGGGCGCCCTGGATGATAGTGGCGTTCGTTGCTGCGTCGGCCATTCTCTTTTTCCTCCTTGGTAACTGGTAGCTGCGCTACCAGGGTCTTATTTGTGGTTCCTACAGGTCTTGCGGGTACTTAGTGGTGCTCGTCGAGTTCCATCGACTGGCTGAAGTACAGGATCGTCAGCAGCGCGAAGATGAACGCCTGGATCAGGCCGACGAACAGGTCGAAGGTCTTCCAGATGGCGTTCGGCGCCCACTGCACGTACCAGGGGAACATCGCGATCAGCGCGACCAGGATGCCTCCGGCGAACATGTTGCCGAAGAGTCGCAGAGACAGCGAAACCGGCTTGGCGATCTCCTCGACGATGTTGATCGGCGCGAGGACCGCGACGTGGCCCTTCAACAGCTTCTTGAAGTGACCGAAGACGCCACGGCGCCAGATGCCCGCTGCGTGGTAGCAGAGGAACACGAAGAGCGCGAGCGCCAGCACGTAGTTGATGTCCGAGGCCGGCGGGGCAAGCAGTTCCTTCGCGCCACCGTCTTCTCCACCGAACTGCACCGGCAGGACCGAGAGCCAGTTGGAGATCAGGATGAAGGTGAAGATCGTGACGGCCAGCGGCAGCACGAACGGCGCGATCTTCATACCGATCGCGGTCTCGATCTGCTGGCGCATCTGGATGGTGATGGCTTCGAAGAACAGCTGCACACCGCCGGGCACTCCGGTCGAGGTCACCTTGGCCTTCACGATGAAGGCCAACGCGATGACGATGACCGCGGCCACGCTGGTGGCGATGATCGTGTCGACGTTGAAGGTGTAGCCCCACAGCTCGTGCTGCTCGTGGTGGCCGACCTCGATGGCGGCCTCGGCGGTGAATTGTTGAATCACTTGGGTCGTCAGTCCTTTGCTTCTGATCCGTCGTGTGCTTCTGGTTGGTCGCCGCCGCCACCGTTACGTTGGCCGGCACGGACCTTCTTCATCACCGGCAATGCGGTGCTCATGACAAGAATCGCCTGGAACAATGCCACCCCGAACAGCACGCCGATACCGGTTGGCTTGAAGAACCACGTGATCAGCAGGGCGATCACCGAGATGGCGACCAGCCGCATCGCGGAGTTGGCGGCCATCTGCATCTTCAGGGGGTGGTCCTTGGCGGTGACCTTGGCAACCGCGCGACGGACCATCATGGCGTTGGCCAGACCGAGCGCCATCCCCAGACCGAAGAAGGCGCCGAATTTCAGATTGCCGCTCACTGCGTATCCGCCACCGAGCGCGATGGCTGTCACGAGGAGCGAGATAGCAAACAAACGCACGGGCTGAAAAGCCACTGCCGGCAACACCAAAGGCGCGTCCTGCGCTGGTGTCGTCATGGTGTTCACCTCAATCCCGCGGTCACGAGTGCCGTCCCCATATACCTGGCAATCCTGTGTGCGTGCCCACAGAGCGTATCGAAGGTCACATCGAGCGCGTCGGGCACACTGGAATCACCCAAGGGGAAGCTCCCTTTGTCGGTCGTCATTCGGCGCCGATCGGCTTGTGTGAACCGATGGGCCGGGCCGGCAACCCGCGAGGTTTTTCGGGTTCTGCCAGAACCGTACCACATGGTGAGCACCCGAAAACGGGCGCCTACTACTTTTTGTCGTACTCGCCTTCTGGCAGGTCATCGCGCCGCCGCAGCAGCGGAATCAGGGTGAAGATGGCGGCCAGCAGGATGGCCCCGAGCATCACCGCACCGGTGTAACGGGGGTCGAAGAAAATGGTGCTCGCCGCCCCCAGCGCCACGATGCCCACCCATAGGTAGATCAACAGCACGACGCGTCGGTGCGAGTGACCGATCTGCAGCAGCCGGTGGTGCAGATGCATCTTGTCGGGACTGAACGGGCTGAGTCCGGCACGGGTGCGGCGCACGATGGCCAGCAGCATGTCGAGGGCCGGTACGAACATCACCGCAACGACCAACAGGAATGGCGACAGCAAAGCAAAAACGTCGCGCGCGCCGTAGGCGTTCTGCGAGATCGGGCCCGCCGCCGTCGTCGACGCCGCCGCCAGCATCAGGCCGATGAGCATGGACCCGGAGTCCCCCATGAAGATGCGGGCCGGATGGAAGTTGTGCGGCAGGAAGCCCAGGCAGGCGCCGGCGAGCACCACCGAGATGACGGCCGGCGGGTAGAACAGCACGTCACCGCCGTGGTCGCGCAGCAGCCCGACCGAGAAGATGCAGATGGCCGACGCGGTGATGAGCCCGAGGCCGGCGGCCAGGCCGTCGAGGCCGTCGACGAAGTTCATCGCGTTGACGATCGACACCGTCAGCGCCAGGGTCAGCAGGATCGACGACGCCTGGTCCAGCACGATGGTGCCGACGCCGCCGATCGGGATGTACAGCACACTCCACGCGACGCCCATGGTGACCAGGACACTGGCCGCGGTGATCTGGCCGGCGAACTTCGTGAGGGCGTCCAGGCCCCAGCGGTCGTCGATCAGGCCGATCAGCATGATCAGGCCGCCCGCCACCACCACCGCCGGCATACCGGACGAATAGACGAAACCTCGGGTGAGTGCGGGCAATTGGGACGCCAGCAAGACCGCGGCGGCCACTCCGACGTACATGGCCAGCCCACCCATGCGCGGGACCGGCTGGACGTGGACGTCGCGTTCGCGCGGGTAGGCGACGGCACCGAAACGAAACGCCAGCGCCCGCACCCAGCCCGTGGCGAAGTAGGTGATGATCGCCGCGGTGAGCCCGACGAGCACGAGCTCCCGGAGCGGAACCCCGGTGCCCCGATCGATCTGCGCGAGCAGCCGGCCTGCGTCGGCAACTACGGTCACGACACCTCGCCGGTCAGGGACTCCGCTTCGACGCTGAGCACTTCGGCGATCTGCGCGAGGGAGATCGGCCCTTCCCGCAGCACCCGCGGCGTCGTGCCGGTGAGGTCGACGATGGTGGACGCGGACTGCTTGGTCGCCGGTCCGGCGTCCAGGTACACCTCGACCTTGTCGCCCAGCTGCGCCCGCGCCTCGTCGGCGTTGACCGCGGGCGGCTGACCCGAGATGTTGGCGCTGGACACGGCCATGGGGCCGACCTCGCGCAGCAGCTCGATCGCCACCGGATGCAGGGGCATGCGCAGCATCACGCTGCCGTTGGTGTCACCGAGATCCCACGACAGTGACGGGGCCTGCCGCACGACAAGGCTCAACGCGCCGGGCCAGAACGCCTCGATCAGATCCCGGGCGGCCGGGGGCACGGCGTAGACGAGCCCGTCGATGGTGCGCCAGGAGCCGACGAGAACCGGGACCGGCATGTTGCGGCCCCTCCCCTTCGCGGCCAGCAGCGCCGCGACGGCCTCACTGTTGAAGGCGTCGGCGCCCAGGCCGTAGACGGTGTCGGTGGGCAGCACGACCAGGCGGCCGCCCTTGAGCGCACTGATAGCCGAGGCGATCCCGGTGGCGCGCTTGGCCGCATCACCGCAGTCGAACGTCTCCATGCATCACTCCTCACGCAAGCGTTTCGTCGGTTGCCATGACCCGTTTTACCGTCGGGTCGCGGTGACGAACCGGGGCCGCCCGGTCAGATCGCGCCGCGCGGTGATGTCACCGAACGTACCGTCGCGGTCCAAGGCGGCCACCACCTGATCGGCTGTGGTGTCGTCGTGTTCGATCCCCAACTTGCCGCCGGGACGCAACAACCGGGCCGCCAGCGCGATGATCGGCACGATGACGGACATACCGTCGGGCCCGCCGAACAGGGCGCCGGCCGGGTCGTGGTCGATGACTTCGGGGTCGAGGTCGGCGCCGTCGGGGATGTACGGCGGGTTGGACACCAGCAGGTCCACTGTGCCGGTCCTGTCTGACAGCAGGCTGGGAACGGTGACATCAGCTTCCAGCACCTCGACGGTGCTGCCGGCGCAGTTGCGCCGGGCGTAGACCAACGCTTCCGGGGACTTCTCGACTGCCACGACCTGCGCCTGCGGCCAGGTGTGCGCGAGGGCCAGGGCCAGCGCTCCCGAGCCCGTGCACAGGTCCACGATCACCGGGCTCGACGGCAGCGGCTGGTTCATGGCCCACTCCAGCAGGGCCTCGGTCTCGGGCCGTGGGATGAACACACCCGGACCGACGTGCACTTCCACCGGACCGAATGCCGCGGTTCCGATCAAGTGCTGCAAGGGAATTCGCTGCGCGCGACGCGCGACGACGTCGCTGTAGCCCGCGAAGAACGTCGCGTCGGGCTCGACGAACAGCAGACGGGCCCGATCGACTCCGGCGATGTGCGCCGCCAGGTACTCGGCGTCGACGCGGGCGGAATCGATGCCCGCCGCAGCCAACGTCGTGGTGGCCTCGTCGAGCGCCTGCCGGATGCTATTCACCCTCGGCGAGCCGGGCCTGCTTGTCCGCGGCCGCGAGGGCGTCGAGCAGCGCGTCCATGTCGCCGTCGAGCACCTGGTCGAGGTTGTGGGCCTTGAAGTTGATGCGGTGGTCGGCGATCCGGTTCTCGGGGAAGTTGTAGGTCCGGATGCGCTCGCTGCGGTCGACGGTGCGGATCTGGCTGGCGCGGTCCGCGGAGGCGTCCGCGGACGCCTGCTCCTCGGCCAGCGCCTGCAGGCGCGCGGCGAGCACCACCATGGCGCGGGCCTTGTTCTGCAGCTGCGAGCGCTCGTTCTGGCAGGTGACGACGATGCCGGTGGGCAGGTGCGTGATGCGCACCGCCGAGTCGGTGGTGTTGACGCCCTGGCCGCCCTTGCCAGACGAGCGGTAGACGTCGATCCGCAGGTCGGATTCGTCGATCTGTACCTGCTCGACGTCTTCGGGCTCCGGGTAGACCAGGACGCCGGCGGCCGAGGTGTGCACGCGGCCCTGCGATTCGGTGACGGGCACGCGCTGCACGCGGTGCACGCCGCCCTCGAACTTCATGCGCGACCACACGCCGTCGGCGGAATCGCCCTTGCTGGCGATGGTGATGGTGGCGTCCTTGTAGCCGCCGAGATCCGACCAGGTCTCGTCGAGCACGGTGACGGTCCAGCCGTGGCGCTCGGCGTACCGGATGTACATGCGCGCGAGGTCGGACGCGAACAGCGCCGATTCCTCGCCGCCCTCACCGGACTTCACCTCGAGGACGACGTCGTCGGCGTCGTGCGGATCGCGAGGGGCCAGCAGGTCGGTCAGCTTGGCATCGAGCTCGGCGACGCGGGCCTCCAGCTCAGGCACCTCCGCGGCGAACGCGGCGTCCTCGGCGGCCAGCTCACGCGCCGCTTCGAGGTCACCCTGGGCGGCCTCGAGCTTGCGGTAGGTGACGACGATCGGCGACACCTGCGCGAAGCGGCGACCGACCTTGCGGGCGGCGCCGGCGTCGGCGTGCAGGTTCGGGTCCCCCAGCTGCCGCTCGAGATCGGCGTGCTCGGCCAGCAGTGCCTCGATGCGGGGCGCGGTATCGGTCTGTGCCACTTTCGGACTCCTGCGGTTGATCTGGGGTGCCGGATGCTGGATACGAAAACGGCGCCCGGACCTGACGCGAATGCGACAGATCGGGCGCCGTTGACGAAGCTAGCTCTCGGACGCGGCCTTCGAGCCGGCGGTGCGCTTGCCGTACCGCTTCTCGAAGCGGGCCACGCGGCCGCCGGTGTCGAGAAGCTTCTGCTTGCCCGTGTAGAACGGGTGGCACTGCGAGCACACCTCGACAACGATGTTGCCGCTTTCCTTGGTGCTACGAGTCTGGAAGCTGTTGCCGCAACCGCAGACCACAGTGGTCTCGACGTATGCGGGGTGAATACCCGATTTCATTTCATGGTCCTCTGTGTTCGATGGCGCCGGGTCGCCCGAGAATTCGGACGTGAACCGGAACCGAGGGGGTTCGGCGGTCGATTATGCCAGGTCAGCCGCCAAGGTCCTAAACGCCTGCGGGCCGGTGACTATTCCTCGGCACTGCACTGCCCCAGCTCGGCCAGGCGACGCTCCAGAAATCGTCGCTCCGGCTCGGTCGTCGCCAACGCCAGGGCGCGCTCGAACGCGCTCCGCGCCTCATCGGTCCGGCCCAAGCGGCGCAGCAGCTCCGCGCGAGTCGACGGCAGATAGCGGTAATCGCCCAGGTCAAGGGCATCGATGAGCTCCAGCGCCCGGACGGGATCGCCGGCCTCGGCGACGGCCACCGCACGATTGAGCGCCACGACGGGCGATCCGGTGAGCGCCTCGAGCCGCTCGTACAGGACCACGACCTCGTGCCAGTCGATTTCCTCGTCGGCCTGCAGCGAAGCGATGGCGGCCTGCAGAACGTATGGCCCGGCGGCCAGCCGCAGGGCCAGCGCGCGGTCCAGCGCGGCCCGTCCAGCGTCGACCTTGGCCTGGTCGTACCGGGTCCGGTCCTGTTCGGCGAGGGGCACCACCCGGCCGTCGACGACGCGGGCCGAGCGCCGCGAATCGTGTAGCAGCATCAAGGCCAGCAGCCCGTAGGCCTCGGGCTCGTCGACCAAGAGGTCGGCCAGGAGGCGGCCGAGGCGGATCGCTTCGGCCGCGAGGTCGCCCCGCTCGGTGAAGCCCTGGTTGAAGATCAGGTAGATCACCGCGAGCACCGCCGCCACGCGGTCGGGCAGCAGCCGGTCGGCCGGCAGGGCGAACGGGATGTTCGTCGCCTTGATCTTGGTCTTGGCGCGGGACAGGCGGCGCTTCATGGTGTCCTCGGAAACCAGGAACGCCCGCCCGATCTCGGCCGTGGTCAGCCCGCCGAGAGCCCGCAGCGTCAGTGCCACCTGGGCCTCACGCGCCAGGGCCGGATGGCAGCACATGAAGATCAGCTGCAGGCGCTCGTCGCCGATGGTGCTGTCATCGAGGTCGATGTCATCCATGGTGGTTGCCTGTTGATCCGCTTGGAGCAGCCGGGTTTTGGCGCGCAGCGTCTGCTCGCGGCGCAAGCGGTCGATCGCGAGATTGCGACCGGTGCGCACCAGCCAGGCCACCGGCGCGTCGGGCACACCGTCGCGGGCCCACCGTTCGGCCGCGCGGACGAATGCCTCCTGCGCGGCATCCTCGGCGAGCTCGAAGTCGCCGAGGATGCCGATGAGCGCGGCCAGGACCCGGCCCCACTCGCGCTGGAAGATCGCGTCGATCAGTGGGCACCCTCAAATGGGGTCTCGAAGAGCGGCCGCACTTCGACGCCGCCACCGAGTCGCACGGCCGGGATCCGCTGGGCGAATTTGAGGGCCTCGTCGAGATTCTCGGCGTCGATGACGAAATAGCCGGCGAACACCTCTTTGGTGTCGGCGAAGGGACCGTCGGTGATCAGGTCGGCCCGAACCGATGTTGCGGTTTCGACGGGCTGCAGGTGGCCGCCACCGACGCACTGCGGGTCCTGACGAAGCGCCGCGTACTCGGCCGTCAGGGCCGCGTGCTCTTCCTCGGTGATGTCGGTGTCGTGGCTGCCCGGCTTGATGTAGATCAGCGTTGCGTATTTCATCGTTGTCTCCTTCTGGGTTGATCGTCCAACAGCAATGAGACGAACGGGGACCCATTGAGGGGACACAACCGCCGAAATCAGTTTTCGGCGAGAGTCGCGTACTCCGTGCCGTCGCGTTTCCACACCACCCGGCCCGCCGGATCGGTGCCCAGCGCAACCAGTTCCCGCTTGAGGATTTTGTTGGTCGCGGTGCTGGGCAGATCGTCGGCGAGCCACACGTACCGCGGCCACGACTTCGGCGACATGTCCGGCTGCGTGGCGAGGAATTCCGCG
This sequence comes from Mycolicibacterium mucogenicum DSM 44124, assembly GCF_005670685.2. The sequence goes on along the minus strand of NZ_CP062008.1, from coordinate 1,366,187 downwards.
AACGACTTCGGGTCGAGGGTCTGGCCGTCGCGCAGCACCATGGCGGCCATCACCTGGTCGCCGACGAACTCGTCGGGTACCGGGTAGACCGCGACACGGCTGATCACGGGGTGCCGCAACAGGATTCGTTCGATGGGCGCCGCCGTGATGTTCTCTCCGTCCACGCGCATCCAGTCGGCGGTGCGGCCCGCGAGGTAGATCCAGCCGTCGGCGTCGCGGTAGGCCAGGTCGCCCGACCAGTACATGCCGTGCCGCAGCCGTTCATCCGTCGCGCCCTGGTCGTTGTGGTAGCCGCGGAACATGCCGCTGCCGTTGGTGTTCACCAGCTCGCCGGTGGCCGCCTCGGCATTGATCAGGGCGCCGGTGTCGTCGAAGCGCGCCACCTCGCACTCCTGGACCGTCTCGGGATCGTAGACGGCGACGCCGGGGAAACCCTTGCCGACGCTGCCGGCGGGGGTGCCCTCGGAGCGGGTGATGATGATCGCAAGCTCGGTCGAGCCGAAGCCGTCCCACACGCTGCAGCCGAAGCGGCGGCTGAATTCGTCGATGTCGCGGTCGGCGGCCTCGTTGCCGAACGCCACGCGCAGCGGGTTGTCGTGGTCGTCGGGCTGCTCGGCGGTAGCCAGGATGTAGGCCAGCGGCTTGCCGACGTAGTTCATGTAGGTCGCGCCGTAGCGGCGGATATCCGGGAGGAACCCCGACGCGGAGAACTGCGCGGGCGCCATCGCCGCACCGGCACCGACTGCGACTCCCCAGCCGGCGTAGACGCCGTTGGAGTGGAACAGCGGCATCGCCAGATAACACGTGTCGTTGGCGGTCAGCTCGTAGCGCTGCACGAGCGCCACCGCGGAGAACAGCACGATGGAGTGCGCCACCTCGACGGCCTTGGGCTCACCGCTGGTGCCGGAGGTGAAGATCATCATGAAGGTGTCATCGGGCCCGACTTCACGATGCGGGGTCAGGTCCTGCTGCGGCCAGTCGGTCGCGGTGACGTCGACGACGGTGACGCCGGGCAGGCTGAGACCGTCGAGCAGGTCGCGGTGTTGGGCGTCGACGAGGACGATCTGGCATTCGACGCGGGCGATGTCGCGGGCAAGCGCCTCACCGCGACGGGTGTTGTTGATGCCGCACAGCACGTAGCCGCCCAGGGCCGCGGCGGCGAGCGCCGTGAGCATGTCGGGGGTGTTGCCCAGCAGCGTGCCCACGTGCAGCGGCCGCAGCGGGTCGGCCTCGCTGATCAGTGCGGCGGCCTGTGCCTGTGCTCCGGCGACGTACTCTCGCCAGGTCCAGGTCGTCTCGCCGTACTTGACGGCGACGGTGTCCTGGTCGGCGCGTTCGCGAAGCAACTGCTGAAGGGTGTCCGCCATGTGGGCTCCCGGTGCGTGGGCGATCACGAGTACCGCCCGGAGTGAACAGATTCTTGAAAGTGTCTACCATGGCTGACGGGTAGCGCAACAGGGTCAGCACCCTGGCAGAATCGTCGTTCGCCCGGTTGACATGTGAGGAGACATCCCGGTGGCAAGTCCAGAATCCCCGAGAAGCGTGCGTGATCGGTTGATCGATGCCGCTGAAGAGTGCATGCGCGCCAAGGGAATTCGCGCCACGACGGTATCCGAGGTCGCCGAGGCTGCCGGCGTCTCCCGCGGCTGGCTGTACCGGCATTTCCCCGACAAGGTGACGCTGCTGGGTGCCGCGATCGTCCGGCTCAACAACGCCTACTGGACCGACGCGCACGCCATGCTGGCGTCGATCGAAGGCCTGGACAACCAGATCATCACCGGAATCCAGCACGGCCGTACCGCGTATGACGATCCCGGCGCCCTGCTCATGAAACTGCGCGTCGAGGAGCCCGACGAGTTCGCCGCCTGCGCCGGCGCGGGCGTGCAGGGCCTGGTGCCCGACCTCGCCGATTTCTGGTCCCGGTACCTCGTCGCGGCCCGCGACAACGGCGAAATCCACCCCGACACCGATATCGACGACGCCGCCGAGTGGATCGCGCGCGTCATCCTGTCACTGGCGACGATGCCCGGACAGCGGCTGGACGCCAACAACGCCGACGAACTGCTGGCGCACGTGCGCCGCTACGTGATGCCGGGCCTCAAGGCCCAGCCGTAGCCTGACGGACAACGCAAAAGCCCCCAGAATCTGGTGATTCCGGGGGCTTTTGCGTGGGCTGAGGCCTAGTTGTCGTGACCTGACACGTTGTTGTCAGGCGGCGAGCCGACTGATGGGTGGTTTTCCGCCGAGGGCGGAGTGGCCTCGTTGAGTGTTGTACCGGTGGAGGAATCGGTCAAGGCCTTGTGTGCGTTGGCCGTTGGAGGTCCACGGGCGGGCGTAGGCCCATTCGTTGAGCAGGGTCCGGTTGAAGCGTTCGGCTTTGCCGTTGGTCCAGGGGCAGCTGGGTTTGATGAAGCGGCGTTTGAGCTGCCACGCTGAGCACACCCAGCCCCAGTTGGTGCCGCGGCGGTAAACCATCGCGTTGTCTGTCAGCAGCCGCCGCGCGCGCACGCCGTGGCCGGCGAACCAGACCAAGGCTCGGTGCAGAAATGCTGCGCAGGTGAGGTCTTTTTCGTCGGTGTGCACTTCGCTGTAGGCCAGCCGGGTGCGGTCATCGATGGCGGTGTGGATGTAGTCGTAGCCGATCTTGGTTTTCTTGTGCCGGTTAGCAACTGACACTCTGGCGTCGCGTCCGTGCAACCGCCAACCCCCACCGTCAGGGATGCGGCCGAGCTTTTTGACATCGACATGGACCATGGCCCCCGGTAGGCGATGTTCATAGCGGTTCGCTGGGCGCCGCGAGGTACGCACCGACGTGCCGGTGATCGGATCGATCGCCGACAGATGCGGCACGTGATGGCGCGCGAGAATCCGTCCGATCGTCGACGGATTCAGATTCAGTTCCGCTGCCAGGACCACCGCACCGCGCTTGCGGCGGGCCCGGGCGGCCAGCACTTTCTTTTCGACCCGGTCGCTGGTGCGCCGGGGCATGTGATGCGGGCGTGAGGATCGGTCGGCCAGTGCCGCTTCACCGCCTTCGGCGTATCGGCGCAGCCACTTGTAGACCGTGGACCGTGAAATGCCGAGTTGCTCGGCCACATGCGCCGCTGGCCACCCCGCGGCGACACGCTCAACGATCAGGCGACGAGCGAACAGGTTGGTACGGGCGTTAGCGTGAGACACGAGGACCTCCTACGGGTGAATGCCAGACACATCCACTCCGTCAGGAGGTCCTCCCCATTTCAAGCAGGCACGCCGTCAACAACCTCCCAGGTCACGACACCTAGTCGTTGTCCATGTTGCCCGGTGCGGTCTTGGAGACCTGAACCAGGAACTCGTAGTTGGTCTTGGTCTTGCGCAGCTGGCTCATCAGCAGGTCGATGGCCTGGTGCGGGTCCAGACCCGACAGCACCCGGCGCAGCTTGTGCACGACCGCGAACTCGTCCGGGCCGAGCAGCAGCTCGTCCTTACGGGTACCGGACGGGTTGACGTCGACGGCCGGGAACACGCGGCGCTCGGCGATCTTGCGGTCGAGCTTGAGCTCGGCGTTACCCGTGCCCTTGAACTCCTCGAAGATGACGGTGTCACCGGTGGAGCCGGTCTCGACCATCGCGGTCGCGATGATGGTCAGCGAGCCGCCGTTCTCGATGTTGCGCGCAGCACCGAGGAAGCGCTTCGGCGGGTACAGCGCGGTGGAGTCGACACCACCGGACAGGATGCGGCCCGACGCCGGCGACGCGTTGTTGTACGCGCGGCCCAGGCGGGTGATCGAGTCCAGCAGCACGACGACGTCCTTGCCCTGCTCGACCAGGCGCTTGGCCCGCTCGATGGCCAGCTCGGCGGCCTGGGTGTGGTCTGACGGCGGCCGGTCGAAGGTCGAGGCGATGACCTCACCCTTCACCGAGCGCTGCATGTCGGTGACCTCTTCCGGACGCTCGTCGACGAGCACCACCATGAGGTGGCATTCCGGGTTGTTCTTGGTGATCGCGTTGGCGATGTCCTGCATGATCGTCGTCTTACCGGCCTTCGGCGGGGACACGATCAGCGCACGCTGGCCCTTACCGATCGGCATGATCAGGTCGATCACACGCGTGGTCAGCCGCTCCGGAGTGGTCTCCAGGCGCAGTCGCTGGTTCGGGTACAGCGGGGTCAGCTTGGTGAAGTCGGGCCGGTTGCGCGCGGCCTCGACCGGACCACCGTTGACGCTGTCCAGACGCACCAGCGGGTTGAACTTCTGGCGCGGGTTGTTGCCGCCACCGGTGTTCTCGCCCTCGCGTGGGACCCGCACGGCGCCGGTCACGGCGTCGCCGCGGCGCAGGCCGTTCTTGCGGACCATGTTCATCGAGACGTACACGTCGTTCGGTCCGGCCAGGTAGCCCGAGGTGCGGACGAACGCGTAGTTGTCCAGCACGTCGAGGATGCCGGCGACCGGCTGCAGGACGTCGTCCTCGCGCAGTTCGGTCTCGGCGTTGCCGCCCTGGTTGTCGCCGCGCTCGCCACGACGACGACGGTCGCGGTCGCGGAATCGACGGCCACGACGGCCCTGGCGGCTGTCGTCGTCGTCATTGTTGTTGGAGTTGTCGCCCTGGTCGCGGTTACCGCCCTGATCGCGGTTGCCGCCCTGGTTGCGGTTGCCGCCGCCCTGGTTGTCGCCACCGCGGTCGCGGTTGCCACCCTGGTCGCGGTTGCCGCCCTGGTTACCTTCGGCCTTGTTGCCGCCCTGGTTGCTGTTGTCGGCGTTCCGCTCGCGGTTGCGCTCCTCGCGCGGGGCGTCAGCGTTGTCCGCGTTCTCGGCCTTGTCGGCAGGCTTGTCACCGGCATCGCCGGCTTCACCGTCGACGGGCGCACCGGCCCGGCGCGACGCGCCACGGCGCTCGCGGCGCGGGGTCTGCTCGCCGGCGGAGGCGGCAGCGTCGGTGTCGTTGTTCGCGGCCGGGGCCTGGGCTTCCTTGGCCTCGGTGGGGGCGTCGGTGCCGTTCACGGCCTCGGCGGCCTTGGTCTCGGTCTTGGCTTCAGCCTTGGCGGCCTTGGCTTCGGCCTTGGCGCCGTTGGCCTCGCCACGGTGTTCCCGGATGGCGGCGATCAGTTCGCTCTTGCGCATGCCGGAGGTGCCCTTGACGCCGACCTCGGCGGCGAGCGCACGCAGGTCGGGGAGCAGAAGACTGGTCAGCGATCCGGAGCGTCCGGCCGCCGGCGCTTCAGTTGCCGGGGCATCAGTGTTGCCGTCGGCGGTGAAGAGGTCCGTATCAGTCACGGATTTCCTTTCTGTGCCCTCGCGCAGTTGATCAGGCGAGGGTTTGGTTCGCAGTCGGACGGCTTCCCCGAACCGCATTCGTCAAATGCCGGGTCGGCTGAGGCAGTGCAACAGCCAAGCACCAGGATTTGCCGCCGTGCGGCGAACCATCAGTCCACGAGTTGAACATCTAAGAGAAGAGTGGTTGTCCTACCGTAGGCGCAGGTACTAGAGCCTGCGATTGCTGGACGCTGCGAGAATATCTCTCATCCGACAATGAAGCAAGAATTGCCACTCGGCGTGTGCTCTCCGCTAAACGCCGGCACCGACGGTCCAGCGAACCCCTTGGCCCACCGCCATCTTCTCGACGGCGAAACCGTTGGCCGCACCGAATTCGAGGACTTCGGCCGGTAGTTCGGGTTCGGTACTGAATGCGATAACCGCAGGTCCAGCACCAGAAAGCACTGCTGCCACGCCAGAACGCCGGAGCATCGCCAGATATTCCGCCGAGGCCGGCATCGCCGCCGCGCGCTGCGGCTGGTGCATCACGTCCTCGGTGGCTGCCATGAGCAAATCCGGACGCTGCGTGAGCGCCACCACCAGGAGCGCGGCGCGGCTCACGTTGAACGTGGCGTCCTTGTGCGCGATCTGCTCGGGAAGCACCGCGCGGGTCTCCGCGGTCGACGACCGCACCTGCGGAATCGCCGGGAAGAGGTGGATGTCGGGATGCAGCGTCAGCGGCGCGGCCGCGTACACCGGGCCCGGCTCGGTGTAGGACACCACCGCACCGCCCAGCACGGCGGCCGAGGCGTTGTCCGGATGTCCCTCGAACTCCGACGACAGCTGGACCAGCTGCTCGAGCGTCAGCGGCTGCGAACCCGATTGGGCGATAAGACCATTGGCGACGGCCAGCCCGCCGACCACCGCGGCCGCCGACGAGCCGAGGCCGCGCGAATGCGGAATGACGTTGCGGCACTTGATGTTCAGGCCGGAAGCCGAAACGCCGCCGGCCTCGAGACCACGCCGGATCGCCCGCACCACCAGATGGGACTCATCCTCCGGAACCTGCCCGGCCCCCTCCCCCGTCACCTCGATGACGAGGCCGGAATCGGTTGTCTCAGCCTGAATTTCGTCGTACAGACTCAACGCCAGACCAAGGCTGTCGAAGCCGGGGCCGAGATTGGCGCTCGAGGCGGGGACGACGGCAGTGGCGAGCAGGCCGGCGGGCAGGTTTTCGGTCACTGCGTCAGACCAGTCCGAGCTGTTCGACCACGGCGGTCGGGTCGACCGGGATGGCCTTGACCTCGGGCATGCCCTTGAGGGCATTGTCGGGATCCTTGAGGCCGTTGCCGGTGACGGTGCAGACCACGGTCGAGCCGGGCTTGACCCAGCCGTCCTCGATGGACTTGAGCAGACCCGCGATGCTGGCCGCCGAGGCCGGCTCGACGAACACGCCTTCAGCCTTGGCGACCAGGTGGTACGCAGCCAGGATCTCTTCGTCGGTGGCGGCGAGGAAGCGGCCGTCCGACTGCTCCTTGGCCGCCACGGCGCCGTCCCACGAAGCCGGAGAACCGATTCGGATCGCGGTGGCGATGGTCTCCGGGTTCTTGACCGGCTCGCCGAGCACCAGAGGCGCCGCGCCGGCAGCCTGCGTGCCGAGCATGCGGGGCAGCCGGTCGGACACGCCGTCACGGTGGTATTCGCTGTAACCGCGCCAGTAGGCGGTGATGTTGCCGGCGTTGCCGACGGGCAGCGAGTGCACGTCAGGGGCGGTGCCGAGCGCGTCGACGATCTCGAAAGCCGCGGTCTTCTGACCCTCGATGCGGACCGGGTTGACGGAGTTGACCAGGGCGATGGTCGGGTAGTCGGCGGTCAGCTTGCGGGCCAGCTCCAGACAGTCGTCGAAGTTGCCGTCGACCTGAATGATCTTGGCGCCGTGCATGACTGCCTGCGCCAGCTTGCCCATGGCGATCTTGCCCTGCGGGATCAGCACCGCGCAGGTGATGCCGGCACGCGCGGCGTAGGCCGCCGCCGACGCCGAGGTGTTGCCGGTGGACGCGCACAGCACGGCCTTCTGGCCGCGGGCGACGGCGTCGCTCACGGCCATGGTCATGCCACGGTCCTTGAACGAACCGGTGGGGTTGAGGCCCTCGACCTTCAAATGCACTGTGCAGCCGGTCTGTTCACTGAGCCGCTTGGCGTGGATCAGCGGGGTGCCACCCTCGAGCAGGGTGACCGGCGTCCAGTTCTCGGTGCCGGGCAGACGATCCCGGTAGGCCTCGATCAGGCCGGGCCACGGCTTGTGCACGCTCATTACTTACTGGTTCCTTCCATGCGCAGCACACTGTTGATGCTCTGTACCGCTTCGTGATCGGCAAGGGCCGCAACGGTTTCCGACAGCGCCTCGTCGGTGGCCCGGTGGGTGACGACGACGATGCGGGCACCGCTGCGCTCGCCGGACTCGTCCTCCATGCCCTCCTGGCGGACCTCGGCGATGCTGACCTCACGCTTGCCGAATTCGGCTGCGACAGAGGACAACACCCCGGGCTTGTCCGCGACGTTCATGCTGACGTAGTAGCGGGTCTCGATGGCGCCGATCGAGGCGATCGGCAGCTTGGCGTACTTGGACTCCCGCGGACCGCGCCCACCCTGCACGCGGTTGCGCGCCGCCATGACGACGTCACCCATGACGGCCGACGCAGTCGGTGCCCCACCGGCGCCGCGGCCGTAGAACATCAGCTCGCCGGCGGCCTCGGCCTCCACGAACACCGCGTTGAACGCGCCGTTGACCGAGGCCAGCGGGTGGTCCAGCGGCACCAGCGCCGGGTAGACGCGGGCCGAAACCCGTTGCTTGCCTTTACCAGTGGTCAGCCGCTCACAGATGGCCAGCAACTTGATGGTGCAGCCCAGTGCCTTGGCGGACTCGAAGTCGGCGGCGCTGACCTTCGTCATGCCCTCGCGGTAGACGTCGTCGGCGGTGACCCGGGTGTGGAACGCGATGGACGCCAGGATGGCGGCCTTGGCGGCGGCGTCGTAGCCCTCGACGTCGGCGGTCGGGTCAGCCTCGGCGTAGCCCAGCACGCCGGCTTCGGCGAGCGCGTCGGCGTAGTCGGCGCCGGTCTCGCTCATCGCCGACAGGATGTAGTTGGTGGTGCCGTTGACGATGCCCGCCACCCGGCACACGACGTCACCCGCGAGCGACTGGGTCAGCGGGCGGATCACCGGGATCGCACCGGCCACGGCCGCCTCGAAATACAGGTCCACGCGCGCCTTTTCGGCCGCCTGGGCGAGTTCCCCGGTGGACTGCGCCATCAGTGCCTTGTTGGCGGTGACCACCGACTTGCCCTGCTCCAGCGCGGCCATGATGGCCTTGCGGGCCGGCTCGACGGGGCCCATGAGCTCGATGACGATGTCGACGTCGTCGCGCGAGACCAGCGCCTCGATGTCGTCGGTGAGCATCTCGACGGGCACGCCACGGCCTTTGGCGACCTTGCGGACGCCGACGCCGCGCAGCTCCAGTGGCGCACCGATGCGAGCGGCCAGGTCGTCAGCGCTGTTCTCGATGATCCGGACCACCTCGGTCCCGACGTTCCCGAGTCCGAGAACTGCTACGCCGATTGGCTTTTCACTCATTGACCACTCACCTCCAGGCTCAACAGGTCTTCGACGGTCTCCCGACGCAAGATCAGGCGTGCGTTGCCGTCCTTCACCGCGACGACCGCGGGACGGGTCAGCAGGTTGTACCGGCTGGACATCGAATAGCAGTACGCGCCGGTGGCGGCGACCGCGATCAGGTCACCAGGACCGACATCACTGGACACCCAGGTGTCGCGGACGATGATGTCGCCCGTCTCGCAATGCTTTCCGACGATCCGGGCCAGCGTCGCGGGGGCGTCGCTGGCGCGCGACACCAGCCGGGCGTCGTACTGGGCGTCGTACAGCGACGGCCGGATGTTGTCGCTCATGCCGCCGTCGACGCTGACGTAGCGCCGGTACTTGTCGGCCGATACGGCAACGTCTTTCACGGTGCCGACCTCGTACAGCGTGATGGTGCCGGGGCCGGCGATGGCGCGGCCGGGTTCCACGACCAGCTTGGGCGTCGGCAGCCCCACGGCCTCCGACTCGGCCTTGACGATGGCCTTGAGCTTGTCGGCCAGCTCCTTCATGGGCGGCGGGTCGTCGCTGGGCAGGTACGAGATACCCAGTCCCCCACCGAGATCCATGACGGACATCTGTGCCGTCTTCTCGACACCGAATTCGGCGACGACGTCGCGCAGCAGGCCGATGACGCGGTGGGCCGCGATCTCGAACCCGGCGACGTCGAAGATCTGCGAGCCGACGTGGCAGTGCAGGCCGACCAGTCGCAGGTTGTCGGTGGCGAAAACCTTGCGCACCGCATCCATTGCCGCGCCGCTGGCCAGCGAGAGACCGAACTTCTGGTCCTCGTGCGCGGTGGAGATGAACTCGTGGGTGTGCGCCTCGACGCCCGGGGTCACGCGGACCAGGACGTCCTGCACCACACCGGCCGCGCCGGCGATGGCCTCGAGGCGTTCGATCTCGATCTCGGAGTCCAGCACGATGTGCCCGACACCGGCCGCGACGGCGGCGGTCAGCTCAGGAACCGATTTGTTGTTGCCGTGCACGGTGATGCGCTCGGCCGGGAAGCCGGCGTGCAGGGCCACGGCCAGCTCGCCGCCGGTGGCGACGTCGAGGCACAAACCCTCCTGCGCGACCCAGCGCGCGATCTCGGCGCACAGGAACGCCTTGCCGGCGTAGTGCACGTGCTCGCCGCCACCGAACGAGTCGGCGATCTCGCGGCATCGCGACCGGAAGTCGTCCTCGTCGATGACGAACAGCGGTGTGCCGAACTGCTCGGCCAACGCGCCGACCGTCACACCGGCGACGCTGACCTGCCCGTCGGCGCCCCGAACCAGGTTGCGCGGCCAGACGTTCGGCGCCAACAGGTTGACCTCGTCGGGCGTCCGCGGCTTCTCCGGCACCACGTTGCCGGTCGGCTGTCCGCTCACATCCGCTCCGGTGCGCTCACGCCGAGGATCTGCAGACCGTTGGCGATGACCTGGCGGGTCGCCGCGCACAGCGCCAGGCGCGCGCGGTGCAGGTCGCTGTGCTCTTCGTCGCCCATGGGGAGCACGCGGCAGGAGTCGTAGAACCGGTGGTAGTCACCGGCCAGGTCCTCCAGGTACCGGCACACGCGGTGCGGTTCCCGAAGGGCCGCAGCGGTTTTGAGCACCCGCGGGAACTCGCCGATGGTGCGCATCAGCGTGGCTTCGCGATCGTGGCTCAGCAGATCGAGGTGACCGAGGTCCGACTGCAAGCCGAGATCGGCGGCGTTGCGTGCCAGGGCCGACAGCCGCGCGTGCGCGTATTGCACGTAATAGACCGGGTTTTCGTTGGACGCGCTGGCCCACAGCCCCAGGTCGATGTCGATGGGGCTGTTCACCGACGACCGGATCAGCACGTAGCGGGCCGCGTCCACGCCGATGGCGTCGACCAGGTCCTCCAGGGTGATCACGGTGCCGGCGCGCTTGCTCATGCGCATCGGCTGGCCATCCTTGACCAGGTTGACCATCTGGCCGATCAGCACCTCGACGGTGTCAGGGTCCTCGCCGAGCGCGGCGGCGACGGCCTTCAGACGGCCGATGTAGCCGTGGTGGTCGGCGCCGAGCATGTAGATGCACAGGTCGAACCCGCGCTGGCGCTTGTCCAGGTAGTACGCGATGTCACCGGCGACGTACGCCGGGTTGCCGTCGCTCTTGATGACGACGCGGTCCTTGTCGTCACCGAAGTCGGTGGTGCGCAACCAGATTGCGCCGTCCTGCTCGTAGATCGAGCCGTTGTCGCGCAGCTTCTCGATGGCCTGCTCCACCCGGCCCGAGGTGTGCATCGAGTCTTCGTGGGTGTAGACATCGAAGTCGGTGCCGAAGTCGTGCAGCGACTGCTTGATCTGGCCGAACATCAAATCCACGCCGAGCTCGCGGAAGGCTTCCTGACACTCGTCGGCCGGCAGGCTCAGGGCGTCGGGCCGCTTGGCCACGACGTCGGCGGCGATGTCCTTGATGTAGTCGCCGCCGTAGCCGTCCTCGGGGGCCGGCTCGCCCTTGGCGGCCGCGACCAGAGAGCGCGCGAAGCGGTCGATCTGCCCGCCGTGGTCGTTGAAGTAGTACTCGCGGACGACGGTGGCGTCCTGCGTGGCCAGCAGGCGGCCCAGCGCGTCACCGACGGCGGCCCAGCGGGTGCCGCCGATGTGGATGGGCCCGGTCGGGTTCGCCGAGACGAACTCCAGGTTGATGTGGCGGCCCTTGAGCTCCTCGGACGTGCCGTAGCGGTCGCCGGCGCCCAAGACGTTGAGAACGACGACGCTCTGCGCGGACGCCTCGATGCGCAGGTTGACGAAGCCCGGACCGGCGACCGTAGCGTCGGCGATACCGTCGGCGTCGTTCAGCCGCTCTGCGAGCCATTCGGCCAGGTCACGCGGGTTGACGCCGACCTTCTTGCCCAGCTGCAGCGCCAGGTTGGTGGCGTAGTCGCCGTGCTCGGGGTTGCGGGGACGCTCGATGGCCACTGTTTCGGGCAGCGCGGCGATGTCCAGGTCGTGTTCGACCAGGACCACGGCGGCGGTGTTCTTGAGCAGTTCAGCCAGATCGGCGGGGGTCACGGGGGTCCATCCTATGGGCTGAGCTGCTCAGGCTTGTCATCGGTCACCTGCTGGTCGGTAGGCAGTCCGCACCGATTCGGGAGGCGGGCCACCGATGCGCTAGTCTGTGATCGCCCAACGGCGCCGCTGGCTCGCCAGCATCAAGCGCCCCCGTAGCTCAGGGGATAGAGCGTCTGCCTCCGGAGCAGAAGGCCGCAGGTTCGAATCCTGCCGGGGGCACCCAATCAGGCTTTTACGTGTGGTTCCGCACGTCGTGCCAGCCCAAGAATCCCCCAGCCGCAATCAGAGCTTGCTCAGCGACGGCCACCCTCGTTGTATCCCGGCGACGCCACCTCGGCTTCGGTCAGCTCGAAGGGCGGCGGCGCGACGACTTCAGGGGCGAAGAAATTGCCGCCTGTCGACGTCCCCTCGGCGGGCGGTGTGCTCTCGGCGGCCGGTGCGGTGATGATCTCGCTGGTCCCGACGACGTCGTCGTCGGCGTCGGCAGCAGCTACGACACTCGCGGAAGGGCGAGGAACCCACACCATCAGGTCCTGGAATCCGTCGTTGTAGACGACGCTGTTCGGCGCCTCACCGACGACGTCGAAGTAGAGCTTGCCGGTCGTCGTCCCGCCGGGCGGTGCCGACGGCACGCCCCCGCCGATGACGCGGTAGTTCGCGCCGCTCTCGGCGCGGGCGTTGAAGAACCCGACGATCGGGTTGGCCCAGCCGCCGACCCCTTCGACCGTGACGGTCGCCGAGTAGAGCCGGCCGTTGTGCGGCACGGGGTCCGAACTCGGCTTCAAGCCCTTGACCGTATAGCCGATCTCATTCAGCGTCTCCTGCTGACCGAAGGGCTTGATGTTGTTGGCGGCCGAGGCGGAGCCCGCCGTCATGCCGGCCATACCCAGCGCGATCGCGGCGATGCCCACGGGCGCCACAAGTTTGATCTTCACCGTTACTCCCGTCCCACACCGAGGCAGTGTCCAACGCGGAGGTTACCCGTCGAAGTGCTGGTCAAACGCGGTTTTGCCGGATCTTTCCGTCAGGCACTGTCCGGCTGCCGGGAAGCCGCGACCCGCAGCGCGCCCAACCGAGATATCAACGATCCGAATCTCGCGATCGAAAGGATGTCATGGGCAAGCAATTTGGGTGGGGACGCTTCTTGGTGATCGCGGTGCCGGTGTCGATCCTGACGTTCATCCTCGACGTCGTCTTCCACAAGACCGCGGGACCGGCACTGTTCGGCAACAGTTACCCGGCGGCCGACTACCCGCAGCGCCCGCTGGCCGAAATCATGGGCCTGTTCCCGTTTCTCGGGTTCACATACGTCCTGCAGCTGACGATGCTGTGCTTCCTGTTCCTGCGGCTGTACCCCGGCCGCGGGTTGGGAAAGGCCGCCTGGTGGGGCATCTGGGGCGGCTTGTTCGTCGTCATCCCCAACATGCAGTTCTTCGTCGCCGTCTCCCACACCACGTGGACGATGCTGATCATCCAGATGATCGAAGCGATCGCACTCTGCGTGCTGGCGGCGTGCGTCTTCGAGATCGCCTACCGCCCAAAGGACTACAACCAGGACAGCGCGGCCACCACGAGTGCCTCGGTGCCGGTGTCGAGCGTCGGCTGAATCACCGGGCCGAACGTCGGCGAGTGGTTCACCGGGATGTCCTGGCTGATCCGGCCGGCTTCGGCGGCGCGGGTGAATTCCGCGGCATCGATGCCACCGAACATCCAGTAGGTGTACGGCACACCGAGCGCCCGGGGGATGTCGCTGAAATCCTCACTCGCGGAGGCCTGCGGGATGGCCAGCACGCGGTCGCCGAACTGTTCGACGAAGGCGTCGTGCACACGGGCGGTGGCGGCTTCGTCGTTGTCGGTGACCGGAAACTGGTCGTAGAACTCGAATTCCGGCTCTTTCGGTGAATCCGACGCCTGGCACTCTGCGATGACGATGCGCTTCACGGCCGCGATGACCGCGGTGCGCACGGCGTCGTCGTAGGTGCGCAGGTTCAGTTCCAGCACGGCGTGGTCACCGATGATGTTGCTCTTGGTGCCCGAATTGATGCTGCCGACGGTGAGCACGACGGTCTCGGTCGGCGCGACTTCACGCGACACGATGGTCTGCAGCCGGATCACGATCATCGCGGCCAGCACGACGGGATCGATGGTGGCGTTGGGCATGGAGCCGTGGCCGCCGCGCCCGTACACCGTCACGCGGATGCTGTCGGCCGCGGCCATGACCGGCCCGCTGCGGGTGCCGACGAATCCGGCCGGCGCCGGCGCGACATGCTGTCCCAGCGCCACGTCGACCTTGCCGACGACGTCCGCCAGCCCGTCGGCGACCATGCCGGCGGCACCGCCACCAACCTCTTCGGCGGGCTGGAACAGCGCAATCGCGGTGCCCTGCCAGTGATCTCGCCCATCGGCCAGCAGCGCGGCCGCGCCGAGCAGACAGGTGACATGGGTGTCGTGGCCGCATGCGTGCATGACGGGCACGTCCTTGCCGGCGCCGTCGGTGCCGCGCACGGTGCTCGCGTAGGGCAGCCCGGTGGCCTCGGCAACGGGCAGCGCGTCCATGTCGGCCCGCATCAGCACCGACGCGCCGTCCCCGTTGCGCAGGATGCCCACGACGCCGGTGCCGCCGATGCCGGCGGTCACCTCATAACCGAGCTCGGTCAGCTTGTCCGACACCAGCTTTGCGGTGCGATGTTCCTGGTGTGACAGCTCCGGGTGCTCGTGCAGATCGCGGTACAGGTCCTCCTGCCACACCCGCACCTCGGGCAAGCCGGCCAGCACGTCCGTCGCACGACTCATAGCGCCGCCTCTCCGGTGAAATCCTTGACCACGTCGGCCACCCGACGCAGCTGGTCGATGTCCGAGCTGGTGGGGATGAGATGCACCTCGTCGGTGCCGATGTCGTCGAACTTCTGCAGCACGTCGAGCAATTCGTCTTCGGTGCCGGCCCAGCCCGTGGTCGGCGCCATCGCGTCGACGTACTCCTCCGGAATCCAGTTCATGTACCGGCGCAGGTGCCGGTGCACCTGGCTGCGCGCCTCGTCTTTCTCACCGAGGGCGAACCAGAACGACGTGGCCAAGTGCGGCTTGGGTTTTCCCGCCTCGGCCCAGGCCTCCCGGGCGACGTCGAACAGTTCGCTCTCGCGCTCCACGTTGAGGTCCAGCGTGGTACCCGCCATGCCGTCCGCCCAATTGGCCGCGCTGCGTACGGTTTTCGGACCGATGGTGCCGACCAGCAATCGCGGGCCGCCCGGCTGAACAGTCTCGGGCCCGACGGGCAGCACGGATTCGGTGAGCTTCTCCCCCGCCCACACGCGCTTCATCAGCGCGACACGTTCGGCCATGCCGCGCATGGTCTGGGTCTTCGGGTCGGCGCCGACGGCGTTGTAGTCTTCGTGCCGGCCCCCGACGCCGAGGCCGACCGTCAGCCGTCCACCGCTGAGCATGTCGCCGGTGGCAAGCGCTTTCGCCAGCATCACCGGATCATGCAATTGCGGGACGATCACCGTGGTGACCAGCCGTACCCGGTCGGTCCAGGCCGCCAGTGCGCCGAGCAGCGTCAGCGAATCGGGGTTGTCGAACGCGATGCGCTCGCCCCAGCACAGGGACGAGAAGGGCCCGCCGTCGATCACTCTTGCCCAGGCCGTCAGCGTTGCCGCATCGAGGTTGGGCTCCATCACTGGCATCGTCATCCCGATCTGCACACAGCCGATTCTGGCATGCGCGTCCAGCGCGAGGGTTCGGGTTGACCGGTAAGGCTCTGGTCACGGGTGGGCCGGCAAGGCCCGGTACAGGGCGAACCGGTGGGGGTTTACCCCCAGAGATGTCGTGGGAAAACGCCGTGTCCCCGGACTCCGCCGGTGCCTAAGTTGGAGGCATGGTCGCAACAGCTACAGACCCCGCGTCGGTCGAGCCGACACATCCGACAACGGCACCGGCCGTGCAGCGCGCATCCGATCTCGGTGTCGTGCCCACGTCGTCGATGATCGTCGGCGCCGTCGCCGGCATGATCTGGTTCTGGATACCGCTGTCCCTGCTCATCCTCGCCGTCACCTCGATCCCCTCGGTGATCGGGACGGTGTTCGGCGGGCTGGTGTTCGTCTACGCCGTCCGCGCCACCGACCGGGTGGAGCGGGTGCGCAGCGAGGCGGTATTTGGCTTCGGCATCGCCGTCCCGTACCGAAAGCTGACGCCCTACAGCGGTTTTCAAGGCTGGGCGCATCAACTGTGGTTGGACGTCAGCAGCGGCCGGTTCTGGAAGGTGTTGGGACACAGCTACCTGCGCATGGTCTTCGACATCTTCGCGGTCGGACTGGCGTTCACCCTCCTCGCGTTCGCGTTGCTCGGTCCTGCCGCGGCGACCGCGATCCACAACAGTGATCCCGCTGCCGGCCTGAGCTTCATCTCCCCGCCGCTGTCCTGGCTGCTGGCCGCCATCGCGCTGGCCGCCGCCGCGGGCATCCTGGTGTTCGGGCCCCGAGTGGACGCCGCCATCGACCGGTGGCTCCTGCCGGCATCGCCGACGGCGGCACTGCAGCATGAGGTCAGTGCCCTGCACCAGGCCCGCCGCGGCGCGGTGTCGTCGGCGTCCACCGAACGGCATCGCATCGAACGCGATCTGCACGACAGTGTGCAGCCCCGGCTCGTGTCGTTGGCCATGACGATCGGGCTGGCGCAGACCAAGCTCGACTCGGACCTGCCCGAGGCCCGCAAGCTGATCGCCGAGGCACATGACGACGCCAAGGCCGCTCTGCTCGAACTGCGAAATGTGGTGCGCGGCATCGCGCCGACGATCCTGGCCGACCGTGGCCTGGATGCCGCGCTGTCGGCGGTGGTGCAGCGCACCGAGACCGCCGGCGTGCCGGTGACGCTGGAACTGCAACTGCCGAAACGCTTTTCCGATGAGGTCGAGTCGTGCGCGTACTTCGTCGTCGCCGAGTCGTTGACCAACATCGCCAAGCACGCCCAGGCCACCCACGCCGTCGTCACGGTGCGCTACCACGAGCCCACCGACCAACTGCACATCTCGGTGTTCGACGACGGCATCGGCGGGGCCCAGACCACCGGCGATGACACGACGGGCCTGCGTGGACTCGGTGAGCGGGTGCGCGCGGCGCGGGGCACCTTCGCCGTCTCGAGCCCCGAAACCGGAACGACGACCGTGACGGCGGTACTGCCATGCGCATTGTGATCGCCGAAGATTCGGCCCTGCTGCGCGCGGGTATCGAGCGCATCCTGATCGACGCCGGCCACGACGTGCTCGCCGGGGTGCCCGATGCCACCGAACTGCTGCGTGCCGTCAACCAGCACAACCCCGACCTCGTCATCGTCGATGTCCGGATGCCGCCGACCTTCACCGACGAGGGCATCCGCGCCGCCGCGCTGCTGCGCAGCCAGAATCCCGAGTCACCGGTGCTGGTGCTGTCGCACTATGTCGAAGAACGGTACGCGGCCGACCTGATCGCCTCGGACACAAGGGGTTTCGGCTACCTGCTGAAGGACCGGGTCGCCGACGTCCCGGCGTTCCTGGACGCCGTCACCACGGTGGGCACCGGTGGCACCGTCCTGGACCCCGAAGTGGTGTCCCAAATCCTGGTACGCACGCACCGGCGCTCCACCCTGGCCGTACTCACCCCGCGTGAGCAGGAGGTGATGCAGCTGATGGCGGAAGGCAAGACAAACTCGGCCATCGCCGCGCTGCTGCACGTGTCGATCGGCTCCGCCGAAAAACACATCGCGTCGATCTTCACCAAGCTGGACCTGACCCCCGACGACAGCGAGAACCGGCGTGTCCTCGCCGTCTTGCGCTATCTCGAATCCTGAAGAGAGAAAAGGACTTTCCCATGACTTCGAATCTGGATACCGCACCACTGTCCGATGCCGCCACACCGCCCGCGCTGACCCCGGGTGGTCGGTCGGCAATGCGCTCGCTGCTGGTGGTGACCGCCGTCGTCGTGACGCTGTCGGCGGCCGCGGGAATCGGCGGATTGGCCTGGGGCATCAGCTCGGTGCGCGTCGCCGCCGAAACCGAGACCCTGCCGGCCGACTTCAGCTCTCTGACGATCGACACCGGCGACCTGCCGACCGCCATCAGGATCACCAGCGACCGCAACGTCAACGAGCCACGCGTCCGGATGCGGTTGCTCAACACCGCAAAAGACGACCACCAGGCCTTGAAGGTCACCCGCAACGGCGGCGCCGTCAGCCTCACGGTGACCGGTGAACCGTCCCCGCTGTTCGACTTCGGCCCGCCCGGGGAGATCATGGTGACGCTGCCGCCCGATGTGGCGCACCGGCTTTCGGTCACCACCAAACAACAGGTCGGTGTGATGCTGAGCCAGACCGACCTGGATCAGCTGACGGTGCACAACACCGACGGCGCCGTCGTGCTCGGCGGCAACGCCCGCCGGATCGAGATCCATACGCAGAGCGGCGATATCCAGACCCGCGACCCGATCGTGGTCACCGATGCGTTCGTCGCCGAGTCCACCGACGGTCACATCGGCGTGGACTTCAAAGAGGTCGCCCCGCGCACCGTCGAGGTCACCAATCGGGACTCGGACATCGACCTCACCGTGCCGACCGGTGGGCCGTACCTGGTGCGGGCACAGGCGGGCGACCACGCGCAGGTGCGGGTGCCGCAGACCGAGGACCCGGCCCGTGCCGTCTCGCAGATCACCGCACGGACCGATGACGGCAGCATCACCATCACTACGCGCCGGTGAACGGCCCCACCCGCAGCGTTGGGTAAGCCGTACTGGCACAAGCGGTATCAGCGTGGCCGATGATGATCGGCGCGGTATCCCCCGGCAGGTTGACCTGCAAGCCGCTGACCGGCACGGCATCACAGTCGGCCGGGAAGTTGCCCGCGTTGACGATGCCCAGGTTCGCCGCGGTGGACTGGCCTGGTTCGATCACCACGACACCGATGACGGTTTCCGCGTCCTGATTGGCGGCCACGCCGACCACATGATTGTCGGAGCCCGCGATGAAGGACACTGACGGATAACCCGACATGCTGCACGGGGCGTCGCCGGAGTTCTTGAGGATCACCGGATAGAACGTCGTCCCGGCAGCACCGTCGGGCGGGCCGAGGCTCGGTGTCAATTGCGCAGTGGCACAACGCGGTAACTGGACGGGGTCGGCATGAGCGACGGTGATCGGCCAGGCGCAGGCCACCGCCAATGGGATCGCGACAACGGTTCGCATGCCTGCTCCTTTCACGACGCTCACACGAGCCCGGCCATGATGTCGGCGACCGGACCTGACCGGATCTTCCGGAATCCGGTGCCCGCCCAGACGTTCGTCCCATCCGGATCCCCGGCCGCCACTGCAGCCTTGCGCAGCGGGCTGGTGAGGTAGTGGACCTCGGGATAGCCCAGCGGCGCCTGCGCGTCGTGTTCGTCGATGAACCGGTTGCGCAGCCCGCGGGCGTAGCGCCCCGAGAAAGCTTTCGTGACAACGGTTTCGGTGAACCGCGGATCGACGAGCGCGGCGCGGTGCACGGGACTGGAGCCCGACTCGTCGGCGAGCAGAAACGCCGTGCCGAGTTGTGCGGCCACCGCACCGGCGGCGATGACGGCGGCGACGTCGTCGGCGGTCATCAGGCCGCCGGCCGCGACGACGGGCAGTTCCGTCGCGGCGAGCACGTCGGCCAGCAGTTCGGTGAGTGGCTGCGTGGCGGGCGCGGCCAGCGGGTCGTAGGTGCCGCGGTGGCCGCCGGCGTCGGGGCCCTGCACGGCGAGGGCGTCGACACCCGTGGCTACGGCCTGCGCGGCTTCGTTCGCGGTGGTGACGGTTGCGACCGTGGTGATACCGGCCTGCCGCAACCGCGCGCACTCGTCGGCGGTGGGCCCGCCGAAGGTGAAGGACACGACGTCGGGCCGCAGGTCGGCGACGACGTCGAGCTTGGCCGCCCAGTCGTCATCGTTGAATGTCGGATCGCCGAGCGCGGCCCCGTAGCGGGTGGCTTCACCGGCGAGTTCAGTCGCGTACCGCTCGATCTCTCGCGCCTCGACGGTACTGGGCTGCGAGGCAAAGAGATTCACGCCCAGCGGGCCGGTGGTCAGCGCGCGTGCGGCGGTGATGCGGTCGGCGAGCGTCTGGGCCGTCAGGTAGCCGGCCGCCACGAATCCCAGGCCACCGGCCGTCGAACCCGCCGCGGCCAGCTCGGGCGTCGACGGCCCGCCGGCCATCGGCGCGACGATCACCGGAACTGCCAGCTCACGCAGGTCGAACGCCATACCTAGATCATGACAGGCAGGGGCCGCCCACACCGGCAGTGACGCGACGCACGTGAACGGGTAGAACGGAGGGATATGGCCATCACCTTCAACCACACCATCGTCCACTCGACCGACCGCTCGGCCGCGGCCACTTTTTTCACCGAGCTCTTCGGTTTGCCTCCCGCCCAAGAAGGCGGGCTATTCCTCGCCGTCGAACTGAACCACGGCGTCAGCCTCGATTTCGCCCAAGTCCCGGAGGGCACCAAGGTCGTCCCCCAGCACTATGCCTTCCTGGTGTCGGAGGAGGAATTCACCGCGATCTACGACCGGATTCGTGAACGCGGACTGCAACATTGGGCCGATCCGCGCGGTCAGCATCCCGGCGAGATCAATCGCAACGACGGTGGCCGGGGCGTCTACTTCCAGGATCCCAGCGGGCATTACCTGGAGATCATCACCCGGCCGTACGGCTCAGGCGGCTGAGCACGGGCGAGCATTCAGCGGCCAGTCATGCGCCGCGAGCGCGACGAAATTGCACGCGAATCACGGTGTGTCGGCGTACAAACACGGCCGCTCGCGGGAAAGAAGTTAGTGGCCGCGGCGGGCTTCCTGGGTGCGGTAGTCCCCCGCCAGCGTGCTGACGTGGTCCGGGAGCTTGCCGGTGGCCACGTCGGCGAGGCTGGTCTGTTCGAGCACCGAGCGCATGCTGGCGCGCAGGGCGCGCCACACATCGGTGAGCGACGCCGTCGGCCCGGAGTACGGCAGGTCGCCGAGCCCGATGTCCCGGACGCTCGCCAGCGGACCGTCGATGCAGCGCAGGACGTCGGCGATGCTGATGTCCGCGGCCGGCCGGGCCAGCTCGTAGCCGCCGTCGCGGCCGCGGTGGCTGCGCACCAGACGGTCGGTACGCAGGTTGGTCAGGATGTCGACGAGGAACTGCGCGGGGATGCCCTGCGCCTTGGCCAGGTCGTCGGTTTTCACCAGCACACCCGTGTCGGCGGCGGCCAGTTCGACCATGGCGCGGACGGCGTACTCCGCCTTGGCTGACATCCGCATCAGCCAATCATGCCATTCCGGGCCGGATTAGTCCGGAATAGCTGCGACGTTGGGCGCCACCACCGCGACCAGATCAGCCAGGCCGGCGAGGCTCGCCGCCTGCAGTGCCGCGGCCGGTACTGCCTGGCCGTCGGGCCCGGCCAGGGTGCGCGTCGCCGTCGCGGCGGCCACGACCGTCGGCGCGTAGCCGAGACTGAACGCGCCGCGGGCGGTGGAGTTCACGCACATGTGCGTCATGAAGCCGGCGAGCACCAGGTTCGACGCGCCCAGCGCCTTGAGCCGCTCATCGAGATCGGTCTGTACGAACGAGTTCGGGTACTGCTTGACGATCACCGGCTCGTCGCCGCGCGGCGCCACCCGGTCAACGATCGCGCCGGACTCGCCCCCAATGTCGTACAGCGAGCCCGGCCCGTCGTCGTGCTGGATGTGGATGACGGGGATGCCGGCCGTGCGGGCACGGTCGAGCAGTGCGGCGGCCTCATCGAGCGCGTCCTGCACGCCCTCGAGCTCCATCACCCCTTGCGTGTAGGTGTTCTGGCAGTCGATCAGAACCAGAGCCGAGTCCGCGAGGCGGACCGGTTCGACAGGCAGGCTGGACAGTTCACGCAGAGTGGGGCGAGTCATCCTGCGAGCCTAGTGGCTCAAAGATGTTTCCAGGAGCCGATTTTCGCCGACGGTCAGTTGTTGCCGTTGAGACCCGGATGCAGACCCGGTGCCACGGTCGGCGCGCCCGGTGCGGTGACGCCCGGACTGAACAGGTTGCCGCCGGTGGGGCTGATGCTCTTCTCCGTCGGCGTCGCCGATGGAGACGGCGACGAGGTCGTCGTCGTTGTGGTGGTGGTCGACGGCGACTGCCCGCCGTTGCTGCTACAACCCGCGGTGAGCACGCCCATCGCAAGGAGGGCGGCGCCGCCGGCAGCGGCCATCAAACGACGAGTGGACAGATAAGTGCGCATACGAACACAAACTAGCCCTGACCGGCTGTTATCGCCACCGATCGATCAGCGGGCAGGTTGTTGCCCCAGGATCGCCGCGCCCAGCCACCGCCGGATGAAGGACCGCAACTCGTCGGGAGTGCGCCCGTCCCCCGCCGGCGCGAGGAAGTAGGACAGCATGATGCGCAGCGTGAACTCGACCAGTTCGCGCAGCGCCGCATCGTCGTATCCGTAACTGGCCCAGTCGACATCGAACCGGGTGATCATCTGCATGCCGAAGTCCTGCGCCTCGGCAGACGCCATGTCACTGCTGTGCGCGCTGACGTACGGCGCCGACATCAGGATGCCCAGGTGCGGCGTCCGGGCCACCGCGTCGAGTGTGTAGAGGACGCCTTCGGTCATCGCGTCGGCGGGATCGTGAATCCCCCGCACGTGCTCGCTGAGCTGATCCAAAAACCCTGCGACCGAGGCGATGGCTGCGGCGCGCATGAGTTCGTCGGCCGTCGGGAAGTACCGGTACACCGTCTGCCGGATGACGCCGAGCGACTCGGCCACATCGGCGATGGTGATCGCGGTGCCCGTGGTGGACAGCAGTTCGACTGCCGCGGCAACGATGCGGCGGGTCGCCTCGTCGTCATCGGCGGGCGGCTCCCCACCCCAACCGCGACGTTTGCGTGCCATTCGCCGGACGGTACACGGCCGACATCGACCCGGGCATTGACGGATGTTGGCCAACACTGTAACCATACACAAGCGACATAGTTTGTATGATTACTGATCGAGGTGCCCAGTGACCGACCTCCAGGTCCGCAAGATGCGGTTCGCTTTCGCGGACCACCCCGTGCCGTTCCTCTGGAACGAGACCAATCCCGCGTTCTCTGCCATGGCAAATGCCGTGTCCTTCTTGGCGATTGCGTTCGAGAAGATGATCGTCAGCACCATGGCCGAGGCCAAGCCACTGCTGACCGACCCGGTGATCGCCGAAGAGGCCGACGCCTTCGTCCGCCAGGAGGGGCAGCATTCGATGGCCCACAGGGCCCATGCGCGCGGCCTCATCAAGGCCCACCCGGAGCTCAAGGAGACGCTCGACGAGGTGATCGCCGCGTTCGACGACCTCGTCGCCAACAAGCCCCTCAAATATCGGCTGGCCTACACCGCCGACCTGGAGGCGACGTTCACGCCCGTCTTCAAATTGATGCTCGACCACGACGACACGTTGTTCGCGCCCGGCGACGACCGCGTCGCGTCACTGTTCTTGTGGCATTTCGTCGAAGAGGTCGAGCACCGGAGCTCGGCACTCATCATCTACAACGGCCTCGTCGACGATCCGTGGTACCGCATGCGGGTGGCGCCGTCGATCTTCAAGCATGTGATGGATTGCGTGCGGATGGCGTGCAATGGGTTCAACAAGCATCTGCCGCTGGAGGTCCGCAAGGTCGACGCGCTGTCGGCGTTCGCGCTCGAGCGCCGCAAGAACACGATCCTGAAGCGGCTGGGACGAATCCCGGACTTCGGGCCGTTCACGAGCGCGTTCCACGATCTGCCGGTCCGTGAGCAGTTGGTGGCGCTGTCGGGCATCGTCCGCAGCCAGATCCCGGGCCACAACCCGGAGAACGAGAAGCTGCCCGCCCTCGCGGCCGAGTGGTTCGAACGCTACGACGCCGGCTACGACGTCACCCACTGGTACACCGCCGGAAAGCAGAGTGCCCATGTCTGACCTGTGTTCCCCGACGTTCGCCGATCTTGCCGGGCGCCTTGGCTTTTCCTGCGACACGGCCGGCGGCCTGCTCGAGGTCCGCAATCCCCTACAGCTCGAGAACTGGACCCTGCCGGTCCTCGAGCTGACGGTCATCACCGGCGCGGTGCTGACCCTGGTCTACGCGATCATCCGGCTGCGTCGCCACGGTGACGCCACCAACATCGCACTGTGGTTCGGTGCGGTGGCCTACCTACTGATCATCGAGCCGCCGCTGTACTTCCCGGCGGCCTTCGGCATCGCCGACCGCGTCGACACCATGTTCGCGCACAACGTGTTCACGGTGGACTTCCTGTGGGGCAGACTGCCGCTGTACATCGTCGCGATCTATCCGATGATGGCGACCGTCGCGTTCGAAATCGTCCGCAGCCTAGAGGTTTTCCGGCGATACGGCACGCTGGTCGGCGCCGTCTGCGTCGGGTTTGTCCACCACGCGTTCTACGAGATCTTCGACCACCTCGGCCCGCAGCTGCGGTGGTGGGAATGGTCGGTGCAGAACCCGATGAACCAGCCGATGTTCGACTCCGTGCCGCTGCCCAGCGTGGTGGTCTTCGCCGCGCTGTGGCCGATGTCGCTGGCGCTGTGCGTGCAGTTCTTCGTGGGCCGGCACGCCGACCGGGGCCGCCGATTCACCGGTTTCGAAATCCTCTGGCGCACGGTGGTGGCCGGGGTCTTGGCTTCGCTGGGCACCGCGATCTTGCCGCTGCCCGCAACAGTCATCGGCGGTGTCACCGGTAGCAGCACCGCAGGCGGCATCGCCTACGCGGCCGAACTGGTGGCGGTGTGCGCCGTGGCGATCTGGGCGCTGGTCACCCAGTGGCGCCGGCTGCGCGGCACGGTGACCAGCCCGACCGAACCGCGCTACGTCAGCCCGCCGTGGTTGATCGGCTACGCCGTCGCCTATCTCGTGGTCATGGCGGGGCTCTGGATCAGCGCACTGCCCGCGTACTTCGGCGCGGCCAACGGCGTTACCGCGCACGGGGATCCGATCGGCAGCCTGTGGTACACGGTGCTGTGCTTTGCCATCGCGATCGGGTGCCTCGTCGCGGTTCGTACCGTCGCACCGGCGAAAGTCGATGCGCCGCTGCCGGTTACCGCGTCGGCGTAGCCAATCGGTTCACGTCAAGCCCACTGCCGCGAGCCTGGCCACATAGTCGTCCAGCCCGGCGAGCAGGGCAGGACTGTCGCTGTAGTCGAGGCGCGCCTGCGCGACGTACGCGGCGTTCTGGTCGTCGCCCCGCTGTTCACCATCGGTCGGGTAGCGTTGCTCGGGGTCGAAGGGCTGCGCCCACCGCAACCCACGGGCACTCACGAAATCGGCGATCCGCGCCAGTTCCTGCAGTTGCGCATCCACCTCCACCGCGTGAGCGCCGTAGATCTCATGCTGGATCGGATTGTCACCGAAGACGGTGTGCAGCGTGGCTGGGCCCGACGCGGCGGTCGTCGCAATGGCGTCCCAGATCGGCTGCGCGATGGTGGCATAGACCAGCGGCGCGCCGTCGAGCACAGCCGTCGGCTGTTGGTACCCGTCCTCCATCCAGTAGTTCTCGATGAGACCGAACATGGCATCCAGCCGATACGAATCGTCGAGATCGGATTCGTTGTACCCATAGGTCGTCACGAATCGACCGCTGTGCAGACACCCTTGCAGGAAGTCGTACAGCAATTCGGTGCCGGGGTCCGCACGCAGTCCGTCCAAGTGGCCGGCACCGTCGTACTCGCCTGAGAGGCCCAGGCTCACCGGCTCGTAACCGGTCGGCGCGTGCCGCAGGACGACTGCCATGGTGCCGACGAAATCGATGCTGACGCCGGTCAGCATGCACTTGCAGTCGAAGAACCCCACATCAGAATCCTGACATGGCTGATGATGCGGCCCCGACGCCAGTTTTCGGGTCCTACTACGGAACCGTGGATGGCAAGGGTGTTGACTGCGAACCTATGCACACGCTCACTCGAACTTCTACGCCCTCAGTTCACACTCAATGGCCCGGGAGACGAAGAGCCAGCCGATCTCCCGAAAACTACTGCGTCGCGGTGATCGCCAGTACGCGCTCGGCCAGTTCCGGCCGGCACACCACCAGGTCGGGCAGTTTCGGGTCCTCGCGGTTGTAGACCAGCGGCGAGCCGTCGATGCGCGAGGTGTGCAGCCCGGCGGCACGGGCCACCGCGACCGGCGCGGCGGAATCCCACTCGAACTGACCACCGGCGTGGACGTAGATATCGGCCCGGCCCTGGATCACAGCCGCGACTTTGGCGCCGGCCGAACCCATTTCGACCAGAACGCCGTCAAGGGCGTCACGCACCGCGAGGGCGACGGCCGGCGGCCGGGTGCGGGACACCACGATGCGCGGCGGACCGTCGACGGCGAGCGGCGCGGCCACCTCCGGGGTGTGCAGCGTGGTGTTCTGCGCGGGCAGCGCCACGGCGCCGGCCACCAGCTCACCGGATTCCCACAGCGCCACGTGCACGGCCCAGTCGTCACGGTCCAGCTCGGAGAACTCGCGGGTGCCGTCGAGCGGGTCGACGATCCACATCCGGTCCGAGGTCAGGCGGGCGCTGTTGGCCCGCTCCTCCTCCGTCGCCTCCTCGGAGAGCACCGCGTCGTTGGGACGCAAGCGCGCGAGCTCCGTCATCAAGAACTCGTGAGCGCGCTTGTCCCCCGCGGCTTTCCGCTCGGAGGCGTCGGCCGTGGCGAACTCGGCCCGTACGTCCAGCAGCAGGTCACCCGCGCGGGTGGCCAGCCGCTCGGCGACTTCGTGATCGTTCATCGCGGCGCCACCAGCATGTCGACGACGCGCTGCGCCTGGGCATCCAGGTCGCCCGGCACGAGGGCCAGGTTCGGGTTCTTCGGCCGCTGGTACGGGCTGTCGATACCGGTGAAGTGCGTGATCTCACCGGCACGCGCCTTGGCGTACAGACCCTTGGGGTCGCGGGCCTCGCAGTCGGCCAGCGGGGTGTCCATGAACACCTCGAAGAACTCGAATCCCTGGTCGGTGTGGACCTTTCGCGCCAACTCGCGGTGCTCTTCCAGCGGGCTGATCGCCGGCACCAGCACGATCTGGCCGGAGTCGGCCAGCAGCGTGGCAATGTGGGCCAAGCGACGCAGGTTCTCCGAGCGGTCGGCCATCGAGAAGCCCAGGTCCGAGTTCAGCCCGTGGCGCAGGTTGTCGCCGTCGAGAACGTATGCGGGACGGCCCAATTCGAGCAGCTTGCGCTCGACCAGCATGGCGACCGACGACTTGCCCGAGCCCGACAGGCCGGTGAACCACACCGTGCTGCCCTTCGACAGCCGGTCCTCGGCGGTGACGAGGTTGGCGTGCCGCACCGCGTTCGGGCTGGCCGAACGGCTGGCTGCCGGGGTGGTGTCACGCACCATGCCCGCGGCGACGGTGCCGTTGGTGTCCGGGTCGATCAGGATGAACGAGCCCGTCACCGAGTTGCGCGAGTACTCGTCGAGCAGCAGCGGCTGCTGCGTGCGCAGCGTGACGCGGCCGAGTTCGTTGAGCTTCAACGCCGTTGCGCTCTTGTCGCGGTGCAGGGTGTTGACGTCCAGCCGGTAGTCGAGGTCCGTAACCCGGACCCGCGTGGTGCGGGTGGTGTGCTTGATGATGTAGTCCCGACCCGGCTCGAGGCTCGCGTCGTCGGACATCCAGCACACGGTGGCGTCGAATTCCTGCGTGGTGTGCGGCTGGTTGTGCACCCGGGCGATCATGTCGCCGCGCGAGATGTCGATGTCGTCGGCAAGGCTGACCGACACCGCCATGGGCGCGAAGGCCTCCTCGAGCGGACCGGTGGGTCCGTCGATCGCGGTGATGGTGCTGGTCTTTCCCGCTGGGAGAACGACGATTTCGTCGCCGGGACGCATGACGCCACTGGCGACGGTGCCCGCGTAGCTGCGGTGGTCGGCGTGCTCGTGGGTCTGCGGCCGGATGACGTACTGCACCGGGAAGCGGACGTCCATGAGGTTGCGGTCACCGGCGATGTACACCTCTTCGAGGTGGCTCAGCAGCGACGGACCCTCGTACCACGGCGTCTTGTCCGACTTGGTCACTACGTTGTCGCCGGCCAGCGCCGACAGCGGGATGGTGGTGACGTCCTGGATGTCCAGGCGGGCCACGAACTCATGAAAATCATCCCGTATCGTCTCGAACTTCGTTCGGTCCCAATCGATCAGGTCCATCTTGTTGACCGCCAGCACGATGTGCTGGATGCCGAGCAGCGACGCCAGGAAGGCGTGCCGGCGCGACTGCTCGAGCAGTCCGTGGCGGGCGTCGACGAGCACGATGGCCAGCTGCGCCGTCGAGGTGCCGGTGACCATGTTGCGGGTGTACTGGATGTGCCCCGGGGTGTCGGCGATGATGAATTTCCGCTTGGCCGTGGCGAAGTAGCGGTACGCGACATCGATGGTGATGCCCTGTTCCCGCTCGGCGCGCAGGCCGTCGGTGACCAGTGCGAGGTCGGTGTAGCCGTGGCCACGTTCCTTGGAGGTGCGCTCGACGGCGGCCAGCTGGTCCTCCATGACGGCCTTGCTGTCATAGAGCAGCCGGCCGATCAGCGTGGACTTGCCGTCATCGACGGAGCCAGCAGTGGCGATACGAAGCAACGTTGCCATATCAGAAGTAGCCTTCCCGCTTGCGGTCTTCCATGCCGGCCTCAGAAATCCGGTCGTCTGCGCGGGTCGCGCCGCGCTCGGTCAGTCGGGACACCGCGGTCTCGGCGATGACTTCTTCGACGGTCGACGCCTCCGACTCGACGCAGCCGGTGCAGGTGACGTCGCCGACGGTGCGGAACCGGACGGACTTGGTGATCACCGGTTCGTCCGCGTTCGGCTGCAGGTACTCGTGCACCGCGAGCAGCATGCCGTCGCGCTCGAAGACCTGGCGCTCGTGCGCGTAGTAGATGGCCGGCAGTGCGATCTCCTCGGCGCCGATATAGGCCCAGATGTCGTACTCGGTCCAGTTCGACAGCGGGAAGACGCGGATGTGCTCACCCTTGCGGTGGCGGCCGTTGTAGAGGTTCCACAGCTCGGGGCGCTGGTTCTTGGGGTCCCACTGGCCGAACTCGTCGCGGAAGCTGTACACGCGCTCCTTGGCGCGGGCCTTCTCCTCGTCGCGCCGCGCGCCACCGAAGGCAGCGTCGAACTTGTTCTCACGGATACCGCGCAGCAGCGACACCGTCTGCAGCGGGTTGCGCGACGGACCGTTGTCGACGACGCGGCCCGCGTCGATGTCCTCCTGCACGCTGGCCACGACCAGGCGCAGGTTGTACTTCTCGACCAGGGCGTCGCGGGTGGCGATCACCTCTTCGAAGTTGTGGCCGGTGTCGACGTGCATGACGGGGAACGGCAGGCGGCCCGGCGCGAACGCCTTGATGGCCAGGTGCAGCATCACGATCGAGTCCTTGCCACCGGAGAACAGCAGCACCGGCCGCTCGAACTCCGCGGCGACCTCGCGGATGATGTGGATGGCCTCGGCCTCCAGCGATCGCAGATGGCTCAATTCGTACTTGGCGGCCCGCTGGTCCGCCTTGGACGCCTCGGCGGCGTCGGGAGTCACGGTCATCATTTCCCCGTAAAGTTGGTAGAACTGGTCAAGTTAAGAACCATGGTCGGAATTTACGTGTCCGGTGGCGCAGTGTCAACGGTTGTAACCACCGAGATCAGCTAGCACAACGCGAAGCCGTGCCCGCCTGCTTCCCGGCGCCGCTGACGTGGGCTCCAGCCGAGCGCGGCAGCCGCCATGACTCCACGATCGTCAGCGCCATCACCGCCCCGAGCGCCACATAGGTCCACGGGTACGAGCCGATCCGGCTGAGCAACAGTGCCCCGACCGCGACGCCGAGGCCGGCGGCCAACTCCTGGATGGCGGCGTTGAGGGTATTGGCGTGGGTGAGGTCGTCGCCGTCGACGTCGGAGAACGCCAGGTTGTTGTAGGCGGTGAAGCCGATGGACCGCAGCGCACCACTCACGTACAGGATCACGGCGATCACCGCCAGCGGCAGCGCAGGCCGCAGCGTCGCCAGCAATCCGAAGCACGCCACCGAGGCGACGCCGTTGACCAGCAGCACGTTGCGAATCCCGAACCGACGCATCAGCGGCGTGGTCGCCGGCTTGATGGTCAGATTGCCTGCAAACAGCGCCGCCACCATGACACCCGCCGCGAGCGGGTTCCAGCCGAAATCCAACTGGAACTGCAGCGTCAGCAGGAACGGCACCGCGACGATGACCAACCGGTACAGCGAGCCGGCGCTGACGGTGATCCGCAGGGTCTGCACCCGCAGCACCGGGAGGTCGACCAGGGGCGAATCGGTCCGCAGCAGATGCCACACCGCGGCCACCAGCAGCACAGTGGCCGCCGCGCCGCAGCTGCCGACAAAGGACCAATCCGTGCCCGCCACGCGGATGTGCTCCAGTGCAATCAGCGCGGCGCCGATCCCACCGCCCAGCGCCAACACACCCCGCCAGTCCAGCGGTCGCGTCGACGGTTCCGGTCCGCCACGAACGAGCCTCAGCGCCAAGACAATTCCCAGCACGCCGAGTGGGATGTTGACCACGAAGATCCAGCGCCACGACCCCAGCATCACGATGGCCCCGCCGAGCATCGGGGCCAGCACCGGAGCGGCCATGGCAGGCCAGGTCAGCACCGCGATCGCGCGCACCAAATGCGCCTTGTCGCTGTCGCGCAACACCGCGAGCCGGCCGACCGGCACCATCATGGCGCCGCCCACGCCCTGCACGATCCGCATCGCGACCAACATCGGCAACGAGGTGCTCAGTGCGCAGCCGATGGAGGCCAGGGTGAACACCACGATCGCCGAGATGAACACCCGCCGGATGCCGTAGCGGTCAGCCAGCCAGCCCGTGACGGGTATCAGTACCGCCACGGTGACGAGGTAGGCCGATATCGCCACGTTGACGTCGATCGGCGTCACGCGCAACGAGGAGGCGATCAGCGGAATGGCCGGTGTGATGATGGTCCCGTCGAGGACCTCCATGAAGTACGCGCCGGCCACCAGCAGTGCCAGGCCTCTCGGGAACGGCGGACTCTGATCGGGCGCCACGGCGGCAATGTAACCCGCCTACCTGAAAGGTAATTGAATTGGCGCCGCGGCGCCCGCAGACTCCATGGACATGAGCCCGAGTACCGGCGCCGAGGTCATGGCGCAGTTCATCCCGCAGTCACCGCTCGTCGCCAAGCTGGGCATCGTCGCCGAAGCGCTCGACGCCCCGGAGGTCCGGTTGCGGATGCCGTGGGACCCGACCAACACCACGCTCGCCGACATGGTGCACGGCGGCGCCATCGCCGCACTGGCCGATGTGACCGTCATGGCGGCGGCGTGGTCGACCGAACGCGAGCCGGAATCGCTTCGCGGGGTGACGATCTCGATGTCGGTCCAGTACCTGGCTCCCGCCCGGTCGACCGACCTGATCGGTGTCGGGCGCGTGCTGCACCGCGGAAAGTCCTTGGTGCACTGCGAGGTAGAGATCGAGACCCCGGGCGGCGACCCGGTGGCCAAGGCCGTCGGCACGTACAAGATCGGCTGAGCGAGGCCAAGAAGACGCAAGTCACCTGCTGACTGCAATCCGAGGCATAGACGTGTGCTCCCGCGCTCCGATTAGTGAGGCGCCTCGAGGTCGTAGACGGTCGCGCCGCCGACGTCGAGCTTGGCGAAATGCCCCGTCACCCATGCGGTGATCTCCGCGGCACTCCCGCGGTCACGCCGAGGCCCGCCGGGTCCCTTGTGGTCGCCGGCGATGAAGTAGTGGATCTGGCCGTCTTCCACGTACTGCTGGAACTGCGTCAGGGTCGGCGCGTTGTCGCCGCCGGAGAATCCGCCGATCGCCATCAACGACTTGCCGGTGCTCAACTCCAGATCGCCGGCCTGGAAGGACCCGACCGTCGCTGCGGCCCAACGGTTGTTGGTGCCACGGATCAGGTTCTCGAGTTCGGCGTTGGGGCCGTCACGGTGGGGGCCACCCGGGCCACCACCCGGCCAGGCGTCGCCGCCCGGCCGCGGCGGACCGGACATCGACCCGGGGCCACTGCTGTGGACCGCCGCCACGTTGTAGATCGTGAACGACGCCGACCCGGCCAGTGCCGCGGCGATCGCGACGCCGGCGACCACGGCCGTGAGCCGTCCGGAGCGCGCACCGACCACCACGACGGCCACCGCCGCCAGGACTGCCACCACCGCGATGGTCCACCGCAGGGCGGGCATCCAGTCCGGCGTGCGCGACAATAGCGCGAATGCCCAGCCGGCCGAGATGACCAGGACCAGCGCGAGCAGCAGGCGTGCCGACAATGTCTCCCGGCGCTGCCACAGCTGCGCGACCACCATGCCGGTCAACGCGGCGACCGCAGGGGCGAGCGCGACGTTGTAATAGGGGTGCACGGTGCCGTCCATGAAACTGAACACCGCCCCGGTCACCAGAAGCCAACCGCCCCAGAGCAATACACCCGCGCGCGACAGGTCGGTCCGCGCGGCGCGGCGACTCGTCCACAGCAGCAGCACCAGGCCGAGCAACGCCGCAGGCAGCAACCACGACACCTCGACGCCCATCGACGGGCCGAACAGCCGGGTGATGCCGGCGTGCCCGCCGAAGAACAGGTTGTCGCGCATGCCGCCGCCGGGTCCGGGGCCGGGACGGTCGCCGCCGGTGATCCGCTCGATACCGTTGTAGCCCAACGCCAACTGCAGCAGGCTGTTGTCGGTCGACCCGGCGATGTACGGGCGGGCGTCGGCGGGCCACAGGCTGACCAGCGCGATGTACCAACCGGCCGAGATCACCACGGCCACACCGGCCATCAC
Source organism: Mycolicibacterium mucogenicum DSM 44124 (assembly GCF_005670685.2). Next base: position 1,333,507 of record NZ_CP062008.1, on the reverse strand, counting down.
CAGCGCGCCGATCCGTCGTCCCACGCTGAACGGTGCGGCGACCAGGAATGCCAGCGCCAGCCCCGGCACCGGCAGGAAGGCCTGCAGCATCTTGGTCAGGAAGGCGAAGCCGACGATGACGCCGGTCAGCGTCATCCACCGGGCGGACACGGAGAAGTCGGTGGACTGGATGGCCCGCACCGTGCAGTAAGCCGCGCTGATCAGCAGCAGCACGAGCAGCGCGTCGGGGTTGTTGAACCGGAACATCAGGGCCGCAACGGGAGTCACCGCCAGCACCAGGCCGGCCAGCAGCCCGGCGACCGCACCACTGGTGCGACGGACCGTCGCGTACAGCATCCCGACCGACGCCACACCCATGAGGGCCTGCGGCAGCAGCATGCTGAACGCGCTGAATCCGAACAGCCGGCCCGACAGGCCCATCAACCACAGGGCGGCCGGCGGCTTGTCGACCGTGATCGCGTTGCCGGCGTCGAACGAGCCGAACAACAGCGCTTCCCAGTTCTGGGTGCCGGCCTGGGCCGCGGCGGCGTAGTACGAGTTGGCCCAGCCCGACGAGCCGAGCGCCCACAGGTACAGCACCGCCGTCCCGGCCAGCAGTGCCAGCAGCGCGGATCGTTCCCATGCGGGGCGCGCCCAGCCTGCCGGGCCGCGGCGGGCCTTCGGCAGATGAGCGACGGTGGGCGCGGTGGCGATCACGGGTAAGTCCCCTCTGAAGTGGTTGGTAGGCAGGTCAATTCGTGCACTGGGCGGGACACCCTAGTTCTGGCGCCGGGGATGGAAGACCCAACCGCGCAGCAGCACGAACCGCACCGCGGTCGCGACCAGATTGGCCGCCACCAGCACGCTCAACTCGAGCAGATGGTGGGCGTGCGGCGCGAACACGTGCAGCCCGGCCAGCGCGCCGCTGGTGATGGTCAGCGCGATACCGAAGACGATCAAACCCTCGAACTGGTGCCGGGTCGCGCTCGCCGCGCCCCCGCCGCGGACACCGAACGTGAAGCGCCGGTTGGCGGCGGTGTTGACGATCGCGGTGAGCAGCAGGGCCACCAGGTTGGCGGTCTGCGCGCCGAGCGCGGTGTGCATCATCATGAACAGCAACAGGTAGGCCAGTGTCGAGGCGACGCCGATGGTCCCGAACCGGACGACCTGACGCAGCAGCGAGCCGGGCGCGGCCGCCTTGGTCGACGAACCCAGCTGGGCGGCAATGGTGTTCACCGGGATACTGCCGTTGGCGAAGCCGCGCAGCAGGCGCCCGACGCCCTTGAGGTCGGCGGCCGCGGTGGCGATGATGTCCACGCGGCTGTCGGGGTCGTCGACCCAGTCGACCGGGACCTCATGGATGCGCAGGCCCGTGCGCTCGGCGAGCACCAGCAGCTCGGTGTCGAAGAACCAGCCGGTGTCCTCGACGAGCGGCAGCAGCGCGTGGGCCACGTCGGCCCGGATGGCCTTGAATCCGCACTGCGCGTCGGAGAACTTGGCCGACAGCGCCCCGCGCAGGATCAGGTTGTAGCAGCGAGAGATGAACTCCCGCTTCGGTCCCCGCACGACGCGGGAGGACCGGGCAAGCCGGGTGCCGATGGCCAGGTCCGAGTGGCCCGAGATCAGCGGGGCCACCAGCGGGCCGAGGGCGGCCAGGTCGGTGGAGAGGTCGACGTCCATGTAGACCAGGACCGGCGACGGCGAGTGCGACCACACCTCGTGCAGCGCCCGCCCGCGGCCCTTGAGCTCCAACCGCACGACGCGGACGTTGTCGAACTCGAGGGCCAGCTCGGCGGCCACCTGTGGGGTGGCGTCGATGCTGGCGTTGTCGGCGATGGTGATCTGCACCGGGTACGGGAAGTGCTCTTCCAGGTGGCGGTGCAGGCGTCGGATGCAGCCGGGCAGCGCGACCTGCTCGTTGTAGACGGGGACCACCACGTCCAGCACCGGCACGCCCGCCGCCTGCGCGGCAACCGCGGCATTCTGGCGGGTGGTGAAGCGTTGCTCAGAACCGAACTCCGCGGCGCTCTCGATGAGGTTCGTCATGACATCGATCTTCAGCCGGTACCTTTAGGCCGCCATGGGCTGAAGCTATGGGCCAGCTATGTGTTTGGAGCTGCTGTTGACTCCGCGGCCTGGGCGCAAGAGTACGAGGACCCCGCACCCCCATCGCAAGGTCAACGAGGCCGGGTCAGGTCGTAGGCGACGGTGTTGTCCACCGACGTGGCGGTGTAGTGCGCGCCGACCCAGGCGGCGATCTGCTGAGATTCCTGCGTGGCGTCGTCCTGACCGTGGCGTCCCCAGCCCATCTTGACGTCGCCTTCGATGAAGTAGTGGATCTGGCCGGCGGCGACGTACTGCTGGAACTGCGCGAGCGTGGGCGCGGGATCGGTGCCGTTGAAGCCGCCGATCGCCATGACCGGGACACGGGCCGCCAGCTGGTAGCCGGCGGCGTTGTTGGAGCCGATGACGGCGGCCGCCCAGCGGTACTTCGCGGCGTCGGTGCTCAACAGTATGTTCACCGCAGCGCTGGGCTCGGGAGAGTCGAAGAGGCTGCCGCCCGGCCGAAATCCTTGTGGCGGAGCGCCCATCGCACCGCCCGGCCCACCGGCGGGGCCCCGGGCCTTCATGTGCCCGGGAGGAGGCGGACCCCACCCCGAACTGTGTCCGCCGGGCCCGCTCACGGACGGCATCGCGCCGGTGTGCGAAACACCTGCGGTGGCAATCGAATACGCGGTCGGGGCCGCCAGGGACACCAGGACCGCCGCGGCCACCGCCAGGCGCGCAGGGCTGAATCGGGGCGGCACCAGTAGCAGCAGTGCGGCGACGGCGCCGACGATCAGTACCGAGGTCCGCAACCAGCTGATGTCAGCGCGGCCCAGCAGGATCGCCGCCATCGCCGCCGTGGCCACCACCGTGCCCGCCATGGTCAGCCGGGCCGGCCACGCAGCGCGGTTGCGCCACAACAGAACCGATCCGATACCCACGCACGCTCCGATGGCCGGCGCCAGCGCGACCGTGTAGTACTGATGCACGATGCCGTTCGCGAAGCTGAACACCGCGGCGGTGAGCACCAGCCACCCGCCCCACAGGATCAGGGCGGCCCGCGTCGCATCGGTCCGCGGGGCGCGCCGCGTGAGCACCAGTCCCGCGGTCAGACAGATCAGTGCCGCGGGCAGCAGCCAACCGGCGTAGCTGCCCATGCTCGTGCCGACCAGCCGGTCCCAGCCGACATCGAAGTTCGGGTTGCCCAGACCACCGGGCTCGTTCCCGCTGAGCCGGCCCACGCCGTTGTATCCCAGCGCCAGTTCGATGATCGAATCGTGTTGCGATCCGCCCACATACGGGCGCGACGCGGCCGGCCACAGTTCGACCAGCGCCAGGTACCAACCGCCGGAGACGACCATCGCCACGACGCCGCCGAGCAGCCGCCACAGCCGGGTGCGCACCGGCGACGGCCCGGCGACCAGATACGCGGCCGCGAAGGCCGGCAGCACCAGGAACGCCTGCAGCATCTTGGCCAGGAAGGCGAATCCGGCGGCCACCCCGGCGCCGACCAACCACCAACGGCCCGCGTCTTTTTCGCAGGCTCGCTGCACGCAGTAGGCACCGACCACGAGAAGCAGGACGAGCAGCGCGTCGGGGTTGTTGAACCGGAACATCAACGTGGCCACCGGTGTCAGCGCGAACACCGCCCCGGCCAGCAGAGCGGCAGCCGGCCCGGCGGCGCGGCGCACCGCGGCGTAGAGCACCGCCACCGCTGCCACACCCATCAGGGCCTGCGGCACCAGGATGCTCCAGGAGCTCAGCCCGAACAGCCGCACCGACAGATCCATCACCCACAGCGCGCCTGGAGTCTTGTCGACGGTGATCGCATTGCCGGAATCGCTGGCGCCGAACAACATTGCGGTCCAGTCACTGGCACCGGCCTGCGCGGCCGCTGAATAGAAGCTGTTGGCCCAACCACTCACCGACAGGTTCCACAGGTACAACACAGCAGTACCCGCCAGCAGGAGCCCGAGCTGGAGTTGTTCGCCGAGCGGGCGGCGGCGTAGTTCGCGAGTCACCAGTCTCATTGTGGGAGCGTTGATTAGGCGGACGTCGAGGCGATGCTGTGCGGCGGCTGTGAGACCGGAGCCGCGGGGCCCGCGGGCAGGCGCACGGTGAACACCGTCGCTCCGGGCCGGCTGTCGACGCTGATGGTGCCGCCGTGCGCTTTCACCACCGCGGCGACGATGGCCAGCCCCAGGCCGGTGCTGCCGGCTTGCCGGGACCGCGACGAGTCGCCGCGGGCGAACCGCTCGAACACCTCGGGCTGCAACGTCTTTGGAATTCCCGGACCGTCGTCGGCGACGCTGATCACCGTGGCGTCCGCATCGGCGGACAGCGCGATCGTCACCGACGTGCCCGCCGGCGTGTGCGTGCGCGCGTTCGCCAGCAGGTTCACCAGCACCTGGTGCAGCCGCGCCGGATCGCCCTCGATGGTGACGGGTTCCTCGGGCAGGTCCAGCGACCAGTTGTGATCGGGGCCGGCGACGTGGGCATCGCTGACGGCGTCGACGACCAGTTGGGACAGGTCGACGTTCTCCATCTCCAGCGGTCGGCCGGCATCGAGCCGGGCCAGCAGCAGCATGTCCTCGACGAGCCGGGTCATCCGGACCGTCTCGGATTCGACGCGGTTCATCGCGTGCGCGACGTCGGCGGGCAGCTCGTCGCTCTTACGTTGTGCCAGTTCGGTATAGCCGCGGATCGCGGCGAGCGGCGTGCGGAGTTCATGACTGGCGTCGGCCACGAATTGGCGCACCCGGGTCTCACTGGCATGACGGGCCGCGAGCGCGCCGGCGATCCGGTCCAGCATGCGGTTCAGTGCCGAACCCAACTGGCCGACCTCGGTGTGCGCGGCGACGGGATCGACGTGCACGATCTCCGTCGGCAGCTGCACCTCGCCGCGGTCCAGCTCCCGGTCCGCGACATCACGCGCGGCGGCGGAAACCCGTGACAGCGGGGCGAGTTGACGGCGGATGATCCACACCCCGACCACCGTCGCCCCGATCAGTGCCAGAGCACCCACCGCGCAGAACATGCCGAGCACCCACAGCAGGGTGTTGTCGACGTGCCGGGTGGGCAGGCCGGTGACGATCGTCTGCGGACCGCCGTGGCGGGGATGCAGGCCGATGACCCGGTAGGTCCCCACACCGTCGATGTCCATGGTGCGAATCTTGCGATCGGGTCGCACCTGCGCCAATTGTGCTGTGGCCGTGGTGGTTACCGAGTCACGACTGCCCTCGGAGGTGATGACGCCGGCGTCGACCTGGCCACGGAACACCACCGCGCCGATGGTGCCCACGGCCTGCCCGGGCGCGTTGAGGAAGCCGGGGCCGGGGCCGGCCTCGGGGTCGAAGCGCATCCGGAAATGTGGGTCCATGGACGGCCTGGGCACCCCGCCGGTCAGAGGCGGTGCCATGGGCGGCGGTGGCAGTTCGAAAATGGCGGCAGAGCGCCGGCCCGCCTCCAGCACCTGGTCGTCCAGCTGGTGCAGCAGAAAGCGCTGCAGCGCAAACTCGGTCGCGGCGCCGACGCCGACGATGACCAGCGCCAGCAGCAGGACCTGGGTGACCAGCAGTCGCACCCGCAGCGACCACGTGCGCGGATGCCAGATGCGCGTGCCGGCCTCAGCGAGCGGGTCGGAGGACATATCCGGCGCCGCGCAGGGTGTGGATCATGGGCTCGCGGCCACTGTCGATCTTCTTGCGCAGGTACGACACGTAGAGCTCGACGATGTTGGAGCGGCCGCCGAAGTCGTAGCTCCACACGCGGTCCAGAATCTGGGCCTTGCTCAGCACCCGCTTGGAGTTGCGCATCATGTACCGCAGCAGTTCGAACTCGGTAGCGGTCAGGGTGATCTGTTCGCCGGCGCGCGTCACCTCGTGGCTGTCCTCGTCGAGCACCAGGTCGCCGACGACGATCTGCGCGTCACCGGCTTCGTTCGCGACACCGGTGCGCCGCAGCAGCGCGCGCAGCCGCAGCACCACTTCCTCGATGCTGAACGGTTTGGTCACGTAGTCGTCGCCGCCCGCGGTGAGGCCGGCGATGCGGTCCTCGACCGAGTCCTTGGCGGTCAGCAGCAGCAGGGGCAGGCCCGGGATCTGTTCGCGCAGCTTGCGCAGCACATCGAGCCCGCTCATGTCGGGCAGCATCACGTCCAGTACCACCACGTCGGGCGGGTTGTCCTTGGCCAGCGCGATCGCCGTCGCGCCGTCGCCGGCTGTGGCGATGTCCCAGCCTTCGTAGCGCAGTGCCATGGAGACGAGCTCGGCGAGAACGGGCTCGTCGTCGACCACGAGAACGTTGATCGGCTTGCCGTCAGCTCGGTGCATGACGACACGCGGGGCTTCACTGTCACGGGCGGTACTGCTGGGACCTGTCACAGCTTCCATTATTCGCACTGGTGTGGGGCGCGACTGTGGCGATTCTATGTGCGAGCTGTGAATCCCCGGTCTCGGCCGTGCCGCGCTAGCCCTGCGGGTTGGTGTCGGGCGACTGCCCGGCCCACAGCGGAGCCTTGCCGGTGATCGACGGCGCCGCGAAGGTGACCGGCGCGGTCGTGCTCGTCGACGTGATCAACGTGCTGTTGGCCGTCGTCGTCTGGGACGGGCCTGCCAACACGCCGGCACATACCGCGGCGGCGCCCATCACCGCGCTTCCGCCGATGAGGCCGATTGCCCATTTCATGGTGATTCCGGAAGTCTCTGCTCGACTCATGGTTTGCCTCCCGTGTGCTTGGGACAACTGCGCCGCGCCGCCGGTGCAGGCGGCCGGTCATATGCCTCAAGTCAAGCGCGGCAATCTGACAGTGCGCTGAATCGCTTCTGGCAGTTCGCCCTTCATAGCGCGCAGATCGAATCTGGGCCGCAGCGAAGGCCTCTCCGCCGCGAAACTGATTAGCCCGGGTCCTGCCCCGGGTACAGCGGAGCGGGCCCGGTGATCGCCGGCGCGGCGCTGATGATCGGCCCCACCGTCGTGGCGCTCACAACGGAACTGACTGAAGTGCCGTTGGCCGATGTCGTTTTCAGGGAATGCGCCTGCGCTCCGACAAGCACCACGGCCGTCGCACAGACAGCCATACTCCCGGCGATAACGCCGGCTGCCCACTTCTTGTTGATTTCAGAATGCTTGGTTTGAGTCATCGCGGGTCTCCCACCTAGACGCGATCCGCCGCGATTCGCCACACCGTTGGGGCACGCAGCCGGTCGAACAGTTTCAAGTCGCCCCGGCCCTCAGGTATTCCACCGAATTCAGAACTGGTGCGTCACCAGCGCAGAAACAGGACGGCCGCGGCCATCGGGCGCCAATCCCGCGCTAGTGCGCCGGGATCTCTTAACCTGTCCAGATGCGGTTTCCAGCGAGCAACCCATGACGCGGTTCCTGATCCGCCGATTGTTCAACTACGCGATCCTGTTGACGCTGGCGACGTTCCTGACGTTCGCGCTGACGTCGGTGACCTTCCATCCGCTGGACAACCTGTTACAGCGCAACCCGCGGCCGCCGCAATCCGTCATCGACGCCAAGGCCCACGACCTGGGTCTCGACAAGCCACTGCTGCCGCGTTACGCCAACTGGGTGTCCGGCGCGGTGCACGGCGACTTCGGGAAAACCGTTACCGGGCAACCGGTTTCAGCAGAACTGGGACGACGGGTGTGGATCAGCCTGCGGCTGGTGGCCATCGGGTCGATCCTGGGTTCCATCATCGGCGTGATCATCGGGGCGTGGGGGGCCATCCGGCAGTATCGATTCTCCGACCGCACCATCACCGTGCTGGCGCTGCTGATTCTCAGCGCCCCGACATTCGTCATCGCGAACCTGCTGATCCTCGGCGCGCTCGGCATCAACGAAGTGCTGGGCTTCCAGCTGTTCCAGTACACGGGTGAGACCTCGCCCTACGCGGCGGGCGGCTGGCACGGGTTCGTCGACCGGCTGCAGCACCTGGTGTTGCCGACCGCCACGTTGGCCCTCGGCGCCATCGCCGGATACAGCCGTTACCAGCGCAACGCGATGCTCGACGTGCTCGGCCAGGACTTCATCCGGACCGCCCGCGCCAAGGGCCTGACCCGGCGCCGGGCGCTCTTCAAGCACGGGCTGCGCACCGCGCTGATCCCCATGGCGACGCTGTTCGCCTACGGCGTCGCGGGCCTGGTCACCGGTGCGGTGTTCGTCGAGAAGATCTTCGGCTGGCATGGCATGGGCGAATGGATGGTGCAGGGCATTCAAGGCCAGGACGCCAACATCGTCGCGGCGTTCACCTTGTTCTCCGGGACGACGATCCTGATCGGCGGCCTGCTATCCGATGTCGTCTATGCCGCCCTCGACCCCCGGGTGCGGGTCTCATGAGCGTCCAGTTCGGGCTGCCGCGCGCCCGGTTCGCATCGCGGCGCACGTTGGTGGCGCGGCGCTTCGTCCGCAACCGCCCCGCCGTGGTGTCGCTCGTGCTGCTGGTGGCGCTCTTCGTCGGCTGCTACGCCCTGCCGCCGCTGCTCCCCTACGCGTACACCGACATGGATTTCGACGCCCTGCTGCAGCCTCCCGACGGCCGGCACCTGTTCGGCACCAATGCCCTCGGGCAGGACGTGCTCGCGCAGACGTTGCGCGGCATGCAGAAGTCGATGCTGATCGGCGTGTGCGTCGCCGTGATCTCGACGGTCATCGCCGCGACGGTCGGCTCGGTGGCAGGCTACTTCGGTGGCTGGCGCGACCGGGTGCTGATGTGGATCGTCGACCTGCTGCTCGTGATCCCCGGTTTCATCCTCATCGCGATCGTCACGCCCCGCATCCGGCACCAGAGCACGGTGCTGTGGCTGGTGATTCTGCTGGCGGCGTTCTCGTGGATGATCAGCTCCCGCATGGTGCGCGGCCTCACCATGAGCCTGCGCGAACGTGAGTTCGTCACGGCCGCACGGTATATGGGTGTCAGTCACGCCCGGATCATCGCCCGGCACATCGTGCCGAACGTGGCGTCGATCCTCATCATCGACACCACACTCAACGTCGGCGTCGCGATCCTGGCCGAAACCGGTTTGAGTTACCTGGGTTTCGGCGTGCAGCCGCCCGACGTGTCGCTGGGTACGTTGATCGCCGACGGCACGCCGTCGGTCACCACGTTCCCCTGGGTGTTCCTGTTCCCGGCCGGAGTTCTGGTACTGATCGTGCTGTGCGCCAACCTGATCGGCGACGGCTTGCGCGACGCGCTCGATCCCTCGGCACGGCCGCGTCGGCGGCGGCGGTCCGCGGAGGTGAAGCGATGACCACGCCGCTGCTCGAGGTCCGCGACCTCACCGTCACCTTCCAGACGTCCGACGAGGACGTCTCGGCGGTGCGCGGCATGAACTTTCACATCGCGCCCGGCGAGGTGCTGGCCTTGGTCGGTGAATCGGGCGCCGGTAAGTCCGCGACCGCGATGGCGGTGGTGGGCCTGCTGCCCGAGCACGCGCAGGTGACCGGTTCGGTGAAACTGCAGGGCAAGCAGCTCGTCGGGCTCGATGACGACGCGATGTCCCAGGTGCGCGGCCGGGTGATCGGCACGGTGTTCCAGGACCCGATGTCGGCGCTCACCCCCGTGTACACCGTCGGTGACCAGATCGCCGAAGCCCTTCGCGTGCACGACCGTTCGATGGACCGGCGCGCCGCGCGCGCCCGGGCGGTCGAACTGCTCGAACTCGTCGGCATCAAGCAGCCCGCGGCCCGCGCTCGCGCGTTCCCGCATGAGCTGTCGGGCGGTGAGCGCCAGCGCGTCGTCATCGCCACCGCGATCGCCAACGACCCCGACCTCATCATCTGCGACGAACCCACCACGGCGCTCGACGTCACCGTGCAGGCACAGATCCTCGACGTGCTGCGCACCGCACGCGACGTCACCGGCGCCGGGGTGCTGATGATCACGCACGACCTGGGTGTGGTCGCCGAATTCGCCGACCGCGCAATGGTGATGTACGCCGGCCGGGCTGTCGAGACCGCGCCGGTGGCGAACCTGTACCGCGACCGGGTGATGCCGTACACCGTCGGCCTGCTGGGCTCGGTGCCGCGGCTCGACGCGCCGCAGGGCTCGCGGTTGGTGCCGATCCCCGGCGCGCCACCGTCGATGGCGGCACTCCCGCCGGGTTGCCCCTTCGCGCCGCGCTGCCCGCTGGCCGACGACGACTGCCGGGCGGCCGAACCCGCGCTGCTGGACGTCGCGCCCGGGCACGCCGCCGCCTGCATCCACACCGACCAGGTGACTGGGCGCAGCGCAGCCGAAATCTACGGGGTGGCAACCGAACCCGAGGTCGTCGCGGATGACGGTGCCGACCGGCCGGTGGTGCTCGCGGTGAGCGACCTGGTCAAGACGTTCAAGCTCAGCGGCGGGATGCTGCGGCGCAAGGTCGGCGAGCTGCGCGCCGTCGACGGCGTCAGCCTGCAGCTGCGGCAGGGCCGCACCCTGGGCATCGTCGGTGAATCGGGCTCCGGCAAGACCACCACGCTGCACCAGATCCTGAATCTGACCGCGCCGCAATCGGGTTCGATCACGGTGCTCGGCCACGACGTGGCCGGCCTGACCCGCGAGACGCGCCGCGAGCTGCGCGGCGACCTGCAGGTGGTGTTCCAGGACCCGGTGGCGGCGCTGGATCCGCGACTGCCGGTGTTCGACGTGCTGTCCGAACCCTTGCGAGTCGGCGGTTTCGACAAGAACCGGATCGACGACCGCGTCACCGAACTGCTCGGCATCGTCGGGCTGCGACACGAGGACGCGGCCCGCTACCCAGCCGAGTTCTCCGGTGGTCAGAAGCAGCGCATCGGCATCGCCCGGGCCCTGGCGCGTCAGCCCAAGATTCTGGCGCTCGACGAACCGGTGTCGGCGCTGGACGTCTCGATCCAGGCCGGCATCATCAACCTGCTACTGGACCTGCAGCAGCGCTTCGACCTGTCGTATCTGTTTGTCTCGCATGACCTTTCGGTTGTCCGCCATCTCGCCCACACCGTGGCGGTGATGTACAAGGGCGCCGTCGTCGAACAAGGCGATGCCGCACAAGTTTTCAGCGCCCCGCAGGACCCGTACACCCAGCGGCTGCTCGATGCCGTGCCGCAGCCGGGAGGTGAATGATGGCGTCCCGTCGCAGTCAACTGGTGGTGGCCCTCGTGACCTTGATCGCCCTGGTGGCCGGTTGCTCGAGCGAGTACCGCGGGTCCAGCGCCGGCGCGCCGAAACTCGGTGCGGCCAACGACCTCAACCCACGCGACCCGGCGACCCTGAGGGACGGCGGCAATCTGCGCCTGGCGCTCACCGCGTTCCCGGACAACTTCAACACGCTGAACATCGACGGCAACACCGTCGACACCGCCGCGATCCTCCGGCCCACCCTGCCGCGGGCGTTCATCGTCGGACCCGACGGTTCGACCACCGTCAACCACGACTACTTCACGGACATCCAGCTCACCAGCACCAATCCGCAGGTGGTCACCTACACCATCAACCCCAAGGCGGTCTGGAGCGACGGCGCCCCGATCACCTGGGAGGACATCGCCGCCGAGGTCACCGCGACGACCGGGAAGGACCCCCGGTTCCAGATCGCGAGCCCCAACGGCAGCGAGCGGGTGGCCTCGGTGACCCGCGGCGTCGACGACCGGCAGGCCGTCATGACGTTCACCCGGCCCTACGCCGAGTGGCGCGGCATGTTCGCGGGCAACGGCATGTTGCTGCCCAAGGTCTCGACGACCGATCCCGAGGTGTTCAACAAGGGACAGCTGAACAAGCCCGGGCCGTCGGCCGGTCCGTTCGTCGTCTCGAACGTCGACCGCGGCGCGCAGCGAATCACGTTGACCCGCAATCCGAAATGGTGGGGCGCCCGGCCGCTGCTGGACAGCATCACGTTCCTCGTCCTCGACGACGCTGCGCGTATCCCGGCGCTGCAGAACAACGCCATCGATGCCACCGGGCTGGGCTCGATCGACGACATGGTGCGCGCCCGGCGCACCAAGGGGGTCGACATCCGCACCGCGCCGGGACCCACCTGGTCGCACCTGACCTTCAACGGCGCGCCCGGTTCGATCCTCGCCGATCCGGCAGTGCGGCATGCGGTCGCCATGGGCATCGACCGAAAAACCATCGTGACGGTCCTGCAGCACGGCCTGGTGGACAACCCGGTGCCACTCAACAACCACATCTACGTCGCGGGGCAGGCCGGCTACCAGAACAACAGCGGCGGGACACCTTTCGACCCGGAGGCGGCACGGCGCGAACTCGACGCGCTGGGCTGGAAGCTGCCCGCGGGCCGCTCGGTGCGGGAGAAGGACGGCAAGCCGTTGAAGGTGCGGATCGTCTTCTACGACGCCCCGAGCGGCCGGCAGATCGGGCAGCTGACGCAGAAAACCCTCGCCGATATCGGCGTCAAGCTGGAACTCGTGGTGTCCTCGGGCGCAGACTTCTTCAGCCAGTACATCATTCCCAGTAACTTCGACATCGCCGCCTTCGCCTGGCAGGGCGACGCCTTCCCGTTGAGTGGTCTGACCCAGATCTACGCCTCGGGCGGCGAGAGCAACTTCGGCAAGGTCGGCACGCCCGAGATCGACGCCAAGATCGAGCAGACGCTCGACGAACTCGATCCCGTCAAGGCACAGGCCCTGGCCAATCAGCTGGACCGCATGCTGTGGGCCGAAACGTTCAGCCTGCCGCTCGCGCAATCCCCCGGAAACGCTGCGGTCCGAAGCACTTTGGCCAACTACGGCCCAGCGGGCCTGGGTGACCTCAACTACATGACGATCGGCTTCATCAAGTCCTGAACTACCAGGTCCTGAGCTGCCTGATGGCCCGCGGCAGCCCGGCCGGCACCAGCGACTCGGCGGCTGCGGCCGTCGCGATGCCCTTGACCATCAGGCGCACCGTGAAGTCCGGCGGCGCATTGTCCAATTCGGTTGCCCGGTCCGGCAATTCCGCATATTCGCCGGCACACACCGCAGTGGCGATGGTCAGTGCCGCGCCCTCGCGCATGTCGAGCACACTGTGGCCCGCGCTGGGCAGTTCCAGCAGTACGGCGCCGGGAATCAGCCCGGCGACCCGCTGGGCGACGGCCGGCGGGGTGATCAAATCCCGCCCGCCGGAGATCACCACGGTCGGCCAGTCGAATCCCGGCATCGCGGCCACGAGGTCGAACGGTTCCGCGACGAAATCCGGGTCACCGGTGGCGGATTCGCGGTACGCCAGCGCCGGGTCGATCGGCAGGCCGTCGGGTTCGGGAGCGTAGTTGAGCTCCTGGTAGCCGATGTGCTCGACCAGGTCGGGTTCATGGCGGTACGGCGTCTTGCTCTCGAACAACAGCTTGGTGCTGTGCCCGATGGCGTGCCACAGCAGTCCGCGTCCGGTGAGCAGCAACTCGAGCTGCTGCTCCAGCACCTCCGGACCGACCAGGCCGTACAGTCCCGTCGCCAGCTGCACCACCCAGGGCGTCAGCTGCCCGTCCGCGGCCAGACCCCGCACCCGGCTGGCCAGCCCCTCCGTCGACGGTGCGGTGCCGTCCCACAGCACGGCTCGGGTGGCCTCGCGCACCGCGTCGATATCGTCGGCGCACAGCAGCGGCGAGTCCAGCACCATCGCCTGCACCCGGCCGGGATGGCGCACGCCGACACCTGCCGCCAGGTAGCTGCCGTACGACGTGCCGTAGATCACCGCAGACTCGACGCCGGCGTCGTCCAGAACCGCCGCGATATCGTCGACCGCAGCCTCGATGGTCAGCGCCTCCGCGGGCAGGTCAGCGCCGGCGTCGTCGTGCCGCGACATGCCGACGCCGCGGTGCTCGACCATGATGACGTCCAGGCCGGCGGCCGTCGCATGACGCCGCAGATTGCGGTAATGCCCGATGGACGCCGCACCCGGCCCGCCCGGAATGATGACCAGCGGATGGTCGCCCGGCGGACCGGTCCGCACATAGAACAGATCGAATTCCTCAGCGCCACTTGACCGAACCGGTCGCCGCACCGACCGCACCCCCGGCAGCGCCGCGAGCTTGTCGTGCGCCTTGCGGCGCTTGGCGTTCATGGTCATCGCCACTCATTGTGCCGCCTTAGGTTCGGCGCGAGCGTAAGCAGTGCCTGTGACTGTGCTGGTACGTAGAACTGGGTCATGACGATCCTCGACCTCCCCGACACAACCACGTGGAACGACCTGCTGGCCGATATCGCCGCAGGCGCCAAAGACCGCGATCTGGAAGACGTGAATCCGTTCGACCAGGTGGCCGCGCTCAAGCGGGCCGGATTCGGCACCCTGCGCCTACCTACCGAGCTGGGCGGCGCCGGACTCACGGTGCCGCAACTGTTTTCCGCCGTCATCGACGTCGCCCGCGCCGATCCGGTAGTGGCGCACATCTTCCGCACGCATTTCTGGTTCGTCGAAGAGCGGCTGCGCACCCTGGACCAGCCCGGATCCCGGGCCTGGCTCGAAAAGGTCGTCGACGGCAAGGTGTTCGGCAATGCGTTCAGCGAGAAGGGCTCCCACGCGGTGGGCAGCCTCGTGTTCAACACCCGCTTGACGCCGGGCCACGACGGCAGTTTCACCTTGACCGGCGAGAAGTTCTACAGCACCGGAACCCTGTTCTCGGACTACCTGACCGTGACGGCGACCACCGATCATGATTCGGTGGCGATCGTCATCATCCCCGCCGATCGCGCGGGCGTGGAGATCATCGACGACTGGGACGGTTTCGGCCAGCGCCGTACCGGCACCGGCACGACGCGCTTCCGCGACGTGACGGTGCTGCCCGACGAGGTGCTCTCGGACACGCCGTACGACGCCGAGCCCGTGCCGTCGGTGCAGTACACCCTGCTGCAGCTGTACATCCACGCCGTGGTGGCCGGCATTCTGGAGAACATCGTGGACGACGGGATTGCGCTCCTGCGATCCCGCGAGCGCAGCTTCAGCCATGCCTCCGCGGCGTCACCGACCGATGACCCGCTGCTGCAGCGCCAACTCGGCGAATTGGCCAGCTCTGCCTACATCGCCCGGGCCGCGGTACTGGATGCGGCGGCGGCGATCGGGGCGGCCATCGATTCGACCGGTCCGGACGGTGTGCCCGACGCGGCGCTGGTCGCGGAGGCCCAGTTGCAGGCGGCCAAGGTGAAGGTGCACCTGGACGACATCGCGCCGCGCGCCGCCACCAAGCTCCTCGAGCTCGGCGGTGCCAGCGCGGCCAGCCGGCAACGCAACCTCGACCGGCACTGGCGCAACATCCGCACCATCACGCTGCACAATCCCGTCGGCTACAAGGCCCGGGTGGTCGGACAGAACCTGTTGCACGGCACGGCGATTCCCGCCAACGCGTACTTCTGACCTCAGGCGGTGATGAGGTCGGCGGCCTTCTCACCGATCAGCACGCTCGGGGCGTGAGTGTGGCCCCGGATGATGGTCGGCATCACCGAAGCGTCGGCGACCCGCAGCCCCGCGACACCACGGACGCGGAGCTGCGGGTCGACCACGCTGGCCTCATCAGTGCCCATCCGGCACGTGGTGGTCGGGTGATACAGCGTGTGCGACGTGGTGGCCAGTGCCAGCTCCAGCGTGCGGTCGTCGAGATCGTGCGCGCCCACCGGGCGAGCGATGTCGCCGAGCAGTCCCTTCAGCGCCGGGGCCTGGGTCATGTCCGCCAGCATCCGCAAGCCCGCCAGTAGTGCCTTGCGGTCGGCGCCCTCGGGGTCGGACAGATAGCGCGGGTCGATGATCGGCTTGGCCAACGGGTCGGCCGACGCCAGCCGGATGGTGCCGGTGCTCTTGGGCTTCACCAGGATCGGCCCCATCGCCACCGCGTCGCGCGGATAGGCCTCGCCGATGCCCTCGTCGAAGAAGGGTGCCGGCGCGAAGATCAGCTCGATGTCGGGCTGCGCGAGATCGGGATCACTGCGGACAAAGCCATATGCTTCACCGACATTCGAGGTGAGCATGCCGCGGCGGCGGGTCAGGTAGTTGATCAGCTGCACCGGCTTCTCCGCGCTGATCAGGGTCTCGCAGTTGGCGTCGAACCCGAGCAGCACCACCAGGTGATCCAGCAGATTCGAGCCGACGCCCGGCGCATCGTGGACGACGTCGATGCCGTGCTCGGCCAGATGCTCGCGCGGACCGATGCCGGACAGCATCAGCAGCTGCGGGCTGTTGATCGCGCCGCCGCACAGGATCACCTCACGGCGCGCCCGGACGACCTGACGACGACCGTCCGCTTCGTACTCGACGCCGACCGCTCGCCCGTCCTCGATCAGGATGCGCGTTGCGGTGGCGCCGGTGCGTAGGTGCAGGTTGGACCGCTTCAGGGCCGGACGCAGGTAGGCGTCGGCGGTGCTCCAGCGCGCGCCGCGGCGCTGACACACCCGGGTCTCGACGAACCCCTCATGGCCGGACTGCTCGGCGGCCTCCAGCCACGCGGCGGTGACGCCGCGCGGGCTGCGCTGCGGGCTGAGCACCAGCGGCCCGGCCTCGATCCGGTCGAAGTACTTCTTCACGGCCGCGTACGACCACTCTTCGCCGGCGAGCTCACCCCACTCGTCGTAATCCGCGGGCAGGCCGCGGACCCACATCATGGCGTTCATCGACGACGAACCGCCGAGGGTCTTGCCGCGCGGCCAGTAGATGCGGCGGTCGGCGAGCTCCGGCTGCGGTTCGGTCGAGTAATCCCAATCGAACTCGCCGCGGAACAGCTTCGCGAAAGCCGCCGGGATATGGATGAACTGGTTCTTGTCGACGGCTCCGGCTTCCAGCACCACCACCTGCGCGGTGCCGTCGGCGCTCAGTCGATCAGCCAGCACCGCACCGGCCGAGCCCGTACCCACGACGACGAAGTCAGCGATCACCGCCGCAGTCTGTCACGAAAAGCGGCCTACCAGGGGCCTAAGCGGTGAGCTCGATGCGCGTCGCGTCGCCGACGCTGGCATAACGCTCGGGGCTGCAGGTCAGCACGATCACCTGGCCGTCGCCGCCGACCGCGTCGAACACCTCACCCATCCGGGTCAGGCGGCCCGCATCGGTGAACCCCAGTGCGTCGTCGATGATCACCGGGACGGTGTCTTCTTTGGCCACCAACGCCGCTCCGGCCAGTCGGGCGACGATGCCCAGCTGTTCCTTGGCCCCGCCGGACAGGCTCTCGTACGGCACGGTGGTGCCCGCGACGGTGCGACTGCAAATCCGCAGATCGCTGTCGACCTCGACGGCGAAGCTGTCGCCGAACACGATGCGTCCCAGCCGTTCCACCTCGGTGCGGAACGGCGCCACGTACCGCTGCCGGGCCTGCTCGCGGTGCCGGCCCATCACCGTGCGCAGCAGTTCAGCGGCCCGGGCCCGACGGCCCACCGCGGCATGCTCGGACTCCGCGTGCCGCAGCGCAATCTCGGCAGCATCGAGCTGGCTCTGGCGGCCCTGCGTCCCGTACACCTTCAATTGCGCTGCCACATCACGCAATTGGTCGTCGAGTTCGCGGCGCCGGGTAGCGAGCCGGACCGAATCCGCGGTGGCCGCCGCCAGTTCCGCGTCGACGGCCTCGGGCGCGGCGGCAGCCAGTGCGGCGGCGAGTTCCTGTTCGCGCGCGGTGGCTGCGGACGCCTGCTCTCCCAGCGCCGCGACGCGCTGGCTCAACGCCGCGTCGTCCTCCAGCTCGCGCTGCCGGGCCAACCGCTCGGTGGCCTCGGTGAGCGCGGTCGTCGCCGCCGTCACCTTCTCGCGGGCGACCGTCGCCGCGGTCAGCGCGGCCGCCACCGCGGCGGCCGCGGCAGTGGCCGTGTCGCGGCATTGCTCGTAATCGGCTGCCGCCCGGCGCTGTTCGGCGTCGGCAGCTTCCAGCTCGGCCCGGGCGGCCCCGACGTCGATGGCGTCAGTGTCGCCGAGTTGCTCCCGCAGCCCCGCCAGCCGAGCTGCGAGCTCCTCGACCGTGTCGGCGCCCAGCAGGGTCTGCCGGGTGACGGTCAGCCGATCACGCTCGGCTTCGAGTTCGCGCCGCCGGGTATCCAGGGCCCGCGCGGCCTCGACGTCGGCGACGCCGTGCGGCTGCAGCGCCGCCGCCAGCGCATTGCGCGCCGCATCGAGAACCGCGCTGGTGTCCGCGGCCGGGGTGCCGGGCAGCACCCGCACCGTCAGCAGCCCGGGGAGCTCGACGTCGGTGCGACTGCCCGCGCTCGTGGTCCACTCCGCGCCGGCGGACAGCGTCACGTCCTGGTCGCCGACCCGCAGCTCGACGTCGCCGTGCGCCACCAATTCGATTCGTGCCGAGGCGAGTTCAGCGGCCGCGGCTGCCCGGTCCACCGCTGCGGCGGCCGTTTCGATGGCGCGCATGCCCGCCGCGGTCAGGGTGATCTTGCCCAGCTGATCCGCAACCGCAGCCAGTTCGTCGGCGGCGGCCTGCACCCGCTCCAGCAGGCCGGCCAACCGAACGGCCTCAGCGCGCTGCGACAGTTGGTCCACCACCCGGCGCGCCGCATCCAAGCGGGCGCGGCCGGTTTCCACCACGGACCGTGCCACGGCCACGGCGGTATCGGCGGCCTGCTGCAGCTGCGCCGCGGCCACCTGCTGCTGCGCGGCGTGCTCGGCGGCCGCTGTCAGTTCACCGATGCTGCCCGTCCGCTGCTCGACGTCGGCCTGCAGCCGCTGCCGCTCGTCGAGTGCGCTGCGTGCTGCCGTCGAGGTCGCCACCGCCGCCTGCGCCTGCACGCGCGCCTGGGCAAGGTCGTCGCGGACTCGCGCCACCGCGGTGGCCGCTTCCCGAGCCGCCGCCAGCCGAACCTCCGCGGCCGCCAATTGCTCAGTGGCCGTGGCCAATTCCATCGTCAGCTCGCCGTGCCGGCGCACCGCCTCGTCGACCTCCGCCACCGCGGCGGTGCGCGCCGCGACCTCGGCCTGCGCGGCCTTCAGGCCCTTGATGGCCTCGGCCCACACACCGGTGGGGCGGCCGGTCTGCGTGAAGTACTTCAAGAACTCCGCGTCGATCCGGTCGACCAGCAGCGGCTCATTGCCCGACAACGCGCCCTCGAGCGCACCGGCCTGGCCGGCCGCGACGTCGAGTGCCCGCGCGAGCGCATCGCATCCGGCGAGATCGACCGGCACCATGGCGGCAGACTGCAGAATGCGTTGGGCCCGCCAGAGTTCGGTGTCGACCGTCTCCTCGAGCATCGCGCGCACCCGGTCGTGCGCTTCGTCGCCGGTGAGCTGCTCGCGGCGCGGCGCGAGGATGGTCAGCCGGGTCTCGGCCTTCTTGTGGAACCGCTTGTAGTACTCGAACCGGTAAGGGCCGGTGGAGATTTCGGCCGTCACCTCAGCACCGACGTCAGCATGAGTCGGTTTGACCTGCTTGACCTCTTTCTTGGTCGAGCGGTCCTTGGACTCCAGCAGCAGATCGAGCGCCTCGATCATGGAGGACTTGCCGATCTCGTTGGCGCCGGCGACCACCACCACACCGCGCTCGGGAAATTCGATCTCGCGGTGGGTGATGCCGCGGTAATTGGTCAGGATCAGCCGGTGCAACTTCATGCCGCGCTCCCCCGATCGACCAGGCGCAGCAGTAGCGCGAGCGCCGCACGTGCGTCGTCGCCGTCGTCGCCCGAAGCGCTTGCGGTGCCGACCAATTCCTCAACCGCCGCCGCGGCGAACCCGCCGATGCCGAGGTCCGAGAACTCACCGTCGGCCGGGACCACGACTAGGTCGGTGTGGCGTTCCCAGGTCGTCAGCGCGGCGAACAGGCGCGCGTAGCGATCCAGGCAGGCGTCGAGGGTGGCCTTGTCGGAGATGGTCAGCGAGCCGGTCAGCGCCAGCCGGACGACGGTACGTTCCTTGTCCGGCAGGCCGTCGAGGTTCAGGTCCAGGTCGGCGATATCGCGGTCCGTGTCGACGATCCGGCGCAGCGTGACGAACCGCCACTGCCCCACCCGGCGGGACTCGACCGTGACCGACTGATCCGCATCGTCGACGTCGACCACCAGGACGTGGCCCGAATCCGCCTCGATGTCATCGTAATTCGTGACTTCGGGCGCGCCGGAATACCACACCCGGCCGGTGCTGCCGACCTCGGTGCGAGAGTGCTTGTCCCCCAACGCCACATAGTGGACCGCGCCCCGCCGTACCGCGCCCTCGACAGCGGCCAGCCGGATCAGCGCCGGCTTCGTGGGATCGGGATCGAGGACGTCTACCCCACCGTGGCCCACCACAATTCGGGTGACGCCATCGGCCGGCAACTCGGCCACCGCCTCGCCCGTCAGATCCGTGGTGGGCGCCTTGGAACGCCACGGCGCTCCGACGATCTGCACCCCGGGGCGCAGTTCGTGCACGCCGTCGAGCACCGTGACGTTCGGCGGGCATTCGGCCAGGAATAGCGAGCTGGTGTAGACCGACGACGGATCCAGCGGATCGTGGTTGCCCGGCAACAGGAACACCGGGATCTTGATGGCCCGCATGGCCTCCAGCGACAGGCTGACCTCGCGCGGGTCGAGCTGGTTGTGTTCGAAGACATCCCCGGCCACGACGACGAATTCGGCACCGACCTCGGTGCACAGTGCACCGAGACGCGCCACGGCGTCACGGCGCGCGGCTGAGTAGCGCGGCTGCGCCTCACCGCCCAGGAAATGCCGGGTCATACCGAGCTGCCAGTCGGCGGTGTGGACGAAACGCATGCGGCGAGTGTAAAACCGGGCACCGACAACTCTGGGGATCTACGGTGGGCGGGTGACGGGAACCCGAACATTGATCCTGCTGCGGCACGCGAAATCCGACTACCCCGACGGGGTCGCCGACCACGACCGGCCGCTCGCCAAACGGGGCATCCGCGAAGCGGCACTCGCCGGCGACTGGATTCGGGAACATCTCCCTCCCGTCGACGCCGTTCTGTGCTCGACCGCCACCCGCACCCGGCAGACGCTCGAACGCACCGGCATCACCGCACCCGTGACCTACGTCCAGCGCCTCTACGACGCGACGGCAGGCATCGCCATCGAGGTCATCAACGGTGCACCGGAGGCGGCGAACACACTGCTGGTGATCGGCCACGAACCGGTCATGTCATCGCTCGCGCTGAGTTTGGCGTCGCTCGACACGAGCGACCCTGACGCCGCCGGCGAGATCGCGATGAAATACCCGACGTCGGCGATCGCGGTTCTGCACACCAAGCGGCACTGGTCGCAGCTGGAGCTGCGCAGCGCCACGTTGGATCAGTTCCACATCCCTCGTTAGGAGTTGGTGGCGAGCGTCAGCTCCATCAGCTTGGTGGCCATGCCGCAGGTGTCCGCGCCCGGGCCCTGCGGGTTGACCCACCAGCCCACGACACCGGCGGCGTCACTGGCCACACCGCACGAACCGTTGGGGTCGTTCGGGTGCATGATGATCGACTTCACGCCGGCGATCGCCTTGGTCTCGTACTTGTAGTTCAGGTGCTGGGCGACCTTGGTCTCCTCATCGAGGCTGCCCTGCTCATACCAAAACCGCGTGATGTCGATGAGGCCCGCCGACTGGTTCAGCGCCTGCCACCGGCACACTGCACCCACGAAGGTGCTCTGGATGTCCAGCGGGTCCGCGCCGACCGTCTTGGCCAGCACGTCGTTGGTCAGCACGTCGCACTCTTTGAGCAGGTTCGGGTAGGAATCCGCCGAGTGCTCGCTGCCGCCGCCGGCGCCTTCCTTCAGTGCGGTGCCCTCGACGGAGCGCGCGCAACCCACCAGCGCCAACGCCGACATCACGGCGACCGCTCCGGCCAGTTTCCGTCGTGTCATTTCGCGTTCGCAATCGATTGCCGGGACAGTTCCTTGGCGATGTCGCACGGATCGGGGAACGGCTTCTGCGAGAAGCTGATGGACCATTCGATGAAGTCGTCATCGAACTGGATGCCGACCTCACACAGGCTCTTGCCGATCATCGGGTCCTCGCCGAGTGCGACGAACCCGGAGTGGCCGTTGATGTTGATGTCGTTGACGTCGGCTCGCGTCCGTTCCTCGGTCTTGCGTTCGCGACCGATCGGGCTGCCCCGGTACCAGGTGAACGAGAAGTGCGGACCGAGGATGCCACCGTTGACCAGCCACTGGCAGCCGACGGAGTTCTTCGCGGTGTTGACGAGGCCGGGGACCTGGGTCAGCTGGCTGACGGTCTGATCGCTGACGCCGCCGCACACCGGGAACATCGGGCCGTGCTTGGCCGGGCCGGACGCCGCCGGGCCCGAGGGGCCGCCCGCCGGAGCGCTGCCACCGTTGCCGCCGTCCGAGCAGGCGGACATCGCCGGAATCATCGCCGCGGCAAGCACGGTCGCGGCGGCAGTCTTCACCTGTCTGCGGGTCACGCCATGCACTGTAGCGGCAGGTTCGGAGGTCAACCACCGACATGCCGACTGACCTGGTCTTTCTACAAGCATTCCCGGGTGTGCCACAGTAACCGCATGCTCTGGGCACTGCTGCGGCAGTACACGAGGCCGTATCGGCGGCAGCTGACGGTGGTGGCGACGCTGCAACTGATCAGCACGCTGGCCTCGCTGTATCTGCCGACGCTCAACGCCCGCATCATCGACCACGGCGTTGCTCGCGGCGACACCGCCGTGATCGGGCGGCTCGGCGCCGCCATGCTCGCCGTCAGCGCGCTGCAGGTGCTGTGCGCCGTCGGCGCGGTCTACTTCGGTTCCCGCGCCGGCATGGGCTTCGGCCGCGACCTGCGTTGGGCAGTGTTCCGCCAGGTGCTCGGCTGGTCCAACGCCGAAGCCGTCCGGTTCGGCGCGCCCACGCTGATGACCCGCACCACCAACGACGTCCAGCAGATCCAGGTGCTGGTGCAGATGACCTGCACCATGCTGATCACCGCACCGATCATGTGCATCGGCGGCATCGCGATGGCCGTGCACCAGAACGCCGGCCTGTCGTGGCTGCTGCTGGTCAGCGTGCCGGTGATGGCGGTGTGCAACTACCTCATCATCTCCCGGTTGCTGCCGCTGTTCCGCCGCATGCAGCGGTTGATCGACAACATCAATCGGGTGCTGCGCGAGCAGCTCACCGGCATTCGCGTGATTCGGGCCTTCTCGCGGGAGGACGCCGAACGTGCGCGGTTCGCCGATGCGAATCACGCCCTGACCGACACCACCCTCACTGTCGGCCGGTGGCAGGCCCTGATGCTGCCCGCGACCACGCTCGTGGTGAATCTGTCCAGCGTGGCGGTGATCTGGTTCGGCGGAATCCGGATCGATCACGGCCAGATGCAGGTCGGCTCGCTGATCGCGTTCCTGTCCTACTTCATGCAGATCCTGATGGCCGTGCTGATGGTGACCATCGTGCTCGTCATCCTGCCGCGGGCGTCGGTGTGCGCCGATCGGATCACCGACGTGCTCGCGACCGAGCCGTCGATCGTGGCGCCCGATTCGCCCGTGGTGCCGGAGGTGCGGCGCGGGGAGATACAGGTGGCGGCCGCCACCTTCGGGTACCCCGGGGCCGACGACCCTGTGCTGCACGGGGTTTCACTGACCGCCTCGCCCGGGACGGTGACGGCCATCGTGGGATCGACCGGCTCCGGCAAGTCGACGCTGATGGCACTGCTGTGCCGGATGTACGACGTCACCTCGGGCTCCGTGATGGTCGACGGCGTCGACGTGCGGGACTACGACCCTGAACAGCTGTGGTCGATGATCGGGGTGGTGCCGCAGCGCGGGCATGTGTTTTCCGGCACGGTTGCCGACAACCTGCGATTCGGCAAGGCTGACGCGACCGAAGACGAGATGTGGGCCGCGCTCGGTGTCGCGTCGGCCGATTTCGTGGCGGACCACCCCGAGGGGCTCGGCATGCCCGTCGCACAGGGCGGCACGAACTTCTCCGGTGGACAGCGCCAGCGCCTCGCCATCGCCCGCGCGGTGGTCCGACGGCCGGCGGTGTACCTGTTCGACGACGCCTTCTCGGCGCTGGACGTCCACACCGACGCCCGGGTGCGGGACGCGTTGTCCGCGGCGGCCGCCGATGCCACGGTGATCATTGTCGCCCAACGCCTTTCGACGGTCGCCGCCGCCGATCAGATCGTCGTGCTCGACAACGGCCGCGTGGTGGGCGTCGGCACGCATTCCGAGCTGATCGAGTCGTGCCCGGTGTACCGCGAATTCGCCGACTCGCAAGCGGTCGTGGCCGGAGGCCTGGCGTGACCCGGCCGCCGTCGGCCGCCATGCTGGCGTCGGGTCAGCGGTCCGAGAACTTCCGGGACACGGCGCTGCGGCTGGTGAAACAGCTGGCGCCGCAACGGCGCCGGGTGATCGTGGTGATGCTGTTGGGCATCGCCGGGATCGCCGTCGGCGTGATAGGGCCGCGCATCCTGGGCCATGCCACCGACCTGTTGTTCAACGGGGTTCTGGGCCGCGGGCTGCCGGCGGGCATCAGCCGTGAACAGGCGGTGGCAGCGGCGCGGGCGCGGGGCGACAACACCTTTGCCGACCTGCTCGCCGGGTCTGATGTCGTTCCGGGCCAGGGCGTCGACTTCACAGCGATCGGCCACGTGCTGACGCTCGCGCTGCTGCTGTATCTGGTTTCAGCCGTGATGGTGTGGGCCGAGGCCCGACTGCTCAACACCATCGTGCAGCGCACCATGTTCGCGCTGCGCTCCCACGTCGAAGACAAGATTCACCGGCTGCCGTTGTCCTACTTCGATTCCCGTCGCCGCGGGGAGATTCTCAGCCGCGTCACCAACGACATCGACAACGTCCAGACGTCGTTGACGATCACCGTCAGTCAACTGCTGACCTCGGCGCTGACAGTAGTGACGGTGCTGGCGGCAATGATCTGGATTTCGCCGCTGCTGGCGTTGATCACCGTGCTGACGGTGCCGCTCACCTTGCTGGCGACGCGCATCATCACCAAGCGGTCGCGGCAACAGTTCATGGCGCAGTGGCGCAATACCGGCCGGCTCAACGCCCACATCGAAGAGACCTACAGCGGCTTCACCGTCGTCAAGACCTTCGGGCACCGGGCACTGGCGGAGGAGAAGTTCCGCGAACTGAACGACGATGTGTACCAAGCAAGTTTCGGGGCGCAGTCGCTGTCTGGGCTGGTCTCCCCGATCACGACGTTCATCGGCAATATCAGCTACGTCGGCGTCGCGGTGGTCGGCGGTATCCAGGTGGCGACCGGGCAGATCAGCCTCGGCAGCATCCAGGCGTTCATCCAGTACGTGCGACAGTTCAACCAGCCACTGACCCAGATCGCGTCGATGTACAACACCATGCAGTCCGGGATGGCCAGCGCCGAGCGGGTTTTCGAGTTCCTGGACGCCGACGAAGAGTCCGGAGTCGTGGCTGGGCCGGTGCTTGGCCGTGGGTCAGCGGCACCCGATAGTGGCTTGGGCGTGCTGGACCGCGGCTCGGCTGCGGCCGGCAGTTTCTCGGCTTCGCCGGACCTCGTGGAGTTCGAGCGGGTCAACTTCTCCTACGTACCCGGCACTCCTGTCATCGAAGACCTGTCGTTCGTCGCCGAACCGGGCACCACCGTGGCCATCGTCGGGCCGACCGGGGCCGGCAAGACCACACTGGTGAACCTGCTGATGCGGTTCTACGAGCCGGATTTCGGTCGAATCCTGCTGGGCGGCCACGACATCGCGACGATGAGCCGCGCCGAGCTGCGGTCGCGCATCGGCATGGTGCTGCAGGACACCTGGCTGATCGGCGGCACGATCTACGACAACATCGCCTACGGACGTCCCGACGCCACCGAGGCCGAGGTGATCGAGGCGGCCCGCACCGCGCGCGTCGACCATTTCGTGCACACGCTGCCGAACGGGTACCAGACGCGGCTCAACGAGAACGGCGTGAACATCAGCGCCGGAGAGAAGCAGCTGATCACCATTGCCCGGGCGCTGGTGCGGCAACCCCAGCTGTTGATCCTCGACGAGGCCACCAGTTCGGTCGACAGCCGCACCGAGCTGCTGATCGCCCAGGCCACCGCGGAGCTGCGGCGAAATCGGACGAGTTTCATCATCGCGCACCGACTTTCCACCATCCGCGACGCCGATCTGATCCTCGTGGTGCAGGCCGGGCGCATCGTCGAGCGTGGGTCCCACGACGAGCTGCTGGAGCGGCGCGGGGCCTATTGGAAGATGACGCAGGCCTGAGGCTGGCGCCACGTACGTCCGCAACCGAGCTGGGCGTGCTGTCGGTGGCAGCTCGTCGGGCGCCGTCCGGGTGCGGGCCTGCTGCTTCGGCTCCGCTGCGGTTGAAGCAGCAGGCCCGCGTTGCATTGTCACTGTCGAGTTGTCAAGGTGCGCATTGCTTTAGGTGTTAGGCGGCGTTGTCGAGTCGCATGGTGCGGCGGTTGTGGGCGGGGATGGGTTTTCGGTGGGGGTCGACGGTGGCGGGTGGGATGAGCCAGGGGTGTTTGTCCAGTCCCATGACGACGTCCCAGCCGTCGTGGTGGATGTTGGCGTGGCAGGCCGGGCACAGCAGGCAGCCATTACCCAGGGATGTGTCGCCGCCGTGGGTCCAGTGCACGATGTGATGCGCGTGGGTGCGCCCTGGGGGTGCGCCGCATTTGATGCAGCACTGATCGCGGTGATAGAGCGCTTTGCGCAGATGGGGTGGGAACAGCCGTTTCTCGCGCCCCATATCGAGGGGCACTTGTTCGCCGTCGACGATCATGGTGGTGACGGTGGTGTCGCACGACAATCGGTCCAGGGTCATGGTGCTGATCGACCCGATGAACTCCAGCGTGGCCAGATCCGGAGCCTCCGCCGGGACGGTGATCAGCAGTTGGGTGCGCGGCGAACTGGCGACGTCCCCGCCGCGGGCCGCGATATCCAACACCGCTTCCAACGCGTCAGCGCGGCGCCGCCCCGCCGAGCGCACATCGGGGCTGCCGTCGGGTTCGGGCCGCGGCGCCGACCCTTGTTCCATCGCCGCGATGTACTTGGCGCCGACTTCGGCGTCCAGGTCTGCGCGGATCTGCACCCGCCCGTCGCTGGTGACGCGGTGGTCGGCGGTGTTGATCGACCGATCCTCCGCGGCCGGCAGCCCACCTTCGGCGGCGGCGACCCGGTTCCCCAGCCGGCGGGCCCGGGCCCCGATGTCGGCGGGGGTGGCGCCGGAGAAGAACTGCCCCAACAGATCGGTCACCTGCGCGAATCGGGCTTCTTCGTCTACCTCACCGGGTGCGCGGGCGCGTATGTGGTTGATGCCTTTGACGATCGCATCGACATGCTCCCCGGAGATCGCCCCGTCGGCGGCATGCGCGGCGAGCGTGGGTAGCGTCGGCAACGCACCACCGACACGGACCAGCCGCTGCGCCACCGACGGCGCACACCCCAACGTCACTAGCAGCTCCCGCGGCGTGCGGCCCTGCGCGGCGGCCACCCCACAGCGGTCCAGGGCCGCGGTCAGCATCGCCGCCAGATGATCGATCACATTGCGCAGCGTCACCACGCACGTCATCGCCTCCACCGCGTCGCCCGCGGGCATGTGGCCGGGGACCTGCACGCCGCGGAGGGCGTCGAGGATGGTGGTGAGATCTGGTGTGATTCCCATGCCTAATTGTATCGAACATATGTTCGATCTACAAGGGACCTCTCTGCCTGTATTGTGATGTATCGGGACATCGGTGACAGTTCTGCATCAGCACATCGGTGACAGTTGGTGTATCAGGACATCGGTAACGTTTCCTCTGGTTTGGGGTGTGAGCCGCGGGGCTTTCCGTTGCCGACGTAGGTCACTCCTGGTGCGGCCCGGGTGTGCTCGATGAGGATCTCGCCGTCGAGGTCGGCGACGATGATTTTGTCGCCGTCGGTAGCGACCAAGACCTCTTGGAGGCCGTATCGGCCCCCGACTTTGTAGATGACCCCGGCGAGCATGAATGTGCCGGCGGTGGTCAGCGTGCGGATGCTGGTGCTGGCCGGTAGCGCTGGTACGGGCTGAAGCTGCTTGATTGTGGCCGCGATGAGCAACGGCGCGTCGGGCTGCGGGCGGGGCGGGGCGGCCTTGGCGGTCGCTTCCCACGCGGTCTGCGGGGTGACGCGGCCGGGGAGACCTTGGTGGGGTCGTTCGGTGTTGTAGATGTGGTCGAATTTGTCGACCTGGGCTTGTAGTTCGGCGAGGCTCTCGGCGAGGGGCTGTTGGTCGAGGTAGCGGAACAGGGTTTGGTGGAATCGTTCGTTTTTGCCCTGGGTGGTCGGCTTGTAGGGCTTGCCGGTGATCGCTTCGGTTCCCAGCGCCGCAACGTGTTTGACGAGTTTGCCGACCAATCCACGGCGCGAAAGGTTCAGCGCCGCCCCGTTGTCAGTGAGTAGTCGTTGGGGTACCCCGTGAGCGGCCACGGCCTTGTCGAAGACGGCGATCGCGGCTTCGGCGGTCTCGCTCCGGGCAACGTGCGAGGCCACGGCATAGCGGGAGTGATCATCAATGAGCTGGAAGATCACGCACGTACGTCCACCGACCAGGACGTACTCGGTGGCATCGAGTTGCCAGCAGGCGTTGGGGGCGGGATAGACGAACCGTCGCCACGCCGAGCGGGGTTTCTTCTTCGGCTCCTTACGGGCCACTCCAGCTTGGCGGAAGACGCGGGCCAGGGCTGCTGTGGAGGGGACCTGGTCCAGGCCCATCGCGCGCATCTTGTCGTGCACACTGATCGGCCCGCAGTCCAAACCGGAGGATTCCAGAGCCTTACGCACCGCGATGGCCTGCTCCTTGACCTCATCACCAAGTGTCGACGGACTCGACTTCGGTCGCCGGGTCCTCGGTTCAAGCACCGCAGCCTGACCATCTGTCACGGCCCGTTTACGTAACGCGTAGAACGACTTTCGAGAAATTCCATGCTCGACGCAGAACGTCGAGACCGCCCCACGAGGCGCGTCATCGGGCCACTGCGCGATCGCCAGACGGACACGAGGATCGATGGGTTCATTGACAGCCACCGCCCGAGCCTGGTGGCAGAAGTGTCACCACCAAGACCACCGGAACTGTCACCGATGTCCTGATGCAGAACTGTCACCGATGTCCTGAGACATAACACCTCTCTGCCTGTATCAGCACATCGGTGACGGTTCGAACGATCTCGGCGGGGGCAGTTGTGATCACCGAACTTGGGCTGCGACCCCATGAACCGGGCGCGTCGTCGATGCGGCTCCGAATACGCCGATGCAGGCTGGGCGGCGGGGCGCGGCGCCGGACGGATACGCGGGCGCGGAGGCGGCGCGTGCGCCGGCGCGGCGGGAAGTAGTTTCACTCGCCCTAGCGAACTGCGCCGCCACCCAGAGATCTACGGCCGATACGGCGTGATCCGTGGCAGCCACGCCGGTACCGATTGGCAGTAGCGCCGGTACTCGTCGCCGAATTGCCTCAGCAGCGTGGGTTGCTCATAGAAATACACGAACGTGGCCGTCCCCAACACAAAAAAGGCTGCATACCAAAGCAGTACCGGCTGACCGAGAACCAACGCCTGCCCGACGATGACGGCCGCGACCGCGAGGTACATCGGGTTGCGGACGTACCGGTGCGGCCCCGTCACGACCAGACTCTGGGTCGGTGCCGCCGGCAAGGGTGTGCCGAGCCCATCGCTGGCGAATTTGTAGATGGCCGCGAGCAGCACCGGGAGCCCGAGAACGATCAGCACCACGCCGCCCACCCATGCGCCGGGCAGGCCGAACAAATCACCGATCCGCCGCCAACCGGTGAGCGAATACGGGATCAGGCCGGCCATGGTGCCGGGCACAACGACGGTGAAAACCGCACTGCGCACCAGGCTTTGGCGGCGCAGGGACGCCGATGCGGGCATGGCTCAGGCCGCGAACGCAGACGTCAGCTGGACCCGGATGACCGGATCGGACTCAAGGCGATGCCGCAGCGCACTCTCGAACTGCCAGATGGACGCGAGGTCGTGGTCCAGCCGGCAGTCCACGGCGGCGGCCGTGCCCGACGGCGGCGGGCTGTCGGCGATGTGGTCGGCAACGGGTTCAAGCAAGGTCCGCGGCGCCGCGAGGTAGTAACCGGGATTCGGACCGCCGACCTCGGCCGCGTACAGAAGCCCATGCTCGGTGATGATGATGTGCGTGGCCAGGACCCGCACCGGCCCGTGCCGCTCGGCGGTGCCCCATTCCTCGGCCGCCAACCGGCCCTGGATGACGTGCAGTCGCACGTCATCCGTGAGGAATTTCGTGAAGTCACCCGGCGCGAGCACACGGGCCGATGCGAGGTCGGCATTCAGGCTGCCGCACAGCATCTCGCCGATGTAATTGAACAACCGATCGCTCATGACGCGCTCCCATCGGGCCGGTACCTTGAGCCTGCACCCGAGCGGCGGCGAACGTCAATGGTTGATCAGAGTTGTGGGCCCTGCGCGCGAAGATCGTCGACCGCCGTCATGGCGTCACGCAGTTTCGCCAGCCACTCTTCGGCATGCTCGCCGACCAATCGGACCGACCACGCCAGCGCATCGGACCGCGACCGCGCCACGCCCGCGTCGACCAGGGTGTCGAGGACCTGACGCTCGGGCTGCTTCAGCCGGGTCATCACCGGAACAGCCAAGTGGGTGAACAGAATTCGCTCCGACTCCCCCACCGACACACCCCAGGCCACCTTGCGGCCGTAGCGAGCTTCGGCCTCATCGGCGATCCGCATGCGCTCGGACCGGGTCTCTTCCCGGAAGCGCGCCACCCGCCCGGAGGCCCGGGCGGCCGTTTCCGGATTCTCCGGCTCGGGCAGCCGCCCGATGACCACGATCTCCTCGCGGTCCACCGTGACGTCCGGGTCTCCGGCGAACCATTCTTCCGGGAGCCGCCCGGCGAACCAGTCGGCGGCGTCGCCCGCATCGGGCTGCCCTGCTTGTTGCCAGCCGCCGCGGCGGTCCTGGCCTGAATGATGGTGCCTCATGCTTACATGATTACACCGTTACATCAGAGTTGAAACGGCCTTTCACCCGAGGCGAACACCGGCTCCGTCAGAGGTTGCGGCGCAACACCACGCCACCCGCCACCAGCAGCGCTAGCGCCAGCAATATCGCCCAACCGGTGCCCACGAACACGCCGACCAGGACGACGGCGACGATCGCGGGCGATGCCAGGAACAGGATCATGCCCGGGTGCTGTTTTGCGACAGCCAGGGCGCTCTTCGCCCGAATCGGGTCGATTTCCTTACGTGCCATGGGAACCAGAATGCCACCCGGCCCGACCAAATGATGAGGTACGACAGATCACAACCTACCTATACCCCCTATGGGTATATACTCCGAGGCATGAGTCAGGTACTTGAAGTTCAGGGAATGTCGTGCGGACACTGCGTCGCGTCCATCACCTCAGCTGTCGAGCCGCTGCCCGGCGTGACCGGTGTCGAGGTGGACCTCAAGGCCGGAACCGTACGAGTCGACGGCGAGCCTGATCGGGCCGCTGTTGCCGCCGCGATCGAAGACGCCGGATACGACGTCGTCCAACCAGCATGACCACGTCGGTCACGCTGTCCGTGGGCGGCATGACGTGTTCGTCGTGCGCGGCCCGAATTGAGAAGCGGCTCAACCGGATCGACGGTGTTCACGCCAGCGTGAACTTCGCGACCGAGCAGGCGGCCATCACCTACCCGGACAGCGTGACCACCGACGAACTGGTCGCGGCCGTCGAGGCCACCGGCTACACCGCGAGCGTCGACAAGGCCGACAGCCCCACCGAAACGGCGTACCTGCCGCGCCTGCTGGTGTCACTGGCCCTGACGATCCCCGTCCTCGCGCTGTCGATGATCCCGGCCCTGCAGTTCCCGCACTGGCCGCTGTGGGCGCTGGCGCTCACCACCCCGGTGGTGCTGTGGGGCGCCTGGCCGCTGCACCACGCCGCATGGACCAACCTCCGGCACGGCGCGGCGACCATGGACACCCTGGTGTCGCTGGGCGTTCTCACGTCGTACCTGTGGTCGGCATGGATGCTGGCGATGGGCAGCGACCACCTCTATCTCGAGGTCGCCGCCACCGTCACCACATTGATCCTGGCCGGCAAGTTCTTCGAGACCCGCGCCAAGCGGCAGTCCGGCGCGGCACTGCGCGCGCTGCTCGATCTCGGCGCCAAGGACGTGGCGGTGCTCCGCGGCGGCCACGAAACCCGCGTGCCCATCGAGGAACTGGCGGTCGGAGACACCTTCGTCGTCCGCCCCGGCGAGAAGATCGCCACGGACGGCGTGGTGGTGACGGGAACGTCTGCCGTCGACGCATCGATGTTGACCGGCGAATCGGTACCGGTCGAGGTCGGCCCCGGCGATCAGCTGGCCGGCGCGACGGTGAATGCCGGTGGGCGCCTTGAGGTCAAGGCCACGCGCGTCGGCTCGGACACTCAGCTGGCACAGATGGCACGTCTGGTGGCCGATGCGCAGAGCGGCAAAGCCGAAGTGCAGCGTCTCGCCGACCGGGTGTCGGCGGTATTCGTACCCGTGGTCATCGGGTTGGCGCTGCTGACGTTGATCGGCTGGCTGGTTGTGGGAGGCTCGATGAGCGCCGCCTTGACCGCCGCCGTGTCGGTCCTGATCATCGCGTGCCCCTGCGCCCTGGGCCTGGCCACTCCGACGGCACTGCTGGTCGGCACCGGCCGCGGCGCGCAGTTGGGCATCCTGATCAAGGGTCCGCAGGTGCTCGAATCGACCCGCAAGGTCGACACCGTCGTGCTGGACAAGACCGGCACCGTGACCACCGGCAAGATGACGGTGGCGGCGGTACATGCCGAGTCCGACAACGTATTACGGCTCGCCGGCGCGTTGGAGCACGCGTCCGAGCACCCCATCGCCCAGGCCATCGCCACGCGGGCCGCCGAGGATGGCCCACTGCCGACGGTCAGCGACTTCGTCAACCACGACGGTCGCGGCGTCACCGGTGTGGTCGACGGTCACAAGGTTGCGGTCGGGCGGTACAACTGGCTGGCCACCGAAGCCGGCCCGGAGTTGCAGCACGCTGCGCAGACCGCTGAAGCGCAGGGCCGCACCCCGGTGTGGGTCGCGATCGACGGCGCCATCGCCGGCGTCATCGTGGTGTCCGACACGGTGAAAGACACTGCCGCCGAAGCCATTGCCGACCTCAAGAAGCTGGGCCTGACCCCCGTCCTGCTGTCCGGGGACAACGGCCGTGCGGCCGGCGCGGTGGCTGCCGAAGTCGGTATCGAGGCGGTGATCGCCGAGGTGCTGCCCGCGGACAAGGTCGACGAGATCAAGCGCCTGCAGGATCAGGGCCGGGTTGTGGCGATGGTCGGCGACGGCGTGAATGACGCTGCCGCCCTTGCCCAGGCCGACCTGGGACTGGCCATGGGCACCGGCACCGATGTGGCCATCGAGGCCTCGGACCTGACCCTCGTCAGTGGCGACCTGCGAGCCGCGGGTGACGCGATCCGGCTGTCCCGGGCCACACTCAAGACCATCAAGGGCAACCTGTTCTGGGCGTTCGCCTACAACGTCGCGGCGATTCCACTCGCGGCCGCGGGCATGCTGAACCCGATGATCGCCAGCGCGGCAATGGCTTTCAGCTCGCTGTTCGTCGTGAGCAACAGCCTGCGACTCCGCAGTTTCAAGCCCAGTCGGTAGCTACCAGATCTTCACCCAGTCGACCAGCATCTCGGCCGGGTAGGTTCCCCCTGAAGGGTCGCCGCCCCCGGACCCGGCGACCGCGAGACCCAGGATCGGGAACAGGGTGTAGCCGGGATCGTTGAAGTGCCAGTTGGGCAACGACTTTGCCGGGACGTTGAAGTACGGCTGCGCGCCGTCGGTGTAGTCCAACCAGAACCGCATTCCGGCGTCGTCCCACTGGCACCGCCAGTTGTGCCAGGCACTGTCGGGCGTGATGGTGTGCGAAACATGTTCGCCGCCATTGAGGTTGGCGTGCACGGTCGTACCGGGAGCCCAGCTCCCGTTGCCGTACCACTCCATGATGTCGACCTCGCCGCCGATTCCGGGAGAGTTGTTGGCCAGATACCAGGCCGGCCAGCAGCCCGGGGTCAGGCAGTTGAGCTTCATCCGGGCCTCGAAGGTGTGGCCGATGCCGGCCTTGAATGTGCCGAAAATCTTGCCGCTGTAGTAGGTGTTCCCGTCTTTGGCGGCCCGGATCACCAGGTTCGACTTGCCGTCCAGGAAAAGGTTCTTGCGGTCGTTGCGGTACTGGCCGACGTGTTCGGGCAGCTCCCAATACGTCGGATTCTCCATCGACTCGCGGGCCGTGGCGATCTCCCATTTCGAGGTGTCGGGCGACGATCCGGCCGGTCCGTCGAAGTTGTCCTCGAAGATGAGTTTTCCGGGCGTATCGGCGTGGGCCTCGGCTTTGGGAAGCGTGGCGGCCAACAGGCCCAGCCCCGCCATCGACAGCATGCTGCGACGATCAATGTCTGGCATGCCTACCCATGTAAGCCGCGTCCCGGCCTTCGTGCAAGCCGGTGCAGGCCGGGCACCGAGGCCCCGGCTAGTCCTCGCTGCGGCGGGCGCGGAAGAGTTTCACCTCGTCACGGATGCCTTTCAGCCGTCGTGCACCGGCAAAAGACCACTCAAAACCCGGTGCGTCACCGACTGCATCCCGTGCCGAATCGGCCACCAGGACAGCCCCCGGCCGGGCCACTCCGGTCACCCGACTGGCCTTGTTGACGGCACCGCCGAACCAGTCCCCGGCCCGGCTGACGGCCATTCCCGTCGCCATGCCGGCCTTGAGCCGCGGCAGCGCGTCATCGGCCTCCGCGGCGTCGACGAGGTCCAGGATCATGTTCAGCAGCGGCACCGGTTCGGGGCTGACGAGCATGACCTCGTCTCCGATGGTCTTGATGAACCGCACCGGCGGCTGGGCCAGGGTGCGCGCCAGATCAGCCAGCCGCTGCGAGAGCCGCTCCAACCCCTCCGGTGGCAGTTCCTCGCCCAGGCTGGTGAAACCGACCAGATCGGCGAAGGCGATCGACACCATCCCCGCGCCCGGCAGCGCCGGCCCCGTCAGCCGCTCGGTGGCGGCGACCTCCTGCTGCAGCAGCGCGTGCAGCATCTGCGTACGGAGCATGTCCTGCGCCATCGGCCCCAGCAGCGGCGCCACGTACCCGGTCAGCGCAGCGACGGCCTTGGCGTTCTCCAACTCGGTCGCATCGGGCTGGAGGATCGCCGACAGCGCCGCGAACTGCATGACCTCGACAGTTTTCGCGAAACCGTCCGTCATCACCTGAACCACCGCGACGACCTGTTCGATCGGCAGGCCCAAGCCCAGACACTGCTGCGCATAGCCGACGAGCTGACTGTCTGCAGTCAGATACAGCGCGGCAGCCGGGTCATCGGACCGGGGCCGGCCCGCCGCGTGCAGAATCCGTTGCAGCAGATCGATATCCATGTCCCAGCGGGCCGCGATGTCCCGCGCCGACAGCCGAATACCGTCGTCGCCGAGGGCGCGCCGCGCGGGCAACAGCGTCGGCGCGAAGGACTCGTCGATCTCCTGTTCACTGAAGCCTTCGGACAGCAGCCAGTCGGTCAGCTCGGCACGGTCGACCGGCTCGGCAGCTTGTTCACTCACCCGGCCAACCTATCGCGCCTGGCAGCCCCGCAGAATGGGCACATGACCGAGCCAGAGATGCCTCTCCGCACGGGGCTGCCGGCAATCGTCGGCGCCAACCCACGAGTGTTGATCCTGGGCTCGTTTCCCAGCGAGAAGTCACTGGACACCGGCGAGTACTACGCCAACACGCGGAACCAGTTCTGGCGGCTGCTGGGCTCACTCCTCGGATTCGATGCGGAGCTGCCCTACGCCGAACGCGTCGATGCCGTCACGGACGCCGGGGTGGCGCTGTGGGACGTCGTGCACAGTTGCCGGCGCGTCGGCAGCCTGGATGCCAACATCGACCGGAAGACGTTGGTAATCAACGATTTCACCGCGTTCCTGGCGGAACATCCGACGATCGAGCGGGGATTCGTCAACGGGCTGACGGCGTACACGTTGTTCCAACGCTCCGACATCGCGCTGCCCGCCGCCCGCCTGCCGTCGAGCAGCGGAGCGTTGACCATGTCGTTCACCGACAAACTCGCCGCGTGGCAAGTGGTCCGCTGAACGTTTCACCCCGGCGGAGGAGGGTATGCCGCGCGAATGCGGTGTGTATCCGCATCCGGACCCAGGGGGTTTACCCATGTCACGCATTTCCAAGAACCTGCCGGGATTGACGAAGTATCTGGGTGCGGCGGTGACGGCGCTGACCATCGGTGGTCTGATCGCAGCGACGCCGGCCGACGCGTTCTCCCGCCCCGGCCTACCCGTCGAATACCTCAACGTGCCGTCGGCGGCCATGGGCCGCGACATCAGAGTCGAATTCCAGGGCGGCGGTCCGCATGCCCTCTATCTTTTGGACGGCCTGCGCGCGCAGGACGACGTCAACGGCTGGGACATCAACACCCCGGCATTCGAGTGGTACAACGGCTCGGGCCTTTCTGTGGTCATGCCGGTCGGCGGCATGTCGAGCTTCTACACCGACTGGTATCAACCGGCCGTCGGCAACGGCACGACGCAGACCTACAAGTGGGAGACCTTCCTGACCAGGGAATTGCCGGCCTGGTTGGCCGCCAACAAGCACATCTCAACCGGCGGTAACGCGGTGGTCGGGCTGTCGATGAGCGGCTCGACCGCGCTGATGTACGTGGCGGACCACCCGGACAAGTTCCGGTACGCAGGGTCGCTGTCCGGATTCCTGAACTTGTCCGACTCGTTCTGGCCGTCGATGGTCGGGCTGGCGATGAACGATTCCGGCGGCTTCAACCCCGGCGCCATGTGGGGGCCACCCGGAGATCCGGCGTGGGCGCGCAACGACCCGACGGTCAACGTCGGCAGGATCGCCTCGTCGGGCGCCAGGCTGTGGGTGTACTGCGGCACCGGCACACCGGACGACCTGGCCGGCGCGACAAGCGGTGTGCCACAGCAGTTCCTGGAGAGTTTCACGCTCGCGTCGAATACCAAATTCCAGGGTGCGTACCAGGCTGCGGGCGGGCACAACGCCACCTTCAACTTCCCGCCGACGGGCACGCACACCTGGGCCTACTGGGGTCAGCAACTGCAGCAGATGAAGCCGGACATCCAGGCCGCGCTCGGCGCGCGTTAGCCGACCGGAGGCCGCCGGCCCGCCCACGGGCGGGCGCCCTCGATCTGCGCACTCAGTGACAGCAGCGTCGCTTCGTCAAATGGCCTGCCCACCAATTGAATCGACGTCGGGATGCCGTTGCCGTCCAGCCCCCACGGCACGACCGCTGCCGGTTGCCCGGTGACGTTGAACATGGCCTGGAACGGCACCCGCGCGGCGACCGGCGCCAGCGTCGAGACGGCGCCGCGGCGCTGATACTGCCCGACCCGCGACGGCCCGGTCGCCGCGCCCGGTGTGATCACCACGTCGACGCTGTCGAACACGGACTGCACCCGGGCGGCCAGCGCGGGTTCGGCGGCACGGATCGCGTCGATGCGCCGCTGCGAGATCAACCCACCGATCCTGGCGAAGGCTCGGGTCCGGCGGTCCAGTCGCTCCGGGTGCGGCAGCGCGGACACGTCGTCGTAGACCCCGCGGAAGTAGCGCGGCAGGGCGTGGCCGTACACCGCCGACCGCGGGTAGTCCAGATCTCGGTGGACGACGTCGTGGCCCAGTTCGCGCAGCAACTCGCCTGCCTGCTGCACCGCGGCGCGTTGCTTGGCGCCCACCCGCGCGGTCACCAGCGGTGGCACCTTGGTGCTCAACGCAATCCGCAAGCGCCCGGGCGCCTGTCGGGCGGCCGCCACGAAGCCACCGTCGGTGGTGGCGTCGAGGAACAGGGCCGCGTCTTCGACGGTGCGGGCCAGTGGCCCATAAGCGACCAGCCCGCACCACGAATCGTCGTGCGGGCTCATGGGCACCCGGTCACGTTGCGGTTTGATGCCGAACAATCCACACCAGGTGGCGGGGATCCGGATCGAGCCCATCCCATCGGAGCCCAGCGCCATCGCCGCCAGCCCGGCGGCGACCGCGGTGCCACTGCCCCCGCTACTGCCACCCGGCGCGTACCCGGTGTTCCAGGGGTTTCGCGTGGTGCCGTACGTCAGGGTCTCGGTGAACGGCCAGATCATCATCTCGGGCACCGCGGTCTTGCCCAGGATCACCGCGCCGGCGGCGCGCAGCCGGCGGGTCACCTCGGCATCTGCGGTGGCCGCCGGTCCGTGCGCGCTGCTGCCGAACGTCGTCAGCTCGCCCGCCACATCGGTGTCGTCCTTGATGGCGATCGGCACGCCGAGCAGCGGCAGCCGTTCCCCCGCGTCCAGCCGGGTCTGCGCGGCCTGCGCCTGGGCTCTGGCGTTCTCGACCAGAACGGTTCGATAACACCGCAATTCAGGATCGATGCGCGCGATCCGGTCCAGGTACAGCTCGACGAGTTCGGGTGCGGTCACCGAACCGGCGGCGAGCATCCTGGCCTGTTCGGCGGCGCCGGCGAACGCCAGTTCACGAGGGTCCATGCGGCGCAGATTACCCATCATCGGCGGTGTTTTGTGGCGTACTCCCCCGGCGTGCAGCCGAGCATGGCGCGGAAGTCGTTGATGAAATGCGCCTGGTCGTACCAACCCAATCGCACTGCCAGGTCGGCGAAGTCGAGGTCCGGCACCGTCTCGATCTCCAGTGCCGCCTGCTGCAGGCGGTAGCGGCACAGCACCCATTTCACCGGCACCCCGACGTAACGGCGAAACACCCGCTGCGTGGTCCGCTCGCTCCAGGGAGACAGCGCCATCACCTGTTCGACCCGGTGCAGCTGTGAATCGGCGCGGACCCGGTCGAGCAACGTCAGCAGGTCCCGATATGTGGCGTCCACGTCGGTGTAGTCACCGATCACGTCGTCGAGCGCTGCTGCGGCCTGGTCGATATCGTCAGCGAAAGACACTGAAGTACCGAGCAATTCGTCATCAACCGGGAGCACGCGACCCGTCAGCGCGCCGGCGTCCCGGCCGAAGCGTGCCGCGAAGCCACCGGGCCGGAACCTGGCGCCCACCACCGAACCTGACTCCGACAGCCTGGTGGTGAATACCCGCTCGACCACGCCGTGCACCAACGTCGCCGGCAACCGGTGGCCGTGCCGAACATCATCGGTGCCCCACTCGTGCGTCAGGTGCACCGCGGGAAAGGTGATGACGGTACTGTCGACCGGCTCGGTGTCCCGTAGATCCCAAGTGACGGCCCAGAAGTTCTCGACCCACACCGCTGCCGCGGCGGACGGCTGCCACTGCTGCAGGTCGAACACCGAGCCGGTACTGGCACGGCCGACCACACCCAGCTTCGGAGCGGGTGTCGGGTTTTTCCAAGCCGCCACACCACTGACCCTACGAAACTGGATGCCATGAGCGTGCAACCAATTCCCCAGGGCTACACCAGCCTCACCCCGTTCCTGGTGATCGATGGGGCTGCCGCCGCGATCGACTTCTACGTCGAGGTGTTCGGCGCGCAGCTCATCGAGAAGATGGACGCGAGCGACGGCAAGGTGGCCCACGCCGAGCTGGACTTCGGTACCGGCCGGCTGCAACTGTCCGATCCCAACCCCGATTACGAACTGGTGGCGCCGCCACGCAGCGGTCCGGTCACGCATTCGCTGGTGCTGTACTGCCCCGACGTCGACGCGGTCGTCGACCGGGCCGAGCGTGCCGGCGCGACAATTCGGGAAGCGACACAGACTTTCGTCACCGGTGACCGGTTCGCGTCGATCGTCGACCCGTTCGGTCAGCGCTGGGCGGTGATGACGCGGGTCGAAGAGGTCGACGCCGCCGAACGCGACCGCCGGTTGGCGGAGTGGGCGGCCGCCAACGTCTGAGTCGCACAATCCGGAGGCGAGGGTGCAAGCGACGTTGAGGGATGCGACGGACGCTGAGCGAGCGAGCTGGCCTACCGTGAACTGATGGCCTGTGTGTTCTGCGACATCGTCGCCGGGAAGGCGCCCGCGGTGCGCGTCTACGAAGATGCCGACTACGTGGCGTTCCTGGACATCCGTCCGTTCTCGCGCGGTCACACCCTGGTGGTGCCCAAACAGCACTACGAGAACCTGGTCGACACCCCGCCGGACGTGGTGGCCGGCATGGCCAAACTCGGTCAGCGCATCGCACAGGCGTCGCGCGAGTCCGGCCTGCACGCCGACGGCAACAACATCGCGATCAACGACGGCAAAGCCGCATTTCAGACGGTGTTCCACATCCATCTGCACGTTGTCCCGCGCAAGGCAGGCGACAAGTTGGCGTTTGCCAAGGGGATGCTGTTGCGCCGTGATCCAGACCGGGAAACCAGCGGAAAGATCCTACTGGAGGCGGTGGCGCGGCTCTCTGATCCGCAGGCAGACTTGAAGCCATGAGCATGCCCCTGTGGGAGAAATACCTCGGCCTCCCGTTGCTGAAGATGCACGACCGGATCTACCAGAAGACCGAAGGCCGGATCGGGCACCAGTTCCCCGGCGTCCCGCCGAGCCTGTTGCTGCACACCGTCGGCGCCAAGACGGGCCTGGCCCGCACCACGTCGCTGACCTACGCGAAGGACGGCGACGCCTACCTGGTGGTCGCATCCAAGGGCGGCGAGCCGACGGCGCCCGGCTGGTACTTCAACCTGAAGGCCAAGCCCGAGATCGAAATCAACGTCGGGACAAAGCGAATCCCGGTGACCGCCCGCGTTGTCGGCAAGGACGACCCCGACTACGCGCGGCTGTGGCAGGTCGTGAACAAGAACAACGCCAACCGGTACGCGGGCTACCAGAAGCGAACCACCCGGCCCATTCCGGTGGTCGCGCTGACGCCGCGCTAGAGCAGCTGCTCGGCGAGCAGCCGTAGCGTCGTCTCGCGAGCCGGGGCGGTGGCTGGATCGCAGCCCCGGCGAGCGGCGGCGACGGGGCTGACCATCACCTCGTCGACACCGAAATGCGATGCCAGTTCCCGGATTTGGTCCGCGGCCTCCGCCGGTGCACCGACGACGGCCCGCTCCATTCCCGCGGCGACGATGGCCTGCTGCGTCGCGGTGAGCTCGTTGTGCTCCGAGTCCTCGACCAGGTCCAGCGCACGTAGCGGCTCGCCGGTGCGCAGCCACGCCATCATCTGCAGGTTGGGGCGGATCAGCTGTTCGGCCTCGTCGCGCGTCTCGGCCACGCAGGCGTTGACGGTCATGAACGTGGTTGGCTTGTCGGCGAATTCGCTGGGCCGGAACTCTTCGCGATACGTGGCCAGTGCTTCCTCGGTGCCTTGGCCGGAGAAGTGATGGGCGAACACGTACGGCAGCCCCTTGGCTGCGGCGAGGTGCGCCGAATACATCGACGAGCCCAGCAGCCACAGTTTCGGTGGGCTCACCGCCGACGGTGTGGCCTTCAAGATGTAGTTCTTGTCCAACAGGTTTCGTCCCTCGAGGGACACCTTGACGCCGCCGGGGCTCATCAGCGCGACGACGTCGTCGAGGTACTCGGGAAAGCGGTGGATGTCCTCATCGGTGCGTCCGGCCGGGCCGCGCAGCGCGATCGAGGTGACGGGGTCGGTCCCCGGTGCACGGCCGACACCGAGGTCGATGCGGCCCGGGGCCGCCGCCTCCAGGAGCGCGAACTGCTCGGCAACCGCCAACGGCGCGTGGTTGGGCAGCATCACGCCGCCCGAGCCCAGCCGGATTCGCGCGGTCTGCGCGGCCAGGTAGCCCAGGACGACGGGCGGACTGGTCGCGGCGACCGCGGGCATGTTGTGGTGCTCGGCCACCCAATAGCGCGTGTAGCCCAGCTCATCGGCGACCTTGGCGAGGCGCACGGTGGCGGCGAAGGCGTCCACGGTGGACTGGTCGCTACGGACCGGGACGAGATCGAGAACAGACAACTGCACGATCTATTCCAACCCGTCAGGGCGTGATGCGATTCCCTTGGCCGTGCTGAACACGTCGTCCAGCATGGCCGGGGTGAGCCTGCCGGTGAAGGTGTTCTGCTGGCTCGGGTGGTAGCAGCCAAGGAGGCTCCGCCCGTCGGGAAGCGCCGCCAGCGCGCCGTGACCGAACTTCGGATACGGCCGCCCCGCTCCCGTCAGCTCCAGCGCGGCCTTCCAGGCGAAGCCACCGAGTGCGACGACGACCCGGACGTCCTGGCCTGTCAACCGCCACTCCGCGCTCAGCCACGGCTCGCAGGTGAGACGTTCCTCCGGCGTCGGCGCGTTGTCCGGCGGAGCGCACCGGACCGCGGCGACCACCCGAATATCCTTGAGGGTCAATCCATCTGCCGCATCGATGCTCGCGGCGCTGCTGGCCAGGCCGACGCGGTGCAACGAAGCGAAGAGAAAGTCGCCCGACCGGTCACCCGTGAACACCCGGCCGGTCCGGTTGGCACCGTGGGCGGCGGGCGCGAGCCCGAGCACCCAGATGCGCGGCCGGTCCACCCCGAGCCCCGGCACCGGCCGGCCCCAGTACGGCTCGGCCGCATAGGCCTTGCGCTTGGCCAGCGTCCGCGTGGCGACGTCCTCGCGCCAGGTGACCAGGCGACGGCAGCCGCGGCACACCGACACCTGGGCGTCGAGGTCGGTCAGTTCGGTACAGCGACGGGCCCTGGCCCGGATCTGCGCGGCGGTGCGGGCAACCGGGGTGTCGGCGTCGGCCGGGTCCCCGGGCCAGCCCGCCCCGGCCGGGACCGGGGACGGGAACAGCACTCCGGTTCGGGGATGTGGCAGCACCCCCAGATTCTGCCCCTACGCGCCGCGGCTAAGCGGCGAAGCTGTCCAATTGCACGCGGTGGTAGGCCGAGCGCAGCCGTTCGTAGCGGTAGCGGTTGTACGCCAAGGGATCGAGGACGACAGCGCGCGGCAGGTACCGCCAGGCCATCTGGGAGGCCTTCAGGTACAGGGCATATTCGAGCCGGTTCAGGGGCGTCGACCGAATGCCGAGCAGCTCCCGCATCTTCGGGTGGGCGTGGCGCCGGCCAAGCACCTTCGGGACCCGCAACGCAATCGGTGTCACCACGTTCCACAGCGGCAGCAGGAGCACCCGCAGTTGCTTGGGGAGCAAGGCCGGCACGGGCAACGTGTCGAAGCTTTCGTCGGCATATTGCAGAAATGCGTTGTCCGCCAAGTGCTGTTCGGCGACGCGGTCGTAGTACGCCTCCATGTCGGCCAGGGTCTCGGGCAGTTTGGCCCGAGCGCTGGGCAGCTCCAGATAGCTCATCATCCACCGGAGGGTCCGATACACGGCCTCGCGCTGCTCGGCATCGAGGTCTTCACCGCGGACCGCGATGTAGCCCCGGTAGAACAGATTCAGCGAGCTGACGGCGATCCAATTCCAGAGTTCGGGGTCGAGGGCGCTGAACCGCGTGTCGGCGAACTCGCCGTTGCCGGTTCCCCGCACGCCGGCATGCAGCCGTTTGAGTTCCTCGGTGTCTCCGCGCCGGTCGGCCTCGTCGCCGAACAGCATGAGCATGCCGAAGGCGAGCGACCTGATGCCGCGGTCGGTGAAGTTCTCCTGAAATCGTCCGGACCAATCGACCGCCGCCGCGATCGGGCGGTACGCCACCTGGTCGAGCGCGAGGCGCCCGAAGAGCCCGAGGCTCAGCGGCGAGCCCAAC
This sequence comes from Mycolicibacterium mucogenicum DSM 44124, assembly GCF_005670685.2. Next base: position 1,290,053 of record NZ_CP062008.1, on the reverse strand, counting down.
CACCACCGGACGTCGGCCGCCAGCTCCGCATGCGGCTGGCTCGGGTGCCACGGCTCCACCCCGGCCCCCACGGGCGATGCAGTCATGGTCATGTGCGCATCCAATCTGTCATCAAGCGTTGATAGATGAGATGAGGCAACCATCTGTCAACGCATGTGTCAAGATTGGTGGCGTGAGTGGGGCACGGCACTACGGCGGCATGAGCGGCGCCGACCGCGTCGCCGACCGGCGGCGTCGCTTCATTGCGGCAGGCCTGGAGCTGATGGGCACCAAAGGCATCCCCGCGACCACCCTGCGTGGCGTGGCGGAGCAGGCCGGCCTCGCGGCGCGCTACTTCGCCGAGTCGTTTCCGACGATCGAAGACCTGCACATCGCCGTATTCGACGAAATCGTGGCCGAACTGGAAGAGCGCGGACTCGCCGCGATCGCCGATACCGACGGCGGTCCGCGCGCTCGCTCACGCGCGGCACTCGGGGCACTGGCCGATCTCTTGCTGACCGATGCGCGCAAGGGCCGCGTGGTCCTGATCGAGTCCGGCTCCTCACCCGTCCTCGGCCCACGCCGCCTCGCCGAGGCTCAGCGGTTCGCGGGCATCGTCGCCGGACTGAATGAATCCGGCTCCGAACTGCGACCACTCGATCTGCAGCTGGCGGCGCAGTTCGTCATCGGCGGGGTCGGTGAGACGCTCACCGCAGTCCTCGTCGGGGCGATCACCGTCGACCGGGACGACCTGATCGACATGCTGAACGACCTGTTGTTTGCCGCATTACGCGGAGTCCGCACAACTGCCGGTGCCGTCAGAACGGGATGACCGACTCGCTGTTGAGCTTCAGCCACACCCGGCGCACCCAGCGCCGCACCGGACCCGACGACAGGTGGGCGATCAGTTCACGGTCGTCGATCAGGTAGCCCCCGGGCACCCGCTGCCACAGACCCGCCATCCAAAGCTCCAGTGCGGCAACGGTTGTCACCGACCCTGACGCGATCAGATCGAGCGCCGCATCGGCCACGAAAGCCGGCCGGCGCGTGCGCACGCTATGACTCACGGCACGCACATGGAGCTCGATCGCGGTCGCAGACACGTGCGCTCCGCGACGGCTGTCGCGCAGCGCTCCCATCTCGGCCAACAAGGCCTTGCTGTACACATAGCTGACGATACCCGTAACACGGGCGTTACATGGGATTAATGCCTACGGCACATGACGCGAGTCTTCGCTGGTCGCCACCCGGCTCCTAGACTTGCCCGCGTGCATACCGCGCTGCCGAGCCTCATCGCCGACCTGCCCGCCGACGCCGTCGTCACCGATCCCGACATCGTCGCGTCCTACCGACAGGACCGCGCGCTGGATCCCGACGCCGGCACCCCCATCGCGGTGGTGCGACCGCGCAGCACCGAGGAGGTGCAGACGGTCCTGCGGTGGGCCAGCGCGCACAAGATCGCGGTGGTGCCGCGCGGCGCCGGCACCAGCCTGTCCGGCGGGGCGACGGCCGTCGACGGCGGCATCGTGCTCACCACCGAACGGATGCGCGACATCGTCGTCGACACGGCAACCCGCACCGCCGTGGTGCAGCCCGGCCTGCTCAACGCCGAGGTGAAGAAAGCCGTTGCGGCCCATGGCCTCTGGTATCCGCCCGATCCGTCGTCGTTCGAGATCTGCAGCATCGGCGGCAACGTCGCCACCAATGCCGGCGGCCTGTGCTGCGTGAAGTACGGCGTCACCACCGACTACATCCTGGGCCTGCAGGTGGTGCTGGCCGACGGCACCGCGGTGCGGCTCGGTGGTCCGCGACTGAAAGACGTTGCGGGACTGAGCCTCACCAAACTGTTCGTCGGCAGCGAGGGCACCCTCGGCATCGTCACCGAGGCGACCCTGCGCCTGCTGCCGCCACAGCACCGCGGCTGCACCGTGGTGGCGAGCTTCGACTCGGTGCGCGCGGCCGCCGACGCCGTCGTGACCGTCACCGGCCGGATTCGCCCGTCGATGCTGGAGTTCATGGACGACGTCGCCATCAACGCCGTCGAGGACAAACTCAAGATGGGCCTGGATCGCAGCGCCAAGGCCATGCTGGTCGCGGCCTCCGACGACCGCGGTCCGGCGGGCGTCGAGGACACCGAGTTCATGGCCCGCGTGTTCACCGAAGCCGGTGCGACAGAAGTGTTTTTGACCGACGACCCCGACGAGGGCGAGGCCTTCGTGGCGGCCCGGCGGTTCGCGATCCCGGCCGTGGAGGCCAAGGGCCCACTGCTCCTGGAAGACGTCGGTGTGCCGCTGCCCGCGCTGGCGGACCTGGTCGATGGCGTCGGTGAGATCGCCCGCAAGCACGACCTGCTGATCTCGGTGATCGCCCATGCCGGAGACGGCAACACCCACCCGCTGATCGTCCACGACCCGAACGACGCCGAGAACACCCGGCGCGCCAACATCGCGTTCGGCGAGATCATGGACCTGGCCGTGTCGCTCGGCGGCACCATCACCGGCGAGCACGGTGTCGGCCGGCTCAAGCGGCCCTGGCTGGCCGGGCAACTCGGCCCGGAGGTCATGGAACTGAACCGCCGGATCAAAGCGGCACTGGATCCCGACAACATCCTGAATCCGGGGGCGGGGATCTGATTTTCGGGCTGTAGATTGCGGCTCGGTCAACGACCACAAATCACAGAGATCGCAGCGGCCCGAATGATCTGAATGACATCAGGCACAACATAATTCACCTTGAGCAGACACGCCGCAGGGAATTCAGCCAGGTAACACGGTGAGGTGGAGCCGAGCGACGATTCTCAGTGCCTGCGCCGGGTCGCCGCCGTCGAATACTGCGGCATGTATGCCGCGCATCGCGCCGGTGATCGTGTGGGCCGCTGCCGCGATGTCGGTGTCGCTGTCGATCGCTTCGGCGTCTGCCGCCCTACTGAGCAGTTGCGCAACCGCCTGCTCGAACGTGTCGTGCCAGCGCAGAGCGAAGCTATCCGACCGCGGAACGCCGAGGTCGCGAAACAGGACGTGCGCAGCCGGCGTGGCGTAAATGGCTTCGGCCGACAGTCGAAGGAACAAGCTCAACTGCAGTAATGGCTCGGATGGCCATTCGGCATCTCGGTACCGCCGGCCCATGGCGTCGATCAAGACCGTGGCCGCGTTGTCGATCGCGGCCCGGAAGAGTTCACGTTTGCTCTCGAAATGATGGAAAGCGGTACGCAGCGCGACGCCGGAATACCGGGCCACTTGTTCGACCGTGATCTGGCTGTAGTCGTGATCTCGCAGCAATGACTGCGTGGCGTGCATCAAACGGACGTCGGTGAGGGGGGTCTCGGCAACACCGTCCGATGCGTCGTGCACCCATCGGTACAGCGTGGCCGGGTGCACCCCCAACTCCCGGGCGACGACCGATGCGCGCTGCCCCCCGAGGACACGTTCTACGGCGGCGCGACGCTCGGGGTCGCTTCGGTGCGCCTTGGAACCCATCCGCCGATCGTACGTGGTGTTGCATTTTTTGCATTTCGTATGCAATAGTCGCATTTGTTGCATGTGCCCCGCCGCGACGGTGAGCACAAACAGCAACCCAGACCGATGGAGGGGTCGATGGCCAAGCCGTTCCGCGCTTCGCGCGCGCTCATCACCGGTGCCAGTTCGGGAATCGGCGAAGCCTTCGCCCGGGCGCTCGCGAAGCGCGGTTGCGACCTCGTATTGGTGGCGCGCCGGCGGGATCGGCTCGACGCGCTCGCAGCCCAGCTCGAGGCGGAGTATGGAATCACCTGCGCCCGAATCGCTTTCGACCTGGCCGGGGAAGCGCCGGGCAGCCGATTGCGCGACCTCGTCAACGGCGATATCGACCTGGTCATCAACAACGCCGGCTTCGCCACTCAAGGTCCGTTCCTTGACGGCGACGCGAGTGACTACGCGCGGGTGCTCGCGGTCGACATCAGGGCGGTCGTCGACATCTGTCATGCGTTTCTGCCCGCAATGGTCGCGTGTCGGCACGGCGCCATCATGAACATCTGCAGCACCACCGCCTATCAACCGGTGCCTTCTCTGTCCGTGTATGCGGCATCGAAGTCTTTCGTGCTCAGCTTCAGCCAATCCTTGTGGTACGAAGCAAAACGGCACGGAATCAAGGTGTTTTCGTTCGCCCCGGGCCCTACTCGCACCGAGTTCTTCGACGTGATCGGCGAAACCGCCACGGTGGTGGGCCGAATGCAGACCGCGGACCAGGTCGCTGCAGCCGGCCTGAGGGCACTCGATCGCCGCCGCACTCCCCCGTCGGTGGTCTCGGGAGTCGGCAATACGGCGTCAGCAGCACTGGCCCGGTTGGTTCCCCGGCGCGTACTCATGCCGGCCCTGGCTCGCTCGTTGCGTCCGCCACAGCATCTGAATGATGCCAACCATCGCTAGCCATTCCCCAAATGGACTTCAGCGCAACACTATTCACGCCCCACGATAGGAGCAGACCATGATTCTGGTTACCAGCGCAGCAGGCGGTGTCGGACGTCCGCTGGTTCGGGGTCTCGTGGCCGACGATCGCACCGTACGGGCTTTCGTCAAGAACGAAGACCAAGCACGACGATCGAAGGCCGACGGCGCGACCGAAGTCGTGATCGGAGATCTCCGACGACCCGGCGACCTCGAATCGGCACTGCATGGAGTGAGCCAGATCTATCACGCCGCTCCGACCCAGCTCATCGACGAGCTGCCGGTGGTCGAAAGACTGATCGCGGCGGCCCGGGCCGAGCGGCTGGACCACATCGTCTTCCACTCGGTCATCCATCCCGATATCGCCGAATTGCCCCATCATCACCAAAAGCTGTTGGCGGAAAACAAGTTACGAGACTCGGGTCTGCCCGTGACGGTCCTTCGCCCCTCGCATTACATGCAGAACGTCCTGGATTTCTGGGACTTCTTCGGCGCGGGCCTGCTGCCGTATCCCACCTCACCGGAGAGCCGGATGGGAGTGATCGACGTCGTAGACATCGCTGCCGCAGCGGCCCAGGTGTTGACGCATCCCGAGGGGCACATCGGCCAGACGTATGACCTGTCCACCGTCGAACTCAATCGTCATGAGATGGCCCGGATCTGGAGCCGAGTGCTCGGCCATCCCATGACTGCCGTTCGGATTCCGCCGGGGTCGTTGACGAATCCACTGCTGGCCGTCGGGCCGTTCGGCGGTGCAATCGTGCGATCACTGGCGTCGACAAGATTCCGCTCCGTCCCCGACATCATTCGTGGGCTGCGGGCCGCACCGAATGCCCGCGGTTTCCGTAGTTGGCCGGCCGACGCCCAGGACACCTACGTGCGGATGATGACGTATTACGACGTCCATGGATTACCCGCCGGCAACTTCGATGATCTGGCGAAGGTGTTGCCGCGGCCGGCCACCAGCTACGAACAGTTCGCGCGCCGTGTCGCTGCAGAGCACGGGGTCGCCACGGCATGAGACGCTTCCGCTCCGCCTACGACATTCGTGACGATCAGAGCCCGATGAACGACCACGGTCGCAAGGCATCGCCAATGCCCCGGCCTCGGCTTGGTCGTCCACCGACGCAACGCCCCACGCCGCAACGGCATGTGACGGTCGAAAGCCGGACCAGAACCCACCCACCGGCGGGAGGCCGTCTCTACAGATGAAACGGCCCTGGTTCGCCAAGCTGGAACCCTCCGCGCATAGCGCCGTCCCCGACGCCTCCGTCCTGCCTGACCGCGCGCAGGTCGTCGCCGAGCAGTTGGGGCCCGGTCCGGCGGGTTGGGCTGTCGAACTGGCCGCGTTGATGGCTGCCAACATCACCGCCGCGATCCCTGAGCTGTCGGTGGATGCAGTGGCCGACGAGATTGCCAAAGGCTGCGAGGCCGTGGCATTGGGCGCGCTGTCGGCACTTGCCCTCGACGACGACGTGGCGGTCACGACGATGCCGGAACTATTGGCCGGCCCGATGGAGGTGGTGGCGCGCGGCATCGGCGTCGAGCACGTGCTCCGCAGCATCCACGTCGCCCACGCCACCGCCGCGCAGGTGATGCTCGACGCCGCCGAACACGTCGTACCCGAATCACAACGCTTCAGCGAAATGCGGCGAATCAGCGACACGTTGTTCGGCATCGTCGAGGTTTTGACCGAACGGATGGCCGACGAGTACGCCCGCGCCCGCGAGGCCTGGGTGACCAGTTCGGTGGCCCGACGCACAGAAGTCGTGGAAGACATTCTGCAGGGCACCGCCGTACCGATGGACCGGGCAATCCGGATCCTGGGTTACGACCTGAACCGCTGGCATGTGGCGCTGATCGCCTGGACCTCCCCAACCGTGCCGAGCGAACCGCTTCATCTCAGGACCGCGGCCTGCGAGGCCCTCGCCGCTGCCGGGTGCACCGCGACACTCACACTTCCCGTTGGGGCCCAACGCGTTTGGGCGTGGGGTTCGCGGACGTCGCACGCACCGGAGCCGGCCGTCCCGACGGAGCCTCCGATTTCCGGCATTCGTATCGCCATCGGGACGGCGGGAGCCGGCGTCGATGGGTTCCGCCGCAGCCATCGGGAAGCCGCCGAGGCGGCGCGAGTCGGCGCGATGTCGACCCGCGACACGTCGTCGTTCTCGTACCAGGATCTCGATATCGTCGCGATGCTCAGCACTGACTTGCCCGCAGCCCGTGCATTCGTCGCCCGCGAACTCGGCGGCTTGGTCGACACCATCGAGTCCGTCGCCACGGTACGTCGCACCCTCAAGCGCTACCTCGACCTCGACAGAAGTCTGGCCGGCACCGCTGCCGACCTCCTTATCGCCCGCAACACCGTCGCCTATCGCGTGCAACGCGCCGAGCAGCTTCGAGGCCATCCCGCGACGGTTCGCCGCCTGCAACTACACGCCGCACTCACCCTCGCAGAGGAACTCGGCGATGCCGTTCTGGGAGCAGCGAACCCGAAGTCGGACTGAAGTCCAGCCGCGACCCACGAATTCTGGACTCAGGACCAGGTGTCGCGTTGCCGTCGGGCAGTTGACTTGTCACAGAGCGCGTCAAACGACGGGCAGACACGGGAGTTGTCGATGGTCGTCCACCTCGTCCGATACGAGCACAACGAGCGAATCTCGTGGGGTGTGCTCGCCGGTGATGTCATTTCGCCGCTCTCCGGCGATTACCCCAGCACCGCCGACCTCATCGACGGCGGTAGGTCCGACTGGACGGAGGCGGCGACAACGCCCGGCAATGTGAAGCCGGCCGAAGTCCGACTGCTGTCACCGATAACCACACCGTGTCGGGTGATGTGCCAGGGTGCCAACTACCGCCAACATGCGATCGAGTCCGGGATGGACCCCGACCGGCGCACCTTCAACCTGTTCTTCGACAAGACCGACGCTGCGGTCACCGGTCCGTGCGACCCGGTCACCCGACCGGCTCATGTCACCTTGCTCGACTACGAGATCGAGCTCGCGTTGGTTCTGCGCGGAACAGTGCACGCGCCCACGACGGTCACCACCGAGAATCTGCACGACTACGTCTTCGGCGTCACCATCGGCAACGACCTGTCCGCCCGAGACGTGCAGCTGCCTCAGGGACAGTTTCTGAAAGGCAAAAGCTACCGCGGGTTCTGCCCGCTGGGTCCCGTGCTGGCGGTTCTCGAAGCCGAGGATCTGGGGCTGCTCGACGATCTCGAGCTGCGCCTGGAGGTCAACGGATCGCTGCGGCAAGCGGACAACACCGTGAACATGCTCTACCGGCCCGCCGAGACACTCACCGAACTGAGCGAGTTCTGCAACTGGAATCCCGGAGACGTACTGCTGACCGGGACACCCCACGGCATCGTGGCGGGCTCGCCGCCTCCCCTCGTCCGACGCCTGGCCACGGCTCTGCTCCCCGAGGACAAGCTATGGGCGGCATTTGTCAAGGTCAACCAGCGCAAGCCCTACCTCGGGCCCGGCGATGTCGTGACCGCCTCCATCCGGAACGCGGCCGGAACGCTCGACCTGGGCACCCAACGAAACACCATCGTCGCCCCAATACGCTGACAACAGAGGACAACTCGTGAGCACCACACCGAGCCCATCGCAACCGCCAGACCAGGAAAGCAGCCCCACCTCCGCACCGGATCTGGACCAACTTCCCGACCGCCCGGTACCCGACTTCATCGCGCACTGGGTCGTCAAGACCGCGCGCAGCGCCGAGATGATCGAGTGGTACGGGCAGGTCTTCGGTGCCCGCGTCGTCCACGAAGACGCCCAGATCGCCTTCCTCGCATGGGATCACGAGAGTCATCGGCTGGCGTTGGTCAAGCTGCCGCCGCCGCTGCGGTACGTGTTCCCGCTGTCGCGATGGCGTCGAAAGACCTACGGCATCGACCACCTCGCCTTCACCTTCGCCTCGGTGGAGGGGTTGCTGCTGACCTACGAACGGCTCAAGAAGGTTGGTATCACACCGGTCTGGTCCATCAACCACGGTCCCACGACGAGCCTCTACTACGAGGATCCAGAAGGCATCCGACTGGAGTTCCAGACCGAGAACTTCCCCACGGCACAGCAGACCGCCGACTACTTCAACAGCACCGACTTCGATCAGGACCCGATCGGCATGAACATCGACCCCGACTATCTACTCGAACAGCTACGCGCGGGGGTGCATCGAGAACAGCTGCTCAAGCGCGGAGCCGGTACCCGCCCGGGCACCAAACCACGATCGAACAAGCGCGCCATCACATGGAAGACGTTGTGAGACATGGCCGATGAATCGATCGTCATCGTCGGTGCCGGCGCTTCGGGATCGACTCTTGCCCTGTTGCTGGCACGATACGACATTCCGACCGTCGTCATCGAGGAGCGTGCGGAAACGCGCCTACATCCGGCGGCACACGTCATCAACGCCCGCACCCTGGAGATATGGAACCAAGCCTCACCTACGCTGGGGCGCGCTTTGGCGTCGATTACGCCGCCCATCGACACCGTGAATGTCATCCGGTGGTGCACCGATGTGCGATCCGAGCCCATCGGCGAGATCGACCTGCTCTCCCAACCGGATCGGCTCGCCGAAGTACGTACGCACAGTCCCTATCTCATCTCCCACATCGGTCAACACCTGCTGATGCCCGAGCTCTGGAAAGCTCTCGAGGACGACCCCCTCATCGACTTCAGGAGGGGGTGGCGTGCCGGCCACGATGGCAAGGCACTGACCTTGCGAAGGCAGGGCAGCGATCCGGTGACCGTCTCACCTCGATTCATCATCGCTGCGGATGGCGCAAACAGCGCGTTGCGGGGCGCCGCCGGCATCGCGATGACCGGCCCGGTGCTGGCCAACATGGGCAGCGTCTTCTTCCACGCGCCCGGGCTTTACCCCGACGGCGCTCCCCGGCCGCTGCTCAGTTGGATCTACCACCCGCGTTTCAGCGGGGTGATGATCGCCCACGCCGACGACGACTACGTCCTGATGACGCCCTATCTGCATGCGGCTCAGTCAATCGCCGGCGACGCTCGTCGTTTCTGGAACCGTATGCTGCCCAACGTAATCGGATCCTCCGAGTATCGGATTCGGTCGACCGGAACCTGGACCATGACCAAACAGATCGCCGACCGCTTCCGGTCCGGATCACTGCTGCTGATCGGAGATGCGGCTCACCGATTCCCGCATACCGGTGGCTTCGGCCTCAACAGCGGTGTGCAGGATGCCCACAACCTGGCCTGGAAGCTCGCCGCAGTTCTGCAGGACGGAGCCTCCGATGCACTGCTGGACAGTTACGAGATCGAACGGCGTCCCGTTGTCGCACGGTTCGCCGAACAGAGCACCCAGAACCACTTCAAGCTCGACGACGTCACCGCGCCGCTCGGCGTGACGAACCGCTCGCTCAACCAAGCGACCGAACTCATCGGCAAGCTGCCCTTGGATCGCGTCCCCGATTCGGCGATCGCTCGCGTTGCGGACGCTCTGACCACGGCTCAGACATCGCGCACGCGACGCCTGCTGCGCAGCAGTACCCGCAGCCGTCGCCTGCGCGCGCGGATGGCCGCCGCCATTCCGGGGCAAGAAGAACATTTCGTGGCCAGCGGATTGGAGTTCGGCTACACCTACGCCAGTCCGTTGATCGACACCGCTGAAGGACCTTGCCCGGCAGGGGATGTCGCGTTCTATCGCCCTACCACCCATCCCGGTGCACGGTTACCGCATACGTCCATCCGTCGATCCGATGGTTCGGCGGTGTCCACCCATGATGTGATCGCGCGCAGAGGACTCACGGTTTTCACCGCCGACGCAAGCGGATGGGCCGACGCGCTGGCAAGCTTGTCAATCTCCTTACCTCTCACCGTCGTTGCGCTGATCAGTAACAGCGACGGTGACCGAACCGCCACCGCTCTGTTCGAGGTCGGGGACCGTGGCGCCGTCGTGGTACGGCCGGACGGCCACGTGGTATGGCGCACCGACGCCGGTCCGCAAACGGTAGAGCAGTTACGAACGTTCATCGAGCGGGCGTGGAGCGACGTGTATCCCGCGCCCGTGCCGACGCCGGCCAACGGTCCGGCTGAGCGAAGGAGACTCGAGACATCGTGACGTACACACAGTCGACGGCATCGCTCTCCGGCGCGGACTACCGAACAGCCACAGCCGATCTCGATGCCATCGCATCGCGCGTCCTGTGGTTGGCGACCGCCATGGTGCACCACGCCAATCGCGTACGGGCAAACCCAAGCGGCTTGAAAGTCGGCGGGCACCAGGCATCTTCGGCATCGATGGTGCACATCATGACCTCGCTGTACTTCAGTCAGCTACAAGCGGGCGACAGAGTGTCCGTGAAACCGCATGCCTCTCCGGTGCTGCACAGCATCAATTATCTCCTCGGTGCTCTCGACGAGAGATACATGACGACCCTGCGGGAGTTCGGCGGTGTGCAAAGTTATCCGAGTCGTACCAAGGACCCCGACCCGGTCGACTATTCCACGGGGTCGGTCGGGATAGGCGCGACCGCACCGATCTGGGCGGGTCTCGCCCGTCGCTATGTCGACACGGTATTCGGTGACGCCGGATCGGGACGCCAGTACTCCCTCATCGGTGACGCCGAACTGGATGAAGGGGCGGTTTGGGAAGCGGTGATGGACCCCACGGTGCAGGAGCTGGGGGAAATCGTGTGGATCGTGGACATGAACCGCCAATCCCTGGACCGGGTCGTGCCCCACATCGCGGCAGGGCGGCTGCACGACATGTTCGCCGCCGCAGGCTGGCAGGTGCTGACCGTCAAATTCGGCATGCTGCTGGAGCAGCTGTTCGCCCGCCCCGGCGGCGAAGCCATGCGCAACCGGATCCTCACCATGCCAAACCCCGAATACCAACGCCTACTGCGTTGTTCGGGTATGGAATTGCGGGATCGGCTGCCCGGAAACGGAATTCACGCCGCCGGCGTGAGCGCCGTGATCGCGGATCTCGATGACGCCACCCTGCTGCAGGCAATCGGCAACCTCGGTGGGCACGACATCACCGCGTTGCAGGAGGCCTACGCGCACATCGACGACTCCAGACCGACGGTCATCCTCGCATACACCGTCAAGGGATACGGCCTGCCGATCCAGGGGCATCCACAGAATCACTCGTCGCTGCTGACCGACCAACAGTTCACTGCGCTGGCCCAGAATCTGGGCGAGGATCCGCGCCGGCCGTTCAGGCGTTTCGATCCCCAATCGCCCGCTGGGCAGTTGTGCCGGCAGGTCGCCGAACGACTGCGTCGAGTCGATGTTCCTGGCCGCCAACCACCTTCGGTGCCAATAGATATCGGGCGCACCGCGCCGGCGGTCTCGAACACCCAGAGTGCCCTCGGACGCACCTTGCTCGATCTGACCCGAGAGGCCCCCGAGGTTGCGCAGCGCGTCGTGACCGTCAGCCCCGACGTCAGTTCAAGCACCAACCTCGCCGGATGGCTCAACAAAGTGGGCGTGTGGTCGCCGACCGAGCGACCCGACTGGTTCGCCGACGACACCGAGACCATCATGCACTGGCGCGAACACCCGACGGGGCAGCATATGGAGCTCGGCATCGCTGAGGTGAATCTGGTTGGCCTGCTTGGTGAGTTGGGCACGACCTGGAGCCGGTGGGGTCAGCCATTGTTTCCTATCGGCGTCCTCTACGACCCGTTCATCGAACGCGCGTTGGAGCCGTGGTCGTTCGGAATCTACGCCGGCGGCCAGTCCATTCTGGTTGGAACGCCGTCTGGGGTCACGCTGGCCGCCGAAGGCGGCGCGCATCAGTCGATCAAGACCCCGTCGATCGGGCTCGAGCAACCCGGATGCGTCAGTTATGAACCGGCGTTCGCGACCGAAGTCGAATGGATCCTGCTGCATTGCATCAGCCGATTGGGTCGCCCTGACGGAACATCGTCCTACCTTCGGTTGTCCACGCGACCCGTTCGTCAGGAGTTGGCCGGTATCCCTACCGACCCCGCCTCCCGCGAACGGCGTCGCCGGCAGGTGATAGGCGGCGCGTACACGTTGCGGCCGGTCGCCAGGCCCGCGGTATGCATAGTGACGCTAGGCGCCTTGGCCACCGAGGCGATTGCGGCTGCCGAGCGACTCGCCGGCATGGGTGTCGACGCTGAAGTCGTGTGCGTGACGAGCCCCGACCTGCTCCATCGAGCCCTGCAGAGCCGGGGCGGACTCGACGACGCGCCCAGTTGGATCCTCGATCAAGTATTCCCCGCTGAGCGTGCCGCACCGATGGTCACCGTTCTCGACGGGCATCCCCATACGCTGACCTTCTTGGCGACCGTCAACCAGGTTCGCTGTAAATCGTTGGGCGTCAGCAGGTTCGGACAGGCGGGAGACCTCGAATCGGTCTATCGCTACCACGGCATCGACACCGACAGCATCATGCGCGCAGCACTCGACATCCATACCTAGTGCGGTGAGTCGTCGATTCAAGCGCGGTGGTTGTGGTGACAGTAGCCGGAAAGGGATTGACACAACAGGCTCGCCGCCGTACACATAAGACATGACGGCGATTCTGTCTCACGAGACATCCGACTCCCCCGTGGCCTTCCAGCTTGCCGATGCCGCCGGGTGGGTCGATCCCTGGCCGATGTACCGCTCGCTGCGCGACCACGACCCCGTTCACCATGTGGTGCCCGCCGACAATCCCGGCGCCGACTATTACGTGCTGTCCCGGCACGCCGACATCTGGACCGCGGCGCGCGATCACCAGACGTACTCCTCGGCGCAGGGCCTGACCGTCAACTACGGCGAGCTGGAACTCATTGGGCTGCAGGACAACCCGCCGATGGTCATGACGGACCCGCCGGTGCACACCGAATTCCGCAAGCTGGTGTCACGCGGCTTCACGCCGCGCCAGGTCGAGGCCGTCGAACCCAAGGTGCGCGAGTTCGTCGTGCAGCGGCTGGAGAAGCTCAAGGCCGCCGGCGGCGGCGACATCGTGACCGAGCTGTTCAAGCCGTTGCCGTCGATGGTCGTCGCGCACTACCTGGGCGTTCCCGAGGCCGACCGCGACCAGTTCGACGGCTGGACCGAGGCCATCGTCGCCGCCAACACCGCCGAAGGCGGCCTCGGCGGCGCGCTCGAGACGCTGGGCAGCGCGCTAGGCGACATGATGGGGTACTTCACCGCGCTGATCGAGCGCCGCCGCAAGGAGCCCGAGGACGACACGGTGTCGCACCTGGTCGCCGCGGGCATCGGCGCCGACGGCGACATCAGCGGCGTGCTGTCGATCCTCGCGTTCACGTTCACCATGGTCACCGGCGGCAACGACACCACCACCGGGATGCTGGGTGGCAGCGTGCAACTCCTGCACCGGCGCCCCGATCAGCGCCGGCTGCTGGCCGAAAACCCGGACCTCATCACCGAATCCGTCGACGAGCTGCTCCGGCTCACCTCGCCGGTCCAGGGCCTGGCCCGCACCGCCACACGCGACGTGACCATCGGCGACACCACCATCCCGGCGGGCCGCAAGGCCCTGCTGCTCTACGGCTCGGGCAACCGGGATGAACGCCAATACGGCCCGGGCGCAGGCGAATTGGATGTCACCCGCGCCCCGCGCAACATCCTGACGTTCAGCCACGGTGCGCACCACTGTCTGGGCGCGGCAGCCGCGCGGATGCAGTCCCGCGTCGCACTGACCGAGCTGCTCGCACGGATACCGGAGTTCACCGTCGACGAGGACAACATCGAGTGGGCCGGGGGCAGCTACGTGCGCCGCCCGCTTTCGGTGCCGTTTACGATCGGCTGATGGCAAACGACTGGCTCGCCGGCCGACGCACCGAGGTCGCGGCCGAAGCCATCCTGGACGCCGCCGACCGCCTGTTCGCCGAGCAGGACGCCGCGACCGTCGGGATGCTCGAAATCGCCAGGGCGGCAGGGTGTTCCCGCGCCACGTTGTACCGGTACTACGAGAACCGCGACGTGCTGCACCTGGCCTACGTGCATCGCGAGGCGTTCCGGGTGTTCGGTCACGTCGGCGAGCAGATCGCCGACATCACCGACCCGCGCACCCGGCTGCTCGACGGCGTGGCGATCGCGCTGCGCAGTGTGCGGGAAAGTCCTGCCCTGTCATCGTGGTTCGTCGCCACGCAGCGGCCCATCGGTGGCGAGGTCGCCGCGCAGTCCGACGTCATCACCGGACTGGTGGCGGCGTTCCTGTCGGCGTCGTGGCCCGAGCTGGCGACCGAGGCCGCGCACCGCCGGGCCGGCTGGCTGGTCCGGATCCTGGTGTCGCTGTTGATGTTCCCCGGCGCCGACGAAGACGACGAACGCGCGATGATCGACGAATTCGTGGTGTCCCAGCTGGTTCCGAGCGATCAGGCTTCCCAGTAGGCGCGAGCCTTGATGGCCTTCTTCGGAATCTGGTAATCCTCGCGCAGCACCTTGGCCACCGACCGGGTGGTCCGGTTGTCGCACGCCACCCAGCCGAAGTGATCGGACGCGTCGAACGCCGACGCCCGGACGGTCTCGACCAGCGCCTCGCCGTTGTTCTTGCGGTCGACCCAGGTGACGGTCAGACCCGGAGCACCGGTGCCCACCTGAAGATCGCGGTCGTCGTCATGGCCCGCCTCCAGGTACACCTGGATGGGCGCTTCGCCGATGGCCTGCAGCAGCGAGTTGATCGCCGGCAGCGATGCGGTGTCACCGACGAGGACATATCCGGCCGGGGCGGGCTCGGGCAGCTCGAAGCTGCTGCCGAGCAGCGTCACCTCGAGGGTGTCACCGGGCTTGGCCTCCTGCGCCCAGCGGGTGGCCAGACCGTCGTGCAGCGCGAAGTCGATATCCGTGGTGCCGGCCGCCGGATCGGGGTTGACCAGCGTGTAGCCGCGCTGGTGTGCCTTGTCACCGTCGGGGAACCAGCCACGGACCCACATGGTCGGGTGCACCGGCCGTTCGGCCAGCAGGTTGCCGGTGGTGAAATGCAGCCGCAGGTAGTTCGGGGTGATCTGGGTGCGGCCGGTGACGGTCAGCTGGTAATCGCCGCCCCGCCACAGTTTGACCAGCGCGCCCTGGATTCCGCGCGACGGCTTCGACTCGGTCATATTGCACCCTCCGATTGGACTCTTAGGGCAGCATAACCTAATTCGCCGTGTTGGTTGATTGCCTGCGATTTGCACTGGCCACAGCTATCTTCGAGCCGTGTTCGGCATCCTCCGGCCCTGCCGCCATCGACTCGGCAAGGAACTCTCCGCCGTTTGGACCGCCCAATTGTGCGGTCTGTGCCTCGCGCTTCGCGACGACTATGGACAGGGCGGCCGCGTCGCCACGAACTACGACGGGCTGGTGGTATCGGCGTTGGTGGAAGCCCAATCCACCGCGGCGCCCGGACGCCGGGAGGCCGGCCGCTGCCCACTGCGGGGCATGCGCAAGGCCGACGTCGCGGTAGGCGAATCAGTTCGCCTCGCGGCTGTCGTCTCGCTGGTGCTCGCCGCCGCCCGGGTCCGCGATCACGTCGACGACGGCGACGGGGTGTTCGCCGCGGCGGGCGTGCGGCCCGCGGCCCGCCGGATCGCCGACCGGTGGGAACGCCAAGGCACGAACGTCGGTACCGCGCTGGGCTTCGACACCGGCGTCCTGATGGACGCGATCGGTCGGCAGGCGGCGCTGGAAGCCGCTGCGGCACCGGGTAGTTCGTTGCTCGTGGTCACCGAACCCACCGAGACATCCGTGGCCACGGCGTTCGGCCATACCGCGGTGCTGGCCGGGCGGCCGGCGAATGTCGAGCCGCTGCGCGAGGTCGGCCAGTTGTTCGGGCGGGTCGCGCACCTGCTCGACGCGGTCGAGGATCTGCACGACGATCGGGTGCACGGGAAGTGGAATCCGGTCGCCGCCACCGCAACACCGATCGGCGACGTCCGGACCATGTGCGACGACGCGGTGCTCGGCATCGAACTGGCCCTGGCCGACGTGGCATTCACTGACGGGCGGTTGGTGCACCGGCTGCTGACGCGCGAGTTGCGGCGGGCCGTGACCCGGACCTTCAGCCAAGCGGGATACCAGGCGACGGATGTGCCGCCCGAGGCAGAGCCACCGGCCGCGTCATTCGGTGAGCTGCCGTTGGACGACGTGGTCGGGATCGAAACGGGCGAAGAGAATCCCGAGCAGAAGGCCGAGCGCAAGGCCGGCTGGTTCGACGGCTGCTTTGCCTGCGATTGTGGCGACTGCTGCTGCGATTGCGATGGCTGCTGCGAATGCGACGGCTGCTGTTGTGACGGCTGCTGCGACTGCTGCGACTGTTCCTAGTTCCGGACCCGCGTGAAGCGGTGCAGTAGCCACGACGCCGGAATGGTGAACAGCATCGTCCAGGTGAACAACGCGAAGGTCGATCCGGTCCAGATGTGCTGGTGCATCACCTCGACCATGACCAGTTCCATGATGACCAGGTGCACCAGGAAGATCTCGTAGGAGATCTCGCCGAGGAAGACCATCGGCCGGCTCCCAAGCAGCCGCGCGTACCAACCGCGGTTCCCCAACCCCAGCGGCGCGACGACCAGTGTGGCGATGGCGGCGTAGAGCACCGCCTTCCACAGGCTCTGCGGCAGTGTCGCGGGCGAGGTCGTCGGAGCGCCGGCGATGGGCGTCGACGCGATGAGGTAGCAGACCAATGCCAGTGGGATGCACAGGAATCCGTAGGCCCGCACACCCATCACGGACAACACCGAGAGCAGCATCCCGCCGACGAACCAGATCAGGTAGGTCGGCAACCACAGCCGGGCACCGTCGGGCAGAAAATCGGTGGTGTGCACCAGCGTCAGCCACGCCAGGCTCGATGCGGCCAGCGCCGCCAGCGCACCCAGCAGCCGGCCCGGCCGCCACTGCCGCCGGCACAGCACCACCATCAGCAGGTAGGCCAGCACCGGAAGGGCAACGTAGAAAGCAACTTCCACCGCCAGGCTCCACATCTGGGTGAGGCCCTGATGCAGCCAGGAGAACAGGTAGTTGTCGGTGTAGATCTGCGTCAGCGTGAGGTTGCGGAGCAGCCCCAGCCAGGTGTGTCCGGGGTTGGGGCCGGCTGTCCGGAAGTGATACAGCGCGTAGGCCCCCAGCACCGTCACCACGTAGGCGGGCATGATCCGTCGTACCCGGTGCCAGGCGTAGCGCCGCACCGACGGTGCGTCGTAAGGCTTTTCGGCGTCGGCACGAGCCAGCGCCTTGACCCACGGGGTGAACAGCAGGAAGCCCGACAGCACGAAGAAGATCGGTACGCCGATCTCGGCGCGCGAGTACATCAGCCCGACGTAGTCCTGGGTGTACTTACCCGTCGTGAATGCGGCGTGGGTCAGTACAACGAGCAGTGCGGCAACCGCACGGACCCCGGTAAGTGAGTCGACCCGGGTCACTTGTACTTGCGCTTGCCCTCGCCTCGACCTTCGCTGTGGCCGCCGCGTCGGTCGTCGTCGCGGCCGCCACGGCCTTTGTACGGCCCACGATCCTGACGGCCGCCGCGGTCGGAGTACGAACCCCGGTCCGAGCCGCGGTCGGGACGTCCGCCGCGGTCCTGGTAACCACCCGAATGCCCGCCCTTGTCGAGTTCCAGGTGAATCAGCTGGCCCGAAATGCGGGTGTTCTCCAGCTTTTTGAGCGTGTCCTTGCTCAGCTTGGCGGGCAGCTCCACCAGCGAGTGGTCCACCCGGATGCTGATGTGCCCGAAGTCGCTGCGGTTCAGACCGCCCTCGTTGGCAATGGCGCCGACGATGGCACCCGGAATCACCTTGTGCCGCTTGCCCACCGCGATGCGGTAGGTGGCCAGGTCGTCACGCGTCGAGCGGGGCTTACGCTCGCGATCGCCACGGTCCCCGCGGTCGTCCCGATCCGGACGCTCGCGCCGCTTCTCCGGCGGCGGCTCCTTCATGAGGAACTCTTCACCACCCTGCGTCTGCACCGCCAGCGCCGCCGCGATCTCGGCCAACGGCACGTTGTTGTCGCGCTCGTAGTCCTCGATCAGGCGGCGGAACAGCTCGACGCTCGGTGCGTTCAGCGAGTCGGTGATCGAGTCGCGGAACTTGGCCACGCGCTGGGCGTTGACGTCGTCGACCGAGGGAAGTTGGGACTCGATGAGTTTCTTGCGCGTGACGCGCTCGATCGAGTTGAGCAAGTGCCGTTCCCGCGGAGTGACGAACAGCAGCGCGGTACCCGACCGCCCGGCCCGGCCGGTGCGGCCGATGCGGTGCACGTACGACTCGGGGTCGTGCGGAATGTCGTAGTTCAGCACGTGCGAGATACGTTCGACGTCCAGGCCGCGCGCCGCCACATCGGTGGCGATCAGGATGTCGATCGAACCGTCCTTGAGCCCGTTGATGGTGCGCTCGCGGACCGCCTGCGGAATATCACCGTTGATCGCCGCCGCGGAAAAGCCACGGGCCCTGAGCTTTTCGGCAACTTCCTCGGTGGCCTGCTTGGTGCGGACGAAGACGATCATGGCTTCGAACGGCTCGACCTCGAGCAGCCGGGTGATGGCGTCCATCTTGCGGGCGCCGGCCACCTGGATGTAGCGCTGCGTGATGTTCTCGGCGGTCTGGGCCTTGGCCTTGATGGTCACCTCGACCGGGTCGTGCAGGTACTTCGAGGTGATCTTCTTGATGGCCGGCGGCATGGTCGCCGAGAACAACGCGACCTGCTTGTACTCCGGGGTGTCGGCCAGAATGCGCTCGACATCCTCGGCGAAACCCATCTGCAGCATCTCGTCGGCCTCGTCGAGCACCAGGTAGTCCAGGTGCGAGAGGTTCAGGCTGCCCTTCGACAAGTGATCGATAACGCGGCCCGGGGTGCCCACCACGACCTGGGCGCCGCGCTTGAGGCCGGCCAGCTGCGGTGTGTACGACGACCCGCCGTAGATCGCCAGCACGTTGACGTTCAGGTGCACGCCGTACTTGCCGAACGCCTCGGCCACCTGCAGCGCCAGCTCCCGGGTCGGCGCCAGCACCAGACACTGGGTGTTGCGGCTGGTGGGGTCGATCTTGGACAGCACCGGAACCGCGAAGGCGGCCGTCTTGCCGGTACCGGTCTGGGCGAGGCCGACGACGTCGGACCCGTTCAGGATCGCGGGGATCGTCGCGGCCTGGATGGGCGACGGAGATTCGTATCCGACATCGGTCAGTGCCCGCAGCACCTCCGGCCGGATGTTCAGGTCGGCGAACGTGACCTCGGCGCCGGTGTCGGCGGAGGTTTCTGAAGCGGGATCAGCGGTGGTGTTGGGGCCGCCCGAATCCGGGTCGGCCTCGGGCGAAGACGTCGTCATTATGCAAGGAGTCTAGAGGGTTATCAGGCCAGGTACGCCCAGCATGGCTGACCGGACTCCCCCTGGTCCGCCTTATAGGGTGGCCGGGTGCGCTGCGCCGAACCGAAACTGATGACGATCGCGGTGGCCGCACTCGCGGCGGCAAGCCTGTCCGCCTGTGGGTCGGGCGACTCCACCGCCTCCAAGACCCCCGAGCCGACCGCGCCGGCCGCCACCAAGAAACCCGCCGCGCCGACCGTCGTCGCAGGTCCGAAGACCAGCGCGGCCCCGGCGGACCCCTGTGCCGTCAGTCTCACGGCGCCCGATATCGCGAAAGCGGTGTCGACGCTGCCGGCCGATCCCCGCAGCAAGCAGGGCTGGAGCCCCGAACCGCTGGCCGGGAACTACAACCAGTGCGCGCCACTGTCGGTGGTGATTGTGAAAGCGAACACCAACGCCGAACAGCCGAACACCCGCGCCGTGATGTTCCACCTGGGCCAGTTGATCCCGACCGGCGTGCCCGACACCTATGGGTTCAACGGCATCGACCTGGCCCAGACCACCGGCGACACCGTCGCCCTGAGCTACACCAACCCGGCCAGCGGGCTCAAGAGCATCGTGCGGTTCCACTGGAACGGCAACGGCGTCGAGCTGATCGGCAACACGCACTAGCTGCGGAGCACCTTCTCCATGGCCTTGCCCTTGGCCAGCTCGTCGACCAGCTTGTCGAGGTAGCGGATCTTCTGCATCAACGGGTCCTCGACGTTCTCGACGCGGACACCGCACACCAAGCCGGTGATCAGGGTGGCATTCGGATTCAGCGTCGCGGCGGCAAAGAAGTCCTCGAAGGTCGTCTCCGCTTTCAGGTGCTCGGCCAGGGTGGCCGGGTCGAAGCCGGTCAGCCAGCAGATGACCTGATCGAGTTCGGCGGTCGTGCGGCCCTTCTTCTCCACCTTGTTCACGTAGTGGGGATAGACCGACGCGACGCTCGTGGTGAAAATCCTGCTCACTCCAGCCAAGGTAACCCCGGTCTGTCGGCGGGCTGCCATATGGTGGCGACGTGTTCCTCAGTCCGACCGATCACGCTGCGCCGGTCATATACAGCGCATCGGATCTCGCGGCTGCGGCGCGCTGCGAGTACGCGCTGCTGCGCCGGTTCGACGGGCTGCTGGGCTGGGGACCGAAGGCCGTCGTCGACGACGACCTGCTGGCCCGCACCGCCGAATTGGGCGACGCCCATGAGCAGCGGCATCTGGAGCAGCTGCGGGAGACATCCGGGGACAACGTCACGATGATCGGCCGGCCGCGGCCCTACACCGTGGCCGGGCTGCTGGCCGCGGCCGAAGCCACCCGCGCGGCCGTCGACCGCCGAGCGCCGGTCATCTACCAGGCCGCGATGTTCGACGGCCGCTTCCTGGGTTTCGCCGACTTCCTGATCCTCGAGGACGGCCGCTACCGCCTGCGCGACACGAAGCTGGCCCGGTCGGTGAAAGTCGAGGCGCTCCTGCAATTGGCGGCCTACGCCGACGCGCTGGACCAGGCCGGCATACCGGTGGCGCCCGAGGTCGACCTGGTGCTCGGCGACGGCACCATCGCCAGTTATCCGGTGGCCGAACTGCTTCCGGTATACCTGCCGCGGCGCGCGGCGCTGCAGCGTCTGCTCGACGAACACCGGGCCGGCGGAGCGCAGGTGTCCTGGGAGACGCCGACGCTGCGCGCCTGCCACCAGTGCGAAGACTGCGAAGTCGAGGTCCGGGAGCGCGATGACCTGCTGCTGGTGGCCGGCATGCGGGTCAGCCAACGAGCCCGGCTGCTCGACGCCGGGATCACCACCATGCACCAGCTGGCCGAGCACAGCGGCGCGGTGCCGGGGCTGTCGTCGCGCATCGTGGCGAATCTCGTCGGGCAGGCGCGGCTGCAGGTCGCTCCCCCGGTCGACGACAAGCCGCAGTTCGAGGTCATCGACGCACAGCCGCTCACGGGGCTGCCCGAACCCGACCGCGGCGACCTGTTCTTCGACTACGAGGGCGACCCGCTGTGGACCGAGAACGGCCGGGACTGGGGCCTGGAGTATCTGTGGGGCACCCTGACCGCGACGGGGCAGTTCCACCCGCTGTGGGCGCATGACCGGACCAGTGAACGGCAGGCGCTCATCGATTTCCTGGCGCTGGTTCGCAAGCAGCGCAAGCGGTACCCGAACATGCACATCTACCACTACGCGGCCTACGAGAAGAGCACGCTGCTGCGGCTGTCCGGGCGCTACGGCGTCGGCGAGGCCGAGGTGGACGAGCTGCTGCGCAGCGGTGTGCTGGTCGACCTGCTGCCGTTGGTGCGCAAGAGCATTCGGGTCGGGACCGAGAGCTACAGCATCAAGTACCTGGAGCCGCTGTACATGGGCGGCGAGCTGCGTGTCGGCGAGGTCACCAAGGCCACCGACTCCATCACGCAGTACGCGCGGTACACCGAACTCGCAGCGGCCGGCGAGCACGAGGAAGCCGCGACGGTCCTCAAGGAGATCGAGGACTACAACCACTACGACTGCCGCTCCACGCTGCGGCTGCGCGAGTGGCTGCTCGGGGTGGCATGGGCCGAGGGCATCGCGCCGCGCGGACCGGCGGTCGGCGGCCCCACGCAACCGGAGACGGCCGCGCCGGCCGACGATGCCACCCAGCGCGCGCTGGCGAAGTACGCGGGCGACGGCACCACGGCACGCTCGGACACGCAGCAGGCCGTCGCCATGGTCGCGGCCGCCCGCGGGTACCACCAGCGCGAGGAAAAGCCGTTCTGGTGGGAGCATTTCGACCGGATCAACAACCCGGTCGACGAATGGGCCGACAGCACAGACGTTTTCGTGTCGACGGCAACCCCGCACGTCGCCGTCGACTGGAACATCCCACCCAAGGCCCGCAAGCCGCAGCGCCAGGTTTTGCTGCGCGGCGAGATCGCCGCCGGCTCGATCCGGCCCGGCGCCGAGGTTTTCGCGCTCTACGAACCACCCTCTCCGGCAGGACTTTCCGACGATCCCGATGTCCGCGCTGCCGGTACCGCCACGGTGGTGGACTGCAACGAGGACGGCACCGAGGTGCTCATCGTGCACCGGACCGGCAAGGACGGCGATGAGTTCGGCCAGCTGCCCTTCGCCCTGACGCCGGGGCCGCCGCCGAACACCAAACCGCTGCGGACCTCGATCGAGACGACGGCTGCCGAGCTCGCTGCCGGGTTGCCGTCGTTGCCGCCCCACGCGGCGCTCGACATCCTGCTGCGGTCCGCCCCGCGCACGCTGTCCACCGGCCCGCTCCCCCGCACCGGCGACACGACGCGGGATATCGTTGCGGCCCTGCGGGATTTGGATTCGTCGTACCTTGCGGTGCACGGCCCGCCGGGTACCGGAAAGACCTACACCGCCTCGAAGGTCATCGCTGACCTCGTCAACCGCGACCACTGGCGCATCGGTGTGGTGGCGCAGGCTCACGCCGTCGTGGAGAACGTGCTCAGCAGTGTGGTCAAGGCCGGCGTCGACGGCCGGTTCGTCGGCAAGAAGCGTGCGCCCGAGGACGCGCCGTTCACCGACGTGCCGGACAACCAGTACGCGCGCTTCATCGAGGACAGCAACGGCTGCGTGATCGGCGGCACCGCTTGGGATTTCGCCAACGACGGCCGTGTCCCGCGCGGCAGCCTGGATCTGCTCGTCATCGAGGAGGCCGGTCAATTCAGCCTGGCCAACACCATCGCCGTCGCACCGGCGGCGAGCAATCTGCTGCTGCTCGGTGACCCGCAGCAGCTGCCGCAGGTCAGCCAAGGCACCCACCCCGAGCCGGTCGACGAGTCGGCCCTGAGCTGGCTCGTCGAGGGCAGTCATACCCTGCCCGCCGAACGCGGCTATTTCCTCGACGTGTCGTACCGGATGCACCCGGCGGTGTGCGCCCCGGTGTCGGCGCTGTCTTACGACAACCGGCTACTGGCGGCCGAAAGCGTCAGCGGCGCACGGCGATTGGCTGGTATCGAGCCAGGTGTGCACCTGATGACCGTCGAGCACGAGGGCAATGCGACCGACAGCCCCGAGGAGGCCGAGGCGATCATCGCCGCCATCGGCGGCCTGGTGGGCAGGCAGTGGACCGACGAGGACGGCACGAAAACCCTTGGTCCCGAGGATGTCCTGATCGTGGCACCGTACAACGCGCAGGTGGTACTGCTGCGCGAGCGGATGGACGCGTCGGGCTACGGCGACGTCCAGGTGGGCACCGTCGACAAGTTCCAGGGGCGGCAAGCGCCCGTGGTGTTCGTCTCGATGACGGCGTCGTCCATCGCCGAAGTACCCCGCGGCATGGGCTTCCTGCTCAATCGCAACCGCCTCAACGTGGCGATCAGCCGCGCCAAATACGCCGCCTACGTGGTGCGTTCGGCGCTGTTGACCGACTATCTCCCCTCGACGCCGGACGGGATGATCGAACTCGGCGCGTTCCTGTCGGTGACCGCATGACCATGCCGCCGCCGGGGATACCAGTGCCACCCGTTCACCACGTCTGGACCGCGGGGCCGTCCGATCGTGGGCATTTCACGTGGCTCTCCACCCGGCAAGCCCTGACCCGGTGGCAGCTGTGGTTGATCATCGTCGTCGTTGTCGGGTTCACCGCGAGCCGCGCGTCGTCCATCGGAGCCGGCATCGGAATTGCGATCTTCTTGTTGCCGCTCCTGGTCGGCGTGATCGTGGCGCTCACCTGGTTCAGCAGCCATCGGGCGCTGGGCCGCACCATGTTTCCCGGCGCACAGTGGGCGACAGGATTCAACGATCACGGGTTCATGCTGGCCAGCCCGACCGGCACGCTGACGTTCGACTGGGGCACCGTCACCGCGATCCGGCCCTCCGCCGAGCTGGTGACCCTCCAGACCAAGACCGGCCGCATCGGCATCCCGGCGCCACTCGTCCCGCCACCGGCGGTCGCATACGCCGCCGGCCAGATTGCCCGTCAACAGGCGGTCTCACGGCCATGACTCTCTTGGATCAGCTCGCATCCATCGTCGGCGCCGGGTACGTCACCACCGATCCCGATGTCCTCGCCGGACGCGTCGTCGACCAGACCGGCCGCTACCGCGGCCACGCCCAGGCGCTGGTCCGCCCGGGCAGCGAGACCGAGGTCGCGGCAGTACTGCGCGCGTGCCGCGACGCCGGCGCCTGCGTCACGGTGCAGGGCGGCCGGACGTCACTGGTGGCAGGCACCGTCCCCGAGCACGACGACATCCTGCTGTCCACCGAACGGCTGTCGGCCATCGACGCCGTGGACACCGCGGAGCGCCGGGTCCGAGCCGGGGCCGGAGCGACCTGCGCCGCCGTGCAGCACGCCGCCGCCGCCGCGGGGCTGGTGTTCGGCGTCGACCTCGCGTCCCGTGATTCGGCGACCGTCGGCGGCATGGCGTCGACCAACGCCGGCGGCCTGCGGACGGTGCGCTACGGCAACATGCGCGAACAGATTCTGGGCCTCGAGGTGGCGTTGCCCGACGGCACGGTGGTGCGGCGGCACAGCCAAGTGCGTAGCGACAACACCGGTTACGACCTGACCTCGTTGTTCGTCGGCGCCGAGGGCACGCTCGGGGTCATCACCGGCGTGGACCTACGGCTGCACCCCGTACCGCCGCATCGGGTGACCGCGGTGGCCGGGTTCGACGACCTCGACGCCTTGATCGCCACCGGGCGACGGCTCCGGGACACCGACGGCATCGCGGCACTGGAACTGGTCGACGCGCGCGCCAGCGCCCTGACCGCGGAGCACCTCGGCGTGCACGCGGCCGTCAGCGGCGCGTGGCAGCTGCTGGTCGAAATGGCCGGCGAGGCAGACCAAACCGACCTGCTGGCCGACGTGTTGGCCGACGCCGAGCTGACGGGCGAACCCGCGGTAGGCGTCGATGCCGGCGCCAGCCAGCGGCTGTGGCAGGTTCGCGAATCGATCGGCGAGGTGCTGGGCTGGTACGGCCCACCACTGAAATTCGATGTGTCGCTGCCACTTTCAGACGTGGCACGGTTCGCTGATGCCGCGGCCGCAGTGACCGCCGAGCACGCGCCCGAGGCCATTCCCGTGCTGTTCGGTCACATCGGCGAGGGCAACCTGCATCTGAACCTGGTGCGCTGCAACGTCTCCGGCGAAAGCGAACGCGCCCTCTACACCGCGATGATGAATCTGATCGCCGAATGCGGAGGCAACGTCAGCTCCGAACACGGCGTCGGCTCCCGCAAGCGCGACTACCTGACCATGTCACGCACCGACGCCGACGTCGCAGCCATGCGCACGGTGAAGGCGGCGTTCGACCCGACGGGGTACCTCAATCCCGCGGTGCTGTTCCGCTGATCCGGTTCCAGAGGCTCCGGTAGCGTCAATATCGTGCGCCGATACGCCCTGGTTGTAGCCACGCTCCCCGTGCTCGCGCTCACCGCAGTAGCGCCCGACAGCCACGCCGCCCCGGCCTGCGGCACCACCGACCCGAGCCGCGCGCCCGCCGTCATCACCGGGTTCGACGGCTACAGCGCGGTGAACGTCTGCGACTACGCCGGGCCCAAGCACTACGGCTGGTCGTCGCACCGGTTCAAGACCGCCGGCGGCGTGCACTGCGAGCTGTACGACGGGCCGAACTCGTGGCAGTACTACTCCAGCATCACGTGCTGGGGGACGCTGCCCGGCGTACCCGCGGGCGTCACCCAGGTGGAGGTCGCGGCCGGCAGCGTGGCGAGTTTCGGCCAGGCAGATGTGAAGCAGAAGGAAACGCAGGACGGCGGCGTGCTCGTCGACCCGGCCAGTTACCGGGAGCTGGCCCCCGGCCAGAAGATCGTCGTCCCCGGCGCCAAGGGGGCCGTCGACGAGAACGACGAAGTGTGCGCGACCGCGGGCGACGGTGCCCTCACGTGTGAAATCCAGAATCCCGGCGAAGCCTGGGGCCAGGACCGGAAGACCCACGGTTTCGTGCTGTCGGCGCAGGGCAGCCGCGTCTACTGAGCACCGCCGGTCGCGGCCGTAACGCCACGGCGCGAATGGTCGCCGGAAATCGCCCTGCGGTTACGTTCGCGAGCCGGTGCGAACCCGTGCGGCACTACATCGAATGCAAACCGTAGATGCCGGGATCGTCGGCCTCGTCGTCTTCCCGATAGTGCCGGCCGCGCCGCGGCGTCGGAGGCGCTTCAGCCGCCACGACCTCCGGGCGACGCGGACTGTGCCAGTGGTCGACGCGCATCGGAATAGGTGAGGTGCGCGGCTCGTCGGGGTCTTCGGACTCGAAGTGCGCGTAGTCCTCATCAGATTCGGCGGGCACGGCGTAACGGTCCCACTGCTCGGAGTCAGCCACGGCGTCGAATGCGGCGCGGTCGACGGTGTACTCGACGTAGTCGTCGTCATCGGGAAAGTAGTTGGGTTCGGGCGGTTCCGGGACAGAGGTCCGGGGCCGAACCAACGGCGCGGCGGTCGCCTGGCCCCGCAGGAACAGCGCGGCGACGATGCCGAACAACGCGACGAACGCCGGCAGCAGCAGCGACTGCGACATCGCGGTCGCGAACGGCTCGTGCAGGAACGGCGGCAGCGTCACCGGTGTGCCTTCGCCGGCAACGGGACGGCCGCCGGTCGGCATCTCGGCGCTGATCCGGGACGTCATGTAGGCGGCCATGCCGGCGCTGCCCAGCACCGAGCCGACCAACCGCGTCGCGTTGTAAACGCCGGACCCGGCGCCGGCCAGCCGCGGCGGCAGATTGCGGGTCGCGGTCGCCGCCAGCGGCGACCAGATGAACGCCATGCCGATGCCCATGACGATGAACGGCAGCGTCAGCTGCCACAGCGGCGTGTCGGGAGTCAGCCCGAACGACAACCAGGTCAGCCCGATCGCCAGCGCCGAGAATCCCGACCCCACGATCGGTTGCGGCGGGTAGCGGTCGATCAGCTTGCCGACGAGCGGCGCCAGCATCCCGGACACCACCGCCATGGGCGCGGTGAGCAGTGCCGACTCCGTCGCGCTCAGACCGAGGACGGCCTGGGCGTGGAACATCACCGGCAGGATCATCGCGGTGACGCAGAAGCCGATGGTGGCCACGGCCACGTTGGACAGGCAGAAGTCGTTGTCGTGGAACACCGTCAGCGGGATCAGCGGCTCGTCCGGGTTGACCGCCTGCCAGTACACGAAGGCGGCCATGAAGCCCACGCCGGCGAGGATCACCAGCCAGATCCACCAGGCCCAGCCGTGAGTCTGTCCCTCCTGCAGGCCGAACACGATGCCGAACATGCCGACACCCGACAGCACCACGCCGAGGACGTCGAACCGGTGCCGCTCGGTCGGCAGCTGCGGCACCAGCACCCAGGCCAGCGCCAGGCCGACGATGCCGATCGGCACGTTGACGAAGAAGATCCACTGCCAGCCGAGATGGTCGACCAGCACGCCACCGGCCAGCGGGCCGACCAGTGTCGCCACCCCGGCCGTGGCGCCCCACACGCTCATGGCCGCGCCGCGGCGTTCGGGCGGGAAGATGCGGGTGATCGTGGACAGGGTCTGCGGCGTCAGCAGCGCCGCGCCCAGCCCCTGTACGACGCGCGCGGCGATCAGCATCCCGATGCTGCCGGACAAGCCGCACCACAACGACGCCAGCATGAACACCGCCAGGCCCGTCAGATACAGGTTGCGTGGCCCGAAGCGGTCACCGAGCCGGCCCGCGACCAGCAGCGGTACCGCATACGCCAGCAGATAGGCACTGGTCACCCAGATGACACCGTCGTAGTCGGTGCCGAGCTTCTGCATGATGACGACGTTGGCGACAGCGACGATCGTGGAGTCCACCAGGATCATGAAGAAGCCGAACATCATGGCCCAGAGGGCATGCCACGGCCGACTCACTTGCGCAGCGCTCACCGACGAACTCCGGCGGAAATCAACGTATGCATGCAGTGGGTATCAAGTCTGGTGGCCGGCCGATGTGCCGGTCTCCACTTCGACGCTACGGACAGTCGCGGATCCGAACAAGTCAGCAGTTCGGCGCCGCCACCACAGACCTAATGGCGGTGACGTTCGTGTCCCGACTCACCCTTGTCGCCGACAGCCAGCAGCGCGAACAGGGCGACCACGACGCCCGTCGTCATCACGCCCGCGAGCGCCAACTCACCGTTACCCAGCGCGCCGACGAGTGGCGCCACCGCCGCGCCGAGCCCGAACTGGGCGGCGCCCAGCGCGGCCGCCGCGGTACCGGCGGCATCGGGGTGACGGGCCAGTGCGACGGCGGGTGTGTTCGGAATCACGAGGCCCATCGCGGCCAGCATCGCCCATACCGGGATGAGGAACCCGGCCAGCCCGCCCACGTGCAGCGCGGCCAGCGCGACGAACACGAGGCCGAACACCGACGCGGCGATCAGCGCGACCAGCGCGATCTTCTGCGGCTCGAACCGGCGCAGCAGTACGACGTTGAATTGGGTGGAGCCGATGAGCGCGATCGCCCCTGCGGCGAACACCAGCGCGAAGGACTGCTGGTCGAGGCCGTACCGCCCCTGCAGCACGAAGGCGGCACCGGCGATGTACGCGAACAGGCCCGACATGCCGAGGGCACCGACGAGGACCAGCACCACGAAGCGGACATCGCTCAGCACCTCGACGTACGTCCGCAAGATCGCCCGCAGTTGTAGCGGGCGCCGGTCGGCGACGGCGAGGGTCTCGGGCAGGGCCAGCACCGCCACCGCCAGGATCGCGCCGCCCAGGACGGCGAGCGCGGCGAAAACCCAGTGCCACGAACCGCGCAGCAGCACGGCCGCGCCGAGCGACGGCGCCAACACCGGCGCCACGCCCAGGACCAGGATCAACCGCGACATCACGACGGCCGCGACCGACTCTTCGAAGAGGTCACTCACGACGGCGACGGCCACCACAGAAGCCGCGGCGGCGCCCACACCCTGCAGCGCGCGGGCGATGCCCAGCACCTCGATGTTCGGCGCGAACAGGCACAGCAGCGACGCCGCCATGTGCAGCAGGATGCCGGCGACCAGGGGCCGCCGACGGCCCAACGCGTCCGACAGCGGGCCGACGATCAGCTGGCCGAGGGCCAGGCCGCCCAGCGTCCCGGTCAGCGTCAGCTGCGCGACCGACGACGACAACCCCAGCTCAGAGGCAATCCGGGGCAGTGCCGGCAGGTACATGTCGATGGTCAGCGGGCCCAGTGCGACCAGCAGGCCGAGCACCACGATCATCCGGGTACGGCTCGGCGCCGGACGTACTTCCGGGGCCTCGGCGGGCACGCCACTATCGGTGGCGTCGCCTACCGCTGTCAGATCCACAAGGGGCGATGCTGCCATGAATATGGTTAGCAATGCATACCGGTTTTTTCTTCCCGGCAAACCCGCAGTGTTCAGATGTGATCACCGGCTCAGCCGGTGCCGGGCACTCAGATGCCGCCCCGATCGTTGACCACGCGTTAGCCTGAATTCCTGAGACGGAGATGGAGAGGCCGGCCGATGAGTGCTCGCTCCAGCATGAAGGGGCAGTTGCCTGTGAAGCATGACGCCCACGCCGAGAACCCTGGCGCTGCCGCCAAGGCGCTCTCGCACATCCTCGAAGGCGGAGCCCGAGTGCAGGCGCCGGCAGTGGCCGCCTACGTGAACCGGTTACGTGAACACAACCCCGGTGCCACCCCGGCCGAGATCGTCACCAAACTCGAGAAGCACTACCTGGCCGCGACCATGGCCAGCGGCGCCGCAGTCGGATCGGCCGCGGCCTTCCCCGGCATCGGCACGCTCGTCGCGATGTCCGCGGTCGCCGGCGAGACCGTGGTGTTCCTCGAAGCGACCGCGGTGTTCGCCCTGGCGGTGGCCGAGGTGCACGGCATCCCGGTCGACCAGCGGGAGCGTCGTCGCGCGCTGGTGCTCGCCGTACTCGTCGGCGACGAAGGCAAGCACGCCATCGGGGACCTGCTCGGCACCGGCCGCACCAGCGGCGCGTGGCTGGCCGACGGCGCCGCGACCGTTCCGCTACCGGCTGTCTCGCAATTGAATTCGCGACTGCTGAAGTTCTTCGTGAAGAAGTACACGCTCAAGCGCGGCGCCATCGCGTTCGGCAAGCTGCTGCCGGTCGGCGTCGGCGCGGTGATCGGCGGGGTCGGCAACCGGTTGATGAGCAAGAAGATCATCGAGAACGCCCGCGCGGCCTTCGGGCCCGCCCCGGCGCGGTGGCGCCAGACGCTGCACGTGCTGCCCGAGGCACGGGATTAGCAAACCCTCCGCAGATTGATGAACCAATACGTAGGCTTCCGCCGTCCGAGGATTCGACCGACGGGTTAGCCTTAGTCGGCACGGGGGCGGGCGACCGCCAACACAACAGAGGGCGCGTACGCCGGGCTGAGGTCCGGCACTCGCCGGACAGAAGGAAACGAGGCGAATAGCGGCCGTGAGCACATCACCTTCACCATTCGGTCAGAACGAGTGGCTGGTCGAAGAGATGTATCGCAAATTCCGTGAGGACCCGTCCTCGGTGGACCCGAGTTGGCACGACTTCCTGCGTGACTACAACCCCGAACCCGTCACGGACACAACAGATTCCGTAGCCGCGGCGACCCCGGCGCCCGCCGCCGCACCCGCAGCCCCGGCTGCTGCGCCGACCGCACCGGCTCCCGCCGCGGCCCCTGCCGCACCGGCTGCCCCGGCCCCCGCCGCGCCTGCCAAGGCCGCCCCCGCCAAGGCCGCTGCCGGACCCGCGCCCGCCGAGGACGCCGAGACGCAGACGCTGCGCGGCGCCGCTGCCGCCGTCGTCAAGAACATGAACGCGTCGCTGGACGTGCCGACCGCCACGAGCGTGCGCGCCATCCCCGCGAAGCTGATGATCGACAACCGCGTCGTCATCAACAACCACCTCAAGCGCACCCGCGGCGGCAAGATCAGCTTCACCCATCTGCTGGGCTACGCGATCGTCCAGGCGGTCAAGCAGTTCCCCAACATGAACCGCTACTTCGCCGAGGTCGACGGCAAGCCGACGGCCGTCACGCCGGCGCACACCAACCTCGGTCTGGCGATCGACCTGCAGAACAAGGACGGTTCGCGCCAGCTCGTCGTTGCAGCCATCAAGCGTTGCGAGACAATGCAATTCGGCCAGTTCATCGCCGCCTACGAGGACATCGTCCGGCGTGCCCGCGACGGCAAACTGACCGCCGAGGACTTCAGCGGCGTCACCATCTCGCTGACCAACCCGGGCACCATCGGCACCGTGCATTCGGTGCCGCGCCTGATGCGCGGTCAGGGCGCCATCATCGGCGCCGGTGCCATGGAGTACCCGGCCGAGTTCCAGGGCGCCAGCGAAGAGCGCATCGCCGAGCTCGGCGTCGGCAAGCTCATCACCCTGACGTCGACCTACGACCACCGCATCATCCAGGGCGCCGAGTCCGGTGACTTCCTGCGCACCGTGCACCACCTGCTGCTCGACGACGCCTTCTTCGACGAGATCTTCCGCGAGCTGGGCATCCCCTACGAGCCGGTGCGCTGGCGGATCGACAACCCGGACTCGATCGCCCACAAGAACGCCCGCATCATCGAGTTGATCGCGGCCTACCGCAACCGCGGCCACCTGATGGCCGACATCGACCCGCTGCGCCTCGACAAGACCCGTTTCCGCAGCCACCCCGACCTCGACGTCAACACCCACGGCCTGACGCTGTGGGACCTGGACCGCGAGTTCAAGGTCGACGGTTTCGCCGGCAAGCAGTTCATGAAGCTGCGCGACGTGCTGTCGGTGCTGCGCGACGCCTACTGCCGCCACGTCGGTGTCGAGTACACCCACATCCTCGAACCCGAGCAGCAGAAATGGCTGCAAGAGCGCGTCGAGGTCAAGCACGACAAGCCCACGGTCGGTGAGCAGAAGTACATCCTGTCCAAGCTCAACGCCGCCGAGGCCTTCGAGACCTTCCTGCACACCAAATACGTTGGGCAGAAACGCTTCTCGCTGGAAGGCGCGGAAGCCGTCATCCCGATGATGGACGCCGCCATCGACCAGGCGGCCGAACACAACCTCGACGAAGTCGTCATCGGCATGCCGCACCGCGGCCGCCTCAACGTGCTGGCCAACATCGTCGGCAAGCCGTACTCGAAGATCTTCAGCGAGTTCGAGGGCAATCTGAACCCGGCGCTGGCGCACGGTTCTGGCGACGTGAAGTACCACCTCGGCGCCACCGGCCACTACCTGCAGATGTTCGGCGACAACGAGATCGACGTGTCGCTCGTGGCCAACCCCAGTCACCTCGAAGCCGTCGACCCGGTCCTCGAGGGCCTGGTCCGGGCCAAGCAGGACCTGCTGGTCGGCGACGAACACGACGACAGCGACGCGCACGGCCGCTTCTCGATCGTGCCGATGATGCTGCACGGCGACGCCGCGTTCGCCGGCCAGGGCGTCGTGGCCGAGACGCTGAACCTCGCGCTGCTCAAGGGCTACCGCACCGGCGGCACCATCCACATCGTCGTGAACAACCAGATCGGATTCACCACGGCGCCAACGGATTCGCGCTCCAGTGAGTACTGCACCGACGTGGCCAAGATGATCGGCGCGCCGATCTTCCACGTCAACGGCGACGACCCCGAGGCCTGCGCCTGGGTGGCCCGTCTCGCCGTGGACTTCCGCGAGGCGTTCAAGAAGGACGTCGTCATCGACATGTTGTGCTACCGCCGCCGCGGCCACAACGAAGGCGACGACCCGTCGATGACCCAGCCGTACATGTACGACGTCATCGACACCAAGCGCGGCGTCCGCAAGACCTACACCGAAGCCCTCATCGGCCGCGGTGACATCTCCCTCAAAGAGGCCGAGGACGCCCTGCGCGACTACCAGGGCCAGCTCGAACGGGTCTTCAACGAGGTCCGCGAGCTCGAGAAGCACGAGCTCGCGCCCAGCGAGTCGGTGGAGTCCGACCAGACCATCCCGCAGCGCCTGCTGACCGCGGTCGACAAGTCGCTGCTGGCCCGCATCGGTGACGCACACCTCGCGGTGCCCGAGGGCTTCAACGTGCACCCACGCGTCAAGCCCGTGCTGGAGAAGCGCCGCGAGATGGCCTACGAAGGCAAGGTCGACTGGGCGTTCGCCGAGCTGCTGGCCCTGGGCTCGATGGTCGCCGAAGGCCGGCTCATCCGGTTCTCCGGTCAGGACACGCAGCGCGGCACCTTCACGCAGCGGCACGCGGTCCTCATCGACCGCGTCACCGGTGAGGAGTTCACCCCGCTGCAGCTGCTGGCCACCAACACCGACGGCACCCCGACCGGCGGCAAGCTGCTGATCTACAACTCGGCGCTGTCGGAGTTCGCCGCGGTCGGCTTCGAGTACGGCTACTCGGTGGGCAACCCCGACGCCATGGTGCTGTGGGAAGCCCAGTTCGGTGACTTCGTCAACGGCGCGCAGTCGATCATCGACGAGTTCATCAGCTCCGGTGAGGCCAAGTGGGGCCAGCTCTCCGACGTGGTGCTCCTGCTGCCGCACGGTCACGAGGGCCAGGGCCCGGACCACACATCGGGCCGCATCGAGCGGTTCCTGCAGGTGTGCGCCGAAGGTTCGATGACGGTCGCGATGCCGTCGACCCCGGCCAACTACTTCCACCTCCTGCGCCGGCACGGCCTCGACGGCATCCACCGGCCGCTCATCGTCTTCACCCCGAAGTCGATGCTGCGCAACAAGGCCGCGGTCAGCGACATCAAGGACTTCACCGAGATCAAGTTCCGCTCGGTGCTCGAAGAGCCGACCTACGAAGACGGCGTCGGCGACCGGTCGAAGGTCACCCGGGTGCTGCTCACCAGCGGCAAGCTGTACTACGAGCTGGTGGCCCGCAAGGCCAAGGACAAGCGCGAGGACATCGCGATCGTGCGCATCGAGCAGCTGTACCCGCTACCCAAGCGCCGGCTCGAGGCGACGCTGGCCCAGTACCCGAACGTGCAGCAGTACTTCTGGGTTCAGGAGGAGCCGGCCAACCAGGGTGCCTGGCCGACGTTCGGCCTGAGCCTGCCGGAGCTGCTGCCCGACCGCCTGACCGGCATCAAGCGCATCTCGCGCCGGGCCATGAGCGCGCCGTCGTCGGGCAGCTCGAAGGTGCACGCCATCGAGCAGCAGGCCATCATCGACGAGGCGTTCGCCCCGTAGCGCCGAACCTGAGCTTGGGTGCGAAGTTCCGCCGGAACTTCGCACCCAAGCTCATTTTCGCGTGAGTATGGGCTCGCTTGTGCGCCAATGCGGTGCCGGCCACCGCAACCCGGTCGGCGTCGAATCCCGGCGGCGGGCCGGACAGCCCCAGCAGTGCCTGTAGCAGTGCGTCCTCGGCGTCGGCCAACGCCCGACGCGCGATGTCGGACGGCTCGGGCGCCACTCGACCGGATGCACGCCGCAGTCCCGCGGCCCAGGGCCGGACCACGTCGTCACCGGCTCGCCCGGCAGCCGACCGGATGGCGGCCAACTCCCGAGCCAGCACGCTCGGCGCCGGGTAGGCGCCGTCCCGTTCCAGCATGACGGCGGGCAACGCGGTTCTGCCCGCGAGCTCGGCGAGCAGGTCCAGGATCGGCTCGGCGACGTCGGCGGTGTGGGTGTCGTGCCAGACGCCGTCGCGCAAGGCACCGCCGGCGACGTGGACGTAGGCGATCCGATCCAACGGCAACGTGTCGAGTGCCTCGAGTGGATCGGCGCCGAAGTTGACGGCGGACGTGTACAGGTTGGCCACGTCCAGCAGCAGGAGCGCGCCGGTGCGCTCGATGATCTCGCACAGAAACTGCGCTTCGGTGAGCTCGTCGTCGGGCCAGGACACAACGGACGCCACGTGTTCGAGGGCCAGCGGAACGGCCAGCGCATCCTGGGCGATCCGGACGTTGGCCACGACGACGTCGAGCGCGGCGCGGCTGCGCGGCACCGGCAGCAGATGCCCGGCTTCGCGGTTTCCGGCGCGCACGAAAGCGATGTGCTCGCTCACCAACGGGGCACCGAGGGCCGCCGCACACTCGCCGAGGTGCTTCAGCCGGGCGGATTCAGGCCGCTCCGCGCCACCCAGCGAAAGCGAAATTCCATGTGGCACAACGGGAATTCCTTGACTATGAACCGCCTGCAACGACTCCGGCAGGGCGCCCGGCCGGATGCCTTCGGCGATCACCTCCATGAACTCGACACCTGGCAGTCGCTCGATGGTGAGGTCGATCTCGGGCCGCCAGCCGATACCGACGGCGGGAGCGGAGGCACCGGCGGTCATCCGCCGCACCCGCCGCACCCGCCGCAGCCGCCGCCACATCCCCCACTGCCGCCACAACCACCGCCATCTGCGACGCCGCCGCTGCCGAGCAACGAGGTGCGCAGATCGTCGTCGGTCAGCGCGGCGAATCCGAGCAGCGCGACGCCGACCACCTGTGCCAGGCGGGCGGCATCGGTGCGCCCGGCCTCCGTCGCAGGCTCGGTCAGGGCCGCCCCGGACTCATACCGGTTGCGCATGCCCTGCAGTGCGAGTTGTCCTGCCGCGGACGGTTGGTGTGCCGCATCGGCAAGAAATGCGCGCACCAGGACGAGCGTCGACAAGCCGGTGGCCACCAGGAAAACGAACAGCAGAAGGACCTT
Source organism: Mycolicibacterium mucogenicum DSM 44124 (assembly GCF_005670685.2). The sequence continues at coordinate 1,253,853 of NZ_CP062008.1, read as the reverse complement.
GTGGTGCAGCTCGATGCCGTTGATCAACCGGATCACACCGACAACCCACACCGCGCACGGCAGCAGCACGCAGGCGCGCAGAGCGGCGGTCGAAGCGCTGTCGAGAAGCAGACCGCGGGCGCGCAACCGGTCACCGATCGCCACGATGCGCGGGTGCTCGCGCAGACGCTTGATCGCGACCTTCCGGCGGGGCGCCGCGGACACGCAGTCGGCGACGGCGGCGTCCACATCGTCGGTCAGCGTGACGTCGGCGGCAACGGTGAGCGTGCCGCCGCGAGAAACCAGAAGCCGGTCGCTGAGGGCCAGGTTCGCGATCGCCGCGCTGACAGCACGGTCCGAGCCGCCGGCCAGGTAAGCGGTCTCGTACGGATCCAGCAGCGGCCGCGGAGTCGCGGCATCGGTTTCCGCAGTTTCCGAGTGGATCAACACCGCTCGGAAGGCGTACATCAATGCCAGCGCAAGCAGATACGTGACGAGATAGATCCCCAGAAACTGCGGTCCGGTCAGACCCCATGATGCTGTCATCGGAATCAACTCCTTGCCGTCGGGTCGAAGAAGCGGAGCAGTGCAGCGAGCGTCTCCGTAACGTCGGCGAGAAGCGACAAAATGCGCTTGCGGCGGCCGTTTCCTTGCATGATTCACAGGTTGAGGACGGTTTGGTACCGTTGGGTACCGCCACTCTTGCAGCACACCCGGTGCCATCCGACACCGGCGGTACCGGATACTGTCGCTAGCAGCACGCGCATCGACCACAAGGGAGTGTTCATGGAGGGCTTCGCCGGGAAAGTCTGTGTCGTCACCGGAGCCGGATCGGGTATCGGTCAGGCCCTCGCCATCGAGCTCGCCCGCTCGGGCGCCAAGCTGGCGATCAGCGACGTCAACACCGAGGGCCTCGCCGAGACCGAAGAGCGCATCAAGGCCATCGGCGCCCCCGTCAAGACAGACCGCCTCAACGTCACCGAGCGCGAGGCCTTCGCCCTCTACGCCGACGCCGTCGCCGAGCACTTCGGCAAGGTCAACCAGATCTACAACAACGCCGGCATCGCCTTCACCGGCGACATCGAGGTCAGCCAGTTCAAGGACATCGAACGGGTCATGGACGTCAACTTCTGGGGCGTCGTCAACGGCACCAAGGAATTCCTGCCGCACCTCATCGCCTCGGGCGACGGCCACGTCGTCAACGTCTCCAGCGTCTTCGGCCTGTTCGCCGTCCCCGGCCAGGCCGCCTACAACGCCTCGAAGTTCGCCGTCCGCGGCTTCACCGAGGCGCTGCGCCAGGAGATGAAGCTCGCCGGCCACCCCGTCAAGGTCACCACGGTGCACCCCGGCGGCGTGAAGACCGGTATCGCCCGCAACTCCACCGCGGTCGAAGGCATCGACCCGAAGGAACTGGCCAAGACCTTCGACGCGAAGCTGGCCAAGACCACGCCCGAACGCGCCGCCAAGATCATCCTGGAGGCCGTCCGCAAGGGCCACGCCCGCGTGCTCGTCGGGCCGGACGCCAAGCTGCTGGACGTCATCATCCGGGCCACCGGCTCGGGCGCGTACCAGGACCTGTTCTCCCGCGTCACGTCCCGCGTGATGCCGTCGCGCTCGCACTGACACCCACCACACAACGCAAAGGAGCGGTCATGGAGGGATTCGCCGGCAAGGTCTGTGTGATCACCGGAGCCGGATCGGGTATCGGTCAGGCGCTGGCCATCGAACTGGCGCGCTCGGGTGCGTCGCTCGCGATCAGCGACATCGACACCGAGGGCCTGGCCAAGACCGAGGAACAGGTCAAGGCCATCGGCGCTCCGGTGAAAGCCGACCGGCTCAATGTCGCCGAGCGGGAGGCCTTCGAGCTCTACGCCGACGAGGTGGTCAAGCACTTCGGCAAGGTCAATCAGGTCTACAACAACGCCGGCATCGCCTTCACCGGTGATCTCGAGGTCAGCCAGTTCAAGGACATCGAGCGCGTCATGGACGTCGACTTCTGGGGCGTCGTGAACGGCACCAAGGTCTTCCTGCCGCACCTGATCGCCTCGGGCGACGGGCACGTCGTCAACGTCTCGAGCATCTTCGGCTTGTTCGCGGTGCCCAGCCAATCCGCTTACAACGCAGCCAAATTCGCCGTCCGCGGCTTCACCGAGGCGCTGCGCCAGGAGATGAAGCTCGCCGGGCATCCGGTGAAGGTCACCACGGTGCACCCCGGCGGCATCAAGACCAACATCGTGCGCAACTCGACCGCGGCCTCCGACATCGACTCCGCGGGCCTGAACAAGCTGTTCGACCGGGCGGCCCTGACCACGCCGGAACGGGCCGCGCAGATCATCCTCGAGGCCGTCCGCAAGGGCCACGCCCGGGTGCTGGTCGGGCCCGACGCCAAGATCGTCGACGTGATCGTCCGGATCACCGGGTCAGGTGCCTACCAGGGCCTGTTCGCCGCCATCGCCGGACGGGTGCTGCCGCGGCTCGGCTAGTGGTCCAGCGGGTGCTGGGCCAGCCACGCACCCGCCACCGCCGCCGGATCGGCGCCCTTGTCGACCTGACCGATCATGTCGGTCAGCGTCGCGGTGTCCAGCTCGCCGGCAATTCCGTTGAGCGCCAACACCTGTTGTTCGGCGAGGACGTTGCGCCGGTACAAGGGCACCACGTTCTCGGCGCGGATCAGCGCGGTGCGGTCGGTCAGCACCGTCACACCCGCCGGTACCGCCGGCGCCGCGGTCGAGGTCCAGGCCACCGTCACCGCACCCGCCTTCAACGCATCGAAAAGGCCTGCGGCGTCCTTGAATTCACGAGCGGCCGGTAGGACGCAGTCCCCCACGCGAGCCGGGTGTGCGTCGCCCGTCACCACGCCGACGAACAAACCGCCGCAATGCCCCGGCAGCGCCGCGACGTCCCGCTTGCCCCAGCGGTCCGCGGTCGCCGCGGTGACGGCGACGGCCGGCTTGTCCTGTGCCGACGCCGTGTAGTCGGCGGCGGCGACACCTTCGGGCAACGCCGAGATCATCGACCGGTACACCTGCTCGTCGGCCCGTGCCGTGGCGTGCGGGACGAACCTGGCGAGCAGTTCGCCGGTGAGCCCCGGCGCCACCGTCACATCGGCGGAGTCAAGGGCCGCAACAGGATCCGGGACCAGGTGCACACGGGTCGGGATACCGAAATAGCCCAGCGCCGCCGAGTACAGATGCGCGAGCAGTTTCGACTCGCTGGTCGGCGCCGCGCCGACGGTCAGTGCCGGAGGTCCCGGCACCGACTGTCCGGTGCTGCAGCCCGCCGTCGTCGCGGTGAGCAGTGCGGCCAGCGCCACACCGCCCGCCGCGACCCGGCGGCTCATGGTGTTCAGGCTTGCGACGCGGCGGCCACCGCAGCCGCCACGGCCGGACCCACGCGCGGGTCGAGCGCGCTGGGCACGATGTAGTCGACCGACAAATCGTCACCGACGACCGAGAAGATGGCATGCGCGGCAGCCACTTTCATCTCCTCGGTGATGCGACGGGCGCCGGCGTCCAGGGCGCCGCGGAACACGCCGGGGAACGCCAGCACATTGTTGATCTGGTTCGGGAAGTCGCTGCGGCCGGTCGCCACCACGGCGGCGTACTTGCGGGCGGCGTCCGGGTGAATCTCCGGATCCGGGTTGGACAGCGCGAACACGATGCCGCCCGGGGCCATCGTGGCGATGATCTCCTCCGGCATGACACCGGCCGACAGGCCGAGGAACATGTCGGCGCCGGCCAGTGCCTCGGCGGCGCCGCCGGTGATCCCGCGCGGGTTGGTGCGGTTCGCCAGTTCGGCCTTGAAGCTGTTGAGGTCGGTGCGACCCGAGTGCACGACGCCCTTGCTGTCGAGCACGACGATGTCGCGGATGCCGCTGGCCAGCATGATGTTGGTGCAGGCGACGCCGGCGGCGCCGGCGCCCGACACGACGACCTTCAGGTCGTGGATGTCGCGGTCGAGCGCCTTGGTGGCGCCCAGCAGCGCGGCGAGCACCACGATGGCGGTGCCGTGCTGGTCGTCATGCATGACGGGGCAGTCCAGCGCCTCGATGACGCGGCGCTCGATCTCGAAACATCGCGGCGCGGAGATGTCCTCGAGGTTGACGGCGCCGAACGTCGGACGCAGCCGGATCAGGGTCTCGACGATCTCGTCGGGGTCCTTGGTGTCCAGCACGATCGGGATGGAGTCGAGGCCGCCGAAGGTCTTGAACAGGGCGCTCTTGCCCTCCATGACGGGCAGGGACGCCGCGGGGCCGATGTCGCCGAGGCCAAGCACGGCGCTGCCGTCACTGACGACGGCGACCAGGCGGTTGGCCCAGGTGTACTTCTTGGCCAGGGTCGCATCGGCCGCGATGGCGCGGCTCACCTGGGCGACGCCCGGGGTGTAGGCGATCGACAACGCGCGCTGGGTATCCAGCGGCTCGTTGAGGGCTACGGAGAGCTTGCCCCCTTCGTGGGCGGCGAAAATTTCCGCATCATCGATGACCACCTGGGGTGTGCGCACAGCACCTGACTTATCTGACACCGCGTCAGGCTACTTCACTCAATTGTTACTCGCGGGTTCCGCGTAGCATTTGCGACTGGTCTATTGATCCGAGAAGTCCGCCCCACGGGAGGTCAGCCGCATGCCCTCGTTCCGCGCACTCCAACCATCGAACTTCCGTCCCGTGCCGAAGAAGACGCAAGCCGGCCCCGATGCCAGCTCGATCCACGTTCCGGTCGCCCGCGCCACCGTCGACTGCGGCGTCTACTCCATGGGCGAGCGCCTGCCCGGCAAGTACACCCATGGCGCCGCGGTGGCCAAGGTGCGCGAACTGCGCGCTGCCGGCCTGGAGGCGTTCGTGTGGATCGGTCTGCACGAGCCCGATCAGCATCAGATGCAGGCCGTCGCCGACGTCTTCGGGTTGCACGAACTGGCCGTCGAGGACGCCGTCTGCGCTCATCAGCGGCCCAAGCTGGAGCGCTACGACCAGACGCTGTTCCTGGTGCTCAAGACCGTCAGCTACGTCGCGCACGAGTCCATGGCCAATGCCCGGGAGATCGTCGAGACCGGCGAGATCATGGTGTTCGTCGGGCCCGACTTCGTCGTCACCGTCCGGCACGGCGAGCACAGCGGACTGGCCGGCGTGCGGCACCGACTCGACGAGTCGCCGACCATCCTCACGCTGGGCCCGTACGCGGTGATGCACGCCATCGCCGACCATGTCGTGGACAGCTACCTCGAAGTCACCTCGCTCGTCGAGACCGACATCGACACCATCGAGCAGACCGTCTTCTCCTCACACACCCAGACCGACATCGAGAGCATCTACCTGCTCAAGCGTGAAGTGGTCGAACTCCGGCACTCGGTGAATCCGCTGACGATGGCGCTGCAGCGACTGCTGTCCGACCACAACGACCTGATCTCCAAAGAAGTCCGCCGCTACATCCGCGACGTCCACGACCACAACAGCCAGGCCGCCGATCAGATCACCGGGTTCGACGACATGCTGAGCTCGCTGGTGCAGGCCGCGCTCGGCAAGGTCGGGATGGAACAGAACGCGGACATGCGCAAGATCTCTGCGTGGGTCGCGATCGCCGCGATGCCCACGATGATCGCCGGCATCTACGGCATGAACTTCGACAACATGCCCGAACTGCATTGGCATTACGGCTATTTCGCCGTGCTGACGGTGATGGTGCTGGTGTGCACGGCGCTGTACCGGACGTTCCGCCACAATCACTGGCTGTAACCATGGCGAACGTGCGGCAACGCACGGGTGAACGGCATCTTTCGTAAAACGCGCCGCGGAGCGCCGTGGGCCGGTCATGATCTCGAGATGAAGATCGGAACCAAGTCCCTCGCGGTGGCCGTTGCCGTCGCGAGTGCTGCGCTTGCCGGCGTCGCCGCGCCGGCCGCCCACGCCAATGGCGCGGACGCCGTGATCAGAGACCTCGAAGCCGAGGGCTACACCGTCAGGATCAACTGGCTCAATGGCAACAAGCCGGTGCTCCTGCCCCGCTGCACCGTGGTCCGGGTCAACAACCCGTCCTCCGACGAACCGGCCGAGGGTGATGTCGTGTGGGCTGACGTCGCCTGTCCCAACAACACGTCCTAGGCCCGAGGTTCGGCGGCCCGGCGTCGCTGATCGAGGACGTCGACGCCGTCCTGCTGCCACGCATCCCGCATGGCGCCGGCGCCTTTGAGCCGCACCCAGGCGGCCTCGGTGGCGGTGATGGGGGTGGCGCTCAGGATCCGCACCGGCTGGTACGGCTCGGGCAGCTCGACTTCGCCGACGTCGCTGGCGCCCAACAGGAATGCGGTGAATGCCGCCCCCTGCCAGACCGGCTGCTGCAGATCGATCAGCGCATCCGGCTCCAGGATCAGGCCTTCGACGGCGGGCGCCGACGCCAGTACCGCGATCGAGCGGGCCAGCGCCGTCGGGGTGGGGCCGCGCAGGGACAGTACGGCCTCCGCCCGCGGGCCGCGGATCCCGTCGGCCACCATGTCCATCGGGTCCGTCATCGGGTAGCGCGAACAGCCCAGGGACGCATAGTGATACACGTCGCCGTCGGTCGGCCCGTAGCGCAGCACCTCGATGGGGTCGGCGCCGAGGAAGGTGACGCTGGCACCCACCGGCTCGGCGGTACTGCCGCGGTCGGCGAAATGCGTTGTCAGACGGGCCCGAACCGCGCCGAGGACGTCGGTCACTGCGACAGTGACAGGTTGCGACCCGTGGCCGGGTCGAACAGGGTCAGTTTGGAAGTGTCCAGGGCCAGCTCGACCCGACTGCCCGCCGTCGCGGACGACTTGGCCGAAACCCGTGCCACATAGGTGTTTTCGCTCGACCCGGCGTCCGCGGTGTCGTCGGCCAGCTGCTCCAGCTGCGCGGCCTGGGCGCCGGCACCTTCGAGGCGGAAGTGCACGTACTTGTCCGCGCCGAGTGATTCCACCAGCTCGGCGTCGACCTCGAACGTCAGCGACTGGATGCGCGCGTACGCATCGATCACCGAGGCGTCGTCGAACTGCTCGGGACGCACACCCGCGATCAGGTCGGCCGACGGCCGCTGCAGGTCGAGCGCCGCGCGGGCGTCGTCGCTCAAGGTGACCTCGCCGAAGGGCAGCTGCACCCCGACGTCCGTCCGCGTGGCCGGGAAGAAGTTCATCGACGGGGAACCGATGAAGCCGGCGACGAACAGGTTGGCCGGCGCGTTGTACAGCTCGTCTGGGGTGCCGACCTGTTGTGCCACACCGCCGCTCATCACGACGACGCGGTCCCCCAGCGTCATCGCCTCGGTCTGGTCATGCGTGACGTAGACGGTGGTGGTGCCGAGACGGGCCTGCAGCCGGGCGATCTCGGTGCGCATCTGCACCCGCAGCTTGGCATCCAGGTTGGACAGCGGCTCGTCCATCAGGAAGGCCTTGGGGCTGCGCACGATGGCGCGTCCCATCGCCACGCGCTGCCGCTGGCCGCCGGACAGCTGGGCCGGCTTGCGGTCCAGAAGTGCGGTCAGGTCAAGGATTTTCGCGGTCTCCTCGACCTTGGCCGCGATCTCGGCTTTCGGCATCTTCGCGAGCGTGAGCGGGAACGCGATGTTCTGCCGCACCGTCATGTGCGGGTAGAGCGCGTAGGACTGGAACACCATCGCGATGTCCCGGTCGCGGGGCTCCTTCTCGTTGACCCGCTCCCCGCCGATGCGCAGTTCGCCGGAGCTGATGTCCTCGAGCCCGGCGATCATGTTGAGCGTCGTCGACTTTCCGCACCCCGACGGCCCCACGAGGATCAGGAACTCACCGTCGGCGATGGTCAGCGACAGGTCCTGCACTGCGGTCGCCCCGCCGGTGTAACTCTTGGTGACGTGGTCCAAAACGATTTCGGCCATGACCTACCCCTTCACCGCACCGGACGTCAGGCCCGCGACGATCCGTCGTTGGAAGATGAGAACAAAGATGATGATGGGCACCGTGATGACCATCGCGCCGGCGGCGATGGACCCGGTCGGCTCCTCGAATTGCGAACTGCCCGTGAAGTTCGCGATCGCCACCGGTGCGGTGATGGCCCGCTGGGTGGCGGTCAGCGACAACGCCAGCAGCAGGTCGTTCCAGGCGAAGATGAACACCAGGATGGCCGCCGTGACGATGCCGGGCGCGGCCAGCGGCGCGATGACCTTCCGGAAGGCCTGCCCCGGCGAGGCGCCGTCCATCTTGGCGGCCTTCTCCAAATCCCAAGGGATCTCCCGGAAGAACGCCGACAGGGTGTAGATCGCCAACGGCAGCGCGAAGGTGATGTACGGCAGGATCAGGCCCGGCCAGGTGTCGAACAGCCCGACGGTGCGCTCGATGTTGAACAGCGGTGTCACGAGCGAGATCTGGGGGAACATCGAGATCAGCAATGCCAGGCCGACCAGCAGCCGCTTACCCGGAAAGTCCAGCCGCGCCACGGCGTAGGCGGCCATGCCACCGATCGTCACCGCGATGGCGGTGGTGATGAGCCCGATGCCGATCGAGTTGAACAGTGCCGAGCCGAAGGCGCCGCCGGTGAAGATGCCCTTGTAGTTGTCGAAGGTGATCTGACGCGGAATCAGGTTGCCGTCCTTGACCGTTGACGTCGGCTTGAGGGACAGCGAGAAGATCCAGAGCACCGGCAGCAGCGCGTAGATCACCACCAGGATGTTGACCACGCCCCAGCCGGCCAACCGGCCGCCACTTCTCTGCCCGCTCACGTCACCGCACCTCGGCTTCCGCACCGGGCGCCGCGGCACCGAAGATCTTGATGTAGATGAAGGCGATGATCGCGACGGTCAGGAAGATCAGCACGCTGATCGCCGAGCCCAGGCCGATGTTGAACGCCTTGAACAGGTTGTCGTAACCCAGGATCGACACCGAACCGGTGTTGTTGGTGCCGCCCGTGAGCACATAGATGTTGTCGAAGATGCGGAACGCGTCCAGCGTGCGGAACAACAGGGCCACCAGGATGGCCGGTTTCATCAGCGGCAGAGTCACTTTGGCGAACCGCTGCCAGCGGCCCGCGCCGTCCATCTGCGCCGCGTCGAGCAGTTCCCGCGGTACCAGCACCAACCCGGCCAACAGCAGCAGCGACATGAACGGCGTCGTCTTCCACACCTCGGCGAGCACCACGATGGCCAGCGACGGCAATTGTTCGGTCAGCGGCGCGGTGCCCGTCGGCAGCAGGTTCGCGAGGTATCCGGTGCCCGGCGTCCACGCGTAATACCAACTGTAGGAAGCGGCTACGGTCACGATGCCGTACGGGATGAGGATGGCCGTACGCACGACGGCACTGCCGAACATGGTCCGGTGCATCACCACCGCCAGCGCCATACCGAGCACGAACTCGATGGCCACCGACACCACCGTGATGCCGAGCGTGACCACGAACGCCGTCCACCAGTAGTGGTCGGTGAGGATCGTCGTGTAGTTGTCCAGGCCCACGAAGCGGGTTTCCGCCGGCGCCGCGAGGTTGTCCCTGTGCAGGCTCAGCCACACCGCGTAGGCGACGGGATACGCGGCCACCGCCAGCATCACCAGGACGGCGGGGGCGATCAGGAGGTAGGCGAGCCGGCGCTCGGGGTTGGCTGCCGTGTTCGCAACTCCGGTGTCGCTCACGGAATCAGCCCCTTGCCGTCAATCGCCTGCTGTACCTCGGACGCCAGCTTGTCGGCGGTGCGCTCCGGGTCGATCTTGGTGATCGGGGCCAGCGTCGCCGAAATCCGCGTCGACACCGCCTGATACTGCGGCGTGGCCGGCCGGACCGCGGCGTCGGCGAGCTGGCGGCGGATCACCGCGTACTGCGGATACTTGGCCTGGAACTTGGCATCGTCATACAGCGACGCGCGGACCGCGGGCAGCCCGCCCTCGACCGACGTGAACTGCTGGTTGGTCGCGCTGCGCATGCACCGGATGGCCTCGAATGCCTCGGCCTTGTGCGTACTGGTCTTGCTCACAGCAAGATTCAGCCCGCCGATGGTGACCTTGGCCGGCACCCCGGGCTGCACCGCTGGGTAATCCGCGAAGCCGAACACCTTCTTGCTCTCGTCGTAGGCGGTGGTGAACTGCGCATCGTCGGGCGCAAAGGTGCCGACGTCGTTGATGGCGCTCTTGAGCTCCGCGTGCTGATCGAGCGGCAGGAACGGCACCCCACCCTTGACCGCGTTCTCCAGCAGCGACGGCAGCACGAACGGCCAGTTCACCTCGAGCGCGGCCTTGCCCTGCTCGAGCGCGAGCCGCGCCGTCCCCTCGTCGGTCTGAGTGATCGACGGGTCGGCGCCGGGTGCGGTGGCCACCGACTTGATGACCTGCAGCGCCTTGATGGTCGCGGCGCGGTGCTCAGGGGTGTCGGTCAGGGTGACGGTCTTGCCGTCGTCGGACAGCACGCTGCCGCCGGCACTGGTCAGCAAGGTGTTGAACCAGACCACCAGGCCCTCGTACTGCTTGGCCTGCACGGCGATCCAGCTGGGTCCCCCGGCGGCATGCAGCCGTGTCGCCTGGGCGACCATGTCATCCCAGGTGGCCGGCGCTTCGGGCATCAGATCGGCCCGGTACCAGAGCATTTGGGTGTTGGTCGTGATCGGCGCGGCGAACAGCCGGCCCTGCCACTGCGCGGTCTTCAGCGGTCCGGGCAAGGTGTCGTCGGCGGCGTCGGCTTCCGCTTTACCGGCCGGGTCGTCGGACAGCGGCACGGCCCAGCCGGCCTCGGCGAACTCGGCGGTCCACACGACGTCCAGGCCCATGATGTCGAGGTTCTTGTCGTTGCCGGTCAGCCGGCGCGCCAGTTGCAGCCGCTGATCGTCGGCGCCCTTGGGCAGACTGACCTGCTTGATGCTGAAACGGCCGCCGAGTTCGGCGTTGCACCGCCTGGCGAGGGCCGAGAACGTCGCCTTCTCATTGGCCGACGTGTACACGCTGACGACGGTGCCGCCCGCACCGGAACCGCAGGCGGAGACCAACGTGGCGGCCGTGCACGCCGCCGCACCCGCTGCCAGCGCAGCCCGCAGCTTTCCCGCGCGCACCACGGACGCCTCCTGTCTCACGGGAACCTCCCGCGCGCAAACCGTAGAGCGCGGCAGGTGTGCCATGCAACATATCGCCACCTGGTGGCGGATATGGCGACCGAGGCCGGAAGGCCCTAGAGCGACAGCCGCCCCAGCAGATCGCGGCCCTGTTCGGCACACACCGGATCGCACAACACGTCGTAGCGGCCCGCGACGAGCTGCATGGTGGAGCTGAAATCCCTTGTGCCGCGGGACATCGCGTACTGCACGCCCGAGGTGATCAGGCCGAAGAAGATGCCGGCGATGAGGCCGGTGAACAGCGAGCCCCACGCGTTGGTACCGAAAAGCCCGAGCACCAGCCCGATGAACAAGCCCAGCCACGCCCCGGTCAGGATGCCGCCGGTCAGCACGCGCGGCCAGGTGAGCCGCCCGGTGACCCGCTCCACCTGCATCAGGTCGACGCCCACGATGGTCACGTGCTGCACCGGAAACTCTTGGTCTGACAGGTAATCGACGGCGCGCTGCGCCTCGGCATAGGTCGGGTACGAACCGATGGGCCAGCCCTTGGGCGGAGTCGGCAATCCGGGCTGTCCACCCGGTCCCGGGGTCCGGTCGGGCTGCAGCGGATTCGTCATGCCCCTGGTCTCCTGTCACTCGCCTCGGAACGCGCTTCGGCTACCACGATGCCATGAACTCGTGCGCTAGGTTGGTCGGCATGACAAGTCCGGGCGGGCAGTCGGGCCAACCCTCCTGGGATCCCTCGAGGCCGGCCGGGTCCGTGCCGCCGCCGACCGGCACCGATGCCGAAGCGACCAGCGATTACCCGGTGTACGAGTACCCGGCGATCGAAGAGCCGGGGCCCACCTCCGCGCCATGGCAGCAGGGGCCGCCCGCGCCCGCGCCGCAGGTCCCACCGCAGCCGCCGACGGGTCCGTTCCCCATGCCTCCCGGGCCGCCGCCACCCATGCCTCCCGGCCCGCCGCCACCCGGCTTCTACGGTGCGCCGCCTGCCGGGCCGTACGGCCCGCCGCCGGGGATGGCGCCGCCGGGATACCTGCCGCCGTCCGGCTACCTGCCGCCCCCGCTGTACTCGTCGTATCCGGCGCCGAGGTCGAACGACGGCATGGCCATCGGGTCGCTGGTGTCGTCGCTGGTCGCCTTGCCGCTCTACTTCATCTGCTTCGTGTTCGGCCCGGCCGGCTCGGTGCTGGGCATCGTGCTCGGCACCGTGGCCCTGGCGCAGGCGAAAGGCCGGCCGCGCACCAACGGCAGAACCATGGCCATCGCGGGCATCGTCATCGGTGCTGTCACGCTCGTCGTCGGCCTGGTCGGCTTCCTGCTGCTGTTCGACTGGGCCTCACGCCAAGAACCGACCTTGTGATCGGCGCGCGGGTGAACCGGCTGGCGGTCGGCTCGGTCGTGTGCGCGCTGGCCGGTGTGGTGTTCGGGCCCTTGGCACTCATCGGCGTCGGGCTCGGCGTCGTCGCCTACGAGCGCATCCCCGGCAGCGGCACCCGCGGCAGCCTGCTGGCCTTGTCCGGCATCGTGTTCGGCGCGCTGGCGTTCCTGCTCAACCTGTTTCTGGTCGTCCTGGTCCTCGGCGGCTAGCTGTACTGACCTGAGAGGTTAGGTACGCGGCTGGCGGGTGGTTGACCTTTGAGTGCTGTGTGGCCGCGATGGTGATTGTAGGTGTGTAGCCACCGCGGGAACTCGGCGCAGCGTTCGGCGTCGCTGCGGTAGAGCCGGGCGTAGGCCCATTCGTCGGCAAGCGTGCGGTGGAAACGCTCGACCTTGCCGTTTGTCTGTGGACGGTAGGGGCGGGTTCGTCGGTGCTTGATGTCACCCAGAGCATCACGAAATTTGTGTGACCGGTAGCAGGATCCGTTGTCGGTCAACACATTTTGTACCGTGAAACCACACTCGTTGAACCAGGCGTTGGCGCGCTGCCAGAACGCTGCGGCGGTTTCTTTGCGTTCATCGGTCAACAATTCGGAGTAGACCAGCCTCGAGTGCGCATCGATCGCGGTGTGCAGGTAGTGATACCCGCGGGCCGGGTCGCCGTTCTTGGCGCGGACGCCACCGGTTTTGTCTTCTCGGGAGTTGCGCTTGCCCGATACCTTGCCGAGCTTTCGCCAGCCGCCCCCGGCGGGGATCTTGCCTAGTTTCTTGATATCGACGTGCACCAGATCGCCGCATGCCGCTGATTCCATCCGGCGAACAACCCGCCCGGTGGGGCGGTCAAGCCACCGCAGTTTGGCCAGACCATAGCGAGTCAGCACGCGGTGCACGGTGGAGGGCTGTAGTCCTAGCAGATAGGCGATGCGGGCCGGTCCCCAGCGGCGGATGACCCGGACTTTGATGATGCGCCGCTCGGTTCGTGTGGGTGTTCTGTTGGGGCTGTGGTGCGGTCGTGAGCTGCGATCGCTCATGCCGGCAGCGCCGAGTTCGCGGTAGCGGCCGGCCCAGCGAGCCGCCGTGCTCACCGCGACCTGGAATCGCTCGGCAGCTCGCCGCAGCGGCCAACCGTCCTCCACGACGCAGCGAGCCAGGCGCAGACGCCCGGTATCGGACAAAGGAGCATTACGGTGGGACATGAAGACCTCCGAGATGAGTTGGTGCGTTCCTCGACAGCTCGCACTTCACTCGGAGGTCTTCTTCATGTCACCACGCCACGCCGTACCTAACGTCCGTGGTCAGTACAGCTAGCCGGCGCGGTCACGCCGGCGGGCTGAACCGCTCGCCGATGCGCGTCATCCCGGCGGCGCGGCCCTTGCCCGCGATCACCAGCGCCATCTTGCGGCTGGCCTCGTCGATCATCTCGTCACCCAGCAGCACCGCGCCGCGAGCCCCGCCCGCCTGCGAGGTGTGCCATTCGTACGCCTCGAGAATCAGCTCGGCATGGTCGTAGTCGGCCTGCCGCGGACTGAAGATCTCGTTTCCGGCGGCGATCTGGTCGGGGTGCAGCACCCACTTGCCGTCGTACCCCAACGCCGCGGTCTGCCCGGCGACGCGCGTGAACGCCTCGGTGTCCTTCACCTTGAAATACGGGCCGTCAATCGCGTTGATGCCGTGGGCCCGCGCCGCCACCAGGATCGTCATCAGCACGTGGTGATAGGCATCGCCGACGCCGTAACCGACGGGCTGCTCACCGACGACGAGCGTGCGCATGTTGAGGCTCGCCATCAGATCACCCGGCCCGAAGATCAGCGCCTGCACCCGCGGCCCGCCGGCGATGGCGTGGGCGTTGACGAGCCCCTTGGCGTCCTCGATCTGGGCCTCGATGCCGATGCGGCCGACGGGCAGTCCGAGCGTGCGCTCGAGCTGCGTCAGCAACAGATCGAGGGCCTGCACGTGCGAGACATCGCTGACCTTCGGCAGCACGATGACATCGAGCACGCCGCCGCCCTGCGCCACCGCGGTGACGACCTCGATCACGTCGGCGTACGTCCACGGCGTGGTCCAGTCGTTGACCCGGAGGCCGCGCAGCTGACCCGCCCAGCCGGGCTCGCACAACGCCTGCGCCACCCGCGTCCGCGCCGCGGCCTTGGCGTCGGCCGCCACCGCATCCTCGAGGTCGAGGAACACCTGATCGGCCGGCAGCGTCTTGGCCTTCGCGATCATCTTGTCGCTGCTACCCGGAACGGACAGGCAGGTACGGCGGGGCCGATACAGGTTCTCCACGACCCCACTCTCTACCCTGTGGAGCATGGTGGCGGTCAACAGGGTCTACGTGGCCAGACTCGCTGGACTGGTCGTGCTGGGCCCCGACGGCGAGTCGGTCGGCCGGGTCCGCGACGTGGTCGTGAGCATGGGCATCGTCCGCCAGCAGCCGCGGGTGCTGGGCCTCGTCGTGGAATTGACCACGCGCCGAAGGATATTCGTCCCGATCCTGCGGGTGACCTCCATCGAGCACAACTCGGTCACCCTCACGGGAGCGACCATCTCGCTGCGCCGGTTCGAGCAGCGCCCCGGCGAGGCGCTGGTACTCGGGCAGATTCTGGACACCCGCGTCCGCGTCACCGACCCGGAGCTGCAACAGCTCGCCGGCATCGACGTCGTCGTGGTCGACCTCGCGATCGAGCAGGCCCGGTCGCGTGACTGGCTGGTGACCCGCGTCGCCGTGCGTCACCGCCGCCTGGGCCGGCGCACCACGGTGCACGTCGTCGATTGGAAGAACGTCACCGGGCTGACGCCGTCGGCGCTCGCGCTGCCGGGACAGGGCGTGGCGCAACTGCTGGAGCAGTTCGAGGGGCAGCGTCCCGTCGAGGTCGCCGACGCCCTGCGCGACCTTCCGGTCAAGCGCCGTCACGAAGTCGTCAAGGCCCTCGACGACGACCGCCTGGCCGACATCCTGCAGGAGCTCTCCGAACCCGAACAGGCCGAGCTGCTCAACCAGCTGGGCACCGAGCGCGCCGCCGACGTGCTGGAGGAGATGGACCCCGACGACGCCGCCGACCTCCTCGGTGAGCTCGACGCCACCCGCGCGGCCGTGCTGCTGGACCGCATGGACCCCGAGGATTCCGAGCCCGTGCGCCGACTGCTGCAGCACTCCCCGGACACCGCCGGTGGTCTGATGACGCCCGAACCCGTCGTGCTCACCCCGGACACGACCGTCGCCGAGGCGCTGGCCCGCGTCCGCGATCCCGAGCTGACGCCGGCGCTGTCGTCGCTGACGTTCGTCACCCGGCCCCCGACCGCGACACCGACCGGCCACTACCTGGGCTGTGTGCACACCCAGCGGCTGCTGCGCGAGCCTCCCGCCACCCAGGTCGGCGGCATCCTCGACACCGATCTGCCGGTGCTGTCACCGACCAGCTCGCTGGCCGAGGTCACGCGCTTCTTCGCCGCCTATAACCTCGTGTCCGCGCCGGTGGTCGACGACGAGAGCCATCTGCTGGGCGCCGTCACCGTCGACGACCTGCTCGACCACCTGCTGCCGTCGGGCTGGCGGAGCGCGGACGAACCTGGGTCGGACTCGACCCAGGCCATCACTGACAACATCTCGGGAGCAGGCCGGTGAGCGAGCCTTCGGCGCGGCAGCGCCTGGACATCCCGCGCACCTCCCGCTTCCGGTTGACCCCGCGGGTCGACGTGGAGGCCGTCGGCCGGTTCAGCGAGTCGATCGCCCGGTTCCTGGGCACGGGCAAGTACCTGCTCATCCAGACGGTGATCGTGGTCATCTGGATCGCGTTCAACCTCATCGCGATCAGCCTGCAGTTCGACCCGTATCCGTTCATCCTGCTGAACCTGGCGTTCTCGACCCAGGCCGCCTACGCCGCACCGCTGATCCTGCTGGCGCAGAACCGCCAGGAGAACCGGGACCGCGTGTCGCTCGAAGAGGACCGCCGGCGCGCGGCCCAGACCAAGGCGGATACCGAATTCCTGGCCCGCGAACTGGCCGCGCTGCGGCTGGCCGTCGGCGAGGTGGCCACCCGCGACTACCTCCGCCGCGAACTCGACGAGCTCCGGACGTTGATTGCTCAGCAGAACGGCGGCAAGAGCGGATCCGGCAAACGCAAGGCCGGAAAAACCCGGCCGCCGGTCGAGGAGGACGACGCTTTCAGCGGCCCCGCGGCCGAGTCCGCCGACTCCGCCACCGCGGCCGAATGAGAGATTCCATTCTCCGGAATCATTAGGCCGACAACCGACCACGGAGTAGGTATGGTGACTTGGATCACAACACATGTCACCGGGGTCACTCCGGTATTCCACTTTCATAGGATGGCTTAGTGCACATCGGGGGCGACACCGCTGATTCCGCGGACAACGCTGCGCCTACTACTGAATTCCACGCACTTCCCGGCGATGGCCAGCCGGTCGACGACGTCATCGAGGATTACGACGTCGCCGTTGGTGATGACAGCGACGCCGCCTCCGAAGCCGAGCCCGGCCGTCGCCGGCAGATCGCCAAGGCGCTGCGCCGGCCGCTGGCCGGTGTCGCGGTCGTCGCGCCACTCGTCCTGATGCTTGCCGTCGGCGGTTCGGCGCCGACTCGGCAAACAACCGTCCACAACACCGCCACCGCGGGCGTCACGCCGCTGGCGGCCGTCACACCCACGACCCCCGGCCCCCGCAATCGGGCCGGGATGACGGTCGTCGCGTCCGATCAGGTTCCCCGCGCGCTGCACATGGATCCCACCACCGCCCTGTCGCCGCCGCCGGCGTCGCTCGTGATGGCTCCCGGCGGGCTGCGGATCCCGCCCGTCGTGCTCAACGCGTACCGCACCGCCGAGAAGATCATGGCGACCAACGCACCGGGCTGCGGTATCAGCTGGAACCTGCTGGCCGGTATCGGCCGCATCGAGTCCGGCCACGCCAACAGCGGCGCCACCGACGCGCGGGGTACCGCGCTCACCCCGATCCTCGGGCCCGTCCTCGACGGCACGCTGGCCGGCAACGAGGTCATCGTGCAGAGCATCTCCGCCGGGCGGGTGACCTACGCCCGGGCGCTGGGACCCATGCAGTTCCTGCCCGGCACCTGGGCCCGGTACGCCTCGGACGCCATCGGCGACGGCAAGCCCGACGTGCAGAACGTCTACGACGCCTCCCTGGCCGCGGCCCGGTACCTGTGCAGCGGCGGGCTGAACCTGCGTGATCCGTCCCAGGTGCTGACCGCGATCCTGCGCTACAACAACTCGATGCCCTACGCCCAGAACGTGCTGGGCTGGGCCAAGGCCTATGTCACCGGTATCGCGCCGGTCGACCTGCCGCCGATCGTCGGCCCGCCGCCCGCCATCGGCGACCAGCACCTCGACAACCCCGAGGGGCTCGGGCCGGGGCTGCCGATCAACGCGATGGGACTGCCGTCCGACGACCCGCTCGCGATGACGCCCGCGCTGCAGATGGGGCGCATGGGTCCGCTGCCCGGGCCCGCCGAACCGAAACAGAACTGCGCGGTGTTCTGCCTGCAGGGCGGCCCCGCGCCGAGCGCTGTGCCCATCCCCGCCCCGGACGCACCGGCACTGGACGCACCGGCGCCGAACCCGTTCGGCCTGCCGCCGTTCCAGTTGCCGCCGGCCCCGCTCGCACCCGCACCCGCGCCCGTCGCGCCGGCACCGGCTGGTCCGGGACCGATCCCGGTCACCGCGGTGGGCGTCGGCACCCCGGCCGCCGGCCCGGTCGGCGCCGCACCGGGACCCACGCCCGGCCCGGCAGCCGTCCCGGCAGCACCGGCCCCGGCCGGCCCGCTGCCCGCGGAAGCCATGGGTCCGCCGCCGCCCGCGTTCCCGGTCCTACCGTGACCAGCTGCCGGCGCGCTGACCGGCAGCTATAAACTCGCGAGTAATGTCTGCTGAGCTGAAAGCCGCCGTGCGCGCCGCACTGGGCAAAGTCATCGATCCTGAACTGCGCCGTCCGATCACCGAGGTCGGGATGGTCAAGGACGTGACGGTCGAGTCCGACGGCGCGGTGCACGTCGAGATCTACCTGACCACGTCGGCCTGCCCGAAGAAGACCGAGATCAGCGATCGGGTCACCGCGGCCGTCACCGACGTGCCGGGCACCGGGGCCGTCAAGGTCACCCTCGACGTGATGAACGACGAGCAGCGCGCCGAACTGCGCAAGCTGCTGCGCGGCGACGACAAGGAACCGGTCATCCCGTTCGCCCAGCCCGGCTCGTTGACCCGGGTGTACGCGGTGGCGTCGGGCAAGGGTGGCGTCGGCAAGTCCAGCGTGACAGTCAACCTGGCGGCCGCGCTGGCCGCCAAGGGCCTGTCGGTCGGCCTCCTCGACGCCGACATCTACGGCCACTCGGTGCCCCGGATGATGGGCGTGCAAGATCGCCCCACCCAGGTGGATTCGATGATCCTGCCGCCGGTTTCGCACGATGTGAAGGTCATCTCCATCGCGATGTTCACCCAGGGCAACACCCCGGTGGTGTGGCGCGGGCCGATGCTGCACCGCGCGCTGCAGCAGTTCCTGGCCGACGTGTACTGGGGTGACCTCGACGTCCTGCTGCTCGACCTGCCGCCCGGCACCGGCGACATCGCCATCTCGGTGGCGCAGTTGATCCCCGGCGCCGAGATTCTCGTCGTCACCACACCGCAGATGGCCGCCGCCGAGGTCGCCGAGCGCGCCGGCGCCATTGCGGTCCAGACCCGTCAGCGCATCGTCGGCGTGGTCGAGAACATGTCCGGACTGACCCTGCCCGACGGCACCACGATGCAGCTGTTCGGCGAGGGCGGCGGCGCACAGGTCGCCGAAAGCCTCACGCGCACAGTCGGTGCCGAGGTTCCGTTGCTGGGCCAGGTCCCCCTGGACCCGCAGCTCGTGAGCGCCGGCGACACCGGTGTCCCCCTGGTGTTGTCCGGACCGGACACCGCCGCCGGCGCCGCGTTGCGCGGCATCGCCGACAAACTGTCCAGCCGCAAGCGCGGACTGGCCGGTATGTCGCTCGGGCTCGACCCGGCTGGGCGCTGAGCCTCCCCCGTCCGACAGGAATCCACAAGTGACACATATCCATACGCGCAGCGGCGCACAGAACGTCGGCCTGCTGAGCGTGGCGGCCTACCGCCCCGGCCGCGTCGTCACCAACGACGAAATCTGCGAGACCATCGATTCGTCGGATGAGTGGATCTACTCCCGGACGGGCATCAAGAACCGCCGGTTCGCCGGCCCCGACGAGTCCGCCGTCACGATGGCATGCGAGGCCGGACGGCGCGCCTGTGCCGCGGCGGAGCTGTCCGGTTCGGACATCGACGCCGTCATCGTGGCCACCAGCACCAACTTCCGCAACACCCCGCCGTGCGGGCCGCAGGTCGCCACCGAGATTGGCGCACAGGGCATTCCGGCCTTCGACATCGCCGCGGGCTGCGCGGGATTCGGCTACTCGCTGGGCGTGGCCGCCGACATGATCCGGGCCGGTAGCGCGCGTCGCATCCTCGTGGTGGGCTCGGAGAAGCTGTCCGACGCCATCGACATGACCGACCGCAGCAACGCTTTCATCTTCGCCGACGGCGCCGCCGCGGTGGTCGTCGGACCGACCGAGGAGCAGGGCATCGGGCCCACCGTCGCCGGCAGCGACGGCGAGCAGTCGAGTGCCATCGTGCAGGACCTCAGTTGGATCGACTACACCGAGAACCCTTCCGGCCCAAGGCCTTTCCTGCGCATGGAAGGCCAGACCGTCTTCCGCTGGGCGGCCTTCCAGATGGTCGACGTCGGCAAGCGCGCCATCGCGGCCGCGGGCCTGACGGTCGACGACATCGACGTGTTCATCCCCCATCAGGCCAACGGCCGGATCAATGAGCTGCTCACCAAGGGACTCGGACTCAATCCGGAAACCGTTGTCGCTCAAGATATCCAGGATGCCGGCAACACCTCGGCCGCGTCGATTCCACTGGCGATGTACACGCTGCTGGACACCGGCGAGGCCAAGCCCGGCAGCGTGGCGCTGCTCCTGGGCTACGGCGCGGGCCTGGCCTACGCCGCCCAGGTGATCCGGCTCCCCGGATAGTCGCTCAGCCGGCCGTGGCGGCCAGTTTGCGCTTCTCCTCGTAGAACCGCGCGCGCTCGTCGAGCATCCCGAGGAACCCGATCATTTCCTCGCGGGCCCGTTCACCGACCGCGCCGAAATCGTTGCGCTCGAAGATGTTCCAGAAGCGCAGCACCGGCACCAGCACGTCGTCGTGGTGGATGCGCAGGTCGTAGATGCCGGCCTTGGCGATGGTGAGGGCATTCTTCGCAAAGTCGGACATGCCTAGGCCCGGCATGGCGAAGTTGATGACCTCGTCCCGGATGGCGACCATCGCGTCATCGGGCGCGATGTCGAGCGCCGCGGCCATGAGGTTCCGGTAGAAGACCATGTGCAGGTTCTCGTCGGCGGCGATGCGGGCCAGGAGCTGGTCGGCCAGCGGGCAGCCCGACGCCCGGCCGGTGTTGCGGTGCGAGACGCGCGTGGCCAGTTCCTGGAACAACACATAGGCCAGCACCGACAGCGCGCTGCGGTCCCCCGCGTCGTAGCCGGCGACGGTGTGCTCCATGCGAAGCCGTTCCAGCGCAACGGGATCGACGCCGCGGGTGACCACCAGGTAGTCGCGCAGCGCGATGCTGTGGCGGCCCTCCTCGGCCGTCCACTGCCCGATCCAGGTGCCCCACGCCCCGTCCCGGGAGAATCGGGTGGCGATCTCGCGGTGATACGACGGCAGGTTGTCCTCGGTCAGCAGATTGACGGTCAGGGCCGTCTTGGCGACCGGATCGAGCGGTGAGTCCTCCGGCTGCCAGTCCTCGCCACCGAGGAACGCGAAGTCCCGTCCACGACTCCAGGGAACGTAGTCGTGCGGGAACCATTCCCGCGACATCTTGAGGTGCCGGTCGAGGTTCTGCGCGACGACGGGCTCCAGTTCGTACAGCACGGCGGCCTGGGTGTCCATGGGTCAATCCCTTCATCGGTGGTCGGCGTCAGGTCCATACCTTCTCGAACCTACGGTACCGTAACCTACGGTAGCGTAGGTTAGCGTTCGATGACCAGATGGTGACGACCACTTCATGAAAAAAGCCCGGTCCGTGGCATGACCACAGACCGGGCTTTGCCCTGGTAACCCCGGGAAACCCGTCAGCCCCGCAGTGCGGAGACGAAGATCGCGGGCAGTTTGGCCCAGCTCGGCTTGCCGGTGAACGCGGTGAGGAGCCGACCGGTCGAGGCAGCCGTGCGGTTGTTGACGAACCACGGCGGCTTGGGCGAGATCGACAGCTCGCCACCGATCAGCGAGCGCGGCGACGGGCGGAACGGCCCCCGCACCACGGTGCGCTCGGGCTTCTCGATCAGGAAACCGTTGTGCACCACGCCGATTCCGCTCTGCACGTCATTGAGCGTGTGCCCGGGGAAGGCGCCCCAGGTGGCGTGCGGCGTCAGGTAACCGACGCCGGTCCAGGCGTTCACCGCGATGGTGCCGTAGTGCAGCGCCTCGATCATGGCGTCGAAGGCCTTCCCCAGCGCCTTGATGGTGGCGGGCGCCGCGACGATGTTGACGCCCAGCGTGCCGACGAAGTCCTCGTTGGCCAGGCGGGTGGCCTCGCGGAGGAACTCGACGCCGTCGCTGTCGAGGTCGACGACGCCGTACACCGGCGAGAAGTACTCGGTGTTGAGCAGCGCGGTGCGATCCTCGGGGTCCACCACCAGGACGCGGTCACCGAGCCGCTGGGCCGTCGGATACGTGGCCTCGGCACTGGCGACCCGGGAATCGGAGCCCGGGTAGTACGCCGCGCGCTTGGGCGCGGCGGCGATGGCCTTGGTCAGGGCCGCGACGAACTCGTCACGCTGCGCCCACTTCGAGGACAGCACCACGACCTGCGACGCCACGCAGTTGTAGCCGTTGTTGTGCAGCCGCTGCGTGGCAATGTGGTTGGCCTGGAACGCGATATCGGCCTTGCTCCACTTGCCGGGCACCACGATGGTCGGCGACACCCCGCCGAGCTCACTGGTGATGTCCTTGTGCAGGATCGGCTCGCCCGCGGCCTTGCGCCGGGCGCCCTCTTCGCCGACGCCGAAGACGATGGCGTCGTGGGTCAGCGCACTGCCGGTCATGTGCACGTGGTCCACCGCGTCGTGCTGCACCAGGTAGGTACCGACGTCCGCGCCACCGGTGAGAATCCGCACCGCACCGAGTTCGATGAGCGGCGCCAGCACCTTGGTCAGCACCGGCAGGATCGGATCGGTGACCGGGTTGAGCTTGAGCGCCACCACGCGGTTGTTGGCGATCAGCTCGTAGACCGTGTCGAGCGGCGCGATCGACGTGATGTTGCCGGCGCCGAGCACGACGCCGATCCCGTTGGTCTTGCCCGGATCCCGTTGCGCCAGACCGGCGGTCCGCAGCGCCTCGTCGCGGCTGACACCCGGCTGCAACCACACCTCGGCGCTGAACCCGGACAGCAGCAGCTTGTCGAAGACGTTGAGCGGCAACACATTCACGGTTGTGCGACCGGCGGCGGTGCCGAAGTCGGCCCCGTCCAGCGGGCTCTTGCCGGCCTCCAGCTTGGCCAGGCTCGCGGACAACGCCGCGGCCCCGGCGGCCAGCGGGTACGGGCCGGAAATCCATTCCTCGCCGACCAGCGGCGACTCCGGATTCAGTTGTTTGATCCGGACCGCGGCCTCGACCCACTCGGCGCCGTGCTGCACGGCCAACTGCTGCACGTCATCGAGAATCTCGCGCCGCCGCGCCAGAGATGTTGCCGCCCAGGCCTTCTCGCCTTCGGCGAGCTCATTCAGCGCCTGGTCCACCAGGGCCGTGTACGCAATGTCCGTCATGTACTGAATTCTCCCGGTGGTGCGGTCGGTATGGGCCGGAATCAGCCGGCGTGTGCTTCGAATTCCAGCAGCGCGTCGCTGTGGTTGTGCTCGTAGGGCTTGGGGCCCTGGCCGAGCGCCCGCTTGGCCACGAGCTGCTGGTACTGCTCGAACGGCGTGGTCCGGCCCCACTTCGCGCGGGCCTCGGCCGGCGTGTAGGTGACGGGGTTCTGGGCCGGGATCTTCATCAGCGTCGGGCCGACGATCGGCGTGGTGTGCGGGGTGGTGAAGTCCAGGATCGCCAGTTCCAGGCGCGGGATGCTGGAGACCGCCCGCAGGAACGGACGCGCGATCAGCTTGGCGACGACGTCGTCGGAGTAGTTCTGCGGAATGCCGCCCAGGGTGCGCATCCACTTCGGCATGGTCGCGATGATCGCCCGGCGCATTGGCCAGTTGAACACGCGGCGCATCCAGCTCGGCACCCGCTCGGGCAGGATGTGATAGCCCAGGTCCACGAGGTAGTTCATCATGTTCTGGGCCACCTCGGAGCCGGCCATCTGCGGCCGGTACTGCTCGAAGTACTGCTGGATGCCCTCACGCGTGCGCGGCACGTCGTCGGGGTTGATGGTCTGGAATTCCGCGGCCCGCGCGCACTCTTCCCAGTACTGCAGTTCCTCGGCTTCGGTCAGCTTGCCGGGCCCGAACATCTCGTAGGTGTAGAGGATCGAGTGCCACGCGGTCAGGTGGATCCACAGCTGCGAGTACGGGTCGTTGGCGTCGAACTGCTTGCCGGTGATCGGCTCGGTGCCGATGGCCTTGCCGTGGATCTTGACGAGGATCTCGGAGGCGTCCAGCACTGCCTCGGCGTCACCGAAGGCCACCAGCGCGAAGTACTGCATGGTGCGGTCGTAGCGCAGCCGGGTGCGGGCGTACACCTGGCCGCTGGCGTCGACGGCCGCGGCGAGGTACGGGTCGAGGTGCTCGATGGTCACGGCGCGGGCGAAGCCCAGCAGCAGCGACGTCGGGTAGCTCCACACCCGCCAGGTGACGGAGTCGGGTCCGAAGAACCCGTAGTCGACCGCGGGCGTCAGCTTCGTGTCCGCGACCGGCAGACCGGCAACGCGGCGAAAAGTGGCGACAGCATCCATCGTCGTTCCCCTTTGAACATGAAGGCGCCCACTGGCGCGGTTCCGTAGATGGTACGCCACGTACCACTAGATAGCTAGACTCCCACTGATTGGCTGCATCAGGTCACTCCCGAGCAGGTACATGAGGTAAACAAGGAGCCATGGCGAGTGCCACCACCGGTCGCTGGGCCGGCCAACGCGAGCGCAGGCGCGCTGAGTTCATCGACGCTGCCCTCGTCGTGATCGAGCAACACGGGCCCCAGACCTCGACCGAGCAGATCGCCGCGCACGTCGGCGTCAGCCGCACCAAGCTCTACCGGCACTTCGTCGACGCCTCGGACCTGCAACGCGAGGTCGCGCACCGGACCAGCCAGATGATCACCGCCGAACTCGCGCCGGTGTGGCGGCCCGAGGGCAGCATGGCGCAGATCGTCAAGGCCGGCGTGAGCGCGCACGTCCAGTTCCTGACCCAACACCCCAATCTGTACCGGTATCTGCAGCGATGCTCCATCGACGAGGGCTTCAACGCGTTCGCCGACATCAAGATCACCATCGCCAACCTGCTGACCGCGGTGCTCAAGGTGTACGTGGCCGCGTTCGATGTGAAGGCCGACGCCGAGCGGTTGTCGTACGGCATCGTCGGCCTCGTCGAGACCGCCGCGGGGCACTGGCTGGAACAGCCGCTGCGCGACACGCAGGACGCGTTGGTCGACGACCTGACCCGCTGGATCTGGTTGATGCTCGACGACTCACTGCGCGCGGGCGGCGTCTACGTCGCCGCGGACGAAATCCTGCCGCCGGCCGCGGAGATCGCCGAGAATGCGGATCGCTACCGGGATCCGGCGCGCCTACAGGCCCTGAACCTCTAGCGGCGTCAGGTCGCGTCGGGGTCGAACTGCGGCGTCTGCGACTGCGGTGCCGCCCCCGGGGCGCCCGTCGTGGGCGGGATGCCGTTGACCTCGGGCGTGGTCAGCGGCTTGGTCTGGTCCGGCGCCGCCGGGGTGTCGAAGGCCCCGGTGAGGAACGAGTCGTCACCGTCGAGCAGATGCTTGGTCAGCGCCGCGCGCGGCGTCATGCCGCGCAGTTTCTGCAGCTCACTGAGGGGCTGACGCAGGTCCTCGAACTCCGGCCCGAGATCCTGACGCAGCTGACTGGTCGCACCGCTGAGGTACTCCCGCACCTGCTTGAGGCTGCCGGCCGTCCACCGGATGGCGCCGGGCAACCGCTCCGGGCCGAGGATCACGAGGCCCGCGATGACCAGCACGAGCATCTCGCCCCATCCGATGTTGCCGAACATCAGCTGGCCGGGGTGTCTGCGTTGGGAACGACGGTGAGCGTCACGTGCCGGCCGTCGCGGATCACCTCGATGGGCGCCGGCTGACCGATCTGCAGCTGCCGCACCGCGACCACGAACTCGTCGGCGTCGGCGACCTTGCGGTTACCGACCTTGACCACGACGTCGTTCTCGAGGACGCCGCCCTTCTCCGCCGGGCTACCGGCGACGACGTTCACGACCTGGGCGCCCGAGGCGACCTTGTCACTGGCCGACTTGGCGTTGAGGCCCAGCGTCGGGTGGAAGATCTTGCCGTCCTTGATCAGGACCTCGACGGTGGCCTTGACCTCGTTCACCGGGATGGCGAAGCCCAGACCGCTTGCGCTGTCGGACAACGACTTTCCGGCCGTGTTGATCCCGATGACCTCGGAGTTCATGTTGATCAGCGGGCCACCGGAGTTGCCGTGGTTGATCGAAGCGTCGGTCTGGATGCCGTCGATCACGGTGTCGGTGTCGGAGCCTTCACCCGACAGCGGCACCGGACGGTGCAGCGCGCTGATGATGCCGTGCGTGACGGTGCTGCGCAGACCCAGCGGGGCGCCCGCCGCGATGACCTCGTCGCCGACCTTGACCTTCTCGGCGTCACCGAACTTCGCGACGGTCAGGTTGTCGACGTTGTCGACCTTCAGCACCGCGAGGTCGGTCTTGGGGTCCCGGCCGACGAGGTTGGCCGGCACCTGCTTGCCGTCGTTGAACACCACGGAGATGTGGTACTGGCTGGGGTTCTTGGCCGCGTCGGAGATGACGTGGTTGTTGGTGACGACGTAGCCGCGGCCGTCGACCACGACGCCGGAGCCCTGCGATCCGTCGGTGTCGCCCATCGCCTCGATGGTGACCACCGAATCCGCAACGGCAGCAGCGACTTTCGCGAACCGACCCTCGGGCAGGTCGCCGCCGTCACTGGTCTTCAAGGTGACCTTGGAGGTGGTGAAGGCCTCGACCACCTCGGCGGTCTTGCGCCCGACGACGCCGCCGAGGGTGCCGATGACCAACGCCAGCAGAGCCAGCACGGCGAGGGCCGTCATCGAGACCTTGCGGCCGAACAGCACGTCACGGACACCGAGCTTGCCGACGGGAGCGGCCACCACGACCGGCGGCGGCGGGGGCAGCGCCGGGGTGCCCAGCGACGGCGCGGCCGACGGATCGCGCCACGGGTCGGCGACAGCATCGTCGTCGTCCTGGCCCTCGGCTTCCAGCGCACCGGCGTCGGCCGGGTGGCGTTGCAACGAATCGACGCCGCCACCGGGCCGGCCGAAGGCTTCGGCGAGCACGGGATCGGGTGCCTGGTTGGTGGGGGTGTACTCCCCCTGGTTGCGAATCTGATCCTCGGCGAGGAACGAACCGGTGAAGCCCTCGGGCCGGCCGAACGCGCGCTGCGACGCCGGATCCACCGGGGTGCGCGTCACCGGACGCGGAGCCAGACGGGGGCGATCGCCGGACATGTCCTGATTCGTCACCGGTATTGCACTCCCCATCTACTGGCTCTGTCCGCACGGCCCGCCTGAGCGGGCGAGGCGGTCACTCAAAAATTCAGGCTCAACCCTACCGGCGACGACGGCGTTCCCGCGGCGGCCGATCGGCAAAGTCCCCGTCTTCGATCCCGGCCGCCTGGATATCCGCGAACTGCACCGATGCGTCATTCGGGATGTTCGCCAGCGCACCCAGCAAGGAATTGGGCGCGATGATCGGGCAGGAATCGCGCAACGCGCTCCGCGCCTGACCCTGCGCATCCACCTCTGCGGCGCAATCCGGGCACTGGGACAGATGATGGGCGGCGCGCAGGTGCGCACCCATCTGAAGCTCACCGTCGACGAATGCCGCGATGGCCTCGATGGCCAGGTGCTCCGTGGACCCGAAGCGGCGTGGGCCGACGGGTCCGTCGCTCTGGGAGGCGAACTGTGCGGGCAGCCAGGAGAACGCACGACGGAACAACTGTCCCCGGTCGACCATCACCGAGCTCCTCTCCGCGCCACGCCTTCGTCCGTGTTGCCGTTACTACTGAATGTAGCGCGACAACCTGGGACGGATACGTCACAACGCTCAGGCGGACTTGGCGGAGATGGCCGCGGCCGCCTCGGAGTAGTCACCCGGGTGGCTGGCGAGGTACTCGCGCAGAGCCTGCCGGCCACGGTGGATACGGCTGCGCACGGTGCCCAGCTTGACGTCGAGCGTCGCGCCGATCTCCTCGTACGACAGACCTTCGATGTCGCAGAGCACCACGGCGGCGCGGAACTCCGGGGGCAGCGAATCGAGCGCGGCCTGCAGATCCGGTCCCAGCCGCGAGTCGTGGTACAGCTCCTCGGGGTTCGGGTCGTCGGCGGGCACGCGGTCGTAGTCCTCGGGCAGCGCTTCCATGCGGATGCGGGTGCGGCGGCGGACCATGTCCAGGAACAGGTTGGTGGTGATGCGGTGCAGCCAGCCTTCGAAGGTGCCGGGCTGGTAGTTCTGCACCGAGCGGAACACCCGGATGAACGTCTCCTGGGTGAGGTCTTCGGCGTCCTGCGGGTTACCCGACAGGCGGTAGGCCAGCCGGTAGACGCGGTCGGCGTGCTGGCGAACCAGCTCGTCCCACGACGGCATGGTGGCCACGTCGCCCGTGGCATCGAAGACGGCGGTGCCGGTCAATTCGTCGCTGACTTCAGCCCAATCCACCTCGGCTTCGGCGACCGGGACATGGGACATGTGGGTCGGGGCAAGCTTCGTGGGGGCCGGCATGGCGGTCGTGGCAATCTCCAATTCCATAGTTTCCGCGTCGTTGGCACATGACGCATCAGCAGAAACCGGTACCTGAAGTCCGATATTCCCGATTCCGCGGATGTCCGGCGACTGCCGGAGTCCGGAATCGGCTTGCAGATCGTTCACACTCGCGTGCATGGCGATTACGGTTCCCCACCCTGGTGAGGTTGATGTATGAGCAAACTGAACTTTTCCTGAGAAACCCGGCTTCAGCTCCATGACCTGCGAATACCCACGGAGAGTTCGCCAAAACTTAACCTTCGCTCCCGGGCGTGGCGCGTGGCCGCTCAGGATCGTCCGGCTGCCGCCTGAGAGCGCGGCCGTATTGCGCGTGTACTGAGCGGCGGCACGCTGGGCGTTCGTTACGCTGCGCACATGTCCAGCACCGATGACCCGACGGTTTCGGCCGGTAGCAACCAGCCTGACCCGGCGCAGCCGGCTCCGGCGGCACCCGCCCAGGCACCGGCCCAGCCCGTCGCTGCTGCCGCACCCAAGCCGAGCACGGCCGAGGCCATCGTCAAGCACGCCGAACGGTCCATCACCGAGGAACCCATCACCGCCGCGACCCGGGAGCGGGCCGAGGAGAGCGGGGCCAACCCCGTCACCCCGGCGGTGGGCGCGCTGCTGAGTGTGCTGGCGAAGATCGCATCGGCCAAGGCCGTCGTCGAGGTCGGCACCGGTGCCGGCGTCAGCGGGTTGTGGCTGCTGTCGGGCATGCGCGAAGACGGTGTGCTGACCACCATCGACGTCGAGCCCGAGCATCAGCGGCTGGCCAAGCAGGCGTTCGTCGCCGCGGGTGTCGGACCGTCCCGGACCCGGCTGATCGTGGGACGCGCTCAGGAAGTCCTGACCCGGCTGGCCGACGAGTCCTACGACCTGGTCTTCATCGACGGCGAGCCCGTCGATCAACCGCAGTTCGTGGCCGAGGGCGTCCGCCTGCTGCGACCGGGCGGCGTGATCGTGGTGCACCGCGCGGCGCTCGGCGGTCGCGCCGGCGACGCCGCCGCCAACGACCGCGACGTGACGGCGGTGCGGGAGGCCACGCGCGCCATCGCCGAGGACGAGCGGCTGACCCCGGTCCTGGTCCCGCTCGGCGACGGGCTCCTGGCCGCGGTCCGCGACTAGCTGCCCCTCTGCTCGGCGTTGACCCTGCGCTCAGGGCGTAAAAGGCCGAGTAGGCAGCACCGCCACCGCAGGATCAACGGTCGGCACCGCCCGGCCCCTCGTTGACCCTGCGCTCACGGCGCAAAAGGCCGAGTAGGCAACACCCTCACCGCAGAGTCAGCGGCCGGTACGCGCCAGCTCACGCCGCGCCGTTGACGTTTCTGTCGAATCTTTTACGGCTCTTTGACGGGTCAGACGCTTGACGACCGACTGAACGCGTGTTTAGCGTACTAAACATGCGTTCAGTCGAGGACCTCACCACCGTCGCCCGCATCCGTGACGCGGCGATCGAGCAGTTCGGCCAGCACGGGTTCTCGGCGAGCGTTCGCAGCATCGCCGCGGCCGCCGGCGTCAGCGCGGCATTGGTGATCCACCACTTCGGCTCCAAGGAGAAACTGCGCGAAGCCTGCGACGCCTACGTCATCGAAACGGTCCGGGTCGCCAAGACCGAGTCGATGCAGAACGCCAGCCCGAGCGCATGGTTCGCGCAGCTCGCCGAGATCGAATCCTTCGCACCCATGACCGCCTATCTGATGCAGGCGCTGCAGACCGGCGGCGAACTGTCGAAGTCGCTGTGGCAGAGCATGATCGACAACACCGAGGGCTATCTCGAAGAGGGTGTGCGCGCCGGCACCCTCAAACCCAGCCGCGACCCCAAGGCGCGCGCCCGGTTCCTGGCTCTGACGAGCGGCGGTGCGCTCCTGACCTACATCCAGCTGCACCCCAACCCGACAGATTTCCGCCAGGTGCTGCACGACTACGCGCAGGACATGCTGCTCCCCTCGCTCGAGCTCTACACCAACGGCCTGATGGCCGACCCAACCATGTACGAGGCGTTTCTCGCGCAACGCGAAGCAGGCAAACCCATCGTCACCACCACTGAGGAGCGAATGTGAACGCCGCTATCGAAATCGACACCCTGACAAAGAACTTCGGGGCGGTCCGGGCCCTCGACGGACTGAACCTGAGGGTCGAGCGGGGCGAGGTGCACGGCTTCCTCGGGCCCAACGGCGCAGGCAAGTCGACGACGATCCGCATCCTGCTCGGGCTCGTCCGCGCCGACTCCGGCTCCGTCCGCCTACTCGGCGGCGACCCCTGGACCGACTCCGTGGCATTGCACCGTCACATCGCTTATGTACCAGGCGATGTCACGCTGTGGCCGACGCTGACCGGCGGCGAGACCATCGACCTGCTGGCCCGGATGCGCGGCGGCATCGACGAAAAGCGCCGGGCCGAACTCACCGAGCGGTTCGACCTGGACCCCACCAAGAAGACCCGCACGTATTCGAAGGGCAACCGGCAGAAGGTCTCGCTGGTCTCCGCGTTCGCCTCGAACGCCGACCTGCTGCTGCTCGACGAGCCCAGCAGCGGTCTGGATCCGTTGATGGAGAACATCTTCCAGCAGTGCGTCGCCGATGCCGCCGGCCGCGGCACCACCGTCCTGCTGTCGAGCCACATCCTGGCCGAGACCGAGCGACTGTGCCAGCGGGTGACGATCATCCGGGCCGGCCGGACCGTCGAGACCGGCACGCTGGAGTCGATGCGGCATCTGTCGAGCACCACCATCAAGGCCGACATGATCAACAACCCGGGCCGAATCGACCATCTCCCAGGGGTTTCCGACATCTTCTTCGACGGCCGGATGCTCACGGCCCGCGTCGAATCGGAGAGCCTCGGTGCGGTCATCAAGGCACTCGGCGATGCCGGCGTGCGCTCACTGGTGAGCCAGCCACCCACTTTGGAGGACCTGTTCCTGCGGCACTACGACAGCGGCCGGGCCCGCCGCGAACCCGAGCAGGTGCGGGCATGACCGCCGTCCTGGACCGCCCGGCCCGGCCCGCCCGACCTGCTGCCGGGGCGTCCAGCTTCACCGGAACCCTTGGGCTCCTTCGTCTTTACCTGCGGACCGACCGGATCGTGCTACCGCTGTGGGTGCTGCTGCTGTCCCTGCCGCTGTCGACGGTGTACATCGGCAGCATCGAGGCCGTCTACCCCACCGCGGCAGGCCGCGCCGGATTCGTCGCGAGCATCATGGCCAGCCCGGCCCAGCGCGCGATCTACGGCAACATCTACAACGACAGCCTGGGCGCGGCCGGCATCTGGAAAGCCGGCATGTTCCACGTGTTGATCGCCGTCGCCGTCATCCTGACGATGATCCGGCACACCCGCGCCGACGAAGAGGCCGGACGCACCGAGCTCATCGACTCGACAGCCGTGGGCCGCAATGCGAGCCTGACCGCCGCGCTGCTGTTGACCGGTGGCGGCTCGCTGCTCACCGGGCTGCTCGGTTTCCTCGGCCTCCTGAATACCGATGTGCCCGTATTGGGTTCGCTGGCCTTCAGTTGTGCGCTGGCCGCCTCCGGGTTGGTGTTCACCGCCGTCGCGGCCGTGGCCGCACAGCTCTCCGCCAGCGCCCGCGTCGCCCGCGGTATCGCCTTCGGCGTACTCGGCGCCGCCTTCACGCTGCGCGCCGTGGGCGATGCCGGCGGCAGCGAACTGTCCTGGGCGTCTCCCCTGGGTTGGTCGCTGCTTGTCCGCCCGTACGCCGGTGACCGGTTCGGCGTGCTGGCGCTGCACCTCACACTGACCGTCGCCCTGGTGGTACTGGCGTACCAACTTCAGGGCGCCCGCGATGTCGGCGCGGGGATGTTCGCCGAGCGACGCGGCCGGCCGCGGGCCACCGGAATGCTCAGCGGACCAATAGGTTTGGCATGGCGGCTGACCCGCGGCTCGGTGCTGGTGTGGACCGTCGGGCTGGGGCTGTACGGGCTGCTGATCGGCAGCGTCGTGCACGGTATCGGCGACGAGCTGGGCGGTAGCGGCTCGGCACGCGACATCATCACGCGCCTCGGCGGCACCAGCGCGCTGGAGGAGGCGTTCATCGCGATCGCCTTCAACATGCTCGGCATGGTCGCCGCCGCGTTCGCGGTATCGCTGGCCCTGCGGCCCCATCAGGAGGAGACCGGCCAGCGTGCCGAGACGCTGCTCGCCGGGGCGGTGAGCCGGATCCATTGGCTGACGGGCTATCTGGTCATCGCGCTGGCCGGCACGACGGTCGCGATGCTGACATCCGGTCTGCTGGCCGGCCTGACCTACGGGGCGGCGGCCGACGACATCGGCGGAAAACTGCCCCTGGTGCTGGGTGCGGCAGCAGTGCAGCTGCCCGCCGTCTGGCTCCTGATCTCCGTGACGACCGTGTTGTTCGGCGCAGCGCCGCGGTTCGCCCCGGTGGCGTGGGGCGCCCTGGTCGGCTTCATCGCGGTGTATCTGCTCGGTTCGCTGGCGAATTCACCGCATTGGGTGCTGGACCTCGATCCGTTCAGCCACATCCCGCGCGTCGGATCGGGCAGCTTCACCGCGACGCCACTGGTCTGGCTGCTGGTCCTGGACGCAACTCTGATCATCCTGGGCGCCTTGGCTTTCCGGCGCCGTGACCTACGGTAGGAGAAATCATGAAACTCGCTCTGCAGGCGCTCGCCTCGGCGGCCGGCGGCATCGTCTTCTTCGCGGTGCTGCTGTGCGTGCCGGCCGGCACCATCCACTATTGGCAGGCTTGGGTTTTCATCGCGGTCTTCATGGTCGCCACCATGGGCCCGAGCATGTACCTGGCCGTCAAACATCCCGATGCCCTTGCGCGACGGATGCATGGCGGCCCGACAGCCGAGACCCGCCCGATTCAGAAGGTGGCCATCTGGGCGATCCTGGCGTCGGTGATCGCGACCGGCGTTGTCAGCGCGCTCGACTGGCGCTTCGGGTGGTCCTACGTGCCGACGGCCGTCGTCGTCCTCGGCAACGTCGTCGTCGCACTGTCACTGCTGGCGGCCCAATGGGTCGTCATCCAGAACAACTTCGCGGGCGCGAGCATCTCGGTCGAGGACAACCAACCGGTCATCTCGACCGGCCTGTACGGCATCGTGCGGCACCCGATGTACATCTGCGCGCTCATCATGATGCTCGCGACCCCGCTGGCACTGGGCTCCTACTGGGGCCTGATCCCGGTGCTGGCCGCCGCCCCGGCGCTCATGGCGCGGATCTTCGACGAGGAGAAGATGCTGCGCGCCGAACTGCCCGGGTACATCGACTACACCCACAAAGTCCGCTATCGCTTGCTCCCCTACGTCTGGTGATTCCCCGGGATTTGTGCACGAAAATCCGCGGACAGCGCGGGAAATCGTGCACAAATCCCGGAGACTGAGCGGGTGGAACTGTTCACCGGGCTCGGCCTGGCCACCGCGTCGGGCCTCAACGCCTACATTCCCCTGCTCGCGATGGGCCTGCTGGGACGCTTCACCAATCTCGTGGAGCTCCCGCACCCCTGGGCATGGCTGACCAACGGCTGGGTGATCGGCATCGTGGCCGTGTTGTTGGTCGTCGAGATCATCGCCGACAAGGTGCCCGCCCTCGACAGCATCAACGACACCATCCAGACGTTCGTGCGGCCGACCTCCGGCGGCATCGTCTTCGGCTCCGGCACCGCGGCACAGACCGCCGCTGTCACCGATCCGGGAGCGTTCGCGAGTTCGGGACAGTGGATTCCCGTGGTGATCGGGGCCGTCACCGCACTCGTGGTGTCACTGACCAAGTCGACGGTGCGGCCCGTCGCTAATGTCGCCACCGGCGGGCTCGCGGCGCCCGTACTGAGCACGGTCGAAGACGTGGCCAGCGTCGGGTTGGTGATCGTCGCGATCGTGCTGCCGGTGTTGGTTGTCGTCGCGCTGGCGCTGCTGGTCTGGGCAGCGGTGGCGCTGCTCCGCCGCCGTGGAGCGGCGAAAAGGGCACGAGCCGGAAATCCGCCCTCGCCCGATGCGGCCGTCTAGATCCAGACGCCCTTACCGACCGCGACGACGCCGCCGGCACTGACCGAGAAGCGTTCGCGGTCCTTCTCGAGGTCCACGCCGACCATCTCCCCCGGCCCGACGACGACGTTCTTGTCCAGGATGGCGTGCCGCACCACGGCACCGCGTCCGACGCGGGCGCCGGGCATGATCACGCTGCCCTCCACGATGGCGCCGTCGTCGATCACGACATTGGACGACAGCACCGAATTGCGCACCGACGCCGCCGAGATGATGCTGCCCGCGCCGACGACCGATTCCTGCGCCGCGCCGCCGTTGACGAACTTGGCCGGGGCCAGATGCTCCGACTCCCCCAGGATGGGCCAGCGCCGGTTGTAGAGGTTGAACACCGGGTGCACCGACACGAGGTCCATGTGGGCGTCGTAGAACGCGTCGAGCGTTCCGACATCGCGCCAGTAGCCGTGATCACGCTCGGTGGCACCGGGCACCTCGTTGTCGTTGAAGTCGTATACGGCCGCCATCCCGTCGGCGACCATCTGCGGGATGATGTTGCCGCCCATGTCGTGGTCGGAGTCGTGGTTCTCGGCGTCCACCCGGATGGCATCGATGAGCGCCTTGGTGGTGAACACGTAGTTGCCCATGGAGACGAAGGTCTGCTCGGGGTCATCGGGCGTACCCGGCGGATCGGCCGGCTTCTCGATGAAGCTGCGGATGCGGCCGGACTCGTCGGCGTCGATGCAGCCGAACGCCGACGCCTCGGCGCGCGGCACCCGGATGCCCGCGACGGTCGCGCCCGCCCCGCTCTCGATGTGGAACCGCACCATCTGCTCGGGGTCCATGCGGTACACGTGGTCGGCGCCGAAAACCACGATGTAGTCGGGGTCCTCGTCGTAGATGAGGTTCATGGACTGATAGATGGCGTCGGCCGAGCCGGTGTACCAGCGCGGGCCCAGGCGCTGCTGCGCCGGGACCGGGGTGATGTACTCGCCGGCCAGACCCGACAGCCGCCAGTTCTGCGAGATGTGCCGGTCCAGTGAGTGCGACTTGTATTGCGTCAGAACGCAGATCCGCAGGTAACGCGCGTTGACAAGGTTGGACAGGACGAAGTCGATGAGGCGGTAGGCACCGCCGAACGGGACGGCGGGCTTGGCGCGGTCCGCGGTGAGCGGATACAGCCGTTTGCCCTCACCGCCGGCCAAGACGATTCCCAGCACCTGCGGCTGTTCCCTCATGCCACCAAACCTAGTAGCCACCAACCGAAGCGGCCAGACATACGCCCCAACCCGCCGCACGCGTTAACGTCATCGACATGCGGGTGGCGATGATGACGCGGGAGTATCCACCGGAGGTCTACGGCGGCGCGGGCGTGCATGTGACCGAACTCGTCGGTCAGCTCACGAAGCTGTGCGACGTCGACGTCCACTGCATGGGGGTGCACCGCCGGGATGCCTTCGTGGCTCAGCCCGATCCGCTGCTCGCCGGCGCCAATGCGGCA
Source organism: Mycolicibacterium mucogenicum DSM 44124 (assembly GCF_005670685.2). The sequence goes on along the minus strand of NZ_CP062008.1, from coordinate 1,218,015 downwards.
CTGACGACACTGTCGGCGGATCTGGCGATGGTGAACAATGCTTTCGCCGGACCGGCCGCCATGCCGAACGTGGTGCACTCGCACACCTGGTACACCGGCATGGCCGGACACCTCACGGCGCTGCTGCACAGCATCCCGCACGTGCTGACCGCGCACTCGCTGGAGCCGCGACGGCCGTGGAAGGCCGAGCAGCTCGGTGGCGGCTACCGCATCTCCTCATGGGTCGAGCGCACGGCGATCGAAGCGGCCGACGCCGTCATCGCGGTCAGCGCGGGCATGCGGGCCGATGTCCTGGCCACCTACCCGCACCTGGACCCCGCGCGAGTGCACGTGGTGCGCAACGGGATCGACACCGACGACTGGTACCCGGTCGAGGCGGGCCAGACCCTGGCCGAGCTGGGGATCGATCCGGACCGGCCGATCGTGGCGTTCGTCGGGCGGATCACCCGGCAGAAGGGTGTCGGCCACCTCGTCGCGGCGGCCCACCGGTTTGACCCCGACGTGCAGCTGGTGTTGTGTGCGGGCGCACCCGACACCCCGGAAATCGCCGCCGAGGTGGCGGCCGCGGTGAAGGAGCTCAGCGCCACGCGCGCCGGGGTGCACTGGATCCAGGAGATGCTGCCGATCGAGAAGATCCGCGAAATCCTGGCGACAGCAACAGTTTTCGTCTGTCCCTCGGTCTACGAACCGCTCGGCATCGTCAACCTCGAAGCCATGGCCTGCGGCACCGCCGTCGTCGCCTCGGACGTCGGCGGCATTCCCGAGGTGGTCGACGAAGGCACCACAGGTTCACTGGTGCACTACGACGCCGCGGATGCCGTGGGGTTTGAGACAGGGCTCGCGGACGCGGTCAATGCGTTGGTCCGGAACCCGGAACAGGCCCGCACATTCGGGCAGGCCGGCCGTCGGCGGTGCATCGAGGAGTTCTCCTGGATGCAGGTCGCCCAGCAGACGCTCGACATCTATCGGAGCGTCTGCGGCTGAACTAGCTGGTGACGTTCTTCAGTTCGTCGCCCAGGGCTGCGGCCTCATCCGGGGTCAGCTCGACCACCAGACGACCGCCACCCTCCAGCGGTACCCGCATGACGATGCCGCGCCCCTCTTTGGTTGCTTCCAGTGGACCGTCGCCGGTCCGGGGCTTCATCGCCGCCATCGGGTGCTCCCTCCGCACGCGCCCGGACCGCATCCACGGTCCCGGATCAAGGCCGCAACCACCCACTCAGTGGGTAGCCTCACGGCACTGAACTGCAACTGAACTACGTCTATTGTTCCCTATCGCTACCCGAGGGTGTGAAAGACCCGCCCGTCACGCCTCCGACAAGCTGTGGCGGGGCACCCAGCAGGCCTCGACATGGTCGTCCACCATCCCGGTGGCCTGCATCAACGCATACGCCGTGGTGGGGCCGACGAACCGGAACCCGCGGCGCTTCAGTTCCTTGGCCATGGCCACCGATTCCGGTGTGGTCGCCGGGACCTGTGCCAGGTCAGCCGGCCGCGGCCGCGGCGGCGGCGCGAACGACCACAGCAGCTCGTCGAGGTCCAGGCCGCCGTCGATCACGCGGGCATTGGCGATGGTCGCCTCGATCTTGGCGCGGTTCCGGACGATGCCGGGATCGGCCAGCAGTCGGTCGATGTCCTTCTCCCCGAAGCCGGCCACCGTGGCCACGTCGAACCCCTTGAACGCCGCCCGGAAGTTCTCTCGCTTGCGCAGGATGATCAGCCAGGACAGGCCGCTCTGGAACGCCTCCAGCGAGACGCGTTCGAACAGCGCCTGTGTGCCGCGCAGCGGGCGGCCCCATTCAGTGTCGTGGTAATCGCGGTACATCACCCCATCCGCCGACTCACCGATGTCGACCCACCCGCACCGGGTCCGGTCGGGAGTGGTCATTGCTCGGCGTCCGCGGTCTGTGCACGCAACGTGGTCAGCTCGCCTCGCAACGAGTCCAGTTCCTGCGCCAGCCGCTCCAGCACCCAGTCAACCTCGCTGGTCTTGTAACCGCGCAGGGTTTGCGTGAACCTGACGGCGTCGACGTCGGCACCGGTGACACCGGACGCGGGCAGCACGGTGGCCGTGGTGCTCCGCGCCAGCGGCGGCAACTGCTCGCTGCGCCCGAACAGCACGGTGCCCAGTGCGAACAGGACCACCGCGACGAGGATCAGCACCACCAGGTAGATCAGAATCAGTGTCACACCGACGATCCTGCCGGATGGCACCGACAAGCGCCGCCGAGGCGGGTCAGCGCAAGGTGTTCATGGCGGGACGGTCGATCAGCGACACGGTCGACGTGCGGGGCGTGAAGGTGTCGCCGTCGGCGAAGAACTGGGTCAGCCCGACGCCCGAGTCGCTGATGCCGCAGCGCGACAGCAGCGTGGCGATCACTTGACGGCTCATCGCGGCCAGCTCGGTCAGCGGCCGGTTGCGGTGCGTGCGCACCCCGAGGTTGACCTGTGCGATGGCATCGAGGCCCAGCTTGTCGTAGGTGTCGATCAGCAGGCCGATCTCGACGCCGTAGCCCGGCGCGAAGCCGACCGACGTCAACAGCTCCCGGGTACCGGCGTATTCGCCGCCCAGCGGCTGCAGCAGGCACGTCAGCTCGGGCCGCAGGGACGCCAGCAGCGGACGTGCCACCAGTTCGGTGACCCGGCCACCGCCGTTGGCTTCTTCCGCGCCACCCACCTTGAGCGGCCGCCGGTAGAAACCCTTGACCAAGTGCACACCGTCGGCGAGCAGCAGCGGGCCCAGCAGCTTGGGCACGAACATCGGGTCGGGGTCGAGCAGGTCGGAGTCGACGAACACGATGATGTCGCCGGTGGTGGCGGCCAGCGAGCGCCACAGCGCCTCGCCCTTGCCGGGCTGGACCGGCACCTCGGGCAGCGCCTGTTCCCGGCTGACGACGCGGGCGCCGGCCTCGATGGCGCGCAGTTCGGTCTCGTCGGTCGAACCGGAGTCGAGCACGACGAGCTCGTCGACCAGACCACCCAGCAGCGGGCTGATGCTGTCGATGACGTCGGCGACGGTGTCTTCCTCGTTCAGGGCGGGCAGCACGACAGAGACGGTCCGGCCGGCCTTGGCGGCCTCGAGCTCAGCGATGGTCCACGTCGGCCGGCTCCAGCTGCGTTCGGCCAGCCACGCATGGCGAGCGATGGATTCGGCAGTCATCTCGGGCATTAGGGTCACGCGAGTCCCCTCACTGTTCGGCTCGGTGGACGCCCGCCCTGGATCGACGCGACCATTTCCAGGACGCGCCGGGTGGGGCCCACCTCGTGCACCCGGAACATGGCGGCGCCGTCAGCGGCGGCGAGTGCCGTCGCGGCCAGCGTCCCCTCCAGGCGCTCGGTCAGTTCGACACCTAAAGTCTCCCCCACGAAATCCTTGTTACTCAGGGCCATCAGGACTGGCCATCCGGTATTTACAAGATCTTTTACGTGGCGCAACAAACTAAGACCGTGGTAAGTGTTCTTGCCGAAATCGTGCGTCGGGTCGATCAGGATGGCGTCCCGCGAGACGCCGACGTCGACGGCATGCTGCGCCGCTGAGGTGACCTCGGCGATGACGTCGTCCACCACACCGCGTTCGGTGACGCCGTAGTTGACGCGAAAGGGCCGGGTCCGCGGCACGGCACCGCCGGTGTGCGAGCAGACGAGCCCCGCCCCGAATTCGGCGGCCACCTCGGGCAGTCCCGGATCGGCGCCGGCCCAGGTGTCGTTGATCAGGTCGGCCCCGGCCGCGCAAGCCTGCTTGGCCACGTTCGCGCGCCAGGTGTCGACGCTGATCAGTTGGTCGGGGTATTCGCCGCGGAGCCACTCGATGAACGGCACGACGCGCGCGATCTCCTCATCGGCGTCGACGGTGCTGCCCGGTCCCGCTTTGACGCCGCCGATGTCGATGACGTCGGCCCCTTCGGCGATCTTCTGGTGCGCCGCGTCCTTGGCTGCGCCGTCGCTGAAGGTCGCCCCCCGGTCATAGAAGGAATCCGGGGTGCGGTTGACGATCGCCATGATCAGCGCGCGATCGCCGGCCACCTGGCGACCCAGGAACTGGCCCCTTGCGGAGGACTGCACGACTCCCAGGCTATCGGGCTGCCGCAAATCCGCTGATTCCGCGGCTGCGGCCGGTTCTTCCCGCCACCGCACTGGCCTCACACCGGCCGCATCTGCAGCTGAGCAAGGCTGTCCGAGCCACTAAGGTCCCGCGCACTACTGCGAGGGGACCTGCCAGACCAACGGTGAATCTCAGACTGTTGGGTGAATCGGCGATTTGATCGCCGCACGCATGTCTTTGACGGCCGCAGGCTCCTCGGGGGTACCGATCGTGGCAATTTCGGCATCAGTCAGAACGGGCATAGGTGCCTGACCCTCGCCGGTAACGAACACCTGGCGCGCTTTGTCGTAACCGGCTGTAACCAGATAGGACGTGCCCACTTCCGGAAGTGGGACTCCGTAGCGGCAAGGCTTGCCATCGCGCAATTCAGTGCCGGCTTCAATCCGGACGGCTCCGTTCGCCGATCCCATTAACGGGTGCGACGCTTCTGCACGGTAGGTGTCGACGGGACCGAAAACACCGTCACGGACCGACTCGTGGGCCGTGATCTTCGCTACGAAGACATCGCTGTTGACTCCGACGACGGTGCGCAGGTCCTCAAGCGTTTGCGCACTGGTCGTCGGACATCCCGCCACGGACGCGGGCACAGGCGGCGGGGTTGATGAACACGACGCGACTGCCAGCATGGCGGTGACCAGCGCGAGCCCGGGCGTGCAAGACTTCATGATTGCATCGATTCTATCGGGGGATCATGTCGAAAATCGTGACGTCAAGAGGGGTTGGCGAGGTCGCCTGCCACATGCCGATCTGGTAGTACATCAGCGCACCCTTGCACGAGTGATCCAGGCCGAGCGCGTGTCCAATCTCGTGGGCCATTGCTCCGACCAGCTTCTCGTCGGAAATGTTCTTAAAGCCCTTGGACCAGGCGGTGATTCGTTCTTCACGTAGCGACGTTTCCGCGGGAAAGTAACCGCCATCGGATGCCTTCGGGGGGTCTGACTCGAGAACGTTGAACGTCAGGCTGGGCCCGATGAAGTCGTACCAGCCCGTCGGACCGACTTCATGGACATCAATCTTCTTCTGTGCGGCGTTCCATCGTTTCGCGGCCTCACGGAACGCCTTCGCGAACCGATCGGGTGTCCCGCTGGCGATCTGAAAAGTGAGCTCGCTCTGCCCAAATCCGTTGTTGATGAGATTCCCGAATTCAGCAAACGGGCTGAAGTCCTTGACCGTTATCGGGTTCGTCTCCGCCGGGTCCACGTTGTCGTTCGCGTAGAGCGGTGCAACATTGCCGGGACACTTGTCGCTGCGGTCGTCGGTGTTTTCGTGTTTGGTATCGGATTCCTGCTGGTCGGCGTTCGAGGACCCGTTGTCGTTCCCAGTCGCTGCGGATGCGGACGGCGACGACGGCGCCGGTGAGGTCACCGGTTCACTGGAAGCGGTGACCGTCATCGTAACCGTCGTCGGTTGCTGCTGTTGCGAATTCTGCTGTGGCTGTTGGTCATTCGGCTGGTTCTGCACAGGGCGCTCTGGCGCGCGCTGGGGCTCTGGGGTTTGCAGTGGGGCGTCATAGTCCGGCGGCTGGGTCCCGTTGGCCGGCTGCAACTGCTGCGGATAGTTGGGGCCCTGCCGGTAACCGCCCTGAGACCCAGAGCCCTGTGGGGCACCGCTGTTGTAGATCGAGATCCCGTTGCCCTGATCCGGCGCCGGATACGACCCTCCGTTGTACGCCCCGGGACCGTCAGGCATGCCCGGTGGCTGCAATGGAAACGGCGGTCCGCTCATACCTCCACCAGAGCCTCCCCCGGTGGGGCCGGTGGGTGCTGGCTGCGCTTCGGCCTGCGGAAGCGCGATCGAATCGAACCGATCGCTGCCCATGAGTGCCAACGTCGCGACTGCGGCGATGACGGCACACATCGCCACGATCGCCGACCATCGTCGCCACTGATCGGGCCAGGTGCTGCTGTTCACTTCGCACACCCGAAAAGCGACAGCCTTGCAAAAGGCATCGGTTGAAGCCCCCCAAATATTCGCTTACTTCGCACGACCCCCCGGAAGTGCTACTGCCAGCAGATCATGCACGGAACCTCGATTTTCAGCAACCTCAACGGCGTGACGATCCCAGCGCCGTCCATGCAGAAGGCAAACAATCTCGCGAAATCACCCCGCCTTCCAGTGCGCACGCAAAGATCGTGGTCAAATGACGTCTTAGTGGTGTGTTGCCCTCGATCTGACCGGCCGACCGAAACAGCATCCCGTTTGCCTGACGATCAAGGGCAAAGCCACCTCGACCGCCGATGGACGACGCCGAAGGGCAGGTAGCCATGAAGATCCTGTGGGCCATCGTCGACGGCGGCGGCAACATCCCGCCACAACTCGCGGTTGCCCGCGCACTCCGGCAGCGCGGCGTCGACGTCCATTTCATCGGCCACACCGGCGCCCGCGGACGCGTCGAGACGGCGGGCTTTTCCTTCGAAACCTTCAGCACCGGAAGGGAATTCGACCCGACCACGCCACGGTCGCTGGCCTCCCTCATGACCACATTCGTCCGCGAGATGACCGATCGCAGCCTCGGCCCGCAGGTGCTCGACGCCGCGCGGCGCCACGGCGCGGACGCCATCGTCGTCGACACGCTCCTGGTCGCGGTTATCGCGGACGTCATCAAGAGCGGCATCCCGTTGGTGGTGTTCGCCCACTGTTTCTACCGCGCCATTCAGGACACTGCCGCCGGCCCGATGGGGTGGTACGCACGGCTACGTGGGTTGGACGTGCTGGCTCCGGAGCGGGCCAAGGCCTTGCAGATCGTCGCCGCACGCGCTGACCTCGACCCGATGCGCGGCACACCGCCGGTCGTCCATACCGGGGTGGCCTGGCAGGGCACACCAAAATCAGCCGTCGCAGCCGCGACGCCGCGAATCCTGGTCAGCCTCAGCACATGTGGCTTCGGTGGCCAGCGGGCGATGCTGCAGAACATCCTCGACGCGCTCGCCCCGTTGCCGGTCGACGTCACCGTCACCGCGGGCGCCAGCATCGACACCGCGGGGTTGCGGGTTCCGGCCAACGCCACGCTGCACGACTGGCTGGACCACGACGAGGTCCTCGCGACGACGTCGTTGGTGGTCGGCCACGGCGGCCACAGCACGACGATGCGCGCGTTGTCGTTCGACGTGCCGCTGGTCATCATGCCGGCCAACCCGCTGATCGACCAGAAGGGCGTCGGGAAGGCGATCGAAGCTGCCGGCGCCGGCATCGCGCTACCGAAAAAGGCTGGCGTGGAACAGATTCGGGCTGCCGTGCAACGGGCGCTCGTCATCCCCGCCTACCACAAGGCGGCGGCCGTCATCGGCGCCGACATCCGCGAACGGGACGGCGCCCAAGTGGCCGCCGACGCGATCAGCGCGCACCTCGCCACCGTGTGATTTGTGCACGATTATCCGCGGTAACCGCGGATAATCGTGCACAAATCCCTGGCTAACGCGGCTTCTTGCCGTCCTTCACCTCGGCGGGGTACTCGGGGTAGAACGGCACGTAGCCCTCGTCGCGGCCCGCCAGCACGTAGATCGGGTCTTTCACCTCGTCGCCGTAGCCCTGCTTGCGCAGGTCGACCTTCTGGTTCTTGAACGTCGAGGTGTGCGCCAGCTCGGGCACGATCCGGATGAACAGCGGCACCGCATAGGCGGGCAGGTGCTCGAAGCCCGCCTTGGCCAGGCGGGCGCCGTCGAATTCGGCGCCGTCGCGCAACTGCACCGACGCCATGCCGGCGCGGCCGCCGCAGCCCGGCACCTCGACGCCGTACACGGTGCACTCCTCCACCTGGTCGTCGGCGCCGAGCGCGGCCTCGACCTCGGTGGTGGCCACGTTTTCGCCCTTCCACCGGAAGGTGTCGCCGAGCCGGTCGGCGAACGCGGCGTGCGCGAAGCCCTGCGACCGCATCAGGTCACCGGTGTTGAACCAGACGTCGCCGTCCTTGAAGGCGTTGCGCACCAGCTTCTTCTCGCTGGCGGCCTTGTCGGTGTAGCCGTCGAACGGCTGCAGGTTGTTGACCTTGCTGAGCAACAGGCCCGGTTCGCCGCGCTTGACCTTGCGCAGCCGGCCGTCGGGGCCGCGGGCCGGCTCGCCGGTCTCCAGGTCGTATTCCACGTAGACGACGGGCGACGGGCAGATGCCCGTGGTCTTGTCGATGTTGAAGACGTTGACGAAGCCGGTGTTGCCCTCGCTGGCGGCGTAGAACTCGCACACCCGCTTGATGCCGAAGCGTGAGGTGAACTCGTCCCAGATCGCGGGGCGCAGTCCGTTGCCGGCGATGACCCGGACCTTGTGTGCCCGGTCGGTGGGCTTGGGCGGCTGGTTCAGCAGGTAGCCGCAGATCTCGCCGATGTAGATGAACGCGGTGGCGTCGTACTTGATGACCTCGTCCCAGAACCGCGAGGCGGAGAACGACTTGCCCAGCGCGAGCGCCGCACCGGCGTTGAGGGCCGAGGACGTCGCCACCGTCAGTGCGTTGTTGTGGTACAGCGGCAGGCAGCAGTACAGGGTGTCGCTGCTGTTCAGGCGCAGCCCCAGCCCACCGAACCCGCCGAGGGCGCGCAGCCAGCGATAGTGCGTCATGACGCTGGCCTTGGGCAGGCCGGTGGTGCCCGAGGTGAAGATGTAGAACGCCTTCTCCTTGGCCAGGATCTGGCTGGTGCCCACCGGGTTGGCGGTCGACTGGCCGACGGCCTGCTCGCGCAGCTCCTCGACCGACATGAGGCCCTTCGTCAGCTCCGCATCGGCACCGCACTCGATGACGGGCTCGTGGAAGTCCGACTCGGTGACCAGAACCTTGGCGCCGAGCAGGCCGAGGCTGTGCGCCAGGACGTTGCCGCGCTGGTTGTAGTTGATCATTCCGGCGACCGCGCCGCACTTGACCGTCGCCAGCATCAGGAGGACGGCGTCGGGCGAGTTGCGCAGCATGATGCCGACCACAGAGCCGGGGCCGACGCCCTTGGCCGCGAGCACCGACGCGTAGCGGTTCACCGTCGCGTTGGCCTGGCCATAGGTGATGCGCTGGTCGTCGAACTTGATGAAGACCTTGTCCTTGTTGGCTTCGGCGCGTTCCTGGAACACCTTGCCGATGGACGTCTTCGCCGTCGGGCTGGCACCGAAGCCGGTGATCAGGCCCCGAAGGATCACCGGGGCGTCGGACAGAAAACCGGGCAGTTGCTTAGCAATATCGAGCAGCCCGACGCCGGTGCGTGATGTCTCGTCACTCATGCCCGGTGAGCCTAGTGAGCGATGTCACGCGGCGCACAAGCAGCCATGGCCTCATCGACGTCTTTGACGACCACCAGCCGGTCCAACGCCTCCTGCTGGACGTAGCCGCTGTCGACCAGAGTGTGCAGCCAGGCCAGGAGGCCGTCGTAGTGGCCGTGCGGATCGAGCATCACCAGCGGCTTGTCGTGCATGTTGAGGTAGCCGGCAGTCCAGGCCTCGAAGAACTCCTCGAGGGTGCCGATGCCGCCGGGCAGCGCGATGAAGGCGTCGGACCGGTCCTCCATGATCTGCTTCCGCTCGCGCATGGTGTCGGTGACGATCAGTTCGCTGGCGTTCACGTCGGCCAGCTCACGGTGCACCAGTTTCTTCGGGATGACGCCGATGGTGCGGCCGCCGTTCTCGCGGGCTCCGTCGGCGACGGCGCCCATGGCCGAGACGTTGCCGCCGCCGGACACGAGCGTCCAGCCTCTCGCCGCGATCGCCCGGCCGACATCGCCCGCGAGGGTGAGCAATTCGGGATGACGGGGACCGGCGGCGCAGTAGACACAGACGGCGTAGGCATTTTCGGTTGTCACACCGCAACGCTAATCGAGCCGTCCCGCGCGTCGCACAGCCATAGGATCGGACCGTGGTGCTGAGCCAGCTCAAAGCGGGCGTCGAAACCCGGTCCGGTGCGCTGCTGACCGGTGCCCGCGGGTCCGGCAAGACCACATCCGCGCGGGCCGCATACGACGAGCTGGCGCCCGACTTCGAGCGCGCAGCCTGGATCACCGGCACCGCGGCCGACTCCCGGGTGCCGTTCGGCGCCTTCGAGCGGTTGTTCACGGTGCCCGAGACGGGCCGGACGGTTCAGGTGTTGCGCGCGGCGCGAGAGGCGCTCGGGACCGAACTGCTGTTGGTCGTGGACGACGGACATCTGCTCGACCGGTTGTCGGCGTCGCTGGTCTACCAGCTCGCCGTGTCGGGAGCGGCCCGGGTCATCGTCACGGCGGAATCGAATCAGTCTCTGCCCGAGGGCATTTCGACACTCGTACGGGATCGGCTGGTGGTACCGGTGACGGCCGACGGGCCGGTTTCTCCCGTCGCGTCCCCCGCTGCTGACCCGCAGCCGGCGCTGGACAGCGACGGCGTCGTCGGCCGGCTGCGGCGCGCAGTGCGGGCACTCGACGGCGGTGACGCCCTACCTGTCGCCGAGCTGGCGGCCGCGGCCGACGATGCCCTCCGGCTGGGCGATCTCGAACTGGCGGAACGGCTGGGGCGGGCCGCGCTGCCGGCCGGCGGCCTGGCCACCCGGGTGACGTTGAGCTACGCGCTGGCCTGGCAGGGGCGCGGCCTGGACGCCGATGCCGTGCTGGCCGAGGTCGACGCGGCCGCACTGACCGAGCCCGCGTTGATGATGTGGGCGCTGCCTCGCGCGGCCAACCAGTTCTGGATGCTGTCCGAGCCCGAGCGCGCGACGGCCTTCCTGCGCACCGTCCGCAGCCGGGTCCAGACGCCGGCGGCGCAGGTCACCCTGGAGGCGTTGTCGGCGACGTTCGCGATGAACGCCGGCAACCTCAACCGGGCCATGCAGCTGGCCGACTCGGTGCTGTCCAGTCCTGACCCGAGCGACACGGCCATCGGCTGGGCGGCATCGGCGGCGGCGCTGAGCTGTGCCCGCACGGGCCGGTTGGCCGAGGTGGACGCCTTCGCCGAGCGCGCGCTGGCCGCCGGGCAGCCGGGGCTGTTGCGGTTCACCAGTGGGTTCGGGCAGACCACGGCCCTGCTGTTGACCGGTGAGCCGGAGGGAGCTCAGCAGCTGGCGCAGGAGCTGATCGATTTCACGCAGTCCCAACAGCCCGGGCGCGCCATCGGGGAGGTGCTGTTGGCCGACGTGCTCATCGCCCGGGGCGAGCTCGACCCGGCGATCGAATTGCTGCAGGACGCGGCGAAAGCGCTGGGGCGCACCGGATATTCGTGGGGCCCGCTGGCGTGGATGCTGCTGGCGCGGGCGCTCGGTCAGCGCGGGGCGACCGCCGAGGCGGGCCGGGCACTGGCCCGTGCCGAGGCCAGGCACGGCCTGAAATCGATGCTGTTCGCACCCGAACTGGCGCTGGCCCGCGCCTGGACCAACGCGGCGCGGCGGGACCGGCACGGCGCGATCGCTGCCGCCCGCGATGCGTTCCGCGCCGCCGAGCGCGGCGGCCAGTCAGCGGTGGCGCTGCGCGCATTGCACGACGCGGCGTTGTTGGGCGACGTCCGGGCCGCGGACTGTTTCGGCCGAGTCGGCGTCGACTGTGCGTTCGCCAGGCAGGCTCACGCCGTGGCGGCGGAGGTCGCCGCCGAACGCAGCTGACCATTTGCCGCAGGGCAGGTCGTCGACGCCGCCATAGGATTGACCGCAACAGATCTTCGAGGGGCAGGTCATGGGCGATCCGCTGTACGTCAATACCGAGGGTGTGCTGGGCATGGCCCGGGTGCACGATGCCGTCGCGGCCGGGCTCGGTCAGCTCCAGAACGGTGCGGGTATTGGCCAGTCGGTCGGCCCGGCCGGTCCTGCGGCGACGCACGGGCTGATCGCTCACGGCATGAATACGGCGCTGGGTGGGGTCATGGCGCGCCGCGACAGCATCCTGCAGTCGACGGGCGCCGCCGGTCAGCAGCTGTCCGAGCAGTTGCACCGTGCTGCTGAGTCGTACCGGGCCGGTGACGAGCAGGGCGCACGTGGGCTGTCCTCGGTCGCTGAGGGCATACCCGGCGGTGGTGGCGGCGTCAGTGCCGGTACGCCGGGCGGGCTCGGTGCGGCGGTGCCGGGTTCGCCGGCCGCCGGTGGTGGCGACGCCGCGCAGACGATCGGTCAGGTGGGCCAGCAGGCCGGACAGATCGCGCAGGGTGTCGCGCAGGCGTTGGGGCAGATTCCCGGGCAGATCGCGCAGGGCGTGAGTGGCGTCTTGGGCGGGCTGCTCGGCGGACTGGGTGGGGCGGACGGTGTCGGTGCCGGGCACGCGGCCGGAGCCGGACTGGGCGGACTGAGCGACTCCGGTGACGTGAATTCCGTTGGCGAACATGACAAGCCGGACGCTGATGATCGGGACCGGGAACGTCGGGACCCGGAGCGCCACGAGAAGGGCGAGGACGACAAGCGGATTCTGTCGGTCGAGCACCGTGGCACGGCCGGTGTCGCGGGTGACGGGGGCGCGGATCCGGCAGCCGGTCCGTCGGGCGGCGCCACTCCCCCGCCACGCCGCCCGGCCCAGACCCGGCCGCAGGATATCTAGCGCGATTCGCCACAGCTGGTGCCGCAACCGCACCTCTCGGTATGGCATGTTCGATCTGGAGCCGTCAACTTTCCTTGACGGTCAATGAAAGTTGACGGCCGCCGACCGAAACAGGGGTAGACCGAGGGGCAATCGCGGGCTACCGATAAACCGAGCAGTTCACCCTGCGTCGCGCTCCGGCAACGTGATTCGTCGCTCGATGCCGATCGCATCGAGAAAGCGCTCGTCGTGGCTGACCACGATGAAGGCACCCCGGTAGGCGTTCAGCGCCGACTCCAGTTGCGCGACGCTCACCAGGTCGAGGTTGTTGGTCGGTTCGTCGAGCAGCAACAGATGCGGCGCTGGTTCGGCGTACAGCACGCAGGCCAGCGTCGCACGTAGCCGCTCCCCACCGGACAGCACCGACACCGGCAGATCAATCCTGTTGTCCTGGAACAGGAACTGCGCCAACAGGTGCCGCCTGCGGGTGATGCTCAAGGTCGGCGCCCAGGACATCAGGTTCTCCAGGACGCTGCGCTGCTCGTCCAGGAGGTCGAGCCGCTGCGACAGGTAGGCGATGCGGCCGTCGCCGCGGGTCAGCGTGCCGGTATCGGGCCGGAGGTCGCCGTTGATCATCCGCAGCAGTGTGGACTTGCCCGCACCGTTGTGGCCGGTCAGCGCGATCCGTTCGGGTCCGCGGACATCGATATCGATTCCGTTGTCGGCGAACAGCATTCGGTCACCACGCTGGATATTCAGGCCCCTCGCGCTCAGCACCGTCCGGCCTGCGGGCACGGCGGTGTCCGGCAGGTCGAGGGCGATGACATCGTCGTCGCGCACCGCGCGCTCGGCGGCATCGAGGCGCGCCCGGGCATCGTCGACGCGCTGGGAGTGGACCTCGTCGGCGCGGCCTGCCGACTCCTGGGCATTGCGCTTGAGCTTTCCGGCAATGATTTTCGGCAGACCGGCATCCTTCACGTTGCGGGCCGCGGTGCCGGCCCGGCGGGCGGCGCGTTCGCGGGCCTGCTGCATCTGTCGCTTCTGCAGCTTCAGTTGCGACTCCGCGTTACGCATCTCATCGACAGCCGCTCGCTGCAATTCAGCGATCGCATCCTGGTACGCCGTGAAGTTACCGCCGTAGAACTGGACGTCACCGTCACGCAGTTCGGCGATGCGGTCCATGCGGTCCAGCAGCGCACGGTCATGACTGATCAGCAGCAGAACGCCTGGATAGCGGTCCAGCTCGTCGTAGAGCCGTTGCCGTGCAGCGGAATCCAGGTTGTTGGTGGGCTCGTCGAGAAGCAGGACATCGGGCCGCCGCAGCAATTGCGCAGCCAGGCCGAGGGTGACGACCTCGCCGCCCGACAGCGTGCCGAGCACCCGGTCGAGCGCGACGTCGAGACCGAGCCGGGCCAGCTGCGCCGTGCTGCGTTCCTCGATGTCCCAGTCGTCACCGATGGTGGCGAACACGGCCTCGGATGCGTCACCCTCTGCGAGTGCCGTCAAAGCAGCCAAAACGGGTGCTACACCGAGCATTTCCGCGACGGTCAGATCGGTGGCGAACGGCAGTGTCTGCGGCAGGTAGCCGAGCGTGCCGTCGACGGTCACGCCGCCACTGGTCGGCTGCAGTTCTCCGGCAATGAGTTTGAGCAGCGTGCTCTTGCCGGCACCGTTGGGCGCAACAAGTCCGGTGTGACCGACACCGACAGTGAACGACAGATCCGAGAACACTTCGGTTCCGTCGGGCCAGGAAAACGACAAATGGGAACAGGTGATAGAAGACATGCAAAAGCTCTCGTGAGAGTGACAGGGCGAGGGCGTTCTCCGGTTATCCGGAGATGTCTTCTCCCAGCATGTTTTCGGCCCACCTCGGTTGACAGCAATTGCAAAACCCACAGTACTCACGGGGCGCAACTGATTTATTGCCGCTCAGTACCCCCGCAGCTGATCCAGCTGTCGCCGTTCACGTTTGGTGGGCCGGCCGGCCCCGCGATCGCGGACCGGCACGGCAGGCATCGTCTCTTTGGCCGGTGGCGGCGGGCTGCGGTCGATCAGGCATTCCGGCACGACGGCCGCGCCGACTCGCTTGGCGATCGGGCGGATGACCTCGACGATGCGCTCGCGGCCCTCGAGCCGGACCCGGACCTCGTCGCCCGGGCTGACCAGCTGCGCCGGTTTGACGGTGACGCCGTTGACGCGGACGTGGCCGGCCCGGCAGGCGGCGGCCGCCAAAGACCGGGTCTTGGTGATCCGGACGGCGAAAATCCAGCTGTCGACGCGGACGCTACTCAACTTGTCAGATACCGCCGCAGCATCTCGGTGACGGCAGTGATGTCCGCCGTCGTCACGCGCTCGTCGACCTTGTGTGCCAGGTTCGGGTCGCCCGGCCCGTAGTTGACGGCCGGAATACCAAGGGCGGCAAAGCGTGCCACGTCGGTCCAGCCGTACTTGGCCCGAACCTGTCCCCCGGCTGCGGCCACGAGCGCGGCGGCGGCCGGTTGCGTCAGACCGGGCAGCGCACCCGCGGCGGAGTCGGTGAGCTCGATGCGCACGTCGAGACCGGCGAACACCTCGTGCACGTGCGCCAGGGCCTGCTCGACGCTGCGGTCCGGCGCGAACCGGAAGTTGACGGTGACCGACGCGGCGTCGGGGATGACGTTGCCGGCGATGCCACCGTCGATGCGGACCGCGGACAGTCCCTCGCGGTAGACGCAGCCGTCGATGTCGACCGAGCGCGGCTGGTAGGCCGTCAGCCGCTCGAGCACCGCGCCGAGCTTGTGAATGGCGTTGTCCCCCAGCCAGGATCGCGCCGAATGCGCACGCGTGCCGGTGGCGTGGATGATGACGCGCAAGGTCCCCTGGCAGCCGGCTTCGATGAGGCCGCCCGACGGTTCCCCGAGGATCGCGACGTCGGCCGTGAGCCAGTCGGGCAGTTCCCGTTCGATGCGGCCGAGACCGTTGGCGCTGGACTCGATCTCCTCGCAGTCGTACATGACAAGGGTGATGTCGTGCGTCGGCTCGGCGATGGTGGCGGCCAGGTGCAGGAACACCGCGTCGCCGGCCTTCATGTCGGAGGTGCCACAGCCCCAGAGCTCGCCACCCTCGAGGCGGCTGGGCAGGTTGTCTGCCGCTGGGACGGTGTCGGTGTGGCCGGCCAGCAGCACCCGCGACGGCCGGCCCAGGTTGGTCCGGGCCAGGACCGCGTCGCCGTTGCGGATCACCTCGAAGTGCGGAGCCTGGGCCTTGAGTGCAGCCTCGATCTCGTCGGCGATGAGCTGCTCGTGCCGCGATTCGCTGGGAATGTCGACCAGGGCGGCGGTCAGAGCGATCGGGTCGGCGGTGAGATCCAGCATTCAGCCAGGTTAGTCGGTCGCCAAGCTCAGGCGACCGCGCGCAGGGCCCGGATCGCGGGTGCCGTCGAGGCGCCGAGCAGCGTCGAGCGGTCGGCCGGGTAGCGCACGTCGATGACGGCATCGTCGCCGAACCGGTAGGGCTTGCCAAGAATCAAGCCCGCCAACTGCTTTCGCATCCGGGACAGCTCGGCTCGCACCGTCACCACTCGGCTTCGGTCGCCGTAGAGGTCCTCGGCGAGCTCCGAAGCCGACCTCCCATTCCGGTGGATCGCGAGCACCAGCAGGATTTCGGCGTGCCGCAGCGAGATGTCATGGCGCCACCCACCGAACTGCCCGGCCATCTCCAGGACCGGAGCACCGCGCAGGTCCAGGACGACGCGGGTGGCGGTCGCGTCGTCATCGGCCGCGGCGATCGATGGCCGGACCAGCCAACCGCCGGGCAGCATCTCGACGTCGCAGCGCCCGAGGATCGGGATCCACGCCCGCCCCGGGGCCAGTTCGTCGGGCAGCAGTATCCGGTTCTGCAGCGGCATCTGGTCGACGGCGGCCACCCAGCCGTCGGCGTCGACCGCCAGCGCCGGACTGCCGATGCGGGCCAGGATGGGCGCGGCGACCATCCGCAACCGATTCAGCGTGCCCTCGTGCTGCTCGCGCAGGTGCGCTTCGGCCAGCCGGGCGACCGCGTCGACGAGCGCGACGGTGGTGGGATGCACCGTCGCGGCCGGGCCGGAGACGTCGACGACGCCGATGACCTGGCCGGTGCGCGGGTCGCGGACCGGGGCGCCCGCACAGGTCCAGGCGTGGTGGCTGCGCAGGAAATGCTCGGCGGAGAACACCTGCACGGCCCGGTTGGACGCCAGCGCGGTCCCGATGGCGTTGGTGCCGACGGCACCCTCACCCCAGTTGGCGCCCTCGACGAATCCGAGCCGGTCGGCCTTACCGAGCACCGCCGCGGACCCGGACCGCCACAGCACGCGGCCCCTCGCGTCGGCCAGCACCAGGATGTTGTCCCCTTCGGCGACAATGGATTCCAGGCCACGTGACACGTCGTCGAGCACGGCGAGCAACCCCGACGACTTGCGCAGCGCATCCAGCCCGGACGATTCGATGACCGGCGGAATGTGGGTGTCGGGGTTGACGCCGCGGGCCAGCATCCGCTGCCACGACTCGCCGATCACGTCGCGGGGCCGCGCCGGGGCACGCCCGCCGGACATGGTCGCGTCGTAGACAGCCGACATCAACCGCGCGTAACTGCGCGGGTCCTCGCCAACAGCTACCGCTGGTTCAGGCACGGCCGGACTCTGCATCAACGCCGATTGTGCTCCGCATGTCAGCGATAAACCAGGCCGCCGTCGATCAGACCGGCCTGCCCGGTCATGTAGTCGGCGTCGGGTCCGGCCAGGTACGACACGAACCCGGCGACGTCATCCGGGGTCTCCGCACGGCCCAGGGCGATTCCGCCGACGAACTTCGCGTACGTCTCGCCGACCGGGGCGCCGGTGAGTTCGGCGAACCGCTTGTCGATCTCCACCCACATGTCGGTGCCCACGACGCCGGGGCAGTAGGCGTTGACGGTGATGCCGTCGGCGGCGTGTTCCTTGGCGGCGGCCTGGGTCAGGGCGCGCACGGCGAATTTGGTGGCGCTGTACGGCCCGAGCATGGCGAAGCCGTCGTGCCCGGCGATCGACGAGGCGTTGATGATCTTGCTGATCTTGCCTTGCGCCTGGTTCCCGAGTTCTTTGAACTTCGCGACCGCGGCCTGGATGCCCCACAGCACGCCGTCGACGTTGATCGACCACAACCGCTGCAGGTCCTCCGGTGTGACGTCGGCAAGCGGGCCGACCAGCGCGACACCGGCGTTGTTGACCATGATGTCGAGCCCGCCGAGTTCGGTCGCCACATAGTCGACGGCAGCGAACACCTGGTCCCGATCACTGACATCGGCGACGAAAGTGGTGAACTTGCAGCCGATTTCGGATACCTCGGCGGCCACCTCCGCCAACGGATCGGCTCCGACGTCGACGAGCGCGAGGTCAGCGCCGTCCCGCGCCAGCCGCAGCGCGATACCGCGCCCGATGCCACGTCCGGCCCCGGTGACCAGGGCTACTTTTCCTGCCAATGCCATTGCTGTTTCTCCGCTCATCGCGTCGGGTCGACCAGAACTTTCATCTTGTTCCCCGCGTGCAGGGCCTCGAATCCTTCGGAGACGACGTCACCGATCGGAATCTGGGCCACCCAACCGGTTGTGTCGTAGGCACCTTGTGCCATCAACGCGATGACGGCCTCGAAGTCGGCGCCCGTGTAGCACAGCGAGCCCTGGATGCGGGACTCGTTCATCACCAGGTTCAAAAGTGGTGTCTGCAGCGGCTTTTCGTAGATCGCGACGCTCACCATCGGCTTGCGGGATCCGACACAGGCCAGTGCCGTCTCCACGGCGGGAGTGACGCCGGCGGCGTCGAACACCGCGTCGGCACCGGCGCCGTAGGTGTGGTCGGCGATGAAGCCGGGCACGTCGACGACCGTCGGGTCGAGCGTGACGGCACCGAGCGCTTCGATGGCGGCCCGCCGCGTGGGCGACGGCTCGACGACGAAGACTTCCTGAAGTCCCTTGCCGCGCAAGGCGAACCACAATCCGATGCCGATGGGACCGGCGCCGAACACCATCGCGGTATCACCGGGCTTGACGTCGCCGAGGGTCGCCGCGTGGTAGGCCACCGACATCGGCTCGACGAGCGCCCCGAGTTCCAGCGAGACGTTGTCGGGCAACCGGTGCAGCATGTTCGTCGGCACCACGGTGTACTCGGCCATGCCGCCGTCGGACATCAGGCCGTGAAAGCCGATCTGCTGGCAGACGTTGTAGTTGCCGGCCGCACACGGGCCACAGTGGCCGCATTTGTAGATCGGTTCGACGGCCACCCGGTCACCCTCGCGCCAGTCCGTGACGCCGGCGCCGACGGCGGTGATGGTGCCGGAGAACTCGTGCCCCAGCGTGAGCGGCAATTCCTGGTGGGTCAGCGGATGCGGTTGTGTGGGGACGAAGATGGGGCCGGCGTAGTACTCGTGCAGGTCGGTGCCGCAGATGCCGTTGAAGCCGACCTGCAGTTGCACCTGGCCCGGTCCGGGAGCCGGGATGGCGACGTCCTCGACCGAGACTTTGTTGGGTCCGTAGTAGACAGCTGCTCTCATGCGACCAGTTGTATGTGACCGCGGCCACACTCCAACAGAGTTGCACAAGGTTGCAACGCTGCAACGTGGTGCAACTCTTGTCGGGAGTTGCGCCCTGGCTGTGTCCTGAGTCACATGACCGCAACACTGGAACCCACCACCGCCATCTCGCCGCAGCAGCGCGTCGAGGCCTGGCTCGCCAACTTCGAAGCGGCACTGGCCGCACAGGACATCGACGGCGTTGTCGGAATGTTCGCCGTCGACAGCTTCTGGCGCGACCTCGTCGCCTTCACCTGGAACATCAAGACCGTCGAGGGTCGTGACCAGATCGCCGGCATGCTGCGCGCGCGACTGGACGACACCACCCCGTCCGGCTTCCGGACGCGTGAACCCGCCACCGCCGACGGCGACGTGACGTCGGCGTTCATCGAGTTCGAGACGGCCACCGGGCGCGGTTCGGGCCACCTGCGGCTGCGCGGCGACGAAGGTTGGACACTGCTGACCACGCTGCAGGAACTCAAGGGCCACGAGGAGCGCAAGGGCGCGACGCGGGTGCTCGGCGCGGTGCACGGGTCCGACCCCGACCCGCGCTCGTGGGCCGAGAAGCGCGCCGAGGAAGAGGCGACGCTCGGGCGCGAGAAGCAGCCCTATGTGCTGGTGATCGGCGGTGGCCAGGGCGGTATCGCACTCGGTGCCCGGCTGCGTCAGCTCGGGGTGCCGTCGATCGTCGTCGACAAGCACGAGCGACCTGGCGACCAGTGGCGCAAGCGGTACAAGTCGCTGTGCCTGCACGACCCCGTCTGGTACGACCACCTGCCCTACCTGCCGTTCCCGGCCAACTGGCCGGTGTTCGCGCCGAAGGACAAAGTCGGCGACTGGCTGGAGTTCTACACCAAGGTGATGGAGGTGCCGTACTGGTCGCGCACCGAATGCCTCTCGGCCACTTACGATTCCGCTGCCGGCCGGTGGACGGTCGAGGTGAATCGCGACGGCGAGCGGCTGACTCTGCACCCGACGCAACTGGTGCTGGCGACCGGCATGTCCGGAAAGCCCAGCGTGCCAACGCTTCCGGGCCAGGACATCTTCGCCGGCGAACAGCACCACTCGAGTCAGCACCCGGGTCCAGATCGGTACGTCGGTAAGAAGGTCGTCGTCGTCGGGTCGAACAACTCCGCGCACGATATCTGCAAAGCGCTGTACGAGAACGGCGTCGACGTGACGATGCTGCAGCGCTCGTCGACGCACGTCGTCAAGTCGGATTCGTTGATGGATCTGGGCCTCGGCGACCTGTACTCCGAGCGCGCGGTGGCCGCCGGCATGACGACCGAGAAGGCCGACCTGACCTTCGCATCACTGCCCTACGCCATCATGGCCGACTTCCAGCGACCGATCTACGACGCGATCCGGGAGCGGGACAAGGACTTCTACGCACGACTGGAGGCAGCCGGCTTCGAGCTGGACTTCGGCGACGACGACTCCGGCCTGTTCATGAAGTACCTGCGACGTGGCTCGGGCTACTACATCGACGTCGGCGCGTGCGAGCTCGTGGCCGACGGGTCGATCAAGCTGGCACACGGCCAGGTGTCGCACCTGACGGAGAACGCGGTGGTGCTGGCGGACGGCACCGAGCTGCCGGCCGACGTCGTCGTCTACGCGACCGGCTACGGCTCGATGAACGGCTGGGCCGCCGACCTCATGGGCCAGGAGATCGCCGACCGGGTCGGCAAGGTGTGGGGCCTGGGCAGCGGGACCGCCAAGGACCCCGGCCCGTGGGAGGGCGAGCAGCGCAATATGTGGAAGCCGACGCAGCAGGAGAACCTGTGGTTCCACGGCGGCAACCTGCACCAGTCGCGGCACTACTCGCTGTACCTGGCACTGCAGCTCAAGGCCCGGTACGAAGGCATCCCGACGCCGGTATACGGCCTGCAAGAGGTCCATCACCTGCAGTGAGCCCTGTTTCTCCCCGCGAGCAGACGCAAAACTGTCGATTTCACGGCGTCAACGACAGTTTTGCGTCTGCTCGCGAGTGGGTGGTGACCCCAACTCGGCGAGGGGTCAGTAGCCTTTAGCAACGTGACTTCTGCATCTGGCATCGGCATCGCCACCATCACCGCCGACGGAACCGTCCTCGACACCTGGTTCCCGGCACCCGAACTGAACGCCGACGCCGCGGCCGGCCCGGTCCCCGCTGAGCTGGAAGCCCTCGTCGGCACCGACGAGGATCGCGGCGTGCGCACCGAGATCGTGCGCACCACCATCGCCTCGCTCGACGACAAGCCTGCCGACACGCACGATGTCTGGCTGCGTCTGCACCTGCTGTCGCACCGTCTGATCGCGCCGCACGGCGCCAACATGGACGGCATCTTCGGCCTGCTGACCAACGTGGTGTGGACCAACTTCGGCCCCTGCGCCGTCGAGGGCTTCGAGACCGTCCGCGCCAAGCTGCGTCGCCGCGGCACCGTCACCGTGTTCGGTGTCGACAAGTTCCCCCGCATGGTCGACTACGTGCTGCCGTCGGGCGTGCGCATCGCCGACGCCGACCGCGTCCGGCTGGGTGCGCACCTGGCGTCGGGCACCACCGTCATGCACGAGGGCTTCGTGAACTTCAACGCCGGCACGCTGGGCACGTCGATGGTCGAGGGCCGCATCTCGGCGGGCGTCGTCGTCGATGACGGCAGCGACGTCGGTGGCGGCGCGTCGATCATGGGCACGCTGTCGGGTGGCGGCAAGGAGGTCATCTCGGTGGGCAAGCGCTGCCTGCTGGGTGCCAACGCGGGCCTGGGCATCTCGCTGGGCGACGACTGCGTCATCGAGGCCGGCCTGTACGTCACCGGCGGTACCAAGGTGACCACCGCCGACGGTCAGACCGTCAAGGCCAAGGAGCTGTCCGGCTCGAACAACCTGCTGTTCCGCCGGAACTCGGTCAGCGGCGCGGTCGAGGTGGTCAAGCGCGACGGCACCGGCATCACGCTCAACGAGGCGCTGCACGCCAACTAGTTCTGCACGCCGAGCCTGAGCCGGTATTCCGGCTCGGGCTCGGCTTTTTCATGCCCAGGGGCCGACGCCCGTCACCTTCTCGATGGTGATGCGAGTGAGGTATCCGGGCGGCGCGCCCGCCGGCGGGAACTTGCCGTTGAACTCCGGCGCCATCACGTTGGTCAGCCTGGTCAGCACTTCAGGTGCCCCACCCTCGACGATGCGGGCGGTACCGCTGATCGCGAGGTACGGATTCACTGATGCAGCACCCCGGTCGGTGCCGATGATGGTGACCGCGACGCGCGGGTCGCGGCGCATGTTGCGCAGCTTCTTGTAGTCGCCGAGGTGCGCACTGACCAGTTCGTCGCCCTGCAGTTCGACCCACACCACCGAAACCTGCGGGCTGCCATCGGCATTCAGAGTCACGAGCGTCGCGTTGGCCCCGTCGCCGATGACGGCACGGGCTTCGTCTGTGAGTTGCATGGGATCTACAAGGCCGCGGCGGCGTGTGGCATTCCCGCCGAGAATGAGCTGGTGCGCGTGGATCCGCACGCCACGTACGGAACCGCACAGTCGGCGCCATCGGGGATATCGTCGCCGGGAAGTTGGAGGTTTTCCCCCAGGGACATCGGCGCACATTCATCACTAGCGTCAATCCGGTGAGCACGACGACCGGCGACGCGGACACCTTGACACCTACCGACCCCGACGAGATCTCGGCACCCGAATGGACCGGCGCGCAGAAGCTGGCGTTCCGGCTGTTCTTCACCATCGGCGGCGGAATCCTGGTCATCTCGGTGTACGGCAATCTGGGCCTGAGCGTATTGATGGCCCCGCTTCTTCAAGGGCTCGCAAACCTGGGCAGTTTCGTGACCCGGGGCGAGGGCGCGTACCTGAACATCAACGGCGGCGCCGATTCCATGGCGGAGTGGTGCCTGCACCTCGGCTGGATCCTGGTGGCTCTGGTGATCACCGCGGTGTGGACTGCGCTGGACCGGCATCGGCCGAACTACCGCAGCCTTGCCGCACTGCTGCTGGTGTTCGCCCGGTTCGGTCTGGCCGTCTCGATGCTGCTCTACGGTCTGGCCAAGCTCATTCCGACGCAGATGGCCTACATGATGCTGCCCGGCTACCAGATCCAGATGGTCGGCGACGTCAGCATGATGAACACGCTGTGGGGTTTCATGGGCGCCTCTGACCCCTACTCGATGGCCGCCGGTCTGGTCGAATTCGTCGCCGGTGTCCTGCTGCTGTGGCGGCGAACGTGGCTGCTGGGCGCACTGATCGCGATCGTGGCCATGGGCCAGGTGTTCCTGCTCAACCTCTTCTACGACGTCCCGGTGAAGCTGGTGTCCGGCCAGCTGCTGTTCATCGCCATCGCGATCACCACGCCGTACTGGAAAAGCCTGGCTCGAACGGTATTCCAGCTTGGCACTCCCGAACCGGTCGCGCTGTGGCCGGCGTTGGGTTCCGGCAGTCGGTGGTTGCGCCGGACCGGCACCGTGGCGAAGTTCACCATCGCAGGCGTCGTCACCGTGCTGGTCGCGACGTTCAGCGTCGTTACCTACCAGCAAATTCGGCACCCGGAATCGGACATCGACGGAGTCTGGCGCGCAACGTCATTCACCGTGGCAGGCGAACAGGCGACGCTGCAGCAGACCTCGCCGGCGCCATGGACGAATGTCGCGATCGCCGACCGGGTCGACGACTACTCGAGCTTCGTCACCCAGGTCCCGGCGGGCTACGTGACCGTCTATCAGTTCGAGATCCGCGACGACCGACTGGAGATCAAGAGGCACGAATCGGATCCGCCCATCGTGCTGCACTTTCGTCTGGATGGTCCCGACCGGCTGATGTTGACCGGCATGGTCGACGGCAAGCGCATCGACGGCGACTACCAGCGACGGCACATGCAGCGCAGCGAATCTCACTTCCGGCTGATCCAGCCGGAGACCGAGGGTGGACCGGCCAGTCGTCTGCCCTAGACGAGGAGCTTCTTCTGCACCTTGCCCATGGCGTTACGCGGCAGGCTGTCGACGAGGCGCACCTCGCGCGGCCGCTTGTGCACCGAAAGCTGTTGCGCGACAAAGTCGATGAGTTCCTGCGACGACGCCGACCCGACCACGAACGCGACGATGCGCTGCCCCAGGTCATCGTCGGGCACACCGACCACCGCGGCCTCCGATACACCCGGGTGGCCCAGCAGGACGGTCTCGATCTCACCGGCGCCGACCCGGAAACCACCGGATTTGATCAGGTCCACCGATTCACGGCCGACGATGCGGTGCATGCCCTCGGCGTCGATGACCGCGACGTCGCCCGTGCGGTACCAGCCGTCGTCGCCCAGCACCTCGGCCGTCGCCTCGGGCCGGTTCAGATAGCCACTGAAGATCGTCGGCGCCGAGACCTCCAGGCGGCCAATGGTTTCCCCGTCGTGACGCACCGCCGACCCGTCGTCGGAGACCAGCCGGGTCTGCACCCCGTCGAGCGGTAGTCCGACCCAACCGGGCCGACGTTCGCCGTCGACGCGCGTGGACAGGGTGATGAGGGACTCGGTGCTGCCGTAGCGTTCCACCGGCGCATGCCCGGTGAGGCGCACGAGATCGTCGAACACCGGCACCGGCAGCGCCGCGCTGCCGGACACCAGCAGGCGGGCGCCCCGCAGCGCTTCAGCGGCCGCGGCGTCGGCCACTACCCGCGACCACACCGTCGGTACCCCGAAGTACAGCGAGCCGCCCGCCGCGGCGTACGCGGCCGCTGTGGGTTTTCCGGTGTGCACGAAGCGATTTCCGATGCGCAGCGAGCCCAGCAGCCCGAGGATCAGGCCGTGCACGTGGAACAGCGGAAGTCCGTGCACCAGGGTGTCGGCCGGGGTCCAGGCCCAGGCCTTGGCCAGCGCGTCGATGTCGGCGGCGATGGCGCGACGGCTGATCACGACGCCCTTGGGCAGCCCAGTGGTACCGGAGGTGTACATCACCATGGCGGTCGAATCCGGCGACGGCTCGGCGTAGCGATGCCAGGACCGGGCGTGCAGCCGCACCGGAATGTGTGGCAGCCCTTCGCTTTCGTCAGGCACCTCGCCCAGCCACGCCTGCGCGCCGGAATCGGTGATCATGTGCCGGCGTTCGGCCGCACCGACATCGGCCGGCACCGGAACCACCGGCACCCCCGCGATGAGGCAGCCGGCAATCGCCAGCACCGTCTTGGCGGTAGGCCGTGCCAGGACGGCGACCAGCGACGCACCCGCGACCCGCTCGGCGACCGATGTCGCAGCCCCGACCAGATCGCTGCGTGACAGCACCGCACCGTCGATCCGTACCGCGTCTTCGAGGTCGTGTCCGGCAGCGACAACGGCGGGGTTCAAAGAGGTCAGCAGCACATCGCGAGGCTACTCGCCTATCCGATTCCAGCGAAGGACCCGCGTCATAAATGACTCGCGCTCGGCCGTCGGCGCCAATAGGTTCGATGCCGTGAGGGCGGGACATCGTCCGTTCGGCAGGGCAACCGGGGACCAGCGACAATGAAGATTCTCGTGACCGGCAGTTCGGGTCACCTGGGTGAAGCGCTGATGCTGCGCTTGCAGCAGACGAACCACGAGGTCGTCGGCCTCGATACGACAGCGTCGGTCTTCACCCGCCACCAGGCATCGGTCACCGACCCGGTGGCCGTCGCCGAAGCGATACGCGGGGTCGATGCCGTTGTGCACACCGCGACGCTGCACAAGCCGCACGTCGCGACCCACACCCGGCAGGAATTCGTCGATACGAACATCACCGGCACGCTCAACCTGCTCGAGCACTCGGTCGCGGCCGGGGTGACCCGATTCGTCTACACCAGCACGACGAGCGCATTCGGGGACGCACTGGTTCCTGCCGCGCACGAACCCGCCGCGTGGATCACCGAGGACGTCGCGGACAGACCCAAGAACATCTACGGCGTCACCAAGGCGGCCGCCGAAGACCTGTGTGAACTCTTCGCCCGCCGACAGGGACTTCCCTGCGTGGTGTTGCGGACATCGCGGTTCTTCCCGGAGGCGGATGACAACAAGGACATTCGCGACCGCTACGACGACAGCAACGCGAAGGTCAACGAGTTCCTTTACCGCCGTGTCGATCTCGAAGACGTGGTGGAAGCCCATCTGCGTGCCATCGAACGTGCGCCAGACATCGGTTTCGGGCGCTACATCATCAGCGCGACCTCGCCCTTCACCGTGGCTGATCTGCCGCAGCTGCGGCTGGACGCGCCGGCGGTCGTGGCGCGTCACCTGCCTCGGTACGTCGACGAATACCGGCGCCGCGGCTGGACCATGTTCCCGTCGATTGATCGGGTCTACGTCAACGACCGCGCCAGGCACGATCTGGGTTGGCACCCGCGCCACACTTTCGCCGAGCTGATCGAGCGACTCGAACAGGATCGCGAATTCCGCAGTGCTCTCACCCAGTCCGTCGGCTCGAAGGGTTACCACGCGGAGGTCTTCTCCGATGGCCCGTACCCGGTTGAATAGCCGCACTCCGCGATACTGGAGTTGTGATCGAACGCGTCGGCTCCCGTGAGGTCTATCGCAACGCCTGGATGTCGGTGCGCGAAGACGACATCCGCCGCCCCGACGGCACCACCGGCATCTACGGGGTGGTGGACAAACCCACATACGCACTGGTGATCGCCCGCGACGGCGACCGGTACCGCATGGTGGAACAGTTCCGCTACCCAATCGGGTTGCGGCGCTGGGAATTTGTGCAGGGCACCGCGCCGGGCACCTTGGCTGGGGACGAGCCCGCGCCCGCTGATCTGGCCGCGCAGGAACTCCGCGAGGAGACGGGACTGCGCGCCGAGACGTGGCAGGTGCTGGGCCAGCTCGACGTCGCCCCCGGAATGTGCAGCCAACGCGGCTGGGCCTACCTCGCGACCGGCATCACCGAAGGTGAGCACGAACGCGAGCACGAAGAACAGGACATGCACAGCGAGTGGTTCACCGCTGCGCAGATCGAGGACATGATCCGCCGCGGCGAGATCACCGATGCACAATCGTTGGCGGCGTGGACATTGTTGCGGTTGCATACGGGTCGATAAGCGATCCTGCCAACTCCGGTAAACATCGCGCCACCTGGGATGACGCCGTTTCGGGCGCCTGTTGATCTGGGCATGGCACCCAGCAGGAGGCAACGGCATGAAAACGATGAGTAGTAGTAGACGGCAGGCGGTGGGCCGTTACGTTCTCGCGGGCGCACTCGGAGTCGGAGTCCTGGTGTCTCCGATCGTGTGGTCGTTCGCCGAGGACACGCAGAAGGCGCTGCCGGAAACCGTTGTGGCATCGCACAACAACCACGGCATCGATCAGCTGCAGTGGCTCCAGGACATCCAGCCGCACGCGCAGGCGCCACGGGTCGACACCACGGTGCACCAGAGCCAGTAATCGGCTTCCCCAACCGACGACGTTGCGCGAGAAGAATTTTCGGACTTGATCTCAACCTAAGTTGAGGTTCTAGCGTCGACAGCATGACCCAACCAGAAGTGATTGTCGACCGCGTCGTTCTGCAGGACGGCTTCGTCCCCGTGATAGACATCAGCAGCGCCCGCAGCGGCGACGCGACCCGGCGCCAGGCGGTGGCCGACGCGATCGGCCGCTGCTGCGAGACCAGTGGCTTCCTGCTCCTGGTCGGGCACGGCGTGCCGTACAAGGCCATCAGCGACGTCAATCACGCCCTGCGCGACTTCTTCGCGCTGCCGCAGGCCGAAAAGGACCGGGTCCGGGCACTTCCCGGCGACCCGCTGGCCCGGGGATTCAGCAGCGCGGGCAAGCTCGCGGCCACCAACGACGGCGCGGACGTCGAGGCCGAACATCAAGCGCCGGACCGGGTCGAGAAGTTCGTCCACTTCCCGCTGGGCAACCCAGAGGGACTGGGCGGCCACGGCTGGACCGACGAGCGGGTGGCCGTCGCCGAGCGGTGGCCCGACCTCCCGGGATTCCGCGCGGCCTACGAGCGCTACTACGCCGAAATGGAATTGCTGGCGACCGAACTCTCCCGGCTGTTCGCGCTCGCCCTCGGCCTGCGTGAGGACTGGTTCGACGCGTCGATCGACCGCCACAACTCCAACCTGATGGCCAACTACTACCCGGCCGACAATCGGCCGGCCGGCGAAATCCGGCTGAGCCAGCACACCGACTGGGGCAATCTCACGATCCTGCTGCAGGACGAATCCCAGCGCGGGCTACAGGTTCGGGGTGACCACGGCGAATGGATCGATGTGCCCATTGTCCCCGGCTCGTTTGTCATCAACATCGGTGACCTGCTGGCCCGGTGGACCAATGACCGCTGGGTCAGCACCGTGCACCGCGTGGTGAGCAACGGCGCGGGCGGCGAGCGGTTCAGTCTGCCGTTCTTCCATCAGCCCAACTTCGACGCCGTCATCGAGTGCATCCCCACGTGCGCGACGGCCGACAATCCGCCGCGCTACGCGCCGGTGGTGTCGGGGCCGTATCTGCTCAACAAGTTCAAGCTCGCCTACGCGCTCTGAGGCACCGCGTCACCGAAGAGGTTCTCGGACAACGGCGTCGGAGAACCGAATCGGTGCGCCGTCACGGCGATCGCCTGCTCGTGCAGGAACGTCAGCAGCTCGATCCGCCCGGCTTCGACAACCGGCCCCGCGTAGAGCGCGATGCCGACGTCGCCGGCACTGTCGTGAGCGAACTGTTCGCGGCTGCCGCCGAGCAGGCGAACCCGTCCAGGGGCGTTGTCGCGCAACGTCTTCCGCCACGACACCGAATCTTCCACTCGGTAGACGACGCCGGCGGTAGCCAACGTGCCGGCGATCGCCGCAGCGAGCGGCGCCGGGGTGGAGACGGTCACGCGGGAGCCGGCCAGAATGCCCGCCCCGACCACGCGCAGCAGGGCTGCCGGATCCGCATCCTCGGCGCGCACCGTGACCGGCACGGGCAGGTACCGGAAGACGTTCTTCTCCGCCATCAGGCCGGAGACATCGCGCGCGACGCCGAACTCAGTCGCCCAGGCATGTGCGTCGGAGCCGCAGGACCGTTCGAGGAAATCGAGTTCCCCGGTATCCAGCGCGAAAGTCCGTGCGGCGTCCAGGATCGCGCGCACCGGCGGTGCCAGCGGGGCCGTCTGGCGCGCCGGCGCGGAACGCCAATCGCTGAGCCCGATAAGGTAATTCGGACCGCCGGCCTTCGCGCCCGCACCGACCGCCGACTTCTTCCACCCGCCGAAGGGCTGCCGCCGCACGATCGCCCCGACGGTCGAGCGGTTCACATAGGCGTTGCCCGCCTCGACCCGATCGAGCCAGCGTTCGATCTCATCGCGGTCCAGGCTGTACAGGCCGGCCGTCAGGCCGTAGTCGACCTGGTTCTGGATGGCGATCGCCTCATCGAGGTCGGCGGCGGCGATGAGGCCCAGAACCGGCCCGAAGTACTCGGTGAGGTGGAACTCCGAGCCGCGCCGGACGCCGGTCTTGACTCCCGGCGACCAGAGCCGGCCGGTGTCATCGAGCCGGCGGGGTTCCACCAGCCACTGCTCCCCCGGTGCCAGCTGCGTGAGCGCCCGCAGCAGTTTGCCATGCGCGGGTTCGATGATGGGCCCCACCTGTGCGGTCGGGTCCGACGGGTAGCCCACCTTCAGCGACGTGACGGCATCGACGAGCTGGTCGCGGAACCGCGCGGACCGGGCGACGGAACCCACCAGAATGCCGAGCGACGCTGCCGAACACTTCTGGCCGGCATGCCCGAAGGCCGAGTACACCAGGTCTTTCACCGCGAGATCGAGATCGGCATGCGGGGTGACGATGATGGAGTTCTTACCGCTGGTCTCGGCCAGCAGCGGCAGGTCGGGCCGGAAGCTGCGGAACAGCTCGGCGGTTTCGAATGCACCGGTGAGGATGAGCCGCGCGACCCGCGGGTCGGATACCAACTGAGTGCCGAGCTCGCCCTCGTCGAGGTGCACCAACCGCAGCACGTCGCGCGGCACCCCGGCATCCCAAAGCGCGTGCACCATAACGGATCCGCAGCGCCTGGCTTGTGTGGCGGGTTTGATGACGACGGGGCTGCCCGCGGCCAGCGCGGCCAGGACCGATCCGGCGGGGATCGCAACCGGGAAGTTCCATGGCGGCGTGACCACCGTCAACCCGGCCGGCACCGCGCCGGCACCGTCGACGGAGTCCAGTTGTTCTGCTTGTGCCGCATAGTAGTTCGCGAAATCGATGGCCTCGGAAACCTCCGGATCACCCTGATCCAGCGTCTTGCCGCACTCGGATGCCATCACCTCGAGCAATTCCGCCCGCGCCCCTTGCAGCGTCGCCGCCGCACGCCGAAGGACCGCCGCCCGTTGGGCACCGGTCAGCGCCGCCCACATCGCGCCCGCGGTCACGGCGTCGGTGATGATCCCGTCGAGCGCGTCTGAACTCGACACGGTGTGCTCGGCCACCAGCTCCACGCCGGTCGACGACGCGGCGATCCGCTCGGTGATCGCCCGCCCCCACAGCCGATTTCCGGGCAGCGCCGGATCGGTGTCGGCGACATTCGCGAAGCCGCCGGCCGGACACTGCGCTGCGCGCGGATCATCGGTACGGCGATCCTGACGACGGTTGGGCACCGGAATGACGGTCTCCCCCACGAGATCCGCGAGCGACGCGACGAACCGGTCCTTCTCGCGCTGGAACAGCGACTGGTCGTCGTGCAGCTCGAACACCGCGGACATGAAGTTGTCCTGGCTGGCGCCTTCCTCCAGCCGCCGTACGAGGTAGGCGATCGCAACGTCAAAGTCCTTGGGGTGCACCACCGGTACGTACAGCAGCAGACCGCCGACGGTGCGCCGGACGGCTTCGGCCTGCGCCTCTGCCATCCCCAGCAGCATCTCGAACTCCACTCGGTCCCGCACGCCGCGACGCCCCGCGAGCGTCCACGCGTACGCGATGTCGAAGAGGTTGTGTCCCGCGACGCCGATACGCACATTCGCGGTGTGCTCGGGCCGCAGTGCGTAATCCAGCACCCGCTTGTAATTGGTGTCGGTGTCCCGTTTGGTCGGCAGGGTCGCCGCGGGCCAGCCGTGCAGCGAGGCCTCCACGTGTTCCATGGGCAGGTTGGCGCCCTTGACCAACCGGACTTTGATGCCCGCGCCACCCCGCTCGCGGCGCGCGCGGGCCCAATCCTGCAGGCGCATCATCGCGCTCAGCGCATCGGGCAGGTAGGCCTGCAGCACGATCCCGGCTTCGAGGTCCAGCAGTTCGGCCCGGTCGAGCAACCTGGTGAACACCGCGATGGTCAGCTCCAGGTCGCGGTACTCCTCCATGTCGAGGTTGATGAACTTCTTCGTCGGCGCGGTCGCCGCCTGGGTGAACAACGGCAGCAGGTTCTCCGCGATGTGGTCGACGGCTTCGTCGAACGCCCACGGCGAGTGCGGCGGCACGGTAGCCGAGACCTTGATCGACACGTAGTCGACGTCGGGGCGGGCGAGCAGCCGTTCGGTGCCCTGCAGCCGTCGGGCCGCCTCGGCCTGGCCGAGCACGGCCTCACCGAGCAGGTTGATGTTGAGCCCGACACCACGATTGCGGATCCGTGCGATGGATCGGCCGAGGCGGGCATCGGTCGCGTCGACGAGGAGGTGACCGACCATCTGGCGCAACGCCTTCCGGGCGACCGGGATGACCAGGCCGGGCGCGATCACCGACACCAGGGCGCCGAGCTTGATCAACAGCCGTTCGTGCAGCGGCAGGAAGGCCGGAGCGTTGCGCGCGAGGGCCCGCAGGTTGGCCGCCGCGACCCGATGGTCTTCGGGCCGGATCACGCGGTCGACGAAGCCGACGGTGAAATCCAGGCCGTGCGGATCGCGCAGCACGTCGGCCAACCGCCGGCCCGCAGGGGCGACGGGCAGGCGGGCGGCGTCGTCGAGCCAGGACCGGACCTGGCTCACGACATCGGTCAGCAGATCTTCGTCACTGCCTAGCTGGGTCATCTGCCCATCATGAGCGCGCCAGACACTTAAAATAAAGCGATGTTTTCTGACAGAAAAGATTAAACAAAAATGAAACATCAGCGTGCTGACCTGCTCGATACCCGGCGGCTGCGTCTGCTGCACGAGCTGAGCCTGCGCGGGACGTTGTCCGAGGTCGCCGAGGCGCTGCACCAAAGCCCGTCGTCGATATCGCAGGCGCTGAGCCAACTCGAGCGCGAGGTGGGCGTGCCGCTGTTGGAGAAGGTGGGACGCCGGCTGCGGCTCACCCCCGCGGCAGAGGTGCTCGTCGAGCACACCGCGGTCATCTTGGCGCGGCTCGAGCAGGCCGCCTCCGATGTCGCGGTGCAGAGCGACGAGGCGTCCGGCACCGTTCGGCTGGCCGTCTTCCAATCGGCGGCCTCGGCCTTCATGCCACAGATGCTGACGGAATTGGCGACGCGTCACCCACGGCTGCGGGTGACGATGTCGCAACGCGAACCGGAGCAGGCGCTCTACGAGACCTGGTTGCGCGAGTTCGATCTGGTGATCGCCGAGGAGTATCCGGGGCATGCCGCGCGCGCGTATCCCGATCTGCACCGGGCTCCGCTGACCACCGACCTGCTGCGGCTGGCCGTCCCACCGAGCGGAGATCCGTGGGACCGCATCGCCTCGGTCGAGGATGCCGCCGATCTGCCGTGGACGATGGAGCCCGAAGGCACCGCCTCCCGGCACTGGGCCGAACAGCTCTGCCGGAAAGCAGGTTTCGAGCCCGACGTCCGCTTCGAGACCGACGACCTCGAAGCCCAGATCGCTCTGATCGAGAACGGCAATGCGGTCGCCATCCTGCCCGACCTGATGCGCGTCCGGCGTCGTCCGGAGGTACGCGTCATCGACGTCGATCCGCGTCGGCGTGTGGTGTTCACAGCGACGCGGACCGCCATCAGCAAGACGCCGGCCATCGTGGCGTGCCGGGCGGCGCTGGCTTCGGCCGTGCCGCCGCAGCTTGATGTGGACTGAGCGCCCGCCTAGTCGCGGCGACCGTGCGCTCCGGTCTGCAGGTCCCGGACACAGGCCCGCACCGGCTCATCCTCATTCGCGTCAGCACTGACCGGCGGCAGCACAACCCCGTCCGCGATGCCGTCGTACTTGGCGCGCAACAGATCCGGCAACTGGTCGTATCGCCCGGTCGTCACCAGCTGATCGAGCACGCCATCGCCGAGCACTGTGGGCAGACAGTCCCACTGCTGTTGCTTGATGAGGTCACGGAGGTCATCAGCCAAAGAGTGCCAGCCGCGTCGTTTCAGCGTCGTCGCGTAGGCAGGCGTTGAGAGCAGGAAAGCCAGCATCCGGCGTTGCCGCTCGCGTTCCTGCTCGACCCGCAGGTCGGTGCTGCCGGTCGCCACCGCGGTCGACGCCACGAGCTCCGGGATCGCGGACCGGCCGGCGGCCTGCGCGCCGCGCTGAAGTGCCGGGCGCACAACATCTCTCAGATATTCCGGATCGGAATTGGTCGAGTGTGTGACGACGCCGTCGGCCTTCCCGCCGGCCAGTTCGCACATCCCGGCGTTCACCGCACCCAGCCAGATGCGCGGCGGCGCAAGGTTGTTCGGCCCCGGGTTGAAGTATGGCTGCAGGCGCGTGATGCGATAGACATCGCCTTCATGGTGCACCGACTCGCCGGTGCGGAACGCTTCGAATATCGCGGTCAGGGCGCCGAGGTACTCGCCCATCCGTGCGCACGGTTCGCTCCACGGCATACCGAATCGGTCTTCGATGTTCTGCCGAATCTGGGTGCCGAGACCCAATTCGAATCGCCCGTTCGAGAACGTCTGAAGGTCCCAGGCCGCGTAGGCGGTCAGCATGGGGCTGCGGACGAAAGCCAGAGTGACGGCCGTGCGGATGGTCAGCCGCTCGGTGTGTTCGGCGGCCAGCAGTGCCACGGCGAGTGAATCGTGCGTCGTCTCAGCGATGTGCAATCCGTCGAACCCGAGCCGCTCGACGCGGCGCACGCAGGCCGGCACCTGTGTCAGGGGCAGCTCAGGCGACAAGGCAGCGAATACCTGCATGCCCGAGGACAGTAGCGGGAAGGAACTAAGCCAATCGCGAGACCGCGGCGGCGATGCGTTCGTCTGTCGCGGTGAGTGCGATGCGGACGAACTGCTCGCCGGCCGGGCCGTAGAACTCGCCAGGGGCGACGAGGATGCCGCGTTCGGCCAGCCAGGCGAGCGTCGCGCGGCCGGACTCACCACGGGTGGCCCATAGATACAGGCCGGCCTCGGAGTGCTCGACGGTGAAGCCGGCGCCCCGGACCGCCGCCAGCAGCGCGTCGCGGCGCTTGGCGTACCGGTCGCGCTGGACGCGTTCGTGCTCGTCGTCGTCGAGGGCGGCGACCATCGCGGACTGCACGGGCGTCGGGACGATCATCCCGGCGTGCTTGCGCACCGCCAGCAGTTCCGCGACCAGTTCCGGGTCACCGGCGACGAAGCCGGCGCGGTAGCCGGCCAGCGAGGAGGTCTTGGAGAGTGAGTGGACGGCCAGCAGACCGGTGTGGTCACCGTCGCAGACGTCGGGGTGCAGCACCGACAGCGGCTGAGCGTCCCACGACAGGCCGAGGTAGCACTCGTCGGACGCGATGACGACGCCGCGCTCGCGCGCCCAGCCGACAACCTTGCGCAGGTGGTCGACGCCGAGCACCTTGCCGGTCGGGTTGCTGGGCGAGTTCAGGTACACCAGCGCGGGCGCCTGGGGCCCGATCTGGGTCAGCGAATCGGCCCGCAGCACCTGCGCACCGGCCAGCCGGGCGCCGACGTCATAGGTCGGGTAGGCGAGCTCGGGCACCACGACGGTGTCGGCGGCCCCCAACCCGAGCAGTGTCGGCAGCCAGGCGATGACCTCTTTGGTGCCGATGACCGGCAGCACCGCCTGCTCCGGCAGTCCCGTGATGCCATAGCGACGCTGCAGGGCAGCCACCGCCGATGCGCGCAGGGCAGGCGTACCGGCCGTCGTCGGGTAGCCCGGTGAGGCACTGGCAGCGGCCAGCGCCTCCCGGATGACGTCGGCCACCGGATCCACCGGCGTGCCGACGGACAGATCGACGATGCCGTCCGGATGGGCACGAGCGGTCGCGGTCGCCTCCGCCAGGGTGTCCCAGGGGAACACCGGCAGAGCGGCCGAGACCTTGGCTCTAGCGGACAGGGTCACTCGCCCTGCGGCGCGAGATCCTTGACCGCCTGCGGGTCGTTGTCGGTCTGGCCGACCTTCGACGCACCACCCGGCGAGCCGAGCTCGGCGAAGAAGTCGGCGTTGTTCTGGGTGTACCCGCTCCACTGATCGGGGACGTCGTCCTCGTAGTAGATGGCCTCGACGGGGCAGACGGGCTCGCACGCGCCGCAGTCCACGCACTCATCGGGGTGGATGTACAGCATGCGTGCACCCTCGTAGATGCAATCGACCGGGCATTCTTCGATACATGCCTTGTCTTTGACGTCGACGCAGGGTTCGGCAATGACGTACGTCACCGGTGGTTCTCCTGTTCCAGTGGGCTGCTGGCTCGTCAGGAATACAACGAGCAGACGTCAGTATGGTGCGCCCGTACCGAAGCGTCTGGCTCAGTGTCACCTAACTTTACGCGCCGCCCGGGAAGGGTGGCGCGTGGTTACTGATACTAGACGTTGCACATACCGTCCGACTAGTTCCCGACACAGCTTTTTACGCGTGTCATTTTCGCCTTTGCAATTTGTTGCATAGGACCGCCGGTAGCACCTAAGCTCGTGCCGTGGCCCTCCCCCACGCCATCCTCGTGGCGTTGTGCGAACAAGCCGGTTCGGGTTACGAACTGGCCAACCGATTCGACCGCTCGATCGGCTACTTCTGGGCCGCCACCCACCAGCAGATCTACAAGACGCTGCGCACCATGGGCGCCGACGGCTGGGTCAGTGTCGAGGTCGTCGCGCAGCACGGCCGGCCGGACAAGAAGGTCTATTCGGTGACCGCCGCCGGCCGGGCCGAACTCGAACGCTGGATCGCCGAACCGCTCACCGGCCGCGGCAGTTCCGTGACCGACGCCCGCACCCGCGAACTCGCGGTGAAGCTGCGCGGCGCGACCTACGGATCCGTGGACAGCACCGCCGCCCTGCGCGAGCAGATTCGCGCGCTGCGCGCCGAACGCGCCACGCTGCTCGACACCTACCGCGGCTATGAAAAACGTCAGTTCCCCGACCCTTCCGCGCTCACCGGCAGCGCGCTGCACCAATACCTGGTGCTGCGCGGCGGTATCCGCGCCGAGCAGGGATCGGTGGACTGGTTGGACGAAATTCTGCTCGCCCTAGAAGGAACACCATGACCAACCCCTATCCGAACCTGTTGTCGCCGTTGGACCTTGGCTTCACCACGCTGCGCAATCGGGTGATCATGGGCTCGATGCACACCGGCCTCGAGGACCGCGCCCGCGACACCGGCAAGCTGGCCGAGTACTTCGCCGAGCGGGCCCGCGGTCGGGTCGGTCTGATCATCACCGGCGGATACGCGCCCAACCGCACCGGTTGGCTGCTGCCGTTCGCCGCCGAGATGCTGTCATCGAGCGACGCCCGCCGGCACCGCCGAATCACGGGCGCGGTGCATGCCGAAGGCGGCAAGATCCTGCTGCAGGTATTGCACGCGGGACGTTATGCGTACCATCCGCTTTCGGTCAGCGCGTCGTCGATCAAGGCCCCGATCAACCCCTTCCGGCCG
Source organism: Mycolicibacterium mucogenicum DSM 44124 (assembly GCF_005670685.2). The sequence continues at coordinate 1,181,321 of NZ_CP062008.1, read as the reverse complement.
CGGGCTCTGCGCGACGTCAAGGGCACCATCAACGACTTCGTGAAATGCGCACTGCTGGCCCGCGAAGCCGGGTACGACGGCGTCGAGATCATGGGCAGCGAAGGCTATCTGCTGAACCAGTTCCTGGCGCCGCGCACCAACAAACGCACCGACGCCTGGGGCGGCACACCCGAGAGGCGCCGCCGCTTCCCGGTCGAGATCGTCCGCCGCACGCGCGAGGCCGTCGGCCACGACTTCATCATCTGCTACCGGCTGTCCATGGCCGACTACGTCGAAGACGGCCAGACGTGGGAGGAAATCCTCACGCTGGCAACTGAAATCGAAGCCGCTGGGGCGACGATCATCAACACCGGCATCGGTTGGCACGAAGCGCGGGTGCCGACCATCGTCACGTCGGTACCCAACAGCGCGTTCGCGGACATCAGCAACGCGGTGGCGCAGCACGTCACCATCCCCGTGGTGGCGTCAAACCGCATCAACATGCCCCAGTCCGCCGAGCAGATCCTGGCCGACGGTGCGGTGCAACTGATCTCGATGGCGCGGCCGCTGCTGAGCGACCCGGACTGGGTCCGCAAAGCGCAGCACGACGCCGCCGACGAGATCAACACCTGCATCGCCTGCAACCAGGCCTGCCTGGATCACGCGTTCGTGCACAAGACGGTGTCGTGCCTGTTGAACCCGCGGGCCGGGCACGAAACCACGTTGGTGCTGGGCAAGACCCGGGTGACGAAGCGGGTCGCGGTGGTCGGCGCCGGACCCGCAGGCCTGGCGGCCGCCGTCACCGCCGCCCAGCGTGGACACGACGTGACGCTGTTCGAGGCCGGCGACCACATCGGTGGCCAATTCGATTTGGCCCGAAGGATTCCCGGCAAGGAAGAGTTCAACGAGACCCTCCGGTACTACACCACGATGCTCGCCAAGCACCGTGTGGATGTCCGGCTGAACACCCGGGCGTCCGCCGACGAGCTCGCCGGCTACGACGACGTCGTGCTCGCCACCGGCGTCGCACCGCGCATGCCCGCGATCCCGGGCATCGACCATCCGATGGTGCTGTCGTACGCGGAGGCCCTGACGGGAGCGGCAGTCGGCAAGCGGGTCGCCGTGATCGGCGCCGGCGGCATCGGTTTCGACGTCAGCGAGTTCCTCACCGTCGATGAATCCCCCACCCTGAATCTGAAGGAATGGCGCGCCGAGTGGGGCATCGCCGACGGCGGCGACTCCCGTGGTGGGTTGGCCACGCCGATCCCGCTGCCGCCGGCCCGCGAGGTGTACCTGCTGCAGCGCACCAAGGGCGCCCAGGGTCGCGGGCTCGGCAAGACCAGCGGCTGGGTGCACCGGGCGTCGGTCAAAGCCAAAGATGTGCAGCAGCTTTCCGGCGTGAACTACGAGAAGATCGATGATGCCGGCCTGCACATCAGCTTCGGTCCGGACCGGTCCGGAGCCCGCGTCCTCGAGGTCGACAACGTAGTGATCTGCGCCGGCCAGGAGTCGGTCCGCGATCTCGAAGTGGGGCTGCGCGAGGTCGGCATCGAGCCGCACGTCATCGGCGGCGCCGCCGTGGCAGCCGAGCTGGACGCCAAGCGGGCCATCCGTCAGGGGACCGAGCTGGCGGCCAAGCTCTAGTCAGCCACTGCGCGGGTCGCGGCCCTACGTCGAGCGTGGGCGTTGCCGCGCTCCGCGCGGCGTGTCGTCACCGGCAAGCGCCACGCTCGGCATAGCAGCCCGTGCGCACGTGCGGCGGGTTACGACCCGCCGCTGCCCCACACCGCGCGAGCGCCCGAGTCGCCGATACGCACGATCTGATAGATCGAGGCAACGCCGATCAGCACAGCCAGTACCGCCACCGCAACGCCGGCGACGCCACGCCGTTCACCGAGGCGTGCGCCCCACCGGTGCAGGAACGCAAGCGCCAACGACACCACCAGCAGCCCCAGCGCGAAATAGATCGCCGTGTCACCGAGTTCCGTGTGCTCGTGCAGGATCGGTGTCCGGGTCTGCTGCTGGTGCTCCAGCCACTCGCCGGCCTCCGTGGCCAGCGGCGTCAGCACGGTCAACACGACCGCCAAGGCCAGCGTCAACCAGACGAGCCGCTCGCGGGCTGCGCTCCACACCGCGCAGAGAATTGCGAGAATGGCGGTCAGTGGCGCCAGCACCACGATGAAGTGGACGAAAAACGGGTGGGCGGGGATGTCGCCAATCGTGTTCACAGATCCCAGCCTGACACTCGCTACCTGTGAGCGCGCTTTAAGCCCACGCGACACACCGCGAAAGCACGTGCAAACACGCCCGCTCGCGGGAGAAGCTAAGCCGCCAGGGGCGAGTAGTCGGTGCTGCGTTGGCGGGCCGGGCGGCCGATGCCTTCGGCGATGGCGACCAGCTCGGCGACGGTCTTGGCAGAGCCGTTCTCCGAACCGGCCATGCGGGAGATCGTCTCCTCCATCAGCGTGCCACCGAGATCATTGGCACCGCCCTGCAGCATCACCTGCGTGCGCTCCACCCCGAGCTTGACCCACGAGGTCTGGATGCTCGGAATCCGGCCGTGCAGCATGATCCGCGCCAGCGCGTGCACCGCACGGTTGTCACGGTGCGTCGGTCCGGGCCGCGCCCCGCCGGCCAGATACAGCGGCGAGGACTGGTGCACGAACGGCAGCGGCACGAACTCGGTGAAACCGCCTGTGCGGTCCTGGATTCCGCGCAGCACGTTGAGGTGCCCCACCCAATGCTTCGGGGTGTCCACGTGCCCGTACATCATCGTCGACGACGACCGCAGCCCCACCTCGTGCGCCGTGGTCACCACGTTGATCCACTCGGCGGTCGGCAGCTTGCCCTTGGTCAGCACCCAGCGGACCTCGTCGTCGAGGATCTCGGCGGCGGTGCCCGGGATGGTGTCCAGGCCCGCTTCCCGCAGCGAGGTCAGCCACTCGCGCACCGACAACCCGCTGCGCGTGACACCGTTGGCAATCTCCATCGGCGAGAAGGCATGCACGTGCATCGACGGCACCCGCTTCTTCACCGCCCGCACCAGATCGGCGTACCCGGTCACCGGCAACTCCGGATCGATGCCGCCCTGCATGCAGACCTCGGTGGCCCCGGCGACATGCGCCTCCCAGGCCCGGTCGGCGACCTCGTCGGTCGATAGCGAGTAGGCATCGGCGTCACCCTTGCGCTGCGCGAACGCGCAGAACCGGCAGCCCGTGTAGCAGATGTTGGTGAAGTTGATGTTCCGGTTCACCACGAACGTGACGTCATCACCCACGACATCCCGCCGCAGCGAATCCGCCAGCGCCGCAACGGCATCCAGCGCCGGACCATCAGCAGTCGCCAGTGCCAGGTACTCGTCGTCGGAGCAACCGCCCGGGTCGCGCTCGGCCGACCGCAGCGCGGCCAGCACGTCGGTATCGATGCGCTCTGGGGCACGAGCCGCCAGCTCGGAAACCTTCTCCCGGATGGACTCCCAGTCACCGAACGCGCTACCGAGGTCGCTGCGCGTCTCGGTCAGCCGGCCCTCGGTGTCGATCGCGGTGTGCAGATCGGTGCGGCCCAACGACTCTGATGCCTCGTCGGGTTCCTGCCACGGCAGGCCGACGGGGTTCACCTCACGCGCCCACCCGGTCTCCGGGTCGGCCAGCGCATCGACATGCCCGCGCACGCGCGGGTCGATCCACGCCGCCCCGGCCTGCACGTACGAGGGCTGCGCCGTCAACCGCTGCACCAGGTCATAACCCGCTTCAGCAGTCACCCCGGCCAGATCGTCCAGCGCCGGCCACGGACGTTCCGGATTCACATGGTCGGGCGTCAGCGGCGACACCCCGCCCCAGTCGTCCACGCCGGCACCGATCAGCGCCAGGCATTCCTCGCGGGACACCAGATTCGGCGGCGCCTGAATCCGCATCTTCGGGCCCAGCACCAGGCGGGTCACCGCGATGGTGGCCAGGAAATCGTCGATCCCGGCATCGGGGGTGGCCGCCATGGCCGTGTGGTCCTTGGCCCGGAAGTTCTGCACGATGACTTCCTGCACGTGCCCGAATTCCTTGTGCGACTTGCGGATCGCGTGCATGGTCTCGGCCCGTTCGGTGAGATTCTCACCGATACCGACCAGCAGGCCCGTGGTGAACGGGATCGACAGCCGGCCCGCGTCGTCGAGCGTGCGCAGGCGCACCGCCGGGTCCTTGTCGGGGCTGCCGTAGTGCGCCAGGCCCTTGGTCTCGAACAGCCGCCGCGACGTGGTCTCGAGCATCATGCCCATCGACGGCGCCACCGGCTTGAGCCGAGACAGTTCCGACCAGCTCATGACGCCGGGATTCAGGTGCGGCAGCAGACCCGTTTCCTCGAGGACACGGATGGCCATGGCCCGCACGTAGTCGAGCGTGGAGTCATAGCCGCGCTCGTCGAGCCACTGCTTGGCCTCGTCCCAGCGGTCTTCCGGACGGTCACCGAGGGTGAAAAGGGCCTCCTGGCATCCCAACTCGGCGCCGCGGCGGGCCACGTCGAGAATCTCGTCGGGCTCCATGTACATGCCCATGCCCTGGGCGCGCAGCTTGCCCGGCACCGTCACGAACGTGCAGTAATGGCAGGTGTCGCGGCACAGATGAGTGACGGGGATGAACACCTTGCGCGAATACGACACCGGCAACCGGCCGGTCGCGCCGCGCCGGCCCGCTGCTTCGAGCCCGGCGTCACGCACCCGGGCGGCACTCGCACAGAGATCCACGAGATCGTCGCCGCGGGCCGTCATCGCGATCGCAGCCTCGTCCACATTCAGCGCCACACCATCACGAGCGCGGCGCAGCACGCGACGTAAGGCGGACGACGATGCGGGGGCGGCGAGCGGTGGGACCACGGGAAGAGGCAGGTCTGCGCCGTTCTGGGGGTTCAGAGCCACTTCCGTGTAACCCCGATGAAGTCGACGTTCATCCGCGCGTCTCACATTCTGAAACCACTGCGCCTGGCATACCGGCCACAGTAGCGCCAGCTCGTCGGCGCGGCGCGCGCCCCATGCCTCGACACCCACAGCAAACCCGCAGACTATTAGCCGAATTTGGTGACGAGCGCGTAAGTTCAGTGGGTCGGGACGCGATCAGTTCAAGGAGTCATGGTGTCCGTTTCTGTCCGCTCGTATGTGATGGCGGGCGCCGCCGCTGCGACCGCCACAGCTCTCGCACTGACCCCCATCCAGGTGGTTCCCGCCGACGTCGCGGTCCCGGCCCACCCGACCACCGTCCAGCCGCACCTGACCGAGGCCATGGTCAAGCTGCTGGCCGCGGCGAGCAACATGGCGCCGCCGGCACCGCCCAAGCTGCCTGCCGCGGGCGTCGTCCCCAAGGTCGGGCCGAACCCGTTGGCGGCCGCACCGTCGGCAGCCGGGCCGGTCGTCACCCCGACGAACGCGGCCAGTGACTGGCTGACCAACGCGTACACCGGCATTCAGGCCTGGGTGGACTGGGGCGTCGACTACGCCACCGACGTTCTCTACTGGCTGAACTGGTTCGTGCCGTTCGCGGGCACGGTCGCCGCCCAGACCGACATCTTCTACTGGACGCTGATCCGGCCGGTCTCGGACAACATCTTCTACCAGGCAGTCGTGCCGATCGTGAACAATCCGCTCAACCTGGGCGTGTGGGTCAACGGCATCGGTAACGCCATCCGTTACTCGGTCAACGACGTCATCAACTTCGGTATCGCGGAGTTCAACTACTTCTTCGGGTGGCTCATCCCGCCGATTCCGCCGCTGCCGCCCATCGGATCGCTCGCCGCCACACAGACGACGCTCGAGTCGATCGCCAAGACGGTCCAGACCACGCTGACCAGCCTGGCCGCCGCCCTGGTGCCCGCCAAGGTCGCCGCCGACAAGGTCGCCGCGGAGACCGACCCGGCGAGCAAGCTCGCGCCGACCGCCGCGCAGACCCCGGCCGACAAGGCCGCTGACAACCCTGCGGACAAGACCGCCGAGAAGCCTGCCGAGACGCCGGCTGTGACGCCGACGAAGGCGGACGACAAGGCCAAGTCCGACGACAAGAGCACGCAGACCACGGGCACCGAAGCCGGGCAGCAGCCGACCGACCCACAGGCCGAGCCCAAGGCGGACCCGAAGGCGGATCCGAAAGCCGCCGACCCGAAGACCGAGCCCAAGACCGACCCCAAGGCCGACCCGACGACCGAGCCCAAGTCGGGCACTCCGGCAACCGGCGACTCCGAAGGCCCGGCCAAGCCGCAGGACGAGGTCAAGGCACCCAAGCCCGTCAAGAAGCCCGGCAAGAAGGCGGGCGACAAGACCGAGGCCAAGAACACCAACGCCGCCACGGATCACCCGACCGGCACCACCGGAACCGCGAAGCCCGGCAAGGGCGACAAGGCCGCAAGCGGCAAGACCAAGGGCGACAAGGGCACCGGCCAGTCGCAGGGCGCGACCGGCGGCCAAAGTGCCGGTTCGGCAAGCCACGCGGCCAAGAGCTGAACCCGGACCGGGACAGCCGTCTCTGGTCACACAGTCGACCAGGAGTCGTCAACTTTCCTTGACGTCAAGGAAAGTTGACGACTCCGGACGCGAGTTGTGCAGAGAGCCCGGGCGCTAATCCGGCAATGCGGCGCGCCGCTGGGCATTTCGCCACAACACCACGCCGGGCGGCGTCGCACCGAGCAGCAAGAAGATCAACGGTGAGGCCTGCATGATTCCGCGGCCGCCGAACACCACGTCATCGCCGGGCCCACCGAGCAGCAGAAGCACGACCGTCGACAACCAGGCCCACATCGGGAGCGCGGCCAGGCGCGGACGGGACGTCCACTGCAGGCCGGCCCAGACCAGGGCCGCGTTGACGAGACCACTGAGCAGGCCACTGATCGGGAACGGCACGGGGCCGAGATAGAGCGGCAGGAACAGTGCGCCGGCAATGGCGGACAAGACGCCGTCGAGCGCCAGCACACCGAGCATCAACGAACGCGCCCGACCGGAGTCGGCGCGCACCGGGACAGACGTCAGGTCGGGATGCTGTCGAGCAGCGAAACCAGCGAACCGACGACCCACTGATAGTTGTCGCCGAGGCCCTGCAGGTGCTGCAAGTTGGGGTCCAGATCCGAGTCCATGGCGGCTACCCTACTCCCCCGCTTCCCGGTGTCACGCCAGGTTTATCCCGCTGAGTAGGTCAGTTTCCACACCACGGTCGTCACGCTCGCCTGGCTTGCCGTCGACCAACACGTAGTGCTCGAGGGCGCTGATCGGCAGCGCGATGTTGTTGGACAGGGCAAAGACCCGGCCGGTCGGCTCGACCGTCACCTGCGTCTCATGGGCGCGCATGGCGGCGACCTTGGCCGGCAGGCTGTCCTGCGCGTCGATGATGGCGTCGATGCGGTGCCCGAGGTCGAACGGCAGCGCGCTGGCCGGGATGCGCACCCAACTCTCGGGCAGTTCGATGCCGTTCAGCGATTCGAGGGCCTCGGCCATCGACTCACCGTCCATCACGGTCCAGTAGAACTTCGGGACCTGCCACGGCTCGCCCGGATGGCCGTCGCCCGCCGACGCGGCGACCGCGGCCGTCGTCACCCGGTGCGCCTGGATGTGGTCGGGATGCCCGTACCCGCCGTTGGGGTCGTAGGTGACGACGACGTGCGGGCGGAAGTCCCGCAGCACCGCCACCAGTTCGGCGACGGCCTCGTCCATGTCGGCGTCGGCGAACCGCTGGCGGTGCCGTGCCGGGCTGCCTTCCATGCCGGAGTCACGCCAACGCCCGGCCCCGCCCAGATACCGCGGCCGGTCGACGCCCAATTCCCGCAGCGCCGAGGTCAATTCGCCGATGCGGTAGCCACCGAGTTGGTCTGCTCCGTCGACCGCCAGCTGCGCCCACTGCGAACCGATGACCTCGCCCTCTTCGCCCAGGGTGCACGTGAGCACCCGTACGTCGGCGCCGCGGGCCGCGTAGTGCGCGATGGTCGCTCCGGTAGTCAGTGTCTCGTCATCCGGATGGGCATGGACGAACAGCAGCCGTGGGGTCTCCATATCCCCCAGGCTGGCATACATTCACCGGGTGACGCGACGTGCACTGGAGTTCGGCAGTGCGGTGCTGCTCACCGGCCTGCTCGCCGGAGTCGCCGGGGCACTGACGGTCTCACTGCTGCACGCCGTCGAACATCTCGCCTACCACTATTCGTACGGCCTCCTGCTCGACGGCATCGGCGCCAGTTCGCCGGTTCGGCGCGCGCTGGCACCGGCGATCGGCGGGGCGCTCGCGGGGCTCGGCTGGTGGATCCTGCGGCGCCGCAGCGGGACTCCGTCGTTGTCGGCGACCATCGCCGGCACGAAGCCGATGCAGCATCTACCGATGGCGGCCGACGCGGCGCTGCAGGCACTGGCCGTCGGCACGGGTGCCTCGCTCGGCCGGGAGACGGCGCCGCGCCAATTGGCCGCGGTGCTCAGCAGTTATGGGACGACGTGGCTCGGGCGGCTCACGTCGTCGACACTCGGGACGTTGACGGCCCGCGACCGCGAGATTCTGCTGTCCTGCGCCGCGGGCGCCGGCCTGGGCGCGGTGTACAGCGTGCCGCTGGGCGGGGCGTTCTTCGCGGCGCGCGTCATGATGGGCACCTGGCATCCCAAGGTCGTCGGCACGGCGCTCATCACGTCGAGCCTGGCGGTCGCGGTGTCGCACCCCGTCACGCATTTCGAGCGCGATCTCATCTGGCCGGATCCGGCACTGTCGTACCAATTCGCCATGCTTGCGCTGGCCATCGCACCGCTTGCGGTGGTGATCGGCCTGGTCTTCAACAAGCTGATGGCAGTCGCTGGGCCCAAGCCGCAGCTGACGTCCTGGGTGCTCATCCCGGGCGTCGCCCTGGCCGGGCTGGCGACTGGCATCTGCTCGATCTACCGGCCCGAGCTGCCCGGCAACGGCCGCAGCGTGCTGATCGTCAGCGTCGACGCGCAACTGAGCCTCGCCGCCGCGGCGGTACTCCTGATACTCAAGCCATTGCTCACCGCGCTGTATCTGCGGGTCGGCGCCGTCGGCGGCCTGATCACCCCTGCGCTGGCCACCGGCGCGGCCGCGGGCACCGTCGCGACGTTCGCGCTCAACGGCCTGGCCGATACGCACCTGCACGTACCCGCGGTGGCCCTGACATGTGCGGCGGGCGTCCTCGCCATCACGCAGCGCGCGCCGGCGTTCGCGGCGTTGTTCGTCTGGGAACTGGCGCATCCGCCGATCTGGCTGCTGCTGGTGTTCGCGGTGGCCGCGTACTCGTCGCACGGCATCCGGCTGCTGCGGGAACAGTCAGCCAAGCGGGCGGCCGCTACCGCGGCGCCGGCTCACGAACCGCTCAGGGGACCTTGACCCACTTGCCGGCGTCGCCCACGATCCCGACCGGGACGGCGCCGGTGAGGCTGACGTTCTGCACCGTCGGCCCGGCCGCGACGATCGTGGTGTCCTGCAGGATCGGCAGCACCGTCTCCATCGCCCAGAGCTTGGGCTCCAACTCGTTCAGCACGTCACCGATCTTCTCGGTGCCGGCCAGCGCCGCATCGATCCGCGGCTGGATCGCGTGGTCGCAGATGCCCGTCAAGTTACTGGGCGCCTGCACCAGCTGATCTCCGCCGAGCGGCTTGGGCAGCGGGAGGGTCGGCGCCGTCGACGTCACCGTCGGTGTCGACGGCTGCGGCACCGCGGTTTTCGAGGTCGATGCCGACGTCGGCTGCTGGGTCGGCTGCTGGGTCGGTGCCGGCGGCGTCGCAGTAGACACGGCCGTCGCGTCCAATCCCGGGCAGCCGTAGCGCGACGCCAGCACGGTCGCCAGGTCGCCGCCGGCATGGCGCCAGCCGACGATCGCGTCGACGCGCTCCAGTCCGTCGGCGTACAGGGCCACGGGATCCATGGCCAGCACGGTGGCCTCGATGCCGACGCTGCGCAGTTGGTCAGCGGCGGTGTTGGCCACCGCGACCGACGTCGGGTCGTTGGCGGCGACGCCGATCGCCAGCCCCAGCGGCTTACCGTCCTTGACCAGCCGATCGTGGCCCGGTGGCGGTGGCATGCCGGGCGGCGACGGTGGCGCGACGTCGGGCTCGATGTTGTACCCGGCACGCACCAACAGGTCCATCGCGGCGTTGCGGTCCAGGGCCGGTGGCGCCGTCGGCACGTAGCCCGGGTCCGACGGTGTCCGGATCTGCGCCTGCGCCAGCGTCACGGTGTTGTCGCTGCCCGCGCCGACGGCGGCCAGCAGGCCGACGTCGAGGAGGCCCAGCAGTGCCTTGCGGACCTGGACGTCGGTCAGCGCGGGACGCTGCGCGCGCAGCGTCAGCTGCATGACCCGCGGGGTGACGATGCGTGCGGTCCGCACGCCCGGGATCGCCGCGAGTTGCGCGAACGTCGCCTGCCCACCGTGCACCTGGGCCACCTGGGTGTCCCGGTTGCGGATCGAATCAGCAAGGGCCGCAGGCGATCCCCCGCGCCGGAACAGCACCTGGTCGGGAACCGACGGCACGCTCCAGTACCGGTCGTTGCGCGCCAGCAGGATTTCGTCGCGCTGCGGGTCGATGCTCTCGACGCGGAACTGACCGCCGGTCACCGGCATGGCCCGCGCGAGGCCCGCACCGAAACCGCCCGGCACGTCCTTGACGATGTGCGCCGGCAGGATGTTGTTGAACAACTCCCGCCAGGCCGGGTAGGGCTTGGCGAACGTCACCACGGCCGTCTTACCGCCGTCGACCGACTGGACACCGGTCACCAGGTCGTAGCCGGCCGGGTCGACGACGCCGGGCTGACTGACCATCTGGCGCCACTGGTACCAGTAGTCGTCGGCGGCGATCGGCGCGTTGTCGGTCCACTGCGCCTCGGGACGGATCTTGTACGTGACGGTGAACGGGTTCTGATTTGTCACGTCGGCCGACAACAGCAACGACGGGTCCAGCTCCCAGCGCGAGCCCGACGGCGCCGCCGGATCGGCGATGGGCCGGAACGAGCTCGGCAGGACCAGCGCCGAGATGGCCGCGTTGACCGGCGACTGGTCGGATTGCAGATGCGGGTTGAACCCGGGGCCGATCCAGTCGATGGCCATGATGATCTGGCTCATCTTCGGTGGCGGCGGGACGACGGTCTTGGTCGTCTCGGTGCTGCGCGGCGCCGGCGGCGGGCTGACGGTGCAGCCCGCGAGCGCCAGAACCGACACCAGTGCGCCTGTCGTCATCAGCTGGCGGCGGGCGGTCGGCACGAGAGTCAGGGTATCGGCACCGTGAGCCCGAACCACCATCCGAGGCCACCGATGCAAATCCCCGTCGCTCCGCTCGCCCCTGATGTGGTCCACAATCTCCGGTATGGGCCTACTGCCGAAGCCGTACACCCCACTGTCCGACGCCGACGTCGCCGACGCGCTGAGCCGCGCCGTCGCCGTCATCAACCCCTTGCTCAATGTGCTGTCACAAGCCGACCCGATCGGGCTGCGCAAGCGCACCCACCGCCTGCTCCGTCCGCCGCGCGGGGTGGGTGACCTGGTCCGTCGGCTGCGGGTGGGGCACCGTCGCGCCGAGGCCGGTCGCAGCCCCAGCACCACGGACCGCGCGTTGAACGCGGGCGCCCACCTACTGAACGCCGCCGACCTGCCCGGCACCGCCGCGTGGGAGCGGCTGAGCCGCGACGAGCGCATCCATTGGTGGGTGCACCGCGTCGGTGCGCTGAACACACTGCTGGTGGCCACACCGGGCGCGTTCGGTTGGCTGGCCCGGGTGCTGCCGGTGAGCGAGTTGGCCGGGTTCATCAACGACGCCATCGTGTTGTGCGCGGTGGCCCGCGAATACGGCGTCACCGATCGGCGTGAGCAGGTGCGGCTGCTGGCCGCGGTGTTGTGCGGGCGGCAGCTCCCTGCTGACTTCGACGTGCCGCAGCCCCCGGAACCGGACCCGCTTCCCGAAACCCCGCCGGACGGCTGGAAGCCCCTGGAGGCCATCACGTCGTCGCTGCCGGTCGTTGTCGTGAAGACCGTCTGGCAGCTGGCCGGCATCCTGCGCGCGACGTTCGACGAGATCGCCAAGCGGCCACAGCCGACGAAGTGGTGGCAGCGCTTGAGCGCGCTGCCGTGGGTCGGCGCGGTGTCGACGTACTTCGGTGAGCGCGGCGCGCTGATCAAGGCGGCCGAGGATGGCGTCGCCTGGCTGGACCAAAACCAGAAAAAGGCCTGGGGGCACCACCCGCTTGCGGGGGACTAGCACTCCGCGAAAACGCGTGCGCCAACCGGCCTTTCGGCTTGGATCGTTAGTTGCGGGCCTTCTCGCGGGCCTTGGCGCGAGCGCGCAGGCTCGCGGTCAGCTCGACCTTGCGCACGCGCACGACTTCGGGCGTGACCTCGACGCACTCGTCCTCGGCGCAGAACTCCATGGCCTGCTCCAGGCCGAGCTCCAGCGGGCGCGCCAGGGTCTCCATGACGTCGGCCGTCGAGCTGCGCATGTTCGTCAGCTTCTTCTCGCGGGTGACGTTGATGTCGAGGTCCTCGGCGCGCGGGTTGATGCCCACGACCTGGCCCTCGTAGGTGTCCTGGCCCGGCTCGACGAAGAACTGACCACGGTCAGCCAGCTGGATCATCGCGAACGGGGTCACCGAGCCGCTGCGGTCGGAGACCAGCGAACCGGTGTGGCGGGCGCGGATCTCGCCGGCCCACGGGCGGTAGCCGTCGAACACGGCGTTGGCGATGCCGGTGCCGCGTGTCAGGGTCAGGAAGTCGGTGCGGAAGCCGATCAGGCCACGCGACGGCACGATGAAGTCCATGCGGACCCAGCCGGCGGCGTGGTTCGTCATCTCTTCCATGCGGCCCTTGCGGGCGGCCATCAGCTGGGTGATGGCGCCGACGAACTCGTCGGGACAGTCGATGGTCATGGCTTCGAACGGCTCGTGCAGCTTGCCGTCGATCTGCCGGGTGACCACCTGCGGCTTGCCGACGGTCATCTCGAAGCCTTCGCGGCGCATCTGCTCGACGAGCACGGCCAGCGCCAGCTCACCACGGCCCTGGACCTCCCAGGCGTCCGGGCGGCCGATGTCGACAACGCGGATCGAGACGTTACCGATGAGCTCGGAATCCAAGCGGGACTTGACCATTCGAGCCGTCAGCTTGTGACCGGAGACCTTGCCGGCCAGCGGCGAGCTGTTGGTGCCGATGGTCACCGAGATGGCCGGCTCGTCGACGGTGATACGCGGCAGGGCGTGCGCGTGATCGGGGTCGGCGAGGGTGTCGCCGATCATGATCTCGGGCATACCCGCGACAGCGACGATGTCGCCGGCGACGGCTTCGGTGGTCGGTGTGCGCTCGACGCCGACGGTGACGAGCAGCTCGGTGATCTTGCCGGTGGTGATGACGGGCGCGCCGTCGACCTCACGCATCCAGGCCACCTGCTGGCCCTTCTTGAGCTTGCCGTTGTAAATCCGGACGAGCGCCAGACGGCCGAGGAAGGCCGACGCGTCGAGGTTGGTGACCAGGGCCTGCAGCGGGGCGTCCGGGTTGCCCTTGGGCGCCGGGATGTGCTCGAGCAGCACGTCGAACAGCGGGTCCAGGTTCTCGCTGTCGGGCACCTCGCCGTTGGCGGGCTGGACGGTCGAGGCCACGCCGGCGCGACCCGAGGCGTACAGGGTCGGCAGGTCCAGGGCCTTCTCGGCCGCGGCCTGGGCTTCTTCGTCCAGGTCGGAGGCGACGTCGAGCAGCAGGTCGTGGCTCTCCTCGACGACCTCGGCGATACGGGCGTCAGGCCGGTCGGTCTTGTTGACCACGAGGATGACGGGCAGGTGCGCGGCCAGTGCCTTGCGCAGCACGAAGCGGGTCTGCGGCAGCGGGCCCTCGGAGGCGTCGACCAGCAGCACGACACCGTCGACCATCGACAGACCGCGCTCGACCTCACCACCGAAGTCGGCGTGGCCGGGGGTGTCGATCACGTTGATGACCGTCACGGTGCCGTCGGCGTTGTGCCGGTGCACCGCGGTGTTCTTGGCCAGGATCGTGATGCCCTTTTCCTTCTCCAGGTCACCCGAGTCCATGATGCGTTCGGTGGAGTCGTCACCCCGGTCCAGGGCTCCGGACTGCCGCAGCATGGCATCGACGAGGGTCGTCTTGCCGTGGTCGACGTGTGCGACGATGGCGACATTTCTGAATCCGGCACTGGCCTGCTCACTCACGCCCAAGATTGTCGCAGCGAGGGGGTCGGTTTGCGAAACCGCGAACGGCCTGGCAAAACTGCTAATCGATGAAGGCCAGCAAGCTCGCCGGGGCTAAACCGAAGAAGAAGTGCTGCCGCAGCAAGCCCCGGTGCAAGCGGTGTCCGCTGGTGCTGCACAAGGTCCAGAAGGCGGCGCACCACGGGGTTCACGGCAAGGATCTCGAGAAGGTTTACAAGCGCGCCCGCAAGGCTTGAGATATAGCTATTGACCTGCCTCGATGCCAGTTTCGCGAGTACCGTGGAAACGTCCGCGGGAAGCGTCGCGAGGAGGTCGCCGTCATGACCATCTACGAAGTGTTGACCGGAGTCATCGGGTTCGTGCTGGCGCTCGGCGCAACGGCCGCGATATTCGCCGGATTGGCCAATTGGGCGGGCGGATTCTTCGTGGTGAGGTGTGCTGCGTGTCACCATTTGGCGTTCTCCACGGTGAACAAGCCGAAGACCGACTGCCCGCATTGCAAGTACCCCGCGCTGCTGCACCCGCTGTACACCGCGCAGCACGGCACGGCGATGGCGTCGACGCGCGTCGTCGGCGACAAGCTGCACTACTGAGTCAGCGCGTCCTTCAGCTCCGCGAGCCAGGCGCGGTCCGCCGGCACCCAGGGCAGGTCTTCCAGGTCGGCTGCGCCCACCCAGCGCACGGCGTGGTGATCGTGGGCGTGGGGCGCGTCGTCGGTCGACACCCGATACGCCCGCAATGTGACGGTGTCGGACAACGGCACGTCCTCGCCCAGCTTCTCCCCGACGGCCACGGTGACGCCCAGCTCCTCGTGGAGTTCACGGGCCAGCGCCTGCGCGTCGGTCTCCCCCGGCGCGACCTTCCCACCCGGCAGCTCCCAGAGGCCGGCGAGTTCCGGCGGCCGATTGCGCTGAGCGACCAGCAGTCTGGCGTCGGCGATGAGGGCTCCGGCGACGACGATCACGGCTCTGAACCTACTTGCCACCCGGCTTGCTACGTCGAGTGTGTGGACTACCGCGCCAACCATCCGCGTGTCGTCACCGCTTAGCGCCACGTTCGGCGCCGCGATTCAGCGGAAGTCGACGGCGCGCGATTCGAACCGCATCGTTGACGCGCCACGCCACCATCCGTGGGTCGCGCATCATTGCTGCGGTCACCCACACATTGCGCCACCCGATTCGTTCCAGGTTCTCCGTGTACTCGAACTGCCACGATCGTCGTTCCAAGGTCCAGTCGAGGTCCTCATCGCATTGGACGACCACCTGCCACTGTCGCCATCCCATGTGAGCTCGGGTGAACACCGGCCCGAGCTCGTCACCCACCAGAATTTGGGTTTCCAGGGGCGGCAGATTTGCTTTCGCCAACAGCGTGCGGACGCGCGACTGAAGCGCAGTCTCGGCGCCGCCGTCGGCAAGACCGACCGTGCCTCCCAGCCGTCGGACGCCACGCAGGCCGGGATGGGCAGCCGCAATATCCCAGACCTCCGATGTCTCCAACACCGTCGATCGGATCAGTGCATCGAGAATCGGCACCGCTTCCGGCGCCGGCAACAGCCGGCCGAGATCGAAGGCAGTACGCGCCGGTGTCGTGACACGCATGCCGCGCACCGTGCAAACTTCGTGCGGCGCAAGGGCATACGAATGGACGACCATGCCCGATGGGCAGTGTCGATCGTTGCGCACGACGACGGCAGGAAGGTCTGGGTCAAGCCATTCGGCGCGATGCACCGCCGCCGCGGAGACACCGGCCAGGACCACGTCGGGTCCGACTGCCAGCCACGCGGCCCGCGCCTTGAGCGCAGCGGTCATCACCGTGTCGTTGGCGACATACACATCGCGAAACACCGGACGGAAGTAGTTGCGGAGTCGATGTTCGGTGAGCACGCCGGCGCGCAGCGCATCCGATCCGCGGAAAACCTCGTCCATACCGCCACTTTGGAAGCCGGCACCGACAGAAATGCCGACGCGAACGCGGTTATCCACAGGCAGATCGACAGACAGGTGTGGGCTGCCGGTCCGGCCGCACGTCGAGTGTGACGGCTACCGAGATGACGCGCCGAGGTCCACCACCGGTAGCCCGCACTCTCGGCGTAGGGGCGTGGGCCGGAGTACGTTCGAAACCATGGCCGTCCTCACCGATGAACAAGTAGACGCCGCACTGCCCGAAGGTTGGGAACGCGTCGACGGCGCACTACGCAGGTCCGTGAAGTTCCCGGCTTTCCTCGACGGCATCGATGCCGTCCGCCGGGTGGCGATCCACGCGGAAGCCAAGGACCATCATCCGGACATCGATATCCGTTGGCGAACAGTGACTTTCACGCTGGTCACGCATTCCGAAGGTGGCATCACCGACAAGGACGTTGAGATGGCCACGGACATCAACGGACTCGTCGTCTAGCCATCCACGCCAGCGTCACCACCGTCATCACCGGGTAGATCAGCCCCGCCCACGCCAGGTACCACGGACGGCTGATCACCCAGATCGTCGGCTGCGCGAAACTCAGCAGCCACGGGACACCGACGAGCAGCAGCACCAGCCAGGTCCAGCGCAAGACCCGCGCGGAAGCGAGCGCCGCGAACGGCCCGTGCCACAGCCACATCATCAGCGGGATCAGCCACACCCAGTGGTGCGTCCACGAGATCGGCGAGAACAGCAGTCCGAACAACTGCACGACGAGCAGCGCGCCCAGGCGGTCGGGCCGGTCGGGACCGTAGACGGCGCGCCAGGCGAACACCGCCAGCACGGCCGTCAGCACCACCGCGATCAGCACCGCGGGCTCGAAACCGGCGTCGTGGCCGACGATTCGCGAGATCGCGCCGCGCCAGGACTGGTTGAACGACGTCGCGACGGGACCGATCCGGTTGGCGTCGCCGAGGAGGTCGGTGAAGTAGTAGAGCGCCTGACCGCGCAGTACCAGCCACGACACCAGCACGGTGCCGGCGAAGGTGACGGCCGCGAACACCGCAGCACCCCACCGGCGGACGCCCAGGAAATAGAGGCCCGTCACCGCGGGTGTCAGCTTCACCCCGGCGGCCAGACCGACCAGCAGACCGGACCACCACCAGCGGGTGCTGTAGACCGCGTAGAGAGCGCCCAGTACGAGGATGACGTTGATCTGCCCGTAGTCGAACGTGCTGCGCAGCGGCTCGGTCCAGATGCCGACGGCCGTCCACGCCATGGCCAGCCGATGCGCGGGATCGGCAGAACCGATGAGCCGCAAGCTGATCCACACCACGCCGTAGAGCGCGCCGATGATGCCGACCTGCCAGCAGAACGCCAGCAAACCGAACGGCACGAAGTGCAGCGGATAGAACAGCACCGCCGCGAACGGCGGATAGGTGAACGGCAGCGGGAAGTCGGGCGTCTGGTCGGCGTAGACGTAGTCGTACAGCGGGTGGCCACTGCCGAGCGTCGCCGCGCCGCCGACGTACACGTGGAGGTCGACGAAGTTGGCTCCATTGGGCACTAGGTAGGTCCAAGCGAAGCGCGCAGCGACGCTGAGCGCCAGCATCAGCGGCGCCCAGCGGAGAACTGATCGCGTGGCGGTGTTTATCGCATGACTGTAACGGTCGGTCACCCTTCGCCTTCCGATCAGTAACGGATCTATAAATGCCACACGTGTCACTTGAGTAACACCAGTAACTGAATAGCTTCGGTGATGACGCGCCACGACTTGGACCGGGAGGACCCCCAAAATGCGCACACGCACCACTGGAAAATTGTTGGCCACCAGCATGATTGCCGCCGCCGGAGCAGTGCCGGTGGCGATCGCGCTGAGCGCGGTCGCCGCCGCCGACCCGGCCCCCGCGGCCCCGGCCCCCGTCGTGCCCGGCACGCCGCTGGTCAACGAACTCGCCCAGGCTCCGGTCCAGGCACTGTCGGGTGTCACCCAGGCCCTGACCTCGGGCGCGCCGGCTGCTGCTCCGGCCGCTCCCGCCGCCACCGCGTCGGTGACCTTGCCGCAGAACCTGGTCCCCGGCGCCACCGCTCCGGCCGCTGCCGCTCCTGCCGCTGCCGCCGCGCCTGCCCCGGCCCAGGGCATCATCCCGTCGGCCAACATCAACCTGCCGCAGATTCCGGGCTCGCCGGTGCCGCTGCCGAAGCAGATCGCCTTCCCGGGTGACCTGACCTCGCTGCTGCCGGCCGGTACCCCGCTGGCGAACCTGCTGCCGCAGCCGGCTGCTGCCGCCGCGCCGGCTGCGACCGCCGCAACCGCTGCGACCTCGCCGCTGACTGCACCGCTCGCCGCCGCGACCGCACCGTTGGCCGCACCGCTGGCTGCCGCTGCTCCGGCCGCTGCCGCACCGCTGGCCGCCGCCACGGCTCCGCTCGCCGCTCCGGCTGCGGCGTCGCCGCTGGCCACCGCACCCGCCGCTGTGGCAGCTGCCGCGCCGGCAGCACAGGCCATCCCGGGCGTCGTGCCGGGACTCATGAGCCTGACCAGCCTCGCGCCGGTCATCACCTCCGGCTTGCCGTGATCCGCGCCGTAACCAGATAACCGATACGAAACCGGGGAGAGAGTCATGCAATCGAGGAAGCTGTTCGTCGCACTCGGCGCGTCCGTCGCACTCACGATCAGCGCGGCCACCGTCGCGCACGCTGATCCAGCGTCGCCACTGCCGTTGCCGCTGCCCATCGATGGCCTTCAGGCTCCTGGCCTGCCGGCCATGCAGACTCTCGCCCCGGTGATCCAGCAGGCCGCCGCTGACCCGGCGGGCGCCGCGGAGCTGCTCATGGCAGCAGCCCGGGCGTTCGCCGGGAACAAGGCGGCACCGTCGGATTCGAAGAATCTGGCCAACGCCGTGAACCAGTTCGCCGCCGACCCGGCCGCGAACCACGTGCCGGCCCCCGGCGCCGTGCCGGGCGCCGAGGCGCACCTGCCGGCCGGTGTCGACCCGGTACACGCCGTCGGCCCGGTGGCCGAGGCCGCTCCGGCACCGGCACCCGAAGCCGCACCCGCACCTGCGCCCGCCGCAGCCCCTGCTCCGGCACCCGCGCCGGCTCCGGCTCCGGCCCCTGAAGCCGTGCCGGCCGCCGCTCCGGTCACCCAGGCCGCCGCGACGGTCCCGGCTCCCGACGCCGCCCCGGCTGCGGCGCCGGCGCCCGCGCCGGCCGGCGCGTTCGGCCCGGGCACGCCCATCACGCAGGACTTCATGTACCCGTCGATCAGCAACGGCTGCGGCGCCGACGGCGGCAACATCCTGGCGACGGCCATCAGCGTCGCCGGTCCCGCGAAGATTCCGACCCCGGGCCCCGGCCCTGGCCAGACCGCCTACGTGTTCACCGCGGTGGGCACGCCCGGCCCCGCCGCCGAGCAGAAGCTGCCGCTGAACGTCACCTGGGTCAACCTGACCACCGGCAAGTCGGGCAGTGCGACGCTCAAGCCGCAGGCCGACATCAACCCGCAGGGCCCGACGACGCTGACCGCCATCGTCGACACCGGCTCGGGCAGCATCATGTCGACCATCTTCGGTCAGGTGACGACGACCGAGAAGCAGTGCCAGTTCATGCCCACCATCGGCTCGTCGGTGGTGCCGTAATCACAACATCTCTCGCGCCTGCTGTCGGCACGCGTCAGCTATCCGCTGTTCGCGGCCGTACAGCAGGCCGAAGGTGAAGCCGTTCTCGCCGGCCGTCGTGCCACTCGCCAGCGCCAAGCGGCGCAACAGGGCAGATGCGACCACGGTGTCCTGATGATCGCCCAGGATCGACTGAAACTGCTTGTAGTGCTTGACCGTTCGCTTCGTCTGCTTCGAGCCGCCGACGTCCCGACATAGCTCCGCGGCATACCGGGCGCGCTTGGCAGCCTTGCGGGCACGATGCAACAGCGCGGAGTCAAAATCATCGCCATCGAGCGCTGCGACGAGCCGTCGATCGGCTTTCCGCTGGGCCTTACGCGCCCGCTTGACGAGTTCGGCGGTGCGCGTCTCGAGATCCACCGGCGGCGCGGTGCGCCATGACCGCAGCACCGTCATCATCGCCCGGTACCGCGGCGAGTCCATGGCCTCGGTGACGCGCGCCCGCGCGGGCAACTCGATCGCTTGCAACTCATTGCGAATGCGCGCCCGGACCGGACCCAGGACCAATTCCTCGGGCAACTCGTCGAGCGCTTCGGTGAATCTGCGCTGTTGCACCTGACAGTCGCGGACCTCGCCGAGCAGCCCGGCGAACCATCGCAGGTCCTCGTCGAGCTGCTCGACGGAGGTCTGATCCAGCAGCTTGCCGAACACCCGCAGCGTGCTCCGCAGCCGCCGGATCGACACTCGCGTGTCGTGGATGGGATCCTGCCCACGCCGTAATTCGATGTCGCCCAACACGATCTGGTCGATCTGGGCGTCGAGGTAGCGGAGCAATGCGCGCGCCGCGGGCGACACGCGCTCGACGGACCGGATCTGCGGCAGGACGTGGGCGAGCTTCGACGGAAAGCGCGACGGCCGGGCGCCCGCGGCCTTCAGACGGCGGACGAGGCGCTTCGGAATCGACGGGGTGTGCGGCCCGAGTTCGACCTCGACCTCGCGCCAAGCGAGCAGCCGCTCGTTCGCCGATGCGCGCACCGAGTCGTCGGCAATTTCGGCATAGAGTTCGCCGGATCCGGGCTCGGCCAGCCGGTACCGATCTCGGACGGTGTGGATCGTGGCGATGCTCGCAAGTTGCTTGCCGAGGCTGATGCCACTGAGGAGTTCGGCGGCCGCATCGGGCAATTTCTCCGTGGACGTCCAGTGCAGTTCGACGCGCCCATCGGCCGCCGGGACCTTCAACTGCCACCCCGTGTCTGCGTCGCCGGAGCGGCGACGCAACTGGACGCGGTGCGCCAGTAGGTCACGGTCGCTGGTGTCGTAGTAGTCGCTGGTGAGGTCGACGGTGTCGTGCTCGATGTCAGCATCGGCGACGATGCCGCGTAGATCGGGCAACCGAAACCGGTCATCGACGTCCCACTTGCCTTCGCGTTCCAGAACCTCGTGCATACCCAGGGGCATAGCCGCGTACTCGGGCGATCAAACCAGCCGTGGCGCCGGGACGATGCCGCGGTCAACCAGCCCACGGCATCGTCCCGATATGGCCGTCAGAGCTGAATCTGGCCACCGTCGACGGGCAATTCGGCACCGGTCATGAAGCTGCTCTGGTCCGACGCCAGGAACAGCACCGCGGCCGCGATCTCCTCGGGGCGGCCCAACCGCTTCAGCGGTACCTGGGCAGCCAGGCCGTCAAGCAGATCCTGTTTCTGCTCGGCCGGCGCCAAGCCGGTCAGTCCAGGGGTCTCGATCGGGCCCGGGACGACGGTGTTGACCCGGATGTTGCGATCGGCGAGCTCGGCCGCCCACGTGCGACCAAGCGACCGGATGGCAGCTTTGGACGCGGCGTAGAGCCCGAACGCCGGAACACCTTCAGACGCGGCGGTGGAGCCGGCGAGGATGATCGACGCGCCGTCATTGAGCAGCGGCAGCGTCTTCTGCACGGTGAATACCGTGCCGGCCACGTTGCGGTCGAAGTTGTCGCGGTAGTGCTGCGGTGTCACATCGGCGAGGGTGGCGAAGTCGCCGCCGCCGGCATTGGCGAAGACGACGTCGAGCCCCGCGCCGTGCTCGGCAATCGCGGCGGCCAGGACGTCGAGTTCCTCGGGCTTGCTGATGTCGCTCTGGACACCGTGCGCACCGATGGCTGCAGCGGCCTCGTCGAGCCGCGCGCGGTCACGTCCCGTGATGAAGACGTACGCGCCCTCGTCCGCGAGGCGCTTTGCGGTCGCCAGGCCGATGCCCGACGTTCCTCCCGTGACCAGTGCCGTCTTGCCGTCGAGCTGTCCCATGATCGTTGTCCTCACTGTTGTGTGCTGTACGGCAGTCACAACATAGGTGATCTATCACCTATTCCACGGCATCCAGCACGGTCCACAGCCGAACGATACGCTCGTCGACGATCTCTGCGACATCGAAACCCGACGCCACCGTGGCACCGTCCGACGCGCGAACCTCCCACGCCAGGAAACCCAAGCCGCGAGTCTGGCGCACCGGGCCGGCCTTCACGAAGCGCAAGCCGGTCAGCTTTTCCTGCAGCTCAGCTGCCTTGGCATTCAACTGCTCGTGGCCGACGGTGATGCCGTCGTCATCGATCCACGTGACGTCGTCCGAGTAGGTCTCCGCGATTGCGGCGGCGCGGAGCTGTGGATCGCGTTCATCGAACACGGCGAGCAGATTGGCTTCCATCAAACGGGCGATGACTTCGCTCATGAGGCTCCTTATAGGTGATTTATCACCTAATCTTAGCCCGGTGCGGGCGGGAGCGAGCTGTTGTGATCGAGGTTGACGTGAATGTGCTCCAGCGCCGCGGTGAACGGTCCGAGCAGGTTCTCCGGCAGCGGATCGAAGAACAGACTCCGCACCAGGTCGACGTGTGCGGGCGCGGCCTCGGCGATCGCCCGCCGGCCTGCCGCGGTCAGCACGACATTGGTCGTGCGGCCGTCCTCGGCGCTCGGGCGGCGCTCGGTCAAGCCGCGTTCTTCCATGCGCCGCAATTGATGCGAGAGCCGGCTGCGTTCCCAGCCGATCTGCGCGGCCAGGTCACTGACCCGCAGGCCGCCGCCGTCGTCGCCGCTGAGCGCGACCAGCACGTCGTAGTCGGCGAGCGAGAGCCCCGAGTCGGCTTGCAGCTGCCGGTTCATCTCGTAGTTCATCCGAAGCTGTACCCGCATGTAGGCCACCCAGGCCCGCTGTTGCTTCGGCGTCAGCCAGCCCCGCTCGGGAGTCGGCTCCCCTGCCTTTCTCGGCGTCACGGTCGCCAGTATGACGGCCGGACACGACCCGACTACACAGCAGCGAGCGTGGCTACCCCCCAACGGCAGCCACGCTCGCTTTTTGGGTGGCTCAGTAAGCCATGAAGAGGATCATCTCGCGGTCGTACTCGCGACCGGGGTGCTGCTCGGCGAGGTGGGCCTGGGCCTTCTCGACCAGATCGTCCTCGTCGCTGCCGGAAATCGCCTCGCCGCAGGGGCAATTCAAGTGTGTCTTAGCCATACACATCACCATCCCATACGCATGATGGTCGGTATGGAGATTTACGACGTCATGCGCACGACCGGGGCTGTCCGCAAGTTCAGCGGCGAGCCCCTGCCCGACGAGGTGCTCGAGCGCATCCTCGACAACGCGCGCTTCGCCCCGAGTGGCGGCAACCGTCAGGGCGCGCGGGTGATCGCGGTGCGTGACGTCGAAACCCGCAAGAAGCTGGGCGAGCTGTCCAAGCCCGGCGCCCGGCAGTACATCGCGCAGATCGCTGCCGGCGAAGGCCCCTGGAACCCGTTGCAGCCCTGCGGTGTTGACCCCGCGGTCGTCGAGGCCACGCCGGTCCCCGACGGCATGGTCACCGGGACGCTGCTGGGCGCCGAGGTCGTGCTCGTCGTGTGCCTGGATCTCGGTGTGGCGGCGGCGTTCGATCAGCACCTGGATCGCATCGGCGTCATCAGCGGCGCGTCGATCTACCCGTTCGTCTGGGGCATCCTGCTGGCCGCGCGCAACGAGGGCTACGGCGGCGTGCTGACGACCATGGTGGTCGCGCAGGAGCCCAAGGTGCGCGACCTCCTCGGCATCCCCGACAACTACGCCGTCGCATGCATGCTGCCGCTGGGCAAGCCGGTCAAGCAGGTGACGAAGCTGACCCGGCGTCCGGTTTCGGAGTTCGCCACCCGCGAGCGGTTCGATGGTCCGCCGCTCTGATCGCGTCGAGCGCTCAGGCCTTGGCGGCCTTCGCCGCTGCCTTCATCTGCTTCTTGTAGGCACGAACCTGATCCAGTGAGCCCTTGTCGACGACGTCGGCGACGGACATGTGCGTGCCCTGCTTCCCGTAGTCGCCGGCCGCGGCGCGCCAGCCCTCGGGCGTGACGCCGTACTGCTTGCCGAGCAGCGCCAGGAAGATCTTGGCCTTCTGCTCGCCAAAGCCGGGCAGCGCCTTGAGCCGGCGCAGCACCTCTTTACCGTCGGGGTCACCGGTGGTCCACAGGGCCGCGGCGTTACCGTCGTACTCGTCGACGATCACCTGCGACAGGGCCTGCACGCGCTTGGCCATGGAGCCCGGAAAGCGGTGCACCGCAGGGGTTTGCGCGAACAGCTCGGCGAACTTGTCAGGGTTGTACTCGGCGATCTCGCGGGCGTCGAGCGAGCCCATCCGGTCCTCGAGCTTCTTCGGTCCGGCGAACGCGACTTCCATCGGAATCTGCTGATCCAAGAGCATCCCGACCAGCAGTGCGAACGGGTTGGACTCCAGCAGTGCGTCGGCGGACGGCTCCTGAACCAGCTGCAGCTTCGACATCACGTCAGTCTAGGACTCTGGTGAGCGCACCCCGATTACGACGGTTCGTAGTTTCTGCGTCGGCGCGATATGCGAACGTGTAAGCCGATACCCGGTGGACATGCCTGTAGGGGGATGGACATGAGACGTACAGTCGCGGCATTTTTCGCGGCGGTGGCTGCCGCAGTGGCGCTGGCCGGCGCGGCCAGCGCCATACCCGACCAGGGCACGCCGGAATTCGACCAGTACCTGCAGGGCCTGGAGCGCAACGGCTACAACCTGAACCCCGACACCGCCTGGCGCGTGGCGCACCAGGCGTGCATCGGCGGCATCCCCGGCTACATCAATCTCGAACTGGCCGCACAGGGCGTCATCGGGCCCGGCGCGCAGCAGCGCGTGATGGACGTGGCCCGCAAGTACGCCTGCCCGGTTCAGTAACCGTACTCACGCGCTGGCCAGCAGGCCTTTGAGTTCGGCGCGGCCGTCCTCGTCGAGCGGCAACAGCGGCGGACGCGGATCACCGGCATTGCGCCCCAGCAGATCCAGCCCGGCTTTGACGGTCGTCGGCAGACCACCGGCGACGATGAAGCGCAGCAGCGGCGCGAGTTCGTCGTAGATCTCCTGGGCACGCACCCGATCACCGCTGCGCACCGCGTCGTACAGCTCGACGCAGGGCCGCGGGCGCAGATTCGGTGCGGCCGTGCACCATCCGGACGCACCGGCGAGTAGCGCGTCGAGCACCAATGGATTGCTTCCGTTGTAGAACGGCAGCGCCCCGCCGGAGAGCTCCTTGATGCGCAGCATCCGGGTCAGGTCGCCTGTCGATTCCTTGACCATGCGCACGTTGTCGATGTCGTTGAACATCCGCACCAGCAGTTCCGGCGCCATGTCGATGCCGCTGGTGGCGGGGTTGTTGTAGACCATGATCGGCAGGTCGACGGCGGCCGAGATGCTGGCGTAATGCTGGAAAATCTCGCGCTCGTTCAGCTTCCAGTACGAGATCGGCAGCACCATGACGGCGTCGGCGCCGGCCTGCTGCGCGTACCGCGCGCGCCGAATGGTGTTGGCAGTGGTCAGGTCTGAGGCCCCGACGATGACGGGGACGCGGCCGGCGACGGCGGCGACCGTGGTGTCGACGACAGCGTCGAACTCGTCCTCGGTGAGGTACGCCGATTCGCCGGTGCTGCCCAGCGGAGCGATGGCGTGCGCGCCGGTGCTGACGAGTTGCTCGACGACGGCGGCCAGCGTCTCGGTGTCGACGGCGCCACCGTCGGCGGTGAATGGGGTGATCGGGTAGGCGATGATGCCGTGAATCGTGGGTGTCTCAGTCATGGGTGTCTGCTTTCTACTGTTGGTCAGTGGTCGAGGGCGTCGGGGTGGCGCACCAGGGCACGGCGCGCGTAGTAGGCGAAGTTGGCGACGCTGCGTTTGGGCGTCAGCGTCCAGTCATGGGCCTCGCGGGCCAGCCGGTCGGGCAGCGGGGCGATGGTGCCGGCAGCCATGGCGGCCAGCTGGAGCTTGGCGCCGCGTTCGATGAGCATGGCCAGTGAGCAGGCTTCCTCGACGCTGGCGCCGGCGACGACCTGACCGTGGTGGGCCAGCAGGATCGCCTTCTTGTCCCCCAGCGCACCGGAGATGATCTCGCCTTCCTCGTTGCCGACGGGCACGCCCGGCCAGTCCGCCAGGAAGGCGCAGTCGTCGTACAGCGGCGCGATGTCCATCTGCGACACGACCAGGGGCACTTCGAGCATCGAGAGCGCCGCGACGTGGAACGGGTGCGTGTGCACGATGCAGTTCACATCTGGCCGGGCGCGGTAGATCCAGGAGTGAAAACGGTTGGCAGGGTTCGCCATTCCACCGCCGTCGAGGACATTGAGGTCTTCGTCGACGAGCAGCAGGTTACCCGCGGTGATCTCGTCGAAGCCCAGCCCGAGCCGCTGCGTGTAGTACGTGCCGGGCTCCTCGGCGCGGGCGGTGATCTGCCCGGCCAGGCCCGAATCGTGGCCGGCATCGAACAGCGCCCGGCAGGTCAGCGCCAGCTTCTCGCGGACGGTCAGTTCGGACTCCGCGATATGGCGGTTCAGCCCGTCTTCGGCGCGCTGCATCAGTTCGCTCTTGGAGTCGTGCATGGTGTCGGTCATCGGAACCTCCCTCAGCCTCGGTGCGTGGCCGCACCTTGATGACACATTGCCGACCATAGGACACAAAGTGTCATGCAGTCAATGCGGTATCCTCAGTGCCGTGAGTGGCTTGTTGCGTGCGGTGCGCCAGCAACGCGGAATGACGCTGGAGGAGCTGGCAGCCGGTACCGGGCTGACCAAGAGCTACCTGTCCAAGGTCGAGCGCGGCCAGAGCGTGCCGTCCATCGCCGCCGCGCTGAAAATCTCACGCACGCTCGATGTCGATGTGGCGCAACTGTTTTCCGACGATCCGGAAGTCACCACCTTCGCCGTCGAACGCGCCGCCGACCGTGGCACCGCCCGCAATCAGGCGATCGCCGCGGGCATGCTCGGGAAGGCCATGTCGCCGTTCGTCGTGCGCCCGGGCCGCCAGTTCGCCGCCCATGCCCATCCGACGCATCCCGGTCAGGAGTTCGTGTTCGTGCACTCCGGGACCGTCGAACTCAACTACGACGGCCGCCTCGTCGAGCTGTCCACAGGTGACTGCGCCTACTTCGACGCGGCCACGCAACACAAGCTCCGCCAGGTCGGCGACGAGACCGCCGAGGTGATCGTCGTGACGTCTCCCGCACCACCGCGCACCGTCCGATGAGCGCCGCGGAATGCCAGCGGGTCTCGCCCGTGTTGCCTTACCCGTGCTCCAGACTCGAACCGTGACCTCGCGCCTTGGTTTTCCGCTGCTGGCCTACGCCTTCGCCGCCATCATGTTGGGCACCACGCTGCCGACGCCGATCTACGCACTGTACGCCCACGAACTGCACTTCGCGGTCCTGACGACGACGGTCATCTTCTCGGCCTACGCCATCGGCGTGCTCGCCGCGCTGCTGTTGTTCGGCCGCTGGTCCGACGCCGTCGGGCGGCGTCCGGTGCTGATCGCGGGTGCGGTCGCCGCCATCGCGAGCGCCGTCGTCTTCCTCTATGCCGACAGCGTGCCGTTGCTGCTGGTGGGACGCCTGTTGTCCGGGTTGTCGGCGGGCATCTTCACCGGTACCGCGACGGCCGCCGTCGTCGAGTCCGTGCCGGAGGACCGGCGCGAGCAGGCCGCGGCCGGCGCCACGATCGCCAACATCGGCGGACTGGGCGCCGGGCCCGTCGTGGCCGGCCTGCTGGTGCAGTACGCGCCGCACCCGCTGCAACTGCCGTTCCTCGTGCACATCGTGCTGGCCGTGCTGGCCATCGCCGCGGTGTGGCTGGTCCCCGAAACGTCGAGCCGCACCGGCCGAATCGGTTTCCAGCGGCTGTCGGTCCCCGCCGAGGTCCGGGCCACCTTCGTCCTCGCGGCCACTGCCGCCTTCGCCGGATTCGCGGTGATGGGCCTGTTCACGGCGGTGGCACCGTCGTTCGTCAGCAGCGTCATCGGCATCGACAACCACGCCGTCGGCGGTGCTGTCGCGGCATCGATCTTCGCCGCCTCCGCCGCCGCGCAACTGGCCGGGCGGCGCCTGCATCCCCCGCGGGCCGTCGCGCTGGGCTGCGCGATCCTGGTCGCGGGGATGGCGATTCTGGCTGTGGCCCTGCAATTTTCATCGCCGGCCGGCCTGCTGGTCGCCGCTGTCGTGGCCGGCATCGGGCAGGGCATCAGCTTCAGCCGGGGCTTGGCGGCCGTCGTGGAAGGCACCGCGACCGAGCGTCGCGCCGAAGTCAGTTCGACGTACTTCGTCGTGGCCTACGTGGCCATCTCGCTGCCGGTTGTCAGCCTGGGCTTCGCCGCGCAGCGGTGGGGTCTGCAGGCGGCCGGGGTCAGCTTCGCCGTCATCATCGCGGTCCTGGCAGCCGTCTGCCTGGCTGCCGTTCTCTGGCAGGAACGCCGCAGGTCAGCCTGATTTGAGTAGCAATACCTAGGGGTCGGGCCCTTACGTTCAAAGGCATGACCACCCGCGTCTTTCCTTCTGCTGCCGAGATCGCGCAGCGCACGCCGGCCGACCGTGACCGCGCCATCGACGTCATCCGCATCGTGTCGCTGGTCGGCGTCGTCGCCGGGCACACCCTCATGGCGACCAGCATCATCGACGAGGCGGTCTTCCGCTGGGGCAACCTGCTGACCACGTCCGTGGTGTTCCAGGCGCTGACCTGGGTGTTCCAGATCATGCCGCTGTTCTTCTTCGCCGGCGTCGCGGCCTCGGTCGGCTCGTACGGGAGCGGGACGAGCTGGGGTGGATGGCTGCTCAAGCGCTGCACCCGGCTGTACCGGCCGGTGTTCTACTACCTGGCCTTCTGGGCCGCGGCGTTGCTGATCCTCAAGCCGCTGCTGCCGATCCACGTCTACGAACCCGTCGCCGGCATCAGCACGCAGCTGTTGTGGTTCCTGGGTGCCTACGTGCTGGTGCTGGCCGCGGTGCCGCTGCTGGCGCGCATCACGACCCTCGGCCGGCTCATCGCCTCGGTGGCCGGCACCTACGCCCTGGTGGCGCTCGTAGACGCCATCCGCATCAACGACCACGCCTGGGCCGCGCTGGGCTACCTGAACTTCGTGGTGTGGCTCATCCCCGGCATGCTCGGGGTGGCGTATCGCCGTGGGCTGCTGACCACCACGGCCGCCCTGCGTGTGGGCCTCGGGATGCTGGCGGTCAACGTGGCGCTGGTCTGGATCGGCCCGTATGAGCTGAGCCTCGTCGGCATCGAGACGCAGCACATCAAGAACATGACGCCGCCGTCGCTGCTGCTGGCCGGCCACGCAATCATGATGTGCGCGTTCGCGATTGCGGCCGCCCCGGCCATCAGCCGCTGGGCCGCCCGACCGCAGGTGTGGCGCCTCGCGGTGATCGGCAACACCGGCGCCATGACGCTGTACCTGTGGCACATGCCCGCCCTGCTCGGCATGCACCTGGCCTTCGACCTCGCGGGCCTGCCCCGCTACCCCGGCCAGCCGCATTTCCTGGTCTTGAGCGTCTACCAGATGACGATCATGACGGCGCTGGTCGCCGGGCTGTTCCTGCTCCTGCGCCCGCTGGAGAACAACCCGCTGCCGCTGTGGGACGGCGGCCGGGTCTCGGCACCGGGTTGGCGCAGCGCGACCGTCGGCACACTGTTGGTCATCGCCGGCGCCGCCACCCTGGCGTCAGTCGGCTGGGGCCTGAAAGACACCGGCCTGCAGTGTGTTTCGGTGATGCTGGCGGCGCTGCTCGCGGCTCGGCTGCTGGCCCGACAAACGGCGTGACCGATGCCCATGCGGCGCCGGGGCACCGCTCTGAGATGGCCGACATGACTTCGGAACTCGATATCACCGGCGATACCGGGTTCCGAAGTCGTATGGGTCAAGACAGCCGGTGACTGCAGTGACGGCTGCGAACACCGTCACCCGGTACTATCCGCTCTTACGACGGAACTCCCGGCGCCCACCGCCGACCGCGCCGTGCGACTTCGATTGCTTGGCCCCGCCGTCCCGGTGGGCGGTGCCGCCGGCGGAACCGGCCTTCTTACGCTCGAGCGCCTCGCGGAACTTGCGCTTGGTCTCGTCGGACGATGCTGAACCTTCGGCGGAGTTCTCGGCCATGCACGCAGACTAGCGCGTTCAGCGCACGCCCGGAGGCAGCCCGTACAAGTGAGTGATGGGCATGGTGAGTAGGACCCGGCGGTCGGCCACCATCGCCCGGCGATAGTCGTCCCAGTCCGGGTGTTCGCCGGAGATGTTGCGGTACAAGGTAATCAGGCCTTCGACGGTGTCGTCGTCGGGTGCCGCGGCAGGCGGGCTCAGCACCGCGTCTCCCTCGGCCACCGCGTACGCCCACCCGTCGTCGGATCGGACGTAGATCGACGCCCGGGCGTCGCGCCGCAGATTGCGCGTCTTGGCCCGGGGTTCGGTGACCGACACCCCGATGGTGACGGCCCGTGGGTCGAAGTAATAGGACACGTTCGACAACTGCGGTCGACCGTCGCGCTTGATGGTGGCCAGTACGCCCAGCGAATTGTCGCTGATCAGCGCGAGCAGCTTGTCTTCGAAGACCTGACGGGTCATGGGACCCAGCGTACGGGGCAACTGCCTACCATTGGGTGTCATGACGGAGTTCGTATGACGCGCTACGCGGTCTTTCTGCGCGGCGTGAACGTCGGCGGGGTGAATCTGAAGATGGCCGAGGTTGCGGCAGCGTTCCGCGAGGCCGGCTTCGACGACGTGAAAACGCTGCTCGCCAGCGGCAACGTCGTACTGTCCAGTGCCGCCAAGGCTGCGACGGTACGCACGAAAGCCGAAGCGGCGCTGCGGGAATCGTTCGGCTACGACGCCTGGGTCCTGGTGTACCCCATCGAGGAACTCCGGACCATCTCGGCGGACTACCCCTTCGAGCGTGAGGTCGACGGCCACCACTCCTACATCACGTTCGTCAGTGACTCCGATGTCCTGGACGAGCTGGCGGCGCTCGAACCGGTCGGCGACGAATTGATCAGCCGCGGTCACGGTGTCCTGTATTGGCAGGTGGCTCGCGGCGACACCCTGAGCAGCGCGATCAGCAAAACGATGGGCAAGAAGCGCTACAAGTCGTCGACCACCACGCGCAATCTGCGGACGGTCGAGAAGGTCCTGGCTGCGGGCGAATAGCTCAACCCGGCCAAATGCGCTGACAGACAGCGAAAGTGAACCCGGTCGGGCAGTATGGCCGGATGATTCCGCTCTCCTGGACGCCGGTCGGGCCGAATGCCGCCGTCGTCGGCCCCGATGAACGGCTCAGCTGGCCGCGCACCATCGGTATCGGCGCCCAGCATGTGGTGGCGATGTTCGGGGCCACCTTCCTGGTGCCGGTGCTGACCGGTTTCCCGCCGGCCACGACGCTCTTGTTCTCCGGCATCGGGACGATCGCGTTCCTCCTGATTACCGGAAACCGACTGCCGAGCTATCTCGGGTCGAGCTTCTCGGTGATCGCACCGGTGACCGCCGCGACCGCGGCACACGGCACCGGCAGCGCGCTGGGCGGTTTGATCGCCGTGGGCCTGCTGCTGATCCTGGTCGGCGGGGTGGTGCATCTGGTCGGCACGCACTGGCTGGATGTGACGCTGCCGCCGGTGGTCACCGGCGCGATCGTCGCGCTGATCGGTTTCAACCTGGCGCCGGCGGCGAAGAACAATTTCGAGAAGGGGCCGCTGGTCGGGCTGGTGACGCTGGTGCTGCTGGTCGCGACCCTGGCGTTCTTCCGCGGCATCATCGGCCGGCTGGCGATCTTCCTGGCCGTTGTCATCGGCTACCTGCTGGCGCTGGCTCTCGGTGATGTGGACACCGCGGCGATCGCCGCCGCCCCGTGGATCGGGCTGCCCGAATTCCACGGACCGTCATTCAGCCTCGCGGTCCTGCCGATGTTCCTGCCGGCGGTCATCGCGCTGATCGCCGAGAACATCGGGCATGTGAAGTCAGTGGGCCAGATGACCGGAAAGGATCTGGATCCGTTGATGGGCCGGGCGCTGGCAGCCGACGGCGTGGCCACCGTGCTGGCCGGCGCGGGCGGTGGCTCGGCCACCACCACCTACGCCGAGAACATCGGAGTGATGGCCGCGACGCGCATCTATTCGACCGCCGCGTACTGGGTGGCTGCCGCCGTGGCCGTCGCACTGTCGTTGTGTCCCAAGGTCGGTGCGGCCATCTCGGCCATTCCGCCGGGCGTGCTGGGCGGAGCGACGATCGTGCTCTACGGTCTGGTCGGCATCCTCGGCGTGCGGATCTGGCTGACCAACCACGTGGATTTCTCACAGCCGATCAATCAGATGACCGCCGCCATCCCGCTGATCATCGGCATCGCCGACTTCACCTGGCAGGCCGGACCGTTGACGTTCACCGGCATCGCGCTCGGATCCGTTGCCGCGCTGGTGATCTACCACAGCATGCGCGGACTGACCGCCCTTCGCGGCAGGACGAGTCAGCCGGCCCAGACGTCCTCGACGTAGCGGTCGGTGTTGACCAGGCCGGCCAGCCAGGCGCGGGCGGCGTCGTCGTCGGCGCCGGTCTTGCTGCGGTAGATGTCCTGGAACGCCGCGCGCACCGCGGGGGCCATCCGGGCGCCGTCGCCGCACACATAGACGTGGGTGTCGTTGTCCGGGTTTCCGAGCATGTCCCAGACCTCGTCGGCGTCCGCGGCGATCCGGTCCTGCACGTACTTGACCTCATCACCGGCCCGCGAGAACGCCGGGCGCATCCGCACGACACCGAGACGTTCGGC
This sequence comes from Mycolicibacterium mucogenicum DSM 44124, assembly GCF_005670685.2. The sequence goes on along the minus strand of NZ_CP062008.1, from coordinate 1,148,597 downwards.
GTCCTCGGCCTCGTCGCGGAACAGGTAGTCCACGTCGGGGTGCCGCACGCCGAAGAAGCACAGCGCGGCGGTGAACGGCTCCCCGGCTTCCAATGCGCCGAGCCGGTCTCCGATGAATCCCCGGAACGGGGCCACACCCGTCCCGGCGCTGACCAGGATGACGTTGCGCATCGGATCGGCACCGGCCCGGAAGGCCTGCCGAGCCGGATCGACCCGCATCCGGATCTGCTGTCCCGGAACGGCATCCGCGAGATAGCTGGATGAGACGCCACGGAAGACACCGGAGCCCGACCGGGCCGGCCCTTCCAGCACCCCGACGACCAACTCGACTTCCCGGACCCGGCGGCGCGACGAGGTGGCGATCGAATAGTGCCGCGGGGACATGGGTTCGAAGAGCTCCAACAACTCTTGGCGGCTCAGCTTGGTGGCCGGGAACTCCGCCAGGCAGTCGGTGATGCTCAGCGCGCGGGACTCGGGGTCGTCGGCCAGGGCGGTCAGCGCGGCCCGTTCCGGCGGACACGGGTTGGCGGCCGCGAGCCGCAGCAGCTGACTGCGGGTCGCCGGCTTGCGGAGCTCGAGGAAGTGCGTAAGCAGTTCGCGCACAGTGACTTCCCGGTCGATCGGGATGGCCCGCCGCGTGCTGCGCCGTGGATTGATCGAGATGCGGCGATCCAGGCGCAGGTCCAGCAGCTCACCGACCTCGTCCACCAGGGCGGGGCTGTTGTCCGGCAATACGGTCAGGTGATCGCCGGTCTGGTAGTCGACGCCGTCGGGCAGCGCGATCCGGATCAGCCTCTTGTCCTGTCCGAATTCGGACCCGGTGTCCACCAACGGAATGTTGTCCAGCACCGTCGCCGGCTGAACTTGATGGCGGGCATCGATCGCGGCCGTGACCGGCCCGTCGATGGCACGCAGATCGTAGAGCGACTCGTCGGCCACAGGCTCGTCGGCGACGAGGGCGCCGAAGACACCGCCGAGCGCATTCCACAGTGCCACCGAGAAATCCTCCACCACACCGGCGAAGTCGCCCGAAGTATCGGCTTCGGCCATCGGAATCAGTTGTGTGGCACCGAGTTCCGCGAGCCGGGCGTCGATCCGCCGTGGTATCGCCATGTACGTCTCGGCCCAGTTGCGATCTCCGACACCGAGAACCGCGTACGGCACCGCCGGTACTTGATCCGTCGATCCATCCAGCCAGTCCACGAAGGCCCGGGCATCGTCGGTCGGCATCCCGTTGTACGACGCCGCGACGATCACCACGGCGCCCTGGTCCGGCAGTGCCGCGGTTGCGGAATCCAGTGCGGCGACGGTCGTTTCGTAGCCGAGGTCGACGGCCTCATCGCCGAGTTGCTGCGCCAACGACCGGCAGTTTCCGAGGTTCGAACCATGCAGCACAAGCAGTTTCGTGCCCGGCGGCACCGCCGCACGGGACTGCGTCACCGGTGCGGCCGCGACGGCCGCCGGAGCCTGCCGCCGCTCCTCCGGGGTGCGGCGGATGAGCTGCACGTGAAAGCCCTCCGGCTTGCGCAACACGTCGCTGTGGGTACGCAAGGTGTAGTGCCCGACGTCGACGAACCGGTAGCGGTGCACCAGGGTCGCGATCGCCATGGTCGCTTCGTGCAGCGCGAACTGACGGCCGATGCACGACCGCGCGCCGGTGCCGAACGGCTTGAACAGGTTGACCGGCCGCTGCCCGGCCCGGTCGGGGCCGAACCGGTCCGGATCGAAGATCTCGACGTTGTCGCCCCACTCCGGTTGCCGATGCAGCGACGACGTCAGCACCGTCACGGCTTCACCCTGCCGCACCGGATACTGGCCACCGATGACGGTATCTGCCAAGGCCATTCGATCGAATTCCCGCACCGGAGGGGACAGACGCAGCGCTTCGTCGATGATCTGGCGGATGTAGGTGAGCTTGCCGATCTCGTCGAACGCCGGCACATGGTCGTCGTCGGGGCCGAACACCGCGTCCGCCTCGGCTTGCGCCCGGTGCAGCACCGCCGGGTTCTTGACGATGCTGTACAGCGCCGTCGGCATCAGGATCGACGTCGTGTCCTGGCCGGCGACCAGGAACGTGGCGATCTGGTTGCGGATGCTGTTGTCGTCCAGGATCGGCTTGCCGTCCGGACCGGGCTGCAGCATCAGGGCCAGGAGGTCGTCGAGGTCCACCTCCCCCGCGCGATGCCGGCCGATGAGGTCGGTGATGAAGCTGAACAGCTTGCCGCGCTCGGTCTCGAACATCGCCTGGTCGGCGTTGGGTCCGAGCAGGACCTGGTTCAGCGTGGCCGCGAAACTCGCTGGGATGTCGGCGAGCCCTTCGTGCTGGTAGGAGTCGAAGCGGGCCCCGAAGCCGGCCAGGCCGACGGTGTCCATGGCCAGCTTGGCGAGGTCCCCCGCGACGTCGACGGTACGGGTGCCGACGGCCGCGTCCCACTGCGCGAGGAGCTGCCGGTTGATGTCCAGCATGGCCGGGTGGTAGCTGCGCAGGCCGCTGAAGCTGAAGCCGGGGATCAGGACGTTGTGGGCTTCCTGCCAGCCTTCCTCGCCGGGGTAGGCGGTGAAGAGTCCGTTGCCGACCACGGGACGGAACCGGGCCAACCGGCCCGTCAGCGCTTTGGTGAACCGGGTCTCGTCGCAGAGCTCGTCGACCAGGGCCAGCGAGCACGCATAGAGCCGCCGGCCGGGCCCGAGGTCGGCGTAGAACAGCGGGCCGTACTGCTCGGTGAGCAGATCCAGCGGCAACGAATACGGCCGCCCGGGCACCGGCCCGGGCGGCAACTCGACACCGACAGCCGAAGGGACACCGGGAATCTCGGGCGGCACCGCTGGCGAGAAGCTCTCCATTCACGCCAGCGTAAACGGCCGCCCTGAGTGCCGATCAGGAAACCGGCACGACCTCCCGGGTTTTCGTGGGTGCGACGGCCGAGAACCGCAGGTTCGGGTCCGTGACTGAGCCGTGCCGCAGCACCTCGCGGTCGAAGTTGTAGTTCATCGACATCACCCAGGGGCCTTCCGCGCCCTGCCGGGGCAGGGTGTCTGCCACCCGCTGCACGTATCCCGCCGCGAAGTCCAGCAGGGGCTTGGTCTCCATGCCCGCATCGTCGAACTCCGGCCGGACGCTGTCGAATCCGTTTTCGTCCATGTGGCGCAGCAGCCGGCAGAAGTGCTCGCACAGCAGGCCGACCTTGAGTGTCCACGACGAGTTGGTGTAGCCGAAGGCGAAGGCGAAATTCGGCACACCCGACAGCATGATGCCCTTGTAGGCGACGGTGTCAGACGGCCTCACCGCCCGCCCGTCGACGGTCAGCGTCATCCCGCCGAACATCTGGACGTTCAAACCCGTTGCGGTGACGATGATGTCGGCGTCCAGGTGCTGTCCGGACTCCAGCTCGATGCCGGTCTCGGTGAAGGTCGCGATCCGGTCGGTGACCACCGTGGCCTTGCCGCTGCCGATCGCCTTGAACAAGTCGGCGTCGGGCACCGTGCACAGGCGCTGATCCCACGGCTTGTAGTCGGGGCTGAAGTGGGTGTCGACGGGGTAGCCCGCGGGCAGCTCGCGGGCGTTGGTCCAGCGGATCACCCGCCGGGCGGCGGCCGGGTACTTCTGGCACAGGGTGTACACCGCGCGCTGCCGAATGACGTTTTTCCGCCGGGCCAACGCGTAGCCCCGGTCGGCGCCGAGCACGCGGCCGGCCACGTTGGCGAAGGCGTCCTTGGACGGGACGGGAAGGATGTAGGTCGGCGAACGCTGCAACATGGTGACGTGCGCGGCCTTGGCCGCCATCGACGGCACCAGCGTCACCGCGGTCGCGCCGCTGCCGATGATGACGACCTTCTTGCCGGTGTAATCCAGGTCTTCGGGCCAGTGCTGTGGGTGTACGACCTGGCTGGTGAACCGGTCGCGACCCGGGAACTGCGGCGTGAAGCCCTTGTCGTAGCGGTAGTAGCCACCGGCGCAGAACAGCCAGTTGGCGGAGATTTGCACCAGCTCGTCGGTGTCGGTGCGCTCGACGTCGACGAGCCACCGCGCGGTGGTGCTGTCCCACGCGGCGCCTAGCACCTTGTGGTGGAACCGGATGTTGCGGTCAATGTTGTTCTCGCGGACCGTCTCGCGCAGGTAGGCGAGGATCTTGTCGGCGGAGGCGATGGCATCCTCGTCGCGCCACGGCTTGAACTCGTAACCAAAGGTGTGCAGGTCGGAGTCGGAGCGAATGCCGGGGTACCGGAACAGGTCCCAGGTGCCGCCGGTCGCGCCGCGGGATTCCAGGATGGTGTACGACCGCCCGGGATGTTCCTGCTGCAGGTAGTAGGCGGCGCCGATGCCGGAGATGCCGGCGCCGACGATCAGCACGTCGACCTGCGTTGTGTTGGCGGTGTGCTCCATTGCGAACTCCCTGTTGGCGGTGATGGGGTTGGCAATAATGGTGGCGCGCGGCGAGCCCCGACTGAAGGTCAAAACATCTCAGTTTTTGCTGCCTGCGGTGCAGAATGCACCACAGGCGATACGCTCAGCCCATGGACGGGGCGCAGCCATCACCGCAGGTACGGGACCTGATTCGACAGTGCGCCCAGGTGGTCGTCAATGCCCCTGCAGCATGGCTCGAAGAACTCGACCGCGCCGTGCTGGGCGCCAATCCGGCCATCGCGTCCGATCCCGAGCTGGCCGGGGCCGTCAGCCGGAGCAACCGCTCGAACCTGTTGTTCTGGGGTGCGGCCAACGTGCGCGATCCCGGCGCACCGGTACCGCCCAACGCCGGCGCCGAGCCGATGAGCGTCGCCCGAGAAATGGTCCGTCGCGGCGTCGACTCGTACACCTTGGACGCCTACCGGGTCGGCGAAGGTGTGGCATGGCGACGCCTGATGGACATCGCCTTCGAACTGACCTCCGACCCCGTCGACCTGCACGCGATGCTCGACGTCTGCTCACAGTCGATCAGCGACTTCATCGAGGCCACACTGGCGGCCATCGCCGCCCAGATCGAACTCGAGCGCGACGAGCTCACGCGCGGTAGCCACGCCGAGCGGCGTGCGACGGTCGCACTGCTCCTTGAAGGCGCCCCGATCCCCCGTCAACGCGCCGAAAGCCGGCTGGCTTACGGACTCGGCGGCACCCACACCGCCGCCGTCATCTGGACCAACAACCCGAACGGCGACCTGTCCCAATTGGACCGGGCCGCTGAGGCTTTCGGGCAAGCAGCCGGCGCCCGACCACTCAGCGTCCTGGCCAGTAGCGCCACGCGGTGGGTGTGGGCACCCGGCGCCGTCGACGTCGACGCCGTGGCGTCAGCCGCCGGCCCCGAAGTGCGCGTCGCGATCGGTTCGACCGGCGCCGGGGTCGACGGGTTCCGGCGCAGCCACTTCGACGCCATCACCACCCAGCAGATGATGGCGCGGCTGCACTCGCCCCAGCAGATCGCCGAGTACACCGATATCGAACTCGTGGCACTGCTCACCGCGGACGCCGACCGCGCGGCGGTGTTCGTCAAACGCGTCCTCGGTGAGCTCGAGACCGCGAGTCCCGAATTGCGTTCCGCGGTGCGCGCGTTCGTCCGCGAGCAGTGCAACGTGTCCCGCGCTGCGGCCAAGCTCTTCACGCATCGCAACACCTTGCTGCGCCGGCTGGCCCGTGCCGACGAACTGCTGCCGCGCCCCCCTCGCCGACAACAGTGTCGAAGTCGGCGTCGCGCTCGACGTGTTGCACTGGCGCGGTTGAGGTTTCACCGCCGGAAATAACCACTCGGTTTTGTCGCCCGGCGCTGTTACCGTTGATTCCGTGGCTTTTCTGCATGACGACCAGCTCGCCGAGGTGTCTTCGACGCCGACGGCGGCTTTGTCGTACGCAGGCACCGTCAGCTCCATAGCCCGGCACGAATCGAGTGAGCAGAGCAGCATCCTCTGGCAGCCCATGCGCTTCCGGTCATTCCGCCGTACTTCCGCCGCGCATGCCGGCGTGCGCGGCGGCCGGAAGCTCCGGCCAGAAGACAACTCTCACAAATTCCACAATCTTGCAGTTTTCGCTGGCAGGAACGTCGCCTGACGTTCCTGTAGTTCAGTGCACCCAATTACTTTGCACAGCAACAAATTATCGGAAATTTTTCGCTGGACAGCATCGGGTTCGGTGCGCATCATTGATCACACGCCGGATCGATCCGGACATGTAGTGCGGCACGAATCACCCTGCACTGTAAGAACTTTGAGAACTCCATAGTGTTGGCATTCGCGCTCGTGGCGAAAACTTCGGCAGACGCGCCCGGCTCAAACCCGGGTGCCGGTAGCCCCGGCGTGCAGGTTCAAGTCCTGCCGAGCGCACGCATGCCCCGCTGGCCCAACTGGAAGAGGCACTGGATTTAGGTTCCAGGTGTTGGGGGTTCGACTCCCTCGCGGGGCACAACGGGTCGCTGGTGAAAACGTGTATCACTCTTGGCTTTTACCCATGAATTCCGGGTTCGAGCCCCGGGCGACCCACATGCGCCGTTAGCTGAGTTGGGATAGCACCAGACTCTTAATCTGGAGACGGGGGATCGAAACCCTCACGGCGTACGTTGCTTTCACCGCCAACCACTTGTCCGCAAGATCAATCAGAAAGGAGGCACGCGGCATGAGGCATTTCCGACAACACAAGGCCAGTCACCGGGCCGTGGCGGTGTACAACGCCGACTACCGCGTGCTGACCCACGTGACCTGGCAGGAGGCGGTCCGGCTGCTGCTGCGCGGTTCGGTCTACGTGATCGAACGCCACAGCCCGGCCGTGCATGTACACAGCCCCTCTACCGTGATCGAGCTGCCCGCATCCGTCGCGCTGCATCAGTACGTCCATGTGCCGTACCGGCCGCACAACCGGGTCACCCGTGACGGCGTCCTGGCTCGCGACGGCTACACCTGCGGCTATTGCGGTGGCCATGGCGACACGGTGGATCACATCGAGCCGGTGTCGCGAGGCGGGCAAGACACCTGGCTGAACCTCATTGCGGCGTGCGCGCCGTGCAACGGTCGCAAGAGTGACCGCACGCCGGAGGAAGCCGGGATGCGATTGCTCTGGGAGCCCTACGAACCTCGCGATCGGGATCGCTACCGAGTCCCCGAGTTGGTTTGAAACCCGTTGGGCGGGGCGGGAGGTCCGTCACCTCTCGCCTCGCCACGACGAAACACGTTGCCCCGTAGCTCAACTGGCAGAGCAGCTCCCTGTTACGGAGTAGGTTGCAGGTTCGACTCCTGCCGGGGTAGCCAAGCGTGCGCGGCGACGCGGGAGTGTCGCACCTGGCTGTAAACCAGAGGCCTTCAAGCACAGGGGGTTCGAATCCCTCCGCACGCACCCATGACCCGTGGTGTAACCGGTAGCACTGCTGATTTTGGTTCAGCCGGTTCAGGTTCGAATCCTGGCGGGTCAGCTTCAGGAAGACAGCGCGCCGTGGTGGCGCATCCCGTTTCGAAAACGGGCGCGGGGTGAAAGCCCTGGGGTTCGACTCCTCTGTCTTCCGCTGTGTGCGATGCCGAAGCGGTCGAGGCCCCAGGTTGTGATCCTGGGCAAAGCGGGTTCGAGTCCCGTCGCACACCCCAACTTCGACAACGCCTCGGATTGCAGTCACCCACTGACTGCAATCCGCGGCACTAACCCAATGTCCGGTAGCTCATCTGGTTAGAGCGCCGCCCTGATACGGCGGAGGCAGGTGGTTCAAGCCCATCCCGGACAACCACGGAGGCGTGGCAGAACGGTAATGCAGCGGCTTGCTAAGCCGTGACCGCTGTCCAGCGGTTGTGGGTTCGACTCCCGCCGCCTCCGCCAAATGCCCCTGTAGCTCAACGGAAGAGCACCTGCTTTCGACGCAGATGGCTGGGAGTTCGAATCTCTCCAGGGGCGCACATGCGCAGGTAGCTCAGTTGGTCAGAGCGCCGTCCTTATAAGACGGATGCCGCGGGTTCAATCCCCGTCCTGCGCACCACCCTCCGGCGGCAGTGCCAGGTCAAAGCCGTCACCAAGGGCTGACAATGTCACGTTTTGCGACAGCTCCCAGCGCGCACCCATGGGAAAGCCCCGCAGCGGTCGAACGTGCACATTCGGCAGCCCAGACGGATGCTCGCCACGCCTACTCGAACGCCGCGTCCAGATACCGCAGTGCATCGGCTTTCAGCACGCCCAACGCCCGGGCGGTGTCGGCGAAGGCATTGGCCGCGTCCACCATCGCGGCGGCAGCGGGGTCGGCAGCCGCGACGAAAGTCCCTGACCGACCCCGCGTTTCGAGGACGCCGGCGGTCTCGAGCTCGCGGTAGGCCCGGGCGACGGTATTGGCCGCCATTCCCAGCGTGCCGGCCAGGTCACGGACGGTGGGCAGCCGAGTTCCGGCAGGCAGCCGGCCATCGCGAATGGCGTCGATGATCTGCAGCCTCAGCTGGTCGAACAACGGCCCCGCGTGCGGGTCGAGGCGGACCCACTCACCGAAATCGGTCACCAGCCGAGTATGACCGATGACGAGGTGGCCCAGATCACCCAAGACCCGATAACGTGGTCCAATGCGGGTGACGGTGTTCAGCGGTGCGGGGATGTCCGCCGACAGTGGCGTGCCGACCTTCCGGGACGCCGAGACCGGCCTGTGGGCCAATACCGACCCCTACGAGATCTCGAGTTCGGACGCCTGGCGCCGCCACCCCGAGCGGGTGTTCGCCTGGTATCTGTGGCGCCACCACATGATGGGCAACGTGGCCCCCAACGACGGGCACCGGGCTGTTGCCGCGTGGCAGGACTACACCGAGGTCGACATCGTCACCCAGAACATCGACAACCTGCACGAGCGCGCGGGCAGCACGCGGGTCCACCATCTGCACGGCAGCTTGTTCCAGTTCCATTGCGACAGTTGCAAAGCCAACTTCGAAGGCACGCTGCCAGAGATGCCCGAGCCGGCCATCACGGTCGAGCCGCCCGAGTGCTACTGCGGCGGCCTGGTGCGGCCCAATGTGGTGTGGTTCGGCGAGAACCTGCCCTCCGACGCCTGGAACAACTCGGTCGCGGCGGTCAGCGGGGCCGACCTGGTGATCACCGTGGGCACGTCGTCGGTGGTGTACCCGGCGGCATCCCTACCGGAAGCCGCTGTCCAGCAGGGCATTCCGGTGATCGAGGTGAACCCCAAGCCAACACCGTTCTCCGATCTGGCCACGGTGTCCCTGCGCGAGACGGCGGCCAACGCGCTGCCGACCCTCTTGCAGCGATTGCCCGACCTGCTGTCGACGATCAAGCAGGCCTGACGGCGCGCCCCAACGCCGCCTCCGACAGCGGCACCCAGCCCGGCAGCATCAGCACGCGACGGGCATCCGAAACCTCGAATCCCGCGCCGACGATGCTCTGCTCGGTTTCCCGATGTGAGTGACAGTTGCCCGAAATCTTGGGCCAGAACGTCGAATCCAGGAATCGCTGTACCCGGCCCCGCACCCCGCCGCTGGCGACGTGCTCGAAGTAGCGCAGTTCGCCACCGGGCTTGAGCCGTGAATACATCTGCCGCAGCACGCTTTCCGGCTCGTCGACCGAGCACAGCACCAGGGAGCACACCACGGCGTCGAAAAGATCGTCGCCGTCGAAGTTCTCGACGGTCTCGGTGCGGACCGTCACCGGCACCGGCGCGGTGAGCGCGGCCTTGCGGGCCAGCGGTGCCAGCCGGACCTCCGGCTCGACGGCCACCACCTCGGTCACGGTGTCCGGGTAGAAGGCGAAGTTGGTTCCCGTTCCGGCACCGATCTCCAGCACCCGGCCGCGGAGTCCGGCCAGATTCTCCTGCCGCAGCCTGGTCATGAACTTGCGCTCGCGCGACGACATCGCGATCCACATGCGGGCGAAGAACGGATTGTCCACCGAGGTATCGGTCATCGTCAGGAACCTCTCAGTCGCTCGACCAGCTGTTGCGGCGTCGTATCCGATCCGCCCAGTCCTCTCACCATGCCACCGAGGCACGCGGCGCTGAGCACCCGGTCCGCGAACTCCTCGGGATCACCGAACGGCAGATACGGCCGCGAGATGAACAACGCCGCAAGCCCGTGCGCCACTGTCCACAACCCGAGCGCCGCCACCGTGACGTCGCCGAGCGGATAGCCACCCTCGTCCATCAGGGCCTGCACCGAATCCCGCATGTGCACGAACGCCGCGGTGTTCAGGGCCTGGTCCACGTCGCTGTCGGGATGTCCGTCGGACATCATGGCGATCCGGTAGAGCTCGGGGTTCTGGCGGGCGAAGCGGACGTACGCCAGCCCTTGCGCGCGCAACCGGTCGATCGTCGTCGGTTGCTCGGCAGCCACCTGCTGCATCACGTCGTCCAGCCGCTCGAAGTACCGACCGCACACCGCGTCCAACAGGGTGTCCTTGTCAGCGAAATGGAGGTAGATCGATGGCGGGGTGACGCCCACCCGCTGCGCGACGGACCGGATGGACACCGCCTTCTCCTGGTTCGATTCCAGGAGAATTTCGGTTGCCGCGTCCAGGATTTCGTCGCGCAGCTGGTCTCCGGACCCGCGCGGCGCACGACGGCGTTTGGCCGCCGTCATCGCGCGCTGCATGTCGACGGCTCAGGCGCCGTTTCACTGATGCCGATGCGTTTGTGCAGCCGGGCCAGCGGCGCCGGCGCCCACCAGTTCCACCGCCCCATCAGGTGCATGAACGCCGGTACCAGCACGGTCCGCACCAGGGTGGCATCCACGAGGACTGCGATGGTCAGGCCGAGCCCGAACATCCGCATGAACGACACTTCCGCGGCGATGAGCGCGCCGAACGAAATCGACATCACGAGCGCCGCCGCGGTGATGACGCGGCCGGTGTGGGCCAGGCCAAGGGCGACGCTCTCGTCGTTGTCCTGTTCGACGAGCCAGAACTCACGGATGCGGGCAACCAGGAACACCTCATAGTCCATCGACAACCCGAACGCGATGCAGAACAGCAGCACCGGCATGTTCGACGCCAGCGTCCCCGTCGCCGTGGTGCCGAGCGCGCCGAGGTGACCGTCCTGGAAGATCCAGACCAGCGCGCCGAATGCCGCGGTGAGCGAAAGAACATTGAGCACAACGGCTTTCACTGGCAGGACCACACTGCCGGTGAGCAGGAACAACAACCCGAGCGTGATGACGGCGATGACGGCCAGCACCCACGGCAACCGGTCGGTGACGGCCTGCACGCTGTCGTGACTGATCTGCGCGACACCCGCCAGCTGCACCAGTCGCCCGTCCGGTCCCCGAACGGCATGCACCGCATCGAGCTGCGCCTGAGACGCATCCGAGAACAGCGGCGCGCTGCTGCCGATCGTCAGGAAGGCGCTGCCGTCGACCATCGCGGCGCCGGGACCGGCCGGCCCCACTTTCCGGCCGCCGACGAAAGTGCCGGTGGGAGAGGTCACTTCGGTGACGGCAGTGACGCGCGAGAGGTTGGCGGCGTACGTGTCGAAGGCTGCCGGGCTCAGCCCGGCGGCGTCGGGAATGACGGCCGTGATGTCGGTGGCGGAGTTGTTGGCGAAGTCGTTGCGCAGCTGGTCCCCCAGCTGGTGCGCCGATGCCGTGGTCGGCAGCACGCGCTCGTCGGGGAATCCCCATTTCGCGCCGAGGAACGGCGCACCCAGCACCAGCAGCAGCGCGACGACGGCGAGGCTCGCCGAGACCGAGCGGCGCATCACGGCTTTGGCGGCGCGGTACCAGAACAACTCCTGCACGGGTTTGGGCGTGGTGTCACGCCGGAACAGGTGCGGCAGGCTGAGGGCGTCGAGCCGGTCGCCGAGCAGCCAGATGGCGGCCGGGGTGACGATCACCGCGGCCGCGGCGGCGAACGCGACCGTCGCGATGCCGGCGTAGGCGATGGACGTCAGGAAGTACATCGGGAACATCAGCATCGCGGCCATCGAGAGCCCGACCGTCGTCGCCGAGAACAGCACGGTGCGGCCCGCGGTGATCATGGTGCGGATCAGCGCCCGGTCCCGGGGTTGCCCTTCGGCCACCTCGTCGCGGTAGCGGCTGATGATCAGCAATGTGTAGTCGATGGCGAGGGCCAGGCCGAGGGCGGTGGCCACGTTCAGCGCGAACACCGACACGTCGGTGAAGAAGGTGATGGTGCGCAGCACCGCGAGCGTGCCGGTCATCGCCAATCCGCCGACCAGGATCGGCAGCGCGGCGGCGACCAGTCCCCCGAACACCCACACCAGCACCAGGAAGCTGAGCGGCACCGCGATGGACTCCATCAGCAGCAGGTCATGTTCGGTCTGGGTGTTGATCTGGGAGTAGATGATCGCGCCGCCACCGGCCTTGACGGTGACGCCGGGCCGGTCGTGGACGACCTGGTCGGCGAGCTCCTGGGCGTATCTCTGCGCGTTGTTCTCGCCGCCGTTCATGCCGGCGACGATCAGACCGGACTTGCCGTCCTTGCTGATGAGTTCTCCGGCCACGGCCGGTGGCACGGTCCAGGCCGAGGACACATAGGCGACATGCGGCGAGGCCTTCAAGTGGTCGACGATGTCGCGGGCGGCAGCCGAGGCAGCCGGCCCGTGCACCCCGTCAGGCGCGGTGAGGGTAACCAGCATCGGCATGTCGCCCTGGTGGAACTTGGTGGCCAGCAGCCGGCTCGCTTGCGACGACTCGGACTTCGGGTCTTGGAAACCGCCCGCGGGCAGGGTCTTGACGACCGGGACGCCAAAGATCGCCGCGGCGATCAGGACCAGCCCCGCCACCGCCAGGATTCTCTTCGGCGCGGCGATGGCCAGCAACGCGATGCGGTTCAGCATGCAGTCCCCTTCTGCTAACACCGCTAAGTTATCGCCGATAACTCAGGATTGTCAATGATCGCTCACCCTGGTCACGAGATTTATTGACGTCTGGTTCACGCCGCCGACCAGCCGTTACCGAAGTGACCGTCGTCATGTTTGCTACTGGCCAGTGAACCAACGCGCGATCAGAAGCGCTGTCAGCGCATCAAGATCACCTGCGACCTTGCGGAATGTGAGCTACCCACGGGTCACTTAGGGGTCGGAGTAGGCCAACCTACCCAGCGGTAAGAATTGCCAACGTTTTCCGAATCGTGACTCAATGATTTCTTAATAGCGACCCATAGCCTCATAGACATGTGGATCGACGACACCAACGCAGATGTCATCAAAGTAGATTTCGATGCCCTGTACCACGGGGACGTCCTGATCGAGGGTGACACGTCCGAGCAGTTCCCCGACCTCGCCGAGGCTGTCTGATTCCGCGGGTTCACCCGCGAGTCTGACGCCGCGCCGAGGCGCGACGCCCGTGCACTGAAATCGCGTGCACGCAGGGACTCGCTGGGGTGATCACCAGCGTCAAAGCCACCGACCGTCACGGTCGGTGGCTTTTTGTGTGTCTGGGCTCAGGCTCCCGGTGACACGGCAGACACCTACAGCCCCAGGTCGCGACCGATGACCTCACGCATGATCTCGTTCGAGCCCGCCCAGATTTTGGTGACGCGGGCGTCCTTCCAAGCCCGAGCCACCCGGTATTCGTTCATGAAGCCGTAGCCGCCGTGAATCTGGACGCAGTTGTCCAGGATTTCGTTCTGCACCACCGAACTCCAGTACTTGGCCTTCGCCGCATCGACGGCGGTCAACTGGCCGCTCAGGTGCGCCAACACACAGTTGTCGACATAGGCCTGCGCCACATCGAGTTTGGTGACCATGTCGGCGAGCAGGAACTTGTTCCACTGCAGGGAGCCAATGGCCTGGCCGAACGCCTTGCGCTCCTTGGCGTACTCGACGGTGTCTTCCAGAATCCGCCGGACGTGGGCGAGGTTGGCCACCGCGACGCTGATCCGCTCCTGGGGCAGCAGCGTCATCATGTGGATGAAGCCCCGGTCGACCTCACCGATGATCGCCGACTCGTCGACCCGGACGTCTTCGAAGAACAGCTCCGCGGTGTCCGCTTCGGGCTGGCCGACCTTGTCCAGCTTGCGCCCGCGCGTGAACCCCGGCATGCCCGTTTCGACAGCGAACAGAGTGATGCCCTTGGAACCCTTTTCCGGTGCGGTTCTCGAGGCGACGATCACCATGTCAGCCTGGGTCCCGTTGGTGATGAACGTCTTTGAACCGTTGATGACGTAACTGGAACCGTCCTTGACCGCGGTTGTCTTCAACGCGGCCAGATCCGATCCACCGGACGGTTCGGTCATCCCGATAGCCGTGATCATCTCGCCGGTGCAGAACTTCGGCAGCCACCGCCGCTTCTGCTCCTCGGTGGTCAGCGTGACCAGATATGGTGCGGCACAGTCGTAGTGGATCGTGAAGGCCGACGCCGCGGCGGCGCTGGAACGCGAAAGCTCTTCACACAGAACGGTATTGAATCGGTAGTCCCCCGCGGCGCTCCCGCCGTACTCTTCGGGCACCTCGAGCCCCAGATACCCGTTGCGGCCGGCTTCCAGCCACACCTCGCGGTCGATGTAGCGCTGCTCGATGAATTTGTCTTCATTCGGCTCGATGTGGCGAGAGACGAATTCGCGCACCGAGGCGCGGAAGTCGTCGTGATCTACCTCGAACAAGCTGCGCTGCATATCAAAGTCCTTAACGCGGGCCGGGTCGCCTATGGCCAAAAGCTACCCCGCCGGCCGCCACCGAACGCAGTGAGGGCCGTGCCCCCGGCGGGAGTCACGGCCCTCAGCGCATGAATTGCGGCTAGACGCCGGCGAGTTCGGCTTCGCCGGCCCCGACCATCCGGGCCAGGCGGCCCGTGATGATCTCCTCGGCTTCCCCGACGATGCGGCTGATGAGCTCGTCGCACGTCGGGATGTCGTGGATCAGGCCCATGACGGTGCCCGCGGTCCAGATGCCGGCGTCGATGTCGCCGTTCTCGAACACCTTGCGGCCCCGCACACCGGCCACCAGATCCTTGACGTCCTCGAACTGGCCACCGCCCTTGAGGATTTCCACCACCTCACGCGAGACGGCGTTGGACGCCACGCGCGCGGTGTTCTTGAGGCTGCGGAAGATCAGCTCGGTGCCACGCTCGTCGGTCGCCACAATGGCTTCCTTGACGTTCTGGTGGATGCACGACTCGACGGTGCACATGAAGCGCGTGCCCATGTTGATGCCGTCCGCGCCGAGCGCCAGTGCGGCCACCAGGCCGCGGGCGTCACCGAAACCGCCCGAGGCGATCATCGGGATCTCGATCTCCTTGGCCGCGGCCGGGATCAGCACCAGGCCTGGCACGTCGTCCTCACCGGGGTGACCGGCGCACTCGAAACCGTCGATGCTGATGCCGTCGACGCCGAGGCTCTGGGCCTTGACGGCGTGGCGCACCGAGGTGCACTTGTGCAGCACCTTGATGCCCGCGTCATGGAACATCGGCAGGTGCGGTCCCGGGTTGGAACCGGCCGTCTCCACGATCTTGATGCCGGCGTCGACGATCACCTTGCGGTACTCGTCGTACGGCGGCGGGTTGATCGACGGCAGGATCGTCAGGTTCACCCCGAACGGCTTGTCCGTCAGGTCACGGGTCTTGGCGATCTCATTGGCCAGATCAGCCGGCGTCGGCTGCGTCAGCGCGGTGATGAAACCCAGACCGCCCGCATTGGCAACGGCGGCAACCAGTTCCGCGCGACCGACCCACTGCATACCGCCCTGGGCGATCGGGTGCTCGACACCGAAGGCCTCGGTGAACTTCGTCTGGATGCTCATCGCGGCGCCATCCGGATCGCACCGTCCAGACGGATGACCTCACCATTGAGCATCGGGTTCTCGATGATGTGCTGCGCGAGGGCGCCGTACTCGTCGGGATCGCCGAGGCGGGCGGGGTGCGGCACCTGCTGGCCGAGGGACTTCTGCGCCTCTTCCGGCAGCGAGCCCAGCAGCGGGGTCTTGAACAGGCCCGGGGCGATGGTGCACACGCGGATCAGCTCACGCGACAGGTCGCGGGCGATCGGCAGGGTCATGCCGACGACGCCGCCCTTCGACGCCGAGTACGCGGCCTGGCCGATCTGGCCGTCGAACGCCGCCACCGAGGCGGTGTTGATGATGACGCCGCGCTCCTCGCCGACCGGCTCGGTCTTGGCGATCCGCTCAGCCGACAGCCGGATGACGTTGAAGGTGCCGATCAGGTTGACCTCGACGACCTTGCGGAAGCCGTCGAGCGGGAACGCACCGTTCTTGCTCAGGGTCTTGATGGCGTTGCCGATGCCCGCACAGTTGACGTTGATCCGGACCGGGCCCATCTCCTCGGCCGCGTCCAGCGCCGCAGCGACGCCGGCCTCGTCGGTGACGTCGGTGGCGACGAACTTGGCGCGCGGGCCCAGCTCGGCGACAACCTCTTCACCCTTGAGGTCGATGACGACGACGCTGCCACCGGCGTCGAGCAGACGCTTGGTGGTCGCCAGGCCCAGGCCTGACGCCCCGCCCGTCACGACGGCTACGGAATCTTTGATCTGCATTGATGCAATTCCCTTCTTGTTACGGAAATCTGTGGCGCCCGCCGGGAACTCAGGCCCAGTCGCGCAGGACCGACTCGGTGTCGGCGCCGGGCACGCGGGGCGGCGTCGGGATGCTCGGCACGCTGCGGGAGAACCGCGGCGCCGGCATCGGCTCGAGGTTGTCGCCGTCCTCGGGCGAGAACCGGAAGAAGGTGTCGCGCTCGGTGATGTGCGGCTCGGTCTCGACCTCGGCGAAGCTCAGGACGGGGCTGACGCAGGCGTCCGAACCGGTGAACACCTTGGCCCAGTGGTCGCGGGTCTGCGCTTTGAAGGCATTGGTGAAGATCTCGCGCAGCTCGGGCCAGCGAGCGACGTCGTTCTGGCCGGGCAGGGCGGCCGGGTCCAGTTCCAGCTTGGCCAGCAGCTCGGCGTAGAACTGCGGCTCGATGGACCCGACGGCCATGTACTTACCGTCGGAGGTCTCATAGGTGTCGTAGTACGGGGCGCCGGTGTCGAGCATGTTGGTGCCGCGCTCGTCGCTCCACATGCCCTGCCGGCGGAAGCCCCACATCATCTGCATGAGCACGCTCGAACCGTCGACCATCGCGGCGTCGACCACCTGGCCCTTGCCCGAGGTCTGCCGCTCGAACAGCGCCGAGAGGATGCCGACCAACAGGAACATCGACCCGCCACCGAAGTCGCCGGCCAGGTTCAGCGGCGGCACCGGGCGCTCGCCCTTGCGGCCGACGGCGTGCAGCAGGCCGTTGAGCGAGATGTAGTTGATGTCGTGGCCGGCCTGCAGGGCGCGCGGGCCGGTCTGGCCCCACCCCGTCATGCGGCCGTAGATCAGGCGCTCGTTGAGCTTGGCACAGTCCTCGGGACCCAGACCCAGCCGCTCGGTGACACCCGGGCGGAAGCCTTCGATGAGGACGTCGGCCTTCTTGATCAGGCTCAGGACCAGCTCGCGGCCTTCGTCGCTCTTCAGGTCGGCGGTGACGGAGCGGCGGTTGCGCAGCATGGAGTCGCCGCTGGGCTTGCCGGACTTGCTCGGGCGTTCCACGCGCACCACGTCGGCGCCCAGGTCACCGAGGATCATCGCCGCGTGCGGTCCGGGGCCGATGCCGGCCAACTCGACAACGCGTAGTCCCTGCAATGGTCCAGCCATCTAAATGCACCTCTTGGTCGATCGGTTTGAGCCCAGTTCTATTGACCGCGACATAGCTTACTTGTATAACGAAGTCTGTCTAGTGCGGGCATCTGGCCCGCCCATGAAACTGGGGTACTGAATGACTTACACCGGATCCGACGATCTGACGGTCTCACTGGATGACGGCGTGTTGTCCGTGACGCTCAACCGGCCGGACACGCTGAACTCGCTGTCGCTGGAAATGCTCGAACTTCTCGGCGACGCGGTGCTCCAGGCCGCGACCGATCCGGCGGTCAAGGTGGTCCGGCTGGGTGGCGCAGGGCGGGGCTTCTGCTCCGGCGCGGGCCTGAGCCCCGAGGACCAGGAAGCCAAGAAATTCGATGCCGCCGCGGTTCTCAACGCGGCCAACCGCGCCGTCGCGGCACTGGTGAACCTGCCCAAGCCCGCGGTCGCGGTGGTGCACGGCGTCGCCGCCGGTGTCGGGGTGTCCCTGGCCCTCGGGTGCGACATCGTCCTGGCATCGGAGAAGTCGTCGTTCCTGTTGGCGTTCACCAAGATCGGACTGATGCCCGACGGCGGCGCCTCGGCTCTGGTCGCCGCGTCGATCGGGCGGGCCCGGGCCATGCGAATGGCACTGCTGGCCGAGAAGCTGCCAGCCGCCGAGGCCTACGCCGCCGGACTGGTCAGCTCGGTGCACGCCGCCGACGACCTCGACGCCGAGGTGGATCGCGTGCTTGCGACGCTGAAGTCCGGCCCGGCCGTGGCCCTGCGCAAGACCAAGCAGGCCGTCAACGACGCCACCCTGACCGAGCTCAACAACACGTTCGCCCGCGAAACCGCCGGGCAGATCCAGCTTTTGAACGCCGCCGACTTCCGGGAGGGCGTGGCGTCCTTCCAGCAGCGGCGGTTGCCGGTCTACTCGGACGTGTAGCGAACGGGTCCACACCACGAGCGTGCGCACAGATCACCAGATCCGCCGTTGACGCGCTCTGGTTGCACAGTCGCGGAGTCATGCGTTTCGGCGGGTTCGCGAGTGTGCAACCAGGGCGTCGATTTCGCGGATCCGGTGATCTGGTTGCACATTCGCGGCAATGGCTCATACCGGCGTACGGCCTAAATCGCTTGACGAGCGCGGGACGATGGACTGGTGAGTTCCCAGTTCGACGTCGAAACGCCAGAACCGCGGACCACTGACCGCTGGCGGGTGTTCGCGCCGTTACGTTTCCGCGAATACCGCCTGCTCATCGCGGCCGTCTCGTTGTCCATCTTCGCCGAGGGCATGTGGACGGTCGTGGCCGCGCTGCAGGTCATCGCGCTGGATAACGATCCGGCCGCGCTGTCTCTGGTGGCGACCTGCCTGGGTACCGGCCTGGTGTGCTTCGTGTTGGTCGGTGGCATCGCGGCCGACCGGCTGAACCGACGCAACATCATCATCACCGTCGAGATCGTCAACCTCGCCGCGGTGACAGCCGTCGCTGTCCTCAGTTCGACTGGGGCGCTGCGCGTTTGGCACATGGCGGTGGCGGCGACCTGCCTCGGCATCGCGGCCGCGTTCTTCTTCCCCGCCTACAGCGCACTGCTGCCCCGAATACTGCCCGCCGAACAACTGTTGGCGGCCAACGGTATTGAGGGCGTGGTGCGCCCGGTGCTGCAGCAGGCTATCGGCCCGGCCGCGGCCGGCGTCCTGGTCGGGCTGACCTTCCCGAGTGTCGGCGCGACCACCGTCGCGGTGTTGTTCGGCGTGGGCCTGGTCCTGTTGGTGGCCACCCGGCCGAGCACCGTCCAGACCGTCGAGGAACCGGTCGAGCACAAGCACGTACTGCACGATCTGCGTGACGGTTTCCGGTTCATGACCCGCACCCCGTGGCTGCTGTGGACCCTGCTGGTCGCCAGCGTGTACGTACTGGTGGTGCTGGGGCCCATCGAGGTGCTGGTGCCCTTCATCGCCGAACGACGCTTCGAAGACGGCCCGCGCGCGTACGGGTTCATCATGGCCGGATTCGGCATCGGCAGTGCCGTTGGCGCGCTGGCGGTTTCCTACGCGCGCATGCCACGGCACTACCTGACCGCGATGATGGCGATCTGGGGCCTGGGCGCGTTGCCTTTGGTCGTGGTCGGCAGCACGTGGTCGTTCCCGGTCATGTTCGCCGCGACGTTCCTCGTCGGCATCGGTGAGGGCGCCAGCATGGTGATCTGGGGAACACTGCTGCAGATGCGGGTACCGACCGAGATGCTGGGCCGGGTGTCGAGCCTCGACTTCTTCGTGTCGCTGGTGTTCCTGCCAGTGTCCTACGCAATCGTCGGCCCGCTGTCGAAAATTGTTCCCATGCAATGGATTTTCGCGGTGTCCGGCATCCTGCCGGCCATCCTGACGGCCATCGCGTGGGTCGTGGCCAGGATGCGCGCCGACGAACTGGCCCACCCCTTGTGATTTGTGCACGATTTTCCGCGTCGGGCGCGGAAAATCGTGCACAAATCCCTGGTCGAACTAGCCGCGGTGCAGCGTCAGCAGGTGCTCGTAAACCTGGCCGTTGATGCGGTTGTGGTTGATCTCGTCGTCGGTCAGCTCGCGGCGGATCTTGCCCGGCACACCGGCGATCATGGTGCCCGGCGGCACCACGAAACCCTGTGGCACAACGGTTCCGGCCGCGACCAGCGACCCGGCACCGATCGTCGCGCCGTTGAGGACGATGGCGCCCATGCCCACCAGGGCGCCGTCCTCGACGGTGCAGCCGTGCAGGACCGCGTTGTGCCCGACGCTGACGCCGGCGCCCACCTTCACCGGGAAGCCCGGGTCGACGTGCACCGTGCAGCCATCCTGGATGTTGGAGCCCTCACCGATCTCGATGGGCTCGAACTCGGCACGCAGCGTGGTGCCGTACCAGATGCTGGCGCGCGCGGCGAGCGTCACCTGGCCGAGCACCGATGCGGTCGGCGCGACCCACGATTCGTCGTGCAGCTGCGGCGCGTGGCCCTGGATGGGAAGAATCAACGGTCCTGACATGCGGCAGAGTTTAGGTCGCGTGCCGCTGCGGCCGGGACCGTGGCGCAATCTGTGCGGTTCGTGTCGGTTCTGCCACTGGCCCCGTCCTGACGCACCGGCCAGAGTAGTGCGGTGACGCTCACTTCGACGACAGCGCCGACGCGTGCCGCATGGACGGTGGCCGCCGTCAGTTTCCTGGCGATCCTGGCCGCCGCGGGTTTCCGGGCCGTGCCCGGCGTGCTGATGACGCCGCTGCACCACGAGTTCGGCTGGTCGCACGCGACGGTGGGCCTCGCGATGTCGGTCAACATGACACTCTTCGGGGTCACCGCTCCGTTCGCGGCAGCACTGATGGACCGATTCGGGGTCCGGCCGGTGCTGACGGTGGCGCTGGGACTGATCACGGCCGGTTCGGCGCTGTCGGTCCGGATGACAACCGGTTGGCAGTTGGTGGCGTGCTGGGGCGTGCTGGTCGGTATCGGTACCGGCTGCATCTCGATGGGCTTCGTGGCGACCGTCGCCACCCGCTGGTTCGACGAACGCCGCGGGCTGGTGACCGGCGTGCTGACAGCCGCCAGCGCGACGGGGCAACTGATCTTCCTGCCCCTGGTCGCCGAGGTCGCGACCCGCCACGGCTGGCGCTGGGCCTGCCTCATCGTCGCCGCGGCCGCGTTCGCGGTCATCGCGCCCGTCCTCACCGTCATGCGCCACCACCCGCCCGCGCCCACCTCGGCACCTGCGAACGGCTTCCGGTCCGCATTCGACGGACTCGTCATCGGTGCGCGGGTACCGGTGTTCTGGCTCCTCGCAGGCAGCTTCGCGATCTGCGGCATGACCACCAACGGACTGATCGGCACCCACTTCATCCCTGCCGCGGGCGACCACGGCATGCCGACGACCGTCGCCGCCGGGCTGCTCGCCACAATCGGCGTCCTCGACGTGGCCGGCACGGTCTGTTCGGGCTGGCTCACCGATCGGGTCGATCCGCGGCTCCTGCTCACTGTGTATTACGTCGGACGCGGGATTTCGCTGATGCTGCTGCCTTCGCTGCTTTCTCCGCACGCCGACCCGGGCACCTGGGTGTTCATCGTCTTCTACGGGCTGGACTGGGTTGCCACGGTGCCCCCGACGATCGCGCTGTGCCGCGACTACTTCGGTGATCGGTCCCCTGTGGTGTTCGGCTGGGTGTTTGCCGCGCATCAGGTCGGCGCCGCGATCGCGGCGGCCGCGGCAGGCTGGCTTCGCGACCTACAAGGTAACTATGACCTGGCCTTTCAACTGGCCGCAGGCTTGTGCGCCGTCGCGGCGCTGCTGTGTTTCAGCGTACGAAAAGTGCAGGTCAGAACCGCCTGAGCAAAACGGACCGCCGGTAGCTGATTTTGCTGTTTCCCAGCGCCAGCCATTACCATTCGACGGGCGCCACGCCCCGGATGGGGTCTCCCCGGTCGGGCGGGGTGCGCGTCATGAACAGCTGAGGAGCCGAACCATGAAGACTCGCACCAGCAGATTTCTGGGCGTAACCGCGGCCGTCGCCGCCCTGACCGCATCGCTGCCGCTGGCAGTGTCCGCCTACGCGGACCCGCCGCCGCTGCCGCCGCCGACCAACAAGACGGTGGACCCCCAGGGCCCCGGCTGCGACAAGGTCAAGGCGGGCATGCCCGACCTCAAGACGTTGGTCAACAAGCCGGTGAGCCAGGCGCTGGCCGCCATTCCGGCGATCAGCACCTTCAACTCGGCGGTCTCCGGTGGCCTGAACCCCGCCGTGAACATCACCAGCGTGCTGGACAACGGCCCGTACGTCGTGTTCGCGCCGACCAACGAAGCCTTCGCGGCACTGGACCCGGCCAAGCTGGAGGCCCTGAAGGCCGACCCGGCCGCGCTTACGAGCCTGGACTACTACCACGTGTTCCTGGGCGTGCTGGGCAATGACACCGTCAAGGGCCAGCGTCCGACGCAGCAGGGCACCCAGATCAAGGTGACCGGCGACGGCGGCGACATCAAGGTCAACGACACCGCCAAGCTGGTGTGCGGCGCGATCGAGGCGAGCAACGCCCGCATCTACGTGATCGACACCGTGCTGGACCTGGCGGAGGCCCCGGCCCCGGTCACCGCCGCGGGTAGCGAGACCTCCACCTCGACCTCGGCCACGACGGCCACGTCGACCTCGGCGGCGCCGAGCACCACCGAGTCGGCCCCGGCGTCGACCTCGTCGGCTCCGGCCACCACGACGGCTGCGCGCTAGCCAGACAAACGAAATCGGCGCCCCTGCACCACGTTGTGCAGGGGCGCCGATTGGCTTTTGCGGGCTGCCGTTACAGCCCCAGGTCGCGGCCGATGATGTCCTTCATGATCTCGGTGGTGCCACCGAAGATGGTCTGGATGCGGGCATCGCAGTAGTCGCGGGCGACGCGGTACTCCATCATGTAGCCGTAGCCGCCGTGCAGCTGCACGCAGCCGTCGATGACCTTCTTGGCGGTCTCGGTGCAGAACCACTTGGCCTTCGCCGCCTCGACCGCCGACAGGTCGCCGTCGAGCACACCCTCGAGGCACCGATCGATGTAGCGCTCGCACACGTCGAGTTCGGTGTCCATCTCGGCCAGCAGGAATCGGTTGTGCTGGAAGCTGCCGATCGGCTGGCCGAACGCCTTGCGGTCCTTGGCGTATTGCAGTGTCTGGCGCCAGGATTCGCGCGCACCGGCGATCGCGGAGATCGCGATGCCGAGCCGCTCGGACGGCAGATTCTGCATCAGGTGGTAGAAGCCGCGGCCTTCCTGGCCGAGCAGGTTCGCCTGCGGCACGCGGACATTCTCGAAGTGCAGTTCTGAGGTGTCCTGCGCGTGCAGACCCATCTTGTCGAGCTTGCGGCCGCGCTCGAAGCCTTCCATGCCGCGCTCGACGACCAGCAGCGTGAAGCCCTTGTGTCCGGCTTCGGGATTCGTGCGACACACCACCACGACGAGGTCGCAGTTGATGCCCGACGAGATGAACGTCTTGGAGCCGTTGATGATCCAGTCGTCGCCGTCACGCACGGCGGAGGTCCGGATACCGGCCAGGTCGCTGCCCGCGCCGGGCTCGGTCATCGCGACGGCGAGGATCAGCTCACCGCTGGCGATGCCCGGCATCCACCGCGCCTTCTGCTCGTCGTTCGCGAGGTGCTTGAAATACGGTGCGACGACGTCGTTCTGGAGACTCAGGGACGGCGCCGGGCCGCCGTAGCGGGCGAGTTCCTCGTCGATGACGGCGTTGAACCGGAAGTCGTCGGACCCACCGCCGCCGAACTCCTCGGGCATGTTGAACCCGATGAGGCCGTACTTGCCGGCGGCGACGAACGCCGACCGGTCGACCATGCGCTGCTCTTCCCACTTCTCGGCATTGGGGACGAGCTCACGCTCGATGTACTGCCTGGTGGATTCGCGGAGCGCCTCGTGCTCCGCTTCGAAAACTGTCCGCTTCACGATTTCTTCTCCGTCACTTGGATTTCCATACAGGCTGACGTTTCTGCGCGAACGCCAGCGGGCCTTCCTTCGCGTCCTCGGACTGCAACAGGGTCACGAACTCCCGGTTGGTGCGCCGCCAGCCGTCCTTCTCACCGGTCACCACGCCGTCGTCGGCGCCGTACGCCACCCGCTTGCTGGCCTGCACGGCCAACGGCGCATTGGACGTGATCCGTTCCGCCAGCGCCAGAGCCGCGTCGACGACGGTGCCGTCCGGGACCACCTGGTTGATCAGGCCCCAGCGCAGCGCGTCGGCCGACGTGATCGGCTCACCGGTGAACAGCAGTTCCAGTGCCACCTTGCGCGGCAACTGCTCGACGATCCGGAACACACCACCGGCGCCCGCGATCAGGCCCCGTTTCACTTCCGGCAGACCGAATTTCGCGCTCTCCTCGGCGACCACCAGGTCGCTGGCCAGCGCGAGTTCCGAGCCACCGCCCAGGGCCGTGCCGTTGACGGCCGCGATGGTGGGCTTGTCGATGAAATGGCTGACGTAGCCGGCGAAGCCCCAGTCCGTGTGGTCCGGGTGGAAGAGGTTCTCGCCGCGCGAGATCGCCTTGAGATCCGCACCGGCACAGAACGATTTGTCGCCGGAGCCAGTGATCACGACGGCCCGGATCTCGGGGTCGTCCTGCGCGGCCTGCAGTGCGTCGCCGACACCGATGCTGACGGCCTGGTTCACGGCGTTGCGGGCATCGGGCCGGTTGATCGTGATCAGCAGGACGTTGCCGCGGCGTTCGGAGAGGGCGCCGGGTTCGGCGGACACCGAGGTCACAGGAGCTCCAGGATGGTCGCGTTGGCCTGGCCGCCGCCCTCACACATGGTCTGGAAGCCGTACTGAATTCCGTTGTCCCGCATGTGGTACAGCAGGGTGGTCATGATGCGGGCACCGGAACCACCGAGCGGGTGGCCCAGGGCGATGGCGCCGCCGTTCGGGTTCAGGCGGTTCTCGTCGGCGCCGATGTCCTTGAGCCAGGCCATCGGAACCGGCGCGAAGGCCTCATTGACCTCGAACACGCCGATGTCGCCGACGCTCAGGCCGGACTTGGCCAGCGCCTTCTGCGTGGCGGGGATCGGGGCGCTCAGCATCATCACCGGGTCGGCGCCGGCCAGGACGCCGGTGTGCAGGCGGGCAAGAGGCTTGAGGCCCAACTCTTTTGCCTTCTCGGCGGACATGATCAGCAGCGCGGCCGCGCCGTCGGAGATCTGCGAGGAGTTGCCGGCGTGGATGACGCCGTCTTCCTTGAAGGCCGGCTTGATGGCGGCCATGGACTCGACGGTACCGCCGCGGCGGATGCCGCCGTCTTCGGTGACGACATTGCCGTCCTGGTCCTTGATACCCACGATCTGGTCTTTGAAGGCGCCGGCATCCTGTGCGGCAGCGGCCTTTTCGTGCGACCGCAGCGAGAACTCGTCGAGCTGGGTGCGGGACAGGCCCCACTTCTCGGCCATCATCTCGGCGCCGGTGCCCTGGTTCGGGGTCTGGTCGTAACGGGCGCGGAACGCCTCCGGGTACGGGTGCCCACCGTTGGCGAGCGACGAGCCCATCGGGGTGCGCGACATCGATTCGACACCACCGGCGACGACGACGTCGTAGTGGCCGGCGACCACACCGGCGGCGGCGAAGTGCACCGACTGCTGGCTGGAGCCGCACTGGCGGTCGACGGTGACACCGGGCACGGTCTCGGGCCAGCCGGCGGTGAGCACCGCGGTGCGGGCGATGTCGAGTGCCTGCTCGCCGGCCTGCATGACGCAGCCCCAGATGACGTCGTCGACGAGCGCCGGGTCGACGCCCGCGCGCTGCACCAGACCGTTCAGCACCTGAGCCGAGAGCTCGGCCGGATGCACACCCGACAGGGCGCCGTTGCGCTTCCCGATGGGCGAGCGGACCGCTTCGACGATGACTGCTTCAGCCACGGACTTCTCCTTCAACGTTGAATATCGACTCGGTATTGACACCTGTAAAGGCGCCCATATCTGCGAACATAGAACAGAAGGTTTACTAGGTCAACCTACTAGTTGGTAGACAAGCGCCATTGTCGGGAATGAACGGCTCGCGCCGTCTCACATGGTTTACTGAGTTGCCTAACACGAGGCCAGGACAATCGGTTCAAGGAGGGCCCAGATGGCGCAGACTCCGCCGTTGTCGCCGATGATCGACCCACGTACTGTGCCATCCTCGGCCAGCGGCCCCATCCGCTCCCCCAAAACCGCGGAACTGGTGGCCGGCACCTTGCGCCGTATGGTCGTCGACGGCCAGCTCAAGGAAGGCGACTTCCTGCCCAACGAGGCCGAGCTGATGGCCCACTTCGGGGTCAGCCGCCCGACCCTGCGCGAGGCCGTCCGAGTCCTGGAATCCGAGCGCCTCGTGGAGGTCCGACGCGGATCGCGCACCGGCGCCCGCGTCCGTGTGCCCGGACCCGAGATCGTCGCCCGCCCCGCGGGCCTGCTGCTGGAGCTGTCCGGCGCGACGATCTCCGACGTGACCACCGCCCGCTCCGGGATCGAACCCACCGTCGTACGGCTGCTGACCGAGCAGGGCAACACCGCGGCGTTCGACGAACTCGACACCATGCTGGCCGAGTACGTCCCGTCCGGATACGAGACGGGCCGCATGGCCGAAACCACCGGCGATTTCCACCGGCGCATGGTCGAGCTGTCCGGCAACGCGACGCTGTCCATCATCACCGGCATGCTGCACGAGATCACCGTTCGCCACATCGCCTTCGCGATGCGTGAGAACCGCCCGATGTCCAAGGCGGACTACGACATCTTGATGAAGTCCTACCGCCGGCTGATGACGCTCATGCGCTCCGGCAATGCCGCGGCCGCCGAAGCGCATTGGCGCAAGCATCTCGACGTTGCCAACAGCCTGCTGTTCGCGGGCATGGAGGACGTCAAGGTCCGCGACGTCATGCGTTAGTGACGCCGTACACCGGCACGTCGTCGGCCCAGGGCTGCCGCGTGACCATGTCCTTGACCTTCACGTAGCCGCGCTCGAACTCGCCGGTGGCGGCGTCGACCAAGCGGTACTGCTGCGTCTGCCGGTGGATGGGCTGTGCGTCGAGCATGACGATCCGCACCTCACCGGGCTCGAAATGGCAGCGCTCCTGCAGCGCCGCCACGAGTTGTTCATTGGACATGTGGCCGTCGCCGAAGTTCCAGCCGATAGCGGTCGAGACGATCCGCTCGCCGTCGGTCAGGGTGTAGTCGGCCTCGTCCAGCCCGGCCATCGCGCGGTGCGCGAGCGTGAACAGCGCGCGGCCGTGCGTGTTGAAGGCGCGGAACGCATAGCCCATGTACAGATACATCTGCGCGTTCTCGGGGCTGCCGTAATACCGCTCCATCTGGGTGGCGGGCATGCTGGCGATCGCGACGATGTTCTTCTCGATCTTCTCCGAAGCCGACGGCTTGATGCACCACAGCGACGTGTCCCAGTTGCCGGCGTAGTACCGCATGCCCGGCAGGAAAGACACCTTGCGCGGGAACAGGTTTCCGACGATGACGGTGCCCGCGACGACCGCGAACAGCACGAGCGGCCACGGCGATGTCAGGTCCGTGAGGCCGATGTCGGCGTGCCCGACGAACAGCGTCACGACGCAGAACATCATGAAGACGTTCCACTCCAGCGGCACACCCATCGGGATCGCCGACAGGATGCCGAAGTGGAAGCACAGCATCACGAAGGCGGCGACGTACGTCGGCCAGCCACCGCCACTGAAGAACAGCACCAGCGGCACCGCACCTTCGATGAGGGTGCTGAAGTGCGCCATGAAGCGCGACGGGCGACCGGGGCGCAGGTCGTCCGGGAAGTGTTCGAAGAACGCGCGCTTGATGAACTTCGGCCGCAGGACGGGGTTGTTGCTCATCATCGTGGAGATGACGAATGGGAAGTGGTGGTTGAGTTTCGACGTCGCGGCGCCCAGCCAGATCACCATGCACACGAGCTTGGCGGCGATGATCAGGTCGACACCGTAGCCGGCGAACAGGAAGGCGACGGTGAACGAGCCGTACACCTCGCCGCGGGCGGCCAGGAAGATGACCTTGTCGCGTAGGCCCGCCAGCGCCAGCACCCCGAGGATGGCCCAGATGTGCCACATCGGGAGCACGCCGACGTGCGCGCCGGGCAGGACGGGGCCGGTGCCGTCGGCGCACAGCGCGACGACGAGCAGGACCAGCAGCGCGGCGTAGAGCAGCACATCGACCGGCCCGCGCGCATCGCCCTTGGTCAGCGGGATGCGGCCGGGCCACGGCGGCAGACGAATGGTCTTCGGCCGCAGCCAGTACAGGATCGAGCCCATCGGCGGGAAGAAGCGGTTGTTCAGCGGGCCGAACCCGCAGCCGAGGCCGATGACCTCGAACAGCATCGTGTACAGCACGACCTTCTCGAAGACGATCGGCTCGGTCCACCACGCCGCGACGTTCGTGAATCCGTCGATCCCCTTGGTGGACAACGCGATCAGCCAGCCGCCCAGGATGTACAGGCAGATCTTGACGACGTAGAACAGGTGCAGTGCCACCGGAGTGCCGAAGCCCGTCTCGGCCCAGTGCCGGGCCATGGGGACGATCTTCTGCGCGCGGGTGCCCTTGTTCCACTCCTCGAAGTCGATGACAGGAGTGTCCTGCGTGAGAAAGCCCATACCCGTCAGACTAGAACGTGTTCTAGTCTGACGGAATCAGATCCCCACAGTTGCTTCTGTGGCCCGGGCGCAGACGTTCGAGAAACCGGCGCCCTGGACGCCGGGCCAACGGCAGGTGCTCAGACCTTGGCGGGCGGCCGGAAGAAGATCAGCAGCTGCCCGATGCCACCGGCGAGGCCGAGCCCGACGGCGATCAGCAACCCGCACCAGCCGTGCAGCAGGTGGTAGAAGCCGCTGTTGTGGAAGAGCAGGCAGTCCAGGCTGTAACGGCCCGCGCCGATGCCCGCGATCGCCACGGCCGCGACACCCAGCACCAGGTTGTACTCCCAGCCGGATTTCACGATGAAGAAACCGTTTTCGCGATGCACGGTCCACGCGGCCACCACCATCAGGGCCACGAACCCCGCGGCCGGAATCGGCGTCAGGAAACCGACCGCCAGACCCAGGCCCGCAAGGATTTCGGTGCCGGCAGCCAGACGGGCGTGCAGCATGCCCGGCTTCATGCCGATGCTGTCGAACCAGGCGGCGGTACCCGGAATCCGGCCGCCGCCGAAGAACTTGTTGTACCCGTGCGCAGCCATGGTCAGACCGAGCACCACCCGAAGGAGCAGGATCGAGAACGCGTAAGCAGTCACGCGATGAATTTAGCCCCCGGAGTCCAGAACCGCAGACAACCGTTCCACATACGATTCGACATCCGGTAAGGCCGACGGGGACGCGTGCACGCTGATCGTGACGGTGTCCCCGATGCCGTGCACGCCGTGCGTCAGCCCCATCATCGGCGACAGCGCCGGGCACGCCGTGGTCAACACCACCGGGCACCCGCCGAATGTCAGATCGGCCGCGCCGCGGTTGACGCTCGACACCACGGTGTTGCCGGTGACCGTCGTCGACCGCGCGTGCGGGTCGAATTGCTCAGTGCCCCAACGCAGCAGCCGTGCCGGAACCGCCGCGGTAGCGGCGTCGCTCGCCGCGGCCGCGGGATGCTCGAACCGCTGCCGCCGCGTGGCGAGTTCCGTCTCGATCCGGGCCGCCCGCTCGTGAAAGGGCAATTCCGGGTGCAATGCCACGCCGACGTTGCCGTAGTGGTTGTAGGCCCGGCGGGTGCCGGTCTTGGCCATGGGCACCTCGGCCCCGAGCGCGGTGACACCGCCCAGCTCGGCCGCCAGCGCCTCCGAGATGGCCGCCAGCACGCCGACCGTCACCGTCGGACCGGGCAGATGCGTACGGTGACGGACCACCGTCCGCAATGTGTCGGGGCCCGCCGGCGCGTTGTTGGTCGGCTGCACCGGCCACGAATCGGCCGGTGCGGCAACAGCACCCGACGCCGTGTCGTGCACGATTTGCCGGTGTGCGGCGCTGGCCCGCCACGCCAGGTACGGCAGCGCCCACGTCCCCAACCGCGACTCGACCACCGCAGGCACCGGTTGGTCCCGGCCGAAGATTCGCCCCATGAGTGCCGTCGCGCGCCGCCCGTCGGCGAGGGCGTGCGACATCTGCACGACGGCGACCGTGCCTGCCCCCGTGGTCTCCGGTATGCCGGTGACGCCGACGAAGACATGCAGTCGCCACGCCTGCACGGTCGCGTCGAGCTGGTCGCTCGCGGCCAGGGCGCATATGGCGTCCAGGCACCCGGACCAGGTGGTTTCGCCGGGTTCGTGGACGACGATCTGCGGGGCATCGGACCGCACCCACGACGGATAGCGCCAGGAATGCGAATCGTCGATGCGTACCAACAACTCTGGGCACGCGGACACGTTGTGGCGTACCGCCGCCAGCGCGGCGTCCAGGTCGGCGGGCACACCGTCGAACCCGCACACCAGAAACATGTCGTTGGGGATTTTCGCCGACATCCAGAAACTCTGGGCGTCGGCGGCCGCCATCCGGTTCACGTCCACCGCCCCGGGATTTGTGCACGAAAATCCGCGCCGACCGCGGAAAATCGTGCACAAATCGCGACGGTCACACCGGTTCGAACTTGGCGATCAGCCACTGGCCCCCCAGTCGTTCCAGGGTCACCCGCGCGCTGGTCGGGGTGCTGGTCGGCAGCTGGTCACCGACCCGGACGATCTGGTTGACGAACACCAGCACCACGGCGTGGTTTTCCTCGACCGACACCGCGGCCGCGGCCGGAACCGACGTCGCCGCCGAGATGTGCCGCTGCTCGGCGCCGGGGATCACCGACTTGGTCAGCGTCGTGTACTCATCGAGGAACGGTGTGGTGAGCAGCTTGCGCGCGTCGGTCAGTTGTTGACGGACCGTGTCCGGCTCATACGACAGCAGGGCGACGGTGCCGTCGCTGGCCACCTTGATCACGGCGGCCTGGTCGGCCTCATTGCCGTGCCGCGACGTCAGGTACCACAGCCCGCCCGCGACAACCGCGAGCACGAGCGCGAGCACCGGCAGGATCCGGTACGCCGCCACCCGCACCCAAGCGATGCCCGGGTTCGACTGCGGCACAGCATCTTTGGGTGCCGCCGGCTCGGCCTCGACCGGCTCGGCCGCATCCTGTTCCGGCTCCGTCGACTCGAGCTCAGCCTCTGCCCCGGCCGGCTCGTCAGGTTCATCCATCCCGTGCTTGCTCATTGGATCGGCTCCACCTTCGACACCTTGGCGCTGTCGTCCACCTTCTGCATCGTCAGCCGCACGCGCCAGTAGCGGTCGCGTTGCGGCGGCCCGTTGCCGACCTCGGTGTGCACCTTCACCGCGACCAGGACCACGCCGCTGGTGTCGTTCGCCGACTCCACGCCGGCCTCGGTGACGGTGCCGACCGACGCCGACTGCTGCTGTTTCACCGAGTCCACAACCGCCGTCGAGCGCTGTTTGAAGTCATCGAAGTAGGCGCCGGTCGAGGTGTCCAATGCGCGTTTGATGTCGTCGTCGACGTGGCGGTAGTCGATGGTCGTGAGATTCACCGCGACCTGCTTCCCGGCCGTCAGGTACATCTCGTGCAGGGCGTCGTCGCGACGCAACTGCAGCTCACGCTGACCGAGCCAGGCCACCAGCGCACCCAGCGCGCCGACCACCAGCACTCCCACGACCAGTGCCGCGATCACCCGCTTATCCCGTTGGGGTGCAGTCGGTTTCAGGAAGGCGAGGGCTTCCTCGTCGGAGATGGCCGGTGCGTCGTCGTCGGCATCCGGGGTCTCGTCCGGGGCGCTCGTGTCGTCGTCGTCCACCTCGTCGGGATTCCTGTGCCGCCCGTGCTCGTCAGCCATATGCCTTCCTCTCGCCGCGCGCCCGGCCGGGCGGCGACACCTGGGCCGAGTCTAGAGACCGTGGGGTGACGAGGGTCCCGTTCGGTTCAGTTAGCACAGCTCGGTAACGTGCAGGAGAAGTGACGAGAGGATTCCCAGTGAGCACCGACGAACGCACTTCCCCGGCCGATGGCGGCAACGGTCCACAAACGGTGCGATTCCGCGGTGTCGACGAGCTGACCCTCGTGGCCGACGAGTGGAACCGCGACGCGGATGCCGCCGCCGACAAGCCCACCATCTTGATGTTGCACGGTGGCGGGCAGAACCGGCACTCCTGGAAGAACACCGGCCAGATTCTCGCGAACGCCGGCTTCCACGTGATCGCGCTGGACAGCCGTGGGCACGGCGACAGCGACCGCTCCCCCACGGCGAACTACTCACTCGAGACGCTGACCGGCGACACCCTTCAGGTGATCTATCAGATCGGCCGGCCGGTGGCGCTGATCGGCGCCAGCATGGGCGGGCTGACCAGCTTGCCGGTCGCGCATGAAGCCGGACCCGAACTGGTCACCAAACTGGTCCTGGTCGACGTCGTGCCGCGATTCGAGAAGAGCGGCAGCGCCCGCATCCGGGACTTCATGTTCAGCGGCATCGACGGCTTCGCCTCGCTCGAAGAGGCCGCCGACGCCGTCGCGGCGTACCTGCCGCACCGCACCCGGCCGCGCAGCGTCGAAGGCCTCAAGAAGAACCTGCGGCTGCGCGACGGCAAGTGGTTCTGGCACTGGGACCCGGCCTTCCTCACCGCGCCCGGCGACGACCCGTTCGAGCGCGCCGAGATGCTCGAGCACGCGGCGATCAACCTCGAGATCCCGATCCTGCTGATCCGCGGCAAGCTCTCCGACGTGGTCAGCACCGAAGGCGTGCAGGACTTCCTGCAGAAGGTGCCGGGCGCGCAGTTCGTCGAGCTGTCCGATGCCGGGCACACCGCGGCCGGCGACGACAACGACGCGTTCACCGACGCGGTGGTGCAGTTCGTCCGTCAATGACCCGATCGAGGCTCGTCGCCTCGATACTTGAGCGGTGACGGTATCGACGATCTCGCTGATCGCCATCTGTGTGCTCGCCGTGGTGGTCGTCGTCGAGACCATCGTGTTGCGGGTGACGCGCGCCCGGCTGCGGGCCGCGCGGCAGGAGATCGAGGAGCTGCGCGCGCCGTCCGAACCCCGCACCAATCTGCTGCTGGCCGGCGGCCGCGCCGCGGTGAAGACGATGTGGCAGACCGCCAACCTCATCAACAAAGAGGGCTTCGGCGGCGCGATGTGGTCATCGATCGAGGAGCTCGCCGGCTGGGCCGAGGTGGAGCGGCCGGACCTGGCCAAGTTGGCACCGACCGGCCGCGTCGCGATCATGTTCTCGGACATCGAAGGATCGACGGCCCTCAACGAGCGCATGGGTGACCGGGCCTGGGTGCGGCTGATCGACCATCACGACAAGTTGGTCGGCCGGTGCGTCAAGAAGCAGTCGGGGCTGGTCGTGAAGAGTCAGGGCGACGGATTCATGATCGCCTTCGCCGAGCCCGAGCAGGCCGTGCGCTGCAGCATCGACATGCAGCAGCAATTGGCGAAGGCGCCGGGCGGCGTCCGGGTCCGGATCGGGATTCACACCGGAAAGTCGGTGCGACGCGGCGACGATCTGTTCGGCCGCAACGTCGCCATGGCCGCGCGGGTGGCGAGTCAGGCCGACGGCGGCGAGGTGCTCGTGAGCAAGGCCGTGCGAGATGCCTTGTCCGCCTCGGCTTCCTGCGCGGACATCACTTTCGACAGCGGCCGGGTGGCAGAGCTGAAGGGCTTCACCGGGGACCACCGGCTCTACGCCGTCGGCTGGCTCCCACCGGATTCGGCGAGCCGCTGATGCAGCCGGGCGCGAATATCGTCGGCCGTATATGACTCGCGCTTGCGCTGATCGCGCGCGACCAACACGCCACCGGCGACCACGCCCGCGACACCGGCCAGGCCAACCCACTTCCACACGCCACGCATGCAGTGATTATGGCCGAGCGAAGCGCCGGGGAATGTCTAAGCTGCCCAGATGACTGGAAACGCGGTGACAGTGGAGCGGGCGCTGGCCGAGACCCGGACGGGCGACATCTGGTTGTTCCGTGGGGCTTCCAAGCCCGACCGCGCCATTCAGACGCTCACCAACGCCCCCGTGAACCACGTCGGCATGACGGTCGCCATCGACGACCTGCCGCCGCTGATCTGGCACGCCGAACTCGGCGACAAACTCGAATGCCTGTGGAGCGGCAGTCATCACCGCGGTGTGCAACTCAACGATCTGCGCGCCGCCGTCGAGCGGTGGGTGTACGTGTACGGACAGCGGTGCTGGCTGCGCCAGCTCACGCCGTATGCCACCCGCGAGCAGGAAGACCTGGCCCTGAAAGTGGTGGCCCGCATGGACGGCACCGCGTTCCCCACCACCGCCCGGTTGACGGGTCGGTGGTTCCGCGGGCGGGCGCCGGTGATCAGCGACTACACACGCGGAATTCCGTTGGTACATCGTAAGGTTCGCGAATCCGCCGAGAAGGAGAAGAACCGCCGGCGGGCAGCCGGGCTCGAGACCGCGTATTGCGCCGAGACAGTGGCCATCACCTACGAGGAAATGGGACTGCTGGTCACCGAGAAACGGGAGAACTATTTCGATCCCGGGTCGTTCTGGAGTGGTGATTCATTGTCGTTGACGCCGGGATACCGGCTCGGCGAAGAAATTGAAATTCTCGCCTGACCTGGAATTCCCGAATCCGTCAATTCATTGCATTCGGCGTCAGCGCAGTCGTGCCGCGACTAACATTTGTGGGCAACTACCCGGTTACGGGAAAGCCCTCAGGAGGCGTCATGCGATTGAAAAATGCGCTCGTAGGAACGTGGATTGCCGCTGCTGCGATCGGCGGGGCGATCAGTCTTGCCCCAATGGCCGGCGCCGATCCGGATCCCGATGTGCCCTACGGCGGCGACGAATTCGACCTGCCAGGACAGGGCCCGAACCCGTATAACTTCGGATTCCACGAGTCGAATCACGACGAAAAGGACACATCCGCCGGCGCCACCGACGTGCCGTACTGATCCGCCTGATCGTCGACGATTAGGCGGGCTAATCGCCGGCGATCTCCAGCAGCCGCTTCGGGTGCATGCCTTCGACCTGACCGATGAACGGCGGGTGGATGCTGTAGCCGAGCATGCGGCGAATGTCTTCTGACACCCGGCGGGCGGTGTCGCGAGTCATCGACAGCGTGAAGGCCTCCTGCGGCCGCAGCCACGGCTCGCAGTATTGGGCGGTGACGGCCAGTCGCGGGCGGTCGGTGCGGTTGGCGCCGCCGCCGTGCCACAGCGTCCCGGGGAAGAACACGCACGACCCGGCGCTCATCACGACGGGCTTGCGCTCGACGTCGTCGCCGGGCAGCCGCTCACCCCAGAGCTGGCTGCCGGGCACCACGTCGGTGGCGCCGTTGTCGGCGGTGAAATCGTCGATGGCCCAGATGGTCGCCGCGCCCAGCGCGGCGCGGGGCCGCGGCAGCGGGTAGAAGCCGTCGTCGGTGTGCAGCATCTGCGCCTGCTCCCCCGGCAGGATGTTGATCACCTGGAGCATCGACAGCAGATAGTTCGGCAGGAACATCCGGTCCAGCAGTGCCAGCACGCGCGGGTGGTCGGCGATGACGTCGCACGCCGCGGTCTTGTTGAGCACGCTGTAGATGCGCTGGGTCGACCGTCCCTCAAAACCGTTGCGGCCGTGTCGATCCAGCATCGGCGTCACGGCCGCGCGAATCTCGTCCAGCTGGGTCGCACTGAGCAGATCGGGCAGGATCACGTAGCCGTCGCGCGCCATCGTGGCGAGATCGGCATCGACGATCGCGGGGTCGACGGTCGCGCCGCTGCTCTCGGTCCGGCGATAGGTGCCGGCCAGGTCGCCGCTCAAGTCCGCCAGAGATGACACTTCAGTGCTCATTGCTCCACTCCCGCCGAAACATAACCGAGTTCTGTTATGTTTTGGACTATGGCACGTGCCCCGATCGGACGTCAACAACTTCTGACCGCCGCGCGCGACGAACTGGTGCGCGGCAACGGGGTGCTCGAACTGAGCGCACTGACGCGCCGGGCGCAGCTCAGCACCGGCGCCCTCTATCACCACTTCGGTTCCAAAAGTGGGCTTCTCGCAGCGGTTTACGACGACTTCTATCACGGGCTGCGCCATGCCATCGCCGACGTGCACCTACCCGTCGACGCCGACTGGGGAGTCCGGGAACGCGAGCGCACCCGCCGTTTCGTCGTCTACCACTTCGACGATGAGCTGGCGCCGATCCTGCTCGGCCGCGCGACGCTGGACCCCGAACTCGCCGAACTCGAAGCGGTCCACCTGCAGACGATGAGCGAGGCCGCGGCCGACAACATCCGCCGCGGGCAGCACGACGGTGATTTGCCCGACGACATCGACGCGAACAGCGCCGGTGCGTTCGTCATCGGCGGACTGCGGCACAGCATCGCCCAACAGCTCCGGGCCACACCGCGTGCCGATCCGGATCTGGCCGCCGAACGACTCTGGCATCTGGTCGCCGCGGCACTCGGCATTTCGTGACCGGATCAGACGGTGCCGCGCGCCGCCCACGCCGTTGCGGTCACGATGAACGGTCCGTGGCCAAGACGTTCGCGCGCAACGGTTTCCAACCTGCCGCGCCCCTCGTCATCGAGGCGCTGGACGTAGTCCCCGGCCGGTCCGACACCGAACGTGTACGGCTCCCACCACTCCTCGAAGCTCGGGTGCAGCACGTCGATGGCGATGGCGTCCTCTGCCACGTCGCGTAGCCCGGCGGCGTCGAAGATCTCGGTGAGGTGGCCTCTGTGCGCGCCGGACAGCAACGCCTCGTCCTGTGCGTCGGGGTCGATCACGTGGACGGCGTCCCAGAACGGTGCCAGCGCACCCGTCGGGCCGTCCCACACGCACGCCGCGACGACGCCGCCGGGCCGGGTCACCCGCGCCATCTGCCCGATGCCGGCGGCGGGATCGGTCATGAAATGCACCACCAGTTGGGCGAGCGCGGCGTCGAAAGTCGCAGTGTCGTAAGGCAGTTCCTCAGCGGTCCCGAGGCGGGCGTCGAGCCCGGGGAAACGCTGACGAATCGCATCGACGAACGGCGGTGACGGATCGATGGCCGCGACCTCGGCGCCCGCCGCCAGCAGCCGCGCTGTCAGCGCGCCGGGTCCGCAGCCGACGTCGAGCACCTTGGCGCCGGCCGTGATCCCGGCGAAGGCGGCGAAGACGTCCGCGAGCGGCTCGGCGTATCGGCCCATGTAGCGGCCGTACGCGTCCGGCGAGACGACGAAGCTCACCAGCAGATGCTATGCCGCATACCAGCGACTACGCCCCGAATTTGGCCTTGGCATCGTCTCTCACCGGCGTGAAGAGGTTGACGAGGTTGCCGTCGGGATCGCGGAACAACAGCGACCGGTTACCCCACGGCATGGTGGTGGGCTCGGTGACGACCTCGTCCAACCGGCTTCGCAGCCGTTCGTACTCCGCGTCGACGTCATCCACGATGAACTCGATGATGGCGCTCCGGTTGGCCGCCGGCTCGGCGGAACCCGCCCCGAACAAGGGCACGGTCTTGTCGCTACCGATCGCCAAAGTGCCCACCGGCGTGGGGATTTCCGCGAACAGTTCGTTGGCCCAGACGGCCTCGGCCCCGGTCACCAATTCGTAGAAGCCGACCAGGCTCGGGACGTCGGCGGTGATGATGCGGGTGGAAACAAGCTTCATGCCGCGCACGATATCGGCGACCACCGACAATCTCGTCGAGCCGAGCTAGATGGTCGTAACTTCGGAACCGTTGTGGAGCTCGATATCGCGGAACGCCCCGACGGCCGAGCCGTGCTGATTGAGGCTGACAGCGATGAGCCACACCGCGACGACCCGCCTCGGCGCCTCGCCGCCGATGGCAGAACGCGCGTCAGCGAGCACCGGCCGTTCATCGGTGACCCAATTGCCCAGTTCCGACGATCCGCTGCGGACCACGATGTGCGTCTCGCGGTGGCGCCAGTGGTCGAGCGGGCACCGATAAGCCAGCCCCAACGGCAGCGTCGAACTCCACTGCCAGGTGAGGTCGCGCCCGTCGTCGAACTCCGCTGCGATGCTCACGTAGTCGTGGGTGAACATCGTGTTCTCCGGCAACGACGACGGCAGCCGGTCGACGCGCCACGACCAACGCAGGCTGACCTGATCGGTCAAGTCCAGCTCGACGGGGCGACGGATGATCCCGACGGTGTCCTCGCAGTCGACCGTGATGGTGTCGGCGGTACTCGCGTACACGTCCTCGCGCCCGAGCAGCGGATGGTGGAACCAGCCGGGCGGCGGTTCGGGTGGCGCAGACAGTCGCTCATGCTCGACGGTGCACAGTCCCGAAGAGTCAAGGGAGGCAAACCGTTTCAGCTCAGTCAGGGGGTCGGACGCATCAGGCCACACGACGACGACGGCGGTGAAGCCGCCCCGCATCGCGCCGAACGGGATGCGGTCGGTCTTGACCTCACCGTTCGGCTGCAACTCGGCGGGCAGTCGGCCGCCGAACAGCACCTCGCCGTCGCGATCCGCGGTGAAGGTGTACGTGGGACGCGCGCTCATCTGCACAGGCCCGTCGCCGACGCGGCAGAGCATCCCGAAGCTCGGCCCGGTCCCGATGCCGCGCTGAGTCATCGCGTACGCCCGGCCCCAGGCCAGCCACGTGACGCGATCGCCCCGTTCGACCCTTATACCGCTCGGCGTCCATGGTCGCCGGTTGGCCGGAATATCCACGAGGCGTTGATCTTTGGTCGCGCCGACGAATCCGCTCAGCAGCTTCGGCCCGTCGACCGGCGGTTGGCCAGCCGGCGGTCGCGCCCCGGCCATTGCTTTCGCGGAAGTCAGCGAATCCTGAAGGACCGCGCGCACCGACCTGTCCGTGAAGACGTCCACGGAGACAATTGAACGCTTCCCCACACCCGCAGCCAAGCGCATGATTGATCCACAGAGGGAGGGGCGTGCCGCGGTGCCGAACCAATGGTCGGGAGTGACGATCGACTGTGTCGACCCGGTCCGCATGTCGACGTTCTGGGGACAGCTGCTCGGCATCGAGCCTTCCTACGAACACGGCGACGACCCAGGCTGGGCGACGCTCGGTTCCCGGAATGGTCCGACGCCGCGACTCACCTTCCAGCGGGTACCGGAGGCCAAGGCGACGAAGGTGCGCATTCACCTGGACGTCGAAGTCGCGGACATCGATGAGGGTCGCCGGCATGTCGAGGATCTCGGTGGAACTTGGTCAGGCACTCGGCACGACTATGACGAGGGCATCGTTCTCGTCATGTTCGACCCCGAAGGTCACGAGTTCTGCCTGGTGCAGTACTTCGCACAGGATCAGAACGAATTCACCAGCAGCACATAGACGAGGGTCCCAGCGCCGACGCTGAGCAGCGTCCGCCGGCCACCCAACAGGTGGGCCGCGATGGTGATGGCCACACCGATCGCCGCATACACCAGGTGCTTTGCGTCGCCGGAGACCGATCGGAAAGTGGCAGCGGCGAGGATCATGACGATGCCGACCGGCATCCAGGTGGCCATCGTGTTGACGAAGCGGGACTTGCGTAGCGGCTGAAGGATCGCGAAGGGCACGGCGCGCAGGGCCAGATTGATGACGAAGACGGTGGCCAGCACGGCCGCGAGGTACTTGAGGTCAAGCATCGACGGCCACCTGCCGCCGCACCAACAGGTAGCGCGCCACGAGCGTGGCGATGAACAGCAGCAGCCCGACGAACAACGCCGCGTGCGGCGCAACCACGATCGCGATTGAGAAGCTCAGGGCGGCGAGCAGGAGCGACGGCACGCCGTCGCGAGAGCGACAGGCGTCAAGTGTCAACGTGACGAACAGTGCGCACAAAGCGAATTCGAGCCCTTCGATGCGCGCCGGCAACATCGAGCCGAGCAGGACGCCCGTCAGACCGCCGCCGACCCAGTAGCACTGGAACGCGGCCTGCATCGTGACCAGGCGCCACGACGTCCAGCCGCGCGGGTTGGCGGCGGTCACCGCGTACGCCTCGTCCACGAGGGTGTAGACGGAGTAGGCCCGGGCGAACCGGTTCCGCACGACGTGCAGCGGGAAGGTGAACGCGTAGAAGATGTGGCGGAAGTTCACGAGGAACGCCGTCAGTGCGATGGTCGCCAGTGGGGTGACCGCGACGATCATGCCGATCAGCAGCAGCTCCAATGACCCGGCGAAGCAGGCGATGGACAGTGCCGGGGCGACCCACCAGGGCAGGCCAGCCTGGATGACCAGCAGGCCGAAGGCGACGCCGATCGGATACATGCCGAGTCCGGCTGCCAGCGAGGCCCGCACGCCCGCGGCGACCTCCGCCTTCCGAGAAGTCGCCACCGCAGCATCCATGACAACAATGATCCCAGGTCAGCTGCAGAATTTGGTTGCCACTTACTGCGCTCCGAGGCTGCGGTGAGCAATAATTGGTCATGGATAGTCTCGACACAGCAATAATCGACGTCCTGCGCGAAGACGGCCGGATCGCGAACGTCGCCCTCGCTGAAAGAGTCGGGCTCACGCCGGGGCCGTGCCTGCGGCGGGTGCAGCGGCTCGAAGCCGACGGCGTCATCGTCGGCTACCAGGCACTGATCTCACCCGCCGCCGCGAACCAGAGTTTCGAGGTGCTGCTCGACGTCGAGATCACCGACTTCGACATGAAGAGCATCGAAAAGTTCGAGGCCACGATGGCCGAATACCCGCAGGTGCTCGAACTCCACCGGCTGTTCGGTTCGCCTGACTATCTCGTCCGCGTCGCCGTTGCGGACCTGCCCGCGTACGAGCAGTTCCTGACGAGCAAGGTGCTCGCGATCCCCGGCATCCACCGCGTCTCGTCACGGTTCCCGATGAAGACGATCAAGTCGCTGCGGCCGCTGTGACACGCCGAGCGGCCCGCTCGGCGTGTCGGCTCTCCCTGCGGCACTTGCGATCTGGAGCTGTCAGCATCGGCTGACAATGTTCGGTTTTTTGACAATGTCGCCGTGTGTGACAGCTCCAGATCGACGATGCCGTGGAGACTCGAGCGACTCCAACGCCTTTCGTCAGTGCACGAGCTTGAGCCCGACGACGCCGCCGATGATCAGCGTCAAGAACACGACCTTGAGGACCGACGTCGGCTCATCCCCGGCGGCCATCGCATAGACCACAGTGAGGACCGCACCGATGCCGACCCAGACGGCGTACGCGGTGCCGACCGGCAGGTCACGCATGGCGTAGGCCAAGCCGGCCATGCTGGCGATGAGCGCGACCGCGAACACGATGCTGGGCGAGAGCTTGCTGAACCCCTCGGACTTGCCCATCGCGGTGGCCCATACCGCTTCGAGGACACCGGACAAGACCAGAACGAGCCACGACATGATGTTTCTCCCGGGCCGTCTTGTCGCACACCGGGTACGGCACCCATCGTCCGGAAGCCTGCGTTAAGGCTCTGTTACCAAGTTCTCACAGGGGCAGGCGGGTGGCAATGTCAGGTCGGTCACCACCTACGTCGAACGTGGGGCTTTACGAGGCATTCTGGGCGTGTCTTCGCGCAAAGCCCCACGCTCGATGGCACCCCTGACGCCGATAATCGGTAGATGATCACCACACGCCTGACCGATCGCCTCGGGATTCAGCATCCGATCGTCTCGGCGCCCATGGCGTTGGCCGCGGGCGGTGCACTGGCCGCGGCGGTCAGTCGGGCCGGCGGGCTGGGCCTCATCGGCGGCGGCTACGGCGACTCCGATTGGGTCCGTGCACAATTCGCGGCCGCCGGCCCGGAGCGGGTCGGCGTCGGATTCATCACGTGGTCGGCGCAGCGCTCACCCAGCGTAGTGGCCGAAGCGCTCGAATTCCGTCCGGCCGCGGTGATGTTGTCGTTCGGCGACCCCGGAGTCTTCGCCACCCAGGTCAAAGACGTTGGCGCCGTGCTCATTTGCCAATGCCAGAACCTTGATCACGTCGAGCGGGCGATACATGTGGGTGCCGACGTCGTCGTCGCGCAGGGTGCCGAGGCGGGTGGCCACGGTTCCCTGCGCGGGACGCTGAGCCTCGTCCCGGAGGTCGCCGACTTCCTCGCTGCCCGCTCCCCCGACACCCTGCTACTGGCGGCCGGGGGCATCGCCGACGGCCGGGCGCTCGCCGCCTCGCTCATGCTGGGCGCCGACGGCGTGTTGATCGGCACCCGGCTGTGGGCGGCCGACGAAGCGCTGGTGCATCCGCGTCACCATGAAGCGATCGTCGAATCCAACGGGGACAGCACAATTCGCACGACAGCGGGCGACGTCGTCCGCGGAATCGACTGGCCGCCGGAATTCACCATGCGGATGCGGCGCAACGCATTCACCGACCGGTGGCACGGCGACGAGAAGACATTGGCGGCCAACGCCGACATCGAGAGTCCGCGCTACCGCGCCGCGTTCGCCGACGGCGACCCCGACAACGCCGGGGTCGTGTTCGGCGAAGCCGCCGGGCTCATCCACTCGATCGAGCCCGCCGGCGCGATCATCGAGCGAATGGTCGATCAAGCGGCGCAGCTGTTGCGGTCCGGCGCCGGCTACACCGGGTAGCCGGACCCCGCGTCCCGGCACGCACAAGCGCGACGGCAATCGAGTTTGTAGCCTGTCGACATGGCAGCGCCTTTGGACGACGGGCCCTTCTTTCACGGCACGAAAGCCGATCTGCAAGTGGGAGAACTTCTTACGGCCGGTTTCCGCTCCAACTACCGGCCCGAGATCGTGATGAACCACATCTACTTCACCGCCTTGCGCGACGGTGCCGGGCTTGCCGCTGAGCTCGCCGCCGGCGATGGCGAGCCGCGCGTCTATGCCGTGGAACCGACCGGCGAATTCGAGAACGATCCCAACGTCACCGACAAGAAGTTCCCGGGCAACCCCACGCGGTCATACCGCAGTACGGCCCCGCTCCGGATCGTCAGCGAGGTCACGGACTGGAGGCGGCTGACACCTGAGGAGCTCCAGATGTGGCGTGACCGATTGGCGGCAGTTCACCCCGACAACCGCGGCGAGATCATCAACTGAGCAATCGGCCCCTGGTACCGATCGCCCCGGCGCGCTAACTACGGTTGGCCTCCACTGCCTCGCGAATCAGTGCTTTGAACGCGTCGGCATCCAGTTCGTCGCCTTCGTGCAGATCGATGGCGCGCCGGGTTCCCGCATCAAGACTGGCGTTGAACAACTTCGCCGGGTCCTTCAGGGCCGCGCCCTTGGCGAAGGTCAGTTTGACCTTGTCCTTATACGTCTCCACCGTGCAGATCAGTCCGTCCAGTGAAAACGTCGGCACGCCATCAGGATTCGAGGGCTTGCACCACTTGAACTCCTCGACGACATCCGGTTCCGCTTGCTTGATCAAAGACCGCAGCTCGTCGACCAGGTCGGTGCGCCAATCCCCACTCACAGCTGTGAATCTATGTCATCGAATGTGCGGAAGATTGCGAGATTTCGCGAAAATCTCGCAATCTTCTCCACTTTCGGCGCGCTGCCGGGGCTAGACGTTGAAGCGGAACTCCACGACATCCCCGTCAACCATGACGTAGTCCTTGCCTTCCATCCGGACCTTGCCGGCGGCTTTGGCGGCAGCCATGGAGCCGGCTTCGACCAGGTCGTCGAAAGCGACGATCTCGGCCTTGATGAAGCCCTTCTCGAAGTCGGTGTGGATGACGCCCGCCGCCTTGGGCGCGGTGTCGCCCTGGTGGATGGTCCACGCCCGCGACTCCTTGGGCCCCGCGGTCAGGTAGGTCTGCAACTTCAGCGTCCGAAAACCGGCGCGCGCCAACGCATCCAGGCCACGCTCGGTCTGGCCGATGGACTCGAGCAGCTCGGCGGCGGACTCGTCGTCGAGCTCCAGCAGCTCGGCCTCGATCTTGGCGTCCAGGAACACGGCCTCGGCCGGCGCGACCATCGCGGTCAGCTCGGC
The DNA here is from genome assembly GCF_005670685.2 of Mycolicibacterium mucogenicum DSM 44124. The sequence goes on along the minus strand of NZ_CP062008.1, from coordinate 1,104,751 downwards.
CTTGCGGGCCTCGTCGGTCAGCACCGACTCGTCGGCGTTGAAGACGTACAGGAACGGCTTGACGGTCATCAGGTTCAACTCGCGCAGGATCGACCAGTCCTGTCCGGTGGAGAACAGCGTCTTGCCCTCGTTGAAGATCGCCTGGGCGGCGACCACCGCATCGAGAACCGGCTTGCGGTCCTTGTTGGTGCGGGCTTCCTTCTCCAGCCGCGGCAGCGCCTTCTCGAGCGTCTGCATGTCGGCGAGGATCAGCTCGGTCTCGATGACCTCGATGTCGGACTTGGGGTCGACGCGGCCGTCGACGTGCACGACGTCGTCGTCGGCGAAGGCGCGCACCACCTGACAGATGGCGTCGGCCTCGCGAATGTTGGCCAGGAACTTGTTGCCCAGGCCCGCGCCCTCGGACGCACCTTTGACGATGCCGGCGATGTCGACGAACGTCACGGGCGCCGGGACGGTCTTCTCGGAGCCGAAGATCTCGGCGAGCTTGTCGAGCCGCGGGTCGGGCAGCGGTACGACACCCTCGTTGGGTTCGATCGTTGCGAACGGATAATTAGCCGCGAGCACGTCATTACGTGTCAACGCGTTGAACAACGTCGACTTCCCGACGTTCGGCAGACCGACGATTCCCAGGTTCAGACCCACGAGTTCATTAGTTTAAGAGACGCCACACCGTCCCAACGCCCGCCTGCAGGCACAGCGGCCCAGATTGCCGGTACGGTCTAGGAGTGTCAGCAGAGCATCATGGGCCCGAAGCCGCCCTCGATCGCCGCTCGGCGCTGCCCAGCATCCCGGGAATCCCCTGGTGGGGAGCCATTGTGCTGGCGGTCACAGCCACCGCGGTCGGCTTCGCCTACGACGCCGGCACCGGTGACAAAGAACTCAGCGCATTCTTCACTTTCTGCTACGTGGCCGGCTGTGTACTCGCTGTGCTCGGCGTGCGGCGGTCCGGGATTTTCACCGCGGTCATCCAGCCGCCGCTGATCCTCTTCGTTGCCGTGCCGGGCGCGTACTTCATGTTCCACAGCGACAAGATCGCCGGCATCAAGGACCTGCTGATCAATTGCGGGTATCCGCTGATCGAGCGTTTCCCGACGATGTTCTTCACCGCGGCGACGGTTCTCGTCCTCGGCCTGGTCCGCTGGTTCGTCCTGCCGCAGTTCCAGACGTTCGACGAGGACGACGCGGAGGAGGCGGTCGCCGAGCCCAAGCCGCGCCGCAGCCGCCGTCAGGCGGACGACGATCAGGTCGCTCCCGCCGGTCTCGCCGCGACGCTATCGGCCAAGCTCACCAAGCTGACCACCGGCCAGACGCCCCGCAGCTCCCGCACCCGCGCGAACCCGTCGCGCCGGTCCGCCGCGGAGTCGCCGCGCCGCGGCACCGCCGATCCGCAGCGCGCACCGCGGCCATCCCGTGCCCGGGCGCAGGTCAGTGACACCGAGCTGATCGAACCGGTGCCCGGACAGATGCGTCGGCCGCGGCCGGCTCGTCCCCGCCCGGCCGCCACCGACTCGTACGCCGTACCCGACGAGCCGCGGCGCCGTCCGCGTCCGGCCGGCGAGCCGCGCCGCGCCGCGCAGGAGCGCTATGACTACCGGGAGCCGCGGGAGCGCGACCGCTACGAGCGGCCGACGCAGCGCCCGTCCGGGGCCGAGCCGCGCCGTCGCCGCTACGCCGGCGAACCGTACGAGCCCGGCGACCGCTACCAGTCCCCGGCCCGTCCGTCGCGCAACGCGCCGCCCAGCGGCGCTCACCACCCCGTGTCACGGGTGCGGTACCGCGGTGCGGACGACGATGCGGCAGAACAGCACGCAGAGCGCCGGCCGCGTCAGTCCCACAACAACTGGGACTGACGCCGACCGCGCCTGCGCTAGGAAATCAGTGCCGGGCCGGACGAATCTCGCGCGGCAGCGCGAAGACCAGCGTCTCGTTGGCGGTGGTGACCGGCTGGACGGTGTCGTAGCCGAATTCCGCGAGGCGCTCGAGCACGCCGCGCACCAGGATTTCCGGCACCGACGCACCTGACGTGACGCCGACGGTCGTGACACCGTCGAGCCAGGCCGGGTCGATGTCCTCGGCGTAGTCGACCAGCTTGGCCGCGTTGGAACCGGCGTTCAGCGCCACCTCGACCAGACGAACCGAGTTGGACGAGTTGCGCGAGCCGACGACGATCACCAGCTCGCACTCGGGAGCCATGGCCTTCACCGCGACCTGGCGGTTCTGGGTGGCGTAGCAGATGTCGTCGCTGGGCGGGTCCTGCAGCGTCGGGAACTTCTCCCGCAGGCGCCGGACGGTCTCCATGGTCTCGTCGACCGACAGCGTGGTCTGGGACAGCCAGATGACCTTGTTCGGGTCGCGGACGGTCACCTTGTCGACGGCGTCCGGGTTGTCGACGACCTGCACGTGCTCAGGGGCCTCGCCGGCGGTGCCGACGACTTCTTCGTGGCCCTCGTGGCCCACCAGCAGGATGTCGTAGTCGTCGCGGGCGAAGCGCTTGGCCTCGTTGTGCACCTTGGTGACCAGCGGACAGGTGGCGTCGATGGTCCGCAGATTGCGTGCCGCCGCCTCCTCGTGCACCGTCGGCGCGACGCCGTGGGCGGAGAACACCACGATGGCGCCCTCGGGCACCTCATCGGTCTGCTCGACGAACACCGCGCCGGCCTTGGCCAGCGTGTCGACCACGTAGCGGTTGTGCACGATCTCGTGGCGCACATACACGGGCGCGCCGTGCTTCTCCAGTGCGCGCTCCACGGTCTCGACCGCACGGTCCACGCCGGCGCAGTAGCCACGCGGCTCGGCGAGCAGCACGCGCTTGCCGGTTTTGCTCATAGCCTCCCCGGCGACCGAAACGGTCGCGCCGGGAATGCCCATATTGATCGTCGGTGGCATAGCACAAGGGTACTGATCAACGCAGGGCCACAGCCAGCCGTACTCTGGCAAGCATGTCTACTGCGCCCTACGGAGTCCGGCTGCTGGTCGGCGCGGCTGCGACCGCGCTCGAGGAGACCATTCGGCTCCCCCACACCATCCTGACCTACCCGATGACGCTGGCCAGTCAGCTCGCCCAGCTGGTCATGAAAATGCAGCAGGACCTGGCCGAACTGGTCAACAAGGGCGACGAGACCCTGGAGCAGTGGTTCCCGCCCAAGGACGAGCAGCCGGAATGGGCCACGTTCGACGAGGATCTGCTGGAGCCGGCCGCCGCCGATCCCGCGGGCCCGGCCACCGAGCAGCCCGACGGCGCGCGCCTGACCGAAGGCCGGTTCGCGCTGTACAGCACCGGGGCCGCCGAGGCCCCGAAGGCGACGACGAATGGTTCGGCCGCCAACGGCTCGAGCGTCGTGACCCCCGCGATCGTCGAGGACCTGGACTACGCCGAGCTGACCCTGGCGCAGCTGCGCGCCCGGCTCCCCCAGCTCAAGGTGGACGACCTCGAGGCGCTGCTGACCTACGAGAACAACACGAAGTCCCGCGCGCCATTCCAGACGCTGCTGGCCAACAGGATCACCCGCGCGACCGCGAAGTGATGCGGTGACGTCGGCTGCCGCAGCGGCCGGGAACGAGAACTCGGCCGAGAACCCGTGGCCGGTCCGGGCGGTATCCACCCGGGTGGCCAAGTACATCGACCGGCTCGGCACCATCTGGATCGAGGGTCAGCTCACCGAGCTGAAGTTGCGGCAGTCGACGGCCTGGATGGTGCTGCGCGACCCGGCTGCGGACATGTCGCTGTCGGTCAGCTGCCCCCGCGCCCTCGTCGACGACGCCCCGGTTGCCCTGTCGGAGGGCACCCAGGTGATCATGCTGGGCAAGCCGCAGTTCTACACCCGCAACGGCTCATTCTCGTTGCGCATCAGCCAGATTCGCGCCGTCGGCATCGGTGAGCTGCTGGCCCGCATCGACCGGCTACGTCGCCTGCTGGACGCCGAGGGCCTGTTCGACCCGCGGCTCAAGCGCCCGATTCCGTTCCTGCCCAACACCATCGGCCTCATCACCGGGCGCGCCTCAGCGGCCGAGCACGACGTCGTCACCGTCGCCCAAAGCCGTTGGCCCGCAGTCCACTTCGATATTCGCAACACGGCGGTGCAGGGCACCAACGCGGTGCCGCAGATCGTCGAGGCCCTGCGCGCGCTGGACGCCGCGCCGCACGTCGACGTCATCGTGATCGCGCGTGGCGGCGGCAGCGTCGAGGACCTGCTGCCGTTCTCCGACGAGACACTGTGCCGCGAGATCGCGGCGTGCACCACCCCGGTGGTCAGCGCCGTCGGGCACGAACCGGACAACCCGCTGTGCGACCTGGTCGCCGACCTGCGGGCGGCCACCCCGACCGACGCGGCCAAACGCGTCGTCCCCGACGCCGCCGCCGAGCAGGCCCTGGTGACCGATCTGCGCCGGCGCAGCGCGCAGGCGCTGCGTAACTGGGTGCATCGCGAGGAACGCTTCATCGGTCAGCTGCGCGGCCGCCCGGTGCTGGCGCAGCCACTGCAGGCCCTGGACGCCCGAGCCGAGGAGATCACCCGGGCCGTGGCTGCCGCGCGCCGCGACATCCGGCGGCTCATCGCCACCGAAACCGACCACGTCGGGCACCTATCGGCGCGGCTGGCCACGCTCGGGCCCGCCGCGACGCTGGCCCGTGGGTACGCCGTGGTGCAGAACCTGTCGGCGGCCGGTGCGGTCCTGCGCTCGGCGCAGGATGCCCCGGCGGGAACCAGACTCCGAATCCGGGTGGCCGACGGCGCCGTCACGACCGTGAGCGAAGGAATATATGACGAACATTAGTCAGCTCGGCTACGAAGCTGCCCGCGATGAACTGATCGAGGTCGTCCGCAAATTGGAAGCGGGCGGACTCGATCTCGACACCTCGCTCCAACTCTGGGAAAGGGGCGAACAGCTGGCAAAACGGTGCGAGGAGCACCTGGCCGGCGCCCGCAAGAAAGTCGAGGACGCGCTCGCCACGGGCGCCGACGACAAAAATTGATCAGCGCGGTAATTTTTTGCGCGCTCTGTTAACTGGAACACGTTTCAGTTATGCTCCTGCACCATGCGTGATGCTTCCCTGACCACAGACCTCGGCCGTGTGCTGGTAACCGGCGGGTCTGGCTTCGTCGGCGCCAACCTGGTGACCGAACTGCTCGACCGCGGCCACCATGTCCGGTCCTTCGACCGGGCGCCCTCGCCGCTGCCGGAGCATCCGAACCTGGAGACCCAGGTCGGCGACATCACGAACCCCGAGGATGTGTCGAAGGCCGTCGCCGATATCGACACGATCATTCACACCGCGGCGATCATCGACCTGATGGGCGGTGCGTCCGTCACCGACGAGTACCGCAACCGCAGCTTCGGCGTGAACGTCGGCGGCACCGAGAACCTGGTGAAGCTGGGCCGGGCCGCGGGCGTCAAGCGCTTCGTCTACACCGCGTCGAACAGCGTGGTCATGGGCGGGCAGGACATCCAGAACGGCGACGAGACCATGCCGTACACCGCCCGATTCAACGACTTGTACACCGAGACCAAGGTCGCCGCCGAGAAGTTCGTGCTGTCGCAGAACGGCGTCGACGGTATGCTCACGTGTTCCATCCGGCCCAGCGGTATCTGGGGCCGGGGCGACCAGACCATGTTCCGCAAGGTGTTCGAGAACATCCTTGCCGGCCACGTCAAGGTGCTGGTGGGCAACAAGAACATCAAGCTGGACAACTCCTACGTGCACAACCTGATCCACGGCTTCATCCTGGCGGGCGAGCACCTGGTGCCCGGCGGTACCGCACCCGGGCAGGCGTACTTCATCAACGACGGCGAACCGCTCAACATGTTCGAGTTCGCCCGTCCCGTCATCACCGCCTGCGGCCGCAAGCTGCCGACGTTCTACGTGTCCGGCAAGCTCGTGCACCGCGTGATGATGGCGTGGCAGTGGCTGCATTTCCGGTTCGCCCTGCCCGAGCCGCTGATCGAGCCGCTGGCGGTGGAACGCCTCTACCTGAACAACTACTTCTCGATCGCCAAGGCCAAGCGCGACCTGGGCTACGAGCCGCTCTTCAACACCGAGCAGGCCATGAAGGAATGCATGCCGTACTACGTCGACCTCTTCCACCAGATGGAAGCGGTTGAAGCCACGAAGTAAGCAGGTAACGCGCCACCTCTCCCCCGCGAGCAGACGTAAAACTGTCGAATTCTGTTGAGAAATGACAGTTTTATGTCTGCTCGCAAGGTTTCTGGCGCCGCTGTCAACGGTAGAGGTGCACCGGGTGCTGTGTTGATTTCTCGATGTTCGCCGACGCCGCCATGAGCAGATCGGTGCCGAGCGCGATGAGTGCGCGGGCCGCCGCGATCTCCTCACCGACCAACGGCGCACTCGGGTCTTTGGGGTTGCGGTAGGCATCCCCCGTCGTGGTGAGTGTGTCGTCGCGCAGCCGGGCGTGCGCGGAGGCGTGGGTGTGGACATCGTCCTCGAAGAACTCGATCTCGACGTGCCACTTGTTGGTCAGATCCTTGTCGTACATGTCGATCACCTTCCCTAAGTAAGCGTGCGCCTCCCGCCGCCCGTTGACCAGTACCGATTTCACCGGGTGGCCGAACGGCCATCGGAATCGTTGACCCACCCGTAAAGTCGAACGGGCACAGGAAATTCCGTTTCGAACGAGGAGCTCTGTCATGCCCGACGGCAAACCCAACATCCTGGTGATCTGGGGCGACGACATCGGCATCAGCAACCTGAGTTGTTACAGCGACGGCCTCATGGGCTACCGCACCCCGAACATCGACCGCATCGCGGCCGAGGGCATGCGCTTCACCGACTCCTACGGCGAGCAAAGCTGCACCGCGGGCCGGGCAGCGTTCATCAGCGGGCAGAGCGTGTACCGCACCGGGATGAGCAAAGTCGGCATACCGGGCGTCGACATTGGTTGGGCCGCAGAGGATCCGACCATCGCCGAACTGCTCAAGCCGCTGGGCTACGCCACCGGGCAATTCGGCAAGAACCACTTCGGCGACCTGAACAAGTACCTGCCGACGGTGCACGGCTTCGACGAGTTCTACGGCAACTTGTACCACCTCAATGCCGAAGAAGAACCCGAGCAGTACGACTACCCGCACAAGGACCAGTTCCCGCGGCTGTACGAGAAGGCTCTGCCGCGCGGGGTGATGAACTGCAAGGCCACCGCCGAGGTCTCGTCCGAACCCGACGACCCGAAGTTCGGTCCGGTCGGCAAGCAGACCATCGAGGACACCGGGCCGCTGACCGCGAAGCGGATGGAGACCATCGACGACGACATCGCCGACCGCACCGTCGACTACATCAAGCGCCAGCACGACGAGGGCAATCCGTTCTTCGTCTGGTGCAACTTCACCCACATGCACCTCTACACGCATGTGAAGCCGGAGAGCCGCGGGCAAGCAGGCATCTGGCAGTCCGAGTACCACGACGCGATGATCGACCACGACAAGAACGTCGGCACGGTGCTGGACGTCCTGGACGAACTGGGCATCGCCGACGACACCATCGTCATCTACTCCACCGACAACGGCCCGCACCGGAACACGTGGCCCGACGCCGGCACCACGCCGTTCCGCAGCGAGAAGAACACCAACTGGGAGGGCGCCTTCCGGGTACCGGAGCTGATCCGCTGGCCCGGAAAGATCAAGGCGGGCACCGTCTCCAACGACATCATCCAGCACCACGACTGGCTGCCGACGCTGCTGGCCGCCGCGGGCGACCCCGATATCGTCGAGAAGCTCAAGAAGGGCCACAAGGCCGGTGCCGACGGCGAGACCGAGTACAAGGTCCACATCGACGGGTTCAATCTGCTGCCGTATCTGACGGGCGAGGTCGAGCACAGCCCGCGCCGGGGCTTCTTCTACTTCAACGACGACGCGGAGCTGGTCGCGATGCGTTTCGAGAACTGGAAGATCGTCTTCGCCGAGCAGCGCTGCCAAGGCACCCTGCGGATTTGGGCCGAGCCGTTCACGCCGCTGCGGGTGCCCAAGCTCTTCAACCTGCGCACCGACCCCTACGAGTACGCCGACATCACGTCGAACACGTACTACGAGTGGTTCCTGCGGCGCGACTTCTTCGCCTTCTACGCGACGGCGATGGCCGCGGCATTCCTCGACACCTTCAAGGAGTTCCCGCCGCGGCACCCACCGGCCAGCTTCAGCATCGATCAGATCGTCGAGAAGCTGCACGAGTTCCTGGCGGCCGACTAGGTGTTGGAGTCCTGGAACAACGGCCCGACGAAGTCGGCGATCGTCGACTTCGTCGGGCGGGTCACCACCGAAGGCCCGGATTTCGTTGCGCAGCAAGACCGCATCGCGGTCTTCGACAACGACGGCACGCTGTGGTGCGAGAAGCCGGCGTACGTCCAGCTGGATTTCCTGGTGCGCCGGCTGGCGGCTCAGGCCGCTGCCGATCCGTCGCTGGCCGCACGTCAGCCGTACACCGCGGCCGTGTCCGGCGACCTGGCCTGGTTCGGCGACGCCGTCACCAAGCACTACGAAGGCGACGACAGTGATCTGAAAATCCTTGCCGCCGGCATTCTTTCGGCCAACGACGCCATCACCGTCGATGCGCTCACCGAACGGGTCACGGGATTCTTCGCCGAGGTCCGGCATCCGACGCTGGACCGTCCGTACACCGAGTGCGGCTATGTCCCGATGGTCGAACTGCTGCGGTACCTGGAGGCGAACGGGTTCACCTGCTACATCGTCTCCGGCGGCGGACGCGATTTCATGCGGCCCGTCACCGGCAGCATGTACGGCATCCCGCCGGAGCGTGTCATAGGCAGTTCGGTTGCGCTGCAATACCGGGACGGCGACCTGTACACCACGTCCCAGCCGGAATTCCTCGACGACGGCCCGGTGAAACCGGCCCGAATCTGGGGCCGGACCGGGCGCCGGCCGATCTTCGCCGCGGGCAATTCCAACGGCGATATCGAGATGCTCGAGTACGCCCGCAACTTCCGGCTGCTGGTGCGGCACGACGACGCCGAGCGCGAATTCGATTACATCGCAGGGGCCGAACGGGTCCTGGAGTTGGCAAAGACCGAGGGCTGGACCGTGGCGAGCATGCGGTCCGACTGGGCCGAGGTGTTCCCCCGTTGACCTTGGTCTGGATTCCTGGGCAGACGGCGGTGCTGGGTTCCGACGGGCACTACCCCGAGGAGGCGCCCGCGCGCGAGGTCACCGTCGAGGGCTTCTGGATTCAGCCCCGCCAGGTGACCAACGCGGACTTCGCCGCATTCGTCGAAGCCACCGGCTACGTCACAGTGGCCGAAAGGCCGCTCGACCCCGCGGACTATCCGGGCGCTCCAGCGGAGAACCTGCAACCCGGCTCGATGGTGTTCCGGCGCACGCCCGGCCCCGTCGACCTGCGTCACCTCAGCCAGTGGTGGACGTGGACGCCGGGCGCGTGCTGGAACCACCCGCGGGGCCCGAAGTCTTCGCTGCGGAATCGGGAGCAACATCCCGTCGTACACGTGGCGTTCGAGGACGCCGCGGCGTACGCCGAGTGGGCCGGGCTGGCCCTGCCCACCGAGGCGCAGTGGGAGGTCGCGGCGCGCGGTGGCCTGGACCGCGCCACCTACGCGTGGGGCGACGAACCCGAACAACCCGGCCAACGGCTGGCCAACTTCTGGCACGGCGAATTCCCCTACCTGCCCGACACCGGCTACGGCCAGACCACACCGGTGGGCAGCTTCCCGCCGAACGACTACGGCCTGTTCGACATGGCAGGCAACGTCTGGGAATGGACCACCGACTTCTACGGCGCGACCCGTGACAGCCAACCCTGTTGCGCCGCAGACAGTTACGACCCGGATCAGCCGGGCACACCGGTACCGCGCCGGGTGATCAAGGGCGGTTCGTTTCTGTGCGCGGACAGCTACTGTCTCCGCTACCGGCCGGCGGCCCGTCGTCCCCAAGCGGTCGATACGGGGATGAGCCACGTCGGCTTCCGGTGTGTGCGGAACGGGTGAGGTAGCCGGATCAAAGTGGATTGCGGCCGGCGAAGGCGATGACCCGCTGCGTCGGACTGGCGTCGCCACCCAAATCAACCCCCGGACCGAACAAGCCCTGAGGTTGTAGAGCGGGCACAAGTGCTGCACCTACGCTCTCTGCCAGCGCAGCCTCAGCGTCATCGAACTCGACCGTTCGTCCCACGGCGACCGCAAGATCCCAGCTGTGGATGAGTGTCGAGTAGGTGATGATGCTGATCGCCTCGGCCGCCGGCATCGATCCGAGCACCGTGGTAACTGGATGCTGCCAGTCACCGATGGTGGCCCATGCACGCTGGGAACGGCCGATCGACTGCTCTACAACTGCCAACGGGTCCGACCCCAAAATGTCAGCGCCACTGAACAATTCCGCTTCCGTCGGCCCGCCGCGGCCATCGACGGCAGCCGCGAAGGCGTCGATCGAGGAGGTGGTGTGGCTCAGCAGCGACCGCACCGACCATCCCGCGCACGGACTCGACAGGTCGAGGTCCGACGCCGTCAACGTCGACACGAGGCCGACCAGTCGGGCATCGGCCCCGGAGAGCAATTCAAGAGGTCTCATCAGAACCCTACCTAACGTTAGTAGTAGATATTTATCGTTAGTGTTCTACGCGATGGCGGCTAACGTTGTCAACGGAGTGCTACCGTTAATTCGGTGGCGGCCACATCGAGACTGGAGCGCGCGCAGCACGCCGGATTTCCCGTGGCCGGTGAGCCATTGGCGGTGGATTTGGCCGACACGATCATCACGGCGACCACACCGGCCACCGACCTGCTCGCCAACGAGACCGCCTGCCGCCTGTGGTGGGACCTCCAGCAAGATCGCCTGCCCGACGCTGCGTTGCCACCACCGATGGGCCCCACCGTCGAATTGCGCCAGGCCATCCGCGAGATCCTCGACGCACAAATTGCCGGCACGCCACCCAATGACGGCGCCGTGAGTTATGTGAATCGCATTGCTGCCGATGTTCCACGGACCAGGAAGTTGGTGCGCGTCCCCACCGGCTGGGCATCGGACATCGACTATCACGCGCCCACCGATCAGCCATATCAGCTTGCTGTCGCCTTCATCGCTGACAGCCTCATCGACTTTCTGGTTGGGCCAACGTCAGAGCGGCTGCGCCGTTGTGAGAACCCTTCTTGCAGTATGCTTTTCGTCGCGCAGGACGCGCGCCGAAAATTCTGCACCCAGAACATCTGCGCCAATCGCACGCGAGCGGCACGGCATTACCACCGTCACCACTGACGGCGAGCACATCATCCTGCGGCCAGTTCGCCCGCCAGTATCAGATCACCGAGCTTTCCATGACCTCCAATAGGATCAGCAGGGCAGCCTGATCATCACCGATCGACTGCGAGCGCTCGCACCGCGGCAACAATATCGTCGACCGATGGAATGTCGGCTGCCGTGACGGCGTGGTGGGCGTAGGCAATGCGCCCGTCACGGCCGACGACGAACGTGCCGCGTCCCTGCAGAACGTCCGACGTGGGTTTGCCCGCGCGGCTACCCGCGCGCAAGACGCGGATCAGGCGCATCGGCGAGAACATGGCATAACGGCCGACCGAGAAACGACCTACTTCGGTGGCACGCTCAAGTTCCTGCCGCGGGTCACTGGCACAGTCAACGGCCAGGCCGCGCTCCACACACGACGTACACACCGTGTCGATGTCATCGCGGTAGACGATGACCACGCGCGCGCCCGCAGCGGCGAGGGGGTCGCTGACACGATCGAGGTCGCGGGCAGCCTGCTGACAGAACGGACACCACAACCGGTGAAATGCCACCACCACAGGTCCAGCCGCGATCAACTGCGCGACGCTGACGTCCCCGCCCGGGTATGTCACCGCAACGTCGATGGGAAACCTGTCCCCCACATCGAGAACCACTGTTATCTCCCATCAGTCGGCACTGAGGCGTTGTCAGCCAGCAACATTCGTCGCAATGTACTACAAAGTACAGATATTGGACCAATTGATACATTGGTGCGGTGATTACAGAACCGTCCACCGACCGCGGGCGTGCGACGGTGACCCGGATCCTCGAAGCAGCGTGCGTATTGTTCGCTCGGCAGGGGGTACGGGCCACCACGCTCGATGAGATCGGTAACGCCGCCGGGGCGGGCCGCAGCCAGCTGTATCACTTCTTCGCCGACAAGGCCGACCTGGTATCCGACGTGGTCCGCTTCCAGGTGGACAGGGTGCTGTCGTCGGTCCAGCCGTCGTTCGACGACGTCCGCACCGCGGCCGATCTGAGGGCCTGGTGCGCCGACGCACTCCGCACCCACGCAGCCTCGGATGATCCCATCCGCTGCCCCATCGGCTCGCTCGTCTATGAGCTGGACCGCGCCGACGACGGCCCGGCCAGAGCGACGCTCAAGTCGGGGTTCGCCCGCTGGGAACAGGTCATGGCCGACGCTCTGCAACGGGTCGCCGACAGCGGCGGGCTATTGCCGGGCACCGAGCCGACAGTGTTGGCCGCCGCGCTGCTTGCGGCCTATCAGGGCGGCATGCTGCTGGCGGACGTCAGTGGTGATGTCGCACCCTTGCGACACGCGTTGGATACCGCATTGGCAGCCGCCGTGGGGCCGGCACCCAAACGAGGGCGGTCCAGCTAGCGCCGCCCTGAATCTTCAGCGCCAGTTGCGGAATGCGTCGATCAGACGGTTCCGGAAGCCGGGGTCGAACTCATCCGCACCGATCTTGCCGACGGTCGCGATAGTGCTGCGGAACTGTTGAAGGTAGTTCTCACAGCCGTCACATTCGAGCAGGTGCATGTCGAAGCGCGCCCGGTCCTCCAGATCGAGAGTTCCGTCGAGGTAAGACGTCACCAACTCGACGAGTTCGTTGCAGTCAATCGGATTGGTCGTCATGCCGTATCCCTCAGATAGTCCTCGAGCACCTGCCGGACGGCGGCGCGGCCTCGATGGAGCAGGACGCGCTGGTTGGCTGCGGTGATCTCGAGCAGCTCGCAGACCTCGTCGGAGTCCAATCCCAGCATGTCACGCATCGTCACCACGACACGTTGGCGTTCGGGCAGTTTGTCGAGCCCCTGCCGGGCGACCGTGATCAGTTCCTGACCGAGGACAGATCCCTCGGGGCTATCCGGGAACGGCGACGGTGCGGCGGTCGGCAGCCAGTGCCCGGGGTAGGGGTCGTCAGTGCCACGAAACCGCGCGGGGTCGACGGTTCCACCGGTGAATGCAACCACCGCCAGATCGGCGTCCCGGCGTTCACGGACACCCCGATTCTTGGCAATATTGATCAAGATCGCGAAAAGCCAAGTGCGCAAGGAGGATCTGCCTTCGAACGAGCCGATCCCCTTGAGCAATGCGATCCAGGTGTCCTGTACGACATCCTCGGCAATCTCCCGGGTAGGTACATAACCTTGCGCAACCCGTAGCAGCGCCGGAGTGTGGCGATCCACCAGCTCGACGAACGCGCTCTCGTCGCCGCGCTTCAACGCGGCGACGAGAGCGTCTTCGTCACCTACGACTCTGGTCATGATGACCGGGAGCATAGTCGCTCAGCGATACTCGGGATTGGTGAAGTCGTACCGGCAACCAGCGTCCCATCCGGACCGAACATTGCCGTAGGCCGGGATGCCGCCGCCATGACGCAGCATCCGCGCCACGTGCATCAGGTTCCACGTCATGAACGTGGTGTTTCGGTTGGTGAAGTCGTTCTCCGGTCCGCCCGAACCCGGGTCGAGGTAGGACGGACCCGGGCCAGCCTCCCCGATCCAGCCGGCGTCGGCCTGCGGCGGAATGGTGTATCCAATGTGCTGCAACGTATAGAGCACGTTCTGCGCACAATGCTTGACGCCGTCCTCGTTGCCGGTGATCAGGCAGCCTCCGACCCGGCCGTAGTACAGATACTGCCCGGCGTCATTGAGCAGATGCGAACCTCCGTAGAGCCGTTCGTGTACGCGCTTCATCACAGAACTGTTGTCGCCCAACCAAATCGGTCCGGCGAGCACCAAGATGTCGGCAGCCAGCACCTTGCCGAAGATCGCGGGCCAGTCATCAGTGGCCCACCCGTGCTGCCGCATGTCCGGCCACACGCCGGTGGCGATGTCGTGGTCGACGGCGCGCACCACCTCGACCTCGACTCCGTTGGCCACCATGATGCGACTGCTGATGTCGATCAAACCTTCGGTATTGCTGACCTCAGGCGATCTCTTGAGGGTGCAGTTGATGAACAGCGCACGCAGGCCGCCAAAATCGAAGGACTGTTCAGACACGATTCGCCGCCCGCCCCGCCTGCAGCGCATCAGCCAATGTCCATGCGGAAATCCCGAGCAATGCAACGTCTTTGATCAGAAACTGGCCCGTCATCGACAGCGCAGGAAAGCCACCGGCAGCCGCCTCGCCGATCCCCGGCGTGGTGAACAGAAAGCTGATCGTCGCGATGAACAAGCCGACGGCGATCAGACTTCCGACCGCCGACACTCTCGGCCACCACGGCTTGACGGCGAGCAACACCGCAGTGCCGACTTCGAGCACACCCAGCAGGGACGAGAATGTCGAGATGGAGAAGACGTCGTACATCCAACTCATGAATGGACTGTGCGCAACGAGCGGCTGAATACCTTGTGCCTCATACGAAGTGAACTTCAGCAGGCCGATCCACCCGATTACGACGACAAGGCCGTAGCGGGCAAGATGGCCGGCAATTCGACTCACGATGGCCTCTGATATCGCTGACAGTGTGTAGTCCCGAATCTTGGTCGCGGTCATTGGTTACCCCTTCAGCTCCCTCGCGGCGGGAAGTCCGCCGGCGCTTACGAAACTGAGTGCGCTGCCGCCACGTGAGCGTTACACGACGCCGGAAACCCGCTGTAACGAAGTTGGGGCGCGCCGACACTTACTCGGCGAAATGGGCTGCCGCCCCTACCGAGAAACGAGGAGTACACATCATGAGCAATGCCACCAACACCCTGAGCTTGGGCAAGATCATCCGTTGGGCCGTGGTCGGCGGTGCCACGCTGACTCTCGCGGCCGCGCCGAACGCCGCGGCCAACTCCCAGATCCTGCCCACCCCCGGCAACGGACCAGCCAGCATCGCCGTTCAGCAGCTGCAAGAGGCGGGATACGACGTGTCGATCAATTGGCTTGAGGGACACCCGAATGTTCCGCTGTCCGAGTGCAAGGTCGCCAGCATCTCCGGCTTGAAAGTCACGGTGACGGCGTCCGACGTCACCATGATGACGATGGAGCCTGGTGGTCTGAACACCGTCTACGTCGACATCGCCTGCCCGAACGCCAAATAGGCGCTCGGCCGGTTCACCGGCGTGCAGCAGGTCGCCTGTCCTGCCGCGCGCCGGCTGCCCATCGCGACGCCGCACACTCGATGTCTGACCGCATTCGGTCGGTCGCGGTGAATTATGCTGCGCCGGAACAGATTGCGATCAGGAGCGGGGCCGGTTCGGCATGCGGTGGCCGAGCGCGTCACCCAATGTCCAGATGGACACCCCGATGAGCACCAGATCCTTCAACAGGAACTGGCCTGGCAACGCACCCAGGATCGGCACGGGACCGGCATGCCCGGCTACGAGACCCGGAGTTGTGAACAGGAAGCTCAGCGTGCCGAGGAACAGCACCACTGCCATCGCACTGCCCACCGCCGACAGCCGCGGCCATAGCGGGCGGACCGCAATGAGCGCCGCGGCGACGATCTCGGCCGTGCCCAATGCCGCAGCGACGGCGTGATGACTCAGCAGCTGATAGACCCACGACATCAGCGGACTGTGCTCGATCAGCACGTGAGCTTCCATCTTCACGAACTTGCCGACGCCGATCCAGGCCAATACGACGACAAGGCCATATCTGGCTGCGATTTGGCCCATGGTCGTAATGCGGTGCGCCTGAACCGAAGGCTGAACAATCAACGGACCCGTCCTTGCCTGAACCGGTGAGTGCCGTCCCTCACGGACGCCATCGATGTACTACACAGTACATCGACTGTATTTTTCAGTACATAACTGACACGGTGCGCTGGCATCCAAGTTCTGAACGCCACTCGAGCCTCCGGGTGTAGACAGATTTGTTAATCTGTTCACACTGCGGCGCCCCGGTCTGGCCGGTCGTCGATCACGGCAGGGGAGAAATCAGTGAGCACACAGCGCAACGCCCTCATCGTCGGTGGGGCATCCGGTATCGGCTGGGCCACTGCCCGGGGCCTGGCCGCGCAGGGCTACCGCGTCACCATTGCCGACCGGAACGCCGAACTCGCCGAGGCCCGCGCCGCCGAACTCGGTGAACCGCACACCGCAGTCACGGTCGAGGTGACCGACGAGGCATCCGTCGCCGCCGCCTTCGAGCAGGCCGGCGAGCTCGACGCCGTCGTCAGCTGCGCCGGATTCTCGACCTTCGGGCTCATCGTGGACACGCCGGTCGAAGATTTCCGTGCCGTCGTCGACTGCTGCCTGACCGGTTCCTTCATCGTGACCAAGTACGCCGGACGGCAGCTCCGTGAAGGCGGGTCCCTGGTGTGCATCTCGTCGCTCAACGGGCGCCAGCCGGCGATCGGGATGAGCGCCTACAGCGCCGCCAAGGCGGGCCTGTCGATGCTGACCGAGGTGGCCGCACTGGAGCTGGGCCCCAAGGGAATTCGCGTCAACGCCGTCGCACCGGGCTTCGTGCACACGCCGCTGACCGAAGGTGCGGCGATGGTTCCCGGCGTCGTCGACGAGTACGTGGAGAACACCGCGCTGGGCCGCGCCGGTACGCCCGAGGACATCGCGAACGCCGTGCTGTTCCTGTGCTCGGAGCAGTCGTCATGGATGACGGGCGAGGTGCTCGACCTCAACGGCGGCGCCCACCTGAAGCGCTACCCCGACATCATGAGCCACATCCTCAAGCTCGCGTCGGGATAACAACCGGCGGCAGATCCGTCAGAATCACCGTCATGGACACCGATTTCACGGTCACCCAGAAGCGGGCGCTCGCCATCGCGACGATCCTGGCGGTCGGATTCGGCGCGTACTTCCTGCGCGGGCAGTTCATGCTGGTCGTGGTGGCCGGAGTGGTGGCGTATCTGTTCACCCCGTTGTTCCGCCGGCTGTCGGCACGGCTGAGCACCGGCCTGTCGGCCACACTGACCCTGCTGGCGGCGCTACTCGTGGTGGTCGTGCCGATCAGCGGGGCCGTCGCCATCGGCGTCGTCCAGATCACCACCATGATCCGCAACGTGTCGGACTGGGTCAGCCGCAACGACATGGGCGCGCTGGGCACCCGGGCGCTGCAGGCCGCCAATGACCTACTGGCACAAATCCCGTACCTGCACCACGTGACGCTGACGCCCGAGTCGGTGCAGAAATGGATCGTCAGCTTCGCGCAGCGCGCCGGCGAGTGGGGCCTCAACGTGCTGCAGACCGCGGCGGGCGGGCTGTTCGGCGCGCTGGCCGGTGCCGTGATCTTCATCTACGTGTTCATCTCGATGCTGGTCAACGGCGATGAACTGATCCTGTTGATCCGTCGGCTCAACCCCCTCGGCGAGGACGTCACCGACCTGTACCTGGCCAAGATGGGCGCGATGGTGCGCGGCACGGTCCTCGGCCAGTTCGTCATCGCACTGGCCCAAGGTGTTTCGGGCGCGATCTCGATCTACATCGCGGGCTTCCACGACGGATTCTTCATCTTCGCGATCCTGCTGAGCGCGCTGTCGGTGATCCCGCTGGGCGGCGGCATCGTCAGCATCCCGTTCGGCATCGGCCTGGCGCTGTTCGGCAACGTCGGCGGCGGCCTGTTCGTGATCCTGTTCCACGTCCTCGTGGTCACGAACATCGACAACGTGCTCCGGCCCATCCTGGTGCCCAAGGCGGCCCGGTTGGATTCGGCGCTGATGCTGCTCTCGGTGTTCTCCGGGATCGCGATGTTCGGTTTCCTGGGCCTGGTGATCGGCCCCGTGCTGATGATCGTCGTGGTCACCACGATCAGCGTGTATCTCGCTGTCTACAAAGGTGTTCCGTTGAGC
The DNA here is from genome assembly GCF_005670685.2 of Mycolicibacterium mucogenicum DSM 44124. The sequence goes on along the minus strand of NZ_CP062008.1, from coordinate 1,086,797 downwards.
GAGCCGGAACCCGACGCACCCCACGCCCCGGGCCGTCTCGGACGGCTCATCGCCGCGATCCGGGCCCGTCGCACGCCGCCGGTTAAGGCAGCGGCTGCGCCTTCTGCGTCGCCTCAGCCAGAGTCCGATAGTCCGCCGGACTCGCCGAACCACTGACCGCGACCTGCGACGGGCCCGTCGGCCCGTCGAGCTTCGCGGTCCAGATCGGTTCGGTGCCCTGCTGGTCTTCGCCGGCACCCTCGTACACCACCCAGTGCACGCCGCCGATGTCCTGCGCGCCGGTCGGATACATGCCGGTGTGGATCGAGGACACCAGCTTCTCCTCGTCGGCGTTGCTCTGGACGAGCGCGACGAACATGCCCGCGGCGGTCAGATAGCCGACCTTCGACGTCAGCGCGCGCGTCGGCTGCTTGGTGACGGGATCGGTGCGACCGGCTTCGATGGCACCGCGCGACCCGGAATTGGCGTGCCAACCGGACGGCAGCTCCGGCACCCGGATCGGGATGCGCAGCGCGGCGGCGTCGGCTTTGAGCGCGGCCGGGGCGTCGTACTGGGGTGCCGGCCCCTTGCCCGGACCCTGCGGCGCGAACGAGCACATCCCGAGCATCCCGGCCAGCGCGATACACGCCACCACCAGCGGGGCGATGGACCAGAACATGTCGCGGCCGTCCTGCAGCAGCCGGTCCTTCGCCGGGCGCGGCACCGGCACCGACTGGCCCTCGGTGACCACGTCGGGCGCGGGCACAGGCTGGCCCTCAGGTTCCGGGGATGATGACGTCACGGTGCTCAGTATCCCAGCTCCCCCGGGCACACCGGCTAATGGGACAATTTGCGCATGACGCCTTCGCGCCGGGAAGCCCCAGACCGCAACCTCGCCCTCGAACTGGTCCGCGTGACCGAAGCCGGCGCCATGGCAGCCGGCCGCTGGGTCGGCCGTGGCGACAAGGAAGGCGGCGACGGCGCGGCCGTCGATGCCATGCGTGAGCTGGTCAATTCGGTCTCGATGCGCGGTGTCGTGGTCATCGGCGAGGGCGAGAAGGACCACGCCCCGATGCTCTACAACGGCGAAGAGGTCGGCAATGGCGACGGCCCCGACTGCGACTTCGCCGTCGACCCGGTCGACGGCACCACCCTGATGAGCAAGGGCATGCCCAACGCCATCTCGGTGCTGGCGGTCTCCGAGCGCGGCACCATGTTCGACCCGTCGGCCGTCTTCTACATGAACAAGATCGCCGTCGGCCCCGACGCTGCAGACGTCATCGACATCACCGTGCCCATCGGCGAGAACATCCGCCGCGTCGCCAAGCGCCTCAACGAGTCGGTCGCCGACGTCACGGTGTGCATCCTGGACCGGCCCCGCCACGCCCAGCTGATCAGCGAGGTCCGCGAGGCCGGCGCGCGCATCCGGCTGATCTCCGACGGCGACGTCGCCGGCGCCATCTCGGCCTGCCGCCCCGAATCCGGCACCGACATCCTGGCCGGTATCGGCGGCACCCCGGAGGGCATCATCGCCGCGGCCGCCATCCGCTGCATGGGCGGCGCGATCCAGGCCGTCCTCGCCCCCACCGACGATGACGAGCGCCAGCGGGCCCTCGACCGCGGCTACGACCTCGAGCGCGTGCTCACCACCGAAGACCTGGTCGCCGGCGACAACGTCTTCTTCTGCGCCACCGGCGTCACCGACGGCGACCTGCTCAACGGTGTGCGTTACTTCGCCGGCGGTTGCACCACCCAGTCGATCGTGATGCGCTCGAAGTCCGGCACCGTCCGGATGATCGAGGCCTACCACCGGCTGTCCAAGCTCAACGAGTACTCCGCGGTGGACTTCACCGGGGACCTCTCCGCCGCACACCCCCTGCCGTAGTTTCCGTTCACCTCAACAAAAGGGAGCACATGTCCGACAACGTTGTCGAAGCCGAGTACCGGATCGAGCACGACACCATGGGCGAAGTCCGGGTGCCGATCAACGCCCTGTGGCGCGCGCAGACGCAGCGGGCCGTGGAGAACTTCCCGATCTCGTTCCGCGGCCTGGAGCGCACCCAGATCCGCGCGCTGGGTCTGCTGAAGGGCGCCTGCGCACAGGTCAACAAGGACCTGGGTCTGCTGGACCCCGAGAAGGCCGACGCGATCATCGCCGCCGCCGGTGAGATCGCCGACGGTCTGCACGACGACCAGTTCCCCATCGACGTGTTCCAGACCGGCTCGGGCACCAGCTCGAACATGAACGCCAACGAGGTCATCGCCTCGATCGCGGCGCGCAACGGTGTCGAGGTCCACCCCAACGACCACGTCAACATGTCGCAGAGCTCCAACGACACCTTCCCCACCGCCACGCACATCGCGGCGACGGAAGCCGCTGTGCGCCACCTGATCCCGGCCCTCGAGGTGCTGCACGAGTCGCTGGCCAACAAGGCCCGCGCGTGGCGCACCGTCGTCAAGTCCGGCCGCACCCACCTCATGGACGCGGTCCCCGTCACCCTGGGCCAGGAGTTCGGTGGCTACGCCCGCCAGATCGAGGCCGGCATCGAGCGCGTCAAGGCGACGCTGCCCCGGCTGGGTGAGCTGGCCATCGGCGGCACCGCCGTCGGCACCGGCCTGAACGCCCCCGACGGCTTCGGCGCCAAGGTCGTCGAGGTGCTGGTGAACCAGACCGGCATCGCCGAACTGCGCACCGCCGCAGACTCTTTCGAGGCCCAGGCCGCTCGCGACGGACTCGTCGAGGCGTCCGGCGCGCTGAAGACCATCGCGGTGTCGCTGACCAAGATCGCCAACGACGTGCGCTGGATGGGCTCCGGCCCGCTGACCGGCCTCGGCGAAATCCAGCTGCCGGACCTGCAGCCGGGCAGCTCGATCATGCCGGGCAAGGTGAATCCTGTTCTGCCCGAAGCGGTTACCCAGGTCGCCGCGCAGGTCATCGGCAACGACGCGGCCGTCACCGTCGGCGGCCTGTCAGGCGCCTTCGAGCTGAACGTCTACATCCCGATGATGGCCCGCAACGTGCTGGAGTCCTTCACGCTGCTGTCCAACGTCTCGCGGCTGTTCGCCTCCAAGTGCATCGACGGCCTCGTCGCCAACGAGGACCACCTGCGGACGCTGGCGGAGTCGTCGCCGTCGATCGTGACGCCGCTGAACTCGGCCATCGGCTACGAGGAAGCCGCCAAGGTGGCCAAGGAAGCCCTCAAGGAGAAGAAGACCATCCGGCAGACGGTCATCGACCGCGGCCTGATCGGCGAGAACCTCTCCCTGGCCGAGCTGGACAAGCGCCTCGACGTGCTGGCCATGGCGAAGGTCCGCGACGAGCGCTAGCGCGAGGAGCCTCCAGAGCAGTCGGCGATCAGTTTCGCTTCGAAAGTGCCCTCTTCTTCGGAAGGGGGCACTTTTTTGTTGCCCTCCCGCAGGCTCATCTCACACCGCAGGTGAAGCCAATGTGAACAGCTCCTTACTGGACAGATACTGCCGGGAAACGGGATTCGACCCGTGCGTTTGCGATTGTGTTGCAATGACGGCCGACCTCACCGATTCGCACCGAGGTGCCCGGCTGGATGCCGTCCCGTGCATGACGCACGGCCGCTTCCACATGCCGCACACGCACACCGGCGAGCGGCTGTCCAAACCCCAGGCCGAGGTCCTCAAACTCGTGACGACATCACCGGGTCAGCGCAATGCGGATGTCCTGCAGGCCAGGTTGTTCATCGAACTGCTCGAGGACGAACTGGCCGAGTTGCACCTGCAACTGGCGGTGACGGAGCGCCGGGCGGCCAAGCAGGGTGCCGACAAGCACCTCGACGTACTGCACGGGCGCATCGCCGAACTCCTGGCCATGGTCGACGCGATCGTCGACCGCTTCCCCACTGCGTAGCGCGCCCTGCACGCCGTGGATTGAGGATGCGTTGGCGGGCGGCGCGGGACCCGGCGGGAAAGTCCCTGAGTTCAATCGCAATGGCAACGTGCCGGTGGTTTTTGCACTCAGGGACCGTTGGTGGCCGGAAAAAGTACCTGGGTTCAGTCACCGCAGCCGCGGCCCGTCGTGATTGAAGCCACGTACTTCCGGTGGCGGCACCTACCTCTGCGGCAGCCGCTCGGCGTACCTACTGACCGTTGTTGGAGCCGCCGGAATTGGCGCCCGGGATGTCGGTGATCGGGATGTTCGGCATCGGCGGCGGCGACGGGGTGTTGGGCAGCGTCGGAATCTCCGCCGGCGGGATATCGGTCAGGTCGTTGACCGGCGGGCCGTTCTCCCGGCTGCCATAGCTGGTGCCCGGCTCACGGTGGCCGACCATGTGGCTGACGGTCACCATGTGGTAGCCGTTGGCCTTGAGGACCGGGATGAACTGCTGCACCAGATCGACCGTCGACGAGTAGGTGTCGTGGAACAGCACCACCGAATTCGGCTTGATCTGGCTCATCAGCATGTAGCGGGTCGCCGCGGTGTTGGAGTCATTGGCCCAGTCGAACGGGATGACGTCCCAGTTGATGTCGGCCAGGCCCTGCTTCTTCGCCTCGGCGAGCACCTGGTCGTTGATCAGGCCGCCCGCGGTGCGCACCAGCTTCGGCCGCTGGCCGGTGGCCTTCTCGATGGCGTCGCTGGCCTTGCTGAACTGACCCGCGATGAACTCCGGCGGGATCGTCGTCATGTTGGGGTGTTCCCAGGTGTGGCTGCCCAGCTCCATCCCGGCGTCGACGACGCGCTTGGCGCCGGCGGGGTTGGCGGCGACCTTGTTGCCGATCTCGAAGAACGTCGCCTTGGCGTCGTTGTCCTGCAGGATTTTCAGCAGCCGGTCGGTGTACGGGCTGGGACCGTCATCAAAGGTCAGCGCAATGCACTTGTACTTGCTGCAGTCGACCTCGTCTGCCTTGGCGACATTGCCGGTCTGGCACCCGACCACGACGATCGTCACACCGGCGCACACGCCGAGGACGGTTCGCCAATAGGACCAGAACGGGCTATCGGGTCGGCGTGGCACGGGACAAATGCTACCGGCCGCGGCTGGCTGGTCCCTGACACCGGGACGTGTGGGGGCTAGCACTACCGCCGAATGTGCGGCTAGCGGCGTGGTGCCCGAGTTTCCCTTCGAGCAGGGTTGATCACACACAACATCGGATTGAAGGGAGCATTTCATGAGTTCGGCGGTTCGTGAGGATCTGATCTTGTCGCAGGCGCGGGTGACCGCAGAGGTGCAGGCGCCGTTCGATCACGTCGACATCGCGCGGTGGCTGAAAACCCTGCCCACACACGAATATCAGCGGTGCGCCCCGGGCGACCACAAGGCAGCCGGCTATACCGTCGACGACGACGGCACCCCTATGTCCATCAACGTGGAGATGATCGGCACCGGGTTGGTGGTGCAGCAGTACCGGTTCGAGGTCGCCGAGCCGCACTACTGCCGGATGGTGTCGCTGTCTGATGTGTTGACTCCGCTCGGGTGGACCAGCACACAGGTCATCTGGGAGCTGCGCATGGAGCAGCTCGACGGTGACCGCTGCCGTTACACCAATACGGTCACCTCGCACCCCACCGAACATTTCTTGGAGTTCATCGCCCAGCACGGGCAGACCTTCGCCGAGGCGGCCGCGGCCCGTCAGGACGCCTCCGGGCGCCACTGCCGCGTCGAGACCCCGCGGTACGCCCAGAGCATCGCCCGTTGGGCGGCCGACCGCGCGGCAACCGCGGCATAGTCACTCAACCAGGCAAAGGACCTTTCACATGCCCTCAGCAGTGCTGTTCGATCGCCCCGGCGACCCAGACGTCTTGCAATGGCAAGCCGTGGCCCCCGTACTTCCCGGCCCGGGCGAGGTGGTGATCGGCGTCGAGGCCGCCGGGATCAACAACGCCGACCTGCTTCAGCGGCGCGGACGGTACCCGGTGCCGCCCGGGGCGCCGCGGCCGCTCGGACTGGAATGTGCGGGAACCATCGTCGCAGTTGGCGAAGGCGTCACCGGTTGGTCGCCGGGCGACCAGGTGTGCGCTCTGCTCGACGGCGGCGGCTACGCCGACCAGGTGGCGGTTCGTGCGACCCAGGTGATGCCGATCCCGCGAGGGCTGAGCATGATCGAAGCCGCCGCGGTTCCGGAGGTGGCCTGCACGGTGTACTCCAACCTCGCGATGGTCGCCGGACTCACCGGCGGGCACACCGTGCTCATCCACGGCGCCGGTGGCGGCATCGGCACGTTCGCCATTCAATGGGCCGCCGCGATCGGGGCTGACGTCATCACGACCGCCGGCAGCGACGACAAGGTGCGCGCCGGGCGTGACCTCGGTGCGCGCACAGCGATCAACTACCGCACCGAGGATTTCGTCGCCGCCACGCTGTCGGCCACCGGAGGTCGGGGCGTTGACGCCATCCTCGACGTAGTGGGCTCGAGCTACCTGGCACGCAACCTCGACTGCCTGGCACCCGACGGACATCTGGTCGTCATCGGCGGTTCCACAGAGCCCGCGATGTTGGACCTCGGCCTGCTGATGGCCAAGCGAGCCAGCGTGACCGCCACGATGCTGCGGGCCCGCCCGGCCGATCAGAAAGCCGCGATCGTCGCCGGCGTCATCCGCGAGGTATTGCCCTTGTTCGACACAAGGGCAATCCACCCGGTGGTCGACACCGTCGTACCGCTACGCGATGCCGGGCTGGCTCACCGCTTGCTGGAGTCCGGCGAGACCGTCGGCAAGGTCATCCTCGACAACCGCGTCACGGCAGGGTGCCGGGGCTGATCTCCTCGAGCATCTCGGTGACGAGCGCGGCAATCGGCGAGCGTTCGCTGCGCATCAGGGTGATGTGCGCGAACAGGGGGTGCCCCTTGAGCTTCTCGATCACCGCGGCGACACCGTCATGCCGGCCGACGCGCAGGTTGTCGCGCTGTGCCACGTCGTGCGTGAGCACCACCCGAGAGCCCGAGCCCAGCCGGGACAGCACGGTCAGGAGCACGTTGCGCTCGAGTGACTGGGCCTCGTCGACGATGACGAACGAGTCGTGCAGCGAGCGGCCGCGAATGTGGGTCAGCGGCAACACTTCCAGCATTCCGCGGGACAGCACCTCTTCCAGCACGGCCGGGCTGGCCAGGCCTTCCAAGGTGTCGAAGACGGCCTGCGCCCACGGGCCCATCTTCTCGCTCTCGCTGCCCGGCAGGTAGCCGAGGTCTTGTCCGCCAACGGCATACAGCGGCCGGAACACGACGACCTTGCGCTGGGTGCGGCGCTCGAGCACCGCCTCGAGCCCCGCGCACAGCGCCAGCGCCGACTTACCGGTACCGGCCTTGCCGCCGAGGGAGACGATGCCGACGGACTCGTCGAGCAGCAGATCGAGGGCGACGCGTTGTTCGGCTGACCTTCCCCGGAGGCCGAACACTTCGCGGTCACCGCGGACCAACTGCACCCGCTTCTCGGCGTTGACCCGACCGAGCGCGTGCGACGTGCCACCGAGCAGGCGGATTCCGGTGTGGCACGGCAGATCCCGCGCTTCCAACAGGTCCACCTCGCCGTCGGCGAACAGCGTGTCGATGTCTTCCGGCGAGGCGTCCATCTCGGTCATGCCGGTCCAGCCGGACGTCACGACATCCTGCGCGTGGTACTCGTCGGCAGTCAGGCCCACCGCGCCGGCCTTGACGCGCAGCGGAATGTCTTTGCTGACCAACGTGACTCGCTTGCCCTCGGCCGCGAGGTTGGCGGCGCAGGCGAGGATGCGGTGGTCGTTGGTGTCGGTGCGGAAGCCCGAGGGCAGCACCGACTGGTCGACGTGGTTCAGCTCGACCTGGAGCGTTCCCCCTTGCGTCCCAACAGGAATCGGCTGATCCAACCGACCGTGTTCCAATCGCAAGTCATCGAACATGCGCAGGGCCTGCCGGGCGAACCAGCCCAGTTCGTGGTGGTGGCGTTTACCCTCCAGCTCACTGATGACCACCAGGGGGACAACCACTTCGTGCTCAGCGAAACGCGTGCATGCCCAGGGATCGGACAGCAACACGGAGGTATCGAGCACGTAGGTACGGACCTGCGAATCAGACACGTGGCGCTCCTCGGCCCGTGCGGCCCCACACGAGTACTTCGGTGGACGCAGCGGTACCTGGACCGGGGCCGGTCCCAATCTCTAATCGGGTACCGCCCGGATAGCAGAGCAATTCGCTAGCCATCACCGGCGACGCTACCCCCGGCGACGGCCGCGCGCTCACTGGCGCGCCGTGACTCTTTTGTGACGTCTAGATGAACTGAGCGAGCGACGGTTCGTCGCTCAGCCCCCACGCCTTGATGCGGTCGGAGATGACCGTGCGCAGCGCCGCACCGTCGAAGATGCCGGCGTCAGCAACAACCTGGACCTTGTCCTGGTAGGCGTCGATGTCCGCACCGATGACCTCAAGGCCGGCGGCCCGGGCCGCGATGGCGGCGATGGTCTCGTCGCGGTGCGTCTCCAGCAGGTGCGAGACGAGGTTCGCGAAGAACTCCTCGTGCCGCTCTTCGTCGCGGGCGATGCGGCCGGCCATGGCGGCGAGCACCGGCTCGTCGATCTGGGCCTGCAGGTTGCGGGTGAAGACGGCGTGCGCCCGCTCGAAGAACGCCATGAAGACCAGCGTCTCGATCTGGCTGAACTTGTCGGCCCGGTAGCCCTTCATGACGTGCTCGACGCGCACGTCCTCGTTGGCGGTCGGGTCGATCTGGCGGGTGACCACCAGGTAGTTGCGCAGCGCGATGGCGTGCAGGTGCTCCTCGGCGGTCCAGCGGCCCAGCCAGCGGCCCCACTTGTCCTCGAGGATGAAGTGTTCGACCAGCTCACGGTGGTAGCCGGCGAGGTTGTCCTTGGTGATCAGCAGAATTTCCAGCGCATCGGTGACCGGCTTGGGCAGCGTGACACCGGAGGCGTCCCAGTCGGTGCCGCCGAGAAAGGCGAAGTTTTCACCCTGCTCGAACGGCACGTAGTCGTGGGCGTACCAGGCTTCCTCAGTCGCGAGGTGCCGGGACAGCTCGGTGTCCACCACGGGCTCGAGCTCGAGGGTCAGTGCGTTGGCAACCGGTTTCTCAGCCATGAAAGTAACTGTAACCCGAGTTCACATGTTTTTGAAATCTGCCCCGCCGACCAAAGAAGGGACCCATGACCAAAGTCCTGCGATTGGAGGTCATAGGTCCCATCTCGGGCGTCAAATCAGAGCGTCAGACCCGGATACAACGGGTTGGCGTCGAGCATCTCGGCCGACGCCGCGCGGACGCGGTCGGCGGTGCCGTCGGCCAGCGTGTACTTGGCCTTCGACGGGCCGTTCGGGCCGGCGTCGGCCGATGCGTTGTTCAGCACGTCGACCACCAGTTCGGCGACCTTGTCGAACTCGTCGGCGCCGAAGCCGCGCGTGGTCAGCGCCGGGGTGCCGAAGCGGATGCCGCTGGTGTACCAGGCGCCGTTCGGATCGTTCGGGATGGCGTTGCGGTTGGTGACGACGCCGGCGTCGAGCAGCGCCGACTCGGCCTGGCGGCCGGTCAGGCCGAACGACTGCACGTCCAGCAGCACCAGGTGGTTGTCGGTGCCACCGGTGACCAGCGTCGCGCCACGCTTGAGGAAGCCCTCGGCGAGCGACTTGGCGTTGTCCGCGACGTTCTGGGCGTAGCTGCGGAACTCGGGCCGACGGGCCTCGGCCAGCGCGACGGCCTTGGCGGCCATCACGTGCGACAGTGGGCCGCCGAGCACCATCGGGCAGCCCTTGTCGACAGCCGGGGCGTATTCCTCGGTCGCCAGCACCAGGCCACCGCGCGGGCCGCGCAGCGACTTGTGCGTCGTCGTGGTGGTGACGTGGGCGTGCGGCACCGGGTCCTCGTCGCCGGTGAACACCTTGCCGGCCACCAGGCCCGCGAAGTGGGCCATGTCGACCATGAGGGTGGCGCCGACCTCGTCGGCGATCTCGCGCATCTTGGCGAAGTTCACCCGGCGCGGGTAGGCCGAGTAGCCGGCGACCAGCACCAGCGGCTTGAACTCGCGGGCGGCAGCGGCGACGGCGTCGTAGTCGATCAGCCCGGTCTGCGCGTCGGTTCCGTAGCTGCGCTGGTGGAACATCTTGCCCGAGATGTTGGGGCGGAAGCCGTGGGTCAGGTGGCCGCCGGTGTCCAGCGACATACCCAGCAGACGCTGGTTGCCCAGCTTGTTGCGCAGCTTCTCCCAGTCCGCCTCGGACAGGTCGTTGACGTGCTTGGCGCCCAGCTCGGCCAGGCCCGGAGCCTCGATGCGGGTGGCCAGGATGGCCCAGAAGGCGACCAGGTTGGCGTCGATGCCCGAGTGCGGCTGCGCGTAGGCGTACGGCGCGCCGAACAGCTCGCGGGCGTGCTCGGCGGCCAGTGCCTCGACGGTGTCGACGTTCTGGCAGGCGGCGTAGAACCGGTGCCCGACGGTGCCTTCGGCGTACTTGTCGGAGAACCAGGTGCCCATGGTCAGCAGCACGGCCGGCGACGCGTAGTTCTCGCTGGCGATCAGCTTCAGCGAACTGCGTTGATCCTCAAGCTCTTTCCGGGTGGCCGCAGCGACCCGCGGCTCGACCTGCTCGATGACCCGCAGCGCCGCCTGGTAGGCCTCGCTGGCGGTGGCGGCGTACTCGGCACCCAGGCCGGCGTTGGACACGGAAGCGTCAGAGGTCATGCCCCCAGACTAATCCGCTGGTCGCATCGCTCCCGCCCCAGGGTGACGCCTAGCCGGGGTGCGGAAACGGCGGCTGGGCGGGCGCACGGCTACCGCTGAGCTTGGCGAACAGCACACACCACGCGACGGGCCCGGCGATGACGCAGGCCCACCACAGCGCCAGGCTCGCGGTTTCCGACCAGGACGGCTCGCCGAGCAGTTTCATCAGGATCGACGACGTGGTGCCGCTGTCGCCGCCGTCGGCGCAGAACACGCCGAAGCCGAACATCGCCGACCACACGGTCACCTGCGCGCGGGTCTGAGCAGGGGTCAGCTCCCGCCCGGGCAGCTGCCGGATCATCCTGGTCGTCATCGTCAGGCAGATCAGCAGCACCGGCGAGACGAGGACGACGAACACCGTCATCCAACCCAGGGGGACAAACAAGCCCCGCCCGATCGCCATCCACCCCACCAACAAGATGTTGAGCGGCATGGCCTTTCCGGCGCTTTCGCGCCGCAGGGTCACCACCGGCGGCTAACTCCGCAGAGACGACGGGATCAGCGGCTCGTCAAGCAGGCGGCCGAACCGCGCCGTGAGGCTGACGCCGTCGGGCCGGGCGTCGAGCCAGCCGCGCAGCAGCCGGTAGCCCTCGACATACGTCGACGTGTACGCGCGCCACAGCGGCGACGACAGGAACCGCATGGACTGCCGGGCCCGCTCGGGGCTGGTCAGCAGCCAGCGCTGCAGGAACGCGACCACATCGTCGGCGTCGCGGTGTTCGTCGTGCAGCATCAGCGCGGCGTCCTGGCGGACGTCGGCCAGCGCCGCGCTGGCCCGTGAGATCGCTTCTGCGCGTTCACCATCGAAGCGCAGGCCCAGGTCTTTGTAGATCTCGGCGGCCCACGCACCCCAGTTCTCGGGCACCGCCGCGTACAGCGCCAGGTCCGCGAGACCCTCCGCCATCAGGCACTGCGGGGTGTTGACCAGGAAGATCGTCTGCTCGGTCTGGCCGCCCAGCTCGACGAGGCCCGCCTCCTTGCGGCAGTGCTCGGTGTGGTGCCCCGGGTACGACTCGTGCGCCACCAGCCGCGGCAGGTTGGACATCTGCTGCTTGAGGTCCGCGTTGACCGCCACCGTCGACCGGTAGTTGCCCTCGTAGTAGTTGAAGCCCGACCAGGGTTTGTCGGTGACGATCTCGTAGTTGATGGTCTCGGTGTCCGGCAGCGGGAAGTCGACCCTGACCCGGTCGCGCAGCGCGGACGAGAACGCGTGGATGCACTCCTCGAGCCGCTCGGGCGGAATCTCCTCGCCCGAGCGGTGGGCCTGCATGCGCTCCACCAGCGGGCCACTGCCGCCCAGCGCCTCGTCGAGCAGGCGATGCGCCTCGCGGTAGCGGTCCTCGTCGCCCTTGGCGATCGACACGTCGAAGTAGTCGCGGACCTCGTCGACGAAGCCGACGTCCTCCCCCGCGAACTTGCGCCCCGCGCAGTCCAGGGCCCGCAGATGCGCCTTCAGGTAGTCCGCGCGCTGCGGGTCCAGCCCGGAACCGTCGACCTCGCCGTGCAGCCGGCGGGCCTGGCGGGCCAGTGCCGCGGGGTCCGGCGCGGGTTCATCGGCGACCTGCTTCCGCAACGCCGGGTCGCCGGTGAACGAGTCGACGTAGCCCTCCTCGATGCGGTCGAACCGCAGACCGAGCAGCAAGTATTCGTGGATCAAGCCGTCGGCGGCGGTGTCGGGAACCGGCATCGGGATCTGCCCAGCGCTCATACCCGCCCACGTTAGCCGGTACCCCCGCGTTCATCGCCCGGCAATGACTGCAAGACTGGGCACATGCCGCGGCCGAGCGAGCCGAGTCCCTACGTCGAGTTCGACAGGCGCCAATGGCGCGCGCTGCGTATGGCGACTCCCCTGAAACTCACTGCTCATGAACTGCTGGGCCTGCGCGGTATGGGCGAGCAGCTCGACCTGCTGGAAGTCGAAGAGGTCTACCTGCCTCTGGCCCGTCTGATCCACCTGCAGGTCGCCGCCCGGCAGCGCCTCTTCGCCGCGACGGCGGAGTTCCTCGGCGAACCACAGCAGAATCCCGACCGCCCGGTGCCGTTCATCATCGGCGTGGCCGGCAGCGTCGCCGTCGGCAAGTCGACCACCGCGCGCGTGCTGCAGGCGCTGCTCGCCCGGTTCGGCCACCACCCACGCGTCGACCTCGTCACCACCGACGGGTTCCTGTACCCGAACGCCGAACTCATGCGACGAAAGATCATGCACCGCAAGGGCTTTCCCGAGAGCTACGATCGTCGCGCACTGATGCGGTTCGTCACCGCGGTCAAGTCGGGCGCCGATCAGGCGTCCGCCCCGGTGTACTCGCACCTGATCTACGACATCGTGCCCGGCGAGAAGGTCGTCGTCCGGCACCCCGACATCCTGATAATCGAGGGCCTCAACGTCCTGCAGACCGGACCGGCGCTGATGATCTCGGACCTGTTCGACTTCTCGGTGTACGTCGACGCCCGCATCGAGGACATCGAGCAGTGGTACGTGTCGCGGTTCCTTGCGATGCGGGCGGGCGCCTTCGCGAATCCGCAGTCGCACTTCCACCACTACTCGACGCTCACCGACGAGCAGGCCATCTTCGCTGCCCGCGACATCTGGCAGTCCATCAACCTGCCCAACCTGATCCACAACATCCTGCCGACCCGGCCGCGGGCCACGCTGGTGCTGCGCAAAGACGCCGACCACTCCATCAACCGGCTGCGCCTCCGCAAGCTCTGAACAGGGATTTGTGCACGATTTTCCGCGGTAGGCGCGGAAAATCGTGCACAAATCCCCGGGGGGTCAGGCGCGGCGGACGCCTTGGTACTGCAACTCCGCCATGGCCAGCGTGTAGACGGCGCTGACGATCAGCATGGCCACGCCCGTCGCCGTCAGCGGCCAGACGTCGTCGATCACGGCCAGCACCGCGGCGATGGTGAACACCACGTTGGCGATCGCCACCGCGATACCGGGACGACGCACCGCCGCCAGGGTCGAGAGCCCGTAGACGCCGACACCGTAGACAACAAGCACCGTGGCGAGGACGTACACAGCCGGCCGCGGGATGCCGGACTCCGATGCGATGGCGCCGGCCGCGGCCGCCAGGATGACGCCGCCGGTGCCGCTGACGAGGGCGTCGGCGCGCAGGGCCAGACGCAGCAGACGGTCGGAGCGGACGCGGGCGGGTGCGGTGATGGTGGTCATGGGTTTCCTTTCGGTGGAGGGGTTGGAAGGCCGGCGCGGGGACGTCAACTGCAACCTCTTTCAGCGACGCCCCCGCCCGGCGGGAAGGGAGTCACGCCAGACGGCGCACTCCGAGGTATTGCAGCCAGGCGCAGCCCAGGCCGACGGCCATGACGGCCAGCACGAGGACGTTGCCTGCCGCGGTCAGCGGGAGCACTCCGGAAGCCAGCACACCCAGCACCGCGACGGTGCCGATCAGGTTGCCGATCAGCACGCCGGTCCCGACGCGCCGAATCCTGGGCACGGCGGCCATGACGTACAGAGCAAACCCCCACACGACCAGTACCGCGCCGATGATCCATTCGGACGTCGCCGACAGCCCCGACAACCGGGACAGCGGATCAGCAGTGAACGCCATCAGCAGGCCGGTGAGCGAGCACAACGTGCCGTCGACGCGGAGGGCGAAACGGAGCAGGGAATCGGAACTGTCGGACAGCGGGCGGGTGTGGAGCCCGGGGTTGATTGCGGTCATGGCGGTCACTCCTTGCGGTGCCGGTTGGGGACACCCACGACACTGCTCGAACCGGGCCACCCCGTCTGCACCAAACGCTGCCGATTACTGCCAGGCACTGCCAACCGCAGGTCAGCGACGCGAGGTGCCTAGGTCAGCGTTGACACCGGGGTACCGCGCAAGTCGGCGGCGATCACCCGCGCCGCCGCGTTCTGCCAGTTGTGCAGCGACCGCTGCGGCACTTCGGTGACGAACCATTGCCACGCCTGCCGGGCCACCGGGTCGAGCCCGGCCGCGGTGGCGTTCTGCGCGTAAGCCCGGACCCCAACGACGTACGGGAAGTACAGCGAGTTGTAGTGGCGCCACTGCTCGGTGGTGCCGAAGTCGCCGCCGTCCCGTGGCTTGAGGGCAGCGATGCGATCGGCCAGCAAATCCTTGAGCTCGTTGGCGCGCTCCAGCGGCTGGTCGGGCGCGCCGCGGCGGGCCAGCCGGTCGTCGATCACCGGCAGCGTCGTCAGCGGGGAGGCGACGAGCTTGGAGAGGTCGGCGTAGTGGCCGAGCGCGCGGCGGGTCAGGCGGACGAAGGTCTCGTCGTCAACGTGGTCCAGCGGGTTGGTGGCGCGCAGCGGCAGGGCCGCCTCGGTGCGGCGCAGCGCGGCGCGGTCGGCCCGCAGGTCCGGTTCGCGGGCGAAGGCCAGCCGGTCCAGCAGCCCCGACAGCGGGTCGGCCAGCACGTTGATCGCGATCGCCACGGCGAGGCTGGTGAACAACAACACCATGAGCGCCAGATGCTCGCCGGTGACCGCCAGGCCGATCAGCACCTGGCCGCCGAACAGCACGGCCACCGCCATGCTGCCGACCAGCGAGCGGCGCATGCCTGCGCGCAGGGCCTGACCTTCGTCGAACGCGTCCCACCACGCCACCGCGATACCGAGCAGCAGCACGTCGAAGGCCGCGGACGCCAGCACCAGCCAGCTCGGCAGGAGTCCCAACGGGATGAGCAGGATCGCGTTGCCGAGCCCGAAGAAGATGGTCGCCGCCACCACCGCCGGGACGATCTTGCGGGACGACGCACCGCGACGCAGCCGTCGCACCGCCAGCGCGAGCGCGCTGAACGCCGACAGGGCGATGGCGCCGACCATGACCCAGTGCCCGGGCCGCAGCGGCGGGTGCACACCGCCGGAGATCCCGGCGCCCACCAAGGCGATGGCCGCCACCGTCGCCACCGCGACGAAGCCCCACCGGCTGCGCGCCGAATCGACGGGCCGGGACAACTCGAGCAGCACGGTGAGCCAGGCGATGCCGGGCACTACGGCCAGATAGGCCTCGATGTGGCTCAGCGGGCCGGTCGGTGCGTCGCCCGCCAGCCGGATCGCGTCGACGGCGACCACCACGGCGAAGCTGCACAACCCGACCGCGGACCACGCCAGGATCGGCTTGCGGGGATCGCGCGCCAGCAGGTACAGCCCCAGCCACCAGCTCAGGGCGAAGACCACTGCCGACAGCGCAGCCATGTCTTCAGTCTGGCACGAACGCTATTTTCCGTAGCGGCGGTTCCGCAGCGTGTAGTCACGCAGCGCACGCAGGAAGTCCACCCGCCGGAAAGCCGGCCAGTGCGCGTCGGTGAACCACATCTCCGAATAGGCGCTCTGCCACAACAGGAACCCGCTGAGCCGCTGCTCCCCCGACGTGCGGATGACGAGGTCGGGGTCGGGCTGGCCTGACGTGTAGAGGTTCTCGGAGATGCCGTCGACGGTCACCGCCTCGATGAGGTCTTCGGCCGTCGCACCGTTGGCGAGCTCCTTGCTCAGCAGGGTGCGCACCGCGTCGGCGATCTCCTGGCGGCCGCCGTAACCGACGGCGACGTTGACGTGGAACGAACCGGCGCCGGTGTGCTCGGCCGTCGACTCGACGGCGTCGCGCAGCCGCTTGGCCGGTTCCTCACCGAGCAGCTCGAGGTCGCCGACGGTCCGCACGGTCCAGTGCTTGTCGGGCGCGCAGATCTCCTCGACGACGTCGGTGATGATGTCGATCAGCGGCGCCAGCTCCTGCGGGTCGCGCTGCAGGTTCTCGGTGGAGAGCAGGTAGATCGTCGCCATCTCGATGCCGGCCTGCTGGCACCAGCGCAGCACCTCGGCGATCTTGGCGGCACCCATGCGGTAGCCGTAGCTGACGTCGTCGTGACCTGCCTCACGGGCCCAGCGCCGATTCCCGTCGCACAGCACCGCAATATGGCGTGGCAGTTGCGCTTTCGAGTGCGCAAGCTCCTGACGCAGCCGCAGCTCATAGAGCCGGTATGCCGGTTCCTTGAGGCGCGGGGGAATGATGTCCACGAGAAACCAGACTACTGTGGACTTCTGGGTATCCCATGGCTGTTAGTGGAGGAACGTTGACCGCTCCGAGCAATACAGATCCGGCTGCCTCCGAACGGGCTGAGGCACCGTCGAACATGACCAAGCCGTACCGTGCCGCCGCGGTGCTGCGCCATTCGGAAACGCTTCCCGACGTGGTCGTGGAAAGCGTCGTCGAATTTTTCGGCAAGCCCCGCGCCCGCGGCTGGATCCACGTCTACTCGGCGGTCGTTGCGTTCTTTGCCGGTGCCGCACTGGTTTCGGTGTCGTGGGCCATGCAGGGCACGCGCGCCGGATTGGCGACGTTGCTGTACACCTTCACCATCGTGGCGATGTTCACCGTCAGCGGCACCTATCACCGGGTGAACTGGAAATCGCAGAACGCCCGCATCTGGATGAAGCGCCTCGACCACTCGATGATCTTCATCTTCATCGCCGGCAGCTACACGCCGTTCGCGCTCCTCGCGGTGCGCACCGACGGCTGGCTGTTGTTCTGGATCGTGTGGAGCGGGGCGCTGGCCGGCGTGGCCCTCAAGATGCTGTGGCCGACGGCACCGCGCTGGCTCGGCGTGCCGCTGTACATCCTGTTGGGCTGGGTGGCGGCGTGGTTCATCGGCCCGATCCTCGACGGCGCGGGCGTCACGGCCGTCGTGCTGCTGATCGTCGGTGGCGCGCTGTACTCGATCGGCGGCGTGCTCTACGCGCTCAAGTGGCCCAACCCGTGGCCCCGGACGTTCGGGCACCACGAGTTCTTCCACGCCTGCACCGCGGTCGCGGCCATCTGCCACTACATCGCGATGTGGTTCGCGGTCTTCTCCTAGGGATTTGTGCACGATTTTCCGCGGCCAGCGCGGAAAATCGTGCACAAATCGCTCAGAGCTGGGTGACGTTCGCCGGGCCCCAGTAGGCCTTCATCGACGTGATCTTGGCCTCGGCGTCGAAGTTCATGGTGCTGATGATGTCGATGCGCATGGCGCCGTTGACGGTCAGGCTCCAGTAGAACGCGGCCTCGTGGCCGCAGACCCGCAGCGTGTGCAGTTCGTGGGAGTTCTTGGTGCCCGCGATGTTCGAGTAGAAGCCGTGAATCGTCTGACGGCCGACGTGCACCTCACCGCCGACCGGGTCCTCGATGGCGGCATCGACGGCGTACAGCTGCGCGATCCCATCGGCGTCGGCGACGTCGACGAGGTCCAGGTAGCGGTTGACGTTTTCGGTGATCTGCTCAGCGCTGGGCATGCGCCGCACGCTACACGGCCGCCCCGAGGGCAGCGGCGAGATCCCCCGCCGTCGTCACCGGCAGGTCGCACACCTGGCCACGGCAGACGTACGCGGCGTCCCGACCGTTCACGCGACCACGGCCGTCGAGCAGCACCGACGACCCTTCGGCACCGCCGACGACGATGGCGCCGCCGGGCGCCAATCTGCGTGCCGCACTCAGCAATTCCGAATCCGGCCCGGCGCACGCCACCGCGATCTGGATGGGGCCGCGGACGGCCGCTTCGGTGACCGCCAGCCAGTGGCCGCCGCCGCGCGGCGAGCGGGCCAGGATCGGGGTCGCGGCCGCCAGCGTGGCGGCGGCCGCATTGATGTATCGCTCGGGTTCGGCGGCGAGGTGCGCGAACGTCAGCAGCGCCTCGGCGACCAACGACGCGCCCGACGGCGTCGCCCCGTCGACCGGATCGGCGGGGCGCACCAGCAGGGCCTCGGCGTCGTCCGCGGTGTCGAACCACCGGCCGCCGCGGTCGGGGTCGGTGAAGTGCGTGAGCGTGGTGTCGAGGAGGGAGTGCGCGGCAGTCAGCCACGACGAGTCACCCGTCACCTGGTGCAGCGTCAACAGACCCGTCGCCAGCGCCGCGTAGTCCTCCAGGATTCCGGCACTGTCGCCGACGGCGCCGCCCAGGCTGGCCCGGCGCAGCCGGCCGTCGACGAGATGCAGATCCAGTAGCCGGCGGGCGCAACCCGTTGCGGCGTCGAGGAATTCGGGTTTCCCGAGCGCGATCGAGGCTTCCGCCAGCGCCGTGATGGCGAAGCCGTTCCATGCGGTGACGACCTTGTCGTCACGCCCCGGCTGGGGCCGCAATGCCCGTGCCGCCATCAACTTCGCGCGGACCTGCTCGAAGCGTTCGGCATCGTCGGGGTCGGCCAGCAGCTGCAGCACCGAGCTGCCGTGTTCGAACGTCCCGGTGTCGGTGACCTCGAAAAGCGAAGCGGCCCAACGACCGTCGTCGTCGCCCAGCACCGACACCAGCTCGGCCGGCGTCCACACGTACGTCAGGCCCTCGTGCCCGGCGGTGTCGGCGTCCAGCGACGAGACGAACATGCCGCCGTCGCCGAGGTCGTCGATGATGAACCGCGCCGTCTCATCGGCAACCTTGCGCGCCAACGGGTTTCCGGTCAGCCGCGCCCAGTGCGCATACACCCGCAGCAGCAAAGCGTTGTCATACAACATCTTTTCAAAGTGCGGCACCACCCACGAGGCGTCGACGCTGTACCGGGCGAAGCCACCCGCCAGTTGGTCGTAGATGCCGCCGCGCGCCATCGCGGTGCCGGTGCGCTCCACCGCATCGAGCGCGGACCCGGTGCGCTCGTGGTGTCGCAGTAGCGCTTCCAGCAATGCCGACGGCGGGAACTTGGGCGCCCGGCCGAAGCCACCGCGGGTGAGGTCCTCGTCGCGCAGCACCGCGGCGACGGCGTGGTCGCACAGTTCGGGCGACGGCGCCGGCCCACCCGAGGGCAACCCGGACGACATCTTGCGCAGCTCCGTGGCGATCTGGTCAGAGGCCTGCTCGACTTCGTCGCGCCGGTTCCGCCAGGTGTCGGTGACAGCCGAAAGCAACTGCAGGAAGTTGCTTTTCGGGTAGTACGTGCCGCAGAAGAAGGGCCGGCCGTCTGGCGTCAGGAAGCACGTCATGGGCCAGCCGCCCTGGCCCGTCATCGCGACGGTGGCGCTCATGTAGATTGCGTCGAGGTCGGGACGTTCCTCCCGGTCGACCTTGATGCAGACGAAGTTCTCGTTCGCCACCGCAGCGACGTCCGAGTCCTCGAACGACTCGTGCGCCATCACATGGCACCAGTGGCAGGCCGCGTAGCCGATGGACAGCAGGATCGGCACGTCGCGGGCCGCGGCTTCGGCCAGCGCCTCGGGTGTCCACTGCTGCCAGTGCACCGGGTTGTCGGCGTGCTGGCGCAGGTATGGGCTGGTGGCTGAGCCGAGGGTATTAGCCATACCTGGAGTCTTACCCAGCTTCCGGCTTTGTAGTGCTGTCAGGCCCAGTGTCGCCCGCCGGCGCATCGTGCGGCACGCCGCCGACGGTGCCGTCGTCGACGGCCTGATCCGGCTCGGGGTGCGCGGGGTCGAAGGATTCGGGCAGCTTGCGCAGATGCCGGTTCATCGACCAGACCAGGGCCACCACGGCGATCAGCAGGATCAGCGTGATCACCAGCCCGGCCGGGCTGGCCTTGCCGAAGTCGGGACCCGTCTGGCGTGGACCTTCGGCCAGCAGGATGGTGAGCGGAACAGAAATCACAGCGATACTCCCGTGAACAGATCGGTCTCGGGCAACGTCACCGGAACCCTGGATCGGGCCAATTCGTACTCCTCGGTCGGCCACAGCCGCTGCTGCCATTCGATGGGCGCGCGGAAGAAATCGCCGTTCGGGTCGATCTGCGTGGCGTGGGCCAGCAGCGCCTGGTCCCGCTGCTCGAAGAAGTCGGCGCACTCGATGCGGGTCGTCACCCGGTTGGCGAAGGGATCGTGTTCGGGGTCCCAGTGCTGCAGCCACTTCTCGAACGGCCCGACCTCCCCGTGCTTGGCGAACTCGTCCTGCAGCATCTGCATGCGCCGGCGCAGGAAACCGTGGCCGTAGTACAGCTTCGAGATGCTCCAGGGCTCGCCCTCGTCGGGGAACTGCACGTGGTCGGCGGCCGCTTCGTACGCGGCCATCGACACCTGGTGGCACCGGATGTGGTCGGGGTGCGGGTAGCCGCCGTTCTCGTCGTAGGTGGTGATCACATGCGGCCGGAACTCGCGGATCACCCGTACCAGCCGGCGGACGGGCTCCTCGATCGGCACCACCGCGAACGAGCCCTCGGGCAGCGGCGGCAGCGGATCGCCCTCGGGCAGTCCGGAGTCGACGAACCCCAGCCAGTGGTGCTCGACACCGAGGATCTCGGCGGCCCGGGCCATCTCGTCGCGGCGTACCTCATGGATGCGGCCGTGCACCTCGGGCAGGTCCATCGCCGGGTTCAGGATGTCGCCGCGTTCGCCGCCGGTCAGGGTCACGACCATGACCCGGGCGCCGTTGGCCGCGTACTTGGCCATGGTGGCCGCACCCTTGCTCGACTCGTCGTCGGGGTGCGCGTGCACCGCCATCAACCGCAGTTCGCTCACGTGTGCCTTACCTACTGTCTCTACTCGGTGGGACAACTCGGTGCAGTCCAACCATGTCGCTGCGTCCTATAGTTCCAGTCCAAGCAATCCGAACCGACCGATGGGGCACCCAAAGCAGCCATGATCGAGCGTCCGACCGCCCGCTACGGGCGCCAGCGCATGTCCCGGCTGACCCGTCGCCGTATCGCGATCGGCCTCACGCTCCTCATCGTCGTCGCTGGTGTGGCGCTTGCGTTCGTCGGTTTCCAGCGCCTGGGGACATCGCCCGTCAAGGGTGAGTTGAGCACCTACAAACTCATCGACAACGAAACTGTTGCGGTGACGATCTCCGTCACCCGCGAGGACCCGGCCCAACCCGCGGTGTGCATCGTGCGGGCCAGGGCTCTCGACGGCAGCGAAACCGGACGGCGCGAGATCCTCGTCGTGCCGGCGGAGGCCAAGACAGTCCAGGTGACGGCGGTCGTGAAGTCCACAAAACCGCCGGTCGTCGGCGACGTCTACGGCTGCGGCACCGACGTGCCGTCGTACCTCGTCGCGCCCTGAATGGCGGCCGGCTGACCAACCATCCGGCGAACTCCGAACTGCGAAATCATGACCGTTCGGAGACGCCCAAGTGGTACGCTTGCTCAGTACACGGTTCCGACTGGGGCCGTGTATTGCTGCATTAGCGGGCACCTGCTGGCACCTTCTGGGGGACCTGGACCTGCCCTCGCAATCGCAGCACCGCCGGCCCCAAGCAACGGGGCAACCCCGGACAGACCGCCCGGGCATACACGCACGCTTACTACGACAGGAGAGCAGCAGACATGACCGATACCCAGGTCACCTGGCTCACCGAAGAGGCATTCGAGCGCCTGAAGGCCGAGCTCGATCAGCTGATCGCCAACCGTCCGGTCATCGCTGCCGAAATCAACGACCGCCGCGAAGAGGGCGACCTCCGCGAGAACGGTGGCTACCACGCGGCCCGCGAAGAGCAGGGCCAGCAGGAAGCTCGCATCCGTCAGCTGCAGGAACTGCTCAACAACGCCAAGGTCGGCGAGGCACCGAAGAAGTCCGGTGTGGCACTGCCCGGCTCGGTCGTGACCGTCTACTACGACGGCGACCAGAACGACACCGAGACGTTCCTCATCGCCACGCGCCAGGAAGGCGTCACCGACGGCAAGCTCGAGGTGTACTCCCCCAACTCGCCGCTCGGCCACGCGCTGATCGACGCCAAGGTCGGCGAGGAGCGCAGCTACACGGTGCCCAGCGGCGCCACCGTCAAGGTCACGCTGGTCAAGGCCGAGCCCTATCACGCCTAGCCCTGCGACGGCCGGCGCTACCCCGCCGGCCACCAGCTGACAGCCCATGGCTCAGATCGCCGAAGACCTGTATCTGCTGCTCCTGGACAATTCGTCCGCACAGCCGGGTCTGGATCAACCACGTCGGCACCGGGTGTTGTCCGGTGCCGTCCTGCTGGACCTGGCGCTGGCGTGCCGTATTCGGCCCGCCGCGCCAGGTGACGGCGCACCCGACGGCCATTTGGTCGCCCTCTCCGGCGACGACGCCGTCGACCCGGTGTCCGCGCCGGCACTGGAGCTGCTTCGTCAGCGGCCGCGGCGACCTGCCGACGTCATGTCCAAACTGCGCAAGAGCACCGAGGACAGTCTCATCGACCGGCTGGAGCGCGCGGGACAGCTGCGCCGTCAGCCGTTGGGCGGCAACAGGTTCCGGGCGCACTACGCCTTGCCGCTGACCGACCGGACGCGCGTCGGCCAGGCGCGCGCGGAGATGCTGTCGGCCCTGTTCGACCGCAGACCGCCCGCACCGGCGACGGCGGCCATCGTGACGCTGTTGCACACCGTCGACGGTCTGGGCTCGCTGATGAGCCTCAATGACCGCGGCTGGCGGTGGGTGCATGCCCGCGCCGGCGACATCGCCAGCGGCCACTGGGTCAACGAGTACGAGACCGGCGTCGCCGAGGTGAACCTCGCCGTCACGGCCGCCGCGGTGCGGGCTGCCCTGAGTTAACCCAGGGCCTGCTCCAGGTCCCCGATCAGATCGGCGACATCCTCGATGCCGACCGACAGCCGGACCAGATCGTTCGGCACCTCCAGCTGCGAGCCGGCGGTGGACGCGTGCGTCATGGCGCCCGGATGCTCGATCAGCGACTCCACGCCACCCAGCGACTCGGCGAGGATGAAAATCTCGGTGCGCGAGCACAATTCGCGTGCGGCCTGCTCGCCGCCGTGCAGCCGCACCGACACCATGCCACCGAAGCCGCTCATCTGCTTGGCCGCCACCTCGTAGCCCGGATGACTCGACAGACCCGGGTACAGCACCGTCGAGACGGCCTTGTGGTCATTGAGGAATTCGGCCACCCGCAAGGCGTTCTCGCAGTGCCGCTGCATGCGCAGTGGCAGCGTCTTGAGGCCGCGGTAGGTCAGGTAGGCGTCGAACGGGCCCGGCACCGCGCCGGCACCGTTCTGCAGGAACGCGAATTTCGAGTCCAGCTCTTCGTCATTGGTCACCAACGCGCCACCGACGACGTCCGAATGGCCGCCGATGTACTTGGTGGTCGAGTGCAGCACGATGTCCGCCCCGAGCGACAGCGGCTGTTGCAGCGCCGGTGAGGCAAAGGTGTTGTCCACCAACACCTTTACGCCCGATGTCGCGGCGATCTGCACGATGGCCGAGATGTCGGCGATGGACAGCAGCGGGTTGGTCGGGGTCTCCACCCAGATCAGCCGGGTCTTCGAGGTGATCGCCGCGCGCACCTCGTCGAGGTTCGACAGCTGCGCCGGCGTGTGCGTGATGCCCCACTGCGTGAACACCTTGTCGATCAGCCGGAAGGTGCCGCCGTAGGCGTCGTCGGGGATGACGATGTGGTCGCCCGGACGCAGCACGGCGCGCAGCGCGCAGTCGGTGGCCGCCATGCCGGAGCTGAACGCACGGCCGTAGTGCCCGCCCTCGACCGCGGCCAGCAGTGCCTCCAGCGCCGCCCGGGTCGGGTTGCCGGTGCGGGCGTACTCGAACCCGCCGCGCAGCCCGCCGACGCCGTCCTGCGCGAACGTCGAACTGGCATAGATCGGGGTGTTGACGGCACCGGTCTGTGGGTCCGGCCGGAACCCGGCATGAATGGCCCGGGTCGCGGGTCCGTAGGCGCGGTAGTGGTCTGCCTGGCTGCGCTGCTCACTCACAGGCGCCAGCCTAGTCGCGCAGCTTGCGCCCTTGGGTGTCGGGAACGTTCCCCATCAGAATCATGATGCCGTCGATCAAAGGCCAGATGGCGCCGATGCCGCAGGTCACCAACGAGACGACGAGCTGGAGCACGCCGATGGTCGTGTAGCCGAGATAAAATCGCCCGACGCCGAAGCCGCCCAACAGGATCTGCAGCAGGCCCGCCGTCACCTTCGACTTGTCCGACAGCGGCAGTCCCGTCAGCGGGTCGCGGCCCCAGGGCGCAGACGGATCAGCCGCGTACTGCGGCATGTAGCCGTAGCCCGGCTGCTGCGGGTAACCCGGCGGCGGGTAGCCCGGCTGCTGCGGGTAGCCGGGCGGCGGGTACCCGGGCTGCTGGAAACCGGGCTGCTGCGGGTAGCCCGGGTACTCCGGCTGCCCGAACTGCGGTTCACCCGGCTGTTGCTGGCTGGAACTGTCGCCGGGTTCGTATGCATGCGACGTCGGCTCGTACGGATTCGTCATTGTGTGGGTCCCGTCTAGTAGGTGGTGCTGCCGCTGCTGCCCAGCATGAGCGCGATCAGACCGAAGTAGAAGATGGCGATCAGCGCGAAGAGCGCCAAACCGATGTAGCCGACGATCAAGCCCGCGAGAGCCATGCCCTCGCCCTCTTCACCGCTCTGCTTGATCTGCGACTTGGCGAGGTGCCCGAAGATCACGCCGAGGATCGAGGTGCCGGCGCACGTCACCAGTCCCAGCAGCGAGCAGACCAACGACGCGATGGCCAGACCGTTGGTCTTCGGCACCGGCGCATAACCGAACGGCATCATGCCGGGCATCGGCGGCACACCCGGATAGCCCTGGGCCGCAGGCGGATACGGCCCGACCGGCGGCGGGTAACCCGGCCCCGGGAAACCGGCGGCCGGCGGCGGGAACGGCTCGGGCGCCGGCATGGACGGGTAGGGCTCGCCTCCGTAGGCCGGCAGCGGCGGCATGCCGTAAGCCGGGGTCGACGCCTCCGGCTCGCCCGCGCCCTGGTTCTGTTCCTGCTCAGTCATCGTCCACCCCGTCTGTCCCTGAGCGACCAGCGTAGCCGGGGCCTGCTCTCGCTTTACGCCGAACTCCCGGTGTAGAACTGCACCATGACAGCCTCGATCGACAATCTGCTCGGCACCGACGACCTGCTGAGCGCCGAGGACATCGAATTGCGCACCATGGTGCGCCAGTTCGGCGAGCAGCGGCTGCGTCCCTACATCGCCGAGTGGTTCGAGAACGGTTCGGTTCCGGTGCGCGAGATCGCCGCCGAGGTGGGCAAGCTGGGCCTGCTCGGTATGCACCTCACCGGCTACGGCTGCAGCGGTTCGACGGCGACGGCGTACGGGCTGGTGTGCCAGGAGCTGGAGGCCGTCGACAGCGGCATTCGTTCCCTCGTCTCGGTCCAGGGCTCGCTGGCGATGTTCGCGATCCATCACTGGGGCAGCGAGGAGCAGCGGGAGCAGTGGCTGCCCGGCATGGCCGCCGGCGACCTGATCGGCTGTTTCGGTCTCACCGAGCCGGACTTCGGTTCCAACCCCGGTGGCATGCGCACGACCGCCCGCCGCGACGGCGACGACTGGGTGCTCAACGGGTCGAAGATGTGGATCACCAACGCCTCGGTCGCCGATGTCGCGGTGGTGTGGGCCCGCGCCGAGGAAGGTGTGCTGGGGTTCGCGGTGCCTACGGACACACCGGGTTTCAGCGCCCGGGAGATGACGCGCAAGATGTCGCTGCGGGCCTCGGTGACCTCTGAGTTCAGCCTCGACGACGTCCGGCTGCCGGAGTCCGCGCGGCTGCCCGGCGCGCGCGGTCTGTCCGGCCCGCTGAGCTGCCTGTCGGAGGCGCGGTTCGGCATCGTGTTCGGTGCGGTGGGCGCGGCCCGCGACTGCCTGCAGGCGACGCTGGACTACGTCGGCACCCGTACGGTTTTCGACAAGACGCTGGCGGAATACCAACTGACGCAGGCCAAGATCGCCGACATGGCCGTCGAACTCGGCAAGGCGCAGCTGCTGGCCCTGCAGCTCGGCCGGCTCAAGGACGCCGGCAAGATTCAGCCCGAGCAGGTCAGCGTCGGCAAGCTGAACAACGTCCGCGAGGCCATCAAGATCGCCCGGCAGTGCCGAACCCTGTTGGGCGCCAACGGCATCACGCTGGAGTACCCGGTGATCCGGCACGCCAACAACCTCGAGTCGGTACTGACCTACGAGGGCACGTCCGAGGTGCACCAGCTGGTGATCGGGCAGGCGTTGACGGGAGTCAGTGCGTTCCGCTGACGGGGGTGCGCGTGCGCGGCGGCGTCACGCAGACGGTCTCCATGACCATGTCGGCGAAGGTCTGCCGCTTGGCGTCCCACAGCGGCCACAGGTAGCCGACGATTGACAGGTCGGCCAGGTGCACCGCCTGTCGCAGCAGTGACCGCGCGAAACCTATTGGCGCCCCTGAGGTTTGGCCGACCACCCGGCAGCGCAGGGCGGTCTTTCCGAGGCTGGCGCCGGTGCGGCCCTGACGGTAGCCGAAGTTCCAGACCAGATAGCCGACCATGAGCGCCCAGGTGGCCACCAGACTGACATAGCCCAGCGTCGAGTAGCCGTCGCCGCATTGGGCGCCGCCGTCGAACGCGGAGGTATCGGTGTCGCACAGCCGATCTCGGGTGAACCACACCAGCGCCGCGCCGGCCGCGGTGAGTACCACGAGCGGCAGCAGGTCGATGACGGCCGCAGCGGCTCGTCGCCACCACGGGGCGTACGCCATCATCGCGTCGACACGCAGACGGTCGACATGATCTTGTCGGCCAGGGTCTGCCGCTTGGCGTCCCACAGCGGGAACAGGTACCCGGCGAACACCGGGATGGCGTCGGCGACGTGGGCCAGCTGCCGCAGCACCGAGCGACCGAAACCGACGGGCAGGCCCGTCTTTTCGTCGATCACCTGGAAATGCAGCACCCGTTTACCCAGGCTGGAGCCCGTGGTGCCCTGCAGATAGCCATGATTCCACACCATGAACAACAGCGCGACGATGAGGCCGGCCAGCCAGATCAGCACGCCGGCAACAGAGTTCCCGGTGGCGCAGTACGGGCCGATGCTGTAGTCCGCTTGGTCGGCAAGGCATTTCGTCACGCGCTGGGAGCGCTCGACCAGACCGCCGACGACGATGACGAACAGCGGAGGGAACCGGTCGATCAGGCTGGCCACCACGCGGGCCCACCATGGTGTGTAGTTCAAGTCGTCCCGTCTCAGTTGGTACTGCCGTCATGCCTGTTCGGGGGCCGCGACCCAGCGGCCCCCGAACAGATCACGACGTCACGGCGTCAGCGGGGCGACCTGACCACCGCTGAGACGACGGTAGGTGTACACCAGCATCAGCGAGGCCACCGGCGCCGAGACCAGCACACCGACGCCGCACGCGAGCGCACCGGCGATTCCGATCAGGCCGGCCACCAGCCACACCAGGATCACCTGTCCGACATTGGCTTTCACGATCTCGATGCTGGCCTTCAGCGAGTCGATCGGCGACTGGCCGCGGTCGACCAGGACCGCGTGCGCGAATATCGCGAACAGCGCGACGATCAAACCAGGGATCACGCACAACACGTAGCCGATAGCCACGAGCACACCGACGATGAGCGTCAGCAGAATCATCGGGCCGATGTAGCGCGGCTTGAAGAAGGACCCGATGGTGGTCGGCTGTCCGTCGGCGATGCCCAGCAGGCCGACGTACTGCGCCGACGAGATGGCCGCCGCGACTACCAGCAGCACGAGGTAACCGAGCACCAAGACGGCGATGCTGGCCGGTCCCAGTGACGTGACGTTGTACGAGTAGCTGAAGCCGGCGTCATCCGCCGAGTAGCTCGACACCGAAGTCTCAGCCAAGCCCAGCACACTGAACTCCACGATGCCGACAATCACACCGACGATGAGGCCGTAGACCAGCGTCGACACGATGAGCGGTCCCGGGTTCTTGGTGAACTTGTTCCATGCCCACGACAGCGCGTCGCCGACGCTGAACGGGGCGGCACCACCCGGCGCGCCGTACTGGTATCCGGCCGGCGGGTAGGCCCCCGGAGGCGGCGGCGCGAAGCCGCCCTGCGGCGGCGGGGGCGGCGGGTAGGCACCACCCGGCGGTGGGGGCGGCGGGGCGTAGCCACCTTGCCCCGGCGGCGGCGGATAACCACCCTGCGGAGGCGGCGGGAATCCGCCGGGCGGCGGAGGCGGCGGCGGGTAGCCACCCTGCGGAGGCGGCGGGTAGCCACCCTGCGGAGGCGGCGGGTAGCCACCCTGCGGCGCCTGCGGAATGTATTCCGTCGGAGCGCCTCCCGGAGGCGGGGGGAACCCACCCGGCGGTGGCTGCGGAATGTACTCCGTCGGCTTATTGGCGTCCGGCGGCGTGCCTTCCGTCGGTTGGTCCGTCATCTTTCGTCCCTCCGAGCGATGTGGATGTGGCGTTTCCAATTACAAACGTGAACTACACGTACAACGAAATGAACGGCGCTATCGGCACATTGCGAATAACAAACCAAATGCACATTACCGTCAAAACGGCCGGAGCGGC
Organism: Mycolicibacterium mucogenicum DSM 44124; assembly: GCF_005670685.2. The sequence goes on along the minus strand of NZ_CP062008.1, from coordinate 1,058,011 downwards.
CCAGCCCCGATGCTGCCAACTGGTGATTTTTCGGCCCACAATGCGGCCATAGGTCCAAGCGCCATAGGACCAGACGAGCAATACCAAGGCGACCAGACCCACCGCATTGAAGTGCAATGCAGCCGAAAGGTCGCCGTGCATCACGGAATACAGCATTCGCATGCTCCCGCAGCCGGGGCAATCGATGCCCAACAGCGCCTTGGTCGGACAAACCGGGATCGGGCCGCCCGGCACAGTCGGATTGCTCAGCCAGATCGCGCAGCACACGACGCCGGCGCCGGCCGCAACACCGAGCGGCCCAAGGAGCGGACTAACCGCCTTGGGCCGCTGCAGGTGTTGCATTGGAGGAGTGACCTATCCCGAATAGGACGACGTCGAGAACGAGAACGCGCCGAGCACGACGACGAAGATGATGTAGAGCACGGCCACGACGGCACCGGCGATGGCGCCCCACATGGCCCACTTCTTGGCGTCATCGGCGGCGGCCTGCGCCAGGTCGGGCCGGCCCTGCGCCCACAGCCCGGATACCTGAGTGGCCTTGACGATCGACACGATGCCGAAGGGCAAGCAGCAGAAAATGGTGACGAGGATGCCCCACACCAGGTTGTTGTCCGGCGGGCCGCCGGCAGCGGGATATCCACCGGCCGGCGGGTAACCACCCGGCGGCGGCGGCGGGAAATTCCCCGGAGGGGGCGGCGGGAAATTCCCGGGCGGCGGAGGCGGGTACTCGGTCATTGCGGCCTTTCGAATGGTGAACCAGCGAGAGGTGAATGTCTCGCCCTATCGGAGAAGATAAGTCAATCTCCCCCGACTTACGCGGCTATTTACGCGAGCCGCCCTGTGACAGGAATCCCAGCAGATCGTGTCGGGTCAGCACGCCGACGGGCTTGCCGTCGTCGACGACCATCACGGCGTCGACGACACGCAGTTCCTTGGCCGCCGCGGAAGCCAGCTCGCCGGCACCGATCAGCGGCAGCGGCGGGCTCATGTGCTGCGCCACGGCGTCGGCCAGTTTCGCCCGGCCTTCGAAAACCGCTGAGAGCAGCTCACGTTCGGACACGCTGCCGGCGACCTCGCCGGCCATCACCGGCGGCTCTGCCCCGACGACCGGCATCTGCGAGACGCCGTACTCGCGCAGGATGCCGATGGCGTCGCGCACCGTCTCCGACGGGTGGGTGTGCACCAGGTCCGGCAGCCCGCCGGACTTGCCGCGCAGCACGTCGCCGACGGTGTGTTCCTCGGGCGAGCCGTCCAGCCGGGTGCGCAGGAAGCCGTACGACGACATCCACTCGTCGTTGAAAACCTTTGACAGATAACCTCTTCCGCCGTCCGGCAGCAGCACGACGACGAGAGCGTCGGGCCCCTCGCGCTCGGCGACCTTGATCGCCGCGACCGCGGCCATACCGCACGAGCCGCCGACCAGCAGGGCCTCTTCGCGCGCCAGGCGCCGGGTCATTTCGAACGAATCGGCGTCGGATACGGCGATGATCTCGTCGGGGACGCTCGGGTCGTAGGCCGACGGCCAGAAGTCCTCACCGACACCCTCGACGAGGTACGGCCGGCCGGTACCGCCGGAGTACACCGAGCCCTCGGGGTCGACGCCGACGACCTTCACCCGGCCGCCCGAGACCTCTTTGAGGTAGCGGCCGGTGCCGGTGATGGTGCCGCCGGTACCGACGCCCGCCACGAAATGCGTGATCTTGCCGTCGGTGTCGGCCCAGATCTCCGGGCCGGTGGTCTCGTAGTGGCTGGCCGGGCCGTTCGGGTTGGAGTACTGGTCCGGCTTCCAGGCGCCGTCGATCTCGGTGACGAGCCGGTTGGAGACGCTGTAGTAGCTGTCCGGGTGGTCGGGGGCCACGGCCGTCGGGCAGACGACGACGTCAGCGCCGTACGCGCGCAACACGTTCTGCTTGTCCTCGCTGACCTTGTCGGGGCAGACGAAGATGCACTTGTAGCCGCGCTGCTGCGCGACGATGGCGAGCCCGACACCGGTGTTACCGGAGGTGGGCTCGACGATGGTCCCACCCGGCTTGAGCAGTCCGGCCTCTTCGGCGGCGTCGATCATCTTGACCGCGATGCGGTCCTTGGCGCTGCCGCCGGGGTTGAGGTATTCGATCTTGGCCGCCACCACCCCCGAACCCGCTGGAACAACCGAGTTCAGTTGGACCAGAGGCGTATTGCCGATGAGTTCACTGACGTGCCTGGCGATGCGCATGGGTACATGTTGTCAGGCCGCACCCGGGTCGCGCATGCGGGATTACCAGGTTGCCTCGCGGATGTACTCGCCGATCTGCTTCAGCGAGCGGTCGGCTTCCTTGACCAGCGGGGCCGCGAGCTGGAACACGTGCATCTGGCCGGGCCAGACGTGCACCTCGACCGGCACACCGCTGGCGGCCAGCATGTGCGCGGCCTTGCGGGCGTCGTTGAGCAGCACCTCGGAACCGGACACGTGGATCAGGGTGCGCGGCAGGCCGGGCTCGATGTGGTCGAGCGGCTCGTACACCTCTTCGGGCTTTCCGTCGACGATGTGGCGCGACGCGGCGTCCTCGATGAGTTCGATGAGCGCGTCGAAGGCGTGCGCCGGGAACATCGCGTCGGACTTCATGTTCGGGTGCTGCGCCCGGCTCTCGTTGTCGATCTCGAACAACGGCGACATCGTCGTCACCGCGGCCGGCAGCTCGCCTTCCTCCTGGAGCTTCTCGGCCAGCGCCAGCGACAGGTAACCACCAGCCGAATCCCCGGCCAGCACGATCTGATCCGGCTCGTAGCCCTTCAGGCGCAGCCACCGGTAGGCGTCGTGGCAGTCCTCGAGGGCCTCGCCGATCGAGTGCTTCGGGATCATCCGGTAGTCGACGACCAGAACGGGGGCGTCGGCGTACTTCGACAACGCGCCGACGACGCGGCCGTGGGTGTGCACGCCACAGGTCAGGAATGCCCCGCCGTGCATGTAGAGGATGACGCTGCGACGGCCGTCGGCCGGCAGCACGCCCTTGGCGCGGACCAGGTGCGCCGTACAGTTCGGCAAACCAATCGTGGCGCGGACGGTGCCCGGCTCGGGCCTCATGACGCGAGCGACGAAGTCCACCATTCCCCACGGCCAGGGGGCCTTCGGGACGTAGCTGCCGATGGTCAGAGTTGACTTGATGGCGAGTGTCGCGGCTACCGACATCAGGCGGCCGGCGAGGCTGGGACCGTCCTCGACGATCTCTACCGGTGCGCCGTCGCTGACCGGGTAGCGGCGTGGTTTCCGCCCCTTAACAGGACTTATAGCAACACTATGGGTTCTGACAACCCTGCTCGGTGCGGTCATCGCCACCACTCCTACGCCTTTGTAGTTCCGGTGCACTTCGTTATTTACGTCACTTAATAGACAACCCGCGTAACTTAGCTTGCCACTGCTACATAGATCAACAATCAAAGTCGCCGAATTAATGCCCCAGTCGATATGACTACGTGACCGGGCTGCCCGCGGTTCATCGACCTGCGAATCTCCGCAACCGACCTAGACTGAACGCCGTGGGCATACGTGCACCGCGCCGGACGACAATCGCTCTGGCGACCGCAGCCACCATTGCCTCGACGGGATCGGTCTACGTCGGGGCCCGCAACCTCCTGAGCGGCCAAGCGGCCAAGGCGCGCCGGGTCATCCCCAAGTCATGGGAGGTCCCGCCGCGCGCCGACGGCGTCTACAGCCCCGGGGGCGGACCCGTCGAAAAGTGGCAACGCGGCGTGCCGTTCGACCTGCACCTGATGATCTTCGGTGACTCCACCGCCACCGGGTACGGCTGCCGAGACGCCGACGAGGTGCCCGGCGTCCTGCTCGCCCGCGGGCTCGCGCAGCAGTCCGGCAAGCGAATCCGGTTGTCCACCAAGGCGATCGTCGGGGCGACGTCGAAAGGCCTGTCCGGCCAGATCGACGCCATGTTCGTGGCCGGCCCACCGCCGGACGCCGCGGTCATCATGATCGGGGCCAACGACATCACCGCCGTCAACGGCATCGGGCAGTCGGCTCGCCGGCTCGGCAACGCGGTGCAGCGCCTGTGCGCCAGCGGTGCCGTCGTGGTCGTCGGCACCTGTCCGGACTTCGGGGCCATCGCGGCCATCCCCCAGCCGCTGCGGTTCGTGGCCCGCAGCCGCGGTCTGCGCCTGGCGCGCGCACAAGCCGGTCAGGTCCGGTCGAACGGCGGCGTGCCGGTGCCGTTCTCCGACCTGCTGGCACCCGATTTCCTCAAGGCGCCCGAGGTGCTGTTCTCCTCGGACATGTTCCATCCATCGGCCGCCGGATACTCGCTGGCCGCCCAGCAGCTGCTACCCGCCCTGTGTGAAGCGTTGGGCGAGTGGACAACTGAGTCGCCGCCGGCATCCGCGCTGGTCTCCCGGACCGCGGACGTGACGAGCCTGCTGGCCCGCCTGGCAGGCGTGGCGCACCTGTGGCGGCGCACGACAGGCGTACCCGCGCCGATCGTCGCTCCCGTCACGGGATAAATTCGCCAGGAAGTATTTCCTGGATCCTTAGGAGCTCCTGCCATGCCCGAAGCCGTCATCGTCTCCACCGCCCGCTCCCCCATCGGCCGTGCCGTCAAGGGCTCGCTGGCCACCATGCGGCCCGACGACCTCGCCGCCCAGATGGTGCGCGCCGCGCTGGACAAGGTGCCCGCACTCGACCCGCGTGATGTCGCCGACCTGATGATCGGCTGCGGACAGCCCGGCGGTGAGGCTGCCTACAACATCGGCCGCGCCGTGGCCGTCGAGCTCGGCTACGACTTCATGCCGGGCACCACCGTCAACCGCTACTGCTCGTCGTCGCTGCAGACCACCCGCATGGCGTTCCACGCGATCAAGGCCGGCGAGGGCGACGTGTTCATCTCGGCCGGTGTCGAGACCGTGTCCCGCTTCGGCGTCGGTGCTGCCGACGGCGCCCCGAACAGCAAGAACTCGATCTTCGACGAGGCCCAGGCCCGCACCGTCAAGCAGGCCGAAGGCGCCACCGAGTGGCACGACCCGCGCGAAGACGGCGTCCTGCCCGACGTCTACATCGCCATGGGCCAGACCGCCGAGAACGTCGTCCTGCACACCGGCATCAGCCGTGAGGACCAGGACCACTGGGGCGTCCGCTCGCAGAACAAGGCCGAGGAAGCCATCAACGCCGGCTTCTTCGAGCGCGAGATCGTCCCGGTCACGCTGCCCGACGGCACCGTCGTCTCCAAGGATGACGGCCCGCGTGCCGGCACCACCTACGAGAAGATCAGCCAGCTGCAGCCGGTGTTCCGCCCGAACGGCACCATCACCGCCGGTAACGCCTGCCCGCTGAACGACGGCGCCGCCGCCCTCGTGATCATGAGCGACGAGAAGGCCAAGGCCCTCGGCCTGACCCCGCTGGCGCGCATCGTCTCGACCGGTGTGTCGGGTCTGTCGCCGGAGATCATGGGCCTGGGCCCGATCGAGGCCGTCAAGCAGGCCCTCGGCCGCGCCAACATGGCCATCAACGACGTCGACCTCTACGAGATCAACGAGGCCTTCGCCGTGCAGGTGCTGGGCTCGGCTCGTGCCCTGGGCATGGACGAGGACCGCCTGAACGTGTCCGGTGGCGCCATCGCCCTCGGCCACCCGTTCGGCATGACCGGCGCCCGCATCACCGCGACGCTGATCAACAACCTGCAGACCCACGACAAGCAGTTCGGCATCGAGACCATGTGTGTCGGTGGTGGCCAGGGTATGGCCATGATCATCGAGCGGCTTTCGTAAGTCTCTGGACCAGTCTCTGGAGCGGCGTCCCGCCGCCTCGCGTTGACCCTGTACTCAGGGCGCATTTGTTCGAGTGACATGCGCCCCACGTGCAGGGTCAACGTGTTTCTGGGGTTGGCTCGGCGCTGGCGGCGCATTTCTGCGAGTGACCAGCACCCTCAGCGCAGCGTCAACCACCCTGGGGTTGACTCTGCGGATACGGCGCAAAAGTGCGAGTAACTCACGCCCACACTGCAGAACCAACCCGTTTCTCAGGTTGCCTCTGCGACTACGGCGGAATTTTCCGAGTGCCGAGCGCCCTCACCGCAGAGTGAAAGCCGCAGGATTACGCCGACGCACCGCGAAATCCCAGGCGCGGTTCACCCGAGCCAGCACGTCGGGCTTCCGATGGCCTGCAGCCACCCGGATTACCGTCCACCCGACTCCGGCGATGTACTCACTGCGCACGATGTCGTAGCCGAGTTGATCAGCGTGTTGTTCCCCGTCGTATTCGACGGCGACCATCAGGTCTTCCCAGCCCATGTCGAGGAAGTACCTGGGACTACCGTCGGGCCCGAGGACCGGAATCTGCGTCTGCGGCCGCGGGAAATCCTCGGCGATCAGCATCAGTCGGAGTCTCGTTTCCTGGGGAGATTGCCCGCCCGGATCGCAAAGGTCCAAGGCTCGCTCCAGTTGACGAAGCCCCCGGCAGTGTCGATGCTCGTCGGCGAGCGCCAATACTCCATTCGTATCGAATCCCGTTGCTGCGCAAAGTGCATCGAGTCGCGCGACAGCATCGTTGAGCCAACCGCGGCGCCCGAGGTCGAACGCGGTGCGTTCCGGTGTGGTGGTAGGCAGTCCGTCGACGGCTCGGAACTCATCAGCAAGAATCAGGTCGTCGCGAGTGACGACACCGCGCGGTGCGCGCGCGTTCTGCCAGATCAGTTCGATTGGAGCATCGTCGGGAATCCACTTCGCGCCCAGCAGGCTTGATGCAGTCGAGCCCGCAATGACCGCTTCACGCTGCGACCACAACCACGCGGCGGCGGCGCGCTGCTGCAAAGACGGATCAATCCGCCTGTCCACGTACACGTTCGGCATGATCGCGCGGTAATACCGGCGCAGTTCGTAGCGGTTGAGGGCGCCCGCTTGCAGCGCTTCGCTGCCGATGAACGGCTGGTTGTCGATGTCCATAGCGGCAACCGTGCAGGCGTCGTCCGACACAATTTCCCGCGCAATCAGCCAGCCGAGCCTCGCTTGTGGACGAATCGCGGACTGTGCACAACGCTCCTGTCGTTCATCCTGCGGCAGCGGCGCAAAAACGCGAGTAGCCGAGGCCATCAGCGCAGGGTCAACCAGCACCCACCACTGACCCTGCCGCAGCGGCGCAAAGTTGGGGGAAGCGTGGGCCCTCACCGCAGGCTCAACCAGCCCCACCGCTGACTCTGAAACCACGGCGCAAAAACGCGAGAAACCTACGCCCTCAGTACAGGATCAACGGGCCAGCGGATCACGACCGCGCCGACCTTGCGCAACCCAAATCGGACCCGACCCCATAGACTCTGCCCCCGATGACCACCATCGGAACCCCACTGTCGCCGAACGCGACCAAGGTAATGCTGCTCGGCTCCGGCGAACTCGGTCGCGAAGTGCTGATCGCGTTACAGCGCTTGGGCGTCGAGACCATTGCCGTCGACCGCTACGAGAACGCGCCGGGCCAGCAGGTGGCCCACCACGCGCGGACGATAACGATGACCGATCCCGACCAGCTCAAGGCGCTGATCGAGGCCGAGAAGCCGGACCTCGTGGTGCCGGAGATCGAGGCCATCGCCACGCCCGCGCTGCAGGAACTCGAGGAGGCCGGTGTCGTGCGGGTGATCCCCACCGCACGGGCCGCCCGCCTGACCATGGACCGCGAGGGCATCCGGCGCCTGGCCGCCGAGGAACTCGGCGTGCCGACGAGCCCCTACAAGTTCTGCGATTCGCTCGAGGAACTCCAAGCCGCCATCGACGGCGGCATCGGCTACCCCTGCGTCGTGAAGCCCGTGATGAGCAGTTCCGGCAAGGGCCAGAGCAAGCTCGACGGCCCGGACGACGTCGCGAAGGCGTGGGACTACGCCATGGGCGGCGCGCGCGTGACCAACACCCGCATCATCGTCGAGGGCTTCGTCGACTTCGACTACGAGATCACGCTGCTGACCGTCCGGGCCAACGACGCGGAAGGTGCCGTCGTCACCCAGTTCTGCGAGCCGATCGGGCACCGTCAGGTCTCCGGCGATTACGTGGAGAGCTGGCAGCCGCACCCGATGTCGGCCGCCGCCCTGGCCAACGCCCAGGAGATCGCGCACAAGGTCACCGAAAACCTTGGCGGGCGGGGCGTTTTCGGCGTCGAGTTGTTCGTCAAGGGCGACCAGGTGTGGTTCAGCGAAGTGAGTCCGCGGCCGCACGACACCGGCATGACGACGATGATCACGCAGTGGCAGAACGAGTTTGAGCTCCATGCCCGCGCGATCCTCGGTCTGCCGGTGGACACGTCGCTCAAGAGCCCGGGCGCCAGCGCAGTGATCTACGGCGGTGTCGAAGCCCAGGGCATCGTCTTCGACGGCGTCGACGAGGCCCTGCAGGTGCCGGGCACCGACATTCGGCTGTTCGGCAAACCGGAGAGCTTCCGCACCCGCCGGATGGGCGTGGCCCTGGCGCGGGCCGAGGACATCGACACCGCACGGCGCAACGCCGCCGAAGCTGCCGGCCGCGTCAAGCCGCGCGCAGTCTGAGCACGACGGAGCACGACACGAAGAAGGGGCGCCCGCCGAAGCGGACGCCCCTTCTCTGTCAACGGAGCTAGTCGTTGTTGAAGTAACTCAGCAGTCGCAGGATTTCCACGTACAGCCAGACCAGGGTGACGGTCAGGCCGAGCGCGACGCCCCACGCCGCCTTCTCCGGCGCACCGGCGCGGATCATCTGGTCGGCAGCGTCGAAGTCCAGCAGGAAGCTGAACGCCGCCAACGCGATGCACACCAGCGAGAAGATGATCGCGAGGGTGCCGCCGTTGCGCAGGCCCATGCCGGCACCGCCGTTGAACAGGCCGATGATGAAGTTGCCCAGCATCAGTGCGAGGACGCCGAACATGCCGGCGACGATCATGCGGGTGAACTTCGGGGTGACGCGGATGGCGCCGGTCTTGTAGACGACGAGCATGCCGAAGAACACCCCGAAGGTGCCGAGAACGGCTTGGCTGATCAGGGCGCCGGCGCTGATGCCCTGCACCGCGAAGTTGGCCATCACGAACGAGAAGGCGCCGAGGAACATGCCCTCGAGCACCGCGTAGGTGAGGACGATGCCCGGGTTGTCCTGCTTACGGCCGAACGTGGCGATGAGGACCATCACCAGACCGCCGATGGCGCCGATCATGGCGATGGGCCCGGCCAGCGCCAGGTTCGACATGATCACGAAGTACGAAACGACCGCACTGACCGTCAGCACCGCCAGCGTGATGCCGGTCTTGGTGACGACGTCGTCGATGGTCAGCGGGCGGGAGAACCCGGCCTGCTGCTGCGGATACTGGGTGTATGGCTGGGCCATGGTCTGCTGGGCACCATAAGCGGCGGCGCCACTACCGAATTGCGCGTATCCGCCCTGCGACTTGGGCAGGGAACGAAATATCGGGTTGCTGCTCTCGCGCACCGTCGGGTTCCTCTCCTGAAGCTGTGGTCCGTCTGCTGACGAACACCCACTCAACGTACGGCTTCGGGTGTTGGTTCCCGGCGAGACGGAGAAACTGGGAACTTACTGTGAAACGGTACCTGGTCGGCGCAGCGGTTGCGCGACGATCTAGATTGCTTACCGTGGCGGAAAACGAGGATATCCTAGTAAATGTCGAGAACGGCGTCGGCGTCGTCACGCTGAACCGTCCGAAGGCCATCAATTCGCTCAACCAGGTGATGGTCACGGGCCTGGCCGAGGCGCTCACCGCGTGGGAGCACGACGACAGCGTGCGCGCGGTCCTGCTGACCGGCGCCGGCGAGCGCGGCCTGTGCGCGGGCGGCGACGTCGTCGCGCTCTACCACTCCGCCAAGGCGCAGGACGACAACGCCAGGACGTTCTGGCACGACGAGTACCTGCTCAACGCCCACATCGGCCGCTACCCCAAGCCGTACATCTCGTTGATGGACGGCATCGTGATGGGCGGCGGCGTCGGGGTAGGAGCGCACGGCAACATCCGCGTCGTCACGGAGAAGACCAAGCTGGGCATGCCCGAGGTCGGCATCGGCTTCATCCCCGACGTCGGCGGCACCTACCTGCTGTCCCGCGCGCCCGGCCTGATCGGCCTGCACGCCGCGCTCACCGGTGCCCCGTTCTCCGGCGCGGACGCCATCGCCCTGGGCTTCGCCGACCATTTCGTCCCGCAGGCCGACCTGCCCGCCTTCCGCGACCTGGTCATCAGTGATGGGCCCGACGCGGCGCTCAAGAAGTACGCCGTCGAGCCGCCGGCCAGTGAGCTTCTGGCGCAACAGCATTGGATCGACGAGTGCTACGCGGCCGACACCGTCGCGGAGATTCTGGAGAACCTGCGGAACAGCGACGCCGCACCCGCCAACGCCGCGGCCGACCTGATCGCCACCCGGTCCCCCATCGCGCTGACGGTCACCCTGGAGGCCGTGCGCCGCGCCGCGAAGCTGCCCACCCTCGAAGATGCCCTCGTGCAGGAATTCCGAGTGTCGATAGCGTCGCACAAGTCTCACGATTTCGTGGAGGGCATCCGCGCCCAGCTCGTCGACAAGGACCGCAACCCGCAGTGGTCCCCGGCCAGCCTTTCGGACTGCACCGACGCCGACGTCGACGCCTACTTCGTCTCCGCCGACCCCGACCTCACCTTCTAGTTCTAGGATTCCACAGTGACATCTGAGACGTTCGAAACCATCCTGGTCACCCGTGACGACCGCGTCGCCACCATCACCCTCAACCGGCCGAAGGCCCTCAATGCCCTCAACAGCCAGGTGATGGCCGAAGTCACCACGGCCGCAGCCGAACTCGACGCCGACCCGGGCATCGGCGCCATCATCATCACGGGCAGCGAGAAGGCCTTCGCCGCGGGCGCCGACATCAAGGAGATGGCGAGCCTGACGTTCGCCGACGTGTTCTCGCAGGACTTCTTCGCGCTGTGGAACAAGTTCGCCGCGACCCGCACCCCCACCATCGCCGCCGTCGCCGGCTACGCGCTCGGCGGCGGTTGTGAGCTGGCCATGATGTGCGACCTGCTGATCGCCGCCGACACCGCCAAATTCGGCCAGCCCGAGATCAAGCTGGGCGTGCTCCCCGGCATGGGCGGCAGCCAGCGTCTGACGCGCGCCGTGGGCAAGGCCAAGGCGATGGACCTGATCCTCACCGGCCGCAACATGGACGCCGAGGAAGCCGAACGCTGCGGCCTCGTGTCGCGCGTGGTCCCGGCCGACAAGCTGCTCGAAGAGGCCAACGCCGTCGCCAAAACGATTGCCGGCATGTCGCTTTCCGCATCACGGATGGCGAAGGAGGCCGTCAACCGCGCGTTCGAGAGCACCCTCGCGGAGGGCCTGCTCTACGAGCGCCGACTGTTCCACTCGGCCTTCGCGACCGACGACCAGACCGAGGGCATGGCGGCCTTCACCGAGAAGCGCGCACCGAACTTCACGCATCGGTAAAGTCGAGCGGTGGCCGACACTGCTCAAGACTCTGATCCTGCCGACGACGACGGCACCGCTGTTGCGGTAGCCGACCCGTCGGGCGAGGAGTCGCTGGCGGCGAAACTGGAAGAGCCGCCGTCGGATTGGTGGGTTCGCCACTACACGTTCTTCGGCACCGCGGTAGGCCTGATGTTCATCTGGCTGTCGATGACTCCGTCGCTGTTGCCGCGCGGCCCGCTGTTCCAGGGCATCGTCAGTGGTGCCGCCGGCGCAATCGGTTATAGCTTCGGAGTTTTCGGGGTCTGGTTGGTGCGGTACATGCGGTCGAAGGACAGCAGCCCCAAGGCTCCCCGCTGGGCCTGGCTGGTCCTGATCGGACTGGGCACCATCGGCCAGGTCCTCGCGATCATCTGGTTCCACGTCTGGCAGGACGACGTCCGGGACCTGATGGGTGTGCCGCGCATGGGCTTCTGGGACCATCCGCTCACGGCAGTGCTGTCGGTCGTCTTCCTGTTCGCGTTCGTCGAATTCGGACAGTTGGTGCGCAAACTGGTGTTGTTCCTGGTGCGCCAGCTGGAACGTATTGCGCCGCCGCGGGTGTCGGGTGTGGTCGCCGTGGTCTTGGTCGTCAGCCTGTTCATCGCGATCCTCAATGGCGTCGTGGTCCGCTTCGCCATGTCGACGATCAACAACATGTTCGAGAACGCCAACAACGACACCGACAACCCGGCACCCACCAGCACGCTGCGCTCCGGCGGCCCGCAGTCGCTGGCCAGCTGGGACTCCCTGGGCCATCAGGGTCGGGTGTTCGTCAAGGGCGGACCGACCGTCGACGAACTGTCGAAATTCAACGGCGTCAAAGCAATTGAGCCGATTCGTGCTTACGCCGGCCTGCACTCGGCGGAAGGCATCCGCGCCACGGCCCGGCTGGCCGCCGACGAACTCAAACGCACCGGTGGACTGAACCGCAAGGTGATCGCGGTCGCGACCACGACGGGTACCGGCTGGATCAACGCGGCCGAGGCATCAGCGCTGGAGTACATGTACAACGGCGACACCGCGATCGTGTCTATGCAGTACTCGTTCCTGCCCAGCTGGATCTCGTTCCTGGTGGACAAGGAGAACGCCCGTCAGGCCGGGCAGGAGCTGTTCGAGGCGGTTGACGAGATGGTCCGTGAATTGCCCGAAGGCAAACGACCCAAGCTCGTGGTGTTCGGCGAGAGTCTCGGCTCGTTCGGCGGCGAGGCACCGTTCCTTTCGCTCAACAATCTGATCGCCCGAACCGACGGCGCCCTGTTCTCCGGACCGACGTTCCAGAACACGATCTGGACCGATCTGACCGCCCGGCGCGACGCCGGCTCCCCCGAGAAGCTGCCCATCTACGACAAGGGCGAGTACGTCCGCTTTGTTTCGCAGCCAACGGATTTGGACCGTCCGACCACTGTGTGGCACCACCCGCGGGTGGTGTACCTGCAGCACCCGTCCGATCCGATCTCCTGGTTCAATCCGGATCTTTTGTTCCACATGCCGGATTGGTTGCGCGAAGCTCGCGGCCGCGACGTCTCACCCCGGATGGAATGGATCCCGGTGGTGACCTTCCTGCAGGTCTCGGCCGATATGGCGGTGGCCGTCGAGGTGCCGGACGGGCATGGTCACGTGTTCATCCGCGACGTCGCCAATGCCTGGGCTGCCATCCTGCAACCGCCGGGATGGACACCGGCGAAGACCGAACAGCTGCGCCCCCTGCTGGCGCGCGGCTACTCGAGCTGAGACGGCCCGCTACACCCAAGCGCCGGCACGTAGCAGCACCGCCGCGGCCGTCCCGCCCAGCAGGCCTTCATCGACCAGCGCCCGGTATCCACCGATGACGTCGGTGGCCCGGTACAGCCCCAGGTCGTGTAGCGCCGCGGCGGCCAGGCTCGAGGTGTACCCCTGCGAGCACAGCACCACCCATTCGACATCGACGCCTGTGGCCTGTGGCAGACGGGCGTCACTGGTCGGGTCGCAGCGCCATTCGAGGACGTTGCGTTCCACGATGAGCGCGCCGGGGAACTCGCCCTCGATGGCACGCTGAGCAGCCGGCCTGATGTCCACCAGGATGGCGCCCCGGGCCAGTGCGGCGGGGATTTCGGCGGCGGACAGCCGGACCAGCCGCTCGCGGGCCGCGTTCAGCATGGCGTCGACCCGGCTGATCGCGTTCCCCGTCGCTTCGCTCGCCGTGGTCACACTTCCCGTCGCTTCGCTCACCCCGGTCATCCGTCCCCCTCGGGCTTGTCGGTCAGTTCGGTGTAGACGCGACGCAGCTTCTGACTCTCGGTGACGTCGTAGTACGACATCGCGGTCAGTGGCGGCGAATAGGCGTGCACGCTCAGGGTGGGATGCGACGGCGTAACGATCTCCGGACCCGCCCGCACCACGTCGTGCACCCAGCCCAGCGGGAACGCGGCCTGGTCACCCGCCTCGAGCGTGCGCTGCCGCAGCCCGCGACCGTCCCACCGGGTTTCCTCGAGCGCCCCGGACACCACGGTCAGTGCGCCGAGCGATCCGCCGTGGTCGTGCAGCTCGGTGCTGCGCTCGGGGACCCAGCTGATCAGCCAGAGGTCGAGTTCGTCGTCGCCGTACAACCGGCGGAACCAGCGTTCGTGGAGGGGCAGGCCGTCGGCCGGCAGCAGCCGGTCGTAGCGGCCGCTCAGCACGTCGTCAGCGCACCGATCGGTGGCATGCAGCAGGTCGGGTAGCCGCAAGCGGGTCGGGGCCAGGGAAGTGGGACCGGAAACAGAAAAATCTGTCAGGACAGACATGACGGAACTCCAATGCAGAAACGAACGGTGGGCTTGGCGCCCTCACAAGGCCGGGCTCAAGCCCGACAACATGTCGCGTTCTGCACGTTCTGCACTGCCATGTTCCCCATCGTGACGACCGCTCGGCCAGCCGGAAAGGGTTAGCGTCAGGGTGATCCTGAATGCCGACGCATCTAGATTGGCAAGCATGCAGATCAACGTCATCCGGGCAGCGCTGCTCACGACCACCGCACTGACGTTCCTGACAGCCTGTGGTCCGGACAAGAAAGCGGCCCCCGACCACACTCCCGCCGAGCTCCCCACGCAGTCGCACGAACACCCGGCACCCGGCAGCGCCGCCGTCTCGCCGAGCGGCGTGACGACCGCCGTCGACGCCCCGCCGGCGGCGACCGAGTCCGAGTTCGGCCAGGCCTGCCACGCCGCGAAGCTGTGGATGGACGCTCAGCACGCCGACCCGGCGACACTCGTCGAGCCGTACCTGAACCTGATGCAGCGGCCGGAAACACGTGATCCCGGTAACTTCAACACCCCCTGGACCGAGCTCACCGCGGGTCAGCAGGCCGGCGTGATCATGGCCGCGACCAGCGCCGCCAAAGGTGAATGCGGCTGATACCCGGCGTTCACTGAGGATTCGCTGAGTCTGCGGCGTTGCCCTAAAATCGGTCGCACTGCCGTCCGATCGCTCTGACGCATCCACGCGGGCCGCGGTGACAGCAAACTCCCGACCGCCGGAGCCGACCGGCGGTCCTCACGTACCCGCGAGGCCCGCCGAGATGAACGCCACGACCGCATCCCCTCGAGGTCGCATCTGAGCACCTCCGATTTCCAGCGCAGCGATTCCGCGCGCCACCGTCTTCCAGCCCGGCACCGCCGGAGCCGGCTGCAAAGCCTGCTCAGCACCCGCGTGGGTTGGGACACCGTCGGGCGCGTGGTGCTCACGCTGGTCACCGCGGTGGCGGTGGCGACGACCGGTCTGGGCTGGTGGACGGTGCGTGGGGCACTGCACGGCATCACGGTCAGCGACGCGCTCGGGGCGGACGCACCGAAGTCCACCGGCGGGGCGATGAACATCCTGCTGATCGGTCTGGACTCGCGCAAAGACCAGCAGGGCAACGACCTGCCACAGGCGCTGCTCGACAAGCTGCACGCCGGGGATTCGGACAACGGCGGCTACAACACCAACACGCTGATCCTGGCGCACATCACCGCCGACAACCATGTGGTCGCGTTCTCGATCCCGCGTGACGACTACGTGCGGGTCACCGGCATCCCCGGATACGACCACATCAAGATCAAAGAGGCGTACGGCCTGACCAAGGCCAACGCCATGCAGCACCTCATGGACAAGGGCGTCACCGACCAGGCCGAGCTGGAGCGCAAGAGCCGCGAGGCCGGCCGCGCCGCCACCCTGGCTGCGGTCCGCAATCTGACCGGTGCGCCCATCGACTACTTCGCCGAGGTCAACCTCGCCGGCTTCTACGACATCGCCGAGAGCCTCGGCGGCGTCGAGATCTGTCTGAACCACCCCGTGTACGACGACTACTCGGGCGCTGATTTCCCGGCCGGCCGCCAGATGCTCGACGCCTCCCAGGTCGTTGCCTTCGTCCGACAGCGCCACGGCCTGGACAACGGCGACCTGGACCGGACCCACCGTCAGCAGGCCTTCCTGATCTCGGTGATGCACCAGCTGCAGCAGGACGGCTCGTTCAGCGACCTCGGCAAGCTGAACCAGCTGATCGGCGTCGCGCAGAAGGACGTCGTGCTGTCGGCCGGCTGGGGCCAGGAGCAGTTCAAGCGCATGGGCGAGATCGCCGGCGGCGCGAACGTCCAGTACCGGACGCTACCCGTCGTGCGCTACGACAACATCGACGGCCAGGACGTGAACATCGTCGACCCCATGGCCATCAAGGTCGAGGTCGCCAAGGCCTTCGGTCTCAAGCCGCCGCCAGGCGCACCGACGTCCGCACCCAGCACATCGACCGAGCCGTCCACGCTGGACAAGGCCGCCGACAGCACCGGTACGACGTCGAAGAACGCCAAGACCGCCGTCATCGACGTCATCAACGGTTCCGACGTGATGGGTCTGGGCCGGCAGATGTCGGAGATCCTGGGCGATCTCGAGTACTCCATGGGCCAGACCCGTAGCTCGCAGGACGGCGAGCTCAGTTCGACGGCCGTCGACTTCGGCGCCGGTACCGATGCCGAAGCCAAGCACCTGGCGGAGCTGCTGGGCATCGACGCCGTCCGTGCCGATCCGTCAGTGCCTGCCGGTCGTATCCACGTCACGCTGGGGCCGGGCTATCAGGTGCCCGACACCCTGGACAGCGTGTCCCTGGCCGCGGCCAAGTCGTCCAACTACGACACCACGCTGCCGACCCCGGAATCCGGGCCGCCGGTGCGCGCCAACGACGGACTCCCCTGCGTCAACTGACGCACGGCAGCTTTTCCGTGCAGCGAATGTGCGCACAGACCGTCGAACCGGCCGATTCCGCGATCTGAACGCACGCTCACGATGCAGAGTCACCAGTGCATGCGCAAATTAATTTGATTAGTACAACGAATTAAATTCGCCGCCCCTGACGGCGCAAAAATTGGACACAAACGCCATTCCCAGAACACAAAGCACATCTAACAAATTTGCCCGCCGACCAGGCAAAACGCCGCAAAAGCAATGAGATCAGCTAACGAATACGACGCATTTCCCAACTACTGGTCAGTAATTGTGCTTTGACTCACACAATGGTGCACACTATGGGGTGTCTCACTCATTGTCGAAGGGATGAGCTCAATGGTTGCTCCTCAGCACGTACCGGTCGCCCGGGTCCACAGTGGCGCGGTCAACGGGCGCCGAGTGCTCTTCATGGGCATCCTCCTGCTGCTCATCGCAGTAGCGGCCGTCAGCGGCATCCTCTTCGCCATGAGCAGCGGACAGCCGCAGGTTGCCCTGATCATCGGGCTCATCTCGGCGGCGTTCTTCTCGCGCATCCGCTGCTGACGCGGCCTCGTCTCGCCGCCGTCTGATCCGCACGCCAAAATAGGGCCATGCGGGTCGCACTGGTCCTTGGCAGCGGTGGCGCCCGGGGTTACGCACACATCGGCGTCCTCGACGCGCTCCGCGAGCGCGGATTCGACGTCGTCGGCATCTCCGGTTCTTCCATGGGCGCCCTCGTCGGCGCGCTGCAGGCCGCCGACAAACTCGACGAATTCACCTCCTGGGCCAGCGCTCTCACGCAGAGCGCGGTCCTCCGTCTACTCGATCCATCCCTGACCGCCGCCGGCGTGCTCCGCGCCGAGAAGATCCTGGCGGCCGTCCGCGAGATCATCGGCCCGCGGACCATCGAGAGCCTGCCGATCCCCTATACCGCCGTCTCGACCGACCTGATCGCCGGCAAATCGGTCTGGCTGCAGCGCGGCCCGATCGACGCGGCCATCCGCGCCTCCATCGCCATACCTGGCGTCATCGCGCCCTATCTGCTCGACGGCCGGCTACTGGCCGACGGCGGCATCCTGGACCCCCTGCCCATGGCACCGCTCGCGGCTGTCAACGCCGACCTGACCATCGCGGTCAGCCTCAACGCCAGCGACCCGAATCCCACTCCGGACTCCCCGCGTCCCACCGCGGAGCTGTTGAACCGCATGCGACGCAGCACGACGTCACTGATCGACCGGGCCGCGGCAAGCACCCTGCTCGACGGTCCCACCGCACGATCGGTACTGAGCCGCTTCAGCAACGCGGTCGACGGCATCGACGCCGCCACCGAGTCCGAGGTCGAGACCGAAGAAGACACGCACGTGCCGCGGCTCGGCGGCTTCGAGGTCATGAACCGCACCATCGAAATCTCGCAGGCGGCGCTGATGCGACACACCCTGGCGGCCTATCCACCCGACCTGTTGATCGAGGTGCCACGCACGGTGTGCCGCAGCCTGGAGTTCTACCGCGCCTCCGAAGTCATCGAGATCGGGCACGAATTGGCTTGCGCCGCACTCGATTCCCTCGACCTCGCCGACTAGGCCAGGAACACGGCGACCTCCGCCGCAACCTTTCGGCCCTGCGCCCGGCCGGCCTGCGCCGACGGGATACGACAGGCCGGATCCAGCGGGTCGACGCCGAAGGCGGCGAGGGACTGGTCGTCGGCGTAGATGCCGAAGGCACTGCCGGCAAAGCCCCTGACGTCCGCGCCGGGGCCCGCCCCGAACGGTGACGGCGAGTCCGACGGAGCCGGCACCAGCACGACGGCGGTGTCACAGTCCTTGACCGCGATCATGTTGACGCTGCTGCCCATCCCGCCGTCCATGTACCGGCGGCCGCCGATGGTCACCACCGGCCAGGCGGCCGGTACCGCGCAGCTGGCCTCGACGGCGTCGACGACGGACACCCCCGATTCCCGCGTGAACACCACCAGCTCGCCGGTGTCGATGTCGACGCCGGTGATGCGCAGGTCATGGTCGGGCCACTCGTGCGACGGCAACCGGCGTTCGATGACGTTGCGACGGACGGCCGGGCTGACGGTCTCGGCGGCGGCCGCGGCCGCCCCGAGGCGCTGCAACTGTTCGGCCCGGCCGCCGTTGGTCGACGACATCGCGTCGATGAACGTGGTCAGGACGGCCTCGATGTTGATGCCCGGGCTGATCTCCGCCGATTCGGCGGCAACCTGGCGCTCGAACAGCTCAGCAATGCTCAGTGCACTGCCCAGCTGGGCACCGACCGCCGAGCCCGCCGATGTGCCCAGCACCACATCCGAATTCCGGATCGCCGCGGCGATCTCGGGGGCCTCGTCGGCGATTCCCTGCAGGATGCCGGTCTCCCATGCGATGCCGGCGATGCCGCCACCAGCCAGAACGAGCGCGCGCTTAGCCATTAGTTCATCTAACAGGATTCGGCGTACGCCGTGGGACCGTCATCCCACCAGGAGGTCAGAAAGATGCTCCAGCGATCGGCCCGCGTAGCCCTTCCACAGCTTGCCGAACACCGGCAGCAGCGGGGCGGTCAGCGAGCTGCGCGGGTGCAGAGTCCACCGCCAGGTGATCTTGGTGCGGGGATTCTGCCCACCGGAGACGTCCTGGAACAGCCACATCCCTTGCACGCCGCCCACCAGCGGCGCCAGCGGTCCGTTGATGTCCGACAGCGTGTAGCCGAACGAGTGCGGCTCGTCGTACGAGGTCAGGGTCTCGGCCATGCTGCCGCCACCGGTCAGCAGGATCGTCCGGGTCTGCCCCACCGCGTCCCAGATACCGGTCTGGTTGCGCACGGCCTTGATCGGCGGGATCGGTCCGTACCAACGACAGAACAGCTCGTTCAACGGAATCGGTGCGGTGCCGCTGAATGCGTCGGCCACCGCGACGGGGACTATTCGTGATTGCTCGACCACCAATGCCTGCGCCATGATGGCGATCGTAACCATCGATGCTGACCACTGGAGTGTCATGACCTCAACGATGCGGGCCCAACGGTTCTACGCCGACACCAAAAAGGTTGCGGTGGAAGATGTTCCGATTCCGGAACCGGGACCCGGCGAGGTGCTGGTCAAGGTCGCCTACTGCGGCATCTGCCACTCCGACCTCAGCCTGATCAACGGCACGTTCCCGTCGCAGCTCCCGGTGGTGACGCAGGGCCACGAAACGTCGGGCACCATCGCCAAACTGGGACCGGGCGTCACCGGCTGGGCCGAGGGCGACCGCGTCGTCGTCGCGGCCGGCAAGCCGTGCATGGACTGCGTGAACTGTCTCCGCGGCGACATGTCCAACTGTCTGCGGATCCGGCTCATGGCGTTCGCGTACGACGGGGGCTGGGCCGAATACACCGTCGCGCAGGCGTTCGGGCTGACGCGCGTCCCCGACAACGTGCCGCTTGAGCAGGCCGCGATCCTCGCCGACGCGGTGTCGACGCCGTTCGGCGCCGTCGTGCGGACCGGCCAGGTGGGTATCGGCGAGTCCGTCGGCGTATGGGGCGTGGGTGGGCTCGGCACGCACATCGTGCAGTTGGCCCGGTTGGTCGGGGCGGCGCCGATCGTCGCGGTCGACGTCAACCCGGCGGTGTTGGAGCGCGCGCTGGAGGTCGGCGCGGACTACGCCTTCGACGCCCGCGACCCGGAGTTGTTGGCCCAGATCGGTGCGGCCACCGGCGGCCGGATGCTCGACGTCGCGTTCGACGCGGTCGGCAAGGGGTCCACGTTCGATCAGGCGCTGGCGGCGCTGACCGTGGGCGGACGGTTCGTCGGCGTCGGGATGAGCGCCGATGCCCCGTCGATCGGCCCGACATCGTTCTTCAACCTGACCAAGAAGCAGGTGCGCGGGCACCTGGGTTATCAGAACGCCGACATCGGCACGCTGGCCACGCTGGTGTCCCGCGGCCGCCTGGACCTCACCCGGTCGATCAGCGAGATCGTCCCGCTCGAGGACGTCGCCGAAGGCATCGCGAAACTCGATCGGGCCGAAGGCAATCCGATCCGGATACTTGTGCAACCCTGATTACCGCGAGCGTGCGTGGTTGTACGCCGACACGCCGCCGCGGGCGTGCAAAAACGTCACGCTCACCTCAGTCGCGGCGCCGCTTTCGCGCTGAAGAGCGGCAGGTCCAGATAGGTGGCGATACCCGGTTCCGCGGCACACACCGCGGGCACGGAGTTGACGCAGTGGGCGGCGGTGCCGACGACGCCGGGTTCGGGGCCGTCCTCTCCGACCAGTCCCTGAAAGCCCTTGATCGACACGGTGAAGTCCGGATTTCCCTTGACCTCCATCTCGTAGCGTTGGCCTTCGGGGCCGAAATCCCATGCCGGGTCGAGGTTTTCCTCACCCATGAACCAGTTGACGGTGACGCGCACGACGACCTCGTCGCCGACGACCGCCTCCCAGTGGAACTTGCGAGCCGCCACCTGGCCGGGCTGGATGGGCCCCAGCGGCGAGTCGATCGGTGCGGTCGCCACCGCAACCTCTTGGCGCGCAACGATCTTCGGGTCGGCGTTGAAGCCGAACTCGTCGACGCACATCCGGACGGCCTGGATGAAGCCGCTGTCGAGCAGCTTCTGCATCGGACCGGTCAGCGCCTTGTCCGGGGTCTCACCGAACCCCATGACGTGCCGCAGTACGTCGGGCGCCTCGTAGGTCCGTAGGTCCGAGAACTCTTCGGCGCGAACGAAAGTCACGCCGGTGGACATCACCGAGAACAGCAGCGGGAACTTCTCGCTGATGCCGCCGGGAGCGATGCCGGTGCCGTGCAGCGTGGCGCCACCGGCCAGCGCGGCCTCCCGCATCGGCGCGCCCTGCTTCTCGCTCGGATACACCCACCCGACCGGCGTCACCACGTTCTTGCCGGACCGCAGCAGCGCCGCGACCTCGTCGGGGTTGGCCATCAGCGGCGCGTAGATGACGGCGTCGGCCTCGAGTGCCAGGATGTCGTCGATGCTGTTGGTCGCGGTGACGCCCAGCGGCCCGACGCCGATGATCTCGCCAACATCCTTGCCGTTCTTGGCTTCCCAATGCACCCAACAACCGACGAGTTCCAGGTCCGGATGTTCCAGCACGCCTTTGATCGCGGCGACGCCGACCCCGCCGGTTGCCCACTGCACGACCCGCAACGCCATGAACCCTCCCGAGCACCGCCAGAACTAGAACACGTTCTAGGTTGTATACCACCGGCTCGGCGTCGGAGACCAGACCTTTGGGGTCTTGACTAAAACCGCCGGGCGTGACTGAACTACAGGTAGTAACGAAAGGAAACCCATGGCCAAGAATCGCGTGTTCGTCGTCGGCGTCGGCATGACCAAATTCGAGAAGCCCGGCAGCCGTGAGGGCTGGGACTACCCGCAGATGGCCAACGAGTCCGGCAACAAGGCGCTCGCCGACGCCGGCATCTCCTACGACCAGGTGGAGCAGGGCTACGTCGGCTACTGCTCGGGCGACTCGACCTCCGGCCAGCGCGCCCTGTACGAGCTGGGCATGACGGGCATCCCGATCGTCAACGTCAACAACAACTGTTCGACGGGGTCGACGGCGCTTTTCCTTGCCGCACAGGCGATCCGCGGCGGCCTCGCCGACTGCACCATCGCGCTGGGCTTCGAGAAGATGCAGCCCGGTTCGCTCCAGGCGGGTGCGCAGGACCGCGAATCGCCGCTGGGCCGGCACGTCAAGGCCCTGGCCGAGATCGACGAGTTCGCCTTCCCCGTGGCGCCGTGGATGTTCGGTGCGGCCGGCCGTGAGCACATGAAGAAATATGGAAGCACTGCAGAACATTTTGCAAAAATCGGCTACAAGAACCACAAGCATTCGGTCAACAACCCGTACGCACAGTTCCAGGACGAGTACACGCTCGACGACATCCTGGCCGCCAAGATGATCTCCGACCCACTGACCAAGCTGCAATGCTCCCCCACCTCCGACGGGTCGGGCGCGGCGATCCTCGCCAGCGAGTCGTTCGTCGACAAGCACGGACTCGCGTCGCAGGCCGTCGAGATCGTCGGCCAGGCCATGACGACCGACTTCGCCTCGACGTTCGACGGCAGCGCCGCCAACATCATCGGCTACGACATGAATGTCCAAGCGGCCCAGAAGGTTTACGACCAGTCGGGCCTCGGCCCCGAGGACTTCCAGGTCATCGAGCTGCACGACTGCTTCTCCGCCAACGAGCTCCTGCTGTACGAAGCCCTGGGGCTGTGCGGCGAGGGCGAGGCCCCGCAGCTGATCGACAACAACGACACCACCTACGGCGGCCGCTGGGTCGTCAACCCGTCGGGCGGCCTGATCTCCAAGGGTCACCCGCTGGGTGCGACGGGCCTGGCCCAGTGCTCGGAGCTGACGTGGCAGCTGCGCGGCACCGCCGACAAGCGTCAGGTCGACGGCGTCACCGCAGCGCTTCAGCACAACATCGGCCTGGGCGGCGCCGCCGTCGTGACGGCCTATCAGCGCGCCGAGCGCTAGTCACCTACCCCGCGAGCTGGAGGTACCCCTTCTGCCGAGCCGGGGCTACCTCCCGCTTGCGAGCAGACGTAAAACTGTCGTTTTCGCTTCGAAAACGACAGTTTTGCGTCTGCTCTCGAGGCCCAACTAGCCCGTGAACATCGCGTCGACGAGGCGGCGCAGTACCTGCCGGGTCTCGCGGCGCGTCTTCTTCGGGTCGTCCGCGGTGGCGATGAGCATGGCCGCCTCGTCGAGGGCCCCGATCAGCACGTGCGCCAGCGCCCGCACCGGCTGCCGGGCCAGCTGGCCGGCCTTCATGGCCTCGCTGAGCAGCTGCTCCGTCATGCCCAGGCTGTAGCGCTGAGCGACGTCACGGAAGCCCGCCCAGCCAAGCACGCTCGGGGCGTCGAGCAGGACCAGCTGACGCACCTCCGGATCGCCGGAGACCTCCAGCCAGGCATCGACCGCGGCGCGGATCGCATCGGCCGGGGACGTCGCCCCCGACGCCGCCACCATCGTTCCCATCCGGGCCATCACGTCCTGCTCCACCGCTTCCACGACAGCCAGGAAAAGCGCTGCCTTGTCGGCGAATTGGTGGTACATCGCGCCCCGGGTGACCCCGGCGGTCGTCGCGATCTCCGGCGTGCCCACCTCGGCATAACCTCGCTCGCCCCACAGTCGCCGCGCGGCGACGATCAACGCTTCGCGGGTAGCCGCGGAGCGCTCCTCCTGAGTACGCCTCTTGTTTTCCATACACCCTGTTGGTAAGTTGCGGACAGCCTGTTTGTAACTGAGTATCGAGCTAGGAGTGATCCATGTCGATCATCGAGATTAACGCCGGAACCATCCATTTCGAGGAATTCGGACCGAAGGACGGCAGGCCCGTCGTCTTCGTGCACGGATACATGATGGGTGGCCAGCTGTGGCGCGGGGTCGCCGCGCGCCTGGCCGAACGCGGCCTGCGGTGCATCGCCCCGACCTGGCCGCTGGGCGCACATCCCGAAGCGCTGCGCCCGGGTGCCGACCGGAGCATCCACGGCGTCGCGCGCATAGTCGCCGACACGCTGGCCGCATTGGACCTCGACGACGTCGTCATCGTCGGCAACGACACCGGCGGTGTGGTCACACAGCTGGTCGCGGTCCACCACCCGGAGCGCATCGGCGCCATGGTGCTGACGAGTTGCGATGCGTTCGAACACTTTCCGCCACCGATCCTCAAGCCGCTGATCCTGGCGTCGCGCTCCAAGGCAGTATTCCGGGCGAGCTCGCAGGTGTTCCGGATCCCATTGGTCCGCAAGCGCGCCTATGACGGACTCGCGTACACCGACCTCGACGCCCTGACCCGGGAGTGGGTGCACAACACGCAGTCCAAACCTACTGTCGCCGAGGATCTTCGAGTGTTCACCAGCTCCCTGCGCACCGAGGTCACCACCGGCGTCGCAGCGCGGCTGCACGAATTCGACAAGCCCACGCTCATCGCGTGGTCGGCCGACGACCTGTTCTTCGAAGTCGGCGACGGCGAGAAACTGGCGAAGATCACCCCGAACTCCCGCCTCGAAATCATCGACGGCGCACGGACATTCTCGATGCTCGACCGCCCGGACCGCCTCGCCGACCTGATGTCGACCCTCGCGGTGCGTGCCTAGCTCGCGAGAGAACTAGATGGTGACGACGTCGTAGGCGCCGTCGGCGTACCGGGCGCGGATGGTCTTCTTGTCGTACTTGCCGACGCTGGTGCGCGGCACCTGGTCGATGAACGTCCACCGCTCGGGCAGCCACCAGCGAACCACCTTGTCCGCCAGGAACTCTCGAAGTTCATCAGGTGTCGCCGAGGCGCCCTCGTGCAGCACGACAGCAACCAAAGGCCGTTCCTGCCAGCGATCGTCGGGCACCGCGACCACGGCGGCTTCCAGCACCGCGGGGTGCGCGATCAGGTGGTTCTCCAACTCGACCGAGGAAATCCATTCACCGCCGGACTTGATGACGTCCTTGGCCCGGTCGGTGAGCGTGACGAACCCGCAGTCGTCGATGCGTCCGACATCGCCGGTACGCAGCCAGCCGCTGTCGAACTTGCTCGCGTCGTAGCCCAGGTAGTAGCTGCCGGTGATCCACGGGCCGCGAATCTCGATCTCCCCGACCGCTTCTCCGTCGTGCGGCAGCGGGCTGCCGGCGTCGTCGACGATCCGAATCTCGACACCGCACATCGGACGGCCGGCGGTCGCGCGGGAGGCCCAGTACTGCTCCTCGGACACGTTCGGCAGCGGCTTGGCGGTGGTGGCCAACGGCGAGGTCTCGGTCATCCCCCAGGCCTGGCGGATGTGCACACCGTAGCGTTCCTGGAAGATCCGCATCATCGACACCGGCACCGCCGAGCCGCCGCAGCCCACGATCCGCAACGACGAAATGTCGTGTCCCGGATTCTTTTCCAGGCAGTTCATCACGTCGTTCCAGATGGTCGGCACCGCGCCGGCGATGGTCGGGCGGTGCGTCTCGATGAGGTCGATCAGGGAAGCGCCGTCGAGGAACCGGTCCGGCATCACCAGGTCGGCACCGGCCATCAGGGCGGCGTACGGCAGCCCCCAGGCGTTGGCGTGGAACATCGGCACGATGGGCAGGGTCACGTCGTCGCTGCCGACGTCCAGCGCATTGCTGGTACACGTCGCCATGGCGTGCAGAAAACTCGAACGGTGGCTGTAGACAACGCCTTTCGGATTCCCGGTGGTGCCGCTGGTGTAACACATCGCCGCCGCGGACCGCTCGTCGATCTCCGGCCAGTCGAACTCGACGGGCTGGGCGGCCAACAATTCGTCGTACCGCAGTACCGTTTTTCCGGAGGCTTCGAGCGGCGCCAAATCCCCTGCGCCGATGGCGATCACCGTGTGCACCGTGTTCATCTGCGGCAGTACCGGGGCCAACTGGGCGGTCAACGAGAGATCGGCGATGACGACGGAGTCCTCGGCCTCGTTGGCGATGTAGGCGATCTGCTCCGGCGACAACCGGATGTTGAGGGTGTGCAGCACCGCGCCCATCGACGGGATGGCCAGATAGGCCACCGTGTGTTCGGCGTTGTTCCACATGAACGTGGCGACCCGCTGGTCGCCGGTGATGCCGAGCCCGCGCAACGCGTTGGCCAGCTGCGCGGACTGCCGGCCGACTTCGCCGTAGGTCGTGGTGCGGTACTGCCCACCGCCGAGCGCCGTGGTGACGGTTCGGCGGGAATTCTGACCGGTCGCGTGCCGCATGATCGTGGTGATCGTGAGCGGGGCGTCCTGCATCGTACTGAGCATCGTGAATGTCGCCTCTGGGTTGCTGCCGCTGGGATGTCGAGATGCTAGCCGACCCTGCCAGGTAGGAGGATGATTAGCGTTGGCACGACAGGAGAAAATCATGCGCAGAAATTGGACGCTCGCCGCGGCGACTGTCGGCGGGGTGGCCGCGATGCTGGCGCCGGCCGGATTGGCCGCGGCCGAATCGGCGCAGGACACGATCAACCGGCTGCAATCCGAGGGCTACGTGGTCACGATCGACAAGCTCGGGACGGCACCGGTGTCCGAGTGCACGGTGACCAGTGTGCGCAATCCACAGCAGACGACGCAGTTGGTGCCGTGGGTCGGCCCCGGGCTGGGCCGCAACAGCAATTCCATCCTGCTGCCGCAAACCAGCAGGACCATTTCGGTGTCACTCGACTGCACGGGCAGGCAGTAGTCCCCGGATACCAAAAACGCCCCCGCCGGCCGGCGGGGGCGTTTTTGTGGACTGACTAGACGGTCGCGGGCTCCAGCGCGCGCACCTCGTTCATGGCGACGGACTTGGTTGCCATGAACTGCGAGTAGAGCAGCGGCTTGGGGGCCTCGACGGCGACCGCGGTGACGTCACCGACGACGTCCGCGACGTACAGCCGCGAGCCGTCACGGCTGACGGTGACGCACGACGGCTGAACGTCGGCCGCGATGGTGTCGACGACCGTGTTGGTCTGGGTGCAGAACACCGAGACGCGGTCGTAGTCGACGACGTAGGCACGGGTGCCGTCGGCGCCGAGCACCAGCTGGGTCGGGGCGTCGCCGACGGCGAAGCGGCCGGTCACGCGACCGGCGGCCAGGTCGACGACGTGCACCTCACCGCGGGCGGTCAGGTCCGAGGTCAGCACGTAGGCGGTGTTGTCCGGGCCGAGCGCCAGGCTGCGGATCGGGGCACCGATGACGATGGTGTTGCGGATGCGGGTGGTCTCGGTGTCGACGACGACCAGCTGGCTGCCCACCTCATCGGTGGTGGCGACGTAGAGCCGGCGACCGGTGTGGTCGACCGCGAGGGCGTCGATGCTGATGGCGGCGCCGGTGGCTATCTCGATGGTGCCGACGCGGTCGGCGGTGATGTCGATGACGGCGACGTCGATGTAGGTGTCGCCGGCGCGGCCCGCGAACACCCGCTTGCCGTCGGGGCTGACGGCGAGGGCACTCACGCCCGAGGCCAGCGGGTAGGCGGCCAGCTCGGCACCGGTGGCGACGTCGATGACGGCGACGCCGTCGAACTCGGCACCGGACACGGCGACGTACGCCCGGTCGGCGGTGGCCACGACCGCGAACGGCTCGCCGTCGACGGCGATATCGCGGATGCTGCGGCTGCGCGGCTCGATCAGCGACACCATGTTGTCGGCGTAGCTGGTCGCGACCAACTGACCCGCACTCTCGGCGATGTCGGCGATGGTGCCGCGGCCAACCTGCGCGATGTCCATGGTTCCGCGCAGCGCCTGGGCGCCGGCCCGCTTCGCTTTTGCACGAGCGTTATTATTTGCCACGATCTTCGGTACCTCCGCCAGCGCGGCAACGCGCCGGTAGTCGATTGCCCGTCCGGGTGCGCCCGGATGAGCGCTGCTTTCAAGAAGTGTAGTGATCCCCACCGACATTCCGGACGGCTTCAGCGACGCCTCGGCACGAATTGATCAGAAGCTCTTAGGAGTTACTTATGTTGTGAATTGTTATGCACTTGTTATCAATGGTGATCGATGTCCCGACCTGCGTAAACAACGGCTGAATTCAAATTGAGCAAACATAGGTCCGCCTCATTCCTGAGGGTTTCCAAGCAGCGTTTCCTGGCATTCCCTGGCAAAGTGAGCGAAACATCACACCGCGACACGAACGCAAACAATCCCATCCGTCTCACCCGCACGATAAAACCCAGGTTCCACTTCCGTCCATCAAGATCACGACAGCCCGGAGGCCCGCCTGAGCGGGCCCCGAGATTCGCTGTTATCGACGAATTCACATTTTGTTCATGATGTGAGTGCCGTCACACCGGTGTTGCCGGACGGGTGCTCGACACCCGAATCGAGCATCGTCAGCTCATCGAACGGATCGGCGCCGTGCAATACGGCTGCGGCCTTTGCCCGGTCGAGTGTCCCGGTCCACGATCCGATCAGCACCGTGGCGACGGCGTTGCCCGAGAAGTTGGTGACGGCCCGCGCCTCCGACATGAACCGGTCGATGCCGACGATCAGCCCGACGCCGTCCAGCAGGTCCGGCCGGTGGCTCTGCAGGCCACCTGCCAGCGTCGCCAGACCCGCGCCCGTGACGCCGGCAGCACCCTTGGAGGCGACGATCATGAAGGCCAGCAGCGCCAACTGCTCCCCGATCGCCATCGGCCGCCCCATGGCGTCGGCGATGAACAGCGCCGCCATCGTCAGGTAGATCGCGGTCCCGTCGAGGTTGAACGAGTAGCCGGTCGGCACCACGACGCCGACGGTGCTGCGGTCCACACCCAGGTGCTCCATCTTGGCGATCAGCCGAGGCAGCGCCGACTCCGACGACGAGGTCGAGAAGATCAGCAGGTACTCGCGGGCCAGGTAGCGGACCAGCCGGAAGATCGACATCCGGGTCACCGACCACAGCAGCACCCCGAGCACGCCGAAGACGAAGACGACGCAGGTCACGTAGAACCCGAGCATCAGGGTCAGCAGCTGGGTGACGGCGCGCCAGCCGGTCTGGCCCACGACGCCGGCCATGGCACCGAACGCGCCGATCGGCGCCAGCCACAGGATCATGATCAGCACCCGGAACACCAGCTTCTGCAGGTGCTGGACGCCCCGCAGGATGGGTTCACCGGCCGTACCCATGGCCTGGACGGCGAAGCCGACGAGCAGGGCGATGAACAGGGCCTGCAGCACGTTTCCGCTGGTCAGCGCCGACAGCAGCGTCTCGGGGATGATGTGCGAGACGAAATCCATGAGGCCGCCGGCCTCGTGCGCCTTCTGCGCCAGTTTCGCACCCTGACCGGTCGCCTGCGCCGACAGGTGCAGGCCCGATCCCGGGCTCAGCAGGTTGCCGACGACCAGCCCGATCGCCAGCGCCACCGTCGACATGGCGAGGAAGTAGCCGAGCGAGAGGCCGCCGATCTTGCCGACCGTCGCGGCTTTGCGCACCGAACCGATGCCCAGGACGATCGTGCAGAAGATGACCGGGGTGATCATCATCTTGATCAGATTCACGAACAGGGTGCCGAGGACCGCGATGTCCTTGCCCACCCCGGGCGCGATGAGGCCGACGGCCACACCGCCGACGACGGCGACGAGCACGGCGATGTACAGCCAATGGGTGCGGTCGCGACGGGGCGCTTGATCAGTCATGTCGGGCAGTCCTCCGGCCTCGTTGTCGAAAACTTCTGCAAGGATGTTTGTCCAGAACGTGAGGCACGTCACGCATATGTTCATTTCGTTCACCGAAGTTCACCGCCGACGCGAGCAGGCGGACTACAGAAGGACGCAGTGATGCGCAGTTGGCCGGCCGCGCCACGCTGGTCCCTGGCCGGCCAGATCGTCGCCCTGCAGATCGCGATCATCATCGTGGTGGTGGCGGCCGGTAGTGCCCTGGCCGTGGTGCAGTCCCGCCGCACCAACGACGCCGCCGCCAAACAGCTGCTCACCGGCATCGTCACGGCACTGGCCGACGCACCGTCGACAGCTGCCGCTATCCGGGCGGGCAACGCCACGGAAGTCCTGCAGCCGGTCACCGAAACCGTTCGGGCCCAGACCGGCATCGCCTTCATCACCGTCATGGCGCCCGACGGCACCCGGTTCACCCACACGGACCCGCGCCAGATCGGCGGCCACTACCTGGGCACCACGGAGCAGGCCCTGAAAGGCCAGACGCACACGGAGTTCTACACCGGGACCCTGGGCCGGTCGGTGCGCACCATCACCCCGGTGCGGGACGGCTCCGGACAGATTGTGGGCCTGGTCGCCGCGGGCATCACCGAGACGACGCTGACCGCGCAGTGGCGCCATCAGATCCCGCTGATCGCGGCGATCAGCCTTGCCGCCCTTGCCCTTTCGCTGCTGGGTACCTGGCTCATCCGGCGCCGGCTGCTTCGTCAGACCCACGGGCTGCGGCCGGACCAGTTGCGCGTGATGTACGAGCACCACGACGCCGTCCTGCATTCGGTGTCCGAGGGCCTGCTGGTGCTCGAGAAGGGGCGCGTGGTGCTGGCCAACGACGAGGCACGGCGCCTGCTGGCCCTGCCACCGGGCGCGGTGGCCCTGTCCGACCTGCCGGAGTTCCTGCGCGCGGCCGATCCCGGTGTGCGCGACGAGGTCCACGTGACCGATGACCGGGTGCTGGTGGTCAGCCGCTCCCCGGTGTCGGGCCGGGCGGGTTCGGAGGTCGTGACGATCCGGGACCGCACCGAATTGCAAAGCACCCTGGGCGAACTCAGCTCGTTGAAGGTCCTCACCGACTCGCTGCGGGCGCAGGCACACGAAGCGGCGAACAAGTTGCACACGGTGATCACCATGGTCGAGATGGGCCGCCCGTCCGACGCCGTGGCCTTCGCCACCGACGAACTGGAGCTGTCGCAGCGACTCGTCGACCGGCTGTCCAGCGAGGTCCACGAACCCGCCCTCGTGGCATTGCTGCTGGGCAAGAGCGCCCAGGCCCACGAACGTGGCATCGACTTCACCGTCACCGTGGACTCACAATTACCTTCGGACACTTCACAACTACCGCTGAGCGGGCCGGAAATGGTGACGGTGCTGGGCAACCTGATCGACAACGCGATGGACGCATGCGACCGCGACGAGCCGTGGGTCGAGGTGACGGTGCGGTGCGAGCCGGGCGCCGAACTGCACATGCGGGTGGCCGACAGCGGCACCGGCATGGACCCGGCGACGTTCGAAAACGCCATGCGCCGTGGTTATTCGACGAAATCGGCGCCGGGACACGGGCTGGGCCTCGCCCTGGTGGCACAGGTGGTCAACCGGCACGGCGGCACGCTGTCGTCCGATGTCAATTACGGTTCGGTGGTGTCGGTGACGATTCCGGCGGCAGCCTCATGACCACCGTGCTGATCGTCGACGACGATCCCCTGATCGCCGAGGCGCACCGCACGTATGTCGAACGTCTGGAAGGGTTTTCCGTCGCCGCGGTGGCCCACACGGCACGCGAGGCCATCCAGGCCGCGACCCGGGCGACCACCACCGACGAGCCCATCGACCTGGTCCTGCTGGACCTCGGGCTGCCCGACGCCAGCGGCATCAGCCTGGCGTCGGCACTGTCCGGGCTGCGGCCGGCGCCGGACATCATCGCCATCACCTCCGAGCGCGATCTGGAGATGGTGCGCGCCGCCGTCGCGCACGGCGCACTGGCGTATCTGTTGAAGCCGTTCACCTTCGCGGCCTTCCGGGACCGGCTGGACCGCTATCAGCGGTACCGGACGGCCCTCCCCGCCGGGGTGGACGCCGCCAGCCAGGCCGAGGTGGACCGGGCCCTCGCCGAATTACGCACCAGCGCAGACAAATCCACGGCCCCGAAAGGTGCCGCGACACTGACCAACGACGACATCGCCCGCGCGGTGCGCGACAGCCCCGACGGGCTGACGGCCGACGAGGCGGCCAAAGCCGTCGGAGTTGCCCGGGTGACCGCGTGGCGCTATCTGGAACGGCTGGCCGACGACGGAACCGTCACGCGCCGAAGCGAATACGGCGGGACCGGCCGGCCCAAGACCCGCTACCTGTGGCGTTGAGTTCGCCGGGTGTGACAGCATCGGATCATGAGTCGCGACGACGATCCAGAAGCCCGCATCCGCGAGCTCGAGCGCGCGATGAACGAACAGGCGCGGGCCTCGGAGCTGACGGAGCCCGGCCACGCGTGGTCCTCCCGCGCGGCGGCGCCGAGCAATCCGTACCCCGCCCAATACCACCGGCCTCAAACGACCTGGCCGCCGCAACCGTTGCCGCCGGGCGTGCCGAGCACCGCGGCACGCCGCATGATCTTGGGCGTCGTCGTCCTCGCCGTCATCGTCGGCCCGGTGGTCGCCGCCATCATCTTCGTCACCAACTTGACCGGCAAGAAGCACCCGACGTTTCTGACGCCCAACCCAGGGGCCCCGCCCAGCGTCTCGGTCGCCGTCCCGACCCCGCCCGGTGACGAATCCTCGGTGGTCGTCAACGGCACCACGGTCATGTCCGGTCCCGGCCTGGTCGAATTGCCGCCGCAGTCCGACGATCCCAACCGGCCCATTCAGGTCGCGGGCGTCCGCGGCCAGCGCACCGTCGCGTGCAACGACCGGCCGATCAGCATCAGCGGGGTGTCCAACAGTGTCACCATCACCGGGCACTGCTCGACCGTCGAGGTCTCCGGCATCGAGAACACCGTGACGGTCGACGCCGCCGACAAGATCGTCACGTCGGGCATGGACAACCACGTGACCTACCACTCCGGGAATCCGGAAGTTCCTGATCCGGGCCGGTCCAACACCGTCAGCCGCGGCTGACGCGGCCCAGGACGCCGGCGCGTTGATTTCCCCCGAATCGGGGGACGACGCGCCCTCGCCGCGTCCATAATCTCGTTGCCATGGCGCACAACGGAAATGACGATTGGACCCAACCCGCAGCTCTGGCCATCCCGAAGGAGGGCTACTTCGAGCTCACTCGCGGCCGCTATGGGCCCGTCTTCCCACGCACCCCGGCGTGCTACGGCTTCAACATCATCGCCAAGGTGCTCGACGGCCATGAGCAGGCCATCCGCGACTACGGCAAGCAGCTCGAGGCCGCGGTCGCGGCGCAGCCCGACGTACTGGCCCCGCTGAAGCTGCACTACCTGCGGTGGAACTTGTTCGACGTCGGGTCGGGCCTGCACTTCCAGTACCAGGGCATCTTCGACACCGACTTCGACAAGTACACCGAGGACGCCGTCAAGCTGTTCAGCTCGACGGGCATCACCACGGCGTTCACCCATCTGGAGGACTTCCCGGCGGACTGGAAGACCAACCCCGAGGCGTTCATCATGTTCGTCCGCGAGCACCAGGTGCCGAGCTTCCTCGAGTACGGCGAGTACCCCTACGTGACGGCAGTCGAGATCAAGAAGGCCCTGCGGCTCAAGGCCGCGTTTTCCGACATGTTGGACCAGATGCAGTGACAGCACTCGAATTCGACGATATTCAGCACATCATGCTGACCGGGACACCCCACCTCACCGGTCGGTACGAGTTTCTGTCATTCGACACCCCCGAAGCCGGGCAGGCCTGGCTGGCCGAGATGGTTCCGCTCGTACAGTCGGCCACCGATGTCCGCAAGACCGTCAACATCTTCAAGCGGTGGGTGAACCTCGCGTTCACCTGGAACGGCTTGCGTGCGTTGGGACTTGACGAGCAGACGCTGGCCAGCTTCCCGGCCGAGTTCCGCGAGGGCATGGCCGCCCGCGCCGACATCCTGGGTGATACCGGCGCGGCCGCGCCGGAGCACTGGACGGGTGGGCTCGCGGGCGACGACCTGCATGCCATCGTCATCCTGTTCGCCCGGGACGAGGACGAACGGGTGCGGTGCGTCGGCGAGCACGACGCGCTGTTGGCCCGGTGCCCCGGCGTGCGGTCGCTGTCGCATCTCGATCTGGCGGCCACCGCGCCGTTCGAGTACGACCACGATCACTTCGGCTACCGCGACCCGGTATCGCAGCCGCAGATGACCGGTTCCGGCGAGACGCTGATCCCCGGCGCCGGCGGGGCGCTGGCCCCGGGCGAGTTCCTCCTCGGCTATCCGGACGAGGAGGGCTTGGTCTCGAATCAGCCTGCCCTCGAGGTCCTTTCACGCAACGGCAGTTATATGGCGTACCGCCGACTGGAGGAACATGTCGGGACCTTCCGCGACTACCTGAAGCAGAATGCCGAGGACGCCCAAGGCCAGGAACTGCTGGCCGCCAAGTTCATGGGCCGGTGGCGCAGCGGCGCGCCGCTGGTCCTGGCGCCCGAGCACGACGACCCGACACTCGGCGCGGATCCGATGCGCAACAACGATTTCGACTACGCGACAATGGATCCGCACGGCTACAAGTGCCCGGTCGGCTCGCACGCCCGTCGGCTCAACCCACGTGACACCGAACCGAATCCCAATCGGCGCAGGATGATCCGGCGCAGCGGCACCTACGGCCCGGCGCTCCCCGAAGGCGCCGCCGACGACGGTGTCGAGCGCGGTGTCGGGATGTTCCTGATCTGCGCGAGCCTGGTGCGGCAATTCGAGTTCGCCCAGAACGTGTGGATCAACGACACAGCGTTCCAGGAGCTCGGCAACGAACACGACCCCATCTGCGGCACCCAGGACGGCACGCTCGACTTCACCATCCCCAAGCGGCCGATCCGCAAGGTGCACAAAGGGTTACCGGCATTCACCACGCTGCGCGGCGGGGCATATTTCTTCCTACCCGGCCTGACCGCACTGCGTTACCTGTCAACACTCGGACAGCAAGGAGCATCATGAGTTCTTACGCCCGCACCTACAACCAGGCCCACATCACCCGTCCCCACAACGGCAACCCTCGCGTCAGCATCTACTGGTCGTGGAGCTACCCGTGGGAGGCCCAGCGGGACCCGGCCCTGCTGTACAACCGGTTCTCCACCATGACCGAGGTGCGCGCGGCAACGTGGCCGGCGTACGAAGGCGCCGAATACAGCGCGCGGGAGTTCCTGCAGGGCGTCGACGGCACGCTGGAGCTGTTCCACCGCTCCTCCCTGTCCTTTCAGGACGTGGCCGGTGCGGCGACCGGCCATCCGGTGGCGGTGTTCCAGCGTGTCGATCAGGCCGGCTACCGGCTGCCGATCGACGAACGCATCCTGAACGACACCGACACCCTGATGATCTTCGGGCTGGACCACCTGCTCGGCGACGAGGAAGCCACCCCGGAAGAGGTGGCCGCGATCCAGCAGTGGCTGAAGCGAGAGGGCACGTGCCTGATGCTGGCCCCGCACCACGACGTCGGTTTCACCGACGACAAAGAGCAGCAGCAGATGGAGTACCTGCATCACGGTGACCCGCTGACGCCACGCGTCCAGAACTTCAGCGGCTTCGCGCGGTCGCTGCTGAAGGGACTGAACATCCCGGTGCACAACACGTGGGGTCTGCGCCCGGCGACGGTCGAGGGCACCAAACAGATCGTGCCGCTCACCGCTTTCCGTGATCTGGATTCGGCGGGCCTGCTGCGCGACGTCACCACCCTGGCCCTGCACCCGCACCTGCCGCACTACCAGCTCACCGCCCCGGAGAGTGCCGATCTTCGGGTGCTGGGCCGCCAGTTGATCGACCAGACCCGGCCGCACCCGTTCACCCTGGCGGGCAACACCGAGTTCAACGCGCTGATCCACATGCCGCCGACCGGTGACCGCGCCGGCGACATCGTGCTGGTCGACTCGACGCATTTCACCACCCTGTTCGGTGCCAGCGACAGCCTGAAGTCGTTCTGGCGCAACCTGGTGACGATGTGACGGTTGCCGATCTGGCGGCGCGCGGTTCCAACATCGCCGTCGTCCTGTTCGTGGTGTCCAGCACCCTGGGTGTGGGGCTGAGCCTGACCCCGGCCCAGATTCTGGCGCCACTCAAGGACATTCGGGTGGTGAGCCTGACCCTGGTCGCCAATTTCGTTGCGGCGCCGCTGGTTGCGCTCGCGCTGTGGCGGCTGCTCGACCTCGACGAGCCGCTGGGCGTGGGCCTGCTGCTGTGCGGACTGGCCGCGGGCGCACCGTTCCTGATCAAGCTCGCCGAGTTCGCCAAGGCCGACACCGGGTTGAGTGTCGGCCTGATGGTGCTGCTGATGATCACGACAGTGGTCTATGTGCCGATCGTGCTGCCGATCTTCCTCAAGGGGTCGGCGGTCGATCCGCTCGCGATCGCGTCCTCGCTGGTGATTCTCATGCTGATTCCCTTGGCGATCGGGCTGCTCTGGCGCAAGCAGGCTGAAGCGTCGGCAGCGCGCGTCAGGCCGGCCATCGGGTTGCTGAGCACCGTCAGCATGGTGCTGGTGGTCATCCTGACCATCGTCGCCAATTTCCGGGAGGTGCTGTCGGTGTACGGCACGCGGGGCATCCTGGCGGCCATCGTCTACACCGCAATCTGCGCCGGAATCGGCTGGGCCCTGGTGTTTTTCAGCGCCACCGCGCGGCCCGTGCTCGCGTTGGGCACCGCGCAACGCAATGCGGCGGCCGCCTTCGTGGTGGCCGGCCAGAACTTCGGCGATCCGCGCGTCACGGTGATGATCACGGTGGTGCTGATCGCCGAGTTCACGATGCTGATCCCGTTCGCCCGCTTCCTCGCTCGGAAGGCCTGACGGGTCAGGGCTGGTCGAGCAGACCGAGGCGCGCCGCCTCGGCGACGGCCTCGGCGCGCGACGACACCGACAGCTTGCGGTAGATCGCCTTGGCCTGACTCTTCACGGTTTCCCGCCCCAGGTGCAGTTCGCCGGCGATCTTCTGCAGGGACAGGTGGGTCGCCAGGTGCGGGAGCAGACGCAGCTCGGCCGCGGTCAGCGATGGCCGCGGCCCGTGCTGCGCGTGTGCGGCAAGCAATTCCCGAACGCGCGCCAACCGTAGGTGCACCGACGCCGCATCGGGCTCCCGCCGGGCGGCCAACAGCCCCGCGTCGAGATGCCGCCGGCACAGTTCCGGGTCGTCGATCTCGAGTGCGGTAGCCGCCGTCAGCGCATGTCCCAGTGCCGCCGTGCGCGCCGCCAGGTCGCCCAGCCGGTCCAGCAGCCGTTCGGTGCCCCGCACCGCATCTCGCGCCCCGGCGACGTCGCCGCGGTGGCTCCGCACCAACCCGTCCACCGCGTACACCAAGACGATGGGCACCAGGTCGCACAGGTCGCGGGAGTCGACGATGCTGCGGGCCTGGGCGCTGCGCCGCGCCGCGGACTGCAGGGCCCCGTCGTCGAGGTCCAGCAGGGCCAGATGTGCCAGCGCCACGGCCCGGAAGCCGGGAAGGTCGTCGAGCACCGGGAGCGACGATTCCAGTGTCGCCCTGGCACTTTCCGCGTCACCGGCCATCGACAGTGCACCGCCCTTGACCGAGGCCGCCGCGCCCCACCACGGGTTCACGAGGTGATCGCCCGCGGCGCAGACCGTGTCGGCATGCCGGACCACCTCGAGCACCCCGCCGATGCCGACGAGTGAACCGACCAGGGCAGCAGCCACTTTCACCGACGGTGCACCGTCCGCCAAGGGCGCACCACGGTCGGCGGCCGCGGCCAGCAACAGGGACCGCTGGATCAGGTCGGCGTCCCCCAGCGTCAGCCCGAACCAGGCCCGGGCGATCGCGGCATCGGGATGATCGGCGAAGACATGCTCATCGAGCAGGCTCAGCCGGCGCTCCAAGGTGCCTGCGCGGCCGTCGAATCCGAGCCGTACGGCATCGCGTTCCACCAGTGCCGCGGCGTGTGCCGGGTCGTCGGCCGCCAGCGCCTGCAAGAGGGCGCCGTCGATGTCGCCGGCCCGCTCGAGATGCTCCGCGGCCCGGGACGCCAGGGCGCGGAACCGCTCCGGATCGCGATTGCGCAGCCGCGCCCGAAGCAGGTCGGCGAACAGCCGGTGGTAGCGGTATTCGACGCCCCGCTCATCGAGTGAGACCAGGAACAGGTTGCCGGAGGCGTGGATCGCGCTCAGCATGTCAGCTGAATCTTCGCGCTGCAGAACGTAGTTCAGATCGTCGGCGGTGAAGTGGTCGAGCACCGCGGATTCCACGAGGAATGCTTCGACGGCCGGGTCCAGCCGGCCCAGTACTTCTTCGACCAGATAGTCCGCGACCAGGCGGTGACGTCCGGTGATCGCGTCGGCAGACGAACCGTCACGCAAGGCCATGGCCGCCATCACCACGCCGGCTGCCCAGCCCTCGCAGCGGTCGACCACGAGCGCGGCCGTCGGACCGACCGGTCCGCCCACCGAGCCGAGGGCCGATTCCGCCTCTGTCACCGAGAGTTTCAGCTCCTCGGTACCGACCTCGAGCACGCCGCCCTGCAGCCGGCGCCGCGCCAGATCGAGCGGCGGCACAGTGCGGCCGATCAATGTCAGCGTCGTCGATTCCGGGGCGAGTTGGACCAGGGCGCGCAGGGCCGACACCGCCGCTTCGTGTGTCAGCTCATGAATATCGTCCAGCACCAACACAATCGGCCCGGCGGACTCCAGCGCCGCGATCGCCGCGGGAACCAGTTGGGTATCGACGGCCCGGCCGGCGCCGCGCAGGTACTGGAACGTCGCGGGATCGACTGGGGCAACCTGGTCCACGGCCGTCACCAGATGCAACAGCAGGTGAGCAGGGTCGTTGTCGAGATGGTCGAGCCGCACCCAGGCGAACTGCCGGGTGTCGGCGTCATCCCAGAGCGCCACCGCCGTGGTCTTGCCGTATCCGGCGGGCGCGATGACCACCACCAGTTCCGCAGCCGAGCCGGACAGCAATCCGGTGATCGCCGGCCGCGCGATGACCGCACCGCCCAGCCGGGGCGGGCCGTAGGTGGCCGTCGGGATGTGCGCTACCCAGCCTTCCCCTGCCACCTTGGCATCGTAGGTGTGTCCCCCGCGTCCACCCAACCGCGCCATTTTTGACCACTGCGTCGAATACGTTGATACGGTGCGCTCGAGGATGGGAGCGACCATGGGCAACACAATCCGCGCCGTGGCAGCCACGGCGGCAGTGATCGGCCTGGTGGCAGGTTGCGGGGGCAAGGCCGACTCCGGCGCCACAGGATCGTCGAGCTCCGCGGCGGCCACCACCTCGGCCGCCGCGCCCGCCGGCCCCGCCGAGCTGCAGGCGCTGGTCCCGACACCCGGCGGCACCGCCCAGACCTGGGGCCCAGACACCATCGCGGACAACGGGATTCACCTCAGCTTCAAGGTGACGGGCGCACCCACCGAGGTCGTGACGGCGTACAAGGCCGCGCTCGAGGGCAAGGGCTGGGCCGTCACCACCATCGTGTCGTCCGACGGCGGGCCGGGAGGCGGCGGCGGTGCCACCTACACCGGCACGCACGGCGACAGCTACGGCGTCTTCGACGGCGGCGGAATGGGCACCGAGACCTACCTCAACGTGTGCGCCTGGCCGGCCAAGCCGGCCCAGCCGAACTGCAGCCGCAAGCGCTGACCGCGCCGAGAGTGGGGCCTACGACCAGGCTTTGCGGCCATATCGCCCACTCTCGCCACGATCCAACTAGCTCTTGACCGCCTTTGGCGCCTGCCAGGTGCCGTTGAGCGCCTCTTCCTTCGGCCAGTACAGCCGCATGATCACCTGGAACGGGCCTTCCGGGGCCGGCAGCCAGTTGGCTTCCTTGTCCGCTCCCGGTGACTGGTTCTGTACGTAGATCGTGATGCCACCATCAGCATCCTTGATCAGGTTGGGCAGCATCGGCGAGTTGATCAGGTAGCGGTTGATCGGGTTGGCCACCAGCAGGCTCTGCGGCATCTTGTACATGGTCAGCGACCAGAACGAGTTCACCGGCGGCAGCTGCCCCGGCGCGAAGCGCAGCGTGTACTTGTCGGCACCGGTCAGCGGAGCGCCGGTCGAATCGACCGACACCACCGGGTAGATGGCTTCGGCGGCCGTGTTGCCGTAGATACCCAGCACCGCGGCCGCCATCCGGTAGAGGTAGTTGCCGTTGAGGAATTCACGCGTGCCGAACAGCTGGGCCGATGTCACCTGTCCGGTGGCGAGCTTGTCCTTCTTGAAGGCATCGATTTCAGCCCATGCGTCGGCGATACCGGCCTTCACTGCTTCCAGCTTTTCCTTGCTCAACGTGTCGGCATCGAAGTCACCCTCGGGGCCGATGCCGATCTTGGCGAAACGCGCACGGACGTCCTGCTCGCCCGGCAGCACCGGCGCGTACTTCAGCACGAAGTTGAGGGTCTCGAAGAACTTGGGCGAGGTCTTCTCGTCCTCGGCCGATAGCGGCACGGCGAAATCGACTGGCGGAGCGGTCTTTGCGGGCTGGTGTTCGAAGGCCGACAGCGGCTCGACGGTGTAAGCGGCTTGAATCTTCTTGACGTTCTCCAGGTCTGCCGGGTCGAACAACTGGGTGCGGTAGATGACCTGCGCGAACTGGGTGTCCGAGCGGATCACCTCGCTGATACCGGCCGGCTTTTCACCCTTCCAATCCGGGCCTGCCAGAAGGTATTTCCCGCCGCCGTTGCCGGTGGTCCGGCTGCCGACGTAGGCGAAGTTGAAGGTATAGCCGTCGATGAACTGCAGCGAGAAGTACCGGTTCGCCTCGATGGGCGGGACGGTCAGGACCAGCGGTTCGGCGCGCAGGTCGGCCCCGAGCATGGTGTACGGCGTGTCGGAGTTGGGCGTCTGGATCGCCGTGTCCTCGGGCGTGAACACCCGGGCGATGCTGTGGGG
The DNA here is from genome assembly GCF_005670685.2 of Mycolicibacterium mucogenicum DSM 44124. The sequence continues at coordinate 1,017,305 of NZ_CP062008.1, read as the reverse complement.
CTTGTTCCACTCGCCCTTGTACTGCGGGTTGGCCTTGTCGACGAAGTACGCGTACTGGATGCGGTAGGAGTCGACCATCGGAAAGCCGTAGATGTAGGCGTCTTTCGCGATCGCGCGGACGTCGTCCTGGCCGGCGGCGGCCGTCGACGAGCTGCTGCCCGGCGATTCCGTCCCCTGCCCACAGCCGGTCATCGCGCCCATCAGCACGACGGCCAATCCCGCAACCCAGAACTTCATCCACAACTCCTGCTCTTCGACTCTTCATGGCACCACAGGCGACACACAGCAAACCCGTTTCTACCACGCATGCGGCAATAGTGACGGCACCGTCAACGGCGGTTTCACTCCGCCGTCACCGGGTAGCCCTCTACCGAGGTCGAGATCCCTCGTGACTCGTCCTCATCGAAATCCCCTGAAAGAACTAGACTGAACGCACCGATGCTGGAAGTGAGTGGGCGTGATGGCCGACCGAACGACTCACGGTGGCGGGAGCCGGTGACTGAACCGCTGCATATCAGCGCACCTCTCTACGGCGGGGGTGGCGAGTACACATTGGTCTGCACCGGCGTGCTCGACAGTCTGTCGTATCGCACATTGCGTGACAGGGTGGTCAAGGCGGCGCTCGACGAACCCCGGGTGGTGATCGTCGATGTCAACGAGTTGCGGGTGCCGGAAGCATCCGCGTGGTCGGTCTTCACCAGTGCCCGTTGGCATGTCAGCACCTGGCCCGACGTGCCGATCCTGCTGGTGTGCGCCGACGATGCGGTCCGGGCCGTCATCCGTGGCCGCGGCGTCACACGCTATGTGCCGGTGTTCCCCACGCTGAAGGACGCGACGCAGACGATGGGCAGCGAACGTCCCCGCCGGCGACGACGGGCACGGGCGGACCTGCCGCCCCATGTCAGCAGCATCATCGACGCACAACGATTGGTCGACGGCTGGTTGTCCGGCTGGTCGTGCCCGGCCATGGTCCCGGTGACGGCTGCGATCGCCACGGCGTTGGTCGAAAACGTGTTGCGGCACACCGATTCTTCGCCCACGCTGCGGGTGGAGTACGACGGCCAGGTGGTCACCGTTGCCGTCGAGGACGCCAGTCCCGCACTGGCACAGCGCAAGGAGGACGCCGCGCACGGCGCTGACCAGGTATCGGGTCTGGCGGTGGTGGCTGCGCTGGCGCGAGTGTGGGGAAACCTGCCGAACCCGGCGGGCAAGACCGTGTGGGCCGCCGTGGGTCCGGAGAACGTGCTCTAGCCACGGGTAACGTTCCGGGCACGTGTGATCGACGGACGGGAACCGATGGAAGGACGTCGCGCTTCCACGCCGCGCTCAGGAACGGGCCCTGCCGCTGGTACCGCTGAACGGCTCTAGCGCGGCGGTGGTTCCCGCATCAATGGTCACGGGTTGATGGTGTTTTCACCGTCCTGACGACCCCAGACGTATTCAGATGCGAACGGCGATCCGAGACCGAAATGGTTGTACGGCGCGATCGAGGCACCGGTGTCCATCACCATGTACGGCATGGGCCAGATGTCCCGGGTGACGGTCCAGCAACCGGGCCGGCCCATGGGCCCGCCGCGGGCGTTGATGCGCGGCAGATTGTCTGGGTAGACGTACTGGTTCGCCGAGCCGACGAGCGCGGTGTGCGATATCAGCGAGTAACCGTTGCCACCCACGGCGAAGGACGTCGCCTGTACCGCACGCGGGAGAGCCCTTATCCCGCAATCGATCTCGGGGCTGTACTTGTCCAGCACCTGGGCCGTGGGAATCAGATCTTGAGCGCCGCGCACCAGGTACGGCCCGCCACGTTCGAAGATGTCACCGCCAGTGTTGCCGAAGCCGACCGACGCCATCAACGCCTGATCGATGTTGCCGCGCTGATCATTCAGGGTGCGCTCGGTGGTCACCGCGTTCTTGAGGCCGTCCCACAAATCCGGGGACGCATTGGCGTAGACCTCAGCGAGATCGGCCAGCGCGCGGTTGTCGTGCCGGATGGACGGCATGCGCTGGTTGAGATCGGCCAGGATGACGTTGCCGTTGACCAGCGACTGCCCGAACTTGTCGCCCAAGCCGTCGAGGGCCTCGGCCGCGGCGGCCAGCGTCGCGTTCAGCTTTATCGGATCGACCTGCTCGGAGATGGCAGTGATGGTCTCGAACAGCGTGTTGAATTCCGTGGTGACGCTGACGGCGTTCACGGTGTCTCCAGGCTTGAGGCGCTGCGGCGCCGGGTCCGGCGGCGAGGTCATGGAGATGTACTTGTTGCCGAATACCGTTGTGGCGAGCAGCTTCACGTCCACGTTGCGCGGCAGCACGGCGAGGTAGCGCGGGTCGACGTCGAGCATCAGTTTGGCTTGTGCCTTCTCGCCCGGCGCGGCCACCACCTCACTGCCTTTCAGCCGGCCGATCGGCACGCCGTTGTAGGTGACCTTCGAGCCGTTGTCCATCGACAGGCCGGCGCGACTGGCCAGCACGTACAGCTGGGCCTTGCCGTCGAAGGTGCCCCGGAACTGGAGCCAGGTGAGCGTCATCCCCGCGGCGGCGACAAGAGCCAGGATCAGGCCGGCGATCTTGTACGGCGGGGTGCGATCTTTGTTGAGCGGCGCATGGACCTGGCCCGCAGCGACGGGCGGCAACGGCTGCAGTGGCGGCCGTGGTTTCGTCATGGCACTCCAGCGTCAGATCGAGGTGGGGCCGGGCGCCGTTGTCCGGCCTTGATCGCGACTGAAATGCAGGGTACGACTGCGGCCACGCCGGCGGCACGCAAATGACAAACCTCTAGCAAACCGTAAATTGACGCGGCGGATATTCGGTGGCAACCATCTCGCCATCACTCGGCGGCTGTTGCCGATGTGATGACGGCCGTCAGCAAATTGGCTGCGACGGTGGACCCGGCCCTGACCTAGGCTCGGCCGACAGCACGTACGCGCAGCAGCTGTACTGCTTCCTGCAGCGCACCAAGGTTCCACGCCAGGGCGCATGTCGTCTTCCTGCGGCCGACACCGGACAACCACGCCACACCCCATACGAGCGACTGAAATGCAGCCCCCACGACAGCGGGACCCAGCCACCATGGACGGAACTTGTCGAGGACGCGTGCTTCACCGCGGCCGAAATTCCGATACTGAACGAACGCCGCCTTCAGATCGGTGCGCTGCACCTTGCTCACCACAGCATCCGGCACCAACTCCAACATGAACCCGGCTTCGGCTACCCGCCAAAAGAAGTCGACTTCGTCAGCGCCGCCTTTGAACCATTCATCGAAGCCGTGCACCCGGTGGAACAGCTCGCGCGTGAACCCGCAGTTCGTTCCATTCGCGAACACATCCTTGCGGCCCAGCGCCGGATAGAGCCGACGTTCCCGAGCCAGCAGCGTGCCGTCTGCGAGGATGCGATCAAGTCCACCGCCGACGGCCTGCGCTCCTCCTATGAAGGCCCGGTGATACGCCTCGATCCATCCCGCGTGGACCACATCGTCGGCATCGGTGAGCAGAATGTACTCACCCTTGGACGCGGTAATTCCAATGTTGCGAGCGACATTGGCGCCCGGTGCCCGACCGGCATCCACGACGCGCACACGCGGATCCGAGTAGGAGCGCACCAAATCGGCGGTGCCGTCCGTCGACCCGTTGTCGGCGACGACGATCTCGAACTCGGTACTGGTCTCCTGCGCCAGTACGGCATCCAGTTGTTTGGCGAGCACGCCGGCACCGTCCCGGCACGGGATGACGACGGAGATCATGAGCCGAAAGGTAGCTGAGAATCATTTGGTACGCGCGTCTTGCAGCGTGCCTGACAGGGATTTGCCAGCTACGGTGCCGATTGCGGAGTCACGAGGAACTTCTCGCCCGTTGCCTTCTTGAGATAGCTGTTGAACGCCTCGGGTTTGAGCAGACCGGCCAGTGAAACTTCCTGGGTGTAGGTACTCGCGAAAGTGGTGGTGAGTTCCGCGGCCACGCGCGCCCGGAGCCTGCCGATGACCTCGGCCCCCGCACTGGCGAGGAACGGCGTGAGCAGCCAGCCGCCGATACCCCACGCCATACCGAAGCCTCGGTTGAGGATCGTGGGGCCGGTGTCGAGGCCGCCGTAGATGTACACCTGCTTGTGGACGGCCGACCCGTAGCGGGAGTACTGCGTCGCGGTCGCGTTGGCCGCCTGCTCCATTCCGTTGAGAATCTGACTGGCGAGCGTGCCGCCACCGGTGGCGTCGAAGGCCAGCGTCGCTGAGGTGGCCTTGAGCGCCTCGAGCAGGTCTTGCTCGAATGTCGTTGCGGACGAATTACATACGTACTCGGCGCCCAGGTCCCGCAGGATCTGTTCCTGCTCCGCCTTGCGCACGATGTTGACCAGCGGCACCCCGTCGGCAAGGCAGATCTTGACCAGCATCTGGCCTAGGTTCGACGCTGCCGCCGTGTGCACCAATGCCGAATGTCCTTCGCGGCGCATGGTTTCCACCATGCCCAGCGCCGTCAGCGGGTTGACGAACGACGACGCCCCGTCCTTGGCCGTCGCACCGTCGGGAAGCACCAGGCAGGCCCCGGCTTTCACGACGCGGTACTGCGAATACATGGCGCCGCCGGCGATACCCACCACCTTGCCCAGGAGCACCTGCGCCGCGGCCGACTCCCCCGCCGCCACCACGGTGCCCGCACCTTCGTTGCCGACGGGAAGCGATTGCCCGACGCGGACGGCCAGATGTGCCAGTGCTCCGTCCGGCAAGGGCGCGGTGACGACGGGACGCGCCGGGGTGCCCGTGACCGTCGCGGCGGACATGTCGGCGCCGGGAATCAGGAGACCCAGATCCGACGGGTTGACCGGCGACGCCTCGACGCGGACGACGACTTCGTCAGCGGTTGGTTTGGGTATGTCGACGTCCTGCAGCGAGAGTTCGAGCGTGCCGTCCGGAGTCACCAGGGACCGCAATTCCAACGCGGTTTCGGGTACTTCGCTCATCGGTGTGCCTCCGCTCGTCGAACCGTCGCCTGAAGAGTACGCCCGGGCAATTGGCGGCCGCGAAATCAGCTGCCTGCGTGCCTTTTCCGGCCCGCACCAACTGGTTCTGTCGATCGACGACGACTTCTAGTGTGGGTACGGTTCCAATTCACGCATCCGTTTGAGATGGGCTTGCTGTATTTCGTCCGTGCGAGCGAGGAACCCGACAATCAGGTCGATCTCCGCCGCGCTGTAATGGCGCGACAACATCTTGCCGCCCTGATCCAGCAGCGGGGAGACGAGTTCCGAGAGACGGCTGGCAGCGAGATCCGTGGCCACCACGGTGACTCGGCGATGATCGATGGGATGTAGCGATCGAGTGACGTAGCCCAGCTTCTCCAGGCGGTTGAGGACGATCGTGGTTCCGGCGGCAGTGAGACCGAGCCGGTCGGCCAGCAGCCCCGGCGTCGTGACCGTCTCGCCCGCAAAGAGAATGAGCTCCAAGGCACGTCGATCTGTGTGATTGACGCCGAGCACCCTCACCAACTCACGCGCCAAGTCATCGACCGATCCGTGCAGAGAATCCATCGTTCTCTTCAGGACTGCTGCGATCCGTGCCAGTTCAGATGCCATCGGACGAAGACCTCCCCCAAGGTTTCCTTTGACTGGGCCTGATCATAGCGATGGCCGAGTGGTTCCGGATGGAATTATTGACGCTTTGGCTAGATCTGTCGATGGCCTACTTTGTCACCGCCCTGGCCGGCGATACCTGCCGGTCGTAAAACTCAACTTCCCAGCGTGGCACGACTGGAAAATCGCAATGACCCTCGACTGGGCTGATCATTCAGCCCAGTCGAGGGCCATTCACCGCTGCACTTCCCCAGGCCTTGCGCTGAATCTGTCCCTTATCCCACCAGCGCCGCCCTATCTACAGTCGGCTACTTCTTGCGCGCCATCAGAAGTTAGGTGACGGTGGTGGTGGTGAGAGTCGGAGAAGGATTCGGGTAGCACGCGGTTGCGGTATTGAAGTTCGGGCCAATTATTGGTTTCAAGGTGGTCGTGAAGGTCATGCCGGGGTTCGCATAGCTGCTGCCGGCATAGTTGCTGGTAATTGAGCCGGGAGCGTTGGCCGTCACGTTGATGGTGACTTGGGGCGGAGTGTAAGTCGAGCCACCGGAAATTGGACCCGGAACGGTGAGCTCAACATTACTGCCCACGAGGGCCGTCGAGCCCGGGACAGATCCGCCTGATGCGCTGGAAGAGACATAAGTCGAATTCGCGGGGACCGGGATGAGCATCTTCATGTTGCTGATGCTGACGACCGTCACACCGGGGACCGGGTTAAGGGGAACCGTCGATGAACCCGGGGCGATGGTAATGGCCACGGGAGAACCCGCGGCCACCGAACCCGGCGCGGTGGTGGTGACCGAGGTTGTCATGCTCGACGTCTGGGTGCCAGACCCAACCGTAGCCTGACAACTCCAATTCACCGGGACGGCTGCATATGCCGTTCCAGCGAAACAGAGCGCGGCAGCAAGCGCCATCGGAGTGATGGCGCCGACGCGACGCAACATGGACGTATTCGATCGCATTGTTATCTCCAAGAGGTGAAGGTAGCGACGTGGGCGGGGTGCCGCGCCGCGGTAATGCGAAGAAAACATAACTCGCCCCCAATTAAATTCCGCGCACATAATCAACACGTTTCGATTGCCGTGTCGCATTCACTATTTGCGATTAGTTATTCGGTATCAGAAATTGAAAAATAGAAAGCTATTTATACAAAGATATTGAGTCCAGAAATAGCGCGAACATGCATCGGCCAACGGCGATGCGACAGCCGAAATGCGCCCTTTGCCCTGCTGCACTGGCCCTGTCTAACGTCAGCAATCGGCCCCTCCCTGGTCGTTGAAGGAGGGGCCGATTGGTCAACTGATGCGGTTACTTGCTGCTGCCGCCTGCGCCGCTTGCACCTGTACCGCTTGCGCCGGCGCTGCTGCCGCTGCCGCCCTTGCTGGGCTTGGTGGGCTTGCCGAAACCGTTCTTGAGGCCGGCGCCGAACTTATTCAACGAGGACTTCAGGTTCTCCCCTGCTGAGTTGATCGCCTTCGTCAGGCCGTTCCCAGCCCTGCCAGATGTACCGGCTTTCGGGCCGGTTGACGTACCACCGTTTGGTGTGGTGGTGTCGCCCGAACCGGTCTCGTTCCCCGTCGATCCGCTGGGCTTCGTGGGCTCACCTGTCGTGCCAGGTGTACCGGCCTTGGTGCCGCTGGTCGTTTCGGTGCCACCGCTCGGTGTGGTGGTGCTGCCCGCGGTCGAACCCGAATCGGGCTTCGTTTCGGTTGCGGTGGAAGGTGTTTCGGGCGAAGTCGCGGCGGGTGCCGCAGCGTCTGGTTTCGTGGCGGCTGGCGCCGTCGCGGCGGGTTCTGCCGCGGTGGTCGTCGTCGCCGCAATCTTCGGGGTATCGGTCGTCACCTTCTCGGCGCCCAGCGTGACCGTCGCACCCGACACCGCGCCCGACGGAAGAGCGGCCGGTCCAACATCGGCCAACTTCGCCGCTGCTGGCGCCGGTGCACCCAACGCTTGCGCGATGAGGCCGCGAATGGCGACCATCACGGGGACAAGTCCCATTCCGACGTTGAGCGGGGTCAGAATCCCACCCAAGGGTCCCCCTGCCGGTGCATACCCGTTGAGGAAGGCGTTGGTGAGCACGGCAGGTGCATTGACGATCGCGTTCAGGGCCGCCCCCAAGTTGCCGGCGCGCACCCCGTCGTACACCGCTTGCGCGGTGTCCCCAAACGCGCTCTCGACGCCGGAAACTGTGGCGAGCAGAGAAAAGCCCACAGTGCCAAGAAGGGTGGGGGCCAACTTGACGACGTTGGTGATGTTCTGCATGACCTGGCCGGGGATGTTGAGCATCTGGCCCTGTATCAGCGCGAAGCCGGGGTTTATCACCAGCGCGAGCACGGCGCTGAATGCCGTGGTGATGCCCCCGCTGACCTGACCGGCGGCCAATTGTTGAGCTGCCTGCCGGAAAGCCGGTGGAAGTGCCGTCAGGGCCGTGACGAAGCTGTTGCCGGCATTGCGCAGGTCGGCGGCGATGGTGTTTGCGTAGCCAATCTGGTTGGCGATGATCTGCTTCAGAATGGGAGCGGGGTCGGCCCACACCTGCTGGCCGAGGGCCGAAATGTTGTTGAACGATGTCGCGAGGACCTTCCCCCATTCGCTGATGGGATTGACCGACGCGGTCAACGTCGTCGCGAGACTCGACACCGGGACCGCCGGCAGGTGCACCTGCTGCGGTGCAGCCACTATCGGCGACAGCGCAATGGCACTCGCTCCGATCAGCGCCACACCGCTGGTCATACCGGTCCGGACACACGTTTGCATAACTCCCCCTCAGTAATCGGTAACCTGCACCCGCAAATTACTTCACACTGATCACCGCGTGGGGCGAATTGCGCCGGAAATATTCATTATTCGATATTGAAATTTGACGACAGAAAGTTAATCGCAGAAAGTAATCAACTACATAAAGTTACTGCCGCAAAGGTATTGCACTAACAAATATCAACCATGCTGAAAATCCGCGAGACGCCAGACCTCGGAAACGAGGATGCAGGCATGCCGAACCGGCCTCGAAACGCAAGCCCACCAGCCGCGGGTGGCGCTTGGGTGTGCCCCTCTTAGAGTCGGCCGGCCGCGAAATCAGCTGCCTGCGTGACCTTTCCGGACTGCACATAAGAACCGTGGGCACCGACGTCGAAGCCGCCGCCCACCCAGCAGATCGGGTCCCCCTCGGCGCACTGATCGATGGCATTGGCGACGTACTGCGGCGCCAACTCCGGCAGCGGTCCGCCGGCGAGCATGCCCGCGAAACCGGTGCGCGGCGCCCCGAACAGCGCGGTGGCGGCGACCCGACTGGCAGTCTGCGGCGACGTCGAATTGGTGGCCCCTTCGATGACGGCCGCCCCCTGCGAGTAGCCGCCGAGCACCATCTTGGTCTTCGGGCAGTTGGCTGCGGTGGACTCGATGACCGACCGCGCGGCGTCGATGCCGGCGGGGGTGCTGACGGCGAAGTCGTTGCTCGCCGGGTAGTCGACCGGCGTCGCTTCAACGGTGCGCGGCGCCACCCGGGCACGCAGGTCCTCGACGAAGGGACGACCGACACTGCCCAGACCCGGCGGCTCGGTGGTGCCGCGGGCGAACACGACCTGGACGTCGGGGCACGGTGCGGCGATTGCGGCTGGTGCGTAGGCCGGGATGACGGGGGCCAAGGCGGCGACGGCGGAGATCAACGCGAGCTTGCGGGTCATACCGACCGATCGTAGGACGGTGGCGCAGCTTCGCAATGGGTTTGGTCCGTCATCAGAGTGGCCGCGAGGTGATCTCCAGCCAGGCTTGGAATTCCATCTTTACGCGGCGCCGTTCCATCCGCCGGGCATGCGAGCGTTCCATGGCCAGTCGCAATCCCTTCGGCGGGGCCGAAGTGCCGGTCCGGTAAACCGTTGGTGCCGAACGGGTTCCATGATCTTTCGATAACGGCGGCGCCGCTTTTCGATCCGGCAACCGAGCGGGGTGGGCGCGGCGCAGGTGGGTCGCCGTCACCTCGCACGCGGCGCCAACGAGTAGCACCAACACTGCCGCCACTTCGTACTCCGCGTACATCATGATGGCGCCTTCTCTCCCGTGCTCACCGCACCGGCGCACGGCCTGGGCCTTCGTCGGCTGAGAATTCGAACTGTTGACGCTCTCTACGATTGTCCGTCAAACCGCACCGCGATATAGGCCGAAGAGCGATCTTTAGTGCGAGATAGATCGAGTACTAGCGCGCCCACCAGTCAGGGGTGATCAGACCTTCGTGGCACCCATATCGACGGTCAACTGCGTTGCCGTGACCGCTCGTGACAAATCCGACGCCAGGTAGATGACCGCATCGGAGATGTCGTCGACGCTCGCGGGGAACGGGTCGCCGAGCATGCAGCCGAAGGACATCAGGTAGCTCGGGTGATCCGTGAGCACCGTGCCGACCGTCGGATCCGCGGCGAGCGCGGTGTCGACGCCCCACGGGTGGATGGAGTTGACCCGGATCTTGAACTCCGCGAGCTCGATGGCCGCCGACTTCGTCAGTCCGACCACGCCGTGCTTGGCGGCGCTGTAGTGCGCCTGGCCCGGCAATGACTTGATCCCGGCCACCGAGCTGATGTTGATGATCGAGCCGCCGTTGCCCGCCGCAATCATATGTGGGACAGCAGCTTTCATCGTGCGCCAGACGCCGGTTAGGTTGACGTCGATCATCGTCTGCCACTCGTCGTCCGGCATTTCCCAGAAGCGCGCCCAGGTGCTGATGCCCGCGTTGGCGACGACGACGTCGAGACGTCCGCCGAACCTGTTGACGCCTTCCTTGAGCACCACATCCATGGCCGCAGAGTCCCGGACGTCGGCGACCGCCATCAGGCACTTGCCGCCCGCGGCCTCGACGAGGCGCACCGTCTCGTGCAGGTCCGCCTCCCGGGGCCCCGGACACCCGCTATGCGGCGTGACGTCGGCCGCGACGTCGATCCCGATGACCGATGCCCCCTCGCGAGCGAGCCGTACCGCGTGATTTCGCCCCATGCCGCGGGCAGTTCCGGTCACGAATGCAACCTTGCCGTCGAGAAGGCCCATGGCAACCTCCGGTCCCCGCCGATACCACCGAAACGCCGTGGGATCAGTAAACGCCCGGCGGTGGGGATTTGCTAGTGGCGCCAACGCATGGGCCCGAGAAATGCAGATCGCCAAGCTCGCAGTCGCTCAGAAACGGCTGCAGCCAGCCTAGGCGATCGTGGTGCCGATGAGGACAGTCAATTCGCCGGAGTCGGCGGCGTTGCCGGCCGGCTGCGCGAAGATGTGTCCCGCGGATCGAGCGGTGTCACTGAATTCAGTCGACGAGATAGTCCAAGATTCAATCGGTGTGCAGCGCTTGAAGATTCCGCGGTCATACCAATCCTTCAGCACCGGGGCGGGTGGGGCGTATGCCACATGCGCCGGATGTGGGCTGCTGTCAGGTGGGCAAGTACCCGAGCTGTCCTTCATCCACGTCGGATCGCCCTGGATTCTGATGGTTTTCATGAACCGATCAAAGTCGGGTCGCGGGGCCATGAAAGCGGCTTTGACGGTTCGGGCCTCCGAGCCCCACGTGGTCGTGCTGACGGTAGCGGCCAGCGGTGCGAAACTCGCCGGGACGCGAGCGTGGACGAAAGTGGCGTTGAGCTGTTGAGCAGCCTGGTCTTTCGGGATGTCCTTGGTCTCCACCAGTTGATCGGATGCGCAGGCGGTAACTGCCAGCACCACGACGGCGGTCATCGCAGTGGCTGCGCCGCGGCGGCTGAAGCTGCTCATGTCATGCATTCTTCCCCGGACGCGCTGCACGCTGCCGAATCCGGGGACAAGGAAATATTGGGCGATCCCCGGCTCACTCCAACGCGAGGTGCTAGCGGTGCACGGGATAGCGGTACCCGTTCGCTGGCGGTGGTTGCGCATTGACGAGGCCAGCGGGCTGAGCCGGCACGCCGTGTGCGCCGGGTCCGGCAAGAATCAGGCCGTGGCCGAACGAGATTCGAAGGCGCAAGTCGAACCGGGCCTGGCGTTTGATGACTTCGGTCCGTGCGATCTCCAACGCCGCGGTGATGCTGCAACGCCCGGATTCGACGGCCGCGATCCGACCTTGCTGAACGACAAGAACCACCAGGTCCATGTCGAAGCAGACGGTCAACTCCACCTCGACGGTGCCGGCCGGCTTGCCATTGACGAAAACCTGGACGGTCCACGGGTGGCTGAATTCGATCTTGTGCGTCGCCAGCTTCACGGTCTCCCGGGCCGCCGCATTGTCGCGCGTACGGCGGGCGGCCGCCACGAGCTCGTCGAACTTCTTCCATCCTTCGACGGCCAGATCGAGCAGGCTCAGCGAGAGTTGTTCAGCGGTCTGCCTCGCCACCTCGCCCTCGACGAGCGGTGTCACCCCAGGGAACCGCGCAACGAGGTTGTTGACGGTGCCGCTCTGGTGCAGCGAGTCGGTCAGCGCCCGAGTCGGTTCGACCGCCGCATCGCAATACAGGAGGTCTCGAACGGTCACCGTCTCAGTCAACGCGGATGCGATCATCATCCACCTCTCTCAAGGTCACGACATCAGGCTTGGAATGCACCGCCACGTGCACGGCGTACGTCGCCTCGCCGGCTGCCGGCGTCGCACGCAACGTGACAGCCGCGGGGCCACCGAGCCGCGTGATTACTCGGACCTGCGGGGTGCGAAGTGCACGGCGACCGACGTGAACGGCCGCAGCCAGCAGGAGCACCGCGATGACGGCGGCGACCAGGACGAGCGGCCACCATTTGTGCGGCGGCGGTGGCGGGATGATGGGAGGCGGTGGCGCCGTCGGCGTCGTAACGGGTGGCGGCACCGGCAGACCTACGGTCACAATGGCGAAATCACCAGTGTCCCAAGCCGATCCATCCGCGCACGAGGCACGCACCGTGTGACTACCCACTGCGGCATCGGATGGGACGGCAAACCATGTCGCAAAGTGGCCGTTCCCGTCGAGAGCCACCTCAAATCGGGGCGGGGCACCATCCCACGACAGCTTCACCGTCCGCTCGTGGTCGGCACAGAGGAACTGCGAGCCGACGATGTGCACCGCCTCTCCCCCATGCCCTTGCGTGGGGTCGAGCGCGATCGACGCCGCCGCGGCTCCCTGGTTCGTCACTGGGCTGACGACAGTGAACTGCTCACTGGCCGCGACGTCGGGATCGTCGGCGCAGGCGGCCAGCACCGTGTACTCGCCAACGGACGCTGTCGCGGGAACGGTGAACGGGACACGGAAACTGAAGGGCGAGGCCTTGGTCGACGGAGACTTGTCCCCGTCCCAGAACAACAGCACGTCGCCGCTGTCCGGACAGGCAAAACCTGTACCCGTCGCCGTCACTTGCGATCCCGCCGTTCCCTTCGGGGTGCTCAAAGTCAAAGTGGGCTTCGGGGTTTCGACCACTGTGAAGGGCGCAGATGCCGCCACTGGCAATTTGCGCAGGGAGCCGCATACCGCGGTGACGGTGTGTCCGGTTGCCGGGCCATCCGGAACGGTGAACGCCAGACTGCCGACGGCGGGGTCTACGGCCTTGACAGTCAAAGGCTGGCCGTCCCACTGGAGACGCGGGGCGTCGAGGCACCGCCCGAAGCCTTTGGGAGTAGCCGTCACCTGCGAGCCGGCGGGCCCTTTGCCGGGTTCCAGTGTGAGGGTGGGCTTCTCGGTCACATCGATCGTGAACGACGCCGGGGCGACCGTGCGGGCCCCATCCAGGAGTCTGCACACAGCGGTCACCCGGTGCGCACCGGCCGGGCTGTCCGGCACCGTGAACGTCAGATCGCTACCGGCGGACAGTGGCCCGCCGTCCCACAGCAGGTGTGGGGAGTCCAGGCAGTAGTCGAAGCCCGTGATCGTGGCTGTCACCTGAGTTCCCGAGCCGCCGTGCGATGGCGCAAGCGTGAGGGTGGCTGAGTCGGCGTCCGGCGCGGGTGCCGCGATCACCGGAGGTAACGCCTTCAGCGCGGGCGAAGCGGTCGTCGTGGGCGCGGTCGACGTCGTCGGTGTCGACCCCGTATCGGCGAACACCACGCCGGCGCCCCCGAACAGGATCGTCAACCCGATCGCGCAGCCGAGGGCCGGCACACCCGCGTAGCGGCGAGGAAGTAGCGCACCCATGGCGGCCCACCTCCTCTCACGAGGAAGCATCACGCGACGGCGCGCGACCATCACGAGTACCGCGCTACTCGCTTCTGAGGTAGGCCGCTCGGGGAGGTGAGGTGCCGCATCCAGGGCAGGCGATGTGTGAGTGCCCCCAGTCGGACTCGAACCGACACTTGGCGGATTTTAAGTCCGCTGCCTCTGCCAATTGGGCTATGGGGGCGGGCACCGACTCAACCGGCGCCGCCATGACGGTAGCGCCTGCCAGTCCGACCGTACGCAGCGGTCCGGCCGAGATCGCGAGATCAACCACAAGTTGAATTACACAAGAACACTCGTCTACGAGTTGAGACGATCGAGTATCGATGCTTCACTGGGGAGATGGCGACTTCGCCGACCACACCCAACAGGCAGCCCGATGCACACGACGCGGGTGACAGCCTGGCTGAGCGCATCAACGCGCTCTTCGACGCCCATCGGCGCCCCGACGGCCGGATGTGGACCAACGAAGAAGTCGCGACCGCCCTCAAGAAGGCTCATCCCGATATCAAGGTCGGCGGGGCCTACCTCTCCGCACTGCGGACCGGCAAGCGGGCACGCCCCGGCATCGACCTGCTCGGCGCGTTGGCCGACTTCTTTCAGGTGCCGTTGTCGACCATCACCGATCCGGCCCGGTCGCATTCACTCGACGAGCGGCTTGGCGCACTCGATGAATCTGTCCGCGACGACGTCGAGCTGATTGCGTTGCGTGCCATCGGCCTCAACAAAGAGAGTCTGGAAACCGTTGCCGCCGTGCTGGATCACGTGCGTGCGCTGCAAGGCCTGCCGACCATCGCCCCCGCGAAAGCCGAACGGTAGTCATGGACGCGTCGTGTGGCGCAGCGGCACTTCTGCGATCGACGCGCGAGCTCAAGGCGATTCACCGTGACTGCACACGCAAGCTGGTGGATTTGGGGCTGGACAAGCTCACCACGGTCGATGACATCCGCGCGATCGCCAGCATGATCAGCGGGCGTGACATCCAGCTGCTGCCGTATCGCTTGTCGGGAAGCGGTGTGCACGGCATGTTGGTGCGAACGGGGCCCACCGACTACGTGGTCTTCGACAGCGAGACCACCACGATGCACCGCGAGCACATCATCCTGCACGAGCTCAGCCACGTGCTGTGCGGCCACTCCGCCGCCGGCCAAACCGGCCCGGCCGAAGTGCTGCGCCGGGAGAACTACATGGACCGCCAGGAGATCGAGGCCGAAACACTCGCCTCCATCATGGGACAACGGGTCAGACGCGGTGCGCCGCAAACCGTCTCGCTCTCAAACGCCAACTTGGGCCGCGTTCTCGCGTCGCTGAGACTCGAGGGCAATTCGGCGATCCCGTGATGTCTTCGGTGGCCCAGATGCTCGAGAACACGGCCTTCAGTTATGCGGTTTCCGCGGCATTCATGTGGGGTGCCGTCGTCGTGGTGGCCCTGGCCATCAGCCGGTCCCCGGTGCGGCCGCCCGCCTCCATCGCGCTGCTGATGTCGTTCCTGTTCAAAGGAATTGCGGTCACGCTGTCCATTCCGAGCGTAGCGGCATGGCTGGACCGCGCGACCGGGATGCACAACATCTGCCGACTCATCCTGAGCCTGACCGGCGGCATGGCCTGGACTGCGTGCGTCCTCGCGGTCATCACGTTCTGGGGAGAGTCCGGGCAACGCGCGTATCGCCAATTGCGCCTGTGGATCGTTCTGGCCTGCCTGGCCGCCGTCGCGTTGATCGTCTGCTGGATGGCCGCGCCGGAGGCCGAACTCCCCGTGGATTTCTACGCTGCGCACGGGGGCGAGCCCGTCTGGGTCACCTACATGCTGCTGTACCTGGGCACGTATGCCCTTGGCGCAGTGCTCATTATCGTGCGTTGTCTACAGTACGCCCGCTACCACGAGGTGGCCTGGCTGCGGCGCAGCCTGCTGCTCACCGCCGCCGGCGCCGCCTTGTGTCTGGTCTTCTGCCTGCTGCGTGCGGACTCGGCCATCTACGGCCTGCTCACCAACCGCAGCATGTCCTGGCAGCACCTGGCACCATTCGTCGCCGCGGTGGGTCAAGTATTGATCGTCATAGGCCTTGCGGGACCGTCTTTTTCCCAGCTCGCCCGCGCAGCAGTCCGCCGCGCACACATCTACCGGTGGCACCGGCAACTGGAGCCGCTGTGGACCGCACTCTACGAAGGCAATTCGCACATCGCTCTCGCGCCGCCCCGGGCCCCGATCGGCGACCACGACTATCGGCTGTACCGCCGCATCGTCGAGATCCGCGACGGGCTCAGCGCCATTCGCCCATATGTATGCGATGACCCGGCAAAAACCTCAGCGGCGCAACAGATCCGCACCGCCATTGCACATCAGCGCACCCGACAGATTCCGGCCGGCGATTCGCATGGCCAGATCGCCGGCGAACCGTGGGGAACCGAGCAGACCAACGAACTCAGCTGGCTCCTCGAGGTGTCCCGCGAGCTGAGGGCACCGGCGATCTCGCGGCGGTGAATCAACCGACGGCGCTGAGCTTCTCGATGTCCGGGAACTCCGCCAGCCGGAAGAATGCCTCGGCCCGGTCCAGAATGCGATCGCGCATCGCGATGGTCTGACCATGATCGGCCCCCTCGAGCAGCGTGAAATACGCGCGCGGCATCAGTGCAGCAGCATGGCGGGAATCGGCCAACCGCAGCATGTCTCGGGAACCGGCGAAGAACAGCGACGGCGTCTGGAGCTTCGCCAGCACATCCTCGGCAACACCGGGTTCGGCATCCCACTGCCGCATCAAGGCGACCAGACCCCTGGCGCCGAGGGCGTCGACCGTGGCGCGAAATCCCGAACCCATCGTGGTACCGCGATGCTCCTGCCAGCCCTGCACGAATCCTTCGACGCCCCACTTCTCCGTCACCGCAATGGCATCGGGGAACATCACCACGTTGACCGCACCGCGTTGCGGCCGGGACGACGAGCCGGCGACCACCAGGGACGCGAGCCGTTCCGGCGCGGCCGCCGCCAGGGTCAAGCCGATGCGACCTCCCAGCGAATATCCCAGGTAATGCGTCCGGGCGATCCCGAGGTGGTCAAGCAGCGCGCACACGTCGCGCACCGACGCCTGAATGTCGTACCCGGCGGCATGTTCGGGCTTATCGCTGCGCCCATGTCCACGGACATCGATGGTGATGACCCGGTAGCGCTGCGCCAATTGCGCCACGTAGCCGTGCTTGGACCACACTTTCGAGGACTGCAACGACCCGTGTACGAGCAGCACATCACCGCATCCCGCATCCGGACGTCGCCGGCCCCAGGTCTGATACGCAACTCGAGCGCCATCGGGACCATTGCGCCGCAGGAAACCTGTTTCGGTGGCCGTCATTTCGACGGGAACGGCTGTGGATGTGAGCGTGGACATGAGTGAGGGCGCCTTCCCAACACAGTGAGCACTGCCGGACGTAACGCGCGCGACGCTGCGCACCACTCAACTGACCGTTACCAGATTGAGCAACAAATCAACTGTCCGTTGAAATCTCTCTCGCGTCAAGTCGAGAGCACCGGAATGTGCCCACTCAGAACGTGGCCCGAGCGCCGGCGCTCACCACACCCAGCACTTCGGACGCCGGAAGGGGCGGGCTGAGGAAGAACCCCTGCAGTACATCGCACCCGAAATCCCGTAACTGTGCGGCTGATTCGGCGCTCTCGATGCCCTCGGCGACGATCCCGAAACCGAGCCGGTGCGCGAGGTCGATGATGGTGCGCACCACCAGCGCGGCGCGTTCGTCGACCGTGACCCGGGCGATGAAGTCGTGGTCCAGCTTGATCTCGTCGACCGGCAAATCGGACAGGTAGGTGAGCGCGGAGTACCCGGTGCCGAAATCGTCGAGGGCGATGCTGATGCCGCGGTCGAGCAGGCCCGTCAGCACCGTCCGGGTGTCTTCCATGTTGTCGACGAACAGGTCCTCGGTGATCTCGACCGAAAGCGCCGACGGCGGCAACCCACGATCGTCCAGCGCCTGACACAGGTGGTCCGGCAGGTTCAGATCGCTCAGCAACGGCGCGAAAAGGTTAACGGCCACAGGCACTTCCGCTCCAGCTGCATACCACCGCAGCGCATCGTCGAGTGCCATGTTGACGACCAGACCCGTGGCCTGTTCCATCAGGCCGTGCTCACGCACCAACGGCAGGAAATCCGCGGGCCGCAACAAACCGCGGTCCAGATGACGCCACCGCAACAACGCCTCCACCCCGACGACAGCCGTCGTGTGCGCGTCGAATTTGGGTTGATAGACCAGCGAGAGTTCGTCTCGCTCGATCGCCTGACGAAGGTCCATGAGGAGTTCAGAGATGGCTTGCTCACCCCCGCCCCGCATCGAAGCACGCGATCACATCAGGCTGTGTCGCTTGAGGCAATCCTGACCCAATGTCTCGCGCTGGTCAATCACAACAGCCTGAGCCAACCGGGCCGCGCCGCCTGGCGCCACCCCTCCCTGACCACAGGTTTTGCGCCGAGCGCAGAAACGGCGCCGCTCCGAATCGCAATTTGCGCGAATGTCGAATATGGAGTCCGCAGACGACGCGCTGCAATATGCACTCGGCCGCAAGACAGTCGGCGGAAAGACCGTCGATCATTGCCACCAAACACCCAGCTTCGAGTGCTAGCTTCGCGCGGTCCTGGAACCGAGCCAACTTTTGCTGGAGGTAACTCGTGAACAAGCTGGTCCGCCTGATCGCAGTCCTGGTCATCCCCGTCGTCCTGCTGGTGGGCGGCTGCGGGCACAAGCAAGCCGCGACGGAAAACAACGCGTCGTCGTCATCGGAGGCCATCCCGTCAGATCCGTCAGGCGACGCGGGTGACGCCGCCCCCATCTCCCAGACCTGCCCCGCACAGGCCACCACATCGTTCGCCAAGACCAAGTTCGTCGCGCACAGCGGACTGGCCTTCGGCGCATTCCACCGGTGGCTGTGGAAGCCGTTTCAGGCCGGCACGTTCAAGAAAGGCGCGAACGGCCGGATCACAGCATTTGTCAAAGGCGGCTTGGCCGCGCTGTTCGTGAAACGCGAAGTCCGGATCGCCGCCGAAGACGTGAAGGCCGATCCGACGCTGTGCAAGGCCATCATCGCGCCGCTGGACAAGCTCGGCGACACGGTGCAAGCCGCGTTCGACAAACTCAAGGGCGGCGATGCCAGCGGCATCACCGATCTGAATTCCTCGATCAGTTCGATCGAGTCGACATCTCAGAAGGACGGCGTGCCGATCCAGGAGGACGAGAACGCAGACCTGACCAAGAAGCCGGCCTAGGTCATTCGGCCCGACGGAGCAACAGCGACCGTTCCGCCTCGTTGGTGCTGAGTTCGGCGGCACGCGTGAACGCTGCCGACGCCTCGACAGTTCGGTCCAAGCGCTCCAACAGATCTCCGCGCACCGCGTGCGGCAGCGGCGATCGGGGCAGCGGATCAGGCCCGAGCGCGTCGAGCACCGCCAGCCCCGCCGCTGCCCCGTAGGCACGCCCATGTGCCACCGCGCGGTTCACCTCCACGACGGGGCCTGGCGCGGCGAAGGCCAGCACGTCGTACAGGTCCGCGATCCGCTGCCAATCGGTGTCCTCGACCCGGATCGCGCGCGCATGACACGCAGCGATGGCCGCCTGCAAGAAGTAGGTCCCGACGGGCGCACCCGCCTCGGCGAGCTGCTCGGCGCGGGCCAGCACCTGCAGCCCACGGCGGCGGAGCAGGTGGTCCCACCGGGCCCGGTCCTGATCATCCAGCAGCACGGGCGCACCGTCACGGTCCACACGGGCGGGAATCCGCGATGCCTGAAGTTCGACAAGCGCTTGCAGCCCAAGCGAATCCGGGATGTCCGGCACCATGGCGGCCACCATGCGAGCCAGCCGGATGGCTTCGAAACAGAGGTCAGGGCGCGTCCAGTCAGCGCCGGCGGTCGCTACATATCCCTCGTTGAAGGTGAGGTAGATGGCGGCCAGCACGTCATCGAGACGGGCGACGCGCTCGGCCCCCACCGGCAGCTCCATGTCCGCACCGACGAGGGTCTTCTTCGCGCGGCTGATCCGTTGTGCCATCGTCGGTTCCGGCACCAGGAAGGCACGCGCGATCTCGGCGATACTGAGCCCCGCCACCAGCCGCAGCGTCAATGCCGCACGCGACGCCGGGGCCAGGCTCGGGTGACACGTCAGGAACATCAGCCGGAGCACGTCGTCCTCGATGAAGTCGACCTGCCCTGCAAAATCGGGCATGTCGACCTCCTCCAGGCGGTATCCGATCTCCTCGGTCTTGCGGCGCAGCGTCTCCGCGCGACGGATGTGGTCGATCGCGCGGCGCTTCGCCGCCGTCATGAGCCATGCGGCGGGGTTGGTGGGAATTCCACTCGCGGGCCATTCCTCCAGCGCCGCGACGAGCGCGTCCTGCGCGGCGTCCTCCGCGAGCTCGATGTCGCGGGTCATGCGGGCCAGCGCCGCCACGAGGCGCGCCGATTCGGCGCGCCAGGCGGCGGTCACTGCCTCGGTTGTGGTTACCGGGGACAAGCACCTGGTTCCTGGTCGGGGGCGCCCTCGATCAGATGCATCTCGACCCGGCCTTCCCACTCGGGCCAGTGCTCCCGGTGCAGTTCGGTGAAGGACCGGGCCCCCTCGACGGCCTCGGCGTGGTTGCGGTACTCCAGCATGGCGAACCCGCCGATGATCTCTTTGCCCTCGGTGAAAGGCCCATCGGTGGTGCTCATCTGGCCGGACCGGACCTGGTAGCCGATGCGATTCTCGCCCTGCCCCAGACCCCCGCCGTCGAGGTAGATGCCGTCCGCGGCGTTCTTGCCGACGTAGACCTCCATCGCATCCATCAGTGCCTGCGGAGGCGGACCCTGGTTGGGATCCATGATGACCAAACCCATGTAGCGCATTGCCTGACCTTTCGTCGTTGTGTCAATCCTTCACACACACGTCGAACGGGTGGGGCGGATTTCGACACGGCTCGAGAAAAAGATTTTGGCGACACAACGTCCGCCTGAGAGCGTCGCTGAGGATATATGGGCTCAGCGACGCTCTCAGAGCGACATTGTGTCAGCGCCGAACGGCGACAGCCTCGGTCAGGCCACGGGGACGACGGCCTGGCGCACCGGCTCGCTGCGGTAGCGCGAGGACGGACCGTCGATCCGGAACAGCCGCCACAGCACCTTGGCAACCGGGTTCATCAGGCCGGTGTCCTCGGCGAGCATGCGCACATCGCCGTAGAACTCGCGCAGCATCGTCCTGGATTCGGGCGCGCGCCAGAAGATCTCTTTCTTCACTGACTTGGGGATGTCGAATTCACGCCAGAAGACGCGGGGCGGCTTGGCGATGAGCGAGGCCGCCACCCGGAAGCCCAGCGGATAGAAGAGCGACAGCACGAAGCGGTTGAACGGCCGCATCTCCGGGATCCGCCGGCGCAGGAACTCGTGGGCGAACGAGATGTGCCGCGCTTCCTCGGCGACGTGGATCGCCATGACGCGCTCCATGATCGGGTGTATCGAACTGCCTTCGCGCAGAATGGATTTCTGCATGTGGTCGATGGGCTCCTCGCCGCAGAGCACCATCATGAAGAAGAACGCCGGCATCGGGCTCGCGAACAGCGGGAAGAGCCAGTTGATCCATTTGACCCAGCGCGGCAGGCCCGGGACGTCCACGCCGACGTGATTCACCATCTCCTGGAACATCAGGGTGTGGTTGCCCTCTTCGATCGCTTCATGCAGGCAGTAGCGGTACTCGGGGCTGCCGTTGGGCACCCAGAACGTGTAGCTGAGGAGCCCGCGGATCAGCATGCTCTCGAACTGCTGGCCGGCCTTGGCGACGTTGGCCTGGCGCCACATGCCGATCGCGATCTGCTTGTCCAGCGGCTGCGCCTGATACCACGCGCTCATACCGATGGGGTCGCTCTTGGCCAGCACCCAGCGCGGATCGTTCTCGGTCACCCGGAACTCGGGCGAATCCCACGAAACGTCCAGATAGGGATTGAAGTTGCGGCGCACAGAACCGGCCGACAGCGTCTCCAGGTTCGCGCAGTAGTCGACGTCATCACGTACGTCCATACCGGCGCGCCACCGGCCGATCATCTTCGTAGCTGCCATGACATCAACCTCCCACGCGAGCACCGTTGCCCGACCAGTTATATGGGACCTCCGGTCCCATATGATTGTCAAGGGTCGCTCCACCGCCGAGCGTGAAGAAGATCGTCAATCGTGACCATCGAGTCCACGTTCGGCTAGCGGTCTCCCAAACCGAGATGCTGCCGGACCGTGCCGGTCTGGACGGCGTGCCACCCGAGGCGCGTCAAACCGACGTCGAAGCTGGAATGGCTCGACGGGACCAGGACCCGAAGCATCAGACCCGAGCGTTCGAGCAACTGCATGGCCTCCGCGACGGCCCGCAGGTCGGGATTCTGGAAGACGTCACCGCGCGTGGAGACGCCCGCGGAGAACGCGCTACGGGGAGCGCGGGCGCCGGTGCGCAGCCATGACACGACGTCCGCCATCGCCGCCCGCTCGCTGTCGAACGACGACTGCCCGAACATCGGGAGGATGGCGGCCGCGAGCTCAGCAACGGGCGCGGAGATCCACCACGGCTGGTCGCTCGTCATGGCGGCAGTGAATCACGAATCGCGTGCCTGCGCGGGCACACCGCCGAACGCGAGCCGGGACTAGCCGACCGGCGAACGTCCCTTCGCCGCGCGCAGTGCCGCCGCCAGCAGGGCGTCACGGAACTGCGGGTGGGCAATCGCGGCCAGTGCCTCACCGCGCTCCCGGACGGTCCTGCCTTCCAGTTCCGCGGCGCCGTATTCGGTGACGATGACGTCGACCTGCTGCCGCGGCGTGGTGATCACGGCTCCGGGTCCGAACCACGGCACGATCCGCGACCGCAATTCGCCGTCTTTCACGAAAGTCGACGGCAGACAGATGAGCGAGCGGTCCGACAGCTCCAGCCCGGCCCCGGCCACGAAGTCCTCGGCGCCGCCGATCCCGCTGAACTGTCCCCCGTCGATGGTGTCGGCGATCACTTGTCCCTGAATGTCCACTGCGAGTGCGCCATTGATGGAGATCATGTCCGTGTTCGCGGCGATCACCTCCGGCGAGTTGACGATGTCGACGGGCAGGAACGCGACGTCTCGGTTGTCGTCGAGCCACGAATAGAGCTCCTGGGACCCGAACGCGAACGTCGTGACGCTGACACCGTCGTACTGGCCCTTGCCGGTGTTGGTGATCTTGCCCGCGCGGTGCAGGTGCATGCAGCCGTCGGTGAACATCTCGGTGTGCAGGCCGTACCCGGTGCCGTCGCCCTCGGCCAGCAAGGTGGCAATCTGGTTGGGAATTGCGCCGATTCCGGTCTGCAGCGTCGCCCCGGAACCGATGAAGCCGACGGCGTGCCGCGCGATCGACCGCTCGACCTCGGTCGGCGGCACGTCGCCGCCGGGCAGGGCCAGCGGCGCGTCGGTCGAGCGCACGAGGATGTCGATCTCGTCGACGTGCAGGGCGTGCCGCCGCGAGCCGTACCCGAAAGTCCTTGGGTAGGAGTCGGATACCTCGACGATGAGGAGGCGCTCCGGATCCGCCCCGGCCCGGCGCAACTCGCCGACCGTCCCGCCGGCATGCAGCGACAGCGAGCACCAGCCGTCGGCATCGGGTGGTGTGGCGACGGTCGTCATCACCCGCGGTGCCTGCCGTTCCAGCAGTGGCGCGAACCGGCGGAAGTCCGCAGCGGCGAACTCGATGTCGGCGCCCATGTCCCGCAGCGCCCGCTCGATCGGCCCATAGAAGCCGGAGACGTAGTGCACGCCCGGCCGCGAAAACAGTTCGGTCCCAACGGCCAGCAGCGCCCCGAACACCCGCAGATTCGACCAGTCCTGGCGTGCACCGAGCGCCCTCAGTAGCGCCGGAGGCTGGCCCGGGCCGAGCGTGATGCCCAGGGTGTCGACAGGCCCCAGCCGGGCAGCAGCCTGCTCGGCACTGAGTTCGGTTGGCATTGCCGCCCTAGACGTCCATCTCGATCAGCACGCGGCGCAGCAGCTTGCCGGTGGTGTTGCGCGGCAGCTCGTCGATGAACACCACGTCGCGCGGCACCTTGTGCCGAGCCAGGTTGTTCTTGACGAACGCCTTGATCTCATCGGCGTCCTGCGCAGCGCCCGGTTTTGAAACGATGAAGGCCCGCAACCGCTTTCCCCACTCGACGTCGTCGACCCCGACGACGGCCGCGTCGAAGATGTCGTCGCGCTCGGCCAGTAGTTCCTCGACTTCCTGCGGGAACACGTTCTCGCCGCCGGAGACGATCATGTCGTCGTCACGGCCGTCGACGAACAACAGCCCGTGGTCATCGAAGTGCCCCATGTCGCCGCTGGACATGTAACCGTCGATGATCTGCTTTGACCGGCCATCGGTGTATCCGGCAAATGGGGCGCCATTACGGACGAAGATGCGGCCGCGCTTGTTGTTGCCGGTGATGCGCTTGTCGTTTTCGTCGTACAGCACCACCTCACACGTCACCGGCGCCCGTCCCGCGGTACCCGGGGCGAGCCGCAGTTCGGCCGGGGTGGCGACGCTCGCGATGGCGCATTCGGTTGAGCCGTACAGGTTGTGGAGCACATCGCCGAAGGTGTCCTGCACCCGGTTGGACAGTTCGGGGCTCAATGCCGACCCGGCGATCAGGATCGTTTTCAGCGACGAGGTGTCGTACTTGCCGATGACCTCGGGCCCCAGTTCGACGATCCGGTGCAGCATCGTGGGCACCGCGACGAGCATGTCGGCCTTGTGCTCGGCGATGAGCTGCAGGGTCCGCTCGGCGTTGAACCGGCGGGCGGTCACCACCTTGTTGCCCAACGCCGCGCCGACGGTGTAGGTCGCCCACCCGGTGCTGTGGAAGATCGGCGAGACGATCACCATGGTTCCCTTGCGCGGGAACGGAATTCGGTCGATGATCTGTGCCGTCGCCAACGGCGACACCGAGCTTCGCGGTGCACCCTTCGGCAGGCCCGTCGTCCCGCTGGTGAGGATGACGGAGCCACCCGCCTTGCTCGGCGGGGGCAGCGGTTCGGTGGAGTTGGCCGCGACGATCGCGTCGAGGGTCTGCGCCGACGCGGGCACGTCATGGCCCTCGTCCACCCAGGTCAACACGCGCGGCATGTCCGCCGGCAGCGCGTCGAGCAGGCCGAGGAACTCACTGTCATGCAGGACCACCTTGACGCCCTCGCGCTCACAGACCTGGGCGAACTGCGGCTTGGCGAAGCCGGTGTTCATCAGCACCAGCCGGGCCCCGAGCTTGCCGCACGCCACCATGGCCAGGATCAGGCCACGATGGTCGCGGCACAGCAGGCCGACCACGGAGCCTTCCGTCACGCCCAGGCTCTGCAGGCCGCGCGCGAGCGCCCAGGACTGATCGTTCACCTGCCGGTAGGTCAGCGTGCCACGTTCATCCACCAATGCCGGCAGACCCGCGTACTTACGTCCACCCTGAATGGCCATGGTCGCCTGCGGGCCGAATATCGGCGCATTCTTCGCGGTCACGATCATGGCCCCGGGGTTGGCGAGGTCCAGGAAGCCGGTCTCGAACAGCCTGCGTACCGCGGTTGCGGATTCCGCTATGCGGCCCAGCTTCTGCTGCACTCCACCGACGACGTCCAACACCACATGCCTCCCGAGGTTTGAGGGGTGATCGGCCCCACACGCATGGCACGTTAGCCGGTTGTGCGCTCACGCGACATCAACTGCTTTCGACTCCCACCGGCCGGGCTGCCCGTAAATGCCCTGGCACCACCCGCTCGCGCTGTGCAAAACATCACATGACCAGGCATTTGTCGCGCCGCGCGCATCCTGGCCCCGGCGCTCGAAGCGGAAATCCGTAAAGGAAGCCGGGCAGGCCGTAAAGAAGGCGTCAAGATCGCCGGAAGCCCTCTCCCACGGGTCGATGCTGGCGAGGTCGCCGAGGGCCGGCGACCCGTTTACGTGTGGGAGAACCCATGTCTGTAGTGGTGTTCGTGGTGCTGACAGTGGCGATCTTCGCCCTGCTCGGCGTAATCCAGAAGGCGGTGGAACGCCTGTGAACTACGCCAACGCCATCGGCCTGGTGCTGTGTCTGGTCATCGCACTGTTCCTGGTCGCCGCACTGCTGTTTCCGGAGCGGTTCTAGTGAGCCCCACCGCCGCGGGAATCGCGTTCCTGCTCTCCCTGATCGTCGCGCTCGCCGCCGTGCATGTGCCGTTGGGCGACTATATGTTCCGCGTGTACACGTCCGAAAAGCACTCGCGTGCAGAACGTCTCATCTACAAGGTGATCGGCGCCGACCCGGAAGCCGAGCAGAACTGGGGCGCCTACGCCCGCAGTGCACTCGCCTTCTCGGCCGTCTCACTGCTGTTCCTCTTCTCCTTCCAGCTGGTGCAGGGCGTACTGCCGCTGCACCTGAACGATCCGGCCACCCCGATGACGGCCGACCTGGCGTGGAACACCGCCGTCAGCTTCGTCACCAACACCAACTGGCAGGCCTACTCGGGTGAGACCACCCAGGGCCACCTGGTGCAGATGGCCGGTCTGTCGGTGCAGAACTTCGTGTCGGCTGCGGTCGGCATGGCCGTCGCGGTCGCACTCGTGCGCGGGTTCGCCCGCCGGCACGCCACCGAACTGGGCAACTTCTGGGTCGACCTGGTGCGCGGCACCATTCGAATCCTGTTGCCGCTGGCCGTCATTGCCGCGCTGATCCTCATCGCCGGCGGGGCCATCCAGAACTTCCACCTGCACGACCAGGTCGCCAACACCTTGGCCGGTGCGCAGCAGACCCTCACCGGTGGTCCGGTGGCCAGCCAGGAGGTGATCAAGGAGCTGGGTACCAACGGTGGCGGGTTCTTCAACGCCAACTCGGCCCACCCGTTCGAGAACCCGACGGCCTGGACCGACTGGGTGGAGATCTTTCTGTTGCTGGTGATCTCGTTCTCGCTGCCGCGCACGTTCGGCCGGATGGTCGGCAGCCGCAAGCAGGGATACGCGATCGTCGCCGTGATGTCCGTGCTAGCCGTCATCAGTTGCAGCCTCATGCTGGTGTTCCAGAACCAGCACCACGGCACCGTGCCCACCGCCATCGGAGCGTCGATGGAAGGCGTGGAACAGCGCT
Organism: Mycolicibacterium mucogenicum DSM 44124; assembly: GCF_005670685.2. Next base: position 990,528 of record NZ_CP062008.1, on the reverse strand, counting down.
TCGGCGTGGCCAATTCGGCGGTCTTCGCCACCGCCACCACGCTGACCTCCACCGGTGCGGTGAACTCGTTCCACGACTCGTACCCGTCCCTCGGCGGCCTGATGACGATGTTCAACATGCAGCTCGGTGAGGTCGCGCCAGGCGGTACCGGCTCCGGCCTGTACGGCATGCTGATCCTCGCGGTGATCACAGTGTTCGTGGCCGGCCTGATGGTCGGGCGCACGCCGGAGTACCTGGGCAAGAAGATCACCCCGCGGGAGATCAAGCTGGCCGCAAGCTATTTCCTTGTCACACCGCTGATCGTGTTGACCGGCACCGCTTTTGCCATGGCACTCCCGGGTGAGCGCGCGGCGATGCTGAACGCGGGCCCGCACGGCCTGTCCGAAGTGCTGTACGCCTTCACGTCGGCGGCCAACAACAACGGCTCGGCGTTCGCGGGTCTGTCGGTCAATACCGTCTGGTACAACACGGCTTTGGGCCTGGCGATGCTCATCGGCCGCTTCCTGCCGATGATCCTGGTGCTCGCTCTCGCCGGTTCACTGGCCAAACAGGGCAGCACGCCCCCGTCGATCGGCACGCTGCCGACGCACCGTCCGCAGTTCGTCGGCATGGTCGCCGGCGTGACGCTGATCCTCGTCGCCCTGACCTTCCTGCCGGCGCTGGCGCTCGGCCCCCTTGCTGAAGGAATCCACTGATGTCCGATACCGCTGTAAAGGGCGGCCTGCTCGACCCGAAGATGCTGTGGAAGTCCATGCCGGACGCCCTGCGCAAGCTGGACCCCCGCACCCTGTGGCGCAACCCGGTGATGTTCATCGTCGAGGTCGGCGCCGTCTGGTCGACGGTCCTGGCCGTGCTGAACTCCAGCTGGTTCGCCTGGCTGATCGTGTTCTGGCTCTGGCTGACAGTCGTTTTCGCCAACCTCGCCGAAGCAGTCGCCGAGGGACGCGGCAAGGCCCAGGCCGCCAGCCTGCGAAAAACCAAGTCCGACACCATGGCCCGCAAGCTGGTCGGGTGGGCGCCGGGCAGTGCCGGTACCGAAGAGGAGGTCGCCGCTCCCCTGCTGCAGCAGGGCGACATCGTCGTCGTCGAAGCCGGTCAGGTCATCCCCGGTGACGGTGACGTCGTGGAAGGCATTGCCTCCGTAGACGAGTCGGCGATCACCGGCGAATCGGCACCCGTCATCCGGGAGTCCGGTGGCGACCGGTCAGCGGTCACCGGCGGCACCACGGTGCTGTCCGACCGCATCGTCGTGCAGATCACCCAGAAGCCGGGCGAAAGCTTCGTGGACCGCATGATCGCTCTGGTCGAGGGCGCCAACCGTCAGAAGACCCCCAACGAGATCGCACTCAACATCCTGCTGGCCGCGCTGACGATCATCTTCGTGTTCGCCGTCGCGACGCTGCAGCCGCTGGCCATCTACTCGAAGGCCAACAACCCGGGCGTGCCCGACACCGAGGCGCTCGACAGCTTCGGCGTCACCGGCATCGTGATGGTCTCACTGCTGGTCTGTTTGATCCCCACCACGATCGGTGCACTACTGTCGGCGATCGGCATCGCCGGCATGGACCGGCTCGTGCAGCGCAACGTGCTCGCCATGTCGGGTCGGGCCGTGGAAGCCGCCGGTGACGTCAACACCCTGCTGCTCGACAAGACCGGCACCATCACGCTCGGCAATCGGCAGGCCGCGGGCTTCATCCCGGTGCCCGGGATCACCGACGAGCAGCTCGCCGATGCGGCGCAGCTGTCGAGCCTCGCCGACGAGACACCTGAGGGCCGGTCAATCGTGGTGTATGCCAAGGAGACCCACGGCTTGCGGGCGCGCACCCCGGGCGAGCTGACCGATGCCACGTGGGTCGAGTTCACCGCACTGACCCGGATGTCCGGCGTCGATCTGCACGACGGCCAGAAGCTGCGCAAGGGCGCGGCCAACTCCGTCGCGGACTGGATTCGGGGTCAGGGCGGCACCGTGCCCATCGAATTGGGCGACATCGTCGACGGCATCTCCGCGGCCGGCGGCACCCCGCTGGTGGTCGGCCGCGTCCAGGACGACAAGGCCGAAGTGCTGGGCGTCATCCATCTCAAGGACGTCGTCAAGCAGGGCATGCGCGAACGGTTCGACGAGATGCGCAAGATGGGCATCCGCACCGTCATGATCACCGGCGACAACCCGTTGACCGCCAAGGCGATTGCCGACGAGGCCGGGGTCGACGACTTCCTGGCCGAGGCCACGCCCGAGGACAAGTTGGCACTGATCAAAAAGGAGCAGGCCGGCGGCAAGCTCGTCGCGATGACCGGTGACGGCACCAACGACGCCCCCGCGCTGGCCCAGGCCGACGTCGGCGTCGCGATGAACACCGGCACCTCGGCGGCCAAAGAGGCCGGCAACATGGTCGACCTCGACTCGGACCCGACCAAGCTCATCGAGATCGTCGAGATCGGCAAGCAGCTGCTCATCACCCGCGGCGCCTTGACCACGTTCTCCATCGCCAACGACATCGCGAAGTACTTCGCGATCATCCCGGCGATGTTCGTGGCCCTGTTCCCGGGGCTCGATCTGCTGAACATCATGCGGCTGCACAGCCCGCAGTCGGCGATCCTGTCGGCGGTGATCTTCAACGCCCTCGTCATCATCGCGCTGATCCCGCTGTCGCTGCGGGGTGTGAGGTACACGCCCAGCAGTGCGTCAAAGCTCTTGAGCCGCAACCTGTACGTCTATGGCCTGGGCGGCATCATCGCCCCGTTCATCGGCATCAAACTCATCGACCTGCTCATCCAGTTCATCCCGGGGATGTCTTAATCATGAACATCGGCAACCTGATTCGCGTACACAGTGCCGCCCTGCGCGCACTGCTCGTCCTGACCGTCATCACCGGTCTGGCCTACCCGGTCCTCGTCTGGGCCATCGCCCAGCTGCCCGGACTCAAGGACAATGCCGACGGCTCGCTCGTCACAGTCAATGGCAAGGTCGTCGGCAGCTCCCTGATCGGCCAGCTGTTCACCGATGCCAAAGGCAATGCGCTGCCGCAGTATTTCCAGAGCCGGCCGTCCAATGCCGGCACCGGGTACGACCCGATGGCCAGCGGCGCGGGCAATCTCGGCCCCGAGAGCATCGTCGATGCGCCCAACAAGCCGAGCCTGCTGACCCAGGTGTGCACCCGCAGCTACGCCGTCGCCGACGCCGAGGGCTTGGATCACGCGGCCGGCGCCCGCCCGTTCTGCACCGCCGACGGCGTGGGCGCGGTGCTGTCGGTGATCGGCCCGCGGGACGCCACCGGCAACGTCTCCCACCCCACCAAGGTGGTCAGCGTCAATCAGCCGTGCGCCACCACCAAGGTGCCCTTCCTGGCGACGTACGAGGGCGTGCGCGTCGAATGCGCCACGGACGGCGCGGATTACACCGCCGGGCAGATCGTCGCCATCCGCGGCGCGGCCCCGGCCGATCCGCAGGTGCCGGCCGATGCCGTCACCGCCAGCGGCAGTGGCCTGGACCCCGACATCTCGACCGACTACGCCGACCTGCAGGTGGACCGGGTCGCGAAGGCGCGACACCTTTCCGCCGACCAGGTCCGGGCGCTGGTGCGCGACAACACCACCAGCCGCGCCCTGGGCTTCATGGGTGAGCCGCGGGTCAACGTCCTGCAGCTGAATCTCGCGTTGGACCAGAAGTACCCAGCCCGTATTGGATGATGGGAGACATGGGAACGCCGGACAAGCGGGGCGAGCTACGCATCTACCTGGGTGCGGCACCCGGCGTGGGCAAGACCTTCTCGATGCTCGGCGAGGCGCATCGTCGCCTCGAACGTGGCACCGACGTCGTCGCGGCTGTGGTGGAAACGCACGGCCGCAAGAAGACGGCCGAGGCGATGGAGGGCATCGAACGGATCCCGCCGCGGTTCATCGACTACCGCGGCGGGACGTTCGCCGAGCTGGATGTCCCCGCCGTGCTGGCCCGCCACCCCGAGGTGGTGCTGGTCGACGAACTGGCGCACAGCAATACGCCTGGCAGCAAGAACGCCAAACGCTGGCAGGACGTCGAAGAGCTGCTCGACGCCGGCATCACCGTCATCTCCACTGTCAACGTCCAGCACCTGGAAAGCCTCAACGACGTCGTCGCCCAGATCACCGGCATCGAGCAACAGGAGACGGTGCCGGACTCCGTGGTGCGCAGCGCCGCCCAGATCGAACTGGTCGACATCACGCCGGAAGCCCTGCGCCGCAGGCTCTCCCACGGCAACGTGTACGCACCGGAACGCGTCGACGCGGCGCTGTCCAACTACTTCCGGCAGGGCAACCTCACCGCCCTGCGCGAGCTGGCACTGCTGTGGCTGGCCGACCAGGTTGACGCCGCGCTCGCGAAATACCGCGCCGAGCACAACATTTCGGACACCTGGGAGGCCCGCGAACGCGTCGTCGTGGCGGTCACCGGCGGCCCCGAATCCGAGACACTGGTACGGCGCGCGTCGCGCATCGCCTCCAAATCCAGCGCCGAACTGATGGTGGTGCACGTCGTCCGCGGCGACGGCCTGACGGGCGTCTCCGCCCCGCAGATGGGCAAGGTGCGTGAGCTGACGGCCAGCCTCGGCGCCACGCTGCACACCGTCGTCGGCGGCAGTGACGGTGACGTCCCCAGCGCCCTACTGGATTTCGCGCGCGAGATGAACGCGACCCAGCTGGTGTTGGGCACGTCGCGACGGTCGCGGTGGGCCCGGCTCTTCGACGAGGGCATCGGCGCCAAGACCGTCCAGAATTCCGGCAAGATCGACGTGCACATGGTCACCCATGAGCAGTCCCAGCCGGGCTGGTCGTGGTCGACGGCGACCCGCGGGCAGCGGCACCTGGCGTCGTGGCTGGCCGCCATCGTCGTGCCCGCCGTCATCACCGCCGTCACCGCGCTGCTGGATCCGTTCCTGCACATCGGCGGCGAGAGCGCGGTGTTCTTCATCGGCGTGCTGGTCGTCGCGCTGCTCGGTGGCGTCGCCCCGGCCGCCTTGTCGGCCGTGCTGTCGGGCCTGCTGCTCAACTACTTCTTCGTCGCGCCGCGGTACAGCTTCACCATCGCCGACCCCGACAGCGCCCTGACCATCGTGGTGCTGCTGGCCGTCGCGGTCGCTGTCGCCGCGCTGGTCGACGGCGCCGCCAAACGGTCCCGGGAAGCCCGGCACGCGTCGCAGGAAGCCGAGCTGCTGGCCCTGTTCGCCGGCAGCGTGCTGCGCGGCGCCGACCTGACCACGCTGCTCGAACGCGTCCGCGAGACGTATGCGCAGCGGGCCGTCAGCCTGCTGCACGAAGAGGACGGCATCGTCGCTTGCGTCGGCAAAGACCCCTGCGTGACAGTCGATTCCGCCGACACCGCCATCGAGGTCAGCGACGACGAATACTGGCTGCTGATGGCGGGCCGCAAGACCGAGGCCCGCGACCGCCGGGTGCTCGGCGCCGTCGCGCGGCAGGCGGCGGGCCTGGTGCGCCAGCGCGCCCTGGCCGAGGAAGCCGGCCGCGCCGAAGCCCTGGCCAAGGCCGACGAACTGCGCCGCTCCCTGCTGAGCGCCGTCAGCCACGATCTGCGCACCCCGTTGGCCGCGGCCAAGGCGGCGGTGTCGAGCCTGCGCAGCGAGGACGTCGGGTTCTCACCCGAGGACACCGCCGAACTGCTGGCCACCGTCGAGGAATCGGTCGACCAGCTGACCGCCTTGGTGGGCAATCTGCTCGACTCGTCGCGACTGGCCGCCGGGGTGGTGAAACCGGAGCTGCGGCGGGTGTACATGGAAGAGGTCGTGCAGCGGGCGCTGCTCGGAATCAGCCGTGGAGCAACCGGTTACGCGAACCGTGGGCTCGACCGGGTCAAGGTCGAAGTGGGCGACGCCGTCGCGCTCGCCGATGCGGGCCTGCTGGAGCGGGTGCTGGTCAACCTCATCGACAACGCGCTGCGTTACTCCGCGGGCAGCGTGGTGCGCGTGAATGCCGGACAGGTCGGCGAGCGGGTGCTCATCACCATCGTCGACGAGGGGCCCGGCATTCCGCGCGGCGCCGAGGAGGAACTGTTCGCGCCGTTCCAGCGGCTCGGCGATCATGACAACAGCACCGGTGTGGGACTTGGCCTTTCGGTGGCGCGAGGTTTTGTCGAAGCGATGGGTGGCACCATTTCTGCCACCGACACCCCCGGCGGCGGGCTGACCGTCGTGGTTGACCTGGCAGCCGCCGGAAAGGATCGGGCGTGACACGGGTTCTGGTCATCGACGACGAACCACAGATTCTGCGGGCCCTGCGCATCAACCTGTCGGTGCGCGGTTACGACGTCTCTGTCGCCGCCACCGGCGCCGAGGCGCTGAAGTCGGCCGCCGAGCACAAACCCGACGTCGTGATCCTGGACCTCGGCCTGCCCGACATGTCCGGCATCGACGTGCTGGCCGGGCTGCGCGGCTGGCTCACCGCGCCCGTCATCGTGCTGTCGGCGCGCACCGACTCGATGGACAAGGTCGAGGCCCTCGACGCGGGCGCCGACGACTACGTCACCAAACCGTTCGGCATGGACGAGTTCCTGGCCCGGCTCCGCGCCGCGGTGCGCCGTGGGGCGGCGGCGTCCGAGACGGACGAGCCCGTCGTCGAGACATCCTCATTCACGGTCGATCTGGCGGCCAAACGGGTGACGCGCAGCGGCAACGAGGTGCACCTGACGCCTACCGAGTGGGGCATGTTGGAGATGCTGGTGCGCAACCGCGGCAAGCTCGTGGGCCGCGAGGAACTGCTCAAGGAAGTGTGGGGGCCGGCCTACGCCAAGGAGACCCACTACCTACGGGTGTATCTCGCGCAGCTGCGTCGCAAGCTCGAGGTCGACCCGTCACACCCCAAGCACCTGCTGACCGAAGCCGGGATGGGCTATCGCTTCCAGGAGTAGGTCAGCGTTTCACCGCTTGCAGGGTGTAGGTCATCGGCACCCGGTCACGCCCGTGGGCGAGCACGTACTCCTCCGCGAAATCAGGGCTGGGAATCATCGCCTCGCCCAACGGGTTCCATGGCACCTCGCGGTGTTCCTCCAGCGCGGTGACGGTAAGTCCGGCCGCGGTGAGGGCGGTGAAGATCTCCCCGAGACCGTGGTTGAAGTTGACCGACTCCGGCGCCGCAATGACACCCGAGCCCGCGTAGCTCTCGTCGTCGACGAAAACCGTTCCCGCCGTCTCGAAGTACGGGTATTCCAGAACCAGCAGTCCGTCGGGCCGCGGGTCGCACATCGCCCACAGCACCGGGTGGCCCTCACGCATGAACAGCCGGCCGCCCGGCCTCAGCAGGTCGGCGACGACGGCCGCCCACCGGCGGATGTCGGGTAACCAGCAGATGGCGCCGATCCCGGTATAGATCAGGTCGCAGCACGCCGCACCGAGCGCCCGGACCGCCCCGTCCACATCGGATTCGACGAAGCGCACGTCCGCATCGGCCCGACGGCTCAGGGCGCGGCCCGCGTCGAGCGCGGCGGGCGAGAAGTCCAGGCCGGTGACCGACCGGGCGCCGAGCCGGGCCAGCGACACCGTGTCGGTACCGATGTGGCATTGCAGGTGCACCACGTCGCTGCCGTCCAACCTTCCGAGCCGCGGCAGGTCGTAACGCACTACGGCCGAAAGGTATTCGGGGTCGTCGAAGGCCGCCAGATCATATCCGTCGGGCGCCGTGTGCAGCGGTACCCGCGCCTCCCAGTTCGCCAGGTTCATGCTGCGCCAGTCGTCGATCACGGCTTCATCCTCACAATTCGGCGCACACAGTTCGACTGATTTTTATCCGTCACCGGGTCGACCAGCCGCGCTTCCCGTGGCGCGAACGACGACACCCTGATTTGCGCGGCCCGAGGCCAACGCATCAGAGCCCGCAGATCATCCCCGATGCTTAGTTGCCCTACGTATGCGGTACGTCACACCGCCCGCCGGAATCGCAGCTCGCTCGTTCGGCTTATACCAGGCAACTGGTACTTCCAAGGGACGGGGAAAACAACATGAGCGCCATTCGTAACGCGGCCGGCAAGGTGGCACTGACCGCCGTGGCCGCCTTCACGATCATCGCCGGCGCCATCGCCGGCCCGGTCGCCACGGCCAACGCCGCCGACGACTCCTGTGCCAACGTCGAGGTCGTCTTCGCCCGCGGCACTTTCGAAGGCCCTGGCGTCGGTGCCACCGGCCAAGCCTTCGTCGACGCACTGAACGCCCGGATGCCCGGCCGCAACATCGACGCCTACGGCGTGAACTACCCGGCCTCGCTGGACTTCGGTGCCGCCGCCGACGGCGTCGCCGACGCCACCAACCGCATCGAGTCCATCGCGGCCTCGTGCCCCGCCACCAAGATCGTCATCGGTGGTTACTCGCAGGGCGCGGCCGTCGCCGGCTACAGCACCATGAGCAGCGTTCCCGCCGGATTCGCCCTGCCCGCCGGCATCTCCGGCCCGATGCCCGCCTCGGTCGCGTCGCACGTCGCCGCCGTCGTCCTGTTCGGTACCCCCAGCCCGTTCGTGCTGAGCGTCGCCGACCGCACCGCGCCCGCCATCAACATCGGCAGCGCCTACGCCGGCAAGACCATCCAGCTGTGCGCCCCCGGCGACCCGATCTGCGGCGGCGGCCTGGATCGTTCCGCCCACAGCGCCTACAAGTTCAACGGCATGGCCAACCAGGCCGCGGACTTCGTCGCCCGCCAGCTGGGTGCGCCCGCCGCTCCGGCAGCCCCGATGGTCCAGGCGTCGGACGACACAGCCAACTGAATCACCCCCCTGCCGACGGCCGGAAGTCAGTCTCACGAGGACTGGTTCCGGCCGTCGGTCTGTCATGACACCGTCCAGGCCCCTCTGCGACCTTCACTCCGCCCCGCGATCGAACTATGGTGAGGTAGTCATATCTCGATAAGCCGAGACAACAGGGGTGATCAGTAATGAAGGTTTCCACCAAGAACGTGTCGACCTGTGGCTGTCAGTGCAACGCCTGCCGCGACGGACACCACTGCCACAACCGCCCGAACTGCAAGGTCTAGCCAGAAATCTCGACCGTCGACCGTGGGGGTTGACGAGGGATTTGCTTCGATTTTCCGCGTAAGCCCCCACGCTCGGCGTCAGACCGACAGCGCGATGCCGTCCAGGATGTCGTGCTCGCTGACCACCAATTCCGTGATCCCCGCCCGCTGACCGAATTCGCGGGCCAATTCCTCGACGACGATCGATCCGCCGCCGATCACCGGCACCCGGCCCGGGTGCATGGGGCCGAGTTCGGCGCGTTGCGCCCGCGGCATCGCGATCAGCTCGTCGCACACCTTGACCACATCGGGAATTCCGATGCGGGACAGATGAATCACCTCGGAGTCGTACTCCGGTAGCCCCAGCGCCAGGGCGGCAACCGTGGTGAACGTGCCGGCCACACCGACCCACGTCCGGGCACCTTCGATGGGCACGACGCCCAGAGCCTCCGCCAACTTCTCGCGAACGACGGCACGCGCGGCCGCGACCTCGTCGGCAGTGGGCGGGTCGGTCTGCAGGCACCGCTCGGTGAGACGCACGCAGCCGATGTTGGCCGAGAAGCTGGCCACCACGTCGGCGGCCTCGGCACCGGAACCGCCGAGCACCACCTCGGTCGAGCCGCCACCCAGATCGACGACGACGAAAGGCCCTGTGGCCGGGTCCAATTCGCCGACAGCGCCACGGAACGACAGCGCAGCTTCCTCGGTGCCGCTGATCACTTCCGCGACCGCACCCGGCATCACGCGGCCCAGTTGCCGTGCCGTCATGGCGAAGAACTCGTCGCGGTTGCCGGCATCGCGGGCCGCGGAGGTCGCGACCATCCGCACCTTGGACACGTCGTGCGCCAGCATCACCTCGACGTAGTCGGCCAACGCCGCTTCGGTCCGGGCCAGCGCGGCGGGCGCGAATTCGCCTGTGGCGTCGACACCTTCACCGAGGGTGACGATCCGCATCTCGCGGTGGACGTCCTGCAACCGGCCGTCGGTGACGTCCGCGATGAGCAGACGGATCGAGTTGGTGCCGCAGTCAACAGCAGCGACGCGCGAACTCACACCCACACCTTCGGATCCAGAATCCCCGCCATCGCCGGTTCGACGGCCAACAATGCCAGCGCCTCGTCACCAAAGGGGTTGAGGCCCGGGCCTTTTGCGAGCGAATGCGCCATCACGACGTGCAGGCACTTGACCCGGTCGGGCATCCCGCCGCCGGAGAACGTCGTGCCGAGCGACTCGATGGCATCGCGCTCGGCGAGGAACGACTCGTGCGCACGCCGGTACGCCGCCGCCAGTTCCTCGGAGGCCTGCAGGCGTTCGGTCATCTCGCGCATCAGGCCGGACGACTCCAGGCGACTGGCGGCAGCCGTCAGCGCCGGATGGGTCAGGTAATACAGCGTCGGGAACGGGGTGCCGTCGGGCAGCCGCGGCGCGGTCTTGACCACGCCGGGTTCACCATTGGGACAGCGGTAGGCGATCTCCAGGACGCCACGCGGTTCCCGCCCCAGTTGGGCCGCAACGGCTTCGAGATCAGCAGCGTCAACCACCGGGCGGCGCCTGAGGTGCGGGCACATCGGTCGGGGGCACGTCAGGTTCCGGGGTGACCCCGTCCGGACCGGGCGGGACGACGGCCGGTGCCGGCGTCAGTCCGTGGGGCTGATCGGCAATGGTGTGCCACAGCGCGGTGTACCAGGGCTGGTTGCTCTTGGCGGTGGGCGACGGCGCGGGCGCGACGGGGGTCGTGACGGCGCCGGGAGGCAGTTGCACCTGATACGGGATGTCACCCGGCATCACGAAGCCCAACCGCTCACGGGCCTGCGCGGCGATGTACACCGGGTCGGCCAACTTCACCTTCTGCTGCTCCAAATTGGCTATCTGCGAACGTAATTGGGACTCGGCGGTGGCCAACTGCTGCATCTCGGTGCGCTGCGCGAAGAAGGTCCGCACCGGCCCGGCGATGGTCAGGGTCAGCACGCACACGACGACGGCGAGGATCGCCGCGCGCCGCGCCGCCGACCCCAGCCGCTGCTCGGCATGGTGCTCGACCGACTCCGCATAGGCCTGCCGGATGGGCTCGGTGACCGGAACCGGCAGGTTCTCCGGGACGCGCCGCGGCTCAGCCTTGGGCCGGTTACCTGCCTTGGCCGCCGACGTGCCGGCCCCGGCACGCCCCCGCTTCGCCTCGCCGGGTTTGGCGGGGCGAGAGGCGGGGGAACGCCGTTTGGGATCGGCCATGTCGGTAGGTCAGACCCGCGAAACTACTTGGCTTCCACCGCAAAACGCGGGAACGCCAGGTCGCCGGCGTACCGCGCGGCGTCGCCCAGGGTCTCCTCGATGCGGAGCAGCTGGTTGTACTTGGCGACGCGCTCGCTGCGGGCCGGGGCACCGGTCTTGATCTGGCCACAGCTGCAGGCGACGGCCAGGTCGGCGATGGTGGTGTCCTCGGTCTCGCCACTGCGGTGGCTCATCATCGACTTGTAGCCCGCGGCGTGCGCCAGGGCGACGGCGTCCAACGTCTCGGTGAGCGTGCCGATCTGGTTGACCTTCACCAGCAGCGCGTTGGCGGCGCCCTTCTCGATGCCTTCTTCCAGACGCTCCGGGTTGGTGACGAACAGGTCGTCGCCGACGAGCTGGACGCGGTCACCGATGGCGTTGGTCAGCGCGACCCAGCCGTCCCAGTCGTCCTCCGACAGCGGGTCCTCGATGGACACCAGCGGGAACGCATCGAGCAGCGAGGCGTAGAACTCGGCCATCTGCTCGGCGGTACGGGTCTGATTCTCGAAGGCGTAACCGGTTCCGTCGGTGTAGAACTCGGTAGCCGCGACGTCCAGGGCCAGCGCCACGTCGCTGCCCAGCTTGAGGCCGGTGGCGTCGATGGCGGTGCTGATGAGCTCGAGCGCGGCGTGGGTGCCGGCGACGTCGGGCGCGAAACCGCCCTCGTCACCGAGGCCCGTCGCCAAGCCCTGCTTCTTCAGCACGGACTTGAGCGAGTGGTAGACCTCGGCGCCCCAGCGCAGCGATTCCTTGAAGGTCGGGGCACCGATCGGGGCGACCATGAACTCCTGGACGTCGACGCCGGTGTCGGCGTGTGCGCCACCATTGAGGATGTTCATCATCGGCACCGGCAGGATGTGGGCGTTCGGGCCGCCGATGTAGCGGAACAGCGGCAGGCCGGCCGAGTCGGCAGCGGCCTTCGCCACGGCCAGGGAGACGCCGAGGATGGCGTTGGCGCCGAGACGCGACTTGTCCGGGGTGCCGTCCAGGTCCAGCAGCGCCTGATCGATGATGCGCTGGTCATCGGCGGCCTGGCCGATGACCGCGGGAGCGATCTCGTCGAGCACGGCCTCGACGGCCTTCTCGACGCCCTTGCCGAGGTAGCGGGCGCCGCCGTCGCGCAGCTCGACAGCCTCGTGCTCACCGGTCGACGCACCGGACGGCACCGCCGCGCGCGCGAAGGTTCCATCGGTCAGAGCGACCTCGACCTCGACCGTCGGATTTCCCCGAGAGTCGAGAATCTCGCGGGCTCCGACCTGTTCGATGATTGGCACTTGGGTCTCCCTCTGGCGTCACGGACTCGTGCGAACGCCCATCAGCCTAAACGGTGCCCGTAGTAGAAGTGCGGCAGCTGCCGGTACCTATCGCAACCTATCGCTGGTGCCCGTTGGCGTACGCCGTTGCCCAGTCCCGCACGGCGCGGGCGTAGTCGTCGGACATGTTGTAGGCGTGCAGCGCGTCCATCCAGCCGTGCGGGCTGGACAGATCCTTGCCGCGGTAGCAGAGATAGCCCGCCGCCGACAGCGCCGCGTCGTCGATGTTGTCGGGGCTGGCGAAGCCGGTGTTGTTTGCGTCGACGCCGTACAACCGCCACGTATCCGGGATGAACTGCATGGGCCCCATGGCGCGGTCGACGGCGTCGTCGCTGTCCATGCCGCCGGAGTCGGTGTCCGGAATCCGCAGGTTGTTCATGGTGCCGTCGAGTGGCACGCCGCGGATCGGGGGCGTGACGTCGCCGTTCGGGGCGATGGTCGCGCCGCGGTAGGTGCCGTGGTGGCTCTCGACCATGCCGATGCCCGCCAGCGTCGTCCACGCGATGTGGCACTTGGGGTTCTCGACCTCGGCCACGCGCGCGGCGTACCCGTAGGCCTCCAGCGCCATGACCGGAATGCCGAGTGGCGGTGCCAGATGCTCGGCCCAGTCACGCAGCTGATCGGCGCCGCGTCCCTTCACATGGGTGTTGATCGGGGGCACCGCGGGCCCGGGCGGTGGCGGCACTCCGCGCAGGTAGCCGGGCTGAAACGAGCAGCTCGAGGCCATCAGGAGCGCCGTCGCGGAGACAACAGCGCTCGCCCGCAGCCAACGCGCTCGCAACACCGGTACTCCCCTATACCCAGAGATTCTCGACGGATTCGTCGTCCCGCCATCGTCGCATGCCGAGCTGAGTGCACTCCGAAGCGCAAGCTTTCCGGCGCGACGGTACGACGGCCGCCCATCCGCTGATAAGGTTGGCTTGCCTTCCTTTGGCAAGGCAAACCTGTGTTGCCGATTAGTCTATCTAAGGATTGCGAATGACCACCACTTTCGCGGTCTCGACAGCGCTGGTCGCCGCGGGCCCCGGCATTTCCTCACAGCTATTTGGCAGCTTGCTGATCGGGCTCCGTGAAGGCCTCGAAACTGCGATTGTCGTCACCATCCTCATCGCCTTCCTCGTGAAGTCCGACCGCCGTGACGCCCTCAAGTGGGTCTGGCTCGGGGTCGCGGGCGCCATCGCGATGACCATCGCCGTCTTCCTGTCCATCCAGCTCAGCGAGAACACCATCTCCGGCCTGGCGGCTGAGGCCATCGCCGGCGTCGCGTCCCTGGTCGCGGTGATCATCGTCACGACCATGGTGCTGTGGATGCGAAAGGCCGCCGCGACCATCTCCGGCGAGCTGCGCAGCGATATGGCGCGCGCCCTGGAGACCGGCGGGATTGCCGTCGCCACCCTGGCCTTCCTGGCCGTCGGCCGCGAGGGCGTCGAGACGGCGCTGTTCATGGTCGGCTACGCCAACGCGTCGACCGCGTGGCCGTTGGCCGGGCTCGTGATCGGCCTGCTGATCGCCATCGCCTTCGCGTACGCGATGTACGTCGGCTCGCTGAAAATCAACCTGACCAAGTTCTTCAAGTACACCGGCGCCTTCCTGGTCGTCGTCGCCGCCGGCATCCTGTCCTACGGCATCGGCGCGCTGCAGACCGTCGGCTGGCTGCCCGGTCTGGGCGCCAAGGCCTTCGACCTGACCGGCACATTCAACTGGTCAGCCTGGTACGGCCAGGTGATCCAGGGCGTCTTCAATGTCAGCCCGACCCCGACCATTCTGCAGTTCGTCTGCTGGCTGGCCTACCTGCTGATCGTCCTGACGCTTTTCCTGCGACCCGTCGCAGCCAAACCCGCCCCTGCTGCCACCCTCGAAAGGTCCGCCAAGTGAATCTCGCCGCCCTCAACGTCAAGACCGGCGTAGCTGCCTCGGTAGCCCTGCTCGCCGGCCTGACCGCGGTCTCCGCGTGCACCTCCAAGTCGGACGAGAACAAGTCCGCCTCGGGCGAGATCACCGTGACCGCCACCGACGACGCCTGCAAGCTGTCGGCGACGTCGGCCAAGACGGGCGCGAGCACGTTCGTCGTCACCAACAACGGCACCAAGGTCACCGAGTTCTACGTCTACGGCCCCGGCGACAAGGTCATGGGCGAGATCGAGAACGTCTCCCCCGGCCTGCAGCGCAAGCTGATCGTGCAGCTGCCCGAAGCCGGCACCTACAAGACCGCGTGCAAGCCGGGCATGGTCGGCGACGGCATCCGTGGTGACTTCACCGTCACCGGCGACACCGTCAAGATCGACGACACGGGCAAGTTCAAGGCCGCCGCGGACTTCTACAAGAAGTACGTCATCGAGCAGACCACGGCGCTCCTGCCCGCCACCGAGGCGTTCGCCGCCGCCGTGAAGAAGGGCGACGTCCCCGCCGCCAAGGCGCAGTACCCGAAGGCCCGCACGTTCTACGAGCGCATCGAGCCGGTCGCCGAGTCGTTCCCCAACGACCTGGACCCGCGGATCGACCTCCGGGAAGCCGACGTGAAACCGGGCGACAAGTGGACCGGTTTCCACCGTCTCGAGAAGGAGCTGTGGGTCACCGGCCTGCAGCCCGACAGCGGCGCCGTGGCCGACCAGCTGGTCGCCGACGTCAAGGAGCTCGACGCGGGCGTCAAGGATCCGAAGTGGACCATCGACTCCACCAAGATCGCCGGTGGCGCGCAGGGTCTGCTGGACGAGATCGCCAAGACCAAGATCAGCGGCGAGGAAGACATCTTCAGCCACACCGACCTCTGGGACTTCCAGGCCAACATCGAGGGCTCGCGCACTGCGGTCGGCTCCGTCGACCCGATCCTCGACGAGCGCAACCCGCAGCTGGGCAAGGACGTCGAGGCGGCCTTCGAGAAGGTCCAGCAGCTGCTCGACAAGTACCGCGAGGGCGACGGCTTCATCTCCTACGACAAGGTGACCGAGCCGCAGCGGCAAGAGCTTTCGCAAGCGATCGACGCGTTGAGCAAGGAGGTCAGCGAGGTGCAGGGTGTCGTCGCCAAGCAGTGAGCCCCAGCCGGCAGCCGCTGAGCCCACCGTGACCGCGTCCGGAGGGCTCAGCCGGCGCAAGCTCTTCGGCGCCGCCGGGGTGACGGCCGCCGTCGTCGGCGCCGCCGCCACCGGTGCGCTGGCCGGCCGCTCCTCCGCGGCCGTCGTCGAGGACAACCTGGGTAAGCCGGTGCCGTTCCGCGGCACCCACCAGGCCGGCATCGTCACCGCGGCGCAGGACCGCATGCACTTCGCCACCTTCGACGTCACGACGGACAAGAAGGCCGACGTCGTGGCGATGCTGAAGAAGTGGACCGAGATGGCCGAGCGCATGACGCTCGGCGAAGAGGCCGTCGCCCACGGGGCCATCGGACTCAATCCGTACGCCCCGCCGGCGGACACCGGTGAGGCCCTTGGCCTTTCGCCCTCGGCATTGACGCTGACCATCGGCTTCGGCCCCGGCTTCTTCCGCAAGGACGGCAAGGACCGGTTCGGCATCGACGCGCAGCGACCGGCGCATCTGGTGGACCTGCCCAAGTTCCGCAACGAGAAGCTGGACCCGGCCCGCTGTGGCGGCGACATCGTCGTGCAGGCCTGCGCCAATGATCCGCAGGTCGCGGTGCACGCGATCCGCAACCTGGCGCGCGTCGGCTTCGGCACCGTCGCGGTGCGGTACTCGCAGCTCGGGTTCGGCCGCACGTCGTCGACCACGCGGAACCAGTCCACACCGCGAAACCTGTTCGGGTTCAAGGACGGAACCAACAACCTCAAGGCCGAGGACACGTCGGCCATCGACAAGCACGTCTGGGTCGCGAATGGCGACGGACCGGCCTGGATGACGGGCGGGTCGTATCTGATCAGCCGGCGCATCCGGATGCTCATCGAATCGTGGGACCGCACGGTACTGGCCGAGCAGGAGCGGGTGATCGGCCGGCAGAAGGGCAGCGGTGCCCCGAACGGGTACACCGACGAGTTCACCCCGCTCGACTTCGAGAGCAAGGGCGCCGACGGCGCCCCGCTGATCGACGTCGACTCGCACGTACGGCTGGCATCCCCCGAAGCCAACAACGGCGCCCAGATTCTGCGCCGCGGCTACAACTTCACCGACGGCTCAGACGGTTTCGGCCACCTGGATGCGGGTCTGTTCTTCATCGCGTTCGTCCGCAACCCGGCCGAGTCGTTCATCCCGATGCAGACCAAGTTGTCCGACAACGACGCCCTGAACGAATACATCACGCACACCGGCAGCGGCATCTTCGCCTGCCCGCCGGGTGTGCGTGATGGTTCGTCGGACTACTGGGGGTCGACGCTGCTCGGCTGAGCGCCGGGCTGGTCGGCGGTGCGGTAGCGGTTGTAGAACGCGAACGACGCGAGCGCTGCCGCGGCACCGATGACGCCCCACAGTGCGATCTGGAAGACCAGCGAGCCGAACAGGAAGTCGTAGGTCATGGTCAGGTACAGCGACCAGGCGACGCGGTAGCCCGACCAGAAGGCCAACAGGCCGGTGCTGATCGCGATGATCAGGCTCTGCTGACGGTCGAAGCGGTTGACGTGCTGTTCGATGGCGGCGGGGAGCTTCATGGTGATTCCTTCCTCAGGTTGCTCGGACGCTCGTTGTCGGCGTCGTTGGAGCAATCACACCGGGGCCGGCCGGCTACCGATCCCAAGTTCGTGAGTCAGTCCGTGCGGCCGACGGTGTTGCGCCAGCGCAGCGGCGGGGCCCCGAACCGTCGGCTGAACGCCCGGCTGAAGCCCGCCTCGGAGGTGTAACCCACTGCCGCCGCGATGGCGGCGACCGACGCGGTATCGGTCCGCAACAACTGCGCCGCCCGGTCGAGCCTGCGGTCGATGAGGTAGCCGGCGGGCGGACACCCCAGCAGGCGGGTGAACCGCTCGGCGAACGCGGTCCGTGACAGGTTGGCCATCTGGGCGAGTTCGGCGACCGACCACGGCCGCGCCAGGTCCTGGTGAACAGCCGAAAGCACTTGGCCCAGTACCGGATCCAGCGCCGCAGTCAGCCAGCCTGACGGCGCGGCGGCGTCGCGCGACCAGGCCCGCAGGGTGTGGATGAACAGCAGGTCCAGGATGCGCGAGATCATCACCGCCGAGCCGGGCCGCGGCGCCGCGACCTCTGCCACCAGCAGCCGCAGGCTGACCTCCAGCCACTCCCGATCGACGCCGCCACCGGACACCACGATGGCCGGGGGCAACACCGACAACAGCGGATCAGCGACGGCGTCGTCGACCGCGAACGTCCCGGTCACCCAGCGCGGCGAATCCTGTTGCGGGAGTTCGCCTTCGTCGGTGTAGCGGTCGGCATCGACGGTTTCACGGACCGGCACACTCGGGCCCGCCTGCAGCTGGTGCCGGTCACCCCGGGCCAGCAGCACGAGGTCACCGTCATGCAGGGTGATCGCCGGACCGCCATCGCTCACCCGGAGCCGGACGTCGCCGTGCTCGACGATATGCAGCAGTCGTTGCCCGGGCATCGCGATGGTGAACGGCACGGAACGGGGTGCATAACGAACGACGTCCTGACCGCGCAGCCGTACGGTGTCGAGGATCTCGGAGAACGCATCCGCTCCAGATGCCGGTGAATCGGCAAAGTTTGACGCCGTATCGGTCATTGAACTTGCCTCATCGTCCAAATACTGTCACCGCATGACCGAAAAACCAACAGTCGTCCTCGTCCACGGATTCTGGGGCGGCGCGGCCCACTGGGCCAACGTGATCGTCGAACTGAACCGGCGCGGCTACTCGTCGCTGCGCGCGGTGGAGAACCCGCTGACGTCGCTGGCCGACGACGCTGAACGCACCCGCAAGATGGTCAGTCAGGTCGACGGACCCGTCGTTCTGGTCGGGCACTCGTACGGTGGCGCCGTCATCACCGAAGCCGGCGACCTGCCCAATGTGACGGCCCTGGTCTATATCGCGGCCTTCGCACCGGACGCCGGCGAGAGCCCGGGCGGAATCACGCAAGAGATGCCGCCCGCGGCGGCAGCCAACCTCGCACCCGATTCAGACGGCTACCTGTGGGTCCGCCAGGACAAGTTCCACGAGAGCTTCTGTCAGGACCTGTCCGACGATGACGCCCTCGTCATGGCCGTGACCCAAAAGGCCCCGCTGGCATCGACTTTCGGCGACACGGTGACCGCACCGGCCTGGCGGGTCAAGCCGTCGTGGTACCAGGTCTCGACGCAGGACCGTATGATCCACCCCGACAACGAACGCCGCATGGCGGAGCGGATCAACCCGCGCAAGATCATCGAACTGAACGCCAGCCACGCGTCGCTGGCTTCGCAGGCAGTGGCCGTGGCCGACCTGATCGACGAGGCCGCGACTCAGTCGGCCTGAGCCGGCCAGTGCTCCCGCCACTCATCCTCTGACACGGCACCCAGCGGTGCCGCGTCCAACTCCACCGCCACTTCGTCGCCGCGGCGGGCGGCGACGATGCGGCGCTCGGTCTCGCGCACGGTATCGATGAATTCCAGAGCCACTGTGCGCAAGGCACTTTCGGCGTCGAAGTCGGGCGCCAGGGTCACCGAGGTGAGTCCGGCCGGAAGCAGATCGGACGGCAAACCGGCAGTGCCGGCCCGTTCGATCAGCTTCTGCGCCAGGGCCAGCGCCGGCAGCGCCGTCGGCACCTCGTCCATGCACGAAATGCGGGGCGACGCCTTCGCCCGCATTTCCAAAGCCTTGCGCTCTTCCCACTGGGCGATCTGGTCTTCCAGCGAAATCTCTTGCCCGGCAAGCACTGCCGGCACGCGGTTGCCCAGCTTGCGAATCAGGGTGTCGGCCACGTCGTCGATGCCGAACGGGTGCAGCGGCGCGTCTTCGGCGATGCGGGCGTGAAACAGCACCTGCAGCAAGACATCTCCGAGTTCCTCGCGGACGTCGTCGGCGTTGCCGCCCCGCACCGCGTCGAACAGCTCGTAGGTCTCCTCCAGCAGGTACCGGCGCAGCGAGTCGTGCGTCTGCTCGCTCTCCCACGGACCGTTGGTGCGCAGCTTGTCCATCATCGTGACGGCGTCGATGAGCCGCTCGCCCGGTTGCGCACCGTCCGCGGCGATCAGCTTCTCGCCGGCCGCGAGCCGGGCCCGCACCTGCGGATGTTCCGGGTCGGAGGACAGCAGCACCGGTGCCGGATTGTCGGCGTCACCGTAGGCCGGCCGGCCCGACGGCAACGACCATGGCACCTTGATCGGCAGTTCCTCGGTGTACTGCACGTCGCCGGTGAGCAGCCCCAGCGCGTCGATCGGCATCAGCGAGGGGCGGCGCGGATCGACCAGGACGACCGTCATGCGCGATCCGCCTCTCCCACCGCACTACCTCCCAGGTCGGTTATATCAACTTCACCTGCCGCTTTCCCGTCGAGCACCAGCAGCAGACCGGCTACCGCGCGGGCCAACTCCAGGTCACGGATGCGGGGTGCGCCGACCCCGGCGCCGGCCCGCGGGATCGGGATCTGCACCGTCGACGTGGTGGCCCGGTACGTCGCGCCGGGATACATCCGCTTGAGCCGCAGCTGCCCGGAGTCCATGAGCGTCAGGGGCGTCAGCCGGATGGTCGAGTCCGAGATCGCGCTGACCTCGGTGACGCCGTACTCGCGGCACAGCAGCCGCAGGCGGGCCACCGCGACCAGGCGCTGCGCAGGTTCGGGCAGCGGTCCGTAGCGGTCCACCAACTCCTCGACGACGGACGCCACCGCCGCGTGGTCGGACGCCGCGGCCAACCGGCGGTAGGCCTCGAGCCGCAGCCGGTCGCTGCCGATGTAGTCGGGCGGCAGGTGCGCATCGATCGGCAGGTCGACCCGCACCTCCTTCGGCTCCTCCACCGCCGCAATGGTTTTCCCATCGACCGCGGCGCGGTAGGCCTCCACGGCCTCGCCGACCAGCCGGACATACAAGTCGAAGCCGACGCCCGCGACGTGTCCGGACTGCTCGACACCCAGGACGTTGCCCGCCCCGCGAATCTCGAGGTCCTTCATCGCCACGGCCATGCCGGCGCCCAGATCGTTGTTCTGCGCGATGGTGGCCAGCCGGTCGTGCGCGGTCTCGGTGAGCGGAACCTCAGGCGGGTACAGGAAATACGCGTAGCCGCGCTCGCGGCTGCGGCCCACCCGGCCACGCAGCTGGTGCAGCTGCGACAGACCGAAGGTGTCGGCGCGCTCCACGATCAGCGTGTTGGCGTTCGAGATATCAAGGCCCGTCTCGACGATCGTGGTGCAGACCAGGATGTCGTAGTCGCGGTTCCAGAAGCCCTCGACGGTCTTCTCCAGCAACTCCTCGGGCATCTGCCCGTGTGCCACCACGACGCGCGCCTCCGGCACCAGCTGGCGCACCCGGGCGGCGGCGCTGTCGATCGACTTCACCCGGTTGTGGATGTAGAACGCCTGCCCATCACGCAACAGCTCGCGCCGCAGGGCCGCGGCGACCTGCTTATCGTCATGCGGCCCAACGTAAGTCAGCACCGGGAAGCGTTCCTCGGGCGGCGTCAGAATCGTCGACATCTCCCGGATGCCGGCCAGGCTCATCTCCAGGGTGCGCGGGATCGGGGTCGCGCTCATGGTCAACACGTCGACGTGGGTGCGCATCGACTTGATGTGCTCCTTGTGCTCGACGCCGAACCGCTGCTCCTCGTCGACGATCACCAGACCCAGGTCTTTCCACGTGACGCCCGTCGCCAGCAACCGGTGCGTGCCGATCACCACGTCGACCGAGCCGTCCTTCAAACCCTCGATCACCAAACGGGATTCAGCCGGATCGGTGAAGCGGGACAGGCCCTTGACCGTCACCGGGAAGCCGGCCATGCGCGCGGTGAAGGTCTGCAGGTGCTGGTCTGCCAGCAGCGTCGTCGGCACCAGGACCGCGACCTGCTTGCCGTCCTGCACGGCCTTGAACGCCGCGCGCACCGCGATCTCGGTCTTGCCGTAGCCGACGTCACCGCAGATGACCCGGTCCATCGGAACCGGTTTCTCCATGTCGGCCTTGACCTCGGTGATGGCGGTCAACTGGTCCATGGTCTCGGTGAAGCCGAACGCGTCTTCCATCTCGGCCTGCCACGGGGTGTCCGGGGCGAAGGCATGCCCCGGCGCGGACTGCCGCTTGGCATACAGCGAGACCAGCTCACCAGCGATCTCACGAACGGCCTTGCGCGCCTTGGTCTTCGTGTTGGTCCAGTCGCTGCCGCCGAGCCGGCTCAGCGTGGGCTCGGTGCCGCCGACGTATCGGGACAGCTGGTCCAGCGAATCCATCGGCACGTACAGCCGGTCGGACCCGCCGCCACGTTTGGCCGATGCGTACTCCAGGACCAGATACTCACGCCGCGCGCCACCGACCACGCGCTCGGTCATCTCGACGAACTTGCCGATGCCGTGCTGGTCGTGCACCACCAGGTCGCCGGCCGTCAACGCCAGCGGATCGACGACGTTACGCCGTTTGGCGGCAAGCCTTTTGCCCTCGGTGGCCCCGGCCCGGTTACCCGTCAGGTCGGTCTCGGTGATGATCACGAGGTTGACGCCGGACAGCACCAGACCGTCGTGCAGCGGGCCCTTGAGCACGCCGACGACACCGGGCTTCGGCACCTCGCCGGGCTCCAACATCGTTGCGGCGACATCGGATTCACCGAGCTGCTCGACGACGCGGTGCGCGGTACCGGTGCCCGGGGTCACCACCGCGGCGAGCCCGCCGGTGGCGATGTGTGCCCGCAGCATCGCGAAGATCTCTTCGAGGCTCTGCTGACTGCGCGCCGACGGCGCCGGCCGGATGTCGAGCTCCTGCGCCGACTCGTTGGCCAACTGGCTCAGCGTCCACCACGGGTGGCCACCGGCGGCCGCCGCCTCCCGGATCTCCGCGAAGTCCCGGAAACCCGAACCACCAAGTTGCTCAATGTCGATCGGTGCGTCACCGCCCACGGCGGCCACCGACCACGAGGCCTCCAGGAACTCGCGGCCGGTCTTGATCAGATCGGCGGCGCGGGTGCGCACCTTCTCCGGATCGCAGATCAGCAGCGGCGCACCGGCCGGAAGCCGATCGGTGAGCAGCGCCAGCTCGCCGGGGCGCAACACCGGCAGCAGCGCCTCCATGCCGTCGACCGGAATGCCTTCGGCGAGCTTGGCCATCATGTCCGCGATGCTGCCGGTGACCTGGTTGTCGCTACTGGGCAGATCCGCGCCGATCTCGGCGGCGCGGTCGCGGACGTCCGCGGTCAGCAGCAGTTCACGGCAGGGCATCGCGATCACGGTGTCGACGGCGATCTCGGGGATGGACCGCTGGTCGGCCACCGAGAACATCCGCATCTCGGTGACCTCGTCGCCCCAGAACTCGACACGCACGGGGTGCTCGGCGGTCGGCGTGAAGACGTCGAGAATGCCTCCGCGGACGGCGAATTCGCCGCGCTTGCCCACCATGTCGACGCGCGTGTAGGCCAGTTCGACCAGCCGCGCCACGGTGTCGTCGAAGTCCGCTTCACCGCCGATGGTCAGCGTCACGGGTTCGGCGTCGGTCACGCCGCCGGCCAGCGGCTGCAGCAGTGACCGGGCCGTCGTGACCACCACGCGCAGCGGCGGGCCGAGGCGGGCGTCGTCGGGCCGCGCCAGCCGGCGCAGCACCGTCAGCCGGGCACCCACGGTGTCCACGCCGGGCGAGAGCCGCTCGTGCGGCAGCGTCTCCCACGACGGGAACAGCGCCACGGCGTCGCCGTGGACGGCCCGCAGTTCGGCGGCGAGGTCGTCGGCCTCGCGACCGGTGGCCGTGACGACGAGCACCGGGCCGGCGGCGGCCAGCGCGGCCGCGACCGGGAGCCGCGCGCTGACCGGGCCCACCAGAGCCTGCTCAGCGACACCCTCGGCGGCCTGCCGCGTCAATTCCTGCAGGCCAGGATCGGTGAGTGCGAGTTGGACGAGCCCCGCCAACGGGGTTTGGATCGATTGCTGCCCCGGGGAGGTCATGATGCCTCCGATTGTAGTTCGCAGGACTTCGTCAATATTGGGCACCGTCCCGTCAAGGGATCGTCAACGGGGCGCTCAGCGGGCGATTCCGGGCGCAGGGTGGATCCATGACACTGCTCGACATCCTGCCGTCCCTGCGGGGCGCCATGCGTCCGCGCATCGACACCACCATCTGGCCGTCGACCACCCAGGTCGACGCGCTGGGACGACTCTGCGTCGGGTCGGTCGCGCTCACCGACGTCGCCGACGAGTTCGGCACGCCCGCATACGTTCTGGATGAGGCCGACTTCCGCAAGCGGGCCCAGCACTACCGCACCACGCTGCGCGGCGTCGAGGTCGTCTACGCCGCCCAGTCCCTGCTGACCAGGACCGTTGCCGGCTGGGTGCACGAGGCCGGCCTCGGCATGGCGGTGTGTTCGACGGCCGAGCTGGCCACCGCCCTCGCCGGCGGCATGGACCCGGCGCGCATCGTCGTCCACGGCAGCGGCAAGTCGGTCGACGAGCTGGCGACCGCAGCGGGCGCCGGCGTCGGCCGCATCGTGCTGGACTGCCCCATCGAGATGGCCTATCTGGCCGGCGTCGCGCGCCGGCGGCAGGCGGTGCTGCTGCAGGTCCGCCCTGGTGTCGACGTGCTGCCGACCGTCCGTCGCGCACTGGCCACGCCGCAACTGCCGCTGGCCGGGCTGTACTGCAATCTCGGCACGCAGATCGCCGAACCGGAGGTCTACGTCGAAGCCGTGCGCGCACTCATCGACACCATGACCGATGTGCGCGCCGCCCACGGCGTAGTGCTCACCGAACTGAACATCGGCGGCGGCCACGCCATCGCCTACCGGACCGGCGAACCCGACCTCGACGTGCCGGCCCTGGCCGATTTCCTCGAAGACGCCCTCGACGCCGCCTGCGCCGCCAACCGGTTCCCGCGGCCGCGGCTCGTCGTCGAACCCGGCCGGGCGATCAGCGGCCGCGCCGGCGTGACACTGCACCGCGTGCAATCGGTGTCGGCCCGCACCGACGGCCGCGCCGTCGTCACCGTCGACGGCAGCCATCCGCATTCCGCGCCCGTCGCGAATTACACTGTCGCCCTTGCCAACCGGCATCCGCTCGGACCCACGCGCGGGTCCACCGTCGTCGGCCGCGACGGATCCGTCATCGCCGACCATCTCGACCTGCCCGACGACGTCCACCCCGGCGATCTGCTCGCCACCGCGTGCACCGGCGCCTACCACCACAGCATGGCGTCGAACTTCACCATGACGACCCGGCCGCCGGTCATCGCCGTGTGCGATAGGCGGGTGCGGCCGCTGATCCGCCGGGAGACCACCGCGGACCTGCTGCTGCGCGACTGCGGGTAACAGCTTCAGCCGAACATGAGCTTGTGTGCCAACTCTGCGCCGAATCTCGCACACAAGCTCATGTTGGGCGAGCTACGACTCAGTTCTCGTGCAGCTCCGGGTCGGACTCGAGATGCGTCAGGCCGTTCCACATCAGATTGACCAGGTGCGCCGCGACGACTTCCTTCTTCGGTTCGCGGGTGTCCAGCCACCACTGCGCGGACATCGACACCGAGCCGACGAGCGCCTGCGCATAGAGCGGGGCCAGCTCCGGGTCGAGCCCGCGACGGGAGAAGTCGCCGGCCAGGATCGAGCTGACCTGGTTGACCGCGTCGTTGAGCAGCGTCGAGTAGGTGCCCGATGTAATAGCCGCCGGCGAATCCCTGATCAGGATGCGGAAACCGTCGGTGTGCTCCTCGACGTACGTCAGCAGCGCCAGCGCCACCCGCTCAACCCGCACTCGCGACCGGTTGTTGGTCAGGGACGACGTGATGCCGTCGAGCAGCGCGGACATCTCCCGGTCGACGACGACGGCGTAGAGGCCTTCCTTACCGCCGAAATGCTCGTAGACCACCGGCTTGGAGACGTTGGCGCGCTGCGCGATCTCCTCGATGGAGGTGCCGTCGTAACCCCGCTCCGCGAACAGCGACTTCGCGATCTCGATGAGCTGCTGACGGCGTTCACTGCCGGTCATGCGCGCACGAGGGCTGCGCGCCCCGTTCTCCGCCGCTGCCATGGTCGCCAGCCTATCCGCTTGCATTAGAGTCTCTGGCGAGTAATCCGTCGTGGTGTAATCGGCAGCACCTCTGATTTTGGTTCAGATAGTTCAGGTTCGAGTCCTGGCGACGGAGCAAGACGTGCCAAGCGACCATTGAGCGACCATTGGTGGAGCGCTGAGCAGTCAAAGCGCGACATCGCGTAGAGAGAGGCGTACGTGACTCGAGGCGAAGCCGCTGTCATCGTCCTGGCAGCCGGGTCGGGCACCCGGATGCGCTCCGACATCCCGAAGGTCCTGCATACGCTGGCCGGCCGCAGCATGCTGGCGCACGCGCTGCATGCCGTGGCCAAGGTCAATCCGACGCACCTCGTGGTGGTCGTCGGCAAGGAACGCGAGCGCGTCACCGCCCATGTGCATGAAATCTCGGGCCGGCTCGGCCGGACCGTCACCGTCGCCATCCAGGACGAACAGCTCGGCACCGGGCACGCCGTCAGCTGCGGCCTGTCCGTCCTGCCCGATGATTTCGCCGGCACGGTCGTCGTCACTGCCGGTGACGTGCCGCTGCTCGACGCCGACACCATCGAGGGCCTCGTCGACACCCACGCCGCCGCCACCGCGGCCGCCACGGTGCTGACCACGACCGTCACCAACCCGACGGGCTACGGCCGCATCCTGCGCACGCAGGACCACGAGGTGATCGGCATCGTCGAGCAGGCCGACGCCACCGAATCCCAGCGCGCCATCCGCGAGGTGAACTCCGGGGTCTACGCGTTCGACGCGGCGGCCCTGCGGTCGGCACTGAGCCGGCTGCGCTCGGACAACGCCCAGCAGGAGCTCTACCTCACCGACGCCATCTCGATCGTGCGCGGCGACGGCCAGATCGTCCGGGCCCACCACGTCGACGACAGCGCGCAGGTCTCCGGTGTCAACGACCGCGTGCAGCTGTCCGAGGTGGCCGCCGAGCTGAACCGCCGCATCATCGCCGGGCACCAGCGTGCCGGCGTCACGATCATCGACCCGGCCACCACCTGGATCGACGTCGACGTCAGCATCGGCCGCGACACCGTCGTCAAGCAGTGCACCCAGCTGCTGGGCGCCACCGACATCGGCGCGAACTGCGTCATCGGCCCCGACACCACACTGACCGACATGGAGGTCGGCGACGGCGCCGAGGTGATCCGCACCCACGGGCAGCTGGCCGTCATCGGCGCCGGCGCCACCGTCGGACCCTTCACCTACCTGCGGCCGGGCACCGAACTGGGCGCCGACGGCAAACTGGGCGCGTTCGTCGAGGTCAAGAACTCGAAGATCGGCACCGGCACCAAGGTGCCGCACCTGACCTACGTCGGCGACGCCGACATCGGCGAGTACAGCAACATCGGCGCGTCCAGCGTCTTCGTCAACTACGACGGCGAGACCAAGAACCGCACCACCATCGGATCCCACGTGCGCACCGGCTCGGACACGATGTTCGTCGCACCCGTGAGCGTCGGCGACGGCGCCTACACCGGCGCCGGCACCGTGGTCCGCGAGGACGTACCTCCTGGTGCGCTGGCCGTTTCGAAGGGTGAGCAGCGCAACATCGAGGGCTGGGTCGAGCGGAAACGCCCCGACTCGAAGGCCGCCGCCGCCGCCAGGAAAGCGCGCGGCGAGAGCTGAGCTCGACGTTTGTTGTTGGTGTTCTGGTAACCCGGCAACAGTTCCGGGTTACCGGCAAGTACCATTACCGCGTATCGATCCCCCACCGCGAAAGCAGCACACAGTGGCCACGGACTGGACCGACAACCGCAAAAATCTGATGCTCTTCTCGGGGCGCGCGCACCCCGAACTGGCCGAACAGGTCGCCAAAGAGCTCGGCATCGAGGTCACCCCGCAGACGTCCCGGGACTTCGCGAACGGCGAGATCTTCGTCCGCTTCGACGAGTCGGTGCGTGGCAGTGACGCCTTCGTGCTGCAGAGCCACCCCGCGCCGCTGAACCACTGGCTGATGGAACAGCTCATCATGATCGACGCGCTCAAGCGCGGGTCGGCCAAGCGGATCACCGCGATCCTGCCGTTCTACCCGTACGCGCGCCAGGACAAGAAGCACCGCGGCCGCGAGCCCATCTCGGCCCGCCTGGTCGCCGACCTGCTCAAGACCGCCGGTGCCGACCGCATCGTCTCGGTCGACCTGCACACCGACCAGATTCAGGGCTTCTTCGACGGCCCCGTCGACCACATGCGCGGCCAGTCGCTGCTGTGCGGCTACATCGGTGACAAGTACTCCGATTCCGACCTCGTCGTCGTCTCCCCCGACTCCGGCCGTGTGCGCGTCGCCGAGAAGTGGGCCGACTCCCTGGGCGGCGTGCCCCTGGCCTTCATCCACAAGACCCGCGATCCGCTGGTACCCAACCAGGTCAAGGCCAACCGCGTCGTCGGTGAGGTCAAGGGCAAGACCTGCATCCTGACCGACGACATGATCGACACCGGTGGCACCATCGCCGGCGCGGTCAAGCTGCTGCGCGAGGACGGCGCCAAGGACGTCATCATCGCCGCGACCCACGGCGTGCTGTCCGACCCGGCGGCCCAGCGCCTCGCCGACTGCGGTGCCCGCGAGGTCATCGTCACCAACACGCTGCCCATCACGCCGGACAAACAGTTCGACGCCCTGACCGTGCTGTCGATCGCGCCGCTGCTGGCGTCGACCATCCGCGCGGTGTTCGAAAACGGCTCGGTTACCGGCCTTTTCGACGGATCCGCCTAAATGGCCCGGATTTTCCACAACCCGAAGTGCTCGACCTCCCGCAAGACGCTGGATCTGTTGCGGGAGAACGGCATTGAGCCCGAGGTCGTGCAGTATCTGAAGACGCCGCCGACCCGGGCCGAGATCGCGGCGATGATCACGGATGCGGGCATCGACGTCCGCACCGCGGTGCGCAAGCGCGAAGCCCTCTACACCGAACTCAATCTCGCCGACGCCACCGACGAGCAGCTGCTCGACGCCATGGCCGAACACCCGATCCTGATCGAGCGGCCGTTCGTCGTCACCGACAAGGGCACCCGGCTGGCCCGCCCGATCGACGCGGTCCGCGAGATTCTGTGACCCTGCTGCGGGTGGCCGTGGCGTCGGCGTCCATCGCTCTGGCACTCACCGCGTGCGAGGCGAAAACACCTGACTACAAGTCGATCTGGTCGACGACGCCGACCACCAGCACGACTCCGGTGGACAAGGCCAGCCTGATCCCGTTCCCCGACTACCTGAACAAGCTCGGGGTGCAGAGCAAGCAGGTGGTCCCCGACCAGCTCACCGATCTCAAGGTGACGCTGCCGCGGCCACCGGGCTGGACGGGCTACAAGAACCTCAACTACTCGCCCGGCACCGTGACGATCGCCAAGAACGACACCTATCCCCTGGCGATGCTGATGGTGTTCCAGTTGTCGGGCGACTTCGACGTCAAGGACGCTCTCAAGCACTCCGACGCCGACGCGCTGCTGTCGGAGAACTTCAAGAAGCTCTACAGCTCCAGCGAGGACTTCCAGGGCTATCCATCGGCGATGATCGAGGGCAGCTACGACCTGCACAACCGCCGGATGCAGTCGTACAACCGGATCGTGATCGCCCAGCCGTCGCCGCCGCGGCCGGGCATCCACTACCTGATCCAGCTGACCGTCACGACCTACGCCGAGCAGGCCAAGGAACAGGCCGGCGACATCGAGGCGATCATCAAGGGATTCTCGGTCGGACCGAAGTAGCGGCGCCGCACTAAGCTCGCCGTCATGAGCGAATGGACCGCCGCCGACCTTCCTTCTTTCGCCGGCCGCACCGTCATCGTCACCGGCGCCAACAGTGGCCTCGGCGAGATCACCGCCCGTGAACTGGCCCGCGTGGGCGCCAAGGTCATCCTGGCCTGCCGCAACACCACCAAGGGCGACGCCGCGGCCGCGGGCATGACCGGCGACGTCGAGGTTCGTCCGCTAGATCTGCAGAGTCTGGCCTCGGTGCGCGAGTTCGCGGCCGGCGTCGACAAGGTCGACGTCCTGATCAACAACGCCGGCATCATGGCGGTGCCCTTCGCGCTGACCGAGGACGGCTTCGAGAGCCAGATCGGCACCAACCACCTGGGCCATTTCGCCCTGACCAACCTGCTGCTGCCCAAGATCACCGACCGCGTCGTGACGGTGTCGTCGGAGCTGCACCTGCTGGGCTACATCAGCCTCAAGGACCTCAACTGGAAGTCGCGGCCGTACTCGGCCTGGCTGGCATACGGGCAGTCGAAGCTGGCGAACCTGCTGTTCACCAAGGACCTGCAGCGCCGGCTGTCGGTGGCCGGCTCTCCGGTACGGGCGCTGACCGCACACCCGGGCTACTCGGCCACCAACCTGCAGGGCCACACCGGCAACGAGTTCGGCGACAAGTTCTGGCTCGCCGCCAACAAGATCGCCACCGATGCGTCGTTCGGTGCCCGCCAGACGCTGTTCGCGGCGTCGCAGGACCTGCCCGGAAACACGTTCGTGGGCCCGAAATTCGGCTTCCGCGGACCGACCGGGCCGACGCAGCTGATCAAGCCGGCCGCCCGCTCGGCGCGCACCGCGACGGCGCTCTGGGACCTGTCTGCCCAGCTCACTGCCACTGAATTTCCGCTCTGAGGGGCGTTTCCGCTAGTCTGACTGACGATCACGGCGAGGGTCGGTCCGATTTCGGACCACCGTTATCGACGGGAATTCACAGCACGTATGTGCGCAGATATCCCAGCCCTGGCCGTGCCACCCAGTAGATACGGCATCAGGAGCGATTCACATGGCCAAGAACGCGGCCCCCACCTCGAACAATCTGACCGCTGAGGTCCGCACCCGGACCGGCAAGGGCGCCTCGCGTCTGGCCCGTCGCGAAGGCCGTGTGCCGGTCGTCCTATACGGCCACGGCACCGAGCCGCAGCACCTCGAGATCAACGCCCGCGAGTACGCTGCCGTGCTGCGTAACTCGGGCACCAACGCGGTGCTGACCCTCGACATCGCCGGCAAGGAGCAGCTCGCGCTGACCAAGCAGGTCGTCGTTCACCCGATCAAGCGCAACATCCAGCACGCCGACCTGATCGTCGTGAAGCGTGGCGAGAAGGTCACCGTCGACGTGAGCATCGTCGTCGAGGGTGACGCCCAGTCCGGCACCCTGGTGGCCCAGGACACCAACACCATCCAGATCGAGGCCGACGTCCAGTCGATCCCCGAGTCGCTGACCGTTTCGGTCGAGGGCATCGAGGCCGGTACTCAGATCCTCGCCGGCCAGGTCGAACTGCCCGCGGGCGTCACGCTGGTGACCGACCCCGAGGTGCTGGTCATCAACGTCGTCGCGGCGCCGACCGCTGAGGACCTCGAGGCCGAGGGCGCCGGCGAAGAGGCCGGTTCGGGCGAGGCCGCTGCCGGGGGCGAGGCGGCCGAAGAGGCCGCCGCCGAGTCGGAGTAGTCCGCTTTGGCCGAGTCACTGCTGGTGGTCGGCCTGGGCAATCCTGGGCCGCGCTACGAAACAACGCGGCACAACGTTGGATTTCTGGTTGCCGACATCCTGGCCGAGCGCATCGGCTCAGGGTTCAAGGTGCACAAGAAATCCGGAGCTGAGGTCACCACGGGCCGGCTGGGAGGCCGGTCCGTGGTGCTCGCCAAGCCGCGCACCTACATGAACGAATCCGGTAGGCACGTCGGGCCTTTGGCGAAGTTCTATTCGATCGCACCGGCTGATGTCGTGGTGCTCCACGACGAGCTGGACATCGACTTCGGCCGCATCCGGCTGAAGTTCGGTGGCGGCGAGGGCGGCCACAACGGCCTCAAGTCCGTCGCTTCAGCCTTGGGCACCAAGGACTTTCAACGCGTCCGCATCGGCGTCGGCCGCCCGCCGGGACGTCAGGACCCCGCGGCGTTCGTGTTGGAGAACTTCAATTCGAGGGAACGGCCCGAGTTGGGCACCATCCTCGAACAAGCTGCCGACGCAACGGAATTGCTGCTGCAGCACGGCGTCGAGGCGGCGCAGAACACTGTCCACGCCTGGTAGCCGTTCTTGATCCAAAGCCACGAAAACCCCCAAATTCCACCGAATTTGGGGGTTTTCGCGATTGGTCGCGAAAAACTATCCGCAGATGTGTTGCCGGTCAACGGCATCGGTGTAGCAGTTACGGCGGCCCTGCGCGCCCACGCGCGAGCTCTGGGTGTTGTCCTGACTACGGATGCCCGGGGTCGCCTTGATCGCCACGCTGCCGTTGGTCTCACACGTCGACGTGCTGCCGGAGTCCTGACAGGTCGGGCGAGCACCAGCGACGGGCGCCATGATGCCGCTGACCGAGGCCAGGCCCACCAGCAGAGCTGCCATCGTGCGCTTGCCTTGATGAGTCATGTCACCTTCTCACTTTCGGGGGAAGGCCGTCTGTCTCTCAGCTGCCTTTTGGCCCCGCATGTTAGTTCGACTATATGTTTCGGCCATGTGACCGTGCCATGAACTCATGGCAAACTCACATGTCCGTGAGCAGCCGAAATGCGGTGACCTGCCGATCTTGAAAACTGCGGTGAGCAACGTCACCGAATGGCCGAGGAACTTTCCCAGGCAACGGAATTCGTCACGACCGCTGCATGAGCGCCTCAGTTCACGGGCAGGACGAGGCCAATGTGGGTGAGTCCGCAGCAAGAGGGGTGTTGTTGGCCGCCGCCCGGTTGAACGCGTCGCGGCGGGCGTCCTCGAGGGTCGGCCCGGCGCCACCGGCGACGACGCCGCTCGCGGGGGCGTGCACATTGACGATGCACAACCGGTCGTTGGTGACCTCGTCGCTCGTGCACTGGTCGGCGCCGGCCCGGTGACACGCCGCGATGACCGCCGTAGCGGCAGCGCCGACGTCAGGCCCGCTTGCGGTGAAGCCGACGATGACGCCGCCTCGCACGCCCGAACCGACCGCCGCGGCAATGTTGTTCGGCTTCCCGAGCACGCCCGCCGAGCCGTCGGCGCACGCGGGTATTGCGGCGACGGCACCCGCGCTGAGCACTGCCGCCAGAGCCGCAACTACACGCCCCATGAATACGCCGGTCCTCTCGTCAATAATTCAGCGAGATTACCCGGGGTTCACAGCTTTCGCTCAGCGTAGCGAGCGATCAGACCCGCGCGAAAAACGTAAAAACCCCTGATTTCCGGGGAAATCAGGGGGCTTTCACGTCTGCACGGAACCTAGCCGGTGACGAGTTCCACCGAGTTGGCGCGGCGCAGCTTGCCGGACGGGGTCTTCGGAATGGTGCCGGGGCCCAGCACGACCACGTTGCGCGGCCGCACGTCGACCTCGGTCACGACCTCGTGTGCCACCTGGTGCTCGATGCGGCGCACTTCCACCGGGTCCTGCCAGGCGTTGGATTCGACTGCCACAGCGAAGGTTTCACGCGAATGACCGGCGTCCAGGCGCACCGCGACGGCACAGCCCGGGCGTACGCCTTCCACCCGGCCCGCCGCGCGTTCAATGTCCGTCGGGTAGATGTTGCGGCCCGCCATGATGATGACGTCCTTCACGCGGCCACACACGACGACGTTCTGCTCCTCGGTGATGTACCCGAGGTCACCGGTGTCGTACCAACCGTTCTCGTCCTGCGTCGGCAGGAAGCCGGCCATGGTGATGTAGCCGGGGGTCACCGATTCACCGCGCAGCTGGATGACGCCGACGCCGCGCTCGGGCAGGACGTTGCCGTCCTCGTCGACGACGCGGGCCTCGAGGTCACGCAGGAGCGGGCCCAGCGAGGCCAAGCGGCGCGTGTTGCCCTTCGACGCGGGTACCGCGCGCCGCAGGGCGGCCAGCAGGTCGGCGTCGACCTCGTCGACGACCAGGCCCGCGTTGCACGGCGAGAACGACACGGCGAGGCAGGTCTCGGCCATGCCGTAGGCCGGCAGGATGGCCGAGGCCTTCAGACCGAACGGCTTGCCGGCGTCGATGAGGTCCTCGACGTCGGCGGGGTCGACGGGCTCGGCGCCGGACAGCGCGAACCGCAGCGTGGAGAGGTCATATTCGCCCGGTTTGGCCTGGCGGCGCAGCCGCTTGGCGAACAGCGCGTAGGCGAAGTTCGGGGCCGCCGTCATGGTGCCCTTGTACTTGTCGATGAGCTTGGCCCACAGCAGGGTGTCGCGCAGGAAGTCCATCGGCGTGACCTTGACCAGCTCGGCACCGAAGTACATCGGGATGGTGAGGAAGCCGACCATGCCCATGTCGTGGAAGCACGGCAGCCAGCTGACCATGACGTCCTTGTCGACGTCGTACTCGGCGCCGATGAACATGGCCTCGGCGTTGGAGTAGATGTTGCGGTGCGTGATCTGCACGGCCTTCGGCGAGCCGGTCGAACCCGAGGTCAGCTGCATCAGCGCGAGGTCGTCTTCGCCGGTCTCGACGGGGTCGATGGGCTCGGCGGCGAGCAGGTCGCCGACCTTGAGGACCTGCAGGCCCTTCTCCTCCAGCACGGGGATGGCGACCAGGAACGGCTCGGAGACGATGACGGCCTTGGCCTCGATCATGCTGATGACGTTCATGGTGTCTTCAGCCCAGACGGCCAGATCGGTACGGGGCGTCGGCTGGTGCAGCATGGTGAGGCTGCCGCCGCGCATCCAGATGCCCTGCACGGTCGGGGCGATCTCGACCGGGAAGCCGGCCAGCACGCCGATCTTGTCGCCATGGCCGATGCCGGCAGCCGCCAGGCCGCCCGCGATGCGGCGCGCCCGCTCGTGGACCTCACCCCAGGTGTGGCGCACTGGCTCGTGCGGCTCACCGGTGACCATGCCCCGCTGCGATGTACGAGCGTTGTAGTACATCTTGTCGGTAAATCGGCTCACGACAACCTCCTGAGGTCAGGCGCCACTGCCCGTCGTTCCATAGTCCGTCCGGTGCCAGGCGCACTCGTAGAGGCGCGCACGCACAATTCGGCCGCGGTTATATCTCGAAACGATGGCTCCGAGTGCCCGGGCGACGCTGCCCTGGCGTGCGTCGAACCCTCACCGACACCGCCGGTGAGAGAAACCATTGCGTTCCACGCCTGGCCGCTGGCATACACCATCGATCATCTTAAGAGACTCTTAAGTAGCTAACAAACTGTTGGCCGAATTGAGTGCTGAGTCACACCGGGATCAGGCCTGCTTGCTGGGCGCCGGCACCACTCTGGCGCCGTGCACCGGGCCGCTGGCCACGCGTACCGTCCGGCACACCCCGGCGCCGGAAAGCTGGGTGCCGACGTCGATGGCGTCCTCGGCGGAGGCGCACAGGAAGGCGCAGGTGGGCCCGGAACCGGACACGATGCCCGCCAGGGCGCCGGCTTCGACGCCCGCGCGCAGTGTGCGCCGCAGCCCGGTGTCCAGGCTGACGGCCGCGGGCTGTAGATCGTTGCCGAGCAGCGGCGCCAGCTCTCGCGGGTCCCCGGAGGCCAGCGCGGTCAGCAACGGCTCGGGATCGTCCAGCGCCGGCGGGCCGCCCTTGCGTCCGTCTGCCCGCAGGTTGTCCAGCTCGGCGAAGACCTTCGGCGTGGACAGCCCACCCTCGGCAAACGCCAGCACCCAGTGGAAGGTGCTCCGCGCCAACACAGTGGCCAACTGCTCGCCGCGTCCGGTGCCCAACGCGGTGCCGCCGTGCAGTGCGAACGGGACGTCGCTGCCGAGCCGGGCGGCCAGCGCATGCAGGTCCCGGCGGGGCACACCGAGCTCCCAGAGGTTGTTCATCGCGACCAGCACGGCGGCCGCGTCGGCGCTGCCGCCGGCCATACCACCGGCCACCGGGATGGACTTGTCGATCGAGATCGCGACGTCGGGCGCGCGGCCGACGTGCTCGGCCATGAGTTCGGCGGCCCGCCAGGCGAGGTTGCGGTGGTCGGTCGGCAGACCCTCGGCGCCATCGCCGAACATCTCCAGCGACAGCAGGTCGGCGTTGCGGACTGTCACCTCGTCGAACAGGGAGACGGCGTGGAACACCGTGGTGAGCTCGTGATAGCCGTCATCGCGGCAGTCCCCGACACCGAGGTACAGGTTCACCTTGCCCGGCACGCGGACGGTCACCGAACCTGTGGGTACCCACTCAGAAGCAGTGTTTCCATCCGACGTAGACACGTCACGACACTAACGCCCGCGGCGATGGCCACAACACCAAGTACGGAAAAGCCTGCCCGACAGCGTCAGTGGGTGGCGTCGACCTGCTGCTCAGGCTCCGGTGTGGCGGCGCGCTGCTCGCGATCCAGCTCACCCGAACGCTGCAGCAGCCGCACGAAGTCGGCGATCGCCAGCGTCTCGCCACGACGTGCCGGATCGATGCTCGCGGCCAGCAGACGCTCGGCCGAGGCATTGCCCGAACCCGCCCACTCGGCGAACGCGTTACGCGACGTCTTGCGCCGCTGCGCGAACGCGATGTCGATCAGGTCGAACACCTGCGAGCGGAAGCTGTCATCGGTCGGCCACGGCGACGTCTCGTGCCGGTCGATGCGGACCAGGCCCGAGTAGACCCGCGGGATCGGCCAGAACACCGTCGGCGACACCATGCCGTAGCGCCGGACGTTGCCGAAGAACCGCACCTTGGCGCTGGGCACCCCGTAGTCCTTGGTGCCCGGGTCGGCGGCGAGCCGCTCGGCGACCTCGGCCTGGACCATCACCATGACGGTGCGGATGGTCGGGAATTCCGAGAGCAGGTGCAGGATGGCCGGCACCGCGACGTTGTACGGCAGGTTGGCGACCAGCGCGGTCGGCTGCTCGTCCAGGTCCGACGGCATGAGGTCGAGCACGTCGCGGTTCAGGACGGTCAACCGTCCGATCTCGCTGTGGGAATGCTCGGCGACCGTGGTCGGCAGCTGGCGGGCCAGCACCGGGTCGATCTCGACGGCCGTCACCTTCGCGCCGCGGTCCAGCAGTGCCAGCGTCAGCGAGCCAAGGCCCGGGCCCACCTCCAAGACGTGGGACTGCCGGTTCACCCCGGAGGCCGACACGATGCGGCGCACCGTGTTGGCGTCATGCACGAAGTTCTGTCCGAAGGCCTTACGCGGCCGGAAATCAAGCTCTTTTGCCAGATGCCGGATTTCGGTTCGACCGAGTAGCCGGATCGTCATCGTGCCCCAATTCTCCCGCTACAAACTGGCCAGGCACCCCAACCTTGGCGGGCTCGCGTCACTTCAGCAATCGCGATCTGCTCTTCACGTGTCGCAAGATCAGCTCTCGCAGCATAACGCAGACCGCCCTGCCGCTCCCAGGTGTTCTGATCAAATTGGACTCCGCCGTAAAAACCGTTACCCGTATTGATGGCCCAGTTGCCGGTGGACTCACAACGCGCCAGCGCATCCCAGGCGGCCCCCTGCGTCACCGGCGGCACTTCGGTGCCGGGCTTGGCGCCGATGCGGATGACGCCGTCGCGCGCCGGGGTCAGCACCTGATTGGAGACCGGCAACCGCCCGGTCTCGACACCGTTGACCGTGGCAACGGCGAACGTCACGTTCTGGGTCCCGGGCTGGCCCGGATCGTCGACCACCTTGCGGCTCATGTTCAGCGCCGGGTCCGGAACCTGGTTCATGGCCGGAGCTAGCGGCGACTCCATGGTCACCTGCTGCAGCCGGATCCGGGTCACGTCGATCTGCATGCCCTCGGTCACCGGCGTGGACGCCGCGGGGACGACGGTGTCGCGCTGCTCCAGCGGCACGCCGGCGGCGGCCAGCAGGCCGGCCACATTGGCCGCGGCCAGGTGCACCTGACGCGGCACACCGCCGTCGACGATGGTCACGTTGCGGGCGCTGACCACGGGCAACGACATGCCGGCGAGCGGCACGCGGGTGGCGCGGTCGGCCGCGACGGGCGCGGTGTCGGTCATGGACAGCTGCTTGAGGGCGTCCTGAACGGTGGCCGCGGTGGTCCACACCTGACGCGTGTTCTGGCCGTCCATCGAGATCTCGAGCGGGCGGCTGCGGCGCAGCACGATGTTCTCGGCGTCGTGCACGTCCTGGTCGGCGGCGGGGAACAGGTCGTCGCGCTCGCCGACGGAGAAGCCGTTCTCGGAGAGGACGTCGCCGATGCGGGTCTTCATGGTCTGCACCGTCATCGGTGCGCCGTCGATGGTGAGGGTGACGGTCTTGTGGTTCGCGA
This sequence comes from Mycolicibacterium mucogenicum DSM 44124, assembly GCF_005670685.2. The sequence goes on along the minus strand of NZ_CP062008.1, from coordinate 952,869 downwards.
CGGCGAACCCTCCGGCGACGGTCAGCGTGGCGAGGAAGGCCCCGGTCACGCCACGCAGCATCGGCGAGCGCGCATCATGCAACTTGTTCAGAACGTTCAAGGCGTCAATCCCGTGTCTATCGAGCCCGGGGCGGCCCCGAGCAGCGGCCGCGGTGACCACATAAAAGCCACCTCGACCGGGTTGATCACAGAACGGTAACGAACGTCCCCGGGAGGCGGCAACTTGAACTAATGATACAGTCCATAGCTTTTCGAAGCGTTTTCCGAGGTCACCGCGGCAATTTCGGCCGCTGAAGAATTTCTGATCTCGGCCAGTGCGCGGACCGTGTACGGCAGGCAGTACGACTCGTTGGGCGCGCCGCGGAACGGGTGCGGCGTCAGGAACGGCGCGTCCGTCTCGACGAGCAGGAGCTCCGCCGGGATGATCGCCGCCGCCTCACGCAGCGCATGCGCGTTCCGGAAGCTGACGGTGCCGGACAGGCTCATGAGCCAGCCGTGGTCGGCGCACGTCCGGGCCATCGCGGCATCCGACGAGAAGCAGTGGAAGATCACCGTCTCCGGCGCACCCTCGGACCTGAGCATGTCGAGGACCTCGGCGTCACCGTCCCGGTTGTGGATCATCAGCGGCTTGCCGACACGTTTGGCCAGGTCGATGTGCCAGGCGAAGGCCTCGCGCTGCGTCGCTTCGTCGGCGCAACCGTCGAGCTTGCCGGGCCAGTACATGTCGATGCCGGTCTCCCCCACCGCGACCACGCGCGGATCGCTGGCCAGGCGTTCCAGGGTGCGTTTGGCCTCGTCATCGAGGGCGTTGGCACGCGTCGGGTGCAGCGCGACGGCGGCGTACACGCGCGGATCGGCATGCGCGGCCCCCACCGCCCACTCGGCGGCCTCGAGATCGTCGGCGATCGTCACGACCTTCTCGACACCGACGGCCGCGGCGCGGTCCAGGATCACGCGGATGCTCTCGGCGTCGGTCGCGCCACACGCATCCAGGTGGGTGTGGGCGTCGATCAGCCCGGGCAGTGGCTCCGGGGCGGGCGGCTTCTCTCGTTTGGCGCTCACAGCGACACCCTAAAGTGAGACCAAATGAGTGAGCCTTTTTACATCACCACCGCCATCGCGTACCCGAACGGCGCACCGCACATCGGGCACGCGTACGAGTACATCGCCACCGACGCGATCGCCCGGTTCAAGCGGCTCGACGGTTTCGACGTCCGCTACCTGACCGGTACCGACGTGCACGGGCAGAAGATGGCCGAGGCCGCGGCGGCCGAAGGCATCACCGCCGCGGAGCTGGCCACGCGCAACTCCGACGTGTTCCAGGCGCTGCAGGAGAAGCTCAACATCTCCTTCGACCGGTTCATCCGGACGTCGGACGCCGACCACTACGAGGCGTCCAAGGAAATCTGGCGCCGGATGAACGAGGCCGGGGACATCTACCTCGGCACGTACGCCGGCTGGTACTCGATCCGCGACGAGCGCTTCTTCGCCGAGGACGAGACCGAGGTCCGCGACGGCGGCCGGTTCGCCATCGAGACCGGCACGCCCGTCACGTGGACCGAGGAGCAGACCTACTTCTTCAAGCTGTCGGCCTACACCGACCGCCTGCTGGCGCACTACGAAGCGCACCCCGAGTTCATCGGACCGGACGTGCGGCGCAACGAGATCGTCAGCTTCGTCTCGGGCGGGCTCAAGGACCTGTCGATCTCGCGGACCACGTTCGACTGGGGCGTCCCGGTCCCCGACCACCCCGAGCACGTCATGTACGTGTGGGTCGACGCGTTGACGAATTACCTGACGGGCGTGGGTTTTCCGGACGAAGCGTCGCAGGCCTTCCAGAAGTACTGGCCCGCGAATCTGCACATGATCGGCAAGGACATCATCCGCTTCCACACCGTCTACTGGCCGGCGTTCCTGCTGTCGGCCGGAATCGCCCTTCCGGAGCGGGTTTTCGCGCACGGCTTCATCAACGTCAAGGGCGAGAAGATGAGCAAGTCGGTGGGCAACGTGGTGGATCCCATCGCGCTGATCGACGCCTTCGGCCTGGATCAGGTGCGCTACTTCTTCCTGCGCGAGGTGTCCTTCGGCCAGGACGGCAGCTACAGCGAGGAGGCCATCATCGGCCGCATCAACGCTGACCTGGCCAACGAACTGGGCAACCTGGCACAGCGCTCACTGTCGATGGTGAACAAGAACCTCGGCGGAATCGTCCCGGAGCCAGGCGAATTCACGGCCGCCGACCTGGAGTTGCTCAAGCAGGCCGACGCGCTGCTCGAACAGGTGCGGGCGCACTACGACGTGCCGGCGATGCATCTGGCCCTCGAGGCCATCTGGCAGATGCTGGGTGCCGCCAACCGCTACTTCTCGGCCGAAGAACCGTGGGTGTTGCGCAAGTCTCCCGCTGAGTCGGACCAGACCCGCTTCGGCACAGTGCTATACACGACGCTGGAGGCGGTCCGGATCGCCTCGCTGCTGGTGCAGCCGGTGATGCCGGAGTCCGGGGGGAAGCTGCTCGACCTTCTCGGGCAGGACGCCTCGGCACGGGATTTCCGTGCCCTGGGCACCCGGCTGGCACCGGGCACGGTGCTACCGACACCCGAAGGCGTATTTCCCCGCTATCAGGCGGAGACCAAGGAGTAACGAAAAGATATGGCGCAGGACGGCTTACACGAGCGGCTGCACGACGTCTACGAGGAAGTCACCCGCCGCAACGCCGGCGAGATCGAGTTCCACCAAGCCGTCTACGAGGTTCTGACGAGCCTGGGCCCGGTCGTCGACAAGCACCCCGAGTACTCCGACACCGCCATCATCCGACGGCTGTTCGAGCCCGAGCGGCAGATCATCTTCCGCGTGCCGTGGATCGACGACACCGGCGCCGAACAGATCAACCGTGGCTTCCGCGTCGAGTTCAACTCTGCGCTGGGCCCGTTCAAGGGCGGCCTGCGGTTTCACCCGTCGGTGTACCTGGGCATCGTGAAATTCCTTGGTTTCGAGCAGATTTTCAAGAACTCGCTGACCGGCCTGCCCATCGGCGGCGGCAAGGGCGGGTCGGACTTCGACCCGAAGGGCCGCTCCAAGAACGAAGTGATGCGCTTCTGTCAGTCGTTCATGACCGAGCTGTACCGGCACATCGGCGAGTACACCGACGTCCCCGCCGGCGACATCGGCGTCGGCGGCCGTGAGATCGGCTACCTGTTCGGCCAGTACAAGCGCATCACCAACCGCTACGAGTCCGGCGTCCTGACCGGCAAGGGCCTCACGTGGGGTGGCTCGCAGGTCCGCACCGAGGCCACCGGCTACGGCACGGTGTTCTTCGTCGACGAAATCCTGCGCAGCACTGGGCAATCCTTCGACGGCAAGCAGGTCGTGGTGTCCGGGTCCGGCAACGTCGCGATCTACGCCATCGAGAAGGTGCAGGCGCTGGGCGGCACCGTCGTCGGCTGTTCGGACTCCAGCGGGTACATCGTGGACGAGAAGGGCGTCGACCTCGAGCTGCTCAAGGAGCTCAAGGAAGTGCGCCGCGGCCGAATCTCCGAGTACGCCGAAACACGCGGCGGCGCTGCGCGGTTCGTCGAGAACGAATCGATCTGGCAGTTGCCGTGCGACATCGCGCTACCGTGCGCCACGCAGAACGAGTTGGACGGCGACGACGCGAAGGCACTGATCGCGTCCGGCTGCCAGGTCGTCGCCGAGGGCGCCAACATGCCGTGCACCCCGGAAGCGGTCAAGTTGTTCGCCGAGGCCAAGGTCGCCTTCGCGCCCGGCAAGGCCGCCAACGCCGGCGGCGTCGCCACCAGCGCGCTGGAGATGCAGCAGAACGCGTCGCGCGACTCCTGGACGTTCGAGGAGACCGAGCAGCGGCTGGCCGAGATCATGGGCCGCATCCACGACCGCTGCCTGAGCACCGCCGACGAGTACGGCCAGCCGGGCAACTACATGGCCGGGGCCAACATCGCCGGGTTCATCCGGGTCGCCGACGCGATGTCGGCCCTCGGAGTCGTCTGACCTGGGCATTGACCCCTGCCGATCGCAGGGTCCGCACTAGAGTCGAGTGATCTGGGCCACATCTGTGGGTACGTTTGTCACACTTTCGGCGCCGCCGGTGTCTTGAGGGCATAACCAACCCGAAGGAGATGCAGTGATGACCGGAAACCAGAACCCCAACCGCGTCGTCGTCATCGGCGGCGGCTACGCCGGCGCGCTGGCGGCCAATCACGTTCTTATGCGCGACGATGTGGCCGTCACCCTGGTGAACCCGCGGCCCAAGTTCGTCGAGCGCATCCGCCTGCACCAGCACGCGGCCGGGAACTACAACGCCACCGTCGGCTACGACACGCTCCTCGCCGACGACGTGCGCCTGGTGGTCGACACCGCCACCCGTATCGACGCCGCGGCCCGCGCCGTCGAGCTGGCGTCCGGCGACAGGCTCGACTACGACTACCTGATCTACGCCGTCGGCAGCACCGGCACCGTCCCGGCGTCGGTGCCCGGGGCCGCTGAATTCGCTTACCCCCTCGCTGAATTCGAACAGGCCGAGCGACTGGTGGCCCGGTTGCAGGACGTGCCACTGTCGGCGCAGATGGTGGTCGTCGGCGCCGGACTGACCGGCATCGAGGCCGCTTCCGAGTTCGCCGAGGCGGGCCGCAACGTCGTGCTGGTCGGCAGCAAGCTGGCGCCGTCGATGAGCGCCCCCGCCCGCCGCTCGGTGGCCAAGGCCCTGGCCAAGCTGGGCGTGACGGTCATCGAAGGCGACGTCAGCTCCGTCACCGCCAACCGGGTGACCCTCGCCGACGGGCGCTTCATCAGCAGCGCCGTGACGGTGTGGACTGCCGGCTTCGGCACCCCGCAACTGGCGGCCGCCAGCGGACTGCGCACCGACGAAATGGGCCGGCTGCTCACCGACGAAAGCCTCACCAGCATCGATGATCCGCGCATCGTCGCAACCGGTGACGCCGCCGCGCCGTCGGGACAGCCGCTGCGGATGAGCTGCCAGGCCTCGAGCCCGCTCACCGTGACGGCCGTGGCTACAGTGCTGAGCCGCATCGCCGGCACCGAGCCCAAGCCACTCGACCCCGTCTTCGTCGGATCGTGCGTCAGCCTGGGCCGCCACACGGCGACCATCCAGATCGCCCACAAGGACGATTCGCCGACCAGCTACTACATCGGCGGACGCGTTGCGGCGAAGCTGAAGGAAGCCATCTGCAAGGGCACGCTGTGGGGCATCCGCCGGACCGCCCGCAAGCCCAGCTCGGTCTTCCTGATGACGGGCGGCAAGCGTGCCGAACAGCTGGCGGAGGCAGTCAACGCATGACCGGCACCACCGGGGCAGCAGGGGGTGAACACGCCGAGCGGTTCACCCACCTGCGGCCGTTGCTCTTCACCATCGCCTACGAAATCCTGGGTTCGGCAACGGAATCCGACGACGTGCTGCAGGACAGCTACCTACGCTGGGCCGACGTCGACCTCGACACCGTGCGCGACACCAAGTCGTACCTGGCGCAGCTGGTCACCCGGCAAGCGTTGAATGCCTTGCGGGCCGGCGCGCGGCGCCGGGAGGAGTATGTCGGCCCGTGGCTACCCGAGCCCCTGCTGCTCGACGAGCGCGACGCCTCATCGGATGTCGTTCTCGCCGAGTCGGTTTCGATGGCGATGCTGGTGGTCCTGGAGTCGCTGGGCCCCGACGAACGGGCCGTGTTCGTGCTGCGCGAGGTGTTCGGGTTCGACTACGACGAAATCGCCGGCGCCGTAGGCAAATCCACCGCGGCGGTGCGCCAGGTCGCCCACCGGGCCCGCGAGCATGTCCAGGCCCGGCGCAAGCGGTACACGCCCGACACCGCCAAGTCCGCCGAGGTGACCACCCAGTTCCTGACGGCGGCCGCGACCGGCGATCTGGACGGCCTGATGACGCTGCTGGCTCCGAACGTCACGTGGACCGCGGACAGCGACGGCAAGGTCAGTGCCGCCCGGCGGCCGGTGTACGGCCCGGACCGGGTCGGGCGAATGCTGCTCGGCCTCATGCGCGGAATCGGCGACTTCCCCGAGGCCCGCTTCGACCTCGCGACGTACAACAACGCCCCGGCGATGGTGCTCTACCTCGGCGAGAAGCTCGACAGCGTCATCCTGATCGAGATCGAGGACGGCAAGATCAGCCACTTCTACGCCATCCGCAACCCCGACAAGCTCGGTGGGGTGCTGGTGGAGCGAGAGATCCAGCGCTGATCCGTGCCCCACGAGTAGTCCCGCGAGCAGTCGCAAAACTGTCCTTTTCCGCAGCAGATCGACAGTTTTGCTGGGGGCACCCCCGCTGGGGGACTGCTCGCGGTCATAGGCGAAGCTGTGGGGCGTGCGAGTCGAGCGGTTGGCCGACCTGGGCGACGCCCCGGGGGTGTTGAAGGCTGTCGCCGACGCCGCCGCCCAGCGCGGCCTGCCACCGCCCGCCGCGCTGCTGGGCGACTGGTTCGGCGCGACGGCCGTCATCGCACCGAGCGTCGCCATCGAGCCGGTGACGGCCACCGAAGTCTTCGACGCGCCAACGGGTTCCGGTGAGGCGATAGGTGGCGGCTGGTTCGGCTACCTGTCGTACCCGGACGGGGGTCACCGGATCCCGGCGGCTGCCGGGGGCTGGTCGGACTCGGTGCTGCGGCAGGACGCCGACGGGCACTGGTGGTACGAAAGCCTCTCCGGGGCAACGCTTCCCGACTGGCTGGCGAACCTGAAACCGGCAGCGCCCGCGCCGTATGCCATCGACTGGCGTGCGCCGGACCGCGCCAGCCACCGCGCCGGCGTGCTGTCCTGTCTGGACGCGATCACCGCCGGCGAGGTGTACCAGGCCTGCGTCTGTACCCGCTTCACCGGACGACTGTCCGGTGCGCCCGTCGACTTCTTCGTCGACGCGGTGGCGCGGACCGCGCCCGCCCGGGCCGCGTTCATCGCGGGCGAGTGGGGCGCTGTCGCGTCGCTGTCCCCCGAGCTGTTTCTGAGCCGGCGCGGCGAGATCGTCACCTCCAGCCCCATCAAAGGCACGCTCCCCCTTGATCATCCGCCGTCGGAGCTGGCGTCGTCGGCCAAGGACGTCGCCGAGAACATCATGATCGTCGACCTCGTGCGCAATGATCTGAGCCGCGTCGCGACGACCGGGTCGGTCCGGGTACCGCAACTGCTGGCAGTCGAACCCGCGCCGGGCGTCTGGCATCTCGTGTCGACGGTGGCCGCGCAGGTGCCCGTCGACACCCCGATGACGGCGGTGCTGGACGCCACCTTCCCGCCCGCCTCGGTGACCGGCACCCCGAAGTGCCGCGCCCGCGAACTGCTCGCCGAATGGGAACCCTACGACCGCGGAATCTATTGCGGGACGGTCGGTTTGGCGTCGCCACTGGCTGGAACCGAACTGAACGTCGCGATCCGCACCGTGGAATTCGACACCGACGGTGCCGCGGTCCTGGGCGTGGGCGGCGGCATCACCGCCGACTCGGACCCGGACCGCGAATGGGAAGAGTGCCTCCACAAAGCCGCCGCCACCGTCAGTCTCTCTCTATCTCGCGAGAAGTCCGCTGCAAGCGGGCGGTACCCTACGCAAAATTGGGTCGATCGACACTGATCTAGCGACCCGACTCTCTTAGGTCTCGGATCCCAGTCACCTGGTGACTGGGATCCGAGACTTTAGCGCGACCTGAGCGAGTCGGGTCGGTTCACGCGGAGATTAGCGGCGAATTTCGTAATCGCCTGCGAAGCATCGCAGGCAATCGCCCGCGTGGCGCATCCCAGGCCCGCACCGGCTGGACAGTCGACCCACAGAAAACGTCAGCAGAGCCTTTTTCAATAGTTTTATGTCTCACGAGATTTCAGGACCGCGTCGTAGAGCTCGCGGCGAGACGGCGATCCGGGGTTCTCGGCGATCACTTGCGCGCAGGCGTCTTTGACGCGCGCGCCGTCGTCGACCAATTCCTGTACCAGCGCGACCAAACTGTCGATGTCCGCCACCGGCGTCGCCCCCGCGAGCACCACGGTGATCTCACCGAGCACGCCGTCGGCGGCCCATTCGGCCAGTTCCGCGAGGGTGCCCCGGCGAATCTCCTCGTGGGTCTTGGTCAGCTCACGGCACACGACCGCGCGCCGGTCCGGCCCCAGCGCGGTCACGGCCTCGGCCAGGGTCTCGGCCAGCCGGCGCGGTGACTCGAAGAAGACAGACGTCCGCCGCTCGGTCGCGAAGCCGGCCAGCCACGCCGCCCGGCCCTTGCGCGGTGCGAAGCCTTCGAAGCAGAACCGGTCCGACGCCAGCCCGGAGACCGCCAGCGCCGTCGTCACCGCCGACGGGCCCGGCAGACACGACACCGGCAGCCCGGCCTCGGCGCACGCCGCCACCAACCGGTAGCCGGGATCGCTGATCAACGGCATACCGGCGTCACTGACGACCAGGACGGTCTCCCCCGCGGCAATCGATTCGACGAGCCCCGCCACCCGCGACGCCTCGTTCTGGTCGAAGAAACTGACGACGCGCCCGACGGGCCGGACATCCAGCGACGCGGCCAGGGCACGCACCCGTCGGGTGTCCTCGGCGGCGATCACGTCCGCGGTGCCGAGCGCCTCGATGAGGCGGGCCGAAGCGTCGCCGGGCTGGCCCAATGGAGTGGCCGCGAGCAGCAGCCGACCAGCGTCAGCGAGCGGACCAAGTGCTGATGTCACACCGGACAGCCTAAGCTCGCTGACGTGACCGCCCCCGCCCTCGACGCCTCCGACGCCGAGCGCGAGGTCCCCGTGATCAGTCCGGCGCCGCTGACGCCTGCCGCCGATTTCGGCCCTACCGACCGGCTGCGCGGCTGGACCATGACCGCGGTGATCACCGCGCTGGCCGTCATCACCCGGTTCCTGAACCTCGGCTCGCCGACCGACGCGGGCACCCCGATCTTCGACGAGAAGCACTACGCGCCGCAGGCCTGGCAGGTGCTGCACAACAACGGCGTCGAGGACAACCCCGGCTACGGCCTGGTCGTGCACCCGCCCGTCGCCAAACAGCTGATGGCCATCGGCGAATGGATCTTCGGGTACAACGGCGTCGGCTGGCGGTTCTCCGGCGCGGTGTGCGGCGTCATCCTGGTGCTGCTGGTGGCGCGGATCGTGCGGCGCATGACGCGCTCGACGCTGCTGGGCGGTATCGCCGGGCTGCTGATCATCGCCGACGGCGTCAGCTTCGTCTCGGCCCGCACGGCGCTGCTCGACGTCTATCAGGCCGTGTTCATCGTGGCGGCGTTCGGCGCGCTCATCGTCGACCGCGACCAGGTGCGCGCCCGGATGCACGTCGCGATGACCGAAGGCCGGATCAACGAGACGCCGTGGGGCCCGCGACTCGGCGTGCGGTGGTGGCGGTTCGGCGCCGGCGTGCTGCTGGGGCTCGCCCTGGCGGTGAAGTGGTCGGGCCTCTATTACATGGTGTTCTTCGGCCTACTGACGGTCGCGTTCGACGTCGCGGCGCGGCGCGCGTACCGCGTGCAGCGACCCTGGCTGGGGACGCTGCGCCGCGATGTCGCGCCGGGGATGTGGGCGTTGACGCTGATCCCGGTCGGCGTGTACCTGGCGTCGTACGCGCCGTGGTTCGCGTCGGAAACCGCGATCGACCGGCACATGGAAGGCCGGAACATCGGCGACGGACCGTTCGCGACGCTGCGCTCGCTCTGGTACTACACGCACGACGTCTACCGCTTCCATTCCGGGCTGACCAACGCCGCGGGCAATCACCACCCGTGGGAATCCAAGCCGTGGACGTGGCCGATGTCGCTGCGGCCGGTGCTGTACGCCATCGACAACAACAACGTGCCGGGCTGCGGCGCGCAGTCGTGCGTCAAGGCCGTCATGCTGGCCGGCACGCCGGCGATGTGGTTCATCGCCGTGCCGGTGCTGGGCTGGGCGGTGTGGCGGACGTTCGTCAAACGCGACTGGCGGTACGCCGCCGCGCTCACCGGCTACGCCGCGGGATACCTGCCGTGGTTCGCCGATATCGACCGGCAGATGTACTTCTTCTACGCGACGCCCATGGCGCCGTTCCTGATCATCCTGATCACGCTGATCCTCGGCGACATCCTGTATCCGAGATCGACGGAACCGGAACGACGAACACTCGGGCTGCTGGTCGTGTGTTTCTACGTGGCGTTGGTGATCACCAACTTCGCCTGGATGTACCCGATCCTGACGGGTCTGCCGATCTCCCCGTCCACCTGGAACATGGAGATCGTGCTGCCCTCCTGGCGTTGATCCCGCGCCGGCAGCGCAAGCCGGGGCCGTCACCGCGGAGTCAACGCGGACACATCGAACGCCTGTGCGATAGGATCGCGGGGTGTCCTTGGCGGTTCAGGGTTCGCTATTCGACCATGCCGAACGGCGCTGGCTCGGCGACGGCGCCTGGGTCGACGTCCGCGCCGGCTGGCTGACGGGCGCCGACACACTTTTCGACGAGCTGCTGACCGCCATCCCCTGGCGCGCCGAGCAACGCCAGATGTACGACAAGGTGCTCGACGTGCCGCGTCTGGTCAGCTTCCACGACCTCGCGCAGGAACGGGCGCCGCATCCCGGGCTGGCGCGGCTGCGGGTGCGGCTCAACGACGCCTACGCCCACGAACTCGGCGAGCCGTTCACCAGCGTGGGCCTGTGCCTGTACCGCGACGGCAACGACAGCGTGGCCTGGCACGGCGACACCATCGGCCGCAGCCGCACCGAGGACACCATGGTCGCGGTACTGAGTCTCGGCGCGACAAGGGTTTTCGCGCTGCGCCCGCGCAACGCGGGCGCCGACGGCAAGCGCACCAGTGTCCGGCTGCCACAGGTCCACGGCGACCTGCTGGTGATGGGCGGGTCCTGCCAGCGCACCTGGGAGCACGCGGTGCCCAAGACCGCCCGTCCCACCGGGCCGCGCATCAGCATCCAGTTCCGGCCGCGGAACGTGCGGTAGTTACTGCCCGCGGACCGTGGCGACCGACTTGGTCAACAGCTCCGTCGCCTTCTGCGTATTCACCGGCACGACAGGCTTGTCCGGGACGACGAGCGAGTTGGCGGTGACGATCACCAGGAACCTGCCGAAACCGGCGACGTAGTTGTACAGCTGACCGGCAGCGGGTTTGCCGCCCGCCACCGTCTCGAGAATGCGGTGGGTGCCCAGCGTCTTCACCTGATCGATGGGCGGCGCCGGCACCTCTTCGACCAGGCCCCGCACCCCGGCGCCGGAGAACGCGACCTTCTTGCAGCCGTCGCCCGGATCGGCCGCCGCGATCGGCTCGGAGGTCTCCACCGCCAGGATGACGAACCGGTTGCCCTGCCCTTCGGCGGTGACGGCGGTCATGTTGCCCTTCGCACCAGGGGAGACGGCCATGCCGGAGGCGAATTTCGCGCAGTCGGGCGGCTCGAATTTCAGGCCTGGCGGCAGCGTCTGCGGGGCGAACGCGCGCGGGTCGATGCCTGTCGGCGCGACCGTCTTGACCTGGTAGTCCGGCCCGAAAGTGCCCTTCAGATCAAGGATTTTGGTGATGTCGGGGTCAGCGACCACCACCTGGGAGTGGGACGTGCATGCCGCCACCAGACCGGCGGAGAGCACCGCGAGCACCGTTCTGCGCATTGTGGCGAATCTACCGGGCCAACCCGTCGTCGGCCGGGATGCCCCGCACCGACCGCACCGCCGCGTCCAACAACGTCGCCGGGAGCTCGCCGGGCAACGGCGGCGCGACGGCCCCCGGGTCGGTCACCATGGTGACCGAAACCGCCAGCGTGTCGACGTACGCGATCAGAGTCGTTGCCTGCGAATGGGTTTGCGCCCCGTTCTCGACACTGGTGGTGATATGCGCCGTGAGGCCCAGCGTGCGGGCGCCGTCGACCTTGGGCGCGTCGACGACGTCGACGGCCGCGCGGGCACGGCCGGTGCTCAATGTCCAGGCGTGGCAGTTGCCGACGAGCTCGGGCGCCGGGGCGACGGCCGGCGCCGCGGTCACGTACACGATGCCGCCGGGTCCCGATGCCGACCAGCCGCGAACGCCGTCGGCCGGTGCGGCCACCAGCGCCGCGCAGTCCGCCGGGTTGGCAGCCGACCCGGCGGACATGCCCCAGAAGGTCGTCGGCGCGGCGGGTGCCGGCAACGCACCGAACTCGTAGCCCTGCAGGTCCCCGGGCAGGTGTTGGCGCATCCGGCCGATCGCCGCCGGGTCGGCGGGTTTCGCGGCCGCCGGGGTGGTCGGCCGCGTGGGCGGGGTCGTCGACCCGCACGCGGCACACAGCAGAACCGCCGCCGACCACGCGAGTGCGCGCATTTGCTGTTGATAGCACGGCGAACGCACCGACCCCGGCCGATGTCCGGCGCCACGCCGATGCGACTTTTGCGGACACGGCGTTGCACCGGAAGCTTGTGCCACCGGCTTCGTCCGCCCCGTAGTCTGCAACCGACGACAGGAGACGGAAATGTTGCCGATGAGGGTTGCCGGCGTCGCGCTGGCCGTGACTGTGACTGCGCTGGGCGCGAGTGCCTGCAACTCGGACTCGAAGCCGGCGCCGTCGTCGACGTCCAGCAGTGCCTCGAGCAGCAGCGCGGCGGCAGCTCCGACTTCTGCGGCACCGAGCGCACCGGCGGTTCCGAAGAAGACCATCCGGGACTACCTGCACGAGAAGAACATCACCGAGCAGCAGCTGCATCCCGGCGATCCCGGTGCCCCGACACTGACCATGCCGCTCCCCCAGGGCTGGGTGGATGCCGGTCCGCTGACGCCGAAATGGGCTTGGAGCGCAAGCAAATTCGACGACCCGGCGATGAAGGCCGACCCGCCGACCATCATCGTGCTGATCTCGAAGTTGCCCGGCGCCAATGCCGACGAGGTGTTGCAGTACGCACCGGGCGAGCTGCAGAACCTGCACAACTGGCAGGACGCCGGCACCAACTGCGAGGCCATGCTCGCCGGTTTCAAGGCGTGTCAGGTCGGCGGCATGTACAACCAGGACGGCAAGGACCGGCTGATGGCCCAGAAGACCGCGGCCATCCCGACCAAGGACGGCGTGATCGTGCTGCAGATCAATGCCAGCGGCACCAAGGAGACGATCGGGCCGCTGATGGACGCGACGTCGTCGATCGACAAGACGATGAAGATCACCGTGCCCTGAACCGCCCGACGTCAGGCGCGGGAGAACGCCGATGCCGCAGCCACCTGCTCGGCGGTCGGCCGCACCCCGGTGTACCGCTCGAACTGTTCGGCGGCCTGCAGCGCGATGACCTCGGCACCGGTGATCACCGGGATCCCGGCCGCGCGCGCCGCACGCACCAGCGGAGTCTCCGACGGCAGGGCCACCACGTCGAACACGGTGTGCGCCTTGGTGACAACATCGGGCGTGAAGGACAGGTCGTCGGCTTCGGCGCCACCCGCCATCCCGATCGGGGTGACGTTGACGACGATGTCCGCGCCGCCTGACGCATCCGCCGCGTAGCGGTAGCCCAACCGGTCGGCCAGCCGGCCGCCGGTCTCCGCGTTGCGGGCGACGATGGTGCCCGCCTCGAATCCCTTGTCCCGGAACGCCGCCGCCACCGCGCTGGCCATGCCGCCGCTGCCGCGGATGAGCAGCGACGCGGCGGAATCCAGGCCGTGCTCGTCGATGAGCCGGGCGATGGCCAGGTAGTCGGTGTTGCAGGCCGTGAGCCGGCCCGCGTCGTTGACGATCGTGTTGACCGAATTGATCACGCGCGCCGACTCTTCCAGCTCGTCGACGAGCGCGATGACGTCCTCTTTGAACGGCATGGACACCGAGCAGCCGCGGATGCCCAGGGCCCGGACGCCACCGATCGCCGCAGTGATGTCGGTCGTGGTGAAGGCCTTGTAGACGAAATCCAGGCCCAGTTCGTTGTAGAGGTAGTTGTGGAAGCGCGTGCCGATGTTGCTGGGCCGGGCAGCCAGCGAGATGCACACCGCGGTGTCCTTGTTCAGCAGCGGGCGCCGGGTGTACAGCGAATCCGCCATCAGCCGACCGCCTTGATCACGTGCTGCGCCAGCGTGTAGATGTCGCGATACTGCTTGTGCGACAACGCCAATTGCTTCGGCGCCGGCACATCGAACTCAGTGACGATCATGTTGCGGTCGTCGCGCTCCCAGGTGGCGCCGTAGTGCTCGAGAATCTTGCGCATCGGAAAGTTGTCGGAGAGCACTCGCGCCGCGAACCGCTCGATGCCCGAGCCTCGGGCGGCCGGCACCAGTGCATCCATCAGGAAGGTGCCGATGCCCTTGCCCTGGTAATCGTCGCCCACCATGAAAGCCACCTCGGCGACCGTCGGATTCTCGTGCAGCCGAACGAATCTGGCGTCAGCGACCATGGGCCCGTCGGGTCCGTCCGCGCCGTCGGTGAGCACCCACACGAAATGGTCCACGTAGTCGACCTCGAACAGATAGGCCATCAGCGCCGGGCTGGGTTCGTACGCGGTCTGGAATCTGCGGTAGATGGTCTCGGTCGAGAAATGGACCGGCCCCTTGCGCACGCGCGGGTTGTCGCCCGGCAACACGGGCCGCAGGTACATGCGGCTGCCGTCGCGCAGCGTCACCGGCAGCGGCGTGATGAACTCGGCGAGCCGCTGCCGGGCGGTCCGCACGAGGCGCTCTGCCATACAGGGCACGTCGAGCATGGCGAGCAGGGCGTCGTGTCCGCCGACCCATCCGGTGAGCCGTTCGGTGACGAGCACGGTCGCGTTGCGGGTACCACCCCGCAGGAGCGCGATCTCACCGACGATCAGGCCGGCACCGATGTGGTGGACGATGAGCTCGCCGTCCGCCGCGGTGTGCGTCACCTGGACACTGCCGGAGCTGATCAGCATGAACGACGACGCCGGCTCGCCCTGCGTCAGCAGCACCTCGCCGGCTTCGGCGGTCAGCGGACGCAGGAGGGGTGCGAGCCGGTCAAGGTCCTCTCGACGGCACTTGGCGAAGAACCCCAACGAGGCGAGCTCATCTGTGGTCGATTCCGGCACGGGGAAAACGTTACCGGCGGACGGCATGCCGCGTGGGGCCGTTGACACCCCGCATCAGTGAAAACGATTTTCGACAAGGCTGCGGGCGTCGGGTATCGTCGGCGACGTCTTAATGAAAACAATTTTCATCTAGTTGACGGAGGGTTTCCATGAAGGCCGGCATTCACCCCGACTACCACCCCGTCGTCTTCCAGGACGCCACCACCGGTCGCACGTTCCTGACCCGATCCACCGCCACCAGTTCGCGCACCATCGAATGGCAGACTGCCGACGGCGTCCGCACGTACCCGCTGATCGTCGTCGACGTCACCTCGGACTCACACCCGGTATGGACCGGCAAGCGGCAGATCCTGGACACCGCGGGCCGTGTCGAGAAGTTCAACCGAAAGTACGGTCGATGACCTTGGCGCGGGTATCCCCTTGCCACACAGAATCATTCGTATCACCGTCTCGCACCACCCGGCACCGGCCGCGTCCCGGGTCCCACAGCCGGGGTGCCGCCACCACCGCGGCCTGGGACTGGCAGTTGCACGCCCGCTGCCGCGGACTGCCGGCCGAGGTCTTCTACACCGGCGACGACGATCGCGGCGCCCGGCGGGTCGCCCACGAAGAGCACGCCAAACAGATCTGCCACCACTGCCCGGTACTGCGCGACTGCCTCGGCCATGCCATGGAAGCCAACGAGCCCTACGGCATCTGGGGTGCCACGACACCGAAGGAGCGCTCCGCCATACGAAGTTCACAGATTTTTATTAGCTGATCTATTAAATCTCTCGGTACCTTGGTGTCAATACCACGACACCGACGGGAGCACCGATGGGATTCGGACCGCCACAGGGCCGGCCGACCGTCACCGACGACGAGATCACTGCCATCATGGACCCGCCGCAACGCGTCCGCACATTGCGAAATGTGTTGGACGCCACAGGCGATGCCCTCGAGCCACTGATCGACCTGTATCGGCCGTACGTCACCGGCCTTGACCGGCTGCCGCGCGACGGCCGTTTCCTGCTGGTGGGCAACCACACCGCGTTCGGCTTCGCCGAGATTCTGCTGATGCCGTACTACACCCGCCGCGAGCTCGGCGTGCAGGTGCGCCCGCTCGCGGAGCGGGGCCTGGCACAGGCCAAGGGCTTCGGCGGTGATCTGGTCGCCGCGTACGGCGGCGTGGTCGGCCATCCCGACACCGCGCGAGAACTGATGCGGCACAACGAGACCGTGCTGGTCTTCCCGGGCGGCGGACGCGAGATGCCGAAGTTCAAGGGCGAGGAGTACCAGCTGAAATGGGACGGGCGAAGCGGTTTCGCCCGAGTGGCCATCGAGAGCGGCTATCCGATCGTGCCGGTCGGACTGGTCGGCAGTGACGACGTCTACGAGCCCCTCTTCGAGCGCGACAGCACCCTCGGCCGGCTGAGCCAGTCCATCGGCGAGCGGCTGGGCGGACGGTCCGACATGGCGATGCCGCTGGTTCGCGGCATCGGCCCGACGCTGATCCCCCGCCCGCAGCGCATGTACCTGGCGTTCGGCGAGCCGATCAGCACCACGGCGCCGTCCGGCACGACCGACCACGCCCGCTGGGTGGAGACGGTCAAGGCGACGACTCAGCAAGCGCTGGAACAGATCCTGGCGGACCTGCAGGAAGTCCGGGCAAGCGACCCATACCGCGGCCTCAATCCCCTGGCCTGGTCCCGGGCCGCCCAGCCGCCCGAGGCCGCCGTCCGCGTGGGCTGACCACGGTGACGGTCGGGAGACCGTAACGTGGGTTGCCGTCGGGCGCAGCAGTTCATGCACCCGCACGCGGCAGAAAGGCTTCGCGCGATGGCATTCACCGACTACCAGCAGCTGTCCCTGGCGCGCCGCGACAACGGCGTCCTGCTGATCACCCTCAACCGGCCGGAGAAGTACAACGCCGCCGACGAGGGCATGCACGCCGAGCTGGCCAGCATCTGGAAGGACGTCGCCGCCGATCCGGAAACCCGGGTGGCCGTGATCACCGGCGCCGGAAAGGCATTCAGCGCCGGTGGTGATCTGGCCATGGTCGAACGCATGGCCGGCGACTACGACCGCGTCTCGCACATGCTCGGCGAGATGAGCGACCTGGTCTACAACATGATCAATTGCGACAAACCGATCGTGTCGGCCATCAACGGCGTCGCGGTCGGCGCGGGCGCCGTGGCCGCGCTGCTGGCCGATGTGGCGATCATCGCCGAGGACGCCCGGATCGGCGACGGCCACGTCAAGCTCGGGGTGGCCGCGGGCGATCACGCTGCGATCATCTGGCCGTTGCTCGCCGGAACCGCGAAGGCGAAGTACTACCTGATGACGGGCGAGATGATCGACGGCGTCGAGGCCGAGCGCATCGGCATGGTCGCCAAAGCCCTTCCCCGCGAACAGGTTCTGGACGAGGCGCTCCGGGTGGCCGACGTACTGGCCACCGGCGCCCAGCAGGCGATCCGGTTGACCAAGCGCGCGCTCAACAACTGGCTCCGCAACGCCGGCCCGATCTTCGATCAGTCCGCGGCCTACGAGATGCTGACGTTCCTCGGGCCGGATGTGGTCGAGGGCTACACCGCATTGCGCGAGAAGCGCACGCCACAGTTCCCGTCGGCGCGTTAACCCGAGGAGCCGACGTGAGCTGGCAGCAGATCGAACCCTTCCTCGTAGCGCTCGCCATCGGGCTGCTGCTCGGCCTGGAGCGCGAACGTAGCCACGCGCGCAAACTGCCTGCCGGCTCGCGCTCGTTCGCGCTGCTGTCTTTGGCCGGTGCGGTCGCGGCGGGTTTCGGCCAATGGGTCATCGTCGTCGGATTTCTCGGCGTCGGCGCGCTGATCGCGCTGGCCTACTTCCGAACCAGTGCGGAAGACCCCGGGACCACCACCGCGACGGCGGCGCTCGTCGCGTATCTCCTTGGCGCCCTTGCCTACTCCCGGCCGGCACTCGCGGTGGCCCTCGCGGTCGTCGTCGCAGGGCTGCTCGTCTCGAAGAACCGCATCCACCGATTCGCCCGCGACATCATGACCGAGGTCGAGTTGGAAGACGCGATCAAGTTTCTGGTCGTCGCATTCGTGATCCTGCCGCTGCTGCCGGATCGTGGCCTCGGACCGTACGGCGTCCTCAATCCGGAGAAGGTCTGGCTCCTCGTCGTACTGCTCACCGGCATCGGATGGGTGGGCTACATCGGCGTTCGAGCGCTCGGCCCGGAACGTGGACTGCTGATCACCGGCATCGCCGGTGGGTTCGTCTCGGCGACCGCGACAACGGCGTCCATGGCGCGGCTCAGCCGCACGACACCGAGCGTGCGCGCGCCCCTGGCCAGCGCCCTGCTGGCCAGCCTGGCCACCTTCGTCCAACTGCTCATCGTGATCGCAGTGGTGGATGCCCAAGTGCTCCAGCGCCTGTGGCCGCCCGTGGCGGCCGGCGCGGCGGTGCTGGTGGTGATCGCCGCCGTCGTGTACCGCGGAGCCGCTCTCGCTGAGGACAACCCGTCATCAGAGCCGGACGCCGGCGCGAAAGCCGCAAGCCGTCCCTTCGCGCTGCGCCCGGCGTTGGTCCTCGCCGCGGTACTCACCCTGGCACTGCTTGTCGGGCGTTGGGGCGCTGATGTGCTCGGCTCCGGCGGCACCGTGCTTGCCGCGTTCGCCGCGGGCCTGGCCGACGCGCACGCCGGGGCGGTGGCCGCCGCCAGCCTGGCCGCCAAGGGCGATATCTCCGTCGATACCGCGCTGCTCGCGGTGGCGGCCGCACTGGGCTCGAACCTGATCGTGAAGACCGTGCTGGCGTTCACCGCCGGCGGTCGCCGGTTCGGACTTCGCTTTGTGGCCGGGATGACGCCGCCCGCCGTGGTTTTCGGAGTCGTCTTGGCCCTGACGATGGCCTGATGGCGCGTCCGGGCCGGCCGCCGGTGCCGAAAGTCCCACCATCGCTGTCCTTTTGACACCAGCGGCAGGCTGGTCCGCGGCGGGACGATGGTTCACAGCAGCGGAAGGAGCAGCACATCATGATGTTCTGGTACGGCAACGACATGGGCGGATGGGGTTACGCCGGCATGGCAATCGGGATTTTCCTGTTCTGGGCACTGGTGCTCGGCGGCATCGTCGCGCTGGTCCGTGTCGCTGGTGGAGACCGGCGGTTCGGCTACTCCGGCCCTGCCGAACCCGACGCTCGACAGATACTCGCCGCGCGATACGCGCACGGTGAGATCACCGAGACGGAGTACCGCGAACGGTTGGCGGTACTGCGCGAGCACGCACCGACCTGACGCCCGCCGACCGACCAGCCGTTACGCCGACACCGCTTCAGTGAGTGCGTCCGCGGCGAGCAGACCGAGGTTGTTCGAAGCCAGCGGACTATCGCCGGTGAGCAGGCGCCGGTCCTGATGGACCTGACCGGTCATCTGGTCATTGACAACCTTGAGACCCTGACCCTCCAGCGCCTCCCCGATGAAGAGCCGCAGCCCGCCGGGTATGTAGCCCATCTCCTTGTTGGGCCCCTTGTCGAGCGCATCGGGAAAAACGCAGATGCTGTAGCCCTTGAACGGCGACTCCGTCGTGCCGATCGCGGCCGCCAGCAGGCTGGCAGGCCCGTGACACAGCGTGATGACGAACTTGTCGTTCTCGAGTGCCCAGTTGAGCACCTGACCGACCTCGGGGCTGAACGGGATACCGACCTCGGCGCCGTGGCCACCCGGGATGAATACCGCCAGATAGTCGGAATCGGGCCCGAGCCTGTCGGCGATCACCTCACGAAGGCTCAGCGGCTCCTTGAGTTTGGGCTTGAGGTCGGCGTAGGTCTGCTGCACGGCGTCGTCCTTGCCCGGCATCGCCCACAGCTCCAGCTTCGCCGGGTTTCCGGTGATGGTGGCGACGTCGACGTCGAAGCCCGCGGCCATCAGGTGATGCAGCGGCAGCAGCATCTCCACGGGGTGGTTGCCGGTGGAGAACATGGTGCCGTTGTCCATCAGCAGATACCGCTCGTCGGTGGCGATCACCAGGATTTTCCACCGCCCGCCGGCATAGGCGCCGGCATGTTTGACGCCACCGAAATCTGTTCTTTCCGAGGTGTATTGACTCAACGAATACGCCGAGGGAAAGAAGGCGTTGTCCTCAGCCGGATCGGGTGTCGGGGACTTGCTCAGTTCGTTCTCACTCATGACGGGAAAGCTCCTTCGTCCGGGTAGTGACACGACAGTGACCATCGTATGGAGTTCCCTCAGCGCTCACTGGAGAAGCGCGACGAGACGTCGGATTCGTCGGAAGTTGCGAGAACTGATCACGTTTGTATCCGCCGTGATGGAGACTCGCCCATATGTCACGACAGGACTGGGTACTCGGAGCTGACCGCAACACCGAGGCACTGGACCGCATCCTGTCGGCCGCGTCGGAACTCGTCTCGCGCAACGGATTCGAAGCGTTCACGATCGATGCACTGGCCGCAAAGCTGCATTGTTCGCCCGCGACCATCTACCGCCGGGCCGGCGGAAAGGCGGCCATCCTCGAGCGCCTCATAGCGCTTTTCGCCGACCGTATCGTCAGCTCCATCCGGCAGGCCATCGCGGGCATGGAAGGCACCGAACGCACCGTCACGGCCATTGCCGTCGCGTTGGAATGTATGCGTGCCGAGCCGTTGGGAAAGCTGATCATGGGAGACATCCGGCCCGATCACGACGCAGGGGCCGTCACCGCATCACCGCTCGTCGCCAAACTGGCCGAAGAGATGATCGGACGCCATGATCCGCTGGCCGCACAATGGCTGATCCGCATCACGTTCGCACTGTGGTACTGGCCGCTCAAGGACAAGCAAACCGAATACGAATTGGTGAAGCGGTTTGCGGGCCCCTCGCTGACACTGGGTCTCGGCGAATCGCCGACGCCCGGAGCGACCCAAATATCCTGAGGCTAAGTCGAATCGAACTTCTGCCGGTACAGCAGGCTGGTGTTGAAATAGGTCAGATAGCCGGCTGTGGCGACCACGGCGGCCCGACGGGTTCGGGCCTTCAGCAACAACAATCCCAGGCCGGCCTCGATGGTGCCGTTGATCAGCACGTGCCGTTGGATGTGGTCGGCGAAGGCCATCCGGTTGACCGATTCGAATGCCTGCGGCCACACGAGGTGCGCGATACCGGACACGATGAGCGCCGAGCCCGCGGCCAGTGCGCACCGTCCGGATCGCGTGCGTCCACCGGTCATGACGCACGCTTCGGGTGGAGAACGACCGGTAGGCGGGTGGGACCGCGCAGCGAGCTGTTGGTCGACCATGTCGTCGTCCCGGCCATCGAGATTCCGGACACGCGGTCGACCAGTTCACGAAGGACGGCCTGCGCCTCCATGCGTGCGAGCGGCGCTCCGAGGCACAAGTGCGGGCCGTAGCCAAAACCGACGTGAGAACGGGGGTTTCGGTCCACTCGGAAGTTGTTGGGCTCGTCGAAGGCGAGTGGGTCGCGGTTGGCCGCACCGAATGACAGCAGCACACGAGAGCCCGAAGGGATGGTGACATCGCCGACCTGATAGTCAGCGCGGGTGTAGCGGTAGAGATTCTGAATGGGACTGGTGTACCGGACGTGTTCTTCGATGGCCTGCGGGATGAGGCCGGGGTCGGCGCAGATCCGCTGGTATTGCTCGGGGTCGTGGGCGTAGGTGTGCAGCATGCCGCCGAGAAGGTTGGTCGTGGTCTCGTTCCCGGCGATCAGCAGCAGGATCGCGATGTAGAACAACTGGCTGTCGGTCAACGCGCCGTCGGTGCTGTGTGCCACCAGGCGCCCCAGGACGGTATCCGAGTCCTTGAGATGACCGTCCGCGAGATGGCGCATGAAATAGCGACGTAGCGCGAATGCGGCTCGCAGCGACCGCGCTGTGTTCGCGACGCCTTTGGCCGTGGGAGTGAAGTTGATGATCTGGGTGGCGTCGTCAGACCACCGGCGAAAGTCGGCGATATCGCTTTCGGGCACACCGAGAATGGCGGCGATCACCCGAAGCGGCATCGGGATCGTCAGCCGCTGTACGGCATCGCACTCGCCCCTAGTGATCATGTCGTCGACGAGCTCGGCCGCCATCTGGTCGATGATGCTGCGCCAGCTGTCCAGAGCGCCTTTGGTGAACGCCGGCTGGACTTGTTTTCTGAGGCGGCTATGCTGCTCGCCATCGGTGACCACAACGAGATCGGCGACCATCCGCACGCGGGTCACGCCATGACTGCTCGTCACCTGATCGGTGTCGCGCAGGGCTGCGCGGACATCGTCGAGCCTGTGCAGAATCCAGGTCGCGCGCCGCGGGTTGTAGTGGACGCGACCGCTGCGGTGTAAGGCGTCGTAGGCCGCATAGGGTTGTGCGGCAACGACAGGGTCCAACGGGTCGTAGTCGGTGTTGACCGCACCGGTCCACCCGTCATACCCGCGCCTTCGGGCGTCGATTGCCGCGGACACGTTCAGCCGTCCCGCCGCGATGAGCGGCGAGAACATGGTCGTGGCGCCGCCGACGGCCCGATGCCGAAAGTTCACGATTCGGCGCACCTTTCCCGAGGTCATGGTTCTCAGGGTCGGCACTGCCGGAAGAGGGGTCAACGTCCGGCAGCGAAACTGCAAGGCCCGAAACGGAACTAGCGTGCACGCCCAGCCCCGCGCCCCTCTGGGAGCTGCACAATTCGGTGAAACATGCGCACGAATGTGTCTCGTCGTGAGAGAACGGATTCGCGGCGCCGTCAGCGTCTCGCGCGATTGTTCGGCGCGCTTTTGGCGTCGGGAGTGCCCCGCCGGCTGGCTTAGCATCGATTGAGGCGTGGACTTCGTCCCGCCTGCACTGGGGGAAGTGGGATCAGCGATGGTGAATTTTGCGCAATTGCGCCATGCGCAACCTGCGCTGTGGACAACAGCCGCCCATGACATGCGCAGCGCCGCTTCTCAATGCGAGCGCGTCAATCAGGACATACACCGCAACGGAGTTCAACCACTCGACGAACATTGGCCGGATCATGTCGGCGCACTCGCAAAGGACGCGCTGACCGCACTGGCGGTCCGTGCTGAAACAGCTTCCATCCTCGCAAGGGCCACCGTCGATCCGCTGGACACGCTCAGCCACGCCGTCACCATCGCCCAGAATGAACTCGAAAACGGCGTGCGGATGGCAGAAGGCGCCGGGTTCGTCGTCAATCCGGAAACGGGTGACATCACCGCACCGCCGTCGATGTCAGAAGACGAATTCGCAACGAAAACGGCGGTATTGGCCGAAGCACACCGATTGATTGCCGATGCCGTCGAAGCAGCCACCCAAGCTGACGGGCTCTGCGCGGGTGCGCTATCCGATGTCAGTAATGACAACGACCCGAGCGATGTCGGCAAGGCGCAAGGAATCCAGGCCGGCAATACATTGAAGGCCTTGGAAGAAATCCGAGACACGCTACCGGATGGGTTGTCGCCGGACGAAGTCAAACAATGGTGGAATCAGCTCACTCCGCAGGAGCAGTATGACCTCCAGCGCGCGTGTCCTGTCGAACTGTATGACTTGAACGGCATTCCGGACGATGTCAAGAAGCAAATGGACCGACCGGACCGTGGCTACAGTTCCGTCGGTACGGTGCGATACGCGATCGCGAATTACAACAACGCCGACCTCGACTCGTTCTCGGACAACTGCACGAATTTCGTCTCGGATTCGCTCAGTTACGGCGGCGGCATGAAGCAGAAGGAATCATGGTTCCTGCCTCGCCATTTCGATCGCGACGGTTGGAGCGACGGCACCATGGGGCACAAGGACATTCTGCCTCCCGGCATGACACACACCCCGACGTGGGCAGCAGCACAGAACAATCGCGACTTCTTCCTCGGTCATGGCGGTCAAGTCGTCTCGCCCGACCAAGCCAGACCCGGCGACGTCGTCTACTACACGATGACGCAGGACGGCCAAGGTCACCACGCCGGTGAAACACACCACGCCGCCGTGGTGACCGGAGTCCTGCCGGACGGCGAAGTTCTGTATACGCAACACTCGGATTCAGCCAAAAACTACCCACTCAATGGCCGCCTTCCCGAATTCGAGCAGGGGTACGGCCAGCAGAAGATCGAGATCGTGCAGCCCAAGAGGACCTGGTAGCCCCACCACTCGGCAGCATAAGGAATGCGATGAGCGACGACATCAACATCGAACCCGGCGAAGTGAAGGCAAGCGGTCAGCGCCTCGGTGAATTGGCCGGCACGGCAAAGGCACAAACGAACAATTACTTCACTTCACAAGAAGCAGCGGCAAGTGGTAACCCCGGATTTGCGGCTGGACCTCGACTCGTTGAATATGCGAACAAGCTGCACAATCAGATGAACAGCTTCATCGACGACTTGACCGCCAATGGAAACAAGATCGTTTCGGCGGCCAACAACGTCACCCAGACGGACTCTGACACCGCAACAGGATTCAGTCGGGAACTGTCCTCGCTCAACGGTTTGTCACAGCCGGCTGTGGCGAGTCGCTGAAGCACCGCAGGTCAGATGGCCTGGCCGGCCGACGACACACCGGCCGCGCCGCGGGAGTCGGCAGCCGTGTACGCACTGGCGCCGGCGCGCAAGGCGTCGGCCTCATCACGAAGACCCATGAGAACGAGGCGGAATCCGTCACTCCATTCGTCCCACGCGGACCGGCACGCATCAGCGGCAGCGCCTTTCCACCTGCCGTCGAGCAGACCGACAACTTCGGCAGCCATCGCGTGATACCGCTCGAACATCTCATCGGCAGTGGTATCGGCGGCCTGCGCCGTCAGTGTCAAATCCGCCGGGTTGACGCGCAGCTCCCCACTCATGAGAACAACGCCTTGTTGGCTTGCACTGTCGTGGTGAATGCACTGTGTGCGCCGGCTGAAGCCTCTCGGAGGCGACGTATACCGTCGGACATCAATTGGGCGCCTTGCGTCCATTCGGCGTGAGCCTTCGCATGCGCCTCGGCTGCAGTGCCATGCCATTGCGCGTGCAGGTTGCCGATGTGGCTCTCCAGGCTGTCGACCTTCGCGTCGATCTCGGCCGAGAACGCCGCAAGTTGGCCGATGAACCGGTCCAATTCGCCGAGATCGACCGCTATCGCGTTCCCCGCCATACGAACAACCTTCCCCAAGGGCATTCTTGTCGATAACCGACACTACCCGGGTTTTCGACCGGTCCCGACGCCAATCGCGTGCCCGCGGTCGACTCTGTCAGCTGCGCTTCCCGAGCTGACCGGGGAGGTCCGCGCTCCCGTAGTTGACAGCGGCAGCGACCGGTCGGTCATCGTAAAATGCTGCGCGACAAGTGAACTCCATCGTGGCCGGCTGGCCCGACCGTCCCGGCGAGGTCACCGAACCCGATACCCCCCACATGGCAACGACTTTTGCGGCGTCGAATCCGAGACGAATGTGGTCATCTTCGGTGACGCTGTCCACCCGCGCCTTGACGCCGTCGAAGTGGGCCTGCTCAGGAACCGCCAAATCGTGCCGTACGGCGCCCTCACAGCGGTCTATGGCGACAGTCTCGCGGGGATCTGGACTGAGCCCGAACCAGCGTGTCTGCGTGCCGGCAACGGCGACGCCGGCAGCCACCGCCGCGACGATGAGCGCGCCAACCAGCCGGCGACGGGACGTCCGTGGATTCAGCGCAGCCTCGTCGGCGCCGGCTTGATCGTCGACCACGCAGATTCCCCCTCGAAATCCCCGACCGCCGCATACGCTCCCCCGACGGAGCGCTCGCACTGACCTGACAGATCAGCTCAATCCCTGTGGAGCTAAGGGGAATCGAACCCCTGACCTTCTCGATGCGAACGAGACGCGCTACCAACTGCGCTATAGCCCCTTGTACCGGAAGCAAAGGCTACCAGTACCAGTCCGTCACATGAAAACCGGTTACTGTCCCGCCGCTCGGGGCAGGTCATAGTCGCGTGCCATCCGGGCATATTCCAGGTGCTCGAAGATCGGATCCTCGTCGTCGATGTCCAGCACTACGGCGCCTGGCCGCCGCAGCCTAGAAGGGACGACATCGAACTCCTCGTCCTGCGTGTTCTCCACGCCATGCCGGGACCGCATCATCCGCTGGGCACGACGGCGCCGCAGCTGCTCCTCGATACGGGTCTGCCGGCGCAGGTACGCGAGGTACAGCACCGAGATGACGCTGACGGTGCCGCAGACCCACCACAGGCTCGACGACAGCGAGAAGGCGGCGATGCCGGTGAACAGGATCGCCAGCGCCATGCCGGACAGCATGCGGCTGCGGAAGCGGTACTTGCGTTCGGCGGCCGCGACGGCGGCCTTCGATTCGTAGCGGACGCGGCGCGCCTTGGACATCGAATCGGCCAGCTTCGGCTCGGCCTCGGATGCCGCCTCGACGCCCGAGGTGTCGTCGACGTACTCGTAGTCGTGGTCGGTGCCGTCCTCGGCTTCGGCCGCGGGCTCGGTCGTTTCCTCGGCCGGCTCCTCGTCAGCCGCGATCGCCTCGTGCACGTCGGTGGTCGGCTCTGCCTCCGGCTCTGCCTCGGCCTCGGGCTCGGCCGCCGCGATCTCGTCGGTGAGCGCTTCCTCCGACGCGAAGTCGGCCTCGGAGACGGTCCGGATCGCCATGGTGGGCGTCGCAACATCGTCGAAAAGCGTTGGCTGCTCGTGGGTTTCGGGCTCGGGAACGGCTTTCATGCGCCCGGAGGCGCCGATCGGCAACGCACCGGAGTCCATCTCGACGACCTCGACGTCGAGGTACTCCGATTCCTCGACGACGACCTGGTCGGCGAGCACCACCGAACGCGGCGCATCAGCCTCGGGATCGGCGACCGGGATCGAATCGGTGGTCGCGTCACTGCGCGCGAAGTCCTCTTCGAACGCGCTGAGGTCGTCGCCCTGCTTCCAGTGCGGGTCGCTGTAGTGCCCCGCAGCGGGCCCACTGCGGCGTCGCAGCCGGCTGTTGCCGTTCGTGTTGAGCACGCGGGTCGCCAATGCGACATCGCTCGTCCGGCGGACGTTCTCGCGCTTGCTGATCAACATCGGCACCAACACGAACAACCACAACACGACGAGGGATATCCACAGTAGGGATTGGGGGATGCTTGGCATGTCGCCGGCTCCTTTCCCCATCAGATTAGGTCCGTGACCAGCGCATCCGAAGCCGACGCGCCAAGGTCAATTACACACCTGTAATTCGCTACTTACAAGCACATCAGTCACAGATGTCACATCTGCAACACAGTCCTATTTGCGATTTGTGCACGATTTCCCGCGCCTGCCGCGGAAAACCGTGCACAAATCACTCAGACCCAGGTGGCGCGACCATCTCTGACCAGCGCCGATGACGCCGACTGCGTCATCTCCTCCACGGTCACGGCAACCAGCAGGTGGTCCCGCCAGGCCCCGTCGACTTCCAGATACCGCTGCAGCAGGCCCTCCTCGCGGAACCCCACCCGCGCCAGCACCGACCGGCTCGGACCATTCTCCGGGCGGACGGTCGCCTCGATCCGGTGCAGTCCGACCGGACCGAAGGCATGGTCGACGCCCAGCGCCAGCGCGGCCGTCGCGATGCCGCCGCTGGTGAACTGACGGGCCACCCAGTAGCCGATCCACGCCGACCGCAGCGCTCCGTGCGTCACGTTGCCGATGGTCAGCTGACCACAGAACTCACCGTCCAACTCGATGACGTACGGCAGCATGCGCCCGCGCCGGGCCTCCGACCGCAATCCCGAGCACAGCGCCGGCCATGACGAAACAGCATGGCGCGCAGTCCAATCCACCTCACCGACCGGCTCCCAAGGCTCCAGGTGGGCGCGGTCCGTCAGCCGCATCCGGCTCCACACCGGACCGTCGCGCAACCGCACCGGACGCAACCGCACCACCCCGGCCTGCACGCGGATCGGGCCGACCGACAGCGGCCAGCCCGGATGCATCGCACTCGAACGCAACAGGTTCACGAATCAGCCGCGCTGTGCAAGAAAGGCCACATCGACCGATTCGCCCGTGCGAATCTGCTCTGCCTCGGTGGGCACGATCACCAGGCAGTTCGCCTCGGCAAGGGTGGCCAGCAGATGCGACGCGCCGGGCGCTCCGCCCAGCGCCTGCACCAGATATTCGCCGGTGTCCTGATCACGCATCAACTGGCCGCGCAGAAATCCCTTGCGCCCCACCACCGATGAGATCGGCGACAACGTCCGGGCGGGCACCACACGCCGCATCGGCTGCCGCTTGCCCAGCGACATCCGGATCAACGGACGGACCATCACCTCGAAGACCACCAGCGCACTCACCGGGTTCGCCGGCAGCAGGAAGACCGGGACGCCGTCGCGCCCGAGCGTGCCGAAACCCTGCACCGATCCGGGATGCATCGCGATTCGCGCGACCTCCATCTCCCCCAGCTCGGCGAGCACCGCGCGCACGCCCTCGGCCGCCGCGCCGCCGACAGCGCCCGCGATCACCACGGCTTCCGACCGGCTCAGCTGACCCTCGACCACATCGCGCAGGGTCTTGGGATCGGCATCCACGATGCCGACGCGGTTCACCTCGGCGCCGGCGTCACGGCCGGCAGCCGCCAGCGCGTAGGAGTTGACGTCATAGACCTGGCCGTTGCCGGGCGTCCGGGAGATGTCGACGAGCTCACCGCCGACGGAGATGATCGTCAGCCGGGGCCGCGGGTGGACCAGCACGCGTTCGCGGCCCACCGCCGCAAGCAGTCCGACCTGGGCCGGCCCGATGATCGTGCCGGCACGCACCGCAACGTCGCCGGGCTGCACGTCGTCCCCGGTACGACGGACGTAGGCACCGGACCGCACACCGCGCAGGACTCGGACCCGCGCATCGCCGCCGTCGGTCCAGCGCAGCGGCAGCACGGCATCGGCCAGTGTGGGCATCGGCGCACCGGTCTGCACCCGTGCGGCCTGACGCGGCTGCAGTCGGGTGGGAGTGCGTTCACCGGCGGCGATGGTCGAGACCACGGGCAGGGTGACGTCGGCGTCGCCGCCGGAATCCGCGCCCATCACGTCGACGCTGCGCACGGCGTAGCCGTCGATGGCGGCTTGATCGAAACCGGGCAGCGGGCGTTCGGTGACCACCTCTTCGGCGCACATCAGGCCCTGCGCTTCGGCTATCGCCACCCGCACCGGGCGCGGCGCCACCGCCGCAGCCGCAACCCGGGCCTGCTGGTCCTCAACCGAACGCACCGCTCGCCTTTCTGCCTACGTCGTACACCGTGGCTGACCACATGCTCGCGCACGTGCGGGCCAACCGTACCGCCGGTGTCAGGCGCTCAGCGCTCGGCAAGACCCAATCGCTCGACCAACCAACGCCGCAATTCCGGGCCGTAGTCGTCGCGTTCCAACGCAAAGTCAACCGCAGCTTTAAGGTAGCCGCCCGGATTTCCCAGGTCGTGTCGGGACCCGCGGTGCACCACCACATGCACGGGGTGGCCGTCCTCGATGAGGAGCGCGATGGCATCCGTCAACTGGATCTCGCCGCCGACACCCTTCTGCACACGCCGCAGCGCGTCGAAAATGGCGCGGTCCAAGATGTACCGGCCGGCCGCGGCAAACGGCGACGGGGCGTCCTCGGCCTTCGGCTTCTCCACCATGCCCTTGACGCGCAGCACATTCGGGTTGGCGGCGTCGGGCACCGTCTCGACGTCGAAGACGCCGTAGGCGCTGATCTCGTCCTCGGGCACCTCGATGGCACACAACACCGAGCCACCGCGCTTGGCGCGCACCTTCGCCATGGTCTCCAGCACACCGGTCGGCAGCACCAGGTCGTCGGGCAGCAGGACCGCGATGGCGTCCTCGTCGGGCAGCAGCACCGGCTCGACGCAGCTGACGGCGTGACCCAGACCCAGCGGCTCGGCCTGCACGACCGACTCCACCTTGATCAAGGCGGGCGCGCGCCGCACCTTCTCGAGCATCACGTGCTTGCCGCGGGCCTCGAGGGTTCCTTCGAGGATGAGGTCCTCGACGAAATGCGCAACGACGCCGTCCTTACCCTCCGACGTCACGATGACCAGTCGCTCGCCGCCGGCGTCGGCAGCTTCCGCAGCAACGAGCTCGATACCGGGGGTGTCGACGACCGGCAGCAACTCCTTGGGCACGGTCTTGGTGGCAGGCAGGAAACGCGTGCCCAGACCAGCCGCCGGGACCACCGCGGTGCGCGGCATCGGCACTGAAGTCTGTGTCGTCATTGTTCACACGATAACGGCAATGCCTTGATCTGCCCTACCAAGGTTGGACTTTGCGCGGTCGGCGGCAACGTCGAAGTGGCCATTACCTGGACAGGTGTACAACACCACGCGAGCAAATGTGTCACGGTGGTAACCGTGAGCCCCGAGGTCGGAAAGCGCGAGCTGCGCAGCACAATCCTTCGACGACGTCGCGCGCTGACCCCAGAGCAGCGGCTGGCGGACGCCGAAGCCCTTGCGCGATGGGCGTCCGAATTGGTGTCCCCCGGCGTCGTGGTGTGCGCGTATGTGCCGATCGGCACCGAACCGGGCTCGCCCGCGATGCTGGACGCCCTGGTCGATGCCGGCGCCCGGGTGCTGTTGCCGGTGACCCGCCCCGACGCCCCACTGAGCTGGGGCTGGTACCGCTCCGGGCACCTCACGGAAGCGTCCTACGGGCTGCTCGAACCGGCAACGCCGCATCTGCCGCCCGACGCGATCCGGCAGGCCGGTGTGATCCTGGTGCCCGCGCTCGGGGTCGACCGCGCGGGCGTGCGGCTCGGCCGCGGCGCCGGCTTCTACGACCGTTCGCTGTCGTTGGCCGCGCCGGCCGCACGGCTCGTGGCGGTGGTGTACGACGACGACCTGCTGCCGGCGCTACCCGCCGAACCGCACGACATCGCGATGACGCATGCCCTGACCCCACGGGCCGGGCTCGTCACGCTGGGAATTTAAAACTGCGGGAGAAAATCAGTCCTTGCCGCAGGTACAGCCCGATCCACAGTTGCAGTTCTCGCAGGTGCAGTCCGGGTTGTCGCAGCCGCCGCCCTTGGTGATGTTGCCAGTCATGCGCACAATGCTATGTGTCCCGCCGCCGCCCCGGACGCGATTGCCCCTGTCACCAGGCCAGCGGGCGTGCCGCCAGGGAATGCCCGGGACCGAATAGCTGTTTTGGCACTTAAGCCGGTAGAGTGCTAACAAGTTTGACGACCTCGGAGGTTTACGTGCCGACCTATTCCTACGCGTGTACCGAGTGCGACAACCGGTTCGACGCGGTGCAGGCATTCAGCGATGACGCGCTGACCGAATGCCCCAAGTGCCACGGCCGGCTGCGCAAGCTGTTCGGCTCCGTCGGCGTGGTCTTCAAGGGCAGCGGCTTCTACCGCACCGACAACCGCGATTCGAAGAGCTCGAGCACCGCAGCCGCACCGGCCAAGAGCGAGTCGAGCTCGAGCTCGTCTGACTCGTCCTCCTCGTCCTCGTCGAGCAGCACGACGTCGGCCGCACCGGCCGCCGCCGCGTCCAGCTGAGTTATCCACAGGCCGGAAGCCTTCCGGCCTGTGTTTCCCGCGCGGAATCCCTACCGTTACGGCATGGGGGATTCGCTCGACGCGCCGTTGCTCGGCCGACTGACACAGAAGCTGCGGCCCGATTGGGCCAGGACCACCGCCGCGCGCCGCGTCGCCGCAGGAATGCTGGTGGTCCTCGCGGCCGTCATCGAATTTCGCCCCGACCCTGAGGACGGACAGGTCGCCGTCGTCGTGGCCAAGCACGACCTGTCCCCCGGCTCGGCCTTGACGGCCGACGACGTCGTCATCGAATCCCGTTCCGCGCCAGGCATTCCCGACGGCGCGCTGCGCGAATCGAGCGCCGCCGTCGGCTCGACTCTGGCCGCCCCCGCGCGACGCGGCGAGGTCATCACCGATGTCCGGCTACTCGGTTCCCGGCTCACGGTGGCGACCGCCGGACCCGACGCGCGCATGGTGCCACTGCATCTGGCCGACGCCGCGCTCCCGGACCTGCTGCGCGCGGGCGACGTCGTCGACGTCCTGGCCGGACCGGAGAACACCGGCGCGGCAGCGGATCAATCGTCGGCCGAGCTGGTCGCCACCGATGCCCGGGTGGTGCTGGTGTCCGAACGCCGCAAATCACCGACGAGTGCCGACGAACGCGTCGTACTCGTCGCCCTGCCGCGGCACAGCGCCAACGCCGTCGCCGGGGCGGCTCTGCACCGGGCCATCACCGTCACCCTGCACTGACGGGAAATTTGCCCGTCGGCCGATTTCGATTTCGTCACCGGATCGCATCTGTTGCGATCGTGAGGCCGCCGACTACTGCGCGAAGCTCAGGTCAGTCTTACCGTTCGTGGGTACAAGCCGTATCACAGGGAGGGCAGTCATGCTGAAGGGCTTCAAAGATTTCCTCGCGCAGGGGAACATCGTCGATCTGGCGGTCGCGGTGGTCATCGGTGCCGCGTTCACCACACTGGTGAAGGCGTTCACCGACCAGGTGATCCAGCCGCTGATCTCCAGCATCGGCGCCGGCGGCGATCACTCGTACGGGATCCTGCGCGTCCACCTACTCGGCGACAACTACATGGACTGGAATGCCGTCCTGAGCGCGACGATCAACTTCGTCCTGGTCGCTGCCGTCATCTACTTCGTGGTCGTGCTGCCGTACAGCAAGTTCCGGGCCGCCAAGGAGGAGGCGATCAAGGAGGAAGTGGAACTGCTGAAGCAGATCCGCGACCTGCTCGACAAGAAGTAGCGGATACGGCAAGGCTCCCCGGCCGGTGGTCGGGGGCTACGCCGTACGTCGGCGCGAACTCGCTTGGGTCAGTTCATGTTCCAGGGTTCGCCGTATGTCGTCACCGAGTCACCGGTCTCGGAGACCAGCCGCGCGAAGGGCCGCAGCAGCACGCCGCCGGCCGCACCGGTGACGGTGCCGTGCGCGTTCGACACCGCGACGGCACCCGAGGGACCCGCCACATTCACCGAGAAGGTCGCGACTTCCTGAATCCCCGGACCGTTGCCCAGATCCGCGGAGATCGTCACGCCCGGGAACAGGTTCGGCGTGATGATCCCGCCCCAGCCAACACCGGCCAGGGTCGCCGGAGATACGTTGTCCAGCAAGATGTTTGGCGTCTGGTAGCTGAAGTTGATACCCACACCGAGCGACCACGGGAACCCGATCTGGTAGCCCAGCTCCAACGCCCCGGCGAACTCATCGCAACCCTTGCCGGCGCAGTTGTACCTGGCCTTGCCCGAGTGGAACCACTCGCGCGTCAGCCGGTTACGGTCGAGTGGAAACACCCCGTTGAGAAAGGTGTCGCACTGCTGCACCGTCAACGTGCGGTCCTGGCCGTCGACCAGGCTCAGCTCATTGTCCACACCGGCCCTCGCTGTGCCCGTTGCCAGGAACAACGACGAGACCACGACCAGCACTGCCATCGACACACGACCGAACGCCGTCAATTTCCCCACTCCCGGGCTTGCTCTTCACTGTCAATGCCCGGCAATACGACGGGGCGGCGTTGACTGACCGATTCGGTCTGTCAACGCCGCCCCAAAGTACGTCGTTGGCGCTCAGCAGACGGGCTGCGCGCTCCTACTCATACCCTTTTCAGGCCTAATTCATGTTCCAGGGTTCGCCGTAGGTGGTCACCGAGTCACCCGTCTTGGCGATCAGGCGTGCGAAGGGCCGCAGCAGCACGCCGCCGGCCGCGCCGGTCACGGTGCCATGGGCGTTCGAGACCGCCACACCGCCGGCGGGGCCGGACACGTCCACCGAGAACGTCGCGACTTCCTGGATACCCGGACCGTTGCCCAGGTCAGCCGAAATCGACACACCCGGGAACAGGTTCGGCGTGATGATGCCGCCGCCGGTGTTCACACCAAGGAACGGGTTCACGTCATCGAGCAGGATGTTCGGCGTGGTGTAGCTGAAGTTGATGCCCACACCCAGCGACCAGGGGAAACCGATCTGGTAACCCAGCTCCAGCGTGCCCGCGAATTCATCGCAACCCTTGCCGGCGCAGTTGTACTTGGCGCGGCCCGAATGGAACCACTCACGGGTCAGCCGGTTGCGGTCAAGAGGAAACACACCGTTGAGGAACGTGTCCCACTGCTGCACCGTCAACGTCCGATCCTGGCCATCAACCAGGCTCAGCTCATTGTCCAGACCCGCATGGGACGTACCCGCCCCGAGGAACAACGACGACACCGCCGCCACCAGTGCTACCAGCACCCGACTGAATGCCTTCATTTCCCCACCTTCTGGGCTTGATGATCATATGAAGTTCCGCGCAGACGACGGGCGGCGTCGACGAGGCCAGTTGGACTGGCCTTGTCGACGCCGCCCCGATTGCGTCGTCGGCGCCTAGCTTAAGGGCTAGGCGTGCTCGGCTCTCACCTAGTTCATGTTCCAGGGTTCGCCGTAGGTCGTGACGCTATCACCGGTCTTGGCGATCAGGCGGGCGAATGGGCGAAGGAGAACACCACCAGCCGCACCAGTCACAGTGCCGTGCGCGTTCGAGACCGCCACACCGCCGGCCGGACCGGAGACGTCCACCGAGAACGTCGCGACTTCCTGAATACCGGGACCGTTGCCCAGGTCAGCCGAGATCGACACACCCGGGAACAGGTTCGGCGTGATGATGCCGCCACCGACGTTCGGGAACGTGAACGGGTTCACGTCATCGAGCAGGATGTTCGGCGTCGTGTAGCTGAAGTTGATACCCACACCCAGCGACCAGGGGAAACCAATCTGGTAACCCAGCTCCAAGGTGCCCGCAAACTCGTCGCAGCCCTTGCCGGCGCAGTTGTACTTGGCCCGGCCCGAATGGAACCACTCGCGGGTCAGCCGGTTGCGGTCAAGAGGAAACACACCGTTGAGGAACGTGTCCCACTGCTGCACCGTCAACGTCCGATCCTGGCCATCGACCAGGCTCAGCTCATTGTCCAGACCCGCATGGGACGTACCCGCCCCGAAAAACAGCGACGCCAGCGCCGCCACCAGTGCTACCAGCACCCGAGTGAATGCCTTCATGATTACCGCTTTCTGGGTCGATGGTCCATGTTGAAGTTCTTGTAGACGACGAGAGCGGCGTCAACAAGACCAGATCCCCGGTCCTGTTGACGCCGCCCCGAATGCGTCATCGGCGCCAAGCATAAGCCCTAAGCGCTTCTGGGTATGACCTAGTTCATATTCCAGGGTTCGCCGTAGGTCGTCACCGAGTCACCCGTCTTGGCGATCAGGCGGGCGAAGGGCCGCAGCAGCACGCCACCGGCCGCACCGGTCACAGTGCCGTGCGCGTTCGAGACCGCCACAGTGCCGGCCGGACCGGACACGTCCACCGAGAAGGTCGCGACTTCCTGGATGCCCGGACCGTTGCCCAGGTCAGCCGAGATCGACACACCCGGGAACAGGTTCGGCGTGATGATGCCGCCACCGACGTTCGGGAACGTGAACGGGTTCACGTCATCGAGCAGGATGTTCGGCGTGGTGTAGCTGAAGTTGATGCCCACACCCAGCGACCAGGGGAAACCGATCTGGTAACCCAGCTCCAAGGTGCCCGCGAACTGGTCGCAGGCCTTGCCGGCGCAGTTGTACTTGGCGCGGCCCGAATGGAACCACTCACGGGTCAGCCGGTTGCGGTCAAGAGGAAACACACCGTTGAGGAACGTGTCCCACTGCTGCACCGTCAACGTCCGATCCTGGCCATCGACCAAGCTCAGCTCATTGTCCAGACCCGCATGGGACGTACCCGCCCCGAAAAACAGCGACGCCAGCGCCGCCACCAGTGCTACCAGCACCCGACTGAATGCCTTCATATTCTCCCTAGCTCAGTAGGCGGTGCCAGCAAGCTGACCGCGCGACCGTTGCAAGAACTCCATCTACGCCCGCAGGCGAAGTTCAAATGTCGTTCTTACCTTTTGCTCATCGTTGACACGAGGAAGATATCGGCGTACTCACCGTCCGGCAATGCGAACGGCGTAAAGACCGCGAAGATATTCCCGGTCCGGAAAAGTTTGCTGGGAACTAGCTGCAGGCTGACGTCGACCCCACCGACCGGTTGGGCCGAAACAAGACGGAAACATACCCTCAACGAGGCCGCTGACCGGCGCAATCAGGAGTTAACCTGATTCGCGGCCAGCCATTGTGAGAACAGCGTGCTCAGCGGTGGTGCGGCGGAACGTTGTCGCGTAGCCAGCGATCCCGGTCACCATCCCCCGAATCTCGCTGATCGTTACATTCGTCGCGGGTAACGTCGGGCAAAACGTCGCCGAACACCTTGTTAACTAGGTCGCGCGAGGGCTGTGTATCACTCATCACAAGCCATCCCGAGTGTGATCAAGATCACACCTTTGCCAAATTGAAGGGTTCAGGTGGGACGAGCCCATGACCACTCCGTTCGACCATCGAGCCCCATCGGAGCTCAGCTATCAGATATCGAGGCTCGACAGCTGCGCGATGATGTACGCCGCCAACGGCCCCAGCGTCGCCATACCGTCGCGCACCGACGCACGCGAGCCGGCGATGTTGACCACCAGCGTGCTTCCCGAGACCCCGGCCAGGCCACGCGAGAGCCCCGCGTCCGAAATACCCGCGGCGAGGCCCGAGGAACGCAGCGCCTCGGCGATGCCCAGCAACTCCCGATCCAGCATCGTGCGGGTGGCTTCCGGCGTGACATCGCGCGGGCTGACGCCGGTGCCGCCGACGGAGATGACCAGGTCGACACCACCGATCACCGCGGTGTTCAGGGCATTGCGAATCTCGATCTCATCGGCCGGGACCACGACGACGCCGTCGACGAGGAAGCCGGCCTCACCGAGCAGTTCGGTGACCAACGGGCCGCTGTGATCCTCTTCGCCGTGCGCGGTCCGGTCATCCACGACCACGACGAGTGCACGCCCGGCCAATTCCCCTGCCTGTTCCATGCCTGTCACCGTATATCCCGCCTCTGACATCGAACTCCGCCCCGTTCCCATCACTGCTGCGCCTTACCCAGGGTCACCTGAACGGTCTGCGGTTTGCCCGCGGTGTCCAGGTAGGTCAACGTGACCTTGTCTCCCGGCGCCTTCGAGCGCACCGCCGCCACCAGCGCATCGGCGCTGCTGATCACCCGGTCGTCCACCTTGGTCACCACCACACCGCTGGGCAGGCCGGCCGACTGGGCCGCGCCGCCGTTGGTGACGTCGACGATCTTGGCGCCGTCGATGGTCTTGTCGTTGCCAACCTGCACGCCGAGCGACGCGTGGCTCGCGATGCCGTTCTTGATCAGCTCGTCGGCGATGCGCTTGGCCTGGTCCACCGGAATGGCGAAGCCCAGGCCGATGGAGCCGCTCTGCGACTGGCCGGAATCCCCGCCGAGCGTCGCGATCGCCGAGTTGATGCCGACCAGCTCGCCGCTCATGTTGACGAGCGCGCCACCGGAGTTGCCGGGGTTGATCGCGGCATCGGTCTGGATGGCGTCCAGCACGGTGTTCTGGTTCTTGGCGTCACCACCAGCGGCGACGGGACGATTCAGCGAGCTGATGATGCCCTCGGTCACCGTGCCCTGCAGACCGAGCGGCGAACCGACGGCCACCACCTGCTGGCCCACCACCAGGTTGGACGACGAGCCCAGCGAGATGGGCGTCAGGCCCGAGACGCCCTTGGCCCGCACGACCGCGATGTCACTGCTCGGATCCGTCCCGACGATCTGGAACGTCGTGGTGTTACCGGTGTTGAACGTGACCTTGGTCTGCACCGGCGGAGCACCGGGGGGCGGGGCGTCTTTGGCGCCGGCCACCACGTGGTTGTTGGTGAGGATGAGCCCGTCCGCGGACAGGATGATGCCCGAGCCTTCCTCGGAGGCCCGCCCCATGTCGGTCTCGAGCTTCACGACGCTGGGCACCACCTTGGCCGCGACCTGCTCGACCGAACCGATCGGCGCGTTCCCGGCGTGCTGTCCGCGGGCCGAACCGCCCAACGAGGTCGAACTGCTCGAGTAATCGGGCTGGGCCAGCATCACGATGCCGCCGCCGATGCCCGCCGACACCAGGGCAACCGCTGCCATTCCGGCGATCAAAGGCCCTGTGCGGGAACGATTTTGCGGCCGCGGTGCGATGGTCGGCCGGCCATTGTGCGACCCGTTGCGGTAGGGGTCGTGCGGCTGCGAACCGTACTGCTGGGTCGAGTACTGGCCTGTGGCGTACGAGCCGGTCGGGTGCTGCCCGGTCTGATGCTGCCCCGTCTGGTACTGACCGGTGGCGTAGTTGCCCGTGGGGTACTGCCCCGTGGTCTGCGGCTGCTGGTGCGTGGCGTAGCGCCAGTCGTATGACGACCCCTGCTGCGGCGACGCGCCATAGCCGGGCGCGGATTGATAGGAATCAGGACGCCGACCGGACTCGGGCTGCTGCGAGTACCTCGGGTGATTCGTCATTACTGGTCGACACTCTTCCTGTATTTCCGATCCGTTGCCGGGACAACGAACGACATGACCTGACGGTGCCCATTCGGGCTGAGAATCCACTGAGACACCACAGGCCGCACCCTAGACTTCCTCCCCCGTCCGGGCAGGTTCATTTTCCGTGGTCAGGCCCGTTACGTCCAGCGCAGAAGGGCGGTGTGTTGCGGTCACGCCGGAGGGGCGTCCCGGCAACACGAGATGGATCGACGTACCCGGCGGCGTCCCGCCCGGCACGGTGTCCTCAATCCGCAGTGCGCCACCGTGTTTGAGCACCACCTGCTTGACGATGGCCAGTCCCAGACCGGAGCCGGGCATCGCCCGCGCCGTCGTCGACCGGTAGAAACGCTCGAACACCAGGCCCCGCTCCTGCGGAGGAATACCCGGCCCCCAGTCGGAGACCACCAGCTCCGCGTGCGTCGGATTGATGCGTCCGAGCCG
This sequence comes from Mycolicibacterium mucogenicum DSM 44124, assembly GCF_005670685.2. The sequence goes on along the minus strand of NZ_CP062008.1, from coordinate 914,121 downwards.
GACCCGCACCACCGAGCCGGCCGGACTCCACTTGGCGGCGTTGTCGAGCAGGTTCAGCACGGCCCGGGACAGCCCGGCCCCGTCGCCGTACACCTGCCAGCCGGCGATGTCGACGTCGAAGTCAATGTCGTTGCGGCGGCGGCGAACTCGTTCCAGGCTGCGCTCGACGACCTCGGCCATCTCGACGGGCTCGTGGACCGTCACCGCGGCATCGTCGCGGGTCAGGTCGACCAGGTCGCCGACGAGGGTCGACAGTTCCTCGATCTGGGCGATGACGTCGGATTGCAGACCCGCCATCTCCTCTTCGGGGAACGGCGGCGCGCCGGGTGCCATGGCCGCCATCAACAGCTCGACATTGGTCCGCAGCGAGGTCAGCGGTGTGCGCAATTCATGACCGGCGTCCGACACCAAGCGGGCCTGCCGATCTCTCGACTCGGCGAGCGCGCGCAACATCATGTTGAAAGCCTCTGTCAGCCTGGCCAATTCGTCATTGCCGTACACCGGGATGGGACGCAGATCATCGGTGCGGGCCACGCGTTCGGTGGCCTCGGTCAACCGGGCCACGGGTCTCAGTCCGGTCCGCGCTACCGTGCCACCGGCGATGGCGGCGACGGCCATGCCTATTCCACCCACGATGAGCAAAATGGTGCCGAGACGTTTGAGCACCTGGCTGGTGGGCCAGAGGTTCTTGGAGATCAGCAGCGAGTTGCCCGACTGCAGGTGGACCGCCAGCACGCGCTGATAGTTGGTGGTACGCAACGACATCAGCAGCTTGCCGGCGATGACGTCCTTCTCCGGCGTCCCGAGCGGCAGCGTCTGCCCCTGCTGGTTCGCGGTGTAGATGGACTGCCCCGGGATCACGTACATCGCGTTGACGTCCGAGTACGCGGTGCCCTCGATGGCCTTGCCGGGGTCGACGGCCAGGGAACCGCTCTCGATGAGCAGTTGCGCGCGGCTGTGCAACTGGTTGTCGATGTCGCCGTACAGCGCCTTGGACACCACGACGTACACCGCGACCGACATGAGGACGACGACCATCGCCACCATCGACATCGCGAGCAGCATGACGCGCCATTTCAGCGACACCGAGCTGGCATCGTGTTGCACTGTGCCGTCCGGCGTCACCGGCATCTGCGGTACTTCCCGCATCTTCCGGTCCACCGCGACGCGAAGCCGGTCGAGCATCAGGGCGGGGTCTCACGCAGCACGTAACCCACACCGCGGACGGTGTGGATCAGGCGCGGTTCTCCCTCGGCCTCGGTCTTGCGGCGCAGGTAACCGACGTAGACCTCAAGGGCATTGCCCGACGTCGGAAAATCGAAGCCCCACACCTCTTCGAGGATCCGGCTGCGGCTGAGCACCCGGCGCGGGTTGTGGATGAGCATCTCGAGCAGCGAGAACTCGGTGCGGGTCAGGCTGATAGACCGGGAGCCCCGGGTGACCTCACGCGTCACCGGATCGAGGCTGAGGTCCGAGAACGTCAGCGCGGCCGACTCGGCGCCGTCGGCGGGGCCGGTCCGGCGGAGCAGGGCCCGCATCCGTGCGAGGAGTTCCTCGAGTGCGAATGGCTTCGGCAGGTAGTCGTCAGCACCGGCGTCGAGGCCGGCGACCCGCTCATCGATCGAGTCACGGGCCGTCAGCATCAGCACGGGAAGGTCGTCGCCGCTGCTGCGCAGCTGACGGCAGACTCCGCGCCCGTCCAGCCGGGGCATCATGTCGTCGAGCACGACGGCGTCGGGCCGGTCGCTGGAGATGCGCTCCAGCGCCTCGACACCGTCTTGAGCCAGTTCGACCGAGTACCCGTTGAAAGTCAGTGACCGGCGCAGTGATTCGCGTACAGCGCGGTCATCGTCGACTACAAGGATTCGCACAGGCACAGTCTCACCCCACCATCTGAGAGTGGACTGAGAAGACGCGCCACGCGGGCGCGAGAAAAACCGTCAGTCGGTTCAGGCGCGGCGGTCGAGGTCGATCAGACCCAGACGCGCGGCCTTGAGCAGACGACGCGGCACCTTGTGCGCCTGACCTGCGACGTTCACGCTGACCAGACCGGTGGCCTCGGCCTTCCACTGCGCGCGACGGCTACGGGTGTTCGAGCGCGACATCCTGCGCTTGGGCACAGCCATGATGTGCACCTCTCTAACTAAACGGAATTGCTTGCGGTCGGCCGCGTCGCGAACAAGTAGGGCCAATGGCCTCTCTATTGCTCCCGCGTGCGCAGCGATTGCACCTCAGGATAGCCGTCGACCTGCGTAGGCTCCAAAACGTCGCCCCAACCGGGCAACACGCAACCCCCAGCCCCCTTGACTCGGTACCGCTAGTACCGACTAACCTCCCTACCGGTTGGTTGAATGACGGGAGTGTGTGTGACATCACCAGCAGTCCGGATCGGTAACTGCTCGGGGTTCTATGGAGACCGGCTGGCGGCGATGCACGAGATGCTCGCCGGCGGCGAGCTGGACTACCTCACCGGCGACTACCTCGCCGAGCTGACCATGCTGATCCTCGCGCGGGACCGGGCCAAGAACGCCGACCTCGGATACGCCAAGACCTTCCTGCGCCAACTGGAGCAGTCCCTGGGCCTGGCCCTGGACCAGGGCGTGAAGATCGTCGCCAACGCCGGCGGCCTCAATCCGGCCGGCCTGGCAGCCGCGGTACGCGCCCTGGCCGACAAGCTCGGGCTGTCGGTGAACGTCGCACACGTCGAGGGTGACGACCTGGTGGCGCGCGCCGACGAGCTCGGCTTCGGCACCCCGCTGTCGGCCAATGCCTACCTCGGTGCCTGGGGCATCGTGGACTGCCTGAAGTCCGGCGCCGACGTCGTCGTCACCGGCCGGGTCACCGACGCCTCGGTGATCGTCGGACCGGCCGCCGCGCACTTCGGCTGGACCCGCACCGACTACGACGCACTTGCGGGCGCGATCGCCGCCGGCCACGTCATCGAATGCGGCACGCAGGCCACCGGTGGCAATTTCAGCTTCTTCACCGAGATCCCCGACCTGATCCGTCCCGGGTTCCCGCTGGCGGAGATCGCGGCGGACGGCTCGTCGGTGATCACCAAGCACCCGGGCACCGGGGGCCGCGTCAGCGTCGACACCGTCACCGCGCAGCTGCTGTACGAGATCACCGGGGCGCGCTATGCCAATCCCGACGCCACTCTGCGGGTCGACTCGCTCGAGCTGTCCGCCGACGGTGAAGACCGAGTCCGCATCTCGGGCGTGCGCGGCGAGGCGCCGCCGCCCACGTTGAAGGTGTCGCTCAACAGCATCGGCGGCTTCCGCAACGCTGCGTCGTTCATCCTCACCGGCCTGGACATCGAGGCGAAGGCGGACCTGCTGCAGCGCCAGCTGGAAGCCAGCATCACGGCGCGCCCGGCCGAGTTGCAGTGGACCCTGGCCCGCACTGATCATCCCGACGCCGACACCGAGGAACGCGCCAGCGCGCTGCTGCACTGCGTGGTGCGCGACCCCGATCCGGCCAAGGTCGGCCGCCAGTTCTCCGCGGCGGCAGTCGAACTCGCGCTCGCCAGCTATCCGGGCTTCACCACCACCGCACCCCCGGGCGACGGCCAGGTGTACGGCCTGTTCAAGCCCGGCTACGTCGACGCCGCCCTGGTGCCGCACGTGGCGGTACATGCCGACGGCGCCCGGGTCGACATCGCGCCGTCCGCGCAGACGCTGAAGTTGGGGCCCGTCGCCGACCCGGCGCTGCCGGATCCGCTGCCTGCCGGACCGACGCGTCGAGCACCACTGGGCACCATCGCCGGGGCCCGCAGCGGCGACAAGGGCGGGTCGGCCAATGTCGGCGTCTGGGTCCGCACGGATGCCCAATGGCGTTGGCTGGCACACACATTGACGGTCGAGAAACTGCGTGAGCTGCTGCCCGAGGCGGCCGAGCTGCCCGTCACCCGGCATCTGCTGCCCAATCTGCGCGCCATCAACTTCGTCATCGAGGGCATCCTCGGCGAAGGCGTCGCGTACCAGGCCCGATTCGATCCCCAGGCCAAGGGCCTCGGGGAATGGCTACGAACCCGTCATCTCGACATCCCGGAGGAACTGATTTCGTGAGCATCTGGACCACGCCCGAACGTGACGCACTGCGAAAGACCGTGCGCGCGTTCGCCGAACGCGAGATCCTGCCCCACGTCGACGAGTGGGAACGCAGCGGCGAGCTGCCCCGTTCGCTGCACGAGGCAGCCGGTGCGGCCGGCCTGCTGGGCGCCCAGGCGCCCGAATCCGTCGGTGGCGGGGGCGGCGACGGTGCCGACGCCGTGATCGTCTGCGAGGAACTGCATTACGCCGGCGTGCCCGGCGGCGTCTTCGCGTCGCTGTTCACCTGCGGCATCTCCACGCCGCACATGATCGCCTCCGGCGATCAGCGGCTGATCGACACCTATGTGCGACCGACGTTGCAGGGCAAGATGATCGGCTCACTGGCCATCACCGAACCCGACGGCGGCTCCGACGTCGGGCACCTGACGACCCGCGCCGACCGCGACGGCGACGACTTCATCATCAACGGCGCCAAGACCTACATCACCTCCGGTGTGCGCGCCGACTATGTCGTGACCGCGGTCCGCACCGGAGGCCCTGGCGCAGCCGGTGTTTCGCTGATCGTGGTGGATAAGGACACGCCGGGCTTCACCGTCAGCCGCAAGCTGGAGAAGATGGGCTGGCGTTCGTCGGACACCGCCGAGCTGTCCTACGTCGACGTCCGCGTCCCGGCCGCCAACCTGGTCGGGCCCGAGAACTCCGGCTTCCTGCAGATCGCCGGCGCGTTCGTCTCCGAGCGCGTCGGGCTCGCCGCGCAGGCCTACGCGAGCGCGCAGCGCTGCCTGGACCTGACCGTGCAGTGGTGCCGCGACCGGGAGACCTTCGGCCGGCCGCTGATCTCGCGCCAGTCGGTGCAGAACACCCTGGCCGAGATGGCCCGGCGCATCGACGTTGCCCGGGTCTACACGCACCATCTGGTCGAGCGCGAGCTGGCCGGCGAGACGAACCTGATCGCCGAAGTGTGCTTCGCCAAGAACACGGCCGTCGAAGCCGGCGAGTGGGTGGCCAACGCGGGCGTGCAACTGTTCGGCGGCATGGGCTACATGGCCGAGTCGGAGATCGAGCGGCAGTACCGCGACATGCGCATCATCGGTATCGGCGGCGGCACCACCGAGATTCTCACCTCGCTGGCCGCAAAGACGTTGGGATTCCAGTCGTGACACAAGCAAGTAGCGGAGCGGATTGCACATCATGACCCAGCTCAAGTCCACACTCAATTCTGCGTCGGCCGGCTACACCGAGGCCGCCGCGGCGATGACGGCCAAGCTCACCGAGCTGGACGCCGAGCACGCCAAGGCCCTGGCCGGTGGCGGCGCGAAATACGTTGACCGCCACCATGCCCGCGGCAAGCTGACCGCGCGCGAGCGCATCGAGCAGCTCGTGGATCCGGACTCGCCGTTCCTGGAGCTGAGCCCGTTGGCCGCGTGGGGCAGCGACTTCGTCGTCGGTGCCAGCCTGGTCACCGGCATCGGTGTGGTCGAGGGCGTCGAGTGCCTGATCGTCGCCAACGATCCCACCGTCAAGGGCGGCACGAGCAACCCGTGGACGCTCAAGAAGATCCTGCGCGCCAACCAGATTGCCCGTGAGAATCGGCTGCCGGTGATCTCCATGGTCGAGTCGGGCGGCGCGGATCTGCCCACGCAGAAGGAAATCTTCATCCCCGGCGGTGCGATGTTCCGGGATCTGACCCGGCTGTCGGCCGAGGGCATCCCGACCATCGCGCTGGTGTTCGGCAACTCGACCGCCGGCGGCGCCTACATCCCCGGCATGTCCGACCACGTGGTGATGATCAAGGAGCGCTCGAAGGTTTTCCTGGCCGGCCCGCCGCTGGTCAAGATGGCCACCGGCGAGGAGTCCGATGACGAATCCCTCGGCGGCGCCGAAATGCACTCCCGCACATCGGGTCTCGGCGACTACTTCGCCCACGACGAGCTCGACGCCATCCGCATCGGCCGGCGCATCGTGGCCCGGCTGAACTGGCGCAAGCAGGGCCCGACGCCGGCACCGGTCGTGCCGCCGCTGTACCCCGAAGACGAACTGCTCGGCATCGTCGGCGCCGATCTGCGCATCCCGTTCGATCCACGGGACGTCATCGCCCGCATCGTCGACGGCTCGGACTTCGACGAGTTCAAGCCGCTGTACGGCTCCTCGCTGGTGACCGGCTGGGCCACGCTGTGGGGCTACCCCGTCGGCATCCTGGCCAACGCGCGCGGCGTGTTGTTCAGCGAGGAATCACAGAAGGCCACACAGTTCATCCAGCTGGCCAACCGCTCCGACACGCCATTGTTGTTCCTGCACAACACGACCGGCTACATGGTCGGCAAGGCGTACGAGGAAGGCGGGATGATCAAGCACGGCTCGATGATGATCAACGCCGTCTCCAATTCGAAGGTGCCGCACATCTCGCTGCTGATCGGCGCCTCCTACGGCGCCGGCCATTACGGCATGTGCGGCCGTGCCTACGACCCCCGGTTCCTGTTCGCCTGGCCCAGCGCGAAGTCCGCGGTGATGGGTGGCGCGCAGCTGGCCGGTGTGCTCTCGATCGTCAGCCGCGCCGCCACCGAAGCCCGGGGCGGCCAGGTCGACGAAGCTGCCGACGCGGCCCTGCGGGCCGCCGTCGAAGCGCAGATCGACGCCGAATCACTGCCCGCGTTCCTGTCCGGCAGGCTCTACGACGACGGCATCATCGACCCCCGCGACACCCGCACCGTGCTGGGAATGTGCTTGTCCGCCATTGCCAATGCCCCGATCGAGGGGACGTCGAACTTCGGCGTCTTCCGCATGTGAGTTGAGAACCCAGATGATCACGAAAGTTCTTGTCGCCAACCGCGGGGAAATCGCCCGCCGGGTGTTCGCCACCTGCCGCCGGCTCGGCATCGGCACCGTCGCGGTCTACACCGACCCCGACGCCGCGTCCCCGCACGTCGCCGAAGCCGACGACCGGGTGCGGCTCGAGGGCCGCACCGGGTATCTCGACGCCGCCCAGCTGATCGCCGCCGCCAAAGCGTCCGGCGCCGACGCGATACATCCCGGGTACGGATTCCTCTCGGAGAACCCGGATTTCGCGGCCGCGGTGCAGGATGCCGGGCTGACGTGGATCGGTCCGCCGGTGGCGGCCGTGCAGGCCATGGGCTCCAAGATCGAGGCCAAGAAGCTGATGTCGGCGGCCGGCGTTCCGGTGCTCACCGAGCTGGACCCCGACACCGTCACCGCCGACCAACTGCCGGTGCTGATCAAGGCCTCCGCCGGCGGCGGCGGCCGCGGCATGCGGGTCGTTCGCGAATTGTCCGCGCTGCCGGCCGAAGTCGCGGCCGCACAACGCGAGGCCCAGTCCGCGTTCGGTGATCCGACGGTGTTCTGCGAGCGTTACCTGGCCAGCGGCCACCACATCGAGGTCCAGGTGATGGCCGACGCGCACGGCACGGTGTGGGCCGTCGGCGAACGCGAATGCTCCATTCAGCGGCGGCACCAGAAGGTCATCGAGGAAGCGCCGTCCCCGCTCGTGGAGCGGACGCCGGGCATGCGCGCCAAGCTGTTCGAGGCCGCCCGGCTGGCAGCGACCGCCATCGGATACACCGGCGCCGGCACCGTCGAGTTCATGTCCGACGGAGGTGGCGACTTCTTCTTCCTGGAGATGAACACCCGCCTGCAGGTCGAGCACCCGGTCACCGAGGAGACCACCGGACTCGACCTGGTCGAGCTGCAGCTCGATGTGGCCGACGGGGGTGCGCTCGCCGCGGAACCGCCCACAACGCAGGGACATTCGATCGAGGCCCGGCTCTACGCCGAAGACCCGGCCAAGGACTGGCAGCCGCAGGCCGGCACAGTGCACCGATTCGACGTGCCGGGCGTCCGCACCGAGTTCAGCCTGCTGGGCCGCGCCGGAACACGCGTCGACTCCGGCATCGTCGACGGTTCGGTGGTGTCGGTGTTCTACGACCCGATGCTGGCCAAGGTCATCTCGTTCGCGTCCACCCGGGACCGGGCCGCGGCGATCCTCGCCGACGCGCTGTCCCGCGCGCGCATCCACGGCCTGCGCACCAACCGCGACCTGTTGGTGAATGTGTTGCGCCACCCCGCTTTTCTCGCCGGCGACACCGACACCGCGTTCTTCGACACCCACGGCCTGGCCGAACTCGCGGCACCGGCGGACACCGACGTCACGCTGGCCGCCGTCGCCGCCGCCCTGGCCGATGCGGCACACAACCGCGCCACGGCAACGGTTTTCGCCGCCGCACCGAGCGGTTGGCGCAACCTCGCGTCGGGCTACCAGAGCCGTTCGTACAGTGACGCGGCCGGCGCCGAGCACCAGGTGCGGTACCGGTACACCCGCGACGGCGTCGAACTGCCCGACCGCGACGACGTCACCGTCGTGACCGCCGAACCCGCCCGAGTGGTGTTGTCGGTCAACGGAGTTGAGCGGTCGTTCGACGTCGCGCGTTACGACGCCGATGTGTTCGTCGACTCCCCCGCCGGGGCCGTGCACCTCGTGGCCCAGCCGCGCTTCCCCGACCCGGACGCGGCCGTCGCTCAAGGTTCGCTGCTGGCGCCGATGCCCGGACTGGTGGTCCGAGTCGGCGCTGCCGTCGGCGACGCCGTCACGACCGGCCAGCCCCTCATCTGGCTGGAAGCCATGAAGATGGAACACACCATCGCCGCACCGGATTCCGGTGTGCTCGCCGAACTCAACGTGCAACCCGGCCAGCAGGTCGACGTCGGTGCCGTGCTCGCCCGTGTAGAAACCCCCGAAGGAGAATGACAATGAGCTTCATCGAATCCGACGAGCGCAAGGCGCTGCGCGAGGCCGTCGTCGCGATGGCCTCGAAGTTCGGCCAGGACTACTTCCTGGAGAAGGCCCGCGCCGGCGAGCACACCGACGAATTGTGGTCCGAGGCAGGCAAACACGGCTTCCTGGGCGTCAACATGCCCGAGGAGTACGGCGGCGGCGGCGCCGGCATGTACGAGCTGAGCCTGGTCATGGAAGAGATGGCCGCCAACGGCTGTCCGCTGCTGATGATGGTGGTCTCGTCGGCCATCAACGGCACCATCATCTCGAAGTACGGCACCGAAGAGCAGAAGAAGCGCTGGGTCCCGGGGCTGGCGGACGGCTCACTCACCATGGCCTTCGCGATCACCGAACCCGACGCCGGCTCCAACAGCCACCGCATCACCACGACGGCGCGCCGCGACGGCGGCGACTGGATCCTGTCCGGCCAGAAGGTCTTCATCTCGGGCATCGATCAGGCTGACGCCGTGCTCGTCGTCGGCCGCACCGAGGACCACAAGACCGGCAACCTCAAGCCGGCACTGTTCGTGGTCCCGACCGATGCGCCGGGCCTGAGCTGGACCAAGATCGAGATGGAGATCATCAGCCCCGAGAGCCAGTTCCAGGTGTTCCTGGACGAGGTGCGGCTGCCCGCCGATGCACTCGTCGGCTCCGAGGACGCCGCGATCGCGCAGCTGTTCGCGGGCCTGAACCCGGAACGGATCATCGGCGCGGCCATGGCCGTCGGCACCGGCCGGCTCGCGATCCGCACTGCCACCGAGTACGTCAAGACCCGTCAGGTCTGGAAGGTGCCGATCGGTTCGCACCAGGGCATCTCGCACCCGCTGGCGCAGATCCACATCGAACTCGAGCTGGCCAAGCTGATGATGCAGAAGGCCGCCACGCTGTACGACGCGGGTGACGACTTCGGTGCCGCCGAAGCCGCCAACATGGCCAAGTACGCCGCCGGTGAGGCCTCGGTGCGCGCCGTCGATCAGGCCGTGCAGTCGCTCGGTGGCAACGGCCTGACCAAGGAGTACGGCATCGCCGCCGCGGTCACGGCGTCGCGACTGGCACGCATCGCTCCGGTCAGCCGTGAGATGGTGCTTAACTTCGTGGCGCAGACCTCGCTCGGTCTGCCTCGCTCGTACTGACAGGGAAGTCTCATGACCGCACTGGTCCACTACTCCGTCGAAAACGGTGTCGCCCGGTTGACGCTGGACTCACCGCACAACCGCAATGCGATGTCGACCGCGCTGGTGGACCAGTTGCGGCAGGGCCTCACCGATGCCGCCGCCGAGCCCGGCGTCCGGGTCGTGGTGCTCGGCCACACCGGCGGGACCTTCTGTGCCGGGGCCGACCTGAGTGAAGCGGCCGGACGCAGCCCCGGCGACCTCGCGACCGCCCGTGCGCTGGAGGCGGCGCACCTATTGCGATCGATCCTGGAGTTGCCCATTCCGGTGATCGCCGCGATCGACGGCCATGTCCGGGCCGGCGGCATGGGGCTGATCGGTGCCTGCGACCTGGTGGTCGCCGGCACCGCCAGTACTTTCGCGCTCACCGAGGCCCGGATCGGGGTGGCGCCGTCGATCATCTCGCTGACGCTGCTGCCGAAGATGACGGCCCGCGCGGCCGGTCGCTACTTCGTGACGGGCGAGAAGTTCGGCGCCGAGGAGGCCGAGCGGATCGGCCTGGTGACCGTCGCGACCGACGACGTGCCGGCGACCGTGGCGAAGCTGGCGGACGAGATCACCAAGGGTTCACCGCAGGGTCTGGCCACGTCGAAGGCCCTGACCACGGCGTCGATCCTGGCCGATTTCGACCGTGACGCCGAGAAGCTGGCCAAGCAGTCGGCGGAGCTGTTCGTCTCCGACGAGGCCAGGGAAGGCATGCTGGCCTTCCTCCAGAAGCGACAGCCGAACTGGAATAAGTGATCCACATCCCGTAACGGATCCGACATCGATGCGGCCACAGTTTGCAACATCAGCCTTGCAAGTCCCTGTGATCGTCGTAGGCTCGAGTTGATGAGCACCCCAGGTTCGCGCGCACAGATGCGCGTCGTCGATACCGACCGGATACAGGTCGCTCACCTCCTCAGCGACGCGGCCGCGCAGGGACGCCTGCCCATGTCCGAATACGAGGACCGGCTCAACCGCGCCTACTCGGCGCAGACGTACGCCGAGCTGTCGAAGTTGAGCGACGACCTGCCGTACATCACCACTGCGCCGTGGGAAGCGGGCGGCGAATGCCATCCCGCGCCGTCGACGCTGCTGCTGGCGATCATGAGCGGATTCGAGCGCCGAGGCCGCTGGAACGTGCCGCAGCGGCTGACGTCGTTCTCTTTGTTCGGTGGCGGCGTCATCGATCTGCGCTACGCCGATTTCACGTCACCGGACGTCGAGATCCACTCCTACTCGATCTTCGGCGGGCAGACCATCCTGCTGCCGCCGGAGGTCAACGTCGACGTGCATGGCGTCGGTGTCATGGGCGCGTTCGACCACCTCGGTCAGCAGGGCACCCCCGGCGCCCCGCGCGTCACCATCCGCGGTTTCTCGCTGTGGGGCCGCGTCGGCATCAAGTCCAAGAAGCGCAAGCCGCCGCCCACTTAGCTTTCCCGCTCCCATGGGGCTTCCGCGCGCCTAGGGGCAGCTCTACCGCTCCCGCGAGCGGCCGTGTCTGTACGCAACACGCCGCAATTGGCGTGTACTTTCGGGCCGCTCGCCGACGACGAACGGCCGCATCCTGCACAGGTTCGGTGGCGTGTCGCGGTACAAACACGGCCGCTCGCCGTGAAGTGGTTACCGCCGGCGACGCCGCGAGCGCAGGTAGTCACCGACCACCGCGGCGCCCAGTCCGTCGAGTTCGGGCACCACGACGCGGCCTTCGACGCGCCGGGCCACCTGGTCGATGAACCGCGCCAGGCCGGGATCGCTGCCCAGCCGGAAGATGGTGATCTGCGCACCCAGCCGGGCCACCTCGTCGAAGCTGCGCACCGTGAACGCGATGGTGCGCGGGTGCGGCGGGTAGTCGAAGAACGTCTCGGTGCCGTTGCGGTACTGCTCGAGGTGGGCCGTCGGCTCGCCGTCGGTGACGACGAGGACGACCGGCTGCGCGTTGGGATGACGCCGCAGATGCCGGCCGGCGAGCAGCAGCGCGTGGTGCAGGTTGGTGCCCTGTTCGTAGACGCCTTCCAGCCCCGTCAGCTCGGCCGCCGAGACGGTGCGGGCATGTCGGCCAAAGGCGATGATCTGCAACGCATCCGATCGGAACCGGGTGCTCACCAGATGATTGAGCGCCAGCGCGGTGCGCTTCATCGGCAGCCACCGGTTCTCCATGACCATCGAGAACGAGGTGTCGACCAACAGCGCCACCACGGCCTGGGTGCGCGTCTCGGTCTCCGAGATCTCGACGTCGTCGACGGTGATGCGCAACGGCCCGTCCTGACCCGTACCTGCCTGTCGCAGTACCGCGTTGGTCAAGGTGCGGGTGACGTTCCAGGGTTCGGTGTCTCCGAACTGCCACGGCCGGGTGGCGCCGGTGAGTTCGCCGGCGGCACCGGCGCGGCGGGTGTCCCGCTCGCCGTGGCGGCCGGAAAGTTGTTGCGCCACATCGCGGAGCGCTGCCTGACCCAACTGCCGCATGGCCTTTGGCGACAGCCGCCACTGCCCGTCGGAACCGCGGTCCAGGAAGCCCTGGTTCATCAGGGTGCGTTCCAGTTCCGCCAGGGCACGGGCGTCGACGGCGGCCTCGTCGCCCAATTGCCGGGCGAGCATGTCCAGGTCGACGTCGTCCATCTGGGCACCGGCGTAGCTCTGCGAAAGTTGTTCTGCCAGTTGCTCCAACTCGGCGATGTCTTCCATCGCCTGCGCGGCCTCCCCCATGCCCAGCGGGTTGTTTCCGGTGAAATTTCGCTCGCCGGTCCAATCCTCGCCCGGGCGGGCAGCCTGCAGGTTGGCGTCGAGGCGGTCGAGCGCGTTCATCAACGACGGTGACCCGAATGCCTGCTGCGCCAACGCATCCAATTCGGCGCGTTGATCTGGCGACAGGCTGTTGCGGAACCGCTGCGCGGCGGCGGCCCGCTTGGCCAGGGAGTCCAGCAGCTCGTCGACGTTCTGCGGATTCTCGGGAAAGAACTGGCCGTGCTTGGCCATGAAGTCCTGGAAATCCTGTTGGGTGTCTTCGCCGTTGGCGTGCTTCTCCAGCAGGTTGTTCAGGTCGTCGAGCATGTCGTTGACGGCCTGACGATCCTCGTCGGTGGCGTTCTGCAGGGCGTCCTTCATGCCGGCGAATCGTTGGTCCAGCATCTCCCGGCCCAGCAGATCCTTGATCTGCTCATACTTCTGCCGGGCTTCCGCCGATCGCCAGTCGTATTCGGAGAGCTCCTGCACCGCCTTGGCCGGTGACGGCGACAACGACTCCAACTGCAGTTCACCGAACCGCGCGTCGTCGTCGAGCGCCCGGGCCAGTTCCTTGCGCTCGGCGAGCACCGCCTCGTCGAGCAGCTTCTTGATCTCCTGCAGGGTGCCGTCAAGGTTGTTGCGCGACAGCAACTCCCGACGACGCCGGTTGGCCTCGGCGGCCAGCCGGTCGGCGCCGCGCATGTTCTGGGTACCGCGACGCAGCAGCTCGGACAGCGCCCGCCGGGGCGACGCGCCCTCCATGACGTCCTGCCCGATCTGCTCCAGCGCCTCCCTCAGGTCGACGGGAGGCGCCAGCGGGTCGGGCCCGCCGGTGTAGCGCGAATACCGCGAGAGGTGGTTAGCCATATACCGTTTCGCCGTCGTCGGAGGTCTTGTCGATGCGCTTGGCCAGGTACAGCGCTTCCAGCGCCAGTTCGACGGCCGCCGCCCGCTCGCCGTCGGACTGCGCGCCCAGCCGGTCGGCGATGGCGTCGATCACCGGCAGGTCCGGCAGCGCGGCCAGGACGTCCTTGGCCGACACCCGCTCGCCCGTCGTGACCGGTGAATCCCCTTCCACCGCAGCGACCAACGAACCGACGTCGATGCCGCCGAGCAGCCGCTGTGCGGTGTCCGCGGTCGCCCGCCGCAGCAGGTGCTCCAGGACGGCCTGTTCGCGGCCTTCCTCACCGGACTCGAATTCCAGCTTGCCGCGCAGCACGCCGATGATGGTCTGCAGATCGACCACACGCGCGACCGGATCCTGTTCGCCCAGAATCGCGGAGCGGTGCTGGGCCGCGGCGCCGACCGTCTCCGCCGCCGCGATGGCGAAGCGGGCCGAGACGCCCGACCGCTGATCGATCGACTGCGACTCGCGCAGGTACCGGGCGAACCGGGCCAGGATCTGCAGCAGGTACTCCGGGACCTCGGCGGCCAGGTGCGCTTCCTGCCTGATGACGCCGACCTCCGCGTCGAGCTCCAGCGGGTAGTGGGTGCGGATCTCGGCGCCGAAGCGGTCCTTCAGCGGCGTGATGATGCGGCCACGGTTGGTGTAGTCCTCGGGGTTGGCGCTGGCCACCACGAGCACGTCCAGCGGCAGGCGCAACGTGTAGCCGCGCACCTGGATGTCGCGCTCCTCCATCACGTTGAGCATGGCGACCTGGATGCGCTCGGCGAGGTCGGGCAGCTCGTTGATGGCCACGATGCCGCGGTGTGCCCGCGGGATGAGTCCGTAGGCGATGGTTTCCGGATCACCCAGACTCCGGCCCTCGGCCACCTTGATGGGGTCGATGTCGCCGACGAGGTCGGCGACGCTGGTGTCGGGCGTCGCCAGCTTCTCGAAGTAGCGCTCGCTGCGGTGTTGCCAGGTGATCGGCAGGTCGTCGCCGGAATCCGCGGCCCGGCGGATCGACTCGGGCGTGATCGGCGAATACGGGTGCTCGCCCAGCTCCGAGCCCGCGATGACAGGCGTCCATTCGTCCAGCAGACCAACCAGGCCGCGCAGCAGACGGGTCTTGCCCTGGCCGCGCTCGCCGAGGAGCACGACGTCGTGCCCGGCGATCAGCGCGCGCTCCAACTGCGGCAGAACGGTGTCCTCGAAGCCGAAGATGCCGGGCCAGACGTCCTTGCCGTCAGCCAGCGCTGCCAGCAGGTTCTCGCGAATCTCGGTCTTGATGCCCCGCTCACGGTGGCCCGCGGCCTTGAGCTCGCCGACGGTCCGCGGCAGGTCGGCTGGAAGGTCGTTAGGTGATGTCACGACCTCCACGCTACGACGGTGCACGGTGAGCGGCAGCCCCTTGGGCTCCGGAGCTTTACCCAGTACCCTCGGTATCGTGAACTCGCTCGACTGGACTCACCGCCCCGCCGACCTCCAGTTCGGCCCCGCCGCGTGGCAGAGCCGACTGCTCGGCGGGCTGACCGCGGTGTTCGTCCGACCGGTAATTGCCCTGCTCACGCTCATCGGCCTCGTCGTCAACCGGTTCCATCCGGAACTGGTCCAGCGCGGCCGCTACGACATCATCGACGGGCCCTTCCGTGCGTTCCGCGCGCTGCCCGGCACCGCGGTGACACCGATCAAGCTCGACGACTGCGACGCCGAATGGATCGTCGCGCCGCGCGCACAGGGTTCCGATCGCGTGATCATCTACTTCCACGGTTCGGCGCTGATCACGCTCGGGCTGAACTCGCACCGGCGCTGGGCCAGCAAGCTATCCGCCGCGACCGGCGCCCGGGTCCTGAACGTGGGCTATCGACTGGCGCCGCAGGCCCTGATCGAGGACGCCATCGCTGACGGCGCGTGCGCCTACCGCATGGTGCTCGCCGCCGGCGTCGACGCGAAGAAGATCGTGTTCGCGGGCGACTCCGCCGGCGGCCTGATCGCGACCGGCACCGCGCTCGCCGTGCGTGACGCCGGCCTGCCGGTGCCCGCCGGCCAGATCCTGCTGTCGCCATTGACGTCGTCCGACATGAATCTGAAGTACAACGCGATGCTCGAACACCGCGACGTGCTGTTCCCGTTCATGGCGGTGAAGTACCTCTACGACGTCTTCGCGACGAAGAACGGCACCCATCCGGTGCCCGAGATGCCGACCGAATCCGACCTGCACGGCCTGGGACCGACGCTCCTGCAGGTCGGCAACAACGAGATGCTGCGCAACGACTCGTTCGCGCTCGCCGACGCGTTGCGCGCGGCGGGTGCACAGGCGTGGGTTCAGGTGTGGGACAAGGCGATGCACATGTTCCAGCTGAGCTTCGACGTCAACCCGGACGCTCGCAAGGCCGTCGACGAGATCGTGGACTTCTTCGAATTCGCCACCACGCAGCAGCCCGGCGAGGTCGCGTCCTAGTCTCCTCCGTTGTCCCTGCGTCAGCGGGTGTGGGCGGCCTTGACCGCCCACTCCGTGCGCAGGAAGGTCAGCAGCCTGCGGGCCGCGGGGGTGCCTGCGGTCGGCGCCCACGCCAGCGCGATCTGTCGCTGATAGACATTGGGCGTCAACGGGATTTCGCGGACCTTGCGCGAGGTGTGCTCGTCGTGCGGCAGCAGCGCGATACCCATCCCCCGGCCGACCAGCTCGCGGATGGTGGTGAACTCAGTGATCTCCACGGGCACGTGCGGAACGAATCCCGAATCACGGCACCAGTTTTCCGTCGCCTGGCGCAAGTGATAGCTGGCTGGGTTGGCGATGAACGTCTCGTCGCGCAGTTCGTCCAGCCGAAGACGACGACGGGCAGCGAGCGGATGAGCCGCCGGTAACACGGCCCGGATGTGTTGGCCGCCGATCACCACATGTTCGACGCCGTCGGGCGGCGGGATCACCACGGCGACGTCGAGCACCCCGGCCTTCAGATCCGCGGCGAGTTCACTGCCGTGCGCCTGTTTGATCTGTAGCCGGATTCCCGGTGCGCGCCGGTGGAATTCGGTGACGAGGTTCGGCACGACGCCGGCCCCCATCGTCAAGGGGAAGCCGAACCGGATGGTGCCGTGCTCGGGGTCGGCTTCGCCGGCGATCGTCTCGACCGTGGCTTCGAGTTCGCGCAACGGACGCCGGGCCTGCTCCGCGAGCTGCACTGCGACCGGCGTCAGGCGCACCGTCCGTCCCTCCTGGGTGAGCAGGCGGACGCCGAGCATCTTCTCCAGCGTGTGAATGCGTCGACTCATCGATGACTGCGGAATGCCCAGGCTGTCGGCCGCACGGGTCATGTGCCCGCCCTGGGAGTCGAGCTCTTCGAGCGCCCGGAGCTGCGGCGCGAGCAGACTCATCCATTGATCCATATTGGGATGATAATCGCCAGAACATTCATTGGACGGATCGAATTCGCGGGGGTGATGCTGGAGTAACGAGACAAGGAGCAACCATGAACACCGTTGAACCGGAAGTCGCCGACGTCGTCCTCATCGGTGGCGGCATCATGTCTGCCACCCTGGGCGCCATGCTCAGCACATTGGAACCGCAGTGGCGCATTGTGTTGGTGGAGCGCGCATCCGACATCGCCACAGAGAGCAGCGGACCGTGGAACAACGCCGGCACGGGCCACTCCGGCTACTGCGAGCTCAACTACATGCCCGATCCCGAAGACGGCACCGCGCCCGCGCAGATCGCCGAACAGTTCCAATTGTCCCGCCGCTGGTGGGCACATCTCGTCGAGCAGGGCCTGCTGGACCCGGCGACTTTCGTCCACGGCACTCCGCACATGGACGTGGTGTTCGGTGACCACGACGTGGCCTACCTCCGACGGCGGTTCGAAACCCTCAGCGCCGATCCACTTTTCGCCGGCCTCGAGTTCAGCGACGACCCCAAGACCATCGCGGAATGGGCACCGCTGGTGATGGCGGGCCGCGATCCGGCGCAACCGATTGCGGCGACCCGGCATCCGGGAGGTACCGACGTCGACTTCGGTGCGCTCACCCGCGGACTGACCCGCATCATCACCTCGAACGGCGGCGAGGTCCGGCTCGGCCACGACGTGCGCCGACTGCACCAGGACCCGGACGGCACCTGGTTGATCAGCGGCCGGTGTACGGACTCGCACAACAGGTTTCAACTGCGGGCACGTCATGTGTTCGTCGGAGCCGGCGGATTCGCCCTGCGCCTGCTGCAGCGCGCGCACATCCCCGAAGTCCGCGGCTACGGCGTGCTGCCCGTCGGCGCAGCGTTCCTACGGTGCGCGAAACCCGACGTCGTCGCACGGCACGACGCCAAGGTGTACGGCCAGGCCGCGATAGGAGCCCCGCCGATGTCGGTGCCGCACTTGGACAAACGCGTCGTCGACGGCGAGGAGTACCTCATGTTCGGTCCGTATGCGACGTTCAGCACCAAGCTGCTCAAAGGCGGCAAGCTCACCGACTTCTTCACCACGCTGCGGTGGCACAACCTGCATGTACTGGCCGCGGCGGCCCTACAGAGCCTGACACTGGTGCGTTATCTGATCGGCGAGTTGCTCACGCCGTTCACCGGCAAGATCAAACAGCTGCAACGGTTTTACCCGGAGGCCGACCCCGGCGACTGGGAGTTGGTACCGGCGGGACAGCGGGCTCAGCTCGTCACTCCGGACCCGGAGCGCATCGGCGCGTTGCGCTCGGGCACCGAACTGGTCGCGTCGGCCGACGGCACCATCGCAGGGCTGCTGGGCGCGTCGCCGGGCGCCTCGACCGCCGTGCCGATCATGCTCGAGCTCCTGCAGCGGTGCTTCCCTGAACGATGGGCCGCCTCCTGGCAGGCGCGCATGGACGACGCCCTGACCGCTCGCGACACTGCTGCGCTCCTGAGCCTGTGAACGGCAAATGGCCAGGTTTGCACGGATCATCTCCGTGCAGACCTGGCCATTCAGCCGGTAGGACCTAGTGGGCGAAGTGCCGTGCCCCGGTCAGGTACAGCGTGATGCCCGCAGCGGCGGCGGCCGCGGTCACTTCGTCGTCGCGGACCGAACCACCCGGGTGCACAATGGCTTTCACGCCGGCGTTGGTCAAGGTCTCCAGACCGTCCGGGAACGGGAAGAAGGCATCGGAGGCAGCGACGGCGCCCTTGACTCGGTCACCACCCCGCTCGACCGCCAGCCGGGCCGCGTCGACGCGGTTCACCTGGCCCATGCCGACACCGACGGTGGCGCCGTTGGCGGCGACCACGATGGCGTTCGACTTCACCGCGCGGCACGCGCGCCACGCAAACACCAAGTCGGCCAACGTCTCCGGATCGGCCGGGCTGCCGGTCGCCAGTGTCCAGTTCAGCGGGTCGTCGCCCGCGGCGTCGAGCGCGTCGCGCTGCTGCACCAGCAGGCCACCGCTGACCTGACGGTATTCGACTGCGGCGCCCTCAGGTTCGCTGGCCACCAGGATACGAATGTTCTTCTTGCGGCTCAGGATTTCAACGGCGCCCGGTTCGAAGGCAGGAGCGACGATCACCTCGGTGAAGATGTCGGCGACGGTCTCGGCCATCTCCTCGGTCACCGCGGTGTTGGCCGCGATGACGCCACCGAACGCGCTCAGCGGGTCGCACTCGTGCGCCTTGCGGTGCGCATCGGCAACCGAGATCGACGACACCGCAATGCCACACGGGTTGGCATGCTTGATGATCGCCACGCAGATGTCCTCGTGGTCGAACGCCGCCCGCCATGCCGCATCGGCGTCGGTGTAGTTGTTGTAGGACATCTCTTTTCCGTGCAGCTGCTCGGCCTGGGCCAGTCCCGGCCAGCCGGCGTCGTCGCTGTAGAGCGCGGCCTTCTGGTGCGGGTTCTCGCCGTAGCGCAGCACGTCGGTGCGGCGCCAGGTCGAACCGAGCCACGCGGGCATACCGGCAGCGGATGCCTCGTCGTCGCCGGGCACCAGCACCGAACCCATCCAGGACGCGACGGCCACGTCGTACTCGGCGGTGTGGCGGAAAGCCAACGACGCCAGCTTCTTCCGCTCTTCGAGCGTGAAGCCACCGTCCCGAACGGCCGCCAGCACACCGTCGTACCCCAGCGGGTCGACGACGACGGCGACGCTCGGGTGGTTCTTCGCCGCAGCGCGGACCATCGACGGGCCGCCGATGTCGATCTGCTCGACGCACTCGTCCTCGGAAGCGCCCGACGCCACGGTCTGGGTGAACGGATACAGGTTCACCACAACGAGTTCGAACGCCTCGACCCCGAGCTCATCGAGCGCGGCGAGGTGCTCGGCCTTGCGGGTGTCGGCCAGCAGGCCGGCGTGCACGCGCGGGTGCAGCGTCTTGACGCGGCCGTCGAGCACCTCCGGGAAGCCGGTGACCTCTTCGACGGGAGTCACCGGGATACCCTCGGCAGCAATGGTTTTCGCCGTCGAACCGGTCGAGACCAGGGTCACGCCGGCCTCGTGCAGCCCGCGGGCCAGCTCAGCCAGGCCGGTCTTGTCGTACACGCTGATCAGCGCGCGCCGAATCGGTCGTCGCGTCATCCTAGGGCCGCCTTTCGTCCACTCCACGTCACGCCGCGGAGGGCCACCGCGGCGATCACATCTACCAACAGTCGTCGTTCGACGACCTTGATCCGTTCATGCAGCGACGATTCGTCATCGCTGTCGAGTACCGCCACCGGCTCCTGCGCCAGGATGGGCCCGGTATCGGTGCCGGCATCCACCAGGTGCACCGTGCTGCCGGTGACCCGTACGCCGTACGCCAGGGCTTCGGCCACCGCATGTGCCCCTGGAAACGACGGCAGCAATGCGGGGTGGGTGTTCAGCACCCGCCCCTGGAAGCGCGCGAGAAACGTCGGGCCGAGGATCTTCATGAACCCCGCCGACACCACCAGATCCGGCTGATGGACTGCGACGGCTTCGGTCAGTGCGGCGTCCCAGGCGGCGCGGTCGAGGTGGTCCCGCAGCCGAGTGGTGAACGTCGCCGCACCGGCGGCCGCCCCGATCTGCAGCGCCGGGCAGTCACGATCCGTACCGACGGCCACGACGCGCGCCGGGTAGTCGCCGACTGCTGCAGCCAGCACCGATTCCAGCAGCGAGCCGGTCCCGGACGCCAGAACGACGAGCCGCGCCGGCGCAGTCGGGGGCACGTGAACCGGTTGCTGCACGGGAGCAGCCTAGTGGCCGTCGTCGTCGACGACGAAATGCGCCTCAGGGTCCTCGTCGGGGTCGAAGGCGACGTGCTCACCGATGCGATCGGTGGTGCCGGATTGATAGGCCTCCGCCGGCGCCGGGGTCATGTCCGGTTCCGGACGTGCCGGCCGGCGCGGTTCGGCGGGTTTGGCCGCGGGCTCCGGGTCGGGTTCGCGTTCCGACTCGGTGGCCTGCTCGAATGCCGGGCCACCCGCGAAATGCGAATCGTCGTCCACATCCGCGGCGGCAGCCGACACGTCACCGATCAGCTTCTCTGTGATGGGTTCGTCATCCTCGACGACGTCGGCCACGTCATCGCCATACGGTTCCTCGTCGACGGGCGCAGCCGGCGCGACGGGTGCCGGCCGGGCCGGACGGCGGGTGAGGCCGCCGGCCATGGCGACCGTGAGACCGCCGATCGAGACGAACCACAGGAAAACCGCAGGCCCGAACGTCGTCTGATCGACCCCGAGCTCACCGAAGTTGCCCAGGCGACCGCTGCCGGCGATCGCGAGCAGGACCATCATCACCGCGGCCAGGAGCGATGCGACCGCCAACTTGGCGAAAGCAATCGGCCACGGGGCCGGGCGCCGGGAACACTGCTGGCCCACCGCCACCGCCGAGGCCGCCGCGATGATCAGCAGCGCCACCCATACCGGCCCCAGCGGGGGCGACGGCACGGCTGCCAGCACCGGCACGGCGGGCACATCGCCGCCGAGCACCGTGAAAGAACTGAACGTGGCCAGCCCGACGTGCACACTCGAGCCGACGGCCACCGCGGCGGCGCCGACCATCACGTTCGGGATGTACAGCGCCGACAGCACGGTGAGGCTGAGCTGGCCGAACACCGAATCGGTGATGCCGAACAGGTCGTGCATCGTCGACCAGTGCACGACCATCGAGCCGACCGCGACCAATCCCGACAGGCCGAGCAGCGCCAACACGCCGGCGACGGCCCCGCGCAACGCCTCGGGCAGCCAGTACGGCAGGTGCGCGTCGGTCAGCAGCCGCCCCTGCAGGCGCGAGCCGACACCGATGGCCGCACCGACCGCGTGCACCGCCAGGACGCAGCCGAACGCCTGGAGTGCACTCGGGGTCTGCAGCTCGGTGAGCACCGACGACGCATCGTGGATCACCGCGAGCGCGATCGCCGCGATCAGCAGTGGTCCACCGAGCGCCGACGCGACGATCCACCGGACCACGAACCAGGACGCACCCGGCCGCGTCGCCGCGGCCGTGGTGCGGGCCGTGCCCCAGACCATCGCCAGCAACGGGGCCAGCGGCATCACGCCGAGCTCGGCGCCGCCGATCGACACCGGCACGCCGTGCACGCCCAGCCACATGCTGGCCATCGCGCCGAACGCACCGGTCAGATCGCTGTTGGCGATGACCAACTGGATCAGCACCAGCGCGGCGATGATCGCCAGGGCGATGCCCGACGGGCCGAACGCAACCCGAAGCAGGTCACGCGCCTGGCGCGTACCGACTGGTCGGTTATCCACTAGCTGGGTCACTCCTCGCGAGGTCGTCACTCGCGTGCCGCGAGCGCCCTAGCGATTATGACGAAGCCGGACCCGATTACTGCGGAGCCGGGGGTTGCTGGAAGGTCGTCGTCGGCTCCGAGCCGGATCCCGTCGCGCCCGGAACGCTGGGCGACGAGGTGAACGACGACGATCCGGCCACGGCCTCGGACGCCGACGGACCCTGACCCGACGACTGCTGCGGGGCCGACGACTGGCCGGCCGACTGCTGCGGCTGACCGAACGCGGGGAACCCGGTCGGCGGGGTCGGCGGACCCGAGTCGGCGCCGTGCTGCGACGCGCTCTGTGCACCGGTGTAGCCGCCGATGGGACCGTTCTGGGACTGCGGCTGGTAGCCACCCTGCTGACCGAAGTGCTGGCCGGTCTGCTGGCCGTACTGCTGCTGAGGCTGCTGGCCGTAGTACTGAGCCTGCGGGTTGTAGCCCTGCGCCGGTCCGCCGTAGTTGTACGGATCGGCCTGCGGACGCGGTGCGGGCGGCTGGATGACGCCGGCGTCCAGCAGCAGCGCCGCAACAGCGCTACCGGCCTGCAGCACCGACAGCGCGAGCACGACATAGAGGCCCCACTCGACCTCGATGCCCTTGGGCGCCTGCACGATCTCGTTGACCACCAGCAGCAAGGCCAGCACCGCGAGGATCGCGACCCACGACTTGAAGCTCTTCTGCTTGGGCAGCAGGCTGACGCCGGCGAGCAGCGCGGCCAGCACGGCGACGACGATCGGCGCCTGGGTCAGGATGCTGCCGGTGCCCGCATCCAGGCCTCCCGCACCCAACTGGGGCGCGAAGTTGAAGCCGAAGATGAGCAGGCCGAGCGCCGCGACCGCGATGGTCAGGTACTCCGGCAGTTTGCTCGGGCCGGCCGGCGCCGCAGGCGCAGCCGGGATCTGCTCGGGCAGACGGTTGAACTGCTGGGTCGGCCCGCCGTACTGGTTGCCGTACTGGCCGGGCTGTTGGGCGGGCGGGTAGCCGGGGTTACCGGGCTGGTACGTCATGACCTCTCCTGTACCTGTCGACTCGACCAACCACGCTAGCGCACTTCACTGAGGGTGCCTCGCACCAGTTGAAGACGCCGAGTACCGGCCTGAGCTGCCGCGACAGCCCTGAGCAAACTTGCCGACGCGTCAGGCCGGGACGCGAATCGGCGCCTCCGCGGCGTCCTGTTCCGCCTCCTCGATTTCCCGCACCAACGGCAGCACCTTGGCTCCGAAGTACTCGATTTCCTCCTGGAAATGCAGGAAGCCACCGAGGATCAGATCGACGCCACGTTTGCGGTAGGCAGCAATCCGTTCGGCGATCTGTTCCGGGGTTCCGATCAACTTGGTACGAAAACCGTCGTTGTACTGCACCAGGTCTTCGAAGCTCGAATCCGCCCACATGCCCTTCTTGTCGCCGGTCGAGTTGCCGGCCTGCTGCACGGCCTGGCGGAACCCTTCGACTGCCGGCCGGTTGGCCTTCGCGACGATCTCCTTGAGGACTTCTTTCGCCTCTTTCTCGGTGTCGCGCGCGATGATGAAGCCGTTCAGCCCGAACCGGACCTCCCGGGCAACCTGGCGGGCGTGGTCGCGGACGTCGACGATTTGCTCGGTCACGCCGTCGAAGTCCTTGCCATTGGAGAAGTACCAGTCGGCGTAATAGCCGCCGTTGCGGCGCGCCGCGCTCGAGTTGCCGCCCTGGAACAGTTCCGGGTTGGGGCGCTCGGCCGTGTTGAGCGGCTTGGGCTTCAGCGTGAAGTCGTGGATTCGGTAGAAGTCGCCGCGGAAGTCGACGTCGTCCTCGGTCCAGATCTTGCGCAGGACCTGGAGGAACTCGGCGCTGCGGCGGTAGCGCTCGTCGTGTTCCAGCCAGGGCTCGCCCAGGTGCGTGAACTCGTCCTTGAACCAACCGGAGACGACGTTGACGGCGAAGCGGCCGTTCGAGAGGTGGTCGGCCGTCGCTCCCAGTTTCGCGAGCACCGCCGGCTGCCAGAGGCCCGGGTGAACGGCTGCAATCACCTTCAGGCGTTCGGTCGCCAGGAGCAGCGCGAGGCTGAAACTCGTTGATTCGTGCTGATATTCGGCGC
This sequence comes from Mycolicibacterium mucogenicum DSM 44124, assembly GCF_005670685.2. Next base: position 889,750 of record NZ_CP062008.1, on the reverse strand, counting down.
CGTAGCTGGCCTCATACCGGACCTGGCTCAGGGCGTACTCGAAGCCGTTGTTCTCCGCGGTCTGCGCGAGCTTCTTGTTGTATTCGTAGTTCCAGTCGGTCCGCTGCTCGATGTCACTGGTCACCAGGCCGCCGCTGACGTTGGGCACCCAGTAGGCGAACTTGACGTGGTCGGCGATGCGTTCGGTCGTCATGGGCCCATGTGAACAAGCGAGGTACGTCACCGTCGTGGGTAACGTTCGCGATGAAGTTATCTCCGGATCGGTTCACAGGCGTCTAGCGGCTGCATCGCGTCGAAAATTCCCAGGTAATGGGCCTACTTTGGCATTCTTGCCACCCACCCTTGCGCCCTATACTGAAACACGTTCTAATTCACCGTATGGACTACGGGCTCGTACTTTTCACCAGCGACCGCGGCATCAAGCCCGCCGCCGCCGCCAAACTGGCCGACGATCACGGCTTCACCACCTTCTACGTGCCCGAACACACGCACATCCCGATCAAGCGCCAGGCGGCCCACCCGACCACCGGTGACGAGACGCTGCCCGACGACCGCTACATGCGGACGCTGGATCCGTGGGTCGCGCTCGGCTCGGCCGCGTCGGTGACGTCGCGGGTGCGGCTGTCGACCGCCGTGGCGCTGCCCGTTGAGCACGACCCCATCACCCTCGCGAAGTCGATTGCGACGCTGGATCACCTTTCTGGCGGCCGGGTGTCGGTCGGCGTCGGATTCGGTTGGAACACAGACGAACTCCAGGACCACAACGTCCCGCCGGCCCGGCGGCGCACCATGCTCCGCGAGTACCTCGAGGCGATGCGTGCGCTGTGGACCCAGGAAGAAGCCGAGTACGACGGTGAATTCGTGAAGTTCGGGCCGTCGTGGGCCTGGCCGAAGCCCGTGCAGTCGCACGTCCCGATCCTGGTCGGCGCGGCCGGCACCGAGAAGAACTTCAAGTGGATCGCCAAGTCGGCCGACGGCTGGATCACGACGCCGCGCGACTTCGACATCGACGAGCCTGTCAAGCTGCTGCAGGACACCTGGGCCGCGGCCGGCCGTTCGGGTGCGCCGACCATCGTCGCGCTGGACTTCAAGCCCGACGCCGACAAGCTGGCGCGCTGGAAGAAGCTCGGTGTGACCGAGGTGCTGTTCGGGTTGCCGGACAGCGACGACGCGACCGTGTCGGCGTATGTCGAGAAGCTGGCGAAGAAGCTGAGTGACTTCGGGATCTGAGGATCTGTCCCGCGCTTTGTTGTCGGGGCTCCTAGTCACACTCGATCTGCGGCGGTCAAGGTTCCTTGACCGCCGCAGTTTCTTGTGCCGGATTTCCGTCAGGGCATGCGCATTGACCCCCATAGACTGACGCTCATGGGGTGGCTTGTTGGCGGGTGGGGCGCCGTCGTAATCGTGGCGGCAGCATCAATTCCGCTCACGGCGTGTTCGCAGTTTGATGACAGCTCGCACAATCCAGCGACGCCACGGGATGTCAATTTTCCAGACCTCAGCACATTCACCGCAGCTGAGTCCGGCAGTTATTCGAAACTGAGCGACGCCAAGTCAGTATTCGGCTTCTTGACGCCCTTGGGTCTACGTTGCAGCCTTGCCACGGGCCGTGAGTCACAACCTGACGGCGTCAGTTGCGTCGGGCCAATTCCGGGCCGCTCGCACCAATGGTCGCTTCGTGTCGAACGCGGCAGCGGCGCAAAGATATACATCGAACTGAATAAGAGTGGACCTGGAATTTTCACGCCTCCTGCGACACCGTCACCAACTTTGGCTCGCCACGAAGCACTACAGATCAATCAAGGCGACATCGCTTGCGGGATCCTTGATGTCGGAACCCCGGCCTGTCACATCGGCGATCACGGGTTCGTTGTGAACCTCGACAATGTTGTGCTTTTCTAGGGGTCCTGTGGCAATGCGTTCATTCACCAGTCGTTGTCAAAGAATGCTGATTGCGACAACAATTCTCGTGACCGCTATCGGCTGCACGCCAAGTACACCCAAACGACCAAGCGGGACAGTACCTGGCACACCCCTGGGCGTCGACTTTCCAGACCTCAGCAACTACACGCCCGCCAACCCCCGCAGCTACTACTCCGACGGACCCGATTTTGACACAAAGTACCGCTTTTCGACGCCGAGCGGCCAGCGTTGCCTCATCCGCGTGACCGAATCATCGGGTGCATCAATCGGTTGCGCGGGCCCGATTCCCGGTCGGGATGGCGAGTGGAGCATGGGGTTCGATACTGGTTATGGCGTTGGAGGCCAGTCCACTTCGGCGGCCTATCCCGACAAGCCTGCCCAGCCGACAGCACCAAACTTGCCTTTGCATCACGTCCTGCGATTCGACGATGGCAAAGCACAATGCGGCATTATCGACAACGGTACCGCCGCCTGCCTCGCCTACCAGAGTGGCTTCCTGGTGGGTCAGGGCAAGCTGACGTTTTTCTAAACGGATACTTCTGCGCCCTTGTCGTTCTGATGCGTCGGGATTGACGAATTGGTCGCTAATCTCTTGCAAGAACGACCATTTCGTCGATCTCGGCAACCAAGATCAGGCCAGCACAGCCCGATTACCCTCGTCAGTCGAGGTGACGACGATCTTCGCACCGAGCGGCTCGCCATCACACAGCAGCGCCATCAGGTCGGCGTCTGTCGTCGTAGCCAAGAACCGGCTGCCGTCCACGTCGAGGCGCCCGATGATGATGCCGGTGTTGGGAGTCCAGTCGTACCGGACGGTGTAGGTCTCGATGGTCGCGGGGCCGTTCGCATGCTCGGTGACGGCGATCGTCGGCCACGTCGCGACCTCTGCGCACAATTCGGCGCTGTTGTCGGCCACCCAGTCCGCCGGCTCGGTCGAATAGATGCCGACCGAGAACTTGCTGGCGATGCCCCCGTTGGCTCCGACCAATGCGAATTCGCCTGGGGTTTCCCGCATTCGGGTGACCGCCTCCGCGATCCCGTGCAGCGAGTAGTTGTTTCCCGGGCCGCCGAAGTACGGCAGTCCACCGGTCAGCGTCAGCCCCCGCGGATCGTCAGCAGCCAGGCCGACGCCATCACAGATGTTGAACACCGGGAACGGGAAGCAGCTGTACAGGTCGAATGCCGAGACGTCGTCTATCCCAATTCCAGCCACCCGCAACGCTTCCCGCACGGCCAGCACCGATGCCGGGCTGGCACCGACATCGGGACGGTCAAGCAGCTTCTGCTCCTTCAAGTCCGCATGACCGCGCAGATATACCCACTTGGATTCCGACACACCCAGTTTGCGCGCCGACTCCACGGACATCAGCACCGCTGCCGCGCCCATGTTCACCTGATCGCGAGCTACCATCAGCCGCGGGTAGGGGTCACAGATCATCCGGTTCTTGTCGGTGACGGTCACCAGCTCGTCGACGGTGCGCTCCACCGGCGCCGACGAATATGGGTTCTTGGCCGCGACTTTCGACATCGGGGCGAACAGCTCCCCCATCGCCTGCCGGTAGTTCTGCACGGACACGCCGAGCCGCGCCCGCCGGGCGTTGTCCAGCAGGCCGTACTGCACAGGCGCACCGATCAACCCGTGCCGAACGGTGTACTCGTCGAAGATGCCGTCGTACCCGTAGCCGCGGTCCTCGAGCTGGCCGTCGATGGTCTCCGAGTGATCGGGTTTGTCATCCCGACCCTTGAAGTAGCGGATGCTGGACGTGTTTTCCGACCCCATGATCATCACGACGTCGGCGCGGCCGGCCACGATCTCGCCGGCGAATTCGGTGATCAGGTGTTGCGGGCTCTGCCCGCCGATGACTTCAAGCACGGCGCGGCCGGGATCAGCGCCGATGCGCTGTGCCACGGAGCGCGGGTAGTTGTTCGATTTGCCGAGCGGTGCCGGAACGTGGCCGGAGATCTCGAACTGTCGAGTGCCCGCGACCGTGTCGATGGCCGCGGCAACTGCCGTGACGTCGGCTCCGGTGTCCTGTAGCGCCGCCTGCGCCGCTGCCGCCGCGAGGTCGACGGACGACATGCCGCGGTAGTCGGGGTCCTCAAGGCGTTCGGTGAACTGACCGACACCCACGATCACCGGCGTACGCGGATCGACACCCATTACAAACCTCCAGGCAACTGTTAATTCGACAGGCTAACCGATTGGGATGCAGATGCCACAATGCGGGTAGCTGCACATTTGCGTCAGGAGGTACCCCTGAAGCGAAGTACGGTTGAGTGATGACGGGACCGAATCTTCGCGTCGATACCGCTGAGTTGGAGTCTGCAGCACGGAAGCTAGCCGCACTGAGCAGCGACCTGACCAACAGCGCTGTCGTCCACGGACTCGCCGCCGCCGAAGACCAACCAAGCGGCAGCGCCACGGCAGCCGTAGCCTCTGCGGCCAATCACGTGGCCGGTGTATGCGCAGACATCCTCGAGTCGTTCGGAAAGAATGTGGCGCGGGCTGCAAAGTCCTACGCCTCAACAGATTCCGATGGCGCTCAGCGCGTGCTTACCACGCTGCACATCGACCGATAGCAGAGCAACCACACATGGTGGAGATGCCGACGCGCACCAAAGTCGAGAACTGGAAATCAGACCACTTGGCGAGCGCGGCTGACGCCTGGACTCGACAAGCTCACACGGTCGAGGACATCTACGGCAGTGCCCAACAGGCAGTTGCCGAACCCACGTGGCACGGTAGTGCCGCCGACAGCGCCCACGACCGAATGTTCAGTGACGTCGTCCGCGTGCGGACTGCTATGGAAATGCTCCGCAAGGCTGCCGGCATTGCAAAGAACGGCGCGGACCTCCTGGCCGGTCTAAAGAGGAACGCCGTCGAAGCCATATCCAACGCAGAGCGCCAGTTCTTTTCGGTAAGCGACAATCTGCGTGTCACCGACCGCATGCCAAAAGTCCTAGTCGGCCCGCTGCTCCTGGTGCGAGACCTCGCGCGCGCGGCTCTCGAGGCGGATATCCGAGGCAAGGCGTTGAGCCTCGCCGCCGCCGACGAACGGATCGCGAGTCAGCTGAAACCGATCGCGACAAGTCTGCGCTAATTCAAGGCGGATCAGCCTGGTGGCGCAGGTCCGGCGCCGGATGGGAAGGGTCCGACCATCACTGGCCCAGCCGGACCGCTAGCTCCAGAAAGAGACGATGCGGATCTGTACGTCACCATTCCGGGAACTGGAATCATGATCAGCGGGGACGGTCGCAACGGTTACCCAACGCTAAATGGCAAGAGGAACCCTCTAATCGTTCCCGACGGATACCGACCGCTGCCCACTGGTGCAGCAGCTGGGCCCGATGGTACCCAATACGCCGGATACAGCATCCTGAAGTACGGGGCCAGAGACAAGAACGGCAGAGAAGTATTCGCCACACCGGATACGACAATCGTCAATCTTGCCGATCCCTCAAAGCCTATAGGAACCCTCAAGGGCATATCGCAGGCGAGTTTCGCATACGACGAAAAAAACAACCGCATGATAATCATCGGCAATACCAGCGACGACCCAACCAACCGAACCCGCAAGATCTGGTTCGCTCCGGTGGACAAGAACAATCCCAATAGTTGGGTCAACTCAGTCGATGTCAATCATCCGTACGGCGACTTGGGCTCCTTGCCAGGCAACCGGGAAGCCCAGATCGTCCCTCTGAAGGGAGGTGGCTTCATGGTTGTAGGAGCGGACAACGTCGACGACCAGCACCCAACGCCCGTAGCAGCGGTAACCGTCGCAACTGCCGAACAGCTGAATAACCCCGGCCTTAATGCAGCGCCACTGATTCCCCGAGAAAATTGGCCGGCCAATCCCGACCCCAGATTTCCAGCACCACCGTACGGGCCAACTGTGACCGGTACAACGTACGATCCCGTTACGGGACAAGAAGTTGTTCAAATGCGCGTGAGCGCCTGGAAGGCCGGCCCACCCGATTACAACCCCTACACCTATACGACATCAGTATCCGTCCAGCACTGAACTCTCGGAGGGCCGATGACAACTCGCGTACCAGAAGCAACGACGCTAAGACTCGTCATGCTCGCAGTAATTGCATTGCTCCCGCTACCCTTCTGTATTTCATGTGTCGCAGCCGCTCAACCAAATCGTGAATTTCCTGACCTTTCCTCATACGCCCCAGTCGATTGGCAACAGTTCGATCTTGGTGGCAGTCCAGGCAAGGGGTATCTCGTCCGCTTCAGCACGCCCGACGGGTCAACACGCTGCAGCATCCTGAACGGCCTTTCAGCATCATGTGTGGGCAACATCGTCGGGATGCCGAACTCCGCCCCTGATTACTCCCGAGATCGAGACACCTTCGCCGGCAACGACAGCGGCAGTTGCCCCGGCGTCTTGTTCGATGCCTCTGACGCCCAGAATCCCCAATACGCGTTCCGCAAGAACGGCGGTGGATGTCCGCCCTTTGCTGAGACCAAGACGCTCGGCGCCGGCCAGAAACTCGTCAAGTACCAGATCACGTGCGCCGTCGGCGACGACGGCCTGACTGCCTGCGTCAACACCGTAACCAATCACGGCTTCGTTCTCCGCCAGACCGGCAGCTGGACCTTCTGATCCACGACAATTCAAACGTACAACTATCTAGACGTACATCTAATTCGACGTACAATTGCCAGATGACCTGGCCCATCAGACCCATGTCCCTCGTGGTCGGCGGCGTCGTCCCGCCCGAGAACGTGGTGGGCCGCGTCCGCGAACAGCAGGAAATCCTGGCCAGCCTGCCCGACGGTGGTGCCGCCCTCGTTGGCGACCGCCGGCACGGCAAGACGTCCCTGGCCCGACTCGTCGCGCACACCGCGCGGCTGCAGGGCCTGAACGTCGTCTCGGTCAGCGCCGAGCGGCAGACCTACGCCGAGTTCGTCACGGCTCTCGCCGCCGAGCTCGGCCGCGTCGACAACGCCCTGCGCCAGGAGGTCGACCGCTGGAAGGTTGCGGTGGGCACCGGGCCGTTCAAGTTCGAGCGGGTCCGCGCCGACGCCGCTCTCGACGATCTGCTGCAGCGCGCCGTCGCCCGCACCAAGGACGGCCCATTGGTGCTGTTCATCGACGAGGTCACCGTGCTCGCACGCAACCTCGAACGCGAAAAGCCCGGCGGCGGAGACGCGTTCCTGCACCTGCTGCGCCGCTTCCGCCAGGAACACTCCGGACGCCTGGCCACCGTCCTCTCCGGTTCCATTGGCTTCCACCATGTCTCGGAAGACGCGCTCAGTTCGGTCAACGACATCCGCAAGGTCACGGTCGGCCCGATCCGCCACGACCACGCCGCATACCTCGCCGAGTGCCTGCTGCTCGGCGCGAACGTCCCGACCACCGACCGGCATCAGGTCGCGGAATCCATTGCGGCGGCGGCAGAGAACGTGCCGTACTACATCCAGCACCTGGTCGCGGGCGCGGCACGAGAAGGGTCCGTCAAGCCAGACCGTATCGCGGAGCTACTCTCCGCCGCCATCACCGATCCGCACGACCCCTGGGACCTGCGGCACTACCGCGACCGCCTGCGCAACTACTACGGCGACGACGCCCCCGCCATCGCCGCACTGCTCGATATCTACGCCCACGCCCCAACCCCGTTGAGTGTCAACGCAACACTGCAGTTCCTGAAGACCGAGGGCTCACCCATCACCGACCGCGACCAGCTGGTGTCCTTCATCGAGCGCCTCGAGCAGGACCACTACCTGCGCCGCGTCGGCGACGACGACTGCTTCGCCTCCGGACTGGTGCAGTCGGCTTGGCGAGCCATGAGGCGGTAGGTGATGACTCATCCCGCCTTCTCCCCGGGCACCGTCGACCCCGACGAACTCGACGCCCGCACCGTCGGGCGCGGGCCCCTGCTGAAGCGACTGACGGATCGCATCGTCAGCTCCGCGCAGGACGGCTCCCGGCCGCACACCTTGCTCATCGCACCTCGCGGTGCCGGTAAGACCCACACGCTTCGGGTCGCGATCCATCGCGCGCTGAAACACCGCAAGGCCGCCAAAGCCACACTGCTACTGCCCCTTCCAGAGGACGCCCTGGCCATCGGCAGCTACCCGGACCTGCTCGTCGAACTGCTGCGCACGCAGGGACCGGACACATACGAACGAGCGCAGGAGCTTCGCGGCGACGCACTGGAGCTGGAACGGGAAATCCTCGACCTGGCCGCGGGCCGCATGGTGCTGGTCGCGATCGAAAATGCCGACCGCATCTTCGATGCCATCGGCGAGGCAGGTCAAGGCAGCTTTCGCGCCTGGGTCGAAACATCCACCGCCGTCCTGGTTTTCGCGACTGCGCCGGCGTTGTTCCCGGCAGTCTCGTCCCGCACCCACCCGTGGTATGGCTCGTTCATCATCGAGGAACTACCTGACCTCGCTGACGCTGACGTCGCCGAACTCCTCAGGCTGCGCGCCCGCGCTCGCGAATTGGCTTCATATGTCGAGACTTCCGAGGGTCGGGCCAAGATCGACGAGGTGGCCCAGATCATCGGCTGGTCACCGCGTAGCTGGCAGATCATCGCCGAGACCGTCGACCGCACCGCACTGGAAAGCGTCACTCCCGCTGCCGACGCGGTATTGGAACAGCTGACGCCGCACTACCAACAACTCCTCTGGCAGCTTCCGGCCGGCGAACAACGCCTGATCGTCGAACTGGCGCGCGCCGACGGCGCCCGGACTGTCACCGATCTCGCTGCCGCCGTGGGCATTTCGAATCAGTCGGCGTCCGCGGCGCTGGGCCGCCTCACCACCGGCGGCTGGGTCCACGCCGCAAAAGCAGACTCCGGCGATCGCCGCGCCACCTGGTACGACCTCAGTGATCCGCTACTCCGGAACTACTTGCACTACCGCGAGCGCCGCCAACACTGACACCGTGAGCGGGCCGCCAGAGCACACACATGCCGGAGGTGCGATCAGCGGCTGCGACCCGACTCCTTGACGAACCTGTCACTTAGTGACACAGTTGGACTGTCACTAAGTGACAGAAGGGAGGGCTATGAGCGACAAGCAGGACCAGGCGCGGCTTGCGGTGTCGCGCATTGCCTGCGCCCTGTTCTGGGAACGGGGCGTCGCCGGAACCAGCGGTGACGACATCGCCGCGGCTGCCGGACTCTCCACCCGCACCATCTGGCGCTATTTCCGTAGCAAGGAGAGTTGCGTCGAACCCCTGCTCGCCAAGTCAGCCGACCGGTTCGTGGCGAGCGCCCGGCGCTGGCCGCACGAACTATCGTTGTCGGAACACCTTGCGGCAGATGCCATTACGCATCCGCTGTCACCGCAGGACATCGAGGACGAGCTCAGCGCGATCCGGCTGGCGACCATGACAGCATCCGACCCCGCGCTGCGTACTGCGTACCTGATGGTCCATGACCGCATGGAGCGGGGACTCATCCCGGTCATCGCCGACCGATTGGGCTTACCCGACGACGATCTCACCGTCCGCCTGTGCGCGGCGGCCGTAACGGGCGCCTTCCGAGTCGTCGACGAAGACGTGAGCAGGGCAATCGTGGTCAACGGCAAGAAAGTCAGCCAGGAGGAGGCGCTGACGCTCATGGACCGGGCGATCCGCGAAGCCACCAACGGCAGGCTGGGCGGCCCAGTCAAGCGCTGAATATCCCACATTTATCACGAGCCGGCGATGCCGGCCCGTCGAACAAGCTTGTCCAAGAGAGGAATTCCCATGGCACTACCCGAACTCATCTCGGTCGAAGACCTTTTCGGCGCACCCGAGCGCACAGCGGCGACGATCTCGCCCGACGGAACCAGGATCGCGTACCTGGCACCGTGGAAGAACCGTCTGAACGTCTGGGTGCAGGACGTCGACGACGACGCGACCGCACGGTGTGTCACGGCCGACGAGACGCGCAGTGTGTACATCTACCGGTGGACCGACAACCCACGATGGATGCTCTACATGCAGGACACCGGAGGTGACGAGAACTGGCATGTCTACCGCATCGACCTGGAGAACCCGGATACGCCCGCAGTGGACCTGACCCCGTTTCCCGGCACGCGAGCGAGTTTCGAACTGCCGAAGAGGTTGCCGGGGAAGGCCATCGTGCAGATCAACAAGCGCAATCCCGAACTGTTCGATGTCTACGAACTCGACATTGCCACAGGCGAACTCACGCTGCGCGCGGAGAATCCCGGCAACGTCGTCAACTGGCTGAGCGGACCGAGCGGCGACCTGTTCACCAATACGCTGACCGCAGAAGGCGACGTCGAGATCTCGCATTGGGACCCGGCCACAAGCACGCTACGTCCGGTCAAGGTCTATGACGGCAGCGATTACCCGGTGGGCATCTTCCCGGTCACCGTCACGCCGGACGGCACGGGCATCTGGCTCCCCTCCTACGAGAACAGTGACCGGTCTCGACTGGTCGTGGTCGACGTCGCTGACGGTACTGAGACCGAGATCGACAGCCACCCGACATTCGATCTGGGCAACCAGATGGTCCTGCCCTCACCATTCATCCTCAGCCAGCGGACCGGTGATCTGATCGGCGTCCGCTACTACGGCGAACGCCAGGTCATCCACCCGCTGGAGCCGAATTTCGCTGCGGTGCTGGAGAATTTGGTCAAACTCTCGGACGGCGACCTCGCCAGCATGTCTTCCGACGACAGCGGTCAACGGTGGGTGGTCAGCTTCACCCATGACCGTGATCCGTGGGCCACCTATCTCTACGACCACTCGACTGGCGAAAGCCGGCTGCTGTTCCGGCCTTACGCACGTCTGGATCCCGATGCGCTCGCACCGATGACACCCGTGACCATCACGTCGCGCGACGGGCTGGACCTGCATGGGTATCTGACGCTGCCGGTCGGGATCGAACCCCTTGGGCTGCCGTTGATCCTGCTGGTCCACGGCGGTCCGTGGGCGCGCGACTGCTGGGGCTTCCAACCCGATGTCCAACTGCTGGCCAATCGCGGATATGCGGTGCTGCAGGTGAACTTTCGCGGCTCGACGGGCTACGGCAAGGCCTTCACCAAGGCCGCGATCGGGGAATTCGCGGGCAAGATGCACGACGACCTGATCGACGCCGTGGACTGGGCCGTCAAGCAGGGCTACGCCGATCGGGACAAGGTGGCGATCTACGGCGGCTCGTACGGTGGCTACGCCGCGCTGGTGGGCGTGACGTTCACCCCGGACGTGTTCGCGGCGGCCATCGACTACGTCGGAATCTCCAGTCTCGCGAACTTCATGCGCACCCTGCCCAACGTGGCCCGGCCCTTTCTTGCCACCAACTGGCACACGTACGTGGGCGACCCCAGCGACCCCGCGCAGGAGGCCGACATGCTGGCCCGCTCCCCCATCACCAAGGTGGATCAGATCCGCACACCACTGCTGGTTGTCCAGGGCGCCAACGACTCTCGCGTCGTGCAAGCAGAATCCGACAACCTCGTCGAGGCATTGCGCGCCCGCGGAGTCGAGGTCGAGTACATGGTCAAGGCCGACGAGGGACACGGCTTCCTCAACCCCGACAACCAGATCGACATGAACCACGCCGTCGAGCGCTTCCTCGCCAAGCACTTGGGCGGTCGCATCTGACCGCACATTCGCCGCGAAACACAACAGGCCCCCACCAGAAGGTGGGGGCCTGTTGTGCAGAAAGAAATTACAGCGACTGCAGGATCTCGCGAGCCAGTGCAGCGGTGGCCGACGGGGTCTTGCCGACCTTCACGCCGGCAGCCTCGAGGGCTTCCTGCTTGGCGGCGGCGGTGCCCGACGAGCCCGAGACGATGGCGCCGGCGTGGCCCATGGTCTTGCCCTCCGGCGCGGTGAAGCCCGCGACGTAGCCGACGACCGGCTTGGTGACGTTGGCCTTGATGTAGTCGGCGGCACGCTCTTCGGCGTCGCCACCGATCTCGCCGATCATCACGATGACCTTGGTCTCGGGGTCCTTCTCGAATGCCTCGATGGCGTCGATGTGGGTGGTGCCGATGACCGGGTCGCCGCCGATGCCGATGGCGGTCGAGAAGCCGAAGTCACGCAGCTCGTACATCATCTGGTAGGTCAGGGTGCCCGACTTGGAGACCAGACCGATCGGGCCCTTGCCGGTGATGTTGTTCGGCGTGATGCCGACCAGCGCCTCACCGGGGGTGATGATGCCCGGGCAGTTGGGGCCGATGATGCGGGTCTTCTGACCCTTCTCGACGTTGTAGGCCCACGCGTACGCGCTGTCCTGCACCGGGATGCCCTCGGTGATGACGACCAGCAGCGGGATCTCGGCGTCGATGGCCTCGATGATGGCGTCCTTCGAGAACGCCGGCGGGACGAAGGCGATCGACACGTCGGCGCCGGTCTCCTTCATGGCCTCGGCCACCGTGGCGAACACGGGCAGCTCGATGTCGTTGCCGTCCTTGTCGACGTGCGAGACCTTGGTGCCGGCCTTGCGGGCGTTCACGCCACCGACGACCTGGGTGCCGGCCTTCAGCATCAGCTTGGTGTGCTTGGTGCCCTCACCGCCGGTGATGCCCTGGACGATGACCTTCGAATCCTTGTTCAGGAAGATAGACATAAGTTGTTGGCTCCCTTACTTGTTCGCCAGCTCGGCGGCTTTGTCGGCACCGGAATCCATGGTCTCGGCCTGGATCACCAGCGGGTGGTTGGCCTCGGCCAGGATGCGCCGGCCCTCTTCGACGTTGTTGCCGTCGAGACGGACGACCAGCGGCTTGTTGGCCTCGTCGCCCAGCATTTCCAGAGCCTTGACGATGCCGTTGGCCACCGCGTCACACGCGGTGATGCCACCGAAGACGTTGACGAAGACGCTCTTGACCTGGCTGTCGCCCAGGATGACGTCCAGACCGGCGGCCATGACCTCGGCCGAGGCGCCACCGCCGATGTCGAGGAAGTTGGCGGGCTTCACGCCGCCGTGGTTCTCGCCGGCGTACGCGACGACGTCCAGCGTCGACATGACCAGACCGGCACCGTTACCGATGATGCCGACGGCGCCGTCGAGCTTGACGTAGTTGAGGTCGTGCTCCTTGGCCTTGAGCTCGAGCGGGTCGGTGGCTTCCTTGTCCTCGAACTCGGCGTGGCCGGGCTGACGGAAGTCGGCGTTGGCGTCCAGGGTGACCTTGCCGTCGAGGGCGAGGATCTGGTCGTCCGGGGTGCGAACCAGCGGGTTGACCTCGACCAGGGTGGCGTCCTCGGCGACGAAGACCTCCCACAGCTTCTGCATGGTCACGGCCGCGGCGTCGAGCACCTCGGCGGGCAGGTGGCCCTTCTCGGCGATCTCACGGGCGAAGGCCAGGTCAACGCCCTTGACGGCGTTGACGGGAACCTTGGCGAGACGCTCCGGCTTGGTGGCGGCGACCTCTTCGATCTCCATGCCACCCTCGACCGAGCACATGGCCAGGTAGGTGCGGTTGGCGCGATCGAGCAGGAAGGAGATGTAGTACTCCTCCGCGATGTCGCTGGCCTCGGCGACGAGCAGCTTCTTGACGATGTGGCCCTTGATGTCCAGACCGAGGATGTTCTGCGCGTGCGTGAGGGCGTCCTCCGGGGTGGCGGCGTACTTCACGCCACCGGCCTTACCACGGCCACCGACCTTGACCTGAGCCTTGATCATGACGGGCTTGCCGATCTCCTCGGCGATCGCCTTGGCGTCATCGGCGGACTCGGTGACCCGGCCCGGTGTAGTAGGGACGTTGTGCTTGGCGAACAGCTCTTTCGCCTGGTACTCGAAGAGATCCATGAGCTCTGAGAAATCCCGTTCTGTCTGCGTTGACGGTTGAATTCACTTCAGCATTGGGCCGCACTGGCTCGCTCGGCACTTTAGCCACGTACTAATGAGTAGCCAGCACCGCCTACTACCCATGTGGTACATCTCACCTGAGAGCAACCAGTGAGGCAAATCACAGTTCCCGGCCAATGGCACCTATAGGTTGCCAATCGGTTCTGATTTTCAGTACCGTCATGGGCGGTCTCGGTAACGGTACGGTCACGGAGCAAAGGAATTTTCGGTTGGCTGAGCACGATTCGTCTGGAACTCCCCTCGGAGAGGCGACGAACGCCGGCAACACTGAGAACGCTGCCCGCACCACCATCAAGCTATCCCGCGCTGTGAGCCCTGCCGAAGTGACCGACATCATCCCGTTCAACGAGTTCGGCGACCTGCACGATCTGGACCTCTCCGAGAGCGCTTTCGACCGCGATTCCCGCGTCAACGCCGCCCCCGAGCTCGACGATCTGAACGACACTGACGACGAAACTCCCTTGACCCTGACTGTTCCGGCCGAATTCCGGCAGCCCGAGGGCGCTCAGCGCCTCTCCGCGAGCGCCTACCGCGACAGTCACACGGACACCAGCAACGGTCTCGACGACACGGACGTCATCGATCTGCGCGCGAGCCGTGGCACTCACCGCAAGCCTGAGCCGGCCAACGGCGTGAAGGGCCGTCTGGTCGCCGCCGCGATGGCCGTCGGCGCCACTGCCGCCGCCGGGTACTCGATGATGACCAGCGCCGACCAGCCGACCAGCACGAAGCTGGCCGCTGACCAGGTCGTCCGCGCGGACGGATCGACCGGATCCTCAGATGGCCTCCAGATCGTCAACGTCGAACCCGCCGCTTCCTCCGGCGCGGTGCACGCCCAGGAGCTCGCCAATGGCGCAGCGTTCGCACAGGAGCGGGCCGAGCGCGAAGCCCGGCTGGCCCGCCCGCTGTTCGTGATGCCGACCAAGGGCGTGTTCACCTCCGGCTTCGGTTACCGCTGGGGCGCACTGCACGGCGGCATCGACATCGCCGGCCCGATCGGCACGCCGATCGTCGCCGTGTCCGACGGCGTCGTCGTCGCCGCGGGCCCGACCGCCGGTTACGGCGCCTGGGTAAAGGTCCGCCACTCGGACGGAACCGTCACGCTGTACGGCCACGTCAACACCTGGGTCGTCTCGGTCGGCCAGCGCGTTTTCGCCGGCGACCAGATCGCCACCATCGGCAACCGCGGCAACTCGACCGGCCCGCACTGCCACTTCGAGGTGCTCCTCGGCGGCAGCCAGCGCATCGACCCCGTGCCGTGGCTGGCACAGCGTGGCCTGAGCCCGGGTAACTACGTCGGCTGATTCGTGACGGACGACAACAACGCCGACGGGCCAGCCCAGACGCATTCGTCCGACCCCACCCAATCTTTCGGACGCCAGTCTGACGACGAACCCAGAACGGGGTTGATCCGGCGTGCGCCGACGGGTGCCATTCCCGTCGCCGACGCACCGGCGACCAGCATCATCCGCCGCACACCAACCGGCGCCATTCCCATCGCCGATGCACCTCCGACGAGTGTCATCGAGCCCGCGACCGGCCTGATCCGGGCCGAGGATGCACCCGCGACCACGTTCATCCCGGCCTCGGGCCCCGCTCCGGCAGCGGCTCCCCGTCCCGCTCCCGAGTCCGCTCCGACGCCGGCACCGAAGCCGCCGCCCGGCCCGTTCGCCGCCTGCGCCACCGCCACGGCCTGCATCTTGAGTGGCTGGGCGACGGCCGTCATCGCCACCTCCCTGATCGCCGGGTGGTGGCGCACCGATCCGCTGTTCTGCGTCGCCATCGGTTTCCTCGCCGCCGTCGGCTGCGGCGCCACCATCGGCGGGCAGATCGCGGTCCTGCTGCGGCGCCGCACAGGCCGGGTCGTGGTGGTGGTCGGTGCCTTGGTGACGCTGGTGATCTTTGCCAGTTTGTTCGTCGCCGGGGCCCAACTGCCGCCGATCGTCTACGGCATCCCGGTGCTGCCGATCGCCAGCATGGTGCTCGCGATGCTGCCCGTTACCGGACGCTGGTGCACCAAAACCTGACGCGCCGAAGCGATTCCGGCTAAAAATCAGCGAGATCGCACCGTCCGACTTTCGCGCGCGCCGACGCTAGAGCTTCTGCACCGGAGCGTGGTTGTGCATCAGTTTGACCCGGCCGGAGCTGCCGAAGTCGATGAGCGACATGGCCGACTCGCCAACACCACTGACCTCTTCGACGCGGCCCAGGCCGTACTTGTCGTGTGTGACGCGGTCACCTGGTGAGAGCACCACCAGCGGCTTGTTGCGGTTCGGCGCCGGCCGCATGGGCGACGGACGCCCACCACCGAGACCGCCACCCGATCCGCCGGACCCGTAGCCCCGCGGCGCCGACAACGATGGTGGCGGCTCGACGCGACGCCAGTCGATCAGCTCCTGCGGAATCTCCTGCAGAAAGCGCGATTCCGGGTTGAGCATGGGCTGCCCCCACGACGAGCGCACCTTGGCGCGGCTGAGATACAGCCGCTGGCGCGCCCGGGTGATGCCGACGTACGCCAGCCGGCGTTCCTCGGAGAGTTCGGTCGGGTCACCGAGGGCGCGCATGTGCGGGAACATGCCGTCTTCCCAGCCGGTCACGAACACCACGGGGAACTCGAGGCCCTTGGCGGTGTGCAGCGTCATCATCGTGACGACGCCGTCGCCGTCTTCGGGGATTTCGTCGGCGTCGGCCACCAGCGAGACGCGTTCCAGGAACGCGGCCAGCGCTCCGGTGTCGGGCACGTCCTCGTCCAGTTCCTCTTCCTGCAACGCCTGTGCGTTGGCCAGGTCGGTGCTGAATTCGTGTGCGACGCTGACCAATTCGTTCAGGTTGTCCAACCGCGCCTGATCCTGCGGGTCACTGGACGCCTCCAGCTCACGGCGGTACCCCGTGCGGTCCAGCACCGTCTCGACCAGGTCGCCCAGCTCGCCGTCGAGCCCGCCGCGCAGGCTGTCCATGAGCTCCACGAAGCTGGCGATCGCCTTCTCCGATCGGGAGTTCAGCATCGGTACCCGGCCCTCGGCCGCGGCCTGCAGCGCGTCACTGAAGCTGGCGCCGGTGTTCTCGGCGTACACCGCGACGCAGGCTTCGGCGCGGTCACCGATGCCGCGGCGCGGGGTGTTGAGAATGCGTCGCAGGCTCACCGCGTCGCCCGGATTGTCCAGCACCCGCAGGTACGCGACGATGTCGCGAATCTCCTTGCGCTCGTAAAAGCGCATGCCCCCAACGACTTTGTACGGGATACCGGCCCGGATGAAGATGTCTTCCACCGACCGCGACGAGTTGTTGGTGCGGTAGAACACCGCGACGTCGCCGTAGCTGAACTTGGTGTCGATCCCGCTGCCCTTGGTGGTCAGCGCGTCGATCTCCTCGGCGATGAACCGCGCCTCGTCGTGCTCGTTGTCGGCGACGTAGCCGACGATCAGCTCACCCTCGCCGGCGTCGGTCCACAGCTTCTTGTCACGTCGTCCGGCGTTGCGGCTGATGACCCCGTTGGCGGCCGACAGGATGTTCTGCGTGGAACGGTAATTCTGTTCCAGCAGAATGGTTTTCGCGTTCGGGAAGTCGCGCTCGAAATCCTCGATGTTGCGGATCGTCGCGCCGCGGAACGCGTAGATGGACTGGTCGGCGTCACCCACCACGCACAGTTCGGCAGGCGGGACGTCGTCGGCGCCTTCGGGCGCGTGGTGCCCGACGAGCTCGCGCACCAGCACGTACTGGGCGTGGTTGGTGTCCTGATATTCGTCGACCAGGATGTGCCGGAAACGGCGCCGGTAGTACTGCGCGATCTGCGGAAAGCTCTGCAGCACAGCGACTGTCTCGCCGATCAGGTCGTCGAAGTCCATGGCGTTCGCGGCCCGCAGCCGGCGCTGGTATTCGCCATACACCTCGGCGACGATGCGCGGCAGGTCCTCGTCGGCCTCGGACGCCTCTGAGGCGGCCTGCAGCGGGTCGATCAGTTCGTTCTTCAGGTTCGAGATCGCGGTGGCCAGCATGCGCGGTGAGTACCGCTTGACGTCGAGGCCCAGGTCCTTGCCGACCATCATCAGCAGCCGGCGCGAGTCGTCGGCGTCGTAGATGGAGAAGTTGGAGTTCAGCCCCGGCAGCAGCGAGGCCTGGTTCCGCAGGATGCGGACGCAGGTGGAGTGGAACGTCGACACCCACATGGACTTGGCGCGCGGACCGATCAGCTGGACGACGCGCTCACGCATCTCGGCGGCAGCCTTGTTGGTGAACGTGATGGCCAGGATCTGGCCGACGCCGACGTCGCGATTCGCCAGCAGGTAGGCGATGCGCCGGGTCAGCACCGCGGTCTTGCCCGAGCCGGCACCGGCCACGATCAGCAGCGGCGAACCCTCGTGCAGCACCGCTGCACGCTGCTGCGGATTGAGGCCGTCGAGAAGCTGATCGATGTCGGGGGCTGTGCTCGTCATATCAGCTCAAACTTACCGCCGGGGTGCGACAAGCCACGCATTTCCCCGGTCGCTTCGCTCGCCTCTTTGCGCTGGCACCGGCCGGGATGGCACACTCAAAACGTGCTCAATGCGCAGCAGCGATTTTTCTACGGGTACCGGACGCCGGTACCCGGGGTTTAGCTGCTTCCCTTCAGCCCCGTGGTCCGCATCCGGATCCGGGGCTCGTTTGTTGTGTGAGGCCTGAATTCGGATGACACCAGAATCCACCAACAGCGAGGAAACCATGTCGACCGAAACCGAACTCCCCAACATCGACGAGCTCCGCCTGGAGATCGACGAGCTGGACGCCACCATCCTGGCGGCCGTCGCCCGTCGCACCGAGGTCTCCAAGATGATCGGCAAGGCCCGGATGGCCTCCGGCGGCACCCGGCTGGTGCACAGCCGCGAGATGAAGGTCATCGAGCGCTACAGCGAGCTGGGCCCCGAGGGCAAAGACCTCGCCATGCTGCTGCTGCGTCTCGGCCGCGGCCGCCTCGGCCACTGACCCCAAACTCCCCGCGAGCGGCCGTGTCTGTACGGCGACACACCGACTTCGGTGTGTGGTTTGCGCACCCTCGCGGCTGGTGAGCGGCCCCATTTGTACAAGCAACCACGGCGTGTTGCGTACAGACACGGCCGCTCGCGCCAAGGGTGAGGGGCGCCTAGGCGTCAGGGCGTCAGGGCGATGTACTTGGTGTCGAGGTATTCCTCGATGCCTTCGGTGCCGCCCTCGCGGCCGAATCCTGACGACTTCACTCCGCCGAACGGCGCCGCCGGGTCCGAGATGACTCCGCGGTTGACGCCGACCATGCCGGATTCCAACGCCTCGGACACCCGTAGCGCCCGGTCCAGCGACTGCGTGTAGATGTAGGCCGCCAGGCCGTACTCGGTGTCGTTGGCCGCGGCGATCGCCTCGTCCTCGGTGTCGAAGCCCGTCACCGGGGCGACGGGCCCGAACACCTCTTCCTTGAGGATGCGGGCGTCCGCGGGTACATCGGCCAGGACCGTCGCGGGATAGAAGTAACCTGGCCCGCCCGGTGCCGTGCCGCCGACCGCGACGGTCGCGCCGCGCGACACCGCGTCGGACACCAGGTCGGTGACGGTGCCGACCTGCTTGGCGTTGATCAGCGGGCCGAGCGTCGCGTTCTCGTCCAGGCCGTTGCCGAGCGTGAACTCGCTCATCCGCTGCACCAGCTTCGTCGTGAACTCCTCCCGCACCGCGTTGGCGACGTGGAATCGGTTGGCCGCCGTACAGGCCTCGCCGCCGTTGCGCATCTTCGCGAGGATCGCGCCGTCGACGGCGGCATCGATGTCGGCGTCGTCGAACACCAGGAAGGGCGCGTTGCCGCCGAGTTCCATCGACATGCGGAGCAGCTTCTCGCCGCCCTGCTGCACCAGCGCCCGGCCGACGCCCGTCGACCCGGTGAAGGTCAGCTTCCGCAACCGACCGTCGTCCATGAGGGCCTTGGTCAGCTCGCCTGGGCTGGTGGTCGGCAGCACGGACAGCACGCCCTTGGGCAGGCCGGCGTCGGCCATCAGTTTGGCCAACAGCAGCATGGTCAGCGGGGTTTCGGCAGCGGGCTTGACCAGCATGGTGCAACCGGCCGCCAGGGCCGGGCCGATCTTGCGAGTACCCATGGCCAGCGGGAAGTTCCACGGCGTCACCGCATAACACGGGCCGACGGGCGACTTGGTGACGACGATGCGCCCGGTGCCGGCCGGGCTCGGGGTGTAGCGGCCGCCGATGCGGACGGCCTCTTCGGCGAACCAGCGGAAGAACTCGGCGCCGTACTTGACCTCGCCACGGCTCTCGGCGAGCACCTTGCCCATCTCGAGCGTCATCAGCGTGGCCACGTCCTCGGCCCGGGCGGTGATGGTCTCGAACACCGACCGAAGGATTTCGCCGCGCTCACGGGGCGGGGTTGCCGCCCACTCCTTTTCGACGGCCGCCGCGGCGTCGAGTGCGGCGATGCCGTCCTGCGGCGTGGCGTCGGCGACGCGGGCGATGACATCCTCGGTAGCCGGGTTGAGCACTTCGAACGTGGATTGACCGGCGCGCTCCTCACCGCCGATCCAGAGGCCAGTTGGGACAGACGACAACAGCGCGGCGATGTCCATACACCCATCATGTACGGCGGCGTTTCCTACGTCACACTAGGGTTTGAGGCATGGCTGATCACACTCCCGCTGCCGACATCACCACCACCTCAGCCTGGAAGGCGCTCAGCGCGCACCATGCCGCGGTCGAGGCGACCACGCTGCGCGAGTTGTTCGCCGACGACCCGGACCGCGGCCGGGAGCTGACGCTGACCGTCGGCGACCTGTACATCGACTACAGCAAGCACCGCGTGACAAGGGAAACCCTTGCGCTGCTGCTCGATCTGGCCCGGGCAGCCGGCCTGGAGGAGCGGCGCGACGCCATGTTCGCCGGCGAACACATCAACACCTCCGAGGACCGCGCCGTGCTGCACACCGCGCTGCGGCTGCCCCGTGGCGCCTCGTTGGTGGTCGACGGCCAGGACGTGGTCGCCGACGTACATTCCGTGCTCGATGCAATGGGGACATTCACCGATAAGTTGCGCAGCGGTGAGTGGACCGGGGCCACCGGGCAGCGCATCACGACCGTCGTCAACATCGGTATCGGTGGTTCCGATCTGGGGCCCGTGATGGTCGACCAGGCCCTGCGTCACTACGCCGACGCGGGCATCTCGGCCCGGTTCGTGTCGAACGTCGACCCGGCCGACCTGGTGGCCAAGCTCGACGGACTCGACCCTGCCACAACGCTTTTCATCGTCGCCTCCAAGACGTTCTCGACGTTGGAGACGCTGACGAACGCCACTGCCGCCCGGCGCTGGCTCGTCGCCGCGCTGGGTGACGACGCCGTTGCCAAGCACTTCGTCGCGGTGTCGACCAACGCAAAGCTGGTGTCCGAGTTCGGCATCGACACCGCGAACATGTTCGGCTTCTGGGACTGGGTCGGTGGCCGCTACTCCGTGGACAGCGCCATCGGGCTCTCGGTGATGGCCGTCATCGGCAAGGAACGGTTCGGCGAATTCCTGGCCGGCTTCCACCTGGTCGACGAACACTTCCGCACCGCGCCGCTGGAAGCGAACGCGCCGGCGCTGCTCGGCCTCATCGGCCTGTGGTACTCGAATTTCTTTGGGGCACAGGCGCGTGCGGTGCTCCCCTACTCCAACGACATGGCCCGCTTCGCGGCCTACCTGCAGCAGCTGACCATGGAGTCCAACGGCAAGTCGGTGCGCGCCGACGGCACCCCGGTGACCACCGACACCGGCGAAATCTTCTGGGGCGAACCAGGAACCAACGGCCAGCACGCCTTCTACCAACTGCTGCACCAGGGCACCCGGCTGGTGCCGGCGGACTTCATCGGCTTCAGCGAGCCGACCGACGATCTGCCCACCGCCGACGGCACCGGCAGCATGCACGACCTGCTGATGAGCAACTTCTTCGCCCAGACGCAGGTGCTGGCCTTCGGCAAGACCGCCGAGGAGATCGCCGCCGAGGGCACCCCGGCCACCGTCGTCCCGCACAAGGTGATGCCCGGAAACCGGCCCACCACTTCGATTTTGGCGACCAAGCTGACGCCGTCGGTGGTCGGACAGTTGATCGCGCTGTACGAGCACCAGGTCTTCACCGAGGGCGTCATCTGGGGCATCGACTCGTTCGACCAGTGGGGTGTCGAGCTCGGCAAGACGCAGGCCAAGGCGCTGCTGCCGGTCATCACGTCCGACGCCTCGCCCGCCCCGCAGTCCGACAGCTCGACCGACGCCCTCGTGCGTCGCTACCGAACCGAGCGCGGCCGCGTTTCGTAGGGATTTGTGCACGATTTTCCGCGGCCGGCGCGGAAAATCGTGCACAAATCCCTAGGCGAAGTACTTGGTGAAACGCGGCGGCACCAACTTCATCACCTCGACCAGCGGCCACCACGGCCAGCCGGGGACGACGGCGCGGCCCTTCTCCTTCTCGATGGCGTCGACCATGGCTTTCACGCCGGTCTCGTTGTCGACCATGAGCATGGTCGAGTTGGACTTGGCCGTCATCTCCGACTCGATGTAGCCGGGCTCGAGGACCGTGATCTTGATGGGTCCGGACGGGTACTCCGCGCGCAGCGACTCACCCAACGACGTGACGCCGGCCTTGCTCGCGGCATACGCGGCCTTGAATCCCGGCACCCCGACGTTGCCGAGCACCGACGACACCAGGACCAGGTGGCCCCTGCCCGCGGCCTTGAACATCTCCAGCGCCGTTTCGATCTGCACCAGCGCCGCAACGAGATTCGTCTCGATGGTCGCCTTGTTCGCCCACAGCTTGCCGCCGCCCAGCGGGTAGCCCTTGCCGATGCCGGCGTTGACGATGACGCAGTCGATACCGCCCAACTGATCGGACAGCTCCTCGAACACCTTGGGCACCTGGTCGTGGTCGTTGACGTCCAGCGCCGCGATGGCCACGGTGACCCCGGGGTACTGCGCCGTCAGTTCGGCCTTCAGTTCTTCGAGGTTGTCCAGCCGGCGGGCACACAGCGCGAGGTCGCGGCCCTTGGCGGCGAACTGCCGGGCCATACCGGCGCCCAGGCCCGAGCTCGCGCCGGTGATGAGGATTTTCTGCCGAGTCATGCCTGCAGCGTAACCAACTCGACACCTGTCAAGAAAGGTCGGATGATGCAGGATCGAAGGATGAAGCTTGCCGCCCTGCTGGTCGCCGTCGTGGGCATGACGTCGGTGCCCCTCGCCCACGCCGATGACGACCCGCTGTTCCGGTTGGTCGACACCGCCGCCCAGCGGCTGCAGACCGCCGATCCGGTGGCCGCGGTCAAGTGGATCAACGGCGGCTCGATCGAGGACCCCGCACGGGTGGAGCAGGTGCTGAAAGCCGTCGGCGCCCAGGCCACCGCGTCGGGTACCGACCCGGAGTTCGTGCAGAAGGTGTTCACCGACCAGATTCACGCCACCGAGGGCATCGAATACCTGCGGTTCAGCCAGTGGAAGTTCGATCCGGCCGCGGCGCCGACCACCGCCCCGGATTTGTCCGAATCACGCACGGCGATAGACGGTTTCAACCGCACCATGGTCGCCGAGCTGGCCGCACAACAGGGCATCCTGCACGGTCCGGGCTGCGCCGCCGCGGTCGATGTTGCCCGCACACAGGTCACCATGAACCGGCAACTCGACCCGCTGTACCAGCAGGCACTGGTGGCGGCGACCAGGAACTACTGCAGCTGAATCACTTGAGCAGTTTGGACATCCGCCGGTCGGCCAGCACCTTGCCACCGGTCTGGCACGTCGCGCAATACTGAAAAGACTTGTCCGCGAAGGACACTTCGCGGACGGTATCGCCGCAGACCGGGCAGGGCAGCCCGGTGCGGGCATGGACCCGGAGCCCAGAGCGCTTCTCCCCCTTGAGGGTTGCCGCGCCTTGACCGACCGAGCGGGTCACCGCGTCGGAGAGCACCGAGATCATCGCGTCGTGCAATGTCCCCAGCTGTTCCGCGGTGAGCTTGCCCGCCGTCGCGAACGGCGACAGCTTGGCCACGTGCAGGATTTCGTCGCTGTAGGCGTTACCGATCCCGGCGATCACCCGTTGATCGGTGATGACGTTCTTGATCCGGCCGGTGTTGCCGGCCAGCACCGCGCCCAATTCCGCCGGCCCGAGTGACAGCGCGTCGGGTCCCAACGTGGCGATCTGCGGCACGGCCAGCGGGTCGTTTACCAGCCAGACCGCGAGCCGCTTCTGGGTTCCCGCCTCGGTGAGGTCGAAACCCGGTGCCTCACCCGGTTTTCCGAGATGCACCCGCAGGGCGATCGGTCCTTTGCCCGGTTTCAGCGGCGCGGCCGCCAGCTTCTCCGACCATCGCAGCCACCCAGCCCGTGACAGGTGGGTGATCAGGTGCAGGTCGCCGACCTGCAGCCCGAGGTACTTGCCCCAGCGGTTGGCACCCGTCACCTCCACGCCGTACAACGCGGTCGGTGGCGGGTCGAAGGTTTTGAGCACCGAGAAGGCGGAGACATCGATGCGGCCCACCGGCAGACCGACCGCATGACGACGCAGGTGATCGGCGAGCGCCTCGACCTCGGGAAGTTCCGGCATGGGTTCAGGCTAGCGACTGGATGTACCGCATGCTGTACACATGGCAGACCGCTCGGCACCCGCCCCGGCCACCAATCCACTGCGACGCATCCTGGTCATGAATACTGTGCCGCGCCGCTGGCCGTTCGCGCTCCGGGCCTCGATCTGCATGGTGGTGCCGATTCTCGCCGGGTGGGCAGCCGGCGATGTGTCGGCCGGGCTGATCGCCACCATCGGTGGATTCACGTCGCTGTACGGCAGCGGGCGTCCGTATCTCAACCGCGCGATGTACCTCGGCGCCATCGCCGTCTCGTTCGCGGTGGTCGTGGCGCTCGGCGACTGGGCGGCGGCCACCCCGTGGTCGGCGGTGCTGGTGGTGACGGTGATCGCGATGGTTGCCGTCCTGATCTGCCAGGCCCTGTCGGTCGGACCGCCCGGCGCCTACATGCCGGTGCTGGCCTGCGCGGCTGCCGTCGGGATCGCGGCCGAGCACCTCAGCCCGTGGCGGCTGGGCGCGCTGGTGCTGGCCGGCGGCGCCTTCGCCTGGGTGGTGCACATGGCCGGGGTACTGGTCCGTCCGCGCGCGCCGGAACGCGCCGCGGTCGCCGCTGCCGCCGAAGCGGTGGCCACCTACATCGAGACCTCATCACCCGACGCGCGGCACCGCGCCGCGCAGCTGCTGCACGAAGCGTGGATCACGCTCGTCACGTTCCAGCCCGTCCACCCGAAGCCCGATGACGCCCTCTATCGGCTGCGGATGACGAACCGCCGGCTGCACGTGTTGTTCGCCGAAGCCATGGCGGCCGCCGACCGCGGCCAACCACTGTCCGTCGACGACGCCGCGCGGGCCCGGCAGCTGGGCACGGTGCCCGACGACATCGGCGGCAGTTTCGAGGGCCTGATCCCGCTGGGACGGCCGTCCGTCGCGACGCTGCTGCGCCGTGCGGTGACGCCGGGGTCTCCCGCCCTGACCGCGGCACTGCGCACCGCGGTCGCCGTCGCGATCGCCGGCACCGTCGCCGTCGGTCTGAACATCGACCACGCGTACTGGGCCATGGCGGCGGCGGTGCTGATGCTGCATCAAGGCTTCGATTGGCGGCGCACCGTACAACGCGGCATCGAACGCACCCTGGGCACCTGGCTCGGCCTGGTGCTGGCGGGCGGTGTCCTGATCGCCGCGCCGGGCGGACCGTGGCTCGCCCTGATCGTCGGCACGCTGCAGTTCGTCATCGAGATGTTCGTGGTGCGTAACTACACCGTCGCGGTCATCTTCATCACGCCCGCGGCCTTGACCATCGCGTCGGGCGGACACCACATCGCCGACGTCCCCGCCATGCTGCTCGCCCGCGGCATCGACACCGTGATCGGTTGCGCGGTGGCACTTCTGGTGTTGTGGGTGACGCGACGCGGCCATCCCGCGGCGCGCCCCGCCGAGTCGATCGCGGCCACGCTGGATGCGGTCGCGGTCGTGGTCGGCCATCTGGCCGCAGGTCAGGTGACCACCGATCAGGCCCGCAACGACCGTCGCGACCTGCAGCTCCGCGCGATGGCCATGCTTCCGGTCTACGACACCGCCATCGGCGGTTCACCCCGGAGCCGCGTTGCGGCAGAACGGCTTTGGCCGACCATCGTCGCGACCGAGCAGCTCGCATACCGGACGCTCGCCGCGGGCTGGGCCACCGAGCGATCCGAAGCGCCGATCACCCCGGACGCCGCCGCACAGCTGACCGCGACGCTCGCCGACCTGGCCGACTCGGTCCGCGCCGGACGCCCGGCAGCCGAGATCACCGAGCCACCGGCGTTCGGCGCCAACGAGTTACGCGCGATCCAGGCGTCGCTGACGTAGGGATTTGTGCACGATTTTCCGCGCCGACCGCGGAAAATCGTGCACAAATCCCTAGCTCTCGACGGCGCGCTGCACCAGACCCAGCGCCCAGCCGACGATCGACAGCAGGATCGCCGCCCAGATCGCGGTGAACCAGAACTGGTCGATGCCCAGGCCCCAGTGCGTGGTGTTCTCGGTGATCCACGAGGTGATCCACAGCATCCAGGCGTTGATGACGATGTGGATCAGGCCGAGGGTGAGGATGTACAGCGGGATCGCGAACAGCTGCACGATCGGCTTGATGATGGCGTTGACCAACCCGAAGACGAACGCCACCACCAGGATGATGCCGACGCGCTCGAGTTGGCCGGCGCCCACGGGGAAGACGAAATAGATCCCCGACACCATGCGCGTGACCAACCACAACGCCAGGCCGGTCACGCAGGCCCGCAGCAGCAACGATTTCATGCTGTCGATTCTGCCCGCAGCAGATAGGTGTCCATGATCCAGCCGTGCCGCGTCCGGGCCTCGGCGCGCTCCCGGGCGATCCGTTCCCCGACCTCGCCGACGGTGCCGGCGATGAGCATCTCGTCGGGCGTGCCGAGGTAGGCGCCCCACCAAATCCGGGTCTGCGGTGGGCATTCCAGGAACGAGCACTCACCGTCGAGCATCACCACCGCGGCGCCGGCCAGCCCGTGCTCACGCAGCTGACGCCCCGTCGTGATCATTACCGGCTCGCCAATGTCGTTGAGCGGGATGCGATGTCGAGCGGTGAGTGCCTGGATGGCCGTGATGCCGGGGATGACGTCGAACTCGAACTCGACGTGTTCGGCGACGCGGTCCAGGATGCGCAGCGTGCTGTCGTAGAGCGACGGGTCGCCCCACGCCAGGAAGGCGCCGACGCCGTCGGGCCCCAGTTCGGTCTCGATGGCCTCCGCCCACAGCCGCGCTCGTGCGGCGTGCCATTCGGCCACCGCTTCGTGGTACTCACGATCTTTGGCCCTCACCGGATCCGGCAGCGCCACGAACCGGTAGCCGGGGTCTTCGATGAAACGCTCACAGATCAGCCGGCGCAGCGCGACGAGGTCGTCCTTGGTGTCGCCTTTGTCCATCGCGAAGAACACCTGCGTGTCGTTGAGCGCCGCGACGGCTTGAGCGGTGACGTAGTCCGGGTCGCCGGCACCGATACCGATGACGTGGATTGTGCGCATCCGCGAAGGCTAGCGGCCCGCGACGGCCCAACTTTTATCCAGTACCGCAGGTATTGACTACCTCTGGTATCGGACGTAGCTTCGGATTACAGACACTTTCGAAGGGATGTCAACGATGACAGCTTCGGTCAAAGGCCAGACGACGCGCGCGGAATTCGCCGAACGCCTGCTCAAAGGCTCGGTGCGCAAGTCTTACGCGCCGATCGTCGACATCGACTGGGACGCGCCGATCGACCCGGACAAGTACTTCCTGCCACCGAAAGTGGTGTCGCTGTACGGCACCCCGCTCTGGGAGTCGATGAGCCGGGCCGAGCAGATCGAGCTGTCCCGCCAGGAACTGGTCAACACCCTGTCGGCGGGCATCTGGTTCGAGAACATCCTCAACCAGGCCCTGCTGCGCAAGGCGATGCATCAGGACCCGACTGCGAGCGCCACCCACTACGAGCTGACCGAACTCGGTGACGAGACCCGCCACATGGTGATGTTCGGCAAGGCCATCGAGAAGGTCGGCGCCGACCCGGTGCGACCGAAGTGGTACCAGCGCACGATCATCAACATGCTGCCGTTCGCCTTCCAAGGTTCGGTGTTGTGGGTGGCCGCTTTGATCGGCGAGGAAATCTTCGATTCGTTGCAACGCCAGATGATGGATGATCCCGAGCTGCAGCCAATGGTGCAGCGGCTCATGCGCATTCACGTGACCGAGGAAGCCCGGCACATCCAGTTCGCCCGCGACGGGCTGCGCAAGCGCGCGCCGGAGATGTCATGGCCGAAGCGGTTCTGGATCGGCAACCTCAACGGTGTCGGCGGCTTGTTCTTCCGGTTCCTGTTCACCAACAAGGTGCAGTACCGCCGCGTCGGATTGGACGCCCGCGCGGCCCGGCGGATGGCGCGGACGTCGCCGCACCGGATCGAGACACAGATCGCCGGGTTCGCGCCGCTCGCGTCGTTCCTGGAGGAAGTTGGACTCCTCGGCCCCATCGCACGGCGGTTGTGGCGGCGGACCGGCTTCCTGCCCGGCGGCCCCGTGGCGCCTGCCGCGCGGGCGGAGATCGCGGAAGCCGAAGACCTGTACGACGGACCGGCCACCATCGACGGCCGCGACGTGCGAGTGCGGCTGGCGGGGCACCTCGATCCCATCGACGGCCAGTACCATTGGCGGGGAACGGTTTTCGAGACGCTCGACGAACTGCCCCGCACCGCCGTCACCGTGGCGGTGGGCGAGCGCACCGCGGCGGCGCGCGTCACCGAGCGCAGCCAACAGGGCGGCTACGCCATCAGCGGCACCGGCCTGCCGCCGTTCCCGCTGACTTGACCGCCACTGAATGGGCGGTACCCATTCCACAAAACTAGAACACGTTCTAGCATCGGTTCATGAGGTTCACCTACGCCGAAGCGATGACCGACCCGTCCTACTACATCCCGCTGGCCAAGGCGGCTGACGAAGCCGGCTACCACGCGATGACCATCCCGGACAGCATCGCCTACCCCTTCGAGTCCGACTCGACGTACCCGTACACCGCCGACGGCAGCCGCGAGTTCCTCGACGGCAAGTCGTTCATCGAGTCGTTCTCCTTGATCGGCGCGCTGTCGGCCGTCACCACCAAGCTGCACTTCAACATCTTCGTGCTGAAGCTGCCGATCCGGCCGCCGGCCCTGGTGGCCAAGCAGGCCGGGTCTCTGGCCGCGATGTTCGACAACCGCCTGGGCCTTGGCGTCGGCACCAGCCCGTGGCCCGAGGACTACGAGGTCATGGGTGTGCCGTTCGCCCGTCGCGGCAAGCGCATGGACGAGTGCATCGACGTCATCCGCGGCCTGACGCAGGGCGACTACTTCGAGTACCACGGCGAGTTCTACGACATCCCCAAGACCAAGATGACGCCCGCGCCGACCAAGCCGGTGCCGATCCTCGTCGGTGGTCACGCCGATGCCGCGCTCAAGCGTGCCGCCCGCAACGACGGCTGGATGCACGGTGGCGGCGACCCGGCCGACCTCGACCCGCTGCTCAAGAAGCTCGCGCAGTACCGGGAATCCGAGGAGCGCATCGGCCTGTGCGACGAGTTCCAGATTCACGTCATCTCGATCGACGGCTTCACAGTCGACGGCGTTAAGCGCCTGGAAGACAAGGGCGTCACCGACGTCATCGTCGGCTTCCGCGTGCCCTACATCATGGGCGAGGACACCCAGCCGCTCGACGAGAAGATCAAGCACCTGGAGATGTTCGCCGAGAACGTCATCGCCAAGGTCTGAGCGGCTATTCGTCGATGACGTGGACCGCGGCCTCCTCGGCGGAGGCCGCGCTCCCGTCGATGCCGACGTCCCCGGCGAGCAGCTCACCGTCCTGCTCGCCGGCCACGAGCCGACCGGACCGCTGGTCACCGACCTCGTCGTCGCCCCACTGCTCGTCGGGATCGTCAGCATCGTCAAGCTGCAGCGCCGGGTCCGGCTCTTCCTCGGCGAGCAGTTCATCGAGGGTCTCGTCATCCCGGGGCTCGCGCCACTCGTCCGGCGGCGAGTAGCCCTCGTCCAGCAGGTCGTCGACGCCGCGGTCGATCAGCATGTCCTCCTGCGTCAGCTGATCGTCATCCTCGTCGGTGTAATCGCCTGAGCTCATGGCCCCAGAATGCCACCGAACGGCCCCTTTCGCGAGCAGACACAAATGTCCCCGACACGGCGAGGTGTCGGGGACATTTATGTCTGCTCGCGGAACGGGATCACAGCGTGCGGCTGATGATCTCCTTCATGATTTCGCTTGTGCCGCCGTAGATCTTGTTGACGCGCGCCGCCGCGTAGGCCCGGCCGATCGGGTACTCCATCATGTACCCGTACCCGCCGAAGAACTGCACACAACGGTCGACGACGGCCACGGCCCGGTCGGCGGCGATCAGCTTGCCCATGGACGCGATCGCCGGATCGTTGTCGCCGTCGATCAGGGCCTGCACGCAGTAGTCCACGGTGGTCTTGATGGACAGCACCTCGGCCTTGAGCTCGGCGAGCTGGAATCGGTTGTGCTGGAAGTTGATCAGCGGTTTGCCGAAGGCCTCGCGCTGCTTGGTGTACTTGATGGCCTCCAGTACCGCGGCCTCGGCCATGCCGGCGCAGATCGAGCCGATGACGAGCCGCTCGCGCGCCAGCTGCGACATCAGCTGGTAGAAGCCCAGGCCTTCCTGCTCACCGAGCAGGTTGGTGACGGGCACGCGCATGTCGGTGAAGAACAGCTCGCGGGTGTCCTGGCCGTGCTGACCGACCTTCTCCAGCACCCGGCCGCGCTCGAAGCCCGGCAGGTCGTTGACCTCGGCGACGATCAGAGACACCCCGGCCGCTCCCTGAGTGGGATCGGTCTTGGCGACGATCACCACCATGTCGCACAGAGATCCGTTGGAGATGAATGTCTTTGAGCCGTTGATGACGTAGTGGTCACCGTCACGGATGGCGGTGGTGCGGACGGCCTGCAGGTCCGAACCGGTGCCCGGCTCGGTCATCGCGATGGCCAGCACAGTCTCGCCGCTGATGATCTTCGGCATCCAGCGGGCCTTCTGCTCCGCGTTGCCGTAGGTGTCGATGTAGTGCGCCACGATCGGCGAGTGCACCGACCAGCCCGAGGCCGAATCATGGGCCAGCGCAAACTCTTCGGCCACCACGGCCGAGAACCCGAAGTCGCCGCCCGCACCGCCGTACTCCTCGGGCAGGTCCAGGCCCAGCAGGCCGGCGTCGCCGAGCTTGTTCCAGAACTCGCGGTCGACCTGGTGGTTCTTGGCCCACCGCTCCTGGTTGGGCGTGGCCTCCTTGGCGAGGAACGCCGCCGCGTGCTGCCGCAGCTCGCGGTGCTGATCGGTCTCCCAGCTGGCCCGGTACTTCGGGAAAAGCTCTGACATTGGTCCACCTCGCTAGATTTCGCGCGCTATACAACTGTATAGGCCCCTGTTCATGTGTACAGTACATTGATCTGGTTGCCGACGGGAGGTCTGATGGTTGATCCGAGGGCAACTGTCGACGACCTGACAGCCAAGGCACGCATCCGCAACACCGCGCTGGACCTGTACGCCAAACACGGCGAAGACCGAATCTCGTTGCGCGCCATCGCCGCCGAGGCCGGCGTCGCGGTCGGCCTGGTGCAGCACCACTTCAAGACCAAGGCCGGCCTGCGGAACGCGGTGGACCAGCTGGTGGTCGACTACTTCGCGGGCGCCCTGGCCGAGGTGCCCGAAGACGCCTCCACCGCAGTGCGCGACGCCGCGGTCCGCGACATGCTGCGGGCCAATCCGGCGGTGGTCGACTACGTGCGCCGCGCCCTGCTGCAACCGAACGTCGCCGACAGCCACCTGGTCGACGTCATCGTCGACCTGACGCAGCGCGAGGTCCGAGCGGCCCGCAAGACCGGTCGCGCCTCGACCACCCGCCGCGAGAACACCCAGGTCGTCGCCGTGCTGGCCCGGCAGATGGGCGAACTACTGTTGGCGCCCATGGTCGATGCGGTGTGGGCACGGGTGGCGCCGGATACGAAGCCGCCGCGGCTTCGGGTGACGGTCGACGAGGCCGGCCAATGACCGTCACCGTCGATGAGTTCGAGGTCGCGGACACCGCCGACGCGTGGACCGCGGTCGGCTTCACCGTCGACCCCGACGACGCGTGCCGGATCGGCGGCGTCCGGGTTCGCCTGGTCGGACGCGAGCGCGGCACGGGCATCGTCGGATGGGCACTGCGCGGCGTGCCGTCCGACCAGCCGCTCGACGGCATCCCCACCACCTCATCGGACGCGCCGCGGCCGACGCCTGCCGAGCATGCCAACGGCGCCGTATCGGTCGACCACGTCGTGCTGCTGTCCCCCGATCTGAAGCGGACCGTCGCGACGCTGGCGGCCGTCGATGTCCACCCGCGCCGGGAACGGGACGGCCAACTCGGCGGCCGGCCGATGCGGCAGATCTTCTTCCGGCTGGGTGAAGTGATCCTCGAAGTCGTCGGCTCCCCCGACGCCACGGGAGAAGGCCCGTCCGCGTTATGGGGGCTGACGTACGTCGTGCAGGACATCGACGCGACCGCCGCGTTCTTCGGCGACCGCACCGCGCCGGTCAAACCGGCGGTGCAACCCGGACGCCGGATCACCACGCTGCGACATCAGGAATTCGGGATGTCGGTCCGCACGGCGATGATCTCCGGGCACTGAGCGCCGACGCAATGTCCTTCTGAGCGCGCCGATAAACGTATATGCGGTTAGCGACGCGCTCAGCCTGACGTTGTGATCGAGCCGGCCCGGGACGCTAACCTCACTCCATGACCGACCGCGGCCCCGTCTTCGACGGCATCTCGATCGGCCGACCCGCTACCGGCGCACTCATCGACGCCGGTTACCACTCTGTCGCGGACCTGCCGGCTGATCTCAACGAGCTTCTCGCCCTGCATGGTGTCGGACCGAAGGCTGTACGACTGCTCCAGGAGGCACGCCAGTCATGAGCGACGACGTCGTGGTCATCCACACCGACGGCGGCTGCCGTCCCAACCCCGGCCCCGGCGGCTGGGGCGCCGTGCTGCGCATGCGCCATCACGTGCGCGAAATGTTCGGTGGCGAGGCCGGTGAAACCAGCAACAACCGCATGGAGCTGACGGCACCCATCATGGCGCTCGAAGCACTGACGCGGCCCGTCGTCGTGCACCTGCACACCGACAGCACCTACGTCCGCAACGGCATCACCAAATGGGTCCACGGCTGGGAACGCAACGGGTGGATGACGGCGGCGAAGCAGCCGGTGAAGAACGTGGATCTGTGGAAGCGGCTGCAGGCCGCCTGCGCACGGCATGAGGTCGAGTGGTTCTGGGTGAAGGGGCATGCCGGCGTCGCCGACAACGAGTTGGCCGACCAGCTGGCGACGCGCGGCCTCGAAGAGGCTGTCGCCGGCGCACTCTGCCGACCGTGATTTGTGCACGAAAATCCGCGGTGGGCGCGGAAAATCGTGCACAAATCACTCCCAGGTGACCTCCCCCGGCGTCTTGTCCGGGCGGAGGCCACGCCAACTGGGCTGGCGCAGGCGGTTGTCGGACGTGCGCTCGCTGTAGCGCACCTCACCCACGAGCTCGGGCCGCACGTACGTCACGCCTTTGGCATCGAGCGTGGAAAGCGGTGCGGTAAAAGGCGATTCGCGGGTCTCGAGCGGCTTGAGCATCGCCTTCAGATCAGCCAGCATCTTGTCGGTGAACCCGGTACCCACGCGGCCGACGAACTGTAGGCCGTCGCCCTCGGGAACCCCGACCAGCAGCGCCCCGATGCCGCTGGTGCGGCCGCCCTCCCCGGCACGCCAGCCGCCGATCACCACTTCCTGTGTGCGCCAGAACTTGTCCTTCACCCAGGCCTCCGACCGCCCGGGCCGGTATCCGGAATCCCACTTCTTCGCGACCACCCCTTCGAAGCCGCGCTCGTCCGCGAACTTCAGGGGGCTCTCCGCGGGCAACAGCGGCGGCACCGTCAGCGCACCGTCAGAGGCCAGGGTTTCCAACAGCTTTCGCCGATCCCGATACTTTGCGCGAGTCAGGTCGCGTCCGTCGAGGGACAGGATGTCGAAGCACCAGAATTCGATGTGACTGCCGGAGCCGCGGTTCTGCATGGCCTGAAAACTGGGTACGCCGTCCTGTAAGGCCACCACCTCGCCGTCCAGGATCACGTGGTGATCGGCGAGATCGGCTGCCACCGACTGCAATTGCGGAAACTCCCCCGTGACGTCGCGGCCGCTGCGGGCGGTCAGCCGGATTCGGCCGTGGTCGGCGTCGACCAGCAGCCGATAGCCGTCCCACTTTCCCTCGAATGCCCAGTGGTCCGGAGACAGTCGATCCACCGAGCCGTGGGTGGCCAGCATGGGTTGCAGCCGTTGCTCTTTCATCCGGCGCACCAGCCAGTTCTTGCCTTCGGTCTGGATCAGCACGTACCGCCCGGAAACCCGGCTGCCGTGGAGGTTGACGATCACCTCGCCGTTTTCGCCTGAGTCCCGGAACTTTTCGGTGTCGTAGGTGCCCGAGTCCCAGATCGTGACGTGCCCGCCGCCGTATTCGCCCTTGGGGATGTCGCCTTCGAAGGTGGCGTATTCCAGCGGGTGGTCTTCGGTGTGCACCGCCAGATGGTTGATGGTCGAGGTGTCCGGAAGGTTTTTCGGGACAGCCCAACTGACCAGCACGCCGTCGCGTTCCAGCCGGAAGTCGTAGTGCAACCGGCGGGCGTGATGCTCCTGGATGACGAAGCGGTTGTTGAGCCCCGACGCGGGCCGGGCCGCCGGCACCGGCTCCGGCGTCCGGCCAGGGTCCCGCATGCTGCGGTAGGTGGTGAGCCGATCGGCCACCGGCGCGTCGCCATCCATGTCGGCGAGCAGGTCACCGTCGCGGGCCAGCCGGGCCAGCACCTCGTCGAACCGCAGCTGGCGCAACTCCGGATCGTCGAGTTCTTCCCAGGTGCGCGGCGCGGCCACCGTCGGCTCGTCGCGGCCTCTCAAGGAATACGGTGACACCGTCGTCTTGGCGGAGGAGTTCTGGCTCCAGTCCAGGAACACCTTGCCGGCCCGCAGACTGCGGGTCATGGTCGCGGTGACCAGCCCGCCCATCGATGATTCGAGTTGCTGGGCAACACGTTTGGCCACAGCCGACGCACCGCGGGAGCTGACGGGCGCGGCCAGCGGCACATAGAGATGCAGACCCTTGCTGCCGCTGGTCACCGGATGGGCCTCCAGGTCCATGCCGGCGACGAGTTCGCGGACAGCGCGCGCCACCTCGCACAGCTGCGCCATGGTGACGCCGTCGCCGGGATCCAGGTCGAACACGATGCGTGTCGCGGGTCCCGGAGCGGGGACATCGCGCGGCCCGCCGCCCGCACCGACGAAGCGCCATTGCGGCACATGCACTTCCAACGACGCCTGCTGGGCGATCCAGGCGAGCCCCTCGGGGGTGTCGATGATCGGGTAGACGGTGGTCCCGCTGCGATGTGTGATGGCACCGCGGTCCAGCCACTCCGGCGCCGACGAGGCCAGCTGCTTCTCGAAGAACGGCTGCTGCGCAACACCATTGGGCCACCGCTTGCGCGTCACGGGACGGCCCGCGATGTGCGGCAACATCGCGCCCGCGACGGCGAGGTAATAGTCGAAAACGTCGGCCTTGGTGGTGCCGGTCGCCGGGTAGAGCACCTTGTCGGGGTTGGTCAGCCGCACCCGCCCGAATTGCTCCACATCCCAAGTATCCAAGCCGCGGCGCGATCATGGGCCATACTGGGGTATGCGGTCCATCTGGAAGGGGTCAGTCGCCTTCGGTCTGGTCAATGTGCCAGTGAAGGTGTACAGCGCCACTGAGGATCACGACATCAAGTTTCATCAGGTGCACGCCAAGGACAATGGCCGCATCCGATACAAGCGGGTGTGCGAGGTCTGCGGCGAGGTGGTCGAGTTCCGGGACATCGCCAAGTCTTTCGAATCCGAGGACGGCCAGACGGTCATCATCACCGACGAGGACATCGCCACGCTGCCGGAAGAGCGCAGCCGTGAGATCGAGGTCGTCGAGTTCGTCCCGGCCGAGCAGATCGATCCGCTGATGTACGACCGCAGCTATTTCCTCGAGCCCGACTCGAAGTCGTCGAAGTCGTACGTGCTGCTGGCCCAGACGCTGGCGCAGACCGAACGCGTGGCCATCGTGCACTTCTCGCTGCGCAACAAGACGCGGCTTGCCGCGTTGCGCGTCAAGGATTTCGGCAAGCGCAACGTGATGATCGTGCACACGCTGCTGTGGCCCGACGAGATCCGCGACCCCGATTTCCCGGTGCTGGACAAGGAAGTCGAGATCAAGAAGGCCGAGCTGACGATGGCCGGCCAGGTGGTGGACTCCATGACCGAGGACTTCCAGCCCGAACAGTTCCACGACACCTACCGCGAGCAGATGGAAGAGCTCATCGAAGCCAAGATCGCGGGCGGAGAGGCATTCACCACCGAGGAAGCGGCGACCGAACTGGACGCGACCGAGGACGTCTCCGATCTGCTGGCCAAGCTGGAAGCCAGCGTGAAGTCGCGGAAGTCCAGCGCCAAGTCCGGTGCGAAGTCCAGCGCGAAGTCCCGGTAGCCCCGAGGGGCGGCGGTCTCTCGCCTCAGTCGCCCGCGCGTCCTGCGACGAGTGTGTCGCTTTGGTGCACTCCTCGGCGGATCCGCGCCCGAAACCTGCACGCTCGCCGTAGCACCGTGGGCGGCACCCGATGGCTGGTGCGGCCATCGCGTCGGCGGCCAATTGAAACGTGTTCTAGAAATTCGTTCCCGCAGCGCCTCTAACTTGCTAGCGTGCCTAACAACGACCACGACGAGGCGAGTGAGGCACACGTGATTCTGGACAGATTCCGGCTCGACAACCAGGTAGCGGTGGTGACCGGCGCAGGCCGCGGCCTCGGCGCGGCCATTGCCGTCGCATTCGCCGAAGCCGGTGCTGACGTGGTGATTGCCTCACGGACCGAGTCCCAGTTGCAGGAGGTCGCCGCGCAGGTCGAGGCGGCCGGGCGCAAGGCGCACGTCATCGCCGCCGACCTGGCCCACCCGGACGAGACCGCCAAGCTCGCCGCCGCGGCGGTCGAGGCGTTCGGCCGACTAGACATCGTCGTCAACAACGTCGGCGGCACCATGCCCGGGCCACTGATGTACACCTCACCGCAGGATCTCAAAGACGCCTTCACGTTCAACGTCGCCACCGCGCACGCGCTGACACAGGCCGCGGTCCCGCTGATGCTGGAGCACGCCGGCGGCGGCAGCGTCATCAACATCACCTCGGCCGTCGGCCGGCTCGCGGGCCGCGGATTCGCCGCGTACGGCACCGCCAAGGCGGCGTTGGCGCACTACACCAAGCTCGCCGCCATGGACCTGTGCCCGAAGATCCGGGTCAACGGCATCGCACCGGGTTCGATCCTGACCTCGGCGCTGGACATCGTCGCCTCCAACGACGCGTTGCGCGACCCCATGGAGAAGGCCACCCCGATGCGCCGTCTCGGCGACCCCGAGGACATCGCCGCCGCCGCGCTGTATCTGGCCTCACCGGCCGGCGCCTACGTCACCGGCAAGGTGCTGGAGGTCGATGGCGGCCTCACGTTTCCCAACCTCGATCTCCCCATCCCGGACCTGTGAGGAACGCCCACATGCCCATCAAAGTCGCCGCAGTCGGCACTGGCAACGTCGGCCGCCATGCCCTGACGCAGCTCATCAATGACCCCGCGTATGAACTGACGGGCGTCTGGGTGTCCTCGGCCACCAAGGCCGGCAAGGATGCCGGAGAGCTTGCCGGACTTGACGTTTCGACCGGCGTCACGGCCACCGATGACCTCGACGCCATCTTGTCCGGCAAGCCGGACTGTGTCGTCTACACGGCCATGGCCGACAACCGGCTGCCCGAGGCACTGGAGGACTACCGGCGCATCCTGGCCGCCGGCGTCAACGTCGTCGCCAGTGCGGCGGTGTTCCTGCAGTACCCGTGGCAGGTGCTGCCCGCCGAACTGATCGCGCCCCTCGAAGAGGCCGCACAGCAAGGCGGTTCGTCCCTCTTTGTCAACGGCATCGATCCCGGCTTCGCCAATGACCTTCTCCCCCTTGCCCTCATGGGCACCTGCCAGAGCGTCGAGCAGGTCCGGTGCATGGAGATCGTCGACTACGCCACCTACGACAGCGCGACGGTGATGTTCGACGTCATGGGCTTCGGCAAGCCCATCGATGAATTGCCGATGCTGCTGCAGCCCGGCGTGCTGAGCCTGGCGTGGGGTTCGGTCGTGCGGCAACTGGCCGCGGGCCTCGGCATCGAACTCGACGAGCTGACCGAGACGCACACCCGGGTGCCCGCGCCCGAGGACTTCGACATCGCGTCGGGCCACATCCCGGCGGGCACGACGGCAGCCATGCGGTTCGAGGTGCGCGGCATGAAGGACGGCCACCCGGCCGTCGTGCTCGAGCACATCACCCGACTGCGCGACGACATCTGCCCCGACTGGCCGCAGCCCGCACAGGAGGGCGGCTCGTACCGCGTCGAGGTGACGGGCGAGCCGTCGTACGCCCTGGACCTGTGCCTGAGCAGCCGCAAGGGCGACCACAACCACGCCGGTCTGGTTGCCACCGCGGCCCGCGTCGTGAACGCCATCCCGGCGGTCGTCGCCGCCGAACCGGGCATCCGCACCACGCTGGATCTGCCGCTCATCACCGGTAAAGGGCTGTATCACGACCCACGTTGATCCGAAGCGTAGATTTCGGCTAACCTAACTTTTCTATTCGCAAACCCGGATAGAAAGTGAGTGCATGCTGACCGACACCCGCGCACCGTCACGCTCGTCGCGCTCGACCTGGTCCCTGTTGGGCCCGGCGTTCGTCGCTGCCATCGCCTATGTGGATCCGGGCAACGTCGCGGCCAACATCAGCGCGGGCGCGAAGTTCGGTTTCCTGCTGGTGTGGGTGATCCTGCTGGCCAACGTCATGGCCGGCCTGGTGCAGTACCTGTCGGCCAAGCTGGGCCTGACGACCGGCCGGTCCCTGCCGGAGCTGGTCGCCGAGAACTGCCGCACGCCAACCCGGCTCGCGTTCTGGGTGCAGGCCGAAATGGTGGCCGTGGCAACCGATCTCGCCGAAGTGGTCGGCGGTGCCATCGCGCTGCAACTGCTGTTCGGCCTGCCCATGCTGGTGGGCGGCGTGATCACGGGCGTGGTTTCCATGTGCCTGCTGTCGGTACAGAACCGGGGCAGTCAGCGCGCATTCGAACGGATCATCGCCGGCCTGCTGATGGTCATCACCATCGGCTTCCTCACCAGCCTGATCGTCGATCCGCCCGCGCCCGGCGATGTTCTCGGCGGCATGGTGCCCCACTTCGCCGGACCCGAGAGCCTCCTGCTGGCCACTGCGATCCTGGGCGCGACGGTCATGCCGCACGTCGTCTACCTGCACTCCGGTCTGGCTCGCGACCGGCACGGGAAGCCCGAGGCCGGCGCGCCACTGCGCCACATGCTGCGCGTCACGCGCGTCGACGTCGGCCTGGCGATGGTGGTCGCGGGCGCGGTGAACCTGTCGATGCTGCTGGTCGCGGCGACGCATCTGCAGGGCGTCGCGGGCACCGACACCATCGCGGGCGCGCACGCCGCGGTCGGCAATGCCCTGGGTCCGGCGATCGCGCTGTGCTTCGCCATCGGCCTGCTGGCTTCGGGCCTGGCGTCCTCGTCGGTCGGCGCGTACGCCGGCGCGATGATCATGCAGGGCCTGCTGAACCGGTCGTACCCGCTGTTGCTCCGCCGGGCCGTCACGGTCATTCCGGCGCTGGTGGTGCTGGCCGTCGGATTCGACCCGACGCGCGCGCTGGTCATCTCGCAGGTGGTGCTGTCGTTCGGCATCCCGTTCGCGCTCATCCCGTTGGTCCGCCTGACCAGCAACCGCGCCGTGATGGGCGAGAACATCAACCACCGGCTCGTCACGGCACTGGGATGGGCTGTGGCCGTGCTGATTTCGGTCCTGAATGTGGTCCTGATCTACCTGACCGTCACGGGCTGATTGCCGCCGCGATCTCGCCGCTGCGGACGGCCACGTTCGAAAGCAGCGTCGCGCCGAGCCCGTGGCTGTGTTCGACGGTCGCACCGTTGAGGTAGATGTCGCCGGGAGCGCCCGGCCTGGCCACCAACTGGTAATCGCGCGTGGCCAGCGGGCGGCCATGGTCGTCGAACTCGTAGCAGGACGCCAGCTCGCCCAGGAAAGCCGGCACATCCATCGGGGCGTAGCCGGTCGCGTACACCACGGCATCGCAGCGCACGGTCTCGGTCGTGTTGTCGATGCGGTTGCGCAGGCCCAGCCGGACCTCCGCGTCGTCTTCGTCGGCACCGGTGACACTGCAGGCCCGATGCAGGAACAGCCGGCGGGCCCCGCTGACGCGTTCGTCGTACTCGCGTTCATACAGGTCCGCGATGAGGTCGACGTCGACGGCCGAGTAGTTGGCCGACCGGTGGTAGTCGAGCAGACGCTGACGTTCCGCGCCGTCCGCGCCGTAGAACTCGTCGACCGCTGCGGGATCGAAGATGCGGTTCACGAAGGCACTGTCGTCGGCGAGGCTGTATCCGTACCGGCCGAACACCGCGTGCACCTCGGCGCGCGGGTAGGTGCGGTGCAGGTAGGAAACCACCTCGGCGGCGCTCTGCCCCGCACCCACCACGGCGAACCGGCCGCCGTCCACCGCGCCGAGCGCCGCCACGGCACTGAGCAATTGGTGGCTGTGCCACTGGCGCAGGGTCGAGCGCGTGCCCGTCGGCAGCACCGGGTGCAGGCCGGTGCCCAGCACCAGGGTCCGTGTCGAGATGACCTCGCCGGGGTCGAGCTGCACCGCGAATCCGGCATCACCTGCCGTCACCCCGACCACGCGGCGGCCGTAGCGCACGTCGTCCGCGAACTGGTCCGCGGCCCACTGCAGGTAGTCGTGGAATTCGTGCCGGCTCGGGAACACGTCGTGGCGACCGATGAATTCGACCAGCCTGCCGCGATCACTCAGGTAGTTCACGAACGTGAATGCGCTCTGCGGATTGCGCAGCGTCGCCAGGTCTTTGAGGAACGGGATCTGCATCCGGGTGCCGGGCAGCAACATGTCGCGGTGCCAGCCGAACCGCGGCTGGGCATCGACGAAGCGGCCGCGCACGCCGCGCTCGGCGAGGGCCACGGCCAGCGCCAGATTCGACGGCCCGAACCCGACTCCCAGCATGTCGGGAGCGTCAGGTCTGGACATGGTTACGGGTGAGCCGGGCAAGGTAGAGCTGATGCACCATGTCCCGGTTGATCAGCACCACGAAATCGGCCATGTCGAATTCCGGGTCGTACGACGGTTCCCCACAGATCACACCGCCGATCCGCAGGCTGCCGGCCACCATCGGCGGCACCCGCACGCGGCCGGGATCGGGCAGGTCGGCGAGAGGTATTCCGTTGACCTGCACCGGGTTTCGTGGTGTCACGCGGAACTCCGGCGGTGCCGGGTGCCGCCGGTACGCCCGGTCGAGAACGCCGCGCACCAGCGCACCACGCGCACCGCCGTCCTCCATGCGCACCGACAGACTACCGATCGCCCACCGGTATCCGGTCAGTTCCTGATAGCGCAGAATCCCGGCCCACAGCATCGCCATCACCGCACCGTTGCGATGGTCGGGATGCACGCTGGCACGGCCCAACTCGACCAGTGAGGGCCGCAGCGCGTCGATGCCGGCGCCGAGCTCGAAGTTGGTGTCGGTGAAGATGCCGCCGGCCGCGCGCGCACCATCCGGGGGCAGCAAGCGGTAACAGCCGACGATCGCCCCGGTCTGTTCGTCCCGGGCCAGCAGGTGATCGCTGTAGGCGTCGAAGCGGTCGACGTCGATCATCTCGCCGGTGCGCGGTCCGCGAATCGCTTGTGGGAGTGCGGCACCCAGCTCTTCGGCGAACGTCTGGTACCGCAGACGCTGCGCCGCTTCGATCTCATCGGGATCGTCGGAGATGACGATGCTGTAGCGGCCGGAATCGGTCGCTGGGATGAGAACAGCAGCGCCGAACATAAGCTTCGAAAATATCCGCATTGCGGCTCGGCCGTAGCAACTTCGGCTAATCCACAGACTCCACATGGATTGTTTGCCGGGCGCCCATCCGGACGAGCAGCGCCACGAACAGCGTGGCCGTGGTGGCGGCCAGCGCGGCGGCGGTCAACGCGGACTGCATGCCGGTCGCGCTGGCTTCCCGTGCGACCGCGGCGAGCGCGGGGCGCAGCCGGTCGGGCACCACCTCCAGCGCCCGCAGCCCGGCGCCGGCCGCCAGCCCGTCACTGAGCTGCCGGCCGGGTTCGGCGCCAAGGCCCGGCACTGCGGAAAGCCGCGATGTGGCAAGGTCGCCCGCGTGCCGGCTGAACAAGGCGCCCAGCCCGGCGACACCGGCCAGGATGCCGATCTGCCGCGCCGTGCTGACCGTTCCGGTCGCCATCCCGGCGTCGGCGACCGGCACGAAACGCAGCGCCGCGTCAGACGTCAACGCCGACAGTCCACCGAGTCCCAGCCCGGCCACGACCGACCCCGAGATGAAGTGCGTCCATGTCGTGTTCGCGTTTACTGCCGTCATCATCCACATACCCGCGGCAATCAATGCGACGCCGGCCGGGATCGTTGCGACCACCGGTATCCGCCGCGCCGCGATCATCGCCAGCGGGGCACCCAGCACGATGGCCAGCGTCAGCGGCAGCGACCGTAACCCGGCGCCAAAGGGGCTGAACCCCAACGTGTTCATGAAATACAACGCGAGGTAGTTCGTCGACGCGATCAGCGTCCCGGTCGCAGCGAACGCGGCCAGGGAGACACCCGCGAATCCGGGACCGGCGAGCAGCCGCACGTCGAGCATCGGCTCGGCCAGACGGGACTCGCGTAGCCCGAAGGCGGCCAGGGCGACCACACAGAAAACACTCAGTCCCAACATGATCGGGCTGCCCCAACCGAAGTGGTTGCCCTCGATCAGCACGTACACGCCCGCGAACAGCGCCGCCGTCAGCACCACCGTGCCCCAGATATCGACGGGACGTGACCGCGGGACGACGCTTTCGGGGACGGCGAAGATGACGATGTACAGCGCGACCACGCCGACCGGCAGGTTGATCAGGAAGATCGACGGCCACCCGTACGCCGTGACCAGCGCACCGCCCAGCAGCGGCCCGACGGCACCGCCTGCTCCCATCGCCGCGCCGTACGCCGCAATGGCGCCCGCCCGCTGGCGCGCGTCGGGGAACGCGGCCGCGAGCATCGGCAGCGACACCCCGAGCAGCACCGCGCCGGCCGCGCCCTGCACCGCCCGCAGCCCGTTGAGTGCGTCGATGTTGCGGGCCAGCGCGCACCCGGCCGACGCGAACATGAACACCACCAGGCCGCCGAGATACAACCGCCGCCGCCCCAGCCGGTCCCCCACCGTCGCCGCCGTGAGCAGTAATCCGGCCATCGGCAGCGCGTAGGCGTCGACCACCCACTGCAATCCCGACAGCGGCGCGTGCAGTGAAGCCTGGATGTCGGCCAGTGCCGCGGCCACGATCGTCATGTCGAGCAGCAGCATGAACACCACCACGCAGACCGCGGTCAGTGTCAGTCTGGGGCGCACACCTGCAGTTTGCACCGGCGGGCACGCTCCGCGCGTCCGTAAGGTCGAACACATGACGAGAGATTTCCGGTTCGGCGTCGGCCTGCGGCACACCGACAGCCGGTCAGCGGTCCAGGACGCGGCGCGCCGTGGCGAGGACCTCGGCTACGACGTCCTGCTCGTGCCCGACCATCTGGGCGCACCGGCCCCGTTCCCGGTGCTGGCGACCGCCGCTGCCGCGAGCAGCACACTGCACCTGGGCACCTTCGTGTTCAACGCCTGCTTCTACAAGCCCGCGCTGCTGGCCCGCGACATCGCGGCCATGCGCGACCTGACCGAGGGGCGTTTCGAGGCAGGCCTCGGCGCCGGGTACGTCAAGGAAGAATTCGATGCCGCCGAACTGCCGTTCCCCAGCGCCGGGAACCGGGTGGCGTACACCGCGCACGTGACCTCGTATCTGCGCACCCACCTGCCCGACGTGCCGGTGATGATCGCCGGTGCCGGCGACAAGCTACTGACGGTCGCCGCCCAGCAGGCGCAGATCATCGGGCTGACCGGAGGCGGGCCGCCGTCCGCCGACCACGATCCGCTCGCGGAGCGAATTTCGTTCGTGCGCAACGCCGCCGGCGACCGGTTCGATGAACTGGAGCTGAACCTGGCCATCACCGCGGTGCCGACCGACGGGTCCGGGATACCGGACCTTTCCATGACCCGGCGCTTCCAGCCCGACCTCAGCGACGCCGAGCTGTTGACGACTCCGGGCGCCCTCAGCGGCAGCACCACCGACATGGCCGCCCGGATCCGCGACCTGCGGGATCGCTACGGGGTGACCTACTTCATTGTCCAGCAACAGCATTCGGAGGCGTTCGCCAAAGTCATCGCAGAACTGCGCTGACGGCGTGCCAGGGCCACGTTTGGGCGCCGCCTCTGGGGGTATCAACAGCCACGTGCTCAAGGAACTGCAAGGCCGCCGGATCGCCATCCTCGCCGCCGACGGCGTCGAAAGGGTCGAGCTCGATGAACCGCGCGCCGCGGTCGAGGAAGCCGGCGCCGCCGTGGAGGTGTTGTCGATCACGGCCGGCGAAATCCAGGCCCGCAATCACGAACTCGAACCGGCAGGCACCATCGCGGTGGACCGCACCGTCGGCGAGGTACGGGTCGACGCGTTCGACGCGCTGATCCTGCCGGGCGGCACCGTGAACCCCGACAAACTGCGGGTCGACGACACCGCGGTGGCGTTCGTCGGCGACTTCGTCCGCTCCGGCAAGCCCGTCGCCGCGATCTGTCACGGGCCGTGGACCCTCGTCG
Source organism: Mycolicibacterium mucogenicum DSM 44124 (assembly GCF_005670685.2). Next base: position 845,085 of record NZ_CP062008.1, on the reverse strand, counting down.
AGGCCGACGTCGTCCGCGACCGCAAGGTGACCAGCTATCCGAGTGTCCGCACCGATCTGCGTAACGCCGGAGCCACCGTCGTCGATCAAGCAGTGTGTATCGACGGCAATCTCATCACCAGCCGTTCGCCCTCCGATCTGCCGGCGTTCTGCGAGGCCATCACCGAGGCATTGGCGAGCAGTCCGGCCCAGACCTGAGGTCAGCCGGGTTATGACAGCCACCACCACACATAGCCCCACCGACGTGCCGGACGCGGCTCCCAGCGTGCGGCAGCGCAACTTCGTCTTCCTGGCCGTCGTTCTCGGGATGCTGCTCGCCGCCCTCGACCAGACCATCGTGGCGACGGCGCTCCCGACGGTCGTCGCCGATCTCGGTGGCGCCGGCCACCAGTCCTGGGTCGTCACGAGCTACCTGCTCGCCTCGACGATCGTGACCGCGGTGGTCGGCAAGCTCGGCGACATCTTCGGCCGCAAGAAGGTCTTCCAGGTCGCGATCCTGCTGTTCCTGGCCGGCTCGGTCCTGTGTGGGCTCGCGGAATCGATGGGGATGCTCGTCGCGTCGCGGGCGCTGCAGGGCCTGGGTGGTGGCGCGATCACCGTAACGGCCGTCGCGGTGATCGGCGAGGTCATCCCGCTGCGCGAAAGAGGCAAGTATCAAGGCGCTTTGGGCGCGGTGTTCGGTGTCACGACCGTCGTCGGCCCGTTGCTCGGCGGGCTGTTCACCGACCATCTGGGGTGGCGGTGGGCGTTCTGGATCAACGTGCCGGTGGCGGTGGTGGTCATCGGGATCGCGGCCGTGGCCATTCCCGAACTGGCGCGCGCCGGGCGACCCGTCGTCGACTACGCGGGCATCGTGCTGGTCGGGCTCGGCGCTGCCGGCCTGACACTGGCAACCAGCTGGGGCGGCACCACGTATGCCTGGGGTTCGGCGACGATCATCGGGTTGTTCGTCGCCTCGGCCGTGGCCATCGCAGGCTTCGTCATGGTGGAACGCCGTGCGCCCGAACCGATTCTGCCGATCCGCTTGTTCGCGAACCCGGTCTTCACGGTGTGCTGTGTGCTGTCGTTCGTCGTCGGCTTCGCGATGCTGGGTGCGTTGACGTTCCTGCCGACCTACATGCAGTTCGTCGACGGTGTCTCGGCAACCGCGTCAGGGCTGCGCACCTTGCCGATGGTGGCCGGTCTGCTCGTCACCTCACTGGGCAGCGGCGCGATCGTCGGCCGCACGGGGCAGTACCGCATCTTCCCGATCGCCGGTACGGCCATCATGGCGTTGGGGTTCGTGCTGCTGTCACGGATGGACGCCGACACCTCGACGCTGACCCAGTCACTGTTCCTGCTGATTCTCGGCACCGGGATCGGGCTCAGCATGCAGGTGCTGATTCTCGTGGTGCAGAACACCGTCGACTTCGCCGACCTCGGCGTCGCCACCTCCGGCGTGACGTTCTTCCGCACCATCGGAAGTTCTTTCGGCGCAGCGATTTTCGGGTCGATGTTCGCGAACTTCCTGGGTGACCGCATCCCCGCGGCCATGAGGGCCGGCGGCGCGCCACCCGACGCGGCGACGTCGCCGAAAGTGCTGCACAGCCTTCCGCACGACACCGCCGCCCCGATCATCAACGCCTATGCCGATTCGCTGAGCCAGGTGTTCCTGCTGGCGGCGCCCGTCGCGGTCGTCGGCTTCGTCCTGGCGTTGTTCCTCAAACAGGTGCCGCTTCGTGACGCTGCCGCCAGTGGCAGCACCGACATGGGCGAGGGTTTCGGCATGCCGACCACCGAGTCGCCGGAGAAACTCATCGAAGTCGCCGTCGGCCGGTTGTTGCAGCGCAGCAACGGCATTGACCTCGAAGCGGTGGCTCGCACCTCGAACAGCCGCTTGGGGACCGCACAATTGTGGGCACTGATGCTGATCTACCGGTACGCCGCGGTGACCGGCGCCGCCGACCTTCTCGACATCGCGGACGACCGACGGGTGCCACCTCAGGTTCTCGAACCGATCTTCGATCGCCTGGTGGCCACCGGGTTCGCGACGCGCTCCGGAACCGAATACTCGCTGACCCCGGCGGGTTCGGCCGAGGTGGGTGCGGCCCGCAACGTGATCTCGAGCTGGATCACCGAAACCCTCACGCAGTCGGACGAATTCCAGGGCGCACCTGAGCGCATTCACGTCCAGAGCGCACTCGACCGTATTGCCCGTGGTCTGCTGACCGAACGGGAGTCGGCCCGGCGTGAGCGGCGGCCGACGAAACTCGGGCCACCCCATCAGTTTGTCGCCGAGCAACCCACCACGCGCATGCGCGCGGCGCGGCCCGACGAACCCCCGACCCGACCGTTCCGCCCCCACGCGACGCTACCGCGCCGCTGACGCGATCAGCGCCGGACTCAGCTACCGGATTGCCGGGACGGTCCTGTTTGCGGCTGGACCGTCCCGGCGGTGCCGGTGTCGACCGACCGGACGCCCGGATCTGTGGAACCGGAGAGAAGCGACGGCAGTGTCGGAGCCACTCCAGCGGACGTCGAGTTCGGAATCCACCTGACGCCGGTTGAATACCCGCTCCGGTGCTTTGAAACACGCAGTGTGGATGCGAGACAGCAAAATCCGGTGGGTTCAGATTCACGACCGCGGGTATATGACGACCGGTGCCTGGCGGATGCCGTCCAACTGATCTGCATCCAGTCGGGCAACGAAACACAGAGGAGGACATACCATGACGCTTCGATTCACCAGCCTGACCCCGGTACTGGCCGCCGTACCGCTGTGTCTGAGTCTGATCACACCCACGACAGCGATTGCGGAAGCCGACTGCAGCCCGGAATCCGTTGCTAATACCGTCAGTTCGGCCACCGGAGCGGCCAGCAATTACCTGACAGCACATCCCGATGCCAATCAGGTTGTGGTGGCGTCATATTCGCAGCCGCGGCCGATGGCGTCGGCCGATCTCCGGGCGTACTTCACGGCCCACCCCCAGCAGTATCAGGACCTGCGTGGAATCCTGGCGCCGATCGGTGACACGCAGCAGCGGTGCAACGTGACGGTGCTGCCGCCCGAATTGGCTTCCGCCTACGCCGAATTCATGGCCGGTTAGGCATGGCGGTGACCGGACCTCCGAATGGTTGCCACCGGACCTCGTTGTGGTTGGCCGACCGCGAGATGTCGCCGACTTCGCCGCCGTCGCCGGAGTCGACGGACCTCGCGTCGCCCGCCGACGTGGTCGTGATCGGCGCCGGCATCACCGGGCTGACGACCGCCGTGCTGCTGGCCCGGGCGGGCAAGAACGTCACGGTTGTCGAGGCGCGGTATGTGGGTGCCGGCACAACCGGCAACACCACCGGCAAGTTGACCGTCTTGCAGGGCAGCAAGCTGGCGCGCATTGCCGCCAAGCACAGCGCGGACGTCTTGCGCGACTACGTCCGCGGCAACGCCGAGGGACGTGATTGGCTGGTGCGCCATTGCGAGAACCATGCGATCCCGTGGCAGGCCGAACCCGACCACGCCTACGCCCAGACGTTCTCGGGTGTCGCCACCGCGCGTGACACGTTCAGCGCCTGCCAGGAAGCGGGATTGACGCAGGCGCAGTGGGTCGACACCGCCGATGTGCCGTTCCCGTTCCATGGCGGCGTGCGGCTACCGGAACAGGCACAGGTCGATCCGATGCCTCTGCTGAACAGTCTGGCGGTCGAATTCGAAGCCCACGGCGGCACCCTGCTGCAGGGCGTCCGCGCGGTGTCGGTGGCCGACGACGGATTGGTGCGCGTGGCGCTGCAGGCAACGCACCCCACGGTTGATGCCGCGGGGTCCAACATGTCGGTCACCGCGCACCGGTGCATCCTGGCGACCGGAACACCGATCCTGGACCGCGGCGGCTTCTTCGCACGGCTGACGGCGAAACGCTCCTACTGCATGGCATTTGACGTCACCCGGGAGGCGGCGGGCGGCATGTTCATCTCGGTCGATTCCCCCACCAGGTCGGTGCGGTACGCGCCATCCGCGAGCGGCGAGAAACTCATCGTCGGTGGCGCCGGCCATCCGGTGGGCCGCGCGCACACACCCGCCCACGACGTCGCCGAGCTCACCAAATGGGCGGAACTGCACTATCCAGGTGCCCGTCCGACACACTTCTGGTCGGCCCAGGACTATTCGCCCATCGATGAGTTGCCGTACGTCGGCCCCCTGCTTCCGGGTTACGAAAAGATTCGGGTGGCAACAGGTTTCGACAAGTGGGGCCTGACCAACGGTGTTGCGGCGGCGCTCGCCCTCTCGGCGCAGATGCTCGGCGGCCACATCGAGTGGGCTCGCGCGTTCGCCAGTTGGAGTCCGCACGAACTGCGCGGCGTGACGGCCGCGCTGCGCGCGAATCTCGAGGTCGGACTGAATCTGGCCAAAGGCTGGATCATGCCGCTTTCCGCGTCGCCGGACGGGATCTCCGAAGGCGCCGGGGTGGTCAGTGGACCCCCGTGGCAGCTACGCGCCGAAAGCCTGGTCGACGGGGAACAACGCACCGTGTCGGCGATCTGCCCGCACCTGGGCGGCGTGGTGCGGTGGAACGACGCCGACCGGGCCTGGGAGTGTCCGCTGCACGGTTCGCGGTTCGCGCCGGACGGTCGGCTCCTGGAGGGGCCCGCCACCCGAGGTCTCGCGGCGAAAACCCAGGCACGATAACCGAGCTGGTCAGCCGCCCGTCACTTCGAGCGGTTGCGCCGATCGGCCGCGCTGCGCAGTGCGCTGTTGTCGTCTTCCAATTCGAGGATCCTGCTGATTCCCGCGATGTTCACGCCCGAGGCGACCAGGGCGACGATCCGCCCGATCCGGGCCACGTCGTCGGCGCTGTAGCGGCGCGTGCCGCCGTCGGTGCGCGCCGGTGTGAGAAGCCCGTGCCGCTCCCACAGCCGCAGTGATTGTGTTGGGGCACCGGAGAGTTCCGCGGCGACCGTGATCCCGTACACCGCATGATCGGATGCCGGGCCCGCGGCAGCGGGTCCTGCGCTCGGCGGCACCAGCCGGCGATCTGCATCGTTCATGAGATTCCCTGTTCCACTACTTGCATTGAATCATGCATCGGTGCTATATAGAAATCTATGTCAGTTGCCATAGATAAACTACCTTGAGTTGAACAGGCGGTAAAGGAAACGACGGTTGAGGTGACCGCCTGAGGGCCTGGCCTTCCGGCTGCGCTGACGAACATGAGCTTGTGTGCCAGATCTGGGCTGGATTTGACACACAAGCTCAGTCTCGGCGCCCGAATCGGTCATCAGCCTCAGGAACGGCTGGAGCACAAGTGATGTCAGCAGAGAAGCAGGAAACGCACCTCGCGTACATCGAGCGCATCGGCGCAGCTCATCAGGCGCTGCGCGCCGCCCAGCGTGAACTGCGCGAGGCTGTCGAGGCGGCACATGCCGCCGGCCACACCTGGGACGTCATCGCAACGGCGCTGAGCGCCACCGCATCTCCCTCGACCGACATGTCCGACGACATCCCCACCATCGCCGACGTCGTTCAAACGGTTCTCGGGATCGACCGCAAGGCCGGACCACCAGACCACCAGGACTCCGTCGCCGGTCTGCAGTAGCAGCCGGTCGCGACGCCACGTTGCGTTTCGTCGGGTTCGGACACGTCGGAGGCCTTCGGTTCGGTTGCTGCCGTCACCATCAATTGTCGGCGCGGCGCGCCGGAATGGGGGCCACCCGCGGAAATTGATGCCCCTTTGTTCGTCAGGGACAACGATTCGGGCCAGATCGGCAAAAGATTGTCTCGGCGGTACCTGGGTCGCCGCGTGCCCGCGCCGTACCGTTCTGGTATCAGCTTCCCCGTTGAGAAAACTCCAAACATCAACGGAACAAATACATTTCATCAACCCAGGAGCACAGCCATGTTCGAGCCCGCCTTCATCTTCGACGCCATCGTCCTCTTCTCCATCGGCCTGTGGCCGCTGCTGCTGGTCGTCGGCGCCGCCGGCGTCCGCTGGTTCAACGCCCGCCGCAGTGCCGCCGCTGCCGCCGTCCACTCGGTGGCGTTGCCGCACGTCGCCGCGCCGGCCCGCGCGCACACCCTGGCCTACGCCACCGGCCAGTAACAAATTGACGATCCAGTCAGTCGCGGGTCGCGCCCGCATTCCCAGATAGGCACGCCCGCCAAGCCATAGAGTCGGGCGATGTCGCGAAGCCACGACACCGGGACACTCGCCGCCGAGACCGCCGCGATGATCGTGGATCGGTTGGGCGATAAGCTGCCGGCCACGACCCGTTCGATTCAGGAGTTGCTGGCCCAGGAGCGGTCCGAAATGGCCGGTGACGGCGAGTTGATGGAGCTGCTCTACGACGCCGTACAGGGCAACCTCGAAGCCTTCTTCCCCGCCATCCGCCACGGGATCCCCATCGACCGCATCGAACCGCCCACGGCAGCGCTGGAACATGCGCGCCGGATGGCTCAGCGCGGCACCGATGTCGACGAGCTGGTCCGGGCCTACCGCCTCGGGCACCACAGCGTTCTCAAATTGATCCTCGATGAGGTCCGGGCCGCACAACTCTCCACCGAGCTGGGGCTGCAGGTGTTCGAAGAGATCGCCGCCAGCTCGTTCACCTACATCGACCGGGTGTCGCACCAGGTCGTCACCGCCTATCAAACCGAGCGCGACCGCTGGCTGACGAACCAGAACCAGGTGCGCGCACTGCGGGTCCGCGAGGTGCTCGACGGCGGCGATCTCGACATCGACGAGACGACCGACCTCATCCGCTACCCCTTGCACCGCATCCACCTCGCACTCATCGCCTGGTGCGCCGAGCAAGCCGAGGGCGACGAGCTGGCCGCCATGGAGCGGTTCGTCGCCGATCTCGCAGCCGTCCTGGGTTCTCGCGAGCGCCCCTTGTTCGTCGCGTCGGATCGGACCACCGGATGGGCGTGGATTCCGTTACCGGCCGACGCCGACGATCCAGCGGGCCAAATCCGCGAGTTCGTCCGGTCGCGCCCGGACGCGCCATGGCTGACGGTGGGAAATCCGCTGGCCGGGCTACGCGGGTTCCGCGACTCGCACCGTCAGGCCGTCGCCGCGAGGACGGTCGCGATGGCACCGGGTGCGCCCCCGCGGCCCGTCACCGCCGCCGATGAACCGGGACTCGTCGTCGCAGCACAGTTCAGCTCCGACCTCGAACATGCCCGATCGTGGGTCAACCATGTCCTCGGCCCGCTCGCCGCGGACACCGACAGCGATGAACGGCTGCGGGACACCCTCCGCGGGTTCCTGCGCAACAGTTCCAGCTTCAAATCCAGCGCCGACGAGCTGCACCTGCACGTCAACTCGGTGAAGTACCGGGTACAGCGCGCCATCGAGCGTCGCGGCAGACCGATCGAAGACGACCGCATCGACGTGGAAGTCGCACTGCTGCTTTGCCATTGGTTCGGCGCCGCGGTTCTCGCTCCTTAACGCAACCTGTGGATTCCGGCAAAGTCCATACACTATCGGGGTCGACAAGGGACGCTGTGGGGAGAACCAGCAGCGCCACGGGGCGCTGCCGCAACCGAGGAGCGCCTGGTGTACGCACGCTCAACCACGTTTCAGGCCGAGCCGGCGTCGATCGACGCGGGCGTTGCGTACATGCGCGACACCGTGCTGCCCGCCCTGGAGGAGCTGGGGGCGGCGGGAATGTCACTGCTGGTTGACCGGCGACTGGGGCGCTGCATCGCCACCAGCTCCTGGGAATCCGAAGCGGTGATGCACTTGACGGCGCATGCCGCCCGGCCCCTCGGGGAACGCGCGGCAGAGCTGCTGAACGGAACCCGAAAAGAGATCAGCGAGTGGGAGGTCACGGCGCTGCACCGCCGCCACCGCTCGCCGGAGGGCGCCTGCCTTCGCGTTGCCTGGTTCTCTGTCGAACCCCATCAGGCGGACCTGCTCACCGACTTCTACCGGACGCTGGTCCTGCCGCCGTTGGAGAAACTCGAGGGGTTCTGCAGCGCCAGCCTCCTGCTCGACAAGCCGTCCGGACGCGCCGTTTCGTCCGTGACGTTCGACAGCGCCATCGCGCTGGACAACAACCGCGAACAAGCCAGCGCGCTACGTACCGAAAAGCTCGCCCAGTTGGGCGGCAGCTTGGTCGATATCTGTGAGTTCGAACTGGCCATCGCTCATCTGCGAGTGCCGGAACTCGTCTGACGCCAGACCGGCCCAGCACCTGCCGGGTTCCGGTCCCCCATCGCAATCGCATCGATAGCCTGCGTCGAGCACTGCCGTTGGCCATTGATCACGTTTTCGAATTTATGTTAAATTCGATTTTATGACTGAGGCATACATCGTCGACGCCACCCGTACTGCCGTCGGCAAGCGTGGCGGCGGATTTTCGAGCGTCCACCCCGCAGATCTGGCCGCACACGTCATCAAGGGCGTTGTGGGCGGTCAGGACATCGACCCGGAGGCCATCGACGACGTCATCTTCGGCTGTCTGGACAACATCGGTGCGCAGGCCGGCGACATCGCACGCACTGCGGCACTCGCGGCCGGGCTGCCAGAATCCGTGCCCGGCGTGACGATCGACCGGCAGTGCGGATCGGCTCAGCAGGCGGTTCACTTTGCCGCACAAGCGGTCATGAGCGGCACCTGCGACCTCATCGTCGCCGGCGGCGTCCAGAAGATGAGCCAATACCCGATCCTGAGCGCGTTCAGCGCCGGCGAACCCTATGGCGCCACCGACCCATGGACCGGCTGCGAAGGCTGGCGGGCACGCTACGGCGACCAGGAGATCTCCCAGTTCCGCGGCGCGGAACTCATTGCCGCGCACTGGAAACTGACCCGCGAGGACAACGAACGGTTCGCCCTGACCAGTCACCAGCGCGCCCTGGCCGCCATTGCCGAGGGACGCTTCGCCCGCGAGATCACCGAGTTCGCCGGCGTCAGCGTCGACGAAGGTCCACGCGCCGATACCTCACTGGAAAAGATGGCCGGCCTGCCGACCCTGGTCGACGGCGGCGTGGTCACCGCGGCTGTGGCAAGCCAGCTCTCGGACGGGGCGGCCGCCCTGCTCATCGCCTCGCAGGGCGCGGTCGACCGGTTCGGGCTCACCCCGCGGGCCCGCATCCACCACATGTCGGTGCGCGGCGCCGATCCCGTGATGATGCTGACCGCACCGATCCCGGCAACCCAGCACGCCTTGAAGCGCGCCGGACTGTCCATCGACGACATCGACGTCGTCGAGATCAACGAAGCATTCGCGCCCGTCGTCCTCGCCTGGCTCGCCGAACTGAACGCCGATCCGGCCAAGGTCAATCCCAACGGCGGTGCCATCGCCCTGGGGCACCCGATCGGCTGCACGGGCGCCCGTCTGATGACCTCGATGCTGCACGAGCTGGAACGCACCGGCGGCCGGTACGGACTGCAGACCATGTGCGAAGGCGGCGGACAGGCCAACGTCACCATCATCGAGCGGCTGTAAGTCATGGAGCGCGCGCTCTACACCGCGGACCACGCGGCCTACCGCGAGACGGTGCGCGAGTTCCTCGCGCGTGAAGTCGTTCCCCACCAACATGATTGGGATCGCGACCGCTGGATCGATCGCACCGTGTTCGCTCGCGCCGCCAAGGCGGGCATCTACGCCCTGCAGGTCGACGAGCAGTACGACGGCGCCGGCGAATCCGACTACCGCTACCGAATGGTGGTGTGCGAAGAGGTTTCCCGGATCAACGCCCTCTCGTTCGGCCTGACGATCAGCCTGCAGGACGACCTCGTCCTGCACTATCTACTCGACCTGACAAACGAAGAACAGAAGAAGCGCTGGCTACCGGGATTCGCCGCCGGGGAGATCATCGGCGCGCTGGCCATGACCGAGCCCGGTGCCGGCAGCGATCTCCGGGGCATCCGCACGACGGCGCGTCGCGAAGGCGACACCTGGATCCTCAACGGGCAGAAGACCTTCATCTCCAGCGGCATCATGTCCGACCTGGTGGTCGTCGCTGCCCGCACGGACCCGAACGCCGGCTCGCGCGGATTCAGCCTGTTCGTCGTGGAGCGCAATACCCCGGGATTCGAGCGCGGACGCAAGCTCGACAAGATCGGGCTTCCCGCGCAGGACACCGCTGAGCTGTACTTCCGCGACGCCGAAGTACCCGCTGCCAATCTGCTGGGTGAAGTGGGAATGGGCCTGCCGTACTTGATGAGTCACCTTCCGCGGGAACGCCTCGGGGTCAGTGCCAAGGCGATTGCGACGACCCGTGCCATCTTCGACAGCACCGTCGACTACTGCCGGCAGCGCCACGCCTTCGGGAAACCGCTGACCGATAAACAGCACATCAGGTTCGAACTCGCCGAGATGGCAACGGAGATCGACATCGCCGAGTCGTACGTCGACCGGTCAGTGTTGGCGTACAACGCTGGAACCCTGAGCGCGATCGACGCGGCCAAGGGCAAGTGGTACGTCAGCGAGCTGCAAAAACGAGTGATCGACCGGTGCCTGCAACTGCACGGCGGCTACGGCTACATGACCGAATACCCAGTGGCCCGAGCCTATCTCGACACCCGCATCCAAACGATCTACGGCGGTACGACCGAGATCATGAAAGAGATCATCGGCCGCGACATCGCGGCCTGCTGATCACAGATAGGAGTCCACCCGATGGAGTTGTCCGCCGAGGAACGGCAGGTCGTCGCGACAGTGCGGGACTGGGTCGACCGTGAGGTGCGGCCCGTCGCCCGCGATCTCGAGCATGCCAACGAGTACCCGGAAAAGCTCATCGACCAGATGAAGCAGATGGGAATCTTCGGCCTCGCGATACCGGAGCCGTACGGCGAGGCGCCCGTGTCCACGCAGTGCTACGTCGGCGTGACCGAAGAGCTGGCGCGGGGCTGGATGAGCCTGGCCGGCGCCATGGGTGGCCACACCGTCGTCTCCAAGTTGATCCTGGCCTTCGGGACCGACGAGCAGAAGAACCGCTACCTGCCCCGGATGGCCACGGGAGAAATCCGGGCCACCATGGCACTCACCGAACCGGGCGGCGGCTCCGACCTGCAGGCGATGACCACCACGGCGCGCCGTGACGGGGACGGGTACACCGTCAACGGCGCCAAGACCTGGATCAGCAACGCCCGCCGGTCTCAGCTCATCGCGCTGTTGTGCAAGACCGACCCGACGGCCACACCCCGTCATCGCGGCGTCAGCATCCTGCTGGTCGAACACGACCCGGGACTGATCGTCTCGCGCGACCTACCCAAGCTGGGATACAAGGGCGTGGAGAGCTGCGAGCTCGCGTTCGACAACTACCGCGCGCCGCTTGACGCCGTCCTCGGCGGCGTCGAAGGCCACGGTTTCGCCCAGATGATGAAAGGCCTTGAGACAGGCCGCATCCAGGTCGCATCCCGTGCCCTTGGCGTCGGCCAGGCCGCCTTCGACGATGCCTTGGCGTACGCCCAGCAACGCGAGAGCTTCGGCGTCCCGATCTGGAAGCACCAGGCCGTCGGCGGCTACCTCGCCGAGATGGCCACCAAGCTGACGGCTGCCCGTCAGCTGGTACTGCACGCCGCCCGACGGTTCGACGCCGGCGAACGCTGCGACATGGAGGCCGGCATGGCCAAGTACTACGCGTCCGAGGTCGCCATGGAGGTCGCGCTCAATGCCGTCCGTATCCACGGCGGATACGGCTACTCAACGGAATACGACGTCGAGCGCTACTTCCGTGACGCGCCGCTGATGATCGTCGGCGAGGGCACCAACGAAATCCAGCGCAACGTCATCGCGTCGCAGCTCGTCGCGCGCGGCGGACTGACCAACTGACACAAACGTCGTGGCCGGCTGTGCACCCACACTGCCGGCCACGACGTTTTGCATTGCGCAGAACAAACTCACGCGTTCTGCGGATACGCCTCCCGAATCTTGTCCACGACGATCTTGGCGGTCTCGGCGCACGCCGTGGTCCCACCGTTGGCGTATTCCTTGACGGCGTCGCCGACATTCCACAGGTTGGCGATCGGAGTGTCGTGTGGCAGATCAAAGCCGGCGACGGCGCGCTGCGGCGGCCAGCCGTCACGGGTGACGGCGATCGACAAGATGCGCGCGTCGGCGAATCCGTCGATCTCCTCACGCAGATCAGCCAGCAGCAGTTCGGTTTCCGCGTTCTCGTCGAAGTCGCCGACCGCGGGCTTCGGCACTGCGGTGCCCGCGTAGAGGTGCCACCCCTCGGGCGCCATCTCGGGACAGGTCTCGGTGAAATTCGCGACGTAGCACAGCCGCCGGGTCTTTGCGAAGCTCAGCATGCCCGGAGCTTTCAACAGCTTTCGCTGACTCGCGAAGTTGACGGTGATCATCGAGCAGGGCCGGTTCGCCTCATCGACCTTCGTGACATAGTCGGCAGGCAGGTTGTGGCTGCCGACCAACTCGACCGTCGCAGCGGGTCCGATGTCGCTCACCGCGAAATCACAAGAGATGTCGACGGTTTCACCGCCGCGATCAACGGTGGCGCCGGTGACGCGGCCGTCGGTGAGGTGCAGCTCCTTGACCTCCGCCGAGAGCCAGACCGCTCCCCCGTTCTTCTGCACCACCTCAGCCAATGCCTGCCAGACACCGATGGTGCCCTCCGGGCAGAAGCCGAACTTCTTGAATGCGCTCTTGCGGGTGAAGTAGGTGAGGAACACCCGCGCGGGCAGCTCCTCGGAACCGACCGCGAAGACCGAGCCACACATGTTGCGGAAGATGCCGTGCACCGACTCGTTCTTGGTGTACTTCGCCACCCAGTCCGCGGTCGACAGCTCGTCTTCCGGCAGCCCGGAGTCGTTGCGGGCGGCGCCGATTCCCGATACCAGCTTCGCGCCCTGACGCGTCAGCTTGGACAGCAGGAACCCCCAGCCGCCACCGGTGACGTCGACGTCCTTGTCGCCGATGCGGTACAAGATCGGCGGTTCGGCGGCGCGGACATCGAACTTCGCACCGACCTCGTGGAACGTCTCCTCGGTGAGGCCGCCGGTTTCGATGACGACGGCGCCGTTGTTGATCTTGAACCCGTCGATGTCGCGCGTCGATGCGCGCCCGCCGACGAACTCGAGACGCTCGACGACGAGCGTCCGGTAGCCCAGGTGCGAGAGCCGGGCTGCGGCGAACAGGCCGCCCGCGCCGGCGCCGACGACGAGGGCGTCAAAGGTGTTCTGTGTCATGGATTCTCCTCAGTACGAAGCCGGCAGCTCGAGCATGGTTTGGGCGACGAAATTCAGCACCATCTCGCGACTCACGGGTGCGGTGCGCATGAGACGGGCCACGAACCACAGCTCGGCCAGCCCGTACTCCTTGGAAAGTCCATTGCCGCCATGGGTTTGGATGGCCTGGTCGAGCGCCTTCAGCGAGGCCTCGGCCGCCGCATACTTGGCAATGTTCGCCGCGGCGGCGGCGTTGCCGCCCTCGTCGAAGATCTGAGCGGCGCGCTGCGTGGCGAGCCGCGCCAGCTCGACCTGGATGTGGCAATCGGCGATGGGGTGCGAAATACCCTGGTGCGCACCGATCGGCACCGACCACACCGCGCGGTCCTTCGCGTAGGCGACCGCCTTGTCGACCGCGTAGCGGCCGATCCCGCCGCTCAGCGCGGACGCCAGAATCCGCTCCGGATTGAGCCCGGCGAACACTTGCCGCAGCCCGTTGCCGGCGGTGCCGATCAGCCCTTCCGGTCCGACCCGCACGTCGTCGAAGAACACCGTGAACTGGTGATCCGGCGAGGTCACGGTCGTCTCGAGCAACTGCAGCGTGACGCCCGGAGCATCAGTCGGTACCACGAAGAGCGAGAGCGGGTTCCGCCCGTTGTCCGCGGCGGTGCCGTCCCGGGCCACCACCAGCAGCGCCTGTGCCTCATCGGCGGCGGAGATGAAGTACTTGCCGCCGGACACCACCCAGCCGTCGCCGTCCCGGCGAGCCGTGGTCTTGACCTGGTGACTGTTGGACCCCGAATCCGGTTCGGTGAGTGCGAACGCCATCTTCCGCGAGCCGTCGGCGATGCCGGGGAGCCATTCCTGCTTCATCTCGGGTGAGCCGTGGGCGTCGAGAATCGAACCGCAGATCGCCGGTGAGATGACCGTCAGGAGCAGCGGAATTCCATGGGCGGCAAGTTCTTCGATGACGATGGCGAGCTCGGACATGCCTGCGCCGCCACCACCGTATTCTTCCGGCAGGTGCACCCCGAGCAACCCGGCGGCACCGAGGTCGGCCCAGAGTTCGTCGACTTTCGCGCCGGCCCGCGACCGTTCCAGGAAGTAGTCCGCCCCGTATTTGTCGGCAATCTTGGCGACCGTGTCGCGCAACATCGCGTGGTCGGCAGTATCAGCAACCAGGCTGGTGAGAGTCATCTGATCCACATTTCGTCGAGCTACTTCGTAGCAATTTTGAATCTATAATAAAATAATGGGACAGGGCGGTCAACGGAGCTGCCGTGCTCCCGGCGTCAGCCGAGCTCGTTACCGACTACCGTGACCAGCGATACACAGGCGCCCGGGCGGCCACCGAGATTGTGTGTCAACGCCGTTCGCGGATCCGCGAGTTGCCGGTCGCCGGCTTCACCGCAGAACTGCAGCCAGCATTCGTAGAGCATGCGCAGCCCACTGGCCCCGACCGGATGGCCGAACGACTTGAGGCCACCGTCGACATTGACCGGTAGCCGGCCGTCCGCGTCGAACTCACCAGCCAGGCTTGCCCGCCAGGCGTCGCCCCGGTCGACGAACCCCAGGTCCTCCATGAGCACCAACTCCGTGGGGGTGAAGCAGTCGTGCACCTCGGCGAAGGAGATGTCGGCGCTCGGGTTTTCGATCCCCGCCTGCGCATAGGCGTCGTGTGCGGAGCGGACGACTTCGGGGAAGGTGGTGAAGTCGTAGCCGGGATCGGCGGCTCCCCTTCCGGAACCTGCCGCCAGCGCAATACCTTTCACGTACATCGGCCGGTCGGTGTAGTCGGCCGCGCGCTCGGCGGGAACGATGACCGCGCAGGCCGCGCCGTCCGACACACCCGAGCAGTCGAATACGCCGAGCCGGCCGGCGACGGTGGGCGCGTGTGTGATCTTCTCTTTGGAGACCTCCGAACGGAACTGTGCCTTGGGATTTCGTGCCCCGTTGCGATGGTTCTTCCAGGCCACGTGTGTCATCGCATCGCGCATCGCGGCGGGGTCGACGCCGTAGCGGGCGCAGTAGGCCGGATCCAGCAGCGAGAATGCCGCCGGGGCGGTGAACGAGAGCTCCGAGGCGGTGCCGTCACTCGGCGGGTCACCGCGCAGCAGCCCTGAGTATCCCGAGTCTTTCAGTTTCTCGACACCGACGGCCACGACCATGTCGTAGGCGCCGGACGCGACCGCGAAGCAGGCGTTGCGGAAGGACTCGGAGCCGCTGGCGCAATAGTTTTCGACCCGGGTCACCGGCGTGTAGTCCAGGGCGAGCGCCTTGCTGAGAGTCAGTCCGCTCTGACCGGTGGCGAGCGTGCCCAGCCAGTACGCGCCGACACCGGTCCGGTCGAGTCTGGGGTTGGCAGTGAAGCATTCGTCGATCGCTTCGATGATCAGGTCCTCGGCCGAAGCGCCGAACCGTTCACCGAATCGCGTGCAGCCCATGCCCACCACCGCGACCTTGTCGCGGATGCCGCCACTACTCACAGGAGTTTCGCCTTCCAGAAGTAGTTGTGGACTCCACCTGCGCTGTGCAGCCGGCGGAACGTCAGTCCGACGCGGGAACCGACAGCGATGCGGTCGGCGTCGCCGTCGGCGAGCTCAAGGGTGTAGCGCCCGCCGCCGTCGAAGTCGACGACCGCGCCGACCACAGGCGGCGCGGGCGAGTACGCCAGCCGGTCTACCGTGAAGGTCGCAACCGTCCCCGCCCCACGCAGCGGTTGCGACGTCATCTGGTCGACAGCACCGCAGTTCTTGCAGGCCCGCACCGGCGGCAGGTGCACGAACGAGCAGGCCGCGCAACAGCTTGCGGTGAAGCCGAATTTCCAGTCCCGATCACGGGCCGCGGGTGGTGCCGCAACGCGGTCGGGCTCCGGCCGCCGGGGCGGCTCCTGCTCGATCAGCCCCCGCCAGCTGAGGTACGTCAGGTAATCGGCATCGACACCGGCGGCCAGCTGCTCCACCACGGAAACCGGTTGCCGCCGGACCTGCGCGGTGACGCGTAAGGCGATGGCATCGACACCGTCTGCCGCCGAGATGAGCAGGATGGTCTCGCCGGGCTGCGCGGTGTCCAGGACGTGCGCCAGTGCGATACCCAGATCGGCCGCGCCCGCATGGCCGACCGGCGATGTCGTGAACGTCCGAGCGGCCCACTTGCGCACCGCCGTGTTCGGCGACACCACCACCACATGATCGGGGTCGTCGATACCGACCTGGGCACGCACCGATTCGATGAGCGGCAGATATTGCTCGAAGCCGAACCGCTCCTCCCATTGCGCGCTGACCCCACCGGGCGACCGCCAGCGATCGAGGAATTCCGTGGTGGCACAGGCGTACCCGATGATGTTGGCGATCGTGTCACCATCGCCGAACAGGAAGGCGGCGGCGGCGTCGGCGCCGTCTCTCTCGTCGGACGATCCGGCCCGCCCGACCCGGACGTCGGCCAGCACCGCCATACCGCATGACGTCGACGCCGACCGGAGTGCCGCGACGGCGCTGCGTGCCGAACCCATCAGGTCGACCGCGAATGTATCTACCGGCAGGCCGAGCGCGGCATGGATGGCAGTGGCGTTCGCCTTGTCCGCATACGCAGGTGTGGTGGACGCGAAATACAGGGCATCCACCGGTTTGTCGCCGAGGGCGGCTTGCGCCGCAGCGACGCCCAGTGTCGTGCTGTCCTCATCGAACGACGCGACGACGCGACTGCCTCGCAACCGGTGCGACGGCAGATACGTTGCGTACGAGACGATCCCGATCATGGTGCCTCGACGATCGCCGCCATACCCTGTCCGCCACCGATGCACATCGCCTCCAGCGCGTACTTGCCACCGCGGCGGCGCAGCTCGTGTGACATCGTCGTCAGGATCCGGACACCGGTGGCACCGATCGGGTGTCCGAGTGAGATGCCGGAGCCATTGACGTTGAGCCGCTCGATGTCGTCGAATCCCCAGCCTTTCAGCACGGCCAGCGCCTGGACCGCGAACGCTTCGTTCAGCTCGACCAGATCCATGTCGTCGAAAGACAGCCCGGTGCGGGCGAAGAGTTTCGCCACCGCCGGTACCGGGCCGATACCCATCACCCGTGGTTCGCAGCCCGCCGCGGCCCAGCTGTGCAGAAAGCCGATCGGTTCGAGACCCAGCTCGTCGAGCCGGTCCTCGGCGACCACCAGACACGCCGCGGCCGCGTCGTTCTGCTGGCTGGAGTTCCCGGCGGTCACGGTGCCGCCGGGCGTGATCACGCGAAGGTTCGCAAGAGAGTCCGCGGTTGAGTCAGGCCGGACGCCTTCGTCTTTCGCGAAGATGATCGGGTCGCCCTTACGCTGCGGCACCTCGACCGAAACCACCTCGTCGGCGAACCGTGCGGATTCCCATGCGGCTGCGGCACGTTGATGGCTGCGTGCCGCGAACTCGTCGGCTGCGGCACGGGTGATGCCGTACTCGGTCGCGAGGTTCTCGGCGGTTTCGATCATTCCGCTGATCGCTCCGAACCGCCACTGCGGCTGCGAGCGTTCCCGTCCGCGATCCAGCCGGTCGTACAGCGTGGCATTGCCCGACCGCGAACCCCACCGGGTCGATTGGGTGTAGTACTCGATGTTGCTCATGCTCTCGACGCCGCCGGCCAGGACGACGTCGGCGGCCCCGGTCTGGACCATCATTGCCGCCGTCACCACCGCCTGTAATCCGCCGCCGCAGCGGCGATCGGTCTGAAATCCGGGGAGTTCCACCGGCAAACCGGCATCCAGGGCCGCCCACCGCCCGATACAGGGCGCCTCGGAGTTGGCGTACGACTGGGCCATGGCCACATCGTCGATCCGCGCCGGATCGACACCCGACGCGTCCACGACGGCTTTGAGAATCGTGGACGCCAACCGCTCGGCGGGCACCGAACGAAGTGCACCGCCGAAAGTGCCGACCGGGGTGCGCAGTGGGCTCACAATGGCCGCGCGTCTCATATTGTTCCTTCCGACAGGGCTTCTCGATGGTCGGGGTGGGCGATCTCCACCATGCGACGGCGCCGCTCCGCCAGGGACTGTCCACGCAGATCCGCGATGCCGTACTCGGTGACGAAGATTCCGGCGTCGGCCCGTGCCGTCGAGACCGGTCCGGACAGTGCCGTGACGATCCGGTTCGCGGGCAGCGCGACGATCGGCAACCCACCCGGCGATCTGGCGGCGGCGCGAAGGAAGTCCGCGGCACCGCCCACCGCCCCGACGTATGTACCCGCGGCGACCTCTGCATTGACCTGCCCGGTCACATCAACCTCCACCGCCGAGTTGACGGCCACGAACTTCTGCTGTGCGGCAAGAACATCCGCGTCATGCGTGTAGGACGCCGGGCGCAACGCGATGACTGGATTGCAATGCGCGAAGTCGAACAGGCGGCGGGTTCCGATGAGAAACGCCGCGACCCCACCGCGGGCCGCTCCGATCTCGATGAGGTCGGTCGCTCCATCGCTGAGCTGCCCGGAATGAAACCTCAGGCCGGTTCGGTCTTTCAATTCGCCCAGCAGCAATTCAGGGATGGCGCCGATGCCCAACTGCAGCGCCGCGCCGTCCTCGACCAGGCCGGCAGCCAGTTCGGCAATACGCGTCGTGGTCGCGTCGACCCGGCCCGCGGGCGCCTCCACCGGTGGCCGCGAGGTCTCGATCAACACGTCGATGTCAGCGGCGGTCAGATAACGCGAGCCGGCGACGAACGGCACCTGGTCGTTCACCTCGGCGATCACCACCCGCGCGACATCGATTGCGGCCGTGAGGTAGTCATGCGCCAGCCCCAGGCTGTAGTTGCCGTCGACATCCGGCGGTGAGACCTGCACGAGCACCACGTCCGCACGCAGCGGTCCATGTGACACCAGCCAGGGCAGTGTCGAGTAATGGCCCGGATAGATGTCGAGAACGCCGGCCTGTGCCAGGGCCCGATTGGCTCCGGTGCCGCAATAGCTGACGAACCGGATGTGATCGGCGTGTTCCGGCTTCGACGTGCCGGCGAATTGGATTCCCATGAAAGCCGTGATCCCACCGAGGGTCTCACGCTGTGCTGTCAGTGCCTCGGTGAGCGTCAGGGGCTCCGCACACGCCTGGCCCCACACGACGGTGTCGCCCGGCCGAATGTGTGCGCCGAGGTCGATCATCCTTCCTTCCACCGGTCGGCGGACGGGTCGAGCAGCTTCTGCATGTGCCCGTCCGGTAGCCACACGATGGTCTCGAGTTCGAGGGCGTCGAGGAATCGCGCCCGCCCGGTCTTCAGGTCGGTGAGCACCAGCCGGGGACTGTTCCCGGTGTGATCGACACGCACCGATACCTGAGCGAACTCGTTGTGGACGACATCGTTCATCAGATGAGGAACCCGAGTGTCGGCAGCGCCTCGGCACAGTTCACCAGCACCACCGTCTTGCGGGCCAGCTTCAACTCGCCGTCGACGCGACGCAGCACATAGGTGACCCGGCCGGCCCAGGTCTCGATACCGCGTGACTTCGATTCGTAGAGCACGAAATTCGCGCCGGCAGTGGACTCGTCGCCGTCGATCGACAGGATCTCGACGTTCGAGATGATGCGGCGCAGGTTCGACGCCGGTGCCTGCGAGTAGCGCTTACCGGTGCGCAACTGCTGCAGCCGCGTGGAGATGCGGCGGCGGTTGTCGTAGATCACCGAGACGTGGTGCTCGGGATCGGCGAGCGACCCGGCTGCGGGTACCCAGTACAGCGCGTCGTCGGTCCACAACGCCTCCCACGCGTCGTAGTCGTGCTCGTCGGCGAAGCGCGCCTCGCGGTAGATGAACTGCTCGAGCTCGCGCAGCTCGACTCCGGTCGATGTGGTCATCATGGCTCCATCAGCGTCTTGTAGTGCGCCCAGAAGGCGCGCATGGCCGTCTCATCCGTCGCGCCACCGATCCGGAATCCGCTCTCGTCCTGGCACTCTCGGCCAGTGCCACGCCGGATGTCGAGCCATTCAGGCAGGAGTTGCGCGACGCCGGCCTGGTTACGCTCGTACATCTCGGTGTCGTCGGCGAGCAGCATGCCCGCCGGCCCGACCGATCCGATGGATTGCGAGAGCATGCGCTTGTTGAGCTCGGGGGCGCCGTCCAACTGCACCGCAGTTGAGTACTGGATGCACTCGCCCGCGGACAACGGCTGAATGTTGAACACCTGAATCTCGGCGATGAAGAGGTTCGGGAACACCATCACGTGTGGGCCGCCCTCGATGAGGATCTGCTCGGCCGCTTCGCCGTGCAGCGCCCGCATTCTGGCCACGTAGTCCGGCACCCGTTCGGCTGTCGTGCCGAACCACCGCATCGGTTCGGCGAACTTGCGGAATTCCGGCCGAAGGTCGTTCTCGCTGTGCCCGTTTCCGAGTGCCCGGGTGACGGCGGTGGACTTGTCGCTGTAGAGCGGACCGATGGTGCTGCCCGTCACCGAGAAGATCGAACCGTGCACGAACTGCGGGTGGTAGCCGTCGGTCTCATTCTCCGCCAACAGCTTCCAGTTCGCTCGCGTCTTGTGTTTGAGCCAGCCGGCGTCGAGCCGCACCTTGCCTTCGGGTGACAGGCGCGCCAGCCGGTCCATCTCACCTGCCGCGGCGCCGAGGTGCTCGAGCAGCGGCGGCACGTCGGCATTGAAGCTGCCGAACACGAAACCGTGGTAGCTGTCGACTTTCGGCAGGCGCCCGAGACCCAGGTCCAGCTTGCCGTCGCCGTATCCCTTCTTGAACGGGTAGCCGACCAGCTCGCCGTCATTGCGGTACGTCCAGCCGTGATACGGGCAACGGAACGAGCCGGAGTTTCCGCTCGCGTCGTCGCACACCAGGTTGCCGCGGTGGGCGCAGCGGTTGACCAGCAGGTGGACGTCGCCGTCACGGCTGCGGGTCATGATGATGTCCTGCGGGCCGATCTGCTTGCGCACGTAGTCATTCGGCTGCGTGATCTCGCTCTCGTGACCGACGAACACCCAGCCGCCGTACCAGATGCGCTCGAGTTCTTCGGCGAAGATGGCGGGGTCGGTGTACAGCGAGCCGTGCACGCGGGTCGGCTCGATCAGCCGTGAGTAGTCAACTGCGGTGGTCATGGAATCTCCTCAGCAGCCCCGGAAACGGGGCGGTCGACGGGCATGGAAGGCGGCGACGCCTTCGTCGAAGTCCTCGGTGTCGAACAGGCGGACGGCCAGGTCGACCTCGTGATCGAGCATCGCCTGCGGTGAACTGGGCCAGCGCGTCAACGCTCTCTTGATCTCGCCGACCGCCAGGGGCGCGAGCTCCGCTATCCGCTCGGCGTCGGCCAGCGCCGCTGTCAGCGCCGAACCCGGTGACACGACGGCGTCGACGAGGCCGAGGGCGAGCGCTTCTGCGCCGGACAACTTCTGCGGCAACAACATCAGCTGACGTGCCTTGGCCGGGCCGACGCGGGCGGGCAGTGATGCGAAGATGCCCATGTCGCCGGCCAGGCCGACGCCCGTGAACGCCGTGGAGAAGACCGCGTCCTCGGCGGCGACCACCCGGTCGCAAGCCAGCGCAAGCGAGACGCCGGCGCCGAACGCGGCGCCTTCCACCGCCGCGACGACCGGTGTGCCACCTGACCAGATGGCTCGGACCACCCGCGCGGCGGCTTCGGCACGTGGTCGACTCTCGGCCTCGGCCATCCGGCACATCGTCGAGATGTCTCCGCCGGCGCAGAAGCTCGCGCCCGCACCGGTCAGCACGACAACCCGAACGTCGTTGTCGGCCATGGCATCTTCGAGATGCTCGGCCAGCGCCACTCGCAGCGGGATGTCGATCGCATTCCGCCGGTCGGGCCGGTTCAGCGTGATGACACGGGTGGGCCCGTGATCGGAAACCAATACGACGTCGTCCATGTCATTTCCCGGTGAACCGTGGCGGCCGCCGCTCGATGACGGCCGCCAGCCCTTCACGCGAATCCGCCGTGCCCGACAGTTCGGCCACAGTGCGCGCCTCCTCACCCAGCCGCTGCACCACGCTGGTACCCAGGCCGCCCCACATCAGCCGCTTGGCCGCACCGACCGCTTTGGGCGCCATCTCGGTGAATTGTGCTGCGAATTCGGTCAACTCATCATCGAGACGTTCATCGGGCACGACCTTGGTCAGCAGACCGAGAGCGAGGGCCTCCTGCGCAGACAGGGTCGGATTGGTGAGCACGATCTCCATCGCCTTGCGGAACCCGACCAACTGGGTGAGGGTCACCGATACGCCGGCGTCGGGTGCCATCCCGACGCGGACGGCCCCTGACATGAACTTCGCGGACTCGGCGGCGATGACGAAATCCGCTGCGCACACCAGCCCGAAACCGCCACCGCCGGCGGCGAATCCGTGCACGCCGGCGAGCACCGGCACCTGCAACTGGAGCAGTGCGTCGACCGCGAGCTGCAGCCAGGCGGTCGCCTCGCGCAGATAGTCCGGTAGCGCTTCACCTTTCGACGCGAACGTGCGTACGTCGCCGCCGGCACAGAAGTTCTTGCCCTCGCCGGTGATGATGACGACCCGGACGGACGGGTCGCCGTGACATTGCATGATCGCAGCGTGCAGGGCCTGCAGGAATGGCACGTTCATGCCGTTGGCGGCCTCGGGCCGGTTGAGGCGCAGCCGCGCCACCCCGTCTTCGGCGACGTCGAGGAGAACCTGTTGGTCAGCCACGCCCGACTCCTGTTCCGGTCAGCGCGACGTGGTCGAGGACGGCTTCCCGCTCCAGCGCCAGGCCGTCGTCGAGCGGCAGCCGCAGCCCCCGGTAGACGAGTGCCTTGGTCCGTTCGAGTGCGGTGCGGTCCTTCATCGCCAGGGTGGTGGCGAAACCCGCCACCGCCGAATCGAATTCGCCGGCCCCGAACACGCGGTACGCCAGGCCCCAGTCGAGCGCTTCGGCAGCTGTCAGTTTGTCCGCGGTGAGAATGTGCGCGAGTGCGCGTTGACGTCCGACGAGCCGCGGCAAGCGCTGCGTGCTGCCGCCACCCGGGATCTGCCCGAACTTCGTGTGGATGTCGGCAAGCACCGCATTCTCGTGCAGCAGCACGATGTCCGCCGCCTGGACGAGCTCGAAACCGCCGGCCGTCGCATAGCCCTCCACCGCGCAGATCACCGGTATCGGCAGACTCTCGATCACCGCGCAGGCACGGCGGAAGTTGTCGAAGAGTTTGGCCATCGCATCGCGGCCGTCCGCACGCAGACGTCCCAGCTCGTGGAAATCCCCTCCTGCGCAGAAGTTCCCACCCGCACCGCGAACCACGACGACGTCGGCCAGGCTGGCAGCCTCACGAAGGGACCGATCCAACGCCGCCCCGAGGGCGACGGTGATGGCATTGCGCTGCTCGGGACGGTTCAGCGTGACTGTGGCCACCCTGCCGGCCACGTCGAGCAGCACCGGCTCGGTCATGAGTAGTACCGCACAATGGATTCGACGACGCACGCCGGCTTGTCCGAGCCTTCGATCTCGATGGTCGTCGTCAGCTGCCCCTGAACACCGCCCGGCACCACGGTGACCGGACCGACCACGGCAGAAGCGCGGATCTTCGAGCCGACGGGGACCGGCGAGACGAAGCGCACCTTGTTGTAGCCGTAGTTCACCGCCATCTTCACCCCCTCAACGGTGTAGAGGTCGTGCGCCAGCACCGGTGTCAGCGACAGCGTCAGCAGACCGTGGGCGATCGCGGTTCCGAAGGGCCCCTGCGCGGCCCGTTCCGGGTCGACGTGAATCCACTGGTGATCACCGGTGGCGTCGGCGAACTTGTTCACCCGGTCCTGATCGATCGTCAGCCAGTCGGTGGGGCCCAACGATGTCCCCTCCGCTGCCGCGAACTCGTCGATGCTTCGAAAAACCTTCACGCACATCACCTCCATACCTCAGTCAATTTTGAATATAGATTAAAACTTGAAGGTTGGTCAATCACGGCCGAGTGAGCGGCACGTCCACGGTGAACGGCACAGGCACCCGCCCGCGCGCCCGGCAGACGGTTTACCCACCGTTCCCCATATAGTTGAACGATGGCTAGAAAATCGGCTCAGGCTCTGGCGTCAGAGGACAGTGGCGACGCGGATTCCAAGTCGGCTCGCACCCGTCGGCGCATCCTCGATGCCGCAGCGCACGTGCTGAGCACGAAGGGTTATGCGGGCACTCGCCTCACCGACGTCGCCGAGCACGCGGAGCTCCAGGCGCCGGCGATCTACTACTACTTCCCCTCACGCGAAGATCTGATCGAAGAGGTGATGTGGAGCGGCATCGCCGACATGGCACGGCACCTGCAGTCAGTGCTCGACGAGCTGCCCTCCGACACGTCGCCGCTGGACCGGATTCTCATCGCGGTCGAGACCCATCTGCGCCACGAACTCGAACTGTCCGACTACGCCACGGCATCGATCCGGAACAGCGGCCAGGTGCCCGAGCACCTGCGCGCCCGGCAGCTGGCGGAGGAAGCCACCTACTCCGCCATTTGGCGCAAACTCATGAGGGCAGCACATGCCGAAGGTCAGCTCCGCGACGATCTCGATCTGACCGTCGCACAGCTGCTGATCATCGGATCGCTCAACTGGGCCGCCGAATGGTGGACGCCGCGCCGCGGATCGGTGGAATCGGTCGTCCGCAACGCGACGTCATTCGTCCGCAACGCGATCGCCGCACCCGGCACCGACGAGGACGCCACGCCGCGTCCCAAACGCGCCCGGTAACTCACCTGCCGGTGAAGTGCGGCTTTCGCTTCTCGACAAACGCGGCGATGGCATCGGCAGCGTCGGCACTTCCGCCCAGATCCCGCATCGACTCCGCCTCGGCCAGAAGCTGCTCGGACAGGTCGCGGGTCCACGTCTCGCGCAGCAGCGCCCGCATTCGCCCGAACGCGCGCGTGGGCCCGGAAGCGAGCTCGGCGGCCAGTTGCAGTGCCTGCGCACGCAGGTCGTCAGCCGGGACCACCGCGTTGACCATCCCCCAGCGCTGCGCTTCGTCCGCGGTGATCGGGGTGTTGCGCAGGTAGGCCTCGGCAGCTCGACGCGCCCCGATCAGCCGCGGCAGGTGCCACGTGCCACCGCCGTCGCCGGACAGCCCAAGGCCGGCGAACCCGGTCACGAATTTCGCGCCTTCCGCGGCGACGACGAGATCGGCGGCATAGACATAACCGAGTCCGCCGCCGGCGACGGCGCCATGTGCGGCGGTCACGATGGGCGCGTCGATCCGGCTCAGTATCCGGAACGCCTCATGGAACGGACTGGTCATGCGGGCGAACAGGGCGCCGAACCGGTCGGGCGGGGTCGTCAGAAAGTAGTCGATGTCGCCACCGACCGTCAGCGCCGGGCCGTTGCCGCAGATCAGCACGGCGCGCACGGCGCCGTCTTCGGCGATCCGTTGGGCGACCCGGAGCGTCTCCTCCCCCATCCGCATGTCGATCGCGTTGCGCACCTCGGGCCGGTTCAGGCAGACCGTCGCGACACCGTCACTCACCGTGTAATCGATCACCGGCGGCGCGGCGGCATCGCCTAACGCCGCAACCCAGGAAGCGCTGTCGGTGAGTTGATCGAGCCGCACGATGGTGCCGTCGGCCGCGAAGGTCAGGACGTGAACGAACTCGGCGTCCAAGCGGTTACCCGACACGCGACCATGGCCGCGGTACCGGCCCCGGACGAAAAGTCGTCCGTCATCGAGTCGGCGCATCTCGTCGGGATGTGCCTCTGCCACGTAGTGGCGGCCGATCCGCCACCAGAAATCGCGCTGCATCTCGTCCGGCCCCGAGCGATCACCACCGAGGTCCAGCGGGAGACCGGCCGTGGTGTGGCCGACGAAGTCCGGATGCAGCAGGACTGCCAGCGCGTCTCGGTCACCAGCGTGCAACGCGTCGTACAACCGTTGCGCGGCATCGGCGTTGGCGGTCAATGGGGTGTCGATCCCGGTCAATTCGAATTCCCTTCCAGGTGGCCGCACGCCGCGCGAGATTCGCCGTTGCGGGCTCTTGCCAAAAGTCGGGCAGCCCGGTCGAGGACGGGCTTGTCGACCATGCATCCATCGATGACACATGCCGATCCCCGGCTGTCCGCCGCCGCGTCCAGAACGCGTTGCGCCCACGCCTGTTCCGCCGGCGAAGGCTCGAACTGGGCGTTGACGATCGCCACCTGACGGGGATGGATGCAGAGCTTGCCGCCGAACCCCAATTGCGCGGCGTGAGCCGCGTCGGCGCGGACAGCCTCGTCGTCGTGCACGGCGGTGGTCACCCCGTCCCAGGGCGCCGGCTTCCCAGCGGCGGCCGCCAGCACCACGACGCTGCGGGCGTGCAGCAGGGCCTGCCGATCGTCGGGGCGGATGCCCAGTTCCGCACTGAGATCGATACTTCCGAACGCCACGGCGGCGATCCGGTCGGCGGCACAAATCTCGCCGGCCGCCTGGATGCCCGACGCCGTCTCGATGAGCGCAATCAACGGGATTCGGCAGGGCAGCCGGCGCGCGACCAACGCAACATGTTCGGCGCCAAGGGCTTTCGGTAGCATGACCGCGCACTGGTGAGCCGACGCCACGGCTACGTCGTCGGTGAACCACGGGGTATCGGTCCCGTTGACCCGGACGACGGCCTGCCGGCCGGCGCTCAGCCACCCATCCACCGCGTCACGCGCGGCGCTCTTCGCGTCCGGCGCCACCGCGTCCTCGAGGTCGAGCACGATGAGATCGGCGCCGCTTGCAGCGGCCTTGGCGAACCGGTCCGGTCGATCGCCCGGCACGAACAGCACACTGCGGGCGCCGCCGACGTTCTCAATGCGTGGTTCCATCGTGACGCGCAGCGTAACACCATTTTCAATTCTGTGTTAAATTAAATTGGTTGGACGAGATGCCCTGGAGGACGCCGAGATGTCTGCGCTGAGTACCTCCGGTGTCGACCCCGGATGTGAACTGATCACCGATCGCGTCGTCCGGGTGCCGCTGCCGTTGCCGCTCCCCGGCCTCACATCGGTCAACGCCTACCTCATCCTCGGCGCGAACGAAGTCACTCTCATCGATCCCGGCTGGGACTGGACGCCCGCGGAAACGGCCCTGTGCAACGCGCTGCACGGCTTCGGCGCCGGACCCTCCGACGTCAGACAAATCCTGGTGACCCACCAACATTGGGATCACTACTCACTCGCGCTGCGGTGGAGCGCCACATACGGTGCGGAACTGATGCTGGGGCACGAGGAACGGCACAGCATCGAGTCGTTCGCGACGGTGAACGGAGTCCATCCGACGCAGGTCGGAATGCTCATGACCGCGGGAGCCCCACGCCTCGCCCGCGCCGTCGAAGGGCTGCGATGGGAGTCGTACGAGCTCGGTATCGCGTTCACCGCGCCGGACCGGTGGCTGACAGATGGTGACGTGATCGACTGTGGCGGTACGTCGGTCGTCGCGCGGTTCACCCCGGGCCACACCCGCGGACACATGGTCTTCGACGATGTCGCCGACGGCATGGTGTTCACCGGAGACCACCTGCTGCCCCGGATCACCCCGTCCATCGCGTTCGAACGAGCTCCCGAGGCGCTGCCACTGCAGTCGTACCTGTCCTCGCTGGAACTGTTTCTCGAGTTACCGCAGTCCCGGATGCTACCGGCGCACGGTCCGGCCAACCAGCGCACCGGAGATCGCGCTCAGGAACTACTCGATCATCACCGGCAGCGACTCGAGCTCGTGGCCGAATTCGTCGCAGCCGGTCCGTGCACAGCGTTTGACGTTGCAGCACAGATGCGCTGGACCCGGCATGAGCGGGCGCTCGGCGACCTCGACGTCGTCCATCAGATGACCGCGGTACTCGAGGTCGCCGCTCATCTGGACCTGCTTGCCACCCAACACATACTGACCCACCAAGACGAAGCCGACGGCCGCGTTTTCACCGTGGCCTAGTCAGTCGGCGCGCCACCGCCGGAACGCAGCTGCTGCACGAGACGGAACTTCTGCACCTTGCCGGTCGGCGTGGTCGGCAACTGGTCGGCCCGGTAGAACACCACCCGCTTGGGCACTTTGAATCGAGCCAGCCGAGCCCGGCAGATGTCCAGCACATCCTGTTCGGTGATGGCAGCTCCCGGAGCCGGAATGACGATCACACAACCGATTTCACCCCACCGGTCGTCGGTCAATCCGACGGCGAACACCTGGCTGATGTCGGGATGCACCGCGAGCAGGTCCTCGATCTCCTTGGGCATCACCAACTCTCCGCCGCTCTTGTACATCTCTTTGGTGCGGCCCGTCACCCGGAGATAGCCATCGTCACACCGGCAGCCGAGGTCGCCCGACCACAGCCAGCCGCCGCGCAGGGCCGCCGACGTTTCGGCCGCACGGTTCCAGTAGCCCAGCATGGTGGCGGGTCCGCTGGAGATCAGCTCGCCTTCGGCGCCGGGTTCGACATCCACACCGGTCGTCGGGTCCACCACCCGGTAGGTGACCAACGCGTCGGTACCCGCGACCGCCGCGGCGCCGGCCAATTTCGGGCGACCGACCGTCTCCGACGTCAATGACAGGCCGTCCTCGGGCAACGTGAGGGTCATGGCACCACCGCATTCGGTCATGCCATAACCCGTGACGATCTCGCTCACCCCGAAGTCACGTTCGATCCTCTGCCACAACCAGATTGGTGCCGGCGCCGAGCCGCACAAGATCGCCGACAGAGAGGAGAGATCGAAGTTCTCGCGAGCCGGGCTCTCCACCAAGGCCACTGCCATGGTGGGCACACAGAGGATATCGGTGGCCCGGTGCTGCTCAATGCCACGGAAATAGCCTTCAGCGCTGAATCTGGGCTGCAACACCACGGCGCCGCCGACGTACATCACCGAAAGCAGGCCCTCGACGTAACCGAACATGTGATAACACGGCAACGAGAACAGAATCCGGCGACCGTCCTCGTACGCGCGCGACAGCGCCGAGGCGAAAGCCGTGCGCAGAACGCCGTCGTGTGAGGTCATCACGCCCTTGGGCGATCCTGTCGTCCCGGACGTGTACAGGATGTCCCCCGGGCCACGCGGATCACCTTGCGATGCCGCGTGATCGGCAACATCTGCGCCGGCAAGTTCGGCCAGGTCTCGTACCGACCGCACCCCAGCCCGGCGTGGACGGTCGGTTTCAAGGACCACGACGTGGCGGAGCGCGGTGATGCATCCGGACCGTCCGGACCGGTTGGCGAAGTCGTCGCGGTCCCAGCCGGGGACGATGTCGTCCAGCATCGCCTGGTAGTCCAGGTCGCCGAATCCGGTCATGGTGACCAGCAGCCGGCAGCCGGAATCCTCTAGTACAAACGCCAGTTCGTCGCTGCGGTAGAGGTAGTTGAAGGGCACCGCGACCGCCCCGACCCGGGCGATCGCGAACTTCATCGTCACGAATTCCGGGTAGTTCGCCATGATGAGGCCAACCCGGTCGCCCGGCCGCACCCCCAGCCTCGTCAGGCCGGCTGCCAGCCGCCGGGACTCGTCGGCGACCTGCCGGTAGGTCAGGCTGACGTCGTCGGTGAGCACGAACGGCCGCGACGCGTACCGGGCGGCGCATTCATCGAGCCAGGCATCCAGTGTGTGTTCACGCCACACCGGAAAGTGTGCCCGCAGTTCCCCGCGCCGCTCGGCAATCGCACTGGTGCTGCTCATAATTCGTGGAGCTCACCGCGCTCGATCGCGGCGGCGAGGGCATGGCGCTGCACCTTGCCGGTCGCCGTCGACGGGTACGCATCGATGACGAACCACCGGGCGGGCACCTTGTATGCGGGCAGGTGCCGGCGTGCGTGGTCCACCAGATCGGCTTTGAGTTCCGCCCGGTCTGCCACTCGGCAGACCACAGCGACGATTTCGCCGAGGCGCTCGTCGGGCAGGCCGACCGCAACCGCATCGCTGACCTCGTCGTGGGCCACGACAACACGTTCGACCTCGGCGGGTGCGATGTTCTCACCGCCACGAATGATCAGTTCCTTCAACCGACCCGTCACCGACACGAAGCCGCGCGAGTCCATGCGGCCGAGGTCGCCGGTACGGACGAAGTGGTCCGGATCGAGCGCACGTGCCGTGGCTTCGGGGTCGTGCAGGTACTCGACGAATTGCTGATAGCCCCGCGCGCAGATCTCTCCCACCTGCCCGATGGGTGCGATGTCCCCCGTCGCCGGGTCGACGATCCGACAGTCGACTTGGGGCAACGGCCGGCCGACCGTGGACAGCCGCTCGTCGCGGGTGTCCGTCGGCCGCGTCAGCGTCAGTACCGGGGCCAGCTCCGTCTGCCCGTAGAGATTGAACACCCCGGCGCCGAAAACCTCTGCGGCACTGTCGATCAACTGTGGAGAAACCGTGGCGGCGCCACCCATGATGACGCGCAGCGGCGGCGGTCGTTGGCGGCTGACCTCCTGCGCGGCCAGCAGCGCGGTGAGGACGGTCGGTACGAAGAACAACACAGATGCTTCCTCGAAGCGCAGCGCATCCAGCACCTCATGTGCGACGAATCGTTCGCAGACGACGGCGGTGCCGGCCACCCACAGCGGCCCGAGGGTCGCGATCACGCATCCGGCGGTATGAAACAGCGGCAACGGGTTCAGACATACGGCCGCCGACTCGATTTCGGCAGCCTCCATCGTCAACTTCGCCACGTTCACCAGCGCGCGATGGGTCAGCACGACGCCCTTGGGCCGCCCTGTCGTGCCCGACGTGTACTGCAGCATGACGGGACGGTCGTGATCCACGGGAGCACGCGCGACCACATCGTGGTCGATGTGGTCGGCCCGCCAGGCACCGCTGTCCGACAACGATATTCGGCGAAGCCCCGAGATTGCTGCGCACACGTCCCGGGCGACATCCGCCATGGCGTAGCCGCGGCTCTCCTCGGCGTGCAGCAATACGACTGCGCCGCAATGACGCAACGCGTAGTCGAGGTCTGCGGCCGGCAATACCGGGTTGAGCGCCACGAGCACCACACCGGCCAGCGCGGCACCGTATTGGATGGTCGTCCACTCCACCACGTTGGGCGCCCACAGCGCCACGTAGTCACCGGGCTGCGCGATACGTCGTAGACCAGTGGCAACCCGGCAGGCCTCATCGAACAGTTCGCGATAGGTCAGCCGGGCGGTCTCGCCGGTCCCGTGGCGGACGGCGACGAGCGCTTCCCGGTCCGGAAACGCCGCAGCGCGATCGGCCAGTAGTGCACCCACCGTGAAATCAACCAGGGGCACACTGCGGTCGGCCGGCCAGTAGGACTCCGTCAGCGTCACGCCCTCCACCGATGCGCCCATCACACCGGGTTGCTACCGAGCGTCGCCGCCGACATGTCGCTGATCTCTGACCACCGGTCGGTGATCGTCGCGAGATCCGGCGCGGACGTGAAGTTGACGCCGGCATTCTGGAACTGCGCCACGCGCTGCACAAGACCACCGCCCACGACGAAAACCGAACCCGTATCAGTGTTTTCCGCTGACGCCAGGTACCCGACGGCCGGGGCCACCAGTTCCGGGTCGAGCTTGTCCAGGAGTTCCGCGGGCGCGATGTCAGCGGTCATCCGGGTTGCAGCCAGCGGCGCGACGGCGTTGGCGGTGATGCCGTACTTGCGGCCCTCGATCGCCAGGGTGTTGATCAAACCGACCAGGCCGGCTTTAGCCGCCCCGTAGTTCGCCTGACCGAAGTTGCCGTACAGGCCGCTGGTCGACGTGGCCACCACGATGCGTCCATAATTCTGTTCCCGCAGGTGCGGCCAGGCGGCCCGGATGACGTGGTAGCCGCCATAGAGATGGACCTGCATGACCGCGTCCCAGTTGTCCTGCGTCATCTTGTGGAACGCCCCGTCCCGCAGAATGCCGGCATTGCTGATGACGCCGTGTACCGCACCGAATTCCGACAGCGCGGTGTGGATGATGTCGGCCGCGCCGTCGGGGTCGGCGACCGACGCGTAGTTCGCGACTGCCCGCCCGCCCGCACTGCGAATCTCCTCGACAACCGTATCGGCCATCGAGGTACCGGCACCCGAGCCGTCCCGTGCTCCGCCGAGGTCGTTGACCACGACCAGCGCGCCGTGCGCGGCAAGGAATCGGGCATAGGAACGCCCCAGCCCGCCTCCCGCGCCCGTCACGACGATGACCCTGTCCTGCACTCCTGCCACGACTTGCTCCCTCTGATCCAACGATCTCAAATATTGAATCTAGATTTGAAATTGCTGAGGCGTCAAGACCGGCGGCTCGCGCGCTGCATGGATCATCGGCGCCATCACTTGTAGACAAATCTACTCTCGATTTCTATTCTGAATTAAATCCGTGGTGCGAAGGCCCCGGTCGGAGAGGATCGTCGTGGACTTGGGACTGGCGGGCGCCCGCGTTGTGATCACCGGCGGCGCCTCCAACATCGGCCGGGGCATCGTGCACGTCTTCGCGGCCGAGGGGGCCCGGATCGTCCTGAACGACATCGACGCGCCCCAGGCCGAAAAGGTTCGCACCGAAGCGCTCGCACACGGCGCCTCGGAGGTCGAGGTCGTCATCGCCGATCTCACGGTGCCCGGCAGCGCCGAGGCAGCCGTCGGCCGTGCCGTCGATGCCTGGGGCGGAGTGGACGTCCTCGTCAACAACGCGGGCTGGAGCGTCCCGGGGTTCGTGGCCACCGATACCGACCGGGTGAAATGGCAACGCACGATGGAGATCAACTTCTTCAGCGCTCTGGCGGCGACGCAGGCGGCGATCGGTCCCATGCGCGATGCCGGCTGCGGCGCAATCGTGTTCATCGCCAGCGACGCCGCTTTCGGACAGATCCGGCAGGGGGTTTACGGCGCGTCGAAGGCCGCCATGGTTGCGCTGGCCCGTACCACCGCACGTGAACACGGACGGCACGGGATCCGGTCGAATGTCGTGTGCCCCGGCCTCGTGATGCCCGACGGGCCCGACGCGATCGGCGCCTCGAGCCTGTGGGCCGTCGGCGAGGACGAGGTCTTCAACCCCAAGCAGATCGACTTCATGTTGAAGGACACCCCGATGCGCCGTTTGACCACCGCTGAGGACGTCGGCCGCGCGGTGGCGTGGTTCTCGTCGCCGTTCGCCGCACGCCAGGTGACGGGGCAGCTGATCTCGGTCAGCGGCGGCTACACGATGCCCTGATCGCCGGCCATCCGGGCGAACAGCACCTTCTCGTACTCGTTGAAGATGCGGTTGAAATCCCTGGTAGTCACGGGCGAGCGCCACTGCTGGATGCCGATCAGCAGGGTGATACCCATCATCGCCAATGTGGTCGCCTCGCGGCGCGAGCCGACGGCGGGTGCCAGAAGGTCGGTCACGATCTCGATGCGGCGGTCGTCCACCCGCTTCTGGGCCGCGGCGACCTGCTCGTCGGAATGGGCCCAGCCGCGGATCGCGGCTTCGGCCGAATGAGGCAGCCCCGCGGTCAGGCGCTTCAGCAGGTGTACGCGTGCCGCGAGATCGCCGGGGACGCCGGCCAACTGCCCCAACCGCTCGGTCTGCGTTTCCTCCCAATAGGCGAGGAACTGGGCCACGAATCCGTCAAAGCTGCCGAAGTACCCGTAGAACGATCCGGTCGTGACGTTGAGTGCCTTACACAGCGTCGCGATCTTCAGCTTTCCGACGCCTTCGGTCGCCAACAACGTCATGGCGGCGTCGAAATACTGCTCACGCGTGACCAAGAGGCGCACGGCAACTCCTCCCCGCGGGTTCAACCAGCCCTCCGACTCTGTGCCGGCACGATGTAATGATCCTTACATTTGCGCTCGGCGTGCAGCTACCCAGCCCGCGCTTCTTGGCGGATGACTGCTTCGAAGTGGTCGAACATGACGTCGAACTTCGGGCCGCAGGTGCCGGCCTGGCGGTGCTGCCACCCGATCAGAAGGACCATCCCGAAGTCGCCGAGTCGAGTGGCGTCCTCCGGCGTCGCCACGATGGGGCCGAGGAATTCGACCAGAATGGCGAACCGTTCCTCGTCGAGGCGCTGTTGCAGCCGAGCCACCGTCGGATTGCCGGCCGCCCACGTCCGCAACGCGGCCTCGGCCTCGTGCGGGACGTCCCGCGCAACTTCTCGCAGCTGCGCCATTCGCGCTCCTGGCAACGCACGACTGGCGGTCAGTTCGGCCAGCCGGCGGTTCTGCGTCGACAAGCGCGCGATGAGCAGCGCTTCGACGAAATCCTCGAATCCGCGGAAGTAGCCGTAGAACGACCCCGTCGTCACGCCCAGCATCGAACACAGGGCGCCCACCTTGATGCTGGTGGGGCCCTGCGTCACAAGGAGTTCCATCGCCGCGTCGAAGTAATCCTCGACGCCCACGATTCGCCTCATCGCCTCAGCCGGCCGGCATGGCCGCGTACTTTTGCACCAGTGTGCGCTTGACCAGCTTTCCGGTCGGGGTACGCGGCAGGCTTTCGACGAAGTCGACGGTCTTCGGTGTCTTGAACACCGCGACCTTCGTTCGGGAATGCTCGATGAGTTGCGCAGCCAGCTCCTCGCTCGGGTCCACGCCGTCACGCAGTTGGACGACTGCTTTGACCTGCTGGCCCATGGCCGGATCCGGAACCCCGATGACGGCGACGTCGAACACCGCCGGGTGCAACGCCAGGGCGTCCTCGACCTCTTGCGGATAGATGTTCACGCCGCCCGAGATGATCATGAACGACTTCCGGTCTGTCAGAAAGAGATAACCGTCGGCGTCGACGTAGCCGATGTCGCCCACCGTGGTCCAGTTGTCGTGCGCCGGATGTTCGGCTTCCTTGGTCTTGGCCGGGTCGTTGTGGTACTCGAACGGGCGCACATCGCGCTCGAAGTACACCAATCCCGGTTCACCCGTGGGCAATTCCTCGCCGTCGTCGCCGCAGATGTGCACCGGGCCGAGCATGCTGCGGCCGACCGATCCGCGTTTGGCCAGCCACTCCTGCGAGTTGATGACGGTGAACCCGCAGGCCTCGGTCGACGAGTAGTACTCGACGAGAATCGGCCCCCACCAATCGATCATGGCCTGCTTCACATCGGGTGGGCACGGTGCCGCGGCGTGCACCGCCAACCGCAGACTCGAGACGTCATAGGAAGCCCGGGCCTCGTCGGCCAATTGCAGCATCCGGACGAACATCGTCGGCACCACCTGGATGACCGTGGCCCGATACTGCTGCACGGCGTCGAGCGTCGTCTCGGCCTTGAATCGCTCGAGCACCACGACGGTGCCGCCGTGCGCCTGGACGGCCCCACACCAGCGCAGCGGTGCGGCGTGGTAGATCGGCGCCGGAGACAGATAGACGTCGTCGGCGGTCACCCCGAAGGCCGTGCCCAACAACCCGGTGATGGGGTCGCCCGGTTCGTCGACCTGGATCGGCAGCAACGGCGGCTTGATCCCTTTCGGACGCCCCGTGGTGCCCGACGAGTACAGCATGTCACTGCCCCGGGGTTGGTCGGCGAGAGTCCGGTCGCCCGCAGACGCCAAAAGGTCTGCATACGAGCCGAATCCGGCCAGGCACCCACCGAAGCTGTAGGCATGCTTGACGCCGGGGACCAGGCCCCGCACCTGCTCGGCCAACTCCCCCAGCCGACCGGCGGCGATCAGCACCTTGGCATCACAGTCGTCCACGATGTAGGCGGCTTCCTCAGCGGTGAGGTGGAAGTTCACCGCGGTCAGGTACAGCCCCGACCGCAGTGCAGCCCAGTAGATCGTGAAGCACTCGGCAGCGTTGTCGCTCAGCATTGCGATGACATCGCCTTTGACGAGGCCGAGATCGGCCAGTGCGACAGCGAGTTGCCTTGAGCTGTCGTCGAGTTCGCGATAGGTGACGGTGCGCCCCGACTCGGCCATGATGACGGCCGCCTTGTCCGGCATCGTCAGCGCGTGAGTTCCCGGGAACATGGTCAGCCTTCCCGGGTGCCCGGCGTGAAGCGCACCGGCATCGAGGTCAATTCGTTGGAGAACGTCGAGACCAGCCGGGTCACCGGTCCGGTGATCTCCATGTCCGGGATGCGGCGCAGGAGTTCCTCGAACAGCACCCGCAATTCCAGGCGCGCCAACTGATTACCGAGGCAGAAATGTGCGCCACCGCCGCCGAACGCCATGTGCGGCATCTTCCCGCGCGACACGTTGAAAGTCTCGGGGTTCTCGTTCTTCTCCGGGTCACGCGAGCCGGCCGGGTACCAGAGGCACACGCGCTCACCCTCTTTCAGTGGGTGTCCGCCGACGACGGTGTCCTCGGTGACGGTGCGGGTGAAGTAGATGACCGGGGACACCCAGCGCAGCATCTCCTCGACGGCACCCGGGATCAGTTCCGGGTCGTCGAGCAGCTTCTGCCGTTCGGCCGGATTCTCGATGAGCGCCCGCAGGCCGCCCGAGGCGGTGTTGCGGGTGGTGTCGTTGCCCGCGAACATCAGGATCGCAAAGAAGAACGTGATCTCGGCTTCGGACAGCCGCTCACCGTCCACCTCGGCCGCCAGCATCCGCGACAGCAGGTCCTCGCCGGGGTTCTCCTTGCGCGCCGCGGTCAGCGCCGTCAGGTAGCCGCCGATCTGGATCAGGGCTCCCATGCCCATCTGGGAGTCACCGGTGGCCGCCGCGCGGGACAGCATGTTGGTCCACTCGAACAGCTGTCGGCGGTCGTCCTGCACGACACCGAGCATGTCGGCGATCACGATCAAGGGCAGTTCGACGGCGATCTCCTCGACGAAATCACATGTACCCCTTTCGATCACGTCGTCGATGAGCCGGGCGACCGTGGCGCGGACCTCGGCCTCCATCTGCCGGATCATGCGGGGCGTGAACACCGCCTGCACCACCATGCGCTGCTGGGTGTGCCGCGGCGGGTCCATCCCGAGGATGACTTCGCGCAGGGCTTCGATCGGCGCGGCGCCCCGGGAGGCCGTGAAGAAGACCCCGCCCCGCGCCGAGGAGAACAGCTGGGAGTTGCTGCTGATCGCCTGGATGTCGTCATATCTGGTGAACGACCAGAAGCCGGGTTCGTCGGCGTCCGTCAGTGCGTTCCAGTGCGGGCCGGGCTCTTTGCGCATGCGGGCGAACAACTCGTGCGGCGGTCCGTCCTGGAAATACGACAGGTCGGTGAGATCGACTGTGGCGAGGTCGATGTCGGTAAAGGTCTCGGTGCTCATGGTGGACTCCCTTGCTTGTTGGTGCTGATGTCGAGGTCAGAGGTCGAGGATCAATTTCTCGGAGCGCGAATGCGAAACGCAGGGCAGGATGACGTCGGCCGCGGCTCGCTCGGCCTCGGTCAGCAGCGAGTCGCGGTGGTCGGGGATGCCCTCCAGGACGGTGGTCCGGCAGGTGCCGCAGACGCCTTCACCACAGGAGGACATGATGGGAATGCCGGCGTCCTCCAATGCCTCCAGCATCGGCACGCCGTCGGACACCTCGACCGTGACTCCCGACTGCCGGCACACCACCTGGTAGCTGTCCAACGCCTCGGCGAGCGTCTCGGCAGACGGCGCCTGCGCCGCGAACCGCTCCACGTGCAGGCTGCCGTCCGGCCAGTGGGCGCAGTGCTTTTCGACCGCCGCGAGCAGGGGCTCCGGTCCGCAGCTGTAGATCACGGTGTCGTCGGCCGGTTCTGCCAGCACGGCCGCCAGGTCCGCGAAGCCGCCGCGCTCGTCGTCGGCCCACACCGTCACGCGGTCGCCGTAGGTGTCCTGCAATTCCTGCTGGAACGCCATGGTCGACCGGGTGCGGCCGAGGTAGAGCATGGTCCAGTCGAGGCCCGCGCGCTCCGCGCTTTCCGCCATAGCCTTCATCGGTGTGATGCCGATGCCGCCGGCGATGAACAGGTATTTCGGTGAGTCGATGAGCGGAAAGTTGTTGCGGGGACCGCGAACCCGGATGGCAACGCCTTCGTGCAGACGCTCGTGCACATGCTGTGAGCCACCGCGGCTGTTCGGGTCGAGCAGGACGCCCACCTGCCAGCTGCCGGCCTCGCGCGGATCACCGCACAGCGAGTACTGGCGCACCAGGCCCTCGTCGAGCAGCAGATCGATGTGCGCGCCGGGCTCCCATTCGGGCAGCGCATGGCCCTGCGGGTCGACAAGCTCCAGGGCCACCACCCCGTCGGCCGCGGCCGTTCGCCGCCGCACCACCAGTTCAGCCGTGAATTCGTCGGCAGTTGCTGTCATCACTGCGGAATCCTTTCTGCGTTCACCAAGGCGGACAGGTCATCCAGCTCGCGGCGGAAGTCCGCCATCAGTTCCCAGGCATCCGGTAAAGCCTTTGCGTCGCCGACGATTCCGATGTCGAGGCCATCCTGATAGCTGACGACGGTGATGTTGAGCGCGAAGCCGTCGAACACGACGCTGCCGGGGTAGGCCGCAAGGAGCGGTGCGCCGGAACACGTCATCCGGGTCGGCGACCCCGGCACGTTGGAGATCACCAGGTTGATCGGCGGGCGCGAGAATCGCGACGAGATCAGGTCCATCAGAGCGCGCGCCGCGAAGCCGAACAACGGCACGGGAATCGGGTCGTTCACATCGCTCAGCAGGGTGTCCGGAGCCTCGCTGGTGCGATGCTTGGCCTGCGTCATGGTTTCGTGTGCGTACGAAAGTCGTTCTCCGAGTTGGGAAAGATGAACCGGCACGGGCGCGATGATGGAGCTGATCGCGTTGCCGAAGCGGTCCTGCGCATCGGGCGACCGTTTGGACACCGGAATGTAGGCGACCAGTGGCTGCGCCGGTACTTCGCCGGTCTCGGTGAGCCGGCGCCGCAACGCACCCGCGCATAGGGCGATCACCACGTCGTTGACGGTGATCCCGAAATGCGCCTTCAGCGACTTGATCTCACCGAACGGAACCGTCCCGAACGCCACGGTGCGCTCGCCAGAAAGTTTCACGTTGAACCGTGTCCGTGGCGAGTGCAGCGGCTTCGCATCGCTGTCGCGCCGGATCAGCTGCGCCAGGGTCTGGATGCCAGGCAGGGCACGGATCGCCGGAACCTGGTCGAGGTGCGCCATCGTCTGCGGGGTGGACAGCAGTGCCCGCACCCCTCGGACGGGGAGCGCGGCGAGCCCACGAGTGGCCAGCTCCAACGGATTCGGCTCGGCTTCCCGGCCTCGTGTCTCCAGCGTCGGCTCGTCGTCGCAGTCCATGATCGCCGCCAGGACCTCACTTGCCGCGATTCCGTCGGCGGCGGCGTGGTGCAGCGTGATGACGACCGCGGTACGGCCGGGAAGTCCATGGATGACGTCCAACCGCCACAGCGGCTTGTCGCGGTCCAATCGCGTCGACAAGATGCGGGCCACCGCATCTCCCAGCATTTCATCGGTGGCCCGCGCGGGTAGGGAGGATTCGAAGATGTGGTCATCCAGATCGACATCCGTCTCGACGAACACCGGGTGGTCGAGCCCCAGTGGGACCGTCACGACCTTCCAATGCAACGGAGGCAGCCGGTCGATGCATGCGGCCACCCGGCTCTTCATCGTCGCAGCGGTGATGGTGGTGTCGTCGACGGTCTCGAACAGCGCAAGGCCACTGTAGTGCGCTGCGAAGTTGTCATGCTCGGCTGCCAGGAACTGCGCATCCAGACTCGAAAGGCGCCGCATCAGAAAACCTTTCGCATGAGCTTCATGGCCGCGCGGCCATAGGGCGGGTAGAACAACGTGGGGTCCGGAGTGCTGCGCTTGGCGAGCACGGCCCGTCGGTGGCTCATCGCCTCGAACCCCCACCGCCCGTGGTAGGCGCCCATCCCGCTCGGTCCGACACCGCCGAACGGCAGTTGCGGCACCATCACGTGCATCGCGATGTGGTTGACGACCGCGCCACCGGAGGGGACGGCGTCGATGACGCTGCGCGCCAGTCCCGGCTTCTCCGTGAACACATACAGCGCCAATGGTTTCGGCTTGGCGTTGATGTATCGGATGGCGGCATCGACGGAACCGACCCGCACCACCGGCAGGACCGGACCGAAGATCTCCTCGGCCATGACCGGGTCATCCGCCGCCGGATCGAGGATCACGGTGGGTTCGATGCGCAAAGTCGCGCGGTCGGCCGCACCGCCGGCAACGACGGTGCCGGTCGTCGAGGCGATCAGGTCGATGATCCGATCGAACTGACGCTCGTTGACGATGCGCTGCGATTTCGTCTGCTCCCCCGACCGGAATCGCTCGATGTTCTGGGCGATCTTGGCCACGAGCTCGTCGGCGATCGGCCGTTCGGCCAGTACGTAGTCCGGGGCAATACAGGTCTGCCCAGAGTTGAGGAGCTTCACCCACGCGATCCGCCGGGCCGCGACGTCGATGTCGGCGTCCGCGGTCACGATGACCGGGCTCTTACCGCCGAGTTCCAGCGTGACCGGCGTCAACGTCGGAGCTGCGCCGGCCATGATCTTCCTGCCCACCTCGGTGCCGCCGGTGAACAGGGCGTGATCGAACCCCTGCGCCAGCAGGGCCTGCGTCGTCGCACCGTCGCCTTCGACAACCCTGATCGCCTCGGGGTCAAGGTATTTCAGCAGCAGACGTGCGAGCACCGCAGAGGTCGCCGGGGCGAGTTCGGACGGCTTGACCACAGCGCAGTTGCCGGCCGCGACAGCCGCGACCAGCGGCCCGACGCTGAGGTAGAACGGGTAGTTCCACGGCCCGATCACCAGCACCACACCGAGCGGGTCGTACTGCACCCAGCCCTTGCCCGGCAGCTGACTGAGCGGCAGGCCGACGGGACGCCGGCGCATCCACTTCTTGAGATGCTTACGCGCATACGCCGCTTCGGCCTTGGTCGACGCGATGTCGGCCAGCCACGCATCGAAAGCAGGGCGACCCAAATCTGCGGCGAGAGCCTCGACGATCTCCTGCTCGCTTTCGTCGCACATCCGCTCGATACCGCGCAGTTGCTCGAGCCGCCACGCGATGTCGCGGGTGCGGCCCGTGGCGAACACCTCGCGCAGCCCGGTGACCACGGGCGTTTCCTGTTCTGTTGAACCAATCATCCGCTTCACCATTTTCGTGTGCCGATAGGTCGTTGAGACTGCACACGCGAGCGGTCTACCCCTGTGACCACGCTCGACGTGGTGATTGAAACATAACTTAGGTTACATTCGAACGTCAAGGCCTCTTGCACATCAAATGTAAGTTGATTTACATTCGAAGCATCACGACGAACTCGAGGAGCAAGCCATGGGCGCCACTTCCCTACGTGGACGACGCATCGCGATCACCGGCGCCGGCCGCGGCATCGGCCTGGCCACAGCCAAGGCGTTGTACCGGCGTGGCGCCACCATCGTGATCGGCGACCTGGACAACGAGTCGGCCATCGCGGCCGCCGGTGTCGTCGGCCCGGGCACCGAGGCTTACCCCGTCGATGTCTCCGACTACGAGTCGTTCGCCACGTTCCACAAAGAGGCGACGGCCCACGCGCCGCTGGACGTCCTCATCAACAACGCCGGGATCATGCCCATCGGCCGGTTCCTCGAACAGCCGGCCGACCGGCACCGGCGCGCCGTCGAGATCAACGTCGTGGGCTGCATCAACGGCATGCACCTGGCCCTGCCCGCCATGGTCGAGCGCGCGTCCGGCCACATCATCAACATCGCCTCATCCGCAGGGAAGACTCCGGTACCCGGCGGTCTCACCTACTGCGCCACCAAGGCCGCCGTCATTGCGCTCACCGAGACCGCGCGCGTCGAATACGCCGGCACGGGAGTGGAGTTCACCTGCGTGATGCCGTCGTTCACGAACACCGAACTCATCGCCGGGACCGCCGGGCTGAAGTTCATCCCCACCGCGCAACCCGACGACGTCGCCGAGGCTATCGTTGCCGCGGTCACGCGGCCGACCGCAGATGTGTTCGTGCCCAGGATCATCGGGCCGATCCTGCGCAGCCAACCGCTGATCGGACGCAGGCTGCGCGACGTCGTCAACCAGCGACTGGGCGCGTACCGCACGTTCCTCGACTTCGACCCAGCAGCGCGCGCCGCCTACCAGCACCGCATCGACGAGTCCTGACTCAGCGGATCGTAAGACCCGTCACCGCCCGCGAGATCACCAGCCGCTGAATCTCACTGGTGCCCTCGAAGATGGTGAAAATCTTGGCGTCGCGGTGCATCCGCTCGACCGGATAGTCGCGGGTGTACCCGTTGCCGCCGAGAATCTGAATCGCCTCGTCGGTCACGTACACGGCAGTCTCGCTGGCCACCAGTTTCGCCATCGAGCCCTCGGCGTTCTCGAACGGCACATTGTTGCGCGCCATCCAGCCGGCCCGCCACACCAACAGGCGGGCGGCGTCGATGCGGGCCTTCATATCCGCGAGCTTGAACGCGATGGCCTGGAATTCGCCGATCTTCTTGCCGAATTGCTCACGCTGGCAGGCATATTCGAGGGCATACTCGTAGGCGGCCCGGGCCACCCCGACCGCCATCGCCCCGACCGTCGGACGGGTCCGCTCGAACGTCTTCATCGCAGCCTGGCCGCCCGCGGACACACCTGACTTCACCCGAGCCACCCGGGCCTCGAACTTCTCCCGGCCGCCGAGGATCGCGTCCTCCGGCAGCCGCACGTTGTCGAGCACCACCTCCGCGGTGTGTGACGCCCGGATGCCGTGCTTCTTGAACTTCTGCCCCTGGGACAGCCCCTTGGTGTCCGGCCCGATGACGAAGCTGGCCTGGCCGCGCGACCCGAGTTCCGGGTACACGGACGCGACCACGATGTGGACGTTGGCGATGCCGCCGTTGGTGGCCCAGGTCTTGGTGCCATTGAGCACCCATTCCCGGGTCGCCTCGTCGTAGCGAGCCCGGGCTCGGATGGACCCGACGTCCGAGCCCGCGTCGGGCTCGGATGAACAGAAGGCCGCGACCTTCGGGTCCGCGGCCGAGCCGAACATCTCGGGCAGCCAGCGACCGATCTGTTCAGGAGTTCCGTTGCCCGCCAGGGCCGCCGCGGCCAGGCCGGTACCCATGATAGACAGCGCGATTCCGGCGTCTCCCCAGAACAATTCCTCGAACACGGTCAGCATGCCGAGCCCGCTCGGTTCGGCAGCCTGGGTGCCGAACAGCTCCGGTGAGTACAGCCCGATCTTCGCCGCTTCCTGGATGATCGGCCACGGCGTCTGCTCCCGTTCATCCCATTCCGCGGCGGCAGGGCGGACGACCTCGGCGGCGAACTGGTGTACCCAGTCGCGCACCTCGATGACGTCATCGCTGAGCTGTAGTGAGAATGTCATGTCACTCCTGTTGGTAGTAAACGGGTTTCAGTTCCGCGAAAGATCAATCGCTCCGCCACGCGGTGGCACCGACGTTCAGATACCGAATCTGGCGCTCGAGCATCGCGGCGGCCGCGTCCAGATCGCGCACCGTCGTCTCTTCGTCGAGTCCGCGCGCGATGACCTCGAGCATCGAGTCGATGCCGGCGAGGATCGTGGCCATCAACATGCTCGACAGCATCTCCACATC
This sequence comes from Mycolicibacterium mucogenicum DSM 44124, assembly GCF_005670685.2. The sequence continues at coordinate 801,706 of NZ_CP062008.1, read as the reverse complement.
GCCGACGCTCCACGACCGGATGGGTTCGAACCGGGCCATGTAGGTGGCCAATTGACTGGCGTACAAACGGATCTCCGACCGGATCTCGCGCCGGAGCACCGAATGCCCGGCCGCACGTTGGCGCGCCAGGAACGCCAAGTGCGCATGGTCCCGCGAGACCACACCACGAAGCGCCTGCACCCCGACGTGGATGGCGCCACCGGACGAGTCGATGTCGAGCGTGGCCATCTCGCCCATGATCTCGCGGAGCGTGCGGAACGTCTCATGGATCACTGCGAGGCCGAGGTCGTCGAGCGACTGGAAATAGCGGTAGAACGCCGACGGCGCGACACCCGCCTTACTGGCAAGCTGCCGCAGGCTCAGCGCATCGAAGCTCGACCCGTTGCCGGTCAGTTCCAGCGCCGCCGTCATCAACGCGCGGCGGGTGTGCTCGCGGCGCTCCTGCTGCGTCCGACGCCCATGCCGATCCCGCCCGTTGCCGGAGTCCGCCTCGACAGATAGAGAGCGTTTGTTCTCTGTGTTGCCGGTCACGAATCCAACTATAGCTATTGACCTCGCCATATCGGCAACCATATCTTACGGAACATTCGTTCTCTAACTTGAATGGAGAGATCATGGCACGCATCGCAACCCGCCTACCCGGCGAGCGCAACCTGGCCGACGAGGACCGCAACCGGATCGCCGCGATCCGGGGCGAGCTCATCCGCATCGGCAACGGCTGGCGGGAACGCCATCCGTTCCTCACCGCCCACCAGGACGGCGTCGGGATGGCGATCTTCCTGGCGTCGATCGCCGGCGTCCTCGTCGACGCCGCCCTCTACGCGGCCGGCATCCTGCCCTGGTACGCGACCATCCTGATCACCGCGTTCTGGCTGTCACTGCTGCACGAACTGGAGCACGACCTCATCCACTCGATGTATTTCCGGCAGAACCGCCTGGTGCACAACGTGATGATGTTCGGGGTCTGGTTCTTCCGGCCCAGCACCATCAATCCCTGGATCCGGCGGACGCTGCACCTGCACCACCACGAGGTCTCGGGCACCGATTCAGATCTCGAGGAACGGGGCATCACCAACGGCGAAGGCTGGGGCAGCCACCGGCTGCTCAGCCTGCTCGACTCGATGCTCGGCATCTACACCAAGCCCCTCCGACAGCGCGCCATCGTCACCGCCTACATCAAGCACGAGGCCCGCTCCCCCGAAGAGGCACGCCAGCTCGCAGCCAAGACGCTCGCCCTGTACTTCCCGCTCGGAACCATCCACTACACGCTGTGGCACCTGTTCATCGGTGTGCACGTCTACGAATTCGTCACCGGCAGCGGTATTTCCGGCAGCTGGGTGACGGCGCTGAACTTCGTGGCCGTCACGCTGCTGGCGCCGAACGCGGTGCGCACGTTCTGCCTGCACTTCGTCAGTTCCAACATGCACTACTACGGCGATGTCGAGGAGCACAACGTGATGCAGCAGACCCAGGTCTGGACGGCCAAGTGGCTCAAGCCGTTCCACGCCCTGTGCTTCAACTTCGGCGAGACCCACGCCATCCACCACTTCCTGGTGCGTGACCCGTTCTACCTCCGCGAGGCGATCAAGCACGATTGCCAGAAAGTGCTGCGCGACAACGGTGTCCGCTTCAACGACTTCGGCACCTTCGGGCGGGCCAACCGCTTCAGCCTCGCCCCGGCGCACGTCGAGCCCTGACCACACCACTTCTCCGAACGGACACACCATGACCGAGACCCAAACCGCCCAGCTGTGGATCTGCGTGCGCTGCGGCATGATCTACGACCCCGCCGACGGCGACCCCGACAGCGGAATCGCCCCCGGCACCGCGTTCGAGGACATTCCTGACAACTGGGTGTGCCCCGTGTGCGGGGTCAGCAAGGACGAGTTCGTCCCCTACGAGGACTGAGCCGCGCGCCAGGCACCACGCCGGAGCAGCCGCAGTCCGTTGAGCCCGACGATGATCGTCGAGCCTTCGTGACCCGCCACCCCCAACGGGAGGGGCAAGGTGCCGACGAGGTCCCAGACGACCAGCACCGCAATGAAAGTCGCCGCGATGGCCAGGTTGGCCATCACCACGCGGCGGGCGCGCCGCGACAGTGCCATCACCGCGGGGATGGTGCGCAGGTCATCGCCGATGACGACGGCATCCGCGGTCTGCAGGGTCAGATCCGATCCAGCGCCGCCCATCGCCACGCCCAGGTGCGCCGCCGCCAGCGCGGGCGCGTCGTTGATGCCGTCGCCGACCATGACGAGCCGATGGCCGTCGGCCTGCAAGTCCCGGACGGCCGCCACCTTGTCGTGCGGCAGCAGGCCGGCGCGCACCTCGGCGATGCCCACCTGACCGGCCAATTGCCTTGCCGCCGCGGCATTGTCACCGGTGAGCAGGACCGGGGTCTGCCCCGTCAGGGCGGCGACGGCGGCGACCGCGCCGTGGGCGTCGGGGCGAAGTTCGTCGGTCATGCCGAACACTGCGACCGCACGACCGTCGACCGCCATGACGACCGCGGTGCAACCGCGCTGCTCCAACTGAGCCACCGCCTCGTCGCTTTCCGTCGACGGTGAGGACACGGTGATCGGGTGTCCGTTCACGGTGGCCCGCACGCCGCGGCCCGGTTCGGCGGCGAAATCGGCGACACGCGGCAGGACCAGTCGACGCGCCTTCGCCGCACGGACGATGGCCGCGCCCAGCGGATGTTCGCTCGGATGCTCGGCGGCCGCGGCCAGCGCCAGCACCTGGTCTCGTGTGAAATCAGCTGTCAGTAGCCGAATCTCCGCAAGTTCCGGCGTCCCCCGGGTCAACGTTCCGGTCTTGTCGAACGCCACGCGGGTGGCGGTGCCGAGCTGTTCCATGACCACCGCCGACTTGACGAGCACGCCGTGGCGCCCGGCATTGGCGATCGCCGCCAACAATGGCGGCATCGTGGCCAGCACCACCGCGCACGGGGACGCGACGATCATGAAGGTCATGGCCCGCAGTAGCGCCTCCCGCACGGAGTCGCCCGCGAGCAGCGGGATCACGAACACCGCGAGGGTGACGACAACCATCCCGATCGAGTAGCGCTGCTCGACTTTCTCGATGAACAGCTGCGTGCGGGCCTTGGTCTGGGACGCCTCTTCCACCAGCGCCGCGATACGCGCCACGACCGAGTCGGCGGCCCGTCGGTCGACCCGAATCCGCAGTGCCCCGGTGCCGTTCAGCGTGCCGGCGAAGACCTCGGCGCCGACGGCCTTGTCGACGGGCAGCGGTTCACCGGTGATGGTCGCCTGATCGACCTCGCTGGCGCCGTCGAGCACCGTGGCGTCCGCGGAGATGCGCTCCCCCGGGCGCACGAGCACCACGTCGCCGACCGCCAGCTCACTGGCCGGCACGACGTGCTCGCAGTCGTCGGACAACCGGGTCGCGGTGTCGGGCGCCAGATCCAGGAGACCGCGCACCGAGTCCGCGGTCCGTGCGGTGGCCAACGCTTCCAGTGCGCCGGAGGTCGCGAAGATGACGATCAACAGGGCGCCGTCGGTGACCTGGCCGATCGACGCCGCACCGATCGCGGCGACGACCATCAGCAGATCCACGTCGAGGGTCTTCTCGCGCAGCGCCTGCAGCCCCGCCAGTGCCGGTTCCCAACCGCCGGTGACGTAGCAGGCCAGGTACAGAGCCCACCACGTCCACGTCGGCCCACCGGCCAACTGCAGCACCAAACCGGCCAGGAACAACACCAAAGCTGCTGCCGCCCAGCGCATCTCGGACAGATCAAACCACCTGCGGCGTGACGGTGCCACCGCCGCGGCGACCCTCTCCGGGCGAGCAGCCTGAATCACCGTCGCCATGACGCACCTCGCGAACACATGCAGCCAACGTTATCAGAACAAATGAATACGTCTTCATGTGTGCGCCCTAGTACACTACAACGGTGGGACATGGTGTCGAGGGACGTGATCGCCCAACCGGGCGGCTCGACGCTGACGCCGCAGCCCAGGTCGCCACGACGCTGCAGGCGCTCGCGACACCGAGCCGGTTGATGATCCTCACCGAGCTACGCCAGGGCGCTCGCTCCGTCACCGACCTCGCCGACGCCATCGGACTCGAACAATCCCTCGTCTCCCACCAACTCCGGCTGCTGCGCAATCTCGGGCTGGTGACCGGTACCCGGAGCGGCCGCAGCATCGTCTACACCCTGTACGACAACCACGTCGCGCAACTGCTCGACGAAGCCGTCTATCACAGCGAGCACCTGAGACTGGGGCTGGCAGACCGCACAGGCAACGCGGGCTGAGGGCCGGGTGGGCTCGCGAACCGTTGCGCCACATCGCAAGGAGGGTCCATGTCCACGACACCCACGAGCACCAATGTCGCGACCTTCGAGCGATTCCACTGCAGTTGCAACAGCGGAGACATCGACGACATCGTGAGCACGATCGACGACGTCCTCCTCCCCGACGCCGTGGTCCACTCCCCGCTCGCGGCCGGTTCCGGGCCGGACACCATGAAACGCATCTGGACCCTGCTCCTGCGCGCCTTCCCTGACATCCACGTCGTGGTCGAAGACATGGTGGTCGACCACGACAAGCTCGCCTCACGCCAGACTGTGACCGGGACACATCTGGGCGAGTATCGCGGACTGGCGCCGACCGGGAAAACCGTTGTGTACGAAGAGATGTTCATCATCCGGTTTGCCGAGGGACAGATCGCCGAAGTCTGGGGTGTCGTCGACACGTTCGCCCAACTACAACAACTCGGCGCCATCGACAGGGGCTAGCGCGCGGGGTACGCGTGGATCAGCGCCGTCGTGAGCTTGGGTACGGCGTGCACCAGACGATGCTCGGCGTCGTGGGCGATCTGGTGGGCCTGCGCCAGGCTCAGCTCGGGATCGAGGTCGAGTTCGACGTCGGCGTGCAGGCGATGCCCCAGCCACCGCATGCGCACGCTGTGCACCGACCGCACCCCCGGTTCGGCTGCCAGCGACTGCTCGGCGGTGTCGACGAGCGCCGGGTCGACACCATCGAGCAAGCGGCGGAACACATCTCGCACCGCCGTGCGCAGCACGGCCAGGATTGCCACCGTGATGATCAACCCGACGATCGGATCCGCGAGCGGATATCCGAGGGCCACTCCGCCGGCGCCGAGCACCACGGCAAGTGACGTGAAGCCGTCGGTGCGTGCGTGGATGCCGTCCGCGACCAACGCCGCCGACCCGATCTCCCGCCCCACCCGGATGCGGTAGACCGCCACCGTCTCATTGCCGAGAAATCCGACCAGTCCGGCCAGCGCCACCCACCCCACGTGGTCGATGACCTGCGGATGGATCAACCGCCGTATCGCCTCATAGCCGGCGATGACCGCCGACAGGGTGATCATGCCGACCACGAACAATCCCGCCAGGTCCTCCACCCGGCCGAAGCCATAGGTGTAGCGGCGGGTTGCGGCCTTGGCGCCCAACGCAAATGCGATCCACAACGGCACCGCGGTCAGGGCATCGGAGAAGTTGTGAATCGTGTCGGCAGCCAGGGCCACCGACCCGGACGCCGCCACGATGGCGATCTGCACGACTGTGGTGAGGGCCAGCACCAGCAGACTGATCTTGACCGCCCGGATGCCTGCGGCGCTCGATTCCAGCGCGCTGTCCAGGCTGTCCGCCGCGTCATGCGAATGCGGAGCGAACAGCCCGCGGACCGCGCCCCACCCACCGTGGGAGTGGCCGTGGTCGTGCGCATGGTCGTGGTCGTGGTCGTTGTGATGGTGGTGGTGCGCGCTCATCGTCGGCCGCCCTTGCGCACAGCGGTGTCGGCGTCGAGCCTCCGCACACCGGGATCCTGACGATGATGTGCCGGCACCCCGGGACCCGCGTGCTCGGCGTTGTGCACGGCGTCGACCACCAACTGACGCACGTGCTCGTTCTCGAGGCTGTAGAAGATCGTCGTACCGGCACGTCGCGTCTGGACCAATCGCGCCATCCGCAGCTTCGCCAAATGCTGTGACACCGACGGCGCGGGCTTGCCGACGCGCTCGGCCAGTTCATTGACCGACAGCTCGCATGCGCTCAACGCCCACAGCAGTTGGACGCGGGTCGGGTCGGCGAGCATCCGGAACACTTCGGCCACCAGACGCACCTGGTCGTCGGCGAGTGGCGCCGGCACCTGGTTATCTGCATTCATACGCAGATAATAGACCGTCGGCCGCCGATCGGCCCGCGGAGCGACGCTCAGCTGCCGCGGTCGACCAGGTCGAACACCTTGACCGCATGCGAAAACGGCTGCGGGGTAACGCCTATGGGGCCGAACGGATGGTCGAGGGTGTAGATGACGTACAGCAGCAGTGACAACAGGATGGCGACGGCGCCGACCAGTACCGCGTGCGCACGGGCGTTCTCCAGCCGCATGAAGCACGTCAGCAGGATCAACACCGCCCCGCCGAAGATCAGGGCGCACCACAACAGTGCCGGGATGCGCTGGTGGGAATTGAGGATGCGCTCGCTGCGGTCGGAGGCCAGCACCGTCAGCTCGCTCAGGAACTGCGAATCGATCGGGCTCACACTCGGCCCCGAACCATGCGTTCCCACAACGCGATACAGCTCGCTGAGTGCATTGCGGCCGTTGTTGCTGATGTCGGCGAATTCGTCCATGCCCCAGGCGGGGCCCTGCACCGCGGCGGCATACTTGCGGAGCTGCTCGCGAACCTGCGCCTGCTCGGGTTGCGGCATCGCGACGGTCTGGCGGTACAGCGTCGTCAGCGTCGATGCTTCGTTGGCGACATTCGTCTCCGCACTGAGGAACTGCTGCCAACCGACGACCACCGTGAATCCCAGGAGCGCCCCGTAGACGAGGCCCACGACGGTGAGGAACGGGGACAGGAACGAGTTCTGTTCCGGGCGCGCATCCCGGGCGATGATGCGTCGCGTCACGAACACACAGCCGACCGCCATGCAGACCGCCCCGCCGACGACCAAGGCGAGCATGAGCCACGCGCCGAACACTCCGAGATCACCCATAGTGGACCAAGCATGCCAAGCTCGCCGAGGGCTTGCCAAGCAATCTCCGCAAACTGCCTAGAGCACGAAACCGCACAACACGACGCAGTTGTCCGGCGCTTCGGCAACTTGCGGCGGCGCCGGAACCGCGGGCTCGACGGCTAGCGGCGGAACGTGCGGCGCGCGGCCTTCGGGCACCCCGGCGGACGTATCGCTCTGGTTCTGCTTCTGGTTGACCGCGGGCGCATCCGATGCCGGCGCCGGCACTGCGGACGGCTCCGGCTCAGGCGGAATCGGACTCGGACGCGGACTCGGACTCAGCTTCGGCGGCACTTGCACGGCAGGCGAGACGGGCACGTGTGCGGGTGCCGGCGCGGGCGATGGGCCGGCAGAGCCGAGAGGCATGGTCGCGACAAGAGCCGAAACCAGCACCATCGCCGCGAGCGCCACCGACGTCAGCCAAACCGGCCTCCTGGCAAGGCGTTTGGGGCCTTGCTCATCCACACCTGCGGGAGCAGCGTCGCGAGCCGAGGCCAACGCGGCACCACGCGCGAGCGCCAGGATCGAATCGGCATCCGAATCAATGCGAATGTGGTTCGACAGTTCCGCAGCGACTGGATGCACGTGCTCGTCGGCGCCGACGAGCACGAGCCGCCGAGGCCGGCTGTCGAGTCCGCCGAGGACCTCGGCCAGCCAGTCGGCCGCGTCGTCGTCATGCAGTCCCACCGCAACGGCGGCCCGAGGTTCGTCGGTATCCGCGACTACGGCGTGACCCCGTAGCCCGCGCGCCACATCCGGTTCCAAGACGCAGACAACCGTGTCGGCATAGTCGGAATCGGACACCAGCGCCGAGCCTGCCGATGCCAGCGGGACCGGCAGCAGATCGACATCCAGTTCGGCCGGCAGTCCGCTGAATCCGGCGACATGACCGTCGGCGTCGGCGGTCCAGGTGACGGCGACCGAGCGGGCGCGGCAGCCACGTTTGGCACCCTGCGCGTAGATGCGGCGCACCGCGCCGGCCAGTTGAGCGCCCGCCGATCGCCGGTCATCGAAGGACACGGTCACGCCGTCGGCAGCGGCGTGGGGCGCCTCATCGCCGGACGCGAGCGTGATGCCCGCCGTAGTTGCGGTGAGCGCAACACCGATCACAGCATCCATGGACCACTCCTCGTCACTCACCGCGTTTGCCGAATGCCTCGGCAATCGGTCAGCGCGTTACGTCCGCTCATCAGAGGAACGCACCGGCACCGGACGTACATCCGGTTTGCCAATACATCGTTCTTGACGGTGAATCGTGTTTCCCATAGTGAAAAACAACACACCACGAGTTAGCCAGAATCGGCCTTGACGGCGCGCGGCAGCGCCTCCGCCAGTGGGTCCGCTGAGCTGCAACCACGCAGGGCGGTCACGATTCCGATTTGCCGGCCCAGAAAATGTCGCCGGAGTCAATCCGCCTGCTACAGTCCGGCTGTGTCGGGTGGTCGATCCGCCCGGAAAAGGCACTGTGGAAAGGAATACGGCAATGGCCTTCACCAAATCGGTCGCCCAGCGGGCGGTCGTAGCTGCCGCAGGAGCCGCCATGGCCGTCATGGCCGCCGCCCTGCCGATGTCGGGTCAGGCGATGGCCGCCCCGACGGCGCCCAACTGCACCCCCGCGGACTTGGCCGGGGTGGCTTCGGGTGTCGCCGCTGCCGCGTCCGCCTACCTGTTCACGCACCCGGACGTCAACGACTTCTACGGCAGCCTGCAGGGCAAGCCGCGCGATGAGGTCGCCAACGAAGTCCGCACGTTCTTCAACGCAAACCCGCAGGCGCACAGTGAACTTCAGGCAATCCGTCAGCCCATGACCGATTTCCGTGACCGCTGCGGCCTCGAGCAGCCCGACCGTCCACTGCTGGGCGACTGATGCGTACCGCCTCGCCGCGCCCCCGGCTGATTGCCGCCGCGCTGGCCGCAGCCGCCGTACCCGGATTGATCGCGGTCGTCCCCGCGGGCACCGCCAGTGCAGATGTCTGCTTCGGCGCCGGACGACGCATCACGGTCAGTGGATGTACCGACTTCGGCGCGGTCGCGCCGTACGCGCCGCCGCCGGCCTATTACGCACCGCTGCCCGAGGACATGCCGCCGCCACCGCCGCCACCGCCGGTTCAGGGCTGCGTCGGCTGGAACGGCCGCTGGGTCAGCGCCAACACCTGCCGCTGAGCCCGCACCCGCCTCGGACCACGCCGGTCAGTACGCCCTTGCGGTGGCCGGCTGGTCCGCGGCGTCGGTGCGGCCACGCAACGCCCAGTGCAGGCGCTTGGCCGCGGCCAGCGCGCCGCTGGGCGCGTGCGGCTGGCCATAGTGAATGAGCAGTGTCACGCGCCGCTGGCCGGAAGCGATCGGCATGTTGGCATGCAGGCTCCGGTAGCCCCAAAACAGGTACACGTCACCGACATTCATGTCGACGACGGTCGGGCCGTGGCTGCGGCCGAGGCTGTCCAGGATCCGCTGCCGGAACGTGGCGCTCTGATGGACGATCTTCTCGAAGATGTTGACCATCACCGAACGGCGGAACGGCCGCTTGTTGAAGTAGCCCACCAACTCTCCCGACCGACCCGGTTCCGCTTCCGGGAGGAACAACGGGACCACCATCGTCACGACGCTGGCGTCATAGTGGAACCACCAGGCATCGCCGTCGGCATGTGGCCCGGCAACGATGCGCACCGCCGTACCGTCCATTTCATGGGCACGGTCCGGGAACCGCTGGCGGACGACATTGTCGAGAAATGCGCGAACCGAGTCGCTGGCCATGAACGCGTGAATCGATTCCAGGTGCCCGTCCTGTGGCGATAGGACGAAATGGTCTTTCTCGCCGTACTCGGCCAACCAGCGATCGATTTCCGCCCGGGATTCAAGCACCCAATCCCATTGCACTGCGTTTGCTACCCGAGCGACGCCCGTCGCGTCCAACTGGTGCGCCACATCGACGGGATCGCACGCTTTCATGTCAAATTCACACATTTGGACGGAAGTGTAGACAACCAGAGAACGTCATTACCACGATTGCTGTGATTTGACATTCACCCGGTCATGGGCATGCAATTGGCGAATCAAGAGAATGATTCTGCAATCACGTAAATATCGCCGAATTACTGCACTTCAAGCCCAGTAACCATGCACCGAGGGCGCGTTGCGTTACCGCTCGACCCGGGTGAGTCCCAGAACCGGAATCTTCCGCGTGGTTTTCCGCTCGTATTCGGCGAAATTCTCGAAGCGGCGGGCCTGCGTCGCGTAGATGCGATCCCGTTCGGCGCCATGCAACTCGCGTACGCGAACCCCGAACCTGGCGGACCCGATTTCGACCGCGACCTGCTCGGGATTGGCCAGCGCATTGTGATACCAGGCGGAACTCGTGTCCTTGCCGTTGTTGGATGCGAAGACGTAGATCTCGTCGCCATCCGACTTCTGGTACGCCATCGGGTTCTGCCGGGGTTGGCCGGACTTCGCGCCGACGGTGTGCAGGATCAGCATGTCGAACTGGGCGAACCAGCCGTCGACCGCGCCGTTTTCGCGAATCTGCCTGATCACGTCGTTGTGGAAATCCGTCTCGTCCCCGGGAGTGCTCATGACACCATCCTGCTGTCGCCGCGGCCTACATGTCAATCAAATTGATATAACTGCAGGTGCGTCCCTCGCGACAACCTCGCACACCCGCTCGGCGGTTTCACGCCGCGGCAAGTCAACCCTGAGGTGAAGACTGACCGACGCCGGCCGGGGAAAGTCCAGGGCCGGGCAGCGGCTCGACGTCACGCGCCGTCAGCTCCTGCGAACAACGACTGCATCGCAACACCGCATACGCCTCGCCCACAGCAACGGCATTCAGCCCGTCATCGGCGCCCGTGTGCCGTTCGACAGCGCCCCCGACGCCTACAAGCTCATCCGGGACGGCGGCGCGCACCTGGGGAAGGTCGTCATCACCACCTGATCGGACAGACCGCCGTCGCCCGGCGTCCGGCACACTGGGTGGCGACCGTCAGGAGGAGTTTTATGGCTGATCCCGCATACCGCCGGATGCGTCCGGAGGAGCGCCGGGAACAGATCCTCGCTGCGGCCCTGAGCCTCATCGCGGTCTCCGGGTATGACGGCGTGGCGCTCGAGGATTTCGCCACTGCGGCCGGAGTGACCAAAGCCGGTCTACTGCACTATTTTTCGTCGAAGGAACAGCTCCTGATCGCGGTGCTGGAACGCCGTGATGAGCTCGATCAGGCGGCCGGCGAAATCCCGGACATGCCTGCGACCGATGCGGCCGGTGCGCGCAAGGTGATGGACCAGGTGGTGAGCCGCAATATGGATCAGCAAGAGCTCATCCGCCTCTTCACGGTGCTGTCGGCAGAAGCCCTCGATCCCGCCCACCCGGCGCACGAATACTATTGCCGACGGCAAGACCGGGTCCGGACTCTGCTCACGGAGCAGTTGTTCGCCTGGCATACCGACCCTGAGGACGCCGCCGTCGAATTGATGGGCTTCCTCGACGGCCTGCAACTGAACTGGTTGCGGGATCCGACAATCGACTTCCAGCGGCATTGGGCCTCGTTCGCCGATCGGTTGTTCGGCGTCCGGCCGGGCAGCACCGACGCACCGTAGGCCCGCGCCCGCGAAATCCGGCCAGTCAAACCAAACCCTCGACCGGCACGCAAACTCCGTGCTAGCTTGCCTACCAAATGGTATATAGCAGCAACGGCCATATACCGACAGTTGACGCCGGGGCGAAGAGAAGCACTGTGCTGCAACGAAATAACTGATTGAGGGGCATCAGATATGGCCAAACGCATCGAAGCCACGAAAGCCTCCGCGTACATCGGACGGGTTGGAGGTTTGGCCGTCGCCCTGGGTATCGGCGCCGCACTCACCTCCGGAGCCGGGACCGCGTGGGCCAACGAGGGCAGCCCCGGAGATACCGCAGGTAGTCACAGCTCCACCGGCAAGACCGGTGGTTCAGCGTCTCCGTCGAAAGCCGCGGCGGCCGGCGCGGGCAAGGCGAAGGATTCGGATGCTGCCAAACGCGGCAAACCCCGCGGCGGCAGGCACGTGCCCACCGCCGGCGAAAAGGCGGCCGATGATCACTCCGCCAAACCGGCCGGCTCAACGTCTTCCCCGGCTTCGACGACAACCCACGATGACGGGCCGCGCGCGATCGGTGGCGGTTCCACGCCGCCAAACAACGATTCGCCGGCATCGCCCCCAGCCAAGTCCGCACCGTCGGCCGTTGCCACGGCGTCAGGCGGCACCGCATCGACAGGAGCGACGAAACCGGTTACCACGCCGATCAATTCGTCGAGCGGTAACTCACCGTCCGTCCCATCGGACCCGCCGGCCGACTTGGCCATGCTGGCCGCCGCGCGCCGCGAATCCACGCATTCGCGGTCCAAGGCCAACACGGCGGCGGCCGTCAACAACACGTCCCTGGTCAGCGCGACGTCTACGACTCAGCCGACTGCCGCCGCGTCGCCGACTGCAACCGTCGCGCCGACGACGACACCAGCGGCCGTCGTGCCCAAGCTCCCGTCCAACCCGGCCGGGTGGTTCCAGGTCCTGGTCTACAACCCGCTACACACCGGCGCCCAACTCTGGATCACCAGCCCACTCGGCGCCGGGGTCGACGCCGCCATCAACCGATTGGCCGGGACCTACGTGATCGGCAACGGCACCCGCGGGACCGAGGCCGCACCCAACGGCACTGCCGGTGGCTGGCTGCTGGGCAACGGCGGCGCCGGGTGGAACAGCACCGAGGCCGGTGTGCGTGGCGGCAACGGCGGTGCGGCCGGACTGCTGGGCGACGGTGGAATCGGCGGCAACGGCGGCGCGGGCGCGGCCGGTGGAATCGGCGGCAGCGGCGGAAAACTGATGGGCATCGGTGGCAACGGCGGCGCGGGCGGCACGTTGCCCGGTGGCACCGGTGGTGCCGGTGGTCAGGGTGGGCGCGGCTCAGGTTTGCTCTTCGGCATCGGCGGCAGGGGCGGCAACGGCGGGGCCGGGCTCGACGGCGGCCGCGGTGGCAATGGCGGCAACGGCGCTTTCATCCTGGGCATCGGAGGCAACGGCGGCGACGCGGGCACCAGCGGCGTCGGTGGCACCACCACCAAGTTGCCGGCCCTCGGCGGGGCCGGGGGCACAGCCGGACTATTGGGCAACCATGGCGCAGTGGGCAAGTACGGCACCGGGTCGTCGCTGGTGCAGACCCCCTCTGGCAGTTCAATACTGAGCATCACTGCCAATGGGATGTACCTGACCAACAGCGACGGTCAGGTGGTCCTGTTGCACGGTGTGAACGAGGTGTACAAGCTGGCCCCGTACGAGCCGTCCGCCAGCGGATTCGACGAAGCCGACGCAGAGTTCCTGGCAGCCAACGGATTCAACGTGGTGCGGTTGGGCGTCATCTGGGCCGGCGTCGAACCCACCCCCGGCGAGTACAACGCCGCCTACATCGCATCGATCCAGCAGACCGTGAACATGCTTGCCGCCCATGGCATCTACACCATCATCGACATGCATCAGGACCTGTACAGCGCCTCGCTCGGCGGCGAAGGCGCGCCGGAGTGGGCCACCAAGACGGGCGGACTGCCGAACGTGAACGCCGGCTTCCCGGCCAGCTACTATCTGAGTCCCGCCCAGACCGCCGCCTGGGACAACTTCTGGAACAACTCCAAGGCATCCAATGGCCTTGGGCTGCAGGACAATTACGCCGCCGCCTGGCAATACGTCGCGGCAGCATTTGCGGGCAACAACGCGGTGATCGGGTTCGACATCATGAACGAGCCCTTCCCCGGTACTTCGTGGCTGCCGACGCTGCTCGGTAGCCCGTTCTTCGCGTACCAGGAACTGACCCCGATGTATCGCCAGGTGGCGTCCGCCATTCGATCGGTCGATCCGAACGCGGCATTGCTCGTGGAACCGGCCAACCCGGCCGTGTCCGAGGTCGGAGCCATCCTGGGCCTTCCGCTACAACTCGGCACCATCGACGACCCGAACGTCATCCTGGCGTTCCACGACTACTGCGCCGGATCGGCCACCGCCAGCTTCTGCGGATGGCTGGCCTCGCAACAGGCCAACACCGCCCAGGCCTACGCCAAGGCCCACCAGATACCGGTGATCATGAATGAATTCGGCGCCTCCAACGCAAAGTCGGACCTCTATGCCGAGATGAACGCGGCCAACGCGAACCTGATGAGCTGGGCAGTGTGGGCGTACACCGGCTACGGGGACATCACCACCAGCGGCAACACCGACGGCGAGTCGCTGGTCTACAACCCGCAGTTGCCGCCGACAGGCTCCAACGTCAACACGAGCGCATTGCAGGTCCTGACCACGCCGTTCCCGCAAGCGATCTCCGGCACCCCGATCGCGTTCTCAAATGCCCACGGCACGTTCGATTTCAGCTACTCGACCGCCAAGGCCGACGGCTCGGGCAGCTTCGCCCCCGGCTCGCAAACCATGATCTCGGTGCCCGCCATCGCATATCCGAATGGCTACTCGGTGACCGTGACCGGCGGCCAGGTGGCGTCGGCCGCCAACGCGCCCGTCCTGGTGGTCACCTCCGACAGTGCAGCGGGCGTCATCAGAGTTGTCGTGACCGGCGGTTCGTGATCGCCGCAGCCGATAACAGCACCATCAACTCGATTGTGCGGTAAGGCAATTCAGCGGTCCCGACTGTCACGCCGGCGAGTGATGATCAGGAAGGCGAAAACCCGAAGCGGGCGGGTTGGCACGCTGGCACGTCGCACGAACCCCGTGGGCACACCGGCACCACCACCATCACGAGCACCGACCCGCCGGGGGCCAGATACCGCTGGCGGCCGCCTTCCTACTACCATGAGGCGTCCCTATGGGTTTTTGACACCTATCTCGATAGGTCCCTGGCCCCCGTAGCTCAGGGGATAGAGCACGGCTCTCCTAAAGCCGGTGTCGCAGGTTCGAATCCTGCCGGGGGCACTTTGTGATGTGTATTACGTCGGTTGATGGCTGACATTTCTCTGTCGGGTGATGCCTGACAGTGTGTCGGCTGATGCTTTACTCCTGCTTCGGTTGATCCTTGACACTCCCTGAATGAGGGAGTTGAGCGTGGCTGAGCAGCGGTATCAAACGGTGCTGGCAGTGATCAGTGATGGGTTGTCGGTGACGCAGGCGGCCGAGAAGGCTGGGGTGTCGCGTCAGACGGTGCATGCCTGGTTGGCCCGGTATGAGGCCGAGGGTTTGGACGGGTTGGTTGATCGGTCGCATCGGCCGGTGTCGTGTCCGCATCACGGAGGGCACCGATGGAGTTGTGGCAGATGGATATCGTCTGTGATGGGTGCGCGAGTACAACACCGCCCGGCTGCACCAGTACCTGACGACGTACACCCGGCTCAGCGGTTCACCGCATCAGCGCCGGCGGCGGCGCCGTCGACCTCCACGGCTGCGCGCGAGCACCAGCGCTAGGGACCAGATTGAGGCTCGGGGCCGGGCCACCAAGAACGGGGTGGTCTGCGTGTCGTGGCAGTAGGTCAGTATCGTCAGGCACTTCGCAAGGGAACGCTGCGAAGTGCATGCCGCCGGGGACCTGCTGCGGTTCTATGGTGGCGAGCAATCGATCAAGACCGCAGCCCGGAACGGCAGCTTCACCGTCGCGAAGATGTAGATGTCAGAAATTTCCGGGGCAAACCCGCAGCCGGATCGCCGTGCGCGAAAAGATCTAGCGCGAGAGGTCGGACGGCGTTGCGACGTCGCCTAGGACCCGGAACCCGGTAAGTACGCGAACTTCACCAGTCGTCGGCACCCGCCAAGGATGTATCCAGAAGGATCCTGATGCAGGCAGTCGGCTATCCCAATGGTTCAAGTCGAGTACGCCGAGGAAGGCGAATGGAGGCCCCGTCAGCGTGTACTGCCCAGCTTGGTCGCCGAACGCATCGGATAGCTCGTGATCGGTGGCCGGATCGAGGATTCGCTTCACCTCGATCACGAAGCGTTCGGCATCATCGAACGTAATTACGACATCTGCGCGACCTCCCGCTCGGTTAGACACCTCTACATCGGTTGGAAAGCCCGTACTCGCGCCGATTATCGCTGCAAGGTGATCAGCTAACACGCTCTCGTGAGCCTTCTTGCCTTCTCCCACACGGTGCCACGGATATCTCCGCGTGCCTCCCTGTTCGCGGTTCAGAGTGTCTTTCACAATTCGTATTAGCAGAGTCAGCAGGAGACACAGATGCTGCTGCCAACGAGCAAACTCAACAGGCATGAGTTCTCTGTACTTCCGGAGCTGACTCTCCAAAAGCAACTCCTCGTCCAACGGCGTATAGCGGCCTGCACCGGGCCCTAGCCCCCGGATATCCCGCAGCGATATGTAGTTTGACTGTTTAGCAATTCGCACGATGTGGTCGTACTCGGCGTGATCAACTACCGATCTGAGCGCCTCGCGGAGGTTGGGATCACTTCCGCCGCTCTCACGCGAGGCGCTGGGTTTTACCTGGGATGCGTCGCCTCTGATACGCGAGAGCGCTGCTTCCACCGCTGCTGCCGCCGCAGCCACGTCGTCCCCGTCCAACGTGTCATCGTCGCCGATCCGCTTGGCAACCCCAGACAACCAACGTTCGACTAAGTAAATTCTCGATTCGTCAGCGCCGAGCGCCCTCTCTAGCCGCGGACCGAGCGCTACAGGAAGAGGGGTACCTACTTGCGATTCACTCGGCGCACCTGCGATCTCACCAGGGTTGGCGAGCAGAGCGCTACTGTTATGCGCGCATAAGACTCGTCCAACGTCGGCAAGCAATCTCGCGGGCTCGTACCAAGCCGGTGAATCGATATCCCGCAGCTTGAAGAGATCTCGCACAAGCAGCGTCCACGCCCCGGCCGTTTCTGCCCTGGGCTGACGCCAATGCGGAACCTCACCCAGATATCCGAGAAACCACTCACGCGAAGAAGACTCGATGACCGAAACGGCCTCCTCCCGTACTGGTTCGCCGCCCAAGAACCGAGCCACTTCGCCGCAAGATGCCGCGAATGCAACCGCGTCAGGCCGATCCCCTTCAAGGCACGCGCTCTCGAACCGGCGCCGCGCCGCGGCCAACATAGCAACTGCTTCTGCTATATCGCAGGCGCAGACAGCCTTTCGGAGCGAGACCATTCCAAGTTCGAATGCCACATCGCATTGCAGATGTTCGAACGACGCAAGAAGTTCGAGAGCTTGTTCTAACTCGTCATCGCTCCATTGGTCCAAAGCGGCGCCGAGCGAACGTACCAGGAATATATCCGCGTCAGCGTTCCCTGCCGCCGCATTTTGCGCTCGTTCGTAAAGAGCACCGCGCAGCGGTATGGCGGCGGTCCACCCGCCGACTGCCAATCGTGTCCAACCCTCTATCGCTACGCTTCCGCGTAGCGAGGAATCCGAACTGATTATCTTCCAAGCACTTGCGAGTTCCGCTGCTACTTCCGGCAGCGCCTCGCGCGAGGCTAACGCAATATCGTTGAGATCCAGTAGTTCTTCGGCATCCAGCTTCGTCAAAGCTGAGCACAGCCAAGTCTTCATACCGACGCGATCAGTCACTTCAGCCCAAGACGCACAAGACACAGCTGCGGCGGTGAAGATGTCGACCAGACCCGGTTTGTCAACCGAGGATAGGACTGCTGATTCACCACCGATGGCGCTAAGCGACGGCAACGGGGCCTCTCCGTAACCTAGTATCCCCAAGGACTCGCCGTTGCGCGGATGCTCATTCACGCCGGCAATCCCCTGCGATAGCTCTCGCTGCGGGCAGTTCTGCCACGACAACCCCACCCTTCAGAAGAGAACTGCGTCGCCTTCAGCCGGCATGACCACTCGTTCCTGACCAACAACCTCAATGAGTTCAGGACCCAATGTCGATGCTGTAAGGAACTGGAGGCCGTCGATCGCGTACAGACTATTGGCGATCTTGGCGACATCACCAGGATTGATTTCATGCGTAGTCAGGTCATCGACTACTAGCAGCCCAGGATGCCGGCCACGGCCCGTCTGAGAACCAGCGCTCAACAATCCCACAATCAGCGCAATCTTCAGACGGAGACGCTCCCCTGCATTGAGGCCGCTGAAGTTCTCTGTCTCCCCTCCCTTTACTACGGGCAGGTGTCCATTCGCACGCAAGGTGGCCTTCTCCAAGTTCCGAATCCCGAACTCAGACCCCAGTCTGGTCAAAACATCAGACACCAAGAGCAGTGTTTCTTTCTGCTCTTCATCCCTCTGCGTGACGGCGAGTGTTCTAGCGGCTTGGAAAACTTTCTGAGCGAACTCTAGGTGATCGGAGTCGTCGCCCCCGTCCTCCGCTGCTTCCGCGAGAGCCTCCCGTTCGGCAATTCGACCCTCAAGCCGAGAGATCTGACGCTCAACGTTGTAACGCTCTTCCGAAACTGCCCGGTCCAGACTCGCCAGCAACGATGCACTGCGTTCCGCAATCTCGTCGAGCCGCTCGCGCTCGGATCTGGCTGCATCATGCTGAGCATCGAGCTCGACTGCAAGACTGGCAAGTTCGTCTACCTGCCTCCGCATGGCGGCGAGTTGATCTTCCTCATCGCCCAAATCACCTGTATCACCAGACGCTACATGCGCACTCGCTTGACCTTCGACAGCGGTCGATTCCTCAGGCGCCGCGCCTATGAACTCGCTATCACACAGAGAGCAGTGACCCTCTTTCTCCCGCGCCCACTTGCCGACGTCGATATCGGCATCGCAGCGGGGGCAGCAAGAGGGCCTGAGGGAGTGGAAGAATCGCCTAGTCGCAACCGCCTCGGTAAGAGCGTGAAGGTCCCGGACCGCTTCTTCCCTCGCTCGCTCGGCATCACCCCACGTTGCTGCGAGTTTCAACATTCGCCGATGCGCTTGGGCAGCAGCAACGGCATCCGCGTTCGCCTGAGCCGCAGCCACCATGACAGCATCGAATGCCGGGACATCGCCAAACGCACTTAGCTTCAGGTTCAGCTCGGCGAGCTGATCCTTCATTGTGTCGATCTCGCGCTCGTTCGCATCCCGATCGATGGCTCGGCGCCTACGACGCGCAGCAATCTCACCGTTGGTCTTTCTCAGGAGGCGGTGCGCTGTTCCAGCTGGCTGCGACCACCCCGACCCAAGAAAGACTGCCATCAGATGCTGGATGAGAATTGAATGCTCGCCCAATACGGCCGACGTTGTTGGGTCAATTATGGAGAGCGCCTGCGACAGCGCTCCCCACCCGTGTTGGGTGACCTTCCCATCACTCTCATCAAGCGCACCTGGGTTCTTGGTATATACCAGGACTGGTTCTAGATCGAGACGGTCCAGCATCACGCCGCTGACGGCCGCCTCGAACTCATCTTCAGTGTTGAAAAGAGCAATTGAAGCGGCCGTACCTAATTCAAGGTATGTCTCAACTTGCTCGTTCGCCGGCCATTTCACCTGCGAAGCACTGTCGGCGATATCAAACTCAGTGACAACGGCGTCTCCGTCAACTAGGTCTGCATCTGTGCCAGCCACCACCAAGGTGTCGAGCTCAATTGCGGCCGCTTCGAGCCCCTTCGTACGAAGCACCCCTACCTTGAACTCCGCTCCTGGGCTGAGCACGTAGATCCCCCCACTAGGGGTCCCTGCTTCAATCCGCCAGGTAGTGAGGTGCCTTACACCGTCAACATCGAACAAGACGGCTGCTTCGCGCATCCACCTCGACCGAACGTCGGCTTGAAGAGTCGGAACGGGCGCTTTCCCATGGAGTGCCCACAGGATGACGCCAAGGATCGTGGACTTACCTGCGTCGTTTATTCGATTCGTCGCGAACGCAGTGAAACCGTCATCGAACTCGTGAGCAAAAGCGAACGGGACATCTACTGTCGAAACATCATCTTCGCCATGTTCGGTACTCGCCGAACTTGCGCTCACATGTTTTATACCCGCGAAGTAAGCTGCCAGCACTCTTAGGCGGTGGGGCGCCCGCGGGCGCCCTGGTCGGATGCCATGCTCCAAAAGAACGCTCTCAACGTGAGCGATGTCTTCCGAGGCTTCGATCCCTAGCTGTGCGGCAACGGCCTGCGCCCACTCCGTTTCCGACATCGCTGCGAGTGAGTGTTCGCCGCCTGTCATTTGCCCTCGCCGATCTGGCTCAACGCCTCGGAAGCGGGCTCGTCGAGGTTGTATCCGTGCGCCGCAGCTGCCCGTCGCAGACGCTCCCTCGTCTGGCCCAGGATTGTCGGGATTATTTGCCCGATCGGGGTCGCTGCATATTCGGGCTGCTCATATTGGCGAGCCCGCGCAGCCGCACCACTCGGACCGATATTCAGGAGATCAATGGCGTCTGCCTGCAAGTCATACCAACTCAATTGGTCAACCTCGGCACGCATGTTTGCGAGAACCCGCTCACCAGCTTCCATCAAGAAGTAATCTCGCCGCGCTCGTACAGAGTTGTCTGCAGTTGCCTCGCCAACGCGGCGCTGATTGACAAGGTCGTGCGACTTCAGCAACGCAATCGCGTTGTCCGGCAGTTCCCAGGCTCCGTACATGTATCTCTGCATAGGGTAAAGATGCAGCGTTGGGGCCTCGTCCTTGAGCATTCGTTCGACATGCCCCAAACAAATCGGAGCATCTATCGCCCCGGCCTCGAGATCGTTCAACAATTCATTGGCCAAGTAGTCGGGGTTCCGAAGCCAGAAGTCGAGTTTAGCCAGGCGCGACGTTGCCCGCACAACCTTCACCGCCGACGGGAAGACCGCAATCTCCGCCGGTGTCGGCACTTCGCCGAGCTTGTCTAGGATCAGCAAGATCCGCGCGGCAGCCTGGCTAGTTGAGCCCCCGCGAGCACGCGGTGCGACAGCCGGCACTCGCCCCCCAAGGTCGTGAGTAATTCGCTTCCAATGAAGCCCTTCCTGGCGAATCTACGTCTCTCATAGCACGTGGTGAGCACCGACACACCCCCAACGATCAGCCTGCTCGACAGAAAAGCCGTCCCCTCCGGGGCACTGCCTCAAGGAGTTCTCAACAGGGATGGACAGACCTGGACCGGACAGACGGACGTTGCTGCGCAGCACCCTTCACATCAGGGTCTAACCGCCGACCCCTGCCGATAGCACAGCGACCTTGACACCTGAGTGGATGACGTTCACACTTTCGACTAGTGGTGTGAACGTCATCCACACGAGGAGGTGACCTTGACGGAGAAGCTTGTCGGACTTGCCGAAGTGGCAGAGCTAGCCAACGTCAGTCGCACCGTGGTCTCGAATTGGCGTGCGCGCGATGCTCGCTTTCCGACACCAATAGCAGACTTGCGAAGTGGCCCAGTCTTTAACCGCAATGACATCGACAAATACCTACGGAGAAGAGGGACACACATGGCCCACGTAATCGCGACCATTAATCTCAAGGGGGGCGTAGGCAAGACGACAACCACCGTCGGTCTTGCTGAGTTTCTTTCTGCCGAATTCGGCAAGAAGGTCCTCATTATTGACCTTGACCCTCAAACCAACGCCACAACCGTTCTGATCGGCGAAGACCGCTGGCGGATACTCAATGATGCACGCAACACTTTGGTTTCGCTCTTTACCGATGCCCTCCGGAACGACGGGGAGCCCCCGCAGTTCAACCTCGAAGCAACATTGCAGCGACGGGTGAGTCCGGTATCCGAGGTGCGTTCAGTAGACCTGCTTCCGTCATCGCTTGACTTGATAGACGTACAGGATCGTCTGGCGTCAATGTCGTCCGGACGATTTTACTCCAACAACCCGACAGACCTGTTGCGGCGAGCAGTCAAACCAATTCTGGACGACTACGACTACGTGCTCGTGGATTGTCCGCCTAATCTTGGCATCGTGACTCTCAATGGGTTGCGGATTAGCGACGGATACATCATTCCAACGATCCCGGATGTACTTAGTACGTACGGCATTCCCCAGATTCAATCCCGAGTAAAAGCTTTCGCGGACAACCTCGGGGAGACGATCCACGAGCTAGGCATCGTCATCACCAAATACCGGGCCGCCTCGACCGTCCACAACACGACAGCGAAGCGCCTTGAAGACGACGAGAACCTTCCAGTTGTATTTAACACTTGGGTTCCGGAAGGAAATGCCATCGCAGCCTCAGCAGAGTACTCCCCAACCTCGACCCTTCGCCAAAAGTACGCCTACCAAGGCGGGTACGAGGTCTTCCGCGCGTTGGCCAAAGAGTTCATCGCTGCCGTCGAGGAGATCGCATGACCGACGCCGCCTCAGAAGATCCGGTAGGGGCGGCCGCGGAGTCCTTGCTAAAGCTAACCGCTTCCCGTCCCGAGCTGGCGGAGATGCTGTCAACGATCATCAAAGCTATTGCAGACGAGGCAACACGATCACCGCGGTTCGCGAATGCGCTGACTGCCCCGCTTTATCCTCGCAGTTCAGGGCCACCACCGGCCAAGCGATCTGCCCGAAGAAGGCCTGGGGTGATCGACCCGTTCGCTGTCTACAACGACATCGGCGAGGAGGGCTTGAGACGCCGCCTTTTCAAACTCGACCTTGAAGAGTTGCGTGACCTCATTGCCGAGCACGGCATGGACCATGACCGTTTGGCGATGAAGTGGAAGGATCCAAAACGCGTCATCGACCGTATCGTCGAGAAGGTTGCGGCTCGCTCAGCGAAAGGATCCGCTTTTCGTTCAACGAGCGAATAGCCAGCCGACTCAATGGAAGCGATGTCCGCCTCTGAGATTCGTTCAGCCATCGCAGGTTAGGTCCGAACTAGATCCGGGCCGTCCGCCCAGGCCATTTCGTCACGCTGGCAGCCCACCATCTGCACAAGAGCTGTCTAGGCACGCGCAAACATCGCAGTGCACCATCTCGTTTAGGGTCACAGCCTGAAACGTGAACGTCAATGGTCGTCAAGGTCGCTGTACTGACGCTCAGTCCCAGCACCCCAGCTTTGGGAGACCCCGGAGTCGCGGGCGACTTGGGACTGGGACCGACCCTCGATGAATACCGCGGTGATGACCAGACGAGCCTTCGACACCAGCTGAAACTGGCCGATCGGGCTTTGCCGATGTCTTGAGACACGCCATGAAACATCACACTGCCGGGGGCACTTTTCGCACGTCGAACGTGTGGCTTGCCGAGATTCCGTCTCGCGTGTCGCCTCGTCAGCCCCCACGCTCGACGTAGGCCGCTAACCCGGCAGGTAGATCAGCCGGGCCATCACCACCGTGATCACCATCGTCAGCGCCAGCAGGGGCACGCCGACTTTCGCGTAGTCCGAGAACCGGTAGCCGCCGGGCTCCATCACCAGCATGTTGGTCGGCGACGACACCGGCGTCACGAACGCGGCGGAACAGGCGATCGCGACCGTCATCGCGAATCCCTGCGGCGAGACGTGCAACGCCTGCGCCGCTTCGATGGCCACGGGCGCGATGAGCACGGCGGTCGCGGAGTTCGAGATGAACAGCGCGACCACCGCCGTCACCAGGAACACCACCGCGAGCATGCCGGTCGGACCGAGGTCGCCCAGCGTGTCGACCAGGTGACGGGCGATCAGCGTCGTCGTCCCGGTTTTGGCCAGCGCCGTGGCCAACGGCAACATCCCGGCGATCAGGACCAGCGTGCTCCAGCTGATCAACCGGTAGATGCTGTCGACGCGGACACAGCCCGCCCCGACCATGGCCAGGGCTCCGAGCAGCGCCGCGTCAGCACTGGGCAGCCAGCCGAACGCCATGCACGTGACCATCGCGATGAGGATGGCCACGGCGACGCGTGCCCGGCCCGGCGCGACCAACCGCTGCTCGTATTCAGCGGGCAGGTTCAACAGGATGAAGTTCTGGCGCGCATCGCTGAGCCGCTCGATGTCGTCCCAGTTGCCGCCCACCAGCATCGCGTCACCGAAGTCGAGGGTGCGGCCGGGCAGGTCCTCGGTGATGTTCTGCCCGCGGTGCCGGACGGCCAGGACGGTCACGTTGTGGGCGGCGGCCAGATCGAGGTCGCCGAGCGTCATGCCGATCGACTTCGACTCGGGCGCGAGCATCACCTCGGCCACCCCGACGTTCTGCAGCACTTCGCGGCGCTCGTCTTCGGCGCGCGGACCCGTCACCTGACAGCGCAGGTCGGCCGCCACCGCAGCGGTCTGCTGTTCATCGACCAGCGTGAAGACCAGATCGCCGGCCTCGAACACGGTTTCCGGCCGCGCCGACAGGTACTGGGCCGGGCCGTGGGCGTGCTTCTCGAAGCCGAGAAGATCGAGGCCGTAGCGGTCGCGCAGCGATTGTCGTTGCGCCGCAACCGATTGCCCGACCAGTGGCGAATCCGCGGATACGTGCAGCAGGTGCCAACGGGGCCGCAGCCCGTACGACGCGATGACGTCGAAGGTGGAGGGTTCCTGCGCATCGGCCGCACCGGTCCGGTTGCGGCTCAAGAGGTTACGCCCGATCACGAGCATGAACACGACGCTCACCGCGAGCGTGACGACACCGAACGGGGTGAAGCCGAAGAAGCCGAGCGTCGGCGTGATGCCGCGCTGACTGAGGATGCCCTCGATGATGATGTTCGGCGACGATGCGATCGACGTCATCATGCCGCTGATCATGACGGCCACACACAGCGGCATCAGCATGCGCTTGCGGTTCAAACCTGTTGCGGCCGTGACGGTGAGCACCACGGGGATGAGCATCGAGACGATCGCCGACGAGTTCATGACCGACCCGATACCGGCCGACAGGACCATGATCAACGCGACGAGCCGAGCTTCGCTGCGGCCACCGACCTTGACGACGAACTCACCGAGCCGCTGCGTGATCCCGGTGTTGACCAGGCCCGCGCTGACGATGAATATGCCGGCCAACAGAATCACCACCGGCGAGCCGAAGCCGGCCAGCGCCTCGGCCGGGGTCAGCACTCCCGTACTCATCAATGCGACGACGACGAGCACCCCGACGATGTCGGCGCGCGGACGTCCCCATACGAACAGGCCGATGGCGCCGGCCAGGATGCCGACGACGATCCACATCTGGTGAGTCACTGGCGAACCTGGACGCCGGCCGATACGAACACCCTTGATCAATAACATTCGGCGCCGCGGATCGGTCGGAGATGCCCCGAATCCGAATCGCACGTCGCCCGCGCACCAATTGCCGCAGCACGCGTTCAACCGTCGAAAAACTACGCATTGTCCAGGAATTTCCGCAGTCGTACAGTCAAGCTGGCAACCACATTTCTGGAGGTCCAGACAATGACTGTGGATGAAGACAAGCTCAACGAATTTCTCGGCAAGGCGATCGGCGACATGGGCGCCGCGATCAGTGCCGGCCTGGTCCTGATCGGGGACCGACTCGGGCTCTACAAGGCGCTGGCAGCCGGGCCGCTCACGGCCACGCAGCTGGCCGAGAAGACCGGCACGGTGGAGCGCTACGTCCGCGAGTGGCTCGCCAACCAGGCCGCCGGCGGCTATGTCCAATTCGATGCGGCCAGCGCCACCTGGTCGATGACCCCGGAACAAGCCGCCTGCCTCGCCGACCCGAACGGACCGGTCGACATCCCGGGCGCCTACAACATCGTCGAAGCGGTGTTCCACGTCCTCGACCGCACGACCGAGAACTTCAGGACCGGCGGCGGCCTCGAATGGGGTGAGCACCATCCGTGCCTGTTCACCGGCACCGAGCGGTTCTTCCGCGCCGGCTACAACGCCGAACTCGTCGGCTCCTGGCTCCCGGCGCTCGACGGCGCAATCGAACGCCTCGAGTCCGGAGCCAAGGTGGCCGACGTCGGCTGCGGCCACGGCGTCAGCACCATCCTGATGGCGCAGACCTACCCGAACTCGACCTTCATCGGCTACGACTACCACCCCGAATCGATACACGTCGCCGCCGAACACGCCGAGGAAGCCGGAGTGACGAACGCGCGCTTCGAAGTCGCCGACGCAACGAGCTACGCGGACAACGGTTTTGACCTGATCGCGTTCTTCGACTGCCTGCACGACATGGGCGATCCGGTCGGCGCCATGCGGCACACCCGGGCCGCACTCAACGACGACGGCATCGCGATGATCGTCGAGCCGTTCGCCGGGGATCAGGTGCAGGACAACATGAATCCGATCGGCCGCATGATGTACGGCGCCTCATCGCAGATCTGTGTACCGGTGTCACTCGCCCGGAACGGACCGGCGCTCGGCGCGCAGGCCGGCGAGGCCAGGCTGCGCGACGTCGTCGTCGACAAGAGCGGCTTCACGCGATTCCGGCGCGCTACCGAGACGCCGTTCAACCTCGTCTTCGAAGCGCGGCCGTAGCGGCGCTCAGGGAATGAGGATGTAGCTCATCCCCGGGATGTGCTGGGTGTCGCGCGTCCACCAGGCGAACGGCCCGCCGTGGGACTCGTTGTTCATCTCGGTGATGTTGATCCAGCGGCCGGACACCGAGTTCACCCACGCCACGTGGCCGTACTGGCTCACTCCGGGCAGTTCGGCCGGGTATACCGCGATGGACCGGGCCTGCGGCTCGTCCACGACCGTCCAGCCACGGGAGCGCGCGGAGTCGGCCCAGACCCGGGCGTTGCCGTGAATGTCCGGGTAATAGCCCACATTCTCGAAGGCCTTCTGCAGTGCACCCCAGGTGCACTGACCCGGCCAGCCGGAGTTGGAGGCCTGGATCGCACCCATGGTCCGGGCGGGGCCGGCGTACTGCTGGCCGGCTGGCTGACCGGTCTGCTGACCGTAGGACATGGGGTCGACGTACGACGCCGAATCGGCGTTGCTCGGGGGCGCAGCCGCGACCCCCGCGCCGGCGATCAACGCGGCCGCGAGCATGACACCCGCATACGACTTGAAGCTCATTGCGTACATCCGTCCCCCCGATCAAGCGAACGAACCGATGCTTGGATCAAATCACAATTCGGTCACGATTAGACACGAATTCAAAAACATAGCTTGGCAAACTGTCAAGTTTTGCTCAAGAGATGCTGATCACGGGGTCGGGGGAAGTTACCGGTTCAGGCGGAATTGCAGGTTGTTGCGCACTGCGGGCCATTCGACATCGAGGATCGAATACACCACGGTGTCACGGCGGGAGCCGTCACTGAGCAACTGGTGCGAGCGCAACACCCCGTCGAGCTTGGCTCCGAGCCGCTCAATTGCCGCGCGACTCGCCGAGTTGAAGAAGTGAGTTCGCAGCTCCACTGCTATACAGTCGAGCGCTTCAAAAGCGTGCCAGAGCAGCAGGAGCTTGGCTTCGGTGTTCACCCCGGTCCGCCGAACAGACTCGACATACCAGGTGGCGCCGATCTCCAGGCGCCGGTTCGGACCGTCCACATTGAGGTAGCTGGACGACCCGATGAGCCGGCCGTCGAGCGCGCGCACGACGAACGTCAGCCCGGTATCCGGGCGCTGCACCGCCAGCCGGGCCTGCACCCACTCCCCTGCCGTCGCCGGCGAGGGCGCGGAGGTGAACCACAACCGGCCCGGGTCCCCATCGGCGGCCGCCTCGGCGATCTCGGGGATGTGATCGGTCGTGAGCGGTTCCAGCGTCACCCACCGCTGCCCCGTCAGCACGACGGGTTCGACGAAACCCATCACGACCGCCAGGCGACGACGGAGGCCAACACCGACAGCACGATCGCCAGCACGGCGGACGCCAGACCGACGTACAGCCCGTACGACGCGACCACCGGGCTGTGCACGTACAGCACGTGATACCAGACCCCCAGCGCCGTCAGGCCGGCCGAAAGCACCAGGGCCACAACGGAAGCAGCGCGCGAGGACAGGTGACGCGCCGCCATCGTGGCCGCCACGAGCAGGCATGAGGACAGCAGCACCATCAGCTGCCCGACACCGAAACCCGGTGGCGGAACAGTGATGTGCCCGACCTTGCCGCCGATGGCGTTCGCATGCCCGGCCGGGCTCTGCAGCCACGGCAACCAGGCACTGACCAACAGCACCAACGCGCACAGCGCGACGATCCAGGCGGGCCGCAACCGTTCCATGACATGAGCGTATCGACCATCCGGCAGGCCGACACAGCTGATCAGCCGTAGCCTCAAGTGCCATGACCGATCTGCCCGATTGGGCGCGGCAGCTCGACCTGTCGCCGCATCCGGAAGGTGGCTGGTACTGCGAGACCTGGCGCAGCGACCTGACCGTCCCCCAATCCGCGCTGCCCGCGCAGTATTCCGGTCCGCGCAGCGCCGGGACCGCGATCCTGTTCCTGCTGATGCCCGGGCAGCAGTCCGCCTGGCACACCGTGCACAGCGCCGAACTGTGGCTGTTCCACCGCGGCAGTCCGCTGCTGCTGGAGGTCGGGCCGGAGCAGGCGACCGCGGAGACCGTGCTGCTGGGGGCGGACGTCGCGGCGGGCGAGCGACCGCAGGCGCTGGTTCCGCCGGGGCACTGGCAGCGGGCGCGTCCCCGTGACGATGAACCCACCCTGGTGAGCTGTGTCGTGGTGCCCGGCTTCGACTTCGCCGACTTCGCGCTGGTTGGTCAGTAGGGCACATGCAAGGGCACGTCATTGTCTGCGGCACCGACGCGCTGGCCAACCGGATCACCGAGGGGTTGCAGACGGCGGGCGCCACCGTCGTGACGATCCACGAACCCGCCGGCCTCAAGGCGGCCATCGTCACCAGCGCCGCCGCGATCGTCTGCGCCGGTGACGACGATGCCGTCAACCTCGAAATAGCGCTGCTGGCAAGGGAACTCAACCCCACCGTCCGGGTGGTGACGCGGCTGGCCAACAGCGTGCTGCGCGCCGCGGTGGCGCAGGACAACGGTCCGGGCGCGGTGCTCGACGTCGCCGACCTGGCCGCACCGTCGGTCGTGGAGGCCTGCCTGGCCCGCACCACCCACACCATCTCGGTGGCCGGCGTCGACTACGTCATCTCCGGCACCGACGCCCCGCGCGACGCCACGCTGCGGGAGATGTTCGGCGACCTGGCGCCCGTCGCCGTCGTCCGCGGTGAGAACTCGGACTCACCCGGCGAGGTGACACCCTGTCCCGGTAGGGATTTCGAGGTGCGCGTCGGCGACTGGACTGCCATGATCGGCACCGCCGACGAACTCGCCGACGCCGGCATCACCGTGCCGCGCCCGTTGAGCAACCGAACCCACCGCCCATGGCCGCGGCGCGTGATCGACACGCTGCGCGTCATGCGCGACGACATCAACCCCATCTTCTGGTGGGCCCTCGGCACGTCGATGTCGCTGCTGCTCGGGTCGACGGTGTTGCTGCGCTTCGCGTATCACAACCCGGCCGGCATGAGCTGGATCGATGCGCTGTACTTCTCCACCGAGACCATTGCGACGGTCGGCTACGGCGACTTCAGCTTCATGCATCAACCAACCTGGTTGCGGCTGTGGGGCATCGGGCTCATGTTCGCCGGCGTCACCACGACCGCGATCCTGGTCGCGTTCGTCGCCGACGCGCTGTTGTCCCGTCGGCTCGGCAACTCGTCCGGGCGCCGGCGGGTGCAGCATCTGCGCAACCACATCGTCGTGGTGGGCCTCGGCTCGTTCGGTATCCGGGTGGTCAGCGACCTGGCCGCGGCCGGCTACGACGTCGCCGTCATCGAACGTGACGAGTCCAACCGGTTCCTGGCGCAGGCCGCCCAACTGGACGTCCCGGTGATCTTCGGCGACGCCACCCTGCGGCAGACGCTGGAGCTGGCCCGGCTGGACCGGGCGCGCGCCGTCGCGGTGCTGACGCAGGACGACATGGTCAACATCGAGACCGGCATCGTGCTGCGCGAGATGCTCAGTCCCCGGGTGCTGCCGGAGATCGACCGGCCCGACGTCCCGCTGGTGTTGCGCATCTACGACCGCACCCTCGGCGCGGCGGTGGCGGGGCGCTTCGGCTTCGCACACGTCCGGTCGACGGTCGAGCTGGCGGCCCCGTGGTTCGTCGGCGCGGCGATGGGGCTACAGGTGCTGGGCACCTTCTCGGTGGGCCAGCAGTCGTTCACGGTGGGCGGCGTCCACGTCGACGCGGGCAGCGCGCTCGACGGCATGCGGATGGGCGAAGTGCCGACGCAGATCCGGGTCATCGCCATCGCGCGGGCGGGCACCACGCTGCAGCGACCGCGGCGCGACGCCCAACTGTGCGCCGGCGACACCGCGTATCTGGTCGGCCCGTACCGCGAGTTGATCGAGACGCTGCTCACCGGCCAGCGGACGCCGTAGCGCCACCGTCAGGCCGCGATCATCAGGTCGATGGACAGCTGGTCGCAGATGGTGTGGGTGGTGGGCCAGTCACCGCGCTGCGTCGCGCGGGCGAGTTCGTCGGTCAACGGGCTCTGCACATCCAGTTCGGCGAGCCAGCCCGCCACCGTCGCCGCGACACGGTCCGCGGTGACGCCGACAGCGTGGCGATCGTGGAGCTGGTCGACGATCTCGTAGGTCGGCCCATCGGTGATAGTCGCGGTGTGCTGGTGCCGCCAGTGAATGTTCATGTAGGTAGGAGCACCCGGCGGGCCGGATCGGGACAGTTTTTCCGAACTTTTTCGGCCCGTTTCGCCGGAGGGTTCAGTCACTCTCTTAGTTGTAGTAACGTGCCCGGAATGGACGTCTGGATCCTGGGCGGCTACCAGAGTGATTTCGCCCGTAACCTGCACCGAGAAGGTGTGGACTTCGCCGGCCTGACCGCGGAGGTGGTCCGCGAAACCTTGACCGTTGCCGAGGTGCGGGCCGCGGATATCGGGGTCATCCACGTCGCGAACGCCTTCGGCGAGATGTTCACCGCACAAGGTCACCTCGGCGCGATGCCCGCGACCATCGACGAGGAGTTCTGGGAGACCCCGGCCACCCGGCACGAGGCCGCTTGCGCGTCGGGCGGCGTGGCGACCCTCGCCGCCATGGCCGATCTGCGCTCCGGCACCTATGACAGCGCGCTCGTTCTCGGCGTCGAACTGGAGAAGACGGTGCCCGGGGATACCGCCGCACAGCATCTCGGCGCCGCGGCATGGGCCGGCCACGAGGGCACGGACGCACAATTCATGTGGCCGTACATGTTCAGCCTCGTCGCCGACGAATACGACCGCCGTTACAGCCTCGACGACCGCCATCTCGACGCCATCTCCGCCCTGAACTACGCCAACGCCAAGCGCAACCCGAACGCCCAGACACGGTCCTGGTCCGTCGATCCGGCATCCAATCCGCCTGTCGAAGGCCGCATCCGGCGGCTGGACTGCAGCCAGATGACCGACGGCGGCGCCGCCGTCGTCCTCGTGAACGACAACTTCCGGCGCAATCACCCCACGGTCCGGCCCATCGCCCGCATCGCCGGCTGGGGCCACCGCACCGTCGGACTGGGGTTGCAGCAGAAGCTCACCCACGCCGCCGACGACCCGTACGTCCTACCGCACGTGCGCCGCGCCGTCCTCGATGCCTTCGAACGGGCACGGGTCGGCCTCGACGACCTCGATGGCGTCGAGGTGCACGACTGCTTCACGCCCAGTGAGTATCTGGCTATCGACCACCTGGGCCTGACGGGCCCGGGCGAATCGTGGAAAGCCATCGAGAACGGCGAAATCGAGATCGGTGGCCGGCTGCCGGTCAATCCCAGCGGCGGCCTGATCGGCGGCGGACATCCGGTCGGCGCCTCCGGGGTCCGGATGCTGCTCGACGCCGCCAAACAGGTCAGCGGCACTGCGGGCGACTATCAGGTCGAGGGTGCGAAGACGTTCGGCACCTTGAACTTCGGTGGCAGCACCGCCACCACCGTCAGCTTTGTCATCGGGTCGGCCCAGGAGGCTTCATGAACACCGACGTCGTCGCCAAGTACCTGTCCACCCTGCCGGAAGACGACGACCACCCGTACCGCACCGGAGCCTGGCGCCCGCAGACAACGGAGTGGGACGCCGACGATCTGGCGGCCGTTGCCGGCGAGATTCCCGCCGACCTGGACGGCGTATACCTGCGCAACACCGAGAACCCGTTGCATCCGGCGTTCAAGTTCTACCATCCGTTCGACGGCGACGGGATGCTGCACATCGTGGGCTTCCGGGATGGAAAAGCCTTCTACCGCAACAGGTTCGTCCGCACCGATGGACTGCTCGCCGAGATCGAGGCGGGTGGTCCGCTGTGGCCGGGCATCGCCGAGCCGGTCGAGTTGGCCCAGCGGGACCACGGTTGGGGCGCCCGCACCTTCATGAAGGATGCCTCGAGCACCGACGTGACGGTGCATCGCGGCACGGCACTCACCAGTTTCTATCAGTGTGGCGACCTGTATCGCATCGACCCGTACACCGGCGACAACCTCGGCAAGGAGGACTGGCGCGGCGGTTTCCCCACCGACCTCGGGGTATCCGCGCACCCGAAGTCCGACGACCATACCGGCGAACTGCTCTTCTTCAACTACGGCAAGCAGGCGCCGTACCTGCACTACGGGGTTGTCGATGCCACCAACACGCTGGTGCACTACGTCGACGTCGAACTGCCCGGACCGCGACTGCCGCACGACATGGCGTTCACCGATAACTTCGTGATCCTCAACGACTTTCCGTTGTTCTGGGATGCCGAACTGCTCAAACAGAACACGCACATCCCACGGCTGCACCGCGATGTCCCGTCGCGGTTCGCGGTCCTGCCCCGGCGCGGCACACCCGACGACGTGCGGTGGTTCGAGGCGGACAGCACCTATGTTCTGCACTTCACCAATGCCTACGAGGACGGTGACGAAATCGTGCTCGACGGGTTCTTCCAGGGCGAGCCCGCCCCGAGCGCGGGCAGCGACAACGGCATGGATCGCAAGTGGCAGCACATCTTTCGCGGCCTGTCGCTCGACGGGATGCAGACCCGGCTCCATCGCTGGCGGTTCAACCTCACCACCGGACAGACTCGCGAAGAGCAATTGTCCGACAGCATCACCGAATTCGGCATGATCAACGCCGCCAACGCCGGCCGCGACTACCGCTACGTCTACGCCGCGACGGGAAAACCCGGCTGGTTCCTGTTCGACGGTCTGGTCCGGCACGATCTGCACACGGGATCCGAACAGCGGTTCGCGTTCGAAGACGGGGTGTTCGGCAGCGAGACGGCCATGGCACCGCGTGTCGGCAGTACCGGCGAGGACGACGGCTACCTGGTCACCATCACCACCGACATGAACGCCGACGAGTCCTATTGCCTGGTATTCGACGCCGCGCGGGTCGCCGACGGCCCGGTGTGCAAACTCCAACTGCCCGAAAGGGTATCGAGCGGCACGCATTCGACCTGGGCCGCCGGCTCGGAGCTGCGGCGCTGGCGCGACTGATGGCGCCCGGCCCGGATGTCAACGCCGTCGGCCGGATGCTCGGCCTGCTCGGCGACGAGTGGACCCTGCTGATCGCACAGCAGGCCGCGCTGGGCGCCACCCGGTACGCCGAGTTCGCTGCGCGCCTGCCGATCTCCCATGCGGTGCTCAGCCGGCGGCTCGCCATGATGACCGACGCCCGGCTGCTGAACCGTGTTGAATACCAGTCGAATCCGCCCCGACACGAGTACCGGCTCACGGGACGCGGCCGGTCGCTGTGGCCGGTGCTGGTATCGATCTGGGCGTGGGAAAGCCGGTGGGTGCCCGAACACAGCCTGCCCGCCATGCGGCACACACTCTGCGGGCACACCTTCTGCCCCGCACTGACCTGCCGTGCCTGCGGCAGCCTCGCCGACGAGAAGAGCCTTGTCGCGCAATGGGGTCCGAGCGGATCGTGGCCCCGCTCCATGCCGGTGTCCGCGACCCGGCGGCGCTCCCACGGCGACCGCGGCGGCCAGGCCGAGCTGTTCCCGCAGACCATGAGCATCCTCGGCAATCGGTGGTCGTTCGCGATCATGGTGGCCGCATTCGTGGGAACCACCCGATTCACCGATTTCGCCGACCAACTCGGCGCCCCACCGGGATCACTGACCGACCGGCTGCAGATCCTGGTGGCCAACGACGTGCTGGCGGTCAACGACGGGCGATACCGCCTCACCGAGAAGGGCCGTGCGGTGCTGCCCATCATCGTCACCGCTCTCGACTGGGCGCAGCGCTGGTTCGCCACGCCCGAGGGCCCGGCAGTGCTCGTCACCCACTGGCGGTGCGCCAACGAATTCCACGCCGAGCTGGCCTGCGACCACTGCCAGGAGTCGCTGAGCGGGTCCGAGATCGAGCAGCGACCGACGTGAAGTAGATGGCGAGCATCCTCGCCATCTACTTCACGCTCGGCGTCAGCCCTTTATCGACGACAGGTTGAACGCGGCGCCCGTCGGATCGGTGACCGCCGCCAGCCGGCCGTACGGGGTGTCCTCGGCGGCGCGCACGACGGAGCCGCCGTTGGCGGTGATCAGTTCGATGGTCTTGTCGACGTCGTCGCTGCCGAGGAAGACGTTCCACGTGGAACGGTCGAAGCCGGGAATGACGGAGCCGTCCATCACGCCGATCAGCGGCTCGCCGTCGAAGATGGCGTTGCTGTAGCGGAATTCGGGGCTGTCGGCCTCGACCTGCAGCTGCCAGCCGAACACCGTCGTGTAGAACTCGGTGGCCTTGGCGAAGTCGGTCGTGGTGAGCTGGAACCACACCGGGGCGCCGGGCTCCTCGTAGGCCTCGAAGCCCTGGTGTCCGGTCGGCTGCCACAGCCCGAAGAAGGCGCCCGTCGGGTCGGTCAGCATGGCCATCCAGCCCTTTTCGGGCACCTCCATGGCCGGGATGCAGTTGGTGGCACCGGCGGCGACAGCGGCGTCGATGGTGGCCTGGATGTCAGCGGTGTGCAGGTACACGGTCCAGGCGTCGGGCGCGTTCCACGCCGGGTCGCTCGCCATCATGCCGCCGACGTAGCGGCCGTCGCGCCGGGCGTTGATGTAGCCGCCGTAATCGGGCCCCGGATTTTCGTAGTCCCAACCCAGCACCGTGCGGTAGAACGCCTGGGCGCCGGCCACATCCGAGGTGGCGAGGTCGATCCAGACGGGCGCGCCCAGCGGGGTTGCAGTACGAGTGGCCATGATGTTCTCCCTAGACGAGTGACGGGGTGGTCACCGATACAGACAAGCACTCCGCAGAAAACTCATCGCGGCGGCCTCAACATGAAGAAGGTGGCGAGAATCCGAAAAACTCTCGCCACCTTCTCCGCGCGCTGGACGGGGTCTACACCGATGCGAACAGCGCTTTGAACTTCTCCAGCGAGTGGTGGATGTCGGACCGCAGTGCGGCCGCCACCACCATGCCGATGGGGCCGAACAGAGCCGGACCGCCGAGGTGGATGTCGAACGCCACGTTCGAACCCGCTTCGGCCGGCGTGATCTTGGCCATCAGCTTGACCCGGACCCCACCCTTGCCGACACCGTTGAGGGTCAACGATCCCGGCGGGTTGTAGTGCACGATGGTCCAGTCGACCCGGTTCAGCATGCCCTTGACCTCGACGACGGAAGAGATCTGCGTGCCCTTCCCCAAGGTCTCGGGCAACCGGCTGCGCCACATCCGGTGGATGGAGAGCCAGTCGTCATACCGGGAGAGGTCCGACGCTGCCTCCCAGGCCTTATCGGGCGACAGCGGTACTTCGATGGAACTTGCGAGCTTTGCCATGACTACTGCTGTTCTTGCGTCCCCTCGGCAGGAGCCTCAGCGGCAGGCTGGTCCCCTGCGACGGCCTTCTTCGCCGCCTCCTGAGCGCTGTCGACAACGCCCTTGAACTTGCCTTCGGTCTTCTCGTCGACGATGTCGCCGACCTTCTCGATAGCGGCCTCGACCTTGTCGGCGTTCTGCGCCGCCAGGTCCTTCACCTTGTCCAGAAATCCCATGATTCCCACCCTATCTATTGCCGGATTGTCCGGTGAACGTGCTCATTCTTCATTGCTCATCGGTTCGCCACAACCGTCGCGGCTCGCCCAGCCAGCGGCCCTGCAGCCACCACAGCACCTCGATCGCACCGGCGCCCACCAGCCCGATTCCGACGGCCGCCGAGGTCAGCGCCAGGTTCGACGGATCGAGCATGAACTGTTGCTGCGCCCAGGGAATCGAAAAAATCACCACGTACGCCAACGCCGACGCCGCGACCAGCGCGACGCGCCACCACTGGTACGGCCGTGCCACCACCGCCAGCACCCACACCGCCGATACCAGCAGCGTGATCAGCGCGGCGGTGGACGCCTGGTTCTGCTGGACCTCGTCCGCGTACTTCCCGTGGTAGGCCAGCAGGTACGAGACGAACGTCGCGGCACCCACCACCAGGCCCGACGGCAGCGCGGCCGTCATCACCCGGCGCACGAAACCGTGGTGTGCCCGTTCATTGTTCGGCGCCAGCGACAGCACGAACGCCGGAATACCGATGGTGAACCACGCCGCGATGGTGACGTGAATGGGCTGGAACGGATACAGCACCGGCTCGGTGCCGAAGAACCGGGCGGACAGGCCCGCCAGCCCCACGAGCACGGCGAGCAGCACCGAGTACACCGTCTTGGTGAGGAACAGGTTCGAGACCCGCTCGATGTTGCCGATGACGCGGCGACCCTCCCCCACCACATAGGGCAGGGTGGCGAACTTGTTGTCCAGCAAGACGATCTGCGCGACGGCCCGCGTCGCCGAGCTGCCCGATCCCATCGCGACGCCGATGTCGGCGTCCTTGAGGGCCAGCACATCGTTGACGCCGTCGCCGGTCATCGCGACAGTGTGGCCACGGGACTGCAGGGCATGCACCATGGCGCGCTTCTGGTCCGGCCGCACACGGCCGAAAGTGGTGTATTCGCTGACGGTTTCAGCCAGCTGCTCCGGATCGTCCGGCAGGTGACGGGCATCGAGGGTCTCGCCGTGCAGTCCGAGCGACCCGGCCACCGCACCCACCGACACCGCGTTGTCACCGGAGATCACCTTCACCGAGACATGTTGCTGCGCAAAGTACTCCAGCGTCTCCCCAGCGTCGGGACGGACGCGCTGCTCGAGGGTCACCAGCGCAGCGGGCGTCACCTCACCGGGCGCCTCGGGTGCGTCGACCGGCCGGTCCGAGGAACCGAGCAGCAGCACCCGCAGGCCCTGCGCGCCGATCTGTTCGGCCTGCTCGGCTTCGGGTGAACCGGCGGCGAGCAGGACGTCGGGCGCACCGAGCACCCAGTTGCCGTGCTCGCCGTAGGACACCCCGCTCCACTTGGTCGCCGATTTGAACGGCGCATTCGCGGTCTGGGTCCAGCCCGGCGGCAGCTTGTACGCCTCGGCGATGGCGGCCATGCTGGCGTTGGGCCGGACGTCGTCGGCCGCCATCTGCGCCAAGACGTCGGAAGCCGCGACGGTGCCGTCCGAGGCCGTGAAGGTGCTCAGATCGCTGACCCGCATACCGTTTTCGGTCAGCGTTCCGGTCTTGTCGGCGCACACCACGTCGACGCGGGCCAGGCCTTCGATGGCCGGCAGCTCCTGCACCAGGCACTGCCGCCGGCCCAGCCGGACCACGCCGACGGCGAACGCCAGCGACGTCATCAGCACCAGGCCTTCGGGCACCATCGGCACCAGGGCACCGACGGTCCGCAGCACGGACTCCTTCCAGCCCACGCCCGTGACGGTGAACAGCTGGGTGTAGATGATCAGCGCACCGGCCGGCCACAGCAGGTAGGTGATGAACCGCAGGATGGTGTTGATGCCGCTGCGCAGCTCGGACTTCACCAGGGTGAATTTGCTTGCCTCGGCGGCCAATTGGG
The DNA here is from genome assembly GCF_005670685.2 of Mycolicibacterium mucogenicum DSM 44124. The sequence goes on along the minus strand of NZ_CP062008.1, from coordinate 764,171 downwards.
CGGCGTACGCCGCGCGGCCGACTTTGGTCGCACGGTAGGAACCGCTCCCGGCGACCACGAAGCTGCCCGACATGACGGTGTCGTCGGTGCCCTTGTCGATGGGGTCGGCCTCGCCGGTGAGCAGTGACTCGTCGACCTCGAGGTTGGCGGCTTCCAGCACGATTCCGTCGACCACGATCTGATCACCCGGACCGAGTTCGATGACGTCGTCGAGCACCACCTCGCCGGCCGGGCGCTCCGCTGTGCCGGACTGCCTGCGCACCAACGGTTTTGCCTGCCCGACGATCGCCAACCGGTCGAGCGTCTGTTTGGCCCGCAGCTCCTGGATGATGCCGATGGCGCTGTTGGCGACGATCAGCAGCCCGAACAGCCCGTTGATCACCGAGCCCGTCGCCAGCACGATCAGGAACAGCGTCCCGAGGATCGCGTTGATCCGGGTGAAGACGTTGGCGCGGATGATCTCCGAGACGCTGCGGGCGGCCCGCGTCGGGACGTCGTTGGTCTGGCCGGCGGCGACGCGCTGGGCGACGTCGGCATCCGACAGACCGCTGAGATCCGTCGTCACGCTGCGTTCCGGATCGTCGACAGTCACGCTTCATTCCCCCACGAAGTCGGGATTTGTGCACGAAAATCCGCGGCAGGCGCGGAAAATCGTGCACAAATCGCTATTGAGACGGCCGCCACCACTCATCGAGGCCCGGCAGCCGGGCCGGCTCCACCCGTTGGCCCGGCATCGGCACGGCCACGTCCACCGATTCGTCGCGCGCGGCGATGATCATGCGCTCGACCGGCTCGGACCACGGGTGCGGAGCCAGCCGGAACGTCGCCCAGTGGATCGGCACCAGCAGGCCGCTGTCGGTCACATCGCGATGCGCCCGCACCGCGAACTCGGGGTTCATGTGGATGTCCGGCCAGCCCGGGTGGTACGCACCGATGGGCATGAGGGTCAGATCGAACGGCCCGTAGTCGGCGCCGATGTCTCCGAAGCTCTTGGTGTAGCCGGTGTCGCCGCCGAAGAACGCCCGGTGCTGCGGGCCGATCAACGCCCACGACGCCCACAGCGTGGTGTTGCGGGTCAGGAAGCGTCCCGAGAAATGCCGGGCCGGGGTGCAGACGAGGGTCAGCTCGCCGAGCTTGGCGCTCTGGTTCCAGTCGAGTTCGACGATGCGCTCGGCCGGGATGCCCCACCACCGCAGGTGCGCGCCGATGCCGAGCGGCACGAAGAACTTGGCCCGCTGCATGCTGGCCAGCTGCGTGACGGTGTCGATGTCGAGGTGGTCGTAATGGTCGTGGCTGATGATCACCGCGTCGACGGCCGGCAGCGCCTCAAGCGGCGCGGGCACCTCATGGAGCCGCTGCGGACCCACCCGGCGCGACGGTGAGCACCGTCGGCTCCAGACCGGGTCGGCCAGCACGCGGTAGCCGTCGATCTCGATCAGCGCCGAGGAATGCCCGTACCACGTGACCGCGAGATCCCCGGCCGGGAGACCGGGATCGGGGACCACCAGCGGGATGGGCATGGGCGGGCGCTGCACGGCGCTGCTGGTCAGCAGTTCCCGCACCAGCCCGGCCTGCTGCTCCCGGCTCAGCTCGGTGCCGGACGGCGGCTCGAGGTTGACGAACACCCCGTCGTGATAGTTGGGCGAGTTGGCCGCCACCGCGTTGATGTCCACGGGGCCGGCGCCGAGCGCGGCGGGCGCCCCATTGAGCGCCCGCACCACCCAGCCTCCGGCTACCAGCGCCGCCGTTCCCCACATCAGCCGCAGTGCCCGTCGCAGCATCAGGCGCCCTGGAACCTCGGCGCCCGCTTCTCGAACCGGGCCACCTGCGCCTCGATCACGTCCGGGCTGGCCCAGGCCTTGTTGAACATGCGGGTGTGTTCGCCGCGGACGGTGTCGTAGGCACCGTCGTCGTTGAGCACGCGCTTGGAGTGTGCCAGCGACAGCGGCGCGTAGCCGGCGATCTCGGCGGCCCAGGCCTGCGCGTCGGCCAGCGAACCGGTGCGGTTGACCATGCCGGTCTGCAGGGCGGTCTCCAGCTCGAGACGCTCGGCGGCGAGCAGCATGGCGCGGGCGCGGCCGTGGCCGACGAGGGACGTCAGCCGGCGGATGCTCCAGTTGTCGAGGGCCAGGCCGTATTTGGCGATGGGGAACTGGAAGAACACGCCCGGCGCGGCGACCCGCAGGTCGCAGATCATGGCCAGGATGACGCCGGCGCCGATCGCGGGGCCGTTGAGTGCCGCGATGATCGGGATCGGGCTGGCGTCGATCGCCAGGTTCAGGGCCAGCGCCTTGTCCGGCAGTTCCTTGGCCACGCCCTCGGCGTCGGACAGGTCGGCGCCGGCGCTGAACACGGTGCCCTGCCCGGTCAGCACGATCGCGCGGGTATCCGAGGGCGAGGCCTTCTCGATTTCTTCGCGGACGCCGTCGACGAGCGCGGCGTTCAGCGCGTTGCGCCGCTCGGGGCGCTGCATTTCCAGGGTCAGGACATTGCCGTCCCGGGTCACTCCGATCATTGGGCCAGCCTAGGCGGTGCGACGACCGAGCGTCGCGCCGCGTTGCGCAGTACCGCCGGTGTTCAGGTGCGACGATTGCCGCGTGCCGCCCACTGCGCCTGAACAACCCCGGGCGAATCAGTTCGCCCATGTGTTGACGCTCGTCGCGGCCAACGCGATTCCCGCGGTCGGCTGGTTCACGCAGGAGTGGTCCGCGGCGACGACGTTGATCGTCTACTGGTTCGAGACCGTCGTCGGACTGCTGTTCATGTACGCCCGCGGCGTCCTGCAGCAGCGGTGGAATCCGCGCCGCGGCCATTTCCGGTACGAAGCGCCGCAGTCGAAAGGTCCGGTGCGCACGCGAGGAGCAATCGAGGCCCAGGGCAAGCCCGGCTCTTTCATCAAGGGGTTCTTCTTCATCAACGCGGTGTTCTGCGCGGCGCACGGCGTCTTCATCGCGGTGATCCTGCTGATCCTCACGCACAACGGGAACGCCGAGCTCGTCGGCCTGGACTGGCGCAGCGCGGGCATCGGCTGCCTGCAGATGCTCGTCATCGTCGCGGTCGATTTCCTGGTGGATGTGCCGTACCTGCGCCGCTGGTCGTTCGGGCTGCTCGAGCAGACCGCCAACCGGAGCTTCGGGCGGGTCGGCGTGGTGCATCTCGCGCTGATCTTCGGCATATTCGCCGCCGCGGTGACCAACTCCCCCGCCCGGATGTTCGGGGTGTTCGTGGTGTTGAAGACGCTGTACTCCCTGGCCTCGGCGCTGCCGATGTACGAGCCGGCCACCCCGCCGAAGTGGCTGAGCCGGGCGATGAATCGGCTGCGCCGCGAGCCGGAGGGACAGCGGTTCGAAGACATGTGGGTCAAGGATCAGGCCGCCGAGGCCAGGCGCCGGACGCGAAACGACGAAGTGTGGACCGGGGCCCGGCGGTAGCCGACTAGCCTGACCCGGGTGAGTCGGACCGGAGCCCGTCAGTTCTTCGACGCCATCCTCGACGACGGATCGTTCCGCAGCTGGGACGGACCGCCCCTGGAGGTGGCCGTCACCGACGATTACCGCGCCGAACTGGCCGACGCGACGCTGCGCACGGGGCTCGATGAGTCCGTCCTGACCGGCGAGGGCACCGTCTCCGGCCGGCGCGTGGCGGTGGTGGCCTGCGAATTCGACTTCCTCGCCGGCTCCATCGGGGTGGCCGCGGCCGAGCGGATCACCGCTTCCGTGCAGCGCGCGACGGCGCTCGGATTGCCGCTGATCGCCTCGCCGTCGTCCGGCGGGACGCGCATGCAGGAGGGCACCGTCGCGTTCCTGCAGATGGTGAAGATCGCCGCGGCCGTCGAGCTGCACAAGAAGGCGCACCTGCCATACCTCGTGTACTTGCGGCACCCGACGACCGGCGGGGTGTTCGCGTCGTGGGGATCGCTCGGGCACCTCACGGCCGCCGAACCCGGCGCGCTGATCGGGTTCCTCGGGCCGCGGGTGTACGAGCACCTGTACGGCGAGCCGTTCCCCGAGGGGGTGCAGACCGCCGAGCACCTGTTCGCCCATGGCGTGATCGACAGCGTGGTGCCGCTGGACAAGCTGCGCGGCGTCGTCGATCGCGTGCTGACGGTGGTCTCCGACCCGCCCGCCCCAGGGATTTGTGCACGAAAATCCGCGGTGGGCGCGGAAAATCGTGCACAAATCGCTGAGGTGCCGGCGTGGGAGTCGGTGGAGGCGTCGCGGCGCGCGGACCGGCCGGGCGTGGACTACCTGCTGGCGCACGGGTCGACGGACCGGGTGCTGCTGTCCGGGACCGGCCGCGGCGAATCGGGGACGACGCTGCTGGCGCTGGCGCGGTTCGGCGGGCAGCCCGCCGTGGTGGTCGGTCAGCGCCGGGTGATCGGCGGCCTCGTCGGGCCGCGCGCGCTGCGGGAGGCCCGCCGCGGCATGGCGCTGGCGGCGGGTTTGCAGCTGCCGCTGGTGCTGGTGATCGATACCGCCGGGCCCGCGCTGTCGCAGCAGGCCGAGGAGGACGGGCTCGCCGGGGAGATCGCGTTGTGCCTCGCCGAACTCGTCACGCTCGATACGCCGACGGTGTCGGTGCTGCTGGGTCAGGGCAGCGGCGGGCCCGCGCTGGCGATGGTGCCGGCCGACCGGGTACTGGCGGCCCAGAACGGCTGGCTGGCTCCGCTGCCACCGGAAGGCGCCAGCGCCATCGTCTACCGCGACGTCGACCATGCGCCGGAACTTGCTGCCGCGCAAGGGGTTCGGTCTGCGGATCTACTCAAGGCCGGCATCGTCGACGTCATCGTGCCCGAGGAAGTCGACGCCGCCGACGACCCGGCCGGGTTCACCGAGCGGATGTCTGCCGCCATCGCCGCCGAACTGCTCGCGCTGCACACCGTGCCCGCGGCACAGCGGCTCGGGGTGCGGCTGCAGCGCTATCGGCGGATCGGCGTCCCCGACAGCTGATCACGCCTCGTCGAGATAGCGCTGCAGCGTCGGCGCGAGCCAGTGGACGAGGTCGCCGTCGCTCATCGCGACGATGGGCGGCAGCTTCAGCACGAACCGGCACATCGCCATGCCGAGCACCTGCGTGGCGATCAGTCCGGCGCACCGCGCGGGATCGGTGGGCTCGAGCCGCGCGATGGCGGGCCGCAGCTGGTCGGCGAAGAGGCTCTGCATGCGCTGCGCCGCATCGGCATTCGTGGTCGACGAGCGCAGCAGCACGATCAGCCCCTCGTCCTGCGTCCAGCGATCGAGGAAATGCGTGACCAGCGCCGCGCCGAGTTCGGTCTTCGGGACGCCTGACAGGTCGGGGAAGCGCAGGTCGAATTCGGCTGCTGCGGCGAACAATTGGTCCTTGTTGCCGAAGTAGCGCATCACCATCGACGGGTCGATGTGCGCGTCGGCGGCGATGGCCCTGATGGTCGCCGCCTGGTAGCCGGTCGTGGCGAACCGCTCCCGGGCGGCGGCCAGGATCACGGCCTTGGTCTCTTCTGACGATCTGCGCATGCCAACAACTGTATGCCAACACCTGTTGACTTCGGCACCGAAACGAGTAACCATGGCTATGCCAACAACTGTTGGCATACGCGGAAGGAGACGCAGATGACTGACACCGATGCGCTGATCGTCGGAGCCGGCCCCACCGGACTGGCCCTCGCCGCGGCGCTACAGGCCCGGGGTGTCGACGCCCTGGTGGTCGACCGCCTGGCCGCGGGCGCCAACACCTCGCGCGCAGCGGTGGTGAACGCCCGCACGCTGGAGGTGCTCGAAGAACTGAGTGTGTCCGAACGCCTGGTTGAGCTGGGCATTCCGGCGCCGCGGTTCACCATCCGCGATGGCCACAAGACCCTGATCCCGGTCGACTTCAGCACGCTGCCGACCCGCTACCCCTACAGCCTGATGGTGCCGCAGTGCACCACCGAGCAGGTGCTGCTCGACCGTCTGGCCGAGCTCGGCGGCAAGGTCATCCGGCCGAAGACCCTGACCGGCGTCAGGCAGGATGCCCTCGGCGTCACGGCGCAATTCGAGGACGGCGACGTCATCCGAGCGCGGTACCTCGTCGGCGCCGACGGCATGCACAGCGTCGTGCGGGAGCAGGCCGGAATCGGGTTCAGCGGCGGGCAGTACGGGCAGTCGTTCGCCCTCGCCGATGTCCACCTCAGCGGCGACGTGACCGACGACGAGGTGATCCTGTTCTGGGCGTCCACCGGGCTGACGGTCGTCGCGCCGCTGCCCGGCGGCACCTACCGGATCGTGGCACCCGTCGACTCGGCGCCCGAGGAACCGTCCGTCGCCTTCGTCCAGAACCTGCTCGACACGCGCGCCTTCGGGCCCGGCCGGGTGACGGTGACCGGCGTCGAGTGGGGCTCCCGGTTCCGGGTTCACCACCGGGTCGCCGACAGCTACCGTGCCGGGCGGGTCCTGCTCGCCGGCGACGCCGCCCACGTCCACAGCCCCGCCGGCGGACAGGGCATGAACCTGGGCATCCAGGACGCCCTCGCGTTGAGTCAGGCGCTGGCAACGGCTTTGGCGACGGGGCGCGACGGTGTTCTCGACGAATACAGCGCGACCCGGCGTCCCCTGGCGCAGCAAGTGGTGACCCTGACCGACCGGCTGACGCGGCTGGCCACCTTGCCGGCGCCGGTCCGTCCGATCCGCAACCTGGCGATCGGATTGGCGGGCCGCGTTCCCGCCGTGCGAAATCAGTTGGCGTGGCGGCTTTCCGGGCTGTCCAACCGCTGAACAGCCCCCGACAACGGAAAGCCGGGCCTGGTCTTCGGGGGTGACCAGGCCCGGCAGCTCATTTCCCGCTCAGCCGTTGCAGCAGTGCGACTTCTTCGGCGAGGGCGGCACATTCAGCGCCGGGTTGCGATCGAAGAAGCTGACCGGCTTGAGCTTGAATCCGGCGTAATCCACCGGCATCACGGGCCAGTCCTCGGGCCGCGGGAAGTGCGTCAGCCCGAAGGTGTGCCAGACCACGATGTCCTCCCCTTCGATGTTGCGGTCCTGCGCGACGTACGACGGCAGGCCGGCATCACCGGGATGCTGGTTGACGAACTGGCCGGCCGGATACCGCTCTGCCGGATCGTATTTCGTCACCCACAGGTGCTTGGTCGCGAAGGCGGCGCGCTTGGCGATGGAGCTCGACGGGTCGGCCAGCAGAGTGGGCTGGCCCTCCGGGTGCAGCGCGTAGCCGACGTTCTGGCCCAGCCGGTTCTGCTTGGTGGGGTTGGTGATGTGCCAGACCCGGGCCTTCAGGTTGTCGGCGGTCCGCATGGCTTCGAGCTCGTGCGTCAACTTGGTCTTCTGCGGGCGGAATGCGTTGCCCCACGGGTTCTCCGGGCCCATCGGGACACCGACGGCGTCCACTTCTTCGACGGTGTTGGTCAGTCCGTCGACCGCCATGTCCAGACGAGCGGAGAACATGTGCTGGTGGAACGGCGCGCCCAGGCCCGGTGCCATCTCGGTCGAAAAGCCCTCCGGCCCACGGTAAGCCGACGCGAAGACGATGCCGGTGGCCTTGGCCTCCAACTCGATGGTGCCGTCGAGGTACAGGTACCAGTAGAAGCCATAGTCGTAGTTGCCGATGGTCAAGAAGAACGAGATCACCAGACGCCGCGACCGTCGGACCTCGGCCATGCCGTTGAACATGTCGGTGTGCTTCCACAGCACGCCGTAGTCCTCCTCGTGCAGGCAGATCGCGTTCTTCATCAACTTGGGCTCGCCGTTCTCATCGGCGATGGTGACGTCGAAGTACTTGATCTCACCGAGGCAGTCACAGCCCAGCTCGAGGGCGTTGGTGTACCGGCCGAACAGGTACTCACCCTGGTCGAAGTAGTTCTGCCAGTAGCGGACCGGCGACGGATCGGCATAGGGCACCACCATCTCGGCGATGGACGCGCGGTACACCACCGGCCGCCCGTCGATCGACAGCTGGTGCAGCGTCAGTCCCTCACGGACGTCGAAGCCGAAGCGGAAAGACCAATCGGCCCAGGTGATCTGGTTGCCGTCGACCGTGAAGCTCGCGCCCTCGGGCTGGGTGATCTCGATGGGCTTGAGGTCGGTGCGGGCCGGGACGGCATGTGGCGCGGCATCCCACTCGCCGCGTTCGGTGGGCAGCGGCAGCTCGATCTCGTCGATCACCTTGACCACCTTGCGGCCCGTGAGGTCGACGTAGGCGACGACGCCGTCGATCGGGTGCGCCCACGGCAGGTCGGCCGCGTCGTACTGGTAGAACGCCAGCACCCGGACGATGCGCCGGCCGACCTCCTCCTCGTGGCCGAAGACGCCGGCCGACAGCGGAACCGCCCGCACGTCAGTCGGATTCAGCTTGCGCTTGGTCATGGCCTCGATCCATTCGGGACAGTCGAGCAGGAACGCCTCGATGTCCTCGAACTCCTGGTCCAGGATCGGCACGTGGCCGTCGCGGGTGCTGTCGATCGCCACCTCACTGACGACGCGGCCCTCGGTCACCGACACCACCAGATCGGAACCCTGGCCCGTGGCCCGGTCCAGCAGCAGCACCCGGGCGCGCCGGTCCATGGCGTCGCCGGGACGGAAGGCCAGCACCTCGCTCTTGTGCGGCTCCTCCAGTGCGACGAACACGAAGCGGACGCTGTCGCCGAGCAGGCCGTGCGCGTCGACGATGCGGCGTGCCGCGCGGATTTCGTCGGCGCTCAGCGGCGTGAGCGGGTGGTCCGGAACGGTGGTCACCTGAGGTTCAATGGTGGCAGTCATCGTGCGATCTCCTTTGCGATATCAGGGTTTTCGTTGTGTTGAGTTCCGGCGTGCGGCCGCATCAGCGCGACCACGATGCCGCCGGCGAAGGCACCGACCAGCAGGACGCCGATGATCGCGGCCAAGGTTCCGGAGCCGCCGACCAGCAGCGGCAGGTTGATCGCCGTCATCACCGAAAGGACTGCCAGTCCGGCGAATCCGAGGCTCGGTGCGACGACGGTGTGCCACGGCCGGGTGTCCAGCCGGGTACGGCGGAAGTAGACGACGACGGCCGCGGATGTCAGCGTCATCAGCACCACGATGCCCACCGAGGCGGCGCCGACGAACCAGGTGAACACCTGCGTCACCGGGTCCAGCCCGGCCAGGACCGACGCCGCGACCAGCACCAGCGCCGAGAGGGTCTGCGCGAACGAGGCGATGTGCGGGGAGTCGTGCCTCGGGTGCGAGCGGCCGCAGCGCTCGGGCAGCGCCCGGCTGTTGCCGAGCGAGAAGATGTAGCGGGCCAGCACATTGTGGAAGGACAGCAGTGCCGCGAAAAGGCTTGTGATCAAGAAGATCTGGACCAGGTCGCCGGCCACCGCACCGACGTAGTGGGTCGCGGTCTCGGTGAGCATGGTCGCGGGGTTCTTCGTCGCCTCGTCGACCGCACCGGCGTCACCCCACGCGCTGACGAGCGCCCAGCTGCTCAGCGCGTAGAAACCACCGATCAGCAGCAGCGCGGCGTACGTCGCCCGCGGGATGGTCCGCACCGGGTCGCGGGCCTCGTCGCGGAACACCGCCGTCGCCTCGAAACCGATGTAGCCGGCCAGCGCGAAGATCAGGGCGATGCCCGGCGCCCCGGAGAAGAAGTTGCCCGAGTGCAGCACCGCCGTCGAAAGCCCTTGCGCGCCGCCATGTCCGATGACGGCGGCGTTGATCACCAGCACGATGCCGACCTCGCACACCAGCAGGACACCGAGCACCTTGCCCGACAGCTCGATGTGCCGGTAACCCAGGAACCCGGTGACCGCCATCATCAACAGCGCGTAGAGGTACCACGGCACGGCGGGTCCGCCATGGGCGGTGACGAGCTCGTTGATGGACGCACCGATGTAGCCGTACACCCCGACCTGGACGGCGGTGTACGACAGCAGCGCCAGGAACGCGGCGCCGAGCCCGGCATGCCGGCCGAAGCCGTGGGCGATGTAGGTGTAGAACGCGCCGGCACCCGTGATGTGCCGGGCCATGGCGGTGAAGCCGACCGCGAACAGCAGCAGCACCGCGGTACAGATCACGTACGACCCCGGGTAGGCCGCCCCGTTGCCGGCGGAGATGCCGATCGGGAAGGTGCCGGCGACGACGGTCAGCGGGGCGGCGGCCGCGACGACCATGAACACGATCGCCACCGGGCCGAGGCGGCCCGTCAACCGGTTGGGCTGAGCGCCGGTGCTTCGACCGGCATCGAGAACTGCGTCAGTTGTCATGACAGCACCTTCGCTGGAATTGAATGTAAATTGGTTGCGGTGCGGTAAGGCTTGAGTGAGTTCAAATGAGAATTGCCGAATGGGCAAATTCTCATTTGACGCCGAAATTCACAGCGCGATGTTGATGGCTTTCGTCTGGGTGTATTCGGCGATGGCGCCCTCGCCGAGTTCGCGGCCCCAGCCCGATTGTTTGTATCCGCCGAACGGCAGGGCGGTATCGAACGCGTTGTGGCAGTTGACCCACACCGTGCCGGCCTTGATCTGCTGCGCCACCCGGTGCGCGGTCGAGACATCGCGCGTCCACACGCTGGCGGCCAGCCCGTAGGGCGTGTCGTTGGCGGCTTCGCGAACGCCGCGATCCCGGTTGAAGGGCACGGCCACGGCGACCGGCCCGAATATCTCCTCCTGGTAGACGTTGAAGTCGCGGTGCACGTCGACCAGCAGCGTGGGCTGCACGTAGAAGCCGCTGTCGCCGTGTCGACCGCCACCGGCCAGGGCCCGCGCGCCCTGCGCGATGCCGTCGTCGAGATAGCCGGTGACCTTGGTGAGCTGCTCACGCGAGACCAGCGGGCCGATGTCGTTGGTGGGGTCCAGCCCGGGCCCGATCCGCAGGCCGGCGGCGTGCTCGGCGACGCCCTGGGTGAACTCGTCGAAGATGGCGTCCTCGACCAGCAGCCGGGTGCCGGCCGTGCACGTCTGGCCGTGGTTGAAGAGGAATCCGCTGGCCACGCCCGGAATCGCGGCCTCGAGATCGGCGTCGGCGAAGACCACCTGCGGGCTCTTGCCACCCAGTTCCAGCGAGACCTTCTTGAGGTTGCCGGACGCGGCGTTGACGATCTTCTTGCCCACCTCGGTGGACCCGGTGAAGGCGACCTTGTCGACGCCGTCGTGCGCCGACAGTGCCGCGCCGACGTCACCGAAGCCGGTCAGCAGGTTGAACACCCCGGCCGGGACGCCGGCTTCGGCGATGACCTCGGCGAGCAGCACCGCGGTCAGCGGGGTCTGCTCGGCGGGCTTCAGGATGACGGTGTTCCCGCAGGCCAGGGCCGGTGCGACTTTGAACGCGGCCATGACCAGCGGGAAGTTCCAAGGGGTGATCTGGGCGCAGACACCGACGGGCTCACGCAGCGTGAAGGCGTGGAACTTGGCGCCCGGCGCCCACGGCACCGACACCGGGACGGTGCGGCCCTCGATCTTGGTCGCCCAGCCCGCGTAGTAGTAGAAGATCTCCGCGGCCCAGGTGACGTCGACGGCCTTCGCGACCGCGACGGACTTGCCGTTGTCGATACTCTCGAGTTCGGCGAACTGATCGGCCCGGGCCGTGATGCCCTCGGCGATGCGCCAGATCATCCGCTGCCGCTCGGCGGGCGTCAGCGCCGGCCACGGGCCGTCCTCGAACGCCCGGCGCGCTGCCCGCACCGCCCGCTCGACGTCTTCGGGGCCGCTGTGCGGGACCGTCGTGATGACCTGCTCGGTGGCCGGGTCGACGGTGTCGAACCGCCGGCCGGACACCGATTCGACCCACTGTCCGTCGACGTACATCTGCTGCGGACGGGAAATGAAATCGGCGGTCCGCGGGTCCAGATTCGTACTGAGCGTGACTGTCATGGGAATCATGTTTACGCCCCGATGTGGTGCGCGTCACCACTAATTCCGAATGGGTATTTCGCGAATTCTGATTCTCATTTGAAATGGCTCCGGAATTCTCATTCGAGCCGGCCGATAATCGCAGTTCGCGTCGACCATGAGATGCGGTCACGGTGTCTTTCGGGACGGTGCGCCGCCCCGATTCTCATTTGAAGTTTTTCGATGTTTACCCGACAACGCCGCCGAGGTCGGCGGCGATCGGCTACCTTCCGACAAATGGGCCCCACCCGAACCATCCGGAGCCGCTCGCCGGTCGCCGGGCTTCAGCGTGCGCAGCTGACGTTCACCCAGGTTCTCGGGCAGTCGGTGTCGGCGGTGGCGCCGTCGGCGGTGATGGTCACCCTGCCCGCGCTGGTCCTGCCGGCGGCCGGCCACACCACGATCGCGGTGTTCATCCTGACCGCGCTCATGATGACCGCGGTCGGCTACTGCATCACGCAGTTCTCCACCCGCATGGTCGCGGTGAGCGGGCTGTACAGCTATACCGTCAAAGGCCTCGGCCCGGTTCCCGGTATCGCGGCGGGCTGGTCGCTCGTCGTCGGCTACGCCGCAGCCGCGATGGCGAGCGCGCTCGGCGCGGCCAGCTACCTGGCGACGCTACTGGGCCGGGTCGGGGTACCGGCAGGCAAACCCGTCATCGCCGGCCTGACCGTATTGGTCGGCGCCGCCGCGCTGATCCTCATGGTGCGCGGCATCAGGCTGTCGGCACGCATTTCACTGGCCGTCGAGCTGTTCGCGATCGTCGTGGCCGGGGTGGTGTTGATGATCGCCTTCGGCGGAGCCGTGACCGGTAGCGCCGCGTCATCGAAAACCATTGCGGACGCGCCACATTCAGCGCTGGGATTCGCCCTGCTGCTCGCCATCACCTCATACGTGGGCTTCGAGAGCGCCAGTACCGTGGCCCGCGAGGCGCAGCGCCCGTTCGTCACCGTCACCCGCGCCATCCGCTGGACGCCGCTGGCGCTGGGAGCGCTGTACACCTTCGCCGCCGTCCTGCAGACCACCGGCACGATCCAGACCCGAACCGGGTCGACGCCCATCGTGCTGTCCCTCCCGGACTCGGCCGACACCTTGGCGGGCGCGCTGTCCGTCGCCATGGAAGTCGGCATCACCGCGTCCTGGATCGCGTGCGTCATCGGCTCCACCACCGCGCTGTCCCGGACGCTGTTCGCGATGGGACGCGAGGGCCTGCTGCCCGACGCCCTGGGCCACGCCCACCCGCGCTATCGCACGCCGCACGTCGCCCTCAGCGTCGCGATGCCGGTGATCGTCGCGGTACCGGTCGCCTACCTGTTCGCCGCGGAGTCCAGCCGCGACGTCCTCGTCGGACTGTTGGCGGTGTCGGCCCACGGCTACATCGTGGCGTATCTACTGGTGTGCCTGGCCACTCCGGCATTTCTGCGCCGGATCGGCGAGCTCACCGCCGTGCCGCTGATCGTGGGGCTGGCGACCGCCGCCACCATGATCGCCATCATCGTCTGGGCCGCGCTCTCGGTGGCGTCGCCGGTGTGGATCGCCACCGCGGTCTACTCCGCGCTGCTGGCACTGGGTTTGGCGGCGTTCCTGGTCCGCCGCCGGCATATCCCCGACCTGGCCGAGCGGGTCGGGGTGTTCGACGAAACCGTCGCCGGTGACGTATTCGCCGACTACAACCCGTGGGAGGTGCGCCGGTGAGCCCCGCCGACGGCGCACTCTCCGGTCGCCAGCCCAAAGCCGTGCAGAGCGCCCTTCAGGTGCTCGAGGCCGTGGCGCTGGCCGGCACGGGGGTCACCGCGAAAGACATCGCTGAGCACCTGTCCATGCCGTCGGCCACCACCTACCGACTGCTGAATCTCCTTGTCGCCGACGGCTACATCGTGCGCCTGCCGGACCTGTCAGGGTTCGCGCTGGGCCCGCGGATGGGCCTGCTGATCGACGCCGCGGTGTCCCCCACCGTATGCACCAAGGCCCGCGAGACACTGGCCGAACTGCGGCTGTCGGTGCGCTTCGGGGTGCACCTGTTCTACTTCACCAACACCTCGGTGCGCCTTGCCGACGCCGACGGTGAATACCCGCCGCCCGCAGACGAATCGGTGCTCAACCGGCACCTGCACGCCAGCGCCGTCGGCAAGCTGCTGCTCGCCGAGAAGCGCGATGCCGAGACGCTGCTCGCCCTCACCCCGGCGGCGCTCACCGACCGCACCATCACCTCGAAATCCGCTCTGGCCGAACAGCTCGCCGAGGTCCGGGAACGCGGGTACGCCGTGCAAACCGGGGAGCTGCGGCCCGATTCGGCGTGTGTCGCGGTGCCGGTCCGGTCCGCCGCCGCGACGTTGGTGGCCGCGGTGGCCATGTCGGGACGGGGCGAGCAGGAGCAGCTCCTGCGGAAGCAGATTCCGGTGTTGCAGGACTGCGCAACCCAATTGGCGCCGCTGCTGGCGTGAGGCCGGTCAGAAGGGGATCGAGGCGATCATCGCCCCGTCGCCGGTGACCAGGCTGTCCTTCTTCAGCGTCGTGCCGAAGTATTTCGCCCGCGGATCGACCACCACCCGCTGATCGTCGTGATGGATGGCCAGTACCTCGCGAGCCAGCCGGGAGAACGGGATCTTCTCGGGCCCACCGATGTTGACCACGTGGTTACGCGGTGGCTCGATCGCGACCTCAGCGAGGAAGGCCGCCACTTCGTCGGCCGCGATCGGCTGGATCAGCGCGTCTGGCACCCGCACATCATGCTCGTCGCCCTCATCCGTGGCGGCCTCGACAACCATCGACTCGACGATCGCTTGCGCGAACTCGCGGAACTGCGTGGCCCGCACGATCGTGTAGGGCACCCCCGACGCCTCGATGATCCGCTCTTGCGCAACCTTGGCCCGCATGTAGCCACTGTCCGGTAGTTCGTCGACGCCCACGATCGACAGTGCGACATAGTGGCCGACCCCGGCCGCCCGTGCCGCGGCCACCAGATTGGTGGTCGACCGGACGAAGAAATCCATCACCTCGTCGTCCGCGAACGACGGCGAGTTGGTGACGTCGACGAGGGCCTCGGCGCCCGTCAAGGCTTTCGCGAGGCCCGCCCCGCTGAGCACATCGACACCCGAGCGCCGGGACGCGGCGACCACGTCCTCACCCTCGCGCGTCAGGAGATCGACAAGGAGCGTCCCGATGAGGCCACTGGCCCCGATCACTGTCACCTTCACTGTGCCAACACCTTTCGCCGTCGCCACACCGACTCGGGAGCCGGATTACTCAGCCTACGTCGCACGTCGTGCCGCAGGTTGCGAAACCGGCATCCGAGGACACCCTGGCGGCCCATGCTTTCGACGCCGCGCGAAGCACCCACCACGGCGGCCGACTCCCGTATTGAGGAACCACGCAACACAATTGGTGCCGCCGCCCGCGTGATATCGCCTGCCCACGGACGCGCGCCCCTGAGCGTTTGCGGTATTGACGCACGCGTCGGTACTGTGCGACAGTCGGCGAGGACGAATCGGGATACGCACAGCAATGCAATGCATCGGACGGTCAGCGTGGTAAATCGGCTGCTTACAGTGCATCAATTGGTCGTTCTGCTGCAGTCCGCAAATCAAGTCGAGTTGCTGCTGACCGCTGCGGCAGGGACGGCCTCGATCGTCACGGCGGCACGCGGCGCGGCAGACGATGTTGCTGGCAGCGGTTCGGAGCGCCGGCACACGGACCTGTGTACCTGCCAGGACGGCGACACCTCGCACTGTCCCGCACGCGATTCACTGTGAGCCGCAGGTGGGCGCGGCACCACCGGTACCACGCCCACCACCGTCAGCCGCTGATCGCCTCGGCGACCTTCACCCCGACCAGCACCACCGCCACCAACAGGTAGCCGCGCAGTGCGACCATGCCCGCCACGCGCAGCGGCGACCAGGCTGGCCGGTCCAGGGTGTCCAGCGCGGGCGTGCGGAAGCTGTCCCGTTCCTGCTTCCGCAGCGCCTTCCGGACGGCGCGGTCGTCGGGTTGGTCGTCCAGATCCTCCACCTGCTCCGGGTCCAGACCGCCCAGCTCGGCGGCCACATCGACAGCGGCCTGCTTCCGCTGCCGGTGCCGTGACCGCAGCGTCGCACCGGCGATGGCGCCGCCGCCGAGCACGCCGACGCCGACTCCGACCCCGAAGCCCCACTCGAGTTGTGCGGCAGTCAGATTCGGGAAGAACGTCGCGGCCGTCAGGGCCAGCGACAGCAGCACCAGGGCCCACACGATCACGCCGGCCATGATGTTCTGCCGCATGGTGTTGACCCACGGGCCCAGCACCGCCTTGTCGTTGCACAGCAGCACCAGGAACACCGTCGCCGACGGCAGCAGCACCCCGGCCAGCGCCTGCACACCCTGGGTCAGGAGTCCCAGCACGTGATCCGGGCTGAACGACACCGCGGCCGCCACCGCGAGCAGTGCCGCGTAGCCCAGATAGAAGGCCGGTGCCTCGCTGACTTTCCAGTGCAGCGAGTGCCGCTTGCCCATGGTGTCGCCGAGGGCGTAGGTGGTGGCCAGGCCGACGGCGTTGGCGCCGATGAGCGAGGCGTCCAGCAGCAGGATGGCGAACAGCGCACCCGCGGTGGGCGACACGTGTTTACCCAGCTGAGTCGCCACGTCACCGGCGTCGGTGAAATTGCCGGCCGCGGCGCTGCCACCGAGCCCGAACGCGGCGGCGGCCATGATCGCGACCGCACCCACCATCACGACGACGATGCCGATCCACAGATCGATCCGCTCGTAACGAATCCACTTGGGGGTCAACCGCTTGTCGACGATGTTGGACTGCTGGAAGAACAACTGCCACGGCGCGACGGTGGTGCCGACGATCGCCACGATCAGCAGCAGGAGCGTCGAGTTGAGGCCGCCCGGGAACGACGGGATCAATCCCTTCGCCGTCTCGGTCGCGGACGGGTGCACGATGAACGCCAGCGGGAAGATCACGATGTTGATCGCGATCAGCGCGAAAATGAAACGCTCCCAACGGCGGAACGAACCACCGGCCACCACGGCGAACAGCAGCACTGCCGCCAGCGGCACCGAGATCGTCTTGGGCAGCCCGAAGTAGTTCAACGCCATGGACACCCCGACGAATTCGGTGACGATGGTCAACGCGTTGACGATGAACAGGTCGCCGACGCTGAAGGCGCCCCAGAACTTGCCGAACCGCGCGAAAATCAGGCGGGCGTGCCCCACTCCGGCGACGGCGCCGAGCCGGACCACCATCTCCTGGTTGACGTACAGCACCGGAATCAGCAGCGCCATGGTCCACATGAGCGCCATGCCATAGTTCTGGCCGGCCTGCGCGTAGGTCGCGACGCCGCCGGCGTCGTTGTCCCCGACCATGACGATGAGGCCGGGCCCCATCACCACCAGCAGCATCTTCAAGCGCTGCCAGCGGCTGCGGCCGGTGGTGGTCTCGTCGGTGCGGATGGTGCCGAGGGCGCCGACGATGTCGCCGACGTGCGCGGTGTCGAGCACCGCGGTGCGTGGTGAATCACGTTGCCGCACTGACGTTTCACCGGTGGGGCGCGGGGTACGAGCGAACAGGGCCATGTCGAGATTCCTCCCGGGAAAATGGCAGCACAGCAGGGGTCCGCCCACCGGAATCGGTGGGCGGACCGTGCGGCCGAACGGATCAGAAGTTGGGGTGCGCCCCGAGAGACGCCGAGATCACCGCGAGCGGCGTTTGCGACAACTGCAGGTTGTACCGTTCCTGCGGGGTCAGGTGCGTGCGGGTGTGCAGCAGCCGAGCGATACGACGAACGGTGCGGTTGCGAAATACGGTCATGACAGAACTCCTGTCGGGATCGGACTCCCGCGGCCTGTCGGTCAGGCAGAACCCGCCAGTCGGCGGATTGACGGAAGTACTCGGATACTGATGTCTACGTGGTGTTTTCGTCCCAAACTGGAACTGTCGCCATCGCCAGATCTCACGTCGTACCTCACCTCCTCGCCGTCGGGCCCACGTCGGGGCAGCTATCCCATGACAACACAAAAGGGAGATGGCAGCGACCGGATACCCATTAAAAGGCTGTTAAAACCATGCGCTGCCGCACCCCTCTCGTCAGAGCTTCGGCACTGGACGACGTAATCCACCGGGGTGGATAGCCACTTTGGGTAACCCCTTAATCCGGGGAGACCTGTCCTGACCCTGGGCGTCTCTCGACGTCGTCGGATCAGTGGCTTCTGTTCGTCCAGGAGCCTCGCCTAGCGAGGTGCTGACGTAGCCAAGGTAACCCGGGTGCGCAGACCCGTCAACTCGATTGGTCGGGCCGTTCCCCACGAGCGTGCCAACAGATCGCGATTTCGTCGAAGATCGCGAGCTGTACGCACATTCGTAGCGAGGGCCGACGCGGCGTCGCCACGAATGTGCAACCAGATCGCGAAAATTGTCGGGAACAGGGCCTGGCTGCACGTTCGCGGCTGGAGAACCTCGCGCTAAGGCTGCTCGAGACCGAAGATGCGGATGCTCTCGGCGCGCATGTCGACCTTGCGGACCTTGCCGGTGATGGTCATCGGGAACTCATCGACGATGTGCACGTAGCGCGGAATCTTGAAGTGCGCCAGCCGATCCGCGGTGAACTCCCGGATGGCGGCGGCGTCCAGCGGCGCCGCACCGGGCCGCATCCGCAGCCATGCGCAGATCTCCTCGCCATAGCGGGCGTCGGGCACGCCGATCACCTGCGCGTCCTCGATGTCCGGGTGGGTGTACAAGAACTCCTCGATCTCGCGCGGGTACACGTTCTCGCCGCCGCGGATCACCATGTCCTTGATGCGTCCGACAATGGCGCAGTAGCCGTCGGCCCGCATCACCGCGAGATCGCCGGTGTGCATCCAGCCCTCGGAATCGATTGGCCCTCGGTTGTATTCGCTCCTCGCGTGCGCAGTGGCCTTCCCGTCACCCTTCCAGTAGCCCAGCATCACCGAGTAGCCGCGGGTGCAGAACTCCCCCGGCTCGCCGCGCTCGACCGTCTCGCCGGTTTCCGGGTTGACGACCTTGACCTCCAGGTGCGGGTGCGCCCGCCCGATGGTCGCGGTCCGTCGGTCCAGGTCGTCATCGATCAACGTCTGGCACGACACCGGCGAGGTCTCCGTCATGCCGTACGCGATGGCCACCTCGGCCATGTGCATGTCCGAGACGCAGTGCTTCATCACCTCGACGGGACATACCGAGCCGGCCATGATGCCGGTGCGCAGGCTCGACAGGTCCCGCCCGCCGAACGACGGATGGTTCTGCATCGCGATGAACATCGTCGGCACGCCGTAGACGCCGGCACACTGCTCGGCCTCGATGGCATCGAGCGTTGCGGCCGGGTCGAAGCCGGGGGCCGGGATCACCACGGCCGCACCATGACTCATGCAGCCGAGCACACCCATTACCATGCCGAAGCAGTGATAGAACGGCACCGGGACACACAACCGCTCCCCCGCCCGCAGGTTGATACCTTCGGTCGTGAAGTAGCCGTTGTTCAGGATGTTGCGGTGCGACAGCGTCGCACCTTTCGGGAATCCGGTTGTGCCCGAAGTGTATTGGATGTTGATCGGGTCGGTGTTGGACAGCGCGGCATGCCGGGCCGCCAAGGCGTCGGCACCGACCGTCGCGCTGTCGGCACGCAACCGATCCCAGTCCGCGCCGTCCAGGAAGACGACGTCACCCAGGCCCGGGACCTGCGGCCGCACCTCGTCGATCATCGCCGCGTAGTCGGACGTCTTGAACGACGTCGCCGAGATCAGCAGACGCATCCCGGATTGGTTGAGCGCGTAGGCAAGTTCGTGCACCCGGTACGCCGGATTCACGTTGACCAGGATGGCGCCGATCTTGGCCGTCGCGAGCTGCGTCACGATCCACTGCGCACAGTTCGGCGACCAGACGCCGACGCGGTCGCCCTTCTCGATGCCGCGGGCCATCAGGCCGCGGGCGATCAGGTCGACCTCGGCGTTGAGTTCGGCATACGTGTACCGCAGTCCCTGCCCGCGGTCGACCAACGCGAGAGTGTCCGGATGGGCCGCGACGGTGCGCTCGAAGTTGGCGCCGATGGTCTCTTCGAGGATCGGGGTGTCGGTGGGGCCCGCGTCGTAGCTCAGCATCAGTTCACCAGATCCTCGTAGCGGTATTCCGATGCGATCGGGGTGCCGGCCGCATGCGCTTGATCTTCGCGCTTGCGCAGGTCAACGCGCCGGATCTTGCCGGAAATCGTCTTGGGCAGATCGAAGAACTCCACCCGGCGGACCTTGAGGTACGGCGCCAGGTGGTCACGGGCGAATTCCATGATCGACCGCGCGGTGTCCGCATCGGCACTCCAGCCGGCAGCCAGGCAGACGTACGCCTTCGGCACGGCGAGCCGGGTGTCGTCGGGCTGCGGCACCACCGCGGCTTCCACCACCGCGGGATGCTCGATGAGCACGCTCTCCAGCTCGAACGGCGACACCTTGTAATCCGACGACTTGAACACGTCATCGGTGCGGCCGATATACGTGATGTAGCCGTCACTGTCGCGGGAGGCCACGTCACCGGTGTGGTAGTAACCGCCGGCCATGACGGCCGCATTGCGTTGCGGGTCACCGAGATAACCCGTCATCAGGTTGAGCGGCCGCGCGCCCAGCTCCAGGCAGATCTCGCCCTCGTCGGCCGGCTCGCCGGTCAGCGGATCGACCAACACCACGGGCACACCCGGCATCGGCCGGCCCATCGATCCGGCCTTGACCGGCTGCCCCGGAGTGTTGCCCACCAGCAGGGTGGTCTCGGTCTGGCCGAAGCCGTCCCGGATGGTCAGGCCCCAGGCGTCCTGCACCTTGGCGATGACGTCGGGGTTCAGCGGCTCGCCGGCGCCCAGAATCTCGCGCAGCCCTTCGGGTTTGGTGCCGAGGTCGGCCTGGATCAGCATCCGCCACACCGTCGGTGGTGCGCAGAAGGTGTTGACGCCGGCGCGGCGCAGTTGCCCCATGAGCGCGGCGGCGTCGAAGCGGCTGTAGTTGTAGACGAATATCGTCGCCTCGGCGATCCACGGCGCGAAGACACAACTCCAGGCGTGCTTGGCCCAGCCCGGTGAGCTGATCGCCAGGTGGACGTCGCCGGGCGTCACCCCGATCCAGGCCATCGTGGACAGGTGACCGACGGGATACGAAATCTGCGAATGCTCAACGAGTTTGGGCTTGCTTGTGGTGCCCGAGGTGAAGTAGACCAGCAGCGGGTCGTCGACGTCGGTGACGGCGCGGAACGGCCCCGCCGAAACCGCTTGATACGCATCGGCATACCGGTGCCAGCCGGGCACCGCATCCCCGACGACGATGCCGACGTACTGCCCGTCGACGGACGCGAACTTGTCCGCGTCCGCGGCATTGGTCACCACGAAGCCCGCCCCGCCGCGGGTGATCCGGTCGGCCAGATCGGCCGGGCCCAGGGCCCCGGTCGTCGGCATCACCACCGCGCCGAGCTTGGCCACCGCCAGCATCGACTCCCACAACTCGACCTGGTTGCCCAGCATGACGATGACGCGGTCGCCCTTGCCCACACCCAGCGACTGCAGCCACGTCGCGACCAGGTCGGACCGGTCGGCCATCTCCGCGAAGGTGTAGCGCTGCTCGTCGCCACCTTCTTCGGTGATCCAGAGCGCCGTCTGCCCGGACCGCTCGGGGCTGCGGGCGATGACGTCGAACCAGTCGGTGGCCCAGTTGAAGGTGCCGGTCAGCCGCGGCCAGCTGAACGAATCGACGGCCTGCGAGTAGTCACCGATCGACGCCACGAGCCGGTCCCGGGCCGCTCGGTAGTGCTCGGTGTTGGTCGTGATCACAGCCTCTGTCGCCATGAACGTAGGATCTACGTCACACCCATCCGCCCGCTACCCCCGAAAGAGGGTACTGACCGTGACGACCGGCCCGTCCCTGCTGCGCCCGCGCGATACCGACGCGGTCCGCGCCGAGCTGCGGCGTCTCGGTTCAGAGGGCGCGGTGCCGGTGATGTTCGGCGGCGAGGTGCACGACGACGCGCTGCTGATCACGGAGTTCTACGGCACGCGCGGCGGTGGTCTCCGGGGGTTGACGGTGCGCTCGACGTGCGGACTCGGCGGTGCCAGCATGGTCTCGGGCCAGCCGCTCGCGGTAGCCGACTACCGGCACGCGCCGTCCATCACGCACGACTACGACATGCCGGTGCTCTCCGAGGGCATCCGGTCGGTGCTGGCGGTGCCGGTCGTCGTCGACGGCCGGGCCCGGGCGGTGCTCTACGGCGCCTACCGGTCCAGTGCACCGTTCGGCGGCCGGGCCGTCGACCTGATCATGGCATCGGCGCAGCGCCTGTCGGACGAGCTGACGATTCGCGACGAAGTGGACCGCCGGCTGCGGCTGCAGCAGGCCCCGGCCGCCGACACGGCGGTCAACACCGAACACATCCGCCAGGTGCACGCCGAACTGCGACGGCTGGCGGCCGGGGGCGCGCCCGTCGCACCGAACGATCTCGGCGGTCTCGCCGACCGGCTGGCCGAGGCGCTGGCCGGTGGGCCCGCACCGGCCGGTCCGCTGAGCCCGCGCGAACTCGACGTGCTGGCGCAGATCGCACTGGGGTGCACCAATACCGAAGCTGCCCAACGGCTTTCCCTGAAGCCAGAGACCGTCAAGAGCTATCTGCGCAGTGCCGCGACGAAACTCGGCACCCACAGCCGGCACGAGGCGGTGTCGAAGGCGCGGCAGCTGCGGCTGATTCCCTGACCGGTCAGGCCAGCGAGTCGATCCACGCGCGGTGCAGCGCCGCGTACCGCCCGTTCTGGGCGACCAGATCGTCGGGCGCACCGTCCTCAACGATGCGCCCGACGTCGAGGACCAGGACCCGGTCCGCGGACTGCACGGTGGAGAGCCGGTGCGCGATGACGAGCGCGGTCCGCCCGGCCAGCACGGTCGCCAGCGCGCGCTGCACCAGGCGCTCGGTCGGAATGTCCAGCGACGACGTCGCCTCGTCGAGAATCAGCACCTTGGGGTCCGCCAGGAACGCGCGGGCGAACGCGACCAACTGGCGTTGGCCCGCTGACAGCCGTCCGCCCCGATTGGCGACGTCGGTGTCGTAACCGTCCGGCAGATTGTCGATGAACCGGTCCGCGCCAACGGCTTCCGCGGCCGCGCGGATCTCGGCGTCGGTGGCGTCGGGGCGCCCGAACCGGATGTTGTCGGCGACGGTGCCGGCGAACATGAAGTTCTCCTGCGTCACCATCACGACGTGTCGGCGCAGCTCGGCCTGGGCGATCGACCGCAGGTCGATGCCGTCGAGGGTGACCGTGCCGGTCACCGGATCGTAGAAGCGCGCGATGAGCTTGGCGATGGTCGTCTTGCCCGCGCCGGTGGCCCCGACGAGGGCGACCGTCTGCCCCGCGGGCACCGTCAGATCCAGTTCGGGCAGCACCGGACGTTCCGGGCTGTAGCCGAAGCTGACGCCCCGAAAAGCGATGTCGCCCTTGACCGCCGTGAGCGCGACGGGGTCGGTGGGGTCCATGATCCCCGGCTGCTGCCCGAGCACCCCGGCCAGCTTCTCCAGCGCCGACGCCGCCGACTGGAAGGTGTTGAAGAACTGCGAAATCTCCTGCATCGGTTCGAAGAACATGCGCAGGTACAGCAGGAAGGCCGTCAGCGTGCCGATCGTCATGCGGCCGTGCAGCACCAGGTAGCCGCCGTACAGCAGTACCACCGACGTGGTGACGTTGCCGATGAGTTTGACCGCGGGCATGAACACCGCGAGCAGGGTCATGGTGCGTTCGTTGATGACGCGGTAGTCGTCGACGACGTCGTCGAAGATCTCCTGGTTGCGGGGCTCGCGCCGATAGGCCTGCACCGCTTTGATGCCCGTCATGGTTTCGACGAACTGGACGATCACCAGGGCCGCGCGTTCGCGGACGGTGCGGTACGTCTTCGATGATTCGCGCCGGAACCAGGCGACCAGCAGCACCAGGAGCGGGAAGGCGCCCAGGCACATCAGCCCGAGCCGCACGTCGAGCGTGACGAGCAGTACCGCGGTGCCGCCCAGGGTGAGCACCGCGGTGATGAGGCTGTCGAAACCCGTCGACAGCATGGTCTGAATGGCTTCGATGTCGTTGGTGGACCGGCTCACCACGCGGCCCGAGGTGTAGCGGTCGTGGAAGGCGACGTCGAGGCGCTGGAACTGCCGGTACACCCGGCGGCGCAGCTCCAGGAGCACCTTCTGGCCGATGCGGCCCGACCTGTTGAGGAAGAACAGTCGGAAGGTGGCCTGCAGCACCACGACTCCGCACAGGGCCGCGACGATCTGCAGCAGTTCACGGGCCGGCCCGCCCTGCAGGATCGGCGGGATGCCGTGGTCGATGCCGCGCTGCACGAGCAGCGGAACCGACAGGCGCGCACCGTTTTCCACCACGACGACCAGCGCCAGCAGCAGGACCGCGAACCGGTACGGCTTGAGCAACGAACCCAACAGGGACCGCGCCTCGCGACGCCGCGAGACGCTCTCGTCGATGGGCAGGTCCTCGGCAGCCTCGACGGTCTGGCCGCGCCAGCTCTCGGTGCTCATCGCCTCCGCACCTCTTCGGACTCATCGGTCTGCTCCAGATACAGCTGCTCGAGCCGCTCGCGTTCGGCGTCCTGTTCCCAATCACAGCTGCGCTCGCAGCCGTCGTCGAGCTCGTCGTCGGCGGACAGCAGGTAGCGGTATTCAGGCGCCCGCTCGAGCAGTTCGGCATGGGTGCCGATGCGCGTGATGGTGCCGCCGGTCAGCAGCGCCACCCGGTCGGCCAGCAGCACGGTGGACGCGCGGTGCGCGACCACGATGCCCGTCACCGACGTCAGCACCCGCCGCAGCGCGACGGTGACCTCCGCTTCGGTGTGCATGTCCAGGGCCGACAACGTGTCGTCGAGCACCAGCAACGACGGCGCGGCGAGGATGGCGCGGGCCAGCGAAAGACGTTGCCGCTGACCGCCGGACAGGCTCATGCCCTGCTCGCCGATGCGGGTGTCGAGACCGAACGGCAGGTCGTAGACGAACTGGGCGGCGGCGATGTCGATCGCCGCGCGAATCTCGTCGTCGGTGGCCGGGTTGTCGGCGCCGCGGCCGAGGGTGAGGTTCTCGACGACCGACATCGAGAACAGTGTCGGGTCCTCGAAGGCGGTGGCCACGGCCGTCCGCAGGGCGGGCAGCGACAGCTCGCGGATGTCTCGTCCGTCGAGCAGGATCGCGCCCTCGGTGACGTCGTACAGTCGTGAGAACAGCGCGGCGAGAACCGATTTGCCGGAGCCGGTGGCGCCGACGAGCGCCAGCGTCTGCCCCGGCTCGACCGTCACCGACACGTGGCGCAGCGCCCAGTCGTCGGGTTCGGCGTCGGGGAAGCGGAAGCCGACGTCGCGCAGCTCCAGGTGCCCGCCGCGCGGCACGGTGTCGACCGGTCCGTCGCTGATATCCACTGGCGCGTCGAAGATCTCGGCGACCCGATTGGCGGCCGTCATGGACTCCTGCATCATCGACAGCAGGAAGCCCAATGACGCGATGGGCCAGACCAGCGACAGCATCATGGTGATGAACGCGACCAGCGTGCCCATGGTGACCTGACCGTGGCCGGCTGCGTACGCACCGAACCCGAGTACGAAGATCAGCGTCAGGTTGGGGATGACCTCGAGCAGCGTCCAGAAGCGCGCCGACACCGCCACCTTGCCGACCTCGGCGTCGTACAGGGCCGTCGCCCGCTCGTCGAACCGCTGGTAGACGTAGTCCTCGCGGCCGAACGACTTGATCACCCGCAAGCCCAGGGCCGACTCCTCGACATGTGTTGCGACATGGCCGGATTGGTCCTGCGCCTGCCGCGACAGCACGGTGAACTGCCGCTCGAACCTGAAGATCGTGACGGACACCGGCAGCACCGACGCCAGCACCACCACGCCCAGCGGCCAGTACATGGTCAGCAGGATGCCGGTCACCACGATGATCTGAATCGTGTTGAGCACCAAGAAGAGCAGACCGAAGCCGAGAAATTGGCGAATGGTGCCAAGGTCGTTCATCACCCGCGACAGCAATTGCCCGGACTGCCACTGCCGGTGGAACGACATGGGCAGGATCTGCAGCCGCGCGTAGAGCTCCTTGCGGATGTCAGCCTCGACGCCCATGGTCGCGCGGGCCCCGAGCCAGCGCCGGATGAACCACAGCACCGCCTCGACGAGCCCCAGCGCGAGCGCGGCCGAACCGAGCACCCACAGGCCCTGCTGGTCCTGGTGCCGCACCGGGCCGTCGATGACGGCCTTGGTCACCAGCGGGATGGACACCGTCACGCCCAGACCGGCGAACGCGGTGAGCAGCATGGCGGCCCAGCGGCCGCGGTACGGCCGCAGATACGGCAGCAGGCGCAGCAGGTCCGCCGACGCACGCCGACGCTGCGGCACCGGAGCGATCGCCGGAGCCGAATGCAGGGGCTGGGCTACATCAGACACAACAACTTCAATGCTCGCACGTGCCACCGACAAACCCGGTGCGCGGCGGCACGACCAGGTCAGATGAAACCCAGGTACCCGACGAAGCCGGCGGCGGCGACCACGATCAGCGGATTGAGTTTGGTGCGCATGAAGATCACGGTGCACACCGCGGTGACGGTGTAGGCGCGCCAGTCATGGTCGGCGGCACGGCTCATGACCAGCGATGCCGCCAGGATGAGGCCGACCGTGAGCGGGGCGAAACCCTTCTCGACCGCGCGGCGCAGTTTGGAGCGTTCGGCCTTCTGCCAGATCAACGTGATGATGTAGACGAAACCGGCGGCCGGCACCACCATCGCGACCATCGAGACGACACCGCCGATGATCGCGCCGGGAATCCCGCCCTCTTTCAGGCCGGCGCCGTAGCCGACCATCGAGACGATCAGGATGCTCGGGCCCGGCGCGGTCTGCGAGATGGAGAACAGGTCGGCGAACTGGTTGTCGGTCAGCCAGTGCCTGCCGTTGACGGCGTTGATGTGCATTTCCGGCAGCACGACGTTGCCGCCGCCGATGGACAGCAGCGACAGCATCCCGAACAGCCCGATGAGCTGGATGTAGGTGGAAAGCGCCGCGGTACTCATCGTGGGGTGCTCATGCCGCTGCGGCGCGGTCCCGCGGCCCTGGCCCGTTGCCGCGCTCGCGCGGCCATGCCCACAGCAGGCTCAGCGGCGCCAGGATCGCGAGCGTCCCCAGCAGCGGGAACCGCAGCACGCCGTTGAGCACGAAGGCGCCTGCGAACAGCAGGACCGGCACCACGCCCGTCAGGCACTTCTGGCCCGTCTTGAGCACCATCGTCAGGGTCAGGGCGACCGCGGCCGCCGACGCACCGTGCAGCACGCCCTTGACGGCGGGCACTTCCTTGAACCGGAAGTAGGCGAACGACAACGCCAGCACGATCACCAACGGCATGGCGCACAGGCCGAACACCGCGGCGGCGGCCCCGGGGAAGCCACGCATCTTGGTGCCGGCGAACACCGCCATGTTGACCTGGTTGGCGCCGGGCAGGATGCGGCACATCGTTGTGGCCGAGAGGAACTCGGCGTCCCCAAGCCAGCCCTTCTCCACCACCAGCACCTCTCGCGACCAGGCCGACAGCCCGCCACCGAACGACGCCAGCGCGATGTGGTTGAACGTCAGGACCAACTCGAACAACGAAACCCGTTGGGCCGTCGAGTCGATCTGCTCACTCATGGACCAGCTCGGGGTCGTGCGGGAAGTCGTCTTCGTGATGCTGCGACGAGTCCAGCGGATCCGGCGGCTCGTAGTGGTGCGAGGTCTCCCAGTCGGCGTCGAACACCCGCGACAGCTGCGCGACGGCGTCCGGGTCCTTGACCATCACGCCCAGTTCGCGGCGCAGGTCGAAGGCGCTGCGGTCGATGTTCATCGAACCCACGAGCGCTTCGTGGTCGTCGACGATGACCAGCTTGGCGTGCACACGCAGGTTCTTCTGCTTGCGCACCTTCGCGCCGAACCGGCGCAGGGTCCGCAGCGAGGCGAACGTGTCGAGGATGTCCCAGTCGCTGATGCCGTGCTTGCCACCGCACAGCACATGGACATTGACGCCCCGGCCCACCGCGGCCGCGATGTGGTCGAGGATGACGGCGTCGACGTACTTGGGGTGCTGGATGCGCAGCCGGTGTTCGGCGGTGTCGATGAATTTCGCCATGTGGTACCGCGAATTCGAGTTGCTCCACAGCAGCCCGTGATATTGCGACGGCTCCCAATCGGTGTGGGACCAGTCGGCGTCGAACACCTCGACGATCTGCGCGACGTGGTCCGGCTCGGTGGTGATGAAGCCGTAGTCACGCGTGAGGGTGAAGTACTTCTCGCACAGGTTGAACGTGGCCACGAGCGCCGCCGCCCCGTCGACGACGATCGACTTCTCGTGCGTCACGTAGAACGTCGGGTTGGACCACTGGACGTTGACGCCGGCATCCGAGAACTGTTCGAACGTCTCGTCATTGGCGCGGTCGCCGCCCGAGCGGGCCGGGTTCAGCATGACGCGCACGTCGACACCCGCCTTGTGCCGCTCGATGACCGCCGCCACGAGCGACGGTTCGGTGAACGTGAATTGCTTGATGAGCAACGACTTCTGCGCCGATGCGATGAAATCCCGCACCGGCTGCACGCCATCATCGGGTTGGACGATGACTCGCGGCGACACAGGCCCCATAAGCGCCGGATGCTAGCACCGAATAGCGGCTGCCAGACGTGCCTCCGTCAATAACAGTGGGCCATCGGGCAAGATGAGGCATATGGATAGCGGAAGCGCCTCCCCCGCCTGCTCGTAGTCGACGACGACCCGGACGTGCTGGCCTCATTGGAGCGTGGCCTGCGGCTGTCCGGCTTCGAGGTGTCGACCGCCGTCGACGGCGCCGAGGCCCTGCGCAGTGCCACCGAATTCCGGCCGGACGCCATCATCCTGGACATCAACATGCCGGTGCTCGACGGCGTCAGCGTCGT
This sequence comes from Mycolicibacterium mucogenicum DSM 44124, assembly GCF_005670685.2. Next base: position 735,424 of record NZ_CP062008.1, on the reverse strand, counting down.
CACCGCGCTGCGCGCCATGGACAACGACGTACCGGTGTGTGTGCTCTCGGCCCGCAGCTCGGTCGACGACCGGGTCGCGGGGCTGGAAGCCGGCGCCGACGACTACCTGGTCAAGCCGTTCGTGCTGGCCGAGCTGGTCGCGCGCGTCAAGGCGCTGCTGCGCCGCCGCGGCGCGACGGCGACGTTCTCGTCGGAGACCATCTCGGTCGGGCCGCTCGAGGTCGACATCCCGGGCCGGCGGGCCCGCGTCAACGGCGCCGACGTCGACCTGACCAAGCGCGAGTTCGACCTGCTGGCCGTGCTGGCCGAGCACAAGACCGCCGTGCTGTCCCGCGCCCAGCTGCTGGAGCTGGTGTGGGGCTATGACTTCGCCGCCGACACCAACGTCGTCGACGTGTTCATCGGCTACCTGCGCCGCAAGCTGGAGGCCAACGGTGCGCCGCGACTGTTGCACACGGTCCGCGGCGTGGGGTTCGTGCTCAGGCAGCAGTGATGAGCGCCTGCGCGAAGAACAGAGTGCCTTGATGAGCGCCTGCGCGAAGAACCGGCAGCAGTAGCCCGTGAACATCCTGGCGCGCGTCTTCCGTCGCACTCCGTCGCTGCAGTCGCGCGTCGCGTTCGCCACCGGTATCGCCGCGGCCATCGTGGTCGGGATCGTCGGCACCATCGTGTGGATCGGCATCACCAACGACCGCAAGGAACGCCTGGACCGCCGACTCGACGAGGCCGCCGGCTTCGCGATCCCGTTCCTGCCGCGCGGGCTCGACGAGATTCCGCGGCCACCGCACGACGAGAACGTCGTCATCACGGCACGCCGGAACGGCCAGGTCAGCTCGAACTCGAATGTCGTGCTGCCCGAACTGCCGGTCGGCTACGCCGACACCGACGTCAACGGCATCCGCTACCGGGTGCGCACGGTGCAGATCCACATGCCGGACCCGATGCTGGTGGCGGTCGGCGCCACGTATGACGCCACGATCGTCGACACCAACAATTTGCATCGCCGGGTGATCGCGTTGTGCGCGTTCGCCATTGGTGCGGCCGCCGTCGCGGGCTGGGCGCTGGCCGCGTTCGCGGTACGTCCGCTCAAACGGCTGGCGCAGCAGACGCGCGACATCGATCCGGAAGGCGACGCCCCGCACATCGACGTCCGCGGCGCCACCGAGGCCGTCGAGATCGCCGACGCGGTCAAGGGTCTGGTGGACCGCGTGTGGGAAGAGAAGGGCCGGACCAAGGCCGCGCTGGCGTCGGCCCGTGACTTCGCGGCGGTGTCGGCGCACGAGCTGCGCACCCCGCTCACCGCGATGCGCACCAACGTCGAAATCCTCAGCACGCTCGACCTTCCCGACGAGCAGCGCAAGGAAGTGCTGAGCGACGTCGTGCGCACGCAGTCGCGCATCGAGACCACGCTGTGGGCGCTGGAGCGGCTGGCACAGGGCGAGCTGTCCACCGTCGATGACCATGTGCCCGTGGACATCACCGAACTCCTGGACCGCGCCGCGCACGATGCCATGCGCGTGTACCCCGACCTGGAGGTGTCGCTGGTGCCGGCGCCGACCATCATCATCGTGGGACTGCCTGCCGGACTGCGGCTTTCGGTCGACAACGCGATCGCCAACGCCGTCAAGCACGGCGGTGCGTCGAAAGTTCAGCTGTCGGCGGTCACTTCGCGCGCCGGGGTCGAGATCGCCGTCGACGACGACGGCTGCGGCGTACCCGAAGAGGAGCGCCTGAGGGTCTTCGGACGGTTCAACCGCGGCTCCACCGCGTCGCACTCGGGCTCCGGGCTGGGCCTGGCGCTGGTGGCCCAGCAGGCCGAATTGCACGGCGGCACGGCGACATTGGAGACCAGTCCGCTCGGCGGGACGCGGCTGCTGCTGCGACTGCCCGGGCATCACTGAGGACTTCCACATTGACCCTGTATCCATGGCGCATTTGTTCGAGTGCGGTGCGCCGTCAGTTCAGGATCAACCGTCCTCGGCTCTGAAGTCGAGTTGACCCTGCATCCTGGGTGCAGATGTGCGAGTAGGGCTCAGCGAGGACGCACACTCAACCGCCGCCGCTCAGCCGACGGTGATCTCGACCCGCCGGTTCTTCGCGCGGCCTTCTTCGGTGCCGTTGTCGGCGATGGGGTTGGCGGAGCCGGCCCCGCGGGCCGTCATGTTCGCCGCCAGCACACCGTTCGAAACCAGCGCGGCGGCAACGGCTTTGGCCCGAGTGTCGCTGAGCTTCAGGTTGACGGCGTCACTGCCCTGGTTGTCGGTGTAGCCGATCACGGTGACCGCACCGTTCGGGCAGCCGGCCCGGATCTTGTCGGCGACCTGCCCGAGCAGCCGGCGGGACTCCCCCGTCATCTGCGAGCCGCCGGTGACGAAACTGATCGGGGTGCGCAGCAGTTCGGTGACGTCGGCCTGCACCTTCGCACAGCGGCCGCCGGCCGGGGACGGAGCGGGCGCGGGTGCAGGCGCGGGAGCCGACGAGGGCGCCTGCGCAGGCGGCGCCACCGGACCACCCGGCGCCGGAATCTGAATGTTGTTGGCCAGCTTCGCCCCGGGGAACGACAGGGCCGCGGCGCTCTGCACCTCACCGGCGACGTCGAGGTTGGGCGCCGTCCCCATCAGCGTGATGGTGGCGCCGTCGATGGACAGCCCGAAGTCGGTGATGGCATCGGCGGCGGACAGGACGTTGCCGATGGCCGCCATGTCCGGGGTCCCGGCACCGTCGACGACGGTGGTCTTGTCGTCGAGGCTGGCGTTGAGCCACTGCGCCTTCACCGCGGCGGCCAGTTCGGACTTCGACCGGGTGTTGGCGAGGCTGCCCGTCAGCGTGATGGTGTTGCCGTCGCGGGCCAGCGCGAACGGCGCGGAGGTGAGCTCGGGCTGTGCCGATGTCGGTACCGCCGAGGCCGCGATGGAACTCGGGGCCCGGTGTTCGTCCGAGGTGCCGAACACCACCCAGCCGACGGCGGCGACGACGGCCACCACGACCGCCAGCACCGCCACCCTGCCGCGCGTGCCGAGGCGACGAACGCTGCCGGACGGCTCGATGACGTCAGCTGTGTCCGGCATCGCGAAAACCCTCCCTGAAACAAGATCGAGCCTAGAGCCCGGCAGCTGTGGAGACGGCGCGTTGCCGCCATGACACGCCACAACCGCCGGGCTCTAAGCCCGACAGAAAGTCGATCAGGTCAGCGGACGCCGACGAGGTCGATGACGAAGATCAGCGTCTTGCCGGACAGGCGGTGCCCGCCACCGGCGGGACCGTAGGCCTGTGCGGGCGGGATGGTCAGCTTGCGCCGGCCGCCCACGCGCATCCCGGGGATGCCGTCCTGCCAGCCCTGGATCAGGCCGCGCAGGGGGAATTCGATGGTCTCGCCGCGGTTCCAGGAGCTGTCGAACTCCTCACCGGTGTCGTACTCGACGCCCACGTAGTGGACCGTGACGTTGCCGCCGGGCACCGCCTCGGCACCGTCGCCGACGATGACGTCCTCGATCACCAGCGTGTCAGGTGCCGGGCCGTCCGGGAATTCGATCTCAGGTTTGGTGTTTGCCACGGGACCACCGTAGTCGGGCACCTGCCGCGGGTGGACGGGAACCGCACCCCTAGTGGCGGCGCAGCCGGCTCAGCAGGTCGCGGAGTGTGGCGAGCTCGTCGGCGTCCAGCGTGGCGAACACCGGCGGGGCCGGATCATCGATCTGGCCGATGCCGCGCAGCACCGCGCCCCCGGCGTCCGTCAGTGACACCAGTTTGCAGCGCCGGTTCTCCGGATCCGGTTGGCGCACAACCAGTCCGCGTTCTTCGAGATCGTTGATCGCGACGGTGGTGGCCGGCGCGTCCATGCCGGTCGCGGCGGCGATCTCTTTGGCCGTCATGGCCTTGGCATCCAGCCGGCGCAGAATCCGGGCCCGACTGAAGGGCAATCCGGTCTGCTCGACCACCGCGCGTTTCCAGCTGTCGCGGTTCTCGACCACGACGGCGGCCATGGTCTGCCAGACCTCGTCGGCCAGCGGATCAGTGGACACCGGCCGGCTCCGGCTCACGCGATCCCTCGATCAGTGGCGCCAGCCGCTCCGCGGAGCGCAGTGCACGCGGCGAGGTCGAGGCGAAGCCGAGGACGGCGACCGCGACGCCGATCGCGACGCACATCCACCACAGCGGCCGGGCCTGCGTCGCGAAGTCGACGCCGCTGCCGCCCAGGGCCGAGCCGGCGATAGAACCGCACAGTGCCACACCGATACTCACGCCCACCTGGCGGCTGGTAGACGTCACCGCCGCCGCGGCGCCGGCGCGCTCCACCGGCATGCCGCTCACGGCGGCGTTGGTCACTGGCGCATTCATCATCGCGAACCCTATGCCGTACACCGCGAAAATGACGACCACTCGCCACATGGGCGTCGTCGCGGTCAGCGTCGTCAGCATGAGGGCGGCCGAGGCCATCAGGACACCGGCGACCATCAGTGACGGCCGGGCACCGTAGCGGCCGACGATCCGTCCGGACAACGGTGAAAAGACCAGGGCACCAATGGCGATGGGCAGATAGATGATGCCGGTGTGCATCGCCGAGTAGTGCCGCTCGTTCTGCAGGTAGAACGACATCATGAACAGGAACGCGCCCCAGCCGGTCAGTGCCAACACAGCCGTCACGGTGGCGCCGGCGAACGGGATGCTGCGGAAGAAGCGCAGATCGATGAACGGGTCGTGGCGCCGGCGCTCGTAGCGCAGGAAGCCGACGAGGGCGACGGCCGCCAGCACCGCGATGGCCACTGTCCGGGGGTGGCTCCAGCCCATCCCCGGCCCCTCGATGAGGGTGAAGACCAGGCTGAACAGGAACGCCACCGCGAGCCCCTGGCCGATCGGGTCGACGTCGCGCATGGTGCCCGACTTGCTCTCGGGGACGAAGATCGCGGTCAGCACGATGGCGGCCAGACAGATCGGCAGGTTGATCCAGAACACCGACCGCCAGCCGACGGCGTGGATCAGCAGGCCACCGACGGTCGGGCCCAGCGCCATCGAGATACCGACGACCGCGCCCCAGAAACCGAGTGCCCGGGCCCGCTCCACCCTGTCGGTGAAGACCTGCGAAATGATCGACAGGGCAACAGGATTGAGCATCGAGCCACCGATGCCCTGAACCAGGCGGGCGGCGATCAACGCGTCCGCGGTCGGCGCGAGGCTGCACAGCAGGGAACCGAACGCGAAGATCGTCAGGCCGATCTGGAATACCCGCCGACGGCCGAACCGGTCACCGGCGGCGCCCGAGAGCATGAGCAGCGAGGCCAGCACCAGCGTGTAGACGTCGACGACCCACTGCATCTGGGCGGCGCTCGCGCCGAGGTCGCGGCGGATCGACGGGATGGCGACGTTCACGATGGTGGAGTCCATCGACACGATCAGCAGACTCAGGCAACAGGAGATCAGGATGATCGTCTTGCGCCGTGAGGTGAGCGCGTCGATAGTTGTATTCACACAACCATTGTGAAACTACAACCGTTGCTGAGGCAACGGAGTTTCGGCGTGACATTGGCGACACGGGCAGGACGCGCACGCTCGGCGCCCGTGAGCGGCCTCGAATTGCACGCAAAAGGCGGCGTGTTGCCGTACAAACACGGCCGCTCGCGGGAAAAGAGAACGCGGCAAGCTCGCGGGAAATGGGAAAAGAGAAAGCCCCTCACGCACAGTGCGCAAGGGGCCGTCTCGGTGAAACTCAGTGGTTGGGGTAATCCCGCTCGGTGTAGCCGGTGTAGATCTGGCGCGGACGGCCGATCTTGGTGCTCGGGTCGGCGCTCATCTCGCGCCAGTGCGCGATCCAGCCCGGCAGGCGGCCGAGGGCGAACAGCACCGTGAACATGCGGGTCGGGAAGCCCATGGCCCGGTAGATCACGCCGGTGTAGTAGTCGACGTTCGGGTACAGCTTGCGCTCGACGAAGAAGTCGTCGGTGAGGGCGATCTCCTCCAGCGACTTGGCGATGTCCAGCAGCTCGTCGTCGCCGCCCAGCTTGCCGAGGATCTTGTCGGCCTGCTCCTTGACGATGCGCGCCCGCGGGTCGTAGTTCTTGTAGACCCGGTGGCCGAAGCCCATGAGCTTCACGCCGTCTTCGCGGTTCTTGACCTTCTTGACGAAGTCGCGGACATCGCTGTGCTCGGTGCGGATCTTCTCCAGCATCTCCAACACGGCCTGGTTGGCGCCGCCGTGCAGCGGGCCCCACAGCGCGTTGATGCCGCCGGAGATCGAGGTGAACAGGTTGGCCTGCGACGAGCCGACCAGACGCACCGTCGACGTCGAGCAGTTCTGCTCGTGGTCGGCGTGCAGGATGAACAGCATGTCCAGGGCGCGGACCAGCTCCGGGTCCACCTGGTACGGCTCGGCCGGCAGGCCGAACGTCATGCGCAGGAAGTTCTCGACCAGGTTCAGCGAGTTGTCCGGGTACAGGAACGGCTGACCGACCGACTTCTTGTAGGCGTAGGCCGCGATGGTGGGCAGCTTGGCCAGCAGGCGGATGGTCGACAGCTCGACCTGCTCGGGATCCTTCGGATCGAGCGAGTCCTGGTAGTAGGCGCTCAGCGCGTTGGCCGCCGACGACAGCACCGGCATCGGGTGCGCGTTGCGCGGGAAGCCGTCGAAGAACCGCTTGAGGTCCTCGTGCAGCAGGGTGTGCCGCTGAATCTTGGTGGTGAACGCCTCGAGTTCGGCGGCCGTCGGCAGCTCGCCGTAGATCAGCAGGTAGCTGACCTCGATGAAGTTCGACTTCTCGGCGAGCTGCTCGATCGGGTACCCGCGGTAGCGCAGGATGCCGGCGTCACCGTCGATGTAGGTGATGGCGCTCTTGGTGGCCGAGGTATTGACGAAACCACCGTCGTACGTGGTGTAACCAGTCTTGGCCAGCAGCGAGCCGAGCTCGATGCCGTCCGATCCCTCGGTGGCGCGCACGATCTTGAGATCGACCTCGCCCCCGGGATACCGGAGGTTGGCTACGTCGTCAGAGCTGGAGGTGTCGGCCACTTGAACCCCTTTTGCGGTGTCGACTTGCAGTGTCGGCAGGTGAAACGTCCGGGACTAGACGGTAGTCGTTAAGAGAACTATGTGCTTGCTCGGGTCGCCATAACCCCGCTGTCAAGCATCAGTTGCGAGCCACCCGATAGCGCACGAACGCGGGTACCACCAGGACCGAGACGACGACGCCGACCACCACCAGGACGCCACCGCCCGTCGCGGCCACCGTGGTCCCCACCACCGCGGCCGCCGCGCCGTGCGCCGCGTCAGCAATCCGCGGACCGCCCGCGACCACCACGGTGAACACGCCCTGCAAACGGCCCCGCAGCTCGTCGGATGCGGCTTCCTGCAGGATCGTGCTCCGGAACACCGCCGAGACCATGTCGGCGGCGCCGCCGACAGCTAAGAGCACCAGAGCGATCCAGAGGAATCCGTCGGGCCGGCCGGTGGCGTGGCCGACCGCCAGCCCGAAACCGGCCATGGCCGCGCCCCACACGACGATCGAGACCACGACCGCCAGACCCTGCCTGCGGACCCGGGGCAGCCATCCCGAGAACACTCCGCCTGCGACCGCGCCGACGGCCATCGCCGCCGACAACAGCGCCATCGCCGTCCCGCCCGCGACCGGCCCGCCGAAGTTCTCGTGGGCCATCTGCGGGAACAGCGCCCGCGGCATGCCGAGGATCATCGCGATGAGGTCGACCACGAAAGACATGAGGACGACGCGGTTGCCCGACAGGTAGCGGAAACCGTCCAGCACGGCCGCGAAGCCCCAGCGTGAGGTGTCGTCGTCGGGCGCGTGCTCGGGTGGCATCGGGGTGAGCCGGAACGTGGCCCAGATCGGCGCGATCGTGGTGAGGGCGTCGATGAAATACAGCGTCGACAGATCCACCCACCGCAGCAGGACGCCGGCCAGCAGTGGGCCGATGATCGCGCCGGCCTGGAACACCGTCATGTTGAGCGAGTTGGCGGCAGGCAACTGCTCGGCCGGCAGCATCCGTGGGATGGCAGCCGAGCGGGTCGGTGAGTTGATGGCGTAGAACGCCTGCTGCACCGACAGCAGACACAGCACCAGCCAGACGTTGTTCAGCCCGGCGGCGGCCTGCACCCACAGCAGCACCGACGCAACCGCCAGCCCGCACGACGCGATGATCAGCAACCGCCGGCGGTCCATCGCGTCGGCCCAGGCGCCGCCCCACAGGCCGAACACGATGAGCGGCACCACGCTGAACACGCCCGCCAGCCCGACGTACGCCGAGTTCTGCGTCAGCGCGTACAGCTGCACGGGCACCGCGAAGATCGTCAGGTTGGCGCCGATCACCGTGACGACGCTGGACCCCCACAGGCGGCGGTAGTCGGGGTTGCGCAGCGGTGTGGTGTCGGCGATCAGACCTCTCAGGGCTGGAGCCGTTCGATGCGGTCGCCGGTGATGCGAATCCTGTTGTGTACCCGGTTCTCTCGGCCCTGCCAGAACTCGATCACTTCCGGGGCGATGAGGTAGCCGCCCCAGTTCGGCGGCACCGGCACGTCCGGCACGTCGGCGAATCGCTCGGTCACGTCACGCAACTGTTCCAGCAGCGCCGCCCGCGAGGCAATCGATTTTGACTGGTGTGACGCCCACGCCCCCAGCTGCGAACCGCGCGGCCGCTTCGACCAGTACTCGGCGGTGTGCGCCGCGTCGACCTTCGTCACCGGACCACGGACGTGGATCTGACGGCCCAGCAGGTACCAGGGGAACGTCGCCGACGCGTAGGGCACCGCCGCCAGCTGGTCGCCCTTGTCGGAGTCGTAGTTGGTGTAGAAGGAGATGCCCGTCTCCTCGATCGACTTGCACAGCACCGACCGGGTGACGGGGTGGCCCTGCGCATCGACGGTGCCCAGCACCATCGCGTTGGGTTCGGAGACCCCGGCCTGCACGGCGTCGGCCATCCAGTCGCGGAACAACGCCAACCAGCCCCGGTCCAGCCAGTCGGCGTCGAGGTCGACGCTGCCGTCCTTCTCTGTCGACCCGTATTCGACCCGCATCCGGGCCAGATGATCCGCCGACTGCTCCACGTGATCGGATGCCATGATCGGCGACGGTACGCCCATGCGGTGACACAATGCAGACATGGCGTCAGACGCACCCCGGGACCATTCAGTATTCGTCTCGGCGGCAACAGCTTTCGCGGACCTGGTGGCACGAATTCCGGCCACGGCGTGGGACGGTCCCGGACTGGGCGACTGGGATCTGCGGGCGTTGGTGGGGCACACCTCGCGGTCGCTGATCACCGTCAGCGCCTACCTGCGCGCGCCCGCCGACCGGGAGGACGTGACCGGACCGGCGCACTACTACGCGCTGATGCGCGGCTACGCCACCGGCAGCCCCGACATCGTCGAACGCGGCCGGGAGGCCGGGCGCAACCTGGGGACCGACCCCGCCGCCAAGGTCACCGACCTGCTGCGCCAGGTCCGGACCGACCTGGACGGGGCTGGCGACCCCCTGATCACCGTGATCGGCGGTCTGGGCATCCGGCTGAGCAACTACCTGCCGACGCGGGTGTTCGAGCTGACGGTGCACAGCCTCGACATCGCGCGGGCCACCGGAATGGACGTCGGGTTGCCCGACGCGGCGCTGCACGACGCCACCGTGCTGGCGGCGCAGATCGCGGCGCTGACGGGTCAGGCCGCGGAAGTGCTGCCGGCGCTCACCGGACGCGGTGGTCTACCTGCTGGTTTCTCCGTCGTCTGACCGTTTGTTACCGGCCGGTAGCCCTCGGCCCACCCGCTAGTGGAACAATTTCGGCATGACAGAGGCAACGTCAGTGTCGACGCCGCAGATCCCCGAGAACTTCGTCGCCGGCTTGGAAGGCGTCGTGGCCTTCACGACCGAGATCGCCGAACCGGACAAGGACGGCGGCGCCCTGCGCTACCGCGGCGTCGACATCGAGGACCTGGTGAGCCACCGCGTCACGTTCGGTGACGTCTGGGCCCTGCCGGTGGACGGCGAGTTCGGCCGGGGTCTGCCGGCCGCCGAACCCTTCCCGCTGCACGTGCACTCGGGCGACGTCCGCGTCGACGTCCAGGCCGCACTGCCCACCCTCGCCCCGCTGTGGGGCTTCAAGCCGCTGCTGGATATCGACGACGACACCGCGCGCGATCAGCTGGCCCAGACGTCGGTGACGGCGCTGTCGTTCGTCGCCCAGTCGGCCCGCGGTATCTACCGGCCCGCCGTGCCGCAGCGCATCGTCGACGAATGCCCCACTGTGACAGCACGTTTCATGACCCGCTGGCAGGGTGAGCCGGACCCGCGGCACATCGAGGCCATCGACGCCTACTGGGTCAGCGCCGCCGAGCACGGCATGAATGCGTCCACCTTCACCGCGCGCGTCATCGCGTCCACCGGGGCCGACGTGCCCGCGTCATTGTCCGGCGCGATCGGCGCCATGAGCGGCCCGCTGCACGGCGGCGCCCCCGCCCGCGTGCTGCCGATGATCGAGGAGACCGAGCGCACCGGCGATGCCCGGGCCGTGGTCAAGGGCATCCTGGACCGCAAGGAAAAGCTGATGGGCTTCGGGCACCGGGTGTACCGCGCCGAGGACCCGCGGGCCCGCGTGCTGCGCGCCACGGCCAAGCGCCTGGACGCCCCGCGCTTCGAGGCCGCCGCCGCGCTGGAGCAGGCCGCCCTCGCCGAGCTGCGCGAGCGCCGTCCCGACCGGGCCATCGAGACCAACGTCGAGTTCTGGGCCGCGGTGATCCTGGACTTCGCCCAGGTGCCCAGCGCGATGATGCCCGCCATGTTCACCTGCGGCCGCACCGCGGGCTGGTGCGCGCACATCCTGGAGCAGAAACGCCTCGGCAAGCTGGTCCGCCCGGCGGCCATCTACGTCGGCCCACAGCCGCGGCCCGCGGACTCGGTGGCCGGCTGGGACAGCATCGCGCACAGCTGACACCGCGAGGCATTTCGGGCTCGATTTCTTGTCACCGATGAGAAGTAGCGTTGGAGATGGTCATAACCAATGACCCCAATCCGCGCAGTACCGCTCTGAGGAGAACACGATGACCGAGTCCCAGACCTTCCTCGCCCCGCACCTCGTCGTCGGCGACGGCGCCGCTGCAATCGACTTCTACGTCAAGGCTTTTGGCGCCACCGAGCTCGGCCGGGTGCCCGGGCCCGACGGCAAGCTCATGCACGCCGCACTGACCATCAACGGGTCGAACGTCTACCTCAACGACGACTTCCCGGAGATGTGTGGCGGCAAGTCGCAGACCCCGACGGCCTTCGGTGGCACGCCCGTCACCATCCACCTGCAGGTGCCCGACGTCGACGCGGCCTACCAGCGCGCCATCGACGCCGGCGCACGCGAACTGATGGCCCCGCAGGACATGTTCTGGGGTGACCGCTACAGCCAGGTGGAGGACCCGTTCGGGCACCACTGGTCGCTGGCGCAGACCGTGCGCGTGGTCAGCCCGGAGGAGATCGCCGAGGCGATGGCAGCCCAGCAGGGCTAGCGATCAGCGATTTGTGCACGATTTTCCGCGGTGACCGCGGAAAATCGTGCACAAATCACCAGGAAAAGAGCCGCTGACGCAGCGACGGCTTCGGCGCGCCGGCGGCCGCGGCCACCATGTCGGACACGTCGATGAACTTGTCCCTCGGCCGGTCGGCACCGCCGCGCGCGATCTCGGCCGCGTCGATGGCCCGCCACCCGGCCATGTCGACCACATCGGGCCGCCGGTTGCGGATGAGCTGTTGCAGCGCACCACTTTTCGCGGTCGGCTCACTGAGGCGGCTGGCGTTGTAGTCGGCGACCAGCCGGTCGACGGTGTGCGCCGCGCACGACTTGTTGGTGCCGATGAAGCCCGTCGGACCACGCTTGATCCAGCCCGCGACGTAGCTGCCACGAACGGGCTCACCGGTGGCCGGATCGATGACACGGCCCTCGTCATTGGGGACCACACCGGCGGCATCGTCGAACGGCAGGCTGCGAATCGCCTTGCCGTGGTAGCCGATTGACGTCAGCACCAGGCCGGCGTCGAGCTGACGGACCTCGTCGGTGCCGGTGACGGTGAACTCGATGCCGGTGACCTTGTCCGAGCCGAGCACGCGGGCGGGCGTCAGCTCGTAGGCCAACCGGATCCGCGGCTTCGAATTCTGCAAACGCGCCGGTGCCGAGCTGTCGGGCAGCTTGGTGAGGATCTCGAGCTTGTGCCGCGTCAGTGCGTCCGTCTCGGCTTCCAGATCCCGGCGAACCAGCTCGTGGTCGGCGGCGTCGAGCACCACGTCGCACGTCGACGTCAGGCCGATCAGCTCGGGCAGGGTGAACGCCGAGTGGATGGGGCCGCGCCGGGCCACGATGACCACCTCACGCACCTTCGAGTCCCGCAGCACGGCGAGAGCGTGATCGGAAATGTCGGTGCGCGCCAACGAATCCGGGTCGGTGGTCAGGATGCGGGCGACGTCGAACGCGACGTTGCCGTTTCCGATGATCACCGCCCGCTCGTGACTCAGGTCGACCGGCAGATGCGAGAACTCGGGGTGCCCGTTGTACCAGGCCACCACCTCGGTGGCGGTTCCGGTTCCGGGCAGCCCCATGCCCTCGATGTCGAGGCGCTTGTCGTTCGGCGCACCGACCGCGTACAGCACGGCGTGGTGGTGCTCCAGCAGCTCGGCGTGCGTGATGTCCCGCCCCACCTCGACGTTGAGGTAGAAGTCGAGCCCGCGGCGCTTCGTGATCTGGTCGAACAACCGCGTCACACCCTTGGTGCTCTGGTGGTCGGGGGCGACCCCGGCGCGCACCAGCCCGTAGGGCGTCGGCAGCTTCTCGAAGATGTTGACCCGGACCCCGCGCTGGGTCAGCAACTCGTCAGCGGCGTACATGGCGGCCGGCCCGGAGCCGACGATCGCGACGCGCAGCGGGCCGTGCGGCCGCTGGTCGACCGCCGGGGCGTCGGGCACCGGCGCCAGCTTGGACGTCGGCGGCAGCTTGCCCTCGTACTTCGGGTAGAAGGACGCGTTGAGCTCGATGAACGGCAGCTGAGCTTCGGTCAGCTTGGTGTCCGGCTTGATGGCGCCGACCGGGCAGGCCGTGATGCAGGCACCACAGTCCACGCAGGCGGCGGGATCGATGAACAGCATTTCGGCGGTAGCGAAACCCGGCTCGTCCGGGGACGGGTGAATACAGTTCACCGGGCATGCGAAGACGCATGAACCATCGCTACAGCACGACTGGGTGATGACGTGCGGCATGAGTTATCTAAATGCTCAGGCGGCGACCACGACGTGCTGTCGCTGCGGCTCGCTGCGGTACCGGCTCGGCGGGCCGTCGATCTTGCAGATCTTCCACATGAGCTTGGCCAGCGGGTTCATCAGGCCGGTGTCGTACGACAGCATGCGGACGTCGGAGAACATGTTGCGCAGGAACATGCGCGACTCGGGGGCGTCGAAGAACAGCTCGCTGCGGACCGACTTCGGGATGTCGAACTTCTTCCAGAAGGCGCGCGGCGGCACGACGATCGCCGAGCACAGGATGCGCATGGTGACCGGGACGAACAGCGACAGCCAGAACTTCTTCCAGCGGGTCAGCTCCGGCACGCGCTTGTGCAGGTACTCGTGCGCGAACGAGATGTGCCGGGCCTCCTCGGCCACGTGGATGGCCATGACCCGCTCCATGATCGGGTGCAGCTCGGTGCCCTCACGCAGGATGTTCTTCTGGGTGTGGTCGATGGGCTCCTCGCCGGCGAGCACGCCGAAGAAGAACGGGATGGGCGCCGGGCCGGCGGCCAGCGGGATCAGCGGCTGAATCCACTTGAGCAGCTTGGGCATGCCCGGGACGTCAACACCCATGTGGTTGACCATCTCCTGGAACATCAGGGTGTGGTTGCCCTCTTCGATGGCCTCGTGGGTGCAGTAGCGGAACTCCGGCGACCCGTTGGGAACCCAGAACGCGTACTCCATCAGGCCGCGGATGAGGATGTTCTCGAAGTGCAGGCCGACCTTGGCGACGTTGGCCTGGCGCCACATGCCGATCTCGATCTGGCGTTCCTGCGACTGCGACTGGTACCACGGGTGGCCACCGAGCGGGTCGGTGTCCGGGAGGATCCAGCGCGGGTCGTTGGGCACGACGGCAAACTCGGGAGAGTCCCAGGCGATGTCCTGGTATGGATTGAAGTTGCGCCGCACCGACCCCTCGGACAGCGTGGCAAGCTTCTCCACGTAGACAGTGTCATCCAGCACGTCCATGTTCCGGCGCCAACGACGGATCATCCGGGTACGAGCCATTTCGAGCCTCCCAAGGCTGTTGTGTCAGCTTTACAATCGGCTGTCTTGTGTCGAACGGTACCGGAGGTACCACCTAAAAACTAGTGCCCGCCGTCACACATCTGGACACCTAATGTGACGGTCATCACACCTGCGCGCTGAACCGTCGGGCAAGCAGCCGGATCCCCACGTCACCGGCCGTCGACCTGCAACTACGCTGAGGGCCATGGCTGAGCTCACCATCCCCGCCGACATCAAGCCCGCCGACGGACGCTTCGGCTGCGGCCCGTCCAAGGTTCGCCCCGAGCAGCTGACCGCGCTGGCCGCCGCCGGCGACCTGTTCGGCACCTCGCACCGTCAGGCCCCGGTCAAGAACCTGGTCGGGCGCGTGCGCGACGGCATCAAGCAACTGTTCTCCACTCCCGACGGCTACGAGGTCATCCTCGGCAACGGCGGTTCGACCGCGTTCTGGGATGCCGCCGCGTTCGGCCTCATCGACAAGCGGTCGCTGCACCTCACCTACGGCGAGTTCAGCAGCAAGTTCGCGTCGTGCGTCGCCAAGAACCCGTTCGTCGGCGACCCGATCATCATCAAGGCCGACGCCGGCAGCGCGCCCGCCGTGCAGTCGGACCCCGACGTCGACGTCGTGGCCTGGGCCCACAACGAGACTTCCACGGGTGTCGCGGTGCCGATCCAGCGTCCCGCCGGTGACGCCCTCGTCGCGATCGACGCCACCTCGGCCGCCGGCGGCCTGCCGGTCAACATCGCCGACACCGACGCCTACTACTTCGCGCCGCAGAAGAACTTCGCCTCCGACGGTGGCCTCTGGATCGCCGTGATGAGCCCGGCCGCGCTGGCCCGCGTCGAGCAGATCGCCGCCACCGACCGCTGGGTGCCCGACTTCCTGTCGCTGCCCATCGCGGTGGAGAACAGCCTCAAGAACCAGACCTACAACACCCCGGCGATCGCGACGCTGATCCTGCTCGCCGAGCAACTGGACTGGCTCAACGGCAACGGCGGCCTGGACTGGGCCGTGAAGCGCACCGCCGACTCGTCGCAGCGGCTGTACTCGTGGGCCGAATCGCGTCCGTTCACCACGCCGTTCGTCGCCGATCCGGCGCTGCGGTCGCAGGTCGTCGGCACCATCGACTTCAACGACGACGTCGACGCCGCCGCGGTCGCAAAGGTGTTGCGCGCCAACGGGATCGTCGACACCGAGCCGTACCGCAAGCTGGGCCGCAACCAGCTGCGCGTGGCCATGTTCCCGGCCGTCGACCCCGACGACATCAGCGCGCTGACGGCGTGCGTCGACTGGGTCGTGGAACGCCTCTGAGCGCCACTTGACACCTAACCGAGGCGCGCAGTCCATGAAGGGCTGCGCGCCTCGGTGTGTCAGCACGGTTACGAGTCGATAACGCGCTAGGGTGAGCCGTTAAGCCGCGTCCTAGGAGGTCACCAATGAGGGAACTCAAGGTCGTCGGACTCGACGCCGACGGCAAGCGCATCATCTGCGAAACCGCCGACACCGCCGAAAAATTCGTGGTGCGCGTCGACAATCGACTGAAGGCCGCCGTCCGCGGCGACCGGGCCGCCATCAACCAGACGGAGATCGAAGTCGAGGTCGAGGTGCCGAACTCCTTGCGTCCCCGTGACATCCAGTCCCGCATCCGGGCCGGCGCCTCCGTCGAGCAGCTCGCCGCAGCTGCGGGCGTGACCCCGGAGCGCATCATGCGCTTCGCCCACCCGGTGCTGCTGGAGCGCTCCCGCGCCGCCGAACTCGCCAGCGCGTCGCACCCGATCCTGCCCGACGGCCCTTCGGTGCTGACCCTGCTCGAGACCGTGACCGGCGCCCTGATCTCCCGCGGCCTCGACCCCGAAGCCACCAAGTGGGACGCCTGGCGCAACGAGGACAGCCGCTGGACCGTGCAGTTCGGCTGGAAGGCCGGACGTTCGGACAACGTCGCGCACTTCCGGTTCAGCCCCGGCGCCCACGGCGGCACCACCACGGCGTTCGACGACGCCGCGACCGAGCTGATCGACCCCAACTACACCCGCCCGGCCCTGCGGTCGGTCGCGCCGCTCGCGCAGCTGCACTTCGAGGAATCGGTCGCCGAGATCCCGATGCCCGTCCGCCAGCCGGAACCCGCGCCCGCTCCGCAGCCCGCGCCCGCCCCGGTCGTCGTCATGACGCCGGCCCCGGCCGCTCCCCCGGTGCCCGCCGCGCCGGTGGCCCCGCCGGCACCCGAGCCCATCCCCGTGCCGGAGCCGGCAGCAGTCGTCGAGACCCCCGAGCCGGCCGCTCCCGCACCGCGTCCGCGCAAGAAGAAGCCCGAGATTCCGGCGTGGGAAGACGTCCTGCTCGGCGTGCGGGCCAACGGCCAGCGCTGATCTTGTTGCGTTGACCCTGCACTGAGGGTCTCCGCTACGCGCACTTCTGCGCCATAGCCACAGAGTCAACGGCGGGCGGGGGCTAGCGGCCCAGGGCAATCGCGAGCGTCGCGATCCAGCCCAGCGCCACACCGACACCGGCGCCCCAGACGAACCAGCGCCACACCGGGCGCACCCGCCAGGCCCACACCGTCGGGGCCAGGCCACCGACCGCGACGGCGTTCAACCCGACCGCCAGCAGCGGATGCACGCGCAGCAGCCCGAGGGACAGGACGATGATGGCGGCGGCCGTCACGGCAGCGACGAACGCCGACACCGTCAGTCCGGTGCCCCAGGGCGTCTGCGACCGTGTCGTCATCTGAGCCAATCTAGCCCGCCGTTCGGGCGCGTTCGTAGAACGCCAGCGCGGCCGCCGTGGCGACGTTCAGCGAATCGGTGCCGCGCGACATCGGAATGCGCGCCCGCACCTCGCAGGCCCGCATGGTGTGTTCGGTCAGACCCGGGCCTTCGGCTCCGACGAGCACCCCGACCTTCTCGCCGGCCAGCGGCGCGAGGGCCTCGGCCAGCGGCACAGACCCCGCCCCCGGCGTCATGGCGATTAAGTGAAAGCCGTTGTCCTGCATCAACTTCAGATCACCGGGCCAGGACTCCGCGCGGGCGTAGGGCACCAGCAGGGCGTGGCCCATCGACACCCGGACCGCGCGGCGGTAGAGCGGATCGGCGCACCCGGCGCCGAACACCACCGCGTCGACGCCGAGGCCGGCGGCGTTGCGGAAGATCGAGCCCAGGTTCTCGTGGTCGTTGACACCCTCGAGCACCGCGACGGTCCGCGCGCCCCGCAGCACCTCGGGCACCGTCAGTTCGACGGGCCGGGGCGCCGCGGCGAGTACGCCGCGGTTGAGGTGGAAGCCGACGACCTCGGCCATCACCTCGGCGCTGGCGCGGTAATAGGGCACGCCGCAGCCGGCCAGGTCGTCGGACAATTCGCGCAGCCGGCGATCGGTACCGAGGAACGCGCGCGGACTGAACCGCGAGGCCAGCATCCGCTGCGCGACCAACACGCCTTCGGCGATCACCAGTCCCTTGCCCGACGGCAGGTCAGGCCGACGGTCGACGCTGTTGAGATCGCGAAAATCGTCGAGCCGCGGGTCGGCGGGATCGGTGACGTCGATGACGATGACGTCGTCCATCGCGTCGAGGTCCGTCGCGGCACTCACCGGGCTTCGTCGATGATCGCGAACATCAGGTCCGCCGCGGCCAGCAAGGTCGCGCGGTCCTCCTGCTTGAGCTTCTCGAGCCGGCCCTGCAGCCACTCCATGCCGGCCCGGCGCTCGGCCTCGAACAGCTCCTCGCCGGCCTTGGACACCACCACCAGCACCTGGCGCCGGTCATCCGGATGCGAACTGCGCTCCACCAGCCCCAGCTCGACGAGCGACGCGATGACGCGCGTCATCGACGGCGGCCGCACCCGCTCCCGGGTGGCCAGTGCGCCCGGCGTCATCGGGCCGTCCTTCGCGAGCGTGGCCAGGGCCGACAACTGCGTCAGGGACACCGGGGAATCGGGACGACGGAATCGCAACTGCCGCGCCAGCCGCACGACGGCCAGCGACAGGTCATTGGCCAAGCGGTCATCGGCGTCCGTCACGAGCAGATAGCGTACCGATCGATCGACTAGCGTTAGAGGAGATGGCCACGCCCGCGCACGAACATCCGGCGGCACCCGTTCCGCCGGCCCTCCCCGACCGCCTCCTCGACCCGGTTCCGGTGATCGTGGTGATAGCGGTCGGCTGGCTGGTGGCAGTGGTGCTGGCCTTCACCGTCGCGGCCCTGCACGGCTGGCGGCCGGTGACCGTCGCGGGCCTCGGAGTCGGTGTCCTGGGCACCTCTATATTTCTGTGGCAACGCAGCGCGGCCCGGCGCGGCGCACGAGGTGCCCAACGCGGCCTGCGCTGACCATTCACATCTCGATAGGGAGAGTCCGATGGCTGGAGAAACACCTCTGCTGCAGGCAGACATCACCATCAACGCGCCGGTGGCCAAGGTCTGGGCGTTGGTCTCCGATCTCGACAACATGCCCAAGTGGAGCCCGCAGTGTCGGGTGATGAAGGCGGTCGGCGCCGTCAAGGTCGGCACCAAGACCGTCAACCTCAACCGTCGTGGCGCGCTCTTCTGGCCGACGACCTCGACGATCACCGCGGTCGACCCGCAGAAGAAGCTGTCGTTCCGGGTCAACACCAACAACACCCAGTGGACCTACGACCTCGAGCCCTCAGGCACCGGCACCAAGCTGACCGTGAGCCGGCGCGCGGAAGCCGTGAAGCCGATCTCCAGCACGCTGATCAACCGCTTCATGGGCGGAGTGCCGAGCTTCGAGGTGGAGCTGGTCGAGGGCATGAACACCTCGCTCAGCCGGATCAAGGCCGCGGCCGAAGGCGCTTAGCCGAGGTCGAGTACGCCGTCGTCGAAAGGCTCGAAGGCCGGTGAGCCGATGGGCTCCGGCGGCGGCGTGTCCGAGTGGGCGCCACAGCCGTACTCTGCCGACACCACTCGGCCGTCGGCGGACAACTCGTTGGCGCACACGCCGAACACCAGGCCGAGCGACCCGGACAGCGGCACGTAGAAGCCACAGCCACGACAGGTCCGGCGGGTGGCGCGGGCCATGGCGGCATTCGGGCCGAAGTCGCCGTCCTGCCAGCGCTGTGCGGCATCCGTGCGGCCCCAGTCGCTGAGCACCTGCTTGCGGCCGAACCCGACCTCGGCAGCGACCTCGTCCCACTCGGGATCACCGGATGCCAGATAACCGGGCACCAGCCGGGGATCGTCGGGCGGCGGCGCCAGCAGATCACCCGGGCTCAGATCACCCGGCTGCACGCGCTCGTGCCACGGCACCCACTGCGGCGCCAGCAGCGCGTCGGGTCCCGGCACCAGCACCACTTCGCTGACGGTCGTGTGGTCGGCGCCCGGGTAGGTCGCCAGCACCACGGCCCACTGCCAGCCGTGGTAGCCGGACATCGAAGCGAGGAAACGATGCGTCACCGACGCCGGGTCGTCGAAGCTGGCGCCCAGGTACTCGCCGACGACGCCCTCGCCACTGAACTCGACGATCGCGGCGCGGGCCTGGTCGACCGCGCCCATCAGGATCGGGGTCAGGTCGGGCAGGTCGGCTTCTTCTTCGACAACCGCCTCGGCTTCCGGGGCTTCCTCAGGGGTCGCCTCGGTCGCGGGCGCGTCGTCGGTCACCACGACCTGGGCCTCATCGACGGCGGCCTCGACAGCCGGGGACTCGTCGGCGGCCTGCGGCTGCGGCGCGTCCACGGTCTCGGGCGCCTCGGCGGCGTCCGGTGCGTCGACAGGAGCTTCGCCGGCGTCGGCGGATTCCGCGGCGGCTTCAGGCGTCGGCACCTCGACCGGCGCCTCGGTCGGCGTCGATTCGTCCGGCGTCACGGCTGCCGATTCGGTGTCATTGGGCATGTCCATCGTGATCAATACTGCCTGACCACCCAGGACAAGGCCACACCGCCTGCCTGCGCGCCGCCGTCGGCTGCATGGGGAACAATCGTGCTCATGAGTGGACCGCGGGATGCCGGGAGGTCGGGAGATCCCCGCTACTACCCGCCGCGCCCACCGCGCCGCGATGACGAAGAGCATCCGGGCATGGCCAACTACCCGAGCGATCCTGGTCATTCCCGCCGTCGGCCGCCACCGCGGGGGTCGTCGTCGCACAGCGACAACCGCTGGTTGCCGCCGCTCGACGACGATCACCACAACGGTCACGGGTACGACGACGACTACGACGACCGGCGCCGCGGTGACGACGACCGGCGCCGCGGCCCCGCGGGCGGCGAGAAGATCACCGTCACCCGTGCCGCCGCCCAGCGCAGCCGCGAGATGGGCACCAAGGTGTACGGGCTGGTGCACCGCGCCGCGACCGCCGACGGCGCCGACAAATCCGGCCTGACGGCGCTGACCTGGCCCGTCGTCGCGAACAACGCGCTCGACGCGGCGATGGGCATCGCGCTGGCCAACACCCTGTTCTTCGCGGCGGCCTCGGGCGAGTCCAAGAGCAAGGTGGCCCTGTACCTGCTCATCACCATCGCGCCGTTCGCGGTGATCGCCCCGCTGATCGGGCCGGCGCTGGACCGCGTGCAGCACGGCCGGCGGGTCGCGCTGGCCGTGTCGTTCGCGCTGCGTGTCGTGCTCGCGCTGGTGTTGATCGGCAACTACGACGGCGCCACGGGCAGTTATCCGCCGTGGGTGCTGTACCCGTGCGCGCTGGGCATGATGGTGCTGTCCAAGTCGTTCAGCGTGCTGCGCAGCGCCGTGACGCCGCGGGTGCTGCCCCCGACGATCGACCTCGTCCGGGTCAATTCCCGGCTCACCATGTTCGGACTGCTGGGCGGCACCGGGCTGGGCGGCGGCCTCGCCGCGGCGTTCGAGTACACCTTCGGCCTGATACACCTGCCGGGCGCGCTCTACGTCGTCGCCGTCGTCGCTGTCGCGGGTGCCGTGCTGACGATGCGCATCCCCAAATGGGTCGAGGTCACCGAGGGTGAGGTGCCGGCGACGCTGTCGTATCACGCGCCGACCGAGCAACTAAGGCACCCGCATCACGACAAGTCCCCGCGACAGCCGTTGGGCCGCAACATCATCACGTCGCTGTGGGGCAACTGCACCATCAAGGTGCTCGTCGGGTTCCTGTTCCTGTACCCCGCGTTCGTCGCCAAGTCGCATGACGCCGGTGCGTGGGAGCAGCTGAAGATCCTCGGGCTCATCGGCGCCGCCGCGGGTATCGGAAACTTCGCCGGCAACATCGCCAGCGCCCGGCTCAAACTGGGACACCCCGCGCAGGTGGTGGTCCGCGCAACGGTCATCGTCACCGCCTCGGCGATCGCCGCCGCGGTGGCCGGCAATCTGATGGTGGCCGCGGCCGCCGCGCTCATCACCTCGGCCGCCACGGCGATCTCCAAGGCATCGCTCGACGCCTCGCTGCAGCACGACCTGCCAGAGGCGTCGCGGGCATCGGCCTTCGGCCGGTCCGAGTCGGTGCTGCAGTTGGCCTGGGTGATCGGCGGCGCCGTCGGTGTGCTGATCTATACCGACCTCTGGGTCGGGTTCACCGCGGTCAGTGCCCTGCTGATCCCCGGGCTGGCCCAGACCCTCGTGAGCTACAACGGTGGCTCACTGATCCCGGGCTTCGGCGGCAACCGACCCGTACTAGCCGAGCAGGAAGGACCACGGCCCGATCCCGCGGCAATGCCCGGGGCGCGCCAAGGATGGATATGAAACGAGTTCTCGCGCTGTTGGCAGTGGTCGCGGTGCTGTCGGCGACGGCCACGGGCGTCCTGGTCTGGCGGCTGACGCGGCACCAGGGCCCGGGCTTCCCCGAGATCAGCGCCTTCACCGACGGCCAGCTGACCCGCGTCGGGCCGTACCGCTACTGCGATGTGCACCTGAAGGCGTGCGACGTACCCGCCACGACGGGCGAACTGCACGTCACGGCGCGGCACCCCATTCAGCTGTCGGTGCCGCAGCCGGTCGCGCGCGCACCGTGGGTGCTGCTGCGCGCGTACGAGGACGGCGGTTCCACCGTCAGCGAGTTCCGGCCGAACCAGCGGCTGGCCGTGACCATCCCGACCGTCGACCCGCATCACGGCAAGCTGCTCGGGCTCGCCGTCCAGTTGCCCACTCTGGCAAGGGATTCCGACGGCAACGAGTTCCCGCTGCCGCACGCCGAATGGGCCGTGCGGACCGTCTGGCCGTAGCCGCCAGGCCTACACAGCCCCGTGACCGGCGCGCACCTGCTCACCGTCGCGGACTGGGCCAGGCGGTGTCCCATCACCGAAAGGCCTGCCGCCCAACGCTTCCCGGCCGTGCGGCGTCAGCCAGTTGGCCAACTCGGGACCCTTCGGCACGATCTGCGTCGGATTGATGTCGGCGTGCACGATGTAATAGTGCTGCTTGATCTGCACGAAATCGACGGTGTCGCCGAAGCCGGGTGTCTGGAACAGGTCCCGGGCGTACGCCCACAGCACCGGCATCTCGGTGAGCTTGGACCGGTTGCACTTGAAGTGCCCGTGATAGACCGGGTCGAACCGGGCCAGCGTGGTGAACAGGCGCACGTCGGCCTCGGTGATGGTGTCCCCCACCAAATACCTTTGACTGCTGAGCCTTTCGGTCAGCCAGTCCAGCGCGGTGAACAGCCGGTCATAGGCGGCGTCGTACGACTCCTGTGACCCCGAGAACCCGCAGCGGTAGACGCCGTTGTTGACCTCGGTGTAGACGCGCTTGGCGACGGTGTCGATCTCGTCGCGCAGGTGCTCCGGGTACAACTGCGGCGCGCCGTCGCGGTGATACGCCGTCCATTCGGTGGACAGGTCGAGCGTCAGCTGCGCGAAGTCGTTGGTCGCGACCGCGCCGGTGGGCACGTCGACGATCGCCGGCACCGTGATGCCCTTCGGGTAGTTCGGGACGCGCTTGAAGTACGCGTCCTGCAGCCGCGGGATTTTCAGCACCGGGTCGACGCCACCGGGGTCCAGGTCGAACGTCCAGCTGCGCTGATCGTGCGTCGGACCGCAAAAGCCAATGGAGAGAACATCTTCCAGGCCCAGCAGCCGGCGGACGATGATGGCGCGGTTGGCCCAGGGACAGGCCCTGGCGACGATCAGCCGGTACCGGCCGGGTTCCACGGGGTACCCGTCACGACCGTCGGCCGTGATCCGGGTGCTGATGTAGTTGGTGTCGCGGGTGTATTCAGAACCTGGGTTGACGTAGGACACGTCCCCAGTCTGCCCGCGAACAGTTGGCTTGTGTGCGAGAAATCAGCCGACTCTCGGACACAAGCCAACGTTCCGCGGGCGGATCAGGCGTCGAGTTCGCGGGCGACGGCCTTGACCACCTCGGACACCTTGCGGGCGGTCTTGCGATCGGGGTAACGGCCCCGGCGCAGCTCGGACTGCACGACGTCCTCGAGGAGGGTGATCATGTCCGACACCATGCCGTGCAGCTCGTCGGGCGTGTGCTTGTGCTCGGGCGCAGCCGCCTCACGACGGGTGCGCGACAGGCTCGGCGGCGGGTCGATCAGCTTGAGGCTCAGCGCCTGCGGACCGCGGCGTCCGGCAGCGACGCCGAACTCGACGCGCTGACCGGCCTTGAGACCTTCAACCCCGGCGGGCAGCGCCGAAGAGCGGACGTAGACGTCCTCGCCCTCTTCCTGAGAGAGGAAGCCGAAGCCCTTCTCCGTGTCGTACCACTTAACCCGGCCGCTTGGCACTGGTCTCACCTGCTCGTTCTCAACATACGGTTACATAACGAAAGCGCCCCACCTCCGCAGGACGCGTTGGCGTTGATTCTACTCGGCCACCTCCGATCGCAGCATCCCCATTACTCGGTAGGCTGAAGCCTCTATTTATAGGAGGTGACATGCGCCTGATCCTGAACGTCATCTGGCTGGT
Organism: Mycolicibacterium mucogenicum DSM 44124; assembly: GCF_005670685.2. The sequence goes on along the minus strand of NZ_CP062008.1, from coordinate 711,354 downwards.
TTTCGGTGGCCTCTGGCTGGCGCTCGGCTACTTCCTCGCCGCACTGATCTGCTTCATTCTGATCGTCACCATTCCGTTCGGCGTCGCCGCGGCCCGCATCGGCGTGTACGCGCTGTGGCCGTTCGGCCAGACGGTCGTCGACAAGCCCGGCCCGCGTCCGGGTGCCCTGGTCGGCAATGTGATCTGGCTGGTGCTGTGCGGCTGGTGGCTGGTGCTCGGCCACATCGCCACCGCCATTGCCCAGGCGCTGACCATCGTGGGTATCCCGCTCGCGCTGGCCAACCTCAAACTGATCCCGGTGTCGCTGCTGCCCCTCGGCAAGCAGATCGTCCCGGTTGACCAGACCCACCCCGCACCAGCCTGGCAGAAATGACGCTCACGCCACTCGGCCTCCCGACCATCGCGCGGCCTGTCGGTCCGGCCCCGGCGACGGGGCCACTGATCGACACGTACGGCCGTGTCGCCGCCGATCTGCGGGTGTCACTCACCGACCGCTGCAATCTGCGCTGTACCTATTGCATGCCGGCCGAGGGCCTCGACTGGCTGCCCGGCGCCGACCTTCTCACTCTCGAAGAGCTCACCCGGCTGATCCGGGTGGCCGTGACGCGGCTGGGCATCACGGGCGTGCGGTTCACCGGCGGCGAGCCGCTGCTGGTTCCGCATCTGGAGGACGTCGTCGCGGCGGCGGCCGCGTTGCAACCACGTCCGGCCATCGCCGTGACCACCAACGGCATCGGATTGGCCAAGCGCGCGGCCGCATTGAAGAAGGCCGGCCTCAATCGCGTCAACGTCTCCCTCGACACCGTGGACCCGGACCGGTTCGCCGCCATCACCCGGCGCCGGCGGCTCCCCGACGTCCTCGACGGCCTGGCCGCCGCCAAGGCCGCGGGGCTGAGTCCCGTCAAAGTCAATGCGGTGCTCGACCCGGTGACTGGGCTGGACGACGCCCCGGCGCTGTTGCGCTTCTGTCTCGAGCACGGATACCAGTTGCGGATCATCGAGCAGATGCCGCTGGATGCCGGGCACCACTGGCAGCGGGGTTCGGTCCTGCAGGCCGACCAGATTCTCGCGGCGCTGCGGCGCGAATTCAGCTTGCGCCCGGACCCAGCGCCACGGGGTTCCGCACCCGCCGAGCTCTGGCAGGTCCACGAGGACGGCGCGGTGCTGGGCACCGTCGGCGTCATCGCGTCCGTCTCCGCCGCGTTCTGCGGCACGTGTGACCGCACCAGGCTGACGGCCGACGGCCAGGTGCGCAGCTGCCTGTTCTCTCAGCAGGAGACGGATCTGCGGGCGTTGCTGCGAGGCGGCGCCGACGACGATGCGCTCGAGGCCGCCTGGCGGGCCGCGATGTGGGCCAAGCCGGCGGGTCATGGAATAAACGATCCGGGTTTCGTCCAGCCGGACCGCCCGATGAGCGCGATCGGCGGCTGACGGTGGCTGAACTGGTGGTGACGGTGCGCTATTTCGCCGCCGCGAAGGCCGCAACCGGAATCGAGACCGAAACGTTGCAGCTCAATGAGGGTGTAACCGTCCGCGATCTGGTGAACTCCATTGGTACACGTGGGGCAGATGTGGCAAAAGTGCTCTCACGCTGCTCATTCCTGCGTGACGGCGTCGCCGTCCGCGATCTGGACACCGCGCTCGCGACGGCTGAGACGCTCGATGTCCTACCCCCCTTCGCCGGCGGCTAATTGTGAAATGCCTCACATAACGAATCGGTAACGACCTGGCTGTGGCGCCCCTGACCCGCAACAACACCTGCGAAAACGCCGAATCAGCCAGCGGCTTTAAAGTCCTCTCATAATTTGCTCGGGCCCGAAACGCCCAAAATCCGTCGAGGTGACGGAACCCACCTGACCCGATACCGTCGTCTCTCAAGCCAGAGCGACCCTTTGGCACCCGCACCTGAAACGCCTAGCTCCATCCATCAGGTGCGGCCGACGACAACCCGTGGATGGAGGCGGGGGACCCAACCGGTCCACCGAGGAAATCAGGACCAGGAGCCTCGGCTCCTTGGGGTGAAGCCTGCTCTGCAGGCCGGGCAACCTCTCCAGCCCGAACCCGACAGCTGACCTCGCAGGCGTTGACGAGAGGACTGCTTTTTCATGAGTGGACGCCACCGCAAACCGACCACGTCCAGCGTCTCTGTCGCCAAGATCGCCTTTACCGGCGCGGTTCTTGGTGGCGGCACCATCGCCCTCGCCGCGCAGGCTTCCGCCGCGACCGACGGCGAATGGGACAAGGTAGCCCGCTGCGAATCCGGCGGGAACTGGGCCATCAACACCGGCAACGGCTACCAGGGCGGGCTGCAGTTCTCGCCCAGCACCTGGAGCGCCCACGGCGGTGGCGAGTACGCGCCCGCCGCGAACATGGCCAGCAAGGACCAGCAGATCGCCGTCGCCGAGCGCGTCCTGGCCAGCCAGGGCCGCGGCGCGTGGCCGGTCTGCGGCACGGGCCTCTCCGGTTCCACCCCGCGCAACGTCGTGAAGAACAACCCGGCGCCGGCCCCGGCCGCCCCGCTGGACAACCCCGAGCTCAATGCCGCGGCCGACCCGGCCCCGGCGCACGAGGCCGCCGCTCCGCTGGACGCGCCCGCCCCTGAGGCCCCCGAGGGCCCCGCGATCGTCAACGTCGCGAACGAGATCCCCGCCCCTGAGGCCCCCGTCCTGGACGTGCCCGAGGCTCCCGCTCCCGCCCCCGAGGCTCCGGCCCCGGCCCCCGAGGCGCCCGTCGTCGAAGCGCCCGCCCCGGAAGCCCCGGTCGAGGCCCCGGCGCCCGTGATCCAGGCCGCCAACTGGGACACCACCGACGCGCCCGCCGAGCCCGGCGTCTGGGCCCTGCACGCCAAGCAGGACCTGCCGGTCGAGCCGGCCCCGGTCGTCGACGCCCCGGCCCCGGCCCCGGCTCCGGCCCCTGTTGCCGACGCCGCCGCTCCCGCGCCGGCCGCCCCGGTCGCGCTCCAGACCCCGCCGAACGGCACGCCGCACCTCGCCAGCCCGACCAACCTGCCCCCGGGTTCGACCATGGAGGCACCCGACACGGGCGACAGCGCCAACATGAGCTACCTCAAGCAGCTGTGGCACGCGGTCCAGAACAACGACATCTCCGGTCGTGACGCCCTGCTCGCCGTTGCCTCGACGCGCACCGGCGCCCCCGGCGGCAGCATCCCGGCCCCGCCGAACGCCCCGGCGCCCGGCCCGGCTCCGATCGTCGACGCCCCTCCGGCGCCGTAATACATACAAAGAGAATCGCCCCGGTCATCGACCGGGGCGATTCTCTTTCCGTTGACTCTGCATTCAGGGCGCAGCAGCTCGAGTAGCTTGCGCCCTCAGCGCAGGATCAACACAACGCAGACCTCCACTGCCGTTGACTCTGTATTCACGGTGCAGAAGCTCGAATAGCTTGCGCCCTCAGCGCAGGATCAACGCAGGCGCTCAGGCCGAGCCGACCCATTCGTCGGTGCCGTCGGTGAAGAACTGGTGCTTCCAGACCGGCAGCCGCTCCTTGACGGTGTCCACCAGCAGCGCACACGTGCGGAATGCCGCCGCGCGGTGGTCGGCCGATACCGCAGCCACCAACGCCGCGTCGCCGATCTGCAGCACCCCGATCCGGTGGCTGACCGCGATGGCCCGCACACCTTCGGAAGCGGCGGCGACGTCGGCGGCGACCTCGGCCAGGACCTCCGCGGCCGACGGGTGCGCCGAGTACTCCAGCCGTGTCACCCCGCGGCCGCCGTCGTGGTTGCGTACGACACCGGCGAAGCTCACGACGGCTCCGGCGGCGCTGTGGTCGACCAGCGCCTCGTGGGACGTGACATCGATCGGCGATTCACTGAGGTCGGCGCGGAGCACGATCACCCGGCATGGTCCTTTCCACTGAGCTGGTCGAGCGCGTGGTCGAGCACCCCGGCCAGCACGCCCAGCCCGTCCTTCACTCCCCCGGACGAACCCGGCAGGTTCACGATCAGCGTCCGGCCGGCGACGCCGCACACACCACGGGACAGCACCGAGGTCGGGACGTGCGGCAGCCCGGACTGCCGGATCGCGTCGGCCAGCCCGGGAATCTGGTAGTCGAGGACCTCGACGGTGGCCTGCGGGGTGGCGTCGGTCGGGGAGATTCCCGTGCCGCCGGAGGTGAGGACGACGTCCACGTCGTCGGCGATCGCGCGGCGCAGTTCGGCGCCCACCGGGGCGCCGTCGGTGACGACGACGGGCGCGGGCACGTCGAACCCGCGCTCAGCGAGCCAGGCGACGATGAGCGGGCCGGTGCGGTCCTCGTAGACGCCGGCGGCGGCGCGGGTGGAGGCGATGACGACGCGGGCGGTGCGCCTCATGCTCGTTCCCAGAGGCCGGTCTTGCCGCCCTCCTTGCGCAGCACCCGGATGTCGTCGATGCGCGCGGCCGGGTCGACGGCCTTGATCATGTCGTAGAGCGTCAGCGCCGCGACGCTGACGGCGGTGAGGGCTTCCATCTCGACGCCCGTGCGGTCGGTGGTGCGCACGGTGGCGGTGATGCCGACGGCGTCGCCGCTCGCGCTCGTCTCGAACGCCACCTCGACCTTGGTGAGCGCCAGCTGGTGGCACAGCGGGATCAGGTCGCTGGTGCGCTTGGCCGCCATGATGCCTGCGACGCGGGCGGTCGCGAGCGCGTCACCTTTGGGCAGTCCACCGCTGGTGATGAGGTCGACGACGTCAGCGCGGGTGTGCAGGACGCCCGCCGCGACGGCGGTACGCCGGGTGGCGTCCTTGGCGGACACGTCGACCATGTGGGCCGCACCCGTTTCGTCCAGGTGCGAGAGCTCCACGGCTACTTGTTGACGACGGTGACCGGGTGCATGTACGGCAGCTTCTCGGCCGGCAGCGGGAACTCCAGGTCGCCGAAAGGCGAGAGTGCGCCGGTACGGTCGGTTGCCAGCTCGCTCACGGCGTGGTCGTCACCGGAAACCTCGGGCCAGCCATTGTCGACGTACTGGTTCTTCTTCTTGTCAGCCACGGATGACATTGTGGCAGGCGCTGCGCCCGCTGGCGAGGCCGGGCGCCGGAGGACGCGCGGACGACAAAGTCACCTGCTTTACGCTGGTCAGCAATGATCGACGAATCCCCGGGTGTGCCGCTGGGCTCCTGGCTGGCCGACATGTCGGACGCGCAGCTGGTGCAGCTGCTCAGCGTCCGGCCCGACCTCACCCAACCGCCGCCGGCAACCCTGTCGGCGCTGGCGGCCCGCGCCCAGTCGCGGCAGTCGGTCAAGGCCGCGACCGACGATCTCGATTTTCTGCAGCTGGCTGTGCTGGATGCGCTGCTGACGCTGCAGGCCACGACCATCGCGGTGCCGACCGGGGCGCTGTTCAAACTGCTGGCCGGGCGCGCCAACAAGAAGGTCGTCACGTCGGCGCTCGACGAGCTGCGCACCCGCGGGCTGGTGTGGGGCGGCGACACGGTGCGGGTGGTCTCGGAGGCGGCGTCGGTGCTGCCCTGGTATCCCGGACAGGTCACCGTCGAGAACCCCGACGCCGACGGCATCGCCGCGAAACTGGCCGCCATCGACACGCCGCAGCGGGAGCTGCTGGAGCGGCTGGCAGACGGATCCCCGATCGGCCGGACGAAAGACGCGGCTCCCGGAACCGCACCCGACCGTCCGGTGCCGCAGCTGATCGCGGCCGGACTGCTGCGCCCGATCGACGACGAGACGGTGATCCTGCCGCGACTCGTCGGCCAGGTGCTGCGGGGCCAGGCACCGGGGCCGACGACTCTGACACCACCGGCACCGTCGACACCCGTACTCGCGGAGCAGGACGTCGACGCGGCCGCGGCCGGTTCGGCGATCGACCTGCTGCGCGAAGTCGAGCTGATCCTCGAAACCCTTTCGGCGACACCGGTTCCCGAGCTGCGCAGCGGCGGCCTCGGGGTCCGCGACGCCAAGCGGCTGACCAAGGTCACCGGCATCGACGAAGGCCGGCTGTCATTGATCCTGGAGCTCTGCGCGGCGGCGACGCTGATCGCATCGGGCATCCCGGACTCCGACGACTACGACGACGGCCCCTACTGGGCGCCGACCGTGGCCGCGGACCGGTTCATCGAATCGAGCGCCGCGACGCGCTGGCACCTGCTGGCCACCACCTGGCTGGACCTGCCGTGCCGTCCCGGCCTGGTGGGCAGGCGTGGGCCCGATGGCAAACCCTATGCCGCCCTGACCAATGCACTGTATTCGTCGGCCGCGCCGCTGGACCGCCGGCTGCTGCTGACGGTGCTCGCCGAGCTGCCGCCGGGCGGCACCATGGACACCGCCACCGCCTCGGCTGCGATGCTGTGGCGCCGGCCGCGCTGGACCGCCCGGCTGCAGCCCGAACCCACCGACGAATTGCTCACCGAGGCACACGCTTTGGGCATGGTCGGCCGCGGCGCCATCGCCGGACCCATCCGGCTGCTGCTGGCCGGCGCGCCCGAGGAAGAGGTCGTCGCCGCGATGGCGGCGGCACTGCCCGACCCCATCGACCATTTCCTGCTGCAGGCCGACCTGACGGTCGTCGTCCCCGGGCCGCTGGAACGCGACCTCGCCGACCAGCTGGCGACCGTCGCCGACATCGAATCTGCCGGTGCGGCAACCGTTTACCGCATCAGCGAGCAGTCCATCCGCCGCGCCCTCGACACCGGCCGGACCGCCAGCGAGATCCACACCCTGTTCGCCCGGCACTCCAAAACGCCGGTGCCGCAGGGCCTCACCTACCTCATCGACGACGTGGCCCGACGACACGGGCAGCTGCGGGTCGGCATGGCATCGTCGTTCATCCGGTGCGAGGACCCGGCACTGCTGGCGCAGGCGCTGGCCTCCCCCACGCTCGAGCAGTTGAGCCTGCGAGCCCTGGCCCCCACCGTCGCGGTGTCACCGGCCCCGATCGCCGACGTGCTGGCCGGCCTGCGCACCGCGGGCTTCGCGCCGGCCGCCGAGGACTGGTCGGGCACCATCGTCGACCTGCGCCCGCTCGGCGCGCGCGTCTCCACGCCCATCCACCGCCGCACCTTCCGGCACCCGCAGGCGCCGAACGAGAAGACGCTCGGCGCCATCGTCGCCGTCCTGCGGCAGACCGGCCGCGGCGGCAACGGGGAACGGCTCGACCCGGCGGCCGCCATCTCACTGCTGACCGACGCCGCACTGACGCAATCGTCGGTGGTCATCGGGTACGTCGACGCCGCCGGGGTGGCCACGCAGCGCGTGGTGGCGCCCGTCAACGTCCGTGGCGGCCAGCTGACCGCCTACGACCCGGCCGCCGGGCGGGTCCGCGAATTCGCGATCCATCGGGTGACCTCGGTGGTTGCCCCGGAATAACGCGTGCCGTGGTCCCGTTCCCCTCGCGGGTGGGAGGCCCGGCACGCGGGAAAATGGACAACTCGCGCGCGTCTGGATAATGGATCGGATGGCCTGCGAGCGAGTAATGGAGTGGATGGCGCATGACTGGGCAGCGAGCAACGAAGTGGATCGCGGATGACTGACGGCCCGCTCATCGTCCAGTCGGACAAGACCGTGCTGCTCGAGGTCGACCACGAGCAGGCCGGGGCGGCGCGGGCGGCGATCGCGCCGTTCGCCGAGCTGGAGCGTGCGCCCGAGCACGTGCACACCTACCGGATCACGCCGCTGGCACTGTGGAACGCGCGCGCCGCGGGTCACGATGCCGAGCAGGTCGTCGACGCGCTGGTCAGCTTCTCCCGCTACGCAGTGCCGCAGCCGCTGCTGGTCGACATCGTCGACACCATGGGCCGCTACGGGCGGCTGCAGCTGGTCAAGCACCCGGCGCACGGGCTGACGCTGGTCAGCCTGGACCGCGCGGTGCTCGCCGAGGTGCTGCGCAACAAGAAGATCACCCCGATGCTCGGGGCCCAGATCGACGACGACACCGTCATCGTCCACCCGTCCGAGCGCGGCCGCGTCAAGCAGATGCTGCTCAAGATCGGCTGGCCCGCAGAGGATTTGGCGGGATACGTCAACGGCGAGGCGCACCCGATCGCGCTGGAGCAGGACGGCTGGAAACTGCGTGATTACCAGGAACTGGCCGCGGATTCGTTCTGGTCGGGCGGCTCCGGCGTCGTGGTCCTGCCGTGTGGCGCGGGCAAGACGATGGTCGGCGCGGCAGCCATGGCCAAGGCCGGCGCGACGACGCTGATCCTGGTCACCAACACCGTCGCCGGCCGGCAGTGGAAGCGCGAGCTGATCGCGCGCACGTCACTGACCGAGGAAGAGATCGGCGAATACTCCGGCGAGCGCAAGGAGATTCGGCCCGTCACCATCGCGACGTACCAGGTCATCACGCGCCGCACCAAGGGCGAGTACAAGCACCTCGAGCTGTTCGACAGCCGCGACTGGGGCCTGATCATCTACGACGAGGTGCACCTGCTGCCCGCGCCGGTGTTCCGGATGACGGCCGATCTGCAGTCCCGCCGTCGACTCGGCTTGACCGCCACTCTGATTCGCGAGGACGGCCGCGAGGGCGACGTGTTCTCGCTGATCGGGCCGAAGCGGTACGACGCGCCGTGGAAGGACATCGAGGCGCAGGGCTGGATCGCGCCCGCCGAGTGCGTCGAGGTCCGGGTCACCATGACCGAGAACGAGCGCATGACGTATGCGACGGCCGAGCCCGAGGAGCGCTACAAGCTGTGCTCGACGGCGCACACCAAGATCGCGGTGGTGAAGTCGATCCTGGCCCGGCACCCCGACGAGCCGACCCTGGTGATCGGCGCCTACCTGGACCAGTTGGAGGAACTCGGCCAGGAGCTGGACGCCCCGGTGATCCAGGGTTCGACCAAGAACGCCGAGCGCGAGGCCCTGTTCGACCAGTTCCGGTCGGGCGAGATTCGCACCCTGGTGGTGTCGAAGGTCGCCAACTTCTCCATCGACCTGCCGGAAGCCTCTGTGGCCGTTCAGGTTTCGGGGACGTTCGGGTCACGCCAGGAAGAGGCCCAGCGCCTGGGCCGGCTGCTGCGCCCCAAGGCCGATGGCGGCGGCGCGGTGTTCTACTCGGTGGTCTCGCGCGACAGCCTCGATGCCGAGTACGCCGCGCACCGCCAGCGCTTCCTCGCCGAACAGGGCTACGGCTATGTCATCAAGGACGCCGACGACCTGCTGGGACCCGCTATCTAGCGAGTCCCAGCAATCAGGTGCGGCCGTGACCGCCGGGGACTACGCTCGTCGCAGTTCGCCCCACCCGCGGAGGTCACGGATGACGTACGACTACGACTGGCTGGTCATCGGATCCGGTTTCGGCGGTAGCGTCTCGGCGCTGCGGCTGGCCGAAAAGGGTTATCGCGTAGCGATTCTCGAATGCGGCCGCCGATTCGAGGATGCCGACTTCGCGGACGAGACCAAGGACGCCAAGAACTACTACTGGGCCCCGCAGGTCGGGATGCGCGGCATCCTGCGTCTGACGCTGTTCAAGGACATCTTCATCGGCTCGGGCTGCGGCGTCGGCGGCGGCAGTCTGGGTTACGCGAACACGCTCTACCGGGCGTTCCCGAATTTCTACGAGAGCCCGCAGTGGAAAGGCCTGGCCGACTGGGAAACCGAACTCGCGCCGCACTACGACGAGGCCGAGCGCATGCTCGGTGTCACCGAGTACGACGACGACGGACCGGCGGACCTGCTGTTGAAGGAGTACGGCGAGTCGATCGGCGTCGGCGACACCTACCGACGCACACGCGTGGGCGTGTTCCTCGGCAAGCCGGGCCGGACCGTGCCGGACCCGTACTTCGGCGGCGACGGCCCAGACCGGACCGGCTGCATCAAGTGCGGTTCGTGCATGGTCGGCTGTCGCCACGGCGCCAAGAACACGTTGCGCAAGAACTACCTGTGGTTCGCCGAGAAGCTCGGCGTGCAGATTTTCAGCGAGCGCGCGGTCACCGACATCAAGCCGCTCGACGCCGACGGTTCCGCGGGATACGAAGTGACACACCAGAAGAGCGGCGCGTGGGGCAAGCGCACCGCCGAGAAGCTGCGGGCCCGTGGCGTCGTCGTCGCGGCCGGCGCGCTCGGCACCAACCGTCTCCTGCAGCGCTGCAAGCTCAGCGGTTCACTGCCCAACGTCTCCGACCGGCTCGGCTATGTGGTGCGTACCAACAGCGAGTCGATCATGGCGGTGATGGCGCCCAAGGACTACCCCGACGACTTCACGCACTCGATCGCCATCACCTCGAGCATCTACACCGACCCGTCCACGCACATCGAGGTCGTCACCTACGGCAAGGGCGGCGACAGCCAGTCGCTGCTGTTCAACCTGATGATCGAGGCGGGCAAGCGGGGCACCCGGCCGCTGCATTTCCTGGCCGCGGCCGCGAAAAACCCGAAGGCGGCGCTGGCGGCCTGGAAGATCAAGGACACCTCGCGGCGCGTCATCATCCTGCTGGTCATGCAGTCCATCGACAACGCGATGCGTCTGAAGGTGAAGATGCGGCTCCCCAACGGCAACGTCGCCCTGACGACCGAGCAGGATCCGAACAACCCCAATCCCGATTTCGTACCGGCCGCCTACGACGCGGCGAAATGGTTCGCCCGCCGCATGGGTGGCGTCGCGTATTCCGGTGTGACAGAAGGCATTTTTGCGATCCCGTCGACGGCGCACATTCTCGGCGGCGCGGTGATCGGCGCCTCCCCCGAGACCGGTGTCGTCGACAGCCGCAACCACGTCTTCGGCTACGAGAACCTTCTGGTCACCGACGGTGCAGCCGTCCCGGCCAATGTGGGCGCCAATCCGAGCCTGACCATCACCGCGCTCGCCGAGCGCGCGATGACGTTCATACCGGCTAACGCGCCGGCTGTTTGACGACGGTCAGCAGCACCACCGAGTCGGCGAGCGCCTTCAGGCTGTGCCGGGTGGACGGGATGATGAGATGGTCGCCGGCCATACCGTCCCAGCTGGCCTGTTCGGCGACGAGGCGCACCCGGCCCTGCAGCACCTGAAGCGTGGCCTCGCCGGGGCTCTCGTGCTCGCCCAACTCGTTGCCGTCGGCGAGAGCGATCAGCGTCTGCCGCAATGCATGCTCGTGGCCGCCGAAGACCGTGTGAGCGCTGCGCCCGCCGTTTCCATCGCGCGCGATGTCCAGATGCTGGCGGGCCAGCGCGGTCAGCGAGATTTTCTCCATGCCTCAAATATCCGCTTCAGCAATGCCCGCCGGAACCGTTTGGCGGTTTAAATCACGCGCAGCGAATCCCCCTCGCCGGGGAAGCGACGACGCAGTGCATCGAGCATCCGCTGCACTTCCAGGACCCTCCGGCGCAGTGCGAGCAGAGCGTCCGTCGGGGACTCCACCCCCGTCTGCGCGGTGGCCTGAGCGCGCCGGGTTCGCCGCTCCAACACCGTCATCTGGTCTTCCAGATCGGCGATCTCGTCGAGCAGCAGTGCCGCGAACAGCCGCGATTGCGCCAGGTCTGCGCGGTGGGCGGGCCTGGACTCGGCCTCGAACCGCGACCGCCCACCCACGGCACCGGGGCGCACCGTGCGCCGGGTGGCCGTGGCATTGGAAGGGATCGGCACCGGGACGGCTCGGCGTCCGGTTTCGCGCATCGTCGGCAACATGGCGCAATGATCACCGAGACTGCACCTTTGCGCTACCAGCCGTTCATCTTCCGGACCAGAACCGGACACCTTCGAGGAAAGGCTCAACGGAGCGCGGTGGGCCGCCCGAAGCGGGCCTGCACCCCCGGCGAGAACAACGCGCGCAACGGCGGCCCCACCGGCACCACTCCACTGGCGGGCACCAGATCGTCGGTCAGCTCGACCACCTCGGCCCGTCGCAGCGGCCAGGTCGGGTGCTCGTTGGGCACCCACCACGTCCGGCCGGCCTTGCGGGTGTGAGCACCCCAGCGGGCCGTCAGCCACACCTCCAACGGCGTCGGGGCGACAGGCGCACCGATCGCGAGCTCCGCCAGGGTCCGCAGACCCCGCTCGGGCCAGCGGCGCGTGCCCACGTAGGTGATCCGGTCACCGGTGCGGGTGACGCGCAGTTTGGCCCAGGTGTAGGGCACCCCCATGCCGAGGCGGGTCGCCCCGACGACGGCCAGCCGCGTCGTCTCCAGCGACCGGAACAGCACGCCGTGCCGGCCCGCGGCGTCCACCGAATACAGCCGCACATTGGTTTCGGCGAAGGCCCCGAAGTAGGGCAACGGCACGCGGCCGGCCACCGCCGAGCGGTGCATGACGAACGGCACCAGGCCGACGTACGTCAGCCCGTCGGAGAAGACGTCCGGCGCGGTGCCGGGCGGATACAGGTGCGCGACGCTCGCCGGGTCGACGGGCCAGTGCAGGAACGTGAGGTCAGCCCAGAACTGTTCGACCCACACCGGCGGCCGCAGCGGCGGTGCGTCGACCAGAAACCCGTCCATGGCGGCTAGTCACTGAGCGCGGGGATGACGTCCCGCTCGAACGCCTCGATGCTCGACCTGTCGTAGGCGGCCTCCGGGAAGTACAAGATCGCGTACTCGCTGCCGAGATCCTTGATCTTCCGCAACGTCTCGATGACCTGTTCGGTTGTGCCGCAAGCGGAATCGGGTGATGTCAGGTTCTTGACCATCGCGTCGACCGCACCCTCGTGCGCGACGGCGACCTGACGCTCCCGGATGCGCGCGATGCGCGCGGCGACGTCCGCCTCGGACTCCCCGATCACCACGTTGAAGTTGGCCGAGCGGACGATGCCGTCGTAGTCGGTACCGACCTCGCGGCAATGCTGTTGCAGCACTTCGGATTTGTGCGCGAAGCCGGCAGGCTCGGAGGTGAAGTTGGTGTACTGCGCGTACTTCGCGGCGATCTTGAGCGTCACCTTCTCACCACCACCCGCGATCCACAGCGGAATACCGTTGTCCTGCAACGGTTTGGGCTGCACGATGGCGCCGTCGACCTGGTAGTGCTTGCCGTCGAAGCTCACCACACCGTCACGCCAGGCGGTGCGCATGATCTGCACGCCCTCATCGAGCCGGGCCAGCCGCACACCGGCCGACGGGAAACCGTAACCGTAAGCGCGCCATTCGTGTTCGTACCAGCCGCCACCGATGCCCATCTGCACCCGGCCGCCGGAGATGATGTCGGTGGTCGCCGCGACCTTCGCCAGATACGCCGGGTTGCGATAGCTGATCGCGGTACACATCTGGCCGAGCTTGATCCGCGAGGTCGTCGCGGCGTATGCCGCCATCAGCGTCCACGCCTCGTGTGTGGCCTCCGAGGTCGGCATCGGCACGGTGTGGAAATGGTCGTAGACCCACAGCGAATCCCAGGGTCCGGCGTCGGCGTACGCGGCGAGGTCGCGCATCACCTGCCATTGGTCCTGCGGGGCGATCCCCACCAGATCGAGTCGCCAACCTTGCGGGATGAACAATCCGAAGCGCATGATCCCGACTTTAGGCGGTCTGCGCCCCCGGGCAGCTCCGCTCCACGAAACAGCGTCGGGAACCCCCACGTCGCAGGCTTAGGCTGACAACCATGGCACCCGATTTGCGCGTCGATCCGCAGGTTCTGACGGCCGCGGCGAGCACCATGGCGTCGTGCGGCTCCGCCGTCGGCGAGGTCAAGCCGGGAGAACCGCTCAACGCGGCCGCGGCCGGCATGTCCGGGCTCGCGTCCGGCGGCGCCTGCCAGCGCGTCGGCCCGCTGCTGAACACCGACTGCCAGAACCTGGGCAAGGCCGTCACCAGCTTCGCCGACTCACTGCGCACGGCGGCCACGAAGTACCAGAGCACCGACGCCGCGGCGGGCACCGCCATCGGCAAGACGATGCCGGGACGCTGATCAGCCCGGCAGGCGGTTGTTGATCTTCAGGCCCGCGAACAGCGCCAGGACCAGCACGAAGAATCCGACGCGCGTCCAGCTGCCGCTGGCGTCGCCGCGGATGGTCTGGTAACCGATCTGCTGCTGCAGGTTGGCGTACACGCGGGTCAGCTGATCGAGGGTCTCGGCGCGGTATGACTCACCGCCGGTCACCTTCGCGATCTTCTGCAGTGACAGGTCGTCGGTCGGGACCGGCACTTCCTGCCCCTCGTAGGTGATGACGCCGGACGGCGTACCGAACGAGATGGTCGAGATCACGACGTCCTGGTCTTTGGCCGCGCGCGCCGCCGTCAGTGCGCCGCGCGGGTCGTTCGGGTCGGCCGGCACGGTTTCCTTACCGTCCGACATCAGCACGATGTGCGCGGGCGGCGGACCGTCACCGCCGCCCATGACGGCGTCGAGGGTGGCGATGGCCTGCAGCGCCGTGAAGATGCCTTCGCCGGTCGCGGTGCGCGGGGACGGCTCCAGGGTGTCGATGGTCCGCGCCACGACGTCGTGGTCGCTGGTCGGGGCCACCAGCATCGTTGCGCTGGACGAGAATTGGACGAGGCCGACGCTGATCCCGTTGGTCAGGCCTTTGACGAACGTCTTACCGGCGCTCTTGGCCGCCTCGATGCGGCTGGGCTTGACGTCGGTCGCGATCATCGATTCGGAGACGTCGATGACAAGCATGACGACGGCGCGGTTACGCGGAATCCGGATGTCGTGCGTCGGTCCGGCCATGGCGGTGGTGAGAAAGACCAGCGAGACCACGAGCAGGACCGCCGGTAGGTGACGCCACCGCGACCGGGTCTTCGGCCGTGCCGCGACGACCTGCTCCAGGAGCTCGGTGTTGGCGAACCGCAGCACCCGCTTGCGACGGGCCTTGCGCAGCAGCAGATAGATCGCGACGGCGCCGACGACGGCAATCAGGTACAGGAAGAACCAACCGCTCGAGAACCCGGACAGCGTCAGTGGCCCGATAAAGGGGATCTCCAACAGGCACTCTCCGTTGCGTTCGGCGTCGATCGCTCAGACCGATATGGGGCAATCGTACCGACGCCGCCGTGTGGGGCACTGCGCGCGACATCCTGACCAGGTGTGGTCGGCGCGAATGCCCTCAGTCCGGCAGCCCGAGCGCGGCCATCGCGCCGTCAACCGTCGCCCGCCTCAGCTGGTCGGCCGGCACGTCCGGGAACTGCAGGCAGCAGTCCTGCAGACCGCCGAACGCGATGACGGCCCGCGTGGCCTGTTCGAGGGTGGGTCGCCGCCCGAAGACCAGCTTGCCCAGCCGCTCGCGCCACGCCAGCATGCTGTCGATCAGCCCCAGGTCGGCGAGCGTCGTCAGCTCGGTGACGATGAGCATGAGGTCGGCCCGGTGTCGGTAGTGGAAGTCGAAGTAGCCCTGCAACAGCTCGCGCGGGGTGGCCCGGGCCGAACCGCGCAGGCGTTCCTGGGCGGCCACGAATTCCTCGCCCTCGTCGACCAGCGGCTGCAGGATGCTGCGCACGAGGTCCTCACGCGAGCTGAAGTGATAGTAGAGCGCGGGTTTACTGATGCCGAGCTGATCGGCGATGTCCTGCAGGCTGGTGCGCTGCACGCCCTTCTGACTGAATAGCTCGCGCGCCACATCCTGGATGCGCGTGCGGGTCTCGGACGGGGTTCTCGCCACGTGGCCACCCTAACTTACTTAACGGGCGGTAAGCTGACCCGACATCCACTTACCGACCGTTAAGTAAATGCGGAGGAATCCATGAAGGTGCTCATCTCTGGCGCCAGCATCGCCGGACCGGTCCTGGCCTACTGGCTGTCCCGCAACGGATTCGACGTGACGGTGGTCGAACGCGCGCCGGCCCTGCGCAAGACCGGTGGTCATGCCGTCGACCTCTTCCGGCCGGCCATGGAAATCTCCGAACGCATGGGCGTTCTGGACCGGATCGAGGCCCGCGCCACCGGGACCACGATCCTCTCGCTCAACCGTCCGCCCAAGAACCGGTGGAACAGCATCGACTACGTCAAACTCATCGCGGCCATGTCCGACCGGCACGTCGAGATCATGCGCGACGACCTCAGCCAGGCGTACTACGACGCCGTCCGTGACGACGCCGAGTTCCGCTTCGGGGACCAGATCACGTCCATCACCGACGCCGGCGAGGTGACGTTCGAGCACGGCACTCCCGAGCGGTTCGACCTGGTGATCGGCGCCGACGGCCTGCACTCCGGGGTCCGGCAGCTGACCTTCGGTGATGTGGCCAGAGAACGGTTTCTCGGCGGCTATCTGGCGGTGGTGTCGGTGCCGAAAATGCTTGCGCCCAAAGGTGAGATGAGCGGCTACCTGGCGCCGCGGAAGATCGCCATGGTGTACAGCGCCGACCATCTCGAGGACGCCCGAGCGGTGTTCATGTTCCGCACCGATGCGCCGCTGGACTACCACTACCGCGACGTCGCCGCGCAGCAGCGCCACTTGCACGCGGCGTTCGCCGGCCTGGTCCCCGAAGTCGACCACTGGCTGCGGGAGATGGACCATACGCCGGCGTTCTACTTCGACGCCATCACCCAACTGGAGATGAGTACCTGGTCGCGGGGACGCGTCACGCTGGTCGGGGACGCCGGGTACTGCCCCGGTCCGGGAGTCGGCGGCAGCACCAGCCTCGCGGTGTACGGCGCGTACGTCCTGGCACATGCCTTGACCGCGGCTCGCGGCGATCACACTGCCGCGTTCGCCGCCTACGAACGGACCATGGCCGCACCGGTGGCCGGCAGCCGCACCATGGCGCAGGTCAACGCCAGAACCATCGTGCCGGGATCTGCTTGGGGCGCAAGGGCACTCCTCGGCGTCGCGCGGACCATATCGGTGTTGCCCAGGGGCCTGACGCAACGGCTGGCCCGGCTCAACGAGAAGGGCGTCCGGCTGTACGACACCATGCCGCTGCCGGACTGACGTCTACGCGTGTGGCCGAAGCCGCTGCGGTGTCACCCATTTTCGCTACGTTGGATTCATGGCCCTTTCCAAGGATGAACGCGAAGAATTTCTGGCCGAACCACACATCGGGGCGCTGTCGGTCAACGCCGGCCCGGACCGCGGTCCCCTGACGGTGCCGATCTGGTACCAGTACAGCCCCGGCGGCAAGCTGTGGCTGCTCACCGGTCTCGACTCCCGCAAGCACAAGCTGATCCAGGCGGCCGGGCACGTGTCGCTGATGGCCGAGCGGCTCGAGCCGACAGTCCGCTACGTCGCGGTCGACGGCCCGGTGCTCAGCATCGAGACCGGCACCGATGAGCAGCTGGTCGAGATGGCCGAGCGCTACCTCGGTAAGGAGAAGGCCCCGGCCTACCTCGAGATCGCCCGGCGCGAGCACGGCCCCAGCGTGACCGTCACCGTCGACCCGAAGCACTGGCTGTCGGCCGACCTCGGGGCGCTGTGATGCCATGTCGTCCCGACAGCGTCTGTTCCGGGTCTTCTACCGGCTCGGATTTACCCCGTGGGACGGGCATCCACTAGCCAACAGCCTGCGTGAGCTGGTCGAGGGTGACAATGCCCTGACGCCGGGCACCGCACTCGACATCGGTTGCGGCACCGGCGACAACGCGTTGTATCTGGCCGGACTCGGCTGGGACGTCACCGGCATCGACTACGTCGCGACCGCAGTCCAGAAGGCGCGCGCGAAAGCCGCGAAGCGGGACGCCTCGGCGTCGGGCGCGGTGCGGTTCGACCAGGCCGACGCCACCCGGCTGACGGGCCAGGGCATCGGCGCCGACTTCGCGCTGATCGTCGACAACGGGTGCCTGCACGGCATGAGCGCCGACGACCGCGACGCCTACGTCGGCGAGGTGACGGCGGTCGCGGCGGCGGACGCGCGCCTGCTGATCGTCGCGTTCGTGCCGGGCGCCTCGTTCGGGGTGCCCGGGATCGATCCGGCCGAAGTGGAGCGGCGCTTCGCGCTCGGGTGGACGCTGCTCGACAGCGGTGACGAACCCGGCTTGGATCACAACGGCAAGAACCCGGCGCGGTACTACCTGTTCGCCCGGCGGCGCACCTGAAGTTTTGCGGCCAGACTGCCCGGCATCCGGCCGTCGGTCGCCGGGCGTAGCGTGGCCACATGGGCGAACTTTCCGACGATGTGATCGCGTTTCTGTCCGAGGGCACACGTACCGCGGTGCTCGGCTGGGTGGCGGCTGACGGCCGGCCGCTGGCCGCACCCGTGTGGTTCGTGGTGGATGGCGGCGAGCTGGTGTTCAACACCGGCAAGGACACCGCCAAGGGGCGGGCGCTGGCCCGCGACCCGCGCGTGGTGCTGTGCGTCGACGACACGTCCCCGCCCTATGCGTTCGTCCAAATTCAGGGCGTCGCGGCGATCAGCGAGGAGCCCGACGAGCTTCTCGACATCGCCACCCGTACCGGCGGCCGCTACATGGGCGCCGACCGCGCCGAGGAATACGGCCGCCGCAACGCCGTCCCCGGTGAACTCGTGGTCCGGATCAAACCGACGAAAGTCATTGCCGCATTTGACGTGGCGGAGTGAGGACACCATGACCGACCTGACTGAATTCGCCGAGCTGTCCGCGCGTGATCACGGGCTGGTGGTGCTGAACACCCTGCGCAGTGACGGCAGCATCCAATCCTCGGTGGTCAATGCCGGCGTGCTGCCGCATCCGACGACCGGGGCACCGGTCGTCGCGCTCGTCGCCATCGGGTCCACCCGCAAGCTGCGCAATCTGCGCGCCGATTCGCGCACCTCGGTCGTCGCGCACGCAGGGTGGCAGTGGCTGACGGTCGAGGGGACGGCGGAGGTCATCGGGCCTGACGACACCGACGCCGAGACCCTGAGGGTGTTGTTGCGCAACGTCTTTACCGCCGCGGGCGGCACCCATGACGACTGGGACACCTACGACCGCGTCATGCGAGACGAGGGCCGTGCCGCGGTGCTCATCTCACCGACGCGGGTGTACTCGAACCCCGCGCGCTGACCTCGAAACCCGCCGCGCACCGGAAGCGGTCGGCGACGGCCGCCCGGCGACAGACGCGCAGGTTTCCCGTATCCAGCCAAACTTGTTGTGCCCGTGCGACATCCGCCCTGGGTGGAGACTTCGCTGACCCGCTGTCGGGATGGCACGACAAGACTCGGTTCGGTTACCTTACTGTCAGGTTTCTAAACTGCCGGCATGGGCCGGCCACAGATCAGCACCGCCACCGTTCGTCGCGGCCTCTCGGCCGCCCGGGTCAAACTCACGGCGCCGGAGGCCATGCGGCCTGCGCTCAACCTCATGAAGGGTGCCGATCCGACGAAGGACGTCAGTGCGGCCCGGCTGGGGTTGTCCCTGCTGTGGTTGGCCGACGACGTCATCGCCGCGGTGAATCGGAAACTCGAACGCGTCAACATCTCGGAAGCCAAACTCGATATCCTGACGATCTTCGCGGCACAGCTCGCCCAACCAGAAGACGAATGGACGGTGCGCCAGACCCCCAGCGGGATCGCCGAGTACTTCGGCATCACCAAGGCCAGCGCCACCGGTCTCATCGACTGGCTGGAGAAGCGGAAGCTGGTCACACGGACCCGGCATGCCACCGACCGCCGCAGCACACCGGTCCGCATCACACCCGAAGGGGAAAAACTTGTCGCCGAAGCGCTTCCGGTATTCGAGCAGGCGTGCGGCGAGCTCATCGATGTGTTGAGCGAGCGCGAGCGCCGGGACCTGCAGCGCATCCTCGACAAACTGTGGATTCACGTCAAGGCACCCCAGGCGACAGACTCCGGCGCCTGAACAGCCACCACCGTGCATCCGCGTCATCCACCAACGCAAAAACCCCCAAATCCCTTGGGATTTGGGGGTTTTTGGTGGTGCTAGAGGCTAGCTCTCCAGCGACGCCGGCGGCAGGAAGCGGTCGCCGTACTTGGCGGCCAGCTCCTTGGCCCGGGCCACGAAGGCCTCCTTGCCGACGCCCAGCTCGCCCTGGTAGCCGACGATGAACTGCGCCGAACCACCGGTGTACGGCGGGAAGCCGATACCCATGATCGAGCCGATGTTCGCGTCAGCGGTCGAGGTCAGCACGCCCTCGTCGATGCACTTCTGGGTCTCCAGCGCCTCGGCGAACAGCATGCGGTCGATCATGTCCTGCAGCGGCAGTTCGGTCGAACCCGAGTTGAAGGCTTCCTTCAGCCCCGGCCACAGCTGGGTGCGCTTGCCGTCGACGTACTCGTAGAAGCCCGCGCCCTTCAGGCGCGACGGACGACCGAGCTCGATCATCTTCTCGACGACAGCCTCGGCCGGGTGCGCCACGTGGGTGCCACCGGCAGCCTCGACGCCTTCCTTGGTGGCGACAGCGATCTTGTGCATGAGCTCCAGGTTGAGCTCATCCGAAAGCTGCAGCGGCGCAGCCGGGTAACCGGCCTGCGAACCGGCCTGCTCGATGGACGCGGGCGCAACGCCCTCGCCCAGCATGGCCAGCGCCTCGTTGACGAAGGTGCCGATGACGCGGGAGGTGAAGAAGCCGCGGCTGTCGTTGACGACGATCGGGGTCTTCTTGATGGCGAGGGTGTAGTCGAACACCCGGGCCAGCGCCTCGTCGGAGGTCTTCTCACCCTTGATGATCTCCACCAGCGGCATCTTGTCGACGGGCGAGAAGAAGTGGATACCGATGAAGTCCTCCTGGCGCTTCACGCCGGTCGCCAGACCGGTGATCGGCAGGGTGGAGGTGTTCGAGCCGAGCAGCGCGTTGGGCTCGACGATGTCCTCGATCTCCTGGAACACCTTGTGCTTGAGTTCCTGGTTCTCGAACACGGCCTCGATGACGAAGTCGACGCCCTTGAGGTCCTGCGGGTCCGCGGTCGGGGTGATGCGGGCCAGCAGCGCGTCGGACTTCTCCTGCGTGGTCTTGCCACGCTCGAGCGCCTTGGCCTCGATCTTCTCGGAGTAGTTCTTGCCCTTGTCAGCGGCTTCCTGCGTGACGTCCTTGAGGACGACCTCGTAGCCGGCCTTGGCCGACACGTAGGCGATACCGGCGCCCATCATGCCCGCGCCCAGCACGCCGATCTTCTTGATGTCCTGCTTGGCGATGCCCTCGGGACGCGAGGCGCCACCGTTGATGGCCTGCAGGTCCAGGAAGAACGCCTGGATCATGTTCTTCGCGGTCTGGCCGGTGACCAGGCTGGTGAAGTAGCGGCTCTCGATGCGCGACGCGGTGTCGAAGTCGACCTGCGCACCCTCGACGGCGGCATCGAGGATGGCGCGCGGCGCGGGCATCGGGGCACCCTTGAGCTGCTTCTTCAGCAGCGCCGGGAACGACGGCAGGATGCCGGCCAGGCCCGGGCTCGACGGGGTGCCACCGGGCATCTTGTAGCCCTTGACGTCCCACGGCTGCACGCCACCCTCGGGGTTGGCCTTGATCCATGCCTTGGCGGCCGGGATCAGTTCCTCGACGGTGTCGACGAGCTCGTCGACCAGGCCGGTGGCCTGCGCCTTGGCCGGGGTGAAGCGGGTGCCCTGGCTCAGGACCTCCATGAACGCCTTCTGGATGCCGAACATGCGCACGGTGCGGGCGACGCCGCCACCGCCGGGCAGCAGACCCAGGGTGACCTCGGGCAGGCCGATCTGGCTGCCGCGGACGTCGGCCGCGATGCGGTGGTGGCACGCCAGCGCGATCTCCAGGCCGCCACCGAGGGCGGCGCCGTTGATGGCGGCGACGACGGGCTTGCCCAGGGTCTCCAGGGCGCGCAGGTCGGCCTTGATGTCCTCAACCATGGCGAACGCCTCGCCGGCGTCGTCGGGGCCGATCTGCATCATGCCCTTGAGGTCACCGCCGGCGAAGAAGGTCTTCTTCGCGCTGGTGATGACGACACCGGTGATGGAGTCCTTCTCGGCGAGCAGGCTCTGCACCGCGTAGTGCATCGACTCCTTGTAGTGCTCGTTCATCACGTTGGCCGAACCCGTGGGGTCGTCCATGGTCAGGGTGACGATGCCGTCGGCATCCTTGTCCCACTGAATTGTCTTCTCAGCCATGTTCTTTCAATCTCCCTAGACGCGCTCGATGATGGTGGCCACGCCCATGCCGCCGCCGATACACAGCGTGATGAGGGCACGCTTGGCGCCGCGGCGCTCGAGCTCGTCGACCATGGTTCCGGTGATCATGGCGCCGGTGGCGCCCAGCGGGTGGCCCATCGCGATGGCGCCACCGTTGACGTTCAGCTTCTCGTCCGGGATGTTCAGGTCCTTCTGGAACTTGAGCACCACCGAAGCGAAGGCCTCGTTGATTTCGAACAGGTCGATGTCGTCGACCGTCAGGCCGGCGCGGTCCAGGACCTTCTTGGTGGCCGGGGTCGGGCCGGTCAGCATGATGACCGGGTCGGCACCGCTGGTGGCGGTGGCCACGATGCGGGCGCGCGGGGTCAGGTTCTGCGACTTGCCGGCGGCCTCGCTACCGATCAGCACCAGGGCGGCGCCGTCGACGATGCCCGAGCTGTTGCCACCGTGGTGGACGTGGTCGATCTTCTCGACGTAGTGGTACTTCTGCAGCGCCACGTCGTCGAAGCCGCCCATGGCGCCCAGGCCCGCGAACGCGGAGTTCAGCTTGGCCAGGCTCTCCAGGGTGGTGCCCGGACGCATGTGCTCGTCGTGGTCGAGGATGGTCAGGCCGTTCTGGTCCTTGACCGGGATGACCGACTTGGCGAAGTAGCCGCCCGACCACGCTGCGGCGGCCTTCTCCTGCGAGCGCACCGCGTAGGCGTCGACGTCCTCGCGCGAGAAGCCCTCGATGGTGGCGATCAGGTCGGCGCCGATGCCCTGCGGGACGAAGCCGATGCGGTAGTTGGTCTCGGGGTCGCCGGCCCACGCGCCGCCGTCCGAACCCATCGGGACGCGGCTCATGGACTCGACGCCACCGGCGTACACCAGGTCGTCCCAGCCGGAACGGACCTTCTGGGCGGCCAGGTTCACGGCCTCCAGGCCGGAGGCGCAGAAGCGGTTGAGCTGGAAACCACCGGTGGTCTCGGGCAGCTTGGCCACGAGCGCGGCGGTGCGGGCGATGTCGCCGCCCTGGTCACCGACGGGCGAGACGACGCCCATGATGACGTCGCTGATCAGGTTCTCGTCCAGATCGGGGTTGCGACGACGCATTTCGTCGATCAGGCCGACGATCAGGTTGACCGGCTTGACCTCGTTCAGTGCACCGTTGCGCTGCTTGCCACGGGGCGTGCGAATGGCCTCATAGATGAAGGCTTCTTCGGACATGTGTTTGCTCCAGGTCCTATTGAGATGGGGTTGTGGGTTCGGCTACCCGTGAGTAGACGGTCCCCTGCACGGAAGCGTAACAGGCCCTCCCAACCAGGTGGTTGGGAGAGCGTCCAGAGGCACACGAAAGGCCACCTACCGCACGTCCGCGTGATCCTGACGTGCAATAAGTGGCCCTTGCGTATTGAGTGGCCCGTGCGCCTCGCGTTAGGCGACAGCCTCGGTGAGGAACGGATAGTCGGTGTAGCCGACGGGACCCGACGCGTAGAACGTCGCCACATCCGGCTCGTTGAGCTCGGCCCCCAGGACCAGCCGGTCGACCAGGTCGGGATTGGCCAGGAAGGATCGCCCGACCGCGGCGGCACTGATGGCACCCAGGTCGACGAAGCTGTTGAGCTGGCAGAAATCGGTGCCAGAGCCCCGGCCCGTGTTGAGCACGAAGGTGCCCGACCACAGCGCGCGAATCGCGCCGAACAGGTCGGCGGTGGGGTCGATGACCACATGCAGGTAGGCGATGCCGAGCGGATCGATCCGGTTCAGCAGGGCCTCGTACGTGCTGAACGCGTCGTTCTCATGCATGTCACCGGCGGGGTTTCCGGGGGAGATCCGCAGCCCGACCCGCCCGGCGCCGATCTCGGCCACCACGGCTTCGACGACCTCGGCGGTCAGCCGGGCCCGGTTCTCCGGCGATCCGCCGTACGCGTCGGTGCGCTGATTGACCACATCGGACGCGAACTCGTGCAACAGGTAACCGTTGGCGCCGTGAATCTCCACACCGTCCATCCCGGCGTCGACCGCGCGGCGCGCGGCGGCACGGAAGTCGGCGACGATCCCGGGGAGCTCATCGATGTCGAGCGCCCGCGGGATCTCCAGAGGCTTCTTACCCGAAGGGGTGTGGGTGACCATGTCGGCGGCGATGGCCGACGGCGCGACCGGCCGGCCACCGCTGATCTCCGAATGCGCCATGCGCCCGACGTGCCACAACTGCACGAACATCTTGCCGCCGGCTTCGTGGACGGCCTGCGCGATCTCGGCCCACTTCGCCTGGTGCCCGTCGGTGTAGATGCCGGGGGTGTTCATGTAGGCGCCGTTGGCGCTCCGCGAGACGGCCGTGGCCTCGGAGATGATGATCCCCGCGGCGGCGCGCTGCGAGTAGTACTCGGCCGCCAAGTCCGAGGGGGTGCCGTCGGCGTCGGCCCGCGACCGGGTGAGCGGCGCCATGAACAGACGGTTGGTGGCCAGCGTGTCTCCGACCTGAACTGGCTTGAGCAGTGCGGCGTCGGGCGAAAGACGGAAGGGTGCGGCAGTCACGGAGTAGGCAACCGCCGCACGGCGCCGGTTCATTCCCGGCTGTGGTCAACCGCATCGAATGTTGGCTCGTGTTCGACGATTTCGCGGATCCTCGAACACGAGCCGACACTCGGCGGAATCAGGCGACGGACTTCACGAACTCGGCGACCTCACCGACCGCACGACGGGCGTCGGGGTTCGAGAAGGCGAAGGCCTGGAAGACGTGGACGGCGCGGTCGAAGACCTGCAGGCGCACCGGCACTCCCGCCGCGGCGAGCCGCTCGGCCATCAGCTCCGAGTCGGGGCGCAACGCCTCTTCGGACCCCACCTGCAGCAGGAACGGGCCGAGGCCACGCAGGTCGGCGTCGACCGGGGACGGGGTCGCTTCGCGCCCGCCGTTGCGCAGCAGGAAGACCTCGCTGATCATCCGGAGGAAGTCGACAGGGAACATGGCGTCCGGAACCCGCGCGGCCGCTTCGTATTTCGGCGTCATGTCGCTGTCGGTGGCCGCGGACAGGAGCACGCAGCCGGCGGGCGGCGCCATCCCCAGGTCGCGCACCGTCACGGCCGTCATGGCCGCGATGAAGCCGCCCGCCGAGTCACCGGCCAGGACGATGTTCTCGGGCTTCACGCCCTGCGCCAGCACGTAGCGGTAGGCGTCGACGCCGTCCTCGACCGCGTCCTCGACGAGGTTGCGCGGGCAGAGCCGGTATCCGACGCTCAAGGCCCGCGCGCGGCTGTCGCGGGCGATGTGGCTCACCATCGGCCGGTGGCTGTTGATGCCGAGCGCGATGAACGCCGAGCCGTGGAAGTAGACGATGACGCGGCCGTCGACCGGCGGGGTGGTCTCGTTCCAGACCCATTCGGCCGGGCAGTTCGGCAGCTCGACCTTTTCGGTGCGCGACCCACGCACCGCGGGCATCCAGTTGGTCACCCGCTCGGAACCGTCGTACGCGCGGTCCAGCAGGGCCTGCGGGAACCGCCTGTTGATGGCCAGCATGAGCTTGGTCAGCAGGAACAGCAGCGGCTTCACGGCCCGCAGCAGGTACGACTCGGCGACCGAGTGCCAGTTGGCCTTGCCCATCCACTCCGGGCCGGCGTATGTGCCGGTGTCCGGCACCGGGTTCTCGGCGGGATCGTCGATCCGTTCGGCGCTGGTCATCGGGCCTCCTTGTGCGACATTGCTCTGCCGAGACTAGATCAGCTCCCCTGAGACCGACTCGGGCTCGACATGCTGAGATCGCGTCGGCACGGCACGATAGGCACGTGTCGGACCCCCACCATCGCATCCCGGCGGATGCGCTCCAGCGCATCGACACCCTGTTATCCCGCGTCGACGCCGACCTCGCGACGCGGTTTCCGGGGACCGGACCCGCCGTCCAGCCGATACACACCGTCTACGTCAGCGCGGCCGACGCGACGCCCGATACCCCTGCACAGTGGGGTCGGGCCGCGCTCGAACTGCTGGACCTGCACGCGGAAGTGTTCACCGAACTCGGCGACCAGACCACAGTGGCGCTGGTGCGCGACCAACTGGCCGCCGCGCCGATTGCCGACCTGCGCCTGGATTTCGAGGACGGCTACGGCAACCGCGGCGACGACGTGGAGGATCGCGACGCGGCGCGGGCGGCGGCGACCCTGCCCGCACTCGGGTTGAGCCACAGCGGGATTCGCATCAAGGGGCTCACCACCGCAGAGCGCCGCCGGGCCCTGCGCACCCTCGAGTTGGTGCTCGACGCCGGCGCCATCGACGGTTTCGTCTTCACCGTGCCGAAACTGCGTGCGGCCGAACAGGTCACGGCGGCGGTCTGGCTGTGCGAGGCGTTGGAGACCGCACACGGTCTGCCAGATCACACGCTGCGCTTCGAGCTGCAGATCGAGAGCCCGCAGGCGGTACTGGGCCCCGACGGGACCGCGACCGTCGCCCGTGCGATCCAGCTCGCCGAGGGCCGATGTAGCGGATTGCATTACGGCACCTACGATTACAGCGCCGCATGCGGTATCGCACCGCAACATCAGGCGCTCGATCACCCCGTGGCCGACCATGCCAAGGCGGTGATGCAGACCGCCGCCGCACAAACCGGCGTCTGGGTCGCCGACGGCTCGACGCAGGTGGCCCCCGTCGGTACCGAAGAGCAAGTGGTGCAGGCGATCCGGCGCCACCATCGGCTCGTCACCCGGTCTCTCGAGCGCGGCTTCTACCAGGGCTGGGACATGCACCCCGGCCACCTGGTGACCCGGTGGCTGGCCACCTTCACCTTCTTCCGGGCCGCCATGTCCGCCGCGGCGCCCCGGCTGCAGGCCTACCTGGACCGCACCGGCGGCCCGATCGTCGACGAACCCGCGACCGCCGAGGCGCTGGCGGCGGTGGTGCTGCGCGGACTGGACTGCGGCGCGTTCGGCGCCGACGACGTACTCGCGGTCGCGCCGGGCGCTACCGTCGAGGTGCTACGAAACCTCAAGAACCGAAAGCTGTCATGACTGAATCACTGCCCGACTTCACCTGGCTGCCCGACCTTGCGCTACGGAGCCTCGGCGGGGCGGTGATCTGGGCCAACGACGACTTGTTCGCCGAGAAAGAGAACCTCATCTCCCCCGGCCCGTCGGTGTATCGGCCGGCCTCGTTCGGTCACAAGGGGCAGGTGTACGACGGTTGGGAGACGCGGCGTCGTCGCGACGAAGGCCATGACACGGCGATCGTGCGGCTCGGCGTGCCGGGCGTCATCCGCGGCGTGGTGGTCGACACCGCATGGTTCAAGGGCAACTATCCGCCGGCTGTCTCCGTCGACGCCATCGAGGTCGACGGGTACCCGACTGCCGAGCAGTTGGCCGTCGACCCCGGCTGGGTACCGCTCATCGCGCGCTCGCGTGTGTACGGCGACACCCGTAACAACTTCGAGGTTTCCTCGGAGCAGCGCTGGACGCATGTGCGCCTCAACATCTACCCGGACGGCGGCGTGGCTCGGCTGCGGGTGCACGGAGAAGGCCGTCCGGACAAGCGGTTCCTCGGTGTCGGCCCGTTGGACCTGGCCGCGCTGGAGAACGGCGGTCTGGTGCTCGACGCCTCGAATCGTTTCTACAGCTCGCCGCAGAACCTGATCTTCCCCGGACAGGCGCAGGTGATGGGTGATGGCTGGGAAACCGCGCGGCGCCGTGACGATTCCAACGACTGGGTGCGCATCCGGCTCGCGGGACCGGGACGGGTGCGGCTCGCCGAGATCGACACGTCCTACTTCATCGGAAACAGCCCTGGGGCAGCGGCATTGACGGCACTGCGCGCCGACGGACGGTGGGTCGACCTGCTGCCCCGCACCGATCTGTTGCCCGACACCCGGCACCGCTTCATCATCGATTCCGACGACGTGGTGTCCGAGGCACGGCTGGACATCTATCCGGACGGCGGGTTGGCGCGACTGCGGCTGTTCGGAGAGCTCGCGTGAGCTACCCGCGCGACCTTGTCGGCTATGGCCGCACCCCGCCGGACCCGCAGTGGCCCGGGGGCGCGGCCATTGCTGTGCAGTTCGTCCTCAATTACGAAGAGGGCGGCGAGAACAACGTGCTCGACGGCGATCCGGCCTCGGAGACGTTCCTGTCCGAGATGACGCCGGCCGACGCGTTCCCCAACCGGCACATGAGCATGGAGTCGCTCTACGAGTACGGCTCGCGTGCCGGATTGTGGCGGATACTAAGGATTTTCGAGCGCCGGGACATCCCGCTGACCATCTTCGCGGTGGCGCGGGCCCTGCAGCGCAATCCGGAGGCGCTGGCCGCGTTCGGCGAACTCGGACACGAGATCGCCTGTCATGGCCTGCGGTGGAAGTCCTACCAGCTGACCGACCGCGACACCGAGCGCGCGCACATGGCCGAGGCGGTGCGGATCCTGACCGAGCTCACCGGCGCCGCGCCGCTCGGCTGGTACACCGGCCGGGACTCTCCGCACACGCGGGAGCTGGTGGTCGAGCACGGCGGCTTCGTCTACGACTCGGACTCCTACGCCGATGATCTGCCGTACTGGGTGCGAGTGGCCGACACCGACCACCTCGTGGTGCCGTACACGCTGGACACCAACGACATGCGATTCGCTTCTCCGGCAGGCTTTTCCAACGGTGAGGAGTTCTTCGCTCATCTGCGTGACGCGTTCGACGTGCTCTACGCCGAGGGGCTGGGCGGCAGCCCGAAGATGCTGTCGATCGGCTTGCACTGCCGGCTGGTCGGCCGACCGGCCCGCAGTGCCGCGCTGGAACGATTCCTCGACCACGTGCAATCCCACGACCGGGTGTGGCTGGCGCGGCGCATCGAGATCGCCGAGCATTGGCGCGCCGTGCACCCGGCCGGTTAGACCCCGCGCCGGACGGTGTATTCCTTGGCCGGCGGTGTCGCGAACTCGCCACGCTTGCCGGTGCGCAGCCCCATCCGCACCAGTGCCTGCACCGTCAACGTCGCGGCGCTCACCCCGTCGACCACCGGCACCCCGAGCTCGGCGGTGATCGCCGCACACATCTCGGCCATGCCGGCGCACCCCAGCACGATGGCATCGGAGCCGTCGGCGTCCAACGCCTCCCGGCACGCCTCGGTGATGACCTTGCGTGCCGTCGGATCGGTTTCCAGATCCAGCACCGGAATATCGCAGGCGTGGATGCCCAGGCAGAAACGTTGCATCCCATAGCGTTCCGCCAGATCGGCGGCCCGGCCCGTGGTGCGCGACAGCGTCGTCACCACGGAGAAGCCGCGCCCCAGATGGCTGGCGGTCTGCATGGCGGCCTCGGCGATGCCGACGACCGGGCCGGT
This sequence comes from Mycolicibacterium mucogenicum DSM 44124, assembly GCF_005670685.2. Next base: position 682,275 of record NZ_CP062008.1, on the reverse strand, counting down.
CGCGAGCTCCCGCGCCGCATCCAGTCCCGGATCACCGAAGCACGCGATCACGTAGCCGTCGGCCCCGGCGTCCTCACCGCGCCGGATCGCCTCGAGCAGACCCGGCACGCTCATCGCCTCGTCGTAGTGGCTTTCGATGGAGGGCGGACCGAATTCGGATGTCACGGCAACGATCTCGACACCGGAACCGGCCACTGCTTGTGCGCAGCGGCCGATCCCGGCGGTCATCGATGTGGTGGTGTTGGGGTTGATGACCCAAATCCGGCTCATCCCAAGGACTCCCCCACGGTCACGCCACCGATTCGGCGACGAACCGGTCGCGGACAGCCAGCACCCGGTAGATGCCGAGTGCGACACCGCAGCCGATGAACCAGCTGTACTGGGCAGCGGTGTGCATGCCGTACACGGTGCCGGCCAGCAGCACCGGAAGCGCCGCGAGCACCGCGCCGGCCACGGTGGCGATGACCGCGACCTTGTTGTATCCGCCGGTGTACCAGTACTTTCCGGACTCGGACATGGTGAACAGTTCGTCGACGACCACCTTCTGCTTGCGCACCAGGTAGTAGTCGGCGAGCAGCACGCCGAACAGTGGGCCGATGAAGGCGCCCAGGATCTCCAGCGTGTAGTGGATGACCTCCGGGTTGTTGTAGAGGTTCCACGGGGTGATGAGCACCGAGCCGACCGCGGCGATCATGCCGCCCGCACGCCAGCTGATGCGCTGCGGGCTGACGTTGGAGAAGTCGAACGCCGGGCTGATGAAGTTGGCGACGATGTTGATGCCGATGGTGGCGATGGTGAAGGTCAAGGCGCCCAACACGATTGCGAAGGTGCTGTCGATGCGGGCCACGGTCTGCACGGGATCGGTGAGCAGTTCGCCGAACACCGGCAGCGTCAGCGACGCGGTGACCACCACGAGCACCGAGAACACCAGGAAGTTCACCGGCAGCCCCAGGAAATTGCCCTTCTTGACGGCGGCGAACGACTTGCCGTAGCGGGAGAAGTCACCGAAGTTGAGCATCGGACCGGAGAAGTAGGACACCACCAACGCGATGGCGCCGAGCATCACCGGAACCGAGTCGAGGCCGGTGTACTTGACCGCGCCGAGGTTGAGATCGATTGCGCCCCAGCCGGCTTTGTAGATGAGGTAGCCGCACAGCAGGAACATGACGACGTAGACGGCCGGGCCGCAGAAGTCGATGAACCTGCGGATCGCCTCCATACCGCGCCAGAAGACGCAGGCCTGCAACACCCACAGCAGCAGGAAGCTGGCCCAGCCCAGCAGCGGCAATCCGAGGAAGCCGTGGGTGGCGAGGTCGGCATAGGGGGCGAGCCCCGGAAACAGCTTGAGCAGCACCACATCCAGGGCGGCCGATGCCAAGTAGGTCTGGATGCCGTACCAGGCCACCGCGATCAACCCGCGGATGATGGCCGGGATGTTGGCGCCCAGCACGCCGAACGCGGTGCGACAGATCACCGGGTACGGCACACCGGCGGCCTGGCTCGGCTTGGCGACCAGGTTGCACAGGAAGTACACGAGGGTGATGCCGATGAGCAGCGCCACCAGCACCTGCCAACTGGCCAGGCCCAGCGCGAACAGGCTGCCCGCGGTGACGTAGCCGCCGACGCTGTGCACGTCGGACATCCAGAACGCGAAGATGTTGTAGGAACCCCAGCTCTGCTTGCCCAGCGGAGCGAGGTCCTCGTTGGTCAATCGCGGGTCGTAATCCGGTTTGATGACGCCGCCGCCGATCGGGTGGCCGGCGGCCTCGACGATGTCACCTGCGCCGATCACCGCGCCCGGTGGGGTCGTGTCCTTGGGAACGAGGGTGTCAGTCATGCTCGAAAACGCTAGAAATGCAACGTTTCCCCGCTGTTTCCCCTGAGATATGTGGCAATTGCGGAAAAGATATATGTTCGCCGCTACGCCAGCAGCCCGGTGTCCGTAGGCAATTTGGCGATCACGGCGTTGAGCCGGACGGCATGGTCTTCCGCGACGGCGATCAGGCGCTCTGCGTCGCCGGCGACGAAGGCGTCGACCATAGCGCAATGGTCGGCATGCAGGGCCGCCCGGTCGTCACGGCTGACATGCAGCATCGACTGCACGGGTTCGGTGACGTTCCACGCCGCCTCTAGCATGTGCAGCAGCCGATGCATGCGCGACGGCCGGGTGAGGGCGGCATGCAGTTCCCGGCTCTGCCGGTGATAGGCGCCCGCGTCGTCGTCGCGGATCGCCTGCTCCAGGCCGACATTGACCGCGACCGCGGCCGCGCGGTCGGCATCGGTTGCGTTGGCCACGGCGACCCCCAGCGATGCCGATTCCAAAGCCTCACGCACGATGTACATTTCGCGTAGTTCCTGTGGCGTCAACAGGGCCACGGTGTAGCCGAAGTTGAGCCGGTGCTCCACCAGCCCCTCTCCGATGAGCGTTTTCAGCGCCTCCCGCACCGGGATCTGGCTGACGCCGAAGACGTCCGCCACGTCAGCCAACGGGATCGGCGTACCCGGCGGCACCCCGCCGTCGAGGACCGCACGGCGCAGTTCGTTCAGCACGCCCTGCTGTGACGGCGCGGCCCGATCCGCCACCAGCTGTCCGAGCAGGACAGAACGCCGGTGGGGCCGCATCCCCGCAGAGTAGGTCGCCGTTGTTGCCGAATCCGTTTCGGTGACGTTTCGGCTGAGTAAGCCGAGTCAGTTGTTCAGCACGGCGTGCGCGGCGTTGTAGCCCGGGATGAAGTTGACGGCCGGGCCGCCGTGACAGCCGGCGCCGCCCAGGTAGAGGCCCGCGACGGGCAGCTCCTGGTCGAGGTAGCCGCGCGGCCCGGGCCGGTTCGGCCCCATCTGTTCGGGGTGGATCAGGCCGTGGCAGAAGTCGCCGCCGGGAGCGCCGAACATACGGTCCATGTGCCGCGGCGTGAACGTCGTGTGCCGCAGGATGAGCTTCTCGAAGTTGGGTGCCACGCGGGTGATCTTGTCGATGACCCGTTGTCCCATTTCTCGTTTCATCGATCCGTAATCGCCGCCGCCTTCTACCGGGAACCACAGCGCGTAGGCCGACGACGCATGCTTGCCGGGCGGCGCCAGCTCGGGGTCCTGTACCGACGGGATCTGCCAGGCGATGGAGGGATCGGCCGGCACTATTCCACAGCGCGCGGCGTCATATTGCTGCTGTAGTTCCTCGGGAGTGCTGAAAAGACCGATGGTGCCCTGCAATTCGGGGTTGTTCAGAATTTCGTACGGCTCGGCGAACTCCGGGATGCCATCGAGCGCGAAGTGCATCTGCAGGTAGCTGCCCCGGTGGTCGACGCGCGCGTACCGGGCGCGGACGTCGTCGGGCACGGCGGCGCCGAGCAGCCGGTCCACGGTGACCGACGGCGCGAGCGACGAGACCACCACGGGCGCAGCGATTTCGGTGCCGTCGTCCAGCCGGACGCCGGTGACCTGCCCGTCGTCGACGGTGACGGCGGCGACCGCACTGCGCAACCGAACCTCACCGCCGTGCGCGACGAACGTGTCCTCGAGGTGTTTGGTCAGCGCGCCGATGCCGCCCTTGAGCTTTCGCATCAGCGACGCGCCGTCGGTCGGCACCGCGAGGCCGAACGCCAGCGCGGCGGCACTGCCGGGAGTGGCCGGTCCGCGGTAGGTGGAGTTGCACGCCAGCACCGACAGCATGCCGCGGATGGCGCCGTGCTTGTCCTTGTCGGGCAGGTAGCGATCCAGCACATCGGTCACCGACCCGAACAGCATGTCGGTGATGGCCGACCGCTCGAATTCGTTTGTGGCGCAGGAATACATCTCGTCGTAGGTCTTGGGCGGCAGGCCCGCGTCGAACCGGCCGAGGGCCCGCGCGGGCGCCATGCTCCACGCCATCAGCCCGGCCATGCCGTTGACAGCCTCGGCGCCGTGCACCTCGTTCATGTGCGTGAGCAGCTTCATGGGATCGGAGTAGAAGAGGAACGGCTCGTCGCCGATACCCCGCATGTTGACCGACATGACTTCCAGCTCGACGCTGGGCACCTCGTCGAGGCCCAGCGCCTGGCTGACCTTGAGCGACGTCGGGAACTGCTCCGAGCCGGCGATCTCGAACTTGAAGCCGTCGAAGAGCTCGACGGTCGAGGCCATGCCACCCGAGTAGAGCTTGGCCTCCAGACACAGCGTGCGCAGGCCCGCTTGCTGCAGCAGCACCGCCGAAGCCAGCCCGTTGTGCCCCGCTCCCACCACGATCGCGTCGAATTGCGCCATTTTCGCAGAGTCGCACCCGCACATAGTTTTGTCAATAGTGACAAAACTTGTCGATATCAGACGGGCCCAGCCCCCAGCTGATCCAACGCCTGGTGACACATGCGCGCCAGATCAGCCAGCGACCGCTCGGCACCCCCCATCCACACCTCCATCGCGGCGAACACCGCGGCGGCGATGGTCCGCGACGTCACCGCGATGCGCAGCAGGTCATCTGGCCCGCCGCGCCGCGCCAGATGCTCGGCGATGGCGTCGGCGAAGTCCGCTTCGACCTGGCGGATGTGATTGACGATCCGGTCGGGGTCGAGCTCTTGTTCGCGCAGCGTCGCAATCTTGGTGACCGCGCCGAAGTCGTACGGAAAGGCGAAGATCGCGGCCTGGACCGCCGCCAGCACCGGTTCGTCCGCAGGCCGCCCGGCGAGCGCGGTCCGAAACCAGTGCAGACCGGCGTCATAGTCGGCGAACAACAGCTCGTGCTTGGACGTGAAGTGCCGGTAGAACGTGCGCAGCGAGACACCGGCGTCGGCGGCGATCTCCTCGGCCGTGGTGCCCTCGACACCCTGCGCCAGAAATCGGACCAACGCCGCCTGTTGCAGCGCCTCACGCGTGCGTTCACTACGTACGGTCTGCGGCGGCCGGGGCATCCCAGTACGGTACCGCAGAATGTTTTGTCATGATTGACAAAACATTTCACGGCGAGCAGACTCCGCTGACATGGTCTCGCTCATCGTTCACGCGGTCCTCGGACTGATCACGATCGCGTTCATCGTCACGCTCAATCCGGCCGTCTTCCGCAAGCCCGCCGACGGACCCGCGTTCTCGGCACTCGAGTCGGCCTACTACGTGATCGGCATCGCCTCGATAGCGCTCGGCTACTACTTCAACACCAAGTTCGTCATGGAATACCAACCGCCCGACGGTAATCCGATCACCGGTCCGGGCAGCTGGTCGGACTACATCCGCCTGATGTTCGTCAACCCCGCGGCGTCCTCGGCCGGCCAGGACTACACCATCATCAACGTCATCCTGCTGCCGCTGTTCACCATCGCCGACGGCCTGCGGCGCGGCATCCGCCACCCGTGGCTGTTCTTCGTCAGCAGCCTGTTCACCAGTTGCGCTTTCGCGCTGGCGTTCTACTTCGCGGTCATCGCGCGGCAGCAGCGGCACGAGCGCACCGTCGACCACGTCAGGAGTTCTGCGACAATCCAGGGGTGACGCCACCGGGGATGGCCGCCCGCCTGCGGCCCTACGCCTCCACGATCTTCGCCGAGATGTCGGCGCTGGCCGCACGGGTCGGCGCCGTCAACCTCGGCCAGGGTTTTCCCGACGAGGACGGCCCGGCCCCCATGCTCACGGTGGCGCAGCAGGCCATCGCGGACGGCGTCAACCAGTACCCGCCCGGCCCGGGCATTCCCGCGCTGCGCCAGGCCATCGCCGCCCAGCGCAAGCGGCACTACGGCATCGACTACGACCCGGACACCGAGGTACTGGTCACCGTCGGCGGTACCGAGGCCATCGCGTCGGCGGTGATCGGGCTGGTCGAACCAGGCTCCGACGTCCTGATCATCGCGCCCTTCTACGACTCCTACTCCCCGGTGATCGCCATGGCCGGCTGCCGCCGCGTCGTCGTTCCCCTGGCGCCCAACGGCCACGGCTTCGCCATCGACGTCGACCGGCTCCGCGCCGCGATCACGCCGCAGACCCGCGCGCTGATCCTGAACTCACCGCACAACCCGACCGGCATGGTCGCCAGCGACGACGAGCTGAGAGCCATCGCCGCGCTCGCCATCGAGCACGACCTGCTGGTCATCACCGACGAGGTCTACGAACAGCTGACGTTCGACGGTCATCAGCACCGACCGCTGGCGGGTTACCCCGGCATGGCAGAGCGCACCGTCACCATCTCCAGCGCCGCGAAGATGTTCAACTGCACCGGCTGGAAGATCGGTTGGGCCTGCGGGCCCGCCGACCTGATCGCCGGGGTGCGCGCCGCCAAGCAGTACCTGACGTACGTCGGTGGCGCGCCGTTCCAGCCGGCCGTCGCGCACGCACTGGACCACGAGGACGCCTGGGTCGCGGCGCTGCGAAAGTCCTACCGCGGCAAGCGGGACCGCTTGGCCGGTGCCCTCACCGACATCGGCTTCGACGTGCACGACAGCTTCGGCACCTACTTCCTGTGCGCCGACCCCCGGCCGTTGGGGTACGACGACAGCACCGCGTTCTGCGCCGGCCTCCCCGAGCGCGTCGGCGTCGCGGCCATCCCGATGTCGGCGTTCCTCGATCCGGACTCCCCCGACTCGGCCGGCTGGAATCATCTGGTGCGCTTCGCCTTCTGCAAACGCGACGACACCCTCGACGAGGCCATCAGCCGCCTCCGCACCCTGTGATTTGTGCACGATTTTCCGCGCGGGCCGCGGAAAATCGTGCACAAATCCCTAGTTGTCCTGGGTGAGGAGCCCGGTGTCGGTGGGCAGGGTCCCGATCGCGGCGTCGACGCTGTCGTTGTGCCGCTGCGCGATCGCACCGAGTCGGTCGGCGTCCCGGGCCAGGAACGCCTCGAGCATCTCCTCGTGATCGCCGTTGAGCTTGGCCCGGTCGTCGGGCGTCACGTGCATCATGGCCTGCACGGGTTCGATCATGTTCCAGGACATATCGAGAATGTGCAGCAGCCGGTGCATGCCGGACGGGCGCACCAGCGCCATGTGGAAGTTACGGCTCTCCCGCTGGAACGCCGCACCGTCGGAGTCCCGAATCGCTTGCGCCATGCGGTCATTGGCCTCGATCGCGAGGGCCCGCTCGTAATCGGTGGCCTTCTCCGCGGCGATCGCGAGCGCGGCGCCCTCCAGCGCCGCCCGCACGACGTACATCTCGTGCAGTTCCTGCTTCGTCATCCGGGCGACGGTGTAGCCCGAGTTGGGCCGGTGCGTCACCAGGCCCTCACTGATGAGCGTCTTGAGTGCCTCGCGGACGGGGATGTGGCTCACGCCGAACAGCTCGGCGATCTCGGTCAGCGGCACCGGGGTTCCGGGCGGCGCGTCACCACGCAGGATCACCCGGCGCAGCTCGGTCACCACGGTCTGCTGCGGCCCGCCGTTCCGCACCACCACCAGCTTCTCCAACAGCGGAGAAGGTGGGCGGTCGGTCATGCAAGCTCCCTATCGACAGACGTGGACTAGCCGTAGAGACGAGTCACCCGGGCCCGCAGTCGGTCGACCGCAGCATCGAGCACCAGTTTGCGGGCTCGGCGCAACAGGAACTCGGGAATGGGGGCGACGAGGTCGACGATGATGTCGAATCGCACCCGGGTCCGGTCGCCCTCGCGAGTCAGTTTGTACTCGGCGTGCTGCCCACGCTGCTGGAAGGTGTCGGCCGCGTCCCACACCACCCAGTCGTCACCCCAGTGGTACTCCAGGAGCTCCTTGTCGGTGATGCCCATGATCTTCACGGTCGCTTTGACGTGGTGCGGACGACCGTCGGGATACCGATCCAGTACCTGTAGTTCCCGGTGCAAGCTGCGCCATTGCGACGCCTCGTCCATGTCGGCCAGCGCATCCATGATGGCTTCGGGCGAGGCGTCGATCACCAGCTCTCGGGACGCCATAACTGCCATATTGGCAAATTTAGTCCTCTCCACCGGCCACGGGTAGAGAATGCGCCAGCTAACTTCCCAACCGTTACCAACCGACCTCGTCGATCGGGGTGGTCTGCTGCGGCGGCGCGCCGACGGGACCCGACGGGGTCCGCGAGAAGCGCGGCGCAGGAGCGGCCTGGTCGACACCGTCGACGGTGACGATCGTCGACCTGGCCCGGAGGTGTTCACCGGCGGCGGCCTCGGTCCAAGTGAGCACGGGAGTGACGCAGGCGTCGGTCCCGGCGAACGTCTCGGTCCATTCGGCGCGGGTCCGGCTCGCGAACCGGGCAGCAAAGATTTCGCGCATTTCGTCGTAGCGCGCGAGGTCGAACTGGTTCGGCACCTCGGCGGGATCCAGGCCCAGGCCCACAAGTAGCTGAGCGAAGAACTGCGGCTCGATCGAACCGACCGCCATGTAGCCGCCGTCGGAGGTCTCGTAGACCCCGTAGTACGGGGCGCCGCCGTCCAGCAGGAACGACTCGCGCTGGTCCTTCATCACGCCGGTGGACTTCATGGTCCACATCATCTGGGCGAGCATGCTGACACCGTCGACCATCGCCGCGTCGACGACCTGGCCGCGGCCCGACTGTTCGCGTTCGTAGAGCGCCGTGACGATGCCGATGAGCGTCAGCATCGAACCGCCGCCGAAGTCGGCGACCAGGTTCAGCGGCGCCACCGGCGGCCGGTCGCGGTAGCCGATGGCCGACAGCGCACCGGTCTGCGACAGGTAGTTGATGTCATGGCCCGCGGTCTGGGCGAGCGGTCCGTCCTGCCCCCAACCGGTGATCCGGGCGAAGATCAGGCGCGGGTTGACGGCCTCGCACTCGGCCGGCCCGATGCCGAGGCGCTCGCAGGTGCCCGGACGGAAACAGTCAAGCAGCACATCGGCTTTCGCGGCCAGTGCGAGCAGCGCGGCCGGGTCGGACTTGACGTCCAGGTCGACGATCCGCTTGCCGCGGTGCAGGAGGTCGACGTTCTCGGCGGGCATCGTCAGCCCGCCGGGACGACGCACCCGCACCACGTCGGCGCCGAGGTCCGCCAGCATCATGGCGGTGTGCGGCCCGGGGCCGATTCCGCCGAGTTCGATCACCTTGACTCCGGCCAGTGGCCCCGCATTCGTCATCCCGCGACGTTAGCCCATGGGTCGACGCGGCTGAATCCCGGTGTGCGTCAGCCTTTCTTGTTCTTGGCCATGAACTTTTTGAGCCCCTCGGTGGCGGTCTCGGCGCCACCGCTGACGCTGCGCTTCAGCAGGAAACCGGGGATCGGCACCACCGGGTCGACGGTGATCTCGAACTTCACCTTGGTCTTGTCGCCGGCCGGGGTCAGCGTGTAGCGCGCTTCCTGCTTCTTGAGCGACGACGACCTGATCAGCACCCAGCTGCCCGTCAGGTCGGTCCAGGTGTACTCGAGGATCTGATCGTCGGCCATGCCGGCGGCCTTGATGGTCATCTTGGCCTGCTTCGGCCGGCCGTCCTCGTAGGTGTCGAGGACTTCGGCCTTGGTGTACTGCGGCGACCACACGGGCGTCTGCGCAAGATCTGCGATGACATCCATGATCTCTTCAGGGGTTGCCTCGATGGTCACTTCGTGCGACGCGCTGACTGCCATGGCGCGACCATAGACCACGAAACCACGCGCCGTGAGCGGGATGGTGCAACCAGCGGGACGACCCGCTAGTGGATGTCCGACTGGATCTTCGCGGCGATGTCGGCGGCCGCCGTCACCGGCGCCTTGAGCGTGCAGGCCTCGACGTCGATGATGAGGTTGGCGACCAGTTGCACAACGTGTTGGCACCAACGGGTTTCGGGCCCGGTGCCGCGCATGATGGGCATCGCGAGCTTGGTGTCGGTGCGCTCCAGGTCGCCGGACAGCCACTTCGGCAGCGGCTTGTCGTTGAGCCGGATGTTCACGTGGTGGTTGGTGCACTTGGCCCACCGCGCAGCCGACCGGTTGAAGAAGTTCCGGGCCGCATCCGATGTCGGGAAGTAGACGACCGACTGCGCCGCCAGGTAATTCCATTGGTCGCTGTCCGGGACCTGCAGCGTCTGCTGCCGCACGGCCTTCCAATCCTGGCCGCTCTTGAGGTCGTTGCCGTCCTTCGAGTAGATGACGGACTCGTCGATCTGCCAGACGCCGAGGCAGTTCAAGTTCGGCAGCAGGTTGCGGTGGTCGTCCATCCCGTCTTTCGGCGGACGGCCCACCATGCCGGTGACGCCCATCGTCTTGTTCATCTCGTCGGGCGTCAGCAGCAGGTTGTCGATGCTGGACTCGGCGACCGTCGTCGGCGTGGCTGGTGTCGGGGTGCCGGTCTTGCCGCCGCAAGCCGCCAAGGCCAGGCACAGCACGGCGACGCCGAAGGCGTGTCGCTTCACGTGTTCCTTATATACCGGCGCGCTCAGGCGTGGGTACCGGCCGCGGCGCACTCGCGCTGGACGGCCTCGGCATTGGTGTTGACCTGGGTTGCGGTGTCGTCGAGGCTGCCGCCGGTCATCCCGATGCCCATCTTCACCAGCAGCTTGGTCGCGCCGAATGACCAGGACCGCATGGGGTCGGCAATAGCCGGGTTCAAGCCGGGGGTGTTCGCGGCGTCCATCGCGACGGCGGCGGACTGCCGCAGGCTGGTCCGGCCGGCCACATTGCTCTGGTGGACGTAGGGGTCGTTGGCGTCGAGGCTGTCGGCGAAGCCCTCGTACCCGGAGGCGGCACTGTCGAGCGCGTTGGCGAACTGCGAGCATGCCTGCACGGCGGCGGGGTCCGCGTTCGACGACGTGACACCCGTCGACTGCACGCCGGCGCCGGCATCGATCGGGCCGATCGGGGCAGCGTCATCGTCGGCCGCAGCGGTGGGCAGGTACAGCGCCCCCGCGCCGAAGACGGCAGCAGATGCGGCAACCAGACGTACCCAGGTGCGTGAAGACTTCACCGTTTCCTCCAAGTCATTCAGTGTGATCGCCGCGTCCACCGGGCATTGGACACCCGGCAATGACGGACGCTCGGCGTTCGACCCTCCCACGGTCAGGCGTGTAGATGTCCAGTTGGTGAACGCAAGACAAACCGGCGATTTCCAATCTCCGTCGGTTGTATTGTACTGGCGGTTGAATGACCCAGATCACACTCGCTGAACTGGGCATTCAATACTCTGCTACCACGACAAATGACTCCAGCAATACACGCATATTCCTGTGTCGCCCACTGGTTGATAACGCAGGGGCAAGTATTTGCGGTCCGTTAACCGTCCGGCAACCCGGCCAGTAGATGCTCCGCAGCGACACAAATTCAGCAACGCACAGCGATCCGCAGCAACGCTGATTACCCGATACGAGAGGCGCGCTCATCACCATGTCGAACCGTTATGCCATGTTGGCAGCCCTTTGCGTGGTGCTCCCGGTCGGCACCGCGCCGCTGGCACTCGCTGACCCGCCCGCCGATCCGGCTGTGCAGCCGGCCGGCAACCCGGCCCCGCCGCCTCCGGGCGAGGGCGCCGTGCCATCGGGCCCCGCCGGCATCCTGGACACCCCGGACGGCTGGCACATCGAGGTCACCGGCAGCAACGAGACCCAGCTTCCCGTCGCCCCCCTGACCACCGCGATCTCCTCGCGTGAGTACTGGGTCGCCGGCACCTTCACCGGCAAGATCACCGGCAGCGGAAAGACCAAACTGGCTGGTGGAACGCTGGAAGCCGGCGAGCAGATCGGTTGCGGCATCATCTCCGACGAGGCCGAGATCAACCCCGGTATCAGCTTCACGCCGGGTATCAAGATCCCGTTCGCCGGCACCGACCCCAGCTTGGGTACCGGCATCAGCCTGCAGGGCAAGGTGTATCTGAAGCCCGGCACCGTGACCACCGTCGCGATCGACAAGAAGTCGTTCAAGGGCAACACTGCCCGCGTGACGATCACCGGCGTCCGGATCAAGACCGACCAGTGCGCCGGCCAGTCGTTCATCCGGTCGTACGCCACCTTGACCAGCTCGACCGACAACACCGACGACGTCATCACCTACCTGGGCGTGACCAAGTCCGTCTGACCTGATGCCCGGTGCGGGCGAACAGCTCTACACGAGCCCGCCCGCACCGGCCACGGACACGGGCCGTTAATTTAATCAGTCCGACGAAAAATGTTGTCACTGATTAAAGAATTTGATCCATCCACACAACAAAGCCAGTTCCGAGTAATTGGCCAGCCGTTCACCAATTCGAAATCCGAATATTGAATGCTCCGAGAATCGAAAACCGTTTCATTCTCGGATTCCAACCCACGAGAGGCGCCGTAACCCCATGTTGAACCGACTTGCCACATTGGCTGCCGCAGCGGGCGTGCTGCTGTCGGCGACCGTTACGCCGCTCGCCCTGGCCGACCCGGTCGATCCCGCCGGCTTCGACGGCCCGCCGCCGGACAACGGCGTCGTGGCCTCCGACGAGCCGGCCCGCATCACCAGCCCGGACGGTTGGGTTCTCGAGGTCGTGGCCAAGAACGAGACCCAGCTGCCCGTCGCCCCGTTGACCACCGCGGTCAGCTCGCGCGAATACCTGGTGGGCGGCACCTTCACCGGCACCGTCACCGGCAACGGCAAGACCAAGCTGAGCGGCGGAACGCTCGAAGCCGGCTATCAGATCGGTTGCGGCATCGAGCTGGGCCAGGTGCGTCTGATCGGCCAGATCGGTCTGAGCACCTCCGGCTCCACCCTGGCCGGCCTGATCCCCACCGGTGTCAGCATGCCGATGTCGGGCACCCTGGAAATCCACGCCAAGCCGGGCACCGTGACCCAGGTGCCGGTCGACAAGAAGACCTTCAAGTCGGCTCCGGTCCGCGTGACCCTCAAGGACACCCACATCAAGATCGACGGTTGCGTCGGCCAGTCGTTCCTGCGGTCGTACGCGGTGCTGACCAGCTCCACCACCGACACGGACGACATCGTCGCCTACTACGGCATCACCAAGTCGGTCTGATGCATCGGGTTACCCGCGGAATTGTCACCGCCGCAGCGGTTTTCGCTGCGGCGGCGGCAATGACGCAAACTGACATCGCATCCGCCGATCCGGTCGTGCCCACGCCGGTTCCGGCGCCCGGCCCCGTGCTGCCGCCGCCCGCCCCCGTCGCAGCCGACGGTCCGGGCGCGAACCTGGCGGTCCCGGTCGCGGGCGCCAACCTGGGCCCGCAGGGCCTGAACGTCCTCGCCCAGAGCGATGGGGTGAATCCGCTGGGCGCAGCGCTTGGTGCCCCGTCGGACCTGACCGGCCTCGACCGCGGCAGCGTGCTCGGCCAGTACGCCGTGCCCTCGGCTCCCGGCGGGCCGTCGCCCGTCACGACGCCGAATCTCCGGGCCTTCAACAACGCCTACGGCCCGCAGCAGTGCGTCAAGCCGTCGGCGCCCGGTAAGTGCGAGCAGTTCGACGTCGCACCCGGTGAGGAGAACGCCGACGTCAACGGCCGTACCTGGCTGGGTCGGTACATCGACATGTACCGCGACGGTCGCCTGAAGGGCGGCCTGCTCGGGCAGATGCCGCGCGAGCAGCTCGGTGAATCCCTGCCCGGCACGGCACCTCCTCCCGGCACCAACATCCCGCCGGGCCTGGTGGAGTTCCGCCCGGACCCCGCCGATGTCCCGCCTCCGCCAGGGGCACCGGTTCCCCCGGTTCCGCCGGCACCGGCCAACTGAACAACGTATTTGGGCCCGTCAACTCCGGTTGACGGGCCCAAATGCTTTGTGCCGCAGAACGGGCCCGCCGCGGTCATCGGGGCTCGAAGGCGGGCGTAGCGTAGCCGTTGTGTCCGCCGAGCCGAACAATCACTATCACCACCTGGCATTCGGCCCCGATGCCCTGGATCGCCAGCAGCGCAACGGCAGCTACCTGGCGTACGGGCGGCACACCGAGCGCGCCGACGACGGACCGCAGCGCCTCGACGACCGCGAGCTGCTGATGATCCGGCGCGCCGACCAGTTCTGCCTGGCCACCGTCACACCCAACGGTTGGCCCTATCTCCAATACCGCAGTGGCCCAGCCGGATTCGTCCGGTACCTGCCCGAGACCGACCGGCTGCGGTTCATCGATCTGCCCGGCAACAACCAGTTCGTCACCCTGGGCAATCTGGCCGCCGACGACCGGCTGGCGATGTTCTTCGTCGACTACCCGCGACGTACCCGGCTCAAGGTCTTCGGCCGCGGGACCGTCATCGAGGACGGGCCGCAGCGCGAGATCGAGATCGCCGTCGAGGCCTTCGACTGGAACTGTTCACGCTCCATCATTCCCCGCTTCGACCGCGAGTACCTGCGCGAGCTGGGCGAGGCGTACCAGGCCAGGTTCGACGGGCGCGAGGCCGAGCTGCAGGCCGAGATCGACGCACTCAAGGCGCGGGTGGCGGAGTTGGAGAGCCGCTGAGCCGCCGCCCTGCGTTCGGCGACTCCGTCGCGGGTATCCGCGTGTTGCCCTGCCAAACGGCTCAGCCGCCCGCCAGCGCCTCCCGGAACTCGTCCGAGACGTAGAACGGGATGAGGCGGCGCCGCAGCACCGACTCCAGATAGCCGCGCTCGTCGAGCAGGGCGATCACCGGAGGGCCGAAGCGCAGCGCTTCCTCGATCATGTCCTCACGGCCCACCCCGAGATCGAGCAGCAGATCGTAAAGGCTGACATCGCCGTACTTTTCGAAGACGTGGTCGATGCCTTCATCGAGGAGCGACCGGAAGTAGTCGGTGTCCCGGAACGTGCGCCAGAACTCGTAGATCGGCACGACAGCGTCCTCGACGTCGTCGGCCGAAATCACCGAAATCGCCGACGACAGCGGGCTGTTGAGGTTGCTGCGCCACAGATCGTTGAGTGCCTCGGCGAGCACGTCTTCGTCCGCGTGCGTGTGGGCGAGCAGAAAGCGAGCACCGCGGCGCGCCAGCTCCTCGGCGCGCAGCTCCAGCCGTTCGACCGGACCCTGTGGCATGCGGGCGCCCAATCCGCCCAGCACGCGGCCCAGCCGGCCCCGGGCCAACGACTTGCCGCCCTGCGTGACGGATTCCGCGAGCGAGTGCTGCACCAGCGTCACGCAGAATTCGGTGAACGCCTCACTGCTCAGAATGTGCTCCAGTACTCGCTGGGTGACGCCCATCTCGAGCACCATCGCGCTGAGCTCACCGAAGCGGCGGCCGTCGATGACATCGCCGAAGTTGGTGTCCGAGGTCGCGGTCAGCTGTAACAGCCGGACAGCAATCTCACTGACCAGTTCCGCGATGCCGCCCTCCACCGGCACCTGCACGGCGTACTTCGCGGCGACGTTCTTGATCATCGTCGGCGTCACCGCGTCGGACAGCGTGATCTCCGACGCCTCTGCCAGCGCGTGCTCGATCTCGTCGAGTACCAGGCTGTGGTAGTTCTCGCCGCGCAGCTGCTGCATGGCGAACGCCACCTGCGCATCGAGGAGCCGGGCGGCGACCGGTTCGAGCTGCGGCTCGAGGTCGTCGGCCGGCTCCGGGAAATTGGTCATTGCCAGCACCTTACCCAGCGGGACTCATCGGCCGCGGGTTGTGCGTTTGGGCAGCTCACCGCTCAGCGGCGCACCGTCGGACTGTGCCCCACGCCGGACTGGGGCACCGACGTGGGCGGGCGGTTCTGCCGCATGCTCACGCAAACACCCAGGCCGCCACCGACGCATGGCACACCGTTGACGGTCGGTACCGGGCCGCCTGATCGGTTCCCGGTCGGGTCGTAAGCCGCATCCGCCGCGGCGGCCGGCGACAGGCCGATGGCCACCGCCCCGCATAGCGCCAGGTACGTGCCCATCCGAAGGAGACCGGCCATCATCGCCACGCTTTCACCCGTTCAATGGCCAACATAGCCCTGCGGCGTCGGTCACGGCCAGGAGTCGATCGCGGCCCCACTTTTCGGGCGTTCTCAGCGTGCATTCAGGCTGTGGTCCATACCGTGTGGCGGGTGACCGACAGTGCCGGAGAGATGATCTTTCTCGATGATGTGCTGGTCCAGCATGCGGGCCGACTGCGGCAGAACACCGGGTTGTCGGTCCGCACCGACCTGCGGCCGACCTACGTGGTGGGTGACGCTGCGACGTTGAACCGCGCGGTCGCTGCCCTGGTCGACCATGCATGCCGCAATGCCGTGTCAGCGATCGAGCTGGTGGTATATCGCCGAGATGCCCAGGCAGTCATCATCATCCGCGACGACGGCCCGCATATCGCGGTCGCCGACGCCGGCCAGACACCGCCGGAGCGCCACCCCAGTCTGGAGTTGGCTGCCCGGATCATCGCCACCCACGGCGGGACACTGGCCGTCGCCGAAAACAGGGCGTGCGCGAATTCGGTGAGCGTGCGATTGCCGTCCACGCGGCAATCTCTGCGCAATTCGCCTGTACCGACGGGGTTTTCGGATGGGCAGTGACATCGTGCGCCGCCGAGGACGCACGCTGTGACATCACTGTCGGTGATGACAGTGAATGATGGAGCGATGTGGGTCGGTCGCGGCTGGGTCTTGCTGATGGGCCTGCAACGCCAGGGCGCCGAGTGAGCCGCCACGTGGCGCTGAGGGATTTCGCAAGCCGGTGGCGTGGCTGGTTCGGTGGCATTGCGGTCCGCTCAGCGCTGGTGGCTGCGGCGGTGGTGCTGGCCGGCCTCGTGATCGTGGGCTCGGCCTCGACGCTGTTGCTGTACCGGATGATGTGCGCCGACGTGGACAACGCCGCGGAGGCCCGCGCCCAGGCGGTGGCCGATGTGCTGCGCAAGGAACCACCCGATGAGGTGGAATCGGTGTTGATGCACACCGATCACCGAATCGTGGCCGTGCAGATCGCCGACGCCGCCGGCACCGTGGTGGAGCGATCCGACAGCGCACCACAGACCCCGTTGATTCCTGTGCCGCACGAAGGTGCCCGGGTCGGGGTGCTGGCAACTGATGACGACGACGTGCGCGTCAGCACAATCACGGTGACGTCCCGTAAGGGGCAGCGGTACACGGTACTTGTGGGCGGGGGCATCGAGCCGATCGAGCAGATGATCGGCACTGCCGGGCAGATGCTGGCGATCACGGCGCCCGTTGTGGCTGTGGTGGCCGGAGTCGTCACATACCTGCTGGTGCGCCGGTCGTTGCGGTCGGTGGAGGCGATCCGGTCGCGAGTGTCGGCGATCAGTGCCTTCGATCTGGGTGAGCGGGTCCCCGTCGGTCGCAGGTCGGATGAGATTTCCGCGCTGGCGGTGACCATGAACGACATGCTGGCCCGCATCGAGGCCGGCCATGCCGCGCAACGACGGTTTGTCGGGGACGCGTCCCACGAGCTGCGGAGCCCGTTGGCAACGGTGGTGTCTGCATTGGAGATCGGAGCCACCCACCCCGATCTCCTCGACAGGACGCTGCTGACCAACGCACTGTTGCCGGAAGCGCGCCGGATGCAGACCTTGGTGGAGAACCTGCTCCTACTGGCGCGCGCCGATGAACGCGGCTTGCCGCTGCGTCGTGTCGAGACCGATCTCGACGATCTGGCGACTGCGGAGGCGGCTCGACTCAAACGGGAAACGACCTTGCGAATAGTCTCCGATCTTTCGCCGGTCAAGGCCGGCGTCGATCCGGACGGGTTCGTGCGATTGTTGCGCAACCTCGCCGATAACGCGGCCCGCCATGCCACCAGCGAGGTGACCATCGTCGTGCGCGCCGAGGGTGACAACGCCGTCGTGCAGGTGATCGATGACGGCCCGGGAATTCCTGCCGCCGCACGGGACAAGGTTTTTGAGCGGTTCTTCCGGCTGGACGCCGACCGATCCCGGCGTGGTGGTGGTACCGGCTTGGGGTTGGCGATCGTCGCCGAGATTGTGGCCGCCCACGATGGCTCGGTCAGCATCGATGACCGCGATGCCGGCGGGGGAACCGTGGTGACGGTTCAATTACCGCTTGCCGGTTCGCCGGATTCGAGCCGGTAACCCGCGCCACGCAGCGTGGTGATCGCCTCCGCGCCGATCTTGCGTCTCAGATAGCCGACATAGACTTCCACCACGTTGTCGGGGCCGTCGTAGTGACTGTCCCAGACGTTGTGCAGGATCTGGGTCTTTGTGAGGACAGTGTCCTTGTGGCGCAACAGGTATGCCAGGAGCGCGAATTCTCGCGGTGTCAGCGAGACGTCCTCGCCGCCCCGGTGCACGGTGCGGCGCGCGGGGTCCAGTGAAATGTCGCCGGCAGTCAGCACGACGGGACGTTGCGGTGCGCCGCGGCGGATCAAGGCCCGCAAGCGCGCGGTGAGCACCATGAACGAAAAGGGTTTGGTCAGATAGTCGTCGGCGCCCAGATCGAAGGCGTCGGTCTGGTCGTAGTCGCCGTCCTTGGCCGTGAGCATCAGCACCGGCGTCCAAATGTGTGCGGCGCGCATCTTGCGCAAGACCTCGTAACCGTTGAGACCCGGCAGCATGATGTCGAGCACGATGACGTCGAACTGCTCGTGGGTGGCCTGCCAGAGTCCCTCGGCACCATCGGCCACCGCGACCACGACGAACCCTTCGGCACGCAGCCCGGCGGTGATCGTCTCGGCCAGCATGGGCTCGTCTTCGACCAGCAGCACTCTCACCTGAGTAGCCTGGCACAGACTGAGGTGGGAGCCATCAATCGCCCGGTTACATCACCTGGACGAGGGCGCTGTCGTAGTGCCCACCGTTCGACAGCGCCGGTGCGTTCTGGGCGCGTTCCTGGGCCTCGTGCACCGAAATGGTCGCCGCCACCAGCATCAGGGCTCCGACCATCAGGTTGATTGCTTCTCGCCGGGCTGTCATGTCCATCAACACCTTTCACGGAATTCAGCTGATCGATGCCGACCAGCTGTCGGGTATGCCACCAGACTGACAGCAGGTCGCTGTGAGGACGCTGAGTGCGAACGGGCCTGAAAGCGCGGGCACCCATCTCAGACGCAAAATGGCTGAAAAATCTACCGCCGCAGCCTGCTTCAGTGAACTGCACCTGACTCGGCGGCCGTGATGAGCGGGCGCAGCCGGGTCGTGGCGGCGCGTTCCACCAGCCTCCTGAGCACCGACCGGGCGACGCGATATCCGGAAACGCTCAGGGTCGCGCCCAGAGCGAGACCGGCAAGGACGTCTTGGGGGTAATGCGCACCGACATAGACGCGAGCCAATGCCATGGCCACTGCCGCGATGGCGGCGATGACGCCGAGCCGTCGATTCACCAGCCAGACCCCGGCAGCGACGGCACCGGCCATCATCGCGTGGTCACTGGGGAAGCCGCCGTCGGTATTGCAGTGCATAACGATGATGTGGGGCAACGTATTACAGGGGCGGGCGGCGTTGATGGTGTCGGCTATCGGCTGGTTGATGGCCACCGCGGCCAGCACACCCAATGGCGCCCATACCGCCGCCGCCATCGCGCCGGGGTTGTTGGATCTGCGGGCGATCCACCATGCAGCCAGGAGAAAGATGGCGAACAGTACGACACCGTCTTCGGCGTATCCGGCCACGACCGGGTGCAGCCATGGAGTGTCCCGGGCGAAATTGTTGATGTAGTAGAAGATTCGGGTATCGAGGTTCATCGCGGCCTTGTCGTTCTGAGTTGCAAATGACTGAAGGAATCAGCGCAGGCTGTTCAAAAGCGTTGTCAGAGACAGCTTTTCGTCGTCAACGCTTGGGCTGCTGGATCGGACGGACTTGAGTGCTGCGTCGATCTCCCGGTCCAGCGCCGTCCAGGCGCTGGAATCGATGGCCTGTAGCCGGTCCTGGTCGTGGTCCCACGCGGTTTCGAGGTCGGTGATCCGCGCTCGGGCGCCGGATTGGTCTCCGGCATTCACCTTCGCCAGCGTGTCTTGGGTGACGTTGCGGAAGTGCGCGATATCGGTCGCCGGGAAGGCCCCGACCTTGCCGGGCACCAGAGGCGCAGCCGCCGCGGGCCCTTCCTCAATGTCGGTGATGGGGCCATGCGGCTGCATCGAGGCCCGTTGCAGCAGGGCGCCGGCTGCCAGGACCACGACGGCGTAGTAACCGACGGTGCTCACCACCGCTAGCGTGCGCTTCGGCGCGGGGTCCGCCACCTCGTCGTTCACGTCAATCACATCGATGCGGGTCCAGGTCAGGTAGCCGACAGCGGCGGCGATCGCAGCAAGGAAGATTCCACTGGTCAGGCCGTATCCGAGGCCGAGACCGTGTGCGCTGCGCGGTGAGGCGAGCCAATCGCCGAGGTTCGCGCCCAGCGGGCGGGTCAGGATGTAGGCCAGCCAGAACGACAGCACGGAGTTGACCCCGACGCGCCAGCCGACGGTCACCGCGGCGATGAGGGTGACCGGCAGTAGTACCGATACGCCGGCACCCCACCCGGTCAAGGCCAAGGTCCAGTCGCCGGCGGCGGTGCCGAGCGCGAAGGTGACCAGGACAGCGAGCCAGTAGAACAGTTCCCGGGATCGCGTTGTGATGCTGTGGATCGACAGGGTGTGCTCCCGGGCGAACCACACCGCGAACACCACCGCGAGGGTGCCGGTGAAGACGGCTGTGCTCGTGGCAAGCGGAACGGCAAGGGTGTCGGTGAGCAGATCGGTGTAGAGGGTGCCGGTGACGCTGAGCACCACGACCGCCAGCCAGTAGACCGCAGGGACGTAGCGCGGCAACCGCAGCTGGGCCCCCATGACCAGCGCCAGCACGGCGGTGAACAGCACCGTGGTGGCACCGAGACCCACACCGAGACCTTGGTTGATCCAGTCGGCGAAGCTTTCTCCGACCGTGGTGCACAGCACCTTGATCAGCCAGAACCAGATGGTGACTTCGGGAACCTTGCTCGGAGTCACGCGCTTCGCACTCGTTGATGGGCAGGGGGCACCGGTCATGACCGCCGAAGGTAGACACTGCCCGCTGAACAGACGCTGAGAAGGACACCGTTCACTGACAAGTGGGGTTCACACGGGGCAACGCTGGATTGCTTGCGGCAAGCCGATCGGGAAACGCCCCAGCGAGGACGACGGAGGACAGCCCGGCAGAGTGGACTGAAGCCGATAGACCCAGCGACTAGTGGGTCATCATCCGTTCGAGTATCTCAAAGGCATCGATGTGCGCGATTGAGCGCGGATCCGACAGAGGATTAGGAGTGGCCAGGGCCGGGATCGAACCGGCGACCTTCCGCTTTTCAGGCGGACGCTCGTACCAACTGAGCTACCTGGCCGGAAGGGCAAGTTGCCTCGCCGTTCTGGCGACCCTGACGGGACTCGAACCCGCGACCTCCGCCGTGACAGGGCGGCGCGCTAACCAACTGCGCCACAGGGCCTTACATACTGCGTGTGCTTCGCTTTCGCGTTGCGTACCCCCAACGGGATTCGAACCCGTGCTACCGCCGTGAAAGGGCGGCGTCCTAGGCCACTAAACGATGGGGGCCAATCCGAATCTCTTCGGGGGCACTCTCAACGTTTCCGTTGGGAGCTTCGATAGCTTAGGGCACGACCGCCCCACGGCCCAAATCGGCACTTCAGACCGCCGGCCGCCGCACAACAACCCACCCCCGGAGGCCGCTGCACGGGACGCAGTATCCTGTGTCCCACGCCCCTATAGCTCAGTCGGTAGAGCTACGGACTTTTAATCCGCAGGTCCCAGGTTCGAGCCCTGGTGGGGGCACCAGCAGATGGGTCGGTGTCGGGGTCGAATCTTGGCCCTTCGCCGGTCAGTAGCCATTCGAATCGAATTCCCAGTACGTCGCAGATCTGGTCGATTTCGTCGATGCCCAGTGGGGTGTCTCCGGTCATGCGCCGGGCGAACTTTGACTGCGTGAGTCCGAGGGCTCGTGCGACTTCGATCGCTGGGATTCGTTCCTCCGCGAGCAGCGCGCGGAGCCTGCGCGCGACTGCCTGTGAGCGTGGAGGTGTTTCACCGCGCGGGGTCAGAGGCAATACGGTCATGTCTCGAATATTAGTCGCTAATCGGGTAAAGGCAAGGCCAGACGCCTAAATAGGCCCCGCGACACGCCAAGTGATTCGCGCCACACGCTTGCGTCCTACCCGGAAAGCGGGTACCTATGACGCCATGCAGTCCGTACCCGCTAAGCGACTAGCTACCCGCCTTCGGCAATTCATGAAGGACACGGGCACCACCCAAAACCAGGCAGCCGCCGCGCTCCACATGTCACAGTCCGCATTCTCCCGCCGATACCTCGGCCACGTCGAACTTCGCGCCTCCGAAGTCGCTGCCCTCGCGAGTTTGCTCGGCATTGAGGTCACCGATCTCTACGGCGACAGCGCGGTGTCCGCATGAGCGCCGCGCCGAAGATGTGGGCACCCCGGCTGCGGGAGCTGCTGTTCGCGACCACCACCCAGCCCGGCCCGACCGCAACCGAGCGCGCATTGGTCCAGGCCGACCAGAACGCCCACCTCCTATCCGACCTGGCCGCCAGCATCCTGCGCGCCGTCGGCACGCATCGCTGCAACGACTGCGGCGACGCCATCACGATGACCGCCGCGGCCGGCGTGGCTGAGTACGCCGCCTATCAGCGGTGGCTCGGCCGCCATGAGCGCTGCGACGAGATCGACGGGCTGCGCGACCACCTACAGGCCATCCGCGATCGCCGCGCTGCTGCTGATGGGCGGGTGGCGCTGTGAGCTCACTTCAGACGGCGTTCGTCTACGGCTCCGTCATCGCACTGTCGGGTCTGGCCGCATGGCTTCTGTCCGGCCGGGCGATCGCTCAGTGCGTCAACAACGAGGAGCGGTCACTGGCGCACGTGCCAGGCGATGACTGGCCCGAAGACGATTGGTGCGCCAAGTGATTCGCCGAGCGCTGGCCCAGGTTGGCCGCTGGGTCGAGTCCCTGGTGGCTCCGGCTCCGCAGGTGCAGTTCGGGATCGCGGGCGCTGTCGATGAGCAGAAAGCGCGCGAAGTCAACGACCTGATGGCGTTTTTCGGTTTCCCCACGGAGTTCCAAGTCCCGGTTTCTGCCGCTGGGGTTGCGGCAGAAACCAGCCCCGAGGCGGTGAGCACCGTTCCCCCCGCGGTGCCCGCCTCGGGGCACCCCGACCGCGATGACCAGATCGCGCACGTCAAGAAGCTGATCCACGACCACGACTTCTTTGTGGACGAGCACGGCTACGCAACCTGCGTGATGAAGGACTGGCGAGGCAAGCCAACCCAGTGGGCAGGGCACCTCGCAGAACTGGTGGTCGACATGCTCCGCGCCGATGCGCGGATGGCCGCCGCCACCAACAAGTTTCGGAACTAGGAGAGCCCCGACCGCGGCAACGGTCAGGGCCCTCGACACAAGTAACAACCCGCTGAAAGGAACACCTGTGTCCATGCACATCTTATCCACCCGGCAGCTGCTCGCCGGCGTGGCTGTCGGAGCGGTGCTCGCCGGGTCGGTGCTCACGGGCGCCGGCAAGGCTAACGCCACCCCTGACCCCTACATGCCGATCCCGCCGGTGTGGTGCCCCGGCGGCGGGACTCAGAACGCGTGGGGCGGCTGGTGTGACGGAAAGACGTTCCGCGACAACACCAAGTGGCACATGGATTCGTACTGGGCGCCGTTCGTCGGCCGTGTCTGGAATCCCATCGTCTGCGTCGTCGCTGACGCGCCGTCGCCGCCGCCGTTGGCCGGGCCTGGCGGGTGCGGGGGTGCGGTCTGATGCCGCGCGGCCTGGTGCAGGAGTACTTGCTGGCCACCCTGGCGGCGTTGGTGTTCGTGGCCGGACTGGTGGCCATCATCGTGCTGCTGTCGGAGTTCGTCGGATGACCGTTGACGACTGCCCGACGGTGCCGAATACCCGACCGTTGCAGATGATCTGGTCGCCGGCGGATGCCGCCGCGGCCGCAGTGGACGCGAAGGGCCACGGTGTGCCGCTCTCGCCGGTCGCCGCTCGGGGCCGCGGGTACCGCGGGCAGCACCGCGCAAACCGTTTCTCCCGCCGTGTTTCTGACATCAAGGCGGACCTGTGATCACGCTGACCGACTGGGCCCAGGCGATGGCCCAGATGACCGACGCCGACAAATCGCTGACCTGGGACGTGCTCGCTCAGTCGTACGACACCACCAACCCCTGCGCGGTGATCG
This sequence comes from Mycolicibacterium mucogenicum DSM 44124, assembly GCF_005670685.2. The sequence goes on along the minus strand of NZ_CP062008.1, from coordinate 658,413 downwards.
CGTGAGCGACAGCCGGTTTGTACTGCTCGACGCGGCGGTGGCGGACTGCCAGCGGCTCGCCAAGGAGCTGCAGGCCGAGATCACCAACCTCGCCCCCTACGAGCGGAAGGCCCTCGGGCACGTCGTCCGCTACCTGTCATCGACCCGCCACAACACCACCCACCTGAAGGACATGCAGTGAGCGATCACATCGATTGGGAGCGAAGGGAATCCCGCCTCGCCCGCAACGCCGACTACGACTCGTACCGCGACCACGACCGCGAGGACGACATGCGGGACGCCCAGCTCGACGAACGGCGGTACGGCCGTGGGTGAGCTGCAGATCATCGAATACGACGGCGAGTGGACGGAGCCGCCCGGCCCCGGCATCTACTCCGGCGTTCCCGAGGCCATCTACCACGGCAGCCGCACGTCGCTGTCGGTGTCCGGCGCGAAGCTGCTGTTGCCGCCGTCGTGCCCCGCGAAGTTCCGCTGGTCGATGGACAATCCGCGGAAGCCCAAGAAGGAGTTCGATTTCGGGCACATCGTCCACGGGATCGTGCTCGGCGTCGGCGACCCGGTGTTCGTCATGGACCCACAGGTGTATGGCCTGCTGAAGGACGGCAGCCTGGCGGCGTCGCCGACGCAGACGAAGGCGTGGAAGGACGCCGCGGCGGCCGCTCGTGACCGCGGTGAGATCCCCGTCAAGGTCGATGACTGGGTGAAGGCCGACGAGATGGCCGCCGCCGTCCGCGAGGACCAGGTGTCGGGCCCGCTGTTTGAGCACGGCCTGGCGGAGTTGTCGATCTACGCGGTGGACCCCGAGACGGGGATCCTGCTGCGGGGCCGCACCGACTGGATCACCTGGGTCGACACCGTGCTGAACATCATCGACCTCAAGACCTCGATGACGGCGAATCCCGCTGAGCTGAAACGCAAGTGGTGGGCGCTGTCCTACCACATGCAAGACCCCTGGTACCGGCGCCTGCTCCGTCTGCTCGGCGTGGCCGACGAGATCGACTTCCGGTTCGTCGCCGTCGACAAAGAAGCCCCGCACCTCGTCACTGTTCCGCGCTACATCGAAGCCGCCAGGGCTGAGGGTGAGCGCCTAAACCGGCAGGCCATCGACCTTTACGCCGAGTGCTCCAGCACCGACGACTGGCCTGGCTACGCCACATCGACTGTCCCCCTGGATATCCCCGGGTGGGTCTACCGCGACGGCATCGACTCCGACGCGCAAGCACTGATCGCCGAACTGGAAGGAATCACCGAATCATGACCGCCGCCGCCCCCGCCAAGCGCGACAACGCCCAGGCGCCCGCTCAGCAGCAGCCGGAGCCGACGCTGGCGCAGCTCATCAACCAGATGAAGCCGGAAATCGCCAAGGTCCTCCCGAACCAGATGAAGCCGGAGCGTATGGCGCGCATCGCCACAACGGCGCTGAAGCAGACGCCTGCGCTGGCCCGGTGCACGCCGGCGTCGTTCCTCGGCGCCCTGCTGACCGCCAGCCAGTTGGGTCTGGAGCCCGGTCCGCTCGGCCTGGCGTACCTGGTGCCGTACGGCCCAACCTGCACCTTCATCCCCGGCTATCGAGGCCTGATCCAGTTGGCCCGCAACTCCGGCCAGCTGGTCGACATCTGGGCCGAGATCGTCTACGAGAAGGACGTTTTCAAGCAGACGCTGGGTCTGCACCGTGACCTCGTGCACGAGCCCGCCGAGGGCGATCGGGGCAAGCCGGTCCGCGTCTACGCGGCGGCCGAGCTGAAGGACGGCGGACGCCCGTTCGTGGTGATGACCTACGCGGAGGTCGAGGCTATCCGCGCCCGATCGAAGTCCGGCAACAACGGTCCGTGGAAGACCGACTGGGCGGAGATGGCCAAAAAGACCGCGATTCGTCGCCTGTCGAAGTGGCTGCCGATGTCGGCTGAGTTCACTTCTGGTCTGGCTGTTGATGGTTCGGTGCGCAACGTGTCGTCGGCGGCCGATGTGAAGCCGCTCGTGGACGTGCAGCCGGACTACGACATCGACGGCGAAGTGGTGGACGAGTCGACGCCGGTGCTGGTGGAGGGCGAGCACGTCGGCCAGGAGATGGCCGCTGGTGCCGAGCCGGCACCTGCCCCAGAGCCGGATCCCAGTGGCGCGACGGTGATGGCGTCGCGCGCCCAGTTGGCGCAGATCAAGCAGATCCGCAAAGCGGAGGGCTTCGAGGGTGCCGACTCGGGTTGGCCTGACTTCGTCGCCGGCGCGATCGGTGTGCGGGTCGACAAGGACTCCGACCTCACAGCTGAGCAGGCCGAACAGCTGATCGGCACTTTCCAGCAGGGCAACGACGCCAACCAGGCGTAGCCCGCCACCCCTACAGCCCGTCCCGCACGAAATCCCTACTCCAACCAAGGAATCAACCATGTCCGTCACGTTCAACCGCACCCAACTGATCACCGTCGCAAACCGAGCTCTGCGTGAGCACGAAAAGGCGAAAGCCGACCGCACCAAGGCGGTCGCGAAATACCGCACCGAGCACGCGACGAAGGACGCCGATCGCACCCGGGCGAACGCTGTCCGACTGCGCGACGGCCTGACCAAGCTGCTCAGGAAGTCCGGCCCGATCCACATGGACGATGTCCGTGACGCCAACGGCGGGAGCCGATACCTGGACGCCGACCGGTTCTACACCGAGCCGGGCGAGTACCTGATCAAGGAAAACGTCACCGTGAAATCGGGGCTGCTGACCCCGGCGCAGGTCATCGAAACCCGTTCCCTCCTGCAGGTGCTCGGCGCCGCGACCGGCGACACCATCAGCGCAAACGAGCTGAAACTGTTGGGTCTCAAGAACCTTGGGCCCGTGTTCGCCGCCGCTGCCGCCCAGAGCGGAAAGCAGGTCGGTGCATGAGCATCACCGTCGCAACCAAGAAGCTGATCGACGTCCTGACCGACGCGCTGCAGACCGCAAGCAACGACATCGGCGGCGGTGTGCACTTGACGTCCACTCGGGCGCCGTGGCGTGACGAGCCCAGCGACGTCGACCTGCTTGCTGCCACCTCTACCACGAAATACGTGCTGGGGCACACGTGGATTCCGATCGACGGCCGCATCGACGCGATGGTGTGGCCCTGCGAATCCGTCGTCAGTGTCCTGGCGCTGATCAAGCAGTGGGCCAAGAAGGCCGACGACCACACCGTGGATATCAGCCTCGTGCTGGCCGATCCGCCGGCGGACGGAAGCACCGACGAGCACCCCGGCTGGACCGTCACCTTGGCGGAGACGCCGGCGTTGTTCGACTCGGACAACGAGTTTCAGTTCCACGCGCATCACGAGACCCGATTCCCCATCAGCATCGTGCACCGCCTGGCCGCCGACTCCTTCATCACGAAGGAGGACTACGAAGAGGTGCCGCTGACGCTGTGGTCGGCGGGGGTGCTGCAGCCGCTGGTGAATGTGGCGGCGCGCCGCAAGATGCAGATCCAGATGTTCCGGTCGTCGAAGCGGCTGCTGCAGCGGGTGCAGATCGGTGACACGTGGATCGGGATGGCGATGCCGAGCGCACCGGTTCCGGGTGAGCCGACGGACGGGCCGAGCATCGAGCCGGTGCTGCGGGCCGATGGTGACCTGTTGGCAGCGCTGCGGGAGATGAAGGACTCGGGCATCAGTGTGTCGGTGGATAGCGCGCAGACGGAGCTGGGGGCGATGCTCGGCGATGCTGCAGCGCAGACGGACGCGGACTGGGATCGGCAGTTGCGCAACGCGATCGAGCTGGTCGTCACGACGCAGTTCGGGTCGAACTCGATGCTGCAGCGCAAGCTGAAGGTCCCGTTTGCGCGGGCCGCGCGGCTGCTCGATGAGCTGGAGGTGCTCGGCGTTGTCGGGCCGCAGGACGGCACCAAGGCCCGAGACGTGCTGTACGGCACGCACGCCCTGGCCGACGCACTGGCGCTGGTCACCGATGACGAGGCCGGGCAGTGACGTCGCCGACGTTGTTCGACGGGGAGGCCGCACCCGCGGCTGCCTCCCCCGCACTCCGGTTCTTCGTTCCCGGCAAGGCTGCCCCGCAGGGCTCGAAGCGGCACGTCGGTCGCGGCATCCTCGTGGAGTCGTCGAAGGAGGTCGGGCCGTGGCGTGAACGCGTCGCCCTGGCCGCGCACAACGCGATGGCGGGCCGGGCCCTGTTCAACGGCGCAGTGGTCGTGATGCTGAACTTCGTTCTGCCCCGGCCGAAGTCAGCGCCAAAGACCCGGACGCCGGCCGCGACGAAGCGGCCTGATCTCGACAAGCTGGAGCGCGCGATCCTCGACGCGCTGACGGATGTGTGCTTCGCGGACGACTCGCAGGTCGTGGCATTGCTCGGGCACAAGCGGATCGCGGAGATCGGTGAGACCGCTGGCTGTGAGATCCGCGTCGAGGCCGAATCATGAAGGCCCCGGCGACTGGTCTGGTGTGGGACGGCGGCACCGCCACCGGCGTGAAGGGCCACTACGCCGTCCGTTGGGCCGGCGCCTCGGGTCCGTGGTGGTTGACGGCCGTCGGGCATGACGGTCTGCCGTTGATGGAGATCCCCTCGGGTGGCCGTCGGTTCTGGACGCCGGACGAGGCGAAGGCGTTCGCCGACCAGTTGGATCGGCAGCCGCCCGTCGGTGAGATGAGCGGCTCATGACCGCCACCGAGGGTCGGTTCGCGCCGGCCGACGAGGACCTCGAGCTGCCTGAACCGCTGGGCGAATGCCCTGAGGTGCCGTGCCGTCGCGTGATCGTCTACATCGCGGGGCCGATGACGGGGCTGCCGGACTTCAACTACCCCGCGTTCCACGCCAAGGCCGCCGAGCTGCGCGCCCAGGGCTACGAGGTACGCTCGCCTGCCGAACAGACCACTGGCACAACGGATCGGCCGTGGGAGTTCTACATGCGGCTCGCGCTGCGGCTGCTGCTCGATGCCGACCAAATCCACATGCTGCCGGGCTGGTCGAACAGCAGCGGCGCGTGCCTCGAGTACCACATCGCGAACCGGCTGGGGATGCGCGTCTCGGGGGCCGACGCATGACGCTCCGAATCGGATCCCTGTTCTCAGGCGCCGGCGGTCTCGACCTCGCCGCGATGCGGGTATTCAGTGGCCGCATCGTGTGGCACAGCGAGATTGTGTGGCTGGTCGACGACAAAGGTAAGTCGCGACCGAACGCCGCCGTGAAGGTTCTCGAGCACCGCTTCCCTGGCGTGCCCAACCTCGGCGACATCAGCGCCGTCGACTGGGCCGCTGTGGATCCCATCGACATCTTGATCGGTGGGTTCCCTTGCCAGGACGTCAGCGCAGCTGGGCTCCGCGCTGGTATGGCCGACGGCACCAGGTCGGGCCTATGGGCGGTGTTCGCCAAAGCCATTGCCGCGCTTCGGCCGAAGGTCGTTGTTATCGAGAACGTGGAAGGACTGCTCAGTGCAAAGGCCCATCGCGCAATGGAATCCGACGACGCAGCTGTGGGAGACGGATCAGATGGACCTGTTCTCCGAGCGGCGGGAGCCGTTCTCGGTGACTTGGCCGAGCTCGGGTATGACGCGCAATGGACAACTGTTGCCGCTTCCGACGTCGGCGCGCCGCACAAGCGGAGGCGCGTGTTCATCCTTGCTACCGACACCGCGTGCGACGGACGGCACGAAGGGGGGCCCGAACCAGCGGGGCTCGTCGGGGGACCTGATGTTGCCGTCGGCGGTGATGCGGATGTAGCGCTGCTGCCGACGCCGAAGGCATCGGATGGGCGGCGGCAGGACTGCCCTGCGGAACGCCAGCGCAATACGCCGTCATTGGTGGCGATTGAGCACTATCTGCCGACCCCCGCAGCGAGTGACGGCACCGGTGGTGGTCAGCACCCTGATCGCCGCGACGGGCATACGCGCCAGCTCTGCGACTACGCGCTGCTGAATGGTTCGGAGAGGTGGGGCAAATACGCGCCTGCGATCGAGCGTTGGGAAGAGCTGACTCGGCCCGCCCCGTCGCCGACTGAGCCGAACACGAACGGAAACCCCCGCCTCGCAGCGGCATTTAGCGAGTGGATGCAGGGCTGGCCTGCCGGCTGGGTCACCGCCGTGCCAGGCATCACCCGCAACGACCAGTTGCGCATGATTGGCAACGGTGTCTGCCCGCAGCAGGCGGAATACGCGCTTTATCAGCTGATTCCGTTGGCTGGCCTCGTTCTTTCACTAGCCCCGGTGTGCGAGGTCTGTGAGCTGCCGGGCCCGTGTGACTGCCAGTCATTGATGGATGCCGAGGTTTTCGCTTGGATCGAGGATCACTACGGGAAGTTGATGGGCGCAAGGCTGCTCGCGATCCACCGTCGGGTCCTGATCAATCAGGACTACAGCAACCTGCTGCCCATCGATCTAGACAAAGTAATTCAGACGATCGGGCACGCCCGCGCCTGCATCAAGGCAGGCCACGAACCGATACCCCGTTCGACCGATGATGCCTCTGCGATTCAACCCGCACCCACTCTCAACCCAGTGGGTATGCGATGAGCGCCGACGGCCTGTTCGAGGTCCCAGCGGACGCCTATGTGGTGCCGCCGGCGCCAGAGGTCCTGACCCGCGGTGAGCGCCGCACCCGCCTCGTCGCGACTCGTATCGCCCGCGGTGAGCATCCGTTGGGCCGGATCCAGCTGCACGCCGACGCGGCCCGCGAGCGTGGCGCCGGCGGATTGATCTGCGGCACTTGCCGGTTCCGCGAGCTGATGGGCGGAAACCAGCGGTCCTACCCGAAATGCCGCCTGCCTGTGCAGGTCGGCGACCGCGTGACCTTCCCGCGGGACACCGGCTGCGAATCGTCCGACATCCGGGCCTGGTGGCCCGCCTGCACCGACTACCAACCAACCGAATCGGAGACAACCCCATGACGGTCTATTGCTACGACACCGAGTTCCTTGATGACGGCCGCACCATCGAGCTGATCAGCATCGGCATCGTCGCCGACGACGGCCGCGAGTACTACGCCGCCAACAGCGACATGCAGATGGAGCGCATCAAGGAGCCCGCGAACGCATGGCTGGTGCGAAACGTGTTGCCGCACCTGCCGATCGTCGGGCGCGCAGCGCTGGAGAGGTACTTGGCTCATCCGCAGGGCCAACACCCGAAGCCGTCAATCAGCACGGTCGATCTGGACCGCACCAGCACGTTGGTGAAACCGAAGTGGGTTATCGCCAACGAGGTTCGCGAGTTCCTGCTCGCTGATGGTGACGACGTCGAACTGTGGGCCTACTACGCCGCATACGACCATGTGGCACTGGCGCAGCTGTGGGGCCCGATGATGAACCTCCCCAAGGGCATTCCGATGTGGACCCACGACCTGATGCAGCTGCTCGAGCAGCTCAGCGACGGGTTCGTGATGCCTGAGCAGGTGGGCGACGAGCACCACGCGCTGGCTGACGCCAGGTGGAACCGGCAGGTGTACGACGCGGCGTGGAGTCGCGTGCGCGGCGAGCCGGAGATGCCGTTCTGATGGCGCGGCTCATGTCAGTTTCGCTGACCGAGGCGGCGGTGGTGGCGCGCACGAAAACCGTTACGCGCCGGATGGGTTGGCTGATCCTCAAGCCGGGCGACCGGCTGACCCTGTGCCGGAAGGTGATGGGCCGCAAGAAGGGCGAGCCTCTGGTGCGGCTGGTCGACGTCGAGGTGGTGTCGGTCCGGCGCGAACCGCTCGGCCTGATCACCCCGTGTGAGGTTGCGCGCGAGGGGTTCCCCGACTGGACGCCGGCGAAGTTCATCGAGTTCTTCTGCGCGTCGCACAAGGGCTGCCGGCCCGATTCGACGGTGACGCGGATCGAGTGGCGCTACATCGAAAGCGGGTCCTGACATGGCAATTCGGCATCGCGTGGCCACGATCGGCGCGGCAGCTGTCCTGGCGTCCGGTTGCACCCCAACGCTCAATGCGGGCGTCATCGAGGGCAAGGACCACTACCCCGAGTCGGTCGCGATGATCCCGCAGTACACGACGACCTGCTCGGGAAATCCGCCCGTCTGCAGCGTGCAGATGATCGGGATGATCCCCGTCGTCACGCCAGAGGCCTGGACCCTGCATCTGCGCGACGGCGACAAGACCGGCGACCACAACGTCACCCCCGACGAATTCGCGAAATACCAAGTAAGAGAGCGCTACCCATGACCGATTACTGCTTCCTCGACACCGAGACCATCGGACTGGACCCTAAGGCGCCTGTCTGGGAGTTCGCCGGGATCCGGGCGCGGCCCGGATTCCCTTTGGAGACGCGGGAGTTCACGATCGAGCACGACCCGGGCGAGCACCTGGCCCGGTTTCGGGCCGAGCGGCCGGACATGGCATCGGACTACGACGCCCGGTATCACGCGCCGACAGCGCTGAGCCCAGCTGTTGCGGCCGAGGAGATCCACTACCTCACGAACGGTGCGACCATCGTGGGCTGCAACCCCGGTTTCGACATCGAACGACTGACCGGCCTGCTGCGCCGCAACGGGATCGAACCGGCGTGGCACTACCACCCGCTGGACACCGCGTCGATGGCGCAAGGCTGGCTCGCGGCCCGCGGTGAGCTGCCGGATCCGCCGTACAAGTCCGACCAGCTGTCCCGCCTGATCGGCGTCGACCCCGACCGGTTCCGCCGGCACACCGCGATGGCGGATGCCCGGTGGTGCTGGGCGCAGTGGGTGCGGATGACGTCCGAACCCGGCCGCCCGGTCGAGCAGCTCGAGCCGTGGCTCGGCAGGGCGGGGCGGTCCGAATGATCGTCTACAAGTGCGACCAGTGCGGCGACGACATCGGTGAGCGCCTGCGCATCACCACCGACACCTACGGGCCGTCGGAGCACTTCTGCTCGCTGCCGTGCCTGTTGCTGTGGGCGAAGCGCACCGGCTACGCGAAACCCGAGGAACAGTTGGCGGCCGATGACGTGGTGGACGCCGAGATCGCCTGCGGCGACGAGTCGCTGGCGTTCATCCCTCCGCGGGAGTGTGGCCTGCCGGAAGGTCATTCGGGCCCGCACCTGACCGCCTGGGACGCGTGGGTGGCTCGGCGATGAGCGCGACCGCGGACCTCATGGCGCTGCTGAAGCGCCACTACATCAAACCCGGTCTCCCGCTGCCGGGCGGCATCTTCCTGCCCGAGGTCGGGTGGAATCCGGCCGGCGGCTTGAGCGGTCGCGACGGCGGCTGCGACGCGATCTACGTCGGATTCACCAGCAGCAGCGGCCGAGTGCTCGTCGGCCACGAGCTGAAGGTCTCCCGGTCCGACTGGCTCAACGAGCTCAACAAGCCGGGCAAGGCTGACGCGTGGGCCGACCAGTGCCACCAGTGGTGGCTGGTGGTTTCGGACCCCGCGATCGTGCACGAGGGCGAGCTGCCGCACGGGTGGGGCCTGATGTCGCCTGGCAAGTCAAAGACCCGAATGACGGTGCACGTCAAGGCCGAACACAAGGGCCGCGACCACCAGCCGTCCTGGCTGGCGGTGCGCTCGATCATGGCCCGCCAGGACACCCTGCGCGCCGAGGCCATCAACCGCGCCCGGTCCGACGCCCACCACGAGGCAACGGCCGATGTTGATGAGCGCGTCAAAGAGCGCATCAAGCTCGAGCTGACGCGCAACGAGCACAACGACGGCACCATCCGGGAGCTGCGCGCCCAGCTTCGCTCCGTCGAGAACGCGTTGGGCGTCAACCTCGTGTGGAAGGACAAGCCGGCCGGGTTCCTGAATCAGGCAACCGTCGACGAAATCGCGGAGGTGCGTGCGGTTCTGGCCGAGACGCGGTCTGTGAAGGCCGCGGTCCGCAAGCTCTGCGGTGTCGCGAACGGCTACCAGATCGACAACCTGCAGCGGGCGATCGACACCATGCGTGGCGCGCTGGCCGGCTTGGACGAGGCCTCCGCGCCGGCTGCCCCACCGGTGCCGCAACCGCTGCACCCGACGCCGCCGAAACCCGCTGCGCCGCCGGCCATCACCGCGGTGGCCCAACCGCAGCAGCCGGATCTGCTCAGCGAGGTGTTCCATGCCTGACCCTGCTGACACCCCCGAGGACAAGGCGCACGCCGCGGCGACGGAGATCGGCGATCTGGCTGGGCACCTGTGGTTGTTGGCCCACGTCGAAGGGATCCGCGACGGCTTGGAAGTCGCGGCCGTCATGGCTGACGCCTGCCTCCAGGTGTTCGTTGCCGACGAGGCCTTGCCTGCCGAGGTCCGCCGCGTGGTGATCGATCTGCTGTCGGGCCTGCGCGACCGGATTCGCCTACAGGCGCACCAGGTTCCGGAGCCTGCCCGATGACCGCGTTCGAGCTGCGAGTGTTCGCCCGCGAGATCACGGTGCACCGCTTCGACACCGTCGGCGGCGTCCTGGACGCGATCGTCACCATGATCGACCAGCTCCCCACCCTCGAGGACCGCAACCGGGCACGAAAGCTGTTGCGAGAGCGCCTGACCAACGTCGGCGAGTGCTCCAACCCCGAAAAACGGTGGTTCCGGTCTCGGGCCGCGGCGAACAAGTACCAGCGCCGCTATCAGCCGCCGATCCCAGGCACCAAGGAACGGCTCTACCCGTACGAGTGCAGCGGTGGTGGTCACTGGCACCTGACCCACTACACGCCGGCGCAGATGGCCGCTGCCCGCAAACGCATCAACCAACCAGCCCCATACGAGGAGCCCAGCGATGAACACCAATGACGTTCTCTTCAAAGGCAAGACGATGCTCAGCACGATCGATTACGCCCGCACGTGTGGCGTCTCTCCGGCCTACCCGGACAGCTCCGTCGCCGAGGTCATCGGCGCCCTGGTCGACGAGATTGAACGCCGGCAACAGGACCACCGCGACTTCACCAGCCGGCTCGGCTTCGGTGACGACATCTCGGAACCTGCGGCCTCGCTGAGCGACATGGTGGATCCGATCGAGGCCGCGTTCTCCGAGCAGCGCGATCACTGGGAGTGCCCTCAGTTCTGCGAGCTCTGCGGGGAGCGGCTGGCGTCGACACGCTGCCCCGAATGCCACGGATCGGGCTGCAACGCCCCGGCGTGCGAGGCGTCGGGCGCGTACGCCGAATGCGAGTACTGCGCGGGTGTCGGCTGGGTGCATGACGGCTGTGTCGAGAATACCTACGCCGATCTCGCCGCCGAGGTCGAGAAGCTGCACGGCACTGTCGATTCCTTTCGAGCCTTGGCTGAAACCTACAAGTCGAACGCCGCACAGCTGCCCGAACCGCATGGGCCCGTCACCCAAGCATTCGAGGCGGCGGCACGCGACATTTTGGCCATCATCGACGGGACCGACCAGTGACCACCTCGGCCCGCTACTCCGTGTGCGGCGAATGGTTTGTGCAGGAAGCGAATGGATGCACCTGCTACGGCGGCGACGCTCACTACGGCCACGAGCCGGGATGTGGGTATGAGCCGCTCATCAAACTGGAGGACCTGAAGGCCGCTCTCGCGCCGGCTGGTTATGCAGTCATCAAGCTGCCCACCGTCGCGTTCAAGGGGCCGCACGACACCGACGCGAAGTTTTTCCGGCAGGTCGCAGATCGGTTGGAGGACGGGCGATCTAGCTACGTCGGCGGCGGCAACGTGCGCGCTGCGGTGTCGGCACTGCTGCGGGCCGCGGCAGCGGAGGCCGAGAAGTGACGGCCGCGAGCGTCGATATGGACGCGCTCACCGCGGCCGTCGCACGCACCCTCCGGGACAACCTCGGCCCCGGCGCCAAGTGGGTCGCGCCCCGCATCGTCGACGCGCTCACCACCGACTACCAGGTGCGCAAGAAACCCCGCGGTCTGCACGACGGCTGGGGCCACTCCCCCCGCTGCGTGAAGGGCTGCGGCCGCGCCCAATACAGCCGCGGCATGTGCCGGCCCTGCTGGGAGATCGCCCGCGACGCCGGCGAATTCATCGCCTTCGGCACATTCGTCGAGGAGTACACCGCGGCCGTCCGCACCGGTCTCGGCCAGCCGGCCATCGCCGCCGACATGGGCATCACCTGCGCGTCGCTGATGCGCAAGCTCGAGCGCTACAAGCTGCCCGTCACCCGCGAACTCCGTATCGCCGCAAAGGAACAACGCGACAGGAAGGTCCGGTCATGAACATCGGCCCGACGAAGTACACCAAGACCCGCGGCACCCGCGACGACCAATGGCGCCAACGCGCGCTCTGCCGCGACCACGACCCCGACATCTGGTTCCCCGACCCCGAGGGCATCGCCGGCCACGGCGCCGCACGCATCCGCGCCGAGCGTGAAGCCATCGCCATCCCCATCTGCGAGGCCTGCCCCGTCCAAGCCGAATGCCTCGCCTGGGCCCTGGTCAACGACCAGAGGTTCGGCGTGTGGGGCGGCAAGACCGAACAGGAACGCGAAACCATCCGCCGCCGCATGCAACGCAACGCACGAAAGGCCACAGCATGAGCTACCAGTGCAATTCATGCTTTGCGCTCGGTGATGAGCGATCGTTCTCACAACCTGACACGGGCCTGTGCGATGGGTGCCAGCAGGGCAGCGACGAGGTGGGGTCGCGGATTCGGGAGCTGATCGAGCCCTACCTGACTCGCTGGGGCCAGAGTGAGGTCGGCGACCTGGCACGTGCGATTCGAGACGTGCTCGACGAGCGGAAGGCCGCTGACTGATGGTCGAGCCGGAATCCCTTGTAGAGCCTCAGGAAATGGCGCACCGACTCGTCGCCATCGCGCTGATGATGAAGCGCGCCTATCAGCCCGCTGGGCTCGTGGTCGCCCGCGAATTCTGCGGCGAGTACGGCATCGACGCCGACCAGATCGAACGCAAGCTGCGCCGGGAGGGCAAGCCCTTCGGCCGTATCGACCCGGCGAATCCGCTCATGGGCCAGATCGACGCAACCGACGGCGGCACGGCCTGGTTCTGGCGAAGCCGGCGCCGATGACGGACACCGAGCCCATCTGGCTGCCGTACTCCCGCCGCGAACTCATCGCACTCAAGCGCTGCCCCGACTGCGGCCACCACCCAACAACCCAGGGCCATAACCCGAAATGCCCTGCCCTACCGAAGGAGTCGAAGTGAAACTGTTCAGCCGCCGCAAGGCCGAGGTCCGCGACAACATCGCCGAACTCGGCGAGCAGATGAATGCCAGCCCCGGCGAATGGTTCCCGTTCCCCGACAACCTCGCCCTCCGCCGCGAATCGTTCGAGGTCTACGACGTCAAGGCCGACACCACCGGTGTCTGGATTCGACGCAAGCCCCATGTCTGAGCCGGTCCTGCTGCACCACAACGGCGTACACAACACCACCGTGAGTAGCCCACAAGGGGACACGGCGGCGCCTACGCCTCGCTGGGCCACCAAAGAGCAAGCGGCGCAACACATCGGCGTCAGCACCAAAACCCTTATCCGCTGGGCAGACACGGGCCGCGTCCGCCGACACCGCTTCGGGCCCCGGCTGATCCGCTTCGACCTCAACGAAATCGACGCGATGGCCACCACCACCAGCAGCCCCGCCACCACGAGCCAGAAAGCCGCCGACCAGTGACCACCCGCGAGTACGCAAAGAACCTGTTCTCCCAGTGGTCCGACCGCGACTTCTGCAACCAGCCCGTGTTCGACAAGCTGCTGTGGCAGGTCCTCAATGGGCAGCGTGGTGTCAACACGGCCGGCGTGTTCCCCATCAACTTCACCCGCTGGTGCAACGCCATGCGCGACGGCGACAACCCCGCCAGCGAGGCCCAGGTGCGAGAAGCCCTGGCGCGCATGGAAGCCCGCCGATACGTGTACATCGATGAGGAAACCGGCGAAGGCCTCATCCGCACCCGCGTCCGCAACGACGACCTCGAGCGCCAACCGTCGGTGCTGCTGGCCGCGTTGAAGATCATGTGCGGCTTCGACTCCCCGAAGTTCGCGCACGTGATGCTCGCCGAGCTGGCGCAGATCACCATCCCCGTCATCGACTCGGACAAGCCGTACGGAAAGAAGCTGCAGGCCGACCTGGTGGCCTACTACACGCTGGCCCAGCAGCACCTGAAGCGCGTGGCGGAGGGCTTCGAGCCCGCTCAGTTGGTTATCCCCAATCCCCAGGAAAACCACCCTCCCCACCACCCTGCCAACCAGGGTCCCGACCACCCTCCCCTGGACCCTCCCGCCACCTGGGGAAACGCAGAGCCAGCAAACACCACCCAGGGACCCTCCCAGGGACCCTCTATTTCTGTTTCTGGTTCTGTTTCAGGTTCACTCACCTCCAAAGGTGGTCACCTTGGGGGAGGGGCCGAATCCAGCTCCCAGCCAACCGCAAACACCCCAGCACCCGACTCAGGCGACGAGCCCCGCGCGCGATCGTCGAAGCCAGGAGACCCCGAGCCGCCGTCGCGCTGCGTACGCCACCGCGACCAACCAGCCGACGACACCGCACCCGCCTGCCGTCCCTGCGCCGCATTCCGCCAAGCACACGAACGCTGGACCGAACGGCAACGCCGCCGCGACCTCACCGCCGACTCCGAAGCCACCTACCAGCGCGCCGCAGCCGCAGCCGAAGCGATCGCCAACTGCCGACTCTGCGACCCCGACGGCTACCTGCCCAACCGCGCAGTCTGCACCCACGACCCCGGCCAAGCCGACACCAACGCCCGAGGCATCGCACGAGCCCGCGCCGCCCTCGCAGCCAAGACCACACCCGACCCCGACGAGACCGCCGAGGAGCCCAGCGATGTTGCGTGACCCGACCGACCCGTGGATGGACGAACGCGCCCTTGCCACACCGGATCCCGAGCCGAAGACCGACCCCACCCCGGAGCACCGCCGCCCCGCAGCCATCGACGCCTGCAACCTCTGCGACACCGACGGCATGCACAACGGCTTCCCCTGCCACCACACCGACCACGCCGAAACCGCCCGCCGCCACAGCGCCAAAATCCGCGCCGCAATGGGCTGGCCCGCCGCAGGGACACCAGACACCCCCTAAAAATCGCCCCACGAGGCAGCCAGGGGCCAAATTGCACGCCTGTAATTCACCCCCCACCCCAAAAATCGCCACAACATCGCCCACCCGCCAGGCCCACCCACCAGCACCCGCCGAACGGAAAATCGCGAAATGCCACCCCAAGGCCCACGACCCACCGCCCGAAAACGCGCCGCAGACGCCTACCGGCTCCGCTGCACCGGCCGCACCTGGCAGGAAATCGCCGACGCCCTCAAGTACGGCTCCCCCGCCTCGGCCCACGCCGCCGTCGTAAAGCACATCTCCCGCATGCCGGCCGAGGACGTCGAGATGGCACGGGCGATGTCGGCCGGCAACTACCGGCAGGTGATCGGCGAGCTGTACGCCGTCGCGACCCGGGCGAAGGCCAGCAACAAGCTGACCACCGCCGTCCAGGCACTCGAGGCGGTCGCGAACGTCCAGGACAAGCACGACCGGCTCACCGGCTTGCACCTGATCCAGCCGACGAAGATCGACGTGAACGTCACCTCGGCCGTGGCTGTCATCGACAACGCCGAGGAGCAGCTGCGCGCGATCCTGGCCGCCCGCGCGCCGCAGATCGCCATCCCTGCCCCCGCGCCCACACCCGCTACTCCCGTGATCGATGCCGAGGTGATTGAGCCGTGACCGCACCCACGAACGCCG
Source organism: Mycolicibacterium mucogenicum DSM 44124 (assembly GCF_005670685.2). The sequence continues at coordinate 642,887 of NZ_CP062008.1, read as the reverse complement.
AGATCGAGCGCTGCGTCGGCGCTCTGATGCAGATGGCACGCGACCTCGTGGACGGCCGCATTACGCCGGCGGATGTCGAGGGCCCGGCCGTGGCCCAGTGCGAGCAGCTGTTCGGCACGGTGTCGGCGCCGGGTGATCCGTTGTGGGAGCTGCAGTGCCGTGTGGCGCGTGGCGTCCTGGCCGCCGGTGGTATCCCGGCGAATGAGCTGGCGGAGTGGCTGGCTGTGACGCGCCTGGCCGAGGGTGAGCCGGAGGCGGGCCCGTCGTGGATCGAGCGCGCGCTGGCCGAGGGCATCGACGACCAGGACGGCGACGACTGATGGACACCGCGGCGATCATCCTGCTGGCGCTCGGCGTGCCGGTCGCCCTGGTGTTGTGGGCGTGGCGGTGGGTGTTCACCGCCGACGACGATGACCAATCCGTCTAACTGGGGTGTACCCGTGTCGGGCATTCGGTACGTGGCCCCGTTTCACACTCTGAGCTGCGCAAATCCTGTCTAAAAATAGTTCTTGCACAATTGTTGGACACGGAGCTAACGTGGTCTAGAACCTAAATAGACAAGGAGCTCCAAATGGCCAACGCAGTCCTCGCCCGCGAAGCCCAGAGCCTGGCCGCCGGTATCGCTGCCGCCCTGGACAGCAGCTACACCGTGACCGTCGTCAACGCGGTGTGGATCGAGGTCCGCGTCAACCCCGACAACGCGCTCCGCACCGACCTCGACTTCGTCCGCGTGACCGTCGACGACGAGTCCTACTACCGGCTCATCCACCTGACCCACAACGGCGTCTGCAAGGGCGAGTCCACCTTCAGCGGCTCGATGGTGTCGTTCGTGCCCGCGCTGGTGCGCGAGTTCGTCGAAACCGAGTTCTGACCACCCCAACCCATCCGAAGGAGACCTCCGATGTCCACCACCGGTTACCTCACCAGCTTCGCCGCCACCTACCAGCTCGAGGGCGTCACCGAGCACCAGGCCAAGCGGATCGCCTCGCAGGTCCAGGCCGCCCTGGAATCCACCCTCGCCGACCTGGTCGGCCAGTTCGCCCCCGGCTCCGCCGCCACTGTGCTGCACGCCCGCGTCGAGACCCGCGGCTCGCTCGTCGAGGAATACGAGCGATGACCACCAACCACCACCCCACCGATCCCGAAAGGACCCCCGCCATGTTCATCACCGCCCAACGCTTCACCCTCGCCGCCGGCATCGTCATCGGCGCCGCACTCGGCCTCCCCGCCGGCGCGATCATCTCCGCCCCACCCGCCAGTGCCGCCCCCGTCCAGGAGGACCAGCCCGGCTGGGACTGCGTATTCGACGGCAACCGCATCTGCGGCCCCGGCAACACGCAGGGTGTGGCGGCCGGCTGCTACAACGACCGAGGCGCGCTCGTCGCGCCGTGGCCATGCCACATCGTCACCAACGCCGCCGGTGAGGCCGACGTCTACACCGGCCCGGCGGTGACCCGATGAGCCTCTACGTCGGCGAGGTCCGCTCACTGGCCCGCGAACTGTTGCGCTATCCAGACGGCACCAACGTGCACGGCATCGGCAGCGGCCGCGTCATGTTCACCACCGAGGACAACAGCGCCGAGGCCACACCCCTGTTCCGTTGGCTGCTCCCCAACGAGTCGTTCCGCGCCGGTGACGTCGTGCGGAAGCCGGGATATCCGGTCACCGGCACGGTGAGTGAGGTTGCGGCAGGCATGGTGTCGGTGTTCTGGCACGACCCCGACACCATGCCTTTGGTGGTCTGGGAGTACCCGGAGCACATTGGCATCGCATCCAACAGCGTCACGGCAGGATGAGCCGATGACCGACAACTCGACTGGCCAGGCCGCCCCTGACGAGGGGGCGGCTTTGCCGCGCGCGCTGGCTCAAGCGGCCGGCCTCGTCGCCCAGGGCGTGGACCCGAACCGGATCTACGTCAACGCCAAGACGGGCGACGTCGTAGGTGTCTGCGGGCCCGGTTCGCCGATCGTCACGGCGAACCTTCTCCCTGAACATCGGGACCACTGGTGGACGGATCGAGTCGGCAACCTGTGGCAGTGGAGCCACCGCCTGTCCGAGTGGTTGAGCGGGCCGCGATTCGGCGGGTACAACCCGCGTCACTTCGGACCGTTCACTCGGTACGCGCCGGAGCAGCGCTATGTCGAGGTGCCTGACTCGCCGCCCAGCGAGCTCGTGGTGTTCACCGACCCGGACGGCTGGCCCACGAAGGGCGTCGAGTTCACCGCGTCCGACGAGGGCGTCGACGCGAAGGTGACGCTGACGCGTGGCCAGGTTGAGGGGCTGCATGCGCAGCTCGGGGCGTGGTTGGAGTCGACCCGATGAGCGGCGATGTGGTGGAGCGTGCGAAGGCGTTCACCGATGCGTTCGCCGAACCAGGCAACGCGTGGCGGATGGAGGCCCGGCAGCTGATCATCGAGCTGGCCGCCGAGGTCGAGCGGTTGCGCCCGTTCTCTCGGTGTCCGCGGTGTAGCTCGATGCGGACGCGCTCGATGGATCACTGGGAGGAACCGACGATCGTGTGTGATGACTGCGGGTACGGCACATGAGCCGGGCAACACACGCTCGGTTCCTCGCGCGCCAGGCCGAGCGCCGTCAGGCGGAGAAGCTGCGGAGCCGGCCGGCGTGCGGGCCGTGTGGATCGACGGAGGGCGTGCGGCGGTACGTGGCTGATACCGACCCGCTGGGGATGTTCGGTTCTGTGTGGCTGTGCGGTTCGTGCGCGCCAGCCGAGGATGGTGAGTCGTGAACGGGCAGCGGGTCGGTTATGTGCGGGTGTCGTCGGTGGATCAGAACACCGAGCGGCAGCTGGACGGGCTGGAGTTGGATAAGCGGTTCGAGGACAGGGCGAGCGGGAAGGACACCGCTCGGCCGGCGCTCGTCGAGGCGTTGGGCTATGTGCGCGAGGGTGACACGCTCGTCGTGCACAGCATGGACCGGCTGGCGCGCAACCTCGAGGATCTCCGGCGAACCGTTCGGGAGCTGACTGAGCGTGGTGTGCGGGTGCAGTTCGTGAAGGAGAACCTGACGTTCACCGGTGATGATTCGCCGATGTCAAATCTGCTGCTGTCGATGCTCGGGGCGGTCGCGGAGTTCGAGCGGGCGATGATCCGTGAGCGGCAGCGTGAGGGGATCGCGATCGCGAAGGCCAAGGGGGTGTATACGGGTCGGAAGCCGGCGCTGTCGGAGGCCCAGGCGACGGAGGTCGTGGAGCGCCTGGCGGCTGGTGAGTCGGCGGCGGATCTAGCGCGGGAGTTCGGCGTCGCGCGGGCGACGGTCTACAACGTGAAGCAGCGAGCGGGAGGGGACAAGTCATGAGTGGCGAGGTCAGGGAATTCACGACGCCGTTGGGTGCTCGAGTGCGGGTGATCCCGACTGCGCAGCACGACCCGCATCTGGGCGATGGCGTGCTGGTGGAGCTGTCGATGGTCGATCCGGTGGACCAGCGTCGGGCCGAGGTGTTCCTGCCGTCCGATAGCGAGCAGCAGTTGGCTGGCGCGCTGCTGGACCTGCTGCCGTGCGAAGTGGGTCGGGAGCATGAGCGGCGCCGGATCGATGCGACGTTGGTGTGGTCGGAGATCCGCAATGGCCCGGAGGGGCCGGAGTCGTGGAATCGCTGGCGTGTGGTCGAGGGCTGCGGTGTGTGCGGCAATCCGCGGGTGTTCGACGAGTGGACGGAGGACCGGTGATGGGTGAGCTACGGACGGTGACGTGTGCGTGTGGTGCGTCGACCGAGTTGGAGTTGCCGGGCGATGTCGAGTGCGCGATGTGTCCGGAGTGTGCGTCGAAATGGTCTCGTGTGCCATCGGATGCGCCTGTGGGGTCGTGGGTGCTGGTTCCGAAGCCGCCTCAGTTCGCATCTGGTGGTGTGATCACCGGTCCGCTGCCGTCGGGTGATGACGGAGCGCCGGTGATGTTGTCGCCGGGGTATTGGTTGCGGCGCGATGCGGTCGAAGCTCTGGGCGGTAGCGGTGAGGTGCTGCGGGCGTTGAACGATGCCGTAGGCGGCCCCGTCGAACTTGATCGCGAGTACTCCGAGGAAGAGTTGCGCAACAGTCCCTATCGGGACGTGATGCGCGACGCTGTCGTTGCTGGTCCAGATGAGTACCGCAGCGGGCCGCCGGATGGGTTGGGGCAGCGCGGTGAGTGAGTTGCCGGAGCCGTTGGTGCCGTTGGATTTGCGGCGGGTGGCGGCGGTGGCTTATGGCCTGCCGGTGCGTGAGCGGCAGCCGGCCGAGGCGCGGTGTGTGGATGATCGGGCGCCGTATGTGGCGGAGCGTGCGGATGGGGCGCGGGCGGAGTTCTCTGAGTTGGGTGCTGCGAAGCGGTTCTGTCAGGAGGGCGATCTTGGGGGCACGGTCCGGTATGGGCGGGGTCGTGGTGCGGCCGCTGAGCATCGTTCGGAGCACCTGTGCCTGGGGTGCGGTGGCTTGGTGTCGGGTGAGTGGATGGCGTGGACGGATCGTGGTGAGTGGTTGTGCCGGGACTGCCGGAACAGAGCCTCTGGCGCTACGGTCTGAGGCGTGCCTACACCAGACATTTTCGATTTCGATGCTGAGCAGCTCGCGTGCTACGACCAGGACCGGATCGACACGATCCTGGTGGAGCAGCCGGCGTTGTACGTGAACCATCTGAGGATCGCGCGGAGCCTGCGGGGTTGGGCGTCGCGGATGAAGCGGGATACGCCGTCGATCGGTGACGAGTTCCGGAAGGGATACGTGCAGGCGCTGCGCGAGGTTGCGGCCCATCTCCGGCAGGGCGACTACGTCGAGGGCGGTGAGATGATAATCAATCAGCAGGCCGAGGAATCGGGCGACGAGGACTGAGGTCGAGCGGGGTTGGGTGACGACGGTTTACCAGGGTGCGGCTGAGTCCGTGCCTGGTACTCCGTTTCGGCAGATGGCGTCGACCGCCTCGATACGCCACACATAGCCGAGGTCGGATTCGTCGCTGGTCCGCCCTGAGTAGACGCCGACGATTTGAGATACCGGCCCGTTGGTGATGCCGGTTGTTCCGTCGGCGTTTTTGGCGAGAGTGCCTTCGGGGATGTGTCTCATGACGACGGATCCCGACTGGCCTCGGCGGGTTCGGGCGTCGACGAGCATGAGGGGCAGTGTGATGTCGTTGACGGGGAATCCGAAGGCGGGTTCGGATGCGATGCTGCCGCGTATCCAAAGCGGGAAGCCGGGGCCGGACGTGAGTGCGTCGGGGTAGCCGACGACGAATACGTCCTGGCCGGCGGCGGGGGCTGGGAATATCGGTTGTTCAGGTCCGCGCGGGGCGGCTGGTGACTTCCATGCGGATAGTTGCAGTTCGTCGCGTTGGAGGTCGAATTCCAGCACTGCGACGTCCATCTTCGGTCCGAAGTGTGGGTGTTCCCGCCATTGCGGTTTCCAGTCGTCGCCCAGTACGGGTTTCATGAATGCTTTGAGGAGGATTTGGACCTGGCCGACGGTGGGGTCGTCGTCGGTTGGTTTGATCGGCCAGCCGCCGCCTGTAGGTGGTTTGGCGAGGATCATGAATCTGATGTGTGTCGGGCCTACTGGGTATGCGCCGAGGCAGGCGGTGGTCTGCCAGTGGCGGCCGGTGAGGTTGTGTCGGGCGGTTACGAGGTAGGTCTTGCCGTCGAGTTCGTAGAGGAACGCGCTGCCGTAGGCGAGGGGTCGGCGGTCTTTTGCGTTGTCGGCGGTGGCGGTGGATCCCTCGGGGATGTAGAGCATTTCCAGGCGGACGGATCGGGTCGATTCGTTTGGCAGCTGGATGGACACGCACTCGGTTCTAGCACCGTTAATCGTGGTGGTCGCGTGTGGGTTGCTCGTGGTGGCCGGTGGGGTCGGCCACGGTGATGTCGTCGGCGAGTAGCCAGAGCTGCATCGTCAGGGTGGATTGACCGTTGCCGCTACGGGCCTCGAGTTCGACGTGGGCGAGCCAGGTGCCGTCGGCTCGGAGTAGCCAGGCGCGTTGTCGTGCGGGCATCCAGGGTTCGAGGTGGAGGCCTCCGGCTTTGGTCCACATGGGTATCTGGTCGCGGCGTGCTCCGGCGGGTGGGAAGGCTCGGGCGGTGTTGATCCAGACGGGGCGGTCGACGTGGTGGAGGGTGCGGTAGCCGAGGAGTTCCCGCGCCCATTTATCGAACATGCGTGCGAGTGTGGCAGGCCTTGTCGGCGCGCCGCAACGCCCGAGAGGGGCGGACTACCCGCCGTATTGCCTCATCTGATGCTCGGCCAACGTAGCTTTGCGGTCCGCTTCGGCTTTGTCGGCTTTCATCACGTTGATCTCATGTTCGAGGTCGGCGACGATCGTGAGGAGTCCACCGAGAAGGTGGTCGAGGACATGCGATGCGCCGTAACGCATCTGAGGGTCACTGCCCATCCTCTTCGCCTCGGCGACCAGCGCTTTGACCTTGGGCGCCCTGGAGTCGTGGGGCAGGTTGACGTTGAGGTCCATGGGTCGTCACGTTACGGATGCTCCGAGGCCTGCTGGGGTGGATCGGCGAAATTGACGAGCACCGAAAGCGGAGCGGCCCCCAGCCACGTTGACTGGGGGCCGCTGTCGCCCCGGAGCCCGCCCTAGCGGGGGCGCACTTCGGTTAGGTCGGCGGCGAATTCTTCGATGTTGATGTTGATGAGTCCGCCTTCGGCGTCTAGGAACACGACGGTCGCTTCGCCGGCTCCGACCATGTGCGGCTTGACCGTGAAGTCGAAGCCCTGTCGGTGCGACTGGTGCTCGAAGGCGCCGACGATCTTGGCCGTGAGTTCGGCGACCTCTCGAGGTGCGTCAGTGACGCTGATGACCTTGCCTGGGAAGCCGGGGAACCGGGGCCCGCCACGTCCTGGCCGGGGGTGGCGCTGGAAGTACTCGTGGATGGCGACGCGGACCAGTTCGGATTCGCTTGCGGCTTCGTGGTCCTCGTCGACGCGGGCTTTGAGTTCGGTGCGGGTTTCGTCGGGGAGCCGGAGCGCCATCGCGGGGGTTTTGCCGCTTTTGCCCGCGGCGGCGTCGGCCTTGCGGGGGCGTCCCATACGCAGGAGTCCGGGGCCGAACTCGATCGAGCGGATTTCGTCGGCGGTCGGGGGGTGGCGTTCGTAGTCGGCGGCGGCGGCTTCGTAGTCGGCGGGTGTGCGGCGGCGCTTTTCTGTCATGGTTGCGGATCCTGTTGCGTGGAAGGTGTAGGCGTAGGTGCAGGTGATGGGGAGGTGTAGGTGAAGGTGTGTGCGGGGAGCGTGTGCGTTGGCGTAGGTGATGTTGGGTGGTGGTGCGGGCGGGAGCGCCCGCGCGCTATTCGCGGCGCTTGCGCTGGCGGCGCTGGCGCGCGAAGTCGGGCTTGATGAAGCGGCGCAGGCCGAGCTCGCGAACGCTGTTGCGCTTGAGCATCATGGCGTGGAAAACCTGCGCGACCTCGGGGTCGATGTGGTCGGCGATGACCTCGATGTGGGGCTCGTTGGCGGCAGCGCGGCCGACGTAGAAGTAGTCATCGGCTTCGATTCCTTCCTCTCGAGTCGGGATGGAGATGCGGAGTTCGTAGTTGTTGAGGATGGCGCGGATCTCGGCTTCGGTGATGCCGTTCTTCAGGGCTGTCCAGTAGATCTCGATCCGCATGCCTAAAGTGTATAACACTTTCTAAAAGTGTCAAACACATTCTAAGCCCGTTTTCACCCCTCCGCATCACGCTGCCCGCATGCCCGATTACCGAGCCTTGGCGGTAGACGAACTCCAGACCTTCAACCACAACCCCCGACGCGGCGACATCGCCCAGATCGCGGTATCGCTCACGAAGCACGGCCAATACCGGCCGATCGTGGTGAACGCCGGAACACTCACCGGCCGCGTCATGGAGGTGCTCGCCGGAAACCACACCCTGATGGCGGCCCGCTCGCTCGACTGGCCGACCATCGACTGCGCCGTTATCGACGTCGACGAACAGACCGCCCGCTCCATCGTCCTGGCCGACAACCGGCTCGCCGACCTCGGCGACTACGACAGCAACGAGATCTACGAGCTTCTGTCCTCCCTCGAGGACCTGTCGGGCACAGGCTTCACCGACAGCGACCTGCTCGCGCTCGAGCGTGACCTGTTCCCACCCGAGCCCCACACCGATCCGGACGACGCTCCCCCGGCGCCGGCTGATCCGGTGTCGCAGCTCGGCCAGGTGTGGGAGCTGGGCGGGCATCGGCTGCTCGTCGGGTCATCGACCGATCTCGACGCGGTGCGGCGGCTGTGCGGCGACGTGCGGCCCGACGCGGTGTGGACCGATCCGCCGTATGGCGTGGAGTACGTGGGCAAGACGAAGGCGGCGCTAACGATCCAGAACGACGGGGCGGCCGGTCTGCCGGATCTGCTGGCGGGTGCGTTCTCCAACCTGGTCGTGGTGTGCCGCGCTGGTGCGCCGGTGTACGTGGCGCACGCCGACACCGAGCGCGTCACGTTCGAGACCGCGATGCGCGGGGCCGGTCTGCTGGTGCGGCAGAACCTCGTGTGGGTCAAAAACACGATGGTGCTCGGCCGGTCGGATTACCACTACCAGCACGAGCCGATCCTGTTCGCCGAGGTGGACGACGGGTCGGAGAAGCTGAAGGAGCACGAGCCGATCCTGTACGGCTTCACCCCCGGCGCGGCGGGCCGTCTCGGGCGTGGCGGCGAGCGCTGGCATGGCGACAATCGGCAGACCACGGTGTTCGAGGTCGACAAGCCGCCGCGCAATGCGCAGCATCCGACGATGAAGCCGGTAGCTCTGATCCAGGCGATGCTGCGCAACAGCCTTCGCCCCGGCGGCGTCGTCTATGAGCCGTTCGCCGGTAGCGGGTCGACGCTGATCGCCGCGCACGGGCTGGGCAGTCGGGCGTTCTGCGTCGAGCTCGATCCGCGCTACGCGGACGTGATCCTGCGCCGGTTCGAGGCCCACACGGGCATCGTGCCGACGCTCGACGGTGTCCCAGTGTCGTTCATGGAGGTCAGCTCGTCGTGATCAGCGTTGCGGCGGCGTGCATTACGGCCAGGCGGCGCGCCCGCCGGCCGCAGTCGCCCGCCGAGCTGGCCTGCATGCTGGATTCGAAGTTCAACGTGACGCCGACGATCAAGCTGCTCGACATGATCGCGGTGCGGTCGGTGGTCGACCCGAATGGTCGCGACATCGTGAACACGCCGCCGCGGACTGGTAAGTCTCAGATGCTGGCGGTGTGGATGCCGGTGTGGGCGTTCATGGTGAACCCGGATTTGCAGATCATGATCGTGTCGAACGGTGACGATCTGGCCAAGGAGCATTCGGGCAAGGTGCGGCGCATCGTGCAGGACAACGCCGAGTTCCTCGGGTATCGGATCGCGGCGGATAAGGCTGCGGTCGGCCGCTGGCTGGTGGAGGGTCACCAGGGCGGCATGTTGGCCGCGGGTATCACGTCGAACATCGTCGGTAAGGGCGCGGACATTCTGATCCTCGATGACGTTGTGGGTGGTGCGTCGGAGGCGGATTCGCCCGCGCACCGAAAGCGGGTGCTGACGGAGTATCAGGGCTCGCTGTCGACTCGTGTGCATCCCGGCGGCTCGCAGCTGCTCGTCATGACGCGCTGGCACCAGGAGGACCTGGCCGGCGAGCTACTGAAGCTGCAGCCCGGGAAGTGGAACCTGACGAACGTGACGGCTGTCGGTGATCCGACGGTGCCGGATGCGCTCGAGAAGGATCCGGGTGTGGCGATGGTGTCGGCCTTGGGTTACACGCCTGAGGATTTCGCCGACAAGCGCGCGCTGGTGGGTGAGCGGCAGTGGTTCGCGCAGTTCATGGGTGTGCCGTCGAATCCCGAGGGCGGCCTGGTGAAGCGTGAGTGGTTGGAGTCGCACCGGATCGCGGTCGCCCCGGCCAACCCGCTGCTGACTGTGGTGTCGGTCGACCCGTCCGACTCGGGCACCGGCGACTCGTGTGGTGTGGTGGCGACGTCGCTGATGGGCGGTAACCGGGTCGCGATGATCGCGGACCGGTCGAAGCCGATGACGTCGGACCAATGGGCGCGCGAGGCTGTGCGGCTGGCCATCGACGTTGGGGCCAGCGAGATCGTGGTGGAGGGTTTCTCGGCGCGCGAGACCTACACGCGGGTGGTCAAGGACGCGATCAAACGCGCCGCGGTCGAGCACCTGACGACCACGGGTGAGGTGATGCGACCGATCAAGGTGTCGACGTGGCCACCGAAGGGCCGGCCCCGGGTCGGCGACGCGCAGGCCCGGTCGGCGGCGCTGCTGCAAGCCCTCGAGGTGGGCACCTGCCAACTGGCCGGGTACTTCCCCGATTTCGAGAAGCGGGCGATCGAATGGCAGTCGGGGCAGCACCAGCCGGACTCGCTGGCGGCGTTGGTGATTGGCCATGACGTGTGCGTCCACGCTGCTGGCGTGGAGTGGGACATGGCCGGCCCACTGTCCAGCCCGGCGGCGCAAGTCGCGCAGTCGGTGCACAACGCCGCGCACGGCATCACTCGCGGCGGACCGGTGGCGGACATGGCGGCGTGGCGGCGCCGCGTCAGCTGACTTGTCGGACGCCGGGTGTAGCGTCGTCGACATAAACACCGGCCCCGCTGCCCCTCACCGGCTTTCGACCACGAGGGTGCAAGGGCCGGTTTTCTTCACGTTGGGGTTTGACACCCCAGTTCCTTACCTTGAGGCCTGTGACGGCGGAGCCATTGCAGCGGTGGGAACCCGACGAGCAGCTCGTGCCGTCGGTGCTCGCCTCCCCGAAGGCCTCGAAACGCATGCAGGACCTCCCTGGGCCTGATCGCTGCTGGCTGGTCGCCGGCCTGACCGTTCATGGACTGACGGCGAAGGACATAGCGGACCGCACCGGCTGCTCCATCCGGCTGGTGAAGTCGATTCGCGCCGAGGACATGACCCAGGTGTGCGTCGTGGCTCTGCGTGAGACACGGGCGTTCACTGACGAATTGCGGCTGGTGCGTTCGGAGTTGGCGGCCAAGGACCGCGAGAAGGGTGAGGTGGAGGCCGAGCTCGGCCGGGTGCGGCTGCAACTCGATCGCATGATTGATGCGCAGATCACCGGCGGCGCGGTCCCGGTGTGCTCGGCTGGGCACGCGATGACCGCGTACAACACGTACATTCAGAAATCGACCGGCAAGCGGTTCTGCCGCGAGTGTCACCGCGATCGCCAGAAGCGCTATCGCCAGGCTGGGAAACGCGGATCTAGCACGGGGTCTAGCACTTCTAGCACGATTTGCGTTGCACCAGCGGTGATTACCGTCCCGGCGCATGAATAGCCTTGGGATTCAACTCGTCACGTTCGCCGTCTACGCGCTCGCCATCGCGCGGGTCGTCCGTTTCATCAACTACGACGCATTGTTCGACCCGGTGCGGATCTTCGTTGAGAGGCACTTGCAAGACGCCCGGACGAACGCCAACGGTACGACCGATCACGTCACGGCTGCGATTTACCGGCGGCGCGAATCCCGTTGGTCTACCGCCACTTACTTCATTGGCTGCCCGTGGTGCGTGAGCATCTGGATCGCGGCCGGCACCGTGTGGATACCAATGTGGCACTCCGGCAACAAGGTCGCCCAGTACATCGGAATACTGCTGGCGGTGTCGTATCTGGTCGGGTTGGCCGCCCCACTGTCGGCCGATGACGACGACATCGTGATCGAAGACGTCGAGACCCCGTAGCACCCTGCGTCTTTAGCGTGTCGCACGTGGCTGGCCGATCTCTCCGCGTCGTTCGTACGCCTAAGGCCGCGCGCGTGGCCCGCCGCGCCCTGACCGCCGCATCCGCCCCCGTCACGGACGTGAACCAGTTGTTCAAGTCCGGTATCGGTGGCGCGCGCAAGCAGTGGCAGGACGAGGCGTGGGAGCACTACCGCTGCGTCGGTGAGCTTCGCTACTACGTTGGCTGGCGCGCGAACTCGTGCAGCCGTATCCGGTTCGTGGCATCCGAGATCGGCGACGACGGTCTACCGACTGGATCAATCGACGAGAAGAACACAGAGGGCCAGCGGTTCGCCGAGATCGTGAAATCGATCGCCGGCGGCGCGCTCGGACAGTCGCAGCTGGTGAAACGGGCGACGGAGCAGCTGACCGTGCCGGGCGAGCACTGGATCGCCATCCTGATGCAACCCGAAGGCGGCTGGGCGGACGGCTCGCCACTGCTGGAGCGCTGGTTTGTGGTGACACACCGCGAGATTGAGCGCGGCCAGCGTGACGGTGAAGCGCTCATCAAGCTGCCCGACGGGTCGAAGCACAAGTTCGACCACGAGAAGGGCGACGGCATCTTCCGCGTGTGGAACCCGGACGCCGAGGACGCCACACTGCCGTCGTCGCCAGTGCAGGCGGTGCTCGATCCGCTGCGCGAGATTCGGCGCTCGACGCGCAAGATCGCCAACACTGACGATTCGCGGCTGATCAACAACGGCATTCTGGTGATCCCGTCTGAGGCGTCGCTGCCGGACACCCAAGCCCCGGTGTCGGCGGACAAACCGGGCGAGCCGCCAGCGCCGCCGCAGCCGAAACGCAAAGTTGCGGGCCAGCTCCAGCAGATGATCTTCGACGTCGCGACGGCCTCCAGCGAGGAGGGCCCCGGCAGCATGGCGTCGCTGGCGCCGATTGTCATCACCGCGCCTGGCGACCAGATCAAAAATATCGCCCACATTCAGTTCGGTAAGGACCTGCAGGCCGAAACGCTTACGACCCGCGACAAGGCCATCACGCGACTGGCGATGGGCCTAGAGATTTCGCCAGAGCGCCTGTTCGGGATGGGCGGGTCGAATCACTGGTCCGCGTGGATCGTCGCTGACGAGGATGTGCAGCAGCACCTGGCCCCGGCGATGGTGACTATCTGCCAGGCCATCTACGACTCAGTGCTGCGGAACGTCTTGGCGTCCGAGGGAATTGACCCCTCGAAGTACTGCCTGTGGTACGACGCCAGCCACCTGACCGCCGACCCCGACCTGACCGACGAGGCGAAGGACGCAAACGACCGCGGCGCGTTCACCAACGAGGCCCTGGTGCGGCAGCTGAAGCTGCCCGCCGACGGCATGTACGAGCTGGACACGTTGGAGGGCTGGCAGCAGTGGGCTCAGGACCAGGTGTCCAAGAAGCCGGAGCTGATCACCACGCTGTTGCCGCTGCTGGATAAGTCACTGCAGGCCATCGATTTCCCGCAGCCGGCCCCGCCTCCGGCGATCGATCAGGCGCCGCCCCCGGCGGATAGCACCGTGCCCCAGTCGGAGCCGGGCACCGAGGACACGTCGCAGGAGGCTGCCGTGCGTGAAAGTACTGATTTTGCTGTCGATCTGTTGGTCGACCGGGCGCTCGAGTTGGCGGGGAAGCGGCGCCGGACGCGCGCCGATTTCGATCGGCTGCAGTCGATTCCGATGCACGCGACGCACCGCGTTATGGGCCCGGTTCGGCGCGAGCAGGTGCCCGACCTGATCAAGGGCTGGGATTCGTCGCTCGATGAGCTGACCAATCGCTACGGGATTGACCCTGCGGGGATTCGGGCGGCGGTGCGGCGTCGTGTCGAGCGTGAGCTGACCATGCCCCTGATCGATGCCGAGGTTGTCGGATGAGCGTCGCAACGGCAATCGCACTGGCTGGTCTGGCGCACATGGTCGGTGACTACCTGATCCAGTCGGATTGGATGGCGCAGGAGAAGACGAAGCACTGGTGGCCGGCTGTCACGCATGGAGTGACGTACGGGCTGCCATTCCTGTTCGTTACCCAGTCGGCCGCGGCGCTAGCGGTAATCGTCGGCACCCACATCGTGATCGACCGGTTCCGGCTGGCACGCCACGTGGTGTGGTTCAAGAATCAGCTGGCGCCGTTTGCATTTCGGCCACCGCATACCGCGACTGGGCACGGCCCTGACCGGCCCGACTGGCTGTCAGTGTGGCTCCTGATCATCGCCGACAACATCCTGCACATGCTGATCAACGTCGCTTCGGTGGTGTGGCTCTGATGTGGCCGCTTCCGAACGAAGTGCTCGCACACACCGTGCTGGCCGAGCGCGCGATCGAAGGACTCTACGCGGAGGCCCTTCGTCGTTGGGCACCCTCGGCGAAGGCTGCCGCGCTGCCTACGCTCGGCGCGAAGTTGCTCGCTGCTGGAGCTTCGTACAACGGCGACCCGAACCAGGAGTTGCCGCCCGACGCAGCTGCGGTCGAGCAGCAACAGGCCGGCGCCGACTGGGCCACGATCACCGAGGTCGTCATCGTCGCGGGCATTGCGCTGCTGTTCTCCGCAGCTGTTGTGGAAGCGATGGAGGGCCTTGGGATTCCGCTGCCCGACATCGACCTCGGGGCGCAGGCCGAGAAGGCAGTCGACGTCGAGCCCGCGGTGATGCGGATCGTCAACAACGCCGTGCCCGACATGGGCGCCGCCGATATCCGTGCTGCCGCCGGTGTCGTCGAAGCCACGCCGGCGCTGCGGGAGGCACGTGACGCGGTGCTCGGCGAGCAGCGTGAACGCGCCGCGTCGACGCCGGCATCGGTGGCCGCGAAGATCACCGCGGCGGTCGAGGCCGCCGAGCCCGCTGAGGGGCGCGCCGCGGCGGCCGACATGCTCGACCCCGCCGGCGAGCAGATGCGGAAGATCGCCGAAACCGCCGGCCACCAGGCGGCATCGGTGCAGAACGAGGCCACTCTGACGGCGGCTCAGCAGTCCGAGGACGCCGCCGACCTCGAATCCGTCTGGCTCGCAACGCTCGACGGCAAGACGCGTCCGACGCACTGGGCCGCGTGGGGTCAGCGTGTCCCGATCGGGACCGCGTTCACCGTCGGCGCCGCGTCGCTGATGTTCCCCGGCGACCCCAGCGGGCCGCCGGAGGAAGTGAAGAACTGCCGCTGCCGGCTCGGCATTCTCGCGAAGGACGAGCCGCTGCCTGGCGAGGTCGACGCACATACCGAGCGGCTCGACGGCCGCGACTCCGTCGCCATCAACCGCGAGGGCCGCACCCAGGCGGAGGAAATTGAACGCCGCGCCGCGCAAGGCAATACGCGCGCACGTGACAACGCCGACGGCGTCGGCACCGTGGCATCCGGCGGCTGGACCGCACCGAGTGATCAGGAGTTCACCATGACAGGCACGTCCACGATGGCCACCGATCAGGCCACCACAGACGACACCACCGAGTCGGAGATGTACCGCACATTCACCGACCAGGCCATCGCCCTCATCGGATCCCCCACCTCGGACGGGCGGATGTTGGCTGCCGACATCGACCTGTCGTTCCGCAGCTTTCCGCTGCCGCTGATGTGGTGCAAGCAATCCCAGGGCGGACACATGGACGCCTACACCGTCGGCGTCATCGAGAACGCTCGCATCGACGGCGAGTACATCCTCGGCTCGGGATACCTGCTGAACACGCCCGAAGCCGACGAGATGGCCATGCAGAACAGCCACGGCGTCTCCAACCCCAGCGTCGACCTGGCCGACGCGGAATGGATGTACACCGACGCCGCCGGCAACGCCCTTGAGGGCGAAGACCTTTGGGACGCGTTCGACAACGACGAGCCCGTCTACATGACGGTCACGAAAGCCGAACTGATCGGCACCACGATGGTGGCGACCCCGGCGTTCGACACCCGACTGTCCCTGGACGCTGAGCGGTCGACTCGTGACGTCGCCATCGTCGCCAGCGCTGCCGAGGACTTCCGTCCGCGCGTCTACGACTACCGCATGTTCGAGGATCCGCAACTGACCGGGCCGACGCCGGTCACGATGGGCGACGATG
Organism: Mycolicibacterium mucogenicum DSM 44124; assembly: GCF_005670685.2. The sequence goes on along the minus strand of NZ_CP062008.1, from coordinate 627,181 downwards.
GCCGAATCTTCGGTCACCTGGCCGTCTTTGGTCAGTGCCACCGCTCAATCCAGGATTCGTGCGTTCTGGTGCCGCGGTCGAGCACGGGTTACGCGAACTTCCACACCAGCCCGCCGCTGCGGCTGGACAACGGCACTCGGCTGTCGGTTGGCCGGCTCACCGTTGGCACTGGTCACGCCGATCCCAGTCTGGCCGCCGGGCCCGCCCTGGCGCACTACGACAACACGGGCACCTGCTGGGCACTGGTCCGTGTCGGCGAGGACGCTCACGGCATCTGGTTCTCCGGTGTCGCCGCCCCGGGCGCAACGGCCGAGCAGATCGAAATGGGCCTGTCCGCACCGATTTCGGGTGACTGGCGCGACCGCGGCCAGGGCCTCGAGCTGATCGCCGCACTCGCCGTGAATACACCCGGCTTCGCGGTCCGAGGCCGCACCGATGATGCTGGCCGCGAGGTCGCGTTGGTGGCATCGATGTCGCCGCGCCGCCGTAAGCACGACACTGCACCGGTGACCCTCGAGCAGGTCGCGGCTGTCATGGCTGACGTTCTGGCCGAGGACCGGCGCCGCGCCGCGCTGGCCGCCGAGCGGGAGGCGGCTCTGGCACAGGCCACCGAACTGGTCGGTGAGCCGCCAAAGCCGAAGTCCCCGAACGACGAAATCGCCGAGCTGCTCGCCGGGGCGGTCTGACCATGAGCTGCGGCTGCAACAAACGCAATCAGGTAGTCCAGGGCGGCGAGACCTTGGGTTTCATCGTCACCTACCCAGACGGCACCAGCACCCCGGCAGACGCTCCGATTCTGTCGATCACTGAGGCCAAGCGCCTCATTCGGGAGGCCGGCGGCGGCACGGTCAAACGCGTAGTCCGTCAGTCCTGACACCGTGGTTGCACGCCCCGTTTCTACTGTCCCGTCCGTAGAGAGCACCTGCTGGCTGCGGGCCGGGGAGCGATCGCCGAAAAGCCATATCGCCATCCCTGAAGACAGGAGAGAGCAGTGAAGTTCTCGCTGCCAGAACAGCTTCCCGCTACCACGGTCGAACTCGACGTTCTGATCGAGCAGGCCACCGCACAGATCAACCTCGTTCGGGCGCGCCACAGCGCCGGCGAGGAGCTGTCCAACGACGACGTCACCTACCTCAAGGGTCTGCTGGCCGACGTCAAGACCCTGAACACCGCCCGCGACGAGGCACTTGCTTCCGAGACCGCCCACGCAGCCGATCTGGACGAGGTGCTGGCCCAGGCCGCCGCTGCAACGACCGCGACCTCCGAGGCCGCGCCCGAGGCAGCCGCCGAGGAAACCGACGAGGGCGCCGAGGGCGCAGCCGCCGCCGCTGACGTCGTCGCCGAAGCCGAGCAGGTCGCCGCCGAGGCCGCCGAGCAGTCGCAGACCGTGACCGCCGGCGCGCGGCCTGTCACGTTCGCAGGTGCCGCCCCCGGTGCCGCGCCGGACGTCGACGCCAGCCGCCGCGGCGAGAAGCCGAAGGGCTGGCACCTCGTGCCGTCGGCCCCGAAGTACGCCGAATTCGGCAACAGCGAGGTCGGTTTCGCCGACATCGCGCGCTCGATCTCGTCTGTCGACCCCGCCTCCGGGCAGGGCTTGCAGCAGACCGGCACCGCGGCCGGTGGCTTCGCGAAGCAGGCCATCGCCGCCCTCCCGCGTAAGCAGGAGGTCAAGCTCGCCACCAGTGAGTCGGACGTTCAGGAGTTCCTCGACTCTCTGGGCACCGAGGTGCCCGGTCATGGCAAGGCCACCGCCAAGACGCTCGTCGCCGCCGGTGGTTGGTGCGCTCCGTCGCAGCAGATCTACACGTTCTGCGCCGTCCCGCCTGCCTCAGGACTGATCTCGCTGCCGGACTTCCCGTTCGACATGAGCCGCGGCGGCGTCCGCGTCCCGGTCAACCCGGACATCAGCTCGCTGCTGACGGGCCTGTGGCAGTACACCGAGGCCGAGCTCGAAGCCACCAACGCCCAGGGCGACCCGACCGCGGTGAAGCCGATCATGGAGCTGCCCTGCCCCGATCAGTTCATCGAGTGGCGGCTGGAAGCCCTCGGCTGGGCCGCGAAGGCGGGCATCCTGCAGCGGCAGGCGTGGCCGGAGGCCATCGAGAACGCGTTGGCGCAGATTCAGGTCGCGCACCAGCACCGTGTCTCGCAGAAGACCATCGGCAAGATGGTCGCCGGTTCCGGCGCCGCGAAGGTTCTGCCGGCTGCACAGTTCCTTGGCGCCACAACCGGCGTGTTGAATGGGCTGGCGTTGCAGGCCGTGAACCTGCGCATCGACAAGGGCCTGGCTGACGATGCCGTCATCGAAGGCGTTGCGCCCGTGTGGTTCCGCGAGGTTCTGCGTGCCGACCTGGCAATGCGTGAGGACAAGGACACCTTGGCCGTCACCAACGCCGAGATCGACTCGTGGCTCGCCGTCCGCAACATCTACCTGCAGTACGTGGTGGATTGGCAGACGAAGGGCGCCGGCCAGCCGGGCAACCTCGCAACCCTGAACTGGCCGAACACAGTCGACGTGATGCTGTACCCGGCCGGCACGTGGTTCCGCCAGCTGGCCAACGTGATCACGCTGGGTGTGCAGTACCCGCTGCAGCAGCTGCAGCTGAACCAGTACACCCACATCTTCACGGAGGACAGCTTCCAGGTGGGTAAGCGCTGCAACCAGTCGATCCTGGTGCGGATTCCGTTGTGCATCAACGGCGCTATCGGCGCCCGCGGCTCCATCACCTGCCCGTAAGGCACGCGGAGCGAATTGGACGAGGCGGGTCGTGGTGTGGGCAACTCCAAGGCCGTCCACACCCGGCCCGCCTTCCAACTTTTAGGAGGACACCGTGACCGTTGAGACAATGCCGGCCCCCGTCGTATTCAATGCTCCGCTGGTCAATCCGGCACCCAACGGGCTCTACGGCGCGACGTCATGGGCCGATGAGGGCGAGCCGTACCGATGGCTGACGGCCGGTGTCCAGGTCCGCCCACACAACTACGGCGGCGAGAAGGCATTCGGCGTTTGGTCGGGCAGCTGGTGCGGTGCCCCCGCCGACCCCAACGACAAGAAGCGCGGCACCCGCCCAGTCATGGATCCGGACGCGTTCGATCCGATCACCGCGTGGGCCGAGGACGACTGCGACCTGACCGCACCATCGCGCGCAGAAGTGATTGAGCGGGCGCAACAGAACCTGCGCCTGCTCGAGCAGAACGCCGTCGAGACGGAGTTCGCCGCCCGGATGCTGACGGACGCCGGCACAGCCCACACGGCGGCCAACATCGTGGACGCCGTGAGTCAACTAGAGAACATGCTGGCCCGTACCAACACAATCGGCCTCATCCACGCCAGTCCCGGGTGGGCAGCGATCGCGGCCCAGGCGATGCTGCTGGTGCGCTCTGGTTCGTCGCTCAAGACTCCGCTGGGCCACACGTGGGTGTTCGGTGGCGGCTACATCGATGCGCTGGGCACGAGGTTGGTGGCGACGTCGCCGACATTCGGCTGGCGAGGTGAGGCCACCGTCCGCAGCACCGAGTACTTCGAATGGAACCGCTTTTTCGCGGTCGCAGAACGCAACGTCGTCGTCGGCTATGAGAAGGCCGTCGGCGCTGTCCAGATCACCCCATAGGAAGGGTTTGTCATGCCTGCTGGTGTTGAGGTTGTCGTTGACGAGGGTTTCGCGACAATCGATTTCGTCGACGCGACGCTCCGCGGCCCTGGCCTCGCGAAGCTGCTAGAGATCGGTGGCCCGGAGACGATCGAGCCCCTTACCCGCGAGAAGGGCGCCGAACGCAAGCTGTACCGGGTACCGGAGGGCAACGCCCGCGAGGCCGGCCTGCTAGACGCGTTCGACGGCCCTGATGTCGATGAGGGCACCGGCGTCGAGAACCATGGCACCGAGCTGCCCGCGGACGGCCAGCTGCACGACGTCAGCTTGCCGGGCGTTGAGCCTGAAACGCCGCTGGCGCAGGTCGAGCAAGAGTTCCCCGAAGGCGAGCCGTCGGAGGACTGGCACCTGGCCGAGCTGAAGGCTTACGCCAACAGCAAGGGCATCGACGCTCACGAGTTGCGTACCAAGGCAAAGGTATTGGCGCTGATCAACGGCCAGGGTGACAACCCCGCCTAGCACGATTCTGTAACCGGAGCCGCTGGCCGTGTCGAACGGTCGGCGGCTTCGCCATACCCGGATCACCTGGCTCCCAGCTGGTTTGGCAGCCGAGCATTGCACGCCCCGCCCATAGCGTCACCAGCAACCTTGGACCCCCGCACGACAGAATGAGGAGCACGCCGTCATGGCTACCTTCACGCTGATCAAGGGCACCAAGCTCCGGATCACCAAGGTCAACAGCTGCGGCAAGCCGATCGCTGGCCCCGCCAACTATCTCGTCACCGACGGATTCGTCCGCGTCGCCATCACCCCGGTGATGAAGGACCGCAAGGAACTCGAGCAGGAGAACGCCGAAGGCAAGGTGTGCTTCTCCGACACCACCCCGGCGACGCGCAAGCATCACAACGTCGAAGTTGAGATGTGCAACGTCAACACCGGTGTCATCACTCTGCTGAACGGTTGGCCGCAGGTCCTGAACCACGCGGACGTGCCGATCGGCTACGAGGACCGGCCCGATGTGGACGGCGACTACGGCGTCATGATCGAGGTCTGGACCGCGGGCCGGTCCGACGACGACTGCGTAACGCCCACCACCGACGCGGATCTCGCGTCGTCGGGCTCGGGCAAGAAGTACGGCTACCTGGCCATCGCGGCGACCGAATGGACGCTCGACGGCATCACCGTCTCGGCCGACGTGTCGACGCTGAAGTTCACCGGCATCAGCATCGCGGCGACCGGCTGGGGCCGCGGCCCGTACAACGTCATGGAGATCGACGACGACGGCACCCCGGGCCGTCTGCTGACCCCCATGGGTCAGGAGAAGTCGCATTACCGCGCGTTCCGCACGGGCGTGAAGCCGCCGGAGGTCACTCCGGGTGACGGACCGTGCGAGCTGGCGATCGCGTCCATCTTCACGCTGACGGCCCCGTACTACGGCGCGCCGGGTGGCGTCCCTCCGGTGGATGTTGCTCCTGCGCAGCCGATTTGCGGCGGCAAGAAGTACACCGTGGCCGTGACCGGTACCGGCAACTTCAGCCTGAAGGTCGGCACCGAGGACACGGCCGCCGTGTCGGTGACGGCACTGCCCGCGGCTCTGCTGTCGGCGATCGAGGCATTGCCGGGTGTCGCCGTCGGCCAGGTGCAGGTGTCGGGTTCGGCTGGCAACTACACGGTCACGCTCGACCCGTCGCTGCCGGCGCTGACCGCCGGTGCCACGGTGCCGACCGGTGGCACCGCGACGGTGACGCCCGCGTAGTTCGCGCGAATCGTGACATCCCCCGGTCCTGTTGGGCCGGGGGATGTTTCGTTTTGCCCGGCGTGGTGAGCACCGTGCGTCGCTACCGTCACCGCTCATGAGCTGCGATTGGCCGATTGACCGGACGTGTCTGCCGGAGCTGCCAGTCCTCGGCGACAACCCGACACCGAGTGAGCAGGCGGAGTACGACGCTAAGCTGCTGCAGCGCAACGCCGCCGAGGACCTGGCCGTTGAGGTCCTCTACGCATTGTCGGGCCGCCAGTTCGGTGTCTGCCCTGAAATCATCCGGCCATGCCCGCCGCGCTGGTGGGATCAGCAGCACTACCAGCGCCCGGCCTTCTACGGGATGCTCAGCGACCTCGACCTCTATGTCCTCGCGCAGGGCTGCGGATGTGCCGGCCGCTGCATCAAATCGGGCCCACGGATGTTGCACCTGCCCGGTCCGGTCGTGTCGATAACGAAGGTGACGGTCGACGGCGCCGAGCTCGCCGCCACTGACTACCAGCTTGAGCAGGACACGCTCTACCGTCTCGGCGACCAAGCGTGGCCCGGACAGAACCTCGGCCGCCCGCTCGGCGAGCCTGGTACCTGGTCAGTCGAATACCAGCGCGGCACCCCGCCCCCGCGGGGGACGGCGAATCTCGTTGGGATGCTTGCCAAGGAGTTCCTCGCGGCCTGCAACGGCGGGAAGTGCCGGCTGCCGCGCAACGTCACCCACGTGTCCAAAGGTGGCGTCTCCTACGAGGTGTACAACCCCAACGACATCTACAGCAAGGGCAAGACCGGGATCCCCGAGGTTGATCTGTGGCTGTCCAGCGTGAACCCCAACCATCTGGCCGCCCCGCCGAGCGTCATCTGATGAGTCAGCCAGTACGCATCGACCCGGCGATCGCCATTATCGGCAGCTTCATCGCCGCACTGAAGTCGCAGTTCGACCCCAACCAGCCCGTCCCGCCTGACGGTGGGGGCACGAAGAATGTTCGATTCTTCGCCGCCGACGGTCCGCCGTTGGAGGCGTGGGATGCCTTTTCGAACGAGACTGATTGCGACGAGCCATTCATCTGGGTCCGGGTCGTAAGCCGCTACCGGTCGAAGAACTTCCCCGAACCAGTTATCAACGTGAATCCCTGCGGATTGCCACGGGTTCTGGCCATAGAGATTGGTGTAGCGCGATGCGCTGCAATCAGTCTCGACACGTCGTGGGAGGACTACGACAAGCAGGCCGGCATCAGTCTCGACGATTCGTATCGGATCGAGCAGGCGCTTTGCGCCGTGACGAACGTCCTCAAACACGACAACCCGATCGGCGTCGGCACCGACACCCTTGTGCCGTTCGGACCCGAGGGCGGCAGGTTCGGCTGGTCGGCCCAGGCCTACATCGGATTTTGAGAAAGGAACACCACCCATGGCTACCAAGGTGACAATCGAAGGCTCCCGCATCACCCCGACCGACAAGCTGCTGGCCGGTCATCAGCGCACGGTGCTGCTAACGCCGGACGTGCAGAACCTCATCGACCGCGGGTTCGTGTTCGTGGTGCACCGCGAGGAGCTGCCCGACGCTGCGCCCGCGCAGGAGTCGGAGCCGGAAGGCGAAGCGCCGCAGGACGAGACCGACCCTGACCCGGAGCCGACCGAGTCCGCGCCCAAGCGTGGCCGCCGGCCGCGCGCCACCGACGCCAGTGAGTGACTACCGGATCACGTCGATTCGGTTCGACGTCAACCAGGCCGGGCTGGAGCGCCAGGCGCACCCGATCCTTGGGCGCACGCACTCCAGCCTGACCCGGCAGACCGCGACCCAGGCCAAGGTGAATGTGCCTGTGCGGACTGGGCATCTGGGCCGTTCGATCCGTGAGGATCCGCAGACGTGGCCGAGCCCGCTGCACGTGTCCGGTGGTGTCACCGCGCACGCCGACTACGCCGCCGCGGTCCATCAGGGATCCCGGCCCCACGTGATCCGGGCGCGCCGCGCGCAGGCGCTGTCGTTCTTCTGGCACGGGCAGCGTGTGTTCTTCAAGTCGGTGAACCACCCGGGTTCGAAGGGTCGGCCGTTCCTGCTCAATGCAGCCCGCCAGGTGCTGGCAGCGGATCCGCGCGTCACATAGGCGTTGCACGCCCGGTTCCTACCGTTCGGGGCATGACTGAAAGTGCCTTGGAAACCACCCCTGCTGTTGCGCCTGTCGCCGACGTGCCCAGTGACCACACTGGTGTCGCGATCAACGATCCGAGCGGTGTCAGCCCGCTGCCCACCGGTGCCTTCGCCCCCGCCGCCGAGCCTGAGGAGCCCGAGCTGACCGACGAGCAGAAAGCCCAGGAAGCTTGGCTCATCGCCGAAGCCGAATGGCGCGTCCGCTTCGACGCTGGATGGGAGCACGAGCGCGTCGACTTCCACGGCGACTACCTCGCCGCCCACACCCCCAGCGCTGCGGCCCTCACCGCCGTATCCCTCGGCACGGGGAAGTACATCGCCGACCAGACCCGCTCCGACATCGTCGGCAAGTTCCTCCAGCTGCATCTCGCGCCAGAGTCCTACGGGCAGTTCCTCACTCGGATGATGGACCCCAACGAGAAGGACTACGGCGACAACGCATTCGGCGACCTCGTTACTGCCCTCAGCGCGCCGGCCGCAGACGAGATCGCAGCCTCCGCCGACAAAGGCTGAGGCTGCACGGCTGGTTCATAACCTCACCTGGTGACGCACGCCGGGACCATCACCGTTGGCGTCGATATCGACGCGAATGGACTCGGCGAGAAGCTCGCCGCCGTAGTTCGTTCCCAACTCGGGCCCGCCCTGGGGAAGATCGGCCAGGACTGGTCCCGCAACAACACCGGTGTCAGCGGCGCACTCGACGGTGTCACCAAGGCAGCCACCGACGCGGCGAAAGCTGCTGAGCGGACTGCGAAGTCGACGGACAAAGCCAGTCAGTCGGCCAAGAAGCAGAAGACCACGGTCGATGACCTCACTGAGGCCACCAAGCGCGCCAACAAGGCCCAGGACGAATTCTCCACAGCGCTCGAGTTGTTCGGGCGGAAGTCGCCGGAGGCCGCAGCCGCCTACAAGCGGATGCAGGCAGAGCTGGAGCGGTACAAGCTCCAGCTGACGCGCACCGCGAACGAATCGCGGTCGTCCACCGACAGCCAGATCAACGACTACCGGCGGCTAGCCGACGCAGCCGAGCGGGCGCGCATCAGCCAAGAGAAGGCCGCCCGGCTCGTCGGCATCAACACCAACCGCACCGCCGCCGGTGGTGGTGGCCGCGGCGGGTTCTTCGGCGGTGGCGGCGTCGGCGGATTCCTCACGTCGCCAGGCGGATTGGCCGCCCTCGGTCTCGGTGCCCAGGCCCTCGCGCCGGCGACCCTCGCGGTCACCAACCTCGCCGGCGCTATCGTCCAGCTCGGCCAGGCGGGACTGGTACTGCCCGGCCTGTTTGCGGGCGGCGCTGCCAGCATCGGCACGGCCGTCATCGGCTTCCAGGGCATGGGCGACGCCATCAAGGCGATCAACAAAGGCATGGAGGAGGGCGCGTCCAAGGGCGACCTCAAGAAGATGGCCGCCGCCCTGAAGGACATGAACGGCAACGCCAAAGAGGTTGCGCTCACCGTCGCCACTGACGTACTGCCGGCACTCAAGAAGGTCAAGCAGGACACCGTCCAGCAGAACATGTTCGACGGCATCGCCCCTGACCTGAAAGCGTTCACCGACAAGGTGCTGCCGACGGTCGATCGTGGTCTCGGCGGCATCGCGAAGTCGTGGAACGACACCCTCAAGAAGGGCATGGGCGCCCTCAGTGATGACCAGAACCTGAGCCTGATGGATCGGGTGTTCGGCAACACCGCGGAGGGCCAGAAGCGCGCCAACGCCGCGATCGCCCCGATCACCCGCGCCATGCTGCAGCTGTCCAGCGTCGGCAGTGAGTTCCTGCCCCGGCTCGGCGACGCCGTCACCAAGGTCACCACCCGGTTCGGCAACTGGGTGGACAAGAACGTCGCCAGCGGCCAGATGTGGAAGTGGATCGATGAGGGCCTGAATGGCATGCGGGCGTTCGGCAATTCGCTGCTGAACGTCGGCAAGATGATCACCGGTCTGACTAAGGCGGCGGGCGGTGACGGTGGGTTCCTCGGCTGGCTCGAGCGGGTCACCGGCAAATGGGCGGAGTTCGTCAACTCGACTGATGGCCAGTCGAAGATCTCGAAGTTCTTCGACGACGCCCGCGAATCAGGCAAGCAGTGGCTGCCGATCCTGAAAGACGTTGTGAGCCTTGCTGGGGACGTGTTGGCGGGGTTCCGGGACTGGGGCGGGGTGATCCTGCCTGTGCTCGGCCAGATAACCGGTTTCCTGTCGTCGATGCCCGGTCTGGTCCAGACCGCGGTGACGGCGTTCGCCGGGTTCCGGACGGTGTCGTGGCTCGGGGGCCTGCTAGGTCTCGGCGGAGCGGGCGCTGGTGCTGGCGCCGGCGGACGCGGGCTGCTGGGGGCTCTGCTCGGCGGTGGCGGCCTGCTCGGTGGCCCGCTCGGCATTGGTCTGGCTGGCGCCGGCCTGCTCGCCGGCGGCGTGACGTCGTCGGCCGGCCCGGATGGCCCCGGCTGGGGGTCCGGCCTTTCTACGATCGGCGGCGGCGCGCTGCTGGGCGGTGCGATCGGATCGGTAGTACCGGTGATTGGCACCACCCTGGGTGCAGCAATCGGCGCCGGAGCTGGCGCCATCACCGTCGCGATCCAGGCGCTGGTGAAGTCGCTCGATGACGGGCGTCGGAACTGGGAGCAGAAGTGGAACGCCGACAACGGCCCCAAATCTGACCCCACCCGGCCCGGATCGCCCGACGTCGCCAACGCGCTCACTGGCCGCGACAAGATCCTCCAACCGTCGCTGAACACCCCACCAGTTGCCGGCGCTCTGCTCCCCGCGCTCGCCGCCGGCCAAGTGAAGGGCTACACGCTGGGGCCCAACGGGCAGATCGTCGGCCCCGATGGCGCCGTGGTGAATCTGCCTCCCGAGCTTGCTGCACGGTTGATCACGGGTCCTGCGCCGGCCACGGTGCAGCCTCCGGCGCCTGTCGTCGTCCCGCCGATGCCGCCGGCGCCGAAGCCTGGCTCGGGGCTGGCTGGTCTGTTCCCGAATCTGCCTGGCGCGCCCGGTATCCCGACGCCGACGATCAGCAGCCAGGACCCCGCGCAGACGATCGCTTCCCTGGCGACGTCGATCAAGCAGCTGCCCGAGGGCAAGGTCGAGATCAAGGCCGACGACATCCCGAAGGTGAAGGACGACCTCAGCAAGCTGAACGTCCAGATCGACGATGTCTCGAAGAACCAGATCGTCATCAAGGCCAACACCAACGACGCGCAGACCACGATCGACGCGCTGATCCGCAACTACCAGTCGAAGACCATCCAGCTTCAGGTGACGGCTGCCGGCGGCGGCGCCGCCCCGACCATTCCAGGTGGGCCGCCGCGCGCCGACGGCGGTGTTCTGCCGGGCTTCTCGCCAGGCGTGGACAACATGCTGGTACCGATGTCCGGCGGCGAAGGCGTCGTCATCCCGGAGGCCATGCGGGCGCTCGGCGGCTCGTGGCTGTACAGCATCAACTCGCGTTTCCGGGCGGGCCTGTCCCGCCGCGGCTACGCAACCGGTGGCGTCGTCGGCGCCGACGGCGCGCTCGGTGCACCCGACAGCAGCGTGATCGGGCTGCTGACCCAGATCCGTGACGCGCTGCTCGGCCGCGGCAGTTCCGCTCTGGCGACGACCGCCGACAACACCACGACGATGGCGCAGGCGCTGGGCCCGAAGGCCAAGCCGTTCGGCGGCGACGTCGGCAAGGGCGCGCTGGCCGGCGCGATCCGTGCGCTCGGCGGTGACCCGAACCAGATGGACTGGGGCGGCTTCACCGGCGACGGACAACTGCTCGTCCCGAAGGGCGCGACCGTCGGACCCGGCGGCCAGATCATGGTGCCGACCGGCGCCAGCCCCGCGAACATGGCGGCGATGGCGCAGATGCTGGAAGCGTTCGCGCGTAGCGGCAATACTGCTGACCTCGGCATGGGGCTCACCACCACGAGCCCCGTGGTGCGTGCCATCGTCGCTGCCCGCAACAAGAAGAACGGGCTGTCCGACGACACGATCAGCGGTCTCGTCGGCCAGGTACTCACCGGCGGCGGCTACAGCGGCGTGCTGGACTCCAGCAACACCAGCCTGATCAACGCGCTGACGACCTTCCAGCAGAAGCAGTTGGCGCCCCCCAAGGGCCAGCGCGGGCAGGCAGCCGCCGGCCAGTTCGGCTACGTCCCGATGGGCGGGTTCGATGCCGCGCTGCTGTCACAGGTCCCGGCCGGTCAGTACAGCCAGGCCGGCGCCGCAGATCTGACGAAGGGCCTCGCCGACTGCTCGTCCGCCGTCGAGGACCTCGTGAACCTCATGGACGGGATGCCGACCGGCGGCCGCCAGATGTCGACCGGGAACGCCGCCGACTGGCTCACCAGCCGTGGCTTCATTCCCACGTCTGCTGTCGTACCCGGCGCGATGAACGTCGCGTTCAACTCCGGCCACATGCAGGCGACGTTGCCCGACGGCACGCCGTTCAACTGGGGCAGCGATGCTGCAGCGGCCCGGGGCGGTGTCGGCGGCACCGGCGCTGCCGACCCAGCGCTGAACCAGCGGTACTACCGGCCCGCCACCGGGATGCCGCCGGGCGCCGGCCTCAGCATGGGCATGTCGGCCAACCCGCTCGGCTACTCCGGCGGGCCAGTGCCGGTGTACATCGTCGACGGCCCCGGCGCCGCGTTCGGACAGCAGCTCGCCGGCCAGGTCGCCGGCGACGCGCTCAGCGCCATGGGGCCGCCCCTCGCCGACGCCGCTGGTTCGATCATCAGCGGCATCGACAAGGGCACCCAGCTCGAGCGGGACTCGACAAAGAACCGGCCCGCCACCCCGACAAGCCAACTGATGAAGGAGGGCAACCCGCTGTCGGTTGCCGCGTTGGCGGGCTACAAGGTGCCTGACTTCACGCGCAACGGCTGGTCCGGTCCGGTGAACACCAACGCGGGCCCCGGCTTCACGGCTGGCGGTCAGATGATCAGCGATACCAGCGCGATCATCCAGCGGTCGTTCACCGACATGGAGGCGGCGAACGATGCTCGGCAGCAGCAGCTGCTTGCGGTGTTGGATGCGATCAAGTCGCAGCTTTCGGAGCAGGTGCTGAAGCCGATCATTCAGAGCGCCGTCACAGCGGCGCTGCAGGCTGCGGGTTCCGCGGCATCATCGGGGACCTCGCCGCAGCTGCCCGGTCTGGCGGCTGGCGGCGGCATCACCGGCGGAGTCGCCGGCAAGGACAGTGTGCCGGCTCTGCTGATGCCCGGCGAGCACGTGTTCACCACCGGCGATGTGGCCCGGATGGGCGGCCAGAGGGGTGTCTACGCCTTCCGGCGGGCGCTGTACGCCAACGGCGGCGCGGTGCAGCACTTCGCCACCGGTGGTGGCGTCAACGTCAACAAGACGGTCGGCGCCGATTTCTTCGGTGTCGGCCAGGTCCCGATCATCGGCCCGCTGATCAACCTGCTGATCAACGTGTTGTTGCAGATCATCGGTGTGAACATCACGGCTGCGGACACGCTGAACGAGATCAGTCAGTCGTTCGACCAGTTCCGGGGCGACTTCAAGCGATTCGACGCCACCGGCCGCGTCACGTCGGACACCAGCGCGCTGTCTGACCGCTCCGGGTCGTCGAAGGAGAAGGCTGTCGACGAGCGCGTCCGCATCTTCAAAGAGGTTCTGTCGGGCCTGATCAAGTTCATCATCCAGAAGATCATCATTCCCATCACGCAGGCGGTGATGCAGACGCTGCTCAGCACGGCGTCGAGCGCGGTGTCGGGTGCGATCGCGGGCGGTATCAACACCGTCGCTCCGGGTGCGGGTGGCATCGCCGGCAACCTCATCGGCGGCCTGATGAACTCTGCCGGAGGCGCGGCCATCAACATCGGCGGTGAGCTGATTAGCCAGCTCGTCGGCGCCGCAACCGGGCCCATCGTGGAAATGCTGACCGGCGGAATCATGGACATGTTCGGCGGGCTGCTGTCTCCGATCCTGTCCGGCGGCATCGGTGGCCTGGTGTCGATGTTCCTGCCGTTCCTGGCGTTCGACAGCGGCGGCGTGGCGAACGGCATGGGGCTGCTGCCCAAGGCCACGGTGGAGCCTGAGCGGGTGCTGTCACCCCGGCAGACGAGTCTGTTCGAGGACATGGTGCGCGCCAACTTCGGCACCAATTCAGGGCCAAGCCAGCACGTCACGCTGCACGCACCGATCACTGTCGTTGGCGGCGGCGAGCAGGCGGCCCATGTAGCCCACGACCGCCTGCTGAAGTTGATGAGCTAGGAGCCCAATGTGACAGCGTTCCGAGGCTGGTTTCAGCTCAATGGCAGCGAGCTGACCAACAGCAGCCGTGTCGTCGCGCACCTCGGCATGGAGATCCCGACCAGCGACCTCGGCATCATCACCGGCGTGCCGGCTCTGCCCCTGGTGATCGAGTCCCCGCCTGGCTCGGGTCTCTATCTGCCTGGTGACACTCCGTACTTGGGTGACGGCTACTACGACCCGGCGGGGATGGTGGAAGACCCGCCGGGATCAGGGCTGTTCCCTGTGGTTCCGCCTGGCACGGAGGCTTGCAGCCTGACGCCGGCACCCGGGCACCCGGGCATGTTCCTGATGCCCGACACGGCGGAGCCGGTGGACGGCCACCCTGGTCTGTACACCCCGCCCGACGGTGCCCGCCGGTGGGGCACTGGCCTGCTGCTGATCGGTGACATGTGCTGGCAAGGCATGGCGCCCTGCCGGAGCTGCGCCCGGACCATCGAATACGACGATTCCTGGACCGGCCTGAAGCAGTATCTGGAGGACCAGATCTACCGGGTGGAGCTGGCGCCGTGGCATTCCACCCGGCAGCCAGAGTCGGCGGAGTTCCTGGGGTTCTGGGTGACGAAGGTCGAGGGGCTGGGCCCCGTGCCGGTGCAGCGTCCGATCACTGAAGCCGTAGGAAATGGCGGGTTCGCTGGCCCGCACCGCGACACCACCCGCAAGGTGACGTTCGAGGCCCTGGTGATCGGCTGCACGCACGCCGGCGCGAACTTCGGGTTGAACTGGCTGGCGTGCCGCCTGCGAGAGACCAACGACACGGGCGGCGGGGTGCTGCGCTACATGGCCTCCCATCCCGACGACACCGGCGCGACCACAGACACGCTGGTGCGTGAAGCTCACGGGGTCGTGCTCACCAAGGCGCCGGAGATCGTTGTGGAGCAGGTCGGCGGCGGCGAGGACCACCGGCAGGCGAACGTCTACAAGGTCACGTGGGAGTTCACCATCACCGCCCCGTACGTGTATCACCCGCCGATTGAGCTCACCGCCGAGTGGGATGTCATCGAAGCTCAGGCGATCAACTGGGTGCATGCCGCGGACTGCCCGGAGCCGCTGAACTGCGACCCGATGCCGGTGCTGTTCTCCGCCACGTGCGTGCCGGAAGAGATCGATGTGGTGGTGCAGCCGCCGCCCGTGTGCGGTGGCTGCATGCCGGTGAGCGGTCTCGAGAAGTACATCTATCGCGTGCCGTCAGCGGATTTCCCGCAGGCGTGCCGCGAGTCGGCGGTGAACATCCAGATCCACAACGCCGGGTCGGAACCGCTGACGGTGCAGGCATTTTGGCGTGTCACCGGCACCGACATTCGTTGCGAGTCGTCGCTGTTCCCTGTGCAGATCAACGGACTACCGGTGGGGGCGAGCGTCGCCCTGGACTCCATCAACGGCCGGTTCACTGCGCGGTACAAGGGCCGCACGTGGAAGCCGCGTGGCATCGTCACCACCCCGACCGGGGCGCCGTGGCGGCCGACGGTGATCGACCGGCTCACAACCCCGTACGAGTTCGTTGTGCAGGCCGCTCCGGGTGCTGAGTTCGAGGTCACCATGCAGCTGATTGACCGCGAGCCATGATCGTCCCCGAGCGCCAGGCGGTGTCTATCCATACCCGAACCGGCGTGCCGATGTTTCAGTACCTGCCAGAGAAGATCGGCGACGGCTCGTGGTCCCGCGTGACGCGTGATACGTCCCGCTGTTCCCTGACGCTGCCGCCGGACGACCATCTGGAGAAGCTCGAGGTGGTGCCGTGGCTGCACTGGGCCAGCGTCTGGGACATCGACGACGCCGCACGGCCGTTGTGGACGGGTCCGATCCAGTCGGTGACGGCCAGCCGCTCAAGCCTGAAGATCGAGGCCCGCGACTGCAGCGCGTTCATGTCCCGCACCCGGGTACCGATGTCGAAAAAATGGGAGTCGACCGACGTCGCGCTCATCGCCGCCGAGATGTGGTCGGCGATGATCGACCTGCACGGCATCAACGCTGAGCCCATCGTCCGGTTGGACCCCACAGGCTCGATGTTCGACTACACCGCGGTGGCGGACACCCGACTGATGTCGGAGGCGATGGACGAGCTGGTGAAGATGGGCCTGCGGTGGACCGTGGTGTCCGGCGTGCCGATCCTCGGCCCGGCGCCCCGGGATCCGATCGCGGCGCTCGGCGACGAGCATTTCCAGGGCGACGGGCTGGCCCTGACCCGCGACGGCAGCAGCGCCTACAACGACGTCCTGTTGCTGGCCGGCGACGAGAAGGCGACAGCCCGGGTGCCGATGGGCGGACTGAATCTGCAGGCGATCTTCACCCGGGACGACGTGTTCGGTGTCAGCAACGCGGAGAACGCCGCCTACGAGGGAGCGAAGTACTACGCCAGCATTCGCGACGCTGTCACCCTGCCCGGTGGGTCGCAGCTCGCGCCGGACGCCCCATTGGACATCGAGCAGCTGATACCGAGCGTGCGGGTCAACGTCGAGGCTTACGGGCAGCTGTACGCGATGAGTTTGGAGCAGGTGGACGTCCCCATGGGCGGCTCCGCCAACGTGTCGGTGTCGATGCAGGTAGTCACCGACGATCTGCCGGAACTGGCGACGGTAAACGGTGTGCAGGTCGGTTCAGGTTCGTCGGGGGGTGTGACGGCGTGAACGGGAGCGGGCGCGATCGCGGGGTCGATACGGACGCGCAGTGGGCGCGGGAGGTTCAGCGCCGGCTGGACGCGTTGGACCGGCCGCAGTCGATCCGGATCGGCGAGTGGGTGATCGCGGCGCGTGACGGCGAGCTCGTCGCCACAGCGCCGGGTCGGGACGCGGTGACGCTGACCCTGCCGTCGTCGGCCGCGGCAAGTTCGGACGGTACTGGCAGGGTGATGCGGGTCGTCTCGATCGTCGGGTCACCGTCGTCGGGCACGTGGGGACTGCTCTACCGGGGTGTGCCGACCATCAACACACTCGACCGCGCCAACGCCACCGCGACGCAGATACTGAACGCACTGCTGGCACTCGATCCTCGTTACACCGCACTGGATTTCAACGTCGCGGGGCCCAACGGCGGACCATGGACTGTCACCACACCCCCCGGCTCCCTCGATGGCGATGGCACCCTGCTCGGCGGCGGAACGAACCCCGCCGTGAGCATCCAGTACCTCTAGGCTGCGCACCGTGGCGAGGGACTGGACAGAGCCGAACGTCTGCATAGACGAGAACATGACGGTGACGAAATCCGGGCTGCTGCAGATGGCCAAGTGGTCGGTACCGCGGCAGGTCGCCGACGTCATGGTGAAATCCAGCGCTGACGGCGCGTTCAACAAGCCGCAGCCCGCGCTGCCCGGCGTGCTGATGATGGATCAGAAAATCAGCGTCAAGAACGACTCCCCGCTGCCAGCCAGCCTGCGGATCACCGTCACCCGCGCATCCCGCTCGTGGATCACCAGCAACCCGAATGCCGTGCAGATCCGGGATCGCTGGACCCGGGCAGTCAACCGGCAGCCCGACATGCCGGTGGTCTCGTCAATCAGCAACGGCCGCACGGGATCTTCGATCGATGTCGGCACCAACAGCGTCGCCGAGCCAAATAAGGGGCGGCAGTGGCTGTCGATGGGCGCCGGCGACAGTGACGAATGGTTCCCGCAGCTGCTGGAGCCGAACGATGTGTTCAATCTTTGGTACCAGTGCTACTACTGGACGCCGCCGCCGTGGTCGGACAACGCGAACCAGAACTCGCCGCAGCACGAGGTTCGTGCCCGCTGGACCCGCATCCAGCTGTGGATGTTCCCGCAGCAGGGAAGCCTGGTGAAGGGATGAGTCTCAAACTGTGCGTAGGTCCGCACATGCTGTCGACGGTGGCCGGCACCGCGCCGGCCCGCACGTACTACCCGCAGGTCATCAAAGAGACGTTCCTCGGCAGCACCAAGGACGGCGAGATCGAACGCTCGCCCGACCCTGTGACGATGATCAGCGGTGACCTACCGGTCACCAACAGCACGAAATGGCCGCTGTGGGTGCGGGTGCTCATCCACCGCGCACCACGCTCGATCGTGTCGACCAACCCCGTGACGGTGATCATCAACGATGCCTACTCGTGGGCTGTCGGTGTCAGCCCACAGGCTGAATACCCCAGCGTCGGCCTGGACCAGTTCGGCGGGAAACTGATGCTCGACCGCGCCAGCACCGGCCCCGACGATCTCAAGTACGGCCGCTACTTCCTGGACTGCGACGACAGCCAGTCATACGTCACCATCGGCGAACTGCCGCCAGGTGAGTCGCTGCACTTCCGGTACCTCGCTGCCGTTCAAACCCCCGGTGTGTGGACCAAACCGTCCGATGGCCAGCCGATGTATTCGGCGAGCGCCTACTGGACGCGCCTTACCGCCCTGGCCGTCCCAGTGTTAGGAGACTGACGTCGTGGACGTTGATCCCAACCATTTCGCAGTCGACGTCGGCGACCTGTTCTACCCGCAGCCGTGGATGCAGCTGCGTCACGTTGCCGGCGACACCGTGGCGGCGAAGTCCGGCAACTACGGCTCGTCGGGCGGCGCGAACAAGGACGACCTGATCCAGACGCTGCAGGTGGCGTGGAAGAACGACAGCCCTATCGGGGCACTGGTCTATGCGGAGGTGACCCGCGGCGGCACGAAGGTGACGCTGCAGGCAACGTCGAACGGTGGCCTGCTGTATCGACATGGCCGGTCGGTGATCCCTGGCCCCATTACCCTGGTCGACGCGTCACGCATCGCGGTTGGGCTCGACGTCGGCCGCGCCGGCACCTTCATGACCAACCAGGCGTTCGGTATCAGCGAGGTTCGGCAGCACGCGATGACGATGCCGCTGTGTCCCGAGCAGACTGGGCTGGTGCGGCTGGCACCAGACGCGACATTCACCGCCCGTGTGGACGTCAGGTTCGTCACGACATCGTGGAACGGCACCGATCCGGACGGCGGCGCAGCGGGCGCTGAATCCACTTATTCGGCCGGCGATTTGACGATCGACATCTTCGCGCTGCCCGATTTCGATTGGGTGGCCCCGCCAACTGGCTGACCTGGCTGCCGCACCCCGCGTAGTTACTGTCCCGGGCTATGGCAGACCTGATCGCCGGGCTCGACATGTCCAAACCCGTTGGGCAGCGCTTTGGTCCCGAGATGATCGCGGAGATTGAGGTCGTCGCCCCGTCGACAGTCAACGACGGTGACATCACCGAGCCGAAGCTCGACGACTCGTCGGTCAGCACGCGCACCATCGCCGCCAAGGCGGTGACCGAGCCGAAGCTCGGTGACAAGGCGGTGTCGACACGAGCGCTCGATGACGGGGCGGTGACTGACGACAAGATCGCTTTGGGCGCACTGCATCCCGAGAAGGTCGCGCCCGGCATCCCGACCGCCGTCGACTACAACAACAACCCGGTCACGCTGCGTCACTGCGTGCTCACCGCTGCCCAGTACGCGGCGCTTAACCCTGTCGATCCCAACACGCTGTACTACATCAGCGCCTGAGGCTGGTATCGGATGCCCGTACGACAAGGCGCACTCCCCGCGGTCACGGGGATCAAGTTCGGCGCCATCGACATCATCGAGGCTCGTCTCGGCACCACGCAGGTTTGGCTGAAATCGCTTCTGCGCGATGACTTCAACGTCCCGAACAGCCCCGGCCTGGGACCAAACTGGGTGGACCACGGCCCGGCTGTCGCCCCGTACCAGGCGTACGTCGACCCGGCCGGATACTCGCGGATCAACATCCCCTACACCGGGCTGATCAGCCCAGGTGTAGCTATGCAGACGAGCCGCTGGCGGTACGCGGCGGCCGTCGCCCCGGCGGACGACAGCTACCTTGAGGTCAAGATCGGGCCGATGGGCAGCTGGCTGCCCCAGTACATCTCCCGCGCGTACCTGCGCGGCTCGAATGCGGCCTTCACCGACGGCGTTGGCCTGGCGTTCCGGTCATCGGGCCAGCTGCAGTTCTCCATCCTGATCGGCAACACAGAGACCCTGGTGGACATCCCGAACGGGACGTTCGGATCCGGGGACGTGCTGCGCCTGATCCCAAGCAACCGGCAGTTCGTCGTGACGAAAAACGGCCGTTGGCTGGGCAGCTGGACCGACGCCGGTCTGACCACCCAGAAAGGCCTTGGCTATCGGTCTGTCCTGGCCAGCTACATGGGGTCCAAGGACGGCCCGGTCGGTGTCCAGCACTTCTCTCCGGCGTTCGACTACATCGAGGCCGGTGGCGGCGCGGCCGGGCTGTCGATCGCCGCACTGGGGTTCGCCTCCTACACGTGGACGCGCGATTGTCCAATCCGGCCGGGCAACGACTACACGCCGAAGGCCGACGACCTCGTGCTGGTGTTCGTCAACAACACCGAACCCGGCCGACCGATAACGCTTCCAGCTGGCTGGACGAACCTACTCGGCGCTGGCAACACGGTGATTTCGAGTCCAGGCAGCACCTGCGCCGCGTTCTGGCATCTGGTGACCCTCGCCGAGGAGCAGACCGGCACGAACAGCTGGCTCATCCCCGGGTTGTGGAACGGGAACGGGTACGGCGGCATCTACACCGTGGTGGTCCGCGGCGCTGACCCGACCGCCCCGATCAACGCATTCGCATCAAACACCAGCGTCAGCTCGACAACCCCGTTCGTGTTGCCGGGCCTCCCCGGTCCGGCGTTGAAGGACCGATCACTGGTTCTCGGTTGGGCGGGCGCGGACAAGACGCCGAGCTTCCCGAAGAACGCCGCACCTGCTGGCTGGGTGGTCAAGGCGGTGGACCAGGCCGGTTCTGGTGGCTTCTGGGGCTGGGCCCCGTTCGATGACCAGGCGATTTTGCAGCGTGACGCGTTGACGCAGGCCGGTGTCCCGGTGCTCCCGGCGAACGTCACGCCCGGCGGCTCCAACAACTACTGCGCGGTGACTGTGGCAGTCGCCGTGAAGCCGAGCACCTAGGAGTTTGTGGTGACCAAGAGCCTCATTTCGATCGACACGGCGAAGGCCATCCTGGACCAGTTGCCGTCCACGACGCAGGCTGCGATCCTCGCGCTCTGGGACGCCAACCGCGACGCAGCGCAGGTGCATAAGGCCGGCGCCGAGACGATCACTGGCGCCAAGACGTTCGCCGCGAAGACCACAGCTGCGAGCGTGGATGTGACGCCTCTGGCCCCGGCTACGGACGCGTTGCTCCGGCTGCTGGCGGGCAAGACCTGGGCGATGGACGCCGACGCCGCCGGGGCACTGAATGTCGTCAACCAGACCGACGGCGTCACACCGTTCCGCATCACGCCTACCGCGGTGGCCAACGCACTGGTGATTCTGTCGTCGGCGATCTCGCTCGGGGTCAACCTGGACCTGGCCGGCCACAACCTGGTCAACGTCGGCAACGTCAACGTCGCCAACGGCCTGCTGCAGCTCGACGGCAACGGCCGCATTCCGTCGGCCCAGCTGACCGTCGATGCGATGCAGTGGAAGGGGACTTGGAACGCCTCGACCAACACCCCGACACTGATCGACGGAACCGGCAGCCCCGGTGACGTCTACCGCGTGACCGTCGGCGGAACCCGCAACCTCGGCAGCGGCAACATCACCTACGACGTCGGCGACTGGGTCATCCTCAACTCGTCGTCAGTGTGGGAAAAGGCCGACATGACCGACGCCGTCAACTCGGTGGCCGGTCTCAAGGGCGATGTCGACGCCGCGGCACTGCGCACCGCGCTGTCGCTGGTGGTCGGCACGAATGTCCAGGCGCAGAACGCCAACCTGCAGGCGCTCGCTGGGCTGACGTCGGCGAGCGACACCCTCGCCTACTTCACCGGCAGCGGCGCGGCGTCGGTGACGACATTGACATCGCTGGCGCGCACCCTGCTGGGTGGTGCAAACGCGGCTGCGATGCGCGGCACGTTGGGCCTCGGCGCCGCCGCCACGATGGCGGGCAACGTCTCTGTGCCGGTCTGGTACGAAATCCACGCCGGATACGGCCAGCGCGCGGCGGGCTACATGGACAACGCCATGGGCTTCCAGGCGCCAGCCAACTTCGTCCTCGGCCAGGTCGTCTACCGCGGAATCACCCCCGATGCCAGCGGCTCGACCACCTGCGAATTGAAGATCAACGGGACGACCGCAGGCCAGAAGCTGGTTTCCTCGGCCAACCAATGGGCCTACGGCACCGCCGTCACCGCGACGGTAGGCCAGGTGATCAACGCCGGTGACATCATCCGGCCGTACCTGTCCGCCGTCGGCGGGACACCGGGCAATGGATTCTCTGCGGTGCTTATCGGCGCTGTGTCTGTGACGGCGACCTGATGCCCTCCGGTCTGATCGGTATTCCGAAGACCAGCGCGGCGCCATTGTTCTTGACGTCGGGGTCCGGGTTCACCACCACGGGCGGCGCGAGCATGAGCCCGCAATGCACGATCAACATCGGCCAGGCGGGCGGGTGCATCGTTGCACTGACCTGTCGGCACACCAACTGGAATAACACTCTGACCGCCAAGACAGTCACCAGTGACCTCGGATCGACGTTCACCGAGATTCCCGGCTCTGACACCGTCCGCGGCGTGTCCGGACAGCGGCTCGGTCACGTCGTGCTGTTCTACTGCCAGAACCCCCTCATTGGGCTGCACACTCTGACGGGCAACGTCCAGGCAGCTCAGTCGTTTACCCGCGCGAACATCGAAGCGGCGTTCTACGGCAACGTGACCGGCTACCAGAACCTGAACACACAGAGCACCACCGGAAACCAAGCTGTGAACCTGTCCATCACGTCGACTGCCGGGAACATCCCGTTCGTCGCCGTGACGACAGGCGCCACCATGACCGGCTGGAACTGGACAAACCGGGAGACCCAGGACAGCGACCAGAACCTGATCGGTGACCGCGGCATCACCGCGGTCACCGGAGCGGTCAACTTCAGCACCACGAGCACCGGGCATACCGTCGCCGCCGCCGGCGTCGACCTCATCGCCGCATAGGAGGCCTTGGAATGTACGACCCGCCGGCTGGCTATGAGGACTTCCTCGCCGACGCCGAGAACGCCGACCGTGGCGAAGGCCCGATGTACCCGCTCGAAGTGGAGGGCGTGGGCACCATCCGGGCGCGCAAACCCATACCAGGCAGCGCCGCGGCGCTAGGCGCGTCCGGCCGGTCGAAGGCCTCCGACCGCGAGAAGCTCGGCTACTTGAACTTGTTCGTGCGCAACCACATCGGTGCAGAACAGTACGAGGGCCTGCTGATGCGGATGCTGACCGGTGACGCGCCGGCCAACACGATGAACCGCATTGTCGAGGCCATCACGACAAGGGACACAGCCCGCCCTACCAGGCGGTCATCACACTCTGTGTGCTGACCGCTCACCACTGGCGACCACTGCGAACGAAGCTGACCCTGGCGGGCATCGGGGATCCGATGAACCTGCCGTCGATGCACTCCCTGCTGGACCTGACGGAGAGTGCGCTCGAGGAGTCGATGTCGGCCGCGGCGAATCCCGAAGAGGGGCAGGCGAAGGTCACTGAGTTCCGGGACAAGTTGTACGCGCCGCCGATCGAACCAGAGAAGGCGAAGGCGGGGTATGTGGCGCCGCCGTCGTGGTGGGACGAGGACGACTCAGAGGCCGCATTTGACGCGGCTGTGCGGTCCGCTCCGCGCTGAAATCTGTTGCACCCTGGCGCCATAGCGTCTGGCTCATGCGCTCCACGATCGCCGCGATTGCTGCCGGGACGGTGCTCGGCCTGGTGCTGTTCTCCGGTATGGGCCTGGTGTTCATGAAGTGGGGCGCCGACCCCCGCAACGACTCGCTGGTGTCGTTGTGATGCACACCCTCTACGACCGCGGCCGCCCGATCGCGATGGCTGAACGTCACCAACGCTGCTGCATGGAGATGGCGTTCTACCCGGCCCACCGGCAGAAGCAGATGCGTGTCGAGTCTGGCTGCCCTAACCCGACGGTGCAGGTGCTGAGATGACGTTCGTTGTTACTCGCCAGCGTGCGCAGGAGGTCCACGACCGCGCCCGCGCCCGCGCGGGCCTCCCGTACGACTACGGCGGCGCGTTCACCGACGACCCGCGCGATTCCACCGACTGTTCCGGCCTGGTGCTGCAGACCGGTGCCTGGTACGGCGGCCGGACCGACTGGCAGGGCAACCGTTACGGCTCGACCGAGTCGTTCCGCCTGGACCGCCCTATCGTCTACGACCTCGGGTTCAGGCGAATGCCGGCCGGCGGGCCCGCGGCGCTGCCTTTCAAACCGGTGATGCTGGTCGGTCTCATGCACGGTGGCGGCGGCGAAAACTCGCACACCGCTTGCACGCTCATGACGATGGATATCCCCGGCGGGCCGGTTGTGATGTCCGATCGTGGCGTCGACTGGGAATCGCATGGCAACGTGAACGGCGTCGGTGTCTCCCTCTACGGCGGCGCGCGCGCGTGGAACGACCGGCTGTTCAGTGACTTCTGGTACCTCGACGCGCGGCTCGAGGACGCACCGGCCAGCCCAGGCATCAGCGGCGACACACTCGCTGAAGCATGGGGGCGCCGCCCCGGCGTCGACTACGCAGGCCTCGCCCCAGGCTGCAACGAGGCGATGATCCGCTGCGGTGCAAACACGGTCAACAAATCCGCCATGTTCCTCGCGCAGCTCGGCCACGAATGCGGCGGCGGCGTCTACCGAACCGAGATCGCCAGCGGCGAGCAGTACGAGGGCCGGCTGGACCTTGGCAACACGCAGCCGGGCGACGGCCGCCGATTCCGCGGCCGGTCGTTCATCCAGATCACGGGTCGATCCAACGTAACGCGCCTGTCGCAGTGGGCATTTGACCAGGGATACGTCCCGACACCGACCTACTTCGTCGACAACCCCGAAGCCCTGTCCAGCGACGAACATGTCTGGACCGGCGCGGTCTGGTACTTCACCGTGGCCCGCCCGACGTTCATGGACGCCGCCGAAAGCGGCGACCTCGAAGCATGCACGCGCATGGTCAACGGCGGTTTGAACGGCCTTGACGATCGCCGCAACTACTGGAATCGCGCCCGCGCACTGGGCGACCGGATCCTGCCCGCCACTCCCACGCCCACCGATCCGCTCGAGGAGCTACTGATGTCCGATCTTCGTGTCCCGTCCTTGTCTATCTATGCGGACCCAGGCGAAACGCCGCCTCTGCTCGTCGACATGCTCCGCGCGCTCGACGCGCATGGCCCGCACGAACCGTGGGTCGAGAACAAGGCCCGCAACGGCCACCTCGACTCCATCCGTCGTGTCGCCCAGACCGCCGCGGGCAAGGGCCCGTACGGCACCGACCCCCAGGCAGTCAGCCAGGCCGCGTCGGTGATGGCCGATATCGAAAAGGCCAATCCTGCTGCCCTGCAGGCCTTCCTGACCCAGAACGGAAAATGACCATGAAGCTCGCGAGCGAAGACAAGATCGACACCCGCAAAGCCCTGTACGGCGTCACCGCACTGGCGGGCGCGGCAGCCACCATCGCGCAGGCGTTCCACCTCATCGACGCCGACACCGCAGCCAACTTCGGCAACCTGTTGCAGGCGTTGGGCCAGTTCCTCCCGACTGCTGGCGTCACCGCCGCTGCCGTCGTGTTGGGCCGCCAGGCGAAGGTGCCGGGGATGTTGGAGCCGACCCCGCCTCCGCTGTCGCCGCTGGAGCAGGTCACCAACGGGGTGGCCGCGGCGAATCAGATTGTGGCCGACACGGTTGCGGCCGCCAACGCCGCCCACGACGAGCTGTCGAAGATCCAGCAGGCCGCCGCCGGCCTTGGCCCGCTCGCGCAGCAGGTCATCGCGAGCATCCGGTGATCAAGCGGCGGTCCGACTGGACCCCTCAGCTCGGCCATCGGTACCGCCGCATTATCGCTGTTCTTTTGGCGGCAACGCCTTTCGTCGCCGGTGCCGACTTCCTGATGGGTGAGCACGCCGAAACGCTCACTCTGGTAGAGCGCACCCTGCCTACCGAGGTGTGGGGCGGCCTGCTGGTGCTCGCGGGAATGTTGGCGGTGTTCGGCTACTGGTGCCGCCGTCCGTGGTGCTGCATCTGGGGCCTACACCTGTCCGGCGCGTTGTTCTTCACGCTCGCATGTGGGATCGCGTGGGCGTCGATCGACGCCGAGGGCGGATTCCGCGGCCCGTGGCTGTATCTGATCGTGTCGCTGTTGTCATGGTTCGCGGCGTTGGGTTACGCCGATCAAGTTCGGGGGAAACCGCAGTGACGTGGGACAAATTGTTTGAGACTCACCCGCTGCTGTGGCTGATCCTGTTCGTGCTGTTGGGTCCACCGGCGTTGATGTCGAAGGCCGGGTCCAAGCTCCCGGGTGTGCTCGGTTGGGTTGGCCGGAAGTGGCAGGCCCGTAAGGAGCTCACGCCGGAGGAGCGGAAAACGTCCGCGTCGCATCGGATCAGCCAGGCAGAGATCGCCCGTATGGCAGAGGACTACGGCAGGCTCCGCTCGGCCTACGGTGAGCTCGTCGCCGACAACGAGGACCGCGACCGGCGGCTGGACGAGTTCGAGGCGGAGATGACGACGGAGAAGCGGATCCGTTGGGCCGCTATCGGTTACATACGGCAGTTGATCGACTCGCATCGGAAGCATGCGCCGGAGTCGGCGATCCCCGACCCTCCGCAGCTGCTGGCCGACATTCTCTGATCGCTCGCGAATTACGTTGCGCCGCAGCTTCCCGGGCCGCTGAGCAGCACAGTGCTCAGCGTGACGCGCTGATCCGCAGGCCCTGGTCGACGGAGCGTGAGGCGTGGACGTACGCGAAGCTGGCGAAGGCTGTTGGGTGCTCGCCGGAGCTGATAGCGAAGATCATCAACGGCCGCTGAAATTGGTTGGAACCGTTCGCCGGCCGCAGCCGTCTATGTAGGTAGATCGTTCCCGGTTGCAGCTCCGCTGGCTCTCCCGGCCGGGGCGATCGCCTACTCTGGCTGCCCGTGACGGAACCACCTCGGCAGCAGCGACCACGTACCCGCACGCTCGCGGAGCTGACCCTGATCGTCCGGCCGCACTGGTCGAAGGTCCGCACCTTCACCGACGAGGAGCGCGCCGACGCGGAGGCCTACGCAGTCGAGCACGGCGGCACCGTCGAGCTGTTGGGCTAGTGACCGGTGGTCACTGGCCTTTGGTGAGCAGGTCCACCATGTACACGGTCAGCTTGGGCACCGACATATGGCCGCCCATGGTGGTCTCGTAGCTGTACGCCCCATCAACCGAGGCGAACATCCGCAGGGTGTCTCCCGCGACGATGTTGTCGAAAATCTCCAGAGGCGATGTGACGTAGGTGTTCTGGCGGTAGCCCGACGACTCCTCAGGCGGGAGCGGCCCGGTATCTGCGCGGAACTGCTGCCGCCCGGTGGCCGAGTCGAACTGCGTGACCTGTCCGTACAGGACCACCAGGTCACCTTTGTGAGAGTCGGGGTCTTTGACTAGGAGCGCGAAGTCACGCGGCGTCAGCGGGTGGTACTGGGCGCGATCCATATGCCGGGCTTGAGCGCGCTGCGTGTCCTCGTATGACGAGGAAGGAGCGCCTGCGCTGTTGAGCGTGGCTGGTGCGGCGAGCCCTGATGTGTCGATCTTGGACGGTGAGCAGCCGACGAGTACGACGGCGGCAACGGCCGCCCCGGCGATGTGTCGAAACATGTTGGTGCGCTTTCAGCTACGGGTAGATGTGGTACTGGGGCTGGCCGATCGGTGTGGCCGGCCACGGCTCAGCGGGGTTGACGGGCCAGCACTTTCCGTAGGCGGGGTTGATGCCGGCGATCTGCCCGTACTGGCCGTAGAACGGTGTCGCCGCGACGCTCACGCAGCGGTCCCACGTGCCGTCGGGGCGGGGCGGGCCGTCGCAGTACTGGGCCCCGAGAAAGTTCGTTTCGCAGCCGGCGGACGCCGGCGCGGCGGTGATCACCCCGATTGTGCTCAGCAGCATCATCGCTGCAGCCCCCACGCGCATCATGGTCCGGAGCATACGACGACGCTCAGGAACCTGGCAGCGGAACTACCAGGGACTGATCAGGTTGCGCGCTTGCCGCGGCGCCGTTCGGCGATGCTGATGACCTCAGCGGCCGGTTTGTGCCCATTCTCGACGCACTGTGCGATGTGGTCTGCAAAGGCTCCGAGTGCGTCGTCGGTGACGTAGCGGTTCGCTGATTTCTTCTGGATGCGCAGGCGCTCGGCGATCTGGTCGCGCCACCACACGATGTCCTCGGCCGCGGTGCTGACCGCTACGTCCAGGCCGTGCCGCTCGTGCAGCTCCCGCACGAGGTATTCGGCCCGCTCCAGCAGCCACGGGGTTAGATGCACGTCGTCCGGCACGAGGCGTGACTGTAACCGTCTCGGGCTTCCAGCGTTGACGAAGCAACAACACGGTTACGTCCTAGGCGACTTCGCCGATCGCGGGATCAGCGTCCGGGGGCTCTACCGGTCGCCGGGCGGCTCGAAAGGGATCCAGCTTGTTGATCGCCTCGTGTCGGCGGTGGTCAGGCACCTTCGTGTAGATGGCTGTCGTGGCGAGGCTGGAGTGCCGGAGCAGCTCTTGTACTGTGCGGAGGTCGGCGCCGTCTTCGAGCAGCGTGGTGCCGTACCAGTGGCGCAGACAGTGCGGCGTTCCGGGCGTGCCAGCGCGGCGCATCGCCTGGCCGATGATGTCGCTGACGGACTTGCCGAGGACGTGGGTGTGGGCGCGGCTGCGGATCCCGGGGAACCAGACGCCGCGGGCCGGCATCGTGTGGGCGGCTTCGACGAGCAGGAAGTGCAGCGGCAGCGCGGCGCGCTTCTTGCCCTTGCCTTTCATGATGTAGATGACGCCCTTCTCGAGGTCGAGGTCCTCACCCTTGACGCGCGCGATCTCCGATACCCGTAGACCCGCCAGGGCGGCCAGCAGGATCATCACGCGGGTGCGGTGGTGCATCCGGGCGGTGAGGAGCTTCACGAGGCCGTCGTCGGGCACTGGGCGGGGAACGCGCTCGGGGTACTTCGGGGTGCCGAGCTTGATCATGGGGTCATCGACGCGGTGTTCCTCGATGATGAGCCATTTGAACCAGGCCCGCAGGTAGCTGTGATACGTCGCGGCGGTCGAGTCGGACCAGTCGTCCTCGTGGGATTGCAGCCACCGCATGATGGTTGCCGGCTGGACGGTGACGGGGTTGCAGTCGGCCTCGTGCGCGAACAGGTTGATGACCCGGATTCGTTCGCTCGTGGTGCGGCTGGATTTGCGGGCGGCGACGTGCCAAAGCTCCCACTCAGTAATTAACGGATGTGCAATCTCCACATCTGAGATACCACCACCAAACCGCTGGGAAGCGCCTGGCAACGTCAGCACATTTGCATTCCGAACGCGAGTCATTCCCTACCCGATCGTTATGCGGCGCTGGCGAATTCGGCGGCTTCAGCGGCCGGCGTGAAGGCCGGGCGGCCGGGGAAATCGACCACCTTGCTTCTGCGGATTTCCGTAACTTCGGCCCCGAGTTGGGATCTTTTAATCCGCAGGTCCCAGGTTCGAGCCCTGGTGGGGGCACCACAACCCACAAAATCAGCGGCACCGTTCGCCACACTGGATAGTGTTGGCGACGTGACGAGCAGCAACGACGCCGCCCAGCTCGAGTTCATGAACTCGATGTTCGCGACCACCATCCCCTCCGCCCACGGCCTGGGCGTCCGAGTCGTCGAGGTCCGCCCGGGCTTCGCCGCGACGACGGCGCCAATCGCGGGGAACGGCAACCACTTTGGCGTGATGTACGCCGGGGTGTTGTTCACCGTCGCCGAGGTACTCGGTGGGATTCTCGCGATCACCGCGTTCGACCAGAGCCAGTTCTTCCCGCTGGTCAAGGACATGTCGATCCAGTACAAAGCACCGGCCAAATCCGATGTGCGTGCGCAAGCCGAGATGGGCCGTGACGACATCGCGCGGATCGAGGCCGAAGCCGCGCAGAACGGCAAGTCGGAGTACGTCGTCGAAGCCGTCGTCACCGACGCCGATGGCACGGTGGTGGCCACCACCAAGGCGACCTGCCAGCTCCGGCGGAAGTAACACCTACTTCGCCGGGATCTCCAGTTCCGCCACGCGTTCCTGCACGGCCTGACTGATCGCGGCGGTGAAGCGGTCGGCCATCATCTGCGCCGCCAGTGGCCGCAGGTTCGGCACCACCTTGGCGATCCGCCCGAGGTAGACGTTGGGGTCCTCGGCCTCGCGAATCCGGCTGAAGACGACGTCCGTCACCTCATTGGCGAGGGCATCGATGTGCTTGTCGACGACGCCGGCCAGGCGCCGGATGTCGTCGGCCGGCACGCTGGTGTCGCGCAGGTTCATGGCCGCACCCAGCACCGACTGCCGGACGCTGAAACGGCCGTCATCCAACCGTCGGATCGCCCCCAAGGCTTCGAGCGTGTCGAGGGCCCGGTCATCCAACGCCAGGCCGGCGCGCTGTTCGAGTTCACGTAGGTCGACGGTCTCGTCGTCGGCCGGGCTCCACGGTGTGAGAAGTGCCGCACGCACCGCGAGGTCGTGGGCCGTCGCGCCATCCGGCAGCCGCGCCAGCACCTTGGTGATCGCGGCCAGCGTGTAGCCGTGCTGCTGCAGCTGCTGCACCAACTCGAGCCGAATACGGTGCGGCGCACCGTAATACGCGAGACGGCCGCGCCGCTCGGCCGGCGGCAGCAGGCCGCTCTCGTTGTAGAAGCGAATGGTTCGCACCGTCGTGCCGGTGCGTGCGGCCAGTTCGTCGATGGTGAATTCCTCGACTGTGACATCTGTCATTCCACGAAGTATAGACACCAACATTCACACTGTGCCAGTGTTACTGGCACAGTCACACGTCACTAGGAAATGAGAGCCACATGACCCTGCCGAAGCCCGATGGCACCACCGAGGTCGTCATCACTGGTGCCTCCTCCGGAATCGGAACCGAACTGGCCCGCGTGCTCGCCGCCCGCGGCTACGACCTCCTCCTCGTCGCCCGTCGCCAGGACCGGCTCGACGCCCTGGCCGACGAGCTGCGCGCCGACCACGGCGTCGGCGTGACGGTGCGGCCGTGCGACCTGGCCGACGCCGCGCAGCGCCAGACACTGGTCGAGGAACTGCGCACGCGGCCCGTGGCCGGCCTCTGCAACTCCGCGGGTTTCGGCACCAGCGGCGCCTTCCACACGCTGCCGATGGACCGTGAGCGCGAGCAGGTCGAGGTCAATGTTGTTGCGCTGCAAGAACTCACCCACGCCGTCCTGCCCGGCATGGTGGAGCGCGGCGCCGGCGCCGTCCTCAACGTCGCCTCCGTCGTCGCATTTCAGCCCATGCCGTCGATGGCGACCTACGGCGCGTCCAAGGCGTTCGTGAACTCGTTCTCCGAGGCCGTGCACGAAGAACTGCGCGGCACGGGCGTTTCCTGCACCTCGCTGTGTCCCGGACCGGTCCCCACCGAATGGGCCGAGGTCGCCTCGGCGCACGAGTTCAGCCTGCGACCGGCTCAGGTCTCCCCTGTCGATGTCGCGACCCAGGCCGTCGACGGCATGCAGGGCGGCGCCCGCCAGATCGTGCCCGGCGCCGTCGTGAAGCTCATGGCCATCACGGGCTCGATCACTCCCCACGCCCTGCTGCTGCCCGCCCTGCGCCTGGCCCGCCGGGCCCTCGGCTGAAAACCGACCCCACTCAAGAACGGACCCCTGCCATGAACCTCTCCGACATCACCGCCCTGGCGACCAAGCCCGTCGCCGCCGTCAGCGCCAAGCCGCTCGCCGTCTTCGCGAGCGTCATGAACACGCCGATCAAGACCCGCCCGATCTACCTGCAGACCGTGGTCGACGCCCTCACCGGCTACACCCTCGAAGACGCCGTCGCGGGAAAGATCGTCGTGATCACCGGCGCCTCGGCGGGCATCGGTGAGACCACCGCGCGCCGCATCGGTGCCGCCGGCGGCGAGGTCGTGCTGGTGGCCCGCACGCGGGAGAACCTGGAGCGCGTCGCCGACGACATCCGCGCCGACGGCGGCACCGCGCACGTGTACCCGTGCGACCTGAGCGACCTCGACGCCATCGGCGCCATGGCCGACCAAGTGCTGGCCGACCTGGGTCGTGTCGACATCCTCATCAACAACGCCGGCCGGTCCATCCGCCGCTCGCTGGAGCTGTCGCACGACCGGATGCACGACTACCAGCGGACGATGCAGCTGAACTACTTCGCGCCGGTCCAGCTGATCCTGAAGTTCACGCCGGGCATGCGCGAGCGCGGCTTCGGGCACATCATCAACGTGTCCTCGATCGGTGTGCAGACCAAGCTGCCGCGCTTCGGCGCCTACATCGCCAGCAAGTCGGCACTGGACGGACTGTGCGACACGTTGCAAGGTGAGACGGTGTCGGAGAACATCACGTTCACCACGGTGCACATGCCGTTGGTGCGGACCGCGATGATCGCCCCCACCAAGATGTACGACCGCTTCCCCACCCTGACGCCCGAGCAGGCCGCCGCCACGCTGTGTGACGCGATCATGCACCGGCCGCGCCGCCTGAGCCCGCCGTCCGGACAGCTCACCGCGCTCACCGATGCGCTCAGCCCGCGGCCGTTCGACCTGGTGCGGAACAAGGTCTACTCGATGTTCGGCGAGTCCGCCGCTGCACAGGCAGCACCGGCAGAGTCGACCGAACCCGTTGCGGCTGAATAGAAATAAAAGAGGACTGTCATGATGGGCGAGCGAAGCGACGGGAAGAAAAAGATGGACCTGAACTCACTGCTTGCCGAGCCAGCTCGGCGGGCCGGTCTCGAAACCCGCGCCCTCGTGGCATTGGTGCGGGCCGGCGCCATCGGCGTCGACCTGCCGCACCGGTTGGTGCAGGTCCTGGTGGCACTCAACACCTACGGGCCGTTCGGGGCCGCACCGCGCATCGCGGCGATCCGGCACGGCGCGTACCCGGCGATCGCCGACGAACGCGGCGAACTGACATACGCCGAATTCGACGAGGCGGTTGACCGGATTGCCAACGCATTCCGCGCTCGCCTGGCCCCCGGCGCCACCGTCGGCATCCTCTGTCGCAACCACCGCGGACCCCTGATCGTGGCCTTCGCCGCGTCCCGCGCCGGGGTCAACGCGGTGTGGCTCAACACGGCGTTCTCGGCCCGTCAGGCAGCAGAGGTCGCGAACCGCGAAGGCGTCGACCTACTGGTGCATGACGTCGAGTTCACCGATCTGGTCGCCGATATCGAGGCCAGGCACGGCACGTACGTCACCGATATCGACAGCGCCAGCGATGATCTCGACACCCTCGCAGCCGACGCGTCGCCGAAGGCGCCGCCGGCCCCGGCCAAGCAGGGCCGGATCATCCTGCTGACGAGCGGCACGACGGGCACGCCCAAGGGCGCACCGCGCGCCGAGCCGCGCAGCTTCATCCTCCCGGGCGGCCTGTTGGCGCGGCTGCCGATGCGTGCTCGTGAAGCCACGATCATCGGGCCGCCCCTGTTCCACGGCACCGGCCTGCTGATCGCCATCATGACGATCGCGCTGGGTTCAAAATTGGTGCTGCGCCGCAAGTTCGAGGCCGAACAGCTGCTGGCGGACATCGAGCGGCACAAGGCGACCACGGTGTGCGTCGTGCCGATCATGCTGCAGCGGGTGCTGGGCCTCGGCGACGACACCGTCCGCAGCTACGACACCACGAGCCTGCGCGCCATCTTCTGCGCCGGCTCCCAGTTGCCCGCCGCTGTCGCGACCGCCGCTCAGGACCTGCTCGGTGACGTGGTCTACAACCTCTACGGCTCAACGGAAGTGGCGCTCGCGACCATGGCGACACCCGCCGACATCCGCGAGGCTCCGACCTCCGTCGGCAAGCCGATGCTCGGCTGTCGGATCAAGATTTTCGACGACAACGGCCGTGAGGTGCCGTCCCCCGGAACAGGCCGGATATTCGTCGGGGCGGCAACGCAATTCGAGGGCTACACCGGTGGCGGCACCAAGGAGTTCATCGACGGCTTGATGGCAAGCGGCGACGTCGGGCACTTCGACGACAAGGGCCGCCTCTACATCGACGGCCGCGACGACGACATGATCGTCTCCGGCGGTGAGAACGTGTTCCCCGTCGAGATCGAGGAACTGCTGGTCACCCACCCCGCCATCGTGGAGGCCTCCGCCGTCGGGGTCGACGACGATGAATTCGGAAAACGCCTGCGCGCCTTCGTGGTCACCGTCGAGGGGACCGAGGTGTCGGAGGCGGAGGTCAAGCAGTTCGTCAAGGACAACCTGGCCCGCTACAAGGTGCCGCGCGAGGTCGTGTTCCTCGACGAGTTGCCGCGCAATCCCACCGGCAAGGTGCTCAAGCGGGATCTGGCGGCCCGCCCGGACTGAGGCTACGGGCTGCTGGGCGCCTTGGGTTTCACGAGGCCGCCCGTCAGCCCGCTGACCAGGCCGCTGACCGTTGATGTGACGGCCTCGGTGGCCTGTTTGGCGAAGCCACCCGGGGTGGGCAACTTGGATGGCCCCGTGCCCGGCACCACCTTGTTGCCCGCCGTCATGTCGACGAGGTTCTTGGCCGGCGGGGTATCGGTATTGGCGGCCAACGGCTTTGGACCGGATGGAGTCGCAGCCAGCGGTGCGGGAGCGTCGGCCGCGAGGGTCTGCGCCCCCTCTTGGACTGCGCCGGGCAGACGACCGAGAGCTGTCGCAGTCTCCGTCGGTGACGGCACCAGACCCACCGGCCGGGTCTGCCCCGGATCCTGCGGTATCGGCGAATTGTCCTTGTAGCCCGCATCGACCAACACCTTCAGAGTCGGCTCGATGGGATCGGCAATGATGTTGCCGCCCGGGATGATTCGCAGCGGACGCAGCAACGGAAGACCGGACGACGTGAACGTCACATAGGTGATGTTGCCCGAAACCGGCACGGTATCAACGATGGTGCCGTCTGGTGCCACGATGTAGTGGTAGTGCTGCGCGCCGGGAGCGACGGGCTGGAGCGCGACGTCGGGCACAGGCGCCTTGGCCTCCGCCCCGTAGTCCGCCAGGTACGCGGCCATCGTGTTGGCGTCGGCCAGCACGTTGATCGGGTAGGTCGGCGCATCGGAGTTGACGTTGTATTCGTAGGCCACGTCGACCACCGGAACCGTGGTGTTGTTCGGTGTCGGTGCGGCTGACGTCAACAGGAAGGGCGCGCCGAACCAGTACGTGGTCCAGAACCCGCCACCCGCGCGGTTGGAGTTGTTGTCGAGCACTACGAGTTTCACGTTGTCCAGCGCGGGGTCGTTCCGGTCTTGGAGGATGCCCAGCGCCGTCCCCGTCTGCCCAGCGCCCCAGCCCGACGACAGCACGACGATGCCCCGCGGGTCGTCGGCGTTGGCCGAGACGGCATTGGCGATCCCCTGCGGCCCCGCGAGGAACGGAATCACCTGCGGCTGGCCGTACTGGCTCCAGTCCCGGTTGTAGTACTCCGAGCCCGCGAAGATCTGCGCCGTCGAGTTCGCCGGCGTGATCAATGCCGCCAGCGCCACCGGCGCACCGATCACCGGGACGCGGGTGCTGCCGGTGGTGCACACCGTTGCGAGGCCGGCCGCGGTCAGGGTCACCGCACTCGCACCACGTGACCAGCGCCGTGCCGCTTTGCGTTCGCGATGTTTCCCAGCCATCAGAACCAGCCGTTCGTCGGTGTTCAGCCGGATGCATCACCGGCTATCCGGCACCGTACTCCGTTGCCCAGAGACATGCTTGGCAAACTTTGAACTGGGCAAGATTTGTCGTCCGCACGGTGTACAGAAGCGATTTTCCACCCGAATTTCAACTCGATGGCTATTTTTTTCGCATTCGCCAGATGGTCAGTTGCAGCAGCCGCACCCATCGGATGTCGCGGCGGACTCGCGGACGGCCGATGCACAGCAGACATCGCCCTGCCACGCGTTGACACCTTCCTTCACCGCGATCGCAGCGATCACCAACGCCGCGATCGGGTCGACCCAGGACCAGCCGAGGATGCTGTTCACCAGAAGGCCGATCAACAGCACGGCCGACAGATAGGTACACAGCAGCGTCTGCTTGGAATCGGCCACGGCCGACCGTGATCCGAGCTCCCGGCCGGCCCGCCGTTGTGCGTACGAGAGCACCGGCATGACGATCAGGCTCGCCACCGCGAGCACGATGCCGATGGTCGAGTGCTGGGCTTCGCCGAAGCCCAGCAGGGCACGGACCGCATCTACGGTGACGTACGCGGCCAGCGCGAAGAACGAGAACGCGATGATTCGCAGTGCGGTCTTCTCGCGCGCTTCCGCGTCGGCGCCCGCGAATTGCCAGGCGACGGCGGCGGCCGATGACACCTCGATCACCGAGTCGAGGCCGAAGCCGACCAACGCCGCCGACGACACCCGCGCCCCTTCCGACAGCGCCACGACGGCTTCGATGACGTTGTAGGAGATGGTCGCCGCGACCAGCCACCTGATGCGTCGCGCCAGCTGCCCGCGGCGGACCTCGGTGAGCGTCATCAGCTGCACCCGCACGGCTCGCCGTCGGCACCGACGCACACGCAGTCGGGATCCACCGCGAGGACCAGCCCCATGAGGTCGTCCAGCGCCCGGCCGATGCGGCCGTCCGCCAGTTCGTATCGCATCCGACGGCCCTCCGGCACGGCCACCACCAGGCCGCATCCCCGCAGGCACGTCAGGTGGTTGGAGAGGATCTGCCGGGAGACGCCGAGCTGGTCGGCGAGCTCCGACGGATAGCCGGGAGTCCGGTTCAGGCTCAACAGGATTCGCGCTCGCGTGGAATCCGACAGGGCATGCCCGAACCGAGACAACGCGTCGGTGTGCTGAGCCGTGGTCACACCACGACAGTACAGATATATCTGTATTCAGAAAAGCCTGTACTTATCCTGCCGGCCGGCGCACGGTCATGCGGCGCGGCTCGTCGCCGCGCAGCACCACGAGCTCCACAGCCTGCCCCTCGTCCAGTTCGGCCAGCGCCGTCGCCAGGGTGCCGTGGTTGCGCACCGGCACTCCCCCGATCTCGGTGATGAGATCGCCGCGCTGAAGCTCGGCGACGGCGGCGGGACTGCCCGGCTCGACCGTCGACACCAGCAGCCCCGCGGTGTCACTCAGCCCGACTGCGGTACGCAGGCTCCGCGCGACATGGGCCGATTCGAGCGACATCCCCAGGTACGCGTCCGGCTTCGCTCGTGGCGATTCCAGCGAGACCAGGAGATGACGGAGCAGCCCGGCCAGTTCGGTGCGTTGGCCGGCCGTCAGTGCCGACAGCAGCCGGTCTTCGTTGGCCAGATGCTCGGGCGCCACCGCGTCGAAGAGCCGTAAGCCGGACTCGCTGAGCCGAATGATGCTGCCGCGCCGGTCATCCGGGTCGGGTTCGCGTGTCACGCTGCCGGCTTTCACCAACCGGTCGAGCCGCAGACTCACCGTGCCGGAGGTGAGCCCCAGCGCGTTCATCAACCGCGCCTGCGGCATTCGATATGGCTCGCCGGCGCGACGCAGCGTGACGATCACCAGGAAGTCGGCGGCGGTGAGGCCGTGCCGGGCGAACACCTCAGCCATCCGCTGCTCGAGCAACCGGCGCACCTGCCCCATCCGGTACACGACAGCGAGCGGACTGAAATCCAGGTCCGGACGCTCCCGGGCCCAGTCGGCGAGCAGGTGGTCGACGCTGTCCCAGGTCGCCTCGTGTTCCGGGATGCCATAGGACCGGCTCGCTTCACCCACGCGGACGACGATACCGCCAGGTCACCCCGATATTCGGCCACAAGCCGTTGCAACATTGCTTGAATTCAAGCATTGTTATGCCATGAATACTCTGAGCTCGCCCGGCGAGCCGTTCGTCGTCGAATACATCCGCTACCGGATTCCACCCGAACGCGCCGAAGACTTCGTCGCGGCGTACCGAGCCGCCGCGGTTCCACTGCGCGAGAGCGCGCACTGCCTGGGCTACGAATTGACCCGCTGCGTCGAGGAAGCGGACCGCTGGATTCTGCGGATCCACTGGACCTCGGTCGCCGATCACCTCGAAAAGTTCCGCCGCAGTACGCACTTCCGCGACTTCTTTTCGCACATCGCCCCGTTCGTCGACCAGATCGACGAGATGCAGCACTACGACGTGGCACTGGCGGGCTGACCGATGCGGATCGCGATCATCGGCGCCGGCAATGTCGGCAGCACCCTGGGACGGGCATGGCAGCGTCTCGGCCACGAAATCACCTACGGGGTAAGGAATCCCGACGACGCCAGGTATGCGAGCCTCCGCGCAGCGGTGACCGACAACGCGACGGCCGCAACCGGGGCCGACGTCGTCGCGCTGTGCACGCCATGGCAAGGGACGCAGGCGGCGGTGTCCGCGTGCGGTGACCTGACGGGAAAGGTGTTGATCGACTGCACCAATCCACTGACGCCCGACGTCACCGCGCTCGAGTTGGGCCACACCACATCCGGCGCCGAACAGGTCGCCGCCTGGGCTCCCGGTGCGCGGGTGTGCAAGGCCATGAACCAGATCGGCGCGCCCATGATGGACTCGCCGGCTCTGCCGTCGTCACCCGTCATGT
This sequence comes from Mycolicibacterium mucogenicum DSM 44124, assembly GCF_005670685.2. Next base: position 588,986 of record NZ_CP062008.1, on the reverse strand, counting down.
TCGTCTGCGGCGACGACGCCGATGCGAAAGCTATTGCGGCACAGCTGGTTCGCGAGCTGAGATTCGAGACCCTCGACGCCGGCGACCTCACCGCCGCCCGGCTGCTCGAGCCGCTGGCGCTGTTGTGGATCCACATGGCGCTGCGCCGCGGCCTCGGCACCGGCTGGGCGCTGGGGGTGCTGCGCCCGGCAAGCTGAGTCAGTCGCGGTGCTTGTTCTTCGGACCTTTGCCGTGCCCGTTGCCCGGACCGTTAGGTGTGGGACGGTCGTCGATGGGCGTCGGGGTCGAGGTCGGCGGCGGGGCCGACGTGGACGTCGGGGTCGGCTCCGGTGTGGTCGTCCCGACCGGAGTCGGCGTCGACGGCCGTGATGCGGCGTCGACGATCACCGCGATGACCGTCACCAGCACCACGATGGCGGCCGCACCCCACAGCAGGAGTCGCGAGCGGCGGCGCGGCGCGGCGACCGGCAGCAGCGACGTCGTCGGGTCCGGCAGCGGCTGCCCCAGCACCAGCGTCGGGGGACGACCGGCCGGCACAGCACCGTGCAGCGCCGCACGCATCTCGTCGGCACCGCCGAAGCGCACCCGCGGGTCACGGGCCATCGCCCGTTCGACCACCACCGCCAGCGCCGGGTCGACATCGGGACGCAACGCACGTAGCGGCACCGGATGCCCCTCGGTGACGGCCCGCGCGAGGTCGACGAGGTTGTCCTGCGGAAAAGGGCGTCGGCCGGTGAGTGCCTCGTACCCGACGACGCCGACGGCGTAGAGGTCGTCGGCCACCGTCGCAGGCCGTCCCGACAGTCGCTCGGCGCTGAGATAACCCATCGTGCCGACCACCTGGCCGGCCACGGTGTGGTTCGAGTCGGCGCTCTTGGCGATGCCGAAGTCCGCGATCTTCGCCGCCCCCGAGTCCGCCAGCAGGATGTTCCCGGGCTTGATGTCACGGTGCAGGATGCCCGCCGCATGGGCCGCGGCCAGCGCCGAGAGCACGCCGTCGAGGACGGCTCGGACCACGTGTTGGGGCAGCGGACCCGCGGCGATCACGTCGGCCAACGTCCGCCCCGGCAGCCGTTCCATGACGATGAACGGTGTGCCGTCCTGCTCGCCGTAGTCATGCACCGCGACGACGTGCGGATGGTTCAGCCCGGCCGCGGCGCGGGCCTCGACCTGGAACCGGTGCCGGAAATCCGGCTGATTACTGAACTGCGCGTAGAGCAGTTTGACGGCCACCGGCCGCTGCAGCTGGGTGTCCCACGCGTCGCGGACCTCTGCCATGCCGCCGTGGCCCAGCGTGCCCCGCAATTGGTAGCGGTCGGCGAGGACGCCCTGGACTGGCATGGCCTCAACGCTAGTCCTGATGCCACCCCGCGGGCCCAGGCAGAGTCGGTGCTGTGGGCGCTCAGGCGCTCATTGCCGTGACGATATCGTCGGCCAGTGGCGCGATCGCTGCCATGATCCGCTGCACGGTCCGCGCCGGAACGCCTGCCGCAGCCAGGCTTTCACTCAGATACGCGGCCACCAGATTGAAGTGCTGCCGGGAAATCCTCCGACCGCGGTGGATGTCCCGCATGGATGCGCCCGTGTAGGGCTCCGGCCCACCCAGTGCCGCGGCGAAGAACTCCACCTGCCGGCCCTTGAGTCGTGGCATGTCGGCGCCGGCGAAAAAGCCGGCGAGTTCGGGGTCGGCCAGCACGCGCTCGTAGAAGTCCGCCACCACCTGTTCGAGCGCCTCGACTCCTCCGATCTGTTCGTAGATGCTCGTCATGCGTCGAGCCAACACCGGCCGTGTTGCCTAACCATTGCCCGACGGTGACCCAGCGACTAAATCGGCCTCACAGACCCCTCGAAATACTGCGAGTACCGCAAAACGCCTGAGTCAGTCCACCTTTGGGCAGTAGAACTGAGGCTGACCCCGGTACTCGACGGGCGGCAGGTTGCGTGCGGGCGTCTCCACCAGCGGCGAATCGATGGGCAGCCGGCCGGTCGCCCGGTCGATCGCCGATCGCTTGCGCGGATGCATCAGCCTGCGCTTCGGGCCGTATTTCGAGACCAGCGTGATGACCTGGCACAGCCGGTCGTGCACCCACTGTTGCCGGGGCGACCACGTGTAGCCCATCAGTTCGCGCACCGGCGGGTCGTAGAGCGCCACCGTCATGAAGGTCAGGAAGCGCTGCATCACCTTGAGGTTCTGGGCCCACAGCCAGTCCGGAATCCATTGCAGCGAAGGATGTTTGGGCATGGTCGACAAATCCATGACCTCGCGCGCCGCATAGTTGTTCTCCAGCACGTTGCGGCACATGTGATCCCAGTAGACCTCGAAGTCCTCCCAGCTCTTCGGCACGGGCCGCATGCTCATGCCGTACATGCGGTACCAGGCGACGTGCTCGTCGAACAGTTGACGCTTGTCGGCCTCGGATATGCCGCCGCCGAATTTCTCGGCGGCCAGCAGGGTGGATTTGAAGAACGTCGAGTGGGCCCAATAGAAGACGTCGGGGTTCAGCGCGCTGTAGCGGCGTCCCTGCTTGTCGACGCCCTTGATCCCGATGTGATAGTCCCGCACCTCGGCGCCGGTCTGCGGTGCACGGTAACCGTCGAACACCACGCCGCCGATCGGGTAGATCGACCGGAGAAGCCGCGGAATCCGCTCCATGAAGAAGATCGAGTGCTCCTCGACCGCCGCCCCGAGCTGCGGATGCATGTTCTGCATCGAGCCCGCCCAGGTGCCCTGGAACAGCCCGGTCCATTGGCCGAAGTACTTCCACGTCAGCGAGTCGGGCCCCAGCGGCACCGCGTCATAGCCACCGGAAGTGACCGGGCAGCCGGCCGCCACGGGCACGGAGTCGCTGGTCATGGGGCATGCGTCGGAAGTATTTTGAGTCACCGGCATTCTTTCCTGGATGTCAGCGGGTATCCTGACTACACGCGTTGTCAGCCACAGCTTAGGAGTCACGTGCCTTCCGGTCAACGACAGGGCCGCTGGTCCGCCGTCCCCCTGGCGGACCGCCCGACGCGGCGCCGCGAGGCGCTCATCGAAGCCGGCATTGCCGCGCTCGGCCATTCCGACGGCCCGGCTGCGACGGTCCGGACGGTGTGCCGCACCGCCGGCCTGACCGAACGCTATTTCTACGAAAGCTTCACCGACCGTGAGGATTTCGTCCGCGCCGTGTACGACGAGGTGTGCACGACGGCCATGGCGGCACTGACCACATCACAGAGCCCGCGCGACGCCGTCGAGCGGTTCGTCACGATGATGGTCGACGACCCCACCCGTGGCCGCGTACTGCTCATCGCCCCGGCGCAGGAACCGGTTCTCACCCGCTCGGGCGCCGACTGGATGCCGAGCTTCATCGAGCTCCTGCAGCACAAGATGTTCCCCGACGGCGACCCCGCGCGGCGGGCGCTCGAGGCCACCAGCCTGATCGGTGCCCTCACCGCGTTGTTCACCGGATACCTGGGCGGGAAGCTGCCCGTCACCCGAGAGCAGTTCGTCGACTACTGCGTCGACATGCTGATGAGTCGGGTGCCGTCGCACCGGTAACGCCTACGAAGCCGTGACGTCACAGTTCAGATTCACCGATCGGACATGCGTCACAGCAACTTGATGTCACTACGGGACACAGATACTCTGACTGCTACCACCAGGTACAGATATCTATTCGGGAGGCGCCATGACAGCCGACTACACCGACCTTCAGCTTCTGCATGAGCTGGAGCCGGTCGTCGAGACGCTCGTCGACCGCCACATGAACATGCGGAAAGACTGGAACCCGCACGACTACATCCCCTGGAAAGAGGGCAAGAACTACTACGCCCTCGGCGGCCAGGACTGGGATCCGGAGCAGTCCAAGCTCTCCGAGGTCGCCCAGACCGCCATGGTCCAGAACCTGCTGACCGAGGACAACCTGCCGTCCTACCACCGCGAGATCGCGATGAACATGGGCATGGACGGCGCGTGGGGCTACTGGGTGAACCGGTGGACCGCCGAAGAGAACCGCCACGGCATCGCGCTGCGCGACTACCTCGTCGTCACCCGCAACTGCGACCCGGTCGAGCTCGAGGAACTGCGCGTCGAGCAGGTCACCCGCGGCTTCTCGCCCGGCCAGAACCTGCAGGGCGACCTGTTCGCCGAGAGCCTGTTCGACTCGGTCATGTACGTCTCGTTCCAGGAGCTGGCCACCCGCGTCTCGCACCGCAACACCGGCAAGGCCTGCAACGACCCCGTCGCCGACCAGCTGCTGCAGCGCATCTCGGGTGACGAGAACCTGCACATGATCTTCTACCGCGATGTCTCGGCCGCCGGCCTGGACATCAACCCGAACCAGGCGATGGCCTCGCTGCACCGCATCGTCGAGAACTTCAAGATGCCCGGGTACACCGTGCCCGACTTCCGCCGCAAGGCCGTCATCATCGCCGTCGGTGGCGTCTACGACCCGCGCATCCACCTCGACGACGTCCTCATGCCGGTGCTCAAGAAGTGGCGCATCTTCGAGCGCGAAGACTTCACCGGCGAAGGCGCGCGACTGCGCGACGACCTGGGCCGGATCATCAACGAGCTCGAGGACACCTGCGCGAAGTTCGAGGTGGCCAAGGAACGTCGTCTGGAACGCGAGCGCAAGGTCGCCGAGAAGAAGGCGATGAAGAACCTCCTGGTGTCGACATCAGCGTCGTAACCGAAGCTGTCAGCGAGACGGCCCGATCCCTTCGGATCGGGCCGATCTCGTTGCGCTCTCCGGTCGTCCTCGCGCCCATGGCGGGTGTGACGAACGTCGCCTTCCGCACCCTGTGCCGCGAGCAGGAGCTCGCCCGTGTGGGCACCGTCAGCGGGCTGTACGTGTGCGAGATGGTCACCGCGCGGGCCCTCGTCGAGCGCAACGCCGCGACGCTACACATGACGACGTTCGCGCCCGAGGAATCCCCCCGCTCCCTGCAGCTCTATACCGTCGACCCCGCCACCACGTACGCTGCGGCCAAGATGATCGTCGACGAGAACATGGCCGACCACATCGACATGAACTTCGGCTGCCCGGTGCCCAAGGTCACCCGCCGCGGCGGCGGTTCGGCCCTGCCCTACAAACGCAAGCTGTTCGGGCAGATCGTGGCGGCGGCCGTGCGCGCCACCGAAGGCACCGACATTCCCGTCACCGTGAAGTTCCGGATCGGGATCGACGACGATCACCACACCCACCTCGATGCCGGCCGGATCGCCGCCGAGGAAGGTGCCGCCGCCGTCGCCCTGCATGCCCGCACCGCCGCGCAGCGCTACTCCGGCACCGCCGACTGGGATCAGATCGCCGCATTGAAGGCCCACGTCACCGGCATCCCGGTGCTCGGCAACGGCGACATCTTCGACGCCGACGACGCACTGCGGATGATGGCCGAGACCGGCTGCGACGGCGTCGTCATCGGCCGCGGCTGCCTGGGCCGGCCCTGGCTGTTCGCCGAACTGTCGGCGGCCTTCAACGGCCAGCCCCGCCCCACCCCGCCGACGCTCGGCGAAATCGGGGACATCATCCGCCGGCACGGCCAGCTGCTCGCCGACCATTTCGGCGAGGACAAGGGCATGCGCGACATCCGCAAGCACGTCGCCTGGTACCTGCACGGGCTGCCCGCCGGCGCGGATCTGCGTCGTGCTCTGGCGCTGGTGAAAACCCTGGCCGAGCTCGACGAGCTGCTCACCCAACTGGATTCCGATGTGCCGTTCCCGGACTGCGCAGAGGGCCCACGAGGCCGGCAGGGGTCGCCGGGTTCCGTGGTGCTGCCCGAAGGCTGGCTGGACGATCCCGACGACTGCACGGTGCCGTTCGGCGCCGACTTGGTCAACTCCGGCGGGTAAACGTGAGCGACCGCGACCGGACCACCCCCGGTGAGGGTGACGGCGATGCTGCCGGCGACAGCCCCTGGGTAACCCGTACGACGCGGGCCGCGGGCCCCGTCCGGGCGCCGTGGGAGCGAGCCGGTCGCCTCCAGAGCCAGCCGGACGACGAGAGCGCGGACGACGAGGGAACCGGGAGCCACGGCGGCGGTGGCGTCACCGTCGCCGAACTCATCGCCCGGCTCTCGGGCGGTACGGCCGCGCCGGCGGTCGAAGCGCCCGCGCCGCCCAAGCGCCCAGAACCGCAGCGGCCCGCGCCGGCGCCACGGAACGCGCCGAAGCGCGAGCCCGTCGCCCCCGCACCGGTGGCCGAGGAACCGGCGCGCACCGCCCGCCTTCGACTCGAATCCGAGCCCGCCACAGAGGTTTTCGGTGCGCCGCTGGCCGACCCCGTCGCGCTGCCCGAACGACCACGGGCCGTGGTGCGCACCGACGTCCGGAACTACATCGACCACCCCGAGCGGCCGGCGCACGTCGACGCGCCCCCACCGGTCGATCACCACACGCGCCACCGGTTCGCGGTGGCCGGCCGCATCCTCATGGCGCTGGCGGCCGTCATCGCGCTGTCGATGACCGGCGCCGCCTGGCAGTGGCAGAACATCAAGAACAACAACATGAACCGCGTCTCGGCGCTGGACCTCAACTCCCGCGACATCATCGACCCCAACGCGCAGTTCGGTGACGAGAACTTCCTGATCGTCGGCGTCGACAGCCGCTACGGCCAGAACGCCGACATGGGTGCCGGGACCACCGAAGACGCCGGCGGCACCCGCTCCGACACGATCATGCTGGTCAACATCCCGGCGAACCGCAAACGTGTTGTGGCGGTGTCGTTCCCGCGTGACCTGGCCATCAAGTCGACACAGTGCGAGGCGTGGGATCCGAAGACCGGCGGCTACGGGCCCATCTACGACGAAGACACCAAGAGCTATGGGCCCGACCAGGTTTACACCGAGACCAAGCTGAATTCGGCCTATTCGTTCGGTGGGCCGAAGTGCCTGGTGAAGGTGATCCAGAAGCTGTCGGGCCTGTCGGTGAACCGGTTCATGGCAGTCGATTTCGCTGGTTTCTCAAAACTCGTCGATGCCGTCGGCGGCGTCGAGGTCTGCAGCAGCACGCCGCTCGAGGACTACGAACTGGGCACCGTGCTGGAGCACTCCGGCCGCCAGGTCATCGACGGTCACACCGCGCTGCAGTACGTCCGCGCCCGCCAGGTCACCACTGAGGTCAACGGCGACTACGGCCGCATCAAGCGCCAGCAGATGTTCCTGTCCTCGCTGCTGCGGTCGATGATCTCCAAGGACACGTTCTTCAACATCGGCAAGCTCAACAACGTCGTCAACCTGTTCATCAACGACTCCTCGGTCGACAACGTCACCACCAAGGACCTGGTGCAACTCGGCCAGTCCATCCAGGGCGTCAGCGCCGGCCGCGTCACCTTCGTCACGGTGCCCACCGGCGTCACCGACTCCGAAGGCAACGAGCCGCCGCGCGTCGACGACATGCGCGCACTGTTCGACGCGATCATCAACGATGACCCGCTGCCCGAGGAACGCAACTCCGACAACACCCCGGTTCCGCCCACGCCGGCCGCGCCCAGCAGCGCCGCGGCCACTTCGGACGGCGAAGAGGTCAACACCACGACGACCGACCCGAGCCAGGTGACGGTCCGGGTGTCGAATTCGACCGGTCAGGACGGCCTGGCCGCGACCGCATCCAAGGAATTCGAGCAGCACGGCTTCACCGTCAACTCGCCGGACGACTACCAGGGCCAGGTGACGTCGACGACGGTGTTCTTCTCGGCAGGGCACGAACAGGCCGCCGCGACCGTGGCGTCCACGCTGCCCAACGCCCACGTCGAGCGGGTGTCTGGCCTCGGGGACGTGGTGCGAGTGGTGCTCGGGACCGATTTCACCGCGGTGGGAACCCCCGCCGCCAGCGGTTCAGCGGCCCAGATGCGGGTGACCCACGGCAGCCTGTCCGGCGAGCCCACCAAGCTGCCGGAAGACCTGAGCATCACCAACGCGGCCGACACGACCTGCAAATAGCATCTGACCTGTCCCATTCACCGGCCGTTCATTGCCAGATCACGGCACGTCTCATGGCCAGAAAGTAGTCTGGAGCCCATGCGTACCGCGTACCACGAGCAGCTTGAGGGCCTGACCAACCGCCTTGGCGAGATGTGCGGACTGGCAGGTGTTGCCATGGAGCGCGCGACCCAGGCTTTGCTGCAGGCCGATCTGGTGCTGGCCGAGCAGGTCATCTCCGACCACGAGCACATCTCGGCCCTCAGCGCACAGGCCGAAGAACAGGCCTTCGTCCTGCTGGCCCTGCAGTCCCCGGTCGCCGGTGACTTGCGGTCCGTCGTCGGCTCCATCCAGATCGTCGCCGATGTCGACCGCATGGGCGCGCTGGCGCTGCACGTCGCCAAGATCGCCCGCCGCCGCCACCCGCAGCATGCGCTGCCCGAGGAGGTCAACGGCTACTTCGCCGAAATGGGCCGTCTGGCAGTCGAATTGGGCAACACCGCACAAGAGGTGCTCCTCACCCAGGACCCCGAACGCGCCGCCCGTATCCAAGAAGAAGACGACGCGATGGATGACCTGCACCGTCATCTGTTCAGCGTGATGATGGACCGCGAGTGGAAGCACGGTGTGACCGCGGCCGTCGACGTGACGCTGCTCAGCCGCTTCTACGAGCGCTTCGCCGACCACGCCGTCGAGGTCGCGCGTCGCGTGATCTTCCAGGTCACCGGCCGGTACTCCGACGACGACGGTCTGCCCACCATCCGCTGAGTTTTCCCGCGAGAAGACGTAAAACTGTCGTTTTCACGCGCAAATCGACAGTTTTATGTCTGCTCGCGAGCGGAAGGTGCCCCCCGCTCGGGAGCTGGGGGCGACCCCAGCCCGGCGGGGACCAACCGCACGCCGTCCCGGCTCGTCGCCAACAGGTCCTGCAGCATCTTCTCCAGCACCGACAGTTCCGCGACGGTGTAGCGCGACAGGAAGTCGTGCCGGCCGGCGTCCATCTCGTCGTGCATGCGCTGATGTACCTCGATGAGGCGTTTCCCGTCCGCGGTGGGGGTCAGCTGTAGTTCTTTGCGGTTGCCCGGCACCGGCGAGCGGGTCACGAGCCCGGCGTCGACCAGTCTTTGGACGTGCTTGGACACGGTGCCCTTGAGCTGCCCGGCGCGGGCGGCCAGGCCCACCACGCTGATCGGTCCGTCGGCGAGCTCAGCCAGCAGATGCAGACCAAGGGTGGGCAGCTCACGCACGGTGCGCTCCAGCCGGGGCGGGCAGTGCGCGGCGAGGTAATCGCGCTCGGCATCAACCTCGTCGGTGTCGAACTTGTCCCCCACCGCGCCGACCAGCGAGCTGATCTCGGCGATCAGAGCGGATTTGGTTTTCACGGAAACCATATTGCCATCCGATGAGCCATCGGCATATAGTTTCCGTAGAAACCATATTCTGAGCCGAGGAGCACACATGAAGGCAGCGGTCGTGCACGAGTGGGGTCAGCAGCCCCGGTACCTGGATTTCGCCGAGCCCCAGCCGCGCGACGGCGCCGTCGTCGCCGCCGTGGAGGCGTCGGCACTGACCAACCTCAGCCGCATGGTCATCATGGGAAAGCACTACAGCAGCAAGGAGATTCAGCTCCCCGCCATCGCCGGGGTCGACGGCGTCGCCCGCCTCGATGACGGCTCGCGGGTGTACACCGGGTCGATTGCGCCGTACGGGTTGATGGCCGAACGCACGCTGGTCAACCCCGGTGCGGCTGTCCCCGTACCTGAACATGTCGACTCGGTGACCGCGGCGGCAGTGCCCAACCCCGGCATGTCGGCGTGGATGAGCCTGGACTACGCCGCCCAGACCAAACCCGGCGACCACGTGCTGGTCCTCGGCGCCACCGGCGTCACGGGATCCCTGGCAGTGCAGTTGGCCAAGTTCGTCTTCGGGGCGGGCCGCGTCGTGGTGGCCGGCCGCAACCCGGAACGACTGGAGTGGCTCCGGACCGTCGGAGCTGACGACGTCATCGCGCTCGGCACCGACGATCTGACGGAAAGCGTTGTGGCCCAACACTCGGCGCGGCCGTTCGACGCCGTCATCGACTACCTGTGGGGCGAACGCGCGCAGCAGACCCTCGCCGCCCTGGCCGCCGCGCACTCGTCGACCCATTTCCACGCCACGCGCTTCATCCAGGTCGGTTCGATGACCGGGGCGAGCATCAGCGTCGACGCCGCCACGTTGCGCAGCACGGGCATCACGCTTCAGGGCGTGGGTATCGGCAGCGTCCCGCCGGAGGCCCTGCAGCGCGCACGCACCGAAGGCCTGGCTCGGATGTTCGCGATGCTCGACGCCGGCGAACTGCAGCTGACCACCGTCGCGCGCCCACTCGCCGACATCGAAAACGTCTGGGCGGCAAAGGAACCCTCCGGCACCCGCGTCGTCATCACGCCGTAGGGATCGTGTGCAGTGCCGATCCGGCTCGAGAAGTCCGTGGGTTCAGTCGAAGTGGCGGTATGCCAGTCATGATTGAACTCAGGGACCGCTTGAGTCTGAGGCCGGAAAATGTACCTGCTTTCAATCACGACGGCCGCACCGTGTTCGTGATTGAAGACACGTACTTCCGAGGCCGAGCCATCAATCCACGCCCACAAAGCAACCCCCGCGCCGACAAAGCGCCGCCAGCCCGCAGGCGAAGGCGACCTAACCGAAGCGGCCGGAGATGTAGTCCTCGGTGGCCTTCTTGGACGGGTTGGAGAAAATCTTCTCGGTGTCGTCGATCTCGATCAGCTGGCCGGGCTTGCCGGTAGCTTCGAGATTGAAGAACGCCGTCTGGTCGCTGACGCGCGCCGCCTGCTGCATGTTGTGCGTGACGATCACAATCGTGAAGTCCTGCTTCAGTTCTGCGATCAGGTCCTCGATGGCGAGCGTCGAGATCGGGTCCAGCGCCGAGCACGGCTCGTCCATCAGGAGCACGTCGGGCTGCACGGCGATGGCGCGGGCGATGCACAGGCGCTGCTGCTGACCGCCCGAGAGACCACCACCGGGCTTGTCGAGGCGGTCCTTGACCTCGTTCCACAGGTTGGCGCCCTTGAGCGACCGCTCGGCGACCTCGTCGAGCGTCTTCTTGTTGCGCACGCCCTGCAGCTTCAGCCCGGCCACCACGTTGTCGCGAATCGACATGGTGGGGAACGGGTTCGGGCGCTGGAACACCATGCCGATGGTCTTGCGCACGCCGACCGGGTCGACGCCGGGGGCGTAGATGTCGTCACCGTCGAGCAGCACCGAACCGGTGGCGCGGGCGCCCGGGATCACCTCGTGCATGCGGTTGAGGGTGCGCAGCACCGTCGACTTGCCGCAGCCCGACGGCCCGATGAACGCCGTTACGCTGCGCGGCTCCACCGACAGGCTGACGCTCTGCACGGCGTGGAAGGAGCCGTAGTAGATGTTGAGATCTTTGAGATCCAGACGCTTGGCCATTGACGGTACTCCTGCTCAAACTTTCTTCGGGGCAAAGAACTTGGCGCCCAACCGCGCCGCCACATTCAGCAGCGCGATCAGCAGCACCAGGGTCAGCGCCGCTCCCCACATCCGGTCGGTGGGGACCTCGTTGGCGCCGGCACCGGCGCCGATCTGGTCGTACATCATGCCCGGCAGCGACCCCATGAAGCCGCCGAACATGTCGAAGTTCATGGCCTGTGCGTAGCCCACCAGGACCAGCAGCGGGGCCGTCTCACCCATGACGCGGGCCAGCGACAGCATGACGCCCGTGACGATGCCCGACAGCGCTGTCGGAATGACAATCCGCACAATGGTTTTCCACTTGGGAATGCCCAGCGCGTAGCTGGCCTCGCGCAGGTCCATCGGGACGATGCGCAGCATCTCCTCGGTGGACCGCACGATGACCGGGATCATCAGCAGTACCAGCGACAGCGACACCGCGAAACCCGTGCGCTGGAAGCCCAGGGTGGCGACCCACAGCGCGTAGACGAACAGCGCGGCGACGATCGACGGGACACCGGTGAGGATGTCGACCATGAAAGTGGTGACCTTGCCCAGTTTGGTGCCGCCGCCGTACTCCACGAGGTACACCGCCACCATCACGCCGATCGGGATCGAGATGACGGCGCACACCAGCGCCTGCAGGACGGTGCCGACGATGGCGTGGTACGCGCCGCCGCCCTCGACGAACGCCGTCATGCCGGACTGCGAGTTGGTGAACCATTCCGACGCGGTGAGGGCCTTGTAGCCCTTGGTGATAACGGAATACAGCACCCACACCAACGGGATCAGCGCCACGAGCAGTGACAGGCTGACGAGCACCGTCGCGACCTTGTCGGTCACCTTGCGGCGCAGGCCCACCCCTTCGAACGACTGGTGCTTGACGGGCCGCTCCAGCATCGCCGCCATCTTCGCGTTCATTTCGCCGTCCTTCCGGCCACGACCGCGCGGGCCGCGGAGTTCACCACGAACGTCAGGATGAACAGCACCAGGCCGGCGGCAATGTAGGCACCCGCTTTGTACTGGTCGTTGAATTCGCTTGCGGTGGCCGCGATCTTGCTGGCGAACGTGTAGCCGCCGTCGAACAGGGTCCAGCTGAACTGGGTCTGCGTACCGCGCAGGATGATCAGCAGCGCGATGGTCTCGCCGAGCGCGCGGCCGAGGCCGAGCATCGCACCGCTGATGTAGCCCGAGAGGCCGAACGGCAGCACCGTGGTGCGCACGACCTCCCAGCGGGTGGCGCCCAGCGCCAGTGCGGCTTCGATCTGGCCGCGCGGTGTCTGGATGAAGACCTCACGAGTGACAGCGGTGATGATCGGCAGGATCATCACCGCGAGCACGATGCCCGCAGTGAAGATGGTGCCGCCACCGGCCACCGAGGCGTTGCCGGTCTTGAACAGGAACAGCCAGTCGAGATTCTTGTTGAGCCACAACGCAAACGGCTTGAGCACGGGGGCCAGCACGTAGAGGCCCCACACGCCGTAGACGATCGACGGCACCGCCGCGAGCAGGTCCACCACATACGCCAGCGGCCCGGCCAGTCGGCGCGGCGCGTACTGCGTCTGGAAGATCGCGATACCCAGCGCCACCGGCATCGCGATCAGCAGCGCGAACACCGACACGAAGACGGTGACCTGCAGCAGATCGAGGATGCCGAAGTGCATCGCCGAGGTGTCGGTGGTGACCCAGTTGCCACCGAAAGTGAAGAAGTTCTCTTTGTTGCGGGCGAGCGCCGGGATGGCGCGCCACAGCAGGAACACACCGATGGCCGCGATCAGCGCGACGATCAGTACGCCGGAACCCTCGGCGAGCAGGCGGAAAATCCGGTCGCCCAGGCGAACTTTCGAGCCCTTCAGCGGGTCGAGAGACACCGGCGTCGGCTCGGGGAAGGGTGCGGCGATTGCCTCCCCCGACCCCGCGTCGGCTGGATTCGGTGTTGTCACTGTCATCCTGTCAGGAACCTAACGGTCGTGGGCTCCGGTTCCATCCTTACCGCGATGGAACCGGAGCGCCAGCACTGCTTAAGCGATTGCGTCGACCGACTGCAGCAGACGCGTCTTGAAGGCGTCGGGCAGCGGGATGTAGCCCGCCTTCGACAGGTTGGCCTGGCCCTGGTTGGCGGCCACCTTCAGGAACGACTTCACCGCGGCGGCGGTGTCGGCGTCGTAGCCCTTCGAGCAGACGATCTCGTAGGTGGCCAGCACCAGCGGGTAGGCGCCGGCTTCCTTGGTCGAGTACAGCGACTTCAGGTCGAGGGCCAGGTCGTTGCCGTCCTTGGCGAACTTGGCGGACGCGATGGCCTTCTTGGCGTTGTCGTCGGTCAGTTCGACTGCGCCCGAACCGGTGTCGATCTGCGCGAACGGCAGACCGGCAGCGGCGGCCGGGCTCTTCTCGACGTAGCCGATGGCACCCGGGGTGGCCTGCACGGCCTGTACGACGCCGGCCGACTTCTGCGCGCCCTCACCGGCGCCGCCCTGGAACTCGCTGCCGGCGCCCTTCTTCCAGCTCTCCGGAGCCGCGGCCGACAGGTACTTCTGGAAGTTGTCGGTGGTGCCCGACGAGTCCGAGCGGTAGACGGGCTTGATGTCGGCGTCCGGCAGGGTGGTGCCCGCGTTCAGCGCGGCGATGGCCGGGTCGTTCCACTTCTTGATCTCGCCCTGGAAGATCTTGGCCAGCACGTCGGCGTTGACGACGAGCTTGCTCACGCCTTCGAGGTGGTACGCCAGGGCGACGGGGCCGAAGACCAGCGGCAGGTTCCACGCCGGGTTGCCACCGCAACGCTCGGCGGCCTTCTCGATCTGCTCCTTGGCCAGCGCCGAGTCGGAACCGGCGAAGTCGACCTGCTTGGCGATGAACTGCTGGCGGCCGGCGCCCGAGCCGGTGCCGTTGTAGGACAGGTTCTTGCCCGAGCACACCTGGCCCCAAGCCTTGTTGAACTCGGCGATGGCGTTCTGCTGCGCGGTCGAGCCCTCGGCGGTCAGCGCGTTCTTGCCGCCGCACTCGGCGGCCGAACCGGACGACGACGACGCGGTGCCGGACTTGTTGTCATTGCCACACGCAGTCATGCCGACGGCAAGCGATGCGGCCGCTGCGGTGACGACGAATGCTTTACCGATGCTGGTGAACTTCACGGGTCCTACTTTCGGTGTCGGCCGATGGTCGGCTTTCAAGGGTCGGCTTCCGACTCCCGCGCAACGTATGCGGCCGTAATGGACGAATCACTGATGCCGAATGAACACCGGGTGAACACGGACAGGGACTTTTCAGCCAACTCGCCGTTTCAGCTAACGGTTGGGGCCCCCGCGTAGGCGACGTCGGCGCTGTATAGCTCGAACCCGAGACGTCGGTAGGTCTTCACCGCCGCGGTGTTGTCTGCCTCGACATACAGCAGTACGGTGCCGTCCGTCCCCAGCCGGTCTGCCAGGTAGTGCAGGCCGGCCAGCGTCAGCAACGCCCCGAGGCCGCGGCCCTGCGCGTCCGGGCCGACGCCGACGACGTACACCTCACCGACGCCGGAGGCGTCAGAAGACTCGGTGTCCGGAGTCCGATGAACTTTCGTCCAGTGGAAGCCGAGCAACCGTTCCCCGGTCAGATCGTCGGCGTCATATGCCAGGAACAACCCGGCCGGATCGAACCACGACTCACCCCGGCGTTCGTCCACCTCGGCCTGCGTCCAGCCACCCTGCTCGGGGTGCCAGTGGAACGCCGCGTTGTTGACGCGCAGCAGTTCGGCGTCGACGTCGGGTCCCGGATAGGTGGTCAGCCGAACACCCGGTACCTCGGTCAGCGCAGGCAGGGCCGACAACGAGCGGCGCATCTGCCAGAGTTCGCGCACCGCGGTCAGGCCGAGCGCCGCGGCGGTGGCCCGTGCGGCATCGAGGTTGCCGTGCGCCCAGATTCGGGTGGCCGGGCCACCGGCGGCCAGGCCGGTGCGGATCAGCTCGCTGCCGATCCCCCGGCGCCGGGCGTCGACGGCGACGACGGCCTCGGCCATGTCCGGCGCGAGATTCAGATAGCCGACCAGCGCACCGGAGTCATGCGCCAGCAGATGCCGGGTGCGGTCCAGCGGGAGTTCGCGCAGCACCTGGTCCCCGACCGGGGCCACGCCGTCGGCGGCGGTCGCCGCCGCGACGAGTTCACGGATGGCCGTCTGGTCGGCAGCACTGAGTGCGGTGTGCCAGGTCAGTTCCGTCACTGCACGGGCTGGGTCTGGCGGGCGCCGTTCTCGACGTCACCGGAGTCGCCGTCGTCCTCGTCGTCGATGTCGTCGACCGATTCGGGGGCGCCGTTGGTGCGGCCGCGTGCGGGCCGGACGGCCTTGTAACCGACGTTGCGGACGGTGCCGATCAGCGACTCGTAGTCGGGGCCGAGCTTGGCGCGCAGGCGCCGGACGTGCACGTCGACGGTGCGGGTGCCGCCGAAGAAGTCGTAGCCCCACACCTCCTGGAGCAATTGGGCGCGGGTGAAGACCCGGCCGGCGTGCTGAGCCAGGTACTTCAGCAGCTCGAATTCCTTGTAGGTCAGGTCGAGAGGCTTGCCACGTAGCCGCGCGGTGTAGGTGCCCTCGTCGATGACGAGTTCGCCGAGCGTAATCTTGCCGGCGCTCTGCTGGTCGGCGACGCCGTTACGGCGTCCCACGAGCAGCCGCAGCCGGGCGTCGATCTCGGCCGGGCCGGTGCCGGGCAGCAGGATTTCGTCGATACCCCACTCGACGTTGACGGCCACCAGGCCGCCTTCGTTGACCACGGCCACCACGGGTACCGACGCTCCGGTGCTGCCCAGCAGACGACAGAGTCCGCGGGCGGCCGCGAGATCAGTGCGCGCGTCGACGATCGCCACATCGGCGTTGCCGGCTTCCAGCAACGACGACACCTCGGTGGGTGCCGGCCGCACACTGTGCGGCAGTAGCGCCAGCGCCGGGAGCACAGACTCCGGGTGCGGGTCGACGGTCAGTAGCAGAAGATCCAACGGGTCCTCCAGTACGTCCGGGGCCACACCGGACTCTCCCCCGCGACGACGCTGTCGCAGTTCAATCCGATTCAACTCCGGAGAATCATGGCTGACACATGGCCGTTACCGGCCAAGATCATCTAACGATAGCTTGCCACCTGCGATTTAGCGGCTTGGAACGGCCGGTCGCACCACTGCGCGGCTGGCCGTACGCCAGAATGTCCGGATGCGTAAGGTGCTGACCCGGCTGCTGATCCCAGCAGTCGTGCTGATCCTCGCGGTCGTCGGCACCGATTTCGGCTTCGCGATCTTCGCCGAATATCGAATGTCCCGCAGCGTCCGGACGGCGGCCCACCTGCACTTCGATCCGTGGGTGTCGATCCTCGGTTTCCCCTTCGCAACCCAGGCGGCGCGGGGCCGCTACCAGCAGGTCGAGGTCAAGGCGGCCGCCGTCGCGCACCCCGTCGTCGGCAAGGCGTCCATCGAGGCCACGCTGTACGACATGGTCGCGACGCCCAAGTCCTGGCTCATCGGACCCGACGCCAAATTGACCGCGGCGAAGCTGGAAAGCCGCATCATCGTCGACTCGACCCATGTCGGCCGCTTCATGGGCATCAAGGACCTATTGGTGGAAGCCCCCACCAACGATTCCAACGATGCGACCGGCGGCACCACCGAATCCGGCATCTCCGAGAACCACGGCCTCGTGTTCACCGGGACCCCGGCCGCCGCCGGCCTCGACAAGCGCGTCAGCGTCTCGGTGGACCTGTCCATCACCGGCGCCGACCGCACCAACCTGGTGTTCACGGCGACCGACGTGCTCACCGGCCCGGGCACCGCGGAAGAAAAGGTGCCCGACGACAAGAAGGCCGCGGTCCTGCGGGCCTTCTCCACCACGATGCCGGGAATGAAGCTGCCGTTCGGGCTGACCCCGACCAGCGAGGGGGCCCGCGGCTCCGACGTCATCATCGAAGGCATCGCGACGGGAGTAACCGTGCCCCTGGATGGGTTCAGACAATCATGAACTCCACAGTTGTGGTGCTGACGGTCCTGGTCGCCGCGCTCGGGATCGCGTACATCATCGGCCGCCTGCTGACGCTGCGCGCCGGCCTGATGAAGGAAGTGGTACCGGCCGAGGCGTCGGCCGAAAACGACAACGCCGACCTCGGCCTGTCGACCACCGGCCCGACCGTCGTGCATTTCAGCGCAACGTGGTGCGGACCCTGCGCGGCCGTGCGCCGCGTCGTCGACCAGGTGTGTGACGACCTCGGGGTCGCGCACGTCGAACTCGATCTCGACGCCAATCCCGTTGCGGCCCGACGACTGTCGGTGCTCTCGCTGCCGACGACATTCATCTTCGACGCCGCGGGGCAGCAGCGGTACCGCACGGCGGGCGTCCCGAAATCCGCTGATCTGCGCGAGGCCCTGCTACCGCTGTTGGCCTGACCACCCCGTTGTTGGGTAAGCTGTCTGCCGTGTTGGCCCCCCGCGAGCTCCTGCTCACCAAGCGTCGCGCAGTAGATCTGTGCCGCGTTGCGGGTTGTTGCTGTTGTTGTTGTAGCTGCTGAGTAGCCGCGCCGTCATTTCGTGTTGCGCTCCGAGCAGCCCTTCTGTGGCCAGTCCACATTTACAACCAACAGGAGCTTTCCCATGTCAGACAATTCCATCGAAACCCCGCAGGTCGACGTGCGCGGACCCCGCTTCGCAGCCTGGGTCACCACCGCCGTGCTGATCCTCACGCTGCTCGTTTCGGCCGCCAGCCCGATCGCCGCGGCCGTGATTCTCGGTCTGCAGGCCGTCGTGTTCGCGATCGGCGCCATCGGCGGACCGCGCAAGCATCCCTACGGCCGGATCTTCGCCACCTTCATCGCGCCGCGGCTGGCCCCGGTGAGCGAGAAGGAACCGGTCGCGCCGCTGAAGTTCGCCCAGCTCGTCGGACTGCTGTTCGCCATCGTGGGATTCGTCGGCTTCGCGACGGGTATCACCGCGCTGGGCCTCGGTGCCACCGCGTTCGCGTTGATCGCCGCCTTCCTCAACGCCGCCTTCGGCATCTGCCTCGGTTGCCAGATTTACCCGCTCGTGGCGCGATTCCGCGGCACCGGCGCCCCCGCCACCACCTGACCCGCTAGAGCTCATAAGCAACCGAAAGGAATTCGTACATGGCACGTTCCGACGTCCTGGTCTCGACCGAATGGGCCGAGAACAACCTCGACACCGCCGGCGTGGTGTTCGTCGAGGTCGACGAGAACACCAGCGCCTACGACGACGAGGGGCACATCCCCGGCGCCGTCAAGCTGGACTGGCGCGATGATCTGCAGGACTCGGTCAAGCGTGACTTCGTCGACCAGCAGCAGTTCTCGAAGCTGTTGTCCGACAAGGGCATCAGCAACGACGACACCGTCATCCTGTACGGCGGCAACAACAACTGGTTCGCGGCTTACGCCTACTGGTACTTCAAGCTGTACGGCCACGACGACGTCAAGCTGCTCGACGGCGGCCGCAAGCGCTGGGAGCTCGACGACCGCCCGCTGGTCAAGGACGCCACCGTCCGCCCGGCGACCTCGTACGAGGCCAAGCCCATCGACAACAGCATCCGCGCGTTCCGCGACGAGGTGATCGCCGCGATCAACACCAAGAACCTGGTCGACGTGCGTTCGCCCGACGAGTTCTCCGGCAAGATTCTGGCTCCCGCGCACCTGCCGCAGGAGCAGAGCCAGCGCCCCGGCCACGTGCCGAGCGCCATCAACGTGCCGTGGAGCCGGGCCGCAAACGACGACGGCACCTTCAAGTCCGACGAGGAGCTGGCGAAGATCTACGCCGACGCCGGCCTCGACGGCGAGAAGGAGACCATCGCCTACTGCCGCATCGGTGAGCGTTCGTCGCACACCTGGTTCGTGCTGCAGGAACTGCTCGGCCACCGGAATGTAAAGAACTACGACGGCAGTTGGACCGAATACGGCTCCCTGGTGGGTGCCCCGATCGAGTTGGGAAACTGAATATGTGCTCTGCACCCAAGCAAGGCCTGACGCTGCCGGCCAGCGTTGACCTGGAGAAGGAAACGGTCATCACCGGCCGCGTCGTCGACGGCTCGGGCCAGCCGGTCGGTGGGGCATTCGTGCGCCTGCTGGACAGCACGGACGAGTTCACCGCCGAGGTCGTCGCGTCGGCCACCGGTGACTTCCGCTTCTTCGCCGCGCCCGGCACCTGGACGCTGCGCGCACTGTCCAAGGTCGGCAACGGCGACGCCGTGGTTGCGCCGACCGGTGCCGGCATCCACGAGGTCGACGTCAAGGTCGCATGACCTGAGTTAGTTCTCACTGCCGCGAGCGGCCGTGTTTGTACCCCGACACTCCGTGTCCGGACGTACAGATACGGCCGCTCGTCGCATTTGACGGGCCGGTGCGGCGCACGTCACACCGAAGCCCCGAGTAATCTGTCTCCCCGTGGTGCTTTTCTTCGAGATCCTGCTGGTCGTGGCCACGCTGGCCATCACCTGGTTCGCGCTCTACGCGCTGTACCGCCTGATCACCGACGAGTCGTGACGTCCGACCAGGACCCTGACGGCTTGGGCGAGCTCGGCGCACTGAGCGGCTCCGGCGACCGCGCCATCGCCGCGGCAGCCGATCGCGCCAAGGCCACGGCCGCGCGCAACGTGCCCGGGTTCGACGACCTGCCGCTGCCCGCGGATACCGCCAACCTGCGCGAAGGTGCGGACTTCAACGACGCCCTGCTGGCCCTGCTGCCGCTCGTCGGCGTCTGGCGCGGTGAGGGCGAGGGCCGCGATTCCGCCGGCGACTACCGGTTCGGTCAGCAGATCATCGTGTCGCACAACGGCGGCGACTACCTCAACTGGGATGCCCGCTCCTGGCGGCTCGACGAGAACGGCGAATACGCCGGCCCGGGCCTGCGCGAGACCGGCTACTGGCGGTTCGTGAACGATCCGAACGATCCCCACGGGCAGGACGAGTCCCAGGCCATCGAGCTGCTGCTGGCGCATTCGGCCGGCTACGTCGAGCTGTTCTACGGCACCCCGCTGAACCAGGCCTCCTGGGAACTGGCGACCGACGCCCTGGCCCGCAGCAAGTCCGGCATGCTCGTCGGCGGCGCGAAGCGGCTGTACGGGATCATCGAGAACGGCGACCTGGCCTACGTCGAGGAGCGCGTGGACGCCGACGGCGGCCTGACCCCGCACCTCTCCGCGCGCCTGTCGCGTTTCGTCGGCTGACGGTCCGTCAGCTCGCCCCGCTGATCTCGTAGCTCCCGGCGCAGCCACTTCACAGGCGACGCCCAGATTCTCGATATCACTCCCCCATCGGCGCTCTCTAGCGTCTGCCTGGTCAGTATTCGCAACCAGATTGGGGGAAACGTGGTTCCTTCCGCTATTCGTCTCGCCGTCTTCAGTGCGACCGCGGCCGCACTGGTCGGCGGTGTGGTCGGGTGTTCGTCGAGCAGCGACTCGGCACCGAGCAGCTCGAGCACGGCGTCGTCGGCAGCCTCGTCCAGCAGCGCGGCACCGGCGTCCGGCTCGGAAGCTCCGGGCACGCCACCCGGTGGTGACGCCTTCGCGCAGTGCCTGACCGAGCACGGCGTTCCCGCGCCGCCGCAGGGCCCGCCGCCGGGCGCTCCGGGCAAGCACGAGGGCCATCAGGGTCCGCCGCCCGGTGGCGAGCACGGCACCCCGCCGGCTCCTCCTGGGGTCGACGAGAACACCTGGAAGTCCGCGACGCAGGCGTGCAACTCGCTCGCGCCGACGCCCCCGCCGGCCGGCTGACCTACCCCGGACATGAGGCGGCCCCCGAGCCAAGGTTCCTGGTTGGACAAGACCGGGAGGCTCGGGGGCCGGGTGGCTGCGGGAATTCGCGAGTGCGCTCGGGAATTACCCGGCGCTACTAGCGGGCAGCCACCTCACATGTCCTCAAAGAATCAATCAATTTGTCGGACCACCTCCTTCCCTGTGTACGTGCGACCGTACTCCCAGGTCGAAGACCCGACAACCGATTTTTCTCGGACTCAGATCTGCCCGTCGATCAACCCGCCGATCAAGGCCTCGAAAGGCGAAGCCGCCAGCGTCCGCCCGTCCAAGGTGTGCACCCGCGCCGCCAGCGTGATCGCCGAAAGCAGCCAAACACCTTGTGCGGCAAACAAATCCGGCACAGTCACCCGCCGGTGCACACACTCGACACCCTGCGCCGCGGCGGCGGCGAACAGCGCGTGCTGCGTGGTCGACGGCAGGATCGACGACGCATCGGGCGTCACCAGAACCGGTTCGCCGGCCGCGCCACGGACCGCCAGCACGATGGCCGAGCGCGGCCCTTCGAGCACCGCGCCCGTCGCGTCGACGAACACGGCGTCACCGGCACCGGCCCGTTCGGCATGCCGCAGCGCGGCGACGTTCGCGGCATAGGACAACGATTTCGCGGCCGCCAGCGGCCAGTGCGGCCGCACCAGTGTCACCGCCTCGACACCGTCCCGGCGGGCCGCGGCGACGCGCGCCGGCACGGCCGAGACCATCACGAACGCCACCACACCGTCGGCGCCGCGGCCGAGCACCAGCCGCAGCACGGCCTCCCCGTCGGGCCACTGGCTCACCGCGGCCGTCACCGCCGTCAGCCATCGGACGGAATCGGGACACGGCAGGCCCGCCAACGCCGCCGACGCCGTCAGCCGCGCCAGATGCTCGTCCAACAGGCAGACGGCCCCGGACCGCACCAGTGAGGTCTCGAAGACCCCGTCGCCGCGCGAGAACACGGGATCGTCGGCGCGGACCGTGGCCCGGCAGCCGTCGACTGCGACGACGATCGGCGGCGGGGTGGTCACGGCCAGAAGGCTAGTCGGGACGCCAACTACGCTCGAAGCATGAGCGCAGTTCCCGCCCCCGAATCCGGACCCGACGCCGGCGCCGTCTGGCACTACGGCGACCCGCTCGGGGAGCAGCGTGCCGCCGCCACCGAGGCCATCGTCGTCGACCGCGGCCACCGCGCGACCATCGCACTCACCGGCGACGACCGCCAGAGCTGGCTGCACACCATCTCGAGCCAGCACGTCAGCGCCCTGCCGGAGGGGTCCGTCGTCCAGAACCTGAGCCTCGACGGCCAGGGCCGCGTCGAGGACCACTGGCTGCAGACCGAGCTCGGCGGCGCCACCACGCTGGACACCGAATCGTGGCGCGGGCAGCCGCTCGCCGACTTCCTGCGCAAGATGGTGTTCTGGTCCAAGGTCGAGGTGAACCCGGCCGACCTCGCGGTGCTGTCGCTGCTCGGACCCGCCGTCAACCAGCTGGACCTGCCGACCCCGGACACCGACTGGACGGCCGCGCCGCTGCCCCAGGGCGGTTTCGTGCGCCGGCTGGGCGCCGAGGAGATCGAGCTCGTGGTGCCGCGGGCCGACGCCGCGGCATGGCGACAGCGGCTGCTGGATGCGGGCGTCCGGCCCGCCGGGTTGTGGGCCTACGAGGCCCTGCGGGTGGCGGCGCTGCGGCCGCGGTTGGGTGTCGACACCGATGAGCGCACCATCCCGCATGAGGTCGGCTGGATCGGCGGGCCGGGCGTCGGCGCCGTGCATCTGGACAAGGGCTGCTACCGCGGCCAGGAGACCGTCGCGCGGGTCCACAACCTGGGCAAGCCGCCCCGCATGCTGGTCCTGCTGCATCTCGACGGCGGCGATGACCGTCCCGCGACGGGTGATCCGGTGCTCGCCGGTGGCCGGGCGATCGGCCGCGTGGGCACCGTCGCCGAGCATGTGGACCTGGGCCCGATCGCGCTGGCGCTGCTCAAGCGCGGCGTGCCCGCTGATACGGAGCTGACCACCGGCGGTGACGCCCAGGTGCCCGCCGCGATCGACGCGGACTCGCTGCCGGAGGCCGATACGTCCGCCGGCGCGGGCCGGGCCGCGGTGGACCGGTTGCGCGGCGGCGCCCGGAACTAGTTGTCCTGCACCAGCGCCCGGTAGCGGTCGGGACGGCGGCGCCGGACCCGCTCGGCGACGACGACGCCCGCGGCGAAGATCGCGGCGATGAGCCCGCCGAGCACGACCGCGGTGGTGGTGCTGCCGACCAGGAGCGCGAAGTTCTTGATCACCAGCAGCAGGATCGCGGTGAGGCCAAGGAAGGACAGGCCGGGCGCGATCACGGTGTGCCACAGGCTCGCACCGTGCTCCTGCGTCCGGAAGAAGACGATGACGGCCAGGCTCGTCATTGCCATGAGGGCGATGAGGCCCAGTGTGGACGCGCCGGAGAACCACATGTAGGTCTGGGTGATCGGGTCCCAGCCGATCACCGCGACGGCGACCATCGCGGTCAGCGAGATCACCGTGAACACCAGCGACGAGCGGGACGGCGTGCGGTGGCGTTCGTCGATCTCGGCGAGCGACGCGGGCAGCAGCCCCTTGGTCGCCAACGTGAACTGGTAGCGCGTGATGACGTTGTGGAACGACAGCACGCAGGCGAAGAAGCTGGTCACCAGCAGCACCTGGATGACGTCGGTGAGGATCGGCGAGACGTAGGTGCTCGCCAGGTTCTGCACGACGTTCTCGGGCTCGGCCTTGGCAGCGTCGACGGCGCGGTCGACGCCCAGGCCCTCGACGACGGCCCACGCCGCCAGGGCGTAGAACAGGCCGATGAAGACCACCGCGGTGTAGGTCGCCCGCGGGATGGTGCGGTCGGGGTCCTTGGCCTCATTCCGGAACACCGCGGTGGCCTCGAATCCGATGAAGCAGAAGAACGCGAACATCAGCCCGAGACTCGGTGCACCTGTGGCGAATTCGGACGGTGACAGCGGTACGAGGCTCAGGCCGCCCTCACCGCCGGACCAGCCGGCTCCGCCCGCACAGATGACGCCGATGTCGACGAGCACTACGGCCAGCGTCTCGGCGATAAGCAGCACGCCCAGCACCTTGGAGCTCAGCTCGATGTCGCGGTAGCCCAGCACCCCGACTAGACAGACCCAGCCAATCGCACTGGCCCACCACGGAATTCCGATGTGCACGGCGGTCAACAGCTTCGACGTGGCCACACCGAGGTAGGTGTACAGCCCGATGAGCATCACCCCGTAGGACCCCAGCGCCAACGCCGCCGCCCCTACCCCGACGTGCCGCCCCAGCCCGCGCTGGATGTACGAGTAGAACGCGCCGGCATTCGGCACGTACTTGCTCATCGAGGTGAAGCCGACCGAGAACAGCGCCAGGATCACCATCGCGATCAGGAAGAACTGCGGGGCGGCGGCGCTGCCGCTCACCGAGATGATGATCGGGACGCTGGCGGTGACGACGGCCAGCGGGGCGGCCGCGGCGACGACCATGAACACGATGGAGCCCACGCCCAGCCCGCGCTGCAGCATGGTGTGTGTCCCGGGCGCTGCTTCCAGCGTCGTCGCGGGGTCGGATGGTGGAGTGTTGATCATTGATTTTCGGCTTTCTGACGACGCTGTCGGGGTGAATTCCGGGAACCCAGGAACGGCGGGGTGGTCGGGCGGGGTCAGTCGGCGAGCACGCCCCGCAGCACGATGCTCTTGATCTGGGTGAATTCGTCGAGCGTGTAGGCGATCCCTTCACGCCCCAGGCCGCTCTTCTTGTAGCCGCCGAACGCGGCCACGTCGGGCCGGTAGGTGTTGCCGCCGTTGACCGAGACGATGCCGGCCTTGATGCGCCGGCCGGCGCGGATGGCCTGTGTGACGTCGTTGGTGAAAACCGCTGCATTGAGCCCGAATTGGGAGGCGTTGGCGAGTTCGATCGCCTCGTCGAGGTTGTCGACGGCGAGCACCGAGAAGACCGGCCCGAAGATTTCTTCGTCGGTGGCGATGCCGACGCGCGTGTCGATCTCCAGCAGCGTGGGGTCGATTAAGGCGCCGCGCCGCGTGCCACCGACCAGCACGCGCGCGCCCTGCTCGACGGCCTCGTGGATCTGCCGTTCGACGGTCCGGGCCGCCTCGACGCTGATGAGCGGACCGACATCGGTGGTTTCGCCGCGCTGATCGCCGACCCGTAGCGCCGCGACCCGCTCGCGCAGGCGGTCCACGAACTCCTGATAGCGGGACTGGACGACCATGATGCGCTTGGTGGCCACGCACACCTGTCCGTTGGCGTAGGTGCGCCCCGCGACGGCATGGTCGACGGCCGTGTCCAGGTCGGCATCGTCGCAGACGATGAAGGCGTCGTTGCCGCTGAGTTCGAGGAAGACGCGCACGACGTTGCGGCCCGCGGCGGCGGCGATGACGGCGCCCACCGCCGTGCTGCCGGTGAACGTGACCGCCGCGATGTCGGGGCTGCCGGCCAGGTGCGCGCCGACGACATGGCCATAGCCGGTGACCAATTGCAGTGCAGCGCCGGGCACTCCGGCCCGGTGCAGGATCTCGGTGAGCATCACCGTCACGATCGGGTCGTCCTCCGGCGGCTTGACGATCATGGCGTTGCCCGCGGCGAGCGCGGCGCCCACCTTGTGCGCGTACAGCTCGGCCGGGAAGTTGAACGGGACGATGCCCACCATGACGCCGAGCGGCTCACGCACCGTGAGCATGAGGTCCGATTGCAGCCCGTCCTGAATGTCGAGCGGGATGGTCTGCCCGAACAGCCGCAGGGACTCCTCGGCGAAGCCGTCGAAGATGCGGGCGGTGGTGTCGATCTCCAGCCTCGCGTCGGCGATGGTCTTGCCGTTCTCCGCCGACAGCATCGCGCTCAGTTGCGCGCGGTCGGCCCGGATCTGCGCCGCGGCGGTCTTGAGGATGGCGGCGCGACGGAAAGCCGGTGTTGCCGACCAGGTTTCGGCACCTGCCACGGCCGCGTCGAGGGCGTCCTGCGCGTCGGCGATCGTGCCCGCCGGCACGGTGCCGATGAGGTGGCCGTCGAACTTGTCGCGGATCTCGATGACCTCACCGGAGGCGCTGTCGCGCGCCTGACCACCGATCGACATCCGGTGTTTGGCGAGCAGTTCCGTTGCTGCGGTCATCGTCGAATTCCTCTCGGGCGGGCCATGGCGGCAAGACGCTGCCTATGATGCAGACCACATTTCGTGCCCCGGGAAGATTCCGAACATCGTGCGCCAGGTGGTCCGGAAGTTTCGATGATCTTCGAAACAAGCCCGGCCGAAGCTGGTGCCCGCCGAAATTTCTTCGGTATTTACCGGATCGGCCGACGCATCTCGTCGTAACCGCTGACGTATTCCATGTGCTGGACCCCGATGTAGTGGTCGAACATGATGCTGGTGGTCGTGGCCGCGACGGGCCCGGAACTGAGCTTGGTCGCGACGAAGTCGCGCAGCTGACTGGTCGACGTGCAGGCCACGTGAATCAGGAAGTCGTCCGGCCCGCCCATGTGAAACACGTTGAGCACCTGGGGAAACCGGATCACGCGGCTGGCGTAGCTCTTGACCTGATCACGCGCCGACGCCGGCAGCCGCACGAAAACGATTGCCTGCACCGGGAATCCGAGGGCCTCGTAGTCCACGAAGGCGTTTATCGAGCGGATCACACCGAGCTGCTCGAGCCGCTTGATCCGGGCATGGCAGGTCGACGGCGCGATCCCCGCCTTGCGGGCCAACTCGTTGTTGGTGCGCCGCCCGTTGGTGGTCAGCTCCCAGAGCAACAACTCGTCGATCTCGTCGGTCTTGACCTCTCCGACCCGGTCGTCCTCATACCGTTGCATCTGAACCTCCTCGTCCCACAGCCTGGATCCGCGGCGTCCACATCCGCGTTCGGGCAGCACATCCTTCGGCACAACTCGGACAATACGGACCATGACCGAAAAATGTGTCTTGTTCGCCTGAGTTTCCGAACGAACTTCGGTTCCGCACCTTGTACCTCGAAAGATCTCCCACCATAGCGTGAGGCCGACCACAGCCGAAACTGCGATCAGCGCCATACCCGTTGCGCCACATCACCTTTGGCACGCCCCGGTCGGCACCACCCACTGCAAGGGAGCAGCAGATGATTCCACCAACGGGAACGCCCGGCCGGGCGGCCGCACTGGAGCAAGTCGTCGACCGGGCGAAGTTCATCCGGCTCGAGACCGTGCGACTGTCCCGGATCGCCGGCGCCGGCCACTACACGTCGTCCTTCTCGGCCGCCGAACTGTTCGCGACGCTGTACTACTCGGTCCTGAAATACCGCCCGGCAGAACCGAAATGGGCCGACCGTGACCGCTTCGTCCTCAGCAAGGGCCACGCCGCCATCGGCCTGTACCCCGTGCTGGCCGATGTCGGCTTCTTCCCGCCGTCGGCGCTCGACGACTACACGCGCCTGGGCAGCTCGTTCGGCGACCACCCCGACATGAAGAAGATCCCGGGTATCGATTTCAGCTCGGGCTCACTCGGCCACGGCCTGTCCATCTCCGTCGGTATGGCCTTCGCCGGACGGGTCGGCGGCCGCCCGTACCGCACGTTCTGCATGCTGGGCGACGGCGAGCTGCACGAGGGCCAGATCTGGGAGGCCGCCAACGCCGCGGGGCACTACCGCCTCGGAAAGCTGGTCGCCATAGTCGACCGCAATCAGTTGTGCATCGACGGCTTCACCGATGACGTGATGAGCGTCGAGCCCATCGAAGACCGCTTCGCCGCGTTCGGCTGGCAGACCCACCGCGTCGACGGGCACGACCCCGCCGCGCTGCTGGATTTGTTCGGCGCCCTGCCCGACAAACCCGACGGCCCACCACAACTCATCGTTGCCGACACGGTCAAGGGCCGCGGCGTGCAGCTCATGGAATACAACCCCGATTGGCACGTCGGCAACCTCGTCGGCGCCGACTACGACGACGTGATCGCGGAACTGCAGGCCGGCCTGCGTCCGCTGGAGGCAGCGAAATGACCGAAACCCAGGACCAGGCAGAGATTTTCGGCGGCGGTGCCACCGAACTGCGCGACAAGCGATCGTTCGACGGCAGCGACGTCAGTTCGATCCCCGCGTTCGTGTTCGGTGAGGAACTGGCCGACCTGGCCGACCACGATCCGCGCGTCGTCGTGCTGACGGCCGATCTGGCGAGCGCCAACCGGGCCACCGATTTCTCGGCGCGCCATCCCAACCGGTTCTTCAACATGGGCATCGCCGAGAAGGGCATGATCACGTCCGCGGCCGGTATGGCCTCGTGCGGCTACGTGCCGTTCGCCGCGACGTTCGCGTCGTTCTCAGCGCTGCTGTGTGCCGAGCAGATCCGCACCGACTGCG
The DNA here is from genome assembly GCF_005670685.2 of Mycolicibacterium mucogenicum DSM 44124. Next base: position 560,511 of record NZ_CP062008.1, on the reverse strand, counting down.
CGTACCCGCGGATGCCCGTGCGGATCGTCGGGCACCACTCGGGCATGTCGATGGGGTTCTACGGCACCAGCCACCACGCGCTGGAAGACCTTGGCGTGCTGCGCACTTTCGCCGAGCTGACCGTCGTCTGCGCGACCGATGCCAACCACCTGCGCGCGATCCTGCGGGCGTCGGTCGACCACCCGGGCGCGATGTACATCCGGCTGGGCCGCGGCCGTGACCCCGAGGTCTACCCGACTGTGCCCGACCTCACCTTCGGCAAGGCCATCCGGCTGCGCGACGGCCACGACCTGACCATCATCGCCACCGGCAGCGAGGTCCACCCGGCACTGGAGGCCGCGGCGATCCTGGCGGACGAAGGCATCAGGACCCGCGTCATCGACATGCACACCGTCGCGCCGCTCGACATCGACGAGGTACTCGCCGCCGCGCATGAGACCGGCGCCATCCTCACCGTCGAGGAACACAACGTCACCAATGGACTGGGATCCGCGGTCGCCGAAGCGCTGTTCCTGAACGGCGCGCCCGCCGTGCGGTTCGCCAAACACGGTGTGCCCGACGAATACATCCCCGTCGGTCCCCCGGCGGCGCTGTACGCCAAGTACCGGCTGGACGCGCCCGGTGTCGCGGCGGTGGCCCGGGAGCTGTTGCGATGATCGACCACAACGACACCGCCCTGACCAAACGGGCCCGGCTCGTCGTTCCCGGCGGCATGTACGGGCACATGAACGCGCGGTCGTTCTCGGCCACGCTGCCGCAGTACATGGCCTCGGGCGACGGCTGCCGCATAACCGACACCGACGGCAACACATATCTGGATTTCATGTGCGGCTGGGGCCCAGTTGTCCTGGGTCATCGCAATCCTGCTGTGCAGCAAGCAGTTTCGGAACAGATCGCCAAGGGTGACTGCCTCAACGGCGCCGCTCCGGTGATGGTGGAACTCGCCGAACTGCTCGTCGACACCGTCGCCCACGCCGACTGGGCGATGCTCGCCAAGAACGGCACCGACGCCACCACCGCGTGCGTGACGATCGCGCGCGCGGCGACCGGGCGGCGCAAGGTGCTCATCGCCCACGGCGCGTATCACGGTGCGGTGCCGTGGTGCACCCCCGTGACGGCGGGGGTGACCCGGGAGGATCGGGCGCATCTCGACTACTTCGAGTACAACGACCTCGATTCCCTGCGCGCCGCCGTCGACCGCGCCGGCGACGATCTGGCCGCCGTCATCGTCTGCCCGTTCCGGCACGACGTGTTCCGCGATCAGGAGCTGGCCGATCCGTTGTTCGCCAAGGGGTTACGCGAGCTGTGCGACCGCGCCGGCGCCGCGCTGATCCTCGACGACGTCCGTTGCGGCTTCCGGCTGGATCTTGCGGGTAGTTGGGAACCGCTGGGCGTGCGCCCCGACCTGTCGGCGTGGTCCAAGGCCATCGCCAACGGCTATGCGCTGGCTGCGGTTACGGGCACCGACACGTTGAGAGAAGCGGCCGGCAGCATCTACGCCACGGGATCCTTCTGGTACTCCGCGGTGTCGATGGCGGCCGCGCTGGCGACCATCCGGGAACTGCGCGACACCGACGCGATGCAGCGCATGTTCGACTCCGGCCAACGCCTGCGCGACGGGCTCGCCGCCCAGGCCCGCGCGCACGGGTTCGAGGTCGTGCAGACGGGGCCGGTGCAGATGCCGCTGCTGCGGTTCGCCGGTGACGACGACTTCAGCCAGACCCGACTGTGGTGCGACGAGGCCGGCGCCCGTGGCGTCTACCTGCACCCGTACCACAACTGGTTCCTCAGCGCGGCCCACACGACCGCGGACATCGACGACGCGCTCGACCGCACCGACGACGCCTTCGCGGCATTGGCCCGGCGATGAAGATCACCGGGGCGGTCCTCGAGGAGTCCGGGCGGACCCGGCCGTACGCGCGGTCGCGGCCGATCACCGTCGGCGAGCTGGAGCTGGCGGATCCCGGCCCGACCGAGCTGCTGGTCTGGATAGAGGCGGCCGGCGTGTGCCACTCGGACCTCAGCGTCGTCGACGGCAACCGGCCCCGCCCGTTGCCGATGCTGCTGGGGCACGAGGCCGCCGGTGTCGTCGTCGGCGTCGGTGCCGCCGTCGGCGACATCCGTCCCGGGCAGCGCGTCGTGATGTCGTTCCTCCCCGCTGCGGCGAGTGCCCCGACTGCGCCGAAGGCGGCCGTCTGCCGTGCCCGACCGGGTCGGCGGCGAACGCCGCGGGCACCCTGCTGGCCGGCCGCCGCCTGAGCGCGGCCGGCCGGCCGGTGCATCACCATCTCGGCGTGTCCGGTTTCGCCACCCACGCCGTCGTCGACCGGGCCTCCGTCGTGCCCGTCGGGTCGGATATCCCGCCCGACGTCGCCGCGATGCTCGGCTGCGCGGTACTCACCGGGGGTGGCGCCGTCCTCAACGTCGCCAAGCCCGCGCCGACCGACAGCGTGCTGGTCGTCGGGCTCGGCGGCGTCGGAATGGCCGCCGTCATCACCGCGCGGGCGTTGCAGGTCGAGCGGGTCATCGCGGCCGACACCGCCGAGGACAAGCTCGGCCAGGCCGCCGCGCTGGGCGCGACCGAGACCTACACCGCAGCTCAGGTCGCTGAACTCGGCATCAAGGCCCGTCACGTCATCGAGTGCGCCGGGCATCCCCGCGCGTTCGAGACGGCCTTCGGCGCGACGCAGCCGGGCGGCAGCACCATCACGGTCGGCCTGCCGGCCGCGGCGGCGCTGGCCGCCATCTCGCCGCTGACGGTCACCGCCGAGGCCAGGACGGTCGTCGGCAGTTATCTGGGCTCGTCGATACCGGCCCGCGACATCCCCCGGTACGCACAGCTGTGGCGGGAGGGGAAGCTGCCGGTGGAGAAGCTCATTTCCGCGCGGATTCGGCTCGATCAGATCAACGAGGCGATGGATCGGCTGGCCGACGGCCAGGCCATCCGTCAGGTCATCCTGTTCGGCCAGGACTGACCGATTCGGCCAATTCGCCCTCCAGACGCCCGGTGAGGGTGGCCTGCCAGCATGAGACCGCCGGGCACGGTAAGCTAGCGGCAGGACAATAAACACACTCAGATCGGAGCCGCCTGCACATCGGGCCGCTCCGTTATTGCGCGAGGGGGTCCCCCATGGGCCGCGGCCGAGCAAAGGCGAAGCAGACCAAGGTTGCTCGAGACCTTAAGTACAGCTCACCGCAGACCGATTTCGGTCGGCTGCAACGAGAGCTCTCGAACGACTCCGTTGGTTACAGCACAAGTGCCTTCGATGACGACCTGGGCGACGACGACTCGGACGACGAGCCTGCCGGTCGCTGGGCCGTGCCCGAAGACGACTGGCGTCACTAGACCCCACGAGCGGCCCTGATCCAGGGCCGCCGGCCCAGCCCCGCGCACGACCTGAGGTCAGAAGCGCGGGTGCTGGCCCACCAACTCGGCGCGAACGCTGCTCTTGCCACCCTTGTTGACGGTGCCCAGAGTCCAGCAGTCCAGGTGCCGGGCCGTCAGAATCGCCAGCGCGCGGTCGGTGTCCTCCGGCGCGACGACGGCGACCATGCCGACACCCATATTGAACGTCTTCTCCATTTCGGCACGCTCCACGCGGCCGCGCTGGGCGATCATTTGGAACACCGGTGCCGGCGTCCAGGTACCGCGGTCCATCTCGGCGGTCAGGCCGTGCGGAATGACGCGTTCCAGGTTTCCGGCCAGCCCACCACCGGTGACGTGGCAGAAGGTACGAACCTGGGTCTCGGCGGCCAGCGCCAGGCAGTCCTTGGCGTAGATGCGCGTCGGCTCCAGCAGTTCTTCACCGAGCGTGCGGCCGAACTCCTCGACGTGGCCCGACAGGCTCATGCGGTCGATCTCGAGCAGCACCTTGCGGGCCAGCGAGTAGCCGTTGGAGTGCAGGCCGGTGGCAGCCATGGCGATGATCACGTCGCCGGGGCGGACGTTCTCGGGGCCCAGCAGGTCGTCGGCCTCGACGACGCCGACGCCTGTCGCGGAGATGTCGTAGTGGTCGGGCTCCATCAGGCCCGGGTGCTCGGCGGTCTCACCGCCCAGCAGCGCACAGCCTGCCTGCACACAGCCTTCGGCGATGCCCGAGACGATCTCGGCCACCCGCTCGGGCACGGTGCGGCCCACGGCGATGTAGTCCTGTAGGAACAGCGGCTCGGCGCCACACACCACGAGGTCGTCCACGACCATCGCGACGAGGTCGATGCCGACGGTGTCGTGCTTGTCCATGGCCTGCGCCACCGCGAGTTTGGTGCCCACACCGTCGGTCGACGAAGCCAGCAGTGGCTCGCGGTACCCGGCTTTCAGGCCGAACAGCCCGGCAAAACCTCCGAGGCCGCCTCGTACCTCGGGGCGGGTGGCCTTCTTGGCGTGGGGCTTGAACAATTCGACGGCGCGATCGCCTGCCTCGATGTCAACCCCCGCCGAAGCGTAGGAGGCGCCAATCGATTCAGCTCGCTCATCCTGGCTAGTCATCGGCCCCAAGGCTACCGGTCGCACCCTCGCGGATGCACGTCGCGCCCACCCAGGGCGGCCGGGTCAGGGGCGGCGCAGGGCTGAGGCGTTGTCGTTGTCGGCGGTCAGCGGCAGGCCGGTGCGGGCCGCCGACGCCAGCATGTGCTCGACGACGTTCTTGCCGAGGGCAGCTTCACCTGGCAGTTCGATCGGGTAGTTGCCGTCGAAGCAGGCCGCGCACAGTCGGGAAGCGGGCTGTTCGGTGGCGGCGATCATGCCCTGCCGGCTGATGTAGCCGAGCGAGTCGGCGCCGATCGCGTGCCGGACCGCCTCCAGCATCTCGTCCTCGCTGGCCTCGGTGCTCTTGGCGTTGGCGATCAGCTCGGCGGGGGTGGCGAAGTCGATGCCGTAGAAACACGGCCACTTCACCGGCGGCGACGCGATGCGCACGTGCACCTCGACGGCGCCGGCCTCCCGCAGCATGCGGACCAGGGCGCGCTGGGTGTTGCCGCGGACGATCGAGTCGTCGACGACGATCAGCCGCTTGCCGCGGATGACTTCCTTCAGCGGGTTGAGCTTGAGCCGGATGCCGAGCTGACGGATGGTCTGCGACGGCTGGATGAAGGTGCGCCCGACGTAGGCGTTCTTCATGAGGCCCTGACCGAACGGGATACCCGAGCCCTGCGCGTAGCCGACGGCCGCGGGCACGCCCGATTCGGGCACCCCGATGACCAGGTCGGCGTCGACGGGCTTCTCCTGGGCCAGCCGGCGGCCGATGTCGACGCGCGCGGCGTGGACCGAACGGCCGGCGATGGTGCTGTCCGGACGGGCCAGGTAGACGTATTCGAAGACGCAGCTCTTGGGCTCGGGGTTGGCGAACCGGGTGGAGCGCACACCGTCGGCGTCGATGGCCAGCAGCTCACCGGGCTCGATGTCGCGGACGAACGAGGCGCCGACGATGTCCAGTGCGGCGGTCTCGGAGGCGACGACCCAGCCGCGGTCCAGCCGGCCCAGGGACAGCGGACGGACGCCGTGCGGGTCACGCGCGGCGTAGAGGGTGTTCTCGTCCATGAAGGTCAGGCAGAACGCGCCGCGAACCTGCGGCAGCAGTTCCAGCGCGGACTGTTCCAGGCTCGAGTCGGCGGCGCCGTGCGCCAGCAGGGCGCCCAGGATGTCGGAGTCGGTGGTGGCGGCGACATGGCCACGCGCGTTGATCAGGCCGTCTTCGCGGGCCCGGGCCGCCAGTTCGGCGGTGTTGACCAGGTTGCCGTTGTGGCCGAGTGCGACGCCGGTGCCGGCGGCGGTGTTGCGGAACACCGGCTGCGCGTTCTCCCACGTCGTGGAGCCGGTGGTCGAGTAGCGGCAGTGCCCGACGGCGACGTGGCCGTGCATGGCGGCCAGGGTCTGCTCGTCGAACACCTGACTGACCAGGCCGAGGTCCTTGAACACCAGGATTTGAGATCCGTCGGCAACGGCGATGCCTGCCGCTTCCTGCCCTCTGTGCTGCAGCGCATAAAGGCCGTAGTACGTGAGCTTTGCCACGTCCTCGCCAGGGGCCCAGACCCCGAATACGCCGCATTCCTCGCGTGGCTCGTTCTCGGTCTGTTCGGTCACGATAGGGCTGCTCCCGGGGAGGCGGTTGGTGACAGGAATGAGTCTACGGTCCAGCCGGGCGGGAAACGGAATCGAATCTTCTGCCTGTCGGCGCGTCGCCCACCGGAGGCGCACGCGTCGGGCCTGTTTCGGGCTCGACTCCCGCGCCGCGGACGACTTCGCGCACGGCCTCACACCGTCTCATCAGCCCACTTCAGTCCGGCTGTTTATATGGGTTTCGTGGCCAGTCAATTATCAGAGAGTCCTGATACTCCCGTCCTCGATCCCGTCACCGCCGACGCGACCCGGCCATGGTCGAGCGTGACGAAGATCGCATTCAGATTCTGCTTTCTGTACTTCGGCCTGTTCTGTGTGTTGTTCGCGCAGATCACTTTTGCCTTCTTCGGGATCGTGGGCGAGTTCCTGCCGAAGCTCGCGGTGATGTGGCAGATGACTGTGCTGGGCCCGCCGCTGCAGTGGATCGGCCGCGAGGTGTTCGGCGTCGACGCGGTGCTGCACCAAGACTCGGGCAGTGGCGACCAGACCGTGGTGTGGGTGATGGTGTTCACCCTGGCGGTCGTCGCGGCCGTCGGGACCGCGGTGTGGACGCTGCTGGACCGGCAGCGGCCCGACTACGCGCGACTGTCGGCGTGGTTCCTGACATTCGTGCGCTTGTGCGTCGCCGGGCAGATGCTGTTCTACGGGTTCGCCAAACTGGTGCCCACCCAGATGCCGTCGCCGCCGCCGTCCGCGCTGCTGCGGTCGTTCGGCGACTTCAGTCCGGCCTCCGTGCTGTGGTTGCAGGTGGGCAGCTCGCATCCGTACGAGATGACACTCGGCGCCGTCGAGGTGCTGGCCGGATTGCTGATGTTCCTGCCCCGCACCGCGACGCTGGGGACGCTGCTCGGGCTGGCCAGCATGGCCCAGGTGTTCCTGTTGAACATGACGTTCGACGTGCCGGTCAAGATCCTCTCCGGCCATCTGCTGTTGATGAGCCTGGTGCTGCTCGCCCCGCAGCTGCGCCGGCTGACGGACCTGTTCGTCCTGCAGCGCCCGTCGGAGCCGGTCAGCCAACCCCCGCTGTTCAGCTCTGAGCGGGCCAATCGCAGAGCGGCCACCGCGCAGGCCGTGCTGGGTCTCTGGGTGCTGGTCGGATGCGTCTTCGCGAGCTGGCAGGCGTGGCACGCCTACGGCGGCGGCAAGGCCAAGCCCGAGCTGTACGGCATCTGGTCGGTCCGGGAGTTCAGCGTGGACGGCAAGCCGGTGCCGCCGCTGACGACGGATCAAACCCGTTGGCAACGCGTCGTTTTCGAGACGGACGGCGCGCTGACGTACCAGCGGATGAACGGCGAACTGGTCGACGCCCCGGCCACCGTCAAGTCCGACACCATCACGGTGTCCGAACCCGGCGGCGCGGCACTGGCCGAGCTTAAAGTGTCACGGCCGTCGGACCGGCAGCTGCAACTGACCGGCACGCTGCACGGCCGCCCGGTTCAGATCGCCCTCGATCAGGTCGACCTCGATCAATTCACCTTGCGCAACAGGGGTTTTCACTGGGTGCAGGAATACCCGTTCTTCAAGTGAGCGCTACAGGTCGACCAGTGGCAGCCACGGGCCGATCTCCCGCGCCCGTGACCCGGACATCTCGATGGCGCCCGCCGCGTCGTCGAGCGACAACAGCCCAGTGGCCAGCCGCAGCCAGGTGCGCGGGTCCGTCTCCACCACGTTGGGCGGATTACCGCGGGTGTGACTGAGGCCCGAAATGCACTGCACCGCAACGAATGGCGGGACGCGGACCTCGACGCTGGCGCCCGGTGCGACGGCCGCCAGCGTGCGGGCCGTCAGCCGGACGGCCTCGGCGATCGCGGCGCGCGGCGGCGTCTCGGTCTGCTCGTCCCGCAGCCAGTCGGCCACCAGCAACACCGCCGCGCGCGTCGCCGCCGGGTCGGGCGCCTTACGCCCGGCCACGCGTCACCATCTCAACGATTTGTGCACGATTTTCCGCGGTGGGCGCGGATTTTCGTGCACAAATCACTCATGGGAGAACAGGGCGGGCAGCACGCTCTCGGAGGTTGTGCGCAGTTCGTCCAGCGTGACGCTGAACTGACCCTGCACCTCCACCGAGTCGCTGCCCGGATCCACCACACCGATGCGGACGGCCGGCAGTTCGCGGGCCTCGCACATCGCCATGAAGCGGCTCTCCTCGGTGCGCGGCACCGCGACAAGGACACGGCCCGACGACTCGGAGAACAGCTGCACGAACGGGTCCGAATCCTCGGGAAGCAGGACGCGGCAACCGGTTTCGCCGGCCAGGGCCGCCTCGACGACGGCCTGGATGAGCCCGCCCTCGGACAGGTCGTGGGCGGCCGAGATCAGTCCGTCGCGCGAACCGGCGGTCAGCACCTCGGACAGCAGCTGCTCGCGGGCCAGGTCCACCCGCGGCGGCACGCCACCGAGATGGTCGGCGGTGACCTGGGCCCAGACCGAACCGTCGAACTCGTCGTAGGTGTCGCCCAGCAGGATCAGTGTCTCGCCCGGCTCCAGGCCGATGCCGGTCGGGATGCGGCGGTGCACGTCGTCGATGACGCCGAGCACGCCGACCACCGGCGTCGGCAGGATCGCCGTCGAGCCGGTCTGGTTGTAGAAGCTGACGTTGCCGCCGGTGACCGGAATGCCAAGGGCCGCACAGCCGTCCGCGAGGCCGCGCACGGCCTGCGAGAACTGCCACATGACGCCCGGGTCCTCCGGCGAGCCGAAGTTGAGGCAGTTGGTGACGGCGACCGGCGTCGCGCCGGTGACGGCGACGTTGCGGTAGGCCTCGGCCAGCGCCAGCTGCGCACCGGTGTACGGGTCCAGCTGCGTGTAGCGGCCCGACGCGTCGGTCGACACCGCGATGCCGCGGCCGGTGGCCTCGTCGATGCGCAGGACGCCACCGTCGGCGTGCTCGGCCAGGACGGTGTTGCCGCGGACGTAGCGGTCGTACTGCTCGGTGATGAAGGCCCGGCTGCACAGGTGCGGGCTGCCGAGCAGCTGCAGCAGGGTGGCGCGCAGCTCGTCGCCGGTCTTGGGCCGGGGCAGCGTGGCAGAGGTGTCGGCGATCAGCGCGTCCTGGGTGTCGGGGCGCTGGACGGGCCGGTTGTAGACCGGGCCCTCGTGGGCGACGGTGCGCGGCGGCACGTCGACGACGGTCTCGCCGTGCCAGCTGATCTTCAGCCGGTCGCCGTCGGTGACCTCACCGATGACGGTGGCCAGCACGTCCCACTTGCGGCAGACGGCCATGAAGGCGTCGACGTTCTCCGGCGTCACGACGGCGCACATGCGCTCCTGCGACTCGCTGGAGAGCACCTCGGCCGGGGTCATGCCCGTCGCGCGCAGCGGCACCTTGTCGAGGTCGATGTGCATACCGCCGTCGCCGGCCGAAGCCAGTTCCGAAGTGGCGCAGGACAATCCGGCGCCGCCGAGGTCCTGGATGCCGACCACGAGGTGCGCGGCGTACAGCTCGAGACAGCACTCGATGAGCACCTTCTCGGTGAACGGGTCGCCGACCTGGACGCTCGGCAGCTTCTTGCGGCCGGCGCCGGACTCATCGCCGGAGAAGGTGTCCGAGGCCAGCACCGAGACGCCGCCGATGCCGTCGAGGCCCGTGCGGGCGCCGAACAGGATGATCTTGTTGCCGGTGCCGGACGCGAAGGCCAGGTGCAGGTCCTCGACGCGCAGGGCGCCCACACACAGGGCGTTCACGAGCGGGTTGCCGGCGTAGGACGGGTCGAAGATGGTCTCGCCGCCGATGTTCGGCAGGCCCAGCGAGTTGCCGTAGCCGCCGACACCGCGGACGACACCGTCGAGCACGCGGCGGGTGTCGGGCGCGTCGGCCGCGCCGAAGCGCAGCTGGTCCATGACGGCGACCGGGCGGGCGCCCATGGCCATGATGTCGCGGACGATGCCGCCGACGCCGGTGGCAGCGCCCTGGTACGGCTCGACGTACGACGGGTGGTTGTGCGATTCGACCTTGAAGGTGACGGCCCAGCCGTCACCGATGTCGACGACGCCGGCGTTCTCGCCGATGCCCGCCAGCATGCCTGCGCGCATCTCGTCGGTGGTGGTCTCACCGAAGTAGCGCAGATGCACCTTGGAGGACTTGTACGAGCAGTGCTCGCTCCACATCACCGAGTACATGGCCAGCTCGGCGTCGGTGGGCCGACGGCCGAGGATCTCGCGGATGCGCTGGTACTCGTCATCCTTGAGGCCGAGCTCGCGATACGGCTGCGGCTGATCGGGCGTGGTAGTCGCGTTATTGACGGTATCGACCGAGGACGTCACGCAGAGAGTCTACCGTTGCCGACCTGGCCCGCCCGCCACGGCGAGCGCCGGCTACTCGTCGCCGCTGACCAGCACCTTGAGCAGCGCCGGCCGCCGCAGGATGAGCGCGCCCCAGATCAGCAGGCCGAAGGCCACCGCGAAGACCACCGGGAACCACGCCTCGTGGTGCATGTCGATGGTCACGGCGCCGCCGAGGTAGGCCGTCAGCCCGACCGAGCCCAGCACGGCCGTGCGGGGAACCACCCACACGACGATGCACGCCAGCAGCACCCACCCGATGACGTACGTCTGGTAGGGCGGGAAGCCGAGTCCCTCGGTCGCGGTGCGCGCGAATTCCACCCCGAGGATCTTCGGGATGGCATCGGCCAGCAGGAACAGCAGGAGGAAGGCGCTCAGCGCCAGGCCGGCCTTCTGCGATGCGGTGCGGCCGGCCCATGCGGCCCGGGGGTTCGATACATCCTTGGCGTCGGCCATGGCGGACTCCGTTCGCGGTCGTTGGTTCAACACTAAGTCGACTTGCGCGAGCGCGGGAACTCATCGGGCAGCCCTCATAGCGGGCTGCTAGGTAGGACCAATCGGGGCCTCATCCCGCGGTTTTAGCGTGGCCGGATGAGACTTCACATTGGACTCAACCGTGGTGCGATCGCGGTGTTTGCCGTGATCGCGGCCCTGGTGTGTATCTGTGCCGGCGCGATCGTCGTCGCGTCGAAGGCGTGGCATGCCGCGTCGGAGCCGGTGGTGTCCACCGGCGTCGAACTGGTCGAGCAGGCCGGCCCCTAGCTCGTCAGGCCGCGCCCGCGATACAGAACGCGTTGCCTTCCGGGTCGGCCAGCACCACCCATCGGGCCACTTCACCGAAGGCGTGCCGCTCGGTTTCCGTCGCGCCCGCGGCTTTGAGGCGTTCGAGCTCGGGCTCGATGTCGCCTTCCAGGTGGAAGTCCAGGTGCAGCCGGTTCTTGCCGGGCGTCGGGTCGTCGACCTGCTGGAAGCCCAGGTTCGGACCCTCCGGGAAGTTGACGACGAAGAACTCCCCCGGCATCAGGGTGTGCACCTTGCCGCCGAATTGCGCGGCCCACCAGTCGGCCAGCGCCTGTGCGTCGGTGCAGTCGAATGTGACCATCTCCACTTTGAGTGCCATGGCCCGACTGTAGGTCAGGCCGGTGACAGGAACGCCTGCAGCGCCGCGGCGTAGGCCGGCACGTCGAGCGCGCCCATCACCTCGCGCGCCGAGTGCATGGCCAGCTGCGCGGCGCCGACGTCGACGGTCGGGATGCCGGTGCGCGCGGCGGTCATCGGGCCGATGGTCGATCCGCACGGCAGGTCGGCGCGGTGCTCATACCGCTGCAGCGGTACCCCGGCCTGCGCGCAGGCCAATGCGAACGCCGCGGCGGTCCGGCCGTCGGTGGCGTACCGCAGGTTGGGCTGGACCTTGAGCACCGGCCCGGCGTTGACCTCGATGAGGTGCCCGGGCTCGTGCCGCTCCGGGTAGTTCGGGTGGGTGGCGTGCGCCATGTCGCCCGAGGCCACCATCGACCCGGCCAGCCGGCGCAGCAGGTCCTCGCGCGTCCCACCGGCCGCCAGCACGATGCGCTCCAGCACCGTCGGCAGCAGATCGGACTGCGCGCCATGGTCGGACGTCGAGCCGACCTCTTCGTGGTCGAACAGCGCCAGCACCGGAACGTAGTCGGCAGCCGGAGCGGCCAAGAACGCCTCCAGCCCGGCGTAGCAGGTGCCCTGGTTGTCGAGCCGGGGTGCGCTGACGAGCTCGCCGTCGGCGCCGATCAGCCGGGACGGCGTCAGGTCGTGCGTCATCAGGTCGGCGGCCAGGACGTCGGCGCCGTCGACACCCGCGCGCTCGGCGACGAACGCCACGAAGTCACGGGTGCCGGTCCCGACGCCCCACACCGCGTTGACGTGCCGCTGCGGGTCGAGGCTGACGCCCTTGCGGTCGTCGGACAGGTGGATGGCCAGCTGCGGCACCCGCAGGATCGGGTCGTCGATCCGGACCAGGACGTCCTCGACGGTGTTGCCGCGCCGCGCCGAGAGCCGGCCGCTGATCCCGAGGTCGCGATCCAGCCAGGAGTTCAGCCACGCACCGCCGTAAGGCTCGAGCGCCACCACCTGCCAGCCGCTGACGAACCGGTCTGGGTGCTGCTTGACCCGCAGGTTGGGGCTGTCGGTGTGGCCGCCGACGATGCGGAAGGGCAGTGGCTCGTCGGTGCTGCGCCAGGCGACAAGCGAGCCGGCCCGCACCGTGAAGTAGTTACCCGGAGAGCCGGGCCAGGCGTCGGTCTCGGCGAGTTCGGTGAAGCCGGCGGCGGTCAGCCGCGCGGCCACCGTCGCGCACACATGGAACGGCGAGGGCGACGCGTCGATGAACCCGCAGAGGCCCGCGGCAGTAGCTCCGGTCATGAGGCCATCATCACCCGGAAATCCGTTGCGGTTGCCGCTAGGGTCGAGTTCGTGTGTCCCGCACGGCCTCAGCCCGTTCTCACCACGTTGACATCTGCTGCCATCTTTCTCATCGCCACCATCGATGAGGGCGCCGAGCCCAAAGTGCACGATGCGCTCACCGGGCTGTCCGGACTCGTTCGGGCAGTTGGATTCCGCACGCCCGCAAGCCGTCTGAGCCTGGTGACCGGCATCAGCTCGGACGCCTGGGATCGCTTGTTCAGCGGGCCGCGCCCGGCCGGCCTGCATCCGTTCCCCGAATTGCAGGGTGCGCGTCACCACGCACCGTCGACGCCGGGCGATCTGCTGTTCCACATCCGGGCCAACGCCATGGACGTGTGTTTCGAGCTGGCCAGCCAGATCCTGAAATCGCTCGACGGCGCGGTGACGGTGGTCGACGAGGTCCACGGATTCAAGTTCTTCGAGAACCGCGACCTGCTGGGCTTCGTCGACGGCACCGAGAACCCGGACGGTCCGGATGCCGTGGTCGCGGCGCTGGTCGGCGACGACGATCCCGAATTCGCCGGTGGCAGTTACGTTCACGTGCAGAAGTACCTGCACGACATGGCGTCGTGGGAATCACTCAGCGTCACCGAGCAGGAACGGGTGATCGGCCGCAGCAAGCTCGAGGACATCGAGATGGCCGACGACGTCAAGCCGCCCAACTCGCACCTGGCCCTCAACGTCATCGAGGACGACGACGGCAACCAGCTGCAGATCGTGCGGGCCAACATGCCGTTCGGCCGCGTCGGCTCAGGGGAATTCGGCACGTACTACATCGCGTACTCGGCCGACCCGGCCGTCACCGAACGCATGCTGCGCAATATGTTCATCGGCGATCCGCCGGGCAACACCGATCGCATCCTGGATTTCTCCACCGCGGTCACCGGAGTGTTGTTCTTCACTCCCACAGTCGATTTCCTCGATGCCCCGCCGCCCCTGCCCGCCGCGCAACCGGCCGAACCCGAAGCCCAACCCACGTCCCCCGGGACCCTGTCCATCGGCAGTCTGAAAGGTCAACCGCAATGAACAACCTGTACCGCGATCTCGCTCCCGTCACCGCCGCCGCGTGGGCGCAGATCGAGGAGGAAGCCGCGCGGACGTTCAAGCGGCACATCGCCGGCCGCCGCGTCGTCGACGTGAGTGAGCCCGGTGGACCCAAGACGGCCGCGGTCAGCACCGGCCACCTCGTCGATGTCACGTCACCCGCCGACGGTGTGGTGGCGCATCTTCGGGAAGCCCGGCCGCTGGTGCGGCTGCGGGTGCCGTTCACGGTGACACGCACGGCCATCGACGACGTCGAGCGCGGCGCGCAGGACTCCGACTGGGATCCGGTGAAGGAAGCCGCCAAGAAGCTGGCGTTCTCGGAGGACCGGGCGATCTTCGAGGGCTACCCCGCCGCGCAGATCGAGGGCATCCGGGCCGCCAGCTCCAACCCGGCGCTGGCGCTGCCGAGCGACCCCCGCGGCTACCCGGACGTCATCTCGCAGGCGCTGTCGGAGCTGCGGCTCGCCGGTGTCGACGGGCCGTACTCGGTGCTGCTGTCAGCGGAGGCCTACACCAAGGTCAGCGAGACCACCGAGCACGGTTACCCGCTGCTGGAGCACCTCAACCGTCTGGTCGACGGTGAGATCATCTGGGCGCCCGCCATCGACGGCGCGTTCGTATTGTCCACGCGCGGAGGCGATTTCGATCTGCAGCTGGGCACCGACGTGACCATCGGCTACCTGTCGCACGATGCCGAGACGGTGCAGTTGTACCTGCAGGAGACGCTGACGTTCCTCTGCTACACCGCCGAGGCGTCGGTCGCGCTCGACAGCTGACGCATCGGTTGTTCACCACCGCATTGATCCTGTACCCAGGGCGCACTTGTTCGAGTGAGGTGCGCCCTCAGGTCAGGGTCAACGGGTCGGGATGCTCAAATCGAGTTGACCCTGAACCCTGGGCGCAGCTGCGTCGGCCACGCCAACGAGGGTGCGCCCAGCGCGTCTCGCGTGCGATTTTCGCGATCTGTATGCACCCTCGCTGGCAAGCAGAACGGCGTCAGGCGCTCAGGACCGCGTCGAGCGCCGAGAAGAAGATGCCGAGCCCGTCGTCCGACGGGCCGGTGAGGGCCTCGGTGGCGTGCTCGGGGTGCGGCATCAGGCCGACGACGCGGCCGTTGGCCGAGCTGATCCCGGCGATCGAGCGCATCGAGCCGTTCATGTTGTCGCGGTAGCGGAAGACCACGCGCCCGTCACCTTCGAGCTCGTCGAGCACGCTCTCCGACGCGACGTACCGTCCTTCACCCGACTTGAGCGGGATCAGGATGTCGGCGCCGGGTTCGTAGCGGCTGCTCCATGCGGTCGACGTCGCGGTGACCTCGAGCCACACGTCGCGGCAGATGAAGTGCAGACCCTCGTTGCGGGTCAGCGCGCCCGGCAGCAGCCCGGCCTCGCACAGCACCTGGAAGCCGTTGCAGATGCCCAGCACTGGCATGCCCTTGCCGGCCGCTTCGACGACCGAGGTCATGACGGGCGCGAACTTGGCGATGGCGCCGCAGCGCAGGTAGTCGCCATAGGAGAAGCCGCCGGGGACGATGACGGCGTCGACGCCCTTGAGGTCGGGATCGGCGTGCCAGAGGCTGACGGCCTCACCGCCGACGGCCCGGACCGCCCGAGCGGCGTCGACGTCGTCGAGCGTGCCGGGGAAGGTGATGACACCGACTCGCGAATTTCCCGTCGCTGCGCTCGCCCCAGCGGTGGTCACGCCTGCTCCCGGTGCACCGAGAAGTCCTCGATGACGGTGTTGGCCAGCAGCGTCTCGGCGACGTGCTCCAGCGTTTCGTCGGACACGGTGTCGTCGACCTCGAGCTCGAACCGCTTGCCCTGGCGGACGTCGGACACCCCGGTGATCCCGAGGCGCCCCAGCGCTCCCACAATCGCCTGGCCTTGCGGGTCCAGGATTTCGGCCTTGGGCATCACGTGCACAACGACGCGGGCCACGCGCGCTCCTTTGTTCGGGTCGGATTGCTCTGCCGAGGCGAGCGTAGCGACGGGAAGACATCTGTACTCTACCGGCGCCCTTGTACGCCGCGATGCCCGCACAATGGACTGATGGAGCTGACGCACTTCGGACATTCCTGCCTGTTGGCCCGATTCACCGACGGCGACGCACAGGCGACGGTCCTGTTCGACCCGGGCAACTTCTCGCATGGCTTCGAGGGCATCACCGGACTGGACGCCATCCTGATCACCCATCAGCACCCCGACCACGCCGATCCGGCCCGGCTGCCGGCCCTGGTCGAGGCGAATCCGCAGGCCAAGCTGTATGCCGACCCCATGACCGCGGCGCAGCTGGGTGGCGCGTGGCAGGCGGTGCACGTCGGCGACACGCTGTCGATCGGTCACCTGACGGTGCGCGGCGCGGGCGGCAAGCACGCGGTGATCCACCCGGAGATTCCGATCATCGACAACATCTCGTACCTGGTCGGTGATGCTGGTCACGCTGCCCGCCTGATGCATCCGGGCGACGCGCTGTTCGTGCCGGAGGAGCCGGTCGAGGTGCTGGCGGCACCGGCTGCCGCGCCGTGGATGAAGATCGCCGAGGCCGTCGACTTCCTGCGGGCCGTCGCGCCGCAGCACGCGGTGCCGATCCACCAGGGCGTCGTCGCCGAACAGGCCAAGGGCATCTACTACGGCCGGCTCGACGAGATGACCGACACCGACTTCCGGGTGCTCACTCCCGAGCAGGAGATGCGGTTCTGAACACGCGACGGTTCTTGATGTGGTGGCCGCTGGTCGGGTTCACCGCGATGATCGCGCTGGGCATCGTCGTCCGGTCGGGGGACTCGGCCGTGGATCACTGGTTCATGCAGACGTCGCGCGCGCTGCTCGGTGACCACCCGTACTGGATGCTGCTGCTGAACCGCGTCAAGGTGCTGGTGCCGCTCTACGTGCTGGCGGTCGCCATCCCAATGTGGCGACGCGAGTGGCGGCTGGCCACCGTCGCCGCGTTGTGCCCGGTCATCTCGATCATCGGCGCCAAGGTGCTCAAGGTGCTGTTCGGCCGGCCCTGGTACGGCGAAAATCTGGCGTATCCCAGCGGTCACACCACCGTGGCGATCACCGTCGCGGCCATGCTGGTGCTCGGGATCGGCGTTCACGTGTGGAGCGTCACGATCGCCACGATCGGCGCCGCCATCCCCTCTATCGGCATGGCCAGCAACGACTTCCACTACTTCACCGACATCATCGGCGGCGCGCTCTACGCCACGTCGATGGTGTGCCTGGCGATCCTGGCCGCCGGCCCGCAGGTATTACACCGATCCCCGCGCGCCAAGGGCGCCGACCGCGTGCAGTCGCCCGCACGCGGGTAGGAACTCAGCCGACGGCGCGGGCCGCGGCACGTCCGGCGGCGCGGCCGGAGAAGATGCAGCCACCCAGGAACGTGCCTTCCAGCGCCCGGTAGCCGTGCACGCCGCCGCCACCGAAACCGGCCGCCTCGCCGGCCGCGTACAGCCCGTCGAGCACCGCACCCTCCGGCGTGAGCACCCGGGAGTCCAGATCGGTGTGCAAGCCGCCCAACGACTTCCGGGTCAGGATGTGCAGTTTGACGGCGATCATCGGCCCGGCCTTGGGGTCGGTCAGTTTGTGCGGTCCGGCGATGCGGGCCAACCGGTCCGGCAGGTAGGAGCGCGCGGCCCGGTAGGCGACGGTCTGACCGTCGCTCGTGAGCTTGCTCGTCATCTCCTTGTCGCGGGCGGCGACCTCGGCCTCGACGGTCGCGTAGTCCAGCGGTTCGACGTCGGGCACCTTGTTCATGGCAGAAACCAAGTCGCGCAATGTGTTCGCCGACACGAAGTCCACGCCTTTGTCGACGAACGCGCGGACCGGAGCGGGACCGCCACCCCGGCTGCGCCCCAGCACTTCCCGCAGATTCTTGCCGGTGAGGTCGGGGTTCTGCTCTTGGCCGGACAGCCCGAACTCCTTGGCGATGATGCTCTGGTCGAGCACGAACCACGTGTAGTCGTAACCGGTTTGGCAGATGTACTCCAGCGTGCCCAGGGTGTCGTAACCCGGGTACAGCGGGTCGGGCAGCCGCTTGCCGGTGGCGTCCAGCCACAGCGACGACGGCCCGGGCAGGATGCGGATGCCGTGCAGCGGCCAGATCGGGTCGTAGTTGGTGATGCCCTCGGTGTAGTGCCACATCCGGTCGTTGTTGATGACACTGGCGCCCGCGGTCTGGCTGATGCCGAGCATGCGGCCGTCGACGTGCGCGGGCACGCCGGACAACAGCTGGCCGGGCACCCGGCCCATGCGCTTGGGCCAGTTCTGGCGCACCAGGTCGTGGTTGCCGCCGATGCCGCCGCTGGCGACGATCACCGCCTGCGCGCGGAACTCGAACTCCCCCACGGTGTTACGCGACGATGCCTCGCCACGGGCGGTGGCAGACGGTTCCAGCACCGCGCCGCGCACGCCGGTGACGGCGCCGCCGTCGACAATGAGTTCGTCGACCCGATGCCGGTGCGCGAAGCGCACTTTGGGGTGGCCGACGACCCGTCGGGCGAAGATGTCGACCAGTGCAGGACCGGTACCCCAGGTGATGTGGAAGCGCGGCACGGAGTTGCCCGGCCCCTTGCCGTCCCAGCCACCGCGTTCGGCCCAGCCGACCAACGCGAACGTCTGCAGGCCGCGTTCGCGCAGCCAGCTGCGCTTCTCGCCGGCGGCGAAGTCGACGTAGGCCCGTGCCCACTGCTCGGGCCAGTGATCCTCGTCGCGGTCGAATCCCGCTGTGCGCAGCCAGTCTTCCAGCGCCCGCTCGTAGCTGTCGCGGATGCCGACGCGACGCTGTTCGGCGCTGTCGACGAAGAACAGCCCACCGAACGACCAGAACGCCTGGCCGCCGATATTGGCTTCGTTCTCCTGATCGACGATCAGAACCGAGCGGCCCCGCTCCAGCAGTTCGGCGGCGGCGACCAGCCCGGCCAGCCCGGCCCCCACGACGATGACGTCAGCGTCCATGGGGCCACGCTAGCGTCCCAACCTTCAGGCCGCGTCGGTTAGTGCCGGGTCGGGTGTCCACTCGTAGGCCGCGGGCGCGCAACCGTGCATGAGCGACAGGTCGATGGCGTCCAGCATGGCCTGCCGCGGCCCGGTCCGCCGCAGCTGGGAGGCGGCCACCGCAAGCCGGACGGTGCCGCCGCGCCGGGCCGTGCGCTCGGCGGCAAGGACCAGGGTGCGACACCACCAGGGTTCGGTGAGGAAGCCCTCACCGATGCCGAAAACCCGCGACCGCAAGGTCGTGGACCGCACCAGATCGGTGATGCCGGTGTCGCCGGCCAGCAGCCGGAAGCCGTTGCGCGGCAACGCGGTGACGGTGCCCTGCGATGCCGTCCAGCCGGGCGCGGCGAACAGCCGGGTGCGCAGGCCGAGGTGCTCGAGCACCCGGTCGGCGCCCATCAGCCGCAGGTTGGCCTCGTGCGCGGGCAGGGCCGCGAACTCGCCGCGGCGCTTCTTGCTGGCCGCTTCGTCGAACCCGTGCAGGACGACGGCGGCCCCTGCCGCGCGGCTTTTGGTCAACCACTCGACCGTAGGGATGTCACGCTCCAGCCGGTAGCCGCCTTTGAGCCGTGGAGCGACCAGCAGCGACGCGGGAATCTGCCGGGTGTCGAGTTCGGCACAGATGTCGGCGACGTCGCCCAGCGTGCGGTCCCGGATCCCCGAGATCGAGACGATCAATTGGCCAGCCATGTAAGCAGTGTGACAACGTCAGGTGTCCCGTCGGTTGCCGTGACATTGGTGCCGCCTGAACACTGCCCCTTTTCTCGCGCCGCCCTTCAGCGCGAGCGGCCGTGTTTGTCCGGCGACACGCCGACCTACGTGTACAAAACGCGGCCACTCAGCAGCCACGAGCGACACCTTCCTGCACGCAGATTGCGGCGTGTTGCCATACAAACACGGCCACTCAGCAGTTGTGAGCGCGACCTTTCTGCACGCAGATTGCGGCGTGTTCCCGTACAAACACGGCCGCTCGCAGGAAGTGGGTGCGGGAGGTGGGGCTAGCCGGAGAAGAGGATGCGGGCGAGGCGTTCGGCGGTGTCGACAGGGTCGGCGTCGGTGACCGCGCCGTTGAGGGTCAGCAACGCGAAGCCGTGGACCAGCGACCACGCGGCCAGGGCCGAGCCGTCGGGGTCGTTCTGGGCGTTGGGATCAACCAGGGTTGCGACGCCGGCCGTGAGTTCGGCGGCCGCCTCGGCTTCGGCGGCGCGCAGGGCCGGGTCGTCCGCGTCGTAGAGCATCTTGTCGAACATGACGGCGTAGTGGCCGGGGTGGTCGAGGGCGAACTGCACGTAAGCCCTTGCCGCGTGCGCGAATTCGGGCTCCGCCTCGGTGAGGGCAGCGGCCAGCTGCGTGAAGCCCTCGGTCGCCAGCGCGGTGAACAACCCCCGCCGATCGGAGAAGTGGTGCGCGGGCGCCGCATGCGACACCCCGGCGACGCGGGCCAGCTCGCGCAACGAGATGCCATCGGCGCCGCGCTCGGCGACGAGTGCGGCCGCCTGCTCCAGGATGACGGCCTTCAGATCGCCATGGTGGTAGCTGCCCTTGGCCATGGCCGCATCCTATCTTGACAGCGCCAAGTTCAACGCTATCCTCAATCTAGACATCGACTAGATCATGGAGGGGCGCACCGTGGCCGTTCTTCTCGTTCTCGTTCTGGGCAGCCTCGGCGCCCGCGTCGCGGGGTGGCTCGGAGTCGGCTACGTCAACAGCTGGCCGAGCGCCATCGCGGTCGGCCTGGCCCTGATGTTCTTCATGACAGGCGTCGCGCACTTCACGCCGGGCATGCGGCGCGACATGACCGCGATTGTTCCCCCACAGCTGCCGTCACCGGAACGGCTGGTGGCCGTCACCGGCGTGCTCGAACTGCTCGGCGCCGTCGGGCTGCTGTTTCCGCCCACGCGCGTCGCGGCCGCCATCTGCCTGTTCCTGTTGATGCTGGCCATGTTCCCGGCCAACATCTACGCCGCGCAGATGCCCGACACCCCACCATCGATGGCGTCGAACCTAGGCGTGCGCTCCGTCCAGGAGGTCGTCTACCTGGCCGCTGCCATATTTGTCGCGGTCCGCGGTGGCTAGCACCCAGGCGTACTGGAACGCGGCTTCCTTCCAGCGTTCGTAGCGCCCACTGGTGCCGCCGTGGCCGGCTGCCATCTCGGTCTTGAGCAGGACGGGATGGTTGTCGGTCTTGGTACTACGCAGCGCGGCAACCCATTTCGCGGGCTCGACGTAGTACACGCGGGTGTCGTTGAGCGACGTCATCGCCAGAATCGCCGGGTAGTCCTGGGCCGTCACGTTCTCGTACGGCGTGTAGGACTTCATGTAGTCGTAGACGTCCTTGTCCGCCAACGGATTACCCCACTCGTCCCACTCGGTGACGGTGAGCGGCAGCGACGGATCGAGGATGGTGGTCAGGGCGTCGACGAAGGGCACCTGCGCCAGGATGCCGGCGAACAGCTGGGGCGCCATGTTGGCCACGGCACCCATCAGCAGTCCACCGGCACTGCCGCCGAGGGCCACGAGGTTCTCCGGCCGGGTGACGCCGGTGGCGACCAGATGCTCTGCGGCACTGATGAAGTCGGTGAAGGTGTTCTTCTTCTCCAGCAGCTTGCCGTGCTCGTACCAGCCGCGGCCCAGCTCGCCGCCGCCACGCACATGCGCGATGACGAACACCAGGCCGCGGTCGAGCAGCGACAGTCGGGCGATCGAGAAACGCGGGTCCTCGCAGGACTCGTAGGCGCCGTAGCCGTACAGCAGCGCCGGCGCCGGGGTCGGCGCGCCCACCCGCTGGATGATCGACAGCGGCACCTTCGTGCCGTCGGCGGCCACCGCCCAGTCCCGGCGCTCGAGGTAGTCCTCGGGGCGGTAGTCCCCGAGAACAGGCTGCTCGCGCAACAGGATTCGTTCACCGGTGGCCAGGTCCAGGTCATAGATCCGCACCGGGATGACGAACGACGTCGCACCGATCCGCAGCCGCGGCGACGACCAGTTCGGGTTGCCCGACAGGCCGACCGACATCAGCTCCGACTCGAAGGCGATCTCCTGGGTCTCGCCGTAGTTGCCGTCGGAGTCGAAGGGCCACAGCTGAATCCGCGGCAATGCCTCGCGCCGATAGCTGACCACCAGCTGGTCGGCGAACGCGTCGACACCGTCCAGTCGCACGTCGTCGCGGTGCGCGATGAGCGTGCGGGCACCGTCCAGGCTGGTCAGCGGGGCATCGGACACCGGCACGTCCACCAGCGCGAAGTTCTCGGCGCCATCGTTGTGCAGGATGAGGAAGCGATCCTCGCCGCCGACCACCGCGTGCTCGACCGAGTATTCGACGGAGTCCTTGCGCGGCAACACCACTTTGAATTCGGCTTTGGAATCGCGGGCATCGGCGTAGCGCATCTCGGACGTGACGGCACTGCCGGCGGCGATGAAGATGTACTTGTCACTGCGGGTGCGGCCGACGCCCACCCAGAACCGCTCGTCGGATTCGTGGTGCACCTTCTCGCCGGGCAGCCCGGAGCCCAGTCGGTGCCGCCAGACGGTGTCCGGCCGCCAGGCATCGTCGACCGTGACGTAGTAGAGCGTCCGGTTGTCGGCCGCCCAGGTGCCGCCGGCACCGATGCCGGTGATGCGGTCGTCGTACAGCTCGCCTGTACGTAAGTCCTTGAATTTCAACGTGTATCGCTCGTCGCCGACGGCATCGACGGAGTACGCCAGGATGTTGGCGTCGACGCTGACGGTGGCCGCGCCGAGCGAGAAGAAGTCATGGCCCTCGGCCTCGACGTTCTCGTCCAGCAGCACCTGCTCGCCGGGGACCTCGGTGTGCTCGTCGAGCTGCGGCGGGGTCCAGTCGTCGGGATCGCTGATGGGGCAGCGGCAGTGCACGCTGTACTGCTTGCCCTCGAAGCTGCGGGCGTAGTACCACCAGTCGCCGCGCCGGGTCGGCACCGACAGGTCGGTCTCCTTGGTGCGGGCCTTGATCTCGTCGAAGATCTTCTGCCGCAACGGTTCCAGTGGTGCGGTGATCTCCTCGGTGTAGGCGTTCTCCGCGTTCAGGAGTGCGATCACCTCGGGATCGGTCTTGTCCCGCATCCACTCGTACGGGTCGATGAACACGTCACCGTGGTGTTCGCGACGGTGATCGACCTTCTTCGCGACGGGAGCCTCGCTCATGCGCCGATCCAATCAGCGAACCGACGACCCGAAATGCGTTCGTACGCTTCGATGTAGCGCGCCCGGGTGGCCTCGACGATGTCGTCGGGCAGCGCCGGGGGCGGGGTGTCGCCGGCGCGGTCCCAGCCGGAGTCCGGGCCGGTCAGCCAGTTCCGGACGAACTGCTTGTCGAAGCTTGGCTGCACCACACCCTCGGTGTAGCCGTCCACCGGCCAGTACCGCGACGAGTCCGGCGTCAGCACCTCGTCGGCCAGCACCAGCCCGCCGTCGGCGTCGACCCCGAACTCGAACTTGGTGTCCGCCAGGATGATTCCCTTGGTCAGCGCGTGCGCGGCGGCGGCGCTGTAGACCTTCAGGGTCTCGTCGCGCAGCTGCTCGGCCCGCTCGGCCCCGACCAGCTTCACGACGGCGTCGAACGCGATGTTCTCGTCGTGCGCACCGATCTCGGCCTTGGTCGCCGGCGTGAACAGCGGCTCACCGAACCGGCTGGCCTCCGTCAGCCCCTCCGGCAGCGCGATGCCGCACACCTGGCCCGTCTTGCGGTAGTCGATGAGCCCCGAACCGGTCAGGTATCCACGCGCCACGCACTCGACCGGCATCATTTCCAGGCTGCGCACCACCAGGGCGCGGCCCAGCACCTCGGCCGGGATGCGCGCGTCGTCGGCCGGGCCGGCGAGGTGGTTGGCGGTGCCCAGCTGCTCGGCCAGGTAATCGAAGAAGAAGACGCTCATGGCGGTGAGCACGCGGCCCTTGTCCGGGATCTCGCTGTCGAGCACGTAGTCGAAAGCCGAGATCCGGTCCGACGCGACGAACAGCAGGTGGTCGTCGTCGATGCGGTACAGGTCGCGAACCTTGCCGCTGGTCAGATGCCGGTAGTCGG
Source organism: Mycolicibacterium mucogenicum DSM 44124 (assembly GCF_005670685.2). The sequence continues at coordinate 536,600 of NZ_CP062008.1, read as the reverse complement.
ACAAAGCTGGGCGCATCGGACCACCCTATCTGTTGGGATGGGTGGCATGAGTTCGCGCTACGTGCCCTATGCCCGGACGCCGGGCCGGTTGCTCGCCCAGCTGACCAGCGACGTCGTCGCGCTGGTGTGGTTCGCGATCTGGATCTCGGTCGGCGTCGCGGTGCACAGCGCGATCGCCACCATCGCCGATGTCGGGCGCCAAGTACACGACGGTGCCGACGGCGTCGCCGACAGCCTGGCCTCCGCCGGCCACAACGCCGACGGCATTCCCCTGATCGGGAAGGCGTTCGGCGGTCCGCTGCGGTCGGCCGGCAGCGCCGCGGTCGACATCGCGGGCGCCGGCGACAGCCTGAACAGCACGGCCAGTTGGCTGGCCTGGGTGCTCGCGCTGGCGGTGGCGCTGCCGCCGATCCTCGCCGTCGCAATGCCGTGGCTGGTGCTGCGGATCAGGTTCTTCCGCCGTAAGTGGACGGCGGTGACGCTGGCGTCGACCGATGCCGGCGAACAGCTGCTGGCGTTACGGGCGCTGGCCAACCGGCCGCTGGCAAAGCTGACCGAGGTTTCCGACGACCCGGTGACCGCCTGGCGTACCCACGACACCATCGCGATCCGGAAGCTGGCGGCACTGGAGTTGCGGTCGGCCGGCCTGCGCCCGGCCCGCCCCACGTCGTCCTGACGGACGCACCGACCGTTCGTGGGCGTTTGCTCTTGCATTGCGCCTGAGTCGTTGCTTCACTGGTAAGCCGTCGGCAATATATTTCAGGGCTTCTCTGGCTGATCGCTCCAGCAGCGCGGGCGCCGCCAGACCGCGAATTCCTGCGCTGTCGAACGCTGCGCCGATGTCGCTCCAGCAACTGGGCCAACTCATCAATTTCGGCGTCCCACCCATCCAACTGAAACCTGGCAACGAATACCTGTTGTCGTGCTCGTGAACCGTGCGGGCGCCACACACGTGTACAGGGCAACCGCACCTCCCTGCGGGCCGTCGATGTCGCCGGCTGATCAGGTGTGTGCGCGCGATCAGCATTCTCAGGCCGTCGGCCTGGAGAGGAAGCCATGGCAGAAAAACTCAAGCCGCATTTTGCGGACGTCCAGGCGCATTACGACCTGTCAGATGATTTCTTCAGACTGTTTCTGGATCCGAGCCAGACGTACAGCTGTGCCTATTTCGAGCGCGACGACATGACGCTGGAGCAGGCCCAGTTGGCGAAGATCGACCTGGCGTTGGGCAAGCTGGGCCTCGAGCCCGGTATGACATTGCTCGACATCGGCTGCGGCTGGGGCGCGACCATGCGGCGCGCGATCGAGAAGTACGACGTCGACGTCGTCGGGCTGACACTCTCGAAAAACCAAGCCGCACATGTCGATCAGCTGCTCGGCGGCCTGGACACCACGCGCTCACGGAAAGTCCTGCTGGAAGGCTGGGAGCAGTACGACGAACCGGTGGACCGCATCGTATCGATCGGCGCCTTCGAGCATTTCGGCCACGACCGCTATCCGGCGTTCTTCCGGATGGCCTACGACGCGCTCCCGCCCGACGGCGTCATGCTGCTGCACACCATCTGTGGCTTCGACCCACGGCAGGCCCAGGAACTCGGAATACCTCTGACGTTCGAGCTGGCCCGATTCATCAAATTCATCACCACCGAGATCTTCCCGGGCGGTCGACTGCCGTCGGCAGCGATGGTGGAGCAGCAAGCGACCGCGGCCGGATTCCGGGTGACCCGGGTCCAGTCGCTGCAGCCGCACTACGCGAAAACCCTCGACCTGTGGGCCGAAGCGCTGGAAGCACACCGCGATGAGGCTGTAGCGATCCAGTCCGTCGAGGTCTACGACCGCTACATGAAGTACCTGACCGGCTGTGCAAAGGGTTTCAAGCTGCGCCAGGTCGACATCAATCAATTCACCCTGGAGAAGTAGGCCCCGATTCATGGCATCTGGTTCCCAAAACGAACTGCGACCCCATTTCGAAGAAGTACAAGCCCACTACGACCTGTCAGACGATTTTTTCGCCCTCTTCCAAGACCCGTCGCGTACCTACAGCTGCGCCTACTTCGAGCCACCGACCCTGACTCTCGAGGAAGCACAGGTCGCGAAGATCGATCTCAACCTCGACAAGCTCGACCTGAAACCCGGAATGACGTTGTTGGACATCGGGTGTGGCTGGGGCGCCACTCTCAAGCGGGCCGTCGAGAAGTACGACGTCAACGTTGTCGGATTGACTCTCTCGAAGAACCAGAGGGCCTTCACACAACAACTCCTGGACGGTATCGACACCGACCGGACCCGCCGGGTGCTGCTCCACGGCTGGGAGGAGTTCGACGAGCCCGTCGACCGGATCGTGTCCATCGAGGCCTTCGAACATTTCGGTTTCGAACGCTATCCGGATTTCTTCAAGAAATGTTTCGGCATTCTTCCCGCCGACGGCCGGATGACGATTCAGAGCAGCGTCGGCTATCACCCGTACGAGCTGCACGCGGACGGCAAGAAGGTCACTTTCGAGACGGCGCGGTTCATCAAGTTCATCGTCACCGAAATCTTCCCCGGCGGCCGGATTCCGACGACGGAGATGATGATCACCCACGGTGAACAAGCCGGTTTCGTCGTCCCCGAGGCCATATCCCTACGGCCGCACTACATCCGGACGCTCAAGATCTGGGGCGACGCGCTCGAGGCCAACCACGAGAAGGCGGTGGAAATCCAATCCGAGGAGGTCTACCAGCGCTTCATGAGATATCTGCGTGGGTGCGAACGCTACTTCACCGAAGGTCTGCTCGACGTCACCCTGGCCGGCTATCACAAGCCCGCGGCCTAGGTATGCGTGCGATCGGCCCGTCCGGGCCGGTCGCACGCTGTCACACGCCAAATACACTGGGCCACTGCGTATCACCCGCTAGCTCTGAGCGTTGGACCATTGCTCCCAGAACAGCAGTCTCGCGCGCACGGACGGATTGCTGACGACGTCGAGTGTGCGCACGCCGGCGGCCGCGATCGCCGGTACACCGACCAACTTGTGGAACCACCGGCCGCGGCGGTATTCCGTACCCCACGCCTCCTCTACCCGCTGGGCGTAGTTGGTGAAATCGCCTGGGCCGCCATTGGTCAGCGCCGCGACAGCGCACTCACCGGCTGCCAGACCGGACTGCAGGGCCTTCGAGATTCCCGCACCTGAGGCGGGGCGCGCCGCGCCCAAGGCGTCGCCGGCGAAAAGGACGCCCGGCCGCCACGGGGGCCAGGCGGTGAAACCCATTGGGAGCCGCCATGCTTGCACGGCTTTGGCTTTCATCAATTCATCGATCGCCGGTAGATTCCACTCGGCAGGCAGCCCGGCGAGGAACTCGCCCAGCAGCCGCGTCGCATTGATCTGTCGCCACTTCTTGTAGCTGTTGACGTAACCCAGGCCGACGTTGACCCGGCCGCCTCCGAGCGGGAATACCCAGCCATAGCCCGGCAGCTGATCGCCCTCGAATCTGAGCTGCAGGTGTACGTCAAGAGAATCGACATCCGGGCGTTCCGCCGACATTTCTGCGCGAATCGCGATCGCCGCGTAGCCGTTGTAGCGCGACTTGAGTTCCAGTGCCCGCTTGATCGGCGAATGGGCGCCGTCAGCGGCGATTACGGCATCGGCAGCGACCCGTTCCCCGGTCTTGAGGATCACTCCGGCGACCCGCCCACCGAAATCGATGATGGGCCCGGCCACCTCTGCGCCGCGGCGCACCTGCGCCCCGCAGAACTCGGCCCGGTCGAGCAGCATCAAGTCCAGATCCAGTCGACGCGCCACGTGACCGTGATCAGGCATCCCCGGGCGGTCCGGAAATGCCAGGTCCCAACGGCTCGGACTGTAGACGGTGGCTCGATTGACACGGTGGAACTTCGCAACCTGCTCGGCAAGTCCCATCTTCTGGATGTAGCTGACGGCCCGGGGCGTCAGGCCGTCGCCACACGGCTTGTCGCGGGGGAACTCAGCCTTGTCGAGTACCAGCACACGGGCCCCGGCCTGCGCCGCCTGCCACGCCGCGGCGGCACCGGCCGGTCCGCCGCCCACGATCGCCACGTCAAATCGCTGCGTCATGTGGTCTCACTCTCGTCCGACGCCCGAGCCATCACGCGCGGGTCGCAGGAGTGGTTCGGAGCCAAGGGCAGCCCGGATGGGTGCGGCAGCGAATTCGGTGTCTTCGGTTACCCGAATCTGGCCGCTTCCTCCCTTAAGTCGAATCATGTTGGCGGACAAACCTCATTCCATCTGCCCGCAGACCCATCCAAAGGCGCCGGGGTTCCGAATCAGTAAACAAAGAACAAACCACGGCGGCAGTCGTCCGCACAAAGGAGACCCGGATGCAACACCCTCGCTATTCACACATCGCGGCCGCCGGCATGTCGATTGTCGCCGTCGTCGGCTTATCAGCGTGTTCGGACGCCGGCACCAAATCGGCACCCTCGGCTGCGCCGAGTACGAACATGGCCTCAATGCCAAGTGCTGCCACGGCAGTGACATCGGCTCCGCCCGTCACGGCGCTCGTGGGCACTGGTTGCCAGGCCTACGCGCAGCAGGTGCCCACCGGGCCGGGTTCGGTCGCCGGGATGGGCTTGCACCCGGTCGCGACGGCAGCCTCCGACAATCCGATGTTGACCACGCTGACGGCGGCGCTGTCGGGCAAGCTGAACCCGAACGTCAACCTGGTCGCGACGCTGAACGATGGCCAATACACCGTTTTCGCGCCCACCGATGATGCCTTCAAGAAGTTGCCGGCAGCGACCCTGGATTCACTCAAGACGGACTCCGCCACCCTGACCAAAATCCTCACGTATCACGTTGTACAAGGCCAACTCTCGCCTGCGGCGGTGGCCGGCACCCACACCACCCTCGAGAGCTCGCCGGTGAGCGTCACCGGCGACGGCGCAGGACTGAAAGTCAATGACGCCGCGCTGGTGTGCGGCGGAGTCAAGACCGCGAATGCCACGGTGTACATGATCGACTCGGTCCTGATGCCGCCGATGTGACGGGATCACACTGTCACATCGATATCCGTTGCAATTCAATGCTTTTCATGGAGCACTGAATCCAGCCCAACCGCCAGGAAGGAACATCATGGCGCATAAACTTCAACCGCATTTCGCGGACGTTCAAGCCCACTACGACCTATCCGACGACTTCTTCAGACTGTTCCTGGACCCCAGCCAGACCTACAGCTGCGCATACTTCGAGCGCGACGACATGACGCTCGAACAGGCCCAAACCGCCAAGATCGACCTCGCCCTCGGAAAACTCGGCCTCAGACAAGGAATGACGCTGCTCGACATCGGCTGCGGCTGGGGCGCCACCATGCGCCGCGCCATCGAGAAGTACGACGTGAACGTCATCGGCCTCACCTTGTCCAAGAACCAGGCCACCCACGTCGAGCGGCTCTTCGACGACATGGACACCACCCGCTCCCGTCGCGTCCTCCTCGGCGGCTGGGAACAATACGACGGAACGGTCGACCGGATCGTTTCCATCGGCGCGTTCGAGCATTTCGGTCACGAACGCTATCCGGCGTTCTTCCAGATGGCCTACGACGCTCTCCCGCCCGACGGCGTCATGCTGCTGCACACCATCTGCACCACCGATCCGCGTTACACAAACCTGCCCGTCACGATCGACCTGCTGCGGTTCGTCAAGTTCATCATGACCGAGATTTTCCCGGGCGGCCGGCTGCCGTCCGGCCCGATGGTCCGTCAGCACGCCGCGGCGGCCGGATTCAAGGTGACGAGAGTCCAGTCACTGCAGCCGCACTACGCGCGAACCCTCGACCTCTGGGCCGAGGCCCTGGAATCACACCGCGACGAAGCCATCGCAGTGCAATCGGTCGAGGTCTACGACCGGTACATGAAATACCTGACCGGGTGCGCGAAGTTGTTCCGGCTGCGCCAGGTCGACGTCAATCAATTCACCCTCGAAAAGTCGTGATTTGTGCACGATTTTCCGCGCTACCCGCGGATTTTCGTACACAAATCACGACAGGGACACCCAGAGGTGCCGGAGCCCGGTGTGCCGGTTGCTGCGCGTCCATTCCGGCGGCTCGACGACCTGGATGTCCGGAAACCGGGTGAGCAGCTCCTCGAACAGCACCCGCAGCTCCAGGCGGGCCAGGTTGGCGCCCAGGCAGTAGTGCAGACCCTGCCCGAATCCCAAGTGCGGGTTGGGTTTCCGCGCCACGTCGAACGTCATCGGGTCGGCGAACACGAGCTCGTCGCGGTTGGCCGAACCTTCCCAGACGACCACCTTCTGCCCCGCCTCGATATCGCAACCGCCCAGCGACACCGCCCGCGTGGCGGTGCGCCGCTTCGACGGCGACGGCGAAGTCCAGCGCACCATCTCCTCGATCGCGGACGGCAGCAGCGACAGGTCGGCGCGCAGCCGCGCCAGCTGAGAGGGGTTCTCGCACAACGCCAGCAGCCCGCCGGCCACCGAGTTGCGGGTGGTCTCGGCGCCCGCGCTGAACAGCAGGTTGAAGAACAGGTACACCTCGAGGTCTGACACGCCTTCGGCGTTGGCCACCACCGACAGCATGTCGTCGGTGGGCTCGGCCCGCTTGGATGCGATCAGCTCCATGCCGAAGTTGTACATCCGGGAGCCGGCTTCCTCCACGGACAACCGGGTGATGGCGGCCTTGCGGGAACCGCCGAAATCGAAACTCGGCTCGATGGCCTCGAACAGCCAATGCCGTTGCGACTCCGGGATACCCATCAGGATGCAGATCATCTGCATGGGCAGCTCGGCCGCGATGTCGACCAGGAAGTCGAACGGCACCCCCGGCGACACCGCATCCAGCAGGGCCCGGCTGCGGGCACGCAGGTCATCCTCGACCCGCGCGATCATCCGCGGCGTCAGCCCCGACGACACCAGCCGCCGGATCTCCGCGTGCCGCGGATCGTCCATCATGTTCAGCACCTGGCCGGCGATCGACAGGTCCTGGATCAGGGTCCCGCCAAACGGCCGCGTACCGCCCGTCACCGACGAGTAGGTCACCGGATCACGCAGCACCGCAAGGGTTTCCGCGTGAGTGGCCACCGACCAGAAGCCCTCGCCGTCGGGGGTGTTCTCGGTCGGCTCGTGCCAGTACACCGGAGCTTCCGCGCGGTGCCGCGCGAACAGCTCGTGGGGGAAGCCCGACGCGAAGTTGTCGAGGTCGGTCAGGTCAACCCCGGCCAAGCTTCCCGCCAAGGTCACAGGATGGCGCCCGAGGTGTACTTGGCCGCCTCCGGGTACTGCGCCACCAGGCGGTCCACCGCGGCGACGACGGCGTCGACCTGGTCACCGGCCGCGCCGCTGAACGCCTGCTTGTCGGCCAGCGCCGCGTCGAGCTCGACGCGGTCCAACGGCAGCCGCGGATCGGCGGCCAGCCGGTCCAGGAGGTCTGGCTCCAAACCCTTTTCGCGCATCGCGAGCGCGACCGCGACGGCGTGCTCCTTGATGACCTCGTGCGCGGTCTCGCGGCCGACGCCGGCGCGCACCGCGGCGATGAGGATGCGGGTCGTCGCCAGGAACGGCAGGTAGCGGTCCAGCTCGCGCTGGATCACCGCGGGGTAGGCGCCGAACTCGTCGAGCACCGTCAGGAACGTCTCGGTCTGTCCGTCGATCGCGAAGAACGCGTCGGGCAGCGCGACGCGGCGCACCACCGAGCAGAAGACGTCACCCTCATTCCATTGCGCGCCAGCCAGTTCCGCGGCCATCGAGCCGTAGCCGCGCAGCACGACCTGCAGGCCGTTGACGCGCTCGCACGAGCGGGTGTTCATCTTGTGCGGCATGGCCGACGAGCCGACCTGCCCGGGTGCGAAGCCCTCGGTGGCCAGTTCGTGGCCGGCCATCAGCCGGATGGTGTGCGCGAACGACGACGGACCGGCGCCCAGCTGCACCAGCGCGGACAGCACGTCGTGGTCCAGCGACCGCGGGTACACCTGGCCGACGGACGTGAAAACCTCGGTGAATCCCAGGAATTCGGCCACCCGGCGCTCCAGGTCCGCCAGCCGCGAGGCGTCACCGTCGAACAGGTCCAACATGTCCTGCGACGTGCCCATCGGGCCCTTGATGCCGCGCAGCGGGTACCGGTCGATCAGTTCCCGCAGCCGGGTCAGCGCGATCAGCGTCTCCTCGGCGGCCGAGGCGAACCGCTTGCCCAGGGTGGTGGCCTGCGCCGCCACGTTGTGCGAGCGGCCGGCCATCACCAGGTCGCGGTACAGCGCGGCGCGTTCGGCCAGCCGGGCCACCACCGCGACGCCGTGCGAGAACACCAGCTCCAGCGACTGCCGAATCTGCAGCTGCTCGACGTTCTCGGTGAGGTCGCGGCTCGTCATGCCCTTGTGGACGTGCTCGTGGCCGGCCAGCGCGTTGAACTCCTCGATGCGCGCCTTGACGTCGTGCCGGGTGACACGCTCCCGCGCGGCGATCGAACCCAGGTCGACCTGTTCCAGCACCCGCTCGTAGTCCTCGACGACGCCGGACGGCACGGTCACGCCCAGTTCGGACTGCGCGCGCAGCACGGCCAGCCACAGCCGGCGTTCGGCGACGATCTTGTTCTCCGGGGACCAGATGGCCACCATCTCGTCGCTGGCGTAACGATTGGCCAGCACGTTGGGGATGCTCACGGAACTACAGCCTACTAAGCCCGCTTACAGGGCGACCCGGCGTTCCTGGTCGAAGGGCGCCAGGACGTCGATGACGTCCACGAGGGTCGCCCGGGCCGTCGCGCGCGGACCGTCGCCGTCGCTCACCATCGACGCCACTACCGCCCCGTCCACGGCGCAGACCAGGGCCGTGAGCAGTTCGGCGCGTACCGAGCGCCCGGACCGTTCCACGACCTCGACGACGGCCTCGGACCGCTGCTTGAGAATGCGCCGCTGCACGTCGCGCAGCCCGGGCTGACGGGCGCAGGCGATGTACCGCTCGTAGCGGGAGATCAACTGGTCGGACGCCCGGTTACCGTCACCGACCAGCAGGTCGACCAGCAGGTCCGCCGTCGCGTCCGCGCCGCGGCGACGCCGCGACAACGCCGAGACGCGCATGCGCAGCTGCTGGGATTCCGATTCTCCGACGTGCTCGACCGCCTTTTCGATGAGGTCGTCGAGGGACGAGAAGTAGTACGTCGTGGAGGCCAGCGGCAGCCCGGCCCGCTGCGCCACGGCGCGGTGCCGGACGGCGTCGAAGCCGCCTTCACACAGCAGCTCGGCGGCCGCGCTGACCAGCGCATACCGTCGCCGTTCCCCCTTCGGGGTGACTGCTGTCATCACGCTGTAAATGCTGCCAGGAATGGTCACGCGGCGATCACGATTTCACGTAATCCATTAGGCATTACTCAGGAATGACGGGCTGCGGCCGATGGCATGATGGCGGCCATGGCAGAGCTGAGCCGACGCGCCGTCCTCCGTCTCGGAGCCGGCGCCGCCGCAGGGGCCGCCGGCGCGTTCGCGCTGGGGTCGACGTCGGGCCGCCCGACGGTCACCGCGAACCCGGTGACCATGACGAGCGTCGGGGTGCCGCTGGCGCCGCCTCCGGCCGTCGCGGATCCGGCGCCGACCTACGTGACCGGTTCCTTCGTCTCGCAGGCCCGCGGCGGCATCTCGACCAACTGGGCCATCGCCCGCCCGCCGGGCCAGACCGCCCCGCTGCGGCCCGTTATCGCGCTGCACGGCAAAGGCAGCGACGCCGCGACAGTGATGGCCGGCGGTGTCGAGCAGGGGCTGGCACAGGCCGTGTCCGCGGGGCTGCCGCCGTTCGCGGTTGTCGCCGTCGACGGTGGGGGCGGCTACTGGCACAAGCGGGCGTCCGGCGAGGATTCCGGCGCGATGGTGCTCGACGAGCTGATCCCGATGCTGGCCTCGCAGGGCCTCGACACCTCGAGGGTGGGTTTTCTCGGCTGGTCCATGGGCGGCTACGGCGCGCTGCTGCTGGGCGCCCGGCTGGGCGCGGCCCGCACCGCGGCGATCTGCGCCGTCAGCCCGGCGTTGTGGACGTCATCGGGCGCGACGGCCCCGGGCGCGTTCGACGGCGCGGCCGACTACGCGGCCAACTCGGTGTGGGATCTGCCCGGGCTGGCCGGTATCCCGATCCGCATCGACTGCGGTGACAGCGACCCGTTCTACTCGGCGACCAAACAGTTCATCGCGCAGCTGCCGAACGGCGCGGCGGGTGGCTTCTCTCCCGGCGGGCACGACGGCTCGTTCTGGAGCGCGCAGCTGCCGGCCGAGATTTCCTGGCTCGCCCCGCTCCTCGTCCAGTGATTTGTGCACGATTTTCCGCGGTGCGCGCGGAAAATCGTGCACGAATCGCTAGAGGGAGATGCGGCCTTCGGCGGCGGCGAGGCCGATGTCGGTGCGGAAGTGGCTGCCCGGCAAGCGGATCGACTCGATGATCCGGTAGGCCTCGGCGCGCGCGGCCGCCAGGTCCGCACCGGTACCGACCACCGACAGCACCCGGCCGCCGGAGGAGACGACGCTGCCGTCGTCGCGGCGCGTGGTGCCCGCGTGCAGCACGCCCGCGGTCTCCGATCCGGTGATGACGTCGCCGACGCGGGGGCGTCCCGGGTAGTTCTCGGCGGCGACGACGACCGTCACGGCCGAACCGTCCTGCCACTGCAGCGGACCGATCGCGTCCAGGGTTCCGGTGGCGGCGGCGTTCAGCAGCGTGCCCAGCGGCGTCTGCAGCAGCGCCAGGACCGCCTGGGTCTCGGGATCGCCGAAGCGGCAGTTGAATTCGACGACGGCCGGACCGTTCGAGGTGATGGCCAGGCCCGCGTACAGCAGGCCCGAGAAGGAGCTGTCACGCCGGACCAGTTCCGCGGCAACGGGTTTGACGACCTCATCGACGATCTGCTCGACAACCGCGGCGGGCAGCCACGGCAGCGGCGTGTAGGCGCCCATGCCACCGGTGTTGGGTCCGCTGTCGTTGTCGCCGACGCGCTTGAAATCCTGCGCGGGCAGCAGCGGCACCACGGTCTCGCCGTCGACGACGCAGAACAGCGACACCTCGGGCCCGTCGAGGAACGACTCGAGCAGCACCGGGTGGCCGGATTCGAGCAGTTCGGCGGCGTGGGCGCGGGCGGCCTCGCGGTCGGCGGAGACGACGACGCCCTTGCCGGCGGCCAGACCGTCGTCCTTGACGACCCAGGCCTGCTGGCCGGCGGGCGGGCCGAAGCGGTCCAGGGCGGCATCGAGGTGGGCGGGGTTGTCGACGATCTCGCTCGTCGCGGTGCGAACGCCGGCGGCGGACATGACGTCCTTGGCGAACGCCTTGGAGCCTTCGATGCGGGCGGCGTCCTTGGACGGCCCGAAGGTTGCGATGCCGGCTGCCCGCAGCGCGTCGGCGACACCGAGCACCAGCGGAACCTCGGGTCCGATCACGACCAGGTCGGCCGTCAGCTTCTTGGCCAGCGCGACGACCTCGTCGGCGGCGGTGATGTCGACGTCGTGCTGCTCGGCGACGGCGGAGGTACCGGCATTGCCGGGAGCGACGGCCAGGTAGTCCACCTGGGGGTCGCGGCTCAGGGCGAGCAGCAGGGCATGTTCACGGGCACCGGAGCCGATCACGAGGACGCGCACAGCCACACCCTAGTAGCTGGTCGGCTCGTCCTAAACTGGGCAGGCCCGACGCACGCGAGGAGGTCCGCACCGGTGGAGCCGCTGGATGCCTTCCTGCTGATGTGGGAGCGGGCCCGCGCGACCTTCGGCGAGGGCGTTCCGCACGACCGCTCCGAGTTCGACAAGAGCGAGCAGTTGCGTGAGCTGCAGGATCAGGTGAAGGCCGCGGGTCCCGGTTCGCACTGGACCGGCGGCGCGGCCGACCGCTATGCCGACGCCAACGCCAAGCACGCCCAGACCCTCGGCCGGCTGGCCGACCTCGACAAGCGTGTGGGCGACGAACTCGAGCGGTCCGCGGACGTGGTCAACGGCGGACGGCGCGAACTCGACGCGCTCAAGCGGTGGGTGACCGACCTCGCCGACGAATCGAAGAAGACGCCGACCGCTGCCGCCGACCACGCGCTGTGGTCGGCGATCGGCAAGGCCAGCGGCGACGTCGCCGACATCATCCAGCGCTCCCACACCGACCTGTCGGGAGTCGCCGGCCGAATCCAGAGCCTCGACAGCGAGTTCGACGACTTCTGAGCGACCCCTACACCACCGTCAGCGGCAGGGACTTGCGTTCCTCGAAGACCCAGGACGCCCCACTGCTGACCTTGCACACCGACACCTCGCCGAGTTCCTTTGCCGGGGTGTCGGTTTCGATGAACCGGACGCTCCAGTCGGTGGCGTCACCCGAAACCTCGGCCCGCAGCAGTGGGTTGACGGCCGTCGCGACGGCCTGCAGCGGCAGATCGGACTCCGGGGACACCAGGGTGATCCACGCGCCGTCCTCGTGCGCGGGCGACGGGTGTACGTGCGCCTCGTCGCCCGAAACATCAACGGAGACATAGGCGGCCGGGTTGAGGAGCGGATGCAGCTCCAGTACCCGCAGGGCACCGGCGGCATCGGCCGGCAACCCCAACACCTTCTGGATGCGTTCGGCCGCGACCCCGGAGATGCCGATGAGGGACTTGGTCCGGATGGACCGTTCCTTGTCGACGTCGCCGTTGCAGCGGGCCCGCACGGCGAGCGCGAAGGACAACACCAGCAGGTGCATCTGCAGACACACCTCGTCGGCGATGCGCACCAGCGCCGAGTGCGAGAACTCCGAGAAGTCGACGTCGCTCACCAGCGGACCGGAGTAGTCGGCCTGGCCCTCGTCCGCGGGATCGATGTCGTCGAGCTCGCAGCGGTAAGCGTCTGTCGCGCCGATGATGTCGAGCTGCGGGATGAAGCCGACCTCGGGGTACGACTCGTCGATGATGACGGTCCACGCGCAGGCCGGGGTCCGGTCCGCCGGGACCCGCGGCGGCCGGTGGATGGGCCGCACCTGGCAGCGCCGGTTGGTGGCCAGGGCCGTCGCATCGAACGTCGGGTCCTCGATGTCGTGGCACATGCCGCGCACGTAGTCGGGACCCATGGGCTCGACGTCCATGAGGGCACCGCAGTGGTCGAGGTGGAATTCCCCGTGCCAGCGGTCGTGCACGGTGTACCGGAAGTCCATGAACTGCGGCGGCGCGCCGATATCGAGCTGCAGGCCCTTGAAGATCGTGATGACGTCGACGCCTTCGTATTTCAGCGCCTTCTGCATGCGCTTGGTGTAGAGCGGGCTGGACCCGGCCCACTCCTCGACGGCGACCTGCAGCATCTCCTCACGACCGAATTCGACGATGCACCAGGCCATTCCGGCGCGATCGATGAGCTGGCCGATGAGCAGCAGCTCCGGCACCAGCGCCGCGAGCTCAGCTCGCGACAGCGACGCGTACCTACTTGTCATCGAGCTCGCTCCCGGTGTTCATCCTGACCGCGGCGTTGACGTTGGCCTTGCGATCCTCCGCCACGCCTTTCTCGGCCGCCTTACGCCGTCTGGCAACCACCTTGGACACCGCGCCGTTGAACGCCGAACCGAGTGGGAAGCCGAGGTACTGGGTCAGGAAGATGCCGATGTCCTTGAGCTCGGCCTCGGTGAATTCCTCGTTGAGCAAGGCGGCGTTGATCTGGATCTCGGCCAGGTCCTGCGAGCCGACGGCGGTGACGCACGTGAACGTCATCAGCCGCTTCTCCCGCATGGACAGGCCGGGCTTGCTCCAGATGGTGCCGAACAGGTGATCCACGGTGAGGTCGAAGTACGGGTCGCCCTCGATGTTGGGCATCTCCCAGCCGTAGACCTCGTTCATCTTCGCCAGGCCCTTGGCTCGCAGCTCGTCCATCATGACTCCTTCGGGTGCGGTACGCCGAGGCCCTCGGCGAGGTTGGCCAGCGCCAGCTCGGCAAGCGGAAGGTCCACTCCCACAGTCGAACCCAGCCCGAGTGCCAGCGACAGATCCTTCTCCGCCAGCCCGCGGGTGTGGACGAACATGTTGTAGAGGAAGTGGTCGGGCGCCAGCGGCTTGGTGTCGTCGCGCGCCATGATGGCGCCGGGTCCACCGGACTGCGCGTCACTGTGCCGGACGACGCGCCCCAGCTTCTGCAGATCGATGCCCGATGCCTCGGCCAGCTTCTGCGCCTCACATGCCGCGGCAAAACCGATGAACGTCAGCATATTCCGCGCCAGCTTCATCTTGGTGCCCGCGCCCGGCTCGCCGGCCCGCACCACCAGCGACGCCCACTGCTTGAAGACGGGCTTGACCTTGTCGTAGGCGTCGTCGTCGGCGCCGACCATCACGGCCAGCTCACCCTTGCTCGCCGCATGGGCGCCGCCGCTCACCGGCGCGTCGACGATGTGAATCCCCTTGGGCCGCAACTGCTCGGCCAGTTCGACCGCGGTGGTGGGTTCGATGGTGGAGTGGATCGCGATGACGGTAGCGGGTTCGGCATGCTCGGCCAACTGCGCCACGACGTCACGGACCTGCTCGTCGTTGAGCACCGTCACGCTGATGACATCGGCCTTGGCGACCTCGGCGATGCTGTCGGCCAGGGTGGCGCCGAGCTCGGCGAACGGCGCCATGGCCTCGGCGCGCATGTCGAAAACGGTCAGCCCGCCGGGCCATTCGGCCAGTCGCTTGGCCATCGGTGCGCCCTGGTTGCCCAGGCCGATATAGCCCAGTTTCACATCCGAACTCATGACCGGATGATCTGTCCGCCGTCGACGTTGAAGATCTGCCCGGTGATCCAGCTGGCCTCGTCGGACAGCAGGAACAGGCACATGCCGGCGAGATCCTCGGGCGTGCCCATCCGCGCCAGCGGCAGGGTCTGGACGATCTGCTTGACGATGGCCTGCGGCGTGGTGCTGCGGTTGGCCTCGGTGTCGATGGGGCCCGGCGCGATCGCGTTGATCCGGATGTTGCGCCACCCCAGCTCACGGGAGAGCTGCTGCGTCAGGCCGTTGACGCCGACCTTGGCCAGACCGTAGAAGTTGGCGTAAACCCATGCGGCAGTCGAGGACTGGTTGACGATGGCCCCGCCGCCGCGCTTCTCCATGTGCGGGAAAACCGCGCGCGTACACACCAGCGCCCCGTCGAGGTTGACGCTCATGAACTTGCGGTAGTAGTCCCAGTCGACGGTCAGCAGGCCGTCGAGCTTCATGCCGCCGAAGATCGCGGCGTTGTTCACCAGGTAGTCGATGCCGCCGAACTCCGCGACGGCCTGGGCGGCCATGTCATTGGCGGAGTCGATGTCCGACACGTCGACCCGCACGGCCAGCGCCTTGCCGCCGTCGGCCTTGATGCCGGCGGCCACCTTCTCGGCGCCTTCGACGTTGATATCGGCGATGACGACGGCGGCACCCTCGCGGGCCAACGCCTCGGCGTAGACCTGGCCGATGCCGCCGCCCGCGCCGGTCACGATCGCGACCCTGTTCTCGAACCTGCTCATGATGTCCTCTCGTCTACTTCTTGTGAGCCAATGGTTTTGGGACGCTGACGCCTACGTGGCCAGCGTGGCGATGCACTTGGTCTCCAGGTATTCCTCGAACCCGGCGATGC
The DNA here is from genome assembly GCF_005670685.2 of Mycolicibacterium mucogenicum DSM 44124. Next base: position 521,082 of record NZ_CP062008.1, on the reverse strand, counting down.
CCATCTCCCGTCCGTTGCCGGACTGCTTGTATCCGCCGAACGGTGCGTCGGCGGAGTACCAGACGCCGCCGTTGACGTTGACGGTGCCGACCCGCAGCCGCGCCGCCACGCCGGCCGCCCGCTGCGGGTCGGCCGAGAACACCGTGCCGGACAGGCCGTACGGCGAGTCGTTGGCGATGCGGACGGCGTCGTCGTCGCCGTCGTGGGCGATGACGGTGAGCACGGGCCCGAAGATCTCCTCGCGGGCGACGCGAGCCGAATTGTCCAGGCCAGCAATGACGGTCGGCTCGATGAAGAAGCCCTTGTCGCGGTCGGCCGGCCGGCCGCCACCACAGGCGAACGTGCCACCTTCTTGGAGGGCGAGGTCGAGGTAGCCCTGCACCCGGTCACGCTGGCGGGCCGAGATCACCGGCCCGCAGACGGTGCGCGGGCTGGACGGATCACCGGGCTTGATGCCGCCCATCGTGCCGGCGGCGGCCGCAACGGCCTCGTCGTAACGGGCCCGCGGCACCACGAGCCGGGTGGTGATCGCGCACCCCTGGCCGGCGTGCATCGACGCCGTGAACGCGGCCATCGCGCACGCGGCGGCGACATCGGCGTCGTCGAGCACCAGGAATGCCGACTTGCCACCGAGTTCCAGGAACACCTTCTTGATGGTCTCCGCGGCATCGGTCATCACGGCGCGACCGGTGGCGGTCGAGCCGGTGAACGAAACCATGTCCACGTCAGCGTGTTTCGACAGCAAGGCGCCGACGCCGTGGTCCCGGGACGTGACGATGTTGATGGCGCCCGCCGGGAAGTCGGTGTGCTGGGTGATCAGTTCACCGAGCACCGCGGCGACCCACGGGGTGTCCGGTGCGGGCTTGAGGACCAGGGTGTTGCCCGCCGCGAGTGCCGGGCCGACCTTGGCCAGATTGATCTGGTGCGGGAAGTTCCACGGCGTGATGGCACCGACGACCCCGACAGCCTCGCGGGCAATGGTCCGGTTGGTCGGAATCCCCTGCGGCGTGGCATGTCCCAGGTCGGTGGTCCACTGGTAGCTCTCCGCGGTGTCCGCGGCGAAGCTCAGGTCTTCGATCGGGCCGTCCAAATGCGCTCCGGCGGTCAGCATCCGGGGTGCGCCGACCTCCGAGATGGTCAGTTCGCGCAATTCATCGGCGTGGTCGCGCATGGCCTGCTGTAGCTGCCGCAGACACCGCACGCGAAGCTCCACGTTGGTGGACCAGTCGGTCTCGTCGAAAGCCCGGCGGGCGGCGTCGATGGCGTCCATCATGTCGCCGACCGTGGCATCGGCCGCCACCCCGAGGACTTCCTCGGTCGCGGGATTGACGGTCGGGAACGTGCCTCGCGAACCCGGCACCAATTTTCCGTCGATGAGAAGGCGACTTTCGCCGTCACCCAACAAGGTCATCTGCGCTCCTGCCTTCGGGACGACGTCCAGCGATCTGATTTTTACTGGACAGCTGTCCGACAACGTTCAGTCGAACCATAACCGCACGGGCCGCCGAGTGGCAAGAGTCCGACGAGATCGGCAACCTAAACCGCGGCATAAATGCTGGTTTATTAGGCTCTTTTCATACACTTCTTGCTTCCGCACCGCGCCATCGGCTAACTTGGACATGTGTCCAGCGATGCAGTGGCCGCCCTCACAAGCACCGGCCAAGAAGCGGACGACCAGCCGCGCAACCGCCGCCAGGAGGAAACCTTCCAGAAGGTCCTGGCCGCCGGTCGCGAGATGCTGCGGGAATCGTCCTACGCCGATCTGACGGTGCGGGCCGTCGCGGCGCGCGCCAAGGTCGCACCGGCTACCGCCTACACCTACTTCTCGTCCAAGAACCACCTCATCGCCGAGGTGTACCTGGACATGGTTCGGCAGGTGCCCTACTTCACCGACGTGAACCAGACGAGGGCCAGCCGTGTCGAGCAGGCACTGCGCAGCCTCGCGCTCGTGGTCGCCGACGAACCGGGGGTGGCGGCCGCCTGCACGACGGCCCTGCTGTCCGGCGACGACGAGACGGTCCGCAAGGTGCGCGACCGCATCGGTGGCGAAATCCACAAACGCATCCGCTCGGCCGTCGGCCCCGACGCCGATCCGCGCCTGCTGTCCGCCCTCGAGATGACGTACTTCGGTGCGCTCGTCAACGCCGGCAGCGGCGTCTACACCTATCACCAGATCGCCGACCGGCTTTCCTATGTCGTCGGACTCATCGTGGGAGACAACGCGTGACGACAAACCCATCCCCGTCGCTTCGCTCGCCCCGGCAAGTGGAGCTGCTGATCGACCCGTACAGCTACGACTTCCACGAGGACCCGTACCCGTACTACCGGCGCCTGCGGGACGAGGCGCCGATCTACCGTAACGACAAGCTCAACTTCTGGGCCCTGTCCCGCCACGAGGACGTGCTGCGCGGTTTCCGGAACAGCACCGCGCTGTCCAACAAGCACGGCGTCTCGCTGGATCCGATCTCGCGCAACGACGAAGCCCACCGCGTGATGTCCTTCCTGGCCCTTGACGATCCGGCGCACCTGCGGCTGCGCACCCTGGTCTCCAAGGGCTTCACGCCGCGTCGCATCCGCGAGCTGGAAGGCCGGGTCACCGAGATCGCCGTCCAGCATCTCAATGAAGCGCTGCAGCACAACACCTTTGACTACGTCGACGATTTCGCGGGCAAGCTGCCGATGGACGTCATCAGCGAGCTGATGGGCGTCCCACAAGAAGACCGCGTGCGCATCCGCGCACTGGCCGACGGCGTGATGCATCGCGAAGACGGGACGGCCGACGTCCCGGCGTCTGCCATGGCCGCATCGGGTGAGCTGCTGATGTACTACGCCGACATGGTCAAGCAGCGCCGCAAGAGTCTGTCCGACGACCTCACCTCGGCGCTGGTGGAAGCCGAGATCGACGGCGACAAGCTCACCGACGACGAGATCATGGCATTCCTGTTTCTCATGGTCATCGCCGGCAACGAGACAACCACGAAACTACTTGCCAATGCGGCTTATTGGGGATACCAGAACCCCGACCAGCTGGCGCCGGTCTTCGACGACCACGAGCTGATCTCGCCGTGGATCGAGGAGACGCTGCGCTACGACACCTCCAGCCAGCTCCTGGCCCGGGCCGTCGTCGAGGACCTCGAGTTCTACGGCACCACCGTCCCCGCCGGTGACGTGCTGATTCTGCTGGCCGGCTCGGCCAACCGCGACGAGCGGGTGTTCGAGGCGCCCGACGAATACCGCATCGGCCGTGACATCGGTTCGAAGCTCGTGAGTTTCGGCAGCGGCGCGCACTTCTGCCTGGGCGCTCACCTGGCCCGCATGGAGGCCCGGGTCGCCCTCACCGAACTGTTCAAACGTATCCGCGGCTACGAGGTCGACGAGGACAACTGCGTCCGCGTCCACTCGAGTTCCGTACGCGGATTTGCCCATCTCCCAATGACAGTGAAGGCACGCTAAATGGCCCGTTTCGAACCACACCCTTCCCGCCGCCCTGCCATCGTGGCCGGCGCCTCGTCCGGCATCGGCGCCGCGACGGCGACGGCACTCGCCGCGCGCGGCTTCCCGGTCGCGCTCGGCGCCCGCCGAGTGGAGAAGTGTCAGGAACTCGTCGACCAGATCAAAGCCGAAGGCGGAGAAGCAATTGCGCTGCCGCTCGACGTCACCGACACCGCATCGGTCGAGAACTTCGTCGCCAAGGCGACGGCCGCTCTCGGGGACATCGAGGTCCTGGTCACCGGCGCCGGCGACACCAACTTCGGCCGGCTGCACGAGATGAGCACCGACGAGTTCGCCGAGCAGTTGCAGATTCACCTCGTCGGCGCCAACCGGATGGCCCGCGCCGTTCTCGACGGCATGGTCGAGCGCCGGCGTGGCGACCTGATCTTCGTCGGCTCCGACGTGGCGCTGCGCCAGCGTCCGCACATGGGCGCCTACGGCGCCGCGAAGGCCGGGCTGGTCGCGATGGTCACCAACTTCCAGATGGAGCTGGAAGGCACTGGCGTCCGCGCCTCGGTGGTGCATCCCGGCCCGACCATGACGTCCATGGGCTGGAGCCTGCCGGCCGAGAAAATCGGCCCGGCCCTTGAGGATTGGGCCAAGTGGGGGCAGGCCCGCCACAGCTACTTCCTGCGCGCGGCGGACCTGGCCCGTGCCATCACGTTCGTCGCCGAGACCCCGCGCGGCGGGTTCATCGCCAACATGGAACTACAGCCCGAGGCGCCACTGACCGAGGCCAAGGACCGTCAGTCGCTCGCGTTGGGCGAGCAAGGGATGCCGGAACCCGCGGACGCGAGGAGCAATGAGAGCAAATGACCATTACCAAAGAGGTTCAACGGGTTTCGGGTGGTGCCGAGGAGCATGGTCACCTGGAGGAGTTCCGCACCGACCCGATCGGCCTGATGCAACGCGTCCGCGACGAGTGCGGTGACGTCGGCTGGTTCCAGCTGGCCGACAAGCAGGTGGTGCTGCTGACGGGCGCCGAGGCCAACGAGTTCTTCTTCCGCTCCAGCGACAGTGAGCTCAACCAGGCCGAGGCCTACCCGTTCATGACCCCCATCTTCGGTGAGGGCGTGGTGTTCGACGCCGACCCCGAACGCCGTGCCGAGATGCTGCACAACACCGCGCTGCGCGGCGAGCAGATGAAGGGCCATGCCGCGACCATCGAGCGCGAGGTCCGGCGGATGACCGAAAACTGGGGCGAATCCGGGGAAATCGATCTGCTCGAGTTCTTCTCCGAGCTCACCATCTACACCTCCACGGCCTGCCTGATCGGCCCGAAGTTCCGCAACCAGCTCGATTCGCGGTTCGCGAACTACTACCACCTGCTCGAGCGCGGCACCGATCCGCTGTGCTACGTCGACCCGTACCTGCCCATCGAGAGCTTCCGCATCCGCGACGAGGCCCGGGCCAACCTGGTCGAGCTGGTGCAGGAGGTCATGAACGGCCGAATCGCCAACCCGCCCACGGACAAGAGCGATCGCGACCTGCTGGACGTCCTCGTGTCGATCAAGGACGAAGAGGGCAATCTGCGCTTCAGCGCCAACGAGGTCACCGGCATGTTCATCTCACTGATGTTCGCCGGACACCACACCAGCTCGGGCACGTCGTCGTGGACGCTGATCGAACTGCTGCGCCACCCCGACTTCTACGCCAAGGTCCAGCAGGAGCTCGACGACCTCTACTCCGACGGCCAGGAGGTGAGTTTCCATGCGCTGCGCCAGATTCCGAACCTGGACAACGCCCTGAAGGAGACACTGCGCCTGCACCCGCCGCTGATCATCCTGATGCGTGTCGCGCAGGACGAGTTCGAAGTCGCCGAGCACCCGATCCACAAGGGCCAGATGGTGGCGGCCTCACCGGCGATCTCCAACCGGATTCCCGAGGACTTCCCCGACCCCGACGCCTTCAACCCGAACCGGTACGAGAAGCCGCGTCAGGAAGACCTGCTGAACCGGTGGACCTGGATCCCGTTCGGCGCCGGCAAGCACCGCTGCGTGGGCGCCGCCTTCGCGCAGATGCAGATCAAGGCCATCTTCTCGGTTCTGTTGCGCGAGTACGAGTTCGAGATGGCTCAGCCCCCGGAGAGCTACCAGAACGACCACTCCAAGATGGTCGTCCAGCTGGCCCGGCCCGCCACCGTCCGCTACCGGAAGCGCGCCTGAAATGGGCAGCTACCGCGTTGAGGTCGACCGCGATCTGTGCCAGGGCCACGCCATGTGCTCTTTGGAGGCACCGGACTACTTCAACGTCCCCAAGCGCGGCACCGTCGAGATCCTCGACGAGACCCCGCCCGACGACGCGCGCGACGAGATCGAACGCGCCGTCACCGAATGCCCCACGCAAGCCCTGTTCATTCGCGAAATCAGCTGAAAACAAAGGACAAGACAATGACGTCATTCCCCCGCGAACAACTCGAAGAGTGGGTCGAGCGGTGGCTGCAGGTCAACCGTGACGCCGAGGCCGCCGGCGACTGGAAGCCCATGGCCGACTTCTACACCGACGACGCCACGTACGGCTGGAACATCGGCCCCAAAGAGGACGTCATGTGCCTCGGTAAGGCCGAAATCCGCGACATTGCACTGGGTTTGGAGATGGAGGGCCTCGAAGGCTGGAAATACCCGTACCAGCGGGTGGTGATCGACGACAAGCAAGGTGAGGTCGTCGGCTTCTGGAAGCAGGTCGTGACAGATCCGGACGACGCCTCGGCCCCCGCGCGCGAGATCTACGGCATCGGCGGCAGCTGGTTCCGGCTGGAGAACGTCGACGGTGAACCGAAGATCGCCTGGCAGCGCGATTTCTTCGACTTCGGCCACGTGCAGAAGCTCTACCTCGACCTGATGACGGCCGGGAAACTGTCGAAGGGCATGCAGCAGCGCATCCAGCGCAGCCTGGCCGGCGAGCAGCTGCCGGGTTACTACCCCCTGGGCGAGGCTCCCGTCCCGATCTGGTGAAAACCGGCCGAGCGGTTATTGGGGGTGGGGTGTGACGAACGTAACTTTTCCCTCTACGCTAACTGAAACAGGTTCTAGTGGAAGGCACATGCGGTGAAGACAAAAGGTGCTCTCATCTGGGAGTTCAACAAGCCGTGGTCGATCGAGGAGATCGAGATCGGTGACCCCGTCAAGGACGAGGTCAAGATCCAGATGGAAGCCTCGGGCATGTGCCACTCGGACCACCACCTGGTGACCGGCGACATCCCGATGGCCGGATTCCCCGTCCTCGGTGGTCATGAGGGTGCGGGCATCGTGGTCGAGGTGGGCCCCGGTGTCGACCACATCGCCGTCGGCGACCACGTCGTGCTGTCGTTCATCCCCTCGTGTGGTGAATGCCCGTCGTGTCAGGCCGGCATGCGCAACCTGTGCGATCTCGGCATGTACCTGCTGACCGGCACCGCAGTCTCCGACGGCACCCACCGCGTCCACGCCGCCGACGGCACGCCGGTCCTCCCGATGACCCTGTTGGGCACCTTCAGCCCGTACATGGTGGTGCACAAGAGCTCGGTCGTGAAGATCGACCCCACCATCCCGTTCGAGGTGGCCTGCCTGGTCGGCTGCGGCGTCACCACCGGCTACGGCTCGGCCGTCCGCAGCGGCGACGTCCGCCCCGGTGACGACGTCTGCATCGTCGGTGTCGGCGGTGTCGGTACCGGCGCACTCCAGGGCGCGCTGAACGCCGGCGCCCGCAACGTCTTCGTCGTGGATCCCGTTGAGTTCAAACGCGACAACGCGCTGAAGTTCGGCGCCACCCACGCCTACCCGGACATCTTCAGCGCCATGGCCGGCGTCGCGGAGGTCACCGAGGGCCGCATGGCCACCAAGACCATCGTCACCGTCGGTGAGCTGCACGGCGAGGACATCGACAACTACCTGAACATCACCAGCAAGGGCGGCACCTGTGTCGTCACCGCGGTGGCGAACATGGCCAGCCTGGACGTGAAGCTCAACCTGTCGATGCTGACGCTGATGCAGAAGCGCCTGCAGGGCACCATCTTCGGCGGCGGCAACCCGCACCACGACATCCCGTCGCTGCTGGCCATGTACAAGGCCGGCCGCCTCAACCTCGACGACATGGTCACCCGCCAGTACAAGCTGGAGCAGATCAACGAGGGCTACGCCGACATGCTGGAGGGCCGCAACATCCGTGGTGTCATCCGGTACACCGACGCCGACCGCTGAACCCACTTCCGCTGAGTCGGCCTGGGGCACCTCCCAGGCCGACTCGGCGTTGTCCGTAGGAGGAAAACCCTTGTCCGACAATCCCGTTGTCATCGCCTCGCAGTCGTCGTGGCGGTGCGTGCAGAGCCACGACCGCGAGGGCTGGCTGGCCCTGATGGCCGACGACATCGTCGTCGAAGACCCGATCGGCGAGGCCGTCACCAACCCCGATGGCACGGGAGTGAAGGGCAAGGAGGCGCTCGCCGCCTTCTACGACACCAACATCGGCCCGAACCAGCTGACAGTCACGTGCGAAGAGACGTTCCCGTCGAGCTCGCCCGACGAGATCGCCTACATCCTGGTGCTGCGCACCGAATTCCCGAACGGCTTCGTGGCCAGCGTCCGCGGCGTCTTCACCTACAAGGTCAACGCCGCGGGGCTCATCACCAACCTGCGCGGGTACTGGAACCTCGAGGCCATGACGTTCGAGCAGCCCGCCGATCAGGCCAACTGATTGTCGGCGTAGAACCGGGCCGCACGGCGAATCGCATTCACCGTCGGCTCCGGTTCCCAGCCCAGCTCCCGCCGCGCCTTGCCGTTGTCGGCCGGTGACGTCATGTGCAGCAGCCGCGTGATGGTGACCAGCGGCGGAATCTTGCCCGGGCGCACCGCGCGCAGCGGCTCCGTGGCATAGGCACCCGCGTACATGGCAGCCTTGGGGACCCCGAATCGTGGTGGCCGGACACCGGTTTCGTCGGCCGCCGTCTCCAGGATGGTGCGCAGCGGCAGGTAGCTCTCCGAGATGATGTACCGCTCCCCCACGCGGCCGTGCTCGGCGGCCAGGAGCAGCGCGCGGGCGGCGTCCTCGATACCGACCACTTCCGCGGCCGCGTCCGAGGCATAGAACCGCATCCGGCCGGCCGCGGTACGCGCCACGATCTCACCGTGCGGCGTCGGCTGCCAGTCCCGCGGGCCATAGGTGTTCGACACACACATCGCGACGGCCGGCAGTCCCCGTTGCGCCGCCGCATCCAGCACGAGTTGTTCTGCGGCACGGCGTGATCGGACGTAGTCGCCACCCTTGTCGGCCCAGTTGAACGGCGTGTCCTCGGTGACGACCGACCCGTCGTCACTGACGGCGATGGTGCAGATGGTGCTCACGAACACGAACTTGTCGAGATCGGCGCCGACCGCGATGTCCAGCACCCGCCGCAGTCCGTCGACATTGGTACGGAACAACGGCGCCGGGTCCGGCAGCATGGCCCGAGCGTCGACGACGCAGTAGAAGACGACGTCCCGATCGGCCATCGCGGCCCGCACCGCGTCGTCGTCGAAAATGTCTCCGTAGCACCGCTCGACGTCGAGGTCGTCGATGCCGCGGGTCGGGCTGGTCTCCCGCAGCAGCACCCGGACGTCGTCGCCGCGCTCGACGAGCTGGCGCGTCACGTGGGAGCCCAGGAAGCCACTGGCTCCCATGACCAGTGACTTGCGTGGTGCCATCAGGCGCGCGGCCCGACCGGCCGGCCGAGCAGGCGGTCCGGTTGCGACCACCACGGCGCGGCGTCGGACACGCCGATCCCGGTGATGTCGTTGGCTTCGATGAAGTACTCGTGCACCCGCTCGGGGTCGACGGCCGGTGCGCGCTTGCCCCACTTGACCGAGAGGAAACCGCTGTCCCTCATCGATTTCTGGTGCAGCACATAGGGAGACATCGACCGCGCACCGCGGCCCACGGTGACCCCGCCGAACGTCCACGCGATGTACGGCAGCACCCGGCGCCAGTACACCTGGCTGAACGTGCCGCGCTCCCGCAAGATGTTCGTGCCTGGCATCACGCCGGGATCGAAGTACGCCGCGGACATGCCCTCGGGCACCAACCACCCGGCCGCGCGGGACAGGTAGAACAAGCCGAGCTTGGTGCGCGCGTAGGCCTGAACACCGTCATCGCTCGGCAGGCACTGCTCGGCGAGCGGTTTCCATTCCGCGGTCTTCACCCGTGCCAGCCGCTGGAACAGCGTCTGGCGAATGGTCGGGGACCCGACGATCATGACGCGGGCATCAGCCGCCAGCTGCGGGCTGATCCGCGCGAGCAGCGCATGCGGACCGAAAAGGTTGGTGGCAAGGGTCAATTCGATGCCGTCGGGGCTGAGTTCATGGGCGTCGTTGCGCAGCACCGCGGCATTGAGCACGACGGTGCTGAGCGGCGGGATGACGCCGTCCGTCACCAGGCGCGCGATCTCGTCTGCGGCGCGGCGCACGCTTTCGCGCGAACCCTGATCGCACACCACGATGTGGGTGGTGCCGTCGGCCGCGCGGTCACCGAGCAGCGCCTTGAGTTCCTCACCCCGCTTGGCGTTCCGGACGGGCAGCACACAGTGCCAACCCGGTGTTCCCACGACCCGTTTCGCCAGTCCGAGCCCCAACCCGGAGGTGGCGCCCGTCAACAGCAGACTGCGTGTGGCCATCTGATTCATCACCCGACTTCCGCTGGAACCGACGAATTGCTGGACGGTGCACCCTCATTCAGGCCGATGCGGGCGTGCAGCCGTGCCAGCGGGGCGGGCGCCCACCAGTTGGCCTTGCCCAGCAGCACCATGACAGCCGGGAGCAGGATGGTCCGGATCACGATGGCGTCCACCAGGATCGCGACCGCCAGCCCGAACCCGAAGATGCGCAGGAACGACACCTGCGAAGCGACCAATCCGGCGAATGTGATCGCCATGACGAGCGCCGCGGCGGTGACGATCCGGCCGGTTCCGGCCAGGCCGAGAGCCACCGATTCACGGCCGGCCGCATCGGATTTGTCTGAGGCGAGCCAGAATTCGCGGATGCGGGCGATGATGAACACCTCATAGTCCATCGACAGCCCGAACGCGACGCAGAACATCAACACCGGCATGGTCGACACCAGGGTGCCCACGACGGTGGTGCCCAGCCCGCCGAGGTGGCCCTCCTGGAAGATCCACACCAGCGCCCCGAACGTCGCGGTGAGCGACAAGGCGTTGAGCACCAATGCTTTCAGCGGAATGATCACACTGCCGCTGAGCAGGAACAGCAGGACGAACATCACCACGGCGATCAACCCGAGCATCGTCGGCACCCGGCTCGCGATGGCCTCGACGCCGTCGCGGTTGGACTGCGCTGCTCCCGTGAACAGCGGCGTCATCCCGGCCGGCGGCGGCACCGCGTGCAGCCGGTCCAGCGCTTCGTCGGACGCCGCACTGAAGGGCAGCGTCGTGGTGGTGACGGTCAGGAAGCTGGCGTCTTTACCGGTGCCGGCCTCGTGCCCGGCGGGCCCGATCGCGCGGCCGCCCGCGTAGGTGGCACCCGGTCCGGCCGCGGCCACCACGGTCGGCACCTTGGACAGCTCGGCGGCGTAGGCGTCGATGGCGGCGTTGTCACGGGACCCGTTGCCGTGCAACAGCACGATGTGCACCGGCAGCCCGGCGTCCTGCGTGAAGTCGCTGCGCACGTGGTCACCCACCTGCCGGGCCGACGATGTGGTCGGCAGGATGCGGTCGTCGGGGAAGCCGAACTTGATGTTGAGGAACGGCAGTCCGACGATGACGAGCGGAATCAGGGTGACGGCGGCGGCGATCCTGGGGCGACGCATCACAGCGTGCGTCCAGGTGTACCACCGTGATTCGGTGAGCGGTCCACGCTGGCCCGGTTTGCCGATCCGCTTGCCGGCGACGCGGATGGCGGCCGGCGTGATGACGAGGGCTGCGAGTGCGGCCATGACCACCACCGATACCGCGCCGTACGCGAACGACCGCAGGAAGTACATCGGGAAGACCGCCATGGTCGCCAAACACAGCGCGACGGTGGCCGCTGAGAACACCACCGTGCGACCCGCGGTGCGCATGGTGCGCCGCAACGCCTCGTCGGGGTGGGAGCCGTCGCCGATCTCTTCGCGATATCTGCTCACCAACAGCAGTGAATAGTCGATCGCCAGGGCCAGGCCGAGCGCCACGGCAAGGTTGAGCGCGAACACCGAGACGTCGACGAACTCGGCCAGAACCCGAAGAATCGCAACGGAACCCGAGATCGCGAAGGCCCCGACCGCCAGCGGTACCAGGGCCGCGACCACGCCGCCGAAGACCCACACCAGGACCAGGAACGTCAGCGGCAGCACGATGGCCTCACTGAGGGTCAGGTCGTGGCGACTCTGCTCGTTGACGGCGGAGTACACCGCCCCGGGACCGCCCGCCGAGATGGTGAGGCCCGGATCGCGTTGCCCGACATAGCGTTCCACCAACGCGGTGGAGGACGCGATGCCGGTGGTCTCGTTGCCGTCCATGAAGGCGATGACCAGGGCCGAGCGCCCGTCCTTGCTCACCAGGCCGGCCGCGACCGGATCGGGTGCCTCGAACGGCGACAGCACCCGCGCGACGTGTTCGGTGCCGCGCAGCTCGGTGACCAACCGGTCGATCTGAGCCCGCAGAGGAGCAGCGGTCACCGGCACCCCAGGGTCGCTGGCCTGCACCAACAGGTTCAGATTCACGAAGCCGCGGTGGAACTCTTCGGTGAGCACCTTGTTCGCGCGGTTCGACTGGGCGTCGGGGTCGGTGAAGCCACCGGCGCCGAGCAGGTCCGCGACGGGAGCGGACAGGATGCCGAAGACCGACATCAGCATGACGGTGGCGACGAGAATCCGTTTGGGCGCGGCGATCACCACGCGCGAGATCAGCTCGAGCATCGCCGCGTCACGCCGCCGGCGGGAAGACATTGAGCACGACGGCGGCACCGAGGCCACCCGCGCTGACGATCGCGCCCGCACCGATACCGCCGCCGCGGCGCTGCAGTTCGTTGATCAGGGTGCCGGCCACACGGGTACCGGAGGCGCCGTACGGGTGGCCGAGTGCCAGGCCGCCGCCGTGGACGTTGAGCCGGTCACGGCTGATGTTCAGCGAGCGTTCGTAGGCGATGCCGATCGAGGCGTAGGAGTCGTGGACGTCGTACAGGTCAACGGCTTCGGTGCTGACGCCGGCACCGTCGAGGGCCCGCCGGGTGGCGGTGATCGCCGCGTCGGTGGCCCGCTCGGGCTCCGAGCCGACGACCGACCAGCCGATGATCTCGGCCAGCGGGGTCAGGCCGTGGCGGCTGGCGAACTCGGGATCGCAGATCATCATCGCGGCGGCGCCGTCGGTGAGGCCCGTCTGGTTGCCGGGCGTCACCGTGCAGTCCTCGCCGAGGAACGACGTCAGCGCCGACAGGTTGGTCATGTTGAATTCGCGGCACGGCAACTCGTCGGCGAAAACCTCTGTGCCGTCGACGGTTACGGCGACCTTCTCGGTATCCAGGACGCCGCCCTCGATGGCGTCCGAGGCCAGGGTGTGCGCCCGGGCCGACCATTCGTCGACCTCTTCGCGCGTCAGTCCGAACTGCCGCGCGGTGCCTTCGCCGAGAGTCCGGGCCAGGTCTAGTGCGGGCATCTCACCGATGCCGGGATGCATCGGGGCGATCTTGGTGTCGGTGATACCGGTGGCCGCGAAATGCGGACCGGCCAGCGGCGACGCCGAGGGCGTGTTCAGGCCGCCGGCGATGACGCACTTGCCCATGCCGGCCTTGATGGTCGCCACCGCCTGGTGCATCGCCATCATTCCCGACGCACACCAGCCGCCGACCGCGACGGCGGGAGTGTCCAGCGGCAGTCCCATGTCCAAGGCCGAGTACCGGGCGATACACCCGCCGCCCTGCAGCACCTCACCGAGCACGATGTTGTCGATCAGTTCGGGGTCGACACCCGAGCGGTTGATGACCTCGCCGATCACGGTGCTCGCCAGGTCGAACTCGGAAACGTTGGCCAGTCCGCCTACCAGCGAACGCGTGAACGGGGTTCGCGCATACGCAACGACTACGGGATTGGTCAAGGTTCTTGCCCTCCTCGGCAACGACGTCCGCGTGCGGCACCGCGCAATCCACGGACTGCCCAGAACTGTCGCGTACGTGCGGACATAACGGCATGGCTGCACTTCGTGGTGCTGATTCCAGCTACTAACGGCAATAGTTTGTAGCACGCAATTCGAACACGGTCTATATTCCATCAACGTAAATATCCACGTCAGAGGCGTTAATTATGAATTTAGCGAACTAGTTAGAACTTGTTTCAATATTTGCCCATGGCACGAATCGGTGTAACCCCCGTCACAGCCGGAACGGCGTTGGCGCACAACCGATAACAACGTTTCAAACCCCATCTACCGGCGCCCCGAATCGGCCCGTTGACCGCGCAGTCAATTCGGCAAAGCCCGTCGCTGTGGCAAACCGTCAGCCACCCATGCAGCAAACTTTGGGCTCGACAGCATCAGGTAGAACATGTTCTAGTAGCGACATGCTCGACTTCAGCACCGACACCCTCAGCCCGGAGGAAGCCGAACGCCTCCGCTCCGTATTCGAGCCGCTGACCCAATCGGTCCGCGAACTGATGGACGCGACCGCCCGCAGCGACGCCGATGCCGACGTCATCGCAGCCGCGAAAGCCGAAATCGATTCGGCCACCGCGCGTTTGCGCTCCAAGCAGCTGGAGAAGACGTGGGGCCTGCGCTTCACCACCGAAGGCGAATGGCTGCCTTGGACCAATGCCGTTGTGGGCCTGCGCAACCCGGTCGCACCGCCGCTGACGGTCGTCCTCGAGGCGACCGACTACGTCTGGTCCGAGTTCTCCCTCGGCGCCGCCTACGAGGGCCCGCCGAACCACGCGCACGGCGGCGTCTGCGCCATGATCCTCGACCACGTGCTGGGTGAGGTGGCATCGAACGACGGCACCACCCGGTTCACCGGCACCATCAACGTCAAGTACGTGCGCCCCACCCCGCTGGGCAAGCTGCGGGCCGAGGCACGAATCGTGCGCACCGAGGGTTTCAAGGCCTACGGGGTCGCCCACATCGCCGACGACCAGGGTGTCACCATCGAAGCCGAAGGCGTCTTCATCCAGCCCAAGTGGGCCCGCGGCTAGATGGCGCGGTCGATCGGCGCCAAAGACTGGCTCAGCGCCCACATTCCTGACCAGACCGGCCGCACGGTCCTGATCACCGGCGCCAACGGCGGCCTCGGTGCCGCCACCGCGCGGCATCTGGCGGCCGCCGGCGCCCGGGTGATCCTGGCCTGCCGCCGCCCGGCACTGGCCGCCGAAATCGGTTCTGCCGCGCAGACTCTGAACCTCGACCTGGCGAGTCTGGACTCCGTGAAGGCGGCCGCGGCTGCCTGCGGACCCGTCGACACCGTGGTCGCGCTGGCCGGGGTGTGCCACGTGCCCTACGGCCTGACCGCCGACGGTTTCGAACTGCACACCGGCATCAACCATCTCGGACACTTCGCGTTGGTCGGCCAACTCCTGGACCGGATCACCGATCGGGTCGTGGTGGTCACCAGCCGCGCGCACGAGTTCGTCGGGCGGCCGGGAATCGGCAAGCTCATGCCCGCCGACCCGGGCTGGCGGACCCGTCGCTACTCCGCGTTCGACGGCTACTGTCAGGCCAAGCTCGCCAACCTGCTGTTCGCCAATGAACTGCAGCGCCGACTGAAGGCCGCCGGGAGCACGGTGAAATCGGTATCCGCACAACCCGGTTGGGCCGACACCGACGCCGGTATGCACTCGGGCCGCAAGTGGGGCGACCTCTCGTGGCGCGCCTCGTGCCGGGCCATCGGCCAGCCGGCCGACGTCGCGGCCCTCTCGATCACCTACGCCGCCGCCGCGGACGACGTTGTTGGCGGTGGCTATTACGGACCCGACCGGTTCTTCGGCATGCGCGGACTACCGGCGCCGGCCAAGGCCGGCCGCGCGGCCACCGACCAGGCCCTGATGACCGCGAATTGGGTTGCCGCCGAACACCACACCGGTGTCCGGTACGACATCTGACGACAGGAGCCGACCGTGTCAACCGACGCACCGGACGTCGCCCGGCTGCCCCTCGCCCCCGACGTGCCCTTGACCCTCCGCGAACGCATCGCCGCAATCCAGGTGGCGCACAGCGGATGTGAGACGTTCCGCGACGCCGGCGGGCCCGTCACCACCGTGCGCATCGCGCCGAAGTGGATGATGCCGCCGATCATCGCCGTCACCTCGCCGCAGGGTGCCCGCGACGTCCTGACCGCCACGTACCCGGCCGTCGACCGCGACTTCCCGTTCATGACCGAACAGCAGAAGCTCAACGGCGGCTCGCTGCTCAATTTCAGCCACAAGGAATGGGTCGGGCGGCGCCGCATGCTGCAACCGGTGTTCACCACCGCGCGCATCGCCGAACTCAACGAGCAGATGTACGACATCGCCACCGACGCCGCGACCTCGTGGCGTGACGGGTCCGAGATCGACCTGGACCAGGAGAGCCGCCGGATCACCATGCGGGTGCTCGGCCGCACCATCATGGGATTCGAACCCGGTTCGTACACAGACGAATTGGTCGATCCGCTGCGCCGCATCAGCAAGTACATCGCCGACCGCGGCCGCGCTCCGGTGAAGCTGCCGAGCTGGGTGCCGACCAAGGAGCGGCGCTTCGCGGTCAGGTTCAACAAGGTGGCACACGATCTCGCCGCGCAGATCCTGCGGGACTGCCGCGCCGATCCGCAGCTGAGCGCGCCCCTGGTCCGCGCCATGATGGAAGCTCGCGACCCGGAGACCTCAGAACCGCTGACGGACGAGGACATCTGCCACGAACTCGTCATCTTCCTGGCCTCCGGACTGGAGACCACCGCGACGACGCTCGCCTACGCGCTGTGGGCACTGGGCCGTCATCCCGAGATCTTCGACCGGGTCGCGGCCGAGGTCGCCGCGGTCGACGAGGCCGCGCTGCGGACCAATCCGCGCAGCCACCTGCCCTACACCGTCAGCGTCATCCAGGAGGCCCTGCGCCTGGGCGGCCCGACGCCCGCGGTGATGCGCATCGCGCGGCAGGACATGGCCGTCGACGGCTTCCGCGTCGAGGCCGGCAGCATGCTCATGGTCGGCGTCTACGCCATGCATCGTGACCCCCAATTATGGGAGCGGCCACTGGAATTCGACCCCGATCGGTTCAGTGGGGGCCGCTCGCGCATGCAATGGCAGTTCCTGCCGTTCGGCGGCGGGCCGCGGTCGTGCATCGGTGAGTTCTTCGCCCTGACCGCGGCGACCCTGGAGCTCGCGTCGATCGTCCGGCACTGCCGGCTGACATCGCGCGGCACCACGTTCCCCATCACCGCGCCGCTCACCATCGTGCCGGACGGGCCCATTCCGGCCCTGGTCCAGACCGTGAACTCCTAGGACGACGCCGTGCCACGACGAGCCCCCGTACGCACCGCCGAGCTGAATCTGGAAACCCTGACGCTGCACCAGGACGGCCGCGTCCTCACCGCCCAATTCGACGATCCGCCGAACCAGTTCCTGTCGCTGCGGCTGGTCAAGGACATGGACAAGCTGACCCGCGCGGCAGATCAAGACCCGTCGGTCGGCGCGGTCATCCTGACCGGCACCGGCGACAAATTCATCTCGCACTCCGAACCCGAACAGGTGCAACTGTTCTTTCAGATGGCGACGCCGCCGCTGCCGTCGCGCGCCGTGACCTGGTCCATCAAACTCAACAACGCGGCCATGCGCGTGCCCGCCCTGCTGAGGGCCACCGAGACCCGCGGCGGCGACTGGGGCACCGGCATCGTCTACAGCGCCATCCTCAAGCGGACCATCACCCGGATGAACCGGTCGGGCGTCGTCTACCTCGCGGCCATCAACGGCACGGCCCTCGGCGGCGGGTTCGAGCTCGCGCTGTTCTGCGACCTGCGCATCGCGGCCGACGCCGACCGGGTCCGCATCGGTCTGATCGAGATTCTCGCCGGCCTGGTACCGGGAGGCGGTGGGAGCCAACGACTTCCGGCCATGCTCGGCATGTCCGCCGCGCTGGAGCACATGCTGGAAGGCCGCCCGCTGACCGCGCGTGAGGCACTCGACGCGGGCGTCGTGCACCGGCTCGCCCCTGCCGAGGGGTTGCTCGATGACGTGCGGGCCACCGCGCAGCGCCTGTCCCGCCGCTCCCCCTACGCCGTCGCGGCCGTCAAACGCGCCGTCTACTTCGGCGGTAACAGGACGTTGTCCGGCGCCCTCGACTTCGAGCTCGCGGGATTCGTCGGGACTGGCCGCAATCCGCGAAAGCACTTGACGGCGGACGCTTTTCAGCAGGATTACGAGACCATCGGCGACAGTCCCTTCGCCAGGGACATCGAGCCCTGGCTGTCGGGCACCCGCGTCGAGCAATAGGCTGGACCCATGCCGTCCGTCTTCACCATGATCATCAACCGCGACCTGCCGGGCCGATTCGTCTACGAGGACGACGACGTCGTCGCCTTCCTGACCATCGAGCCCATGACGCAGGGTCACACCCTGGTCGTGCCCCGGGCCGAGGTGGACAACTGGCAGGACCTCGACCCCGAGCTGTTCAACAAGGTGATGGCGGTGTCGCAGAAGATCGGCCGCGCGGTGTGCTCGGCCTTCGACACCGAGCGGGCCGGCGTCATCATCGCCGGACTCGAGGTGCCGCACCTGCACGTGCACGTGTTCCCGGCCCGCAACCTGTCCGACTTCGGGTTCGCCAATGTGGACCGCAACCCGTCGCCGGAATCACTCGACGAAGCTCAGGCCAAGATCATCGCTGCCCTCGGTACCGTCGGCTGATTCGGCAGGGTCGGCGGCGCCGCCGACCCGCGGCAGCCGGACCGTGAAGCGGCAGCCCTGCCCCGGCGCGGTCGTCACCGTGACGACGCCGCCGTGCGCCCGCACGAGTGAGTCGACGATCGACAGTCCGAGGCCCGTGCCGCCGCTGGTCCGGGTACGTGACGAGTCGGTGCGGTAGAAGCGCTCGAAGATGCGGTGGGCGTCCTCGGCCGACAGGCCCGGGCCCTGATCGCAGACCTCGAGCACGGCATCGGTGCCGACGGTGCCGACGCGCACCGTGATGCCACCGGTCTCCGGCGTGTGCTGCACGGCGTTCATGACCAGGTTGCCCAGCACCTGGCGCAGCCGCGCCTCGTCGCCCAGGACTTCCGGAGTCCCGGGGCCGTCCAACAACTCCAGCGACACCGTCCGCCTCGGCGCGATGGACCGCGCGTCGTGCACCGCATCGGTCGCCAGGATCAGCAGGTCGACGGGCCGCTGCTCCAGCGGTCGCTGCTGGTCCAGCCGTGCGAGCAGCAGCAGATCCTCGACCAGCAGACCCATGCGCCGGGCCTCGCTCTCGATGCGGCTCATCAGCATCTCGACGTCGCTGGCGGCACCCTGCCGGTACAGCTCGGCGAATCCGCGAATGGTGGTCAGCGGCGTCCGCAGCTCGTGGCTGGCGTCGGTGATGAAGCGCCGCATCCGCTCCTCGGACGTGCGCGCCGTCTCCGCTGATTGCTCCGACGAGGCCACCGCGTTCTGGATCTGCGCGAGCATTCCGTTGAGCGCCAACGACAATCGGCCGACCTCGGTACGTGAGTCCCGCTCGGGAACACGACGGTCGAGCTGTCCCGCCGCGATGTCGGCAGCCGTCCGCTCCACTTCTACGAGGGGCCGCAGGCTGCGGTGCACCGCGACGTACCCGGCAATGCCCAGGATCAGCAGCACCGCGGCGCCGATGCCGACCTGCGACCACGCCAGCGCCCGCACCGTCGACGCGACGTCGGAGAGGTCGATAGCGACCGTCGTCAACTCCCCGGCCGGACCGCGCACCGTCATGGCGCGCCATTTCACGTCGGAGTGGTGGATCGAGCCCACCGTCGTCGGCACCGGGCCGACGTCATTGCTGTCCGGCAGCGCCGGCTGCGCGTCGTTGTCGTTGACGGCGATCCACACCCGCCCGTCAGGATCGATGCCGCGGACGTAGAAGTTCGACGGCGGCCGCGCCGGGTTCGGGCCCTCGATCGGCGTGGCCGGGATACGCCGCGGTTCCTGAGCCCAGCTGCGCGAGGCATCCAGCAACGTCTCGTCGACGCGGTTGATCAGGCTGTGCTGCATGATCGAGGTGACGGCGACGCCGGAGGCCAGCAGACCGCAGGCCGCCAGCAGCACCATCGCGGCGACCAGACCCACCCGCAGCGGAATGCCGCGGGTACCGCGCCACTTCCCGTCGCTGCGCTCGCCCAGTCGACGTCTCATCACTCCATTGTTGGCGATGCCCGCCCAGGAATCGCGGAATGTACTCAGCGCGGCTCGCGCAGGACGTAGCCGACACCCCGCAACGTGTGCAGCAGGCGCTTCTCGCCGGTGTCGATCTTGCGGCGCAGGTACGACACATACGACTCGACGACGTTGACGTCACCGCCGAAGTCGTAGCGCCACACGTGGTCGAGGATCTTCGGCTTCGACAGGACAGTGCCCGCGTTGATGATGAAGTAACGCAGCAGCGTGAACTCGGTGGGCGACAGCGAAACCGGTTCGCCGGCCTTCCACACCTCGTGGGTGTCCTCGTCGAGCTCGATGTCGGCGAACGTCAGCCGGGCACTGCGCGGCTCTTCGACACCACGGCCGGTGCGGCGCAGGATGACCCGCAGCCGGGCCACGACCTCTTCCAGGCTGAACGGCTTGGTGACGTAGTCGTCCCCGCCGAGCGTCAGGCCGGCCACCTTGTCCTGCAGGCTGTCGCGGGCGGTGAGGAACAGCGCGGGCGCATCGATACCGTCAGCGCGCATCCGGCGCAGCACGCCGAACCCGTCCATGCCGGGCATCATCACGTCGAGGATCACCGCGTCGGGCTTGACCTCGCGGGCCTTGTCGAGCGCGGCGGGGCCGTTGGAGGCGGAGTGCACCTCGAAGCCCTGAAACTTCAGGCTGACCGACAGCAGCTCGACGATGTTCGTCTCGTCGTCGACTACCAGGATCCGCGCTTCGGGGGTCGCCTCAGGAACTGCAGCCATGGCCATGCAGCCATGGTCCTCGCAGGCCTTAAATCCTCCCTGCCTGGTGGCTGTGAAGATACTGTGAGTCGCGCGGTCATTTGCCAGACCTCCAGCACCTCGGCACATCAGATGTGACCGGCGCCATACACTTGGCCGATGGATTTGGGTAAAGCCCTGTCAGACCTGGCCGCGACGCCGTTCAAGATCGCCAGCGTCGGCCTCGAGATCGCCGGCGACACCGTCACCGCCGTACAGCGCGGCCTCAACGGCAGCGGGCCGGCCATCGTGGCCCCGTCGATGAGCCGCATCTTCGGCTTCGACGACGCCCTGAGCCGGGCCGGCCGCCTCACCCGACTGATCGACGACGACGCTCCACTGGGCCGGGCGCTGGCACCGGGCGGCGTGCTCGATCGGTTGCTTCGCCCGGGTGGTTTGGTCGATCAGATCAGCCAGGACGGCGGCCTCCTCGACCGTCTCACCGCCGAGGGTGGTGCCGTGACGCGGGCGCTGGCACCCGGCGGGATCATCGACCAACTGACCCTCGACGGCGGCTTGCTGGATCAACTGACATCCGACGAAGGCGCGTTGTCTCGAGTGCTCGCCCCGGGCGGCTTCGCCGAGCAGGTGCTGGCCACCGACGGTGTCGTGGACCGGGTACTCAGCGAGGACGGCATCGCGGCCCGCCTGATCGCCAAGGACGGACCGGCCGACCGCGTCCTCGCCGACGGCGGCGTGGTGGACCGGCTGCTGAGCGCGGACGGCATCCTCGACCGGCTGCTCGAACCGGGCGGGCCGGCCGACCGCGTCCTCGCCGACGGCGGCGTCGTTGACCGCGTGCTGTCGGCCGACGGCATCCTCGACCGGGTGCTCGCCCCCGGTGGGGTGGCCGACCGCGGTCTCGCCGAAGGCGGTGTCGTGGATCAGATGCTCGCCGACGGCGGCATCGTCGATCGCGTCCTGCGACCTGAAGGCATCGCCGATCGGTTGGTCGGCCAGGGCGGTATCGCCGACCGCCTGCTCGCCGACGACGGGGTCGTGGATCGGGTGCTGCGAGCGGACGGCATCGCCGACCGTCTGCTCGGCGACGGCGGGCCCGTCGACAAGATGCTCGCCGACGGCGGCCTCGTGGACCGACTGCTCAGCGAGGGCGGTATCGCCGAACGACTGCTCGACGAGGGCGGTGCGATCGACGTCCTCACCGCACCCGACGGTGCCCTGATGAAGTTGAACGACGTCGTCGACAACCTCAACCAGCTGGCACCCGTGCTCGCCGGGCTCGCCCCGACCGTCGACAAGCTGTACGACGCGGTGCTGGTCCTCAACGACGCGGTGAATCCGCTGAGCAACATCGCCGGACGTATCCCGCTGAGCCGCCAACGCGGCAAGCGCGCCGCCAAGGCCGCGGCCGCGCGGCAAGCCGTTGACGAGAATGGCCAGGGCCAGCCGGGATCCGGTCACTGACCCCAACGGGTTAGGATTCAGGGCGGTTCCGTCGAACCGCATGCCTCCGTAGCTCAGTGGTAGAGCACCCGCCTTGTAAGCGGAAGGCCGTCAGTTCAATCCTGACCGGGGGCTCCATTAGCAGCCGCGGCTTGTCGGTGGCTCGTCGTAGCGTCCGTGCATGAGGTCATGCCAGGGTTGTGGCAGTCCGCTCGTGAAGCGCAGCCAGAGGGTCTACTGCAGTAACGCGTGTCAGGCATCGGCCCGCAGCGACGCCCGAACGAAACGTTGGCTCGAGACCGGCGAGGCGTATGTCGCCACCTATCACGATCACTACATCCGCCGATACCTCGCCGACGCCCAGTCCGGCTGCTGCGCGATCTGCGGCGGTAACGCGACCTGGCAAGACCTGCCGCCGGCGCTCGTACTGGACCACATCGACGGCGACCCGACGAACAACCGGCGGGAGAACCTGCGGCTGATCTGCCCGAACTGTGACTCACAGTTGCCGACGTACAAGAGCCGCAACCGCGGCAACGGCCGCCACTTCCGACGCGCGCGATATGCCAATGGGCAGTCGTACTAGGGCACCTACGATTCTGGTGTGACACTGCGTGATCGCGTCGCCTCCGCGCGGCGGCGAATTCTCGGTGACCGGCCGTCGACCGCCGACACCGCGGGCCTGCCCGTCATCGCGCCGGCACAGCCCGTCGACCTGAGCGACGAGCGCGCCGTCACCGAGGTCGTCGAGCTGGCGATGAACGTCGGCGAGGTGCTGCTGGACTCCGGCACCGGTGCCATCGACACCAGTAAGCAGATCGCGTTCGTCGCCGCGACCTACGGCCTGCCGGACTGCGCCGTCGACGTCACCTACAACGCCATCCACGTCTCGGCCCGCCGCGGTCCGGGCCTGCCGCCCACCAGCTACATGCGCACGGTGAAGTACCGCTCGCTGGACTACACGCGGCTCGAACAGCTGGACACGCTGCTGCGGCAGATCGGCCGCGGACACCTCGGCCTCAAGCCCGCCCGCGCGGCGCTCGACCACATCGTCGCCGCCGACCATCCGTATTCACGCAAGGTCGCGCTGTCCGGTTGGGCGCTGATGGCGGCCGCGGTGACGCTCATGCTCGGCGGCAGCCCGACACTCGCCGTCGTCTCGTTCATCACCACCGCCGCGATCTACGGAATCAATGTCTCGCTCGCCAAGTTCGGCCTGCCGTACTTCTTCCAGCAGGTCATGGGCGGTTTCATCGCGACGGTGCCGGCCGCGTTCATCTACAAACTCGCCCTCGAGCACAGCGCCGTCGTGGCGCCGTACCGCATCATCGTGTCCGGCATCATCGTGCTCATGGCCGGGCTGTCGCTCGTCGGTTCGGTGCAGGACGCCATCACGGGTGCGCCGGTCACGGCGGCCGGCCGGTTCATCGAGGTGATGGTCTACACCGCGGGCCTGGTCGGCGGCGTCGGCATCGCGCTGCGCCTCACCTCCGCCCTCGGCGCCAGCCTGCCGCCCATGCAACAGGAGGTACTGCCCTACGCGCCGCTGCCGATCATGGTGCTCACCGGCGGCTTGGCGTCAGCGGCCTTCGCGCTCGCCAGTTACGCGTCACTGAAGGCGCTCACCACCTCGTTCGCATCGGGTGCCGTCGGCGCCGGACTGGTCGGGTCGACCCTGAACGCCGGGCTGGGACCGATCGTCGCGTCCGCGGTCGCCGCCACGGTCGTCGGTCTAGCTGGTGGCTTGCTGGCGCGGCGCGCCGTCGTCCCGCCGATCATCGTCGCCGTCGCCGGCATCACTCCGCTGGTGCCCGGTCTCGCGGTCTACCGCGGGCTGTCCGAGATCATGGCGGGCCAGACGCTGGCCGCCATCTCCAATCTCTTCACCGCCGTCATGGTCGGCTGCACGCTGGCCGCCGGCGTGACCCTCGGCGAATGGACGGCGCGCACCATGCGACGCCCGCGCCTTCCCCGCCTGCTGCTGGGCTCGCGCGTAGCGTAGGGCGTCATGTCCGAAACCGGAATCTGGATTGCCTGGGGACTGCCCACCCAGGGACGGGAACTCCAGGCCCTCGCGGCGCTGCGCGATGCCCGTGGCTACCTGCAGGCCCTCGTCGACGACGGTCGGATCGAAGGTTTCGACGTCACGGTGCTACGTCCCCAGACGACGGAGCTGGGCGGGTTCATCCACATCAAGGGCACCCGCGTGCAGATCGACATCCTGCGCCGCACTGGGGATTTCGAGCGCTGGGCCACCGGGATCCAGCTCATCGCCGACAGGGTGGCCTTCGTCGACAGCTGGGTCGATCGCGGCATCGACCACGCCATCGAGTTGTACGAGGATGCGCTCCGCGAGGCCGGCCTGCTCCGCTGACGGTATCGAGACGGAAACAACCCCGTCGAAAATCTCCCGCGGCTCGAGCCGATGTTGTTCCATTAGTTAATTAGCTGGAACAGCAGGGAGACACGATGAGCGCCGCACGCTACGTCGGCCGAGTCGGAAGGCTCGCCGTCGCACTCGGCATCGGAACCGCGATCGCATCCGGCCAGGCCGTCGCATGGGCCGACCAGACTGAAACAGGAGCGCCCGCCGGCGCGGCAGCCTCCGCGACAGGCGAAACCGCCGGGGCGCCCGGCACTTCGGGCAGCCCCACGAAGCCGCGCCGAGACAAGCCCAAGCCCAAGAAGGGTGACGACAAGACCGAGACACCGGCGGCGGGCACCACCGGCGACAGCTCGTCCAATCCCAAGACCGAGACCATGCCCGACCCCAAGGCCGACAAGCCGGCCAAGGGCCGTGATCGCAAGAACAAACCGAAGAACGACAACGTCAACGACGCGGCACCGGCCGCCGCGGTCCCGAAAACCCCGAAACGCCCACAGCTGACGCCGACCAAGCCGGCCGGCCCGCAGGCCGCGGCACCCAAGCCGGCCGGCGTGGCGGCCGTCGCACCGACGGTCATGAAGGTCACCGCCAGCGCGGTCACGGCGGCCCCGAGCCCCGTCTCGGCGACGACGAACCTCCTCACGCCCAACGTCACCGCGCCCACGGTCAAGCCGACCAACCCGGTGGCCGCAGTGATGAAAGCCGTTTCGGGCGCGCTGAATTGGGCGTTCAACCCGTTGGGCAGCCCGGCCCAGCCCACACTGGCGTGGACCGTGCTGGCCTTCGCACGCAAAGAGATCGACAACCTCCTGACGGCGATCAAGCCGCAGAACGTCGTCAGCGCACTCACCACCACCGGCCAGGTGCTGAGCAACCCCCTGGCCGCGGTCACGGCGGCCATGAACCCGCGGCCGGCCTGGCCGAAGCCGGGCCAACAGATCACTGCCTCAACAAGTTTCGTCGACTGGGTGACGGGCAACTTCGCGCCCAACGACACCTACAACCGCTTCGGCGTCTGGGGCACCGACGTCGGCACCGCGTGGGACAACGGGATTGCCGACGATCCCAGCACCCCGATCAACGAGCATCAGGTGCTGATGGCGTTCGGTGACACCTTCAGCGGCCCCAACATGACCGGGAACTGGCTCAACAACATCCTGTTCCGCTCGTCGGACGCCAACCTCGCCGACGGCATCTCGATCCCGGCCGGTCAGTGGCTCAACGGCAACATGTTCGGCGGCACTCCCCTGTCATCGGCGACGACGGCACGCCAGATCATCCTGCCCGCCAAACTCCCCGCGGGCCTGCCGTCCGGCGTGACGCTGATCCCGACCTCGGGCATCTCGGTGCCGACGCCGGGCACCCAGTTCGGCGCCACCCAGTACCTGAGTTTCATGTCGGTCAAGCAGTGGGGCGCGCCCGGCCAGTGGACGACGAACTACTCGGCCATGGCCTACTCGACCGACAACGGCGAGAACTGGACCATCGCACCGCAGAGCGTCCGGCAGAACTGGGGCGGCAACGCCAATTTCCAGCAGGCGGCCCTGGTTCGTCCGGGTGACGGCTACGTCTACTCGTACGGCACACCGAACGGGCGCGGTGGCGCTGCCTACATCTCGCGGGTGGCCGAGGCCGACATCCTCGACGCGTCCAAGTACGAGTACTACAACAAGGGCAGCGCGGGTGGCTGGTTCGGCATCGGCGCGATCAAACAGGGCTGGTACAAGGACCCGTCGAAGGCCGGCGTGGTGTTCGGCCAGGACACCGGAGCATGCGGCATCGCCAAAGCCGGGAACCACGTCAGCGAGATGTCGGTGCAGTACAACCCGACGCTCGGCAAGTACGTCACGCTCTACGCCGACCAGTTCAACAACGTCGTGCTGCGCACTGCCGACGCCCCGCAGGGCACGTGGTCGGCGGCCACCGTGCTGATGCCGCAACAGAACGGCGGAATCTACGCGCCCATGATGCAGCCCTGGTCACCGTCGACCCTGGGTACCGGTACCGATCTGTACTGGAACCTGTCACTGTGGAGTGAGTACAACGTCATGCTGATGAAGACCGATCTCACGAAGCTCTAGCCATGATTCGCACGGCCGTCGCGATGGCCGCAGTCGCCGTGGCGACCGCGGTGGCACCGTTGTGCGCGGCTGATCCCGTTGCGCCGCAACAGGATCAGCCGTGTCCGCCGACGGCCGACGAAGCCACCACCATGCCGACGACGCCCGCGCCCACCGCGGGCGCCAACACGCCGCTGCAGTGCCACGAAGGGCGTTGGCAGCCCGTCGCACTGCCCGCGGACCCCAGCGACCGCTGGTGGAGCACCGGCCCCGTCATCGCCCTACGCGGGCAGGGCATGCGCAATCCAAACCTGATGTCCGGCAAGTGGAGTGGCACTCCGCTCGGCCCTGGGAACCGATGCCACGTCGAGCAGCGCGCGGTGATCAGCGCCGGTGTGGTCAGTGCGCCCGCGGCAACCGACGGCGAACCGGACCAGACGCTGCACTTCGACGTGGCACCCACGGCGTCGTCGGTCGAGTTCTCCGGCTACTGCCTCTGGACGCGGCTCGGCTGAGTTGTCAGCGCCTGCCATTGCGGTAGGCCGTGGGAGTCGTCCCGAACCATCGCTTGCACGACCGCGTGAGCACACTCTGTTCGGCATAGCCGAGATTCCGGCAGAGCTGGTCGAGGGTCAGCTCGGTATCGAGCAGTAACCGCTGCGCGGTGTCCCGGCGGGTCTGGTCGACCAGGTCCCCGAACGTCGCGCCCTCGGCGGCCAGGCGCCGCTGCAGTGTCTTCGGGTGCAGCCCGATATGACGGGCGATGTCCTGCAGTCCCACCGCCCCACCGGGCAGCAACTGACGCACCAGGGTGCGAACCAATTGGGTTGTGGCAGGCTCGGATTCGCCGATGGTGCTGATGAGGTAGTCCATGGCCGTCTGATGCGCGATCCGGTCGGTGGGCAACGGTCGCGCCAAGTCGGCGGCGCGCAGCGTGAACCCGGCGACCGGTTCACCGAACGACGGCGGGCAGCCGAAGTAGGCCTGGTACTCGCCGGCCGGGGTGCGTGCCGAGTGCGGCAGGTGTACAGCGAGCGGGCGGTAGTCCGGGCCCAGGAACAGTCTCAATACTTGCAGCGTGACACCGAGCGACAACTCGATGGCCTGCGCCTGCGGCGGCGCCGGGTCCAAGAGGTACTCGAACTCGAAGCGGCGCAGGTCGGTACCGACGGGGACGGTGATACGGGCACTGATCGCGGGACTGTAGGCGGCCATGAACTTGTCGAAGATGACGAAGGCATCCGCGACCGTTTCGGCGTTGCGCGCCGCGAGCCCGACGGGTCCGAGGATGTCGATGCTCTGGCGCAACGCGAGTCGACGTCCGAAATCGGGGGTGCGCAATGCCACGGCGGCGAACTCGAGCGCCTGGGTTCCGCTGGGCAGGGAGATGAACCGATCGTGACGGCCGATGTCCGCGCTCGCGATATTCGCCGCGGTAAGAAGCGCGTCACCGTCGCCGCCGAGTTCAGCAACCAACTCATGAAAACTCGTCAGTGCCGTGCCTCGGATGACCGACATGTCTCTAACTGTCAAAAATTTGTCGCGAAATGTCAAGACACGAACCGGTGTGGTGCAGCACAGTCGAATTCCGACGACGAGCCGGTGCAGTGTCGCGCCGCAGGTCCAAGCAATGTGTCCTGCACAACAACCGAAATGAGAGCACTTCCCGTATGCTTCACAGACACCGCCGGTGGACCCGGACGTTGGCTGCCCTGACCATCACAGCGCTGGCGGCCACAGTCGCTGGCTGCTCCACATCCAGCAAACCGTCGAAGCTGCCCGCCGACGAGGCCAAGGCCATCGCGGTCGACGCGTACGTCTACGGCTACGCCCTCAACACCGTCGAGATGACACGCCGGGTCATGACGAACGTCGCCCAGGTCCAGGCGCCCCGGGCCCCGATGGGCCAGTTGATGCGCATGCGGGAGTACCCGACCGCCGCTTTCCGCGACGTCACCGCCCCCAACGCCGACACCCTGTACACAAACGGGTTCATCGACGTCAAAGACGAGCCGTGGATCCTGACACTGCCCGACGCCCACGACCGGTACTACCTTTTCCCGATGCTGTCGGGCTGGACAGATGTGTTCCAGGTTCCCGGCAAGCGCACGACGGGCACCGGCCCGCAGACCTACGCCATCACCGGCCCGAATTGGAAGGGCACGCTGCCCGCGGGCGTGACGGAGTACAAGTCTCCGACGTCGACGGTGTGGCTGTTGGGCCGCATCTACTGCGATGGCACGCCTGCGGACTATGCAGCCGTGCACGCGATGCAGGACCAGATTTCACTGGTGCCGCTGAGTTCGTATGGAAAGCCATACACCCCGCCCGCCGGGAAGGTCGATCCCACCATCGACATGAAGACCCCGGTGCGTGATCAGGTCGAAAACCTCAGCATCGAAGCCTATTTCGACATGCTGGCCACCCTACTGAAGGACAACCCGCCCGCCGAGGCCGACAAGCCCATCATCGAGAAGATGGCCCGCATCGGCATCGTGCCCGGAGAGAAGTTCGACATCACCAAGCTCGATGCCGATGTGGCTGCTGCGCTGAAGTCCGTACCCAAGGACGGCGTCGCAAAGATCATGGGCCACTACAGCACTCTCAACACCATCAATGGGTGGCAATTCACCACCAAGACAGGCGAATACGGCACCGATTACCTGCAGCGGGCCTTGATCACGGCCATCGGGCTGGGCGCGAACCGGCCTCAGGACGCGGTCTACCCGACATCGAAAACCGATGGCGCAGGCCAGCCGTACAACGGCGCCAACAAGTACGTCATGCACTTCGCCAAGGATCAGTTGCCTCCCGCCGAGGGATTCTGGTCACTGACGATGTACGACGAGGGCTACTTCTTCGTCGCCAACCCGCTCAACCGCTTCACGCTCAGTCAGCGCGACAACCTGGCCCGCAACCCCGACGGGTCCGTGGATCTGTATCTGCAGCACGACAATCCGGGACCGGAGAGGCAGGCCAACTGGTTGCCCGCACCGGCCGGCGCCTTCAACCTCATGCTGCGCCTGTACTGGCCGAAGCAGAACCCGCCGTCGATCATCGATGGCACCTGGCGGCCACCGGCCGTGACAAAACTGCCGTAAGCCACGAAAAATACTCGACGCGAAATTATTTCGTGTTCATCAACCCAAGGAGCACCATGCCCCCACGCATCACCGCGCTGGTATCCGTCCCACTGCTGGGCGCCGCACTGGCCGTGGCGCCACTGACGGTGGCCCCCACCGCCGCCGCGGACGTCTGCGCCAGCGCCGGTGGCCGGCACTTCTCGGCCGGCGGCTGCACCAACATCGCGGGCGACGTCGCCGTGGGCACCGCCATCGCGGCGGCCCACGTTCCGTATGTCGCCGGTGAAGTTCCTTGTTACACCGACGAAGGCGTGCCCTACTACACGCCGCCCGGCGCTCCCTGCTGAGACCTCGGCTGTTGCCCTGGACGGCGCTGTCCCGAACTGTCAAGAATCAGTCTCTAGATGTCAAGACTTCGGGCAGCGCCGTCCTGCACAGTGGGATGAGCGGACCGAACCCGGCCCGCGACCGACCATGGGCCACACCCGGATTGGAGTTACGGCCGTCATGTCAGCAGCCGATATCCTGCCGTGGTGCGGCACGTTGTCCATCGCCGTGGCCGCCCTGGTGATCCTGGCCGGACCGGCAGCACGCCGTGCCCACCTCGGCGAGGGCGAGACCGAAGCCAGCCGCTGCCCGCTGCAGCAGCTCATGCGGACGAGCACTACCGACGCCATGTACGTCGACCGCTTCCTCGACGTGAACGCCGAGCCCTGGGTGCTGACACTGCCGGACGCCGCCGATCGCAGATACCTGTTCCAGGTGCTCTCCGGCCGGGCCGACGTGTTCGATGACGCCGACGAGCACGTCGCCTGGACGACGCCGCAGACGTATGCCATCACCGGCCCGAGCTGGAGCGGCGAACTGCCCGCCGGTGTCACCGAACACCGGTCGCTCGCCCCGATCATCTGGCTGCTGGGCCGCATCGAGTGCACGGGCACGACTGAGGACCGTGTCGCCGCACAGGCTCTGCTGGACCGGATTTCGCTGATTCCATTGAGTGCCTATGTCACTCAATTCGTGTCCGACTAGGGCGCCATCGCCTAGCCAGCCAGCAGCTCGGCGACCAGGTCCCGCACCCGGTCGGCGATGGCATCGCGGATGGGCCGCACAGCCTCGATGGGTTGCCCCGCCGGGTCATCGAGTTTCCAATCCCGGTAGGACACCCCCGGAAAGTAGGGGCAGGTGTCGCCGCAGCCCATGGTGATCACCACGTCGCTCGCTTCCACCGTGTCCGCCGTCAACACCTTTGGCGCTTGGGCGGTGATGTCGATGCCCAGTTCAGCCATGGCCGCGACCGCGACCGGGTTGATCGCATCGGCGGGTGCTGTTCCCGCAGAACGCACTTCGATGCGCCCCTGG
Source organism: Mycolicibacterium mucogenicum DSM 44124 (assembly GCF_005670685.2). Next base: position 490,262 of record NZ_CP062008.1, on the reverse strand, counting down.
GACAGATGGGTGAGCAGCCCGGCCGCCATCTGCGACCGGCCGGCATTGTGGACGCAGACGAACAGCACGCTGGGTTTGGGGCTCATGCGGGCACACTCCGCAACCGCGGCCGCAGCGCAAGCGACAGGTAGACGAGCGCGACCAGAACCGGCACTTCGATCAGCGGTCCGACGACGCCGGCCAGGGCCTGACCGGACGTCGCGCCCCACGTGGCGATCGCGACGGCGATGGCCAGTTCGAAGTTGTTGCCCGCCGCGGTGAACGCCAGCGTCGTGGTGCGTTCGTAGCCGAGGCCGAGAGCAGCACCCAGCGCATAGCCACCACCCCACATGATCGCGAAATAGACCAGCAGCGGGAGCGCGATGCGGGCGACGTCCCACGGGCGAGTGGTGATCTGATGCCCTTGCAGCGCAAAGAGAATCACGATGGTGAACAGCAACCCGTACAGTGCCCACGGCCCGATCCGGGGCAGGAACGTCGACTCGTACCAGGCGCGGCCCTTGGCCTTTTCGCCGAGTCGGCGCGACAGGTAGCCGGCAGCCAGCGGGATGCCGAGGAAGATCAGCACCGACTTCGCGATCTGCCACGGGGACGTCGCAATCGCGGTCTGCGGCAGGTGCAGCCAGCCCGGCAGCACCGAGAGGTAGAACCAGCCGAGCACCGCGAACATCAGCACCTGGAACACCGAATTGAGCGCCACCAGAACAGCTGCAGCCTCCCGGTCGCCGCACGCCAGGTCGTTCCAGATAATCACCATGGCGATGCAGCGAGCCAGGCCGACGACGATCAGCCCGGTCCGATACTCGGGCAGGTCCGCGAGGAACAGCCAGGCCAGCGCGAACATCAGCGCCGGCCCGAGCACCCAGTTCAGCACCAGTGAGGACAGCAGCAGCTTGCGGTCGGACGTGACGGTGTCGAGTCGGTCGTACCGGACCTTGGCCAGCACCGGGTACATCATGATCAGCAGGCCCAGCGCGATCGGCAACGAAATGCCATCCACCTGAACCTTTTCCAGCACGACGTCCAGTCCGGGGACCCAGCGGCCGAGCAAGAGCCCGGCCGCCATCGCCAAGCCGATCCAGACCGGCAGATACCGGTCGAGCGTCGAGAGTCGAGCTGTCGCCGGAGCGGCGTCAGCGGTCTGCGTCATGCCTGCGCCCCGCAGCACACCGCATCATCCGATCCGCTCGGCGCAGCGCCGAAGGTGTCACTGTCGGCGAGGACGGTGTAGACCTCCCAGCGTTCCCCGCCGGGGGCGGTCACCCAAACCTTGTCCTGCGTGGCGAAGCAGCAGGTGGTGCCGATCTCCTCTTCGGTGAACATTCCTGCCTCGGTCAGGCGGGCGATCTCGGTGTGCACGGCGTCGCTGGATTCGACTTCCACACCCAGGTGGTTGATCGACCCGCCGTGTCCCGGGTTCTCGAGCAGCACCAGTTTGAGCGGCGGGTTCGCGATCGCGAAGTTCGCGTAGCCGGGCTTCACCTTGGCCGGCTCGGCGCCAAACAGGTTGCGGTAGAAGGCGATCGACTCGTCGAGGTTGTCGACGTTCAGAGCGAGCTGGACACGAGACATGGCAGACCTCCCGAGGTATGTGACGTATATCGAAATCCGCAGCACAGTTCTACCGCACCTTTTCGATATATGTCAACAAGCTGAGGTAGCATCGGTGGCATGCCCAAGGCACTGCCCGTCATCGACATGTCCGAGCCGTTGTGCTGCGCGCCCGTGGCCGCGAGCCCGACCGACGACGCCGCCGCGCTCGACCTCGCCATGCGGCTCAAGGCACTCGCCGACCCCGCGCGCGTGAAACTGATGTCGCTGCTGTTCACCTGTGGCGAGCCCTGCACCACCGGCTCCCTTGCGGCCGCGGTGGGTCTGGCCGAATCGACAGTCAGTCACCACCTCGGCCAACTGCGGGCCGCCGGGTTCGTCATCTCCGAACGTCAGGGCATGAACGTGCACCACACCCCGCGACGCGACGCGCTCGCCGCGCTATGCCGGGTGCTCGACCCGAATTGCTGCTGACAGCCCTCGCGCGACTAGGCGCAGATGGTGACGTACGGGACGGTCAGGCACGGCGGCGGGAAGTAGCCGGGGCCCCAACCGCGGTTACCGTCCCAGCCGCGGCCGTGACCGTGGTGACCGTCCCAGTCGTCGCCACCCCAGCCCCAACCGTGGTCCATCGGGATCGTTCCGGGACCGACCGCCGGTGCGGCGCTCGCGATACCCGAGCCGAAACCCAAACCCGCAGCCACGAGGCCCAAGGCGAGTGTTGTCATCGATGCAATCGTTCTGAACTTGGCCATGGCCAACCTCCGAAACAACAAATACAAATAGGCAATAAATGCCCCTCTATTGTAAGACGGTCAGGCGGTCGATGACATTCCCCGGCCAGATAAATCAGCCCGGCAAGGGCAGGCCGAATGCGGTGGCGAGAACGCCGGCCCCGGCGGCCAGCAGCAACGTGATCACGACGTTCACCCGGCTGAACACGGCAACCACCGCCACCGCCAGGACGACGTACTGCCAGGTCTGGCTGATCGACAGGGCCAGCGGCACCGCCGAGCCCAGGATCGCACCGATGGCGGCCGGACCCGCGCCGTCCAGGAAGGCCCGCACGTAGTTGTTGCCGCGAATCCGGTCGAAGTGCTTGGCGCCCAACAGGATGAACACGAACGACGGGCTGAAGGCCACCACCGAGGCCAGCACGCCGCCGAGCAATCCCGCGGCGGCATAGCCGACGACGGCGACGGTCTGCACCACCGGTCCCGGCGTGATCTGGCCCAGCGCAACAGCATTGAGGAACTGCGCACCGGTCATCCAGTGGTAGTGGTCAACAGCGTCCGCCTGCATGAGCGGGATGATGACGAAGCCGCCGCCGTACGACAGCGCGCCGACCTTCAACGCCACCCAGCACAGCGAACCCAGTGTGCCCAGCGCCAGGGACTGGAACGCCAGGACCGGCATGCTGCGCGCACCGGACCGGGGCAGCGCCGTCGTCCGCGCCAATTCGATTGCGCCACAGGCCAACAGCACCACCACCAGCCACGGGCCCAGTAGCGCGGCCGCGACCGCACCCGATGCGACATACACCAGCCACCGGACGGAGCTGGTGCGCCGCTGCCAACTGGCGGGGACCAACGCGGCCCCCGCATGGACGGCGACAGCAGCCACCGCCGCGCCCGCGCCGGCCCCCGCGGCCAGCACCCACCGTGGCGGTGATCCAGCCAGGAACAACGCCGCCAGACCCAGGATGACGATGAGCCCCGGAACGATGAACGCGGCGCCACCGACCAGCGCACCGAGCCGGCCGCGGACGCGCCAGGCGCAGTAGATCGACAGCTGCGTCGACGCCGGCCCCGGCAACAGGTTGCACGTGGCGATCGCGTCCTCGAACTCGGTGGCGCCGATCCAGCGGCGCCGCTCCACGCACAGGCTGCGCAACAGCTTGATGTGCGTGGGCGGACCGCCGAAACCGATGCATCCGATGGTGCCCCACTCACGCAGGACGGTGCCCAGGGACACTCGGGGCGATGCATCCTCTGCCGGAGTGGTCACGACCAATCATCCTGGCGGGTAACGCCGCATCATGCACCTTACGGGCAGGCGACATCCATCTCGAAGCTCTTGCTCACCTGCTGCGGCGACCGCGGATTGCTCAGGTCGCTGCCGCTGGCGGTGCCCTTGATCGCGTACGACTTGCCCCGCACCGCGGCTACGGCGTTGTCCGCCTCGCCGGGCTCGGAGCTCGTGAACCCCAGCGCGACACCGTCGATCGTGCCGAGGCCGACGGTACGAACCTGCGGCGGATCGCTCGTCGTCACGACGGCGCCGACGCCACTGGACACGTCGCCGATCCCGATCGTCACGTTGTCACCCGCCTGATGGCAGGTCACCCCACCGCTCACGGCTCGGGGCTGTCCGTCGACGACGACCTGCGGCGCGCGCAAGCCCGAATTCGGTGAGCCGGCAGTCGGTTCGGAGTTCTCCGTGGAGCAACCGGCCAGCGCTAACGCGACCACACCGATCACGAGAGTCTTGCGTACCAACGTTCTCCTCCTTCGCGTCCGGGATATCTGGCGGTACGAGCCAGGGGTTCCCCGGAGCGAAGAAGATCAATCGTCAGCGGCCACGAGCCGTCAGCGGCAAAGAGCTACGGGCAAACGGTGACGATGCCGGCGGGGCCGGTCACGCAGGGCAGGTTGACGTAGACCTCAGGGCCATCCCAGCCGCCACCACGCCAACCCGGGCCACCCCAACCGCGGCCGTGATCATCCCAGTCGTCGTGGCCGTGGCCGTGACCGCGGTCCATCGGGATCGTGGCGGGGTCGTGCGCCGGAGCTGCGCTGGCAACTCCCGCACTGACACCCAAAATCGCAGCTCCCAGGCTTGCTGCAAGTGCTGTAGTCGACGCAATCTTCTTCATCGTGGCCATAGCCATCCTCCGAAATAAGCAAAAAATCAAAATGCAATATGCGGTCTAAGTATATGACGCTGACGTTTCTGAAGAAATTCCGGTGGTCGTCCCCAAGCGACTCCGTCCGGGATCGCCGAGCCTCGCGTAGCCTGTCAGCAAACCGATCTTGCAGGGGGATCCGAATGAAGCGCACACGCACAGCAGCTCTGTTCGCGGCGGTCTCGTCGGCGGCCGCCATCGTGATGGCCGTCCCCGCCCACGCCGATGACCAGATCGATCCCATGTTCCTGCAGGCCGTGCACGACAAGGGCATCCTCATGCCGAACAGCACCGCTCTCAAGCTCGCGCACGGCACCTGCAGCGCGATGCGAAGCGGCGGCGTCAACTCTGCACTGACCTACCTGAAGAAGAACGCCGCCAACCTGTCCAACGACGATGCCGTCAAGTTCGGCGGGCTGGCCATCTACGCGTACTGCCGCGAGTTGACGCCGAAGGGACAGTAGGTCAGGACTCGTCGGCGTCCGCGTCGGCCGTCAACACGTGGGCCGCTTCCATCAGCATCCAGCCGGCCACCTGCACCGACAGGTCGCGTTCCGGAATATCGGATGAATTCACCGCGCCGTCAACGGATTTCGCCTTCTCACCGGCGTCCTTCGGCAGCTCGGCCGCGCGGTCCCAGAACGCGCCGAACAGCGGGATGCCGTTGACGGACTGCCGGTAGTCCCACGCCGACTGCGCAGATTTCAGCACCAGGTCGCGGGCGGTCGTCCTGGCCGCGTCGTCCTCCTCGGTATCCCCGGGCAAGGTGGTGGCCACCAGCGTCAGGTAGCGGGCCAGGATGGCGCCGAACAGGCCACCGTCGCCGCCGCCGGCACCCCTGATCACGCCGTCGTCGAGCATGTGGTCCTTGACCGCGGCCACGAGGCGGTGCACCCGCTCCGCATGCCGCGGGTCGCCGGTACGCACGGCCAGTTCCACTTCCAGGCCCAACACCACGCCCTGGCAGTACGTGTACTGGGCGCGCACCATTGAACCGCCCTTGATGCCGTCGAACACCAGGTGCGTATCGGGATCGATCAGCGTGCCGTCGATCCAGTCGGCCATCTGCTGCGCCCGCCGCAGACGGTCGTGGCGAGCCAGGAAGATGCCGGCCGGACCGTTCGCCGGGGCGTTGAAGAACTGGTCCTGCTTGCGCCACGGGATACCGCCGCCGTCCTCGGGCACCCAGGCATTGAGGAACTGGTCGGTGAACGTCTTGAGCGCCTTGGGCCGGCCCACGCCGACCAACCGGCCGGAACGCTCCAGCGCGAGCGCCATCCACGCCATGTCGTCGTAGTAGTTGTTGGTCCAGGACCCGTTGTTGCGCAGTCGATGTCCACGGATCTGACGGCTGATGCGGGCGACGCGGTACTCCTGCGGGTCGCGCAGCTGCGCATCGATCATGCAGTCCAGCAGATGCGCCTGCCACCAGTAATCCCAGCTCTTGAACAGCCGGTCGGCGCGCGTCGACGGCCAGGCCACGACGCCCAGCTGAGTGCCGGGCATCCCCCAGAGCCGCCGGATATGCCGGTTGAACACAGCCGTTTCCGCGCTGGCCGCACGGTTGGCCCAAACTGCATCCCCGTCGCTTCGCTCCACCGGACGCTGATCCATGCGTTCTATCCTGCCCTACCAGGCCCGATCCAGTCCTGCATGTTGAGTGATCCAGGTGTGCATGACGATCCCCGCGGCCACCCCGGCGTTGATGCTGCGGGTCGAGCCGAATTGCGCGATGGACACCGTCATCATCGACCCCGTCTTGGCGTCGACGGTGATGCCCGGCCCCTCCTGCCCGAAGATCAGCAGACATTCGCGGGGCAGCGTCGTCTCTTCCAGCCGCACCGAGCCGGGGACGTTGTCGACGGCGACCGGGGTCAGCCCCGCGGCTTCGGCGAAGGCCAGCAGTTCCGCCGTCGTGGCATGGTGCATGAGTCGCTGGTAGCGGTCAGTCACCATGGCGCCCCGGCGATTCCACCGCCGGCGGCCGACGATGTGCACGGTGTCCACCGCGAACGCATTGGCGGTGCGAACCACCGCGCCGATGTTGGCATCGTTGCCGAAGTTCTCGATCGCGATGTGCAGCGGGTGCCGGCGCTGGTCGATGTCGGCGATGATCGCCTCCCGCGTCCAGTACCGGTAGGCGTCGACGACGTTGCGAGTGTCGCCCTCGCGCAACAACTCCGGGTCGTAGCGCGGATCGTCGGGCAGCTCACCGGACCACGGGCCGACGCCGGGGCCGGCGCCCCACTCGGTGGGGCCTGGCACATCGGCGTGGTCGGCGACCTGATCACTCACGCGAAATCCACACCGCCGCATGTGTTCCCACCACGGTGACGGTGGCGTACAGCAGCGCCTGGTTGATGTCGCCCTGCGTGCACAGCGAGGCGCGGGTGTTGATCGCCCCGACCTTCGCGTCCGGCAGCACCAGCAGCGTCGCGCCGTAGACGTCACACATGTGCGACAGGCCGGGCGGCGGCAGTGTCGGCGCCACCGCGATCATCAGCGGCCCGCCACGCTTGGCCGAGTCGTCCTTGTACCGGCTTGCCAGACCACCGATTTCGAGACCGAGCAGCATGTAGCCCTTGCCGGTGAACGCCGTCGGGTCCCCCAGCGCCGCCGGGATCAACTGGCCGCCGTCGGCCCGGAATCCGTCGACACTGGTGGCCTTCAGAGTCAGCCCGGTGTCGGACTCATTGGTCGGCGTCAGGCCGACGGGGTACGCCGCGCCGTAGGCGACGGTGGTGTCCTTGATGCGGTCGGCGGGCGAGTACAGGTAGACGCCACGCACCTGGGTCTGGTCGCGCATCGGGCCCAAACAGACTGTGCCCGTTACCTTGTCAGGGTTCTGTACGACGGCCGGGTTGATCTTGAGGTTGGGGACCCCGTCGCAGCCACCGATCAGGTTCGATTCGATGGGATGCGCCAATGCGCCGTACAGGCCGAAGCGCAGGGCCTCGGGCTTGGCGTGTTCTCCACCGGCCTTCGCGGCGGCCAGATCGACGTCGATCAACACCTGGTCGTCTTGGAAGCGCAGGTTGGACACCGAGACGTTCCAGCCCAGCAGTGCCTGCGACTCGCCGACTTTGGCGCTGGGCGCACCGAAGATGACGGAGTTCGCGGAGCTGTCACTGGAACACGCGACCAGCACACCGGCCAGCAGCACAGTCAGCAGCCGCGAGGCCAACCTGCGAAAAGACATGCGGCCAAGGTTAGCCGCAGGGACTCAGCGCTGATAATTCGGCGCGGGGCGGCCGTTACGGGCCGGCGCGAACTGCGTGTAGCGGCCGATGTCTGCGCGGCCAGGGGCCTGGTTGCTGCGGCCGGCGGGCAGTTCGTTCTGCCGCATCGGGCCGGCGCTGAGCGGACGGCTCGGCGAACCGCTGCGACGCGCGACGGCCTGGCCGGCGACGCTGTTCTGGCCGGACGGCACCGGCGGCAGCACCCGCAGCAGGTCGTTGAACTGGCGGACGGTGCGCAGACCCTCGTCCCACTGAGCGCGGGTGCTGGTGATCGGCATGGACACCAGCGTCCAGTTCTGCTCGTTCCACATGATCTCGGCGCAATCCGGGGCGGTGTGCGAGAACGTCACCATCCGGCGGTCGCAGGCGCGACGGGCGGCATCGAGGTTCGTGGAGTAGACCATGCGGGGGCCGATGGCGCCGAGCAGCCAGATGTCGTTTTCCCGCGGCTCCGGGATGTCCTTCAGGCGGACGTCCACGGCCACGTTGGTGCCGACCTTGCGGTGCAGAGCGATCACGGTGGCCACATCGTCGAGGTCGAAGATGAACACGGCCTCGCCGCGAATCTGTCCGAGCACGACGTTGCGGGCATGGACGTTCTCACCGACGGTCGACATGATGCCGCGGCTCCACCGCTTGACCAGGTCGGGAGTCTCGTGTTCGTAATCGAACCCGTGCGACTTCGCCCATGACTTGCGGCGCCGGCCGAGGCCACGTCGACGGTCGATGTCGACATACAGCAGCACTGCCGCACCCACGAAGCAGAGCGCGGAAAGCGTGAACCAGAGCGGGACCATCGGGCCAAGCCTACTGGTTGGTACCCGAAATGCTCGAACTCGAATTGGTTACAAGCTGGTCACGTGCTATTTGAGGTAGGCCACGATCGCGTTGGTGAGCCCCCGTCGGGCCACGTCGAGGTCGGTATAGGTGCCGAGCTGACGCTCTGACGCGATGCCGCGCATCGCGCCGGGGATGAACGAGGCCACCTCGCGCACCCGCTCAGGGTCGACGTCCAGGTCGGCGAAGGCCTGTTGGCACGTCTGCAGCCAGCTCTGCCCCCACGACGACAGCTCCGCGGCGGTCTTCGGGTACAGCCGCTCCAGCTCGGCGTGGTCTCGCGGTAGCGCCGCGCGCAGGTTCTCGATGGCCCGCGAATCGCCGATGGTCAGGCCGTCGTAGAGCAGGTCGATGATGGTCGCGACGCGTTGATGCAGCGTAGTGGCGCTGTCGTGGTGGCTGAGCATGCCCGCGCGACGCTCGGCGGTGCGGCGCAGGACAGCGGCCCAGAAGCCGTCGATGTCGCCGAACTGGTACTTCACGGCACCCCAGGTGGCGCCGATCTCCTTGGCGATCCGGTTGGCCGATACCGCGCCCGGATCGCCCGTGGCCAGCGCCTTGCGCGCGGCCTCCAACATGCTCTCCCGGGTGGCGTCGCCGCGCTTGTTGGTCCGTCGTGCCGCCGCGGTCATCGTCCGAGATTAGCGCAGTTTCGCAGAACCCTCTTTCAAAGTTTCACAGAACCCCCTACGATTCGGGTCATGGCCAAACCCCAGCTGCCGATGAAGCCGACGGGATGGTTCCAGATCGCCTGGTCGGACGAGGTCGAAGTCGGCGCGGTGCGCACCGTGAAGTACTTCGGCGAGGAGATGGTCGCCTGGCGCGCCGAATCCGGCGCCGTCACCGTCATGAACGCCTACTGCGAGCACCTCGGGGCACACCTCGGCTTCGGCGGCCACGTCGTCGGCGAGACCATCCAGTGCCCGTTCCACGGCTGGCAGTGGAACGCCGCCGGCCACAACGTCTGCATCCCGTACCAGGACCGGCCCAACCGCGGCCGCCGCATCCGGACCTACCCCGTCACCGAGCGCAACGAGGCCATCTACATCTGGCACGACGTCGAGGGCCGCGAGCCGTTCTTCGAGGCGCCCGATGTGTTCGCGTCGTTCAACGACGGCAGCAGCGCCGCCGACTATTACCCCCAGCAGCGACTGTTCCGCGAAACCCTTGAGCTGCACCCGCAATACGTCCTGGAGAACGGCGTCGACTTCGCACACTTCAAGTTCGTGCACCAGACGCCGATCGTGCCGGTGTTCACCCGGCACGACTTCGCGGCACCGATCTCCTACGTCGACTTCACCATCACTTTCGAGGGCAGCGACCAGCAGTCGATCGACGATGTCCGCAGCGGAGTCGAGGCCATCAACGGCGGTCTCGGCATCGCCGTCACCAAGAGCTGGGGCATGATCGACAACCGCACCATCTCGGCCGTCACACCCGTCGACGAGTCCACCTCCGACGTGCGCTTCATGGTCTACATCGGGCGGGCGCCCTGGAACGCCGAGCGCGCCAACGCCTTCGGTGACGAGGTGATCCGGCAGTTCACCCAGGACATCCACATCTGGTCGCACCAGCGCTACTCGGATCCGCCGGCGCTGGCCACCGCCGAATACGAAGGCTTCACCGCAATCCGTAAGTGGGCCATGCAGTTCTATCCCGAAACCCCGAAGGGCTGACCAGATGTCCAAGATTCGCGTCTTCCAGGTGGCGACCGGCAACGTCGGTACCGAGATGATCAAGCGCATCGGTAAGCGCCCCGACCTAGAATTGGTCGGATTACATTGCTACACAACGGAAAAGGTGGGACGGGACGCCGGCGAGATCGCCGGGATCGGACCCATCGGCGTCATCGCAACCGGCTCGGTCGACGACATCATCGCCGCGAAACCCGATGTCCTCACCTTCCACGGCGTCTTCCCCGACGAGGACCTCTACGTGAAAGTCCTTGAGGCCGGGATCAATATCGTGACGACGGCCGACTGGATCACCGGCTGGCACCGCGACACCAACCACCCACACCCCTCCGGCAAGCCGGTGTCACAGCTGCTGACCGAGGCCTGCGCCAAGGGCGGGTCGACGTTCTACGGCACCGGGATGAACCCCGGCATCAACCAGATCCTGGGCGTGGTGTGTTCGGCCGACGTCGCGGAGATCGAGAACGTCACCACCATCGAATCGGTCGACGTGTCCTGCCATCACAGCAAGGACACCTGGATCGAGGTGGGATATGGACTCCCCGTTGATGATCCGTCGATCCCGGCGAAGCTCGAGAAGTACACCCGGGTGTTCGCCGACAGCGTGCTCATGATGGCCGACTGCTTCGGGCTCGAACTCGACGAGGTGAAGTTCAGCGCCGAACTCGGCGCCTGCACCAAGGACGTCGACCTGGGCTGGTACACGCTGCCGAAGGGCTCCCTGGGCGGCAACTACATCAAGTACCAGGGCATGGTCGACGGTGTGCCGCGCATCGAGACGCATCTGGAATGGCAGATGACGCCGCACACCGACCCGAGCTGGAACATCAAGGGCTGCTACATCACTCAGATCAAGGGTGACCCCTGCGTCTACAACAAGCACATGATCTACCCGAAACCCGGTGTGGACCTGTCGAATCCGGACAACTTCGCCTCGATCGGCATGACCGTGACGGGGCTGCCCGCGCTCAATGTCATCGCCTCGGTGGTCAAAGCCCCGCCCGGACTGCTGACGAGCGCCGACGTGCCGCTACGCGGCTTCGCGGGCCGCTTCAACATCTGACCCGAGCCCGGAGAGAAGTACGCGCGCCAAGCGAGAACCCCCTATTCCCAAGGAAATAGGGGGTTCTCACGTCCACTCGGAAACTAACTCAGCCTCAGCCGAGGACCAGGCTCTCGCCATCCGCGCTGACGTTCACCGGGACGGTGTCGCCGTCGTGCACCTCGCCGGCCAGCAGCTTCTTGGCCAGCTGGTCGCCGATCGCCTGCTGCACCAACCGGCGCAGCGGACGCGCGCCGTACAGCGGGTCGAAGCCACGGTCGCCCAGCCACTTCTTGGCGTCCAGCGAGACCTCCAGCTGGAGGCGCCGCTGAGCCAGCCGCTTCTGCAGCTGCTGCAGCTGGATGTCGACGATGGACACCAGCTGGTCCGGGTTCAGCGCGTCGAAGATCAGCACGTCGTCGAGACGGTTGATGAACTCCGGCTTGAACTTGGCGCGCACCGCCGCCATCACCTGATCCGGAGTGCCTCCGGCGCCCAGGTTGGACGTCAGGATCAGGATGGTGTTGCGGAAGTCGACCGTGCGGCCCTGACCGTCGGTCAGCCGCCCTTCGTCGAGCACCTGCAGCAGCACGTCGAACACGTCCGGGTGGGCCTTCTCGACCTCGTCGAACAGCACCACCGTGTACGGGCGTCGCCGCACCGCCTCGGTCAGCTGACCACCGGCGTCGTAGCCGACGTAGCCGGGAGGGGCACCGACCAGACGAGCCACCGAGTGCTTCTCGCCGTACTCGCTCATGTCGATGCGGACCATCGCGCGTTCGTCGTCGAACAGGAACTCCGCCAGCGCCTTGGCCAGCTCGGTCTTACCGACACCGGTCGGACCCAGGAACAGGAACGAACCCGTCGGGCGGTTGGGGTCGGCGACCCCGGCCCGGGCCCGGCGCACTGCGTCGGACACCGCGACCACCGCTTCGGCCTGGCCGATGACGCGCTTGCCCAGCTCGCTCTCCATCCGCAGCAGCTTGGCGGTCTCGCCCTCGAGCATGCGGCCGGCCGGGATGCCCGTCCACGCCGACACGACGTCGGCGATGTCGTCGGGGCTCACCTCTTCCTTGAGCATGACGTTCTCGCGGGCCTCGGCAACGGGCAGCGCCGCGTCGAGTTGCTTCTCGACCGCCGGAATCCGGCCGTACCGCAGCTCGGCAGCCTTGGCCAGATCGCCGTCACGCTCGGCCCGGTCGGCCTCACCGCGCAACGTCTCCAGCTGTTCCTTGAGCTCGCGGACGATGTCGATGGCGTTCTTCTCGTTCTGCCACCGGGTGGTCAGCTCGGAGAGCTTCTCCTTGTAGTCGGCCAACTCCGAGCGCAGCTTCTCCAGCCGCTCCTTCGACGCGTCGTCCTCTTCCTTGGACAGCGCCATCTCCTCGATCTCGAGGCGACGGACGAGTCGCTCGACCTCGTCGATCTCGACGGGCCGGGAGTCGATCTCCATGCGCAGCCGGGACGCGGCCTCGTCGACGAGGTCGATGGCCTTGTCCGGCAGGAAGCGCGACGTGATGTAGCGGTCCGACAGCGTGGCCGCCGCGACCAGCGCGGAGTCCGTGATGCGCACACCGTGGTGCACCTCGTAACGCTCCTTGAGGCCGCGCAGGATGCCGACGGTGTCCTCGACCGACGGCTCGCCGACCAGCACCTGCTGGAACCGGCGCTCCAGAGCGGCGTCCTTCTCGATGTACTTGCGGTACTCCTCGAGCGTGGTCGCACCGACCAGCCGCAGCTCGCCACGGGCCAGCATCGGCTTGATCATGTTGCCGGCGTCCATCGCGGACTCGCCGGTCGCGCCGGCACCCACGATGGTGTGCAACTCGTCGATGAAGGTGATGACCTGCCCGGCCGAGTTCTTGATGTCATCGAGGACGGCCTTGAGCCGCTCTTCGAATTCACCGCGGTACTTGGCGCCGGCCACCATGGACCCGAGGTCCAGGGAGATGACGGTCTTGTCCCGCAGGCTCTCCGGCACGTCACCTTGAACGATGCGCTGGGCCAGGCCCTCGACGATCGCGGTCTTACCGACGCCGGGCTCACCGATCAGCACGGGGTTGTTCTTCGTGCGCCGGCTCAGGACCTGCACGACGCGACGAATCTCCGTGTCGCGACCGATGACCGGGTCGAGCTTGCCTTCGCGAGCGCGTGCGGTCAGGTCGGTGGAGTACTTCTCCAGCGCCTGGTAGCTGCCCTCGGGGTCGGGGCTCGTGACGCGGGCGCTGCCGCGGACCTTCACGAACGCCTCGCGCAGCGTCTGCGGTGCGGCGCCGTGGTTGACCAGAAGCTTGGCGACGTCGGAGTCGCCACTGGCCAGGCCGTACAGCAGGTGCTCAGTGGAGACGTATTCGTCGTCCATCTCGGTGGCCAGGTGCTGGGCAGCCGTCAGGGCTGCCACCGACTCACGAGACAGTTGCGGCGTCGAGTTGGCGCCACTGGCACTCGGCAGCTGGTCGATCAGCCGCTGGGCTTCGGCCCGGATGGCGGCGGGCTCGACACCGACGGCCTCCAGCAGAGGCGCGGCGATGCCGTCATTCTGGGTCAGCAGAGCCATCAACAAGTGCGCCGGACGGATCTCCGGGTTTCCGGCGGCAGTCGCCGCCTGCAACGCTGAGGTCAGCGCCGCCTGAGTCTTCGTGGTCGGGTTGAACGAGTCCACGACACCTCCCTTTCGTCTACAGAAAAATGCTTGTCGCTGAATTCAACGTCGTCAAGGTTGAGTCTGTTCCGCTCAAGTCTAGAAAATTTCCTGGATGCCTATGATCTGGCTCACCCCGTAAATACTGCCGCGTCCAACCGTCAAGATCGACGGAAACGTAAGCAACAATGACCTCATGACAGATTGGGCTTCGGTCCTGACCGAACTGATTCCCCTCGCCCTGGTGATCGCCCTTTCTCCACTGTCGATCATTCCCGCGGTCCTGGTGCTGCAATCCCCCCATGCCCGCATCACCGGCCTGACTTTTCTCGCCGGCTGGCTGGTGGCCATCGCGGTACTCACCGGGGTGTTCGTCCAACTGTCCGGCCTCATGCCCCAGGCCGGCCACCCGTCGACCACGGCGTCGTGGGTGCGCATCGTGATCGGCGTGCTGCTGGTCGTCTTCGGTATCTACCGCTGGGCCAACCGCAACCACGACGCGCCCGAGCCCGCCTGGATGCGGAAATTGACGAGCATCACCCCCGCCCGGGGTTTCGTGACCGCCGCGGTGCTCGCGGTCGTGAACCCCAAAGTGCTGTTCATGTGCGTCGCCGCCGGTCTGGCGATCAGCACCGACGAACTGCCTCACGCGGCGGCGTTGGCGTCGGTGCTGTGTTTCACCGTGGTCGCCGGCAGCTCGGTCGCCATCCCGATCCTGACCTACGCCGCCGCCGGCGAGCGGCTGGACCCGGCCATGGCCCGCCTCGGCGCCTGGCTGCACCGCCAGCACGCGGTGCTGGTCGCCGGGATCCTGATCATCATCGGACTTCTCGTGGCATACAAGGGCCTGAGCCACCTCTAGGACTACCGTTTAACCATGTCCGAGTCCGGCTTCGGCGATTTCGAGTTCGAACGAAAGTTCCTCGTCCGCGAACTTGCCCGCTGTCACAGCGTCCGACCCCAGTCCTGCGCTGATCGTGCAGGCCTACCTGTTCGCATCCGACGGCTATGCCGTCCGGGTACGCATCCAGGGCCCCGCTCCGGCCGATCTGAGTGATCCCGCGATGGACCTCATCGACGCCATCGGCAGCGACTCGATCGGCACCATGACCGCCAAGGGCCCGGCCACGGGCGGCACCCGCTATGAAGCCGAACGCGAACTCGATCCGCTGGTGGCCGGCGAAATCGTGCGTCGCGCCGAACACGTCGTCACCAAGGTGCGGTACTCGGTGTGGCTGGGTGAGGACGGCTGGATCATCGACCGGTTCACGGGCGGCAACGCCCCGCTCCTGCTCGCCGAGGTCGAGCGCGGCGGGCCGGTGGTCGACCTGGCGATCCCGACGTTCTGCGTCACCGAGGTGTCCGAGGACGACCGGTTCCGCAACGAATACCTCGCTCACCAGCCGTACGGCACGTGGGCCGACGCACACCGACGCGAACTCGACCTGCTGGGCCCCAGCTTCGTCAACACGTTGGGGCAGAACCACTTCGACACCACCTCGCCGATGTCTGATGGGACTTGACGACCGCGAAGCGCTGATGACGGTGCGGGCCGCGGTCGACCCTGCGCGCGGCGGGGACGACGTGATCGGCCGCTTCTACACCCGGTGGTTCGCCGGCGACCTGTCGGCGCGCGACCTCTTCCCACCGGACCTGGCCGCCCAGCGCACCGCCTTCAGCCAGGCACTGTTCTGGGTGCTCGGCGAGTTCATCGAGCAACGCGCCGAGGAGCCCGTGGCATTCCTGGCCCAGCTCGGTCGGGATCACCGCAAATACGGTGTGGGACATCAGCATTACGCGGCGCTGCAGGACGCACTGCTGACGACCCTGCGCGACGAACTCGGCGACCGCTGGGACGCGCGGGTCGCCGAGGCCACCACGCACGCCGTCGATCTGATCGTCGGCGTCATGCGCGGCGCCGCCGACTCCGAACAGACACCGCCCTACGTCGACGGCACCGTCGTCGAGCACCTCCGCGTCACCCGCGACGTGTCGGTAGTGCGACTGCAGCTCGACCAGGCGCTGCCGTATCACGCCGGTCAGTACGTCGCGGTGCAGGTGCCGCAGTGGCCGCGACGCTGGCGGCACCTGAGTCCGTCGATGCCCTCGGATGCCAGCGGTGCCATCGAGTTTCACGTCCGCTCCGTCAGCGGCGGCATGGTGAGCACCGCCATCGTCAACCAGACCGCACCCGGCGACCGCTGGCGACTGTCCAATCCCCATGGCGGAATGCATGTTTCACGTTCCGACGGTGATGTGCTGATGGTCGCCGGCAGCACCGGCCTGGCTCCGCTGCGGGCCCTGCTGATGAATCTGTGTCGCGAGGCCGAGAATCCGCGCGTGCACCTGTTCTTCGGCGGGCGCTATCCCTGCGACTTGTACGACCTACGCGTCCTGTGGGAGATCGCGGCCACCAATCCGTGGCTGTCCGTCACACCGGTGTCCGAGTACACCACCGACCCGCCGTGGGCCGCCGACTACCCCGACGTCCAGCCGCCGCGTGGGCTGCACGTCCGGCAGACCGGGCTGTTGCCCGACGTCGTGACGAGCTACGGCAGCTGGGGCGACCGGCAGATCCTGCTGTGCGGCGGACCGGAGATGGTCACGGCGACCAAAGCCGCTCTGATCGCCAAAGGCGCACCACCAGAACGTATTCAGCACGACCCGTTGGCCCACTAACGCTGGAGGAATCGATGGCCGAACTCGACACCGTCGTCTTGCGCGACCCCGAGTCCGCGATGACGGCGACGTTCGTCCCCGGCGCCGGCATGATCGGCACGTCGTTCGCCGATGGCGATCTCGAGTTCCTCGGCCAGCGCCGCGGCCTCGAGGCGTACCTGACCAATGCCAAGACCATGGGCATCCCGCTGCTCTATCCGTGGGCGAATCGGTTGGGCGCCAACACGTATGACGTCGACGGCGGCGTCGTCACATTGACGCCCGGCGCCGGCGGTGTCCGCACGGACCCGCACGGCTCGCCCATACACGGCCTCCTGGCCGCGTACCCGGGTTGGGTGATCGTCGAGCAGTCTGCGAATTCGGTCACCGCCGCAGTCGATTTCAATCGGCCCGGCCTGCTGGCGTCGTTCCCGTTCCCGCACGTGCTGACGCAGCGGGCCACATTGGCGGGCCGTGTTCTGACGGTCGAGACCACCGTCCGGCCGTCGGCCTCCGCGGCGGTGCCGCTGTGCTTCGGGTACCACCCGTACCTGACCATTCCGGATGTGCCCCGGGAAGATTGGGTGCTGGAGACGCCGGCGATGCGGCACCTGCCGACCGATGATCGCGGTCTGCCCTCCGGCGCCGTCGAGCCGTGGCCGGCGCGGTCCGCGCCGCTCGGCGACACCACCTACGATGACGGCTTCGACCAGGTGCCCGACGGCGCGCAATTCATCCTCCGCGGTGGCGACCACCGGATCACGGTGACATTCGAAACCGGCTACCCCGCCGCGCAGCTGTTCGCCCCGCCCGGCGACGCATTGGTGGCCATCGAGCCCATGGCCGCGCCCACCGACGCGCTACGCCGCGGTGGCTATCGCCTCGCCGCTCCGGGCCGGCCGGCGACAGCTCGGTTCTCGATCACGGTCAACTGAGTTCCGAAATCGCGACAGGTGTCGCACACTTTCTGACGTGGATACGCAAGACCGCCTCGACCGGTGGGAACATCGCGCCGAGTGGCCCCTGGCCGCCGTCGCCGCCCTGTTCCTGGCCGCGTACAGCATCGAGGTCCTCGCCCAGCCGCACGGATTCGTCGCACGGCTCCTGACCCTGGTGACCTGGCTGGCATGGGCGGTGTTCACCGCCGACTACGCGGCGCGGCTCTACCTGGCCCCCGACCGGAAGGACTGGTTCTTACGCCATCTGGTCGACCTGGCCATTGTGCTACTGCCACTGCTGCGGCCGCTTCGACTGCTCCGGCTGGTCGTGCTGGTGGGTGCGCTGCAGAAGGCCATCGGCAATGCCATTCGCGGCAAGGTGATCATCTACACCATCTCCGGTGCCGTGCTGTTGGTGTACGTCGGAGCGCTGGCGGTGTACGAAGCCGAACGCGGCGCGCCCGACGCCCACATCACGAGCTTCGGTCTGGCCGTGTGGTGGGCGATGACCACGATCACCACCGTCGGCTACGGCGACATGTACCCCGTCACCACCACCGGCCGAGTCATGGCCAGCCTCATGATGATTGGTGGCATCAGCCTGGTCGGTTCGATTACCGCGACCATCGCGTCGTGGATCGTGCAGACTGTGTCGATCGATGATCAGAAACAAGACGCCGTGACGGCGGCGCACATCGAAGACCTGCGAGACGAGATCGCGCAACTGCGGGAGTTGTTGCGCGACAAGGTGGCTGACTGACGCCTAACCCCGCTGCGAATTCCCCCGCCGCCGCGGTTCCCACAGCACCAGTGCGGTGCTGGGCTTGCGGACGCGTTCGAGTTCGGCGGTCACCTCGGTGAGCCTGGCCTGCAGCGCCTCGACCTGATTGGTCAGCTCGATGATGCGCTTGATGCCGGCCAGGTTGACACCTTCGTCCTGGGACAGCCGCTGCACCTCGCGCAGCAGGTCGACGTCGTGCTGCGAATAGCGCCGACCGCCGCCCGAGGTGCGTTGGGGGCTGACCAGGCCGAGCCGGTCGTATGTCCGCAACGTCTGTGCGTGCATACCGGCCAGCTCGGCGGCCACCGAGATCAGGAAGGTCCGGGCTTCCTCTGTCTTACGCCGGGCGCTCATAGCGACCCGGCCCAACCGGCCCGCGGATCGAATCCGCTGGCCCGCTCTGCTTTTGCGTACGCCTCGAGCGCCTCCGCCGCTTCACCTTCGAGGTTCGGCGGCACGGCCACCTTCACGGTGACCAGCAGGTCGCCATGGCCACCGTCGCTGCCGCGCTTGGGCACACCGCGCCCTCGCACCCGCAGGATGCGGCCGTCGGACGTGCCCTTTGGCACCCTGACGCCAACCTTGCCTTCCAGCGTCGGCACGGAAAGCGTTGTCCCCAATGCCAATTCATGGAAGCTCACCGGAACGGTGACGGTCAGATCATCGCCGTCGCGGCCGAACACCTTGTCGGGCCGGACGTGCACGGTGACATACAGGTCGCCCGAGGGCGCCCCGCGTAGACCCGCTTCGCCCTGCCCGGCCAGCCGGATGCGCTGACCGTCGGTGACACCCGGAGGGATGCGCACGTTGATGGTGCGCGTCCGGGTGGAGACGCCGGTGCCTTTGCACTCGTCACACGGGTGCTCGATGATCGAGCCCGTGCCGCGGCATTCGGTGCACGGCTCCGAGAAGCCGAACGCACCCTGGTTGCGGTTGATGACGCCGGCGCCGTTGCAGTTGGGGCACACCTTCGGGCTGGTGCCCGGGCGCGCGCCACTGCCGTGGCAGTTGGTGCAGGGTGCCGGGCTGGTCAGACGCAGCGGCATGGCCACGCCCTTGGTCGCTTCGAGGAAGCTCAGCTCGGTTTCGGTTTCCAGGTCGTTGCCGCGGCGCGGACGGCTGGGGCGCGGCTGCTGCGCACCCCGGCCGAACAGGCCGCCGAACAGGTCACCGATGTTGGCGCCGCCGGTCTGCCCCGCCTGGTCGAACAGGTCGCCCAGGTTGAACTCCGACGTGTCGCCGCCGAAACCTCCGAAGCCGCCACCGCCACCGCCACCACCGAAGCGGCGGCCGAATCCACCGTTGGCGAAAAGCCGTCGGGTTTCGTCGTATTCGGCACGCTTGGTGTCGTCGGTCAGAACTTCCTTGGCCTCGGTCGCCGCCTTGTAGCGTTCCTCGGCTGCCGGATTGTTCGGGTTGCGGTCCGGATGGTTGTCGGCCAGCACCTTGCGCGCGGCGCGCTTGATCTCATCCTTCGTGGCGTCAGAGGTGACGCCGAGTTCCTTATAGAAGTCCTTCTCGACCCATTCCCGTTGAGCCATGTCGCGTCACCTCCTCAGCGTCGCTCGGTTACTCGTTTGATTCTGGTTTCTGTTCGGTCGCAGCGTCGGTATTGGTGGGCGTGTCGGGCTGGTCAGCCGCGTCGAACTCGGTCGGCACGGCATCGACAACCCCGACCAGCGCGTGCCGCAGCACCTGCTCGCCGAGTTTGTAGCCCTGGCGCATCACAGTGCCGAGCACCGGATTTGAGCCGTCGCCCTCGTGCTGCACCGCCTCGTGAAGCGACGGATCGAACTCGTCACCCTCGGCACCGAATGCGCTGAGACCGATGTTGCCCAGCGCGGCAGAAAGCTTGTCCGCCACCGACTTCAGCGGCCCGGCCTCGAGATCCCCGTGGGCGCGAGCCCGGTCGAGATCGTCGAGGACCGGCAACAGGTGCTGTGCGACAAGCGCTTTGGCCCGCTCGGCGGCGGCCTGTTCCTGACGGATCGCGCGCTTGCGGTAGTTGTCGTACTCAGCCTTGACCCGTTGCAGCGTCGACTTGAGCTCAGCGGCTTCGTCCAGGGCTTCGCCGGCGGCCGGGGCCTCCGGCGCCGACCCCTCAGGGGCCGACGCCGGAGCGCCCTCACGTGGTTCGCCGGTTTCCGGATCGATGCGCCGCTTGTCGGTGATGGTCACCGGCTCGTGCGAATCGTCCTGGCTCACTTGTTCTCCTGATCGTCCTCGACAACCTCGGCGTCCACGACGTTGTCATCTGCGGCGGCGCCACCCGGAGCACCCGCACCCGCGCCGGCGGCCTGCTCGGCCTGAGTGGCCTCGTAGATCGCCTGGCCCAGGGCCTGGCTCTCGACGCCCAGCTTCTCCATGGCCGTCTTGATGGCGGCGATGTCGGTGCCGGCGAGCGCGGTCTTGGCCTCGGCGATGGCGCCGTCGACCTTGGTCAGGGTCTCCTCGGGGACCTTCGAGCCGCCCTCGGCTTCACGCTGGTCCTTGACGAACTTCTCCGTCTGGTAGACGAGCGACTCGGCCTGGTTGCGGACGTCGGCCTCTTCGCGACGCTTCTTGTCCTCTTCGGCGTGCGCCTCGGCGTCCTTGATCATCCGGTCGATCTCCTCCTGGGACAGGCCGGAGCCTTCCTGGATCTTGATCGTGTTCTCCTTGCCCGTGCCCTTGTCCTTGGCGGTCACGTGCACGATGCCGTTGACGTCGATGTCGAAGGTGACCTCGATCTGCGGCACGCCACGCGGGGCCGGCGGGATGCCGGTCAGCTCGAAGCTGCCGAGCAGCTTGTTGTGCGCAGCGATCTCGCGCTCGCCCTGGAAGACCTGAATCTGCACGGACGGCTGGTTGTCGTCGGCCGTGGTGAAGGTCTCGGACCGCTTGGTCGGGATCGTGGTGTTGCGCTCGATCAGCTTGGTCATCACGCCACCCTTGGTCTCGATACCGAGGGACAGCGGGGTGACGTCAAGCAGCAGAACGTCTTTCACCTCACCCTTGAGCACACCGGCCTGCAGCGCGGCACCGACGGCCACGACCTCGTCCGGGTTGACACCCTTGTTGGGCTCCTTGCCACCGGTCAGTTCCTTGACCAGTTCGGTGACGGCGGGCATACGGGTCGAGCCACCGACGAGGACCACGTGGTCGATGTCGGAGACCGAGATACCGGCGTCCTTGATCACGGACTGGAACGGCTGACGGGTGCGGTCGAGCAGGTCCTGCGTGATGCGCTGGAACTCGGCACGGGTCAGCTGCTCGTCGAGGAACAGCGGGTTCTTGTCGGCGTCGACGGTGATGTACGGCAGGTTGATCGAGGTGCTCTGGCTCGAGCTCAGTTCGATCTTGGCCTTCTCCGCAGCCTCGCGCAGACGCTGCATCGCCATCTTGTCCTTGGTCAGGTCGATGCCGCTGGTGCCCTTGAACTTGTCGACCAGCCACTGCACGATGCGCTCGTCCCAGTCGTCACCACCGAGGTGGTTGTCACCGGAAGTCGCCTTGACCTCGACGACGCCCTCGCCGATTTCCAGCAGCGAGACGTCGAAGGTGCCACCACCGAGGTCGAAGACCAGGATGGTCTGTTCCTTCTCGCCCTTGTCCAGGCCGTAGGCCAGGGCGGCCGCGGTCGGCTCGTTGACGATGCGGAGCACGTTGAGACCGGCGATCTGGCCGGCTTCCTTGGTGGCCTGACGCTGAGCGTCGTTGAAGTAGGCCGGGACGGTGATCACGGCGTCGGTGATGTCCTCACCGAGGTACGCCTCCGCGTCGCGCTTCAGCTTCTGCAGCGTGCGCGCGCTGATCTCCTGCGAGGTGTACTGCTTGCCGTCGATGTCGATGGTCCAGTCAGTACCGATGTGCCGCTTCACCGAACGGATGGTCCGGTCGACGTTGGTCACTGCCTGGTTCTTGGCGGGCTGGCCGACCAGCACCTCGCCGTTACGCGCGAACGCGACGACCGACGGGGTGGTCCGGGAGCCCTCTGAGTTTGCAACGACGACGGGGTCGCCGCCCTCCAGCACCGCGACGCAAGAGTTGGTGGTCCCGAGGTCGATACCGACCGCACGAGCCATAGTGATGCCTCCTGATAGACATTGATGGGTGATCTGAGCGAACTGCGCTCAAGCTTGCTACCGGACGATGCCGTCTGTCAAGCCGAACTTGAGTCTGTTGCACTCAACTTGTTGTCGGTGAGTCCAACCTGGACAGTTGGCGATCTATTCCCGATTCCCCAAAAATGTCTATCCGGGCCTATCGACGCAGGTCAGACCGGCGCTGCAGTAACCATCGCCCGCACCGAGTCCGGCAGTTCGGCCGTCGACCACTCCGCCCGCTGCGGCTCCCCATAGGTGACGGAGAACGGCACGATGCCCGCCCAGGCGTCGGTTTCCTCCTCGGGTTCCGCGACCGGGCCGCCGTTGACCTTGTACACCCAGTCGCCGTCGACGATCGGCAGGGAGATGACGTTGGTCGCCGCGATCTCCTTCGGCAGCATCGCGCGCACCTCGGCGGTACGGCCGGGGATCAGCAGCTCGCTGAAGCGCTCGAGCAGGGCTTCCCGATCCTCACGGCGCGCGGGTTCCACCTCGCCGTACAGCACGGCGGAGCGGTAATGCACCGACGAGTCAAAAGTGCTGTGCGCCACCACAAGTGCGTCCATGGCCGTCACGCAGAAGGCGACCTGCGCGCCCGCCCCCTTCGTACCGAGCGCGCCCGCGCCGGTCGAACCGTGGATGAGAATCCGGTCGCCGTGACGGACGTACAGCGTCGGCACCGCCAGCGGCCGGACCTTGCCGTTCGGACGGGCCACGTCGCCGATGCTGAGCACGCCCCACCACTGCTCATCGAGGAACTCCTCCAGCGCGGCGCGTGCCGTGGACTGACGACCATACTTACGGGTGACCTTTTCCATGAGCCCAGATCACCATGATTGCGGCCTTATCTGAATAGCCAGAAATACTATTTCTGGCAGGCCAGTATTCTGGCGGGGTGGCGCGGCACACCCGGGCGGTACATCTGCCTCTCGATACCACCGACCTCAGCGCCCGGGCGATCGCGAGCCAACTGGTGGCATTGATCGCCGCCGGGCAGGTCGGCGACGGCGACTGGCTGCCGTCAACCCGCGCACTCGCGCATGAGCTCGGGGCCTCGCGGACGATGGTCGCCGCAGCCTACGACGAATTGGTCGCGGCCGGATTTCTCGAAGGCGTCCCCGGCGCCGGAACCCGGACAACCGTCGGCGCCACTGCGGCCGCCCGCGCCGGACTGTCCAGCCGCGCGCCCCGCCTCGAGAAGACCAACGTCGCGCCGGCAGCACATACCGCGGTGCACCACACCGATGCTGTCGATCTGCGCCCGGGCACCCCGGACACCGGACTCATCGACATGCGGGCCTGGACGCGTGTGTGGCGGGCCGCGGCGTCGTCCCCACCGACGACGCTCTCGCCCTGGCAGGACACCGACGATGCCTTCACTGCCGCCATGTCCCGCCACCTGCGCACCAATCGGGGCATCGACACCGACACGGTTTTCGACATTCCCGGATCGACGGCGGCTTTTCAGACGCTGGCGGCCGTGAGTGGTCTCACCCGCTGCTACCTCGAATCGCCCTGCTACCCCGCCGCGGCTCACGAATTCCGCCGCGCCGGCCTGGATCTGGTTTTCGTTCCCGTCGACCATGACGGGCTGTGCGTCGACAGACTCGGCGACGAGGCCGGCATCGTCTACACGACACCGGCTCACCAATACCCGCTCGGGCACCGACTCTCGGTGAATCGGCGGGCCGCGCTCGTTGCGTGGGCCAAGCGCACCGGGTCGATCGTCATCGAAGACGACTACGACGGCGAGTTCCGCTACGGCGTTGCGCCACTTCCCGCCATCCGGTCGATTCCCGGCGCCGGGGAACACGTGGCCTACGTCGGCACTGCGTCCAAGATGCTCGCACCGAGCCTGGGCGCCGCCTGGTTGGTGCCACCACTGCCCCTGCGTGACGCGGTCCAGACTTACCTTCGCGACCACCGCATCGCGGTCTCGACCATCACGCGCATCGCCCTCACCGAACTGATCACCGCCGGGGAACTGCAACGACACCTGGCCCGGGCCGGCCGCGAATACCGTTGCCGCCGAGACATTCTCATCACGGAACTCGAGGCACGCTGTCCCGATCTCGACGTGCTCGGCGTCCAAGCCGGACTGCACGTCGCCATCCTGCTGCCCGCCGATCACCGCGACCGCGACGTCGCCGCATCGCTTGAGGCCGACGGTCTCATCGTCACGCCACTGTCGACCTTCCCTCGGCGGTCCGACTCCGAGATAAACGGCATCGCAGTCAATTTCGCGCAGATCGACCGCTCGACCGCCAGGCGCTTCGCCGATTGCACTGCCACGGCGATCGCCACCTAGAACGGTGCGGGTTCATTCCAGCCTTCTTCTGCTGCCCGGATCTTTTCGTGTTCGATGCGGCGCGATTGTTCGTCGGCGATGCGTTCTTCGTTGGCCGTGCGGGCTTGGTTGACGAGTTGTTGGCGTTCTTGGGCGCGGGTGCGTTTGCGTTTGGGCATGCAGTGACCGCGCGCGGGGCTGCGTGGCGGCTCCTCGCCGATCTCGGGTGTGCCGGTGGGTTGGGCGAGTTGTGGGTACCAGTGAGCGCCTTCGGGTTTGGTGATGTAGGTGTGCCCGGTGGGGGCGGTCCACACGACGGTCCCGTCGGGGAACTGCTGATCCCGCCAAGGGTGGAAGGTTTTGAGCAGGTGGTGGAACCGGCACAGGCATTTGAGGTTCGACGGGTGCGTCGGCCCCGCAGGATAGGCGGTCGTGTGGTCGATGTCGCAGGCCTCGGCGGACCGGTCACAGTCGGGGAATCGGCAGGTCAGGTCCCGGCAGCGCACGAACTCGGCCAGTTTGGCCGAGGGCCGGTACCGGGGTTCGGCCGCATCCGGTGCGATGACGACCTGCCGGATCATCGCGCCGTCGGCGAGTCGTTCGACCTGTTCGGCGGGGATCTGCCCGTAGCCGGGCAGGAACCCGGGGGCCTGCCCGTTCACTGCCTCCGGTGCGGCGATGACGTGGATGACGGCGCGGGGGCCGACGGTCGCCGCCGGTAGCTCGGCCGCGGTGGCGGGGCAGTCCTCCTGTCCGCACTCGCAGCGCAACCGGCCACCGCGGGCCAGGGCATCGATGGCCGCGGCCCGCCGCTGATCATGGCTGCGCGGATCATTGCGGCACACACTTTTTGCGAGGTCGTCCAGGGCCGCGTCGAGCACGGCGGCGGTCGCGGCATCCAGCGTTCCGCAGACACTGGCGGCGCCGGGGCCGCAGGCGCGGATGTCGAGGTACCGGGCTTGGGACGGGGGTTTGGGCGGGTGCACCCCGGCCTGGTCGGAGGCGGCGATGATCGCGTCGATGCGTTGTTCCATTTTCGGTTTCGACAATCGACCCCAGGCCACGATTTTGGCGGCGAGGTCGGCGTCGACCTGTTGGGCGACGTCGTCGTCGATGATCAGGTCGGTGCGCGCGACGATCATCGCGACCATCACCGCATCGATCAGCCCTTTGGCGTAGACGGCTGCGACTTTGGGTAGGCGGGTGCGCAGCATCACTGCCCGCTCCACCTGGGCCTGTGCCCGTTTGCGGGACACCCCCAGCGCGGCGGCGACCTCCACGACCAGGCCAGAAAAGCCGTCGATCGCCCAGTACCGTTTTTCGATGTCGTCGTCGGGAGCGCGCAGCTCCCACAGGTCGCCGATCGCGGCCAGGCGGCGGGCCCCGGCGGCGTTCTCCTGGCGGGTGGCCAGGGTGATCGCGTCGACCGCCGCGGCCGCGGCGTGGGGATCACTATTTGATTCGCTCATACGTTCGAATATAGATGCGCCCACCGACAAGATCAGCGACTGCTGACATCGCCTCATCGTCGACGGTTAGAGCACCTAAACAGAAGCGCCACAGCAGGATTGGTGCCGCACACCAGGTGCACGGATCGTCGACGGTTAGGACAACTAGCCAACTCGGTCCGCGAACGCGGGACGCCAAGAGGCAAGCCAAGCCACCGGCAACCTGCCAAGGCGCCGCGCCGGACGGCAGGACCGATTAGCCGACCTAACCGTCGGGGATCGACAGGCCGGAGCCGGAGCCCTTTGGGATGGGCCGGAACGATTGCGGAGCCGACCTACCGCCGAGGGTCCCAGACCCGTCCAGAGAACTTCGGGCGAAGCGACCGGGGCCGCAGGAGCGTCAAAGGACAGCTAGGCCACCTAAGCGTCGACGATCCGCCGGCACCGACACGATGGGAAGAGGTAGGACCAACAAACCGCCCGCGATTTACCCAGCCCACCTAAGCGTCGAGGCTGCATCGCCGGGCCTGCGAAACCCGGCATGGACGACGCGGCACGGAATTAGAGTCAGGTACACCCGCCGGACCGGCAAAGGAGTGCCCATGACAACCACCGCTCCCATCGACGTCCTGGTCATCGGCGCCGGGATTTCCGGCATCGGAATGGCGTATCACCTCAAGACTTTTCGCCCGGGCACATCGTTCGTGGTGCTGGAGGGCCGAGACGCGATCGGCGGCACCTGGAGCCTGCACCAATACCCGGGCATCAGGTCCGACTCGGACATGCCGACCTTCGGCTTCGGCTTCAAGCCGTGGACGCACCGCAAGTCCATCGCCGACGGGCACATCATCCTGGATTACCTGCAGCAGACGGTCGAGGAGAACGACCTGGCCCGCCACATCCGGTTCGGCTACCACGTGGAATCTGCGAATTTCGACTCCCGGCAAGGACTTTGGACCGTCACGACCACCCACGACGGGCACGCCGAAACGTTCACCTCACGCTTCCTGTTCCTGGGCACCGGCTACTACGACTACGAGAACCCGTACATCCCCGACTTCCCCGGCCGCGAGGACTTCGACGGCCCGGTGATCCACCCCCAACTGTGGCCGAAGGATCTGGACTACACGGGCAAGAACGTCGTCGTCATCGGTAGCGGCGCCACGGCCGTCACGCTGATCCCGAACATGGCAGACAAGGCCGCACACGTCACCATGCTGCAGCGGTCCCCTAGTTACGTGTTCTCGATACCGGCGTCCGACCCGATAGCCAACGTCCTCAACAAGGTCCTCGGCCACGAACGGGCGTACAAGATCGTCCGGCGCAAGAACATCTCCCTGAACCGCGGAATGTTCAAGATGTGTATGCGCTACCCGAAGCTGATGCGAAAGTTGTTGATCGCCAACGTGGCTCGACAGCTGCCCAAGAATTTCGACGTCGACACGCACTTCACCCCCAAGTACAACCCGTGGCAGCAGCGCCTGGCCATGGTGCCCGACGGCGATCTGTTCAAGATGGTGTCGACGGGCAAAGCCTCGATTGTCACCGACCATATCGAGCGGTTCACCAAGCACGGCATCCTGCTGCAGTCCGGGCAGGAGCTCGCTGCCGACATCATCATCTCGGCGACCGGACTGAACATGGTCCCCTTCGGCAAGATCGAGCTGAGCGTCGACGGACACCTGCTGCATCTCCCCGACCTCACGGTCTACAAGGCCATGATGCTGTCCGGCGTGCCCAATTTCGCGTTCGCCGTCGGCTACACCAACATCGCCTGGACATTGAAGGTCGATCTGGTGTGCGAGCACTTCTGCCGGATGCTCGACTACATGGACGAGCACGGCTACGGCAAGGTGGTCCCGATCCTGGAGGACGGGACCATGGAACGAGTTCCGTTGCTGGACATGACGTCCGGCTACGTCCAGCGGGCCGTCGCGAAGTTTCCACGCGGCGGCACCTATGGCCCATGGGCGTTCAAGCACGCCTACGAAATGGATCAGGAGCGGCTGCGCAACGGGCCCATCGAAGATCCTGCGCTCGTCTTCACGCCCGCCGCCGCGCCGCTGTCCGTGGTCTGACCGAAGGAGCGATCATGACAACCGACTTCTTTTTCATCAGCCACGGCGAGCGTTGTGCCGCTACGCATCTGACCGCGCAGAGTGACGCGCTGACCGCCAACAGCGGGCGGCCGTGTGTGGTCATGGCCCACGGCTTCGGCGGTACCCGCGACTCCGGCCTCATGGCGTTCGCGGAGCCTTTCGCCGCCGCCGGCATGGACGTGGTGTTGTTCGACTACCGGGGCTTCGGCGATTCGGAAGGCGAACCACGCCAGTACATCTCGGTCAAGAAGCAACGGCAGGACTACCACGCCGCCATCGACGCCGCCCGCAATCTGCCGGGTGTCGACCGGGACCGCATCGCGCTGTGGGGCACGTCGTATTCCGGCGGGCATGCCATCGCCGTCGCCGCCGAAGATCAACGGGTGGCCGCGGTGGTATCCGTGTGTCCAGCCACCGACGGGATGGCTGCCCTGGTGCAGGGAGTGC
This sequence comes from Mycolicibacterium mucogenicum DSM 44124, assembly GCF_005670685.2. Next base: position 461,610 of record NZ_CP062008.1, on the reverse strand, counting down.
GAGAGACGAGTGCCGGTCACATGGCGCGCATGGTGGCGCACGGACTGTTCGATGCCGCGGGGGCCCGGTTCGGCCGCAATCCCCACTACCTGCCGATCGCCGGACAGCCGGGAAGCGTCGCACCGCTCAGCACTCCGGGTTCCGAGGAGTCCTACCTCGCCTTGGCCGGCCCCACGTGGCGCAACGAGTTCGCGGCCCGCACCGTGCTGGAGGTCGCGTTCAACCGGCCGACCGTGCATGCCAGTGAGCTGGAGTGCCCGCTGCTGGTGCAGGTCGGCACCAATGACCGCATCGCACCGCCGGATGCGGCCAAAAAGGCCGCGAAGAAGGCGGGTTACCTCGCGCATCTGTGTGAGTACCCCATCGACCATTTCGATTTCTACGAAGAGCCGTGGCAACCGCAAGTCCTCGCCGACGAGGTCACCTTCCTGACCCGCGTCCTCGATCCGATCCGTTCGACCGACGTGCATTTGCGGTCGACCAACCCACCGGCACCGAGACTGGCGGTCAAACTGCCGTGGTGAACGCGTCCGCTTGGCATGATCTGCACCGAGTGTTGAGCGAAAGGGCCGACTGAATGTTCGACAGGGTTGTGGCGACGACTCGCAACTGGCTGGAAGTTGCTCGCTACGGCGGGTTGGAGACGGGCGAAGAGCCGGCGCCGTACGACGTCGTCGCCCAGGGCCGCATCCACAAGCTGCGGCGCTACCGCACCAGCGGCGAACCGGGCCGTCCCCAAGTGCTGCTGGTGCCGCCGCTGATGCTGACCGCCGACGTGTTCGACGTATCGCCGCAGGCCAGCGGCGTTCGGACCCTGATCGACAACGGCATCGACCCGTGGGTCATCGACTTCGGCTCGCCGGAGAAGGAAGCGGGCGGCCTGGAGCGCAACCTGGCCGATCACGTGCTGGCGGTCGATGCGGCCATCGATGAGATGGTCAACTTGACCGGCGGCGGCGTCCACCTCGCCGGCTACTCGCAGGGCGGCATGTTCTGCTACCAGACCTCGGCGTACCGGCGCAGTGTCGGCATCGCCAGCGTCATCACTTTCGGCAGCCCGGTCGATCTCAGCAAGACCGCCCCGATGGGCGTCCCCGCCGAAATCGCGATTCCCGGCATGGGGTTCGTGATGGAGAACGTGCTGCGCGGTCGGTCCGTGCCGGGCTGGGCGACGCGGCTGGGGTTCCAACTGCTCGACCCCGTGAAAGCGGTGACGGGCCAGCTGCAGTTCCTGGCCGCTCTGCACGACCGCGATGCCCTGCTGCCGCGCGAAGGGCAGCGCCGCTACCTGATGAACGACGGCTGGGTGGCGTGGCCCGGCCCGGCACTCGCCGAATTCCTGCAGCAGTTCCTGATGCACAACCGGATGCTGACGGGCGGATTCAGCATCGCCGGACGACCGGTGACGCTCGCCGACATCACCTCGCCGATCCTGGCGTTCGTCGGCGATGTCGACGAGATCGCCCCGCCTGCGTCGGTACGCGGGATTCTGGGCGCGGCACCGCGCACAGAGATCTACGAAAGCACTTTGCACGCAGGGCATTTCGGGTTGGTGGTGGGCAGTACCGCGACATCGCACACGTGGCCGCTGGTCGCCGACTGGATGCGGTTTGCCGAAGGCAAGGGCCCGCAGCCGGAGCACGTCACCAAGGTCGACACCACGACCACCGCCGCCGAACCGGTGCCTGCGGGACCGGCCGAGGGTGTCCAGGCATTGATCGACGCCGGACGCATGGTTGCCGGCTCCGTCGCGCGGTCGGTCGGGGACGTCCGCGGCATGTTCGGCACCGTGTCGCGTCAGATGCCCCGGTTGGCACGCATCCGGAGACTGGACGCGAACACCCGAATCTCGTTGGCGCTCTTGTTCGATGAGCAGGCGCAGCACGCGCCCAACGACGTCAGCTTCATGTACGAGGACCGCAGCTACACCTACGGCGAGAACAAGGTCCGCATCGACGCGGTGGTGCGCGGCCTGCTCGCCGCGGGCGTGCGCGCCGGTGAGCACGTCGGCGTGTTGATGGGCACGCGCCCGTCGGCACTGGCGGTGGTGACGGCACTCAACCGCATCGGTGCCGTGGCCGTGATGCTCCGGCCCGGTGCCGATACCGCGCGTGAAGTCGAGCTCGGCAGGGTCAACCGCGTCATCGCCGACCCCGAACATTCCGAGGCCGACTTCGCCGGCCGGCCGCTGCACACATTCCTGTTGGACACCCCGTACCTCAACCGGGACCGCACCCTGACGGCCCTCGAGATCGGCGAGACCAACGCCGTGCGCATCCCCGACTGGTACCGCCCCAACCCGGGCCGTGCCGGCGAGCTCGCATTCATCTTCTTCGGCGGCCCGGACGACGATCCCCGCCCCATCCGAGTCACCAACGGCCGCTTCGGTTTGTCGGCATACGGAACCGCGACGTCGGCGACGCTGAACAACTCCGACACCGTCTACTGCATCAACCCGATCTACCACACCTCCGGCCTGCTGACGGGCATCGGCGGCGCGGTCGCGGGCGGCAGTCGGCTGGCGATGGCCAAGGACCTGGACCCGACGACGTTCTGGACGGAAGTGCGCCGCTACGGCGTGACCATCGTCTGCTACACGTGGGCGCAGCTGCGGCCGCTGGTCAACGCCGCCCCGCAGCCCGCCGAGCGCAACCACTCGGTGCGCCTGTTCGTCGGCTCCGGCATGCCCCGCGGCCTGTGGCGCCGCGTGCTGGACCGGTTCGCGCCGGCCGGTGTTCTCGACTTCTGGTCCACCAGCGAGGGCGAGGCCATCCTGGCCAACGTCAACCCGGCCAAGCCCGGATCGCTGGGGCGGCCGCTCCCCGGCAGCGCGACCGTCGAGGTCGTGCGATGGGATCCCGAAGCGCAGCAACTTGTTTCGGGCGCGGACGGTTACGCCATCCGGTGCGCCGACGACGAGACCGGCCTGCTGCTGGTGAAGATCAGCTCGGCCACCACCGCGTCGGCGCCGCCGCTGCGCAATCTGTTCGAGGCCGGCGACGCCTGGTTCTCCAGCGGCAGCCTGGTCAGCCGGGACGCCGACGGCGACTACTGGCTGATCGACTCGGTCGACACCCAGATCCGCACCGCCGACGAGGTGGTGGCGTCCCTGCCGATCACCGCGGCCCTCGGCAAGCTGCCCGCCGTCGACCTGGTGCACACCTATGGCGTCGCCGCCGACGACGCCGAAGTGGCGGTCGCGGCGCTGTCCCTGGTGGACGGGCAGGACGTCTCCGCCGGCGACTTGGACGAGGCACTCGCGAGTCTGCCGGCCGCGCAACGGCCGGCGTTCGTCCGCGTCGTCGACGAGGTACCGATGACACCGTGGCACCGCCCGGTCGCCGGACCGCTGCGCCGCGACCCGCTGCCCCCGCCCGGCCGCTACTTCACCCGGACCGACGACGGTAGTTACAAGGAAAACTGATACCAGCCTGACGAAGTCGTCAATAATCTTCGCATGAAGAAAAGCGTTGCTGCAGTGTTGTTGCTGCTGGCGTCCGCGGCCGTGCCGACCGTCGGCGCACCGGTCGCACACTCCGATGTGTGCGGCAGCGTCGGCGGTCGCCACGTGAGTGCCGGCGGCTGTACCAACATCGCCGGTGATGCGGCGGTGGCCGCGGCGGCTCCGGAGGACGCGGCCGCGCAGGCCGCCGCCGGCCGGCCGCCGTGCTACACCCCGGCCGGGGTGCCCTACTACACACCGGGTGACTTGCCTTGTAACTGAGGCCATTTAGGCTGACGGCATGCACAAGTCTCTGCAGCGTGCCGCCGTCATCGCCGCGGCCGCCTTGGCACCCATGGCCATCACCGCAGCGATCGCGCCGGCCGTCAGCAACGCGGACTGCGACAACGGCACCTGGTGGGATCCGGTGCAGAACCGGTGCCAGGCCCCGCTGGTGCAGAACTGTCCGGGCGGCTGGTGGGACCCGAACATCAACAGCTGCCGGCCGCCGGTCTCGACGACGCCGCTCGACTGCCGCGACGGCGCGTGGTGGGACCCGATCAACAACATCTGCCGTCCCCCGCTGCTGCCGCAGTAGCGGGTCCGGTCAGACCAGGTAGTACAGCTCCTCGTCGCTGCCGACACGACTCGGGACCAGCCGTGACTCCGCGTAGCGGACCGCCTTGAGCGTTGCCGAGAACTCCTTCTCCTCTTCCGGGAAGATGCGCTCGTCCGGGAACCAGTCGCGCAGCCCGACGTTGCTCAGGACGTCCAGGGTGTCGGGCCGAACGCCGGCCAGCAGGACGGTGACACCGAGCTCGGTCAGGTCGTGCAGGAACCGCTCGACACGCTCGATGCCGACCGCGTCGGGGTTGCGGGCACGTTTGAGCCGGAGCACCACGAATTGGGTGCCTTCGGCCTTGACCCGCTCGGTGAGCGCGTCCAGCGCGTGCTCGATTTCCGGTGCGGCACCGAAGAACAACTCTCCTTCGATGTCGTAGATGAGCACCGCCGGATTGTCCGGCTCGTCGCCGACCCGTTCTCGGACCACCCGTTCCGGCGTGACCACGAGCTCGGCGATCTTGAGCTTGGAGGCGCGCGGGACGAACAGCAGGATCGACAGCGCGACGCCGAGCAGCACCGCCTTGTCCAGGTCGACGACCACGCCGGTGATTGCCGTGACGATCACCAGACCGGCGTCGTAACGAGAGGCCCGGACGGTGTGCACCAGTCGTTGGAAATCGACCAGGCGAACCGCCGTCACCAGCAGCAGACCGGCCAGCGCCGCCTTCGGGATGTAACTCAGCAGCGGCGCGAACAGCAGCAGTGCGCCGGCCACCGCCACCGACGCGATGACGCCGGAGAACCTGGTGGCCGCACCGGCCTGGAAGTTGATGGCCGACCGCGACAGCGAACCCGAACCGGGCAGGCTCTGGAAGAAGCCACCGGTGAGGTTGGCCAGGCCTTCCGCCAGAATCTGCCGGTTGTAGTCGATCTTCTGCTGTGTCTGGTGCGCAATGGCTTTCGCGATCGACAGCGCCTCGATCAAACCGATGAACGCGACCGCCAACGCGCCCTCCGACAGATGCGGCAGCCACTCCCAATGCACCACTGGAATGTGGAAGTCGGGCAGGCTGGCGGGAATCTTTCCGGTGATCGACACCGCGGTCTTGCCGCCGTGCCCGGGTGTCGACCAGCCCGAGAAGTAGGCGATCAGCGCCGCGATGACCAGCACGGCAAGCATGTCGATCTGCGGCCAGCCATAGCGCTGCACCAACTTTCGGAGCACGACCGCCGCGACGACAGCCGTGACACTCAGCACCACGGCCCGGTAGTTGATCGCGTCGCCGTGGAACAGCGTGAGGTAGGTGCGGTACAGCACCTGCATGTTGCCGTTGCCCCGGTCCTTGACGCCGAGCGCATTTCCCAACTGGCCCAAGGCAAGTAGGAACGCGGCCGCCGCCATGAACCCGACGATCACCGACTCGGAGATGTACCGGGTCAGGTCACCCAGCTTGAACACCGAGATCAGAATCTGGATGGTGCCCACCAGCACCGCGAGCAGGAACAGTGCCTCGAACAGTTCGGTGCGGTTCTCGGGATCGATGAACGCCAGCGAGCTGAACACCAACAGTGAGATGGCGCTGGTGGGTCCGTTGATCAGGTGCGACGACGAGCCGAATATCGACGCGATGAGGGTCACCACGATGGCCGAGAAGACACCGTATTTGGGGTCGACGCCGGCGATCAGGGCGTAGGCCATACCCTGTGGGAGAGCGATGGCGGCCACCGTCAGGCCGGCGATCAGATCGCGCCGGGCGAGGGTGCGGTCGTAGTTGGTCTTCAGGTTCGAAAGCAGGCTCACGATCCCACCACCGTTCGCTGCGCAGGGATATGAATGGTGTCGACGATTCCGTTGTCGCCGAAGAACTTTTCGGCGGCGTCGTCCCAGTCCTTGGCGATCGCCGACACCGGGAACAGCGCGATGTCCGGTAACTGGGCCCGATACTTGGCCTGGATCTGAGGGTTGATCGAGCGGTACCCGTATTTCGCGATGACGTCCTGGGCAGGATCGGTGAACAGGTAGTTCAGGTAGGCCTTCGCGTAGACCTCGGTCTTCTTGCCGGCCACGTTCGCATCCACCCAGGCCACCGCGGGTTCGGCCTTGATGCTCACCGGTGGGTACACGATCTGCAGCTCGTTCGGTGCCGCAGCCACCTCCCGGATGGCTTCGTTCTCCCACGTCAGGTGCACATCGCCGATCTTCTGCACGGCGAAGCTGGTGGCCGCGCCACGCGCGCCCTCATCGGCGACGGCGACGTGCTTGAACAACGCCGCCAGGTAGTCGTGGGCCGCTGCCTCGGAGCCGCCACGGGTCGTCACCGAACCCCACCCGGCCAGCACGCTGAGCTTGCCGTTGCCCGACGTGCGCGGGTCCGGGGTCACCACCGAGACATCGCCCTTGACCAGATCGGGCCAGTCGTGGATGTTCTTCGGGTTGTCCTTGCGGACCACGAACACGATGGTCGACGTATAGGGGACCGAGTTGTTGGGCAGCCGGTGCTGCCAGTCCTTGGCGATGAGCCCGCGCTTGGCCAGCTTGTCGACGTCACTGACCAACGCCAGTGAGACCACACCGGCTTTCGACGTACCGTCGATGACGTTGCGCGCCTGCCGGCCGGATCCGCCGTGCGACTGAGCGATGTCGACGGTGACGCCGGACTGCTTGCGGTACTCCGCAACGAACTGCGGGTCCAGCGCCGCGTACAGCTCGCGCGTCGGGTCGTACGACACGTTCAACAGTGCATCCGGCGATGAACCGTGAATGTTCTTGAACCCGATCAGAACTCCGGCCACCGCGATGGCGACGACGCCGACCACGCCGAGCGGGGATATGTGTTTTCTGCTCATCGCCACCTCTGTTCACTACGGAAGTTCGACGTTAGGCAGCAGGACGCGCCGGGGCAGCGGTCTGGATCAGCGCGATCAGATCTCCCGTAGCCTGATGGCCGATGAACCACACACGGCTCACCATGTCTGCCACCGCTGCGCTGGCTGCCACGCTGCTCGCGGGCTGCGACAGCACCACCACCGGGAACCCGCAGTCCGGACCGGCCGGTGGCCTGTCGACCACCGCGTCCACCAGCACACCCACACCGAGTGAGAAGGCGATCCGCCCGGTCCCGGTGAGCCCCATCCCCGTACCGAGCGCCGTGCCACCCACGGCGCAGGCCCTGGCTCCGCAGAACGGCTATGTCTTCATCGCGACCAAGTCCGGCCAGACCCGGTGCCAGCTCAACACGGCCGCCGTCGACTGCGAGTCGTCGTTCGCCAATGCGCCACAGGTCAACGGGGAGACCGCGCGCGGCGTCCGGGTCACCGCTGCCGGCAAATTGTCTTGGGGCTTGGGCAATCTCGGTGCCATCCCGACGGTCACCCTGGACTACCAGACGTACTCGGCGGTGGGTTGGACCATCCTCGCCGGGGCCGAAGGCACCCGCTTCACCAATGCCGCGACGGGCCACGGGATGTTCGTCTCGACGGCGGGTGCCAAGGCGTTCTGATTCACTAGGCTGGGCGGCATGGACTTCCGGGTATTCGTCGAACCACAGCAGGGTGCCACCTACGCCGACCAGCTCGCCGTCGCTCAGACCGCCGAAAGGCTCGGCTACTCAGCATTTTTCCGCTCCGACCACTACCTGGCCATGGCCGGCGACGGGCTGCCCGGCCCCACTGACTCCTGGGTGACGCTCGGCGGCATCGCGCGGGAGACGAGCACCATCCGGCTCGGCACCATGGTCACCTCCGCCACGTTCCGCTACCCGGGCCCGCTCGCCATCGCCGTCGCGCAGGTCGACGAAATGAGCGGGGGCCGTGTGGAATTGGGCCTCGGTGCCGGGTGGTTCGCCGAAGAGCACGAGGCCTACGCCATCCCGTTCCCCAGCCTCGGCGAACGCTTCGACCGGCTGGAAGAACAGCTGCAGATCATCACCGGATTCTGGGACACCCCGGTCGGCGAGCAGTTCGACTTCACTGGCAAGCACTACACCGTCAAGAACTCCCCGGCGCTGCCCAAGCCGGCACAGGCCCGCCCGCCGGTGATCATCGGCGGCGGCGGCGCCAAGCGGACCCCGGCGCTCGCCGCCCGGTTCGCCTCCGAATTCAACATCCCGTTCGTCGACATCGACACCCTGACCACACAGTTCGGCCGGGTCCGGGCGGCCGTCGACGCGGCTGGCCGGGCACCCGAAAGCATCACGTACTCGGCGGCTTTCGTGCTGTGCGCCGGCAAGGACGAGGCGGAGATCGCCCGCCGGGCCGCCGCCATCGGCCGCGAGGTCGACGAGATGCGCGGCAACTCCCCCACCGTCGGCACGCCGGCCGAGATCGTCGACAAGCTGGCGCCGTTCGTCGCGACCGGGGTCGAGCGCATCTATCTGCAGGTACTGGACATGGCCGATCTCGACCACATCGAGTTCTTCAGCACGGAGGTCATTCCCCAGCTACGCTGACCGGCCATGACCGAGCGGCCGTGGCACGAGCGCACCCCGCATGTCGTCGGCGCCAGCCTGGCCGCGCTCGCCGCGATCGCACTGCTGTATTTCGCGGGATCGTGGCTGGTGCGGCACAACAACCAACCGCAGCCGCCGCCAGTGCCCGTCATCGTGGATGACTCCGGCCAACCGTCGACCACGGCGGTCACCACGAGCACGCCGACGTCCACCAGCTACTCGTCGGTGACCCCGTCGACCACGGACATCGACGTGCCGCCCACGACGGATACGACGACGACTCCCACGTCCACGCCGTCAGGTGACAGCACGACCACCAGCCGCACCCCGAAGACGTCGACGTCGATCACCCAGTCCCGGCGCACCCACCCGCCGGGACCGCGCCCGCACTAGTGCGTGAAGAACTCGATCATCAGCACCTGGAGTTCACCGACGCAGCCACCGAGGATGGCGCCGATGGCGACCATCAACGGTTCGTCGTCCTTGAACACCGGCCGCAGAATCGACTCGTACTCCTCGTTGCTGAGCTGATTCATCTTCTCGATGATCGTCTGTTCCAGATCGATCTTGCTCATGGCGTAGTCCTGCGCGTCCAGCAGCGTGGCCGGCAGCCGCTCGACCACGAGATCGACGACCCGGTCTTTCAGCGCGTTGTACTTCGACGTGCCGACCGCGAACTTCACGACGGTGCCGGTCCAACCGCCGATCTCGTTGTCGATGGCGGCCTCGACCTCACGCGCGATCATGGCGAACAGCTTGTCGGCGCCGGGACCTTTGAGGATGCCGTCGAAGAGGATGTCCGGCGCGAAGAGGTCCTCGGAGAGGATGCGCGCGTAGTCGGCGGTGATCTTCTCGCGCTGGGCGTGCAGCAGCCCCTGGAACTTGATGAAGCCCAGGTACTTCGTCGGCTTGATGGGCCGGAACAGCATGTTGAGCGCGATGTAGTCGCTGATCAGACCGATACCGAAGCCGAAGGCCGGCATGATCCACGGCAGTTTGAAGATGGCCCAGACGAACATCTGCGCGGTACCGATGATCAGACCGAAGTAGATGCCGCTGCGCCGGACGAACGCCATGGCGTCGTCGGACAGGCCACGCATCAGCTTGTTGAGCTTCTCTTTGTTGCGCACCAGCGTGGTGACCGCGAGAAACTGCAGGTCGACGAACCGGCTGAGGTCCGACTGCATCTCGTTCAGCATCTTCTCGGTGATGCGCGGAGCCTGGGAGTGGATGCGGTTGAGGATCGCCTGGCGCCCGGCCTCGGGCAGGGAATCCCACAGGCCCGGACGAATTTCCTCGGCGACGTCGCGCGCGATGTCGTTGATCGACGCCGACAGCGGTTCGCGCAGCACCTCGACGGCCTCTTTGGCGTCGATCCGGGACAGCAGTTCCTCGGGTTTGAGCAGATTCGCGGTGAGCAGCTCGATGGTGGTGGAGCCGACCTTGCCGGCCCGTCGCGGGATGATGCCCTGCCAGCCGATGGGACCGATGCCCTTGAACTCCAGCGGCCGGTAGATCATCTCCATCGCCACGATCTTGGTGCTCCAGCCGACGAAGGCGGCCACCAGCGGCATGGAGAAGTAGATGATCCAGTGCTCGCGGAAGTCGAGGAGGATCTCGGTCAAGGACATCAGCGCCACCCGTTCTGGTCGTCCTCCGCGGTGGCGGCGGCCCACAGCGATCGGCCCAGCGGCGACAGCGTCAAGGTCAGCTTCTCCACCTTGGCGGGCAGCGGACCCTTCGACGCGGCCTTGATCGCGTTGAGGACGATGGTCTCAGCCATCAGCACCTCGTACTCGGTTTTCAGCGCAGAATCCTCCGGACCGATCTCCACGAGGCGTAGCGCCAGCAAATGCCCGACGTACTGCGGCGTCATCTGCGGGAGGGCGACGTTCGCGGTCCGGCCGACCAGTGCCGCGTTCTCCAGAACCGGCTTGCGGGTCCGGTCGTAGACGTTGACCAAGGGCGAGACGGAGCCGTCGGACAGGGCGCCGACGATGCGGGCCTCGTCGGCCACCAACTGATCGAGCAGATGGTGGTACAGCTCGGTCTGGCTGCCGGCGGTGTTCTGGTCGAGCGCCCGGTTCAGCAGCTGGCTCATCTTGGAGTTGAGCGACTCTTCGGCGGGCGCCTCAGTGGGCGCCGAGACGACGTCGTCGTCACTGTCTTCCGGTTCCAGTTCGTTGAGGCCTTTGCGCAACGCGCCGACGATCTGCTGCTCGGTCCAGCTGTAGACGTCCAGACCGAGTCGAGCGGCGTCCACCGCGCGTCCTACCAGGCCGAAAGGGTCAAACGATTGAGCCACCCGCAAACGGTAGCCGCGCGGGGTACCAAATTGCCAACGATCTCGAATATCTCACCTTCCCTGCGCCGCATAGTCGGCGACGAGGGCCTCGGCACTGCGCACGGCGGCCCGGCAGGCGCGTGCGGTGAAGGGGTCGTTGAGCGGATGATCGGCCCGGCGGCGCCACCGCTGCACCGCCGCGAACGCCGCCCGCGGGCCGTCGTACGGCGCATCGTTGCTCAGCCCGAGCCGGCTGGCCGCGTCGGTCCCCGAGCCGCCGATGATGCGGCGCAGCGACGCCATCTCGTCGTCGTTCAATGTGGTTGGCCGGGAACGTAATTGACCGAGAAGTCGCAATTCTTCGAAGGCATGTGTGTCGGCCAGCAGGGGATCGATGTCCGCCAGGATGAACGGCGTCGCGTAGATGGGATTGGCCTCCACGAAGCGCCGCAGCGAGCGCAACGCGGTGTGCGCCTTGAGCATGTCGGCGCGCTGCGCGAACTGCTGATCGATGACGTCGCGCAGGGCCACCAGCCCACTGCGGTCCAGCAGTTCGTCGGCCAACCCCTGGGAGTCGGTGACGCCGGCGCGCAGCACCGCGATCGCGATCCGGATGCCGAACATGCCGAACCGGTCCAGCAGCGCGGCCCGGGTGATGGCGTCCACCGGCAGCGAATCATCCTGTCGGGCAAAGCGATCGGCAGACAGCATTGCCTTGGTCAGGGCCGTCGCGCCGTCACCGTCCAGGGCGGCCAACTTCTGCAGCGCGGTGAATTCGCTCTGCTGCAGTGTGCGTGCGGTCAGCGCCAGCAGGCCCGACACCGGGACGACGGCCTGGCAGACGCCGGTGCGGTCCAGCTCCGACGTGAATCGGGTGGCCACCTCACGGGCCGACATCATGGCATCGATGCGTCCGGCCCCGATCTCGTCGGCCCGCGACGCGACGCCGATGACGCCGAGGGCGCCCGAGCCGCTGCCGACGAGTTCCCCGATCTGCTTGAGCAGCGCGATGTCTGGCGCGTTGAGGGTGCGCAGCAGGAAGACGACGGCGTCCACCCGCGGTACGCCGTCACGCGGCACGAGCAGTTGCAGCGTGCGGTCGGAGACGTCACGTGACAGCGACGAGGTGCCCGGCGTGTCGATGATGGTCGTCTGTTCCAATTCCGCTGCGGGCCACTGCACGTCGAGGTCGACGATGTCTCCCACGTTGGCGGCGCCCTCCGCCCCGGAATACCGCGCCAGGTCGAAGGTGAGGCCGTCACCGCGCGTGATCGGCACGTCGGTCCGGCGGCCGTCCCGATGGTTCGCGGTGACCCGGGGCGTGGCGCCGTGCCGGAACCAGGTGACCAGGCGGGTGGCCTCGGTGGCGTCGGTGGGGGCAATCTCTTCGCCCACAAGCGCATTCACCAGTGTCGACTTGCCGGCCTTGAGGGTTCCGGCCAGGGCGATGCGGATCGGCTGATCGAGCCGGCGGCCGATCCAGTCCAGCTCGGCGAGGGCCTGCGGCCGGTGCTGGTAGACGGGGTCGGACCGGTAGGCCGAGATGACGCCGCCCAAGATGGCGCGGACGCGTGCGCTTGTGCTCACTGGGCGAGTGCGGGAGTCAGTTTCACGGTGTTCTCGAGGACCTGGCGCAGAATGTTCAACTGCCGCTCCAGTTCCCGCACGCGGTTGTCGCGCTCGCCCGCTTCGATCTGCGCCGCCGCGAGGGTTGCCTGCAGCGATTCGTTGAGCGAGCGGGTGGTCTGATTGGCGATGCCACGGTAGTGATCACGCAAGTGCCGCTGGATGTTTCGCAACCGGTCGCGGGACTCCTTGCCGACGGCGAACGACACGTCGTCGACGAACCGGCGGACGTTCATCTTCGCCTCGCCGCGCACCCGCAGCATGCGGTTCTCCATGTCCTCCTTGTAGGCCTTGCGGCCCAGCACCAGTCCGGCGCCCAGCGACAGCGGGTTGAACATGCCCAGCCCGGCGAACGAGGTCAGCATGCCGAACATCAGCACACCACCGTAGGACCCGCGCATCCCGGTGATGACCTTGTGCCCGGCGCGGATCGGCTCGGACTCCAGCCGCGCCACGGGGTTGAACTCACCCAGCCCGGCGCCCATGTCCCGGGCCCGGACCTCGGCCAGTTCGACCGAATCCAGCCCGGCCTCGACGAATGTGCGGGCCACCTCCGCGGCGAGGGCCTCGGCGCGCTGGTGCGCCCAGACGAAGTTGTCGCCGACAGCCGTCGCGACCACGTTCTCCAACTCGGCGCCGATCTCGGCCCAGTGCTGGGTGGGATCGCAGCCGTCGATGATGCGCTCGGTGTGCGCGGTGATGTTGCGGAAGCGGTTGCGCAGGTCGTGGTCGACGTCGGCCGTCAGGTCGGCGATGCCGTCGTTGAGCACCTGCTGCCACAATGCGGTCTGCTGCAACGCATTCTGGGCGTCTTCCTTCTTCTGCTCGAGCTCGGCCTTGATGCGCTCGATCTTCTCGGGGTCGTTGATCGCCGCCAGTTCGGTGGACACCGCCAGGGTGAGATGTTCTGCGGCCGCGTGGATTTCGGTGACCACCTGGTCCTTGATGCGGTCGTTCTCGCGGCTGAGCACCTTGTCGGTGAGGAACTTGATGATCGCCGGGAAGTTGGACTCGTCGTTAAGTTCCTTGTCGTTCAGCGCCAGCGCGTGGGTGCGCAGCGCCGAGGACAGCGGAACCATCGGAACGTTCAGCCGCGCGCGCTGCAGGTGCGCGGCGTTGGCCGCGACGATCTCCCGCCAGTGCGGGTACAGGTCGGTCTTGGTGGCGACAATCGTTGCCACCGGGCAGATTTCGAGGGCCTGCCGGATGAACGTGAGCTCGGGCTCGGTGAACTCCTGACTGGTGTCACTGACCATCAGGAGGGCGTCGGCATCGGGCAACAGGCCGAGCGTCGCCGACAGGTGGGGCTGCCCCAGCCCGCCGACGCCGGGGGTATCGACGAAGGTGAGGCCGCCCTTGAGCATCGGGCTCGGCGCCGCGACTTCGACGCGCAGCACCTGGCGGCCCTGCGCCTGCGGGGCGTGGCGCAGATCGGTCGACAGCTGGTTGGGCGGAATCGCGACGACGGACGGGTCGCCCCCTTCCTGAGCGGACGCCAGCACGAGTTCGGCGGCCGCCGCATCGCCGTAGTGGACGACGGTCGTGAGCACGGTGCTCTCGTCGTCGCCGACGCGGGCGACCGGCATGTTCAGCAACGAGTTCAGCAACTGGCTCTTGCCCTGCTTGAGCTGTCCGGCGATGACCACCCGGATCTGTGGATCGCTGATCCGGGTCTTGGCCGCCAGCAACCGCTGCGCCAGGTCGTCGCGGTCGTTGAGGCCTGCGATCCGGCTGGTGTGGTCGATCAACTCGACGATCACCGCGACCGGGCGCGGGTTCGCCTCGTTCGGCTGCGTCACTGGGCTCTCCTCGACTGCATTGTCACTGTCTAACGGTATGCGCAAACATCCGGCGGGGCCTGCAAGTGGCCCCGCCGGACGGTTTGTCGCGATCGATCAGTGCATGTGCGGATCGACGTGGGTGGTGTGGCTGAAATCGGTGGTGGTGTGGGTTTCGGTCGGTGCGTAGGTGTTCATGCTCGCCTCGTGCACCGAGTTGTCGGCAACCGTGCTGTGGACCGAGTTGTCGGAGCTCAGCTCGGTGTGGGTGGTGTTCCCGCTGCCGATGTTCGTGTGGGTGCTGTTGCCGCTACCGATGCTGGTGTTGGCCGTGTTCCCGCTGTTCAGGCTGGTGTTGACGGTCGAGGAGTGCGAAGAGTCGTCGATGACGCTCTTGTTGCCGCTGCCCAGGTCGCCACCGACCGTGGTCTGGTTGCCACCGACGTGCGTCGACGAGGTGTTGCCGTCGTTGATCACGATGTTGCCGCCGCTGCCACCGCTGCCGCCGCTCGCGTGGCCGCCACCGATCAGGCCGCCGCCGGCGCTCGCGCCGCCGCCGTTGCCGCCACCGGTGTTGACGTCGTTGACCACCGGGCCGGAGTTGCCCTGGATGATGTGGCCGCCCGCGGTCTGCGAGTTGTCGGTCGCGTGGTTGCCGGTGCCGACGATCACCGGCGAGTGGCTGCCGGTCAGGATGTCGCCGTTGGTGACGGTGTTGCCGTCGCCCTGCACGGCGCCCTCGCCGCTGGCGATGTCACCGTGGTTGTTGCCCGCGATGTTGACGCCACCGTCGCCCTGCTGGACGTGGCTGCCACCGAGGGTGATGTCACCGAAGCCCAGGTTGAAGGCACCCTGCTGGGCGTTGGCGCCGGCGTGCTGCTCGGGGCTCAGCACCGGGATGTCGTTGCCACTGGCGATCGGCACGTTGTTGTGGCTGGCGAAGTCCGTCTGGTTCCGGCTGGCGAACTCGGGGGCGAAGGAGGTCTGCGGGGAGAACGGCGAGGACATGCTGTAGTAGTCCGAAACCGCGTTCTGCAGGCCGACGACCGGGTCGCCGCCACCGAGGACCACGCCGGCCGGGACGGCGCTGGCGGCCACCGAGGCGAGCTGCGCGGAGGTGACACCGGCGAGGCCGGCGTCGCGCATGGTCTGCTCCGGGTTCGCGACGAACGAGCTCGCGATGGTCGGGAAGCGGAAGAGGTCGATGATGAATTCGATCAGGCTGGTCATTGGAGTCCCTTTCGTTGGGGTGTTGCTCTTTGGAAGTTCTTCTCGCCGCTGTCCGGCGAACTGAGAACAACGTTAGGGGCCGTCGAGGGCCGTGCAAACGGGGCAACCACCCCTACCCCCAATGAAACTTAGTGGGGTATCCAAGCTCCCCCTATTAGGGGATTAGGGGATGGCTAGGGTGTTTGCTGAGTGCGCGGTCAGAAACAGAAAACGCCGGTGGCCATGGCGGCCACCGGCGTTTGTCGGGATGAGTGGGTCAGCTGAAGAAGTCGAAGCCCTGGTGGTGTTCGACGCCGGCAGACGGGTCTGCGGTATCGACGAGGTGCCAGTCGAGCGCACCCGGATCCGACAGCTCGCCGGCATCGACGACCGGGACGTCGCTGTGCAGGCCGAGGTCGTCGGACACCGCGAGGTCCGGCACGGCGGTGTGGTCCGGCAGGCCCGGTCCACTGTCGAATCCTCCCAGGTCAGGGTCGGAAATCACCTGCGGTGACACCACCGTCGGCACGTGCGTGTCGAAGGCATCGAAGGCGTCGAACGCCGCGGTGGCGGCGCCACTGGTCCAGACGTTGACGCCGGGATCGTCGAAGCCGGCGGTTGGCACGCCACCCGCCGCGGAGGACACTGTGCCCAGGGACTCGGACACCACCGGGATCAGGTGCGCGACATCCGCCGTGGTGACGCCGGTGAGATTGGCGTCGGCGATGGCACCGGCAGGGTCGGCGGCGTAGTGCGCAGCCACGTCGGGGTCACGCACCACCGACATGACGAAATCCAGTAGCGGATTTGCCATGGCACCTACTCCTTCCTGGGGGCCTCTTGATAACTATTTCGATGCTATCGCCGATATAGCTCCCAGAGATCGGTGCTGACCCCAGCACCCGACACCATCCGTTAGGGGCACTCCCATTAGGGATTCACCAATCGTTAGGGGATTGTGTCCCAACCCCGGGCTGCCAGCGCATAGGGTGGCCTGAGCCCGGTAGCGCATCAAAGGAGTGGACGTTTATGAGCCTCGGTTTGTCGATCGGCCAGACCAATCTGGTGGCCGTGCCGGCCGGGCGACCGCCGGTGAGCCGTCGCGCCATCCTGGCCCTGTACCCCGACCGGCCCGCCGAAGTCGGCATCCCCACGCAACCGGGCGGCCTGGTCCTGACCGGGTTCGTCGAGCGCGTCGGCGACCCGATCCCCCTGATCGCTCCCGACGGCTCGGCGCATCGCGGTGAGGCCGTCCTTGCCGAGGCCCTCGACTCCATGGCCCGCACCGCGGGCGGCGGCGCCCCGATCGTCATCGCCGCTCCAGCGCACTGGGGTATGTCCACCATCGGCGCGCTCTCTGCGGCGCTGCGCGGCAAGCCGGGTCTGGCCGCCGCACCCGTGGTCTCCGACGCGGCCGCGGCGCTGGCCGGCCTCAAGGCCGGGTCCGGACTGCCGGATCACGGCGTGGTGGCGCTGTGCGATTTCGGCGGCAGCGGCACCAGCGTGACCATCGCCGACGCCGCGACGCTGAGCCAGATCGGCGAGACGGTGCGCTACCCGGAGTTCTCCGGCGACCTCGTCGACCAGGCGCTGCTCAACCACGTCATCGCCGGCATCACCGAGTCGTCCGATGCCGATCCGGCCGGCACCGCGGCCGTCGGCTCGCTGTCGCAGCTGCGCGACCAGTGTCGGCAGGCCAAGGAGCGCCTCTCGTCGGAGACCGCGACGTCGGTGAACGCCAACCTGCCCGGCTTCGCGTCGGCGCTGCGCATCACCCGCCCCGAGCTGGAACGGCTGCTCGAACCGGCCCTGGCCGGGCTGCTCGCCGTCCTGCAGGAAACGCTGCAGCGCAACCAGATTCCGGCCGGCGTCCTGACCGCCGTGGCCACCGCCGGCGGCGGCGCGTCGATTCCGATTGTCACCCAACGCCTTTCGGAGCACTTCCGGGTTCCGGTGGTGACCTCACCGCAGCCGGCGCTCACCGCGGCCGGCGGCGCCCCGCTGGTCGATCAGCGCACCATGAGCGCCGACGCCCCGACGGGCATGGCCCCGACGATGGGCTGGGCGGCCGGTCCCGCGGCATGGGCGGGCGGCCCCGCGACCATGGCCGCCCCGGTGCCGCCCGCCGACGCGAACCCGTCCTCGACCGTCGGGCCGTCGCTCGCCTGGTCCGACGACGAGGACCCCGGCGCGGCGGTCGGCGGCGCAGACTTTGCGACCGGCTACGCCGAGGCCGCGCCCTACGGTGAGACCACCGCGCGGCCGGCGATGGACTTCGCTCACGAAGAAGAGGACAACCTGCCGGACGTGGCGCCGGTCCCCTGGTACCGGCGCCCACCGCTGATCTTCGGCGCGGCCGCGGCGGCGTTCCTGGTCGCCGGCGGCAGTTGGGCTGCCGTCGGACTCACCAGCAACGACACCCCGTCCGGCCCGGTGACCGTCGACGTCACCACGACCATCACCGGCCCCGACGGCTCCATCACCACGAGCACCTACAAGGCCACGAAGTCCGTTGTGACACAGACGAATCCGAACGGCCAGGTCGAGACCTCGACAGTGACCAACCCGGTCACCACCACGACCGACGCGCCGACCACGACGACGACCACCAGTGACTCGTCGACCACGAACTCGACGACGACCACGACAACCACCACGACTACGACGACGACCACACCGTCGACAACGACAACGACGACCACCACACCCCCGACCACCACGACCACCACGCAGCCGCCCACTACGACGACCCAGCCGCCGACGACGACGCAGCCGCCCACCACCACGCAGCCGCCGACCACGACGAAGCCGCCGACGACGCAGCCGCCCAGCACGCAGACTCCGACGGCTCTGCCGACGACCCAGGCGCCCAGCAGCCAGCCCACGGTGGAGCAACCGCCCAAGACGGCCTCCGTGTCGGCGGAGACCGGGTCTGCTCCGTCGGCATCGGTGGCCACCGCATCGGCGCCCATCACCGCGCAACCCTCGGCATCGACCAGCCAATGACCGCAGCGGCCGGCACGTCGCTGGTGCTCGGCGGAATCGGCAGCGGCAAGACCACCGCGCTGGAAGCGGTGCGAAAGACGTTGCGGGCCAACGGCACGACGATGCTCGCGCGGGTGCCGAAGCCCGGCGAGGCACCGGACGCGGCCATCGTCATCGACGATGCCCAACTGCTGTCCCCGGAAGAGCTGGACGCGCTGACCGAGCTGGCCGGTGACCCGGCCCGCACCGTGGTGGTCAGCGCCGAGCCGTTGGCGCACGAGCGCGCGCTCAACGCCCTCACTACCACTCTCAGTCGGCAGCATCCGCCGATTCAGCTGGCGCCGATGACGCCCCGCGAGATCAACGAGGCGCTGGCCCGCGCCGGCGTCCCCGGCACGCAGGTGCCCGCATTGATCGTCGCCACCGGCGGCATCCCGCTGCTGGTGTACTCGGCGCTGTCGGCGCTGGCGTCGGGCGCCGATCCGGTCCGGGCCGCGTCCGTCGCGTTGAGTGAACGGCTGCGCCGGCTCGACGAGCACCTGCTCGACACGTTGTTGCTGTGTTCGCTCAGCCCGGAACTGGGGCCCGACGACATCGCCGCCGCCTTGCAACTGCCCGGCGACGACGCGGCCGTGCTGATGGACCGGGCCCGCGCCAGCGGCCTGCTGTCCGCGTCGCTGCACCCGCGGTTCATCGACACGCTGCACCGGTCGCTCACCCGGCTGGTCGGCGCCGCGCGGCACCGCGAGACCGAATGCCGGCTGCTGCGCTCGCAGGTCGAATCCGCCACCCTGTCAACCGAATTGGCGCTGAAGCTGGCCGAGCACGGCACCGTCGACGACCTCCTGGCGGCCGATCTGATTCACCGCGCCGGGTCCGCCGCACCGCGTCAGGCCGCCCGCCTGTACCGGGCGGCGGCCCGCGCGGGCACCGCCCCGGCCGACGTGCACCTCGCCGACGCCCTTGCCGTCACCGGCGACTGCACCACCGCCGGCACCCTGGCGGACGAACTGCTCACCGCCGACGACGCCGGCGTCCGCGCCCAGGCGGTGCGCATCGCGGCCAGCGTCGCGATGCACGACGGTGCCGCCGCCCATGCCGCGGATCTGTTCCGGTGGCTCGGCCCCGATCCCGATCCGTTCGTCGCCGCGGCGGGCGCCGTGGTCGGTGTCGCCACCGCCGACGCCGAGCTGGCCCGCGCCTGCCTGCAGGCCGAAAACTCGCTGCCGCCAACGTCTTCCGCGCGCGCGGCGCGCGGTATGGCCGAGGGCATGCTGCTGACGCTCGATCAGCCGTTCGCCGTCGCGATGGCGCGGCTCACGCAGGCCCTCGGGTCCACCAACGGCGTGCACGCCGTCGCGCCGGACAGCCCTGCCGCACTACTGAGCCTCGTCGCCCTGCACGGCGGTGACGCCGTCCGCGCGCGCAGCGTCATCGGCCGGGCCATCCGCACCGGCGGCGACGCGGGTTTCACGGGTCTGCGCCACCGGCTGCTGCTGGGCTGGATCCGGATGCTCGACGGCCAACTCGATTCCGCCGTCCCGGCATTGGGCACGACCGAGGTCGCCGACCTGCACCGCCGCGACGCGCTGTGGTTCACCGCGCTGCAGACCGCCGTCGCCCGGCGCAGCGGCGACACCGGCGCCCTGCAGAAACACTGGCACGCGGCCATGGAAGTGCTGGCCGAATACTCCCTGGACCTGTACGCCCTGCTGCCGCTCGGCGAGTTGTGGGTCGCGGCGGCCCGGTTGCAGCAGCTCGACCAGCTGCGCCAGCCGCTGGCCGAGGCGTTCGGGCTGCTGCGGGCCGCCGGCAATCCGGCGCTCTGGGCAGTGCCGCTGCACTGGGCGGGCGTGCACGCCGGCATCCTGGCCAACGCGCCCGAGGCCGTCGCCCCGCACGGGCAGGCCCTGGCCGCAGCCAGCCGGGCCGAAGGTGCGCACGGCGCCTACGCCACCGCGCTCGCCGGCGCCGGCCGGGCGTGGCTGCGGGTCCTCGCCGGCGACGTCGACGCCGCCGAGGTGACGGCGGCCGCCCGCGGGCTGGCGCGCTTCGGGATGACGTGGGATGCCACGCGTCTGGCCAGTCAGGCCGCGTTGCATTCGGCCGACGGCCGGATCTCCGGGGCCATGCTGCAGCTGGCGCGCGACCTCAAGCAGGACGCGGCCCTCGAGGCGGCGGCCGATCCCATCGAGCCCGCGGTCCCCGCTATTCCGCGTGAGCCCGCTTCCGGCCCAGATGTGCGCAACACCACACCACCTCCTGCCTCGGGTGACGCTCGGGCCACATCCGCCGCAACGCCCGCCTGGACCCGGCTGTCCGACCGCGAGCGCGAGGTCGCGGAGCTGGTGCTGCAGGGCATGCCATACCGCGACATCGGGGCCCGGCTGCTGATCTCGGCGAAGACCGTCGAGCACCATGTCGCCCGCATTCGCCGCAGGTTGGGGGCCGAATCGCGGTCGGAGATGTTGTCGATGCTGCGGGCGCTGCTCGTCGAGAAGGTCTGACACCACCCTTATATAAGGAAGGCCTCGATCGGCGCTTGGCCGAGGCTGATTCTGGGTAAGGAAGTGAGCGCAAAGCGGCAGCTCAAGTTAGGACAGCCTTGCTAGCGTGCGTTCTACCCAGGATGCGACTATGAGCAGGCATCTAGCTTAAGTTACCCGTTGGTAACCTCAATAAGTTACCGGCTAGTAGCTACATAACTGGGAGAGGCGCGGTGGAGAATCTCGAACACACGCTCGACGTGGCCAGACTGGTCATCGGGCTGTTGGCAACGGTCATCGTCCTGGGGTTCGCCGCCAAGCGCATCCTGTGGCTGACCAAGCTGATCAGCTCCGGGCAGAAGCTCGGCGACGAACGTGGCCGTAAGGACGATCTCGTCACCCGCTTCCTGAACCAGAACAAGGAAGTCTTCGCCCAGTCGAAGCTCCTCAAGTGGTCGATCCCCGGCATCGCGCACTTCTTCACCATGTGGGGCTTCTTCGTCCTCGCGTCGGTCTACCTGGAAGCCTATGGCGTCCTGTTCGACCCGAAGTTCGCCATCCCGTTCGTCGGACACTGGGCCGTCCTGGGCTTCCTGCAGGACTTCTTCGCGCTGGCCGTGCTGGCCGGCATCGTCGTCTTCGCGATCATCCGCCTGACCAAGAACCCCAACAACATCGGCCGCGAGTCCCGGTTCTACGGATCGCACAACGGTGGCGCGTGGGAGATCCTCATCATGATCTTCCTGGTCATCCTGACCTACGCGATCTTCCGTGGTGCCGCCGTCAACGTCCTCGGCGAGCACTTCCCGTACCAGAACGGCGCCTTCTTCTCTGACGGCATGGCCGCGCTGCTGGCTCCGCTGGGCCACACCGCCAACGTCTGGATCGAGACCATCGCGCTGCTGTCGCATATCGGCGTCATGCTGGTCTTCCTGCTGATTGTGCTGCACTCCAAGCACCTGCACATCGGTCTGGCCCCGATCAACGTCACCTTCAAGCGCCTGCCCGACGGCCTCGGCCCGCTGCTGCCGATGGAGTACAAGGGCGAGAAGATCGACTTCGACGATCCCGCCGAGGACGCGGTGTTCGGCCGCGGCAAGATCGAGGACTTCACCTGGAAGGGCAACCTCGACTTCTCCACCTGTACCGAGTGCGGTCGCTGCCAGTCGCAGTGCCCGGCGTGGAACACCGGAAAGCCGCTGTCTCCCAAGCTCGTCATCATGAACCTGCGCGACCACCTGTTCGCCAAGGCGCCGTACATCATCGAGGGCAAGCCGATGCCCGAGGAGGGTTCGGTCGACTTCGCCAAGCTGGGCGAGAGCCTGCACGGACACGGCGTCCCCGAGGACGGTTTCGCGCGCATCGAGGGTTCCGGCCCCGAGCAGGCGCTGCGTCCGCTGGTCGGCACCGCCGAGCAGGGCGGCGTGATCGACCCCGACGTGCTGTGGTCCTGCACCAACTGCGGTGCCTGCGTCGAGCAGTGCCCGGTGGACATCGAGCACATCGACCACATCGTCGACATGCGCCGCTACCAGGTCATGGTCGAGTCCGACTTCCCCGGCGAGCTGGGCGTGCTGTTCAAGAACCTGGAACTCAAGGGCAACCCCTGGGGCCAGAACGCCAAGGAACGCACCACCTGGATCGACGAGCTGGACTTCGACATCCCGGTCTACGGCCAGGACGTCGAGAGCTTCGACGGCTTCGAGTACCTGTTCTGGGTCGGCTGCGCCGGCGCCTACGAGGACCGTGCCAAGAAGACCACGAAGGCCGTCGCCGAGCTGCTCGCCACCGCGGGCGTGAAGTTCCTGGTGCTGGGCACCGGCGAGACCTGTACCGGTGACTCGGCCCGCCGCGCCGGCAACGAGTTCCTGTTCCAGCAGCTCGCCGCGCAGAACGTCGAGACCATCAACGAGCTGTTCGAGGGCGTCGACCCCGACAAGCGCAAGATCGTCGTCACCTGCCCGCACTGCTTCAACACCATCGGTCGCGAGTACCCGCAGCTGGGCGCCAACTACACCGTCGTGCACCACACGCAGCTGCTGAACCGCCTGGTCCGGGACAAGAAGCTGATCCCGGTGTCGTCGGCCAGCCAAGAGGTCACCTACCACGACCCCTGCTTCCTCGGCCGCCACAACAAGGAGTACGAGGCCCCGCGTGAGCTGGTCGGTGCCGCCGGCGCCGTGCTCACCGAGATGCCCCGCCACGCCGACCGCGGCCTGTGCTGTGGTGCCGGTGGTGCCCGCATGTGGATGGAAGAGCACATCGGCAAGCGCATCAACACCGAGCGCGCTGAAGAGGCCGTCGACACCGGCGCCTCGGCGATCGCGACGGGCTGCCCGTTCTGCCGCGTGATGATGAGCGACGGCGTCGACGACGTGGCCGCGACCCGCAGCATCGAGAAGACCGAGGTGCTCGACGTCGCTCAGCTGCTGCTGAACTCGCTCGACACCAGCAAGGTGACGCTGCCCGAAAAGGGCACGGCGGCAAAGGCTTCCGCGGCCCTTGCCGAGAAGAAGGCCAAGGAGGCCCCGAAGCCTGCTCCGGCCGCTCCGGCTCCCGCTGCCGAAGCCGCTCCGGCTGCCGAGGCACCTGCTGCTGCCGCTCCGGCCGCCGCCAAGCCGGTCACCGGCCTGGGCATGGCCGCCAAGCGTCCGGGTGCCAAGAAGGCCGCCGCCCCGGCGGCTGCGGCTCCGGCTGCTGAGGCTGCTCCCGCCGCTGAGGCACCTGCTGCTGCCTCTCCGGCCAAGGGTCTGGGTCTGGCTGCGGGCGCCAAGCGTCCGGGTGCGAAGAAGGCTGCCGCTCCGGCTGCCGCCGCCGCTCCGGCCCCGGCTGCCGAGGCTGCTCCCGCCGCCGAGGCACCCGCCGCGCCGGCCGCTCCCGCGGCTCCGGTGAAGCGTCTCGGTCTGGCCGCGGGCGCGCGTCGCCCCGGCGCCAAGAAGGCCGCGGCTCCGGCAGCACCGGCAGCACCGGCGGCACCCGCCGCTCCGGCTGCTGAGGCTCCGGCTGCCGAGCCGGCCGCCGAGGCTCCCGCCGCTGCGGCACCTGCCGCCCCGGCGGAAGAGGCCAAGCCGGAACCGCCGGTCGTCGGACTGGGCATGCGTCCGGGCGCAAAGCGCCCCGGTAAGCGGTAACGCGAAGTACACCGCAATGGCCAGCTACGACCCGCCGCATGGAGCGTCGTAGCTGGCCATTGGCATATGTGGCCCTGATCGCAGATGGGCAAAAGAATTCGACACCGATGAGAGCATGGAAACCGTGACCACCCACCAGGTACCCGCTGACCGCACATGGCACAGCGGCCATCCGCGCAATCAGCGGACGTTTGCGCAGTCGACCAAGCTGCAGGACGTCCTCTACGAGATCCGCGGCCCGGTACACGAGCAGGCCTCCCGGCTCGAGGCCGAGGGCCACCGGATCCTCAAGCTCAACATCGGTAACCCGGCGCCGTTCGGCTTCGAGGCACCGGACGTGATCATGCGCGACATGATCGCCGCCCTCCCCTACGCCCAGGGTTACTCCGACTCCAAGGGCATCGTGTCCGCGCGCCGCGCGGTGGTCACGCGCTACGAGTTGGTCGAGGGCTTCCCCCGGTTCGACGTCGACGACGTCTTCCTGGGCAACGGCGTCTCCGAGCTCATCACCATGACGCTGCAGGCGCTGCTCGACAACGGCGACCAGGTGCTGATCCCGGCCCCGGACTACCCGCTGTGGACGGCGTCGACGGCGCTGGCCGGCGGCACCCCGGTGCACTACCTGTGCGACGAGACGCAGGGCTGGAACCCCGACATCGCCGACCTGGAGTCGAAGATCACCGACCGCACCAAGGCGATCGTCGTGATCAACCCGAACAACCCCACCGGTGCGGTGTACAGCCGCGAGACGCTGGAGTCCATCGCGAACCTGGCGCGCAAGCACCAGCTGCTGCTGCTGGCCGACGAGATCTACGACAAGATCCTCTACGACGAGGCCAAGCACATCCCCATGGCGTCGGTGGCGCCCGACATGCTGTGCCTGACGTTCAACGGCCTGTCCAAGGCGTACCGTGTGGCCGGCTACCGGTCCGGCTGGCTGGCCATCACCGGCCCCAAGGAGCACGCGTCCAGCTTCCTGGAGGGCATCAGCCTGCTGTCCAATATGCGCCTGTGCCCGAATGTGCCTGCGCAGCATGCCATTCAGGTGGCGCTCGGCGGACACCAGAGCATCGAGGACCTGATCCTGCCCGGCGGCCGCCTGCTCGAGCAGCGCGACGTCGCCTGGAACAAGCTCAACGAGATTCCCGGCGTCTCCTGCGTCAAGCCCGAGGGCGCGCTGTACGCGTTCCCGCGGCTGGACCCCGAGGTGCACGAGATCCGGGACGACGAGCAGCTGGTGCTCGACCTGCTGCTGCAGGAGAAGATCCTGCTCACCCAGGGCACCGGATTCAATTGGCCCACACCGGATCACCTGCGCATCGTGACGCTGCCGTGGGCCCGCGACTTGGCCAATGCCATCGAGCGCCTCGGCAACTTCCTGGCGAGCTACCGCCAGTAATCCCTGGGATTTGTGCACGATTTTCCGCGCCTGCCGCGGAAAATCGTGCACAAATCACTGCTGTTTCAGGCCCGCGATGAAGGTCCGCAGCAGCGCCGCGAGGGTGTCTTCGAGCTCGGTTCCGGGTTCGGGCTGATTGGCGGAATCGATTGCCGCCCAACCCCATACCGCGCCGACGAAGGCATGGATCGCGGCGGTCAGCAACACCAGCTGCTGACGCTCCAGCGACAGCCGGGGCTCGAGGGTCTCGCGTAGCCGCTCCTCGACGTCACGCGCCTGCGTGCGCACCGTCTCGGCCGCTTCGGCTGTCAGCCGGTTCATCAATACCGGTGCGGCGCTGATCAGGTCGCACAGCACCGGGCGCCGCGCGAGCGTGTGCGCCAAAGCCTTTGCCGGAGAACGTCGTTCATCGCGCAGCTGCACCTGTAGGTCGTCGAGCCAGCCCAGGTGCTCGTGGTACATCACCAGGAGCAGCAGCGCCTCCCGCGAAACGGCGTACCGCAGCACGCCCGATTTGGCCAGGCCCGCCGCGGCAGCGATATCACCGAGCGTCAGCTCGCCGGCCCGGGTGTCGTCCAGCAGGGCCCGGGTGACCTCGGTCAGCCGGCGCAGGCGGTCCTCCCGCTGCTGCGGGCTGCGGGCCCGCGCAAACGACAGCGCCACTGGAGAATCCGGCGAATCCATTGCTTAATAGAACACCGTTCCGTTAACTTGGTCAACATGACACACCACTACGAAGTCCGGGTCACGCGCCATGCGCAGGCCACGCCGAGCACGCTGTTCGACGTGGTCGCGGACGGTTCCCGCTGGTCCGAGTGGGCGCGGCCCCTGATCAACTACTCGGCCTGGGAGACCCGTGGGCCTGCCGACGACGGTGGCGTCGGGGCCGTCCGCGCCGTCGGTACGCCCCGGTTTCCCGCGCGGGAGCAGACGACCATCCACGAGCCCGGTCAGCGGCACGGCTACACCATCATCTCGAAGACCCCGGTGCGGAACTACCAGGCGCAGGTGACCTTCACCCCGAGCCGGACGGCACCCGCATCGACTGGCACGGGACGTTCGAAAGCCCTTGGCGCATCGTCGGTCTGGGTTACCGCGCCGTCGTGCAGTACGTCCTGAAAACACTGTCCGCCAAGCTGGCGATCGAAGGCGAACGGCGCGACGCACTCAGCCGCGCCTGACCCAACGCTCAGCCCGACCCCCTACGCTGGCTCGAGTGGCGCACTCGCATACCCACTCGCACAGTTCCGGCCCGGCGCCGCTCAGCCCGCTGGCCGCGAAGATCGTCGTCGGGCTCCTGGCGGTGATCGGGCTGGCGACGGTCATCGGCGCCGTCCTGCTGTGGCCGCACGGCAAGGCCGTCGACATCCCGCTGCCGTTCCAGAACGCCCACGGCGGCGCCGTGAGCACCGAGGCCGGGCACGTCGTATCGACCGGCATGAACAACTGCGGCAGCCCGTCGGTCGGCGCGGTGCTGACGTCCGCCCCGGTCACCGCCCCGCCGGGCGCGGGGAGCTGCGTGCAGTCGCTGATCGGCATCGACTCCGGTCCGAATTCCGGCGCCAACACCCTGCTCGAGTTCAGCACCGGTCCCGGCCAGCCGCACCTCGCCGCCGGCGACCACATCCGGGTGACCCGCCAGGTCGACGACTCCGGCACCACCACCTACGCCTTCTTCGACTTCGAGCGCACCTGGCCGCTCATCGCGCTGGCTGCCGTCTTCGCCGTGGTGGTCGTCGCGGTGGCCCGCTGGCGCGGGCTGCGGGCACTGGTCGGGATCGCGGTCGCGTTCGTGGTGCTGACGGTCTTCCTGTTGCCGGCACTGCGGGACGGCGGCCCGGCCATCCCGGTCGCGCTCGTCGCGTCGTCGGTGATCCTGTACGCGGTGATCTACCTGGCGCACGGCGTCAGCCTGCGCACGAGCGCCGCCCTGCTCGGCACCCTGAGCGCGCTGCTGTTGTCGGCGGTGCTGTCCTGGGGCGCAATCGAATTGGCACACCTCACCGGGTTGTCGGAAGACCAGAACAACGAGATCGCGGCCTACATGGGGTCCGTGTCGATCACCGGGCTGTTGCTCGCCGGCTTCATCATCGGCTCGCTGGGTGTACTCAACGACGTCACCGTCACGCAGGCGTCGACGGCCTTCGAGCTGGCCGAACACGGTGCGTCCCGGCGGGCCATCTTCACCGGCGCCATGCGGGTTGGGCGCGACCACATCGCCAGCACCGTCTACACGCTGGTGCTCGCGTACGCCGGTAGCGCGCTGCCGCTGCTGCTGTTGTTCAGCGTCGCCAACCGGTCGCTGGGCGACGTGCTGACCAGTGAGAGCGTGGCGATCGAGATCGCCCGGTCGGCAGTCGGCGGCATCGCGCTGGCGCTGTCGGTGCCGCTGACCACCGCGATCGCGGCGGTGCTGGCCACGCCGCGAGCCGCGACGGATTGACGCGTCTCCCTTCACATGTTCGATCTGGGGGCGTCAACGGGTCCCAGCGCGAGTTGTGCAGAGAGACAGTCGGCCAACCGGCCGCGGGAAACTACACCGCGTCCGACTCGATGAGCTCGGTCGCCGCGAGCGCCGATGCCAGGTCGTCGTGGCGGAACGCCGAGGTGACGTGGTCGTGCACCACGCGGAACGCCGTCGCGGCCGCGCGATCGGCGCCGCCGCCGGTGATCGTCTGCTCGACGACCACGACGCCGTCGTGCACGAACATCCGGCCGACCGTCGACTTCTCGTCGAGGTCGGTTGCCCAGGCCCGCAACGCATTCCGCCCCTGGGTGGCGCCGTTCGCGTCACCGATCTCGATGTCACCGCTCGACAGCTTGTCCAGGGTGTCCAGGTCACGGTCGTTGAGGGCGTCGATCCAGGCGAGAACCGTCGCGATCTCGGAAGTCGTCATGTCTGCGAACCTACCTGACCTCAGAACGCCGAGTGGTCGACCCAGCGCTGCCACACGGCCGCGTCACCGATGACCTCGAGGCCGGCCTCCTCGACGGTCTGGCGTCGGGTGACCGCGAGCAGCAGCCCGGTCACCGGACCCCGCACTGCCGCATCACCTTTGGCGTGCTGATGCGACCAGCCGAGGCCGTCCTCGTCGTTGACCACCAGCCACTCGCCGGTGGGGCCCAGCTCGGATTCGGCGGCGTGCAGGTGCAGCGACCGTCCGCGCTCCAGTGGCGGATCCCCGGCGGGCGCCATCAGCGCCACCCGTTCCAGCGTCTCGGTGACGCCGTCGGCGGCCAGCTCGGCATCGAGCACGAACGGAAGGCCCAGTGCCAGAGCGGCATCGGCGCGGTGCACGGTCTGCTCGTGGAGGCGACGCCGGATCCACCACCCGGCGGGCTTGGGCCCGACGAACGTCCACACCTTCGCATCCGACCCGACGTGCTCAACGGCATCGACGATGGCCTGCGCACCCGCGTTCAGCCAGTCGATGGCAGCGTCGAGATCCTCCGGCGGTTTACCGTCCCGCACCTCGCGGGGATCGAGGGGCTCCTTCCGGTGCTCGGCGATGATCTGGGCGCACCAGCGGTTGCCGCGGCCGACGTGTTTGAACAGCTGCTTGAGGGTCCACCCCGGACAGGTGGGCACCGGGGTTTCCAGGTCGGCTTTGCGGATGATGTCGCCGAAGGCGGCGGTTTCCTCGATCAGGGCTGCGCGAAAGGCCATTTCACGACGGTACCGCTGCGCGCGCCTGCCCGAGTGCGATCGGCAATGCCGCCCAGCCACGGAGCACGCGAGTGTCACGCCGGGTGCCGGGGCCCGCGAGTTGCGCGCCGGGGAACCGCTCGAAGAACGTCCGCAGACCCACCTCGCCTTCGGACCGGGCCAGCGCGGCACCGAGGCAGAAGTGCCGTCCGCCGGAGAACGAATGGTGCTTGCCCGCGTTGGCGCGGGTGACGTCGAAGCGGTGCGGGTCGGGGAAGACGGCCGGGTCACGGTTGGCCCCGGCCAGGTAGACGACGACGGGCTCACCGGCGCCCACGTGGTACCCGGCGATGTCGACGTCCACCTTGGCGATGCGGGCCGACAGCTGGACCGGCGAGTCGAGCCGCAGGATCTCTTCGACGGCGGTGGGCCAGAGGTCGGGCTGCGCCAGCAGCAGGGCCAGTTGATCGGGATGCTGCAACAACATTCGGATGCCGTTGCCCAGCAGATTCACGGTGGTCTCGAACCCGGCCGCCAGTACGAGGCCGGCGGTGGCCCGCAGTTCTTCGTCGTTGAGCCGGGCGCCGCCGTCGCTGGCTGCGATGAGCTGGCTCATGAGGTTGTCGCCGGGGTTGGCCCGGAGCTCGCTGAGGTGTGTGGCCAGCCAGGTGTTGAAGCCGTCCAGCCCGTCTTCGACGCTGAGGTACTGCTGCCAGGTCAGCCCGATGTCCAGGCTGGGCGCGGCCAGTTCGCCGAATTCGAGGATGTGCGACCGGTCATGCTCGGGCACCCCGAGGATGTCCGCGATAACCGTGACGGGCAGCTGCGAGCAGTAGCTCTGCACGATGTCGACGGTGTCCCCCGCCGCCAGCTCATCGATCAGCCCGTTCGCGGCCTCCTGCACCCGTTCCCGCAATGCGGCCACGGCCCGCGTCGTGAACACCGCCGAGACGGTCTTGCGGTAGCGAGTGTGCTGCTCGCCATCGACCGACAGCAGCGACGGCGGCAGCAGCGGATGCAACCGGCCCTTGACGGTGGTCTTGTTCTCCAGCCAGCCGAGGGCGCCGGGCAGCGTCCCGCCGATCTGCGTGACGGTGAAGTCATCCGAACGCAGAATCTGGTGCACGAGAGCATGATCCGCGGTGATCCAGGCCGCACGGCCGCGATACATCCGGCCGCGGCTGCGCAGTTCGTCGGCGAACGCGCCGGGGTCGGTCCGCACCGCCGGGTCGGCGATGAGCCGGCCCTGGAGGTCGCCGTGCCGCGCGCCGTAACCGGCGAGCGTGCGGATGACGGCGTGCAGCGCGAACCAGTTGAGACGTTGCCTGAGCGTCATGACGCCGAGCTTAGGCACGCCCGGCGCCGCCGGGCTACATACTGCAGTCGGAAATCAGGGCGTCAGATTGCGGCCCAGCGCGTGCACCCGCCAGCCCGCGGCCTGCCATTTCGCGACGTCGAGGCAATTGCGGCCGTCGACAATCACTTTCACGCGGACGGTGGCGGCCAGCTGTTCGGGGTCCAGGTCCAGGAACTCCTGCCACTCGGTCAGGACCAGCACGGCGTCTGCGCGGTCACAGGCCTCGAGGACGGAGGTGGAGTAGTTCAGCGTCGGGAAGACGCGGCGGGAGTTGTCCATGGCCTTGGGGTCGTAGACGTTGACGGCAGCGCCGTTGAGCTGCAGCATGCCGGCCACGTTCAGCGCGGGCGAGTCACGCACGTCGTCGGATTCGGGCTTGAACGCCGCACCCAGCACCGCGATATTGGCGCCCAGCAGC
This sequence comes from Mycolicibacterium mucogenicum DSM 44124, assembly GCF_005670685.2. The sequence continues at coordinate 430,837 of NZ_CP062008.1, read as the reverse complement.
GTGCCGCCGCACGCCTTGGTGGTCAGCTCCACCATGCGGGTGCGCCGGCGCATGTTGATGCTGTCCACTTCGCGCAGGAACGTCAGCGCGGGGTCGGCGCCGAGTTCACCGGCGCGGGCCATGAAGGCGCGGATGTCCTTGGGCAGGCAGCCACCGCCAAAACCCAAGCCCGCGTTGAGGAATCGCCGGCCGATGCGGGGGTCGTAGCCCAGCGCGTCGGCCAGTACGGTGACGTCGGCGTTGGTCGCTTCGCACACCTCGGCGATGGCGTTGATGAACGAGATCTTGGTGGCCAGGAAGGCGTTCGCGGAGACCTTGACCAGTTCCGCGGTCTGCAGGTCGGTCAGCAGGAACGGCACACCGCGCCCCAGGATGCGTGCGTACAGCTCCCGGATCGCCGCTTCGGCGCGCTGCGAATCCGCTTGCACGCCAAGGACGATGCGGTCCGGGTGCAGGGTGTCCTTGACGGCGAACCCTTCGCGCAGGAACTCCGGATTCCACGCCACTTCGACATCGATGCCTGCCGGCGCGAGCGCGCGGGCCCGGACCCCGAGTTCGGCGGCGGTGCCCACCGGAACGGTGGACTTGCCGACGATCACCGCGGACCGGCGCAGCCGCGGCACCAGGGTGTCGATGACGGACTGCACGTACCGCAGGTCGGCGGCGTACTCCCCCTTCTTCTGCGGGGTGCCCACGCCGAGGAAGTGCACGTCACCGAATTCGGCGGCCTCGTCATAGTCGGTGGTGAAGTGCAGCCGCCCGGCTTCGATGTTGTCGCGCAGCATCTTCCGCAGCCCGGGCTCGTAGAACGGGATGTCACCGGCCGCCAGCTTCGCGATCTTGCCGGGGTCGATGTCGACGCCGAGGACCTCATGGCCGAGCTCCGCCATGCCGGCGGCATGCGTCGCCCCGAGGTAGCCGGTACCGAACACGGTGCATCTCATACTGCCTTGATAGGCAGCCGTGATGAGCGCGGCGCGAAGCGACACTGAGCGTCAGGCCAACGGCAGATGACAAACAGCCGCCGGCCTGACGGGCGTCAGTTCTTCTGGCAGAAGATCAGGAAGCAGGTCTGCTTGGGCTGCTTCGGCTTCTTGCCGGAGTCACCGGGGTAGTCGCCCGGGTACCCGTTCGAGCCGCCCGGGTACTGGTTGCCCGGGTAGCCGTTGCCGGGGTACTGGTTTCCGGGGTAGCCGTTGCCGGGGTAGTTGCCCGGGTAGCCGTCGTCGTCGTGGCCGCGGCCGCCGCGACTCGGGTAGTCCGGGTAGTTGTTGCCCGGGTTCCACTGCGGCTGCTGCGGACGCGGCACCCACGGGTTCCAGGCCGGTGGCTGCGGGCCGGGGATCTGGATGACCGGAGGCGGCAGCACTACCGGAGCCGGGTCAGGCACGGCGGCCGGCGGAGGCACGACGGGAGCGGCCGGCACGTCAGGCATCGACACCGGGACGGGTGCGGGAGCCGGCGCCGGAGCTTCCGGGGCGGGCGCGGGGACGTGCACCTGCGGCGCGGACTCCTTGACCACCTGCGGCGCGTCGACGTGACGCGGGGCCTGGACCTGCACTTCGGGCGCCGGTTCCGGGGCAGCAGCCGGTGCCGGCGCGGGCGGCGGGACGGCGGCCGGCGGCGGCGCGGGGGCGACGATCGGGGCGCTGGGCACGATCGCGGCCTGTGCGGGCGCGGGCCGTTGATCGACCGTCGGCCGGATGCTCACCGCAAGCGAAATGGCGAGGGCCACAACGCCGACGACGAAAATCGAGGTGAGTGCGCTACCGACCAGCAGGAAGGGCTTGCGGCCCTGATCGGCGACCACGGGGGCGTCGCCCAGCTCGTCGAAACCGAACTCGTCGGCCGTCAGCAGCGGGGCCGCCAGCGGAGCCGCGGCAGCGACACCACCCGGCGCGGCCGAGTAGGCCAGGCCGGCGGTGGCGGCGTCGAACATCGGCGCGCTGGCCGAGGCGAGGGCGGCGCCGCGGGCCAGTGCCAGGTCGGCGTCGCCCGGGGCGTTCACCGGGATGTCGAGCAGCTCGGCCAGGTGCGCCTGCACCGCGGTGACGTCGACGCCGGAGCCGACGACGAACATGCCCTGCGGCGACGTGTCGGCGGTGGCGACGGCGGCGGCCATGTCGCCGAGGACGGCCATGGCGTCGGTGCTGTGCAGGCTGCGGCTGAGCACCTTCGAGATGGAACCGTCGGCATCGACGACGGACATGGTGGCGGTGTCGCGGTCGACGAACAGCAGACCGGTGCTCGAGTAGCCGACAGCCTGGCCCGCGGCCTGTGCCAGCGACCCCGCGGCGTGCAGCTCGGAGACCATCATGACGTCCTTGACGCCGGCGGCGTCCAACGCGTCGCGCAACCGCGCGGCGGCGTCGTGGTCACTCCAGGCGACGCCCACCGATTTCAGGTGGTGGCCGCCTTCCTCGGCGCTCTCCCGGGTCCCCAGGATGGCGCTGACAACCTGCTCGACCGGCGTTGCTGAACCGTCCGCGGTCTGCGTTTCGAAAATATCGTGGTCGACGATCGCGCCGTCGGCCTTATCACCCTCAACCAGCGCCATACGCACCGTGGTTGGCGTCATAGACACACCCAGAACGATGTCCACTGACCCTCCAATAGTGTTCGCTACGCTATCTAGGCCGACACCGAGAATCCCCTGCCGCGCAGGCCACAACCAGATACTTCATCGCAGCGAACGGCGGAGTCGTTACCGATTCCCCCAGCTCATGGAGCCACGATGCAGTTCTTGCCGCGGCGCTGGCTGACACAGTCCCGCCAATGCCGGTGGTTCAACCCTACCCGCGTTCGGCGTAGATGACCTAAGCAGTTTCAGGCGTCCTCAGCGTCCGGGCGAGGCTGCTTCAACAGATCGGTCAGCGAGCTGGAACCGGTCGGCCGGCGGGTGCCCAGGTGGCCGTGCACGCCCTCCGCATAGGCCGTTTCGGCGTGCTGGGTGAAGTCGACGCCTGCGGTCTCGTCTTCGGCGCTGAGCCGGAATCCCATGACCCGGTCGATGATCTTGCCTAGCACGAACGTCGCCGTGAAGGCGTACGCGGCGACGACGGCCATCGCGAGCAGCTGCTTGCCGAGCTGGGCGAATCCGCCGCCGTAGAAGAGGCCGCGGACGCCGCCGGTCATGACGTCCGTCGCCAGCAGGCCGATCAGCACGACGCCGACGACACCGCCGACGAAGTGCACGCCGACGACGTCGAGCGAGTCGTCGTAGTTGAGCTTGAACTTGACGCCGACCGCGAACGAGCAGACCACACCGGCCAGCAGGCCGACGATGAGCGCGCCCAGCGTGTTGACCGTGCCGCACGACGGGGTGATCGCGACCAGGCCGGCGACGACGCCGGACGCCGCGCCGAACGTCGTCGGCTTGCCGTCACGCACCTGCTCGACGGTGAGCCAGCCCAGCATGCCGAGACAGCCCGCGACCAGGGTGTTGAGGAAGATCGCGGCCGCGGTGCCGTTCGCGGCCAGCGCCGAGCCCGCGTTGAAACCGAACCACCCGAACCACAGCAGACCGACGCCGAGCAAAACGAACGGCAGGTTGTGCGGGCGCATGGCGTCCTGCTTGAAGCCGATGCGCGGGCCCAGCACGATGGCGAGCGCCAGGGCCGAGGCGCCTGACGCGATCTCGACGACCAGGCCGCCCGCGTAGTCCAGGGCACCCATCTTGGCGAGCCAGCCGTCCGGACCCCAGACCCAGTGCGCGATCACGCTGTACACGACGATCGCCCAGATCGGCACGAAGACCATCCACGCCGAGAACTTGGCGCGGTCGGCGATGGCGCCGCTGATCAGGGCGGCGGTGATGATCGCGAACGTCAGCTGGAAGGTGGCGAACAGCAGCTCGGGGACGGCGCCGTGTGTGGTGCTCGGGGTGATGCCGAGCATGCCGAAGTGTTCGAGGTTGCCGAGGAAGCCGTCGCCGTCCGAGAAGGCCAGCGTGTACCCGAGCACCAGCCACGCGACCGTGACCAGTGGAATCGAGATGAAGCTCATCATGATCATGTTGAGCACGCCGGTCGTGCGGACCATGCCGCCGTAGAAGATGGCCAGGCCCGGGGTCATCAGCAGGACCAGGGCGGTGCTGGCGAGCAGCCAAGCGGTAGCGGCGGGATCGATGCCTTGCACGTGAGACTCCTTCGACAATCTTGACGAGAATGTATCGGCGGAGTTTCCGGCGCGCGGCGACTGCGTTTCCGACGTGTTACACCAGCCTCACAAGGGTGTTCGATGCTTGGTTTCGCGTGAAACAACCGGCGGTTAGACGCTGGTGCTTCCGGGTATCTGGGTGAGATGTTGAAGCGCACAACTGCAGCTGCTGCCCTGCTCACCGCACCCGTTTTTGTGCTGGCCGGCTGTAATTCCAACCAGAACACGTCGAAGTCATCGACCTCTGCGCCGCCGACCACTTGGACCCAGGCCAATCCGTCCGCGCTGAACGTCGTGCTCAAGACATCCGACGGCAGACCCGTCGCCAACGCCTCGATCGACTTCACCGACGGCTACGCGACGGTGACCGTGGAGACCACCGGAGGCGGCATCCTCGCCCCGGGTAGCCACGGCATGCACATCCACTCCGTCGGCAAGTGCGAGGGCGACTTCACGTCGGCCGGCGGTCATCTGCAGGTCGCCGGGCACACGGGCCATCCGGCGAGCGGTGACCTGACGCCGCTGAACATCCGCGGTGACGGCACAGGCAAGGTCGTCGCGACCACCGACGCGTTCACCGAAGCCGGCCTGAAGGGACCCGAAGGCAGTGCGCTGATCATTCACCAGGGACCGGACAACTTCGCCAACATCCCGCCGCGGTACACGCACAACGGCACGCCTGGCCCGGACGCCGAGACGCTGGCGACCGGTGATGCCGGTGGGCGGGTGGCCTGTGCAGTGCTTGCCCCGGCTGGTGCTTCTTCTACTTCGTCTGCTTCTCCGTCCACGTCGACCGCGACGGTCACCGAGACGACGGGCGTGCCGGTGGCGCCGCCGGTGACGTCTTCGACTTCGACGTCGACTTCTACTTCGACCTCTACGACTCCCTCGACGACGACCACTACTTCCACGACGGTGTCGACCGCTCCGACCACCACCACGGTTCCCAGCCCGGTAGGGCCGATGAGCCCGATGAACCCGATGCCGGGTGGCTGAGTTTGGTCTAGGCGTTGACTCTGTAATGCGGGCGCAGAAGGTCGAGTAGGCGACGCCCTGGATGCAGGGTCAACGTCGGTGAGCCGCCTGTGTGCATTGATCCTGCGGCCACGGCGAGAAACGCCGAGTAGCGCACCCCTCCACCGCGGACTCAGCACTCAGGTGGCGTTGACTGCGAATCTACGCAGCCCGCGACTCGCAAAAGTTCTGCGTCAGTTCGCAGTCAACGGGGCTAGGGCTTGACGAAGTTCAGGTACGACCGAGAAGGCGTCGGACCGCGCTGACCCTGGTATTTGGAGCCGACCTTGTCGCTGCCGTAGGGGTGCTCGGCGGGGCTGGTCAGGCGGAGCAGGCAGAGCTGGCCGATCTTCATGCCGGGCCACAGGGTGATCGGCAGGTTGGCGACGTTCGACAGCTCCAGCGTGATGTGCCCGGAGAAGCCGGGGTCGATGAAGCCCGCGGTCGAGTGCGTCAGCAGGCCGAGCCGGCCCAGTGAGCTCTTTCCTTCGAGGCGACCTGCCAGATCGTGTGGGAGCGTGCAGGTTTCGAGTGTCGAGCCCAGCACGAACTCGCCGGGGTGCAGAACGAAGGGTTCGCCTTCGGCGGGCTCGACCAGGGTGGTCAGCTCGTCCTGCTGCTGCGCGGGGTCGATGTGCGTGTAGCGGGTGTTGTTGAAAACCCGGAACAGGCTGTCCAGCCGGACGTCGACGCTGGAGGGCTGCACCATGGCGTCATCGAACGGGTCGATGCCGAGACGTCCAGCAGCGATTTCAGCCCGAAGATCGCGATCTGAGAGGAGCACGTGGGGAGCCTATCGGCCCGGGTTGATATCCTGCAGCGGCACCATGCCGATGTAGTTCAATGGCAGAACATCAGCTTCCCAAGCTGAATACGCGGGTTCGATTCCCGTCATCGGCTCCACGCGACCAGGGCGGCACCAAACTCTCGCAGCGTTATGCGGACTAGCGCCGAGCAGGTGAAGCTCCCATGCGATCGCTCGGCGGTGGTCAACACCGCTTACTACCTCTTGCCAACCTTGGCCAAGACCTGAGCCAATTCCTCCGCGATAGAGGTAGGTTTGGGCATTCGCTCGATGCCGGAGTCCGTGGACAGCTTCTTCAGCAGTTCCTCCGAGGCTGACGTAGCCTCCGCGTCAGTCAGCAGCCGCTTGTTCTCCAGTGCCCGCCACTTTGCGTTCATCGCCTTGACCGTGGCGATGCAGGCACTAGCCGTCTCTACGTATGACTCGATTTCCGACGGCGTGGGCATCGCCGCGGTCGTCGTGTAGAGCGTCTGAGCTGCGCCCTCAATGCAGGTGATGAAGACATCGAGAGCGGCCTGAAGAAAGCTGCACAGTTTTGACGCGTTGCACAACGCCGTCCCAGCTTGTAGCGCGACCGTCCACCAGCCGTCATAGTCCACGCGGGTCGGGCCGTAGACGGTGGCCGAACCGCCAGGCGCCTCCAGCAGCGCCCGTCCGTTGGACCGGCCGCTGATCACGTTGCCCACCAGGGATTGTCCTGAATCCCCTTGCGTTGGTTGGGGGGTCAAACCGATCGGGGTCAGCGCGACCACCCATTTGTCATTGAGGTTGGTGACCGAGCCCGAGGATGGACACCAACTGACATCGCCGCCCAGCTTCTTGATGCAGACCTCGGAATGGGCAATACCGCACACGCCGCTGCTGACTACCAGCATCGCCACAAATACTGCCGTTAAGACCGACCTAGCAATCATGATTTGCCTTTCTCAAGCGAACCACCACGCGTGCGAAAAGCGTACTTCCAACGAGTGTCATTCCGGTGCTGATCTGCACTTTTACTGGCGCCTGCGGACGATACAAGGGTGACCCAAGGCCTCAGGCCCGCCACGCCGACGGCAAATTGTCTGATCCGTAAGCGGACCTGTTGAGCATTCAGTCCGTGAGGTCACCGCGTTGTCCCGGGGCGGACAACCAACGGGCCGACGGCCACACGCCAGATAAAGAGAGGCCATCGGCGCCACGAAGGTTGAATTTCCGCCACAGCGGATACTTTGGGCCTCATGGATGTGCGCGCGATCGGCAAGGGCCTGGGCAGTCTGGACCGTGAGGTGTTCGAAGCAGTAGCCGAGTCGCCGAGCCCACTTCTGGACTCCACGATGCCCCGCCTGACCAGGGCCGCCGACCATTCCAAGCTCTGGTTCGCCATCGCCGCTGGGCTGGGCGTCTTCGGCAGCCAGTCGGTGCGGCGCGGCGCGGCACGCGGCGTCGTCAGCCTCGCGGTGACCAGCTTGGTCACCAACCAGCTGGCCAAACGAATCTGGCGGCGGCCGCGGCCGGACCACACCCGTATCCCGATCCTGCGCCGCAGCCGACGCATGCCGACGTCGCACTCGATGCCATCCGGACACTCCGCGAGCGCCGCCGCCTTCGCAGTGGGTGTCGGCCTCGAATCCGCGCCGGCCGGTCTACCGCTGGCACTCCTCGCCGGTCTGGTCGGACTGTCGCGGGTGGCCACCGGCGCGCACTATCCCGGTGACGTGTTCGCCGGCTTCGGCATCGGCGCCGCGATCGCGGTCCTGGGCGCCCGCATCGTCCCGACCATCCCGGCCACCACCCTGCCGACGTCGGATCCGTTGCGGTTCCGCACCGAGCCCCGACCGGAGGGCGAAGGCGTGGCCCTCGTGATCAATCCGGCCTCCGGTGACGGGACGGGCAAGAGGGTCATCGAAGAGGCCCGGAAAGCCTTGCCGCGCATGGAAATCGTGGAGCTCCAAAAGGACGACGACATCGAGACGGTGCTGCGGGAGACAGCCGAACGCGCCGAGGTGCTCGCCGTCGGTGGCGGCGACGGGACGGTGGCCTGCGCAGCGGGCATCGCCGTCGAGAAGGGTGTTCCGCTCGCGGTGTTCCCCGGCGGCACGTTCAACCACTTCGCCAAGGACATCGGCTGCGATTCGGTGGCGCGGACCGCCGAGGCGATCGCCAGAGGTTCCGCTGCCTACGTAGATGTGGTGTGCCTCAACGAGAAACAGATGGTGATCAACACCGCCAGCATCGGCGCCTACCCCAACTACGTGCGAACGCGCGAGAAGCTCGAGCGCAGGATGGGCAAACCGCTGGCCGGGCTGTACGCGCTGTATCTGACGCTGCGCAAGGAAGCGCCGGTGCGAATCAGCTACGACGACAAGACACTTGAGACCGAGCTCTTCTTCCTAGGTAACTCGACGTACTTCCCGTCGGGGTTCGCCCCGTCGGTGCGGCCGCGCCTCGACGACGGCCTGATCGACGTCCGCATCCTCGAAACCGGGCGACGGTTCAGCCGGCTGCGCATCGCGACGGCCGTCCTATTGGGCCGACTCGAACGCAGCCCGCTCTATCACGAGCTGCAGGTGCCGGAGTTCCGGTTCGTCGCCGTCGACGGGCCGACGCCCGTCGCCCACGACGGCGAGGTGGGAGAAGCGCTGAGCGAGGCCAGCTTCACCGTGCGGTACCGGGCACTGCCGGTGTTCCGTCCCCTCTAGGGCCGCATCTCGTACGCACCGTCGTACGCCGCCACCTGGTCCCAGACCCGATCAAAACGGGCCGCATCGACGACGGGCTTGCGGATCGCCGACAAGGCCCACTCCTGTTGCGCCAACGTCGAACTCGGCTTGCCGTGCAGCGCAACCGCATACGACGAGAAGTCACGGATCTGGAAGTCGAAGATCTGATCCAGCAGGTCGGGGTCGAGCCCGGTGAGTTCGGCCTGCTCGAGAATCAACTGCCCGTAGACGACGAGCGTGAACAAGTGCCCGACGACGAGGACGAAGTCGAGGTCGCGCTGCTGATCGGCGTCGGGTGCCGCGGTCAGAAGCAGGTCCTTGAAGGCCTGCACCTGCTCATAGAAGCGGGCCACGTTCGGCACCGTGAGGTTCCGCTCGTACACCGGGGCCCAGTCCGCGAACTGCACCTTGGACGCGCCGCGTGCGGGCCCCTGTGCCCAGAAGAACACGTCGTCGGCCGCGTCGTCGCGGGTGCCGATCTCCGGGTAGCTCGCCGGGTTGAACATGTAGTTGGGCATGAACTTCAGGATCTGCGCGACGTTGACGTGCACCGTGCCCTCGAGCCGGGGCAGCGCACCGATGAGGCGGTTGACCTCGTTGAAGTAGGTGTTCTTCTCGAATCCCTTGGCGGCCAGCACATCCCACAGCAAGGTGATGACCCGCTCACCCTCGGACGTGACCTTCGACTTGGTGACGGGGTTGAACAGCAGGTACCGGCGGTCATCGAGGCCGGCGCTGCGGAAGTAGTCGATGGCGCGGTCGCTGAACAGCTTCATCGCGATCAACCGGGCATAGACGTCGACGAATGACGCACGCACGTGCGGGAAGTCGGTCACCGGGTTGCCGTAGAGGATCCGGTTGTTGGCGTGCGTGATCGCCTCGTAGAAGGCGTGCTCGCACATGCCGATCGAGCCACTGCACAGATTGAACTTGCCGACGTTGACGGTGTTGAGCGCCGCCGAGAACGCCTCCGGACCGGTGCATAGGATGTCCTCCTCGTGCACCGGATAGTCGTCGAGCCGGAACGTGCTGACGAACATCTGGCCGTGCACGACGTTGTCGATCAGTTCGTAGTTCTCATGGCCACTGTCCGCGACGAACCACACGTAGCCGTCGGGTCCGTCGACATCGGTGCGGCGCGAGAACACCGACACCATGCCCGCCACGTTGCCGTTGCCGATGTAGTACTTCGTCCCCGAGGCCCGGAACACGACGCCCTCGTCGGACGTCGGCGTCAGCAGCATGTCGGTGTTGTAGATGTCGGCGCCGTGCTCGCGTTCGGACAGCGCGAACGCCATGACGCCACCCGCCTCGAGTTGGGCGGCGGCCCGCTCCTTGGCCTTGATGTTGTTGCTCTGCCAGATGGGCCCGAGGCCGAGGATGGTGACCTGCTCCGCGTACCAGTACGCGAGGCCGTAGAACCCGAGGATCTCGCTCAGCACGGCATTGCGTGAAGTGTCCCAGCGCTTGTTCGAATCGCCGTCGGCGAACTCCGACGGCGTCAGGAACGTCGCGAAAACGCGCTCCCGCTTGATGAAATCGAGAAAGTCGGCGACCCAGGTGGCGTTCAGATCGTCCTGCAGCAACCGCACCTTGCCGCGGTCCTCGAACCACTCGATCAGCGCGCGCAGCTGACGCCGCGTCTCCGGATCGAATTGCTGGGGGTCGAAGTCGTTCGGGTTGAGCAACAGGCCGCTAGAGTTCGGCATGGGTACCTTCTTCGGTCCGGGTGTGGCACCGAATCTAGCGCCCGGACGCTCCCGGGACGGCGAATTGCGCGTCCTTATTCGAGCGCCACACCGAGTTCCTCGGCGAACACCCTGATCATGTGTTGCACGCCAATCTCGTTGCGGCCGATGATCATGTGATCGTGCTGGCCGTGCCGGACACCTTCGCCGCACTGGGGCAACATGGCAAAGTCCTCGTCGACGACTGCGGCGTGGACGTTGTCGTACACCTGGTCGTAGACCGCACGCATCTCATCATTGGTGGCCGGCACGCGTCCCATCCAGCTGTGCCGGACCGTGCACCGGGTCGGTTCGCCCGCCGGCAGGATGTCGATGATCTCGACGCCGACCGGGCTGTTCGCCAGGATCAGGTTGGGATAAATCCAGTAGATGACACCCATGTTCTGGTGCGGGTCCCAGGAACCGGACGGGTCGTCGGCGAGATTGGCGACCCAGTTGAAGGGAAAGCCGATGCGATGGTGCTTGCCGTACTCGTCGTATACCCCGGTGTTGGGCAGGGTGTTCTGCCCAATCACGCTCTCGCCGTGGACAAATGGGAAGTGATACCCCTCGGCGAACGCTTCCAGGGCGCCCTTCCATGACACTTGGGACTGGAACTCCTTCTCCGTGTGATAGCCGTATGAGGCATAGTTCATCAGCGCGAGTTCCGGCCCGATGGACCCGAGATGGCCATCGACGTCGATGTCAGCGCCGGCAGTCAGCACGGCCCAGATGAAGCCATGTCGCTCCTGGCTCGGCAGCTCAACAAGTCCGTAGTCGGCCTTGTCCATGGAATCGAATCCCGCCTTGCCGGGGACGGTGAACAGTTCGCCGGTGTTCTTGTAGCTCCACGCGTGGTACGGGCAGGTGAACCGGGCGGCGTTACCGGCTCCGCACGCCGGTTTCGCGCCGCGGTGGCGGCAGTAGTTGAGGAACACGTGACTGGCGCCGGCACGGTCGCGGGTCACCAGTAGCGAGTCACCCAACACCGAGCGCACGACATAGTCGTTGACGTTCGGAATCTGGGCCGACGGCACGATCGCCAGCGGCACGCGGCGCAGCACCTGCGATTCCTCGATCTCAGTGATCTTCGGATCTCGGTAGTAGTGCAACGGCACCCGCAGTTCGCGAGCAGCCATGTCCGTCGTCTTGTCGACCGCATGACGCAAGGCGCGCCTCGTCAGTTCCTCGTCTTGATTGCTGACCGGCCCTTCGGCGATCGCCGTCATCGCTGACCTCATTTCACGTTCGGGAATATCCGGACCATACATCAGATGATGGTTGTATGGTCAAGAGTTGGTGGCGTTCAGTGAAGCGCAGCGGGATGGAAGTATGCGGTGATGCGCAGACACGGCTGGTCTGGTGACATCCCCGTCGACGACGAGGAGGCGGTACGCCGCATTGTCAGCGCGGCCCACTCGTCGATCGACGCGCGGGGTTCGGTGAGCGTGTCCGATGTGGCCACTGAACTCGGGATCACCCGGCAGACGGTGTATCGCTACTTCCCCACCCTCGACGCGCTGATGGCGGGCACCGCGCTGTCGGCAGTCGAAGGCTTCCTGGACCGCTTGGCCGCCGACCTGCAATCGATCACCGACCCCACCGAGGCCGTCATCGAAGGCATCGCCTACACCTTGGAACAGCTCCCCAACGATCGCTATCTGAGCTTGGTCATGCACCCCGGCAGGGCAAGTGCCTTCGCCGCGGGCGTCACCTCTGAGACGGCCATTTCATTCGGTCGATCGATCCTCGAGCGCTTTCAAGTCGATTGGCCCGCAGCCGGTTTCAGTGGGCGGCAACTCGACGAGCTTGTCGAGTTCATGCTGCGCACGCTGCAGTCGTTCATCCTGGATCCCGGCGGCCCGGAGCGGCACGGCGAGGAGTTGCGCGCCTTCCTCCGTCGCTGGGTCGCACCGGCAGTCCAGCTGCATCACGACGCAGCCGCCAACACAGCCCCGTAGCCGCGAGGTACGCGCGACGCCATCTCGGCATCTGAAACTCGCTCGCCCCCGGCCTGCCCGCCGTGCAAGCATGCCCACATGGCCAAGCAGTTCCCGGAGATCAACGACCGCTTTCGCACCTTCATTGCCGCGCAGAGCATCTACTTCGTGGCGACCGCGGCGCGCGACGGCCGGGTCAACCTGTCCCCCAAGGGCCTGGACTCGCTTCGCGTTCTCGGGCCGCACCGGGTGGCCTGGCTGAACCTGACCGGCAGTGGCAACGAGACGTCGGCGCACCTGCTCGACAACCCGCGGATGACGTTGATGTTCTGCTCGTTCGAGCGTGAGCCCATGATCCTGCGGCTGTACGGCACCGCCCGCGAGGTCGCGCCTGGCGACGCGGACTGGGACGAGCTGTACGGCCAGTTCCCGCCCCACATCAGCGCCCGTCAGATCTACGACCTGAACGTGGACATCGTCCAAACCTCATGCGGTTTCGGCGTGCCGCTCATGTCGGTCGAGTCCGAGCGCGTCCTGCTCGACACCTGGGCCGAGAAGAAGGGGCCGGAGGGCGTCGCCGAGTACTGGCAGCAGAAGAACCTGTCGAGCATGGACGGCGCGCCGACGAAGCTGGCGCTGGACTGACCACCGGCACTGAATATTTCGGCTACGCGACCATGACGTCGACCGACAGCCGCTCCCCCAGGGCGTAGACGGTCGGCCAGTCCTGATTCTGGGCGGCCGACTCCAGCGCATCGATGAGCGGGCTCTCCACCCCCAGTTCGGCCAGCCACGACGACACGGTGGCGGCGATCTGCTCGCCGGGTACCTCTTCGGCACGCCGGCCGTGCAGGCGGTCGACCACCACGAAGGTCGGCGCGACGGGGCGCCGGCGGCGGAAGTCGATGATGCTCATACCAATTGAACGAATCGGGCATCGAAAAGGTTCACCGCCCCCGAGCACCTAACGTGGTGGTATGGCTCGTTCGATGCGCGACCGCATGCTCGCTGGTGACCTCTACATTGCCGACGACCCCGAACTGATCCGCGAGTCGAAGCGAGCGCAACAGCTCACCCACCGGATCAATGCGCTCGACCCCACCGACCTCGACCAGCGAAACCGCCTACTTCGCGAACTCCTCGGCGCTTTCGGGGAGAACAGTGAAATCCGTCCGCCGCTGCAGTGCGACTACGGCTACCAAACCACCATCGGCGCCCGCACTTTCGCGAACTGGGGACTCATCCTTCTCGACGTCGCGCGGATCAGCATCGGTGACGATGTGCAGATCGGGCCCAATGTGCAGCTGCTGACGGCCACCCACCCGCTGAATCCCGATGTCCGCCGAGACAAGTGGGAGGCGGCCGAACCGATCACGATCGGCGACAACGTGTGGCTCGGCGGCGGCGTCATCGTGTGCCCGGGCGTCACCATCGGCGCGGACACGGTCGTGGGTGCCGGTTCGGTGGTCACCCGCGACCTGCCACCACGTGTGCTGGCCGTTGGCTCGCCGGCCCGGGTGATCCGCGAGCTGTAGGGCCGGCTAAACCCGGACGGTCAATTCCATGCCCTTGTCGAGCGGAATCGGGACGCTCACGTAGCCGCTCCCCGGCGCGTTGACGTGGTCGCGGTAGACGTGATCCGGGTCGAGCCTGACGTTGTCGCCGAGGATCAGTGCTCCGGGCGCCAACACCGGCTCCAGGATCTTCAACACCGGCAGGTCCAGATCGGGCCAGCCGTCGAGAAGCACGAATTGCACTGGGCCCGTGACGGTCTCGAGGGTCGTGCGGGCGTCGCCTTCCAGAATCGTGATCAAGTCAGCAACCCCCGCCTCGGCGAACGTCGCGCGGGCTGCCGATATCTTCTGCGAACTCATCTCCGTGGTGATGATCCGCCCGACACCGTTGTCGCGGACTGCCGCGGCGAGGTGCAGGGTGGAAATGCCATACGACATCCCGTACTCCACGATGGTCGAGGGCTTCACTGCGCGGACCAGGCTGTACAGCAGTCGGCCCGAGTCGGGAGCCACCGAAAGGTAGAAGTCCTGGCACACGTCGGCACGTTCTGCAATTTCGTAGTCGGTCGGCGAAAGCCCTTGCCGCCGTTGATCGTCCAACTGCGCATCGGCGAACAGGCGATTGATGATCGAGGCGTAATCCGGTTGGTTCAGTGTTGAGGTCATACGACCTACAGTAGACGCAACGTTGCGTCTAGACTAGGCCTACGATGGTGTTCAATCGAGCCATGGAAGGCGCGCAATCGCATCACGGGAACCGGCACGGTCGCAGTGAAGCTGCGCGGGAAGCCGTACTACGCGCGGCCGATGATCTACTCGTCGAAAAGGGCTTCTCCGGCGTCACCATGGAAGGCATCGCCAAGGCGGCGGGGGTCGCCAAGCAGACCGTCTATCGCTGGTGGGGCTCCAAGACCGAGGTCCTCATGGACGCATTCCTCGAAGACGCCGCCGCAGCTTTGGAGCCACCCGACACCGGGAGCCTCGACTCCGACCTGCGCGCACATCTGCGCGATACCGCCCACTTCCTGACCACGGATGACGCGGGCGCCGTCTACCGCGCACTCATCGGACAGTCCCAGCACGATTCGGAACTGGCACAGACATTTCGCTCCCGCTACCTCGATGATCAGCGCACGCGCGACCAGAAACCGTTCCTCCGCGCGATCGAACGCAATGAGCTGTCCCCCGAGATCGATGTGGCCGCGTTGGCCGAGTGGCTCGTCGGCCCGGTTCACCATCGCGTGATCGTGACGGGCGAACCGATCGACGATGCCTTCCTCGACGCCGTTGTCGACGTCGTCCTGGCGGTGTCGGCATCGGCTCTGAGCCACGATTCGAAGTCAATCTAACCAATTGGCCATGCGGCCAATTGACCGCCATGTAAATATGGCGGCGTGACTGAAGATGCCGATGTGGCACAAGCTCGGGCATTGCGCGCCGAGCTGCGTAGGCATGCATGGGACCTCGCATCCAGACTGGCCCGGGTCGAGTCCCTACCCGATGCGACGGCCTGGTCAGAGCGGGCGCGGTCGATGCGCCGGCGCGCCCGAGAGCTACGGCGCGACCTCGATGAGGCCAGGTTCCTGATCGACCAACTGCATGCCCGGTTCCCGAGCATCGACGCGGCGGGCGCATCGGCGGACACTCCAAGTTATTGAGAACCCTCATTGACAATTGCTCCCTGAATGGTTAACAGTGCTAAGCGTCTCCGATGAAAGGCGCACCATGAGCACGCAGGACCAGCTCAACGAGCTCGGCTACTACGCCGTCACCCGGCACCCCGCGGACACTCGCGTGGTGCTGCCCGAAACCCGGGACGCCGAAGCGCTCGGGTTGGGCTCCTGCCACATCGGCGAGCGATTCACGGTGAAAGACGCGGGCGTGCTCAGCGGCGCGGTGGCAGGCGCCAGCACGACTCTGGGTATCGCGCCGTCGACCAATCACCACACCCGGCATCCCACGGTCACCGCGACGATCGGGTCGACGATGCACGCCCTGACTGAGGGCCGGTTCGCGATGGCCTTCGGCCGCGGAATGGGGCCCTACTGGCAGGCGATCGGCCTGCCGGTCGTGACCGAGGCGCGGCTGCGCGACTTCTTCGGCATCCTGCGCCGCCTCTGGGCCGGCGAGATGATTCTCAATCACGAGGGCCCGGCCGGGAAGTGGCCCATGCTGCGCCACGTGAACGGCCTGGAAGACGGGCCGCCGATCGGCCTGGTCGCGGTCGGCCCGAAGACGATGGAGCTGGCCGGCGAAATCGCCGATTTCGTTGTGCTGCATACGTTCTTCTCCGACGAGGCGACGGAGAAGTCGGTCGCCGCGGTACGCCGCGGCGCGGAGAAGGCGGGCCGGGACCCCGACAGCGTCCGCATCTGGGCATGCCTGGCGACCGTCCCCGACGCGTTGTCCGAGGACGACCAGATCCGGCGCGGCGTCGGACGGCTCGCGACCTACCTACAGGCCTACCCGGACGTCCTGGTCTCGGCCAACGGCTGGGACCGCGCGACGTGGGACCGCATCCGGCAGTCCGACCTGTTCACCGATGCGGCGACCGCCGGACCCATCGACGCCAGCGCGTCGTTCGAGACGCTGCAGCGGATCGCTGAGCTGATCCCCACCGAGTGGCTCGACGCCGTCGCCAAGGGCTCGCCACAGGACTGCGCGAAAACCATTGCCCGCCAGTATGATCTGGGCGTGCATTCGGTGATCATGCACGGGGCCAGCCCGCACGAACTGGCGCCCGTCGTCGAGGCCTACCGGGCCAACCGGCCGACGCTGCACCGGGCCGTCGCGGCGAATCCGGGCCGATTTGCCTGAGCGCCCGGCCCGCGACTCCCCGCAGGCGGCCCTCGCCCGGGAGCAGTGGCAGGCCGTCGTCACAGAGTCCGGTGCCGGCACCAAGCTGAACAAGCGCGGCCTGGAAACCGGGGCCCGCCTGCTCGACGTCGCCATCCGCTGTCTGGCCGACAGCGGTGGCGAGCCCGTGTCGGCGAACCGCATCGCCAAGGATGCGGGCGTCACCTGGGGCACCGTGCAACACCAGTTCGCCGACCTGGACGGGCTCTGGGTCGCGGTCATCACCGAAATCCACTCCCGCAGTTGGGCTTCCGGACCGGACACGCCCCGCAGCGGCACCCTGCGCGAACGGGTGGAAGGGGCCATCGAATCCGTCTGGCACTACCTGGACACCACCGAGGGCCGCGCTCTCACGGCGCTGCGCACGTCACTACCGGCACGACGGTCCGACATCGCCGCCGAATATCCGCGCACCGCAGCGGCTTTCGCGGCCCGCGAGCTCGACTGGATTCAGGGTTTCGACTATCTGATGGACGGCCTCGACGTCGACCCGGACCAGTTGCACCGGGTGCGGTGCCTGCTGCCCGCCGCGATCCGCGGTCTCAGCAACGAGCGGCAGATCGGTTTCACATCGGATCTCGACGTTGCCCGCGCGGCCCTGACCGACGCCGTCGTCGCGTTGTTGACCCCGCCACAGCGGTAGCGCCAAACCATACGGAGATATTTTCCTAGGTTCCTTTGCCGGTGCGCTGATAAAGTCTGACCTGCAGGTTTCTGCACTGTGTGGCTCATCGGGAGGCTGCCATGGCTAGCGAGAAATTGAACCGAACCATCACGTTGTCGTTGGTGGCACTCGCGGCCACCACGGGCGTCACATTGGCCACGGCGACACCCGCGTCAGCCGCGCCAGCAACCTGCGAAACAGGCTGCGACGTCGGCGGCGTCGATACCGCCCCGCCCCCGTTCCTGAAACTGAACGCACCATTCGTGAAGTTCTGGAACATGCAGAAGGTGAACTTCCCGTTCCTCAAGTTCGACAACCTGCAGAAGTGGGACAACTTGCAGAAGGTCAACGTCTTCCAGAAGTTCAACGTATTCCAGAAGATCACCGGCGCGCCGACACTCTCGATCGGCAACCCGTTCCAGAAGTGACGACCGTCGGCGCACGACTGGTCGATTGCGCCGCGGACCTCGGCAAGCTGCTGGCTGCCGCGGGCTATTCGCC
Source organism: Mycolicibacterium mucogenicum DSM 44124 (assembly GCF_005670685.2). The sequence continues at coordinate 412,956 of NZ_CP062008.1, read as the reverse complement.
GAACGGACTCGGCGGCGGCCGCATCGCGCCGAATCCCCTTGAGGCAGTTGTGCTGGCGCACCGCCAAGGCCCCGGCCCACTGGCCATCCTGGTGACGCTGTTCCTGGCCGGTTTGCCGGTGCCCCGCGCCGACGCCGCGGCGGCGCTGTCCCCACTGAACATCGACGGCCTGGTCGACAACGGCCTGCTCACGTCCGGCAGTCACGGGGTGCGCGCGACCATATGCATCGGGTGGGCCGACGACATGCTCGTCGCCCACGACTGGCAGGACGGGCGCCCGACGGGGCGGGACCATGTCGTCGCCGTCGCGCAGGCATCCATGACGCTGGCGGATCTCACGGTGCGCTTACCAGGCGTCGACGCACTCGACGTCGGCACCGGCGGCGGCGTGCAGGCGTTCCAGGCCACCGCCCACGCGGGTCAGGTGACCGGCACCGACGTCAACGCACGCGCCCTGCACCTCGCCGCGTTCGGCGCCGGACTCAATGGCCTGTCGCATGTCACCTGGCGCGAAGGCAGCCTGCTGGAACCCGTCGCCGAGCAGACCTTCGACCTGATCACGGTGAACCCACCGTTCATCATCTCGCCCGACAACACCTATCTGTGGCGCGACGCCGGACAGGCGGCGCGCCGTCCCGGGAGCCTGGGTCAGCAGTTGGTTCACGATCTCGTCCCGCGGCTGCGCGCCGGCGGCTGGGCCACGATGCTGGCGAGTTGGCCGCACCCGGAAGACGGCGACTGGGTCGCGCCGGTTCGCTCATGGTTCGCCGGATCAGGTTGTGACGCTTGGGTTCTGCGGTTCGCGACGCATGATCCTCTCGAGCACGCCGAGACCTGGCTGGTGCAGAGTGTGCACGCCACCGCCGATTTCGCGGCCGCCCTGGCCCGCTGGCTGGAGTTCTATCGCGAGCAGGGCATCGAGGCGCTGACAACAGGCGCCATCATCATGCAGCGCACTGATTCCGGCGTTGAACACCTCTGGACCGACGACATGCCCGGCTCCCCCACCGGCGCCGCGAGTGACCAGATTCAGCGGGTGTTCGCGCACCGGCGGCGGCTGGCCGCGCTGACCGATGACGACCTGCTCGACGCGGTCCTGACGCCGCTTCCCGGTAGCCGCTTGGATCAGACGCTGTCCCGTGGTGATGGTGGCTACGAGCCGGCGCCGACACAAGTGTGGACGCTACCGGGACTCAGCCTGTGCGCCACCGCGTCACCGGTGGCGCTGCCCGTGGCGCTGGAGCTCGACGGGCGACGGCCGCTACGCGACCTGATCGTCGCCGCGGCAGACGCCACCGGGTTCGATCCCGTTCAGGTCCGCGCCGAAGCTCTGACCGCCGCCACCCGCCTGATCGAGCTGGGCCTCGTCGAGTGGAAGTGACCGTCACTCAACGAGATCGGCGGTTGCCGGCCCGAACATGTACAGGTGATCGAGCACCGCCGCCGGGTCCCCGGACCACGCCATGGCCGCCATCTGATGTCGGCTGCGCCGTCCGGTGCGCCAGCGCAGCGCTTCGAATCGCGTCGTCTTCAAATCGATCACGGGTTCGGCGTCGGGACCGCACCGGTACTCACCGTCCTCGACCATGATCCGCACCGGCACCGGCGTCACCAGCTTGCGTAGCAGTTGATCGGAAACACACTGCAGTGCAGCCGAATCCCGCGCACCCGGGCGGCCGAGCGCATCCCGGATGTCATGTTCGTGGACAACGATGTCACCGAGCGGCGGCGCGATGCCTTCGCGCGCGAGCCGCGGCAGCTCCGCGGCGGCGTCGCCCCACGCCCGCAGGATGTCGTCCAGGCCGCGCCCGTCGAACCGGGCCACTTGCGCCGCCGTCTGGGCATCGTTGGGGGGCGACCCGCCGCCCCGCAGCCCAGTCCTGCGCGACGCCGGCCATGTGGGCCAGCACATCCCGCACCGACCAGCCGGGGCAGGCAGCGACCGGCGCATCGACGGAAACGTCTGGCGCACTGACCAACTCGACGATGCGGTCCATGGCCTGCTGGTAGAGATCCGCGAGTTCAGGTTCATCGCTCACAGGAGGCGCACCCTTCTGCGCGCGGCGGACGGGGGTCGTCGGGCTTACTGGGGTCGGGGTCGCCGAACCACCGTGAAGGCTGGTGCTCGCCGTAGGTGTCGTGCCAGTCCCACCATTCGTAGGGCGGGTCTTGCGGGTATCCGGGCGGGGAGTCCTCCCAGTTCTCCTGACGGCCGAGCGCCGTCATGTCGAGATAGCTCCAGGAGGTACCGAGCGCTTCGTCGCCGCGGTTGTTGATGAAGTATGTGCGGTAGACGGCGTCACCGTCGCGGATGAAGGCGTTGGTGCCGTGCCACTCGTGCACACCGAAGTCGACGTCGAAGTCGTCGGTGATGGTGTACCACGGCATCTTCCAGCCCATGCGGGCCGTCATCCGCGCGATGTCGGGCTGCGGCGCGCGCGAGGCGAACGCCAGCGTCGTGTCGCGCGCGTTCAGATGAGCCACATGTCCGACGTTGTCGGCGATCATCGAACACCCGCGGCACGCATGCTCGGGCCAACCCTTCACACCTTCCTCGAAGAAGGCACGGTAGACGACGAGTTGCCTTCGGCCACCGAACAAGTCGGTGAGGCTGAGCTCGCCATCGGGGCCGACGAACGTGTAGTTCTTCGTCACCGGCGTCCACGGCATGCGGCGGCGCATCGCGGCCAGTTGGTCCCGCCGGCGGGTCCACTCTTTCTCCGCGACGAGCATCTTCTCCAGCGCGGTGTCCCATTCGGCCGCGGACACGATCTCGGGTTTCTGCACGGTGTTCCTCCTCTACGGAATCATTAAACAAAGTTGTTGAACATTGCTATTCCAGGAGAGCACGATCCATCGCTATAGTCAACAAGATGGTTGAAGATCAGCTGCTGGACCGGGCGTACGCCGCCCTTGCGGATCCGACGCGCCGCCGGCTACTGGAGACGCTGAGACAAGGCGATGCCCGCATCACCGACCTGGCCGCCCCGCTGCCGATGACGTTCGCCGGCGTGTCCCGGCATATCGGCGTGCTGGAATCAGCGGGCCTGGTGCAACGCGATGTCCGCGGCCGCGAACGGTGGGTGTCCCTTCGCCCCGATGGGCTGACCATGGCGCAGCAGTGGATCAACGAACAATCCAATTTCTGGTCGGTACGGGCGGATGCCCTCGCGGACCGCTTGCGGCGCAAAGGACATGGCCAATGACAGAACCCGTGACCGTGCGCGTGCAGCGCGTCATGCCGGCGGTCCCCGACGTGGTGTTCGGCGAGTGGCTCGATGTCGAGTCGTTGATGGACTGGATGTGCCCGCGCCCGTCCCGGTGTGTCGCCATCACCGTCGAACCCCATGTCGGCGGCAAGCTGCGGTTCGACGTCGACCACGACGCCACCGGCACCATCGTCCTGATCATCGGGCACTTCCTGGAGATCGACCGCCCGCGGCTGCTCCGTTTCACGTGGAGCAATTCCAACTGGCCCGACCCGACCATGGCCAGCGTCGTCAACGTCACCTTCGAGCCCCACGGCGACGGCGAGACGCTGATGGAGATCGAGCACTCGCTGCTGCCGTCGCACGAGTACGACAACTTCCACAACGGTTGGGCGCGCACCGCCGAACAGTTGGAGGCCGTGCTGCGTGGCTGAGCGCACTGCTACCGTCGCCCCGTGGATCTGACGGACTCGTACACCCGCGTGCTGCCGCCGCACGTCCGTGATCGATACGAGTTCATCGAGACCCGCAACGCCGCCGCGATCCTGGCCGCCACCAACCCGCAGCGGTTCGACGAACTCCTCACCGCCCTGCACGAATTCCAGCTCCGCACGGACGATCTCGTCCAGCCCGGCGGCCAGGAGACCGAGCTCGCGGCCCGGCTCAACACCGCCTTCCGGAACAAGGGCTGGCGTGAGGCACGCGTGGACACGCGCATCCGCCTCGAGCTCCGCAAGATGCCGCACAAGCCGGCCGGCGAAATGCACCCCACCCTGGAGGACACCGAGGTGTTCAACGAGGGCTACAAGGTCGACAACTTCGTCGACCGGCTGGCTCTGGATGTGGAGTGGAATGCCAAGGACGGCAACCTCGATCGCGACCTGAGCGCCTACCGCGCGCTGTACGACGCGGCGCTGATCGACGTCGCCGTCATCATCACCCGCACCCAGACCGACCTGCGCACCCTGGGCTACCGACTGGGCATCGAGGCCGGCATGGATGACGAGCGGGCCCGCCGCATCCTGGCCACCACGACCACCACCAACACCGAGAAGCTGCGGCCACGGATGCAGCGCGGCGACAGCGGTGGCTGCCCGCTGCTGGCCGTCGCGATCTGCGCCCGTACCTGGGCCGACCACGCCCCGGATCAAGAGTCTCCGGACACAACCGACGACATCGGCCTCTGGGAGGCCTGACCTGTCGGTGCCATCGCCTACGATTTCGTGAAGATCTTCTCCGTTCGAAAAGATCTAATTCGAAGGTAGGAGTGACAACGTGGCTAAACGCAGCGACCAGGCCGGCGCCGAGACGAAGGCCGCCCCCCTGCGCGATATCGCCGCGCCGCCGCCGCTGCCCACCGTCGACGGCGGCTGGAAGACCGTATTGGCCGATCCCCCTTGGCGTTTCACCAACCGGACCGGCAAGGTCGCACCGGAACACCGGCGCCTGGACCGCTACTCCACGCTCGATCTCGACGCCATCTGTGACATCCCGGTGTCGACCGTCGCCGCACGTGACTCGCACCTGTATCTGTGGGTGCCCAACGCGCTGCTGCCCGAGGGGCTGCGTGTGATGGAAGCGTGGGGCTACCGCTACGTCTCCAACGTCATCTGGGCCAAGCGGCGCAAGGACGGCGGGCCCGACGGCCGCGGCGTCGGCTTCTACTTCCGCAACGTCACCGAGATCATCCTGTTCGGCGTACGCGGCAGCATGCGCACGCTGCCGCACGCCCGCAGCCAGGTCAACATGATCGAGACCCGCAAGCGGGAGCATTCCCGCAAGCCCGACGAGCAGTACGGGTTCATCGAGGCCTGCTCCCCCGGCCCATACCTGGAACTGTTCGCCCGGCACCCGCAACCGGGTTGGACGGCGTGGGGCGACGAGTCCGCCGCCGACGTCACGCCGCGCGGCCAGGTTCACAAGGGCTATGCCGGCGGCGCGATCGACGTGCCACCGGTGACCAAGCACGTCCGGCTGGATCCGACGACGGCCGAACGCATCGGCAAGGAACTGCGCATCCGCTACGAGAACGGCGAGAGCATTCGCCAGCTCGCCGAGGAGACCGGCTACGGCATCACCCGGGTTCGCGGGCTGCTGGAGCGGGCGGGCACCACGTTCCGGGGTCGCGGACCTCAGTAAGCCGCGGCCCCATAGATAAGAGAATGGGCCCCGCCGTGAAGCGGGGCCCATTGTCAGCTGTTGGAGGTTTACCAGACCCGCACGTAGTCGACGAGCATCTCGGCCGGGTAGCTGCCGCCCTTGGGGTCGCCGCCACCGGAACCGGACACTGCCAGGTTCAGGACGGGGAACACCGAGTAGCCGGGCAGGTTGAACGGCCAGTCATCCAGTGAGTTCGCCGGCACGTAGAAGTACGGCTGCATACCTTCGGCGTAGTCCTGCCAGAACGACATACCGGCGTCGTTCCAGGTGACGCGCCAGGTGTGCCAGCCACCGTCGATCGGGTGCGGGTGCGTGTCGAACGACGTGCCGTCCGACCGCGCGTGCACCGTGGTGCCCGACGGCCATTCACCGTTGCCGTACCACTCGGCCAGGTCGATCTCGCCGCCGACGACGGGGTGGTCGTTGGACAGCCACCAGGCGGGCCAGCAGCCGTTGGTCAGGCAGTTGAACTTGATCCGGGCTTCCCAGGTGGTGTTGATGCCACCCCAGAAGGTGCCGAAGACCTTGCCGCTGGTGTATTTCCCGTTGGCGTCGCGCGTGGCACGGATGACCAGGTTGCCCTTGCCGTCCAGGAAGACGTGCTCCCGGTCGTCGCGGTACTGGCCCATGTTCTCCGGGCGGTCCCAGAACACCGGGTTCTTGATGGTCTCGCGCTGCGGGGAGATGTTCCACTTGGCCGGGTCCGGCCGCGACCCGGCGGGGCCGTCGAACTCATCGTGGAAGATGTAGGTGGGCGTTTGCGCGGCCGGCTGCGGGGCCAGCGGCGGAGTGGGCGAACTGCCCGGTTGGGGATCCGCCAGAGCGGCGGGGGACGGCATCGCGGCGGCGGCCAGCAGGCCGAGCCCCGACGCGCGCATCATGTTTCGACGATCCAATTCCGGCACAGTGGGATATACAAGCCGCTCAGACAGACTTGACGCAACTTGCGACACGCTCGAAATCACCTGCCAGAGCGGCATTCTCATTACTGGCGCGCAAACATGAGCCAGCAGTCAGCAAAACGCACACTCAGACAAATCTCCACGCCAGCCAGCGAATCCCCACCAAAGCACCGCGATCAGCAATATCGGATACGCAGGCTTGCGGGCAGCCGCGTATCCGAGATCGCCGAGAAACCGAAACCCTCCGGTTACCGCCGGTCGAGGGTTCAGCGTGGGGCGTTCTGGCCCTCCCAGACCTGGCCTGAATCGGCGGCCGCGGCAGCCTCAGCCTCGGCTGCGGCCGATGCCGACGAGGCAGCCGCTGCGGCCGACGCCGCTGCGGAGGCGTAGGCCTGCGAGCCCGCCGGGCTCCCGAGCGAGTTGCCGGGGCTGCCCGCAGTGGCGTACGCGGCCTCACAGTTCAGCGACAGCAAAACCTGGCTGCTGCTCGAACCGCCACTGTTCGCCGGGGCCGAGACCGTGCGGGCAACCTGGTTGGTCACCACGCAGTTCGGCCACTGCAGCTGGTCGCCCACCGTCGTGGACACCAGCGGCTTGAATCCGGCGCTGGACAGTGCCGTTCGCGCGTCACTGAACTTCTGGCCGACCACATTGGGTGCAGAGCCAGCAGAAGCCACACCACTACACATCAAAGCCACAGCACCCAGCGAAGTTGCCGCAGCAACACCCCATGCAGTCTTCATGGGGCCCTATCCTGCCTTAACTGCGGGCGCTGCGCTCATCGTTGCCGCAGTTGTGGCTCCTGGAGTCCAGGTCTGAGTGGCGCCGCTGTTGAAATCAGGCACCTCGGGGCTGTTGAAAACGGTGTTTGTCGGGGCGTGGTCGGAGCCGGCGACGGCGCCGCCATTGGTCACTCCAGAGGAGATTGCACCGAGAACCCCCAGAGCGACCATTGCCGCGGCACCTGCCAGTCCGACGCGAGTTCTTGTCGAATTCATAGAACAAGATTGCCGCAGTTGTGGTATGGGATCAAGTTAATTTCCAGTTCACGTCAATGCTCTGACGCTGGCGTCAATAGGTCATTACGGGGTTTAAATCACCCAAATCGGTTGCAATACCGCCCATCAATCGCCCATCAATACGGGTATTGCTGCGGATACTGCTGTGGGTACTGCCCGTACGGGTACTGCTGTTGTCCCGGGTAGTACGGGTTGGTCGGCGGCTGAGATTCCGCCGGTTGGTCCGGGCCCTTGGGCACCTGGATCGGGATCGGCACCGGGACGAACGGCAGCCGGATATAGCTCGTCGTCATGGTCGGCGTCGTCGAGGTCGGTGTCTCCGTCGTGGATGGCGGCGGAGGCGGCGGTGGCGCCTCGGTCGTGGTGGCGGTGGTCGTCACCGGCGGCGGAGTCGTCGTCGGGGCGTGCGTCGTCGTGGTGTGCGTCGGCGCCGGAGTGTGGGTGACCGGCGGTTGGTACGTCGGACTCGGCTGTGGAGGTGGCGGCGCGGGCACCTCGTTGGTGACGGTGACGGTGCTGGGTGGCGGCGGTTCGGCCGGCGGTGCCGGTGGCGGTGGCGTCGGCGACTCGCTCAGCGACGGCGGCGGTGTGGTCGGCGGTGCGACGGGTTTGCGGTCACCGGTCAGCGCGATGGTCACGCCACCGACGGCCGCGATCGCGGCGAAGATCGCGACGCCGAACACCACCAGTGGCAGCCGCTGCCAGGCCTTGGACGGCTCGGTGGCCACCGCTCCGGCCGGCGGCACGTACTGCGCGATGGCGCGAGTGGTCGTGGTGTCACCGAAGACGTCGTCACCGGTATAGGGCAGCAGGTCACCGCCACCGTCGGAGTCCTCGGACCAGGCCAATGACGGACCGGTGGCCTTGACCACCCGGGCGGCCGCGGTGTCGGTAAGCACGTCGAGTTCGGGGATTGCCGCCGGCGCGGTGGCAGAGCCACCGTCGACCGCGGCGGTCGGCGCGGTGCCCAGCAAGGCGGCCGGTGCCATCCCGGTCTTGGCGTCGGCGTCGGCGCCGTACACCGCGAACAGGGCCGCGCCCACCGCGGCGTCGAGCGCCGGTTGCGGGGTCGTGACCAGGATGCCCGCGCCGCCACGCGCCTCGAGATGTGCGGCGAGCCGCGTGCTGACCATCGGGATCCGCGCGCCGCCGCCGACCGCAACCACCGAGCTGACGGATCGCCACGCAATGTTGTTGCGCTGCAACAGCTCGTCGAGCTCCGCCAGTACGCCGGTCAGCGGTTCGTCGAGCAGTTCGGACAACTCGGCGCGGGTGACCTCGACGTCGCCCTGGTGACCCGGAATATCCACCGGCACCGTCGCCGTCTCGGCCTCGGACAACAGTTCCTTTGCCGCACAGCAGGATTCACGGAGTTTCTCCAGCGAACTCACAGCCGCGGTGCCTGCGGTGTCCACTCCCCCGGCGCCACCGACGCGGTCGAGTACGTGCGACAGCAGCGCCTGATCGACGCCCTCACCGGAGAATTCGGGGTACCGCACGGTCTCGATGGGCTCGAACGACGTGTCCGCCGCGGCCAGCGTGATGCTGGTGCCACCGCCACCGAAATCGAGCAGCGCGGCGGTGCCGGTGGCAGGCAGACCCGGATTGGCGTGCAGAGCGGTCAGCGCCGCCACCGCATCGGACACCAGGCGCGCCGGAACCCCATTGGGCGCCAGGCTCGGATTGGATCGCATCACGGTCCGCATCGCTCGCAGCGTCGCGGTATCCCAGTGCGCCGGAACAGAAATCGCCAGCTGTCCCGTCGGCGGCTCGCCACCGGCCGCCTCGATCAGGGCGTCCAACGCCTCGGCCACCAACTGGTCGGCGTGATATGCCGTGCCGTCGGGCGCCACCATCGGCACCGGGTCACCGACACGTTCGACGAAGCCGCTGAGTGTCACGCCGTCGTCGACGGCATCCGCGGACAACCCGATCTGGGGCGCGCGGTCACGGAACAGGCGCAGCACGGCGCGCCGCACCATGGGCGGTTCACCGACACGCGCTGCGACCAGGTTGGTCGTCCCGATCGACAACCCCAGCTGGTGGCTCATAACCCCACCACCCTAACGCGCGACCGCGCTACCGCAGCCTGGGACACGTACGAACGGCGTTCTCGCAGATTACTTTTCGTCCGCTGTGTCCAGCCTGTGGACCAAACCTGCTGAGTCTGAGTGCTGGTTGTGTCGCACAGTCCGGCATGAGCGGTATCGGCGCGACGATGCCGCTCGAAAACCTGAATTTCAAGCTGGAAACCGGTACTGCCCTTCATATCTGATCACTTGGCAACGGCGATCAGCGCTCCCGGTTGCAGCCACCGCATGATCTTCACCAGGGTGCCCTCGTCGATCGCCACACACCCGGCCGTCGGGCCGTCACCGATGTGGACGAAGAAGGCGCCGCCGTTACCGGGCGTCCGTTGCGGGTTGACGCCCATGACGACGGCGTACTTGTAGGGCGTGATGTCGAGGTTTTCGGTGCCACTTGCGGGGTCGGTGTCGAAGCGGCACTGCGCCTTCTTGCACACCTGCATGGTGTTGTAGGTGGGGCTCTTCATGTCGCCGTCCCACCAGTGATCGGGTGTGGTCTGGACGTATTGCAGACCCGTCCCGGGATTGGCGGCGGTGCCGAACGCGAACGGCAGCGTGAAGATGCCCATCGGGGTCTGCAGGTTGCCGTCGTGGCTCTGCGGGACCATGCCCCGGGAACCGACGTGCGCCGGGATACCGACCGCGACGGCGTCCCACCCCGCGGGCCCGCGCTGGTACACGTCCATCTTGGCCGACGAACCACCAACGCCCACAACCGAAATCACCTGCGTGGCCGATCCCACCGAGTTGGCGAACCACGGAGTGACCACCGCATTGCCGACGGGCGCCAGTGCCACCGCCAGCGCGGCAGCACACAGCAAAGCGAACAGTCGGCGCACCCGTCCATGGTCGAGAACCGCCCTCTGGAAGGTCAAGCCAGGGCGGGTCAAGGTTTGGGCACGATAGGGCTTCGGCTTTGAGACCCGGCAGATGCAAGCACTGGCGCGAGCAAGGGCAGGCACACCAGGAACCACAGCGCACCCAGCAACCACCCCGCGAGAACGTCGGTCGGGTTGTGCACGTTGAGCACCACCCGGCTCACCCCGACGGTCACGACGATCACGGCGCTGAGCACCTCGATCAGCCGCTGCCGCGCCACACCCCACAGCCGGAACACCGCGCACAGCCCCAGCGCACCGGCCATGGTGCCCAGCGCGTGTCCCGACGGAAACGACCACGACGGTTCGTGCGCCAGCGCGGTCAGCGGCCGCGCCCGTTGCGCGATGTCCTTGGCGACCTCGGTGACGAGGCCCGTCGCAGCGACGCCTATCAACAGGAAGAGCGCGGTGCGCCGCTGTCGCCGTGCGAGCGCGACGAACGCAACCACCACCGCGATGATCCGGAAGGTCCACGGCCCGAAGATGAAGGAAAACCACTTCCAGCCCAGCACCCAGCCCGGGTGTGCCGCGCCGTACCGGTGCAAGGGTGCGAGCAGCGACGTGTCGAAGGTCGTCACCCAGGGCCACTGCGCGGCCCAGCCCACCCACAGCAGGGCGTAACCGATCACGGCCGCGGTCCCGAACAGCCAGCGGTTGCGGTTCGTCACCGGTCTCCTTTCGGATGCGCTCGCGCGCCGGAAATTCGCTACCGCCCGGAACATAACTGTCACGGGCATGAAACAAACTGACCATAGCTTCGCTAACCATGACCCAAGACCTCAGCCAGGAGCCGGTGACGCCTGCCGCTGTACCGGACGTCGATCAGGACCGGTTGACCGCGACACGCGAAACCCTGGAGGACTACACCCTCCGCTTTGCGCCACGCAGTTACCGGAAATGGTCGACGCGCGTGGTCGGCATCTCGGCACTGGGCGGCATCGCCTACCTGGCCGACTTCGCGATCGGTGCCAACATCGGCATCTCGTACGGCACCACCAACGCGCTGGCGGGCATCGCGATCTTCGCGGTCGTCATCCTGCTGACCGGATTCCCCGTGGCCTACTACTCGGCCCGGTACAACATCGACCTCGACCTCGTGACGCGAGGCAGTGGCTTCGGCTACTACGGCTCGGTGGTCACGAACGTCATCTTCGCGACGTTCACCTTCATCTTCTTCGCGCTGGAGGGGTCGATCATGGCCCAGGGCCTCAAATTGGGCCTGGGCCTGCCGTTGTGGCTCGGCTACGCGGTGTCGACACTCATCATCTTCCCGCTCGTCATCTACGGCATGAAGGTGCTCTCGACACTGCAGGTCTGGACCACTCCGCTGTGGCTGATCCTGATGGTCGCGCCGTTCGTCTACCTGCTGATCAGCCATCCCGAATCGGTCGGGCAGTTCTTCGCCTACCAGGGCAAAGACCACATCCAGGGCTTCGACATGGGCTCGACGCTGCTGGCCGCCGGCGTGTGTCTGTCACTGATCGCGCAGATCGCCGAGCAGAACGACTACCTGCGGTTCATGCCGCCGAAGACCCCGGAGAACAAGCGCTCCTGGTGGACCTGGATGTTCCTGGCCGGCCCGGGCTGGGTGTTCTTCGGCGCCATCAAGCAGGTCGTCGGCCTGTTCCTCGCCGTCTACCTGATCGCCAATGTCGCCGACAGCGCGGGCATCGCCAACCAGCCGGTGCACCAGTTCCTGTCGATCTACGAGAACTTCTTGCCGGGCTGGCTCGCCATGACCTTGGCCGTGGTGCTCGTGGTGATCAGCCAGATCAAGATCAACGTCACCAACGCCTACTCGGGCTCGCTGGCCTGGACCAACTCCTACACCCGCATCACCAACCACTACCCCGGCCGCCTGGTGTTCCTCGGCGTGAACCTGCTGATCGCGCTGATCCTGATGGAAGCCAACATGTTCGACTTCCTCAGCACCATCCTGGGTTTCTACGCCAACTGCGGCATGGCCTGGGTTGTGGTGGTGGCCAGCGACATCGTCTTCAACAAGTTCCTGCTGAAGCTGTCGCCCAAGGAGCCCGAGTTCCGTCGCGGCATGCTGTACGCCTTCAATCCGGTGGGCTTCGGCTCGATGCTGATCGCGGCGGGCCTGTCGGTGGTGGCGTTCTTCGGTGGGCTCGGCTCGGCGCTCACGCCCTACTCGCCGCTGGTGGCGATCGGGCTCGGCGTGGTGCTGCCGCCCATCATCGCGATCGCGACCAAGGGCAAGTACTACCTGCGCCGCACCGACGACGGCATCGACCTGCCGATGTACGACGAGTACGGCAACCCGTCCGACGCGCACCTGCTGTGCCAGAAGTGCCACCACGAGTACGAGCGCCCCGACATGCTGGCCTCGGCCGAGGGCGGCTACATCTGCTCGCTGTGCCTGGCAACGGACAAGACCGGAGAGCACGTCCTGCCCGCGCAGAAGTAGTTCAGTAATTCGACGATTCGGCGCCGGGTGTGACACGACAGTCACGCTCGGCGCCGTTTCTCGTAGTGGATTCACACTTGCGGGATCTACGCTGAGGACATGGCTGTACTGCTGCGCAAGCTGCTCGGCATCGGCAACCTGCCCGATGACATCCGTGAGCAGCTCCAGGCCGAGGGGCTGCTGCACGTCGCCGAGTTCGTCCCGGTAACGTTCCGGTTCTCCGGCCACGTACCCGGCAAGGTCGCCAAGAGCACCCTCCGCAGCCTCGTGGGCGCTCTGGTGATCACCGAGAAGCGGCTGCTCGGCACGCTGTCGTCGGCGCCCAACAAGGCCGTCAAGACCGTCAACCACGAGTGGGCCACCGCCGCAGGCACCATGGTCCAGGCCGAACTGGACGACTCCGGCCTGCTGCTGGACGCCCCCGACCTGGCCGCCGTCGACCCGAGTTTCGAGGGCTCGATGTCCCTGCGCTACAAAGCACCACTGCCGGCCGACGTCCTCGCGGCGCTACCGGCCCGCAAGTTCACCTTCGACGTCCCCAACAAGTACGTGTACGTCGCGTGCGGGATGCCCCCGACCACCTGAATCGGCGGGGCGTAGCGTCGGGCCGATGACGATCCGGTACGACGAAGCACTGCGCGAGCAGATCGGGACGCACCTGGCCGGCCACCAACGCCGCGTGGTCGACGACCCGAGCAAGCGCCATGCCGCAGTGGCCATCGTGCTGGTGGACTCCGAGCGCGGTGAGGACCGCATCGACCCGGCCCCGGTCGACGAATGGATCGGCGGACGGCCGTTGCCCGACCAGAACCTGGACGGCCGCATGGTCGACGTCGCCGGTGGCGCCGCGTTTCTGCTGTGCCGCCGCACGTCCCGGCTGAACTCGCATGCCGCGCAGTGGGCACTGCCCGGCGGGCGCCTCGATCCCGGCGAGACTGTCGTGGACGCGGCGCTGCGGGAGCTGCACGAGGAAGTCGGCATCAAGCTGCCCGAGGAATCCGTACTGGGCCTGCTCGACGACTACGCGACGCGGTCCGGATACGTCATCACACCGGTGGTGGTGTGGGGCGGCGGCCGGCTGGACCCACAGCCGTCGCCCGACGAGGTGCTGGCGGTGTACCGCGTCGGCCTGCACCAGTTGCAGCGGCCCGACTCACCGCGGTTCATCTCCATTCCCGAGAGTGACCGTCCGGTGGTCCAGATTCCGCTGGGCAACGACCTCATCCACGCGCCCACGGGCGCGGTCCTGCTGCAGTTGCGCTGGCTTGGACTGGAAGGCCGGCCGGACCCGGTCGACGAGCTGGAGCAGCCGGTGTTCGCGTGGCGGTGAGGCGGGCACGAATCACGCCGCATGAAACCGTTGAACAGTAAAGCAATTCGCGGTTTCATGGCTGATTTCGTGACCATGATCGCCAGGAGGTAGCCGACCCATGCCCCACACGCCGGGCCAGAACGTGCTGTTCGTGCACTGGCACGACCTCGGGCGCTATCTCGGGGCGTACGGCCACCGCGACGTCAGCAGTCCCCGGCTGGACCAGCTGGCGGCCGAAGGCATCCTCTTCACGCGGGCCCACGCCACCGCCCCGCTGTGTTCGCCGTCGCGCGGTTCGATCTTCACGGGGCGCTACCCCCAGAGCAACGGCCTGGTCGGGCTGGCGCACCACGGGTGGGAGTACTACGCGGGCGTCCAGACGCTACCCCAACTGCTCTCCGAATCCGGTTGGCACACAGCGCTGTTCGGCATGCAGCACGAGACATCGTTCCCGTCACGCCTGGGGTTCGACGAATTCGACGTGTCGAACTCCTTCTGTGAGTACGTCGTCGAGCGGGCGGTGCGATGGCTCGAGGAACCACCGCAGAAGCCGTTCCTGCTCACCGCAGGGTTCTTCGAGACCCACCGGCCCTACCCGCGGGAGCGCTACGAGCCCGCGCCCAGCGACACCGTCAGCGTGCCCGATTATCTGCCCGACACCGACAGTGTGCGGGACGACCTGGCCGAGTTCTACGGGTCCATCGCCGTCGCCGATGCCGCGGTGGGGCAGCTGCTGGATGCCCTGGAGGCGGCCGGCCTGGACCGCAACACGTGGGTCGTGTTCCTCACCGACCATGGGCCGGCGCTGCCGCGGGCCAAGTCGACGCTGTACGACGCCGGGACCGGCATCGCCATGATCGTGCGGCCGCCGCGCGATGCCGGCATCGCGCCGCACGTGTACGACGAACTGTTCAGTGGGGTCGACCTGCTGCCGACGCTGCTGGACCTTCTGGGCGTGCCCGTTCCGGCTGCGGTCGAGGGGCTTTCGCATGCGGAGGCGCTGACCGCGGCCGAGGCCCAGCCCGTGGTGCGCGAAGAGGTCTACACCGCCAAGACCTACCACGACTCGTTCGACCCTATTCGCGCAGTGCGAACAAAAGACTTCAGTTACATCGAGAACTATGCATCGCGCCCGCTCTTGGACCTGCCGTGGGACATCGCCGACAGCCCGCCGGGCCGCGCGGTGCAGCCGGCCATCGGCGATCCGCGCCCGGCCCGCGAGCTGTACGACCTGCACGCCGACCCCACCGAGCGGCACAATCTGCTGCTCGACGTACAGCCCGAATATCATGCGGTGGCAGCGCAATTGGCCCTCAAGCTCAACACCTGGCGACAGCAGACGGGCGATGTCATACCCTCTGATTTCACCGGGACACAGATCTCGGACCGCTACACCGGGACCTATCTGAGCATCCACGGACGCCCCGCGACGAGCCGCTCGGCGGCGGCCTCCGACCGCGGAATCAAGCCAGATTCGACGTCGCAAGACTAATACTCATTGTGCGAAAAATCCCCTTCTGCAAGGGATTTCGTCGCAGGCTAGGCTCTTGCGCCATGACAGCACCGACGGCCTATCTGGTCCTCGCATCACAGCGCAGCGGCAGCACGCTTCTGGTCGAGTCGCTGCGCGCCACCGGTGTGGCCGGCGAACCGCAGGAGTTCTTCCAGTACCTGCCACACAGCAGCATGTCCCCGCAGCCGCGCGAGTGGTTCGCCGACACCGAGGACGAGTCGATCCTGCGGCTCCTCGACCCGCTGATCGACGGCAGGCCCGAACTGGCGCCGGCCACCATCTGGCGCGACTACATCCAGACCGCCGGCCGCACGCCCAACGGAATCTGGGGCGGCAAGCTCATGTGGAACCAGACCGCGCAGCTGCAACGACGAGCCAAGGACCTGCCGGACCGCTCCGGCGACGGACTGCTGGCCGCCATCCGCGACGTCATCGGCTCCGATCCGGTGCTCATCCACATCCACCGGCCCGACGTGGTGTCCCAGGCGGTTTCGTTCTGGCGCGCCGTGCAGACCCGCGTGTGGCGGGGCCGCCCGGACCCGGTGCGCGACGCCCGCGCCGAATACCACGCCGGTGCCATCGCCCACGTCGTGAAGATGCTGCGGGCGCAGGAAGAGGGCTGGCAGAACTGGTTCGCCGAGGAGAACGTCAACCGGATCGAAGTGCCGTATCCGGTGTTGTGGCGCAACCTGACCGAGGTCGTCGGCGATGTGCTGGAGTCGCTCGGCCAGGACCGCAGGCTCGCACCGAAACCGGTGCTGGAACGTCAGGCCGATCAGCGTTCTGACGAATGGGTGGAGCGCTATCGCGCCGAAGCCGAAAAGGAGGGGCTGCCGGTATGAGCACCACAGACACTCAGGTCGACGAGCTCCGGCTGCTCGAAGCCGAAGCCGTGCACATCATTCGCGAGGTGGTGGCCGAGCTCGAGCGCCCGGTGCTGCTGTTCTCGGCGGGCAAGGACTCCATCGTCCTGCTTCGGTTGGCGGAGAAGGCTTTCCGGCCCGTCCCGCTGCCGTTCCCGGTGCTGCACGTCGACACCGGCCACAACTTCCCGGAGGTCATCGACTTCCGGGATCGCCGCACGACGGGCCAGGGGCACAAGCTGCTCGTCGGATCGGTACAGGAGAGCATCGACACCGGCCGGGTGGCCGATCCGGGCCCGGGCGCGTCGCGCAACCGGCAGCAGACCCGCACCCTGCTCGACGCTCTGGAGGCCGGCGGCTTCGACGCCGCATTCGGCGGCGCGCGCCGCGACGAGGAACGCGCTCGCGCCAAGGAACGCATTCTGAGCTTCCGCGACGAGTTCGGCCAGTGGGACCCGCGCGCCCAGCGGCCCGAGCCCTGGTCGCTGTACAACGGCCGCATCCGCAAGGGTGAGCAGGTCCGGGTGTTCCCGCTGTCCAACTGGACCGAGCTGGACATCTGGCGCTACATCGAGCTGGAAAACCTTGAGCTGCCGTCGATCTACTTCGCGCACGAACGCGAGGTGTTCGAGCGCGACGGCATCCTGCTCGCCGTGTCCGAGTACACCCAGCCCGGCCCCGGCGAATCGGCGGCGGTCGAGTGGGTGCGCTACCGCACCGTCGGTGACCTCACCATCACCGGCGCGGTGCGGTCGAAAGCCGTCGACATCGCGAGCGTGATCACCGAGATCTCCGCTGCGACGGTGTCGGAACGCGGCGAGACCCGGGCCGACGACCGCACGTCGGTGGCGGCGATGGAAGACCGTAAGCGAGAGGGCTACTTCTGATGAGCACCAGGCAACTTCTGCGCATTGCCACCGCGGGCTCAGTCGACGACGGCAAGAGCACCCTGATCGGCCGGCTGCTGCACGACACCGACAGCCTGCCGCTGGACCACCTCGACGCGGTCACCGACGACGACGGGGTGGCCGACCTGGCGGCCCTGTCCGACGGCCTGCGGGCCGAACGCGAACAGGGCATCACCATCGATGTGGCCTACCGCTTCTTCTCCACCGAGTCCCGCAGCTACATCCTGGCCGACACCCCGGGCCATGAGCGCTACACCCGCAACATGTTCACCGGCGCCTCCAACGCGCACGTGGCCATCCTGCTGGTCGACGCCCGGGCCGGTGTGCTGCGCCAGACCCTGCGCCACGCGCGGATCGCAAAGCTGTTGGGTATCAAGCACTTCGTGGCTGCGGTCAACAAGATCGATCTGGTCGACTTCGACCAGGCGCGCTTCGATGCGGTGCACGACGAGCTCGGTAAGGTCGCTGCCCGACTGGGTGCGGTGGACCTCACCGTGATCCCGCTCGCGGCCAAGCTCGGCGACAACGTCGTGCACCGTTCGGAGAACACCCCGTGGTACGAGGGGCCGACACTGCTGGAGTACCTCGAGGGCATCGAACTCAGTGCGCCACAACCCGAACCGGCCAAGCTGCGGCTGCCCATCCAGTGGGTGTCCCGGCCCACCGCGGAGCAGCGCCGCCGCTACACCGGCCGGCTGACCGCGGGCACCCTGCAGGTCGGCGACACCGTGCTGAGCCTGCCTGCGGGCACCAGCTCGACCGTCACCGCCGTGGACACCCTCGATGACGACCGCACCACAGCCGTTGCCCCACTGTCGGTTTCGATCGAGCTGGCCGACGACATCGACGTCGGCCGCGGTGACGTGCTGGTCAGCAGCGCCGAGAACGCGTCGATCCCGGTGCTGGCCCGCGAGCTCGACGCCACGGTGTGCTGGTTCGCCGAGACCCCGCTGCGGGCCGGTGACCGTCTGGCACTCAAGCAGGGCACCCGCACCGTCCGCGCCACGGTGCAGGCGCTGCACACGCGGCTCGATCCTGAGACGCTGGACGACATCGATCAGCCGGTCGAGTTGGTACTCAACGACATCGGCGCCGTCACGCTGCGCACCAGCTCGACCGTCATCGCCGACCCGTACCGCGACAACCGGGAGAGCGGCGCCTTCATTCTGATCGACGAGACGTCCAACGACACCGTCGGCGCCGGCACCATCACCGAGCCACGCGAGGTGAAGCTCGGCACCCACTCACGCAGCGACATCCGTTGGCACCATTCGTCATTGGACCGGTCCTACCGGTGGGCCCGGACCGGGCAGCGGGGCGCGACCATCTGGTTCACCGGGCTGCCGGCATCGGGCAAGTCGACGCTGGCCGTCGCGGTCGAGCGGGCGCTGGTCGAAAGTGGGCAGGTGGCCTACCTGCTCGACGGCGACAACATCCGGCACGGACTGTCCGACGACCTCGGGTTCTCCGCGGGCGACCGCGCCGAGAACATCCGCCGCGTGGGGCATCTGGCCCGGCTCCTGGCGGACTCGGGTGTGGTGGCACTGGCCTCGCTGGTGTCGCCACTGAAGTCGGACCGCGACACCGCGCGCGAGCTGAGCAGCGTCGCCAAGCTGCCGTTCATCGAGGTCTACGTGTCCACCCCGCGCACCGAGTGCGAGCGCCGCGACCCCAAGGGCCTGTACGCCCGGGCCAAGGCCGGTGAGCTGCGCGGCCTGACCGGCGTGGACGCCCCATACGAGCCGCCGGAGAACCCGGATCTCGTCGTCGACACGACCGGCGCCGACATCGACAAGCTCGTCGCCCAGGTGCTGGGAGCGCTCAACAACCTCCGCTGACCAGGGATTTGTGCACGTTTTTCCGCGGTCGGCGCGGAAAAACGTGCACAAATCCCCGTGTCGGTGTCCCCCAATCGGGGGACAGTGAATTCATCCTGCTGAAGGCCCGGCTGGCGGACAGACGGCCGGGCCCTGGTGCGGGACTCTTGAGTCAACACCGGTTCCCCCGGATACGACATCAAAAGTCCACAGCAGCAGGAGAATTCAGATGAGCATCGTCACCCGCTGGGTCAGCTACTTCATCATCGTCGTCGGTCTGACCGTCGCGCCCGGACTGATCGCGATCGGCCTGGCCACGTCCGCCCACGCAGCGCCGTCCACCACCTCGAGCTCAGTGCACCAGATGTTCGCGCACCAGAACAACGCTCCCCTGCCCGGCACCCCGATTCAGCACCAGTACCAGCAGATTCACTGATTCACGTCTGGGCGACCACGAAGATCCGGCGGAACGGGAAGAACGTCGTGCCGTCGGGCTGGGGCGGGTATGCCTGCGCCAGCAGCGGGATGATCGCCTGCCGGTACCGCTCCCAGGCGTCGTCGGTGAGCCGGGAGCGGACGTCGGTCAGCGCGGTGCCGGTGATCCAGTCCAGTACCGGTGTGGCACCGGTCAATTGGTGCAGATACGTCGTCTCCCAGGCGTCGACGGTGCAGCCCGCGGCGGTCAGCAGCGCAGCGTAGCCCGCCGGGTCGTCGACCACGTTCGTCTCGCGGAAGCGGATATCGGCCAGCGCCTCGGTGAACTCCGGATACCGTGCCACCTCCCGCACCGCCTGATGCGACGGCGAGTCGAAGTTGCCGGGCACCTGAAAGGCCAGCCAAGCGCCCTTCGGCAGTTCGGTGACCCACCGCCGCAACAGTTCGCGGTGCTCCGGAACCCATTGCAGCACAGCGTTGCTCACCATCACATCGGTGTCCGGGGCGGGTGACCAGTCGGCGGCGGCCACCACCCGGGCGTCGACGCCGCGGGCCCGCGCCGCTTCGACCATCTCCGGTGAGTTGTCCACCGCTTCGATCACCGCGCCGGGCCAGCGCTCCGACAGCGTGGCGGTCAGGTTCCCGGGGCCACAGCCGACGTCCGCCACGCGCCGGGGTGCCTGGGCACGGACGCGCGCGAGCAGGTCGTAGAAGGGCCGGCCGCGGTGGTCAGCGAAGGCGAGGTAGGTGTCTGGATTCCACACATCCCCATCCTGCCGCCGGGTGCTTACGCGTGCCTGCCATTCTGTTGGGTGATGGACGATTCAGTACGCGACTTCTGGCAGTCGCTGGGCCTTCCCGGCCTGATCGACGTGCACACCCATTTCATGCCCAAGAACGTGATGGACAAGGTGTGGAAGTACTTCGACAGCGCCGGGCCGCTCACGGGCCGCACCTGGCCGATCACCTACCGCACCGAGGAGCAGCACCGGCTGGAGACGCTGCGCGGTTTCGGGGTGCTGGCGTTCACGTCGCTGGTCTATCCGCACAAGCCCGACATGGCCGCCTGGCTGAACCAGTGGGCCGCGCAGTTCGCCGCGCAGACCCCCGACTGTCTGTCCACGGCGACGTTCTTCCCGGAACCCGGCGCGGGCGCTTACGTGGCCGAGGCCATCGCCGGCGGCGCCGAGGTTTTCAAGGCGCACGTGCAGGTCGGCGGCTATCACCCGGCCGATCCGCTGCTCGACGACGTGTGGGGCACCATCGACGACGCCGGTGTCCCGGTGATCATCCACTGTGGTTCCGGCCCGACGCCCGGCGCGCACACCGGCCCCGACCAGATCCGCACCGTGCTGGACCGTCACCCGGGTCTGAAGCTGATCATCGCGCACCTGGGCATGCCCGAATACACCGACTTCCTGGACCTCTGCGAACGATTCGACGGCGTGCATCTGGACACCACCATGGCGTTCACCCCGTTCATCGAGGAGTCCATGCCGTTCCCGCCTGCCGAATTGCCGCGCCTTGGTGAGCTCGGTGACCGGATCCTGTTCGGCAGCGATTTCCCCAACATCCCGTACCGGTACGGCGAGTCCCTCGACGTGCTCACCAAGGTGGCCCCAGACGACAACTGGCTGCGAAAAGTGCTGTACCACAACGCCGCCAGGCTGTTCGATCTCGAAGATCGGCTGACGGGCGCCGAGAACCGGGGTTAGCATCCGAACGTGAACAATCCGCACGGCGATGCGTTCAACCCGCCCGTCCCGGTTCCCGACGTGCCGGGCGCGGATGCCACCGCTCGCGGACTGCCGCGCCGTTCCGACCTGACCTGGCAACAGAAGCTGATCGTCGACTCCTCGGCCGTCGCTGACCTGGGTCTTCGTACGGCGCTGGCCTCGGTGATCGGCGCCGGCATGATTCCGCGGATGGCAGCGTCGGCGGTGCGCAACCGGACCGGCGACGACCCCGACGCCCTGCGGTTCTACGCCGAACTCGCCGCCACCAAGGACCCCGGGCAGTGCTTCCCGGCGCCCGGCGGTCCGCCGCGGGTATCCACGCGTGCCGCCGGCGCCGTCGCGCAGTGGGTCGCACACGGCCAGGTGCAGAACATCTGGTTCCAGAGCAGTTACGACGCCGTGTATCCCGGCATGCGCGACCGCCGACGCAGCTATACCCGGAACAACGTGGTGCATGCCCAACACTGGCGGCACGACGACGGTCCGCGCCCCACGCTGTGCGTCATCCACGGGTTCATGGGCTCGCCCTACCTGTTCAACGGCTTGTTCTTCTCGCTGCCGTGGTTCTTCCGGTCCGGG
Source organism: Mycolicibacterium mucogenicum DSM 44124 (assembly GCF_005670685.2). Next base: position 391,107 of record NZ_CP062008.1, on the reverse strand, counting down.
TATGACGTCCTGCTGTACACCCTGCCGTTCCACGGGCCGCGGGCCGAGAAGGGCTCCCCGTACAGCGGCTACGGCTTCTTCATGGACGGCGTCCCCGGCTTCGCCGAGGCCATGGCGCAAGCGGTGCACGACTTCCGTTCCGTGCTGGACTATCTGGAGCACACCGGGGTCGATCGCATCGCCCTCACCGGGATGTCGCTGGGCGGCTACACCTCGTCGCTGATCGCGTCGGTCGACGACCGCATCCAGGCCGTCATCCCGAACGTGCCGGTGGTGACACCGGACCGCACGGTCGACGAGTGGTTTCCGGCCAACCTGCTCGTCAAGCTGAGCAACCGGTTGGCCCACACCGACGAGGACCTGGTCGCCACGGCCGGGCAGTACCACTCACCGCTGAACTACCGGCCGCTGGTGCCGCGGGATCGCCGGTTGATCATCGCCGGTCTGGGTGACCGTCTGGCTCCGCCGCAGCAGGCCGAATTGCTGTGGGAACACTGGGATCGCTGTGCCTTCCACTGGTTCCCCGGCAACCACATCCTGCACGTCAGCCAGCCCGACTACCTGCGCCGCATGACCAAGTTCATGAGCCCGTTCATGTTCGACGGCAGCGACCGGCAGGCTGACCGGGTGCGCCCAGCCCGTTGACCCTGGGGTGCTCCTCGGCTGTTACGCCCTCACCGCGGACTCGACGGTGGTGTCAGCGCCGAGCCCCGACAGCTCCGCGAGCAACTCCGCCGTCAGCACACCCGGGCGCGTGCCGAGGCCGCCGGCCGACGCCGGGGCCATCGCCGCGAGCAGCGGCCCCTGCCGACCCGACTCGCGCGCCAGGCCAGCGACAGCCGCCGCGGCGGGAGCGTTGGCCGTGCGCACCGCGCAGGCCGCGGAAATGGTTGCACCGGGAGCGAACTCGAGCACCGTCCACAGTTCGGTCGTCGAGGCCAGTTCGGCCAGGCATTCGGGCAGCCGCTGATCGGCGGGCAGCCCGTAAGCCGTCAGGTAGCCGTCGTCGTCACGGACCGCGCGCCACGTCTCGCGCGCGCCGTCCGACCTGGGTGTGGGCGCGGCGTCAGTGACCGCGACCAGGACGCCGGCTTCGCGCAGCTGGTCGGCCAGCCGGCGGGCCACCTTCTCCGCGGTATCCGCGAGCGGCAGCTCCGACGACCGCGCCTGCAGCGCAGCAAGATTCGACGCGGCCGCCACGGTCACGCTGACCCAGGCGCTGCGCGCGCCGTCGAGCCGGCGTTCCGTGACGCGTACCGAGTCGCACCGCACGCCGTACCGGTCCACGTAGGATGCGACGAGAGGCAGTGCGTCGTAAGGGAATTCGTCGGCTTCCAGCACCACCGTGACCTGACCCGCCGCCGGATGTGCGGCGCCGCGCCGGTTCCGGCGCCACACCGCGAGTCGGCGGGCGACCATGGTGGTCAGGAACATGCCGCGCCACCACGCGAACACCAGTAGCACCACGGCGACCGCGATGCCCAGGATCCACTTCTGCGGCGTCGTGTGCCACGGGTACGTCATGGCTGCCGGGATGATCGCCAGCAATGCCAACGTGATTCGGGCCGTCATCGGGCGCCGTCCTTTCTTCGGTACGCGACCAGCGCGATCAGCGCGGCGATCGCCAGCACTGCCGCACCGGCGAACGCGATGGTCCGGGGTGTGGTGTCCTTCGGCGCCGGCTCGGGCGGCATCGCCACCGCAACGGATTTCGGTGCCGGCGTTGTCGCCGGCAGGTCCCAGGTCAGTGCCGCAACCGGGTCGACGACGCCGGCGCCCACCAGGTTCGACGGCATGCGCGCGGCACCGTGCGCGGTGGCGGTCAGCCGGTGCGTCACGTCCGCCGCGTTCAGTGCGGGAAATCGACTGCGCACCAAGGCCGCGACGCCGGCGACGTAGGCCGCCGCGTAGCTGCTGCTGCGCAACGGGAACAGGTCGCCGCGTTCGTTGGGCAGCGCGTTGGCCAGGCCGTTCGCACCCGTCGACGCGACGTTCTCACCTGGTGCCGCGATGCCGACCCACGGGCCGGGCGTGGTGAAGTCCGACGGTTGTCCGGCGGCGTCGAGCGACCCGACCGACAGCACGTACGGCTGCCACCAGGACGGGATGGACACCGACTTGACCCCGGCCCAGTTGCGCGGGTCGGCCGCGTTGCCGGGGTTGTCCAGGGGGTTCGCCTCGCACGACGGGCCGCCGGCCAGGCCGGCCCGATCATTGCCGGCGGCGGCGACGATCACCGCATCCTTTTCCTGCGCAGCGTATTTCAGTGCCGCGCCCAGTTCGGTCTGGTCGACCGGCCGGTCGGCGGGCAGGCAGGTGACGGCCGTGATGGCGATGACCTTGGCGCCGCGGTCGGCGGCATGCACCACGGCCCGGGCCAGTGACTCGACGGCGATGGTCGCGTACGCCGCGGCCGGGTCGCCCCCGTTGCCGCGGGGCGCGTACCGCTCGGAGGTCTGACGGATGGCGAGGATGCGGGCGCCCGGCGCGACGCCGGAGAATCCGTCCGCGCCCGGCTGACCGGCGATCAGTCCGGCGACGAGAGTGCCGTGGCCATCGCAATCGGTGAGTCCGTCGGTGTTCTCCACGAAGTCGCCGCCGGCCTCCACATTCGGCAACCGCGGACCGGGATGCACGCCGGTGTCGATGACCGCCACCGTCTGTCCGTCACCGCGGCTGAACGCCCAGGCGCCCGGCACGTTGAGCAGGGTGTGCCCCGGACCCGGTGCGCCCGGATCGGTACCGGGCAGCACGCCCGCGGTGACGCACTGTCCGCGCTGACCCATCGCTGCGACGGGACCGACGCTGCCCGACGGCGGCGCCGCATGCTCGTCGACATGCGGCGGCACGATGGCGCCGGCGGCCGGCACCAGCGCCGTCGGCACCACTGCGGCGGTGGCGGCGAAAGCGGCTGTCAAGACGGAGATTCCGCGCCGGATGGCCACCATCACCGGTTGATGACCCAGGCGAACAGACCCACCAGGTAGGCCAGCACCGGGATCAGCGAAGCGTCCAACGCCGTCGCCGCGAAGCCGACGAGGCGACGCATCGGCAGCGAATAGGTCTGCGGGTCGGCCACCTGAGGGTTCAGTGCGGCCACCGCGCCGACCACCACGAGCACCGCGAGCACGCCCAGGGCCCACCACGCGTTGGTGTAGTGGCCGCCGATGGCGAACATCGTCAGCAGCACGGCCGCAACGAGATACGGCTGGCTCAGCAGCCATACCTTGCACGGCACCGAGTCCCAGATGCGGGCACGAAGCGCCGTCGCCAGCGCGGCGGCACCGACGACGTACCACGCCCACGGCGACGGGTGCGCCCCCGCAACCAGAACCACCGAACCAGCGGTCAGGGTCAGCACGGCACCGGCGAGGAAGCCGGTCTGGTGTGCGTCGCACACACGAACCCGGCGCGGCAGATCGGCCAGCACGGACAGCGGCAAGGCCGACGGCGTCGGGTCACCCGGCGCCGGGATGTTCGGCACCGGGAAGCGGGCCCACAGCGTCGACAGCTGCGCGGCCTGGACCATGACCAGCAGCGCGAAAACGATGAGCACAGCGCCGATCACGGTGTTGTCGAGCTGCCAGATCGACGCAGCACCACCGACGATCACGCCTGCGATACCGAGGACGGTCGTGGCGGTGAAGGCCGCGATGGCCTGCCCGCCGACGGTGATGCTGACGATCGACCAGGCCGCGACCGCCGCCGCACCGAGCAGCAGGCCGGCCGGACCGGACGGGCCGGGGACCGTCAGCGCGAAGGCCGCGCCGACCGGCAGCAGGGCCGCCAGGCTCAGGGCGGTCGCCAGCCGCGGCATGGCGGGCCGGGTCAGCAGGGCCGCCGCGACGGTCAGCACCGCCACGCCCACAACGGTGAACAGCCCGGCCGGCTGGCCGGTGCGGACCCGCACCAGCGTCGCGAGCGCGGTGGCGAGCACCGTCAGGGCCACGACGGCCCACGCCGCGAAACGCCGGATGTGCGTGTTGCCCCAGGGGTTTTCGCGGGCGGCAGAGAAGATGGCCGCGGCATCGGCGATGTCCTCGACGATGCGCGGCGCCGGCGGGCCGGCGGGCACCCGCTGCAGCGCCAGCAGGTCACCGTCGACCACACCGACCGTGTCGAGGGTCGCGTCGAGGCTGTACGCCGCCCCGCCCAGCGGGGCGAGGGACAGCTCGGCGCCCGTGCCCGCATCGGGTGCGACGATGCGCCGCACCGCCGGCACGATCTCGCGCAGGGGCAGGCCCACCGGCAGGGCGACGTCGGTGAGTCGCCCGCGGCCACCCTGCTCGTCGCCGGCGGCGAGCACCGCGACCCGCACAATCGGCATCGCGGTACTACCAGACGTGTTGGGGGACATTTTCTTTCCGTTCTCCAGTCGAGGTCTCGAAGTCTCGGGTCAGGTTCGCCGTGGGGAACCAGGGACCGTCGGGCAGTGTCGCGGTCAGCCGCTGGACCGCAGCGGTGACGGCGAGGTCCGTACCCGGGGTGAAGTGTGAAATCCAAGTGCCGTCAGCGGCTTTCACCGGCGCGACGACGACGCGGCCGGCGGCGGTGTCGACGATGCTGACGCCGACGTCGGTGCTGATCCGGTGCCCGTCACGGTGATCACCGGCGACGATCTCCACGTAGCTGCGGCCGGGCGCGAAGGCGGCGCGCACAACGGCATGCGCGGTCGGCGGAATGCCGAGGTGATCCATCACGTCGTCCAGCGAGTCGCCGCGGCGCAGTCGTTCGTCGGCCTTGGCCCCGATGTGGGCGGGCATCGCGAATTCGTCGAACCTGGCCGGCGCGCGGCCGGACAACCCTGCCGTGAGCACCGGTACCAGCGCATCGGGGGACGCGACAGTCAGTTCGGTGCACGTCATCAGGTGCTCGCTGCGCAGGACCGCCACGGTCAGGTCGCCGCTGCGCACGAGAATCCCGCGCAGCATGGCGCCGGATCCGGACACCCATCGCAGTTCCAGCCAGCGGCGGGGCCGGCATACGGCCCGAATCCATTGCGCGACAGCAGGATGGACGGAGCCGTCAGCGGACAGCACCGCCATCCGCGTCAGCGCGGTGACCTGGTCTGCATTGAAGCCGTCCTTGGCGGCGGGGTCGCTGTAGGGCTGCGTGATGGCCAGCACCCACGGAAAGCTCCCGGCGCCGAGACGGTCGGCGAGGAACCAGGCTTGCTCCGCGGTGAGTTCGACCGCGGAGACCGGGATTCCGGCGCGTTCCGTGTCGCCATGCGACACGGAACGCGCCGAATCCTTTGGACCTAAACCCACTTGGCGCCTTCGGCGCTGTCGCGTGCGCTCATCGACAGCGTGTTGGTCTCGTGGGTGCTCGCCATCGCCCGGTAGGCGTGGACGAGTTCTTCCATCGCGGTGTTCCACTGGGCCTGCCACGCCTGGTAGCTGGTTCCGGTGTCACCCTGCCAGGCGCCGGCCAGGGCGGCCTGCTCGCTGGCGATGTCGAGGCCGACGGCGTGCAGGGCACCGGCGTAGCCGGTCATCTCACCGGCGTGGGCCAGCATCGCCGGGTAGTTGTACATGATCTGAGACATGGGATCTCCTCGCTGCTAGGTGTCTGGGTGTGGGTGCGGCGGCTAGACCGAGGTGTACGTGCCGGCCGCGGCGGTGTCCTGCGCGACGTAGGTGCCAGCCGCGTCGCCGAGGTTGGCCTGCGCGATGTCGAGCAGGGCGTTGACCTTGGCGGCGACCGCCATGAAGCGGACGTGCGCGGCCTGAAAAGCGAGGGCCGAGTCACCCTGGTGGAAGCCCTGGGCCGACTGCGCGGCCTGCTCCGCCTGGGCGATGGTGCTGCGCATCAGCGCGGCCTTCGCGGAAAAGGCCGACTCGGATGCGACCAGCTGGGGGATGTGTGCGTCGAGCATGCTCATAGTGATTCCTCTCGGGGTTCGTCCGGATTCTGTTGGTGGTCAAGTCTTCTGGTCCGCAGGCTCAGCGGTTGGCACCGCCTTCCGTGTCCCAGCTGCCGGGCAGCATGGGTTCGGTCACGCCGCCACCGAAACCGTTGCCGGTCAGGCGGTTCAGGCCGGTCGCCTGCTGGTCGTGGCGGGTCACGGTGCCGCTGAAGCCGATCGGTCCGGCGCCGCGGGCCGAGGCCAGCACTTCCTGTCGCCGATCTGGGTCATCACCGAAGTCCGGGTCGACCTCCGAGTTCATGTCCATGTACTCGTCGCGGACACCCCGCTCTTTCGCCGCGCGACGGCGGCGGGCCCGGCGACGTTCGGTGGCGGCTGCGGCGGCCGCTGCCGCGGCGGCCGCTGCGATGCCGGATGCCGGTGCCGGCGCGGTGGCGCCATCCCGCAGGGTCGGGGTGAATCCCGGACCCGGGTCGTCGACAGCCACCGCGTACGCCATCAGCGGCGCCGGTGCGGCCGGTGCGGGGGCCGCGACCGAAGTCGGCGCGGGCGCAGGCGCGCTCGCCGGGGACGCCGGGGTGGCCGGCACCGTCGGGGCGACGCTGACAACCGGCATCTGGTGGTCGGCGGCCTGCAACTGCGGCGGCGGCGGGAAGGCATCGGCGACTTCGGGATCCGGCACATAGTCGGGCTGCAGCAGCGCCAGTAGCCCGAGGCTGGACAGACCGACCGCGATCAGTGCCGGCCCCCACAACGGTGCCGATAGCATCGCGCCCCAGGTGCCCCATCCGACTGGCTGGAAGAACGCCTGATAGCCGAGCGCGAAAAGCAGTGGCCCCCAAGTGGTCAGCGCCTCCGACGGGTTGGTCAGGAAGTCGAAGATCATCTGCTGAATCTGGCCCAGCGGGTCCTGCAGGAACTTCCAGATCAGATCGCCGCCCGGCAGCGTCTTGATGTAGTTGTACAGATAGTCGGTGATCGCGTTCGACGTGTCGAGCGACGAACCGGCATCCGCCGCCTGCAGCTGGGCGCCCGCCTGCGTCGCACTCGCCGATGCGGTGCCGGTCTCGCCGACGCCGGCCGCCAGCATCATCGGTGCCGGCGTGGTCGTCGGGGTCGCTGCCACCGCCGCACCCGACACCGCCTGGTACGTACCCATCACGGTCGCGGCCTGCAGCCACATGCGGGCGTAGTCGGCTTCGTTCAGCGCGATCGGAATCGTGTTGATACCGAAGAAGTTCGTCGCGATCAGGGCCGCGTTCACGACGTGGTTGAGGGCCAGTTCGGGAAGCGTCGGCATCGCGGCAAGAGCGGTGGTGTAGGCCGCGGCGGCGGTCTCGTGCTGGACCGCGTTGGCCGCGCTGTTGGCACTGGCCTGGGCCAGCCACGTCAGATACGGCGCGTGGGATGCGATGTACTGCTCGGCGCTCGGACCCTCCCAGGCCCCCGCCTGGACCTCACCCAACAACGCGGTGAGTTCAGCTGCGGCCGAGGCATATTCGGTGCTCAGCGACTGCCACGCAGCCGCTGCGGCCAGCAGGGAGCCCGGACCGGGTCCACTGGACAGCAGCGTCGAATGAACCTCCGGTGGCAACGCCATCCAGATGGGGGCGGTCATGTCAGCCCAGGACCGTGACGTACGTGGCGGCGGCTTCGGCGTCCCCCGTCGCGTAGCTGATTCCGGCTTCGGTGACACCACCACCGGCGCGGCCGAGTTCGGTGACGCCCTGTGTCGCGACGGCCTCGTGCTCGGCGCCGTGGGCGCTGAGGCTGATCGCCGTCTGCAGCGACACCGGATCCGCGGCGGGCGGGATCACCGCGGTGACCGCGGGGGCGGCCGCGGCGTGGGCCGCGGCAAGCCGAGCGGTGAGCGCCTCGACGGCGGCACCGGCTGCGGTCAGTCCTTCGGGAACGACGCTCAAGGTCATCAGTGGAACTCCCCTCGTTGTGTTCCGGTGGGCCGCCCCGTGATCGGGTCGGCCACCAGCGGATTGATCAACTGGACGTACGTGGCCTCGTCGCTGTCGCCGAGCACCATGGCCCGACCGGCCGGTAGCCGGTTGAACCGGTGGCCGCGGATGCGGCCGCTGTCCTGCGGGTTGCCGGACAGCATGACGGTGGTCGCCTGCAGCTCATTGAGCCTGCGCAGCAACGGAGCCGTCATCACCGCATGGGCCGAGCCGGCGGCCCGGGCGGTGACGATCACCCGCAGACCCAGCTCGGACGCCTGGGACAGCAGCCCCAGCAGTGCCGTCCAGGGCCGCTGGCCGACGAACGGACCGCTGACCGCGGGGGCATCCGGAATCTGGTCGACGTCGTCGATGATCAGATAGTGCAGGTGGTTGCCCTGCCCGTTCCGGTATGTCCATCCGCTCAGCTCGGCGGCCGTCAGACCCGCTGGGGGCCTGCGCTTTTCGAGCAGTGCGGCCAGTCCCAGCATCGCCGGGGTGACGCGGTCGACGTTGGGTGTGTACTCGTTATCCGGGAACAACGGCTCGTCCACCAGGTGCAGCCTGCGGTCGATCACGGTGAACGCGACCGACTCCGGCGTCGAGTTGTCCCGGACCGTGCGGATCAGGTGCCGCAGCAGTGTGGTCTTGCCGGACTTGGCGTCGCCCAGCACCATCAGCAGCGGGTTGGCCGCGAAGTCCACCGCGACCGGGGCCAGGTCCTGCTCGCGCTGACCGATGACGACAGTCTCGGGGCTGTGATACAGCGGCGCAAGGGTTTCCGGGGCCAGGTCCGTCGGCAGCAGGCGCACGGGAGGCGCCGTCTGCCCGGGGTACCGGGAGTTGATGGCGGCGATCGCACCGAGATCCGGTTCGGCGAACAGGAAGTGCTCGGCCGCCATGGTCAGGCCGCGGCCCGGCTGGTCGGCGGGGACGCCGTCGGCGGGACGGGTCAGGGCCGCCACCCCCGGATTTCCTGCGGACCGCACGTTGCTGTCGCGCGAGTCGGCCAGCTTGAGCTCGAGCCGCAGACCCAGGCCGTCGCGCATCGCCAGCGGCACCTCGAGCCAGTTCGGCGTCGTGATCACCACGTGGATGCCGTAGGCCATGCCGCTGTTGACGAGTTCGGTCACCTTGGACAGCAACGGGTTCCGGCTGTTGAACGTGTCGGTGTTGTCGCGGCTGAACGCGTACAGGTTGTCGATCACCAGGAACACATCACCGTAGCCGTCATCGCGCACGTCACCGTCACCCGCGGCGGCTCGGGCCTGACGCGATGCCAGCAGCTGCTCCAGCTCGCCGAAGGTGCGACGGATGCGCTCGGGTTCCAGCGGTGACGCGACGCTGCCGACATGGGCCAGCGGCTTGAGCGAGCGCAGTCCGCCGCCGCCGTAGTCGAGGCAGTAGAACGTCACCGCGCGCGGCGAGTGGGTCGCGGCCGCCGACAGGATGAACGTCTGCAGCGCAGTCGATTTACCGGACTTCGGCCCACCGTGGATGACCAGATTGGCGGCGGCCGACGTGGCGTCGAAGACCAGCGGGTCGCGGCGCATCTGGAACGGCCGGTCGATCTCGCCCAGCGGCCACCGGCCGTGGCCGGCGGGAATCTCGGTGCCGGCCAACAGCTCCGGCAGCGCGATCGGCTCGTCGAGCGGGGCCAGCCACAGGCGCGGCGCCTGCGGGCCGTACTGCGCCAACTGCTCGCCGATGGTGGTGACCAGCTTGCGGGGCGGCCGCAGATCGGGTGCCTCATCGGTGACGATCACCGTGTCGGGAGCCGGCGTGACATGACCTGCCGGGAACAGTTGCGGCTGCGGAACCGCGTGCACCACAACCGCTTTCTCGGCGCGTGGCGGGTCATAGATGCCGTCCACGTAGGTGCTGCGGAACTTGACCGGCACGGCGCCCGGGGTGGGGACCAGGAAGCCCTCGCCCTTGTGTTCCGGACCGGCCTCGATGTGGTACGCGTCCTCGACGCCGATGATCTGCCGGCTGATCGACGGGCTCGCGACCTTCAGACCGATGCGGTAGGAGGTGTTCTTGTCGATGTCCTTGATCCGGCCCACGTCCAGCGTCTGCGACGCGAACAGGATGTGGATGCGGAACGAGCGGCCCTTGCGGGCAACGTAATCGAACAGCTCGGCGTATTCGGGATGGTCGGCGAGCATCAGGGAGAACTCGTCGGCGACCACCAGCAGCGTCGGGATCGGCGGCAATTCAATGCCGGCCGCGGCTGCCTTTTCCCGCGATTGTTCGTACTCCAGCACCGAGTTGAAGGCGCTGCCCTGCACGCGGCGGCCGGCCTCCATCAGCAGCTGCTCACGCCGGGCCACCTCACCGCGGAGGGTGTCCGCGAACCGGTCGGCCAGCGAGCGCTTCTCTGCCATGTTCGAGATGACGGCGACCACCTGCGGGAAGTCCCGGAAGATGTCGGCGCCGGCCTCGCCCTTGAAGTCGGCGTAGATGACGATGAGGCGCTCGGCCGAGTGGGTCGTCAACAGCGACAACAGGATCGACATCAGGGTCTGCGACTTGCCCGAGCCCGTCATACCGATCATCAGGCCGTGCGGACCCATGCCGCCTTCGGCCTCGTCCTTCAGGTCGAACATCAGCGGCTCACCGGTGGCGGTGACACCGATGGGCACCCGGAGCTCTTCGGCCCGCGAGCGCGGCGCCCACAGACCGGCGACGTCCAGCGCGGCCGCATCCGGGATGCCCAGCAGGGTGCCGAAGGTGGCCAGTCCGGCACCGGTGCTCCGGGCCCGGTTCGGGTTGGAGTCCCAGCGCGCGAGACCGCGGGCCAGGTGTGCCGCGGCATGCGGCGAGAAGTCATCGGCGACATCGAAATACGGCTGCCAGCCGGCCGCCGCCCACCGCTCGATACGGCCGTCGACCACGCGCAGCACCGGGCGGTCGGGATCCGGGTACTCCGGCTGTTCCGTGCCGCGCTGCAGCACCGTGACACCGGCCAGGCCGGCCCGCGGCAGCAGCTCACCGAGGTCGGCGTCCGGGTCGTCCACGACGATCAGCAGGTGCCGCAGCGGTGTGGTGTCCGCGGCGCCGAACGGCTGCCGGTCACTGAGCTCACCGGCCAGCAGGGTCGCGAGCTCGGGGACACCGGCGGTGAGGTAGCGCGCCGGGCCGACACCGTCGATCTGACCCGGAATATCGCTGTGCGGCAGCCACTTCAGCCACGACCACGACTCCGATTCCAGCGCCTCGGCGTCCGCCGCGGCCAGGCCGACCCCGAGCAGGGCCGGGTCGTGCCACGTCACCGCTTGCGCGATCCAGGCCCGCAGCGTGCCCCGCACCTCATCGGCATCGCCGAGCACGGTGATGCGCGAGACCTTGGCCAGGTCGATGCCGCCGGGCACCGCGGGCACCGTCCGCTGCACGTCGAGCAGTCCGCGTAATGCGCTGTGCGACACCGGCTCCAGATCGATCTCGGCCGCGGTGTCCTTGACCTGCAGCACCGTCTCCAGGCGGGCGTCGTGCAAGCCGGCGCGCACCACCAGGTAGTCGGCGTCGTGCGGGTCGCGCTCCCACTGGCGGCGGGTACCCGCGATGGCGGCCAGCTGGTCGGGCGCGGGGTGGGACCACTCGCGGGCGGCACGCTGCTCGGCAGCCTGGGCGCGCACGTTGTCCCGAACCACCGACAGGTAGCGCAGGTAGTCGGCGCGCTCGGCGTCGACCTCCTCGGTCCGGGTCTTGTTGTCCGAGCCGCGGTAGAACGCGGTGGCGGCCAGCAGGAGCACGAACGGGAAGAACAGCGTCTGCGGCGAGATGACGCGCATGCCAGTGGCCACCAGGGCGACGACCATGCCGACGATCAGGATGACGATCAGGTAGGGCAGCACCCGGCGCAGCAACGACGGCGGCACCAGCCGCGGCAGCTCCGGCGGCGGCTCGATGGTGATGACGCTCGCGCGGGTTGCCGGGACGGGCAGCCGGCGCCGCGCTTCGAAGATCAGACGGCTCACGGGTTCTCCCTCACGGCGATTTCGACTGCCGGGCTCGTCCGGTTGGGCACGAGCGCCGGGACCTGCAACGCGTCACTCCGCGACAACGTCGGGCCGGGCGCGAACTGGCTGAGGATCGACCACGGCACCGGCAGCGGTTCTGCGGTGAGTCCCAGCGCGGCAGGGGTTTTCCGGTTGGCATTGGTGGCATCGCCCTCGGTGGAGATGCCGTAGCGGACGCCGGTGTCGCTGATCCAGTAGCCGGACAGCGCCGGGGTTCCGCCCTGGCCGGTGGCCTGGACGAAATAACCGGTGCCCGGGGTGACCGCGACGCGCTGCGCGGTGCCTGCCGGCCCCGACAGGGCCACGGTGTGCGCGTCCGCGGGCAGCGGCAGCGTCGCGCCCGCCAGCAGGGTGAGCGAATTGGTCGTCGCGCCATCGTGTTTGGCCCAGCGGGCGCAGGTCAGCGGCGCCTTGGCGGCGTCGACGACGGTCAGCGGGTGCTCCGGGTACGCCGCGGTGTTGATCGCGGTGGAGACCGGGGTGCGAGCGACCTGGTCGGCGGACAGGCGCGGCGGCTGCTCCAGACCGTACGAGTCGGTGTTGCGCAGAATCGCGGCCACGACCTGTGAAATCGGTTGCAGGCCATCATCGAGGACCGCGTAGTAGCGCACGGCGTTGTCGGTCGCGGCCTCGGTGGTGACCGCGGTGACCACGGCGCCGACGGGTGCCGGGACCGGCAACGGGTAGGGCGTCGGCTGGCCCGCGTTGATGATCACCGGCGCGGCCAGCGGAGCCGATTCCGGGATCGCGTTGAACAGGCCGTCGGCGACCGCACGGGGCGCGGGCAGCGCAGTTCCGTTGGCGCCCAGGCCGAGTGCTGCCGTCACGGCGCGGTTGTTGAGGTCGACCGCGCTGCGCTTGCCGTTCCACAGCAGCCAGCTGCCGCCGTTGACGCCGGCGGAGCCGACACCGTCGTTGCGCACCAGCACGGCATCGTTGGCGCCCAGCACGGCCGCGCGGGATCCGCCTTCGGCGAGCGGGCCGGTGATCAGGGTGGCCCCGACGACCTCGCCGGTGGCCGCGTCGCACACGGTCCAGTCGGCGTCACGAGAAGTGTTGGGCACCATGCGTTCCGGGGCACCCGGGATGCCGATGAGGCTGCCGCGCGGGAACTTGTCCAGTTCGGCGCTCGGGACCAGGGTCGGGTTGTCGGGCCGCCCGGCGATGAGCCGGGCAGACGTCAGGTTCAGCACTGGGTGCAGTTGGTCACCCACCCGGGCGTACAGCGCCGAGGTCTCGCGGTCGGCCAGGATCACGTTGTTGCCTGCGACACCGGCGGGCCGGATCAGGGAGAAGACGAAGCATCCCGCCAGGCCGGTGACGAGCACCAGCCCGCCAACCAGAACGGAGCGGCTCTGGGTCCGCAACGGGTCGACCAGCATCCGGGTGTCATGCATGGCGACACCAGATGCGATGCGCCGCATGAGGAATCGCCAGCCGGACACCTGGTGCCGGGTGACGAATCCGCGCCGGTAGTGGATCTGATCCGGGTTGTCGTTCACCGGAGTACGGGAACTGAATGTCTTACGCTCTTCGCTACTCACTGTGCAGGTACCGCCAGTCCGAGGCCGCGCAGCAACGGCGCGGCCGAGTTGCTGACGTCACTAGCGGTGATCGTCATGAGTTCGTCGTCGGTGAAGTCGTGTGCGGCAAGGTGATCCAGCCGGTACTCGCGTTCTTCTTCGGAGCGCTCCACCAGGTTTCGGACGAAGCGGCCGTTACCCGCGATGTCCAGGCTGCGGCGCGCGACACCTGCCGCGTCGGGCGTCGTCGCCGTCGCGAGGTGGCCGAACAGCTGCTCCATCTCCGTCTGCGCCGCGGGTTCGAAGACGCTGTCGCGCTTTTCGGCCATCCGCATGGCGATCTCGGTGAGTTCGGTCGCCGAGTAGGACGGGAAGTCAATGCTGCGGGTGAAGCGCGAGCGCAGACCTTCGTTGGTGTCCAGGAACATGTCCAGGTCCTTGCGGTAGCCGGCGATGATCACGACCAGACGGCTGCGGTCGTTCTCCATGCGGGCCAGCAGGGTGTCGATGGCGACCAGACCGAAGTCGTTCTTGGCGCCGGTGGACACCAGCGCGTACGCCTCGTCGAGGAACAGCACGCCGTCGAGCGCGCTGTCGATGATCGCGTTGGTCTTGGCCTCGGTTTCACCGATGTGCTGACCGATCAGGTCGGCGCGGTGCACTTCGCGCACCGTCTCTTTGCGCAGCAGGCCCAGGCCGCAGTAGATCTTGGCGACCACGCGGGCGATGGTCGTCTTACCGGTTCCGGGAGGCCCGGCGAACACCAGGTGATTGGTGCGCTGAGCCACGGCCAGGCCGCGCTCCTGACGCCGAATCGACATGGCCACAGAGCTTTTCAGCCGGGCCACCTGATACTTGACCTCTTCCAGACCGATGAACTCGGCCAGCTCGGCCTCGGCTTCGACGAGCAGATGAGCCTTGCGCGACTTGGCATCCGGGTCGACGAAGTCGGCCTCGGTCGGCTCGGTCTCGGGATCCCACGGGTTGTGCCGGGCCTCGATCCTGGCGGCGGTCGTCGGATCGATGCCAAAGCTGGTGTCGGTCAACGCATGTTCGGCCGCGGCATTGTCGGGGTGCGCGGCGTACAACTCGGCCAGCACGTCGGTGGCCTCGTCGTCCTCGCCCTGCGCCCGCAGCGACAGTGCCTTGACGAACGTGCCGTCCACGGCGGCGACGGAAACCGGCCCCTCGGGATCCTCGAGGTGCGACAGCGCCGGAGCGAACATGCCCAGGTGTGCCAGGGCGATTCCCAGCGCCACGCGCGCGGCATGCGCGTAGTTCGCGTCCAGGTTGGGGTCGTTGACGATCGGGGTCAGCTGCCGGACGACGTCGGACCAGCGGCGGGTGCGGTGGTGCATGGCCACCCGCACCCAGCGGGCCGGCAGCCAGCCCGGCTTGCGCTCGAGTAGCTCGCCCACCAGGTGGTCAGCCTCTTCGTAGGCGCCGGCACCGGCGAGAGTGGCGGCATAGGCCAGCTGGAAACCGTCGCGGTCGGCGGCGCGGAACTGCAGGTACAGACCGCTGTCGTAGGTGAAGCCCAGATCGCCGTCGGCGAGGTCGAGGGCCTGCTGCAACACGCCCGCCGACGAAACGGTCCGCCAGATGGCCTCGACCACGTCGGGGGTTGCCGCGCCCGCGGCGGCCAAGCCGGTCCAGGCGTCGCAGTGCTCGCCGGCGATGCGCGTCAAGCTCAGGAACCCGCCCAAGGCGGCGTCGAGGTCAGCCGGGCGACGGCGACCGTCGACAGTCAGGCCGAGCGCAAGACAGCCGGTGGCGAACCGGGTCAACACGTCACGGTCGACCCGTGATACCCGCTGCGCCGCATCAACTTCGGCGAGCACTGTGTTACTGCCCGCGGTGCTCGGTCGCACGTGGGTCCTTTCCGTCGTCGACACGCCAGAGGACGATCCACCACTCATCTGGCGGCCGTCCTAAGAAGGAGTCGGCATCCGGAACGGGTTGGTTCCCGACGGGCCGAAGGACGGGCACTGTGCCGCCGCGCGGACGCGCCTTGCTGGAAGTGCGCCGCGACGAATACCGCAAATGTGTCAGTGCCCATGTCGATGTTCGCGGGATATTAGAGTCCCCGCATATCTCCTTAAGTATGCCTAAGCTAACCCCTGCGAAGTTAGCATTGCATAACTTAAGTTGTCGAGACGCACCCCACCGCGTCAGGAGGTGACGACGCTCACTCCTTGACGGCGGTGACCAGGCTGTTCGAGGCGATCATGGTCGCCGCTTCGGGATTCGTCGGCACCGGACGGCCTACCGACCGGAAGTAGTCAGCGAGTCCCGTGGCCTCGGCTCGCCAGCCCCGCGCGCCGAACCAGTCCGCGGCGGGAGCGATCTGCTCGTTGTAGATCAGTTTGAAGAAGCCCTCCGCCATGTCGTCCCCCGCGGCACGCTTGGCCGCGAACACCTCGGCGGGCATCGGCTTGCCCTCTTCGATCGCCACCCAGCTGCCGGGTGCCGACAACTCGTCGATTCCGGTGAACAGATCGTCCTGCGCTGTCGCGGGCAGATAGATCAGGAGGCCTTCGGCGATCCACGCCGAAGGGCGCGCGGGGTCGAAGCCGGCATCGGTGAGCGCTGTCCGCCAGTCGTCGCGCAGGTCGACGGCGATCTCGCGACGTTCCGCCTTCGGGTCGGCCCCGTTGCCGGCCAACACTTCCCGCTTGAACTCGAGTACCTGGGGCTGATCGAGCTCGTAGACGACGGTGCCGTCGGGCCAGTCCAAGCGGTACGCGCGGGAGTCGAGCCCCGCGGCCAGCAGCACGATCTGGCGGACGCCGGCCGCCACGGCGCGCTGGAAGTAGGTGTCGAAGTACTTGGTCCGCGAGCCCTGGAAGTTGATGAACGGTTCGCCGAACTCGGGCGTCGCCAACGGGTGTTCCGGCGCCTCGCCGTCCAGCACGTCGGCCCAGACGCCGCCGACCGCGCGGGTGAACACCTCCGCATATTGGTCCACCACAAGCGGATTGGGCTTCGCCGCCTCCAATGCTCGCGCCGCGGCAACCATCACCGCAGTCGATCCAACACTCGAATTGATGTCCCAGCTGTCATTGTCGGTCCGCACCCGCGCGAGGGTACGCCGACAACATGGACGGCGACTGAGACGAGATTCAGACCAACGGACGCCCGGTGCGGATGCGCCAGTCCAGATCCCTGAGCATCCAGTTGAACGGGAAGCGCCGCAGCGGTCCGGGCAGGACCCGGTTGACCGCCTTCACGAGCTTCATCACCGAGTTGAAGCGCTTCTGCCGCTTGGCATCCCACGGCAACCGCATCTCGTCGCGGAAACGTTGCGGCAGAAAGCCCGTGGTGAGCAGGAGCGAGAACGACTCGAACCAGCGTTGCAGCGGACCGGGGAGTTGCAGCCCCTTCATCCGCACCGCGGCGATCGGATACAGGTACTCGCGCACCGTGTCGTCGATGTGCACCTGGTCCAGCGACTCTTGCCAGTACTTGTCGAAGGCGGCCCGGTCGGCCGGCCACATCTCCGGCGTCACCTGCAGTGTGGTGCCCATCGTCATGCCCTGCCGGTAGAACTCCTCGGCGGTCTCGTCGTCCAACTCGCCGACCACCAGGCGATAGACGTCGAGCGCGCCCTTGAACAGGCACGCCGCCACCCACAGCTGCAGGTTCTTGTCCATCGCGCTGTACTTCACCGGGCTGTCCGGGGTCGAATACACCTGCCGGTGCGCCGTGTTCACCGCGCTGCGGTACGCCGCCTTCTGGTCGTCGGACCCCAGGATCGCGACGGCGAGATACGTGAACGTGGTGCGAGCTCGCTTGATCGGGTGCAGATCGGTCCGGCCGCTTTCCACCCGGCTCTCGACGACGCCGTAACCGACGCCCGGCCGCGCCAGCTGCATGATCACGTTGGCCGGGCCCGCCAGCAGTGCCGCACCGACCAATCCGTCGGCGTACTGGACATTCCGGCGTACCCGACGGCCCGGCGCGCATGCGTTGACCGGCATCTCGACCAGATCGACCGTCATTGGTCACTCCTCGCAAAAGTGAGAACGATTGATTCCTGATATTGCCCGCGGCACGGTGCAGGTGTCAAGATGGCGGGGTGCCTCAGGTACGGCCGTACCGCGGGATCGACGCGGCAGAACGCCTGGCCCAACGACGGGCCCGGCTGATCGACGCCGGACTGGAGATATTGGGTGCCGCGCCGCCGGCACCGGAGCTCACCGTCCGGACCATCTGCGGCGGAGCCGGCGTGGCGATGCGCTACTTCTACGAAAGCTTCTCCGACAAGGACGTTTTCGTCGAAGCCGTCTTCGATCATGTGGTCGCCGACCTCGCCGCCACGACGCAGGCGGCGGTCGCCGCCGCACCGCCCGACGAGCAGAGCCGCGCCGGTATGGCCAACATCGTGCACGCCATCGCCGGCGATCCCCGGGTCGGCCGGCTGCTGTTCAGCGCCCAGCTGTCCAACGAGGTGGTGGCACGCAAACGCAACGAGTCGACGGCCTTCTTCGCCATGCTGCTCGGCCAGCACGCGGGCGACGCCCTTCAACTGCCCGCGGGGGACCGCCGCCGCGCCGGCACTCATTTCGCCGTAGGGGGCGTCGCACAGACGCTGAGCGCCTGGCTGTCAGGCGAAATCACCTTCACGCCAGACGAATTGGTCGACCATCTGGCGCTGCTGCTGAACACGCTCGGCAAGCGGGCCGTCCGCCGGTGAACGGACCCCAGCTCCGCCGGCCCCGGTCGCCGCTGAACCAGCACATCGACTTCTTCGGCTACTGGGCGCATGGCGGCGTCACCTCCGACCGCAGCCGGGCCCTCCCCCGCGGCGCGGCGACCGTGGTGATCGACGTCGGCGGGCACGATCGCGTCGACTTCTTCTCCGCCGACGGCGTCACCCGAATGCCGGTGGAGCCGGCATTCCTCACCGGTCCGGGCACGCTGTCGTACGTGACCCGGATCGATCCAGGTGAAGCGGTGCTGACCATCCATTTCCGGCCCGGCGGCGCGCTGCCGTTCTTCGGAATTCCGTTGGCGGACTTGGAGAATTCCTGCGTCAACCTGACCGACCTCTGGGGCGCCGATGCCGCGCTGCTGCGTGAGCAACTGATCGCGACACCGGGCTGGCCGCGGCGCATCGAGATCGTGGAGGACTTCCTCCTCGCCCGGTTGCGGCCGATTTCCCACACGCTGATGCCGGTCCTGCACACGGCCGAACACCAACCGTCGCTTCGGGTTTCCGAGGCGGCCAAGCTGACGGGCCTCTCCGCCAAGCGCCTGATCGCGACATTCCGCAACGAGATCGGACTCACCCCGAAGGCCTATCTGCGCGTGCGGCGGCTGCAGGCCGCGCTGCGCCTGCTCGATGCCGGCAGCGGCGACGGCGCCGACGTCGCGGCCACTCTCGGGTATTTCGATCAACCCCACTTCGTGCGCGAGTTCCGCGGGTTCACCTCGGTGACGCCGACCCAGTACACCCAGCGGCGCAGCGCGCTGCCCAGTCACGTCGGGCTGACGGGGTAGTCGCGAGGGCGGCAAAAATATCCAAGCGCCAGGCTCGGCTGACCGGCAGCATGGAGGCATGCACGAAGGAGCACAGGCCGTCGCGAACACCGGCCTTCTGGTCGCCGCCATCCGCGCCGACGAATCCCGCCGCCCTGACCGGCTTTTCACCGATCCGTTCGCCGAACGCCTGGCCGGTGAGACGGGCCGCCGGCTGCTGGATGAGGCCGTCGCCGAAGCCGGGGATCGGCCGACGCGGCAGATCGTGGTACGCACCCGGTTCTGGGACGAAGCGCTGCTGCGCGCCACACGGTCCGTCCGCCAGGTCGTCATTCTCGCCGCGGGTATGGACGCCCGCGCGTTCCGGCTGCCCTGGCCCGATGGCACCACGGTCTACGAACTGGACCAGCCCGAGGTCATCGCCGCCAAGGCCGCGGCACTGGCAGGCGAAGAACCGTTGTGCACCCGGGTTGCCGTCGGCGTCGACCTCACCGGCGACTGGACAGATGCCTTGCAGTCCAAAGGTTTTGACGACCGGCAGCCCACGGTGTGGTTGATCGAGGGCCTACTGCAATACCTCGACGAAGCCGCCGTCGGCACGGTCTTCGAGCGGGTCGACGCCCTGTCGGCGGCCGGTTCGGTGCTGCTGTACGACGTCGTCGGGAAGACGCTGCTCGACGCGCAGCTGCTCGCGGCGGTACGACAGTCGATGGCACGCAACGGCGCGCCATGGCTGTTCGGCACCGACCAGCCGGGTGAGTTGGCGGAGCGTCACGGGTGGTCGGCCGTCGTCACCGACGTGGCGGTGCCGGGCAATGAATGGGGCCGCTGGTTCGCACCCGCGGTGCCGATGGATGTGCCCGACGTGCCGCGCGGCTACTTCGTCGAGGCGACGAAGTAGCCGCACCTGCGCCGTGAGGTCAGGTCAGGTGGTCGAATTCACCGCTGACATGGCGGATATGAGCGTCGGCAGAGCGGTGCACGACGTCCTTGGCGTCGTGATCGATCTCGTCGCCACCCAGGGTGTAGAGCCGGTCGTATTCGTAGGCATCAAGGCGGTCGACGATACGTCGAACCACTGCCGCCGACAGCGGCAAGTGCTTGGGGTACATGCGCTGGAACGACACCCAGTCTTTGGCCAGGGCGCCCGAGATGGTGTCCCCGACGAGCAGCGTGCCGTCCGGGCACACCGCCACGGCGCTACCCCGCATGTGGCCGCCCACGTGCACCAGCCGAAGTCCCGGCAGCGGCTCGATCTCGCCGTCCCAGTATTCGATGACCGGATCGGGCGCCGGAACCCATTCCTGGTCACGAGCATTGACGTAGACCGGCACGCCACCGAACGCCTTGCTCCAGGACAGCTGCGCGCCGAACATGTGGGGGTGGCTCGCCGCGATCGCCGCGACCCCACCGAGCGCATTCACCAGACCGACGATCGAATCGTCCAGGTAGCTCGGCGCGTCCCACAACATGTTGCCGGCAGCGGTCTGCACCAGATATGACCGGTGGCCGATCGCGAATCGGGGTGCCCTGCGCAGGCTGTGCACACCCCGACCATGGTCGACGTATTCGGTCTGATGTGGCTGCGCGGCAAGGCGTTCCAGAGTCGTCCAGGTGCCATGCGGTGGCAGGTGTCCGCGTTCCTCGATGGGAACGACCTCAGCGGTGAAAACACAACTGTTCTCGGGCGGCCGCGTTTCGGTATCGGCGTGCTCGACTCCACATCCATCGCAAATCCACGTAGGCATGCACCCAGCCTGCAAGCTCAACCGTGGTTGAGATCAAGATGCAGTGTTCGAGAGCACTTCCAGCCAGGGATGGTCCGGATGCACTTGCGTATCACCGACGGCGGGGCCCGCCATCAGAGTCAGGCCGGAGCGACCGCCGGCCGCCGGTCTGCGGCGGTCCGCGGTTCCGTCACGGCGTCGGCCTCGGTGAATTCCTTGGTCCAGCAGGCGAATTCCAGCGTGATGCCGTCGGGGTCCTGGAAGTAGAACGACCGCACGTACACGCCGGGGTGCACCGTCGCCGACGCCTGCATCGGGCTCTCGTCGTGGTTGAGCACCGGGCCGACCCGCACGCCCTTTTCCTTGAGCCTCTTGCGGTACTCGTCGAACTTCTCCGCGGGCACATGAAATGCCAAGTGGTTCAACGAACCGACGGCACTCACGAACTCCCCGATCCCGGGTATGGCCGCGGGCTGCGAGATGCCGGGCTCCCCGTCGGGTGCCTGCGCGAACCAGAAGAACGCCACGCAGTCACCATTACCGGCGTCGAAGAAGAAGTGCTGGCCCATGTCGCCCGGCAGGTCCACCGACTTCACCAGCGGCATGCCCAGCACGCCCGAGTAGAAGTCGACGGTCCGCGCCATGTCCGCGCAGACGAGCGCGACATGGTTGATGCCGCCCAGCTCGAATTCGGCGTTGCGGTTGTCGGGCTTGATCATCGTGCCACTCCTGACGACAGGGTCTGGTCAATCACCTAATCTGAATCTAACATCAGGTTCAGGTTTGATCAATGACTCTTCGGAAGGACGCCACCGTGACCGTCGCGCCCCGCGAGCAGCTCCCCACCGTGCGGGGCCGCCAGACGCAGGCGGCGATCGACAGCGCCGCCCGCGCCGTCATTGCCCGCAAAGGCATTCTGGCGACCACCATTTCGGACATCGCCGCAGAGGCCGGCCGGTCCACCGCGTCGTTCTACAACTACTACGACTCGAAAGAGGCGATGGTCCATGAATGGGCACAGCGCTTCCGCGACGAGGCCCGCGAGCGGGCCCTACCGGCCACCGGCCCCGAGCTGACCAATTGGGAACGCTCCCACCAGGCCGCCGCCGCCCACTGGGAGACCTATCGGCATCGGCTTGCCGAGGTCATCGCCATCTACCAACTGGCGATGATCAACGACGATTTCGCGCAGTACTGGGCCGAAATCTGCGAGCTGCCCATCTCGCTGATCGTGTCGATGGTCAAACACGCTCAGCAGCAAGGCTTCTGCCCGGATGACAATCCGCGGCTCGTCGCCGTGGCTCTGGTATCGATGCTGAACCAGTTCTGCTATACCCAATTGTCAGGCGACGGCGCCACCACCGCAGACGACGAAGCCTGCGTCACCACCCTGGCCAACATCTTCTACCGGACCATCTACCACGAGGGGAATCCGCGTACATGAACAAACCCGGAAGTTCGTCCGCCGCGGGAGTCACCCGAGAATTCATCGGAATGGACTCGCCGACCGCGCTGCGCGCCGGGTTCGGTGGCCATCCCTGCCAGGGGATCTACTACCGAGGCATGGGCCGCAAACCCAAGGTGGCGATGATCGCCGCGCACTACCAGATCGATTTCGCCGAGCACTATCTCGCCGACTACATGGCTACCCGCGGTATCGGGTTCCTCGGCTGGAACACCCGATTCCGCGGCTACGAATCCAGCTTCCTGCTCGACCACGCGCTCGTGGACATCGGCGTCGGGGTGCGCTGGCTGCGCGAGGTCGCCGGCGTGGAAACCGTTGTTCTGCTGGGCAATTCCGGTGGCGGATCCCTCATGGCCGCCTACCAGGCCCAGGCGCTCTCACCGCACATCACGCCGCTGGACGGCATGCGCCCGGCCGCGGGCGTCTACGACCTGGTGCCGGCGGACGGCTACATCTCCAGCGCCGCCCACCCGGGCCGACCCGACGTGCTCACCAACTGGATGGACGGCTCGGTGACCGACGAAACCGACGCCCTGGCAACCGATCCCGATCTCGACCCGTTCGCCGCACACAACGGCCCGCCCTTCTCCCCGGAGTTCGTCCAGCGATACCGCGACGCGCAGGTCGCCCGCAACCACGCGATCACCGACTGGGTGGAAACCGAGTACGCGCGCGTTCGCGCCGCGGGCTTCCGGGACCGCCCCTTCACCGTCATGCGGACCTGGGCCGACCTGCGCATGATCGACCCCACCCTCGAACCCACCAAGCGCCCGGCCAATCAGTGCTATGCGGGCACCCCCGTCCAGGCCAACCGCTCCGCCAACGGCATCGCCGCCGCGTGCACGCTGCGCAGCTGGCTGACGATGTGGAGCCTGCGGCACGCCCAGACCCGGGCCGAGCCGCACCTGGCCCTCATCGACAACCCCGCGCTGGTGATCAATGCCGAGCAGGATTCTGGCGTGTATCCCTCTGATGCGCAACGCATCTTCGACGCACTGGCATCCACGGACAAGACACTGCACGCCATCGACTCCGACCATTACTTCACGACGCCGGGCGCGCGCAGCGAACAGGCCGACCTCATCGCCAAGTGGATCGCCAAGCGGTGGCGGTGAATCCGGCGGTCCGGGTGCTGGCGCACTTCACGCCCGGCCCGCGGGTCACCGAATTCCTTGCCCCGCTGGGTGGTCTGGTGGATGTGCGGTTCTGCGCGGCGGACGACGACGCGACGTTCTACCGGGAGCTGCCGGACGCCGACGTGCTGTGGCACGTCCTGCGGCCCGTCAACGCCGACGATCTCGAACGGGGCCGGCGCCTCAAGCTCGTCCACAAGATGGGCGCGGGCGTCAACACCATCGACGTCGATGCCGCGACCCGCCTCGGCATTGCCGTGGCCAACATGCCCGGCGCCAACGCCCCTTCGGTCGCCGAGGGCGCGGTCATGCTGATGCTGGCCGCCCTGCGCCGGCTGCCGGAACTCGACCGCGCCACGCGCGCCGGCGACGGCTGGCCCACCGACCCGACGCTCGGCGAGACGGTCCGGGACATCGGCAGCTGCACCGTCGGGCTGCTCGGGTACGGCAACATCGCCAAGCGGGTCGAGACCATCGTCACCGCCATGGGCGCGACCGTCGTGCACACCAATACCCGTGGCGCACAGGGCCACCCCGGCTGGCGGACGCTCCCCGACCTGCTCGCCGTCAGCGACGTCGTCTCACTGCACCTGCCGCTCACCGAACACACCGAGGGACTGCTCGACGCCGACGCACTGGGACGGATGAAACCGGGTGCGGTGCTGGTCAACACGTCACGCGGCGCCGTCATCGACGAACCCGCACTGGTCGCCGCCCTGCGCGACGGGCCGTTGCAGGCCGCGGGCCTCGACGTCTTCGCCACCGAGCCCGTCGATCCCGGCAATCCGCTGCTGGCCCTGGACAACGTCGTCGTCAGCCCGCACACCACCTGGTACACCGCCGACACCATGCGCCGCTACCTGGCCGAAGCGGTGGACAACTGCGAGCGACTCGCCGCCGGACGGCAGCTGGCCAACGTGGTTAACGGAGTGAACCTCTAAACACCCGTCAAGTGGGTTACTCTCGGAACCAACCGACCAGTTATTTGGTCGGGTGCGCCACAAGCCCGCAGCCGGTCACAGGAGGCAACGATGCCCATCGCGATCACGTCCGAGCACAACGATCTGGCCGATTCGGTCCGGTCCCTGGTGGCGCGGGTCGCGCCGTCCGAGGTGCTGCACGAGGCCCTCGAGACCCCGATCAGCAACCCACCGCCGTACTGGAGTGCCGCCGCCGACCAGGGCCTGCAGGGCCTGCACCTGTCGGAAGCCGTTGGCGGACAGGGCTTCGGCATCCTCGAACTCGCGATCACCCTGGCCGAGTTCGGCTACGGCGCCGTCCCCGGGCCGTTCGTCCCGTCGGCCATCGCCAGTGCGCTCATCGCCGCGCACGACCCCAAGTCGCCCCTGCTGCCCGGCCTGGCCTCCGGCGAGACCATCGCCGCGTACGCCTTGACCTCAGGCCTCACCGCCACCGCGCAGGGCGACGGGCTCGTCGTCAGCGGCGAGATCCGCGCCGTCCCGGCGGCCGCGCAAGCCGCCCTTCTCGTGGTGCCCGTCGACGACCGGTGGGTGGTGCTCGATACCGCGGCGCTGCAGATCGACCCGGTCCAGAGCGTCGATCCACTGCACCCCGTCGCCCATGTCCGTGCCGACGCCGTCGAGGTAGCCGCCGACCGCGTACTCACCGGCCTGACGCACCCGCACGCACGGGCCTTGATCACGACGCTGCTGTCGGCCGAGTGCGTCGGCGTCGCGCGGTGGGCCACCGATACCGCCGCCGAATACGCCAAGATCCGTGAGCAGTTCGGCCGGCCCATCGGACAGTTCCAGGCCATCAAGCACAAGTGCGCCAACATGATTGCCGAGACCGAGCGCGCCACGGGCGCCGTCTGGGATGCCGCCCGTGCACTCGACGAGCACGCGGCGGGTGACGCGGAGGCGAGCGGAGCGACGGGGGAAGTGCAAGACTCCGACTACCAGTTCGCCGCCGCGGTGGCCGCCACGCTGGCACCGGTCGCCGCCCAGCACTGTGCGCAGGACTGCATCCAGGTGCACGGCGGTATCGGCTTCACCTGGGAGCACGACACCAACGTGTACTACCGGCACGCCATCGCGCTGGTGGCCGGGTTCGGCCGCGCCGCCGAGTACCCGCGGCAGGTCGTGGACCTGGCCACCACCTCCGGCATGCGGTCCATCGACATCGATCTGGACCCGGACACCGAGAAGCTGCGCGCCGAGATTCGTGCGGAAGTGGCTGCGCTGAAAGCACTTCCGAGCGGACCGGAGCGCAACGCCGCGATCGCCGAGGGCGGCTGGGTGCAGCCGCACCTGCCGACGCCGTGGGGCCGGGCGGCGTCACCGATCGAGCAGATCATCATCGCCCAGGAGTTCAGCACCGGAAAGGTGCGGCGCCCGCAGATGGGCATCGCGGCGTGGATCATCCCGTCGATCGTGGCGTTCGGTACCAACAAGCAGCAGCAGGACTTCCTGCCGCCGACGTTCCGCGGCGACATGATCTGGTGCCAGCTGTTCTCCGAGCCGGGTGCCGGCAGCGACCTGGCCAGCCTGACCACCAAGGCCGTCAAGGTCGACGGCGGCTGGCGCATCACCGGCCAGAAGATCTGGACCACGGGCGCCCAGTTCTCCGCGTGGGGTGCGCTGCTGGCCCGTACCGACCCCAATGCACCGAAACATCAAGGCATCACGTACTTCCTGCTCGACATGAAGAGTCCGGGTGTCGAGGTCAAGCCGCTGCGTGAGCTCACCGGTAACGCGATGTTCAACACCGTCTTCATCGACGACGTGTTCGTCCCCGACGACATGGTGCTCGGCGAGGTGAACCGCGGGTGGGAGGTCAGCCGCAACACCCTGACCAACGAGCGGGTGTCGATCGGCAGCAGCGAGCCGCCGTTCCTGGCCAGCCTGGACCAATTCGTCGAGTTCCTGCGCGGCGGCGAATTCGACGAGTTGCAGCGCCACGAGGCCGGCAAGCTGATCGCCGAGGGCCATGCCGCCAAGCTGCTCAACATGCGCTCGACGCTGCTGACGCTCGCCGGTGGCGATCCGATGCCGGCCGCCGCGATCTCCAAGCTGCTGTCGATGAAGACCGGCCAGGGCTACGCCGAATTCGGGGTCGCGTCATTCGGCAGCGACGCCGTCGTCGGTGACCCTCAGCAGCCCGCCGGCCGGTGGGACGAATACCTTTTGGCCGGCCGCGCGACGACCATCTACGGCGGCACTTCCGAGGTGCAGCTGAACATCATCGCCGAGCGGTTGCTGGGCCTGCCCCGCGACCCGTAAGCACCTCGCCGGAGCGCCGCGGAACCCCCATTTCGGAATAGAAATGGGGGTTTTCCGCGTTATCGGCAGCACTGGTACGGGTGTACCGTCGAGGTAGGCGAAAGCACATTTTGGTGGTGATGATCATGACCACGCACGAGCCGACTACACGAGCGGCGCGCATGCTACGGCCGATGTTGATCGGGGCCGTCGCGATCGCGTTCACGATCCTGCCGACGACACTGCGCAGCCCGACCACGACGCTGCAGGCCACGGGCGATCCGTGCGTCAACGGCGTTGTCCCGTGGAACCCCTACGTCGTGAACTGCAACCTGCCCGACCGGAACACCCCGAAGGTGCGCGGTGCGGCGCCCGACGCGGGCGCCATCATCGCGTGCCGGGGCAGGCCGGCGTGTCTGTCCTGGTATGTGAACGGCGGCTGAGCCGCGCAAGCTACTCCGCGCCGAGTTCCATGTCGCGCAGCGCGCGCTTGAGGATCTTGCCGGTGGGGTTACGCGGCAACTCGTCGAGGAAGACGACCTCGCGCGGAACTTTGTAGCGCGCCAGGTGATCTCGGACGTAGGCCTTGATGTCGTCCTCGCTGACCGTCGCCCCCTCGGTCGTGACGACGAAGGCCCGCAGCCGCGCGCCGAAGTCCTTGTCGTCGACGCCGATCGCGGTCGCCTCCACCACCTCGGGGTGCCCGCTGATCAGGTCCTCGACCTCGGCGGGGAACACGTTCTCGCCGCCGGAGACGATCATCTCGTCGTCGCGGCCGCTGACGTACAGGAGTCCCCGTTCGTCGAAATAGCCGACGTCGCCCGATGACAGCATCCCGTCGATGATCTCCTTGCCACCGCCGCCGGTGTACCCCTCGAACGGGAAGGTGGTGCCGACGAAGATGCGCCCGACGCTCCCCTGCGGCAGTTCCTTGCCGTTGTCGTCGAAGATCTTCACGCGGACGCCCTTGACCACCGGGCCGACCGTCGCCGGGTTGATCGACAGATCCTGCGGACGCGCGATGGTGGCGAACGAGATCTCGGTCGACCCGTACAGGTTGTAGATCACCGGGCCCAGATCCTTGAGCGCCCGCGTCGCGAGCTCGGACCCCAGCTGCGAACCCGACACGAAGACGATGCGCAGGCTCGACAGGTTCGGCTTCGGCGACGTCTTGTCCAGTTCGTCGAGGATGCGCGACAACATCACCGGCACCACCACCATGGCGGTGACCCGGTGCCGCTCGATGTCGGCGAGCACGGTGGCCGGCTTGAAGCGGCGCCGCAACACCAACGTGCTGCCCAGCAGCATGGCGATGGTCGAATGCAGGTAGCCCAGCGCGTGGAACATCGGCGCGGGCAGGCTGGTGACCTCGCCGGATTTGAACGGCACCGACGACAGCACGCCGCCCACCGGGGCCAGCGACGGCGGGGCACTTCGGTTGGCGCCCTTGGGAGTTCCCGTGGTGCCGCTGGTCAGAATGATGATGGACGCCGGCTTGGCGACCTTCGGCGGCGCGAGGCTGCTGGTCCGGGCGATGACATCGGCCAGGGATTCGTCGATGCTGCCCGACGGTTCCGGCTTGTCCGGGTTGTACCCCAGCGCCCGTAACTTGCCCAGGGGCGGCTCGGACAGCGCGACCGCGTCGGCGTATTCGTCGTCGTAGATGATGAGCTGCGCGCCCTCGCGCTCGGAGACCTCTTTGATCTGCGGACCCGAGAATTCGGTGTTCATCAGGATGATTCGCGCGCCGACCCGCGCCGCGCCGTATACCGAGATCAGGAACCACCGGTGGTTGCGCGCCAGGATCGCCACGCCTTCGCCGGCCTGAATGCCCTTGGCGCGCAACGCGTTGGCCGTCGCGTTCACGGCGTCGTCGAACTCCTGGAAAGTGATGTCGCCGTCGTCGTCGATGACGGCGGTGCGGTGCGGGGTACGACGCGCGTTGAGCGCCGGGACCATACCGATCTCACCCCAGCGGACGATGTCGGCGAGCATCGCGGCGATGTGCTGTGGCGATTCGAGTTTGAGCGCACCCGCTTCGAACATCTTCCGGGCGTAGTGCAGTTCGGCGGCGCCGCGGTCGACGTATTTACCGACCGACTTCTCCAAAGTTTCCTGAACCTTGTTTGCCACCTGCGACGGGAGGTCAGTCAGCTTCGCCATGAGCCAACCATAGGTGACACCGCGGGTAACGCGGCCGGAACTCCGGCCCCAATTCTCGGGCCAATTACGATGACTTCATGGGTGACTCGCGGTCCCTCGAAGTGGGCGGGCGCGTGGTTGTCGTGAGCAACCCGGACAAGGTGATCTTTCCGGAACCGGGAGTGACCAAGCTCGACCTGGTCAACTACTACCTCGCCGTCGCCGACGGTGCGCTGCGCGGCGTCGCACGGCGGCCCATGATCCTGAAGCGGTTCGTGAAAGGCATTGCCCAGGAAGCAATCTTTCAGAAGCGCGCACCGGAGAAGCGGCCCGACTGGATCGACGTCGCCGAACTGAAATACGCCTCCGGCACCTCCGCGAAGGAGGCCGTCATCGACGAGGCCGCCGGGCTGGTTTGGGCGGTGAGCCTGGGCTGCATCGACTTCAATCCGCATCCGGTCCGGGCCGACGACCTGGAACACCCCGACGAGCTGCGCGTGGACCTCGACCCCATGCCGGGTGTCGAGTGGCCGCAGATTCTCGACGTCGCAGCCGTCGTCCGCGACGTGCTCACCGACTACGGACTGACGGCCTGGCCCAAGACGTCCGGCTCGCGGGGTTTCCACATCTACGCCCGGATCGAGCGGAACTGGCCGTACAAGCAGGTGCGGTTGGCCGCCCAGACCGTGGCCCGCGAGGTGGAGCGGCGAGCGCCCGAGCTGGCGACCAGCCGGTGGTGGAAAGAGGAACGCCAGGGCGTGTTCGTCGACTTCAACCAGAACGCCAAAGACCGGACGGTCGCGTCGGCGTACTCGGTGCGATCGCGGCCCGACGCCCGCGTCTCGACACCACTGTTCTGGGACGAGGTCCCCGGCTGCCGTCCGGAGGAATTCACGGTGGCGACGGTGCCCGCCCGGTACGCGCAATTCGGCGACCCGTGGGCCGGCATGGACGACGCAGCCGGCGGCCTGGAGGGGTTGCTGGCGCTGGCCGAAGAACTGGGTCCGATGCCCAAGACCGAGAAAACCGACGGTGGCACGTCCGCCGATGGGCGGCGGGCGTCGCAGATGCCGCTCATCGAGGTTGCTCGAACGAAGACGCGCGACGAGGCGATGGCCGCGCTCGACGAGTGGCGGGCTAAGCATCCGGAGGCGGCATCTGCCCTGGAAGCCATAGATGTTCTGGTCGACGGCATGCGCGGACCCAGCTCGATCTGGTACCGCATCCGGATCAATTTGCAGCACGTGCCGGAAGAGTTGCGGCCGCCGCAGGAGCCCCTCATCGCCGACTATTCGCCGTGGGTGGGCTACCAGGGCCATCAGTTGCGCCGACCGTGACCGTTACCCCGCTGAGACCATGTTTGCTAGCTGAAGCAATCACACTTCTTAGCGATGATTTAGGACTTACTCCCCGGTACCTTAACTTGGCCACATAACTTCGATCTCGAGCCGGAGAAACGACACAGCTGTCGGGCGTTCGGCAACATCGAAGGGAGGCATCACATGGCTATGGTCACCAGCGACTCGGCATCGACAGCCGCTTTCCGCTATGGCAATCCGGCGGTCGCCTGCGGCGACGCCGAGGTGCGCGCCCAGTGCCGTCAACTGGCGACGGTACTCACCGTCACCGGAGTCATCGACGAAACCGATGTGGACCTGGTTGCAGCGCAGGCACGGCGCTGCGTACTCCCAGAGAAGCCGTTCATCCTGGACCTGAGCGGGGTCACCTCGTTCGCAGTGTCCTGCGTCGAACTGCTCGACAAGGTCAACGACAGCTGCATCGCAGCAGGCAACGAGTGGTCCCTCATTGCATCCCAGCCGGTTTCGACCGCACTGCTGGCCTGCGGTGCAGAGTCCGCTTTCCCGACCGCAACCTCCGTCTCCGAAGCGCTGCACCACTTCTCGGACAGCATGTACGAGCGTCGCCGGTTGCTGCCGTTCCTCACCAAGAAGTCCGCGTAAGACAGGAACTGAACATGTTGATCGATCTCCGCTGGCTGAGTGCCCTGCTCCACCACCGTCGCAAGACGCACATGGCGACGCCGGCTTTCTGACCGCACCTTCGACCTCCAACACGGTGCCGACACCAATCTGGTGTCGGCACCGTGCTTTTTGTCGGTGTTGACTCCTACGTGGGCACAGGATCAAACGTCAGGAGCCGAAGTCGATGCGCACGATGGCGCTGTCGTCCCAGACACCGCGGTTCCGTGCCTTGTGCCACTTCTCCCGCAACGGCAACCCGGCGTGCACCTGAGTCACCCCCGGAATCCTGATCAGCGGCACCAGATTCCACTGCCACCCGTAGCGCCGGTGCAACACCCGGTTCGCCTCCGCCGCGGCCCCACCCTCGAGGATCGTCGCCGTGCCTGTGAATACGGTTGCGCCGCTTAGCTTTCGGCCTCGGTAGTCGCACGCCGTCAGTTCGACACGCGGATGTGCGCGCAGCCGTGCGGTTTTCGGACCACGCTTGGTCCGGAACACGATCGCGTCCTGCTCGACGGCGAACCAGATCGGCGTATCGACCGGCTCGCCGTCACGCCGGTAGCTCCGGAGCAGCGCGTAGCGGGTCCTGCCCAATTCACTGATGTCTGATCGCTGTGTGTTGGTAGCCATGCGTACAGTCAACGACTTAGAGTTGGCTTCAAGTCAAGGCCGAATCAGGAGTGTCATGGCCACGTTCACCATCGGCGAAGTGTCGGCACGCACGGACGTCGCCGCGACGACGCTGCGCTACTACGAACAGATCGGTCTCATCCCGGCGCCGGCCCGGGTCGGCGGTCAACGCCGCTACGACGACACCGTCATCGATCGCCTCAACGTCATCCGGGTGTGCAAGACCGCCGGGTTCTCACTCGATGAGATCCAGCTGCTGTTCGCCGACGACGCCCCCGGGCGCCCGGCCAGCCGCGCCCTGGCAGAGACCAAGCTGGCCGAGATCGACGCCAAGATCGCCGAGCTGCATCTCGCGCGAGCGGTCGTCGAATGGGGCATGCAGTGCACCTGCCCGTCGATCAGCGCGTGCAGCTGCGGCATTCACCCCGCCAAGCCCGGGGACACCCGGACGGCCTGACGCCTGCGGTCAGGTCAGTGCCCGCTCTGACGGGTGCCGCCGACCTCCGCCGGCAACGGCGGCGGCAGCGGCGTGGTCGGTACGGGCGCAGGGGCTCCGGTGACCGGCGTGGACGGCGTACCCGCCGGCGCAGGCGCGGTTGCGGGCAGCGGCCCACCGCCGCGGAAGAACGTCATCGGCTCGGACCGGATGGACTGCGAGCCGGCGCTGATATCAAGCGATTTCGCGGTGACGGTATAGGTGATGCCGTCGCTCGTCGCGGTGTAGCCGCCCCGGCCGTCCGCGGTCGCGGTGGCGATCAGCTTCGCACCGTCGCTGATCCGGACACCGCGATATTGGTACTCTCCGCCGGCGCTCTTGCAGACGGCGACCCGTGACGACGCGGTGCTGCCGAACGCCACCGCGGTATCGCCGGTCGGGCAGCGCGCCGTCGAGTCGACGAATCCCTGGGCGTCCGTTGTGGGATCGGCTGCCGCCAACGGGCTTCCGGCCAGCGCCAACACCGCACCCGTCAGGGTTGCGGCAGCCAGCCCCGCAGCACGGAATGTGAAGTCGGACATCGTCACCACCCCATCACACCCGGACCGGTTCGGCGAGCGCCCACACCGCACCGCTGGCAAATGATGTGGCCGTCACAGCGGCCGGGCCCGGATGAATTCTTGGAAAACTTCAGCTTGATTTATTTACCCCGGCGGGGAAATAGTGCACGTATTGCCTGGTCAGGCGGCCGATGAGGGAATTTGCTCAGCTAGTGGCACATGCCGGTTTCCGCTACTTTCAGACCGCCTAATTCCGCTCTGCCTCACTGAATCCGGGGTCCATCATGCAAATCGCTGTTCGGCACAACGCACTGCCTTCGTCTCTCGTTGCCGGAATGTGCTCGGTGTGCGTCGTCGCCTCGGTAGGAGCCGCGGCACCGCTGCCCGCGCCGCACTCCCTGCAAGCGGCACATTCCGCTGTGGCCACCGTGTCCCACGTGTCCACCTACGCGGAGAAGTACTACCTGACCGCCTTCCCGGCCGATCTGCTCCAGCTGATCTCGCTGCCGTTCACGGCATACCAGACGTTCCTGAACAACCTCATCGCCGGCCCGAACGAGTTCATCAAGGCCATCAACACGCTCAACGCAGCGATCTACGCCCAGACCGTCGGGCCGTTCGTCGCGCAGTTGATCCAGGGTCCGAACGCGATCATCACCGGCCTCAACAACATCAACAAGGCGATCTACAACCAGACGCTGCTGCCGATCGTCAATACCCTCATCGCGGCACCGAACGCCATCATCAAGGGCATCAACGCGATCAACGCCACCTTCTTCAACGGCACGACCGCGAAAATCCCGGTGCTCATCACCACCGCGATCAACACCGCGATCGCCGCGTTGCAGAACCTGTCCACCCTGCCGGCCACCATCATCAAGGGCATCAGCGCTTTGCCGGGCGCCCTCATCGCCGGACTGCAGGCCCTGCCGGGCGCGATCTTCTCCGGGTTCCCGCTGGCCGCAACGCCGTTGGCCGCCACGACCTCGCTGAAGACGCTGGCCTCGACCACGACGCTGCCGACCACCCAGACGCTGTCGCTGACGGCCAAGCCCGCCTCCGCCGAGACGGAGACGCCGAAGGCCACCGGTGCGACGTCACCCGAGTCCGGCACGCCGGGCACGACGCCGACGAGTACCGACACCGGTAAGACGACGGACAGCACCGGCACCGCCACCGACAGCCCGACCGACGCCAAGGACACCAGCAAGCCCGCCGGCAAGACCGACGAGAAGACCGAGACCACGGGCACCGACACCAAGTCGACCGAGACCAAGGGCACCGACGCCAAGGACTCGGGCGCCAAGGACACCGACACCAAGAGCACCGACAAGCCGGACACCAAGGCCGGCAGCAAGTCGGACGACAAGGCCGGTGCCGACAAGTCGACCGACGACAAGTCCACGAAGGCCGACTCGGGCAAGTCCAAGAAGGCCGACAAGTCCTCGAAGAGCGGCAAGCACAGCGCTCCCGAAGGCGCGAGCGGTTCGGTCTCCGTGCCCGCGGGTTCGACCGGCGGCAAGCACCGTGCGCCCGAGGGCGGCGGCGCGTCGCACGCGTCGAGCAGCAGCAGCAGCAGCAGCCACGACAGCTGACAAGTAGCGCAACAACATTGAGGGCTGTGGCTTTTCGAAGCCACAGCCCTCAATGCATTCCCGCCGATGTCCCGTCGGCGGGGTCAGACTTCAGTAGCCGGGAATCGCCGGGACGACCGGCGACGAGGCCAGCTGCAACGGTGCCTGCGTCGCGGGCGCCAACAGACCGGGTGCGGGCACCGCGACCGACGGCGCGGTAAGGCCCGGCGCCGAAGCCACCGGGGCGGTCGCCGCACCGAGCGCACCGGAGACCGGAGCCGTCGCGGCCCCCAACGTGCCGGGCAACGGTGCCGTCACCGCACCCAATGTGCCCGGCACCGGAGCGGTGGCCGCGCCCAAGACGCTCGAAACGGGGGTGGTGGCCGTGCCCAGCGTGCCCGGCACCGCACCAAGCGTGCCCGGCACCGCCCCCAGCGTGCCGGGAACCGCGGCCGTCGCGCCCGACAGGTCCGGCAACCCGACGGACGGCATAGCGGGCAGCCCCGGCGGTGTCACCGGCAGGCCGCCGTTCATCAGCGCCGGGATGTTTCCGTTTGCGAGTGCTGTCATGAAGGCGGGGCACTGGGTCTGGATCGCAACCTGCGTGGCGAACCCGGCCAGCGGCGGCGCGATGCCACCGTTGCCGCTCATCTGGGTTGCCGTGCTTGCCATCTGGCTGCCCGGCTGCACCAGCAGCGGGCAGATCGAGGTACCCACCTCGGCGATGGCGTTGCTGACGGGTCCGTTGTTGCCGATACCGACGTCATTGAGCGCGTCATGGACGACGTCGGCCTGGGCGCGCGGTCCCCACATGAGGGCGGCGGCCACGATCGCCCCGGCCACCACGACAGGCCGCAGCACCGCGGCTGACGTCGCGATGACATCCACCGAGCCGACCTGTGTCCTCCCGGTCTTCGGCCGGCCCGGGCGGGCGGCCACCGATCGTCTGCGGTACGTCACTTCAGTAGTTGCGGTCATCAGCACGCTCCCTGTTCCTGAGTGCTCGGCGCCACACTGGGCACTGGTTTCACTTCGGTAACGGTGGGCTACAAAAGTCACAAATACAACACGGACCGATAACCGTTCGAACCCTATGCGTTTCGCTACCTTGATCTCTGAGACCAGACTGAAATTCTGTCTCCTTTTCTTACGGGAGCTTCAACTCAATAACACCAGTAGTCACATTTGCCCCATTAACACCTTCTGACACAAATCGGAAGAGGCGTCAATAAGTGGCCGATCGTCGACCTGTTCCGGTCCCGCCACGGCCGGTTCAACCCGCCGTCGGACGTCGAGAAAACGCCGCATCAATTGACGCCGGAGTAGGGCTTACTTTGTTCATAGGTAATGGTCAGACGCGTGTGACATACTGCACTTTGGTCAGAAAAGGGGAGGTGATCTCCGCGTGATGCCCCACGCGCGGCTCCTCGCCGCCGCCAGCCTCGTTACCGCGGGGTTGCTGGCGTTGGGTCCCGAAGCCGTCGTGGCGTTGGCCGACACCGACACCGGCAGTTCCAGCACTGGCACCTCGGGCGGCTCGACCACTGGCACCTCGAGCACCACCGGCACTTCGACGGGCTCGTCGACCGGCGGCACGACCACCGGCTCGGACACGTCCACGACGACCGGTGGCAGCACCACCGGCGCCACGACGACGACAGGATCGTCGACTACCGGCTCCACGACCGGCAGCAGCTCGTCCTCGAACCTGCAAACCACCCTGGGCGGAATGGTCGGCCAGTTCACCCGCATCATCCAGCACCCGACCAGCATCATCGGCGGCACACCGCTGACCGGCCTCGTGCCGGGCGTCAAGCCCAAGCCCGGCCAGAACCCTCCGCTGCTCACGCCCGGCGGCTCGGCGACGTTCTCCGCGTCAGTGCCGACGCCGGCGAACAACGGGACACCCCAACCGTCGGCCGCCCTGACGCCGGAACCCACGAAGAACAGCCAGGACACCGGCGTCGCGACCGATCCCAAGCCCCCGTTGGCGCAGCTGCCGCTGGCCGTGGCCCAGGTTCCGTTGACCGCGCTCGACCTCGTCAAGACCACCATCCCGACGGTCGTCGACGCCGTCCCGATTCCAGGTCTTGCCGCCCTGCCCGTCTTCGCCGACGCGCTGATCAACCCCATCGAGACCACCGTCCGCGAGTTGGCGACGGCGGCTTCCAACCTGCCGTTCCTGCAATACACGCCGGGCATGCCCGCCATCCAGTTGCCACCGGACAGCCGGGCCTTCCCGCAGAACTCGAACCAGCTGCCGAAAACCTTTGCCGCGAGCGCTGATTCGTTGCCGCGCGACATCTCGCCGGGCGCTCCGGGCACCACCGACAAACCGGTCCCGCCGGTCCAGCCCCGGGACGTCTTCGCCGCCGAGACCCACCTCCTCGCAGCGAAGGACTTCCGGCCGGGCTATCCGGACTACCTGCGGGCCGCCGGCCTCAGCGAGGTCGCGGCGGTCGCCGTCCCCGGATTCGCCGGCATCATCACCCTGACCGCCGCCGGCGGGTTGGTCGGATACCGGCAGGCGCGCGCCACCTCGTCGGCGCCCGCTCGCGCCCAGCGATTCGTCAACTAGGCCCTGGCCCAGGTCGACGGCAGCATCGGCTTCCGCACCACCTCGCTCGGCACCGTCGCCCGCGAACCAACCAGCCCACGTGCCGTGGCATCCAGTTCGGCATGGCTGCCGGAAGCGCTGACCTCGGGCTCGCCCGGCATGGGTAGCGTCATCCGGCCATCGGCCGCCATCGGCTCGTGCCGATGTTGCCGCGATTTCCGGCGCCGTCGCGCCGCGCGACGCTCGCCGACGGCCGCACTTGCCGCCACAGGTTCCTGAACCGGCGCAGATACCGCCTGGGTGGCCGCACCGCGCACGGTCGGCGCCGAACCCTCCCCGTCCGGGCCGACGCCGACGGCGTACAGGTAAGGCGCGTCGGGCATGGGAGCCATCGGCGCGGGGGACGACGACGGGATCGGCGCCGAACCCGATTGTGGCGCGGGCGCGGACGCAGTGGCCGCCGGCGCGGCAGTGCCGACCACCGGCACTGCGCCGCGATCCTGAACGTGGTTGTCGCTCAAAGGAACTGATTCGACGACCGGACCCGGCGTCAGCTCCGGAGCCGGCTCGGCCGGGGCTGCGGCGCTTGCTGCGGCAGCCGCCGCAGCAGCGGCCGCGGGTGCGGGTATCGCGGCGAACGGGCCGAAGTAGATGAGCGGATCCAGCACGGAGTAGGTCAGGATGCTGAAGAGTTTGGCGTTCACCGCCGCCGCCGCGCCGTCCAACACCTGAGTGGCGATGCTGCGCAACGGTTCCGGCAGATCGCGGGCCCACTCGGCCAGCGCGTTGACGAGCTTTCGGATCTGCTCGACGACGACGCCCGCGGGATCACGGAACGTGAATTGGCCCGAGCCCGACGAGGCCGCACGGGCCGACATACCGGCTTCCGCAGACGTGATGGCCGGCGCCGGCGATGCGATCGGTGACGACTCGAGACTTACCGTGGAGACGCCCTCGTAGACCCGCATGGTCGCGGCCGCCTGCAGCCACATCCGGCCGTAGTCGGCTTCATTCAGCGCTATCGGAATGGTGTTGAGGCCAAGGAAATTCGTCGCGAGCAGACTGGTGTGCACGGCGTGATTGGCGGCGAGTTCGGCCAACGTCGGCATCGCCGCGACAGCCGCCGAATAGGCGGCGACAACGGTGTCGTGCCGCTCGGCGATCGCCTCGGCAACGGCGCTCATCGAGGTCAGCCAGTCGAGGAACGGACCATGCGCGGCCACATACTGCTGGGCGGTCGGACCGTCCCACGCCCCGCCCTGGACCGTTGCCAGGATCCCCGCCAATTGCGTTGCGGCGTCGGCATATTGGACAGCCAACGCCCGCCACGCGGCGCCGGCTGCCAGCAATGAACCGGGCCCCGGCCCGGTCGAGAGCATCGCCGAGCTCACCTCCGGCGGCAGCGTCTCCCATATCGTCGACACACAACTTAGGCTAACCTAACTAAAGACTCAGGGGGTGGTTACCTCTGCGGCCACGGGATTTCGGCCGAGCACTCCCCCGGATGCCTGCAGACCGGGAAGAATCGGTCGCGACCGGAATAACCCGGCTTCCTCAATCCGTTGGGAACAAAGTGACCGAACATGAACTGAGCCCCACCGACTGGGTGCGCAAGCAGACCGAACAGATTCTGGCGCAGGGCACCACCGACGGGGTGCAGATCCTCGATCGGCCGGTGGTCCTGTTCACCACCACCGGAGCCAAGTCCGGCAAGAAGCGTCTCGTGCCGCTGATGCGGGTCGAGCACAACGGCCGCTACGCCCTCGTGGCGTCCAAGGGCGGTGCCCCCGAGCACCCGTCGTGGTACCACAACGTCAAGGCCAACCCGCAGATCACGGCGCAGGACGGCGACAAGGTCTTCGAGCTGACGACTCGTGAGCTCGAGGGCGACGAACGGCAGGAATGGTGGGACCGGGCCGTCGAGGCCTACCCGCCCTACGCCGAGTACCAGACCAAGACCGACCGCCTGATCCCCGTCTTCATCGCCGAATAGCGTCCCGCTCCTCCACCGCAAGCAGCCGCCGCGCGGACTGCAGCAGGATGCGGTGGAGTTCATCGTCGGGGATGTCCTGTAGGTCGGGATCCATCGCACTGCCGTAGACGCCCGAGGTGACCAGCGACATGGTCACCCGGGTCTCGGTATCTGCGCTGTCCATTCCCAGCACCTTGCGGAGGCGCTGGTTGATGGCGCTGCACTCCTCGTGGGTTTTGACCAGGGTGTCGATGGCCGGGTCGCGATAGAAGACGGCCGTCACGCGCCGGTGCCGGACCGCGAGCTCGACGAATCCGGTGATCGCGGCTTCCTGGCGCGCCGCCGCGTTCTCTTGCGCCTCGATCGCCGTGGCCAGCTGATCGAGTTCGGCGAACACCGGCCGGATCACGGCGAGCACGATGTCGTCCTTCGAATGGAACTGGTAGTACACGGAAGCCTTGCTGACCCCGAGGTGATCCGCGATCATCTGCAGCGATGTGCCGTTCACGCCGTGGTCCGCAAACAACGCCAGGGCGGCTTCGATCACCCGTGCCCGCGCCGATCCGCGTGGCCCCACCGATTTGGCCAATCCCCGCTCCCTGTTCACCGGCGACCCGAATCGGTCGCCGTGTAGCCGTGGTCACCGCAGTCGCGGTCACGTCACCTGCGTCACACGGGATGCCCCGATGTGGGCACCGACCTGCATCAATTGATTCGCTTAACTTGTCTAAGTTTACCTTGGTGGATACGCTGAGTCTGCCGATCGGCAGATTGAAATGTGACACAGGTGGCGGCGCTACACAAGCGGTGCGCAACGCCCCAGCTCACACGGTCCGCCAGGGCATGTCGAGCAATCGAAGGACGGGGAGGGTCAGCGTGACCAAGGAGATCGCAGCGTGATCGGCAATGCGCTCAAGAAGGCGTGGATCCCGTTGCTCATCCTCGCCGTGGCCCTGGTCGCCGGCTTCACCGTGCAACGCGTGCGCGGCTACTTCGGCCAGAACCCCGTCATCGTCACCCCGCGCAACTTCGCCGACGACGCCAAACCGTTCAAGCCCAAAGTCGTCACCTACGAGATCACCGGCACCGGCAGCTACGCCGACATCAACTACCTCGACCTGGACGCCAAGCCGCAGCGCATCGACCACGCCCCGCTGCCGTGGAAACTCACTCTGTCCACCACCGCACCGGCAGCCTCGCCCAACATCGTCGCCCAGGGCGACGGTGACTCCATCACCTGCACCGTCCACGTCGACGACGAACTCAAAGACACCCGAACCTCCACCGGCGTGCACGCCCAGACCTTCTGCCTGGTGAAATCTGCATGAGCAACCACAGCCTCGATACCCCGACCGACTCGTTTCCCAAGGCCGGGCAGGCGCCGCACCGGCCGCTGATCGCGCGGGTGATCCGCACGCTCGCGATCCCCGTCATCCTGGCGTGGATCGGCATCGTCGTCATGCTCAGCACGATCGTCCCCGGGCTCGACGAGGTCGGCAAGATGCGCTCGGTCTCGATGTCGCCGCACGACGCGCCCTCGATGATCGCGATGAAGCAGGTCGGCTCCGACTTCAAGGAATTCGACTCCGACAGCTCGGCGATGGTGGTGCTCGAGGGCGACCAGCCGCTGGATGCCGCCGCCCACGCGTACTACGACCAGATCGTCGCCAAGCTGCAGGCCGACACCGCGCACGTCGAGCACGTCCAAGATTTCTGGAGCGACCCGCTGACCGCGTCGGGCTCCCAGAGCGCCGATGGCAAGTCCGCTTACGTGCAGGTCTACCTGCGCGGTAACCAGGGCGAATCGCTCGCCAACGAGTCCGTCGAGACCGTCGACAAGATCCTCAAGAGCGTCCCCGCGCCCCCGGGCGTGAAGAGCTACATCACCGGTGCGGCCGCCCAGGCCTCCGACATGAACGTCGCCGGTGACCGCAGTTTGAAGGTCATGGAGGCCGTCTCGTTCGCGGTCATCATCATCATGCTGCTACTGGTGTACCGCTCCATCGTGACGGTGCTGATAGAGCTGTTCATCGTGATGGTGCTGGTGGGCGCGGCGCGCGGCCTGGTCGCCGTGCTCGGCTACTACAAGATCATCGGCCTCTCGACGTTCGCCACCAACCTGCTGCCGATGCTGGCCATCGCGGCGGCGACCGACTACGCCATCTTCCTGATCGGCCGATATCAAGAGGCGCGCACCGCCGGGATGTCCAAAGAGGACGCCTACTACGACATGTATCACGGCACGGCGCACGTCATTCTCGGTTCGGGTCTGACGATCGCCGGCGCGACATACTGCCTGCACTTCACCCGGCTGCCGTACTTCCAGACGCTGGGCATCCCGCTGGCCATCGGCATGGTCACCGTGGTGTTCGCCGCGCTGTCCCTCGGGCCGGCCCTCATCACCGTCGTCACCAAGTGGGGGC
Source organism: Mycolicibacterium mucogenicum DSM 44124 (assembly GCF_005670685.2). The sequence goes on along the minus strand of NZ_CP062008.1, from coordinate 350,441 downwards.
GGACGCTCGAACCCAAGCGTGAGATGCGGGTCCGCGGCTGGCGCAAGATCGGCGCCGCGATCACCCGCTGGCCGGGCCCGATCCTGGTCGCCACGATCGCGATCGCGTTGGTCGGCCTCGTCGCCATCCCCGGGTACAAGACGAGTTACGACGACCGTCAGTACATGCCAGCGGACCTCACGTCCAACGAGGGGTATGCGGCCGCCACCCGGCACTTCTCCCCGGCCCGCATGAATCCTGACCTCCTGCTGGTCCAGACCGACCACGACCTGCGTAACCCGGCCGACTTCCTCGTGATCAACAAGATCGCGAAAGCCGTTGTGGCCGTTCCCGGTATCGCTCAGGTGCAGGCCATCACCCGGCCCGAGGGCACGCCCATCGAGCACTCGACCATCCCGTTCCAGCTGGGCATGCAGAGCACCACGCAGGTGATGAACCAGAAGTACCAGCAGGACATGATGAACGATATGCAGAAGCAGATCGGTGACATCCAGGTGAGCATCGACACCATGACCAAGATGCAGGGCATCACGGTCCAGATGTCGACCGTCATGGACAGCATGGTCGGCAAGATGCACGGGATGCTGTACGACATCGAAGATCTGCGCAACCACATCTCCGATTTCGACGACTTCCTCCGGCCGATCCGCAACTACCTGTACTGGGAACCGCACTGCTACGACATCCCGGTCTGCTGGTCCATGCGTTCGGTGTTCGACACCCTCGACGGCATCGACACGATGACGGACGACTTCCAGACCGTCGTTCCGGACATGGACAAGATGTCCGCGCTGACGAAGCAGATGGTCACGGTCATGCCCCCGCAGATCGAGACCATGAAGAACATGAAGAAGTACATGCAGATGATGTACGCCACCCAGAAGGGGCAGCTGGATCAGCAGGCCGAGGGCCAGAAGAACTCCAGCGCCATGGGTGAGGCCTTCGACAAGTCGAAGAACGACGACTCGTTCTACCTGCCGCCGGAGGCCTTCGACAGTGCCGACTTCAAGCGGGGCATGAAGAACTTCATCTCGCCGGACGGCAAGTCGGTGCGGTTCATCGTGCAGCATGAGGGCAATCCGCTTACGCCCGAAGGCATCTCGAACATCGACTCCATCAAGCTGGCCGCCAAGGAGGCCATCAAGGGCACGCCGCTGGAGGGTTCCAAGATCTACCTGGCCGGTAGCGCGGCAACCTTCCGCGACATGGCCGAGGGCTCCGACTACGACCTGATGATCGCCGGAATCTCCGCTCTCGCACTGATTTTCGTCATCATGCTGATCATCACGCGAGCCGTGGTGGCCGCCGCGGTGATCGTCGCGACGGTGGCGATCTCGCTGGGCGCGTCGCTGGGTATGTCGATCCTGATCTGGCAGTACCTGATCGGCCTACCGTTGCACTGGATGGTGATACCGATGTCGGTGATCATCCTGTTGGCCGTGGGCGCTGACTACAACCTGCTGCTGGCGGCGCGGTTCAAGGAAGAGATCCATGCCGGCCTGAACACCGGCATCATCCGGGCCATGGGCAGCACCGGTTCGGTGGTCACCAACGCCGGCCTGGTCTTCGCCTTCACCATGTCATCGATGATCATCAGCGAGCTGCGCATCATCGGCCAGGTGGGCACCACGATCGGCCTGGGTCTGCTGTTCGACACGCTGGTCGTCCGGTCGTTCATGATGCCGTCGATCGCGGCCCTCATGGGCAAGTGGTTCTGGTGGCCGCAGATCGTGCGTCAGCGCCCGAAACCGGTGCCGTGGCCGACCCCCGCCGAGAAGGTCGACGCGACCGTCTGACCCGTCGTACCCGAAGCGCCGCGCTGAGATCGCCTCTCAGCGCGGCGTTTTTGGTTTACGGACTCTTCTGCGCGTCCGGCCACCCGGTGGCCGGATACGTCGTTTCAACCACGAGGCACTGACAGCCACCCCGACTGAAGCCAGGGACCTGTTCCGGCCGCCGGCGGTCCCTGAGTTCAATCACCGTGGGCAGATCGCTTCGCGATCGAACGCACGCACTGTGCCACGCGCCCGGACCACCCATGGACGCAAAATGCCCGCCTCTGCGCGACGGGGTTGTCGCACAGAGGCGGGCACTGCGTGAGTAGGGGTTGGAATGGCGGGGCCGGCCGGGCCCCTGGTAGCACCGCGGCGGCGCTACCGGTCTACCGGATCAGGCGCCGAAGCCGCGGCCCGTGGACCACGCGAACACCGCGTAGGCCGCAGAACCTGACAGCTGATGGATTTCGGCCTCCGTGCCACCGAGTTCGCGGATGCGGTCGGCGAAGGTCGACTCGATGATGCCCGAACACGTCGACAGCAAGTCCATCAACGATGCGTCCGCCGCCGGCTGTGCCGACTCGAACTGGTTCGGCAAATGCGCTACTGCTCCCACGACCACTCCTGACCTCAAACTGATATTTTCAGCTATCTAATTTTATCGGCTAAGTACCGGTCGTGACTAGGCCTTTTGCCGTGACACTCACCAGTGTACCTAATGCATTGTGGTGTGCGTCACATCGACGCGACCGAGATTCAACTTTGATCGCATCGTTATCACCATTGGTCCCACGGCACACTCCAGTCGCCGTTCTGCCACAGCTGCAAAGGCTTGCCGCCGGTGTTCCGCACCTCGACCACGTCGCCGGGCACGGAGAAGTTGTAGAACCACTGCGCGTTGTCGTGGTTCAGGTTCAGACAGCCATGACTGGTGTTGGTGTTGCCCTGGGCCCACACCGTCGCGTCGAGCTGATGCAGGTACACACCATCGGTACTGACGCGCACCGCGTAGGGGATGGTCTCCTTGTACCCGAGGTGGTTGTTGATCGGCAGGCCGTACGTCGACGAATCCATGACCACCGGATTGCTCTTGTCGAGCACGGTGTAAACGCCAGGTTGGGTCCAGAAACTGAGCGTCTTGCCGTTGACGGTCTCGGTGCCGCCGCGACCCATCGACGTCGGCATGGTCTTCACCAGTGCGCCGCCGTCGTACACGCTGACCTTCTTGGTCGCGTCGTCGGCGATCGATACGTGGGATGCACCGATGCTGAACGTCGGGCCCCCGGCCACCGAGACCACGGTGCCCGGTGCCCAGTACTGCGGCGGACGCCAGTGCGCGGTGGTGTTGTTGACCCAGTGCCACGACCCGGTCACCGGCGGGTTGGCGGTCACCACCAGATCCCGCGCGGCGGCGGCCTCATCGACCGGACCGGCGAAGTGCGCGACGATCACCGTGCCGACGCCGTAGGTGGCGCCGTCTCGGATCGGCGCCCCGGAGGTCATGGTGAACGAGACCGGCGGCGGCCCCGGCGGGGGCGCATCGTCGTCTGCGGATGCCACCGCGGTGGGGACGAGAAGGACCGTGGACATTGCTATTACGAACGCGCGTGCCGCCAACATGCGGTCACAGTACCGATGCTCCATTCGCCACCCCCTCTCCGGTGAATCCCTCGTTGTGCCAGCAACATTAGGGACGGGTACTGAGGGCGGCTTAGTCTGCGCCTAAGAATCGGCTGAGTGGCCGAGTAACGCGCGCCACACCGCCGCCAGAGCCCGCGCCGCCGTCACAATCCGTTGCGGTCCAAGGCGAATAGCAGGCGTTCACCTAGCATCGTCACCGATGGTGCACAGGCCCGACGACTCCCCCGCGGTCCCGGTCAAGACCGCCGATCTGGTGCTGTCGGGCGGCGGTGTCAAGGCCATCGGATTGGTCGGCTCCGTCGTCGCTCTCGGCGATGCGGGCTACCGCGTCAGCCGGGTCTCCGGGACGTCGGCCGGGTCCCTGGTGGGCGCCGTCATCGCCGCCGCGAACCGTCGCCAGCCGGCCGGGTGCCAGCTCAGCGGTGACCAACTCCGGGAGCTGGCGATGTCGCTGCCCTACCGCAAATTCCTGGATCCCGTTGGCACCAGCCGAATCCCGGTGGTCGGCAAGTACTGGACGGCCTTCCGCGGCCAGGGGATGTACCGCGGCGACGCCATTCACGACTGGGTCGACGGCGAGCTGCGCAATCTGGGCGTCCGCACTTTCGGCGATCTGGCGCTCGACGACCGCGAGCTGCCGCCGGAGCAGCGCTACCGCCTGGTCGTCACGGTCGCCGACATCACGCGCGGCACGCTGGTCCGACTGCCGTGGGACTACCGCCGGATGTACGGCCTCGACCCCGACGAACAGTCCGTCGCGGACGCGGTCAGCGCGTCCATGGCCATCCCGTTCTTCTTCCGGCCAGTGACGATCACGAGCGCCTCGGGCACGACGTCGACGCTGATCGACGGCGGCCTGCTGTCGAACTTTCCGATGTACTCGCTGGATCGCACCGACGGCAAGGTCCCGCGCTGGCCCAGCTTCGGCATCACCGTGACGGCCCAGCGACCCGCCCAGGGTGACGGCGACCCGGGCCCGGGTCTGGCACCGGTCGTTGATCTGCCCGGTGCCCCGCACCTCCTGGAGAACCTCATCAACACCGCATTGCTCGGTCATGACCAGACTTATCTGCGGCAGCCGTCCGTCGCGGCGCGCACGATAGTGGTCGACGCGGCCGGCATCGGTTACCTGAATTTCGACATTTCCCAGGCTGACCGGAAGAGGCTATATGACAACGGCTACTCGGCCGCAAACGAATTCCTGAATACCTGGGACTGGCCTGCTTACCTACATCGATTTCACGCGGGTTCGGCGTGAATTCACTGCCACCTCAATAGCGGGGACGCGGTACTCCGTCGGCGCCGATGTTCAGACCCGGGCACAGATGCACCATCGCCATATCCATCACGAAAGTCGCGGAGGCCTTGTTCACCTTCAGGGATTTGGAGATGTCGTTCACGGCATCACCCGTCGGCTGACCGGCGTACACGAACATATTGCAGGTCAGACGCCCAGTTTTGAGTAGGTCGGCATCGCTGCTCTGCATCCGGCCGTGCAGCTCGGTGAGATAGGCGAGTTCCGCGGCATTGGCGGCGGCATTCGTCGGCACGCAGTCGAGCGGATTACCCCGTTCGGCGCAGGCCGCCATCTGGCCCGTTCCGACATCAGCCGATGCGGGGGCAGAAATGCCTAGAGCAGCCACCGCCAGAGCCGCCAACAACTGACCGGTGATCACACGCGCAGTCATCGCAACGACACCTCCCGACCGCCATATAAGACGCTTCCGTCAATTAATGCCCGGCACCGCCCCCGCAGTGTCCGTAACGGAATAATAAAGATTGTTCGGGCATTGCGATAACCGAACGGGAAATGAAGCTTTAACGACCTATGGCCGTAATACCGGCGAAACGCTCAGACCGCGCTACCGGCCACATTTTGTTCGGCGAGCTGCGGCACCACCCCGGCGGCGACCAGACCCAGCTCTCCTGACGGGTCGAGCGCGTCGGGCCACGGCCCGGCCAGCGCGTCGAACTCCACCTGGTGACGGCCCACTGAGCGCTCCACCGCGCGCAGCGACACACTGCAGTCACGGGCCCGGCGGCCACACGAGCACTGCTGGCCGGGGTGCTCGGCGCAGCCGGCCACATAACGTTCGACGGCGGCACGAAGCGTCGGATGCACGGCGCGGGCCAGCGCGATGCTGCGCACCTGGCCTCGGCGCCCGATCCAGCTGGCCACCACGTCTTCACCCATGTCGTCGAGGGCCTGGACGTAAGCCTCCAGTTCGGCGCGCGGTGACGGGTCGCCGGGGGCGGCCGGGCCGACGATTTCGATTACCGCGTGGCCTTGCCAGTCCGCGGGCCGGAAGCGCAGCGTCCGCCGGCCGGACCGCACGATCTGACCGCCCGCGCTCACCATCGCGCCGTCCGGTTGGGCCGTGTCGAACAACCACCGCATGCCGACGAGCAATTCCGGGAGGTGCCGGGTCACGACGCGTTCCGGCCGCTTCGAACCGCCCCCCTGACGCGCCTCGGTCCGAGTATGTCGCCGCGGGACGGGCAGTCCACTGGAATCGATCGTCATTACAGCCTCCCAGCAAAGCCCTCTTGTCCGCCAAAGACCGGCGTCCACCCTCATTAGAGCACGGCAATGGGCGGCCCGACGATACGTCAAACGACTGACATTGGACAGTTCTCGCTAATGTCGCGAGCCGACTCACAGGTAACGTCTGGACCACGCGCCCCACGTGAAACGTCGGTTACATATTGGTATTTACCTGCTATTTTTTGGACACCAACCGGCGAAACGGCCCAGCCACCAAAAGTGGGCCGGTTGATGACACACCGACATCCAGCTAATAGTCCGATAAAGTACATACCTAAGGTATGCTTCTCGTTTCCGGTCACCCCGTCGGCCACCCGTCATCAATATTTACGTTGTCGGCAAACTGCCTCACGGGCACTGACGCACACCGCTTCGAGGCGCGGCGCACCCGCGCGACCACGGTTGCGTCGCGTGTTAGCAGCGCCATTTCGCGGGGCAGATGCAAGACTCACGACGTGCACCCGATCCGCTCGCGCCGTAGTTTCCTGGCACTGGCCGCCGGTGCAGCCGGTGCCGCGGTGGTCGCCGCATGCTCCAAGCCGCCGGCCTCGGGCACCGTCGCCGGCGACGGGTCGGTCACGATCAATCACGCATTCGGATCCACGCGCATTCCGGGACCACCGAAGAGTGTGGTGTGCGCCGGCCTCACCGGGCAGGACGAACTGCTGGCCGTCGGCGTCGTACCGATCGCCGTGACCGAGTGGTTCGGAAACCAGCCGTTCGCCGTGTGGCCATGGGCCCTACCCGCGCTCGGCCCGGCCCAGCCGGCCGTCCTGAACCTCAATGACGGCATCCAGGTGGACAAGATTTCCGCGCTGAAGCCCGACCTCATCATCGCCACCAACGCCGGATTGGACGCCGACACCTACAAGAAGCTGTCGGCGATTGCCCCGACGATCGCCCAGTCCGGCCAGGACGCCTTCTTCGAGCCCTGGAAGGAACAGGCGACCGTCATCGGGCAGGCCGTCTTCAAGGCCGACGACATGAAGCGACTCATCGACGGTGTCGACGCCAAGTTCGCCGGCGCCGGCCAGGCCAACCCGCGGCTCGGGGGCCGAAAGATGTTGATCGTCAACGGTCTTCCGACTGCCGCGGGCGTCGAGATCACACCGGCGGGCTGGCGCACCGACTTCCTCACCGAGATGGGCATCGCCCTCCCGGCCGGGCTGGACTCGTTCACCAAGGGACAACACGGTTTCGTGCCCCGCGACCAGATCGCCACGGCCTTCCGCGACGCCGACGTGCTGATCTGGACGCTCGACGCCGACGATCAGCGGCCCGCGGTGCTGGCCGACCCGACCGTCGCGCAACTGAGCCAGGCCAAGTCCAACCGGATCGTCTTCCCCAACAAGGATCTGTCCGCGGCCATCACGTTCGCCTCCGTGCTGTCCTACCCCGCCGTGGCCGACCAGCTGCCACCCCTGCTGACCGCGGCGCTGGCCTGAGGTTGCACTCGCCGCCCTGCCTGCCAAGATGTTCGACGTGACCGTCGCCGAGCGCCCCGAACAGCACGCCCGCTTCGCGCAAGTCGGATCGGCCTACTATCCGATCCTGATCGCGGTGTTCACGGCCCTGGTGATCATTTCCAACGTCACCGCCACCAAGGGCGTGGCCTTCGGCCCGATCATCACCGACGGCGGCTTCATCGTCTTCCCGCTCACCTACATCATCGGCGACGTGTTGTCGGAGGTGTACGGCTTCAAGGCCGCGCGGCGGGCCATCTATCTCGGCTTCGCCATGAATATCCTTGCCGCCCTGACCTTCTGGGCGACGATCTACCTGCCGGCCGCCGACTTCTACCCGAACCAGGCGCACTTCGAGAACGTCGTGCACTCCTACACGCAGCTGATCATCGCCGGGCTCGCCGGCTTCATCGTCGGGCAGACGATCAATGCGTGGGTCGTGGTGGCCATCAAGGAACGCACCAAGGAGAAGCACCTGTGGGCGCGCCTGGTCGGCTCGACGTTCGCCGGGCAACTCGGTGACACGCTGGTGTTCTGCGCCATCGCCGCCAATGCCATCGGCATCAGCACCTTCCACGACTTCGCCGTCTACACCGGCCAGGGCTGGCTGTACAAGACCGCCGTCGAGATCGTTTTCCTGCCGGTGACGTACCGGGTGATCAGCTACATCAAGCGCCGCGAACCGACGTACGAATTTGCTGTCTGAGCGCTCATTAAGGCTCTTCTGGCGAGTGCGTAAGGACGCGTTAATTACGGGCTACCCGCGGGTAGGTTGGGGTGATGACCGTCACAGTGGACAAAGTTGACACGACGATGCTCGGCACCGTCCGCGACTATGGCGACCAGGCGCTGCTCCTGGAATTGAACAGCACCGCCGAGGTCCTGGCGTGGACCGACACGCTGAAAGCGGCGAACCTGCCCGGTGTCCTGGACATCGTCCCGGCATCGCGGACCATCCTGGTCAAGCTCGCCGCACCGCGATATCGCATCCCCACCGAGCAGCGGCTGTCCAAGCTCCGCCTCGGGGAGATCGACAACGCCGAGGCCAGCGCCCCGCAGCAGCCCGACTTGATCATCGACGTCGTGTACGACGGCATGGATCTCGACGAGGTCGCCAAGCTGACCGGGCTGACCCCGGACGAGGTGGTCGCCGCACACACCGGGTCGCTGTGGCGCGTCGCGTTCGGCGGCTTCACGCCGGGCTTCGCCTATCTGGTCGGTGGCGACGAGCGACTCCAGGTCCCGCGCCGCAGCGAGCCGCGCACGCGCGTGCCGGCGGGCTCGGTGGCCCTCGCCGGGGAGTTCGGCGGCGTCTACCCCCGCGAGACCCCGGGCGGCTGGCAGTTGATCGGCCGGACCGACGCCACACTGTGGGACCTCGAACGGGAACAGCCGGCGTTGCTGGTTCCGGGCATGCACGTGCAATTCCGGGCGATCGGTTAGGAGCGCGACCATGACCGCAACACTCGAAATCCTGAAGACCGGCCCGCTCGCGCTCGTCGAGGATCTGGGCCGGCCCGGCCTGGCCCACATGGGTGTCAGCCGCTCGGGCGCGGCCGATCGCCGCTCGCATACGCTGGCCAACCGGCTGGTGGCCAACCCGAACGACCGCGCCACCATCGAGGTGACGTTCGGCGGCTTCTCCGCCCGGGTTCACGGCGGCGGCAAAGAGGGCGTGGCGGTGGCCGTCACCGGCGCCGACGCCGACCCCTCCGCGAACGGAATCCCGTTCGGCACCAACAGCATCCACTACGCACACGACGGTGAGGTGATCTCCCTGGGTGCACCCCGCACCGGTCTGCGTAGTTACGTCGCGGTCCGCGGCGGCTTCGTCGTCGACCCCGTGCTCGGCTCCCGCAGCTACGACGTCATGTCGGCGATCGGCCCGCGGCCGCTGCAGGCCGGAGACCTGCTGACCATCGGTGCGCACCCCGCGGAGTTCCCCGAGCTGGATCAGGCGCCCGTGGCGGCCATCGCCGAGGACCTGCTGGAACTGCTGGTGGTCCCCGGTCCGCGGGATGACTGGTTCGTCGACCCCGACGCTCTGGTGCACACCGAGTGGGTCGTGACCGATCGCAGCGACCGCGTCGGCATGCGCCTCAACGGGCGGCCACTGCAGCACCGCTGGCCGGACCGCCAGCTGCCCAGCGAGGGCGCCACGCGGGGGGCAATCCAGGTGCCGCCCAACGGTTTACCGGTGATTCTCGGCCCCGACCATCCGGTCACCGGCGGGTACCCGGTGATCGGTGTCGTCGCCGACCACGACATCGACAAGGTGGGGCAGATCCGGCCCGGACAGCACGTGCGGATGCACTGGTCCAAGCCGCGTCAACCGTTCGGTGCCTGAACCCGCGCAGGCACCAGCGCGGGCTGCGCAATCCTGGTAGAACGAGGGGGTGCACCCCACGGATCTCTCCCGCGTACACAACGTTCACACGGCGCGGTTGGTCCACACCGCTGATCTCGATGCCGAGACCCGCGAGGGTGCGCGGCAGATGGTCATCGACGCCTACGACGGCGATTTCTCGGATGCCGACTGGGAGCACTGCCTGGGTGGCATGCATGCGTTGATCTGCCGGCACGGCGCGATCATCGCGCACGGCGCTGTCGTCCAGCGCCGGCTGATCTACCGCAACTCCGCCCTGCGGTGCGGTTACGTCGAAGCCGTTGCGGTCCGCGAGGACTGGCGGGGCCAGGGGCTGGCGACGGCGGTCCTCGACGCCGTCGAGCAGGTGGTCCGCGGCGCCTACGAGATCGGGGCACTCAGTTCCTCGGACGCGGGTCGGCCGATCTACACCGCGCGGGGTTGGCTGCCGTGGCGGGGCACGACGTCCGTGCTGGCGCCGGCCGGTGTCAATCGCACGCCCGAAGACGACCATTCGCTGTTCGTGCTGCCGGTTTCGGTCGAGGTCGACACCACCGCCGACATCACCTGTGACTGGCGCGACGGCGACGTCTGGTGAAGGCTTGTGAGGTTTTTCCGCGCAAAACCCCAGTTCAGCCCTGCATGTGACACAAACGTCACCCTTTCCGGAGCGGCGACACCGCTGAGCAATGGCTGGGTAACCAGCCGGAAACACGCTGTCCCTTCACTGAACGCATGAGTGATCCCGAACGGGCCCCGCTCACCGGATTTCGGGTGGCGGTGACTTCCGCACGACGTGCCGATGAGCTGTGCACCCTGCTGCGCCGCCGCGGCGCGACGGTGATCGCTGCCCCCGCCATCTCGATGGTCCCGCTGCCCGACGACGACGAGCTCCGCACGAATACCCAGGCGCTACTCGAAGTGCCGCCCGACGTCCTGATCGCCACGACCGGCATCGGATTCCGCGGCTGGATGTCCGCCGCCGACGACTGGGGCCTGTCAAGTGAACTGACCGATGCCCTCAGCCGCGCCCGGATCGTCTCACGCGGACCCAAAGCCACCGGCGCGCTGCGGGCGGCCGGCCTGCCCGAGGAATGGTCGCCCGATTCCGAGTCGTCCCGCGAGGTGCTGGGCTACCTGCTGCAGGGTGGCATCTCCGGCATGCGGATCGCCGTTCAGCTGCACGGCGCCACCGATGAATGGGACCCGTTCCCCGAGTTTCTCGACGAGCTGCGCCGCGCCGGCGCCGACGTCGTCCCCATCAGGGTGTACCGGTGGCAGCCGGTGCCGTCCGGCGGTGCGTTCGACTCGCTGGTCGGCGATATCGCCGAGCGCCGGCTCGACGCCGTCAGCTTCACCTCGGCGCCCGCAGTCGCGGCGACGCTGATGCGCGCGACCGAACTCGGCGTCAATGAGCAAGTGCTGGACGCGTTTCGGGGCCCGGTGCACGCCATGTGCGTCGGGCCGGTGACAGCGCGGCCGCTGGCCCGGCTCGGGGTGCCGACATCCGCTCCCGAGCGCATGCGCCTGGGAGCGCTGGCGCGCCACATCGCCGATGAGCTGCCCGTGCTGCAGACCCGGAAGCTGCGGGCAGCCGGACACGATCTCGAGATCCGCGGCACCTGCGTCGTGGTCGACGGTGTCGTCAAGGACCTTTCGCCGGCCGGGATGTCCATCGTGCGGGCGCTGGCGCTGCGGCCGGGTGCGGTGGTGTCACGGCAGGAACTGCTGGCCGCGTTGCCGGGCAGCGGGTCGGACACCCATGCCGTCGAGACCGCGGTGCTGCGCCTGCGAACCACGTTGGGCGACAAGGAGATCGTCGCGACCGTGGTGAAGCGCGGCTACCGGCTGGCGGTCGACGACTACTCGGCAGGTGCGCGATGAACCCCGTCCTCGTTGCCCACGGCACCCGCAAGGGCTCGGGTGTCGCGATGATCGGCAAGCTGGCCGAGCAGGTCAGCGGACTGTTGGACCGCCGCGTGCACACCGCGTTCGTCGACGTCCTCGGGCCCACACCGGCCGAGGTGCTGTCGGCGCTGCCGCCCGGCCCGGCCGTCGTCGTTCCGGCCTTCCTGTCGTCGGGCTACCACGTCCACAACGACATTCCCGCAGGTATCGCCGAAAGCGGCCACCGGGACGTCACAGTGGCGCCGGCGCTCGGGCCCTCGACCGCGATGGTCCGGGTGCTCGCCGACCGGCTCATCGAATCAGGCTGGCGGCCATCGGATTCCGTGGTACTGGCCGCTGCCGGCACCTCAGACCCGCGCGCTGCCGGCGACCTGCGCCGGACGTGCGCCATGCTGTCGGCGACGCTGGGCAGCCGCGTCGAGCTCGCGTTCGCGATCAATGGCACGCACTGGGTCGGCGACGTGGTGGCCCGGCTGCGGAAGCGTGGCGCCGAGCGCATCGCCGTGGCGTCATACCTCTTGGCCGACGGACTCTTTCAGGACCGCCTGTACACCTGCGGCGCCGACGTCGTGACCGACCCGCTGGGCCTGCACCCGGGCGTGGCCAAGCTGGTGGCACACCGTTTCCGGACGGCCCGGTTGTCACTGGCCGCGTAGGTTTTCGGCCGAAACTCAAGGGGTACCGCCCATTTGTGGGGGACATCGCGGCCCATACTGGAGGCATGGCCAAGCGGACGGGCAATGACGTAGCGCTGGACACCTACCGCTTTCTGCGGGGCGGCATGGTGGTCATGGCCGTCCTGCTGGGTGCGGCACTGGCTGTCGAGCGCGCGCACGCCACGTGCTGGCAGACGTCGATCAGCGCCTACTACTTCACCACCACGCACGCGGTGTTCATCGGCGCACTGTTCGCGATCGGCGCCATGCTCATCGTTTACCAGGGCGCCAGCGACACCGAGAACACCCTGCTCAACCTGGCCGGGGTACTGGCCTTCGTGATCGCCGTCGTCCCCACCACGCGACCCGTACTGCAGTGCGGCACAGCTGATCCCGTGGCAGTACAGACCGGCTCGGCCGTGCTGTTCAACGCCTGGACGGTCACGGTCATCCTTGCCGGTTCACGTGCCGCGTCGTGGTTGTTGTTCCGGCCCAACCGGGCCGGAACCATGCTCGGCTCCGCCGCGAGGTGGCTACAGCGCGCGGCGCTCGGGACCGACGTCGTGGTGCTGATCGTGGCACCGGACTGGTTCCGGATCAACGCCCACGGCATTGCCGCGGCTGTCATGTTCGGCGCCATCGTGCTGACGGTGTTCAGCTCGGCGTTCGGCACCGCCCCGGCGTGCGGAAGTCGTTACCGCGGCGCCTACCAGACGATCTCACTGTTGATGGCCGCCACCTTGCTGACCGTGGTGGTGCTGCACCTGAGCCTCGACGGCTTCAATCACGCAGTGCTGATCGCGGAGATCGCACTGATCATCGAGTTCACGGCGTACTGGGTGTTGCAGACCATCGAGGACAACAGTTGCGCGCGCTGACGGCCGGCCGTGTCGGCGCTGTCTGCACCACATGCGATTCCGAGCCGTCAACTTTCGTGGCTCTGTTGACGGCTCCGGACGAAGACCGTCAGGGGAGAACGAGCCCGGCTAAGCCGCTGCGTCGACGCCCAGCGGGCCGATCTCGACCAGCCCGGCCCACACCCGGATGGGGTAGACGGGCAGGCGCACCGAGGGATCATCAAGGCAGACACCGTCATCCAGGGCGAAGGCCTGCTTCTTGATGGGGCTCTGCACGCAGGCCCGGCCGGCACGGTCACCGACGAGGCCCCGGGACATCACCGCCGCGCCGGAGAACGGGTCGATGTTGCCGACGGCGTAGAGCGATCCATCATGCAGGCGGAACAGCGCCGCCTGGGAGCCGTCGGGCAGCAGCACACCGGCACCGCGGCCGGGCACCAGCCGGTGGTACGAGCAGACCGCGGTCCACTCCGAACGGTCTTGGTACTGAGCAACTTCGGACAGGTCGTTGAGAGTCATCGTGGCCTCCTGATCAGCTCTTGGCGGGCGGGACGGTGGGCATGCCGATCGGCACCTTGCGGCCGTTGCGCTCGGTGAACGCGATGGTCGGGTCGGCGACGTCAGGCGCGTTGACGAACGAGACGAACTGGGTCAGCTTGGCCTTGTCGTCCAGCACGCCCTTCCACTCGCAGGAGTAGCCGTCGACGTGCCGTTCCATGGCGGCTTCGAATTCGCTTGCCAGACCGAGAGAGTCGTTGCACACGACGTCACGGACGTGGTCCAGGCCCATCTGGTCGACCCACGGCGCCGTGCGCTGCAGCCGGTCCGCGGTGCGGATGTAGAACATCAGGAACCGGTCGATGTAGCGAACCAGGGTCTCGTCGTCGAGGTCACCGGCCAGCAGCTGCGCGTGGGCGGGCGTCATGCCGCCGTTGCCGCCGACGTACAGGTTCCAGCCGGTCTCGGTGGCGATGACGCCGACGTCCTTGCCGCGGGCCTCGGCGCATTCCCGGGCACAGCCGGAGACGCCCATCTTGATCTTGTGCGGCGACCGCAGGCCGCGGTAACGCAGCTCCAGATCGATAGCCATCTGTACCGAATCCTGTTGCCCGTAGCGGCACCAGTCGCTGCCGACGCAGCTCTTGACGGTGCGCAACGACTTGCCGTACGCCTGCCCGGACTCCATGCCGCCGTCGACCAGACGCCGCCAGATCTCCGGCAACTGGTCCACGCGCGCACCGAACATGTCGATCCGCTGGCCACCGGTGATCTTGGTGTAAAGCCCGAAGTCCCTGGCAATCTCACCGATCAGGATCAGCTGCTCCGGGGTGATGTCACCACCCGGGACGCGCGGCACCACCGAGTAGCTGCCGTTCTTCTGGATGTTGGCCAGGAAGTGGTCGTTGGAGTCCTGCAGCGCGGCCTGCTCGCCGTCGAGGATGTGGCCACTGCTGGTCGACGCCAGGATCGAGGCGATGGCGGGTTTGCAGATGTCGCAACCCTTTCCGGTGCCGAACTTCTCGATCAGCCCGGAGAACTTCCGGATCTCGGTGGCCGAGATGATCTCGAAGAGTTCGGCCCGCGACTGCGGGAAATGCTCGCACAGCGCCTTGGACTGCTCGACGCCCTGCGCTTCCAGCAGCTGTTTGAGCAGCGGAACGCAGGAGCCACAGGAGGTTCCGGCCTTGGTGCAGGCCTTCAGGCCGGCGACGTCGGAGCAACCTCCTTCGATCGCACCGCACAGGTCGCCCTTGGTGACGTTGTTGCAGGAGCAGATCTGTGCGGCGTCCGGCAGGGCGCCCACACCGAGAGCTCCTGCGCCGTCACCGGATCCGGCCGGGGCGATGAGCGCCAGTGGGTCACCGGGCAGTGCCTCGCCGACCATCGGGCGCAGCACGCCGTATGCCGACGCGTCGCCGACCAGGATGCCACCCAGCAGGGTCTGGGCATCGTCGGACAGCACCAGCTTGGCGTAGGTCTCCTTCACCGGGTCGTTGACGACGACCTCCAGGCAGTCGGGCGTAACGCCCTGCGCGTCACCGAAACTCGCGACGTCGACGCCGAGCAGCTTCAGCTTGGTCGACATGTCGGCCTCGGGGAACTCGGCGGCGCCACCGAGCAGGCGGTCGGCGACCACCTCGGCGGTGGTGTAACCGGGACCGACCAGGCCGTAGCACCGGCCCTCGACCGCGGCCACCTCACCGACGGCGTAGATGTCAGGATCGCTTGTCACGCAGGACAAGTCCGTCAGGACGCCACCACGCTCGGCCATGTCCAGACCGGCGTCACGGGCCAGCTCGTCGCGCGGACGCACACCGGCGGCGAAGATGACCAGGCCGGCGTCGATCAGCGTGCCGTCGCTGAGCAGCACGCGCACGCCCTCGTCGAGCGGCTCGATGGCGTCTGTGCCGACGTCCAGGTGCACCGAGATGCCCAGCTTGCCGATCATGCGGGCCAGCAGCGCACCACCGGCGTCGTCGAGCTGCTGGTTCATCGGACGGGGCGCCCGCTCGACGATGTGGGCCTGCATGCCGAACTGGCGCAACGCATTCGCCGCTTCCAGACCCAGCAGGCCACCACCGATGACCACACCGGTGTTGTTGCCGTGTTCGGCCGAGCGCTGCAT
This sequence comes from Mycolicibacterium mucogenicum DSM 44124, assembly GCF_005670685.2. The sequence continues at coordinate 334,605 of NZ_CP062008.1, read as the reverse complement.
GGCGGCGCGGATGCCGTCGAGGTCGTCCAGGGTGCGGTAGACGAAGCAGCCGTCGAGCTGGTGACCGGGCACCGGCGGCACGAAAGCGTAAGAGCCCGTGGCCAACACCAGCTTGTCGTAGGCGATGCCGCGACCCGACTCGGTCACCACCGTCTTGGTGGCGCGGTCGATACCGCCGACCTTGTCGGCCAGCACGAGGTCGACGAGGCCGTCGCCGTCATACCCGTTGCCAGGCAACGCCAGCTTCGACCGGTCCCAGTGCTCGGTGTAACCCGTCAGCCCCACCCGGTCATACGCGGCGTCCGCTTCTTCGGACAGCACGGTGATGCGCCATTGGCCCGCGGCATCCCGCGAGCGCAGCGCCTCGACCAGGCGGTGCCCGACCATTCCGTGGCCAACGACCACAAGGTTCTTCGCGTCCATGCCCCAAAAGGTAGGGAGGCGATATTGCGAATTGTGTTGCCGCGTGTGAATCGACCGTCACGCTCTTCTCACACCAGTCGGCAAACGCCGGTGAAGTGCGTGACCCCGGTCATATACCTGGGCTGACGTCCGCCGAACTAGCCGACGCCGGCGGGCGGGACGGTGGTCGGGGTGGTGTACGGGTTGTAGATCGTCGTCGTGGTGGTGGTCGTCCCGTAACCGGAGGTGCTCGACGGCGTGTAGGTGCTGGTGGACGTGGTCGTCTCGTCCGTCGTCGACGTGTCCGACGTGCTGTCCGTCGTCGTCGTCGTGGTCGTGGTCGTCGTCGTCGTGGTGGTGGTCCGCGTCGTCGTCCGCTTGGTGCTGGTCGGATACGTCGTCAGCACTGTGGAGTCACCGACGGGACCGGACGGCTGCTCGGACTCGTCGGACGTCTGAATCACCTGGTAGATCAGGATGATCAGCAGGATCGCGGCGGCAACGCCGGCGGCCCACCACAACCCGTAGTTCTCCTCGGCGCCGTCGGGGTCGCTCACTGCCACCGCGCCAGAATATCGGCGGCCACCGTCCCGAGAGCGCGCTGCAGGAACGGCCCGAAGCTGATGCGGCCGACGCCCAACGGGCCGAAGGACGCGGGATCGTCGGACTCCGGGATCGCGATGGCGTTGATCGGCAACGGCAGGTCGGCGGCCAGGCGGCGATAGGTGTCGTCGTCATGGCGGCCCACCGGGTACAGGGAGTCCGCGCCGGCCGCTGCGCACAGCTTCAGCCGCTGCACCGCGCGCTCGTAGCGGTCGGCCTCGTCGCCGATCTGGCGCAGGAACAGGTCGGTACGCGCGTTGATCACGACGTGGACCCCGGAAGCGTCTGCCGCCCTGCGCAATTCACCGACCAGGTCGGCGTGCTCCTGGGCGTCGCGGATGCGGCCGCCGTCCTTGTGCACGGTGTCCTCGATGTTGAGACCCACCGCGCCCGCGGCCAGCAGGCCGGAGATGAGGCGGCTCGGGGCCTCGCCGTAACCGGATTCGATGTCGACCGACACCGGCACGTCGACTGCCGCGGTGATCTGGCTGACGCGCGTGGTGAGGTCGTCGAACGACATGCCTTCGCCGTCGGGCTTGCCCACCGAGTCGGCGGCCGGGTGGCTGCCGACCGTCAGCGCGACGAACCCGGCGGACACCGCCAGCTTCGCCGACCAGGCGTCCCACACGGTCGGCAGGACGACCGGGTTCCCCGGCTGGTGCAGGGCCAATAGTGCTTCGGCGCGCTGCGCCAGAACCGCGTCGGACATGGTCATACCGTACCGACCACCACTGCGACGACATGCCGACACCGTCCCCACAAACGTGACCTGTCTCACTTTCATCTCCGGATCTGACTAGCATCCGGTGTCGTACTGTGATTTATGACACCCTTCAGCCCAAGGAGGTCGCCCGATGTCCACCACCACTGAGCTCACCGAACTGCACGAGTTGATCGGCAATTTGCGTCGGTCCGTCAGCTCGCTGGCCGCCAAATACGGGGACTCCCCCGCCACCCGCCGCATCGCGAATGACGCCGAGCGCCTGGCCGTCGACATCGAGCGGCTGGACATCGACATCGAAGAGCTGGAATTCAGCCGCGGCATCAAGACCCAGCACGCCAAGGAAAAGATCGTGATCCCTGACCACGACTACTCCAGCGAATTCTGGAACGACCACGACGGTGGCGTCGGCGGCTGACCGACTTGGGCACGACGGTCGTCGTGCCCATCACCGGCCCGTCCCACAACTTCATAGGTAGGCCCTGCCCCCAACCGAAATCGAGGATGCTTTCGTGAGCGCACCCGCCGCCAACCGCCCCGGGACCGGCGTCTTCTCCCCCACGCGTGCGCAGATACCGCAGCGCACCCTGCGGACCGATAACTGGCTCAAATCCCCGATTCTCATCGACCTGGGTTTCGCGGCGTTCGTCATCTACGCGACGGTGCGCGCCTTCCAGCGGGACCACTTCTACGTCGCGGACTACCACTACCTGACGCCGTTCTACTCACCGTGTCTGAGCGTCAAGTGCGGTGCGGCCAGCGAGTTCTGGCCCCAGATTCTGCCGGCCGACGGACCGCTGTCGCTGATTCCGTTCGCGGCGCTGTCCCTGCCGTTCCTGCTGCTGTTCCGGCTGACCTGCTACTACTACCGCGGCGCCTACTACCGCACGGTGTGGCAGTCCCCGACGGCCTGCGCCGTCGCCGAACCGCATGCCAAGTACACCGGTGAGACGCGGTTCCCGCTGATCATCCAGAACACCCACCGGTACTTCTTCTACATCGCGGTCATCATCTCGGTGATCAACACCTACGACGCCATCGTCGCGTTCCACTCGCCCAGCGGTTTCGGCTTCGGGCTCGGCAACATCATCCTGCTGGGCAACGTCATCATGCTGTGGGTCTACACGGTGTCCTGCCACTCCTGCCGGCACGTCACCGGCGGCCGGCTCAAGCACTTCTCGAAACACCCTGTGCGCTACTGGATCTGGACCCAGGTCAGCAAGCTCAACACTCGCCACAAGCTGTACGCGTGGATCACCCTCGGCACCCTGATGTTCACCGACTTCTACGTCATGGCGGTGTCGGCCGGGTGGTTCAGCGACCCGAGGTTTGTCGGATGAGTTTTGTCGGCAACGAAACTTTTTGATTTTCAACGCTGTTCACAACAATTTGGAGTTATTTCATGGCTGAACTCGAACGGCACGAGTACGACGTCGTCGTAATCGGAGCCGGCGGGGCGGGGTTGCGTGCGGTCATCGAAGCCCGGGAGCAGGGCCTGCGCGTGGCGGTGGTGTGTAAGTCGTTGTTCGGCAAGGCCCACACCGTCATGGCCGAGGGCGGCTGCGCCGCCTCGATGCGCAACGCGAACTCCAAGGACAGCTGGCAGGTGCACTTCGGTGACACCATGCGCGGCGGCAAGTTCCTGAACAACTGGCGCATGGCCGAGCTGCACGCGCGTGAGGCACCGGACCGCGTGTGGGAGCTGGAGACCTACGGCGCGTTGTTCGACCGCACCAAGGACGGCCGGATCAGCCAGCGGAACTTCGGTGGCCACACCTACCCGCGTCTGGCGCATGTCGGTGACCGCACCGGCCTGGAGATCATCCGCACCATGCAGCAGAAGATCGTCTCGCTGCAGCAGGAGGACTTCAAGGAGACCGGCGACTACGAGGCCCGTATCAAGGTCTTCCACGAGTGCACCATCACCGAGCTGGTGAAGGACGGCGACCGCATCGCCGGTGCGTTCGGCTACTGGCGTGAGTCGGGCCGGTTCGTGCTGTTCGAGGCGCCCGCCGTGGTGCTGGCGACCGGCGGCATCGGCAAGTCGTTCAAGGTGTCGTCGAACTCCTGGGAGTACACCGGCGACGGGCACGCCCTGGCACTGCGGGCCGGCGCGACGCTGATCAACATGGAGTTCATCCAGTTCCACCCGACCGGCATGGTCTGGCCGCCGTCGGTGAAGGGCATCCTCGTCACCGAGGGTGTGCGCGGCGACGGCGGAGTCCTCAAGAACTCCGAGGGCAAGCGGTTCATGTTCGACTACATCCCCTCGGTGTTCAAGGGCCAGTACGCCGAGACCGAGGAAGAAGCCGACCAGTGGCTCAAGGACAACGACTCCGCACGCCGCACTCCTGACCTGCTGCCGCGCGACGAGGTGGCGCGCGCCATCAACTCCGAGGTCAAGGCCGGTCGCGGCACCCCGCACGGCGGCGTCTACCTCGACATCGCCTCGCGCATCCCCACCGAGGAGATCAAGAAGCGCCTGCCGTCGATGTACCACCAGTTCATGGAGCTGGCCGAGGTCGACATCACCAAGGACGAGATGGAGGTCGGCCCGACCTGTCACTACGTCATGGGCGGCATCGAGGTCGATCCCGACACCGGCGCGGCGCGGACGCCCGGCCTATTCGCGGCCGGCGAGTGCTCGGGCGGTATGCACGGCTCGAACCGGCTCGGCGGTAACTCGCTGAGCGACCTGCTGGTGTTCGGCCGGCGGGCCGGCCTCGGGGCGGCGCAGTACGTGAAGGCCCTGTCGGCGCGGCCCGTCGTCTCCGATGACGCACTGACCACCGCGGCGCGGGAAGCCTTGGAGCCGTTCGACGAACACGTCGGCGCGGAGAACCCCTACACCCTGCACACCGAGTTGCAACAGGCGATGAACGACCTTGTCGGCATCATCCGCACCAAGGAAGAGATCGAGCAGGCACTGCTCAAGCTCGACGAGCTCAAGCGCCGGATGCACAACATCACCGTCGAGGGCCACCGGCAGTTCAACCCGGGATGGCACCTGGCCGTCGACATGCGGAACATGCTGCTGGTCAGCGAGTGTGTGGCCAAGGCCGCGCTGGCCCGCACCGAGAGCCGCGGCGGCCACACCCGCGACGACTACCCGGAGATGAGTGCCGACTGGCGCAACATCCTGCTGGTGTGCAGTGCCGGCGGCGGCGACCCGATCGTCCCCGACGTCACCGTCACCCCGGAACAGCAGGTGCCGATGCCCGCCGAGCTGCTCGCCTGCTTCGAGCTGTCCGAGCTGGAGAAGTACTACACCGACGCCGAATTGGCAGCCCATCCGGAACGGAGCTAGCGATGAGCAACAGCTACCAAGCCAATCTGCGGGTCTGGCGCGGGGACGACACCGGCGGTGGTCTCGACGACTTCAAGGTCGAGGTCAACGACGGTGAGGTGGTGCTCGACATCATCCACCGCATCCAGGCCACGCAGGCCCCGGACCTGGCGGTGCGGTGGAACTGCAAGGCCGGCAAGTGCGGGTCGTGTTCGGCGGAGGTCAACGGCCGTCCCCGGCTGATGTGCATGACGCGGATGTCGACGTTCGATCCGGCCGAGACCGTCACCATCACGCCGCTGCGGGCGTTCCCGATCATGCGCGACCTGGTGACCGATGTGTCGTTCAACTACGAAAAGGCGCGCCAGATCCCGTCTTTCGCGCCGCCGAAGGACCTCAAGCCCGGCGAGTACCGGATGCAGCAGGAAGACGTCGAGCGATCGCAGGAGTTCCGCAAGTGCATCGAGTGCTTCCTGTGCCAGAACACCTGCCACGTCGTGCGCGATCACGAGGAGAACAAGCAGGCGTTCGCCGGGCCACGCTTCCTCATGCGGGTGGCCGAGCTGGACATGCATCCTTTGGACACGCTCGACCGCAAGGACATGGCGCAGGACGAGTTCGGCCTGGGCTACTGCAACATCACCAAGTGCTGCACCGAGGTCTGCCCCGAGCACATCAAGATCACCGACAACGCGCTGATCCCGATGAAGGAGCGCGTCGCCGACCGCAAGTACGACCCCATCGTCTGGCTGGGGAACAAGCTCTTCCGCCGGTAGGGCGCGCGGTGCCGGGCGCGACGCCCGCATTGGTAGATGTTCGATCTGAGGTCGTCAACTTGCCTTGACGGTCAAGGAAAGTTGACGCCTCTGGCCCGAACATGCCACAGGAGAGCCGCCGGTCCCGCCAGATTGCCGATCCGGCGGGGACGGCGATGTTTCGGCGTACGCTCGTAAGGGCAGCCAATCCGTGACGAAAGGCAGCCAGATGGGCCAATCAGAAACGCACAGCGTCAACGACATTCGGACCGCGATCCGCGAACTCTCCCTGCGCGCCGAACTGGCCCGCAAGGAAGGGCGGCCCGACGACGCCGCTGAACTCGAGGCGCGGGTCGCGGCGTATCGGCAGGAATTGGCCGCCAAGCCCTGACTCACGCCTCCAAGCGGCGGAATGCGCTGCGGTGGAAGACCATCGGCTCGACGTCGGGGTTGATGACGATGTCGCTGATCGCCAGGACCACGATGGTGTGATCGCCGGCGGGGACGAGCTGATCGATCGACGTCTCCAGCCACACGCTGGTGCCGTGGATGAACAGCGCGCCGTTGTCGCGCAACTCGGTTTCCATGCCCGCGAAGCGGTCGCCGGTCTTGGCGGCCAGGGTGCGCGCCGCGGCGTCGTGCTGCTGGCCCAGCACGCTGATGCCCAGAGCCGGCAGGTCCTTGAGCTTCGGCCAGGTGGTCGACGTGTTCTGCACACAGAACGACACCAGCGGCGGCTCCAGCGACACGGGCACGAAGGTGCTGGCGGCCAGGCCGACCTTCTCGCCGTCGACGTGGGCTGCGATGGCGACGACGCCGATCGGGAAGTGGCCGAACGCCGCGCGCAGGGATGCCGGGCTGAGATCTGTAGAGCTCATAGTCCGTCCATCTTCACATGACGCTCCCCGAGCCACCCGAGCAAGCGTCCGCTTGGCGGGAACGCGCTGCTAGCGGCTCAGGTAGCGCGCCAGCGAGTCTTCGACTGCCTCGGATATGAATCCCGCTGATTCCAGCTTCTGGTTGTCGAGCACGCTGTTGCGCGGCCGAGGGGCCACCGCGCTGGTCGCCGAGGCGAAATAGGCCTCGGTGCTGACGCCCGTCACCCGCGCCGGATCGTGGCCGGTGAGCTCGAATACCCGGCGGGCGACGTCCGCCCATGACGTCGTCGGACCCGAGCCGGTGACGTTGTACGTCCCGAACGGCGCGCGGGTCGTCGTCAGGTGCCGGATCGCCCGGGCCAGCTCGGGGGTGAACGTCAGCCGCCCGACCTGATCGTCCACCACGGACGGGTCCACGCCGCGCTCGGCCAGCGACGCCATGGTCCGGACGAAGTTGCGGCCGTCCCCGATCACCCACGAGGTCCGCAGGATGTAGTGCCGCGGTACCGTCGCGACGATCTGGTCGCCGGCCGCCTTGGTCTGGCCGTACACCCCGAGTGGGGCGACCGGGTCGTCCTCCCGGTACGGGGCGTCGGAAGTCCCGTCGAAGACGTAGTCGCTGGAGATGTGCACCAGTGTGAGGCCGCGGGCGGTCGCGATACGGGCCAGCGCTGCAACGGCGGTGACGTTGACGGCCCAGGCGTCGGCTCGCCCGGCCGGGGTTTCGGCCGCATCCACGGCGGTGTACGCGGCGGCGTTGATGACGGTGTCGTAGTCCTGCCACCGCAACGCCGACTCGAGGTCACCGGTCAGGTCCACGTCGTCGCGGGTGACGAACTCGACGCCGGGATCATCACCGTATTCAGCGCGCAGGGCCCGGCCGACTTGGCCATTGGCGCCCAGTACCAACGTCTTTCGCGGTGCGACAGGGCGAATGTCTGCCAGCCGGGGATGCGTCCGATCCTTGGCCGAGAGTTCGGCGCGCTCGAGCGGAATCGGCCATTCGATGGCCAACGTCTCGTCGGCCAGATTCACCGAAACATACTGCGCATCAGGCGAATAGTGGTCGTTGACCAGGTAGACGTACGCGGTGTCGGGCGCCAGCGTCTGAAACGCGTTGCCGACGCCGCGGGGCACGAACACCGCCCGAGACGGGTCCAGCTCGGCGGTGAACACCGCCCCGAACGTCGGGCCGTCGCGCAGGTCGACCCAGGCGCCGAAGATCCGGCCGGTCGCCACCGAGACGAACTTGTCCCACGGTTCGGCGTGGATGCCGCGGGTCGTGCCCGCCGCGTCGTTGAACGAGATGTTGTTCTGCACGGGCCCGAAATCCGGCAGCCCGAGCGCCATCATCTTCTCGCGCTGCCAGCTCTCCTTGAACCAGCCGCGGTTGTCTCCGTGCACCGGCAGGTCCCAGATGGTCAGGCCGGGAATCGGTGTGGCATTGGCGGACAACGGTTTTCCGTATTCGGTCACGAGTTGCCCATCACTCACTGGCCCTGGCTCGCGTAGCGCGCTTCGGTGGCGTCCTTCACCGGTCGCCACCATGCCTCGTTGTCGCGATACCAGGCGATGGTGGCGCTCAGCCCGTCGGCGAAGTCGACATACTTTGGCTGCCAACCGAGTTCGGTGCGCAGCTTGGTCGAATCGATGGCGTAGCGCAGGTCGTGGCCGGCGCGGTCCGTGACGTGGTCGTAGCCGTCGGCCGGCTGGCCCATCTCCGTCAGGATCATCTCGATGACGGTCTTGTTGTCCTTTTCGCCGTTGGCGCCGATCAGATAGGTCTCGCCGAGGCGCCCCTTCTCGATGATCGTCAGCACGGCGGACGAGTGGTCGTCCACGTGGATCCAGTCCCGCACGTTGCGGCCCGCGCCGTAGAGCTTCGGCCGGATGCCGCGCAGCACGTTGGTGATCTGCCGTGGAATGAACTTCTCGACGTGCTGGTAGGACCCATAGTTGTTGGAGCAGTTGGAGATTGTGGCGCGCACGCCGAACGAACGCACCCACGCCCGGACCAACAGATCACTGCCGGCCTTGGTCGACGAATAGGGCGACGACGGGTTGTAGGCCGTGCGTTCGGTGAACTTGGCGGGGTCGTCGAGTTCGAGGTCGCCGTAGACCTCGTCGGTCGAGATGTGGTGCAGCCGGGTGCCGTGCTTGCGGACCGACTCCAGCAGCGTGAACGTCCCGACCACGTTGGTATGCAGGAACGGTTCCGGATCGCGCAGCGAGTTGTCGTTGTGCGATTCGGCGGCGAAGTGCACCACGACGTCCGTCGCCGCCATCAACTCGTCGACCAGCGCGGCGTCGGCCACGTCACCCAGGACGAACGTCATCCGCTGTTCGGGCAGGCCCGCAAGGGATTCCCGGTTGCCCGCGTAAGTCAGCTTGTCCAGCACCGTGACGTGGTGGTCGGTGTGGTCCAGGACGTATCGGACGAAGTTGGCGCCGATGAATCCGGCTCCCCCGGTGACCAGCAGCCGCGCCATCAGTACCCCCTGCTCAACAGGTCCAGCAGGTACGTGCCGTAGCCCGACTTCACCAACGGCTCGGCGCGCTCGCGCAGTTCGTCGCCGCTGAGATAGCCACGCCGCCAGGCGATTTCCTCGGGAACACCGATTTTCAGACCGGTGCGACGCTCGATGGTCCGCACGAATTCGGCGGCGTCGGTCATCTGATCGAACGTCCCGGTGTCGAGCCACGCCGTGCCGCGCGGCAGCACCTGTACGCGTAACCGGTTCTGCGCCAAGTACGTTCGGTTGATGTCGGTGATCTCGTACTCGCCGCGGGCACTGGGCTTCAGCTCGCGGGCGATCGACACCACGTCGTTGCTGTAGAAGTACAGCCCCGGCACGGCGTAGTTGCTCTTTGGCACCGCCGGCTTTTCCTCGAGCGAAACCGCATGCCCGGCATCGTCGAATTCGATGACGCCGTAGGCCGAGGGTTCGGCGACCCAGTAGCCGAAGATCGCGCCGCCGTCGACGTTGTTGAACCGCTGCAGCTGCGTGCCCAGGCCCGGGCCGTACAGCAGGTTGTCGCCGAGGACCAGCGCCACGCTGTCACCGCCGAGGAAGTCAGCACCGATGGTGAAGGCCTGCGCCAACCCATCGGGCGACGGCTGCTGGGCATAGCTGATCGAGACGCCGTACTGCGATCCGTCGCCGAGCAGCCGTTCGAAACTCGGCGCGTCGAGCGGCGTCGTGATGACGAGGATGTCGGTGATCCCCGCCAGCATCAACGTGGACAGCGGGTAGTAGATCATCGGCTTGTCGTAGACCGGGATCAGCTGCTTGGACACCCCGGCGGTGACGGGGTGTAGTCGCGTGCCCGCGCCCCCGGCCAGGATGATGCCTTTCACCCGGCCATCCTGACATACGCGCACCGCGTCAGGTGCTCACCGAGCGGACTCAACCGCAGGCTCGGACGCCAGCGTCTTGCCGTTCTGCACGATTTCCAGGCCTGACGACGAGACGTGGTACTCGGCGGCATCGGGATCGTTGAACGCGACGAAGCCGTCGCCGGACTCGTTCACGGTTCCCAATCGGATCGTGGCGCCGTCGGAGATTCGATAGCCCAGGTAATACAGCACCCCGACGCTGCTGCGGCAGATCACGACCGCCGACTGCGCGGTGCGCAGGATCATCGCGGCCTCGTCCGCTCCGGTGCACCGGGCGGCGCCGTTGTAGGTGGTGAAGCCGCGGGTGTCGGCGTCGGGCAGCACCATTCGCGCGGTGGTGGGCACCAGCGAGGTCGGGGGCTCCGGCTCGGTGGACTCGACCGACGTCACGGTCACGCCCGTCGGCTCGGACATGGTTGTCGTGGCCTCCGCCGAAGTCGTTGGGCCGCTGCGTGCGTCATGCCCGCGCATCAGCACGACGCCGACGAAGACCAACGCCACCACCAGCAGAATCCCCACGCCGATCAGCGCCCAGGCCGTCGGGCTCATTCCGGACCGTGCCTTCGGCGACGGATCCGGCTGGCGCACAAGGCCCATGGGTGCGGGCGGCGGCGCGGCTGCGACTGTCGGCACTCCGGGGACCGCGGGTGCGGCGGCGACCGGCGGCAGCGTCGCCGCCGCACCGCGCGCCAGTGCCGCGGCGAAATCCCCGCACGAACGGAAGCGGTCAGCGGGCCGGCGGGCCATCGCAATGGCCAGCACGGGGTCCAGGTCGGCGAGGTCCGGGCGGACGTCGGCCAGTCGTGGCACGACGCCACTGACGCGTTGGCTGATGAGCACGACGGGCGTCGAATCGCCACCCGGAGGCTGGCCGGTCAGCAGCTGAAAAGCGGTGGCGGCCAAGGCGTATTGGTCCGTGCGGCCGTCGAGCGCCTCACCGAGCAATTGCTCCGGCGCCGCGTAGTTCGGCGTGCCGAGCGTCATGTTCGTCGACGTCAGTCCGTCGAAATCGTCGACGCGCCGGGCGATCCCGAAATCGGCCAACATCACCCGGCCGCGGCCCGGGCCCCGTCCGCTCAACAGGATGTTCGCGGGCTTGACGTCCCGGTGCAGCAGCCCGCGACTGTGCGCATGATCCAGCGCGTCGGCGATCGCGGTGACGATCGCGATCACCTGGTCCCGCGGCATGCCGCCGGGGCACTGCGTCCGGAGCACGTTGCCGGCATCGGAACCGTCGACGTAGTCCATCGAGATCCACAGGCGCCCGTCGTACTCGCCGCGGTCGTGCACTCCGACGATGTGCTGATGCCACAGCGTCGCCGCGGCGTCGGCCTCGCGCTCGAAGCGCCGGCGGTATTCGGCGTCGGCGGACAACGACGCCGGCAGGACCTTCAGCGCGTCGGTGCGGGGCAGCCGCGGGTGCTGAACCAGATACACCTCGCCCATGCCGCCTGCGCCCAGCTTTCGGACCACGGTGAATCCGGCGAAAACCGATCCATCGGGCAGCGACATGGTCGGATCGTAACTGCCAGAACGCGAATCGGCGGCCACTCGAGACTCGCTCGGGTGGCCGCCTTTTCGACGTGGACCTACCTCTTGTCCAGAATCCCTTCGATGTTGGGGACACCGTGGATGCCACTGTTCGTGTCGCTTTCCAGGACCACGAACCCCTTGCCCGCGGGGTTGCGCGTGATCAGCATCGCCTCGTGCGACATGCCGACCGGCTTGCCCTGCTTGTGCAGCGGCGTGACGATGTCGTCGTTCAGCTTCTTGAAGAAGTTGGCGTCGACACTGTCCGTGATCCAGGCCCGGTACTGGTGCTTGCTGTCCTCGGACTTGATGAACTTGTCGTCCTTGTGCCCGGTGACCTCGATGACCTGATCGACCCACTTGTGCTCGTCCTTGCTCACCTTGCCGGCCTTGACGGCCCGGTCGATGTCTTCGCGGGCGGGGCCGTAGAGCCGGGTCAGGTGGATGTGCAGCTGGTTCAGCCGGCGGCCGTCCGCCGAGTTGAGCCCGAGTGCCCAGTCCGGGCCGCCCGTCATGAAGTGAACCGACTCGTAGGCGTGCTTGAAGTAGTTCGGGGCGTCGCCGCGCAGCAGGTTGTCGCATTCGATCCCGGTCTCACGGACGGTGGGAACCACCAGCAGATCCTGGGTCTTCGTCATGTCCACACCCGGATGCACTGCCCATCCGCGCGTCGAGTCGTTGCCCGGCCACTGGATGTCGAAGTTCCCGCCCGGGTGCTTGGGCGAGTGCTCCAGCGGGTGCGAGTGGGTCGGCGGCCGGACGCCGTCCCAGATCGGGTCGTCCTTGCCGTTGTCGCAGCCCTGGAAATGCTGCGTGCCCGTCTCTGCGTGGGCGGCGGGCGAGAGACCGAACGCCAGCGCCGGCGCTACCACCAGGGCGGCGGCCGCCGCGATACGGCGGGTGAAGCGGGGGCGGGTGGTCACAGTCGTGGTGGTCATATCGTCTCCTGAAGGTTGGGGCCGTTTTGGCGTTGAAACAACCTTCGCGGAATCGACGGCCCAGGTCAGTCCGCTGATCGGGCCCTCGACCGGACGAAATCGGCGTCCCCCGATTGGGGGACACACGCCGCTCGGCTCGCTCGCCTCCGCTGGGCGGCCCACAACTTCTCCTGTGCCCGCAGCACCACGGGTCCGGGGCTTCCTCGACCTTCCGCCGTCGACTTCGTCACCCAGATGACGCTCCACCCCCGCGATTCGAGCTCCGCCGTGTGGCTGTGCACCCATTCGCGATATCCCGGCGTATCCGCGTCCTCGTCACACTCGACGGCGACCTGCCACCGCGGCCAACCCAGCGCCGCTCGAGTGCAGACCAGTCCCCACTCGTCGTAGAAAGGGATCTGCGTTCGCAGTCCTGGAATGCCTGTGCGGCGCAGCAACAGCCGGGTCTGCGTCTGCAGCGGAGACTCTGAACCGCCATCGGCCAGCCCCAGCGCAATCCGCAGTCGATCCACACCGCGAATGCCCCGATTGGCTTCGGCCAGCGCCCACACGCGTGCCGGGTCCAATCCGGTCGCGTTCAACAACGCATCCAGGGTCGGTACTGCCTGGTCTTCGGGTAGGAGCCGGCCCAGGTCGAATGCCGTCCGCGCCGCAGACGTCGCCCGCATTCCGCCTGCCATGCAGACGTCGTCGGGAGCGAGCGCATACGAGTGCACCGTGAGTCCGGTCGGCGAGTGCCGGTTGGACCGCACGACCTCGGCCGGCGCGTCCGCATCGAGCCACTCGGTCCCGTGCACCGCCGCCGCTGACAACCCGCACAACACCGCATCCGGTCCGGCGAACAACCACGCCGCCTCGGCGCGCAGTCTCGCCGTCAGCGCCACCTCGTTGGCAAGGTAGACACCCCGGTAGACGGCGCGGTACCCGGCACGGAGCTCTCGTCTGGTCAGCAGTCCGGTCTCCAGGGCTGTGCTGCCGAGAAACGGTCGATTCATTGTGCGAGCATCACTGTGCCCACCGACAGATCCGATTCTTCTACCGATGGTTATCCACAGGGCAGGAGATGGCGCTCCTCCCGCTGCCGGTCTCCACAACCATCCGGACCGCGTTGCTACGACGAATGTGCATGTTCGGATTGAGATTTCGCGGTCTTGCGGGCCAAACCCGCACACTCGTCATAGCACCGCGCATCGTATGCAGCACCTGACCGGCAAACCAGGTACCACCGGTCACATGTGAGTTGAGTAACCTGGCGCCATGTCCGATGCGTCGATCCTGTCCGTCCTGCGCGAGCGCGCCGGCGCGACCCCAGACGACGTGGCCTACACCTTCACCGACTACGACCACGACTGGGACGGCGTCACCGAGAGCCTGACCTGGGCCCAGCTGTACCGTCGCACCCTCAACGTGGCGCACGAGCTCCGCATGCACGGCGTCCCCGGCGACCGCGCGCTGATCATCGCGCCGCAGGGGCTGGCTTACATCGTCGGGTTTCTGGGCGCCATGCAGGCGGGTTTCATCGCGGTGCCGCTGTCGGTCCCGCTGCCGGGTTCGCACGACGAGCGGGTGAGCGCCGTCATCACCGACACGTCACCGACCGTCGTGCTGACCACCGCGGCCGCGTTCGACATCGCCGCGCAGAACGTGGACGACGGTGCCTCGATGGTCGCCGTGATCGCCGTCGACACCCTCGATCTGGACGCGGACCGGGACTTCGATGAAGAGGTGCCGGCCGGCCCGGACATCGCCTACCTGCAGTACACCTCCGGGTCGACGCGGCTGCCGGCCGGCGTGATGATCTCGCACAAGAACCTGCGCGTGAACGTCGAGCAGTTGCTCGCCGATCTGCTGTCGCAACACGGTGGCGAGCTGCCGCCGGGGTCGACGCTCGTCTCGTGGCTGCCCTTCTATCACGACATGGGCCTGGTGCTCGGGATCGCGGTGCCGGTCTTCTCCGGCCACAAGGCCGACCTCATGAGCCCCATCGCGTTCCTGACCCGTCCCGTCCGCTGGTTGCAGGCGCTGTCCCGGAACAACCCGGCGTGGTCGGCCGCCCCGAACTTCGCGTTCGACCTCGCGACCCGGCGCGTCACCGACGACGAGATGGGCGAGCTCGATCTGAGCGGCGTCATCGGCATCAACAACGGTGCCGAACGCATTCACCCGCCCACCCTGATCAAGTTCGACGAACGCTTCGCCGCCGTCGGCTTCCGGCCCGAGATGATGGTGCCGTCGTACGGCCTGGCCGAGGCGACGCTTTACGTGGCCAGCGGCGCCCACGGCCGGCCGCCGGAAGTCGTCGAGTTCGCCGCCGACGAACTGACCCAGGGCATCGCGTTGCGCAAACCCGGTGGGACGCCGCTCATGCGCTACGGGCGGGCGCCGTCGCCGCTGCTGGAAATCGTCGACGCGGACACCTGCCAGGTGTGCCCCGACGGCGTCGTCGGCGAAATCTGGGTCCGCGGCGACAACGTGTCCGCCGGGTACTGGCGCAAGCCGGAACAGACGGGGTCCGCTTTCGACGCGACCCTGGTGGGCGCCCCCGAGGGCACACCCGAGACGGGCTGGCTGCGGACCGGCGACCAGGGCTTCATCTCCGACGGCGACCTGTTCATCGTGGGCCGCATCAAGGACATGCTGATCGTGCGTGGCCGCAACCACTACTCCGACGACATCGAAGCGACGGTGCAGAAGATCAGCCGTGGCCGGGTGGCGGCGATCGCCGTGACCGATGACCACACCGACCAGCTGGTCACCATCATCGAGCTCAAGTCACGCGCCGACGCCGCTGCGCTCGATGGGCTGAAAAACGATGTGGTGGCGGCGATTTCGCGGGCGCACGGACTACAGGTCGCCGACGTCGTGCTGGTGGAAGCCGGGTCCATCCCGACCACCACGAGCGGCAAGATGCGCCGGTCGGCGTGCGCCGAGCAATATCGGCAGGGGCAGTTCGTCCGGTTGGACGCGTAACCGCACCGCATGTGGATCACCCTGCTGGTGATGGCGATCGCGGTGAGCCTGGAGCCGTTCCGGATCGGCATGTCCGTCGTCATGCTGAACCGGCCGCGCCCACACCTGCAGTTGGCAGCATTCCTGTGCGGCGGTTTCCTGATGGGCCTGTCCGTCGGCGCGGTCGTCCTGTTCTTCCTCGAGTCACGGTTACCCGCTTGGGCCTCAGCGCATTTCAACCTGCCGACGGTCCAGATCGTGATCGGCGTGCTGGCCTTGGTGGCCGCGGTGCTGCTGGCCGTCACGAAGGGGCGCGAGCGAACCGTCCCGGACTGGCTGACCCGGCTGCTCACCGGCCGGTCGCTGTGGATCGCCGGTGTCGCGGGCCTGGGCATCGCGCTGCCCTCGGTCGACTACCTCGCGGCACTGGCCGTCATCGCCGCCGCGCACCTCGAGGCCGGGGTGCGGATGGGCGCGCTGGTGACCTTCAACGTGGTGGCGTTCTCGTTGGTCGAAATCCCGCTGCTGGCCTACCTGATCGCGCCGCAACGAACCCGGACCGCGATGAGCAACCTGCACAACTGGATTCGCGCCCGCCAGCGCCACGAAGTCGCCGGCCTGCTGGCGGCGGTGGGTGTTGTGCTCGTCGCCGCGGGCGCGGTGGGGATCTGACCCCTAGTGCGCGCTCGGCCCGTGGCTCAGCACGTAGTTGATACCCGACATCAGCTGTGACACCGGGTCGGCGGCACCACCGAAGGCGGCTTGCGTGGCCGGGGCGGTGGCGGCGGCGGGGTCGTAGCCGTTGACGGGATCGACGGTGACCGGTGCGGTCGCCGGGTCGTCATTGCGCGAATATCCGGCATCCACCATGGGTTTCATCACGGCGTCGAGGTGATTCATGTCCGCTTCGGACATCCCGAGGTACTTGAACGGCACGACGAGCGGCAGGTGCTGCTCGGGGATCATGTACGTCGTGGTCGTCGCGCCGCGGGAGTTGACGGTCTTGATGATGTTCTGCGGCGGCACGTTCTTCGGGTTGGTGAACGCCACCGCGGTGTGGCCGGTGGCCAGGCCGACGACCGCGTTCGCGAGCGCCATCAGGTTGTCGGGCCGGTCCGGCCAGTCGGCGATGCTGTCGTATGCGGAGATGAATTGGTAAGTGTCGTACTGACTGTCGACCACCGGCGGCATCAGGAAGTCGAGCGCGGGCACCGTGCTGCCGACCGGATACGTCTGCCGCAGGAAGCTCTGCGTCCACGGGTTGATGGCGAGCGGGTCGCCGTAGGTGGCGAACGACAGCTCGTTGGGTGGCGGCGCCGCCGGGTCGTAGGCCAGCCGGTCCTGCACGGCGTGCACGACCATGGCGCCTTCGGACAGGCCGATCACGGTGCCGGGGCCGCCCTCGCGGACGCGGTTGACGACGTTGTTCTTGCCGACCTCGACCGACTCGCCGATGCTGGGGCCGTTCAGTCCGATCTCGGGCATCTTCTCGTGCAGTTCTTCGATGCCCGGGATGAAGCTCAGCACGTGGCCCTGCACCTGGCCGGCGGGATAGTCGACGATCTCGCGCTTGAGGCCCGGGAACCAGTCGGCGCCGGTGCGGCGGATGTACTCGTCGTACGGGATGCCCATGACGTGTGCGCCGCCGAGTGCGTACCCGCGGCCGGGCGTACCGATCGGCGGGATGGCGGGGACGATCGGCTCGCCGGAGCCCGAGCCGGACCCGGGACCCGCCCACGGCTCGTCGGCCGTCGCGATCCAATTCGCAAGGGGCCCAGAGGCACCGACCGTCAACAGCGTGGTGGCAATCGCCAACGAGCTGGCAAGTCGCTTGTTCATACGTCGCTCCCTTGCGGTTTCGGGCGGGACGGCCACCAGTTCGCGTCTCCGACGAGCGTGGCCATGGCGGGCACGGTGATGGTCCGCACCAGGAAGGTGTCCAGCAGGATGCCGGCGCCGATGACGAAGCCGCCCTGGATAACGGTACCGATGCTGGAGAACAGCAGACCCCACATCGAGGCCGCGAAGATCAGGCCGGCCGCGGTGATCACGCCGCCGGTCGACGACAGCGTGCGAATGATGCCGTAGCGCATGCCATGTGGTGACTCGTCACGCATGCGTGAGACGAACAGCATGTTGTAGTCGGCGCCGACCGCGACCAGCACCACGAATGCCAGCGGTGGCACGGTCCAGTGCAACGGCTGGTGGAACAGGTACTGGAACACCACGACGCCGATGCCGAGCGCCGCGAAGTACGAAAGCACCACGGAGCCAACCAGATACAGCGGTGCGATCAGCGACCGCAGCAACAGCATGAGAATCAGCAGCACCACCGCGACGGTGACGATGATGATGAACCGGATGTCGTTCTGGTAGTAGTCGCGAGTGTCCTTGAGCGCCACCGGATATCCGCCCATCGACACCGTGGCGTCCGACAGCGACGTGTTCGGCTGCGCGCCGCGCGCGGTGTCGCGGATGGTGTTGACCTGATCCATGGCGGCGGAGCTGAACGGGTCGAGCTTGGTGAGCACGAGGTACCGCACCGAGTGTCCGTCGGGCGAGATGAACATCTTCGACGCCGACTTGAAGGCTTCGAGCTGCAGTACCTCGGGCGGGATGTTGAAGCCCGCCTGCGTCGGGCCGGCCGCGTTCTGTTTCATCGACAGCAGGAAGGCCCCGGCCTGGTCGAGGCCCGAACGCATCAGCTTGATCTGCTCGACGACCTCGTCGACGCCGTTGGCGACCTCCCGGCTGCCGGTCGCCGAACGGTCGGCGCCCTGGCGCAACTTGGTCAGATTGGCCTGCGCGCCGGCGGGGCTGTCCATCCCCATGCTGCGCATCACCTTGGTCAGGTTGGTCATCGCGCTCTGGAGCTGCTGCACCGACGCGTTGAGCGTCTTCTGATCCTGCATGGTCTGCAACTGCCCGGCGAGCTTGTTGATCTCGTCGATGGTGCCGTCCTGGCGCGCCTGTTCGAGCCGCTGGAAATGGCCGCGGGTTTCGGCGCAGGACACGTCGAGGTCGCACACCGCGTTGTTCTGCAGCGCCGCGAGCACCGGGCCCACCCAGCCGAACATGTCTTTGGCCGCCGTGTAATTCAGCCCGAGGGTGTTGCCCAGCTTGCTGACACTGTTGACGAGCTTGGCCGCGACTTCCACGTTCTGCACCAGCTTGTTGCCGCCGTACTGGCTGCGGATCGCGGTGAAAGCATCCAGCGTCGTCTGGAGTTGCGTGGCGATCTGGCCGACCTGGCCGCGCACGTCGGCGAGGTTGGTCGCGAGGGTGTCGGCACCCTTTGCGAGCCGGTTGATGTCGCCCGTGCGCTCGCCGATCATTCCGGCGCCCTCGGTCAGCCGGTCGCCGACCAGGCCCGCCTGGAAGGTGGCCCGGAACTCGGGCGGCACCTCGCCGAGGGGACGGGTGATGCCGCTGACCATGGCGACGTCCGGCAGTTGGCTGATGCGCGATGCCATCTGCTCGAGGTCAGCGAGAGCTTGCGGGGAGCGCAGGTCGCGCGGCGACTGGACGAGGACGTACGACGGCACCGACTGGTTGACGTTGAAGTGGCTCTCGAGCGCGGCGTACCCGATGGAGCTCGGCGCCGATGCGGCGACAGCCTTGCGGTCGTCGTAGTTGAACTTCGCGAAGACCGCGGCGCTGGCCAGCAGGAGCAGCACCAGCAGGCTGGCCACCAGGTGCAGCCGCGGCCGGCGCACGATGCGCGCGCCGGACCGGCGCCACAGCTGTGCGGTGATCTCGTCGCGCGGCTTGATCCAGCCCTTCGGCCCGACGAGCGTGATGATCGCCGGCAGCAGCGTGATCGCGGCGAGGAACGCCACGAGGATGCCGATGGCCGACGAGACGCCGACGGTGGAGAAGACGCCCATCTTGGCGAAGCTGATGCCGAGGAACGTGACGCCGACGGTCGCGGCCGAGGCGGTGATGACCTTGCCGACGGAACCCAATGCCCGCCGGACGGCATCCGTGGATTCCAGGCCCTGCCGCACATAGTCGTGGTAGCGGCTGATCAGGAACACCGCGTAGTCGGTGCCGGCACCGAAGATCATGGCGCTCAACAGGATTATGGCCTGGTTCGACACGCCCAGCCCGGTCAGCTGGGACAGCCCGGCGACCGTCGCCTGCGCGATCACCAGCGACATGCCGATCCCGGCGAGCGGCAGCATCATGGTCACCGGATTGCGGTAGACGATCAGCAGGACCAGGAGCACGAGGACCGCGATGGCGATCTCGATGGGCATCCGGTCTTTCTCACCGGCGACGGTGAGGTCGGCGACGGTGGCCGCGGGTCCGGACAGATGGATCTTGAGCGGGCTGCCGGCGGTGCTGTGCCGGACGATGTCGGCCACGCGGTTGTAGGCGGCGTACGACTGCGGCGTGCCCAGCGCACCGGCCAGGCCGACCGGCAACACCCAGGCCTTCTTGTCCTTGCTGGTCATGAAGTTGCGCAGGGGCGGCGTGCTGATGAAGTCCTGCATCATGACGACGTCGTGCTGGTCTTCGCGCAGGGCGTCCACCAGCTTGCGGTAGGTGGCTTCGTCATTGCGGTCGAGGCCGCGGTCGTTGATGAGCACGACGAGCAGGAGGTCGTCGGTGCCGGGTTCCTTGAACGCCTCGGTCATGTGCCGGGCGGCGACGTTCGACGGCGCATCGGCGGGCAGCATCGCCAGCGGATGCTTCTGGGCCATCTCGTTGAGACTCGGCACGGCCAGCGGCAGTGCCACGGCCAGCGTGATCCACAGGCCGATCACCGCCCACGGCCACCGCACGACAAAATCGGCTAGCCGTCGCAAGTGAGGCCCCTTGCCGAGCCCGCCCGACGGGTCACCAGTTCCCGCCGTCGGCGATCCGCGTGCAGACCGACTTCATTGCCTCGAGATACCGGGTGACGGACTTCTTGGCGATGGGGTTGTCGGGGTACATGACCTCCATGACCGTGCCACCTTCGTAGCGGAAGATGTAGATGGTCAGCTGGTAGGAGTACCGGCCGTCGGAGTAGATGCCGATGTTGTTGGCGTACCCCATCTCGGTGGCCGCGAGGATGGTGTTGAGCGGCGCCGCACCGCCGTGCAGGAAGTTCGACACCGGGAAGTTGGGCCGCGGCCAGTCCAGCCAAGGCGCGAGCTCCAGGACGCGGTAGTACGGAACCCGCGCCATGTTGAGGTTGCCGTCGAACGACTCCTGCGCCGCCCACGCGGCTTCATTGAACGTCGCCGCGGCGATCGGCACGGTGATGGGCACCAGGCCGGTGAACCAGCCCTGCGTCATGAAGTTGTCCGACGTACGCCGGGTGTCTCGCGGCGTGAGGCCGTAATACGTTGCCGCACCGGTCAATTCGTGCTCGACCTGCGCCATGCAGGCGAACAGGCCACCGACGAAGCGCGCGCCGGCCGCCTCACAGGCAGCCTCGAACCGCGCCGTCTGCTCCGGGTCCAAGAGCGATTCGCCGACCATGTCGCCGACCGACGGCTCCATCGCGTTCCCGAGCGGCAACGGGAACTCCGGCATGCTGTTGTTGTTGTTCTCAGCAAACTCGATCCAGGCCTGAACCTCGGGCGAATCGACGGTCAGCGCCGAGGTCCGCTCGTGCTCCTGGACGCACCATTCGTCGAAGCTTCCGGCGTCGGGCAGAGCAAACGCTGAGCCCCCTGTTGTCAATGCTGTGTACCGGCCATGAGCCTCCAGCATGGTGATGCCGATCAGCGCGGCGTCGCCGTGGACGTGGTCGATGGCCGCGTAGAAGTTGAAGCTGTCTTCGCTCTGGACGATGCCGAAGGAGAAGCAGCCCCACTCGAGCGGCGTCGGGATGTCCACGAGGTGCTTGCGGACGTCCTCGACCGCCAGCTCGCCGTGGTTGACAGGCTCGAATTCGAGGTCTTCGGGATTGCTGATGGTACGACGACGGATCTCGGCGAACCCATTTCCCGTCGCTCCGCTCGCCCCGGTGTCGATGTACTCAAACCAGCTGCGGTAGGTGTCGTGCCTGCGCAGATACGAGTTGAGCGCCTCGTTCATGGCCGCGATATCGCACTGACCAGGCACTTCGCATGTTGCGATGATCTGCCGGGAGTACTCGAGGCCCGAGCCGGTGCGCTCGACGACGCCCCGGATGTGCTGGCCCTGCATGTAGCTGACCGGCACCGAACTCACAGGTGCCTGCCGGGCCACTTCACGAGCCGTCTCGGTCGGGTGCCAAGAGGTCAGAACACCTGGGATCGGCGTCCAATCATCGATCTTTCCGATCGTGATTTTCCCGATTCGCAATTACTTTCCTCCCAGGTCTGGACACACTGAGGCCCGGCAACGCTGATGGCGTCATCAACATACCCCGGCAACCTTTGCCGGCGCCGTTACGCCTGGTGGGGCGGTCGTCGATGACCAATCAGCACCACTGCGCATAATCCTCGTGCTTCAGCAACCTACATGTAATACTGGCCCGCAGAAGATGAGCTGGCCGTGGCCGTTCGGAAGATCAACTGGCCGACGCCGTTCGGTGGGTCTGCTGGGCACCCGACAAGGCCGGCCGTTCGCACATTAAATCTGGCGCTGAACACGGTCTCCTGCGCGGGATCGGACGTCACCGGCAAAACGCGGAGGACAGCTTTTTCATGGCAACGATCGAAGGTCCGGAAACGTCCAGCTTCGCGATCGTCGGGTACGCCGCCCGCTTCCCCGGAGCCACCGACGCCGAATCCTTCTGGGAGATGCTGCGCGAAGGCCGGGACGCCGTATCCGAGGTGCCACAAGACCGGTGGGACGTCGACGAGTTCTTCGATGCCGACCCGGACGCCCGCGGCAAGATCATCACGCGCCGCGCCGGCTTCCTCGATGACGCCGTCGGGTTCGACGCTCCCTTCTTCGGGGTGTCCACCCGCGAAGCCAAGATGATGGACCCGCAGCAGCGGTTGCTGCTGGAGATGGCGTGGCGCGCCGTCGAACACTCAGGCACGGCGCCGTCCGCCCTGGCCAACACGCAGACGGGCGTGTTCATCGGTCTGGCAACGCACGACTACCTGGGCATGGCCTCGGGCGAGCTGACCTACCCGGAGATCGAGGCCTACATGGCCATCGGTACCTCAGGCGCCGCGGCAGCCGGCCGCATCAGCTACCGGCTGGGCCTGCAGGGTCCGGCCGTCACCGTCGACACCGCCTGCAGTTCGTCGCTGGTGGCCGTCCACCAGGCCTGCCAGGCGCTGCAGCTCGGTGAGTGCGATCTCGCGCTGGCCGGTGGCGCCAACGTCATCCTGAGCCCGGCGACCATGATCACCTTCTCGCAGTCGCGCATGCTGGCCCCGGACGGCAAGTGCAAGACGTTCGACGCCTCCGCCGACGGTTACGTGCGCGGCGAGGGCTGTGGCGTCATCGTCGTGAAGCGACTGGAAGACGCGGTGCGCGACGGCGACCGGATCCGGGCCGTCATCCGCGGCAGCGCCATCAACCAGGACGGCGCCTCGGGCGGCCTGACCGTCCCCAATGGTGTTGCGCAGCAACGCGTTATCGCCGAAGCGCTGGAGCGCGCGGGCCTGACGCCGGGTGACGTCGGGTACCTGGAGGCGCACGGCACCGGCACGTCGCTGGGCGACCCCATCGAGGTGCAGGCCGCCGCCGCGGCGTACGGCACCGGACGCGATGCGACCGATCCGCTGCTGATCGGCTCGGTGAAGACCAACATCGGCCACCTCGAGGCCGCCGCCGGCGTCGCCGGGATCATCAAGGTCATCCTGTCGCTCGAGCATCAGGAACTGCCGAAGCACCTGCACTTCAAGAACCCGTCACCGCACATCCCGTGGGACCGCATCCCGGTGAAGGTCGTCGACGAGGCCACCACGTGGGAACGGGGCGACCGGCCGCGCGTCGCCGGCATCAGCTCGTTCGGCTTCTCCGGCACCAATGCCCATGTCCTGCTTGAGGAAGCGCCCGCCGTCGCTCCCGCGGAGACGCCGGCCGAGGAACCCGACGACCGGCGCTTCATGGTGCTGCCGCTGTCGGCCCGGACCCCGGCCGCGCTGCTGCAGTCCGCCGAGGACTACCGCGGCTGGCTGGCCACGCACCCCGAGGCAACCCTCTCGGACGTCTGCATCACGGCGGGCGCGGGCCGCGCCCACTTCGAGCACCGGGCCGCGCTCGTGGTGAATTCCCTGGATTCCGCGCGCGAATTGCTTGGCGCGCTGGCCGACGACCGTCCGGCACCGGGCCTGGTGCGCGGCACGTCCGCGGACAAGCCGAAGACCGCCTGGCTGTTCCCCGGCCAGGGCAGCCAGTTCGCCGGCATGGCCAAGGAGCTGTTCGAGACCGAGCCGGTGTTCGCCGAGACCATGAAGCAGTGCGCGGCCGCAGTCGCCGACGTGCTCGAAAAGCCGTTGCTGGACGTCATTTTCGAAGGTCCGGATGAGACGTTGCGCCTCACCAGCTACGCGCAGCCGGCGATCTTCGCCGTCGAGATGGGGCTGGCCCGGCTGTGGCAGTCGTGGGGTTTCGAGCCCGACGTTGTGCTCGGCCACAGCGTCGGCCAGTACACCGCGGCCTGCGTCGCCGGCGTGTTCAGCCTCGAAGACGGCATGCGCCTGCTCGCCGAGCGCGGTCGCCTCTTCGGGAACCTGCCCGCGGGCGGCCGGATGGCGGCGATCTTCGCCGCACCCGAGCGCGTCGAGCGGCTGACCGACGAATACCCCAGCCTCTCGGTCGCCGCATACAACGGCGCCAACACCGTGCTGTCCGGTCCGGGCGCCGACCTGGAACGCGCCGTCGCCGGGCTGACCGGTGACGGCATCCGCTGCGACTGGCTGGAGACGAGCCACGCCTTCCACTCGGCGCTGCTGGACCCGGCGCTCGACGAATTCGATTCGTACGCAAACCAATTCACGTTCAACGCGCCGCAGCGCATCCTGGTGTGCAACCGGACCGGCGACACCCTGGGCCGCACCGCGAAGCTCGACGGCCAGTACTGGCGCCGGCACGCGCGTCAGCCCGTCGAGTTCTCCAAGGGCGTCGAGACTCTCGCGAAGCTCGGTTGCGCGGTGCTGCTCGAGGTCGGCCCGCAGCCGATCCTGACCGCGGCGGCCCTGCGCGCCTGGCCCGACCCGGCGACCGCACCGCGAGCCATCGCGTCGTTGCGCCGCAAGGGCGCTGACCACCGGCAGATCACCGAGGCGCTGGCCACCACCTACACCGCCGGCCACCTGCCGGACTTCGCCGCCGTCCGGCCCGGCTCGGCGCACAAGGTAGACCTGCCGACGTACCCCTTCCAGCGCAAGGCCTACTGGTTCCGCGACGAGCGCGTCACCCCGACCGCCACGGCGCACATGGGTGGCGGGGCGACCACCGAGGCCGTCCGCCTGCTCGAAGACGGTCGCATCGACGAGCTCGCCACCTTGCTCGGCGGCATCGACGAATCGACCACCGCGGTGCTGAACAAGCTTGCGGCCCAGCACAACCGGCAGCGCACCGCGCAGTCCGTCTCGGACGCCCGGTACGAAATCCGCTGGGAGAAGTCGACCGCGGCGGCATCCGCGGAAGCCGGGGAAGGCTCCGCGTGGATCCTCATCGGTGACGACGCGGCCGTGCTCGCGCCGCTGACCGAGGCCCTGACCCGGGCCGGCCACCGGCACCGCGTTCTCGGATTGCCGGGGTCCGACGCCGACGAGCAGCAGCTCGAAGCCGACCTGCGCGCGGCTGTCGAGGAGGAGCCGGCGCTGCGCATCCTGCACGTCGCCGGGCTCGATGCCGATCGCGCTTCCATGCAGGCCCTGCTGCGGGTGCAGCACCGCGTCCTCAGCGGCACGCAGCGCCTGTTCCGCGCGGCGGCCGCCGCCGAGCTGCGGGCGCCCATCTGGGTGATCACCCGTGGCGCACAACGCGTTACCGACACCGACACCGTCGCACCGGAGCAGACCGGCCTATGGGGCTTCGGCCGCTCGGCGGCGCTGGAGTACCCCCAGGTGTGGGGCGGTCTGGCCGACCTGGCCGAAGGCAGCACCGACGAATGGTCGCGGTTGCTCACCCAGGTGATCGCGGCGCCGCGTGGAGAAGACCAGATCGCGCTGCGCGCCGAGGGTGTGCACGTGCCGCGGCTGGTCCGTCGTACCGGGCAGCCGAACCCCACACAGCTGGAATTGCGCTCTGACGCAACGTATCTGGTGACCGGTGGCCTCGGTTCGCTCGGCCTGGAGATCGCGGGTTACCTGGCCGCGCACGGCGCCCGGAACCTGGTGCTGACCAGCCGGCGCGCGCCGAGTGAGGCAGCGCAGCAGCGCATTGACGCACTGCGCGAGCAGTACGGCTGCCAGACGCGGGTCGTCACGGCCGATGTCGCCAATCCGCACGACGTCGCCCGCCTGATGTCGACCCTGCGCGCCGAACTGCCGCCGCTGGCCGGTGTGGTGCATGCCGCCGGTGAGAACAGCACCACCCCGCTGGCCACTCTGGAAGACGCCGAGCTGGAGCGCGTCTTCTCCGGAAAGGTCTGGGGTGCTTGGTATCTCAGTGAAGCGGTCACCGACCTGAAGCTCGATTTCTTCCTGTCGACCTCGTCGATCTCGGCGGTGTGGGGCAGCTACGGCCAGACCGCCTACAGCGCGGCCAACGCGTTCCTGGACGGCCTGACCTGGCGCCTGCGTGAGCAGGGTGTGCCCGGCATGAGCGTCAACTTCGGCCCTTGGGGGGCGGGCGGGAACGGCCACGCCGCCGGTATGGCCGACCCCGATGCCCGCGCCCAGCTGGAACGCCGCGGCGTCCGCACCCTGTCCCCCGCCGACGCACTCACCGGCATGGCCGACGTCATGGTGGCCGGCGGCAACCCGGCGGAAGCCGTTGTCGCGCGCATGGATTGGGCCAAGTTCCTGCCCATCTACTCGCAGGCCGGGTCCCGGGCCCTGCTCGCCGAGGTCGCCCGCGAGGTGCCCGAATCCGCGACCGCCGGCGCCGTCGGCGCGTCCGGCAACACCCGACTGGTCGAGCAGCTCATCGCCGCGCCGGTGCAGCAGCGCAAGAAGCTGGTCCTGGAGTACCTGCGGGACGCCGTCGCCGAGGTGACGCGCATCGAGGCCTCCGAGATCCGCGAGGAGACCGGGTTCTTCGACCTCGGCATGGACTCGCTGATGGCCGTCGAACTGCGTCGTCGCCTGGAACAGGGTGTCGGCAAGGAACTCCCGGCGACCCTCGCGATGGACCACCCGCGCCTCACCGACGTCGCGGACTACCTGCTCAGCGACATCCTCAACCTGAGTGACACAGCCGGCACTCAAGCCAGATCCAAGGCCGTCACCGAGGTCAAGTCGCTCGCCGCCGCCGACGAGCCCATCGCCATCGTCTCGGTGGCGTGCCGTTTCCCGGGCTCGCCCGATCCAGATGCGTTCTGGCAGGTGCTTTCTCAGGGTGTCGACGCCATCAGCGAGATCCCCGAGGACCGCTTCGACGTCGACGAGTTCTACGACCCCGACGCCATGACGCCGGGCAAGATCTACACCCGCTCCGGTGGCTACCTCGACAGCGTCGACACCTTCGATCCGGAGTTCTTCGGCATCTCCCCGCGCGAGGCCGTGTGGATCGACCCGCAGCAGCGCCTGATGCTCGAGATCGCCTGGGAAGGCCTCGAGCGAGCCGGCTACGCGCCGGCCGCGTTGCGCGGCAGCCGAACCGGCGTGTTCATCGGCGTCGGCGCCAACGAGTACTCGCACCTGCTGTCGGGCGGCTCGGTCGAGAATCTCGAACCGCACTTCATCACCGGTAACGCGCTCAACGCCATCGCCGGTCGCGTGTCGTTCACGCTGGGTCTGGAAGGGCCGGCCATGGCGGTCGACACCGCCTGCAGCTCGTCGCTGGTCGCGGTTCACCAGGCCGTACAGGCCCTGCACGCCGGTGACTGCGACATGGCTCTGGCCGGTGGCGTCAACGTGCTGCTGAGCCCGGCGTCCATCGTCGCGGCGTCCCGCGCGCGGATGCTGGCGCCCGACGGCCGCTGCAAGACGTTCGACGCCGCCGCCGACGGCTACGTCCGCGGTGAAGGCTGCGGTGTCCTGGTCCTCAAGCGGCTCAGCGACGCGCAGCGCGACGGCGACCGCATCGCCGCGATCATCCGCAGCACCGCCGTCAACCAGGACGGCGCGTCCAGCGGTCTCACCGTCCCCAATGGTGGTGCGCAGCAACGACTCATCAACACCGCACTCGCCCGGGCCGGTCTCAGCGGCGGCGACGTCGACTACCTCGAGGCGCACGGCACCGGCACCCCGCTCGGCGACCCGATCGAGGTCCAGGCCGCGGCGGCCGCTTACGGCGCCGGCCGTGATGCCAACCGTCCGCTGCTCATGGGCACCGCCAAGACCAACATCGGGCACCTCGAGTCCGCGGCCGGCGTCGCCGGTCTGGTCAAGGTCGTGTTGTCGCTCGAGCACGAAATGCTCCCGCAGACGCTGCATTTCAACAAGCCGTCGCCGCACATCCCGTGGGACTCGCTGCCCGTCCAGGTGGTCGACAAGCCCACGCCGTGGCACGCCGACGGCCGCCCGCGCCGCGCCGGTGTGAGCTCCTTCGGGTTCACCGGCACCAACGCGCACGTGCTGCTGGAAGAGGCGCCGGTGGTCACCGCCGATGACGACGTCACGGATGAGACCACGCCGGAAACCCCTGCCGCCGAACCGATCAGCGTCCTGCCGCTGTCGGCGCGCTCGGCCCAGGGCCTGACGGCGCTCGCACAGCGGTACCGCGACTGGCTCGAAGCGCACCCCGACGCCTCGATCGCCGACGTCTGCTTCACCGCCGGGTCGGGACGTTCGCACTTCGAGCACCGCGCCGCGGTGGTCGCGAACACCGTCCACGACGCCAAGAACCTGCTGGAAGACCTGGTGGCGAACAAGCTGCGGCCGGGCGTCCTCAAGGGCGAATGCGCCGACCCGCCGACCACCGCGTGGTTCTTCCCCGGCCAGGGCAGCCAGTACCCGGGCATGGCGCGCGAATTGTTCGACACCGAACCGGTTTTCGCCGACGTCGTACGCCGCTGCGCGCAGGCCGTCGACCCGATGCTGCCGCGCCCGCTGCTGGAGGTCATGTTCGGCAACGACCGGGAAGCGGCAGAGACCCTGCGCAACACCGCGTTCGCGCAACCCGCGATCTTCGCCGTCGAGATGGGCCTGGCCCGCTTGTGGCAGTCATGGGGCATCGAGCCCGACGCGGTGCTGGGCCACAGCGTCGGCCAGTACGCGGCGGCCTGTGTGGCCGGCGTGTTCAGCCTGGAGGACGGCGCCCGCCTGATCGCCGAGCGCGGCCGGCTGTTCGGCAGCCTGCCCGCCGGTGGCCGCATGGTCGCGGTGTTCGCCGATCCCGAGTACGTGGAGCGCGCCGCGGAGGCGTTCCCGCGGGTGTCGGTCGGCGCCTACAACGGCCGCAACACCGTGCTGTCGGGTCCGGGTGAGGATCTGGAGCAGATCGTCGCCGCCTGCAGCGAGGATGCGACGCGTTGCACGTGGCTCGAGACCAGCCACGCCTTCCATTCGGAGCTGCTCGATCCGGTGCTCGACGAATTCGAGTCCTTCGCAACGCAGTTCCAGTTCGCGGTGCCGACCCTGCCGCTGATCTGCAACCGGACCGGCGCGGTCCTCACCGCCGAGACGCCCATCAACGCGCAGTACTGGCGGCGGCATTCGCGTCAGCCCGTGCAGTTCACCGAGAGCATCAAGACCGTCGCGGCGCTGGGTTGCTCGGTGCTGATGGAGATCGGCCCGCAGCCGATCCTCACCGCAGCCGCGCTGCAGTGCTGGCCCGAGGGCGCTGAGACGCCACGCGCCATCGTGTCCCTGCGCAAGGGCGCCAACGCGCAGCGACAGATCACCGAAGCGCTTGCCACGACGTACATCTGCGGGCACCGGCCGGACTTCTCGGTCAAGAACCGCGGACACCGCGTCGAGCTGCCCACGTATCCGTTCCAGCGGCGCCGCTTCTGGCCCAAGACCGCGAACGTCGTGGGCATGAGCTCCGGCGGGTCCGCCGCCACGTCCGGAATCCTGGGCAGCGCCAAGGATCTGGCCACCGGCGACACGATCTACAGCAATGTGCTGTCGGTCAAGACGCAGCCGTGGCTGTCGCACCACGTCATCTACGGCACCGTCGTGGTGCCGGGTGCGACGTACGCAGCCATGGCGCTGGCCTCGGTCGGCGCACCGGCGCGAGTGAAGGAAGTCTTCTTCTACGAGCCGATCATCCTGCCCGACAAGGCGTCTCGTGAGACCCAGCTGACCATCCGCGCCCTCGAGGGCGGCGAAGGCTGGAAGTTCCAGGTCCACAGCCGCCCGAACGGCGTACGGGAAGCCGAGTGGTCACTGAACGCCGACGGCACCCTGCTGGCCGGCGCCGACGAGGCCGACGCGTCCGACAACGTCGCCGGCTCGATGGAGGACGTCGTCGAGCGCATGGAGCGGCTGCGTCCCCAGCAGCTGTTCGAGACCTTCAACGACATGGAATTGGCATGGGGCCCAACGTGGTCCACGTCGCTCAAGTCGCTGTGGGTCCGCGACGGCATGGCCATCGGCGATGTATCCGTTGGCGACGAGCTCGCCGAGCACCTCAGCAGCGAGCCCATCCACCCCGTCCTACTGGACCTCTGCACCGGTGTGGCCTTCCCGGCCTTCCCCGCGCTGCTGGCCGCCGAACACGGCATGCACGACCTGTTCCTGCCGCTGCGGTACGGCCAGGTCGAATTGCGCGAGAAGATGCCACGGCGCTTCTACGCCCGGGCCCGCTGGCACACCAGTGAGCTGACCAACGAGACTCAGGTCTTCGACATCGACTTCCTCGATCGCGATGGCAAGCGGCTCGGCGGCATCACCGAGTTCACCGTGAAACGGGCGCCACGTGAGGCGCTGCTGCGCGGGCTCGGTGGCGACACCACCCGCCTGCTCTACACGCTGGGCTGGCAGGAGGGTGCGACGCCGGTCGCCGCGGACGACGCCGAAGCCAAGACCGCGGGCACCTGGCTCGTCGCCGGCTTCGACGAGCTGGCCGCCGGCCTGCCCGGTGCCGTCAAGCTCGACCAGACGCTGGATGCGGCGGCCTGGCAGCAGGCGATCACGACGGCCGCCGAGGGCGGCGCGCCCGTCACCGGAATCGTCTGGCGCGCTTCGGGGTACGAGGACGCGGATGTCGCGGCTCGCCTGGAGACCGAGGTCGGCACCGTGCTCAGCGCGATGCAGACCGCTCTCGCCGAGGAGAAGCTGAACCTCACGGGCGGCCTCTGGATCGTCACCGAGCGTGCCGTGGCCACCGAGCCCGGTGAACCCGTTGACCCCGTACAGGCCGCGCTGTGGGGCCTGGGGCGCACCGTCATCAACGAGCAGCCGACGCTGCGTCTGAAGCTCGTCGACCTCGACGGCGCCGACGACAACGCCACCAACTGGCTGACCGGCATCCTGGGCACTCCGGCGACCGAGTCGGAATTCGCGCTGCGGCAAGGCAAGTTCCTCGTGCCACGGCTGATGCACTGGGCGCGCAGCGGCCACCTGCCGATGCCGCGGTCCGACGACTACGTGCTGGCTCCCACCGAGCGCGGTGCGATCGACAACCTGCGGCTGACCGAGAAGGACGTGACGCCGCCGGCGCCGCACGAGGTGCAGGTCCGGATCGAGGCCGCCGGCCTCAACTTCCGCGACGTGCTCAACGTGCTCGGTCTCTACCCGGGCGATCCGGGGCCCATCGGTGGCGACCTGTGCGGTGTCATCACCGAATTGGGTTCGGAGGTCACCCGATTCGAGGTCGGGCAGCGCGTCTTCGGCTCCATGCAGGGCGCCTTCTCCAGCCGGCTCAACGTGCCGGAGCAGTTGCTCGCCGTGGTTCCCGAGGGCACCAACCCGGTCGACGCGGCGACCCTGCCCGCAGCTGCGCTGACGGTCCGGCTGGCGTTCGACTGGGCGCAGCTCAAGCCGGGCGACCGCGTGCTGATCCACGCCGCCAGTGGTGGTGTCGGGTTGGCGGCGGTGCAGATGGCGCGCCAGAAGGGCGCGGTCGTCTTCGCCACCGCCAGCACCTACAAGCGCGCGACGCTGCGCAAGATGGGTGTGGAGTACGTCTACGACTCGCGCACAACCGATTTCGCGGACCAGATTCTCGCCGACACCAACGGCGAGGGCGTGGACGTGGTGCTCAACAGCCTGACCAACGAGGGCTTCGTCGAGGCCACGGTGCGGGCGACCGCCCAGGGTGGCCGGTTCGCCGAGATCGCCAAGCGCGACATCTGGACCCCCGAGCGCATGGCAGAGGCGCGGCCGGACATCAACTACGAGATCGTCGCGCTGGACGTGACGATGATGACCGATCCCGCGCACATCCAGCGCCTCATGGAAGAGGTGGCCGACGGACTGGCCAAGGGTGAGTGGACGCCGGTGCCGGCCGAGGTCTACCCGTTGACCGAGGCCAAGACCGCGTTCCGCCGGATGCAGCAGGCGCGGCACATCGGCAAGATCGTGGTGCAGATGCCGAAACCGCTGCAGCCGCATGGGGATCGGACTTACCTGGTCACCGGTGGCCTCGGAGCGCTGGGGCTGCACACGGCGGCGTACCTGGCCCAGCTGGGTGCCGGCGACATCGTGCTGACCAGTCGGCGCGAGCCGGATGCCGACGCGCAGCGCGCGATCGACGCCATGATGGAGCGCTTCCACTGCCGGGTGCACGTCTTCTCCGGCGACGTCGGTGACGAGTCCTCGGTTGCGGCGTTGCTCGACCGGATCCGCACGGAACTGCCGCCGCTGGCGGGTGTGGCCCACCTGGCGGGTGTGCTCGACGATGCGCTGCTGCCCCAGCAGGATCTGGAGCGCTTCCGGAAGACCCTGGGCCCCAAGGCCTTCGGCGCGCTGCACCTGCACAAGCTGACGCAGGACGACGATCTGGACTTCTTCATCGTCTACTCGTCGGCGTCGGCGGTGCTGGGTTCACCGGCGCAGGCCAACTACGCCACGGCCAACGCGCTGCTCGACGGCCTCGTCGCGCACCGTCGGGCCCTCGGCCTGCCGGCGACGGCCGTCAACTTCGGTCCGTGGGGCCGGGGCGGCATGGCCAGCTCGCAGGCGGCCACCGCGAACCTGAGCGCGCAGGGCATGATGCCGCTCGAGCCGTCGGCGGCGCTGGCCGCTCTCGGCGAGGTGATCCGGCACGGCGCCGCGCAGGCGACGGTCCTCAAGGCCAATTGGCAGCGGGCCGCCAAGATGCTCGGCGGCATCCGTCCGCCGCTGCTCGACCAGGTGTTGCCGACCAGCGACACGGCGGCCGCCGGCGACAGCGAGCTGCTGCGGCAGCTGCAGGAGATTCCGGACGCCCAGCGCGCCGGCTTCATCACCGAGTTCCTGCAGAAGGAGGTGCAGGGCTTCCTGCGCCTGGCGCAGCCGCCCGCGGCCACCAGTCGATTCCTCGACCTGGGAACCGACTCGCTGATGGCGGTCGAGCTTCGCAACCGGTTGTTCGGTCAGTTCGGCGGCAAGTTCGACATCAGCCCGACGGCGATCTTCGACTACCCGACCCTCGGCGAACTCGCCGGGCACCTGGCGTCACAGCTGCCGCCGTCGGATGCGCCGGAGGTTGCGGTTGAGGCTGTGGCTGAGGCATCGACTGCGGTACCGGTCGAGGCAGCTGCCGAAGAGGCTTCCGGCGAGACTGAGCCCGAGGCACCTGCCGCACAGGAGTGACGACTGTGACGGGTGTGCACGCGGTCTCGTGGGACCGCGTGCACACCGGCGCTCTCCGTCCAGCAACCGCTACACCAGGCCAGAAATAGCCCGCACAAACGTCAATAAGTTATTGACGTGCAGCGACAATTCTGTCAGGCTCCTATGAGGATCGATCTCATCGGCGGAAGGCTCGGACTATGTCTGTTCTCGCGATGCATGTTTCGAACACCAAGACCAAGCTCCAGGTCGGCGCCGCCGCGTGCGCGGTCGCCGGAGCCGCCGTCCTAACTCCGGTGGCGCAGGCCGATATCTCCACGCCGGCTCCGCTCGCGCCGGTGACACACATCCTGGACAACATCGCCCAGGCACCCATCTTCGCCCCCGTTCCCCTCAACACGTGGTGGCAGAACGATCCGTGGTGGTGGATCGGACCGGGCTCGAACCCGAGCCCAGGGGCACCCATCCTGGTGGGGACGTTCACCCCGCTGTCGATCATCCCCGGCTTCCTCCAGGAGCCCTGGAAGCGCTTGACCCAGAACATCAATTTCTCGGCGTGCTTCCTGGGCGCAGGCATAAAGGTTGGGCCTTACGGGACAGTCACCGTTTCACTGACGCGCGGCTGCTAGAAGCGGCACAGCAGAGCCCTAATGGCTGCCCGCCAGTCGGGTAGTGCCGTCCGCCAACACCTTGCCGGGTGATGTGGAACCCGCTGAGCTACGACAGATTTGGGGCTTCAGCGACGAATCTGTGCGCGTTGTAAGGCGTGCACAAGACCGTTGGGGAGCTGCGGTCAAAGGAAATATGCGATCTTCTTCGCGACCGCTCGCCCTATGCCGTGATCACGACCGGCACGCTAACCGGCTCTCAAGCTTGACAACGCGTGGCCTTAATGGCCTACGAAGTGAGTGCTACAAACGCCCGGATGTCGCCTGTACAGCACCTACATTCAAGGCCTATTCGGGCTTGCTATCCCCGTAGTAACCGTAAGCGTAGGCGTACGCCTTGTCTCCGCGGGTCGGAACCATAGTCAGGACGACCCCGAGCAGCGTTGCACCAACCGCTTGGAGATTGCTCACGGCATGCGCCATCTGCTCACGCCTGGTCCGGCCGTAACGCGCTAACATAATCGCACCGTCGGAATGTGCCGCAAGTATCGCCCCGTCCGTCACTGCCAGCAACGGCGACGAGTCAATGATCACGTAGTCGAACTGCGCTCGGAGCTCGGCCAGCAGCTTGCTGGCGACCTGTGAACCCAGCAATTCGCTGGGATTCGGCGGAATGGCGCCGGCGCTCAACACACTCAACCTGTCGAACCGCGTCTTCTGCAGCGCCTCATCGAGCGATACGGCACCGCTGAGCACGGTACTGAGGCCCACGGGCCCGTCCACGCCGAGCAACTTGGCCACCGATGGCCTGCGCATGTCTCCATCAACCAGAACAACATTCTGTTCGCCCTCGGCAAGGGCCAATGCGATGTTGATGGCCGTTGTCGATTTCCCTTCGCCAGCAACGGAACTGGTCACGACGATCACCCGAGGCGGGTTGTCGACCGCAAGAAAGCTCAGGTTCGTACGCAATTTGCGGAATGCCTCCGCAATCGGCGAATTGTCTTTTGCGAATGAAATAGCTGGTTGCCTGACGCACTGCTTGTCGAGCGGAATTCCACCAACCATGCCCGCCCCGGCGATCTCCTCCACCGACTCGCGGCCCTTGAGTGTGTTGTCCAAAACATGGCGAGCCACCGCAAGCACGATTCCGAGCAAGATACCGACACCAAGCCCGATGAGAATATTCTCAACGATATCCGGCACCACGGGACGTTCGGGCACTGATGCCCGCTGTTCGACGACGACACGAGCATCCGGTTGGACACCGTGCTCCGGCGTTTCCAGCTCACGAACCATGTTGACAAACTCGTCGGACAAAGCGTTGGCGATCTCAGCGGCCTGAACCGGGGAGGCGTCAAGCACGTCAACGTTGATCAGCACCGTATTCGGCTTCACAGTTGCTTTGACCTTGCTCTGAAGCTCCGCGGCCGGAATTCCGAGCTTGAGTTTGTCGACAGTGCGCTGAGCGAGCGTTTTGCCCATGAGCAATTGCGCATACGAAATCACCCGCTGCTGAGAAAACAGGTTTCCCTGGTTTATGTCAGTCGCGGTTCCACTCGCCGATGCGGAGACAAAGAGTTGGGTAGACGCCTGGTAGAGAGGAGTCGTCGCCCAAGTGACTGCGATTGCGCCGACGACTGCAACCACGATCGAGGCGCAGACCGTAATCCATCGCGCGCGCATCAGCTTGAGAAAGTCTTGCAGCTTCAAGGCCACCCCTAACCGCTAGTACGTAGCCCATCCAACGTTGACGATCTGCTGCCTGCACGGTCAGATGGCTTGGGCGTACCATACCGCGTCGCGAGCGCACGATTTGGCAAAACCGCGAGGGCAAAACAGTCGAGTTAAGCGCACTTCAATCTGCAAGTCACACATCGGCCACAGCCATCGAAATATCTGACGCTGCAACGCCTTTCCCGAGACAGAACATCTTCCAGAACACGGCAGAAGGTCGAATTATCCAGCGCTCTCCCCTCTCGGTTCAGAATTACGTACTAGTTGCATTCCGGCACGCGGATGTCAGGCGTAACAGGATCCGCCAAAGGCTGGACCGGGACCCGAGGTGCACCGGGCGACGCAGGCTCAGACAGGTGGAATATCAGCTCTCCGGAGAGCCTCGGCGGGATGACAACCTGGACCTCAAACGTTGGATGTCCACGCTCGACACCGCTGAAGACAGGTATCTGCTGGTTGTTGGCGAACGCGCTCTGCAATACCGCGCCCTTCGTCGCAATGAGACGGACAGACGTCATCATCGAACCACTCGGCATCTTGATCGGCACATCGCGGCTAAGCCCGAGCGCACCGGCAACGTACTCCGGCAGCGGCACCGTCGGCGCATCACTCGTCAACTTCATGGTGACGGTGGTGTTGCGCATCCCTTGGCCGCAACGGTCGCCCGTGTAGGTTATCTGCCTCTTCAGGTAGTAATCCATCTTGTTGCCCGCCAGGTTGTTGAGCACCAACTCAGCGTACGGAGCCGAATCATCGGGAATCTCGTGCGCCAGTGGCGTCGCGGCGAGGAGTTTCTGATTTGCTTCCGAGGCAGACCACGCAGCAATGCGACGTTCGCCGATGGCTTTACCCAGTGCTGCGAGCAATTCCCGCGGCGATTGCACAGACCGAGTCATCTTCTTCACAACTTCCGCTGCGATGTCCTGCAGGTACTTCTTACGTGCAACCTGATCGGTCGGAAAACGGTCGTAGGCGGTGGATTCCGTCAATCTGACGACATTGTCCTTGCTGACTTCTTCACCATCCGATAGCCGGACGGGGCCAATGGCGCCCAAGATATAGCTCAATGCGACCGGGTCGATGGCTATCACACCATCGACATTCACGCCAGATTCTTGCGCCCACATCGACTTCCAAATTTGCGCTGCGTAAGGAAAATTTGAGCTGAGATTGCTGTTCCGAATATCGGTGGTCGGATTGGTATATCCGTATTGCGCCGCATACTCGACACCGAGATCGAATGCGCGGAACGGGCCCTCCAAAGCAGTGTTCGCTCCAAGCGTCTCCACGGTCGGCGAGCCATTGTCGAAGTGCAGAATCCCGAATCCGCCAATAATGCCGCCAGTGCCGCGAGCTTCGGCATTCGTCTGGAAACCCATGAAATAGGTTGTCGGGCCGTCAGCTCCCATCATGGACGGAGCCAGTCGCGCAGCGAGAGCCGTGGTCTGCAGAACTCGCGAGATGCTGGAGATCTGAGCCTGGAGTTTGGACCTCGCATCTGCGACCTCCGAGAGGTACGCAGGCGTCGCTATGGCGCTCGCCTCCGCGTCCAATCGACCCGCATCAGCGGCGAGCTTGCGGATGGTGGGCTCCTCACTGCGGAGCAATTGGACGTCCAGGCGGCTGCCGTCGAACAGTCGGTCGGGCGAGAGGGCCAACCCGACATGCGCGGACGGCTCAAGGACATCATTCGCGAACCCGAGAACGACGTTCGAAATCTGTTGGCCTGTCACAAACGGGGAGCCGATCCAGGGCAGCTTGCCCGCAAGCTTCCAAGGAATGGAGTGCGCAGCGTCGTCGGCCTTACGTGCATGCGCTTGGACAGCGCCTGCATGCTGGGCCGCTGCCTCGACCTTCCCGTTCGAAAGGGCTTCTTTTGTCTGAACGGCCTCAGATCGGGCCTGCTCCAGATTCTCTTTCACCACGCGTGCCTCAAGCGCCAGCCAAGCCAGCAGTCCCACCAGCACTCCGAGGAAGAGCCCGCCCGCACCCTTCAGCAGAAGGCGTCGCCGGGAGCGAACGTCGCCATCGTGAGCCCCAGCCGTATCATGCAATCCAGCCATCCTTCTATACGTACGTGCGATTAGTGCGATTAGATTGCCCAACACCGGCCGGACCTAGGTCACGCCCTCGCATCCGTCCATCGGCTTCTTGAACCAATCAGGGTGATCGGCCTTCATCTGCAAACAGACCTCTGGGTGCTGATGGAGGTACTCGACATTGATGTCGTGCTGCTTGGCCGAACGGCCCGTGGGGCTTCCCGCTGAGTTGCCGGCATCCTTCGCCGTGGCGACACCGGTATCGCAGAACAATGACAGGAAGAACTTCCCCGTCTTCGTATCCTTCCGCCACGAAGCCACGGTGCACTTGTCCATCGAGAGCTGGTCGCCGACCACAGTCGAGAGAATTGGGTGCCCTGACCACTTCTTGATCTGCGCAGTGGCGTCAGCGTAGGTCTTGCCGACGAGTGGGTCGTCAGCCGAAGCCACGCCACTGCCCAGGACAGCTGCGGCAGAAGCAACTATCACGCCGGCGAACAGTGTCACAGAGCGTCGCGAGAGACTCATCATTTCGGGCACCCCCAGATGCTGCGGCTGGAATCCTTCGCGGAGTCATGATTTTCGGCAGGCGAAAGCTGTCAGGTCCCTTCCACTGACGTACGGCCCGTGTGGAGGTCGTAGCTAAGAAGATCCAGGAATCACCCTCTCCGGGGAGCCTACCGCGATACTGTCGTCGGCGTCAGTTAATTCGCGGCGATCCGACCGGGGAGGCTCTCTTGGCCATACAGGAGAGAAGGCGCCATACCAGCGGCACCCGCAAGCGTCGCGCAAAAGCGTCGGGAACGCCCAAGCGTCTCGACATCCAGGGACTCCGGGCCACTGCGATACTTGCCGTCCTCGTCTACCACCTGTTCAACGTACCGAGCGGTGGATTCGTCGGCGTCGACGTGTTTTTCGTGATCTCCGGATTCTTGATCACCGGCATTCTGGTACGGGACGCCCAGGCTCGAGGCAACGTCTCGTTCAAGCGCTTCTACTGGAATCGGTTGCGCCGCATCGTTCCCGCGGCGACGGTCGTTCTGCTGCTGACCTACCTTGCGTCGGTGCTCGTGTTCTTGCCGTTCCGCTCGAATCGAATCGGCATCGACGCGCTCTTCGCCTTCGTCTTCATGTCGAACTGGTGGTTCGCCTACGAGGGCACCGACTACTTTCAAGCTGCTGTCCAGACAGTGTCGCCACTACAGCACTATTGGACCCTGTCAGTCGAAGAGCAGTTCTACTTCGTATGGCCGGCGCTGATCTTCGCGATCAGCTTGATTGTCATCCGAAAGTCCTGGACCCATAGCCGCCGAATGGCGCTTGGAACATGCGTGATGGCTACTGTGATCGTCGCTTCGTTCGGGTGGGCGCTCTACGAGAGCGCCCACGACCCAGCTTGGGCCTACTTCAACACCTTTTCGCGAGTCTGGGAGTTGGGACTCGGTGCCGTATTAGCCACAACGGCAGGGACATCGGCTCGGATACCACACTCAGTCCGCCCGTTCCTGTCCTGGAGTGGTCTGGTTGTCATCGGCCTCGGTCTGCTCTTCATCAGCACCAACACTGTCGGTTTTCCGGCGCCCTGGGCTGCTCTGCCGGTTCTCGGATCGGCTATGGTCATCGCCGCGGGTATCGGCGAAGAGCCGAAATACCAATGGCTGCTGCGAAATCCGCTGAGTGCATACATTGGAGACATTTCGTATTCGCTCTATCTGGTGCACTGGCCCGTCATCGTCATCCTCAGCGCTCTCATGACGCGGGGCCCGGCGTACTACCTGACCTCGATAACCTGCATATTCGGATTGGCCATCGCCTCTTACCATTTCGTCGAGAATCCGCTGCGACGAGCGGATTGGCGGACAGTCTGGTCCGCGCCTCGCGACCTCGTGCAGGGCCACATACGAGTCAAGCGTTCGAGCCAATACGCAGCGCTAGGCGCAATCGCGCTGTTGACGATCGGGCTCTGCACCTACGCCGTGCGGCCCGACGCATACGCGCACACGACGCCGCCCAAAGCAGCTGCTTATGTCAGCTCGGGGAACGTATCCGCACCGGAGCCAAAATTCGGTCCCGCCGGCTCTGCACTGCAGAATGAAATCAATCATGCGCTGCAAGCCACCGCATGGCCGATGCTTGAGCCATCAATCCCGGAAGTCATGAGTGGAGAAATGGCGCTACCTGAGATCGGCCATTGTGGTGGTGGAGCCGATGCACCGGCAAGTCAATGTGCATGGGGATCGCCGTCAGCACCGGTTCGCATAGTCTTAGTGGGCGATTCGATCGGACTCGGCTACGCCGGTGCACTGCGCGATATCGCATTGGGGTCGAACGATCTGATCCAGTTCCACAACTTCGCGATGGGATCGTGCGCTTTCGTCGACGACGAAATCGATCGTCCCGGCCTTTCAGACAACTGCGAAGGACGGAAACGTGCCGCGATCGACTTCATCAATACCAACAACCCAAACGTCGTGATCGTTGCCAACCAGCCGAATAACCTGCATATTGCGGGTTCCCATGAACTGCTAGGACCGAGTCAGTGGGCCGATTCCCTCCACCGGATCGTGCAACGGTTCCGGCCGAAGGCACAGCGTCTGGTGTTTATGTCACCGCCTCCCGCCGGTCCGTCTGCCACTGAGTGCTACGGCAAACGGTCGAGTACGCCGGCCGATTGTGTCGGGAAGGTAGACAACGGATGGAGCCAGATGGCCAATGCAGAACAACAATTGGCTGCTGCGGTCGACGCAATCTGGATCGACTCGAGACCCTGGTTCTGTAGTGTCGAACAACAGTTGTGCCCAGCCTTCGTCGGAACATCTCCGACGAAGTACGGTGCTGTCCACATGGCCCCTACGTACGCCGACAAGCTTTACCCAGTGATGATTGAGACGCTTCAACAGAAGGGCATTCTCTAAGATCGCACAAAATCTCGATCGTGCTGGGCCCGTGTTCCAGCTAAAGCTGCACGGTGAACACCGAACCACTCTCGCGCCCTGTCGAAACCTGCCAAGCAGCGGACTGTTCGACTGTTTCGGGTCGCTGAAATTGAATCAGGTGCTGCGCTCGCAACCGAATGGTGTTGTTGCGAGTTATATACCCAGACGGAGGGTCGACCGCGTGGTAGCTGTATGCCCCGAATGCGTCGTCGAAAAGATTGTTCTGAATCGTGATATCCACCGGCGTTTCCAGCCGATAGGTCAACAGGTGTACCCGCACCTCTTGATCAGCCCTCGCGTCAGCGAAGGCGCCATAGCCTGCACGCTCGAAGCGATTGCCCTCCACAAAGATTCGCACAAACCCTAGCGAGTCCGGGTTACTGCCCTGCGACCAGAACTCGATCATCTGGCCGCAATCGTGCGCGTAGTTATCGCGGAAGGCGAGGTCCTGCCATGACACCGGCCCCCCGTTCGGGTCATAGCCCTGGGGGCTCCACGCGGCATCGTAGACATGCGCAATCTCGTTGCCCTCTATCCGCCAGCGCACAACGTTGATCCAGTTGCCAATCGCGTTGCCGTAGCGCATCGCGCCACCGGGATCCACTGCGAGAAGCTTTGAGCCGCCGATGTAGTCGATGAGACAATGATGGATGCGCACGTCGGGAGCGCTGCCGACGATGCCACAACCGCCCGCACCGGTGATATGCACGTCGTGAATATCGTTCGATCCCTGTTCACAGTGAATAACGGCGCCACCCGCTCCGACTAGACTCCCGTTCGGTGCCGCCCTGATGTCACTCGCCAGCGTCGTCGGATTGGCGGATGCCTTCACATACAGCATTCCGTTCTGGGTATCGCACGCGAAGTCCCATGGTGCGCTGAGCGATTCCACATCAGACTTCAGGCGTGGGTGGACAACCCCGTCGACCAGCAAAAAGCCGACATTGGCATCGGTTGTCGCTGTGTAGCCACTGTGCGTAGTTGGCGAGCGCAGATCCACCCGCCAGACTCCCGGGCTGTGCTCCAGCCATCC
The DNA here is from genome assembly GCF_005670685.2 of Mycolicibacterium mucogenicum DSM 44124. The sequence goes on along the minus strand of NZ_CP062008.1, from coordinate 293,136 downwards.
GGCCGAGCGGTTCAGCAGTTTGTATAAGGTCAGCACCGGCATATCACCCGCCCCGTAGGCTCCGACCTCGCAACCCATCGGCAGGTTCAACTCCCCGTAGAAGGTGTCGCCTCGCCGAAACAATAAGACGGAACGGTCTTTCGGAAGAGCTGAGTTTGCTTTCGTGATGGTTGCCCACGCAGTGTTCGGAGTCAATCCGTCATTACTGTCGCTGCCAGACGCTGAAATGTAGCGGGTCGGGTTGGCCGCAGCCGCATCAGGCGGAGATGCGACCGCCGCGGTGACGGACCGACTAGAGACGATCGGAAGAACGGTTGCAAGGGCGGCACCGAGAGTCGCGCGCATGACAGCACGGCGTGTCAGGCTCGATCGCAATTGGACGTCCATCTATGGGGAGAGCGCCGTTAGCGTGCGTAGCAAGCGATGAAAGTCGGGCTGAACGGACTCCCCGAGATCTTCGCATCGTCCGGCAGGAGCGCGCGAAATTCGCGTCGCGACAGCAATCTCGTGAAGTCTGTCTCACGACCCCGACGCCAAGCTGGAAACCAATGAAGAAACAGGGTCGACGTGTGCGACTCCACGGGAAACCACTTGTTGGGCGTAGTGACAATCCAAGTACGAGCCACTCGAGACATCTCCTCGACCATACGGCGCTGCTCGGGTTCGTGCCCCACGTGCTCGATGATTGCATTCGCCAACGCAAAATCGACGTAGTTGGCCTCGAAGGGCATGTCCCGTGCGTCGGCAATCATGAACGGATAGGTGGTGTTGGCCGGCTCTATGTTGATGCCCATCTTCACCAGATACCGTGCAGCAATAAAACTTTCGATGACACCGGAGTTTGCCTGCCCGTGCTCGTCTCCGGTGGCGCCGACCAGAAGCACGTCATTGACGTCATGCTCAGCAAGGAACGCGAGAATGAAGTCTGTCTTCTTGCGCCGGTTACGCAGGCTGTAGGCAACGATCGCCTTGCGGACTGCCGACTTGAACCTGCCGCGAAACAATCTGCCCGCTGCCACCCTCTCGGCATCGGCTCGTCCCTTTGAGTCGCTGCGGAGCCGGCCTCGGCGACCAATCAGCGTGATCATCAGTGCGGCGCCATAATTCGGTTTATCGCTTCCACGATGGCTGCACCGAGAGTTTTTGCATATGTCGCCGTCAGGTGCCCTCCGACGGTGTCGCGGTACACAATGACATCTCCGATGACGGTCGGACACCGATCAGACGTGCAGTAGTACTTCGTGAGGTCGATGACTGTCGTGTTCGGCACCAGAGCAGCCGCCTTGAGGAGCGGGTCCGATTTCGCGAATGCGAGAGCCGCCGGGGTACCGCAGTCGCCGGTGCGATCGTCACCGGTCGTCACTCGCGTCAGGCACGCGATGGACTCCTCGCTCACCTCGGGGTTGTCCCCGATGACAGCGATTCGACTGCCCGCCGCGGCGACGGGCTCCCATGCGCTTTGCATGGCGGCGACAGAGCCGAACTTGCGCGCGGAGGTGGTGATTACGAGATCGTATGGGCGTTTGAGAAGGCTCGATTGAATGTCGTCGATGGGGCAATCTCCCACTGCTGGGATCTGCCATTCACATCCCCAGCCAACGTATGTCGTAAGCTCCCATTTATTGGCCATGAGGTACTGGGACAGGGCCGGCAGCAGCATGCCGGCATGGGAGTCTCCGACGATGGCGATGCGCGTCGCGTCATCCCCGCTGTAGCCGTAAACGCAGGACTTAAGTGGCTGATGCTCCAGTCGGAAGCAGGCGTATGCACCTTGTGTGTCGTTGGCGAACTCGTCAACTGTCGGCCGTAGCGGCACGGCGGAATTCCGTAGGGCACACCCCTCCGTAACCATCGCGGCGGCCCCGAAGCACGGGTCGACCGCCTGAGGCTTGGGCGCCTCGGAAGCGACGACAAGTTGCTGATCTGCTTGCGATGTTCGCGCCGTTTTCTCGGCGTACTGAATGGCAAATATCGAACCAACTACGGCTACGACGGCCACGACCCCCACGACCGCCAGACCAGTTCGTGTGAGCGCGAACCGCGAAGGCTTGGACGAGCCGTCGCCCGTCAGCCAATCCGAGTTCCGGATCGGATTCTCGAATAAGTGATATGTGACGACCGTCAGTACCGCAGCAGTAACGAGGGCGATGACATCAAACAGCACGCCTCGCGGCATCAGCGTCATCAACAGGACTATGACCGGCCAGTGCCAGAGATAAAGGGTGTAACTCGTGTCGCCGATGTACCGAGCGACCGGATTTGTGAGTGGGTACATGCCCCGAACCTCAACGCCCTGGAACGCAGCGACGACGAGCGCCGTGCCGAGCACCGGAACCACCCCCCACGGAGCGGGGAACGGCACCGTCGCGTCGATCATGAACAGCGATGCGACCACGGCCCCGAGACCGAGGTACGCGAGTGCCGGACGAATCGACTCCGGCAACCGAGCCAGCCATGGCCCAGCGATGGCCACCAATGCTCCGGTGCCCAGCTCCCAGATGCGGGAAAATGTCGAGAAGTATGCGCTCGTCGGATCGTGCTTTGTGAAGTACACCGCCCAAGCGAACGACGCGATGACGACAAGCGACATGGCACAGAACAAGCCTGCCTGCCGAGCCCAACTGTGACCGTTGCGGCGAAGCGCTCGGGTGAGGGCGAAGATCAGGACGAGGAGCGCCGGCCAGACAAAGTAGAACTGTTCCTCGACGGACAGCGACCAGTAATGCTGGAACGGAGACGGCGGCTGCCCAACTTCGAAGTAGTCAGTCCCGATCGCTTCGAAGTGGTAGTTGGCCGCGAACACCGCCGCGTACAGCGCATCGACAAGCGTCGCCTTTGCGCGAATGGCCGTGAACAGCAGTTCCGAGCCGATCACCGTCACAACAGAGACCAGCAAGGCGGTAGGCAGAATCCGCTTCACCCTGCGGATGTAGAAGTTCTGGAACGACAGCTTGCCGGTCGTGGTCCGCTCTCGGATCAAGAGGCGGGTGATGAAGAAGCCACTCAGGACGAAAAAGATCTCCACACCGACGAAACCGCCACGCGGCCAATCGAATACGTGGTATAGAACAGCCACCAGTACCGCGAGCGCACGCATTCCCTGGAGATCGTGACGACGCCACCCGTGTCCCTGATTGTGTCGGGCCGGTTGCTGTTTCGTACCGCCTCGGCCCGCGGTGAGCGACTGGTCGGTGGCTACCATCGGCGCATCATATGCCGCGCAGCAGACCTCGCGCGGGATAATTGACTACAGGGTCAAAGATCATGCTCGGGCTGGTTCTAGCCAACGTTCCAGCCGGCGTCTCAAGCTTCAATTTTGGGACTTGTGTTTCATAGCGGGGACTCGCTTCGAGACGTACTCTTCACGTAATGACACATCCAGCGGGCAACGGTGCCGACCGGGCTTCCCCGACATCTTCAGACGGTCTGTTGTCGCGACGTGAAGCAGTCCGGCGAATATGTCTGCTCACGGCCGGCGCCGCGGCGGGGGTTTCGATGGCCACCGCGTGCAGTCAACCACCGCCCTTCGGCCGAGTTGACGCAAAGACTTTCGCGTGGCCACGAGGGTTGGTGGCGATGTGGGACTTCCAGGATGACCCGACGGGCGGGAACACCGTGACCGCTCGAACCGGGGCGCAGTCCACAACCTTGACAGCACGCGGTTCCAAGACGGTGAGCAAAGACAGCGGCGATCCTGGCCCGTTCGGGCCGTCACTGGTGCTCGACGGCGAGACGGTCTTCGTCAAAGACGGTGACATCGCGGCGCTCGACGTCTCGAAAACCGGTGGGCAGGTCACCCTGATCAACTGGGTGAACGACACCGCCGACGACCACGACGATCCACAGAACGGCAAGTCAGCGAACGGTATGGCGTTCCGCGCGGGTTCTCATTGCGAAGGTGGCCCGGCAGAGGCGCGTCAGTACGGCTCCTACTTCGACGGGTTCTTTTATCTCGGCTGGTCATGGGGCCACTACACACCGCACATCGGCGCGCAAGACGGTCCGTCGCCGGGCTACCCGTGGAACCGTGACTACGCCGCCAGTGCCAGAAAGTACTTCACCGGAGTCGGCCAAGGTCGTTGGCATATGGAAGCTTTCACCTATGACGGCCACGAAATAGTTGCTTACGTTGACGGATTGTCCGACATGTGGAAGGGCGTTACCGAGCCGGCGCCCATGGAGCCGGGATACACGCTGCGGCAGACTGTCGACCGTAATCCTTATGTGCTCGACAAACCCATCAATGGCTCACCCACGACGAAGCGGTTCAGCATCGGCGCCGCGCTGTACGGGTCGCCTCCGTTTCCCGGCATCAACTTCACCAAGGGCAAATTGGGCGGCGTGGCAGTATTCGATCGCGCATTGAGCGCCGAGGAGATCATGGCCGTCCGACTCGGGACACTCCTTCCCGGCGAGCCGATCACCAGGTACTCGTTCGAGGTGACATCCCCGGGAGGTCACCCATTGAAGGAGATCGGGTGGACCGCAAAATCGGACCCGAACTGTACGGACGTCTCCGGTGACATCGGAGAGGGTTACCGGGTGTCGAGACCAGAGGGCGCGACGAAGGCCTTCCTACGCAAGGCCTCCACCCAGATAGGCGCCACCTGGGTGCCCCTCACCGGTTTGAGTAGCACGCAGGTAAAACGGATCCGGTTCAAACTCGCCTCAAAGACCCCGGCGGCGGGTGAACAACGAATCCTGGTCCGAGTAGATGGCAAATGGTGGGCTTCTCAGCTGACGTATAAGACAAAGACAGAGCAGCCGGACATGCCGGATTGGACCAAGGCTGAGACGGCGACGCACGTCATGTCATGGGACAAGGGTCAATGGCGACCCGCAACCATTGACGAGTCGGATCCTGGCGAGCTCAGCATCAGCGATGACACAAATGCCGATTCGATTCCAGCAGGCCCGTTGCAGGCAATCGGCTTCTTCTCGGAGGGTGGTGACGGTTCTTTGGTGAGACTCACCGATGTGGAGTTACTCCCGTAGTGATGCGGGCTGCGTAGCCGAAAACGCAGCGCGCGCACCTAATTCAGCACTCCTCAAGACCGGCGAAGTTTTTGTCTGCAAGTTCGCGGACGCGTGGAAGTGCACTTGACACTCGTAGTCGAATTTTCGGATCGTCGAGGATCCGATCCAATACCGATAGAGCTTGTGCGGCAAAGCCGGCCTGGGGCTCAATCGTCAATTCGGGAATGTCAAACAGCTCCATCAACCCCGACACTTTGCCTTGAGTGGACAGAACTGCCGATGGCACACCGTGATTGAGCGACAATATGGACAAGTGCATTCTTCCGGTCAGGATGGCCGTAGCCTGAGCCGCTAACCAGGCGACTTGAGCCGGGCTCAACAGGTCTCGGACGAGGTGGACATGGGCGCTAGCATCCAGTTGTGCAGCCACGGCCCCGCAGGCCGTGAGGTCGTCATCGCCCGCGCGAATTACATGCGGCAGCAAGACAACTGAACAGCCACGCCGAAGCAGATGCCTGATTACCTCCACGTACTCCGAGCTATCGACCCCGTTCCGCGCCAGGATCCCACTCACGTTGATGATCACGAGCGCTCTGTCCCCTTGCGCGCTCCGCCAGGAACGAATGCGGTCGTACGGCTCCATCGTGTTTAAGGTGAACACCATGTCTGCGGTTGGGATGACGTTGTAATCCCCCGCCATACGTATCCGGGCAAGCGAATGTGGGTCACGCAGGCAGAGAAGGGACCTCGGTTGCGAGAGCCCCAGTGCACGCTTCACTTCTCGGGGCGGTGCACCGTTCCAGCTGAAGCCAAGCGCGCGATTAGGAGTTCCAACCTCATTGCCCATGCACAGCATGCCAAATCGGATGATCGATTGGACTGAGCCGTAGCCACCGTCCATCACGTCGGCACCGATAACGGAAAGCGTTGCATGACTAGCGATAAGGCTTGCCAGCCGAGGCCTAATCCGGGACCTGACCCACGGCCGCGTAGTGAACAGCTCCGGCATCACAACCTTGCGCACCCGTTCCGCGGCAGACACCGGCACAGCATGACCGTCGTTGTGTTCGACAACGACGGTCACGGACCAAGTCGTATTCGCCAGGAAAGCTTCTAGCATCGCCTGGTCACCGATGTTCCCTTTGCCAACAGTCGGAATCAGCAGATGGCGCCGCAATCGCTCTGGCGCGCTGGGGACCAACTGTGCCGCACTCGTCACATCATGTAAGAGTGACCGGACGAGAAACGCTTCCGAACTGAACGCTGAGTCAAGCAGAAACGCCCATTTTTCGGACACTCGTTGCGCGATCGACCTGCTTCCACGATATTGGGTCAAAATCTCACCGCCAGCGGCCATTTGAGCTCCAGTTTCCTCACGGCTCACGAATCGGTGCCATAGTCTGAACAGGAAGTGTCCCTCCAAGGCTAGTGGGCAGTCCGGTGTCGTTGAGTCAATTGATCTGCATCGCAGGGATCGCACTATTGGTATGCCTAGTCGCTCCATTTGCCGGCTGGCCGACCGCATTCATCAGTGGCTACCTACTGACACTCGGCGGCGTCACCACGACGCTGTTCATCTTGGGAGACGTCAACATCCACTACGGGATCGCCCCGGGCTCACCGACATTCTGGCTGAGTGACTTTTTGCTTGCCCTTGCCTTGCTTGCGATTTGGGCGAGCGGTGGCCCATGGAGCGGCGGCTGGCTGCTGTTGATCTTCGCGGTACTGAGCTCCATTCTCTTGCTCAGAGTCTGGGGCAACACGCCCGAACAGTGGTCGGGGCTGAAGCTATACATGACTGCCATCGTGTCCTTCGGCATCGGCCGATGGCTGGGGCAACACCTCACTTCGAATGCCGGACTCGTACTCGCGTGGACCTCCCTGGTTGTGTGCGGCATCCAGTTCGTCACGACTGGCGCCCAGGCACTTGGCGTGCTCTTGGTTCGACCTGGCACTACCAACGCCACGCTGTGGATAAACCAAGGAAGGATGGTCGGTCTGTACGACCATCCTTCCTTTCTGGGGAAGACGGTGCTGCTGCAATTGTGCTTCCTCCTGCCGCTGACGGCCAGCGGCCGGGCCCTCACTCGCAGATTGGCGACCACTGCGATTGTCCTCGGCACCGTGGCCACAGTGCTCACCTTGGCACGCGCAAATATCGTCGCCATCGGCGTCGCGATCGTCTTGTGGACGATACTCAGCAACCGGGCGACCACGGTCGCTGTTCGATTGGCAATCGGTGGTCTCGTTGGCGGAGTTCTCGTCGCGATGAACGCCGGTCCAATCGGAGCACTGGCAGCTCGGCAACTAGAAGATCCGTACGGCGGACGTCGAGGATCACTTCTCGATATCGGACTCGGGCAGATCAAGAGTGCACTGACCACTGGTACCGGTCCGAACTACTACTCAGAGGTAGTGGGCCAGTATGATCCGATGGCAGCCAAGGGTTTCCCCGTGCACAACTCCTTCCTGTACCCCATTGCCGAACTGGGCCTGCCCATAGGATTGCTGTTCTTTTCCCCCTTGATAGTCACCGTCGTATGGACCGCCCTTCGCGCGATTCGCGAGGGCCGCATTGACGTCAAATCGGCGGCGTTGCTCTCGTTGCTCCCCGGTATCGCGGTAGTGGCATGGACGGGGTGGGGCATGATCTCGTGGGAGATACTCCCGCTGTGGTTTGCCGGATTCGGCTTCCTTTCGGCCGACGGCGACACGATCTCCTTCTCGAAACATCAAGCTGATACAGCCACGGCGCCCGAACAACCAGCGCGGTCGGCCGCGTGAGGCTGTGCCGTGTCGGACCATTCTGACAACCCACGGCCGGTCTCCGCGAAGAGAGCGGGCGCCGTCACCATCGTCGGTCAACTCGTCAAAGCACTCGTACAGCTAGTTGGCTTGATTGCTTTCTCGCACCTCCTGAGTCCACGAGATATCGGCATATTCACGATGTTGGTTGTGGTCCTGTCGCTGGGCGAGCTACTTCGAGACTTTGGGCTATCCCAGGCATCGATCCAAACCGCAGTACTCACTCAGCGACAAGCAAGCAACTTGTTCTGGAGCAACGTACTGATCGGCGTAGTCATGGCGTGCACGCTTTACACCGCCGCACCGGCACTAGCGGATCTCTATGGCGAGCCTGCGTTGCGCACCGTTGCGCCGTGGGTAGCCCTCGCGTTCATCATCAATGCACTCCAAGCCCAGTTCCAGGTCAGGCTCACTCGCGACCTCCGATTCGTGGCACTGACCGCAACAGACGCATCGGCCCAAGTCATGGGACTCGTTGCTGGCTTGATCGCCGCGGTTGAGGGCCTGGGCTATTGGTCGCTGGTAATCCAGATGCTCGTAATCTATGCATCGGTGCTCGCACAACGAGCCGTGATCGCCGACTGGTGGCCGGGCCGGCCACGACGGACTGATGGAATGGTCGCCCTATACCGGTTCGGGCTCCACTCTGGACTGGCGCAACTAACCAACTACGTCGCCTTCAATGCGGATTCCTACGTAGTAGGTACCCGGTGGGGCGCCAGTGCTCTAGGGATCTACAACCGCGCATTCCAAATGTTCACTGTGCCGGCAAGCCAGCTCCTGGCACCGCTCACGAACGTGGTACTTCCGTATCTATCGAAACGCCACCACGACAGCGATAGCTTTTATCCTTTCCTATTGAAAGTTCAGGTCTTCATTTCGGTAGTACTCACCGGCTTATTTTCGATCGCCGCATCGCTCGCCGCACCAATCGTAATAACTGCGCTGGGCCAGCAATGGCGCGAATCAGCGCCGCTCCTTTCTATCCTTTCGATCGGCGGTGCGATCCAGGTACTGAGTTATGTGACGTTCTGGGCGTACCTGGCGTCCGACAACACGAGACCGCTGCTTTTCTCGGCATTGGTGACACGATCAATTTTGGTGCTGTGCATCATCGGCGGTTCGACCATGGGCCTCACGGGTGTGGCCTGTGGAGTCACCGCCGGCTTGACAGCTGCGTGGTTCATCAACCTGGCCTGGCTCAAGCGGTGTAATCACATGCCCATATCAAGCTTTGCGAAATCAGGACTTCACGTGTTGCTTTGCGGCGCAGTGGCCGGAGGCATGGGCTGGTACCTCGTAACGCACTTGGTGCACGCATCGCCCCTAGGCTCGATGCTTGTCGGCGTGCCTGCCGTCACGGCTATCTACATATCGCTGATCATGTCCAGCCGGTCGGTCCGCACGCTCTTTCGCGATGCGGTCGACCCGATCGTGGCCCGCTTGGGTGGACCCTACCCGAGATACTCACGATCCCATTGCGGGCCCTCGTCAGAGCATGTACAGGACGGCAACCAAGCTCAACCGGTTTTCACTGATTCAAGGATCCAGCAAGTCACCGACGACGAATCAGCAACAATTCCACGTCACCAATCGCGGCAGTAAAGGGGACCCTGTACATGGATATTCATCGCTTGACTCCAAAGCGGATCTACGACGGCATCAGAAGGCGACAGATCCGGTCATTTCGCGTCAAAGAGAAACTTGGGCTGGCAAATCGTCCGGCTTATGCATACGGCATGCTGCGCGCCGCGGATATCGCCAGCCATTTCGGCAATCGTGAGGTCACCGTTTGTGAGTTCGGAGTGGCTCAGGGAGCCGGGCTCCTGAACATGGTCGAGTTGGCATCGGATATCACACGAGAAACCGGCATCAAGTTCCGAATCTTCGGCTTCGACACGGGTGAGGGGTTGAGCGAGATCAGCGGGTACAAAGACCACCCCGAGATCTGGTCGCAGGGCGACTACCCAATGTTCAACAAAGCCGAGTTGACGGCGAAGCTGAAGGGGCGGGCAGACCTCCTCATCGGCGACATTCACGACACCATCGGCGGTTTCATCAGCGAGCACCTCACCCCTGCCGCACCATTGGGCTTCATTTCCATCGACGTCGACATCTACACCCCGACGAAGCACGCATTGAGGTGTCTGCAGGGCGCATCCGACCTCTACACGCCGGCCGTGAGTGTGTATCTGGACGACGTGTCGACGTTCTTCTCGAACAGATGGTGCGGTGAACTAGCTGCAGTCGACGAGTTCAATGTCGAGAATCAGCTCAGGAAGATCGATGTGGATCGCACGTTGCCCGGGCACCGGACGGACCGGAACCGCATATGGTTCGAACGAATGTATGTGTGCCACGTGCTCGATCACGTCGCGCGCTCAAAGGCGGACCCGGCACGACGAACCAAAACAACACCGGGTGGACATATCCCAGAACGGGTGCTGCTCTAGCTCCGACCCTACAGACGCCGAGCGGGCGACGACTGGGCCGCCCAGGCCGGTAAAGCCGGTACCGGCTGCCTACTCGACGTAATCGCTCGGATTCGCCACAGAATATTGACGCCCGCGACTAACATGCAGGTAAGCGGGCCGACGCCGGCGAGGCGCAGCCAAGGGCTGACGCTGCAGTGGCCCAGCTCGCGGGGACTTCACCGCGACCGACGGCGAGGAGCGAATGAGTAACCTGTCCGACACCCGGTTGGCGCGCCAACAAGCTGGGGAAGCAGCCTCGGATGATGGCTCCGCACCCGGCACGGCGCTGTTGATCGTCGTGACGTTCAATTCATTTGACCAACTTCCAGACATTGCCGAGTCTGTGCGATTCTTCGTTGAAGCGCATCCGGGTAATCACGCAGCCGTGATCGAGAATTCACTCGACCAGCGGGTCGCCGAGACCATTCGTGCGACGTGCTCGTCAGATCGGGCGCTGGTTCACGTAGCAGCCCACAATGAGGGTTTCAGCCACGGCGTGAATCTGGGATTTGCACTGGCCCAATGTAAATGGGGAAGATTCGACGTCGTCGCTCTGATGAACCCTGACATCGTTGCTGGCGGCCGTGTCGTCACGGAACTGGTCCAGCGTTCCTCCATCGAGGTAGTCGAAAACGTCGGCGTCTGGGGGCCAACACTCAGAGATCCGACCGGCGCGATCGATCGCGGATGCGCCCGACGGGTATGGAATCGTCGCAGACTGTTCAGTCACATAATTGGCTATCCGAAGTTCGCACAACTGCTGGGAACCCCTTCGCAGAATCTTTCCGAGCACGAAATCGACTGTGATCAAAGGGAACTTGCCATGGTGGGCGGTGCGTTGATGTGCATCAACGGCAAGGTCTTCGATAGCGGACTCGATACACGCCTGCCGATGTACCTCGAAGATCAAGAGATCTGCATGCGGGCTCGTAGGCACGGATACACAGCTCACGTTCATTCCGACCTTTCTGCCGTCCACATCGGCGGAGTCAGTAGGAAATCGTTCAGCAAGCACGAGCGTGCACTGCGCATCATGGAGCTGGTTGAAGCGCCTGTTCAATGCATGCACCGGCTCCAAGGCTATGGGTTGTTCTGGCTACGGCTGACCGTCTTCGTCGGCGGTGCCGCGCGGTTGGCGGCAGTAATTCCGGCTGCGGTGATCAAAGTTTCCGGCATGAACGTGCCCTTGAGCGATGCCTCCACATGGATCGCCAATCAGTTGCGGCTGGCGTGGTGGTACATGATCTGGGCCGTCTGCGGAACGTTCCACACTACGGATATATCGCTCGACGACTACGTACAGAGCTTCGACTCCAAGACGCACGTCCAGCCCGACATGGCGCCAGCTGCGAATTGAGACTGCAGCCATGGAATCCAGTGACTTGAAAGTGACGTCTCTATCGTTGGCGCTTCCATACGACGGAGTCGATCACGCGGGCGGTCAACTGCTCCTCCACCATCACCGCGTATTACTCAAGCACTGCGTGCGACTGGATGTGTTTTCCCCTGATTACGACCACAATCGTCCACAAACCGGGCGCAATTTTCAGTTGGACGATCATCACCATCCCGCCATCATCAGTTTTCCCTGGTGGCGAAAGACACTGATCGGCAAGGTACTTGCGCGACTTTGGACGCTCGCCATGCCGGTTCTGCCGGACCTAGGCGCTTGTATCGGGTTTATCACGTCTCGCCGACTCCGAGAAAGCATCCGCAACGCTGACGTCGTCGAATTGCAATGGGCAGAGTTCTTCATATTCGCGCGGCTCGTGCACAGGCTCAATCCGTCGGCAACGATCATCGGCTACGTGCATGATGTGCCGAGCCAACGCATCGAGCGCGCTGTGGCTACTTGGCGGGGACCACTTCGCCGCGTGTATCTCCGGTACGTGACCGCACAAGAGCGACAACTCGTCCGTGGACTCCACGCCGCGATTGTTCTCAGTCAAAAGGACGCCGACCTGCTGTCGGCTCGGGGTGTGAACTTCGACGTACATGTGCTCAATCCTCCGCTGAAGACCCGGTCCGATTCTGTTACCGCGAAACCGGGTCCGACGAGGACCTCGCACACACAAGCATTCGGATTCGTCGCTGCGTTCCACCGTCCCGAGAACAACGACGCGGGATTGTGGCTACTGAATCACATTTGGCCCCACGTGGTCGATGAAGTGCCCGCGGCGCACCTCTACCTTGTCGGCTCACGCCCATCCAAAGAACTTCGCGATGCAGCCGAGAATATTGGCGAATCCGTGGAGGTCACCGGTTATGTGGACGACATCGACAGTTTCTACGAGCACTTCGACACTGTGATAATCCCGTTGCGCTACGGCGCCGGCGTGAAAATCAAGACGATATCCGGAATTCTGGCGCAGAAGAACGTCATCGCAACGCCCATCGCCATTGAGGGCACGCTTCCCGACCACTTCTTCTACTGCGTGAGCGACGCCCCGGACGTACTTGCTGACGCGATGGTCAACGTCGCGCGACGCCCCGAAGGGGGACGCTCGATCGTTGCCGCCGCCCTCGCCGAGGTCGGCGCGCGCTACTCAATCGAAGACTATTCAGACGCGATGTTGGCGGTCTACGACGTTCGGAGGTGCCATTCGCAAGTTGACAACGGGGCACCGGTGCGTTGGCGAGTGTCGAACAGCCTTCGGATTACATCGCCACAGGTTCAGGCAAGTGCGGCTTCCGCACATGAGTGAAGGCGTCCAAGTTTGAGAATTCTCCTGGTCAACAAGTACTGGCGCCGACTGGGTGGTGTCGAGGAGTACTGCTTCCACCTCAAAGACGTTCTTGAGGAACTCGGCCATGAAGTGGTTCCCTTCGCTCAGCTTGAGAAGGACACCCTCGACGTGCCGTCGCGGGAATACTTTGTGCCCGAGGTTGATCCAACTGCGCCTGGTGCCCGCCAGCGACTGCGCACCGCGCGCCGTGCGGTTCTTGGCGACGAGACCACTCGTGCGATCCAACGCCTCCTCGAGGCTGAGCAGATCGATGCCGCTCACGTCGTACACAGCCACCACCAGCTTGGCCCGATGTTCATGCGGGAGCTCAGGCGGCAAGGTATCCCGACGCTACTCTCCGTACACGACTACAAGTTGTCATGCCCGAGTTACAGGCTGCTCAACGACGTCACGCAACAGATATGCACCATCTGCCTCGATGAGCCGCGAAGGCGGATAACCGCGCCCGGCCAGACGCGATGCTGGAGAGGCTCACGGGCAGGCGGCATCATTCTCGGCGTCGAAGCTGCAGCTGTCATGGCAATGAAGCCATACAACGTGGCTTCGAGAGTGCTCGTGAGCAACGAGCTGATGCAACGAAACGCACTCGCCGCAGGAATTGAGGCTGATCGCATCAAGATTGTTCCCAACTTTTGGCCTGCGCCGACGGCTCCACCGGATAGATCACCGGGGTGTCACGTGCTGTACGTCGGTCGCCTGGTCGTCGAAAAGGGCGTAGACGTCCTCATCAGAGCTGCGGCGCTTTCGGGCGTCGCAGTGCGCATTGTCGGCACCGGGCGCCTCGAGGCACAGCTGAAAGATCTGGCCGAATCCCTCTCCGCACCAGTTGAATTCGTAGGGACCGCCTGGGGCAGCGCAGCCGAAGCCGAAATGTTGGCAGCTGCTGCCCTCGTCGTTCCATCAATCTGGCACGAGGTATCGCCGCTGGTGATCTATCAGGCGATGACACTCGGGGTGCCCGTAGTCGGCACACAGGTCGGCGGAGTTCCGGACCTCCTGGGAACTGATCGCGGCGTCATGGTCAAGCCAGGGGACGTCGATGCATTGGCGGCTGAGCTGTGCAACGCCATCTGCGATAAGGAGCGATTCACAAAAATGGGCAAGGAGGCCATGGAGTACTCACGACTGGAACTGAGCCGATCAAAGTTCGTCGAAAGGCTCTCGATGGCGTATGCCGAAGCCGGGGTACCACTCTGAAAATCCTCGTGGTCGGAGCCGGACTCCTCGGCAGTGGAATTGCCAATCGATTTATCCAACAGGGTGATTCGGTGACTGCGCTTGCGCCCCACCCCAACTTGCTGCTGGATCACGCAGTCGATTTTGTCCACGGTCGCGTCGAATTGGGCTTCCGGCTCGAGGAGCTTCTCGATTGCGTCGATGTCGTCGTCGACGCTGCATCATCCTATGTTCCGGCGACAGTCCAAGAGTCACCCGCCACAGCGTTGGCGTCATCGGTAGGTGTTTCGAGTTGGCTGGCGGAGCAGGCGGTAGCTGCGCACGTAGGTTGCTTTATCTATCTATCTTCAGGCGGGACGGTGTATGGCGAAGGGTCAGCTGCTCATCGTGAATCAGAGTGCCCTGACCCAATTTCGTCATACGGAGCCATGAAAGTAGCTTCCGAGTATGCGGTCGCGGCAATCACACGCGGAACCGCTACACGGACCGTAAGCCTGCGCGTCGCGAATGCCTACGGCCCAGGCCAGAACCTCTCCCGTCCGCAGGGCATCATCGGTGTTGCCTGGCGCAACCATCTAGGGGCGTCACCGACCACTCTGTATGCCGCCAAGTCGACCGTGCGCGACTTCGTCTATGTCGACGACGTCGGAGATCTCTGCATCTCGGCCGCGCAGAGCGAATTCCGTGGTGCGCTCAACTGTGGCTCAGGGCTCCCGGTCACCCTCAACGAGGTACTGGGCGCAATGTCAGATGTGGCAGGGGCCGAGTTGTTGATCGAACACCAGCGCGCACGCAGCTTCGACGTGCCACGTTCTGTCCTTGACATCGGACTGGCGCGCAGTCTCGGCTGGGAGCCGCGCGTCTCGCTACGCGAAGGCCTTGAACGCACATGGAAATGGATCAGTACGCACCCAGGTTGAGGTATCCGCGGCCCGATGGTGACTACATGGCCAGTTGCTGAGGCCGCATCGGGCTGGGAACCGGAATGTTCAGTGCTGTAGCGCGATCCGCAATCGAATGAACTTCGGCGTGCGCCGCCACGCCGCGCGCCTCCATGACTGCGCGCATCGCACTGTCGTAGCCGCGAGCCACTGATGCCCACGAGTAGTGCTGAACGGCCCGAAGCATCATTGCTCGCGATTCGTCTTCTCGCTCTGCACGATTCTCCATCAACTGCACTACGGTCTTCGCGATCAATTCTGGGTCATCACAAACGAATTCGCCGGCAGAACCAAGGACTTCGCGGTTGTAGTCGGTGTCTCGTGCCAAGATCGGCGCACCCGCAGCCATTGCCTGCACCAACGCTGGGTTCGTTCCGCCGACGCTGTGCCCATGGAAGTAGAGACCCGCGTGCTGCCACAGCGCCAGAAGCAACGAGTCGTCGTGCACGTGCCCCAGCCAGGTCACTGACGGATAGGAGGCGAGGCGCTCCGCGGTTGCGTCCAACTCGCCCCCGTACCCCGAACTACCGACGATAACCACCGGGTACTGCTCCGCGATGGCGGGCACCGCTTCGAAGAACTGCGGCACTGTGTTCTCCGGGACGAATCGGGTGACCAGTAGGACGTACTCGCGATGTGCCAGTCCCTCGGGCACAGGCAGTTCCGAGGCGAGGTCACCGCCGTAGGGAATGAATGTGCCCGCGGCGTTGAACGTGTCCCTCCAGTATTGTTCGATGCGGCGCGCATCGAACACCAACCCGTCCGCCCACTTGGCCGTGCATTCCGCTGCTTTTCTGAATACCCGCTTCGCGGTCGGACTCCATTTGTCCCGTTCCCATTCGATACCATCGACGTTCACCAAAGTTGGGATCCCACGCGCGCGCAGAATTGGCAAAAAATAGCCATTCGCGCAATTCATAATCAATGCCACATCAGGCTTCCGCACCGCGGCATCGAGTGCTGCCGTCAAACCATGCGAGAGAGTGCTCAGCTTCTGAGTCTCCATGCCCCAGGTGACCCTCCGCGTGATCCGCGGGTCCAAGCTGGGGTCGTCCGGTTTGGTCGCGCCACGCCGGCCATACACCGTGACATCCCAGCCCATATCGGCCAGGTCAGGGGCAAGTTTTCGGACGGCAGTCTCAAAGCCCCCGTAGTAGCTGGGGTATCCGCGTGTTCCGATTATTGCAACTGAAGACATCAGGCCCCCGATCTAGACCAAGCTCCAATGGTGAGGAAACGGGCTTCTAATGAGAATCTGATGGAACCCACACGAAGGCCCGATACGAGGCCGATGCTACGACCACGACAGGCCTCCAGGAAGCTCTTTCGTCAAGTTTTTTGCTAAAACGTCAATATTGATTTATTGGATTTCGTTAGCCGGTTTTATGAATTCATGTCGTAGCAACCCATATGGCATTTGCGTAGCAATTCAACATGCCGCCACACGGATACCACGAACCAAGGGCGACCTAAATAACCGCCGCGTCAAATAATTCCTGGTCAGAGGCCTGCTTGTGCCCAGCCCTCAGTGCTGCCCGAGAAGCCAAACACACGACACGGCACCGCACCACGGCATAGCCCTCCGGTGCGCCAGCAACAAATGCGCCAGCGCACCGTTTCCCACAACTGCGCAAGCGCGAGTTCGGTTCCCTCGCCCGGCCTTCCGATCTCAAGGCGGCCTCCCGCGCAGCTGGTCGGCGAGCCCTGCCGATAGCGCCTGCAAGGCGACCGGCAACGGCAGTCAGCAACGGCTGCATCGAGGCTGCCCCGCCAATAGTCGCCCAGAACGCTTGGCGCAAACCTTTCAGCGATAACCGCGAAAAATTGACGCCCACGCCGATACGATGCCGTCGAACCTAGGAGACTGCTGTGGCGTCACTACTCAAACGGTACAAGCGATACTCGCGGCGACGATACCGCGCTGCCGCATCGTCCCATCAACGTCTCGACCTCCAGGGCCTGCGCATGTTCGCGATGGTCACCATCTTCATCACCCACCTGGTGGGCTGGCCGCGAGGTGGATTCGTCACGCTTGACGTGTTTTTCGTGATTTCCGGATTCCTCATCACAGGCAACTTGCTGCGAATGGCGGAGGTCAACGGCACCGTTCCATTCCGAAAGTTCTACTGGAACCGCGTGCGCCGCATTGTGCCCGCCGCCACAGTTGTACTCATCTTGATCTACGTGGCCGCGACATTGATGTTCAAGCCGTTCAGAGCCCACGAAGTAGGGGTCGACGCGGTGTTTGCCTTCATCTTCATGGCGAACTGGCGATTCGCCATGGAGGGCACGGACTACTTCAACGCAGACACTTCTGTGTCGCCGCTACAGCACTACTGGTCCCTGTCAGTCGAAGAGCAATTCTATTTCGTCTGGCCGGCCTTGATTTTCGTAATCAGCCTGCTGGTCCTCCGGAGGTCCTGGTCGCACCATCGCAGGATGCAGATCGCCGGCACCGTGATGGGCTTGGTGATTGCGCTGTCTCTAACTTGGGCCATGTACGAATCCGCGGTGTGGCCGGCGCGGGCGTATTTCAGTACGTTCAGCCGGGTTTGGGAACTGGGAGTCGGAGCGTTGCTGGCCACGTCGGTCGGACTCCTCGCCCGAATACCAACGCCTGTCAAACCCGTGCTTTCATGGGCAGGCCTAGCCATCATCGTGGCGAGCATTGCTCTGATCACTGACCCTTCGATGGGATTTCCAGCCCCGTGGGCAGTGCTTCCCGTAACCGGATCGGCGTTGGTCATCGCGGCGGGTGTCGGCGGTGAACCTGCGTATCAACCCTTCTTACGCAATCCGATCAGCACATACCTCGGCGACATCTCCTATTCGCTTTATCTCGTGCACTGGCCTGTAATCATCCTGTTAGCCGATCTCATGGACACGACCGTCACCTACTACGCGACAGCGACGGCACTGACGTTGGGGCTGGCTATCGCTTCCTACCATTTCATCGAAAATCCCTTGCGCCGTATCGATTACGCGAAATTGCGTCGTGCCAGACGTGCACTTCAGCGAGGCAGAATCAAGATGCAGCGTTCAACACAACTTGCTGCCGTCGCAGCTACGATCTTATTGGTTGTCGCACTGGCCGGCTACACACAACGACCCGATGCGTATCGACAAGCAGTAACACCTGGCGATATCTCAGTTGCCGCCGCGCACGAAATACCATCTGGGGCCGGTGTCCTGCCACTTGCAAGCGAGCTACGGGCGGCGTTGTTGGGCGCCCTCAAATCCACAGAATGGCCTCAGTTCGACCCCTCGGTTGAAGCCGCTGTCGAAGATCCCATAGCGCCACCGGAAGTCGACCGCTGTGGGCACGAAAATCCGCTGGGTTCGGATGCCTGCACCTGGGGTTCCCCGACGGCGCGCACAAAGATAGTCGTGATCGGCGATTCCGTCGCGATGGGGTACTTGGGACCCCTGCGGTCAATGGCACTCAATTCCAACGAGGGGCTCCAGGTCCATAGCGAGGCTCAATACTCGTGTCATTTCATCGACCAGCGTGTGGCTGATAAGGACACCAGTCTCGAAGATGCGTGCGAGAACAAGAGGTCACTTGCCGTCGAATACATCAACAATGCGCACCCCGATATCGTCATCGTCTCGCACTTTTACTGGATCAGGAAGCTGGCCGGCAGTGGCCGCACCCTCCAGCCCCGGGAGTGGATCGACTCACTCGAGAAGTTCATCAATAAATTCAAGTCAAATACTTCGAAAATTGTGCTAATGGCTCCGCCGCCCGACGGAGTCTCCATCAGCGAGTGTTACGGGAAAAAATCGAATTTGCCTGTGGACTGCGTGTCAAATGTCTCCAGAGTTTGGCGAGCAATGGCGGAAGCGGAACAACAGCTGGCCCAGTCCCTCGGTGGCCAATGGGTCGATTCCCTCCCATGGTTCTGCTACGACGCACGAAAGTGCCCCAGTTTCGTAGGAACAACGCTGACCAAACGCGACACCGTGCATATGACGCTGGCCTATGGCGAGAAGATAACTCCGGTCATACAGGAGGCCCTCGCGGCGTCCGGGGTGCTGTAGGACGAGCAGTCGCTGCCGTACTCGGCTTCTGATTCACCGCCGCACGCGTGCGGTGTCTCATTTCAAATGGAGCCGTGGCTTCTGTGTCACATCACCGAAGCATCGGACGGCGCGATCGGCCGGCACAATCCCCCGTCGAGCAGATCAAGCAGGTACCAGCCATAACCTGACCGCACTAGACGCTCGGCCCGTTCCCTCAACTGGTCATCGGTGAGGAAACCCTGACGCCAGGCTATTTCTTCCGGAACACCGACCTTCAAGCCGGTACGCCGCTCCATGGTGCGCACAAAGTCCGCGGCATCGGTCATGCTGTCGACCGTGCCGGTATCGAGCCAGACGGTCCCTCGGGGCAGCACCTGCACATGGAGCCCACCCCGCTCAAGGTAGACACGGTTGACGTCGGTGATCTCGTACTCCCCGCGGGCGCTCGGCTTCAGATCTTGGGCAATTGAAATCACGTCGTTGTCATAAAAGTACAACCCAGGGACCGCGTAGTTACTCTTGGCAATCTTCGGCTTCTCTTCGAGGGAAATAGCCAACCCGCGTTCATCGAATTCAATGACGCCGTATTGACTCGGTTCCGCTACACGGTAAGCGAAGATTGCTCCGCCATCGACACCGTTGAAATCCTGGAGCTGCCGGCCCAAACCCGGGCCATACAAGAGGTTGTCGCCCAATATCAGGGCAACTTTCTCCGACCCGATGAAATCTGCGCCGATTGAGAAAGCCTGCGCGAGGCCATCCGGCGAAGGCTGTCGCGCATAGGTGATCGATGCTCCAAACTGGGAGCCGTCGCCCAAAAGACGCTCAAAACTGGGCGCATCGAAAGGCGTTGTGATCACTAGGATGTCGCGGATCCGCGCCAATAGCAGCGTCGACAGCGGGTAATAGACCATCGGTTTGTCGTAAACCGGAATCAGCTGCTTGGACACACCCAACGTGATCGGGTGCAGCCTGGTGCCTGACCCGCCCGCTAGGATGATGCCCTTCACGGGCATATCGTGGCACGTCAAAGCCGTGCGCACGGGATTATTGACGTTTGCGTTAAGACTCTTTTGGGAGGTCGCCCTGCGCATCCTGTTCGTCTGCACCGGCAACATCTGCAGATCGCCTACCGCAGAACGACTTTCCGTGGGACTAGCCGCGCAGATGGGCATCCCTGACTTCACCGCCGCCAGCGCGGGAATACACGCCGTGATCGGGCATCCGGTCCATCGATTCGCAGCAGAGGTCCTCATCGGGCTCGGCGGCGACCCCACGAACTTCGCTGCGCGACAGCTGACTCCGCGAATCGCCTCCGACGCCGACCTTGTCCTGACGATGACATCGGCGCACCGCACCGCCGTACTCGAACTCGCGCCGCGTCAACTTCGGCGGACGTTCACACTCGGCGAAGCCGCTCTCTTGGCTTCCACCTACGGCGTGCGCACGGTGTCCGACCTGGCGCCGTTACGCCTCCGCCTGCACGAACACCAGCCGGTGGAGATCACAGATCCGATCGGTCGGGACCTCGAAACCTTCGAGGCGGTGGGTGAACAGATCGCGGCGCTGCTACCGGCCGTCCTCACACTCAGCCGCTAAGCCTTCAGGCCCAGCGCGTCGCCTCAACCGCTGCCGGTAGCGGCGGGTGCAGCGGCACGTCGAGACCGTCGTAGATACCCGGCTTCTGGGTCGCGAGCCACTCGATCGCACCGAGGAGCCGGTTGGCCGCGGTGGTGTTGCCGCCGTCGGCGCGGGTGCCTCCGGGAACGTCGGCCCGCACCACGATCGTGAGCTGCGGATCGCCGTCGATGATCACGCGGTGATCCCCCACGCCCTCGTCAGGCTGCGGCCAATCCGGCGCGCAGGACGGGTCGATGCGGGTGATGTGTTCGATGATCACGCGCTGCACACCCTGCGACCAGCCAATGACCTCCAGCCGGAAGGCGCCCTGGGTACCGGCTTCGAATCGGCCCATGACGTTCTCGACGGCCTCGGTCAGCGGCAGGCGCTCGCAGGTCTCGGTGATGTCGTCGATCTCGATACCGAGCCCGCGGCCGATCAGCCGCACGTTGCCGCCCCAGACCATGGTCGGGATGGTCGGGATCAGCATCAGCGGCGTCTCGTCCATCGATCCGCCGAAACCGCAGCGCACGCGCACCGCTTCGGGCTGGTTGTAGGTCGAGTAGTCGAAGATTTCCTGGCACCGGATGGTCTTGATCCGGGTGCACAGCCCGGCGGCCGTCACGGCGAGCGCGTCGTTGCCCCACCCGGGATCGACACCCGAGACCAGCAGCGAGGCGTTGCCGGCGGCCGCCGCGTCGGAGAGCCGCTCGACCCATTCGGCGGGCGCCGAAGCCGGGTCATAGAGGGAGTACAGCGACGGCGTCACGACGTGCCGGCCGGCCCGCAGACAGCGCTCGATGTCGGCGATGGCCTCCTCCGGGCGGATGTCTCCGGAAGACATATAGGCCACGGCGTCGCACTCCGCGAGGGCCGCGTCGATGTCGGTGGTGGCGACCTTCCCGGTCGCGGTGTCGAGCTTGGCGAACGTCGCCGCATCGCGGCCGGCCTTGTCCTCGCTCGAGGTGATGACCGCCGTCAGCTCAAGCCCCGGGAACGCGACCGCCGAGCGGATCGCCGTGGCCCCCATATTGCCTGTACCCCACACCGCTACCCGACGCATACCTCACATAACCACGGCATGGTGACCCGCCTCACAGCCACCCCCCAGGATTGCCGTCGGGCCGCGCCGATCCGGGCTGAGATCACGGCGGGCGTAAGCCTTCGCATCCACCGCGAAGACGCCACAACAGGGCTCCCATTGGCCCCAACTGACACGTCATCCTCAGTTCCGGAAGTTTCCGGTGGCGGACATCACATTCGGACTAAACTGCAGGTCAGCGGCCATAAACCGGTCGCGAAACCACCCCGTTCAACCACTGGGTTGGTTAGCTGCGAAAAATTTGCTCTTGACTGCTTTGCGATGAAGTTACCCGGCGGTATAGTTAGCCCCAGTTACTGGTGGGTAACTTAGCCCTGAGTACCCAACCCCTACAGTCCATCTCATCGAGGAGAAATCGTGGGCCACTACAAGAGCAACGTCCGTGACCAGGTGTTCAACCTGTTCGAGGTCTTCGGCGTAGACAAGGCGATGGGTGAAGGCAAGTTCGCCGACCTGGACGCCGACACCGCCGGTGAAATGCTCAACGAGATCGCGCGCCTGGCCGAGGGCCCGATCGCCGATTCGTTCGCCGACGGCGACCGCAACCCGCCGGTCTTCGACCCCGCGACCCACACCGTCAAGCTTCCCGAGCCCTTCAAGAAGTCGATGCGTGCCCTGCTCGACGGCGGCTGGGACAAGGTCGGCCTGAAAGAAGAGCTCGGCGGCATGCCGATGCCCCGCGCGCTGCAGTGGGCCCTCATCGAGCACGTCCTCGGCGCCAACCCGGCCGCCTACATGTACGCCATGGGCTCGGGCATGTGCGAAATCTTCTACAACAACGGCACCGACGAGCAGAAGAAGTGGGCCGTTCTGGCTGCCGAGCGCGGCTGGGGCGCCACCATGGTGCTGACCGAGCCCGACGCCGGTTCTGACGTGGGCGCCGGCCGCACCAAGGCCACCCAGCAGGCCGACGGCACCTGGCACATCGACGGTGTGAAGCGATTCATCACCTCGGCCGACTCGGACGACCTATTCGAAAACATCATGCACCTGGTCCTGGCCCGCCCCGAGGGCGCCGGCCCGGGCACCAAGGGTCTGTCGCTGTTCTTCGTGCCGAAGTTCCACTTCGACCCCGAGACCGGCGAGCCCGGCGAGCGCAACGGCGCCTTCGTCACCAACGTCGAGCACAAGATGGGCCTGAAGGTTTCGGCCACCTGTGAGCTGACCCTCGGCCAGCACGGCATCCCCGCCGTCGGTTGGCTCGTCGGCGAGGTCCACAACGGCATTGCGCAGATGTTCGACGTCATCGAGCAGGCCCGCATGATGGTCGGCACCAAGGCCATCGCGACCCTGTCGACCGGCTACCTGAACGCTCTCGAGTACGCCAAGACCCGCATCCAGGGTGCTGACCTGACCCAGATGATGGACAAGACCGCTCCGCGCGTCACGATCATGCACCACCCGGACGTTCGCCGGGCGCTGCTGACCCAGAAGTCCTACGCCGAGGGCCTGCGCGCCGTGTACCTGTACACCGCGTCGTTCCAGGACGCCGAGGTCGCCAAGGCCGTCCACGGTGTGGACGCCGAGCTGGCCTTCAAGGTCAACGACCTGATGCTCCCGATCGTCAAGGGTGTCGGCTCCGAGCGCGCCTACGAGAAGCTGACCGAGTCGCTGCAGACCTTCGGTGGTTCCGGCTTCCTGCAGGACTACCCGGTCGAGCAGTACATCCGTGACGCCAAGATCGACTCGCTGTACGAAGGCACCACCGCCATCCAGGCGCAGGACTTCTTCTTCCGCAAGATCATCCGCGACAAGGGCCAGGCCCTGGCCTTCGTCGCCGGCGAGATCGAGCAGCTGATCAAGAACCAGGACGGCAACGGCCGCCTGAAGGCCGAGCGCGAGCTGCTCGCCACCGCTCTGGGCGACGTCCAGGGCATGGCTGCCACCCTGACCGGCTACCTGATGGCCGCTCAGGAAGACCCGAAGTCGATCTACAAGGTCGGCCTGGGCTCGGTCCGCTTCCTGCTGGCCGTCGGTGACCTGGTCATCGGCTGGCTGCTGCTGAAGCAGGCCGCGGTCGCCATCAAGGCGCTCGACGAGGGCGCCACCGGCGACGACCGTGCGTTCTACGAGGGCAAGATCGCGTCGGCCTCGTTCTTCGCGAAGAACATGCTGCCGCTGCTCACCAGCGTCCGCGGTGTCATCGAGTCCATCGACAACGAGACCATGGAGCTGGACGAAGCGTCCTTCTGATCCGCATCTAGAACAGCAGCCCTCGGCATTCGCCGGGGGCTGCTGTTTTTGGCTGTGCGCCAGCGCAGAACTCTTGCGAGTAGGCGCCTGCGTAGACGCACGGTCAACGCGTGCAACTAGTCAGGCAGGCGCTGGCTGATCTCGAAGGCCAGACACAGCTCGGCGACGTCGCGCGGACGCGACAGGGACCGGCCCGTCCGCTCCTCGATGCGGTGCAGCCGGTGCCGAATTGTGTTGGGGTGACAGAAGATTGCGGCCGCCGCCTCGTTGGCGGATCCGCCGGCGTCGAGCCACGCCTGGAAGGTCTGAGAGAGGATCGCCCGCTCCTCGGAGGGCAGCCCACGGAGCCCGCCGAGCACCGACTCCTCGATGCGGTTCATCACCTCCGGCGCGCTGACGGCGGCGAACGCCAGCGGCGCGTCGTCGAAGGCGCAGACGAAGCCGTCACGGCTCGGCCTCCCGGCCACCGCCAGCCGGGCCAGACGCAGCCCTTCACCGGTCTCCGCCAGGCTCGCGAACGCCGGGCTGAGGCCGACCCGCGCCGTCGCGATCTTGCGCAGCACCTCGACCAGCACGTCATACGTCGCGTCCTGCCGCAGGTGCACGACGCCGACCTGCAGATCGGGCAGCAGGCGCCAGGCCGACCGGATGTCACGGGCAGCGAGCTTGCTCGCGATCTCGGGTAACCCCAACTTTCCGATGGCCGGAATCTCGGCCGCCGCAACCACATACGGGCCCGTCGTCGGCAGGCCCAGCAGATCGGCCGCCTCCCACAGGCTCTGGTTGTCGGTGATGCGGCCGAGCAGCACCGCCTCGACCAGAGCCGACCGTTCCTCTTCCCGGTCCATGATCTGGCTGGTGAGCTCCTCCCGGTAGGCGCCGGTCATCGCCTGGGTGAACTCGTCCTGGCTGAGGAAGATGCGCGCGCTGGCCTCCAGGATGGACTCGGTCGGGATGCCGGCCTCCCGCGCGGCGGCGACGCTGCTCTCCCACATGTACCGGAACCCGATGCGATAGGCGGTCATCACCGCGGCCAGCGGAATGCCCTCGACGGCCCGCTGCCGGCCGGTCGCTTCCGCCGGCGACAGGTCCGCCTCGCCGTCGTTGCAGAGGGTGTGGAACACGAAAGTCATGTTGGCGACGCAACTTTCGCGCACGTTCTCGCGCGCCGCGGGCGTGGCGCGGTAGCCGTCGATGCGGCTGTAGATGCGGTCGGCCAGTTGCTCGCCGAGCGCCTCCACACGCGTCAGCATGATCTGGCTGAGTTCCCGCATGTGCTCGTCGACCCCGGCCATCAGCCAACCTTAGGTGAGGTGCCGATTGTGGCCGGTCACATTTGGCGGTGGTCACTGTTGTTCCCGCCACCATCGCCTCCGGAGCCGCGCCGAATCACGCTTGAAGGCATGACCAACCTCGCCCAGAACCTCGTCGCCAGCCGGACCCGTCGCCCCGACAGCGTCGCCCTCCGCTGTGACGACCAGACCTACACCTACGCCCAGTTCGACGACGCCGCCGCCCGCGTCGCCACGCTGCTGCGGCAGTCCGGCATCGAACCGGGTGACCGGGTGGGCGTCATGCTGCCGAACGGTCCGGCCTTCGCCGCCGCGTTCTACGGCATTCTCTACGCCGGCGCCGTCGCGGTGCCGATGAACCCGCTGCTCAAGGCCCCGGAGATCGAGTTCTACCTCTCCAACACGACGGCCAGGGCGCTGTTCGCACCCCCGGCCTTCGCCGGTGAGGCACAGGCCGGCGCCGAGGCGGCGGGCGCGGGCTGCTGGGTGGTCGACGACGCCGGGTTGGTGGCGCTGATCGACGGACTCGCGGCACAACCGGTCCCGGTCAACCGCGCGGACGACGACACCGCCGTCGTCCTCCACACGTCGGGTACGACGGGCAAGCCCAAGGGCGCCGAACTGACCCACGGCGGCCTGGGCCGCAACGCCGACGTCTGCGTGCGGACGCTGCTGAACATCGGGCCCGACGACGTGGTGATGGGCTGCCTGCCGCTGTTTCACGTGTTCGGTCTGACCTGCGGCCTGAACTCGGCGGTGCTGGCCGGCGCGACCCTGAGCCTGCTGCCCCGCTTCGATCCGGCCCGGACCCTGGAGCTGATCGAGCGTGACGGCGTCACCATCTTCGAGGGCGTCCCGACGATGTACTCGGCGCTCCTGGCCGCGGCCGGTACGGCGTCGACGGACACGCTGCGGATCGCCGT
Source organism: Mycolicibacterium mucogenicum DSM 44124 (assembly GCF_005670685.2). The sequence goes on along the minus strand of NZ_CP062008.1, from coordinate 266,863 downwards.
CTCGGGCGGCGCCGCGATTCCGGTGCAGGTGCTGCAGGACTTCGAGAAGACCTTCGACTGCCCGGTCTTGGAGGGCTACGGACTGTCCGAGACCTCGCCGGTGGCGGCGTTCAACCATCCGGACCGCCCGCGCAAGCCCGGGTCGATCGGTACCCCGGTCGAGGGCGTCGAGATGCGCGTCGTCGACAACGACGGCGCCGAGGTGGCGCCGGGCGAGCCCGGTGAAATCCAGATCCGCGGGCACAACGTCATGAAGGGCTACTGGAACCTGCCTGCGGCCACCGCCGAAGCCATCAACGCCGACGGTTGGTTCGCCACCGGCGACATCGCCCGGACCGATGAGGACGGCTACTACTACATCGTCGATCGCAAGAAGGCGCTCATCATCCGCGGCGGTTTCAACGTCTACCCCCGCGAGATCGAAGAGGTGCTCTACACCCACCCCGCCGTCGCCGAGGCGGCCGTCGTGGGCATCCCGCACGACTCGCTCGGCGAGGAGGTCGGCGCCGCCGTCAGCCTCAAGCCGGGCCTCGAGGTCGCCGCCGACGAACTCCGCGAGTTCGTCAAGAGCCAGGTGGCCGCCTACAAGTACCCGCGACGCATCTGGTTCCTCGACGACCTGCCCAAGGGCCCGACCGGGAAGCTCCTCCGTCGCGAAATCACCATCCCCACAAACGATTCAAAGGACTGAGATGGCTCACACATCTACGCTGCAACCCTCCGAACTCGCCGCACCCCTGGACATGCTGCTGACCAGCGCCACCAAGCCGTTCGCCCGCCGCATGATGCCGAACCAGGCCTGGGCCCGGATGGCCGCCAGCCTGGCCAAGCAGCCCGGCACCGTGCTCGACCGCGGCAAGGAACTGGCCCACGAGCTCGGCGACATCGCCACCGGCGACTCCGACCGGGCCCCGCAGCGCGCCGACAAGCGCTTCAGTGATACTGCGTGGCAACAGAATCCGCTACTGCACCGGATCATGCAGGGCTACCTGGCCGTGTCGGACACCGCCGAGAAGCTCTTCGCCGACGCCGACCTGGACTGGCGCGACGAAGCACAGATGCGGTTCGTGTTCGACAACGCCATCGAAGGTCTGGCCCCCACCAACAACCCGTTGATCAGCCCGCTGGGCTGGAAAGCGATGATCGACACCGGTGGCCTCAGCGCCGTCCGCGGCCTGAAAGCCTTTGCCCGCGACATCATGTCGTCACCACGGGTGCCTGCCATGGTCGAGCCGGACGCCTACACCGTCGGCGAGACGGTCGCCGTCACCAAGGGCGCCGTGGTGCTGCAGACCCGGATGTTCGAGCTGATCCAGTACGCGCCGCAGACCCCGACGGTGCATGCGGTGCCGCTGTTGATGGTGCCGCCGGTGATCAACAAGTACTACATCATGGACATCGCCCCCGGCCGCAGCATGATCGAGTACTTCGTGCAGCAGGGCCAGCAGGTTTTTGCCATCTCGTGGCGCAATCCACAAGCCCGGCAAAAGGATTGGGACATCAACGCCTACGGGGCGGCGATCATCGAAGCCATCGACGCGGTGCGGGCCATCACCGGCGCAGCCGGCGCCCACCTGATGGCGAGCTGCTCGGGCGGCATCATCACGGCCATGACCGCGGCGCACCTGGCCGAGACCGGTGACGGCGACAAGGTCGCCAGCCTCACCCTCGCGGTGACGGTGCTGGATCAAGACCGCGCCGGATTCGCCTCTGCCGCAATGAGTGACCGGGCCGCCCAGGCCGCGATCGCGACCTCCGCAAAGAAGGGCTATCTGGACGGCAAGGCCATGGCCGAGATGTTCGCGTGGCTGCGCCCGACCGATCTGGTCTGGCGCTACTGGGTGAACAACTACGTACAGGGCCGCAGCCCGGCGGCGTTCGACGTCTTGTTCTGGAACGCCGACACCACCCGCATGGCGGCCGCGCTGCACCGCGACATGGTGCTGATGGGCCTGAACAATTCGCTCGTCACGCCCGGCGCGGTGAGCATGCTCGGCACGCCCGTCGACCTGTCCAAGATCACGTGCGACGCCTACGTCATCGGCGGCATCGCCGACCACATCTCACCGTGGCAGGCCACCTACCGCAGCGCGAAGTTGTTGGGCAGCAAGGACAATCGCTACGTGTTGTCCACCAGTGGCCACATCGCCGCGCTGGTCAACCCGCCGGGGAACCCGAAGGCGTCGTACCGGATCGCCCAGGTGACCGACGGAACGCCGGAGGAATGGCTGACCGAGGCCGAAAAGTCCAGTGACTCTTGGTGGCCCGACTACGTCGCGTGGCTGGCCGAGCGCAGCGGCGACGACGTCGACGCCCCGAAGACGCTGGGCGCCGAGGGCTTCATCGCCACCGGCCCGGCGCCCGGCACGTACGTGCTGCAGAAATGACGGTCACCGAGCGCTACCTGTCGGTCGGCGGCCAGCGACTTCGGGTCCGGATCGACCATGGCACCGACCCGAGCGTGGTTCCGCTGGTGCTGTGCAACGGCATCGGCGCCAGCCTCGAAGTGCTCGACCCCTTCGTCGAGCACCTGCCGGGCACCGTGATCCGGTTCGACGTCCCCGGCACCGGCGGATCACCAACCTCGTTCGCGCCCTACGGCTTTCCCTACCTGGCCTGGGTTCTGGGCCGGCTGCTGAACAAGCTGGGGTTCACGGTCGTCGACATCCTCGGTCTGTCGTGGGGTGGGGCGCTGGCACAGCAGTTCGCCTTCCAGAACCCCCGGCGCTGCCGGCGGCTGGTCCTCGTGGCCACCGGGACGGGGGCCGTGATGGTGCCCGGACATCCGCGGGTGCTGGCGAAAATGGTGACGCCGAAACGGTTCTCGAACACCTCGTACGCCGCCTCGATCGCCGGGGAACTCTACGGCGGTACCGTCCGGCAGCACGGCGACGACGTCGCCAAGCTGTTCCCGCAGCAGCTGCATGCCGGTTCGAAAATCGGTTACCTTCATCAATTGATGGCCGGCGCGGTGTGGACGAGCATCCACGCGCTGCCGGCGGTCCGGCAGGAGACCCTGATCGTGGCGGGCACCGACGACCCGATCATCCCGGTGGCCAACGCACGCATCATGAATTTCCTACTGCCGCACTCGCATCTGCATCTGCATTCCGGCGGGCACGTCGACCTCATCACCAACGCCGGCGAGTTGGCGCCGGTGATCGCGCGGTTCCTCAATGAGCCGGGGGAACGCGCGTGATCGGGAGCAGGGTCAGGCGACGAGGGCGACGGGGATGGCGCCCATCGCGCTCGCCCGGGTTCCGTGGAGCGGGTCGCCCGGGTTTCAGCGGAGCGGGTCGCCCGGCGGACGCCTCTCTCCCTTGGCACATGCGATCTGGAGCGGTCAACTTGCCTTGACGGTCAAGGCAAGTTGACCGGTCCCGGTGAGAGTTGTGTAGAGAGGCAGTTCGACCGGGCCCGGCCCCCGTTCATCCGGCCCGGGCACGGAACCGGCTGTGCAGCGCCTGCTTGGAAACGCCGAGAACCCTCGCTATCTCGGGCCACGTCCACCCAGCAGCTCGAGCTTGAAAGACGGCCTGGTCGTAGCGCTCCTTCGCGGCCTCCAACCCGTCGCGCGCTTCGGCTAACGCGCGCAAGCTGTTTCCACTGTAGAAATCTGCCAACACCGGATCGGGTTCGGGTTCGCGCTCCTCGAACACGTCATCGTCGGGCAAGTCGTCATCGAGGCCATTGAGGGCACGGTAGGCACCCTCCTCGCCCAGGAGATTCACCAGCGCACGACGACCCAGCTCACGCATGTACGGGTCATCACTCGGTCCACCCATGCTTGTCCCTCCCCAGAGATATTGGGGAAGTATGCGACCGGGCACCGACAACTTCTGTGGACGAGCACCTGTCCTCCGGGGCATGTTCGATCTGGGCCGGTCAGCTTTCCTTGACCGTCAAGGAAAGTTGACCGGCCCAAATCACATGTGCCGCAGGAGAGCTGACACGCCGCGGGCCGACGCGCCGACGACGCAAGCAAGGGCGGCCGGTCGCAGGCGGTACGGGTCGGCCGAACTCAGGCGGCGGGCAGACCGACCGGCGGGCAGGGCAGCCGGCTCAGGCGGCGCAGGCGGGGCAGCCGGCTCAGGCGGCGCAGGCGGGGCAGCCGGCTCAGGCGGCGCGGGGCAGCCGGCTCAGGCGGCGCAGGCCAGCCGGTCTCAGGCCACCACGCCGCCGACGAGATGGCCGACCAGATAGGTTGCGCCCAGCGCGAGGGCACCACCGATGACGTTGCGTGCCACGGCCTTGCCGACCGGCGCACCACCGAGCCGGGCCGACACCACGCCCGTGATCGCCAACGCCAGCAGCACCGCGAACATGGTGACCGGGACGCGGAGCGTCGTCGGCGGCAGCAGGATCGCCACCAACGGCAGCAACGCGCCGATGGTGAATGACACCGCCGACGAGAACGCGGCCGCCCACGGGTTGGCCAATTCGCCTGGCGTGATGCCCAACTCGACGACCGCGTGCGCCGCGAACGCGTTGTGGTCGGTCAGTTCCTCGGCCGCGGCGCGGGCCGTCGACACCGACAGACCACGCCCTTCGAGCAGGCCGGCCAGTTCCTCGAGTTCGGCGGCCGGGTCCTCCTTGAGTTCACGACGTTCTTTGGCCAGCAGTGCCCGTTCGGTGTCGCGCTGCGAGCTCACCGACACGTACTCGCCCAGCGCCATCGATATCGCACCGGCCACCAAACCGGCCATACCGGCGGTGAAGATCGGTCCTCGCTCGGCCGTCGCGGCCGCGACACCGACGACGATGCCGGCAGTCGACACGATGCCGTCATTGGCACCGAGCACGCCGGCGCGCAACCAGTTCAGCTTCGACGCAACCGAACCCGCGTGGGGCTCGGCATCATGGGACGAGATCGCCATTCCTGCAACGCTATGCGGGCGCGCGGCGATCCGCCAGCCAATGAAGCCTTGCCAAACCTGCTCAGGATTCCAGTTTTTTGAGCACTGCGCGGGTGCGGGCGCGGCCTTCGGCCGACGGATCGAACGTCACGCCGACGTACTCGTCGACCCCGGCGGCTTCCAGTTCGGCCAGCCGGTCGCGCACCGTCTGCTCGTCGCCGATGATCGCGATGTCCTCCGGGCCGGCATAGCCCTCACGGTCGAGCATGGCGCGGTACGACGGCAGGTGACCGTAGATCGCGAACTGCTCGGCGGCCTGCTTACGGGCGCCGTCGACGTCGTCGGCCACGGCGACCGGAATGGCCGCGACAACCCGGACCGCGTCGGCGCGGCCGGCGTCGGCAGCGGCTTGGCGCAATGTCGGACCGACATGGCCCGCAAGGGTTTTCGGCCCGGTCATCCACGTGACGGTGCCCGACGAACGTCGGCCCGCAATCTGCAGCAGCTTCGGTCCGAGCGCGGCGATGTACACCGGCGGCGTCGGCGCGCCGGGGATGATCAGCGCGCCGCGCGTGGTCACCGTCTCACCGGTGGCGTCGGCCTTCTCACCGTTCAGCAGCGGCAGCAGACCGTCCAGGTATTCGTTGAGCCGGCGCACCGGCTTGTCCCACGGGATGCCCCACATGCCCTCGGTGACGGCCTGGTGCGTCATGCCGAGCCCGAGCAGCAGGCGGCCGCCCGCCATCTGGCTGATGGTCAGCGCCCGCTGCGCCAGCAGCATCGGAAGCTGATTCTGGATGGGCAGCACGCCGGTGCCGACCTCGATGCCGTCGACCTCCCGCAGGCCGACCGTCAGCACGGTGAGAAGGTCTGGCTCGTAAGGCATCTGAGCGAACCAGGCCCGGCGAAATCCCTCGTCACGCAGCTGGGCGAGGTACGCGACGGTGTCGTCGACGGGCGATTTGAGACCACTCAACGAACCGAAAATGCTGATCTGCACGGGATGCTCCTTGAGGCCGGTTTGGGTCACCTGTTTGTATCGAACCATGACGACCGACGGACCAGAGACTGCCCGGCTGCAATATTTCGGACCCAACTGGTTCGCGTCGGTCATGGGCACGGGCATCGTCGCCACCGCGGCCGCGTCGCTGCCCGTGCATCTGCCAGGGCTCCGGGGCTTCGCCGAAGGCGTGTGGGTGATCGCCACCGCACTGCTGGTGCTGCTGATCGTCGCGGTGTCGGTGCAGTGGGTGCGTCACCCCACGGTGGCGCGCAGCCAGGTGCGCAACCCGCAGATGACGCACTTCTACGGTGCCGCACCGATGGCGCTGATGACCGTCGGCCTCGGCGCCCTGCTGATCGGCAAGGACCTGATCGGCACGCGCTTCGCCGTCGACCTCGACTGGATCCTGTGGACCGCGGGCACCATCGGCGGTCTGTTCACCGCGATGACGATCCCGTTTCTCATGTTCACCCAGCTGGAGGTCGGGCCGGACGCCGCGTTCGGTGGCTGGCTGATGCCCGTCGTGCCGCCGATGGTGTCGGCGGCTTCGGGCGCGCTGCTGCTGCCGCACCTGCCACCGGGCACGGCCCGCACCACGATGTTCTACGGCTGCTTCGCGATGTTCGGGCTGTCGCTGATCGCCGCCCTGATCATCATCACGATGATCTGGAGCCGGCTGGCGCACTACGGCACCTCGGGGTCGGCGCGCGTCCCCACGCTGTGGATCGTGCTGGGTCCGCTGGGACAGGGCATCACCGCCGCGGGGCTGCTGGGGACGGCGGCGGCCTCGGCCATCAGCCCGGAGCTGGCGTCGGGCATGAACATCTTCGCGGTGCTGTTCGGCGTCCCGGTGTGGGGCTTCGCGGTGCTGTGGATCAGCCTGGCGAGCGCCCTGACGGTGCGGACCATGCGCCGCGGCATGCCCTTTGCGCTGACGTGGTGGAGCCTGACGTTCCCCGTCGGGACGTTCGTCACCGGCACGTCGCAGCTCGCCGCGCACACCGGGCTGCCCGCGTTCCGCGTCGCCGCCGTCATGGCCTATGTCTTCCTGCTGTGCACCTGGGCACTGGTCGCGGTGCGGACATTGCGTGGCAGTGTCGGAGGCAGCCTGTTCACGCCGCCGCCTGCTCCGGCAGCCATCCACAAGGACCCGAAATGACCGACACCGCACGGGTGTACGACCCGGTTGATCCCGCCCAGCCGCCCCGGGTGACCGTCGACCGACTGTGGCCCCGGGGGATTCCCAAGGAAGACCCGCGGGTCGGCACGTGGATGCCGCACGTCGCGCCGTCGAACGAACTGCGCAAGTGGTACCACGCGCATCCCGGCGAGTTCGACAAGTTCGCCGCGGACTACCGGGCGGAGCTGGCGGACTCGGCGGAGCTGGCCAAGCTGCGATCGATGGGTCCGGTGACCCTGACCACCTCGGCCAAGGACGTCGCGATCAGCCACGTCGCCGTCCTGGCCGCGCTGCTCTAGACCTCCGGTCGGCGGTCAGGACGTGTCGCCGGTGGTGCCACCGTAGGTCGCGATCTTGTACTCGGTGGCGGCCAGGGAGAGCGTGAGTTCGCGGATCTGGCGGCGGATGGTGTCGCGATGTTCGATCAGCATGTCGAGACGTTCGGGAACCGTCTGCTCGCCGCTGTCCACGAGTGCGATGTAGTGCTGCAGATCGCGAATGGCCATGCCCGACAACCGCATCCGGGTCAGGAAGACGAGTCGGCGTACCGCCTCGGGTTGGTACCTCCGGTGGCCGCTGCTGTCGCGGTCGACCTCGACCAGCCCAGCACGTTCGTAATAACGCAGCGTGTGTGCGGAGACGTCGAGCAGGTCCGCAACTTCGGCAATGGTCATCGGCTCGTCGAGCCCGTCGGTGTCAGCGAGCCGGTGGATGACCTCGATCGACATCGGGCCGTCCACCTCGCCGAGTGCGGCAAGTGCCCTGCTCATCAGGTCGTCGGTGGAGGACATACTCGATCCTAGATCGGCCGCGATGAGACGGCGCTGTCCGCGAAGTCGGCGCTGCGGGCCAGCTCCGTCCACCGACCGACTTCGTCCAGGCCGCGTTGGTAGGTGGTCGTGAGCCGCTCGACGGCCTCGGCACCGAGCGGCAGCCGCAGCGGCACCTCCTCGGAGCGGACCAGGGAGACGATGATCTGTGCGGCCGCGACGGGGTCGCCTTCCTGCTTGCCGTCCGCGCCGGCCATGTCGGCGCGAACCGCGGCCAGGACGTCCCGGTAGGTCGACGAGCTGTCGGTGAAATCGAGCACCTCAGCAGCGTTGAAGGCGGTGCGGAACCGGCTCGGCTCGACCAGCATGACCCGGATGCCGAACGGCGCGACCTCACCGGCCAGGGCCTCGGACCAGCCCTCCAGCGCGAACTTCGACGCCGAGTACGTCGAGACGCCGGGGAACGACATCCGGCCGCCCTGGCTGCTCATCTGGACGATCGTCCCGCTGCCCTGTGCCCGCATGACCGGCAACGCCGCGCGCACCAGAGCGGCGGGACCGAACAGATGCAGGTCCATCAAGTCGCGCAGCTGCGCGTCGGTGACTTCCTCGGCGGCGCCGACGATCGCCCGCCCGGCGTTGTTCACCAGGACGTCGAGGCGACCGTAACGGTCGATGGCCGCCTCGATGGGCCGGGCGGCCGCGCTCGCGTCGCGGGCGTCGAATGCGACGGCCGCGAAGCGGTCACCGTAGGCGGTGCTGAGATCGGCCACGCTATCGGGATTGCGGACTGCGGCGACGACCTGATCGCCCGCGGCAAGGGCCGCCTCGGCCAGTGCGCGTCCGAGCCCCTTCGAGGCTCCGGTGATGAGCCAGGTCTGTGCTGGCGTCGATGTTGTCATGGCGCTGACGCTAGGAGTTTGAGCGCGCTCGAACGCAAGCCTGCTGAGGGATTTGTGCACGAAATTCCGCGGGCGGCGCGGAAAATCGTGCACAAATCCCCACGACACACGAGAGTGCCCCGTGCCTCCGTCAGGTCGGGGGTCAGACGGAAACACGAGGCACTAGGGGTATCGCTGGGGCTTCACGAGGCGTTACAGCCCCGGCGAAATTGGTGGAAATGGCCGCAAAACCGCTGGTCCAGCGGCCATTTCCGGCACGTCGAGACTCAGGCCTCCAGGATGGCCGTGACGCCCTGTCCACCTGCGGCGCAGATGGAGATCAGGCCGCGCACCGGCTTGCCGGTCTCCTTCTTCTTCTCGGCGAGCTGCTTGGCCAGCTGGGCCACGATGCGGCCGCCGGTCGCGGCGAACGGGTGCCCGGCCGCCAGCGACGAGCCGTTGACGTTGAGCTTGGACCGGTCGATCGAGCCGAGGGGCGCGTCCAGGCCGAGGCGGCCCTTGCAGTACTCGGGCGACTCCCAGGCCGCCAGCGTCGCCAGCACGACCGACGCGAAGGCCTCGTGGATCTCGTAGAAATCGAAGTCCTGCAGCGTCAGGTTGTTGCGGGCCAGCAGGCGCGGCACCGCGTAGGTCGGCGCCATGAGCAGGCCGTCGGTGCCGTTGACGTAGTCGACCGCGGCGGTCTCGGAGTCGACGAAGTAGGCCAGCACCGGGATGTTGTGCTCAGCCGCCCACTCGTCGGTCGACAGCAGCGCCACCGAGGCGCCGTCGGTCAGCGGGGTCGAGTTGCCGGCGGTCATGGTGGCGTCGCCCAGCTTCACACCGAAGACGGGCTTGAGCTTGGCCAGCTTCTCGGTCGACGAGTCGGCGCGCAGGTTGTTGTCGCGGTACAGGCCCAGGAAGGGGCTGACGAGGTCATCGAAGAAACCGCGGTCGTAGGCGGCGGCCATGTTCTGGTGGCTGGCGGCGGCCAGGGCGTCCTGGTCGGTGCGCTTGACGCCCATCTCCTTGGCGGTCTGGGCGGCGTGCTCGCCCATCGACAGCCCGGTGCGGGCCTCGCTGTTGACCGGAATCTCGACGCCGACGGCGGCCGGCAGCTTGCCGACGAGCTTCAGGCGGTCGACGTTCGACTTGGCGCGGCGCAGGCTCAGCAGCACGCGGCGCAGGTCGTTGCCGAGGGCGATGGGCGCGTCCGACGCGGTGTCCACGCCACCGGCAGCGGCCACCTGGTAGCGGCCAGCAGCGATGCCGTCAGCCGCCGCGATGGCCGACTGCAGGCCGGTGCCACACGCCTGCTGCAGGTCGAAGGCCGGCGTGTACGGCGACAGCGAGGTGCCGAGCACACATTCGCGCATGAGATTGAAATCACGGCTGTGCTTGAGGACGGCGCCGCCGATCACCATGTCGAGCTTCTCGCCCTTGAGGTTGAAGCGGTCGATCAGACCGTCCAGAGCCGCGGTGAACATGTCCTGGTTGGAGGCGTTTGCGTACGCGCCGTCGGATCGCGCGAAGGGAATGCGGTTACCACCCAGGACTGCCACGCGGCGGCGGCTGTTGGTCTCGGCCACGGTTTTTCTCCAGTTCGGTTTGACGTCGGATGACTGAGGCAAGATGTTGCTTGACGCCTATATTACCCACCGTTCTTACTCTGGAGTAAGTTCGTCTCTGACAAGACGGTTCCGTCTATACGACACACGTCCGCAGAAAGGTCCGCAATGGCTGACGTCCTCTCCCAAGTCCTCACCTCCGGTCCCGGTTCGTTCCTGGCCAAGCAGCTCGGCGTACCCCAGCCCCAGCCGCTGCGCCGCTACAAGGCCGGCGAGCCCGCGCTGGCCGGCCCCCTGCTGATCGGCGGCGAAGGCCGCGTCGCCGAGCCGCTGCGTGCGGCCCTCGCCGATGACTACGACCTCGTGGGCAACAACGTCGGCGGCCGCTGGGCCGACTCGTTCGGCGGCCTGCTGTTCGACGCCACCGGCATCACCAAGCCCGAGCAGCTCAAGCAGCTCCACCAGTTCTTCACGCCCGTGCTGCGCAACCTCGCCCCCAACAGCCGCGTCGTCGTCGTCGGCACCACGCCCGACGAGACCGACAGCATCGACGAGCGCATCGCCCAGCGTGCCCTCGAAGGCTTCACGCGCTCGCTCGGCAAGGAACTGCAGCGCGGCGCCACCATCGGGCTGGTCTACCTGTCGTCTGCGGCGTCGCCCGCCGCCTCGGGCATCGAGTCGACCATCCGCTTCCTGCTGTCGGGCAAGTCGGCGTACGTCGACGGCCAGGTGTTCTACGTCGGTGCCGCCGACTCGGTCGCCCCGGCCGACTGGGACAAGCCGCTGGCCGGCAAGGTCGCGCTCGTGACCGGTGCCGCCCGCGGCATCGGCGCCGAGATCGCCCGCGTGTTCGCGCGGGACGGCGCGTCCGTCGTCGCCATCGATGTCCCGCAGGCCGCCGACGCACTCACCGAGACCGCCGCTGCTGTCGGTGGCACCGCGTTGGCCCTCGACGTGACGGCCGACGACGCCGTCGCCCAGATCGTCGCCCATCTGACCGAGCACCACGGCGGCAAGGCCGACGTGCTCGTCAACAACGCCGGCATCACCCGCGACAAGCTGCTCGCCAACATGGATGACGCGCGCTGGGACTCGGTGATCGCCGTGAACCTGCTTGCGCCGCAACGTCTTGCGCAGGGCCTGGTCGAGAACGGCACCATCGGCGAGGGTGGTCGCATCGTGGGCCTGTCGTCGATGGCCGGTATCGCCGGTAACCGCGGCCAGACCAACTACGCCGCCACCAAGGCCGGCATGATCGGCATGACCGACGCGTACGCCGAGGTGTTCGGCGAGAAGGGCGTCACCATCAACGCCGTCGCGCCGGGCTTCATCGAGACCAAGATGACCGACGCCATTCCGCTGGCCACCCGCGAGGTGGGGCGTCGCCTCAACTCGCTGTTCCAGGGCGGCCTGCCGGTCGACGTCGCCGAGCTGATCGCCTACTTCGCCAGCCCCGCGTCGAATGCCGTCACCGGCAACACGATTCGGGTCTGCGGCCAGGCCCTGTTGGGAGCCTGACATGTCGCAGCCCAACGGTCTTGTGAACATGGCACGGGCGGTGGCGGGAGCGCTGCCGTTCGTGTCGCGGGGTTCCACCTTGCCGGCCCGCACCGTCACGGTGTCGGGCCTGAACATCGACCCGAAGAACGTCGCCGAATACGCCGCGGTGACCGGGCTGCGGTTCGGCGACACCGTGCCGCTGACCTACCCGTTCGCGCTGACGTTCCCGACCATGATGTCGTTGGTCACCGGATTCGATTTCCCGTTCGCCGCAATGGGTTCGGTGCACATCGAGAACCACATCACGCAATACCGGCCCATCAAGGTGACCGACGAACTGGACATCGCGGTGCGCGCGGAGAACCTGCGCGAGCACCGCAAGGGCCTGCTGGTCGACATCATCACGGACGTCAAGGTCGGCAACGACCTGGTGTGGAATCAGGTCACCACGTTCCTGCACCAGCAGCGGACCAGCCTGTCGGGTGAGCCGAAGCCGGAGCCGGTGAAGCAGCCGAAGCTGCCGCCACCCAACGCGGTCATCAGCATCACACCGGGTCAGATTCGGCACTACGCCGACGTCGGTGGCGACCACAACCCGATCCACACCAGCTCGATCGGCGCCAAGCTGTTCGGCTTCCCGACGGCCATCGCGCACGGAATGTTCAGCGCCGCAGCGGTTCTGGCCAACATCGAGGGCCAGTTGCCGGATGCGGTCAAGTATTCGGTCAAGTTCGGCAAGCCGGTGCTGCTGCCCGCCAAGGTGGGGCTGTACGTCGAACCCATCGAGGGCGGCTGGGAGCTGGCCCTGCGCAACCTGTCGAAGGGTTACCCGCACCTGACGGCGACGGTCACCGAGCTGTAGCCCGCCGCGCGTCTCTCGCCCGGGCGTGTCGGCTCTCCTGTGGCACTTGCGATTTGGCGCCGTCAACTTTCCTTGACTGTCAGGGAAAGTTGACGGCTCCGGGCGAGACATGTTGGTAGCCAGCGGCCGAGCGCGCGCCAGCCTCCCTCATTCGTACCGGCCGAACCCGCGGATGCCGGGGTCGTCGGCGATCTTGAACGTCGACAAGCCCACATTGGTGCCCTCACCGCCACCGACCGTGGTGAGCGTGCCGTTGTCATTGACGAGCACGATGTTGACGTGCTGGCCCTTCGGGCTCGGCTTGTCGTAGAGCACCATGTCGCCGGGCAGTGGCGAGTAGTCCGTCGGCTCCCAGCGCCCCTCGGCGCGCAGGTAATCGGTGAGTGTCATGACACCCGGAATGCGCCAGTGCCCGGAGTTGGGATTGGTGAAGGGCTTTCCCGATTCCCGCATGACCCAGCTGGTGAAGTCCGCGCACCACGGCTCGTCGTTGCCTTCGGAGTACTTGGACATGCCCGCTTGCGCCGCGTACTCCTGCGCCAGGACATGCACGACGGCCGCGCGCCCGGGGCTCAGCTTCGAGGTGTCGACGACTGGGAAGTCCGGCCGGGCGGCGTGCTCGCGGTAGCCGCGATACCCGGCCAGGGCGACGACACCGGTCAACACCAGGGCAGCCACGACCAACAGGATGCGGCCCGCCCGTTTGTGCATATCTTCCAGATTAGGTGACCGACGTGGTGCCACCCGTCGGCAATTTCGGGCTCTGGTGGACGGACGGCGGGAGGAGCTGGATCGACGGGCGGCCGTCGCCGGCGCCGTCGGGGATGACGCGGGCCGCGACGCCGTAGACCGACGAAATCAGTTCGGCAGTGAGGACTTCGGCGGGCGTCCCGGCCGCGACAACCCGCCCCTTGTCGAGCACGACGAGCCGGTCGCAGAACAACGCCGCCAGAGTCAGGTCGTGCAACGTCACCACCGCTGTCACGGGCAGCGCACGGATGAGTGCCAGCAGCTCGAACTGGTGCCGGATGTCGAGGTGATTGGTGGGCTCGTCGAGCAGCAGTTCGCGGGGCTCCTGCGCGAGGGCGCGGGCGATTTGTACCCGCTGCTGCTCGCCGCCGGACAGCGTGCGCCAATCCCGGTCGCGCATGGCCGTCGTCTCGGTCTGTTCCAGGGCACGCTCGACGGCGCGGTGGTCGGCCACGCTGTCGCCAGACCAGATGCCGCGGTGCGGAATTCGGCCCAGGCGCACGATCTGCTCGACGGTGAGGTCCAGCTCCGTACTGACCTGCTGCTCGACCACCGCGACGCGTTGCGCCACCGCGCGACGACTTTGGTCGGCGAGCGGTCGTCCGTCGAGCAGGACGGCGCCGGCCTCGGGATGCCGCAATCCGGCGAGCAGCCGCAACAGCGACGACTTGCCGGCGCCGTTGGGCCCGAGCAGCCCCAGCGTCTCGCCGTCCGCGACGGCCAGCGACACCGCCTCGATGACGAGTCGCCTGCCGGCCGACCAGCTGACGGATTCGGCGGCGAACGCGCCCGTCATCGAATCCGCCTGCGTCGAGCGAGAATCCACATGAAGATCGGTACGCCGACGAGCGCGGTCACCACGCCGACCGGCAACTCCTGCGGCGCGAACACCGTGCGGGCCGCAGCGTCGACCCAGACCAGGAAGATGGCTCCGGTGATCGCGGTGACCGGCAGCAGCCGTCGGTGCGACGGCCCGACGATCATCCGCGCGGCGTGCGGCAACACCAATCCGACGAAACCGATTGCGCCCGCGGCACTCACCAGCACTGCCGTCAGGAGCGCTGTCGTCGCCAACAAAACGGCGCGGACGCGCCGCACCGAGACACCCAACGCGGCGGCCGCATCCCGACCGAAAGCGAATGCGTCCAAGGCATCTGAGTGCAACCAGCAGATGGCGAGGCAGGCCGCGCACACAAGACCGCACAGCGCCACCTGAGACCAGGCGGCCCCGGCCAGCGAGCCGAGCAACCAGAACAGCACCCCGCGGGTCTGTTGCGCGTCGGCCGACGAGAACACCACCAACGCCGTTGCCGCCGAAAAGAGCTGGGTACCAGCGACTCCGGCGAGCAGTACCCGGTCCTGTCCACCGCCGGACACCGCCGCGAGGGCCAGTACCAGAACGAACGCGATCACGGCACCGACGAACGCACCGCCCGACAGCGTCAAGGCACCGCCGATACCCGCCACGACGACCAGCACCGCTCCCGTCGACGCGCCGGAGGAGATGCCCAGCATGAACGGGTCGGCCAGCGGGTTGCGCATCAGCGACTGCAGGATCGCCCCGCAGATGCCCAGGCCCGCACCACAGATCGCGGCCAACAACGCGCGCGGCAACCGTAGTTCCCAGACGATGCCGTCGTCGATCGGCGTGACATCCGCCGGGCGGCCCCAAAGATGTTGCGCGACGACGGCATACACGTCACCGAAGCCGAGGTCGGCGGGTCCGATGATCATGGCCGCCGCGATCGACAGCGCCAGGACCACCAGGCCGAGCAGCGTCATCGCAGCCGTGCGCACCGCCGTCAGGACTTCCCGCCCAGCCCGAACGAGCGCAGTCCGGACGCGACGGTCTCGACGGCGTCGACGTTGCGCAGCGACGGGTCCATCGCGCTGGCCGGCAAGATGATCCACCGCTTGTCCCGCACGGCCTTCAACTTGGTTGCCGCCGGGTCGGTTTCGAGGAACTTGATCTTGTCGGCGACGCTGTCACCGTCCTTGCCACGGGTGAGATCGGCGAGGACCAGCACGTCGGGATCGCGCTGGAGGATGGCCTCCCACGAAATCTCGGGCCACAGCTGCCGGTTGTCGGCGAACGCGTTGCGCGCCCCCACTGCCGTGGTGATGATGCCCGGCGCTCCGCAGCAGCCGGCGATGTACGGCGTTCTGGTACCGGCGTACCACCACATCAGGGAGACGTCGTCGGCCTTGAGTCCGGCGGTCGCGGTCGCCATGCGCGCCTGCAGTGTCGACACCAGCTTGTCACCACGCTCCGCGATACCGAAAACCTTGGCGATATCACCGATTTCGGCGTACATGTCGTCGAGCGTCAGCGGGCGTTGTTGCGCCGCGTCCTGGCCGCCGCACTCGCTGGACGACTGATACGTCGGCACTCCGAGGCGCTCGAACCGATCCCGCGGGGCGACACCCTGATCGGTGAACGACCAGTCGAACGTCGCGTACACGAAGTCGGGTTTCTCTTTCAGCACCCGCTCGAACGACGGGAAATCTCGGCTCAGCACAGGCACTTTGGCGTTGTCGGCGGCGAGGTCGGGCCGGACGTCGTCACTCCAGGACGCGGTGCCGACCATCCGGTCGGCGAGTCCGAGCGCCAGGAGCAGCTCGGAGGCCGGCTGATTGATCGAAACCGCGCGCTGCGGCGGCGCCTTCACCGTCACCGTCCGCCCGCAATTCTCCAGCGTGACGGGATAGCCGGCGGTTCTGGCATTGACAGTTCCGGTCGCCCGCGGGCCGCCACATGAGCAGACGAGCGAAACAACCAGTGCGACAAGCACAATGGTGCGTCGGGACACGGCGGCGCCTTCCGATCCGGGACTCGGTTCGCGGAGTCCATGCGTGGGCGGGTCCTCGCGCCGCCAGGCCGCGAGAGCCCGAGCCAGCAGGTCTTCGGACTCGGGATCATCCAGGCCGGAGCGCCTTCCCAGCCCACGTGGGGCCAGTGGCCGTTGCTCCGCCTGTCCCCCTTACCGCTGCGCGTCAGTTCCGGTTTCGCACCGGATTCCCTGACCCAACCGCGTTGGGTTCGACTAGCTCGAATCGGACCATACCAGCGCCGCGGCGGCGTGTCGCTGCCGGCGGCGTGTCGTCCTTTCCTGTGGCACATGCGATTTGGAGTGGTCAACTTTCCTTGACGCGTCAGGGAAAGTTGACGGCTCCGGGCGAAAGGTGCCAAGGGAGAGAGCCCCGGACGGGCTGACGGACCGCGAATGTGCGACCAGATCGCCAGAATCACTGGGAGGGCGATCTGTATGCACCGTCGCGGGAGCGCGAGAAACCTACGACTCGGCGCGCTTGCCCTTCAGGCCACGCCAGAAGAGATTGATCATCAGCTCGGTGGCGTCGTTGACGTCGGTGTCGCCGGCGCTGACGCGGGACGCGATGGCCTCACCCGCACCCACGAGGGCCACGGCCATCATCTCGAAGTCGCTGTCCGGCTCCGGGTTTCGGGTACCCGCGCTGAGCAGCCGCGCCACCAGGTCGATGATCTTCTCGCGGCCCTCGCGCACGGTGTGGGCGAACGCCTGCGAGCTGGTGGCCTGCGTGTACAGCACGATCCACGACGCCCGGTTGCGGTCGATGTACGTCATGAACGACAGCACCGCGTTACGCAGCAGGTCGCGTGGGCTCTGGGCGAAGTTGATGTCTGCCCGGACGGTGTCGACGAACCGCGTCAGCTCCCGATCCAGGCACGCCGCGAACAGCTCTTCCTTCGAGCCGTAGTAGAGGTACAGCATCGGCTTGGAGATCTCGGCCTGCGCCGCGATCGCGTCCATCGAGGTCTCGTGATAGCCGTTCACCGAGAACATCTGCACGGCGGCGTCGAGCATCTGCTGTTCGCGGACGGCCCGCGGCAGCCGCTTGGTTCCACCTGCCATCGGAACAGGGTAGCCGGACGACGATCAAGCGGTGAGGAACGAGCCGCGTTGAGGAGTGCGGCAAATCGGGCCGGGCAAGGAGCGGCTCACTTCACGCATTTCGCGCCCGGCCCCTTCATGCCCGCGACGCGCAGCACCGACTTGTCGATCTGCGCCTGGTCCAGTTGCCCGGACTTCGCGGCCGCCTCCAGCTTGTCCAGCACGTCCGGGATCCCGTCGGTGGTGATCCACAGCGCGACGTCCGCGCCGGCCTGCAGCGCCTTGAGCGCCGCATCGGCCACGCCGAAGTGCTGGGTGATGGCGGCCATGCCGGTCAGGTCGTCGGTGAACACGACACCGTCGAACGGCGGGCCGCCGTACTGGCCGCTGCGCAGCAGGTCGTAGGCCGGCTTGCTGAGACTGGCCGGGTCGTCACCGAGCGTCAGGCCCGGCACCTGCAGGTGGCCGACCATGACGGCGACGGGCTCCTGCGTCGTCAACGTCCGGTACGGCACCAGGTCGTTGTCCTTCAGCGCCTCCAGCGGCGGCGTCTTGACGCCACCGGTGTGCGAGTCGCCCGAGCCGTGCCCGTGTCCCGGGAAGTGCTTGAGCACCGGGACGAGCCCCGCCTCGCGCAGGCCCGCGGCGTACGCACCGGCGTACTCGGTCACCTTCTGCGGGTCCGAGCCGAAGGAGCGGTCGCCGATGACCTCGTCGTCGGGCTCTTCGGTGACGTCGGCGTCGGGCGCGAAGTCGACGGTGATGCCGAACTTGTCCTTCATCTGCTGTCCGCGGTCCTTGGCGATGGCCTGGACCTCGGCCGGGGTCTTGGTCGCCGCCAGCACGCGCGCCGACTCCTGCGGACCGATCAGCTTCTTCAGCCGGGACACCCGGCCGCCCTCTTCATCGATGCTGACCGCCAGCGGCAGCGCACCGGACGCGGCCTGCAGTGCCGGGATGCTGCCGTCCGACAGCATGGACAGGTCCGTCCAGCTACCGATGAAGATGCCGCCGACCTGCTGTTCCGTCACGGCGGCACGGGCATCGGCGGCGTCCTTGACGCCCACCATGAGCAACTGGGCCAGCTTCTGCCGCAGCGTCAGGGTGCTCAGCAGAGCGTGCGGATCGCATGGCGGGGCGGTCGGTGCGGGCGCGTCCATCGGCTTGCTCGACGACGCCGTGCTCTTGGTCTGGCTGGGTGTGCTGGACGCGGCAGGCTTGTCGGACGACGACGAGCAACCGGCGATCAATCCGGACACCAGTGCGAGCGCGCCGAGGGTTCGGGTCAAGGACATGGGGTCCGAGCCTAGCCGTGTGACGAGTCGCGCAGCCGGGGCACGTTGGTCCCGCGATGACCTGCGCGCAGGCCGGCGAACACAGAAGCGGGCAGGTCGCCATGCTAGTTTGGGGCCCATGGACCGCTTCCTCGTGCCCGCCGGAGCCAGCATCGTGGTCGGTCTGTTGCTCGGCGCCGCAGCGGTCTTCGGCACCACGCTGATGCTGGAGCAGGACACCAAGCCGACGCTGCAATCGGGCGATCCAGCGTCATCGGTGCTCAACCGGGTCGAATACGGCAACCGCAGCTGATCCCGTAGCGCCCCTCTCGCGGCGCTGCCTATGGGTCGTCAGCGCGGCCGCACTGGTCCTGACGTTCGCCCAGTCACCGGGCCGGGTCTCGCCCGACACCAAACTCGATCTCACCGCCAACCCCGCGCGCTTCCTGGCGCGGGCAGCAAATCTGTGGAGCAGCGACCTCCCCTTCGGCCAGTCGCAGAACCAGGCCTACGGCTACCTGTTCCCGCACGGGACGTTCTTCCTCGCCGGTGACATCATCGGCCTGCCCGGCTGGGTGACGCAGCGGCTGTGGTGGGCGTTGCTGCTTGTCGTCGGCTTCTGGGGCGTCATCCGGGTCGCCGAGGCCCTGGGCATCGGCAGCCGGTCCTCCCGCGTGCTGGCCGCCGTCGCGTTCGCCCTGTCCCCGCGGGCGCTGACGACGCTGGGCGCCATCTCGTCCGAGACGCTGCCGATGATGCTGGCGCCGTGGGTGCTGCTGCCGGTGATCCTGGCGCTGCGCGGCGACCCCCGGATTCGGCAGCTGGCGGCCCGCTCGGCCGTCGCTGTGGCGCTGATGGGCGCGGTGAACGCCGTCGCCACCCTGACGGGCTGCCTGGCCGCGCTCATCTGGTGGGCCGCGCACCGACCCAACCGCCGCTGGTGGCGCTTCACGGCGTGGTGGTTCGCCTGCACGCTGCTCGCGATCCTGTGGTGGGCCGTGGCACTGCTGCTGCTCGGCCGCATCAGCCCGCCGTTCCTGGACTTCATCGAATCGTCGGGCGTCACGACGCAGTGGCTGTCGCTGACCGAGGTGCTGCGTGGCACCTACGGCTGGACGGCATTCGTCGCGACGAATGCGACGGCCGGTTCGTCGTTGGTGACCGGATCGGTCGCGGTACTGGCCACGACGCTCGTGGCCGCCGGCGGCATGGCCGGCCTGGCGATGCGCAGCATGCCGGCCCGGGGACGCCTCATCTCGATGCTGCTGTTCGGTCTGCTGCTGCTCGCGGTCGCCTACTCGGGCGGCCTGGGCTCGCCGATCGCGCACCACGTGCAGACCTTCCTGGACGCCGCCGGCACCCCGCTGCGCAACGTCCACAAACTCGAGCCCGTGCTGCGGCTGCCGCTGGCACTGGGCCTGGCCCACGTGCTGCGTCGCATTCCGCTGCCGGGCACCGCGCCGCGCCGTGAGTGGATCAACGCGTTCGCGCACCTCGAGCGGGACAAGCGGATGGCCGTGGCCGTGGTGCTGCTGACGGCACTGGTCGCCGGGACGTCGCTGGCGTGGACGGGCCGGCTCGCCGCACCGGGTGCGTACCGCGCCATCCCGCAGTACTGGCACCAGACGGCGGACTGGCTCGACGCGCACAACGCCGAGACGCCGGGCCGCGTGCTCGTCGCGCCGGGTGCGCCTTTCGCCAACCAGGTCTGGGGCAACACGCACGACGAGCCACTGCAGGTCCTGGAACGCGGCGCGTGGGGGGTGCGCGACTCGATTCCGCTGACACCGCCCGAAACCATCCGCGCCCTGGACTCGGTGCAACGCCTGTTCGCCACCGGCAGGCCGTCCGCCGGGTTGGCCGATACCCTGGCCCGCCAAGGCATTTCGTTCGTCGTGGTGCGCAACGACCTGGACCCCGACAACTCGCGGTCGGCCCGGCCGCTGCTGGTGCACCGGGCCATCGAGGGCTCTCCCGGCCTCACGAAAGTCGCCCAGTTCGGAGACCCGGTCGGCCCTGGCACGCTGGACGGCTTCGTCTCCGACAGCGGTCTGCGGCCGCGCTACCCCGCCGTCGAGATCTTCCGGGTCAAGGGCGCCGCGACTACGCAGCCGTACCTCGCCGACACCGACACCATGCCCCGCATCGACGGCGGGCCCGAATCCCTGCTGCGCATCGATGAGCGCCGTCGCCTGATGGGCCGAAACCCGTTGGGCCCCATGATCTTGACGCAGGACGCGCAGCGGGCCGGACTCCCGGTGCCCGAGGTGACCGTCACCGACACCCCGCTGGCCCGCGAAACCGACTACGGCCGCGTCGACGACCACTCGTCGGCGGTGCGGGCGCCCGACGACCCACGACGCACCTTCAACCGCGTCATGGACTACCCGAGTCCGGGCGCCACGACCGCTTACGGCCAGTGGCCGGGCGGACGGATCACCACGTCGAGCTCGTCGTCCGATTCGACCGCGCTGCCCAACGTGGCGACTGCGGCCGGGCCGGCCGCCGCGATCGACGGCGACACCTCGACCAGCTGGGTGTCCAGCTCACTGCAAACCGCTGTGGGGCAATGGCTTCAGGTTGACTTCGACCATCCGGTGACCAACGCGACCATCACCCTGACGCCGAGCGCGACCGCAGTCGGCGCCCAGGTGCGCCGCATCGAAGTGGCAACAGCCAACGGCACCAGCACAATTCGCTTCGACCAGCCCGGCAAGCCGCTGACCGCGGCCCTGCCCTACGGCGAGACATCCTGGGTCCGGTTCACCGCGACCGGCACCGACGACGGCTCCCCCGGCGTGCAGTTCGGCATCACCGACTTCTCGGTGACGCAGTACGACGCCTCCGGCTTCGCCCACGCCGTGAGCCTGCGGCACACCGTCGACGTACCCGGGCCGCCGGCGGGATCGGCTGTCGCGCAATGGGATCTGGGCAACGACCAGCTCGGCCGGCCGGGCTGCGCCGAGGGCCCGAACGGGGTCCGCTGTGCCGCCACCATGGCCCAGTCGCCCGAAGAGCCCGTCAACATGAGCCGCCTGCTGACCGTGCCGGCACCGACGTCCGTCGTCCCCACGATCTGGGTGCAGGCGCGGCAAGGGCCGCACCTGGCCGACCTCGTGAGCCAGCCCGGCACCACCCGCGCGTCGGGCGACTCGGATGTCATCGACGTCGCGGGATCGGCCTACGCCGCGACCGACGGCGACCCGCGCACCGCCTGGGTGGCCCCGCAGGGCATCGTCCAGTTCCGCAACGGCGCCAACCTGACCGTGCACCTGCCCGCGCCGACGACCGTCAGCGCCCTGCGACTGACCCCCAGTACCTCCGAGCTGCCGGCGCATCCGACCGTCGTCGCCGTCGATCTGGGCAACGGACCGCAGGTCCGACGGATCGGCGACGGGCCGCAGACCATCAAGCTCAACCCCGCGAAGACCGACACCATCAAGCTGTCGATCCTCGACTGGCACGACCTGATCGACCGCACGTCACTGGGATTCGACCAGGTGAAGCCCCCTGGCTTGGCGGAGGTCGTCGCCCTCGACGACCACGGCGTGCCTATCGCCCCCGCCGACGCCGAAACCAACCGGCGCCGCGCCATCACGCTGCCGTGCGGCCGCGGGCCGATCATCGCGATCGCCGGCCAGTTCCTGCAGACCTCGGTACACACCACGGTCGGCGCGCTGCTGGACAGCAAGCCCATCGCAGCCCAACCGTGCCAATCCGCGCCGCTGCAACTGCCCGCCGGAAAGCAGGAGCTGATGATCAGCCCCGGCCCGTTCTTCACCGTCGTCGGTGCTCGCCTGACCGGCCCGCTCGCCGCCCATATCCACAGTGCCCCAACGACTCCCGCACAGCTGAAGAAGTGGACGTCCGACCACCGCGAGGTGCAGGTGACACCGTCCCCGGTGCAGCGGGTGCTCGTCGTGCCCGAGAGCGTCAACCCCGGCTGGACAGCCCAGACCGCCAACGGCGCCATCCTCACGCCGGTGACCATCAACGGCTGGCAGCAGGGCTGGGTGCTGCCCGCCGGTACCGCGGGCATCGTCACGCTGACGTTCCCGCTGAACACTCCCTACCGGATCAGCCTGTTCGGCGGGCTGGCGCTGCTCCCGATCCTGGCGCTGCTGGCGCTGCTACCGATGCGGCGCCGTGTCGACGATGAGCCGACCCGGACCTGGCAGCCGCGTCCCGTGCTCGTCGGCGCGGCCCTCGTCGGATTCGGTTTCCTGGTGGCGGGATTCGCGGGTCTGGCG
Source organism: Mycolicibacterium mucogenicum DSM 44124 (assembly GCF_005670685.2). The sequence continues at coordinate 244,097 of NZ_CP062008.1, read as the reverse complement.
ACCATCGCGGTGGCCATCGGCGTCCGGTACCTGTTGCGGTCGCGGGTGCGGTGGCTGGACGGCTGGACCGTCATCGCCTCGGCGAGCGGCCTGATCGGCGCGGGCGCAGTGCTCAGCGCGTACCCGTGGCGATCGGTGGACGGCTACGTCGGGCACTCACCATGGGTGCAGTTCCTGGCGCTCATCTCGGTGGCCGCGCTGGCGACGTCGCTGTGGGAGGCACCGGCCAGATGGACGCGCCAGCTCGACGAGTGATTCACGAGTCACACCTGCATCACACGCACCGATCTGTCGGTCGCCACACGCATCTGGAACTCGGTATCGCCGGCAGTATCAGGCGCGGCCTGACCAGGACAGATTGGCAGGTGGTATCGCGGGCGATACCGAGTTCCGGAATCGGTTGGGCCAACTGAGAACTCGACACGCCGGCACACCGAACCCCCGGCCGCACACTGCTAGAAATCGTCGAATGACGGTGGCCGGGCAGCCAGCTTCTGGACCACCCATTGATTCAGTGAGACGCCCTGCTCAGCCGCTTCGACACTGAGCTTGGCGTGCATGGCCGTCGGCATCCGCAACAGGAACTTGCCGCTGTACTTGCGGTCCGTGATGGATTCGGGCGGCGACATTTCACTCGCCAACAGATCGCGGACCTCGTCGGCCACCGTCTGTTCCATTGCGGCAATCGCGGTCGCGGCGGTCATTCCCGTCGCCCAGAGCCGCGGGAATTCCAGGCAGCCGGCCAGGTAGCGACCGCGCTCCGGCGACCACTCGGCCCGGTAGGTGTATTGCGTCATGGCGCGAGCATGGCGCACCCGACCGACATGGCCCGATCCGTGGGACCGTGGCCGCAGCGGCGGCGCGTAGCAGCGGCTATCCGACCGCAGCAGGCTCCGGAACGTCCGTGATCGCGCTGTCGCGCGGTGACGGGGCGTGCCGGGATTCCCAGCGGCGCAACAGCTCGCGGCAGGGCGACTCGATCAGGCCATAGCTCACGGCCGCGATCGCGAACCCGAAAACCCAGGTCAGGATCAGCACGATCGGCATGTGGCCGTTGAACGGGAACTCGCCGATCACCGGGAACACCATGGCCAGCGCCGCGAGATGCCAGATGAACAGGCCGTAGGACCAGCGGCCCAATGTCACCATCGTGGTGCTGCCGAGGATCCGGTGCGGCGTTCCGGGGGCGTCCAGCACCAGCGGCGCCAGCAGCGCCCCGGCGACCACGGCGCCCATCGCCGTCTTGACCACGACCTGGCTCACGGCGCCCGGCGCGAGTCCGATGTTGCCGGCCAGCGGCGTCGCCGCGATGACGAACGCCACCCCGGCGATGGCCGCCATCACCCAGCGGCGCCGGGCCAGCTGATGCATGCGGCCGACGGGCATGACCGTCAGCTCGGCCAGCAGCATGCCGGCGGCGAACCACGAGAACAGTGCCGGCAGCCAGTTCATCTGGTTGACGCCGAACGGCAGGTGCCACGGCAGCGCGGGCCACGCGAAGCTCGCCACCGCCAGCGCCGCGATCGCGGGCACCCGCCAGTCCACCGGCAGCCGGCGGGCCAACAGCGCCAGCAGCGGCAGGACCAGATAGAAGCTGACCTCGACGGCCAGGCTCCACATCTGCGTCAGTCCAGCGGTCAGCGTCAGGGGCACATAGACCTGGGTGAGCGTGAGGTTGGCGAGCCACACCGTCAGGTCGGCGTGCGCCTCGGGCAGCAGCGCCAGGATCACCACGACGGCCACCAGATAGCCCGGCATGATGCGGACGATGCGCGAGCGCAGGTAATGGCCCGTCGGCGGCCGGTGCCGCAGACCCCGCGCGGCGGCGGCGTGCCCGCGCCACAGCAGGAAGCCCGACAACGCGAAGAACACGGCGACCGCCAGGTCGAAACGGGTGAACAACCGGCCGTACCAGCCACTGCTGTTGGCCGTCTGGAACGCCACGTGTGTGAGGACGACGCCCATGGCGGCACAGGCCCGCATGCCCTCGACAGCGGGCAGGAAACTGCGGGTGCCGCTCACCTCAGCACTGTCCGCGGTGTCGTGTCCCTGGTCGCCCACGACCCCAGTGTGCCGGGTGCCCGGTGTCGGCGGCGAATCTCACGGCGGCCCGCACCCGACTCTGAGGGTCAGCCTTAGGGCGGGCTGTTAGGGTCAGTCGGGTTGCTGTGTGGCTTGAGCAGACAAAGTAAGGAGCACGGGTTGAACCGCGCTGTGGGGTTGCGAATCGCGGCATGCGTCTTGATGGGGCTCGGCGCCGCCCTGCTGATCGCTGCCCTGCTGTTGACTACTTATACGTCGGGCAAAATCTCCAAGATCCCGCTCGACATCGACACCACGCTGGTGAGCAACGGCACCGGGACCGCGCTGGACCCCGCGTCGCTGCTGGGCGAGAAGTTCGTCGTCAACAAGAACGTTCCGCTGGTGCTGCAGCGGCAGGTGAGCGTCGAGAACCCGGCGAACGCCGACGTGGTGACGCTGCAGGTCGGCAGCACCGTGCGCCGCACCGACAAGCAGCAGGACAACGGTCTGCTGCTGGCACTCGTCGACACCGTGACGCTCAACCGCACCACCGCCGCCGCGGTGACGGGTGCGGCCGGCTCGGTGCAGAAGCCGCGCACCATCGAAGACCCGAACCCGCCGACCAACGTCGCGCTGCCGCACACTGGACTGAGCTACCGCTTCCCGTTCAGCACGGAGAAGAAGACCTACCAGGTGTTCGACCCGATCGCGCAGAAGGCGTACGACGCCAACTACGAGGGCGAAGAAGACGTCAACGGGCTGTCGGTCTACAAGTTCACGCAGAACGTCGGCTTCGACGCCGACGGCAAGCTGGTCGAGCCGATCAAGTACTCGTCGCTGTACGACAAGGACGAGGACGGTTCCGTGACCGCGCGCGCCGAGCTGTGGGGCGTGCCGTCGGCCGAGCCGACCGACCCGATCACCATGCAGCGCTACTACGCCGCGGCGCGCACCTTCTGGGTGGACCCGGTCTCGGGCACCATCGTCAAGGAGAAGGACCGCGGCTTCCACTACTACTCGCGTGACGCCCTCAAGCCCGAGGTGACGTTCGCCGATTACACCGTCACCTCCAACGAGCAGACGGTCGAGTCGCAGGTCGCCGCCGCCCACGACGAGCGCGACAAGCTCGCCCTATGGGACCGCATCCTGCCCATCACCTTCGGTGGCCTGGGTCTGGTGTTCCTGGTCGGTGGCGTGCTGCTCGCCGGATACAGCCTGCGGTCGCAGGCCGCACTGATCGATCCGGGCCTCGACGCCGCCGGGCACGGCTTCTTCGGCAGGCGCGACACCGACTCCGGGCCGATGCCCGCGGCCGAGGCCATGACCGAGAAGCTGCCCACCCAGCGGCCGACCGATCTGCCACCGGACCGGATCTGACCGCTTTTCGTCGTGCCCTGCCGGCGCTGTACGCGCTGGGGCTGACGCTCGCTGTCACCGCGCCGCTGCTGGCGCCCGGTTATCTGCTGCTGCGTGACGCGGTCTCGACACCGCGGTCGTACCTGTCCGACGCCGCCCTGGGTTTGTCCGAGGCCGCACCCCGGGCCTTGCCGCAGGACTTCTTCCTGGCTGTCCTCTCGCCCGTCGTCGACGGTGGGGTGCTCGTCAAGGCGCTGACGATCCTCGGCTTGTGGTTGGCCGGCTGGGGTGCGGCGAAGCTGGCCGCCGCGGTGCTGGACGCCGGTCTCGGCGGGCAGCTGGTGGCCGTCACCGTCGCGGTGTGGAACCCCTACGTCGCCGAGCGACTGCTGCAGGGCCACTGGAGCCTGCTCGTCGGCTACGGCTGCCTGCCCTGGGTCGCCCTCTCCAGTGATTTGTGCACGATTTTCCGCGGTGAGCGCGGAAAATCGTGCACAAAACCCTGGGGCCTGGTCTTCTGGATCGCGCTGGCCGGGCTGACGCCGACAGGCTTGCTGCTGGCGCTGGTCGTGGCGCTGGTGTGTTCGCGGACCTGGCGCGGCGTGTGGGTGACGCTTGCCGCCTCGGTCGGCGCGGCGCTGCCGTGGTTGGTGGCGACGGTGGTCGCGCGCTCGGTGCTGCCGGTGGCGAGCGCCGGCGTGCCTGCATTCGCGGCGCGGGCGGAGCCGGGACTCGGGACACTGGGCAGCCTGGCCGGGCTCGGCGGCATCTGGAACGCCGAGGCGGTACCGGTGTCCCGCACGACGGTGTGGGCCCTCGTCGGGACCGTGGCGCTGCTGGCGGTGGTGGCCTGTGGTGCGCGGAAGGCGTGGGCCGCGGCCGCGGCTCGGCCGCTGCTGGTGCTCGCCGTCGTCGCGGTCGTGGTGCCGGCGTTGCTGGCGACCGATCCCGGGTCGGCGTTCCTCGACTGGCTGATCCGGACCGTCCCCAGCACCGGTGTGCTGCGCGACGGGCAGAAATGGGTGGCCCTGGCGATGCCGGGCTATGCGCTGGCCGGCGCCGCCGCGGTGGCGGTGCTGCGGCACTGGCTACCAACGGCTTTCGCCGCCGCGGGGTGCTGCGTCGTGGTGCTGGCGGCATTGCCCGACCTGGCGTGGGGCGTCGGCGGCCAGTTGCGGTCGGTGCAGTACCCGGCCGGCTGGTATTCGGTTGCGGCGCAGATCAACTCGGACCCGCGGCCCGTCGCCGTCCTGCCGCCCGACGTCATCCGGGAGTTCCCGTGGGCCGGCCCGAACGCGGTGCTCGATCCGCTGCCGCGCTGGGTTTCCGCCGACGTGCTGGCGACCGGCGACCTGGTGATCGGGGGCCGGACCGTGCCCGGTGAGGGCGTGCGGGCGCGGCGGGTGCAGGACCTCCTGCTGCGAGGCGCCGACGTGCATCAGTTGGCCGCGGCCGGGGTGGGCTGGGTCGTGGTGGAGGGTTCGGCTCCGCCGCTGTCGCTACCGGTTGCCTACCGGGACAACGATATTGCGTTGTACCGAGTGGGTGGGACGACGCCCGCGGCATCGGGACGCGCGCTGCTGATCGCCGCACACGTGGTGTGGTTGGGCATGCTGATCGGGGCCATGACCGCGATGGTGATCCAGCGGTGGCGGGGCCTCAGTACGCCCCGTCGCCGCGAGCCACCACACTGACGGTCTTCAGGATGATGCCGACATCGGTCAGCATCGACCAGTTGTCGACGTACGAAAGATCAAGGCGCACAGCCTTGTCCCACGTGAGGTTCGACCGGCCACTGATCTGCCACAGCCCCGTCACGCCCGGTTTGACGAGCAGCTTGCGCCTGATGTCACCGTTGTAGGTCTCGACCTCACGGCGTAGCGGTGGCCGCGGGCCGACGACGCTCATGTCCTGCTTGAGCACGTTGATGAACTGCGGCAGTTCGTCGATGCTGTAGCGGCGCAACACCTTTCCGACCAGCGTCACCCGCGGGTCGTCGCGCATCTTGAACATGACGCCACCGGCCATCTCATTCGAGGGAAGCAGGTCTTCGAGGCGCTCCTCCGCGTCGACCACCATGCTGCGGAACTTGATCATCGTGAACGGCTCACCGTCCAACCCGATGCGTTCCGACCGGTAGAACACCGGGCCGCGACTGGTCATCTTGATGGCGATGGCCGCGAGCACCAGCAGGGGCGCCGTCCCGATCAGCGCCGCCAGCGCGAATCCGAAGTCGAACGCCTTCTTCAGGAAGCTCTTGGCGCCGTGGTACTGCGGCTTCTCCACGTGCAGCAGCGGCATGCCGGCCACCGGTCGCATCGCGAGTCGCGCACCGGCGACGTCGAGCAGGCCGGGCGACACCACCAGGTCGACGTCGGAGGCCTCGAGGCGCCAGGTGAGTCGCTGGATTCCGGCGACACCGAAGTGCTCGGCGTCGGTCAGCGCCACGGTGTCGGCGGCGCAGCGGTCGCCGAGCGCACCGAGGGCGTCGTTCTCGTCACCGAAGATCGGGATCATCCGGTCACCGATTCTGATGACGTCGCCGCGCGCGTCGGGGTCTCCCGGGATGCCGGCGCCGACCACCACATAACCGTCGCCGGGGTCGTTCATGAGTTCGGTCGCCAGGACCGCGATGGCATCCCGATCACCAATGGCGAGAACGGATGTCAGGCATTCGCCCGCCTGCCGGCGCGCACGAACCCGGCGCCGCCACAGCTTGCGTCCGATGAGCAGCCCGATCGTGCCCAACGGGAACGCCAGGGCCAGGTAACCGCGCGCGATCTCGAGCCGCGCCAGCAGCGCCACGATCGCGATGACCCCGAACGTCCAGAAGGATGCGGCGACGACGCGGCGATACTCTTCGATGCCACAGCCGAGGATCGACGCGGAACGGGCGTGATGGAGCGTCAGAACGCCCAGCCACAGGCACGCCAGCGCCAGTGAATACCCGGTATAGAGCATGGATGCCGACGGGCCGTAGCCCGCTCCGCCGAACCGGACCCACTGCGCGAACAGCATCGCGAGGACGATGGTCGCGGCGTCGGTGATCAGCACGCGACGCGCGTAATGCGGCTGCCAGACGGTGCGTGAACTCGCCAGCCGCGTGAGCCCGAACGTCGAAAGCGTCATCGGCAACTCCACATGCTCAACTCCTCAGACCCGGTGGTACTTCGATGGAGCGGTATATCCAATTACATTGAATGAGAACGGAGTTCGAACGCACTGCAGCACCGGGCCCAGTTGCCTGGATCCGCAAAATTCGAGGGACACCCGAAAGCCGAAACCCGCAGGCGGCCCTCATTGCTATTAAATTTGACTTGGCCGTCAGTTTATGCGGCCCGGCGGTGTCCAACAGCAAAACGGCAGATTTGGATCGTCGTCACGAAGAATTTTCGGAACGGGCGTCGACGCCCGGCCGCAGCGCCGTCGCGGCCCGGACGAGGCGTCAGACGATCCCGTTGACGAACTTGCCGTCCCGGACCGCCTCCGCAACGGTCAGCATCGCGGAAGCGCTTTGCGGCCACGAGAATTCGGCAGCCCGCACCTGCGCCTTGGTACCCAGCTGATCGCGCAGGACGGCGTCGGTCAGCAGGGTCTCGAGCGCGGTGACCAGACCGCGGTGGTCGTCGACCAGCAGGCCCGTGACGCCGTCGACGATCGAGTCGGTCAGGCCGCCCGAGGACCGATAGCCGACCGTGGGCACGCCATGCTGGGCGGCCTCGATGACAGCCAGTGCCCAGCCTTCCTTGCGCGACGGCAAGGCATGGACCCAAGCCTGTTGCAGCACTTCGTGTTTGGTGGCCTCATCGACGTGGCCGTGGAACGTGACCGCCGAGCTGATGCCGAGCCGACGGGCGTGCGCGACCAGCCGCTCGTCCCACCAGCCGCCGCCGACGACGTCCAGGCGCAGTCCCGGGACCACCGGCGCCAGCAGAGCGACGGCGTCGAGCACGTCCTCGATCTGCTTGTGCGGCACCAACCGCGACAGCACGACGATGCGGGGCTCGGTCGCTCTGGGCAGCGACAGGGAGGCCGCCGGCGCGAGGTCGACCCCGTTGCGCACGACGGCGATCCGCGAAGCGTCGACACCCAGGTCCACCAGGTCCCGGGCCGACGGCAGCGACACCGTCACGTATTGGTTGCCCCGATGCAGACGGGGCGAGAGCCGCGACTCCACGAACCAGCCGAACCTGCTCATCAACCGTCCAGCTACCGGCCACTGGTCGCGGTGGCAGTGATGCACCAGCACCATCGCCCGTCGGCCGTACGCCAGGCGCGCCAGAAACGGGATGCCGTTCTGCGAATCGATCACCACATCTGGCCGGACGCCCCGCAGCGGACCCAGCCCGACACGCGCCAGGACCATGGCCAGCCCCGCCCAGATGTAGACCGACAACCGGCCGCCGCCGCGACTGATCCGGATGCCGTCGACGACCTCGGTGCGCGACGCCCCGCGATAGCGCGCGGTCCGCAGCGTCACCCGCACCCCGGACTCGGCCAGCTGCGCGCCGATGCGCTGCAGATACGTCTCGCTACCGCCGCCCTGGGGGTGGCCGGTGTCGCGCCAGCAGAGCAGCAGCACCGACCGGATCTCGTCAGGAGATCCAGCGGGCTGCTGGGGGTGGTCTGGCATCGAATGAAGGGTACCGGTCAGTAGGGTTGCGGAGTGAATCGCTGGGGCGCCAAACGACTGGTCATCACGCGTGAGCGGGCCACCCTCGCCCGCTCGATCCGCCTGCTCAGCGAGTTCCGTTTCGAGCAGAGCGACCCCGCCCGCTTCTATGGCGGCCTCGCCCGGGACACCGTCGCCCTGGTGGACGGCCTGTGGCGCGACCTCAACGGAGCCGCACCCGACGGCGCCACGGTGCTCGACGTCGGCGGCGGTCCCGGCTACTTCGCCACCGAATTCTCCAGCGCCGGAATGACATACGTCGGCGTCGAACCCGACCCTCGGGAGATGCATGCCGGCCCGGCCGCCCAACCCGATGGCGCCGGCACCTTCGTGCGCGCCTCGGGCATGGCCCTGCCGTTCGCCGACGCCAGCGTCGACGTCTGCCTGTCGTCGAACGTCGCCGAGCACGTCCGCGAACCGTGGCTGATGGGCCGGGAGATGTTGCGGGTCACCCGGCCGGGCGGGCTGGTGATCCTGTCCTACACGGTGTGGCTGGGCCCCTTCGGTGGCCACGAGATGGGGCTGACGCACTACCTCGGCGGCCGGCGGGCCGCCGAGATGTACACCCGCAAACACGGCCACCGGCCGAAGAACGACTACGGATCGTCGTTGTTCGCGGTGTCTGCCGCAGCTGGGCTGGAGTGGGCGCGCAGCACGGGGGCGCTGGTCGCCGCATTCCCCCGCTACCACCCGCGATGGGCCTGGCGTGCGACTTCTGTACCGGTGTTACAGGAGTTCTTGACGAGCAACCTGGTGTTGGTGCTCCAGCCCAGCTGAATGACCTAATTGGAACATGTTCTCGTTTGGCCGAAAACTCGGTAGTGTGACGGCCATGACACAGAGCACGGCATTCAAAACCGAGTGGGATCAGCTGTTCATCGGCGGTCAGTGGACCGCACCCGCGACGTCGGACGTCATCGAGGTGCACTCCCCGGCCACCGGCGAGCTCGTCGGCAAGGTGCCGCTGGCCTCCAAGGCCGACGTGGATGCCGCCTGTGCCGCCGCACGTAAGGCATTCGACGAGGGCCCGTGGCCCAAGATGTCCCCGGCCGAGCGCGCCGCGGTGATCGCCGAGGCGTCGCGCATCATGACCGAGCGCGCCGACGAGCTGAAGTTCCTGCTCTCCGCCGAGACCGGCCAGCCGCCGAGCATCGTCGACATGATGCAGTACGGCGCGGCCATGTCGTCGTTCAACTACTACGCCGGTGCCGCGGACAAGTTCCAGTGGAGCGATATCCGCGACGGCATCTACGGCCAGACGCTGGTGACCCGCGAGCCCATCGGCGTCGTCGCCGCCGTCGCCGCGTGGAACGTGCCGTTCTTCCTGGCCGCCAACAAGCTGGGCCCGGCGCTGCTCGCCGGCTGCACCGTCGTGCTCAAGCCCGCTGCCGAGACGCCGCTGTCGGTGTTCGCCATGGCCCAGGCCTTCGCCGAGGCCGGCCTGCCCGAGGGCGTGCTATCCGTCGTGCCGGGTGGCCCCGAGACCGGCCGCGCGCTGACCGCCAACCCCGAGATCGACAAGTTCACCTTCACCGGCAGCTCGGCCGTCGGCAAGGAGATCGGCAAGGTCGCCGCCGAGCGGCTCAAGCCCTGCACCCTGGAACTCGGCGGCAAGTCCGCGGCGATCATCCTCGAAGACGCCGACCTGGACTCCACCCTGCCGATGCTGCTGTTCTCGGGCCTGATGAACACCGGCCAGGCCTGCGTCGGACAGACCCGCATCCTGGCCCCACGCTCGCGCTACGACGAAGTCGTCGAGAAGGTGGCCGCCGGCGCGGCCGCCATGCAGGTCGGCCTGCCCGACAACCCTGCCGCCATGATCGGCCCGCTGATCAGCGAGAAGCAGCGCGAGCGCGTCGAGAGCTACATCAAGAAGGGCGTCGAGGAAGGCGCCCGCATCGCCACCGGCGGCGGCCGTCCCGAAGGCCTGGACTCCGGTTGGTTCGTGCAGCCGACGGTGTTCGCCGATGTCGACAACTCGATGACCATCGCCCAGGAGGAGATCTTCGGCCCGGTGCTGGCGATCATCCCCTTCGACACCGAAGAGGACGCCATCCGGATCGCCAACGACTCCGCCTACGGCCTGGCCGGCAGCGTCTACACCACCGATATCCCGCGGGCCATGAAGATCGCCTCGCAGATTCGCACCGGCACCTACGCGGTCAACATGTATGCCTTCGATCCGGGCGCTCCGTTCGGCGGCTACAAGAACTCGGGCATCGGCCGCGAGAACGGCCCCGAGGGCATCGAGGCCTACTGCCAGGCCAAGAGCGTTCTCATGCCGTTCGGCTACACCCCGGAGTAAGCAGTACGGCCTTCGTCCGAATGGCCATCCGCGCCTTGTCCTTCGCCCCTCGGGGGACTCGGCCGGGTGGCCATTCGGCTTTTCAGCAAAGGTTTTTTATCTCAGGCAAACCCCAGCAATCGCTGATACCGTCACGCCCGTTCGAAGGTCGTTGGCAACAATCTAGGAGGAAACGCATGGCTGTCTCTGTGGATCTGGAGAAGTCGCTCGACAAGGCATACGAGGAGAAGCCGCTCAAGGACATCCTCGACGCATCGCCCGCCGCGCTGGCCGGGGTCAGTGACTCCGACGCCGAGCACCTCGCCGCGGCGTTCAACATCAAGACCGTGCGCCAGCTCGGTTCCAACAAGTACTTCGCCGTCGCTGCCGCGCTCGTCGCGCTGGAGAACGCCGGCTGAGTCCGGCAACCGTGCGTCAACGGGCGCCGGGTCTGCAAAGACCCGGCGCCCGTTGACGTTTCAGAGATGTTGACGGTGCGCCGCCGGGCGCTTCACCGAAGTATCTGCGCACACAGCCGGTCCCAGGTACCCGACGCAATGTCGTGTCGAGTCTGCTCAGAAAGGTCGGCCTCGTCGAGAAATGCGCGCGCGACGCCGCCGTCGGTGGGGACGTATGGGTAGTCGGCGGCGAACATGATGCGGTCGCTGCCGACCACGTCGAGTGCCCAACCCAGATACCGCTGACTGAATACACCTCCCGGTGTGAGGAAGGCGTTGTTCGTGACGTACTCGGTGATGCTGCGCTGAAGCCCGGCTGTCGCGGCGATGTTGTCTACGCGATCCAGGAAGAACGGCAACATTTCACCCCAGTGCCCCAGGATCACCTGCAAATTGGGGAACCGGTCGAAGACACCGGCCAACACGAGTCGCAGGAATTGCAGGCCGGCGTCGTAATGCCAACCGATGCCGTAGGTGGACAGGGCGAGATCGACCGGGTTTCCGAAGCCGCTGTAGTACGCCTGGCGAACCGCGGCCGGCGGGCTCTGCGGATGCAGGTACAGCGGCGCCTGCAGCGCTTCAGCGGCTTCGAAGACCGGCCAGAATCGCTGGTGATCAATCGGTTCGTCACGCACTCGGCTGAACACCAGTGCTCCGTGGAATCCGAGATGCCGGACTGCGCGTTCGAGTTCCGCTGCAGCGTCTTCCGGCCGTTGCGGAGCCAGGGTTGCAAATCCCTGTAGACGCGCAGGGTTGCACTTCACCGCTTCGGCGACTTGATCGTTGACCGCGATCTGCAGTGCGGCCGCCTCGGCCGGTTCCAGGTCGAACAAGCCGGGTGTCGTGAGCGACAGCACCTGGACGTCGACGCCCGCGCCGTCCATGATCGCCAGGCGCTCCTCATCGAGGAATGCCAGCCGGCGACCGATCTCGGGCGTGGGGGCCAAGTCCGCCATCGGGTCTCGCCACCGGGCGTCGACCCGGTCCCATGCCGCGACAACTTCCGCGGTCACGTAGTGCTCCTCCAGCGCAACAATCTTCATCTTTCCCTCACTGTCAGCCGACATATCGAAACGACGCACTGCGAACCGCGTCGGGTGGCGTGTGCGCCAGGCGCACCGAATTTGATGTCAGCCGCACGGACCCAGCCAAGTCCCGCGGTTCGCCCCCTGCGACGACGTTAGAACCTCAACCGAGGTTGAAGTCAAGGGTCGCCCGCAGCACCTCGATCTGGGCGAAGCGGACACATGGTGCGGTCGAAGGCGTCGCGCTTCTCAGGCCGGCCCAGGTCCATCACCACAACATGCCCGTTCGAGGGTGACGGTCTGCGGATCGAGTTCGGTCGTCATGCGAGCAGTGAACTCCTGATCACTCAATTATGTACGAGAACATAGTTTTGTAGACATTCGGTCGCTGTGGCCGCCCAATAGTGACCTGGAATACATTCTTTTGCCCGATGTATTCGACGTTTTATGCTGACTCCCATATCGAGGAGGGCGCCATGTGGGTGGTCGAGGTCAACGTGAAGGGTCATCGCTTCACGCACACCGTCCTGGGTGCCAACGAGCGGCTGCGTGAAGCAGCGCGGGGCGTGCAGGATCGGATGACACAGCTGCGGAACCGGGTCACGCATTGACGTCAGCTGAGCCCGTCACCAAGACGGTCAACAAGCGGGGCGCCACCCGGGAACGAATGGTGCGCAGCGCCGCCGCTGTGCTGCGTGAACGCGGCGCCGCAGGCCTGACCATCGACGAGGTGCTGGTCCGCAGCGGTGCCCCGCGCGGCTCGGTCTACCACCACTTTCCCGAGGGCCGCAGCCAGCTGCTGATCGAGGCCCTGCAGTTCGCCGGTGACGCGATCGCCGCACACATCGACGGTTCCGCCGCGTACGGCGGCATCGCCCTCGTCCGCGGATTCGTCACCTTCTGGGATCGCATCCTCGCCGACAGCGACTTCACCGCCGGGTGTCCGGTGGTCGCCGCCGCGGTCGGGTCGGGCGACGAAGCGCCGACCCTGACCCCCATCGCTGCCGAAATCTTCGACCGGTGGCGCACCGCGCTCGGACACGCCTTCACCGCCGAAGGCTTCAGCGACACCGACGCGTCAACCCTGGCCGTCACCTGTCTGGCCGCGCTTGAGGGCGCCGTGATCCTGAGCCGCTCGTCGCGCAGCGTCGAGCCGTTGCACGACGTCGCCAGACAGCTCGAATTCCTCATCAAGGCAAAGGCTTTCGTCAAGAACAACGGACTGCCGACCGCCGGTGATTAGCCCTCCGCGCGAGCCCAGCGCGCGCACACGAAGTCCCGGTTGACTGCGGATTCCACCAGCCGCCATTCCGAGCGCGCCGGCAGCACGGGCGCGCCCGCGCCCAACGAGCACGGCGCGTACGACACCACCAGTTCGTCGACCAGGCCGGCCGTCACGAACTGCGCCGCAACGTCCCCACCTCCGACGATCCACACGTCGCGCTCGCCCGCCGCCTCGACCAGCGTCGGATGCAGTTGCGCCACAGCACCGCTCACCGCCTGCACCGGATGACCGTCGACGACGATGCCCGGCCGGGACGTGAGCACCCACGTCGGTTGGGGGTACGGCCAGTCACCCGGCTCGTTCTCGACGATCCACTGGTACGTCGTCGAGCCCATGACCAGGGCACCCACGGACTTCTCGAACGCCTTGTAGCCGAACGGGCCGTCGACGTCGATGTCCCGCGAGAGCAGCCAGTCCAGACTGCCGACGGAATCGACGATGAAGCCGTCCAAGCTCGATGCGGTGTAGTAGATGGTCGCCATCGCACCGAGTATGCCGTGACCCACCGACAATCCGGGGTGCCGCGATTACTGTTGCCGGATGGACGATTTCGACGCGCTCCGCGCCGACGACGGTGACCTGGCGGAACTGCGCGACGACCTGCGCCGGTTCCTGGCCGCGGACGCGGCGCAGTTCGGCTGGCAACCCGGCGTCGACTGCTGGCTGTCGAAGTGGGACGCCGACTTCAGCACACGACTGGCGGCAGCCGGCTTCGTCGGACTCACCGTCCCCGTCGAGTACGGCGGCCGCGGACGCAGCCACATGCACCGGTACGTCGTCACCGAGGAACTCCTGGCCCACGGCGCCCCGGTGGCCGCACACTGGATCGCCGACCGGCAGGTGGCGCCCGCCCTCCTCACCTACGGCAGCGAGGAGCAGCGGCGCCGGCTCCTGCCCCGAATCGCCTCCGGTACTTTGTATTCCGCCATCGGCATGAGCGAGCACGAGGCCGGTTCCGACCTGGCCGCCGTCACCACCAAAGCCACCCGCACCGACAGCGGCTGGCTGCTCAATGGCAGCAAGGTCTGGACCAGCGGCGCGCACCTGGCACACCAGATCGTGGTGCTGGCCCGCACCAGTCCCCTGGACCCGAAACATCGGCACGCGGGGTTCAGCCAGTTCATCGTGCCCACCGACGCCCCCGGCGTCACCATCGAGCCCATCGTCCAGATGAACGGCGAGCACCACTTCAACGAAGTGCTGTTCGACGACGTCACGCTGACCGACGCCGACCTACTCGGCACCGTCGGCGCCGGCTGGCATCAGGTGACCTCGGAACTGGGTTTCGAGCGCAGCGGGCCGGAACGCTTCCTGTCCACGGCCACACTGCTTTTCGCGCTCATCGAGGCGCTGCGGGATGACCCCCGCGCCGATGTCGGTGACCTGATGGCGCGGATGATCTCGCTGCGCCAGCTCTCGATATCGGTCGCCCGGGCGCTGACGGCGGGCCAGGACGCCGCGGTGTCCGCCGCGCTGGTGAAAGACCTCGGTACCCGATTCGAACAGGATTCCGTCGAGATCGCCGCGGAGCTGCTGGACCGGTACGACGGCCCCCACCGTCCGCGGCTGCAGACGATGCTGGACACCGCCCGTGTGCACGCCCCGCTGTTCACGCTGCGCGGCGGCACCAACGAGGTGCTGCGCGGCATCGTCGCCAAGAACTGGACCAAACAGGCTGCTGCCGAACAATATTCGAATGAATATGCGGAATTACGTGAACTGGCCGGGCAGATCGGCCGGACCGCCGCGCCCGCTCGGACATTGCCGCTGAAGTTCGACGAGGCGCTGTGGCACACCGCCGAGGGTTCGGGACTGACCCGGCTGAGCAGCGACGCCGACGCCGGACCCGCCGCCGCGGCCGTCGTGCTGGGCACCCTGGCCCGCCATGCCGCCGCGGTGCCGATCGCCGAAACCGATGTGCTGGCAACCTGGTTGGCCACCGAAGCCGGGCTGACGGCACCGGAATCGGGACCGCTGACACTCGCGGTGGACGGCGTCGCCGTCTGGCCGCAATGCGGGCCCGTGGTGGTGGCCACGCGTGGACCGGAGGCTCTGTACGTCGCGCTGCGCGACGCACCGACACGCGTCGACGGCGAACACAACCTCGCCGGCGAACCCCGAGCCGCCGTCGAATTCGACACCGCGGCAGCCGATGTGGTCCAGCTACCCCTCGCGATCGCCGATGAGCTGACCATTCGCGGCGCCTGGTGCCGCTGCGTGCAGATCGTCGGAGCTTTCGACGCGGCCGCACAACTGACCGTCGCGCACACGGAAACTCGCGTGCAGTTCGGTCGCCCGCTCGCCGCTTTCCAGGCCGTGCAGCACTCGCTGGCCACGATGCTCGGGGAGATCGAACGCGCCAGGGCGGCAACCACTCTGGCGGTCACCGCTGCCGCCCAATACGGCTTCGGTGACGACCGCACCGCCTACGCCACGACGGTGGCCAAGGTCGCCGTCGGCCGCGCCGTCGCCCCGGTGACGACCATCGCCCATCAGCTGCACGGCGCCATCGGCACCACGGCGGAACATCCGCTGTGGCGCGCGACCATGCGCGCACGCAGTTGGGCCGACGAGTTCGGGAGCACCAGCTGGCATGCCCGGCAGCTGGCCGGCCGCGCGGCGACGACGGGCGCGTGGGATGTGACGGTGGGCCGCACTGGAAACCCGTTGTGACCTAAGTCAATATCCGCGCGGAAAGTGCGTTCCGTCCGGTTGTGACGGCCACCACTGCGTTACCGGCGGTCTCGGTAAAAACTCGACACATGTCCAAATCGAGTGGCGCTTTCGCCGCGTTGGCTCTCTGTGCTGCCCTGCCCGCCGCGACCATCGTCGCCGCGCCCGCCCAGGCCGCCGGCACGCACCGTCAGACTCTGATGTCGCGCACCTACACCTGCGACCGGCAGCCGATCAACTACATGAAGTTCCGCTTCCCGGCGGTGCCGACGGCCGAGATCACCTCCGACGGCCGCACCGCCACCGCCCACGTCGAGATGCTCGACGGTGCGCGCAACGCGCAGTACACCGTCCGGGTGATCCCCGCTCCGCACGCCACCCTCGGCTGCCTGCCCGGTGATCCGAGCATCGCCACCGGCGCGCTGAGCACCGACGGCTTCGGCAACGGCAACTCCACCGTCCAGCTTTCCGTCGCCCCCGGCACCACCGGCGTCTGGGTCGCGGTCGATCTGCCCCAGCCGAATTCGCAGAGCCCGGCCGAGTTCTACAGCAGCGACTTCGTCGCCTCGGTCTGACCCCACTGGCCGACGTCAGCCGTCTCCCGGTAGAACAAACACATGCGCTACCGGGAGAACATGACGTCGCGGCGACTCATCGGCGGTCCGACCGCCGCGCTGGCAGCCGCCCTGCTGCTGGCCGGATGTGACAAGCAGCCGGCGCAGCCGACCACCTCGACGTCGAGCGCTCCGGCACAGACGTCCGCTTCCGCCCCGAGCACGCCCGCTGCGGAAGCGCCGCCGTCGCCCACCAGTCGTCAACTCGACGGCGGGACCTGCCTACAACTCACCGGCGCGGTGGTGAACCTGATGTCAGGCGCGTCCCCCGAGGACTCGAAGGCAGCCGGCGACACCATCAACGGCTTCCACCCGCCGGCCGATGTGCAGGCCGCCGTGACGCACTTCGTCAAGACCAACGGCCTGCACTCCAGCGATCCCGACCGCAGCCAGTACAGCCGCACGCTCAACAACTGGGTTGAGCAGCAGTGCCCGGTGCAGCAGCCGGAAAAGAAGCCCAAGTAGCAGCATCGGCTGAGCCGATGGCCGGCAGCCTCAGCTACCGGTCCACTGCGGCGCGCGCTTCTCGGCGAAGGCCACCGCGCCCTCGCGCGCGTCCTTCGACATGAAGACCGGCCCCAGGATGGCGGCCTGCTTGTCCCACTTCTCGGCGTCGGACCAGTCGGCCGACTCGACGATGATCCGCTTGGTGGCGGCGACCGCCAGCGGGCCGTTCGCGGTGATCCGCGCAGCCAGCGCGAGGGCGGCGTCCAGTGCGCCACCGGGCTCGGTCAGCTCGTTGACCAGGCCCAACTCGTGCGCACGTGGAGCGGTCAGGTTGTCGCCGGTGAGGGCGAGCTCCATCGCGATGGCGTACGGGATGCGCTGTGGCAGCCGCAGCAGTCCGCCGCCGCCGGCAACCAGGCCGCGCTTGACCTCGGGAATGCCGAAAGCCGACGCGTTCGAGGCGACGATCAGGTCTGTCGACAGGGCCAGCTCGGTGCCGCCGGCGAGCGCGTAGCCCTCGACGGCAGCGATCACCGGCTTGGCCGGCGGACGCTGGGTGAAGCCCAGGCCGCGGTCCGAGAGGACGTTCTCACCCTTGGCGAACGCCTTCAGATCCATGCCCGCGCAGAACGTGCCGCCGGCTCCGGTCAGGACGCCGACGGACAGTCCCGGGTCTTCATCCAGGCGGTCCGCGGCGGCGGCCAGACCCTTGCTGACCGCTGAGTTGACAGCGTTCTTGGCTTGGGGCCGATTGATGGTGATGATCAGTATGCGGTCGCGCTGTTCGACGAGGACAGCATCTTCGCTGGCGGCTTCTTCGGTCACGACGGTGATGCTAGCCACAGGGGATTGGCGTCCGGCGGTCAACCAGTGAATAATCGAAAATTAGAACATGTTCTAGTTTTTGCCGCAGTCAGAGGAGAAACCGTGGCCAAGCTGCCCGAAATCACCAAATTCGATCCGGAGCTGACCGAGAAGGTCATGGGGATTCTCCGACCGCTGCTGAAGGTCTATCACCGGTCCGAGGTCCGCGGATTGGAGAACATTCCCCTCGGTGGCGCACTGGTGGTGAGCAACCACTCCGGCGGCATGCTGCCCATGGACGTGCCGATCTTCTCGTCGCATTTCTACGACAAGTACGGCTACGACCGTCCCGTCTACACCCTCAGCCACGCCATGCTGATGGTCGGCCCGACCGCGGACTTCTTCAAGAAGACCGGCTACATCCTGGCCAGCCACGAGAACGCCGACGAGGCGCTGCGCTCCGGCGGCCTCGTCGTCGTGTTCCCCGGCGGTGACTACGACGTCTACCGGCCGTCGACCGACGCCAACAAGATCGACTTCGACGGCCGCAAGGGTTACGTGAAGGCCGCCATCAACGCCGGCGTACCGATCGTGCCGATGGTCGGCATCGGCGGCCAGGAGACCCAGCTGTTCCTGACGCGCGGCGAGAAGATCGCCAAGGCCCTCGGCCCCATCGCCCGCGCCGCGCGCGCCAAGGTGGTGCCGCTGTCCATCGGCCTGCCGTTCGGGTTGTCCGCCGTGCTGCCGTTGAACGTGCCGCTGCCGTCGAAGATCGTCATGCAGGTGCTGCCGCCCATCGACGTCGAGGCCGAGTTCGGTGCCGAGCCCGACATCGACGCGGTCGACGCACGCGTGCGCAAGGTCATGCAGGACGCTCTCGACGAACTCGCCGAAGAGCGTCGCTTCCCGGTACTAGGCTGACCGGCCGTGGGAATCACCGACAAGCTGGCCGCGACAGCCGGCCTGGTCAACACCATGGTCCGGGCCGGTGTCATCGCCCCACTCCGCCCCGACAAGTACGTCCGCATCGCCGGCGCCATGGCGCGCGAAAACATGAGCGTCACTTCAGGTTTCGCGAGTTCCGCGCAGCGCTGCGGCAATCGTCCCGGCCTCATCGACGAGCTGGGCACCCTGACCTTCAGTGAGCTCGACAAGCGTGGCGACGCGTTCGCCGCCGCCCTGCAGACCCTGCCCTCGGCCAAGGTCGTCGGCATCATGGCCCGCAACCACCGCGGCTTCGTCGACTCCCTGATCGCGGCCAACCGCATCGGTGCAGATGTATTGCTGCTCAACACTTCCTTCGCCGGTCCAGCGATGGCGGAGGTCGTGGCCCGCGAGAACGTCGACGTAATCATCTACGACGAAGAGTTCACGGCGACGGTCGATCGGGCGCTCGAGGGCCGGACCGGCACCACGCGAATCGTGGCGTGGACCGATACCGACGACCACCCGCTGACCGTCGAGTCGCTGATCATCGATCATCTGGGGCTGCAGCCGCGACGCACCGGCGAGAAAAGCCGAGTGATCCTGCTGACCTCCGGAACCACCGGAACTCCCAAGGGCGCCAAGCATTCCGGCGGCGGACTGGACGCACTGAAGGCCATCCTGGACCGCACGCCGTGGCGCACGGAGGAGACGACGGTCGTCGTCGCACCGATGTTCCACGCCTGGGGCTTCTCGCAACTGGTGTTCGCGGCATCGATGGCCTGCACTGTCGTCACGCGCCGTAAGTTCGACCCGCAGGCCACGCTGGCACTGGTCGACAAGTACCAGGCGACCGGATTGTGCGTCGTCCCAGTGATGTTCGACCGCATCATGGAATTGCCCGACCACATCCGCAACCGCTACAGCGGCCGTTCGCTGCGGTTCGCCGCGGCGTCCGGCTCGCGGATGCGGCCCGACGTCGTCACCTCGTTCATGGACCAGTTCGGTGACGTCATCTACAACAACTACAACGCCACCGAGGCCGGCATGATCGCCACCGCGACGCCGGCCGACCTGCGCGCCGCCCCCGACACCGCCGGCCGCCCGGCTGAAGGCACCGAGATCAAGATCCTGGACGCCGACTTCAACGAGCTGCCGACGGGTGAGGTGGGCACCATCTACGTGCGCAACTCGACGCAGTTCGACGGCTACACCTCCGGTGCCACAAAGGATTTCCACCAGGACTACATGTCCTCGGGTGACGTCGGCTATCTCGATGCCGCAGGCCGCCTGTTCGTGGTGGGCCGCGACGACGAGATGATCGTGTCGGGCGGCGAGAACGTCTACCCCATCGAGGTGGAGAAGACGCTGTCCACCCACCCGGACGTCGCCGAGGCCACCGTGCTCGGCGTCGACGACGAGCAGTACGGCCAGCGCCTCGCGGCGTTCGTCGTGCTGACCGACGGGGCGGGCGCCACCGAGGACGTCCTCAAGCAGCACGTGCGGGACAACCTGGCCAATTACAAAGTGCCCCGGTCGATTACGGTGCTCGCCGAGTTGCCACGGAACAGTACCGGCAAGATCGACCGCCGCGAACTGAGGGCGCTGGCCGATGGCGCGTAAAACGGTGACCCTGCTGCGGGCCGTCCTCGGCCTCGTGAACGCCACCAACGCGGCCAGCCCGCTGGCCCGCTCCGGGAATCCCGGCATCGTCGCGTTCGCCTACGGCTGGCCGTCCAGTGAAGCGGCCGGCTTCGTGCTCAGCTCCTCGGTGCTGTCCGCGATCCGCCGTGGCCGGCGCGGCGCCTTCTCGGGCACCAGCGGCCGAATCGCGTTGGGTATCACCACGATCACGTGGGCCATCCTCGGGTACATCGTCACCCGCAGCCGGAGCTCGCGGCCGGCGTTCGAGGAGCCGTTGGATGACGTGATCGGTCCGCGCAACCCGGCCGACCCCGGTGTCCCGCGCCTGCCCGGCATCGGGCGCACCATGCTGTCGCGCCGCAAGTACAACAAGGACACCGTCAAGTACGGCCCGCACCGCTCCAACCTGGCCGATATCTGGCGCCGTCCGGACCTGCCGCGCGACGGTAAAGCCCCTGTGCTGCTTCAGGTTCCGGGTGGCGGCTGGATGCTCGGTGATCGTCGGCCGCAGGCGTACCCGCTGATGGGCGCCCTGGCGGACCGGGGCTGGATCTGCGTGTCCATCGGCTACCGCGTCAGCCCGAAACATCAGTGGCCGGCGCACATCATCGACGTGAAGCAGGCCCTGGCGTGGGTCAAGGAGCACATCGCCGAGTACGGCGGCGACCCCGACTTCGTCGCGATCAGCGGCGGCTCGGCGGGCGGGCACCTGTCCTCGCTCGCGGCCCTGACTTCCGGAGATCCCCAGTGGCAGCCCGGTTTCGAGGATGCCGACACTTCCGTGGTGGCCGCGGTCCCGGTGTACGGCCGGTACGACTGGTTCGGTTTCGAGGGCCCCGGGCGTCCGGAGATGATGCAGGCCCTCGAGCAGCTGATTATCAAGAAGCGGTTCGCTAACGATTCACAGGTGTTCCTGGACGCCTCGCCCATCAAGCGGATCGGTCGCGACGCCCCACCGTTCTTCGTGCTGCACGGCACCAACGACACGTTGATCGACGTGCAGGAGGGCCGCGATTTCGTGGCCGCCCTGCGGGAGCAGTCACCGGCGCCGGTGGCGTACGCCGAGATCCCCAACGCGCAGCACGCATTCGACGTCTTCGGGTCGGCGCACGGCCGCTACACCGCCGAGGCGATCACGCGGTTCCTGGAGTGGGTACGGGCGGAGAAGGCCAAGGCCGTCGACTCCGAGAGTGTCGGCTAGCCGGCGGTCCGGTCGGACGGCGCGGTACGTGACCGCGCCGCTCTCATGAACATGTCCGATCCGGACCTGTCACCTTGGGCTGACATCGTCACCTTGGGTTGACACTGTCAGCCCAAGGTGACGGCTCCCAGCCCGAACCCACTTGGAGACAGGTCGCATCGGTCTCGGTCACACGAAACGTGTCGGTCCCTCGGCACATACTTTCCGCAGTGATCGACCCCGGAAGGTACACGCCATGACCTACCCAACCGAGCGGCTCTGGTGGGGAACCACAACAACGCCGTCCGACGCGCGAAGAGATCGATGCCGCCGGCGATGCCTTCCGAAAGGCACATGGCCTTGACGCTGATGATGACGACGACGATTGGTCATTTGAGGACGAACCCGCAGAACCCGACCCAATAGCCGCGGACGTATTCGGCGGCATCAGCCGACGAGCGCTGGCTCAGGCACGCGACGATCTCGTCAGCGCCAAAACGCAATACGAGCAGGCCGTCCGCCAGGCCCGCGCCAACGGGTGGACCTGGGCCGAGATCGGGCGAATCATGGGCGTGTCACGCCAGGTGCTCCACAGACGATTCCGCAACCATCCAGCGGACTGACGCGCCGCCGGGCGCAAACCCTACTGCGCCATGGCGGTCTCGACGACCGTGAGCTCCTCGGAAAGTCCTGCGGCTCTGCGGATCTGCTTGAAGTCCGCGACCATGCCGGCGGTCACCTCATGGGGATCGTCGGTGGTGGCACCGTCCGCGAGCACCGAGATGTTGAGCTGGTCGACGTAGCTCCACACCGTGATGTTCAGGCCGCTGCCCGCGGTGAGGGGTCCGACCGAGTAGATCTCGGTGACGGTGGCGCCGCCCACCTTGCCGCGTTCCCGCGGGCCCGGCACGTTGGAGATGTTGAGGTTCAGCACCTTGTTCTGGCCGTCCTTGTTGGACAGCCGGCGAAACATCGACTCCATGGGCGCCGGCGGCATGTAGGCCGCCCAGCGGGCGACGAGCTCGGGGCCGACCAGCTGGTGACTCTCCTTGGCCAGCAAGGCGGCCTCGCGCGCCTGCTGTACGCGCTGCGCGGCGTCGTCGACGTCGACCGGCAGCGCGATCAGCACACCACTGAATCGGTTGCCCGAGATGCGATCCGGCGAGAAGTCGTAGCTCATCGGCACCGACGCCAGCAGCGGGTGGTCGGCCTTGCCGTCGTACTTCAGCAGCAACTCGCGCAGCGCGCCCGACGACATGGCCAGCACCAGGTCGTTGATGGTGACGCCGAGCTTCTTGCTGGTCTCCTTGACTTCCGCGAGCGCCAAAGTGGCTGTGGCGAAACGGCGTTGGGGCGTGATCACGTGGTTCATGAAGCTCGGGGGCGGCGTGAACGGCCGGGTCAGTTCCGGCGACAGCTTGCGGCTGCTCTTACGTACCCGCGCCATGCCGTCGGCGGTGTACTTGACGACGCCGGGGAACCGCGCGATCTGCCGGAGGTGGTCCGCGAACGCCGACCGGACGAGCTGACCGCGCGACGGCGCCGGATCGGTCACGTACAGATCGTTGTCCCGCTGCGGACTCTCGGTGATGTCCATACCGAGCGCCAGCAGGTTGGCCGAGGCGACGCCGTCCGCCAGCGCGTGGTGGATTTTGCCGACCACGGCGACCCGCCCGTTGGCCAGCCCTTCGACGAGGTACATCTCCCACAGCGGACGGCTGCGATCCAGTGGGGTACTGGCGATTTCGCCGATCGCCTCGTCCAGTTCGCGGCGCCCACCGGGCGCGGCCACCCGCCACGGCCGGACGTGATACTCGAGGTCGACCTCGGCATGCTCCCGCCACATCGGGTGGTGAAACTTGAACGGGATGTCGACGAGTTGATAGCCGAAAGGCTCCAGCTTGTGCAGCCGTTCGCGGAGCACGCGGCGGAACTCGTCGATTCCGAACGTGCGGTCGCCCAGGCCGGCGAGGTCGATGACGGCAACCTTGAGGGTGTGCATGTGCACGTTGGGCGTTTCCGAATACAGCAGGAACGCGTCCCACCCACTCAGTCGTTTCACTCGACCTCTCCTGCGCTTCGGGTCAGAACCTCGCCCAGTCGATCGGTCTAGACGACCTCTTCGACGCAGTGCTGATTCTGGTTCCGGCGAACCTCATCGAGGAACAACCCTATGGCAGTGGCCATCGACCCCGTGCGGGCACCGTCCGTCATGTCGAAACCGTGTCCGGCGCCGGGCAATTCGATGTAACTGACCGTCGACGCGGACACCGCGCGCAGCTCGTGTACGAAGTCGCGCGCCTGCGCCACCGGGATGACGCTGTCGCCGCTGCCGTGGATGACCAGGAACGGCGGCGCATCGCGATGCACGCGTGCGATCGGCGAGGCCTGCCGGTAGATATCCGGGTGCTTGTCGATGCGGCGCCTGACCACGACGCGCTCCAGGAAGTCGACGAACTCCTCGCGCTCCTTGGTGGACCGGTCCTCCCAGTCGTACCGGCCGTAGATGCCGACGACGGCGTCGACCGAGGTGTCGGCGCCCTCGGGCAGCTCGGTCTGCAGTTCGGGGTCGTTGGCGGTCAGGCCGGCCAGGGCGGCGAGGTGCCCACCGGCCGAGCCGCCGGAGATCGCGATGAAGTTGCGGTCGCCACCGAACTTGTCGACGTTGGCCCGGGCCCACGCGATCGCGGTCTTGACATCGGTGATGTGTTGCGGCCAACGGTGATTCGGGGCCACGCGGTAGTCGATGGACAGGCAGACCCAGCCCTGCTGGGCCAGGTGGCTCATCAGGGCGTAGCCCTGCAGCAGCCGGCTGCCGTGCACCCAGGCCCCACCGGGCAGGTAGATCAGGACGGGGGCCGGCTCGGTGGGCAGGTCGTCGGCGCGCCAGACGTCAAGCAGCTGCGACGGACTGTCGCCGTAGCGCACCGAGGTGCGGTGCACCTGGCGCCGGTGTTCGCGTGCCCGCCAGAACGGCGGCGTGCGCTCCGGCGCCGGCCATTCGATGTCGAGTTCGGCCGGGGGCACGACGCCCGTCAGCGCGGCCCGGACGACCTCGTTGGTGCAGTCCCGCTCGGCCCGGCGGATCTCGGCGACGCTGGGAGTGAACAGGGCCTTCGACGTCGACGCCCAGAAGCTGGGCACGTGCCGCATGCCCCAGAGGGTCATCGCGGTGGCGCCGCCGAGCGGCTCGAGGCTCTTGCCGATCACCGGCAGCGAGGCGGCGGCAGTGGCCATAGCCAACAGGTGATCAGAGGGCTTGGCGGCCATGAACCAGCGCAGCCGGGTGGCCAGGGAAGGGCTGTGAACATCATTGTTCGGTCGAGCCGTCATTTCGCGAGCGTACACCGGGCTGACCACGCGGTTTCGGGGCCACGGCACATTCCCGGTCACAGTTGGGCGACTGTTCGTTTGTGAAGTGCATCACAGCTGATCAGGGCCTATTCGAAGTCCTACCGTCGTGCTTACAGTCGAGCGATGGGTAGCTCAGCGCTGGCGATCACCGACGACCACAACGACCTCGCGAACTCAGCGACGGGACTGCTGCACCGGCTCGGCAGCCGGGCCGCCGCCCGCGCCACGCTCGAGGGTGGACCGTCGCATCCCGCCGGTTTCTGGACGGCCGCGGCCGATCTCGGCTGGCAGGGTCTGGCCATCCCCGAGGAGTTCGGCGGGTCCGGTTTCGGGCTGCCGGAGCTGGCGGTCGTGCTCGAGGCACAGGGCCGTGAACTGTGTCCCGGGCCCTTCCTGCCGACCGTCGCCGCCGCCGTCGTCATCGACCGATCCGGAACCGACGAGCTACGCGCCGCGCTGCTGCCCGGGCTGGCCGACGGCAGCACCGTTGCCGCCCTCGGATTGTCGGGCCATGTTCACATCGCCGGCCACACCGTGTTCGGCGAGAGCCCGACGGTACTCGGCGCCCCCGATGCCACGCTGCTGGTCCTGGTCGCCGGCGATGATGTGGTGGTCGTCGAAACCCAGGCCACCGGCGTCACCGTCACCCGGCTGGACGGCGCGGACACCACACGCAGCATCGGCGCGGTGACGCTGGACCAGGCCGAGGCGATCGCCGTCCTCCGCGGTGCGGCAACCAAGGCGCACACCGCTTTTCGCATTCTGGCCGCCTCCGAGGCCGTCGGGATCAGTTGGGCGGCACTGGAAATGGCCGTCGAATACGCCAAGGTGCGGGAGCAGTTCGGCCGCACCATCGGCACCTTCCAGGCCGTCAAGCACCACGCCGCCAACATGCTGGTGGCTGCCGAACTCACCACCGCCGCAGCATGGGACGCGGCGCGCGCCGACGATCTGGACGACGCCTGGTTCGGCGCGGCCGTGGCCGCCACGCAGGCGATCCACAGCCAGGTCTTCAACGCCGAGAACAACATTCAGCTGCACGGCGGTATCGGTTTCACCTGGGAGCACGACGCGCATCTGTATCTGCGTCGGGCCCGCACGCTGTCGGCGCTGACCGCGGACGGTGCCGACCCGTTGGCCGATGTGGTCGACGGACAGCGCACCGGCCGGGCCCACGGCGCGTCGTTCGCTCTCCCCGAGGAAGCGGCCGAATACCGCACCGCCGCCCGCGATGCCGTCGCCACGCTGCAGTCCCTTCCCGAGGGCGAACGGCGGGACTTCCTCGTCGATTCCGGCTATCTGGTCCCGCACTGGCCCAAGCCGTGGGGCCGGGACGCAGGCGTGCTCGAGCAGCTGGCCATCGAGGAGGAGTTCCGTGATGTCGAGCGGCCCGACCTCGGCATCACCGGTTGGGTGACGCTGACCATCGCCCAGGCCGGCACCGACGACCAGCGCGAGCGCTGGGTGTACCCGGTGCTGCGCGGCGAGATCATGTGGTGCCAGCTGTTCTCCGAGCCCGAGGCCGGCTCGGATGCGGCCGCGGTACGCACCAGCGCCAAGAAGGTCGACGGCGGCTGGCTGGTGACGGGCCAGAAGGTCTGGACCAGTCTGGCCCAGTACTGCCAGTGGGGTCTGGCCACGGTGCGCACCGATCCCGACGCCCCCAAGCACGCCGGCGTCACGATGATGGCGATCGACATGAAGGCGCCCGGCGTGACCGTCAACCCCCTCAAAGGGCTGACCGGCAACGCTCACTTCAACGAAGTGTTCTTCGACGAGGTCTTCGTCCCGGACGCCGACGTCATCGGTGACGTCAACAAGGGTTGGCTGGTGGCGCGCACGACGCTGGGGAACGAGCGCCTGTCGATCGGCGGCGGCTCCGGCGCGCAATCCGGCTTCAGCGCTGACGACCTGATCGCCCTGTTGGACGCGGCCCCGCCGGAGCTGGCGGCCGGGCTGCGTGACCGCGCCGGCGCGGTGATCGCCGAGGGACACACCCTGCGGCTGCTGAATCTGCGGCGGATCAGCCGCGCGATCGCGGGCACCGGTCCGGGACCCGAGGGCAATGTCACCAAACTGGTCGTCGCCGAACAGGGCCAGCGGCAAACGGAGCTGGGCATGAAGCTGGCCGGCCCCGCGGCCGTGACCGGGCAAACTCCCACGCTCACCCAGGCCTACCTGGGCTACCGCGCCATGACCATCGCCGGCGGTACCTCGGAGATCACCCGCAACACCATCGCCGAACGAATTCTCGGACTGCCCCGCGACCCTTTGCTCAAGTAATCCGCGACCCGTCACGAGTCGGTAGAGACTCGGTGGAGATCGATCCGCCAAGCTGCGTAGATCGGCCGAATATGTCACGCTAGGCACCGATGAGTGTGCTATCGGTCAAGTTCTGGGCGCCACGCCGCGCTTTGCTAGCGGCTTTGCTGTGCGCCCAGCTGATCGCCGGCGTGGTCACCGTGGCCGCTGTCGGCCCGGCCGCGGGCGGCGCGACCGAAGCCGACCACACCGATGCCGTCTTTCGCAGTGCGCATGCCGGCAGCTGCCTGACGTGGCAACCTGAGCCGCCACAGCGCCCCGCCTTCGTCCAGTGCAGCAGCCCGCACCTGTTCGAGGTCGTCAACGCGGTCCAGGGCGACGGCGACCAGGAATCGTGCGCGGTGTCGGGACGCCGGTACCTCGGACCGCGCTACGACCCCAACGGCCGGTTCGCATACGGCCTGCTGCGCTCGGTGGGCGCCGAGAGTTCCGGACCCCGCATCTCGCTGTGCGGATTGCAGCTGCCCGGCCCGAACGGCCAGCAACTCCCGTTCCGCGGGCAGGTCGCCGAACAGGACCAGTCGCGCGTGTGGCCGCCGGGCACCTGCCTTGGCGCCGACATGAAGGGCGGGCAGACAGGTCTGGTGCCCATCGACTGCGCCGAGCCGCACTCGGTCGAGGTCGTCGGCCCCATCGACCTCAGCGAGCACTTCCACGACGGACCGCCGCCCTCGGATGCCGAGCAGGAGGAGGTACTGCGGCCCGCCTGCGTCACGATGGCCGCCGCGTATCTGGCACCGAAGACCTTGGCCGCCAGCGCATTGACCCTGAGCCACCGGCCGATCGGACCGGCCAGCTGGTCCGCCGGCAGCCACCAGGTGCTCTGCACACTGGCACCGCGGACGCCCGGCCCGATGACGGGCAGCGTCAAGGCCCCCGGCGGCGCGACCGCAGTACCCGCTCCCGTCGCCGTCCACCCGGTGGCACCTCTGCCGCCCGCAACGACGGCGACCACCGTCGCGTCGACGAGCAACGCGCCGACCACCGCGGCGGCTCCGGCCGTGGCCCCGAGTACCGCGGCGGCCCCGGCACCGTCTTCGTCGTCGTCCTCGTCGGCGGCGACCCAAACTGCCGAGGCACCGAGCCCCGCGGTCACCGAGACGACCGTGCCGCCGGCGCCGCCGGCCTCGCCCGTCGACAACCCGGCGCACCCGCCGCTGGCGCCCCCGGCCGAGCCGGCAGCGCCCGCCGAGCCGGCACCGCCGTCGCACGTACTCGAGATCCCGGGCCTGGCCCCGATCACCCTGCCCTGGGCCCCGCCTCCGCTGTAAGCCCCGCGGCCGAGACTGACCACAGGGCGATTTCCGGGCGGGTTTTCCGCCACCCGGTCAGTTTCGCGAGGATGCGACGGCGGCCGCGGGCCAGGGCGGCTAGCGGACCGCAGCCTCCAGATCCGTCAGCGAGTCTTCGAGGTGTCCGAGCAGCCGCTGCAGGTGCGGCACGCTGTGCCGGCAGCCGACCAACCCGAAGTCCAGGTTGTCGCCGTTGTTGACCAGCGTGATGTTGAGCGCCTGGCCATCCAGCGCGATCGACAGCGGGTAGTTCCCGTCGAGACGGGCGCCCTTCCAGTACATCGGCACCCGCGGCCCCGGCACGTTCGAGATGACGATGTTGAACGGCGGCGGGGTGGCGTCGACGAAACCCGGCACGGCGGACAGCGCGATCGGGGACAGCAGCAGCGCCGACAGGGCCATCGACTCCGTCTTCGACAGCCCCGAGAACACCTGCTTGTTGCCGCGCATCGAGTCGGCGATGGTCTGCAGCCGCGTCGCCGGGTCCTTGACGTCGGTGGCCAGGTTGCACAGGATCGCGCCGACCTGGTTGCCGCCGGCGTCGGCGTCGGCCTCGGCCCGCAGGCTCACCGGGACCATCGCGATCAGCGGTGCGTCGGGCAGGGCGTTCTGCTCGAGCAGGTAGCCCCGCAGCGCGCCGGCGCACATCGCCAGCACGACGTCGTTGACAGTGACGCCGCCGGCGGCCTGCTTGACGGCCTTGATGCGGGCGATCGGCCAGGACTGGGCCGCCACCCGTCGGGCACCGCCGATCTTGACGTTGAACATCGTCTTCGGCGCACTGAAGGTCCGGGTCAGGTTCTGCTCCAGCAGCACGGCGCGCGCCACCCGGAAGGTCGACGGCGCGAGACCGGCCGCCGTGCCGACGGCGCCCACCGCCGAACCGATCAGGGACGGGCTCTGCTTCGGCGCGCGCTTGCGCGACGGCAGGTCCCACGGCACCCGCACTTCCTGCTCGGCCGGGTCGTCGGACAGCGTGCGCATCGCCATCCGCAGCGCGGAGACGCCGTCGAGCAGCGCGTGGTGGGCCTTCGAGTAGACGGCGAAGCGGCCGTCTTCCAGTCCTTCCACCAGGTACGTCTCCCACAGCGGCCGGTGCCGGTCCAGCAGGCTGGTGTGCAGCCGACCGCAGAGGTCGAGCAACTCGCGAATTCGTCCCGGCCTGGGCAGTGCCGAGCGGCGCAGGTGGTAGTCGATGTCGAGTTCGTCGTCGTACGCCCAAGCGAAGCTGGCGATGCCGCCCAAGAACCGTGCCGGCCGCTTGCGGTAGGTGGGGTTGAAGTTGGTGTGCGCCAACATGTCCCGGTGCAGTTCGTGGATGAACTCCGGCCCGGCGCCCTCCGGTGGACTGAAGAGCTGCAGGCCGCCGACGTGCATCGGGTGCTCCCTCGATTCGCCGAGCAGGAACATTGCATCGGTCGGCGACATGATCTCCACCAGCCAAGTAAACCCCCATTCGGCCGGCGGTAAACGTCAACGCGTCAAGGTTGACGTTCGCCCGGTGGCGGCGGGTTGGCGACCACCGGGAACTGGCCGGTGAAGCCCTCGCGCTGCTTGGCGATTTCCAGGACCCGGCCCCGCGCCGCGTACCAGCCCAGGATGAGCGCCGGGATGATGATCACCAGCGTCGCGACCGTCCAGGTGCCCACCGGTTTGTCGAACGCCATCAGCACCAGCACCGCGGCCAGGAAGGCCAAAGTGGCGTATCCGGTGTACGGCGCGCCCCACATGCGGAACGCCGGCCGATCGATCTCACCGCGCTGCGACCAGCGGAACAGCTGCAACTGACAGATCACGATGGTGGCCCACGACGCGATGATGCCCAGCGCCGCCATGTTCAGCACGATCTCGAAGGCCTGCGCCGGCACGACGCCGTTGAGGACGACACCGAGCAGGCCGATGCTGGCCGTCAGGCAGATACCGCCATAGGGCACACCACGTTTCGACATGACGCCGGTGAACTTCGGGGCGCTGCCGTTCATCGCCATGGAGCGCAGGATGCGGCCGGTCGAGTACAGCCCGGCGTTCAGGCTGGAGAACGCCGCGGTGAGCACGACGACGTTCATCAGGGTGCCGGCGCCCTCGAAACCGATCTTCGAGAAGAACGTGACGAACGGGCTCTCCCCCGGCTTGTACGCGGAGTACGGCAGCAGCAGGCCGAGCAGCACCAGCGAGCCGACGTAGAAGAGCGCGATGCGGAAGATCACCGAGTTGATGGCGCGCGGCATGATCTTGTGCGGTTCGGCCGTCTCACCCGCCGCGGTGCCGACGAGTTCGACTGCGGCATAAGCGAAGACGACGCCCGAGGTCACCACCACCAGCGGTAGCAGGCCGGTCGGGAACAGGCCGCCGTGGTCCGCGATGACGCTGAAGCCGGTCGACTGACCGTCGACCTTGAAGCGGCCGGCGAGGAACACCGTGCCGACGACCAGGAACGTCACCAGCGCGACGACCTTGATCAGGGCCGCCCAGAACTCGAGTTCGCCGAACAGCGTCACCGAGATCAGGTTCATGCTGAGCACGATGGCGAGGGCGATCAGCGCGATCAGCCACTGCGGAATCGCGTCGAACGCCGACCAGTAGTGGAAGTAGGTGGCGATGGCGGTCGAGTCGACGATCGACGTCATGGCCCAGTTCAGGAAGTACATCCAGCCGGCGACGTAAGCCGCCTTCTCGCCGAGGAATTCACGCGCGTACGACACGAACGATCCCGACGACGGCCGGTGCAGCACCAGTTCGCCGAGAGCTCGCAGGATCAGGAAGACGAACCCGCCGCAGATCAGGTAGACGAGGAACAGCCCCGGGCCCGCGTTGTGCAGCCGGCCACCGGCGCCCAGGAACAGGCCGGTGCCGATGGCACCGCCGATGGCGATCATCTGCAGCTGACGCGGTTTGAGGGTGTGGTGGTAACCCGCGTCCTCGGCCGTCAGACCGGGTGGCTCGGCATGCTTGTGAGGCGTTGAAGTCATAGCGTTTCAGTGAACACTGATGCTCAGTTTCGCGCAGGACAACGAGTTTCCTGTGTGTGAACTGGAGGCGTGTCCCGCCCTGACGCGCTTGGTCAGTAATGTCGGTTGGATGTCGGGCCCCTCCCAAGCAGTCGACTTCCACCCCGAGCTCGCGCGGGCCGCACGCTTCATGCCGCGCAGCCCCATCACGCCGTGGAACCTCCGCTTCATCCGCATGCTGTCCGACCTGCTGGAACGCCGCACTCCCGAGGACGTCGAGGTGCTGACGCTGCCGTCGGGCGTCGGGATCCGGCTGCACCGCCCGGCGACCGGCGCCGACGGTGGCGGCGCACTGCTGTGGATTCACGGCGGTGGCTACCTCATCGGCAGCCCGGCGCAGGACGACGTCTTGTGCCGCCGTTTCGCGGACGCCCTGGGCATCACCGTGGCCGCGGTCAAATACCGCCTGGCGCCCGACAATCCGTACCCGGCCGGGCTGGAGGACTGCTACACGGCGCTGCGCTGGCTGGTCGACCTGCCGGCCGTCGACCCGGAGCGCGTGGCGGTCGGCGGCTCGAGCGCCGGCGGCGGCATGAGCGCGGCGTTGGCCCAGCTCGCATATGACCGCGGTGAAATCCCCTTGGCGGCACAGCTTCTGGTGTATCCGATGATCGACGACCGGTCCGGCGGCCGGCCCGGACTGGACCATCCGGGGCACCGGCTGTGGACCCAGAAGTCGAACCGGTTCGGCTGGCGCGCGTACCTCGGTGGCGCCGATCCCGCGGTGGCCGTCCCCGCCCGGCGCTCCGATCTGTCCGGCCTGCCGCCGGCCTGGGTCGGAGTCGGAACCTTCGACGTCTTCCACGACGAGGACGTCGAGTACGCCGAGCGGCTGCGCGCGGCGGGCGTGCCGTGCGAACTGGAAGTGGTGCCGGGCGCGTATCACGGGTTCGACGGCGTCGCAGCCAAGACCCAGGTGGCCCAGGCGTTCTTTGCCAGCCAGGTGGAATTCCTGCGGCCGCTGCTGAACCCGGCCGTCGTCGGCTAGCCCCGTCGGCTAACTCATCGGGCGCCAACACCGCTCATCCGGCTGCCGCAACCCCGCTGCGGCACTGTCGATCCCGCACGCCCAGCGGCGCGCGAACGTGATCTTCGTTACTTAGATTATACTATCTAATTGATGTTTACGCAGGTCACAGCCTATTTTCGAAATATTAGCCGATCAAATAAACCCTTGCGGGGAAGCATTTCGGGGCGCATGGTTGTTGAACAGACCAACGACCACCTCGGTCGTGATCTTCACCGAGAAGAGGCACGGCAATGACCACCCTGACCCATCAGACGACCGAAAACATCGGCCCCCTGCGGCAGCTGTTCCGGCGTTCCACCGCTGTGGTGGTGCTGACGGCGGCAGGTCTGGGCGTGGCCGGCTACATGGCCCTCGGCATGCTGCAGGACAAGCCGGCCGACCCGGTGCTGCCGGCGTTCTCCGCGGTCCCGGTCCCGTCCGCCCCGGACATGGACAAGCTGCAGAACCTGGGCCAGCTCGCCGCCATCGTGCAGAGCCCGCAGGCGCACCCGGCCCGCTAGGTCCGACACCCCGAACCGACCACTGAGCCGCCCTCGGAAACGAGGGCGGCTCAGTGCTTTTCGACGACTACTGGACGGCGTGCGCCTTGCCGACCGGGGTGCGGTTGGCCAGATTCTTCGCGACCTCTTCGTGCCACAGGTCGTTGGCGTGCGTGGTGTCGACTTCCTGCTCGAAGCGGGCGACCATGTCGGGTTTGACGTCGGCGACGTCGACATAGAACTGCTCGTACCAGCGGCGATGCTGGTACACCGGACCGTCTTCCTCGGTCAGCAGCGGGTTCTCGATGCGCGTCTTGTTCTTCCAGATCTCGACGTCTTCCATGAAGCCGTCTCCGAAACTGCGGCTCAACGACGCCGCCAGCTTCTCGGTCTTGTCCGCCGGCAACGCCGGATTGTTCTGCACCGCCACTCCCCACTGCAGCACGAACGAATCATGCGTCACCGGGTAGTGGCAGTTGATCAGCGCGATCTCGACCGTGAAGTTCGGGGCCAGATCGTTGTGCAGCCAGTTGATCATGTACGCCGGCCCGAAATACGTCGCCTCCGAACGCAGATACGTGCCGTCCCACAGCTCGCGGGTCGCGTAGTCCGGCCGGGGCTTGGACTCCATGAACTGGCTGGCGGTGTGGCCCTCGATGACGTTCTTGAAGTACGTCGGGTAGGCGTGGTGGATGTAGAAGAAGTGCGCCATGTCGACGTTGTTGTCGACGATCTCGCGGCAGTGCGACCCCTCGATCAGCAGCGAGTTCCACTGCCACGGCGACCACTGGCCCTCCTCGTAACCCTCGATGGTCGGCGGGGTCAGCTCCGGGCCGGGCGTCGAGCCCTCGGGGTCGTGCCAGAGCAGCAGCTGCCCGTTGACCTCGGTGGTCTGCCAGGCCCGGGTGCGGGCCAGCCGCGGCGTGCGCTTGGCGTACGGAACCAGCTGGCACTTGCCATCGCCGCCCCAACGCCAGTCGTGGAAGGGGCACGCCACCGCGTCGCCCTTGACCGTGCCCTGCGACAGGTCACCACCCATGTGGCGGCAGTACCCGTCGAGCACCTTGATGGCGCCGGTGGAGTCGGCGAACACCACGAGCTTGGTACCGAACGCCTGCACCGAGTGCGGCTTGCCGTCCCGGAACGACTCTGCCAGCCCGATGCAGTGCCAGCCGCGGGCGAACCGCGTCATCTCCACGCCGGCGTCGATATGACGGACCTCAGCCTCAGTCATCTTGTGCCCCTTTCGAATTCGCCGAGCCCCGGAACCGGGACCCTTACGAAGCCTCTCGTTTGACCATATCGAGCACCGCCAGGTGGGAGAACACCATGCTGGTGCCGATCGGGTTGCCCCCGCCCGGGTAGGCGTAGCCGCTCGGCGCGGCCATGGTGTTGCCCGCCGCGTACAGCCCGGGAATCGGGTTGCCGGCGGTGTCGAGCACCTGGCCGGTGGTGTCGGTCCGCAGGCCGCCCTTGGTGCCCAGGTCGGAGATGCCGAACTTGGCGGCGTGGAACGGCGCCTTGTCGATCCGGACCATCGGGCAGGCGCCGCCGGAGAAGGCGCGATCGTAGGCCTCGTCGCCGCGGCCGAAGTCGGGGTCGGAGCCGGCGTCGGCGTATTCGTTGAACTGCTTGACGGTCGCGGCGAGCTGTTCGGCCGGGACCCCGATCTTGGCGGCCAGCTCCTCCAGGGTGTCCGCGGTGTGCCACAGCCCGGCGTCGACGTACTTCTCGGTCTCGACCATGGACACGTTGGTGGCCTTGATCGGGGGCACGCCCTGATCGGTGTCGTCGTAGATCATCCAGAACGGCAACGCCATCTCGCCCTTGGCCAGCCGGTCCACGACGACACGGCCGATGCGGTCGTACGCCGCGGACTCGTTGACGAACCGCTTGCCGTCCTGGTCGACGAAAATGCCGCCGGTGAACCACAGCGCGAACGCGCTGCGACCGTCCGGATGGGTCAGGCCGGGCGACCACCACGCCTGCTCCATGAGATCGGTGTCGGCACCCACGGCGATGCCCGCCTCATGCGCCTGACCCAGATTTCCCCAGGGCCCCATGGTGTCTCGCGCCTCGCCGGGCACGCCGTACTTGTGCCGCAGCTCGTCGTTGCCCTCGAAGCCGCCGGCCGCGAGCAGCACACCATTGCGCGTCCTGATCGCCTTGCGGACCCCGTCGGTCTCGACAACGGCTCCGACGACGGCACCGTCCTCGGTGACCAGCTCGACCAGCGCGGTATTGAGTTGTGTTGCCGCCGAGGGGTATTGCTTCAGCGCCACCAGGAAGCGAGCGATCAGCGCGCGGCCGCCGATGAAGTAGTCGTCGGGCTGCGGGACGCCTAGCCGGTCGTTGTCGAGCGGGCCGCGCACCAATTCCTTGAATTCAGGCGCCTTTTCGATCTTCAGCGGACGGGCCGCGACGTGCCGCTGACCGTCCAGCCGGGCCTTGGGCATCTTCCCGAAGTAGTCCGGCCAGGGCAGCATGTCGAACTTGATGTTCGGATCGGCTTCCAGGTACTCCATGAGCGGTGCACCGCCCCGGACGTAGGTGTCCTGCAGCTCGCGCGGCGTCCGGTCGCCGACGACGGCGTGGTAGTACTCGAGCGCGTCCTCGATGGTGTCGTCGGTGCCGGCCCGCTGCAGCACAGGGTTGCAGGGGAACCACACGCCGCCGCCCCCGGAGTAGGCAGTGGTGCCACCGAACTTGTCGGTGGCCTCGACCAGCAGCACCTCGAGTCCCTCACGCGCGGCGGTATAGGCACCGGTGACGCCGCCGCCACCGGAGCCCGCCACCAGCACGTCAACCGTCGAGTCCCAGTCCGTCATGCCCAAACTCCCTATAGGTATCGCTGCCGTCCGTACTGCGTGAACTCATCGTCCAACGCGCGCTTGGCATCGTCGGACATCAGGCCGTAAACCGGTACGCCCCGACCCACCCAGCGGTACACCAGTTCGTCGGTGTGCCACTTGTCCGCCTGCAGCTCGCGCTTGAGCACCTTGTTGGAGCCGGTGACGGGCAGCGAGTCCGAGATCCGCAGGAACCGCGGCGTGCCCTTCTTACCCAGGTCGTCCTGGTCGTTCAGGTACTGCACGAACTTGTCGACGTCGAACAGGATCGGGTCGGCGACCTCGATGGCCGCCATCACCTGATCACCCGAGCGGGGGTCCGGCACCGCGTACACGCCGGCGGCGATCACCTCGGGATGACGCCGCAGCACGCGCTCGATGGACAACGCCGACGTGTTCTCGCCGTCGACCCGGATCCAGTCACCGCGCCGGCCGGCGAAGTAGATGAAGCCGTTCTCGTCGAGGTAGCCGAGATCTCCGGTCCAGTACCAGCCGTTGCGGATCCGGTCGGCGTCGGCGGCGTCGTTCTTGTAGTAGCCCTCGAACTTCTTGGTGCCGAGCTTGTCGATGATCTCGCCGACGGCGTCGTCCGGGTTGAGGATGCGGCCGTGCCGGTCCAAAACCGCTGGGACGCACTCGATCATCGTTTCCGGGTTGACGATCGCGACGCCCGGATGGGCGGGCCGGCCGAGCGCTCCCTCGGGCTGGTTCGGGTCGAGTACGACGGCGCCGCCGCCCTCGCTGGAGCCGTACCCCTCGAAGAGCTCCGCGCCGAACCGGCGCTTGAAGTAGGCCTGGTCCTCCGGCGAGGCCTCGGTGCCGAAACCGCGATTGAGCTGGTTGTCGGCGTCGTCGGGCTGTTCGGGTGTGGCCAGCAGGTAGCCGAGCGCCTTGCCGACGTAGGTAAAGAACGTCGCGCCGAAGTAGCGCACGTCGGGCAGGAACCCGGACGCCGAGAAGCTCGGGGTCAGGCAGACGGTCGCGCCGACGGCCAGCGCCGGCGCCCACAGCGCCATGATGGCGTTGCCGTGGAACAGCGGCATGCAGCAGTAGTCGACGTCCTCGCGGACGTGGTTGAACTTGTCCACCGCTGAGTAGGCGATCCACGCCAGGCGGCCCTGGCTGCACTTGACGGCCTTCGACGCGCCGGTGGTGCCGGAGGTGAAGAGCAGCAACAACAACGACTCGGCGCCAACGCCGTCCGCCGCCGTGATTTGTGCACGATTTTCCGCGCCTGCCGCGGATTTTCGTGCACAAATCGCTTCTTGGTAGGCGGGGTCGTCGATGACGAGGATGCGGTCGGGTGTCAGGCCGAGGTCGAGTCCCGAAAGCCGTTCCCGCCCCGCCCAATCCGTGACGATCAGCTGACAGTCCGCATGCCGGACCTCGCCGGCCAGCTCCGCGTTGCCGCGCGTCGGGTTGATGCCGACGATCGTCGCCCCGGACAGGGCGGCACCGCCCAGCCAGAAGAGGAAGTCGGGCACGTTGTCCAGCAGCACGCCGATGTGGAAGGGGCCGTCAGCCCGTAGCTCGGCGGCGTATGCGCCGCGGGCGGCGGACTCGCGGACCACCTCGTCCCAGGTCCAGTCCTGGTCCCGGGTACGCAGCCCCAGCCGCTCGTCGCCGAGGCGGTCGAGCAGCAGGGTTGCGATGTCCTCGCGACGTTCAGGCATTGGCGGCGGCGGCGTTCTTCTGGTCGATGTACGCCTGCGGCAGGTCTGCCACGCCAAGCTTGGTGACGCTGACCGGGCCGGTCTGGTAGGCATCCTCGCCGACGATCAGGCCGTCGGCATCGATCGGCCAGTTGATGAGCTGACGGAACACCAGCAGGTAGTCGCCGTTCGGGTCTTCGACATCCACACCGATCGCCTGTGCAGCCGCGCCCGGGTAGATCATCTTCATCCAGCCTTCGGTCATCACCAGATCATCGTCGACGGCAAGGCGATCGATCTCGAAGACGAGGTGATTGGCACCGCTGGCGACGAACGCCTCGTAGTACGCGCGCACACCCTCGGTGGTCTTCGGGCCCATATCGGTGTTGGCGTACCAGAAGTGGTAGTCCGGGTTCGGGGACAACGTGGCCATCAGGCGATCCATGTCCGGCACGGCCTCCGCCTTCATGTGTTCGAGCACGATGCTCAACACCTGGCGGTGGCGTTCGTTCGTCGTGCGCGACAGGCGTTCCTCCACCAGTTCCCAGGTCTTGGTGGGGTCGATGATGGCCATGTGGATACTCCTTGGGTCTGCGACTGAGCGTGGGCTGTTCAGCGTGGTGTGGCCATCATCACGAACCGGGCCGGGCCCGGTCATCCGACGTACGTCGGCTTTTGCGCGCAGATTTCCCGACGAACGTCGGATGTAGCTAATCAGTGTCAGCCGTTGCCGAGGGCGATAACATGCGGATCTCCCGCGCGACAGGAGGTGCCCGGCCATGGCGCACGCGTTCCGCGATCCGCTCGAAGCGACCGAAGATCTGCGGCGGTCCCCCGTTCACCGCCATTTGCGGCTCAGCGTGGTGTGGCAGGAGCAGGGCGTCGCGATCCTGTCGATGCCGCTCGCGCCAGACCTCGAAGGCGTCGCGCCCGGCGGCATCCACGGCGGGATGCTGGCGACGCTCGCAGACGCCGCGTCCGGCTTCTGCCTCGAAGGCCTCTTCGACCTCGGATCAGAAATCCCCGTCACCACCGACATGCACGTCCGCTACTACCGGCAGCCGCACGGCGGGCCACTCGTCGCCGAAGCCCAGGTGGTGAATGTCGGTCGCCGACTGCTGAGCTGTGAATGCTCGATCGTCGATGCCGCCGAGCGGGTGTTGGCCCGGTCCACGGCCACGTTCATGATCGTTCCGCTGGCGGGCTGACCCGGCTCAGTCCGTCAGCTCCGCCGACGACAACGCGATCCGCCGGATCATCAAGACCAGGGTCGCGGAGAACCGGTCCAGCGGATCGTCCATGTCCCAACCCAATTGGGATTCGATGTGCGCCAGCCGCGCAGCCACCGTGCTGTGGTGCACGTGCAGTTCCTCGGCCGTCCGCCGCAGGGAACCGAACACGCAGAACGCCTCGGCCGTCTCGACCTGCAGCCGGCCGGTGGGCGTCGCGGCGATCTCGTTGATGCGGGCCAGCGCGTGACTGCCGCGCGTGGCCTCGGGGGGCAGCTCGGCCAGCAGCTCGAGCGCGCTGAGCCGCTCGTAGGCGACGGCACGCCGGCCGAAGCCGGTCGACGACGCGAACCGCAGCGCCCGCAACGCCTGCGCCCACGAGGTCGGCGCGGCGAACACGCCGCCGGCCGCCCCGAGGCCGACCCACGGCCCCCGGTCGGCGCCGACCGGTAGCGGCGCCGGGAACGCGGTGACGATCGCCTGGTCCAACCCGTCGGACAGCGCCCGGGTGTTGGTGCGGCCCTGGCACACCACCGCCGTCGCGGTACCCAGGTCCGCGGTCCGCACCGACACCGCGGTCAGGGCCGACGTGATGACCCGCAGCGCTTCCGGCGACGACTGCGCCGACACCGCGAGCACCCGGACCTCGCGGGACTCGTCGAGCCCCAGCAGCCTGATCGCCCGCGCCCGGTCCTCGGGGCGCTCCCGGCTCGACAGCACGACCTCGACCAGCGCGGGGTCGCCGAAGCTCGGCGGCACCCGGGCACCGATGTCACCCAGCGTGTGCCGCACCCGGTCGAGCAGGACGCCGTCCAACGGATGGGCCGGGGCGTCGCGCTCCAACCAGACCTCCGGCGCCGAGCCGTCCCAGCGCACGTGGACGGGACACCCCGCGACGACCTGCGCCGCTTCCAGCACCCCGTCGACACCGGAGGCGTCGAGGTCGTCGAAGAACCGGACGAGCCGCAGTACCGACTCCGGGTCACTGCCCAGCTCGGACAACCGCAACGTGCTCACGCCGCCATTGTGGCAATGGTCAGAACTGCAGGACGCTGAACCGCCAGTCCAGTACCTGCCGGTCGGGGCCGTCACCGTCGACGGCGAACACCACGGACCGCAGATCGAGTGTCCCGCCGCGGCCCGGCGCCTCGTGCGCGGCTTCGACGTGCAGCTCGCTGTAGAGGGTGTCGCCCTCGTGCACGGGGCCGGTGTGGTCGCACGACTCCCAGCCCAGGACACCGACGATGTTCGGCAGGAGCCGGGTGGCTTGCGCCAATGCCAGGCCGATGGTGTGCCCGCCGTACACCAGGCGGCTGCCGGCCACACGCGAATCATGATGCGTGGCAGCGATGTTGAGCGTCAGGCGGGCCAGTTCCGGGGCGCTGCTGACGACGTCGGCCGTGCTGGTGAACACCTGGCCGGCGAGCTCCGGGTCGAAATTGTCGCCGGGCACCGCGGAGCGCCAGGCGTCGGCACTCCATCCCGCGGCGGGGTCGGGCAGGCCGGGTGCGGTGGTGCCGATGATGCTGAGGTCGTCGGCGTGGCCGGTGTCGTCGGCGTCGTCGCGCAGCGGCAGCATGGCGCACCGGTGGAAGTCGAGCACCGTGCGGCCGTCCTGGTCGATGGTGATCATGCGCAGGGCGGCCAGACCCGTGCGCGGCCTGCCTGGTTTTGCCGAATTCTGCTTGAGGCCAACGACTTCGGTGCGGGTGGTGATGGTGTCGCCGATGTGCGGGAAGCGGTGGAACCGCAGCCCGCGGTAGAACAGATTCGCCTTGACCCGGCGGGTCACCAGGGTCGACTGACCGATCGCGACGTCGCACACGAGCGCCGGATGCGCCAATGCCCGCGGTGATCCGGTGACCGCGGCGGTCAACGCGGCATCGAGCGGCAGCCGCATCCGGTCGCCGAGGATGGCCTGGTGCACTGCCGCGGCGCCGTCGGTGAGCGTCATCCCGGGCGCCCAGTCGAAAACCTGACCTATGATGAGGTCCTCGAAAAACGGTCCGCCAGTGGGCACGTCAGCCAGAGTACTTCTCGATCAGCGATTGCTTGTACAGCTTGCCCGTGTCGGTCCGCGGCAATTGTTCTTCGAACGAGATGGACCGCGGGCACTTGTAATGCGTCAGCCGGTCTCGCAACCAGCCCAGCAGCTCCACACCGAACTCCTCGGTGCCGTCGGCCGGATCCACGGTCTGCACAACCGCTTTCACGCTCTGGCCCATCTCGGCATCCGGAATGCCGAACACCGCGGCGTCCATCACCTTGGGATGCGTGACGAGGACGTTCTCCGCTTCCTGCGGGTAGATGTTCACACCGCCACTGATGATCATGTGATGCCGGCGGTCGGTCAGGTAGAGGTAGCCCTCCTCGTCGAGGTAACCGATGTCGCCGACGGTCGCCCAGCCGTGCGCATCCCTTGAGGCCGCGGTCTTTTCGGCATCGTCCAGGTACTCGAAGGTGTTCCCGCCCTCGAAGTAGATCTCGCCGGGCACGCCCTGCGGCTGCTCGTTGCCCTCCTCGTCGAGGATGTGCAGGACGCCCAGCATCGGCTTACCGACCGACCCGGGGTGCGTCAGCCAGTCCTCGGCCGTGATCAGGGTGGAGCCGATGGCCTCGGAGGAGGCGTAGTACTCGTCGACGATCGGACCCCACCAGTCGATCATCTGCTTCTTGATCTCCACCGGGCACGGGGCGGCGGCGTGCATGACGCGCTCGAGCGACGACAGATCGTACGAATCCCGCACGGACTGCGGCAGTTTCAGCATCCGGGTGAACATCACGGGCACGAACTGGCCGTGCGTGACGCCGTAGCGTGCGATGGCGTCCAGACAGCCCTCGGCGTCGAACTTCTCCATCACGACCGTGGTGACGCCCTCGGCCTGAATCTGCATCGACCACACCGACGGCGCCGTGTGGTACAGCGGCGCCGGGCTCAGGTAGACGGCATCCTTGGGGAGCCAGAAGCTCATCAGCATCTTCATGAGCCCGGGCACCTCGGCCGGCGGCAGGTGCGTCAGCTCGCGCTTGATGCCCTTCGGGCGCCCCGTCGTGCCCGACGAGTACTGCAGCAGGTCGCCTTCGATCTCGTCGTCGATCGGCGTATCGGGATAAGCCGCAACGCATTCCGGGTAGCGGTCCCAGCCCGGCAACTCGCCGTCGGCGATCATGAGCAGCTTGGGCAGCCCGCCCGTGAGCTGCTCGGCCAGACCGGCACACGTGTCGCCGAGAGCCGCCGAGCCGATCACCGCGGCGGCTCCGCTGTTCTCGATGATGTAGGCGGCTTCGGCCGGCGTCAGGTGGATGTTGATCGGCACGTAGTACAGGCCGCTGCGCCGCGCACCCCACATCGCCGCGTGCATGTGCTCGTTGTTCTCCATCAGGATGGCAACGACGTCACCCTCGACGAGCCCGTTGGCCCGGAAATGATGAGCCAGCCGGTTGGCCCGGGCCTCCAGCTCGTCGAACGTCACCACCGTGCCGGACGGGTGCAAGATGACGGCCGGTTTCCCACTGCCCACGTGCTGGCGAATCTGCATGACGGCACTCTACGGCAGGTGACTTGACACCTGTCAAGAAGGCGGACGTGCGGAATCCTGCGACTTCAACAACTACCCGGCGACGGCCGGCAACGTCCGGCTGACGGCCGATATTGTGCTATTCGTGCGATTTTGGCAAACTCTCAGCAAATCGCCAGACGCAGCTGTAGTCGACATATTTTGCAGATCTATGCGACTATCTGTCGATGTCGTGAGCTTGCGACTGTGATTCTGGCAAAGTTTGAGTGACGCCGACCGGAGGTCGCGATGGCCACATTCGACTACCTCGTGGTGGGCGCCGGGACGGCAGGCTGCGTACTCGCCAATCGCCTGTCCGCCGATCCCCGCAACCGGGTACTCCTCATCGAAGCCGGTGGCCGGGCGCGTAGCCCGTATCTTCGCGTCCCCAAACTCGGCAGTCGGCTGTTCGGCGACCCGCGGTACATCTGGCAGCACCAGACCATCCCCCTCGGACCCCACGGCACCACTGAATTCTGGCCGCGCGGCAAGGTTCTCGGCGGATCGAGCTCGGTCAACGGCATGGTCTACAACCGCGGCCAGAAAGCCGACTTCGACGAACTGGAAAAGCTGGGCAATCGCGGCTGGGGCTGGGACAACATCCTGGCCGCGTACCGAAGCTTCGAACACAACACCATCGGCCAGTCATCCACGCGCGGCTTCGGCGGTGAACTGGCGATCAGCGTCGTCCGCGACCCCGATCCGCTCGCGCTGACCACGATCGCCGCCGGTACCCGCCTGGGCATGCGCCCGCTCGGCGACCTGAACGAAACGGACGAACCGCGCATCGGGCTTTCGCCCGCGACCATCCACAACGGCAGGCGCGTCAGCGCCGCCACCGCATTCCTGGACCCGGTGCGCGCCCGCCCCAACCTGCAGGTGCTCACCGGCGCGACGGCAGAGCGACTGGAGTTCACCCGCGGCCGGGCCACGGGGGTGGTGATCCGGATCGACGGGCTGTCGACGGTGGTCCGGGCGAATCGCGAAGTGATCCTCACCCTCGGCGCCCTCGGATCACCAAAACTGTTGCAGCTCTCCGGAATCGGCCCCAGCGAGGTACTCGCGGACGCCGGCGTGCCGCGCTACCTGGCGCGCTCGAACGTCGGGCGGCGCATGCGGGATCACCGGACGCTCGTGAACACCTACCGGCTCAATCGGAACATCGGGCACAACCGGCACCTGGCGACCACCTGCGGCAAGGTTCGGTCCACGATCCGGTATGCCGCCGGCGGCCGCGGACCCCTGGCGGCACCGACCGGCGACGTGCTCGCGTTCTTCAAGACCGGACCCGACCAGTCGCGCGTCGACGGACAGATGCTCGTCACCGCGCTGACACTGGCCGGCGCCGGCGGCAGCGTCGAGCGTCTACCCGGCCTGTCCTGTATGGGCGAGATTCTCCGGCCGACGTCGGAAGGCGCCGTCTGGATCAGCTCACCCGATCCGGACCACCCCTTGATGATCGACCCCAACTACCTGGCCACCGCCCACGACCGGACCACTGCCATCGGGGTGCTGCGCACCATGCGCGAGGTGTTCCAGCAGTCGCCCATCGCCGACCTCATCGCCACGGAGCTGACGCCCGGACCCGATACCCAATGCGATGACGAGCTCCTGCACGCCGCGATGACGCAGGGGCTGACCGGGTTCCACGCGATCGGCACCTGCGGCATGGGACCGGACGACGACGACATCGTCGATGACCAGTTGCGGGTCCGCGGCATCGACGGACTACGGGTGGCCGACCTGTCGATCATGCCGATCATGGTGTCCGGCAACACAAATGCGCCCGCCATGGCGATGGCGGCGCGCGCGGCGGACCTCATCCTGGACACCCCGGTTCGCGCCGGTCACCACCGCGGTCACCGACCGGCGATCGACAACTCCCGGCCGT
Source organism: Mycolicibacterium mucogenicum DSM 44124 (assembly GCF_005670685.2). Next base: position 200,046 of record NZ_CP062008.1, on the reverse strand, counting down.
CGAACCGCACGCCGTGGACGTCGTGGTCGCCGGCACTGAACGGTGCCCGCAGCGTCGCGACGATGTGACGGCGGTTGATGATCAAGCCCATCACCGTCAGCGCACCGTAAACGCCGCACAGCAGCAGGCGGCCGGTGGTCGACGTGATCGGGAACTGCACCACGAACAACGCCAACAGCAGCCACGCCGTCGCCCGGTGGAACCGCAGCGACAGGATCAGCGCGACGCCCATCATGGTCTGGGTGGCCGTCAGCAGCACCTCCTCGACCTGCCGACCGTCGAGAACCAGCTCGGTGCCGCCACCACCGGCGAGGTAGGCGATGGGCAGCGAGCCCATCAGCAGCGTCCACTGGTTGACCTTGGACGAGATGAGGGTCGCGATCGCCGCGGTGCTCTTGCCCCGCGAGGCGAAGATGGTCGCGATGATGAACTCCGGCGCCTCCGAGGCCAGCGGCGCGAGCCACTGCACCAGCAGGAAGCGGTCGACGCCCAGCTCGGTACCGGCGTTGATCAGGCTGTTCGCGAACGGCTCCGCGCACATCAGGATGACAGCGCCCGACACCGCGAACAACGTCACGACGGTGATGCGGCGGGCCCGGTCCGGCAGCGCGCCGATGGCCGCCGCGGTACCGACGAGCTCGGGCTCCTCCGGCTCGCCGCGGGTGAGTTTGTACAGGTAGAAGCCGAACCACGCCAGCAGTGCCACACCGAGCACGAGGTGGATGCGGCCGGTCGTCGGGATGATGAACGCGACGAGTCCGGCGATGAGCAGGAAACCCAGCTCGACGCGGTTGCCGGGTTCCAGCGCCAGCATCGATTTGCTGGTCTTATCGGCCGACATGCGCTGTGCGACATACAGGCCGACGATCACCACGACCGGCCAGCCGATACCCATGAGCAGCCGGTTGGAGCCGGTCATGTTGGCAGCGGCGTATTGCACGTACTCGGCGTTGTGGCCGGCGACGTAGGCGTAGTAGAGGTCGACGGCATATTCGGGCAGCACCGCGATCAGGGCCAGAACGGCGATGGCGAGGCCGCCGGACACGTCGACCTGCGCCGCTTCGGCCGCCCAGGCCAGCACGAAGCTGGCGGCGACGACAGCCGCGCCGTAGGCCAGCAGCGAGACGACGGGGTTCGGGTGCACGCCGGCGAGGCGCAGCGCCACCGCCGGGAGAACGAACGCAGCGGCCAGCAACAGGGATCGCACAAGCGGCCGACGCATGGTCGGTCGGGCTGATCGGGTGCTGGTCACGCCGCTGACGTTAGCCGCCCAAAACGACGCCAGCAACTTAGCGTTGCTACGAATTAGTTTGACTTGCAACGCTGAATTTGCTGGTCAGAGTCGTTAACCTTTCGAGTTCGGCTGACCTAACTTCATTGTGTGGCTAACCCTGTTCGAGGGCGCCGGGGAGCCGTCGAGCGCGGACAGGGCCGTCGACCGTCCTCGCTGACCCTGCGGCCAGGGTCCTCGCCACTCTCACTTTCCCGCCCCCAGCGCAGAGTCAACCGTCTGGCCACGTTCACCCTGCGCCCAGGGTCCTCGCCACTCGCACTTTCCCGCCCCCACCGCAGGATCAACGAAGAGGCGCGGCGAAGTAGCCGCAAATACACACAACCCCCGATCTCCTGGGAGACCGGGGGTTGTGTGGTTGCGTGGGATAGCGCCTTAGGCCTCTTCGGCCAAGCGGTGCTTGAGAGCGTCGAACTCGTCCTTGATGCCGGTCGGCAGCTTCTCGCCGACGAACTCGAACCACTCTTCGATCAGCGGCAGCTCGTTCTGCCACTCGTCGACACGCACGGCCAGCGCCTCGTCGACGTCGGCGGCCGACACGTCCAGACCCTCCAGGTCCAGGTCAGCGGCGGTGGGAACAATGCCGATCGGGGTGCTCTTACCCTCGGCCTGGTGCTCGATGCGCTCGATGGCCCACTTCAGCACGCGGCTGTTCTCGCCGAAGCCCGGCCACAGGAAGCGGCCGTCGTCGCCACGGCGGAACCAGTTGACGAAGAAGATCTTCGGCATCTTGGACTCGTCGGCGTTCTTGCCGATGTTGATCCAGTGCTGGAAGTAGTCACCGACGTGGTAGCCGAGGAACGGCAGCATGGCCATCGGGTCGCGGCGCACGGTGCCGACCTTGCCCTCGGCGGCGGCGGTCTGCTCGGAGCCCAGGGTGGCGCCGATGAACACGCCGTGCTGCCAGTCGCGGGCCTGCGTGATCAGCGGCACGGTCGTCTTGCGGCGGCCACCGAACAGGATCGCCGAGATCGGCACACCCTGCGGGTCGTCCCACTCGGGGGCGACCGACGGGCACTGCGAGATCGGGGTGCAGTAGCGCGAGTTCGGGTGCGCCGCTTTGGTTTCCGTCTCGCGCAGGATCCAGTCCTGGCCCTTCCAGTCGATGAGGTGCTCCGGCTCGCCTTCCAGGCCCTCCCACCAGACGTCACCGTCGTCGGTCTTGGCGACGTTGGTGAAGACGGTGTTGCCGGCGGCGATGGTCTTCATGGCGTTCGGGTTCGACGACCAGTTGGTGCCCGGCGCGACGCCGAAGAAGCCGAACTCAGGGTTGACGGCGTACAGGCGGCCGTCCTTGCCGAAGCGCATCCAGGCGATGTCGTCGCCGACGGTCTCGGCGCGCCAGCCCGGGATGGTGGGCTGCAGCATCGCCAGGTTGGTCTTGCCGCAGGCCGACGGGAACGCCGCGGCGATGTAGTACGCCTTGTTCTCCGGGGAGATGAGCTTGAGGATCAGCATGTGCTCGGCGAGCCAGCCCTCGTCGTGCGCCATGGCCGAGGCGATGCGCAGCGAGTAGCACTTCTTGCCCAGCAGCGCGTTGCCGCCGTAACCCGAGCCGTAGCTCATGATCTCGCGGGTCTCGGGGAAGTGGGTGATGTACTTGGTCTCGTTGCAGGGCCACGGCACGTCGGCCTGGCCCGGCTCCAGCGGCGCACCGAGCGAGTGCAGCGCCTTGACGAAGAAGCCGTCGTCACCGATCTTGGCCAGCGCCTTGGCGCCCATGCGGGTCATGGTGCGCATCGAGACGACGACGTACTCTGAGTCGGTGATCTCGACGCCGAGCTTGGGATCCTCGGCGTCCAGCGGGCCCATGCAGAAGGGCACGACCCACATGGTGCGGCCGCGCATGGAACCGCGGTAGAGGTCGGTCATGATGCCGCGCATCTCGGCCGGGTCCATCCAGTTGTTGGTGGGGCCGGCGTCCTCTTCGCGCTCCGAGCAGATGAAGGTGCGCGACTCGACACGGGCGACGTCAGACGGATCCGACAGTGCGAGATACGAATTCGGCTGCTTCTCTTCGTTCAGCTTCTGGAACGTGCCGGCGGCGACGAGGTGAGCGGCGAGGCGGTCATACTCCTCTTCCGAGCCGTCGGCGAACATCACCCGGTCGGGCTGAGTCAGCTCCGCAACTTCACGCACCCAGGCGAGCAGCCCGGCGTGATTGGTCGGAGCGGCGTCGAGACCGGGAATGGTCGCTGAGGTCATCAAATTCTCCTGCTCGCAAATCGCAGCTATACCTCTTTAGAGGTTAACGTGAGTGACATACAAGTGGACAATCGGGCCGCTGTCCGATCTCTCACAAGAACGATTCAGAAAGCCCAATCGGCGCTCCTGAACCCGCAGGTAATGCGTTTGAGGGCGCCGACGGGCGGTTACTCGTCAGTAGCGCGACGGCCTCGATGGGCACAATTCGTAAAGCGGTCAATTTTTCGTTTTGTGATGTGCGGACGCCAAGCCCGCCTGCGCCTCCAGTAATCGGTACGCCAGTTCCTCTTCACTCGCCTGCCGCGCCGCCGCGACGGCGGTCCCGACCCACCGGTCCAGCACCGCCCGCCGGTGCAGCCGGGCGCGGCCGCCGATGACCGCCACGGTCAGCGCCAGACCGAGCGCCAATCCCACGAGACCGCCGACGCCGTCGGGCACCCCGGCCAGCCCGGTCGCCATCCTGGCCAGCCCCAGTGCCGCGCCGAGACCGAAACCCGCGCCCAGTACGAGCCCCAGCCACGTCTCGTCCGGGCGCTGGGCCGGCACCGGCCCGGGGACGACGGGCACCGGCCACCGGTCGGCAGGCCCGGGAGCGCCCAGCGCGAGGGCGGTGTCGTCGCGGAGCCGCTCGGCCACCTCGGCCAACCGCTCGCGGGCACCGGCTTCGAAACTCCCGGCCGCGGCCCGCCGGGACGGCGCCCGGGCGAGCAGATCGGCATGCAGGTCGCCGTATCGCCGACGGGAGTCGCGGACCAGCTCCAGCCGGATGCGCTGCAGTTCCAGCCGGGACGTCACCGGCCCCGCACCGGCGCGCGCGAGCAGCCGCAACGACCCCCGGCTGACGTCTGCGGCACAGCGACGGTGCAGGTCAGCGGGGGTACGACGGCCATAGCGTCGCCAGTGCAGCGCCCGCCGCAGGTGGGCGTCGGGGTCCATGGCGGCGTCGACCACCAAACCGTCGGCCACCAGCGCTGCCGTCGCCGCGGCGGTCCGCAGGGCCGCTATCGCGTCGGACGCCAACCACCGGTACACCCGATCGTCGTCCAATTCGCTTGCCGCCCAGGCAATCTCGCCCAAGACGGCACAGATCGACCGGTACCGGCCGGCGGCGTCGCCCACATCGGGGCCCACGACGACGTGCGCCAGCCCCGGCACCTCGTCCGTCAGCCCCCGCAGAGCAGCTGTGAACCGCCGCCAAAGATCCCCCGACACCACGTACCCCCGGTGTTCTTCCCACCACCCCACCCGAAGCCATCGTCGCACCTCCGCGCAGGTGTGACCGACGCCGTTTTCCAGGCAACTGTTGGGTATCAATCTGCACCACGATGCGGGCTCTCACAGCCGAATGAGAGACGATGGACGGATGTATGCCCAGCGCGAGGACGACGCTGCCTCGTCGGCCGGCGCCTCGGCGGCCGAAAACGAACCGGCCGCCGAAACCACCGCCGCGCCCACCCACCAGCACCGCCGCGTCACCAGCTTCCGGTCCCGCCGCTCGAGCCTGTCCACCAAGCAACAGAGCACCTGGGACCGACGGTGGCCTGAGCTGGGCAAAGTCGCCCGCTCGGACGACGGCGAGCCCGCCCCGCTGATCGACACCGCCGCCTGGTTCGGCCGCACCGCGCCCGTGGTGCTGGAGATCGGTAGCGGCACCGGCATCTCGACGCTGGCCATGGCACAGGAGGAACCACACCTCGACGTCATCGCGGTCGAGGTCTACCGCAAGGGCCTGGCCCAGCTGCTCGGCGGCGTCGACCGGGCCGGCCTGACGAATGTGAGATTCGTCCGCGGTGACGGCGTCGATGTGCTGGAACACATGATCGCCCCGGGCGCCCTCACGGCGGTGCGGGTGTTCTTCCCGGATCCGTGGCCCAAGGCCCGTCACCACAAGCGCCGGCTGCTGCAGGCCGAGACGGTGGCGCTCATCTCCAGCCGGCTCAGGCCCGGCGGCATCCTGCACGCGGCCACCGACCACGCCGACTACGCGGTGCAGATCGCCGAAGTGGGCGACGCCGAGCCGACACTGAAGCGCACGTCGGCCGACGCCGACCTGCCGATCTCCGTCCAGCGGCCCACGACCAAATATGAGGCGCGGGGCATGCGGATGGGCAGTCCCATCACCGAGCTCATCTGGGAGAAGCCCGAGTGACGATCACCGAGGCCATCCCACAGGTCAAGCCCTACCCGCCCACCCCGCCGCCGGGCCCCCGGCCGCACCGGGTGCTGCTGGTCTGGGACGCACCGAACCTCGACATGGGCCTCGGGTCGATCCTCGGCGGCCGTCCGACCGCCGCCCACCGGCCCCGCTTCGACGCGCTGGGCCGCTGGCTGCTGGCCCGCACCAGCGAGATCGCGAACGGCCGGCGTCCGGACCAGCCGCCGGTGTCCCTGGAGCCCGAGGCGACCGTCTTCACCAACATCGCCCCCGGTAGCGCCGACGTCGTGCGCCCCTGGGTGGAGGCCCTGCGTAACGTCGGTTTCGCGGTGTTCGCCAAGCCGAAGACCGACGAGGACAGCGACGTCGACAGCGACATGCTGGCGCACATCGCGCTGCGCCGCAGCGAGGGTCTGGCCGGCATCTATGTGGCCTCTGCCGACGGCCAGGCGTTCCGCCAACCGCTCGAGGACATCGCCCACGACGGCACTCCCGCGACCGTCGTCGGATTTCGCGAACATGCCAGTTGGGCGTTAGCGTCGGATACCTTGGACTTCGTCGACCTGGAAGACATCCCTGGTGTCTTCCGGGAGCCGCTGCCGCGAATCGGCCTGGATTCGCTGCCTGATCAGGGCGCCTGGCTGCAGCCCTTCCGGCCGTTGTCCGCGCTGCTGAGCTCGCGCGTTTAGGAAAAACTACAGATGACGTGTGCGGTGGCTGAAAATGGCAACCTCTTAGAGAGTGCCTTTGAGCAGGACTTTATGCAGATAATCGTGAGGAGCTGACGTGTTCGCCTGGTGGGGTCGAACGGTGTACCGATTCCGATACATAGTGATCGGTGTCATGGTCGCACTGTGCCTTGGTGGCGCCGTGTACGGGTCCAGTCTCGGCGAGCATGTCACGCAGAGTGGCTTCTACAACGAGGGCAGCGAGTCCGTCGCCGCGTCGGTGCTCGGTGACGAGGTCTACGGCCGCGACCGGACCAGCCTCGTGGTGGCCATCCTGACGCCGCCCGACGACAAGAAGATCACCGACCCGGCGTGGCAGAAGAAGGTCAGCGGCGAGCTGGACACCTTCGTCAACGACCACAAGGACAAGGTGGTCGCCTGGGTCGGCTGGCTGAAAGCGCCCAGCGACGGGCTGAAGAAGATGACGACGCAGGACCTGCGGCACACCTTCATCACCGTCCCGCTCAAGGGCGACAACGACGACGCAATCCTGAAGAACTACCAGGCCGTCGCCCCTGACCTGTACAAGGTCAACGGCGGCAACATCAAGCTGGCGGGTCTGGAGCCGCTCGCGAGCGAGCTGACCGGCACCATCGGCACCGACCAGAAGCGCGCCGAGCTGGCGATCGTGCCGCTCGTCGCGGTCGTGCTGTTCTTCGTGTTCGGTGGCGCCATCGCTGCCGCACTGCCCGCGATCATCGGTGGTCTGACCATCGGTGGCGCGCTCGGCATCCTGCGGTTCACCGCCGAATTCGGGCCGGTGCACTTCTTCGCCCAGCCCGTCGTCACCATGATGGGCTTCGGTATCGCCATCGACTACGGCCTGTTCATCGTGAGCCGGTTCCGAGAAGAACTGGCCGAGGGCTACGACGTCGAGGCCGCGGTCCGAAGATCCGTCATGACCTCGGGCCGGACCGTCGCGTTCTCCGCGGTGATCATCGTCGCGTCGTCGCTGCCGCTGCTGCTGATCCCGCTGGGCTTCCTGCGGTCCATCACCTACGCGATCATCGCGTCGGTGCTGCTGGCCGCGTTCCTGTCGAACACGGTGCTGCCCGCGGTGCTGGGCATCCTCGGCACCAACGTCGACGCCCTGGGCGTGCGCACCCTGCTGAAGGTGCCGTTCCTGGCCAACTGGCCGTTCTCGCGCAAGATCATCGACTGGTTCGCCGAGAAGACGCAGAAGACCAAGACCCGCGAAGAAGTCGAGAAGGGCTTCTGGGGCAAGTTGGTCAACGTCGTGATGAAACGGCCGCTGGCGTTCGCGGTGCCGATCACCATCGGCATGATCCTGCTGGTCATCCCGCTGGGACAGCTGGCCCTCGCCGGTATGAGCGAGAAGTACCTGCCGCCGGACAACTCGGTCCGGACCGCGCAGGAGGAGTTCGACCAGCTCTTCCCCGGCTTCCGCACCAACGCCCTGACCCTCGTCATCAAGAGTGACAACGGCCAGCCCGTCACCGATCAGCAGATCGCCCAGGTGCGGGCCAATGCCGGCACCATTAGCGGGTTCGTGACGCCGGACGGCAACGACAAGTCGAAGATGTGGGCCGAGCGGACCTACCAGGAGGGCGGCAGCAAGGACCCGTCCGTCCGGGTGCTGTCCAACGGCCTCATCAACAGCGGTGACGCCGGCGAGAAGATCAACGAACTGCGCGCCCTGCAGGAACCGCACGGCGTCCAGGTGATGGTCGGCGGCACCCCGGCGCTGGAGCAGGACAGCATCAGCACGCTGTTCGAGAAACTGCCGCTGATGGTCGCGATCCTGGTGATCACCACGACCGTCCTGATGTTCCTGGCGTTCGGCTCGCTGGTGCTGCCCATCAAGGCCGCCCTGATGAGCGCCCTCACCCTCGGCTCGACGATGGGCATCCTGACCTGGATGTTCGTCGAGAACGGGCACGGGTCGGGGTTGATGAACTACACCGCGCAGCCACTGATGGCGCCCATGATCGGCCTGATCATCGCGGTCATCTGGGGTCTGTCGACCGACTACGAGGTCTTCCTGGTGTCCCGCATGGTGGAGGCCCGCGAGCGCGGCATGTCCACCGCCGAGGCCATCCGGATCGGTACCGCCACCACGGGCCGCCTGATCACCGGTGCCGCGCTGGTGCTGGCCGTCGTCGTCGGCGCCTTCGCGTTCTCCGACCTGGTGATGATGAAGTACCTGGCATTCGGTCTGCTGATGGCGCTGCTGCTCGACGCCACCGTCATCCGCATGTTCCTGGTGCCGGCCGTCATGAAGCTGCTCGGCGACGACTGCTGGTGGGCGCCGCTGTGGATGAAGCGGGTCCAGCAGAAGCTGGGTCTCGGCGAGACCGAGCTGCCGGACGAGCGCAAGCGTCCCGCGGTCCGCGAACCCGAAGATCCGCGTGCCCTGGTCGGCTCCGGTGCTCCGGTCCGGCCGCCGCACGATCCGACGCATCCGGCCGCCGGCCAGCGCGCCGTGCCGACCCGGATCAACCCGGGCCAGCCGCAGCCGCCGAGTCAGGCACCGACCAACCGGATGCCGAGTGCTCCGCCGCAGCCGCCGGCTCCGCAGGCCCCGCCCGCGGTGCCGGAGGCTCCGTCCACCGAGCCCGCGACCACGCGGTTCAGCGCCGCCAAGGGCGCCTTCCGCAACGTGGTGTCGAATGTGACGCGCGCCGTCACCCCGCAGAACGGGGACCCGACGCCGCCGACCACCGCGATCGGCGACCCGGCGACCACCGCCTTCGGTCCGGCCTCCGAGCCCGCCACCACGGCGTTCCGCGCGCCGGGCGCGGCCCGTCCCGCCGAGCCGGGCCAGGGTCAGGGCGCCAGCGGCAACCGGGAAATCGAGTCGTGGCTCGGGCAGCTGCGCGGCAACATCAGCGCTTCCGGGCCGCAGATTCAGACGCCGTCAGACGCGCCCGGCGATCAGGGCAACGAGCCGACCACGGCGTTCCGCGCCCAGCCGGCCGACGCTCCCGACGCCACCGAGAAGATCGATACCGCTGAAACCCAGCGGCGCGGTACCGGCGGCGGGGTCAGCGCTGCGGATCTGCTGCGCCGGGAGGGCCGTCTGTAGCAGGCGGCGTGGCCCCTTGCGACACCGTCGCGGCGGCCACGGGCCCGGCTTCGGCGAGTAGTTCGGCTTGTTCGGCGTCCGGATCGCTGGCGACGAGCACGCGGATGGCGCTGTTGAGGAACGCGACGATCGGCACGGCGATCAGTGCGCCGATGATGCCGGCGGTGACCCCGCCACCGGCGATCGCCAGCACGACGGCGAGCGGGTGGACGGACACCGCGCGGCCCATCACGATGGGCTGCAGCACGTGGGCCTCCAGCTGCTGCACCGCGATGATCAGGCCGAGCGCGATCAACGCGTAGATCCAGCCCTTGGCGATCAGCGCCACCACCACTGCCACGAAACCGGTCAGCACGGCACCGACCAGCGGGACGAACGCGCCCAGGAACACCAGGGATGCCAGCGGCAGGGCCAGGGGCACTCCCATGATCGCCAACCCGGTGCCGATGCCGACGGCATCGACCAGAGCGACCACGAACGTCGCGCGGACATACCCGATCAGCGAGCCGAATCCGGCCCGGCCGGCATCCCGCACCCGGTCCCGGACCGTGGCCGGGAAGATCCTGGTGACAAAGGCGTAGATGTCGCGGCCGCCGTGCAGCAGGAAGATCAGGGTGAACAGGACCAGCAGCATCCCGGTGATGATCTCGGTGAGCGCGCCGGCGGTGGAGAAGACCCCGCTGGTCAGCTTGGCCTGATTGTTCTTCAGGGCGTCGATGGCGGTCTGCCCGACGCTGTTGATCTGATCGCTGCTCAGATGCAGGATCGGGCCTTCGGTCAACCATTTACGAGCGCCGTCGATGCTCTTGGCCACCTGCTCGACCAGCGCCGGGGCGCCGTCGATGAACTGGAAGACGACGAACGTCAGGATGCCGCCCATCACCACGATGGAGCTCAGCAGCATCACCGCGACGGCCGCACCGCGCGGCAGTCCGCGCCGGGTCAGCAGGTCGACCGCCGGCAGCAGGAACGCCGATGCCAGCGTCGCCAGCAGCACCGGGACCACGATCACCTCGAGCTTGACGACGACCCACAGCACGGCGAGCACCGCGCCGAAGATCGCCAACAACCGCCATGACCAGGCTGCGGCTTTACGTACCACTGGATCGACCGCTGCGTCGGCTTGTGACATGGGCGCCAGCGTAACGCCGCGGGATGACGCCGGGGGGTTGCGCAATGCGCCCGCACACGGCGCGCCGTACACGACACGCCGTTTACTCTGTATGCGTGTCACACGACGCGTCGACCGACCCTTGGACGGCCGCCCGGCCGCAGGGTCGGCCCCGCGGCAAGTACTGGTGGCTGCGCTGGGTTCTCATCGGCATCGCCGTCGTCGTGCTGACTGTCGAGGTCGTGATGGTTTGGGAACAGCTGGCCAAGGCGTGGCGCAGCCTGTTGTCCGCGACGTGGTGGTGGGTCGCCGCCGCGGCCGTCGCGGCCCTGGCCTCGATGCACAGCTTCGCGCAGATTCAGCGCACCCTGCTCCGGTCCGCCGGGGTCCAGGTCAAGCAGTTGCGGTCCGAGGCCGCGTTCTACGCCGGCAATGCGCTGTCCACGACGCTGCCGGGCGGCCCGGTGTTGTCGGCCACGTTCGTCTACCGCCAACAGCGGCTGTGGGGCGCCTCGCCGTTGGTGGCCTCGTGGCAGCTGGTGATGTCCGGGGCACTGCAGGTGGTCGGCCTGGCCCTGCTGGGCCTGGGCGGGGCATTCCTGCTCGGCGCGAGCAAGAACCCGCTGTCACTGATCTTCACGATCGGCGGTTTCGTGGCGCTCCTGCTGCTGGCCCAGACCGTCGCCGCCAATCCGCAGCAGATCGACGGCATCGGCGTGCGGCTGCTGTCGTGGTTCAACTCGCTGCGCGGTAAGCCCGCCGACACCGGCCTGGACGGCTGGCGCCGCACCCTGAATCAGCTGGAGTCCGTGAGCCTGAGCCGCCGGACCCTGACCGTCGCATTCAGCTGGTCGCTGTTCAACTGGATCGCCGACGTCGCGTGCCTGGCCTGCGCGGCGTACGCCACGGGCGGGCATCCGTCGCTGGCAGGTCTGACGGTCGCGTACGCCGCGGCGCGCGCCGTCGGGGCGATTCCCCTGATGCCGGGCGGGCTGCTCGTGGTCGAGGCGGTGCTGGTGCCCGGCCTGGTGTCCAGCGGCATGACGCTGGCGGCGGCCATCTCGACGATGCTGATCTATCGGCTGGTCAGCTGGATCTTCATCTCGGCGATCGGCTGGGTGGTGTTCTTCTTCCTGTTCCGCACAGAGAAGGACTTCGACCCGGACGCGCCCGAAACCCCGGCCCCCGCACCGGGTGCGCCGCCCGGCGGCCCCGAGACGTCGCATGATTCCGGGTAGCCGGCCGGCGGCGGCACTGCTGCTCGCCGCCGCGCTGACGTCCTGTACGGCGGTACCGAAATCGGTCGAGTCTTCCTCTCCCCCAACGGCTTCCGCGGGCGCCGAGCCGATCGTCACGCCCGTCCTCGTCGACGTCGTGGCCGAGCCCGTCCCCGTCCCGGCGACCGACGGGAAAGTACATCTCGCGTACGAGCTGCTGCTCACCAACACCTCACCCGAGCCCGTGACGGTGGATTCGATCGCAGCCGTGGGACCCGCCGGGCCGCTGCTACAACTGTCCGGCGCCGGCCTCGCCTACTGGACGCGGACCATGGGCACCCGGGTCAGCACCAACGATCTCGGCCCCGGGCAGCGGTCGATCGTCTGGCTGGACGTCAAACTGGACGCGGGAAGTGCGGTACCCCAACACCTTTCGCACCGCGTGGTGGTCAAGGTGCCCAAGCCGATGCCGCCGCTCGTACCGCCGGTGGTCACCGAGAACGTCGCGCCCGTGACGGTGTCCGACCACAAGCCCGTCGTACTCGACCCGCCGTTGCGCGGCTCCGGCTGGCTCGACGCCAACGGCTGCTGCGACATGACGCCGCACCGAATGGCCCTCAACCCGATCGACGGAAAGCTCTGGGCCGCAGAACGATTCGCCATCGACTACGAGCAGCTACGGGCCGACGGGCAGCTGTTCAGCGGGGACCGCGCGAAGACCGACAGCTACCTGTACTTCGGCTCCGACGTGCACGCCGTCGCGGACGGCCCGGTGGTGGCGGTTCTCGACGGCCTGCCCGAGCAGGTGCCCGGCGTCGACCCGACCGGCCTCACACTGGCGCAGTACGGCGGCAACCACGTCGTCCAGGACATTGGGGACGGCAACTTCGCCTTCTACGCGCACCTGAAGACCGGCACCGTCAAGGTCAAGCCGGGCGACCGGCTGACCACCGGGCAGGTGCTGGGCAACGTCGGCAACACCGGCAATTCCAGTGCGCCACACCTGCATTTCCACGTGATGAGCGCATCCGATCCGCTGCGCGCGGACGGTCTGCCCTTCGTCTTCCGCTCGTTCAAGCTCACCGACCGACTGGCCAACATGGCCGCCGTCGACGCACTGGAGGCCGGCGGTCCCCCGCGGCTGGAACCCGGCTTCACCGCCCGAGCCGAAAACAATGTCAGCCCACTGAATCTGGACGTGATGACCTATGACAACTGAGCAGGCCACCGGAAATCGCAGCGCCGCACTGGCTTTCTTCACCGACGTGGTGTTGGTGGTGATCTTCTGCGCCATCGGCCGGCGCAGCCATGCCGAGGGCATCACCGTGGCCGGCGTGGCGCACACGAGCTGGCCGTTCCTCACCGGAACCGTGGCGGGCTGGGCGCTGGCGCGGGGCTGGCGCCGCCCGGCGGCGCTGAACCCGACCGGTTTGGTGGTCTGGGTCAGTACCGTCGTGATCGGCATGCTGCTGCGCAAGGCCTCGGCTCAGGGCGTCGCGGTGAGTTTCGTGATCGTCGCCTCGACCGTCACCGCCGTCTTCCTGCTCGGCTGGCGCGGCCTGGCTCGCCTCCGCAAGTGATTTGTGCACGAAAATCCGCGCCTACCGCGGATTTTCGTGCACAAATCCCGGGTTAGCGGGCGGCGGGGCCGGGGATGCCGCAGCGGTCGCGGATGTCCTTCAGCGGCTGGCGGATGCCCTGCAGCTCCGCCTTGGTCTGCGGGTTGGCCGCCAGGTACTGCTTGACCTTGGCGTGCGCCTGGTCCTTCGACAGGCCCCGAAGGCTGGTGAAGAAGTCGTTCACGTCCGGGTGGGTGAACAGGTAGGCGGAGGTCGAGGCCTCGACGCCTGACTTGACGCCGGCGATGTCCGCAGAGGTGCAGTTGGGTGGCAGGTCGGCGAGGGCCGACGGCACGGCACCGAACAGCATGCTGCCGGCGACCGCGCCGGCGCCGATGAAACCGGCAACAACGCGTCGCTTGGCCAGAGCGGAGAGCATCATGTGGTCAAACCCCTTCGTCGAGAGCTTCGAAGTCGGCGACCAGTACCGATGCCGACACTGGAAGCTAATCAGAAAGTGCGACGACTTTCGCGGGGTGCCGCATCACGAACTCGTGGCGCGGCCGGAACTACCGCGCGGCGGGTGCCGACACAGCCTGAGCCGCGGGCACAGAGCCCGTCGCCGTCGTCACGCCGGGCAGGGTGGGCGTGAACGGCACGGCGCCGGGCACGCTCGGCATGGCCGGCAACGTGGCGGGCAGACCGCCCTGCTGCGCCTGCATCAGTCCCATCAGCTGCGGCAGCGTCAACGGCAGCTTGCACTGGGAGGACAACGTCACCAGCGGCGCCTGGAGGTTCTGCAGCGCGGCGCCTTCCTGCGGGTTGGCGTCGAAGTAGGCCTTGAGCGCCACCAACGACTGCGGACCGGGCTGCTGCTGCGAGATGTTCGTCAGCGTCTGGTTGGCGACCGGGTGCGCATCCAGGTAGGTGCCGGTCGAGGTGGCCACCATGCCGATGGTCTTGGCGACCTGACTGGCCGCGCACGGGTCCTGGCCCGCACCGGCCGACGGCACCCCGAACGACGTCACCATCACACCGCCGAGTGCGGTTACAGCGAACGTCCCGGCAAGCCCGCGGCGAACCGCGACACTGGTGGTCTTCATGGCAAATCTCCTCACCGGTTTACGAGCCAGAGACGGCCATGTAAACACTCGGCAAACACTGGTTTCCCGGGGTAGCGCCGATGGCGGCGCCGGCCTCATCCGGGATTCGGCTCCCGCCATCTTGCCATCGCAGCGAGGTCGGTGCCCAATCCACACAGCAAACATCCAGGTCACTGCGGTGTTCAAACCTGGCGCCGAAGCCCGCCGACGGCCTCCGACAACGTTGCCGGCGGGGCCGGCAGTGGCCCGGTTGCAGTTGGATCAAGGTTCCCGTCAGGCGCCTCATCGCCGCTCGCGAGCCGGTCACCCTACCCCATACTGGGGTAGGGTCGGCGGCACGAAACGCCGATCAAGACACTCCGGTGGCAACCGGGACGACCGCAGGAAGAGGGTTCGCCATCCAGCAGTTGATGATGCGGCTGAGCGGTCTGCTGCGGCGCTGGCGCTGGGTGGTTTTCGCCACCTGGCTGCTGCTCATGGTGCCGTCTCTGTATCTCGCGGCGACCCAGTCCAGCAACCTCAGCGGCGGCGGGTTCGAGGTCGCCGGCTCCCAATCGCTGCACGTCCAGCGCGAACTCGAGGACCACTTCCCCGACGAGGGCGCCTCGCCGCTGGCTCTGGTCGCGGCTCCCAACGCCAACGCCACACAGGAAGACATGACGGCCGCCGTCGACGAGCTCAAACGCATCGCGGCCGGAGTCTCCAGCGTCAAGGTCGTCCCCGACCCCAATCAGGCCGAGCCGCAGGCCGGCAAACCCTATGTCGTGACGTTGCGCCTCGACTTCAACAACAGCGGCGCCGTCGACATCGCCAAGAAGCTCCGTACCGCGGTCGGCATCAAGGACGGTAAACCCGGCCAGACCGCCGACGGCAAGGTCCGGCTGTACGTCATCGGGCAGGGCGCACTCGGCGCAGCCGCCAGCGAAACCACCAAGCACGACGTGGCCGAAGCCGAGAAGTGGAACCTGCCGATCGTGCTGATCGTGCTGCTGGCGGTGTTCGGTTCCCTGGCCGCCGCGGCCATGCCGATGCTGCTCGGCGCCTGCACGGTGATCGTGACGATGGGAGTGGTCTACCTCCTGTCCATCTGGGTCACCATGAGCGTCTTCGCGACGACGACGCTGTCGATGTTCGGCATCGCGCTGGCCGTGGACTATTCGTTGTTCATCCTCATGCGCTTCCGCGAGGAGCTGCGGGCCGGCCGCGATCCGGAACAGGCCGTCGACGCGTCGATGGCGACCTCGGGCCTGGCGGTGGTGCTGTCCGGGCTCACCGTGATCGCCTCGATCACCGGCATCTACCTCATCGGCACGCCGGTGCTGTCATCGATGGCGACCGGCGCCATCCTGGCCGTCGCCATCGCGGTGCTGACCTCGACGACCCTGATCCCGGCGGTGCTGGCCACGTTCGGCAAGCGGGTCGCCAAGCGCTCGTCGTGGCTGCACGTCTCGCGCCGCTCCGACGCCACGCAGTCGCCGTTCTGGACCCAGTGGACCGAACGCACCATGCGCTGTCCGTGGCTGTCGGCGCTGCTGGCCACTGTCTTCCTGGTCCTGCTGGCGGCACCGTCGTTCGGCATGCAACTGGGCAACAGCATGCTGCGCCAGTTCTCCCCGACCCATGAGATCCGCAGCGGCGTGGCCGCAGCAGCGGAAGCGCTGGGCCCGGGTGCCCTCGGCCCCCTCCGGGTGCTCGCGACGTTCCCCGACGCGACGGCCTCCGACCCGCAGAACACCGCGACGCTCGACGCGCTGCACCAGACCATGACGCAGGCGCCGGACGTGGCCCAGGTGGCCCCGCCGGTGTTCAGCAACGACAACCGCAGCGCCCTGTTCACGGTCGTGCTGTCGGTCGACCCCGAAGACCTCGTCGCGCGCGACTCCATCACGTGGCTGCGACAACACCTGCCGGGCGTCGCCGGCCCGAATGTCGCCGTCGCGGTGGGCGGACCGACGGCGCTGATCATGGACTTCGACCACCGCGTCGCGAACACCGAGGTCCTGGTGTTCGTCTTCGTCTCGCTCATCGCGTTCGTGATGCTGCTGATCTCGATCCGCTCGGTCGTACTGGCGCTCAAGGGCGTCCTGATGACGGTGCTGTCGGTGGCCGCGGCCTACGGCAGCCTGGTGATCGTCTTCGAGTGGGGCTGGTTCAAGGCGCTCGGGTTCAAACCCCTGGAGTCGCTGGACACCACCATTCCGCCGCTCGTCCTGGCGATGACGTTCGGCCTGTCCATGGACTACGAGATCTTCCTGCTGACGCGCATCCGGGAACGCTTCCTGCAGACCGGCAACACCCGCGACGCCGTCGCGTACGGCGTCAGCACCAGCGCCCGCACCATCACCAGCGCCGCGCTGATCATGATCGCCGTCTTCATCGGTTTCGCGTTTGCCGGTATGCCGCTGGTGGCCCAGATGGGTGTGGCCTGCGCCGTGGCCATCGCGGTCGACGCGACGGTGGTGCGGCTGGTCCTGGTACCGGCGCTGATGGCGATGTTCGACCAGTGGAACTGGTGGCTGCCCAAGTGGCTGGACCGCCTGCTGCCGTCGGTGGACTTCGAGAAGCCGCTGCCCGCCACCGATACCGGCAGCCTCGTCATCATCCCCGACGACATCTCCGCGCTGGGACCCTCCGGCTCCGAACTGCGCAGCGTCGTCAAGTCCGCGGCGAAGCTGCAAACCCTTGCCGCACAGACGGTTACGGTCGCCGACCCGCTGGCGTTCAGCGGCTGCGAGCCGGGCGAGCAGCAGTACGTGCCGCGCGCCGTCCCCCGCCGGATCGCCGCGGCGCCCCCGCGCAAGGACCGCTCCCGCACCGGGCTGGCGCTGCTGCGGCGGCGCGCGCACGGCCAGTCCCGGTCCGCGTCGGACAACCCCGACGTGCACCCCGTCACCATGTGGGGCGGACGGCTGTCGGTCGCGCTCGACGCCCTGTCGCTCGACGAGACCGACGGCCCGGCCATCGAGCGCCGCAGCCCCGTGGAGACAACGACGGTGCTGCTGCCCACGGGCGACCGGCTCGAGATCCCGACGGGCGCCGAGACGCTGCGGCTCAAGGGCTACCTGATCATGTCCCGCAACAGCGTTCAGGACTACACCGACTTCGTCGATCTGGTGTCGTGCATGGACATCCGGACCGCAGCCGCGGTTCTTGCCGGAATTGACGGGTATTACTGTGGAGAACGGTCGAAGAACCAGTGGGTGGCCACCCAGTTGGTCCGCAGGTTGGCCGACCCGCACCCGTTCGACGACCACGAATCGGCAGATTGGCCCGACGTCAAACAGCGTTGTCTGGCGGTGGCAGTGGCCATGTTGGAGGAGGCGAGGTGACGTTGACATCCGAGGTGAGGGACACCCCTTCTGGTGCCGACGATCCCGGTGAGCCCACCGCATCCGGCACCAACGGGGCACCCACCGTCGCATTCCCGGCGCAGGCCCCCGGAGAGAAGCCCGTCGAGTTCTGGTCGACGTCCGCCATCCGCGCCGCGCTGGAGAACGACGACCTCGCGGTGTGGCAGCGCATCGTCGTCGCCATCAAGCGCGACCCCTTCGGCCGTACCGCTCGTCAGGTCGAGGAGATCCTGGCGACCACCAACCCGTACGGCATCTCCAAGGCGCTGGCCGAGGTGCTGGCTCGCGCCCGCACCCAGCTCGAGGCCAACGAATGCGCCGAGGTGGCGCGCCAGATCCGGT
Source organism: Mycolicibacterium mucogenicum DSM 44124 (assembly GCF_005670685.2). The sequence continues at coordinate 181,939 of NZ_CP062008.1, read as the reverse complement.
TGCTGATGGAGCGCTCCGGTCTCAGCGAGACCGAGTTCGCGTCGCGCATCGGTGTTGGCACACAAGAACTTTCGGCCTACACCTCCGGCACCACCAGCCCGTCGGCCGCGCTGCTGGTACGCATGCGCCGGCTCTCGGACCGGTTCGCCCGGATGCGTTCCGCCCGCTCGTAGCCACCCGCCGAGAAGGACCAAATGGTCGCTTCTCGCGCGCCGAGACGACCATTTGGTCCCTCTCGAGCGGCCTTCCACCCCTACCGCGACGCGATCGGGGTCACGTCCATGACGAGCCAGCGCCCGTCCTGCTTCGTCAGCGTGACCCGCAGCCCCAGCACCGTCGCCTGCGCGGGTTTGTTCGGCGCGTTCTGCGAAGCCCGCATGACCACCGCGACACTGGCGAAGTTCGGGCCGATGGTCTCGATACCGGCCGAGATGGTGCTGGCCTGCCCGGCCACCCCACGACTGGTCAGGTCCTTGGCGACAGCATTGAACTCGTTGCGGTAGGCCTCCGCGCGCTGCGGCGCCATCAACGACGTGGCCCGGTCGATCGACACGTTCGGCGCGCCGGGGGTGAAGGTCGCCGACGCCTCCGCGACGCTGCTGGCGATGCCGACCACCATGGACATGTCGGCGCTCGTGGTGCGATCCGGCACCGTCCACTTGGTGTAGCCGACGATGGCGGCCGCGACCACGGCGACCGCCGTCAGCCCGACGACCACGAGCCGCAACCTGGGCGCGTCGTCATCGGTGCCCATCGTGACGCCGTCACGGCGGAACAGCACGAAGTTGACGATCGACGCCTGCAGCACCAGCAGCCCGACGATGGTGCCCACCACGACCCACCACAGCGGCCGCTCCAGCGCCAGCCCGATGTAGACGAGGCTCGCCAGCACCGCGACCGGCGCCAGGATGTCGAAGACCAGTACGCGCCACGCGTTCCTCATCGCAGCGTCTCCAATCGCGAGATCAGCAACTTGCCGCCGACATCGGACACCCCGAGGCGCAGCCGCCAGCGCACCGTCTGCGGCTTGGCACCGGCGTTCTGGCTCACGGACGTCGCGATCACCAGCACCGTCGTCGTATCCGAGGAGATGGCCGCCAGCTCCGGCTGGACCGCCGGTTTGCCCTGCTCCCCCGGCGGCGCGTGATGCAGCGTCTCCAGCGCGACGGACTCGATCTGCCCCGTGGTCTGGCTCTGCAGCTTCTGCACCAGCTGGGTGAACGGCGCGACGGTGGCATCGAAATCGGCATTGAGCTGGCCGACGGTGCCCTCGTGCAGCTTCGGCACGTTGACGGCGACGTTGTCCTTCGTCATGTTGATCAGCAGGCCGGCCCACTCGGCGGCGGCCTTCATCGCCTGCGCCTCGTGCACGCGGTCCTTGTCGTCGGCCCGGTGCCCCAGGTAGACCCAGGTCGCGACGACGACGGCGACGGCCGCGACGACACCCAGTACCGCGGAGGCGATGCCATAGCGGCTGAAGATTTCCTCAGCCTGATCGCTCGGCGGTGCGGCTTTGGCGGCGGGCTTGGTGTCACTGGCCGCGCCGGCTGATGCTGTGTCTTTCGCAGCGTCTTTTTCGGCGGAGTCTTCGCTGCGCTCGTCGGGCATGGGCGTGAGGCTACCCGCAGCGCCCACCGGCACTGCAGCGGCGATGGCAGGATGGCGAGGTGACTCTCGAAGCTACCTCTCCCCGATCCGGTATCGACCTGAGCTACCTCGACCCCGACGCCCGTCCGCAGGACGACCTGTTCGGTCACGTCAACGGCCGCTGGCTCACCGACTACGACATCCCGGCCGACCGCGCCACCGACGGCGCCTTCCGCCTGCTGGCCGACCGCGCCGAGGAGCAGGTGCGCGATCTCATCACGACGGCCTCGGGCCCGGTCGGTACCGATGCGCAGCGCATCGGTGACCTGTACGCCAGCTTCATGGACACCGAGCGGGTGGCTGCCGTCGGCCTCGCGCCGCTGCGGGCGGAGCTGAGTCTCGTCGCGAACGCTTCGACGCCGGAAGCACTGGCCGCCGTGCTGGGCGGGCTGCAGCGCGCCGGCGTCGGCGGTGGTGCCGCCGCGTACGTCGACACCGATTCCAAGGACTCGACGCGGTACCTGCTGCACTTCACGCAGTCCGGCCTGGGCCTGCCCGACGAGTCGTACTACCGCGAGCCGGCGCACGCGGCGGTGCTGGCGGCGTACCCGCAGCACATCGCCCGCATGCTGAGCCTGGTCTTCGGCGGCGATCAGGCCGAGACGGCCGCCCGCATCGTCGCGCTGGAAACCAAACTGGCCGCGGCGCACTGGGATGTGGTCAAGCGCCGCGACGCGGACCTGAGCTACAACCTGCGGCGGTTCGCCGATCTGGCCGACGAGGCGCCCGGTTTCGACTGGGACGGCTGGCTGGCGGCGGTGGGCGCGCCGGCCGATGTGGTCGCCGAAGTCGTTGTGCGGCAACCGGATTTCCTGGTCGCGTTCGCGGCGCTGTGGGCGTCCGAGCCGCTCGAGGACTGGAAGGCGTGGCTGAGCTGGCGCGTGATCAGCGGCCGCGCCCCGATCCTGACCGACGACCTGGTGGCGGAGAACTTCGACTTCTACGGCCGCACCCTGTCGGGCACCGAGGCGATCCGGGACCGCTGGAAGCGCGGCGTCGGTCTGGTCGAGAGCCTGATGGGCGACGCCGTCGGAAAGCTCTATGTGGACCGGCACTTCCCGCCGTCCCACAAGGCGCGGATGGACGAGCTGGTGGCCAATCTGCGCGAGGCCTACCGCGTCAGCATCACCAACCTGGAGTGGATGACGCCCGAGACGCGGCAGCGCGCGCTGGCCAAGCTGGACAAGTTCACCCCGAAGATCGGCTACCCGGCGCGCTGGCGTGACTACTCGAACCTGGTGATCGACGCCGGTGACCTGTACGGCAACTACCTGCGGGGCCAGGCCGTCGAGCACGACCGGGAGCTGGCCAAGCTGGGCAGCGAAGTGGACCGCGACGAGTGGTTCATGACGCCGCAGACGGTGAACGCCTACTACAACCCGGGCATGAACGAGATCGTCTTCCCCGCAGCCATTCTGCAGCCGCCGTTCTTCGACGCGGAGGCCGACGACGCCGCCAACTACGGCGGTATCGGCGCGGTGATCGGGCACGAGATCGGGCACGGCTTCGACGACCAGGGCGCCAAGTACGACGGCGACGGCAACCTGGTCGACTGGTGGACCGACGCCGACCGTGCCGAATTCGGTTTGCGCACAAAGGCTCTCATCGAGCAGTACGAGGCCTTCACGCCGCGGGCACTGGAGGCGGGCCACCACGTGAACGGCGCGTTCACCGTCGGCGAGAACATCGGCGACCTGGGCGGACTGTCGATCGCGTTGCTGGCCTACGAGCTGTCACTGGGCGGCGAGGAGGCGCCCGTCATCGACGGCCTGACCGGTGTCCAGCGCGTCTACTTCGGCTGGGCGCAGGTGTGGCGCACCAAATCCCGTGACGCCGAAGCCATTCGGCGCCTCGCCGTCGACCCGCACTCGCCGCCGGAGTTCCGGTGCAACGGCGTGATCCGGAACATCGACTCGTTCTACGAGGCGTTCGACGTCAACACGACCGACGAGCTGTACCTGGATCCCGCCGAGCGCGTGCGCATCTGGAATTAGCCGAACAAAGCGAAACCCCCTATTTCGTTGGAAATAGGGGGTTTTCGCGTTGCCGGGTCAGCGCGTGCTGGCGCCCGAACCAGAGCCCGAACCGGTGGACGGAGCGGCGGGGGTCTGCATGCCCCACTGCCAGTCGCCAGCACCGTCGGAGTAGTTGTACAGACCGACCGAGTTCTTCACGACGATCGGGTCACCGCTGCCGAACTGGTCGTAGAACCACTTGGCGTTGTCGGGCGCGAGGTTGATGCAACCGTGGCTGACGTTGCGCTTGCCCTGGTCGGACACCGACCACGGCGCGCTGTGCACGAACGCGCCGCTGTTGTCGATGCGGACCGCCCACTGCACCTTGAGCTTGTAGCCCTGCGGTGAGTCGACCGGGACGCCGTAGGTCGACGAGTCCATGATCACGTCCGGGAACTTCTCCAGCACGTAGTAGGTGCCGTTCTTGGTCTCGTCGCCGGTCTTGCCCATGGACATCGGGAAGGTCTTCTCGACCACGCCGTTGCGGCTGATGGTCATCTGGTGCGTCGCGTTGTCGGCGGTGGCAACCAGTGAGTCACCGGTGCGGAAGCTGGACTTGGTGCCCGCGGCGTCGATGTTGACGACGGTGTTCGCCGGCCAGAAGGCGATGGGCCGCCAGCGCAGCTGGGTGTCGGTCACCCAATAGAACATGCCGGGCACCGGCGGGTTCGACGAGATGTGCACGGCGTCCTGCGCCATCTGCTTGTTGGCGATGGGTCGCGCGAAGTTGATGTAGATCGGCTTGGCCACACCCACCATGGACCCGTTCACCGGGTTGAAGGTCGGCGGGTTGAACGGCGGCTGGCCGACGAACGGCGTCGGGTTCTGGCCGGCCGGGGTACCTGCCGGGATCGGCTGCGGCTCGCCGGGGATCGGGGCACCCGGGATGACCGGAGCCGGCGCGACGGGCGCGCCGGGGGCGAGCGGGTCACCGACCGGCGGGATCGGCGGCGGCAAAGGGGCCTCAGTGGGAAGGCCGGGGTCGATCGGCGCTGCTGCCACACCGGGGTCCGGCGCATCCGGGTCGGCCACCGCCGACGGGGTTGCGACGGTCATTCCGGCGACCAGTCCGGCCGCCACGACCGCGGTCAGTAGCTTGCTCTTGTTCCACTGCGGCATCCGCCACCTCCAGTTCACAACGTCCCCAGTCTCTCATAGCGCGCTGACCGGCCCCTCCCGCGAAAGGCCGTCATACCCCGATTCCGGCCCCATCGAAGGCCGCTGAACTGCACAGTTGATCGCCTCAGATATGTCGGGCGTTACTGTCCCGGCCCGCGCTCGACACCGCCGAAACGCCGCGGACGGCTGTCGAAGCCCGGGAATCCGCGCACAATCGGACCTGTGATTGTTGCCTTCAGCGTCAGCCCGATGGGTGGCGACGAGTCCGGCGGTGTCGCCGCGGCCGTCGCCGCAGCCGTGCGGGTGGTGCGCGAGTCCGGCCTGCCCAACGAGACCAACGCGATGTTCACGAACATCGAAGGTGAGTGGGACGAGGTGATGGCCGTGGTCAAACGAGCCGTGGAGGCCGTGGCGGCGGTGTCCCCACGCGTCAGCCTGGTCCTCAAGGCCGACATCCGGCCCGGCTACACCGGCCAGCTGACCGCGAAGGTCCAGCGCATCGAGGACGAACTCGGCGCCTAGCCGGCACTCGGCCGACGACCCCTAACACGATCGACACACGCCCGTACTGCCGGCGCCATCATGCTGCTGACAATGGTCAGGCATGGGTTCTGATGTGCACGGGTTCGCCACCGGTCCGACGATCGGCCCGTCGGTGGCCGAAATCCTGGCTTCGCACGCCGGCGGCACCGGCTCCCCGGTCAAGACCGCGGCCCGCGTCGCCGATGCGATAGCCGCCCGCGGGGACGACGGCACCTGGTTGTCCGTCGTGCCGCGCGAGGAGCTGCTGGCGGCCGCAGCCGAGATCGAGAACCGGCCCGGCGCACGTACGCTGCCGCTGTACGGCGTGCCGTTCGGCGTAAAAGACAGCATCGACGTCGCCGGGGTGCCCACGACCCTGTCCTGCCCGGACTACGCGTACGTCGCCGAGCGGACCGCGCCGGCGGTGCAACGCCTGCTCGACGCGGGTGCGCTCTACGTCGGCAAGACCAACCTCGACCAGTTCGCCACCGGCCTCAACGGCACCCGGACGCCCTACACGGTGCCGCGCAGCGTCTACGGCGGTGGCCTCATCTCGGGCGGGTCCAGTTCGGGCTCCGCGCTGGCCGTCGCCCTGGGCCAGGTGCCGTTCGCGGTGGCCACCGACACCGCCGGGTCCGGGCGGGTCCCCGCCGCCCTCAACGGCGTGGTGGGTTTCAAACCGTCCCGCGGACTGATCAGCACCGTCGGACTGGTACCGGCGTGCAAATCGCTGGACTGCCTCAGCGTGATGGCGGGCTGCATCGACGACGTGGACCGGGTGTTCGACGTGCTGGCCGCCCGCGACGACGCCGACGCCTGGTCGCGCGACCGGGGACCGCGTCACGGCGGCGGTCCGATCCGGGTCGGCCTGCCGCCGATCGCCGAGCTGGAGTTCTTCGGCGACGAGGCCATGCGCGCGGCGCATCTGAGTTTCCGTGAACACCTCGAGCGCCTGGCCGACATCGTCGAGGTGTCACTGGCACCGTTCCTCGCCGCGGGCGCCCTGCTCTACCAGGGCCCGTGGGTCGCCGAGCGGCTCGTCGAGTTCGGTGATTTCCTTGCTGCGCAACCCGATTCGATCCACCCCGTGGTGCGGGACATCTTCCGCAGCGGGCTGAACTACACCGCGGTGGACGCGTTCGCCGCCCTGCAGAAACTGCAGGAGCTCAAAGCCGAGGTGGGCCGCCTCTGGCAGACCATGGACGTCCTCGTGGTGCCGACCATCGGAACCACCTTCACCGTCGAGCAGGTGCAGGCGAACCCGATCAACTGCAACACGATGCTGGGCCACTACACGCACTTCGGCAATCTGCTCGATCTGCTGGGCGTCGCGGTCCCGCTCGGCACGACCAGTGACGGCCGGCCCTACAGCGCGATGCTGCTGGGCAACGCCCTGTCGGACGACACCGCGCTGACGCTGGCCGCGCGCATCCTCGACGAGCCCCGCGCGACGACCGAGGTCGCCGCGGCGGCGGTCACGGAGCTCGCATGACGTCCGTCGCGGTACCGGCCGCACCGACACCGTTCACGCTGACCGCCGGTCAGACCGCGCTGATCGTCATCGACATGCAGCGTGATTTCCTGCTGCCCGGCGGCTTCGGCGAGAGCCTCGGCAACGACGTCGACCAGCTGCTCAAGGTGGTGCCACCGCTGGCGGCGCTGCTCGCCGCGGCCCGCGCGGCCGGCGTCATGGTCATCCACACCCGCGAGGGCCACGAACCCGACCTGTCGGACTGCCCGCCCGCCAAGCTCAATCGCGGTGCGCCGTCGAAGCGCATCGGGGACCCCGGCAAGTACGGGCGCATCCTGATCCGCGGCGAATACGGTCACGACATCGTTGACGAGCTGGCCCCTATCGACGGCGAGTTGGTGATCGACAAGCCCGGCAAAGGCGCCTTCTACGCCACCGGGCTGCAGGACGCGCTGACCGATGCGGGCATCACGCAGCTGCTCGTCACCGGTGTCACCACCGAGGTGTGCGTGCACACCACCACCCGCGAAGCCAACGACCGCGGCTACGAGTGCCTCGTCGTATCCGATTGCGTCGGTTCATATTTCCCGGAGTTCCAGCGCGTGGGCCTGCAAATGATCGCCGCGCAGGGCGGCATCTTCGGCTGGGTCGCGGACACCGCGGCCGTCATTCCGGCACTGCAACAACTCGCCGCCCCATCACCTTCCGCGGTTTAGAGAGGACCTGCCCATGTCCACCGACGTCTCCGATCCCCCGGCCGCCGGAACCCCCAAGCCGGCCCTGTCCATCCCGTGGTGGACGCGCGGCGACACCAACGCGTTCTTCGGGCTGGGCTTCAACATCCTGGTCAATGTCCTGACGCTGACGGGTCTCATGATCGGCGTCGTCAAGGTCCCGGCCGGCGACGTGCTCGGCACCATCCTGCCCGCGCTCGGCGTGGCCCTGATCCTCGGCAATCTCTACTACACGTTCCTGGCCCGGCGCCTCGCCCGGCGCGAAAACCGCACGGACGTAACAGCTTTGCCCTACGGCCCGAGCGTGCCGCACATGTTCATCGTCGTGTTCGTGGTGATGCTGCCGGTCTACCTGCACACCAAGGATGCGATGCAGGCCTGGCAGGCGGGGCTGGCGTGGGCCTTCATGATCGGCATCATCGTCATGATCGGCGCGTTCGTCGGCCCCTACATCCGCAAGCTGACACCGCGGGCGGCCATGCTCGGGACGCTGGCCGGCATCTCCATCACCTTCATCTCGATGCGGCCGGCAGCGCAGATGTGGGAGGCGGCCTGGATCGGACTGCCGGTGCTGGCGATCATCCTGATCGGCTTCTTCACCGACGTGAAGCTGCCATTCGGCATCCCGACCGGACTGGCCGCGCTGCTCGTCGGTACCGCCATCGGCTGGATCGGCGGGTTCATGTCGGCGCCCGATGTCGCCAAGGCGGTGTCCGACATCGCGATCGGGCTCCCCGATCTGCGGGTCGGCATGCTGCTGTCGGGCCTGTCGCATCTGGCCCCGCTGCTGGGGACGGCGATACCCCTCGGCGTCTACAACTTCACCGAGGCGATGAGCAACGTCGAGAGCGCGGCCGCCGCCGGCGACAACTACAACCTGCGCAGCGTGCTGCTGGCCGACGGCGCGGGTGCGGTGATCGGGTCGGCCTTCGGCTCACCGTTCCCGCTGGCCGTCTACATCGGCCACCCCGGCTGGAAGGACGCCGGCGGCCGGGCCGGGTATTCACTGGCCAGCGGCGTGCTGATCGGGGCCTTCTGCTTCCTGGGCCTGTTCGGCGTACTCGACGCGCTGTTGCCGGTGCCCGCGATCGTGCCGATCCTGCTCTACATCGGCCTGCTGATCGGCGCGCAGGCCTTCCAGGCGGTGCCTCGCCTGCATGCCGTCGCCGTCGTCGCGGCGCTGCTGCCCAACCTCGCGCAATGGGCCGGCGGCCTGGTCGACAACGCGCTGAACGCCGCGGGCACCTCGGCCTCAGCTGTGGGCCTGGACAAGCTCAACGGCGCCGGCGTGGTCTACCAGGGGCTGCAGACGCTCGGCGAGGGCGCGGTACTCGTCGGCCTGATCCTGGGCACCATGGTGACCTTCATCCTGGAGAAGAAGTTCCTCTACGCGGCGATCGCGTCGGCCGTCGGTGCGGCGTTGTCCTTCATCGGCCTCATCCACGCACCCGAGGTGGCATGGGCGGCCAATCCACAGGTCGCCCTGGGCTACCTGTTCTTCGGTCTGGTGTGCGCCGCGTACTCCCGGTTACCCGGGGCCGATGAACCCGTCACGGTCGACGAGTCGGACGTCGTCGCCGGGCATTAGCGTCGCGGCACGATCACAACGTCCGGCTGAGAGCGTCGTTGAACGTATATACGGTTATCGCCGCTCTCAGCCGAACGTTGTGATCGGCGTCAGGACCGGACGAGCCGCGCAATCGCCGCGGAGGCCTCGGCCAGCTTCTGCTCGGCCTCGTCGCCGCCGACGGCCACCGCATGGCTCACGCAGTGCCCCAGGTGCTCGTCGAGCAGCGCCAGCGCGACCGACTGCAGGGCGCTGTTGACCGCGCTGATCTGCGTCAACACGTCGATGCAGTACTTGTCCTCGTCGATCATCTTGGCGATGCCGCGGACCTGTCCCTCGACGCGCCGCAGCCGCTTGGCGTAGTTGTCTTTGTTCGGCGAATAGCCGTGTTGGGCTTCCTTCGGCGCATCGCCGCGTGAGGCCTCAGGGTGGCCCCCTGGTGCCCCCGACTCGTCTGCCGTCATAAGCCCAGCGTACCGCATACCCCTTAGGGGTATCCAATGCAAGTTGACTTGGTAGCGACCGGCATACTTACCTGCATGTCTGCAGATCAGCCCGATATCAAGCCCCGCAGCCGCGACGTCACCGACGGTCTCGAGAAAACCGCAGCCCGCGGCATGCTGCGCGCGGTAGGGATGGGTGACGACGACTGGGTCAAGCCGCAGATCGGCGTCGGGTCGTCGTGGAACGAGATCACCCCCTGCAACATGTCGCTGCAGCGGCTGGCGCAGTCGGTCAAGGAGGGCGTGCACGCCGCCGGCGGTTACCCGCTGGAGTTCGGCACCATCTCCGTCTCCGACGGCATCTCGATGGGCCACGAGGGCATGCACTTCTCGCTGGTGTCGCGCGAGGTCATCGCCGACAGCGTCGAGACCGTCATGCAGGCCGAGCGCCTGGACGGCTCGGTGCTGCTCGCCGGCTGCGACAAGTCGATCCCCGGCATGCTCATGGCGGCCGCCCGGCTGAACCTGGCCAGCGTCTTCTTCTACAACGGCTCGATCATGCCGGGCGTCGCGAAGCTGACCGACGGCACCGAGAAGGAAGTCACCATCATCGACGCCTTCGAGGCCGTCGGTGCGTGCGCCCGCGGGCTGATGTCCCGCGAGGACGTCGACATCATCGAGCGCGCCATCTGTCCGGGCGAGGGCGCCTGTGGCGGTATGTACACCGCCAACACCATGGCGTCGGCGGCCGAGGCCCTCGGTATGTCGTTGCCGGGCAGCGCTTCTCCCGTCGCCATCGACAAGCGCCGCGACGAGTTCGCCCGCAAGTCCGGCGAGGCCGTCGTCGAGATGCTGCGCCGCGGCATCACCGCCCGCGACATCCTGACCAAGGAGGCGTTCGAGAACGCCATCGCCGTCGTCATGGCCTTCGGTGGCTCCACCAACGCGGTGCTGCACCTGCTGGCCATCGCCCGCGAGGCCGAGGTCGAGCTGACGCTCGCCGACTTCACCCGCATCGGCAACAAGGTGCCGCACCTGGCCGACGTGAAGCCCTTCGGCCGCCACGTGATGAAGGACGTCGACGAGATCGGCGGCGTGCCCGTCGTCATGCGCGCGCTGCTGGATGCCGGTCTGCTGCACGGTGATTGCCTCACCGTCACCGGCAAGACCATGGCCGAGAACCTCGCCCACATCGCGCCGCCCGACCCGGATGGCAAGGTGCTGCGCGCCATGAACAACCCGATCCACCCGACGGGCGGCATCACCATCCTGCACGGCTCGCTCGCCCCCGAGGGCGCCGTCGTGAAGTCGGCCGGCTTCGACTCCGACGTGTTCGAAGGCACCGCAAGGGTTTTCGAGCGCGAGCGAGCCGCCCTCGACGCACTGGAGGACGGCACCATCACGCACGGCGACGTCGTCGTCATCCGCTATGAGGGCCCCAAGGGCGGCCCGGGCATGCGCGAGATGCTCGCCATCACCGGCGCCATCAAGGGCGCCGGCCTGGGCAAGGACGTACTGCTGATGACCGACGGCCGCTTCTCGGGCGGGACGACGGGCCTGTGCGTCGGGCACATCGCGCCGGAGGCCGTCGACGGCGGCCCCATCGCGTTCGTGCGCGACGGTGACCGCATCCGCCTCGACGTCGCCAACGGCAAGCTCGACCTATTGGTCGACGAGGCCGAATTGGCTTCGCGCCGTGAAGGTTTCGAGCCGCTGCCGCCGCGCTACAAGACCGGCGTGCTGGCCAAGTACACCAAGCTGGTCCAGTCCGCCGCCGTCGGCGCCGTCTGCACCTAGCCGGGATTTGTGCACGATTTTCCGCGGTAGGCGCGGAAAATCGTGCACAAAACACCCGGTGGGCGGGCTCGGTGATAGCGTGAGGTCGGGCGCGCAGGACCGCCCGACGTCCGCTCGAAGGGGCTCAGCCTCCCTGCTGATTGCTTTACCTTGTGACCGACCTCTTCTCGGCCCGATTCGCGGACGCGGGCGCATGAGAGGAGGCCGTCATGGCCAGCACACTGCCCACCAATCCGTCCCTGGACAAACTGCGCGTCGAAGCCCGCCAACTGCAGCGGGCGGACGGCATCGCACTGCACGCCGCGCAGTTCGCCGTCGCCCGTCGCTATGGCTTCACCGGCTGGCCGGCGCTCGTGCACTACCTGCGGCTGGCCGCTGATCTGAGCGTCGACCCGGGCGCGGTCGACGAGGACGCCCTCGACCCGGCCGACCGGTTCTGCGCATGGGCCTCGTTGCGGTACGACGAATCCGACGCCCCGCCGCGATGGCAGGCCGCTGCCGAGCTGCTGGCCGGCGATCCAGAGCTGGTCGACCGCAGCATCTGGGCCGCGGCCGCCGCCAGTGACCCTGTCGCTCTGGCCGAACATCTCTCCACGCGCCCCGCCCTCGCCAACACCGGCGGTGGACCGTTCGACTGGGTGCCCATGATGTATCTCTGCTACTCGCGGGTTCCCCTGGGCCGCAGTGCAAATGACGTCCTGACGGCCGCGACGCTCCTGCTCGACGCCGGCGCCGACCCGAACGACGGTTACCTGTGGTGCGGCATGTCGACGCCGTTCACACTGTTGACCGGCGTGTTCGGGGAAGGCGAGCAAGGGCCGCGGCGGCAGCCCCGGCATCCGTATGCCACCGAACTCGCGACGCTGCTCCTGCGCCGCGGGGCCCATCCGGTTGATCAGCAGACGCTCTACAACCGCATGTTCCGCCCGGACGATTCGCACCTGGAGCTGCTGTTCGCCCACGGTCTCGCCGACGCCGGACCCAGCCCCTGGGAACGCCGGCTCGGCGAGGCGATGGAGACCCGAGAACAACTGTGGCAGCGGCAAATTCACTGGGCCGCCGAGCACGGGTTCCGCGACCGCCTCGACCTGCTCGCCCGGCACGGCATCGACGTGTCCGGCGTCGAACTCGTCACGCAGACCTTTCCCGATGATCCCAACGCCCGTGACGATGAGGGCGCGACGCCACTGCACCAGGCCGCGTGGGAGGGCGACCTGCCGCTGATCCGGCGGCTGCTCGCGGCGGGTGCGGACCCGTCCCTGACCGACGGACGGTTCGAGTCGACGCCGTTGCAGTGGGCCGAGCACGCCTATCAGACCGAGGCGGCGGAACTGCTGCGCGCCGCGACTTCGGCCACCACCTCCGAATACCACTGAAACAGCCTGATGCGTTGCGGGGCTTCGCTTTTGAGTAACTCCGCCCAGCATTCCGCGACCTTCGCGCGGGCGGCGACGCCGATCCACGGCTGCGGCAACAACTCTGGTGGCAGCAGCGGGTCGGCCTCGAGCGCGCGGGTGAATTCGGCGGCCAGTTCGATGGCCGTGGTGAGCTGCGCGGTCGGGGTGGCGTCCGGCAAGGCGGACAGTGCGCGTTCGGCGACGGCGAGCAGGCGCCGGTGACGTTCGGCGATGTCGTGCAGCGGCCAGAGGTGGTCGGCGACGGCGCGCGGCTCGGCGCGGCCACCGACAGCCAAGTCGGTGGTCGTCAGCGTGGTGACGTGGTCGGTGATCGCCAATTGTTCGGCCGTGGCGGCGATCTCACGCTCCCAGTCGTTCGGGGAGACGTACAGACCACCTTGAATCGCGGCGCCACCGAGGCGCACGATCGCGTCACGCATCGCGTCACGCGCCGACCGCACCGACTCCGGGACCGCGAACGCCACGACGTGCCAGCGGCCGTCCCACGGCGCGTCGCCCCGGTCCTGGGCGTACATGAGCCGCAGATAGTCGAGGTCCGGGGTGATGCTGCTGCGCAGCTCGTCGGTCGCCCGCAGCACCGCTTTCCGGCCGCGCCCGTCCTGGACGAACTGCCCGTCGGCGACCAGTCGCTTGATGCACAACCGCACCTGCTGGTCCGTCATCCCGAGTTCGCCCGCGACGTCGTACAGCGCACCGGCGTCGATGGTCGCGTCGTCCCGCAACATGCTCTCGACGAGGGTACGGGTCGGCACTTCGATGGGTGCGTCCAACGGTCAGCTCCTTGTGCCCGCGATACGACGGACGGGGCTCCCAAGTCTAGGCACGCTCGTCCTGTTCGACGATGACGAGCGGCCGGCCGGCGGGCCGATCGAGTTGGCGGGCCAGGTCGGCGAAGAATCGCGGCGCGTCGATGACGGCGTCGGGCGGGTGCACTCCCGGACGCCGCGCGGTGCCGTCGACGATCTGCGCCAGCCCCAACGCCAGCGGGATGCCGGTGGCCCGGGCCATGTCCCCGAACAGTCCCGCCGCGGTACCGGTCAGGTCGAGGTGGGTCAGCACCATGCAGTCGCGTCCGGCGCGCGTGCCGGACACCGCGGCGAAGAACGGCGGCAGCGTGCCCGGCCCCTTGCTGCGGACCGACAGTGGGAGAGATCGTAAGTAGCGCAACAGGTTCGGCTTCGCGAACTGCAGGGCCGCCGTCTCGTGTGTCAGTCGGCGCCGGTCGGTGTCGCGGCGCAGCACGTCGAGATAGGCCAGCGTCTGCGGCCGCATCACCATGAGGTTGACGGCCTCGCCGGTGAGTCCGAGCGTACGGCGCAACGTGATGGGCTCGGGGTGACCAACCGTGTACGCCGTGCCGCGGCGGCCGCCTGGCAGCGTCAGCCCGACCGGGCGCAGCGGACGCTCGAACGTCAGCTGTCCGCCCCGGACGGTGCAGATCTTGCCGCTGCTCTGCAGCATCCAGTGCACGGCCGCCGCCGAGGGCCGGCCGTCCGGGCCCAGCAGCACCTCGCCGCCGTCGCCGCCTGCCCCGGGCACGTCGACCGGCCAGGCGGTGTAGGCGTCGCGCACCGTGTCGAGTTCGGCGGCCGCGGTGGCGGCGAGCAGGTTGCTCACGCCCGGGCTGGCGCCCATCCCGATGACCGCGCAAATGCCTGCGGCCCGGGCGGTTTCGTCGAGCTCGAGCATCTGTACCGTCGGTTCCCAGTCGTCGCAGATGTCGACGTAGTGCGTCCCCGTCGCGATGGCGGCACGCAGCACCGGAACTCCGAAGCGGTAGTACGGCCCGACGGTGTTGACGACGAGGTCGGCCGGGTCGAGGAGTTGACGCAGTGCCGCCTCGTCCGTGACGTCGACCTGGGCCGCACGTACCCGCACCGGCGCCTCGGCGAGTTGTCCGCACAGGCGGTGCGCGGCGGTGCCGTCCCGGTCCGCGACGACGATCTCGTCGATCCCGGGCAGCCGCGCGGCGAGCCGGACCGCTACCGCACCCATGGCCCCGGGGCCACCCAACGCGAGAATCCTCATCGGGCCTCCTTGGCGGCCGGCAGTTCCTGGACGTAGCGCCGGAGATTGTCGAGGTAGCTGGGCGCATAGATCTGCCGGGGCGCGAAAGTTCCCATCACATAAGCTTTTACGCTGTTGGGATTGTTCTCCAGGTCCTCCTTGGCGAGGCTGTGCGAGGCGTGCGGGTACGTCTGGACCGTCAGCAGATCGCGACGCACCAGTTCTCGGTAGACGCGCTCGGTCTCAGCCACGTCGACGTTCCGGTCGCCCTCGCCGAGCTCCAGCAGCACCGGGACCGTGAGGTGCGGCAGCGTGGCGCTGACGTCCGCACGGTAGTTTCGCGCGACGAATCCCCAGCGGTCTGCGGACATCGGCGACGCGTCGATGCCGGCCGTGCGGTACTCGTGGTAGGTCGCGCCGGTGCGCAGCAGCTGATTTGTCCGCTCCCGCCGGGCCAGCGCAGCGGCCAGTTCCGACTGCGGCGTCGCGCGCGCCTTCAGCTCGGCTCGCAGGTTGTACTCACCCTGCCGCATCCAATTGATCGCTGGGCCAACGAGAATCACGAACTGCAGGTCGGGTTTGCGCACCGCTACCTCGGGCGCCACCCAGCCGCCCTGGCTGATACCCCAGATACCGACGCGGTGCGGATCGATGTCCGGCCGGGTGCGGGCCCAGTCGATCGCGGCGCTCGTCTCGGCGGCCCGGTCGGCCATGCTCTGGTTCAGCCAGTTACCGGGTGCACCGCCGACGCCGGGCTTGTTCCACGACAACGACGCGTAGCCGGATTTCGCGAAGGACTCCCAGATGGGCCGGTAGAACGCGTCGCGGCTGGCGTCGGCGGGACCGTCGCCGTGGACGAACACCACCAGGCCGAACGGTCCCTTCCCCGTCTTGGGCAGGGCCAGCACACCGTCAAGGGGCTGCGCCGGCGCCGGGATGGTGACGCGCTGCTCGCGGATCGCGAAGTCGTTGGCGTACAGCACCCAGCCGCCCGCCGACAGCACGACCGCGACAACACAGCCCAGTGCGATCAGCGCGCGGCGTACCCAGGCAGGCAAGCGGCGACCCGTCGTAGAACTATCACTCATAAAACGATCGTAACGTGTTTGATAGTTCATGGAGAGTGGCGTCAGCCACACCCGCCGCCGGCCACCTCGCGCGCGGGCTAACCGAACTGCGCGTGGAGCTCCGGCAGGAAGCCGGCGAGGTGGTTCATCTCCTGCGCGCAGTGCACCAGCAGATCCCGCGGCTGCGGCAGCTGACGCGCAGCGAGCACCCGAAACGCATGGTCCGCCAAGGACTTACCGGCACGGAAGCTGACGTGCTGCCCACCCATCCAGAAGCGAGAGCGCATCTCGGCACCGTCCGGTGTCGGCCGCACCTGATGAACCAGCCAGCCGATGTCGACCGGGATGTCCGGCGACCCGAGGCGGGCGACGATCGCCAGCCCGGCGTGCCCTTGCGACTCCGGGTCGACGAACTGGATCGCGACCGAGCTGAGCGCCGAGCCGAGGTACTCCTCGACCAGCGAGGTCCGGCCGACATAGGCCAGTTCGTCACGGCCGTCGCGCCACTGCGCCGACACGTGCGCCCGCGGGTGCCACAGCTTGTAGCGGCGCGCGTCGCAGCCGTGCCAGCCGAACCACCAGTCCCACATCTGCGGCGTCACGCCCGGCATGTCGGTGCGCACGGCGACGGTGTAGCCGCCGTCCGACAGCGTGCCGTAACCGTTCTCGGTCTGCTGATAACCGTCCGCGGCCAGCGGTTCGTCGAAATCGGGCAGCACCGGACCGGCCTGCGGCCCGTGCTCGAGCGCCTCCACCACGTGGCGTGGGAGCGCCGCCATCTCCGGGTTGAAGAACCTGCCGAACGGTGTGTCCGCGTCGTCACCGCGGTAACCCAGGTAGCTCATGTCCGTCCCATCCAGGCGTAGAAGCGACCCTCCGGGTCATATTGTGCGCGCACCGCATCCAGTCGCGCCATGGCCGCGTCGCTGGCGAACCGGGCCGGCCGGGCACCGAGGTTCTCGTCGGCCAGCTGTATCCCGGTGGCCAGGTGGGACATCGCCGCCATGTTGGAACGGGCCCAGTCGCCGTATTTTTCGTCATCGGCTGCGTCCTGCCAGCCGGCGTAGAGCGCCAGGTACACCTCGTCTTCCAGGCTGTAGGCCATGTCCTGACGGGCGGGCGACGGCCCCCAGTTCAGCCAGAGGAAATGCGACGGATGCGGCGGCATGGTCTCGAGGATGTTGCGCACGCCGGGCAGCAGCTCGGCCGTCGACGCCGACGTCCACATGTTGTCCGCGGCGTACCGGTGATCGTTCAGGTAGTTGCTCATCACCGCGTCGTACCAGGTGGGCAGGTTCGTCGGCGCGAACGGCACGGCCATCAGGGCGTGGGGACGTGCGGGGCACGTATCCAGCAGTCCCACTGCGACTTTCGCGTCATCGTCGCTGTCGGCGAACACCGGAGAAGCCAGCACGATGCCCGGCGTATCCAGCCCCGAGCTCGGCATGGCGCGGGAGGCGACGATCTGCAGCTCCACCCGGCGGTCCACTTCGGCACTGATCGCGCGGGCCCACGTATAGATGTCGTCGGCGGCTTCGAAAGGGTAGACGTACAGGCTGCTGCCGCACACCGGCGGCTTCGGATAGAGGCGCAGGTGGAACGCCGTCACGACGCCGAAGAATCCCGGACCGGATCCCCTTGCCGCCCAATACAAGTCGGGGTGATGCTCGGCGTCACACCGAATCTGCTCACCGTCGGCGGTTACCACATCGAGCGCCAGCACGCTTTCGCACGCCGGCCCCAGCACGCGGCTGTTCCACCCGTAGCCACCCTGCAGCAGGTAGCCGCCGAGCCGCACGCCCCGGCAGTGTCCTGACGGGAAGAACAGGCCCTGCTGCTCCAGCTCGCCGGCCAGCACGCTGCCGCCCTTACCGGGCCCGGCCACGGCGGTCATCGCGTCGCGATCCACCCGGCACGTGTCGAGCCGGCTCACGTCGAGCAGTAGGCCGCCGTCGCGCAGGTGATTGGCCGACCAACTGTGCCCGCCGGAGCGGATGCCGACCGCCAATCTGTTCGCACGGGCGTAGCGGACCGCCACCACCACATCGGCAGTACACGACGCCTGCACGATGACGTCCGGAAAACGCTGCGGCACACGCGCATTCCACACCGTCGCGCGGCGCGCCTCTTCATAGCCCGCGTCACCGCGGCGGAAATGTCGGACTTCGGCCAAAGCTGTCACCACAACTCCTCACGCCTCGACGCCCCACCGAAACGTAACACCGGAAATCAGCGGCCGCGTCAAATTTGAGTTGCGGGCCTACTCGGCCGTCAGCACCGCCCGAGCGCCGACGGGACTGGCCAGCGGCACGACGATCTGGCCGGGCATCATCATCATGGTGCAGACCATCCGCTCGCGATCCGACCGCCGGCCCGACGTCAGAGTGACCACCACGGTCTGGTCGGTCTCCGCCGCGGTGGCGTGCACTCCGTAGCAGTCCGGCGATCCGACCGAAATATTCAGTGCCACAGCGGGTTCCGGGTCCAACCGGCTCCATGACTCCGCGGCCAGCGGATGGGGGTCGACGATCGCCGGATCGTCGACGAACGTCGTTCCCGGCGACGGCGGCGCCTCCGGAAGCGGCACCGGGTCGGCCGAGGCCGTCGGTGCCAGGCCGACGGCCAACACAAGTCCCGCAGCGGCGGACCGGAACACTATGTCGCCACCCGAGCCACGGCGAAACCGTCCCAGCCCTTGGCACCGACGGTCTGGATGGCGGCGGCTTCCAGACGCGGGTGGTTGCCCACCAGCTCCAGCATGTTGCGCACCCCTTGCGCCTGCAGGTCATCGGCCGCGGGATCGAGCACGCGGCCCATGCGCGTGACGTTGTCGACGACGATCACCGCGCCCGGCGCCGCCAGTCGCACCGCCCAGTCGACGTAGGCGCTGTTGTTCTCCTTGTCCGCGTCGATGAAGAAGAAGTCGAACTGCGCGCCGCGTTCCGCCAGCTGCGGCAATGTGTCGAGCGCTGCGCCGACGAGCACCTCGACGCGGTCCGCGATGCCGGCCCGCTCGAAGTTGGTCTGCGCGACCGCAGCATGTTCAGGGGAGTACTCCAGCGTCGTCACGCGGCCCTCGGCACCGACGCCCCGGGCGAGGTTGATGGTGCTGTAGCCCGCAAGGGTTCCGATCTCGAGCACCCGGGTGGCGCCGCTGATCGTCGCCAACAGCGACAACAACTTTCCGTGCTGCGCCGAGACCTCGATGGCCGGCATGCCCGCCGTCACCGCGGACTCGCGCGTCGCCGCCAGCGCTTCGTCCTCGGTGCGCAGCACCTGGTTGAACATCTCGTCGACAGCCTGCGGCTCGGGTTGGGTCATGGCCTCAGGCTAGCGCGGGCGCCACAGGTCCGAGATTGACCGATTCTGGTTCGGCACGAACCGCCGACCACTTAGATGACGTTCATGTCGAATCACTTCACGGGGCTCAGCCTCGGCCCACCCCTGGGCGACCAGCGCCTGGACCTCTGCGACCTGTACGCATTCCAATCGCCGGCCGACCCGGCCCGGACGGTGCTCATCCTCAATGCCAACCCCAACGCCGACGCCCTGCACCCCGATGCCATCTACCGGTTGGCCATCGACAACGACGGCGATCTGCGCAACGACATCGCGTTCAGTTACGTATTCTCCGAGCCGGATTCGGGCCGGCAGACCGTCGACGTGTACCTGGCAACCGGCGAGGCCGCCAGATCACCGGAGGCGGTGGGCGACAAGATCTTCGAAGGCGTCGAGGTGTCGTTCGGCAAGGAGCCCGTGATCGCCGAGTCCGGCGACTACACGTTCTTCGCCGGCGCCCGCAGTGATGCCTTCTTCTTCGATTTCAACGGCATCAAGAACCTGTTCGACATCAGAGGCGGGCGCAACTTCACCGCCCTGCACCTCAGCGGCGAGTTCCCGTGGACCGGAGTCGATTCCAATACGAAGGCCAACGTGTGCTCGATGGTCCTGGAACTGCCGACCACACAACTGCTGGGCACCACGCCCGACTTCCGGATCTGGGGCCGCTGCAGCGTCCGCCGCGACGGCACGCTGCTGCATGTCGACCGGGCCGGGCATCCGTCGGTCAGCAGCTTCTTCAATACCGACGAGACCAAAGAGGAGTACAACGCCAGCGAGCCGGAGCACGACCGGGACCGGTGGATGCCGATGTTCGTCCACCTGCTGGGGCACACCGGCGGCTACACGGACGAGGAGGCTGTCGCCGCCGTCGATGCCGAGGGCATCCTGCCCGACATGCTGACGTTCAACCCGTCGCTACCGGCCAAGTACCCGAACGGGCGGACGTTCACCGACGACGTGATCGACTACCGACTGGCGTCTTTGACCAAGGGCGACTGCCCACCGTCAGGTCTGAGCCCACACGCCGACACCTTGGACGTCTTCCCGTATCTGGGGCCACCGCACTAGACGATCACCAGAGGGACGCTCGCCGGCCGCGAGCGTGCGCGGAGCACACGCCGAACGCGGCGTGTCCATGTACAAACACGCACGCTCGCGGGAAAAGGGTCAGCGGACACCCTCTTTGGCGTAGACCACCCGCAGCACGTGCCCGACCTCCGGGCCCATGACAACGTCCGTCAGGTCGCAAAAAGTCGCGGTGAACGCCGGCCCGTGCGGCGGCACCGCGGCGGACAGGTGGTGGGCCAGCTCGTGCAGAACCACCAATTCCCTCAGCGCCCAGGTTGATTGGCGTTCAGGTACCGCGATGACCGCGCCGCCCTCACCCGCCTCGTAGTGGGCGGCCGTCACACCCCGCCGTGCCCGTACCGCCACCGCACCCGCGTCGGGCCACCGCGCCGCCACCGCCGGCATCGTCAACACCTGGTCGACATAGCGCCGGACCGCGTCGACGGACCCGAAGCGAGCCTCGGGCGGCAACGTCAACTGTGCCCCGAAGAACTCGACCGCCCGATTGCCGCGTTCCCCGGCGCGGTCGAACAACGTGCGCACGAACTGCTCAGCGGCGTACACCGCGGATCGTTGAACGTCCCGGGTCATCGCTCCAGAGCCGTACGGGCACCGGACAATTCAGGACTCGGCCCGAGCCGCGCCCGGCGCCCGGCCCGGTCGCCGGCCCGCCGCGCCGCCGACGAGTAGCCGGCCGAAGCACTCGTCGCCCGCCAGCTCCCCCGCGCCTGCGACGTCTTCTTGTAGAACGACACCAGCTCAAGGTCCTTGTTGCGCAACGCAAGCGCGGTCCCCGGCTGATCGGCGCGCTCGGCCGTCGCCGCCTGCCGGGCCTCCTCGCGCGCGTCGACGAGCCGCTGCCCGACGCGCGCGCCGAACGCCAGCTGGAAGTTGAGCCGGGCGGTGATGGTCGGCGTCGGCCGGTGCGCACCCGTGGAGATATAGGCATCCGACGACTTGACCATCTGCACCACCACGCTGGCGTACAGGGCGTGGGTGGCGTCGATGTCCTCGGCGAACCCGTAGGCGTAGACGAACGTCGAGTTGGATGCGATATCGCATTTCACGTCGTTGGCCCGCGCGATCAGCACGAACAACTGCACGAACGTCCGCAGTCCCCGGGTCCCCGCCTCACCGATGGTGACGGTGCGCTGCACCGGCTCCTGAGCCGCGGTCCGGGTCGCCGAATGCGCCCGCGCCACCGCCAGATCGATAGACGTCGTGGTGGCCAGCCGCTGCGCTGCCGCCATGAAGGCCTCGGCCTCGTGCGGGTTGTCGGTGTTCTCGGCCTGCCGCAGCAAGGCCGCGATCCGGGCCAACATCCTGTCGTCACTCATGGCGCCAACCACCTTGTCCGACAAGAACTTTCAGATACATTGCGCTTGATCTATCCCCCATGGCGGCAGTGTACGACTACCTTCCGACAAATCCGTCCAGCGCGCTGGTCAGCTGCGGGGACAGCGGCGCCTTATTGGCGTAGTTGGCGACGTTGTCCGTCGGATCGTCGCGCAGCACGTGGCTGACACCCTTCAGCGGAAGCACGGTCAGCGCGGTGTGCGCCAGCGCGGCGATCAGCGGCTGCTCCGCCTCGCAGAAGGCCTGGACGTCCGAATCCGAGCAGGTCAGCAGCACCGGCATGCCGTTCGGCAGCTTCGCGGCCAGCGCCAGCGGGTCGATGGCGTCCGCCTCCAGCACCGCCTTGGCGTTGGCGGGGTTGAGGATCGCGCTCAAACCTTCGGGCAGTTTGGCCGGCGGCGTGCCCGTGGCACGCGTCGACGCGACGGCCGCGCCCCAGTCCGCCAGCACCTGGTCAGCCTGCTGCCGGGTCTTGGCGCCGGCCTTCACGTCGGCGTCGACCGAGGCCCGCACGCGGTTGGTGATGACGTCCAGGTACCGGCCGGCCAGCGGCTGCAGCAGCGCGAGGGAGTGGATCTTCGGGGCACCCGGGTTGGTGTCGGTGGCGAGCGCCAGCGCGTGCACCGTGCCCTCACCCAACCCGTACACCGAGATGCGCGCGGTGTCGGTGCCCTTCTGCTCCGACAGGAACTTCACGGCCGCCTTGGCGCCGGCGGTGTAGACCGCGCTGCCCACGTCACGCAGGTTCTGGGCGTGCGGCCCGAGCCCGGTCTTGCCGGTGCCGACCTTGTCGTAGCGCAGGCTGTCGACCTTCTTGTCGGACAGGTATTCGGCGAGCTGCCGCATGTTGCCGACCTTGCCGGCCACGGCGTTGTCACCGTTGCGGTCGGTCTGGCCGCTCTCGGAGATCAGCAACACCGACGGCGCCGCGGCGGCGCCGGGCACGTGGCGGTAGCTGCCGTGGATGGTCAGGCCGTCGGCGACGAAGCTGACGTCCTCGTCGACCCAGTTGCCGCCACCGCCGGCCTTGTCCGAACCGCACGCCGCGACCGCCAGCACTGCCAGCCAAACCAGCAGGCGCACAGCCCATTTCACGCGAGTACCCCAGTCATAGGCGCACTTCGATCCAGCTCACGACGTCGTCGAGCACCACTGCCTTCTCGGGCTCGTTGAACACCTCGTGGTACAGCTTCGGGTATACCTTCAGCGCCACATCGGACGAGCCGACGCACTCCACCAGCTTGCGGCTGCCGGCGACCGGGACCAGCTTGTCGTCCTCGCCGTGCACCACCAGCAGCGGCGCGGTGAGGGCGGTGGCGCGCTGCGGCATGGTCTCGCCGACCCCGATCAGCACCTTGCCCACCCCGGCGGGCACCTTGCCGTGATACACGAGCGGGTCGGCGTTGTAGGCCGCGACCACCTCGGGATCGCGCGACACCGCGTCGAACGGCAGGCTCTGCGCGGGCAGCCCGGGAAGGATGGAGCCCAGCAGCTTCGCCGCCAGCGCCAACGGCAGGCCGACCTGGGACCGGGCGTCGACCGCAGGACCGGACAGCACCATGAGGTGATAGTCGTCAGGGTGCTCGACGCCGTACGCGAACACGATGCCGCCGCCCATGCTGTGGCCGAGCACGACCCGCTTCAGCTCGGGGTATTCGGCGGTCGCAATGCCGACCAGGTGGTGGAAGTCCCCGGTGTACTCGGAGATGTCCCGGACGAACACGCGTTTGCCACCCGAGCGGCCATGGCCCCGGTGATCGAGCGCGAAGGTGATCAGCCCGGCCTCACCGAACCGTTGCGCGACATGGTCATAACGACGGGCATGCTCGCCGAAACCGTGCGACAGGATCACCACGCCCGTCGGGTCGGTATCGGGCACCCACACGTCGTAGACGATCTTGGTACCGCCGATGCCGTCGAAGCTGCGTTCGCTGCGGGTCGTGGCCATGGAGAGACAATATCTGGGGTCCGGCCCCAGCGCGTCCGTCGCCGCCGTGACGCCCGCCGGATGTCACACCCCCTGCGTACCCTGGGTCACGTGAGTGTCCTCAGAGAAGACGCGGCAGCCACACCGGCACTGTCCAGGGACGCGTTCCTGGCCGACGCCCAAAGGCACCGGCGCGAGCTGCTGGCCCACTGTTACCGCATGACCGGTTCCCTGCACGACGCCGAGGACCTGGTGCAGGAGACCTACCTGCGCGCCTGGAAGGCCTACGACAACTTCGAGGGCAAGTCGTCGGTGCGGACGTGGCTGTACCGCATCGCCACCAACACCTGCCTGACCTCACTGGAAGGCCGTCAACGCCGGCCCCTGCCGTCGGGGCTCGGCCAGCCGGCGGCCGACCCGCAGGCCGAGATCTCCGAACGCACCGACACCGCCTGGCTCGAGCCACTGCCCGACGTGCACGACGCACCGGGTGATCCGCAGACCATCGTCGGCTCCCGTGAGTCTGTGCGGCTGGCGTTCATCGCTGCGCTGCAACATCTTTCGCCCCGCCAGCGCGCGGTGCTGGTACTGCGCGACGTGCTGCAGTGGAAGGCCGCCGAGGTCGGCGAGGCCGTCGGAACGTCCACCGCGGCCGTCAACAGCCTGTTGCAACGGGCGCGCGCCCAGCTCGACGCCGTCGGGCCCAGCCAGGACGACGTCCTGGTCGCCCCGGAGTCCGACGAAGCCAAGGACCTGCTGGCCAAGTACGTCAACGCCTTCGAGTCCTACGACATGGACGCGCTGGTCGAGCTGTTCACCGCCGACTCGGTGTGGGAGATGCCCCCGTTCGACACCTGGTACTCGGGCCCGCGGGACATCGTCGAGCTGTCCCGGTTCAAATGCCCCGCCGAGCACCCGGGCGACATGCGGTTCGTCGTCACCACCGCCAACGGGCAGTCCGCCGCGGGCATGTACATGCGCAATCCCGAGACGGGCCGCCACGAGGCGTTCCAGCTGCACGTGCTGGACATCAAGCCCGACGGCATCTCGCACGTCGTCGCGTTCATGGACCCGACGCTGTTCGAGAAGTTCGACCTGCCGGCCCACCTCTGAGCCCTCCGCCACCGTTCCAGCCGCGAACCCGGCCGGCCTCGACGCGCCCGTTTGCGGCACCCTGCGCACTACTGCTGCTAGTTTTTGATAATTCCCAACAACATGTTCTGACGCCATATTGATGCAGGTAGACGGCCTGCCATAGCATCTTTCTGGAACGTGTTCTCACTTTGTGGCTATGATCTTCGTCATGAAGACCAAAGGTGCTCTGCTGTGGGAAGTGAACTCCCCCTTCCAGGTCGAGGAGATCGACCTCGGTGACCCCGTCGCCGACGAAGTACAGATCCAGATGCATGCCGCCGGCATGTGCCACTCCGACTACCACCTGACCACCGGCGCGACCCCGATGCCGCTGCCGTGTCTGGGTGGGCACGAGGGCGCGGGCGTCGTCACCAAGGTCGGCAAGAACGTCACCGGCATCGAAGAGGGCGACCACGTCATCCTCGCGTTCATCCCGGCCTGTGGCTCCTGCCCGCCGTGCATGAAGGGCTTCCGCTCGCTGTGCGACCGCGGCGCCGTCCTGCTGGGTGGCAAGTCGATCGCCGACGGCACCAACCGCATTCACACCGCCGCAGGCAAAGAGGTCGCGGCGATGAACCTGCTGGGCACCTTCGCGCCGTACATGACGGTCCACAAGGATTCCGTCGTCAAGATCGACAAGGACATCCCGTTCGAGTCGGCCGCCATCATGGGCTGCGCCGTGCCGACCGGCTTCGGCTCGGCCACCAACGTCGCGCAGGTCCAGCCGGGTGAGACCGTCGCCATCGTCGGCGTCGGCGGCATCGGCATGAGCGCGCTGCAAGGCGCGGTGATCTCCGGCGCCAAGCACGTCATCGCCATCGACCCGAACCCGTGGAAGCGCGAGCAGGCGATGAAGTTCGGTGCGACGCACGTGTACGCGTCGATGGCCGAGGCCATCGCGCCGATGATCGACCTGACCTGGGGCCTGATGGCCGACAAGGTCATCATCGCCGTCGGCGAGATGAAGGGCGAGTACATCGAAGAGGCCATGATCCTGACGGCCAAGACCGGCACCTGCGTCGTCACCGGCATGGGCTCGATGATGGACGCCGACGTGAAGCTGAACCTGTTCCTGTTCACGATGTTGCAGAAGACGTTGAAGGGCAACATCTTCGGTGGCGGCAGCTCGCACATCGAGACCCCGCGCCTGGCCGCGCTGTACAAGTCCGGTCTGCTGAACATCGACGACATGATCACGCGGACCTACAAGCTCGAGGACATCAACCAGGGCTACCAGGACATGTTGGACGGCAACAACATTCGTGGCGTCGTCACCTTCGACGAGTCCGACTGGTAACTGTTCTTTCGCGAACAGCCGAAGCTGCCCCTTCTCCTCGGAGAAGGGGCAGTTTTGCGTTTTCGCAGGCCGGAGGCACCCAGCTGGCGAGTTACTCCTGCGGCGTGGCCTCCGGTCGGTACGGTCCCGGTCCGCGTCCTACGCCGAATGTGAGGGTTGTCGTCGGCATCTGAGCGCGTGTCGCCTCGGCAAGACCCACGCTCGACGTAGCGCCGTGGATCGTGTCGTGGCCATATCCGATGCCGGAAGTACGTGAGTGCAATCGTCCGGACGATCTGCCGGTGGTCATTGCACTCAGGGACCTCCGCCGGCACGGAAAGGTCCCTGAGTTCAACCAGCGGCGCTGCCTGCGCCTGCTGATTGAAACCACGGACGTCGCGGACCGGACCCTTAGCCGAAATCCGCCAAGAGCCGTCGCCGACTACTCCTGTGGCGGATCCGCCGGCGGCTGCGGCGACGCCGGTGCGACGGCGGCCGGGGGCTTGTGTCGCGAGCCGGACCACTTGACGAATGCGTAGAGCGCTCCGCCTAGGACTGCGAGCGGCAGCAGCCACGGAAGCAGGAATCCGAAAGCCAGCACCAGGTGAGAACCGAAGGCCCACAACGTATCCCAGCCGTGTTGGATCTGCCCGAAGAAACCGTGGTAGCGCTCAGGGGCAGGACCGCCGCGACGCTCGGCGGTGATCTGGACGTCGACCGAACTGTAGGTGATCTGGTCGCGGAGTGTGTCGCGCTGGGCCTGCAGGCCCTGCAGCTCGGCCTGGCGCTTGGACAGCGCGTCTTCCGCCTTGATCAGCGCATCGGGGTCCTTCGAGTCGCGCATGATGGCGAGCAGCCGGTCGACCGACGTCTTGAGCGCGGTGATCCGGGCGTCGAGGTCGACGCGCTGCGCGGTGACGTCGTCGGTCTTGACCTCCAGGGTCTGGACCGTCCCGAGCCCCTTGAGCGACGCGAGCGCGGCGTCGAGTCCATTCGACGGAACTCGCAATACCAGGTGAACGCTCGCCCGGCCAGACGTCGACCCCGCGTCATCCGAGCGCTCGTCGACCCGTCCACCCGCCTTGCCGACGAGCTCGGTCGCCTTGTCGGCGGCCGCCGACGGATCAGGAGCAACGAGGATCAGCGACGCCGTCTTGACGATGTCCCGCGGCAGCTCCACGGGCGGCGCGGGCGCCTCGGGGGCGCCGCCCTTGAAGTCCGCCCCGCTCTGGAGCGGCGCCGCCGTCGGTGCGGTGTCGGAATGCCGCGCCGAATTGCCGCCGCTACAGCCGGCCACCAACCACAACGAGGCGATCAACAGGGCAAGGAATACGACCGGCCGGAACCGCGTGCGCGTCATGCCATCCGAGCGTACCGAGCGTTTCACAGGAATTCGGTGGTGAATCCGCAGCCAGACCATCTCACCGCGAACAGACGCAAAACTGCCCCTCATCCGAAGACGAGGGGCAGTTTCGTGTCTGTTCGCGAAAACTACTTCGGAGGCATCCGGATGCCGCCGTCGACGCGGACGACCTCGGCGTTCATGTACGAGTTGGTGATCAGCTCGATGACCATGGAGGCCAGCTCCTCGGGCTTGCCCAGGCGGTGCGGGAACAGCACCGACTCGCCGAGCTTGGCCTTGAAGGCCTCGGAGGCTTCGCCCTCGCCGTAGATCGGGGTGTCGATCAGGCCGGGGGCCACGGTGTTGACGCGGATGCCGACAGCCGACAGGTCGCGCGCGACCGGCAGGGTCAGGCCCACGACGCCGCCCTTGGACGACGAGTACGCAGCCTGGCCGATCTGGCCGTCGAACGCCGCGACGCTGGTCATGTTGACGATGGCGCCACGCTCACCGGCCTCGGTGAAGTCGTTCTTGCTCATCTGGGTGGCGGCGATGCGGATGGCGTCGAAGGTGCCGACCAGGTTGATGTCGAGAACCTTCTTGTACAGGTCCAGGTTGTGCGCCGACTCGAACTCGCCGTCCTTGCCGATGGTGCGCTGGGCCCAGCCGACACCGGCCGAGTTCACCAGGGCACGCAGCGGGCCGAGGTCAGCGGCGGTCTTGACCGCGTCGATGATCTGCTCGGTGTTGGTGACGTCGACGGTGACGAACACGCCGCCGATCTCCTTGGCGAGCGCCTCGCCCTTCTCGGCCTGGAGGTCGGCAATGACGACCCGGGCACCCTTGGCGGCCAACTGACGGGCAACAGCCGCACCGATTCCTGACGCGCCGCCGGTGACGACCGCGCTAGCTCCATTGATATCCACGCCGACAGCGTATGCGAGGCCGTCCGCTCACCGGGACGGACCTGGCAAAGCTCAGGCGGCGTGCTTGCCGGTGCCTGAATCCGGCGCGCGGTGCTTGCCGCCGGTCGACGACGGGGCCCGGTGCCGGCCGGTTCCCGCGCTGTCACCGTCTGCCTTCGCAGCGGACGAATCACCGGTCGCCGCACTGTCTTTCGCCTTCGGGGCCTTGGCGTGCCTGGGCTTACCCGACTTGCTGTCGCCCTTGCCCGTGTCCTTGCCCGGGTCGGTCGACTTGGTACCGTCCGAGGCGGCGCTGTCTTTTGTAGCGCCCGCCCCCGTCGCCCCGGTGTCCGTGTCGTCTGCGGCGTGCTTGGGCTTGGCGGGTTCCTTGATCTGCGGTTCCGCCGCCGGAGATTCCGGGGTCGCGGCCGCCGTCGTCGCCGAAGCGGTCTCCGCGGCAGGCGGCTGCTTTGCGGACTCGGCGACCGTCGTGGTCGGCACCGCGGCGATGGCAGCCGGTGCCTTGGTTTTGTTGGCCGCCGCGGTCGTGCCGGTCGGTGTCGTCGCTGCCGTCGGCACCGCACTAGGCGTCGCCGCGGTGGTCGAAGGCAGCGCACCGAGACTCAGCAGGTTGCCGCCCTTGCTGATCACCGAGATCGCCTGCGAAATGGCGTTCGGCATCGAGACCGGCCCGGTGAACGCTTTCTCGAACCCCGTGACCAGTGACGTCATGAGGCGGGGAACCACCTTCGACCAGTCGATGCGCGGCAGGGTCCCGAACTGCACCGGAGTGGCCGCGGTGTTCAGGGTGCGCAGGTATTGGCCCGACGCTGGGTCCCAGTACGCATCCGAGTAGCCCAGGTTCACCAGGCTGGTCAGGACCGGTGACAGCGCATTGCCGAACCGGTAGGCGACTTGCCCGACGGGCGTCAGGCCGACGAGGTTCAACGCGTCGCCGGCGAGGTAAACCGGCTCCAGCAGGGGCAGGTGGTTCGCCGCGGCCGTCAGATAGATGTTGGTGTTGGCCGAGCCGCCGCTCGCCAGATTCGTGACCATCGACTCCAGCTGGGTGACCAGCTGACCGGCCGCCGTGGCCTGGTCGACGCCGCGCAGGATGTACGTCGGCATCAGCCCGGCCGCCAGGTTGTTCAGCAGCGTCACCGGATTGGCCCAGGCCGCGAAGTCCGACAGGGGTTGGTACTCGACGGTCGCGTCGATCTTCACCGGCACCAGGTTCGCGCCGCCGAGGGCCAGGCCGGTGCCGCCCACCGCCGTGCCGCCACTGCTGGTGATCGCCACGTCGGGAGTGACCGCGTTGACCCCCAGCATCCGCAAGAACGACGAGAACCGCGCCAGCACACCGCCATTCGCGCGGCCGGCGTTGTTGAGCAGAATCTCCGGCAACAGCGTCAGGCTGCCCGCGATGGACGCGGCACCCGTGTAGTTCAACCCGCCCGGCTGCGACGAGAGCTTGGCCAGCACGTCGCGGTACGCCGCGCCGGCCGAGAAAGCGCCCAGACCGCTGGCCACCACGATCGGGATGCGCACAGAGGCGACGTCGAGCGACGGGATGGCATTGACGACGCCGAGTACCGCACTGCTCAGCACTCCCGTCAGCGCGCCGGACACCGTGCCGGACAGCCCGCTGGTGGCGCCGCTGACGACGGTGCCGACGACGCTCGTCACCGTGCTGCTCACAGTGTTGTCGACGAGGGTGCTGATCGCGGTCCCGCTCGTCAGGCCGGTGACGAGGCCGCCGATGAGGGGGTTCAGCGCGTTCACCACCGTGCTGGTGAGGTCGATCGGTAGACCCACGAGCGGCACGTAGCTCAGTCCCAGATCGCCGACGGCGGTGCTGATGGCGGTCGTCAGCGCGGTGGTCAGCGTGCTGGTGCTACCGACCGTGCCGTCCACGGTACTGGTCAGGGCGCTCGTGAGCGCGGTGGTGAGTGAGGTGGTGAGCGAACTGGTCAGAGTGCTGGTGAGCGCGTTGGTGAGGATCGGCGTGAGGCTCGTCGCGAGCGCGCCGGTGTTGAGTGCGTTGGTCAGGTTCGTCGCCAGCGCGTTCTTCAGCGTGTCGGTGCCGAGGGTGAGGTACGCCGTGTTGTTGACGCGGTCGGCGATGGCGGTCTCGGTTCCCGGGGTCCAGCCGACGTCGACGCCCAGCAGCCTGGCCAGGGTGAAGGCGGGGCCGGCGGTGGTCACAGAGATCGCGTTGCTGTCGACCAGACTGCCGAGATTCAGCCCGGCGAGGTCCAGCAGCGTACCGACGCCGATGTTGCCCGCGGCGTCCTGGAATCCCGCGGCCTGCAGCAGCGGGTTCACCAGGTCGCCGAGGTTTCCGGTCACGATGCCGCTCAACGCGCCGGTGAGGGTGGTGCCGAGGCCGTTGGTCAGCACGCTGCCGGACAGGCTGCCGGTCAGTCCGCTGGTGATGCCGGTGGTCAGCTGGCCGATGAGGTCGGTGGCGACGAGGTTCGCCACGGTGGTGGCCAGGCCTGAGACGTTGAGCAGGCCCGAGAGGCTCAGCGGTATCCCCACGATGGGGACGGTGATGGACAGGCCGCCCAGCAAGGTTTGCAGCGGCCCGACCAGTGCGCCCACCAGTCCGGTCCGCAAGGTGCTCAGGAAGCTTCCGCCGGTCAGGCCCGGCAGGGCGGTGTTCAGTGCCGAGCTGACCGCCGCGCTGATCGCCGTGCTCAGTTGTGACGTGGTCCCGGCGCCCACTTGCGATGTGAGGCCCGCGACGAGATCTGGGCTCAGCAGGTTGAGCAGTGACGGCACGTTGATGTTGCCGACGTTGGCGTTGAGGACGTCGGTGAGCAGGCTCGGCGGAATCTGCGCCAGCAGCGTCTGCAGCGTGACGGTCGGCTTGCGGCCGAACTGATTCACCACCGCCGGCAGCACGGCGTCGACGGTGTTCTGGAACACCTGATAGGGCGTGGTGGCGGCCGTCAAGTTCACCGCGCGGTGGCTCTGTGCCAGCAACGCTGTGGGCGTCGGCGCCGGTGCGACGACGGCGGTTGCCGTGGCCGTCGCCGCCGCTACACCCAGTAATGCCAGACGCGATCCGCGTACGTCGACCTCGCGATGACTGCCAGCCATGTGCCCCGCCCCATCCCGCAATATTGACTGCGACGACAGGACGCTAACACCGGCGTATCAGCTATTTCCGGCGAATTGACGGTTGTGTCATATGGCAAGAATCGGCCGCGCGCGGGCCAGCAAACGCGCTGGCGCGCGCGGGTGATGACTACTGCGGGCAGACCAGCACAGTCTCGTGGAAGTGCCAGCTGTCGATGTTGACGTATTCGCCTGGGGCACCCGGAGTGGATCCACTCGAATTCAGTTCGGGGATGTAGTTCGCGTTGATCTTCGCGCCGAAACCGAAGCCGGTGTTGTACTTGACGCCGCCGGACTGCTCGATGGTCCAGTTCACCATGCCATCGGCGTAGGTGTAGGTCCTGTTGACCTGAAGTTCTTTGCCGAGGCCCGCGCTCGTGTGCCGGTTCTTCACGTAGGGGCTGCCGTCCAGCGGCACGCAGGGTTCAGCATGCGCTTGCGGGGTGGGCAGCCATGCCAGCCCGGCGATCAGCGCGCCCGCTGTCGCAACGGTGGCGACCGAATGTTTCACGTGAATCCTCCCCGCAAACCCGACGATCCCTACTGTAGCCGCGAATTCGCTCCGACTCACAGGGTCCGTTCAGTCCACACGCTCCAGCACCGTCGCGGTCCACCGCCGCAACGCGTCCGCCTGCGACCGGCTCATGCCCTCGAACACCGTTGCGCGCACCAACTCGGCATGCCCGGGGGCGGCGGCCTCGAGCGCCTCCCGCCCGCCCGTGGTGAGGGTGACGACGGCGGCGCGCCGATCGTCGGCCGCCCCGGACCGCTCGATCAGACCGCGGGTCCGCATGCGCGCCAACTGGTGAGACACCCGACTCTGCTCCCACCCCAGATGGGCACCTAGTTCACCCATCCGGCAGTCGGGCAGCTCACTGAGTGCGACCAGGACGTCGTAGTCCGCCAGCGACAACCCGTGATCGCGCTGCAACTGCCGGTTGAGTGCCGCCTGCAAGCGGCCGCTCATGGCCAGGTACGCGCGCCAGAGTTCCTGTTGGTCGTCGGTCAGCCACATGAAATATATGACACATCATTTATGTTGTGCCGTCCAGTAGGGACACCTAAGCTCACCGACAACGACAGGGGCCGCCATGACCGAAACCATCGACATCCGTCGCGCCGCCGACCGCGACGCCACCCGCATCTCGTGGCTGGACTCCAAGCATTCGTTCTCGTTCGGCGGTCACTACGACCCGGCCAACACCCACCACGGCCTACTGCTGGTGAACAACGACGACCGCGTCGCACCGGGTTCGGGATTCGAGACGCATCCGCACCGCGACATGGAGATCGTCACCTGGGTGCTGCGCGGGTCACTCGTACACCAGGACTCGACCGGCAACTCCGGCGTCATCTATCCCGGACTGGCGCAACGGATGTCGGCCGGCCGCGGCATTGTGCATTCGGAGAAGAACGACTCCTGGCGCCTGACCGGGGCCGAATCACACAGCGAGCCCGTGCATTTCGTGCAGATGTGGGTGGTGCCCGACGAATCCGGCAAGACGCCTGGTTACCAGCAGCTCGAGATCGACGACGAACTGCTGCGCGGCAAGCTGGTCACCATCGCCTCGGGCATGCCCGGCCACTCCAATGACACCGCCATCACCATCGGCCAGCGCAACGCGGCACTGCACGGCGCCCGCCTGGAGCCCGGCGACAGCGTCCAACTGCCGTCGGCGAAGTACCTGCACCTGTTCGTGGCCCGCGGCGAGGTGGCGCTCGAGGGTGCCGGGCCGCTGCAGGAAGGCGACGCCGTCCGGCTGACGGCGTCGGGCGGGCAGCGCGTCACCGCCACCACACCGGCCGAGATCCTGGTGTGGGAAATGCACACCGATCTGCTCGGCTCGTAACCCAGCACCAACGGCCCCGCCCCGACTCCGGTCGGCGGCGGGGCCAATTGCCGTGTCCGCCAAGGTGATTCATCCGTCACCGAGCCGTGATGTGGACGTGACCAAAGTTGACAGAGTGTTTGCTGTGGCTACGCTGAAGGTCGTTGCATCGGACCGGAGGAAGGGCCACAATGTCGTTTCTCGGGCCGGTTACCCGACGCGACACCATCCGTCGCGCGCGAAAGATCCTTAGGCGCACAACGCTTCTGGCCTTGTGCGCCGGCCTGGTCGGCACCATCGGCGTGCCGGCAGCCCAGGCCGCCGACGGGCGCTCGCTACTGGTGAACGCCATCACCAACTACCGCGGCAGCTTCCTGGTCTACAACTTCGGCGGTGATCACCCCGCGCCGATGCTCAACGCCGCGGGCAACTGGTACGAGTCCGGCAACGGCGGGCACCTGCTCGTCATCAAAGCAGCGTCCCAGCGAATGAATCCCCGCTTGCTCGTCGACTCCCACCGCGGCATCCAGTCCCGCTGCGAACGCGATCCCCGCGCCCGTACCGCCGAAGGTCTGTTGCAGGCCTCCGAGGTCTTCACCCCGCTGGAGGCCTGGCAGGCGCTGGGCCGGCCCACCATCGCGGTGAACGCCAACTTCTTCGACATCCGCGGCCAGCAGGGCGGGTCGTGGACGTCCACGGGATGCAGCTCGCCGCTCGGCGCCTACGTCGACAACACCCGCGGACAGGGCCGCGCCAACGCCGCGGTCACCGGGACCATCCCGTACGCGGGCAAGCAGGGCCTGTCCGGCGGTAACGAGGTGTGGACGGCGCTGAGCACCATGATCATCCCATCCGATGGCGCGCCTCACATGATCACCCCAAGCAGCACAAGCGATTTCAACGCTGCGACGGGCCCGATCAACAACCTGGTGAACCAGGGTGCCCGGTTCGTCGCCGTCAGCGGCATCGGCCTGCTGGCGCCCGGCGACACCGGCCAGCTGAACGACGGCGGACCCAGCGCCGCCCGCACCGCGCTGGCCTACGTGCGAAGCCGCGACGAGATGTACATCTTCCAAGGCGGCAGCCACACCCCCGACCAGATCCAGGACCTGTTCCGGGGACTCGGCAGCGACACCGCCATCCTGCTGGACGGCGGCGGCTCGTCCGCCATCGTGCTGCGCCGCGACACCGGCGGCCGCTGGGCCGGGTCCGGTACCCCGCGGGGTTCCTGCGATACCCCGGCAGTGTTGTGCGACTCCAGGGAACGCGCCCTTCCCGGCTGGCTCGGCTTCGCCTGATGCGTCAGGCGGCAGGCCGCTCCGCCACCGGTGCCGCTGTCGGCACCGGGATCAGCCTTGGCGCCAACGTTTTTCGGCTCCTTCTCGACCTCGGACCCGCCCGACCGGGACGTCCGGTTTCTGCCCGCGCCGTGGTGCGGCTCGCCCTTCTCGCCATCCGGCGCCGACACCGACCTCCCGTCACCGGACTCGAGATCGAACGCTTCCCGGCGTGCCTGCGGATCGGCCTGAAGATCGGCCTCCGTATCGGTCTCGGGCTCTTCTGCCTCGGGCTCGGCATCGGGGTCTGTCTCGGTCTGTGCCTCTGGCTGCTGGGCCGGCTGGTCGTCGGCGTCGTCGTTGCCACCCGCCGACTACTGGCCAGCGTTCTTCACCTGCGAGCCAGTCACACCGGCCCGGTTACGCGACAGCGGCGCCGAATTGAGAGACGCACTCCCGGTGGCGGCCGCGAGGCCGGCGGCGCCGTCGCGCGGCGACGGCACGCTGCTCGTCAGACCTGCGCGAGACCGACCACTGTGCCCAGAAAATCGTTGAGCAGCAACCGGTTTGGTGGCGATACGCGGCCCCGACGACGCGCCGCGTACCCCTGACGGAGGCCGACCAGCCCATCTGACCCGACCGACAAGGACGCCCGACGTGAATCCACGTCGGGCGTTCCTGTTGCCGTGTGTCAGCCGGCGTGGGCGGCTGAGCCCCCGCCGGTCGCGGCGGTGGACTTCGCGGCGCCGTCCTTCTTCTGCTTCTTGGTCTTCGGGGCGTCCTTGGTGACCTTCTCGGACTTGTCCGTGCCGGCCTTGGTGGCCTTGGTGTCCTTGTCGGCCTTCGCGGGCTTGTCGGCCTTCTTGTCCTTCTTGTCCTTGCTCACGGTCGACGTGCCGTCCGCGTCGTCGGCGGCGTGCTTGGGCTTCTGGCCGCTGTCCGGCGTGGACGGGGTGCCTTCGGGCGCGGCGTGCTTGCCCGAGGAGTCCTCGGTGCCCGTCTTGGTGTCGGACTTCGGGTCGGTCTTGGTCTCGGTCTTCGGGTCGGTCTTGGTGTCCTCGACCGTGGGCTCGGCCTTCGGGTCCGTCTTGGGATCTTCGGCGGCCGGCGTGGTACCGGTCTTGTCCTCGGCCGTCTTGTCCTTCTCGCCGGCCGTCTGATCGGTGGCCTGCTTGCCGTCCTTCTTGCTCGTGCCGGTGAAGCCGGTGAGGTTGGCCGACAGCGGCGCCAGCTTCGGCGTGGTCGACGGGATGTCCGTCGCGGCCGCCGAGCTGACGACGCCCTCCTTGGCTGCCAGCGAGTTGATCGTCGCGCCCTGTGTGAGGCCGCCCAGCGTGCCCAGCACATTCTTGAGCAGGTTCTGCACCGTGCCGGCCAGGCCACCCAGCGGGTTGAAGCCGCCGAGCTTGCCGCCGGTGATCAGCTTGATCAGGGCTTCGACAGCGTTGTCCGGCGCATCGGTCGGGTTGGCGCTGAAGAACTCCTTCTTGAATCCGGCCACCAGCGAGTTCATGATGTCCGCCGGCACCTTCTGCCAGTTGACGTTCGGGAACGAGAAGAACGGCGTCGGGGTGCCGGGGTCGTTCAGCGTGCGGCTGTAGGTGCCGTCCGCGTTGCGGACCACGTCGGTGTAGCCCAGGTTCACCAGGCTCGTCATGGCCGGCGCGAGGGCGTTGGCCAGCTTGTAGATGGGGCTGCCCAGCGTGCCGAAGCTGACCATGTTCAGCACGTCGCCGGTGAGGTACATCGGTTCCATCAACGGCAGCGTGTTGGTCGGGATCGTCAGATAGATGTTGACGGCCAACGGGTTTCCGGTCAGCAGGCCACCGGTGAGGGCGCCGAGCTGGGTGGTCAGCTGGCTCGTCAGCGTCGCGGTCGAGATGCCGCGCAGCAGGTAGGTCGGCAGCGTGCCGGCGACCAGGTTGTTGGCCAGGCTGAACGGGTTGGGCCAGGCGGCCAGGTCCGAGAACGGCTGGTATTCGAGGGTGGCGTCCACCTTGATGGGCAGCAGGTTGGCGCCGCCGATGCCCAGTCCGGTGTTCAGCAGCGGGATGCCGCCGCTGTTCGCCGCGTGCACGTCCGGGGTGATCAGGTTGATGCCCAGGAGGTCGCCGATCGGGTAGAACCGCGCCAGCAGGCCGCCGTTGGCGCGGCCCAGGTTGTTCAGCAGGATCATGGGCAGGACGGTCAGGCTGCCGAGCACCGGGCCCGCATGATTCGCACCGCCCGGCTGGTTCGCCAGGTCCGCGAGCACCTTCGAGTACGCCTGTCCCATCGAGAACGCCCCGAGTCCGAAGCCGACGCTGATCGGTACGCGCACGTCGATCAGGTCCAGCTTGTCCAGGCCGATGGCACCGCCGACGGTGTCGATCGCGAGCTGCAGGGCAGTGACCAGCGGCCCCAGCACCGGAAGTTGCCCAGCTCGGCTCAGCACGGTGTCCAGCAGACCCATGGCGCCGACATCGAGGTACTCGGTTTTGTTGATCGCGTTGGCGATGGCGTTGGCGGTGCCCGGGGTCCAGCCGAGGTCCAGGCCCGCGATCTTCAGCAGCGTGAACACCGGACCGGCGGTGACGATGTTGACGCCGGGAACGTTCAGGTCGCTCAGGTCCAGGATGTTGTCAAGGTGAATGCCCAGAACGTCCAGCAGACCGCTCAGCGTCACGTTGCCCTGGGCGTCCATGATGCCCAGCCCCTTCAGCAGCGGGACCAGCGCACCCGTGAGGAGCGGGCCCAGCGCCGCGTTCAGCAGCGGCGTCAGCTTGATCGGCAGCGCATCGAGGATCTGGCTCAACAGGTTCTTCGGCAGCTGGTTGATCAGGTTGGTGAGGTTGAGCCCACTGAGACCGCCGATGCCGCTGAGCGCCTGGACGAGCGGCGGAAGCAGCGCCTCGACACCACCCTGGGCCAGGTTGTAGGCGGCGTTGCCGACGCCGAAGGTGATGTCGGGCAGCACGCCCGGTTTCGGGAACGGCGTGGTGAACGCGGACAGGTTGACGGCCGAGTGCGACGACGGCACTACCCGCGGCGCGGGCGCGTTCGGCACCGAGGCCGTCACGGTCATGGCGGTAACTGTTGCAGCAGTCACCCCCAGCAATGCCGCCCGCTTTGCTTGAACCCGCCCTGCGAGATGCGTAACAGCCATTTGCCCCGTCCCCTCAGCCGCCACAATCGGTTATCAACCGGACGGTAACATTAATGCATCGCAGCTCCAACACGCACTTTGACCTGCCCCTTTCCCAGATTTGGCAAACAGGTGAACGGAGCTCGCACCAACGGTTGAACGCCACGAAGTCAGCTAATTTTCGCGTCGCGAAAATTGTTTGCTGGCCGAGATGCGGGGCCGTTTTCACCCGGGGGTGGACGCCGGCAAATATTGACGCCAACGGCCACTGTGACGTGCGACCACTGCAGGTCCAGACGTGATTCACGCCATAGCCAGTGTGTACGCCGCGGGCTCGCCGCCTTCCGCAACCGCCCCGCGACAGGCGATTCACAGTGTGCTGACAGGTAGCGCGCGTCAATTCAGGCAAACACGCCCAAAGCGGGCTGCCGTTACAGCTGGGGAGTCAGATCCAATTTGGTCAGGGCGCTCATCTGACTGACCTTCCAATCAGCGCCGGAACGCTTCAAGGTCAGGCGGTACGACAGGTACCGCAGCGAGGGGATGCCCTTGGTCAACGGACTCGTCGCGACGGAGTTGGTGTAGACGATCGCGGTGGCCTCATTTGCACTGATACTTTCCACCGCTGTGCCCATCACCTTGGTCTGGTTGGTGACCTGAGCCTGCTTGTTGCTGGCGACGATCGAATCGACGAACTTGCGGTACTCCTCGGCGAAACCACCGGCCAGATACTGCTGCGACCGGTCCGCCAACTTGTCCATGTCGTTGGGCGAGTACGACCACAGCGTGGTCACCGCCGCGGCAGCGGTCTTGGCGACCTGGAACTTGTTCTGGACCAGGGCGCGGTCCGCCAGATACGGCTGCGCCGCGGCACCCGCGAACGCCGACGCACCGACGAACAGTGCCGCTGCCACGACACCGGCGATCAACAGCTTGCGTCCGGCGGGGCGATGCGGCACCAGCGTCACCGGAGCCGCCTCTTCCGCGGCTACCTCGTCAACCGCTTCGCCGTCCGAATCCTCCTGCGCGGCAACGTCTTCCGGCTTCTCATCGGCTGCTGCGGCCTCATCGGCCGGGGCGGCAGCAGCGTCGTCAACGGCCTCGTCAGCCGGCGCGGTGTCCTCAGCGCCGGCGGCATCCGCAACAGGCGCGGCGTCGGTGGCCTTCTGCCGGGGCAACCGGTGCCTGCGCCGGGCAGCCTTGCCCTGCGGGGCGTCGGCCGGAGCATCGGCCACAGACTCCCCGGGGGTCACATCACCGGATTCATGCGGCTGATCTTCCACTGCTGCCCTTCCTGCGTAGCCGTTACCACCCAACGCGAGCCGCTTTCCACGGTCGCGTTGCCGTCCGGCGTCGTCGTCGTCAGCTTCATCGCGATCAGCACGTCCGCGCTGCCGTCGTCGTTCCACCGTTGTACGCCCGCGTCTTCGACGGTCCCCTCCGCCGGTTGCGCGCGCGCCACCTGCATCAGGATCTGGTCGTGCTTGTCCTTGAACTGTTTGGCGAAATCGCCGGTGGACTGGCCCGCGATCTTCTCGACGTAGGCATTGGCGTGGAACGGGTCGACCGCGGTGAAGCCCCTCATGAACTCTTTCACGTAGCCCAGGACCGCTGCGGACTTGGCCTGACTCGCCACGTCCTTCTCGTGCTGGACCAGCAGATAGGTGCTGGCCGCGATGGCGGACAGCACCAAAACCGTTGTGATGCAGGCGATCACGATCAGCGTGACACGCCGGGGCGCCGCCGCAATGGCCTTGAAGTAGTCACCGGCGACGAAGCGCTCGGCGGCATCGATCTTGCGACGCGGGCTCATCAGCGTCCTCCCCGCGGGCTCTTGAGCACCGTCAGATTCGACAACTGCCACTTGCCGTCAGACGACTTCACGAAGTCGACCCGCACGGTGGCGGTGATGAAACGCAGCGTGTTGGCGTCGACGCCGCGCTGTCCCTGCAGCGCGAGCAGCATCGTCGCCTGATCAGTGCCCGCGCTGAGGATCGCGCTGCTCACCGCGTAGTACTGGTTGGTCGTCGGCTTCTTGCTCACGGCCTGCTGCTGCTTGATCAGCTGGTCGCGGTAGCCGTCGGTGACCAACGCCTGCGCGGTCTTGAAGTCGTTCTGATACGTGTCGATGCCGTAGCTCAGGACGTGCTCGACGATCTTGGGACCCTGCTCGGAAATCTGTTGCCGCGCCTCGTCGACCGCGCGGTCGTGCCGGAACTGCACGCCGTAGCTCAGCCCCACCGCCGCGATACAGACCAGGGCGCCGGCCGCCAGCACCTGCCCGGCCCGTCGCGACGGGTCCCGCTCGGGAGCCGGTACCACGCGAACTTCGGTGTGCAGCAGCAGATCTGCGAAGGTGCGGTGCCGCGGATCCCACAGCGGCCACAGCCAGCCCAACAGCACCGCGACGGTGTCCAGCAGATGCGCGAGGTCACGCAGGACCAACCTGCCCATGCCGGCCGGAACGCCGGCGGGCACCCGCTCCACCCGGATCGCGAACAACGACCGGCCCAGGCTCCAGCCGGTGATCGACGGCAGCAGCCACCGGTTCACCAGGATCGCGGCCGCCGCCAGCGTCGCCACAGCGGCGTACACCCACAGCGTCCAGTCGGCCCGGGCGGCGTAGCCCAGCAGTGCCATGACGGCGATGATCGCCACGCCGAGCAGCACGTCCAGCGCGAAGGCGCCGGCCCGTGCCGGCCACGAGGCCAGCACCGGTGCCGCTTCGAACTCGGACCCCGTGCTCACTGACTCGGCGCTCGTCGTCTCCTGACCAACCGTCACGAGGTGACCTGGTCGAGCTTGGCCACCTTGAACTTGCCGTCCACTGGTGCCATCTGCGCCCGCATCCGGTAACCGACTTCCTTGTCCTTCTCGGCGCTGTTGTTGATCTTCACGCGCACCGCCACCAGGACGTCGATCGAACCGTCGTCATTGTGTTTCTCGACGGCCGCCCGCATCTGCGAGATCTGCACCTGCACGTTGGCGGCCTTGTACGCCTCGAGCGTGATGCCGCTCATGAACGACGCCTGCGTCTGGTACGCGCCGGTGGCGCACTCGATGATCTTCGTCTGCGCGGCGATCATGGCCGACGTGTCGGGTGCCTGGGTGGCCGTGACGCAGTCCTTGGCCGCCGCGATGGCGGCCGTCTCGTTCGCCGCGAGTGCCTGGCTCTCCCGATGCGATTTGAGCGCGAACCAGCCACCCGCGCCGACCGCGGCGGCCAGCGCCACGAGCGCCACGAGCGCCACGCACACCGTCAGGGCGATGCCCCGCCCGATCCGGGTGGGGCCCTCTGATCCGCCGGTCACGCCCGGCGCCAATCCCGAACTGCTCCTCGCGTGCGCCTCGATCGATTCCTCGGCAGACGGCTCTGTCGTCACCACGTCCTGGGACGTGACGTCCTGCTCATCGGTGGGGTTCAGCTGGCTGGTGCCAGCATCTCCTTCCATCCGTCGTCTCCTGGGTTGCTCGAGTTACTGACCGAATACTTCACACCATTCGGTCCGACCACCTGACCGCTTTGCGGGTTGTAGGTGGCCTCTGGTCCTGCTGCCGGAGTGTAGAGGCACTTGTTGGGTTGCTGCCCGCTGCACTCCACCGTGCCCTGCCCCGGTGCGCTGATCGGGTCGCTGGACGGCGCCGACGCCCGCTCCGGGGGCGGCAGCAAGTTGGCCGGCAGCGGGTTCATCCCGTTGTTGATCGACGGCGCCGGGATCACCTTGCCCGGGTCGACCGGCTGATCACAGCGTGCCGCGGGAGCCGGGCAGTTCACGATCTGGTCCGGGGTGCCGTACCACGGGTTGGTGCCCAGCGGCTCGTACGGCTTGTTGTCGCGGCACTCCATCGGGCTCGCCGCGCGCTTCGCCGGTGCATCCACACAGGGCAGGTTGCGCGAACCGCGGACCGTGTTCTGAGCGTCCTTCGGGATCTTGCAGTACAGACCCGACTCCAGCGGCGCGGTCGACGTGTCGGCCGGTGACCGCCACTGCGACGCCGGCAGGAAGCCGGTGAGGCACGGCGGCGGCTGGTTGATGCCCAGTGCCAGGTTGATCGGGAGTTCCTTCTCGTAGACCGCGGTCAGCGAGTCGACGATCGGGCCGGCCATCGGCAGCACCACGAGCACCTGCTCGAGGCCCTTGTTGTAGCGCTTCAGCATGTCGAGCACGATCTCGACGTTGGCCAGCGACTGCGGCAACGCGTCCCGGACCTCGCCGAACACCGCGTTGAGCTGATCAGCCGTCGGCGCGCCCTGCTGGATGGCGCTCCGCAGCGCCGCGTCCTGCTGGGCCGACTGGCCGGCCAGCACATTCAGGTTCCGGGCCCACCGCGAGATGGCGTCACCGGACTTGACCTGGCTGTCGATGATCGGCGCCGAGTTCTGGATGATGTTGTCAACCGAACCGAGGTTGTCCTTGAAGTCCCCCGCCAGCGCCTGCGTGCCGTCGACGAGGTGCTGCAGTGACGGGCCGAGCCCGCCGACCGCCTCGGCGGTGTAGTCGAGCAGCGCCCCGATCTTCTCCTTCGGCAGAGCTTGGAGCGCGTTCTGCGTCGCGTCGAGCGCCGGGCCGACCTCCTTGGGCACCGACCCTTTCGTGATCGTCTGGCCCGAAGACAGGTACTTCGTGGACGGGTTCTCCGGCGGTACGAGGTCGATGAACTGCTCACCGACCGCCGACACCGAGTGCACGTTCGCCACGACGTTGTCGGGAATCTTCAGCCCGTTGTCGACGTCCATGGTCACCCGGGCGCCCTTGGCGGTCGGCTCGACGGCCAGCACCTTGCCGACGGTGTTGCCGAGGTAGGTGACGTTGGCGGTCTTGTACAGACCGGCCGAGTTGGGCAGTTCGGCGTACAGGCGGTACATGCCCACCCCGAGGTACGTCGGCAACTTGAGGTACACCAGGGACAGCCCGACCAGCGCCGCGACGGTCACGATGGCGAAGATGATCAGCTGAATCTTCAGAAACCGGGTGAGCATCGGTCACTCCCCCCTTTCAATTCGCGGACCGCCAGGCGCGTTGGCCGGGTTCGGGGTGAACCGGACGTCCGGGATCATCGTCGCCGGGTCACGGCCCCACGACTGTTCCAGAGCCCGAGCCATGCCCGAGAGTCCCGTGCCGGTCAGGATGCCGTTATCGATGGCACTCAGTGTCAGGTCGAGGTGCAGCGAGATGTTCATGTAGTCGCCGCGGATGACCTTCGGGATGTTGTCGATCGGGAAAGGCAGCGTGAACAGCAGCTTCATGGCCGGCACCAGGTTCGGTGACGTCTTGGCGATCTGCTTGAGCGCCCGCTGCAACGTCGCCAGGTTGGTGTGGAGGTTCGCGTTGCTCTTCGACAGCGTGGTGTCCGAGGCCTTCGACAACCGGCCCAGCGCCAAAAGGGCGTTCGAGAACAGATCCTGGGTCTTGTTGAAGTGCTCGATCAGCGGCGGCGTCTCGGTCAGCACCCGGTCCAGGGTGTCGTTGCGATCCGCGACCACCTTCAGCAACGTGTCGCTGGAGCGGATGGCCCGCGTGATGTCGTCGCGCTGCTGATTGATCTCGTCGGTGAAGGTGTCCAGCCGGTGCAGGAACTCTTTGATCTGATCCGCGCGCCCGTTGAGGATGTTGTAGACCTCGGACTGGATCTTCTCGACGTTCGGCACACCGCCGCCGTTGAGGATTCCGGAGATACCGGCCAGCGTCCGCTCGATGGTCGGGTACGCCGACGAGTTCTTCAGCTCGATGGTGTCGCCGTTGCGCAGCGGTTGCGACGACGGATCGGCCGGCGGGTCCAACTCGAGGTGCTGGGCACCCAGCAAGCTGGTCTGGCCGATCTTGGCCTGCACGTTGCGCGGCAGGTTGATGCCGGGGTTCAAATCCACGGTGAGCGTGGGAACCCAGTTCTTCAGCTCGATCGCACGCACGCGGCCGACGAACACGTCGGCCACCCGGACCCGGCTGTTGGCGTTGAGGCCCAACGTTTCCGGCATCTGGATGTAGATCGTCGAGTGGCCCGCCTCCGTGCCCGGACCACCGGGCAGCGGCACGTTCGCGATACCGCGCCAGCCGCAGGAGCTGAGGATCAGCGCCGCTGCCG
Organism: Mycolicibacterium mucogenicum DSM 44124; assembly: GCF_005670685.2. Next base: position 138,345 of record NZ_CP062008.1, on the reverse strand, counting down.
ACAACACGCCGACCCGCCGGGCGTTACGCGCCCATCCGCTGCGGCGCGGCGATGCCGAGGGTGACTTCGGCCCCATGGACCCGGTCATCATTGGCCTCCAACTTCGGCAGGAAGTGCGGGTCCGGCCGGCGCGGGCGCCGGAGCCGGTCCTGGTGCGGGCCCAGGTGCCATGGCACTCATCGGGCTCGGGTCGTTACCCGGTCGCGGCGGCGAGACCGGTCCCGGCTGCGGGTACCACGGCGGGGGCAGCGGGCTGCTCTCGTTGTAGGCATCCGGCGGACCCGCCATGTTGACGCCACCGGTCGGCGGAATGATGTCCGGTCCACCCATGAGCTCGCCCAGCGACTCCGGGGTCAGCAGGTCCTGCGTCGACTGGCCGACCTTGAGCCCCTGCATGCCCGGCGCGGTGATCCAGCCCGCCTCGTGCTGGCCGTGCGACCACGGGGTGTCGGGCGAGAACACACCCGGCACGGTGGTGTCCTTGTACCCGCCCGGGGGCTGCAGCCGCGGCTCCGAGTAGGTGACCAGCTTCGGCAGCGTCATGGCGGTGGTCGCCATGTTGATACCGAACGGCAGGTAGTTGAACTTGATCGCGTCCATGACCGGCGCCAGGTACTGCGCGCACAGTTCGGCGGAGTCCTGGTAGCCCAACCGGCTGCCGGCCTGGATCGAGCTGCAGATGAACTGCAGCGGGTTCGAGAAGTTGGTCACGCCCGGCAGCACACCGGAGGCGATCAGACCGCCGGTGGCCGGCGAGTAGATGTTCTCGAGGTTGGCCAGGAAGTTCGGGTAGGCGTGCAACGCCCGTTCCAGACCGTCCCGCGGCTCCGGCTGCAGGATGGCCGTCGTCGCCTCCGATACATCGTTGATGTCGTGGGCCAGCACGCTGCCGTTCTTGTCCAGGAAGCTCCTGGTCGTCGTCATGACCTGGTTGAGGTCCTTGAGCGCCGACGCCAGCTCCTGGTCGGTGTTGGTGAACTTGTTCGTGAACGAGGCGAGGTCGTTGTTCAGCGAGACGAACTGCTGGTCGCTCTTGTGCAGCGCGTCGACGAACACCGCCAGGCTCTTGATCACCTGGAAGAAGTCACCGCGACCGGTGTTCAGGGTGGTCACCGCATCCGACAGACCCTTGAGGGTCTTGTTGAACTGGGCGCCCTTGCCCTCGAAGCCATCGGCGAACGATTCGATGATGTCGCCGAACGGGCCCTTCGGTTGCTCCTTGGTCGGACCCAGCTCGGCGAGGATGCGCGTCAGCTGGTTGCGCAGCTCGTCGTACTCGATCGGGATCTGGGTGCGTTCCTTCGGAATCACGGCACCCTCGGCCATCGCCGGTCCGCCGGTGTACGGCGGCGACAGCTGAATCACGCGCGACGCGACGAGGCTGGGGTTCAGCACCGACGCCGACGCATTCTGCGGCACCTTGAAGTGATTCGAGTAGTGGAAGACGACCTTCATCTGGTCGCCGTGTGCCTCGATGGTGTCGATGGCCCCGACCTCGACGCCCATGATCAGGACCTTGTCGCCCGGATAGAGCGCGAGGACCTCGGGGAAGTACGCCGTCACCGTCGTGGTGGTCATCTTGCGGTAGAGCTGCAGACCGAAGAAACCGAGCAGCACGATCGCGACGAGCGCGATGGCACCACCGATGACCGTCCCCTTGGACAGGTTCGGCTTCTTGATGTTCCGGATGCTGAAAACAGTCGACATCGTGGCGGCCCTATCCTTGCGACCCTGGCGGGAGGAACGGCGGGTTACCCGGCAACGGCGCAGTACCGGCCGGACCGGCGTTGGGACCAGGTCCCGGCGGCGCCGGCGGCGCGATCAGCGGCCCGGGGATCGGAGCGAATCCAGGCGCGATGTCGCTGTCACCGGGCTGCGGCGTCAGCGGAACCGTCCGGGCACCGACGGGCGCCGGCGGCAACGGCACCGGCGTACCGGGCACGTCCTGGGCCGGCTGCCCCGGGAAGGCGGCCGAAGGCACACCCGGGCCACGCTGCACGCCAGCCGGATTCGGCTGCGAGGCAACGACATCCGGCGCACCGTAGTTGTTGCCGTACGGGTTGTCTCCGAACGGGCCCACGCTCAGGTGCGAGCACGGCAGCGGATCGGCCGGCGACGGATCGGCGCCAGGTCCGGGGGTGTAGGAGCACGGCGAGCCGGGAGGCACCGCAGGCCCCGGATGTTCCGGTGTGCCTTCGAGCTTCGGCGGAGCCGGCGGCGGCGCACCGTTGGCGAAGCGCTTGCCGTTGGGATCCGGCCACTGCGCCTCGGGCAGACCGGCGCTGCGCCAGAAGTCCTCGGGGTTCAGTCCACGCTTCTTGAACGCGGCGTCCACGAACGGCTGCATCAGCTGCGGCGGCAGGATGTTCTCGACCATGACCTTGAAGTACGGGCCGGAGGCGATGGCCTCCGACAGCGAGGCCACGAACTTACCCGCCGACACCAGGGTGTCCGCCAGGTCCTGCTTGCGGGCGACCAGGATGTCACCGATGGTCCTGAGCTGCTCCAGGACGTGGTTGATGTTCGGGTTCTCGTCGATGGTCGCCTTCAGCTGGTGCGACACCCGGGAGACGCGCTCCAGCAGCAGGCTGATGGCCTCACCGCGCTGGTTCAACGAGTGCAGCAGCGCCTGGGCGTTGACCAGCAGCGCGTTCACCTGGCCGCTGCGGTCGCCGAGGATCGTGGCGATCTTGTTGGCGTTGCCGAGCAGCGAGCGGACCTGCTCGTCACGCTTGCCGATGGTCTCGGACAGCTTCTGCACGCCCTCCAGCGCGGCAGTGAGGTGCGGCGACGTCTGATCGACGGTCTCGGACAGGACGTTCAGCGATTCCTTGACGACCTTGGTGTCCCAGCCCTGCGAGGCCCGGGTGACGTCGAAGATCGCGTCGTAGATCTGGTACGGCGTCGAGGTCTGGCCCAACGGCAGGGTGCCGCGCGGCGCCAGCTTGTGGGTGCCCTTGGCCTCGATCTCGATGGCCTTGCGACCCAGGATGGTCTCGGTCTTGATCAGCGCGCGGCTGTCGGTACCGATCGTGTTGGTACCGATGTCGAAGCCGATGATCACCTTGTCGCGATCGATGTCCATGCTCTTGACCGTGCCGACGTTGACACCGTCGATGCGGACGTAGTCGCCGACCACCAGGCCGCCGGAATCGCTGAACTGGCCGTAGTACGTCGGCGAAGCAAACAGCATGGGCACCTGGGTCACGGACGCACCCACGGCCGTGACGAGCACGACGGCCGCCAGACCCATCATGCCTCTGCGGACCCGATCGGACCCTTCTATGGACCTCACTTCGGCGTGCACCTTCCCGACGGCTGGTTGGTGAGCTTGACTGTGCGCACGGGGCCACCCGGCTGCAGACCGTTCATCTTCAACTCGATGTCGCAGACGTAGAAGTTGAAGAAGTCGCCGTAGACACCACCGGAACGACCCAGGATCTTCAGCGCCTGGGGCACCTTCTGCAACGTGTCGTTGAGCTGTTCCTTCTGGTCGACCAGCGACTGCTGCGTGGTCTCGAGGTAGCCGAGCGTGCTGTGCAGCAGCTCGCGGTTGTCGCCCAGCAGGTCGGCGAGCGAGCCGGCCGCGTTGCTGATGTTCGCCACCGAGTCCGCGATCGGATCGGAGCGCTTCTTCAGCCCGGTGACCAGGGACTCGAAGTTCTTGATGGTGTCGTCGAACTGCTGCTGGTGCTTGACCGTGGTGTCGAGCACCGTGTTGAGGTTCTTGATCACCTCACCGATCGCCTGGTCCTGCTCGCCGATGGTCGACGAGAACGACGCGGTCTGATCGAGGATGTTGTTGATGGTGCCGCCCTCGCCCTGGAAGATCGTGATGAGCGACGAGGCGATGGTGTTGACCTTCTGCGGATCCAGCGACCGGAACAGGGGCCGGAAACCGCCCACCAGGGCATCCAGGTCCAGGGCCGGCTCGGTGCGGTCGACCGGGATGGTGCCGCCCGGGGGCAGCACCTGGTTGCTGTCACCGCGGCGCAGGTCCAGGAACCGGTTACCGATCAGATCCAGGTAGCGGATGTGTGCCGTGGTCCCCTGGTAGAGCGACAGGGACTTGTCGACGGTGAAGTGCACCTTCGATTTGCTGCCACCGTCGATGAGCTCGACCCCGGTGACCTTGCCGACCTCGACGCCGTTGGCGCGCACGAACTGGTCGGCCTTCAAACCGCTGCTGTTGGTGAAGATCGCCGAGAACTCGTTGGTCCGGCTGAACCGGAACTGCCCGAAGACGATGAAGATGCCTGCTGTGAAGGCCAGCAGGACCGCGGAGAAGATGGCGAGTTTGAACGCCGTGCCCTTGATGCTCATGGGTTGATCGTGTTCTCCCCGTCTTGACGACCCCAGACGTACTCCGATGCGAACGGCGATCCGAGACCGAAGTGGTTGTACGGCGCGATCGACGCGCCGGTGTCCATCACCATGTAGGGCATCGGGAGGATGTCCTTGGTGACCGTCCAGCAGCCCGGGCGTCCCATCGGACCGCCGGAGGCGTTGATCCGTGGGAGGTTGTCCGGGTACACGTACTGGTTGGCCGCACCGACGAGCTCGGTGTGGGTCACCAGCGAGTAGCCGTTGCCGCCGAGGCCCTTGGCCGCGGCCGGCGCACCGGCGGCGAATCCGCGGAACAGGCAGTCGAGCTCAGGGGCGTACTTGTCGAGCACCCGGGACGTCGGCAGCAGGTCCTCGGCGCCGCGGACCAGGTAGGGGCCACCCCGCTCGAGGATGTCACCACCGGTGTTGCCGAGGCCGACGGCCGACATGAGGGCCTGGTCGATGGTGCCGCGCTGGTCGTTCAGGGTGCGCTCGGTGGTCACCGCGTTCTTCAGACCGTCCCACAGATCCGGCGAGGCCTTCGAGTACACCTCGGACAGATCGGCGAGGGCCTTGGTGTCGTGCCGGATGGTCGGCATCCGCTGGTTCAGATCGGCCAGGATGACGTTGCCGTTGACCAGCGACTGCCCGAACTTGTCACCGAGGCCGTCGAGCGCCTGCGCCGCGGCGGTCAGGGTGGCGTTCAGCTTGATCGGGTCGACCTGCTCGGAGATCGCCGTGATCGTCTCGAACAGGGTGTTGAGCTCGGTGGTGACGCAGGCCGTGGCCGGCGTCGGCGGCGAGCACTTGGAGACGTCGATGGTGTCGCCGGTCTTGAGCCGGGCGGCCTCCGGATCCGTCGGCGAGGTGAACGAGACGTACTTGCTGCCGAAGACCGTGGTGGCCAGCAGCTTGGTGTTGACGTTCTTGGGCAGCAGCGCGAGGTACTTCGGGTCGACGTCGAGCTGCAGGCGGGCCTTCGTGTCATCTTCTTTGCCGATGACGTCGATGACCTTCACGCGGCCGATGGGCACGCCGTTGTAGGTGACCTTCGAGCCCGGGTCCATGGACAGCCCGGACCGGGGCGACACCACGTACAGCTTGGCCTTGGTGTCGAAGTAGCCACGGAACTGGAACCAGACCACGACCAGGACGAGGGCGGAGATCACGGCAAGGACGACGCCGACGACCTTGTACGGCGGGGTGCGGTCGGTGTTGAGCGGGGCGTGAACCTGCCCCTCGGCGACCGGCGGCTTCGGCTGTGGATTCGTCATCGCGTCACACCGTCAGGTTGAAGTTCGGGTCGGTGCCGTAGAGCGCCAACGAGAAGAGCAGGACGACAACGACATTGGAGATCAGCGACGTACGCATCGAGCGGCCCACGGCCTCGCCCACGCCGACGGCACCGCCGCTGGCGTAGTAGCCGAAGTACGCGTGGTTGAGCAGCACCACCATCGACATGATGATGACCTCGAGGAACGACCACATCACGTCGTCGACGCGCAGGAACGTGTGGAAGTAGTGCTCGTACGTACCGACCGACTGACCGTAGAAGAGCGTGGTGACCAGCTGGGCCGACAGGAACGACAGCAGGATGGCGAGCGCGTACAGCGGGATGATGACGACCATGCCGGCGATCAGGCGGGTCGACACCAGGAAGGACAGGGACTTGACGCCCATGACCTCGAGGGCGTCGACCTCTTCACTGATGCGCATGGCGCCGAGCTCGGCGGTGGCGCCGGCGCCGACGGTCGCGGCCAGCGCCGTACCGGTGACGACGGGTGCGACGACGCGGATGTTCGCCAGTGCGGCGAAGAAGCCGGTGAACGCGGCGACACCGATGTTGCCCAGTGAGGCGAAACCCTGAATGGCGATCAGCGAGCCCGCCGCCAGGGTGACGAAGCCGATGATGGCGACGGTGCCGCCGATGACGGCCATGGCGCCGGTGCCCATGCCGACCTCGGCGATCAGGCGCAAGACCTCTTTGCGGTAGAAGCGCAGAGCGTGCGGGATGTGCCCGACGGCCGTCACGACGAAGACCCCGACGTGGCCGAGGCTGGCGAGCAGGCGGCCCGGCGCGCCACCGAATTCCTTGACGCGCGAGAAGACCCGGGGGAACCGGCCCTGCAGAACTGTCGATGTGCTCATGTCGCTACCCGGCCTGCGTTCCGAATTTGATACCGATGGTGGTGAGCACGACGTTGACCGCGAACAGGGCGATGACGCAGAGCACCAGCGTTTCGTTCACCGCGGTACCCACACCCTTCGAGCCGCCCGCCACGGTGAGTCCGCGGTAGCAGCCGACCAAGCCGGCGATCAGGCCGAAGACTGTGGCCTTGAGCACCGAGATCACGACTTCGGGGAAGCCCGTCAGCAGCGTCAGCGTCGACACGTAGGCGCCGGCGTTGACGTTCTGGATGTACACACCGAAGAAGTAGCCACCGACCAGACCGATGATGATCACCGCGCCGTTGAGCATGAAGGCCACGAAGGTGGAGGCGACCACACGCGGGACGACCAGGCGCTCGATCGGGTCTATGCCGAGCACCTCCATGGCGTCGATCTCTTCACGCACCGTGCGGGCGCCGAGGTCGGCGCAGATGGCCGTCGAACCGGCACCGGCCACCACGAGCACCGTCACCAGCGGTCCCAGCTGGGTGACGGCACCGAGGGCGGCACCGGCGCCGGACACGTCGGCCGCGCCGAATTCACCGAGCAGGATGTTCAGTGTGAAGATGATCAGCACCGTCAGAGGAATGGAGACGGCCAAGGTGGGCAGGAACGCCACCCGGATCAGGAACCAGCACTGAAGGATGAACTCCTTCCACTGGAACGGCCGCGAGACCAGCGCCTTGAAGGTGAGGATGCACATCTTGACGAAGCCGCCCACCTTGGTGAATGGCTTGTCGAGCTGGTCCTTGAGATACCCGACCAGGGAGTTGTCCGAGGCTGTCACAGATCAGCCATCCCTTCCGGAAAACGGCCGTTCCGCGGCGTCACGCGTGGCACGTCCCCTCCTTAGCCACTAGCACAAACTGAGTGATTTCCGTCTCGCTACTCCCGAGTAGTAAGACGGACCACAGGAGAGTACCCGATACAGCGCGTACCCCGTGACCCAACTGAGGGATAATTGCGTTCGGTTTCAGCAAACGCGACATAGGCCCATCCGCCCTCCACTCAGGTGGTCGAATTCGTCAGCGCTCCGTCACTTGCCGCGCTCACGACACACTTGTATCACCGAACCGCTCGCGGAGTTCCGTTTTAAGGACCTTGCCAGAAGGATTTCGCGGCAGCGCATCGACGATTTCCAGTGCTTTCGGGTGCTTGTATCGCGCCAGCCGTTCGGTCAGAAAATCGTCGAGATCCGCCAGGGTCAGGGCACTTTCGCTCCCGGCGTTCCCATTCGGCGCCATGGCGATGACGGCCACCGGGACCTCACCCCACTTTTCGTGCGGTCGTCCGATCACCGCGACTTCGGTTATCGCGGGATGCGCGGCCAAAATGTTCTCTACTTCTGCACAGTAAATATTTTCGCCGCCGGAAATAATCATGTCTTTTTTACGATCGACGACCCAGATGTAACCCTCTTCGTCCTGGCGAACCAAGTCACCGGAATGGAACCAACCACCCGCGAAAGCCTCGGCCGTCGCCTTCGGGTTGTTCCAGTACCCGGCCATGAGAGTCGGGGCACGGTAGACGATCTCCCCGACCTCGCCCACCGGAACGTCATTCATGTTGTCGTCGACGACGCGGGCGGCCACCGTCGGAATGACCCGGCCGACCGACCCGAGCTTGCGCAGCGCGTCCTGGCTCAGAAGCATGCACGTGACGGGTGACATCTCGGTCTGACCGAACGCAGCAAAGATCTGCGTTCCCGGGAAAGTCGACGCCATCTCCCTCAGAAGAGTGTCCGACGCGGGCGCCGCGCCCCACGAAAGAACGCGCAACGCCACCTTGCGCGGCTGCGCCTGCTGGGCCGCGCACACGGCCTGCCACTGCGCCGGAACCAGGAAGATCGACGAGACGCCCTCGGCCTCGAGCACGTCGAGCAGGGCGCCGGGATCGAACGCGCCCAGCGGGTAGATGACCGTCGGCAGACCCAGGAGCAGGCCACCGATCATGTTGCCGATGCCGGCGATGTGGAAGAACGGGACGCCGATGAAGCCGACGTCGTTGTTGATGTCCGGCGCGATCGTGAAGAGGTTCGTCATCGCCTGGCCCATGATGTTGACGTGCGTCAGCACGGCGCCCTTCGGATACCCCGTGGTGCCCGAGGTGTACATGATCAGCGCCGGAGAGTCCTCGGCGATGTCGACGGGCGCGGGTGGCGCGCCGTCTTCGGCGAGGACGTCCTCGTAGCCCAGGACGTTCCCCTCGGTTGCGCCGCCGGCGACGATGACGGTGGCCAGCGACGGTTCCAGCTCCCGCACCGCGGTGGCGACCGGGGCCAGCACCTGCTCGGTGATCACGGCCTTCGGGTCGCAGTCGCGAACCAGGTAGGCGATTTCAGGCGGCGTCATCCGGAAGTTGACCGGCACCGCGATGGCACCGAGCACGTTGGCGGCCAGGAACGCCTCGACGTATTCGGTGCGGTTCAGCATCAGGATCAGCACGCGGTCGCCGAAGCCGACCCCTCGACGGCTCAGTGCGCCCGCGAGCTTGGTGACGCGTCGCTGCAGCTCACCCCAGGTGACCGTGTGTCCGACGAAACGCAGCGCGGTCCCTTCCGGCTGCATGAGGGCGTGCCGGGCGAGGTGGGTGGTCCAGTTCTGCCGACGGGCCAGATACGGCTGCTCGAGTGGTGCGGATGACACGGTCTGCTCCTGTGCCTCGATCGGCATCGCGGTGAAGTCGAAGTGATCGCGACACACGATGCTGATATTTGATCAAATATAGTGTTGCCGCCGTCACAATAGGGCGCGCACACCATCCGGACAACCGCCGGGTGCCCCTACCCCGCCGACAAGAAGGACTGCCGTGAACGTCTCGGCGAAACCACGACCCGGCCTCGAGCGGGCCCGTCGGCGCGAACAGCTGTCCGACGAGGTGGCGGCCCATCTCCGGGCGGCGATCATGTCGGGCACCCTGCGGCCGGGCACCTTCGTCCGGCTCGACGAGACCGCGGCCGCGCTCGGCGTCAGCATCACGCCGGTCCGCGAGGCACTGCGCACCCTGCGCGGTGAGGGCATGGTCGAACTCGAACCCAACCGCGGCCATGTGGTGTCCGCGTTCACCCGCGACGACATCGCCGACATCTTCTGGCTGCAGGCGACCATCGCCACCGAGATCGCCGCGAACGCGGCCCGGCGGATCACCGAACCGGCCATCGCCGAACTCGACCGGCTCACCGACGAACTCGCCGACGCCGTCGCCACAGGAGACGTGGACGCGATCGCGTTGGCGGAGTTCCTGTTCCACAAGGAGTTCAACCGCGCCGCGGGCCGGACCAAGCTGGCGTGGTTCCTGCTGCACGCCGCCCGGTACCTGCCGGTCCGCATCTACGCCACCGACCCGCAGTGGGGCGCGGCGACGGTCGCGAATCACCGCGAATTGGTTGCGGCGTTGCGGGACAGGGACATCGACGAAGTCGTCCGCCAGACCCGCCGCCAGTTCGACGACGCCGCCGAACGGTTGACCGGCCGCCTCGACGAACTCGGGTTGTGGCCTTCGGACTAGACGGCTAGCTGTACTGACCACGGACGTTAGGTACGGCGTGGCGTGGTGACATGAAGAAGACCTCCGAGTGAAGTGCGAGCTGTCGAGGAACGCACCAACTCATCTCGGAGGTCTTCATGTCCCACCGTAATGCTCCTTTGTCCGATACCGGGCGTCTGCGCCTGGCTCGCTGCGTCGTGGAGGACGGTTGGCCGCTGCGGCGAGCTGCCGAGCGATTCCAGGTCGCGGTGAGCACGGCGGCTCGCTGGGCCGGCCGCTACCGCGAACTCGGCGCTGCCGGCATGAGCGATCGCAGCTCACGACCGCACCACAGCCCCAACAGAACACCCACACGAACCGAGCGGCGCATCATCAAAGTCCGGGTCATCCGCCGCTGGGGACCGGCCCGCATCGCCTATCTGCTAGGACTACAGCCCTCCACCGTGCACCGCGTGCTGACTCGCTATGGTCTGGCCAAACTGCGGTGGCTTGACCGCCCCACCGGGCGGGTTGTTCGCCGGATGGAATCAGCGGCATGCGGCGATCTGGTGCACGTCGATATCAAGAAACTAGGCAAGATCCCCGCCGGGGGCGGCTGGCGAAAGCTCGGCAAGGTATCGGGCAAGCGCAACTCCCGAGAAGACAAAACCGGTGGCGTCCGCGCCAAGAACGGCGACCCGGCCCGCGGGTATCACTACCTGCACACCGCGATCGATGCGCACTCGAGGCTGGTCTACTCCGAATTGTTGACCGATGAACGCAAAGAAACCGCCGCAGCGTTCTGGCAGCGCGCCAACGCCTGGTTCAACGAGTGTGGTTTCACGGTACAAAATGTGTTGACCGACAACGGATCCTGCTACCGGTCACACAAATTTCGTGATGCTCTGGGTGACATCAAGCACCGACGAACCCGCCCCTACCGTCCACAGACAAACGGCAAGGTCGAGCGTTTCCACCGCACGCTTGCCGACGAATGGGCCTACGCCCGGCTCTACCGCAGCGACGCCGAACGCTGCGCCGAGTTCCCGCGGTGGCTACACACCTACAATCACCATCGCGGCCACACAGCACTCAAAGGTCAACCACCCGCCAGCCGCGTACCTAACCTCTCAGGTCAGTACAGCTAGCCGGCGGCGAGCTGCTCGGCGCGCGTCTTGAGGTTGCCGGCCAGGTGGTCGAGCGCGTCGTTGACGACCTTCTTGATCATCATCGACGGGATACCCGGCATGTCGACCTCGACGTCCATGTCGACGGTCAGCAGGGCGCTGGCCCGAGGTCGACCACGGAGAACAGCTGCTCCTGCTTGGAGAACAGGTTGCCCTGCTGCATGACGGTCTGAATCTGGCCGTCGCCCGGGTAGTAGACGGCCTGGATGTACGAGCCGTCCATGCCCTGAATCTTGGTGTCCAGCCGCAGCTGGCTGGGCCGGCCGTCGTCGTAGCGGTGCAGGATCCAGCAGCCGGTGACCTCTTCGTTCCACTGCGGGTAGGCCTCGAAGTCTGCGACGATCCCCAGGATCTGCGCTGCAGGTGCGGCAACCTCGACGGTCTTGCTCACGATCGGCATGGCCCAGAGCATATCGAGGCCGCTGCTCCGCCCCTCTTGCGCGTGCGTCCGTTGATCCTGAACTGGCGGCGGATGTCTCTCGACATTTCCCGCCCTGGATACAGGCTCAACGCATCCGGCGGCTGGTCCGGCCGTTGACCCTGAGCTGACGCACTCCGCTACTCGAGCTTCTCAGCCATCAGCGCAGAGTCAACTGACGACGGCGGCCTCCAACAGTTCCCGGATCGGAGCCGGGATGGGGACGGGACGACGGGTGTCGCGGTCGACGTAGACGTGCACCCAGCTGCCGACTGCCGCGGGCGTGCTGTCACCGTCGGCCCACAGCCCGGTGCGGTAGGTGACGCTGCTGTTGCCCAGCCGGGTCACCGCCAGCCCGACGACCAGCTGCGACGGGAACTTCAGTTCCGCGAAGTACCGGCAGCCCGATTCGGCGACGACCCCGAGCCACGGCGCGGCCACCGGGTCGACGTCGCGCGTGGTGTTGATCCACGCGTTGATCGCGGTGTCGAAGAGCTCGTAATAGACCGCGTTGTTGAGGTGGCCGAACATGTCGTTGTCGGTCCACCGGGTCTGCACGGGCCAGTGCACCGGGAATTCCGCGGTGGTCAGTGCCTGCTCCATGTCGGCCAGTCTGTCAGGCTGGTGCCATGTTGATTCGCGGTGCCGTACTCGAAGAGATCGGGCGCGCCCGCCCGTACGCCGAATCGAAGCCGCTGACCATCAGCGAGCTGGACCTGGACGCCCCGGGCGACGGCGAGCTGCTGGTCCGCATCGAAGCGGCCGGGCTGTGTCATTCCGATCTTTCTGTGGTCGACGGCAACCGGGTTCGCCCGGTGCCGATGCTGCTCGGTCACGAAGCGGCCGGGATCGTCGAACAGGTCGGCGGCACTTCGGATTTGACGGTCGGGCAGCGCGTCGTCATGACGTTCCTGCCACGCTGCGGCCAGTGCAGGTCTTGCGCGACGGACGGCCTTGCGCCCTGCATTCCCGGCAGCGCCGCCAACGGCGCGGGCACACTGCTCGGCGGCGACACGCGGCTATCTCGAAGCGGTGCAACGGTTCTCCATCACCTGGGGGTGTCGGCCTTCGCGACGCACGCGGTGGTGGACCGCCGTTCTGTGGTGCCCGTCGACGCCGACGTGCCACCCGTCGTCGCCTCACTGCTCGGCTGTGCGGTGCTGACCGGCGGCGGCGCGGTGCTCAATGCCGGCCGGCCGAAGCCCGGTCAGACGGTGGCGATCGTCGGCATGGGCGGCGTCGGGATGGCCGCGATGCTCACGGCCTTGGCGCATGACGATGTGCGGGTGGTCGCCGTCGACCGGTTGCCGGACAAGCTCGAGCAGGCCCGCGCGCTCGGTGCGCACGACGCCGTCAGCGATCCGGGAGACATCAAGGCCGATGTGGTGATCGAGGCCGCCGGTCACCCCGCGGCCCTCGAGACCGCCATCGGCATGACGGCCCCGGGAGGCAAGACCATCACGGTCGGCCTGCCACACCCCGACGCGCGAATCTCGGTGTCGCCCTTGGCATTGGTCGCCGACGGACGGTCGCTGATCGGCAGCTATCTCGGGTCGGCCGTGCCGGCTCGGGACATCCCGCGCTTCGTCGAGCTGTGGCGCTCGGGTCGACTGCCGGTCGAGAAGCTGGTGTCCGACACCATCTCGCTGGACGACATCAACACCGGCATGGACGCCCTCGCCGACGGCCGCGCGGTGCGGCAGATCGTGCAGTTCTAGACCCGGGCCGGCGCGGCCGCCCTGGCCGCGTCGAGAACGCGTTGCCGCAGGGCATCCGACTGTTCATCGGCGGATACCCCTCCGGCGGAAGGACTTCCGGCCGCGGGCTGAATGAACCATCCCCGCGAGACCCGTGCGAGTTGATGACTCAGGGTGACCATCTCGGCCGTCCGCTCGTGATACCTGTTGAAGGCGCGCAGGTGATCATCGGGTGTGGTGGTCAGCTCGTCGGCGAGCACCGCGGCGCCGATGATCGCCAATGTCGCGCCCATTCCCGACAACAGCGACGGGCTGGAGGCAGCGTCGCCGACGAGCGCGACACGGCCCCGATGCGGCTGCCCGACGACGGCCTGGGCGACGGAATCGAAATAGAAGTCGTCGGCGTGATCCATGCCGTCCAGCAGTTCCGCGGTCCGCCACCCCATGCCGGCGAAGGCTTCATTGAGCCAAAGTTGTTGAGCCGCAGCGTCAGTTCGGTCGTAGGGGACCGCCGGCGAGTCGCAGAACAAGCCGACGACGATCTTGCGGTTGCGCTCGACGCTGTAGCAACCGAGGGTGCGGCCGGGTCGATTGAGCAACAACCCGGACCGATCGAGATTCAGCACGTTGTCGGTGGTGAAGTGCGCTTGGTAGCAATCCAGATGCCGCACGAAGTCCGATTCGGGCCCGAAGGCCAGGGCCCGGGTCTGCGAGTGCAGTCCATCGGCGCCGATGACCAGGTCGAAGTCGTGGCTCGTGCCGCTCTGGAACGTGACCGCCACGTGGCTGCCGGCATCGTCGAGCGACGTCACCGAATCATCGAAGCGGTAGGCGATTCCGCCCTGTGCCGCGGCGAACAAGACGGCGCTGAGGTCGGTCCTAAGCAGCTCGATGTCGCCGCCGATCACTTCTGGCGCCATGGTGACAACGCGGTTGCCTGCGGGGTCGATGCGATAGAAGTCGGCGAGCTCGGTCGCGCGCGTGCGCAGCTCGTCGTACACCCCCATATCGGCAACGATGTCGACCGCCGGTCCGCGCAGGTCCACGGCGTTACCACCACGGCGCAACGCCGGTGCCCGTTCGACGACGGTCACCCGGAAGCCACCGCGGGTGAGCCGGTACGCCAAGACGATGCCGGCGATTCCCGCACCACAGATCAGCACTTCGCGGCCGGCGACACCGGCCGAATGATGGTCAGCCAAAGACATTTCATGGTCCTTTCGGCCGCGGCCGAGCCCACCGCCCGGTCCGACCCAGCCCAGGCTAGAACGATACTTGACCAATGGTCAAGTATCGACTTGTTATCGTGCTCGAGACCGGAAAGGGAGGCGATGGCGCGTCTTGACCGAGCAGCTGTCCTCGCAGGTGCCTGGGCATTCATCGAGGAGCACGGCATCGACGCACTGACGATGCGCAAACTCGCAACGTCGCTGGGCGTCAACCACGGAACGCTGTATTGGCACGTCGAGAACAAGCAGGGACTGACCGACGCGCTCGCCGACGACCTGCTCCACGGGGTAGCCGACGAAACCGGCTCGGGCGCACAGGGCAGCGACCGATTGATCGAGCTCGCACACCGGCTGCGATCGGCATTGTTGTCACATCGAGACGGCGCACGCGTCCTGGCCGGCACGTTCGTCCGCCAGCCCAACACGTTGGCTTTCGGCGAAGCGGCAATCAGCGCTGCCCTCGCCGCCGGCGTGCCCGAGGCCGAAGCCGTCTTGGTCGCTTTTTCCGTGCAGTACTACGTCATGGGCTTCGCCATAGAGGAGCAAGCTGCCTACGAGCTCGCCCAGGACGAATCCCGCGACAACGGTCGGGGACCCATTGACGCCACGTCGTATCCGACCGTGTCCGCCGGGTTGGCAACGCTGCGAAACACCCCGCGCGACAGGCAGTTTGCCTACGGCCTGACTCGGCTGGTAACGAACACCGGCGCGCCCGCCTAGAACCAGGCGTCCCGCATCTCGAGCGTCGTGCGGTCCAGCGACTCGAGCAGGTCCAATTGCGGTGCGGTCTTGGGCAATTCGAATCGGAAGAAGTACCGGGTCGCCTGCCGCTTGCCGTCGTAGAAGTCGCCGTCCTTGCCTGCCGACGCCACGAACTGTTCCAGCCACAGCCACGCCACCACGATGTGCCCGAACGCTTCCAGGTAGACGTGGCTGTTGGCCATCACCGCGGGAATATCGCCCGAGCCGAACATGCCGCCGGTCACCGCGACCAGTCGCTGCCACGACGCATCCAGCGCGCTCGCCAATTCGGCGCCCTCGCCGCCCAACTCGTCGGCTGCGCGCACCGTCTCTGCGATGACCTGCCCCAGCGCCGCCAGGCTCGCCCCGCCTCGCTGAGTCACCTTGCGGCCCAACAGGTCCAGGCTCTGGATGCCGTTGGTGCCCTCGTGGATCGGGTTAAGCCGGTTGTCACGGTAATGCTGCTCGACGTCGTATTCGCGCGTGTAGCCGTACCCGCCGTGCACCTGGATCGCCAGGTTGTTGGCTTCCAGACACCACTGCGACGGCCAGCTCTTGACGATCGGGGTCAGGATGTCGATCAGCAGGCCGGCCGCGTCGGCCTCGGCATCGGACTCCGCGCTGTGCTGCACGTCCACCAACCGCGCGCAGTACAGGCCGAGCGCCATGCCACCTTCGACATAGGCCTTCTGCGCCAGCAGCATTCGTCGTACATCGGGGTGTTCGACGATGGGCACCTGCGGCGTCGTCGGATCCTTGACGTCCAGCGGGCGGCCCTGCGGCCGCTCCCGCGCGTACTGCACCGACTTGAGGTAGCCGGTGTAGCCGAGCGCCACCGCGCCCATGCCGACGGCCATCCGGGCCTCGTTCATCATCTGGAACATGTAGACGATGCCGCGGTGCGGCTCGCCGACCAGATAGCCGACCGCGCCGTTCTCGCCACCCGGATTGAATTGCGTATCACCGAAATTCAGCACCGTGTTGGTGACGCCGCGCTGCCCCATCTTGTGATTGAGGCCGGCGATGGCCACGTCGTTGCGCTCGCCGATCGACCCGTCGGGGTTCACCAGGTACTTGGGCACGATGAACAGCGAGATGCCCTTGGTGCCGGGAGGTCCGCCGGGGAGCTTGGCCAGCACGAGGTTGACGATGTTGTCGGTGATCTCGTGTTCGGCGCCCGAGATCCACATCTTCGACCCGAACAGCCGGTAGGTGCCGTCGCCGCGCGGTTCGGCGCGGGTGGCCACGTCGGCGAGCGACGACCCGGCCTGTGTCTCCGAGAGCGCCATGGTGCCCGAAAAGCGGCCTGCCAGCATGGGTTTGACGTAGGTCTCGATCTGCTCGGGCGTGCCGAACTTGGTCAGCAGATTCGCGTTGGCGATGGTCAGCATCAGGTAGCCCGACGTCGACACGTTGGCCGCGGCGATCCAGGCGAACGCCGCCTGCGCGACGACGGCAGGCAACTGCGCGCCACCCACCGATTCGTCCATCGACATGCCGATCAGATCGGCGCCAACGAACGCGTCCCACGCCTCTTTGACCTCCGGGACCACCGTGACGGTCTGCCCGTCGAAGGTCGGCTCGTTGGCGTCGCTCTTCTTGTTGTGCGGCGCGAAGTAGCGTTCGGCCAGTTGCTCACTGAGGTCCAGGACCCCGTCGAAGGTCTGGCGCGAGTGATCGGCGAACCGCTTGCGGCCGGTGAGTTGGTCGACCTTCAGCCACTCGTACAGGAGGAAGTCGAGGTCGCGGCGGGACAGCAGCTGGGATTTCATCGGACCTCGGTCACCTCTCGATCGCGGGTTCTATGCGCCGCCGCCGAGGGGGTCCTCGGTGCGGATCGTTTCGTCGCGGATCAGGCCGCGCAGCAGTGCCGTGCTGAATTCGACGGCGATCTCGGAAGCCGTGCGCCGGCCGTGCGGCCGCAGCCACCGGTAGGCGCCCAGCGTCATCCCGATGTAGCCCAGCGCGAGGACATGCGAGTCGCAGTCGTTGAACTCGCCGCTGGCGATACCGCGGTCGATGACGTCGCGGACGTGCTCGTAGACGGTCGTCTCCGCCTTGCGGATGTAGGCGACCTGCTCCTCGGTGAACCATTCGGTGATGTACGGCCCCTCCTGGAAGTACACCGCCGCGGATTCCAGGTCGCTGGCGATGCCGGTCAGCAGCCGCCGGGTGAAGTTGAAGATGGTCTCGCGCGCCGAGGCAGTCGGGTCGTCGTGCAGCGCGTCGACGGTGAAGTCGGCGGTCGACTTGTAGATGTCCCACAGGATCAGCGACTTGCTGGCGTAGTAGTGGTAGACCGTCGCCTTGTTGAGTCCGACGGCGTCGGCGACGTCGTCCATCCGGGTCCCGTGGTAGCCACGGGCCGCGAACAATTTGGCGGCCACCGCCAGCAACTCCTCGCGCCGCGACGAGCCGTTCGACCCGTTCGACGCAGCCGAGGCCCCCGCGGGCGATCCCGTGGCAGAACCTTTTGTCGACGACTCTGAGGACATGTCAGCTCACTCTATGCAGCCGGGCGCACGGCCCGGGACCCAATCAACTGGTTGGCCAGTCTATGCCGTGGCATATCGACGACCGATCCGCCACTCGCAACCGGGACCCAGCAGCTAAGCTCGCGAGTAACAAGCTTGTCGGTTGGAGGCACCTGATGGATCCGAGCCCGGACTACGACGCGAGCGACGAGGTCGAGTACTTCTTCAACTGGGTCCCGTGGGGCCTGCGCGGCGTGTACCCGCCCCCGGCGTACCCCCCGGTGTAACCACCCGAGAATTCCACCTCACCGACCGGTGTGTTGGCGCGCGGCGTCCCACCGGTCGGAATTGCGTGTGCAGACGAACAACTAGCGCAGGTCGAGCCCCTCGACGAGAGTTACCGTAGGTAAGCGGGGGCCGTATCCGCGGAGTTGACGGTGTTGGGGGATGTCCTGTGGGTCTGTCGATAGCCGACATCGACAAGTGGAACCCGGACTCGCTCGATGCGGTCGGCACAGCGAGCACAGCTCGGGCGGATGCAGCGTCTCAGGCCAGCTCGTGTTTGGGCAATCTGCCAGCGTTCGAGAGTTGGCAAGGCTCAAGCGCCAGCGCTGCGCAGCAGCGGACCAAAGTGGAAGCGGACGGCCTTGACCAGCACAGCCGCGATGCGGCGGCAGTCGCATCGGCCGCCAAAACCGCCGCCAACGAAGTTCGGCAGACAAAGATCCAGCTCAACGATTTGCGGTCGACGCTGGGGCAGTACGGAATCACTATCGACGCAAAGAGCAGTCGGGCGGTGCCGCCGACGAATCTGTCCTCGCTGCCCGCCGCCACCCGCAAGCTGGTGCAGGACATGACGCACACGGCTCAGCAGTCCCTCGACAAGATTCGGCAATCAGCCGACCACGCCGACGCCCTCCTTGCCGATGCGCTGCAGAAACAAGCGGGGCCCCGCTCCAAGGAACCAACCGACAAGGCCGACGATTCGCCCGGCAACAAGCCGGACCTGCTGATGGATGACAAGGGGTGGCAGTATCCGTGGGATCCGCCACCGCCGGGCGATTCCGCTCCCGGCGGCGGTCGCTGGGACATCGACCCGCAGCCCTACCCGAGCGGGCCCGGCGGCGGACCGCCGGTTGGACCATTTACCCCGCCCAAGCCGTGGCATCGCGATATCAAACCTCCGATCGAGGGCGGACCCACTGGCTACCAGGACGTCGTCGGCAAAACACCGAACGGATGGGGCGTCGACCCGTCGTGGCGGATGCAAGAGAATTACAAATTCCGATTGACCGGCGAGACGTTCAATGGCGCCCCCGACCACACGCGATGGGTGCAGCGCGATGGGAAATGGTATCAAGCAAAATGGGTCGACTATAATTTCGAGGCCGAGCACGTGCGTCGCGGCGTAAGCTCAACCGGCTTTTTCACTCCGAATTTCGGTTTGGGTGAATGGCATCCGATCGATATCAAGGATATCTACCGTGCGCAGGCCGATAACCCACGGCTCACGATGTACGTACCCACACCGAGCGGCGGACAGGTAGTGCTCAATCCCAAGCGCCCAGGAGTGTCAGCCCCATGAGAACCCTTTTACGCACGCCCGCGCGCCGCCGGGCGGCACTACTCGTCGCTATCGCGGTAATTGGATCGGTAATCGCTGCGGCACTGTGGATTTCACAGCACCGCGACGCTGGCACTCCGTCGGCATCCGATTGCGGCGTCGTGGCCGATGTGGCGCAGGATTGGCGGGCCGTAGGCGAAGCCAGCAATGCCGCGGCCATGCAGCCGGGCGCTGCCGAGGACCCCGAACGTTGGGCTGCGCTTGCGGATAAAAGCCGCCGCGCCGCAAATTCGGTATCCGCGCCCGACCTGAAATCCGATTTGACTTCATGGGCCATTGGATTCGACGAATTCGCGAATATCGCGCGCGATACCGGGAAAGGCCCCGAGGACGTCCGGTTTCAGCGGTTCGTCGATAATTCCAAAAAAGTAGCCCAGGCCACGGACAAATTGCAGGCCGCCTGCCCCAAGATCGCTACGCCCCGGGCGTCGAATTCTTCGGCGGGTTGACGCGTCGCACCTGACCGTCCAGCCCTGATCGGAGATCGGCCGCGTCGGAGCTGAGTGGACGTTTGCCGTCCAGGAGATCCCACCGGTCGGAATCTGTGTACCCAAATCCGTGCGGATGACGTAGACATATCCAGGCAACGCCCCGGCACCGGACTTTTGGTCGCATTATGAGCGACTGCTAATTTATAAGCGATTGCTAACTGGTATAGGGGGGCAAGAGCACCGTCCCGACGTGGATGGGGGAGACTCTTGCAAGCAAACCAACACAGATCGGATCGGATTCGATGATCATCGGGATTCCCCGCGAGTCTCTGGCTGGTGAGACGCGGGTTGCCGCCACTCCTGCAACTGTCGGGCAGCTGATCAAGCTCGGCTATTCGGTAGTGGTTGAGTCCGGCGCGGGCGACTTGTCCAGTTTCTCCGACGCCGCCTATGTAGAAGCCGGCGCCGACATCGGCTCCCCCTGGGCCGCCGACATCGTGCTGAAGGTCAACGCACCTGACGACGCCGAGATCGCGTCTCTCAAAGACGGCGCCACCCTGGTCTCGCTGATCTCCCCCGGGCTCAAGCCGGAACTGGTCGAGAAGCTCGCCACCCGACCGATCACGGTACTGGCCATGGACGCGGTGCCGCGCATCTCGCGCGCCCAGTCCCTGGACGTGCTGTCCTCGATGGCCAACATCGCCGGCTACCGCGCCGTCGTCGAGGCCGCCCACGCGTTCGGCCGGTTCTTCACCGGCCAGGTCACCGCAGCCGGCAAGGTCCCCCGGCCAAGGTGCTCGTCGTCGGCGCCGGTGTCGCCGGTCTGGCCGCGATCGGTGCTGCCGGATCGCTCGGCGCTGTCGTGCGGGCCACCGACCCCCGCCCCGAGGTCGCCGACCAGGTTGCCTCCCTCGGCGGTGAGTACGTGTCCGTCGACCCCAATGCCGGCGAAGTGTCCGCGACGGGCTACGCCAAGGAAATGGGCGACGACTACAAGGCCCGCGAAGCCGAGCTCTACGCCGAACTGGCCAAAGACGTCGACATCATCATCACCACCGCGCTGATCCCGGGCCGTCCCGCGCCGCGGATCATCACCGCGGACATGGTGGCCTCGATGAAGCCCGGTTCGGTGATCGTCGACATGGCTGCAGCCAACGGCGGCAACGTCGAAGGCACCGTCAAGGACCAGGCCATCGTCACCGACAACGGCGTGACGATCATCGGCTACACCGACCTGGCCGGCCGCCTGCCCGCGCAGGCCTCGCAGCTGTACGGCACCAACCTGGTCAACCTGCTCAAGCTGCTCACCCCGGAGAAGGACGGCCAGGTCGTCTTGGACTTCGACGACGTGGTGCAGCGCGGCGTGACCGTGGTCCGCGACGGCGAGATCACCTGGCCCCCGCCGCCGGTGCAGGTCTCCGCAGCCCCGGCCGCCAAGGCCGACGCGACCCCGGTGGTCTCGCAGGCCAAGGAGCCGATGTCGACGCAGCGTCGTCTGGGCATCACCTTCGCCGCGGCCGCAGTCCTGTTCGTGCTGATCGCCGCCTCCCCGGCCGCCCTGCAGGTCCACCTGACGGTGTTCGCCCTGGCGATCGTGATCGGCTACTACGTGATCGGGCACGTGCACCACGCCCTGCACACCCCGCTGATGTCGGTGACCAACGCGATCTCCGGAATCATCGTGGTCGGCGCACTGCTGCAGATCGGGCACCACAACACCCCGATCACCGCCCTGGCGGCCGTGGCGATTCTGCTCGCCAGCATCAACGTCTTCGGTGGCTTCGCGGTGACCCGCCGCATGCTGGCCATGTTCTCCCGCAGCTAGAGCCTGCTGACCTAAAGAACCTTTGGAACGGATTCATGTTCAACGCAGAAACCATCACCAACGTGGCGAACGCGGCCTACGTCGTCGCCGCCCTGTTGTTCATCCTCGCTCTGGCCGGGCTGTCCAAGCACGAGACCTCCAAGGCCGGTAACGCCTTCGGCATGGCCGGCATGGGCGTCGCCCTGATCGCGACCATTGTGCTGGCCGTCAACAACAAGATCGAGCCGCTCGGCCTGGCGCTGCTGGTCGGTGCCATGGCCATCGGTGCCGCCATCGGCCTGTGGCGTGCCCGCATCGTCGAGATGACCGGCATGCCCGAGCTGATCGCCCTGCTGCACAGCTTCGTGGGTCTGGCGGCCGTGCTCGTCGGCTGGAGCGGCTACCTGCACGTCGAGCACGAACTCGACGGCCAGGGCGCCCTCGAGCTGGCCAAGGAAGGCATGCTCGGCATCCACTCCGCCGAGGTCTTCATCGGCGTGTTCATCGGTGCCGTGACCTTCACCGGTTCGATCGTGGCCAACCTGAAGCTGTCGGCCAAGATCAGCTCCTCGCCGCTGATGCTGCCGGGCAAGAACTTCCTCAACGTCGGCTCGCTGGTGCTGTTCGTGGCGCTGACGGTGTGGTTCGTCATCTCCCCGAACCTGTGGCTGCTGGTCGGCGTCACCGTCCTGGCCCTGCTGCTGGGCTGGCACCTGGTCGCCTCCATCGGCGGTGGCGACATGCCCGTCGTCGTCTCGATGCTCAACAGCTACTCCGGTTGGGCCGCGGCCGCCTCGGGCTTCCTGCTGTCGAATGACCTGCTGATCATCACCGGCGCGCTCGTCGGCTCCTCCGGTGCCTACCTGTCCTACATCATGTGCAAGGCCATGAACCGGTCGTTCATCTCCGTCATCGCCGGCGGCTTCGGCATCGAAGCCGGCCCCGCCGAAGACAAGGACTACGGCGAGCACCGCGAGATCACCGCCGAGGGCGCCGCCGAGCTGCTCGGCTCGGCCGACTCCGTGATCATCACCCCCGGCTACGGCATGGCCGTGGCCCAGGCCCAGTACGGCGTCGCGGACCTGACCCGCAAGCTGCGCGAGAAGGGCGTCAACGTCCGCTTCGGTATCCACCCCGTCGCCGGCCGCCTGCCCGGCCACATGAACGTGCTGCTCGCCGAGGCCAAGGTGCCTTACGACATCGTGCTCGAGATGGACGAGATCAACGACGACTTCGACGACACTGCAGTCGTTTTGGTGATCGGTGCCAACGACACCGTGAACCCGGCCGCCTCCGAAGATCCGGGCAGCCCGATCGCCGGCATGCCGGTGCTCACCGTCTGGAACGCCGACAACGTCATCGTGTTCAAGCGCTCCATGGCCTCGGGCTACGCCGGCGTGCAGAACCCGCTGTTCTTCCGCGACAACACCCAGATGCTGTTCGGCGACGCCCGCGACCGCGTCAACGACATCCTCGCCGCGCTGTAGCAGTACACGAAAAGGCCTCCAATCCATCAGGATTGGAGGCCTTTTCGTGTCGGTGCCCGACACAACGTCAGTCTGAGAGCGTCGCTGAAGCCATATATACGGTTATCTGCGCTCCCAGCCTGACGTTGTGTTCGCGTCTCGCGCCATCCCGGGCCGCCGGGCACCCATCAGCGCACGAAATCGCCTATCGCTGCGAGGAACTGGTCCGGCTTCTCGACCATCGGGCTGTGCCCGGAGCCTGCGATGAGGTGCGGCGGCAGGCCCGCGGCAGTGTAGCGCGCGACGTTCGACGCCGTCGGCGTCAGGACGTCCTTGTCGCCCCACAACACCAGCACCGGCTTGCCCAGCCCCTTCAACGTCTCCACCACCGGGCGGCCGGGCTCCTTGGAGTCACACACGCCCGCGTAATTGAGCTGTTTCAAGGACCGGAATGCCAACGCCGGAACGGGGTAGTCGGCGGCAAACCCGGTCTGCAGCGAGCTTTCACTGATCGCGTCGACGCCGCGGAAGCGGTCCAGCGCGGGCCCGATGACGGGCCAGCACAGCATCCTGCCCAGCAGCGGCATCGCGACCAGATCCTCGCCGGCCGGGGTATCGGAAACCGCCACGCGCTCAACCATTTCCGGGTACTTGGTGGCGAACGCGGCAGCCACCTCGCCGCCCATCGAATGCCCCACCAGTTCGGCCTGCCGGACACCCAGCGCCTCGAGCGCGCGGTGGACGGCCTCGGCCTGGCCGTCGGCGTGATACGGCGCCGCATCGGTCGGCGCCTCGGAGCCACCATGCCCGACGAGGTCGACGGCGATCACCCGCTGATGTGCGGCCAGTGCCGGGGCGACCTTTTCCCACCACTCGATGGACGCCGAATACCCGTGCAGCAGAACGATTGCCCGGTCACCGGGCGGCCCGTACTCGCGGACGTTCAGGTCTGGGCCGTCGAGTGTGAGCACGTGGCCGCCGGCGAACGGTTCTGCCGCGCGGCTGGTGTGCGCCACCACCACGGCGTTGACGACCAAGGCCACCACCGCAGCCACCAGCAGGCCCACCAGAATGCGCAGTTTCATGGCGCGACGCTACCGCCGCGGGCCCACTCCCAGCGACGAATTATCTGTTGCCCCCCAGCTCGCGCTCGGGTGGCGAAGTCACCGTCACCCGGGTTCCGCCACCGCCGGCGGAGTCGACGAGCATCGACCCACCCATCGCGTCGAACCGCGCCAGCAGCGAGCCCAGCCCGATGTGTCCGTCGGCCACGTACCGTGACACCACCGCGGGGTCGAACCCGACGCCGTCATCGGCGACGGTCAGGACAATGCGATTGCCGATGCGGCCCAACCGCACCGACACCGTCGTGGCCTGGGCATGCTTGCCGATGTTGGTCAGCAGCTCACGGGCCGCGCGGTAGAGCAGCTGCTGCGAGTCCGGCTTGCCCACTTCCTCGAGGTCGGCGCGCACCGCGATCCGGCCGCGAGACTCGAACTGCCGCAGCAGTTCCCGCACCGCCGGCGTCAGGCCGAGCTGGGCGAGCACCTGCGGATGCAGCTCGGTGACCGTCGAGCGCAGTGCCGTCGCCGTGTCTTCCAGCGCGGCGTAGACCGCGTCGAGTTCGGGCCCCGGGGTCCGCTCCCGGACCTCGTCGAGCTGCAGCCTGGCCGCCAGCAGCGTCTGCAACGGGCCGTCGTGCAGCCCTTCGGCGACCTCCCGGTTGTGCCGCTCGTCGGACTGCATGGCTTCGGACACCAGCTGGCGGCGCACCTCCTGCAGAGCCTGCACGCGCTCCTGACGACGCACCAACACGAAGCACAGCACGGTCGTGGCCACCGCCAGCCACACGAGGAATCCGAAGTGCGTGTAGACCATGTTCGGCAGGCCCATGCGGTCGTCGTGTTTGGAGTAGAAGATCCACACCGCCAGATAGCCCGTCGCCGTCAGGGTCCCGATCGCCGCGGTCATCAGCGGCCGGTCCTGGAATGCCACCGAGATGGGCAGCAGGAAGAAGACGGGCAGCAGGGCCGCGGTCGCGCCGCCGGACACCAGGCACAGTGCCAGGATCACCACCAGGTCGATGCCGGTCGACGCCCAGTCCGCCCAGCGCGGCACGGGCCCGCGCAGCACCGCCACCAGCCAGATCACCGCGGCGACGGCATACAGGCCCAGGATCACGGCGTACAGCTCGGGCAGCCAGTGGTCGACCTCCCAGATCCACACCAGGACACCGATCAGCGCGATCAGCGGGAGCCGTAGTCCGGCGGAAATCCGCACCGGTTCGGCGGCCAGGTACTCCCCGATCCGGCTGAGTGTCGGGCTCACGTCAGTCCAGCAGCTTCCGACGCATCGCCTCGGCCACGGCCGCCGCGCGGTCCCCGACCCCGAGCTTCTCGTAGAGCCGCTGCACGTGGGTCTTGACCGTCGATGGCGCCAGGAACAGCTCCTTGGCCATGGTCGGGATGGTCGCGCCCTTGGCGATCAGCTGCAGCACCTCGCGTTCGCGCGGGCTGAGCACCGGGGCGTCCGGCTCGGCGCGACGCCGGATCTCACCGGCGAGCCCCGCGGCCAGGCTCGGTGCGACGACGTCGCGGCCCTTCGCACATTCGAGGATCGCGTTGACGAGCTCGCTGCGCGTCGACTCCTTCGGCAGGAAGCCGGCCGCGCCTTCCTGCAACGCCCGGTACACGATCTCGGCCTCGTCATGCGCAGAGAGCAACAGGACCCGGGTCGGCAGGCCGTCGCGCACGACCGCCGCGGCCACCTCGGCGCCGTCCATGCCGGGCATGCGGTAATCCAGCAGAGCGACCTGAGGCTTGTGGGTGCGGATCGCCTCCAACGCCGACGTGCCGTCGTCGGCTTCGGCCAGTACCTCGATGGCGCCACTCGCCGTCAGCGCGCGGACGACGCCGTCGCGAAACATCGGGTGGTCGTCACCCACCACCACGCGAACCCGTTCGTCGTTCATGCCGTCAGCGTCGCACGGCGACCAGCGAAAAGTAACTCCGATCGCAAATTGACGGCTGCGTGTCCCCCGATCGGTGGACACGGGAATCCTCCGACAACTCGGCCGATTACCCGATACCCGCGGGCTCCGCGGCCAGGCACTCTTGAGTCATCACCGGAACACACCGGAGCAAGACACCAAACGTCTACTGACACAGGAGAATTCACATGAGCATCACGGCCCGCAGCTTCGGCTTCTCGATCATCGCCGCCGGCGTTCTCGGCGGCTCGGCACTCGGCCTGGCCGGCGCCGCCGGCGCCACGACCCTCGGACCCGACGTCCGTCCGCCGGCGATCGTCGCCACCCCGTCGATCACGGCTCCGCCCGCCGGGATGCCGCTGCCCGGCGTGCTCTGGCACCACGGCATCTACCGCGTGGCTGCACTGCAGGGCCGCTGACCACCCCGAGCCCGGATTCCCTCCCCGAAGTCGTCGCGGGGAGGGAATCCGCTGTTGGTCAGCCGTTCGACTCCGGCCACGCGCCACGGGACAGATCGTGGTCCAGCGCATCGGGCCCGGGATCGCCGCCATAGAAGATGCTCGGGTCGAAGGCATCGCCGAAATGGTCGCGCAGCAGCGACGAGAACAGCAGGGCCGCAGCCTGTGGCCGGTGGTTCATGACGAGGTGGCTGGTCTCGCCGGCCTCGTTGAAGTACACGACGACGAAGTTGTAGATCTCCACCCCGCCGGCACGGTAGACCTCGGTGCCTCGGATGCGGGACTGGTAATCCTCCAGGAAGAGATCGCCACGGCGGCCGTAGAAGCGGAAGTCCTGGTAGGCGTACAGGCTCCGCGCGAAGCTCAGCATCTTCCCCACTTGCTCTGCGCCACGGACTTCGCCGTTGAACACGGCACCCTGCAGGATGACGTCGTCGGCGAGGTTGTCCAGCCAGTGCGGGTAGTAGGTCAGATGCGTGGCTTGGTTCTCGAGCTTGTGCTCGTCTGGTGCGGTCATGGTGTTTCTCCCGGTTCTATGATTCGAACACCAGCAGCGGTTTACCGCCGTGTGCTGGCGATTCAGCCAAATAGACTGCCTCGCTGAAGTTTTCGACGGGGATCAGCTGCCCCTCGGGGACGTGCACGGCGCCACTGTCGACGAGTTGGATCGTTCGGTTGATGGTGGCGGTCATGCGGTCTTTCGGCGTCTGGTTGAACCAGCGGAACAGCCAGAAGCCGCGTACGGTCTTGGCCTCGTAGATCAGGGAACGGGCGAAGATCGGAATGGTCAGTTTGTCGGCCTCCGTTTGGCGGTGCGTCGACAGCGCGCCGTAGACGACGAGTTCGCCACCCGGCGCCAGCGCCCGTGACACGTCCGCGTCGGCGACGAGGTATTCCTGCCAGGTGCCCCGGATTCCGGCGGTGATGACGCGTTGCCCAACCGCCAAACCATCGACGCCGCTGCCGATTTCGTCGATGATGCCGACGGACTCGATGCCCGGCGTGGTGGGGAACTCCGGGACGAAGCCGTAGCGACCACGCACGGTGTGTAGGTCACTGGCGTGGACCGGCACCATGGTCACCCGAATCCGCACCTGGCCGGGGCCGGGTTCCGGAATCGGCCGCGTCTGCAGCTGCAGGACCTCGGCCGGTTCGCCCATTCTGGTCGCCACGACGGCCCGCATTGTTGGCATCTCGGCATCCCTCCGCTCGGTTCTAGAACCCATAACGACTGGCGCTGCCGAATTCGGCCCAGATTGGCTGACCCTGCCGGTACCAGGATCACCGCGGTGACCCATACCTCCGGCGGGTGCCGACATCGTGGATGTTGTGCCGGCAGCGAGACGAAAGGAGCGCCGCACATGCAGACCAGGTGCCCTATCGAGTTTCCCGTCGTCCGGACGTTGGCTCACGCCCCGAATGCGCCGACCGTGCTTCTGATTCACGGTTTCCTCGATGACCTGACCGTGTGGGATGGCGTGATCGACGGCCTGGGCGACAACGTCGCGACGGTGCGGTACGACCTGCCGGAATTCGGTCGTCGCGCCGAGACCGCCAGGGACACAAGCGCAATCACGCTGGCTGCGCTCGCCGCCGAGGCGGGCGCCCTGATCGACAGCATCACCGGACCGGTGATCGTGGTCGGCCAGAGCCTCGGTTCGCAGGTTGCCGAGCTGGCCGCGGCCGCGCATCCCGACCGGGTCACGGGCTTGGTGCTACTCACTCCAGTTCCGTTGGGCGGCACACACTTACCCGGCGACGTGGTTGCGCAGTTCCACGCCCTCGACGGCGACAGCATCGCACAGCGCGCGGCGCGGACCGCGATATCCCCCCACCTCAGCGACGACCAGCTCGACCGCCTCACCGACATCGGCAGGCACCTGGTGCCGGGCGTCGCCGCCCATTACGTCGACGTGTGGAACGACGGCGCGGCCGACGCACCCGCCACCAGCGCATTCCCGGGACCGGCGCTCGTGATCCGCGGCGGCGTAGACGGTTTCGTCACCGGCGAGCTTGCCGACGCCATCGCCTCGCGTTTTGGTGAGCCAGACGTCCGCACCATCGAGTCCGGTGGCCATTGGCTGCATGTCGAATTCCCGGACGCCGTCGCGGCGATGATCCTGGACTTCGCCGACTCTGTCCAAGTCACCAAGTGTGAGCGTCGATCACCCGCTTGACGGTTTCGAGTGACTGGGCCAGCACGTCGATCTCCACCGACCCCAGTGCCACCCGGATCGCGTGCGGCGGGTTCTTGGTCATGGCGAAAGGTTCAGCGGTGGACACGGATACCGTCTCGCGCAGCAGATCCGTCGCCAATTGATCGGCGCGCGCCTCACCGGGCAGCGGAAGCCACAGGAAGTACGACGACGGATTGCCCACGACGTCCAGTCCGGACAGCACTTCGCGGGCGACCGCCTGCCGACGCCGGGCGTCGGCTCGCTTGTCCGCTTCCAGCCGGGTGACGGTGCCGTCGTTGAGCCACCCGGCGGCGATGGCGGTGATCAACGGTGGCGTGTTCCACGTCGTCCCCCGGATGGCCCGTTCGAAGGCACCGATGAATTGTGCTGGCGGAACGACGAATCCGACCCGGAGACCGGTGGCCACGCTCTTCGACAGCCCCGACACGTAGACGGTCAGTTCCGGGGCAAGCACCGCCAGCGGCGCGGGCGGTCGCTCGACCAGATATGCGTACGACGCGTCCTCGATGATCGTCACACCGTGCCGGCGCGCGATCTCGACGAGGGTCTCGCGGCAGGGCGCCGGCGTCACCCATCCCAGCGGGTTGTGCAGCGTCGGCATGGTGTAGATCGCCCGGACCGGCCGCGTACGGCACAACTCCTCGAACGCATCCAGGTCGGGTCCCTCGTTCCCGGCCGGAAGTGGCGCCATCTCGAGCCGGAGCACCTGCGCCAGCACCTTGAAGCCGGGGTAACTGAGGGCATCGACGGCCACCACGTCACCGGGTTGCAGCATCGCCAGCGCGGTGACCGCCAATCCGTGCTGCGCGCCGCTGACGATGAGCACGCGTTCAGCCGGGACGCTCAGGCCGCGTCGCTCCAGATGCAGTGCGGCCGAAGCTCGTTCGTGCAGCCGCCCACCGTGGGGCTGGTAGCGCAACAGGGCGTCGAGATCACCCGATGAGGCCAAGCCCCGCAATGCATTTCGCAACTGATCGGCCTGTCCCGGAACCGACGGATAGTTGAAGTTCAAATCCACGACATCGTCGGCGAATGCCCGCTCCGAGACGTCGTCGCGGAGCGGCAGCGACGATTCCCGGACAAAAGTGCCCCGGCCGGCTTCGCCGCTGACCAGTCCCATCTCGGCGAGTTCGGCGTAGACGCGGGTGGCCGTGACCAGCGCCAGTCCTTCGCGCGCGGCGAGCTCCCGGTGGGTCGGCAGTCTGGTGCCAGGAGGGATCACGCCGGCGCGGATGTCTGCCGCCAACGCATCCACGACGGCCTTGTAGCGAGCCCGACCCACACCCGCATTGTATGCATGACAATTTGTTGATCGTATTGAATTGGCGATCCTAGGCTCGGAGCATGCACATCGCCATCCTCACCTTCGACGGCTACAACGAACTCGATTCGCTGATCGCACTGGGCGTGCTCAACCGGGTCCGCAAGGCGGATTGGCGCGTGTCCATCGCCAGCCCGAGCCCCCGCGTCAGGTCGATGAACGGCGTCGTCATCGAATCCCACATCGACCTGGAGCAGGCGTGTTCCGCCGATGCGGTCATCGTCGGCAGTGGTATCCGGACGCGCGAGGTGGTCGCCGACCAGAGCTTGATGGCACTCCTGAAGCTGGACCCATCCCGGCAACTGTTGGCTGCGCAGTGCTCGGGCACGTTGGTGCTCGCCAAACTCGGCCTCCTCGACGGAGTTCCGGCGTGCACCGACTCGACGACCAAGCCCTGGGTGCAGGCCGCCGGAGTCGATGTCCTCGACCAACCGCTGTTCGCCAAGGGCAGCATCGCGACGGCCGGCGGCTGCCTGTCGTCGGCGTATCTGGCGGGGTGGCTCATCGCCCGTAGCGAGGGCGTCGACGCCGCTGTCGAAGCCCTGCGCTACGTGGCACCCGTCGGCGAGAAGGACGACTACGTCGCCCGCGCCATGCGCAATATCACGCCGTACCTCGACCGCTCTGCCGCGGCCTGATCGCGCCGCGGCTACCGGTCCTGCATATCGAGCACGACGCGGAAACGCGCGTCCCCGGACATCATGCGCGCGTAGGCCTTCGGCGCCTCGTCGAACGGCAGCACCTCGGTCATCGCGGCAACCCCGTGCGCGGCACTGAAGTTCATGCCGTCCTCGTTTTCGACGGGGGTGCCGGTGAGGCTGCCGACGATCGACCGGCTGGCGGTGACCAGGTCCACGGTGTTCACCGGAATCGGGTCTCCGGCAACACCGACGACGATCAGTTGGCCACGCGGCTTCAGTCCGGCCAGCAGCGGCGCCATCGACGAGCCGCTCGACGCTGTGGCCACGACGGCTTCAGCGCCGCCGAGTTCCTGCAACGCCTCCGCGGGATCGGTTGCGGCACTGTCGATGTAGTGATCCGCGCCGAGCTCGGCGGCAAGCGCGGCCTTGTCGGTGCCCCGGGCGATGGCCGCAACCCGGTAGCCGAGCTTGTGCGCGTACTGCACGCCCAGATGTCCCAGGCCGCCGATACCCTGCACGGCCACAAGCGAATCCGGCGCCGCATGGACCAGCTGCACAGCGTTGTACGTCGTGATGCCGGCGCACAGCAGCGGCGAGGCGGCCACGGAGTCGATCCCATCGGGGATCCGGACCAATCCGCTGGCCCGGGCATACGCGACCTCGGCATAGCCACCGTCGGTGTTGGTGCCGAACCAGGGCTGGTCGCTGCAGTTGACGAAATCACCACGGCGGCAGGATGCACAGACGCCGCAGTGGCCACCGAGGAAGCCGACGCCGACGCGGTCACCGACCTGCCAACCGGTGACGCCGGCACCGATGGCGTCGATCACGCCGACGGCTTCATGACCGGGTACGACAGGCAGGTGCGGGTCGGGCCGCTGCCCCTCGACGGCGAGGACGTCGCTGTGGCACACCCCGCAACTCTGTACGCGGAAGCGAACCTGTCCCGGGGGTGGCTCGAGCAGGGGCCGCTCCACCAGCTCGAAGTGGGCCTGGCCGGTGACCTGAAAGGCGCGATAAGTAGACATTGATATTCCTTTGATCGAATTCAGTTGGCACTCGGCGGTACGGCAGATCCGCTACGCGCTTCGATGCCACGGACACTGCGGTTGAACGCTTTTCGTAACGAGCCCTTGCCGACGGAGCCCAGCACCCACGCCAGCGCCTTGCCCCTGACGTTCTTGCCCTCACGCACGATCTCGAGGTCGACGTGCGTCGTACCGTCGCCCTGCCGCGTCAGCGTGTAGACATAGCCCGACGCACCACCGAACACGTTCGAGTCGGTCGTCGTCAGCAGCACCCGGGTGGGGTCGGTCCAGTTATAGGTCAGCCGTTCCCAGATCCCGCCCGAACCCTCGGTGACGTCGGCACGGCCGGGTACGAGGTAGTGCACCTCGAGTTAGGAGTCCGCGCTGTTCGGAAAGACCTGCTCACGGCCCGGCCCGAAGTCGGTGAGGCCTTCGACGAATTGCTCCGGCGTGGCCGACGTGGTGGCTTGGAAGCGAATGTTGGACACTGGTCGGTCCTCTCGGTTGCCGGAGCTACTGGCTCCGTAGTGGGAGATGTCGCCTCAGACAGCGCCAGAGCCTCCGACGCCATTCCGGCACGCGGCCCGCCAGTCCGTCCCCGCGAATCCTGGTAGCGACAGGACCACCTTCGGCGGACGCTATGCCGCCACGGGTCGTGTTGCAGGGTAGGCAACGGCGGCGAAAGGCCCATGATGACAACGGAACTGCTGAGCTCGGTATTGGAAGCGCATGGCGGGCTGGACCGGTGGCGCAGCGTGCACTCCGTGGAGGCGACGATCGTCACCGGCGGCAAGCTCTTCGGCATCAAAGGAATGCCGCAGGACCCCGTGCCGCGACGGATGTCCGTTGCGACGCACCGCCAGTGGGCGTCGGTACAGCCGTTCGGCGCGCCGGATCAACGCTCCGACTTCACCCCCGAGCGCGTCGCCATCCAGAAGCTCGACGGCCGGGTGGTGGCCGAGCAGACGGATCCGCGAACGTCTTTCGCCGACCACGAGCTGAGTACACCGTGGAATCCGTTGCAGCGGGCGTACTTCAACGGCTACGCGTTGTGGATGTACCTGACCACGCCGTTCTTCATGGCGCTGCCCGGCATGGACGTCACCGAAATCGAACCCGTCCTCGATCACGGTGAGCGGTGGCGCGGTCTACGGGTGCGCTATCCCGATGGCTTCGCCAGTCACAGCCGCGAGGAGGAGTTCTTCTTCGGCAGCGATTTCCTCATCGGCCGGCATGACTATCGCGTCGAGATCGCCGGCGGGTTCGCCGCCCAGCACTATGTCAGTGAGATCGTCGAGGCCGACGGCATCATGGTGCCGACGCGGCGCCGGGCCTACCGGTGTGACTCCGCCGGCCGTCCGCTCGCCGACGAGCTCATGGTGGCCATCGACCTCAGTGGCGTCCGCGTTGTTCCCGAGGAGTGGGCCGCGCTTCCACATGTCTAACCAAGTGGCTTATCGTGGCGGTCATGGACTTCGCGTTGTCGGCAAAAGCGCAGGATTACCAGCACAGGCTCACCGAGTTCATGACCGAGCTCGTGCTGCCGGCCGAGGCCTCCTACCACGCCTATCGCGAGGAGAAGGGCCCGAAGGACCACACGGTCCCGCCAGTGGTCGAGGAACTCAAGATCGAGGCCCGCAAGCGTGGCCTGTGGAATCTGTTTCTGCCGTCGGAGTCCGGGCTGACCAACCTGGAGTACGCCCCGCTGGCCGAGATTTCCGGCTGGAGCATGGAGATCGCACCCGAGGCGATCAACTGCGCGGCGCCGGATACCGGCAACATGGAGACCCTGCACCTGTTCGCCAACGAGCAGCAGCGCAAGCAGTGGCTCGATCCGCTACTCAATGGTGAGATCCGCAGCGCCTTCGCCATGACCGAGCCCGCGGTGGCGTCGTCGGACGCCCGCAACATCGAGACGACGATGCTGCGCGATGGTGGCGACTACGTCATCAATGGCCGCAAGTGGTGGATCACCGGCGCCGCCGACCCGCGCTGCAAGATCCTGATCGTCATGGGCCGCACCAACCCTGACGCCGCCTCGCACGCCCAGCAGTCGATGATCCTGGTGCCGGCCGATACCCCGGGTGTGGACATCCAGCGGTCGCTGCCGGTGTTCGGGTGGCAGGACCAGCACGGCCACTGCGAGATCGTCTTCGACAACGTCCGGGTGCCGGCGGAGAACCTGTTGCACGAAGAGGGCTCCGGTTTCGCCATCGCGCAGGCCCGGTTGGGGCCGGGCCGCATTCACCACTGCATGCGCGCCCTCGGCGCCGCCGAGCGTGCCCTGGCCCTGATGATCGACCGGGTGCAAAAGCGCGTCGCGTTCGGCAAGCCGCTGGCCGAGCAGGGCGTGGTGCGTGAGTCGATTGCCAAGTCCCGCAACGAGATCGACCAGGCCCGGCTGCTGTGTGAGAAGGCCGCCTGGACCATCGACCAGCAGGGCAACAAGGCCGCCCATGTGCTGGTGTCGCAGATCAAGTCGGTGGCCCCGCAGGTCGCGTGCGACGTGATCGACCGCGCCATCCAGGTACACGGCGCTGCCGGTATCTGCGACGACGTCCCGCTGGCGCGGCTCTACGCCTGGCACCGGGCGATGCGGCTGTTCGACGGTCCGGACGAGGTGCACATGCGCACCATCGCGCGCGCCGAACTCGGCCGCGAGAAGTCCGCACTGGCGGCCGCGGCGCTGGGTCACTGATGCGGTCCACTGGTCTGGAACTCGCCGGCGCCTGGAACTTCCGCGATGTGGCCGAGGAGACGGGCATTGCCCCCGGCCGGCTGTTCCGCTCCAGCGAGCTCAGCGCGCTCGCCGAAGACGGCCGTAAAGCGTTGCAGCACTATGGCATCACCGACGTCGCGGACCTCCGGTCGCTGCGTGAGGTCGAGCGCCGGGGCCCCGGCCAGGTGCCCGACGGCGTCGCGATCCACCTGCTGCCGTTCCACGAGCTCGCCGCGGCAGGCACCGATACGGCCGAGGCGCCGCACGAGAACGCCTTCGAGAAGATGATGACCGCCAAGCCCGACGACGAGGACATCGCCGTCGCCGCCGGTCGCTTCATGGTCGAGGAGTACCGCCGCTTCCCCACCCTGCCCGGTGCGCATCTTGCGATACGCCAGGTCATTTCGATGCTCGCCGACGCACGGCCGGTGATCGCGCACTGTTTCGCCGGCAAGGATCGCACCGGCTTCACGGTGGCGACGGTGCTGGGGGCCGTCGGCATCGATCGCGACGCGATCCTCACCGACTTCCTGCGGAGCAACGACGCCGTGCCGCAGCTGCGGGACGGCATCCTCGAGACCATCCAGACCCGGGCCGGTGAGACTGCTGAGGTCGTGACGTTCGCCGAGGCCCGGCTCACCGAAGAGGTGCTCGGCGTCCGCGAGGAGTACCTGGACGCGGCCCTGGCCGTCGTCGACGCCGAATACGGTTCGCTATCGAATTACCTTGCCGCCATTGGCGTCACCGACGAACAGGTGACGCGGTTGCGCGCGGTGCTGAGGGGCTAGGTCCGGTCCGTCGGTGGCGCGGCGAGTGTCACCCGGACCTCGTCGGCCACTTTCATCGCGCCCATCAGCATCGAGAACTGTTTGATGCGATGGTCGCTGTGCCGCACCAGCGCCTCGCCGGTGACCTGCACGTCCGCGCCGTCCTGCACCACGTGGACGACGACGGTCTGCTCGTGGCTCTGGCCGCCGAGGTCCAGAGTCCCGGTGAGCCGCCACGCGTCGCCGCTCCGTTCGATTGCCGACGAGC
The DNA here is from genome assembly GCF_005670685.2 of Mycolicibacterium mucogenicum DSM 44124. The sequence continues at coordinate 102,925 of NZ_CP062008.1, read as the reverse complement.
GGAATGTCGCCTGCGGAAAGCGCTTGGCCTGCAGCGTTTTCAGCGCGTTGTTGCGCACCATCGTCCTCTCCGAGCCGGACAGCGGCGTCATGCCGCCCTCCCCCGTCAGGACTTCCAGCGAGTTCAGGTCGACGGTCACCTCGACCGACGTGGGTACGTCCCCGTCCACGTCGACGGTCGCGCGCCACGATCTCATCGCGATGGTCAACCGGTGTCCCATCCGAGCCGCGGTACCGGTGACGCCGGTGTGCAGAAGCAGCTCACCGGCCGACGCGTCGAAAGTCCTTCCCGCTGCGGTCAACTACCGACCACCAATCCCGTCACCCACGCCGCCGCGGCCAACAGCGCGGCCGTCAACTCGACCCCCATGGCCAGGGCGACGCCCTTGATGGCGTGTTTGGTCGACGTCCAGGCCCGGCCCGGATCCCGCAAGGCCGAGTACTCGGAAAGGTAGACGCCCAGCACGAAACCGAGGGCCAGGCCCAGCACCGGGATCACGAAAAACCCGATGATGCCGAGGATTCCGCCGATGATGAGGCTGCGGGTGGATACGTCGGCCCGGCGCATCCGGCGCACCGGCCAGAGATATTTGATGACCTCGCCGACCACGAACAACGCCGCCGCGACACCGAGCACCACCCATGACGTCGCGGTGTGGACGGCCACCGCCCACACCGCGATCGCCAGGAACACGAGCAATCCACCGGGAAGCACCGGCACCACGATGCCGACCAGGCCGATCGCGATGACCAGGGCCACCAGCACTGTTCCCAAGGTGTTCACTTACGGCTCCAGGACAGCCTTGCCGCGAATCTTCCCGTCCGCCAACGCCTGAAGCGCGGCGGCACCGTCCGACAACGCGAAGCGCATCGGCTCCGGTGGCCGCAGTCCGCCGTCGACCAGCTTGGCCAGGCCCGCCCCGATCTCCGCGGCGGAACCGGGCACCTGACGGATGAACTCGCCGTACCCGACACCCACCACGCTGATGTTGCGCAACAGCAGCCGGTTCACCTTCACCGACGGGATGCCCTGTCCGGCAGCGAAACCCAGTACCAGCAGCCGGCCCTCGGGGGCCAGCACCCGGATCGCGTCATCGAACGCCTCGCCGCCGACCGGGTCGACCACCAGGTCCACTCCCCGACGGTCGGTCGCCGCCAGCGCGGCCTCGCGCCACCCGTCGGCCAGCGGCAGCACCACGTCGGCACCGACAGAGGCCACGAAGTCCTGCGCCTCGACCCGGTGCACCATGGCAACCACCTTGGCGCCCATGGCCTTTGCGATCTGGATGGCCGCGACGCCGATACCACCGGCGGAGCCCAGCACCAGCACCGTCTCCCCCGCAAGCAGTCGGCCGCGACGGGCCAGCGCGAAGTACATGGTGTAGTAGTTCCCGAGCAGGCAGACCGCCGAGGCGTCGTCCAAGCCGTCGGGCGTCGGGATCACCGAGTCCGGCAGCGCCAGCGCGCGTTCGGCGTAGCCGCCCATCATGGTGAACGCCGAAACCCGCTGACCGGCAACGAAACCGGAGCTTTCGGGCGCCGACCGGACGGTACCGGCCACCTCCATACCCGGGGTGAACCCGGGTGGAAGCTTGAGCTGGTATTCGCCGCGGATCAGCAGCAGGTCGGGAAAGCAGACGCCGGCCGCACCGACATCGATGACGACCGCGTTGCCCGAAGGGTCTGCGGCGTCATCGACATCGGTGTAGGCGAGGCCCGATGGGCCGGTCAGCGACTGTGCGACAAGCGCTTTCACCTATCAGCCGAGCGCGAACGAAGCGGCCTTGGCGGCCGACAGGTCGGTGATCTCGCCCCACTTGGCGGCCACCTCGTCGACGGTGGGCACATGGTCGAAGGTGACGCCGTCGTTCTGGAACAGCGCGGTGCGCTGCACCTTGCCGCCGCCGACGATGAAGATCGACCCCGTCTCGGGCAGCTCTTCGCTGCACAGCTGCGCCACGACCGGTGCCACGTACTCCGGGGACAGCTTCGCGAAGACCTCCGGCGGCACGATGTCCTCGGTCATGCGGGTCGCGGCGATCGGTGCGACGGCGTTGAGCTTGATGTTGTACTTGGCGCCTTCCTGGGCCAGCGTGTTGATCAGGCCGACCAGCCCCAGCTTGGCGGCGCTGTAGTTGGCCTGACCGAAGTTGCCGAACAGACCACTGGTCGAGGTGGCGACCACGACGCGGCCGTAGGCGTTCTCGCGGAAGTGCGGCCAGGCGGCGCGGATGACGTTGTAGCCGCCGTACAGGTGCACCTTGAGCACGATGTCCCACTGCTCGGCGGTCATCTTGTGGAAGGTGCCGTCGCGCAGGATGCCCGCGTTGGACACCACACCGTCGATCTTGCCGAACGCGTCGATCGCGGTCTTGACGATGTTCTCGGCGCCCTCGGCCTCGGCCACCGAGTCGTAGTTGGCGACGGCGCGGCCGCCGGCGGCCTTGATCTCGTCGACGACCTGGTCGGCCATGTTGTGGCCGGCGCCGGTGCCGTCGCGGGCGCCGCCGAGGTCGTTGACCACGACACAGGCGCCTTCGCGGGCCAGCGTCAGCGCGTATTCACGACCCAGGCCGCCTCCGGCTCCGGTGACGGCAATGACGCGATCCTGCACTCCGGGCATGGGTTTCCTCTCATGGAACAGAAATGGAACAGCCCGCCCAATCTATTTTCGGGTGGGGCCACCCCTTGTGTATACGGCGACCGGCTGACCGCCGTGCCGCCGGGTCTGCAATCTCTAGAAGAACTTGCGCGCGATCTTCCACGCCTTGTCGGTGTACGGCGGGTAGATGAGCTTGCCCAGGTCGGGCCGCGTCGGCTTGGTCATCACCGACTTCGCGTGGCTGAACTCCAGGAAGCCGTAGCGGCCGTGGTAGGCGCCCATGCCGGACGGTCCGACGCCGCCGAACGGCAGGCGCGCGGTCGACACCTGGAAGATCAGGTGGTTGACCAGCATGCCGCCGGCCGGGACCTCACGGATGAACCGTTCGCGGACGGCCTTGGCCTTCGTGAACAGGTACGCGGCCAGCGGCTTGGGCCGGGCGTTGACGAACGCGATGGCGTCATCGAGCGAGTCGACGGTGATCACCGGCAGGATGGGCCCGAAGATCTCCTCGGTCATGACCGGTGCGTCGAGCGGCGGGTCGACCACGACGGTCGGCTGCATGGTGAGCCGCGCCGGGTTCGTGCCGCCCCCGGTCACGACGTCGCCGCCGGTGCCGAGGTAACTGCTGAGCCGGTTGAACTGCCGCTCGGTGACGATCGGCAGGCCGTCGGCGTCGTCGGCGGTGAACGCCACGACGGCGTCCCGGATCTTGGCGACCAACTCGTCGCGGATGGGCTTCTCGGCCACCACGTAGTCCGGCGCGACGCAGATCTGGCCCGAGTTGATCACCTTGGCGAAGGCAATGCGCTTGGCGGCGACGTCGATGTCGGCGTCGGCCGCGACGATCACCGGGCTCTTGCCGCCGAGTTCCAGCGTGACCGGCGTCAGGTGCTCGGCTGCGGCCGCCATGATCTTCTTGCCGATCTCGGTGCCGCCGGTGAACATGATGCGGTCCAGGCCCTGCGCGATCAGCTCCTGGCTGACCATGCCGTCGCCCTCGATCACGGCGATGGCCGAGGTGTCCAGGTACTTCTCGACCAGCTCCACCATCAGCCGCGACGAGGCCGGAGCGAACTCTGAAGGCTTGAGCACCACCGTGTTTCCCGCGGCGATGGCACCGACGAGCGGGCCCAGCGTGAGGTAGAACGGGAAGTTCCAGGCGCCGATGATCAGCACCGTGCCGTAGGGCTCGTACTCGACCCAGCCGCGGCCGGGCAGCTGCGAGCGCTCCAGCAGGCGGTAGCGACGTTTCGCCCACTTGTGCAAGTTCTTGGCGGCGTCCTTCGCCTCGGCGATGGTGCCGACGCTGTCGGCGAGCCAGGCCTCGAAGGGCTTGCGGCCGAGATCGGCCTCCAGCGCCTTGGCGATGGCCGTTTCGTTCTCCTCCATCGCCTGGGCCAGCGCCAGCAGCTGACGTTTGCGCCACTGCAGGTCGCGGGTGCGCCCGGTGGCGAAGGTCTTGCGAAGACCGGCGACGACCGCCGGGATATCGGCAGCCGTGTGGCCGACGGATACCGCTGAATCAAGGGTCATGACGAACGTCCTTACGTGAGCCAGGCAACACCGGAATCCTAACCAACCAGCCGGTTGGTTTGAAGAGTCAACCGGTCTCGATCAGCCCTTGCGCGCCGTCACGAAGGTGGAAAACGCCTTGTCATCGGCGGTATCGACCTGCACCCAACGATTCAGCCGGCGCATCTCCTCCTGCGAGGTGACCGACGTCGACGACCAGCCGTGCGCGTCCAGCCACTCGGCGACGTCGGCGCGGTCGGGGTCCTCGTACATCAGATCCTGCACGTTCATGACCTGCCCCATGCCGAACTGACCGGCGAGCTTGTCGAATCGGTCCCGCATCCGCTGGCGCCGTTCGGCGGCGTGCTCGCCGACCGTCTCGACCGAGATGCGGCTACCCGGCGCGCTCAGCGCGGTGATGTTCTCGAAGAGCCGGTCCTGCGCGTCGGCCGGCAGGTACATCAGCAGACCTTCCGCCAGCCACGCGGTCGGTGCCGAATCGTCAAAACCGGCTTCCCGCAACGCTTTCGGCCAGTCATTGCGCAGGTCGATCGGCAGCTGATGCAGTGTCGCCGCCGGCGTCGCGCCATGCGCCTTCAGGGTCTCGTCCTTGTACTCGAGCACCTTCGGCTGGTCGATCTCGAAGACGGTCGTGCCGGCCGGCCAGTCCAATCGGTAGGCCCGCGAATCGAGCCCGGACGCCAGGATCACCACCTGCCGGATGCCGGCCGCCGCGGCGTCGGTGAAGTAGGCATCGAAGAAGTGCGTACGCACCGCCTGGTAGTTGCCCATGTGCTCGAGGACCGCGGCCACCTCGGGATCGGCACCCGCCATCCGGTTGTTGAAATCGGCGTCGAGGATCGTCTCCCACACACCCGTACCGGCGCCGGCCACCAGGATTTTCGCGAACGGGTCGCGGATCAGCGCGTCATCACGCTCGGTTTCCCCGGCCCGCGCGGCGGCCACCATCACCGCCGTCGCACCCACACTGCTTGCGATGTCCCAGGTGTCGTCGTCGGAGCGCTCGCTGCCCATGTACCAGGTCTACCAGCTGATGCCGGTCTATTCGGTGACCTGCCACAGCTTGTTGGCCAGCAATAGTTCGAGCCGCTCGATGACGGCGGTCAGCTCCTGGTGGCTGCCGACATACCCGGCGTAGAACCCCATGCCCCACATCACGGCGATGAGCATCTCCACCACCGTGGACACCTCGGTGTCGACGGCCAGTTCACCGCGTTCGATGGCGTCGGTGACGGCCCAGGTCACGAAGTCACGGGAGGCCACGAGCGCGTCGTGTTCCTCCTGGCGCAGTTCGGGATGTCGCTGCGCCTCGAGGATCGAGGTCACCAGGAACGCGGCAGCGGACCGGTCCTCGGAGTCGGCCTGGATGGCGGCGACGAAAAACGACGACAGGCGCCGGATGAAGGTGGTCTCCTCCTCGGCCCGGCGACGGCCCGCAGCGACGACCATGGCGTTGGTCTGATCGAGGACCTCGCCGTAGAGCACGCGCTTGTTCGCGAAGTAGTGATTGATCGCTGGGCGCGTCAGATCCGCGCGGATCGCAATGGCTTGGAATGTTGCTGCGTCGTAACCAAGTTCACTGAAAACCTCGCGTGCGGCGCGCAGGATGCGCTCACGAGTTTCGGCCGCCTTCGCCGCGGGAGGGCGACCCGGGCCACGGGTGGCGATGTACGGCATCGTCAAATTGTGCCATAGATCTCGGCCCGACCCTGCTCGTATGCGCGGGACAGCCGTCGAAATTGCTTCTTCCAGCAAACTTGCAGATCTGTCAACAACCGAAAGCTGCACGGCGTGCGGTTCCCGGCCGCGGGCCGGCGCCGTTCGGTAGCCCGGCCAGGAACGACCGCCGGTGTGCCGGCCTCTGCGAAACACCGCGGCCACAGGCGTGTTGTTGCCGGGGCATTGCGACGTCAGCCAAATTAATGTTGGGCGCCATGGCGGGCGTGGTGTCGCGAGAGTCGCCGGCGTTGCGCCGGGAGCAGCTCGTCACCCGGCTGCGCGACAAGGACCCCGAGTACGACGCACTCCGGCGCGCGACCCGCGCTGGTGTGGTGCTCCCGGTCGTCGCGATCGCCGGACTGGCAGTCGGTACCGCAGTCGGCAGCAGGTCGCAGACGACCATGTTCGCCATCTTCGGTGCGGTCGCGCTGCTTGTCGTGGTGGATTTCCCCGGTAACCGGCCGGCGCGGGCGCTGGCCTATGCCGGGCTCGGCTTCAACGGCGCGGTCCTGATCACCCTGGGCACGCTGCTGTCGCCGCATCCGTGGCTGGCGGTGCCGGCGATGTTCGCCATCGGGCTGCTGGTGACGTTCTCGGGCGTCCTCAGCGAGATCATCGCCGCCGGCCAGCGCTCCACCTTGATGACGTTCGTCCTGCCGGTGTGCACGCCCGCCGGGCCTGTCCCCGACCGGCTGCTCGGCTGGGCCGTCGCCTGGGCCATTGCCGTCCCGGCCGCGCTGTTCCTGTTGCCGCCCACGCATCACGACGACCTGCGCAAGCACGCCGCGCAGGTGTGCCGCCTCCTGGCGGCCCGGCTCGAGGGGTCCGCGACGGCACAAGAGCTGTCCGATGCGATGGAGGTGCTGGGCGACAACTTCCTCGGTGCCGACTTCCGCCCGGTCGGCCTGACCGCGGGCAGCCGCGCCCTGGTACGGGTCGTCGACGACCTGCGCTGGCTGTGCGACCGCGCCACCGACGCCACCGGCTCCCTGCTCGCCGAGACGCGTGAGCCGGCCATCCGGGTACTGAACGACTGCGCCCGGGTGCTGAGCACCCCGCGCGCCGAGGGCCGCGATCGCTACCGCGCCGACCTGGCCGACGCCCTGACCGCGCACCGGGCCGCCACCCGCGGGCGCTACCGCGAGGACATCGAGCTGATCCGGGCCGAACCCGACGACCTGCTGGCCGTCGCGACGGGCCGAAAGCTGTTGCGGCTGCGCACCTTCTCGGCGTGTATCGGGGCGACCGGCCGCGTCATCGGACTCGCGGCCGACGCCGACGCCCGGCCGGTGTGGGCCCGCGTTCTCGGGCGACGTCTGCCGGTGGCCGGGAACTTCGACCGGGTGCTGTCCGAATCCCAGGCCGTGTCAGCCATCCCCTCGGGGTTCGTCGCGACGCGAGCGGTGGTGGTGCAGAACAGCCTTCGCACCGGCATCGGGCTGGCCGTGGCGGTGGCCGTCGTCCACCTGTTCCCCCTGCAGCACGGTTTCTGGATCGCCATGGCATCGCTGTCGGTACTGCGCAGCAGCGCGCTGACCACCGGGACCCGCGTGTTGCGCGCCGTCGGCGGCACCGCGATCGGATTCCTCCTCGGCACCGTGGTGATCCATCTGATCGGCGCGAACCCGGTCCTGCTGTGGTTCGTCCTCCCGATCGTGGCGTTCGGTTCTGCCTATGTGCCCGATGTGTTTTCGTTCGTGGCGGGCCAGGCGATGTTCACCATGCTGGTGCTCACCATCTACAACCTGATCAGCCCGGCCGGTTGGCGCGTCGGGCTGATCAGACTCGAGAACGTGTTGGTCGGCGCCGCGGTGGGCATCGTGGTGTCGCTGCTGCTGTGGCCGCGCGGGTCGGCGGCGGTCGTCCAGCGCACGCTGGAATCGGCGCGCCTCGCCGGCACCCGGTATCTGACCGCGGCCGTGCGGCGCGTGACCCGCGGCGCCTCCGAGGCCGCCACCGACCGCGTGCACGCCCTGAGCTTCGACGCGTTGACGGCCTCCCGGACCGTGGATGATGCCGTGCGCCACTTTCTTTCGGAGAGCAGCGGGGCCACGGAGCTGCGGGCGCCGGTGGTCCGGGCCGCCAATCAGACGGTCCGGTTGCGGGCGGCGGCCGACCTGATCGCTGACGTCGTCCCGCCGCCCCTGGCCCCGTATCGGGCCGCCCGAGAGGTCCTCGAAGCGCACACCGCGTCGATCTGCGCCCGGATCATGGGCTCCGAAGACGCCGATGCCGCAGCGCTCACACCCATCAGTGACGACTTCGTGCTCGCGCTGCGCGCCGAGGCCGGCGGCGGAAACCTGTCGGTCGAGGCCGCGCTGCCTCTGGTGACCGTCGCCGCCAGCCTCGGCGAGCTGGAGCTGCTTTATCCGGACGCCGCGCCGGCGTGATCAGTGCCCGGGGCGGTGCGGCTTCAACGCGTTCGGCGGAATGGTGCCGAACTTGCCGGACTGGAAGTCCTCGAAGGCCTCGATGAGCTCCGACTTGGAGTTCATCACGAACGGCCCGTAGTGGAAGACCGGTTCCCGGATCGGCTGACCGCCGAGCAACAGCACCTCGAGCGCGGGCCGGTTGGAGTCCTGGCCTTCGTCGGCAGCGACGGTGATCCGGTCCCCCGGCCCCAGCACCGCGAGTTGGCCCTGGTGGATGGGGTGGCCGACGGGCCCGACGGTGCCGCGTCCGGACAGGATGTAGACGAGCGCATTGAACTTGCGGTTCCACGGCAGGTCGAGGCGCGCTCCGGGTGCAATTGTCGCGTGCGCCATGGTGATTGGCGTGTGCGTGCCGCCCGGACCCTTGGCGTCGCCGATCTCGCCAGCGATGACGCGCACCAGCGCGCCGCCGTCGTCCGAGGACAACAGCGTGACATCGGTGCCCTCGATGGCCTGGTACCTGGGGGCGGCGAACTTGTCCTTCTTGGGCAGGTTCACCCACAGCTGCAGGCCGTGGAACAGGCCACCGCTCTCGACCAGTTCGGCCGGCGGCGTCTCGATGTGCAGGATGCCCGACCCGGCGGTCATCCACTGCGTGGCGCCGTCAGTGATCAGACCGCCGCCACCATGGGAGTCCTGGTGCGCGAAGCGGCCGTCGATCATGTAGGTCACCGTCTCGAACCCGCGGTGCGGGTGCCAATCGGTGCCCCTCGGTTCACCGGGTTCGTACTCGACCTCACCCATCTGGTCCAGGTGGACGAACGGGTCGAGGTCGGCCGGACTGACCCCGGCGAAAGCTCGGACCACCGGGAAACCCTCGCCCTCATAGCCACGGGGGCCGGTGGTGATGGACCGCACCGGGCGTTCAGTGTCACTCGGCGCAGCGGAAGCAATACGCGGCAAGCTGATCGTGTCAGCGGTGATAGCAGGCATGTCACCTATAACCGGACTACGGTCCGATTAATTCCGGGTGCTAGTGCGACCGAAATCCGCTGGTCAATGCGTTGCCAGTGCAGCGAGCGCCGCGCTACGGGCCTCCTCCGAGGACTCGGCGTCCAGTGCCGCTTCCGCGGCCGCCCGGCACTGCGTCAGCGTCACCCCGGCCAGCGCGGCGCCGACCGCGCGCACCGCGGCAGCCGCCGACGACAGCGACGTCACACCCAGCCCGACGAGCACACACGCCAGCGCCGGGTCGGCCGCGGCCTCCCCGCACACACCGACCGGCTTGCCCTGCTCGGCACCCGCTTTCGCCGCCGCGTGCACCAACGCCAGCACCGCCGGCTGCCAGGGATCGCTGAGCGTCGCCAGGTCGGCCGACATCCGGTCCGCCGCCATCGTGTACTGCGTCAGATCGTTGGTACCGATCGACAGGAAGTCGACGTGCCGCAGAATCCGGTCGGCCAACAACGCCGCGGCGGGCACCTCGATCATCACGCCGGGCGTCAGACCGAAGGACCGCACCTGCGCCGCAAAGGCTTTCGCCTCCGCAGGCGTCGCGATCATCGGCGCCATCACCCACGGGCTCTGGCCGGTCGCCTCAGCCGCAGCCGCGATGGCCTCCAGTTGGCGGGTCAGCAGTTCGGGATTGCCCTGCGCGATACGGATGCCGCGGACGCCCAGCGCCGGATTGGCCTCATCGGCATGCCCGGCGAAGCGCAGCGGCTTGTCCGAACCGGCGTCCAGGGTGCGCACCACCACTTTCCGCCCCGGGAACGCGGCCAGCACGTCCCCGTAGATCTGCGCCTGCTCGTCGACGGTCGGTTCGAGATCCCGATTCAGAAAGCACAATTCGGTCCGGAACAGACCGATGCCCTCCGCCGGCGTCTCGGCCGCCGCCTGTGCCGCGGCACCGTCCTGCACGTTGGCGAGCACCGCCACCTGATGTCCGTCAGCGGTGGCGCCCGGACCACGCCAGCTGTCGGCGAGATCGGCCTCGCGGCGCGCCTGGGCCACGGCCGCGGCGGCCACGGTCGCGTCGGGTTCGATCTCCACGGTGCCGTTGGTGCCGTCCACCAGCACCATCGTCCCGGGCTGCACCTTCTCCAACCCGGAAACGGCCACAACACACGGGATGCCCAGCTGACGGGCGATGATCGCGGTGTGGCTGGTCGGCCCACCCAGGCTGGTCACCAACGCGACCACCAGGTTGGGGTCCAGCCCGGCGGTATCGGCGGGCGCCAGATCCTCGGCACACAGCACCGACGGCACGTCGGGCACCGGCACTCCCGGCTCGGGAAGGCCACGCAGATCCGCGATCACCCGGTCCCGGATATCCCTGAGGTCGGCGACGCGTTCGGCCATCAGTCCGCCCATGCGGGTGAACATCTCGACGAACTGGTCCGCCGTCGCGACGACCGCGCGCACGGCGGACATGCCGTCGGCGATGCGCTTCTCCGTCGCCGCCGCCCAGGCCCGGTCCTGCGCGAGCGTCGCCGTCGTGGTCAGCACTTCCGCCGCGGCCCCGGTCGCCTTGGCCGCCCGGGACCGCAGCCGGTCCGCGACCGCCGACGAGGCCGCCGCGAAGCGTTCCCGCTCCCCCGCCCGTTCCGGCTCTTCCAGCTCAGCGGCGCTGTCGTCGGCCTCCGGCGCGGGGCGGGCACCCGGCCAGAGCACCGGCGCGTACCGCACTCCGCCGACGGCGGGCACTCCGCGAAGGACTACAGGGGCACTGCTGGTTTCCACGTCGACGACCCTTGGCGACGGGCTCACAAATGTCTGGCTCATGTGATGTAGATTACTCCGAACCGTTGACAAGTCAACACATCCAAGCGTAAAACAAACAATACAAAGATCGAACCGGATGGATTCCCACACAATTGGAGGGCCATGTACGCGGAAGAGCGGCAGCAAGCCATCGCCGCGCGAGTCCTCGCCGACGGCCGCGCCTCGGTCAACGACCTGGCCGAGGCCTACGACGTCACCACTGAAACCGTCCGCCGCGATCTCGACGTCCTCGACAAGGCCGGTGTCATCCGGCGCGTGCACGGGGGAGCGGTACCGGCCCGCACGCTGCACCTCGTCGAGCAGGGCGTCGTCCAGCGCGATTCCACCCAGACACAGCAGAAGGCCGCCATCGCGGCCGCAGCCGTCGCCCTGCTGCCCGCCACCGGCGGGACGGTGCTGATCGACGCCGGCACCACCACCGCCCGCATCGCCGAGCTCATCCCCACCGACCGCGACCTCGTCGTCATCACGAACTCCATTCCCGCCGCCGCGAAGCTGACGTCCAACCCAACGGTGTCCCTGCAGTTGCTGGGCGGCCGCGTGCGCAGCCTCACCCAGGCCGTGGTGGGGGAGCAGGCCCTGCGGACACTCGACTCCCTGCGCGTCGACGTCGCCTTCCTCGGTACCAACGGCATCAGCGTCCGGCACGGCTTCTCCACCCCGGACAGCGACGAGGCCGCCATCAAGCGTGCCATGGTCCACTGCGCCAACCACGTTGTGGTGACAGCGGATTCGAGCAAATTCGGCCGGGAAGACCTGGTCAGTTTCGCGCCGCTGTCGGCCGTTCGAACCGTCGTCACCGACACCGACATCCGCCCCCACGAGCGCCAGGAGCTCATCGACGCCGGCGTCGACGTCATCTGCGCGGAGAGCGAATCATGATCGTCACCGTCACCCTGAACCCGAGCCTCGACCGCACCGTCACGCTCGACGAGCCGCTGACCAGGGGAGCGGTGCACCGCCTCACCCCCGTCTCCACCGAGCCAGGAGGCAAGGGGGTCAACGTATCTCGCGCGCTGACCCAGAACGGTGTCGACACCCTCGCGCTGCTGCCGGCCGCCGACCACGATCCGATCCTGACGGGGCTGACGACGCGCGGCGTGCCATTCCACAACATCGCCATCCCGGGCACCGTGCGCAGCAACCTCACCATCACCGAAAAAGACGGCACCACAACCAAACTCAACGAACCGGGGGCCCACCTGGATGCCGCCGCCCTGGCGACCCTGACCGCCGCCGTCTGCGATCACGCGGCGGGGGCAACCTGGATGGTGCTGTCCGGATCGCTGCCACCCGGGGTGCCCGACGACTGGTACGCCGACATTGTGGCCCGACTGGCGGCCCTGCCGTGCCGCGTCGCGGTGGACACCTCCGAACGTCCGCTCACCGCCCTGGCCGAAGCCTTCGGCACCGCGGCACCCGACCTCATCAAGCCCAACTCCGAGGAACTGGCCTGGCTGACCGGCCGCTCCGCACCGGAACTGGAAGAAGCTGCCGCGCAAGGTGATCCACTGCCCGTGGTGTCCGCCGCGCGGCAACTCGTCGACCGCGGCGCCGGCACCGTGCTCGTCACGCTCGGCGGCGCGGGTGCGGTCCTGGTCGACCGTGACGGGACCTGGGCAGCCACGGCCCCGGCGATCGTGCCGCGCAGTACCGTCGGCGCGGGAGACGCGTCGCTCGCGGGCTACCTCGCCGCCACCATCGCCGGCGCCGCGCCGGCGCAGCGGCTGCAGACGGCCGTCGCGTACGGCAGCGCCGCTGCCGCCCTGCCGGGTTCCGCACTGCCCGGCCCCGACCAGCTCGACGTGAAAGCCGTTCAGGTCCAGGCGGTCACGTCCGCCTCCGCCCACCTCTGATCCGTTCTATTCAAAAGGAACACCCATGCCGATCATCACCTCGGACCTCGTCGCACTCGACGTCGACGCCGGCCCCGACAAGCAGAATGTGATCGAACTGCTGGCCGCCCGGATGGCCGCAACCGGACGCGCCACCAACGGAGACGGACTCGTCGAGGCCGCCCTGGCGCGCGAAGCCCAGTCGGCCACCGGGCTTCCCGGCGGCATCGCGATCCCGCATTGCCGGTCGCCCCACGTCGACGAACCGACGATCGGTTTCGCCCGCCTGGCGCCCGCGGTCCCGTTCGGTGCGCCTGACGGCCCCGCCGACCTCGCGTTCCTCATCGCGGCACCGGATTCCGGTGGCGCCGAACACATGAAGCTGCTGTCGAGCCTGGCCCGCGCGCTGGTGCGCAAGGACTTCGTCGAACAACTGCGTGCCGCGGGCACCGCCGATGAAGTGGTCGAACTCGTCGAAAGCGTGGTCACCCCCGTACCGGCAGCCGCACCCGCGGCGCCGGCTCCCGCCGCACCTGCTGCCGAAGCGGCGCCCGCGGCCTCGATCATCGCGATCACGGCCTGTCCCACCGGAATTGCCCACACCTACATGGCCGCTGACGCCCTGAAACTGGCCGCCGACCGCGCCGGGGTGGACTTCAGCGTCGAAACCCAGGGCTCGTCCGGGTCCACCCCGCTTTCGGCCGAAACCATCGCCGCCGCCGATGCCGTCATCTTCGCCACGGATGTCGGCGTCAAGGACAAGCAGCGCTTCGCCGGCAAGCCCGTCGTCGCATCGGGCGTGAAGCGGGCGATCAACGAACCCGACACCATGATCGCCGAAGCCGTTGCCGCGGCGAAGGATCCGCAGGCCCCCCGGGTCCAGGGCGAGACCGCCGCGGCCACCGCCACCGATACTCGCGGCGGGCTGGGCTGGGGCACGCGCCTGCGCCAGATCCTGCTGACCGGCGTCAGCTACATGATCCCGTTCGTGGCGGCCGGCGGCCTGCTGATCGCGCTGGGCTTCCTGTTCGCGGGATATGAGATCGCCAACAAGCCGGCCGGACAATCGGATTCGCTCGCACACATCATCGCGACCACCAACTCGCTGACCAACCTGCCGGCGGGCGGGCTGATGCAGTACCTCGGCGCCGTGCTCTTCACCTTGGGTGGACTGGCCTTCGGCTTCCTGGTTCCCGCGCTCGCCGGGTACATCTCCTTCGCCATCGCCGACCGTCCCGGCATCGCACCGGGATTCACCGCGGGCGCGGTGGCCGTCACCGTGGGCGGCGGATTCATCGGCGGTATCGTCGGCGGTCTCATCGCCGGGTTCGCCGCCCTGTGGATCAGCTCGTTCAAAGTGCCCCAGTGGTTCCGCGGCCTCATGCCGGTGGTGGTGATCCCGCTCGGCGCCTCACTGATCGTCGGCCTGTCGATGTTCCTGCTGCTGGGCCGTCCGCTGGCCGCCGTCACCTCCGGGCTGACCCACTGGCTCGGCAGCATGTCCGGCAGCTCACTGATCCTGCTGGGCGTCATCCTCGGCCTGATGATGTGCTTCGACCTGGGCGGACCGGTCAACAAGGCCGCCTACTCCTTCGCCGCCGCCGGGCTGAACATCACCGACGTCGCATCGCTGCGGATCATGGCCGCCGTCATGGCCGCCGGAATGGTGCCGCCGCTGGCCATGGCGTTGGCCTCGGCCGTCCGGCCCCGGTTGTTCACCGAGCCCGAACGCGAAAACGGCCGGGCCGCATGGCTTCTCGGCGCGTGCTTCATCAGCGAAGGCGCCATCCCATTCGCCGCCGCCGATCCGCTGCGGGTCATCCCGTCGATGATGTTCGGCGGCGCGGTGACCGGCGCCCTGGTCATGACATTCGACGTGACGTCCAAGGCGCCCCACGGCGGCATCTTCGTCTTCTTCGCCATCGGCAACCTCATCTGGTTCGTGGTGGCCGTCGTCGTCGGCGCTGTCTGCAGTGCGCTCGCGGTGATCGCCGCCAAGAGCGCGGGCCGGTCGCTTCCGCCGGTCGACACCACCGCGGCTCTGCAGCCGGCCGGCAGCTGAAACGTCCCGAACAAGCAACCAACCCAACAATCACAAGGAGAAGCAATGCCCAGCAAGACCGTCACCGTCGGATCCGCCATCGGCCTGCACGCCCGTCCGGCAGCCGTCATCTCCGAGGCCGTCATCAATTCCGGTGCCCAGGTCACCCTGGCTGTCGACGGTGGAGAACCCGTGGACGCCGGCTCGGCACTGATGATCATGACGCTCGGGGCGGGCAACGGAGCGCAGGTGACGGTGGCCTCCGAGGACGAAACCGCCCTGGCAACCGTCGCTGACCTGGTGGCACAGGACCTCGACGCCTGACGCGCCCGGCTCGGGGTCACTCCCAGCAGCCACAGAAAGCGCACAGAGCCCCCACTACGCACCACTAGTATGAATTCGTGCTACATGCGTATGGGGAGGGCATCGCGGTTCGCGGCGGTGTCGTAGCGGGAAAAATGTCACGGGGGACTCGGAACATCACGAGCGGTCGTCCCCATGGTGGGGGCGGTTGCTCGTGCGTCGTCTAGCCGCCGTAGCTGCCGCGTTGCTGCTGGCTGTCGCCAGCGCCCCGCCCGCACTCGCCATCGAACCGCCGGCGATCGACCCCGGTGCCGTCCCGCCCGACGACACCGGCCCCGATCAGCCGATGGAGCAGCGCAAGATCTGCTCCGCGCCGACTGTGCTGCCGAACACGAACTTCGCCGACAAGCCGTGGGCGGCCGACTATCTGCACCTCGCCGAGGCGCAGAAGTTCGCGACGGGAGCCGGCGTCACCGTCGCCGTCATCGACACCGGTGTGAACGCCTCGCCGCGGGTCCCCGCCGAGCCCGGCGGCGACTTCGTCGACAAGGGCGGCAACGGCCTGTCGGACTGCGATGCCCACGGCACGCTGACCGCGTCGATCATCGCCGGCCGTCCGGCGCCGACGGACGCGTTCATCGGCGTCGCCCCCGAAGCCCGCATCCTGTCGCTGCGCCAGACCTCGGAGGCATTCCAGCCGAAGGACTCTCGCAGCGATCCCAACGATCCGAACACCACCCAGACCGCCGGCTCGCTGCGCAGCCTGGCCCGCGCCATCGTGCACGCGGCGAACCTGGGCGCGCAGGTCATCAACATTTCGGAAGCCGCCTGCTACAAGGTGACCCGGGCCATCAACGAGACGGGCGTCGGCTCGGCCATCGCCTACGCGGTGAACGTCAAGAACGCCGTGGTCATCGTGGCCGCCGGCAACACCGGCCAGGACTGCAACCAGAACCCGCCGCCGGACGTCAGCGTGCCGTCGGATCCGCGGGGCTGGAAGCAGGTGCAGACGATCGTCTCGCCGGCCTGGTACTCGCCGCTGGTGCTGACCGTCGGCGGCATCGGGCCGCAGGGCCAGCCGAGCAACTTCTCGATGTCCGGCCCCTGGGTGGGCGCCGCCGCACCCGCCGAAGGCGCCACCGCGCTGGGCTACGACGGCAATCCGGTCAATGGGCTCAACGGGCAGGACGGCCCCATCCCCATCAACGGCACGTCGTTCGCCGCGGCCTACGTCTCGGGTCTGGCGGCCCTGCTGCGGCAGCGTTTCCCCGACCTGACCGCCGCACAGATCGTCACCCGCATCACGGCGACGGCGCGGCACCCCGGTGGGGGAGTGGACAACTACGTCGGTGCCGGTGTCATCGATCCGGTGGCGGCGCTGACGTGGGACGTTCCCGCCGGCCCCAAGCAGGCGCCCTACCAGGTCAAGAGCATCCCGCCGCCGGTGTACATCCCGCCGCCAGACCGTGGACCCATCACCATGGTCGTCGTGGCCGGTGCCGCGCTGATCATTCTGCTCGGCCTCGGTGCGGTGACTCGCCGTGCGCTGAGGCGCCGATGAGGCACTTCGGGTTCCGCTTCACCACGGGGCACCTGCTGTGGGCCGCGACGCTGGTGCCCGCGGTCGTACTGCTGTGCATGCATTTCGACCTGCTGTGGCTCGGGATAACCCTGGGTGTCCTGATCGCGCTGTTCTCGGTCCTCGCCATCCGCGGACGGCGGCTGACGGGCTGGATCGCCGCGATGTTCGCCTGGCAGCGCCGGCGCAAGGTGGCCCCGCCGGCTCCCTCGGAGCCGGCCGTCGGCGCGACGGTCATGCCCGGCGACCACGTCGCGGTGCGCTGGCTGGGTGACCACCTGGTCTCGGTTGTCGAACTGGTGCCGCGCTCGTTCACCCCGACAGTGATCGTCAACGGCGAGGCCTTCACCGACGACAACCTCGACACCCGACTGGTGGAGCAGTTGCTCGCGGCGCACGGACCGGATCTCGAGGCGGACATCGTCTCGGCGGGCTACCGCGTCGGCAAGACCGCCCCGTCGAGTGTCGTCGCGCTGTACGAGCAGGTGGTCGGCCCCTACGCCGCGCCCGCCAATCGGCGGACCTGGATCGTGTTGCGCGCCAACCCCGACGAGACCCGCCGGTCGGCCCTGCGCCGCGGTACCGGGGTCGCCGGCCTGGCCGGCTACCTGGTGGCGACCACCACCCGCATTGCCGACCAGTTGGCCAGCCACGGCATCGACGCCCGCCCCGCCCGCAGTTTCGAGGAGTACGACCGGGCAACCGCGATCAGCTTCGAGCGCGAGACCTGGTCAACCATCAAGGGCCGCAGCACATTTACCGCGGCCTACTCGGCACCCGGCGGGCCCAACATGTGGTGGTCGGCCCGTGCCGACCACACGATCACCCGGGTCCGGGTGAAGCCGGGTCAAGCGCCGACGGCAACTGTACTGCTGACGACGCTGGCGACGCCGACGACGCCGCGCGGCTTCTCGTGTCTGTTCGGTGGACAGCGCGCCGCGCTGGAGGGGCTCAGCCCGATCACCGACCGGCACTACGAACTGCCGATCGGCTCGGCCGGTGTGCTGGTGGGGGAGACGGCCGACCGCTACCCGGTGTACATGCCGTTCGACAACGTCGACTCCACGATCAACCTCGGCGACGCGCACGTGTTCACCCAGTTCGTGGTGCGCTCGGCGGCCGCCGGCGCTGTCGTCACCCTGGCACCGCAGTTCAAGGAATTCGCGGGATTCATCAATGCCCGGATCGGGAATGTCCCGAAGGTGGCATGGCCCAATGCCACCACCTACCTCGGTCCACACCCGGGTATTTCACGAATTCTGTTGCGCCACAACTTTATCGACACCCCGCGCCACCGTCAGCTGCCGATCCAGCTGATCAACCCGCGCGAGGAGAGCCGGTTCCAGATGGCGCTGGAGAAGTAAGGGGGAGCAAGTAGATGGCTGGAAAACTGAAAGTCTCCTCGGAGACGCTGAACGCCAAGGCAGCTGAAGTTGACGTAGATCTGCCGACCTTGCCGCCGGCACCCACAGCGCCATGCGAGTTGGCAATCGCGCAGGACGCCACCAATTTCCTCAAGAACAACCTGCAGCAGCTCGACGCCGCATTCAAGGCCGGGCGCGCTCAAAATCGACGACTGGCCGCCTGCCTGCGGGCGGCCGCCGCGGCCTACGACGCCGCCGACGCGGCCGGGAAGTCGGGCATCGATGCCACCAAGCTCGGCGCTGGCGGAGGTGCACCCATCACCCCCAATCTGCCCCCGGCACCGGCGCCCGCAGACCCGGTCGGCAGCTTGCCCTGGATGCTCGAATCGCTCGGCGGGGCCGAATCGCACCCCAGTAACCCCGGCATGGATTGGGAAGTAGCCGCTAAGCAGATCAACAGCGGTGACCAGGGCACCTCGATGATCGAGTTCGGCACACAAATGGTCGGAGTGGTGACGAAGCTGGCCGAACTGAACAGCAAGTTCAATATGGCCGGCGTCGAATGGGAAGGCGATGCTGCCGAAGCGGCAGAGAATGCGCTGAAGGACTACTCAACGTGGCTGACGGCGATGGCCCAGGCGGCGAACAACCTGGCCATCCAGGCCATGGACCTGTCCGCGATCCATGGCGGCAGACGACCCGAGCACCCCAGCATGCAGGACGTGGCGGACTACGAGAATGCCAGCGTGCTCGCGACAGTCGGGCAAGCGGCATACGACTTCTTCACCGGCCACGCCACGAAGCAGCAGGAATCCGACACCGTGCGGGCCAAGTACGCACAACAGGCGACGATCCGTTCCCTCGTGACGCCGCCACCACCCAACTTTGGGTCGAACGCCTGGCCTGCCGTCAAGCCGGGGGATGTGGCGAAGAAAGACGGCCAGGGCACGGGTGCGCCCCAAGGACCTGGCGGTGGTGGGCCGTCCGGTGGCGGCGGGACCCCGGGCGGCGGGGCGCCGAGCGGTGCGACGCCGTCGATGCCGGAATCGCCGAGCGTCAGCCCGGCTTCTGCTGGTGAGCAGAAGCCCGCGGGCGGTGGATCACCTTCTGGCGGTTCACCTTCCGGTGGCGGCTCACCGTCGGGCGGATCCGGACAGGGTTCACCGGGCGGGGGGATGCCCGGCGGCTTGGGCGGCGACAAGCCGGAGATGCCGAGCCTGCCCGACGGTCCCAGCGTGAGCCCGGCGTCCGCCGGCGGCGGTGCAGGCGGCGGATCCGGTGGCGGTGGCGGCGGTTTGGGCGGCCAGCCCATGCAGCCGGCAGCCGTCGCACCTGCGGTGGGCGCTGGTGGTGCGGCAGCCGGCGGCGCCAGCCAGGCCGCGGGCCGCCCACCGGTCGGTGGCGGCGGTATGGGCGGCGGCATGGGTGGCGGTATGGGTGGCCACGGCGGTGGCCGCGAAGGCGGCAAGGAAAAGAAGCGCAACCCGAATCTGTCGCCCGATGAGGTCCTGTACACGGAGGACCGCGCCTTCACCGACGGCGTCATCGGACACCGGCGTCGCACCAAGATCGATGACAAGAAGGACACCAAATGATCGAGATGCACCCCGAGGTCGCTGCGGTTCTCCAGCAGGCCCAGCGCCTGCAGTCGGTCATGGACGAGCAGCTCGCCAAGATGAACACCGAATCGTTCACCGCGACCGACGAAGCCAAGACCGTCGAGGTCACCCTCAACGGCCACCACTGGCTGACGGATCTGTTCATCGAAGACGGGCTGCTGCGCCTCGGCGCGGACACCGTCGAAGCCCGGATCAATGAGGCCTTGGGCAACGCGACCGCGAAGGCCACCGAGTCCATCGACGCCGACCGGGCCCGCCTCAACGAGCTGGTCGCCGAGATCACGGCCAGTAATCCGCCCGCCCAGCCGTAGCGCCGGCTGACGCGCTCAGACGCTCGAGTGCGTACAGTTCGCGAAGAGTCACTGTGCAGCGCCTCGCGGAGTTGCGCAGTCCGGGGAGACGATGGGGAGCGTCATGAAGATCGCCAGGTTGGCCGCCGCAACTGCCGCAGTGTCACTGCTGGCCGGCTGCACGACGGTGACGAACGGCGATGCGACCAAGGACCCGTCGTTCAAGCCGGGCGATGCCCTCGTCAGCCTGCTGAACCCGGGCAACTACCCGACGGCACCCAAGCCGGGGCCTGCACTCAAGCAAGAAGCCGAAACCGGGCGGATCATCGACGCAGAACGTCTCGCTGACTTCGTAGTGGGGCCGTGGGAGGTCGATTCCACTCTGACCAACATCGGTATCAACGTGACCGGCCTCTACCTCGACGCCGCAGGCCTGATCAGCGTCGAACGCCCCATGGTGCAGATTGCCAACGACCACCAATTCATCAACGGGTTCGGCTCCGCTCGGGGAACAACTCGCGGCGCGGATCACACCAACGGATTGGTGAATCTCGTGTTGCGTTTCCCAACAGCAGACCTGGCCAACGACGCCGTCCGCCAGTTCTCCGCGCAGGCCCCGACAATAGATCGAGCCTCACCCAATCAGCCGATACCGATTCCAGGCCACCCAGAGGCCTTGGCGCACCAGTCCACATTGTTCGACGGCAGATTCACGGTCACCGCCTACACACCACACGGCCCGTACGTCCTATACCAATACGCGAACAGTGACAAAACCCTCGACACGGCAACACAACTGATCGCCAAGGCACTGGACCTGCAGGCCGCCCGGATCGACGGCTTCCACCCAACTGATCCAGCGCAGTTCGCCACCATGCCGACCGATCCCGACGGGCTGCTGAGACGGACCGTGCCCACGAAAGAACACAGGGGCAATCAGGGCTTGTGGGGACCTCGCGGCATCGTTCATTACGACGACGACCCGATCCGAGCGTCGGCGGCATTGACCGCGGCCGGCGTGGACGTCATCTCGGTCCGCGGCACTCACCTCTACCGAGCCAAGGACGCCGACGCCGCGACACAGCTCGCGCAGAAGTTCGGCGAACCCGACGGTACGAATCCCACCGAACCCGGTCCGAGCGTGCCCGGCCTCCCCTCCGCGAAGTGCCAATCCATCGATTCAGCGGACGTCAAGGCGCGGATTTACTCCTGCGCGGCAGCTCTGGACCGATGGGTGTACACGGCGGCATCGCTGCAGCCATTCGACGCCACACAACGAATGGCCTCCCAGTATCTGCTACTGACTGCGAAATAGTCGGACCACGATGACATCGACCTTCAACCCCGGCGACATCGTCGCCGGCTACACCATCGAATCCGTCCTCGGTGTTGGCGGCATGGGCGTGGTCTACAAAGCCAAGAACCCACAGCTGCCCCGCAGCGACGCCCTGAAGGTCCTCACCACTTCCATCCAGGGCGACGGCCAGTTCCGGGAGCGCTTCCTCCGCGAAGCCAACGTAGCCGCCACCCTCGACCACCCGAACATCGTCGCCGTCTACTCCCGCGGCGAAACCGAGGCGGGTCAGCTGTGGATCGCCATGCAGTACGTCGCGGGTACCGACGCCGACCAGGAAGTCCGGTCCGGGCGGATGTCACCCACACGGGCAGCCCGCATCATCACCGAAGTCGCAAAGGCCCTCGATTACGCGCACCGGCGCGGCATCATGCACCGCGACGTCAAGCCCGCCAACTTTCTGCTGGCCAGCGCCGAAGATCCCGGCGATGAAGAACGAGTCTTCCTGGCGGACTTCGGAATTGCTCGCGCCTTCGACGACGCCGCGCACCTGACCACAGACGGCTCGGTGATGGCGTCCATCGCCTACGCCCCGCCCGAGGCACTGAGCGGGCAGCACGTCGATTCGCGTGCCGATGTCTACTCTCTGGCGTGCAGCTTCTTCGTACTGCTCACCGGCCGGACGCCGTACGGGGGACTCCCCGGCGGTATTGCCGCGATCGCCGCGGCACACGTGACAGGAGAAATCCCCCGCGTCACTGACCGCGTGCCCCACCTGCCGTGGGCGCTGAACGAAGTCATCGCCCGCGGCATGGCCAAGGACCCCAACGCCCGCTACCAGACTGCGCGGGAATTCGCGGCCGCGGCCACTGCCGCCGTCACGAACACTGGCCCGGCGCCACAGCCACCCGGCCAGCTGCTGCCGCCGGGACCGAGGCAGGGGCCGGGGCCGCAATCATGGTCGCCGCGTCAGCCGACACCACCCAGCGGCGTGCTGACTTACCCGAGCGGACAGTTCAGCGGTCCTTACCCGCCCGCCCCGCCACGTGGCCCTCTGCCTGGCCAGATGGCGGCACCCCATCCTCCCGCTGCTCCACAGAAGAGTTCACGCAAGCGTCGACTGGTCATCGGTACCGCGGTCGCCGCCGTGATCACCGTCATCGCGGTCGTCGCCTCCATCATGCTGACCAGCAAGCCCGGCGCCCCGGCGTACACCGCGCAGTCATTCACCCACGCCCACGGCACCACTGAAATCACAAAGGCGCCAACAGCTGTCGCCGCCCTGGGCCCCGGCGACGCCGACGCCGTGCTGTCGCTCGGTCTGCAACCAGTGGCGATCGCCGGCGCAGGTACGTCCCTGCCCTCGTGGTTGCAGTCCAAGATCACCGGAAACCCCTCGGTCAAGGACACCGTCGGCTTCATCGACACCAGCGCCATTCAGGCCGCCAAACCCGACGTCATCATTGCGACCGGCGACATCGACGACGCGACCTACCAGCGCCTCGCAGCGATCGCGCCGACCGTGACGCAGCCGAAAGACACCAGCCGAGCATGGAACTGGCAGACCCAGCTCAAATGGATCGGCAAGATCGTCGGCCGTGACAAGGACGCCGACACCCTGATCGACCAGGTGTCGTCCCAGCAGACCGATCTGAAGAACCAGAATCCGCGGGCTGCAGGGAAGAGCGTCCAGGTGATCCACGTGTCGGACGACGGTGTCTCTCAGACCCTGACACCATCCAATGCGGCGGACTATCTCAATTCGCTCGGCTTGAACTACGACCCCGACTTGCGTCGCAAGTCAGGTGACAGCAGTTCAACCCGGTCGATGCCAGACCTGGGCAAATTGTTCCTGATTCACAGTGAAGTGTTGGTAGTCGTGCGCACCGACAAGGCCGCCGGTAACGGCGGGGCAGCTGGACTTCCCTACCAATTGGCTGCCTACCGGGGATCGATGATCATCGTGGACGACCCTAATAGCGTTTCGGCACTTGCTGATCCCGGCGGTTACCTAGCTACCGAGTATCTCAACGCCAACTTTGTTCCGCTGATGAGCGTCATCCGCTGAGTCAGAGGCCCGCCGCGATCTTCGCCACCAGATCGCGCCCCTTGTTCCCAACATTCGGAGCGCACACCCGCACATCGATGATCACGTTCCTGCGCGCACCCAACGCGTGCTGACACGGGACTCGGGCCCCATCGCCGGCCATCCCCGACACCGGGATGCTCGCGACCGAATCGACCAATTCAACTCTGTCCAATGCATACGTCAGGGGCGCCTGACCGCCCGTGACGGTCGCCTGCTGGTTCTGACACGACCGCCAGTGTCGGGTGGTCGCCTCACGAAAGTCCACCGCCTCCGCATCTGTGGGAAACGCGGCAACCGCCTGCACGACTTGCGCATGGTGATCCCCATGAAGAAGCTGCCCCGCGAAACCCGTTCGGCTGTAGTACCCAATGGTGTTGAGCGCCGGCATGACCGCTTCGAGGCAGCGAATCGGTTCCACTCTCAGCTTGGTATCCGGCTTCCTGAAGATCGCCTCCGGCGTCATGGCGACGCCCACCAGGTCGCTGATGTCGGCGGCCGAGGCCAACAACTTCGGCAGGCCGGCATCATCGATCGGTTTGGCGACAGCTGACGTCGACGTCGTCGGGGAAGCAGTGCCCGCGGCCGTCGTGGCCGTGCCCGAGACCTTCCGGTCAGTAACCGAACAACCCGCCGCCACAACGACTACGGCGCCGATGAGCATTCCAGTACGCCAGAGGTTCATCTGATCCTTCCGTCAGCTGACTTTGTCAGCGATCTGCTTGGCCAGCTCCGCTGCCTGAGTGCCGCCGCCCGGGCTGCACGCCAGCACATCGACCACCACATCGGCCTTGGTGGTCAGCACGTGCTGACAGCTGCGCCCCGGTTCGGTGAACTCCGCGGTCACAGTGCCCTTGTCGGAAGTGACCGCACCAACGACCAGTTGCCGCGGCGGCCGGCCGTCGGCCGCGAACGTAATGGCCGTATTCGCACATCCCGCCCACATCGCTGCTGCCGGGATCCGTTCTGCTGCTTGGGGCCCCGGGTAGCCAATCGCATATGCGACGACCCATGCGTTCGGGTCCGCCGGGTTGTGCAGTTCCATACCCGACATCCCGGTGAAGCCCGGGACGACGGTCGTGGCGCTGCCCGCGTCCGCGACACCGGCGCACGGCGGGGGAGTGGCCGTTCCACCCCGTGGAGTTTCCGCGGTGACGATGGTCGCGGTCGCCATCGGCGGCGACTGCATGACAACGCTCACCGCCTTGCCGTCTGGAAGCAGGTTCGCCAGATCGATGCGGTGCCCCGGGGGAGCCGCTTTGGGTACCGCAGCGGGTGCCGTCGGTTGCGTCGGCCGGTTTCCGGAGTCGCGGGTCAGGTACGTCATACCGGCCACAAACCCCACCGCCAGGACCACGGCGCCCACGATCATCGCTGCTTTCGGCGCACCCGATTCAGCGCCGCCACCCGGCAGCCGAAGCCGGCGGTACACCACGAACCCGGCAACTGCGCCCAGCAGCACCAGCACACCGATATCCAGCGCCCACCAACGCAATTCGTGGTGCCACAGCTGATCGTCGACCGACATGAGTGGGGCGATCTTCAGCAGGTCGACCACGCTCGCAGACGCGGCGAAACCCCACCGCCCCGGCAGGAACCACGACGCCTGATCCAGGCCGACACGTCCGGTGACAGGAATCATGCCGCCGGAGAACACGATCGACAACATGATGACGACGACGAGCATCGGAAGAATCTGCTCGCTGGACCGCGCCAGAGAGGACAGCAGCAGACCCAGAATTGCCGAAACGATGGCTGCGACAGTCAGACTCACATAGAAGTCCAGGGTCGGGCTGCCCAACAGCAATGCCCCTTGGGTGGGCGCACCCTTGCCGATCACCACGATCGCGACCACGATCGCTGTCTGAATGGCGGTAAATACGCTGTAGACAACGATTTTGGCAGAGAGGTACGCGGCGGCCGACAACCCGACCGCCTGCTCCCTGCGGAAGATGGTGCGCTCGCCAACCAGATCACGGATCGTCAGCGCGGTCCCCATGAACACTGCCGCGATGTTGGCGACGATGAGCAACTGGTTCGGTTCATTGGGGGAGTGGCCCACCGTGGCCACCCCGAATCCGGTGTCCCCCGGCACAATCAGCGACATCGCGCCCAGGATGAACGGCAGCAGCAACAAGAAGCTGGTGTAGATCCGGTCGGCGAAGATCAGTTGCAACTGCCGGCGCGCAACGGTGAGCATTTGACGGCCGGTACTGGTGCGGGCCGGGGCGCCGAGCGGGCCGGCGGGTTCCGGCGGCGCGGCCGGTCGGTTGGCGGCTGGATTGTTCTGCAGGAACACCGCATGCGCCGCGTCGGGATTGGCCGAGACCCAGGCGAAGATGTCCGCCCAGTCCTGGGTACCCATCGCTGATCCGACCGCTTGCGGCGGCCCCGCGTAGACCGTCTTGCCGCCGGGCGCAAGCAGCAGCACCTGGTCGCACGTGTTCAGGTAGGTGAGCGAGTGCGTCACCACCAGCACCGTGCGCCCGGCATCGGCCAATCGGCGCAGCATCTGCATGACCTGTCGGTCCAGCGCCGGGTCCAAACCTGACGTGGGTTCGTCGAGGATCAAAAGGGATGGGCCGGTGAGCAATTCGAGCGCCACCGAAGCGCGCTTGCGCTGCCCGCCCGAAAGCTTGTCCACTCTCTTGTCGCGATGTGCAGTGAGCTCGAGCTCAGCGAGCACCCGCTCCACCACCGCGTGGCGATCATCCTTGCTCGTGTCGGGCGGTAACCGGAGTTCGGCGGCATAGTTCAACGCCTGGCTGACAGTCAATTGCCGATGGACGACGTCGTCCTGGGGCACCATGCCGATCCGCGACCGCAACGACGCATAATGTGCGTGCACGTCGTGTCCGTCGAAGGTGACCTGCCCGGACGTGGGTTTGGTGACGCCGCCGAGCAGCCTGATCAACGTCGACTTGCCTGCGCCCGACGGGCCGATCACCGCCGTAAGAGTGCCGGGCCGAGCGTCGAACGCCACGTTGGTCAGCAGCTGGTGGCCCTCGATGGCGAGGCCGACCTGGCGTACCTCGATGCCACCGGTCGCAACCGTCTGCCGCGACTGGACCGCGGTACCGCCGGTGAACACCAGGTCGGTGTTGCCGACGGTGATGACGTCCCCGGGACGCAGCGTGACCGCCTCGACGCGGTGACCGTTGACGAAAGTGCCGTTGCCCGAACCGTTGTCGTACAACTGGGTTCCGGTCGGGGCGGGCATCAGGTAGGCGTGGATCCGGGAGGCCAGCGAATCGTCGACTCTGATGGTCGCTGTCGAATGCCGCCCGATGGTGACGGCGCCGGTGGGCGGCCCCGAGGAGCGTTGGGAAGCAGGCACAGGCGGGCGCGGCGGTGCAGGCGGCGGCTGCGGAACCGGCCGTGGCGGTTGAGGGATCGGCTGCGTCGGGCGCGGGGGCGCCGTCTGCGCCGGTGGCTGCCGGTACTTGGCGACCGGAATGACCTGGGTGGCCGTGCGGAAGTGGAGCTGCGGCCCGTCGGGAACTCCGACGGCCAGCACGAGGTCGTCACTGATGACGGCCGACGGCACGCGGGTCCGGTTGGCGAAGATTCCGTTGCGGGACTTGTCGATTGCCACCCACTGACCGACACCGGGGTCCACCCTGATGATCAGATGCAACCGGGAGACCACGTGCTTGGCGCCAGGGCCGGCGTCAGGAATTCTGACGTCCGAGGCCTCGCCGCGGCCGACGGTGACCTCCTTGCCGGGCGGGAAGGTGAACATGGCGCCGCCGAGCGTCACGATGAGCGGCGGGACGGAGCTCACGAATGCACTCTCCTCACTGGTAGCGCTTGTAGCAGCCCTCGTCGTCGGTGGCCAGCCCGGCCCGGAACGCCGCGATCCGGGTGAACGCGGCCGGCACACCCTGCCCATCGACCGCCGTGGCGACGTATCCGTTGGTCAGCAGCCCGGCGACGGCCTTGTCCAGGTCACCGGCGGTCAACTGCAGGCTGGCACCACTGGGCAGGTCATGCGGCTTGGCCATCTGACGCTGGGCCTGCGCGGTCAGGCAGGCTGTGCGTAACGCGGCCGTCGGGTCGTCCAGCTTGACTCCACGCTGGTTCTCCAGCGCCATCATGTACCGCGACACGACGATCGAGAACGCCGTGTTGTCGCCCTGGATCAGAGTCTTCTCGGCCATGTCAGCCGGTGTGCCGATCTGTTGCAGGGCGGGCAGGTTCACCGAGATCGTGTTCGTCGACGGACAGTATGAAGCAGGCGAATCACCTTGCGAGGTATCGCATTTCGCCGGACCGTATGTCAGCTTCGGGGGCTGCTTCGGGGAATAGATCACCCCGAGCAACTCGACCAGGGTGCCGATCGTGTCCTTGTCGATGGGCAGGTCGGCGGACCGGTGATCGTCGTCCGTCGGCTCATCTTCGAGCTCCATCGGCAGGCCCTTGCGGCGCTGTTTGATGTCGTTCAGATCGATGGCCGCGCAGGCTTGCGGTCCGACGGTGAAGCCCTGCTGGAACGCGCTGACCCGGTCCAGCGCGGTGCCGTGGCCGTCGGTGAGCATGTCGTCGTCGTGCGGCCCCAGCGTTGGGTCCCGGACGGTGATCAGTCCGGCGAGCACATGGTTGAGGCCGTCGCCGGTGCTCATCATGAACCGCTTGGAATCACCGGCCGCGACATAGTGCAGATACGCGCCGGCAAAGCAGTCGGCCTGTTGTTCACGGACGATGACGGGCGTACTGCGGGTCACCAGCTTCGCCATGTACTGGATCGCGTGGCCGTACTCATGCCCGATCAGACCGGCGACTGAGACGTCGCCGAAGTACTTTCGCCCGGTCGGCACCATGATGCCGCGGTCCCAGGCCATCAGCTTCTCACTGGGGCAGTAGAAGGCATTCACCAGCCCGGCGGTGTCCTCTTCGCACGCCTCCGGACTGTTCCGATCGCGAGCGTCGTACGACAGGAACTTCTCGATGGGCTTGAACGAGCCCTTCAAACCCGATGCGCTGTAGTCGTGTTGCCAGTACTCGGCGATGTCGTTGATCGCCTGCAACGCCAGTCGGTCGACGTCGCTGTTGTTGGTGTTCTGCACCTTGCCGACCGCTGCGGGCGCGTTGTCGCGCAACCCACTCGGACCATCCTTGGCCGGGAGGTCGGCGACGTGGAAGGGGTCGTTGACAGGCGACACCGCGGTGCCGGCGACGGTCGGCGCACAACCGGCGAGCAGCGTCACCGCGCATACCGCCACCGAACGTCGCAGCGCCGTTCCGCGTATCACCCGCAATCCGAAATCGCCTGTCATCGTGCCCCCTGACGTTCGGTCCAGACTATGGCCTGCCGGCAGCTCCAGAACAGCGAACGGTGCACCCCGATGTCAGGGTGCACCGTTCATCATCGGGCCGTCAGAACTGACCGGTAGCGATCTTCTGAATACCCTTGTGGACCTGAATTCCGATGTAGCCCAGAACAACTGCGATGACACCGTTGATCACCACAGCCAATATCAGCATCGCCGTGAGGCTACCGCTGATGTAGGGGCTGCTGCTCACTCCCGCCAGGCCGATGATGCCGAACAACAGACCCAGCAGGCTTGCCACGGCACCCACACCGCAAATCCCGTAGGCCACGAACTGCGCGGCCAGCTTCGTGCCGAGGGCCAGGAAGCAGTAGGCCAACCCGAGCCAGACCACGCTGGCGATGAGCGATCCGATGCCACCGAACAGGCTCAGGAACAACCCGATCAGCACCGCTCCGCCGTAGCCGAGATAGACGAACTGGTTGGAACCCTGCGGGTTGTTCCGCATGTTCTGGAACCACGGCTGCTGGATCAGCTCGCCGCGGACACCGCGCGTCATCAACCGGAAGATGAACGAATCACCCTTGGTGAGCAGCGACTTGGCCATGTCGACCGGCGTCTGCTGCGGACCGGCCGGTCCGCCGAACTGCGGTCCGCCCGGGCCGGGGTAGCCACCGGGCTGGGGCGCGCCGAAACCAGGCTGGGCGCCGCCCGGACCGAATCCCGGCGGGACCGGAGCACCGAAACCCGGAGCGCCGAACCCGGGGGCACCGTAGGTCGGAGCGCCGAACCCGGGCGGGGGCGGCGGGACGGGCGCACCTGCCGGATTCCACGGCTGCTCAGGCTGCGGTGGCACCGGCGCTCCGGGCTGGCCGAACTGCTGCTGCGGCGGCTGATAGCCCGGCTGCGGCGGCTGCCACTGCGGGGCCGCGGGCGGCACCTGCTGGCCGTAAGGGTTCGGCGCGACGGGAGGCTGCGGCGGCTGCCACTGGGGGGCCGCGACGGTCGGCGGAACGACCTGAGTCTGGTCACCCGTCTCGGGGGCGGCTGCGGTCGAGGGAACGACCTGGGTCTGGTCGCCCGTCCCCGGAGCGGCTGCGGTCGGCGACTGGAACGCCGACCGATCGACGAACTGGGTCTTCTCCTCGAGATCACCGGCCGTCGGCGGCTGCTCACTCGCCGGGCCGGCCTCGTGATTTTCGGACATATCGTGGACTCCCTAGAAATTGACTACCCAAGACACGGTACGGGCGCCGACAGGCCGGTCGCGCGGCGGTGTCACAGGCCGCGCGACCCAAACGGACCCGTCAGAACCGGATGTTCCGGATGTTGTCGTAAACACCGGCGATCCACAGCAGCAACGGAATCACCGCGGCAATCGCCGCACCGTCGGTCAGCTCCAGTATCCGCTTCGTCACCGGCGACACGCGGCCGACGCCGTCCGTCGCGCCGACCGTGATCAGCGCGACCACCGCGAGCCCCACGTACAGCACGATCGCCAGCCAGGCGCTGTCGGCATCCCAGGAGACCAACTTGATCATCACGCCGGTCGGGATGGCCACCGTCGCCGCCAACAGTGCCCAGCCGCACCACCGTTCGGCATACAGCCGCGAACGGAAGCCGCAGATGACCGTCACAAGTCCCGCGACGATCAGCGAGTGCACGAAGAAGTGTCCCTGCACGACGATCGCGATGGCGCCGTAGGTCAGCACCGTGACACCGGCGCTCAGGAAGCCGATCAACAGCTGTCGTGCCAGCGTGCTGCGTTCGGTCAGGCGAGCCGCGGAATCAGGCACCGAATCGATGATCGCGCGCCATGTCGCCGACTCTTCGTCGATGACATCGCTGTGCGCGGCAACCGGATCCAGCAGTTCCTCGTTCGCGATGACCTCACCCGGGGCCGGGATCGGCGGCAGCGCGATCCGCGCCACCGCGACCGTGAGCTTCGCCGCGTTGGTCACGACGATCAGTCCGAGCGCGACGGCACCGGCGGGAACCCACGACGCCCCGCCATATCCGTAAGCGATGGCGGCGCCCGCCACCGCGGCCGCGATGACCGCCAGGAAAGCTGCCACCACGGCACGCTTGCGCGGCCCGCCGCGGGTCGCCAGCACGACGATCAGAATCACCGCCGCCGCCCCGGCCAGCTGCGGCGCACCCATGTCGTTGATGCCTCGAGGTAGCGGAACCGCCAATGCGGCCGCGCCACCCAACAGCGGCAACGACGCCACGAGAAGACTCTCGGACAGATCCACGTTGTCGTAGCGGCTCTTGGCGACGAAGCTGCCGCCCAACACCAGCGCGCCCAACAGACCGAGCGCGACCGGCCACCACCAACCGTGGCCGGACTGCGACCACGACCACAACGACGCACCGGCGACTGCGAGCGTCGCGACCGGGATGGCCAGTCCGACAAGCCGTTTCAGCGCGGCGCCGTCGAACTCCGGGGACTCTTCGAGCACCGCCATGGCGTCGATGACGTCCTCAACCAGCGGCCGGTAGCGTTCGGTCCGACTCACCGACACCAAGGTCAGCAGGGCACCGTCGACAACCCCGGCGTCGTCGAGCGACTCGGTGGACTTCAACGGCGGCGACCCCGGACGCGCGAACGCCCAGACACCCTGCGCCTTGAAGTCGAACCCGGCCAGCACGTCGGCCGGGGTGTCGTCGAGCAGATCGGCGAGGACGTTGACCGTCTCGTCGATGTAGGTCTCGATCGGCGTCGACGCCGGGAGCACCAGGTCGGTCATGCGCCGACCGGTCAGGATGGTGACCCGGGTGGTCGACTGCCTTGTCGGATTGTCAGCTGCCGCGGCGGGCGCAGCGGTTGCGGGGCCGGCCGATGCGGTCACCGGCGCTCGAGCCTGTCGAAGTCGTCGGACAGTGCCGCAGCCAGTTCGGTGATGCGCCGCTGGTAGGTCTTGCCAAGCAGGTCGAACTGGATGTCGGAACCGGCGGCGATGTGCTTGTCCCACGGCAGTACGACGACGCGGCCGGCCGGCACGTGCCGCTCGAACTGCTGCACCAGGTCGTCGACGTCGATGTTGGTCTTGCCCGGCGTCACGTGGTTGATGACCACACACGCCCGGCCCAGGAGATCCTGATATCCGTTCTGGCGCAACCAGTCCATTGTCACCGCAGCCTGGCGGGCACCGTCGATCGAGGCACTGGCCACGATTACCAAACCGGACACGGTAGAAAGCACCGCGCGCGAAGCCTGGTGGAACAACCCGGCGCCGCAGTCGGCGAGCACCAGGTTGTAGTACTGCGAGACGATCTTGACCGCAGCCGACCAGTCCTCTTCGTTGAAGTCGCGGCGCGCGACGCTGTACTCGGCCGACGACAGCACCTCGAGGTTGGAGGCGTTCATGCTGGTATACGCGCGGATGTCGTTGTAGCGCGCAAGTTCCTTGTCGGACAACAGATCCGAGATGGTCGCGGCCGACTGCCGGCCGGCCCGGTCGGCCAGGTTGCCGCCGTCCGGATCGGCGTCGACAGCCAGGATTCGGTCGCCGCGGACCTTTGCCATGACGGAGCCCAGGGTGACGGTCACGGCCGTCTTGCCGACGCCGCCCTTCAGCCCCAGCACACCGATCTGGTACGAGTCGCGGGCATTACGTCGAATCCGGGTGTAGAGGTCCAACTCGTAGAGCTCATCGGGCGACAGGCCCAGGTTGATGCGCGTCAGCAGGTACAGCACGTGGCGCCAACCACGCTGCGACGGCATCTTCACCCCGGCCCGCACGCCCACGTGAGACAGCGCGTCGATGGCGCGGTGGTCGCCGATGGTGGCGGCCGACGTCTGATCCGGCATGTGCTGCTCGGTCCACTGCATGTCGGCCTGGGGATCCATGGCGTAGTGCTGCGGCGGCGGCTGCATGTGCCGCGGTGGGGGCGGCATCATCATCGGCGCGTGTTGCGGCTGCTCGTACTGCGCGCCGGCCATCGGCGCGCCCTGCGGCGAGCGCATGAGGCCGTTCTGCATGAATTGCGGTGGCGTAGGCGGCATTTGAGTCGTCACCTCGGACGGCCGCGGCGGCGGGACCAGGCCCGGCGGCTGCTGTGGCTGGCCGGCAACGGGCGGGCCCGACGGCGATTCGGCCCCTGCAGCCGAGGCAGCGGCCGCGGAAGCAGACATCTGCGCGGCGGCAGCAAGGGTCGCATGGTCGACGGTTCGCGTGGCTTCCTCGTTGTCGGCCTGGCCCGGCGAGTTGTTGAAAAGCCGGTCATAGTCGGCGGACATGAGTACCTCTCGATTGTGTGGGGATTACACCTGTAACGCACATGAGGTGGGCAGAGTCGACCCTACGCCGACCTGCCCACCTCCCGCGCTGCCTCGTGCGGATCGCTCAGCCGAAGCTGCCGGTGACGCCGTGCTCGATGGACTGCATGTCGCCACCGGCCTGGCTGACGGCGTGCCCGAGGCTCTGCAGCGCGTTGTTCAGCTCCATGGCGGTGTTGTCCCACCGCTGCTGGACAGCCTGGTAGGCCTCCGAACCCGAGCCGCCCCACACGGAGGCCAGCTTCGCCAGCGAGGCCTTGCCCTCGTCCAGCAGACCCTGCGTCGTGTTCACGGCGCCGTGCAGGTCGCCCGCGCTACCGTCGATGCCGGCAAAATTCCACTCCTGTGCCATTTGTCTTCTCCGCTTCTAAGTCGTTGTAGTCAGTGGTTGATGTAGAGCAGCGTCTGACTAGAGCTGCATCTGGCTCGACAGCGAAGAAGCGCTGTCAGCGTCGCCCGCGGCGTACTGCACGCCCGCGGTCTGGATGTTGGCGGAGATGTCGGCCAGCTCCTTGAGCTGCTGAGTCATGGCCTCGTCGAACCGCGTCAGTGCGGCCTGCGCAGCCATGCCGGCCTCCGGCGTCTTCATGTGCGTCGCCAACTGGCCTGCCACCGCGTCGACGTGGGTCTTGACACCGTTCAGCTCGCCCGCGATACGGTCGAAGTTCGCTGCCTCTGAGGCGAGGACCTCGGTATCTGTATTCATGCTCGTCATGCTGGATCACCTTTTCTATTTCCTGTGTCCTCACCACGGGAATGGCGAGTCCTTGCCGACCCCCCTGGGCCGGAAAGCCTTTGTGTGACGCGACAACTCACCAGTCGTCGTCATCGTCGTCGAGGTCCTGAACCAGAACCCCGGGGGCTTTGAGGGCCTCCCTCGTCCCTCCGCCCTTCTCTGTTTTGCGCCCGGGCATTCCGCCGCCGGCCCCGCCAGCACTGCTCACCGGCGCCTTACCTGCGCCCGTCGCACCCGCCGCCGCGCCCGCCTCGAGCGAAGCAGTCGGGGGCCCGCCGAGGCCACCGACCAGCGAGGCCATCAGCGGCGTCCGCGGTGCGGAACCGCCCATGCCGGGCAGTGAGGCAGCGCGCACCAAGCCGGCACCCGATGTCGCGCCCGAGCCACCCGCCAGCGGATGGTTGGAGAACGGGCTCGCACCCATCAAGCCGATCTGCGGCCCGTTGTTCTGACCGAAGCTGCTGCCCAGCTGACTGAAGATCTGCGTCACCTGTTGCATCGGCTGGCTCAACTGCTGAACCGGCTGCGTAATCAGCTGGCCGAGCTGCTGTGGCAGCTGTGCTGCCTGCGAACCGACCTGTGACACCACCTGCATCATCATCTGGGCGCCCTGCTGCCCTTTGTCCTGCTGCTCACTTGAGCGTTGCACCGCCGACTCCGCTTTGGACACCTGATTCTGCGCGCGCCCTGCCGCGAAATTGGCCTGCGACGCGGCATTTCCCGCCATCAGCGCCGCATCCTCGATCGCCGACTGTGCGGCGACCTGCGCGATTACCATGTTGCGCACCGCCGCCTCCGACACCCCCATCGCGGTTTGCGCGATTACGGCCGCCGAGGTCGCCTCGGCGACGCCCGGCATCACAATGGGCTTGGCCGGCAGAATCGGTTCGAACAGCGTGTTCGTGGTGGTCTCGGCCTGGTATGTCTCCATCACCGAGCCCGCCAGCGCCCACATGCGCGCGTAGTCCGCCTCATTGAAGCCGATGGGCACCGTATTGATGCCCAAGAAATTCGTGGCCTCGAGCACGCCGTGCGTGACGTGGTTCATCTCGATCTCGGGCAACTGCGGCGTCGTCGTCAGTGCCAAGGTGTACGACTCCGCCTGAGCCAACGCCTGCATAGCGCGCTTCTGGGCCTGAATGGCCGTGGTGTGCAACCACGTCACCATCGGCATGGTTGCCGAGATGGCGCGTTCACTCGCCATCCCCGACCAGTTCGCGCTCAGCTCCGTCAAGCTGGCCGCAAGCTCGGCCGCTTGCGCCTCGAGCGAGACAGCCAACGCCTCCCACCCTGCGGCCGCCTGCAGCATCGGCGCAGGACCTGCGCCGGCCATCAGTCGGCCTGTGTTCACCTCCGGCGGAAACGCTCCGTAGAACATCGCCGGCATGGCGGGAAGGGCAACCATAACTTGCTGTCCTCAGACTCAGACGATTCGGTCTTGCACCGACTAGATCAAGGTCGCGGCGCTGGCCACGTCGGCGGCCTCGTAGATGGCCGCTGCCTCGACGTACGCCGCGCCGGCGCGCGCCAGCTCTTCCTGAGCGAAGGCATTGATGCCCATGACCTCGACGCCTTCGACGGCGAAAGCCATGGCGGCCTGCATCGACACCTCATCCGCACCTGCGGGAACCAGCGCGCTGGCCTCCGACAGCGTGGTGGTGCCGGTCGCCAGTCCACGGGCACCGTTGGCGACAACCTGGGTGCCGACGCCGATTGCGCCCTCTTCGTGCTGCAAAGGCTGCATTTCTTTTCTCCTTACCAATTCAAGATCGCGGTATGGAATTGTGCGGACGGCACAGAAACGAAATGAAGATCCCCACGGAACCCCCGTTCCCCCTTTGCCGATCAGCGGGCGTTTAGCGTTGCTGAACGTCTGAAACAGATACTACCGAGGGTTTTGGGGGGTCACCTACACTTATTCCGCGGGCGGATCAACATAGGCCGCCTGGATGACCTCCTTACCGTCCGGTGAGACCAGAAGTGCCTGGCCAGGGGGCCTGCGCCGCAGTTTGAACTCACTCGACGGGAACTCCGATTTCTCGCCTGAGAGGAACATCGTCGGCGTTCCGGCGCCGTAGGCCGTTCCGACGAACTTGTCCATCGTCGAACGGTGCGCCTGACTCATCTGACACGTCACGATGATGTGCAGACCGATATCGGCAGCGGCCGGCAATAGCGGAGCCAATGGCGCCATCGGCGACCCCATACCGCTGGCCGCCACGATCATGTGCCAGTCATCCACCAGAAGTACGACGTCCGGACCGCTCCACCAGGAGCGCGTGCGCAACTGCGACGTGGTGAGGTCCGGCGGCGGCAACCGCTTCTTCAGGTTGACTGCCAGCGCCTTGATGGACTCTTCCAAGGCGGCGATGTTGCGGTTGATGGCACCAGCCGCGAGCAGGTGCGTCTCGGGCACCGCGTCGAGCAGGCCCGAGCGGAAGTCCGCCAGCATGAACCGCACCTGATCGGGGCTGTTGCGCTTGCAGATCGCCTCCGCCACCGCGTGCGCAATGGTGGTCTTGCCCGACTTCGGCGCACCGAAGATGAGCTGGTGCGGTGTGTTGTACATGTGGTTGTACGCCACCGAGAGGTCGGATTCGCGCACACCCACCGGCACTGTCCAGCGGGTCCGGTAGTCGTTCTCCGGTCCGGGCGGGTTGGGGTCGAGTTCGTGCAGGTAGATCCGCTCGGGCAGCACGCGAACCCGCGGTGCCATATCGGTGTGCAGCGACGCGATGTGGTCGACGGCCGCCGTGATGGCCGGCACCAGGTCGTCCGCGCTGTGCACGCCGTCCATGCGGGGCACGCCGATCATCAGGTGGTGCTTCTCCATCGACACCGCCCGACCGGGGCGGTTCGGCGGGATGTCACGGGTGATGCGGTCGATCTGCGTCTCGTTGACGTCACCGAGGCGGAACTCCACCTTGGTACCCAGGTAGTCGCGGACGCGCGATTTCAGCTCCGTCCAGCGCGGCGTCGAGATGATGACGTGCACACCGAACGCCAGGCCCTGACCGGCAAGGTCCTGGACCACCGGCTCGAGGTCCGGGAACTCACCGATGAATGCCGGCCAGCCGTCGATGATCAGGTAGACGTCACCGAACGGATCCTGCGACGCCGGATGATTCGGATCTTCACGCAACTGCCGGTAACTGGCGATCGACCCGATACGGAGCTCTTTGAAGGTCAATTCACGTTGCCGCAGAACGGCTTTCATCTCCGCAACAACGCGCTGCACTCGGTCCGGTTCGGAACGGGTGGCGACGCCGCCGACGTGCGGCAGGTCCTCGAGGTACATCAGGCCACCACCACCGAGGTCGACGCAGTAGAACTGCACCTGGCGGGGGGAGTGGGTCGCGGCCGCCGACAGCACCAGCGTCTGCAGAAACGTCGACTTCCCGGTCTGCGGCGCACCGCCGACCGCAATGTTGCCGCCGGCCGCCGACGTGTCGATGCCCCACACTTCCTGCTTGTGGCGACGCGGTTCGTCCATGATGCCGAGGCCGAAGCGCAGCGGGGCCCGCTGGTCGCGCTCCACCAGTTCGTTGACCGGCATCGGATCCAGCAGCGGCGGCAGCCACATCTTGTATGCGCGGCTCTCACCGGTCGTCAGCTGGTTCAGCACCACTTCACGCAGCGCGCGCTGCTCGGTGTTCGTCATCGCCCGATCCCCGAATCTGCCATCGGCGCCGCGGTGAACGGGCGAATCCGGAAGTTGTTCTGCGCCACCACTCGCGGCGCGTCGTCACCGTCGTCGTTCTCCGCTGCCGTCGGCACATAGGTGCCGCCGGTGTAGATGCTCTTGAACTTGACCGGATCCTCCATGCCGACCCGGAGGAAGCCGACGCCGCTCTCCTTGTTGGTGATGTACTGCGCCTCGGGCGTACCGATCACCGCCTTGGATTCGGCGGAGCTGGTGGTACGCAACGCGATTCGGTACGTCAGGTTCGGCTCCAGTTTGTCGATGCGGGCACCGCCGGTGTTCAGCGACTGCGTCGCCAGCAGCAGGTGCACGCGCAGCGACCGGCCCACGCGGCAGATGCGGTCGAACAGTGCGATGAAGTCCGGGTGGTTCTGCAGCAACTCCGCGAACTCGTCGACGACGACGAAAAGCGTTGGGAGCGGCGGCAGATCGGCCCCGCGCTCGCGGTACTTCTCGTACTCGGCGACGCCCGACAGCGCACCGGCCGCGCCGACCTGCATACCGGCCTGACGCAGGATGTTCTGCCGCCGGTCCAGCTCACCGGTGAGCACCTCGCCCATGCGGCCGACGAGTTCGGCTTCCTCTTCCATGTTGGTGACGACGGCCGCGGTGTGCGGCAACTTCTCCATACCCAGGAAGGTCGAACCACCCTTGAAGTCGGTCAGCAGCAGGTTGATCTGATCCGGATGGTGCGTCGCGACGAGCGAAAGGATCAGGGTACGAAGGAATTCCGACTTACCGGAACCCGTCGTACCGATCAGCATGCCGTGCGGACCGGCACCGAACTCGGCGCCCTCCTTGATGTCGAGATGCATGATCTCGCCATTTTTGAGCTGGTGGCCGAACGGAATCCGCAACCGGTCCTGATCCGTATCCGAGTACATCCGCCACCGCCGCGGCGTCACTTCCTCGACCGAGCGGGCACCAACCAGGTGGTGCCATTCACTCGACACCTTCTTCTGGACGCGCGTGCCCTTGTCGATGATCGTGCCGGTGATGGACCAGCCCGCGAGCTTGCGCGCCAACCGACCGGCCGACGTCGGGGTCACCGAGTCGGTCACGGTGGTGACCTCACGCCATGGCTGGGACGCCGT
The DNA here is from genome assembly GCF_005670685.2 of Mycolicibacterium mucogenicum DSM 44124. Next base: position 64,417 of record NZ_CP062008.1, on the reverse strand, counting down.
GCGGTCCTCACATGAGCCGTCGGGGTTGACCTTGATGCGGTAGCCGGACCGGTGGTTGCCCTTGGTGATGACGGTGACGCCCGCGCGGCCGTCGACCGGGAAGCCGGCTTTGCCGCCGGTCAGGTCGACCACCAGCACGTAGGGACCGGAAGGCGGTGCGTCGGCGCTGTGCGGACCGCGCGCCGTCAGATCGGCCAACCCGTCCGGCTTGGTGAACACCAGGCGCTTGGGTCCGGCATCGTCGAACTCGGTCTGGCTCTGCACGTGGGGCAGCCACTTGAGCCACGCCCAATCGGGATCGTCGAGATCGTCCATCAGGACGCGAATCTGGAGCAGGTCCGGCGGATGGAAGACCGCCAGATGACAGATCATGGCGGCGAGCAAACCGCGCGACCCTTCCGGATCACCACCGACTGCGATGGTCGGGTAGCTCTTGAGGATCACCAGCTTCGGGCAGTCGTGCACCAGACCGTGGGTGCGCAGGAACTTGGTCACCCACATGTGGCTGACTGGTTCCAGGTGCGCCTGCGGCGCGGCCATCGGGCCCGCGAGGTCCGACCCGATGTTCGGCTTGAGCAACCGGTCGACCGCCGCCTGGGCGCCGATGCCGATGCGGGCACCCATGAAGAAATCGGCGTTGTTGCCGCTGACGCTGCGCGACCACTGCCGCTGGGTGCCGACGATGGACAACAGGTCCTCGGGATGCGGCGCGTGGTAGCTGAAGAAGGTGACCTGCGCGTCGGCCGACGATGTCACGCGGGTCCGCAGGCCGGCCAGGTACCGCAGATACTCCTTGCGGTCCTCATTGATCTCCGGCACCTTCTTGCCGCCGCCACCGCCGCTGGCCATGTAGCCGACGGTGCCCATGATCATCATCAGCGGCATCATCAGCATGTACGGCGACAGCTGACGAACGCCGGTGAAGATCATGATCGCGATCATCCCGAGCATGCCGCCACCCATGACGTACGGCATCGCCTTCTGCATGCCGGACGCGGGGATCTCGATGCCCAGGTCGTCGGGCGGCGTCACGTTGATCTCACCCGGGGTCAGGCGCGGACCGCGCTTCATCGATGGGGTGAACTTCTTGGTTGTCATGACGCACCTCCCGGATGCGGCGGAGCCGCGGCCTCGTTGCCGCCGCCCACCTTCCGCGGTTTCGGATCCGCCGGCAGCGTGTCGTGCTCGAGCAGCGCCGCCTCCTTCGACAGCACCGGCCCTTCCATCAGCAGACCGACCACCTGCCACGGCGCCGTGACGGCGCCGCTGAGCCCGAGGGCCTTCGCGGTGTCGTCGTTGGCTATCCCATACCGGACGCCCTGGGCGTCGACGTAGTACTGGGCCTCGCCGTACCGCGGGTCCGGGGACTGCAGCCGGATGAACTGGCCGCCGTCGATGTAGACGGTGGCGTCGCCGCTGATCTGCTTGATGCCGTTGCCCATCGAGCTCGGCGGGATCGGCAGGTGCCGACCGACGATCACTGTGGTCTTGGCACCCTGGTCGCCGGCTTCGCGCTGCCATGCCCAGCACACCGTCGGATCGTCCTGCGGCAACAGCATGGTCATGGGCTTCGCCGGCAGAGGTGAGGTGTAGGTCTGCTCGGGGATCTTGGCGACGACGCTGGATTCCACCGACGGCGGCGAGATCAGCCCGTAGGAGTTCGTGGCGCGCAGTGCGGCCGCCGTGGTGTCGTTGACCTTCGCGACGCCGTCGGGCAGCACCACGTACTGCTGCTTACTGTTGTCGGTGACCGTCTGGAACACCGTGCCGTTGACCAGATTCGGCGGCAGGCCGACGCTGTTTGGCGCGCCCGCGGCCGGGATCGGGGCCAGTGCCCAGGGGCCGACGTTCGGCAGTGCGTTGAACAGGCCGGACGAGATGGGCGCCGACTTCGATCCGACCGGAATTCCCACGGCGGAGGTCAGCGCGCGGTCGGCCAGGTCGATCGCATGCCGACCGTCCTTGGTGATGAGCCAGGTCTTGTCCTGGTACTTGACCAGCACGCCCTGATCCGGGCGGATGGGCGCGACGCCGCCACTGAGGACCACCGGCTCGACCAGCACCGAGGTTTCGACGGTCGGGGTGACGCTCTCGGGCTTGGTGACGGTGTCACACACCGACCAGGTGCCCGACGTGCCGTTGATCGGCGTCGCATAGGGCGCACCGGGGATGCCGATGGGTTGGCCCTTGGGCATCTTGGCGAGTTCCGCAGGCTTGACGACCTGCGGCTCACCGGTGTGGCCGAGAACCAGCCGCGCCGATGTCAGGTTGTAGACCGGACGGATCTGCCCAGAACCCCCGGGCATCACCACGTACAGCTGGTTGGTGCTGCGGTCGACGAGCAGCGAGTCGCCACCCCGCTTGCCTTGCGGTTTGAAGTACGCCAGCATCGCGGCACCGAGGCAGACGATGACCGCGACGACGATGCCTGCCGACACCGACCGGCTGTAGAACTGCAGCGGGTCGTCGAACATGCGGGTGTCGCGCCGCACGATGGCGTGCTCGACGCGACGGAGCAGGAAGCGCCAACCGCTGACCTGAACCTTGGTGGTGAGCCGGAAATCAGCCATCGGTTATTCGCCGATACTCAGGCGCCGGTGCACCCCGCTGATCGCGGAAGCCATATCGTCGCCGGTGATCTCGCCGAGCGCCTCGACGCTGAGACTCTCGATGTCCATCGAGCGGGCGAGGCGCATGTCGCGGGCCTGCTCACCGGCCTCGACCAGCTGTCGCGCGTAGCGGCCGTTACCGGCGATGTCGATGGCCGGCTTGCCGTTCAGCTCGTGCTGGTACAGCGTGGTGGCCGCTTCCAGCACCTGCTTGGCCGCTTCGTCGTTGATCAGCGAATCATTGCTCTTGGCAATGACTTTCGCGATCTCGACGATCTCTTCGGGGGAGTATGACTCGAACTCGATGCGGGTGGCGAACCGGGAACGCAGACCATCGTTGGCTTCCAGCAGCCGGTCGATGTCCGAGCTGTATCCGGCGATGATGACGACCAGCCGGTCGCGGTCGTTCTCCATGCGGGCCAGCAAGGTGTCGATGGCCTCCGAGCCGAAGGCGTCGCCGCCCTGCAGCCCGTCCTGGATCAGGGTGTAGGCCTCGTCGATGAACAGCACGCCGCCGAGCGCCCGGTCGATGACCTTCGACGTCTTCACCGCGGTGTGGCCGAGGTACTCACCGACGAAGTCCTTGCGGGACGTCTCGACCAGCTTGGGTTCGGCGATGACGCCGAGGCCGGCCAGGATGTTCGCGACCACGCGGGCGATGGTGGTCTTGCCGGTTCCCGGCGGCCCGGTGAAGATCATGTGCTTGGACTGCTGAGCGACCTTCATGCCACGCGCGGCCCGGATTTTCGCCATTTGCGTTGCGGCGCGGTAGGTCTCGATCTGCTCTTTGACCTTCGCCAGGCCGATCTGCCGGTCCAGTTCGGCCTGGGCATCGCCGAGCATCTTGTCGCGCGCCGAGGTGTCCGCCACCACGCTGTTGGGATCCCACTTGTCGGAGCGGGCCGCGATCTTCTCCGCCGTGGTGGTCGTCAGGCGATAGTTCGGATCACGAAGCGCCTCAGTGACTTTCGGCTCCGGGAAATTGGCCTGCAGCCATTCCAGCAGGCGCCGCGCGCCCTCTTCGTTGCCCTGATCGCGGAACGTCATGGCCAGGTACCACGCGATGGGCCGGCCGCACGCCGTGCCCGCCGGCGACTCGTTGGCTTCGGTCAGCTTGTCCTTGGCCTCGGTGAACAGGCCGAGGTTGGCTGCCGCGACACCTCGGGCCACGCCGGCCGCGCCGGCCAGGAACGCGTCCGGCCAGCTCTCCGAACCCCGGAGCACCTCCATGACGTCGGTCCAGCGCTGGCCGCCGGTGTAGATGACGGCCTTGACCCACGCCACCAGATGCTCGGAACCGCCGACCGCCGCACCCTCCACGGCTTCCAGCGCGTCGGCATAGTTGCCCTCGGCGGCCTCGTTGACGGCGAACGCCAGCGTGAGCGCCAGCGGCGAGTTCACGGGGTAGGTGATGTCACCGAGCTCGCCGCCGATGCGTACCCGGGCGTTGACCTGCGCCAGCGACACCTCGGCCTGGCCGGCGAGCATGCCGAGGTTGCCGCGTGAGTACCAGGCGCGGAACAACGTCGTCCGGTCGGTGTCGCCGCAGCGGATCCGCCCGATCCAGGCGTCACACGCGGTCTCGTCGACCGACGTAATCTCGCTGAACAGCTGCATCGAGCGCGCCGGTGCGGTGTCCAGCATGCCGACGGCGTTGTTGAACATGGCGGCGAGTTGGTCACTCATTGGCGTCTACTTCCCCTGAATATCTGGTGGCAAAGATGTGGGCGCGGGTCGCGGCGGCGTCTTCCGGCGACGGGAGATCGAGACTGCGGGACAGGAAATCCTTGGCCTCGGCGCGGTCATGGCCCAGTTCCCGGAGTCCGGAGTACATGACGTCGTATTGCGCCGACCTGCCATCCTGGCGGGCGAGTCCGGCGATCACGAGAATCTCGTCCGCCAGTTCGACTTCCGTCATGTTCGTGACGCCCGGGGCGAGCCGGATCCGGTGGATCCGGCCGTCCATGAGGGCTGTGACGGTCACCGTCTGCGGCGGGTTGGTGACCGTGTACCCGAACGGGACGGGCTCGTCATCGATGGCGGGCAGATCGTCCCCCGTGCCAACGGCTTCGGGGGTGACCACATCGTCGTCATCGGCGTACAGGTAGTCGAGTGCGCCGCCGAGATCGTCGTCCGAGCCGTCGTCCGGATCATCGCCCGACGGCTCGTCATCGAACCCGTCATCATGGTGGGCCGCCAACGTCAGTCCTGGTAGTCGTCGCCGGCGGCGCCCGCGGAGGGCGTGTCGAACCAGGATCGCGACGGTAGGAACTCCAACAGCCCCTGCAGGGCGCGTTCCAGGTTCTCGTCGGTGCCGGCGAGGAAGCTGCCGTACAGCTCGCCGCTGACTTTCCGCGGCAGGGAGACGATGCGGCCCAGCCGGGAGTCGAGAACACCGGCGGCGACGTCGGCCTGGCTGAAGGTGCCACCCTCGTGCCGCTCGTTGGCGGTGAGTTCCACCCACGAGTCGGGGTTGGCGATGAGTTCGGAGTAGGCCCGCGCCGAGCTCAGGCTGATGCCGAACTGGGTGAGCTGGTCCGGTGTGCGGGCGTCACTGAGCCGGCTGGTCGACGCGGTCAGGGGTTCGACGTTGGCGGGGTTGGCCGTTCCGAGCACGGCATTGACCATGCCGGCCAGGCCCACCTGCGGGGCGACCCGCTGGACGACGATCATCTCGCCGTCGCGGGCCGCGACGACATGCCGCTCACCCTTGCGACAGACGACGAACCGCAGCATCTTCCCGCCGACGTCGCGGCGCCACCAGCGGCCCTCGATGGTGCGGTCGGCGCGGCTGAGGGTGTCGACCATCGCGGCGACTTCCGGATGCGGATTGCCGTAGATGTCGAGGACGCCCTGCGCCGTCAGATCCCGCCGCACCTGTTCCCAGACTCGGTCTCGAAGATCGAGCTGAGGAATGTTCGGCCGGATGCCGAGGCTGACCGGGAAGTCCATGAGCTCGAGCTTGTCGGCGATGACCAGCATGCCGTCGATGGTGACCTCGACCGCGATGACGTCGTCGATGCCGCCGGAGGCGGTGCTGGCGGCGGTGTACGGGCCGGTCACGACAGCCGTCCCGACGACATAGCCGACCCAGACGACCTGGCATCACGCCCGGCGCATGTGTCCACCCGCTGCATCTCGGCTCCACCCCCTGTTCCCGGCGCCAGGCGCCGGGCATCGCTGTCCTCCGTGACCATCTTGGTACGCCACCTGACGGACGGCAGGCCGATGGCCAAACTCCTACGCGAGTCACGGCATCTGACCTGCGCGGGCGGCCCCACACCACCCCCACAGCGCTTCCCCACAACCCGCATCGAGCCTACCAGCGGGTCCGCCGCCGGATCCGCACCAATTCGCCGGAAGCACGCACCCGACCGGCGCGGTCGACGCACGACGAAAACCGTTGGCGGACAGGGTAATCAACGGTGTCACCGGCGATACGCCCGAACCGTCCGCCGAACGGGCGTCGACGCAATTGGGCCCGGCCATCCCGCCGTCGGCGCCGGCGTGGTCGATACTGGGAGGGCATTTGCGTCTTGGCACCTGCGTCGAGCGAACCGAGGAGAGAAAGCGCGTATTCGGTGACTGACCACTTCGAACCGCAGCCGGGCCCCCCGGAAAGCGCTTTCGCCGGACATCCCGTGAACACACCGCCGGCGTGGCCGCGCGTGAATCCGGCCGGGAACAACACCGGCATGCAGCACACCGAACCGCTGCAGCGCAGGGCCGGCTACCCACCGCAGCCCGGTCCCGTCCAGCCGGGCCCCATGCCGCCCGGTCCGATGCAGCCGGGACCGCACCCGCACCAGCCCTGGCCACACGGTCCCCAGGGCCAGTTCATGCCGCCAGGTTCGTACGCCGATGCCATTCGCCGCGACGACCTGCTCCGGACCCGCAAGCCCGAGCCCGGTCGCGGCTGGCGCAAGACGCTGTTCAAGGCGACGTTCGGGCTGGTCAACCTCGGTCCGTCACCCGACGAGATCCAGGAAGCACAGCAGATCAACCGGATCCGGTCGGCGCTTTCGGGCCATTACAAGGTCGGTGTGATGGGCAAGGGCGGCGTCGGCAAGACGACGGTGTCGGCATCGATCGGGTCGCTGTTCGCCGAGCTCCGGCAGGAGGACCGGGTGGTGGCCGTCGATGCCGACACCGCGTTCGGCAAGCTCGGCAGCCGCGTCGACCCCAAGGCCCTGAGCTCGTACTGGGAGTTGGCGTCCGACCAGCACCTGGAGAGTTTCGCCGACATTCGCAACCGGGTCGGCAGCAATGCGGCCGGGCTGTTCGTGCTTGCCGGTGAGGCGAGCCCGGCCCGCCGCCGGGTGCTGGATCCCGCCGTCTACCGCGAGGCCGCCTCGCGGCTGGACCGCCATTTCACCATCTCGATCATCGACTGCAGTTCCACAATGGACAGCCCCGTCACGCAGGAGGTGCTGCGGGATCTGGATGCGCTCATCGTGGTGTCGTCGCCCTGGGTCGACGGTGCCGGCGCGGCCGGGCAGACGCTCGACTGGCTGGCGGCGCACGGCCTCAACGGTCTCCTGCAGCGAACTGTGGTGGTGCTCAACGATTCCGACGGCCACGCCGACAAGCGCACCCGCTCGGTGCTGGCGCAGCAGTTCGCCGGGCAGGGGCAGGCCGTTGTCGAGGTGCCGTTCGACGGGCACCTGCGGCCGGGCGGCGTCATCGCGGGCACCCGGGAAATGGCGCCGGCGACGCGGCGCAAGTTCATCGAGATCGCTGCCGCGCTGGCGGCCAACTTTCCCACCGGTGACGACCGGCACCGCGCGCGTTCCTGACGCCCGAGGCAGCTAGACCAGCTGCAGGAGCAGCTTTTCGACCAACTCTTTGTCCTGGTCGGACACCGCTGCCTCGGCCTCGGCGCCGACCACGACGGCCTCGGGCACTCCGGCCGCCAGGGCCGTCTCCTGAATGGTCAGGTTGGCACCGCGGCGAGCGGCGTACAGCCGCTGCCCGAGCGTTGCGGTGGGCGATTTCGCGCCGAGCAGCGTCAGTTCGTCGATGCGGGCACGCACCAGTCCCAATGCCTTGATCAGCGGCGGCGACACGGGGCCGAGCCGCGCGGCACTGGCCGCGACGGCCTCGAGCTGCCGCAGGTCGGACAGAATCTGGGTGACCCACGGCGTGAATTCAGAATCCTCGATCGCCGGCAGTGCGTCCGCCGTGGCGCCCAGCGTGTTCACCGCGGCGACGACGGCCTGCGCGATGAGCGGAACCTCACCCGCATTGGTCAACGGCGGGGCCGGGGCAGCCTGCGCCTGGGGCGCCAACGGCACCTGCGTCGTCGGGACCGGCTCGCCACTGCGGATCCGGGCGATGGTTCCCGGCGGCCACTGCAATACCTCTTCGAGACGCAGGCGGGTTCTCTCCCGCGGCCAGCTGCGGCCCTTTTCGAAGGAGATCAGCGCTCCGGCGTTGATGATGCCGTCGGCCGCCAGACTGCGCTGGCTGATGTCCAGCTCGCGGCGCCGCGCGGCGGCGGCGGCACCGGCGCGCTCCATTCCGGGGTCGACTGCGGGCAGGGCGATGTATTCGGTGACGTCATCGGGATCGATGTTCGGCACCCGATGTCACCTCCCATCCCTTGCGGCCCGCGCTCAACACGAAATCCGGAGCACCGTCGGCGGTCCGATACAGCTTAACCCGTTCAGTCCCGCATAACTATTGCGTTAACAGTCACTGAACCGTATCGGTGCGGCGCGAAGCGCTTCAGTTAGACCGTACACCCTCCCCAAACCGCGACTTTCACCAATGTTATTCCGGACCATTCGGATGATTTCTGCGCCTCTGTAGCGCGCTGACCAGCGGATATGTCTAACGCTACGGTTTAACTGTTGCATTACTGCAGTCTGGTGCTATAGATTCTTCCCAACCGCGACGGAACAGTCGCAGCGCAACAACAAAGGAGTACTCCGATGACCGCAATTGCCATGGACGGCCTGCCGCTCGGTGAGTGCACCCGGAGCCCGGAGCAGTGGACGACGATCGCCAGCGAAGAGGCCAAGAGCCTCTGCCGCCAGTGCCCGCGCCGCTGGGCCTGCGCGCGTGACGCCGTCGAACTGCCCCGCGCCGAAGGCCTCTGGGCCGGCATCGTCATCCCGGCCGAGGAGGGCCGCGGCCGGACGTTCGCGCTGAAGCAGCTGCGGTCCCTGGCCGAGGCCAACGGCTACCCGGTCCGCCGCCAGCGCCGAATCTTCCTCGAAGTCGCGTAGTACCCGCTGCCCACGCTGCCGTTTGAGGGGGCGGCAGCGCGGGCAGCGGCTTTACGCACGAGGGTTACCGTGGCTCCTATGGCCACTACGAGCACCACCGACAAGACCGGAGCACCCGCCACTGTCACCGCCGAAGCCGGACGATTCACCATCGCCGTCGACGGCAAGACGGTCGGGCTGATCGATTACATCGACCAGGGTGGCCGACGAATCTTCCCGCACACCGAAGTTCAGCCCGAGTACGGCGGTCGTGGACTGGCGACGATCCTCGTCGCCGAGGCATTGGACGCCACCCGGGCCGCAGGGTTACGCATCGTCCCGGAGTGCTCGATGGTCAGCGGATACATCGCCAAGCATCCCGAATACGCGCCGCTGGTCGACCAGGCCTGAGTGGTTTGGGCGCGCTCCGTATCGGAGAGTGATACGGGGCGCGCCGAGATCACTGCTGGTTCAGATACTGCGCGGTCGAGCCGCTGACCGGCATGTCGGGCATGCCGAGTTTGCGGTGGTCCCAGCTGCGCATGCGGCTCGGTACGACGCGGACCGCGACGCGGTTGTTCATCATCTGGTCGACGAACGGGCGCATTTCGTCGGTGTACGGGCCGGTGTAGCGCTCCCACACACTGATGCCGACACGCAGGCAGGTGTCGGGATCCTCGACTATCTCGGCGGTGCCGTCGATCGACACACCACGCAGGGTGCCGTAGGTGTCACCGTCCTCGATCATCACGGTGATGGTCGGGTCCCGGCGCAGGTTGACCGCCTTCTGCGACTTGGCCTTGGTCTCGAACCAGATTTCGCCGTCGAGCACGGCGTACCACATGGCCACCAGGTGCGGCCGGCCGTCAGCCAGGACGGTGGCCATGGTCGCGGTCCGGCTGCGATCGATGAACTCGACGATCTCGTCGTCGGTCATGACGATCTTCTTGCGCTCGTTCTGTCCCACGCTCTTATGCCTATCAGGCCGCCTCTGGGGGCCGTTACTCGCCCCGCAGCGCCGCGATCGCCGGGCCGAACATCGTCGCCTTGATGGCGGCCATGGTCTGGGAATCCTTGCCCGCCACCGGAATCACGAGATCCACCGCGGCGGAGACCACCGCGTCCTCGGCCGCGGCCAGTTCGACGATGCCGTACTTGGCGGCGTCGTCGCCACCGAAGCGCCGGCCGGTGGTCATCGACGCGATGGCCGCCTGCGGCGTCAGCTTGGCCTGGATCAGCGCGGCCATGCCCGGGGTGAACGGAATCCGGATGTCGACCTCGGGGAAACAGAAGAACCCGCGGTCGGCGCGCATGGTCCGGTAGTCGTGGGCCATGGCCAGCATGGCGCCGGCGCCGAAGGCGTGTCCGTTGACCGCGGCGGCCGTCGGGATCGGCAGCGTCAGCACCCGCGCGAACAGGGCGTGGACCCGCCCGACGTACGCCTGCATCTGGTCGCCGTGCGCCATCAGCCAGTCGAGATCCAGCCCGTTCGAGTAGAACTTCCCGGCGCCGGTGGTCACGAGTCCCTGGGCGCCACCCGCGACGAGATCGTCGATGGCACTGTTGATGTCGTCGAGGAAGCCGAGCGAGAAGCGGTTCTCGTCATCGCCGAGATTCAGGATCGCGATCTTGTCCTGGTAGCTGACGGTGATGGTCATGGTTGTTTCCTCCTGGTTGGGGTGGGTTCGTCGGCGAGGACGGCGCGGACGGCTGCGGTCAGCCGATCACGCGCCCAGCTGTTGCTGATTCTGTTGCGGGACAAGATGATTGCGGTCGGTAGGTCGACGATGCACACCGTGATGGCGTCGACCGCCGCGCCGTCGCGCCGGTCCCACAGGTGCGACGACAGCCGCACCATCAGGTCGATGAGCTCGCGGTCGAGGTCTTTGAGTTCGGCCGCCAGCGCTCCCGGCAGGTCGGGGCCGAGCAGTTGGTCGCGCTGCACCCGCCACACCAGTTCGGCCGACTGGCGCTGACGTTCGTAGAACACCGCGGGCGCCTGCGCGGCGGCGACGACCGCGTCCACGGGATCGGCGGCGTCATCGGCCAGCGCGGCGTCGACCAATTCGGTTTGTACGTCGAGGAATCGGCGCGCGGCACGCAGCCAGGTGCGGGCGACGAGCTCAGATCGCGAGCCGAAGTTGTGATAGATCGCGCCGTTGGAGACGCCGGCGGCGGCGGCCACCGAACGGGTGGTGACACCGGCCGGCCCGGCCTCGACGGCCAGCGACTCGGCGGCGTCGAGCACCGAGTCGAGGTCATACACACGAGGCCGGGGCACCGGCACACCATAACAGAGCAATCGCTCCGTTACTACGCAGCGGGGGCATGGCCGGTTACGGCGGATAGATCTGCTTGATGGTCCCGTCGGCGTTGACCTGCATGTATCCGGTTCCGGGTGCCGTGGAGTGGATTGCCAGCCCCAGACCGCCGCCCTCTTCGCCCTCGACGATGAGGTACAGCTGCGAGCCGGGCTCCGCACCAATCTGTGCTGGCGCACCGGCCATGGTGGCGGCAACGGCCTGCGTGTTGATCGCGCCGAGGTCCGCCAGCACGTCGAACGAACTGGTGCTGGTGTCCGAGCCCCACTTGTTCCAGCTGCCGCCGCGGTACATGAAGCTCTGGTCGACGTGCTTGTTCGTGGGTGAGACGCGATCCATGACCGCGTAGTCGGGGTAGACCACGAGCTTGAATCCCATGGTGTCGCCGAACTTCGCCTTGATGGTGCCGATCAGATTGGTGAGGCCGTCGACGGTCTGCAGCTGGCTCGGCCCCGCCGGCGTCGACGCCGCGGTGGAGGCGGGGGTCGACATCGAACCGGTCGGGTACCCGGCGGTGCCACCGGGACCGGTGGGCATCGACGGAAACAGTTGCGCGCTGGGCTCTTTGGTCGCCTGGGGCTGATCGCCCGAACCGCTGTCGGACCACATCACGTAGGCGATGCCGGCACCCCCGAGGACGACGATCGTGACCAAGGCCGCGACGATCACCACCGCCGAGTTGCGCCACCAGGATTGGGCCGGTTGGTTGTTCGCCATCTGGGGCGGCGACCACTGCGCGGATACCGCACCCAGACCTTGCGCCGGGGTCGCGTACTGCGTGTGCGCGTGCGCCGGGTAGGACTCCGGGCCGGTCGTGGGGTAGGGCACCGAAGGGGCGGCCCACGCCGGCGGCGGTGTCTGCTGAGCGGGCTGACCGAAATGAGCGGGCTGCGCCGGTGCGCCGGCCAAGGCGGCACGCGCGGCGGCAGCGAGGTCTTTGGTTGTGGCGTAGCGCAATTCGGGATCCTTGGCCATGCCGGTGGCAATGACCTGATCCATGTACGCCGAAATCCCCGGCCGCATGGTCGACGGCCGCGGCGGATCCGAGTAGAGGTGGCTGGTGATCTGCCGCTCCATGCTGTCGCCCGGAAATGGCGGGCCGCCGGTGAGACATTCGTGCAGTACGCACGTCAGCGCATAGATGTCGGACCGCGCGTCGCACCGGTCGCTGGTGAAGCGTTCGGGCGCCATGTACGCGACGGTGCCGATGGTGGCGCCGGTGTGGGTCAGTTTCGTCTCGCCGGCGGCGCGGGCGATGCCGAAGTCGATGAGGTACGCGAAATCGTCTGGCGTGACCAGGATGTTGGCGGGTTTCACGTCGCGGTGCACCAGCCCGACACCGTGTGCGGCACCGAGCGCGGCAGCGATCTGCTCGACGATCGAGACGGCGCGCTCGGGTGCCAGTGGGCCGTCGGCCAACAGCTGCTGAACGGTCTTGCCGTCGATCAGCCGCATCGTCACGAACAGCCGGTCGTCGATCTCACCGAAATCGTGGATCGGCACGATGTGCGGCTCATCGAGCCCGGCCGCGGCGTGGGCCTCCCGGCGGAAACGCACCTGGTACTGCTCGTCGTCGGCGAAGGTCGGCGGCAGCACCTTCATCGCGACGACGCGCTTCATGGTGGTGTCGTAGGCCTTCCACACCTCACCCATGCCGCCACGACCGAGCAGCTCAATCAGCCGGTACCGGCCGAACGGTGTCCCTTCCACCGGCTAACCATAAGAGGCGGCGGCGTCCGCTGCCCAGCGAATGGTTACGCGCGCACCCTGCGTCGATAGGTGACTTTGTCGAATTCCCGGCCATGCTCGTCGACCGCGGTCACGTCCATTTCGCTCAGCAGCTGTCCGGGCCTGACGTCGACGCGGATGAAGGCGTAGTTGCGGAAGCGCACGCGCGACCAGCCGACCGCCTCCGCCTTCTTCTTGCCGTCCGCCGTCCAGACATAGCTGTTCGGGACGAAGGTGTCGGGGGCTTCGTGGCCGCGGTAGCTCTCGGGCTCACCCGGCTGGAAGCCGTATCGGGGCCGGCCGGCGCAGCCCACGGTGTAGTAGACGGTGCCGTCGGTTTCCGCGTCGACGGTCGAATTGTCCCCGGCGACCTTGGTGGGGCGGTCGCCGCGGATCGGGTCGGTGCGCTCGTAGACGTGGTTGTGCCCCTGCAGCACGAGATCGACCTGATACCGGTCGAACAACTCGCACCAGGCCGCCCGCACACCACCGTCGCTGGCGTGCGAGTCGGTGGTCGAGTACGCGCAGTGGTGGAAGAAGCAGACGATGAAGTCGATGTTGGGGTCGGCGCGGTAGGCGGCCAGGGTCCGCTCGACCCAAGAGTTCTGACTACCGTCGGAATAGCCGGTGTTGGAACGGATTTCGAAGCTGACGTCGTTGGCGTCCAACGACAGCACCGCGACGTTGCCGTACGTGAACGAATAGACCGACGGGCATGCCGCCGGCCCGTTGTCCGGAAAGTCCATGCGCGCCAGGTGGCCGCCGTAACCGTGGCTCGGATACGAGGCCTCCATGTCGTGGTTACCGGTCGCGAACATCCACGGCGTGCTCGCCGCGCTGGCCTCGATGGAGCCCAGATAGACGTCCCAGACGAACGGGTTGTACTTGTCGAAGCCGTGCGCGGCCTTGCCGCCGGACGGGACGAACGACAACGGCTTGCCGCCGCCGGACGGGTCGGCATACGCGATATCCCCCGCCAGCAGGTGGAATTCGGGGTTGGACGCGACGATCTGGTTGAACACATTGGCGGTGTGCGGGACGTCGGGCTCGTTGTCCGGCTTGTAGTAGCCGTCGTCGTAGTCGCCGCGCTTGAGTCCCGCCGGCTGGCGCGGGACGTCATCGGTGCCCTGGTCGCCCATCATGGTGAACCGGAACGGCGCCAATGTCTTTCGCACACTGGGCATCGCCGTCTTGGCCGACCGCACGTCACTGACGAAACCGTCCTCGGTGCGCCACCGGTAGAAATGCGCGCTGCCACCGGGCAATCCGTCGACCGGGACATGGGCGTAGAACTGCTCGGCCGCCAGGACACCGCGGTCGCTGGTCGGGATCTGGGTGACGAGGTTGCGCACCTCGGCTTCGATGGTCGCGCCCAACTGATCGGTGGGCCCGTGGTCGACGAACACCTTGGTGCTACCGGGATTTCGCGACAACTGCGCGGCCAGCCGCAGCTGGCTGTCCGCGTCGCCGCCGAATCCGACCCGGCGGTTGGCGATGCTCAGCGGCGCGTCCTGCGCGTAGGCGCGGCGCCCGAACGGCGCCAGGCCCAGGGCCGCCACCGCCGCGGCGGCCGCCGATCCACGCAGGAAGTTCCGCCGCGATACGCGGTGCCGGCGCAGGTACTGCTGGTGCCAGTCGTACTGCTCGGCGATGGTCATGGTTGTCGACAAGTCGTCGGGGATGCCCGTGTCCGGGATTTCGCCGGCAACGGTCAGTCGGGTCGGACGCACCCGTCGATCGTGGCTCAGCCCGGAGCGTCTGGCGAGTCCGACACCGGAATCAGGGCCGAAGTTCAGCCGGGGTTCACGGAATCGCGATCAACGACACCGGGGCGCCATATCGCTGCGGCCAGTCCTGCCACGCCACATCCGTCGGGCCGACGGCCTGCTCCGTCACCGTCCAGTGGTCGCCTCGGCGGTTCAGCAGGGCCGCGTAGGTCCGGGACACGAACCCTTCGGCGGCACCCTCGGCGAGGGGTGTCCCGCGGAAGTCGAAGGCCTGTCCGTCGGCGCCGCGGATGCCGGCGTACACGAAGGCCCACGGCCCGGAGACGTTGATGGCCTCGACCGCCAGCGTCGCGGGCTTGCCCAGTTCGGCCTTGAGGGCCGCGACGGCCGGCGCCACGATGGCCTCGCCGGTCGGTGAGCCGGGGTCGACGCCCGGGTCGGCCCCGGCCTGCGCGGTGCCGATCAGGATCGACGACCATACGGCCAGAAGCACCACGACGAGACGCCGGAACATGCGCAGACGGTATCGAGGTCCGGCCCCGTGCGCCATACGCTGAGGCCATGAGTCGCGTCGCATGGGCATATCCCGCATCCGCGGTCACCGCGCTGGTGGTCACGATGGCCACCTGCGGCATGCCCTCGGCCTCCGCCGCCCCCGGCGACCCCGCCTGCCCGGGCACGTCGGTCACAGCACAGCAGTTCGTCGGCGCCTGGACCGGCCCGGACGATCCGACCACCACGACGCTGGCGCCCGACGGTGCGCTGCGATCCCGCGGAGCCGGCGACGAGTCGGGCACCTGGAGCGTCCGGCCCATCGGCCGGACGCCGGGTGCCGGTCAGCTGCCCGACGACGGCATCTGTGTGTTGTGGCTGCACTGGACCAGTCCCGCGCCGTCTTTCGACGCGTTCTACGTGCCGTTGAAAGCGACCGACACGCAACTGGAGTTGAGCTACGTCGGTCGGGGCAACACCCTCACCTGGATCCGCGCCGACGGGCCGAGATGACACTTTTTGTGATCTGAAAAGTCTTGGGCTGTCCCGAACTCTTTCTCAGCAACGCCTCAGTTGGCGACGGCACGGTGGAGACATCAAGCGCGAGCACGCCTGTCTTACCGACGTTTCGAGAAAGTAGTCAACGCCAATGAGACACCCGTCAGACCAGCCGACCCCGGACAACCAGCACCTCTGGTCGCGGCAGTACGCCGCTGAACAGGAGAAACTGGTCCAGTGGAGCAATGACCGCTACCAGCGTCCCCACGTCTCGGACGAGTACACCCAGCCGCTGCGGACTCCGTACGCGGCGCCGCAGCAGTACCCGGCCCCGCCTGTGCCGCCGGCGCCAGCTAAGCGCTCACGGTCCGGGCTGCTGGCCTTCGGCATCGCCGCGGTGGCCATCGCGGCCGGTGCGGCCGGCACCATGGCCGCCGTCGATCACTACGGCAGCATGGCGCCGACGGCGCAGGTTCCGCTCGCCACCGGCATTCAGAACCGCGCGCTGCCAACGGCTTCCGTGCCCGCACCCGCGCCGGCCGCCCCGACCGGTTCCGTCGAGGCGGTGTCGGCCAAGGTGCTGCCCAGCGTCGTCAAGCTGCAGGTCCAGACCGGCCAGCAGGGCGGCGAGGGGTCGGGCATCGTCCTCACGGCAGACGGCCTGATCCTGACCAACAACCACGTCATCGCGGAAGCCAATCAGGCTGCCGCGGAACAGGATTCGCTGCCCAGCGGACTCAATCCGAGCGGCCGGCTGCCCCGCGGCATGACCGGCGCCGGTCAGACCAAGGCGACCGTCACCCTGTCCGACGGCCGCACCGTGCCCTTCACCGTGGTGGGGGCCGATCCGGCCGACGACATCGCGGTGGTCAAGGCCCAGGGGGTGTCCGACCTGACCCCGATCAGCATCGGATCCTCGAAGGACCTGCGCGTCGGACAGAACGTGGTGGCCATCGGCTCACCGCTCGGCCTGCAGGGCACCGTGACCACCGGCATCATCAGCTCGCTGAACCGTCCGGTGAGCACCGGTGACGAGCAGACCGGCCAGCAGTCGGTGATGAGCGCCATCCAGACCGACGCCGCGATCAACCCCGGCAACTCCGGTGGCGCGCTGGTCGACATGAACGGCAATCTGATCGGCGTGAACTCGGCGATCGCCTCGCTCGGCGGTGGCCCGGATTCCGGCGGCTCCCAGCCGGGTTCGATCGGCCTCGGCTTCGCCATCCCGGTCGATCAGGCCAAACGCATTGCCGACCAACTGATCTCCACCGGCACCGTGCAGCACGCCTCGCTGGGCGTCAAGCTGGCCGCCAACAACAGCGCCCAGGGCGCGGCCGTGGCCGGCGTCGTCGCCGACGGTCCCGCCGCCGCGGCCGGCCTGGACAAGGGCGCCGTGATCACCAAGGTCGACAACCAGCCGATCGACAGTCCGGAAGCGCTCGTCGCGGCGATCCGGTCCAAGGCGCCCGGTGACAACGTCACCGTGACCTACGCCGACCCCTCCGGAGCGGAGCGCTCCGTGCAGGTGACCTTGGGACAGACGGAAGCCTAGGCCGACACAGCCTGTCCCCGCATCCCTGTGAGGGTTGTGTACGCGGAACCCGAGATACGCGGACACAACCCTCACAGGCGTATTCGGGCACCCCGACGCCAACCGGATTCCAATCGCGCCGCCTTACCCTCTGTGTGTCGACATCTCCGGAGGGGCCATGCGCATCGAGTACATCGTGGTGCTGATCGCCGTCATCGTGATCGTGGATATCGCCATTCTCGTTGCGCTGCTACGCAAACGCCGCGCCCGGACCGCGTCCGCCGACCCGGCGCCGACCATCGCGACCGAACTCGGCACCGACGTGCCCAAGAAGTCCGCCGCACCGGTCCTGGCGAAGGCGTTCCTCGCTGTCGGGCTGTCGTTGGCCGTCGCTGCCGGGGTCTGCGCAGCGTTTGTCGCCCAATCGAATTCGTCTGACCGGCACGCCGACGGGACCGTCGTCGAGCTGGTCCCCAGCGGCGGTGGCAGCAGCCCGCGCTACCGGGCGCGCGTCGAATTCGCCACATCCGCAGGGACCCACGTCCGCTTTCTCAGCTCGATCAGCAGCAATCCGCCACCGGCCAGGCTCGGCGAACACGTCGACGTCCGGTACAACCCCGGCGACCCCCACGACGCCACCATCAACACCTACTGGCAGGTGTGGTTCCTGCCGACTCTGCTCGGCATCATCGCCGTCCCATTCCTGCTGGTGGGTACCGGATTCGGGATCGTGAGCCGGGCCGGCCGCCGGCGCGGGCCCGAACTCCTCTGAAGCGACCCGCCCGCCAGCAGATTGCCAGGTTCATCTGGGCTGCCGCAGGTCACGCGCGGATGTATCGTCTCCCCAGTTCCGAATTTGCTGTGAATCGGGGGATATGGCCCAGTACTACCTCTCGGGTGCAGTAACCGCCCGGGTCGACGGCACGCCGGCGGCGCTCGGCGGACCGAAACAGCGGTGCGTACTGGCGGTATTGCTGGCCAATCACGGCACGGTGGTCAGCATCGACCGCCTGATCGACGCAGTCTGGGGCGACGAGCCACCGCCGAAAGCGCTCGCGTCGGTGCGCTCGTACGTGGCCAACCTCCGTCGGGTCCTCGACCCTGGCGCCGACGCCGGGCATGACCAGGCGCCCGATACCCGCCGGGGCGACACGCAGAACCAACGGCTCGCGTCCCACCCCCACGGCTACCAGCTGAACCTGCTCGCCGGCGACACCATCGATCTCGTCACCTTCGAAAGCCTTGTCTCGAAAGGCCGGACGGCACTGATCCGCCATTCGGCCGGTGCGGCCGTCGAGATGCTGACCGAGGCGCTGGCGCTCTGGCACGGAGATCCGTTCGGAGAGTTCGCCTATCACGAATTCGCCGCCCCTGAAGCCATCCGCTTCGCAGCACTGCGGACCACCGCCATCGAGGCCCGTTTCGACGCCGCACTGCAACTCGGCGGCGGCGGCGAACTGGTCCCCGAAGTCGAGGCGGCCCTGGCGGAACATCCACTGCAGGAACGGTTGTGGGGCCATCTGATGCTGGCTCTGCACCGGTCCAACCGCACCGCCGATGCCATTCAGGCGTTCGAGCGGGCCTGCACGACACTCGACCGCGAGGTCGGCACCCGGCCCGGCGAAGGCCTGCAGACGCTCTTCGAGAAGATTCGTGACGGCGCCGCGGAACTGCGCGTCGCACCCGCACCGCATGTGCTGAACCCCGATCCGGACCCAGCGGCACCACCACCGTTCGTCGGCCGCGACACCGAGCTGGGTGCCGTCACCGCGGCGGTGCGCCGAGCCGACGGCGGCGCCGGCGGGCTGACGCTCGTGACCGGCGACAGCGGCATCGGCAAGACCACCCTGGCGCAGGCCGCCGTCGACCGCGCGCGGGCGGCGGGCATCGCCGTGGCCTGGGCCGGCCACCCGAGCGGGGTGAAGCTGCCGCAGCTGTGGACGTGGATCCAGCTGCTGCGCCAACTGGGCGGCGAGCTCGGCATCGCCGGCCGCAAGGCCGTGCTGCGGGAGACGCCCGGCGTGGTCAACGCCCTGGTGCCCGAATGGCACGGCGACGACGACCTCAACGCCGGCAGCCGGTTCGCGCCAACGGGATTCGCCTTGGTCGAGCGCATCGTGGCGGCGCTGCGCGAGCTGTCGACCGTGGCCCCGATGGTGCTCGTCATCGACGATCTGCAACGCGCGGACCCCGCCTCGATCAACGCGCTCGTCCTGCTGGCCGAAGAATTCCCGCGTATCCCCATCCAGGTCATCGGCAACTGGACCTTCTTCGGGGCCGACCGGCCGATGAATCGGACGTCGTTCGAACGCATCGTCCGGTCGAACGACACCGTCACACTGCATCTGGACGGCATCGACCGTGCGGCCGCGGCAGACCTCGTCGACGCGGTGGTCGGCGGCACGATCCCGCCGGCCATCTCGACACAGGTCTGGGAGCAGGCCGGCGGAAATCCCTTCTACATCAAGGAACTCGCGCGGGCGCTGGACACCGACGGCGCCCCGCAGCGCAGCCATCCCGCGCTGTCGGATGCCGTGGTCGGCGTCGTCGGCCGCCGGCTCGGCGTCCTGGACCGGCCCTGCCGTCGGGTGCTGTGCGCGGCCGCCGTCGTCGGGCCCGAATTCAACGTCGCCGACCTGGCGGACATCGTCGACCTGTCGGTCTCGACGGTGCAGAGCCGGCTGCGGCCGGCGTATCAGACCGGCCTGCTCGACGAACTGCCCGCACGTCCCGGCGCCTACCGGTTCAGCCACGGCCTGGTGCGCGACGCACTCATCGCCCAGCTCGCCACCACCGATCGCACCACTGTGCACGCCGCCATCGCCACCACGCGGACGGCGACGCTCGCGACCGCCGCGTACGAACACGTCATCGCGACTGCCGACCATGCGTGGCGGGCCGGGGTGGAACTGAATCCCGATGTGGCCCTTGGCATTCTCGAGATCGCCATCCAGCGGGCCCTGAACCGGTCGGCGTACCACGACGTCGCCGGGCTGGCCGAGCACGCCCTGCAGATCGGCGACCGGCTGCCGGCCAAGCCCGAACACCTGGACCGGCAGGCCACCCTGTGGCTACACCTGGCCGGCGCGAAGAACATCCTCGAGGGGCAGGCCAGCGAGTCGGCCGCCGCGGCCGTCCAGCGGGCCTTCGAGATCGGTCAGGAGGTCAAGGGCCGCGCCTTCTATGGCGCCATCGCGCTGCAGTCCATGCTGTTGTGCGCGCACGGCCGCATCGACGAGGTCGAGATCATCGCCATCGGCCTGGAGGACCAGTACGACAAGTCCGGTGATCCGGTGATCGGCCTCGTCAACGACTTCGTGCACATCCTGCTGTACACGCTGCGCGGCAATACCGACATGCTGATCGGCACCGGCCTGCACATGATGGACACCTTCCCGCCGCCCGAGACCGTCACCGATCCGCTGCACTTCTTCCATCCCCGCGTCTACTGCTGGATGGCCATCGCCGAGGCGGTCCGCGGGGACCTGGAGGCCATGCGCGAATACCACCGCCGCGCACTGCATCTCGCGCAGAGCCGTGGCGACGTGTTCAACATCCTGGCCGCGCGGCTGACCTACGTCGAGTGTGCGGCGGTCCTCGGTGTCACCGACGGCATCGTCGAACTGGCAGACCAGGTCGACGTCGAGTTCACCGCGGCGGGCAGCCCGCAATGGGCGGCCTGCGCACGTATCGTCCGGGTCTGGGCGCAGGTCATCGGCTCCGGCGAGGGGGACGCGACCGTCGCCTTCCGGGCGTTCGACGAATACACCTGTGACGGGACGACCGTCATGAACACCATGTTCCTGTGCCTGCTCTCCGACATCGAGCTGCACCAGGGCCGGCCCGACAGTGCCCGCGCCCTGGTGCACCGGGCCAGCCGCCTGGCCGATGCCACGGGCGAGCAGGCCTTCGCCCGTGGCATCGCCGAAAGGCTGGCCGCCCAGTCGGTCGAGCCCGTCTGACTCAGGCCTTCACACTCCGGTCGGGCAGTTCCTCGCGCCACTGGCGCCAGATCGCCCGGTCCGTCATGAGGTCCAGCACACTGCCGAACCCGGACGGATACACCAGGGACACAACCCATTTGCGGGAGTTCCCGCGACTGACCTCACAGCCGCCCCGGTACAACTGCCGTAGCCAAGTGACCGTCACCGCGTCGCGCGGGAAGTCGAAGATCACCACCTCCTCACCCGCGGACAGCTTCGCCTTGTAGTCGGGCAGCCCCAACTGGTCATCGACCCACTTCGAATACTCGGACGCAAGGCACCGCACCTGGGTGTCCGTCAGCTCCAGTTCGACGTTCACCCACCAGGTGTTGGTTCGGCTCTTGAGCAGATACGCCTTACTTCGGGGTGGCGCCGTCGCCATTTCGTCAGAAGGTGATCTTCAAGGATTTATCCACCGCGTCCAGCGCCTCGAACAGCTCGTGGCCCTGGCTCTCGTCGCTGGTCGCGTTGATCTGCAGCACGTACAGGCCGTCGGGTCCCTTGAAGACCACGGTCTCCTGCCCGAACGCGGCCTTGCCGCCGCCCTTGAGGTTGTACGTGCCGGCGATGCGGAAGGCCGGGAAGCCGGCCGACGTACCCGGTTCCTCACCGACGGACTCGAATCCGGGCAGGTTCTTCACCTCGCCGCCGGCAAGCTTGAGCAGCTTGTCGGGATCCACCGGACCGTCGAGGCGCGACACCAGCGCGATGATGTTCGCGGTGTAGTCGGTGCTCTGGGCGCCGGGTCCGGTGTAGACGAGTGCGCCGTACGCGTAGTCAGGAGTGTCCTCGCCGGCGCTGTCCCAGCCGGTCGGGCGGTCGATGTCCACGGCGGGAGCACCCGGGTCCCCGGGATGGATCGACGTCTCCTGAATCTTCTCTTCCTTGATGTAGTCGGCGATCGTGGGGTTCGTGCCGGATTCCTCGGCCTTGCGCGGCTTCAGTTTTGGCGCTGCCTTCGCGGACGATGTCGTACTCGAGCTGCTGCTCGAACTCGACGAGCTGGAACTGGAGCTGGTCGAGCTCTTGTCCTTGTCGCCACCTCCGCACGCGCCCAGCGTGATGCTCAGGCAGACCGCGGCAGCGACGGCGATGACAGGGCGATGCGACATCTGCATCGTGACTCCTCAGGGGTTGACGACGGACGCCGGTCACGTCCTCGGCGCCACGATATGGACGGCCGATTGGAATTCCGTTGAACCCGGCGGCGCAGGCGGTTGGAACGCCGACGGTCACCAACCCGACCTGCGGGGAGTTCCAATCGGATTCCAACATCGCGGCGCTAACTTTTGCCGTCCGCTTGATCAGTGCGGCGCCGGTGGCTGGCGCCCGAACTCGGAAGGGGTTGGCGACATGACCAACACGACGTGTCAGAGGCTCGTTCTGGCGTCCGCGATCACGGTTGCCGTGTTCGGCGCCGCTGCCTGTTCCAGCGGGACGCCGTCGGTGAGCAAGAAAGACGTCGAGAGCCAGATCGTCGAAAAGATGACCGGCGCCGACGGCAAGAAGGCCGATTCGGTGACCTGCCCGGAGAACCTCGCGGGCCAGAAGGGCGCCGAGATCAACTGCACCATGAAGGTCGGCGACAAGACCAGCACGGTGAACGTCACCGTCACCAGCATCGAGGGTCAGAACGTCAAGTTCGACATGGTCCAGACCATCGACAAGGCGCAGGTCGCCAACCAGATCAGCGAGGAGCTGGGTCAGCAGTTCGGTGCGAAGCCCGAATCGCTGACCTGCCCGGAGAACTTGAAGGGCACCCCGGGCGCCACGCTGCGGTGCGAGCTCAAGGACAGCGGCCAGACCTACGGCGTCACGGTCACCGTCAACAAGGTCGACGGCTCCGACGTGAACTACGGGTTCAAGGTCGACGACAAGCCCACGTCGTAAGCGATGGGAATTCACCGGGCCCTGTGGCGGGCATCTGCACTCCTGGCGGTCTGCACCCTGACGGTCGCCGGCTGCGGCGAGAAGCACTTGAAACCTCAGGGGGAACCCCCGTCGTCATCGTCGACGTCGTCGGCTCCGCCGATCGAGATTCACGGCGACGCCGCGGACCCGGTGAACAAGATCGTCATCAAGGCGATCGGCGACATCGAAAGCTATTGGCAGACCGAGTTTCCCAAGCTCTACAAGAAGGACTACACACCGGTCAAAGGTGGGTTCTACGCCGTGGATCCCACGCAGGGCCCGCTGCCGCCGTGCGCGCAGGCGGCCTCGGACATCGCCGGCAACGCGTTCTACTGCGCCAAGGCCGACAACGTCGCGTGGGACGTCGAGGAGCTCCTACCGAGTCTGCGAAAACGGTTCGGCGACTTCGTCATTCCCATAGTGATGGCCCACGAGTGGGGGCATGCGATCCAGGCCCGCGCGAACTTCCAGGGCGAGACCGTCACCAAGGAGATCCAGGCCGACTGCTTCGCCGGGGCGTGGGCCAAACACAGCGCCGAGACGTTCAAGCCCAGCGCCAACGATCTGGACCGCGCACTCGCCGGTGTGCTGTTCCTGCGCGACGAGCCGGGCACCGGCCAACACGAATTGAGCGCGCACGGCAGCGGTTTCGACCGGGTGAACTCGTTCCGCAACGGATACGACGAGGGCCCGCAGGCCTGCGCCGACTACCGGCGCGGTAACCCGGTCGTGGTCGAGCTGCCGTTCAACAACGCGCAGGACGCCGCGGCCGGCGGCAACGCCCCATACGAGTCGATCGTCGACGGTGTCCCCGAGGATGTCGAGGACTACATGGCGCGGCTCTACCAGCAAGGCACCGGCAAGCCGTGGACGCCGATGAAGCCCGCGCAGAAGCTCGACCCGCGGAACCAACCGGACTGCGGCAACGAGTCGACCAAGGGCTACGTGCTGTTCTACTGCGTGCCAGAGGACTACGTCGGATTCGACAACGTCGAGGCCATGCCCCAAATCTATGACGAGGCTGGTGATTTCGCGGTCGCGACGCTGATCGCGACGCAGTACGGGTTGGCGCTGCTGACCCGCCTCGGACAGGACAGCAGCGACAAACAGACGTCGCTGCAGGCCGACTGCCTGGCCGGCGCCTGGGCCGCGAGTCTGCTGCTGCACGAACGCGCCGACAGCCGATACAGCCTGTCGCCGGGCGACCTCGACAAAGCGGTGTCCGCGCTCCTGCTGTTCCGGGGTGAGGGCGACGTCGAACGCCAGGGTCAGGGCAGCGACCGGATCGATGCCTACCGCAAGGGCGTGTACGAGGGCGCGAAGTCGTGCCTCGCCCGTTGATCACCGCCGCGCAGCCGCATGAGGAGGAGCCCGCTCGATGACCCACCCCGAACCCACCGCCGTCACCGCGGACGAGACGCCGACGGAACAGAAGTCCTCGCCCGGACGCGGCCTGCTGGCGTCGATGCACCCGAAGGCATTCTTCGCGATGGCCGACGGCTATCCCGTTGGCGTCAAACAGTTTCTGCAGTTCTTCCTGCTGCTGATCTACCCGGGCTGGCTGATCGCCGCGCCGTTGTGTGCGGCCATCTACTTCACCGGGTACGGGCTGCTGTGGATCCTGTTCTGGCCCCTACGCGCGTGGATGAAGAAGAACCGGCCCGAGGAGTACGCCGCCAGTCAGCTGAAGTGAGCGCGCTACCGCCGCGTGAGGAAGGCGAAGAAGTGCGGTGTGGTGTCGACCCGCAGCCGCGTCAGTTTGCGGTAGCTGATGAGCCACTGGCCGTCTTCCAGCCGGTACTGCTCGTGATAGTGGCCGTAGCCGTGCAGGTGTTCTTCGGCGTCGCCGTTGGTCCACCACAGTTGGTCCTCCATGGCCCAGATGCCGGTGGCCGTGGTGTTGCTGGTCAGCTCGATCTCGGGGGTGTGCCCGTGGTGGACGGTCGTGACGGCGGTGCCGCCGTCGAGCAGTGATCGAATGGCGCGCGTGAGCGCCGCCTTGCCGACGACGCGGTTCTTGCTGCCGGGGGTGGGTGTCCAATTGTTGTTGTCGGGCAACCCATCCCAGGTCTCGGACACGACGTCCTCGGTGTGCAGCGTCGGATAGATCTCCCACTGCTTGGTGTCCATGCACCGCAGCCGGCGGGCGAACGTGCGCTTGATGGCCTCGATGGCGTGTGCCTGGTCGCCGGTGCTCAGGGTGACGGGTGTCGTCATCGGTTGCCTTCGTTTCGTCGGGTTCGGGTCCGTCCGCGCCAGGGCGCCAAGAGCAGTTCGCAGGCCCGGCGCATGTCGCGCTCGGCCTGCTCGGGTGTCGTCTCCCCGGTGATGGCCCACGACAGGATGCCGTACGCGCACTGCTCGAGCAGAAGCGCGATCTGCGTCTGATCGGGAGTGGGCGCCGCGATGCCCGCGACGCCGAGGATGTTCCGCCGCAGGTTGTAGTCGCCGCCGGCCGTCGACTCGGCGCGCCTGGCGTTGACCGACGTGATCATGGCGCGGGCCAACTGCGGACGGCTGAGCATGGCTCGGATGATGCCGACCATGAGTTCGGTGACGTCCGCGACGGGATCGCCCGTGGTGGGGCCCGGCGGCGACGCCGCCTGGGTGTAGTGAAACAGCAACGCGGCGAACAGATGATGCTTGGTGGGGTAGTAGCGGTAGACGGTGGTGATCGAGACCGCCGACTGGTCCGCCACGTCCTGCATGCGGACTTCCTCGAGGCCGAGGCGCGCGCCGAGGCGCGCGGCGGTGGCGAGGATGCGTTCGCAGCGGTCGATCTGCGCGGGGGTCTTCGGCGTCGCCGGTTCCCGGTCGAGTGGTGCTCGGGGCATGGCTAGTCCGGTGGCCCAGAAGGAGTGCCCTGCAACATCTTCTGAATCATCGCGTGTGACGCCAGCAGCACCTTGTCGCGATCGGCGGTGGCGTGCACCGCCGGATTGGCGGCGTGCGTCGAGATGATGTGCACCGGTCCGTTCGCGAGATTCGCCAGGCCTTCGCGGGCGACGTCAGCGGGATCGGACGCGGGCATCCCGGGGATGTCGAAGTTGAGGCCGACGCGCTCCATCGCCGGTGTCCTGGTGAGGCCGAGCACGAGTTCGAGGACGTGCACGTTGTGCTCGCGCAGCTCCAGCCAGAGCCCCTCGGCGTAGATCCGGCTGAACGCCTTCACGCCGCCGTACACGGTGTGCCGCGCTGAGCCGAGGTGTCCGGAGAGCGAGCCGACCAGCATCAGCCCGCCGCGGCGGCGCTCGCGCATCGACGCGCCGAAGTGGTGTACCAATCGCAGGGGAGTGGTGACGTTCAGGTCGATGACGCGCTGGAATTCCGTCAGGTCGCCGTCGAGGAATTCCGCGCTGTGGGTGTTGGCGCCGGCGTTGTAGATGAGGAGACCCACCTCCAGATCGGCTGTGGCGCTGATGATCTGGTCGACGCCGTCGTCGGTGGTCAGGTCGACGGTCAGTTCGCGTACCTCGACGCCCGACTCCCGACACCTCGCGGCGGTGGCCTGCAACGGGCCGGGCTTGCGCGCGATCAGCACCAGGTTGATGCCGGCCTGGGCGAGCAGCGCCGCGAACTCGGCGCCGACGCCTTCCGAGCCACCGGCGATGACAGCACACGGCCCGTACTGCTGTAGCTGCAGGGGGTCCTCGCTAGACAAGTTCTCGCTCCATATCTAAAATTCATTTTAGTTTTCTGCGTCCGAGGGTAGCCGATCCAGACGCCAGTTCGGAAGGGCGCACGCATGCGGATAGGTCTGCAGACGCCGGTGGTCATCCAGGTTCCCGCCACCGCGTCGGCATGGGAGGCGACCGCCGGGGCCGCCGAGATCGGTGAGATCGCCGCCGTCGCCGACCTGCTCGGCGTCGACTACCTCACGTGCTCTGAACATGTCGTTGTACCAACAGATGTCGCGGCCACCCGAGGGGCGACGTACTGGGATCCGTTGGCCACCTTGGCATTCATCGCCGGCCGCACATCGCGGATCCGGTTGGCGACCTCGGTGCTGGTGCTGGGTTACCACCACCCGCTCGAGATCGCCAAGCGCTACGGCACCCTCGACCAGGTCAGCGGTGGCCGGTTGATCCTCGGTGTCGGCGTCGGGTCATTGCGCGAGGAGTTCGATCTGTTGGGGGCAGCCTGGGACGACCGGGGCGCCCGCGCGGACGAGGCGATGGCGGCGCTGCGAGGGGCGCTGTCCACCAATCATCCAGTGCATCAAGGTGATCACTACACGTACGACTCGGTCGTCATGGATCCCTGCGCGCTGCAATACCGGGTGCCCATCTGGGTCGGCGGCCGGACCCGCCGGTCGCTGCGCCGCGCCGTCGAGCTCGGTGACGGCTGGATGCCGTTCGGCCTCTCAGCCGCCGAGATCGCGACAATGCTTGGCGCCGTGGAACTTCCCGAGGACTTCGACATCGCGCTCGCCACACGGCCGCTGGATCCGATGGGTGCGCCGCAACAGACGCTCGATGAACTCGGTGCGCTCGAAGACGCGGGAGCGACGGCCGCGACATGCGTGATCGCCTCGCGTTCGGCGGCGCACTGCTGCGAACAACTCGGCGCCCTGGCGGACCTGACGAACCTGTTGACCACGGAGTCGCGATGACCGACCAGCGGCTGGCCGACCTCGAAGCGCGGTTGTCCCGCATCGAAGACGAACGCGCCATCGAGCGGATGATCGCTTCCTACGGCCCGCTCGTCGACGCCGGCGAGGCCGAGGCCGTCGCCGCCATGTGGGCACCCGACGGGGTGTACGACGTCGAGAACTGGCTCATGACAGGGCCCGACGACGTCGCGGCGATGGTGCGCTCACCCGGTCATCAAGGCTTCATCACCACCGGGTGCGTCCACTTCCTGAGTCCCGCCGTCGTCACCGTCCACGGTGATGAGGCGGTCGCGGTGTGCGAGTCGACGCTGTTGCTCAGGCGCGCAACAACTTACGAGGCCGTCCGGGCCGGCGTCAGCCACTTCCATCTCCGCCGCGCCGCCGAGGCGCCACACGGGTGGCAGATCGTCAAACGCGTCACGCGGCTCCTCGACGGGACCGAGCCGCCCCGCCGGTTGTTGGCGGACGGTATCGCCGGACGGATCCCGACCTAGCGCCGCACGCTGTCCAGCGTGTGCCCGGCCATGGCCGCCAGGACGCGGTGGGCGCGGGCGACCATCGCGGCTGCGGACTCCTCGGGATGATTGCGCCAGAACAGCATGAGCGCCGACACCATGTGTTCCCAGACGCCGGTGGCGGCCACCAGGTCGACGGGATCGGTCAGGCCGACACCACCGAGCGACCGCGACACCCCCGCGAACGCCTGCTGGCGCAGGATCGTCCGCTGCTCACGCGCCGCATCCCGCGCCGGGCCATTGGGGACCGACCGGTCGAACAGCACATGCCAGTCGCCCGGGTGCCCCTCGAACGTCGTGAAGATGGCGGCCAGCACCGGCTCGCCGGCGGCGGCGCCGGCCCCGGCCAGGTGATCGGGGGAATTCAGCACGTCGGCGACCGCCTGCTCGATCTGGGTGCCGATCTTGGTGACGCACGCGGCGTAGACCGCCTCTTTGGATCCGAAGTAACTGATGATCAGGGTCTTGGAGACGTCGGCCTGCGCGGCGATGGCGGCCAGCGACGCACCCGCGTACGTGGCCCGGCTGAATTCGGCGATCGCGGCCTCGACGATCAGCTGCTCGCGCTCACCGCGCGGCACACCCTTGGTGCCAGTTCTGCCGGTGACGGGACGCGTGGTCATCGGGACAGCCTAATCAGGTGGCAGGCACCTCTGTCCCGGAGTTGACCGTTGCCTGGGACGAACGGGCCGATTCAGTTCGGCTGAACGTCGATCCACTCGAGATACGCACTGCCCGAGACCGATCCGGTACCCCAGGTACCGGTATAGGAGTATGCGGCGACGTATCCCGGTCCGTGGCCGAGGCGCCACGGCGAGTCGACCGTCCCGATCAGGGCGAGGATTTCCCGGTCACCATCGCGGACCGACCACTTGAACTTGCGGGGCCGCCGCATGGTGTTTCCACGGTCATCGACCAGCGGCTCGCCGTACTCGGTGACCGCGAAGTGGACGTCGGAGTACACCTCGGTCTCGCCGCCGAGGACCCGCACGTGCGCCAGCTTGCAGGCGGTCCGGCCACGCGCGCGGACGTCGGTCAGCAACACCTGCGTGCGCTCGTCGATGTTGATGATCTGGTAGGTGAAGAAGTCCAGCGGCAGCTTGAGCTGGGCCGGTACCGGCCGGCGCGTAAGTGCTTGGTGCGTGCGGATTCTCGCGTACTCGAAGGTGCCGAGCCCACTGACCGCCACCCCGTCGACGGTGCCGGTGTAGGGGCGAGCAGGCTCAGGTGGTCGTAGATCGGCGACTTCACGAAGTACGAAACCTGTTCTGTGACATCAAGTTTGAGGTCGACATCGAACGGTGGATAGCGGCCGCGGACGACGACGTGCGGCATCGCCACGTCGATGGCCAGGTCGTCGGCCCAGCGCAACTGGCTGCCATCGGCGGTGAATCGACAGTCGGTCCTCATGTCGTACGCACGGTAGAACCGCTGATCCGCGTGCGCGGTCGACGAGAAGACCGTGGTGGTGTCGCGCGCGTCGGAGGCTGCCAGATGATCGAGGTCGAACAGTTCGGCGCCCGACGCACCCAGCAGCGTCATGGTGTTGAGATAGCGGTAGGGCTCTGGTAGGTCCGGCACGAATACGCCGAAATGCGTGACGCCCCAGGCACGTGAGGAGTCGTGGGGCTTGAGAATCTCCGGGGCGTCGAACGGCTTGCGCGACGCGGGCAGGCGACTGTCGACCAGCGGCAGCACGCCGTCGATGACGACGCGCGACAGCGTACGAGAGATGGGGTGCGTCTTCATGGCGTCCTTGTCTGATGTGCGATCGGCGACTAGGTGAGGGCCGCGAGAGCCCGGTCCGCCGTAGCGGGGGAGATGAGGTCGATCGTCGGCAGGACCGCGCGCAGCACCGCGGGGCTGACCTCCACCGGCTGATGGGTGACGGCCCGCACGATCCAGCGTCCGGCCTCTTCCGCTGACAGTGCCGGAGCATCCTCGTATTCGGCTGTGGGCGCGATCATTTCGGTGCGGACGAGCGGGAAGTAGACGTTGGTCGCGCTGATGCCGGGGTGGGGCCGCTCCGCGTTCAGGCTACGGCCGAAGATCGCCAGCGCGCTCTTGGAGGCGGCGTACGCCGAGAAGCGCGGAAACGTGTTGGCGTGCAGGCCCCAGGTGCAGACGTTGACGATCTGGCCACGGCCACGCTCGATCATGCCCGGCAGAAGACCCAGACTCAGCTGGACGGCCGCCAGGTAGTTGAGGGACATCGTGCGCTGGTAGTCGTGCAGACGGTCGGTGGCGTCGGCGATGCTGCGGCGGATGGAGTGGCCTGCGTTGTTCACCAAGACATCCACGCGTTCGTCGGCGAGGTCCGCCAGCAGGCGCGCGGTGGCGTCCTGGTCAGCGAGATCACAAGTGCGCCAAGAGCATCCGGTCTCGGCGGCGAGCGTCCGCAGTTCTTCCTCACGGCGGGCAACAGCGATGACGGTGGCGCCGCGGGCGCGCAGCTGAGTGACCGCCTGCCGGCCGATACCGGCCGATGCGCCCGTTACGACGATGGTCAGATCGCTGACATCACGGCCCGGGCCGGCCAGTGCGGCGTCGAGTCGCTCGGGCAACAGGGTGCGGCGCTGGACCAGACCGGTCACGGCCTTGCGAATGGACATGGCTTCCTCCCACGCGGTGTTCTCACCGGGACGACGCCGATATTACCATGCGGTCACTTGTGGCTAGGTCGCGCCGATGGCGTACCCGCCCATCCACAGCGGCGGCTCGCAGTGGTCACCCCGCGCGGCGTGTGGATCCAGCCCGCTCCACCGCTGACGGCGCGTCATCCGCTCGTGGTGTCCATCGGCGACCGACTTCAGAAAGTCCACGCTGCCGCTCATGAAGTCCAAGCCATAGCCGGTTAGCACATACTTCGGTAAATCCGGCAAGGACTGCTGTGAGATGTCATAGCGCTCACTGCGGTGGTGCGTGCCGTCGTCGTCGACCTCAGTGGTCCACTGCAAGACCGTCGGGCGGCTCCACGATGCCGCCGTCGCCTCCACGACGGTCCGCCAATCGACACCGGGCTCGGGCGCGACCCACACGGGCGCCGGGATTTCGTGGACGATCTGTGCCTTCACGCCGATCCCCTTCCCCAGCTCGTGCACCGAGTGTGGGCGCGGGAATCGCGGTCAGGAAGGGTTGCCCGGTCGATCAGACCGTTTCCTCGCACAAATCAAAGATTCAGCGGTCAGAGCCGTTCACTTCCCGCCGGCGCCGCGTCGCCGATCGGGCATACCCTGGCCGAGAGCGGGGGTGACCATGACTGAGATCGTGCTGTTCCATTCGGTGCTGGGCGTACGCGCGGGTGTCCGCGACATCGCCGCCAGGCTGGCGGCGGCCGGTCACACCGTGCACGTCATCGACCTGTTCGACGGCGCGTCATTCGACGGATACGAACCCGCCTTCGCCTATGTCCAGTCGCTGGGCGGCGATGAGGCCCTCCTCGAGAAGGCTGCTGCCGCGGTCGCCGACCTGCCCGCCGAGGTGGTGTACGCGGGGTTGTCGATGGGTGCGGCGTCCGCCGTCTATCTCGCTGCCACCCGCCCGGGCGCCCGCGGCCTCATCGGACTGCACGGCGCGGTATCGCCCCATTGGTTCGGCGTGAGCTCCTGGCCGGATACCGTGCCGGTCCAGGTCCACGAAGGTGAACACGATCCGTTTCGCGAACCCGACGAGGTCGCGGCACTCGGTGCATCAGTGCGGGCCGGCGGCGCTCGGTTCGAGCATTTCGTCTACCCCGATGTGCGGGGCCACCTGTTCAGCGACGCCTCGCTGCCCAATGAGTACGACGGGGACGCCGCGGGATTGATGCTCAGCCGGCTGCTGGAATTCGTAAAATAGACAGTGACGGGGATCAGACGGACTCGACCTCGGCCTTGATCCGGTTGAGCGTGGTCCTCATATCCCGGATGTTGCGCCGGGTGCGCAGCTGCCCACCGAAGATGCCGAACACGGTGTCGAGCAGGCCGGGCGTCATCCAGAACGACTCGGTGACATCGGTGCCGTCACCGGCGGGCGCCAGGGCGTAGTGCCAATTGTTGACCGCCTTGTCGCCGGCGAGCACCGCGAAGCCGAACTCGCGACCGGGCTCGCAAGCCGTGACACGGCACGTCGTCCAGTAGATCGGCCCGATCTCGTTGCGCTTGACGTGGCCGCGGAACAGGGCTCCCAACGCCGGTCCGGTTGCACCGTCCAGCCACTCGGACTCGAACACTTCCGGCGAGTACTTCGGGGTGTTGCGAATGTCGGCAATCAGGTTCCAGACCTGATCTGCCGGGGCGTTCATGTGGACGGTGACCGAACCTTTCATGGCGCGAGCCTATCCACCGGTGCCGCCCAGACCATCAGCTGTCGGCGAATCGCCTGGCCCGCAGTCGGACTCGTGGACCTGTGCATCGCCAACGTCGGCTTCAGACATCCGGCAAGAGCGAGAAATGGAATACCGCGAGCCACCCCGATGCGCGACAGGCACCGCGGTCGCGTTTCGTCAGAAACGACACTCGACGTGCGCAACTTGCGATGGCGTCGCAGGGACCTCGGGCCATACTGGCCTGATGGGGGCGAAGGTTTCAATGCGGTGTAACTGCTGTCGATCGAACTTGGCGCGAGAGGCCAACGCGGGCCTATGACCCGGATACTCATCGCCGCGGGTGTGGCCCTGGCAGTCGCCATTCTGCTGACTCCTGTGTTGATCCTGATGTTCACCCAGCTTGGGCTGGGCCAGCCGATCCGCGACGAAGCCCCGCAAACCCACCAGCGAAAACGAGGCACGCCGACGATGGGCGGCCTGGCGATCCTCACCGCGATTTGGGCCGGCTACCTCACCACCACCCTTGCCGGGCTCGTAGTCGGCGGTGAGGGCCCGACGGCATCGGGGATGCTCGTCCTCGGGCTCGCCACCGCGCTGGGCGCGGTCGGATTCACCGACGACTACGTGAAGCTGCGGCGCGCACGCAACCTCGGCTTGAACAAGCGGGCCAAGAGCGTGGGCCAGCTCGTTGCGGCAGTCCTGTTCGGCGTACTTGCGCTCCAGTTCCGTAACTCCGACGGCCTCACTCCTGGCAGCGCCAACTTGTCCTACGTGCGTGAAATCGCCGCATTCACAATGCCGCCCGTGGTTTTCGTGCTCTTCTGTATCGTCGTCGTCTCGGCGTGGTCGAATGCCGTCAACCTCACCGACGGCCTGGACGGCCTCGCCGCAGGTGCCATGACCATGGTGGCCGCGGCTTACGTGCTCATCACGCTCTGGCAATCTCGAAACGCGTGTGCTGTCACGCCCGGACCCGGCTGCTATCACGTTCGGGACCCACTCGATCTGGCTCTCGTCGCGGCAGCGACTGCCGGCGCCTGCATCGGATTCCTATGGTGGAATGCCGCGCCCGCCAAGATCATCATGGGTGACACGGGTTCGCTGGCGCTGGGCGGCATCATCGCGGGGCTGTCGGTGACCAGCCGCACCGAAATCCTGGCCATCATCCTGGGCACCCTGTTCGTAGTCGAGGTGACGTCCGTGGTCATCCAGGTCATTTCGTTCCGGACGACCGGCCGACGGGTTTTCCGGAACTCGCCGATCCATCACCACTTCGAGCTGATCGGCTGGCCCGAGACCACGCTGACCATCCGATTCTGGCTTATCGCCGCCATCACCTGCGGCCTCGGAATCGCGCTCTTCTACAGCGATTGGCTGACGGCCGTCGGTGTCTGAAGCTGAGCCCAGAGCGTGGCGGGAGGGGTCCCTCGTCGTGCGCCTCGCCGGGCAACGCCAGGTGGACGCTTGGGTTCGAGGTCCGCTTCGAAAGCTGGCCGACCAAGAGCCACAGCCGGAGTGATCGGTCTTCGCGGGAAAGGACCCTCAGCCGTCCGGATTCTCTACATTCGAGACTGAGCACCGGGCTGGCATTCGGGGAGGAACCAGCATCAGCGAGACCAATGGACGCGTCAGCAACTGGGCGGGCGACCTTTTTGAAGGTACCGCTTGGCATTACGCGCGCTTTCGTCCCAACTACCCGGCAGTCGTTATCAACGACCTGGTCCAGCAACTGCGCTTAGACGGCACCGGCCGTCTGCTCGACCTCGGCTGTGGGACCGGTCAACTCACATTGCCTTTGGCAGGTCACGTCGCCGAGGCGGTCGGCGTCGACCCTGAATCCGGCATGCTCGCCGAAGCCACCCGTCGAGCCGAAGCGCAGGGAGTCACCAATGTGTTTTGGAGACAAGGGAGTTCAGCACACATTCCAGTCGATCTGGGTCGATTCAGCATCGTCACCGTCGGGCGTGCCTTTCACTGGATGGACCGTGCACAGGTCCTCGTCGACCTCGATGACATGGTCGATGACGATGGCGCCCTAGTCATAGTCAACGACACGAACCTCCTATTTCCAAGCGCCCCATGGCAACAGGCGATCCAAGACACCCAGCGCAGCTTCATCCCGACGTATGACCAAGCTATTTCTCCATCATCAGTCGATGACAGCCGGACTCACGAGCAGATATTGGTTAGTTCTCCCTTTTCGCGGGTTGGTCGAGAGGTCTACCGATATCGGCGCTCATGGACGATCGAACGAATCGTCGGCTATCTGTACTCGACCTCACTGCCACTTCGCCGACTGCTCGGCGACAGGCAGAGTGCCTTCGAAGAGGCAATGAGTACCGCGCTTCTTGCAATCAATCCGTCGGACCGCTTCATCGAGTCTGTCGCTCTGGAAGTTTTCACTGCGACGAAAACTTGAAACCCGACCGGTGCTCCCCACATGCCCTGCCCGCCTGACCGAGATTGGACCTGTGCCATCCAAATCCCTAACAACCGCGACACTTGGTGCGGGTTCATGGACGGTGGCGTCGAACGAATGCAGACACGTCAACCCCGCGATGCCCCCTGCCTGTTACTCGATGAGAATGTTGAGGTCGGTGGGTGTTTCGGGTTCGTCTGCCAACTCAGGGACGGTGTTTTGGGCATAGACCTGGATTCGAGTGGGCCCGGTTCGGTCGACATTTACCCGTTGAAGCCATTCATCACCAACGAGCATCTCTCCGATGGCCAGCGTGGGCTCGGTGAGATCGAGTGTTCCGTCGTAGATCAGGGCACCGAAC
This sequence comes from Mycolicibacterium mucogenicum DSM 44124, assembly GCF_005670685.2. Next base: position 29,195 of record NZ_CP062008.1, on the reverse strand, counting down.
CCGACGGGATCGGAGCCAACGTACACCCGCACCTTGACATCGCGCCCGACGATCTCGGCGGTGTCGCCGGACATCGTGCACACCCGGATGGAATGGAGGCTCGCCACGAATGTGCCACCGCCCCCGAACTGCGGTCCCCCTCCGGCGATGTCGGGGTCTGGCCCTACGTGCCCAGGAGCATCGATGCGGACCATGCCGCCATCGGGAAAGACATCAAATTCGGCGATAAGCTGGGTAGTCATGCTCGGTGGACCTTATCGGCTCGCGTCTACTTCTGACCTTTGCGATGCTTCTTGTTGGTGCTTTGCTTCTTGTTTTTCTTAGCGCCGTTCTTCGAACCACGCGAGTTATTGCGGTTTCCGCCGTGGCGGCTGGTGGTGTCTTGGGTGTTGTTGGTGACATTGGTTTGTGAGGCACTGCGCTGAGTCGATGTCGACGCACTGGTCGTGCCCGCTCCCCGGACGTTGGCCTGGGCCCGTGCGCGCGCGGCTTCTGCGGCAGCGTCCTGCCTGTTGCGACGGTCGATTGCGCAAGGTGCACACCGTACTTGGCCGTCATCGCCTCGGAACACCCGATCGTAGGCGTCCCCATGCTTGATGTTCTGCTCCCGGAACGTGCGCAAGATTTGGTCTCCCTCACGCTGGCCTTCCCAGTCTGGAACATGTTCGACGCGCGACTCGGTGCCACCGTTCGCCGTGGACTGCAGCGAGGAAGCAAGCGGGTCTTCGTCACGGTTCCACCATTTGTTGCTCGGAGACGCACTTGTTGCTCCGTTGCGATTGCGTCGAATGGTCTGCCTGTCGGTTTCGCGGTTGAGGGTGACCGGTGCGCGGCCCTCGTCGATCGCGGACAGCTTGTTGTTGAACGTGCCGGGGGTCCATTCCTCGCTATAAATGGTCGCCGGGTTCTCGCAGATATCGCCGCAGTCATTCCGAGTGCCCGCAGGCTGCGACACACTTGGTGGCTCATAGTTGGTCTTGGGTGGCACGGGACCGATGGGCAGCTCCACGGGGTAGCGGCCATCGGGCGAGCGCAGCGGTCCTGCCGGAGGTCCGGTAGGCATTGCCGGAGTGCCCACACCCGGCTTGGGCGTCAGCGCTCCGGCGACGTCGGTGGCCAGTTGCGGTGACGGGGTGGGGGTGACCGGTTTGGCCGCCGCAACGTCACGGAGCGCACCTTCAGCGACATCGTCACCGAGTTTCTGCGCGCCTCGTTCGGCGATCGCGGTCAGCCCTTTTTGCACGCTGCGAGCAGGGCTGATGTAGTTGGCGACTTCCAGCGCGTCACCAGCGGCGGCCAGGACCTGGTTTGTCGGGTCAGCGGCAGCGGCTTTCTGCACCAGCCCGGTGGTGCCGGAGAGCACAAGACTGGCTCCGAACCCGGTCCCTACGCCGGTGACCATGAGCACCGACCCGCCAACGATCTCGGCAGACTCCAGCGGGTTGTTCTTGACGAAATTTCCAACAGCCTTGGCGCCGACGACCGTAGCGTCGGCCACCGTGTGAGCTGCAGACACGACGCTGTCGACCATGCAGGAAAAGCAGGGGTCGGCGTATACCGGCCATACCGTGGCGGAGTCGGGGCGGATCACTTGGGCCAGCAGATACAGGCCCGGCCGGATCTGTTGGGTCACAAAGGCACTCGGCACGACGCTGCCACGGCTGTCGCGGGCCTGTGGGGCGGCGATCGTAGCGATGGTGGTCGCCGCTGGGGTGGCCTGGTTCAGGGTGATGATCCCGCTGGTGTGGGCCAGCATCACCGTGTTTGCTGGGGTGCGCAGGAACATCGGCACCATCGGCAGTACTTGGCCGTCGGCGCTGGTTGCCGCCGCTGAGGTGCCCGGCGCTGTGGCAGTGTTTGTCAGCTGGTGGGGGATGCGGGTGATGGTGCGCCCACCTGAGCCCTGGTTCTCGGCGATCACGCTGAAACCGGCGCCGCGGTCCGGATAGACGACCTGGCCGGCGGGGGTGTGCTCGCCGGCCCCCAGACCGGCCGGCAGGACCAGTTGGGCGCTGCGCCCGTCGGTGGTGGGCAGATCCCAGCCCGCCACCGGATCAGACGGGATCTTCGCCGACCGCGCCTCAGCGCTGAGCGTGCCATCCGAGGCCAGGGCGGTCCCCACGAATGCAGCGGACGCCGCAGCAGCCACCGCCTGTGCATCCGAGGGTGCACGATCACCAATCGATGCGGCACGCCCGCCTACAGGCCCTGACCGGCCAGAGCTGGCAAACAAACACTGTCCACTTACGGCCAGCGCGATCGTGGCCACCAAAGCCACCACCACCGGCCACCACCGAGCGATGCGCCACCACCGCCGACCACCCGGCAAGAAGTCCCCCACGACGATTCCCCCTGAATACGCCAGCTTTGATATCCATCAGCAGTGACGGACACGTTATGGAAGGTGTAGTCGGGAACCCGCCGGGAGACCGAACGTCATCCGTCAGTGATCTAGAACACGGCAAACATTGGGGTGCATTCTCCACGCGGCGACGCGAAACGAGACGGGGAAATGATCCTTCTCGTTTCTCTACAACAAGGCACTCCGCGCGGGTTGATCGGTGACGGTCGGTGTTCTGTTTCTTCTATTTCCTGCCACCGCTTTTTGGATTCGAGGCCTCGCTGGCTTACCCGCAGTTGTCTCGGACCCCCGCATGCCCGGTATCGACGGCTTCTTGCTGACCCAACTGCCGACGGGTGTGAGCACTATGCAGAGATCAGGGCCGCTTCGCCTGCGAAGCGCTCACAGTCGCGCTCGACCAAAAGCAAAAGCCGCGAATCCGAACCGGATTCGCGGCTTTCGTTGAGTGGGCGAAGGGGGACTTGAACCCCCACGTCCCGAAGGACACTGGCACCTGAAGCCAGCGCGTCTGCCATTCCGCCACTCGCCCCAAACAACTGGGAGAGAGTACCACCACCCCCACCCCCGGCTCCAAATCCGCGCCTGACCACGGGGTTCTCCGCATCGGCACCCACTGACACCGCGAAATGACGTGGTCGGACCGCCTGCGTGCCGCCTCATCACGTCCTGACCAGCGGGTTTCGAATTCTCACGATTCTGTTGGTCACGTATTACAAGGTCAGGCCGATACCATGCGTAACAGTGCTGTCCGCGGGTATCGCGCACATCACATCTGGACCACCGAGACGAAGCGAGGCAGGGGGACATGGGTCTGGTCGACCGGATCGAGCGCAAGCTCGAGACCACGGTCGGAGACGCTTTTGCCCGCGTCTTCGGGGGGTCGATCGCACCCCCGGAAGTCGAGGCCGCCCTCCAGCGGGAAGCCGAATCCGGTGCCCGCGATGTCGGTGGCGGCCGTATTTTGGCACCGAACGATTACGTCATTACGCTCAGTTACACCGATTTCGAGAAGGTGAACGCCGATCCTGACCTCACACCCAGTGCTTTTGCCAAACACCTTGAGGGATTCGTCCATGAGCGGGGATGGCAAACGTATGGTGAGGTGGTCGTCAGGTTTGAGCCGTCACCTGGCCTTCATACCGGCCAATTCCGCGCCCACGGCGCGGTCAACCCCGACTCAACCGCCGGGCCACCGCGGCCGGCACCCAGCGACCGCGTGCACACCGCAGAACCAGGAGTACCAACGATGACTGACAACCCGACCCACCGCCCCGGCCAGGGACAGGGCCAGCCAGGCGACGAGTACGACTACGGACGGCAGCCCGACGAGCAGCGCGGTCAGCAGTACCCGCAGGACCCGAGTCAGGGCTACGGCCAGCCCCCGCAGGGTTACGGACAGCAGGGCGGTTACGGCGCGCCGCAGGGTGGCCCCGGGTACGGCCAGCAGGGTGGCTACGGCCAGCCCGAGCAGGCCGGTTACGGCGCGGGTCCGTCCGGATACGGCCAGGGTGGCTTCGGCGGTCCGCAGGGTGGTCCTCCCGGACCGCCGCCCGTCGGTCCTCAGCATGGTTACGGCCAGCCCGACCAGGGCTACGGCCAGCAGAGCTACGGCCAGCAGCCCGATCAGGGCTATGGCGGCCAGCAGGGCGGTTACGGCCAGCCCCAGCAGGGCGGCTACGGACAGCCCGACCAGGGTTACGGCGGCCAGCAGGGCGGTTACGGCCAGCCCCAGCAGGGCGGCTATGGACAGCCCGACCAGGGTTACGGCGGCCAGCAGGGTGGCTACGGCCAGCCCCAGCAGGGCGGTTACGGCCAGGGCGGCTACGGCGAGCAGAACTACGGCCAGCCGCAGCAGCCGTCCTACGGTCAGCCGCCCGCCGACCAGGGTTACGGTCATGCCCCCGCTGATCAGGGCTACGGTCAGGCTCCGGCCCAGGCCGGCTACGGCGACCAGGGTTACGGCGGCGGCGCAGGCGCCGGCTACGCCGAGCCCGACTACGGTCAGCCGGCCGGCTACGGCGGCTACGGTGCCGCGGGCGCGAACGTCACTCTCCAGCTCGACGACGGCAGCGGCCGCACCTACCAGCTGCGCGAAGGCGCGAACGTCATCGGCCGCGGCCAGGACGCACAGTTCCGTCTGCCCGACACCGGCGTTTCGCGCCGGCACCTCGAGATCCGCTGGGACGGCCACACCGCGCTGCTCTCGGATCTGAACTCGACCAACGGCACCACCGTCAACAACGCCCCGGTGCAGGAGTGGCAGCTGGCCGACGGCGACGTCATCCGGGTGGGTCACTCCGAGATCGTGGTCCGCGTTCACTGAGCTCGGTTTCCGTCACCGGCCGGATGATGTTCACACCGGCCGGTGACCGCCAAAGTATCGTGACGATGCCGACGGCTACCGGGCACCGGGCCCAGCCTCGATGCGGCAACGGAGAGGACGTCGGATGCAGGGGTTAGTTCTGCAGCTGACGCGGGTCGGTTTCCTTCTGTTGCTCTGGCTTTTCATCTGGTCGGTTCTGCGTGTCCTGCGCACCGACATCTACGCACCCACCGGAGCCGTCATGGTGCGGCGCGGTCTGGCGTTCCGTGGCACCCTGCTGCCCAACCGGGACCGACGCCGGTACGCGCGCCAGTTGGTGGTGACCGATGGCGCCCTCGCGGGCACCCGGATCACCCTGACCAGCCAGCCCGTTCTGATCGGCCGGGCCGACGACTCCACCCTGGTGCTCACCGACGACTACGCCTCGACACGGCACGCCCGGCTGTCGCCGAGAGGCTCCGAGTGGTACGTCGAAGACCTAGGATCGACCAACGGTACATACCTGGACAGGGCGAAAGTGACGACGGCGGTAAGGGTTCCAATGGGAACGCCGGTTCGAATCGGCAAGACGGTAATTGAGCTGCGCCCGTGACACTCGTACTCCGATATGCCGCGCGCAGCGACCGCGGCCTGGTCCGCGCCAACAATGAGGACTCCGTCTATGCGGGGGCCCGCCTCCTCGCCTTGGCGGACGGCATGGGTGGCCACGCCGCCGGCGAGGTCGCCTCGCAGCTGGTCATCGCCGCGCTGGCCCACCTCGACGACGACGAACCCGGCGGCGACCTGCTGGCCAAGCTGAACGACGCCGTCCACGACGGCAATGCCGCCATCGCGGCGCACGTCGAGGCCGATCCCGAACTCGAGGGCATGGGCACCACCCTGAGCGCGATCCTGTTCGCGGGGACGCGGCTGGGCATGGTGCACATCGGCGACTCCCGCGGCTACCTGATGCGCGACGGCGAGCTGACCCAGATCACCAAGGACGACACCTTCGTCCAGACCCTGGTCGACGACGGCCGCATCACGGCCGAAGAGGCCCACAGTCATCCGCAGCGCTCGCTGATCATGAAGGCGCTGACCGGTCACGAGGTCGAGCCGACGCTGACGATGCGCGAGGTCCGCGCCGGTGACCGCTACCTGCTGTGCTCGGACGGCCTGTCCGACCCGGTCAGCCACGAGACCATCCAGACGGCGATGCAGATCCCGGACGTCGTGGACTGCGCCGACCGACTCATCGAGCTGGCCCTGCGCGGCGGTGGCCCCGACAACGTCACGGTCGTGGTGGCCGACGTCGTCGACTACGAATACGGCCAGACCGCACCCATCCTGGCCGGCGCGGTGTCGGGCCAGGACGACGACACGCTGCCCCCCAACACCGCCGCCGGACGCGCCTCCGCCTTCAACCCCAAGCGCGTGGCGGCAGCCGCGAAAAAGCCTGCGGCACAACTTGATCCACCGCAGCGCAAGAAGCACACCCGGCGCAATCTGATCATCGGCGCGATCGTGCTGATCCTGCTGCTCGTCAGCGGACTGGCCATCGGGCGCTACCTGATCCGGAGCAACTACTACGTCTCCGGCTACAACGGCTCGGTCTACATCATGCGCGGCGTGCCGGGTTCCCTGCTCGGGCTGCCACTGCAGGAGCCCTACCTGCTGGCGTGTCTGGACAGCCATTCCGACATGACGATCATCGGCGTCGACGACACCCGCGCGGGCTGCCAGCCCATGAAGGTCGCCGATCTGCGCGAGTCCGGCCGCGCCCAGGTCACCGCCGGCCTGCCGACCGGCACCGTCGACGACGCGATCCGTCAGCTCAAGGAACTCAGCCGCGCCTCGCTGCTGCCACTGTGCGCGCCGCCCGTCACCCCGCCGGCGCCCGCTCCGAACCCTGCACCGGCGCCGTCGCTGTCGGTGGTGCCGCAGCCGCCGCGCGGCCCGGCCCCCGGTCCCGAGGCCCCGGCGTCGACGACGGCCGCCCCCACCCCGGCGCCGACCCCCGCACCGGCACCAAGCCCGGCGCCGGCTCCCAACCCCTCCAGCCCCGCACCTGCCCCGACCTCGCCCGCGGCTCCGTCCCCGACGGCCACGGCACTCCCTCCGCCACCTCAGGAGCCGGGCACAAACTGCCGGAACGCGTCATGACGGCCCGAGAGCGAGTGGGAGCCTCGGCATGACCACGCCGGGGCAAGAGAAGGGGCGGGAAGACACGCCGGGGCGGGCGCCGCGACGGGAAGACACCCAGCCGCAGTCTCCGGTCGCGGTCGCCCCTCCACTGCCCAATCGGCGTAATTCCGAGTTGGTGCTGCTGGGGTTCGCCGCCGTGATCACGACGGTGGCTCTGCTCATCGTCGAGGCCAATCAGGAGCGCGGCCTGCAGATGGATTTGGTGCAGTTCACCGTCGGCTTCGTCGTGCTGTTCGGTGGCGCCCATCTGGCGGTGCGCCGGTACGCGCCGTATGCCGATCCGCTGCTGCTGCCCGTCGTCGCGCTGCTGAACGGCCTGGGCCTGGTGCTGATCTACCGGCTGGACCTCTCGGCGCACACCCGGCCCGCCGGGATCCTGCCGGGCGGCAACGCCAACCAGCAGATGCTGTGGACGCTGCTGGGCATCCTGGTGTTCACCGCGGTGCTGATGTTCGTGCACGACCATCGGATGCTGGCCCGCTACGGCTACCTCTGCGGCCTGGCCGGTCTGGTGCTGCTGGCCATTCCGGCCGTGTTGCCGGACTCGGTGGCCGAGCAGTACGGCGCCAAGATCTGGATCCGGTTGCCGGGCTTCTCGATTCAGCCCGCCGAGTTCTCCAAGATCCTGCTGCTGATCTTCTTCGCCAGCGTGCTGGTCACCAAGCGCAGCCTGTTCACCAGCGCCGGCAAGCATGTCTTCGGGATGGACCTGCCGCGGCCGCGTGACCTGGCGCCGCTGCTGGTGGCCTGGATCGGCTCGATCGGCGTCATGGTGTTCGAGAAGGACCTCGGCGCCTCGCTGCTGCTCTACGCGACGTTCCTAGTGCTGCTGTACGTCGCCACCGAGAAGCTCAGCTGGGTGATCATCGGCCTGAGCCTGTTCAGCGTGGGAAGCCTTGTGGCATACCAGCTTTTCGATCACGTGCGGGTGCGCGTGCAGAACTGGCTGGACCCGTTCGCCGACCCCGACGGCGCCGGATACCAGATGGTGCAGTCGCTGTTCAGCTTCGCCACGGGCGGCATCTTCGGCACCGGCCTGGGTAACGGGCAGCCCGGCACGGTGCCCGACGCCTCGACCGACTTCATCATCGCCGCGGTGGGTGAGGAGCTCGGGCTCGTCGGCCTGGCCGCGGTGCTGATGCTCTACACGATCGTCATCATCCGGGGGCTGCGGACCGCCATCGCCGTGCGCGACAGCTTCGGCAAGCTGCTCGCCGCGGGCCTGTCCGCCGCGCTGGCGCTGCAGCTGTTCATCGTCGTCGGCGGCGTCACCAAGCTCATCCCACAGACCGGCCTGACGACGCCGTGGATGTCCTACGGCGGCTCGTCCCTGCTGTCCAATTACGTCCTGCTGGCCCTGCTGCTGCGGGTCTCGCACGTCGCGCGCCGCCCGCTGTCCACCCGGGGCCCGAACCAAGCGCCGATCGCGGCGGCCAACACCGAGGTGATCGAGAAGCAATGAACACCTCGCTCCGTCGCGTCTCCGGACTGGTGATGGCACTGGTCGTGCTGCTGCTGCTCAACGCCACCACCACCCAGGTGTTCGCCGCCGACGGCCTGCGCGCCGACCCGCGGAACCAGCGGGTGCTGCTCGACGAGTACTCGCGCCAGCGCGGCCAGATCACCGCGGGCGGCCAGCTGCTGGCCTACTCGATGCCGACCAACGGCCGGTTCCGCTACCTGCGCATCTACCCGAACCCGCTGGTCTACGCGCCGGTCACCGGCTTCTACTCGCTGCAGTACTCCAGCGCCGGCCTCGAGCGCGCCGAGGACAGCATCCTCAACGGCTCCGACGAGCGGCTGTTCGGCAACCGCATCGCCGACTTCTTCACCGGCCGCGACCCCCGCGGCGGCAACGTCGACACCACGATCGTGCCGCGGGTGCAGCAAGCCGCGTGGGACGCGATGCAGCAGGGCTGCGGCGGCAACCCTTGCAAGGGCTCGGTGGTGGCGCTGGATCCGTCCACCGGCAAGATTCTCGCCATGGTGTCGTCCCCGTCGTACGACCCGAATCTGCTCGCCTCGCACGAAGGCGACCGGCAGTCCGCCGCCTGGCAGGAGTTGCGCGACAACCCCGAGTCACCGCTGCAGAACCGGGCGATCTCCGAGACCTACCCGCCGGGGTCGACGTTCAAGGTCCTGACCACCGCCGCCGCGCTGCAGGCCGGTGCCACCCCGGACACCCAGCTGACGTCGGCGGCGCGAATCACGTTGCCGGACAGCACCGCAACACTCGAGAACTACGGCGGCGCGGCTTGCGGCGGGGGCGCGACGGTGTCCCTGCGTGAGGCGTTCGCCAAGTCCTGCAACACCGCCTTCGTCGAACTCGGCCTGCACAACGGCGCCGACGCGATGCGGACCATGGCCCGGCAATTCGGCCTGGACACCCCGCCGCCGTCGATCCCGCTGCAGGTCGCGGAGTCGACCGTCGGCCCGATTTCCGACGCCCCGGCCCTGGGTATCTCCAGCATCGGCCAGAAGGACGTCGCCCTGACCCCGCTGCAGAACGCGATGATTGCCGCGACGATCGCCAACGGCGGCGTCAGCATGGCCCCGTACCTGGTCGACGACCTCAAGGGACCTGACCTTTCCAACATCGCGGCTACCTCACCGCACCAACAGCGGCGGGCCATCTCATCCCAGGTCGCGGCTACACTTACGGATCTGATGGTCGGCGCCGAGCAGGTGACGCAGCAGAAGGGAGCCATAGCCGGCGTGCAGATCGCATCCAAGACGGGCACCGCCGAACACGGCACCGATCCACGTCACACCCCACCACATGCGTGGTACATCGCTTTTGCCCCGGCGAAATCCCCGAAGGTCGCCGTCGCCGTCCTAGTGGAGAATGGTGGAGACCGTTTGTCCGCAACCGGCGGTGCGCTGGCCGCACCCATCGGGCGGGCCACCATCGCCGCGGCGCTACGGGAGGGATCATGAGCGCGCGGGTCGGAGTCACACTTTCCGGCCGCTATCGACTTCAGCGACTCATCGCCACTGGCGGCATGGGTCAGGTCTGGGAGGGCGTCGACAGCAGGCTCGGCCGACAGGTCGCCATCAAGGTACTCAAGGCCGAATATTCGACCGACCCCGAATTCGTCGAGCGGTTCCGCGCCGAGGCGCGCACGGTCGCGATGCTGAACCACCCCGGCATCGCCAGCGTCTACGACTACGGCGAGACCGAGCTGGACGATTCGGGCCGCACCGCCTACCTGGTGATGGAGCTCGTCAACGGTGAGCCGCTGAACTCGGTGATCAAGCGCACCGGCCGGCTGTCACTGCGGCACTCGCTGGACATGCTGGAGCAGACGGGCCGGGCCCTGCAGGTCGCGCACAGCGCCGGCCTGGTGCACCGCGACGTCAAGCCCGGCAACATCATGATCACCCCGACCGGCCAGGTGAAGCTCACCGACTTCGGTATCGCCAAGGCCGTCGACGCCGCACCCGTCACCCAGACGGGGATGGTCATGGGCACGGCGCAGTACATCGCGCCCGAACAGGCCCTGGGCCACGACGCCACCGCGGCCAGCGACGTCTACTCGCTCGGTGTCGTCGGCTACGAGTCCGTGTCCGGACGACGCCCGTTCACCGGTGACGGCGCCCTGACCGTCGCGATGAAGCACATCAAGGAAGCTCCGCCACCACTGCCGGCCGACCTGCCCCCCAACGTCCGCGAGCTCATCGAGATCGCGCTCGCCAAGGACGCCATCCACCGCTACCGCAGCGGCGGCCCGTTCGCCGACGCCGTCGCCGCGGTCCGGGCCGGACGCCGTCCCCCGCGGCCCAACCAGGCCCCGACCATCGGACGCGCGGCTCCGGCGGCGATCCCGTCGAGCACGCAGGCGCGGGCGGCCATCGAGCCGGCCCGTCCGGCACCCGCAACCCCGCGGCCCCGACCGGCCAGCGGTAGCCACCGGCCGGCCCCACCGGCCCGGCGGACGTTCTCACCCGGCCAGCGCGCACTGCTGTGGGCGGCCGGTGTCCTCGGTGCGCTGGCGATCGTCATCGCGATTCTGATCGTGCTCAACGCGCAGGACCGGCAGGACCAGAAGAACCAGCAGCAGTCCACTGTCACCAACACCATCACCGAGACCACGAAGACGCCGGGCGCACCGACGGGTCAGTCGTATTCGCTCCCTGATCTGTCAGGACCGGCCATCTCATGACCACGCCCCAGCACCTCTCCGACCGCTACGAGCTGGGGGACATCCTCGGCTTCGGTGGCATGTCCGAGGTTCACCTCGGGCGCGACCTGCGCCTGCACCGCGATGTGGCGGTCAAGGTGCTGCGCGCCGACCTGGCTCGGGACCCCAGCTTCTACCTGCGGTTCCGCCGGGAGGCGCAGAATGCCGCGGCGCTGAACCACCCGGCGATCGTCGCCGTCTACGACACCGGCGAGGCCGAGACGCCCAACGGGCCGCTGCCGTACATCGTCATGGAGTACGTCGACGGCGTGACGCTGCGCGACATCGTGCACACCGAGGGGCCACTGCCGCAGCAGCGCGCGATCGAGATCATCGCCGACGCCTGTCAGGCCCTGAACTTCAGTCACCAGCACGGCATCGTGCACCGGGACATCAAGCCGGCGAACATCATGATCAGCAAGTCCAATGCGGTCAAGGTCATGGACTTCGGCATCGCCCGCGCCATCGCCGACAGCAGCAACCGGATGACGCAGACCGCCGCGGTCATCGGCACCGCGCAGTACCTGTCGCCCGAGCAGGCCAGTGGGCAGAACGTCGATGCCCGCTCGGACGTGTACTCGCTGGGCTGCGTGCTGTACGAACTGGTCACCGGTGAGCCGCCCTTCGTGGGCGATTCCCCGGTCGCGGTGGCCTACCAGCATGTCCGTGAGGACCCGGTGCCGCCGTCGCAGCGGCACTCCGGCATCACGCCCGGACTCGACGCCGTCATCCTCAAGGCCCTGGCGAAGAACCCGGACAATCGCTATCAGAGCGCCGCGGACATGCGAAATGACCTGATCCGTGTGCACGCCGGCGAGGCTCCCGACGCGCCCAAGGTGCTCACCGACGCCGAGCGCACCGCGATGATGGGCGCCGGCGGGTTCGGTGGACCGCGCAGCATGATGCCGGAGCAGATCAGCGTCAACCCGCAGCCGTACCGCTCGACGGACCGCGCCTCGACGCCGATCGGTCGCTGGCTCATCGCCGCGGCCATCCTGGCCGTGCTGACCGTCGTCGTCACCGTGGCCATCAACCTGATCGGCGGCAAGCCGCACGACCAGCAGATTCCGGACGTCCGTGGGCTGGCGCAGGCCGACGCCGTCGCCAACCTGCAGAACCGCGGCTTCAAGACCCGTACGCAACAGCGGCCGGACTCGACGGTGGCGCCGGACCACGTCATCGGCACCGAACCGGCGGCCAACACCTCCGTCGCCGCCGGTGACGAGATCACCATCAACATCTCCACCGGACCGGAGCAGCGCGAGGTCCCGGACGTGTCGAAGCTGTCGCCCGCCGACGCCATGGCCAAGCTGCAGTCGGCCGGCTTCCGGAACATCCAGCAGACGGTGTCGCAGTCGCTGCCGGAGCAGAAGGACCGGGTCATCGCGACCAACCCGCCGGCGCACCAGACCTCGGCGATCACCAACGTCATCACGATCATCGTCGGCTCCGGACCGGGCCTGGTCCCGATCCCCGACGTCAACGGGCAGACCGTCGACATCGCGACCAAGAACCTCAACACCGTCGGCTTCACGACGATCCTGACGGCCCCGATCGACAGCCCGAAACCGGCCGGCGAGATCATCGGCACCGACCCGGCGGCGGGCACGCCGACGGCCAAGGACGCGCCGATCACGCTGAAGGTGTCGCAGGGCAACCAGTTCGTCATGCCGAACCTGAGCGGTCAGTTCTGGACCGACGCCGAACCGAATCTGCGCGCCCTGGGCTGGACCGGCGTGCTGATCAAGGGCGCCGACGTGCAGAACAGTGGTCAGCGCAGCAATGCGGTGGTGAGCCAGATGCCGGCGGCCGGCAGTGGCGTCAACTTCAACGCGTCGATCACGCTGAGCTTCGCCTCGTAAGGCCGCTCGGTCAGGCCGTGCGAGTCGCGGCCGAGACCGCGTCGGCGACTTCGTGCTCGAGCCGACTGACCAGTGCCTCGTCGGGAGCCTCGCCACAGAAGGCGAGCCAGTTGGCCAGCATCCGGTGGCCGCCCTGCGTCAGGATGCTCTCCGGGTGGAACTGCACTCCGTGAATCGGGAGCTCGCGGTGCCGCACAGCCATTATCACGCCGCTGTCGGTCTGCCCGATGGCCTCGAGCTCATCCGGCAGCGTCTCCGGCAGGATGGTCAGCGAGTGGTAGCGGGTCGCCGTGAACGGGTCCGGAAGTCCTTGCAGCACACCGCTGTTCGCGTGGTGCACCTGGCTGGTCTTGCCGTGCAGCAGCTCCGGCGCGCGGTCGACCGTGCCGCCGAAAGCCACACCGATCGCCTGATGTCCCAGACACACCCCGAGTAGGGGAGTACCGGACTCCGCGCACGCCCGGACCAACGGAATGGACGCGCCCGCCCGCTCCGGGGTGCCGGGGCCGGGGCTCACCAGGATCCCGTCGAACTCCTTCGCCACCGCGGCAACGCCGTCGGGAGTGGAGACGCGCTCGTCGTCGCTACGCCAGACCTGCGCGTGCACCCCGAGCTGACCCAGGTACTGGACCAGGTTGAACACGAAGCTGTCGTAGTTGTCGAGGACGAGAACCTGCATGCCGCCAGGCTACTGGGTCACCCGCCGACCCGATCACTCAATATGTGACCGGTCCGGCCGGTTGGGCGTACCGGAGTTTCAGCGGCATCCGGTGACCGACGACGTCCACCGATGCCCGCGGGTCCTCGGTGTAACCGAGTCCGAACCGGACCACGTACTGCTTGTAGAGCGTCACCAGCGGTGCGGCGGCGAGTGCAGCGCGCATGCCCTCGACGTTGCCGATCACGGTGATGACGTACGGCGGGCTGTAGGTACGGCCGTTGAGCAGCAGGGTGTTCCCGACGCAGCGCGGGGCCGAGGTGGCCAGAATCCGCTGGTCCTGCATCTGGACGGCCTCGGCGCCCCCCAGCCACAGCGCGTTGAGCACCGCCTGGACGTCCTGCTGGTGTACGACGAGGTCGTCCGGGGTGGCGTCGTGCGGGTACTGGCCCTGCGCGTTGCGCTGCGCGTCGTTGAGGGTGATCACCAGGCCCGGTCCCCGCATGGGGTCGAGGCCGAGCTCCAGACCCAGTTCGTTGGCGCGACTGGTGATGGCGCCGAGCGCGGCATCGGCGCCGGGCGTACCGCCGTGGTGATTCTCGAGCTGACGCTGCAGGTTGTCGCGTTCGGCGGCACGGGTGGCGACGGTGCGTTGTGCTTCCTTCACCATGTCGACGAGGCGGGGCGCGTCGCTGCGCCGGATCTCGCTGCCCCCGGAGACGCTGTGCGTGGTGGCGAGCAGGAGGCCGGCGAGCACACAGACCACCGGCACACCGAATCGCCAGGCCGAGTGGCGGGCCGGCTGGGCAGGTTCCGAGGTCCCGGCCGTCCACCAGGGCCTGCGAGGCGACACGTCTTCTGCGTTAGGCTCTGAGTGCATACCGCTCCATCGTCGCACCGAATTGCCGGTTTTTCTCCACCGGCGCGGGAGTGCGGCACCGACTGTCCGCGAAGGTACCAATGCCCAAGTCCAAGGTTCGCAAGAAGAACGACTTCACCATCAACCCGGTGAGTCGGACGCCGGTGAAGGTCAAGGCCGGGCCGTCGAGCGTGTGGTTCGTGGTGTTCTTCTGCTCGCTCATGCTGATCGGTCTGATCTGGTTGGCGGTGTTCCAGCTCGCCGCGCTGAACCCGGCCGGTACGCCACACCTGCTGCAGTGGATGGCCGATCTCGCCCAGTGGAACTACGCCATCGCCTTCGCCTTCATGATCACCGGCCTGCTGCTGACCATGCGGTGGCGCTGAGCTGCGTCAACAGACCCGGTTCGTTACATCCGAGTCTCGTTACGTAACCCAACTGGCAACCTGACGGACACCCAATCACATCGATGTGATTCATCCCCATTGGGGATAGTGCCTGTGGATAACTTGCCCCCAAGGGTGTGGACATCTCGTGGAACAAACTCAATGGAGGCCGCCGACAGCCGGTATCGCGGCCTGTGGAGCATTCGGCGTCGTACTCGCCGCTGTGGCCCTGACTTCGGTCACTGACCTGCCCGGACGCCTCCTCGGCGGCATCGCCGCCATCGGCCTGCTGGTGTTCGCCGTGATGTCCTGGCGCGCGCGGCCGAAGCTCGCGATCACGCCGGCCGGGATCGTAGTGCGCGGGTGGTTCAGTACCCAGACTTATACACAGGCCGACCTCAAGAGTGTGCGTATCACCGAGTTCCGCCGACTGACGCGCAAAGTGCGGCTGCTGGAGCTCGACACCGTCGACGACCGGCTCCTGGTCTTCACACGGTGGGACGTCGGCACCGACCCCATCAACGTCCTCGACGCCCTGACCGACGCCGGGCTGATTCCCTAGCTCTCCAACGCAAACGGCGCGACAGCCCCGGGTAGGGGACTGCCGCGCCGCGCGTCAGGCTGGAATTCAGGAAACGGTGATCGAGTCGACGACAACCGGCTCGGTCGGGCGGTCACCGCGGTCGGTGGCGGTGGTCGCGATGGCGTCCACAACCTTCTGCGACGCCTCGTCGACGACCTCACCGAAGATGGTGTGGCGACGGTTCAGGTGCGGCGTCGGGCCGACGGTGATGAAGAACTGCGAGCCGTTGGTGCCCGGCCCGGCGTTGGCCATGGCCAGCAGGTACGGCTTGTCGAACTGCAGCTCCGGGTGGAACTCGTCGGCGAACTGGTAGCCAGGGCCGCCGCGACCGGTGCCGGTCGGGTCGCCGCCCTGGATCATGAAGCCGTCGATGACGCGGTGGAAGATGACGCCGTCGTAGAACGGGCCGGAGGTGCCGCCCGAGGCGTTCTCGGTGGAGTAATCCTTGGTGCCCTGGGCCAGTCCAACGAAGTTGGCGACGGTCTTGGGCGCGTGGTTACCGAACAAAGCAATCTTGATGTCGCCGCGGTTGGTGTGCAGCGTCGCGGTCGCAGTCTGAATGGGGCTCGTCACGGAAAGTCAGTCTGCCACTCACATTTAAGACCCCGAAGTCGCCCCCACCGAATAACGTGGAAGCCCTGGCGTAGAGCCCGGCCTCCGCTCGGGAGGTCTGCAGAAATCGTGTCCGGCAGAGAGGTTGGTTGATGAGCACTGTCACCGAGAACGACCCCGAGGTCAGCCGCCCCAGCTCCGGTGCCCGCCTGGGTCGCGGGCTGAAGTACACCATCGTCGGGCCGCTGCTGATCCTGCGCGGGGTGCTCGGGCTGGGCGTCGGGTCGACGGTCGGGACCGCCCGCTGGGTGGGGCGTCGGTGCCACCGCAGCGACGACGCCGCCGGCGATCTCGCCCTTGTCGTGGAGGCCGGGTCCAAGCGTCGCCGGCCCCTGCTGATCGCCGGCGCGACCGTCGCGGTCCTGGCGCTCGGAGGCATCACGTTCTCGATCGTGCGGCGCTCGATGCAGCCGGAGCCGTCCCCGCTGCCCCCGAGCGTGGATGTGACGCCGCAGCCCTAGTTTTCTGCGCCGAGACTGAGCTTGTGTGCCAGATCCGGACGGGATTTGGCACACAAGCTCATATTCGTCGGCTCAACGATTCACAGCCGCGATCAGCGCATCGGGATCCGTCACGCTGACCCCGAGCTGGCGCAGTGTCACCGGCACGCCGCACACCTTGGCCTTGACGGGCGGATCGATCGTGATTGCGACGACGCCGTCCGACGATCCGTTGACCAGCCAGCGGCCGCGGAAGCCGTGCACGCCCCACGACGTGATGCGGCCCTCCCAGCGACCGGCTTCCGTGATCGATGCCAGCGGGATGTCGGCGGAGAAGCCCCAGCCCATGGCCACGTGCAGCGCGCCGTCGCGCACCTCGATCTCGCTGTGCTTGGGTCCGAGGCCGAACGGCACCGACAGCGGCAACATCCACTTCGCGTAGCTGATCTCTGTCGTCATGGGCGCCAGCGTAGGACGGTGACGTTGGAGCGCCGTTGGAACTCCGCTCCCGTCAGACGCGAAAAGCGGCCCCGATGACTCGGAACCGCTTTGCGAACTGCTGTGGATTTTTGTGGAGCCTAGGAGATTCGAACTCCTGACATCTGCCTTGCAAAGGCAGCGCTCTACCAACTGAGCTAAGGCCCCTCGATGGTGTCCGATTGAAGTGAATGCCAGACCTCTGCGCCATGCTGGGTCCGCCATACGGTTACCGCAGCCACTCCTAGCAAGGCACCCAGCACCAGCAGAACCAATCTCACGGTGCACCCTTCCGGTGGGGGAGTCGGTGGTACCGACTTCCGTGGGCCTAGGAGGACTCGAACCTCCGACCTCTTCGTTATCAGCGAAGCGCTCTAACCGCCTGAGCTATAGGCCCGAAAGTGGCCTTGCGGCCGAGCGATGAGATTACCGTATGGGTACCTCTGCGCCCAAAACGCGACGTCAGTCGCGGTCTGCGAGCGTCACCTCGACGCCGCCGACCAGATCCGTGGTCAGGTTGTAGACGAACGCCGCCGCCGTGGCCATGGCCGTCAGCAGCACGATGTTGACCAACCCGATGAGGGTTGCGCCGCCGAAAATCGTACTGGCAGAAACCAATTCGCCGCCGCTGCCGCCACCGCTGGTGAGCAGGTCGCCGACGTTGCTGTTGAGCTTGCTCCACACACCCATGCCACCGAGGACGAGGTACAGGAACGCGACGGCGATCATCCAGACGAAGAACAACGCCACCGACAGCACCAGCGAGACCTTCAGCACACTCCACGGGTCGACGCGGCGCACCTGCATGCTGGCCCGCACCGGGCCGTCCTGCCGGGCCCCCGCGCGGCTGCGCGGCGCCGTCGAACGCGCCGGGGCCGGCGACACCGTGGCGACGGTGCTGCGGGGCTCCCGCGGCTCGCCCGCCCGGCGCTGCGGCTGACGGGACAGGTCCGGGATCTCGCTGGCGTAGGCGGCCTCGGGCCGGGTTTCCGTCCGAACCGTCTCGGCCGTGCGGACCGGCTTCGGCGGCACGTTGCCCTGCGGGGTCACCGCCGGCGACGACGACGGGACCGGCGGCACCGGGGGGACGTCGGGAGTGATGGCCGGCGTAATGGTCGTCTCCGCCTCGGAAGGCGAACCGCCACCCAGCGCCGATGCCGGTCCACTGCCGCTGACGAACCGGTTGAGCCGCTCGTCAAGGCTCTGGCCGCCGGCAGCCGGAGCGTCCGCCTGAGCCCCGCTGCGGGTCCGCTGCCAGGGCGGGGTGTCGCCGCCCGGCTCGGCCGCGTGGGCGCCGCCACCCGATCCGGTGGCCGGCCCGTTATTGCTCGCGGGTCCGTCACCGGTACGGGTGTATCCCGGCTCGTTCGGGGAACTCACCTGGCGGCTCCTTCAATCAGGGCTGCTGGGGACAGTCGCAGCACTACGTCTCGTCGGTCTCGGTCTCGGTCACGGCGTCGACCTCGGTGTCGGTCTCGTCGCCACCTTCGGCCTCTTCGGCGTTGCGCGCGACGGCAATCAGTGTGTCGCCCTCACCCAGGTTCATCAACCGCACACCCTTGGTCTGCCGTCCGGCCTTGCGCACCTGACGTGCCGCGGTCCGGATGACACCACCGCCGGAAGTGATGGCGTACAACTCGGTGTCGTCATCGACGATCAACGCACCGACCAGACTGCCACGTTTCGGGTCGTACTGGATCGTGAGGATGCCCTTGCCGCCGCGGCCCTGTGCCGTGTACTCGTCGATGGCCGTCCGCTTGGCGTAACCACCCGCGGTCGCGACCAACAGGTAGGTGTCCGGCACGACGACGTTGAGCGACAGCAAACGGTCGTCCTCGTTGAAGCGCATGCCCTGCACACCCGAGGTGGCGCGACCCATCGGCCGCAGCGCCTCGTCGGTCGCGGAGAACCGGATGGACTGGCCGTTGGCGGACACCAGCAGCAGGTCCTCTTCGGCGGAGCACAGCACGGCACCGACGAGTTCGTCGCCGTCGCGCAGGTTGATCGCGACGATGCCGCCCGAGCGGTTCGAATCGAAGTCGGCCAGCTTGGACTTCTTCACCAGACCGTTGCGGGTAGCGAGCACCAGATAGGGCGCGTCCTCGTAGCTCTTGATCTGGATGACCTGGGCGATGCGCTCCTCCGGCTGGAAGGCCAGCAGGTTCGCCACATGCTGGCCGCGCGCGGTCCGGGAGGCCTCGGGCAGGTCGTACGCCTTGGCCCGGTACACCCGGCCCTGCGTGGTGAAGAACAGGATCCAGTCGTGCGTCGAGCACACGAAGAAGTGGTTGACGATGTCGTCCTGCTTGAGCCCGGCGCCCTGCACGCCCTTACCGCCGCGCTTCTGACTGCGGTAGAGGTCGGTCTTGGTGCGCTTGGCGTAGCCGGTCTCGGTGATGGTGACGACGACGTCCTCGCGCTGGATCAGGTCCTCGTCGGTGACGTCACCGTCGGCCGCGATGATCCGGGTACGACGGTCGTCGCCGTACTTGTCGGCGAGCTCCTTGAGCTCGTCGCGGACGATGGCGCGCTGCCGCTCGGGCTTGGCGAGAATGTCCTCGAGGTCGGCGATCTCGGCCTCGATCTTGGCGAGGTCGTCGACGATGCGCTGACGTTCCAGGGCGGCCAGACGACGCAGCTGCATGTCGAGGATGGCCTGAGCCTGGATCTCGTCGACTTCGAGCAGCTCCATCAAGCCGGTCCGGGCGGCGTCGGCGTTGGCCGACGCGCGGATCAGCGCGATGACCTCATCAAGGGCGTCAAGGGCTTTCACCAGACCGCGCAAGATGTGGGCACGTTCGTTGGCCTTGCGGAGCCGGTACCGCGTGCGCCGGACGATGACGTCGAGCTGATGGGCGACGTAGTAGCGGATCATCTGGTCCAGCCGCAGGGTGCGCGGCACACCGTCGACGATCGACAGCATGTTGGCACCGAAGCTGGTCTGCAGCTGGGTGTGCTTGTAGAGGTTGTTCAGCACCACCTTGGCGACGGCGTCGCGCTTGAGGTCGACGACGATCCGCAGACCCACGCGGTCACTGGACTGGTCCTCGATGTTCGAGATGCCGCCGATCTTGCCGTCGCGCACCTGCTCGGCGATCGAGGTGATGAAGTTGTCGTGGTTGACCTGGTACGGCAGCTCGGTGATGACGAGCGAGTTGCGGCCCTTGGCGTCTTCCTCGATCTCGACGACGCCGCGCATGCGGATCGAACCGCGACCGGTCTTGTAGGTGTCGGAGATACCCTGCGATCCGACGATCAGGCCGTGGGTGGGGAAGTCCGGGCCCTTGACCCGCTCCATCACCGCTTCGAGGGTCGTCTCCTCGTCGGCTTCGTGGTTCTCCAGGCACCAGTACACGGCCTCGGCGAGTTCGCGGAGGTTGTGCGGCGGGATGTTGGTGGCCATACCGACGGCGATACCGCCGGAGCCGTTGGCCAGCAGGTTGGGGAACCGGCTGGGCAGGACGGTCGGCTCTTGCACTCGGCCGTCGTAGTTGGGGATGAAATCGACTGTCTCCTCGTCGATTTCGCGCAGCATCTCCATGGCCAGCGGGGTGAGCCGGGCCTCGGTGTAACGCATGGCGGCCGCGGGGTCGTTACCCGGCGAGCCGAAGTTGCCCTGTCCGTCGACCAGCGGGTAGCGCAGCGACCACGGCTGGGCCATGCGGACCAGGGTGTCGTAGATCGAGGCGTCACCGTGCGGGTGGTAGTTACCCATGGTCTCGGCGACCGAACGCGCCGACTTGGCGTGCGAGCGGTCCGGCCGGAACCCGGAGTCGTACATGGCGTAGAGCACGCGGCGGTGCACGGGCTTGAGGCCGTCACGGACCTCGGGGAGGGCGCGGCCCACGATGACGCTCATGGCGTAATCGATGTAGCTGCGCTGCATCTCCTGCTGGATGTCGACCGGTTCGATCCGATCGCCTTCGGGAGGCAGGGTGTCGGTCATCGAATTCCTTCTGCGGATTGTTTCACGTTAAACATCGATTTTCAGCGGCCGAGCTCGGCCGGATTCGCAGCGCTTCGCGCGGGCTGATTGCTAAACATCAAGGAAGCGAACATCTTTCGCGTTCCGGGTGATGAAGCTGCGGCGCGCCTCGACGTCCTCGCCCATCAGGATCGAGAACAGTTCGTCGGCGGCCGCGGCGTCGTCGAGGGTGACCTGGCGCAGCACCCGGATGGACGGATCCATGGTGGTTTCCCACAGCTCCTTGGCGTCCATCTCACCCAGACCCTTGTAGCGCTGGATGCCGTCGTCGGTGTTGATGCGCTTGCCGGCCTTCTTGCCGGCCTCGAGCAGGCCGTCGCGCTCGCGGTCCGAGTACGCGAATTCCGGTTCGCTGCGTTGCCATTTCAGCTTGTACAGCGGCGGCTGGGCCAGGAAGATATGGCCGTTTTCCACCAGCGGCTTCATGAAGCGGAACAGCAGGGTCAGCAGCAGTGTCGAGATGTGCTGGCCGTCGACGTCGGCGTCGGCCATCAGCACGATCTTGTGATACC
Organism: Mycolicibacterium mucogenicum DSM 44124; assembly: GCF_005670685.2. Next base: position 7,771 of record NZ_CP062008.1, on the reverse strand, counting down.
GCAGCTTGGAGATGTCGAACTCGTCGTGAATACCGGTGCCCAGCGCCGTGATGATGGCCTGGACCTCGTTGTTCTTCAGCACGCGGTCGATGCGCGCCTTCTCGACGTTGATGATCTTGCCGCGCAGCGGCAGGATCGCCTGGAACATCGAGTCGCGGCCACTCTTGGCCGAACCACCGGCCGAATCGCCCTCCACCACATACAGTTCCGACTTCGTCGGGTCGGTGGAGCGGCAGTCGGCCAGCTTGCCGGGCAGACCACCGATGTCGGTCGCGCTCTTGCGGCGCACCAGCTCCCGCGCCTTACGCGCGGCGACACGGGCCTGCGCCGACGAAACCGCCTTGTTGACAACCGTTTTGGCCTCGGCTGGGTTGGCCTCGAACCAGTGGGTCAGCTGCTCGTTACAGATCTTCTGCACGAAAGACTTGACCTCGGTGTTGCCCAGCTTGGTCTTGGTCTGGCCCTCGAACTGGGGCTGACGGACCTTCACCGAGACCACCGCCGCCAGACCTTCACGGATGTCGTCACCCGTGAGGTTGGCTTCCTTCTCCTTCAGCAGCTTCTTGTCGCGCGCGTACTTGTTGACCACAGTCGTCAGCGCGGCGCGGAAACCTTCTTCGTGCGTACCACCCTCATGCGTGTTGATGGTGTTGGCGAAGGTGTGCACCGACTCGGAGTAACCGGCGTTCCACTGCATGGCGATCTCGACCTCGTGGCCGTCACCCTTGCCACCGAAGTCGATGATGCTCTGCTGGATGGCGCTCTTCGTCCGGTTGATGTGCTTGACGAAGTCGACGAGACCGTCGGGGTAGTGGAAGACGCGGTGCTTCACCTTCTGCGGGGCGGCGGCTTCGGCGGCCTGCTCCTCGGCGGACTTGGGGGCTTCGGCGTGATCGCTGACAACCTCGTCAACAACCGCGGCAGCGGCGACCCGCTCGTCGGTCAGCTCGATGGTCAGGCCCTTGTTCAGGAAGGCCATTTCCTGCAGACGACGGGCGATGGTCTCGAAGTCGTAGACCGTGGTCTCGAAGATGTCGGGGTCGGCCCAGAACCGGATGGTGGTGCCGTTCTTCTTCGACGGCTCGCCCTTGCGCAGTGTGCCGGGGACGGACTTGTCGTAGGTCTGGTGCCACTCGAAGCCGTCCTTGTGGATGTCGGCCTCGAGCCGCGTCGACAGGGCGTTCACCACCGAGACGCCGACGCCGTGCAGACCGCCGGACACCTGGTAGGCGCCCTCTTCGAACTTGCCGCCGGCGTGCAGCACGGTCATGACGACATCGACGGTCGGGATACCGGTGGCGTGCATCGCGACGGGGATACCGCGACCGTCGTCGGTGACCTGGACGCCGCCGTCCTCGAGGATGCGGACGTCGACCTTGGTCGCGAAACCGGCCATCGCCTCGTCGACCGCGTTGTCCACAACTTCCCAGATCAGGTGGTGCAGACCGCGCTCGCCGGTGGAGCCGATGTACATACCGGGACGCTTGCGGACCGCTTCCAGACCTTCGAGGACCTTGATCGAATCGGCACCGTACTCAGCCGGCGCATCCTTCTTTTGGGCAGCCACGTCGGACGCGTCTCCTTGGGGTTCGAGGGGGCGGTGAGGACACCGCTCTCAGATCTGTCGACAGTCTACCGGTAGGTACGGACGGCACTGACTTTCTGACAGCGTTTTGACACGTCTGTTCGCGCCGTGCGGGGAATTTCTCGGGTGATGTCGCGTCCGGACGCTCCAGGGGCGTCATCTGAGACTCATCGGCGCGCTGAGCGACGCCCGGTTTTGGCCTCAGCCGAAGGTGTCGCGCGGTCCGCGGGCGCCGAAATTCCGCGGGCCCTTCTGCCACGTCGGACCCGACGGGCCCAGGATCTTCAGCGACGTGACGACACCGTCGCCGACGGACGCGGCGATCTTGGCCAAGATCTGCGACTGCACCATCCGCAGCTGCGTCGCCCAGGCCGTCGATTCGGCCGTCACCGTCAGCACGCCGTCGCGCAGCGACGTGGGGGAGGCGTGCTCGGCGATCTGGTCGCCGACGACCGTCGACCACTGGCCGAACACCGATCCTTCGGCCATTCGGCCCGACCAGCCCCGGCTGCGGGCCAGGTCCATGGTCGCCGAACCCAGCAACTGCGGGTCCCGGCGATCGGGCCCGGGCCCCGACCAGGTGCGACGACCACCGCCGCGGCGGGCCTTCGAGACCGGCGCATTACGGCCGCGACCGACATCTTTTCCTTGGCTGCGGGCCGCGCCGCGGGCTTCCTCCAGCGTGCGGCGCACCAGATCCATGCCCTTGAGATGGGCCAGATGCGGTGGCGGGAAAGCACTTTCGGGCACGTCGGAATTCTGCGGTTCCTCGCTGCTCGGTCGTTGATTCGCTCCGCAAGCGTCGCTCATGCGTCCACCACCGAAATCCGCCCGCCGTCGTCGTCACGCATCACCACATTGACTCGGGTGCCGTCCCAGTCCTGGGGAATGTCGTCGGGCACCGCCGCGGTGACCAAAACCTGCTCCGCCGATTGTGCCACGTCGGCGAGCGCCCGCCGGCGTGCCGAATCGAGTTCGGCGAACACGTCGTCGAGGAGCAACACTGGGTCGGTGCCGTCGGTCCGCAGCAGTTCGTATGCGCCCAGGCGCAGCGCCAACGCCATCGACCACGATTCCCCGTGGCTGGCAAAACCTTTCGCGAGCTGGTCGCCGAGGCGCAGTTCGAGGTCGTCGCGGTGGGGACCGACCAGGCAGACGCCGCGCTCGAGTTCGGCGGACCGGCGGCGGGCGAGTTCATCGAGCAGGGCGCTCTGGTAGGCCGCAACATCGACCGACCCGGTGCCGGCCTGTTCTTCGACGGCCTCGACCGAACTGCGGTAGCGGACCGATGCGGGCCGCGACGCCGGTGCCAGCAGGTGGTACGCCTTGGTGATCTCCGGGTGCAATTCGTTGATCAGGTTCACGCGGGCGGCGATCAGCTCGGCGCCGTGGGCGGCCAGGTGACCGTCCCAGACATCGAGGGTCTCGAGCGCGCCGGCATCCGCACCGCGAAAACGGCTGGCGCCCGCGGATTTCAGCAGCGCGGTGCGCTGGCGCACCACTTTCTCGTAATCCGCCCGTACCCCACCGAGCCGCGGTCGCCGGGTGCTGGCGAGTTCGTCGAGGTACCGCCGGCGTTCCCCCGGATCGCCGCGGACCAACGACAGATCTTCCGGCGCGAACAACACCGCCCGCAGGGCGCCGAGAATTTCGCGCGCGGACCGGACTGGGGAGCGGTTCAGCCGCGCCTTGTTGGCCCGGCCGGCGGTGATGTCGAGATCCACCGCCAGCTCCCGGCCGTCGTTGACCACGATGGTGGAGACGACGGCGCGGTCACACCCGGACCGGATGAGGGGGGCGTCCGAGGCCACCCGGTGGGACCCGAGCGTGGCGGTATACCACAGGGCCTCAACGATATTGGTCTTGCCGAAACCGTTCTGGCCGACGAACACGGTCCGACCCGGTGCCAATTCCAGGTCGAGCCGCGGCCACGACCGGAAGTCGGTCAGACTGAGCTGTCGAACGAACACCTAGCCGGACTTACTGACCCTCTGGACGGCGTGGCCACCGAATTGATTACGAAGTGCCGCAACGGCTTTCATGGTCGGCGAGTCATCCTGGCGGGACAGGAACCGGGCGAACAGCGACGCTGCGATGCTCGGCACCGGCACCCGCAGCCGGATGGCCTCCTCGACCGTCCAGCGGCCTTCACCGGAATCCTCGGTGTAGCCGCTGATGTCGGCCAGCTGGGGGTCTTCCTTGAGCGCCTTGGCCAGCAGCTGCTGCAGCCACGACCGCACGACGGTGCCGTTGGTCCAGGCCTGGTACACCGCCTGCGGGTCCTTGATCAGGTCCGACGCGGCCAGCATCTCGTAACCTTCGCCGTAGGCCGTCATCAGCGCGTACTCCACGCCGTTGTGCACCATCTTGGCGAAGTGGCCGGCGCCGACCGGGCCGGCGTGGACGAAGCCGTCGGCGAGATCTCCCTCGGGCCGCAGCGTCTCGAAGATCGGCATGACGCGCGCGACGTCGTCGTCACTGCCGCCGACCATCAGGCCATAGCCTTCGGTCAGGCCCCAGACGCCACCGGAAACCCCGGCATCGATGAAGCCGATTCCCTTGTCCGCCAACAACTTTGCGTGCACGGCGTCCTCGGTGTAGCGCGAGTTGCCGCCGTCGATCACCAGGTCACCGGAGCTGAGCACCTCGGCGAGATCCTCGATGGTCTCGCGGGTGATCTCGCCCGAGGGCACCATGACCCACACCACGCGAGGCGCCGTGAGGTGCTCGGCGAGCGCAGCGAGCGACGGCACGTCGCTGACTTCCGGCCGCGGGTCGTACCCGATGACTTCGTGGCCGCCACCGCGCAGACGCTCGCGCATGTTGAAGCCCATTTTTCCGAGGCCGATCAACCCCAGCTGCATCAGTGCTTCCTCCGCTGTCGTGTTCCGGTCAGCCCGGCAGGCGCACCGGCATCAGCAAGTACACGTAGTCGGTGTCCCCGGCGGGGAACGGACCGGATCCCGAGTACTGATTCTCCCCGGCGGGCCGCAACACTGCAGGCTTGCTGGGCGTCGTGAACCCGAACGTCACACGATCGGCATGTAAAGAACCCAGCCCGTCGGTCAGGTAGGTCGGGTTGAAGGCGATCGTCAGTGGCTCACCGTAGAACTCGACCGGCAGGTCTTCTTCGGCGCGACCAACGTCGTCGGCACCGGCAGACAGGCGCAGGATGTCGTCGGCGAACTCCATGCGGACCTGGGCGCCACGATCGGCGACCAGTGCGACACGCTTGATGGCCTCGGCCAGCTCGGCGACACCGATGGTGGCGACCGCGGTGTGCTCAGCCGGCAGCAGCTGACGGAATTTCGGGAACTCGGCGTCGAGCAGGCGCGTGGTGGTGCGCTTGCCATTGCTGCGAATACCCAGCATGCCGTCCTTGCCGACGGCCTGACCGGCACCCAGCGACAGGTGCACCTCGGTGCCGTCGGATCCCGACTTGGCGGACTCGGCCAGCGTCTTCGCCGGAACCAGCACGGCCGCTTCGAGATCCGGCACTGCCGAGTTCCAGGTGAGTTCACGGACCGCGAGCCGGAAGCGGTCGGTGGCAGCCAGCACGACCTTCTCACCCGAGATCTCGACGCGCACACCGGTGAGCATCGGCAGGGTGTCGTCGCGGCCGGCGGCGACGGCCACCTGACCGATCGCCTCGGCGAAGACGTTGGCGGGCACGATGCCGGTCTCATCGGGGAGTGCCGGCAGCGCCGGGTAATCCTCGACCGCCATGGTCGGCAGGGAGAAACGGGCGCTACCGCAGCTCAGCGCCACGCGGGTGCCTTCGACGCTGAGTTCCACCGGCTTGGCCGGCAGCGCGCGGGTGATGTCCGAGAGCAGCTTGCCCGACACCAAAACGCTTCCGGGAGAAGAGATTTCCGCCGCGACGCGAACTTCGGCCGACACCTCGTAGTCGTATCCGGAGATGGTCAGACCGTCATCGGAGCCGGTCAGCAGCACACCGGCCAGGACCGGGTTCAGCGGCCGGGACGGCAGGATCCGCGCCACCCAGGCCACGGCGTCGGCGAAGTCTTCCCGAACGAGACGGAACTTCAAATCGGTCAGACCGGCTGTTGTCGCCACGTCCATAGCGTCCCTTCGCTGTTACCCCACCACGCTTGCCTGCCGGATCCCGCCGTGAGGCGTGAACAACACGCATCGGCGTTGGTTCCGGCTATCGAAGAACACCGTAGAGCGTTCCGCGTGAAGTTGAAAGCTAAACGATCAGCCGGGAGAGCTCGTGACGACCCCCGGAAGGCCGCCGGGATCCGGTTGTCCACCGGGAGTTTCCCCAACGGACTGCTTTTAGAAGAAGATCTAGAGAGATCTAAAGGTATTAGTAATAGGGGCTGTGCACGCTGTGGATGGATCCACGGACTTGCTGGTCCGGGCCTCACCGGCGGGATCCGGGGCTGTGCGCAGACTGTGCACGCGCCGTTAATCCAATCCGTGTATTTGTGGAGCGATCCGGCCATGTGGATTGTTCTGAGCTAAATCCCAGGGTTTATCCCATGTAGTACACAGCGCTGTGCACACCCCGTTGTGTGACTGGAGGTGCTCGTGATGCCAAAAAATCTTTTTTTGAGATTCGGGTCGTCGGGGCACAAAACACGCTGGATCCGGGGGATCCGCGGCTCGAGTACCCCACTCACGGCCCGACAAAACAACATCGGCCCGCAGGCGTGAGTGCCTGCGGGCCGATGTCACAAGGACAGATTCAGTGCTTGGAACGCTGCCGGATCCGGGTGGTGAGTTCCTTGACGTGATCGAAAACCTCACGCCGCGAAGCCATTTCCTTCTTGATCTTGCGCTCGGCGTACATCACCGTGGTGTGGTCGCGGCCGAAGGCCTGCCCGATCCGCGGCAAGGACAGGTCCGTGAGTTCCCGGCACAGATACATGGCGATCTGCCGGGAGAGGGCGACGGCGCGGGTCTTACCGGGGCCGCGGAGCTCCTCCACGGTGGTCTCGAAGTACTCGGCCGTGGCCGCCATGATCGTGGCGATGCTGATCTGGGTGGTGCCGGCGTCGGCGATGAGATCTCGCAGCACGATCTCGGCCAGAGACTTGTCGATCATCGTCTTGTTCAGCGACGCGAACGCCGTCACACGGATCAACGCACCCTCGAGCTCGCGGATGTTGCGATCGATGCGGCTGGCGATGAGCTCGAGCACGTCGTCCGGCACATCCAGGCGGTCCATCTGCGCCTTCTTGCGCAGGATCGCGATGCGGGTCTCCAGCTCGGGCGGCTGAACATCGGTGATCAGACCCCATTCGAACCGGGTCCGCAGCCGGTCTTCCAGCGTCGCAAGCTGTTTCGGCGGCCGGTCCGACGAGATGACGATCTGCTTGTTGGCGTTGTGCAGCGTATTGAAGGTGTGGAAGAACTCTTCCTGAGTGCTTTCCTTGCCTTCGATGAACTGGATGTCGTCGACCAGCAGGACGTCGATGTCGCGGAAGCTGCGCTTGAACGATGCGGTCCGGTCGTCACGCAACGAGTTGATGAAGTCGTTGGTGAACTGCTCGGTCGAGACGTACTTGACCCGCATGCCGGGGAACAGCTTCTGCGCGTAGTTACCGGCCGCGTGCAGCAGGTGCGTCTTGCCCAGACCTGATTCACCCCAGATGAACAGCGGGTTGTAGGCCCGGGCCGGCGCTTCGGCGATGGCCAGTGTCGCGGCGTGCGCGAACCGGTTCGAGGCGCCGATGACAAAGGTGTCGAAGGTGTAGCGCCGGTTGAGGCTCAGATCGGCCGATTCGTCCGCGGGCGGCCGGTTGAAGTACCGGGGCCAGGTCTCTTCGGCACTGGACAGTTCTTCGGCGTCGTCGTCCAGGTCGTCGGCGGCGGTGACGGGTTCAGGTTCCGGCGTCTCGGCGTCGGGGGTTTCGGCGGCCACCGGCCGGTCGTCGGTCTCCGGGACCGCGATGCGAACACCCAGGTCGACGCGCTGTCCGAGGTGTCGGCTCAGCGCGGCGATGATCGGTTCACGCAGGTGCCGTTCGATCTCGTTCTGCACGAACTGGGTGGGGACCGACAGCAACGCGAAGCCTTCGGTCAGCACCAGCGGCTGAACCATGCGCAACCAGGCCCGCTGCTGGGCGGTCAGCGTCGTGGTGCCGCCGAGGTCACCGTTGAGTTCGGCGACCACGCTTTTCCAGATGTCGGTGAACGATGCACTGGGGTTAGCGGTCA